>NZ_CP101651.1:0-4800000 GCF_024442335.1 Streptomyces sp. CRCS-T-1 | reverse complement strand
GGTGGAGGACGTTGCCGATCTCGCCGGTCGTCGTGTCGACGTCGTACTCGGTGCGGTGGCCGTCGAGGCGGATCGGGTGGGCCCCTGTCCAGGCCCCGCGTCGAGCATGAGCCACTCGTGCACATTTCGGCCGGGGCCAGCGCCTGCCAGCGATCTGACTTGTTGTCGGCACCGGTCGAACAACCCCCTAGCCGGACCGATTGCCACGCACGGTCGCGTTGGCGGCGGCGACCGTGTCGATGCCGGTGGGAGTTCGACCGGGGGCGTATGAGGAGTTTCGTGGGCGAGTGATAGTGACCAGCCAGGCCTCACCACCGCTTGAATCCGGCCAGTCTTGGCCGATGCCCATCGAGGCACACAACCACTTAGATTGTATGATCGCCAGCGACCAAAGACCTAGTCCTGCTGGGGGATAACATGCGAACACCACTGGCCATAAAGCGACTTACGGCCGTCGGATTGGCCTCGATGGGACTCGTCATCTCCATGAGTTCCACGGCCTCGGCCGATCAAGCCGGAGTGTGGATGAAGGATGGCCACTACTTCAGCATCCGAAAGACTGCCAGCACCTCGTCGACCCTACTCCACACCATTACCGACCCTCGCGCCAAGATTCCTTGCACCACGACCCCGTGCACGCGGAATAACAGCGGCGGCTCATACAAGTGCTGGTCTGGGGGTCCTTCCGGAAATGACTGGGTCAAGGTGAGGTGGGACGGAAAGACGGGTTGGGTGGCCGTCCTCTGTGTCGAAGGCGGACGCATCGACTGACTCGGGGTGCCAAGTTCTAATGGGACTCATGGGAACTAGCGGAGAATTCAGCTAGTCCAGCAACTGCCAAGAAGACCAAAGTTTCCCAAGTTAGGGCTCAAGTACCGTTTCCATGCGTCGGCGGTCACGGCTTGCTCTGTCGACGGCACCGGTAGCGTGGCTGATGCCGGTGGGGGCAGCGAGGCACACGCGTGCGTGGTCGGTCGGCGCACCCGCCTTCGTGGCTGACTGTCGTCGGCTGCGGTTCGTGCCACGACCGTGCCAGATGCAGCGGTCAACCTCGGTCAAGTAAAGCCTCACGGTCGAGTTAGCAGCCACCGCATCGGGTAATGAAGCCCCAGGTCACTGGTACGGTCTCCCAGCCGCTCTCCTAAAGCGGGTGTCGCAGGTTCGAATCCTGCCGGGGGCACAGACTGCGTAGCAGGTCAGAGAGTTACGGGCCCTCGTTCCATTCGAACGGGGGCCCGACTCGTGATCGACTGTCACAGGGAATCCACGCGACAGGCCACGAGGCCGAGGCACGCTGCCGTAGCTGTCGGTGAGGGCTCATGTGGTTTCGAACCGGTGCCTCACCCTTGCTCGACACTGACCCAGGCCGCCTACGTCATCGGCGCAGACCTAGCGGAGTCGGCAAGGTGAGCGGCTCGTGCAGCGAGGGATCTCCGGGACGAGCCGCGGGGGATGCCTGTTGCTGGCGCCGGCCGGTGGCGCGGGTCAGGTAGGAGTGCTACCCGGTGCCGACGCGGCGGCATACAGGCACCCGGGGGCTAACCGCTGCGGCCCGCCCCGCGCGGTCCATGAGGATGGCGGCGGATCCGCACGTTGCAGTCGGAGACACGCGACAGGTCACTCTCCGCCCTGGCGGCCTCCCGCTCTCTGGCAAACCGTTGGCACTCCGGACAGCCGCTCACGGGCTCCGGCTCGGGGAGTGGCAGCCTCCGCTCCACCGCCCTCTTGGCCCTGTTCACCGGTCTCCTCCTGGACCGACGGCGCGGGCCGCCTTGCGGTACTCCTCGCGCAGCCGGTCCTGCTCCGCACAGGGGAGGTTCAGGTTGGCCCCGTCGTCGTCCATGGCACGACACGTCGGGCAGGCAATGCAGTGATCGGCGAAGCGCACGAAGGCGGCCTGCTTGGGCGTGACTTGAGGGAAATCTGCGAGCGGCTCGCACGCGGTATCACTCACACTCCCTCCCCCGGGTCAGTACTGCGCCGCCCGGCGACGATCAGCCGGGCGACGGCGAGCGGGGCACACAGCGTCGCGGCCGATCCCATCGGCACCGACCAGTACGAGGCACATGCCCGGGCGCCTCCCACAGCGTCCACCTGCGGCACCCCGAGGTAGCTGCCGAGCCCAAGCAGTTCCACGCCCATCGCACGCCAGGCGTCGGCCGCCCGCTGCCACGCCTTCGGCATGTCGGCAGGCACGAGTGCGTAGTACCGGAAGTGCCGCGGATCGCAAATGACCGGACCACCGCCGAGAGCCTGGTCCATGAACGCGTCCAATTCAGCTGTCTCGGTGCAGCCTGTCAGGGCGGCCACGAGCTGACCGGGGATCCGCGCGGCGGAGAAGAGCGTGCCCAGGGGCAGCATCGCGACCTTGTGCTCCTGCCACTCCAACCTGGCCCGGTCGCGACTCGGCGCAGGCAGCGTCGACAGCAACCAGAGCACTGTCGCCGAATGCCGGTCCGCAGCTTGGGGTACGAGCACGCCGGGCTCGTGCTCAACATGTGGCAGCACACTGATCGCTCCCCACGGGCCTGCTCCTCGATCGGTACGCGCGACCGAATCGGATTCCACGGCAGCACCTTCCCTATACGCTCAGTAGTTGATTGGCTACCTGGACGGTAGAGAGCCCTGATCAGCGGCTGAAGTGACTGGCGGTACGGGTACGCAGAGGGGTCGCGAGGGGAGAGGTGGGCGTGATGCCGCCAGGCTCGGGAGAAACCCGGACCGGCAGTAGGGGTAGGCCTTCACGACCCCGGATCGGGGTCATCTCCGGCTACGCGTTCCGCGTCATCCGAGAGCAGATCGGCCACACACAGGAGGTCGTCGCCGAGCAGTTGAAGGTGTCGCCGGACACGATCGCGGGCTGGGAGTCGGGACGCAGGCCGCTGACCGCGGTGCCGTTGGGGCAGATGCTCGTACACCGCCGCCGGCTGATGCGGATGGGAACCTCGCCATCCCTCTTGCAGGCCCTGGAAAGAGCCATCGAGGCCGACGTCCTCCTGACGAGCGCCCTGGACGAGGAAACACCGCCCGAAGAAAGCTCACTGGGAGCCTGGGTCATGCAACGCGACCTCGTCGAGGTCCTCGCCTGGCCGCTCACACGGGTGCCACCTCAGACCATCCGCGATCTGCCCACCCCTCCCCGCCGCGGCCCCGTACCGTCGGCCCCCGAATTACCGGCCACCGACCGGCGCCGATTCTTCGCACGAATGCGGGACACCGCAGAGCAAGCCCGAGGCGAAGAACAATTCCTGCTGCGACGCCAAGCGCTGTACCTGTCCGGCTACGACGACCAGTCCGACACCTCCGAATGGCTCACCCACCAGCAAGCCACCGAACGGCCCAGAGGCCGGCTCATCGACTGGCTCAACGCCCGCTCTGTTGCGGCGGTCGCCGCGCGGCAGGGCGACCGTGACCGCATGGGCCACTTCATCGACACGGTCCTCATCGACGACGACCACGGCGAGGCAGCGAACCTGAACTACTGGGCCTACTGGATCGGCGAGTACCAACACCTCGAACTGTCCGACGACTTCATCGCCTCGCCCACCCCCGGGCCCTGGCCCGGAGACAAACTGCTGTCCCACCTGGCCCACGGGCTGGCGCCCCACCACGGGTACGTCGACCTGAACATCCACACCCTGTGGACCCTGCTCGCCATCAGACCGAACCTCTTGAAATCAGGCGCTGCGACCCGGGCCCTGAACGACCGGCTACCCGTGATGTTGGATAGCCGGGAACTGTCCGCTCGCGCCCGCCGTGAACTGGACAGCATCAGGTACGCGATCCGCCTCGCTGAGGCGTGAGAGGGGACTCAACCGTGGCAGAAGAGCTGGCCCAGGTCGCGCGGTTCCTGTTCGAAGCGGGAACGCTCAAGCAGTCCAAGCGCACCGGCTGGTGGATGGCCGGCGTACGCGATCCGGAGAGCGTCGCCGAGCACTCCTGGCGCACCTCACTGATCGCCTCCGTCATCGCCAAGCTGGAAGGCGCGGACCCCGCCCGCGCCGCCTTCCTGGCGGTCTGGCACGACTCCCAGGAAACCCGCACCGGCGACGTCAACCACCTCGCGAAGAAGTACGCCGGCGAGGCCGACCCACAGGCCGTCACCGCCGACCAGGTCAAGGGCATGCCCGAGATCCTCGCCGCCACCGTCCGAGAACTGATCACCGAGTACGAAGCCCGCGAATCCCCCGAAGCAATCTGCGCCCGCGACGCCGACAAGCTCGAGTGCATGCTCCAGGGCATCGAGTACAAAGCCCAGGGCTACGAACTCGCCCAACGCTGGATCGACAACAGCCGCGCTCGGCTCACCACGAAGACGGCCAACGAACTCGCCGACCAGCTCCTTGAGATGGACCCGCTGGACTGGCTGCGCAGCACCATGGGCGAGTAACACCAACCCCCCACACAACGACAGGCGCCCCCTCACGCCCTCGAGCCCAAGGGGACCGTCACAGATGCCCGGGCCACGCCACGAAGCATGGGCATGGCTCTACGAGCAGCAAGCCAAGACGACAAGCGCCCCCTGGCATCCGAGCCCTGCCCCATCACACACGCCGTACCCCGCACCGCCTGGACGATCCGGCCAATGCTCCGCATCCCCCTCGCTCACCGCCGGATCCGCGAACTTCCCGCGTGCGCACCCAACTTCAAGCCCACGCCACAGCCTGAGTTACAACCTTCTCTACTGGTTCAAGTCGGCTCGCTCCGCTCGCCGCGCGCGGCCCGGCCCCCGGCCGGGCCTGCGCTCCTGTCTCCGCCCCGCTCCAGCCCGGCCGGCGTCCGTGCCGCGCGCACAGCAGTCAGCCACCTGATGCCAGAGAAGGGGTACGTCGTGGCTGGGGCGGTCGGCTCCACGGCTTTAGGCAGCCACTTTGGCGCGAGCCTCGAAGATCATGGCCCCAACGTCGTGCTTTAGCGGGCAGGTCAACAGACTGCCCGACGCGCCGGAAGCTTACGGGGCCATGATCACTCGCGCCAAAGCAGCTCCAGCCCAAAGCCGCTCCGCCGACCTCAACCTAGGCCCTGCACGTCGCAACATAAGGCAATAAGATCTCAACGACCGGGTTTCAGTTAGAGGTCCTAACGGAATGACCTGCTCAGTGATTGATCGACAGCCCATTGGCTGGCGTATCACCACTGTTCGTGTCCCAAGCGCGCACATTGACAGACTCCCAGCCCGCTTCCGGTATGTGGAAGGTGTATTCGAAGTCGAACCATCCACGTTCAAGCCCGAAGCTATCTTCGCGGTACACCACCGGATCGGCAGGGTTTCTGAAGATTGCCCACGCAATATGCACATCCCCCTCCATGGTGAAATCCTTTCCACGGATCCGAATGTTAGAGCTGCCTATATTCTCTCCAGCAATGCGTGGTTTCATCGGATAGGGAAGACAGAAATTAAGCGTACTGTCGAGACTTACGGGGCTGTAATGATTATCCCCATCTGCCGGGCACACCGAGTTGGACATGAAACCACCAAAGAATAGCGCCTGACATTTCCAGCAATTACGCCAATTGCTCTGAAGGTGGTCGCCGTCACCCAGACCGTGAACCAGTCTGTAGTTGGGCGCAGGGTCACCGTGAACGTGCCCGTGGCCGGGGCGTGCCGGACAGATGCCATCCTCCCCGTACCGCGGCGGAATATCCGGGTGGCCAGAAAAATAGAGAACGTAACAGTAGATGCATCGCCGCCAATTCTCCTGGAAGGGGACAAACGGCAGCGATATCTCACCTAGCGTGAACTGCGCCCCTGCAGGTTGATGCATCCCGCTCTCCGGGCACTTCCCCATGTCGTAATCCTCTTGGTCGCCATAGTAGCCAGCATAAAAGAGCCCTTGGCAGTCCGAGCAGTTCCGCCACATAGGAGCACCTTCCATCTTCCGGAAAGCCGGTATCTACCCTTCCTTTCCCGGGTAGTCTGGGTATTTCGGGACCCCGACAAGGTGCGCCGATGCGAACGGCATCCTCAATCCTGCGAGAGGCAAGCCGAAGCCGCCATGGCGGGATTCGCCATTCGCGAGGCCTGAGGAGAGGTGTAAAGTCCCATGGCTATTGGGCCTTTCGGGACGACATGGAACTGGTTGACCGTTTGACGGCTCCTGAGCTTTGGCAGGTCCGTTCAGACCAGACCTGAGGGCGCTGCCACGAAGGTGGCCGACCACCCATGAACGCAGGTGAACGCAGCGGGTCCGTCTCGGCGGTGATACGTCCCTGCCGGCGCAGCCGGACCTCGACGCGCTTGTCGTTGTCCGCCTCCGACGCCTCGGGCGAGCCGCCCCGGATGATGGCCTCGGCGTACGCGCGCGTCTGCAACAGGCCGGTGATGATCTGCGGTTCGTAGACCCTGAGCGACTCGGCGTCCGTCTCCAGGCCGATGTAGACGCTGTAGGGGATGTCCCCGAAGGCGTGCCACCAGCCCTGCTGCCGGGAGTCCTTGGCCATCTGCATCAGCGAGTCGACGATGCGCTGGTCCTCCACCTCGTACACGCCGCACAGATCGCGCACGTCTCGCTGGCTGATGCTGCGCCGGCCGTTCTCGAGCCTGCTGATCTTCGACTGCGACACCAGCAGCCGCTCGGCGACCTCTTCGGCCGTCATGCCCTTGAGCTCGCGGAGCCTGCGGAGCTCCTGGCCCAGCCGGCGCCGCCTGACGGTGGGATTGACATTGGACGCCACGGGAACGTGCACCTCCGGCTGCGTGCCTCTACTTTGCGTATCTGCTGTTGAGCAGACTGCCACCAAGGTGCTTCCTACCGCTGGGAAACGGTGGATATGCGACGGGTACACGCCAGTTCGGACAGGCACGCCGAGCGGGGCGGGGAGAGTGTGTGCTCTCCCCGCCCCGCTCGGACAGCGGCTCCCGTGACCGGGTCGTGGGTGCGGCGTGGTGCTCGTGGTGCGGCGCGGCTCAGTGGGCCGGGACGCGGGCCATGCTCGCGCGGTGCGGCTGCATCGGAACACCGCGGGCGGGTTCCGGTGCGGACCTGGCTCCGCCGGCGGCCTGGCGGCCGGGCGGTGCCGGGTTGCGGCGCGGCTGCGCGGCCACGCCGTTCTGGACGTCCATCACGGCGTGCGCGACGAGGCCGCCCATGGGGTCGTGCCTGATCAGGTCCCGCAGCCGGGACCGGGACGAACGTCCCTCGTTCCCCGGATACAGGTGCTTGCCGAGGCCGACCGCGTGTGCCAGTGCGGCGAGCGCGGCGGTCCGCGGGTCCGGCGGTACGCCGGTGCGGATCGCGGAGTCCAGCCTGGCCCTGATCTCCCGGCTGATCTCGGTGTCCGTCGCCTGGTAGCGAGTCGTCGGCAGCACTCCGCACATCTGGCCCGCCACGGCATGCACCATGCCGCATCGCTCCAGATGCGAGAGGTAGGTCTGGCGCAGCCCCAATCGTGGCCCGCCGATCCAGTGGACGGCCCGCACGGGAGCGCCACGCCTTCGCAGCAACTCCAATGCGCAGTCCAGTGTCGGATCTCCAGTCGGCCGTGGTGCCACCACGGCGATACGATCCCCGTCTGGGGCTATCCGTCCGGCCAGCGCCAGCTCTACTAGCTGTGCTCCGGCCAGACCGAGGTCGAGCGACTGCGGCTGTGCAGTGGTACCCGTGGTCGGGTCCAATGCCAGCAGCAGAAGCTCCTCCGGAAGTGTTCTGCGGCTCCTGCCCATCCATGCCTCCCCGCGTGGATGAAAGACAGGGTGACCCCTCTCACATTGGTCTGTCGAGGGTGCGTGACCGGTTCGTAGTGGAACCAGTAGGTATGTCGTTCTCGTCTACCGGATGGGTTCGACCCGTACACAGGACACTGGTACATGGTTCGGACAGCGCCGGGGAGCGGTGTCACGGCGGCGGTTCACGGTTCGTTACGCGTACGCGGGGAGTGCGGCGCGAGGAGGAGGCATCGGTGGCGGGCGAGTCCCCCGACAGGTCGAAGCAGCGCGAGTCGTCGGAACAGAAGACGTCGGGGAGCGCGAGTCCGGTTCCGGAGGCCAGGAGCGAGGCGTCCGCGGAGTCCCCCCGCGACCCGCGCGTCCCGGTGTCCCGGGACACGGAGAAGTCCTCCGCACGCGGCGGCGTCGATACGGCGACCCGTGTGTTCTCCGTCCGCACCCCGGACGAGCCGACGGACGCTCCGAGCGATGACGCGTCCGACTCCAAGGAGCCCGCCGACGCGACGCCTGACGCCGAGCAGGGCGACGGCGACGGCGACGCGGAGGCCTCCGGCTCCGGGCAGGGTGACGACACCTCGGGCAGTGACGGGCGGCTGCGGGACGCGGTGGCCGCGTGGGTCGCGTCGGCGGACGCGGACGAGGATGAGAAGCCCGACGCGGCCGAGGGCCGGGACGAGGATGCCGAGAGCGCCGAGAGCGCCGAGAAGGGCTCCGGAGACGACCAGGAGCCCGAGAAGGCCGCCGAGGGCGCGGGCGAGAGCCCGGGCGGGTCTGCGGACGCCCCTGCCGCAGAGGCGGCGTCGGAGGGCTCCGAGGGCTCGGAGGCGAGCCAGGACGAGGACGACGAGCCCGAGGCGGACCGTTCCGCCACGGACGCGGACGCCCCCGAGGCGGATGCCGACACCGACAGCGAGCCGGACACCGCCGCGTCCGAGGCCGCCGACAGTGAGCCCGCCGAGGACGACGGCGCGGCGAGCGACGCGGACAGCACGGCGGACAGCGACGCCGAGGCCGAGCCGAAGACCGAGAGCACGGCGGACGCCGACGGCGAGGCCGCCAAGCCCAAGGCCCCCCGCGCCGCCGACGACTCGAAGGCCGAGCCGAAGACCGACAGCACGCCGGACGCCGACGCCAAGGCCGCCAAGGCCGAGTCGAAGGCCGACAGCGCGGCAGACACCGACGCCAAGGTCACCAAGCCCAAGGACCCCCGCGCCACCGACGACTCCGACGACGCTGACGACTCCGACGAGGACCCCTCCCCCGGCGCCGAAGGCGAAGGCACCGGTGAGGCACCGGAGTCCGGCAAGGGCGACGACGAAGACGAGGACGACGGCTCCGCCGGGGCTCGGGTCGATCAGCCCACCGCTGTGTTCAAGGCGCCGCGGCCGGCCGTCGATCAGCCGACCACGATGTTGAAGATCGGGGGTGCGGCCAAGGGCAAGGACGCTCCCGAGAAGGAAGCCGAGCGGACCAGTAAGTTCGTCGCGCTCAAGCCGCTGGACGAACCGGCGACGCGGAAGCCGGCCGCACCGGCGGCCCCCGCGCCCGCCCCCGCCGAAGCCACCGCCCCCGTCCCCGCCGTCAGCCCCGAGCGGACCACGCAGCAGCCGTTGCCGCCGCGGCCGCCGCTGGACATGCTGGCGGAGCTGACGAACACCCCGCCGCCCCCGGACACCCCGCTGCGGACGGCCGTACGGCGGGTGAAGATCTGGACGCCGCTGGCGCTGCTGCTGGTGATCGTCTTCGCGGTCGTGCAGAGCGTGCGCCCGCTGCCGGCGCCCACGCTGGAGCTCAGCGCGAAGGACAGCTACACCTTCGAGGGCGGCAAGGTCGACATCCCCTGGCCGGCCGACGGCCAGGCCGCGCTGGATGTCCAGGGCATCGGTACGTTCGGCTCGTCCGGCGAGCAGAAGCCCGTGCCGATCGCGAGTGTCGCCAAGGTCATGACCGCCTATGTGATCCTGCGCGATCACCCGCTGAAGAGCGGTGAGGACGGGCCGAAGATCGGGATCGACCAGGCCGCCGAGGACCAGTCCGACGCCGGCCAGGAGTCCACCGTCGATGTGACGAAGGGCGACAAGATCACCCAGCGGGAGGCTCTGGAGAGCATCCTGATCGCGTCCGCGAACAACGTGGCGCGACTGCTGGCCCGCTGGGACGCGGGGTCGGAGAAGGCGTTCGTGCAGAAGATGAACGACGCCGCCGAGGACCTCGGCATGAAGAACTCGACATACACCGACCCCTCGGGCCTGAACAACACGACCGTGTCCACGGCCGTGGACCAGGTGAAGCTCGCCCGCGCCGCCATGGAGCAGCCCGCCTTCCGCGAGGTCGCGGCGATGATGTCGTACGTCGACTACAAGGGCACCAAGCACGACAACTGGAACCGCCTGGTCGGCTACAACGACGTCACCGGCATCAAGACCGGCACCACCACCTCGGCGCTCGGCAACCTCGTCTTCTCCGCGAAGAAGGACGTCGACGGCGAGACCCACCGGGTCATCGGCGCCGTGGTGCGCCAGCCCGCCGGCGGTCCGGACAACACGATCCTGGGTGCCGCGCTGCACGAGGGCGACCAGCTGATCCGGGCCGCGCAGGGTGCGCTGGAGTCGGCGACGATCCTGAAGAAGGGCGACATCGTCGGGTACGCCGACGACGGTCTTGGCGGCCGTACGCCGGTCGCCGTCACCGAGGACGTCACGGCGGTCGGCTGGGCGGGCCTGTCCGTGAAGCTGACGTTCGCCGCGGACGAGCTGCCGCACACGGCCAAGGCCGGCCAGAAGGTGGGCACGCTCACCGTCGGTGACGGCAGCAGCAGCGCGGTCAAGGTTCCGGTCGCCCTCCAGGAGGACCTCGTGGAGCCGGGCTTCGCCGACAAGCTCACCCGCATCGGCTGAGCCCGGGACGCCCACTCGCACCACCGCACCCCGCCGGTCGCAGCCCGTCCGGGCTCCGCTCGGCGGGGTGCGTGCTAGCGTCCCGAATCGGGGCAGGTCGCCGTCCGCGGCGGCGCGGTCGCGAACCGAGGGTGAACGGTACGCGGCCGGGAAGCAGAAGCTGAGAACAGAAGACGGGACACGGGGAGTGCCTTTCAGTGGCCACTGCGGAGCCGACACGCACCGAGAACGCCGATCCGGGCCCGGTATCCGGCCCGCGAATAGGCATGTCCGAGACGCGGGAAGCCGACCCACCGGACGCTGAAGCACGGGCCGACGTACGGGACGCTGACGCACACGGCGCCGACGCGGGGGACGCCGACGGCACGACCGGCCGTGAGCGCGACACCCGGCTTCGGGCCGCCGTACTGACGCTGCGTGAGCGCATGCTGCGCCACCCCGTCCTGTCCGTCACCGGCCTCGCCGGAGTGCTCCACGTCGTCTGGTTCTTCACGTTCGCGAACAGTGGCGGCGACCTCGCCGCGCAGGACGCGTGGGCGGAGTTCGTCGGCCGGCACCCGGACTCGGCGTACAACCTCGCCTGGTACGGCGGGATGCACCCGGTGTCGTACAGCGTCGTGTCGCCGTATCTGATGTCGGTGCTCGGCGTGCGGACGACGATGATGATCGCGGGGACGGTGTCGGCCGGGCTGCTGACGCTGCTCCTGCTGCGCAGCCGGTCCGTCCGCAACCCTCTGTGGGCGTCGATGGCGGGCGTGTTCGGGCTGTTCTGCAACGCGGTGTCGGGGCGGGTGACGTTCGGCCTCGGCATGATGTTCGCGCTCGGCGCGGTCTCCGTGGTGTTCTGCTGGCCGTACCGGTGGCGTTACAAGCGCTGGGCGAAGGCCCTGTGCGCGGCGCCGCTGGCCGCGCTGGCCACCATGGCGTCGCCGGTCGCGGGTCTGTTCGTGGGCCTGGTGGCGGTCGCGCTGTTCCTGCAGAAGCGGCGGCCGGGCGCGTGGGCGCTGGGGCTGGCGCCGAGCGCGGTGGTGGGCGTGTCGGCGCTGCTGTTCCCCTTCTCGGGGACGCAGCCGATGATATTCGGCTCGGTGATCCTGCCGGTCGCGTTCTCGGTCCTCGCCTATGTCCTGGTGCCGAGCGACTGGAAGACGGTCCGGCTGACGGCGGCGGTGTACGCGCTGGGCGTGGTGCTGGTGTGGCTGATCAGCTCCCAGATCGGGTCCAACATCACGCGGCTCGCGATGCTGTTCGCCGGGGTCGCGCTGGTGGCCGCGCTGCCGTACACGGTGCCGCGCGGCCGCAGGTGGTACGCGGCCGTGGTCGCGATGGTCGCCTTCGCCGGGTGGATCGGTTTCAAGACGGTCGACGACATCGTGCACACCGCCCCGGCGGCGTCCTGGTCGCGTGAGCTGGCGCCGCTGCTCAACGAGTTGCAGGAGGTCGGCGCCGAGAAGGGCCGGGTGGAGGTCGTCCCCGCCCGCTCCCACCGGGAGGCCGCCGCGCTCGCGCCGTACGTCAACCTGGCCCGCGGCTGGATGCGCCAGGCCGACATGGAGCGCAACCCCCTCTTCTACGACGACACGCTCAACTCGGCGAACTACCGCGAGTGGCTGCGGCGCTGGGGCGTGCACTACGTCGTGCTGCCCAAGGGCGAGCCGGACGGCGACGGCGGGGTGCGGGAGCGGGCGCTGGTGCAGCGCGGGCTGCCGTATCTGACCCAGGTCTGGGGCGACGCCAACTGGCAGCTCTTCAAGGTCACCGACCCCGCCCCGCTGGCCGAGCCCCACACCGTCGTCGAGCGGGCCGAGCAGGGCGAGATGGTGCTCAAGGTGAAGAAGCCGGGCCGGATTCTGGTCCGCATCCCGTACACGCCCTGGCTGAGCGTCGTCGACTCCGAGGGCAAGAGCCTGAAGCCGCCCCAGGAGACGGAGGAGTCCAGGAACCGGCCCGAGGGCGAGCCGAAGACGTACGTCAACGTCAACGGCTGCCTGATGGACACCGAGGAGGACGAGCAGGGCGTCCGCTGGACGGAGCTGCTCGCCCCGAAGGCGGGCACGTACCGGCTGGCGGCGCCGTACCAGTTCCCGCGGGGGCTGCCCTGCCCGCAGGAGCTGCGCTGATCGCCTGAGTTCTCAGCGGAGCCGGTCCACGTAGGTGTCGGTGCCCGGCAGGGTCGGTACGAACGGTGCCACCAACTCCACTCTGCCGAGCCCCGAGTCCGCCACCGCCGTGTCGAGGCCGGTGAAGTGGTTCTCCCAGCACTCCCTGGGGTCGGCCTGGAGGAACCACAGCAGGGTCAGGCGGGTGTCGACGCCCTCGACCTGCTTGACGTAGGTCATGCGGTCGCCGGGGAGCGGGGTGGGGCGGAAGGCCGTCACCATCGCCGCCGGGGAGCCCGCGAGGCGCTTCGGGAGGTGGCGGGAGCGGAGCCATTCCAGTAGCTCGGTTCGCTGCTCGGGGGTGTCGGCCTCGACGACCTGGAGGACCAGGCCGGCGTAGGGGTGGTCGAGGGCGTGCCGGTCCCTGGGGCCCGCCGCGCCGTCCCGGTACACGGTCGCCTCGTGGTCCTGGAACGCGGTGAGGACGTGGGTGCGGCCCTGGTAGACGCGGCCGTCGCGGTTGAGGCGCTTGTTGATGGCGACCGTCCAGCGCATGTGGTCGTCGTAGCGGCCGTCGGTGATCCAGTACGTGGAGAGGTAGCAGCCCGTGGTGACGGGCTGGGCGATCGCCGACTTCTCGGGGTAGCGCAGGAGTTGCAGGTCCCGGGTGGCGACCCAGCGGCGGCCGGCGTACATCCAGGGCATGGCCATGGCGCCGGCGTAGTAGTGGTCGTCCTCGTACCAGCGGTTGTAGGCGTACTCGTGGCCCGGGTGCGGTTCGACCATGGTGATCAGGGCGTGGCCGGGGTGGGTGCCGTAGGGGCCGACGGCGGCCAGTTCGGCGTACAGCTCGCTGCGGGTGTCGTCGCTCATGACCCTTCCCCTTCGTCGGTGACAGGCCCATACTCTGACGCTCCGTCAGATATAGCGCCAGGGGTCCGGAGGTCTTCGATGTCGCTGCTCGCGGGAAAGACGGTTGTGGTGTCGGGGGTCGGGGCCGGGCTGGGGCGGCAGGTCGTGGCGGCCGTCCTGCGGGACGGCGGGCGGGCCGTGCTCGGTGCCCGGACGGAGGCGAGCCTGGCGAAGACGGCAGCCGAGCTCGACCCCGGCGGGGCGCGCACCGCCCACCGGGCCGTCGACATCACCGACGAGGCGCGGTGCGAGGCGCTGGCGGGGCTGGCGGTGGAGCGGTTCGGGGGGATCGACGCGGTGGTGCATGTGGCCGCGCTGGACAGTTACTTCGGCGGTGTCGAGGACGCGGATTTCGAGAGCTGGCGTGCGGTGCTGGACGTGAATCTGCTGGGCACGCTGCGGATGACCCGGGCCTGTCTGCCGGCGCTGAAGGAGGGCGGCGGCGGGGCGGTGGTGTTCATCGGGACGCAGTCGGCGGTGGCGGCTCCGTCGCAGGTGCGGCAGGCGGCGTACGCGGCGTCGAAGGGGGCGCTGACGAGCGCGATGTACTCGCTGGCGCGGGAGCTGGGGCCGCATCGGATCCGGGTCAACACCGTGCTGCCGGGCTGGATGTGGGGGCCGCCGGTGCAGGCGTATGTGCACTTCACGGCGCAGACGGAGGGCGTGTCCGAGGATGCCGTCCTGGAGCGGCTGACCGGGCGGATGGCGCTGCCCGAGTTGGCGGCGGACTCGGATGTGGCCGACGCGGCGGTGTTCCTGGCGTCGGACCGGGCCCGGGCGATCACCGGGCAGTCATTGCTGGTCAACGCAGGGGAGTTGATGCGATGAGTTCATGTAGATGAACCGAGGCCATCACGCCGAACATTTTTACCCCTCCTTGACCTGACCGTCACTTGTCGTGTTCACGCGGGAGCGCCCACGATGAGCGCCGGGCTGACCCCTGGGAGGGCGCACATGAACGGTCTCGACTGGGCCGTGCTCATCGGCTATTTCGCCGTGATGGTCGCGATCGGCGTCTGGTCGCACAAACGCGTGGACAACGTCAGCGACTTCTTCACCGCCGGCGGCAAGATGCCCTGGTGGCTCTCCGGCATCTCCCACCACATGTCGGGCTACAGCGCGGTGATGTTCACCGGGTACGCGGGCATCGCCTACACCTACGGCGTCACCTCCTTCGTCACCTGGTCCTTCCCGATCGCCCTCGGCATCGCCATCGGGTCCAAACTCTTCGCGCCGCGCATCAACCGGTTACGCTCACGCCTCCATGTGGCGTCCCCGCTGGAGTACCTGAAGAACCGCTACGACCTGAAGACCCAGCAGGCGCTGGCCTGGTCGGGCATGCTGCTGAAGATCGTCGACGTGGGCGCCAAGTGGGCGGCGATCGCCACGCTGCTGTCCGTCTTCACCGGGATCTCCCTCAACCAGGGCATCCTCATCACCGGCGGCATCACGGCGGTCTACTGCACGATCGGCGGCCTGTGGGCGGACGCGCTGACCGAACTGGGCCAGTTCATCATCCAGTTGCTGGCCGGCATCGCGATGTTCGTCGCCGTCTTCGTACGGCTCGACGACCACGGCGGCTTCTCCGGGGTCTGGGACTCCCCCGAACTCCAGGGCCACGACAAGCCGTTGGTCGGCCCGTACGGCACGGTCTTCCTGCTCGCGTTCCTCTTCATCAAGCTCTTCGAGTACAACGGCGGCATGCTCAACCAGGCCCAGCGCTACATGGCCACGCCGAACGCGAAGGAGGCCGAACGCTCCGCGCGGCTCTCGGCGATCCTGTGGCTGGTCTGGCCGCTGGTGCTGTTCTTCCCCATGTGGATGTCGCCGCTGCTGGTCGAGTCGCAGAAGCCGGACGGCTCCGACTCCTACGCCCTGATGACCGAACAGCTCCTCCCGCACGGCCTGCTGGGCCTCGTCATCGTCGGCTTCTTCTCGCACACCATGGCCATGTGCTCCTCCGACGCCAACGCCATCGCGGCGGTGTTCACCCGGGACTGCGCGCCGGTGATCTGGTCCAGGGCCAGGACGTGGAACCAGGGGCAGGGCCTGCGGGTCGCCCGGATCGCGACGGTCGTCTTCCTCGGTCTGTCCATGGCGGCGGCGACGCAGGTCAACTCCCCCGCGTTCAAGGACATCATCACCGTCGTCATCAAGTGGGTGGCCGGACTGATGGGCCCGATGGCCATCCCGATGATGCTGGGCCTGCTGCGCGCGTTCCGCCGCTCCGGACCGACCGCGGCCCTCACCAGCTGGTCGATGGGCCTGCTCGCCTTCTGGCTGGTGAACTACCCGATCCACTGGAACGTCGAGGGCGGCGTCCCGCTCCAGTACCAGGTCTCGATCCCGCTGGCGGTCTCCCTGGTCCTCTACATCCTCGTCGGCTGGATCAAGCCGGAGGACACCCCGGAGCGGCTGGCACTGATCGAGAAGATCAACACGGACGGGGACGGGACGGCGGCGGCCGCCATCCCGACGCCGGCCGGTCCGGCGGACGGGGTGGTGCGGACGACGACCCGGGAGTGAGCCCGGTCTCCGGTTCAGGCGCGGGGGTAGCGGGCGAGCCACCCCGGCGACGACCCCCCGGGCCCGTGCAGGGCGGGCCCCTGGGTCATCTCCATGGCGAAGTCGTCGGCCAGCTCCAGGACGGTGGGGCGGCCCTCCAGCTCGGCCAGCCAGGCCGGGGGGAGGGCCGTTTCCCCGTGCAGGGCGCCGAGCAGGCCGCCGGTCAGCGCGCCGGTGGCGGCGGACGGGCCGTCGTGGTTGACGGCGAGGCAGAGCCCGTGGCGGACGTCGGCGGCGACGAGGGCGCAGTACACGGCGGCGCCGACGAGGCTCTCCGCCGTACCGGCCCCGCACAGCTCGGTCACGCGCTCCGGGCCGGGCATGCCCTGCCGTACGGCGCCCAGCGCGTGCTGGAGGGCGTCCGAGACGGGCTGGTGCCCGGGGCGGGCGGCCAGCATCGCGAAGGCGCGCTGCACGGCACCGTCGAGGCTCTCGCCGAGGGCGAGGGCGTGCACGATCACCGCGTACGCGCCCGCCGCGAGCGAGGCGGCGGGGTGGCCGTGGGTCTGCGCCGCGCACTCGACGGCGAGCTGCGCGACGAGCTGCGGCTCCCAGCCCACGAGCAGCCCGAACGGGGCGGAGCGGGTCGCGGCCTCGGGTCCGGCCTCACCGGGGTTCTTGGGCGTGTCCGGGGTGCCCATGATCTCGTCGCCGAGCCCCAGCAACAGGGACTGGTGCGGGTCCCGCCGCGCGTACAGCCACTCCTCCCGGGCGAGCCAGCCGTCGTCCTTGCGGCGCTCGTCGGGCCCCCAGTCCCGCTGGGTGGCGGCCCAGCGCAGATACGCCCGGTGCACATCGGTCGGCGGATGCCAGGCTCCGGTGTCGCGGCGCACGTGGGCCCGGATCAGTCCGTCCACGGAGAACAGGGTGAGCTGCGTGATGTGCGTGACAGCACCGCGTCTGCCGTAGGCCGGGGCCAGATCGACCAGCCCCTCGGCCCCGTGCGCCTCCCTGATCGCGTCGATCCCCAGCCCGTTCACGGGCGTGCCCAGCGCGTCCCCCACAGCCACGCCGAGCAGCGTCCCGCGCACCCGGCTGCGGTAGTCCTGCTGCTCCGTACGGCCCCAGACGGCGCCGGCAGTCGCACCCACCTTGACCTCCCAGGGACCGTCCACACGTACGACAGCTAGGCACTGTAATCGAACGGGGACGGTGGGTTCAGTGGGCGGAATCCCGCCTTCACGGGCAGCTCACGGACTGTCGCTCTGAGCACTCGACGCCTCGGACAGGTGTGCGAGGATCCCCGCGTGAACGATCTACGCGTCCGCCCGGCCACCGAGTCCGACCTGTCCACCCTCGTCCGCCTCCGCGACGACGCGGCCCGCTGGATGCTGACCCGTGGCATCACCGGGCAGTGGCAGCCGGGAGAGCTCGACGAGTCCCACTTCCGCCGCGTCATGACCCACGGCGAGATCTGGCTCGCGGAGGCCGACGGGGAGGTCGCCGGTGCCTGGGAACTGTGGTGGTCGGACGAGTCCGCGTGGGGCCCGCAGCCGCCCGTGGCCGGATACGTACACCGCCTCATGGTGAACCGGTCCGCGTCCACGCCCGGCACGGGTCGGCTCCTGCTGCGCCACGCGGAATCCCGCGTGGCCGCGACCGGCCGCACCCACGTACGCCTGGACTGCCTGGCCGGCAACACCCAGCTCACCGCGTACTACCGCGACGCGGGCTACCGCGTAGTGGGCCACAAGGAGGGCAAGCCACAGCCGGGCGGCGTGCCCAAGTCCTTCACGCTGCTGGAGAAGGAGCTCGGGCGGGCTGCCTAGGACGAGGGTCGGGCGCCGGTGTCCTCGTTCGGGTTGTCGAAGTCCCGGAAGAACGTGTCGGCGTCGCTGGAGGAGTGGGGGCGGTCCTCTGATTCGGCCGTGATCCCGAGGTCGCGGCGCATCGCTTCTCTCGTGGCGGCTATCAGTGTCCAGATGGCGTGCTGGGCCTCGGCGGCGGAGCGCAGGGTCTCGCCGGGGCGTGGGTTCGCCTGTTCCAGGCGTTTGATCTGGCCGTAGACCCTGTTGAGGGCGCCGTTCACGTCTCGGGCCGGGGTGATCACCGGGTCAGGGGCGATCATCAGCGCCTCGGACCAGCGGTCGCGGTAGGTGTCCTTGGCCGCTTCCAGGGACTGGATGTCCTCGTCGCCGGGGGTGCGGTCCCGTAGGACGTACAGCTGCCGGCTGAGCGCGGTGCAGAACTGGCGGGCGTCGCGGTGGAGTTCCGTGTAGCAGCGGCGCCGGAGGTCGCGGTTCTCGCGGGCCTCCTGGATGGTCTGCGTCATCTCCAGCTCGCGCCGCTTGGCCTTCTCGGCGCCCCGTTGGGTGAGCAGCGCGCCCCCGAGAGTTCCCGCCACACCGGCTACGGCTATCAACACCGACCCCACGTCCATCCGATCACCCTAGATCGACGAGGGTGGCAAGTCACCGTTGCGCAGAACCAGTTCAGCCCAGACCGTCTTGGCGTTCGCCGGCGCTTCCGTCACGCCCCAGCGGTCCGTGTACGCCTCGACGATGCGTAAGCCCCTGCCGCCCTCGGTGTCCTTCTCCACCGGGTCGGGGACGCGCGGGATCCGGTCGCCCCGGGCGTCCGTGACCTCGATGCGGAGCACGCGGTCGGGGCGCAGCTTCAGGCCGAGCCGGAAGTCCCTGCCCCGGACGTGTCCGTGCAGCACGGCGTTGGACGCCAGCTCCGCCACGACCTGCGCGGCGGCGTCGTACGGCTCACCCCACTCGTCGAGTTGGCGTGCGGTGAGCAGCCGCGCCAGTCGAGCACCTCTTCGAGTGGCGGACAACTGGATCGTGAAGTGGCGTACGGGGGTGGTGATTTCCGCGAGGGATTTCTGACTCATGTCACCCAGCGTGGTCGGTCGTTCTTACTCTGAACAGCAACGACCTCGGTACGGAGCGTGACTGTCCGGGCGCCTGACGGGGTCGTACGGCTCGTACGTCAGTGGAGGGGAAGCGTGGAGGACGAGGAAGCGGCGGCCGTACTGAGGACGGTCGGTCGGCAGATCAAGATGTGGCGCGAGGCCGCGGGGATGCGGCAGGCGGAGTTGGGCTCCGCCATCGGGTACGGGGAGGAGATGGTCTCGTCGGTGGAGCGCGCTCGGCGCGTTCCCAAGCCGGACTTCCTGGACAAGGCGGATGAGGTGTTGGGGGCGGGCGGGAAACTCGCCGTGATGAAGGAGGACGTGGAGAAGGCCCGGTATCCCAAGAAGGTGAGGGACCTGGCGAAGCTGGAGGACGAGGCCGTCGAACTCGGGGCCTACGACAACCACCAGATCCACGGACTGCTCCAGACACCGGAGTACGCCCAGGCGTTGTACGGCATGCGGCGGCCGGCATTCACCGAGGACGAGATCGAGCGGCACGTCGCCGCACGCATGGCGCGGAAGGCCGTCTTCGATCGCGTGCCGCGAGCGCTCATCACCTTTGTCCAGGAAGAGACGACGCTACGGCGGCCGATCGGGGGCAGAATGGTGCTGCGCCAACAGCTCGAACACCTGTTGGAGGTCGCCAAGTTGCGGCATGTGTCGATCCAGGTCATGCCGACGGACCGGGAGGACCACGCGGGTATGGCGGGGCCGTTCCGGGTGCTGAAGCTCCAGGAGGGCAAGACACTGGGGCACTTCGAGGCTCAGTTGCACAACCGGGTGATCAGCGACCCGCGGGAGGCCCAGATCCTCGACATGCGCTATGGAATGATCCGGGCCCAGGCCCTCTCACCCCGGGAGTCCCTGGCCTTCATTGAGAAAGTTCTGGGAGAAGAGACGTGACCACTGAGCTCGACTGGTTCAAGAGCAGCTACAGCAGCAACGACGGTCCTGATTGCGTCGAGGTCGCCATATCCCACCCCACGATCCACATCCGCGACTCCAAGAACAAGGACGGCGCGCACCTGGCCGTCACCGGCGGTGCCTGGTCCGAGTTCCTGATACTCGCGGCGGAGCACTGAGAGCAGCGGCGTGGGCACCCAACTCGACTGGTTCAAGAGCAGCTACAGCGGCAACGACGACGCTGATTGCGTCGAGGTCGCCATATCCCACCCCACCATCCACATCCGCGACTCCAAGAACAGGGACGGCGCCCGTCTGGCATTCACCGGCGGTGCCTGGTCCGAGTTTCTGGATACTCAGTCCGCGCAGAGTGCCGTGTCGACCGCGGCGATGAGGGACGTCGTGGTCGCGTCCGTGCGTGGGGACTCGTTGATGACGAGGGTGACCTGACGGCCGTCGGGGGCGGCGGCGGAGATCGTGTTGTGGCCGCCTCGTACGGAGCCGGTGTGGCCGGTCCAGTGGTCTCCGCAGGACAGGGGCGAGGTGATCAGGCCGAGGCCGTAGCGGCCGTCCGGGCCCAGTCGGTCGGGGTCGCCCGGGACCGTGTTGCGCATCTCGGCCAGCCCGGGGCGTGAGAGGAGACGGCCGTTCAGGAGGGCCTCGAAGAACGTGTTCACGTCCCGGGGCGTGGAGATCAGCGCGCCGCCCACGCCGCCCGCCGAGGTGTTCCACTCGGTGCCGTCCACGCGCTCGGTCGTGAAGTAGCTGCGGGAGTGGCGACCGCGGATGTGCTCGGAGTCGCCGGGCCAGTACGTGTCGCGCAGTTTCAGGGGCTTGATGATCCGGCGGGAGATCTCCTTCTCCGCCGGGTGGCCTGTGACCTTTTCGATGACCAGGCCCGCCAGGATGTAGTTCGTGGTCGAGTAGTGCCATGTGGCCTTGGGGGGCGGCAGTTGCAGGGCCCGGGAGACCAGTTCTCGGGGTGTGAACTGGTGGTGGCGCAGCCAGTCGATGTCGGCGGTGGCCAGCGAGTCGCCGTGGTCGGGGAGTCCGCTGGTGTGGCGGAGAAGGTCCCGCACGGTGATGTCGCGGCCGTCGTAGCCGTTGCCCTGGACGAGGCCGGGGAGGCAGTCCGCCAGTTGCAGGACCGTGGTGGCGGTGAAGGTCTTGGTGACGCTGCCGATGCGGAGACGGTCCTCGGCGTTCATGGGCCGTCCGGTGCGGAGGTCGGCCCGGCCGGCTGCGGAGGTCCAGCGGCCGCAGGACGGGTCGGTCACCTCGGCCGCCGCTCCGGCGAGTTGGTGTCTCCCGGTGAGCTCGTCCAAGGCGTGTTGCAGGCCCGGAGGCGCCTCGCAGTTCCACGTGGTCGCGTGGGAGGTGGGGTGGGGGGCGGCGACGGCCATCCCCGTGAGAAGCGCCAGGAGTAAGGCAGGGGTCTTCATGGCTCAGGACGCTACGGGGAGGGGTGTCGATTCTCGCTCCGGCTGTCCTCCGTCTCGGGGGTGGAGTCATGTACACCCCTGGGACGGGGGCGATGTTCACCCCGTGAGGAACGGGCCCAGTACCGCGCGGTCCGGATCCGGGAGGCGTTGCAAGGCGCCGGGGTCCAGGTCGCGTACGTGTTCCACGTCCGCCCGGGCCTGTTGGTGCTGGTCCATGGTCGCGTGGAGCGCGGCGCGGCGGCACAGGGCCCAGACGTAGGTCGGGCGGAGTTCCACTGCGCGGTTCAGGTCCGCGAGGGCTTCGGTGTGGCGGCCGAGGTGGGCGAGGGACGCGCCGCGGCTGGCGTACGCCGAGGTGTAGGCGGGGTCCAGGGCGAGCGCGTGGGTGAGGTCGGCGACGGCTTCCTCGTCGCGGCCGGCCGTGCGCAGGGCGTCGCCTCGTTCGCAGCGGGCCCACGGCCAGTCGGGGGTCAGGGCGAGGGCGCGGTCGAGGTCGGCCAGTTGGCGGGCGGAGTCGCCGAGGGACCGCCACACGCGGGCGCGGCGGGCTAGGGCCCAGGCGTAGTCCGGCTTGAGGTCCAGGGATCGGCCCAGGTCGGAGAGGGCGGCGTCCAGGTCTCCCCGGCGTTCGTGTGTGGCGCCCCGGGACGCCCAGGCGAAATCGTTGGCCGGGTCCAGGCGGATCGCTTCGGTCAGGTCCCGGAGCGCCTCCGTGTCGTGCCGGGCGATGCGGTGGTGCTCGCCGCGCAGGGCGACGTACCCGGCGTGGTTCGGCTCCAGCGCCACGGCCCGGTCGAGGTCGGCGATCGCCGCGTCGTGGTCGCCCAGGTCCCCGCGGATCCCGGCCCGGTAGCGGTAGGCGACGGCCAGATCGGGATCGAGGGCGACGGCCCGGTCGTACTCGGCGAGGGCATCCGTGTACGCGCCCGCGCCGCGCAGTTCGTCGCCCCGGATCACCCGGGCCCGGGCCTGGTCCGGGGCGTCGAGTGCGGCGTGGCTCAGCAGCAGGGCGAGTGCCGCGGCGATGCTCTCCGTGTCGAGTGCCGTTGTCAGCTTCCTTCCCCATTCGGCCACCGGCTCCGCGTCGGCGTCCTGTCCGGCGTCCACCAGGACGCGGGCCCATCGCACGGCCATGACCTCACCGGCGCCGCAGGCGTGGACGAAGTCCCGCAGGGCCTGCGGCAGTGCGTCCCGGTCGCCCGCGCAGAGGAGGTGGTACGCCTCGGCCTGGCGCAGGTCCCGCCAGGTGTCGTCCGCCCAGAGGTCCTCCAGCCCCCGTCCGGTCTCCTCCCGCCATTCCCTGAACGTCCGTGCCAGCCGTCGCTGCCGCCCGGCCCATTCGCGTGGGGACCGTCGCCGTTCGGCGCGCAGCATCGGCGCTCGTACGACGTCGTGGTAGCGCAGCCGTCCCCCGCCCCGCTCGACGACGAACGGCATGCCCCGCAACCACGTGTAGAGGGAGGCCAGTTCCTCTTCGGGGCAGTCGGCCGCCGCCCGGAACACATCGCCGTCGAGCCATCTCGGCAGTGCGCAGGACAGCGCGGCGGCCCGGCGTGCCGGGTCCTGCTCCCACTTCAGGAAGCGGTCGACCGCCGTGGCGCTGGGGTCGCCCACGTCGTCCGCGTCGGTGGGGCGGGACTCGGCGAGGGTGGAGACCAGGACGGGGAGGCCGCCGCTGAGGCGCAGTACCTCCTCGACGACCGGTTCGGCGGTCACGCCCTTGCCGGCCAGCAGTCCGCGGGCCTCGTCCTCGGTGAAGGGGGCCAGGGGTACTTCCGCCACGAAGTCCCGCACCCCGCCCCAGCGGGTCGCGCCCAGGGGGCGTTGGCCCGCCGTGACCACGACGAGTGTGGCGGGGACGGCCCCGTGGCGGTCGGTCGTCATCGTCTCGTGCAGCCAGTGGTCCAGATACGGGGCCGTGCGCTCGTACGTGTCGAGGAAGAGGGCGATCCAGGGGGCCGACGCCGCCGCGTCCGCGAGTTCGCGCAGGAGCACCGGGGTCAGCACCTGCTCCGGGGCGAAGACCAGTTGCACGTCCTCGTGGTTGCGGAAGCGGGCCATGACGCTCTCGCGGAACCGGTCCACTCCGCCCGCGAACTGCTCCGCGTCGAGCATGCCCGCGAGGGGGCCGACGACCGGGACCATCCCCAGCGCGATCATTCCGCCCCGGGCCACCGCTCTCCCGCCCGTCGACGGGCCGGTGTCCGCCGCCTGCCCGTCGAGGGTGGCGAGGGCGGCCAGAGCCGCCTCGTGGCGGCGCTCCTCGTGGGCGGCGAGCAGGCGGTTCAGTTCCTTCAGCCTGTGCCCCTGCGCGGCGAACTGACGGCTGATCTCCGCCATCACCTCCGGCACGCTGCCGGCGCTGTCGTCCACGTACGCGGTCAGCGCGCCCTGTTCACGGGCGATCTGCTCCAACTCCCGCACCAGAAAGGTCTTTCCGACGCCCGCGTTGCCGTGCACATGGAAGCGGAAGCGGTGGCGTTCGTCGTGCAGGGCGGTGGCGAAGTTGGCGCGGAACAGGGCCCGTTCGGCGCTCCTGCCGACGAAGCCGGCCCGGGTGCGTTGCCGTATCAGGTCCTGCATCGACGGTCCCGGCTGCGCCATCCGTACGTTCCCCTCGTCTCGCCCGGTCGGCTTCCGTCGTCATTGTCTCGCGCTCGCCCCGGCGTCCGGGGAGAATGATCGGCATGGCCACCTCCCCCACTTCACGCGGCACGCTGCCTCTTGCCGCCACGCTGCTCACCGCCACCATCGCCCTCTACATGACGCTCGTCGCCTTCGGGAACATCACCGACTTCGGCACCAACCAGCAGTTCGTCCGGCATGTGCTCGCCATGGACACCACGTTCAAGGACGAGGACCTGATGTGGCGGGCCATCACCAGCGAGACACTTCAGGACGCCGCCTATATCGCGATCATCGCGTGGGAGACCGTCGCCGCGTTCGCCCTCATAGCGGGGAGCTGGCTGTGGGCCAGACGTGATCAGCGGCGCGCCCGGCAGGTGTCGACGTACGGGCTGCTGATGGTGATGTTGCTGTTCGGGGCCGGGTTCATCGGGGTCGGCGGCGAGTGGTTCTCGATGTGGCAGTCGAAGAGCTGGAACGGGCTGGACGCGGCGACCCGGGTCTTCCTGTTCAGCGGTGTCGTGCTGATCGTCAACCAGTTGTCGGGCCCGCGTACGGAATCCTCTTCTACCTGACCACGGTCACCGTCGTACCGACGGTGCCGAACGCCCACAGTGCCGTGCCGTCCGCCTTCCGCATCCGGACTCCGCCCGTCTGCGTGCCGGAGGCGGCGGGCGGCGGTGAGGCGCCGTCGACCGCGTTGGAGAAGGCGACGGAGACACCGGACTTCGCGGCGAAGTACATGATGTGTTCGATCTGGACGCCGTCCGAGCCGGTCGTGCCCTCATTGCGCGACGACACCGTGTACGAGCCGGGGTCGGGGTTGACCGTGCCCGGCCACACGGTGAACGTACGGCGGCTGCCCTCGCTCGCGTCGACCAGCCACACCCGCTTCTCGCCGAGGGAGTAGACGATGCGCCGGCCGGTGCCGGAGCCGTCGGGCACCCGGGTCGGGGCGGACGCGGTAGGGGTGGGCTGCGTGTCCGCCGACGCCGTGCTTTTCGGCTTGGCCGACGAGGCGGTGGGGTGCGGGCCCCGGTCCGCCTGCACGGCCAGGACCGTCACCGCGGCTATCGCTCCGACGGTCAGCCCGGTCGTCCAGGCCCACGAAGGAAGTCGGGCAGGCACGGGTACGCATCTCCTCAGTCACGGGACCCCGTACAGCAGGCGGGGTTCCGATCATCGTACTGCGCGTGCGCCTCTTCAGGGGCGACGGACGCCACGCCCTCCCCCACCCCTCCCCCGGAAACCGTGAACACTTTCCGCGAAAGTGTTCACGGTTTTCGACAGAGGGTCCGGACCCCGGCCGATTCGCCCACAGCATCCAGCGGTCTCAGCCGCCGTGGGCCGGCTTGCGGACCGGCACCGGGCCCGTACCGGCGCCATGGGCGGTGCGGTCCGGCGCGCGGGCGGGGGCCGGGTAGGAGAGGTGCACGAGGCGGGACTGCTCCTGCCGCATGTGCATGAGGGACTCGAGGATGTAGCCCACGAGCAGGACGAGCGCGGCGATGGTCATGATGGCGGCGGCGAGGATCGCCGTGGGGACGCGGGGCACGGTGCCCGTCTCGATGAAGTCGGCGATGACGGGGATGCCGAGGATGACCGAGACCAGGGCCAGCACGCCCGCGATCACGGTGTGGACGAGCGAGGGGCGTTCGCGCCGCGCCAGATCGAGGATGACCCGCAGGATGCGCCAGCCGTCCCGGTAGGTGCGCAGCTTGCTCTCGCCGCCGGCCGGTCGGACCCGGTAGTCCACGACGACCTCGGCGGTGGGCAGCCGCAGGTGCAGCGCGTGGATCGTCATCTCGGTCTCGGTCTCGAACTCGCGGGCCAGCGCCGGGAACGACTTCACGAAGCGCCGCGAGAAGACCCGGTAGCCGCTGAGCATGTCGGTCACGTCGTTGCCGAACAGGGACCGCACGGCCCCGGTGAGCACCTTGTTGCCGACCGCGTGCCCCGCCCGGTAGGCCCCGTCGGCGGTCACCCGGCGGGCGCCGACGACCTGGTCGTAGGGCCCCTCGAAGAGCAGGTCCACCAGGTCACGGGCGCGTGCGGCGTCGTAGGTGTCGTCGCCGTCGATGAGGAGCAGGGCGTCGGCGTCGACGTCGGCGAAGGCGCGCCGGATGACATTGCCCTTGCCTTTGCGGGTCTCCTCCCGGACGATCGCGCCCGCTCCCCGGGCGATCTCCACCGTGGCGTCGGTGGAGGCGTTGTCGTACACGTAGACGACGGCCTCGGGGAGGGCCGCCCGCAGGTCGCGGACCACCTTGCCGATGGCCGCCTCCTCGTTGTGACACGGCACGACACACGCGATCGTCGGTTCCACGGCTGCTCCTCTCGGACCGGCACCGAATACGACTAAAATCATGCGATATGGGCGGGTCTGGTCGGTGAGGGCGCGCCGGGCCGTTAGTCTCACCGTGTGCCGGTCCTCGCAACTGTCGCGCTGCGTGCGCGTGACGCCGTCAAGGGCGTCTGGCGCGAGGCCGCCAAGTTCGGAGTCGTCGGCGCCTTGGCCTTCGTCGTGGACAACGGCGGCTACAACCTGCTGGTCTTCGGCCTGCCCGGCGGCGCGGAGGGCGGGCCGATGCGGACCTCCCCGGTGCAGGCGTCCGTCATCGCGACGACGGCGGCCGCGCTGTTCAGCTGGGTCGGGAACCGCTACTGGACCTACCGCGACCAGCACCGCGAGAAGGTGACCCAAGAACTCGTCCTGTTTCTCGTGGCGAACGGGGTCGGGCTCGCCATCACCGCCGGCACGGTCTTCGCCTCCCGGCAGCTGCTCGGGCTCGACTCGGCGCTCAGCGACAACACCGCCCGGATCTTCGGCTGGGTGCTCGCGACCCTGTTCCGCTTCTACGCCTATCGGCGCTACGTCTTCGTCGCACCCTGAGCCGTTAGCATCCGACTTATGGGACGAATGGGATGGATGCCGCGGGTGCGGCGCTGGGTCTGGGTGCCGGCCGCCGTCGCCGCGGTCTGCTGTCTGGGCACGATCCTCGTCTTCGCCCCGGGCTACCTGAGTCCCGACAGCCTCGACCAGCTCCGCCAGGCCCAGGGAAAGCTGCCCCTGACGGACTGGCACCCGCCCGTGCTGAGCCTGGTGTGGCGTGCACTGATCGCCGTGACCGGGTCGATCGCCTCCATGCTGGTCCTGCAATCGGTCGTCTTCTGGGGGGCGCTCTGGGTGCTGGCCTGGTGTGTGGGGGCGCTGACCGGGAGCCGTGCCGGTCCGTTCGCCGTGCTCGGGCTGGGGCTGACTCCGTTCGTGCTGACGTTCGTCGGGGTGGTGTGGAAGGACGTCCACGCGGCGTTCGCGCTGCTCGCGGCGTGCGCGGTCGCCTTCACGGGGCTGCGGCTGCGGGACAGCGACCTTCGCCGTCCCGCCGTGCGGTGGGGGCTGCTCGGGCTGGGCGTGCTGTTCCTCGCGTACGCCATGCTGGTGCGCAAGAACGCCTTCTTCGCCGCGATCCCCGTCTTCGTCATGCTCGTCCTCGCGCTGTGGCGCGCTCCCGGGCGCCGTACGTGGGTGACGTGCACGGCGGCGCTCGCGGCCGCCCTGGTCGTGCCGGCCGCCGCCATCTCCCTGTTCGCCCGGCCCTTGGAGACGAAGCAGGGCGCGCAGATCATGCTCGACGACCTCGTCCACGTCCTGAGGGTGGACGAACTCCGGTCGGCGGACGTGTCACCCGACCTGAGGGACCGGCTCGTCGCCTCCGCCGAGGAATGCCGGCGGGTGGACGCCCTCTCGGACGCCTACTGGGCCTGCTACGCCCGCCCGGCGGACGGGCTGCGCTCGGACTCGGGCGAGATCACGTCCCTGTGGCTGAAGGAGATGAGCGGGCATGTCCCGCAGTACCTCCAGTACCGGCTGCGGCTCTTCGCGAGTCTGCTGTTCGACACCGGCTACGTCTACAAGGCGGGGATCACCCGCAACGACCTGGGCGTCGAGGTGGCGCATCCCCGGCTGGAGGACACGCTCAGCACGTATGTGCGCGGCATGGCGAGTGACCTGCCGTGGCTGTTCCGCGGCTGGTTCTGGCTCGCCGTCGCCCTGGTCCTGACCGTCCGCCCGGGCAGGGGCCTGTTCTCCATGCCGGTCCGGGCACTGGGCATCAGCTCGGCGGCCTACATCCTCGGCTATCTGCCGATCATGCCCGCGACGGACTTCCGCTACATCTACTGGCCGGCGATCGCCAGCTCCCTCGGTCTGCTCCTGCTGTGGCTGGGCCGGGGCACGACCACCCCGCCACCGGCACACCCCGGCACCCCGGCCAACCGCACCTTGACGGCACATCAGCCGGCGGATGCCCGGGGCCAGTAGACCACCAGTTCAGCGGGCTGCCCGTCCGGCTGGGCAGCAAGCCTGGCAGGGCGGCGGGGCTGGCAGGGCGTCAGGCCGCATGACTGGCGAGACCGCCGATCCGAGAGGCCGACAGCCTGGCAGGCCGCCAAGCCCTCAGCCCATCAGCCCCGGCAGACGCTCAGGGCCCCCAGGCCCCCAGGCCGCCAGCCCCGCAGACCCTCAGTCCAGTACCGGCAGCAGTTCCGGCAGATGGCCGTCCGACGCCTGGGCCGCCTGCTGTCGTTCCTCGGGGACGTCCCCGTACAGGGTGTTCCGCGGCTTCGACGGGCGGCCCGCGGCGTCGGCCACCGCGATGAGGTCCTTGACCGACTTGTAGGAGCCGTACGACGAGCCCGCCATGCGGGAGATCGTCTCCTCCATGAGTGTGCCGCCGAGGTCGTTCGCGCCGGAGCGGAGCATCTCGGCGGCGCCCTCGGTGCCGAGCTTCACCCAGCTGGTCTGGATGTTGGGGATGTGCGGGTGCAGCAGCAGCCGGGCCATGGCCGTGACCGCGCGGTTGTCCCGCATGGTCGGGCCGGGGCGGGCGATCCCGGCCAGGTACACCGGCGCGTTGGTGTGCACGAACGGCAGCGTCACGAACTCGGTGAAGCCGCCCGTGCGCTGCTGGATGCCCGCGAGGGTGCGCAGATGCCCGAGCCAGTGCCGGGGCTGGTCCACATGGCCGTACATCATCGTCGAGGACGACCGGATGCCCAGCTCGTGGGCCGTCGACACGACCTCGATCCAGTCAGCGGCGGGCAGCTTGCCCTTGGTGAGGATCCAGCGGACCTCGTCGTCGAGGATCTCGGCGGCCGTGCCCGGGATGGTGTCCAGGCCCGCTTCCTTGGCGGCGGTCAGCCACTCGCGGATGGACATGCCGGTGCGGGTCGCGCCGTTGACGACCTCCATCGGCGAGAAGGCGTGCACATGCATGCCGGGGACGCGTTCCTTCACCGCGCGCGCGATGTCGAAGTACGCCGTGCCGGGCAGGTCCGGGTGGATGCCGCCCTGCATGCAGACCTCCACCGCGCCCACGTCCCAGGCCTGCTGGGCCCGGTCGGCGACCTGGTCCAGGGAGAGGGTGTAGGCGTCGGCGTCGGTGCGGCGCTGGGCGAAGGCGCAGAAGCGGCAGCCGGTGTAGCAGACGTTCGTGAAGTTGATGTTCCGCGTGACGATGTAGGTGACGTCGTCACCGACGGCCGACTTGCGTACGTCGTCGGCGACCCGGGCGAGGGCGTCCAGCGCGGGGCCGTCCGCGTGCAGCAGGGCCAGCGCCTCGTCGTCGGTGAGCTTCGTCGGGTCGTCGGCGGCCGTGCGCAGGGCCTCGCGTACGTCGGTGTCGATGCGCTGCGGCACCATGCCCGGGGCGGCGGCCTCGCGCAGGGCGCCCCAGTCGCCGTACACCTCGTCGAAGTCGTCCCGCCGGTCGGAGGTACGGCCCTCGCTGTCGATGGTGGTGTGCAGGTCGGTGCGCCCGGACGCCGTGAAGACCTCCTCCGGCTCCTGCCACGGCAGGCCCCGCGGAAGGACGTCGGGGCGGGCCAGCCCGGTCTCCGGGTCGGCCAGCGCCGCCACGTGCGGGCGCAGCCGCGGGTCCAGCCAGGGCTCACCGCGCCGCACGAACTCCGGGTACACGCAGAGCCGTTCCCGCAGCTCGAACCCGGCCACCCGGGACTTCTCGGCGAGCTCCTCGATCTGCGGCCAGGGACGCTCGGGGTTGACGTGGTCGATGGTCAGCGGCGAGACCCCGCCCCAGTCGTCGATACCGGCCCCGATCAGCCGCTCGTACTCGTCGTCGACGAGGTTGGGCGGGGCCTGGATGCAGCCCGACGGGCCCATGAGCAGCCGGGCGACGGCGACCGTGGCGACGAGTTCGTCCAGTTCCGCGTCGGGCATGCCGCGCATGGCGGTGTCCGGCTTGGCGCGGAAGTTCTGGATGATGAGTTCCTGGACGCCGTGGTAGGCCCGGGTCACCTTGCGCAGCGCGAACAGGGACTCGGCGCGCTCCTCGTAGTTCTCCCCGATGCCTATCAGGACGCCCGAGGTGAAGGGCACGGAGGAACGCCCCGCGTCCTCCAGCACCCGCAGCCGCACCGCGGGCTCCTTGTCGGGAGAGCCGTAGTGGGGACCGCCCGGCTCCGACCAGAGCCGGGTCGCGGTCGTCTCCAGCATCATGCCCATGCTGGGCGCGACGGGCTTCAGCCGCTGGAAGTCGGTCCAGCTCATGACGCCCGGGTTGAGGTGGGGCAGCAGGCCCGTCTCCTCCAGGATCCGGATGGAGATGGCCCGGACATAGGCGAGCGTGTCGTCGTAGCCGTGCGCGTCGAGCCACTCACGCGCCTCGGGCCAGCGGTCCTCGGGCTTGTCGCCGAGGGTGATGAGGGCTTCCTTGCAGCCGAGCGCCGCGCCTTTGCGGGCGATGTCCAGCACCTCGTCCGGGGACATGAACATCCCGTGTCCCTCGCGGCGCAGCTTGCCGGGGACGGTGACGAAGGTGCAGTAGTGGCACTTGTCCCGGCACAGCCGGGTCAGGGGGATGAAGACGCTCTTCGAGTACGTGATGACCCCGGGCCGGCCGGCCGCCTCCAGGCCCGCGTCCCGGACCCGGGCGGCCGAGGCCGACAGGTCCTCCAGCTGCCCGCCCCGGGCCTGGAGCAGCACCGCCGCCTCGGCGACATCGAGGGAGACGCCGTCCCTGGCCCGTTTCAGGGCGCGACGCATGGAGTTCTCGGTGGGTCCCGTTCCGGAGGTCGCGGAAGTCGTCATCCTTCGAGCATACGAGTGCGCTGATCAACCCGGGTGAGCCGCGTCAGTGGAAGGCCAGCCATCCAATTCCCAGGGCGGACGTGAGCCCGGCAGCGGCCAGGGCGGCCGGCCTGTTGCGGTGCAGCGCGAACCAGACCAGCGCGGCGGTCACGAGCACGGCCAGCGTGCCGATCGCGGAGGGCAGCAGACCTTGGCTGTAGCCGTAGTCGTCGAAGTGCTGCACGAGCCAGGCCAACCAGGCGAATCTCATGACGCGGTGCCGCTCCCCCGTTCGGCCCGACAGAGTTGTCAGGTACCTGGAAGATACCCGGTCAGATCGTCCAGCGCCTTCAGCACTTCCGCCTCCTCCGCCGGAGGCAACTGCACCACCACCTCCTCGACACCGAGATCGGCATAGTGCGCGAGCTTCCCCGGAGTCGGATGGACCGCGTACGGGACGACCTGGAGGGCCTCGGGGTCGCGGCCCGCCTCGGCCCAGGCCGTGCGCAGCCGGGGCAGGGACTCGGAGAGCCCGCGGCCGCCGATGGGCAGCCAGCCGTCGGCGTACTCGCAGATGTGGTCGAACAGCTTGGGCCCGGCGGCCCCGCCGAGCAGCGTGCGCGGGCCCACGACCGGGCCGCGCGGCTTCTGCACGGGCTTGGGGTGCGCGTGACTGGCCCGGACCCCGCCGAACTCCCCCTCGTAGGCGACCGGTTCCTCCGACCACAGCGCCCGCATCAGCGCCATCCGGTCCCGGCCCAGCTCGCGCCGGGTGCTCCACCGCACACCGTGGTCGGCGGCCTCCTCCACGTTCCAGCCGAAGCCGAGCCCGAGGGTGAACCGGCCGCCGGACAGATGGTCCAGGGTCGCGACCTGCTTGGCCAGGTCGATCGGATCGTGCTGGGCGACGAGCGTGATGCCCGTGCCGAGCCCGAGCCGCTCGGTGACGGCGGCGGCCTGGCCGAGCGCCACGAACGCGTCGAGCGTACGGCCGTACTCGCGCGGCAGCTCGCCGCCCGCCGGGTACGGGGTGGTCCGCTCGACGGGGATGTGCGTGTGCTCGGGCAGATACAGCCCGGCGAATCCGCGGCCCTCCAGCTCCCGGGCGAGCCGGGTCGGGGTGATCGTCTCGTCGGTGAGGAAGATCGTTACGGCGATGCGCATGAAGCATCCCTACCCGAGCGACGGCCGACTGTACATACCGACCGGTCGGCAAATCTCGGGTGCCGTATCGGCGAAAGCCGCCGATCCCCTTCCCGTGCCCGGGAGTTCACGGCTGAATACAAGGGTTGCACGGCACCTGACGACACACCTTGGGAGCAGCAGCATGTGCGAGGACCAGCATGAGGACAACCACGGCGGGCTCGCCCGGCGCGCCCTGTTCGTGACGGGAGCCGCCGCCGCGCTTACGTTGGGAAGCGTGAGCTTCGCCGCAGCCGCCGAGGGCGGTCAGGAGAGCAGAACCGTGCGGGGCACCCTGCCGCCCGGCTCCCCCGACTTCGTGTACGTGCCCGTCGAGGTCCCGGCCGGGGTCCGGGAGATCAAGGTCGCCTACACCTACGACCGGCCGTCCGTCCCGGCGGGCACGACCGGCAACGCCCTCGACATCGGCGTCTTCGACGACCGCGGCACCGAACTCGGCGGCCGGGGCTTCCGGGGCTGGTCGGGCGGGGCGCGCACCGAGTTCTTCCTCCGCGCCGACGACGCGACGCCCGGCTACCTCCCGGGCCCGGTGCGCGAGGGCACCTGGCACATCGCGCTCGGCCCGTACACGGTCGCCCCGCAGGGCCTGTCGTACGAGATCACGATCACGCTGACGTACGGCGAGCCGGGCGAGGCGGTGGAGCCGGTGTACCCGCCCGAGCGGGCCAAGGGGCGGGGGCGTGCCTGGTACCGGGGCGACTGCCATCTGCACTCCTGGTACTCCGACGGCCGCCGCACCCCCGCCGAGATCGGGGCCCTGGCGCGGGCGGCGGGGCTGGACTTCATCAACTCCTCCGAGCACAACACGCACTCGGCGCACGCGCACTGGGCGGATGTCGCCGGGGACGACCTGCTGGTCATGCTGGGCGAGGAGATCACCACCCGGAACGGGCACGTGGTGGCGCTCGGCACCGAGCCGGGCACCTTCGTCGACTGGCGCTACCGTGCCCGCGACAACCGCTTCGGCCGGTTCGCCCGCCAGATCCGCCGCGCCGGAGGCCTGGTCGTCCCGGCCCATCCGCACGCCACCTGCGTCGGCTGCAACTGGAAGTTCGGCTTCGGCGAGGCGGACGCGGTGGAGGTGTGGAACGGCCCCTACACGCCCGACGACGAGGTGACGCTGGCCGACTGGGACAGCATGCTCGTGGCGTCCGTACGGGACGGGCGGGACTGGATCCCCGCGATGGGCAGCAGTGACGCCCACCGCGACCCGGACCCCGTCGGCAGCCCCCAGACGGTCGTCCTGGCCGACGACCTGACCCGCCGGGCGATCCAGGAGGGCATCCGGGCCGGACGGTCGTACGTCGCCGAGTCCGCGAGGCTCGCGCTGTCGTTCCAGGTGTCCGGCGGGCGCGGCGAGCACGCGGGCATCGGAGGGCGGTTGCGGGTGGACCGCGACACCCCGGTCACCGTCCGTCTGGAGGTCACCGGCGCCCCGCGCTGCACGGTCCGCCTCGTCACCGACCAGGGCGTGCTGCACACGAGCGCGCCACTGCCGGTGGCCGGGGCGGGGGTCGTGGAGTGGCGCACGACGCCGTCCTACGCGGCGTACGTACGGGCCGAGGTACGGCACGAGGCGGCGGCGGGGCCGCTCCCCGGGGCGCTGGCGGCGTTCACGAACCCGATTTTCCTGGGACGTTAGCGACTAGCGATTAGCGATGTACACCCTGCCCGCCCTCACATGCCGAGGAGTCCGCTGACGATGTCCCGTCTCGCCGACGTCAGGTTCCGCGCCGCCACCGCCTTCCAGCGCCGTATCAATCCGCTCCTGCGCCGTCTGCCCCTGCAGACGGTCATCGAGACCAGGGGCCGTGTCTCCGGGCTGGCCCGGCAGACGCCGGTGGGCGGGCGGCGCGTCGGGGACTCCTTCTGGCTGGTGTCGGAGTTCGGTGAGCGGTCGCAGTACGTCCGCAACATCCAGGCCGATCCGCGGGTACGGGTGCGGATCCGGGGGCGGTGGCACCCGGGGACCGCCCATCTGGTGCCGGACGACGACCCCGTGGCGCGGCTGCGGCGGCTGCCCCGCTTCAACGGCCTGGGCGTGCGGGCGTTCGGGACGGATCTGCTGACGGTGCGGGTGGATCTGGACGGCTGAGCAGCCTCAGCCCGGCCAGACGATCGCCTGCACCTCGCTGTAGGCGTGCAGGGCGTACGAGCCGACGTCCCTGCCGACCCCGCTCTGCTTGAAGCCGCCGAAGGGCGCCTCCATGTTGCGGCCGACGGTGTTGATCCCGACCCCGCCGGCCCGCAGCCGCCGCGCCACCCGGAAGGCGCGGGCCACGTCTCCCGACCAGACGTAGTCGATGAGGCCGTAGTCGGTGTCGTTGGCCAGTTCCACACCCTCCTCCTCTTCCTCGAAGGGGATGACGGTCACGACCGGGCCGAAGATCTCCTCGCGGGCCACGCGCATGTCGTTGGTGCAGCCGGCGAGGAGGGTCGGGGCGATGTAGAAGCCCGTGGGGAGGGCCGGGCGTTCACCGCCCGCGACGACCACCGCGCCCTCCTTGCGGCCCAGTTCGACGTACGACTCGACGCGGTCGCGGTGCACGGCCGAGATCACCGGCCCCACCACCGTGTCCCGCTCCCCCGGGTCACCGACCTTCAACCGGCCCGCGTAGGCGGCCAGTTGCTCGACGAGACGGTCGTACACCCCGCGCTGCGCCAGCACCCGCGTCGGTGCCGTGCAGATCTGGCCGCTGTAGAAGGAGAAGGTGGTCCCGATGCCGGCCACGGCCGAGCCGAGGTCCGCGTCATCGAAGACGACCGCCGCGCCCTTGCCGCCCAGCTCCATCAACTGCCGTTTCATACCGCGCCCGCAGACCTCGGCGATGCGCTGCCCGACCGCCGTCGAGCCGGTGAAGCTGACCATGTCGACGTCCGGCGACTCCACGGCCGCCTCACCGACCTCCGTCCGCGATCCGCTGACCACGTTCACCACGCCCGGCGGCACGCCCGCCGCCTCCAGCGCCTCCGCCATCCGGTAGACCGACAGCGGGTCCTGCGGGGCGGGTTTCACCACCACCGTGTTGCCCATGGCCAGGGCGGGGGCGATCTTGCCGGCCGGGTTGGCCCAGGGGTTGTTGTACGAGGTGACGCAGGTGACGACCCCCACGGGCTGCCGGACGGCCAGCGCGCCCATCACCCCCGCCCGGCCCATGGGCCCGGCCTCGTTGATCTGGGGCGGGATCGCCCACTCGGCGGGCTCCACGCGCGCGTAGCGCCGGAAGCGGGCGGCGGCGACCCCGACCTGCAGGGCGCGTGCGGTGGCCGTGGTCGCTCCGGTCTCCGCCCGGGCCAGCTCGGCGTACGGCACGAGACGTTCCCGGATGACGTCCGCCGCCCGGCCGAGGACCGCGGCCCGTTCCTCCGGGGAGGTCCGTGACCACGGCCCGGAGGCCTCGCGGGCCGCGGCACAGGCCGCGAGCACCTGCTCCCGCGAGGCCTCCGGCGCCCACCCGACGGTCTCCTCGGTCGCCGGGTCGATCACCGCGTAGTGCCCGCCGTCCGGCTCCACCCAGGAGCCGCCGACGAACAGCGCCTGTTCTCTCGTCACCTGGTGCTCACCGTCTCCGTGTCCCGACCCGAGCGCAGCACCCGCCCCGGTACGGCACCGGTCACCACGTCGTCCCGGATCGCCTCGACGCCGTTGACCCAGACGGCCCGTATGCCGAGCGCGCGGGAGTCCAGTCGCGGGCTGTCGCCGGGCAGGTCGTGCACGAGGGTGGCCGGGCCCGCGTCGATCCGCTCCGGGTCGAACAGGACGAGGTCCGCGTGCCAGCCCTCCCGTACCCGCCCCCGCTCCCGCAGGCCGAAGAGCCGGGCCGGGTCGTCGGTCAGCATCCGCACGGCCTGCTCCAGAGCGACCAGCTTCCGGCCCCGCAGACAGTCCCCGAGGAACCGGGTCGTGTACGGCGCCCCGCACATCCGGTCCAGATGGGCGCCCGCGTCGGACCCGCCGAGCAGCACGTCCTCGTGGCTCCAGGTCTGAGCCCGCAGCGACCAGGACGCCGGGTCGTTGTCGGTCGGCATCGGCCACAACACCGTACGCAGATCATCGGCGGCGCAGATCTCCACCAGGCACTCGAAGGGCTCCTGGCCGCGCTCCTCGGCGATGTCCCTCACCACGCGCCCGGTCAGCCCGTCGTTGGCGTCGCTGTAGGTGTCGCCGATGACGTACCGCCCGAAGTTGGAGAGCCGCCGGAAGACGCCCGCCTCCTTGGAGGTGGCCCGGCGCAGCAGCTCCGCCCGGACGGCCGGATCACGCAGCTTCTCGATCCGCTCGGGCACGGGCAGCGCGAGCACCGGCCCCCACCCGGGGATGAGATTGAGCGCGCAGAACGTACCCAGCGACATGTTCATCGGCGTGAGGATCGGCATGGTCAGCGCCACGACCCGCCCGCCCGCCTTCCGCGCCTGCTCGCTCGCGAGGAGCTGCCGGGGCACGCGCTCGGGTACGGACGCGTCGACCGTCAGCACGTTCCAGTTCAGCGGCCGCCCCGCCACCGCGCTCATCTCCACGAACAGATCGATCTCGGCGTCGCTGAACTGATCCAGACAGCCCGCGACGATCGCCTCGATCTGCGTGCCCTCGTGCTCACCGACGGCCCGCGACAGCGCGAGCAGTTCGGCCGGCCCCGCATGCCGGGAGGCCACCGGCTGCCCGTCGCCGTCGGAGTGGCTGCTCGACTGGGTGGTGGAGAACCCCCAGGCCCCGGCGTCCATGGCCTCGCGCAGCAACCGCACCATCTCGGCGAGCTGCCCCTGACTCGGCTGCCCGCCCACCGCCTCGGGCCCCATCACATACCGCCGCAGCGCACAGTGCCCCACCATGAACCCGGCGTTGACCGCGATCCGCCCCTCCAGGGCGTCCAGATACTCCCCGAACGAATGCCAGCTCCACGGCGCCCCCTCCTCCAACGCCACCAGCGCCATGCCCTCGACCTTCGACATCATCCGGCGCGTGTAATCGGCGTCCTCGGGCCGCTCCGGGTTCAGCGGCGCCAGCGTGAACCCACAGTTCCCACCTGCGACGGTGGTGACACCGTGGTTGAGCGAAGGCGTGGCGTACGGGTCCCAGAAGAGCTGGGCGTCGTAGTGGGTGTGGGGGTCGACGAAGCCGGGGGCGAGGACGAGACCGGCGGCGTCCTCGGTGGTGCGGGCTTCCTCGGTGACCTGACCGATGACGGCGATACGCCCGTCCCGTATGCCGACGTCGGCGGTGTACGCCGGGGCGCCCGTCCCGTCCACGACGGTCACACCCTGGATGACGTGATCGAGCATTGGCCTCACCTCTCGATGTGGGGTGGTGCGGGTCACCTAGGGGCGCGGGGAACTGCGCGACAAGCCACAACGAACGCCGCACCCGCCAACGAACGCTCAAACCCCCTGACGGCACCGCGAGGTCCGATGCACAGGATCCGTATCGATCTTCGGAATCACGTACTCCCCGACCAACCGAATCGTCTGCAACGTCTCCTCCTTCGGCACCCCCACCGGCAACCCGAAACTCAACTGATCCGCCCCGGCCCGCTCCCACCGCTCACACTGCCGCAGCACCTCATCGGGATCCCCGCAGATCAGCAGCTCCTCCTCGATGAGCACCTCCACGAACTCCTCGGTGTACTCCGGCAGCGTCTCGGGCCACACCGGAAACCCCTCGGGCCGCGGAAACGTGTCGTGGTACCGGAACACCAGCGAGGGCAGATAGTGCAGCCCCCCGCTCGCCGCGATCCGCACAGCCTCCGCATGGGTCGGCGCACAGATCGCCGTGGTCGTCACCATCACGTTGTCGTTGACGAAGTCCCCCACCGGCTCCGCGTCCACGATCGCCGACTTGTACTGCTCCAGCACCCACTCCATGTCGGAGACCTTCTGCACGCTGAAGCCGAGCACGCCGAGCCCCTTCCTCGCGGCCATGGCGTACGACGGCGGCGACCCGGCCGCGTACCACATCGCCGGGTGGGACTTCCCGTACGGCTTCGGAAGGATCTTCCTCGGCGGCAGCGACCAGTGCTTGCCCTGGAAGCCGGCGTACTCGTCCTGGAGCCACATCTTGGGGAACTCGGCGATGGTCTCTTCCCAGAGTTCCTTGGTGTGGTTCATGTCGGTGATGCCCGGCAGGAACCCGAGGATCTCGTGCGATCCGGCCCCGCGCCCGCTGCCGAACTCGAAGCGTCCCTCGCTGAGATGGTCGAGCATGGCGACCTTCTCGGCGACCTTCACCGGGTGGTTGACGGGCGCGAGGGGGTTGAAGATGCCCGAGCCGAGATGGATCCGCTCGGTGGCGTGCGCCAGGTACCCGAGGAAGACGTCGTTGGCGGAGAGGTGCGAGTACTCCTCCAGGAAGTGGTGCTCGGAGGCCCAGGCGTACTTGAAGCCGGACCTGTCCGCCTGGATGACGTACTCGGTCTCCTCCATCAGCGCCTTGTGCTCCGCGAGCGGGTCGGTCTCGGCCCGCTTGCCGACGTATCCCTGTACGAAGATGCCGAATTCCAAGGAGGTTCACCGCCCCTGTACCGATTCTGGCGATCTGACGCACCGTCAGATGAATGACTCCGACTGTTCCATCCGCCCCTGGGAGCGTCAATAGCTGATGGAGCGTCAGATGATGGTGACCCCGGCCAGCCACCCGCCGTCGATCACGAAGGGCTGCCCCGTGATGTACGACGAGTCCTCCGAGGTGAGAAACAGGGCGAGCCTGGCCACCTCCTCGGGCTGCCCGACCCGCCCCAGCGGCACGAGCTTGCGGTAGAGCCGGTCGAGACCGCGGGAAGCCTTCTCGGCGTCGCCGTCCGGATCCAGCCGCGCCGGGTTGGCCATCGCCGTGTCGACGGCGCCCGGGCAGACGGCGTTGACGCGTATCCCCCGCCCGGCCAGCTCCAGCGCGGCGACCCTGGTCAGCCCGACCACGGCGTGTTTGCTCGCCGCGTAGGAGCCCACCCCGGCCATTCCGGTCAGGCCGGTGTAGGAGGAGGTGTTGACGATCGTGCCCCCGTCGGACATCTCCGGGGCGACCGCCCTGATGCCGAGGAAGCAGCCGACCTGGTTGACCTGGACGACCCGCATGAACTCGTCGAGGGGTGTGTCGAGGAGGGAGTTGAAGCGCAGGATGCCGGCGTTGTTGACGAGCCCGTCGACATGACCGTAGGCGTCCTTGGTGGCGGCGACGGCGTGCTGCCAGTCGTCCTCCCGGCCCACGTCGAGATGGACGTACCGCGCGCCGATCTCCTTGGCGAGGGCCTCGCCCTGGTCGTCCAGTACATCGGCGACGACCACCCGTGCCCCCTCCGCGGCGAACAGCCGGGCCTCCTGCTCGCCCTGGCCGCGGGCGGCGCCGGTGACGATGACGACCCGTCCGTCGAGCTTGCCCATGGCTCTCCTCACAGCTGGGGGGCGACCTCGGCTCCGAACGCCGCGATCTGGTCGGTGAGTTCCGTCCGGCTCCGGCTGCGGAACCGCACCTGGATCTGGTGGACGCCCATCGCCCGGTAGGCGCGGAGCGACTCGGCGAGTTCCGCCGCGCCCCCGGTGAGGGTCCTGCGGCCGACGTCCCAGCCGGGCTCGCCGACGTACAGCGGCTCGGTGATGGCGCCCACGGTGAACGCGCCCTGCACACCGGCCCGTTCGCGCAGCTCCCGGATCCGTGCGATCTGCGCGGGCAGCCGGTCCCTCGGATCCCCCTGCGGCAGCCAGCCGTCGCCCTTGAGCGCGGCCCGCCGTACGGCGGCGGGCGAGGAGCCGCCGACCCACAGGGGGACGCGGTCCTGCGCCGGGCGGGGCCGCTGGCCGAGCCCCTCGAAGTCGTAGAGCTTGCCGTGGTGTTCGGGGAACTCCTCCGGCCCGAGGGCGGCGCGCAGGGCGTCGAGGCTCTCGTCGAGCACGGCCCCGCGCTGCCGGAAGTCCACGCCCAGCGCCTCGAACTCCTCTTGGACGTGCCCGGCGCCGACCCCGAGGACCAGTCGGCCTCCGCTGAGGTGGTCGAGGGTGGCGTACTGCTTGGCGGTGAGCAGGGGGTGCCGCAGCCCGACGATCGCGACATGGCTGAGCAGCCGGACGCGTTCGGTGGCGGCGGCGAGGAAGGAGAGCGTGGCGACGGGGTCGTACCAGACGGTGCTCATGGCGGCGGCGAGCCTGCGCGGGATGCCGACGTGGTCGCAGCTCGCGAGGTAGGCGAAGCCGGACCGGTCCGCGGCGCGGGCGATCTCCAGCAGGTCCTCCGGCCCGGCCTCCGCCTCCCAGCCCTCCGCGTAGAGGGTGCTCTGCGACTGGACGGGGAGCTGCATCCCGTACCGCAGGCTCACCGCGCACCACCGCCGCCCGGGCCCGGCCACAGTCCCTCGTCGGTGAGCCCGAGCAGCTCGATGGCATTGCCCCGCACGATCCGCTCCACGACCTCCGGCTCCAGATGCCCCATCTGTGCCTCGCCTACCTCGCGGGACTTGGGCCAGGTGCTGTCGGAGTGCGGGTAGTCGGTCTCGTAGAGCACGTTGCCGACGCCGATGGAGTCGAGGTTGCGCAGGCCGAAGGCGTCGTCGAAGAAGCAGCCGTAGACGTGCTCGGCGAACAGCTCCGACGGCGGCCGGTGCACCTTGTCGGCGACGCCGCCCCAGGCCCGGTTCTCCTCCCACACCACGTCCGCCCGCTCCAGGATGTAGGGGATCCAGCCGATCTGCCCCTCGGCGTACATGACCTTGAGACCGGGGAACTGCTCGAACTTGCCGCTCATCAGCCAGTCGACCATCGAGAAGCAGCAGTTGGCGTAGGTGATGGTGGAGCCGACGGCGGGCGGGGCGTCGGCGGAGGTGGAGGGCATACGGCTGGAGGAGCCGATGTGCATGGCGACGACGGTGCCGGTCTCGGCGCAGGCGACGAGGAAGGGGTCCCAGCCGTCGGTGTGGATGGAGGGGAGTCCGAGGTACGGCGGTATCTCGGAGAAGGCGACGGCACGGGCCCCGCGCGCGGCGTTGCGCCGAACCTCGGCCGCGGCCAGCTCGGCGTCCCACAAGGGGATGAGGGGCAGGGGTATGAGCCGCCCGTGCGCCTCCGGGCCGCACCACTCCTCCAGCATCCAGTCGTTGTAGGCGCGCACGCACAGCAGGCCCAGTTCGTGGTCCTTGGCCTCGGTGAAGGTCTGGCCGCAAAAGCGCGGGAAGGTCGGGAAGCAGAGGGCCGACTGGACGTGGTTGACGTCCATGTCGGCGAGCCGGGCCGGGACGTCGTAGGAGCCGGGCCGCATCTGCTCGTACGTGATGACCTCGAGCTTGATCTCGTCCCTGCTGTATCCCACGGCGGTGTCGAGGCGGGTGAGGGGCCGGCGGAGGTCCTCGTAGACCCACCAGTCCCCGACCGGGCCGTCGTCGCCGGGCTGCCCCATCACGGGCCTGAAGCGCCCTCCGAGGAAGGTCATCTCCTTCACGGGCGCCCGGACGATACGCGGCCCGACGCCCCGGTACTTCTCCGGAAGCCGGTCCTGCCAGACGGTCGCGGGCTCCACGGTGTGGTCGTCCACGGAGATGATCAGCGGAAACGAGCTGTCGTGGGTGTCCATGGCGCTCACGGTAGCGCTGATCTGACGGATCGTCAGCTATGCGGGAGAGGGTGACTGGAGCGTTCGGGCGGGGCCGCCTCCCAGCAACCTGGGCATTCGGGGCGGCCCGTTGGCCCATGGGCTCCGACGCCCCCACCCCTTCACCGCCCCAGGACGACGAGGGCCGCCCGAATCTCCCTGATCATCCGGTCGGACTCCCGGAACACGTCCTGAGCGGTGAAACGCAGCAGATTCCGCACCTCGGTGCACTGAAGGACCTGATTGAAGCGGGACACGTCCTTCCGATGCGCCTCACGGGTGCCGTGATAGGCGTAACCCTCGATCTCGACCGCCAGCCCCTCGCGCCGGAAGAGGAAGTCGAGGACGGCTCGGCGACCGGCCGGGGTGAAGAGCTCGACCTGGCTCTCGGGCCGGAGGCCGGAGTCGGCCATGCGCAGACGGGCGACGGTCTCGGCCGGTGACCCGGCCCGGGGATCGCACAGTCCGAGCCACCGGAGGGCCCTCGCCGACCCTTGCGACGAGGCGGACAGCGCCGCCCCCACCGCGTCCAGCCCGGTGAGCGGCGCCCTGCGCGCCCCGGCGACCCGGCGGTAGGTCAGCGCCGAGTCCAGGGCGACGACCGCCTCGTCCCTCGGCAGGGAGCGAAGCAGGTCGGTGAGGGTCCGTACGGGGCTGGTGACCCGCAGGCCGTACCGCGTCGCCACGTCCCCGGGGTCCAGGAGTATCCGGTGTACGCGCACACCTTTGGCCTTGCCCCGGAAGCTGAGGGCGGGGTCGATGAACTCCAAGGGCGCTTTCGCGGACGGGGCGAGCGTCTCGATCCGCCAGAGGGCGGCCGCCGAGGAGTGGCTCACGACGAGCCGCTGGTTGAGGAGTTGGACGGCCCTGAGCCGGGTGGGCGGATCCGGGGCCCGGCCCGGCTCCGCCCAGGCGCCCGCCTGAAGCCGCCCCCAGCCTTCCGCCCGGAGCGCACGGGTGAGACTGCGCCGAGGCCAGCCGGACTCAAGCGCCCGGCACGTGAGCAGCACCCCACCCTGCGCCAGCTCCCGCAACGCCGTTCGTTCCTCCATGCCGCCAAGATCGCAGGATTCCGGCACGTTGTGGCGGCCTGTGGATAACTCCCGGGCGGGTTCCGGACATGCATCGGCCGCGACGGCTCCCCCTCCGCGCCGCCGCGGCCGAACCCCGTGTCGGTGTGGCTTACTTCGTCGGCTTGAAGGGCTCCGACGTGGCGTGCAGGTCCTTCGTCTCGAGCGGCTCGTCGGTGGCGTGCAGGTCCTGCTTCTTCACGGCGCCCTCGTCCGTGGCGTGCAGGTCCTCCGTCGACGCCTCGCCGGCCTTCGCGTCCGTCGCGTGCAGGTCCTGCGGCTTGAGCTCGTCGCCCATGATCGTCAACTCTCCTTGGCGTGGGTCGAGTACTGAGGTCCGCGGGCCCGCCCGGTCACTCCCCCGAGGGTGACCGGGGCGGGCCCACCCGGGCCGTTCACCCTAGTGCTGAGGTGGGCGGCCCAGTGCAGTGACCCGTCTGCCCCCCGACGCGACGGATCGACTACGTCAAGCATGGCGGGAGGCGATAAACGAACGATGAACGCGGCCGGCCGGCCCCGGAAGCGGCCGTCAGGCCGCCTGCACCGGGGACAGCAACGCACGCACCTCGACGGCCTCCGGCGAGCCCAACTCCTCGTAGATCCCCGCCGCTTCCTGCCAGCAGACCTGCGCCCTGCCCGTCTGCCCGATGCCGCTGAGCGCGCGGCCCAGGACGGTGAGGACGTTGCCGCGCCGCCACTCCCCGCCGATGCCGCGGAGCACGGTGAGTGCCATCTCGGCGTTCGAGGCGGCCTGCGCGGGGCGTCGGGCGGCGAGGTCCAGCTCGGCCAGCCGGAACAGGCTCATACCCTCCCAGAGGCGCTGCCTGCTGTCGCGGAACACCTCCAGCGCCTCCTGGAGCCGGTCCGCCGCGTTGCCCAACTCGCCGCTCTGGGTGAGGGCGAGGCCCAGGGCGTAGCGGGCGTTGGCCCCGCGCAGGGAGTTGCCCATGCCGTCGTAGATGGCGATGCCCTGCTGGGCCAGGGCGACCGCGCTCTGGGTCCGCCCGGTCGCGAGATGGATCCGGGACAGGTTGCACAGCGCGGCGGCCTCGCCGGGCCGGTCGCCCAGGGCACGGAAGTGCTCGATGGCCCGGGAGAGGTGCTCCTCGCCGTCCTCGTGGCGGTTCTGGTACAGCGCGATGATGCCGCGCGCGTTGCGGGCCCAGCAGACGGGCAGCAGGTCGTCGGCCTCCTGGGCGAGGAGGATGGCCCGTTCCGCCTCCTGGTCGGCCCGCTCGAAACGGCCGCTCACATGGTGGACGTTGACGAGCGTCGTCAGCGCCCGGGCCTCCGCCCGGCCCAGGCCGTGCAGCCGGGCTCCCTCCAGCAGCGCCGTGGCCGTCGCCTCGTACTCCCTGGAGTTGGCGCCCGACTCGGAGAGGTCGTGCGCGGCCCACAGCAGATCGATCGCCCGGGGAAGGGTCTCCGGCTGCCCCGCGGACTGCCGTACGCAGGCGAGGACGCAGCCGGCCTCCGCGTACAGCCAGTCCTGCGCCGCGTGCCGGTTGTCGAACCGCAGCCCCGGGTGGGAGGTCGGCTCCAGATGGTCCACGAGCCGGTCCCCGGGCCGTTCGATCGCGTACACGCCGGCCGCGGACGAGAGGTAGAAGTCCAGGAGCCGTGACACCGCCGCCGTGCGCTCACTCGGCGGCCACTCGTCGCGTTCGGCGCACGCACGCGCGTAGAGCCGTACGAGATCGTGGAAGCGGTAGCGGCCGGGGGCGGCCGATTCCAGCAGGGACGTGTCGACGAGGGACTCCAGGAGGTCCTCCGTGTCCTCGACGGGCAGGTCGAGGACGGCGGCCGCGGCCGGGAGGGACATGTCCGGGCCGTCGGCGAGGCCCAGCAGGCGGAAGGCGCGGGCCTGGGCGGGCTCCAGCTGGCCGTAGCCCAGCTCGAAGGTGGCCTTCACGGCCAGGTCGCCGGCCTGGAGTTCGTCCAGGCGGCGGCGTTCGTCGGCGAGCTTCGCCGCGAGGACCGACACCGTCCAGGTGCGGCGGGCCGCCAGCCGGGAGGCGGCGATGCGGATCGCCAGCGGCAGGAAACCGCAGGCCGCGACCACGTCCAGGGCGGCCTTCCGCTCGGACGCCACCCGCTCCTCGCCGACGATCTTCGTGAACAGCGCCAGCGCCTCGTCCGGGGACATCACGTCCAGGTCGATCAGGTGGGCGCCCGCCAGGTCCACCATCCGCACCCGGGAGGTGACCAGCGCGGCGCAGCCGTCCGTGCCGGGCAGCAGGGGGCGTATCTGGGCGGCGTCGCGGGCGTTGTCCAGCAGCACCAGCACGCGGCGGCCGGCCAGCACCGAGCGGTAGAGCGCCGCGCGTTCCTCCAGGGAGTCGGGGATCGCCGAGTCGGCCGTGCCGAGGGCGCGCAGGAACGAGCCGAGGACCGTCTCCGGCTCCGCCGAACGGGCGCCCGCGCCCTGGAGGTCGACGTACAACTGCCCGTCCGGGAACGCCGTGCGGGCCTGGTGGGCCACGTGCACGGCGAGGGTCGTCTTGCCCACGCCACCGATCCCGGCCAGGGCGGACACCGCCATGACACGGCCCTCGGCGGCGGTCAGGATGTCGCCGAGCTCGCGGACGAAGCCGGAGCGGCCGGTGAAGTCCGGCACCGTCGCAGGAAGCTGGGCCGGACGCACCGGGACGGGGGCGGGTTCGGCGGCCGGGGAGGAGGGTTCCGCGAGGCCCGGGTCGGCCTGGAGGATGCGCTGCTGCAGTTCGCTGAGGCCGGGGCGCGGGTCGACGCCCAGTTCGTCGGCGAGCAGGCGCCGGGTGTCGGCGTACACCGCGAGGGCCTCCGCCTGACGGCCGCTGCGGTACAGCGCCAGCATCAGCAGCTCGCGGAGCCGTTCGCGCAGGGGATGGTCGGCGGTGAGGGCCGTCAGCTCCGAGACGGCCTCGGCGTGGCAGCCCTGCTCCAGGTCCATGTCCAGGCGGGACTCGATGAGCTGGAGCCGCCATTCCTCCAGTCGGACGCGCTGCGCCTCGGCGTACGGGCCCGGCACTCCGGCCAGGGTCTCCCCGTCCCACACGGCGAGGGAGCGCCGCAGGGTGTCGCGGGCGTGGCAGAGGTCGCCCGCCGATCTGGCCTTCTCCGCCTCGGTCGCCAGGTCCTGGGCGACGGCCAGGTCGAGGGCGCCCTCGGCGAGGCCGCGCACCGCGTAGCCGCCGGACTCGCTGACCAGGACGCCCGGGTCCAGCACCTTGCGCAGCCGGGAGGCGTACGTCCGCAGCGCCGCCAGGGCCTGCGAGGGCGGCTCCTCGCCCCACAGGGCGTCGATCAGCTCGGCCGCGGTGGCCGTACGGCCCTCGCGCAGCAGCAGGGCGGCGAGCAGGGCGCGTTGCTGGGGGGAGCCGGTGGGGATCGCCTCGTCACCCCGCGAGGCCCGCACCGGCCCGAGCACGCTGAAGCGCAGCGTCGTCGAGGCCACCGCCTCAGCCGACTCCGGTGACTTCGGTGACTTCGGTGACTTCGGTGACTTCGGCAAGGAGTCGGGACGCCGCTGCTCCGGTACGCGCGGCACACCGTCCGGTACACCGTCCATGCCATCCCCCTAGACATCCTGAGCAACGACGCCAGTCTGCCTTGTACACGGCGGATACGTCAGCTTCGGGGGACACCGATCACGGGGCGACGCACGGGGGTCCACAAAGTCCGCACAATCTCTCCGAACTCGGGTCGCGAAAAGGCGCTGTGAAGGGGAGTTGGAGCGTTCCGGCCAGGAGGCGGCTCGGAGTGCCCTGCTCAGGAGGAAACAGGGCCGCCCGGATGCTCCAGTCGGTGGTGTCACCGAGACGCGCCCCCGGGCCCCACGCGATAGTGGACCCACCAGCTCACCCCCACCCCCGAAGGCGGTCGTATGCCCGGCGAGCAACCCCACCTCTACGAGACGCTCGACGAGCGCTTCCGGACCGGCCGGTGTCAGGCCGGGGACTCTCGGCTGGAGGTGTTGTACGAGGGGTGCCGGTGGGCCGAGGGGCCGGTGTACGTGCCGGCGGGGCGTTATCTGCTGTGGAGCGACATCCCGAACGACCGGCTGCTGCGGTGGGACGAGACGACCGGGGCCGTCGGGGTCTTCCGCTCGCCGGCCGGGTATCCGAACGGCAACACCCTCGACGGGCAGGGCCGGCTCATCACCTGTGAGCAGGGGAACCGGCGGGTGACCCGGACCGAGCACGACGGGTCGGTCACCGTGATCGCCGAGCGGTTCCGGGGGAAGCGGCTCAACAGTCCGAACGACGCCGTCGTGAAGTCCGACGGGTCGGTGTGGTTCTCCGACCCCGAGTTCGGGATCGCCTCCGACTACGAGGGGCATCGGGGCGAGAGCGAGATCGGCGCCCGGAACGTCTACCGCGTCGACCCGGGCAGCGGGGAGGTGCGGCTGGTGGCCGAGGGCTTCCAGGGGCCGAACGGGCTCGTGTTCGACCCCGGCGAGCACCGGCTGTACGTCTCGGACAGCCTCGCCAACCACATCCGCGTCTTCGACGTCCAGGACGACGGGACCGGCCTGACCGGCGGCGATGTCTTCGCCGAGTGCGCGAACGGCAGCTTCGACAACATCCGGTTCGACGACCAGGGGCGGCTCTGGGCCGGCGCCATGCACGGGGGCGTGCACTGCTACGACCCCGACGGCACCCTCCTCGGCCGCGTCCTGGTGCCCGGCACCGTCGCCAACATCCGCTTCGGCGGCGCCCGGCGGAACCGGATGTTCATCGCCGCCGACACCACCCTCTACTCCCTCGTCATGTCCGTCACCGGGACCCCGGCCCTGCCGCCCACCGGGCCCTGAGCCCGCAGTGCCCCCTTCACCACCTTCCCGCTCGCGTTCCTCGGCAGTTCCGCCACGAACTCCACCGACCGCGGGACCTTGTAGTTCGCCATCTCCCGGCGTGACCAGGCGATCAGGTCGTCGCCCGTGACCAACGCCCCCGGGCGCCTGACGACATACGCCCTGCCGACCTCCCCGAGCCGGGCGTCCGGGACGCCGATCACGGCCACGTCCGCCACGTCCGGGTGGAGGCCGAGGAGCTGCTCTATCTCGGCGGGGTAGGCGTTGAAGCCGCCGACGATGAACATGTCCTTGAGGCGGTCGGTGATGCGCAGGTTGCCCTCGACGTCCAGGACGCCGATGTCGCCCGTGCGCAGCCAGCCGTCCGCCGAGAGCACCTCTGCGGTGGCCGGGGCGTCCTCGTAGTAGCCGGTCATGACGTTGAAGCCGCGGACCAGGACCTCGCCCGGGGCATCGGGGCCCAGCGACCCGCCCTCGGGGTCCACGACCCGTACCTCCGTGCCGGGGATGGCCCGGCCCGACGTCGAGGCGATCACCGTCGGGTCGTCGCCGCGTCGGCACATCGTGACGACGCCGCCCGCCTCGGAAAGGCCGTACGCGGTCAGGACCGTGCCGATGCCGAGTTCCGTGCGCAGCCGCTCGACGAGCCGCAGCGGCACCACCGCCGCCCCGGTCACCACCAGGCGCAGGGCGGAGAGGTCGTGCGCGTCGCGGGACGGGTGGTCCAGGAGGGACTGAAGGAGGGTCGGGGGGCCGGGCAGCACCGACACCCGTTCCGCGGCGATGTTGGCCAGGACCGTGTTCACGCCGAACACCGGCTGGGGGATCATCGTCGCGCCCCGCATCAGGCAGGCGATGACCCCGGCCTTGTAGCCGAAGGTGTGGAAGAAGGGGTTGACGATGAGGTACCGGTCGCCTTCGGCCAGGCCCGCCAGCTCGCTCCAGATGTCGTACGCCCGCAGCGTCTGGGCGTGGGTGATGACCGCGCCCTTGGGGCGGCCCGTCGTGCCCGAGGTGAAGATGATGTCCGAGGGCCAGGACGCCCGCACCGACCCCGCCCGGTCCCGGACATCCCCTTGCCCCACCCCTTCCCCGCTCGCCAGGAAGTCCTTCCAGGTGAGGAAGTCGTCGGGGGCGTCCTCGGAGAGCACGACCACGCGCTCCAGGTCCGGCAGGCCGGGCAGTGGGCCGGTGCCCGGGCCCTCCCCGGCCGCTCGGCGCAGTGACGCCACGTACGAGGTGCCGAGGAACGTGCCCGTCACGAACAGCAGCCGGGCCCCGCTGCGCCGCAGGACGTCCGCCGCCTCGGCGCCCTTGAAGCGGGTGTTGAGCGGGACGAGGACCCCGCCCGCCGACACCGCGCCCAGGGCCGCCACGATCCAGTCGAGGGTGTTGGGCGCCCAGACGGCGACCCGGTCTCCCGGGCGGACCCCATCGGCCAGGCAGGCCGCTGCCGCTCGCTCCAACCGTGCGCCCAGTTCCGCGTAGGTGATCCGGGTGCGGCCCTCGACGACCGCCTCGACGTCGGCGTACCGCTCGGCCGCCGACCGGACCAGGTCCGGAACGCTCTCCCATGCCGTATCCGCTCGCACAGCACGCCTCCCGAATCCCCGTAGCTGACTACCCGTCAGATTAGCTGTACCCTGACGGCCTGTCAGCAGCCCTTCAGCGGCGTGGAGGTGTGCGCATGGCCGGACTCAAGGACGCCACGGCGATCGTCGGCATCGGACAGACCCCCTTTGCCAAGCACCTCCCCGAGGACGAACGCACCCTGGCCTGCCGGGCCGTGCTGGCCGCGCTCGACGACGCCGGGATCGCGCCCGGCGAGGTCGACGCCCTCGCCTCCTACACCATGGAGGAGACGGACGAGGTCGAGCTGGCCAAGGCCTGCGGCTTCGGGGACCTCACCTTCTTCAGCAAGGTCGGCTTCGGAGGCGGCGGTTCGTGTGCCACCGTCGCCCATCTCGCGGCCGCGATCACGGCCGGGCAGGCGAGCGTCGGGGTCGCGTGGAGGTCACGCAAGCGGGGCAGCGGGCCCCGGCCGTGGACCAACACCACCGTCCAGCTCCCGACGCCGGCCCAGTGGACCCGGCCGTACGGGCTGCTCAGGCCCGTCGACGAGATCGCCATGCTCACCCGGCGCTATATGCATGAGTACGGCGCCACCCGCGACCACCTGTTCAACGTCGCCCTGGCCTGCCGTAATCGCGCCAACCAGAACCCCGCCGCGATCATGTACGACCGGCCCCTCACCCGCGAGATGTACATGACGTCCCGCTGGGTCAGCGAGCCGCTCTGTCTCTTCGACAACTGCTTGGAGACGGACGGGGCGTTGGCCTGTGTGGTCGTCTCCGCCGAGCGGGCCCGGGACTGCCGGCGCGAGCCCGTGTACGTCCACTCCGCCGCCCAGTCGCTCCCCGCGCAGCACCACGGCATGGTCAACTACTGGAACGACGACCCCCTCACCGGCCCCGCCTGGAGTGCCGCCCGGCATCTGTGGAAGCACTCCGACCTGGCCCCCGAGGATGTGGACGTCGCGCAGATCTACGACGCCTTCACGCCGCTGGTGCTGCTCTCGCTGGAGGGCTACGGCTTCTGCGGGCGTGGTGAGGGCGGGGCGTTCACCGAGGGCGGGGCGCTGGAGACCGGCGGGCTGCTGCCCGTGAACACCGGCGGGGGCGGGCTGTCGGAGGCGTATGTGCACGGCTTCAACCTCATCAACGAAGGGGTGAAGCAGTTGCGTGGGACCAGTACCGCTCAGGTGCCGGGGGCGTCCACCTGTCTGGTCACGGCGGGTGAAGGGGTGCCGACCTCCGCCCTTCTGCTGAGGAACTGAGGAGTTGCCGATGCTGCGTCCCGTCACCGACCCCGACGGCGCCCCCTTCTGGGAGTACGCCGCCCGGGGCGAGCTGCGCGTCCAGGGCTGCGTCGAGTGCGGCGAACTCCGCTTCCCGCCCCGGCCGTGCTGCCCGCACTGCCAGTCCTTCGAGGCCGAGTGGCGCTTGGTCTCGGGGGGCGGCCGGGTCTGGTCGTATGTCGTTCCGCATCCGCCGCTGCTGCCGGACTACGCGGAGCTGGCGCCGTACAACGTGGTCGTCGTCGAGCTGGACGAGGCGCCGCGCATCCGGCTCGTCGGCAATCTGGTCGCGGAGCCGGGCGCGGCGATCGACTCCATGCCCGCCGAGCGGCTGCGCATCGGTGCCCGGGTGCGGGTCGTCCTCGGTGACGGACTGCCCGCGTGGGTCCTGGAGCGGGCATGAGCAGTGTGCTTGTCAGCGCGGACAAGGACAGCGGGGTCGCGGTCGTCACCCTGAACCGGCCCGGCCGGCTCAACGCGATCGATCTGGAGATGGCGGACCGGCTCGTCGATGTCTGGCGGGAGTTGCGGTTCGACGACACCGTGCGGGCCGTCGTGCTCACGGGGGCCGGGGAGCGCGCGTTCTGCACCGGTATCGACCGGGACGCCGTCGTGCCGCAGCCGAACTCGCCGTTCGCGCAGGACGATCCGCTGCTCGGGATCGGGCCGAAGGCGAACGACCTGTGGAAGCCGGTCGTCGCCGCGGTGCGCGGGATGGCCTGCGGGGGCGCCTTCTATCTGCTCGGCGAGGCGGAGTTCATCGTCGCCGACACCACCGCCTCGTTCTTCGACCCGCACACCACCTACGGCATGGTCAGCGCCTACGAGTCCGTCCTGATGGCGCAGCGCATGCCGTACGGGGAGGTCGCGCGGATGGCGTTGACGGGGGCGGCGGAGCGGATCTCGGCGCGGCGGGCGTACGAGGTCGGGCTGGTGTCGGAACTGGCGCCGGAGGGCGGGGCTCCGGCGGCGGCGATCGCGTGTGCGGCAGTGATCGCCGGGCATCCGACGGAGGCCGTGCAGGGCACGGTACGGGCGTTGTGGGCGGCGAGCGCGGCGGGGCGGGAGCAGGGGTTCGCCCAGGCGCCGCACCTCATCGCGCTCGGCAACGCGGCGGGTGAGCGGCAGGCCCGGCTGTTCGCGGAGCGGGCGCGTGCGTACCGGTTGCGGTAGTAAAAGTCGTTTACTCATACACGCGTATGCTCGACCCGTGGTTGAGCATCGGATGATCGACGTGAACGGCATACAACTGCACATCGCGGAGCAGGGCGAGGGCCCGCTCGTGGTGCTGCTGCACGGTTTCCCGGAGTCCTGGCACTCCTGGCGGCACCAGTTCGGTCCGCTGGCCGAGGCCGGTTTCCGGGTGGTCGCGCCCGACCAGCGCGGATACGGCGGCAGTGACCGCCCCGAGGACGTGTCCGAGTACAGCATCTTCCATCTGGTGGGCGATGTGGTCGGGCTGATCCACGCGCTGGGCGAGGAGCGGGCGTTCGTCGTCGGGCACGACTGGGGGGCGCCGGTGGCCTGGCACACCGCGCTGCTGCGGCCCGACGTGGTGCGCGGGGTGGCGGGGCTGAGCGTGCCGCCGCCCTTCCGGGGTGCGCAGCCGCCCCTGAAGACCATGCGGGAGCGGTTCGGCGGGCACTTCTACTGGAACTACTTCGAGGAGCCCGGCGTCGCGGACGCCGAGTTCGCCGCCGACACCCGCACGGCCCTGCGCAAGCTGCTGTACTCCGCCTCCGGTGACGCGCCGGACGCCGGGCGCCCCGAGCAGGCCCTGGTCGAGGACCTGGGGCGCGGCTGGCTCGCGGACGCCCCGAACCCCGAGGTGCTGCCCGACTGGCTCACCGAGTCGGACCTCGACACCCTCACCGAGAGCTTCGAGCCGGGCTTCACGGGCGCGCTGAACTGGTACCGCAACCTGGACCGCAACTGGGAGCTGACGGCCCCGTGGCAGGGCGCTGTGGTGTCCCCGCCCGCGCTGTACGTGTACGGCGACCGCGACCTGGTCCCGGCCTTCCCGGGAACGCCCGAACTGATCGAGGCGCTGCCCCGGTTGATGCCGAACCTGCGGCGCGAGCCGGTCGTGCTGCCGGGCTGCGGTCACTGGACGCAGCAGGAGCGGCCCGCCGAGGTGAACAAGGTCCTGATCGACTTCCTGACGGACCTGCGGGGCTGAGCACCCCTGAGTCGCTGGTTCGGCGGTCGGCCTCCTCGTGGCCGGCCGCCGGGCCCGGACCGTCCGTCACGGGCGGCCACCGCGTGGCGACGAGTGCGTACCCGGCGTAGCGTCGTGGGTGAGAGCGGTGATCGGATCGCTCCCCCCGGAGCGACGGCCGCCGTCTGGAACCCTTCCGTGCGCCGGTACGACGGCCGTCCCGGGCTGCTCACGCGGTGCGCGCCGTGCCCGTGCCCTTCTCCGCGTCCAGCGCGTACACACAGCGGTCCTTGCTGCACGCGTACACCACCCCGTCCCTGACGACCGGGGAGCCGGTGATCTCGCCGCCGGTGGCGAGCTTCCAGCGCAGCCGGCCGTCGTCGGCCTTGAGGGTGTAGAGCAGATGGTCGGTTGAGCCGAAGTGGATACGGCCCTCGGCCACCGAGGGGGCGCCCACGATGTCGCCGCCCGCCTGGAAGCGCCACTTGGGCGTGCCGGTGACCGCGTCGAGGGTGTAGAGGCCCTTGCCGCTGCCCACATGGACATGGCCGGCGGCGACCAGGACGGGTTCGACGGAGGCGCGGGACTCGGTGGCGATGCGCCAGCGGTCGCGGCCGTCGGTGGCGTCGAGGGCGTACACCGTGCCGAGGTAGTCGGCGAGGTAGACGCCGCCGCCGGTGACGGCCGGGCCGGGGACGAAGGTGGGCGGGGAGAGGAAGGCGGCCGGTGCCTCGAAGTGCCACTTCACATGCCCGGCGGCCACATCGAGGGCCAGGACGCGGGTGCCGGCGCAGACGTACACGTAGCCGTCGGCGGCCGGGGTGACGCGGACCGGGACGCCGCCGCAGGAGGCCGCGTCGCCGATCGGGTACGACCAGCGCTCGTCGCCGGTGCGGGCGTCCAGGGCGCGCAGCCGGGCGTCCTGCCACACGTAGACCGTGCCGTCGTGCAGGGCGGGTCCGGCCTCGGGGGATTCGAAGTCGGTCTGGCAGCCGGTGATCTCCCAGAGCTTCTGGCCGGCCGAGGCCTCCCAGCCCTGGACGCCGCCGCCCCGGGTGCCGGTGACGACGGTGCCGCGGCCGGCCTGCAGCGAGTAGACCCAGGCGTCCGTCTGCAGGCGCCACAGGTCGGCGCCCTCGCGGGCGTCCAGGGCGAACAGCGTGGGCCCGTCGGAGGCGTGGATACGGCCGTCCGCGACGGCCATGGACCAGGCGACGTCCCGGGTCTTGAAGCGGCGGCGGCCGGTGCCGACGTCCAGGGCGTGCACCTCGAAGGAGGTGACGTAGACGAGGTCGTCGGCGACGGAGGGGGTGCCCCAGACGTCGTTGGACATGCGGAAGCGCCAGGGCCGCCAGCCGCTCGCCTCGGGCGGGGCGACGGGGGCCGGGGGCGCGGTGACGGCGGGGCCGACGGCGGGGTCCGTGCCGTTGACGCCGGGGCGGGGCTTGGACCAGGAGGCGGCGAGGGCGGCCTCCGGAGGGGGTGCCTTGACGGCGGCGGCACGGACGTCGGCGACGCGCGGGCCCGGGCCGATGGGCACCGGGGCGCCGGCGAGCTGGACGGGGCCGGTGTCGGGGCCGCCGCCCACGGGGGCCGCCACGGACGCGGCCACGGAGACGGGCGCCGGGACGACGGGGTCGTGCGAGGGCGGGGGCGGGATGGGCGCGGGGCCGGGGGCCGGGACCGGGGCGGGGCGTCCGCCGCCGCTGCGGCCGGCGGGGGCGGGCTTGCCGGCCGGGCGGCCGTTGCGGCGGGACTCGATCAGGCCCACGGCCCGCTCGGGCAGCCACGCGGAGGCGGTGCCGCTGTCGTCGGAACCGGAGCCGAAGAGGTGGGGAGCCAGCTGGGCCTGGAGGTCGGCCGGGTTGGGACGGCCCGTCGCCTCCATCTGCATACAGGACTCGATGAGCGGACGCAGCTCGTCCGGGAGTCCCTCCAGGTCCGGACCCTCGCGCAGCAGCATGAAGACCGTCTCGACCGGGTTGGCGCCGTGGAAGGGCGGGTGTCCGGTGGCGGCGAAGACCAGCATGGAGCCGAGGGAGAAGACGTCGGAGGCGCCGGTGACGCTGCGGGAGTCCTTGGCCTGCTCGGGGGACATGTAGGCGGGCGTGCCGACGGCGACGTTCGTCATCGTCAAACGTGTGTTCGACACGCCGGAGGCGATACCGAAGTCGATCACCCGGGGGCCGTCCTCGACGACAAGGACGTTGGAGGGCTTGAGGTCGCGGTGGACCAGCCCGGCGCCGTGGATGGACTGGAGCGCCTCGGCCACGCCCGCCGCGAGCCAGCGCACCGCCTGGGCCGGGAGCGGCCCGCAGTCGTTCACTATCTCCTCGAGGGAGGGCGCGGGGACGTAGGCGGTGGCCAGCCAGGGCACGGCCGCACGCGGGTCGGCGTCCACGACCGCCGCCGTGTAGAAGCCGGAGACCGCGCGGGCCGCCTCCACCTCACGCGTGAAGCGGACCCGGAAGAGCTGGTCCTCGGCCAGCTCCGTGCGGACGGTCTTGATCGCCACCCGCCGGCCCGACGCCGAGCGCGCGAGATAGACCAGCCCCATGCCGCCGGCACCCAGCCGTCCCAGCACCTCGAACGGCCCGATCCGCCGCGGATCGTGCTGCGTCAGCTGATCCACCACTCTGCCTGCCACCTCCCCGTACGAGCCGCGCCAAGCCACATGTTCCACGCGACCCCGTGCAGCGTCTCACCACCGCACCGCCATGGCGGCACGCACCCCGATTCTTCCTGGCCAAAGCCGTGGTGGCGAACCCGGCGACGAATGGGGTGTCTCTGTACACACAGGGACAAAAGATGACCATATGGCGCCAGGTCAGGCACCCGACCGACGGTGCAGCAGCGCGAAGGACGCCCCCTGATCGTCCGTGACGACGGCCACCGTGCCGTACGAGGTCTCGAACGGCGGGACCTGGACGCGCCCGCCGAGCCGGGTGACGTCCTCCAGCGCGGCGGTCACGTCCTCGACGGCGAAGTGGATCAGGAAGTGGGGCGGCATCTCGGCCGCGAAACGGTCGGAGACGGCGGCCCGGCCGAAGTCGGGCTCGGCGTCCGGCCCGAACAGGGCCTCCTGGAAGAGATCGCCGTAGAAGTCGTCGGCCGCCTCGGTGTCCCGCGCGTACAGCTCCGCCCAGGCGAAGGTGCCCGGCTCGTGCCGCTTGCCGAAGCCGACGTGCTCGTCCGGCTGCCACAGGGCGAAGACGGCCCCCTCCGGGTCGGTGACCAGGGCGGTGACGCCCAGGTCGCCGGCCGGCACCGGCGCCGAGACGACCTGTCCGCCGGCCGACCGGATGCGCCGGGCCAGCGCCGGGGCGTCCGGGGTCGCGAAGTACACGGTCCAGACGGTGGGCAGCCGGCCGTCCACCTTGCGGACCAGCGCGGCGACGGCTTCGCCGTCCTTCAGCGCCTCGGCGAAGGAGCCGTACCACTCGTCCTCGAAGGTCCATCCGAAAAGTTCACCGTAGAACCGCTTGCCCGCCTCGACGTCGCGAAGCTGCGCGTCGACCCAGCAGGGGACGCCCTCTGCGTACACCGATGCCCTGTTTTCGGCCATGCCGCCAACGTAACCGCGACGGCCGCAGCCCGCAGACCAGGCACACCAGCCTCCGTACACCGCACACCCCATTTGCAGTCGGCCGAATCGCGCCTCGATCCCGCCTCGGTAAGCTGACGTCATGACAGGACAAGTGCGTACCGTCGACGGCCGCGTGGCCGGCCGGCGTGGGCAGGCGACCCGGCAGAAGCTGCTCGACTGCCTGAGCGAGATGCTCAGCTCCTCCCCGTACCGGGATGTCAAAGTCATCGATGTCGCCCGGAAGGCGGGCACTTCGCCCGCGACCTTCTACCAGTACTTCCCGGACGTCGAGGGCGCCGTCCTGGAGATCGCCGAGCAAATGGCGACCGAGGGCGCCGCGTTGACCGAACTCCTGGAGGGCCGCTCCTGGGCCGGCAAGGCCGGCTGGCAGACGGCTCAGGAACTCGTCGACGGGTTCCTGGAGTTCTGGCGCAAGAACGACGCGATCCTCCGGGTCGTGGATCTCGGCGCCGCCGAGGGCGACAAGCGGTTCTACAAACTCCGGATGAAGATCCTCAACTCGGTGAACAACTCCCTCGCGGACGCCGTCGCCGAGCTCCAGGCCAAGGGCCGGGTCGACAAGGACGTGAACCCGGCGGCCGTCGCGGGCTCGCTGGTCGCGATGCTCGCGGCCGTGGCCTCGCACCAGAAGGGTTTCACCTCCTGGGGCGTGAAGCAGGCCGAACTGAAGCCGAACCTCGCGCTGTTGGTGCACCTGGGCGTCACCGGCAGAAAGCCGACGAAGTAGCCGCCAGGCGCCCGTGCGCCTTCGGCCCTTTTCCCTTACCGAGTCCTGTCTGGCAGGCGGCGGTCCACACCGGTGGCCGCCGCCTGTCGCGCTTTCCGCTTCTGTCTCAGCGCGCTCAGCGTGACTTGTGGCTCCGTACGATCCTGAAGACCCGTATCTCCCGCTCCACCCGCGCCTGATAGGCGGCGTACGGCGGCCAGAACTCCAACACCGCCTTCCACGCCGCCGCCCGCTCCTCCCCCTCCAGCAGCCGGGCCGTGACGGGGATGTCCTGGCCCTTCCAGCTGACCTCGGCGCTCGGATGGGCCAGCAGATTGTGGCTCCAGGCGGGGTGCCCCGAGCGCCCGAAGTTGGACCCGACCAGGATCCAGGCCTGCCCGCCCTCCTCGGGCATGCAGGCCAGCGGCGTCCGGCGCGTCAGCCCGCTCCTCGCTCCGGTCGAGGTCAGCACCACACCCGGCAGCAGCTGTGCGCTGAGCAGCACCTTTCCGCGGGTGAGCCGGTGCACGGCCCGGTCCAGGGCCGGGAAGACGTGGGGTGCCACCCGGGCGAACCCCGGGGTGGAGGACACCTTCTGCACGAACCGCACGCCCCTCATCGGCCGGCCTCCTCGAAGAGATGCGCCGCGTCGGCGGCCCACGCCCGCAGCCGGTGCACCGGCCCGAACAGCAGCTCGTCGCCCGCGGCACGCTTGAAGTACAGATGGGTGTCGTGCTCCCAGGTGAACCCGATGCCGCCGTGCAGCTGGATCCCCTCGGCGGCGGCCCCGCGCAGGGCCCCCAGCGCCTGGGCGAGGGCGAGCCCGCCCGCCTGCTCGCCCTCGGCGGCGACACCGGCCCAGGCCGCGTAGTACGCCGCCGAGCGGGCCGCCTGCACCTGGACGTACGCGTCGGCCAGCCGGTGCTTGACCGCCTGGAAGGAGCCGACCGGCCGCCCGAACTGCTCGCGCTGCCCGACGTACTCCACGGTCCGCTCCAGCACCCGGTCGGCGGCCCCCACGGCCTCGGCGGCGAGACAGACGGCGGCGGTGTCGCCGAGCCGGGCGAGGGGGGCGAGGACGTCGTCGCCCTCACACCCCAGCAACTCGGCCTGCACGTCTCGGAGTTGTACGCGCGCCTGCGGACGGGTCGCGTCCAGTGCGGTCTGCCGTACGCGGGTGAGACCGGCGGCGTCCGCCTGCACGAGGAAGAGCAGAACGCGGGAACGGGCGAACCCCCCGGTGTGCGCGGCGACCAGGAGGAGACCCGCGCTGTGCCCGTCGAGGATCTGCCCGGCCTCCCCGTACAGCCGCCAGCCGTCGTCCGTCCGCCGGGCCTGCACGCCCCCGGCCCGTCCGCCGCCGGCCCACGTTCCGTGCGGGTCGTGGCCGGTGAGCGCGAGGGCGGTGGTGAGGGCGGGGCCCGGTACGGCGAGGGCGGCGGTGAGGGTGCCGGAGGCGATCCGCGGGAGGAGGTCGGCCCGCTGGGCGTCGGCGCCGAGGGCGAGGATCAGGGGTGCCGTGAGGACGGCGGTGGCGAGCAGGGGCGAGGGGGCGAGGGCCCGGCCCGTCTCCTCGCAGGCGAGGGCCAGCTCGGTGACCGAGCAGCCGACCCCGCCGTAGGCCTCGGGGAGGGCAAGACCGGGCAGGCCCAGCTGGTCGGCGAGGGCGGTCCACAGGGCCGGGTCGTGTCCGGCCGGGGTGTCGAGGGCGGCCCGCAGCTCCACGGGTCCGCACCGCTTGTGGAGGAGTTCGCGCAGGGTGCGGCGGATCTCGTCCTGTTCGGGAGTGAAGCGGGCGTCCATGGGGGCACCACCTCCGCATCTGACGGTGCGTCATATTAGGGCGGTGGGACGGGGATGCCCAGAGTTCCGGCGCTCCCCCGCACGACTTATCTGATGTACCGTCAGATTCATGGTTGCCCGGAGGAAAGTGGCCGTCGTCGGCGTGGCCCTCTCGGACTGCGGCCGCGTGGACGACGCGACCCCGTACGCCCTGCACGCCCAGGCGGCCCGTCGCGCCCTGGCCGACGCGGGCCTGGACCGTTCACTGGTCGACGGCTTCGCCTCGGCGGGCCTGGGCACGCTGGCCCCCGTCGAGGTCGCCGAGTATCTGGGGCTGCGGCCCACCTGGGTCGACTCCACCTCCGTCGGCGGCTCCACCTGGGAGGTCATGGCGGCCCACGCGGCGGACGCGATCGCGGCCGGGCACGCGCGTGCGGTGCTGCTCGCCTACGGCTCCACGGCCCGCGCGGACGTGAAGGCGGGCCGCCGCACCGGGACCCTGTCCTTCGGCACCCGCGGCCCCCTGCAGTTCGAGGCGCCCTACGGCCACACCCTGATCGCCAGGTACGCCATGGCCGCCCGCCGCCACATGATCGAGTACGGCACGACCATCGAGCAGCTCGCGGAGGTGGCGGTCCAGGCCCGGGCCAACGCGGCCCTGAACCCCGAGGCGATGTTCCGCACGCCCATCACTGCGGACGAGGTCGCCTCCGGCCCGATGATCGCGGACCCCTTCACCAAGCTGCACTGCTGTCTCCGTTCCGACGGCGGGGCGGCGGTGCTGCTGGCGGCCGAGGAGTACGTACGGGACTGCCGTACGGCACCGGTGTGGGTGCTGGGCAGCGGGGAGTCCGTGTCGCACTCGGCGATGTCCGAGTGGCCCGACTTCACGGTGTCACCGGCGACGGTGAGCGGACGGCTGGCCTTCGAGCGGGCGGGCGTACGGCCCTCGGAGATCGACTTCGCCGAGATCTACGACGCGTTCACCTATATGACCCTGGTGACCCTGGAGGACCTCGGTTTCTGCGCGAAGGGCGAGGGCGGGGCGTTCGTGGAGAAGGGCCGGCTGCGGGTCGAGGGCGGCGAGCTGCCGGTGAACACCGACGGGGGCGGTCTTTCGGCCCAGCACCCCGGGATGCGCGGTCTGTTCCTGCTGGTGGAGGCGGTACGGCAGCTGCGGGGCGAGTGCGGCGACCGCCAGGTGCGGCGCGCCGACGGCTCTCTGCCACGGCTGACGGTGGCGTCGGGGACGGGGGGCTGGTTCTGCTCCTCGGGGACGGTGGTGCTCGGGGCGGGGTGAGATGAGGGGAACACGGATGCCGGGGCCGGTGTTTGCTTGGGGGAGAAGGATCTGAGCGAGCCGCTGGAGGAGACCGGAATGGCCCTGACCCGCGAAGAGCGCGAACAGTTCCTGGCCGAGCCGCATGTCGCCGCGCTGGCGGTCGACGCGGGGGCGGGCCGCGCCCCGCTCACGGTGCCGATCTGGTACCAGTACGAGCCCGGCGGCGACATCTGGATCATGACCGGCCTCGACTCCCGCAAGAACGAGCTGATCAGCACGGCGGGCCGGTTCTCGCTGATGATCGACCGGCTCGAACCCACGATCCGGTACGTGTCGGTCGAGGGCCCGGTCGTCGACACGGCCCCCGCGACCCTCGACCTGCTCCGAGAGCTCTCGGCCCGCTATCTCCCGGCCGACAAGGTCGACGGCTATGTCGACTTCGCCTGGAAGAACCACGGGGAGCAGCTGGTGCTGCGGATGCGGCCGGAGCGGTGGGTGTCGTCGGATCTGGGACAGGTGTGACGACACCCGCGAGCCCCCACGGGCACCCCCGGGTGACAATCGGCCCATGGCACCCGATCTTCACGAGCTGCTGAGGTCGCTGCGGGTCTGGGACCCGCAGTCCACCCACCTGCCGCCCTTCGACCCGACCGCAGCCCCCGCCACGCCACTGGCGCTCTTCACCGAGTGGTTCGCGGCGGCGGTGGCGGCCGGGCAGAGCGAGCCGCACACCATGTCCCTGGCGACCTCGGACGAGTCCGGCCTGCCCGACGGGCGGATCGTCATGCTGCACGGCGCGGACGAGAGCGGCTGGTCGTTCGCGTCCCACGCCGGCAGCCGCAAGGGCCGGCACCTCAGCGCCCGGCCGTATGCCGCCCTCACCTTCTACTGGCCGGTGCTGGGCCGCCAGGTCCGGGTCCGGGGCCCGGTGACCGCCGCCCCGTCCGCCGACGCCCAGGGCGATCTGCACGCCCGCTCGACGGGCGCCCTGGCAGCCGCGCTGACCGGCCGCCAGAGCGAGCTCCTCGACTCGGTGGAGGAGCTGGCCCGGGCCTCCGAGGCGGCCTGGGAACGAGCCCGCGGCGAGCCGGAGGCTCCCGTGCCGTCCTGGACCCTGTACCGGCTGCGCCCCGAGGAGGTGGAGTTCTTCCAGGGCGACGGGCAGCGACGCCACGTACGGCTGCGCTACCGGCGCGGGGACGGGGAGGAGTGGGTGCGGGAGCTGCTCTGGCCGTGAGGGGCGTCAGCCGAAGTCGTACACCTCGAAGTCCGCCACCGCCCGGTACCCGATCCGCTGGTACAGGCCGTTGCTGGTCGGGTTCGCCAGGTCCGTGAAGAGCAGCACCTCCTGCGCCCCGGAGGCGAGGGCGGCGCGGCTGACCTCGGACGTCGCCGCGCCCGCGTAGCCCCGGCCGCGGAGGTGGGACGGGGTGTAGACGGGGGCGACGCGGGTCTGGCCGGCGATCAAGGGGGTCCGGCCGGCCATGGCGACGGGTGTGCCGTCCGGGGTCTCCCAGAAGGTGATGCCGCCCTGCTCGATACGGGCGTCGGCCCATCCACCGTCGTCCCGGACGGTGCCCATGCCCAGGGCCTCGTTGAACTCCTGGTGCCAGCGGATGAGATGGGCACGGTCGGCCTCGATGGCGACCCGGGGCGCGCCGGACGGTACGGGGTCGGGCACGGTGAGGGTGCCGAGCCGGTAGAGCCGCTGGCGCTGACGGAGCGTGGCCGTGGCGCCGGTGTGCCGCTGCCAGGCCTCGGTGAAGGCGACCGCGGTGTCGCGGTCGGCGTTCACGCCGGGCAGCCGCTGCCCGAGCGCGGCCAGCCGCGCCGCGAGGGTGTCGGCCTCCTCGGGGGTGAGGGCGGTGAGGTTCAGCCAGTGGGGCGGGGTGCGGAAGAACGACGCCCGGACGGCGCCGTCCCGCTCCAGCACGCCGAACTCCGGCGGCCCGTCGCCGTAGACGCCCGGTCCGCGGGTGCGCAGCGCCTCCGTGACGGTCAACGGGACGGTGTGCAGGGCCGGTTGGGAGCGGAGGAAGGATCCCGCGCGGGACAGGAAGTCGTCGAGGTCCTGGGTGAGGTGCCAGTCATGGGTGCTCATGCCCCATGGTGACGTCCGTGTCCCCGCCGGCACCTCCGAATTACGCCCCGTGCGCGGGGCCTTCGCCGGGTTCCGGATCCGTCGCCAGCCGCGCGTGCAGATGGGCGTCCCGGAACGCGTCGTGCCGGTCCTCCTGGAAGATCGCCCCGCGCAGGGTCCCCTCGTAGGCGAACCCGCATCTCTCGGCTATCCGGCACGACACGTCATGGCCGACGGCGTGGTCCAGCTCCAGCCGGTGCAGGCCGAGTCCGTCGAAGGCCCAGCGGGCGGCGAGCAGCAGGGCCCGGGTGGCGACGCCCTGGCCGCGGGCCTCGGGGAGCACCCAGTAGCCGACGCGGGCGACCTTCAGGTGGTACTTGATCTCGTTGACGCCGATGTGCCCCAGGGGTGTGTCACCCCGCGCGTCCGCGACCCGGAACGACATCGACGTGCCCTCCATGGCGCTCTGCCCCCGCGCGAGCAGCGAATCCCGGGCGCTCGTCAGGTCCGTGACCGGCCTCAGCGGGGTGTTCCAGCGCCGGAACTCCGGGTCCCGCATGCCGCGCAGCCAGGTCTCGACGTCGGCGCCGGACGTGGCGTCCCAGGGGCGCAGACGGAGGCCGTGGCCGTGGAGTTCGGGATGAGCAGCCGAGGACGGGTCGCGTAGGGAGGCCATGGGGCCATTCAAGCCGGTGGGACGGGAGGAATCACTCCCCTTACGGCGCCTCGGCCACGATCCGGAACACCGGGATTCCCTCCCGGAACGTCACCTCCAGTTCCGCTCCCGCCGACAGCTCCCTCTCCCCCACGACCTCTGTCATCATCCGCGGCCCTTCGACCAGGTCGACCACGGCGGCGACGTACGGTGTGCGTCGCGCGAAGGGCGGCAGGTCGTTGCGGTGGACGACGGACCAGGTGTAGAGGGTGGCCCGGCCGCTCGCCTCCTCCCAGACGACGTCCTCGCTCCAGCAGCGCGGGCAGAACTCGCGCGGGTAGTGGTGGGCCCGTCCGCAGGCACGGCAGCGGCGGATCAGCAGCCGGCCCTCGGCTGCCGCGTCCCAGTACGTCCGGGTGAAGGCGTCCGGTTCGGGCAGGTCGAAACGCCCCGTCATCAGAACAGCCCCAGCGCGCTGTCCAGCGACCAGGTCTGCCAGGACATCCCGAACAGCGCGACCACGGACATCAGCGCCATCATCGAGTTCTGCCCCTGCTCGGCCACGTCGTGGATCATGAGCGTGAGGTAGAGGACGTTGAGGAGGAACCCGCCGGCCAGGGCGATCGGGGTGAGGAAGCCGGTGATCAGGCCGAGGCCCAGGGCGAGTTCCGCGTAGACGACGACGTACGCCATCACGCGCGGGTGGGGCGCGACGACCGTGCCGAAGCCCGAACGGACGGCGCTCCAGCGGTGCTCGGCCGCTATCCCGGCCGCCCACTTGATGCCGGTGCCCCGTTCGAACCAGGCCTTGCGGTCCTTGTGCCGCCAGCTCTCCAGCCACCACAGCCCGAGCCCGATCCGCAGTACGGCCAGCCACTCGGCTCCGCCGAGCCAGATCGTGTCCATGCGATCTGACGGTACGTCAGTTACCGGGATCCGCAAGACCCCGCGGAGGCCCGGACGCTGCGCGCTTCCCATGAAGCTATGTGTTCACAATGAGTCCGACAGAATTGTTGGCAATTTTGTCGGCGACTGGCTACGTTCGCTGGCACAAGCCAGCAACGAGTCCACGGAGGGGCGTCAAGGTGAAGCACAGGGCAGTCAGGCGCAGGAGCGTCGTGTTGGGGATCGGGGCGACGGCCGGTGCCGCCGCTGTCGGCGGTATCGCCCTGAACGCACAGGCGTCGAGCGGGCCGGCGCCCGCCTCCGGGGGCCTGGTCTTCGACACCGACGGCTACACGGAGCAGACGACCACGATCACCGACGCGAACGGCGACGACCACGAGGTGATCTACCGCTTCTGGAAGGCCGTCACCTACGTCGCGAAGCCGGTCGACGAGAAGTACCAGAGCCTGAACGTCAGCGCGCCCGTGAAGATCGACGGCACGTCCGTGGACGCGAGCGGCGCACCGATCCTCTTCGCCAACTCCGTCGGCGGCTACATGCCCTCGTCCGTCGCCGACGCCACCGGCGTGGGCGCGGGCGGCACGGGCGGCCCGCCCGGGGGCGGGGGCGGCACCGGCAAGATGGTCAGCCTGCCGAAGCTGGCGCTGGCCGCCGGGTATGTCGTGGTCGAGCCGGGCGCCCGCGGCCGGACCCTGAAGAACTCCGCGGGCGAGTACTACGGCACCGCCCCGGCCGCCATCGTCGACCTGAAGGCCGCCGTCCGCTACGTCCGCGCCAACAAGGGCCGCATCCCGGGCGACACCGACCGGATCGTCTCCTCCGGCACCAGCGCGGGCGGCGCCCTGTCCTCGCTGCTCGGCGCCTCCGGCGACAGCCCCCTGTACGAGAAGTACCTGAGGGAACTCGGCGCGGCCGACGCCTCCGACGCCATTTTCGCCACCGGCGCCTGGTGCCCGATCACCGACCTGGAGCACGCCGACGGCGCCTACGAGTGGAACTGGGGCACCAACGTCGTCCAGGGCACGGGCGACCTCGCCGACCGGACGGTGTCGAAGGAACTGCTCGCGCAGTTCGCCGAGTACCAGGCCTCCCTCAAGCTGCGCGGCCTCGGCGGCTTCGGCACGCTCACCGCCCGCAACTACGACACGTACCTGCTCAAGCAGTACATGGAGCCCTCGGCCACCGCCTATCTCAAGGCCCTGTCGGACGCCGACCGCGCCGCCTATCTGGCCGACAACACCTTCATCACCTGGAAGAACGGCAAGGCCGGCTTCAGCTGGGCCGACTTCCTCACCCATGTCGGCGCCCGCAAGAAGAACGCCCCGTCCTTCGACGCCTTCGACCTGTCCACCGGCGAGAACAACCTCTTCGGCACGGGCACGACCGGGACCCGCCACTTCACGGCGTACGGCCTGAAGCACGACACCACCGGCAACACCGGCACGCGGCTCGACGGCGACATCCCAGCGAAGCTGCGGCTGATGAACCCGATGCCCTTCCTCACCGGGGACCTGCCCGGGGGCAAATCCGGGGGCAAGCCCAACGCCCACCGCAGCAGGCACTGGTGGATCCGCCTCGGCACCAAGGACTCCGACACCTCGCACACGATCTCCGCCAACCTCGCCGCCGCCGCGGCCGCGCTGGGCGACGACGTCAGCCACCTCTACTACTGGGACCAGGGGCACGGCGCGAACACCGACCCGGGCGACTTCATCGAGTGGATCGCGAAGGTGACCGGCCACCGGGCCAGGTAACCCCCGGCCCCTCAGGACCGCGGCCTCCGGTACTCCCGTCTGTCCGTACCGGAGGCCGCACCCCGCCCCGCCGTCAACAACGATCACGGGGCCGCCACAACCAGGCGCGCTACGCCACGAGCCCCACCCCCTCCTCCTACAGCCGTGATCAATCCGCAACCAATTCCGGTCTTGACCGAGACCCATCAAGCGGGCCCGTGATTACGCTCCCGCTCATGGCCGACTCCACGCCCTCCCCACACTCCTCCGCGCACCCCACACCGGACCGCCCCGTCTACGTCATCGGCGGCGGCCCCGGCGGACTCGCCGCCGCGTACGCGCTGCGCGCCCGGGGCGTACGGGCCGTCGTCCTGGAGAAGTCCGACCGCGTCGGGGCGTCCTGGCGGCGCCACTACGACCGGCTGCACCTGCACACCACCCGCGGCCTGTCGGCCCTGCCCGGGCTGCCGATGCCGCGCCGGTTCGGGCGGTGGGTGTCCCGGGACGACGTGGTGCGGTACCTGGAGAAGTACGCCGAGCACCACCGCCTGGAGATCGTCACCGGCGTCGAGGTGTCCCGGATCGAGCGCACGCCCGACGGCACGGGCTGGCTGTTGCACGCCACCGGGGGCAGGGAACTGACCGGCTCGGCGGTCGTGATCGCGACCGGCTACAACCACACCCCGCGCCTGCCGGACTGGCCCGGCCGCGACACCTTCACCGGCGAGTTCCTGCACGCCGGGGAGTACCGCGACGGCACGCCCTACGCCGGCCGGGACGTCCTCGTCGTCGGCATCGGGAACACCGGCGCCGAGATCGCCGTGGACCTGGTGGAGAGCGGCGCCTCCCGGGTCCGGCTGGCCGTACGCACCGTCCCGCACATCGTGCGCCGCTCGACGGCCGGCTGGGCCGCCCAGTACAGCGGCGTGCTCGTACGCCGTCTGCCGACCGGCCTCGTCGACCGGATCAGCCGGGTGCAGGCCAAGGTGGCGATCCCCGACCTGTCGGCGCACGGGCTGCCGCGCCCCGACACCGGCCTGTACACCCGGGTGAAGCAGGGCGCGATCCCGGTGCAGGACGTCGGCCTGATCGACGCCGTCCGCAAGGGCAAGGTCGAGATCGTGGCCGCCGTGGAGTCCTTCGAGGGCGACGGCAAGATCGTGCTGGCCGACGACACCCGGCTCTCACCGGACGCGGTGATAGCCGCCACCGGGTACGTCCGCGCCCTGGAGGGCCTGGTCGGCCACCTCGACGTCCTCGACGCCCGCGGCAAACCCGTCGTCCACGGCGCCCGCACCCCACAAAACGCCCCCGGCCTGTACTTCACCGGCTTCACCAACCCGATCAGCGGCAATCTGCGCGAACTGGCGCTGGACGCCGTGAAGATCGCGAAGGCCCTGGCCCGGGACGCCTCGGGGACGGTGTCCCGGCTGCCGGGCTGAGCGCCCGCCCGATGACGGGTGAACTTCGTCCGCTCACAGCCGTTCCTGACGTCGTGTCAGTTCAGTAACCTGACAGAGCGTCAGTTAGCGGCTGTCTCACAGGAGCGGGCGGAAACGATGCTTGGATCGACCCACGGCACCCTCACCACCGACTCCCGCCGGGCCCGGGCCATCGCCTGTGGCGAACGGCCCGGGCCTGCCGTGCACGGCAGGCCGGCCCAGGAGGGCGACCTCGACGTCAGCGGGCGTCCACTGCACGCCGACGTACCCGATCTCGACCACTTCTTCCGGCCCCGGTCCGTCGCCGTGATCGGCGCCTCGGACGCCGAGGGACGCCCCCACACCGGCGTGACGCGCCAACTGGCCGACTGGGCCGACCGCGTCGGGGCCCGGCTGTACCCGGTGCATCCGAGCCGCCCGTCCGTCTTCGGCCTGCCCTGCTCCCCCTCCGTGGCCGACCTGCCCGAGCAGGTCGACCTGGCGGTGGTCCTCGTCGGCGACCCCCTGCCCGTGCTGGAGGAACTGGCGGAGGCCAAGGCACGGTTCGCGGTCGTCTTCGCCTCCGGCTTCGCGGAGACCGGCCCCGAGGGCGAGGCCGCCCAGCGGCGACTCGCGGCAGCCGTCGAACGCTCCGGGCTGCGACTGCTGGGCCCCAACACCAACCTCAACGCCTTCGAGCACTTCCGCGAGGACCTCGACGGCCCCGCGATCGCCCTGATCACCCAGTCCGGCCACCAGGGCCGCCCCGTCTTCGCCCTCCAGGAACTCGGCATCCGCCTCTCCCACTGGGCGCCCACCGGCAACGAGGCCGACCTGGAGACCGCGGACTTCCTCTCCTACTTCGCCGAGCAGCCCGGGATCGGCGCCATCGCCTGCTACCTGGAAGGCCTCAAGGACGGCCGCTCCTTCCTCCTGGCCGCCGACCGGGCCGCCCGGCGCGGAGTCCCGGTCGTCGCCGTCAAGGTGGGCCGCACCGAGACCGGCGCCCGCACGGCCGCCTCCCACACCGGCAAACTGACCGGCGCGGACACGGTGGTGGACGCGGCGCTGCGCCAGTTCGGCGTGATCCGCGTAGACGGCCTGGACGAACTCCAGGACACAGCGGCCCTGTTGGCCCGGGCCCCCCGCCCGCCGCGCTCGGACGGCGTGGCCGTCTACTCCATCTCGGGCGGCACGGGCGCCCACGTCGCGGACCTGGCGACCGAGGCGGGCCTGCGGCTGCCGCCGCTCTCCGAGGCCAAGCAGACCGAACTGCACCAGTGGATCCCCGAGTACCTGAACGTCGCCAACCCGGTCGACAACGGCGGTCACCCGGTCGGGGACCAGCGCGGCCGGAAGATCATCGACGCGCTCCTCGCCGACCCCGAGATCGGCGTCCTGATCTGCCCGATCACCGGCCCCTTCCCACCCCTCAGCGACCGCCTCGTACGGGACCTGGTCGACGCGGCGGAACACACGGACAAGCTGGTGTGCGTCGTCTGGGGATCACCTGTCGGCACGGAACCGGCCTACCGCGAGGTCCTGCTCGGCTCCTCCCGCGTGGCCACCTTCCGCACGGTCGGCAACTGCCTCACCGCCGTCCGCGCCTACCTCGCCCACCACCGTTTCACGACGGCCTACCGCTCCCCCTTCGACGAGGCCCCGCGCACCCCCTCACCGTCCTACCGCAAGGCCCAGGCGCTGATGCACCCCGGCGAGCAGCTCAGCGAGCACGCGGCCAAGCAACTGCTGCGCGCCTACGGCATCCGCGTACCGCGGGAACAGTTGGTGACCAGCGCGGCAGCCGCTGTCCGGGCCGCGGGTCTGGTCGGCTACCCGGTGGTGATGAAGGCCTCCGGCGCCCGCATCGCCCACAAGACGGAACTGGGCCTGGTGAAGATCGGCCTGACCTCCGCGAGCCAGGTCCGCGACGCCTACCGGGAGCTGACCGACATCGCCCGCTACGAGGATGTCTCCCTGGACGGCGTACTGGTCTGCCAGATGGTCGAGCAGGGCGTCGAGATGGTCGTAGGAGTCACCCACGACGACCTGTTCGGCCCGACGGTGACGGTAGGCCTCGGCGGGGTCCTGGTCGAGGTCCTGCGCGACACCGCCGTGGCCGTCCCGCCCTTCGGCGAGGAACAGGCCCGGGACATGCTCGCCGGCCTGCGCGGCCGGGCCCTGCTCGACGGGGTCCGGGGCCGCCCGCCGGCCGACCTCGACGCCTTGGTCGAGGTCGTCCTGCGCGTCCAGCGCATGGCCCTGGAACTCGGCGACCAGCTGGCCGAGTTGGACATCAACCCCCTGATGGTGCTGCCGCAGGGGCAGGGCGCGGTGGCACTGGACGCGCTGGCGGTGTGCCGCTGATGCCGACGGTCCTGCACGAGACAGCCGACCAGGTCCTCACCCTCACCCTGAACCGCCCCGAGGCACTGAACGCCCTCACCCCGGACCAGCGGGAGGAGATCATCCACCTCCTCTCGAGGGCGTCCGCGACACCCGACATCCGAGCGGTCGTCATCACAGGAACGGGCCGGGGTTTCTGCGCGGGCGCGGACCTCCGAGGCGCCGCCACCACAGCCGAACGCACCGCCGGCGATGTCGCCCGCACCCTCCGCACCGGCGCCCAGCGCCTGATCGCCGCCGTCCTGGACTGCGAGAAACCGGTGATCGCGTCGGTCAACGGCACGGCGGCAGGCCTAGGAGCCCATCTGGCACTCGCCTGCGACCTCGTACTGGCGGCGGAGTCGGCGAAGTTCATCGAGGTCTTCGTCCGCCGAGGCCTGATCCCAGACGGCGGCGGCGCCTACCTCCTCCCCCGCCTCATCGGCCCCCAGCGGGCAAAGGAGCTGATGTTCTTCGGCGACGCGCTCACAGCGACACAAGCGGAGCACTTAGGCCTGATAAACCGGGTCATTCCGGACACAGACTTGTCCCACACAACCCAATCCTGGGCCGAACGCCTCGCCACCGCCCCGACCCGAGCCCTCGCCCTGACCAAGCAGCTCGTCAACGCGTCCCTGGACACCGACCGGGCCACCGCCTTCGCCGCCGAGGCCGCCGCACAGGAGATCAACATGACGACGGCGGACGCGCGGGAGGGGATACGGAGCTTCGCGGAACGACGGAAGGCGACATACGAGGGCCGCTGACCCTTCCAATCTGACGAACTGTCAGCTTCAATCGTGAACGTGATGGGACAAGCAGGAATGGCGGAAGCGGCCGTCCGCTACCTCAGGTCGACGGCCCGCACCCCGGCCCCACGCCCCGTGGAACCGCTGCCCCGCCCGGAGCTGCGCTGCGTGGGCGAGGACGAGCGCGCTCCCCTGGACCGGCAGGAGTTCCGCCGCGTCCTCGGCCACTTCGCGACGGGCGTGACGATAGTGACAGCACCCCCCGCCGCCGGCTTCGCATGCCAGTCCTTCAGCTCCCTCTCCCTCGACCCACCGCTCGTGGCCTTCATGGTCGGCCGCACGTCGACGACCTGGCCGCGCATCGCCCGCGCGGGCGTCTTCTGCGTCAACGTCCTGGCCGCCGACCAGGCCGAGTTGTGCCGCTCCTTCGCGGTGAGCGGCGCGGACAAATTCGCAGGCGTGGCCTACGACGCGGCCCCCGTCTCCGGCTCCCCCCGCCTCTCCGGCACGGTCGCCTGGATCGACTGCACGATCCACACCGTCCACACCGGCGGCGACCACCTGATCGTGGTGGGCCGGGTGAACGCCCTGGGCACGGGCACGGACGCTCCGGCCGAACCACTGCTGTTCCACCGAGGGCGCTTCGGGCGGTTGACGGAGGGCTAGGCGACGGGGAGGGCCAGCCGCCACAGCGAGGTGACCTCGGCGGCCCGTACGGCGTGCAGCGGATCGTCCGTATCCCGCGCACGGGCGTGCTGCGGCCGGGCATCCAACCGTCCGACGACCCGCAACCCAGCGTCCCCTACGACGGTCATCAACTGCTCCCGGCTGCGCAGCCCGAGCCGCTCCGCGAGGTCGGACAGCACGAGCCACCCCTCACCGCCGGGTTCCAGCCGCTCGGCGAGCCCGCCCAGGAAGCCCTGCAGCATCCCACCACCCGCGTCATACACACCGAGATCGAGATCGGAGGCGGGCCGGCCGGGAATCCAGGGCGGATTGCACACGACCAGGTCGGCACGCCCCGGGGGATACAGCTCGGCCCCACTCTCCACCCGTACGGCCCCCGAGAGCCCCAGCCGCCCCACGTTGTCCCGCGCACACGCCCGGGCCCGCGCACTGACGTCGGTGGCCACGACCTGCCCGACACCCCGCCGGGCCAGGAGGGCGGCGAGCACGCCGGTCCCGGTACCCAGGTCGAACGCGACACGCACGTCACGACCCCCTCGCGGCAACGGAGCCTGCGCGACGAGATCGACGTACTCACTCCGGGTGGGCGCGAACACCCCGTAGTGCGGGTGGATCCGCGCTTCCAGCGCCGGGACGTGGACACCTTTCTCCCGCCACTGCCGGGCACTGACGACACCCAGCAGTTCGGAGAGAGCGACAGCCAAGGGCCCGTCGAAGTCCCCGTAGGCCTCGGCGGCGGCCCGGCGCACATCGGGAGCCCGACGGAGGTCCAGTCCGTGTTCCGCGTCCAGCAGAACCAGCAACTTGCCGAGCACGCGCGCACGGTGGGCACGAAACCGCCGCTGCAACCGGAAGGTCTCTGCCGCCGTGTCCACCGCCCCGGGCGCGGTACGCCCGACACGACGGTCCAGGGCACTCAGCAACTGCCGCGCGTTGTGAAAGTCCCCGCGCCACAACAACGCGGTGCCCTCGCAGGCCAGCCGGTAGGCGACAGCGGCCCGCATCCGGTCGTCCGCGACGACGACCGTGCGGGGCAGGGGCAGTCCGGACTCAGAATGCCAGCGGGCGGAACGGGGGTGAGTCTCGATCCAGTGGATCGTGGACACGGCGTACTCCTCGGAAGATCGGGCGTGAACGAGCGTGCTGGGTCACTACGTCCAGGTCTCCGAGGACCATGCCGAGTGTCATCAACGAACCTTTCGCAGCAGGTGTGTCGAGTGTGCCGGATTCTCAGCCGGTCAGGGCACGAACGACCCCATCGACCAGCGTCGCCACGGCCTCCGGGGCCTCCCGGGCCTCCCGGGCCTCCCGGGCCTCCCGGGCCTCCCGGGCCTCCCGGGCCTCCGAGGATCATCCACCAACGAGCTCACCGCCCCTCCGGCCCCTCCTCCCAACACCCACCCACCGATCGATCGCCGCTGAACCCACCCGGCGTCCATGCGAGACGCGCCCGCGCCCGCCGACGCCCCCAGCCAACCCACGGGCCAAAGCCCGCACACAGGCCTGCTTGGCCACCCGCCTCCCCGGGCCGCCCGCTCGCTTCTCCCCCGTGCTGGAACGGCCTGGGTCAAGGGTGGCCCGCAGGGCCATCGCCGAAGGCGACGCGCAGCGCCCTTGATGCGGGCCGTGGAAGCACGACACTGCAAAGAAGCGGGCGGCCCCGACAGTTACGCGCCTTCGAGCAGCCCCCACGTAGGTGGGCCCGACGGCTGACTCCCATCAGCCCAAGGAGTCAAGCGCCCTGGTAATGCGGGCCCTTGCATGTGAGCCGTGCACGGCGGTGCGGGACAGTCCGGCGAACGCCTTGAGGTACGTGAGGATCTCGCCGGGGGCCGTGATGTTGACCTCGGCTGTCAGCGTCTCCACTGCCACTTGGGCGTCGTCGAAGGCGTAGAAGGCTTCCAGTGGCCACACAGTGCGTCGGGCCGTGAAGGGGATGATTCCGAGGGACACGTTGGGTCGGGACATGATCTCCAACAGATGCCTCAGCTGCCGCGCCATCGCCGCGTCGTCGCAGACTCGGTAGTAGAGAACGGCCTCTTCCAGGAGTAGGGCGAAGCGGTGATCGCCCTCATGAACGACTCGGGAGCGGTTCAGGCGGGCCCGCACGGCGTCGTCGACGTCGTCAGGGGTGCCTTGGAAGTGTGTGATGGACTGCAGGAGCCCCGTCGCGTAGTCGGCGGTCTGGAGCATGCCGGGAACCAGGTTCGAGGCGTAGACGCGGAAATTGCGCGTGCGCTGGTACAGCGGGACGGTCTTCTCATGGACGTGCCGCATGCCGTCGCGGTGGATCTGCCGCCACTGGACGTACATGGACTCCGCGGTGCGGGATGCGGCGATCAGATCGGCCGCCTGTTCCTCCGCGCCACAGGCCCGGCACCACGCCCGTATGTCCTCATCGGACGGGGCGGTCTTGGCGCGCGCGATGCGGGACGCCTTCGACTTGTGCCAGCCGCACCGCGTCGCCAGTTCAAGCCCACTGAGCCCGGCGTCCCTCCTCATGTCGTCCAGGCGCGTGGCAAGGGCGGCGCGGGCGGCCTGGGCGGTGGACAGCGGGGACGTGGACATGAACTGGCGTACCGGCTTCTCAGATGGCGTACTTCTCGTGCGGGACGGCCCGCTCCCAGACGGCGTCGAACGCGGTGGAGCACAGGCGGGCAACCGCCGGCTGGTCGGTCTCGTCGGTGTGCGCCCAACGCCCGTCACCGTCAAAGACGTTGAACTGCACGACGCGGCCGTCGAAGAGCCAGAAGTCGTTCCCCGGCAGGGTGAGGTCGGAAGCCTGCCGCCTCGGGAGCCAGCGGATCTCCTCGCCTGCGGCGACGTTGGTGAACGTGAACGAGTGCTCGTACCGGATGTACTCGCTGTGCGGCTCACCTACGATCCTCGCGCGGCGCATCACGACACCCTTGGCGGTGACCTCCTGGACGAGGTCGAGCCAGGGACGCCACCACGACTCGCGGTCGTCCGGGTCGAGCCGGTGACCTCGCTTCCACGCCGCGAAGCCCTCATCCTCGTTGGAGATCGCGTACGTGTCCCGCATCTCCAGGTGCACGGCGGAGTGCTCCACGGACCGGATCAAGTCCGCAAAGCTACTGAGGCTTTGCGCCATCGAGTGCCTCCCTCACGAGCGGGATCATCCGCTGCGGCAGCCGGATCACGCCCTCATGGTCCGGGAGCGGGCTGTCCTGGACGGTCCGGGACATGGTCTCCGCATCGGCCTTCACACCCTGGATGACGAGATCCCGCGTCTCCTCATCCACCCACACGGCCGGGCAGCCGTGATCTCCGGACTCCGGATCTTTGCCGACGAACCGTAGGCGCATTGCCTCTCCCTGTGTCGAGCCGGTTGCCGCTGGTCGCGGAGTGAGCCTCACCTGGGCGGAAGAGGCGGTCAAGGGCGAACGTACCCGTCGTGCAACCGCGTGCAACTTCATGGACCGGCTCAACTCCCGCTTCCTACGGTCGTATCTGGAGTCACACGAGTCGGGGAGACACGATGGCAGCCACGCGCCACAGAACCACCCAGGAACCGCCCATCGAGCTGCCGATCGGCCTGAACGCCTGGCTTCTCGACTGTGCTCCGGTCCAGGACTGCACGACGTGCCAGACCGAATGGCGACGTCTGAACGCGGCCAGCCGGCTCGGCGACATCGCCCAGGCCGCCCGGCACGCCACAGCGGTCAGGGATCACGCCGGGGGCGCGCACTCGTGACGATGGACATGCAGGCCTACCGGGACGGTCGTAGCAAGGCAACCGAGGCGGCGGAGGCCGTCCGGGAAGCCCTGGCAGGCCTCGGCTTCCCCGAGAGCGTCTGGGGCAGCGTTCGCCCGATGGTCACCCACAGCGGCAAGCCGTACGTGCACCTGGGCATGGTGCGTGCGGACGTGGCCGAGAAGATCGCCGAGGCCATGCGCACTTCAAGCTCTGCGAAGCTGCCTCTTGAGCCGCCCGACGCCGGCACAGCTCACGCCCACCCCCTCATCGCCCCCGCCCCGCATTGAGCCGCGCCGCCTGCCGCGTCAGATGGTCGCGTTCGGCGAGGTTGGGGGCCAGTCGGGCCGCCTCGGCGTACAGGCGGGCCGCCGTCGCCAAGTCGCCGTCGCGTTCGTGGAGGTACGCCGCCACCGCGGTGTGGCGGGGAAGCGACGAGTCGACCGCCGCGAGGGCGGCCAGGCCGGCGCGCGGGCCGTCCGCCTCCCCCACGGCGACCGCGCGGTTGAGGCGGACGACCGGGCTGTCGGTCAGGCGGGCGAGTTCGTCGTACCACTCGACGATCTGCACCCAGTCGGTCTCCCCGGCGGTGGGCGCGTCGGCGTGGAGGGCGGCGATGGCGGCCTGGGCCTGGAACTCGCCCAGTCGGTCGCGGGCGAGTGCCGTCTGGAGGATCACGACGCCCTCGGCGATCGACGCGGTGTCCCACCGGCCCCGGTCCTGCTCGGCGAGCGGCACGAGGCTGCCGTCGGACGCGGTGCGGGCGGCGCGCCGGGCGTGGTGGAGGAGCATGAGGGCGAGCAGCCCGGCCACCTCGGGGTGGTCGATCGCGGCGGCGAGCTGCCGGGTGAGCCGGATGGCCTCGGCGGCGAGGTCGACGTCGCCGGAGTAGCCCTCATTGAAGACGAGGTAGAGGACGCGGAGGACGGTGGCGACGTCCCCGGGCCGGTCGAACCGCACCCTGGAGACCGTGCGCTTGGCCCGGCTGATGCGCTGCGCCATGGTCGCCTCGGGTACGAGGTAGGCCTCGGCGATCTGCCGGGTGGTGAGGCCGCCGACGGCGCGCAGGGTGAGCGCGACCGCCGATGCCGGGGTCAGCGAGGGGTGGGCGCACAGGAAGTAGAGCTGGAGCGTGTCGTCCGACGAGGACGACGGCCCGGGCGCCGGTTCCTCCTCGACGCGGTCCTCTCGCCGGCGGCGGGCGAGGTCCGACCGGGTCGCGTCGAGGAACTTGCGCCAGGCCACCGTGACCAGCCAGCCCTTGGCATCGCGCGGCGGGTCGGCCGGCCAGACCCGGAGCGCCTCGACGAGGGCGTCCTGGACGGCGTCCTCGGCCGCCGCGAAGTCGGCTCCGCGGCGGACGAGGACGGTGAGCACGCTCGGCGTGAGGCTCCTGAGCAGGGCCTCGTCCATCAGGGGTGGCACTCGTCCGTGGTGGTGGGCGACGCGGCCAGGAACGGGCGCACCTCCAGCCACTCGTGGATCGGCTTACCGCCCGCGCCGGGGGCGGCGGACAGCTCCCCGGCCAGTTCGACGGCGCGCTCGTGGCTGTCGACGTCGATGATCATCCAGCCGGCGATGAGGTCCTTGGTCTCGGCGAACGGTCCGTCGGTGACCGGCGGGCGCCCCTCACCGTCGTAGCGGACCCATGATCCCTCGGGGGCGAGCGCCTGACCGTCGACGTACTCGCCGGTCTTCTCCAGCCGCTCCGCGAAGTCCCGCATGTACTGGATGTGGGCCGAGATCTCCTCCGGCGTCCAACGGTCCATGGGCACGTCGTTGACTGCGGCCGGGGCCCCGCGGTAGTGCTTCAGCAGCAGGTACTTCGCCATGATGGTCTCCTCGGTGCTCGTGCGGCCCATTGTGGTCGCGTTCACACCGGGGACGGAGCGGGACGCGGGTTCTCGACATCACCGTCCGACTTCATTTTCCGGATCACCCGTCCGACGTCTTCTTCCGGATCACCAACGCCATCAGCGCCGCCACCGCGCACAGCGCCCCCGACGCGTACCAGACCACGTCGTACGACCCGAACGTGTCGCGGGCGACCCCGCCGAGGAAGGCGACCAGGGCGGCGCCCACCTGGTGGGAGGCGAGGACCCAGCCGAAGACGATCGCGCTGTCCTCGCCGTACTGCTCGCGGCACAGGGCGAGGGTGGGCGGGACGGTGGCGACCCAGTCGAGGCCGTAGAAGACGATGAAGAAGATCATCGGCGGGTGGACCGAGGGCGCCAGCAGCAGCGGGAGGAAGAGCAGCGAGACGCCGCGCAGGGCGTAGTAGACCGCGAGCAGGCGGCGCGAGTCGAAGCGGTCGGTGAACCAGCCGGAGGCGATCGTGCCGACGACGTCGAAGATCCCGATGACCGCGAGCAGGGAGGCCGCGGCCGTGATGGGCATGCGGTGGTCGTGGGCGGCGGGCACGAAGTGGGTCTGGATCAGGCCGTTGGTGGAGGCGCCGCAGATCGCGAAGGTACCGGCGAGCAGCCAGAACGGGCCGGTGCGGGCGGCCGAGAACAGGACGGAGACGGCGCGGCGGGCGGCGCCCACCACCGGGGGCGGCTTCGGTACGAACTCCGCTGCTCCGTACGGCTTCTGGCCGATGTCGGCCGGGTGGTCGTGCAGCAGGAGCCACACGAACGGCACGACCGCGAGCGCGGCGAGGGCGACCGTCACGGCCGCCGGACGCCAGTCGTAGCGGTCGATGATCCAGGACAGCAAGGGCAGGAAGATCAGCTGGCCGGAGGCCGACGCGGCGGTGAGGATGCCGCTGACGAGGCCGCGCCGCTCGGTGAACCAGCGGTTGGTGACGGTCGCCGCGAACGCCAGCGCCATGGAGCCGGAGCCGAGGCCGACCAGCAGCCCCCAGCACAGCATCAGCTGCCAGGCCGCCGTCATCCACACGGTCAGGCCGGAACCGAGCGCGATCACCGTCAGGGCGACGGCGACCACCCGGCGGATGCCGAAGCGGTCCATCAGGGCCGCCGCGAAGGGGGCCGTCAGGCCGTACAGCGCGAGATTGACGGAGACCGCGGCGCCGATCGTGCCGCGCGACCAGTCGAACTCCTCGTGCAACGGGTCGATGAGCAGACCCGGTACGGAACGGAAGGCCGCGGCGCCGATGATCGTCACGAAGGTGACGGCGGCGACGAACCAGGCGCGGTGCACCCGCCTGCGGGTCGGTTTCGACGGCTGCTCCACGGCGGCCGGGGCTTCGCTTGTCTCGGTCACGTCATAGAGCTTCCGATCCAGGCCCGGACGCATCGAGTGGCCCGAAGGACAGCATTCGTTAGGATCGGGCCATGGCAGCGAGCGCAGCAGACTCCGGTTTCCGGCCCCACCGTGTCGTCGTCCTCGCCCTCGACGGGCTGCTCCCCTTCGAACTGGGCATCCCGCACCGCATCTTCGGCCGCCCCAAGGACACCGAGGGCCGGCATCTCTACGAGGTCGTGACCTGCTCGATCCGCCCGCCCGGCCCGGTGATGACGGACGCCGACTTCACCATCCACGTCGCCCACGGCCCGGAGGCCCTGGCCACCGCCGACACGGTGATCGTCCCGGCGTCGTACGAACTCGGCCCGGTCTACGAGGACGGCGTACTGACGGCCGAACTCGCCGCCGCCCTCGCCCATCTACGCCCCGGCACCCGGCTGGCCTCCATCTGCACCGGCGTCTACGTCCTCGCCGCCGCGGGCCGGCTCGACGGCCGCCCGGCCACCACCCACTGGTCCGACGCCGAACGCCTCCAGCGGCTCTTCCCCCGGATCGAGGTCGACCCGGACGTGCTGTTCATCGACGACGGCGATGTGCTGACCTCCGCGGGCGTCGCGGCCGGACTCGATCTGTGCCTGCACATGGTGCGCCGCGACCACGGCGCCGCCGTCGCCAACGACGTGGCCCGCCGTACGGTCGTACCGCCCCACCGCGACGGCGGGCAGGCGCAGTACATCGAGCGGCCGGTGCCCGATCCGCAGCAGGCGTCCACCACCGCCGCCCGCGCCTGGGCCCTGGGCCGTCTGCACGAGCCGATCCAGCTGCGTGACATGGCCGCCCAGGAGTCCATGTCGGTCCGCACCTTCACCCGCCGCTTCCGTGAGGAGACGGGTGTCAGCCCGGGCCAGTGGCTCACCCAGCAGCGGGTGGAGCGGGCGCGGCATCTGCTGGAGTCCACCGACCGCTCCGTCGACCAGGTGGCCCACGACGCCGGTTTCGGCACGGCCCAGTCGATGCGCCAGCACCTCCAGACGGCGCTCGGCGTCACCCCCACCGCCTACCGGCGGACCTTCCGGGCCGGGGAGGCCACACCCCGTGAAGACCTCAGAATGTGAGCACTCCCCGCGCCACCCGCCCCGCCTCCGCGTCCGCCGCCGCCCTCTCGAACTCCTCGACCGGATAGGTCCGGGTGACGAGTTCGTCGAGCAGCAGCCGGCCCTCGCGGTACAGGTCGGCGTACAGGGCGATGTCGCGCTGCGGGCGGGAGGAGCCGTAGCGGCAGCCCAGGACGGACTTGTCGAGGTACATCGACGAGACGCGGAAGGACGCCTCGGCCGAGGCCGGGGGCACGCCGAGGAGGATCGCCTGGCCGTGCCGGTCCAGCGCGTCGATCGCCTGGCGGATCAGCTCCACCCGGCCGACGCACTCGAAGGCGTGGTCCACGCCGGTGGGCAGGATGTCGCGCACGCCCTCGGTCGAGGTGAGGAAGTCCGTCGCGCCGAAGCGCCGCGCCACCTCCTCCTTCGCCGGGTTGGCGTCGACGGCGACGATCCGCAGGGCGCCCGCCAGCCGCGCCCCCTGCAGCACGTTCAGCCCGATCCCGCCCGTCCCGATCACCAGCACGCTGTCGCCCCGGTCCACCCGCGCCCGGTTCAGTACGGCACCCACCCCCGTCAGCACCCCGCACCCGATCAGCGCCGCCGACGCCAGGGGGATGTCCTCGGGGATGCGGACGGCCTGCACGGCCTTCACCACCGTGCGCTCCGCGAAGGCCGAGTTCGCCGCGAACTGGTACACCGGCAGGCCTTCATGGCTGAACGGCCGGCCCGGGCGCCCGATCGCGCCCCGGCACATCGTCGGCCGTCCCCGGTCGCACTCCGCGCACGTCCCGCAGTTGGCCAGCGTGGACAGGGCCACATGGTCACCGGGCGCGACATGGGTGACGCCCACACCCACCGACTCCACGACCCCGGCCCCTTCATGGCCCAGCACCACGGGAACGGGGAAGGGTATGGTCCCGTCCACCACCGACAGATCGCTGTGGCAGAGCCCGGCCGCCCGGATCGCGACCCGCACCTCACCCGGCCCCGGCTCCCGCACCTCCAGATCCGTCACGACCCGGACCTGCTTGCCGTCGAAGATCACGCCTCGCATCACACGGCTCCCTTGGGCTCCCTGGGCAGGCCGAGCACACGCTCGGCGATGATCGTGCGCTGGATCTGGTCCGAGCCGCCGTAGACGGTGTCGGCCCGGGAGAACAGGAACAGGTGCTGTGCCGCGTCCAGTTCGTACGGCGCCGAGGCCGACCAGTCGGCGGGACCCACCCCCGCCGCCGCACCCCGCACCAGCACCGCCAGCTCCCCGAGCCGCTGATGCCAGCCGGCCCACAGCAGCTTCGCCACACTCGGCGCCCCCGCGTCGCCCGAACCGCCCAGCGTGCGCAGGGAGTTCCAGCGCATGGCGCGCAGTTCGGCCCACTGCCGCACGAGCCGCTCCCGTACGACGGGATCCCGCACCGCCCCCGACTCCCGCGCCGCCCGTACGACGCCCTCCAACTCCTGGGCGAAACCGATCTGCTGGGCCAGCGTGGAGACCCCCCGCTCGAAACCGAGCAGGCTCATGGCGACCCGCCAGCCGTCGCCCTCACCCCCGACGACCTCCTCCGCGTGCGCGCCGTCGAAGAAGACCTCGTTGAAGTCGCTGGTGCCGGTGAGCTGCCGGATGGGACGGACCTCGATACGGCCCGGCTGGTCCATGGGAACGAGGAGAAAGCTCAGCCCGCGATGCCTCCGGGACCCGGCCTCGGTACGGGCCAGCACAAAACACCAGTCGGCCTCGTGCGCGAGCGACGTCCAGATCTTCTGCCCCGTGACGCGATACCCACGCCCGTCCGCCACCCGCACGGCCGCGGTACGGATCCCGGCCAGATCCGACCCGGCACCGGGCTCGCTGTACCCCTGGCACCACAGCTCATCACCGGCGGCGATCGGAGGCAGAAACCGGGCCTTCTGCTCCTCGCTGCCGTGCGCTATCAGCGTCGGCGCGAGCAGATTCTCCCCGATATGCCCGGACCGCGCCGGCGCCCCCGACCGCGCATACTCCTCGGCCCAGACAACCTGCCGGGTGAGCCCCACCCTCCGATTCCCGTACCCCTCCACCCCCCACCCGATCCCGATCCACCCGGCGGCACCGAGCGTCCGCTCCCAGGCGCGCCGGTCGCTCGCGCCCGTGGCATGCGCGGCAAGCCAGTCACGGACCTCGGCACGAAAGTCCTCGTCTTCACGCGTGAACCCAAAATCCACAATCGCCGCCTCGATATCGATCTGCGGTGGAGTGACGCCCTTCTTTAGGGGCGCGGGGAACTGCGCGAACAACCCCCACCGCCCCGCACCCGCCACACCACAGACAAGCCCACCCCCTCACGCGTTAGGCCGCTCCCCCTCCCGCGCCGCCCTCTCCATCCCCGCCACCCGCTCCAACAACGGCATCGGATCCACCCCCACCGACCCCGGCAAAAACTCCGCGATCTTCTCCACGGTCCACCCCCCAGCCGCAAACCCCGCCCGCAACTCCCTCGGCTGAGCCCACACCGCGATCTTCGCCCCGGCGACCGTGTACACCTGCCCGGTGATCCCCTGCCGAGAGGCCTCGTCGGACAGCAGATACACCACCAACGCGGCGACATCCTCCGGCTCCCCGATCTCCGCCAACTCCATCGGCACCCCCGCAGACATCCGCGTCCGCGCCACCGGCGCCACCGCGTTCGCGGTCACCCCGTACTTGTGCAGCCCCAGCGCCGCGCTCCGCACCAGCGAGATGATCCCGCCCTTCGCCGCGCTGTAGTTGGCCTGCGAGACGGACCCCTGGTGATTCCCGCTCGTGAACCCGATCAACGTCCCGGCCCGCTGCTTCCGCATCACCGCGGAGGCCGCCCGGAACACCGTGAACGTGCCCTTCAGATGGGTCGCGACGACCGGGTCCCACTCCTCCTCGGTCATGTTGAACAGCATCCGCTCGCGCAGGATCCCGGCCACGCAGACGACCCCGTCGAGCCGCCCGTACGACGACAGCGCCACGTCGACGACCCGCTGCCCGCCCGCCATGGTGGAGATGTCGTCGGCGACGGCCACCGCCTCCCCGCCCGCCGCCTCGATCTCCTTGACCACGCCCTCGGCGATCTCGCTGGTCGGCGAGGCGCCGTCGACGGAGACGCCGTAGTCGTTGACGACGACCTTCGCCCCCTCGGCCGCCGCCGCGAGCGCGACCGCCCGGCCGATGCCCCGCCCGGCGCCGGTGACGGCGACGACCTTCCCTGCCAAGAAGTTCCCCACGCCCGGCCCCTTCCCGTCCCACGGTTTCTGACGGACCGTTAGATTTCAGGTTCTCGAATTCTACGACCCGTCAGATACAGGAAGACAAGCCCCGGGGAGGACTCATGTCGCTGCCGGACGCGTTCCACGACATCGCCAAGCGCGTGAACAACTGGGGCCGTTGGGGGGCCGACGACGAGCTCGGCACACTGAACCTGATCACCGACGAGGTCGTACGGGAGGCCGCGGCCACTGTCCGCACCGGCCGCCGCGTCCCGCTCGCGCTCCCCCTCGAACAGAACGGCGTCCAGACGGGGATGATCCCGGGCCGTATCGACCCACTGCACGTCATGGTGCAGATCAACCAGGAGCTGTTCGGCCCGGGCACGGTCGCGTGCAGCGACGACGTCGTGACGATGGGGCTGCAGGCGGCCACCCACTGGGACGCGCTGCCCCACGTCTCGCACTCGGGCCGGATCTACAACGGCCGCCCGGCCGGCTCCGTCACGGCGCACGGCGGCGCCGGGTTCAGTGGCATCGGCACGGTCCGGCACCTCGTCTCGCGCGGGGTCCTGCTCGACGTCGCCCGGGCCCGGGGCACGGACCGGCTGGACGGCGGGTACGCCGTCACTCCCGAGGATCTGGACGCCGCCGAGGAGCTGGCCGGGACGCGCGTAGGGGCCGGCGACATCGTGCTCGTACGGACCGGGCAGGTCCAGGTCTGTCTGGCCGGGGACCGGCACGCCTACGCCTATCCGTCACCGGGGCTGTCGATCCGGACGCCGGAGTGGTTCCACGCGCGCGATGTCGCGGCCGTCGCCAACGACACCCTGACCTTCGAGGTGTTCCCGCCCGAGGTGGACGGCCTGTGGCTGCCGGTGCACGCGCTCCACCTCGTGGAGATGGGGATGCCGCAGGGCCAGAACTGGAATCTCGAAAAGTTGTCCACAGCCTGTGGAGAAGCGGGGCGCTATGTCTTCCTGCTGGCGGCGACGCCCGAGCCGTTCGCCGGGGCGACCGGGTCCCCGGTGGCGCCGGTCGCCATCCTCTAGGGCGTCGGCCGCCCGGGGCCGCCCAGCAGGATGGCGGCGCCGCGCTGCTCGCCCCGAGCACGGCAGCGCGCGCCGCCACCCCACTCCGGCGCTCCCGCCCCGGCTCCCCTGGCCCTGAAGGGAGCCGACGCCGAATCACGACTCACACTCGCCGAGGGCTGCCGTCACCGAAGCCCTCGCCGTCCCCTCACGGCGAATCGCTGCCCACCAGCGTGAGCACATGGTCACGACGCGTCAACACCCGGTTCGGTGATTTGCCGGATATGCGGTGTGTACCGTGGGTGCGCACGGAAGCACGTCCGGCGCATCGCCGCATGCCCCGCCGGAAACGGCCGGCCCGCCGTGCCCCCATGCCCCGGCTTCGCCGCAAGACCCCGCGGCATGTGCCGCCGTCCACAACGCCTCGCGCTCCACACGCCCGGCGGGCGGGGACACACAGGCGGGGGGGCAGGCAGAGACGGGCGGGAGGCAGGCATCAAACGGGCACACCGAAAGTCCGGGCGGCCCTACACCGCCTCGTACGCCAGCCCCTCGAAGGACGTCCCGCCGCCGTACGCCGCCGCGCCCCCTCCGCACGACGCCGTCACCTCACCGGACTTCGAACACCGGTCCAGTTCGCACCAGATGCGCTTGCCGGTGCTCTCGACGCTCCAGCCCCAACGGTCGGCGAGGCCGTCGACGAGGGCGAGGCCCCGGCCGCCGGTCGCGTCGTCGTCAGCGCACCGCGGTACGGGGGCCCGGCCGCTGCGGTCGGCGACCTCGAGGCGGACCGTGGACTCGTCCGTCACCGCGTGCGGCAGCGACAGCAGCAGCACCGCGGGACAGCCGGTGTGCACCACGGCGTTGGTGACGAGTTCGGAGACGAGCAGGATCAGTGTCTCGGCGAGCGGTTCGTCGGCCTGTATGCCGGACCCGGCCAGGCGCGAGCGGGCCCACCGCCTGGCACGCCCCACCTCTGCGGGGTCGGGCCGGATCTCCAGCTGCACTTGAAGCACCTGCACCGCTCACACCATCCGAACCGGCGGACACTTAGGCTCGCGCCTCACGAGGGCCACGATCGTAGCCATTTTCTGCATGGCCAGAACAACGGCCGGGACAAGGATCACGGAACGTGAATCCCTTGTGGGACAGCATGGTTGACGTACAGTCACCCCAACAAGCGCTTCGGGCATATTCCAGCGCGAAGGAGTACCCCTGCGGGATACTGTGCGACGCTCACCGCGGGGAGTCGAACAGGCCGCGCCCCTGGGTCGCACTGCGCTCTGAGCCACTCGCATCTCACACAAGGTACCGGAGCGGACAGCCGACTCCGGGCTGTTACGAGTCACGCATCGGATACGACCCGATATCAACTCTCCGTAATTCCGGCATGCCACAATCCGCGACATCTCTGTGGGCATCGTCGGCAATGTCGCAGCCAGAGGGCCTGTCAGGGCGTTCCGGCGACCAGATCGGCGGCGAGGAGTTCCTCACTCTCCGTGATTCCACCCGCACGTTGGGTTCGAACCCATGCGCGTTTCAGGTGCAGATGGACCTCGGACTCCCAGGTGAAGCCCATGCCGCCGTGCACCTGGAGACAGTCGCGGGCGCCGTGTACGGCGGCCTCGTCGGCGAGCAGCCGGGCGGCGGCGATGTCGGCCGGGTCGGCGGTGACGGCGGCCGCGTACACCGCGACGCGGGCCGTCTCCGCCCGGACCAGCATCCCCGCGCACAGGTGTGCCACCGCCTGGAAGGCCCCTATGGGCCGTCCGAACTGTTCGCGGGCCCGGGCGTGTTGCGCCGCCAGTTCGCAGACGCGTACGGCCGTGCCGAGCTGCTCCGCGGCGGTGAGGAGGACGGCGACGGGGTCCGGGGCCGCCGCGGCCCCGGGCACGCGGTGCAGGGGCGTCAGCGGGTCGAGGGAGCGCAGCGGCACGGCTCCGGCGGTGTCGCCGCGTACGACGTCCGCTTCCGTCAGCCACTCCGCGAGGCCGCCGTCGACGGCCGTCACGACGGTCTCCCCCTCGGCGGCGCCGGGCACGGCACCGGCCGCGAGGTGGGTGGCGGCCAGCGGCCCGGGCAGCAGCGCCCGCCCCGCCTCCTCGAACACCAACACCGCCTCGGGCAGCCCCAGTCCGACCCCGCCGTCCGCCTCCGGCAGCCGCAGCGCGAAGAACCCGGCGTCGCCCAGGGCCCGCCACAGCGCCCGGTCCAGCCGCACCGGGTCCCGCACGGCGGCCCGCAGCGCCTCCGCGTCGAAGCGCCGGGCGAGCAGCTGCCGCACCCCGTCGCGCAACGCCCGCTGGTCGTCCGTCAACCGGAAACGCACGGTCACCGTCCCTTCGGCAGGCCGAGGATCCGCTCGGCGACGATGCTGTGCTGGATCTGGGAGGTACCGGCCGCGATGGTGTACGAGAGGGAAGAGAGGCGGTCGAGGGTCCAGGGGCGGTCCAGGTCGAGGCGGTCGGGGCCGAGGACGTCCGCGGCGGCGTCGTAGAGCTCCTGGCGGGCGTGCGAGTACCGCAGCTTGAAGACCGAGCCTCCGGCGCCGGGCACCCCGCCCGAGGCCTCCGCCGCGCTCACGTTCCACTGTGTGAGCCGCCACAGCGCCCGGAACTCGGCGTTGAGCCTGCCCAGTCGGCGCCGCAGCGCCGGGTCGTCCCAGCGGCCGTTCTCGCGGGCCTGGAGGGCCAGTTCGGTGAGGACGCGGCGGCAGGCGACGACCTCGCCCGCGAAGGCCGTACCGCGTTCGAACGACAGGGTCACCATCGTCACGCGCCAGCCGTCGTTCTCGTCCCCGACGCGGTTCGCGAGCGGCACGCGCACCTCGTCGAGGAAGACCTCCGCGAACTCTGCCGACCCGGCGAGCGTGCGCAGCGGTCGTACGGTGATGCCGGGCGTGTCCATGGGCAGGGCGAGCCAGGTGATGCCCCGGTGCTTGGGCGCCGAGGGGTCCGTGCGGACCAACAGCTCGCACCAGTCGGCGACTTCCGCGTGGGAGGTCCAGATCTTGGAGCCGGTCACCACGTAGTGGTCGCCGTCGCGCCACGCGCGCGTGCGCAGGGCCGCGAGGTCGGAGCCGGCCTCCGGTTCGCTGAAGCCCTGGCACCAGACCTCCTCGCCGCGCAGGATCGGCGGCAGCCAGCGCGCCCGCTGCCCGTCCGTGCCCTCGGCGGCGATGGTCGGGCCGGCGTGCAGCAGCCCCACGAAGTTGGCGCCCACATAGGGCGCGCCGGCCTTCTCGGTCTCCTCCAGGAAGATGAGCCGGGTGGTCGGGGAGGCGTCCCAGTGGACGTCGGCGTATCCGGCGTCGTGGAGCCTGCGCTGCCAGCCGAGGTCGTAGGCGCGGCGGGCGGGCCAGTCGTCGGGAGACGGCTTGGGCGGCAGCGTGGGCAGCGCCGTGCCGAGCCACTCCCGCAGGCGGGCCCGGAAGTCCTCCTCATCCGGGGTGTACGTGAGGTCCATCTACTTGTCGAGATCCAGGTCGAGCATGCGGATCGCGTTGCCGCGCATCAGCTTGTAGACCGTCTCGTCGTCGAGGCCCTTGACGTGGTCGAGGGCGACTTCCTTGGTGTGCGGGAAGGTCGAGTCGACGTGCGGGTAGTCGGTCTCGAAGGTGGCGTTGTCGCGGCCTACGACGTCGAGCGAGGCGACCCCGTGCTTGTCGCGGAAGAAGCAGCAGTAGATCTGCCGGTAGTAGTACGTGGACGGCGGCTCGGGGATCGTGTCGCGGACGCCGCCCCAGGCGCGGTGCTCCTCCCAGACGTCGTCGGCGCGTTCCAGGGCGTAGGGGATCCAGCCCATCTGGCCCTCGGAATAGGCGAGTTTGAGGCGCGGGTACCGCACCAGGACCCCGCTGAAGAGGAAGTCCATCATCGAGGCCATCGCGTTGTTGAAGCTGAGCGAGGCCTGGACGGCGGGCGGGGCGTCGGGGGAGGCGGCGGGCATCTGGGACGAGGACCCGATGTGCATGTTCACGACGGTCCCGGTCTCCTGGCAGACCGCGAAGAACGGGTCCCAGTAGCCGGAGTGGATGGACGGCAGCCCGAGATGGGTGGGAATCTCGGAGAAGGTCACCGCCCGCACTCCGCGCGCGGCGTTGCGCCGGATCTCCGCGACGGCCAGTTCGACGTCCCACAGCGGGATCAGGCAGAGCGGGATGAGCCGCCCACCGCTGTCCCCGCACCACTCCTCGACCATCCAGTCGTTGTAGGCGCGCACACAGGCCAGGGCGACCTCCTTGTCGTGCGCCTCGGCGAAGGTCTGGCCGCAGAAGCGCGGGAAGGACGGGAAGCAGAGGGACGCCTCGACATGGTTGAGGTCCATGTCCTCCAGGCGGGCCTTCGGGTCCCAGCAGCCGCGCCGCATCTCCTCCCTGGTGATGCCCTCCAGGGTCATCTCGTCGCGGTCGAAGCCGACGGCGGCGATGTTGCGCTTGTACGGGAACTTCAGGTCCTCGTAGATCCACCAGTCGGTGGGCGGGCCGTCCGGGTCCATGGTGATGCGGTACTTGCCCGCGATGTAGGCGAGTTCACCGATGCCCGCGGTCAGGGGCCGGGGGCCGCGATCGCGGTACTTGGCCGGCAGCCACGTCTCGAAGAGGTGGGCGGGCTCGATCACGTGGTCGTCGACGCTGATGATGCGGGGCAGTTCGGTCGCGCGCTCCATGGGTCCCCTCCGCCGGACTGATGCTTATCTGATGCAGCGTCAGTTAGCATCCCACCTGACGACCCGTCAGCCAAGCAGGCAGGGGGCAGCCGTGAACGAGACCCCGCACGACCTGAGTTCGTCCCGCACCCTGTGGGAGCTGGTCACCCGCCGCGCCGCCCTCACCCCGGACCGGCCCCTCTTCCTGGCGGACGACCGCGCGCTGACCTTCGGAGGACTTCACACGCGGGCCGAACGGGTGGCGGCCGGGCTGTACGGCATGGGCGTCCGCCCCGGCACGGTGGTCGCCTGGCAGCTGCCCACCCGGATGGAGACGGCCCTGCTGTCCTTCGCGCTGGCCCGTCTCGGGGCCGTGCAGACGCCGGTGATCCCCTTCTACCGGGACCGCGAGGTGGGCTTCGCGCTGCGCGAGTCGAGGGCGGAGTTCTTCGCGGTGCCGGGCGTGTGGCGCGGCTTCGACCACGGGGAGATGGCCCGGCGGCTGGGCGCGAAGGGCGTCTTCGAGGCGTACGCCGACCTGCCCGACGGCGACCCCGCGATCCTGCCTCCCCCGCCCTCCGACGGCACCGCGGTCCGCTGGATCTACTGGACGTCCGGCACGACCTCCGACCCCAAGGGCGTGCTGCACACGGACCGTTCCCTGATCGCGGGCGGCTCCTGCCTCGCACACGCGCTGCGGCCCTCCGGGGACGACGTGGGGTCGATCGCCTTCCCGTACGCCCATATCGGCGGGCCCGACTACACGGTGATGCTGCTGCTGTACGGCTTCCCGGCCGTCCTGTTCGAACAGTTCGCGCTGCCGGACGCGCTGGAGTCCTACCGCCGACACGGGGTGACCATGGCGGGCGGCTCCACGGCGTTCTACTCGATGTTCCTGACGGAGCAGCGAAAGCAGCCGGGAACCCCCGTGATCCCGACGCTACGACTCCTGGCGGGCGGCGGCGCCCCGAAGCCGCCGGAGCTCTACCACTCGGTGATCCGCGAGATGGGCGTACAGCTCACCCACGGCTACGGCATGACCGAGGTACCGATGATCACCATGGGGGCCCCGGACGACACCCCCGAGCTGCTGGCGACGACCGAGGGACGACCGCCGGAGGGCATGGAGATACGGATCGTGGACGGGGAGGTGCGGTTGCGCGGGGAGGCGGTGTGCCGGGGCTACCTGAACACGGGGCAGACGGCGGAGGCCTTCGACCCCGACGGCTTCCTGCGCACCGGCGACCTCGGCCACGTCACGGAGACCGGCCACCTGGTCCTCACCGGCCGCCTCAAGGACGTCATCATCCGCAAGGGCGAGAACATCTCGGCCCAGGAGATCGAGGACCTCCTGCACCGGCACCCTTCGGTCGGAGACGTGGCGGTGATCGGCCTACCGGACGCGGCACGCGGAGAGCTGGTGTGCGCGGTGGTGGAACAGCCGCCGGGGGCCGAGGTGCTGACCCTCGACGCGGTGACAGCGCATCTGCGCGCCGAGGGCCTGTCCGTGCACAAGCTGCCGGAGCGACTGGAGGTGGTGGACGCGCTTCCGCGGGGGGAGACGTTGCGGAAGGTGCTCAAGTACAAGCTGCGGGAGCGCTACTCAGGCGAGTGACACGACTCGGGCGAGCGGCGCGGGCATGCGGGCGGGCCCGGGCGGGCGGCGCCGCCCGGGGCCTGGGCACCGCCCGGGCCGACGCCGCCGCCCGAGCCAGTCGCTCTACTCCGGCACCGTGAAGTACCGCGCGAAGGCCGGTACGACCTCGGTCTCGGCGACCTTGCCGTCCTCGTCCGCGTCGAGCGCGCCGGCGGCTCTGTGGGCGACGTCCTCGGGGGCGCCGAGGCAGGTGAGGACGCGGGTCACTTCCTCGAGGGTGGCCGCGCCGTCGCCGTCCGTGTCGGCGATGTCCAGGGCCGCGTGCAGGAAGGGGCGCGCGATCTCGGCGAAGCGGTCGGGGTTGTCGCGCAGGCGCTTGACCGCGCCGCCCACGAACTCCTCGCGCGTGATGCGCTGGTCGCCGTCGCGGTCCGCGATGCCCGCCATGCCCTGCCAGAACGCCTCCGCGCCGCCGTACAGCGCCTGGCCCTTGTCGGACCGGGCCGCTACGGCGAACTCCCCGAGCAGCGCCTTGGCCGCCCCGTAGAAGTCCTCGCGGTCGATGTAGCCGTTGCCGTCCTGGTCGAAGATGGCGAACCGGGCGGCGATCCTGCGCTCGTACTCGCTGCTGACCATGTCTCTTTCAGGCCGCCTTACGTCAGGTGGGGTGCGTCTCGCTCGGAGCGTACGACGGCAGGGGCCGTTCGGGCGCGGGAAAACGTCACTTGCGCCAAGACCGGGGGAATTCCGGGACAACGGCGTGTCAGAACGGCAACACTCGCCCTACCGTGCGTGATCGGCCCCTCACGCGGACAGGGGTTCGCCCTCGTCACCCAGGGCCGCGTCCACATCGCCGTACACGTCGAACAGCCTGCGTACGCCCAGCGCGCCGAGGACCCGGTTGACATGGGACCCGTCGGCCGCGCCCCGGGCGGGCAGCACCAGCCGCAGCCGGCCCTGGCAGGAGCGGATCAGACGACGGGCGGCGATGAGCACGCCGACGCCGCTGGAATCGCAGAAGAACACCTCGGACAGGTCGAGGACAAGACAGTGGTGCCCCTCGGCCACTACGTCGTGCACACGCTGACGCAGCACCGGCGAGGTCACCAGATCCAGTTCGCCGGACACCTGGAGCACGGACCATTCGCCGTGCTCACCGCCGGTCACTTTGAAGGTCACCACCACGCCCTTCGATCGCCAAAACGGAAGCAGTCCCTACGCTTCCTTGCAGCGCGGCTGCCCAGCGGCCGTTCCCTGAAACACAACCCGAAAAACGGATCCCCGTCGAATCAGGCTTGATTTGGTCGACTTCGATCCTGTTCGATCCCCTTCAGTCACGCCTGATCGGACGCCGGAAGGGTAGACGCCTCTACCACCTACGGCCGCCCAGGGGGCGCACATTGCCACAAAGGGGCGTGCGCTACCGGACGTGCCGACTACATTCGAGGAGACATCAGGCACAGGCTGGACAGGGCACGGGCGCGGGACACGAGCAGGGGGGTGAGGGGGCCGCATGGCGAAAAAGGACGTACCGCCCCGCTGGGACCGCAAGATGCAGCAGCGGCTCGCCCGCGGTGAGGCCGCCGCCCTGGGCGAGCTCTACGACCGGTTCGCCTCCCTCGTGCACGGCCTCGCCCACCGCGTCCTCGGCGACGAACGCGCGGCCGACGGCATCACCCGCGAGGTCTTCGTCCACGTCTGGGAACACCCGGACACCTACGACCCCCGGCAGGGCCCGCTGCGCACCTGGGTCGCCACCCTGACCCACCGCCTGGCCGTACAGCGCCTGCGCGCCACCGAGACCGCCGCCCTCGCCCGCGACGGCTCCGGCACCGCGGAGGAGCTGGAGCACCGGGTGCGCCGCGCCTCGGTCGCCGCCCGCGCCGACTACATCGTCCAGTCCATGCCGGTCCCGCTGCGCTCGGCCCTGGAGCGGGCCTACTTCCAGCGCCGCGACTACCGCCAGACCGCCACCGACCTCGGCATCACCGAGGACGAGGCCCGCCGCCGACTGCGCCTCGGCCTTCAGCTCCTGTCAACCGCCCACGAGACCGAGCCACCCGGCGCACCGCCCGGGCACGGGGGTGCGGTGTGAGCGGGTCGGAGATCCCCTCGGGCCCGGGCGAGCCGGACGGGCCCGAGCCGGAGCCGGGGAAGCCGCCGCGGATCCCGCCGCCCCGGGCCTCCGTCGAGGACAGCGGGCTGCCGCTGCCCGCCCTGGCGGACCTCGGCGACCCGACGCCCCCTCCCGTACGGCCCGTGCTGGAGCACCCCGTGCTGAAGGCCCTGCTCGGCGCCTGGGCGCTGGCCGCCTGCTCGGCCGAGGAGGCCGTGGCCGTCGAGGAGCACCTCGGCGAGTGCGGGAGCTGCGCCGACGAGGCACGGCGGCTGCGCGAGGCGGTCGGGCTGCTGCAACGGCCCGAGAGCCTCGACCTGGACCCCTCGCTGCGCACCCGGGTCCTGGAGACCTGCCTGGAGCGCCGCCCGCCGCGCATCCCGGTGCCGGACTGGGCCGCCGCGTACGACGCCGAGACCGCGCGCCTGGACGCCCTGCTCCAGGACTTCGGCGAGGCCGAGTGGCACGCACCGGTACGGCTGCGCTGGTTCCGGGCCGACGAGTCCACGAGCCGCCGTACGACCGTCGCCGGGGTCATCGCGCATCTGCTCAGCGTCGACGGGCTCGTCGCGCTCGCGCTGGGCCTGGACGACCCGCTGGGCGACGTCACGTCCCGGCACCCGACCCCGGCGGCTCGCACCGAGGCGTACTGGGAGGCCTCCCACTTCCCGCCCACCCGGTCCGTGCGGGCGCCCTGGCGGGAACAGAGCCACAACCTCGTGCGCACGGTGTCCTTCACGGGCGGCACCGCCGGGAAGATGCCCGTACCGTACGGCGACTTCGCGCTGCCCCTGCACGACGCGATGCTCGACCGGGCCTTCGAGTGCTGGGTGCACGCCGAGGACATCGCGGACGCGGTCGACTACCCCTACGATCCGCCCTCGCCGCGCCATCTGCACCGCATGATCGACCTGGCGGCCCGCATGCTGCCGACGGCCCTGGCCCACCGCCGCCAGGCCGGCCTCGCGGCCCCCGCCCACCACCGCCACCTCGTGGCCGCCGGCGAACCGGGCCGCAGCCTCCGCCTGGAGATCGAGGGCCTCGGCGGCGGCGAGTGGCTGATCCCCCTCGACTCCCCCGCCGCCAAGGGCTCCGCGGAACACGAGGTGGCCCACGTAGCCCTGGACGGCGTCGAATTCTGCCGCCTGGCAGCAGGCCACGTACCCCCACAGGAAGCGGCAGCAGGCCAACTGGGAGACAGAGAGGCCATCAGAGACGTCCTCTTCGCAGCCGCCTCACTGAGCCGGATGTAACTAACCCAGGGGCGCGGGGAACTGCGCGAACAACCACGATTCGCCCGCACCCGCCACCAAACGGGACAACCCGAACTCTCAGGCGAAAATCACAGTCCGCCGCCCATTGGGCAGAATCCGCCGCTCGGCATGCCACTTCACAGCCCGAGCCAACGCCTGACACTCCACATCACGCCCGATGGCGACAAGCCCCTCAGGCGTCACGTCATGCCCCACCCGCTCGACTTCCTGCTCGATGATCGGCCCCTCATCAAGATCAGCCGTCACATAGTGAGCCGTCGCCCCGATCAACTTCACACCCCGGGCATGAGCCTGGTGATACGGCTTCGCACCCTTGAAGCTAGGCAGGAACGAGTGGTGGATATTGATGATCCGCCCGGACAGCGCCTTGCACAGATCGTCCGACAGCACCTGCATGTACCGGGCGAGAACGACCAGCTCCACACCCTCCTCACGCACGATGTCGAGCAGCCGCCCCTCCGCCTCGGACTTCGTGTCCTTCGTCACCGGAATGTGGTGGAAGGGGATGTCGTACGAGCCCACCAGCTCGGCGAAGTCCGTGTGGTTGGACACCACACCGGCGATCTCCACCGGCAGCGCCCCGGTCCGCGCCCGGAACAGCAGGTCGTTCAGGCAGTGCCCGAACTTGCTGACCATCAGCAGGATGCGCATCTTCTGGTCGCCCCGGTTGATCTGCCACTCCATCTGGAAGGAGTCGCCGATCGCCGCGAAGCTGGCCCGCAGCTTCTCCACGGACACCGGCGCATCCGCCGAGAAGTGGACGCGCATGAAGAACAGTCCCGTGTCGTGGTCGCCGAACTGCTGGCTGTCCTCGATGTTGCAGCCGGTCATGAAGAGGTAGCTCGACACGGCGTGCACGATGCCCTTCCTGTCCGGGCAGGAGAGCGTGAGGACGTACTGGTCCGGCGGGGTCGCGGCGGTGGTGGACTGCTCGTTCATGCAGGACAGGGTCCCACAGGCGGCCGCACCGCCCGCAATCGTCCCGCTGTACGGACCCCTAGGCGGACCGGGTCATGATCCGCAGGACCTCCAGGCTGCGCGGCGGTGTGTCCGGCTCCTCGCCGTCGCTCGTGGCGAGCCGGACATGCGCGTCCCGGGCCGCCTGGATCGCCTCGGGCCACGCCTGGTTCTCCAGGTACGCGGTGACCGGGGCGTCCGGCCCGACCTGGTGCATGATCCGCAGCACCCGCAGCACGGCGGTGTCCACGAGGGCCGCCTCCTGCGAGTCGCGGAAGATCGTGCCGACGTACTTCTCGGCGGACCAGTGATCCAGCCAGGTGTCCTCGACCAGCCGGTACACCGCGTCGGTCACGTCGCCGTAGCCGTCCACACCGGCCAGCCAGACCTCCCGCTGGAACCCGGGATCGGAGAGCATGTGCAGCGCCGAGCGCACGTTGCTGCGCCAGCGCCACCACGGCATGTCGTTGGCAGGCATGCCGCCCATGGTGGATGAGCGACGGCCACGACGGGAAGAGTTCTCCGAAGCTTGCACGGTCATCGATCGTACGTTCCCCTCCACATCGGTCACCCCTGCCCCCGCAATTCACCTGCGCGTCACCCATTGTTGAGCCGAGATCACTCTCGGGTTGGTCATGTGGCGGAATCGTGCGGAACCATGACCGGCAGGCGACGCACCCGCAGCACATTCCTCCCCGGCCACCTCACCCGTCACGCCAGAAAAGGCGTGCTTCGCGCGGGCACGGCGGCCGCGTGCGCGTCGATCCTCGCCGGCTGCGGGGTCGTCCCTGGCACCACGGGGGATGCCGGGGACGATCCGATCACCGTCATGACGTGGGCACCGCAGGACACCAAGGCCACCAACAAGCCCGGAATGCCCGCCTTCGCCCACGCGTACGCCCGCTGGATCAACGCCAAGGGCGGGATCAACGGCCGCAAGCTCAACGTGCTGACCTGCAACGACCACAACGACAGCGTGGCCGCCGCCAAGTGCGCCCGACGGGCCGCCAAGGAGAACGTCGTCGCGGTCGTAGGATCGTACAGCCAGTACGCCGACTCCTTCTTCCCGTCCCTGGAGGGCGCGGGCATCCCGTACATAGGCGGCTACGGCATCACCAACGCCGAGTTCACCAGCCCCCTGTCCTACCCCGTCAACGGCGGCCAGCCCGCGCTGCTCGCCGGTCTCGGCAGGTCCCTGGCCGGCTGCGGGCCGGTCGCCCTGGTGCGGCCCGACACCATCGCGGGCGACCAGCTGCCCCCGCTGCTCGACTCCGGCCTGAAGGCGGGCGGGCACTCGGCGGCCCGGGACCAGCGCGCGCCGGAGGACGCCACCGAGTACGACGGCCACGCCGAGCGGGCGCTGGAGACGACGACGTCCAGCCCCGGGGACGAGGGGTGTGTGGTGCCCGCGCTCGGGGACCGCAACGGCACCTTCATGGACTCCTTCCGGCGGACCCGCGAGGACTATCCCGACGTACGGACGGCCACCGTGCTCGGCAGCGTCGACCAGACGGTGATCGACGCGACCGGCGGGGCGTCGGGGCCGTACGAGGGCTCGTACATCACCGGCTGGTACCCCGTCGCGAGCGATGCCCGCTGGGACGGGATGAAGCGGGTGATCAAGGAGGAGGCCTTCGGCGACAACCGCATCGACGCCGCGGACGCCGGGGTGCAGACCACCTGGATCGCCTACACCGTGTTCAAGAAGGTCGTCGAGTCGCTCGGCGGCGGCGAGGTGAGCGCCGACACGGTGACCGAGGCCCTCGACGACGGCCTCGGCGTCAACACGGGCGGGCTCACGCCGACGCTGCGGTGGCGGTTCCAGGACAAGCTCGCGGCCGTCGGCTTCCCGCGGCTGGTGAACGCGAACGTGACCCTTCAGGTGGTGCGGGAGGGGCGGCTGGTGTCGGCGCGGAAGGGCTTCGTCGACACGACCAGGACGCTGCAGGACGCCGACGTGAACTACTGAGCCCCGCTCAGCGGTTCACGCCCGGACCGGATCACGTCACCTCACGTCACAGCTGCGTCGGCTGACGCTCGGTCAGGCCGTACGTCTTCGCTATGGCGTTCCACAGCCCGGCCGCCTTGGTCTTCTCCGTGCTCGCGACGCCGCTGGCCTTGTTGCCCGCCTGGGTCTGGCCGGTGGCACGGGCCTGGCCCTTCCGGCAGCCCTTCTTGCCCGCGGTCTGGTCGGCCCAGGCCGCGTAGTGGTTGTCGGCCGACGCCGAGGCCTGCCACGCCTTGGTGAGGGCGGTGGTCAGCGCGGCGTGCTCGGGCAGCTGGTCGACCGTGATGCCGGAGAGCCGGGTGACCAGCTCGGTGCGCTGCTTGGCCGCGTCGCGCAGGTTCTTGGCCGCCTGGGGCAGGTTGTCGCAGCCCTTGACGTCGGCGACGGAGGTGATCACGGTGGTGCGGCTGTCGCCGCTGTCGGCGAGCAGCTTGTCCAGCTCGACCGCCTGGGCCCGGGCCGGGTCGGCGGAGGGCGAGGCGGACTCCTCCTCCGCGGGCGCGGAAGCGGCCACGGTCTTGTTGTTGTCGCCGCCGTCGTCACCGCCTCCGCCACTGGCGAGCAGCGCGCCGGCGCCGACGCCGAGGACGGCTATGCCGATGCCGACGGCCGCGATGACCGGCACCCGCGAGCCGGAACCCCCACCGCGCCCGCCCCGGCCGCCGCCGGACTGGCCGGGCGGGGCGTAGGACTGGGGCTGGGCGTGGTGGGGCTGGGGCTGTTCGAAGCGGGGCATCTGCTGCGTCGACGCGGCCGGGCTCTCGGCACCGTTGCCGCCGCGGTCGCTGCGGAAGAGGTTGTCGAACTCGGACGGCGGCTGCTTGTCCCCGCCGGGCACCGGCGCGATGTACTGCGTCGCCTCGGCGTCCGGATTCGAGGCGGGCGGCAACGGCCCGGCTCCGGCGCGGGGCCCGGTCCCCAGGAACGTGGTCGCCTCGGGGTCGTGACCGGTGGGCGTCTCGGGCGGCAGCGCGCCCGGGCCCACCGGGGGTATGTACTGCGTCGCCCCCTCGTCGGCCGCGGCGGCGACGGGCGGCAGGAACTGGGTCGCGCCCTCGTCGGCGGGCGCGGGCAGGGGTGCGCCTCCGGCGCCCGTGGACGAGGAGGGAGCCCCGTACCCGTCCGTCGCGGGCGGCAGCGGAGCGCCCCCGGCGGGAGCGCCGTACGCGTCGGAGCCCGGCAGCGAGGCGCCCCCGGCCGGGGAGCCATAGCCACCGGCGGCCTGCGGAGACTGACCGCCCGCGGCAGCGGAGCCGTACGCATCGGAGGCAGGCGGCAGGCCGCCCCCGGACGGGGAGCCGTGCCCGCCGGCCGCCTGCGGAAGCGAACCGCCCGCAGCCGCGGACCCGTACGCATCAGAGGCAGGCGGCAGGCCGCCCCCGGACGGGGAGCCGTGCCCGCCGGCGGCCTGCGGAAGCGAACCGCCCGCAGCCGCGGACCCGTACGCATCGGAGGACTGTGGCAGAGCGCCCCCGGCAGGAGAGCCGTAGCCGTCCGTCGCCTGCGGCAGCGGGGCGCCCCCGGCCGGAGGGCCGTACCCGCCCGCGGCGGCCGAGCCGTACGCGTCGGAGGAGGGCGGCAGGCCGCCCCCGGCAGGAGAGCCGTAGCCGTCCGTCGGCTGGGGCTGCGGGGTGCCGTACGGGCCCGGGGTCGGGGGGAGTTGGGAAGGGTCGGGCTGGGTGCCGTAGCCGGCGTACGGGTTGGGGGGCTGGGTGCCCTCCTGGGGGAGCGCGCCGGGCGCGGAGTGCTGGGCGTCCCACGCCGGAGGCTCCGGGGTGGTCCACTGCTGGGACTGCTGGGACTGCTGAGGCTGTGGGGACTGCCAGCTGTTGTCCTGCGGCGGGGGCGGGGCCTGCTGTTCGGGGCCCCACGGCTGGCCCCAGGTCTGGCCCCCGGCGGGAGCGGAGGCCGAGGTCTGGCCGGTCGGGGCCGGGCCGGGCCGGTGGCCTGCCGGGGTGTCAGCGGGTCCGCCCGTCATCCCCGGCAGCAGGGGTTCGCCACCGTCGGAGGGCAGCACGATGCCTTCGCGCGCTTGGCGCGCCGAGGGCTCCTCGCCCTGTCCACTCTGCGTCACCGGGACTCCTACTTATGGGGGACCTTGTGAATCGTCGGGTCACGCTACCGGGTCCCCAGAGCCCCGTGCCACGCAGCACAGGGCCTGACCGCAAGCCCTGTGAGCGCGGTAACACAACCGGGTCACGGCACGCTGTTCATGTCACCTCCTGCGCGCGAGCGGGCCGTTTCCCACACGTTCACGCATCCGCAGACCCTGTGTTCACGCCGCGGCCTGGAGATCCAACCGCGCCCCGAACTCCCTGACCACGGCCTCGTCCCGGTACGGCTCCAGCCGCTGCTGGAAGTCCTCCAGATACTCGGCGCCCCGGTTGGACCGCAGCCCCTCCAGGAGTTCCACGGCCTTCATGCCCGTGTTGCACGCCTCTTCGACCTCGCGCTGCTGCACCTGCGCCGTGGCCAACAGCACATAACCGATGGCCCGGCGGCGGGCCCGCGTCTCGGGATGCCCGTCCAGCGACTCCCGCGCACACCGCGCCGCCGCGTCGGCCTGCCCCAGGTCCCGGTGACAGTGGGCCAACTCGTCGGCGAGATACGCCTCGTCGAAGTGCGCGATCCACACCGGGTCGTCCCCGGCGGCCGGGTCGGCCGCCTCCAGGGCGCTCACCGCGCGCCCGGCCGCCGACTGGGCGGCGCGCACGTCGCCCATCAAGGCGTGCCCGCGCGCCTCCGCCGCGTAGAACATCGACTCCGCGCGCGGTGACACGCGCCCCCGCGCCCCCTCCTGCGCCGCCCTCGCCAACTGCGCGATCTCCCGCGGGTTCCCGAGCTGCGCGGCGAGATGACTCATGGAGGCCGCGAGGACGTATCCGCCGTAGCCGCGGTCCCCGGCCGCCTGGGCGAGCCGCAGCGCCTGGATGTAGTAGCGCTGCGCCAGACCGGGCTGCCCGGTGTCCACGGCCATGTACCCGGCGAGCTCCGTCAGCCGGGCCACCGCGGCGAACAGGTCCCGCCCCACCGCCTCCCGGTACGACCCCGCCAGCAGCCCCGACACCACGCTGTTGAGGTAGTGCACGACGACCGGGCGCACATGCCCGCTGCCGTACTGGTGGTCGAGATCCACCAGCGCCTGCGTCATGGCGAGGACCGCCTGTACGTCGGACTGCCCCACGCGCGGTCCCGCCGAGCGCGACACCTGCCCGTCGGGCGCCGAGATCAGCCAGTCACGGCTGGGCTCGACCAGCGCGGACGCGGCGACGGAGGAGCCCGACAGGAAGTCCCGCCGGCCCACATCGCTGCGCCACAGCTCGCAGACCTGCTCGATGGCCCCCAGTACCGTCGGCGAGAACTGCAGGCCCACGCCCGAGGCGAGGTTCTTGCCGTTGGCCATGCCGATCTCGTCGATCGTGACCGTACGGCCGAGTTTGCGGCCCAGCGCCTCGGCGATGATCGCCGGTGCCCGGCCCCGTGGCTGCTGCCCGCGCAGCCAGCGCGCCACCGACGTCTTGTCGTAGCGCAGGTCGAGGCCGTGCTCGGCACCGCACATGTTGACCCGGCGGGCGAGGCCGGCGTTGGAGCATCCGGCTTCCTGGATGAGCGCCTGGAGCCGTTCGTTCGGCTGCCGAGCGACGAGCGGCCTTGCGGCCATGGCGTACCCCCTGTGGCTGCGGTGCCTGCCCACGCACCGAGTTGACGTGTCTTCCGCGGCCGGACCCCTCACGTCCCAGCGAAAAGATCCGGCCGTGAAGATCAATGCCCCGCCGACCAGGCGAAAATGCGAGGCATGTGAGGATTGCCGGGGTAACGGCTGTTGCCGGCCCCACTCGTGGTTACCCACCTCCGGCCACGGATCCTCCTGCGCGCCCCCGCACATGCACCCATGCGCCCCGACGGCAGGGGCGGTGCTCCTCCCCGCGCACGGCGGCGGGCGTAACCCCTGGTGACGACCAGAGTTGTGTTCATCGTGGAAGAGACGATCGCGGGCACCGAAGCCGCTCAGATCCCGAAGCAGCGCGGGGAATCGCTGCTGGAGACCGCCGTCCGCTACGCGGAGGAGCGCCACTGGGACGTGTTCCCCGGCACCTGGCTGGAAGCGGTCGACGGGAGTCAGCGGTGCTCCTGCGGTGACGCCGCGTGTCCGGCACCCGGCTCGCACCCGGCGCGCCCGGACTGGGCGACGCAGGCGACGGGCAGTGCGACCGTCGCGCGACGGATGTGGCAGAAGCAGCCCACCGCGTCGATCCTGCTGCCGACGGGGCGGACCTTCGACGCGATCTCCGTGCCGGAGACGGCCGGGTTCCTGGCGCTCGCGCGGATGGAGCGGATGGAGCTGACGCTGGGGCCGGTGACGCTCACGCCGGATCGGCGGATGGAGTTCTTCGTGCTGCCGGGGGCCGGTGTGAAGGTTCCGGATCTGGTGCGCAAGCTGGGGTGGGCGGTGTCGTCGCTGGATCTGACCGTGCTGGGCGAGGGGGCGTATGTGGCGGCGCCGCCCACGCGGTTCGGGTCGCGGGGGGCTGTGCAGTGGGCCTGCCGGCCTACGCCTGCGAATCGGTGGTTGCCGGATGCGGAGGAGTTGATCTCGCCGTTGGCTTATGCGTGCGGCAGGGATCGGTAGGCGCCTGTTCGTCTGCCCGCTTGCGTGGTGTGGCGACCGCGGGTCGTCGGTGGTTGATCGCGCAGTTCCCCGCGCCCCTGAAAAGCGCCACCGTAGGGTGCATGGTGACGGAGGGAGACGCGGTGGGATCCAGCGCTGTGCGGGTGCAGGGGCTCTGGAAGCGGTTCGGGCAGCAGGTGGCTGTTGCCGGGGTCGATCTTGAGTTGCCGGCGGGGAAGTTCATCGGGCTGGTCGGGCCGAACGGGGCCGGGAAGACCACCACCTTGTCGATGGTGACCGGGCTGCTCAGGCCCGATCACGGGACCGTCGAGGTGGTCGGGCACGACGTGTGGCGCGACCCCGTCGAGGTGAAGGCCCGGATCGGGGTGCTGCCCGAGGGGCTGCGGCTGTTCGAGCGGCTGTCGGGGCGAGAACTGCTGGCGTACAGCGGGCGGTTGCGGGGACTGCCCGGTGCCGAGGTCGACAAGCGGGCCACCCAGCTCCTCGACGTCCTCGATCTGGCCGGCAGCCAGCACAAGCTCGTCGTCGACTACTCGACCGGCATGCGCAAGAAGATCGGGCTCGCCACCGCTCTCCTCCACAATCCCGAAGTGCTGTTCCTGGACGAGCCGTTCGAGGGCGTCGACCCCGTCTCCGCCCAGACCATCCGGGGCGTGCTGGAGCGGTACACCGCCTCGGGCGCCACGGTCGTGTTCTCTTCCCACGTCATGGAGCTCGTCGAGTCGCTGTGCGACTGGGTGGCCGTCATGGCCGCCGGGCGGATCCGGGCCACCGGGACCCTCGCCGAGGTGCGCGGTGACGCGCCCTCGCTGCAGCAGGCGTTCCTCGAACTCGTCGGGGCGCAGAGCCGTGGCGCCGGGTCCGACCTCGACTGGCTGGGCGGCGGGGCCCGGTGAGTGCCCCCGCCCTCACCCCCGTCGTCGTACGGCTGAAGCTGTCGCTGCTGCGCAACGGACTGAAGCAGTCCGGCGGGCGCAAGGCCGCCTACATCGCCTCGGCCGTCTTCGCCCTGCTCTTCGCCGCGCTGCAACTGCTCGGTCTGGTCGCGCTGCGCGGGCACGCGCACGTCGAGTCCCTGGTCGTGCTGGCCGTCGCGGTCCTGGGGCTGGGCTGGGCGGTGATGCCGCTGTTCTTCCCCAGTGGTGACGAGACGCTGGACCCGACCCGGCTGGTGATGCTGCCGCTGCGGCCCCGGCCGCTGGTACGGGCCCTGCTCACGGCGTCGCTGGTCGGCATCGGGCCGCTGTTCACGCTGTGCCTGCTGGTCGGTTCCGTGATCGCGGTCGCGCGGGGCGGGGCGGCGTTCGCGGTGGGTGTCGTCGCGGTCGCCCTGGCGCTGCTGGTGTGCGTGGCGTTCGCGCGGGCCGTCGCCGCCGCCAACGTACGGCTGCTGAGCAGCCGCAAGGGCCGCGACCTCGCCGTGCTGAGCGGGCTCGTCATCGCCGTCGGGGCGCAGGTCGTCAACTTCGGGGCGCAGCGGCTCGGTTCGGCCGGCCTCGGCGAGCTGGACCCGGCCGCGGACGTGCTCCAGTGGGTGCCGCCCGCCTCGGCGATCGCCGCCGTGCACGCGGTGGGCGAGGGGTCGTACGGCCTGGCCGCCGTCCAACTGGCGCTGACCGCCGGTGCGCTGGTGGCGGCGCTCGCGGTGTGGTCCCGGCATCTGACCCGGTTGATGACCTCGCCCGACGGATCCACGCTGCCCACCGCCGGGTCGGCCGCCCGCGAGGGGTCGTCGAGCGGGCTCGGGCGGCTGCTGCCCTCCGGGCGTACGGGCACGGCCATGGAGCGCAGCCTGCGCTATGTGTGGCGCGACCCCAAGACCAAGACCGCCTGGGTGACCTCGCTCGCCCTCGGGCTCATCGTGCCCGTGTTCAACGCCTGGCAGGGCACCGGCTCCGTGTACATCGCGTGCTTCGCCGCCGGGATGCTCGGCATCCAGATGTACAACCAGTTCGGCCAGGACACCTCCGCGTTCTGGATGGTCGCCATGACCATCTCCTCACGCCGGGACGCCTACGTCGAACTGCGCGCCCGCGCGCTGGCCCTGCTGCTGATCACCCTGCCGTACGCCACCCTCGTCACCGTGGTGACGACCGCGATGCTCGGCGACTGGCCGCGGCTGCCCGAGGCCCTGGGGCTGACCTTCGCGCTGCTCGGCGCGATGCTCGCGACCGGCGCGTGGACATCCGCCCGCTTCCCCTACTCCATCCCTCAGGAGGGCTACAAGAGCGTCGCCCCGGGGCAGACCGGGCTCGCCTGGATCTCCATCTTCGGCGGGATGATCGCCGCGGCTGTGCTGTGCGGGCCCGTCATCGCGCTCACGATCTGGCTGAACGTGAGCGCGGGCGGCGAGGCCTGGACGTGGCTGCTGCTGCCGACGGGCACGGCGTACGGGGCCGCGCTCACGGTGCTGGGGCTGCGGCTGGCGGCTCCGCAGACGGCCCGGCGGCTTCCGGAGATCCTCGGGGCGGTCAGCAAGGGGTGACCTCGCTGTCCTCCCCCGCGCGCCGTCAGTTCGTGCTGAGAGCGTCCAGGAACGGCTCGATCGCCGCGCGCCAGGCCTCCGGCTGGTCGTAGTGGACCAGGTGGCCGGCGTCGGCGACCTCCGCGTACTGGCCGCGGGGCAGGACGCGGACCATCTCCTGGGCCTCGGCGCGGCCCAGCTCGCCGTCGAGACCGCGCACGACCAGGGCCGGGCAGCGGACCTGGGTCAGCTCCTCCCAGTGCGCGTCGTACACCCAGGTCTCGCGGGAGCGGAGCATCTGCTCCGGTTCGAAGACGGGGCGCCAGCCGTCCGGGGACTCGGCCATCACCTCGGCGTAGAACGCGCCGCGGGCCGGGTTGGGCCGCTCCACCCAGGGGTCGTCCTCGCCGAACCACTTGCGGACGTCGGCGAGCGTGGCGAAGGGCAGCGGCCAGGACCGGAACCACTGGTCCCACTCGCGCTGCGAGGCCGCGCCGAGGGCGGAGGCCCGCATGTCGCAGATGATCAGCCCGCGGACCAGGTCCGGGCGCTTGGCGGCGAGCTGCCAGGCGGTCAGCGCGCCCATGGCGTGGCCGATGAGGACGACCGGGTCGAGGCCGAGCTGCTCCAGAGCGGCTTCGACGTCGTCGACGTAGGCGTCACGGGAGAAGGCTCCCTGCGGGGGCTTCTCGCTACGGCCGTGGCCGCGCTGGTCGAGAGCGACGGCGCGGTACCGGCCGGAGAGCCAGCGGGCGGTGGACGCCCAGTGCGAGGCGCGGCCCATCAGGCCGTGCAGTAACAGCACGCCCGGGGTGCCGTCCGGGGCGGTCGACGCGCCGGGCGTGCGCTGCGGGTCGTGCGGCTGCCGTACGTCGTGGTGGTGCTGCGGGTCGTGCGGGGCGTTCGTGTGCTGCGGGTCGTGCCGGTCGTTCGTGTGCCGCGGGTCGTGCCGGTCGTGCGGGTCGTGCGCCGGATCGGTCTTGGGCGGGTCTCCGAACTCCCAGGCCGCGAGGCGTACGCCGCCCGTCCCGGTCACGTCGATGCGTCGCGCCATGTCCTGGCACCCCCCCAAGCTTCGCGCGGACCGCGGCCGTCTCCGGCTGTTCGGTCCTGTGAACCGTGTTCTGCCTGTTGCGCCTTCTTGCCGTGCCGTGCGTCACCCGCACACTATCGAATGCCCATTCGAGAATGCTGTTCTCGCGGCCAACACCCCTCGTTCGAGTGACCATCCCCGGGGATTGGCGGCCGCTGCTGCGGGGAGATCTTCAGCGGGAGGCGGACCGCTCGGGGAAACCGGTCCGTGGGGGATGACCTTGAGAGCTCGGGGCTCCAGGTCAGCACAGGGGAGGACAGGCCCCGGCGCCACCAGGCGCCGGGGCCCTCCACATCTCCACGGCACATCCTCCCGCCCCCTCCCCGGCCGGGCGACATCGCTGTCGAGCCACGACCAAGAGCCCTCAGGTCATATGCCTCACGCGACAGCGTCGCACGGGAAGCGGACGAGCGCTGCCATTCGACGGACTGAATCCCGGATACGACGGGATCACGCCAACGCGGCGTGCGCGGGTCGCCCGGCCGGTCCTTCCGGGGCGCCCCGGCCGGTCACGCCGGCTGGTCCTCCCGGTCGGCCGCCCCAGCTGGTCGCCCCGGCTGAACGCCCCGACCGGTCACCCCGGTCGGTCACCCCGGTCGGTCACCCCGGTCGGCCGCGCCCCTGCTGGTAGCCCCGTACGGGCTCAGGGCTTGGCGACGAACACGTGGGAGGCGACCTCCGACTCCAGCTCGGCCGCCTCGCCGCCGCTGCCCACCAGCACGCCGCCCGCCGACTCGGTCACGCTGACCACCGAGCCGGGCTGCACGCCCGCGCGCCGCAGCGTGTACATCAGCTGCGCGTCCGTCTGGATCGGCTCGCCGATCCGGCGCACCACGACCGTCTTGCCCTCGGCCCCCGGGTCGAGGGTCGCCAGGGACACCATGCCCTCGTCCAGGAACGGGTCGGCGCCGTCCTTCTCGCCGAGCTCCTCCAGACCCGGGATCGGGTTGCCGTACGGCGACTCCGTCGGGTGCCGCAGCAGCTCCAGCACGCGGCGCTCCACGGCCTCGCTCATCACGTGCTCCCAGCGGCACGCCTCGGCGTGCACCTGCTCCCACTCCAGCCCGATCACGTCGACGAGCAGACACTCGGCGAGCCGGTGCTTGCGCATCACGCGCGTGGCGAGACGGCGGCCCTCGTCGGTCAGCTCCAGGTGCCGGTCGCTGGCGACGGACACCAGGCCGTCGCGCTCCATCCGCGCCACGGTCTGGCTGACGGTCGGCCCGCTCTGGTCCAGCCGCTCGGCGATACGGGCGCGCATGGGGACCACACCCTCTTCCTCCAGCTCGAGGATGGTGCGGAGATACATCTCCGTGGTGTCGATCAGTCCGGACATACGTGCCCCTCGATGAGATGTGCCGGAGGCTGGACGGCTCACCGGCGCGTGCGCTGGCCCTGCAACCAATTCTGCCGGATACCACCGACAACCGTGCCGCGGGAGGGAAAGCAGGGGATTACGCGGCACGAGGGAAGGGTACGAACATGCCCTTCCCGGACCCAAGAGCCCCGCGCAGCACCCGCCGAGCGCCCTCGCCCCGGCCGTCACGACCGTATTGACACCGCACTGGTCCAGACCGCACCGTGATGCGCGACACGCGCCCACCGAGGCCATCGTGGGCCATCCTGAAGGGATCCCGTATGAGCGACCGCGCGCCGGCCGGCCAGTTCCTCGACGCCGCGATCGACCTGCTGCGGCGGGTCCGCGACGAGGAGGCCGACAGCATCAAGGCCGCGGGCACGCTCCTCGCCGACACCGTCGAGGACGGAGGCCGCCTCTTCGCCTTCGGCGCCGGGCACTCCTCCCTCGCCGCGCAGGACCTCGTCTACCGCGCGGGCGGTCTCGCCCTCATGAACCTGCTCGCCGTACCGGGCGTCGTCGGCGTCGACGTCATGCCCGCGCCGCTCGGCTCCGCCCTGGAACGCGTCGACGGCCTCGCGAGCGCCGTCCTGGACAGCTCCCCGCTCCGCGCCGGCGACGCCCTGCTGATCATCTCCCTGTCGGGGCGCAACGCCCTCCCCGTGGAAATGGCCATGAAAGCCCGCGCCCTGGGCGTACGCGTCATCGGCGTGACCTCGGTCGCCTACGCCGCGGAGACCACGTCCCGGCACTCCTCGGGGACGTACCTCAAGGACCACTGCGACCTCGTCCTCGACTCGAAGATCGCGGTCGGCGACGCCGAACTCACCCTCGACAACGTCCCGGCCCCCTTCGCCCCCGCCTCCACGGTCGTCACCTCGGCCCTCCTCCAGGCCGTCATGGCCACCACGGCCGCCACCCTCGCCGACCGGGGCCTGGAGCCCCCGCTGCTGCGCTCCGGGAACGTCGACGGCGGACACGACTGGAACAGCCGCGTGATGGAGCGGTACCGGGACCGGATCTTCTACCGGCACTGACCGGTTCTTCTACCGCCACTGACCGGTTCTCCTAGCGATACCGAGCCCACGGGGCCGGTTTCACACCGGCTCGTCCGACAACCCCGCGAGATCCAGAGACGCCGCGATCCGTATCGCCACATCCTCCGCGTACATCGCGTCGGACCGCTCGAACGCGCTGCGCCCGGCCCCCCGCAGGAACGTCACCACACCCAGCGTCCGCCCCCGGCTGCGCAGCACCGCGCACAGGGCGTGCACCGCGTCCGGCGGCCACTGCCGGGCCTCGGCCCACAGCCGGGCCTCCTCGGGCGACGCGGACCCCGCACTCGCCCGCAGCGCCCCGACCCGCTCCACGCACTGCAGCGCCGGATGCCCCTCCGCGTACCGCGCGGGCAGCCCCGCGTGGCCCGAGAGCTTGCTCGGCCCCGGCGCGCCGGACGGAGTGGCGGCGACCCGCACCAGCCGTACCGGCGCGTCGGTCTGCGCCTCGACGAGCGCACCGCCCGCCACCCGGTCGATCAGCGCGTGGTCGGCGAACCCGGCCAGGGCGAAGTCCAGATGAACCGTCGCCGCCTCCGCCGGGTCCTCGCACTCGGCGGCGGCCCGCGAGGCCCGGTGCAGCTGCTGCGTACGGAACCGCAGCAGCGACGCCTCCTGCTCGCTCTGCTTGGCCTCCGTCACGTCCTGGAACAGCCACCCCACACCCAGCGGAACGGGCTCCTCCGCGAGCGGCGAGGCCAGCCGTACGAAGCCGCTGCGCCAGCACCGCCGCCGCTCGCCCTCCGGCGCGCGCACACCCACCCACACCTCGGCGGGCGCCGGCGGCGCGCCCTCGGCCAGCACATGCTGCAGCGCGCTCTCCAGCTCCTCCACGCCCTGCGACAGCAGATCCCCGAGCGGCCGGCCGAGCACGGACGTACGGCCCGTACCCAGCGCCTTGGCCGCGTGCGCGTTCACCACGGCCGGCCGCAGGTCGACATCCACGAGCACGACGCCCCAGCTGGCGTCCTCGAACAGTGCCTCGCTGAGCGCGATCGACCGCTCCAGATCGATCTGCGCGTGCACCTCGCTGAAGGCGCAGTACACCCCCGCCGGCTTCCCGTCGGTCCCGCGCACCGCCGCCGACTGGGTCCGTACGAGCACCCGGCCGCCGTCCTTCGTCAGCAACGCGAACTCGTTCACCTGCCGGCCCGGGGCGTGCATCGCCGACAGCAGCCGGCTCTCGACCTCCTCGGCGTCCGCGCTGCGCACGGCCCATCCGGCCAGGCCCCGCCGCCCCACGGCCTCGTCCGCGCTCCATCCGAGAATCCGCTCGGCCTCGCGGTTCCAGTGCGTCACGACACCGTCGGCGTCGAAGGCACACAGCGCCGCGTCCATCCCGTCCAGCAACGCGGCAAGCAGATCGGACCCACCCGAGCCGTCCCGCTCGGGCTCTGGCTCGTCGGGCCCCAGTTCGTCGGTGGTCCCACTACGCCGGGAAGCACTCACCTGGACCCCCTGCAGGCTGCGTCCGCACGTACCGCACGTCGGTTCGCTACTTGCAATCATTCAACTGGAACGTGACCCAGCGCACACCGTGTTCCCACAACATTGAAAGAATCGTTGTACGAGGGCATTCCCCACGTCATCCGCCGACGAACCCCGTCTCCTCGGGCGCGGCCCGGAGTCAAGGTCTCAGAAAAACGGTTGATGCGAGGCCGATCGGTTTCTTAGGGTTCCAGGTACACGAGAAGGGAGGTGGTTCGGCAGATGTATGAGAACCGGACGCGTGAGGTGGCTGCGGGCTAGCGGCCCGTCACCACACACAGTGCGGTGCCGGACCAGCGCGTGAGCGAAGCGCGCAGCCGGCCCAATCTCCAGCAGTCACCCGACCCGCGAGCCGCCGGTACGTCCGGCCGGCCCTCCACAGGAGGACCAGGCTCGCGGGTCGTCTGCGTTTTCGGGGGTGGTTCGTGATGGGCGGATGGCGTGAGGACCGGGTCGGCAGTGCGCTGCGGGGTGAGAATCCAGCCGTGCTGCGGAGGCTGGACGCCGGGTTCGCGGCGATCGGGGACGTGCAGTTTCTGCCCGGGTACTCGGTGCTGCTGACGGATGATCCGGCGGTGCGGCGGTTGTCGGAGCTGCCCCGGGGCAGGCGGCTGGCGTTTCTGGGGAACATGGACCGGCTGGGGGAGGCCGTCGAGCGGGCCTGTCGGCGGGTGGAGTCGGGGTTTCGGCGGGTCAATCTGGAGATTCTCGGGAATGCCGAGGGGTTTCTGCACGCGCATGTGTGGCCGCGGTACGACTGGGAGCCCGAGGATCTCGTACGGCTGCCCGTGTGGCTCTATCCGCGGGAGCGGTGGAGCGAGGAGCGGTATGCGCTCGGGGCGCGGCATGCCCCGCTGCGGGAGGCGATCGGGGAGGAGCTGGACCGGCTCGGGGAGTAGGGGCGCCGGCGGGACGGCGAACGGCCATCACGCGGGGCGCTGCGCTCCGGGTGATGGCCGTCGGGGTGGTGGGCTCGGGTGGGGTCAGTGGGCGATGTCGCCGTAGCCCTCGATGTCGCGGGGGTCGCGGGTGCCCGGGCCGACGTAGCGGGCCGAGGGGCGGACCAGGCGGCCGGTGCGCTTCTGCTCGAGGATGTGGGCGGACCAGCCGGCCGTGCGGGCGCAGGTGAACATGGACGTGAACATGTGCGCCGGGACCTCGGCGAAGTCCAGGACGATGGCCGCCCAGAACTCGACGTTCGTCGCGAGGACGCGGTCGGGGCGGCGGGCGTGGAGTTCCGCGAGGGCCGCCTTCTCCAGGGCCTCGGCGACCTCGAAGCGGGGGGCGCCGAGTTCGCGGGCGGTGCGGCGCAGGACCCGGGCCCGGGGGTCCTCGGCGCGGTAGACGCGGTGGCCGAAGCCCATGAGGCGCTCGCCCTTGTCGAGGGCCTGTTTCACATAGGCCTCGGCGTCGCCCGTGCGTTCGATCTCCTCGATCATGCCGAGGACGCGGGAGGGGGCGCCGCCGTGCAGCGGGCCGGACATGGCTCCCACGGCGCCGGAGAGGGCCGCCGCCACGTCCGCGCCCGTCGAGGCGATCACGCGGGCCGTGAACGTGGACGCGTTCATGCCATGCTCGGCCGCGCTCGTCCAGTACGCGTCCACCGCCGCCACATGCTTGGGGTCCGGCTCGCCGCGCCAGCGGATCATGAAGCGCTCGACGACGGACTGCGCCTTGTCGATCTCACGCTGCGGGACCATGGGCAGGCCCTGGCCGCGGGCCGACTGGGCGACGTAGGAGAGGGCCATGACGGCGGCGCGGGCGAGGTCGGCGCGGGCCTGCTCCTCGTCGATGTCGAGGAGCGGCTTGAGGCCCCAGACCGGGGCCAGCATGGCCAGGGCCGACTGGACGTCGACGCGGATGTCACCGGAGTGGACCGGGATGGGGAACGGCTCGGCGGGCGGCAGGCCGGGGTTGAAGGCGCCGTCGACGAGCAGGCCCCAGACGTTGCCGAAGGAGACATGCCCGACGAGGTCCTCGATGTCGACGCCCCGGTACCGGAGTGCGCCGCCCTCCTTATCGGGTTCGGCGATCTCCGTCTCGAACGCGACTACTCCCTCGAGCCCGGGTACGAAGTCGGACATCAGGCGGCTCCTCGTGATGTAAGTGACAGATGGTGTCTGGTGGGGTGAGACGGGTGAACCATGTGTCAGTCAGCTTGCGAAGCGGGCGGCCGTCCGGAGGATCCACGGTCGTCGCGGCGACTCGCGGCCCTGGCCGGTCTCCCCTGTGATGCCCCGTGCGGCTGGCGGTCACCCAACCGGATCGGCATCAGAACGATATCCCCGAGTGCCACCTTTGGGGAGGGGTCACGGCACTCAGTGCCACGCAGTGACGAAGGACACCGTCCATACGGCAAGATGACCGGGTGACCGACCGCGACGCCGTCCCCTTCGATCTGGCCTCGATGCGCAAGCAGTACCGGGCCGAGGGGCTCTCCGAGACCGAGCTGGCCGCGACCCCCGTCGAGCAGTTCGCGCGGTGGTTCAAGCAGGCCGCGACGGACGGCGGGCTGTTCGAGCCGAACGCCATGGTCGTCTCGACGGCCGACGCCGAGGGGCGGATCAGCGCCCGTACGGTTCTGCTGAAGCACTTCGACGAGCAGGGTTTCGTCTTCTACACGAACTACGACTCCCGCAAGGCCCGCGACCTGGCGGAGAACCCGTACGTCTCGCTGCTCTTCCCCTGGCATCCGATGGCCCGGCAGGTCCTCGTCACCGGTGTCGCGCGGCGCACCGGCCGGGACGAGACGGCGGCGTACTTCCGGACCCGGCCGCACGGCTCCCAGCTCGGCGCGTGGGCCAGCGCGCAGTCCTCCGTGATCTCCACCCGCGCCGGCCTCGACGACGCGTACGCCGAGCTGGCCGCCCGCTATCCGGAGGGCGAGCAGGTGCCCGTGCCCCCGCACTGGGGCGGCTTCCGGGTGGCCCCGCAGGCGGTGGAGTTCTGGCAGGGGCGGGAGAACCGGTTGCATGACCGGTTGCGGTATGTGGAGCAGGTTGACGGGAGCTGGCGGGTGGAGCGGCTGAGTCCCTGACGGGCCGGCCTCAGATATCTCCCCAGACGTACGCCGTACGGTGGCCGTCCAGCTGCCCGGCGAGACGGGTGCGGAAGTCCTCGGTGAGGTCGGGCCAGTTCCAGAACTCGAAGCCGAGGTGGCCGAAGGCCAGGGGGGCCTCGTCCCAGGACCAGTCCGGGACGGCGACGGGCGTGGTGCAGGCGGGGCAGTCGACGGACGCGGTGCCGGTGTCGTGCCAGGTCTGCATGGCGGTGAAGAAGCGTGGCCGGGTCTCGTCGTCCAGCGGCGTGGCCGAGGCGCAGTGCGGGCAGACGGCCGCGCCCGGCATGTCGGCGCCGCTGGTGAAGCCCGTACGGCGGGTGTGGACGGCGAGTCCGTCCCAGGGTTCGAAGTCCCAGTCGTCGGTCACGGCCCGTTCCCAGTGGGGGCCGGGGAGATGTCCGAGGGGCTGTCCGAGCACGCAGTCGGTGCGCTCGGCGAGGACGACGCCCTCCGCCGCGAGCCAGTCCAGTACCCGGCGGGCGAGCGGTTCGGCGTCGGTCGCGGTCGCGTCGAGGTCGACGATCGTCTGGAAGCGGTCACCCATGCCGGAACCGTAGCCCCCGCCACCGACAGCCCCCTCAGCCCAGCGTCTCCTCCAGCAGCCCCGCCCACTGCTCCACCACCCGTTCCCGGCGGGTCGTGTCGTCGGTGAGGAGGTTGGCGAGGCCGAGGCCTCGGGCCATGTCGAGGAGGCCCTGGACCGTTTCGCGGACGCCGGGGAGGGATTCGTCGGCGGCGAGGAGGTCGACCGCTATGCGGTGGGTCTCGCGGCCGACGCGGGATTCGAGTTCGGTGACGCGGGGGCGGAGCTGGTCCTCGTTGGAGGCGGCGACCCAGAGGTGGAGGGCGGCACGGAAGAGGGGGCCGGTGTAGAGGTCGACCAGGGCGGCGACGACCGCGTGGCGGTCTCCGGACGCGCCGTCGGGGAAGAGGGCGCGCAGGGCCGTGGAGCGTTCCTCGGCGACGTACTCGACGGCCGCCGTGAAGAGGTCCTCGCGGGTCGGGAAGTGGTGCTGTGCGGCGCCGCGGGAGACGCCGGCGCGTTCGGCGACGACCGAGACGGTGGAGCCGGCCCAGCCGTGTTCGGCGAGGCAGGCCACGGCGGCTTCCAGGAGCCGTTGCCGGGTGGCCCGGCTGCGGTCCTGCTTGGGGACCCTGTCCGCACGTTCGGCCGTGCTCACACCACCCATGCCGCATCCCGTCGTTCGAGGAAGGCCGTCATCCCCTCGCGGGCCTGCGCGGAGGAGAACAGCCGGGCCGAGAGCGCGGTCAGGTCGGCCGCGTCCCGGTCGAAGGCTTCCAGCACCCTAGCCGTGAGCAGCCGTTTCGTCTCGGCCAGGGCGTCGGGGGCCGATTTGCGCAGGCCGTCCAGGATGGGGGCCAGGGCCCCGTCGACATCGTCGGCGTGTGTGGTGAGCAGGCCCGTGCGCTGTGCCTCCGCCGCGTCGAAGCGTTCGCCGGTGAGGTAGTGGCGGGCCAGGGCGCGCGGGTCGGTGCGCGGGAGCAGGGGCAGGGAGATGACCGCGGGGGCGACGCCGATCCGGACCTCCGTGAAGGCGAAGGTGGCCTCGGTGGAGGCGGCGGCGATGTCGCAGGCGGCGAGGAGGCCGAGGCCGCCCGCGCGGACGTGGCCGGTGACGCGGGCGAGGACCGGCTTGGGCAGTTCGATGATCTGCCGGAGCAGACCGACCAGGGCGTCGGGGGGCGGTGGGTCCTTGAGGTCGGCGCCGGCGCTGAAGGTGTTGCCGGTGTGGGTGAGGACGATCGCGCGGACGCCGGTGTCCTTGCCGGCGTCGGTGAGGGCGTCGGCGAGTTCGGCGACCAGGGCCGCCGACAGGGCGTTGCGGTTGTGCGGTGAGTCGAGGGTGAGGGTCTCGACGGCACGCGCGCGGGTGCGCGTCACGAGGCTCATGTGCTCTCCCTGAGCTGTCGGCGGAGGATCTTGCCGGAGGCCGCGCGGGGGATGCCGACGATGAAGGTGACGTGCCGGATCCGTTTGTAGGGGGCGACGCGTTCGGCGACGAACATCATGATCTCGGCCTCCGAGAGGCCGGTGGCGGACGGCTGGCGGACCACGTACGCGTGCGGGACCTCGTTGCCGTCGTCGTCGTATCTGCCGATGACGGCGGCGTCGGCGATGCCCGGGTGGGTGAGGAGGAGGGCCTCCAGTTCGGCGGGGGCCACCTGGAAGCCCTTGTACTTGATGAGTTCCTTGACGCGGTCGACGACGAAGAGCCAGCCGTCGTCGTCGACATGGCCGACGTCCCCGGTGTGCAGCCAGCCGTCGGGGTCGATCATCGCGGCGGTGGCGTCGGGGCGGCCGAGGTAGCCCTTCATGACCTGGGGGCCGCGGATGAGGATCTCGCCGGACTCGCCGGCGGGAAGGTCCTTGCCGGGGTCGTCCAGGGAGACGACGCGCATCTCGGTGCCGGCGATGAGCTTGCCGACGGTTCCGGGCGGGGCGTCGCGCATCGCGTCCAGGGGGACGACATGGGTGCCGGGCGACAGTTCCGTCATGCCGTAGGCCTGGCCGACGGGCGGCAGGCCGAGCCGTTCGGAGCAGGCGGCGGCGAGGCGGGCGTCCAGGGGTGCGGCGGCGCTGAGGATGTACTTCAGGGACGACAGGTCGTACTGCGCGACGGCCGGGTGCTTGGCGAGGGCCAGGACGATCGGCGGGGCCACATAGAGGGCGGTGATGCGGTGGTTCTGGATGGCCGCGAGGAACTGTTCCAGGTCGAAGCGGGGCAGGACGACGACGGTGGCGCCCTTCCTGAGGGGCGCGTTCATCAGGGCCGTGAGCCCGTAGATGTGGAAGAACGGCAGGACGGCGAGGACGCGGTCGCCGGGGCCCGCGGGAATCGCCCCTTCGAGCTGGGCGAGGTTGGTGGCGATCTGCCGGTGGGTGAGCAGCACGCCCTTGGGGGTGCCGGTGGTTCCGGAGGAGTACGGGAGGGCCGCCACGTCCTCGGCGGGGTCGATGTCGATCACCGGCTCGGGGGCGGTGGAGGCCAGCATGTCGATCAGGGAGCGGTGGCCGGTGGCGCTGTCGCACACGAAGATCTCGCGTACGCCGCCCGCGAGTTCGGCGGCCCGGCGCGCGACGTCCAGCAGCGGTGAGACGGTGACGATCCAGCGGGCCGCCGAGTCCGTCAGCTGCTTGGCGAACTCCTGGGCGGTGGCGAGCGGGTGCACGGTGGTGACGGTGGCTCCCGCGCGCGTGGCGGCGTAGAAGGCGGTCGGGAAGGCGATGGTGTTGGGGCTGTGCAGGGCGAGGACGTCGCCCTTGCGCACCCCGGCCTCGGCGAGCCCGGCGGCGACGCGCCGGTGGAAGCGGTCCAGCTGCTCGTAGGACAGGGTCGTGCCGTCGGTGCCGTCGATCAGTGCCGGGATGCCGCCGAACTCCGCGGCCCGGGCCAGGACCGCGTCGTGGATGGGGAGGTCGACGGGCGGGACGTCTGCGTACTCGCTGCGGAACATGGTTCCTCCTCGCGCGGGCCGTCTCCGGCCGTCTCAGTACGACTTGGGCAGGCCCAGGGTCTGGTGGGAGACGTAGTTCAGAATCATCTCCCGGCTCACCGGTGCGATACGAGCCACGCGCGCGGCCGTTATCAGCTGCGCCAGGCCGTACTCACGGGTGAGGCCGTTGCCGCCGAGGGTGTGCACGGCCTGGTCCACGGCCCTCACACAGGCCTCCCCGGCCGCGTACTTCGCCATGTTGGCGGCCTCCCCGGCACCCATGTCGTCGCCCGCGTCGTACAGGTGGGCGGCCTTCTCCATCATCAGGCGGGCGAGTTCCAGCTCGATGTGCGCCTGGGCGAGGGGGTGCGCGATGGCCTGGTGGGCGCCGATGGGGGTTTTCCAGACCTGGCGGTCGCGGGCGTACTCGATGGCCCGCGCGAGCGCGTAGCGGCCCATGCCGATCGCGAAGGCGGCCGTCATGATGCGCTCGGGGTTGAGGCCGGCGAAGAGCTGCAGCAGGCCCGCGTCCTCGTCGCCGACGAGGGCGTCGGCGGGCAGCCGTACGTCGTCGAGGGTGAGCTCGAACTGCTTCTCGGTGGCGTTGAGTTCCATGTCGATCGCGCGGCGGCCGAACCCGGGGGTGTCGCGCGGGACGATGAACAGGCAGGGCTTGAGGCTGCCGGTGCGGGCGTCCTCGGTACGGCCGACGATGAGGGTCGCGTCCGCGATGTCCACGCCGGAGACGAAGACCTTGCGGCCGGTGAGGATCCAGTCGCCGGTGTCCTGGTCGCGGCGGGCGGTGGTGGTGATGCGGTGGCTGTTGGAGCCGGCGTCGGGTTCGGTGATGCCGAAGGCCATGAGGCGGGAGCCGTCGGCCAGGGCCGGGAGCCAGGTTTGCTTCTGGGCGTCTGTGCCGAAGCGGGCGATGACTGTGCCGCAGATCGCCGGGGAGACGATCATCATGAGGAGGGGGCAGCCTGTTGCGCCGAGTTCTTCGAGGACGAGGGAGAGTTCTGTGATGCCGCCGCCTCCGCCGCCGTGCTCCTCCGGGAGGTTGACGCCCAGGTAGCCCAGTTTGCCTGCTTCCGACCAGAGTTGGGTGGGGTCGGATCCTCGGCCGTGGCGTTTGCCCAGGGCTGAGACGGCTTCTCGCAGTGCCTTGTGGTCTTCCGTGTCCATGAGGAGTCCTTTCGCGTGCGGGCCGTATGTGGCTTGTCGCGCAGTTCCCCGCGCCCCTAAGAAGAGACCTCCTTCACCACTGCCAGGAGCGCGCCCGGCTCTACCTGTTGGCCTGGTACCGCACACAACTCACTCAGCGTTCCCGTCACGGGCGCTGTGATCTTGTGCTGCATCTTCATCGCTTCGAGCCAGAGGATCGGTTCACCGGCCTTGACGGGGGTTCCTGGGGTGAGGCCGTCGGCCACTCGGACGACCGTGCCGGGCATGGGGGCCAGGAGGGAGCCGGGGGCGTGCTGGGCGGTCGGGTCGGGGAAGCGGGGCAGGGCGGTGAGGGTGGTGGTGTTGACGTAGAGCTGGTCGCCGTAGCGGGACACCTCGAACCGTCGTCGTACGCCGTCCACTTCGAGGATGACGAGACCGGCGTCCGCGTGTACGACGGTCACGCCGTCCGCCTCCAGGCCCGTGCGGGTGTGGCGGTAGTGGGCCTCGTGCTCCTCGCCCGCCATCGCATAGCGCTTGATCTGCGGCTGTGAGGGGACGTTGCGCCAGCCGCCGAAGCGGGAGGGCGCGCGGGAGCCGGTGTGGGCGTCGGCCAAGGCGGCTGCCAGGGGGGCGTGCGGGTCGGTGGTGGGGGTGGTCAGGTCGGGCAGGTGGCGGTCGTAGAAGCCGGTGTCCATACGGGCCGCCGTGAACTCCTCGTGCCGCAGGGAGCTGACGAGGAGGTCGCGGTTGGTGACGGGGCCGTGGATCACGGCCCGTTCAAGGGCGGAGGCGAGTGTGCGGAGGGCCTCCGCTCGCGTGGGAGCGTGGGCGACGACCTTGGCGAGCATGGGGTCGTAGTGGACGCCGATGGTGTCGCCGTCGGTGTAGCCGGTGTCCAGGCGGACGCCCTCCGGTACGGACAGGCGGTGCAGGCGGCCGGTCTGCGGGGCCCAGTCGCGGGACGGGTCCTCGGCGTACAGGCGGGCCTCGACGGCGTGGCCACGCGCGCGTGGCGGGTCGTTGTCGAAGGGATGGCCTTCGAGAGGGCGGCCTTCGAGTGGGTGGCCTTCGGCGATCCGGAGCTGTGCGGCGATCAGGTCCAGGCCGAACACGGCCTCCGTCACGGGGTGTTCTACCTGGAGGCGGGTGTTCATCTCCAGGAAGTGCGCCCTGCCGTCGGCGACGAGGAACTCGACCGTGCCCGCGCCCACGTAGTCGACGGCCCGGGCGGCCCGTGCGGCGAGGGTGCTCAGCTCCTGGCGGAGTTCGTCGGGGAGCCCGGGTGCGGGGGCCTCCTCGATCACCTTCTGGTGGCGGCGCTGGAGGGAGCAGTCGCGGGTGCCGAGCGGCAGGACCGTGCCGTGGGTGTCGGCGAGGATCTGGACCTCGACATGGCGGCCGTTCTCGACGTACGGCTCTACGAAGACCTCGCCGTCGCCGAAGGCGCTCGCGGCCTCGGCGCGTGCGGCGGCCAGTTCGGCGTCCAGGTCCGCGAGCCGTCGTACGACGCGCATGCCGCGTCCGCCGCCGCCCGCCGCCGCCTTCACGAGGACGGGCAGGTCGGCTTCGGTGACGTGGGTGAGGGGCTGGATGCCCATGAGCTGCTTGGCGCGGGTCTTGGACGCCATCGCCTCGATGGCCTCGGGGGGCGGGCCGATCCAGAGCAGGCCCGCGTCCTGGACGGCCCGGGCGAAGTCGGCGTTCTCGGAGAGGAAGCCGTATCCGGGGTGCACGGCGTCCGCGCCGGCCGCGACGGCGGCCTTCACGATGAGGTCGCCGCGCAGATAGGTGTCGGCGGGCGCCTCCCCCGGAAGTCGTACGCTCGCGTCGGCCACGCGTGCGTGGAGGGCGCCCTCGTCCGCGTCCGAGTGGACGGCGATGGTGCGGATGCCCAGTTCGCGGCAGGTGCGGAAGACGCGGCAGGCGATCTCGCCCCGGTTGGCGACCAGCAGAGAAGTGATCACGGAAAGGTCCCTCACATCCGGAAGACGCCGAAGCCACCGCGCGCACCCTCGTACGCCGCCGTGTGGATGGCCGACAGGCACAGGCCGAGGACGGTGCGGGTGTCGCGCGGGTCGATGACACCGTCGTCGTACAGCCGCCCGGACAGGAACATCGGCAGCGACTCGGACTCGATCTGCTGCTCCACCATGGCGCGCAGGGCGGCGTCCGCCTCGTCGTCGTAGGGCTGTCCCTTGGCGGCGGCGGACTGGCGGGCGACGATCGACAGCACGCCCGCGAGCTGCTGGGGGCCCATGACGGCCGACTTGGCGCTGGGCCAGGCGAAGAGGAAGCGGGGGTCGTAGGCCCGTCCGCACATGCCGTAGTGGCCGGCGCCGTACGAAGCGCCGAGCAGGACGGAGAGGTGGGGGACGCGGCTGTTGCTGACGGCGTTGATCATCATCGCGCCGTGTTTGATGATGCCGCCCTGCTCGTACTCCTTGCCGACCATGTAGCCGGTGGTGTTGTGCAGGAAGAGCAGCGGGATGTCGCGCTGGTTGGCGAGCTGGATGAACTGGGCGGCCTTCTGGGACTCCTCGCTGAAGAGGACCCCTTGGGCGTTGGCGAGGATGCCGACCGGATAGCCGTGCAGGGTGGCCCAGCCGGTGGTCAGGCTCGTGCCGTAGAGCGGCTTGAACTCGTCGAAATCGGAGGCGTCGACCATGCGGGCGATGACCTCGCGCGGGTCGAAGGGGCTCTTCAGATCGCCGGGGACGATGCCGAGGAGTTCGTCGGCGGCGTACTTGGGCGGCTCGGCCGGGCCGGGATCGTCGTACGCCTTGCGGTGGTTGAGGCGGGCGACCACGCGCCGGGCCTGGCGGAGCGCGTCGGGCTCGTCGACGGCGAAGTAGTCGGCCAGGCCCGACACGCGCGCGTGCATCTCGGCGCCGCCCAGGGACTCGTCGTCGCTCTCCTCGCCCGTGGCCATCTTCACCAGCGGCGGGCCGCCGAGGAACACCTTCGCCCGCTCCTTGACCATGATCACGTGGTCGGACATGCCGGGGATGTAGGCGCCACCGGCGGTGGAGTTGCCGAAGACGACGGCGACGGTCGGGATCCCGGCCGCCGACAGCCGTGTCAGGTCCCGGAAGATGGCGCCCCCGGGGATGAAGATCTCCTTCTGGGACGGCAGATCGGCGCCGCCGGACTCCACCAGGCTGATGCAGGGCAGCCGGTTGGCGAGGGCGATGTCGTTCGCGCGCAGGGCCTTCTTCAGCGACCACGGGTTGCTCGCTCCCCCGCGCACGGTCGGGTCGTTGGCGGTGATCAGGCACTCCACGCCCTCGACCACACCGATGCCGGTGACGAGGGAGGCGCCGACCGCGTAGTCACTGCCCCAGGCCGCCAGCGGGGACAGCTCCAGGAACGGGGTGTCCGGATCGAGGAGCAGCTCGATGCGCTCGCGGGCGAGGAGCTTGCCGCGTTTGCGGTGCCGCGCCACGTACTTCTCGCCGCCGCCCGCGAGGGCCTTGGCGTGCTCGGCGTCGAGTGCGGTGAGCTTGGCGAGCATCGCCTCGCGGTTGTCCCGGTGCTCGGGGCTGTTCGGGTCGAGCGCGGAGGTCAGGACGGTCACAGGAGGGCCTCCGGTATGTCCAGGTGGCGGGAGCGCAGCCATTCGCCGAGGGCCTTGGCCTGCGGGTCGAAACGGTGCTGAGCGGCGACGCCCGCGCCGAGGATGCCCTCGACGACGAAGTTGAGGGCGCGGAGCTGGGGCAGCAGGTGCCGGGTGACGTGCAGTTCGCGGCTCTCGGGGATCAGCTGCTGGAATCGTTCGGCCGTCAGCTCGTGTGCGAGCCAGCGCCAGGCGTCGTCCGTGCGGGCCCACACCCCGACGTTGGCGTTGCCGCCCTTGTCACCGCTGCGGGCGCCCGCGACTAGGCCGAGGGGGGCGTGGCGGGTGGGGCCGGTCGGCAGGGGCGCCGGGAGCGGGGGGTCGGGCAGCCGGTCGAGTACGAGGGTGTCGTGGGGCGGTGGCACGGGAATCCGGCGTCCGTCATGGAGGACCGCCACATGGTCGACGGCCCCATGGGGGACGTACACATCCTCGAAGACCCCATAGGGCGAGCCCTTCCCCGGTGGGGCCAGCACATGGAAGCCGGGGTAACTGGCGAGCGCCAGCTCCACGGCCGCCCCGCTCAGCGCCCGCCCGACGGTGTCCTGGTCCGGGTCCCGTACGACGAGCCGCAGCAGCGCGCTCGCCGTCTCTTCGCTCGGAGCGTCGGGCCGGTCGGTGCGGACCAGCTCCCAGCGCACGTCGGCGGCCTTGCCGAGGGCGGGTTCCAACTGCTCCCGCACAAGGGCCGCCTTGGCCTCGATGTCGAGGCCGGTGAGCACGAAGACGACCTCGTTGCGGAAGCCGCCGAGCTTGTTGAGGCCGACCTTGAGGGTGGGCGGGGGCGCCTCTCCGCGCACGCCGTCGATCCGCACCCGGTCGGGGCCGTCCTGGCCGAGCCGTACGGTGTCCAGCCGGGTGGTGACGTCGGGCCCCGCGTACCGGGCACCGGCCGTCTCGTACAGCAACTGGGCGGTGACGGTGCCGACATCGACGAAGCCGCCGGTGCCGGGGTGCTTGGTGATGACGCAGCTGCCGTCCTCGTGGAGTTCGGCGAGCGGGAAGCCGGGCCGGCGGACGTCGCCGTCCCGGAAGAAGGCGTAGTTGCCGCCGGTGGCCTGCGCCCCGCACTCCAGGACATGCCCGGCGACGACGGCGCCCGCGAGCCGGTCGTAGTCCGTCTCCCTCCACCCGAAGTGGGCGGCGGCGGGCCCGGTGACGAGGGCCGCGTCCGTCACCCGCCCCGTGACGACGAGGTCCGCGCCCTCCCGCAGACACGCCGCGATGCCGAACCCGCCGAGGTAGGCGTGGGCGGCGAGACTGCCGGGGTGGTGGGAGGTGAGGTCGTCACCTCCCACATGGGCGACGCGTACGGGGATGCCGAGCCGGTCGGCCAAGTGCCGTACGGCGTCGGCGAGTCCGGCCGGGTTGAGCCCACCGGCGTTGGTGACGATCTTCACGCCCCGCTCGTGGGCGATCCCCAGGCAGTCCTCCAACTGCCGCAGGAACGTGCGGGCGTACCCGGCGGCCGGGTCCTTCAGCCGGTCGCGGCCGAGGATCAGCATCGTCAGCTCGGCGAGGTAGTCGCCGGTGAGGACGTCGAGTTCGCCGCCGGTGAGCATCTCGCGAAGGGCGTCGAAGCGGTCGCCGTAGAAGCCGGAGGCGTTGCCGATGCGCAGGGTCACGGGGTGGCCTCCTGTGAAGGCCCCTGGGCTGCCCCCTTCGGTGTACGGCCGCTGCCCGGTGGTCCTGCGAAGGCCTGGGCGAGGTCCAGCCAGCGGTCGGCGTCGGGGCCGTCGGCGTGCAGGGCGAGGTCGGCGCGGTGGGCGCGCTGGGTGACCAGGAGGCAGAAGTCGAGGGCGGGGCCGGTGACGCGTTGCGGGGCGTCCTCGGGGCCGTACGCCCACACGTCGCCGGAGGGTGCGTGGAGTTCGACGCGGAACGGTTCGGCGGGTGGGGTCAGCCCGTGCACGCCGTAGGCGAAGTCCCGGGTCCTCACCCCGAGCCAGGCCACATGTCGCAGCCGGTCGGTGGGTGGGCGCACCACACCCAGGGCGTCGGCCACGTCCTGTCCATGGGCCCAGGTCTCCATAAGGCGGGCCGTCGCCATGGATGCCGCCGACATGGGTGGGCCGTACCAGGGGAAGCGCGCCTTCGGCGGGGCGGCCCGCAGCGCCTTCTCCAGTGCCGTACGGCCCTCACGCCAGCGCGCGAGCAGTTCGGCGGGCGGGAGCCCCGCGCCCTCCTCGGCGCCCTCGTCGACGAAGGAGCCCGGGGCCGCGAGGGCCTTCTCGACCAGGGCGCGGAAGCCGTCGGCGTCCGTGACGGCGAGCAGGGCCGAGCGGTCGGTCCAGGCGAGGTGGGCGATCTGGTGGGCGACGGTCCAGCCGGGGGCGGGGGTCGCGAGCGCCCAGCGCGGCTCGCTCGCCCCGGCCACGAGGTGGTCGAGTTCCTCGCTCTCCTCGCGCAGGTCGTCGATCACGGACGTCGGATCGGACACGGGCGCTCCCTGGGGCACGGCGGTGTGCGGGGTGGTGCGGGGTGGTGCGACGTGCTGAGGAGCATGGCAGCGGGGTCAGAAACAATCAAGCATGCTTGCATGAAAATGTGAGGTGGCTGCCCGGACGGCTACAGCCTCCAGGCGCCGAGACGGGACCCCGATGGGCATCTTCCTGCTCTTACGAAGTCAGCGCAGGGCCTCGATCGCACGCAGGATCAGCGTGCGGGCCTCCGCTCCGTAGACGGCGAGTTCGGTGAGCCGCGCGAACCCTCGAAGGTAGATGTCCAGCTCTCCCGGTTCCGTAACGGTCACCTTCGCGGCCAGCAGCTCCACATGGATACGCACATCGTCGAAGACCGTGAACTGCTCCAGCGGCCACATGACCTGTTCCCGGGAAACCGTGGCCGGGATGATCCCCAACGACATCGAAGGGAGCGCCATGGTGGCGAGGAGGCTGCCCAGTTGGCCGGCCATGACCTCCGTGTCGCCGACGCGGTGGTGAAGGACGTGCTCCTCGATGAGCGTCGCGAATCGGTGGTCTCCTTCATGAACGACGCGCGACCTGCGCAGGCGGGCCTCGACGGCCTCGCTCACATCGTCCGGGGTGCCGCGAAAGCCCGCGATGGTGCCCATGAGAGCAGTTGCGTAGCCGGGTGTCTGGAGGTAGCCGGGGATCACATGGGAGGCGTACACACGGAACAGGCGGGTGCTTTCGTAACGCGGTGTGGAGGCCTCCTGCAACTGCTTCATGCCGGTCCGCTGAAGTCGCTTCCACTGGACGTACATGGAGTCGGCCTGGCGGTTGGCAGCGATCAGGTCCGGTGCCTGGTCGCCGGCGCCGCAGGCAGTGCACCAGGCGCGGACGTCCGCGTCCGACGGAGCGGTGACGGCGTTCTCGATGCGCGAGGACTTGGCGACGGACCAACCGCAGCGGTTGGCGAGTTCCTTGCCGGTGATGCCCGCGTCCAGGCGCAGCTCCCGCAGACGAGCGGCGAGAGCCGCGCGTGCTTCCTGCACGCTGGACGTGGGGAAAGTGGACATGGCTGGTTACTTGATCTCGTACTCGTCGTGCGGAACGGCCCGCTCCCAGACTCTCTCAAACGCAGCGGCGTGCTGTTCCACCACGGCTGGGTCGCCGCATAGTTCCTTGCCGCTCCAGTGCCCGTCACCGGTGAAGTGGTGGACGCGCACGAGTTCACCGTCGAAGATCCAGAAGTCGCTGCCTGGCAGCAACAGGTCCCACGCGCTGCGTCGTGGCAGCCAGCGCACCAGCTCTCCCGCCTCGATATTGGCGGCGGTTTGGTAGTGCTCCCAGCGGATGTAGTCGGTGACCGGCTCGGACACGACGCGGGCTCGGCGCACGGTTACGCCCCGGGCGACACTGTCGGCGATGTCCTGATGGAAGGGCCGCCACCAAGAGGCCCGGTTCTCCCATTCGACGCGGTCGCCGCGCTGCCAGGCCTCGAAGCGCGGGTTGCTGAAGTAGGCATCGCGCATCTCCAGGTGGACAGCGGATTTCTCGGCGCCGGCGAGGAGTTCACCGAAGTCCGGGATCGAGCTCATCGCACGCCTTCCTGATGATCGGGACCATTCGGGCCGGGATCCTGATGACCGTCTCGCCAGGCGGGATGGGTGCCCTGGCCGGAGACAGCCTGTCGCAGGTCACGGTCGTCTCCTGGTCTGCCTCGTAGCTCTGGATCAGCAGGTCTGACGTATCCGTGTCCACCCAGACTGTCGGGCACCCGTCCTCGTCCGTGTCAGGGTCGATTCCGACGAAGTGAATGTTCATGGCGGTCGGCCTTCCGCGCTGGTCGATTGCAGCGATTTACACCACAGTCATACGCACTGCTCACACGGTCAAGAGCGCCTGCCCGCTGTCACCCACAATGCTCAACTGCCGTGTAATTCAATGCAACTTCGTAGCGACCAGGAGCCGCCGCTTCCTAACGTCAGGAGTCACGACAGAACCCCGGCGAGACACCGAACTCCCGGGGCGTGGCCCCCGCTGCGAGGAGCGTCGACACCGTGACCGTTACAGCCCTGTCCACCGCGGCCGAAGTTCCGCCGGACCTCTCGGTTGTGCGCAGCACCGCACAACGGGTTCTGGGCCGGGCTCCGGCCCGGACCACGTGCCGAGCGATGAACAAGGAAGGCGCGAACGCCAATCTCCCCTGCGAGACGCACGACCAGCTGCACGACCAGCTGCACGACACGTACCGGCAGGCCCGTACGTCCACGGCCGGTCTCGGCCGCCGACGCCGCACGGCAAAGGCCTCCGCATGATCAGTGCCGTGACCGCGCCCGGGACGCACAGCCCGGACAACAGGCCGGCCGTGGAACGGTGGCTGCTGTCCGCGCACTCGGAGCCCGAGCAGGCCCGCGGGGAATGGGGCGAGAACGGGGTGGTGCTGCTGCCTCTCGGGGCCCGGTTCTCCGCTGTCCGGATCCCGCGTGAGCTGGTGATGAGTGCGGCCCGGCTGGAGGAATCGAAGGACTACCTCGTCGACGTCATGCTCGACGAGTTCCTCGGCGAGACGCTCAATGAGGGACCCGTCATCTTCGACCAGCACAGACAGCGGTACTACGTGCTCGTACCTGGCAGCACGCCCATCCGATGGCACAAGGCGGCCGCGTCCTGGCGCACTCTCGGCGTGGACTGCCTGGGCCTCGACACCTACCTGGGTGTCCCCCGCCTCAACGCCAACCGCGGATACCCGGAGCATTGGTCCTCCTACTGGGCGGTCCCGATGCGGTCGCCCGGTGCGCTGTGCAACGTCATCGACGTAGCCCGGCTGATCGCCGCGGGCAAGCGGAATCTGGCAGAGGTAGCGGAGTGAGCAGCACCGGCCACGAGGCGACTTCGGGCCCTGCCCGGAGAACGGAAGGAGAGGTGCCGGTGTACTGCGCGCGGTGCGACAAACCGATCCAAGGCGAGCACGACACCATCGACAACCCCGGTGCTTCCGGGTCCGGCGCCACGATCCCCGTGTGCAAGGGCTGGTGCCCGAGCGCGCCCCAGCGAGATGCCCCCTCCAGACCCCGCTCCTCGCGCGTGCGCCGACCGCGCCGTTAGCGGACCACCGCGGGGCCGCCCTCCGTCGAGGGGCGCCGCTCACCCGACGAGGTCGGAAAGGGGCGTTGCCGAGCACCCGTGGGACTATCCGTCGATGTCGAGCGCCGTCCCGTACAGTCGGTCCACCCTCAACCGGACGACCACCCGGCGCTCGGCGACCAACTCCTCCAGGAACGCGCCCTCGTCCTCCGGCCTCGCGCCCTGCGGGATCATCCCGAGCAGCTCCCGCCCGACCGCGTCCCCGGGAACCGTGGTGACCTCCGAGACCTCGGCCTCCCCCTCCGCGACGGCGAACGACCACACGTCACCGCCCTGCACATGCAGCGCCGCACGCGGGTCGCGTCTCAGGTGCTTGACCTTGACGCGGTCAGCCGTGGTCGAGAACCGCACGATCCGGGCCTCGCGGTCCCAGCTGTAGACCATGGTCGTCAGGTGGGGCCGGCCATCGCGCTTGACACTGGCGAGCGTGCCGAACTGCTGCTTGCCGAGGAGGTCGGAGAGGGCTTCGTCGGAGAGGGGGCGGGGGCCCGGGCGTTGAGTCATGGACGGAGCAACTTCGGTATCTGCTTGGATATTTCGTCACGGGCGCCCATAGGCTCACTCCGCATGGGAGTTGGCGCAGGCACTGGCGTGGAGAGCGAGATGATTGCCGTCCCGGCCGGGGTGGTGACCTTGTCAGACCGGCGGACTCAGCGGAGTTGGACGGCCGAGGTCGGGGCATTTCGAATGTCGGCGTTTCCCGTCACCCAGGAGTTGTACGCCCAGGTCACCGGGGAGTGGCCGAGTGCTGCGCGTGGGGAGCGGCTGCCGGTCGAGGGGGTGTCGTGGTGGGACGCGGTTCGGTTCTGCAATGGGCTGTCCCGTAGGGACGGGCTGACGCCCGTGTATCGGCTGCGCGGCGAGGACGAAGGTGTCGAGTGGGACGCCGTCGGCGATGGGTACCGGCTGCCGACCGAGGCGGAGTGGGAGTACGCCTGCCGGGCCGGGAGTGCGGGTCCGCGTTATGGCCGGCTCGATGAGGTCGCCTGGTATCGGGGGAACTCGGATGAGCAGGTCCATGCGGTGGGCGGCAAGCAGGCCAACGCGTGGGGGCTGTACGACATGCTGGGCAATGTCTGGGACTGGTGCTGGGATCTCTACGACGCCGAGGTCTACGGGACGTACCGGGTGCTGCGGGGCGGTGGCTGGTCCGACGAGCACTGGAGTTGCCGGGCGTCGGTGCGGCGTCGTAGTCATCCGACGTTCCGGATCGACGATGTGGGGTTCCGCGTCGCGCGGTCGGGGTGTCGGTGAGAGGCGGGCGGTTGGATGACCGCCGTGAGTGAGTGGGGACCCGGGTGTGCCTGGCCGCCTGACCCGATCAGGACCGAACGGCTTGTGCTGCGCGAGTCCGAGGGCCGGGATCGTGTGGTGTTCGTCGAGTTGTTCGCTTCGCCGGACGTGGGCGCCTACGTCGGTGGGCATCGGTCGCGTGAGGAACTCGAGCGTGCGGTGCCTGAGGTGCCCGGGCGGCGGCCTGGATTCTTCGTGGTCGAGCTCGACGGAGTGATGGTCGGCATGGTCACGCTCGATCGGCGTGACGTGGGGCGTCCGGGGCATGTCCGGCCGAAGGGCGGGGAGGCCGAGCTCGGTTTCCTGTTCCTGCCGGAGGCGTGGGGATGCGGGTACGCCGTCGAGGCGTGCGGGGCGGTGCTCAGCTGGTTCGGCGACTGGCTTCCCGGTGAGCCGGTGGTGCTGTGCACCCGGACCGCCAACGGGCGTGCGATGCGCCTCGCGGAGAAGCTGGGGTTCGCCGAGGTGGAGCGGTTCGAGGAGTACGGCGCCGAGCAGTGGTTGGGTGTGTGGTCCTCGGTCACGCCCGGAGGAGAGGGATCAGGCGACGATGCAGGTGTCAGAGGTACAGCGTGCGAGGGCCGCGGCCCTGTCGATCGCCTCGTCACTCGGCCTGAGAGCCGACGACGCGATCGTTCTGCATGACTCGAACAAGCTCACCCTGCGCTTGCTGCCCTGTGACGTCCTGGCCCGGGTGGCGCCGGTGGCGGATCAGGTCGCGTGGTTCGAAGTCGAGGTGGCTCAGCGGCTCAACGAGGTCGGGTGCCCGGTGGCCGCTCTCGAGCCGCGGGTGGAGCCACGCGTTCATGAGCGGGACGGCTTCGTCATCACGCTGTGGACCTACTACGCACCCGTGACGCCGAGTGAGGTCTCACCGGCCGACTACGCCCACGCGCTCGCGCGGCTGCATGCCGGGATGCGCGAGATCGACGTCCCGACGCAGCACTTCACGGACCGGGTCGAGCAGGCCCGGCGGCTCGTGGCGGACCGCGAGCGTACTCCCGAGCTCGCCGACGCCGATCGGGAGCTGCTCGGCGACACGTTGCGGGAGCTGAGGCGAGTGATCGGGGAGCGGGGTGGGGTCGAGCAGTTGCTGCACGGCGAGCCGCACCCGGGGAATCTGCTCAGCACGGGGAACGGGTTGCTGTTCATCGACCTGGAGACCTGCTGCCGTGGGCCCGTCGAATGGGACCTCGCGCATGCGCCCGAGGATGTCGGCGAGCACTATCCGGGTGTCGATCGGGAGTTGCTGCGCCTGTGCCGGATCCTCGTGCTGGCGGTGATCACGGCGTGGCGCTGGGATCGAGACGATCAGCTCCCGAACGGGCGCCGGCTGGGTACGGAGTGGCTCGGCCAGATGCGGGCGGCACTCGATCGCGAGCCCTAGCCGCGGCCGCAGCCCAGCCCGGCTCAGCCCGGCCCGGCTCAGCCCGGCCCTCCAGCCCACAGCCTCAGAACCCAGCCCCTAGCCCGCAGCCCTCCGAGCCGAGCCCTAGCCCGCAGCCCTCCGAACCGAGCCCCTAGCCCCCAGCCCTAGCCCTAGCCCTAGCCCTCCAACCCCGTACTCTCCAGCGCCGCCGTCCTCTTCCGCCCCCGCCCCACCTGCGTCCGCACTGCCCCCATACTCGCCGCAACGACCAGGGCAATCGCCGCGGCCTCCATAGCCGTGAGGGCCTGGTCGAGGATGAGGAAGCCGGCCGTCGCGGCGATGGCGGGCTCCAGGCTCATCAGGATCGCGAAGGTGGAGGCGGGCAGGCGGCGCAGGGCGAGGAGTTCGAGGGTGTAGGGCAGGACCGAGGAGAGCAGGGCCACCGCCGCGCCCAGCCCCAGCGTCACCGGGTCGAGCAGCTTCGTCCCCGACTCGGCGATGCCCAGCGGCAGGAACAGCACCGCACCGACCGCCATCGCCAGGGCCAGCCCGTCCGCCTGCGGGAAGCGGCGGCCCGTACGGGCGCTGAAGACGATGTACGCCGCCCACATGGCGCCCGCGCCCAGGGCGAAGGCCGCTCCCACGGGGTCGAGGCCGCTGAAGCCTCCGCCGCCGAGGAGGAAGACACCGGCGAGGGCGAGCGCCGCCCACACCAGGTTGATCGCGCGGCGGGAGGCGAGGACCGAGAGGGCGAGCGGGCCGAGGACCTCCAGCGTGACGGCGGGGCCCAGCGGGATGCGGGCGACGGCCTGGTAGAAGAGGCCGTTCATCGCGGCCATGGTGATGCCGAAGACGACGACCGTGCCCCAGTCGGTGCGCGAGTGGCCGCGCAGCCGCGGACGGCAGACCAGCAGCAGGACGACCGCCGCCACGAGCAGGCGCAGCGCCACCACCCCGAGGGCACCCGCCCTCGGCATCAGGGTCACCGCCAGCGCACCGCCGAACTGCACGGAGATGCCGCCCGCGAGCACCAGGCCCACGGGACCGAGGGACCCGAGACGGCCGAGGCCGCCGGGGCCGCCCGGGCCGCCGGCCGGGGAAGGCGTGGCGGCCGTCGCGGCGGACTGGGGTGTGGTGGCGCTGGCAGGAGTGGCGGGCGTGGTCACGGGCGGTCCTGTGCTGGTCGGCTCCGGGTGCGGGCTGTGGGTGCACCCCCATGTACTCCACGTACATCCCGATGCACTACTCAGTCCACAGTAATGGACTCAGACAGGTGCGTGAAGTCCTTTTGCCACTGTCTCGGGCTCTGAGACGTCAGCGCCGGGACGTCAGCGCCGGGAGAGGTAGAGGCCGAACGCCTTGTACAGCAGCCGGTTGAGGGGGTACTCCCATTCGCCCAGGTACTCCACGGCCTCGCCGCCGGTGCCCACCTTGAAGCGGAGCAGGCCCAGCAGATCGCTGGACTCCTCCAAGGTGTCGGTGATGCCGCGCAGGTCGTAGACCGCGGCGCCGAGTGCGTGCGCGTCGGTCATCATGCGCCACTGCACGGCGCTGCTCGGCTGGACCTCGCGGCGGCGGCCGGTGGAGGCGCCGTAGGAGTACCAGACGTGGTCGCCGACGGTCAGCATGGTCGCGGCGGCGAGCACCTCGCCGTCGTGGTAGGCGAGGTAGAGCCGCATACGGTCGGGGTGCTCGGCGGTGAGCGCCCTCCACATGCCCTGGAAGTAGGACAGCGGGCGCGGGATGAACCGGTCCCGCTCGGCGGTCTCGCCGTACAGCTCGTGGAAGGCCGGCAGATCCTCGATGTCGCCGCGTACGACCTTCACGCCGGCCTGCTCGGCCTTCTTGATGTTGCGCCGCCACTGCTGGTTCAGACCGCCCTGGATGTCGTCCAGTGACCGGCCGGCGAAGGGCACCTGGAAGACGTAGCGGGGCTGCCCCGCCGCGAAGCCGTTCTCGCCGCCGGTCTCGGTCTGCCGCCAGCCCATGCGGCGCAGATCGCCCGCGATCCGGCCGGCCCTCGGGTCGTACGACGTCGCCCGCACGTCCCGCAGCCGCCCGGCGGCCGGGTCCGCGATGCCCGCCTTGACCGCCTCGGCGCTCCAGCGGCGCACCGCGACCGGCGGGCCCATCCGCACCGCGAAGGCGCCCCGGCGTCTCAGGTGCGCGAGCATCGGCTCCAGCAGCCGTTCGAGGCCGGGCTCGTGCCAGTCGAGGAGCGGGCCCTCGGGCAGATACGCGAGGTATCTCCGCAGCCCGGGCAGCTGCGGGCCGGGCAGCGGGCGCAGCAGGACGAGCCCGGCGCCGACGAGCCGCCCGACCGCGTCGAACCAACCCAGGCTCTCCGCCCGCCAGTCGGGCTTCACCTCGCCCCAGGAGGGGACCTGGGTGTGGCTGGCGGAGGGGCGGGCCGCGACGAACGCTAGGTGCTCGTCACGGGTGATCGGCTTGACGCGGATACTCAACGCGGGCTCCTTCGAGTGGCTGACCCCGCGAGCCTAGGAGCGCCCCCGGCCCTCCCCCGGCTCAGACACTCGGGTCCCAGCGTCGCGTGGTCCGTTCGCCTCAAGCACGTCCGCGTTCGTCCGTGGGGGCGGCTCCCCCTCCTTCCTGATCCCCCGCACCCTCCAGCCCCGCCGCCAGCACCTCCGCCAGATGGCTCCCCCGCACCCCCGCGAGCTGCTCCAGCTGTGTGCGGCAGGAGAAGCCGTCGGCCAGGACCACCGTGCCGTCCGGGGCGTTACGTACCGACGGCAGGAGCTGTTCCTCCGCGCAGGACGTGGACACCTCGTAGTGGCCCTGCTCGAAGCCGAAGTTGCCGGCGAGGCCGCAGCAGCCGCCGCTCAGTTCGCCGGAGAGCCCGGCGGCCGCGCGCAGCCGGCGGTCGGCGGTGTCGCCCAGTACCGCGTGCTGATGGCAGTGGGTCTGCCCGGCCACCGGGCGGTCCAGGCGCGGCGGTGTCCAGTCGGGGGCGTGGCGCTCCAGCGTCTCCGCGAAGGTGAGGACCTTCGCGGCGAGGCGGGCCGCGCGCGGGTCGTCGTGCAGCAGCTCGGGGACGTCGGTGCGCAGGGCGGCGGCGCAGCTGGGCTCCAGGACGACGACCGGGGCGTCGGTCTCCAGCACCGGTTCCATCAGGTCGAGGGTGCGGCGCATGACCGCCCGGGCGCGGTCCAGCTGGCCCGTCGACACATACGTCAGCCCGCAGCAGACCCGGCCCCGGCCGCGCAGCACCGACAGCGGATCCATCGCGACCGTCCGCCCGTCGCCCACCGGCGATTCCACCAGCCGCAGCGTCGGCGGCAGCCCCACTCGCAGCCCGGCCGCCTCCAGCACCCGCACGGCGGCCTGTCCGACGGAGGGCGAGAGGTGCTCGGTGAAGGTGTCGGGCCACAGGATGACCAGATCGCCGGAACCCACCGCCGCCTCACCCCGCCGCCGCTCCCACCACCGGGTGAACGTCCGCCTCGCCACCCGCGGAATCTCCCGTTCGGGCGCGATCCCGCCCAGCCGCTTCGCCGCCCACGCCAAGGGCCGGATCCGGGCGAGGGCGTTGACCAGGGCCGCCGTGCGCGTACGGGACACCGCCCGGAGCCACACCGGGAGCCGTCCCATCGAGTAGTGCGCGGCGGGGCGGAGCCGACCGGCGTAGTGGTGGTGGAGGAACTCCGCCTTGTACGTGGCCATGTCGACCTCGACCGGGCAGTCCGAGCGGCAGCCCTTGCAGGACAGGCACAGGTCGAGGGCGTCCCGCACCTCGGTCGAGCGCCAGCCGTCCGTCACGACCTCACCCGCGAGCATCTCGTGCAGCAGCCGGGCCCGCCCGCGCGTGGAGTGCTCCTCCTCGCCGGTCGCCCGGAAGGACGGGCACATCACGGAGGAGCCGGACACCGACGTCGTACGGCATTTGGCGACGCCCACGCAGCGTCGTACCGCCGCCGAGAAGTCACCGCCGTCGGAGGGGTAGCCGAAGGCGACGTCGACCGGTTCGCGGGGCAGGACGGAGAAGCGGAGGTCGGCGTCGAGGGGGGCCGGGCGGACGAGCATCCCCGGGTTGAGCAGGTCGTCCGGGTCCCACACCCCCTTCGCCCGCTCGAACAGGCCGACCATCTCCTGGCCGTACATCCTCGGCAGCAGCTCCGCCCGCGCCTGCCCGTCGCCGTGCTCCCCGGACAGCGAGCCGCCGTGTGCCACCACCAGCTCCGCGAGGTCCTCCGAGAAGCGGCGGAAGCGGGCAACCCCGGGCTCGGTCAGCAGGTCGAAGTCGATCCGGACGTGGATGCAGCCGTCCCCGAAGTGCCCGTACGGCGTGCCGCGCAGCCCGTGCGCGGTGAGCAGGCCCCGGAAGTCCCGCAGATACGCCCCGAGCCGGGCGGGCGGCACCGCGCAGTCCTCCCAGCCCGGCCAGGCCTCCGTGCCGTCCGGCATCCGGGTCGCCGTACCGCTCGCGTCCTCCCGGATCCGCCACAGCGCCCGCTGCCCCGCCGGGTCGGTGACCACCAGGGCGTCCACGACGTCGGCCGCCCGCACGATCGTCTCCGCACGCGCGCGTGCCTCGCCCGCCGACTCCCCGCCGGTCTCCACGAAGAGCCAGGCCGTTCCCTTGGGCAGGGCGGTCGCGGACGGCACCAGGTCCGCCGACATGCCCTCCACCGTCAGCGGCCCGAACGGCAGCAGCCCGGCCGCCGCCTCCGCGGCCGCGCTCTCGTCGGCGTAGCCCAGCACGGCCAGCGCCCGCGCGCGGGGCGCCTCCACCAGTCGTACGACCGCCTCCGTCAGCACCCCGAGCGTGCCCTCGGAGCCGCAGAAGGAACGGGCCACATCGGCGCCGTGCTCGGGCAGCAGGGCGTCCAGCGCGTATCCGGAGATACGGCGGGGCAGCTCCGGGAAGCCCGTGCGCAACCGGGACAGCTCGCCGTCCACCAGGGCCCGCAGCCCGTCCGGGGCCCCGGACCAGTCCTGCCCGAGCCGCAGCCGCCGTCCGCGCGCGGTGACCACGTCCAGCTCGCGCACGCTGTCCGCGGTGGTCCCCCACGCCACCGAGTGGGAGCCGCAGGAGTTGTTGCCGATCATGCCGCCGAGCGTGCAGCGGCTGTGCGTGGAGGGGTCCGGGCCGAACCGCAGCCCGTGCGGGGCGGCGGCCTCCTGGAGCCGGTCGAGCACCAGCCCCGGCTGTACGACGGCGGTACGGGTCACCGGGTCGAGTGACAGGAGCCGGTTCATGTGCCGGGTGAAGTCGAGGACGACTCCGGTGCCGGTGGCCTGCCCGGCGATGGACGTGCCCCCGCCCCGGGCGACCACGGGCACGCCGTGCTCCCGGCACACGGCCAGGACGGCGGCCACGTCGTCGGCGTCCACGGGGGCGACGACCCCGCGGGGGACCCGCCGGTAGTTGGACGCGTCCATCGTGACGAGCGCGCGGTCCGTCACGCCGAACCCCACGTCACCGCGGACCACGCCGCGAAGCTCCGCCTCAAGTTCCGACATGGGTCCATCCCATACCCACCGCCACCCCGTCTCACCCGACGGACGACGTTTCGCCCAGGTTTCCGGAAACGGCTACGCTCCCCTGCGTGGCTGAGATCCAGATTCCCGCTGACATCAAGCCCGCCGACGGACGTTTCGGCGCGGGCCCCTCCAAGGTGCGGACGGAAGCGCTGGACGCGCTGGCCGCGACCGGCACCTCCCTCCTCGGCACCTCCCACCGCCAGGCCCCGGTCAAGAACCTGGTCGGCCGGGTGCGCGAGGGCATCCGTGAGCTGTTCCAGCTCCCCGACGGCTACGAGGTGGTCCTCGGCAACGGCGGCTCCACCGCGTTCTGGGACATCGCGACGCACGGCCTGATCGAGAACAAGTCGCAGCACCTCACCTTCGGCGAGTTCTCCTCCAAGTTCGCCAAGGCCGCGAAGCTCGCCCCCTGGCTCGCCGACCCGGACGTCATCTCCAGCGACCCGGGCACGCACCCCGAGCCGGTCGCCGAGGCGGGCGTGGACGTCTACGCCTTCACCCACAACGAGACCTCGACCGGTGTCGCCGCCCCCATCAAGCGGGTGCAGGGTGCCGACGAGGGTTCCCTCGTCCTGGTCGACGCCACCTCCGGCGCCGGCGGCCTGCCCGTCGACATCGCCGAGACGGACGTCTACTACTTCGCCCCGCAGAAGTCCTTCGCCTCCGACGGCGGCCTGTGGATCGGCGTCTTCTCCCCGGCGGCGATCGAGCGCGCGGAGCGCATCCACGCCTCCGGCCGCCACATCCCGGAGTTCTTCTCGCTGCCCACGGCGATCGACAACTCCCGCAAGAACCAGACGTACAACACCCCGGCCCTCGCCACGCTGTTCCTCCTCAACGACCAGCTGGAGTGGATCAACGGCCAGGGCGGCCTGGACTGGTCGGTGCGCCGCACGGCCACGTCCGCGCGGACGCTGTACGGCTGGGCCGAGGACGTCAAGTACGCGAACCCGTTCGTCACCGACCCGGCCAAGCGCTCCCAGGTCATCGGCACGATCGACTTCACCGACGACGTCGACGCCGCCGCCGTCGCCAAGGTCCTGCGCGCCAACGGCATCGTCGACACCGAGCCGTACCGCAAGCTCGGCCGCAACCAGCTGCGTGTCGCGATGTTCCCGGCGATCGACCCGGCGGACGTCGAGGCGCTCACGAAGTGCGTCGACTACGTGATCGAGAAGCTTTGATCTTTTCTCGTACGTGACCTCTCCCGTACGTAACTGAGGGCGCCCCGCACACGCGGAGCGCCCTCAGTCATATACGCCAGAGCTCAGGCAGGTCAGACAGGCATGTTCAGCCGCCGAAGCCCAGGATCCCGCTCAGGGCCTTGCCGGCCGCGCTCGACGCCTTCGCCGCGGCGGCCTGCGGCTTGGGGTCGGCCAGCTTCTTGCAGACCGCGTCGGCCGTGCCGCTGCCGTGCGGCACCTTGCCGTTGGTGAGGTAGGCCGCCAGGTGCTTGTCGAGGCAGGCGTTGCCGCCCAGCGTGATGCCGTGGTTGCCGCCGCCCTGCTCCACGACCAGGCTGGAGCCCTTCAGCAGACGGTTCATGGTGACGCCGCCCTGGTACGGGGTGGCCGCGTCGTCCGTCGCCTGGAACAGCAGGGCAGGCGGGAGCTTGGAGTTGGAGACGTTCACCGGCTTCTGCGACTTCGTCGGCCAGAAGGCGCACGGCGCGTTGTACCAGGCGTTGTTCCAGGCCATGAACGGGGCCTTCTCGTACACGGCCCAGTTGTCCTTGCGCCACTGGTTCCAGTCGCGCGGCCAGGAGGCGTCACGGCACTGCACGGAGGTGTAGACGCTGTAGCCGTTGTCGCCGGAGGCGTCGATGGCGGCGATGTTGTCGTACGCCTTGACCAGCGCGGCGGTGTCCTTCTTGTTGACGTAGGCCGCGAACGTCTCGGCGAGGGTGGGCCAGTAGGCGTTGTTGTACCCGCCGGGTATGAAGATGTCCTCCAGTTCGGAGGCGCCCACCTTGCCGCCGGCCGGCTTCTTGGCGAGGGCCGCCCGCATGGCGTACCACTTGGCCTCGATCTTCTTCGGATCGGTGCCGAGCTTGTACGTGGAGTCGTACTTGGCTATCCAGGCCATCAGCGCCTTGTGACGCTTGTCGAAGGCGTAGTCCTGCTTGATGTTGGCGTCGTACCAGACCCCGGTCGGGTCGACGATCGAGTCCAGCACCAGGCGCCGCACGCGCTCGGGGAACAACTTGGCGTAGACGGCGCCGAGATAGGTGCCGTACGAGTAGCCGAAGTAGTTGATCTTCTTCGCGCCGAGGGCCTTGCGGATGGAGTCCATGTCCTTCACGGCGCTGACCGTGTTGATGTACGGCAGGACGTCCTTGTACTTCGTGCCGCAGGCCTGGGCGAAGGACTTGGCGCGCGCGAGGTTGGCCTTCTCGATCGCGGGCGTGCTGGGCACGGAGTCGGGGCGCACCGGGTCGAAGTGGCCCGGCTTGCAGTCCAGGGCGGGCTTGCTCTCGCCCACGCCGCGCGGGTCGAAGCCGATGACGTCGTACTGGGCCGCGACCTCCTTGGGCAGGGAGGAGGCGACGAAACCGGCCAGCGACAGGCCGCTGCCGCCGGGGCCGCCGGGGTTGACCAGGAGCGGGCCCTGGTACTTGGAGGCGGTGTGCGGCACCCGGGAGAGCGCCAGCGTGATCTGCTTCCCGTTCGGCTTCGCGTAGTCGAGCGGGACCTTCACCGACGCGCACTGCATCGTCGGGGAGTCGTCCGTGGCGCACTTCTTCCAGGTGACCTTCGCGGCCTGGGCGGTTGTCGCGGACCGCGACGCGTCGGCGCTGGCGGGAGCCGCGGTGAGGGTCCCGGCCAGCACGACGGTCGCGCCGCACAGTACGGCTGCGCTTCTTCTCATGGAGTTCTCTCAGAACGGTGAGGGGGGTCAGGCCCGTGAGTCACACGGGCCGTGCCGCATCGTTTCGGAAGAGCACGCCATGCACATACATATTCGACCGAGACTTGACCGAATCGAGTCATCCATCGCGCCCAAACCCCTTTAAAAGAGGGGTGCTTGGGCCATTCACGCCCAAACACCCTTCTCGCCGTGCGGGTCAGGGCCTACAAGGAGCAGGTCAGGAGGCGGGGAGGGAGCGGAGGAAGCCGGGCGACTTCTCCTGCTTCTCCTTCGCCTCGTCGCCGTCGCAACGGGTCTCCGTCGTGTTGTTCTGGGGCCCGAACAGGACGGACCAGACGATGCTCTCGAGGCCCTGCCGCTGAGTGTTGGACGTGTAGCACTGGGAACGCCGGTTCTCGTAACCGTCGGACGGCGCGGCACTGTGGGCCGCGACGGGTGCGGCGGAGGTCAGGGCCGACGCGAGGATGATGACGGCCGCACCAGCCGAGTGCGCCAGAGATCGAGGCATACGGTACAAACGCGGAGTTTTCATGATCACACCTTGAGCGGAAAAACGCCCGGGAGGAAGGCTGACGGCCCCTCGGCCGGGCAACTGAACCCGAACGGCGGCCCGCACCGCACGCCGCCGCGCCCGCTCACATCCGGCGGGTCGAGGGCTGCGGAGGCAGCATCACGTCTCCGCTGCGCTTGAGCCGCTGCCAGGGCAGCCGATAGCCGTTGATCGCGGTCAGACAGGCCTGGGTGAGGACCAGGTACATCACCTGGCGGTAGACGACCTGTTGAAGCGGGAGCGCCCACAGGGGCCGGAGCCGCTCGCCGTCGAGATGGAAGGCGTACGCGGCGCAGACGGCCTGCACCGCCAGCACACCGCACCACGCGAGCACGGTCGTGACCGGGTCGCCGAACACCAGGCCGTACAGGGCCAGGATGTCGATCAGCGGGGCGAGCAGCGGGGTGAGGATCTGGAAGACGGCCAGCAGGGGCAGACCGCGGCGGCCGAAGCGGCCCGCGGTGCCGCGCTCGACCAGCGCGTGCCGGTGCTTCCAGGCGGCCTGCATCGTGCCGTAGCTCCAGCGGTAGCGCTGGCGCCACAGTTCCCGCAGCGAGGACGGTGCCTCGGTCCAGCCGAGCGCGTCCGGGACGTAGCGGATCTCCCACCCGGCCCGGTGCAGGGCCATGGTGAGGTCGGTGTCCTCGGCGAGGGTGTCCGCGCTCACCATCCCGGCGTCCCGCAGGGCCTCGGCGCGGAAGGCCCCGACGGCGCCGGGGATGGTAGGCATGCAGTGCAGCAGGTCGTACATGCGGCGGTCGAGGTTGAAGCCCATGACGTACTCGATGTGCTGCCACCGGCCGAGCAGCCGCCGCCGGTTGCCGACCTTGGCGTTGCCCGCGACCGCCCCGACCCGGGGGTCGGCGAACGGCTGGACGAGGCGGCCGACGGTCGAGGGGGCGAAGACGGTGTCGGCGTCCAGCATGACGACGAGGTCGTGGGAGGCCCGCAGGACACCGGCGTTGAGGGCGGCGGGCTTGCCGCTGTTGGGCTGCCTCACGACGGTGACGTTCCCCAGCGCGAGTGACTCCGCGAGGTCCGCGGTGCCGTCGCGGGAACCGTCGTCCACGACGATGATCTCGACGGGGTGCTCGCTCGCGGCGAGGGAGCGCAGCGTCTTGGGGATGCACAGCCTCTCGTTGTAGGCGGGGATGACGACGCTGACGGGCCGGGTGACGGGCGGGGGCGCCTGCCCGCCGGTGCCGGGACGTGGGCGGCGGGCGTGGTGGCGGGCCAGGACGAGCAGCAGCACACACCGGGCCAGGACGAGCGAACCGACCACCAGCAGCAGCGCGCTGACGGCCGTCACCGCCGTCGACGACACGGTGACGGCGGCCACGAAGACACGGCCGCTCCACCGGTCCACCGTGTCGACGGGGCTGCTGAGGGTCTCGGCGCCGACCAGTTCGGCGAGCGTGGTGAAGCGATAGCCCTCGGCCTGCAGCCGGGGGATCAGGGTCGTGAGGGCCTCGACCGTCTGCGCCCTGTCCCCTCCCGCGTCATGCAGCAGGACGACCGCTCCCCTGCCCCCGGTCGGGGTGGCCGCGTCGGCGATCTCCCGGGCGCCCGGCCGCCGCCAGTCGTTGGTGTCCCGGTCGATGAACGCCAGGACATAGCCCTTCTCGCCCAGGCTCCGGACCAGGGACCACTCCGGGGCGTCGAGGGCGGCGGGGGTCGAGGAGTAGGGCATCCGCATCAGCGAGGTGTGGATGCCGGCGGCCCCGGCGAGCGCGAGCTGGGTCAGGGACAGCTCACGGTCGACGTCGCGCGCGGAGCGGGTGGTCAGGTCCGGGTGGGAGAAGGTGTGCACGCCGATCTCGTGGCCGGAGCGGACCACCCGGCGCAGCACCTCCGGGTACCGGGCGGTCTGCTGCCCGGTGACGAAGAAGGTGCCGGGCACTCCGTAGCGGTCGAGGACGGCCCGGATGCGGGGCGTCCAGGTGGGGTCGGGGCCGTCGTCGAAGGTCAGGACGACGGTCCTGTCCGGTGTGCGATAGGTGCGCAGATGATCGTCGGTGGTGTCGACGACCGGGCCGCCGCCCGCGATCGCGCGGGGGACGCCGGTGTCCGGTCGCCCGCCCGGCCCTTCCTGGTCCCCGGCGAAGCCCCTGGTGGTGTAGCCCTCGACCAGGAGGACCGAGGCGACGAAGGCCAGCAGGATCAAGGGGACGACGATACGGAAGCGATGCCGCGGTGCCAGGGGCGCTCGGGTCCGGCGCGGACCGGGCGGCCTCGATGAGCGGTCGGGTGACCGGTCGGGGCGCCGCCGCATCAGGGGGCCTCGGCCACCGTGGGGTCGGCGGGCGGGGGCGGCTCCGCGACACCGGACGGCGCGGAGGGGCTGGGCGCCGGTGCTGTGGGCTCGGGTGCCGGAGGGGTGGAGGGGGCGGTGGTGGGCGGAGCGGGCGAGGGCGGGGCCGGGGGCGAGGGCGCGGTGGTGTCCGGGTCCGGTTCCGCGGTGGGAGCGGCGGGATCATCGGGGTCCGCGGGCTCTTCCGGTGCGGGTGGCTCCTGTGTCGCCGGGGCCTGCGGTTCCGGGGTGCCGGTGTCGGACGGTGCCGGTGGGCTGCCGGGCACCAGGGGCGGAGCGAGGGAGGGGCCGGGCCCGGCGAGCCCCGGGACGAGCAGCGCGCTGGGACCGGCCGCGTCCGAGGCGTCGCCGGGCGGGGCCAGGGGCGTCCCGCCCGGGGTCTGCGCCCTCGGCGCGGCGGGCGCCGCCACGTCGCCGGGGAGCAGCGACCCCGGGGCGAAGGGCGTCGCCCCCATCAGGCTCAGCCCCAGCACCGCCATATAGGCCGCCGCACAGCCGGCCAGCCCGTAGCCCGCGCGCCGGAGATTGCGCGCACGCCGGCCGGAGGAGTCGACGAACACCGGAAGGCTCGGATCACTCGACGGCTCCTGCCCTGTTTGCCCCGCATCGACACGGTCAGGCGCCATAAAGGTCAGCGTACGCCGCTACGGGGCCGCCGGTCGGCTGGGGCGCCCGGCGAGCACCGGGCGCCCCAGCCGCACCACCCTCAGGTCGCCGTACAGCTCACACTCGGCACCGCCCCGCCCCCGGGCGCTCCGCCCAGGCCGAGGCTCGCCGAACCTCCCACCGGGACGCTCCCGTTGTGCGCGGCGTTCACCGCCGTCACGCTCGCCCCGCTCTGTGTGTACGAGGCGTTCCACATGCTGGTGACCTTCTGCGCGCCGCTCCACGTCCAGGCGACCTTCCACGAGGCCAGCGGCTTCGTGCCCGTGTTGGTCACCTTCACCTCGGCGTTGAAGCCGCCGCCCCAGTCGCTGCTCACCGTGTAGGCGGCGGTGCAGGCGGCCCCGCCACCGGGCTCTCCGGGCCCGCCGGGGTCCGGCCCGGAACCGCCGCCCGCGAAGCCCGGCGCCTTGATCGCCGCGAGGTAGCCGTCCTTGGCGGTGTCCACGGTCTGCCAGTCGTCCTTCAGGATGCCGCCCGTGTCGCCGGAGTTGGGGTTCCAGGACCAGAACGTCCAGTGGAAGCTGTCGGCGCCGGAGCCCGACGTCGACCGCAGATACGTCACCAGCGCGGACAGCCACCGCTGGTCCACCGTCGACTGGAGCGTCGTACCGAACTCGCCGAGCCACACCGGGGCGATGTTCTGCTTGAAGATGTAACCCCAGTACTTGTCCCAGATCCCCGGCATGTTCGCGGGGAACGACGAGTCGCTGAACCAGGGCTGCTGGGCCACCGAGGTGGCGTAGTCGTGGGCCGAGTACACCAGCCGGTTCGGCACGTCGAGCTGGACCGGGTACTGCGCCACGCCCATGAGGTTGCCGCCCCACCAGCCGTTCGTGCCGTTGTACGACTGCACGCCCTCGACCATGATCAGCAGCTCGGGGTTGACCGACAGCACCGCGTTGCCCGCGCGCTGGGCGGCCAGACGCCAGTCACGGGAGGTGTCGCCGCAGCCCCAGCAGGCCGGATCATGGGGCTCGTTGTGCAGGTCGATGCCGACGACGGTGGAGTTGCCCTTGTACCGCGTGGCCAGGGCCTTGAGATTGGCGATCCAGGTCGACTCGGGCACCGACGCCGTGTACCAGAGGGCCGACTGTCCGGCCGCGTCCGGGCGGTGCCGGTCGAGGACGATCTTGAGCCCGGCCTGTCCGGCGTACGCCACGATCTTGTCCAGGACCTGGAGCGAGGTCAGTCCGCGCAGGTCGGTGTTCTTGCCGTCGTAATTGACGCTGTCGGGCATGGTGCCGGACTTGAGGATGTCGTCGCTGTAGGGCATCCGGATCGTGTTGTAGCCCAGCGACTTCATCTGGTCGATCATGCTCTTGTAGTCGCGGGCCCACAGGCCGTGGACGACGTGGTTGGCGGTCTCGAAGCCGAACCAGTTGACACCGGCGATCCGGACGGGCGCTCCGGCCGCGTCCAGGATCTGACGGCCGCTGGTGTGCCAGTAGCCGGCGCCGGCCTTCACATCGACGTCGGCGTCGGCCTGGGCCGACTGCGTGCCGGCCAGCGGTAACAGGAGCGCCGCGGCAACACACAGCGCTCTGCGCAGAGTGCGGAACATGTGGCTGCTTCCTCTCTGACTCTCGGAGGCGCGGCCCCGGAATCGAATGGGAGCGCTCCCATAATGCCGCGCACCTCCCAGGAAACTGACGCACCATGAACACGTCAAGACTCCGGGAGGTACGCGTCGCTCGCGCTACCGGCTGAGCTTCTTGAACCGCCGTACCGCGAGCGGCAGGAAGATCGCCGTCAGGATCACCGGCCACACCCCGGCCATCAGCAGCGCGTGCTGCTCGACCCAGGTGTCACCGCCGACCGGCGTGCCGAACAGCTCGCGGGTCGCCGCCGCCGTGGAGGAGATCGGGTTCCAGACCGCCACCCAGCCCAGCCAGTCGGGCATGAGCTGCGGCGCGACGAAGATGCTGGAGATCATCGTGAAGGGGAAGGCGACCGCGAAGAGGCCGCCCGCCGCCTCCGGGTTGGGCACGATCAGACCGAGCCACACGCCGATCCAGATCAGCGAGAAGCGCAGCCACAGCAGCAGCCCGAACGCCCCGAGGAAGCCCAGCCCGCCGTCCGGACGCCAGCCCATGGCGAGCGCGGTGAGCATCATGATCGCCAACTCGGCGCAGGCGACGATCAGATCGGTGACCCCGCGCCCGGCCACCACCGCCGAGGACGACATCGGCATGGAGCGGAAGCGGTCGATGACGCCCTTGGTGGAGTCGTACACCACCACCGTGGCCGTGTTGATGAAGCCGAACGCCATGGTCATCGCGAACATGCCCGGCATCAGGAAGTCCTGGTAGTCCCCGCCGCCGGGCACCTTCATGGCGCTGCCGAAGACATAGCCGTAGAGCAGCACGGACAGGATCGGGAAGCCGAGCTGCCAGGCGATGTTGACGGGCTGGCGCTGGTAGTGGGTCAGGCCGCGGCGGACGATGTTCCAGCAGTCGGAGAGCAGCCAGTACGTACCGCCGCGCGTGCTCGGCGTGCTCAGGTCGATGGCGCTCACGCCGCGGCCTCCTTCTCGGTGCGGTGTCCGGTCAGACGCAGGAACACATCGTCGAGGCTCGGCCTGCGCAGCCCGATGTCCTCGACGCGGACGCCCTCGTCCTGGAGGGTCCGCGCCACCTCGGTGAGCGCGGTGACCCGGTCGACGACGGGGGCGTGCACCCGCAACTCGGTCTCGTCCGCCTCGGGTTCGCCGTCCGTGACCCGGGCGACGACCTTCACCACCCGCGGGATCTCGGACCGCTCGGCGACCACGACCTCGATCCGGTCGCCGCCGACCAGGTTCTTCAGCCCGTCCGGGGTGTCGTCGGCGATGGCCCGCCCCTGGTCGATGACGGTGATGCGCGAGGCGAGCTTGTCGGCCTCCTCCAGATACTGCGTGGTCAGCAGCACCGTGGTGCCGCCCGCCACCAGTGCCCGTACGGACTCCCAGACCTCGCCCCGGCTGCGCGGGTCCAGGCCCGTCGTCGGCTCGTCGAGGAAGAGCACGGCCGGCGCGAGGATCATCGACGCGGCGAGGTCGAGGCGGCGGCGCATACCGCCGCTGTACTTGCCCACGCCCTTGTCGCCGGCGTCGGCCAGGTCGAACTGCTCCAGCAGTTCACCGGCCCGGACCCTGGCCCGCTTGCCGCCCAGATGGAACAGGCGGCCGAACATCTCCAGGTTCTGCCGGCCCGTGAGCACCTCGTCGACCGCCGCGTACTGCCCGGTGAGCCCGATCCGGGCCCGGACCTCGCGCGGCTGCCGGGCCACGTCGAGCCCGGCGACCGTCGCGCTGCCCCCGTCCAGCCGGATCAGCGTGGACAGGATGCGCACGGCGGTGGTCTTGCCCGCGCCGTTCGGCCCGAGCAGACCGTGCACCGTGCCCTCGCGCACGGCCAGGTCGAAGCCGTCGAGGGCGCGTTTCTCGCCGTACCGCTTCTCCAGCGCCTCGGCCCGTACCGCGTATCCGTCCATGCCGCCCTCCCGTACCCGGCTCGCCAACTCTGAACTGAGTACAGCGTACCCTATTACGCGTACGACGTACCCAGTTTTGTTGCGGACCTCTAAGCTGACCCCATGACGAGCGGTGCGAGCGGTACGAGCGGTGCGGGCAGTACGGAGACCAGCGGCAGCGGCGACATCACCCGCACCCTCGAACTGTTGTGGGACACCGGACGCCGCCCGAGCCGGGGCCCGAAGCCGACCCTGACCCTGGACCGGATCGTGGAAGCCGCCGTCCAGTTGGCGGACGCCGAGGGGCTGGGCGGGCTCTCCATGCGCCGCGTAGCGGCCGAGCTCGGCACCGGCACCATGTCGCTGTACCGGTACATCCCCGGCAAGAACGAGCTGCTCGACCTCATGCTGGACCGGGTACAGCGCCCCACCGGCGAACTCGCCGGCCCGGACGACGGCTGGCGTGCCGCCCTGGAGGCGGTGGCCCACGAGAACCTCGCCCGCTACCGCCGGCACCCCTGGCTGCTCCAGGTCAACCAGTCCCGCCCGATCCTCGGCCCGAGCGCCCTCGACGGCATGGAGAGGATCCTCACCCGGATCCGCCCCATGGGGCTCACCGACCCCGAGCTGGTCTCGGTGATCATCATGATCGACGGGTACGTCGTCGGGGCCGCGCGCACGCAGGTGCACGAACAGGAGGCGGAGCGCCGGACGGGCCTGACCGACACCGAGTTCTGGCAGGCGCAGGTACCGGTCCTGGAGCAGGTCATGGCCTCGGGCCGCTACCCGGTCATGGCCTCACTCTCCGAGGACGCCTTCGGCACCGACTTCGACCACTTCGAGTTCGGGCTGCAACGGATGCTGGACGGGCTGGACGTCGTCGTGGCGCGACGCGGCGAGTCGGCCCCCTCCTAGCCCCGGGCGCCCTACCGCCGCCGTCGCCTCAGCCCCCGCATCCCGAACAGCACGGCACAGGCCACGGCGACGGCGATGGCCCCGTTCTTGAGATTCCCGCTCAGCCCATCGCCACCGCCACCGTCCGAAGCGGCGGAACTACCGCTCCCGGAGGCCGATCCGGACCCGCCGGCCCCGGGAGCGTCCTGCGGCTCCACGGGACTGTCGGCCCCCTCGGCGCCGTACATGAGCTTCTTCCCGTCGGCGGTGTAGGTGACGGACTCCCCCTGCCCGAGGAACGGCACACCGAGCCGCGCCTTCTTCTTGATCTTCCCGCCGTTCCAGTCGTACGCGATCGCCCCGAAGTAGCTGCGTACGACGAGGTGTTCGGCGTCCGGGGAGAGCGTGGCGTCGGTCGCCTCCAGGTCGGGAACGGCCGCGACGGGACGGAAGACGTTGCTCCCGGTGGGAGAGAGCTCGGCCGGCCCCTCGTACAGATGCCCGCCCTTCTCGTTCTTGTCGACGATGTAGACGCGGCCGGTCTTCGGGTGCACGACCAGCGACTCGGCGTCCCGCGCGCCGTCGGAGTACTTCACGACGTACTGCCTGGCCCGCACCGTCTGGTCGCGCAGATTCTTCGGCTCGGGCAGCCGGTAGATCCACACGTACGGCCAACTGCCGCCGAGGTTGTCGCCGATGTCGCCGACGTAGACCTGGTTGTCGGGCCCGATCGAGATGGCCTCGACATCACGCGGGCTGCCCACCCCGGCCATGGTGACCGTGGCGACCGTCTCGCCCGTGGCGCTGTCGACGGCGTAGAGATACGCCCCGTCGTCGCTGTCGTTGTGCGTCCAGTAGATCCCGGGGTGCTGCCGGGAGGCCGCCAGACCGCTGGACTCGGTGATGCGCGGATCCTTGATCGTGAACTCCTCGTCCCCGTCGGCGGCGGAGGCGGGCACGGCGAAGGCGCCCACGAGGAGAGCCGCGGCGAGGAAGACGGTCGGTCTGCGCATGCCCCAAGACTGCCATCCCGCTCCGCGGTTCACCGGGCACCGCCCACCACTCACCCCCCGCGGCCCGCGTGGCCCGACTCACACCCCGTCCGGCAGCCCGACCCTCCCGTGATCCTCCATGATGAGCGGATGCTCAGGTTCATGCCCGTAGGTGACTCCATGACGATCGGGAGCACGGGCGAACACACGTGGCGCTACCGGATCTGGCAGCACCTGTGCCGTTCCTACGGCGCGCCCTGCACCCTCGTCGGCCCGCGCGAGACGCTCTACGACAAGCTGGACGAGGCCCCGACGTCGTACGCCTACGCCGAACCGGACTTCCCCCGTGCCCACTTGGCCGGCTGGGGCGAGGGCTGGCTGCACATGGCCCCGCTGATCGGCGAGGCGGTGCGCTCGACGCGCGCGGACATCCTGCTGGTCTCCCTGGGCCTCATCGACCTGGGCTTCTACACGAACGCCGAGCAGACCGCCGAGAACGTCCGGGCCTTCGCGGCCGAGGCGCGGGCGGCGAACCGGCGGGTGCGGATGGTGTGGCTGCCGGTCACCCCGAACGTACGAGCCCAGACGGACGCGGCGTTCGCCACCGAGGTCGCCCGCTTCAACGAACTGCTGGCGAAGACGGCCGCGGACCTCGACGAGCCCGGCTCCCCCATCCTCCTGGCCTCGACCCCGCCGTCGTACGACATCCCCACCGACACCTACGACGGCACGCACCCGGGCCCGAGCGGCGAGCACAAGATCGCGGCGGCCTTCGCGGAGGCGATGTACCAGGCGTGGGACCTGGGCGAGCCCTACGAGGCGTAGCTCTCGGCGATCCCCCGCACCAGGAACTCCGCGCAGGCCCGGGTCTCCAGACCGTCCCAGCACTCGTCCGCCTCCCCGAGATAGACGGCCCGGGCCCGGGCGAGCACGGCCCGGTGCCCGGCGGGCAGCCGCCCCAGCACCCACGACGCCGCCGCGTCCTTGGAGCGGATGTCCCCGGTGACGAGGGTGGTCCAGATCCGCGCGAGGGTGAGCAGCACGTTGCGGGTGTCGGAGTCCAGCTCCCCCATCAGCTCCGGCACACCGGCGACGACGGCCCGCCTGAGGTCGGCGTGCGGCACCACGTCGATCAGCTCGCCGGGCGGCGGCCCGTACACCGGCGCGTCGGCACGCAGCACCATGGTGAGCAACGGCGCCAGATCAGGACTGGCCTCCGGCCCCGGAATCACCCCCCGCTCATACTCCTCCCGCAACCAGTCGCCGTAGAGAAAATCGCAGGTCGGCGGGTACCGCCAGGGCCGCACCTCGTCCCGCACGACGACGACCAGCTCGACATACCGCCGCCCACCCACACCGGACACCGCGAGCAACTCCTCGATGATTTCCCGCCGTTGCACAGGCCTCACGGACTCCCGCACGACGGCCAGGACGTCGATGTCACTGTGCGGCCGCAGCCCACCGAGGGTCGCGGAGCCGTGAAGGTACACCCCGAGAAGACTGTCGGGCAGGGTCCGACGAAGGAGCCGGACGAGCTGACGGGGGTCGGGCTGGTCTGGCACGGACGCGCCTCCTGACGTGAGTCGTACGTGCTTGCCTAGAGCGCACTCCACATCGCTAGCGTGCACCCATGAAGTACACGCAGCTCGGACGCACGGGACTCAAGGTCAGCCGGCTCGTCCTCGGCACCATGAACTTCGGTCCGCAGACCGACGAGGCCGACAGTCACGCCATCATGGACGCGGCGCTGGACGCGGGCATCAACTTCTTCGACACCGCCAACGTGTACGGCTGGGGTGAGAACAAGGGCCGTACCGAGAGCATCATCGGGAACTGGTTCGCCAAGGGCGAGGGACGGCGCGAGAAGGTCGTCCTCGCCACGAAGGTGTACGGCCACATGGGCGGCGACGGCCCGGCCTGGCCCAACCACGACAAGCTCTCCGCGGTCAACATCCGGCGGGCCGTGGACGCCAGCCTCAAGCGGCTCCAGACCGACCACATCGACGTCTACCAGTTCCACCACATCGACCGGGACACCCCGTTCGAGGAGATCTGGCAGGCGATCGACGTCCTGGTCCAGCAGGGCAAGATCCTCTACGTCGGGTCGTCGAACTTCCCCGGCTACAAGATCGCCCAGGCCAACGAGATCGCCGCCCGGCGCGGCGGGACCATCGGGCTGGTCAGCGAGCAGTGCCTCTACAACCTCGCCGAGCGGCGTGCCGAGATGGAGGTCATCCCGGCCGCGCGGGACTACGGGCTCGGGGTCATCCCCTGGTCGCCGCTGCACGGCGGTCTGCTGGGCGGCGTGCTCAAGAAGGAGGTCGAGGGCGGCCGCCGTGCCTCCGGCCGGGCCGCCGACGCCCTCGCCGACCCCGCCTCCCGCGCGCAGATCCAGGCCTACGAGGACCTGCTCGACAAGCACGGCATCGAGCCCGGCGAGGCCGCCCTGGCCTGGCTCCTCACCCGCCCGGGCGTGACCGGCCCGATCGTCGGCCCGCGCACGGCGGGTCAGCTGGAGTCCGCCCTGCGCGCGGCCGACCTGGAACTCTCCGAGGATCTCCTGACCGGCCTCGACGAGATCTTCCCGGGCCCGGGCCCGAGCCCGGAGGCCTTCGCCTGGTAGCGCACCTCCAGGGGCGCGGGGCTGAATCCGATCTGCGGCTCCACCGCAGATCGGAAGGCAGCGGACAGCAGTCCCCCGCCCCTGCCCGGCTACCTACCGAGCGCGGAAGCCAGGGCGACAACGAGAAACATCAGCACGAGCACACCGGCCATGATCCGGTTACGGGTTTTCGGGTCCACGGCACCGAGCCTAACCGGCACCCCCGAGCGCCCACCGACCGACCGCCTCATACCGGGGCTGCTCCCCCGGAACCCCCGACGTCGGCAGATTGCTCCGCACCAGCGCCAGCTCTCCCACCGTCCAGGTCCGGCCGGTGAACCCGGCCAGGGCGTCCAGGCACGGGCGCACGTCCCGCGCCTCCCGGCTCCTCGCGATCGTCAGATGGGCCTTGTACCGCCGGTGCTCCCCCATCGCCACCCCCGCCTTCCGCGCCGCGGCCTCGGCCCGCTCTGCCAGCAGCCGCAGGGTCGCCAGATCACCCTCGGCCCCGGCCCACAGCGCCCGCCCGTGCCCGAACTGACCGCCGCCTCGTACGGCCAGCGAAAAGGGGTCAGTACGGCGCGCGGCCCGCTCCAGCCGCTCCGACAGCTCGGGGACGAGACCGTCGTCGACCTCCCCGTAGAACGCGAGCGTGAAGTGCCAGCCGGGGCGGCCGGTCCAGCGCATGCCGTCGGCGCCGGGCAGCCCGCGCAACGCGTCGACCACGGAGCCGAGTTCACGGCACACCTCGTCGGGGGGCAGCACGGCCGCGAAGAGTCTCATGGACCCAGCCTGGCACCATGAGGCCATGCGGATCACCATCCGGGACGGCGGGCCCGACGACATTCCCGCGATACTCGGCATGCTCGACGGCTGCGTGGAATGGCTGGTCTCCCAGGGCCGCACGGGGCAGTGGGGGACCCGGCCCCTGTCGCAGAGCCCGAAGACGGTGGAGTCGGTCGGCCGGTACATGGCGGAGGGGAACACGTTCATGGCCGACGTCGACGGCGTCCCCGCCGGCACCCTCACCCTCACCGACTCGGCGGGCGCCTACCTTTCCCACCTCCCCCAGCCCGGCGAACCCGAGCGCTACATCCACTGGCTCGCCTCCGACCGCCGCTTCCAGGGCCACGGCGTGGGCAGCGCCCTGCTCGCCCACGCCGCCGAGGAGACCCGCCGGGCCGGAGTGGGCCTCCTCCGGGTGGACTGCTACGCCGGCGACGACGGCAAGCTCGTCCGCTACTACGAGGCCAACGGCTTCACCCGCACCGCTGCCTTCACGGTCGGCGAGAACAACTGGCCCGGGCAACTACTGGCCCGCAGGGTGTAGCCCCCGGCCCGCCCCCAGCCGGAGCCGGGCGTGTCCCGGTCACCGTGCGTATCGTTGTACTGCGCGGCAGCCGGGGTACGGCGCCACGGTGACCGTCCTCGCAGACAGGATCGAGATGGCCGACAGCAGCGGCGACCTCACCCTCAACGTGATGTTCGACTGGGTGGAGAAGATGCCCGCCCCCGAGGGCTACAAGGTCGAGATCGTCGGGGGGAACATCTTCCTGGCGCCTCAGCGGGACACCCACTGGGACATCATCGCGGACATCTACGACCAGCTGCGCACCAAGTATCCGCGCAAGCGCCTGAAGTCCGACGTCCGCGTCGACTACCCGGGCCACCTCAACGGCTTCGCCTCCGACCTGACGCTGATGGCCGAGGGCGCTGCGAAGAACGCCAAGAACCTGTGGCGCTACGAGGACGTCGAGTTCGTCGCCGAGGTCATCTCCAGGAAGACCGCGGCGAACGACTACGGGCCCAAGAAGGACGCCTACGCCGCCGCCGGTGTGCCGGTGTACCTGATCGTGGATCCGTACACCGGCCGCTGGCACCTGCACACCAAGCCCAAGGACGGCGAGTACCGGGGCAAGCTGAGTCTGGACTTCGGGGACGAGGCGGACCTGACCGGCACCGTGGTCGGCCTGCTTCTGGAGACCGGCGAGTTCCCCCGAGACTGACCCCGACCAGCCCCCTACGCCGCCGGAGCCAGCGCCTCCTGCTGCTCCCGGGGCACGAACCGCACCCGTGGGTGGCCCTGATGCCAGCCCACCGACAGGCGCAGATTGCCGACGCGGGCCAGGATCAGGCCGATCACGGCCGCCGCCACCGCCGCCACCGCGCCGCCCGCCGCGAGGCCCACCCGGGCGCCGTACGTATCGGTGATCCAGCCGACGATCGGGGCGCCGACCGGGGACCCGCCGAGGAAGACCATCATGTAGAGGGCCATGACACGGCCGCGCATGGCCGGGTCGGTGGACATCTGGATGCTGGTGTTCGTCGTGACGTTGACCGTCATGCCGAACAGGCCCAGCGGAACCATGAGCAGGGCGAACAGCCACAGCGTCGGCGTCGTCGCCGCCACGATCTCCAGCGCCCCGAAGACCATGGCCGCCGCGATCAGCAGCCGCAGCCGGGCCGTACCGCGCCGCGCGGCGAGCAGCGCGCCCGCGACCGAGCCGACCGCCATCAGCGTGTTGAACATGCTGTAGGCGCCGGCGCCCGCGTGGAACACGTCGTCCGCGAAGGCCGAGAGGTAGACGGGGAAGTTGAAGGCGAAGGTGCCGACGAAACCGACCAGGACGATCGGCCAGATCAGCTCCGGGCGGCCGGTGACATAGCGGACGCCCTCCCTCAGCTGCCCCTTGCCGCGCGGGGCGCGCTCCACGGCGTGCAGCTCACGGGCGCGCATCAGCAGCAGGCCGGTGAGCGGCGCGACGAAGGACAGGCCGTTGAAGAGGAAGGCGTAGCCGGTGCCGACGCCGGTGATCAGCAGACCCGCGACGGCGGGGCCGACCAGCCGGGCGGACTGGAAGTTGGCGGAGTTCAGGCTGACGGCGTTCTGCAGCTGCCCGGGCCCGACCAGTTCGGAGACGAAGGACTGCCGGGCCGGGTTGTCGACGACCGTGGCCAGACCCATCACGAAGGCGGCGACGTACACGTGCCACACCTGGACCTGGCCGGTGAGGGTGAGGACCGCGAGGGCGAGGGCGGTGAGGCCCATCGACGACTGGGTGACGAGCAGGGTGGGCCGCTTGCGCAGGCGGTCGACGAGGACACCGCCGTAGAGGCCGAAGAGGAGCATCGGCAGGAACTGCAGCGCGGTCGTTATGCCGACGGCGGCGGAGGAGCCGGTGAGGCTGAGGACCAGCCAGTCCTGGGCGATGCGCTGCATCCAGGTGCCGATGTTGGAGACGACCTGCCCCAGGAAGAACAGGCGGTAGTTCCTCACCTTCAGGGAGGAGAACATCGAGGACTTGCGAGCGGACCGGGCGTCGGAGGCGGGGGCGTCGGGGGTGGGCGGGGAGTCGTGGGGATCAGGTGCGGGGACGGAAGCTGCTCCGGGTCCCGTACTCAACAGGGTTCGCCTCCTTGCTGTGACGACTTACAGGTGCGCGAGCTTCTCCAGCACGGGGGCGGCGGCGCGGAGTTTCGCCCACTCGTCCTCGTCGAGGTCCTCGACCAGCGTGGCCAGGAACGCGTTCCGCTTGCGGCGGCTCTCCTCGAGCATCGTTTCGGCCTGCTCGGTGCGCGTCACGACCTTCTGGCGCCGGTCCTCGGGGTGCGGCTCCAGACGGACCAGCCCCTTCGCCTCCAGCAGCGCCACGATGCGGGTCATCGACGGCGGCTGGACATGTTCCTTACGGGCGAGCTCGCCCGGTGTGGCCCTGCCGCAGAGGGACAGGGTGCCGAGCACCGACATCTCGGTGGGGCTGAGCGACTCGTCGACACGCTGGTGCTTGAGCCGACGGGACAGCCGCATCACGGCGGATCGGAGGGAGTTCACGGCGGCTACGTCGTCGCCATGGCTGAGGTCCGGCATGTTCTTTAGCGTAACTCATTACTCTCGCTAAAGAACACCGGGGACACGCAGAAACCCCCGTGACCCTGGCCACTTACCCGTGACATCACTCATATGGGTGACGCGACGGCGGAACGCGCCCCGCCGCACCGAAGGATGCCGCGACCCTCATGCCCATGGGGACCAGCGTGCTCAGCCTGCGAATAGACCACGAACTGCTCGACCGGCTCCGGCACCATGCCGCGAAAAGGGGAATGAGCGTCCAGGACTATGTCGTCCGGACGCTCATTCGAGATGACTTCGACGAACGGTTCCAGGCCGCCGTCGAGGAGACGGAAAGGTTCTACGGAGTCACCTGAGAACCGGGCCCCGGCTCACGTAAGACCCAGCGCGGGCATCAGGTAGTAGAAGGCGAAGACCGCCGCCACCGCGTACATCGCGGCCGGAACCTCCCGGCCCCGGCCGGCCGCCAGGCGCAGCACCGCGAAGGTGATGAAGCCCATGCCGATGCCGTTGGTGATCGAGTACGTGAACGGCATCATCAGCATCGTCACGAAGGCCGGGATCGCGATCGTGTAGTCCGCCCAGTCGATCTCCTTGATCGAGCCGGACAGGATCAGGAAGCCGACCGCGACCAGGGCCGGGGTGGCGGCCTGGGACGGCACCATCGTGGCGACCGGCGTCAGGAACAGGGCGAGGGCGAAGAGCCCGCCGGTGACGACGTTCGCGAGGCCGGTACGGGCACCCTCGCCGACCCCGGCGGTGGACTCGACGAACGCGGTCGTGGCCGAGGAGGAACTGGCACCACCGGCGGCGACCGCGAAGCCGTCCACCAGCAGCACCTTGTTGATGCCGGGCATCTGCCCCTGCGCGTCCGTCAGCTTCGCCTCGTCGGAGACGCCCATGATCGTGCCCATCGCGTCGAAGAAGCACGACAGCAGCACGGTGAAGACGAACAGCACGCCGGTGAGCATGCCGACCTTCTCGAACCCGCCGAACAGACTGACCTGCCCGACCAGCCCGAAGTCAGGACTGGCAACAGGATTCCCGGGCCACTTCGGAGTGGTGAGCCCCCAACTCGGAACATCGACCACGGCCTCGATCACAACCGCCACCACCGTCATGGCCACGATCGAGATCAGGATCGCGCCGGACACCTTGCGCACGATCAGCGCGAGCGTCAGCAGCACCCCCAGCACGAACACCAGCACCGGCCAGCCGTTGAGATGACCGTCGCCACCCAGCTGCAGCGGCACGGTCGTCTGCGCGGCATCCGGGATCCGCGAGACGAACCCGGCGTCGACCAGCCCGATCAGCATGATGAACAGACCGATACCGATGGAGATGGCCTTGCGCAGCCCGAAGGGCACGGCGTTCATGACCCGCTCGCGCAGCCCGGTCGCGACCAGCAACATCACGACGAACCCGGCGAGAACCACCATGCCCATCGCGTCCGGCCAGGACATGCGCGGGGCGAGCTGCAGCGCGACGACGGAGTTCACACCCAGCCCGGCGGCGAGCGCGATCGGCACATTGCCGATGACGCCCATGAGAAGGGTGGTGAAGGCGGCCGTGAGGGCCGTGGCGGTGACCAGCTGCCCGTTGTCGAGCTGATGGCCGTACATGTCCTTCGCGCTGCCGAGGATGATCGGATTCAGCACGATGATGTAGGCCATCGCGAAAAAGGTGGCGAGACCGCCTCGGACCTCACGGGGCAGAGTGCTGCCCCGCTCGGAGATCCGGAAGAAGCGATCGAGTGCGCCGTACGTGGGCCCGGCTCCCGGCTGTTCAGGGGCGGGGACCTGGGCGGGAGCCGAGGACGACATGTGTTTGGTGTTTCCTACGAAGAGAAGTGGTCAAACGCAAACCGTTTCAGTATGAACATATAGACCCCCGAACGACCATCTCCGCGCGTAGACCTGATCGCCTCGTAAGCTGTCCCCATGGCGAAGTGGACCCCCAGGCACGAGGCGCCGGAGCCCCTGGAGGGCCCCGTGGTCGCCACCATCATCGGCGGCACGATTCTGTGGTTCCTCCTCTTCCTGATCCAGCTCCCCTTCTATGGCTGGTTCGACGACCACGGCCACACCTGGTGGATCTGGACCTGCCTGGCCGGAAGCGGCCTGGGCCTCCTGGGCATCTGGTACGTCCGCAAGCGCGACGCCGCGATCAAGCGAGCCACCCAGGACCCACCGGAGCCCCACACGACCCCGTCGGCCCCGTAGAAGGGCCAGCCGGGACGGGCCCGCACCCGCGCACGGCGAGCAGGGGACGTGTCGGGGGGTGTCCGCCCGCAGCGGTTGGCGCGTCAACGAACAGCTAATCGGTCCCCGACCCCATCGCGCCGTTCCGAGGACGGACACCCCCCGACGCGGCCCCGACCCACCACCCACGGCGTAGGCGCGGACGCGCACCCCCACCAAAGCCGCACAGGCCGCCGCAGGCACGGGGCCCCAGCCTCCTCCGACAGGACACGCCGCCACCCCCTCCCTACGCTCAAGAGGAGGCGGCGAACGCCCGGCCCCGCGGTGAGGAGCGCAGCCATGACGACGCAGGACAGCGCGACAGCGACCGACCGGACCCTGAAGGCCAAGCACCGCGCGATGTGGGCCCAGGGCGACTACCCGTCCCTCGCCGCCGAGGTCATCCCCGGCCTGGGAGCGGTCCTGGTCGAGGCATGCGGGGTACACCCCGGCCAACGCGTACTGGACGTCGGCGCCGGCAGCGGCAACGCCGCGATCCCCGCGGCCCTGGCCGGCGCGGACGTCATCGCCTCCGACCTGACCCCGGAACTGTTCGGAGCGGGCCGCCTCGCGGCCGAGAAGCAGGGCGCGGACCTCACCTGGCAGGAGGCCGACGCCGAGGACCTGCCCTTCGCCGACGCGGCGTTCGACACCGTGCTGTCCTGCGTAGGCGTCATGTTCGCCCCGCACCACCAGCAGGCCGCCGACGAACTGGTCCGCGTCTGCCGGCCGGGCGGCACCATCGGCCTCCTGAGCTGGACCCCCCAAGGTTTCATCGGCCGGATGTTCGCCGCGATGAAGCCGTACGCGCCCCCGCCCCCACCCGGCGCCCAGCCGCCCCCGCTCTGGGGAGACGTGAACCACGTACGCGCCCTCCTCGGCGACCGCGACCGGGTCACGGACGTCCACACCGAACGCGGCACCGCCAGGGTCGACCACTTCGCCACACCCGAGGCCTTCCGGGACTACTTCAAGGAGCGCTACGGCCCGACGATCACCGTCTACAAGAACATCGCCGACGACCCCGACCGCGTCGCCGCCCTGGACCGTGCCCTGGTGGACCTCGGCCGCGACGGCGACCTGGGAACGGGCCCGGACGGCACGATCCTGGAGTGGGAGTACCTCCTGCTCACCGCCCGCCGAGCGGGCTGACGCGACGGCGCGGCACCAGGGTCCGACGGCGTACAACTGCCGTACGACCAGGGCACGACACCCCTCCTCCCCAGGTCGGATCTTCCCCACATTCAGCAGGTGAAGCGGCAAATCCGCACGTACCGTCGAATGCATGACGCATCTCGACGCGGGTGCCCGGCTCGACTCCGCACGACCGGCACAGGTCACCTCCCCGGTGACCGGCCTGACCGGTGCTCAGGTCGCCGAGCGCGTGGCGCGCGGCCAGGTCAACGACGTACCCGTGCGCAGCAGCCGCTCCACCGTCGACATCGTCCGCGCGAACGTCTTCACCCGCTTCAACGCGATCATCGGCATCCTGTGGCTGATCATGCTGGTCGTGGCGCCGATCCAGGACAGCCTGTTCGGCTTCGTGATCCTCGCCAACACCGGCATCGGGATCGTCCAGGAGTGGCGGGCGAAGAAGACGCTGGACTCCCTCGCGCTGATCGGCGAGGTGCGGCCCACCGTCCGCCGGGACGGGGACGCCACGCAGGTCAGCACGTCCGAGATCGTGCTGGACGACCTGATCGAGATCGGCCCGGGCGACAAGGTCGTGGTCGACGGCGTGTGCGTCGAGGCCGACGGCCTGGAGATCGACGAGTCGCTGCTCACCGGTGAGGCCGACCCGGTGGTCAAGAGCCCCGGCGACCAGGTGATGTCGGGGAGTTTCGTGGTCGCGGGCGGCGGGGCGTTCCAGGCGACGAAGGTCGGGCGGGAGGCGTACGCCGCCCAGCTGGCCGAGGAGGCCTCGCGTTTCACCCTCGTCCAGTCCGAGCTGCGCTCCGGCATCTCCACGATCCTCAAGTACGTGACGTGGATGATGGTCCCGACCGCGATCGGCCTGATCATCAGCCAGCTGTTCGTGAAGGAGAACGCCTTCGACGACTCCGTGGCCCGCACGGTCGGCGGCATCGTCCCGATGGTCCCCGAGGGCCTGGTCCTGCTGACCTCCGTGGCCTTCGCCATCGGCGTGATCCGCCTCGGCCGCAAGCAGTGCCTGGTCCAGGAGCTGCCCGCGATCGAGGGGCTGGCCCGGGTCGACACCGTCTGCCTGGACAAGACCGGCACCCTCACCGAGGGCGGCATGGACGTCACGGAGCTGCGGCCGCTGCGGGACGCCGACGAGGCGTACGTACGACAGGTCCTGGCCGCCCTCGGCGAGTCGGACCCGCGCCCGAACGCCTCCCTGAAGGCGATCATCGACGCCTACCCGGACGGCGAGCGCTGGCGCTGCACCCAGGCGCTGCCCTTCTCCTCGGCGCGCAAGTACAGCGGCGCCGCGTTCGCCGAGACCGGCGGCGAGACGAGCACCTGGCTGCTGGGCGCGCCGGACGTCCTGCTGCCCGACGACGACCCCGCCCTGGCCGAGACCGGGCGGCTGAACGAGCAGGGCCTACGGGTGCTGCTGCTCGCCCGGGTAGAACGGGACCTCGACGACACCGACGTGACCGAGGGCGCGAAGTCCACCGCCCTGGTCGTCCTGGAGCAGCGGCTGCGCCCGGACGCGGCGGACACCCTGCGCTACTTCGCCGACCAGAACGTCCGGGCCAAGGTCATCTCGGGCGACAACGCGGTGTCGGTCGGTGCGGTCGCCTCCAAGCTCGGGCTGTCCGGCACGACCGTGGACGCCCGGCGGCTGCCCGCCGACGACGACGGCATGGCCCGGGCCCTCGACGACAACACGGTGTTCGGGCGGGTCACCCCGCAGCAGAAGCGGACCATGGTGGGCGCGCTGCAGTCCCGTGGGCACACGGTCGCGATGACGGGCGACGGGGTGAACGACGTCCTCGCCCTGAAGGACGCCGACATCGGGGTGGCGATGGGCTCCGGCTCGGAGGCGACCCGGGCGGTGGCGCAGATCGTGCTGCTGAACAACAGTTTCGCGACGCTGCCGTCGGTGGTGGCCGAGGGGCGCCGGGTGATCGGCAACATCACGCGTGTGGCGACGCTGTTCCTCGTCAAGACGGTGTACTCGGTGCTGCTGGCCGTCCTGGTGGTCTGCTCACAGGTCGAGTACCCGTTCCTGCCACGCCACCTGACCCTGCTCTCGACGCTGACGATCGGCGTCCCGGCGTTCTTCCTCGCGCTCGCGCCCAACAAGGAGCGGGCGAAGCCGAACTTCGTACGGCGGGTCATGCGGTATTCGATCCCGGGCGGGGTGGTGGCCGCGGTGGCGACCTTCGCGACGTATCTGATCGCCCGGGAGCACTACACGGGCGCGGGTGCGCTGGACGCGGAGACCAGCGCGGCGACGCTGACGCTCTTCCTGATCTCGATGTGGGTCCTGGCGATCATCGCCCGCCCCTACACCTGGTGGCGCGTCGCCCTGGTGGCTTCGATGGCCGGGGCGTTCCTGCTGGTCCTGGTGGTGCCGTGGCTCCAGCACTTCTTCGCGCTGAAGCTGGTCGGCATGACGATGCCGTGGATCGCGGTCGGCATCGCGACGGTTGCGGCGGCCACCCTGGAACTCACGTGGAGGTGGGTGGACCGCCGCTTTCCCGCTTAGCGCTCGGCTTCGGGGCGCGTGCTTACTGGACGTCGACGAAGTCACCCGCGGCGTTGACCGCCGGGGTGGTCGTCGTGCCCGCGAAGGAGTAGCGGAAGTAGCCGTCCACGGAGGCCTTGACCGTGGTCTTCAGCTCACCAGTGGAGTTCGACTTGATGGTCTTCACCGTGGTGTAGGTGTCGGAGTTCTTCTTACGGAACTGCAGCTTCACCGACTGGTTGGTGTAGCCGTGGTACTTGTTGTCGTCCCAGTTGGCGCGGGACAGCTTGCCGGTGACCGTGATGGTCTTGCCCTTCTTCACCGGCTCCGGCGAGGCGTTGACCGTCAGCTTGGAGAAGCGCTGCAGCTTGAAGGAGTTGGTCGGGTCCGTCACCGCGACGCCGACCTTGTCCAGGTTCGGCTCGTCCGGGTTCTCGCCGTTGAAGGCGACCGCGAAGCCCGCGGCCTTCCAGGAGCCGGCGTCCTCGTTCAGCAGCGCGAACGGGTCGATCTCGACGGTGGCCTTGCAGTTGGCGACGGTCGCGGAGGAGTCCGTGCAGCTCGCGTCGTTGCTGTCGAAGAAGAAGGCCGACTCCTCGAAGGAGGCGCCGCGGTACAGCTCGATGCCCGCGAAGAAGTCGTCGGCGTGGATGTCGACGTCCGCGCCGTGCGTCAGCTTGAAGGAGACGGGCACCTTCACCAGGTTGGTGGTGCCGACGGAGATGTTCTTGCCGTTGTTGACCTTGACGGAGGAGAAGGTCGCGTTCAGGGCGTACGGCTCGCCCTCCACGGCGCCGGCGAAGGCCGACCGGCCGGAGTCGGCGTGAACGACCTCGCTGGCGGCGGCGATGTCCGCGGGAACCTTCGGCTCGGCGGCCTGCGCGGCCGGCACGGCGAAGGCGGAAAGGGCCAGGGCGCCGGTGACGGCGGCCACGGTGGCTCGGATACGCATGCGTTCTCCAGGTGGAGAGGGGCCCCGGCGCTCGTCGTCGGCTCCAGGGGGCCCAAGTGATCGTGGAGTCTGTTGACTCACGTGATCAGATACGTGACGGGTGCGCATGGTTGTACGACGAGTGAAAAATATGTGCGGAAGTTTTCACCGGTCGCCGGGACGCCCTGCTCCTCCGGGACTCACCCTCTGAGCCTCAGTCGAACCACCGATCCCGCTCCAGCTCCTCCGTCCGCGACGGATCCTCCAGGAGTGCCGCCACCTCGAAGCGTCGCGGCCACTGGCCCGCCGCCCAGGCCAGGCCCGCGGCGACGCCCTCGAGGGTGGCGGCGTGGAGGGTGCCGTCGTTGGTGAGGCGCCAGTCGATCTCCACGTCGTCGACGACGAGTTCCTCGTGTTCGACGTAGGAGGAGGGGGTCTGCCGGCCGAGCAGGACCCGTACCGGGTCCGGTACGTCGTGCTCGACGCCCCCGGAACCGACCTGCCCGGTGACGGACTCGCTCAGGCGCCGCACCTGGAACAGTTCGGACAGTTCGGCGGCCCGGGCGGGGCGGACCGGGAGCAGGGGGACGCCCGAGGTGAAGGGGAGCAGGTCGGGCGAGTCGACGACCACGGCGTCGGCCGCGTCCACGACCTCCACCCGGCCGTCGACGACCGCGCGCAGCTCGTCCGGCAGGGTCACCTGCTCGGGGTCGAGATCCGCCAGGGCCCCGTACAGGGCGTGCAGTTGGGCGTCCGCCACCTCGCGCTCGGGCTCGGCGAGCCGGTCGAGCAGTTCGGCGGCCCCGCCGGGCTCGTCCAGCAGCGCGGTGACGGACGTGCGGACCCCGAGCGCGCGCAGCACCTGTTCGTCTTCAAAGCCGGTGGCGTCGGCCTCCTCGTAGAGACCGCGCAGGAGCGGGTCCCCGCCGGCGGCGCGCAGTCCGGCCGGGCGGCGGCCGTCGAGCACCGGGTTCCCGCGCAGCCACCACGCCGCGTACGGGCGTACGACCTCGTGGGTCCCGTCGTGCAGCAGGATCCGCACGGGCTCGACGATGGCGTCCCGGTAGGGCGGCTGCGACAGCAGGGCGAGGGCCTGGGCCCACTTGTCCTCGTCGACCAGGTCCAGGTCCCGTACGGCGATGATCTCCGTGGCGACCGGCGGGACCGGGCTGTCGGGGAAACGGTCGAGGATGTCCTCGCACCACACGTCGACGGCGTCCAGCAGACCCGCGTCGTCGGGCTCGGCGAAGTCGCCCTCGCGGGGCTCCAGTTCGTCCGGGTCGAGGACGACGTCGGTGGCGCGGACCAGCGCGAAGTTCACCAGGACCCCGCAGGCGGCGAGCGGCTGCTCGCCCCACCGGCCGGCCAGCTCCGCGTCCACGGCGGCGAGTTCGCCCTCGCGCATCACCTGGGCGAACGGGCCGCCGGGGAAGACGAGTTCGCAGGCGGGGGCCGGTTCGCCGTCCTCGTCGGGCAGGGCGAGGGCGCCCAGCCAGGGCTCGTCGCCGGGCTCCAGTCCGGCGTCCCGGACCAGCGCGAGCACGGTGTCGGCCAGTTCGTCGGCGTCGAGGGTGTCCTCTTCCCAGTTCACCCCGCCCTCGTCGTCCAGGGACGCGGCGACGGCGGCCCGGACCTGCGGGGTGGTGAGGACGGCACGCGGGGTGGCGGGCAGGGCGCCGAGCTTCTCCAGGAGCGGATGGGCGGCGTCCGGGTGGGCGACCTTCAGGCCGAGCCGGGCCAGCACCTCGGGGTCGATACCGGCGGCCTCCGCGCCGGGCAGGAGCACCTGCCGGGGGCCGATGGTCGTACGGCCGTCCGCGAGCGGCACCGGGAGGCCCGAGAGCCGGTCGGGGTCGACCCCGGCGAGGCTGTCGTAGAGGCGCCGCCACCAGCCGGGGTCCTTCTCCAGCCCGGCCAGCCGGTCGACGGCGTCGGTCAGCGGGACACGGGCGACGCCCAGGGTGCGCAGCTCCGCGCGCCGCTCCAGCCCGCCGGGCAGCAGGGTGGGCAGCACCTCGGCGAGGACCCGCACGGTGTCCGCGCCCGCGCCCTCGACGATCTCGGCGTCACGGGGCCGCAGGGAGTCGGGCAGGTCGTCGCCGTCGTGCTCCTGGGGCTCGGCGGCGGGCGGCAGGAAGGAGGTGCGCGGGAGCCGCTCCAGGATCGCCTGGCGCAGGGCGCCGTCCAGCTCGCCCTTGCCGAGCGGGCCGGGCACCAGGCCGATGATCCCGGTGGTCACGGGCCGCCAGTCGCCGAGGAGTTCGGCGTACGCGTCGGCCGCGCGCTGGACGAGGAAGTCGGTCAGCGGCCCGGGGGCGGCGTGCCGGCGGGTGGAGTCCAGCGGGAACGAGGCGATGAGCAGCGCCGGGACACCGAGCGGCTCGTCGCTGGGCGTGGGCGCGTGCACGACCGGACTGGTGCGGGGCCGGGCCGGGCTGCCGTCGCTGTCGACGGGCACGGCCCAGGTGACGGACCACCGCGGCCGGAGCCGCTCCTCGACGGGCCGGTCCGCGAGCAGGTCGGGCGTGAGCGGGCCGTGCGCGACGGCGGTGCGCCAATGGGTGACGCCGCCCTCGGAGTCGTCGACGACGGTGAAGGCGCCGTCGGTACGGCGGGTGATGGTCCTCGGGCTCTCCCCGTTGACCTCGACCACGACCTCGTCGAGGCCGGGGAGGGCGAGCAGCAGCGCGTCGTCCACGGCGTGCAGCAGCCGCTCGGCGAGAGCGGCGGCGGGGTCGTCGCGCAGCGGGAGGATGACGGCGGTGTCGTACGGGGCGGGGGCGGTGCCCTCGGCGGCGAACGGCAGCCGCAGCAGCGGTACGTGCCCGTCACGCCGCCGGACCTCGTCCCCGAGGCCGGGGCTGTGGCGGGCGGTGTCGGCGGCCAGGCCCCGGGCCTCGGCGAGGGACCAGCGCACCCCGCCGTGCCGGCCGATGAGGGCGGGCTCGTCGGTGACCGACAGGACGGCGGCGAAGCCGACGCCGAAGCGTCCGACGGCCTGCTCCTGGCTCTCCCGCTTCGCCGACGCCCGCAGCGTGGACAGCGACTCGACACCGGCCGCGTCCAGGGGCGCCCCGGTGTTGGCGGCGACGAGCACCCCGTCCCGGAGCGTCAGCCGCAACCGCCCCGGCACTCCGGCCCGGGCGGCGGCGTCGGCGGCGTTCTGGGCGAGCTCGACGACGAGCCGGTCCCGGTAGCCGCCGAGGACCAGGTCCTCCTCGGCGTTGGCGTCCTCACGGAACCGGGCGGGGCTGGTGGCCCACGCGTCCAGCACGCCGCGGCGCAGGCGGGCCGTGCCGAAGGGATCGGCGCCCTCGGGCGCGGGCCGCACGAACTTGCTCACGTTGTCTCTCCTCATCGGCTGACGACGAAGGTACCGCCTGGGCAACCGGGCCGCGTGCCCCGCCCGACACCGGCGATGACCGGCGACGCCCCACTCGTCGTCCCGGCCGACCATGGCGTCACACACCCCGGGCTCCCTCACCCACGCGAGTGAATGTCATCAACTTGGGCCTTTCTGCGAGCAGTTGGCTTCTACGCTCGCCCACAGTCCCTTTGGCATGTGCCGGAGGCATGATCCAATTCCGCAAGCATTCCCATCCCCCACAGGAACCGTGGACGGAGGGCGTACCGGCTCCAGCCGCTCGGAATGGGCGGCGCGCCCGGTCAGCTTCGGCCCTCGCCAGTGGCCCCTGCTCACCCTGCGGCCCCTGGTCGCGGGTCCGCACAACATGCCCGTACTCACCGACCCGGCCGAGGTCCGCAAAGACCTCGCACCCGGCCGCGGAACAGTGGAGGAACCTGGTGGCCGTGGACCTCTCCTTCTACAAGTCGTACATCTCGGAAGAAATCCGCGACGAGGGCCGGGCCGAGGGTGAGGCCCGGCGGGCCGCCGAAGACGTCCTGGAGGTCCTGGACGTCCGTGGCATCGACGTCCCCGAAGCGGTCCGCGAGCGCATCGTGAGCTGCGATGACCCCGAGACCCTGCGCCGCTGGCACCGGCACGCCGTGATCGCCCCCACTGCCGAGCAGATCTTCTCGGACGAGCAGGACGAATAGCCGATCAGCGCTTGGGCTCGGACACGCCTACGAGTGGCCCAGTTCCTCCGTGTTCTCGTCCGCCGCGGCCTCGACCGAGCCCGAGTCCGGCGCCGGGCGCAGGGGGAAGGGGTCGACGCGGGTCTCGTCGATGACCGGGGAGGGCGGCTGCGGGGGGCGGGGCATGACCGCGGCCTCGGAGTGGCCGCCGCAGCCGTAGGTGAGGGAGACGAGGCGGCCGTCAGCCGGGGAGAACTCGTTGGCGCAGACACCGAAGGCCTGGCCGAGGGAGCCGCCGATGGGGGCGAGGAAGCCGCAGGTGACGCAGGCCGCCGGGGCCGACTGGGCCATGGGGGTCTTGGGGCCGAACGCCTCCTCCCAGCGGTCGGCCGCGGTGTACAGGCCGTAGCGGGACAGGACGCGGGCCCGACGCATGCCGAGTTCCTCCGCCACTCCGGTGATGGAGCCGCGGGAGGGGATGGCCGGGAGGAAACCGGACGGGGGTCCCGCGGTGACGTCCGCGTCCTCCGACTCCACCAGATCGGCCATCTCGTGCGACACGGGGGAATTCGGCGCGGGCTCGTCCTCGCCGGAGTAGCCGGGCTCCAGACGGAGGTCCTCGGCGTCCGTGGGGAGCAGGTCGCCCGGGCCCATGTCGCCGGGGCGCAGCCGCTCGCTCCACGGCACCCACTCGGGCGCGAGCACCGCGTCCGGGCCGGGCAGCAGCGCCGCCTCGTCCACCGTGACGATCTTCGCCCGGGACGCCCGGGCCACCGTCACGGCCCACCGCCAGCCCCGGTATCCGAGCTCCCGGCACTCGAAGAAGTGCGTGACAACGCGGTCCCCCTCGGAGACCGTCCCCACGTGCTCGCCGACGATCCCTGGCGCCGCGGCCTCCTCGGCTGCGGCACGCGCGAGGTCGACGGCCTCGGCGCACAGACGGTCAGGGGTGCGGCTTCGCGTTGTCGCTGCGCTCACAGGTATCGCTTCTCTCCATACGCCGTCTCACGAGTGCGCCACTCCCGGCGCGGGGGCGGACGGAGCGGACCGGGGGACCGCGTCGACATCCTTCATCCATTTTGCGGGATGGCTGAGATACGCACGCTACCCTTCCGCCCCACTTCACGTACACCGACGGTCCCATGACCCGACGACCGGGCAGTCATCCGACAGTCACCCCACAGGCCCTATACAAGCGGTAATGGCACTACCCACAGCCTTCTCGGGGCACTATGACGTCGTGGCAGCCGCGAAGACGCCCGTCAAGGGAAGCAGCCGACGACGCGGACCGGGCCGTATGCGCGGCTCCCTCCGCGCGGTCGGCCGTGCCCTGCACTTCCCGGTGACCGGCACCGCCCGCGGCATCCGCAAGGCCACCCACGCGCACGGCGCCGGCGAGTCCGGCCTCGGCAAGCTGATCGAACTGCACGGCGTGAACGGCGCCGGCGATGTCATGGTCACCGTCGCCCTCGCCTCGACGGTCTTCTTCTCCGTCCCCACCGACGAGGCCCGCGGCCGGGTCGCGCTGTACCTCGCCATCACCATGGCGCCCTTCACGCTCCTCGCGCCGGTGATCGGCCCTCTCCTCGACCGCATCCCGCACGGCCGCCGCGCGGCCATGGCCGGTGCGATGCTGGCCCGGGCGCTGCTCGCGATCGTCCTGTCCGGGGCCGTCGCCACCGGCGGTATCGAGCTGTATCCGGCGGCGCTCGGCGTCCTCGTCGCGTCGAAGGCGTACGGGGTGGTCAGAAGCGCCGTCGTGCCCCGGCTGCTGCCACCCCGCTTCTCCCTGGTGAAGGCCAACTCGCGGGTCACCCTCGGCGGCCTCCTCGCCACCGGCATCGCCGCCCCGATCGGCGCCGGACTCCAGCAGATCGGACCGCGCTGGCCGCTCTACGGCGCCTTCGTGCTGTTCATCGTGGGTGCGGTCCTGTCGTTCACGCTGCCGCCCAAGGTCGACTCCGCCAAGGGCGAGGACACCGCGCTGCTGGCCGCGGACGAACAGCATCTGCACGGCCCGCACCGCAGGCCCGTCAAACGCCCCGGGCTGCGCACGGTCGGCCCGGCCGTCACCCACGCCCTGGCCGCCAACGCCTCCATCCGCTGCCTCACCGGCTTCCTGATCTTCTTCCTCGCCTTCCTGCTGCGCGAGCACCCGGTCTCCGGCCAGAGCGCGGCGGTGTCCCTGGGGATCGTGGGCGTCTCGGCGGGCGTGGGCAACGCGCTCGGTACGGCGGTCGGGGCGTGGCTGCGCTCCCGGGCCCCGGAGATCATCATCGTGACGGTGGTGGCGTGTGTGGTGGGCGTGGCGATCCTGGCGTCCGTGTTCTTCAGCGCGGTCCTGGTGGCCTGCCTGGCGGCGATGGCCGGCTTCGCACAGGCCCTGGCCAAGCTGTCGCTGGACGCGCTGATCCAGCGGGACGTGCCCGAACTGGTCCGCACCTCGGCCTTCGCCCGCTCCGAGACCCTGCTGCAGATGTCCTGGGTGCTGGGCGGGGCGGTCGGCATCGTGATGCCGCTCAACGGCACGGCCGGGCTGGCCGTGGGTGCCGCGATCGTCGCCACCGGGTGGGTGACGACCGTCCGGGGGCTGATCGGCTCGGCCCGACGCGGTGGTACGACACGGCCGCGGGTGGCGTAGCCGTCGGGCACGCCGTACCCCGCGTGGGCGGTCCGACCCGCGTGCCGGATAACCTTCGCCCATGAACACGTTGCAATCCGTAGTGCGACGCCGCCGCGCCGTCGCTGTCGCCGGTGTCGTATCCGCCGGACTGCTCGTCCTGTCGGCCTGTGACAAGCCGACGCCGATGGCCACGGTGACCGTGGGCAGCGACTCGGTGAACTCCGAGGCCACCTGTGGCGGCGAGGGCGACGCCCTGAAGCCCGCCGACCTCACGCAGTGCCTGAAGGACAAGGGCATCAAGTCCATCTCGGTCGACCCGGACGAGACCGTGCGCTTCGGTGTCGACCCGGAGATCGCCGACAAGGGCTGGACGATCCTGATGAACGGTCAGCCGCTGACCGACGCCAGCACGAAGACGTACCGCACCATCCCGGGCAGCGTGTTCTTCAACGCCCAGTACGGCGCGCAGGGCGACTCGACGCTGGTCTCCATCAAGGAGGGCGAGAAGGACACGTCCGGCCTCTGGAACTTCAAGCTCGAGAAGGACGCCTGATCGCTGCCGCTGGGCTGGGCAGGGTGCTGATCGCCACCGCTGTTCCTGTGGAGAGGGACGCGGTGGCACAGGCCTTCGGTGGGATTTCGCCGGGGTCCGATGACGCGGCGCTCGGCGCTGTCGGCCGTGCCCACCCGTTCCGCACCGGCGGAACGACTGCCCACGGCTGGACCGATGTGATCGACGTCGGTGTCGGGCCCGCCCTCGCCGCCGCGTCCGTCGCCTCCGCTCTCACCGCCGCCGCCCTCCAAGGCACCCCCTACGACCTCGTCGTCTCCGCCGGGATCGGGGGCGGCTTCCAGCCGGACGCGCCCGTGGGGTCGCTGGTCGTCGCCGATGAGATCGTCGCGGCCGATCTGGGCGCCGAGACGCCCGACGGGTTCGTGCCGGTCACGGAGCTCGGGTTCGGGACCGTGCGTCACCAGCCGCCCGGGGACCTCGTACGGCGGGTCGCCGAGGCCGCCGGGGCCCGTACGGGGGCCGTGCTCACCGTGTCCACTGTGACCGGGACGGCCGCCAGGGCCACCGCGCTGCGCGAGCGGCACCCCACCGCGCTGGCCGAGGCCATGGAGGGCTTCGGTGTCGCCGAGGCCGCCGGTGCGCACGGGGTGCCCGTGCTGGAGATCCGGGCGGTCTCCAATCCCGTCGGGCCGCGCGACCGCGCCGCCTGGCGCATCGGGGACGCCCTGGCCGCCTTGACCGAGGGTTTCGGGAAGCTCGTGCCCGTACTGGAGAGTTGGAACCGGCATGACCAGTGACCAGTTGCAGATCGCGTACTCCCCCTGCCCGAACGACACGTTCGTCTTCGACGCCCTGGCCCACGACCGTGTCCCCGGCGCCCCCGCCCTCGACGTGACCTTCGCCGACATCGACGTCACCAACGGCATGGCCGAGCGCGGCGAGTTCGACGTACTGAAGGTGTCGTACGCCGTGCTGCCGTACGTCCTCGACGAGTACGCGCTGCTGCCCTGCGGGGGTGCGCTGGGGCGGGGCTGCGGGCCGCTGGTGCTGACGCGGGAGGCGGACGTCGACCTCACCGGGCGCCGGGTCGCGGTGCCCAGCGAGAAGTCCACCGCCTATCTGCTGTTCCGGCTGTGGGCCGCCGACACCCTGGCCGACGGGGTCGGCGAGATCGTCGTCATGCCGTTCCACGAGATCATGCCGGCCGTGCGGGATGGGAAGGTCGACGCGGGACTCGTGATCCACGAGGCGCGCTTCACCTACGGCGGCTACGGCCTGCACAAGCTCGCCGACATGGGCGAGCACTGGGAGCACACCACCGGGCTGCCGATCCCGCTGGGCGCGATCATCGCCAAGCGGTCGCTGGGCGAGCAGAAGCTGCGGCTGCTGGCCGACTCCATCCGGACGTCGGTGCGCGCCGCCTGGGACGACCCCGAGGTGTCCCGCCCGTACGTCATGGAGCACGCCCAGGAGATGGACCCGGCCGTCGCCGACCAGCACATCGGGCTGTACGTCAACGAGTTCACGGCCGGTCTCGGCGAGGACGGCTACGCGGCCGTACGCGGACTGCTCACACGCGCGGCGGCCGAGGGACTCGTACCGCCCCTCGGCCCGAACGCGCTGCGCTTTCCCTGAGAAGCCTCAGACGTCCAGCTGGTCGGCGACCGCCCGCAGCAGGCCGGCGATCTTCTTGCCGGAGGTGCGCTCGGGGTAGCGGCCCCGCTCCAGCATCGGGGTGATGTTCTCCAGCAGGGTCGTGAGGTCCTGGACGATCGAGGCGAGTTCGTCCGGCTTCTTGCGCGTCGCCGCAGCGACGGAGGGGGTCGGGTCCAGAATCGTCAGGGACAGTGCCTGGTCGCCGCGCTGCCCGGCGACCACGCCGAACTCCACGCGCTGACCGGGCTTGAGCGTCTCGACTCCGGCGGGGAGGACCGAGGAATGGACGAAGACGTCACCGCCGTCGTCGCGGGAGAGAAAGCCGAAGCCCTTCTCGCTGTTGAACCACTTGACCTTGCCGGTAGGCACGTCTGTCCTCGTCCTCGTACTCGTCGGAAAACTGCTTCTGGAAACGGCTCTTGATAGCACTCGGGCGGGCCGCACGGACCCGCCGGTACCAAGGCTAATGCTCTTCAGGCCGGTGACAAGACGTCACCGGGTTGTTCCTTCGGGCAGGGAACTACCCTGGTCCGGTGCCTGACAAAACCCAAACGAATTCCGCCGCGCCCGGTGACCGTCTGGTCCGTGCCGGTGCCATCGTCTTCTTCATCGGTGCCGTGGCCACACTGGTCACGGTCGCCCCGCTGTTCCTCGGGACGACGCCCTTTCCGACGTACATGTTCGGATTGAGCATGCTCATGGCGGTCGGTTTCCTGATGGCCGGCGCGGGAGTACTGCGTTCCGTGGCGGCCGGCCGCCGTCAGGCGCGCGCGGGGCGGTAGCCGGCGAGCCACCCGGGGAATTCGGTCAGGTCGGCGAGGACGACGTCCGCGCCCGCCGCGCGCAGTTCCTCCGGGGGGCAGGGGCCGGTGGCCACCGCGACGGACAGCGCGCCGGCCGTCCGGGCGCCGCGCACGTCCCCGACGTGGTCGCCGACATAGACGCCCGCGTCGTGCTCGCGCAGCGCCTCCGCCTTCTGTTCGGCCCACAGGTCGCCGATCACCGCGTCGGGCTCCATGCCCAGGTGGGCGAGGTGCAGCTTGGCGTTGGGCTCGTACTTGGCGGTGACGACTATCGCGCGTCCGCCGGCCTCCCGTACGGCCGCGATGGCCTCGGCGGCGCCGGTCATCGCCGGGGTCGCGGCGATGGCGATCGACGGGTACATCGCGCGGTACAGGACGGCCATGTCCGCGACCTCCTCCGCCGGGAACCAGTTGATCAACTCCTCGGCCAGCGGCGGCCCGAGCCGCGTGACCGTCAGATCGGCGTCGATGTAGGTCCCCGTCCGCTCGGACAGCGCCTGGTAGCAGGCGCGGATGCCGGGACGGGAGTCGATGAGGGTCATGTCCAGGTCGAAACCGACGGTGAGTGCCATATGCGCCATTGTGCCCAGGGCGTATGACCCACAGGCGTCCCGGGGGTGCCCGGGATGTGGGCTACTTCTGCCGCTGCGAGCGCCACACCAGGAACAACGCCGAGGCCACCGCCGCGCCCCGGACCACCCAGGGCCAGGTCTCGGAGACCGCGTCGTTCATGTGGCCCTCGGCGATCGGAGTGCCCCAACGGCCGTTCATCCTGCCCCAGAGCCAGACCAGGCCCGAGGTGACGGCGAGCCCGGGCAGGACCATGACCGCCCACTTCGTCTCCGCCTGGGTCAGCCGGCGTGAGGCGTAGGCGATGAGCCAGCCGAGGAGGAGCACGAACCAGTTGCCGAGCACGGCGCCCGCGACGAGCAGAGCGGCGGCGGCCAGGAGCAGCGGGTTGCTCCAGTTGCCGGAGGGCAGACCGGGGAGGCGGCGGCGCCGGGTGCCGGCGACGGCCTCCTCCTCGACGGCCTCGACGGGCGGCTCGGCCGCCGTCTTCTCCGGCTCCGGCTTCCTCGGCTGCGGCGGCTTCAGCAGGTCCGGCAGTTCCACGCCGCCCACGAAGCCCGGCACCTCCTCGCCCACTCCGAACGGGCTGCTGTCCACCCGCCACCAGTCGGGCTGGACGACGCTGTCCCCGAGCTCGTGCCCGGCGGCCAGGTGCGGCGGGGCCGGGCCCTCGGCGGGCGCCGGGCGCGACTCCTCGCCGGGCCGGGCCGGGCGGGGCCGCGGGACGACGCGCCGCAGCATCCCCTTCGCCCGCTCCTCCGGCTCGTCGTCGCGCTGCACGGGGACGGCGGCGGGGGCCGGGGCGCTCCGCGGCGCGTCGCCGGTGCCTTCCGCTGCCGCCGCCACGATCTCGTCGGGGCTGCCCATGCGGGTCAGGATGCGGCGGACGGCGGCGGGCGAGTCGACGGTGACCTTCGCGCGGCGCCGGTCGATCTCGTTACGCAGGTCGGCGACCAGGCGCATCCGGGTGGCCGACGACAACTGCCGCTGCTGGGCCACGTCGCCGACACGGCTCAGATACTCGTAAACGACCTGGTCGCTCTCAATCCCCACGAAGTCCCCTCCGGGGCGGGTGCGTTGGCTGACGCCGTCGGACGACGGTATCGCGAGTCCCGGCAGGTCGGCCAAAAGCCCGTCCCGCGATCGGGGTCCGGGGTGCCCGCGGTCGGCCCGGCCGCCCGAGGCGACCCGCTACCGTGGACCGGATGAGCACCGAGGACAGGCCCCCGGCCCCCCGCTCCCTCGCCGAAGCGCTCCGCGCGCGGGGCGATGCCGCGCTGGCCGCGCTCCTGCGCAGCCGCCCGGACCTCATCACGCCCGTGCCGACCGACCTCACACAGCTCGCGACCCGGGCCGGCACCCGTGCCTCGGTCGTGCGCGCCCTGGAGCGGCTGGACCGGTTCGCGCTGCAGACGGCGGAGGCGCTGGCCGTGGCCGGGGACCCGGCGACGTACGACGAACTGCTCGGGCTCACCGCCGGGGACGACGCCGACCCGGCCGTCGTCGCCGCCCTGCCGCACGCCCTGGACGTCCTGCGCGAGCAGGCCCTGGTCTGGGGCGGCGACGACCGGCTGCGGCTGGTGCGCACGGCACGTGAACTGCTGGCACCCGCGCCGCAGCACCCCTCGCCGACCGGTCTCGGCCCGACGGTCCAGGAGGCCACCGCCGGGATGTCCCCGGGGCGGATCCAGGAGATCGTCACGACCGCCGGGCTGGCCTCGACGCATGACTCGGTCTCCGCGGTGACCGCCCTCACCGGCCTGTTCACGGACCGGGACCGGATGACCGCGCTGCTCGCCGACGCCCCGGCCGACTCCCTGGAGGTACTGGAGCGTCTCGTGTGGGGGCCGCCGTACGGGCAGGTCACCGCGGATCCGGCGGCCCGGCTGCGCTGGCTGCTGGACCGGGGGCTGCTGCTGCCGACGGCGCCGGGGACGGTCGTCCTGCCGCGCGAGGTCGCCCTGCATCTGCGGCGGGGGCCGGCGCACCGGACGCCCGAGCCCGCGCCGCCGGTGGTCGAGGCCGCCGCCGTACATCGTCCACAGGTTGTGGACAGTACGGCGGCCGGGCAGGCGTACACCGCGCTGGCGACCGTCGAGGAGCTGCTGAAGGACTGGGACGAGGGCGGGCCCGCGGTGCTGCGGGCGGGTGGGCTGAGCGTGCGGGACCTGAAGCGGACCGCCGTCGCCCTCGACGCGCCCGAGCCGGTCGCCGCGTTCTGGGTGGAACTGGCGTACGCGGCGGGCCTGATCGCCTCGGACGGGGAGGCCGACGAGCGGTACGCGGCGACCCCGGCCTACGACGAGTGGCTTCAGGCGCCCCCCGCCGAGCGCTGGTCGCGGCTGGCCACGGCCTGGCTCGCGGCGACCCGGACGGCCGGGCTGGTGGGCGGGCGGGACGCGAAGGACCGTACGTTGTCGGCGCTCGGGCCGGGCCTGGACCGCTCGGCGGCGCCCGAGGTACGGCACCGGGTGCTGGCGCTGCTGGCCGGGCTGCCGGAGGGGGCCGCTCCGGCAGCCGAGTCGGTGCTCGCCCGGCTGCGCTGGGAGCGGCCCCTGCGCGGCGACCGACGCGAGGACGACCTGCGCGGCCGTCTCGCCGAGTGGGCGCTGTCGGAGGCGGAGCTGCTGGGCGTGACCGGCCGGGGCGCGTTGTCGGGGCACGGCCGGGCCCTGCTGGGACCGGCGGCGGCCGCGAAGCACCCCGAGGCGGAGCCCTCCGCATCGGCGGGTCCGCCTACTGGTCCGGGAGACAAGCTCCCCGTCCATCACCACCACCATCGTCCCGCCCCGGTCGCTCCCCTCTCCCCCGCCGAACAGTCCGTCGCCTCCGCCGCCGCGGCCCGGCTCCTGGCGCCCCAGCTGCCCGAGCCGCTGGACCACGTGCTGCTCCAGGCCGACCTGACGGCGGTGGCGCCCGGGCCCCTGCGGCGCCCGCTCGCCGACATGCTCGGGGTGCTGGCGGACGTCGAGTCCAAGGGCGGGGCCACCGTCTACCGGTTCACGCCCGGCTCGGTGCGCCGCGCGCTCGACGCCGGTCAGGCCGCCTCCGACCTGCACGCCTTCCTCACCACGCACTCCCGTACGCCGGTGCCGCAGCCGCTCGCCTATCTGATCGACGACGTGGCCCGCCGGCACGGCCATCTGCGCGTCGGCGCGGCCTCGGCGTACGTACGCTGCGACGACGACGCGGTCCTCAACGAGATCCTCGCCGACAAGCGGGCCGCCGGGCTCGGCCTGCGCCGACTCGCCCCGACCGTGCTCGCCGCGCAGGCCGATCCCGCGGGGCTCCTCGAAGGGCTGCGGGCGATGGGGTTCGCACCGGCCGCCGAGTCCGCCGAGGGCGATGTGCTGATCACCCGCGCCCTCGCCCACCGCACCCCGCCGCGTACGGCGCCCGAGCCGGTGCCGGACGGTCCGCCGGTCCCCGACGACGTCCTCCTCGCGGCGGCCCTGCGCGCCATCCGGGCGGGCGACCTCGCCTCCACCACCCCGCGCAAGCCCGGCGCCACTCCGGCGGCCGACGGCGAGCTGCCCCGCACCGGTTCCGCCGAGACCCTCGCCACCATGCAGGCCGCCGTCCTGACCGGTGAGGCCCTGTGGATCGGCTACGTCAACGCCGAGGGCACCGCCAGCCAGCGGGTCATCGCGCCCATCCGCGTCGAGGGCGGCTTCGTCACGGCGTACGACCACACGGCGGACGAGGTCCGTACGTATCCGCTGCACCGGATCACCGGGGTCGCGGAGCTCGCCGACGACGCGGGCTGACCCCCGCCCGGGCAGGGGGGCGCTTCTCACCCGTTCGGGTGCACGGCGGCGTTCATGCACGCCACGCCGGGGATGTCCCACGCTCGGGCGACCTTGCCGGGCGTGCCGCTTCACGCGCTGTGCCCGGGGGCAGCCACCGGGTGTTCCTGTGAGCACTGCCGAAAGGAAGTCCCAGCATGCGCGCTGTCCGTCGAGTCACCGCCGTCCTGGCCACCGCCGTCCTGATGATGTTCGGTGGTCTCGCCACCCCGGCCGCGGCGGTGGGCATCGATGTCGCCGGCCTCGTCATCGAGACGCCGCAGATCTGATCCGTCTCCGCGCACCCGTGGGGGCCGGCCCCGCGTTCCGGGCCGGCCCGGGGTGCGGTGTCCCGCACCGCTCAGCCCGTGAAAGGCCCTGCCGCCATGCGTGAAAAGCTTCCCGCCGTCGTCCTCTTCGCCGCCGCCTTGGTGGGCGTGTTCGCGCCCTCGGCCGCGGCGGCCACGCCCGCGCTGCCGCTGCCCATCCCGGCGGCCCACGCCGAATCCCTGGTGGGCGAAGGCGTCTCCGTCGAGGGCCCGCTGGTCAACACCATCAGTCTGTCCACGCTGCGGTAGCGCGGCGCGTCCGGTAGCTGTCGCCCTCCAGCCGGACCACCTCGGCGTGATGGGCGAGGCGGTCCGCCATCGCGGGTGCGGAGGTGCCGAACACCTCGTCCCAGCGGCCGAGCGGGCGGTCGCTGGTCACGATCAGCGAGCCGCGCTCGTAGCGGTGCGCGACCAGCCGGAAGAACAGGCCGGCGGTGGCCGCGTCGAAGGGCGTGTAGCCGATCTCGTCGACGATCAGGAGGGGGTGATCGTCGAGGGCGGCCAGCTCCGCGTCGAGCCGGCCGGCGGCCCGGGCGTCGGACAGCCGGGCGGCCCACTCGGCGGCGGTCGCGAACATCACCCGGTGCCCGGCCTGGCAGGCCCGCACGCCCAGGGCGACGGCCAGATGCGTCTTGCCGGTGCCGGTCGGCCCGACGAACACGACGTTGCGCCGGGCGGCGACGAACTCCGCCTTGCCGAGCCGGGCCACGGTCTCCCGGTCGAAGCCCCGGGGGTGCTGCTGGTCGAAGTCCTCCAGCAGCTTGCGGGCGGGGAAACCGGCCGCGCGGATCCGGGCCTCGGCGTCGGCGTCGGTCTCCGGCAGGGACGTGGGCTCCGGCTCCGGCCGCCGGGGGTGGGGCAGGGTGGCCGCCGGGGTCTCGCCCGGCTGCGGGCGCGTGACCTGCGGGTGCCCGGCGGGCTCGCGGTCGGCGTGCGCGAGCTCGGCGTGCCCGTGGTCACCGTGCCCGCGATCCGCGTGCCCGCGATCCGCATGGCCGCGATCGCTCTGCGCCGCCATCGGCCCCGACATGTACGCGAGGATCGCCGCCGAGGCGATGAACGCCATGTGGATCACCGTCCCCCACAGCAGGGAGTGGTGGGAGGTGTGGTGGACGTCCACGAACATCTGGAGCAGATGCACGGAGGAGATGCCCACGATCGCGGTGGCGAGCTTGACCTTCAGTACGTTGGAGTTGACGTGCGAGAGCCACTCCGGCTGGTCGCGGTGGCCCTGGAGGCCGATGCGCGAGACGAAGGTCTCGTAGCCGCCGACGATCACCATGATCAGCAGGTTGGCGATCATGACGACGTCGACGAGCTTGAGCACGGCGAGCATCACATAGGTCTCAGTGGCGTGCCCGCTCACGCACATGAGGATTAAGGTCCACAGCTCCTTGAAGAACTTGTAGACGTAGACGCCCTGGGCTGCCACCAGCCCGAAGTACAGCGGGGCCTGGAGCCAGCGGGTGGCGAACAGGGCGTATCCGAGCGTGGTGGTCGGCGTATTCTGCACGGTTCGCCATTCTTCGGGGCCGCCGTGGAAAAACTGAATTCACACCACACGTTGGGATGAAAAGGCATTCTGTAGGACCGGCGTCGTTTCAGCAGCGCAGATCACACCCTCGGGCGGCTTCGATCAGGCACACTGGACGTTTGGCCGCAGAAAGGGTGCCGCGTGTGAATGGTCCGCTGATCGTCCAGTCCGACAAGACCCTGCTCCTGGAAGTCGACCACGAGCGGGCCGACGACTGCCGTCGTGTCATCGCCCCCTTCGCGGAGCTGGAGCGGGCGCCCGAGCACATCCACACCTACCGGGTGACCCCGCTGGGTCTGTGGAACGCGCGCGCGGCGGGCCATGACGCGGAGCAGGTCGTGGACGCGCTGGTGGAGTACAGCCGCTATCCGGTGCCGCACGCGCTGCTCGTCGACATCGCCGAGACGATGGACCGCTACGGCCGGCTCACCCTGTCCAAGCACCCCGCGCACGGCCTGGTCCTGACGACCACCGACCGGCCGGTGCTGGAGGAGATCCTGCGGTCCAAGCGGATCACACCCCTGGTCGGCGCCCGGATCGACCCGGACACCGTCGCCGTGCACCCCTCCGAGCGCGGGCAGATCAAGCAGACCCTGCTGAAGCTGGGCTGGCCGGCCGAGGACCTCGCCGGGTACGTCGACGGCGAGGCGCACGCGATCGAGCTGGCCGAGGACGGCTGGGCGCTGCGGCCGTACCAGAAGCAGGCCGTCGAGAACTTCTGGCACGGCGGCTCGGGCGTCGTCGTCCTGCCCTGCGGCGCCGGGAAGACGCTGGTCGGTGCCGGGGCGATGGCCCAGGCGAAGTCCACGACGCTGATCCTCGTCACCAACACGGTCTCCGCCCGGCAGTGGAAGCACGAGCTGGTGAAGCGGACCTCGCTCACCGAGGAGGAGATCGGCGAGTACAGCGGGACGCGCAAGGAGATCCGGCCCGTCACCATCGCCACGTACCAGGTGCTGACGACCAAGCGGAAGGGCGTCTATCCGCATCTGGAGCTGTTCGACTCGCGGGACTGGGGCCTGGTCGTCTACGACGAGGTGCATCTGCTGCCCGCGCCGGTCTTCAAGTTCACCGCGGATCTTCAGGCCCGGCGCCGCCTCGGCCTGACGGCCACCCTGGTGCGCGAGGACGGCCGTGAGTCGGACGTGTTCTCGCTGATCGGGCCCAAGCGGTTCGACGCGCCGTGGAAGGAGATCGAGGCGCAGGGCTACATCGCGCCCGCCGACTGCGTCGAGGTCCGGGTCAATCTGACGGACTCCGAGCGGCTCGCGTACGCCACGGCCGAGACGGAGGAGAAGTACCGCTTCTGCGCCACGACCGCGACCAAGCGGAAGGTCACGGAGGCGATCGTCCGCCGCTTCGACGGACAGCAGATCCTGGTGATCGGCCAGTACATCGACCAGCTCGACGAGCTGGGGGAACACCTCGGGGCGCCCGTGATCAAGGGCGAGACGTCGAACGCGCAGCGCGAGAAGCTCTTCGACGCCTTCCGCGAGGGCGAGATCAGTGTGCTGGTGGTCTCCAAGGTCGCGAACTTCTCGATCGACCTGCCCGAGGCGACCGTCGCGATCCAGGTGTCGGGCACCTTCGGCTCCCGCCAGGAGGAGGCCCAGCGTCTCGGCCGGGTGCTGCGCCCCAAGTCGGACGGCCACCAAGCCCACTTCTACTCCGTGGTCGCCCGGGACACCATCGACCAGGACTTCGCGGCCCACCGGCAGCGCTTCCTGGCGGAGCAGGGGTACGCGTACCGGATCGTGGACGCGGACGAGCTGCTCGCGGACAGCTGAGAGTGGCGGGTCCGTCGGCTCACTTGCGGCGGACCACGCCGACCTCCTCGCCGTACTGTCCGAGGACGATCACGTCGAAGGCGGCGCCCGCGAAGACCTTGACGGCGCGCAGGGCGTCGCCGAGGCGGTGGCGGTGGCTGCCGGTCACGGCGGTGGCACCCGGCGGCCGGCCCGGTGCGGGGGCAGGGGAAAGGGTTGCTGCGCTCATGTCTCCATGGTGCGGTTTCGCCCGTAAAGCCCGCGTCGGTCCAGGGACCGAGGTGGGGTACTCCGCTCGTAGGACCTCTCGTAGGACCTCGTGCGGACCTCGTGCGGACCCGTGGGACAACGACCCTTACGGGTCGCCGCATAAACCGTTGGCGGTGAATAAAACCGTTGGCGGTCGTCTCCCCCGCTCCTCTAGGATCTCCGCTCTTGCCCGCCTCCCTCTCGGAGCGCCGCCGACCGGACGGAAACCGGCCGGTATCTCACCGCCGTCCCTTCCGCAGGTCCTCCGGAGGCACCCCCTTGTCCACGCCCGTCGACGACCCGCTCTCCCGTGAGCGCTCCCACCTCTCCTCGTCCCGTTCCGCCCTGCGCGCCATGCGCGAGGACGTCGAGGCCCTCGACATCAGCGATGTCACCGCGAACTGGGTCAACGCGGAGGCGCTGAACCACCAGATCGAGGAGCGCATCAAGGCCCTGGCCGACCTCAGCGACACCCCGCTGTTCTTCGGGCGGCTCGACTATCTGCACACACCCGGCGCCGAGCAGGCCGAGGGTGCGGAGGGCGAGCGCTTCTACATCGGGCGGCGGCATGTGCACGACGCCGACGGCGACCCCATGGTGATCGACTGGCGCGCACCCGTCTCGCAGCCGTTCTACCGGGCCTCCAAGAAGGACCCCCTGGACATCGCGCTGCGCCGCCGCTTCGGCTACACGGGCGGCGACCTCACGGCGTACGAGGACGAGCACCTCTCCGACCCGGCCGAGGCGGCGAAGACCAGCCGGCTCCTCCAGCAGGAGATCGAGCGTCCGCGTGTCGGCCCGATGCGGGACATCGTCGCGACGATCCAGCCCGAGCAGGACGAGATCGTGCGCTCCGGGCTCTCCGGCTCGGTGTGTGTACAGGGCGGCCCGGGCACCGGGAAGACCGCCGTCGGCCTGCACCGGGTCGCCTATCTCCTCTACGCCCACCGCGAGCGCCTCGCCCGCACCGGCACCCTGGTCATCGGACCCAACCGGTCCTTCCTGCACTACATCGAGCAAGTGCTGCCCGCTCTCGGCGAGTTGAGCGTCCAGCAGGCCACCGTCGAGGACCTGGTGGCCCACGTCGAGATCAAGGGCACGGACGACGCGACGGCCGCCGTCGTCAAGGGCGACGCCCGCATGGCACAGGTGCTGCGCAGGGCCCTCTACGCGCACGTCACCCTGCCCACCGAGCCGGTCGTGGTCGTACGCGGCTCCCGCCGCTGGCGCGTCGCCCAGTACGAACTGGAGGACATCGTCCGCGAGTTGCTCGACCGCGACATCCGCTACGGCGCCGCCCGCGAGGCCCTGCCGCAGCGCATCGCGCACGCGGTGCTGGTGCAGATGGAGCGCTCGGGCGAAGCCCCGGACGACCGGGTGCAGGACGCGGTGGCCCGCAACAGCGCGGTCAAGGCGGCCGTGAAGACGGTGTGGCCGGCCGTCGACCCGGCGAAACTGGTGCTGCGCCTGCTGTCGGACGCGGACTTCCTCGCCGAGCACGCCGAGGGGATCCTCGACGAGGAGGAGCGGAAGGCGATCCTGTGGGCGAAGCCCGCGCGCAGCGTCAAGTCCGCCAAGTGGTCGACCGCGGACGCCGTCCTCATCGACGAGGCCACCGACCTGATCCAGCGCACGCACTCCCTCGGGCATGTCGTCCTCGACGAGGCGCAGGACCTCTCCCCCATGCAGTACCGGGCGGTCGGCCGCCGCTGCACCACCGGGAGCGCGACCGTCCTCGGCGACCTGGCGCAGGGCACCACGCCCTGGGCGACCCGAGGCTGGCAGGAGGCGCTGACCCACCTGGGCAAACAGGACGCGGTGGTGGAGGAGCTGACGGCCGGTTTCCGTGTGCCGACGGACGTCATCACCTACGCCTCCCGGCTGCTGCCGCACATCGCCCCGGGCCTCACTCCGGTCGAGTCGATCCGTGAGAACCCGGGCCACTTCGAGGTCAGGGAAGCCCCCGCGACCGCCGATGTCGTCGAGGCCTGCCGCGAGCTGCTGCGCAACGAGGGCTCGACCGGCCTGATCGCGGCGGACGCCCGGATCCCGGCACTGGCGGAGGCCCTGGCGGAGGCCGGTGTCCCGTACCTCGGCCCGGGCGAGGAGACCACCCAGGAGACCCGCCTGACCCTGGTCCCGGCCACGCTCGCGAAGGGTCTGGAGTACGACTACGTCGTCCTGGACGAGCCGCAGGCGGTGGTCGACGGCGAACCCGACGAGCGCACCGGCCTGCGGCGTCTGTACGTGGCGCTGACGCGAGCCGTGTCGGGGCTGATCGTCACGCACGCGGCCGGGCTGCCGCCGCAGCTGGCATCTCCCTGACCGCTCAGGTCGCGACGTAGCCCCCGTCGGCGGCGAGCACCGCGCCGGTGATGTAGCCGGCCTTGTCGGAGGCCAGGAACGCCACGGCCTCGGCGATCTCCTCGGGCTCGCCGGCGCGGGCGAGCGGGGTGTTCCTGCTGAACTCCTCGAACAGCTCGCCCACCGTCTCGACGGCCTTGTCGGTGCGGATCGGGCCGGGTGCCACGGAGTTGACGCGCACACCCGCCGCGCCGAACTCGACGGCCCACGACCGGGTCAGCGCGTCCATTGCGGCCTTGCTGGCGTTGTAGACGGAGCCGACCGGGGTGCCGATCTGCCCGGCGACCGACGAGACGTTGACGATCGCACCCTTCTGCTTGGCCACCATGGCCGGCGCGAGCGCGGCCGTCAGGAAGTAGGTCGCACGGACATTGACGTCGAACACCTGCTCGTAGCTGTCGAGCGGCTGATCGGGGGTCGTCGAGGACGGGAAGATGCCCGCGTTGTTCACGAGCACGTCCACCTCGCCGACCTCCTCGGCGAGCCTGCGGACGTCGTCGATGTTCGCGACGTCCGCGACGACGAAGTGGCCCGTCCCGCCCGCCCGCTCGATCAGCTCGACGGTCTCCTTGCCCAGTTCGGCCCTGCGCCCGGTCACATAGACGGTGGCCCCCGCCTCCGCGAGCTTGACCGCGATCGCGCGGCCGATGCCCGACGTGGCGCCGGTGACGAGTGCCTTCTGGTCCTGAAGTTCCTTGGTTGTCATGTCTGCCAACCTGGCCGCGCCGGATCGTCAGAGCATAGTTTCCGCATATACGGCCTGGTCAGGCCGTGAGGAAGCCGCCACGCGCAGCGCGAAGCAGAGGCGCACGAACCGCGGCAGCCGGTAGCGGCCGAGTACGAGCGGCTCGATCAGGTGCACGCCCGAGAGCGACTCCAGCACCAGCTCGATCTCGCCGTCGTCGCCCCCGCACATCTCCGCCGCCTCGTGACTGTCGATCACCTCGACGTCCCGGCGCGCGAGGCACATGAGCAGGCGCCGTTCCGGATCGCTCAGCTGCTTCTCGGCCGCGACCAGCGGGGCCATCATCGCGGCGCAGTCGGCGGGGATCACGTCGACGAGCCTGCTCTTGCGATCCATCTGCAGCAGGACCATCTCGATCGTCCAGTGCGGACGCGAGCTGAGCGTGCCGCCGATCACCCTGATCGGGTGCGGCAGTCGCGACAGGCGTTCCAGCAGCCTCTCGGCCTGCTCGGGTTCCGCGTCCGCGCGTGCCGGGCCGATGACCTTGCGCAGGAACTCCCGCGCCTCCCGCTCGGCCAGCCCGGCGATCTTCAGCCAGGTCACCCCCGGCAGCTCGTGCAAGCGGCGGACACTGGTGAGGATCATCGCCGAGCCGGGCGTGGCGAGATCGCGCACGGTCTCCGCGTCCCGCACGTCGTCGACCACGACCAGGAACCGCTTGCCGCGCGCCTTCTCCCGCCACAGCGCGGCCTTGTCGCCGACGGGGTTCTCGACTCCGACCGCGCGCAACAGCTCGTTGGCTACGTCCCTGCCCCTGACGAAGATCTGCCCGTCCGGGAAGCGTTGCTTGACGAGATGGCCGATCCGGGTGGCCAGCGCGGTCTTGCCGCTGCCCCGCATACCGGTGATGCCCACGGTGCCCGGCAGCGTCCTCAGGGCCTGCGCGATCTCCTCGGCCCGTCCGGTGAAGTCGACCAGATCCGGCACCAGTTGCTCCGGCCTGCGCGGCAGGGTGAGGTCGCCGGTGAGGATCCGCGCATGGACCTCGCGCAGTTCCGGCCCCGGTTCGAGGCCGAGTTCCTCGATGAGGAGGGCGCGCGCCCGGTGGAAGTGGTCGAGTGCCTCGCCCTGCCTGCCCTCCAGGTAGAGCGCGCGCATCAGGAGGGCGCGAGGTCGTTCCCTGAGCGGGAAGTCGGCGACGTGCCGCTGCAGCTCCAGCACGTCGAGCTCGCGTTCGAGGCAGTCCTCCCGGGCCTTGAGCCGGTGGTCGCCGAGCCGCACCCGTTGCGCATCGAAGTAGGCACTCCGCAGGCCCTCCAACGGCTCGCCGCGGCAGTCGTCGACGATCTCCGCGCGGGCCGTGTACCCGCCGTCCCTGGACTGCAGGTTCAGCTCCGGGAGCGTCTTGCGGAGCTTGTAGACGTACGTCCGCAGTGCCATCACCGCGCTCGGCGTCGGGTCGTCCCAGACCATGCCGATCAACTGGTCGTTGCTCAGCCGGATGCCGTTGTTCAGCAGCAACGCCGCCAGCACCGCGCGCTGCTGGCGCGGCCCCAGTTCGATCTCCTCTTCATCGCGCCAGGCTCGTACCGGACCCATCAGTGAGAAGCGCAGGCTCATGCAACGGGACAACGCGCGGGTGCGGTCGCTGCTTCCCCGTGTTTCCGGAGTCGAGCAGCGAGGGCGGGCGGACGGACTGACGGGGCTGACGTCCGGGGGCACGCGGGGGCGACGTCCGGAGACACGCGGGGGCAGCGTCCAGGATCACGCGGGTACGGCACCCGGAGTCACGCGGGCGCGGCGCCCGGGATCACACGGGCGCGGCATCCAGGGCGGTCCGCCACCGTGCGACGGCCTGCGCCGACACCGGCGCCTCCCAGCCCTCCGGCCGGGCCGCGCCGCCGATGTGGAAGCCGTCGACCCCGGCCGCCAGCAGCGTCGGAATGTGGTCCAGGCGCAGCCCGCCCCCCACCAGCAACTGCTGCTCGTACCCGGGCTCCCCTTGCCGTCCCGCCTCGGCGAGCAGCACGGGGAGCCCGTCGTCGACCCCGTCGGCCGATCCGGCGGTGAGGTACGTGTCGAGCCCGGGCATCCCGTCGAGTTGCTTGCGCAGGGCGTCGCGGTCGGCGGCCCGGTCGATCGCACGGTGGAAGGTCCAGGGGCAGCCGTCCAGCACCGCGACGACCCGCTCCACGGCCGTCAGGTCCACGCCGCCGTCCGCGTCGAGGAACCCGAGCACGAACTCCTCGGCCCCGGCCTCCCGCAGCTCGCCCACCACCCGGACCAGCCGGTCGGTGTCCCCCGCGGCGAAGCCGTCGGTGAGCCGGAGCATCACCCGCAGGGAGAGGTCGACGGCCCGGCGGATCCCGGCGACGGTCCCGGCGGACGGGGTGAGCCCGTCGGCCGCCATGTCGGTGACCAGCTCGAGACGGTCCGCGCCTCCCGCCTGGGCGGCGACCGCGTCCTCCACGCCGAGGGCGATCACCTCCAGGACTGCACGCTTGCTCATGGGACCCCATTCATAGGCATTCATAGGCATTCGCCGGCGTTCATCGGCGTCGAGGGCGGCCGGAACCCACCCACAGGTCTAGTCCAATCCAGACTACTTCCCGTGGGCCGGCCCCTTCACCCCTCCCCCAGGGGTCTTCTCCCGGTCATCCGAAGATGTTCAGCTCCTTCGCCTCCACCCCGGCCAGCTCATACGACGTCGCCTCCCCGACCCGACGCCCCGCGTACAGCCGTACGAGGGTCGGCCCGTCCCCGATGAACCGCCCCGGGGGCCGCTCCCCGTCGCTCTCGCCCAGCCGCAGCGGCTCGTCCAGGTCGTCGAGGTCGGCGTGCAGCGCCACATGCCCCCGCTCGTGGGTGATGCGGGCGAGCAGCGCGAGCGCGTCCGGCAGCCCGGCCCCGCCGTACGCCCCCGGCTCCCCGAGCGCCTCGCGCACGTCCCCGGCGTGCACCCACTCCCCGAGCGCGACACCGTCCAGCTTCCCGCCCGCCCCGGCGATCACCGCCCCGGCCTCGCCCAGCCCGCGCTCCAGCTCCGCCACGACCTGCGCGTTGCTCCACCCCTCCCGCTCGGCGATGTCCCGGTCGTTCGACTCGGGCGAGAACACACCCGCCTCGAACCGGCCCTCCGCCACCCGGGTCAGTACGGCCGAGCAGTGCGCCAGCACATCCCGGACCGTCCAGCCCGGACACGCGGCCACGGGCCGTGCGAAGTCCTCCTCGGCCCTGCCCCGCAGCAGCGGGATCAGCGCGTCGCGCTCGATCGTGAGCAGCCGCCCGGGCTGCTCGGGGTCGCGTTCCTCGTGCACATCAGCAGGAGTCGTCATACGACCCACGCTAGGTCCCACCCCCGGCCCAGCGGGAGAATGACTCCATGGCCGATCCCGATCCCGACACCCTGCGCACCCGCTTCACCCGCGCCCTGGAATCCGCCCGGGGCCCGGCCGGCGGTCCCGACCCTGCCCCGTACGCGGACAACCTGCTCACCCGCTGGCAGGAGCCCCAACGCCACTACCACACGGTCCACCACCTCACAGCGGTCCTCGACCACATCGACGCACTGGAGCCGCACGCGCAGGACCCGGACGTGGTGCGCCTCGCCGCCTGGTTCCACGACGCGGTCTATCTCCCCGACCGCTCCGAGAACGAGGAACGCTCCGCCCGCCTCGCCGAACGCGCCCTCACCGAGGCCGGCGTCCCCGCCGCCAAGACCGCCGAAGTGGCCCGCCTGGTCCGCCTCACGATCACCCACGACCCCGCCGACGACGACCCCGACGGCCAGGTCCTCTGCGACGCCGACCTGGCCATCCTCGCCTCACCCCCGTCGGCCTACGCGGCCTACACCACCGCCGTCCGCGCGGAATACCACTTCGTCCCGAACGACGCCTTCCGCACGGGCCGCGCGACGATCCTCCGCCAACTCCTGGACCTGCCGAGGCTGTTCAGGACCCCGCACGGGGCGAGCGAGTGGGAGGCGACGGCCCGCTACAACCTGCGGTCGGAGCTGGAACTGCTGGAGGATTCGCCCTCCTGACCGGCCCCCGGGTTCTAGGGTTGGCCCCACCGCACCACAGGGAGGGGAACACGGATGGACAACGCCGGCGAGCCCGAGGTCATCGAGCCGAGCCTGCCGTTCTGGGTCACCGTCACCGAGGAGGGCGACGACTCGATGGGCCTGTTCGGCGGCGGCGAACCCGCCCTGCGGTCCGTACCGCTCGGTCCCCTGCGCAAGAACCTCGCGGAAACCGTCGACGCTCTCCAGCAGCTGTTCGAGGACGCCGCGGCCCGGGGCGGCACCCTGCCGCTCGCCGAGGCCCAACTGTCCTTCCAGGTCACCGCGAGCGGCGGCGTCCAGCTACTCGGCACCGGCCAGGTGCAGGGCACCCGCGGACTGACGCTGGTCTTCAAACGGCCTTCCTAGCGCCTTCCGGGGACTTCATGAGGGGACGCAACAACCCCTTTGTGAACTAAAGTTGTCGGACGAACGGCCGAGGGGCAGGGGGACGGCATGAGTGGCAGCACGGCGAACCGGAACACAGCGGCGAGGACGACCGCGGGAGCCGAATCCCTCCGCGCCGCCTGACCCGCCGCGCATGCACAAGGTCCAGCACAAGGCCCTCCTCATCGGAGCGAGCGAGTACGACGACCCGCGCATCCAGGACCTGCCGTTCGTCCGCGACGACCTGCAGCGGATCCGGGACATGCTCATCGAACGCGGCTTCCGGACGGCGGAGATCGTCGAGAGCAAGCGCGGCATCACACCGAACACGGTCAACGGCCGCATCCGAGCCTTCCTGCGCGACGCCGGCCGGGGCGACACCCTGCTGATCCTGCTCAGCGGACACGGCCAGCACTTCGAGGGCAAGGACTTCCTGATCCCCGAGGACGCCACCTTCGAGGTCGGGGTCTTCGCCGAGAGCTGCATCGAGATCGGCTGGGAGCGGGAACTGGAGGACTCCCCGGCGGCTCATGTCGTCTTCCTCGTCGACGCCTGCCGGGAGGGCATCGACCGCGACACCATGGCCACGCTGCCCGGCATCCAGCCCTGGCCCCGGCGCAAGGTCGCCGACACGCTGCGCCGCAAAGTGGCCTACGTGCACGCCTGCAAGGCACCCCAACTGGCCCTGTTCGTAGGCGAGAAGGAGACGGTCCGGCCGGGCTTCGACCCCGGCACCCAGCCGGGCGAGTCCTTCAGCCTCTTCTCCCGCGCCCTCGCGGACACGATCGCGGCGGACCCGCATGCCCTGCACCTGCACGAGTTCGCGACGCGGGTGCAGAAACGGGTCGTGGAACTGCACCGCGCCTACGGCAAGACCCGCCCGCCGCAGGAGGTCACCGTCGTCACTGAGACCGCGGCCGCACCGGGCGGCGAGGACTTCCCGCTGCTGCCCGGCCCCGACCGGCGCACCGAGACGCACCCGTGGATCCGTTCCGCCGAACGGCACCCGGTCTGGCAGCGCACCCCCGACGGCCCCGCCCGCCGGCACCTCCAGGAGACCTGTGCCGCCCTGGCGTCCCGGCTGGCCGCGATGTACGACAGCGCGGCCCATGCCCTGCGCGACGACCCCTGGCACGACGACGAACTGGCCCGGCGCACCCACGACAGACTGGGCTTCCTCACAGGCCGGCTCGCCGACAACGTCGCTCTGTCCCCGACCGAGGCCGCGTTGGCGGTCCTGCTGCCCCTGGTCGAGCAGGCCTTCTGGACCCAGGAGGCCGCACAGCGCGTCGGCGTACTCGGCACGGACCTGTGCGCCACCGGCCCCGACCACACCCGCTTCCGCAAGTTCGGCCAGGGCTTCCCGCGCCTCAAGCGCCGGCTGCGCACCCTGCACGACCAGACCGCGGCCCGCGACTCCGTGGAGCGGATCCGCTGGTGGCTGTTCCACCGCTGGCTGATCCAGCAGCCGGAGCTGTACGCGGCGGAGAAGCTCAAGTCCCTCCTCGGCGAGGTGGCGGGCGGCTCCGACCAGCCGCCATGGGTGACCGACGCACTCTCCGCGGACCGTCTGATGCTGCTGCTGAAGGAACACCGCACGGCCCCGTTCTCCGTCCGCCGGGCCTCCACCGGCCGCCCTTCCGGCGCCCTCGACGACCACGACGTCATCGCCGCCACCACCGGCGACGAGCACGAGGTCCGCCAGCCCCTGGTCTCCGCCCTGCTCAAGGCGGCCTACGCGATGGCCGTCGACCCCGTCGACCTGCCCGAGATCGTCGTGGAGCACCTCGGCATCTACGACAGCGTCGACCTCGGCGAACTCAGGACGACCGTGCGCCGCTCCGACTGGCGGCACTCCGGTGTCGGCCGCTCCCTGAACGCGGTCTGCACCCACCCGGCCGTCCAGATCGCCCTACGGGAACACGCCGACCGCGTCGACACCCTGCTCCGCGAGATCAACCGGGACGACAACCCCGCCCTGGCCCCGCTCAGCGACCTGCCGCCCTACGCCGACGGCAGCCGGGTCCGCCTCGACGGCAACACCCCCGACCAGCTCTCCGACGGCATCCGCTTCCAGCTCGCCGAGGACCGCGTCCAGGAGCTCCTCATGGGCGAACAGCTCTACGGCGACCGCGAGCTGGCGGTCCGCGAGCTCTACCAGAACGCGCTGGACGCGCTGCGCTACCGGGACTGCCGCACGCAGTACCTCCAGCGCACGGGCCGTCCGACGGCACCCTGGGAGGGCCGGATCGAGTTCGTCCAGGGCGTGGGCTCGGACGGCCGCCCCTACCTGGAGTGCCGCGACAACGGCATCGGCATGGGCCTCACCGAACTCGGCAGCGTCTTCTCCCAGGGCGGCACCCGCTTCGTCGACCTGCCCGAGTACATCGAGGAACAGGTCGCCTGGAGCGAACTCCCGGAACCCAAGCTCCGCCTGTACCCCAACTCCCGTTTCGGCATCGGGGTCCTGAGCTACTTCATGCTGGCCGACGAGATCGTGGTCCGCACCTGCCGCATGGGGCGGGACGGCCGGCCCGGGCGGCTGCTCCAGGTGACGATCGCGGGGCCGGGGAATCTGTTCCGGGTGGAGGACCTTGGGGAGGGGACCGAGCCGGGGACGACGGTGCGGCTGTTGCTGTCGCGGCAGGGGAAGCGCATGTCGTGCGTGGACGCGTTGCAGCGGTTGCTGTGGGTGGCGGCTTATCAGACGACTGCGGCGCACGGGTCCCGCGGGCATGAGTGGGTGCCGAGAGAGTTGTCTCTTACGGCTGTTGAGATCGAGCTGTCGCAAGGGAAGTCGGGCGCTCGGGCCAAGGGCCCTGTCTGCCTCGCGTCCGGTTCACCGGACCTCTGGTGGATCGACCGCCAGGGCATCGTCCTGTCCGACGGCCTGTTGACGGAAACGGAACCGGCATTCCAGGCGGTACACCAGTTCCCCTACGGCATCATCATGAATCTGCATGGTGAGCATGCGCCGGTGCTCACCGTCGACCGGAAGAAGGTGCGTTCCTTCGACCGCGATCACGTAAGGGCTACGCTCACCGCTGCGGCGCCGAGTCTGACACTCCCGGACCTTCCCCTTCCGACCCTTGAGTGGCTGACGCAAGCCAGCTCGGCCTCGACGTGGTTCGGCGACCTCGTGGCTCGGCACGCCCAGCTCGCCGACGTGAAATGGCGCATCGGGGACTACTCGATGCCCTTCAGCAAGATTGGCTATTTCCTCCCTGACGCCGACCTCATCCCTCTGGTGACCGGCAGCTACAGGCTGGAACTACGTCGGCACCACGCTGCCCGCTTCTTCAGCACCATGCCGCCGAGTGTGCTGCGTTGGCGCCTGCGCGCGCTGTACCGCGCGGGACTCGGAGGGCCGGTGTCACTGCCGGAATCGTGCCCGTCCGACGAGTTGTGCGCCCGGCCCTCCGACCTGGTGCTGCTCGCCAGAGGTTCGTCCAAGCGCTGGGACAGGGCGTACAGAGACTGGACGGGGGAGCCGGACAGCCGGCATCCCGCTCTGCTTCTCGGCTTCCTTGCCGATTGGCACGACCCCGGCCAGCCGCTCAGCGCCGCCAAGATCTTCGCGCTGAGCAGCAGGTCGGAACGCCCGCCCGCGGACGTCGCCGCCCGGCTCACCGCTCTGGACTACCAGGTCGAACCCTTGTCCGGCTGCGCCGCCGCCGAATACGAGGATCTTCCGCTCCTGCTGCGGATGGGCACCGCGTCGGAGTGGCTGGCTCCAGACTCGGTACTTTCGGGGGCCCAGGTCTGTGTCAGTGCCGTGTACCGCGCCACTTCCACTCCGCAAGCCGCGCGGCGTCTGCGGGAATTGGGCTTCACCGTGCCGGAGGACCACCCGGTCCGGGAGCACTGGACAGAGGAGGAGCAAGGCATCATCAAGCGCCTGTGGTCGTCGTGCGCTACCCAACCGTCCCCCGATGAGGCTCTGCGCATCTCCCGGGCGCAGCTGGCCTCGGTGGCCCACGACACGGACGCGACGATGCTCCGCATCACGGAGTTCCTGTCCGAGCTGGGCTTCCAGTTGCCCCCCGACGCCACAAACGGCTGCGAACTGACAGAGGACGACCGAACGCTCCTTCTGTACAACGCCCAGCGTCCCTGGGTGGATCAGGAGGTCTCACTCCTCTACATGACAGCCGTGGCACGCCATCTCCAAAGGCCCGTCCAGTCCATCGCCGCACGGCTGGAGGATCTTGGCTACGCGGTGGCGCCTGTCCCCGACGATGAAGGACAGCTGCCCTCGCCGGCTGAGACCGCACTTGTCAGTCACAGTGTCACGCTGCGCACGGGCAGCCCCCTGAGCCTCTTCGGGGTGGCCCTCGCGGCACGGCAGACGGGCATCTCACTGCCCGAGGCGATCTCCGTCCTCGCCAGATGGGGCTACCGCTGCTCGGTCACGGCCGAGGCCGTTTCCTCCGCCAGCGGCATCGACAACACGCTCTACAGGTACCGCCCCTTCGCCGACCCCGCCGCCTGCGGCCCGGTATCCCCCGCCGCCCTGCACGCGGTGGGAGGCCGAGCCGACGCCCTCACCGACTTCGGCTACGACGTCGTCCCCCCGTCGAAAACCTGGCTCAGGGAAGACCACCTGGCAGACGCCCTGCTTCGCACCCTCACCACCGAGGAAACTTCCACCCCCACCCTCCACCCCGACGACCCCCCGCTCTCCCTCGTCACCCTGGCCGTCGTAGCCCTCTCCGCCGCCAAGACGCTCCGCGAAACGGCCCTCAAGGCCACCGGACTCGGCATGCGTCACGAGATCGAAGACTGGTTCCCCGCCCCGGAAAACCCGTCGCCCGAGGCCCCCACACCCTCATAGCCTCCCCACCATGTGGACAACAGGCGCGGAACAGGTGGAACAGGCCGTCGGCGAGTGTGTCGGCCTGCTGGGGGGAGTCACCGACCGGGACTGGGAGGGGGCGGCGGCCGGGCGGCTCGCGTGGAGTTGTCGGGAGACGGCCGTGCATATCGCCGAGGATCTCATCGCGTACGCGGGGCAGTTGGCGGGGCGGGAGGCCGAGGCGTACACGCCCTTCGAGTTGTCGCTGGAGGAGGGGGCCGGCAACGCGGGTGCGGTGCAGGTGATCCGGACGACGGGGGCTCTGCTCGCGGCGGCGATCCGGACGACTCCGCGGCAGGTGCGGGCCTTCCATCCGTATCCGTTCCGCAGCGCGAACCGTGAGGGGTTCGCGGCGATGGGAGCGGCCGAGGTGCTGCTGCACACGCACGACATCGCCGAAGGACTGGGCGTGCCGTACGAGGCGGACTCCGAGCTGTGCGACTTCGTTCTCAGGCGGATCTTTCCGCACGTCCAGCCGGGACCGAACCCCTGGCAGACCCTGCTGTGGGCCACCGGCCGGGGGGAGTTGCCGGGGCGGGCGCCCGTCACCGAGTGGCGGTGGAACAACAACCTGGTCGTCGAGACCGAACGGCTCGCCCTCGAGGGCGTCACCCCGGCGGTGGCCTACGACCTTGCCACGGTCGGTGAGGGCGGCTGCTTCGAGTGGCTCGGAGGGAGCCCGGCCGAGGGCACCCGGGTGGGCGCCGGGCTGGTGTTCAAGCAGTACGAGGACGGGGTCCACCGGCCGGAGTGGGGCATGTACGTGCTGGTCCGCCGCGAGGACGACCAGGCGCTCGGCGCCATGGGCTTCCACGCCGTTCCCGACGAGGCGGGGCGGGTCGAGATCGGCTACGACCTGGTCGAAGCGGCCCGGGGCAACGGCTACGCCACCGAGGCCCTGCGTGCGCTGTCGGCGTGGGCGCTGGCCCGGGACGAGGTACGGACCGTCGTCGCCAACGTCGAGCGGGACAACACGCCCTCGCGGAACGTCCTCACCCGCGCCGGATTCACGGCCGTGGCGGAGGACACCGAGCAGGTGACCTACGAGCTGAGTGGACCCGCGAGCTGAGTGGACCCGCGAGCTGAGTGGACCTGCGAGCTGAGTGGACCTGCGAGCCGGCAGAGCCTACGAACGGGCTGAGCCTGCGAACCGGCTGAGCCTACGAGCTCGGTGAACCCGGCGAGCGGTAAAGACCCTTGGGTCGTCGCAGCCCCGCCCCGTGCAGCAGCCGCACCACCTCGCGGCTGCTGACCTCCACGGCCCCGGCGCCCACCGCGTCGGCGTACCGCTGGGCGGGGATGTCGTAGTGGTCGCGTTCGAAGGCCCGCCGGGGGACGCCGAGGCGTTCGGCGAAGGTGTGCAGTTCGTCGTAGGAGACGTCGCTGATCAGGTGGGACCACATGCGGCCGTGTCCGGGCCAGGCCGGTGGGTCGATGTAGATCGTCACCAGGCCCTCACGAGGACGCCCCGCCGAGGGCCTCGCTCAGCGACCCGACCGCCGCGACCTTCACGCCCGCCTCGCCGCACACCCAGTGCGGGTCGGCCCCCAGCACCGGATCCACGTCCAGCGCGTGCGGGTCGTCGCCGCACACGGGGCACAGCGGCCAGCGGCCGTACCGCTCCAGCAGGGCGTCCTGGACGTCCTGCGCGACCAGACCGGCGACATACGGAGCGCCCTCGGGCCACTGCTCGACCCACCACCGCCGCTGTGTGACGGCCTCCTCGACGAGGGACACGACATCCGCCTCGGCGACGCGTCCCGCGACGAGGTCGGCCAGTACGAGGGCACGCGCGGCGTGCAGCGTCTGCTCCAGGGGTGTGATGGGCTCCATGCCCCCCATTGTGCGCACTCTTGACCCCGGCACCGAGCCGAAAATATCTTTCAAGGGTGACCCGTAGAGTGAAGGAAATTTTCGCCGCTGAGAACGGCGGCCGGAACGGCAAGGGCGACACCGGAGGCCCGAGCGCCATGGTCGGCACGCTCGGCACCCCGCCCGCCCCCGCCGCCCTCGCCGCCAAGGTCCGGACCCTGGCGCCGTCGATGACGCGTTCCATGCAGCGCGTCGCCGAGGCCGTCGCGGGCGACCCGGCCGGCTGCGCGGCCCTCACGGTCACCGGCCTCGCCGAACTCACCGGCACCAGCGAGGCGACCGTCGTACGCACCGCCCGGCTGCTCGGCTATCCGGGCTACCGGGACCTGCGCCTCGCCCTCGCCGGCCTCGCCGCGCAGCAGCAGTCCGGGCGGGCCCCGGCCATCACGACGGACATCGCGGTGGACGACCCGATCGCCGACGTGGTCGCGAAGCTCGCCTACGACGAACAGCAGACCCTCGCCGACACCGCCGCCGGGCTCGACACCGTCCAGCTCGGCGCCGCTGTCACCGCGCTGGTCGCGGCCCGGCGCACCGATGTGTACGGCGTCGGGGCGTCCGGTCTGGTCGCCCAGGACCTCACGCAGAAGCTGCTGCGCATAGGGCTGATGGCCCACGCCCACAGCGACCCGCATCTGGCTGTGACGAACGCGGTGCAACTGCGGGCCGGTGACGTGGCGGTCGCCATCACGCACTCGGGGTCCACCGGGGACGTCATCGAGCCGCTGCGGGTCGCCTTCGAGCGCGGCGCGACGACGGTGGCGATCACGGGCCGCCCGGACGGGCCGGTGACGCAGTACGCCGATCACGTCCTCACCACGTCCACCGCCCGGGAGAGCGAACTGCGTCCGGCGGCGATGTCGTCGCGGACCGGCCAGCTCCTTGTGGTGGACTGCCTGTTCATAGGGGTGGCGCAGCGGACGTACGACACGGCGGCGCCGGCGCTCTCGGCGTCGTACGAGGCACTGGCCCACCGGCACCGTCCCTGAACACCGCACCGACACAGACACGGGAAGCACGGAAAGAGCCGTCATGACCTCCACCTCCGACCCCCGGGACCTCAGAACCGAGCTGGAGTCCCTGACCACCGAGGCCTTCCGGCCGGAGCTGGCGGACATCGACCGGCTGCCCACCCTGGACATCGCGCGGCTGATGAACGGCGAGGACGCCACCGTGGCCGGGGCGGTCGCGGCGCGGCTGCCGCAGATCGCCGCCGCGATCGACGCGGTCGCGGAGCGGATGGCCCGGGGCGGCCGGCTCGTCTACGCGGGCGCGGGCACGGCGGGCCGGCTGGGGATCCTGGACGCCTCCGAGTGCCCGCCCACGTTCAACACCGACCCGGCCCGGGTCGTCGGCCTGATCGCGGGCGGCCCCGAGGCCATGGTCACCTCGGTCGAGGGCGCGGAGGACTCCCGCGAACTGGCCCGCGCCGACCTGGAGACCCTCGGCCTCACCCCGGACGACACGGTGGTCGGCATCTCGGCGTCCGGCCGCACGCCCTACGCCATCGGCGCGGTCGAACACGCCCGCACCCGGGGCGCCCTCACCATCGGCCTGGCCTGCAACCCCGGCAGCGCCCTCGGCACCGCCGCCGACCACGCCATCGAGATCGTCGTGGGCCCCGAACTCCTCACCGGCTCCACCCGCCTGAAGGCCGGCACGGCACAGAAGCTCGTCCTCAACATGCTCTCGACGATCACGATGATCCGGCTGGGCAAGACCTACGGAAACCTGATGGTCGACGTCCGCGCGTCGAACGACAAACTCCGCGCCCGCTCCCACCGCATCGTCGCCCTCGCCACCGGCGCCGACGACAAGGAGATCGAGCAGGCCCTCACCGCCACCGACGGCGAGGTCAAGAACGCCATCCTCACCCTCCTGGCCGACGTGGACGGCCCGACGGCGGCCCGCCTTCTCGCCCAGTCCGACGGGCACTTGCGAGCGGCCCTCGCCGCCTGCTCACGTCCCTCAAGCCGTAGACCGTGACGCGTCCGCCCCATGGCCTTTGCACTCCCGAAGCGGACACGGGCCGTGGGGGAGGGCTACTGCTGGTCACCCACGAAGGAGCGTGCTGTCTTTTCATCTGAAACCAGCAAATGGATTCCCTCTGGAAGTGGACACTTCAATAATGAGGCAATCCTCTTCGCCTCACCAAGCCGCCGAGCGATCTCCAAGCAGGTACGTTCCACAGCCAAGTGGATGGAAGACTCGACCGCGTCCGGAAATTCACCGGCCTGCTGATCGATCAGTTGCGAGATAGCGGAATTCCTATGCTCTGCCAGGTCCGATCCCGGCAGCTTTCCTCGCCCTTCGTTGCGTGTGACGTTATTTACGTCGTTTGCAAGCTGGAAGGCCGTTCCCAAATGCATCCCCATGGTGTGCAGCAGCCTGCGGTCTCCTCGAGAGCGGCCGGCGTGCAGACCTCCCATCCAGAACACCAGCGCCACAAGGCTTCCGGTCTTCAACTCCGCTATACCGAACGGATCCTCCGGCGCCAGAGGTCCTTGCAGATCACAGAACTGCCCACGTGACATGTTCACCAACGCGTTCAGAACCCTTTTGATCGCCGCCGGCTCCAGACGCTGAATGACGGCGAGCCCGCCCGTCAGGAGCACGTCCGAAAGCGCCAATGCGCCCGGAACTCCCATGATCGCCCGCTCGGTGGGGAGGCCGCGCCGAAGGAAATCCGCGTCCTCTATGTCATCACGAATCACACTCGCCTTGTGGATCATCTCCAGTGCCACGGCGAGGTCGACCGCGACCCGGCGCTTCCGCTTCTCCGCATCGGGATTCGCCACCATGAGGAAAAGGACCGCCCGATTCAAGCGCCCCCCGCGCGAAATCCTGGAATAGACCTCTTCAGGGAGACCCAGCTCCCGAAGTCGATTCTGCAAGCTCAGGCGAACTTCTTCGCGAACTTCACCCCATCGAGAATCATAGCTCAAGTCGGAACTCATGTTCTCTCGCTATTGGCTTACAGGAACGACATTACCGAGTACACTTCGGACATGTCAATCCGCCGGACAGGTTTGAAACGTGCCGCCGCCTTGGCCTTCCTGATGATTTCCTTCTACGTGCTGCGCACAGCCGGCTCCCGACCTGAAGCAGCGGAACGAGAAGCCGAAACGGAACCAGACCGGTCCAAACGTGAGGCGTTTTGGGAGCCGTACAAGATTGCGATCGCCGCGTTTTACGCGATCTGCGTACAGAGGGCCTTCGAGACAAGCGTACAAAAATTCACCGCCGACCCTCCCCGGATTCGGTTTGATTCCGGAGGCCTGGAGGCGCACATAGAATCTGATCAAGTCGTCCTGGTGTGCCAGCTCCTAGCCGTTCTCACGTGGATGGGCCTCTTCTACATCAACAATGTTCGCCTCTACTTCCTCATCCCTGTGGGGAGGTCCATCAGACGAGCTCTGGCCCATATGACATTGACTGCGGCATTGGCGCAGTTCTACTTTCTTGCCGCCACCATCGGCAGCCCGTCCGTGAATCAACTTCTCTTGATATCCGGCATTCTTTTCACTGACGCCATGTTCCCCATCGTCATCGGACCGGTACTCAGCTCGAGGCTTCGCACCGTCTGGGTGATACGGGGCATCGTCCAGACGTCATCCATATTCTGGATCTTGTTCTTCGTGCCGCCGGTGCATTACGTGCGAGTCGAGTGGAGCGCCATCATGCTGTTTCTGATGCTTGTTCAACTCTTCATCCTCGCCCCCTTGGAGAGCCGCGCCCGTCGCCGGATGGCCGCGTCTCTCTGAGCAGCATCGCTGTCAGTGCGGCCTGACGGACCACTTCCCGTAGGGGTATCGAAGGTCGTTCGCCCGCTTTCCCACCGGCCCCTTCCCTCGCACTACGCGCAGATAAGCGGCCGCCCAGATGAACGCCAGTCTCGGAGCCGGCACCACACTGAGACGCCGCGAGCTGGCAGTGACATAGGAACGCCACTCGATGGAGTGCCGTGCTCCCATCCCTCGGGCGCGGATCCCGAAATCCGTATCCTCGCCGAGGAGGAACCCTTCTTTGAAGCCGTCCAACGCGCGATAGGTCCGCTTGTTGGTCATCATGAAGTCACCGTTCGTGACCGGATAGCCGAACAGCCGCGCCAGAAGAATCAGCAGATAGATGAGCAGGAGCGTGGCGCGTATTCCTGCATTACTTCTGTCCGGGCGATGGCGCACCGAAACCATGCACAGTTCCCGCGGCTCCAATCTGCGCAGACAGCGTTGGATCACCTGCGGCCCCAGCACCACGTCCGCATCGAGGAAGAGCAGATACTCATACCTCGCCAAGGCGGCTCCGATATTTCTTTGGGTGCCGATGTCAGCGGTCGGCGACTTGGTGATCGTCATGGCAAGCCGCTCCGAATAACGCCTGGCCACTTCTGTCGTCAAGTCGTTCAAGCTCGCATCGACGACGATCACTTCGACCGCCAGATCCCCGGACTCTCCGGCCAGGGACTCCAGCAGCGGCCCGAGGTACGTCTCCTCATTGAGGGTCGGAATGACTATCGAGAGGGCCACCACTTCTGCACCTTCCCATGCTTGACAAGACGCATCAGGTCGAAGGCGACGCACCCCATCCCGGGGACCAGATATCGGAGCTCCACACCGCGCAGAACGCCAGAGGTCATCGTGGGTACGGCTGTTCCCACAGCTCGGAGCAGAGTGAACCGGCTAACTCTCTCACTGGCCTTGCTCTGTGGGTCTGCAATGGCGCAGTACGCAGAAAACCCAAGATTCTGCCAAAGGGCCGAGATCCGGGCCGCCTCCCCCGGAGGGAGCCTGGAAAGAAAAGCAAGCTGATAGGCGACGGCCAAGGCGATCAGCGCCGGGCGCACATGGGCACCGGACTTACGAATCGCCTGCGTCCATTTCACGTCATGCGCCAACCAGGCGATGTTGATGGCAGTCTGAACGCGATCTTCCAGCGATAGTTTCCGCCATGTCCAGATACCCCCGGCGGAATAGATTGCCTCCCATGCCAGGTTGAAGGCGAGAGCGGCTTCGGGGAGCAGCTCCGTACCTTCTTCCTCGGTCTCCGCGATTGCCTCGCGATACGCTGCGATCCAGCAGGTTCCGCCAAAGACCTTGAGTGCGAGCAGTGCCGCGCGCTTTGCGGCCGTTTCCTGCTGATCGGTCACGACACCCTCACAATAGTCCGAGTAAATGAGGCCCACCCACGGCCGACCGCGAATGATCATCATGCGCAGGCAACAGAAGCAGCGAAACGGACTTGTTCCTGATGCCAGTGGTGAACGCGGAGACATGAGTGGCGGCTGGGTTTGCGACCGCATCACCAGAGATGACGATCATCCGTATCCGTGCATGCCTCCATGCTTGCACGCCCGTGCGCGGTCGGGAGGCAGAACACCGCCCTTACCGAGGACTCGACAACACTTGTCCAGATCGAATGATCGCCGGTCCGAACCGGCGTGCGGACCGGGCATCTTGACGACTCAGAGGTTGCGAAATCCGGGGCGTCGACCTATCGGAGATGACACTTGGCGGCGAAGTGTCACCGCCACGATCAGCCTCGCAGACCCCCGAGACCGCGGAACCAGCCCCGGAACCAGACCCGGAACGAGCACCCTGTCGGCCCCAACGCCCCGTACGTTCTCCGCGAGCAGCCTCTCCACCAGCCTCACACCCATCGGGATCAGCGACCTGTGGCAGTCGTCGTCGCTCCAGCCCTCCCAGGTCGGCGCGTACAGGACGGTCGGCAGCGGCCCGGGGACATGGTCCGCGTGCAGCCGGATCGACGACAGCTGCGGGCGGCCCACCTCGACGATCGCCTGGTCATCGATGGCGTGCCGCACCCTCTGGTACCGGTCCCGCTCGGCGGTGGCGGGCAGGGCCGGGCGGGCGCCGAACTCCGCCACACCCGCGAGAAGGAGCCGCATCCTCGACGAGCCGGCGAGGCCGTCCGTGTGGTCCGTGCTCGATGAGGCCGCACTGCGTCGGCGGACCGGTGGCCGGCAGGTCATGGCAGAGGCCTTGCGCCACGTCACTGCCCTGATGGCGACGGCGGCGACTGCCTGGGAACAGGAGATGAACAGCCCGCCCCACGCACCGGGACCGCGCCGACTGGCGACAATGGACGTATGAATCACGCCCAGCTCACCGCCCTAGGCCGTGCCCTCCGACTTCTCGGTGAGCACGGGGAAGCCCTCACCTCCGACACCCCGGACGCCAAGCTGCACGAGGTCAAGGCCGATCTGAAGCGCGCCCTGGACCTGCTGGACGAGAGCGTCACGGGAGCGGCGCCCAGCACGCGATGCCCCGAGCATCCGAACGGCCCCGTCGACGAGAACGCCCCCGACCTGTGTCTGCTGTGCGAGACCCGGCGCCGGACGGCCCGCCGGAACGAGTTCAACGGACCCGCGCCGCAGCAGCCGCAGACCGACCCCGTCCAGTCCCGCTACGGCGTGAGCGGCGACCGCCCCCAGCCCCAGCAGCGCTGGCTGCCGGAGCTGTGGACCGGCCAGACCTGGCAGCTCTGCGGCACCCCGCGCCGGGACCGCCGCGAGGCCGAGCTGTACATCGCCGCCCAGCGCAAGGCGCCCAGGTCGGCCATGGCGTACCGGCTCGTGCACGAGTTCACCGACTACGAGGTGCTGCGGGTGTGGGGGACGCCGGTCAAGGTCGACATCGAGCCGATGGGCAACCTGTAGCTCACAGCAGGGGCAGGGCCTGGAAGTCGTGACCCTCCCACAGGCGCCGCGAGGTCTCCTCCGGGTACGCGCTCACCTCGGGCTGCGCGTCCAGCACCCGCACCAGCCGCTCCTGCTCGTCGTACGCCGGCCAGCCCGGGTCGCCCGACCGCGCGAAGGAGGTCCAGGACGCGCGGAAACCGGACGACAGCGCAAGCGCCTCGGCGGACGGCTCCACGCCCCCGAACAGCAGCAGCCCCAGGTCCGCCCCGTACGTGCCGAACAGCAGCGGGATGTCCAGGCCGTGGCAGGCACCGAGCGCGCCGCCGCTGCCCGGGGCCGCCCAGGTCAGTTCGTAGACGTAGGCGCTGCCGCCGCCCGCGCGCTGCGCGTCGGCCAGGTGCAGGGAGGGCATGTTGAACAGCCAGTCCGTCTGGACGCGCTCGTAGAGCTCGCCCGGGGAGGCGTCGGGGAAGGCCGCGCGATAGGCCCGCTCCCCGTCGGGGCCCGGGGCGAACAGGCGCAGGGCGGATGTCGCCTGCTCCTCGGTGATCTGGCCCAGCCGGCCCGCCATGGCGAGGAAGAGGCGGAACTCGTCACGGTTGTGGCCGACGAGCAGGTCGATGTCCCTCGCCGAACCGGCCGCCAGGGCCTGCCACGGCGTGGTCGGCAGGACCTCGCCGTCGACCACCGGGGAGAACGGCGTGACCGTGGGCGCCGCCTGACCCCAGCGGTCGACGTACTGGAGCATCTTGGCGCCCAGCGTCTCGCCCGCCGACGTCAGCCGGTGCGGGGCGATCGTCGAGAGATCGGCGACCGTGGGGCGCAGCCCCAGCTCGGCGGCCAGGGCGAGACCGATGTCACGGGAGAGTGCGTCGGAGAAGAACGTCCCCGGCACGCTCTGCGCGATCGCCCGGCGGAAGAGACCGGCCGCCCGTGGCATGGCGAGCAGCGAGGCGACCGAGCCCGCGCCGGCCGATTCACCGAAGACCGTGACCTGGTCGGGGTCGCCGCCGAACGCCTCGATGTTGTCGCGGACCCATTCCAGTGCCGCCACCTGGTCGAGCAGGCCACGGTTGGCGGGCGCGCCCTCGATGAACGCGAAACCCTCCATGCCCAGGCGGTAGTTGAGGGATACGACGACCACGTCGCCTTCGGCCGCGATGTGCCGGGCGTCGTAGCCGGGGCTGCCGGAGTGGCCGAGCTTGTAGGCACCGCCGTAGATCCACACCATCACCGGGCGGCGGGCCGCCGGGTCGGCTTCGGGGGTCCAGACGTTGACCGTGAGCCACTCGTCGCCCTCGGGTACGTCGAGCAGGCCCGGGCCGCCCAGGCTGCCGATGTCCTGCGGGGGCGGCGGGCCGAAGGCGTGGGCGTCGCGTATGCCGTCCCAGGCGTGGGCGGGGCGCGGTGCCATGAAACGGGCCTCGCCCACCGGGGGCGCGGCGAAGGGGATGCCGCGGAAGACGGCGAGTCCCTCCTCCCTGCGGCCCCGGACCGCACCGGCGGTGGTACGCACCACCGGTGCGGGCTCTTCGGAAGGGCTGCCCGCCGGCGGACGGGACTCGGTCGTCGTCATCTGGATCTCCTCACGGAATGCCGGTGCACAGGCGTTCGGCCAGTGTCCTTGACTGACGCAAGCAAATCCAGAGCCTCAGATGACCAGGTCAGCTGAGGGTCTTCAGCGCCGCCGGGTCGTACGGGGCCGTGTCCGCGAAGCGGCCGTCCAGCACCTTGGCCGCCCACTGCGGGTCCTGGAGCAGGGCGCGGCCGACGGCGACCATGTCGAACTCGTCGCGCTCGAAGCGGTCCAGGAGGTTGTCGAGGTCGTTGACCTCAGCGCCCTGGCCCTGGAAGGACTTGAGGAAGTCGACGCCGTTCAGGCCGACCGAACCGACGGTGATGGTGGGCTTGCCGGTGAGCTTCTTGGTCCAGCCGGCCAGGTTGAGGTCGGAGTCGTCGAACTCGGGCACCCAGTAGCGGCGGGTGGAGGCGTGGAAGGCGTCGACACCCGCGGCGGCCAGCGGGGTCAGGATGGACTCCAGCTCCTCGGGCGTCTCGGCGAGGCGGGCGTCGTAGGCCTCCTGCTTCCACTGCGAGTAGCGGAAGATGATCGGGAAGTCGGCGGAGACGGTCTCGCGGACAGCCGCGACGATCTCCTCCGAGAGCTTGGCGCGGGCGACGCGGTCGCCGCCATAGGCGTCGGTGCGGCGATTGGTGCCCTCCCAGAGGAACTGGTCGAGCAGGTAGCCGTGGGCGCCGTGGATCTCCACGCCGTCGAAGCCGATGCGCTCGGCGGCGGCAGCGGCCTCGGCGAACGCGCCGATGACGGCGTCGATGTCGGCCTGGGTCATGGCCTTGCCGGTGGGCTCCGAAGCGCCGATGCGCAGCCCGGAGGGGCCGACGGCCGGGGCGTCCGCGACGGGCGGCTCACCCTGGTTGCGGACCATGCCGATGTGCCAGAGCTGCGGCACGATCGTGCCGCCCGCCGCGTGCACCGCGTCGGCGACCTTCGCCCAGCCCGCGAGCTGCTCCGCGCCGTGGAACCGCGGCACGCGGTCGCTCTGCCCGGCCGAGTCGTGCCCGACGTAGGTGCCCTCGGTGACGATGAGGCCGACTCCGGCGGCGGCGCGGCGGGAGTAGTACGAGACGACGTCCTCTCCGGGGACGCCGCCCGGGGAGAACATGCGGGTCATCGGGGCCATCGCGATCCGGTTCGGGACGGTCAGGCCGCCCAGCGAGACGGGCCGGGACAGGATTTCGGCGGCGCGGGAGGCGGCGACAGTCACTCAGGGGCTCCTTCGGATACCGGACAGTATGTGCATGCGCATAAGGCGTACGTTTCAACGAACCGGCCCCGCCCCTGCCATCCCGCCCGAGCTGTGACCCCGCACACGCCCGCACACACCCACATACGCGCACCCACGCGCACACGCCCGAGGGCGGCACCCCCTGTCGGAACAGGGAGTGCCGCCCTCGGCAAGACCGTTGATCAACCCGGGAAAATCCCAGGGGTCGATCAGAAGTCCATGTCACCGCCCGGCATACCGCCACCGGCGGGCGCGGCGGCCTTCTCCGGCTTGTCGGCGATGACGGCCTCGGTGGTGAGGAACAGCGCGGCGATGGAGGCGGCGTTCTGCAGAGCGGAACGGGTCACCTTCGCCGGGTCGATGATGCCCTCGGCGATCATGTCGACGTACTCACCGGTCGCGGCGTTCAGGCCGTGGCCGACCTGGAGGTTGCGGACCTTCTCCACGACGACGCCACCCTCGAGACCACCGTTGACGGCGATCTGCTTGAGCGGGGCCTCCAGCGCGAGCTTCACGGCGTTGGCTCCGGTCGCCTCGTCACCCTCGAGCTCCAGCTTCTCGAAGACCTGGGAGGCCTGCAGCAGGGCCACGCCACCACCGGCGACGATGCCCTCCTCGACGGCCGCCTTGGCGTTGCGCACGGCGTCCTCGATGCGGTGCTTGCGCTCCTTGAGCTCCACCTCGGTGGCGGCACCGGCCTTGATGACCGCGACGCCGCCGGCGAGCTTCGCCAGGCGCTCCTGCAGCTTCTCGCGGTCGTAGTCCGAGTCGCTGTTCTCGATCTCGGCGCGGATCTGGTTGACGCGGCCGTTGACCTGGTCGGTCGAGCCGGCGCCGTCGACGATGGTCGTCTCGTCCTTGGTGATGACGACCTTGCGCGCCTTGCCCAGCAGGTCGAGCGTGGCGTTCTCCAGCTTGAGGCCGACCTCCTCGGAGATCACCTCGCCGCCCGTGAGGATGCCGATGTCCTGCAGCATCGCCTTGCGGCGGTCGCCGAAGCCCGGGGCCTTGACGGCGACGGACTTGAAGGTGCCGCGGATCTTGTTGACGACCAGGGTCGACAGGGCCTCGCCCTCGACGTCCTCGGCGATGATCAGCAGCGGCTTGCCCGACTGCATGACCTTCTCCAGGAGCGGGAGCAGGTCCTTGACGTTCGCGATCTTGGAGTTCGCGATCAGGATGTACGGGTCGTCGAGGACGGCCTCCATACGCTCCATGTCGGTGGCGAAGTACGCCGAGATGTAGCCCTTGTCGAAGCGCATACCCTCGGTGAGCTCCAGCTCCAGACCGAAGGTCTGGGACTCCTCGACGGTGATGACGCCTTCCTTGCCGACCTTGTCCATGGCCTCGGCGATGAGCTCGCCGATCTGGGTGTCGGCGGCGGAGATGGAGGCCGTGGAAGCGATCTGCTCCTTGGTCTCGACATCCTTCGCCTGCTCCAGCAGGGCGGCGGAGACGGCCTCGACGGCGCGCTCGATGCCACGCTTGAGGGCCATCGGGTTGGCGCCGGCGGCTACGTTGCGCAGACCCTCCTTGACCAGGGCCTGGGCGAGAACGGTCGCGGTGGTCGTACCGTCACCGGCGACGTCGTCCGTCTTCTTGGCGACTTCCTTGACCAGCTCGGCGCCGATCTTCTCGTACGGGTCCTCGAGCTCGATCTCCTTGGCGATGGAGACACCATCGTTGGTGATCGTGGGGGCGCCCCACTTCTTCTCGAGGACGACGTTGCGACCCTTGGGGCCGAGCGTCACCTTGACGGCGTCCGCGAGCTGGTTCATGCCGCGCTCGAGGCCGCGCCGCGCCTCCTCGTCGAACGCGATGATCTTGGCCATGTGAAGTGGTCCCTCCAGGACTGGGGGTGATTACTTCGGACCGCGCCCGCGCCCGCGACGGACGGCTCGCCAGCCTCGTGGTTCCTTCCCCACCCGGCCTGCGGGCCTCACCGACCCGGTCCTTACGTTGTCACTCTCACCTTCAGAGTGCTAACGCAATGATTAGCACTCGGGCATGTCGAGTGCAAGCGCCTCTCGGGGATCGGGCGGGCCGGTCAGCCAGCCGCGAACGAGGTCCGGCGGGTCATGCGGACAGACCGAAGGGCCCGTACCCCGGGGGGTACGGGCCCTTCAGAGAAGACCTGCCGCTTGCGGTTTGTCGTGGTCGCGCGTTCAGGCAGCGACGCGAACCATGTCGGCCTGTGGACCCTTCTGGCCCTGCGAGATCTCGAACTCGACCCGCTGACCCTCTTCAAGGGTGCGGTAGCCGTCCATCTGAATCGCGCTGTAGTGGACGAAAACATCCGCACCACCGTCGACCGCGATGAAGCCGTACCCCTTCTCCGCGTTGAACCACTTGACGGTGCCCTGAGCCATGCCTAACTCCCCTATTACTGGCCCTTGCACAGATCCGCACTTCGCGGATCCGGGTCAGACCTCACCCCCCACGGATTGGGGGCGTGCGCCGGAACGCGTCGACCGCGGCCGAATGTATCTGTCCAACTGCCCTCTGCAACAGGTCAATCGGACGAGAATTCCGGACGCACAGGATCCGGAATGTGGGGAGAATTCGCCAGACTTCAGGGCAAGTCGGGCCACACAAAGGGAACAAAAGCCGCGAAAGACACACACACTTTGGCTACATCTTGTCGGGCTCGCGGCAGGAATTCAGGGTGCCCGATCAGGGGATCGGGATCGCGTTCCCCAACTGTACCGCGCTCAACCACACAGAATTGCCCCCTCCGCTTCTCTCACGGAGGGGGCAATTCAATCAACGCTCAGTGACGGCCGTTACCGATGGTAATAATCGGGCCGGTCGACCGGTTCAGCCGCCGGCGACGGCCGGAATGATCGACACCCCGGCACCGTCCGGAGTGGCCGTCTCAAGACCCTGCTCGAACCGCACGTCGTCGTCATTGACGTACACGTTGACGAACCGGCGCAGCTTGCCCTGGTCGTCCAGCACCCGGGCGGCGATCCCGGTGTGGTTCTTCTCCAGATCGGCGATGACCTCCCCGAGGTTCCCGCCCTCGGCGGCGACCTCGGCCTGCCCGCCGGTGTAGGTACGCAGGATGGTGGGGATGCGAACGGTGACGCTCATGACTTCAAAACCTCCGGTTGGGTAGCGGACCTGCTTTAGGGGCGCGGGGAACTGCGCGACCAGCCCCCCACCGGCCCGCAGCCGTCAACGATCAGACGAGCCCAGCCTCACGGAACGAATCAAGGTTGGGACGAATCGTCGCGGTCAGCCCGGTCCCCGCCACCGCGTCCAACGTCTTCAGCCCATCACCCGTGTTCAGCACCACGGTCGTCAATGACGGGTCGAGAAGCCCGTTCTCCAGCAGCTTCTTCGCCACCCCCACCGTCACCCCACCGGCGGTCTCCGCAAAGACACCCTCGGTCCGGGCAAGCAGCTTGATCGCCTCGACGACCTGCTCGTCGTTCACGTCCTCCACCGCACCACCCGTACGCCGCGCGATGTCCAGCACGTACGGCCCGTCCGCCGGGTTCCCGATCGCCAGCGACTTGGCGATGGTGTCCGGCTTCTGGGGACGTACGACGTCGTGCCCGGCCTTGAAAGCCGTCGACACCGGCGAGCAGCCGAGCGCCTGCGCGCCGAAGATCTTGTACGGCTTGTCCTCGACCAGACCGAGCTTGATGAGCTCCTGCAGACCCTTGTCGATCTTCGTGAGCTGCGAGCCGGAGGCGATCGGCACCACGAGCTGGTCGGGCAGCTGCCAGCCGAGCTGCTCGCAGATCTCGTACGCGAGGGTCTTGGAGCCCTCGGCGTAGTACGGCCGCAGGTTGACGTTGACGAAGCCCCAGCCCTCGCCGGCCGGGTCGCCGATCAGCTCGGAGCAGAAGCGGTTCACGTCGTCGTAGTTGCCCTCGATGCCGACGAGCTCGCCGCCGTAGACCGCGGCCATCACGACCTTGCCCTGCTCCAGGTCGTGCGGGATGAACACGCAGGAGCGGAAGCCGGCGCGGGCCGCGGCGGCGCCCACCGCACCGGCGAGGTTGCCGGTGGAGGAGCAGGACAGGGTGGTGAAGCCGAAGGCGCGGGCGGCCTCCAGGGCCTGGGCGACGACGCGGTCCTTGAAGGAGTGCGTCGGGTTGCCGGAGTCGTCCTTGACGAAGAGCTTGCCGGCGTCGACGCCGAGCTCACGGGCGAGGTTGTCGGCCTTGACGAGCTTGGTCCAGCCGGGGTTGATGTTCGGCTTGTCCGCGACGTCGGCCGGGACCGGCAGCAGCGGGGCGTAGCGCCAGATGTTCGCGGGGCCCGCTTCGATGCGCTTGCGGAGCTCTTCGGTGTCGTAGGCCGAGAAGTCGTAGGCGATCTCCAGCGGGCCGAAACACTCCTGGCACGCGAAGACCGGGCCGAGCGGGACGCGGTGACCGCACTCGCGGCAGCTCAGGGCGGCGGCGGGGCCGAGGTCTACGGTGGATTCGGTGGTGCTTGCAACAGTCTGCGCAGCCATGTGAGGCGAGGCCCTTTCTCCTCATCTTCCTCACGACGCATCTCGCCGTGAGACGGATTTGGCACCTTCCCGAGCCGGGAGCCTCGCGCGTGTGGTCGACAGTGACCTACGAGTACCGACTGGAGGGTTGCCGGGGCTTCAACGGGCCGTTTCCCTCTGCCCCTCTGGATGAGCTGTATTCGGTTGTCGACGTGGGTTGACCCCGGACATGCGATGGTCACCCGCGTTGTTCAAGACTGTAACCGACGACCAGGACAGTTGAGATAGTCGTCCGAACCGCGAGATGGCTCACAGTCCGTCCCGCCGAGAGTACGCAGAGGAGCCGCCACGGTGCTGGAAGAAGTCGAGCGCTGGCTGAGCACCCGTTCCTGGTCCGCGACCGATCGCCCCCTCCACCAGATACTCGCCGCCAAGCAGCGCACGGGCCAGACGGTCAGTGTCGTGCTGCCCGCGCTCAACGAGGAGGAGACGGTCGGCGACATCGCGGCCGTCATCCGCCACGACCTGATGCGGCAGGTGCCGCTCGTAGACGAACTCGTCGTCGTCGACTCCGGCTCGACCGACCGTACGTCGGAGGTGGCCGCGGCCGCGGGCGCGACGGTGGTGCACCGGGACGCGATACTCCCGCGGCTGCCCGCGGTGCCCGGCAAGGGCGAGGTGCTGTGGCGCTCGCTGCTCGCCACCCGCGGGGACATCGTCTGCTTCGTCGACGCGGACCTCAGGGACTTCTCGTCCGACTTCGTCTCCGGGATCGTCGGCCCGCTGCTCACCGAGCCGGACGTGGACCTGGTGAAGGCCATGTACGACCGTCCGCTCGGCGGCGCCGCCGGGCAGGGCGGCCGGGTCACCGAGCTGATGGCCCGCCCGCTGCTCAACATGCACTGGCCACAGCTCGCCGGCTTCGTGCAGCCGCTCGGCGGCGAGTACGCGGCCCGCCGCTCCCTGCTGGAGCAGCTGCCGTTCCCCGTCGGCTACGGCGTCGAGCTGGGCATGCTGGTCGACGCCCTGCACCTGGCGGGGCTCGACGCGCTCGCCCAGGTCGATGTCGGGGTGCGCAAGCACCGGCACCAGGACGGGCAGGCGCTGGGCCGGATGGCCGCCGCGATCTACCGCACGGCCCAGCTCCGGCTGGCCCGCGGGCATCTGATCCGGCCGTCCCTGACGCAGTTCGAGCGGGGCGGGGACGGCTTCGAGCCGCGGACGTACTCCGTGGACACCGAGGAGCGTCCGCCGATGGTGGAGATCGCCGAGTACCAGGCACGGAAGGCCGCCTGACCGGGGCTGTTTTTCGGCCGGTCGGGTCAGGTCCGTACGTTTGAGCGTTTCCGGGCCGGGCTAGGTTGAGGGCTATGGCTTCTACGTACGGTGCTGCGCGGGTGCTGGTGGCCTCCAACCGCGGCCCGGTCTCCTACACGGTGGGCGAGGACGGTTCGCTGAACGCCAAGCGCGGCGGCGGCGGACTGGTCTCGGGGCTCTCCGCGATCGGCTCGGACGCGGACGCGCTGTGGGTCTGCTCCGCGCTGTCCGACGGCGACCGCGAGGCCGTACGGCGCGGGGTCGGCGAGGACGGCGTACGGATGCTGGACATCCCCGCCGACGTGCACGCCGACGCGTACAACGGCGTCGCCAACTCGGTGCTCTGGTTCGTCCACCACATGCTGTACCAGACCCCGCTGGAGCCGGTCTTCGACGCGGAGTTCCGGCGGCAGTGGGCGTCGTACGAGGCGTACAACCGGGCGTTCGCCCAGGCGCTGGCGGAGGAGGCGGCCGAGGGCGCGGCGGTCGTGGTGCAGGACTACCACCTGTGCCTGGTGCCCGGCCTGCTCCGCGAGCTGCGCCCGGACGTCCGGATCGGGCACTTCTCGCACACGCCTTGGGCGCCGCCCGAGTACTTCCGGATGCTGCCGGACGATGTGGCGGGGCAGGTGCTGCGCGGCATGCTGGGCGCGGACCGGCTGGGCTTTCTCACCCAGCGCTGGGCGGACGCGTTCGCCGAATGCGCCGAGCGGTTCGCCGACGGACTCGGGGGCACGCGGATCGGCGTGCACGGGCTGGGGGCCGACGCGGACTTCCTGCGGCAGCGGTCCCACGAGCAGGACGTCGAGGAGCGGATGGCCTCCCTGCGTGAGCAGATCGGCGAGGGCCGCCGCACCATCGTCCGCGTCGACCGCACCGAGCTGTCGAAGAACATCGTGCGCGGTCTGCTGGCGTACCGGCAGCTGCTCGACGACCACCCCGAGTGGCGCGAGCGCGTCGTACACGTGGCCTTCGCCTACCCCTCCCGGCAGGACCTCGCGGTGTACCGCGACTACACGGCCGAGGTGCAGCGGCTGGCGGACGAGATCAACGAGCAGTACGGGACACCGGGCTGGACGCCGATCGTCCTGCACGTCAAGGACGACTTCGCACGCTCCCTGGCCGCCTACCGGCTGGCCGACGTCGCACTCGTCAACCCCATCCGCGACGGCATGAACCTCGTCGCCAAGGAGGTCCCGGTCGTCTCCGACGCGGGCTGCGCGCTGGTGCTGTCGCGGGAGGCCGGGGCGTACGAGGAGCTGGGCGAGGACGCGATCACCGTGAACCCGTACGACGTCACCGGCACGGCCGCGGCCCTCCACGAGGCACTCTCGATGCGCCCGGAGGAACGCGCCGAGCGCGCCAAACGCCTGGCAGCGGCAGCGACCGCGCTGCCGCCGGCGCAGTGGTTCGTGGACCAGCTCGACGCGTTGAGGGGCTGAGCGGTGGTGACCAGCCTGCACACGGATCACGGGGATCATGGGCTTCCGGCGCCCGCCACGAAGGCCGGGCAGGAAGGTCTGGACGCTCTCCTCACTCATCCCGGCAAGGCCCTGATCGGGCTCGACCTCGACGGGACGCTCGCGCCGATCGTCGCCGATCCCGAGAAGGCCCGGGCCCATCCCGAGGCCGTGCCCGCGCTGGCGGCGCTCGCGCCGAAGGTCGCCGCCGTGGCGGTGATCACCGGTCGGCCCGCCGAGGTCGCGGTGCGCAACGGCGGCTTCGCCGACGTCCCCGGCCTGGAGCACCTCGTCGTCCTGGGGCACTACGGCGCCGAGCGGTGGGACGCCCGTACCGGCGAGATCACCGCCCCTCCCCCGCACCCCGGAGTCGCGGGCGTCCGCACGGAACTGCCCGAACTCCTCGAACGGCTCGGGGCGTCGCAGGGAACCTGGATCGAGGAGAAGGGCCGGGCCGTGGCCGTGCACACGCGCCGCGCCGCCGACCCGCAGGCCACCCTGGACCAACTGCGCGAGCCGCTGACCGGCCTGGCCGGCCGCCACGGCCTGATCGTCGAACCCGGCCGCATGGTCCTCGAACTCCGCCCGCCCGGCATGGACAAGGGCGTCGCCCTGACCGAGTTCGCCCAGGAGATCGGCGCCGGTTCCGTCCTCTACGGCGGCGACGACCTGGGCGACCTCCCCGCCTTCTCCGCCGTCGACCGTCTCCGCACGAACGGCACCCCGGGCCTGCTGGTATGCAGCGGCAGCGACGAGGTGACGGAACTACGGGAGCGCGCGGACCTGGTGGTGGAGGGCCCGGAGGGCGTCGTACGCCTGCTGGCAGCACTGGCCCAACGGCTCGACTAGAGGCGCCCCAAAGGGGCGCGGGGCTGTATCGATCTGCGGCTCCGCCGCGTGGGCGCGACCAGCCACGACGCGCCCGCACCCCGCGAACCTCAGCGTTCAGCCCGCCGCCGCTCCCGAACCCGCCGCAGCCGATTCACCGTCACCGGGTCGTGGGCAAGAGCCCTCGGGTCGTCCAGCAGGGCATTGAGGAGCTGGAAGTAACGCACAGGAGCAAGCCCCAGCTCCTCCCGCACGGCCCGTTCCTTCGCACCGGGACCGGAAAAGCTCCGCCCTTCGAGCGCGAGGATGTCCCGCTCCCGCCGCCCGAGCCGCCCCTGCTCACCCGTGTCCTCGTCCATGCCCGGCACCGTAACGCCCACCACCGACAGCGCCCAGCCGGCGCCTACTCCGCGTTCTCCGCCCGGGACGCCTCCGCCTGGAGCTGCCCGAGGACGACCGAGGGGCTGCCGCCGGGGGCGACGGCCTTGCCGATCCGCTGCTTGATCTCGGCGCTGACGTCGGCCCAGGAGGTCTTGCCGACCGGGTACAGCTCGGAGGTCAGCAGCTCCTCCAGGAACGGCCGGAGGTGCCGGTCCTGCTCGGACACGGCCATCGTCCCGGACGCGGAGGTGGTGACCGGCAGCAGGTCGTACTCGCGGGAGAAGGCCAGCACGTTCTTCTCGCTGTACACGAAGTCGAGGAAGTCGCCGACCTGGTCGCGGTTGCCGTTCTTGCGGAAGGCCGTCATCCAGTCGGCGACACCGAGCGTGGACTTGCTCGTGCCCTCCTTGCCCGGCGTCGGCACCATGCCGTACTTGACGCCCTTCTTCCCGGCGATGTTCATCAGCGACGGGTGCCCGTTGACCATGCCGACCTCGCCCTTGGCGAAGGCGGCGTACGCGTCGGCCCGGTTCAGCTCCCCGGGCGCGACCGGCCCGTTCAGGCCCTTGCCGACGAGTTCGTCCTTCAGCCAGGAGAAGGTGTCGACGTTCTCGGGGGAGTCGATGCCGTAGCTGTCGACGGTGTCGGTGTAGCCGCCCCCGCCGCTGAGCATCCACTGCATGGTCTCGGCCGGCGCCTCCTCCGGGCCGAGCGGCAGCGCGTACGGGTAGGTCACGCCCTCCGCCTTGAGCGCCTCGGCGTCGTCGGCCAGGTCGTCCCAGGTCTTCGGCGGGGTGATGCCTGCCTCGGAGAAGAGGGTCTTGTTGTAGAAGAGCACGCGCGTGGAGGAGGCGAACGGCATGCCGTACTGCACGCCCTTCACCTGCCCCGCGGAGGCGAGCTGCCCGACGAAGTCGGCCTGCACGGGTATGGAGAGCAGTTCGTCGGCCTTGTAGAGCTGGTTCTGCGCCGCGTACCCGGCGTACGAGCCGATCTGCGCCATGTCCGGCGGGTCACCGGCGGCGACCATCTCCCGGACCTTGCGGTCGACGTCGTTCCAGGAGTAGACGCTGACGTCGATCTCCACGTCGGGGTGGTCGGCCTCGTACTCCGCGACGAGCTTGTCCCAGTACTTCTGGGAGCTGTTGGCCTTGCTGTCGCCGTAGTCGGCGGCGACCAGCTTCAGGGTCACGTCGGCGGAGCCGCCCGTCACGCCGCAGCCGCCGAGGACCGCCGTCATGCCCAGTGCGGACACCACCGCGATCGTTCCTGCCATCCGCTGCCGCTGCACCGCTGTACTTCCCCAACCCTGGCGTCACCGCCACCGAAAACTTTCGATATTCGGAATAAGGTCTACACCACGTGAGTGGACTAGACCTCTCGCGGGTCCCCGGGTCACACTGTGTTCCGTGAGACATGTCATCGCCCTGGACGTGGGCGGCACCGGAATGAAGGCCGCTCTGGCCGGGCCCGGGGGCGAGGTGCTGCACCGGTCCCGCCGGGCCACCGGACGCGAGCAGGGCCCGGAGGCCGTCGTCGCGGGCATCCTCGACTTCGCCGCCGAGCTGCACGCGTACGGCGCCGAGCACTTCGGCACGCCCGCGGCCGCCGCCGGTGTGGCCGTGCCCGGCATCGTCGACGAGGCGGCGGGCATCGCCGTCTACGCCGCGAACCTCGGCTGGCGCGACGTCCCCCTGCGTGACGCGCTCGCGGAACGGCTGGGCGTCCCGGTCGCCCTCGGCCACGACGTGCGCACCGGTGCTCTCGCCGAGGGCCGGGTCGGCGCGGGCCGGGGCGCCGACCGGTTCCTGTTCGTGGCGCTGGGCACCGGCATCGCGGGCGGCATCGGCGTCGAGGGCCGGGTCGAGTCGGGCGCGCACGGCTTCGCGGGCGAGATCGGCCACATCGTCGTACGCCCCGGAGGAGCCCCCTGCCCGTGCGGGCAGCGCGGCTGCCTGGAGCGTTTCGCCTCTGCGGCGGCCGTCAGCGAGGCCTGGGCCGCGGCCTCGGGCGACCCGGACGCGGACGCGGCCGACTGCGCGAAGGCCGTCGTATCCGGCGACCCACGGGCCCGGGCGGTCTGGCAGGAGGCGGTGGACGCCCTCGCCGACGGCCTGGTCACGGCCCTCACCCTGCTGGACCCCCGCACCCTGATCATCGGCGGCGGCCTGGCCGAGGCGGGAGAGACGCTGTTCACGCCCCTGCGCGAGGCCATCGACCGCCGCGTCACCTTCCAGAAACAGCCGCCGATCGTCCCGGCGGCCCTGGGCGACTCGGCGGGTTGTCTGGGCGCGGGCCTGCTCGCCTGGGATCTCCTCAACCACACGGACCGTACGGAGGTATCGCCCTGATGGCAGCGGACCCAGGGGCGCGGGGAACTGCGCGACAAGCCACACACCACCCGCACCCGGCAACGTCAGGAACCCCCACGGTCCTGTCCGGCGCGACGGTGGTCCTCCCCACCGGGGCCGTCCAAGACAGCCGGCTGACCATCGACGGCACCCGCATCACCCCCACCACCCCCGAAAACGCCCAGGTCATCGACGTAACAGGCCACTACGTCATCCCCGGGTTCGTCGACCTGCACAACCACGGCGGCGGCGGAGCCTCCTTCACCTCCGGCTCGGCCGAGGACATCCTCAAGGGCATCCACACCCACCGCCTGCACGGCACGACCACCCTGGTCGCCTCCACCGTCACCGGCGACATGGACTTCCTCTCCCAACGCGCGGGCCTGCTCAGCGAGCTGGCCGAGCAGGGCGAGATCGCCGGCGTCCACTTCGAGGGCCCGTTCATCTCCCCCTGCCGCAAGGGCGCCCACGCCGAGGACCTGCTGCGCGATCCGCACCCCGCGGACGTCCGCAAGCTGATCGAGGCGGCCCGGGGCCAGGCGAGGATGGTCACGCTGGCCACCGAGCTCCCCGGCGGCCTGGACTCCGTACGCCTCCTGGCCGACCAGGGCGTGATCGCGGCGATCGGCCACACGGACGCGACCTACGAGCAGACCGTCGAGGCCATCGACGCGGGCGCGACGGTGGCCACGCACCTCTTCAACGCGATGCCGCCCCTCGGCCACCGCTTCCCCGGCCCGATCGCGGCGCTCCTGGAGGACGACCGGATCACGGTCGAGCTGATCAACGACGGCACGCACCTGCACCCCGCCGCGCTCCAACTGGCGTTCCACCACGCGGGCGCGTCACGGGTCGCGTTCATCACGGACGCGATGGACGCGGCCGGTTTCGGCGACGGCCGCTACTGGCTCGGCCCACTGGAGGTGGAGGTCGCCGACGGCGTGGCCCGCCTGGTCGAGGACGGCACGATCGCGGGCTCCACCCTCACCCTGGACCGCGCCTTCAAACGCGCGGTCACGATCGACGGTCTGTCGGTCGAGGACGCGGTACAGGCCCTCTCGGCAACCCCGGCCCGCCTGCTCGGCATGTCCGACCGCATCGGCTCCCTGGAGCCAGGCAAGGACGCGGACCTCGTCCTCCTGGACGCGGACTTCGACCTGAAGGGCGTGATGCGCCGGGGCGAATGGGTGGTCGGTCCCCAACTGCGCTGATCTATCCCGCAGTCGGGAGACGGTGGCCGAGTCCAGGACTGGGCCGACCGCCGTCTCTTTGGCATGATCGAGCCTCCGGAAGTCCACGGCAGCACGCGCATGTCTCTACATCGGGGGAGGTCAGCCAGGTGATCCTCACGGTCACACTGAACACCGCTCTCGACATCACCTACCGCGTACGGTCCCTCCGTCCGCACGCCTCCCACCGCGTCTCCGAGGTGACGGAACGCCCCGGCGGCAAGGGCGTCAACGTGGCCCGGGTGCTCGCGGCCCTCGGGCACGAGGTGACGGTGACGGGATTCACGGGCGGTGCGACGGGCCGGGTCGTCCAGGAACTTCTGGCCTCGGTGCCGGACGTGACGGACGCGCTGGTCCCGATCACGGGCACCACCCGCCGCACGATCGCCGTGGCCGACGACCTGACCGGCGACACGACACAGCTCAACGAACCGGGCCCGACGATCACCCCCACCGAGTGGTCGTCCTTCCAGGAGGCCTACGAGGACCTGCTGGCGTCCGCCTCGGCAGTGGCCCTGTGCGGCAGCCTCCCCCCGGGCGTCCCGGTCGGCGCCTACGCCGGACTGGTCCGCACGGCCAGGTCCGCCGGCATCCCGGTCCTCCTCGACACCAGCGGCGAACCCCTGCGCCGAGGCGTCGCCGCCCGCCCCGACATCATCAAGCCGAACACCGAAGAACTGGCAGAACTCACCGGCTCCCACGACCCGTTGCGAGCCACCCAGGACGCCCGCCGCCGAGGCGCCCGCGCGGTCGTCGCGTCCCTGGGCCCGAAAGGCCTCCTCGCGGTATCCCCCGAGGGCCGCTGGCGCACCGCCCCACCCACCCTCGTACGAGGCAACCCGACAGGCGCCGGCGACTCCGCGGTGGCGGGCCTGATATCGGCCCTGGTGGAGCACCTTCCCTGGCCGGATCGCCTGACCCGAGCGGTCGCCCTGTCGGCGGCGACGGTCTCGGCGCCGGTCGCGGGGGAGTTCGACCGGCGCGTGTACCAGGAACTGCTGGGGCGGGTCACCGTGACGAGTGAGGCATCTGCGGCGTAGGCCACACGTGACCGAAATCCTCTGGCCGATCTTCCTCCCCCCACCTAAGATCACGAACGACCAAAGATCGACCTTTTTGCTGGGGGAACAATTGAACAAGATCACGAGGCTGGCCATGGTCGGCATCGCCTCCGTGGGCCTGGTGGCCACCATGAACTCCGGCGCCTCGGCGGCCCCGGAGCTCAAGGCCGCTCCGGCTGCCGCGCAGGAGTGGGGCGGCGGCTGGAGCGACGTCCGGGACGTCAGCATCCGTGAGAAGCCCAGCGCCACCGCACGGAAGGTCGGCACCCTGAAGAAGGGGAAGATCGTCAAGTGCTGGGTCGCCGGGTGCAGCGCGGTCGACGGCGGCAGCTACAAGTGCACCAGCAGCTCGCCCAGCGAGAAGCGCTGGCACGAGGTCAACTGGGGCGGCAAGAAGCGGTACGCGGCGACTCGCTGCCTGGAGTGGGGCCGCGTCGAGTGAGCTGAGCTCATTCTCGGCTCGTAGCTCGTACGACGGCGGCCGTCCCCCACGCTGTGTGGGAGACGGCCGCCGTCGGCGTATCAGCTCGAGCCGGCTAGGCCTTCGCGAGGTAGAACTGGTCGAGGACCGCGTCGCACTTGTTGCCCTCGTTGCAGGCGAGCTCGATGGTGTTCGTGCCCTTGTTCAGGTTCACGGTGGCCCAGGTGTTCTTCCAGCCCTGTTCCCAGTCGCCCTTGGGGGTGCCCCCGAAGTTCTCCATGTTCATGGGCCTGGCGTCGGCCTTGCCGTTGACCACCACGGTCGCGTCGGCGTCCGTGCCCGGGACGCCGTAGTTCACGTAGAACTTGTAGCTGCCGGCCTTCTTGATGCCGTCCACCGTCCAGGTGACCTTGGCACCGACCTGGTTGAAGCCCGTCACATAGACCCCGCCGTCGGCCTTCGCGCCCTTGAACTCCGACGCGGTCGACATGCCGGGGCTGAGGCGCAGGGTCTTCGCGTCGGCCTTCGGCAGCTCGACCTGGCTCGCCCCGCTCTTGCTGGCCGACGGAGTCGGCTCGGCGCTCTGGGACTGGCTCTGGTCGGAGCCCGCCTGGTCCTCGGACTTCTTGTCGTCCTTGTCGCCGCCCACCATGGCCACGCCGATGCCGATGACGACCGCCGCGACCACCGCGATCGCGCCGATCAGCAGGCCCTTGGTGTTGGGACCGCGGCCGCCCCGGCCGCCTCCGCCGCCGGGGACCTGGTGCTGGGGGGCGGTGGTGGCTCCGGCGCCGCCGGGCAGGGTCTCGGGGGCCGCGTAGTGCGCGTTCGGCCGGCCGTAGCCGCCCTGCTGCTGGGGGACCTGGCCGTACGCCGCGGCCTGGCCCGCGGCCGCCTGCGGCTGCTGCTGGCCGTAGGAGCGGGTGCCGACCGCACGCACACGGTTGACCGAGTTCGGGTAGCCGTAGCCCCCGGACGGCGGCTGGGCTCCGTTGGCCTGCCCGTCGGCGTAGAGATAGCCGAACGGGTCGTCGTCCTCGGGCGTGCTCGCGCCGTTGTTGCCGGGCGTCATCCCTTGGTCTCCTCAGTCAGGTGCGGTGCAATGCGGTACGGGTCGTAAGACAGCGAGCCTACCCGCTCCCAGTGACCCAAACAGGTGACTCAGACCGCATCAACTCGCTGACCTCGGGTTCACCCAGCGCGTCTGTGTTGTTTGGGACGAGATCGTTTCTCGACGTACATCCGCTCGTCAGCGGATTTCAACACTTCGTCCGCCGTCATTCCACAGTGTGCCCATCCGATGCCGAAACTGGCCCCGACCCGGACGGCACGCCCCTCGGCGCGGATGGGCTGGATGATCTCGTTGCGGAGGCGGACCGCCAGGTCCTGCGCGTCGGCCCGGCCGAGCCCGTCCGCGAGGATGACGAATTCGTCCCCCCCGAGCCGGGCGACCGTGTCACCGTCGCGGACGCCGCCGCTCAGCCGCCGGGCGACCTCGATGAGAACCGCGTCACCCGCGTTGTGCCCGAACCGGTCGTTGATCGACTTGAAGCCGTCGAGGTCGCAGAAGAGGACGGCGAGACCCTTCGTGCCGTCGTCCTGGTCGCCGTCCGGGGCGACGGTGTGCACATGGTGGTCGTAGGCGTCGAACGGATCGGCGGACTGCCGGAAGTCGAAGCCGGGGCCGACGACGTCGAAGGCGGGGTGGCCGTAGGCCGCGTCATGGGACTCGGCGACGGCGGAGTGCGGGGGCGCGGCGCGCTGACAGAGGCGCGAGGACAGTCGCGAGCGCAGCTCGGCGGAGTTCGGCAGGCCGGTGAGCGAGTCGTGCGAGGCGCGGTGGGCGAGCTGCAGCTCGCGGCGCTTGCGCTCCTCTATGTCCTCGACGTGGGTGAGGAGGAAGCGGGGGCCGTCGGCGGCGTCGGCGACGACGGAGTTGCGGAGGCTGACCCAGACGTAGGTGCCGTCGCGGCGGCCGAGGCGGAGCTCCGCGCGGCCGCCCTCGGCGGAGGTCCGCAGCAGGGTGCCTATGTCCTCGGGGTGGACCAGGTCGGAGAAGGAGTAGCGGCGCATCGCGGAGGCGGGGCGGCCCAGCAGCCGGCACAGGGCGTCGTTGGTGCGCAGGATCCGGCCGTGCTGGTCGCCGCCCATCTCGGCGATGGCCATGCCGGACGGCGCGTACTCGAAGGCCTGCCGGAAGCTTTCCTCGCTCGCCCGCAGGGCCTGCTGCTCGCGCTCCAGCCGGACGAGCGCGCGCTGCATGTTGGCGCGCAGCCGGGCGTTGCTGATCGCGATGGCGGCCTGGAAGGCGTACATCTGGAGTGCCTCGCGGCCCCAGGCGCCGGGGCGGCGGCCGTTGCGCGGGCGGTCCACGGAGAGCACGCCGATCAGCTCGCCGCACGCCGCGCTGCCCTGCGGCCCGGGCGCGTACATGGGCGCGAAGAGCCGGTCGGCCGGATGCCACTCGTCCTCGAAGCGGGGCGCGGGGCCGTCGGTGTACCACTGCGGGACGTCGTCGTCGTCGAGGACCCAGCCCTCGGTGTGGGGTATGAACACCAGGTCGCCCCAGTGCTCACCCATGCCGAGGCGGCGTTCCCAGGATTCGCGCGAGCCGACGCGGCCGGTGATGAGGGCCTCGGCGGCGGGGTTCCCGGCGAAGGCGGCGACGACGAGATCGCCGTCGGGGCGTACGAGGTTCACGCACGCCATCTCGTACCCGAGAGCGGCGACGACGCCCTCCGCGACGGTCTGCAGTGTGTCCGCCAGGCTGCGGGCCGTGTTCATGTCGGCCATGACCTGGTGCAGTTGTCGCAGGGACGCAAGACGGACGTAAGGCTCCGACTCGGTCTCCATGCTCGCCCTCCCCCCGAGTACCTCGCAGCGAATCAAGAATCAAGGGTTCTTCTCGGCGTACGTCCTGGCAGCTTCCCCGCCACTGAATCACAGCGCGCTGCTCACTCGGTACACAGGGTCAACAATTCCTGCCCCTTGTGACTCAAGTCACAGGCAAAGCTGAACAATTGCCGGGAGTTTCTGCAATCCCCATATGCGTCCTGCGAACGAAGCCTTGTCACGCTGTACACACGTTGGCAGGGAAAAGGCCGTCCGGTCCGCCGGAAGTCCTAGGACCGTGCTCGGGCGGGAGCCCGATGCGGGGCGCGCGGGGCGGAGATTAGCGTTTCCGGTGTGCCGAACACTCCCCCTGCCGCGTCTTCGATCGCCTCGTCCGCCACCTCTCCGATCGCCGCGCCCGCCACGTCCCCGATCATTCCGTCGCCCGCCTCCGGGCATGCTGAGGGGGTGAGCAACGACGAGTTCCGCGCCGCCATGTCCCGGCTGGCCTCGGGCGTGGTCCTGGTGACCGCGCAGGAGCCGCCGCTCGACCCGGACGACCCCTCGGCGCCCGGCAGCGAGGACGTGGGCATGACGGCCACGGCCTTCATGTCGGTGTCCCTGGACCCGCCGATGGTGCTGGTGAGCCTGCGCGAGGGCTCCCGCATGGACGAACTGCTCGACGAACAGCCCGAGTGGGCGGTGTCCGTCCTGTCCGAGAGCCAGCGGCACATCGCGGGCCGGTTCGCCATGAAGGGCCGGGTCAGCGACCGGCTGCTGTTCGCCGACATCCCGTACACGCGCGGCGAGTACAGCGGGGCACCCCTGGTGGGCGGCGCCCTGGCCGTCCTGGAGTGCCGTACCGAGCAGCGCGTAGCGGCCGGCGACCACACGCTGGTCATCGGCCGTGTGCTGACCGCCCGGGTGCCGAGCGCGGAGGGCGGGCCGCTGACGTACTTCCGGGGGCGGTACCGGCAGTTGGGCTGAGGCGGAAATCCGGTGGCCCGGGGTTGATCGTCGACCCTAGGGTGCGCGCATGACGACGACGGGCCTCCGCCTCGAAGAGATCACCGCCGGGAATCTGGACGCCGCCCTCGGCATCCAGGTCCGCCCCGACCAGGAGCACGCGGTCGCCCCGGTCGTGAAGTCGCTCGCCGAGGCGTACGCGCACGGCGCCATCGCCTGGCCCCGCCTCATCGTCGACGGCGACCGCCCGGTCGGCTTCCTGATGGCCTCGCTCGGCATCGACTGGTACGGGGACGGCAGCGAATTCCGCTCGGGCCTGTGGCGGCTGAACATCGCGGCCGGGGAGCAGGGCAAGGGGTACGGCCGTTTCGCCGTCGAGTCCGTCGCCGCCGAGCTGCGCCGGCACGGCACCGAGAAGTACTACGTCACCTGGCACCCGGGACCGAACGGCCCCGAGGGCTTCTACCTGGGCCTCGGCTTCCGTCCGGCCGGGGAGAACAGCGGGGGCCAGACGGTGGGGCTGCTGGAGCTGGCCTAGGTCCCTCGACAGGCGCTAGCTCCAGCCCTGGCCCGTTCGGCCGCGCTTGGTCTCCGAGCGCTGTTTCTTCTCGCGCAGCCGCCGCTCGTTGATCCCCCGGGGGATCCGGGTCTTCCTGCGGGGCTTGGGCGGGGGCGCGGTGGCTTCGGCCAGGAGGGCGGCGAGGCGTACGGCGGCGGACTCGCGGTTGCGCCACTGGGAGCGGTGCTCGGAGGACCGTACGGTGACGACTCCGTCGACCAGGCGCCCGGCCAGCCGCTCCAGCGCCCGCTGCTTCCACACCTCGGGCAGCGCCTCGGTCTTCGCCAGGTCGAAACTCAGCTCGACCTTCGAGTCACTGGTGTTGACGTGCTGCCCGCCCGGCCCCGACGACCGCGAGAAACGCCACATGAGCTCGGCCTCGGGCAGGGAGACGGAGCCGCGGATGACGTGGGGACCAGACATGCCGTCCATGTTCCCGCTTCTGTCCCGTCCACGTCATCCCAATAATCGCGAGTAAAGAAAGTAAAGGAGCTGGAACCTCGCGTACCCCTCTCTACGTTCAGGGGGGTAGCTGTAGCTTCTTTGACGCAGCTTCTTTGCCGTACTGCCGTACGTAAACGAGGGAAGGGACTCCCAACAATGGCTGTAAGCCTGTCCAAGGGTGGCAACGTCTCGCTCACCAAGGAGGCTCCGGGCCTGACCGACGTCACCGTGGGCCTCGGCTGGGACGTCCGCACCACCACCGGCACGGACTTCGACCTCGACGCGTCCGCGATCGCGGTGAACACGCAGGGCAAGGTCTTCTCGGACGCCCACTTCGTGTTCTTCAACAACAAGCAGACCCCGGACAACACGATCGTCCACACCGGTGACAACCGCACGGGCGAAGGCGCCGGCGACGACGAGGCCATCAACGTCAACCTCGCCGCCCTCCCGGCCGACATCGAGAAGATCGTCTTCCCGGTGTCCATCTACGACGCGGAGAACCGCTCGCAGAACTTCGGCCAGGTCCGCAACGCCTACATCCGCATCGTCAACCAGGCCGGCGGCGCCGAGATCGCCCGCTACGACCTGTCGGAGGACGCGGCCACGGAGACGGCCATGGTCTTCGGTGAGCTCTACCGCAACGGCGCGGAGTGGAAGTTCCGCGCAGTCGGCCAGGGCTACGCCTCGGGCCTGGTCGGCATCGCCCAGGACTTCGGCGTGAACGTCTGATCGGACGTCGAGCTTGTTCTGACACTGTGGAGCCCCCGAGCCTTGGAAGAGGCCGGGGGCTCCGCCCTTTGCTTGGGGGCGCGGGGAACTGCGCGACAAGCCACAACGAACCCGCAGCCACCCCCGCACCTGAGCCCCCAACGGCGCTCCGGCTCCGCCCTCACGGCCGCTCCGGCTTCCCCTCCCCGTACAGCCAGTCCTCCCAGATCCCCTCGAAGTCCTCCCCGGGCGCCTGTTCCTCGACGTACGCCGTGAACTCGGCCGTGTCCGCGTTCCCGTACCGATGCTCGGCCGCCCACCCCCGCAGGATGGCGAAGAATCTGTCGTCACCCACCGTCTGGCGGACCTTCTGGAGGACCATCGCGCCGCGCTGGTAGACGGGATCGCCGGAGATGTTCGCGGCATCCGCGGGCTTCGCGGGCGGGAACGCCCAGAGGTCCTTGTACGTCTTCTCGCCGTTCTCGTACAGCGCGTCGAAGGACTCCTGCGCGCTCTCCCCGCCGTGGTCCTCCCGCCACAGCCACTCCGCGTACGTCGCGAAGCCCTCGTTGAGCCACATGTCGCGCCAGCTCTCCGGTGTGACGGAGTCGCCGTACCACTGGTGGGCGAGTTCGTGGACGAGGAGGGTGAGGCCGGGGGCGCCGGGGAAGACGGGGCGGGTCTGGGTCTCCAGGGCGTAGCCGACCTCGGCCGCTCGGTCGACGATCGCGCCGGTGGAGGAGAAGGGGTAGGGGCCGAACCGCTTCTCCGCCCAGCGCAGGATCTCGGGGATGCGCGCGAGCACGGCGCGGCTCGCCTCCTTCTCGTCCGGGTCGACGGCCGTGTACACGGGCAGACGGTCCCGGGCCGTGGAGCGGGCGGTGGAGCGGGTGATGTCGAAGCGGCCGATCGCGAGCGTGGCGAGGTAGCTCGCCATGGGCTCGGCGGAGTGCCAGGCGAAGGTCGTACGGCCGTCCTTCGCGGTCGTGACGTCGCGCAACTCCCCGTTGGAGACGGCCCGGAGCCCTAGCGGCACGGTCACCGTGAGGTCGTAGGACGCCTTGTCGGAGGGGTGGTGGTTGCCGGGGAACCACGCCATCGACCCCACCGGCTCCCCCAGCGCGAGCACGCCGTCGCCGGTGCGCAGCCAGCCCTCCTGGGAGCCGTCCGGGTCGGTGACGGTCTCGGGCGCCCCGGAGTAGCGGACGGTCACGCGGAACGTCTCGTCCCGGCCGAGGTCCTTGCGCGGCCGGACGGTGAGCTCCTGCCCGGCGCGGTTCCAGCGGGCCGTCTCGCCGCCGACGGTGACCTCGCCGACGTCCAGGCCGAGCAGGTCCAGGTTGAAGGCGGTGAGGTCCTGGGTCGCCCGCGCGGTGAGGGTCGCCGTGCCGGTGAGGTGGTGGGCGTCCGGGTCGTAGGCGAGGCGCAGGCCGTAGTGGGTGACGTCGTAGCCGCCGTTGCCGGCCTTCGGGAAGTAGGGGTCGCGTACACCGGAGCCGCCCGGGGTGCCGTGGACCCCACCGCAGGCCGTGAGGGCGAGCGCGGAGACGAGCAGGGCGGGGACAAGACGTACGGACCGGGCCACGCTCTCGATCCTATGGGGGTCGTGACAGCATCACCCCCGTGCTCGACATCGGCTACGCCCTCTCCAACCGCTTCCCGGACCCTCCGCAGACCGACTACCGCCGCGCGGACGTCCGCGCCCTGCGGCACGATCTGTTCTGCGGCGACGTCTATCTGGCGGACACCAAGACCGACCACGAGGTGTCCACAGCCTGGGGATGGGTGCCGGTGCTCGACTTCGCGTGGGCGCTGTGCGACATCGTGGAGCGGATCGACCGGGACCCGGCGGGCTCGCGGGCGTCCCGGCCGCAGCACGCGGAGCTGGACTTCACCGAGTCGACCGACCGGATGCTGTTCGAGCGCCGCTTCGGCTGGGTGGACATCGAGGCCGACTGGATGCGCGCGGAGGAGCCCCCGCTCACCGTCTCCCACTCCGAACTGCGCCGCGAGTCCCGGGACTTCCTGCACGACCTGATCGCCGACCTCACCGATCTGCACGACGATCTCGCCGAGAACCCGGCGATCTGGACGCTCCAGGCGCGCTTCCCCAGGGTCTCCTGACACCGGTCCGCCACCGGGGTGACACGATCGCCCTGCGACGACCGGCGAGGACCGGCGACGACCGGCGACGGACACGGGGAGAACGGACGCATGACCGACGGACGAGTGGCCTACGGCCTGAACTACAGCGTGGACCCACCGGCCGTCGTCAGCGGGGAGGGAACGCCGCAGGACACCTCCGCCCGGCTCGTCCGCGACCCCGACAGCCCCGCCCCGGACCGGCTCCGCTCCCTGCGGGCCTTCCATCTGCGCGCCGAGGACGGGTCGCCGGTCGCCCGGGTCGTGACGGAGCAGCCCCTGGGGTCACGGCTGAGCGGGCGCCCGGCGGTGTACCACGTCCTGGATCCGTACGGGGCCCCGCTCGGGCGGATCACCCTGCGGCGGCGCCGCGCCTTCCGGTGGGGCCGCCGGCGCTGGACCGTGGAACCGGTCGGGGGGCCGGTCCTCCAGGGGTACCAGGGGCGGCTGTGGAGCTGGCTGCTGTGGTGGCCCTTCGGGCTGCCCGTCCAACTGCTGTGCCTGATCTGGGTCCTGATGGCGGAGGGCGACGACGGCCCCCGCCCACCCCGACGCATCACCTGGCGCGACGGCTCCCACCGCGCCCACCTCGTCTTCCGCGCGGTGGCCGAGGACTACCGGCTGCTGAGGCACGAACTCGACCCCCGCCTGGTCAACGCCCTCATAGGACTGCACCAGTCCTACGACTGGCCGGAGCGGGCGGGGTCGGACGGCTGGTACGAGTGGTGAGCGCGGGCTGGTACGAGTGGTGAGCACGGGCTCGCACGAGTGGTGAGCGCGCGGCGCTGCGCGTACGGCGATCAGCCCTCCACCCTGATCCCCCACTCCATCGCCAGCACCGGTGCCAGATCCAGCAGTTGCGCCGTACTGATCACCGCCCCCGACAGCCGGTCGAAACCCCGGCTGATCTCCAGCGACGCGGCCCCGCGCAGGTCGACGTCCGTGAGGGTCGCCGCGTGCAGGTCGACGCCCTTCAGGGCGCAGTCGACGAACTCCACCCGCTCCAGGCGGGCGCCCCCGAAGTCCGGCTCGACGAGGACACAGCCCTCGAAGACGACGTCTCTGAGCCGGGCGGTGCGCAGATTCAGATAGTCGATCTTGCCGCCGCGGATCACCACCCGCTCCAGCACCGCCCCGTGCAACTGCGGCCCGCCGAGGCGGGCATCGGTGAGCTCCACGTCCCGCAGGGTCGCCTCGGAGAGGTCGGTGCCGACGCCCCGGACACCGGTGAGGGCCGAGTCCAGGAAGCGAGCATGCCGCAGCCGGGTCTCGTCCAGCGCGCACCCCGTCAGCGCGCAGTCCATGAAACGGGCCCCCGCCCCGTCCTGCCCGGTGAGCTCCGCGTCCCGGAACTCCAGCCCGTCGTAGTCCCCGTCCGGCTCCAGCCCACCCCCCTCGTACGGCTCCAACACGGGCAGCCGTAGCTCCGGCCGCCGCGCGCCCTTCACACCCGCAGGGCCGGTCGCACCCGGACGGCCCGTCGCTCTCCTCGCCATGACCCCATGCTGCACCCCACCACTGACAACACCCCCTGACCTGCGCGAACACCGGCCATGTCACATTCCGGCCCCCGTGAACGGTCGTAATCCCGAAGGCGATTGTCGACCTCAGGCCTCAAGGGAGATCCCAGCCATGCACCACCGCATCACCGTCATCGGCGGCGGCTTCGCCGGACTGACCGCCGCGATCACCGCCGCCGAGGCGGGCGTCAAGGTCACCCTCCACGAAACCCACCACACCCTCGGCGGCCGGGCCCGAACCGCCGACGGCCCGTACCGCACGAACGAGGGCCCACACGCCCTCTACAACGGCGGTCCGCACTGGGCCTGGCTCAAGCAGCGCGACCTCATCGGCCCGCTCGCCCCGATCCCGCCCCTGGAGGCCGCCCGGCTACGGCTGCGGCACCACGGCGTGCTGCGCCGCACCCCGCCCTTCCCGATGCTGAAGCTGCTGCGCAGGACCGCCCGGCAGGCGCCCGTGGACGTCGACTTCCTGACCTGGGCGACCGGCGTCGCGGGCGAGGAAGGCGCCCGGGCCGCCGCCCACTACTCCGCCGTCGCCCTCTTCCACCACGACCCCGGCTCCCTGTCGGCCGCGTTCGTGCAGGAGCGCCTGCGCCGGGCCACCAAGCTGCCGCCCGAGGCCCATTACCCGCGCGGCGGCTGGGGCGGCATCATCGACCGGATGGCCGCCCGGGCCTGGAACCTGGGCGTCCGGATGGAGACCCTGTCCCGTGTCGACATGCTCCCCACGGATACGCCGGTGATCGTCGCGACCTCCCTCCCCGCCGCCCGGCATCTGCTCGGCGACGACTCCCTGACCTGGCCGAGCGGCCGTACCGCCCTGATCGACCTGGCCGTGCGCACCCGGCGCGGGGACGCCTTCGCGGTCTCCGACCTGGACGCGCCCGGCTGGCTGGAACGGTTCACCGCCCAGGACCGCACCCTCGCCCCGGCCGGCGAGCAGCTCATCCAGGGGCAGCTCCCCCTCGCCCCGCACGAGTCGAAGTCCGACGGCATCGCCCACGCCGAGGAGCTGCTCGACCTGGGGTTCCCGGGCTGGCGCAAGCGGGTCACCTGGCGGCGCGAGGCCGTCGCGGCCGGCCGTACGGGCGCGGTCGACCTGCCCGGCACGAGCTGGCGCGACCGGCCCGCCGTGGACCGGGGCGACGGTGTCTATCTCGCCGGTGACCAGGTCGCGGCGCCCGGTGTGCTCTCGGAGGTCTCCTTCAACAGCGCCCTGACGGCGGTCTCCCTGGCCCTCGGACGGCAGGAGCTTGACCTCAAGCAAGCTTGAGGTTGAAGGCTTGTCGCAGACCACCGCGACACGAGGAGCCTCGTATGCACGCCATCCGCCTGCACGCCTTCGGCCCGGCCGGGAACCTCACCCACGAGCGGGTCGAGGACCCCCGGCCGGACCCCGGCCAGGTCCGTATCGCCGTACGGGCGGCGGGCGTCCACCTCCTGGACGCCGCCCTGCGCGAAGGCATGCGGGGCGGACCGGCGGCCGAGCCGACGCCGCTCCCCACCATCCCCGGCCGCGAGGTCGCCGGGGTCGTCGAGTCCCTGGGCGAGGGCGTCGCGGACCTGTGGCTCGGCAAGCGGGTCGTCGCCCACCTCGGCTTCGTCCCCGGCGGGTACGCCGAACTGGCCGTCACCGCGGCCGAACGCCTGCACGAGATCCCGGAGAACCTGGACTTCGCCGAGGCCGTCGCCATGATCGGCACGGGCCGTACGGCGATGGGGATCCTCCAGTTCGCCGACCTCGGGCCCGACTCGGTGGCCGTCGTCCCGGCCGCCGCCGGAGGCATCGGCACGCTGATCGTCCAGTACGCCAGGAACGCCGGCGCGACCGTCATCGGCCTCGCGGGCGGGCCGGACAAGGTCGCCCGCGTACAGGCGAACGGTGCCGATCTCGCCGTCGACTACAAGGACCCGGCCTGGCCCGCCAAGGTCCGCGCCCACCTCGGCGGCCGGACCGCGACCGTCGTCTTCGACGGCGTCGGCGGCGACGTGGCCCACGAGGCCGTCGCCCTCCTCGGCCCCGACGGCAAGCACATCGTCTTCGGCTGGTCCGGCCAGGGCATCCTCGACGGCGAGCCCTACCTCGTCGACGGCGTCTCCGAACAGGTCCTCGGCCCCACGATGCTGAGCAAGGCCGGAGGCCCCGACCCCCTGCGCACCCTCGAACTCCGCGCCCTCACCGAAGCCGCCACCGGCCGCCTCACCCCGGCCGTCCAACGCTTCCCACTCCGCGAGGCGGCGGCCGCGCACGAGGCACTGGAGAGCCGGGGGACGACGGGGAAGGTGGTCCTGGAGCCCTGACCCGACACCGAGGAGGGCCCCGCTCGCAACGGGGCCCTCCACACAGAAGGGGTCTGCAACCGGCAGATCAGCGGGCGACCGTCTTCGTCGCCGCACTCACCGCCGACCCGTCCTTGTGCCCCGCGCGGTGGGCGGTCACCTTCACGGTGATCTTCTTGCCCTGCTGCGCCGCCTTCAGCACGAGCGAGGACTTCGTCACCCCGCTGATCGCCGCGCCGTTCGCGTACCACTGGTACGACCAGGAGGACGCGGCCGGGCTCCACGTCCCGGTCGACGACTTCAGCGTCTTGCCGACCTCGGCCGTCCCGCTGATCACCGGCGGCTTCGTCGCCTTGGGCGCGTCGCCCTTGGCCACGGTCACCGACGGCGAGGACGCCGACCCGCTCTGCCAGCCGCTCCTGACCGCCGTCACGGTCACGCTGATCTTCTTGCCGGACTGCGCCGCGGGGATCCGGTACGCCGACGCCGTGGCACCGGCGATCCCGGCCCCGTCCGCCTTCCACTGGTACGTGTACGACGTCGGCGCCGCCGACCAGGCGCCCGGCGCGGCGATGACCTCGGCACCCACCTTGGGCGTGCCGGTCACCTTCGGTGCCGCCGTGTTCTTCAGCTCGGGCCGGGGCGTCACGCTGAAGGTGCCGCGCCGGAACTCCCAGCCGCGCGTGATCACGCTGACGTTCCAGGTGCCGGTCGCCGCGCCCGTGAGGTCCACGGTCGCGGTCACCGTCCGGTTGTCCGCGGCGACCGAGTCCGCCTCCGCCGTGATCGTCTTGCCGGCCTGGCTCAGCCGGACGGTGACGTCCTTCCCGAGCGCGGTGCCGGTGACCGTGAGCTTCACCTTGCCGCCGCTGGCGCCCGTGTCGGGGCTGACGGCGGTGACGTTCGTCTTCTCCGTGCCGCACAGCGCGGAGGAGCAGATGAGTTCGGCGCTGTAGGCCGTGCTCGACGCCTTCTCCGGCAGGCCGAGCAGGAACAGCGACGGCGTACTCCCGGAGGACGAGCCCTGGACGGCGCAGTCGTAGCCCTCAGGGATGAAGCGAGTGCAGCCGTTCTTCCAGGTGGACGTGTCGTACAGGACGGGAACCGCCTTGACGTCGGCGCCCGCCGTGTCCTTGATGTCGGTGTCGAACCGGTCGAATCCCGCGGTGGGCAGCGCCGCGCACACGGCGGTGCGCGACTCGTCCAGGGTGCCGGTGACCGGCCCGTATCCGAAGGCCACGGACGGCACCTTCACGCACTCCGGGGCGGGCCCGTCGGCGGTCGCGATCCGCAGCCGGTCCAGGCGGTACTCGGGCGCGGCCTTGAGATGGGCGGGCGTCTGCACGAGCACCTGGTGGGTGGTCGAACCGCTCACCGCGCAGGACGTGTTGCGGAAGGCGCACTCCACACGGCCGTCCCCGCCCACCACCGCGCTGTTGGCGGTACCGAGCGCGTCCCGCACATCGACGTGCACGACATCGGTCGCCGCGCCGGTGGTCACCTGGTGGCAGTTGATGGTGCCCGGCGCCGCGTACGCGCTCTTCAGGGACGCCCCGCCGACCTTCACCGCCGAGGTCGTCGCACAGCCCGCGGCGGAGGCGCTCGCCGTGACGTCACGCCGGGTCAGGGAGTACGTCGCGGCCTCGTCCCGGCCGGTCACCAGCACGGTGTGGGACTTGCCCGGGGTCAGCGAGCAGATCGTCCAGCCGTCGGTGGTGGCGTAGCGGTCGCAGACGCGCTTGCCGTCTGAGTCGAGCACCGAGAAGCCGGCCGGAGCGGTCCCCGAGGTCGCGGTCAGTTGCAGCAGCTCCGCGTTCGAGTGCGCGTCGGCCGGGATGCCCAGGCAGTGCGAGAAGACGCCGTCGCCCGTGGTCAGCGTGGCCTTGGCGCCGCCCGGGGCGAAACTGCCCGCGGGCAGGGCGGGGCAGCCCTCGGCGGCGTCGGTGCGGTGGAAGGCGACCCGGTAGGGGCCGGTGGCCGAGTCGCCGCTGTCCTCGGTGTGCACCAGTGCGCGGAACGGAGCCTCTCCGGTCAGCGCGCAATCGCCGTCGCCGAGCGCCCCGCTGTCGCACTGCGGGGTGCCCGCGCGGTCCAGGACCTCCACCTCGGGGGTCAGCCCGGCCGAGGAGTTCGCGGTGAGCGCGGCGATCCGGGCGCCCTTCGGCACGGGCAGCGTCAGACAGTCGTACTGCCCGACCGTGCTCAGCTCGCCCTTGTACAGGCCGGTCCCGATCTCCTCGCAGCCGGCGTCGGAGGCCCGGTCGAACACGACCAGCCGGTCCCGGGAGGCCTCGAAGGGGTAGCGGTCCAGGACGGCGGTGTAGGTGCCGGCCTCGCGGATCCGGCAGGGGTCGGTGCCGGAGTCGCACACGGTCAGCCCGTCGGCGTCGTAGACCCGGACCGCCCTGGCCGACCGGTCCTCGTCCACGGCGTGCACGGTGTACGGCCCGGCCCGGTCGGTGGAGAAGGTGTAGCAGAGGTCGGTGCGGAAGTCCTGCGGCTTCAGCGGGCCGTACGGCAGGACCGAGGCGGTCGTGCAGCCCCGCGGGTCGTTCAGCCGACGCACCTGGAGCGCGTAGGCGGCGGGGAAGGCGTTCTCCGAGCGGGAGACGCTCGACAGCACCCGGTAGGGACCGTCGCCGGGCAGCACACAGCTGTCCTCGCCGTCCTCCGGGAAGCGCTCGCAGATCCGGGCACCGGTCTCGTCGGTGATCCAGGCGAGCGACTCGCCGTACACCTTCCGCTGGAGCTTCAGCCCGATCCTCTCACCGGGCCGGGCCTCGAAGGCCTGGCAGTCCACGGCCAGCGGGCTCGCCGCGCTCCGGATCACGGCCGGCAGGTCCCAGCCGGTGCCGACGGGCTCGGCGCAGCCGCGGGTGCCCGAGCCGAGCGGGACGACGGTCAGCTCGGCCTTCTCGTCGTCCACCCAGCCGCTGTTGACGACCTTGAGGGTGTACGTCCCTGCCGCGGGCACCTGGCACCAGCCCTCGGTGCGGGCCTCATCGGCGTGGCAGTCGACCTGGGCGCCGTCGGCGTCGTACAGCTGCGTGTAGGCGTTGTTGCCGCTGTCCTTCAGGCTCACCAGATGCGGACCGGCCGCGTCGGCGGTCACGGTGAAGCAGGCGCTGCTCTGCGCCGGGACGGTCACCCTGCCGACGGCGTCACCCGGGTCCCCGAACGGCGCGAGCGCGAGCGGCGCACACTCCGGTTCGACGTCCTGGGCGACCCCGGCCGCGGCCCCCGCCCCCGTCAGGCTCAGCAGCGAGGCGAACAGCGAGACGGCGAGGGCGGACGCGACGGCCCGCCCACGTCTCTCGCGCGATCTCGGTCTCGGACATGCGTCGGTACCTGACATGGCAATCCCCCCTGGATCAGTGGTCGTTGGCGAGATGCTCGCACACAGGTACGACACACCGCCCGCGAGATACCACCGCCCCGGCCGGCCCCAAATTCATGTGCCGCACCCCGCACACCCCACTACCGTGCCGGGAGTGATCGACATCCCCCGCGAACTGGCAGCATCACAGGAGAAGTTCAACGGCGAGGCGGGCCGCGACTTCATCGCCGGGCTGCCGGAGCAGACGGCCCACTTCCTCGACCGCTGGAAGCTGAAACCCGACGGCCCTCCCATGCACGGCGTCTCCGCCCTGGTGCTCCCGGTGCTCCGCCCCGGCCACAGCCCCGCGGTCCTCAAGCTCCAGATCCTCGACGAGGAGAGCGAGGGCGAACCGGTGGCGCTGCGCGTCTGGAACGGTGGCGGAGCGGTCCGTCTCCTCGACCACGACGAGCCGACCGGCACCATGCTGCTGGAGCGTCTCGACGAGACCCGCATGCTGTCCCACGTGCCGGACACCCACCAGGCCGTCGTCACGATCGCGGAGCTCCTCGCCCACCTCACCTCCTTTCCCGCCCCGCCCGGCCTGCGCCGCCTCGGCGACATCGCCCGGGCCATGCTCGACCAGACCCCCTGGGCCCTCGCCCGCATCCCCGACCCCGAGTCCCGCCGCCTGGTCGCCGACTGCGCGGCCGCCGTACGCGAGGTCGTCGACGAACCGGGCGACCGCCTCCTGCACTGGGACCTCCACGACGAGAACGTCCTCGCCTCCGACCGCGCCCCCTGGCTCGCGATCGACCCCAAGCCCCTCGCGGGCGACCCCGGCTTCGAACTCTGGCCGGCCCTCGACAACCGCTACGACCCCGACGACATCCTCTGGCGCTTCGACGCCATGACCGACGTCCTCGCCCTGGACCGCCCCCGAGCCCGGGCCTGGACCCTCGCCCGCCTCCTCCAGAACACCCTGTGGGACATCGAGGACGACCGCCCCCTCGACAACGACCAGCTCGAAATCGCCCGCCGCCTGCGCAGCGCATGAAAAAGCCCAGGCCCGGAGAGGTCCGGCCTGGGCGGGAAGAGCCCCCTGTCGGATTCGAACCGACGACCTACGCATTACAAGTTGTCCGATCTTGGTCCGTCACAGTCCACAGCAGTTTCCTGACCCCACAAGACCGTGCTTAACGGGCTCAGCGGTCACCTGCGGACGTTGTCGGATCGCTGCGGACCTCGCACTCAATGAGACCGCAAGTGAGACCCACCCGCCGGCTCCTGGGGTGCTGGGCTCCTGCCAGCCACCAACCTCACTATCACCAGCCATGTCCATGCGACATGCTGCATGAGCGCCCTCACGACACAATCGTTGCCACGACGCGACCACCCAAGTACATGCCGCCCTCGTCTCACGCAGAATTCGATCAAGCGCTCACCGCGCACGCGCGTCCAAGACTGCACCGAAGTGAGTGACGAGCTTCACGCCCCCCGACTGGTTCGCTACGCTATGAACTTACGTACCAACCGTGAGTGAAGACGCTGGTCGACGCCCAGCGGGGGTGGGGTGTAGTCAAATGCACAGGCGGTCCGTTATCATATCGTGACCTTCTCTCGTTACCGTGAAAGAGCCCAACTTCTCCACACACAGTCGTCGGTCAGTGCACTCTGGGTGTGAGGGGGGATATGGCGTTCGGCTGGAGACGCAAGAGAGAGCACCTCGAAGACGATCTTGAGCTGTCTCAGTACGGAAACAACACTCGTCCGAAGGGCGGACCAGCGTTTCGCGCTTCCCCCCGAGACAGGGACAAGGGGGAAGTCTCGATGACGCGAGGGCGGCTGTCTGCTGAACGAGCGCACAGGGTGGTAGGTCTTCAGGCGCCACGTGAGGGGGATGGCGTGAGATGGACCACAGTGGGGAGACTCAGAGAGTCTGGTTTCGTAGTAGTGCCTAAGCCCACACAGGGCAACCCGAACCATGTTGTGGTGTCAATCCCAGGTCGCGGCGACTGGGCGCCGGAAGATGCGAAGCGCTTTGACCAGTGCTTCACTGAAGATCCGGAGTGGCTGGAGAGTGTTTCGACGCACTCCCGGAAGGAAGGGAACGGGTAGGTGATGGAACGAATCGTTCTGGAGCTTGAAGCTCGGCCGTGGCTTCCCTCTAACTCCGTTCGCATGATCCGTGAGCTGAACTACTACGACATGCCGACAGAGGGCATCCTGAGGCACCGCTTCCTGCCGCGCTACTACTTCTTTGCCTGCATCGATGGTGCCGTGAATGAGTACAGCATGTGGGTGTACGTGTCGATTTCACGGTCTGAGGCTCGCCAGCTCAAGAAGCTGCATGGCAATGCGCTTAGGCACTTCGAGGCAGGGCTGCTGGTCAACCGCCCTGTAGACGCGGTCATGGCCCATGAGGACCGAGGCATTGTGCAAAAGGGGCAGGCGAAGATCGTAGTGGAAGGGCCACTTCCCGCATCCGAGCCTACGTTGGCACAAGAGGCTTGGTCCTCTGTAAACAAGCAGATCAGGGCGGAAGCTGGCGCAATCGAGCGCATGGTGCCCTGCTAGTCGTTGCCGGACGCCAGTTGGGGCGGGCTGCAGCCCGCCCCAACTGGCGTCCGTGGCTGGTGCTTGCTGGCGAGTTGACCGCACCTTTCACCTCGGCATGAATCCGAGGATCAGAGAGCCTGCCTGCTCAGTCTGCGGACCTCATCACTTGAGCGAGCCGCTAACGAGCCTCTTCGCCCAGCGCTCAAAGAAGGTCGGGGATGGTCCGTCCGTCCTCCCTCCGCGCCGGTCATGAGTCGTGGGAGTGTTAGATCTAGCGACGAGCGAGCGGAGAGGGAGAGCGAGTGTCACGGCAGGCCAACCCTCGGGGGACCTTCCTGAAGATCGCCGACACTCTGAAAGCCTGGATCGAAACGAACCCAGCCATGGCGGAACTGCCGGCTCTCTCTGAGGTAATGAGGGATCACGAGGTTTCCCGGGGGGTCGCGCTCCGTGCTTTCGCTGTGCTGAGGCAGGAGGGTGTGGCTGAACCGGTGCCGGGCGGACGGTGGCGTGTCATACGCGCTGGGGTGGCGGTCGAACGGCGCCCGCTCGAACAGCGGATCGCGGACATCATCACGGCTGACGGTCTCGAAGTGGGGCAACCATTCCCCAGCACTTCTGTGCTGGCAGAACGGTTCGGGGTCTCACGCCCCACAGTGACCAAGGCACTGGAGAAGTTGGAGACCGCCGGCATGCTGGCGGGGGGCGGACAGGGCAGGGTGCGGACGGTCCGCGCTGTGCCGACGCGAGAGGAGCGTTCATAGCTTGCCGAAGTTGACCGAGTGGGCCTATCCCCTGGCTGAGTCCCTGCTCGCCGAGCCATTGCCGCGGCGGTGGAAGCACTGCCTGGGGGTCGCCGAGAGGGCGCGCACGATCGCGCTCGTCCTCGGACAGGACGCGGACCTGTTGGAGGCCGCGGCGGTCCTGCACGACATCGGCTACGCGCCGGACCTCGCCAAGACCGGCTTTCACCCGCTGGACGGCGCGCGCTACCTCCGGGACGTGGCCAGCGCCGACGAACGGGTCATCAACCTCGTCGCCCACCACTCCTGCGCCTGGATGGAGGCGGACGCGCGCGGCATGCGCGAGGAGCTGGAGGGCGAGTTCCCTCGCGAGAGCGCGCACCTGAACGACGCGCTCTGCTACTGCGACATGAACACCACACCAGACGGCACGTCTACGAACCCGATCGACCGGATCAACGAGATCGCCGGTCGGTACGGGCCGGACAGCCTGATCGGGCAGTTCATCCGCCGGGCCGAACCGGAGATCCTGGCCTGTACATCCCGCGTACTCGAACGGGTCGCCACAGTCAAGCGTCAGCCGATGTAGGGAGCAGTGCGCGCCCGGTCCAGGGCGTGCTCGATCCGGAGCCGCATCGTGGGGTGCACGTCCAACGTCGTCAGGTCCGCTGGGTCGACCCAGCGGACCTGAGTCGTCTCGTTGCTCGTGCGGAGTTCACCTCCGACCGGCCGCGCGCGAAAGCAGATGCTGAACTGCTGGCGTACCTCTCCGTCGTCGTACTGCATCACATGCCCGGGGTCCGTGTAGATCCCGGACATGTTGACGACTTCCGCCTTGATCCCGGTCTCTTCCCAGACTTCGCGCACGACAGTGTCGCTGATCGACTCCCCCACGTCGTGACCGCCACCAGGCAGTGCCCAGCGCCCGTTGTCGGAGCGCTGAATCATCAGCACCTGTCCTGCATCCCTCTGCACGAACGCGACGACGGACGGCACGACCGAGTTGGCCGGCGGGGCGTCCGGGTCGTGCAAGTAGTCGATGCGTCCCATGCTCAAGCTCCCGTGATGTCGCGTTCGGTTACTGGCCTGGCGCCTTCCCAGGTCTGCTGAACGCTATTGGCGAAGGTGTCGAACAGACCACCACCTGGGAGGCGCCGCAGATGGAACACCGGTGCCATGTAGGCGCCGATGCCGTACACGTGGGTGTTGGCCAACATCTCGTCATCAGCCCGGTAGATCGAGTTGTAAAGCACCGTGTCGTGCAGGCGGAAGGCAATCTCGGGGTGGCTGGTGAACAGTGGGCGGTAGTTCACCAACGCATTACGGATCTTGCCATCCATGATGCGATGCCCTTCGTCGATGCCGCGTCGGACGACGGCTTCGCACTCCGGATCGCCCATCAGCACTCGAATGCGGACGCCGCTCTCGGCCTTCTCCTTCAGCGTCGAGAAGAAGAGCGGGTCCTCCGCCAGGTAGATACCGGCGTACACGAGGATGTCGATGCGCTCCGTGGCGCGCTCGCACATCTGGCGCCAGAGGGCTGACGGCACGACGTGCCGGTGGGGGTAGACAGCCGCGATCTCCGCTTTGGTTAGATCCGCTGCGCTTTCGACAGCACGGCTGTCATCCCACAGCGTCGTCACGTCGACGTTCAGCGCCGCCGCCGTTGCGTACTGGTGACGCCGGTACGGGACTTTGCCCTGCGTGATCCAGCGTTCGATCGTCTTCGGGATGACGCCGATCTCTTCGGCGAGGCTCTGCACGGTCATGCCGCGGGCGAGGAGGGCGGACCGTAAACGTTCGTTCGACATCTGCACCCCCGTAGGGACTTCTAGGGACTTCTTGACCGTAACTAGAAGACCGACAGCTGTCTATGCGCGGGGTAACCAACTCCCCTGACCAGCAGCGATTCTGAATGTGCGCCAAGAAGTTCCGGCGCGAAACCAGGAGGTTCCGTCGGCGTACTTGACGGACCCTCATGCAGTACCTGTAAAACAGGTACTGCACATGCCGACCACCTCGGTCGGAACGCGGCTTCATGCCGCATGCGCAGAAGGCGGGGACGCTGCAATCCCGCTGAAGGCCAGGCAGAACAGGGCTTCGGCCCGTACTGGCGAGGTGGCCCGGCGACCGCGAGCAACGGCCGGAGGGTGGGGACGTGGTCCCCCTTGCAGTGCTTCATCCCTGTTCATCTCGCCTGAGAGGTATTCCAGTGCACCGACGAAGACCATGGGCGCCGCCGTCATGGACCGGCCGGCGGGCGCCAGGACGTCACCCGGGTCCGTGAGCGGCACGCACGCTCACGGCCGAACGGTCCGCTCTCGTCCTGCCATCGCAGCGGCTAGCGCTGCGGCCGGTTGCCTCCCTCGCCCGTCCGGGCCCGCGTACCGCGCGGGGTCCGTACGGGCGGGGTGTGGGGAGCCGAGACGTTCCCCGCTTCAACGGCGAGCGGCCCCCGGGGTGCCACCCGGGAGCCGCGGTCGGGCCGTTCACCCTTCGAGAGGAACCACGACCCATGAAGATTCTCCCCCTTCACTCGCAGTCCGACATCGACGCGGCCGAGCAGGACCGCGAGCCGTCGTTTGCGGAGCTGGATGCGATCGAGCAGGAGATGCCGCTGATCGAGGCTGACGTCGAGTTGCTTGACGCGCAGATCAGTCTGCTGGACAGGCCGGTCACGGCGTTCGACGCGCGGCGGCTGCGGCGGGCCCGGCGTCAGGTGCTGGTCGCCCGTCGGGACCTGACCAACAAGATTGTGGCGGGGGCGGCATGAGCGCGTCCGCCTACGTCGACACCGGGTCGACAGGCGTCGAGTCCCGGTCGACGCCCGTCAATGCCGAGCACGGGATCACGGTCATCGCGGCCGTACTCACGGTGGTGCTCACGGCGGTGGCGTTCTGGCTGTCCTACGAGCACTTGCAGGAAGTCGCCGCCGAACACGGCATGGCCGACGCCGTCGCCCGCTCGTGGGCGTGGCCGGCCACCGTGGATCTGTTCATCGTGATCGGTGAGCTGTTGATCCTGCGTGCCTCGCTTGCCCACAAGGTCGACTGGTGGGCAATCGGCCTGGTCACCGCAGGTGACGGGGCCTCGATCGCGCTGAACGTGGCCGGGGTCGGCAAGGACGCCAACGCCCTGGACTACGTGGTCGCCGCCGTTCCGCCGGTGGCGGCACTACTGGCGTTCGGCGCGCTGATGCGGCAGGTGCATGCCTACCTCGCCCGCAAGGCATTGACGGGCGTCACCACCCCGCCGCCGGGCGTCAACGAACCCTCGACGCCCGTCAACGTCAGCGTCGACCGGCCGCCGGCCGCACCCGCAGCGCCGTCCCTGTCGGAGCCGGAAGCGGCGGGGGAGTTGCCCGTTCTGCCGGTGGGCGTCGAGGGCGCATCGGCGCCCGTCGATGCCGAGCCGGTTGCCGTCGAAGCGCGTTCGACGGCCGTCGACCTATGCATGCCGGTGATCTACCCGAACCGGGTCGATCAGGTGGTGCGGGCGCTGTACGGGACCGACTTCACTCAGCCGAACACCGCCCGCATGACGATGGCCATGGCCGGGCTCGGTCTCGGTGCATCGGAGTCGACGGCCCGCACGGCGCGCGGCCGGGTCAAGGCGCGTGAGCCGTACCTTGCCGACTTCCCCACCGCGATCGCCGGTTGAGGGGGTTGAGGTGACTGCACGCAACAAGCGGCGCCAGTCGGCCGGGGACATGTTCCCCGGCATGCCCTCCCTGCTGCCGAAGAAGCCGCCCAAGGCGGAAGCCGAACCCGAGGCGATGACCTTGGATGAGGCGATCGCTCGCTCGTTCGCGATCTATGACCGGGTGCTGGCCGCGTTCCCGGTCGTGGCCACGATCGGGCTGTTCTCCGGCGGCAACGACTCCGTGGTCGTCAACCATCTCTTCCGACACCGGGTGGATGCGATCGCGCACGTCAACACCGGAACCGGGATCCCGGAGACCACCCAGCACGTCCGGGACGTGGTCGCCGCCTGGGGCCTGCCCCTGCACGAGCTGCACCCGAAGAACTCCTACCGGGATCTCGTGCTGGGCAACGTGCTCTCCACTCGGGGCCAGAACATTGGCCGGCAGGTGTGGAAGGGCTTCCCCGGCCCGGCCGGGCACAGCGTGATGTACCGCAGGTTGAAGGATGAGCCGCTGCAGCGCCTGCGCGGGCAGATCATCGGCCGTCACGGGCGTAGTCGCAATGCCGTCTACCTGGGCGGCATGCGCTGGGCGGAAACCGACCGGCGCTTCCGCAACGCCGAAGAGGTCGACCGCGAGGGCGCCCTGCTCTGGGTGTCCCCGATCGTGCACTGGACCGATGCCCACATGCGCGAATACCGCGACCGGCACCGCTGCACCCTCCCGCACCAACACGCCGAGCACCAACTGTGCTGGCTGGACGCGCTGCCGCTGAACGAAGTCACCGTTCACCTGCACATGTCCGGGGAGTGCCTGTGCGGAGCGTTCGCCAAGCCCAATGAGCTCGATGAGATCGAGTTCTTCTACCCCCACGCCGCCAAGCCCCTGCGGGAGCTTGAGCGCGAGGCCGAAGCGCTCGGTCTGCCCGCCTGCAAGTGGGGTCAGCGTCCGCCCGGCCCGCGCAGTCGCCGCCCGGCCGGGCGGCTCTGCCGCAAGTGCGACGGCATCGAGGGCCAAGCCGACCTGCTCGCCGAATGGCGCGAGTCCGGCCTGATCACCCCGAATCAGTTCGCCACCTTCACCCGCACCGACGAACAGCCCGCCGCCTGAAACCCACCGACTTCATCGGGAGTTCGCTGTGTCCAGCCGTACCCGTGCCCGCTCCGTGAAGACGGCGGCGGGCGTCCACACCGTCCGTATCCCTCGTCAGCGTGGCCGCCGTTCCGACCCGTTCGTGATCGTCGTCCCCGAGCGCCCCTCCCTGACCCGCGAGGCCCTCGGCTTCATCGGTCGTGGCCTGTGGCACTTCCGCCGCGCCCTCGCCCCCACCGGCCTCTCCGTGCTCGCGTTCCTGGTGGCCGGGCTCCTGCACGCCATCGCCTGGTGGTCGTCCCTGGTTGTCGCCCCCGTGGCGGCGGTGCCGGTGGTGTGGCTGCTGGTCATGCAGCGCCGTCGCCCGGCCCGCGCCGCCGCGCTCGGCTGGCGCATCGGCCTGACCGTGCTTGCCACGGCCGCCGCTGTGTGGCTGGCGCTGGCCGCCGGGTTCGGGCCGCTGAACGGATCGCTCGCGCTGCTGTGGCTGCTCATCCTCATCGCCGCGCAGACCGCGTGGCTCATCATCCGCCCGTCCCACTGACCTGAGGAGATCGCCACATGGCAGACAACGGATCCGCCAACCGGGCCGCCAACCGGCGCTACCGCCAGGCCCAGCACGCCGGCCGCCCGCTCATCGACGAGACCGGCCACAAGAGCAACAAGTTCGCCAACGCCGGGGCCGTCGCCGGCGGCTTCGTCGGGGCGCTGGGCGGCTCGATGGTCCCACCGATCAACGTCACCGTGAACAACAACAAGCGCGGCTCCGGCTCGAACGGGCGCCGGTCGCACGCCGAAGCCCTGCTCCCCGCACCCGACTTCACCTCCCCCGCGCAGGTGCGGAACTACTGCAACACCCTGCGGGCCGCGGCCGTGACGCTCTCGATCGAGGTCGCTATGGGCACCGAGATCCTCAAGGGCGTCCTCGCCGCCGTGCCGGACCCCGAGGGCCGCGCGTTCGGCTCCCGGATCCGCGCGGCCAAGGTCGCCCGGAAGATGAACAAAGCCGCCGATGACCTGCGCAGCGCCGCCAAGAACGCCGCCGCCTGCTACGCCACGTTCCAGCAGGAATTCGAGGAAGAGATCAACCGCGTCCGTCACCGTGCCCGCAAGCCGAAGCAGCCGGTCATGAACTGGGACCAGCAGTAAGGAGGCCGACCCATGGCAAGGAACAGCAACGGCCGCGTGCGGCACACCGACTTCCTCGACAACGGCCTCGTCGCCGAATACCGAGGCGACGGCCTCCTCCCCGGCCAGTCCCCCGCCGGCGGCGGGGTGGGCGGCTACCTCCTGTCCCGGGCGATGCCGCACCTGCCACCGTGGCTGGCCGCCGCCGGCATCGGCATCGCCGGCGGGCTCGGCAGCCTGAAGTGGGAGGAAAGCGCGGCGGCCGGGGTCGGCCTCACCCTCGCCTCCGTCATGCTCACCGGAGCCACCTGGTGGATGGGCAAGTCCACCACCGCCCAGCGCCGCCTCCACTCCGCGATCACGGTGGCGTCCGCATCGGCCTGGACCACGGCCGCGTGCCTGGCCGGGCCCACCGCCGGACCGCTGCCCGACCTGTACATGATGGGCGCCCCGGCACTGGCGCTCTCGTGGAACATCCGCATGATCCTGCGCCGCAACCACGAGGCCCCCGGCGAGAGCGGCGACAAGGGCCTGCTGGAGAAGGTCGGGCTCGCCCGGGCGCAGATCGGGCAGGCGAAGGTGGAGCCCAACCGGGTCACCGCCCCGCTCGCGGTAGAGGCCGGTGAGCAGACCAACGACGACGTGTCCAAGGCCCTGGCCCGGATCGCCTCCGCCCTCGACCTGCCCACCTCCGCCGTGCGCTACCAGCCCGACCCTGACTCCTCCCGGCGCGGGGAACTGGTCATCGTGCCTGAGGACATGCTCGCCCAGGCCGCGTACTGGGAGGGACCGTCGAACCTCGGTGGTTCGATCGCCGATCCGCTGGTGATCGGCCGCTACGACGACGGCTCCCCGATGTACCTGTGGCTGCCCGGGGACCCAGACGCCGGCCGCAACGGCACGCACGTGCTGGTTGCGGGCGGCACCGGGTCGGGCAAGGGCGAGACGGCCCTGAACCTCCAGACGGAGATCCTGTCCCGGCGGGATGTGCTGCTGTGGCTGTCGGATCCGAAGATGTTCCAGGACTTCCGCCCGCTGCTGCCCGGCATCGACTGGGCCGCCGAAGGCGGAACCCCCACCGAAGTCATGGTGGAAGCGATCCAGGCCGTCATCCCCGCCCGCACCCGGTGGCTGGGACAGCACAACTACCGCCAATGGGTCCCCGCGGCCGCCGAAGTGCAGAACGATCCCAAGCACTCGTGCCGGCCGGACGGCCGTGCCTGCGGCTGCCCCGGCACGCCGTACCTGGTGGCGTGGATGGAGGAGGCCGCCAGCACCCTGCGGGCCCTGGGGGACGACGCGTTCACGGGCATCGCGCAGGAGGCCCGGTCCGCCGGTGTCTCGCTGATCGTGTCGCTTCAGCGGCCGTCGTATGACCAGATGTCCACCAGCACGCGGGCCTCTCTGCCGTCGGTGATCGCGCTCGGCTGCGACCCGCGTGATGAGTCGTTCTCCCTGCCGGACACGGTGCTGGACGCGGGCGCCCACCCCGGCGCCTGGGGCAACCGCCGCCCGGGCTACTGCTACCTCGTCACCCCGGGCATCGACGAGACCCGCTACGCCTCACCCGGCCGCACCTGGGGATTCGGCCGCGACGCGATCTCCCGCATGGAGGTCCTCGCCGACTGGGCACAACGCAACGGCGCCGAGGCCGACCCCGTCACCGCCGGGGCCGCCTCCAGCGTCGCCGGCAACGCCTACACCGGCCGCAGCCTCCCCTACGGCAATCCCACCGCGCACACCGCCACGGATGAGGACGACATGGACGACACCGGGTACGGGCCCCTGGTCGACCCCGAGGACGACCACATCGACCCCGAAGCCGAACTCCCCGAGCCCGAGCAGGGCGACGACGCCCCGATCTTCGGACAGGACAGTGGCCGCAAGCCGAAGCCGGACGAGGCCCGGCGCCTGTTCGCCCAGGCGCTGGAAGAGTTCGAGCGGGACGGGCACATGGTCGTCGGTCCCAAGGACTTCAACGACTGGTGCGACCGCAACCAGCTCTCCCGGCCGTGGGTCTCCGCACGGCTCAAGGAGGCCTACGAGGACGGCCGCCTGGAGCCGACGAACACCACCGGCCGGTGGCGCATCGTCCCGGCCCTGACGGCCGCCTGACGCCTGACACCGTCACGGCCCCCTGACACCCAAACCCCTAGGCACACGCGGTGTCACGCACTCCTGACACCACCCGCTGACACCCCCTGACACCCCACCCGAACGGGCCCGCGCCACCACCGTGACGCGGGCCCGCCCCCATCCCGGAGGCAACCACCGTGGCCCGCCCCGAACAGCCCACGGCCATCGAAGTCCACCACCCCCAGCCGATACCGACGCACCTGCCGGCCGCGCCGATCGTCCCCGTCCAGCCGCACACCGTGCCGGCCGTCGCGAGCGTGGTCCTGCCCGACGGGCGAGTCGTCACCGGCTACGCCATCAACCCCGTCCAGCCCGAACCGATCGCGACCAAGCCGCCGATCTCCCGCACGGCCGTGAACGTCGCCCTCGGCGGCATCGGGTTCCTCGCCGTCTGCGGCGGCCTGCTGCTGCTCACCTCGTTCATCGCGGCCCTAACCGCGTTCGTCACCCAGCTCATCACCCTCGCCGCCGTCATCTTCGGCGGCTGGATCACCGTGCAGGTCTTCAGCGCGAGCGGCCACCAGGGCGGAACCACGGTCAACATCCGCAAGGCCGTCATCAAGCGGAACAAGTTCCACAGCTAGCTACGCCAAGGGCGGTCCCCACATCTCGCCAAAGACCCGGGACCGCCCTTGCCCAACCAGCCCACTACAGACCTGTTGGAGGGCACCCAGCATGACCCATCCCACCAGCGTCCGGCGAGTAGGCAGCATCCTGACTGCCGATCTGGCCTGTCTGCCGCTGTTAGCCTCCGCCCTCACGGCGGCTGAGCGCGGCTGGCCGGTCATCCCGCTGCACCCGTACGCGAAGCGGCCGGCCGGGCACGCCGAACGGGCCTGCCCCGGCACCGGGCGCTGCGCGAGCGGGCACCGCAAGCCCGAGCAGCGCGCCACCACCACCCCCGACCTGATCCACGCCACATGGGCGACGCGCCCCTACAACGTCGGCATCGCGACCGGCCCGGCCGGACTGCTCGTCATCGACCTCGACGTGTGCAAGCCCGAAGAGCCAGAAGGAGCGCCTGACGGCGCCACTTCCCTCGAAGCGCTCTGCGAGCGCACCGGCCAGACCGTCCCCACCACCTACCGGGTGCGGACCGCACGCGGCGGGGAACACCTGTACTTCACCGCCCCGCCCGGGGTGCGGCTGAAGAACAGCGCCAACCGTCTCGGGCCACACATCGACACCCGCGCCTGGGGCGGCTACGTCGTCGCCCCCGGCAGCACCACCCCCGACGGCACCTACGAGGTGACCGACGAGGCGCCCGTGGCTCCGCTCCCGGCATGGCTGGCCCCACTGCTCACAGAGCAGCCCAAGCCCGCCGTCGTGGAACTGGCGCCCGTGCGGGACGGCACCCGCGCCGCCCAGGTGGCTCTGGAACGCGAATGCGCGGTCATCACAGGCGCGACCGAGGGCGGGCCCAACGGCCGCAACAACACCCTGCACAAGAGCGCCTGCAAGGTCGCACGGTTCGTCGCATGGGGCCACCTCCCCCGGGACGTGGCAGAGCAGGCAATCCAGGCGGCGGGGGAGACTACCGGCCTGCCGCCGGCCGAGTGCCGCGCGACCATCCGCAGCGCCATGGACTGGGTCATCGCCCACGCCACACCACGGCAGGCAGCCTCATGACCGGCCCCAACTCCCCCCACCTGGACTGCCCCACAGCCCCCACCACCGGCCCGCGCGCCGCTCCACAGCCTGTGGACCCGGCGGCCCTGGGCGAGCCGAAAGGCGCCGCCCGCAAGGGCGTCCCCACTGCCCTTCGCTCGAACCGGTCCCCGGCACGGCCGGGAGCCGACCCGACACCGGACGCCCCCGGCATCCGGATCTTCGCCCCGCCCGTCTACCGGCACCACTACGACGGCGCCCGCTGGTCCACCAAGCCCGGCGCCCTGCCCACTGCCGCCTACGCCTGCCCCTGCGGACAGACCGGCGCAGCCCGCGGCAAGGACGCCGTGGCCGCCTTGGTCGCCGACTACGACGCCCACCAGCACGCCTGCAAGGGAGCTCCCGCCCCGCACACCGAAAGGAGGAACGCCGCATGACCGACAACACTCAGGCCGCCCCGTCCATCGACGGCGCCGCCCTGCTCAACGAGGTCGAAGCGTTCCACCGCCGCTTCAACGTCTTCCCGACCGAGGCCGCCTACGTCGCCGTCACCCTGTGGGACGCGCACGCGCACCTGCTGGACGCGTTCGAGTCCACCCCCCGCCTGGCGTTCCTCTCCCCCGAGCCGGGCTCCGGCAAGACCCGCGCGCTGGAGATCTGCGGAACTCTGGTCCCGCAGCCCATGGTGGCCGTCAACGCCTCGCCCGCCGCCCTGTTCCGCGCAGTCTCCGGAATGGAGGACGGACGGCCCACGATCCTCTTCGACGAGATCGATACCGTGTTCGGCCCCAAGGCCAAGGACAACGAGGAACTGCGCGGCCTGCTCAACGCCGGTCACCGCCGAACCGGTGTCTCGTACCGGTGCGTTGGGGACGGTGGCAACCAGAGCGTGCAGGCGTTTCCCTCGTACGCCGCGGTCGCTGTCGCCGGTCTCGGCTGGCTCCCGGACACGATCCTGACCCGCTCGGTCATCATCCGCATGCGCCGGCGGGCCCCCAACGAGACCGTGGAATCCTTCCGGAGCCGTCTTCACGAACCCCAGGGGCGCGCCCTGCGCAAACAGCTCGCCGCCTGGGCGGACACCGTCCGCGACCAGGTGCAGGACGCCTTCCCCGAGATGCCCGAGGGCGTCTCGGACCGGCCGGCGGACGTGTGGGAACCGCTGCTCGCCATCGCCGACGCTGCCGGAGGCGACTGGCCACAGCGAGCGCGCGAAGCGTGCGCCGAGTTGGTCGCCGCCGCCACCGTGGGGGACAAGGCGTCCCTGGGCATCCGGCTGCTGACCGACCTGCGCGACATGGTGTTCAACGGCGCCGACCGGATGCCAACCGCGCAGATCCTCGCCGCGCTCAACGCCATGGACGAGGCGCCCTGGGCCGACATGGGCGGCAAGCCGCTCGACTCCCGGCAACTCGCCAAGCGGCTCGGGGAGTACGTCACCGCCGACAACACCCCGATCAGGGCCCGCAACATCCGCACCGGCGCCGGAGTCGTCAAGGGCTACTACGCCGCCGACCTGCACGACGCGTGGAAGCGCTACTGCCCCGCGCCGACGGAGTCCGCTACACCCGCCACGACCACCGACTGACCACCCTCTGACCAGCGGAAACGGCGTAGCGGCTGTTACCCGCGTAACCCGCTACGCCCCCGCTACAGACACCGCAGAACCGCTACAGCCCCCGAGCGCGTAGCGGACCCATCCGCTACATCCCGCGCGACCGCTACGCCGGAAACCCGCTCTGACCTGCGACGTAGCAGCAGTGGCGCATGTAGCGGACCTACGGGCAAGGGGGCCCGCCTCCCCCAGAGTCTCCGATCAGGAAGGCAGTCTTCATGAGCACCGCGCTCCCGCCCTCCGACCAGTTGCTCTACACCCCGACGGAAGCCGCCACGGTTCTCCGGTTCGGGCGCTCCACCGTCTACGAGCTGATGGCCGAAGGGGTCCTGAGGTACGTCAAGCGGGGTCGTTCCCGCCGCATACGTCGCAGCGACCTGGAGGCGTACGTCAACGCCCTCGAACCGGTCTCCCACTGATCCACGCCCCCGCCAAGGCGCCCCCGGACACCCCGTCCGGGGGCGCCTTCCGTATGGAGGAGCACGTTGAGCCCCCGCAAACCGAACATGGAATCGTCCATCTACCTCGGTAGTGACGGCTGGTGGCACGGCCGAGTCACGATGGGCGTCAAAGACGACGGCAGTCCCGACCGACGCCACCGCCGAGCCAAGACCGAGACGCAGATCAAGCGCAAGGTTCGCGAGCTGGAGGACCTCCGCGACCGGGGCCGCGCCCCCAAGGCCGGCCGCAAGCCCACCGTGGCCCAGTGGATGACCACCTACCTGACCGACATCGCGAGCCTGAAGCTCAAGCCCCGCTCCCTGGACGACTACTGGTCCAAGACCCGCAACGACATCATCCCCGGCATCGGCCAGCACCGAATCGACAAGCTCCAGCCGGAACACCTGGAACGGATGTACCGCAAGATGCTCGACGCTGGGCACGCGGAATCCCACGTCCTCAAGGTGCACCGCATCCTCTCCCGCGCCCTGAAGATCGCCCACCGTCGCCGGATCATCGTCGAGAACGTGGCGACCCTCGTGGACCCGCCGACCGTCGACGAGACGGAGACGAATCCGTTCTCGATCGAGGAAGCGAAGGCCTTCCTGGAGGCCGCCGCCAAGCGGCCCACGTTCATGCGGTGGGTAGTCGGTGTCGGCATGGGGTTCCGGCAGGGTGAGGCCCTGGGATTCCGATGGAAGTACGTCGACCTCGACAACGAGCTGTTCCACCCCCAGTGGCAGCTTCAGCGCCTCACCTGGCGCCACGGATGCAAGAACGCCCACGCCTGCGGCGAACGACTTCACCGATTCGACCTCTGCCCGCCCGAATGCCGGACGCACAAGAGCTACAAGCGGGGTTGTCCAAAGCCGTGCCTGAGGGACTGCACAAAGCACGCCAGTGTCTGTCCCGACCGCAAGGGCGGCGGTCTCGTCTTCACCCGCCCCAAGACCAAGAAGAGCCGGAACGCCGTCCCTATCCCGCCCCCGTTCATCCCGTACCTGCTGGAGCACAAGGCGCAGCAGGAGGAAATGCGCGCCGCGGCGGGCGACGAGTGGGAGGAGCATGACGCGCTCTTCACCCGGCCGGACGGCCAGCCGATCGATCCCCGCGACGACTGGGAGGAATTCAAGGACCTGCTCGAAGAAGCAGGCATCGACGACCGGCGCCAGCACGACGGCAGCCGACACACCGCCGGCACGATCCTGAACGAGCTGGGCGTGGACCTCCCCACGATCATGGAGATCCTCCGCCACTCCCAGATCGGCCAGACTCGCCGGTACGTCAAGGGCAGGTCCCACCTCGCCAAGGCCGCCATGCTCCGCATGGGAGACACCTTCCTGCCGGGCCCGGTAGCCGTCCCGGAAGCCGCGTCTGAGACCACAACTGAGACCGGGGACAGCCGCGCGGCCCGCGCCCGGCGTCGCCGCCGCGTCCGCTGAACGAAAAACCCCAGGTCAGAGAACATCTGGCCTGGGGCAGGAAGAGCCCCCTGTCGGATTCGAACCGACGACCTACGCATTACAAGTGCGTTGCTCTGGCCAGCTGAGCTAAGGAGGCCCGTACGGGTGTGCACCCGCACGTGCCCGAGCAGTGTACCCAGGTCCCCGAGGGGCCCCGTCGAAAATTTCCGCGAAGTTCACAGGGGCGGAGGTACTGACAGACCAGGTGAACGCCAGGTACGGTCCTGAGCCAGTTCACACGCGTGGACTACACCACAACGGAATTCCGTCGTGGCACCGCCTTCCTACTCGGATCGTCCGGCACGTTCCTGCCGGTAGAAGGGGTTAGTTCATCATGGCCACTGTCTCGTTCGACAAGGCGACCCGGATCTACCCGGGCACCGAAAAGCCCGCTGTTGACGCGCTGGAGATCGACATCGAGGACGGCGAGTTCCTCGTCCTCGTCGGCCCGTCCGGCTGCGGCAAGTCCACCTCGCTCCGCATGCTCGCGGGGCTCGAGGACGTCAACGCCGGCGCCATCCGCATCGGCGACCGCGACGTCACGCACCTGCCGCCGAAGGACCGGGACATCGCCATGGTGTTCCAGAACTACGCGCTCTACCCGCACATGACCGTCGCCGACAACATGGGCTTCGCGCTCAAGATCGCCGGCGTCAACAAGGCGGAGATCCGGCAGAAGGTCGAAGAGGCCGCGAAGATCCTCGACCTCACCGACTACCTGGACCGCAAGCCGAAGGCGCTCTCCGGCGGTCAGCGCCAGCGTGTCGCCATGGGCCGCGCCATCGTGCGTGAGCCGCAGGTCTTCCTCATGGACGAGCCGCTGTCCAACCTGGACGCCAAGCTCCGCGTCAGCACCCGTACGCAGATCGCGAGCCTGCAGCGCCGCCTCGGCATCACCACCGTCTACGTCACCCACGACCAGGTCGAGGCCATGACGATGGGCGACCGCGTGGCGGTCCTCAAGGACGGTCTGCTCCAGCAGATCGACACCCCGCGCAACATGTACGACAAGCCCGCCAACCTCTTCGTGGCCGGCTTCATCGGCTCCCCCGCGATGAACCTGGTCGAGGTGCCGATCACCGACGGCGGCGTGAAGTTCGGCAAGTCGGTCGTCCCGGTGCAGCGCGACGCGATCGCCGCCGCCACCGACAAGACCGTCACCGTCGGCGTCCGCCCCGAGCACTTCGACGTCTCCGACGCCGAGCAGGGCCTCGCCGTCACCGTCAACGTCGTCGAGGAGCTCGGCGCCGACGCCTACGTCTACGGCACCGCCAAGGTCGGCGACGACTCCAAGGACCTCGTCGTCCGCGTCAGCGGCCGTGACGTCCCGGAGAAGGGCAGCCAGCTGCACATCGTGCCCCGCTCCGGCGAGACCCACGTGTTCTCTACGTCGAGCGGCGCGCGCCTGTCCGACTGACGGCAACCGCAAACACCCGACCTCGGGTAATTCACCCAGGTTGACGAAGAAGGCCCCGCAGAGCGCTGCGGGGCCTTTCTCGTTGTCGACAAATACCCCGGCAGACCGGACGTTTCGAGCAGTGTGCGTCAACCCCTTACCCAAAAATGGGCCCCTGCCCATCCCCCGAACCGGTGACTAAATGTCTACATTCCATTACCCCGCGCTACCCTCACACGCGTGAAGCACTCCACTACCCAACAGACGCGACGCGGCCGGGGCGGCCCCGCCCGCCGGGTCGGCCGCACCCTCGCCTTCGTCCTGCCCCTCGTCCTGGTGCTCTCCGGGACCCTCGCGGTCAGCCGAGTCAACTGGTCGGGGAGCTCCTCCGACCCGATGCTCACCGCGGCGGACACCGCCATGTCCGCCGGCACCTCGCGTGCCGCCAAGCGGGCTCCACAGGACGTCCTGCGCGACCAGCTGCTGACCGAGCTGCAGGAGCAGAACCCGGGCGTCGCCCTCACCCACCTCCAGCAGGCCGTCGACGACCGCCCGTCGCTGGCCCGGCACTGCGCCTCCCTCGCCCGCGCCCTCGGCCAGGCCGCCGTCCGGGTCTACGGCCCGACGCGCGCCCAGTCCTACGCCCGCCCGGTCTGCGACACCGCCTTCGCCACAGGCGTCGCCGCCGCACACCGCTGAGCACACCGCCCTGCCACCGGGTGGGACGTCGATCACGGCAGACGCGGGACCCACTCGTCCGCCGCGAAACCCGGGCGGGACGCCCCGTACAGTTCGGTCTCATGAGCGATCCGAGCGCCGCGTCCCGCCCCGTTCAAGCCGTCGTTCTGGCCGGCGGCCAGGGCTCCCGGCTCCGTCCGTACACCGACGACCGGCCCAAGCCGATGGTCGAGATCCCCGGGACGGGGACGCCGATCATCGGCCATCAGCTGTCCTGGCTCGCCGAAGAGGGCGTGACGGACGTGGTGGTCTCCTGCGGCCACCTCGCCGAGGTGCTGCAGACCTGGCTGGACACGGCCGATCTGCCCGTCTCCGTCACCACGGTCGTGGAGTCGGAGCCCCTCGGCCGCGGCGGCGGCCTCAAGTACGCCGCGGCTCATCTGCCCCACCCGGACCAGCCCTGGTACGCCACCAACGGCGACATCTGGACCCGGTTCTCGCTGCGTGACATGGCCGACTTCCACACCGAGCGCGACGCCATAGCAACCCTCGCCCTGGCCCGGCCCCGCCTGCCGTGGGGCGCGGTGCGGACGGACGGCTTCGGCCACATCACCGACTTCATCGAGGCCCCGCCGTCGACCTTCGAGATCAACGCGGGTGTCTACGTCTTCTCCCCCGAGTTCGCGGGCCTGCTGCCGCAGCGCGGCGACCATGAGCGGACGACGTTCCCCCGCCTGGCCCGGGAGCAGCGCCTGGCCGGGTTCACGATCCCGCAGGGCTCCTACTGGCGTGCCATCGACACGGCGAAGGACCTGACGGAGGCGGCGAAGGAACTGGCCGCGCAGGGGCGCTGAGAGCCCCGAGCGACGAGCGAGAGAGCGCGACGAGCGAGAGAGGGCCCGCACCTGATGGTGCGGGCCCTCTCTCGCTGTCGTCGGCCGGCTAGCCCAGCAGGCCGCCCACCAGGCCCGGCTGGCCCGAGGAGGAGCCGTCGCCGGTGCCGCCGGTGGAGCCGGAGCCGCCGCCCGTGGTGGAGCCGCCGGACGTGGGGCCGGAGGTCGTGCTCGGTGCCTCGTCGGCCGGGGAGGACTGCCGGGGCGGGGTCTGGCCCGCGCTGCCCTGGGTCTGGCTGGGCGAACCGCCGGTGACGGTGCCGCTGCCCCGGGTGGCGTCCGGCCGGGTCGTGGTGCCCGCGCTGGGGCTGGCCGTGCCGGCCGTGGCGCCCTGGGTGGGCGACGTGGAGGCCGACGGGGTCTTCTTCTGCTGCCGCTTGGGTTCGCCCGGGAGCGGGGAGCCCGGCAGCTCGTTGCGCGGGGCCTCGCCGGGGCCGGGGACGACGACCCGGTCGGCGTCGCGGACGGCGCCGCCGAGCAGCGAGCCGACGAGCAGGGTGAGGCCCGCGGCGATGGCGGTGACGAGGGCGCCGCGGCGCAGTACGTAGCTGCGCAGGTCCCAGATGTCGGCGCGGGGTCCGAGGCGGCGCCAGGCGCTGCCGGCCAGTCGGCCGTCGACGGAGTAGACGGGGGCGCCGGCGATGATCAGCGGGGACCAGGCGGCGAGGTAGATGATGTCGGGCGTCTCGTAGGCGGGGACGCTCTTCCAGCTCACGGTGACGAGCAGCGCGGCCGAGAGCAGGGCGCCGAAGAAGGCGGCGACGCGCTGCCAGCAGCCGAGGACCGTCAGGACACCGACGATGACCTGGGCGAAGGCGATGACCAGCCCGGAGCCGACCGGGTGCTGCAGGGCGAACTGGCGCAGCGGCTCGGCGACTTCCCAGGGGTGCAGGGTGTTGAGCCACGTGACCATGGAGCCGCGCTTGCCGCCGTCGAAGTAGACGGGGTCGCACAGCTTGCCCATGCCGGCGTAGATGGAGATGAAGCCGAGGAACACGCGCAGCGGGAGCAGGACGACGCCGAGGTTCATCCGGCGGCCCGGGTAGTAGGCGTGCCGCGCCGGGTCGTCGGCGTGGCGCCTGGCGGCCCGCCCGGTCTCGTCCGCGCCGTCGTCGAGGTTCTCGAAGTCCTCGTCCACGTAGGCGGGTTCGTCGTAGGCGCTGCCGACCGTACGCATGGGGGGCAGCAGCCGGGTGTCGTCTGAGTGGGTGCGCTGAGGGCCGACGACGGGGGTCTCGACCGTCTGCTCGAGGTCGTCCTCGTATCCGGCGCCGTAGCCCTCGCCCTGGTATCCGGTGCCGCCGTAACCCGTGGTGCCGTAGCCCGTGTTGCCGTGGCCGGTGCCCGGGCGGGCGATGACCTGGGTGGCTCCGGCGTCGGCGACGGGCTCCTCGGTGTGGCGGACGCTTTCGTGCCGCACGGCCTGGAGGAGCCGGTGGGCGCCGGTGTCGTCGGGCGCTGACTTGCCGCTCCAGACGACGGGCCGGCGACGGGCGGTGGCCCCGTCCGCCCCGCCCCCGGCGGTGGCGACGGGGAAGCGGGCGGTGTCCTCGCTGGCGGTCAGGTGCCGTGCGACCCGTGGGGACTGGACGCGACGCGTCGAGACGCCCAACTGCACGCGGAAAGACGCGTGATTGACGATGACCTGAGCCGGGTCGCTCGGCACCTTCACCATGCTCAGCGCGGGAGCGTCGTCGAGTCCCGACGAGCGGTCCCCCGTGGGAGTGCGGGGTGTTCTGGTGTCCACACTCATCTAACCGAGTGACGTCGCGATAGGACACTGCTTTGACCGGCCGGATCTGTCCGGACCCCGTCAAGCTTGCCCTTGTCGCCCCGACACCTCCGGAATTACCCCGTACGGGTGAAGTTCCGGATGCCTGTTCAGCGACGTCGGCGCGCCGCCTCGTAGAGCACGATCCCCGCCGCCACACCGGCGTTGAGCGACTCGGTGCCGCCCGGCATGGGGATCCGCACCAGGTGGTCGCACGTCTCGCCGACGAGCCGGCCCAGGCCCTTGCCCTCGCTGCCGACGACGATGGCGACGGGCCCGCCGAGGGCCTCCAGATCGCCGAGCTCGGCCTCACCGTCGGCGGCGAGGCCGACGACCACGATGCCGGCCTTCTTGTACTGCTCCAGCGTGCGCGTCAGGTTGGTGGCGCGGGCGACGGGCGTACGGGCGGCGGCGCCGGCGGACGTCTTCCAGGCACCGGCGGTCATCCCGGCGGCACGCCGCTCGGGTACGACGACGCCGTGCCCGCCGAAGGCCGAGACGGACCGGACGACCGCGCCGAGGTTGCGCGGGTCGGTCACCCCGTCGAGCGCGACGATCAGCGGGTCCACGCCCTCGTCGGCGGCGGCAGCGGCCAGGTCCTCGGGGTGGGCGTACTCGTACGGCGGGACCTGGAGCACCAGGCCCTGGTGGTTCAGCCCGTTCGTCATCCGGTCGAGCTCGGGGCGCGGCGCCTCCATGAGGTTGATGCCCCCGCGCTCGGCGGCGAGTTGCAGAGCCTCGCGCACCCGCTCGTCGCTGTCGACGAACTGCTGCACGTACAGCGTGGAGGCCGGTACGCCCTCGCGCAGCGCCTCGACGACGGAGTTGCGTCCGACGACCAGCTCCGAGGTGCCCTTGGCGCGCGGGCCCTTGGTGCGGCTCTGGGCGCGGCGCGACTTGGCCTGGGCGGCGCGCTGCTTGGCGTGCCCCTTGCGCGCCTCGGCGGGCGGCGTCGGCCCCTTGCCTTCCAGGCCCCGGCGCCGCTTGCCGCCACTGCCGACCTGCGCGCCCTTCTTGCCGGACATGCGGCGGTTGTTCGCGGCCATGAGCTACCCGTCTCCGTGAAGTGGTTCGTACGTACGTCTGCGTACGTCTGTTGCGTCTGTGCTTGTTATGTCTCTGCAGTGTGCCGCCCGGAGGCCCGGGCGGCACAGTCGATCAGCCGTGGGCCTTGTCTCAGCGGGGGCCGAGGCTCCAGCGCGGGCCCTGCGGGCTGTCCTCGATGACCAGGCCGGACTGGCCGAGCTGGTCGCGGATGGCGTCCGCGGTGGGCCAGTCCTTGCGGGCCCGGGCGGCCTCGCGCTGGTCGAGGACCATGCGGACCAGCGTGTCGACCACGCCGTGCAGGTCTTCGCCGCGGTCGCCTTCCCCGGCCCAGTGCTCGTCGAGCGGGTCGAGGCCGAGGACGCCGAGCATCGCGCGGACCTCGGCGAGCCGGGCCACGGCGGCTTCCTTGTCGTCGGCGGCCAGCGCGCTGTTGCCCTGGCGGACGGTGGTGTGCACCACGGCGAGCGCCTGGGGCACGCCCAGGTCGTCGTCCATGGCCTCGGCGAAGGCGAGCGGCACCTCGGGGGCGGGCTCGACGACGCCGGCCTTCTCCACCACGCGCTGCACGAAGCCCTCGATCCGCGCGAACGCCGACTCGGCCTCGCGCAGTGCCTCCTCGCTGTACTCGATCATCGAGCGGTAGTGCGGGGTGCCGAGGTAGTAGCGCAGCACGATGGGACGCCAGCGCTTGACCATCTCGCTGACCAGGACCGAGTTGCCGAGCGACTTGGACATCTTCTCGCCGCTCATGGTGACCCAGGCGTTGTGCACCCAGTACCGCGCGAATTCGTCGCCGTAGGCCTTGGCCTGGGCGATCTCGTTCTCGTGGTGCGGGAAGACCAGGTCGAGGCCGCCGCCGTGGATGTCGAAGGCGGTGCCGAGGTACTTGTGCGCCATCGCCGAGCACTCCAGGTGCCAGCCCGGGCGGCCGCGGCCCCACGGCGTCTCCCAGCTGGGCTCGCCCGGCTTCGCCGCCTTCCACATGGCGAAGTCGCGCGGGTCGCGCTTGCCGGTCTCGCCGGCGCCGGACGGCTGCTGGAGGTTGTCCAGCTCCTGGTTGGACAGCTCCAGGTAGCCCGGGAAGGAGCGCACGTCGAAGTAGACGTTGCCGTCGGCCTCGTAGGCGTGCCCGCGCTCGATGAGGCCGCGCATCATCTCGACCATCTCGGTGATGTGGCCGGTGGCACGCGGCTCGTAGGTCGGCGGGAGGCAGCCGAGGGCGTCGTAGCCGTCGTTGAACGCGCGCTCGTTCTCGTAGCCGATGGACCACCAGGGGCGGTTCTGGTCGGCCGACTTGGCGATGATCTTGTCGTCGATGTCGGTGACGTTCCGCACGAACGTGACGTCGTAGCCGCGGTAGGCGAACCAGCGGCGCAGGATGTCGAAGTTCAGGCCGGAGCGGATGTGGCCGATGTGCGGGGCGGCCTGCACGGTGGCACCACACAGGTAGATCGAGACGCAACCCGGCGTGAGCGGGGTGAAGTCACGGATCTGCCGGGCGCTGGTGTCGTACAGGCGAATAGTCACGACACCAGGGTAGTAGGCCGTGGCGTATGTACGGCACCGTTCCCGCGTGCGGGTGCGTGGGGGCTTGTCGCGCAGTTCCCCGCGCCCCTAAGAGTCGGACCGGTCATCCCCGTTTCACGACCAGGGCCGTTGCCACCGCCATCAGGCCCTCGTCGCGTCCGGGGAAGCCCAAACCGTCTGTTGTTGCCCCCGACACCGATACCGGTGCTCCGGCCGCCTCCGAAAGGATCTTCTGCGCCTCGTCCCGCCGCTTCCCGATCTTCGGTCGCGGGCCCACCACCTGTACGGCGATGTTGCCGATGCGGAAACCGGCCTCGCGGACGATGCGGGACGCCTCCGTCAGGAGGGCGACGCCCGATGCGCCGGACCACTCCGGGCGGCCCGTGCCGAAGTGCTGACCCAGATCGCCGAGGCCCGCCGCGGAGAAGAGGGCGTTGCAGGCGGCGTGGGCTACGACGTCCGCGTCGGAGTGGCCTGCCAGGCCAGGGCCCTCGCCCTCCCACTTCAGGCCGGCGCACCACAGCTCGCGGCCGTCCTCGAAGGCGTGGATGTCGGTGCCGATGCCGACCTGGGGCAGCGGGAAGTCGTCAGAAGCCATCGTTGAGCCTCCTGCGGGCCAGGACCGCCTCCGCGAGGACCAGGTCGAGGGGGCGGGTGACCTTGAAGGCCTCCTCGTGGCCGGGCACGGCGACGACGGTGAGGCCGAGCTGCTCGACCATGCCTGCGTCGTCGGTGACCTCGCCGGTCACGGTCTCGTGCGCCCGGACCAGCGTGGCCCGGTCGAAGCCCTGCGGGGTCTGCACGGCGCGCAGCAGCGCGCGCTCCGGCGTGGCGACGACCGGCTCCGGCTCGCCGGGGGTCCGCGCGGGCTCGACCTGCTTGACGGTGTCGGCGAGCGGCAGCGCCGGGACCACGGCCGGGGCACCGTCCCGTACGGCCTCGATCACGGCGTCGACGGTGTCCACCGGCACCAGCGGGCGGGCCGCGTCGTGCACCAGGACGATGTCGTGGCCGGACGGCAGCGCGTCCAGGCCGAGCTTCACGGACTCCTGGCGGGTCTGCCCGCCCGGGACGACGAGGAAGTCCGTCCGCTCGGGCAGCGCGTGCGCGTCGAGCAGCGACCTGACCTCGGCGGCACCGTCGGGCGGGGCCACCACGACGACCAGGGAGACGGCACGGGAGGCGGCCAGCGCGCGGACCGCGTGGATGAGCATGGGCGTGCCGCTCAGCGCGCGCAGCGCCTTGGGGGCGCCGGGGCCGAGCCGTACACCGCGGCCGGCGGCCGGGATCACGGCCGCCGTACGGGCTGCCGCGGGGGCGGCCGGCGGCGCAGGGCGTGATTCGTCAGACATCGGTTCCTGTCAGGTTTGTGTTCTGGCCTGGCGTGGGTATGGCCTGGAGGAGTGCCGGGCGCGACGCGCTCGACCGGACCCTTCCGTGACGCTGGTCGAGCCGGCTGCCCGGGCCCGGCACGCCAAACAACCGGGGCGTGAGTGATAACACATCCCGGAGTGGCGGTGCACCGGCATCCGAGTACGAACATGCCGCAGCGCCCGGCGACAGGAAATTCGTCATCGGGCACCGCGGCATTTCGATGTGCAGCGTGGATCAAGCATCAAGCAGAGTGCTGATCGACGGGTTTCGCCTCAGGAGGCGAGCACCTCGTCGAGCAGGGCCTCGGCCTTGTCCTCGTTGGTGTTCTCCGCGAGGGCGAGTTCGCTCACCAGAATCTGGCGGGCCTTGGCGAGCATGCGCTTCTCGCCCGCGGAGAGTCCGCGCTCGCGCTCACGACGCCACAGGTCACGCACGACTTCCGCGACCTTGATGACATCGCCGGAGGCGAGCTTCTCCAGGTTTGCCTTGTATCGACGGGACCAGTTCGTGGGCTCCTCGGCGTACGGTGCGCGCAGCACCTCGAAGACCCGGTCCAGCCCGTCCTGACCGACCACATCACGCACGCCGACGAACTCCGCATTGTCCGCTGGCACACGCACCGTCAGGTCGCCCTGGGCGACCTTCAGCACCAAGTAGGTCTTGTCCACGCCTTTGATCTGACGAGTTTCGATAGCCTCGATCAGCGCGGCCCCGTGATGGGGATAGACCACGGTGTCGCCAACCTTGAACGTCATGTGACAGGTACCCCTTCCGTGGCTATCCAGGGTAACACGGAAACTGCGGGTTCTGAATGGCGTTTTCGCAGGTCAGGGCATATCTCGGGGCTTGACAAGTCCGACAGGAACGTGCTTCGACAAGGGGATGGAAGAAGGTATTCGCAGGTGGGAGCGGCTGTCCGGGGCGAGCGAAACGCGTACGTTACACGCATCCGAAGCACCCTCCAGACGGCTGAACATCCCGATATGTCCCGTTCCGTATGATCGACTTCCGCTACTCCGTTCGGACGGCCGAGCGGGGTTCAGGTCGAATCCGGAATTGATCACAGGGCCTCCGGAGGAGCCGTCGGTGATCAATTCCGAGGTGGTCCGCGCATTCCTTCACGGAAGTTTTGCGGTACCGCGCGGGGCTCTTATGTGAATGCCGGACGAGCACTCCGCCAATGTGACCCAGGAGTCACATGTGATGCGGGAGTCAGTTGTGACAGAGGTGGGATCAGAGGTGCCGGGGGGTCGGGTGCGGCCGCGCGGGAACGGCTCGGTAACCTGAGGCCTGCTGACACACACTTAGGGCGGCTTTATCGGCCGCCCTGCTCGAGTCAAGGAGTTGCCGCCGCCGTGAGCAGCAGCCTTCGACGTGGCGCCCTCGCCGCTGCCGCCGTCGCGTTCTCGATCGCCTCGCTCGCCGCGTGCGGCGCCGGCAACAGCGCCCAGACGCTGGAGATCAAGCCGGACAACGCGGCGACCAGCGTCGGCGACATCAAGATCCAGAACGCGATCGTGATCACCCAGCCCGACCTGGAGTCGACCGGCCCGGCCGCGATCTCCGCGACCTTCTTCAACTCCGGCAAGTCCGCCGAGACGCTGGAGTCCATCACCCTCCCCGGCACCGGCAAGACCGCCGAGCTCAAGCCCGCCAAGGGCGGCAGCCTCAGCATCCCGGCCGGCGGTTCGCTGATCCTGGGCGGCAAGGGCAACGCCACGGCCAGCCTGGCGAGCAGCCGTGAGGCCGTCCAGGACGGCAACGCCCAGAAGGTCACCTTCACCTTCAGCAAGACCGGTGACGTGAGCCTGCGCGCGTTCGTCGTCCCCGCCGAGCACTACTTCGCCGAGTGGGGCCCGAGCGAGGTCCCGGCCGCGCCGGGCGCGTCGGGTGCCCCGTCCGGTTCGCCGTCCGGTTCGCCGTCGGGTTCGCCCGCCGAGGGCGAGTCGGGCGCGCCGGCCGGTACGGAGAGCCCCGCCGGTGGTGAGACGCCGGGCGGTCACGAGTCGCCGGGCACGCCGACCGACGCGGCCTCGGCGAGCGCGACGGGTGGCGCGGGCGCCGGGCACTGAGCGGCCGTAGACGCCGTCAGAGACGGAGAAGGGGCGGGACCTCCTGGAGGTCCCGCCCCTTCTGTTTCCGTCTGTCTCCGCCCGCTTCCGCCGCCGGCGTGCGGCTCACGGCTCGGACCGTGCGGCGGCTTACGGCTCGAACTTGTAGCCGAGGCCGCGGACCGTCACCAGGTAACGCGGGGCGCCCGGGTCCGGCTCGATCTTGGCGCGCAGGCGCTTGACGTGGACGTCGAGGGTCTTGGTGTCACCGACGTAGTCGGCGCCCCAGACCCGGTCGATGAGCTGCATGCGGGTCAGGACACGCCCGGCGTTGCGCAGCAGCATCTCCAGCAGGTCGAACTCCTTCAGCGGCAGGTCGATCTTGGTGCCGCCGACGGTGACCACGTGCCGGTCGACGTCCATACGGACCGGGCCGGCCTCCAGCGCGGCCGGGGTGACCTCCTCGGGCTCGCCGCGGCGGCGCAGCACGGCCCGGATACGGGCGACCAGCTCGCGCGAGGAGAAGGGCTTGGTGACGTAGTCGTCGGCTCCTATCTCCAGGCCGACCACCTTGTCGATCTCGCTGTCCTTGGCGGTCACCATGATGACGGGGACGTTGGAGCGGCCGCGCAGCTGGCGGCACACCTCGGTGCCCGGCAGGCCGGGCAGCATCAGGTCGAGGAGGACGAGGTCGGCGCCGTTGCGCTCGAACTCGTCGAGTCCGTCGGGGCCCGTGGTCGCGACCGCGACCTCGAAGCCCTCCTTGCGGAGCATGTACGACAGGGCGTCGGAGAAGGACTCCTCGTCCTCGACGACGAGCACTCGGGTCACGGAAGGACCTCCGGGGCGGGAAGCGTTTCGTACGCGGTTGATTCGGGGGATGTGGGGGTGGACCGCCCGGCCTCCTCGTCGAGGCCCGCGCCTCCTGCGCGTATCTCTCGGGCGGGCTGCTGTGCGCGGTCGCGGGCCACGCCCGCCTCCGGCAGCCGCAGCGTGAAGGTGGAGCCCTGGTTCTCGGCGCTCCACACGGAGACCTCCCCGCCGTGCGAGGCGGCCACGTGCTTCACGATCGCCAGCCCCAGTCCCGTACCACCGGTGGCACGGGAGCGGGCGGGATCGACGCGGTAGAAGCGCTCGAAGATGCGCTCCTTGTCCTTGTCGGAGATGCCGATGCCCTGGTCGGTGACGGCGATCTCGATGTGTTCCCCGCCGGACGCGTTCACCCTGCGGGCGGCTATGCCGACGCGGGTCCGGGCGGGCGAGTAGTTGACCGCGTTCTCGACGAGGTTGCCGAGGGCGGCGGCGAGCTGGCCGCGGTTTCCCCATACGTGCAGGTCGGCGGTGCCGCCCGCGGCCATGGTGATCTGTTTGGTGCCGGCCTGGTGCCGGCAGCGGTCGATGGCCTCGGCGACGAGTTCGTCGACGCGGACCGGCTCGGCGTCCTCCAGCGGGTCGTCGTTCTGCACCCGGGAGAGGTCGATGAGCTCCTGCACCAGGCTGGTCAGCCGGGTGGCCTCGATCTGCATGCGTCCGGCGAAGCGCTCCACGGCCTCGGGGTCGTCGGAGGCGTCCATGACGGCCTCGGAGAGCAGGGAGAGGGCGCCGACCGGGGTCTTCAGCTCATGGCTCACGTTGGCGACGAAGTCGCGCCGGACCGCCTCGATCCGGCGGGCCTCGGTGAGGTCCTCCACGAGCAGCAGCACCAGCCGGGACCCGAGCGGCGCGACCCGCGCGGAGACGGCCAGGGCCTCTCCGCGTCCGGTACCGCGCCGCGGCAGGTCCAGCTCCACCTGGCGTATCTCCCCGTCGCGCCGGGTGTCCCGGGCCATCTGCAGCATCGGCTCGACGGCGAGCTTGCCGCCGCGGACCAGCCCGAGGGCGTACGCCGCCGAGCTCGCCTTGACCACCGCGTCCGCCTCGTCGAGGACGACGGCGGAGGACCTCAGGACCGACAGGACGGTGTCCACGCCCGGCGGAAGCACCGGGTCCGTGTGCAGGGAGGTACGGGTGGGGCGCTTCTGCTCGCGCTCGCTCCACCGGAACGCCAGCATGGCGATGACACCGGTGAGCACCCCGGCGATCGCAGCCACTGCGGCGACCGCCGCGTTCACGTCCATGCACCCAGGTTAGGCATGGCACGGGCACGGGCCACAGCCGTCGGACTGCGACCTCGAACACTCGTCGCCCAGAGTTCACCTTGGAGCCAGTATTGGTTCATTTGGGATGACGGAAACGGACGCGTACGGGCCGGAACGTGGGAGCGTGGGGTTCGGGCCGTCGGTCATACGACGGTCGTACCGCCGGTTGTTCGGTGGGCCCTGGCTCGATGGGTGGGCCACGGCTCGTTCGGTGGGTCTGGCTCGCTCCGTGGGCCACCGCCCTCGAACCCCCGACACAGACGCACGAGAGGGAAGCCTGATGCGGGACGCGTACCACGAGGAACTGGACTCGATCAGCGACAGTCTGGTGGAAATGGCCCGGCTGGTCGGATCGGCGATCGGGCGCGCCACCACCGCCATGCTCGACTCCGACCTGAAGCTGGCCGAGGCCGTCATCGAGGCCGACCAGAAGGTCGACGAGCTCCAGCACGACCTGGAGGCCCGGGCCATAGCCCTGCTGGCCCGCCAGCAGCCCGTCGCCACGGACCTGCGCATCGTCGTCACGTCGCTGCGGATGTCGGCCGACCTGGAGCGCTCGGGCGACCTCGCCCAGCACGTCGCGAAGCTCGCGCGCCTGCGCTACCCGGACCGCGCGGTCCCGAGCGACCTGCACGCCACGATCCTGGAGATGGGCCAGCTCGCGCAGCGCCTGATGGCCAAGGCCGCGGAGGTCATCATCACCAAGGACGTCGACCTGGCGCTCCAGCTGGAGCAGGACGACGACGAGATGGACCTGCTGCACCGCACCCTCTTCCAGCACCTGATGGACGACCGCTGGAAGCACGGCATCGAGACGGCCGTCGACGTCACGCTGCTGGGCCGTTACTACGAGCGCTTCGCCGACCACGCGGTCTCGGTCGCCAAGCGCGTGGTGTACCTGGTGACGGGTGAGCACGCGGATGAGCTTCAGACGGATGTGCAGCCGGAGATTCAGGCGGTGGCTTCGGAGGCGGAGAGCGCCTGAGGCCTGGCCGGGGGGCGGGTGAGGATCGGCTCGGGGGGCGGGTGAGGATCGGCCGGGGCGCGCGGAAGCCTCAGTGCGCCGTTGATGCGCCCAACGGAACGGGCATCCAATGGGCACAGGCACCAGCCTCGAGGAGGATCCCATGGCCGATTCCCCCAGCACCACGCCCGACCCCACGCAGGAGCGCGAGACCGAGCAGCCCGCCGAGATCAGGAAACTGACCCTGATCGCCGCGTGCGGCTGCGGCTCGGGCTGCGGCTGCGGGTGCCAGTCGGGCAGCCCCTGCCAGTGCGGCTGAATTCCGTAGGGCCCCGGTGGTTCGCCTCCGGGGCCCTACGGCGTTCAGGTCGCGGTCGCCTGCGTGCTCGTACGGGCGGAGCATGGACGTAGGGAGGTCACGGCCGCGCAATGAGAAGGAGGCGCGAGGTCATGGCGAAGTTCATGGACGTCCACCACAGCATGAAGGGCATCACGGAAGAGCAGCTGCGGGAGGCCCACAACGCGGACCTCGCCATCGAGGGCGAGGAGCGCGTCCACTTCGAGAGGGCCTGGGCCGACCCGGAGTCCGGCCTGGTCTACTGCCTCTCCGAGGCCCCCTCGGCCGAAGCGATCCAGCGCGTTCACGAGCGCGCCGGGCACAAGGCCGACGAGATCCATCCGGTGCCGTTGTCGATCCAGTGAGGTGAGCTGAGCGACCGGCCGCCGTGTGCGCCCTGCCGGTCGCGCAGCCATGCCGGACGAGGATCAGAGGCTTGCCGCGGGACCCTCCGGGACCGGTTCCAGGTTCTTCGCAGCAGGCTCCCCCGGCTTCTCCGCCGCAGCCTCCACCACCGGCTCCTCCGTCGGCTCCTCCACGGGCTCCTCCTCCGGCAGCCGCCGCATCAGCACCCCGTACCCGAGCCCGGCCACCGTCCCGACGACCGCGCACAGCCCCCACAGCCACTCCGCACCGACCCGGTCGATGACGAAGCCGGAGAGCAGCGGGGCGACGAGGCCGGCCACGGACCAGGACATCGTGTACATGCCCTGGTAACGGCCGCGTCCGTGCAGCGGGGAGAGCCGGACGACCAGGCCGGTCTGGGTCGGGGCGTTGACGATCTCGGCGAGCGTCCACACGCACACCGTGAGGGCGATGACGCCGACCGACCCGGCGAAGGCGGTGAGCGCGAAGCCGTACCCCGCGAGGAGCGAGGAGAGGACGAGCAGCCGGCGCGGGTCGCGGTGCTCGATGAACCGGGTGACGGGGATCTGCAGGACGACGATCAGCACGCCGTTGACGGCGATCGCCGTGCCGTACTCGGCCGGCGTGAACCCGGCCGCGCCCATCGCCACCGGCAGCCCCACCGACCCCTGCTGGAAGATCAGCGCGATGAGGAACGACAGCCCGACGACGCTCATGAAGCGCCCGTCGCGCAGCACGGTGCCGAGACTGACGGAGTCGTCGTCCTGGACCGCCTTCGCACCCACCGCCTTCGCACCCACCGCCTTCGCACCCACCGCCTTCACCGTCTCTGCCGGCTTCGATTCCGGCAGCCTCAGGAAGACGAGGATCGCGCAGGCCATCGTCATACCGGCCTCGATCAGGAACCCGGCGCGGTAGCTGACCTCGGCGATGAACCCCGCGGCCATGGAGGACACGGCGAAGCCGAGGTTGATGGCCCAGTAGTTCAAGGAGAAGGCGCGGATCCGGTCCTCGGGCCGCACGATGTCCGCCATCATCGCCTGCACGGCCGGCCGGGAGGCGTTGCTCGCCATGCCGACGAGGAAGGCGACCCCGGCGATCGCGACCGGGTCGCGCACGAACCCGAGGAGCGCGACGGACACGGCGGTCGAGGCCTGCGCGATGAGCAGCGTCGGCCGCCGGCCCAGCCGGTCGGTCATCACCCCGCCGCCCAGCGAGGAGATCACTCCGCCGAGCCCGTGCAGGGCGGCGACCAGACCGGCGTACGTGGCGGAGTAGCCGCGGTCGAGCGTCAGGTACAGCGCCATGAAGGTGGCGACGAAGGCGCCGAGCCGGTTGACCAGCGTGCTGGTCCACAGCCACCAGAACTCGCGGGGCAGCCCCGAGACGGTCTCCTGGACGGCGCGTCTGGCACGGACGGCGTACGGCATGGACTCCCCCGGAGGTAAGCGGCGCAGGATGCAAGCGGCACAGGTGGGTAAGCGGCGCAAGCAGCAAGCACAAATTACGAACGGGGGTGGGCGGCGGGCCACTCAATTAACAGGTCCGGTCAAACGTCCGCCTGCCGGGCAGCCACGCGAACGGGCGAATGCGTGGATTACGCTCTGGGGCATGGCCGACGCACCGTACAAGCTGATCCTCCTCCGCCACGGCGAGAGCGAGTGGAACGAGAAGAACCTGTTCACCGGCTGGGTGGACGTCAACCTCACCGCGAAGGGCGAGAAGGAGGCGACGCGCGGCGGCGAGCTGCTCAAGGACGCCGGCCTGCTCCCCGACGTCGTGCACACGTCCCTCCAGAAGCGCGCCATCCGCACGGCGCAGCTCTCCCTGGAGTCCGCCGACCGCCTCTGGATCCCGGTCCACCGCAGCTGGCGCCTGAACGAGCGCCACTACGGCGCCCTGCAGGGCAAGGACAAGGCGCAGACGCTCGCCGAGTTCGGCGAGGAGCAGTTCATGCTGTGGCGCCGGTCCTACGACACCCCGCCCCCGGCGCTGGACATCGACGCCGAGTACTCCCAGTTCTCCGACCCGCGCTACGCGACCCTCCCTCCGGAGCTGCGCCCGCAGACGGAGTGCCTCAAGGACGTCGTCAACCGCATGCTCCCGTACTGGTTCGACGCGATCGTCCCGGACCTGCTGACGGGCAAGACGGTCCTGGTCGCGGCCCACGGAAACTCCCTGCGCGCCCTGGTCAAGCACCTCGACGGCATCTCCGACGGTGACATCGCGGGCCTCAACATCCCGACGGGCATCCCGCTGTCGTACGAGCTCGACGCGGACTTCAAGCCGGTGAAACCGGGCGGGACGTACCTGGACCCTGAGGCGGCTGCGGCTGCGATTGAGGCGGTCAAGAACCAGGGGAAGAAGAAGTAGTTCGAACCTTCCTTAGGCCCCCGACCTGCGGTTCTTTTGCGGGCGGGGGCTTTCTGGCTTGGGGCGGTCTGTTACTGGGCGGTCGGAGGCCGCTCCCGAGGGCCTGGCCCACCGCGCCGGGCCTGCCGGTACTCCTCGTAGAGCCGGTCGCCGGTCACGCAGCTGCCGATGGCCTCGCCGTCGTCATCCACGGCCCGGCAGTCCGGGCACGCGGGGCAGTGCAGCAGCATGCACAGGTACGCGGCCCGCTCGGGGGCGGTCGGGCACTCGTGGTCCTCGTTCTCGTAGTGGTCGCAGAGGGTGCGGACGGAACGGGCGAGGCGTTGCGCGTGGGCGCCCCGGGCGGAAGCGCTGAGGCGCAGCCGGGCTTCACCGATGCAGAACGACGCACAGGCTCTCGCCGCGCTGTCTTCGGGCAGCGCCAGCGCGGCCGTCTCGACCTCGGGGACGACGAGCATGAGGCGCCCGCGCAGATGGAGCGTCAGCGTCTCCAGGCTGCCCGGCCGGGGTGCGTCGGTGTCGTTCGCGAGGAGGCGGTCCGCGCAGGCGCGCATGGTCTCGAGGTCAAGCGGCAGCGCGGTTCTGCTGACGGGCGCGGTCATGACTCGTCGTTTTCCTCGCTCGGGCATCGGCCGGCCATCGCGAGAGCCAGCACATCGACCACCATGCCCAGCCGCCCGGGCCGGAGGAGGGGCACGGCCCAGAAGGACGCCCGTGTCTGCTCGTCGAATGCGGTGCGGTCGGCTCGCGGTACTCCGAGGTACGTGCCCTCGCCCAGGCACTCCGCGACCGGCGCGCACCACATCTGTGCGGTGCCGGGCGGTACGAGGGCGTAGTAGCGGCGGAAGCCCGGGTCGTGAATGACCGGGGCACCGCTGAGGCACCGGGCCAGCCGGTCGCTCACGGTGTCCCGATCGGCGCTCGCGACCGCCCGGTGCACGACCCGCTCAGGCAGACGAACCGCCTCGAAGACCCTCCCCAACGGAATCACGGCGAGCTTCGCGGCACCGTTCCACTCTCCACGCGCGGTGTCCGGTGACGGATGGGCCGATGCCAACCACCGCTCGACCGTCCCGCAGCCCGGCGCACTCGCCGTGGATGGGCAGGAGACCCCCGGGAACCTAATCTCTGTCATGTCGACGCTCCTCAGCAGCGTTGGCCACGCCCCGGGACCGGTCGCACGGTCGCCGGGGTCCTCGCAGGTAGACCCTTGCGCCAGACGCCGATTGCTCCCATCCGAAGCCCCATAGGAGCGCCCTATATTGGAGCTATGGGGGAATTCCGTACGGACCTCTGGTCCCATCCCGCACTCGCCTCAGCGGTCACGGTTGAAGACTGGGGCCAGGTCTTCCGCACCTACCGCAAGCTCACCGGCCTGAGCCAGACCAAGCTCGGTGAACTCGTCGGACTGGTCCAACCCGACGTCTCCGACATCGAACGCGGACGATGTCGGGTGACCTCGCTCGAAGTACGACAGCGCATCACGGCCGGGCTCGAAATCCCGCCGTCCCTGCACACTCCACCAGAGCACCCGGACACCGCACCGGTCCCCGCACTCTCCCTCGTCGGCCCAGGCCCCGACGAAGACCTCCTGGCCCGCGTCACCAGCGTCGTCGGCACAACACACCGCGTCGACGCCCCCACCCTGGACTGGCTGGACCGCTTGCTCGCCGAACACCGCCGCGCGGAGGACGTGATCGGCTCCCGCCCCCTCGTCGAAGTGATGCGCCGACAACTCCGCACCGTCGTCGACCTCTACGCCGCCGCCCGCGGACCACTCGCCGACCGCGTCGTCCGCCTCGCCTCCGAACACGCCCAATTCCTCGCCTGGATGGCCCAGGACCAAGGCCAGACAGCCGCCGCACTGGCCTGGTACGACCGCAGCCACGAATGGGCCCTGGAAGCCGGCGACGCCAACATGGCGGCGACCACCCTCAGCATGAAGGCCCACATGGCCTGGTCCGGCGGACGCGGAACCCGCTGCGTACGACTCGCCGAAGCCGCCCGCTGGTCCGCCCCCGGCACCTCCCTCGGCGTCCAGGGCATGGCCGCCCAGATGACCGCCCGCGGCCACGCCCTCAACGGCGACGCCGCCGAACGCCACCTGGACGACGCCCAGATCCTCATCAGCCGCGCCGCCGAACACCCCGAGGATGAGCCCCCGTGGATGTACTTCTACGGCGAAACCTGGTTCACCCTGCAACGCGGCATGGCCGCACTGCACCTACGGAACTGGCAGACAGCCATCGCCCACCTCACCACCGGCCTGAACGCCCTGCCGGACGACTACCGACGCGACAGAACCTGGTACCGGTCCTGCCTCGCCCACGCCCTCGCCGGCGCCGGTGAAGCGCCTCAGTCCCTCGCGGTAGCCACGACAGCCGTCCCCGACGCCTCAGCTGTCGGCCGTCCTCACTCCTGGAACGAACTCCACACCACAGCGGCGGTTCTCCTGCGACGCGGAGCCAGGGAAGGACACCAACTGGTTGCCGCACTACGGGAACACGACTGAACGGCCCCCGCGACGCACTGAGTTACAACCTTCTCTCCACTGGCTTGCGCGAATGATCAGTTCTTGGTCAACGTGCACTTGTTCGGCGTGAACGCCTGCCGTGCTTCGGTGTGGCGACGGTGGCATGTTCGGCACGTACGCCGACGGCTTCAACGACGTGTGGGAGACCGCCCGGCCTGCAAAGGGGACCTAGTGGCCCGGACCGAGTACTACGACGACCCCGCTGCTCCGATCCCCAACAGCCTCGTCGTGGCCGCGTCGGCGGTGGTCATCGACGACCAGGGCCGCATTCTGCTCCAGCGCCGGCGGGACAATGACCTGTGGGCGCTGCCCGGCGGGGGCATGGAGATGGACGACTCTCTGCCCGGCTGCGCCGTACGCGAGGTCAAGGAAGAGACCGGCTACGACGTCGAGATCACAGGGCTGGTCGGTACCTACACCGACCCCCGGCACGTCATCGCCTACACCGACGGCGAAGTCCGCCGCCAGTTCAACATCTGCTTCACCGCCCGCATCATCGGAGGAGATCTGACCGTCTCCGACGAATCCACCGAGGTCCCATTCATCGCTCCCGCAGAGGCGGACGCCCTACCTATGCACCACACCCAGCGCCTACGGCTACACCACTTCCTGGAAAGTCGCCCGACGCCGTATCTGGGGTAGGCCCGGCGCTCGACTCTTCCTGGTCGCCAGCACGCAGTCGTCGGTGGTGGCTACCTTCCGTGAGGAGTCGCACCGCGCCTGCGTGTCGGACGGTGCTGGGCACTCTCGTCAGCGAAAGCGCAGAGAAGCTCGATGAACTCTCGGTACTCGTCGGGGTCGGCGGGATCCTTTCTGGGCGACTGGGCGATCCACTGCTGCCAGAGTCCGTCCGGGGCGAGGTACCGGGCCGCATGGTCGGTGCCGGCCTTGGCGTCGAGCAGCAGGAGCGCGCCAAGGGCGTCCGTCTGGTCATAGACGAGGTCAGGGCGAGGCAGATAGCGGTCGAGGTAGGCAATCAGGAGGTCGGCGTCGGCCGAGGTGCCGAAGGAGGCCAGGGCGATGCAGTACGCCTGCCCCGCGTAGGGCCATTTACTGGCGAGCAGGAGTTCACCGAGGCGCTCCCGGAACTCGGTCCTGCCGGCAACAGCGATGAGCCAGGCTGCCGTTCCGCTCTCGCGCCAACCTCGGTCGAGCAGCAGGTCCAGTTCACGAGGAGCGATCCGATAGGCAGCCTTCCCCAGCTTTCGCATGAACTTGGCCCGGTCGCGTCCGCTCATGCCGAGAAGGAAGCCGCCGAGTTTGAGGTACCGACGGTCGGTTGTGACGTAGCGGCGGGTCAACTTCAGCAGTTCGAACTCTTCAGCGGTGAGACGCATGGGCAGCATCGTCGTACGGCCGACGCTTTCGGACCAGCCCTTGGGAAGGGCACGCGCCTCAGCCCTGCGTGTCCCTTCTTCTCAGCCTCCGTCTCGTTCAGCCCGTTCACGGCCGTTCAGGAGGATCACCGTGGGGGGGCCTGGCCTGCCAGAGCTTTGGCGGAGCGCTACGAGTCCTCAGCCGTCGTGGTGCGTCGGGGCGGCTGTCCCTGAGGGCTCGTGATCGGCATGAGGGATTGCTACGACCTGGTACTCGTCCTCGTAGACGATCCTTCCGGGGTCGGAGGACTCCAGCCGTCGGCATTCGACCCCGTGCGCGGCAAGCAGTTCCAGGTAGCCGTCCACCCTCGTGACGAATTCTGTGGAGGACGTCTTGAACCAGGCGACGGCACCGGGGTGGGTCTCGTGGTCGTAGACGAGGGGGTCGGCGTCCGAGGGGTTGGGGCAGTTGGCGTCGTACCAGTCGTTGCCGGCACGCCAGAACCTGTACTGCTCGGCGTCCAACTTGCCCTCGCGGGCGAGTCGGTTGGCCAGGCCGAAGACGCCAGGAAAGGAGCCCCGATCGTTGGGGAGCGTTCCTTGGAACCTCACGTACGGTCCCTTCATCGTCGCCTCACCCTGTCTCTCCCTGTAACGGCTCGTCGTGCTTGCGCAGCCCGCGAGTGATCCGGCGTGGCACAGGCGCACGGCCTGAGTCTCGTGTGCCAGGCGCTTGGGCCGGGTTGTCCTCCGGGGCCGGGGAGTACGCACAGCAGGATCGGTCTTGGCCTGCGGCCCGTTCTTCAGCCGTGGGTCTGGATGCCCGGTTGAAGCCCGATATTCGGTGGCGGAGGTGTTCCGGAGCGGTTCACCATGCCCCATGGTCTCGGATGAGCACACCGATGAACGAGCTGTGGCTCGGTGGACGCAGTCGACCGTTTACCCCGATATGTGGGTTGATCCGGATGATGATCCTCGTGAGACAGAGACTGAAAGCGTTGATGAGCGCAGCGTCCTGCTCGAGAATCTGCGGCACTATCGGCTGACCCTGGAGATGAAGTGCGCCGGGCTGGACGCCGAGCAGATGGCTCTGCGGTCTGTGCCGCCGTCGACGATGTCTCTGCTCGGGCTGGTGCGGCACATGGCTGAGGAGGAGCGGCATTTTCGGCGGGTGATGGCCGGGGAGGACGCGCCGAAGCTGTATCGGACCGAGGAGGATCGGGACGGGGACTGGAACGGGGCGGTCGCTGATCCGGGGGTCGTGGAGGATGCCTGGCGGCAGTGGCGGATCGAGGTGGAGCTCACCGATCGGTATCTGGGTGGCGTCACCGACCTCGCCAGTACGAACGCCGGGTTTTCCGACCTCGGGCCCGAGCCCGGTGGGCGGCTTCAGTTGCGGGATGTCCTGGTGGCGCAGATCGCGGAGTACGCGCGGCACTGCGGTCATGCCGATCTTCTGCGTGAGTTGATCGACGGGCGTGTCGGGCAGTAGTGACGACCAGGCCCAGCGTGTGGTCATGACCTCTCGGGTAATCGACCGCTCCTTTCCCTCCCGGCAGGATCGGACCTGTCCAGACGGTAGAGGAGCGAGGAGAGCGCCATGTTCGTCAAGTCCAGTCCCGCGGGGTTCGATTGCGCCGCATCCACCCGCGCCGTCGTCGAGGAATTTCTCGCCGCGCGGCTTGCCGGGGACACCGGGCGGCTGACGGAGATCTTCGCCGACGAGGTCGACTGGGTGCTCGCCGAGAATCCCGGGGTGCCGTGGATTCGGCCCCGGTCCACTGGCGCCGAGTGTGCTGCGCAGGGTGCGGAGTTGATGGAGCACACCGTGCCCGAGGATGCCCGGGCCTCTGTCGATGCCCTTCTCGTGGACGGCGCCGACGCCGTGCTGACGGGGTATTTGGCAGGGACCGTACGGGCTACCGGGAAGTCCTTCGAGGGGCCGTTCGCGCTGCGGCTCACCGTCGAGGGCGGGCGGATCACTCGGCACCATCTTTATGAGAACAGCTTGTCGATCGCCGAGGCCTGCGCCCCGTGATTCCTGCGCCCCGTGATCAGTCCCTTGCCACCAGCCGCCAGTACTGCCGTTTCTCCTCGTCCCGTACGACCACGCCGAGCCGGAGCAGTTCGCCGCGCAGCTCCCGGGCATCGCCCGCGTCGTCCGAGTTCTTTCGGGCCTGGGCGCGTGCCCTGAGCAGGGCGTCCGCGCCCTCGGGGAGGCCCGGGGTGCCGGGGACCCAGCGGCGGTAGTCGGCTCGGTGCGGGTCCTCTGCCGCCCAGGGGTAGCCGTACGCCGTGAGAGTGCCGGTCAGGCGGTGCCAGGGCAGGCCGCAGTGCTCGCGGGCCAGTTCCATGCCGTCCGGGGCCAGCGCCACCAGGTGCTTGCCGTCCCGGAACAGCGTCGCGATCTCCTCTCGGGCCAACGACTGGGCGCTGTCCCTGATGGTCAGGGTCACGTGCGTGTCGGAGATGTTCACCGACAGGGACTCATGCACGGCCATGAAGCCCAGCAGCAGGCCGGCGAGTGCGCCCACCGCGACCGTGCCCAGGGTGAGGGCGGGTTCCGGGATCGAGGTCAGCAGTTCGGCCGGGCCCTCCAGTGGTGCCCACGGCAGGCTCAACAGCCAGCGGGCGAGGAGTGGGAGCAGGGCGCCGGCCACTGCACCGCAGGCGACGCAGAAGAGCACGATGGCCCAGGTCGATTCCGCGAGTTCGACTCCCATGCGGACCTTCTTGGCTTCCTCCATGAGACAGAGTCTCGGGACGGGCCCTCCGTCCTGTCATCAGCCGTTGGTCTACGGACCCCCGACTTTGGTCTCACGGATGCATCCGGGCGCCCTTCACCACCTTGTCCACCGCGTTCTTCGGGCCGTAGACCAAGAGGCCGACCAGGTCCAGGTCCGCCGTCGGGACCGCACGGACGGCCGCGCGGTTGTCGCGGTCGTTGCCCGTGGCGAACAGGTCGGACGTGAAGACCGCGCGGGGGAGGGAGCGGGAAAGGGCCTTGGTGTGGGCCGTGGTCAGGGTTTCCTTCGTGGCCTCGAAGACCATGACCGGCTGGCGGAACATCGGCAGGTAGGGCACGCCGTCCGCGTCCTCGTACAGTTCGCCGATCACCTCGGGAAGCTGCGTGCCCAAGCCGCTGACCAGGAATGACGTGACGTTCAGGCGCTGCCACTGCTCCAGGTCCTCGCGCAGCAGCACAGCGATCTTCGTGTCGAAGCGGATCGGCTCGGTCGGCGCGGTCGGCTCCGGGGATGCTTCGGTGTTCATGATGCGAGCGTGCCCGGCAGCCCCCGCCACGGTCTTGTACGTTTTTTGCATGGCCTCCGAGCCCTCCCGGACCTCCCCGACGTCCCGGTCCACCCGGACCGTCTCCGCCTGGCGTCCCCCCGTCGCCGGTGTCGTCGAGGTCTTCCACGCGCGGTTCACCGAGTACGCGTATCCGATGCACGTCCACGAGGCCTGGACGCTGCTGATCGTCGACACCGGTGCCGTGCGGTACGACCTCGACCGGCACGAGCACGGCACGCCGCACGACACCGTGTCGCTGCTGCCTCCGCATGTGCCGCACAACGGCTCCCCCGTCACCGCGGAGGGCTTCCGCAAGCGGGTGTTGTATCTCGACGGGACGTATCTCGGGGACGAGCTCATCGGGGCCGCCGTCGACCACCCCGATCTGCGCGATCCGCTGTTGCGGCGGCGCGTCGGGCAGTTGCACGGCACGCTGACGCGGCCCGGTGAGGAGCTGGAGGCCGAGAGCAGGCTGATGTTCGTCGGGGAGCGGCTGCGCGGGCATCTGCGGGGTGACCTCGCCGCGCCCCGGCCGGCCGATCCCGTACTGGCGCGGCGGCTGCGCGAGTTGCTGGACGAGCGGGTCGTCGAGGGGATCGGGCTGAACGAGGCCGCCGGTCTTGTCGGGGCCCATCCGGCCCATCTCGTACGGGCGTTCAGCGCCGCTTACGGCATCGCCCCGCACCAGTATCTGACGTCGCTGCGCGTGGGCCGCGCCCGGCGGCTGCTGCTCGACGGGCGGACGCCGAGCGAGGTGGCGGTGGCGACCGGGTTCTACGACCAGTCGCATCTCACGCGGCACTTCCGGAAGCTGGTGGGGGTGCCGCCCGGGCGCTTCCGAGCCGGGTGATCAGCGCTCCGGGCGCTGCGTCAGATGCACGAACGCGTCCAGGTTGCGCGTCGACTCGCCCCGGGACACCCGCCACTCGTACTCCTTGCGGATGGCGGAGGCGAAGCCCAGCTCCAGGAGGGTGTTGAAGCTGCCGTCCGCCGCTTCGAGGACTTGGCCGAGCAGACGGTCCAGTTCGTCGGCGGTGACGGCGGTGAGGGAGAGCCGGCCGGTGACGTAGACGTCGCCGTGCTGGTCGACGGCGTAACTCACGCCGTAGAGCTTGAGGTTGCGCTCCAGGAGCCAGCGGTGGACGGCCGGTTCGTTCTCGTCGGGGTGGCGGATGACGAAGGCGTTCAGGGAGAGGGAGTGGCGGCCGACGAGCAGGGAGACCGTGGTCTTGAGCTTGCGGGTGCCGGGGAGCTGCGCGACGTACGTGCCGGGCTCGGGGTGCTCCCACTCCAGGTCGGCGTCCTTCAGCACTCCCTCGATGACCTGTGCCGCACGCTGTTGCTGACCGGTTTCACCCATGGTGCGAGCGTACGCGACGGCGGTGCGCCTGCATCGCGGCCGTGTAGACGTCCGCCGTGGCGGCGGCCGCGGTGTCCCAGCCGAAGGACTGGGCGTGGCGGGCCGCCTGGGCGCCCAGGCGGGGCGCGAGCCCCGGGTCGTCGGCGAAGTCGCGCAGCACGCGCGCGTAGTCGGCGGGGTTGTGGCCGCGTACGAGGAAGCCGGTGCGTCCGTCGTCCACGGCCACCGGCAGGCCGCCGACCGCCGCCGCGAGGACCGGGGTGCCCGCCGCCTGGGCCTCTATGGCGACCAGGCCGAAGGACTCGCTGTAGGAGGGCATGACCAGGAGGGAGGCGGCGCGGAACCAGTCGGCGAGCTGTTCCTGGCCGACGGGCGGGCGGAACCGTACGACGTCCGCGATGCCGAGGCGGGCGGCGAGCTTCTGCAGGCCCTCGGGTTTGGCGAGGCCGCTGCCGCTGGGGCCGCCGACGACGGGGACGAGGATGCGCGAGCGCAGGTCGGGGCGCTCGTCGAGGAGGACGGCTACGGCCCTCAGCAGCACGTCGGGGGCCTTCAGGGGCTGGATGCGGCCCGCGAAGAGCGGGATCAGCGCGTCCTGGGGCAGGCCGAGACGGGCGCGGGCGGCGGCGCGGCCGTCGGCGGGCGAGAAGCGGGTGAGGTTGACGCCGGGGTGGACCACGGCGAGCTTGTCGGGGTCGGCCGCGTAGTGCCGGGCCAGTTCGTCGGCCTCTTCGGTGGTGTTGGCGATGAGGCGGTCGGCGGCGGCGACGATCTGGGTCTCGCCGATGACGCGGGCGGCCGGCTCGGGGCTGTCGCCGTCGGCCAGGTTGGCGTTCTTGACCTTGGCCATGGTGTGCATGGCGTGCACGAGGGGGACGCCCCAGCGCTGGGCGGCGAGCCAGCCGACGTGGCCGGAGAGCCAGTAGTGCGAGTGGACCAGGTCGTAGTGGCCGGGGCGGTGACCGGCCCAGGCCTGCATGACGCCGTGGGTGAAGGCGCACAGCTGGGCGGGGAGGTCCTCCTTGTTGAGTCCCTCGTAGGGGCCGGCGTCGATGTGCCGGACGAGGACGCCGGGGGCCAGTTCGACGGTCGGCGGGAGGGCGGCCGCGGTCGCGCGCGTGAAGATCTCGACCTCGACGCCCTGCGCGGCGAGGCGCTGCGCGAGCTCCACGATGTAGACGTTCATGCCGCCGGCGTCGCCGGTGCCCGGCTGGTGGAGCGGGGAGGTGTGCACGGAGAGCATGGCGACCCGGCGGGGCCTGCGGTGCAGCCTGAGGCGCGCGGGGGCCGACGCGGAGCGCCGCCCGAGCCTGCCGATGTACTGGCTCACGTGGCGTTCCTCCTCGCTTTGGGCATGCCTCGCGCAGGACTCGCTGTGCCCTGCACGGGGGTGAACACCGGAAGAGTGCGCTCCATTTCCGCGTTCGATTCCCTGTTCGCGACTTTTACCGAATCATTACCGCTCGCCGCTCAACCGTTCGAGAATGTGGAGCGCCTGAAGGGCCCGCTTGTGCGCCGGGACCGGGAGCGTGACGGGCGGGTGAACTGGATCGGAAATCGCAGGTCACGGGCGTTGTCCCCGTCATGAAAAGGCTGTCGATCCCGGTTCCGCGGACAACCGGGTTCCCGCCCCACCGGTCACAACCAGCGAAAGGACCGACCACTGCCTCACGGAGGTTATGCAATGCCCTCTCGCCTCATCGGCCGCCGGATGTTACGCACGGCGACGGTTCTCACGCCCCTTCTCGGTATCGGTCTGGCCGTCCCGGCCGCCCTGGCGGGCCCGGCCGGGGCCGCGGAGCCGACGGCCGCCACCGCCTCGGTGAACGAGTACGGCTGGCACCTCACCTACGCGGCCGCCCCCGGGCAGGCCAACAAGGTCGCCATCACCCAGTCCTTCACCGGCGACCGCTCCCGGTTCACCTTTGTGATCGACGATGTCGTCCCGATCAGCACCGGGGCCGGGTGCGGCCATCCCGACAGCGCGGACCGGACCAGGATCTCCTGCACGGTCGAGGCCCCCGAGAGCCAGTCCCCGCTCAACTCCCTGGAAATGGACCTCGGCGACGGCGCCGACACCGCCTCCTTCGACAACGCCACCGACCAGGTCTATTACTTCAACACCGTCGAGCTGGGCGACGGCGACGACCGGTGGACCGGCTCTACCGGCGGCCGCGTCGACGGCGCGTCGGTGCGGGGCGGCGCGGGCGCCGACACCATCAGGGCGGGCGCCCTGGGGTACGCCGGCGGCGGGGCCGGCGACGACACCCTCTACGCGGGCACCGAGGGCGAGATCCTGCGCGCCGACGACGGTGACGACACGGTGTACGGCGGGGCCGGCGACGACGAGATCTACGGCGGCAGGGGCGACGACATCCTGCGCGGGAACGGCGGCGCCGACCGGATCTGGGGCAACAGCGGCGACGACGAGCTGTACGGCGGACCCGGCGCGGACACGCTCTCCGGCGGGCCGGGCAGGAACATCGTCCGGCAGGACTGACGCGGTTCTCGCGGCCTCGCGATCTCGCCATTTCCCCGTTCGGGGGCCGATGAGTTCCCCGTTCGGGAGCCGATGAGTTTCCCCGTTCGGGGGCCGATGAGTTTCCGCGTCCCGGGGCGTCTGACTCACTGATCTGACTCACTGAGGAGAGGAGAGGGTCACGATGAAGCTCGTGGTGCAGGAGTTCCTGACGCTCGACGGTGTCTCCCAGGGGCCGGGCGCCCCGGACGAGGACACCAGCGACGGTTTCGAGCGGGGCGGCTGGTTCGTGCCGCATCTCGACGAGGAGTTCGAGCGGCTGGTCGGCACCTGGCTCGCTGAGGCGGACGCGCTGCTGCTCGGCCGCCGTACGTACCAGAACTTCGCCCGGGACTGGCCGACGATGACCGACCATCCCGCCGCCGCCGTACTGAACGGCCTGCCGAAGTACGTCGCCTCCCACAGCCTGACCACGGCCGGCTGGAACCCGACCACGATCCTGTCCGGCGACGTCCCCGCCCAGGTGGCGGAGCTGAAGCGGCTGCCCGGCCGGGAGATCCAGATCCACGGCAGCGCCCGGCTCGCGCAGTCCCTGCTGGCCGCCGGGCTGGTCGACACGCTGCGGCTGGCGATCGCCCCGGTCGTGGTGGGGCAGGGCCGTCGCCTCTTCCCTGACGGCGGGGCACCGGCCGGGCTGCGGCTCACGGACCATCGGACGACGCCGGGCGGGCTGTCGGTGCATGTCTTCGAAGCGACGGGGGTTCCGGAGTTCGGGACGTACGGGGGCGGTGCCTGAGGAAACCCGGGGGGCTACCTCTGAGGACACTCGGGGGCGGCGCCTGATCACACCCGAGGGCTACCCCTGAAGGCCGCATACCCTCATACGCATGACATCCCGCGCGGCGACCCGCCCCCGCATCGTGGGCACGGTGACGCGCGGGACGACCAACCCCAACCGCCTGCGCCGTATGGACCGCTGGATCGCGGCCACGCACGGCGCGGAGCTGCGGCGCGCCGCCGACCCCGTGGCGGTCGACCTCGGGTACGGCGCCGCCCCCTGGACGGCCGTCGAACTGCTGCACCGTCTGCGTACGGTCGCGCCGCACGCGCGCGTGGTGGGCGTCGAGATCGAGCCCGCCCGGGTCGCGGCGGCGCTGCCGTACGAGCGGGCCGGGCTCACCTTCCGGCACGGCGGCTTCGAGATCCCCCTCCCGCAGCGGCCCCTGCTCGTCCGCGCGGCGAACGTGCTGCGGCAGTACGAGGAGGGCGAGGTCGCCGCCGTGTGGGAGCGGCTGTGCGGGCGGCTCGCACCGGCCGACCCGGCCACCGGCGCGCGCGGCGGGCTGCTGGTCGAGGGGACCTGCGACGAGATCGGGCGGCGGCACGTGTGGGTCGCGCTCGGTCCGGAGGGGCCGCGCACGGTCACCTTCGCGACCCGGCTGGGCTCCCTGGAGCGTCCCTCGGACCTGGCGGAGCGCCTGCCGAAGGCGCTCATCCACCGCAACGTCCCGGGCGAGCCGGTGCACACCTTCCTGCGCGACTTCGACCGCGCCTGGGCGGCCGCCGCGCCCTACGCCTCCTACGGCGCCCGCCAGCGCTGGATCCGCGCGGTACGGGACCTGACGGCAGACTGGCCCGTTGCGGACGGGCCGGTGCGGTGGCGGCAGGGCGAAGTGACGGTGCGGTGGGAGGCGTTGGCCCCACGGGGCTGAGCTCACCGGCAGGGCCCGTCGGCAGGGCCCGGCATGATCCGGCAGGGCCTGTCGGGAACGATCTCCGTGAGTCGTTCGTCACACAGGCGGGGAGATCGTCATGCCGGGGGCATACCGGTGCGGGGACGGCGGGAAGCACTACCTCTGTCGCTTTGGGCGCCGTCATGGCAGCATCCCCAGACGAACCGGATGTTACTGACGGTTAATCAGTTGGGGGCTGAGGTATGGGAACGGGCAAGCGTGGCCTGATCGCGACGGCGGTGACCGTGGTCTGCGCGATCAGCGTGCTGGCGGCACCGGGCACGGCGTTCGCCAGTCCGGACCCCTCCCCCACCCCGAGCGCGAGCCCGACGCCCGGTCCCAGCAAGGACCTCGAGGCCGTCCGCAAGAAGCTCGACAAGCTCTACCGCGCCGCGGGCCGTGCCACCGACGAGTACAACGCCGCCGAGGAGAAGGCGGACAAGCAGTCCGCCGAGATCGTCGAACTGGCCAAGAAGATCGTCAAGGGCAAGGAGAAGCTGGCCAAGCTGAAGGACCGCGCCGGCGCCTCGGCCGCCGCGCAGTACCGCGGGGGCGGACTGCCGCCCGAGGCCCATCTGACGCTCAGCGACGACCCGCAGGAGTTCCTCGACGGAGCGGTCCGCGTCCGCCAGGGCCAACACGCGGCCAAGGGCCTGATCGGCGAACTGGCACGCACCCAGGAGGACTTGGAGCAGTACGCCAAGGACGCCTCGGCGCAGTGGAAGAAGCTGGAGGCGGGCCGCAAGGCCAAGGCCGCCGCGCAGAAGAAGATCGAGAAGCAGATCGAGCAGGCGGAGAAGGTCGAGTCCGAGCTGCAGAAGGACGAGCAGAAGCGCCTCGCCGAGCTGGAGAAGGCGGCCGCGGCCAAGGCCCAGTCCGCCTGGCTCGGCTCCGGCGTCCTCGACGAGATCAGCGGCAAGGCCACCGAGCAGGGCAAGAAAGCCGTCGAGTACGCCACGGCCCAGATCGGCAAGCCCTACCAGTGGGGCGCCGAGGGTCCGAAGACGTACGACTGCTCCGGGCTGACCTCGCAGGCCTGGATATCCGCCGGCCGCGGCATACCGCGCACCTCGCAGGAGCAGTGGAAGCAGCTCCGGCACATCGACGTCCAGGACATGCGGCCCGGCGACCTCATCATCTACTTCGACGACGCCAGCCATGTCGCGATGTACATCGGCGACGGCGCGATGGTGCACGCCCCGCGCCCCGGGCGGGACATCACCGTCGCGGGAGCGGGATCCATGCCTATCCTCGGGGTCGTACGGCCTGATCCCGGCACCGACGCCGGGTGAACATATCGGGCATCGGGCACCTTTGGTGACCCGGCCCACGTGACCCACCGCACGCCGGACCCCCCGGCAGACGAGGTGTCGGCGTGACGTTCGTCATCTCCACAGCATCTCCGGGCTGTCCAACTGCGGTACATATCGCGGCATATGACACTGGCCGATGGCGCGGCGGCGTGGCTCACACCATTCCAATGCGGCGCCGACACCCGCTATGGTCCCCGTCGGTGGGTCGAGGTCCCTCGCCCCCGCCATGCCCTCGGGGGGAGGGAAGGAACCCAAGACAATGCCCGTACCCATACCGCGGCAGAGAGCGATCCCGGCCGTGGAAAGTGGTCAGGCGCAGGCCGCGTCCCCGCGTGGGGGCTCCGCCGAGGACTCCGTCAAGGACGCCTCGGCCGCTGCCCCGCGCACACCGGACACCGCCGGGAACAGCACGGAGAAGGTGGAGAACCACACCGCCCACACCAATCTGACCCTGCTGCTGATCGAGGACGACCCGGCCGGTTCGCCGATCGTGCCGGACATGCTCGACCAGGCAGGCAAGCCGATCCGCGTCCGCACGGCCCGCAATCTGACCGAGGCCGGGCGGCTGCTGACCGACGACGTCCACTGCATCCTGCTGGACCTCGCGCTGCCGGCGCCCGGCCACAGCGACTCCGAGGACGAGCTCGCCGTGCTCAGGCACGTGCTGGAGCTCGCGCCCCGGCATGCCGTCCTGGCGCTGACCGCGTCGGGCGACGCCGAGCGCGGCGCGGAGGCGGTGCGCGTGGGCGCCCAGGACTATCTGTTCCGCGACGAGCTGGACGGCCGGCTGCTGAGCCGCGCGATCCGCTACGCGGTGGAGCGCAAGCGTTCCGAGTCGGCCGAGCGCCGGCTCGCCGAGGGCCGTCTGCGGGCCCAGGAGAACCGCCGCCTGGAGCGCGGTCTGCTGCCGACGCCGCTGCTGGAGGGCTCTCCGCTGCGGTTCGCCGCCCGCTACCGCCCGGGCCGCTCGCGCGCCCTGCTCGGCGGTGACTTCTACGACGTCGTCCGCACCCCGGACGGCACCGTGCACGCGATGATCGGTGACGTGTGCGGCCACGGCCCGGACGAGGCCGCCCTCGGGGTGGAGCTGCGGATCGCGTGGCGCGCGCTGACGCTGGCGGGCCTGTGCGGCGACCAGCTGCTGGGCACGCTCCAGCAGGTGCTGGAGCACGAGCGGGCCGACGACGAGATCTTCGCGACGCTGTGCACGGTGGACATCGCTCCGGACGGCCGCCGCGCCGGCCTGTGCCTGGCGGGTCACCCCTCGCCGCTGCTGGCCCGCCCGGGCAAACCGGCCCGGCTGCTGCCGTACGACAACAACGGCCCGGCCCTCGGGCTGCTGCCGGGTGCCCGCTGGCCGCGGATGCAGGTGGAGCTGGGGGCCGAGTGGAGCCTGATGCTCTACACCGACGGTCTGATCGAGGGCCATATCGGCCAGGGCCGGGAGCGGCTCGGCCAGGACGGCATGACCGAGATGATCCGCCGCCAGTTCGCCGAGGGGCTGCGGGGCGAGCGGCTGCTGCGGGCCGCGGTGAACGAGGTGCGCGCGCTCAACGGTGGCGAGCTGACGGACGACGTGGCGGTACTGCTGCTGGACCGGGTGCCGTAGCCCCGGGCTGGCCGTGCGCCGCAGCCGCGGGCCGCGGCGCTGCCGGGAGGGCGGCTTACCGGCCGCCGTTCCAGGGGCCGTACGGGCCGTCGCTGCTGGAGCCGCGCTGGCTGCGGCCCCCGCCGGGGAGCGCGCGGATGGCCGGGCGGACGTCGACCATGTACACGATCGTCGCGATGAGCCCGATGATCGGCAGGAACGACAGGATCGGGAAGAGCAGGTTCACCACGAAGGCCAGACCGAGGATGATCAGCCAGAACGGCTTGGTCTTCTTGTCGGCCGCGCGGTACGCGTCCTCCCGCCGCACGGCGGCGTCGAGCAGAGCGAAGCCACTGAAAATGATCAGGGCCATGCTCAGCAGCCACATAAACCCTGTGAAGCCCTGAATCAGCACAACGTCCACCACCAGACTCGGCTCGTCCCTACGCGGTCACCGTACCCGTACAACGGGCCGGACACCCTCAGGGTGCCCGGCCCGCGTCCGTCTGCGACTCCGTCGCCGTCGCCGTGCCTACTTGGCCGGCGGCGTCTTCTTGGCGACGGGCTTGCGCGCCGGAGCCTTCTTGGCGGCGGGCGCCTTCTTCGCCGCGGTGGCCGGTGTGGCCGGGGCGGCCTGGGCCTTCGTGGCGGCGGGCTTCGCCGGCTCGTCCTTGACCTCGACCGGCTCGGCCTTCGGCTCGACGGCCACGGCCAGCTCCTCGACGCCCTCGGCGACGTCCTCGATGCCCTCGGCGGCCTCGCCGCGCCAGGTGCGCACGGCCTGCTCACCGTGCTCGGCGACCTTCTCGTAGGTCTCCCGGGCCTTGACGGCGTACTCGGCGGCCACGCCGACCCCGCGCAGCGCGAAGTCCTGGGCGTTCTCGCCGAACTTCTTCAGGTCGGCGTCGAGGTTGGAACCGAGCTTCTTGAAGTCGGCGTCGAGGGAGCCGATGAAGCCCGTGACCTTGGTCTGCAGGGTCTCCTGCGTCTCCTTGACGCGGGCCGAGGCCTCCTTGGCCCGGGCGGACGCCTTCTCCTGGACGGCCTTGGTGTCGGTGTTGCGTACGGCGTCGATCCGCGCCGGAGCCTCGGCCCGCAGCTGCTCCACGAGGGCGGGCACCTTCTTGGCCTGCTGGAGGGCGAGGTCGGCGGTGCCGGCGGCGAAGTAGAGCGGAGTCGGGTCGCTGAGGGTCTTGCGCAGGTCGTCGGTGATGGCCATGGTGAGGATCCTCCCGGATTCTTTCTCGCTTGAGGGTTCGGCTGAGGGTGGTGTGATCCGCAGCGGAGCGGCCGGGCCCTGGTCCGGCTAGCCGGCCGTCTGCTGCGGGTCGGTGTCACTGCCGCCGGTGGCCTTGCGGGCCCGGCGGGCGGCGGGGGTACCGCCGGTGTTCTTGCGGGTACGGCGGGTGGCGGACGTACCGCCGGTGGTCTTACGGGTCCGGCGGGTCTCGGACGTGCCGCCCGACCCCTCGCCGGTACGGTCCTCGGCGGGCCTGCCGCCGTCGGCCGTACGGGTCCGTCTGCGTATCCCGGTGCCGCCGTCCGGGACGTCCTCGTCCGCGTCCCCATCCGCACCCGGGTCCGCCGCGCCTTCGGCGACCACGACCTCGACGACATCGGTGTCGTTGCCGGAGCCGTCGCCGGTCCCGAATCCGTTCTCCTTGCGGAAGGACTCGTAGATCTGCAGCAGCACCTGCTTCTGCCGCTCGTTCAGCGTCGGGTCCGCGAGGATGACGGCGCGCGTCTCCACCTCGTCCCGGTCCCGCTCGGCGTCGAGGATGCCGGCCCGGACGTACAGCGTCTCGGCGGAGATCCGCAGGGCCTTGGCGACCTGCTGCAGCACCTCCGCGCTCGGCTTGCGCAGCCCGCGCTCGATCTGGCTCAGATACGGATTGGACACCCCGGCGGCATCGGCGAGCTGCCGCAACGACAGCTGCGCGTTGCGCCGCTGCTCGCGCAGGTAGTCACCGAGATTGCCGACGTTGAGCGATGCCATGCCCTCCACGGTGCCGCACCTCGCTAACTATTGCAAGCACCCGCTTGCAAAAGTGCGCCATGCCACCCGGTTAGGCCCATACGGATCAGCCCGTCCTGCCCTGCCGGCCAAGGCCGCAGACCTGGCCGCGTCTGGGCAAACCACGTCGCCGGCGCTGACCCAGAGGATGCGGCGCCGTTTCGAGGACGAGGGGGTACCGGTCTGGTCGACCCGACCTCTTACAGCGCGTAGAGGCAGCTCAGGAGCATCGGCGCCCCATCTTCGCCGACCGGCGGTTGTGCCCCTTGGTGTCCCACCACTCTTCCAAGAGGCCGCGCACCAGCTGAACCAGTTGGCGAAGGCGCTCAGAATCAGGGGCAGACGAGGTGAGCACGTCCGCGAAGGACTTGTCGCCCCATGGCAGTGTGACGACCCAGCACTCGTCGGCGTGCCCCTCCCGCTCGACGATGAGGCCGTGGGCCAATGTGACGCTGCGGTCTGGTTGGTCGTCTACCGTCAGGTCGGTGACGTTGAACCTGGTGGCGCCATCATCGGTGGTGAACGAGCGAGCCAGGGCGCGCTCAGCTGGTGTGCGAGTCGCCATGGCACCTCTCACCTCGTCGACGAGTAACCCGAATTAGTCGCCGGCACGGCCCTCACCGACACGGCCGGTTCGCTCGAAGAAGCCCTGGCGGATCCAGCCGTCGGAATGAGATCCGGTTCAGCCCTGCCGCGTCCCGCCCAGCACCGCCTCGCAGTCCGACCAGGCGGGCTCGCTCAGCAGAGGCCGAAAGCGGGTGAACAGGGTGAGGAGTTGCGGGCCCCACTTCTCGCGGAAGGCGGGGTCGAGGCGGGCGAGGTCGAGTTCGTTGGCGGCGGAGAGTTCCGCGAAGTCTCGTCGGTGCCGGGGATCCGGTGTGTGGAGGCGGCCGGTGAAGCGGTCCCGGAACGGCCCGTCGGCGTCCGCGAGCGTCGGGTAGGTGGCCTGGCGGTCGCAGGACGCGTAGAGGTACACGATCGCCTCGGCCTCGGCACCGATCACCGCCGCGAGGTCGGAGCGGCGGTCCGAGGGCAGCAGGGCGGTAGGGAAGCCGTCGGTGCCGTAGAAGGCGTGGCACAGGCCCGCGAGTTGGAGGGCCGGGCGGGCGTCCCAGGCGGCGAGCCGGCTGCGGACGCGCTGGAGGTGGGCGACGAGCGTGCCGCCCGGATGGACGATCTCGGCGGCACCGAGCCCGTGCAGCAGCGCGGCGGCCCGGTCGGTGGCGTCAGGAGGAGGGGAGGCAGACACGGTGTCCTTCCGTCACGGGAGGGGTCGGCACCCGTCCGCGCCTTCGCCTGTGGTCCGGACCCGCGAAAGCGCCGGACGGGTTGCCGCCTGGGCCCTGCCTTGATCCTCGTAGGCCCCGACACCTCAGTCAATCCTATGGATTTCTCCCAACACCCAAGCTGTAGCTTGGGGTTGTGACTCTGGAGGATCTGCGCGTCTTCGTGGCCGTGTGCCGGGCGGGAAGCCTCAGTGCCGTCGCCCGGGAGCTGGGCCGCACCCAGTCGGCGGTGAGCCAGCACGTCAAACGGCTCGAGCGCGAGACCGGTGTGAGCCTCCTGGAGCGCCGGCCCCGGGGTGTCGTGCCCACCCCCGCGGGGCATGTCCTGCGCGACGCCGCCTCGGACAGCGTCTCCGGTCTGGATCTGGCCCTGCGGCGGCTCGGGGACCTGGTCAACGGGGACGGTGGCGCCGTACGCGTCACCACGGGCGGCACCACGGTGCGGCATTTCATGGCCGAGGCCGTCGTGGACTTCCGGCGGCGCTACCCGAAGGTCAGCCTGGAGTTTCGGACGGAGACCTCCAGCCGCGGCTGCTTCGACGCCCTCGCCGCGGGCGACGTCGATCTCGCCTGGGTGACCATCGACGGGCCGGTGCGCGGTATCGAGCAGCGCCCCGTCGTCTCCCTGCCCTGGGTCCTGGCCGTCCGCTCCGACGATCCGCTCGCGGACCGGCCCTGTGTCGGCACGGCCGGGTTCAGCGACATCAGCCTCATCCGGCTTCCCGAGAACTCCACCTCGGGTGCCCTCCTCGACGCCGCGTTCGCCGAACTCGGCATCCGGAGCGGCTCCGGCACGAGCGTCGCCGACTGGGACACCGCCCTCCTGCTGGCGGAACTCGGCCTCGGCCACGCCGTCGTACCCGTCCTGCCCGGCTGGGGGATACCGGGTGACGGCCCCCTCCGCCTCGTCCCCGTCCCCGATCTGCCCCCGCTCCCGGTCGGCTGGGCCGTCCGCCGCTGGGACGCCCTCACTCCGCTCGCGCGGGTCTTCGCCGACACCGTCGCCCGCAGTTGCACGGAACGGAGCGGACCCGACGAGATGCCGTTCAACTAGCGTGCGGGCGTCGTAGCTTCGGGGAGGGCCATGCGAGTCGGCGTGGCCGCGTCGTCGGCGTGGCCGGTCACGACAAGCCCCCGACGATGCAGAAGGGATGCCCGGCCGGATCCGTGAGGACCCGCCATCTGTCCTGCTGCGGCTGATCCGGTGTGCCCGCCCCCAGCTCCAGCAGCCGGGCCTCGGCCGCGTCGACGTCCACGACCCTGAAACAGCAGTGCAGTTGCTGCGGTACGACCTGGCCGGGCCAGCTCGGAGCGCGGTAGTCGTCGACCCGCTGAAACCCGATATTGAACCCGCCCTCAACGTCCAGCGCGGCGAACTCGGCGTCCGACTCGGGGTGGAGTCCAAGTCCGGTGGCCTGCTGGTAGAACGCCGCCAGGGCGAGCGGATCAGGGCAGTCCAGGGTGATCGCGCTCAACTTCATCAGCGGGGTCATGACGCCTCCGGGCCGCTCGCTGGGGACTCTGGCCCTGCACACCCTAGAAGCGGCCGGTCGCTAAATCGTTCGACGAGTCGGGGCGGGCACCGTCATGATCCGCACTCGTGACGACGACTTCGCAGCAGTTCCTCGTCCGGGCAGCCGCCCGGAACAACGCCGAGTGGTGCGCGGTGATGTGCCGGGCGCACGGGGTGGTGGGCGGGTTCGGGGGCGACGCCTGGGCCGCCCCGGTGCGGACGCCGCTCTACTACCCCGATGCCGTGACGCTGGAGCCGGGCGCCGACGTGGGCGCGCTCGTGGCGCGGATCGACACGGTCTCGCCCGGTGCCTCGGTGAAGGACGGTTTCGCCGATCTGGAGCTGGCGGAGGCCGGGTTCCGGGTGTTGTTCGAGGCGTGGTGGATCCATCGGCCGGCCGGGGCATCCGCACCCGTTCCCGACCTCGCCTGGGAGATCGTGGACGATCCGGGCTCACTGCGTGCCTGGGCGCTGGCCTGGGACGCCGGCGGCGGGAACGCGGACCTCTTCAGGCCCGAGCTGCTCGCCGACCCGGAGACCTTCGTGATCCTGGGGCGGGCCGCCGACGGCCGTGTCGCCGCCGGGGCGGTCGCGAGCCGCAGCGAGCACGTCGTCGGTGTCTCCAACGTCTTCGCGCGGGACGGCGGACCCGACGCCGCCTGGCCGGTCGTCCTGCACGCGCTCGCCCGGCTCTTCCCCACCCTGCCCGTCGTCGGATACGAACAGGGCGACGATCTGACGGTCGCCCTCCGGTACGGCTTCGTGCCGCTCGGCCCGTTGCGGGTGTGGACGCACAGCGGCTGACCCCACCGGCCGCCGCTGCCGCTGCCGCTGCTACGGCTTGTACGCCAGGAACTTGCCCGCCTGCCTCTTCGCCCCTCCCTCCGGTTCCTGCACCACCCGCGTCATGACCACCAGCCCCGCCCGCCGGAGCAGTTCCGCGATCTCGTCCGGCGGCAGCAGGTGCCACTCGTAGGACACCGGATGGTCGCCGTACGCGCGCTTCGGGCACAGGTGCTCGCCGTTGCCCACATGGCCCGCCAGCATCAGCCGGCCGCCGGGCGCGAGGGTGCGGTGGAACTCGGCGAACACGGTCGGCAGCAGCTGCGGCGGGGTGTGGTGGACGGTGTAGTACGCGAGAATGCCGCCGAGTTCGCCGTCGCCGATCTCCAGCGCGGTCATCGAGCCGACGGTGAAACGGAGTTCCGGGTAGGCCGCGCGGGCCAGCTCGACCATCCTCGGTGACACGTCCACGCCGAACGCCCGCACGCCCAGCGCGGCCAGGTGCGCCGTCACCTTGCCCGGACCGCACCCCAGGTCGGCGACCGGCCCCAGAGGGCGTACGGATTCGGCGAAGGCGGCCAGCATCGCGCGCGACACCGGGTCCAACTCGGCCGGTTCCTTGACGAGTCGGGCGTAGTCGGCGGCGACGGTGTCGTAGGACTCGCGGACCGCGGTGAGGTGGGAGGGCTCGGTCATGCCGCGAAGCTAGACGACGGCACTGACACTCCCCCCGTAGCCGACACCCCGTACGCCGACGCCCCGAACGCCGGCACCCCGTACGCCGACGCGAGTACGCCGGTTTACTCCCGCTGCGAGACGACCTCACCCCACCGCCCCGGCAGCGTGTCCCCCATGAACCCGAAACTCAGCCGCCCCGCCCGCCGGACCGCGCTCGTCGTCCACGTCGTCGCCTCCGCGAGCTGGCTCGGGCTCACGCTCGGGCTGCTCGCGCTCGGCACCACCGCGGCCGGCACCGGGTCCGCCGTGACCGTGGAGGCGTCCGTCCGGGCCATGAAGCTCTTCGCGGACTGGCTGCTGCTCCCCGTCGCGTTCCTCACGCTGCTCAGCGGACTGGTGCTGTCGCTGGGGACCGCGTGGGGTCTGGCGCGGCACCGGTGGGTCTGGACGAAGTTCTGGCTGACCCTCGCCACGACCACCGCCACGGTGTTCGCCCTGCGCCCCGGAGTGAACTCCGCGGTCGCCACCGTCGCCGCGGGCGGTCCGCTGCCCGATGCCGGGGACGTCCTGATGGGGCCGGTCGTCTCGCTGTCCGCCTACGTCTTCATGACGGTGATCTCGATCCTGAAGCCCTGGGGCCTGACCAGGCGGGGCAGGAGGCTGAGGCAGCGTACGCCCGTCCGGCGTACCCTCCAGGATGCCTAAGGCCTCATGACGCTTGCCTAAAGGTATTAGGCAGATGCACAATCCCTTCAGGCAGAAGGGAGGTGCCGTATGGCACGCGTGGGACTCACGCCGGAGCGTCTGACCGAGGCAGGCGCGGAACTCGCCGACGAGGTCGGCTTCGACGAGGTGACCGTCTCGGCGCTCGCCCGGCGCTTCGACGTCAAGGTCGCGAGCCTGTACTCGCATGTGAGGAACTCTCAGGACCTCCGGACCAGGATCGCCCTGCTGGCGCTCGCGGACATGGCCGACCGGGCCGCCGACGCCCTGGCCGGACGGGCCGGCAAGGACGCCTTGGCGGCGCTGGCCGGCGTCTACCGCGACTACGCGCGGGAACACCCCGGCCGCTACGCGGCGGCCCAGTTGCGGCTCGACCCGCAGACGGCGGCCGCCAGCGCCGGTGTCCGGCACGCGCAGATGACCCGGGCACTGCTGCGCGGCTACGACCTGACGGAACCGGACCAGACCCACGCGGTACGGCTGCTGGGCAGCGTCTTCCACGGGTACGTCAGCCTGGAGCTGGGCGGCGGGTTCAGCCACAGCGCCCCCGACACCGACGCCACCTGGGCCCGGATCATCGACGCCCTCGACACGCTGCTGCGCAACTGGCCCGCTCCCCCTACGGATCCCCGAGGCTGACACCATGCACTCCGAGCACGACTGGATCACCACCCCGCTCACGGCGGACCTGCTGCGCGGCGCCCTCGACCTGGAGCGCACCGAGCACGGCCTGCTCCCGCACCGGCTGCCCGCCCGGGCCCGCGCCCAGAACGACAACGCCCAGCTCGCCATGGCCGAGGCCCAGCCCTCCGGCGTACGGCTGGCCTTCCGTACCGCCGCGACGGCCGTCGAACTCGACACGCTGCGCACCAAGCGCGACTACGTCGGCCTCCCGTCCCGCCCGGACGGCCTGTACGACCTGGTCGTCGACGGCCGCCCGGCCGGGCAGGCCTCGGGGACCGGCGGCAACGTCCTCACCGTCGACATGGCCACCTGGGACGGCGAGGTCGCACCGGGCCCGGTGGGCACCGTCCGCTTCACCGGTCTGGCCGCGGGCGAGAAGGACGTCGAGATCTGGCTGCCGCACAACGAGACCACCGAGCTCGTCGCCCTGCGCACCGACGCGCCCGTTGCGCCCCTGCCGGACCGGGGCCGCAGGGTGTGGCTGCACCACGGCAGTTCGATCAGCCACGGCTCCGACGCAGCGAGCCCTGCGGCCATCTGGCCCGCGATCGCCGCGTCCCTGGGCGGTGTGGACCTGGTCAACCTCGGTTTCGGCGGCAGCGCGATGCTCGACCCGTTCACCGCGCGTGCCATGCGGGACACCCCGGCCGACCTGATCAGCGTCAAGGTGGGCATCAACATCGTCAACGGGGACGTGATGCGGCTGCGCGCCTTCGGCCCGGCCGTGCACGGTTTCCTCGACACGATCCGCGACGGGCACCCCGACACCCCGCTGCTGGTCGTCTCCCCCATCCATTGCCCGATCCACGAGGACACCCCCGGCCCCACCGCCCCCGACCTCGGCGAGATCGGCGAGGGCCGGCTGCTGTTCGCGGCCATGGGCGATCCGGCGGAGAAGGCCACGGGCAAGCTCACGCTCGGCGTCATCCGGGAGGAGCTGGCCCGGATCGTGCGGCAGCGCGCGGCCGAGGACCCGAACCTCCACTACCTCGACGGCCTCGCCCTCTACGGCGAGTCCGACGCGGCCGAACTGCCCCTCCCCGACCATGTCCACCCGGACGCCGCGACCCACCGCCGCATCGGCGAACGCTTCGGCGCCCTGGCCTTCACCGAGAAGGGCCCCTTCGCGGAACGCTGAGCCCGCTCAGTCGTCGAGGCCCCCGAAGCCCTGCTCCGCCAGGGCCTTGCCGACGCGCGCGCGGTGGGACGACTCCCAGTCGTCCAGGGTCTGCGCGGCCTCCTTCGCCAGCTTGGCGCGGGCCGCGGTGAGCACCTCCTCGCGGCGGGCCCCGGGCACCACGACGACGCCCTCCTCGTCGGCGACGACCACGTCACCCGGGTCGACGGCGACGCCGCCGCAGGTCACCCGCTCGCCCAGCGGCCGGGCGGCGGCCTTGGTGCCCGGGATGGGGATGACACCGCGCGCGAACACCGGGAAGCGGGCCTCGCGCACCTCGGAGAGGTCGCGGATCAGCCCGTCGAGGACGAACGCGGCGACACCGCGGCGCTGGGCGACGGCACAGACGTTGCCACCGGCCAGCGCGTAGTCCAGGTCGCCCGACTCCACGACGACGACCGAGCCGGGCTCGGCCCGGTAGATCGCGGTGTGCAGCATCAGGTTGTCGCCGGGAGGGCACCGCACGGTGAAGGCAGGCCCGGCCACCCGCGGCACCGGCCCCCACAGGGGCCGGACCCCGATGTCCATGACCTGCCCGCGGCCCAGCAGATCGGCCAGCGTGGTGGTGGGGATGTCCGTGAACGCGTCTGTGTCAGCCATGACATGGACCCTAACCACCCCGCACGCGCGCGTGTCTAGATCGGCAGTGGCCTCCCGTGCACCACTTCCAGCCTCGTCACCGCCCGCGTCAGCACCACGTACAGCCGGTGCAGCCCCCGTTCCTCCGCCTCGGCGATCGCCGCCGGCTCGACGGCCACGACATGGTCGTACTCGAGTCCCTTGACCACGCTCGCCGGCACCAGGGACAGCCGCGCGCCGAGTTCCCCGGGCCCCGCCGCCTCGACACCGGCCGCGTCGAGCGCCGCCCGCACCCGGGGCACATCCGCGTCCGCCGCGACAACCCCGACCGAGCCCTCCTGCCCCAGGGCGTCCCGTACGGCGTCCACCACCGCCGCCGGCACCCCGTCCGTGTCCGTCTCCCGCATCCGCAACTCCCCGTCCCCGCGCAGCGAACGGGCCGCCGGCACGTCCACGTCCAGCCGCTCCAGCAGCCGGTTGGCGAGACCGACGACCGCCTGCGGCACTCGGAATCCGACGGTCAGCTCGACCACGGCCGCGTCCGCTTTCCCCAGGTGCGCCAGGACGGTCGGCCACGACCGTGCCGCCCACGGCGTCGTCCCCTGCGCCAGATCGCCCAGAACCGTCAGCGAACCGAAGGGCGCCCGGCGGGCGATGGCCCGGCACTCCATCGGGGACAGATCCTGCGCCTCGTCGACGACGACATGCCCGTACCCCTCCGGGTGCTCGATCAGCCCGGCCACCTCGTCGAGCAGCACCAGATCGGCGGCCGACCAGCGCGCCGACTTCCACGACCGGGGCGGCGTGCGCCACAGCAGTGCCCGCTGCTCGGCGCCGTCCAGCAGCCCGTCGGCCGCCTCCGCCAACGCCTCGCCGTCGGTGAGCAGTTCGGCCAGGACCTCCTCCGGACGCACCCGGGGCCAGACGGTGTCGAGGTACGCGGACACCGGCCGGGACCGCTCGACCCGGCGCACCCAGGCGTTCGTCGGCGGCCCGGCCCGCCGCTCGACCCGCTCGCGCAGACACCGCACGATCCGCGCCCGTACCCGCTCCCGCCCGACCCCGTACGGCGGTTCCTCCTGCCGTACGTCCGCGACGATCCGTGCCAGCTCCGCCTCCGGTACCCGCCAGCGGTACGAGCCGTCCGGCACGGCGAGCGAGCCCGCCCCCTCGGTGCGCACGCGCGCGTACAGCGCCCGCCGCAGTACCTCCGCCATCCGGGCGTCGTGCTTGACGACGGCGGCGCACTCGTCGTCGGTACCGCGGACCGGCCACCGGGCGATCTCCTCGGCGAGCGTCGACTGCCGCACCCCCGTCTCGCCGAGGGCGGGCAGCACCTCCGCGATGTACGACAGGAACGTGCGGTTGGGCCCGAGGATCAGCAGGCCGCCGCGCCGGATGCGCTGCGGGTGCGTGTAGAGCAGATACGCGGCCCGGTGCAGGCCGACGGCCGTCTTGCCGGTGCCCGGCGCGCCCTGCACGCACACCGACATCGCCAGGTCCCCGCGTACGAGGTCGTCCTGCTCGGGCTGGATGGTCGCGGCGATGTCCCGCATGGGCCCGACGCGGGGCCGCTCGATCTCCCGGGCGACGATCGCGCTGGCCCTGGCCTCCCCCTGCCCCAGGCTCTCGTCCTCCAGGCCGGTCAGATCGCCGGAGTCCCCGCGACTGCCGGCCGCCCACCCGAACCGTCGGCGTACGGCGACGCCCTGCGGATCACGGGCGGAGGACTGGTAGAAGGCACGCGAGACGGGTGCGCGCCAGTCGACGACGAGGGGCGGTTCGGCCGGGTGCTCGGAGATGCGCAGCCGCCCGATGTGCAGCGGCCCACCGGCCCTCTTGAACTCCAGGGCCCCGAAGAACAACGGCCCCTCGGGCAGTTCGCGCAAGGCCTTGGCCTGGCTGCGCAGCCGGTACCCGAGCACCTCCGCGTCGACCCCGGACGCCGACACGTCCTCCCCGATGACGACCTGTTCACCGGCGCCCTCGACCATCGCGGCGAGGGCGGCCCGGCAGCGCTCGTGGTGGGCGCGTTCCCGGTCGAGTACGTGCTGAAGGGCAGGCTCGGTCGACGTCATCCCACCGAGCCTAGAGCAAAAACGTAACCGAGTTAAATTTATTACTCACTCTCACCGCGAGCCCGTGAACGGCCGACGGGCGGCAACCCGGCCCCCAGCCACCCGAACGCCCGATCCGCCGCAGCCACCGCATCCGCCCGCACGTCCGCCACCCGTTCCCCCGCCGCGATCCGCCGCCAGTTCTCCAGCGCGAGCACCCGCAGCACGGCCATGATCTGCCCGGCCGCCAGCCGCGCGTCCAGATCACCCCCGAGCACCTCGGCCAGCGCCGCCTCCGACCGCTCCTGGTGCGTATGCGCACGGGCGACCAGGGAGGGCGTCCCGTAGAGCAGGGCGTGGAAGGCGAGCACCTGGGGATGGTCGTTGAGCCCGGTCACCGGATCGTTCCGCTCCAGCCCCTCCAGAAAATGCCGCCGCAACGCCTCCACCGGCGGCCCCTCCCCCTCCGCCACCACCCGCGCGGCCTCCCCCTCGTGGTCGGCGATCCGGTACAGCACCAGATCCTCCTTCGCCGGGAAGTACCGGAACAGCGTCGGCTTGGAGATCTCGGCCGCCGCCGCCACCTCGGCGACGGACACCGCGTCGAACCCCTTCTCCAGGAAGAGCCGCACCGCGACGTCCGACACGACCTCGTACATCCGCCGCTTCTTGCGCTCACGCAGCCCGGTCTCGCTCATGGGGCGAGCCTACGCAGGGGCGACAGGCCCGAGGGCCTGTCGTTTGGATCACGCCGCAGACGCGGGGTCTGGCACGCACATCTGCCGCGTTGTCGTCGGTTGCCGATTCCCCCACGCTCGGCTTCGCTCGCGCGGGAGGTGCCCCCATCGCATCGCCGCCCTCCTCCGCCTTGCAGCTGCACGCACCAGACCCCGCTCACCGGCGATGACAAGATGCTGCCGATTCCCTGCGACCTGATCCAAACGACAGGCCCTACGCCAGCGCGCGGGCGAGATACGGGTTCGCCGTGGATCTGACCGGGAGGCCGAGCGAGCCCGTGGCGACCGCCAGCGTCACCGCGTAGGAGTCCACCGCCCGCCGCACGTTCGGGGCGTCCAGGCTCGCGCCGGTCACGATGCGGTCCAGGTCGACGTACGCGGACCGCACGATCTCCAGCCAGCGGTACACCCGCCAGTCCTCGCGCCAGTCGCGGGTGTACTCCTCGGGCAGCCCGCGCTCCCAGCGGCGGAACATGCGGTCCCGGATCTCCGGCCGGGTCGGTGTGAGGTGCATGTGCCGGACGAGGTCGTAGAGGGGATCGCCGACCACGGCCATCTCCCAGTCGATGATGGTCAGCGCCCGGTCGTCGTCGCGCCGGACGAGGTTCCAGGGGTTCAGGTCCCCGTGCAGCAGGGCGGGCTTGCGCTGGCTCACCTCGTGCCGGGAGAGGATCAGCTGCAACCGGTCCGCGTCGGGCAGCCCGAGATGCCGGGCCAGTTGCTGCGACTCCTTGGGCAGGTCCCGCACCAGGGAGATGAGCTGATCCCGCAGCCAGCGATGGAAGGCCCCCTCACCGGCGGTCGGATCGATCTGCTCGTACCGCACCCGCGTCAGGTCGCAGAGCTGGTCCACCAGTCCGTCCGCCTCGTGCGGCAGCAGTCCGTGGACGGGGTGGTTGGGGGGCCGGTCGACGTCCCCCGGCCCGACGTAGGTGTGGATGGCGATGGTGTCGCTCTGGAACGTCTCGCCCAGCGCGAGCACCCGCGGCGCCGCCACCTGGGTGGAGGACTCCTCGATCGCGCGCAGCACGGTGTGCTCGCTGAGGAAGCCGCGCTCCCGGCGGCACACCTCGGGCAGCTTCCGCCGTACGACCACCGGGAAGTCGACGCCCGGCACCGACACCACCGTGTTCAGGTGCGCGGTCCCCTTGAAGACCCTGCCCGCGGGGGCGGCGCCCTCGGCCAGCAGGGCCTCCCGGACGGCTGCGGCCGGGAAGTCGGGGCGCTCCGGAACACGCCGGTCGGGCAGCCACTCGAACGCCTTCGCGATCCAGGCCCGGCCGCTGATGTCCCCGTTCATCCGCGACACCAGCCAGCGGAAGAGGGCCCGCCTGATCTCGCCCTCACGCGGCACGCTCCCGAGCCGCAGCGGCTCCGCCGCCGCGTCGAGGGCCCGTCGCACCTCGGCCGTCGCCTCGTCCAGGCTCGTCTGCGTGAACGATTCCTCCAGCGAGCGGGCGGCGCGCATCACGTCGGGGAAGACCGACTGGGCCCGCTCGAACGCCAGGTAGTGCCGCAGATCCTTGGCCAGTCCGTTGACGGCGGCCGGCCGGACCTCCTGCATGGCCTCGGCCCACGCGTCGACCACCTCGGCCCACTGATGGGCCGGATAGCGCATGCGCACCAGGTGCGTGGCCAGGTCGTGCAGCGGGTCGCCGTAGGTCGCCAGCTCCCAGTCGACGCAGATGAGGGGCGGGTCGCCCGCGTAGGACACGATCACGTTGTCCCGGTGCAGATCGGCGTGGAGCAGGCTGTACGGCCGCCGGGCCATGGCGGGGACGCGTCCGGCCAGTGAGGCGAGAGCGTCCTCCGGGATGCCCAGCGCAGCGAACAGCCCGCCGAAGGAGGCCCAGTTGGGCCGTCTGATCTGCCGGTCGGCCAGCTTGACCAGGGTCTGGAGGAAGCCCTGGCTGTCCATGTCGTTGCGGGGCCAGGCGGCCGGCAGGGCGGGCAGTGCCCCGCGCCGTACCTGGGCCATCTGGGCGAGCAGTCCGGCCAGCGCCTTGATGAGCAGGGTGTCGACGGGCTTGCCGTTGTCGCAGACGCTGGAGAGCGGTACGCCCTCCACAAAGCTGTGGATCGCGAAGTCGCTCCGCTTGACCAGGCACCGCGGCGCGTGCGGCAGGATCCCCCGGACGGCATCGAGGATCTCCGCCTCGTCCTGCCAGGTCCGGATGACCACGGGCAGCGCGTCCGGCCGCCGGATACGGACGGTCACCGACGTCCCGGCCTCACGTCCGACCAGCCGGGCCATGCCCTCCGTCAACGGCAGGACGTAATTGCGGTTGTGATGGCCGCTGCTCGCCTGGCCCAGCTCGGCGGCCAGCCTGACGAAGGCCCGGTACGCGGCGTCGTGCGAGGCGCGCTCCCCGAGGAAGGGACGGGGAAGAGGAGGTGCGCCCACTGGCCGCTCCGGAAGTACGAGAAGGGGAGGACGGTATGGCAAACGGTAGGTTCGCGGCCGGTTCCACGCCTGGCGGGTGAGCCAATGAGAGTGGATTTGCCACCCATCCGCACGAGACGGCGTGGACTCGTTCTATGGTGGCCGGTTGCCCCTTCGGATACGAACGAGAGCGGCGTTTGACTCAATCGGTGCGCGGTGCGGGAATGCTACACCCGCCCGCCCCCTCTGCCCCCGCACGCCTCCCCGGCGCTTTTCGTCACTGGGGCCCCTCGGCCAACAGGTCCCAGACGGAGTCGTACCACCGGCGCATGGTGTCCACGAAGATGGTCCCGGCCGAGTCCGGGTCGTCGTCCTGCACATGGTGCGTCAGCGTGGCGCCGAGGCCCAGGACGTCGAGCGCCCGCACCTGGTCCCCGCTCTCCAGGACCAGGGCCCGCTCGACGACCCGGTACAGGCCGTGCAGCACCTCCGCCCCGTTGATGACGTACAGCTTGAAGGTCGGTGTGAGGGGGGCGTGCCTGATCTCGAGGTCGACGGAGGGGACCAGCTTCTCCGCCCGCAGCCCCTCCAGGACCTGGTGCAGGGACTCCGTGCTCCGCCTGGTGATGGTGCGGAAGCGGTCCCGCAGACGGTGGGCGTCCTCGTCGTTCACGGCCCGGGGGTAGGGCAGCTCCAGCGACTCCGACGGCAGCAGCATGCGCAGGGCGATGCGCTCGGGCGCGATGACGCCGGCGCGGATGCGTTCGTCCTGACGGCGGATGTGGACGTCCAGCGACTCCGAGGTCAGCGTATAGACGTCCAGGGTGACTTCGGGCTGCTCGAACGCCTCGCTGATGAGCGGGTCCAGGGTCATCGGCCGCCGGGACCGGGTGGCCCTGGCGGTCTCGGACTGGATGCGCTGGTTCTTGATGACCCGGGCCCTCGTCCCCTGCCGGTTCTCGATCCAGCTCTCGTTGCCCAGTTCCTGGATGACCCGCTGCACGGTGTCCCGGGAGACACCGAACTCCTCGGCGAGCTCGCGCTGCGAGGGCAGCAGAGCCCCCCGCGGATACGTCCCGTCCGCCATCCGCGTCCGCAGCTCCTCCGTCACACGCCGGAACGCCCTGCCGTCACCACTCCGCCTGGCCGTCACACGACGTACGTACCGCCGTCGGCCGACAAGCAAACAGGTTTGGTTCAGGCAAGCAGTCCGACCAACTTGCCGGTTAAGGGATCAAGTTGACCGGGCATGCCTGATATCAGCAGGCAACCAGGCAAGTGGACCGACGAGTTGCCTGACCCACCGGCCGGGACGGGAGGCGACGCCATGACGACGCAGTGGCGTCAGGGAGCCGGGCTACGCGGCCCGCAGCAGCTCCAGCAGCGGCTCCAGGGACGTCAGGACCAACCCGGCCCCGGCGTCCTTCAGGATCTTGGCCTTGCGTTCGTTGCGGGCGTAGCCCAGGAACGGCACCCCGGCGTGGGACGCCGCCTCGTGGTCGGAGGGGGTGTCGCCGATCATCAGGGCGTCGGACGGAGCCGCGCCCATCGCGCTCAGCGCGCGGTTGAGGCAGTGCGGGTCCGGCTTCAGATGACGCAGTTCCTGGGTGCGGCCGTAGATGTGGGGCTGGAAGCAGCCGACGAGGCCGCGGCCCGTGAGGTACTCGACGACCACGAGCGGGGAGTTGTTGGTAGTGATCGCCAGCCGGGCCCCCACCGCGGTCCAGGTGCGGATCAGCGGGTCCGCGTACGCGGTCGGCATCGCCGAAGACGCGGCCAGCCGCTCCTCCTGGGTGAGGCGCGCCTCCAGATCGGCGACCAGATCACTGCCGGGGTGCCGGCGGTCCACGGCGCGCAGCACCACGTGCGGGTCGAGGGACTCCCGCTCGGCCTCCGTCAGCAGCCCGTGCAGCCCCCGGCCCTCCAGCCAGGACACCAGGTCGCTCGCCACCCGTTCCGCCGAATGGTTGGCGAACAGCCGGCAGATGGGCCCGTCGAAGTCCCACAGCACGACACGGGCGCGTCTGCTGAGGTTCCGGAGTTCGCGCGGATCGCTTTCCGTCTGGACTGTCACCGCACCGGTCTGCGTCGTATCAGAAGTCACTAGGAGAGTGTCAGGTCCGTCGTGATGGTTTCCCAGAGGGCGTCGAACCACTTCTGGGATTCCTGGACGAACGCCGCGTCCCGCTGGCCCGCTCGCTTCAGGAAGGAGAAGAGGAGGGACTGGGAGCCGAGGACGTCGTACATGTCCAGGGTCTGGCTGCCCCACTCCTCCTCGCGCCTGGTGAGCATGTAGTAGCCGATCAGCGCCTCCTCCTGGTTGAGGAGGTACAGCTTCACCGGCGGGGTGAAGGGCAGCGCGCGGAACGTGACGTGCACGTCGATGCCGTGCGTGGAGCGCAGGGCCAGGAAGTTGTGCTGGAGGACCTGGCCCTGGGCGTTGCGCATGGACAGCCAGCGCTGGTGGACCGGGTTGTCGTCGCCGTGGGCCTCCACGGGGACGGGGAAGGCCAGCTCGATGTCCCGGGAGGGGACGAGGATGCGGACATCGATCGACTCGGGGCGGATACGGCCCTCGTGGATCAGACGGAGCGGTTCGCCGATGGCGACCATCAGGGTCTCCGCGGTGTGGCAGACGACATCGACCCTCACACGGCGGGCCGAGAACGCCTCCGTGAGGCGGGGCGCCAGGCCGACCATCGTCGGCTGGGGCTCGCCCCGGGCCGGGGCGGGCGCGGCGATCCTCGGGGGGCTGCCCTTGCTGACGTTGGTGAGGAGGCCGTCCTCCTGGAGTGCCCGCAGGGCCTGGCGGACGGCGCCGCGTTCCACGCCGAACTCCTCCGCGAGTTCGGCCTGGGTGGGCAGGCGGTCCCCGGGCTTGAGCTCGCCCGTGCGGATGCGTTCCCGCAGGCTGTCGGCGATCTCCTGGGGCGAGAGCCTTCTGCTGCCGTTCACTGCCACGTTCTCCGCCACGTTCTCCTGGGTCACGACCAAACGCTACAACTTTGATCCATCTGGCGGGAGTTGTTTGAAAGTTGTTTATGACTAGGGGCCAAGTGGGGACAACTTAATCAGAGTTGGTTGCCAACTCCTTGGAGTTGGCGGAAGTTTTGCTTCCGGACTTCCGAAGGGGGAAACCAATGCCCGCCCTCGCTCTCCTCGCAGCCATCGCAGTCTTCACCTTCGAGCAGTTCATCGAGTGGAAGTACGGCCCGGCCGGCATCGTCGGCCTGCTCCTTCTCACCGTGGGCCTCAAGGCCAACAACTCGGCGGTCAGCTCCACCGGAGCCGTCGTGATCGCGCTCCTGCTCCTGAGGACCGCCCTATGAGTTCGTGAGCACCAGCTCCGAACTGATCGTCTCCCACAGCGCGTTGAACCACAGATGCGACTGCTCGACGAAGGTCGTGTCACGCAGGCCCGGTCCCTGCCGGAAGGAGAACAGCATCGACTGGGAGCCCTGCGCGTCGAACATCTCCCGCTGCTCATGGTCGATCTCGGCCTCCCGGCGCGTCAGCGTGTAGTACGCGAACAGCGCCTCCGAGCCGTTGAGCAGATACAGCTTCACCGGCGGGGTGAAGGGCAGCGCCCGGAACGTGACGTGTACGTCGATGCCGTGCGTGGCACGCAGGGCCAGCAGATTGTGCTGGAGGACCTGCCCCTGGGCGTTGCGCATCGCCAGCCACCGCCCGTGCACCCAGTCGTCGCCGCGCCCCCCGACCGGCACCGGGAAGGCGAGGTCGATGTCCCGGCTGGGCAGCAGGACCCGGACGTCGACCTTGGCCGGTTTCAGCCGTCCGGCGTGGATCTGCCGCAGCGGCTCTCCGATCGCCAGCGTGAGGGAGATGGACGTCAGGCACACCGCGTCGATCTCGACGTGTTCCGCCGCGAACGCCGCCGCGATCCGGGGCGCGAGACCCACGGTCGTGGGCACGGGCGGGGCTTGTGGGCCGGTCAGCGCCCTGGCGGGATCGGAGGCGACGGTCGCCGGGCTCCCCTTGGACACGTTGGTGAGCAGCTGCTCGGACTGCAGGATGCGCAGCGCCTGGCGCACGGCACCGCGCTCGACGCCGAACTCGTCGGCGAGCTGCGCCTGCGTCGGCATGCGCTCACCGGACCGCAGCGCCCCTGACCTGATCCGGGCGCGCAGTTCGTCGGCCACCTGTTGATGTGTTCTCTGTGGCCGTTGCGACCTCTTCGGCCCATGGGCGGAGGTGTGTTCCGGGTCCACAACCAAACACTACAACTTCCCGCCATCTTCCGGCAGTTCAGCGCAGGGTGGTTATGAGACGCGTCCAAGCGGCTATAAGTACAGTGAAGTTGGTCGCCAACTTTGCCATCCACCTTCCACCGACGGGCCTCCCTTCCGGAGGGGAGCCGGGAGCCCGGTCGGTGTGTACAGAAGGGAGCGGCTCAGAACATGTCCGGGCACCAAGGCCGCCTGGACGTACGCAGCAGGGCGTCGGCCTTCCGGGCGGCGCCCGCTCGTTCTTCCCGCACCCGCCCCAGCGCCGCCAGCCGCACCGCCGACTCGTCCCCCAGCCACAGCGCCCCCAGCTCGCCGATCTCCAGGGCGAGTTCCGCGCTCTCGGTGGTCGGCTCGCAGGACGCCCCCGCGGCGGAGGCCTCCAGCCGGTACCGCCCGCCGGTCAGCCCGTCCACACCGGCGACCTCCAGCACCAGCGACCCCTCCCCCTCATACGTCCGCGCCTCCAGCGCCCGTACGACGTCCAGGATCCGCACCCACAGGAAGTCCGCCTGCGAGGTGATCCTGGCCGCCCGCGGATCCGGCAGGAAGTGCGGGAGCAGGTCGTCGGGCGCCCGCCAGCCGCTCTTCACCTTCACGACCCAGTCGATCGAGCAGAGGTACTGCCACAGGGCGCGCTCCGCGGCCGGACTCACCCCGATCAGCCATTGCACGGTCGCCGTGTTCAACGGCTGCTTGGCCTCGCCCCAGTGGTCGTCGACCGCGTAGGCGGCCATGCCCTCGACCTCGCCGGACGCCGAGCGGTACACGGCGAAGAAGGGCGTCTTCCCCGCCGGGTCGAGCCGCAGGGCGCCGGTGTTCAGCTGCCACCACCACTCGTCGCGGTCGATGGCGCCGGGCTGGGTACGCCGCACCCGCTCGTGCAGTTCGGGGCCGAGCTTGCGGACGTCGTCGCCGTCCACCAGGTCGATCCGCCCGCCGTCCGCCGGGCCCGCCCAGCGCGCGTCGAGACCGGCACGCGGCACATCGACCGTCCACTCGGACATCCAGGTCGCCGGCCCGAAGCCGTACCGGCCGTAGATCGGGTACTCGGCGGCGATCAGCGTCGCGACGACGTCCCCGCGCTCCTTCGCGGCCGCCAGGTCCCGCGCCATCATCCGGCTGAGCAGCCCGCGGCGGCGGTGGGTCGCGGTGACGGTGACTCCCGTGACGGCGTCGGCCGGGACGCTCGCCCCGCCCACGACCGTGAGCTGCTGCTCGAAGGACCGGAAGGTCGCCACGCACCGGCCGCCGTCGAAGGCACCGAGGAAGCGACCCGGGACGAACTTCCGGCGACGGGCCTCCAGCTCCTCCGCGGGCACGACGGGCCCTCGCAGGAAGCCGGTGTGCACGGCACGCATCCATTCGGCGTGTTCGGCTTCGGCGACGGGGCGTATGTCGATGTCGGCTTCGCGGGTCATGGGCTCACGCTAGGGGGAGGGCCGGTCGGTGTCGCGCGGATTTTCCGGGCACCGGCCCTCCCCCCGCCGGGTGCGGCTCAGACCAGCAGGTCGTCGACCTGCGCCTCCCCCTCGCGGTACCGGCGGGCGATCTCCGTGCTGCACTCGTCGGCCCTGCGCTGGAGCCGCTGCCGTCGCCGGGAGACCTGCTGCTCGTAGCGCACGAGCCGGCCCATCGCCGTGGTCAGCTCCTGGTCGGTGCGCGCGCCGAGGTCGGACAGCTCGACCTCGCCGAGCATCTCCGCGGCCAGCCGCCGGGACTCCTCGCCCTGCGGGGTGGAGAGGGTCACATGGCGGGCCGAGGAGCGGTGCCGGGCCGGGGCGTCCCGCAGGATCTCCGCCAGCCGCTCCACGACGGACACCTCCGCGGGGGCGGCGACGGCGGCCGCGTCCGCCGGTGCGCGCCGCGCCAACTCCGCGCGCAGGATGTCGATCCGCCCCTGGAGCAGCCGCCGTACATAGCTGAGATCGGCCTCGTCGCGCTGGGCCTCGCGGCGCAGGGTGCGCAGCTCGGTCAGGCTCAGCGCGGTCCGATCGGGCTCGGGAGCGTCCGAGGGCAGCCGCGGGCTGTCCGTGCGCTGGGTGGGCGGCCGGTGGTACTCCGTCGCGCCGATCCCCGTGTACGTCGACCAGACAGCCCCCGACTGCTGCCCGGTGCTTGATGTGCTCATGTGCCTCAACCGTCCCCTCGACCGGTGTGTGCATGCATCGTGCCACCCCAAGTGGCCGCTATGGGAACGAGTGCCCCCGATAGACCCCAGATGGGCGGTTAAGCAGCAAAATACGGCCGGGCAGGGCCCGTTGGCGCCCGGCGCAAACCACCCGTTCGTGCCATGCGCACACCACCCGCGGCGTGACGTTCACCGCCCTGCATGATGGACGTATGCGAGCAGTGGTGCAGAGGGTGGACGGCGCGAGCGTCGTCGTGGACGGCGAGACCGTGGGCGCGATCGAGGGCGAGGGGCTGTGCGTCCTCGTCGGAGTCACCCACGAGGACACCAAGGAGAAGGCGGCCCAGCTCGCCCGCAAGCTGTGGTCGATCCGCATGCTGCACGACGAGAAGTCGTGCAGCGACATCGACGCCCCGCTCCTGGTGATCAGCCAGTTCACGCTCTACGGCGACGCCCGCAAGGGCCGCCGCCCCACCTGGAACGCCGCCGCCCCCGGCGATGTCGCCGAGCCCCTGGTCGACGAGGTGGTCGCCCAGCTGCGCTCGCTCGGCGCGACGGTGGCCACGGGCCGCTTCGGGGCGGCGATGCGTGTATCACTGACGAACGACGGCCCGTTCACCGTGCAGATCGAAATCTGACCCGAAAGATCTACAAGTCGTACGGCGCGACGACGACTTGCGGCACGAAGGCCTCTGAGGCCTACGGCTCGACGACGGCTTCCTGGGCCGCGGCCGTGTCCCCGGCCACCAGCCGGGCGTCCAGGGCCACGTTCCGCTTCACCAGCGCGAGGGCGACCGGCCCCAGCTCGTGGTGGCGTACGGAGGTCGTGATGAAGCCGATCTTCCGGCCGTCGGGGCCGTCGTCCGCGAGCCGGACCTCGGTGCCCGCCACCGGCAGATGGACCTCGCTGCCGTCCAGGTGCAGGAAGACCAGCCGGCGCGGCGGCTTGCCCAGGTTCTGCACGCGGGCGACCGTCTCCTGCCCCCGGTAGCAGCCCTTCTGCAGATGCACCGCCGAGCCGATCCAGCCCAGCTCGTGCGGGATGGTGCGGTGGTCGGTCTCGAAACCGAGCCGGGGCCGGTGCTGCTCCACGCGCAGCGCCTCGTAGGCCAGGATCCCGGCAGGCGGCCCGGCCTGCCCGGCGAACGCCTCCAGGTCGGCGCGCGGCAGGAACAGATCCCGGCCGTGCGGCGTCTCGCGTACGACGGCGCCCTCGGGCACCTCGGCGATGGAGCCGGCCGGCAGATGCACCACGGCGGTGTCGGCCGTGCGGTCGGCGACCTCGACCCGGTAGAAGAACTTCATCGACTCCAGGTACGCGATCAGCGCCTCCTGGGTGCCCGGCTCCACATGGGCCCAGACCGTCTCGCCGTCGTCGACGAGATACAGGGCGTGCTCGATGTGGCCGTTCGCGGAGAGGATCAGCGCCTCGGTGGCCCGGCCCACGGGCAGCTCGCTCATGTGCTGGGTGAGCAGCAGGTGCAGCCAGGCCAGCCGGTCGTCGCCGGTGACGGCGACGACGCCCCGGTGGGAGAGGTCCACGAATCCGGTGCCGTCGGCGAGGGCACGCTGCTCGCGGAACAGGTCGCCGTAGTGGGCGGCGACGCCTTCGTCCACGCCCTCGGCGGGGACGGCGCCGGGCAGGGTCAGCAGGGGGCTCTTCATATACGTAAGCCTACGACTCGGTAGTTGAAGCCTTGAGCGTGCAGTCCCGGCATCGGCCGAAGATCGCGAAGTGCTTCATGTCGGTGTCGAAGCCGAAGGTCTGCCGCAGCTTGTCGGTGAACTCGGCGGCCACGGAGACGTCCGCCTCGATGACGTTCTGGCAGTCACGGCAGACCAGGTGGAGATGGTGGTGCCGATCCGCGAGGTGGTAGGTCGGCGCCCCGTGTCCCAGATGGGCGTGGCTGACCAGCCCGAGCTCCTCCAGGAGCTCCAGGGTCCGGTAGACGGTGGAGACGTTGACCCCCGACGCGGTTTTCCTCACTTCCACGAGGATGTCGTCGGGGGTCGCGTGCTCCAGGGTGTCCACGGCTTCGAGCACGAGTTGCCGCTGCGGGGTCAGCCGGTAGCCGCGCTGCCGCAGATCGCTCTTCCAGTCGGTGCTCACCACACCTCGAGTCTAGAACTACTTGAAGAAGGCGATGCCGTCGTCCGGCATGTCGTCGGGCAGGGCCTTGGCCCAGCGCTCGACCTCTTCCGGGGTGACGACCTTCTTCAGATGGGCGGACATGTAGGGGCGCAGTTCGACCTCGGGGGTCTGCTTCTCGCCGACCCACATCAGGTCGCTCTTGACGTAGCCGTAGAGCCGCTTGCCGCCGGTGTACGGCTGGGAGGCGGCCGTGCGGGCGACGGCGTCGGTGACCAGGTCGATCTGGGGCTTCTGGTCGGCCAGCTCGCCGTACCAGATCTCGATGACGCCGTCGTCGCGGGTCATCGTCACCTCGACCTTGCGGTTCGGGTCGATGCGCCAGAAGCCGTGCTCGGACTCCAGGGGACGGACCTTGTTGCCGTCGTTGTCGAGCACCCAGGAGTGCGAGTGGTACTCCAGGAAGTCCCGGCCGTCGTGGGTGAAGGTGACCTCCTGCCCGAAGTTGCACTTCTCGGAGCCGGGGAAGTCGTGCACACCGGCACCCGCCCAGTTGCCCAGCAGGAAGGCGAGCGGGACGAGGTCCTTGTGGAGGTCGGACGGGATCTCGATCATGGGAACTTCCTAGACGGGGGTCAGCGCTGGCCCTGGTACAGCTTCTTCACGGTCAGCCCGGCGAAGGCGAGGACGCCGACGGCGACCAGGACCAGCAGGATTTCGAAGAAAAGCTCCACGGGGTGCTCCTTGAGCGGGGTGCGAATGGGTGCACAGGGCCGAGGCCAGCTTACGCGGGCGCCTTCGGCACTTCGATTCCGGACTACGCTTCCGGCTATGGCGAAGAAGCTGGTGATCAAGGTGACGGCGGGGGCCGATGCCCCCGAGCGGTGCTCGCAGGCGTTCACGGTGGCGGCGGTCGCCGTGGCCAGCGGCGTCGAGGTCTCCCTGTGGCTGACCGGTGAGTCCGCCTGGTTCGCCCTGCCCGGCCGGGCCGCCGACTTCGACCTCCCGCACGCGGCCCCGCTGCCCGACCTGCTCGACTCGATCCTCGCGGCCGGCCGCGTCACGCTGTGCACGCAGTGCGCGGCCCGCCGGGAGATCACGGAGAAGGACGTCATCGAGGGGGTCCGCATCGCGGGCGCGCAGGTCTTCGTCCAGGAGGCCATGGCGGACGAGGCACAGGCGCTCGTGTACTGAGCCGCGCGGGACCGGGGGGCTCCTACCGGCGCTTCTTGCCGTCCAGCTCGTCCCACCACTCGTCGGACTGGGGATCCCCGGACGGGTCGTCCCACCAGCGGTCGTCGGGCCCCCGGCGGTTCGCGACCATCGCGGCGACGGGCGGGATGACCATGGCCACGACGCACATGCCGACGGCCACGGGAATCGACCAGAGGCGCACGACGCCCCAGGCCAGGACGAAGAGCGCGATGCAGCCGCCCATCATCAGGAAGTACGTGCGCCGCCGTCGTGCGTACATACCTCCAGCGTAGATCCGGGCAGCCCGAAGGGCCGCACCCCAGGCGTCCAACCCGGGGGGTGCGGCCCTTGAGAACCTGCTCGCCGTCAGACGGCGATCGCGACCTCCGCCAGTCCGCCCTGCTGGGCGACGACCGTGCGGTCGGCGGTGGCGCCGGGCACGAGGGCACGAACGGTCCAGGTGCCCTCGGCCGCGTAGAAGCGGAACTGTCCGGTCGCCGAGGTCGGCACCTCGGCCGTGAACTCGCCGGTGGAGTCCAGCAGACGGACGTAGCCCACCACGGGCTCGCCGTCCTTGGTCACCTGACCCTGGATCGTGGTCTCACCGGGCTTGATCGTCGAGGCGTCGGGGCCGCCGGCCTTCGCACCACACATGTCGTACTCCTGAAGAGGTCTGGAAAGGTCGGTCCGGTTCTTTACTTGTTGGCGCCGAGCTCGATCGGCACGCCCACCAGGGAGCCGTACTCGGTCCAGGAGCCGTCGTAGTTCTTGACGTTCTCCACACCGAGCAGCTCGTGCAGCACGAACCAGGTCAGCGCGGAGCGCTCACCGATGCGGCAGTAGGCGATGGTGTCCTTGGCCAGGTCGACCTGCTCCTCGGCGTAGAGCTCCTTGAGCTCGTCGTCCGACTTGAAGGTGCCGTCGTCGTTGGCGTTCTTGGACCACGGGATGTTCCGGGCGCTCGGCACGTGGCCGGGGCGCTGGGACTGCTCCTGCGGCAGGTGGGCCGGGGCGAGCAGCTTGCCGGAGAACTCGTCGGGCGAACGCACGTCGACCAGGTTCTGCGAGCCGATGGCCGCCACGACGTCGTCGCGGAAGGCGCGGATGGACGTGTTCTGGGCCTTGGCCTTGTAGTCCGTCTTCGGACGCTCCGGCACCTCGTCGCCGGCGACGAGCTCGCGGGCGTCGAGCTCCCACTTCTTGCGGCCGCCGTCGAGGAGCTTGACGTTGTCGTGGCCGTACAGCTTGAAGTACCAGTACGCGTACGAGGCGAACCAGTTGTTGTTGCCGCCGTACAGGACCACCGTGTGGTCGTTGCCGATGCCCTTCTCCGACAGGAGCTTCTCGAAGCCCTCCTGCGTCACGAAGTCACGGCGGACCGGGTCCTGGAGGTCCTTGGTCCAGTCGATGCGGATCGCGTTCTTGATGTGGTTCTTGTCGTACGCGGACGTGTCCTCGTCGACCTCCACGATCGCGAGGCTCGGGTTGTCCAGGTTCTCCTGAAGCCAGTCGGCGTCGACCAGGACGTCGCTGCGGCTCATGCTCTTTCTCCTCCGGGGCAGTTACGGCGGGGCGTGCGAGGTATGCGGGCGCGCGCCCTGACGAGGGCGGCGCACGGGTGCCCTTGCTGCAGGGCGGCGGGGATGCGCGCGTCGGAACAGGCCGACGCGGTCGCTCAGAAGGTGCGACAGAGCATGGCGGCGACGCGGCACAGGTCTACTGCCCGCCGCTTCGTGAGATCCGCCTGTCGCTTCATGCCGTCGATCGTAGGGACGGTCGGGTGCGCATGTCACCGGTGTGTCGCATATTGAGACGCAAAGATCCGCCATATGGGATCAGCGACCTGTCCGTGCGGTCCCCGCACGGTTTCCGGCCGCCTGTATTCGCCATCACATCTACGCTGCGGACTCCGCCGTCTCGCCCACCGGACAGCCCTGGTCGGCGCCGCCTCGCGCCTTGCCTACCCGGCGAGTCGGACGTTGGAACCCTTCACGGTGATCTCCACCCCGTTCGGCGCCGCCTGGACCTTGTCCAGCTGGATGCCGCCGGGCAGGCCGTCGATCTTCTGCTGGAAGTCGGTGATGGCCCGGACGCGGGACTCGGCGATGTCGACGCCGCCGAACGTGGGCAGGCCGTCGGCCTTCACCCGCACCTCGCCGTCGACCACCGTCACCGAGCTGAGCACGGAGACCGGCTCGGGCAGCTTGGTGCCGAGGACGGTGGCCTCGACGGTGACCTTGATCTTGCCGTTGCCGCCGTCGGAGAGGCCGACGACGTTGGCGGTGACGCCCGGGGCGACCTGGGTCGGTTCGGACTTCGCCGTCTTCAGCAGCTCGTCGTAGGCGATGGTCGCGGTGCCGGTGGCGCTGGTGGCCGTGGCGGAGCTGTAGTCGCCGGAGAACTCGACGCCCTGCATGTCGGCCTTGAGGTCGTCGATCCGGATCTTCTGGGCGCCGTTGCCCGCGGCGGCCTCGTAGTCCTGGATGCCGACCTCGATGTCGTCCAGGGAACCGCCGGCGACCTGGGTGAGGAACGGGAAGCCCTTGATGGAGACATCGGGGTTCGCCGAGAGGTTCTCCGTCGTCTTCAGACGGTCGGCGGCCTCGTCCTCGGCGAAGTTCACCGCGACGCGGTCGGCGATCACGAAGAGCCCGCCCAGGATCACGACGACGATCAGCAGTATTCGCAGTGCGCGCATACGGTGTTTCCCCCACCTCGGCGGTTGGACGGCGGTCCGGTCCCTGACGACCGGGTGGCCGCCCAAGCGTGAGGGTAACTCCGTGGGATGTGAGCGCCCGGGATTTGTCGATCATCTGTGACAGGCGCTCAGGGAACCGCGCGTCAGGCCAGGGCCCGCCCCAGGACGTACACCGCCGGGGCCGCGGCCGACAGGGGCAGGGCGACTCCCGCGGTGAAGTGGACGAAGCGGGAGGGGTAGTCGTAGCTCGCGACCCGGTGGCCGATCAGGGCGCAGGCGCCCGCGCCCGCCCCGAGGAAGGCGCCGTGCGTGCCCAGGTCCGTCAGGGTGCCGACCGCGCTGCCCGCCCCGGCCGCCGCGAGCAGCGCCACCACCACGGACGCCACCGTGCGCGGCGGCGGTACGAGAGCCCGGGCCAGGACCGCGACGGCCACCGCCACCGCGCCCACCGTCACCGCGTCCGCGTCGGCCGCGAGATAGCCGCCCGCGACGATCGCCAGCGCCGCCGCCGCGACCGTCGCCATCAGGCCGTACATCCGCTCGTCCGGGTCGGCGTGCGAGCGCAGTTGCAGGACGAGGGAGAGCAGCACCCAGACACCGAGCGTGCCGAGGATCGCCGACGGCGAGCGGCCCGACACCAGCAGCGCCGCGTCCGCGGCCAGCGCGCCCGCGAAGCCCAGCGCGATGCCCTGCCGGGCCGGCCACATGCCGTTCAGCCGGAACCAGCCGGCGGCGGTGACGGCCTGGAGGGCGACGAGCGGCACCAGGAGCGCGTACGTGCCGATGGCCGCGGCACCCGCCAGCAGCAGCCCGAGCAGTGCCGTCAGCGCGGCCGGCTGCATCCCCGGCTCGATGATCGGCGACCGCCCCTCCGCCCGCGCCCGCTGCGCGTCGGTGACGCGGGTGTTCCCAGCGACGGTGGCGGGGCCGTACCCGGAATCGGGAGCGGGAGCCTCAGGGGCCGCCGCCTCGGGGGCGGGCGCCGCGTACCCCTGCGGGGGCAGATACGCCGTCTCCTCCGCCGCCGCCGTCACCGGCTGGTGCGTCTGCGTCTCCCAGGTCTGCCCCTGCCACTGCTGCGTGTACTGGGTGTGCTGCGGGTGCTGCGGCTGCTGGGGGTGCTGCTGGTACTGCTGGTGCTGGGGGTACTGCTGGGCGGCGTACGGATCGTCGTACGGCTGCTGCTGGCCGGGCCACGCCTGCGGCTGCTGCTGCGGCTGCCCGTAGGGGTCGTAGCCCTCGTGCGGCTGGTTGCTCATCGTCATCCTCCTGCGAACGGCGGGAGCACCTCGACCGTGCCGCCGTCGGCCAGCCGTACCGTCTCATGTCCGCGGGTGCCCACGGGGTCACCGTCGACGAGGAACGAGCATCGCAGCAGGACACGCTCGAGTTCGCCGGGGTGTCGCTCGCGCACCCCGTCGAGCGCCTCGGCGAGCGTGACCGCCTCGTACGGCTCCTCGGCCACCCCGGCCGCGGCCTTGGCGGCGGCCCAGTAGCGCACCGTGACCTTTGGCATCTGCTTCCTCAATCGCTCGTCGGTGAACTCCGTCAGGCTAGCCCGCCCGGCCGACGGCCCAGTCCCCGATACGCCCCAGCAACGCCTCGCTCACGGCGTGCTCGGCATGCCCCATGCCGGGCTCCACCCACAGTTCGCCCTGGTCACCCGCGGCCGCGGCCAGCATGCGGGGGTGGTCGAGGGGGAAGTAGCCGTCGGCGTCGCCGTGCACGATCAGCAGGGGCGTGGGCGCGATCCTCGCCGCCGCCTCCACCGGGGAGAGGGGGACCGGGTCCCAGTCCCGGTGGTGGATGCGCGTACCGAATCCGTACCGGCTCACCGCCCGGCCCTCGGGCCGCGTCACCAGCCAGTGCAGCCGGCGCATCGGCGCCGTCCCCCGGTAGTACCAGCGCGCGGGCGCGCTCACGGACACCACCGCGTCCGTGCCCGCCTCGTACAGCGCCGCGTGCCGCAGCACCACCGACCCGCCCATGGAGAACCCCACCGTCACCACGCGCGCGTGCCCGAGCTCCCGGGCCCACTCCACGGCCACCGCCAGGTCGAGCACCTCCCGGTCCCCGACCGTGGACCGCCCGCCGGACGCCCCGTGGCCCCGGAAGGAGAAGGTGACGACGGCCCCGTGCCGGGCGAACGCCTCGGCCACCCGTCGCACATGCGGCCGGTCCACGGCACCGGTGAAGCCATGGGCGACGACGAACACGGGATGAGCGGAAGGCGTCCGGGAAGCGTCGTATACAGCGGTACCCGGGTCGTATACGGCGTCGATCGTCACACCGTCGGCAGCGCGCAAAAAGGTGCGCAGCGGAGTCCGCACAGGCGTTCTGGCATCCGTCTCGGAGTTCGGACGAACGATGGAACGCGCCACATGACCTGCCGGACCAGAGCTCATGTGGGCTATTCTGCTGGGCAGAGGACTCGGGCAGCGTTGCCCCCGGGTCCTTTTGTGCTTTCGGAAGCGTTGTATACGAAGCGGGAAACCGCAGGTGTACGGGGCCTTCGGGATCGCAGAGCGGTGCTGTTGCCAACAAACGTCCTCGCAGGGACCGAGGAGGAACCAGACGTATGAGTTCTCTGCTGCTCCTGACCAACGCCCTCCAGCCGTCGACGGAGGTGCTCCCCGCCCTCGGCCTGCTTCTGCACAACGTGCGAGTGGCCCCCGCGGAGGGCCCCGCCCTCGTCGACACCCCGGGTGCCGATGTCATCCTCGTCGACGGCCGGCGCGATCTGCCGCAGGTCCGCAGCCTGTGCCAGCTGCTGCGCTCGACCGGACCGGGCTGCCCGCTGATCCTCGTCGTCACCGAGGGCGGTCTCGCCGCCGTCACCGCCGACTGGGGCATCGACGACGTCCTGCTCGACACCGCCGGACCGGCGGAGGTCGAGGCCCGGCTGCGGCTGTCCATGGGACGCCAGCAGATCGTCAGCGACGACTCCCCGATGGAGATCCGCAACGGCGACCTGTCGGTCGACGAGGCGACCTACTCCGCCAAGCTCAAGGGCCGCGTCCTCGACCTCACCTTCAAGGAGTTCGAGCTCCTGAAGTACCTCGCCCAGCACCCCGGCCGCGTCTTCACCCGCGCCCAGCTCCTGCAAGAGGTGTGGGGCTACGACTACTTCGGCGGTACGCGCACGGTCGACGTCCACGTACGACGACTGCGCGCCAAGCTCGGGCCGGAGCACGAGTCGCTGATCGGCACCGTCCGCAACGTCGGTTATCGATTCGTTACGCCGGAGAAGGTGGAGCGCGCCGCCGAGGAGGCAAAGGCGAAAGCGGCCAAAGCAAAGCAGGACAGTGCGGACAAGTCGGCCGCCCTGGAAGCCGCCGAGGCACGCGCCAAGGCGTAAAGAGGCGTATTGCGGTGCCCGCCTGGGCATCGCTTTCCGCAGGGTCCGCGAACAGCTACCGAACGGTAGTCGGGATATCGCACGGAAGCCCCTTTACGCCCTGCCCAGAGCCGGTATATCCGCGTAGACTCCGCGCGTGGCCAAGGTGACTCGGGATGATGTGGCGCGGCTGGCAGGGACTTCCACTGCCGTGGTCAGCTATGTCATCAACAACGGACCCCGGCCGGTCGCCCCGGCCACGCGCGAGCGTGTACTCGCCGCGATCAAGGAACTGGGGTACCGGCCCGACCGCGTGGCCCAGGCCATGGCGTCCCGGCGTACGGATCTCATAGGCCTGATCGTGCCGGACGCGCGCCAGCCCTTCTTCGGGGAGATGGCGCACGCGGTGGAACAGGCCGCGTCCGAGCGCGGAAAGATGGTGCTCGTCGGGAACTCCGACTACATCGGCGAGCGCGAGGTCCACTACCTGCGCGCCTTCCTCGGCATGCGCGTCTCGGGGCTCATCCTCGTCAGCCACGCGCTCAACGACCTGGCCGCGGCCGAGATCGAGGCCTGGGACGCCCGGGTCGTCCTGCTGCACGAGCGGCCCGAGGCCATAGACGACGTCGCCGTCGTCACGGACGACCTGGGCGGCGCCCAGCTCGCCGTACGCCACCTCCTGGAGCACGGCTACGAGTACGTGGCCTGTATGGGCGGCATCGCGGAGACCCCCGCGGTCGGCGACCCGGTCTCCGACCACGTCGAGGGCTGGCGGCGCGCGATGGACGAGGCCGGCATCTCCACGGAGGGCCGCCTCTTCGAGGCCCTCTACAACCGCTACGACGCCTACCAGGCCGCCCTGAAGATCCTCTCCGGCCCCGAGCGTCCGCCCGCGATCTTCTGCTCCACCGACGACCAGGCCCTCGGCCTGCTGCGGGCTGCGCGCGAGCTGCGGATCGACGTCCCGGGCGAGCTGGCCGTGGCCGGCTTCGACGACATCAAGGAAGCGGCGCTCGCCGACCCGCCCCTGACGACGATCGCCTCCGACCGCTCGGCGATGGCCCGCGCGGCGGTGGACCTCGTCCTCGACGACGGCCTGCGGGTCGCGGGGGCCCGGCGGGAGCGGCTGAAGGTGTTCCCGTCGAGGCTGGTGACGCGGCAGTCCTGCGGCTGCGCGTAGCCTCCGGCGGCTCTGCGGCAGGGCGTCTTTATATCGGGCATACGAGGTTCTGTCGGGCTTCTCAGGGAGCACTCAGGTAGCTCTCATGGTCGGGCGACAAGCTCAGTTCCATGACCGAGAGCTTCCACCGCAGTGGCGAGTACCAGAACCCTTACGAGGGTCAGCAGCAGGCCCCGGTGAACCCCGAGTGGCCGCCCCCGCCGGCGCACGCCCCGGCTCCCGCTCCGCACGCTCCGAAGAAGCGCCGCCGTGGCCCGGTCGCCCTGCTCGCCGCCGTGGCGATCGTCGCCGCGGCGATAGGCGGCGGCACCGCCTACGGCATCCAGGAGCTGACCGGCAACGACACCGTCACCTCCAGCTCCACCAGCACCAACGTGGTCCCGTCCAGCCAGAAGGGCACGGTCTCCGGGGTCGCCAAGGCGGTCAGCCCGAGCATCGTCGAGATCAGCGCCGACTCCAACGCCGGTTCCTCCACCGGCTCCGGCGTGATCATCACCAGTGACGGCGAGATCATCACCAACAACCACGTCGTCGCCGGCGCCTCGCAGATCAAGGTGACGACCAACGACGGCAAGTCCTACACCGCCAAGGTCGTCGGCACCGACAGCAAGAAGGACCTGGCCCTGATCAAGCTGGAGAACGCCTCCGGCCTGAAGGCCGCGACACTCGGCGACTCGACCGGGGTGGGCGTCGGCGACCAGGTCGTCGCGATCGGCTCCCCCGAAGGCCTGACCGGCACCGTCACCAGCGGCATCATCTCCGCCCTCGACCGGGACGTCACCGTCTCCACCGACGAGAGCCAGGGCCAGGAACAGGGCCAGGGCCAGGGCCAGCAGGGCGGCGAGTGGCCGTTCGAGTTCGGCGGCCGGGAGTTCAACGGCGACACCGGCTCGGACACCACCACGTACAAGGCGCTCCAGACCGACGCGTCCCTCAACCCGGGCAACTCCGGCGGCGCGCTGATCGACATGAACGGCAACATCATCGGGATCAACTCCGCGATGTACTCGGCGGCGGGCGCGTCCTCCTCCGCGGCCGCGGGCAGCGTCGGCCTGGGCTTCGCGATACCGATCAACACCGTCAAGGCCGACCTCGCCACGCTGCGGGCCGGTTCCACCGAATAAGTTCCCGAGGAGTACGGCGATGATCCAGCAGATCGCGCACACGGAGTCCGGCGGCGATCCGGCCGGGGTCGGGCTGGCCCTGGCGGTGGCGTACGCACTGCACGCGCCGACTGCGGCGGCGCGTGCGCCCGAGGTGGCGGCCAAGGCGGCCCGTCGGGCGGGACGGGCAGCCGCCCGACGCCGCACCGCACGGGCCTGACGCCCGGTGCTCGTGCGAGTCTGAGAGCGTCAGACAGCCCCCGCCCGCCCTTCACACCCGAGGACCCCGAGCCCATGAGCCCCGCAGACGGCGACCGTGACCCCCAGCGCATCCTGATCGTCGACGACGAGCCGGCGGTACGCGAAGCACTTCAGCGCAGTCTCGCCTTCGAGGGGTACGGGACCGAGGTCGCCGTCGACGGCGCGGACGCGCTGGTGAAGGCCGAGGCGTACCGGCCCGACCTGGTCGTCCTCGACATCCAGATGCCCCGCATGGACGGCCTGACCGCCGCGCGCCGCATCCGCGCCACCGGCGACACGACGCCCATCCTGATGCTCACGGCCCGCGACACCGTCGGCGACCGGGTCACGGGCCTCGACGCGGGCGCCGACGACTACCTGGTCAAGCCCTTCGAACTGGACGAACTCTTCGCCCGCATCCGCGCCCTGCTGCGCCGCAGTTCCTACGCGGCGGCCGTGGGCGCGGGCGACCCGGCCGACGAGGACGCCCTGACCTTCGCCGACCTGCGCATGGACCTCGCCACGCGCGAGGTCACCCGGGCCGGCCGCCAGGTGGAGCTGACCCGCACGGAGTTCACGCTCCTGGAGATGTTCATGGCCCACCCGCGCCAGGTCCTCACGCGGGAGCAGATCCTCAAGGCCGTCTGGGGCTTCGACTTCGAGCCGTCGTCGAACTCCCTCGACGTCTACGTCATGTACCTGCGCCGCAAGACCGAGGCGGGCGGCGAACCCCGCCTCGTCCACACGGTGCGCGGCGTCGGATACGTACTGCGGCCGGGCGGCGCGGAGTGAACAAGGTCGTACGCCGCTTCCGCTCCCTGCCGATCCGGTCCCGACTGGCGCTGCTGGTGGCGGCGGCGGTGGCGTTCGCGGTGGCGGCGGTGTCGGTGACGTGCTGGTTCATCGTGCAGGGGAAGTTGTACGCCCAGGTGGACGAAGACCTGAAGTCGTCGTTCCGCACGATTCAGGCGGACGAGTTCGACGCGCTGACGAAGACGTGCCCCCAGAACCCTTCCAACACGCTCGGGGGAGCGCCGCGCCCGCAGACCTACGCGCAGGTGGTCAGGTCGGACGGCAAGGTCTGCCGCTTCAGCAGCCTCATGCCCCAGGTGAAGATCACGAGCGGCGACGAGGACGTGGCCAAGAATCCCGACCCAGAGGTTGCCAAGCTGCGCAATGGCACCGACAGCGAGGGCAATTCGGTACGCGTGATGACCACGGCCGTGTTCGTCAAGAACGGCCCGTTCCAGCAGGGCGTGGCCGCAGACTACGCGCTGGTCATCGCGGTCCCCCTCAAGGGAACGGAGTCCACGCTCAACGAACTGGCGCTGATCCTGCTGCTGGTCTCGGGCGTAGGGGTGTTCGGCGCGGGGGCGGCAGGCCTCACGGTCGCGAGGGCGGGCCTGCGCCCGGTCGACAAACTCACCGAGGCTGTCGAGCACGTGGCCCGCACGGAGGACCTGGACATCCGCATCCCGGTGGACGAAGACAGCGACGACGAGGTGGCCCGCCTCTCCCGCTCCTTCAACTCGATGACATCGGCCCTGGCCAGCTCCCGAGAACTCCAACAACAGCTGATCGCGGACGCGGGCCACGAGCTACGCACCCCCCTCACGTCACTCCGCACCAACATCGAACTCCTCACCCGCAGCGAGGAAACGGGCCGCCCCATCCCCGAGGCAGACCGCAAGGCACTCCTCGCCTCAGTGAAGGCCCAGATGACGGAACTGGCCGCACTCATCGGCGACCTCCAGGAACTCTCCCGCCCGGACACGGGCCAGCACTCGGGCCGTACCCAGATCGTCGCCTGGCACGACACGGTCGAGTCGGCGCTACGGCGAGCGCGACTACGCGGCCGTGAACTGACGATCACGGCGGACGTCCAGCCCTGGTTCGTCCGAGCGGAACCCTCCTCCCTGGAACGGGCGGTGGTCAACATCCTTGACAACGCCGTGAAGTTCAGCCCGGAGGCCGGAACGGTCGAGGTACGGCTGGTGGCCGGCGTGCTGTCGGTCCGCGACCACGGCCCGGGCATCCCCGCCGACGAACTCCCCCACGTCTTCGACCGCTTCTGGCGCTCCCCGAGCGCACGAGCACTGCCGGGATCAGGCCTGGGCCTGTCGATCGTGGCCCGCACGGTCCAACAGGCGGGCGGCGAGGTAACGCTGTCCCACGCGGAAGGGGGAGGCACGGTGGCGACGGTACGACTCCCCGGGGCGTCGGTACCTCCACCAGAGGATCTGCCTCTTCCCTGAGGTCGGGGCCGCCCGCTTCTTGCCAGTGTCGTGCTTCCACGAGCCGAGTAAAGGGCGCTCCGCGTCGCCTCCGGCGATGGCCCTCCGGGCCACCCTTGACTCACCTCGCTCCAGCACGGGAGAGAAGCGAGCGAACGGCCCGGAAAGGCGGGTGGCCAGGGCAGATGCCCCCTTAAGTCGGCTGGCCAGCCGCTCGGCGACGGGGGCGCATCGGGCGAGTGGCGGCACGCCGGGCGGGCTCAGCGACTTTCGGTGGTGTGAGGTGGTGGCGAGAACCGAGCCCGGGCCACTAGCAGGTGCAGTCCCCTCTTCAGCTGGCCACTCGGCGCGGGCATCGCAAGCAAGTGGAGCACCTGCGCCACCACTGTCCCTGCTGACCTGGCTCAACCACTTCCCAGCAGGCCAAGACGCTCCACTCACTGCCCCAAGCCCCTCCCAGCGCCCACCCACCCACTCACCGATCGCCGCTAAGCCCACCCGGCGTCCATGCGAGGCGCGACCGCGCACGTCAACGCCGGTCAGCGAAGCAACGGGCCGAAGATCGCAGACGCCGCTTGGCCACCCGCCTTTCCGGGCCGCTCGCTCGCTTCTCTCCCGTGCTGGAACGGCCTGGGTCAAGGGTGACCCGAAGGGTCATCGCCGAAGGCGACGCGAAGCGCCCTTGATGCAGGCCGTGGAAGCACGACACTGCAAAGAAGCGGGCGGCCCCGACAGTTACTTGGTGACGTGCGCGAGGAACAACGCCCAGGGGCTCGCGCCGAACACGAGAACCGGGCTGTAGGGCAGCTTGCTGTCTCGGACCGGGACTACGCCAGGGCAGCTGCCGGCGACCTCGAGGCAGTTGTTGGCTCCCCCGTCGCAGTAGGACGACTTACGCCACACCGCGGTACGGAGGTCGAAGGCGGGCTTCATACCTGTTCCCTCCTTTCGGCAGCCAGGCTGTAGAGGTTGACGAGCACGTCCGGCGTCCTCTCGAACTCTTCGTCGCTGATGTCGCCGCCGATCACCTCACGGGCAGCTTTCCGCTCTGCCGCTACGCGTTCGGCGATCTGCGCCGCAGTCCGCTGCTGAGAAGCCAACTGCTCGACGAGTTGCCCCACAGTCAGGCCCCTTTCCTGGGCAACCTGAGCGAGAGGGTCTCGGGCTCGTCGGGGCACCTTGATGGTCACGCGCTCTGCCATGGCCCCACCATGGCCGGGCCCCAACCCCATCCAGGCCGTTTGCCTTCCGAGTCACCCAGAGATGTGCGCCGAGTTGTCGTCCTTGACGCCGACCAGGAACGACTCCCAGCAAGTCGCGCCGAACACGAGTATCGGGCTGTGGGGGAGCTTGCTGTCACGGACGGGGACCATGCCAGGACTGTTGTCCGCGACCTCGACACAGTTCGTCTGTCCCCCGTCGCTGTAGGACGACTTACGCCATACAGCGATGCTGAGGTCGAGGGTGGGCTTCATACCTGTGCTCCCCTCAGCGGCGGGCTGTCGTTCTTGACGCTGACGAGGAACAACGCCCAGGGGCTCGCGCCGAACACCAGTACCGGGCTGTGGGGGAGCTTGCTGTCAAGGACAGGGACTACACCAAGGCAGTTGTCAGCGACCTCAAGGCAGTTGTTGTCGCCGCCGTCGCTGTGGCTCGACTTACGCCAAGCAGGCTTCACGATCTGTGCTCCGCGCCCTTGACCTGCGAAAGGAACGACGCCCAGGGGCTCGCGCCGAACACCAGTATCGGGCTGTGCGGCAGCTTGCTGTCACGAACAGGGACTATGCCGGGGTAGTTGTCGGCGATCTCGACACAGTTGTTGGCTCCCCCGTCGCTGTAGCTCGACTTGCGCCAGGTGGGCTTCATGATCTGTGCTCCTCCAGTACGTCCCGGATGAACGTCAGCGAGTCCGACGGGGACAGCGCCAGATCCCGCAGCAGATCGTAGGACAAACGGTGGCGCAGGACAGCTCCCGGATCATCCGTCAATAGACCGCTGCTGTCTCCTTCTGTTTAGGCTGCGGCGCTTCCGTCCTCCTGCCAGAGCACGGTCAGAGACCCCTTACCCATGAGGGGATGTACCCCAGCGGAGAAGGGCAGTACCTGCACGGCGACGTTGGGCCACTGGGCCACGTCCTCGATGTGCAGCAACTGGCCTGTCCAGATCTCCGCGTTGGCTGAGGGCCGACGGAATGCGGGCTCGTCGATGATGAATCGGGCACTGGGCGCTGGGTTCTTGCGCAGCAGGAGCTGCCGCCCAAGCGCGCGGCCACCTGTTCTTCGACGTCATCGCTGTTGTCTGCCGTTGCCTGGGGCCCAGACAACACCTCACGGGCGAAGTCCTCTGTCTGCAGCAGTCCAGGCACGTCCGGCGTGTACACGCGCAGGATCCGAGCTGTCGCTTCCAGCTCCATGTACCTCTTGTACTTGTTCTTGAAGGCGTCGAGCTGCGCCATCCTCCATAGGGTCACTAGCAGGTCAGCGCACCCGTAGTAGCTGTCCAGGTCCTCCATGACCGCCCGCTTGGAGAGCCGTTCTCCCTTCTCCAAGCGGCTCAGGTAGCTCTTGTCATACCCGGTCTCGTCGGCCACCTGCCCCAGCGACTTGCCCTCCTTCTCCCGCAAGAACTTCAGTGTCCTGCCAAGAACTCCCCGCCCCGACTCCCGCTCCCCGTCAACCACTTCGCCCACGTCACCCCTCACCGTTGCCTGGAGCGCCAGGCAACACCTGGCCCCTTCCGCAGCGTACGCATGGGCCGTAATCATCAGGGCACGAACGGTAATCACCGCTCGTCAAACCCCTGAGTGCTGCCTGGAAGGGTCACACCGCCATGCGCTTACGCCTGCGTCTCGCCGAACTCTGCGAGTCCCTACTCCTCACCCTCGTACGACTCCTCCTCCCCACCCAAGGCCGCCACCGAGCCACCCCCAGGCAACGGCCACTCCCCCATCCCCCTCCACGCCCCCTCACCCCGGAGCCCCTCGTCATGGACACCCCGCTGGTGCGCCCGTACCTCCACGACCTGGAGATCTACGCATGAGGCTGCTCCCCTGGACCGGCGACGACGGCAAGCCCTGTTATCTCTCCACCGACAATCCCCACAGCCGGCTCTCGCAGCTCGCGGACGATGTTGAGGCGGCCCAGCTCGGCTCTGCCGAAGAGGTGCTCGCGGGTGCCAGGGCCGTCCTTGCCGATCCGAAGGCCGGTGAGCGGGCTGTTCGTTTCGCGCTCAGCAGGGCGGTCGAGTCGCTGGGGGACGTGCTGCGCATCGCGGGCAAGCACAGCGCGTAGCACGTAGCGTGCGGCAACCTTTCCGCCCGTGGCGGCGACCCACCCCGGACCATCCCCCCGCACGGAACGGACCCGCCGATGAGTGAGCAGCCGCGCAGCAACCCCCCGCTCCACCCCGGGCCGCGGCACCGGCGCCGCAGAAGCCACAAGGCGCTGGCCGTCACGGTGCCCCTGGCTCTGACCGCCGCCGGTGCCCTCGCGTACGGCAATGACCTCGGTGTGCTCGGTGGCAGCGGCCGGGAGGCCTCCGCCGCCGCCCCGGCCTGGGCGACGGCCACCGCCGACGGGTTCGCCTCCGTCAACTCGCTCGGGCAGAACGGGACGTACGGCGGGCGGGACGGCAAGACCGTCACCGTGAAGACGCAGGCGGAGCTGGAGAAGTACGCGACCGCCGCCGAGCCGTACGTGATCGTCGTCGCCGGGACCATCGCCATGAACCCGGTCGGCAAAGAGATCAAGGTGCAGTCCGACAAGACCATCGTGGGTCAGGGGACCTCCGGGCACATCGTCGGCGGCGGGTTCTTCCTCGGGTCAGGCGTGCACAACGTGATCATCCGGAACCTGACCATCCGGGACGCGTACCAGGGCGTGTGGAACGACAAGGACCACGACTTCGACGCCATCCAGATGGACGGCGCCCATCACGTCTGGATCGATCACAACGATCTGCGGCACATGGCCGACGGGCTGATCGACGTCCGCAAGGACTCGACGAACGTCACCGTCTCCTGGAACAAGCTGAGCGACAACAACAAGACCTTCGGCATCGGCTGGACCGAGAACGTCAAGACCGACATCACGATCCACCACAACTGGATCCGCGAGACCGAGCAGCGCAACCCCTCCACCGACAACGCCGCCCACGCCCACCTCTACAACAACTTCCTCGAGGACGCCGCCGGCACCGACATCAAGTCGTCGTACGGCAACTACTCGCGCGGCGCGACGAAGATGGTCCTGGAGAACTCCTACTTCCAGGGCATCAAGAACCCCGTCATCAAGGACAGCGGCGCCGCGATCGTGCAGCGCGGGAGTGTCTTCTCCGGGACCAGTGGGAGGAACGAGAGCGGCGGAAGCGCCTTCGATCCGAAGGTCTACTACCCGTACACCCTCGATCAGGCCTCCGACATCCCCGCCATCCTGCGGTCCGGGGTCGGGCCCCGTGCCTCCATCGGTACGACAGCCGCCGCCTCCACCAAGGCCGCCGCCGCGACCACCCTCACCGTCGCCGCCGACGGCAGCGGGCAGTACCGGACCGTGCAGGCCGCCGTGAACGCCGTACCGGCGAACAATCCCGCCCGGGTCGTCATCGCCGTCAAGCCGGGGACGTACCGGGAACTCGTGAAGGTGCCGGCCAACAAGCCGCACGTCACCATCCAGGGCACCGGCGGCAGCCGCAAGGACACGACGATCGTCTACAACAACGCGGCCGGTACGCCCAAGCCGGGCGGCGGTACGTACGGCACCGGCGGGAGCGCCACCGTCGCCGTCGAGGCCGATGACTTCCAGGCGCGGAACCTGACCATCTCCAACGACTTCGACGAGAAGGCCAACCAGAGCCTCAGCGGGCATCAGGCCGTCGCCCTGCGGACCGCCGCCGACAAGGTGTTCCTGGACGGGATCATCGTCGACGGCGACCAGGACACACTGCTGCTCGACACCGCAGCCAAGGACAAGCTCGGGCGGGTCTACGTCAGCAACTCCTACGTCACCGGCAACGTCGACTTCATCTTCGGGCGGGCCACGGCCGTCGTCGACAAGTCCGTCATCACGCTGAAGAAGCGCTGGGACGGGACCTCGGCCGGTTACGTCACGGCTCCGAGCACGGCCGCCAACCGCAAGGGCATCCTGATCGCCAACTCCACGGTGAGCGGCGACGTCTCGAACGGCAGCTTCTTCCTCGGACGGCCCTGGCACGCGGGCGGTGACGCCTCGCTCGACCCGCAGACCACCGTCCGCAACACCAGCCTCAGTGCCGCCGTGAAGTCCACGCCGTGGACCGACATGAGCGGCTTCTCGTGGAAGGACGACCGGTTCGCCGAGTACAAGAACTCGGGTGCCGGGGCGGGCAACGCCAACAGCAACCGTCCTCACCTCACCGACGCGCAGGCCGCTGACCAGGAGGTCGCGGACTGGCTCTCGGGCTGGACGCCCTCGGCGTCCTGACGGCTCCCTTCCGGGCCCGGCTGACAAGCGGCGCCGGGCCCGGAAGGGTCACCATGCCCTGGGGGGGGTGGCCTACTGCTTCCAGGCGTGGTGCAGTCGGTCCAGGCCGCTCTGGTTGTTCACCTTCAGGCTGAGCTTCGTGCCCGTGCCCTGGAGTGTGGTGAGGGAGTACGTGTCGCCGTTGCGCAGGCCGGGCCAGTAGACCGAGCCGAGGCCCAGCTCCCGGATGGTGTCGGTCGCGGCCTGGATGTAGGCGATCTCGTTGGAGGTGCCGACCGGGCCGTTGTAGTCCAGGCCGGTGGTCATGGAGGCGCCGAACTCGTCGAGGATCGTGCGCGAGGCGCAGTCGCCGATGCGCTCCTTGAAGTCGGCCTTCCACTGGTCGACGCTGGTCCAGTCGGTGTGCCAGAAGCCGTAGTTGTGCAGGGCGAGGCGCGTGCCCTTGAGGCGCGGGTCGGCGCAGACCGGTTTGACGTCCTCGCTGTACTTGTAGCCGCCGATCAGGATCCGGTCGCGGGGTATGAAGCGGTGGGTGTTCACCCACTGCGCGGCGATGTCGGTCCACTCCTGGGCGGTGTAGCCGAACGGTTCGTTCATCGGCTCGAAGTACACCTTGGAGTTGAGGGCGTAGGAGGTGGTGATCCGCGCCCACATGCGGTCCCAGGAGGCCTGGTCGTCGATCTTGCCGTCCTTGGCGTTGTCGGCCTCCCAGTAGCCCAGGATGACCTTGAAGCCCTTGGCGGTGGCGGCGTCGATCGCGGCCCGGTACGACTTCCAGAACGGGCCGTTCACCGAGGTCGGGTTGACCGGGAGGCGGACGGTGTTGGCGCCGAGCTTGGAGAAGCCGGTGATGATCGCCTTCGACTTGGCGTACGTGGTGGCGTAGCTGTCGGTGGTGGACAGGCCCGAGGGCACGACCGCGTCGTCGGCGTAGTTGTCGCGCGGGTCGGCCCAGTTGACGCCCTTGAAGTCGCTGACCGGCGGCGGCGTGGCCGGGCGGTGGGCGGGTGAGGCGGCAGCGGGGGAGGCGAGCGCTCCGCCGAATGCCGTGACGCAGGCCAGCAGCGCCCCCACGCACGCTGTCCCGCGATGGTTCCTTTGAGACACGACATCCCCATTCTGAGCATGTGCGAAGACGAGCAGCCCACAGCAGGACCGCTCAGTGGAGCACGAAACTAGAAGGAGACTCGAACAGAGGTCAACACATCTGCACACAAAGTTTCACCCAGGGATCAGCGCCTGGGCTTTCTGAGGACTTCCCGCGGCCTCAGGAAGACCTCTCCCCGTCCGAAGACGACGAGGACATGTCCTCCAGGTTCTTGCGGGCCTTGTCCGAGAGCTGCTTCTTCCCGGCCAGCACCTCACGGTAGTACTGCGCGCCCTTCTCCTTGGCCATCGGGAAGTCCTCGTCGAACTCCTCGGCCTCGTGGTAGGGGTCGCCCTGCTTGGCCAGGGCACTGCGCATGGCCTTGCCGGCCCCCGGGAACCTGCGTTCCTCGGACTGCGTCATGATCCCGTAGAGCATGGTGGCGGCTCGCCGTTGCGTCGCGTCCATGCTGCCGAGGATCTCCTCGTCCAGTTCCGCGCCACTGCGCGCGGCCTGCGCCACCAGCGGCAGATGCTCGGCGTCGAGAGCCCGGACCAGCTCCTCGTAGGTGGTTCCGAGGCTCTCGCTCCCCGGGTGCTGGTGCTTCACGTTCGACGTGATGTAGGGACCGGCACCCCGCCCCTTGTTCACCGTGTAGGCGCCGAAGGGGCTCTCGGCCTGCCCGAGCGTGGGCGCCGCCTGACCGCGCTTCTCCGCCCGCGCGTTCGCCCTGCGCAACCGGCTCAGCCCGTCCATGGGCTTCTCCTCGGCCGGACCTTCGCCGTTGCCACCCTGGGGCATGCGCTGCACGGCCACGAACGCGGCGTTCCCGGCGGTGCGCTGGAGGGACATCGCCGCGTCCGGCGTCAACTGCCCGCCAGCCGCCAGTTGGGCCGCCTGAGAGCCGTCCTCATGAGGCTTGAGCAGGGGCCGGTGGGGGTGTCCGGCCCGCGCGTCCGCCTCGGATTCCGGCGACCTACCGTGCCTGTGCATCCGCATCATCCTCGTCTCGGTCCGGTACGCCCGGCCCAGTCTCCCGACGATCGCGGAGTGCGGACAGCGCCCGTGGGCCAGACTTCCGGGCACATTCCGCTGCGCGAAAGGCCCCCCGGCCCCGGCTCCGGCCCCGGCCCCGGCCTCTGAGTGGCTCAGCTGCCCACCGACAGCCCCGAGCCCGACAGCCGCACCTTGATGCCGTCCTTCTCCACCCGTACGTCCTCCAGCTTCACGTCCCCCTGCTCCGGCTTGGGCAGTTCGAACGCCAGGGCGAGGCGGTCGGCAAGGACCGGGCGGGTCAGGCCCGAGAGCTCGCCGAGGAGGTCGGGGTCGAGGCCGAGGCGCTTGAGGACGTCGGGGTTGTTCAGGGCGAGGTCGATGAGGTTGAGGCGTTCGGCCTGGCGGGCGAAGCGCGGGGAGCCGGTCAGCTCGGCGAGCTTGCCGTCGTCGGCCAGGGCGTCGTTCACGGTCGCCTCGGGGACGCCCATGCGCTTCACGATGGCGGGGACCGACAGCAGCGCCTTGGCCTTCTGGGTCTCCCGGGCCAGGTCGGCGGAGGCCTTGGGCGTCAGATGCAGCCCTTCCGAGGCGCGCTTGCCGGGGCGGTAGGTGGCGAGATCCCCGATGTCCAGGCGCATGCCGCCGATCTCCGTGGCGATGCCCCGCTCCCCCTGCCGCTGGATCCGGGCCTCGGCCCGCAGCTTCAGGTTGTGCCCGGCGACCGGCAGGGTGCCGCGCGCCCGCACGCGGTCCCGGCCCTCGCCGGTGAACGTCACCTGGGAGGCGCCGAGTTCGCGGTTGAGGTCCTCGAAGGACAGCATGACGTCGCCGTCGAACCGGGGGACGTCGGCGCCGCGCACGGAGGTCAGGCCGTCGGCGTTCAGCCGTACGTCATGGGCCGTTGCCGACACCTTGGCCAGCGAGACCCGGTCGGCGGCGACGTCCGGGACGGTCACCTTCACCGACTCCAGCCGCTTGTCGGCGAGCTGGGTGAGGAAGGGGAAGCCGCCGATCTCCACCTCGGGCGCGGCGGCCAGGTCGAGGCGGTCCTTGAGGGTGCCCGCGGCCTTGTGCTCGGCGTACAGCACCGCCCAGCGGTCACCGAGGGCGGCGAACGAGGCGAGAACGACCAGGCCCACCACCGCCTTCACCGCGAACGGCAGCCCGGCGAAACGATTCTTTTTTCGTCGGCCGCCGCGACGGTGATCGGGCGGCGACCACTCCGGCTCCTGCTCGTCACGCCGCTCCGCGTCCTCGCCGAGGAAGTCCTGCAGAGGGGTCGCCTCCAGAGGCCCGTCATCGAGGGCGCCGAGCTCGTCGTAAGGGTTGTGGGGCTGTTCGGAGCGGTCGTCGGGATGATGCGTGTCTATGCGGTGGGGGGTGCGCATCGTCTCATCCGACCATGCGCACCGCCCCACCCCGCAACCTGAACCCCAGGTATGCGATTTACTTCACGATGGTGATCCGGTCCGCCTTCGGCGGCGCGAGCGGGTTCGACGCCGAGGAGTTGGCCGTCAAGTACTGCTCCAGAGCGGCCAGATCGTCGAGGCCGACGAGGTCGTTCGTGCCCTGGCCCAGCGTCGGGAATCCGTCGCCGCCGCCCGCGAGGAAGCTGTTCGTCGCGACACGGTAGGTGGCCGCCGGGTCGATGGCCTTGCCGTCCAGCTTGACCGAGTCGGTGACGACGCGGTCGGCGCCGGACTTGGTGAGGTCCAGCGTGTAGGTCAGGCCCGACGACACCTGGAGGACCTTCGGCGCCGCCGCGTTCGCGCCGGTGACCTGCTCCTTGAGAACCTGGATCAGCTGCGCGCCCGTGAAGTTCTGCAGGTTCACGGTGTTGGCGAACGGCTGGACCGTGAAGCCCTCCGCGTATGTCACGACACCGTCGCCTTCACCGGCTTTGGCCGCATACGTCAGGGGTGCCCGGATACCTCCCGGGTTCATCAACGCCAGGTCGGTCTCCGCATCGAGCTTCTTGCCGTGGGCGAGCTGGGCGTCGGCGATCAGGTCGCCGAGCGGGGACTCGCTGCCGGTGTTGCCGATGTCGCCGGAGATGTAGCCGATCGGCTTGTTGCCGATGGGCGCGGCCAGGGTGTTCCACTTGCTGATCAGCCGCGTCATGTCGGGCGCCTTGGGGACGTCCCGGGTGACCACGCGGTTCGCCGACTTCACTGCCGTACGGGCGATGTCGCCGGTCTTGCGGTCGTAGGTCAGCGTGGTGTCGGTGTAGAGGCGGCCGAAGGACGCGGCCGAGGTGACCATGCGGGGCTTGCCCGCCGGGTCGTCGATGCTGCACACGTACGCGTTGTGGGTGTGGCCGGTGACCAGCGCGTCCACCTGCGGCGTGACGTTCTTGGCGATGTCGACGATCGGCCCGGAGATGCCGTCGCCCGCGCCCGGGGAGTCACAGTCGTAGTTGTACGACGTCGACGCCGGGAAGCCGCCCTCGTGGATGAGGGCGACGATGGACTTCACGCCCTTCTTCCGCAGCTCCTTGGCGTACTTGTTGATCGTCTCGACCTCGTCCTTGAAGGAGAGGCCCTTGACGCCCTCGGCGGAGACGATGTCCGGGGTGCCCTCCAGGGTCACGCCGATGAAGCCGACCTTGACGTCCTTCTTCTTCCACACCCAGTAAGGCTTGAGGATCGGCTTCTTCGTCTTCTCGTCGAGGACGTTGGCGGCCAGGTAGGGGAAGTCGGCGCCCTTGAACTTCTTGTCCGTGTAGCACCCTTCCTTCGGGTGGCAGCCGCCCTTCTGCAGACGGCCCAGCTCCTTGGCGCCCTCGTCGAACTCGTGGTTGCCGACGGAGGTGACGTCGAGGTCGAGCTTGTTCAGCGCCTCGATCGTCGGCTCGTCGTGGAAGAGCCCGGAGATCAGCGGGGAGGCGCCGACCATGTCGCCGCCGGCGGCGGTGACGGAGTACTTCTCACCCTTGCGGGCCTCACGCAGATGCGTGGCCAGGTACTCGACGCCACCCGCGTCGATGGTCTTCGTCGTACCGTCCGCCTGCTGCTCGGTGACCCGGCCGGACGAACCGGCCGGCGGCTCCAGGTTGCCGTGCAGGTCGTTGAACGACAGCAGCTGGACATCCTGGTAGCGGCCGGGCCAGTGACCGCCCTTGCGGTGGTCCTCGCCCGCGGTCGCCGACCCCGGCAGCCCGGCGGCGGCCAGCGCACCGACGGTGACGACACCGGCGGCGACTGCGGCGAAACGATTCGTACGACGTCTACGGCGCTCCTGGTGCACCGATGCCGGTGAAGTGGCTGGCATTCGCCCCCCTGTGGGTCTGCTGCTGATTGTTCAGACGGTGATGTCGTCCGGCGCAGCCTAGAGTCAACGCGCGTAGCGCGACAGGTGTTTCGTGGTTACATCCTGGTTGCTTCTTTGCCGCCGTTTTCCCGGTGGGTCCCCGTACCCTCGTACGCATGACCAGCGACGACACCGTACGGCCCGGACGCCCCCGCTCGATCGAGACCCTTGCCGCGCTCTCCCCCGAGCAGACCGAGGCCGTGCTCGGGCTGCTCGCCGAGGCCGCCCGGACCGACGGGCAGCAGGCGGTGTCCGAACAGGGCCGGTTGCAGTTGCGCGGCGGCGAGCGGGAGGGCGTGGCGCATCTGCTGCTCACCGTCGACGGCGAACTCGTCGGCTATGCCCAGCTCGAGGACACCGACCCGGTGGAGCCTCCGGCCGCCGAGCTGGTCGTCCACCCCGGGCATCGCGGGCACGGGCACGGGCGGGCGCTCGGCTCCGCCCTGCTGGCCGCCTCCGGCAAGCGGCTGCGGGTCTGGGCGCACGGCGGCCACTCCGCCGCCCGGCATCTCGCGCAGGTCCTGGGCCTGACCCTGTTCCGTGAACTGCGTCAGATGCGCCGCCCGTTGAGCGACTTCGACGCGCCCTACCCGAGGCTCCCCGAGGGCGTCAGCGTCCGCGCCTTCGTCCCAGGCCGGGACGACGCGGCCTGGCTCGCCGTGAACGCCGCCGCCTTCGCCCACCACCCCGAGCAGGGCTCCCTCACCCAGCGGGACCTCGACGACCGCAAGTCCGAGCCGTGGTTCGACCCCGCCGGTTTCTTCCTCGCCTTCCGCGGCGACGAACTCGTCGGCTTCCACTGGACCAAGGTCCACGCCCAGGAGGGCCTCGGCGAGGTCTACGTCCTCGGCGTCGGCCCCGGCGCCCAGGGCGGCGGCCTCGGCAAGTCCCTCACCACCATCGGCCTGCGGCATCTGGCACGGCAGGGCCTGCCGACGGCGATGCTCTACGTCGACGCCGACAACAAGGCGGCGGTGACGGTGTACGAGCGGCTGGGGTTCGAGACGCACGAGGTGGATCTGATGTACCGGACGGAGACCTGATCGGCCCGTTGCCCGTTAGCCGGGTTGCGCCCACGTCGGGCGCCACGTCTCCCCCTCGGACGGGTGCGGGCGTCTCGCCAGCAGGTGGTCGCGGAGGGCGGCGAGGCCCGGATGCGGGTTGTCCGTGCGCCACAGCAGTGCGTGCGGGTAGACCGGGGTCGGGTCGCGCAGGGGGACGAGGCGCAGGTCGTGGCCGGTCGGCCAGACCAGCGGGGTGCGTTCGCTGAGGAAGGTCGCCAGCGTCGGGGTGCCCGCGATGGTGTCGAGGAGGGCCTCGATGCCGAAGTTGGGGCCGATGGTGTCGATGGTCGGGCCGAAGGTCGCGGCGAGTTCGTCGTAGTACGCGGCCCACTCCGTGCCAGGCTCGTTGCCCGGCATCCAGATCCGGTGCCCGGCCAGTTGCGCGGGTGTCACCGAGGCGGCCCGGGCGAACTCGTGGTCGGGCCCGACGCACAACCGCAGCGGCTCGTCGAGGACCGGGACGGCTTCGACGCCCTCGGGCAGCCGGTGCCCGGGCATCGTGACGGCACGGAATGTGGCGTCGACGGCCCCGTCCCGCACAGCGGCCAGTGCCGTGTCCGCGCCGAACAGCGTGACGACGTCCAGGGCGATCTCCGGGTGCGCCAGGTGGAAGTCCCGTACCAGCCCGGCCGTGGCGACCCGGCGCCCCACGACGTCCACCCTCAGCGCACGGTCCCCGGGGCGCACGGCGGCCACCGCCCGCTCCTCGGCTTGGAGCAGGGCCCGGGCGTGCGGCAGGAGCGCCTGCCCGTCGATGGTGAGCTCCGCTCCCCGTGCCGTGCGCACGAGCAGCCGCACCCCGAGGTCCTTCTCCAGCGCGGCGATCCGCTTGGACACGGCCTGCTGGGTGAGGGCCAGATCCACGGCGGCCAACTGGAACTGCCCCGAGTCGGCGATCGCCACAAAGGCTCGTACGGCTTTGAGGTCCACGACCGCACTCTAGGAGTACGACCTGCGGCCCGGGCCCCCGCGCCAGGACCACCGCCGCACCGGCTCCCCCACCCCCAGCACCCCCACCAGCAGGGCCACGGCCAACACCACCGCCCACCGGTCATGCGCCGCCGCCCATCGGTCGTCCTGCACGGGCACGAACAGCGCCCACCGGTCGGGCCAGAACAGCAGGGTCAGTACCGCCGAGGTCAGCAGGCCGGCCGCGAGGCGGGGGCCGGGGTGGGTGAGGTCGGTGTGGCGTACCGCGATCACCGCGGCGGTCAGCGCCAGGGCGAAGGCCGACGCGGCCTCCAGGGTGATGTCGGCGACCGGCGGCCGTATGTCGCGCGGTACGAGCAGCAGCGCCACCGTCCACCAGGCCGTCATGAGGGGGAGGACGAGTGCCACCCGCAGTCCGGTGCGGACCGGGCGCGGGGTCGGCACGGTGGAGGTGGTGTGCCGGGCCGGGTCGTCCAGGAGGAACACCAGGCCCACTGCGAAGGCCAGGATCGCCGCCCGGAGGAGGGGGAGCGCGAGCCACTCGCCCGCCTCGCCCGTGGTCCGGGTCAGCGCTGCCATCAGCAGCCCTGCCGCACCGGCCGACCCCACCATCCCCAACGGCAGGGTCCGGCAGACGGCGCCGACCAACTCCCCTCTCAGTACGCGCACTTGTCGTCCCCTTCGGGTGCGGCCACGCCCAGCAGCTCCGCGGCCCGGGCCGCCGTCACCTTCGGCTCGGTCAGCTCGGCCCAGTTGTCCTTCACGCGTGCCGTGACCTCGCCCCGGGGCCGCGCCAGCAGTTCGCGCACCACCTCCGTCTGGGCCTCGGTCATGGACAGGCCGTCCGTCGGCTGGAGCACGACGGCCGAGCCGGTGTCGCTGTCGTCGAGTCGGACGCGCCGCAGCGCGGCCATCGGGTCGGACTCCCAGCCCAGGGCCAGCCACATGACGGTGACGATGCGGCCGTCGCATATCGAGGTCGCGGCCTTCTCCTCGCCCGCGACCAGCACTCCGGCGACGGCGGCCGAGAACTCGGGGACGCGGTTGCCGCCCCACTGGGTGCCCACCGTCACCTCGTGCGGACGCTCCAGCGGCGTCAGCGCGCTGTCACTGGAGAGGCCGTAGCGGGCCTCGATCCGCTGCCGTACGACGATCTTCTGGTCCTGGGCGCGGCCCCCGGCCAGGGACCGCACCCGGTCCACCACCCCGGCCCAGTCCCCGACCCGCGGCCCCCACTCGGGGAACGCGCAGTACATCGATCCGTCCCGCCGGACGCAGGACTGCAACTGCCCGGGGGTGTCCGAGGCGCGTTCGCGGGCGCGGACCAGCTCGGGGGATTCGCCGCCCGTCTGGGTCACCCCGCCCACCAGGGTCATGGCCAGCGCCCCGGCGATCCCCGTCAGGAGAACCGGCTTGCGGCCACCGGCGACCAGGACCGCCGTCAGGCCCGCGCACAGCGCCAGCCCGGCCAGGTACAGGGCGTGCCATCCCGCGGGCCGGCCCAGCAGGTCGGAGGGCAGGGTGTTGCTGGTGGCCTCGACGACGACCGGCAGCAGCCAGCGGCTTGCGTCGTCGCTGGTGCCCCAGAGGAAGAGGAACAGGAACAGGGCGAACACGACCAGCAGCGGCGCGGCCAGCGACGATCGCACGAGTCCTGCCAGGAGGAGCCCGAACAGCCCGGCGAGCAGCACGGTCAGCGGTCCCACGAGCAGTTCGCTCACCGAACCCTGCCCGATCGCGCCGGGCCGGAGTACCTCCCGGCCGAACTGCGCAGCCACGCACACGGCGGTGAGCAGCGCCACGGCCAGGGCCGACAGCGCGTGGGCGACCGCACGCCGCCAGGGCGGCATGACCAGCGTCCCGAAGTACGGCTCCGTCCCGTGCCGCCGGGAGCGCAGCGCGGCGCGATTGACGCACAGCAGCACCGTGAGCCCGACGAGCATGGGCGCGCCCTGGGTGGCGCGGTCGGCGTCCTGGAGGGCCGGATAGGCGCCCCAGTCCTTCCCCGTGCGCCACACGGTCCAGCCGATGTAGACGAGGAAGGCGATGAGCATCGGCAGCATCGTCAGCAGCCGACGGGTCTCGAAGCCGGCCAGGGCGATCACGGCGGCCCACGGCCGGGATCCGTCGGCCCGCTCGTCGGACGCGAGGGGCTTGTCCATCACCGCGGTCATGCCGCCACCTCCACAGCGTCGCCGTCGAGGGTGAGCAGATAGCCGTCCTCCAGGGTGGGTTCGAGGAGCTCGGCGCCGTCCGGCGGGTCCCCCACGTTCCGGAAGGTTCCGGTTCCCGTGCGCCAGCCTGCCTTCGCGCCCGGGTCCCGTTCCGTGCTGCTCCACACCCGCCCCGCGGCCCGGGCGGTCAGCTCGGCGGGGGTGCCGTCGAACCGCAGCCGGCCGCCGGCCATGACCAGCACGCGGTGGCAGAGCATCGCCACGTCCTCCGTCTGGTGGGTGGACAGCAGCACCGTGCGCCCCTCACCGGCTCCCGCGATCAACTCCCGGAAGCGCATGCGCTGTTCGGGGTCGAGCCCGACGGTGGGCTCGTCGAGGACCAGGAAGCCGGGGTCTCCGACCAGGGCGGCCCCGAGGGCGACGCGTTGCCGCATCCCGCCGGACAGCTTCCGGATCCGCTTCCCGCGTACGTCGGCGAGTCCGACCTCGTCCAGCACCCGCCGCACCTCCCGGTGCCGGGCGGACCGGTCGGTCATCTCCTTCAGGATCGCCACGTAGTCGACGAACTCGAAGGCCGTGAAGTCCGGGTGGAATCCCGGCGTCTGCGGCAGATAGCCCAGCCGGCGCCGCACGTCCTGCCGGCCCCGCGCGGTGCCCGGGTCGTGCCCGAGCACGGTGAAGGCGCCCCGGTCGGCGGGCAGGGCCGTGGCGAGGACCCGCAGCAGGGTGGTCTTGCCGGCGCCGTTGGGTCCGAGCAGTCCGGTGACGCCCGGGGACAGCCGCAGCGAGACGTCGTCGAGGGCGCGGGTGCCGCCGTAGCGGAGGCTGAGCCCGGAGGCGGACACGGTCGGGGTCATGCGGCACGTCCCTGGAAGAGGTCGAATCGGTCACGGAGGAGAAAGAGCAGCCCGGCGGCGAGCGCGGCGACCACCGCCGCGACGCTCTGCCCGGCCACGGTGAACGGGGCGAGGGGCGTCTGCGCGCCCGCTTGCAGCGCGTCGGCCAGCACCAGCAGCCCGACCCAGGCCCCGCCGACCAGCGACGGCGCGAGCACCGGCCCCAGCCGGGGCGTCAGCGCGAGCCCCGTGGCGGTGAGCGCCAGCGCGGGCAGCAGCCAGGCCAGCGCGCGCAGCCCGTACGCGGGCAGGGCGAGGGTCGCCAGTCCGTTCATGCCCAGCACCACGCCCAGCACGGCCACGGTCCGGATCATCAGCAGCCTGAACCCGTGCATCGGCGCGACGACGGCCATCTCGTACGTCGGATCCAGCGCGGGTCCGTACGACAGCGCCACCCCGGCCAGCGGCAGCAGCGGCGCGAGCGCGAGGAACAGTGTGAGGGACTCGCCGCCCCTCACGAGGTGCCCCGCAGCCACGCTCAGCAGCAGCACGGCGACGACGGCTCCCAGCCAGGACCTTCGCAGTACGGGCGCCGCCGCCAGCAGCCGCGCGATGTGCCCGGGCACTCCGAGCCGCACGAGCAGGGACTCCAGCACTCCCGTCCGGGGCGCGTCCAGCTCGGCGTCGAGCCGCTCCCACCCCGCGTCGAGGGCGACCGGGTCACTGACCTCGCCCAGCGCCGCCCGGCACGGGGCGCAGGCCGCCAGGTGCGCGTCGGCGGACCACAGAGCCGGTGCCGCCAACTCTCCCCGTGCGTAGGCGCGCAGGTCCTCTTCCGGCACGTGCCACCTCATGCCAATGCCTCCCGCAACTGCTTGCGGGCCCGCATGGCCCGCGTCTTGACCGTCCCCGGCGGAATGCCGAGCAGTACGGCCGCCTCCCGGGTGGTGAGTCCGTCGATGACCGTCGCCTGCAGCACCGCCCGCAACTCCGGCGACAGCCGGACGAGGGCGCCGGCGAGATCTCCGTGCTCCACCCCCGCGAGCACGCGTTCCTCCGCCGACGCCTCGTCCCGGTGCCGCAGCCGCGCCAGGGCCTGGCGCAACCGCCCCCGTGCCCCGTCACCGCGCAGCGCGTCCACCAGCCGCCGCGACCCGACGCGCCACAGCCACCCGGCCACGTCGACGTCCTCCCGGTAGCGGGCCTTGCCGCGCCACACCGCGAGGAACGTCTCCTGCACGACGTCGTCGACGACCCCCACATCGGCGCACCGCCCCCGCAACCGGGCCCGGAGCCACGGCGCGTACCGCCGGTACAGCTCCTCGAAGGCACGCCGGTCGGCATCCGCGGCGATGGCTCGCAGCAGCTCCCCGTCGCTTCTCGTTTCGCTCACATCTCCTCATCGGACCGGCCCGCGCGATCGGTTCACGAAAGCACGCTTGACTTTCCGACCCGCCCTGCACCACCCTTTCACTACTCAATTAGTGAAAGGGTGGTGCAGGGCAAGTGGTCGACTACCGCATCGACCGGCGCAGTGGCGTGGCCACCTATCTCCAGATCGTCCAGCAGACCAAACGGGCCCTGCGCCTCGGCCTGTTGGAGCCGGGCGACAAGCTGCCCACGGCTCGCGAGGTGGTGGAGGCCACCGCCATCAACCCGAACACCGTTCTCAAGGCCTATCGGGAGCTGGAGCGCGAGGGCCTGGTCGAGGCGCGCCGCGGACTCGGCACGTTCGTCCGCAGGTCCCTCGGCACCGCTCCCGCCGACTCCCCGCTCCGCGCGGAGCTGGAGGCATGGGCGACCCGGGCCCGCGAGGCCGGACTGGAGCGCGACGACGTGGACGCCCTTTTCACTTCCGTACTCGATACGCACTTCGCGCGACTCAAGGGGGACGCATGACCGACACCGCCATCGAGGCGGCGGCGCTGGGCAGGAGCTTCGGGCGGCGCCGCAGGAAGGCCCTGGACGGCTGCGCCTTCCGGCTCCCAGCGGGCCGCGTGTGCGCCGTCGTCGGCCCTAACGGCGCCGGCAAATCCACTCTGCTCGCCCTCGCGGCCGGGTTACTGAGACCCACCGAGGGCTCGATCACCGTCCTCGGCCGGACCCCGGCCGCGGCCCGCGAGCACCTCGCCCACGTCGCCCAGAACAAGCCCCTCCACCCCCAGCTCACCGTGGCGGGCACCCTGCGCATGGGCCGCGACCTCAACCCCCGCCGCTGGGACGCCCGGACCGCCGAGCGGATCATCGCGGAGGGCGACCTCGACCCGGATGCCAAGGTCCGCACGCTCTCGGGCGGCCAGCGCACCCGCGTCGCGCTCGCCCTGGCCCTCGGCAAGCGCCCGGAGCTGCTGCTTCTGGACGAGCCGATGGCCGACCTCGACCCCCTCGCCCGGCACCAGTTGATGGCGACCCTCATGGCCGACGCCGCCGACCGCGGCACCACGGTTGTCATGTCCTCGCACGTGGTGGCGGAGCTGGAGGGCTCCTGCGACCATCTGCTGCTGCTCGGCGGCGGGCGGGTCCGGCTGGCCGGGCCGCTGGAAGACCTGCTCGCCGCGCACACCCTGGTCACGGGCCGCGCGGGTGACACCCTGGACCCGCACACCGTGGTCGAGTCCCGCACCACCGGCCGCCAGCTCACCGCACTGGTCCGGCCCGCGGGCCCGCTCGGCGACGAACGGCACACCGACCGCCCCTCCCTGGAGGAACTGGTCCTCGCGCATCTGCGCTCCCCGGAGGCCCCGCCGCTCGTCTGCGACGCGCAGGAGGCCGCCGCATGACCGCCGTGACCGCAGTCCCGCCCGTCGCCGCCAAGGGCCTCTCGGCACCGCGCGGCCTGGTCCTGGCGACGCTGCGCGTGCACCGCTCGGCGCTGCTGTTCTGGCTGATGCTGACGGCCGTGGGCATCGGCACCCTGCTGTGGGCCGCAGGCCCCGGCACCGACGCCGCGCTGGCCGAATACCGGGCGCTCGGCTGCGAAGTGCCGAACCCGGTCCAGGCCTGCGCCTACCCCGGAGCCGCAAGCGCCCGCTACCAGACAGCCATGGCGATCGCCTCCGGCCTCCTCACCCTGCTGCCGGTGCTCACCGCGGCCTGGGCGGGAGGCGCCCTGACGGGGCGTGAACTGGAGAGCGGTACGGCCGAGCTGGCCTGGACCCAGTCGGTCAGCCCTGCCCGCTGGCTGGCCGCCAGACTCGCGATCCCGGCCCTGCTGCTCATGGCGGGCACGCTCGCGATCACCCTGTTTCTGCGCATGCTGTGGTCGTCGTCCCAGAATTCCGTGAGCCGCCTCCAGAGCGGATACGAGTGGCACGACAGCGGCGTCTTCGAGGTCAACGGCCCCGTCGCCACCGCCCACGTCCTCGCCGCCCTGGCCCTCGGCGTCCTGGCCGGCCTGCTGCTGCGCCGCGCCCTGCCCGCCCTCGGCGTCGCGGCCCTGGCCACCGTGTCCCTGGTCTACGTGCTCGACGAGCTGCGTCCGCACCTGTGGCCCACGACCACGATGGTGACGTCCGTCGAGAACACCCCGGACCTACCCGGCTTTGTCGTCGAAGGGGGCGTCCTCACCGCCACCGGCGCCCGGGTGCCCGTACCGGACTGCTGGGGAGAACCCGCCTGCTCCGCCGAGTCCGGCATCACCGGCCTCTACGCCGCCTACCACCCGTCCTCCCACTTCTGGCCCCTCCAGCTCATGGAGAGCGGCATCGCCCTCGCCGTCGCCGCCCTGGCCGTCGCCGCCGCCTTCTGGCTGCTGCGCCGCCGCACGGGAGCCGCCGTATGACCGCTCTCAGCGCGACGACCGAGCCAGGGACCCGTCCCACCGCCCCGCCCGCCGCCCGGCACACCGGCCCGGGCGGCCTGTTCCGGGCGCTGTCGCGGACCCACCGCACGGCCCTGCTCCTGTCCGGCCTCGCCCTGACCGCGGTGGCGGCCGCCCTGGTCTGGCTGCACTCCCTGGGCGACGAGGCCCGCGCGGGTGTGAGCGCCTGCGCGACACCCCCGGCCGACGGGCTCCCCTCCTGCGCGGCGGTCGACGCGATCACCGCCGACGAGATTTACTCAACCGGTCTGTCCGTGATCGCGACGGTGCTGTCCTGGGCGCTGTTCCCCGTGGCCGCCTGGGCGGGCGGCACGCTCATCGGCCGCGAGCTGGAGCAGGGCACCGCTCAGCTGGCCTGGACCCAGTCGGTCGGCCCGCTGCGCTGGCTCGCGGCGAAACTGGCGCTCCCGGCCGCGCTGCTCACCGCCGGCACGAGCGGGCTCGTCCTGCTGAACCTCTGGGCCCGCGGAGACGGCGACCCGGACCTGGCCGGCGACTGGTACGAGGCGGACGTCTTCGTGTCGACGGGCCCGACGGCCGTGGCGTACGTCCTGGCAGGTCTCGCCCTCGGCGCCCTCGCCGGTCTGGTGTGGCGCCGGGCGCTGCCGGCCGCGGGAGTGGCCCTCGGCGCGTCCCTGCTCCTCCACAGTTTCCTGGAGCGCCACCGCGAGGATCTCTGGCCCACCATCACGCGCATCGCGCCGAACAGCATCGAACTCCCCCGCTCGGCCTACCAGGTCTCCTGGAACACCCCGGCGCCGAACGGCGCGCAGACCACCCACACCACCTTCCACCCCCAGTCCCACTTCTGGCCCCTGCAATATGTGGAAACAGGCCTGCTCCTGGCCTTGGCCGCAGCCGCGACAGCCACCGCCTTCGTCGTCCTGGCCCGTCGCCTCCCCTGAACCCGGTCCGCGCGTCCTCCCACGGGGGGCGGACGCGCGGACCAGCCGGCGACATCGTCCACAGCCTGTGGGCAACTCCCCACCCCCGCGAGCCTCCCCCCGCTATCCCGCACGTCATGTCTCCGTAACCATCGATTCAGACGAGCTTGCGAAGCTCGGCCAATGAATCCCGCCGTGCCAGAGCCTTCGCCACCCCGTCAGGGGCCTGCGGGGAACGGGAACACTCATGTGACACCCCCGATCCCTCCCGCGCTGTCCGACGCGCCCGTGATGCTCGCGGCGCGGAAGAATGGGTCCATGAGCCAGCCGAACACCCAGGCACAGGTCCAGCACGCGCAGCCCTCCGTGGGCTCCATCGCGGCGCACCGCCCGCACACCATCGCGGCGGCCGTCTCCGACCTCGAACCCGATATCGACGCCGATCTCGACGCGTACGAGGAGTCGCCGGCCGACGGCGCCCCCGCGCTGCCGCAGGGCCGGTTCCTCGACCGGGAACGCAGCTGGCTCGCGTTCAACGAGCGCGTTCTCGAACTCGCCGAGGATCCGAACACCCCCCTGCTGGAGCGGGCCAACTTCCTCGCGATCTTCGCCAGCAACCTGGACGAGTTCTTCATGGTCCGGGTGGCCGGTCTGAAGCGCCGTATCGCCACCGGCGTGGCCACCCGCTCCGCCTCGGGCCTCCAGCCCCGCGAGGTGCTGGAGATGATCTGGGCCCGCTCCCGCGAGCTCATGGCCCGGCACGCCGCCTGCTACCACGAGGACGTCGCCCCCGCCCTCGCGGAGGAGGGCATCCACCTGGTCCGCTGGAGCGAGCTGCAGGAGAAGGAGCAGGCCCGCCTGTTCACCCTGTTCCGGCACCAGATCTTCCCCGTGCTGACGCCGCTGGCGGTCGACCCGGCGCACCCCTTCCCGTACATCTCCGGCCTGTCTTTGAACCTGGCCGTCGTCGTACGGAACCCGGTCACGGGCCACAAGCACTTCGCCCGGGTGAAGGTGCCGCCGCTGCTGTCGAGGTTCCTGGAGAGCTCCCCGGGCCGCTACGTCCCCATCGAGGACGTCATCGCCGCCCATCTGGAGGAGCTGTTCCCGGGCATGGAGGTCCTGGAGCACCACGCCTTCCGCCTGACCAGGAACGAGGACCTGGAGGTCGAGGAGGACGACGCGGAGAACCTGCTCCAGGCCCTGGAGAAGGAGCTCATGCGGCGCCGCTTCGGGCCCCCGGTGCGCCTGGAGGTCGAGGAGTCCATCGACCGCGAGGTCCTGGACCTGCTGGTGCGCGAGCTGAAGATCAGCGAGGCCGAGGTGTACCCGCTGCCGGGCCCGCTGGACCTCACGGGCCTCTTCCGCATCGCCTCCCTGGACCGGCCCGAGCTGAAGTACCGCAAGTTCGTCGCCGGCACCCACCGCGACCTCGCCGAGGTCGAGTCGGCGTCCGCGCCGGACATCTTCGCCGCGCTGCGGGAGCGGGACGTCCTGCTGCACCACCCGTACGACTCGTTCTCCACGTCCGTGCAGGCGTTCCTGGAGCAGGCGGCCGGCGACCCGGACGTCCTCGCGATCAAGCAGACCCTGTACCGGACCTCGGGCGACTCCCCCATAGTCGACGCCCTCATCGAGGCCGCCGAGTCCGGCAAGCAGGTCCTGGTCCTGGTCGAGATCAAGGCCCGTTTCGACGAGCACGCCAACATCAAGTGGGCGCGCAAGCTGGAGGAGTCCGGCTGCCACGTGGTCTACGGCCTGGTCGGTCTGAAGACCCACTGCAAGCTGTCGCTGGTGGTCCGCCAGGAGGGCGACACGCTGCGCCGCTACAGCCACGTCGGCACCGGCAACTACCACCCGAAGACGGCCCGCCTCTACGAGGACCTCGGTCTGCTCACGGCCGACCCGCAGGTCGGCGCGGACCTCTCGGACCTCTTCAACCGGCTCTCCGGCTACTCCCGCCGCGAGACCTACCGCCGTCTCCTGGTCGCCCCCAAGTCGCTGCGCGACGGCCTGGTCGCGCGGATCACCAAGGAGATACAGCACCACCGCGCGGGACGCCCCGCGCACGTCCGTATCAAGGTCAACTCGATGGTCGACGAGGCCGTCATCGACGCCTGCTACCGCGCGGCCCAGGCGGGCGTGCCGGTGGACGTGTGGGTGCGCGGCATCTGCGCGCTGCGCCCGGGCGTGGCCGGCCTGTCGGAGAACATCCGGGTCCGCTCGATCCTCGGCCGCTTCCTGGAACACTCCCGGGTGTTCGGCTTCGGCAACGGCGGCGAGCCCGAGGTGTGGATCGGCAGCGCCGACATGATGCACCGCAACCTCGACCGCCGGATAGAGGCCCTGGTCAGGGTCACCGACCCGGCCCACCGGGCGGCCCTGAACCGGCTGCTGGAGACCGGTATGTCCGACGGCACCGCCTCCTGGCACCTCGGCCCGGACGGTGACTGGACCCGGCATGCGACCGACGCGGACGGCCAGCCTCTGCGCAACGTCCAGGAGATGCTCATAGACGCGCGGAGGCGCCGGCGTGGCACAGCGACACCTTGACCCGACGACCCCCCTGGCGTCCCCCCTGGAGGGCCCAGCCCCCACCGGGGACGCCCTCGCGGACTATCTGCGGGCCCAGGCCACGGAGTTCCTCCGGGCGCTGCGCCTGCACCGCGAGACGGGGTCGGGCGCGGGCGCCTCGGAGGGATCGGCCGACGCGGCGCGCGCCCTGCGCCGCTCGGCGCGCCGTATCAGCTCCAGCCTGCACACGTTCCAGTCCCTCCTGGACACGGACTGGTGCGAGGGCATGCGCCCGGAGCTGGCCTGGGTCTCGGGAACCCTGGCCATGGAGCACGCGTACACCTCCCGTCTGGAGCGCCTGCTGAACGCGCTGCACCGCCTGTCGGGCTCCACGGCGTTCCCGGCCCAGCCGGCGGGCGCGACGGCATCCGCCAAGGCCGGAGCCCCGGGCCAGACGCCCTCCGCGCCGGACCGCCCGACAGCACCTGCCAAGGCCGGTACTCCGGGCCACACACCCTCGACGGCACCCGCCAAGACCGGCACCCCGGCGCACACGGCCTCCGCACCGGAGCGCGGCAATCTCACCGTCGGCGCGGCCAAGGCGGGCGCCCTGCTCGACCGCCAGCTCAACCTGGCCCGCACCCGGGCCCACTCCACGGCCCTGCAGGCCCTGGGCAGCAGCCGCTTCCACGCCATCGCGGACAAGGTCGCGGTCCTGGCCAGCGAGGTCCCCCTCACCAAGGCCGCCGGCACCACCGACCTGCGCCCCCTCGCCACGGCGGCCGAGGGCCGTCTCACGGACGCCGTGGCCGCCCTCCCCCTGCTCACCGCGGGAAACCCGTACAACGCCTCGGCCCTCGTCCACGGCCTGTCCCCGGACACCGTCCCGCACCCGCAGGACGCCCCCTGGCACCAGGTCCGTCTGCTGCTGCGCCTGCACCGCTACGCCCGCGAGGCCCTGCGCGGCGAGCCCAACGGCAACGCCGTGGTCGATCTGCGCCTGCTCTCCGCCGGCCAGGCCCTGAACCGCCACCGTGACGCCTCGGAGGCGGCGGCAGCGGCGGCCCAGGCGGCGCGTACCCCGCGCATCGCCCCGGCGACGGCGTACGCCCTCGGCGTGCTCCATGCCGACCAGCGCCATGAGGTCGAGGCGGCGCGTTTCGCGTTCCAGCAGTGCTGGCAGAAGGAAACCGTCGGCACGTCATGACCGGCCACGCCACCGAGGAGGCGGTCAGGTGAGCTCCCCCGACGACACCACTGTTCAGGCGGCGGGCTGCGTTCTGTGGCGCCGCTCCCCCGTCACGGGCGAGCTGGAGGTCTGCCTCGTCCACCGGCCGAAATACGACGACTGGTCCTGGCCGAAGGGCAAGCTCAAGCGCGGTGAGGAGGCACTCGCCGGTGCCCTGCGCGAGGTGGCCGAGGAGACGGGCTGCCGGGCCGTGCCGGGCACCGAGCTGCCCACCCAGCACTACCTCGCGAACGGCCGCCCCAAGCAGGTCCGCTACTGGGCGGCCGAGGCGATATCCTGCGCGTTCTCCCCGTCGGACGAGGTCGACCGGGTGCTGTGGCTGACACCCGCCGCCGCCCGTGCCCGGCTGACGCAGCCCCACGACCGGCCCTTGGTCGACGCGCTGCTCGCGTTACCCGCCCCGGAAAGCGGAACCCGGACGTTCTCTCCCCGTAAGCGTTCCGTGACCTAACCACACCTTCGGCAGGGGTTCACCCCTCGTTCATTTATGGCCATAGGCGCCTTCACCTGATCTGCCTAATTTCAGCCTTACCCGACGCGAACCGCGCCTGCCGCGCTTCAGCGTCCCGCGTCACCCAGACTTCGCACGCCGCCGGATCAGGACGGCGGCTCCCGGAAGGAACTCAAGTGAAGCTTCAGCGCATGAACCGGCGGGCCCTCGCTCTCGGTGCTCTCGCCGTCTCCGGCGCCCTGGCCCTCACGGCGTGCGGCTCCGACGACACGGGCACCAGCAGCGGCGGCTCGTCCGCGGCCGCCAAGCCCGGCAGCATCAAGTGCGACGACGCCAAGGGCCAGCTCCTGGCCGACGGCTCGTCCGCCCAGAAGAACGCGATCGACGCGTGGGTCAAGCAGTTCACGGCCGCCTGCCAGGGCACGCAGATCAACTACAAGGGCGGCGGCTCCGGCGCCGGTGTCACGGCGTTCACGCAGGGCCAGGTCGCCTTCGCCGGCTCCGACTCCGCGCTGAAGCCCGACGAGGTCACGGCCTCCAAGAAGGTCTGCTCCGGCGGCCAGGGCATCAACCTGCCGATGGTCGGCGGCCCGATCGCGGTCGGTTACAACGTCAACGGCGTCGACAACCTCGTCCTGGACGCCGCGACGCTGGCGAAGATCTTCAACAACGAGATCACCAACTGGAACGACCCGCAGATCAAGAAGCTGAACCCCGACGCGAAGCTTCCGGACCTCAAGATCCAGGCGTTCCACCGCTCGGACGACTCCGGCACCACGGACAACTTCACCAAGTACCTGATCGACACCGCCAAGAAGGACTGGCCCTACGACGGCGGCAAGACCTGGCAGGCCAAGGGCGGCCAGTCCGCCTCCGGCTCCTCCGGTGTCGCCCAGCAGGTGAAGCAGACCAACGGCGCCATCGGCTACTTCGAGCTGTCGTACGCCAAGGACGGCCTGAAGACCGTCGACCTCGACACGGGCGCCGCCCAGCCGGTCAAGGCCACCGTCGACAACGCCACCAAGGCCATCTCCGAGGCCAAGGTCGTCGGCACGGGCAAGGACCTCGCGCTGCAGCTCAACTACGGCACCAAGGCCGAGGGCGCCTACCCGATGGTCCTCGTCACCTACGAGATCGTCTGCGACAAGGGCAACAAGGCCGAGACGCTGCCCGCCACCAAGGCGTTCCTGCGCTACATCGCCTCCGAGGAAGGCCAGAAGATCCTCGCCGAGGCCGACTACGCGCCGATCCCCGCCGACATCATCTCCCAGGTCCGCACCACCGTCGATGGCCTGAGCTGACCCGAGTGCGGCCCGGCCCCCTCCCCGGGACCGGGCCGCACCGTCCGGTGCACCGCCGCCAGTGGCCGTACCCCCGGTACGGCTCCGCAGAGCCACCGCCCACCGGGCACGGCTCCGCAGACCGGAGAACCTGATGGACACATCCACACAGATAACCGACGCACCTCCCCCCGCTCCGCAGCCGGCCACCGACAAGCGCGCGGCGCGCGGGGCCACCCGGCCCGGAGACCGCATCTTCCTCGGTCTCTCCCGCGGCTCGGGCATCCTGCTGCTGGTGATCATGGCCGCGATCGCGGTCTTCCTCACCTACCGCGCCACCCTCGCGATCAGCAAGGACCAGGGCAACTTCCTCACCACCTTCGAGTGGGACACCAACCTCGTCCCGCCGAACTTCGGCATCGCCGTCCTGGCCTTCGGCACGGTGATCTCCTCGATCATCGCCATGGTCATCGCGGTCCCGATCGCCGTCGCCATCGCGCTGTTCCTGACGCACTACGCCCCGCGCCGGCTCAGGGGCCCGATCGCTTATGTGATCGACCTGCTCGCCGCCGTGCCGTCGATCGTCTACGGCCTCTGGGGCGCGCTGGTCCTGGTGCCGAACATGACCGGCCTCTTCGGCTGGCTGAACGACTACCTCGGCTGGACCGGCATCTTCTCCTGGCAGGGCGGCGCGCCCCGCTCGATGCTGACCGTCGGCATCCTGCTCGCGATCATGATCCTGCCGATCATCACCAACGTGAGCCGCGAGGTCTTCCGCCAGGTCCCGCAGATGCACGAGGAAGCGGCCCTGGCGCTCGGCGCCACCCGCTGGGAAGTGATCCGCATGGCGGTCCTGCCCTTCGGCCGCTCCGGCGTCATCTCCGCCTCGATGCTCGGCCTCGGCCGCGCCCTCGGCGAGACCATGGCCGTCGCCACCGTGCTCTCCCCGAGCTTCCTGATCGAGACCAGCCTGCTCGACCCGGGCGGCGGCACGTTCGCGCAGAACATCGCCAGCAAGTTCGGTGAGGCCACCGAGTTCGGCCGGGACGCGCTGATCGCCTCCGGTCTGGTCCTGTTCGTCATCACCCTGCTGGTCAACGGCGCGGCCCGCGCGATCATCGCCCGCCGCAAGGAGTACTCGGGGGCCAACGCATGAGCACCGCAACCATCGCCCCCAAGGGCCCCAGCTCCCTGCGCGGCGCCCGGCTGCCCAAGTGGGCCCCGTACGGCATCGCCGCCGGCTCCGTCGCCGTCGCGATCGGCATCGGCCTCGCGGGCGGCCTGCACAGCCGGATCCAGTGGGGCCTGATCGCCGCGCTCCTCTACCTCGTCGGCACGTACGGCATCGCCACGGCCGTCGAGGGCAAGCGCCAGGCCAAGGACCGCATCGCGACCTCCTTCGTCTGGGTCGCCTTCCTGCTCGCCGTCGTACCGCTGGCCTCGCTGATCTGGTCGACGGTCGTGCGCGGCGTCAAGGTCCTCGACATCTACTTCCTGACGCACTCCATGGGCGTCGTCGCCGACACCGAGCCGGGCGGCGGTATCTACCACGCCATCCTCGGCACCCTGGAGCAGGTCGGCCTCGCCACGGTGATCGCCGCGCCGATCGGCGTGCTCACCGCGATCTACCTGGTGGAGTACGGCAAGGGCAGCCTGTCCAAGGCCATCACGTTCTTCGTCGACGTCATGACCGGCATCCCGTCGATCGTCGCGGGTCTGTTCATCCTCAGCCTCATGCTGATGTTCGACATGCAGCCCTTCGGCTTCGCCGGCTCGCTGGCCCTGGCCATCCTGATGATGCCGGTCGTCGTCCGCTCCACGGAGGAGATGCTCAAGCTCGTCCCGAACGAGCTGCGCGAGGCCTCACTGGCGCTCGGCATCCCGAAGTGGCGCACCATCCTGAAGGTGGTCCTGCCGACCTCCATCGGCGGCATCACCACGGGCATCATGCTGTCGATCGCCCGCATCACCGGCGAGACCGCCCCGGTCCTGCTGCTGGTGTGGGGCAACGCGTTCATCAACGCCAACCCCTTCGAGGGTGCGCAGGCGTCGCTGCCGCTGTACATCTATCAGCAGTACGCGAACAGCGCCGGCTCCGGTGCGGCCTACGACCGTGCCTGGGCGGCGTCGCTCACCCTCATCGCCTTCGTGATGCTCCTGAACCTGGTGGCCCGCGGGATCGCCCGCTGGAAGGCCCCGAAGACCGGTCGCTGACGCGGCCATACAGCGACTGTCTGAGTCTGGAAGTGACGTACTAAATGGCCAAGCGAATCGACGTGAGCGGACTCACCGCCTACTACGGCTCCCACAAGGCGATCGAGGACATCTCGATGACCGTCGAGCCGCGCTCGGTGACGGCGTTCATCGGCCCGTCCGGCTGCGGCAAGTCGACGTTCCTGCGCACGCTGAACCGGATGCACGAGGTGACGTCCGGCGGCCGTGTCGAGGGCAAGGTGCTGCTGGACGACGAGGACCTCTACGGCTCGGGCATCGACCCGGTGTCCGTGCGCCGTGAGGTCGGCATGGTGTTCCAGCGCCCGAACCCGTTCCCCACGATGTCGATCTTCGACAACGTCGCGGCGGGGCTGCGCCTGAACGGCAGCTACAAGAAGAGCGAGCTCTCCGACATCGTCGAGCGGTCCCTCAAGGGCGCGAACCTCTGGAACGAGGTCAAGGACCGCCTGAACAAGCCCGGCTCGGGCCTCTCCGGCGGCCAGCAGCAGCGTCTGTGCATCGCGCGGGCGATCGCGGTCGAGCCGAACGTGCTCCTGATGGACGAGCCCTGCTCGGCGCTCGACCCGATCTCCACCCTCGCCATCGAGGACCTGATCGGCGAGCTGAAGGAGCGCTTCACGATCGTCATCGTGACGCACAACATGCAGCAGGCGGCGCGCGTCTCCGACCGCACGGCGTTCTTCAACCTCGCGGCGGTCGGCCAGCCCGGCAAGCTCATCGAGATCGACGAGACGGAGCGCATCTTCTCCAACCCGTCGGTCCAGGCCACCGAGGACTACATCTCCGGCCGCTTCGGCTGATCCGGCCCCGCGAAGACTCCTCGCGGTGCTGCATGGCGGTGCCACCGCGAGGCCGAAAAAGGGCCCGCCCCTACTCCCAGGGGCGGGCCTTTTCGCGCACTCGCGCGGCTGACTGCGGGACGGCTACAGGAACGCCAGGTTCACGATCCCGAACGAGGCGGCGGCGACCAGCGCGGCCGCCGGCATGGTGATGAACCAGCCGAGAATGATGTTCTTGGCGACGCCCCACCGCACGGCGTTCACACGCTTCGTCGCGCCCACGCCCATGATCGCGGAGGTGATGACGTGCGTCGTGGAGATCGGCGCCTTGAAGAGGAACGCCGTGGTGAACATGATCGACGCGCCCGTGGTCTCCGCCGCGAAGCCCTGCGGCGGGTCCAGCTCGATGATCTTCCGTCCGAGCGTCCGCATGATCCGCCAGCCACCGGCGTACGTGCCGAGCGACAGCATCACGGCACAGGCGATCTTCACCCACACCGGAATGGGGTCGCCGTAGTCCTCGACATCGGCGATGACGAGCGCCATCACCACGATGCCCATCGTCTTCTGGGCGTCCTGCAGACCGTGCCCCAGCGCCATACCGGCGGCCGAGACGGTCTGGGCTATGCGGAAACCCCTCTTGGCCTTGTGCGGGTTGGCCTTGCGGAAGATCCACATGATGGCGGTCATCACCAGATAGCCGGCCAGCAGACCGACCACGGGGGAGATGAACATCGGGATGACGACCTTCTCCAGCACCCCGCTCCAGTAGACCGTCGTCCCGCCGGCCAGTGCCGCGCCCACCATGCCGCCGAACAGCGCGTGCGAGGAGGACGAGGGAAGACCGAAGTACCAGGTGATGAGGTTCCAGACGATCGCGCCCACCAGCGCGGCGAAGAGGATCCCCATCCCCTTGGAGCCGACGGGCGTCTGGATCAGGCCCTCGCTGACGGTCTTGGCGACCCCGGAGCCCATGAACGCGCCGGCGAGGTTCATCACCGCGGCCATGGCCAGGGCGGCCTTGGGCGTCAGAGCCCGCGTCGACACGGAGGTGGCGATCGCGTTCGCCGAGTCGTGGAAGCCGTTGGTGTACGTGAAGAAGAGCGCGACCCCGATGGTCACGACCAGAGCGAAGGTGTCCATGAAGGGCTCAGGACTCCTTGACGGCGATGGTCTCCACCGTGTTCGCCACGTGCTCGAACGCGTCCGCCGCCTCTTCCAGCACGTCCACGATCTGCTTCAGCTTGAGGACCTCCATGGCGTCGTACTTGCCGTTGAAGAGGTGCGCGAGCAGCTTGCGGTGGATCTGGTCGGCCTGGTTCTCCAGGCGGTTGACCTCGATCCAGTACTCGGTGAGGTTCTCCATCGTCCGCAGATGCGGCATGGCCTCGGCCGTCAGTTCGGCGGCGCGCGCCAGTACCTCGATCTGCTGGTCGACGCCCTTGGGCAGTTCCTCGACGTTGTAGAGGACGACCAGGTCGACGGCCTCCTCCATGAAGTCCATGATGTCGTCGAGGGACGAGGCGAGGGAGTAGATGTCCTCGCGGTCGAACGGCGTGATGAACGAGGAGTTCAGCTGGTGGAAGATCGCGTGCGTGGCATCGTCACCTGCGTGTTCCGCTGCCCGCATACGCTCTGCGATCTCGGCCCGGGCGGATGCGTCCGCCCCGAGCAGTTCCATCAGGAGCTTCGAGCCCGTGACGATGTTGTCCGCGGAGGCGGCGAACATGTCGTAGAAGCTCGTCTCCCTGGGGGTCAGACGAAAGCGCACGTGGGGTCCTCGGGGTGCTTCGGTTTCGGTCAGGCCGATGCTAGGCGCATCATCCGGCCACGGCTATCGGGCCGCCCCCCAGTGTCGCCCATCATGCACAGTGGTGAGCACGGGGGCGGTCCGAGGGGCCGTATACCCGGCAAAGTTCGGTACCATATACCCACTAGGGGTATATGTCGGCTCACTGCCCACCAGGAGGACCCGATGACGGACGTGACCGACACCACCGATGTCGGAAATGTCACCGACGCCGGTGTTCACGGGTACCACAAGCAGAAGGACGAACACCTCAAACGCCTGCGCCGCATCGAGGGCCAGATCCGCGGACTGCAGCGCATGGTCGACGAGGACGTCTACTGCATCGACATACTCACGCAGGTCTCCGCCTCCACCAAGGCCCTGCAGTCCTTCGCCCTGCAGCTGCTGGAGGAGCACCTGCGGCACTGCGTCGCGGACGCGGCCCTCAAGGGCGGCGACGAGATCGACGCGAAGGTCAAGGAGGCGACCCAGGCGATCGCCCGCATGATGCGGACCTGAGTCGGTTGCCGCGGACCCATCCGGTCGCCGCGGATCCTGAGCCGCCTACCTCCTGGATGCCGAGGCGTCCCGCTCCTCGGCCACCCTCAGCACCTCGTCGATGCTCTGCAGACTGAGCCGCTCCTCGTGCGCGGCCGAGGCCGCGATGATCAGCTCCCCGCACAACTCGATCTCGGCGAGGGCCACGTAGTCCTGAACTGCCGTACCGCCGACCGGAGCCACGTGCATCACCTCGTCTCTGCCGTTACCGACTTCCTAGAGTAGGGAGCGGCCTACACACCGCGCATGGCACGGACGGGCTAGTTCACGCCGGTCACCTCTCGGCGATCTTGCCCGCGTAGATGTCGTCGTCGTCCGGCAACCGTACGCGCACCGAAGCCCCGAAAGCGTAGAGCAGTGTGGTCGAGGCGACGGCGACGGGGCTCTTCTGCTGCCCGCCGACGAAGCTGAACCGGTGCCTGACCTTGCGGATGCGGCCCTCGTCGTCGAGGTAGGCGTCGAACGGCACCTCGGCCGTGGCGAACCCTTTCGCCGCCGCGGCCAGTGCCCCCTTGTTGCCGCCGGAGGCCCGCCGCGCGGCGGCGGCGAGATCCGCCGTCCCCCGGTAGTGCCGCACCCCGGTGCCCGCGACCTCGGTCCTGCCCACGTATCTCGCCGTCCGCGTCCCGCGCAGCACCTCGGCCGCCGCGAACGGATCGGTGGCCCCGCCGGTGACGAGGTTCCCGTCGGACAGGGTCCGGGTGTCCACCCGCACCCACTTGTCCGGCGGCACACCGGCGCCCCGGTTCTTCATGAACAGCGCCCCGGGCGCGAGCAGTTCGGTGATGGGCCGGTGCTCCGTGGCCCCCGCGGGATCCTGCGGAAGCAGCACCTTCAGCCGCCCCATCCGCTTCCGGTAGTCGTAGACCCCGGCGCCCCGGATGGTGACCCGGGTCCCGCCGGACGCCATCTCCATCGACGTACGGGCCTTCGAACTCCCCGCGTCCACCAGCCGGTCGGCGGCCCGGTGCAGCACGGCGACCGCGTCACCGCCCCGGGAGTCCCCGGCGGCCGCGTCACCGCCCGAACACCCACCGGCCCCCAGCCCCACCCCGGCCACGATCACGGCCGCGACGACCGCCGCGCCCGTCCGCCTGTGCCACCGTTCCCGCTGCCGCCCAGTCATCGCCTGCCTACCCCCAGCCGGTACGTCCGTCACGGGCCCCCTCGTTGTTCCGGATAACGACGGGTATGTGCCCCCCGTCACGCGAGCCCGCGGCCGCCGCCATGCGAACCCTTTACCCGGGGTGGGTAACGTGGTCCTCGTGGCGCAGCAGGACGGGCCGGAACACCTCACGAGCACAACGGAGAAGGGTCGCTTCTGCATGGCCCACTGCACCTGCGGCTGGCGCGGCCCGGCGAGAAGAGCGAGAAGCCAGGCGCGCACGGACGCGGAGAAGCACGCGGCGGGCTGACAAGGCCGAACACCATGGAACCCCCACCCCCTACGGCCCCGTCTCCCACGACGGAACCACCGGGAGGCCCCATGGAACGGCGTACATTCCTCGCAGCCGGCACGGCAGGCATAGCCGCGGCCGCAACCCCCTTCACCACCGCGTGCACGAAGTCGGACACGGACGCCGGGGCCAGAGCCACCGCCAGGACCGCGGCCACCGGCACGAAGTCGAACGTCACCGCCGCGAACTGGTCCGCCCTCGCCCGCGACCTCGACGGCGCCCTCGTCCGACCCGGCGACTCCGCCTGGACCACGGCCCGGCAGCTCTACAACACCCGCTTCGACAGCCTCAAGCCCGCCGCGGTCGCCTACGTGGACCACCCGGACGACATCCGCACGGCCCTGGCCTACGCCCGCGCCCACTCCTTGCGCGTGGCGATCCGCAACGGCGGCCACTCCTACGCCGGCTGGTCCTCCGGTGACGGCCGCCTGATCGTCGACGTCTCCAAGCTCAACCGCGTACGGGCCTCGGGCAGCACCGCCGTGGTCGGCGCCGGCGCCAAACTCATCGACGTCTACCGCGCCCTGGCCGCGAAGGGCGTCACGATCCCCGCCGGCTCCTGCCCCACGGTCGGCGTCTCCGGCCTCACCCTCGGCGGCGGACACGGCGTGGTCTCCCGCGCGTACGGCCTGACCTGCGACAGCCTCACCCAGGCCACGCTGATCACCGCGGACGGCAAGCAGCTCACCGCCAACGCCCGCGAGAACAAGGACCTCTTCTGGGCCCTGCGCGGAGCGGGCAACGGCAACTTCGGCGTCGTGACGGAACTGCGTTTCAAGACCCACCCGGCACCGCAGGGCGTCTCGGCGTATCTGTCCTGGCCCTCGACGAAGGCCGCAGCGGTCGTGAAGGCCTGGCAGGAGTGGGGCCCGTCACAGCCCGACGAGATCTGGTCGTCCCTCCACCTGGCGAGCGCCGCCGGCGGCAGGCCGACCGTCTCCGTCGCGGCCTTCTCCCTCGGCACCTACGGCGAACTGAAGAACGCCGTCGACCGCCTGGCCGACCGCGTCGGCGCCCCGGCGAGCAGCGTCTCCCTGAAGCGACGTTCCTACGAGGAGTCGATGGAGGTGTACGCCGGCTGCTCCTCGTTCCCGACGGACGCGCAGTGCCATCTGCCCGGCTCGACTCCGGGCCGTTCCCCGAAGGGCGCGCTGGGCCGCGAGACGTACGCCGCCGCATCGGACTTCTTCGACCGCTCCCTCTCCGCGGCCGGCATCCGCACGCTGCTGGCCCAGATCGGCTCGGTACGCGGCGGCACGGGCAGCATCGCCCTCACGGCCCTCGGCGGAGCGGTCAACCGCGTCTCCCCCACCTCGACGGCCTTCGTCCACCGCCGCTCGCGCATGCTCGCCCAGTACATCGCCGCCTGGCGCCCGGGCACGACGGGCACCACGGCCCGCGACTGGCTGGCCTCGGCCCACAAGTCCATGCGCCCCCACGCCTCGGGCGCGGCCTACCAGAACTACACGGACCCGACCCTGACGAACTGGCGCAAGGCGTATTACGGAGACGCGGCCGCCCGCTTGAAGAAAGTGAAGAACGAGTACGACCCGACCCGCTTCTTCACGTACCCGCAGGCGCTGTAGGTAGGACTGAACTGCGGGCAATCGTGCCGCTAAGGGCGGCACGGGTGGGCGCAGCGACGCCGGTCACTACGCAGCAAGGTCCCGCTCAGAAGCCGACTCCCGCCGAGCCCCGGGAATCACCGCACCTTCCCCGTCAACACCGTTACGCCCACGAGCCCGCACCAGCCACCCCACCCGAGGCGACCGCTCCACAGCCCGCACCACCGGCGTCAGCAACGCCATGGCCACCGGCGACAACAGCAACGCCACAGCCGTACCCAGCGCGAACCCGCCCACGACATCCGTCGGATAGTGCACACCCATGTAGACGCGGATGAACCCCCCGAACACCGCCAGCACCAACGCGACGAGCCCGAACCGCCGGTTCGCGACGAACAGCCCCACCGCCATCGCCATGACGATCGTCGCGTGGTCACTCACGAACGAGTAGTCGGTCTTGCCGGAGACCAGCACCTCAAGCCCCTGATGGTCGAGGAACGGCCGAGGCCGCTCCACGAACCCCCGTATCGGGACGTTCACCAGGACGGCGATCCCCGCCGCCAGCGGCGCCCAGACCAGCGCCGCGACAGAGGACGCCGCGTCCTCGTCCCCTCGGCGCCGCACGGTCCACCAGCACCAGACCACGAGCAGGACGATGGCGAGCAGCAGCCCGTATTCGCCCACGTACTCCATGACCCGGTCGAACCACCCCGGCGCGTCCTTGGCCAGGCCATTGATGTCGTACAGCAGGTCGACGTCAGGGTTCGACCCGGATTCGGCGAGTCCAGCCATGGTGCTGCGGGCCCCTTCGTCGTCTCTCCCGGCGCACCTGTGCGTACGCCGCTCCTGCCACCCCCGTGGTTGTAGATCCGCTTCCGCACTGACGTCCGCTCGGCTACGTCATCAGGAACGCATGGTCCCCGTTGATACGTTCCACACTCCACCGAATGATCACGCAGACGTTATCGAAGAGAGATACGTCTTCGCAGCTCAGGGGGTGGGTTCACGCTCGGCTCACACCGTCGTGGGCAGTGCTTTCGCGCCATCTTCGGTGACTCGGGTGGCGCCGAAGTAGTCAGGAGTGTCGATCGGGTCGAAACGGATGACAGCCCCCGTACGCGGCGCGTCGATCATGTACCCGCCTCCGACATAAATACCGACATGCCGGATGGCCCGTGAATTGGTGGGGTCGTCCGAGAAGAACACGAGGTCGCCGGGGAGCAGTTCGTCCCGGCTCGGGTGCGGTCCCGCGTTGTACTGGTCGTTGGCGACGCGCGGGAGCTTGATGCCCACGGTCTCGTAGGCGGCCTGGGTCAGCCCCGAGCAGTCGAAGCGTCCGCCCTGCTCAGCGGTACCGGTGCCGCCCCACAGATAGGGCGTGCCGAGCTTCTTCTGCGCGTACTCGATCGCGCCGGCGGCCTGCTCGGAGGGGTCGACCCGACCGACGGGCGCCGCGAAGCTCTCCGAGAGCGTCGTGATCCGCTTCACGTAGTTCCGGGTCTCGCTGTACGGCGGCACGCCCCCGTACTTGATCACCGCGTACGCCCCGGCGTTGTAAGCGGCCAGCATGTTTTCAGTCAGATTCCCGCCGACCTTCTTCACGTACGAGGCGAGTTCGCAGTCGTACGACGCGGCGGAGGGAATCGCGTCCTTCGGGTCCCATACGTCCCGGTCCCCGTCCTTGTCCCCGTCGATGCCGTGCGAGGCCCAGGTGCCGGGGATGAACTGCGCTATCCCCTGCGCGGCGGCATGGCTCTGCGCCCTCGGGTTGAACCCGCTCTCCTGGTAGAGCTGAGCGGCGAGCAGGGCCGGGCTGATGGCGGGGCAGAGGTTGCCCCACTTCTGCACCAGGTCCGAGTACGCGGCGGGCACCGCCCCCTTGGCCAACGCCTTCGCCCCACCGCCCACGCCATTGGCCAGGTTCCCGGCGACGATGTACACCCCGACGACCAGCAGCATCACGAAGGCCAGGGCGGAGCTGATCGCAACACTCGCCACGATCCATGCCTTACGCACCGTCAACCGCCCCTCACCGCACGCGAGTCCGTCGCCTGGCCAGTGTAGAGGGGGCCGCCGCACTCAGGAATGATCACAAAGAGGAGAGTCGGGGGCGGAACGAAGAACCGGCCACGCGCACGCGCGGCACGCCGGAAGCACGCTCAACGGCACCGGCGCACGGGGGTCGTCACGGGATCGGACGGGCTCCCCCCTCTTACGCCGGTTCCCCCACGGTCAGCGGGAACAGCGTGCCCGTCAGCTCCTCCGACACCCGCCACAGCCGGCGTGCCGTCTGGGGGTCGCTGGCCGCACGGGAGCGGCCGACCAGGGTCGGGGCGCCGCGCATCTCGCCGAGGCCGTCGGGGCCGACGTAGCTCGCGCCGGGCAGATCCTGGGTGGCGGCATAGAGGGTGGGGAGTGCGCCGGCCCGGTCGTCCTGCGCGAAGAACCGGTTGCCGAGGCGCATGAAGGCGCGCGCCGCCGGGTTGGCCGCGTGGCTCTGGAGGTTGGTGGCCGCGTAACCGGGGTGGGCGGCCAGGGCGCGGACGGGGGAGCCCGACTCCTCCAGCCGGCGCTGGAGTTCCAGGGTGAACAGGAGGTTGGCCAGCTTGGACTGGGCGTAGGCGCGCTGCGGGGTGTAGCCCGTCGTCAGATCCAGGTCGTCGAAGCCGATCCGCGCGCCGCCCCAGCGGTGGGCGCCCGAGGAGACCGTGACGACGCGGTCGGTGATGTGCGGGAGCAGCAGGTTGGTCAGGGCGAAGTGACCGAGATGGTTCGTGCCGAACTGCATCTCGAAGCCGTCCTTGGTGTGCTGCCTGGGGAGCATCATCACGCCGGCGTTGTTGATCAGCGTGTGCAGCGGCTCCCGCCAGGCCTCGGCGAACTCCCGTACGGAGGAGAGATCCGCCAGGTCAAGGCGCCGCACCTCGGTGCTGCCGCGCACGGTCGCCGCTGCGGCCCGCCCCCGCTCCGGGTCCCGTACGGCGAGGACGACATGCGCCCCCGCCCGGGCCAGCGCGTCGGTCGCGGTGAGACCGATGCCGCTGTTGGCGCCGGTGACGACGACGGTCCGGCCGGTGAGATCGGGCAGACGGCGCGCGTCCGATGCCTCATTGCTCTTCGTCTTCTTCTCAGCCATACCTCGAATGTAGGCGCCGACAACAATGCTGTCAATGACAACAATGATGGCGGTATCAACATCGGGATACGATGGTGCCCATGCCCGAGAGCCGCCCCTACCACCACGGAGACCTGCGCTCCACCCTGCTCGCAGGCGCCGAGCGCACCCTGCGGGAGAAGGGGGCCGGCGCGCTCTCCCTGCGCGAACTGGCCCGCGAGGCCGGCGTCAGCCATGCCGCCCCCGGCCGCCACTTCAAGGACAAGCAGGCCCTGCTCAACGCCCTGGCGCTCGCCGGGTACGACCGGCTGGGCCAGGCCCTGGACGGCGCCGACGACGCCACCCTCCCGCTGGAGCGGCGGCTCACCGCCCTCGCCCGGAGCTATCTCGCCTTCGCGATCGACAACGCCGAGCTGCTGGAGCTCATGTACGCCCGCAAGCACGAGCCGGACGCCTCGGAGCAGATGGCCGCGGCCGTCGACCGGACGGTGGGCTCCCTGGAGCGGGTCATCGCCGACGCCCAGGAGCGCGGCGAGATCATCGCCGGCGACCCGCAGCACCTCACCCTGCTGACCGGCGCCACCCTCCAGGGCATCGCCTCCTTCGCGGCGGGCGGCATGCTCGCCCCCGAGGCGGCCCTCGACGGCATCGAGGAGCTCGTCCACCTCCTCCTGCACGGCCTCAAGCCCCGCTGATCCCGGGCCCCTTGGTCAAGCCGCGCCCATCCCCCGGCCATCGAGCCGCCATCGACCGGCAAGCCCGGCCTCCCCTTCAGCACGACCCGACCGCCGAGTCGGACCTCGCCACGTACCGCTCGCACTACGGCCTGCCCGCAGATGGCGCCGCACCGGCTCCGCCGTCACCGCCACCGCCGCGCTCCTGCTGCTGGGCCGGCGAGATCTCCCTCGACCTCGACATGGCGAGCGCGATCTGCCCGAACTGCCACATCACGCTCGTCGAGGCCAAGTCCGCCTCCATGACCAACCTGGGCACCGCCGTCAACGAGGCCGTCGCCCTGGGCGCCAAGTACGTCTCCAACAGCTACGGCGGCGGCGAGTCCTCCTACTTCAACCACCCGGGCGGCGCCATCACCGTCAGCGCGGGCGACGCGGGCTACGGCGCCGAGTGCCCGGCGGCCTCCAAATACGTGACGGCCGTCGGCGGCACCAAGCTCACCTCCTCCTCCACCACCCGCGGCTGGACCGAGAGCCTCTGGAGGACCAGCAGCACCGAAGGCACCGGCTCCGGCTGAACGACGTCACCGGCGGCTCCAACGGAAGCTGCACCACCAGCTACCTCTGCACCGCCCGGACGGGCTACGACGGACCGACCGGCTGGGGCACTCCCGAGGGACTCGGCGCCTTCACCGGCTGACCCCTCCCATCCCGTGACAGAACGTCACCGGCGAACGGGCCGCGGCATCCCAGCCGCGGCCCGTTCCTCGCATTCGGTAGCCTTCACCCGGAGAACACGGGCGCGACCACTCACCCGACCGACCGTCAAAAACGGTCCATAAAGGTGACGCAGGACGTAAAAAGGAACAACGACGGAACCTCACGACAGGTTTCGCTCAGGCCTCATTGCCCGTCGTGACCTGCCGTGATACACAGAGTGACCATACGATCCTTCGCGCACCGTCCGTCGCCTCCTTCAGGGGCCGGCGCGGAACGGTGGCAAGGTATTCGTACGAAACCTGCCAATCAATGACGCCAAGTCGACATCCGACAGCGTCATTGTCGGCGAGAATGAGGCCTGACCTCTGCACGACCGCAGAGGGTGCGGAACTACCCAACAGGGGCGGTGACTTACATGCTCTTTGCGGCCGACAAGGGAGACATCAACACGATCATCGGCGGGATCGCTCCGGACTGGGGCCCCTTCGGCAGCCTGGGCAACGAGGCCAAGGTGATGATCGAGGTCGTGATGGCGGTCGCCATCCTGCTCTGCCTCGGCATCGCCATCTGGGGCGCGGCGAAGCAGCGCATCGGTGCGACGGCCCTCCGGGACACCTTCAGCGCCGAGCAGGGCAAGGGCCTCATCGTGGCCGGCCTCACCGGAGTCTTCATCATCGGCTCCCTCGGCACGCTGTTCACCATCGTGTACGGCATGGCCGTGTAGCCCGGGCACCGTCCGCCCGGCCGGGCACGCCCGGCTCCCTCTCCATCCCACCCGCCCGTCGTGCCCACCGGCTGAGGTTGCGTTTCCCTGATGTCGAGTCACCACACCGCGCCCGCGCGGGAACCAGCACGGCTACCGTCGTACGAGGAGTATGAGAAGTACGACCGGTACCAAGTGTTTCCGCACGACGTCGAGGGGGCGGACGCGGCATGAGTCTCGGTGACGAGCGCGAGGCCTCCGGCGGCTACGGCGGCACGGGCCAGACCCGAACCCGCCTGCCCGACACCGACCCCGACGCCTACGGCACCCCCCGCCGCACCCCCCGCTCCTCGCCCCGCAGCCTGGTCACGGTGGTCGGCGTAGTGGTCCTCCTCCTCGCAGCCATCGCCTTCGCGAACCGCGGCGGCGACGATGCCGACAAGACCGACTCGACGGGCAACAAACCGGAGACGGCGGCCACGGCACCCTCGGGAGAGAAGCCGGTGGAGTCGAAGACGGGCGAGATCCCCACGGGCTACCCCCAGAGCGAGCAGGGCGCCCAGTCCGCGGCCACCAACTACGGCATCGCCCTCGGGTCGGCCGACATGTTCGACGCCGGGAAGCGGCGCGCGATCGTCAACACCGTGTACCCATCCGACGTCGCCGCCACCCAGATGCCCGCCTTCGACCAGGTGTACTCGAAGGAGAGCTTCCTCGAGAAGATCGGCCTGACGAAGGACGGCACAGCGCCGAGCGGTCAGACCTTCATCTCGCGCGTCATCCCGGTAGGCACCAAGGTCACGGCCTTCAACCACGGCACCGCCACGGTCGCCCTCTGGTACACCTCCCTCTTCGGCCTGTCGGGCGAGGCGTCCAAGAACCCCGTGACCGAGAGCTGGTACACGACGACCTACGAGTTGAAGTGGGTCGACGGCGACTGGAAGGTCACCGACTCCACCCAGAGCGACGGCCCGGTCCCGGTCGGGCGCGACCAAAGAGCCTCCACCGCAGAAGACATGACCAAGGCTGTCGAGGAGTACGGAGGGTTCACCTATGCCCGCTAGGCACCACGTACTCAAGCTGGCCGCCGCGGTCACAGCGGTGCAGACGGCCGCGGTCCTGCTGGCCACCCGTGCCGTCGCCGCGCCCACTCCCTCACCGTCGCCGAGCAACAACGCCTGCGACCTCCTGAGGGGCGAGGCCAGAGAGATCTGCGAAGGCGACACCGGCAGCGGCGGTGGCGGCGGAGGCGGTTCCTCCCGCCTCGACCCCACCTCCACCCTCGACCCCCTCTCCTCCCTCGCCAAGGGCTGCGCCGAAGCCGCCTCCTGGACCGTCGACAAGCTCAGCGAAGCCGTGAAGGAGACGGCCAACGTCGACTTCACCAACCCCAAGTTCCTCCAGCAGTACGCCGTCGTCTTCGCCGCCTCGACGGTCCTCACGCTCCTGCTCTGGCTCCTGGCCGTCGCCAAGCGCGCGGTGCGCGGCGTCCCCCTCGCCACCGCCATCGGCGAAGCCATCGGCTTCCTCTGGCTGACCGTCCTGGCCTCCGCCTTCACCCCCCTGATCCTCTACACCGTCGTATCGGCCACGGACGGCATCACCGAGGTCCTCGCGAAAGGCACCGGCGACCAGACCGACGCCTTCTTCGGCACGTTCTCCGAGGCCCTCAAGAAGGGCGAGGACATCGGCGGCGGCCCGATCATGCTGATCGTCGTCTCCCTGGTCAGCATCCTCGCCGCCGGCGTCCTCTGGCTGGAGCTCGTCATCCGCGCCGCCCTGCTCTACGTCGGCGCCCTCCTCGGCACCGTCGTCTACGCCGGCCTCGTCGACAAGAACCTCTGGGGCCACGTCCGCCGCTGGGCGGGCATCATGATCGCGGTGATCCTGATCAAGCCCGTCATCGTCATCGTGCTCGGCCTCGCCGGCGCGCTCTCGGCCGACGACGGCCCGGACGCCTTCTCCGCCGTCGTCTCCGGCCTCGCCATCATCCTGCTCGCCATCTTCGCCAGCGCGATGATCTACCGCTTCGTCCCCGGCTTCGGCGACGAGATCGCCGGCTCCCGCAACAACCGCCTCATGCAGGGCGCCGAAGGCAAGGCGGCAGCAGTGATCAGCTCCCCCGCGACCCTGGTCGCGCAGGGCATCAAGACCCACAGCTCCCGCGCGGACAACCAGGGCGGCTCAGGCGGCCAGTCCTCCGCCGCCCGCCCGAGCAACCCCGCCTCCGGAGGAGTCGCCGCGCACAGCTCGCGCCCCTCGAACGGCGGCGGCGGATCTGTCCCCTCCGCCGCACCCGCACCCCGTTCGAGCAGCCCCGTCAACACTCCCCACGCCAGCAACACCCGCAACAGCAGCAGCAACCGCACGGGAGGTGAAGGGCGTTGACGACCGAGTCCCACGTGTCCCATCCGGTCACGCCCCGCCGTACATATCTGATCGGCCGCGCCCGGCCGAACGCGATCATCGGCCGCAACCGCGAGACCGGCGAGATCGCCCTGATCGTCGTGGGCGCGTTCCTCGGCATGATGTCCGGACTCCTCGTCCCCCTGCTGCCCCTGCGCATCGCGCTGCTGGCCGGGTTCCCGATGCTGGCGCTGGCCGCGGTGTACGTGCCGTTCAAGCACCGCACGTTCTACAAGTGGTTCGAGATCAACCGCAGCTTCAAGCGGACCCTCAAGCAGGGCACCACCTACCGCTCGAGCGCCGTCGAGGCCGGCACCCGGCTCGACGGCCGCGAGGTCGAGGTCGGCCCGCCCCCGGGCATCGGCCGCGTCACCTGGCTGGCCGCCCCCTTCGGCCCCGACGAGATCGCCGTACTGCTGCACGCCGACCGCAAGACCGTCACCGCCGCCATCGAGATCGAGGGCCCCGGCGTCGGCCTGCGCGACTCCGAGGACCAGGAAGCCCTGGTCGACCGCTTCGGCACCCTGCTCAAGCACGTGGCCAACGGCGACGGCTTCGTCACCCGCCTGCAGATGCTCGCCCGCACCCTCCCCGCCGACCCGGACGCGCACGCCAAGGACGTCTCCGTCCGCGGCGACGAGAAGGCACCGCCGTGGCTGCAGCAGTCGTACGACCAGCTCCAGTCGATGGTGTCGACCAGCAGTGAGCAGCACCGCGCCTATCTCGTCGCCTGCATGCACTACACGCGCGACCTCGCCGCCGAGGCGGGCGCCATGGCCCGCGCGGCCCGCAGCCACGGCGGCAAGGTCGACCGGGACGCCGGACTCGCCGTCGTCATGGCCCGCGAGCTGACCGACATCTGCTCGCGTCTGCAGGAGGCCGACATCCGCGTACGGCAGCCGCTCGGTCAGGGGCGGCTGTCCTCACTGGTCCACTCCATGTACGACCCGGACCACCCGATCGACCACATCCAGGCGATGTCCAAGCGCAATGCCTGGCCGGCCGAGCTGGACGCCATGGAGCCCACGTATCTCCAGGCCAAGACCCGGGAGTCCAGCACCCGCGCCCCCTGGTGCCACGCCACCGCCTGGGTGAAGGAGTGGCCGATGACGCCCGTCGGCGTCAACTTCCTCGCCCCGCTCCTCGTCCACACCCCGGACGTCATCCGCACGGTCGCCGTCACGATGGACCTCGAACCCACCGAGGTCGCCATCGAGCGCATGCTCACCGAGAAGACCAACGACGAGGCCGAGGCGTCCCGCGCCGCCAAGATGAACCGCACCCTCGACCCGCGCGACGTCGCCGCGAACTCCCGGCTCGACCAGCGCGGCGAGGACCTCGCCAGCGGCGCGGCCGGCGTCAATCTCGTCGGCTACATCACCGTCTCCTCCCGCTCCCCCGACGCCCTCGCCCGCGACAAGCGGACGATAAGGGCCTCGGCAGGAAAGTCGTACCTGAAGCTGGAATGGTGCGACCGCGAGCACCACCGCGCCTTCGTGAACACCCTTCCCTTCGCCACCGGCATTCGGAGGTAGGACCTGATGCGGGACCCGCTGTCCGTCCTCACCGACGCCTTCACGTCCTTCCTCTTCGGAAAGGTCGAGACGACCAGGCTCCCGGTGCGCACGTCCACGGGCCAGGCCCAGGCGGTCTACCTCCCGACCGCCGCCCCCGGCCTCGGCGACTCCGGCGTCATCATCGGCCGCGAGGTGTACTCCGGAAAGGGCTACATCTACGACCCCTTCCAGCTCTACGGCCAGCAGCTCCCCGCCCCCCACTGGCTGGTCCTCGGCGAGTCCGGCAACGGCAAGTCGGCGCTGGAGAAGACGTACGTCCTGCGCCAGCTCCGCTTCCGCGACCGCCAGGTCGTCGTCCTGGACGCCCAGGGCGAGGACGGCGTGGGTGAATGGAACCTCATCGCCCAGGAGCTGGGTATAACCCCCATCCGCCTGGACCCCATGGCCGCCCTGGACATGGGCATCCGCCTCAACCCCCTCGACCCCGCGATCACGACGACGGGCCAGCTCGCGCTGCTCCGCACGATCATCGAGGTCGCGATGGGCCACGGCCTGGACGAACGCTCCGGCTTCGCCCTGAAGGTCGCGCACGCCTACGTCAACGAGACCATCGTCGAACGCCAGCCGGTCCTCACCGACATCGTCGAGCAGCTCCGCCACCCCGAGCCGGAGTCCGCGGAGGCGATGAACGTCGCCATAGACGACGTACGCGCCTGGGGCCTGGACGTCGCGCTGGTCCTGGACCGCCTGGTCGACGGTGACCTCCGAGGCATGTTCGACGGCCCGACGACGGTCGGCATCGACCTCGACGCGCCCCTCATCGTCTTCGACCTGTCCCACATCGACCGCAACTCCATCGCCATGCCCATCCTCATGGCGATCGTCGGCGTATGGCTGGAGCACACCTGGATCCGCCCCGACCGGAAGAAGCGCATCTTCCTGGTCGAGGAGGCCTGGCACATCATCAACAGCCCCTTCGTGGCCCAGCTGTTCCAGCGCCTGCTGAAGTTCGGCCGGCGCCTCGGCCTGTCCTTCGTCGCGGTCGTCCACCACCTTTCGGACGTCGTCGACGGCGCGGCGGCGAGAGAGGCGGCGGCCATCCTGAAGATGGCGTCGACAAGGACGATCTACGCCCAGAAGGCGGACGAGGCACGCGCGACGGGCAGAGTGCTGGGCCTCCCCCGCTGGGCGGTCGAGATCATCCCGACCCTCACCCCCGGCATCGCCGTCTGGGACGTCAACGGCAACGTCCAGGTCGTCAAACACCTGATCACGGAGACCGAACGCCCGCTGGTCTTCACCGACCGCGCGATGACCGAGTCCTCCGCCGACCTCGCGGACGACGAAGCCCTGCGCGCCGCCGAACTGGAGGCGGAGGAACGGGCCGCGGCCTTCGTGGAACACCACCTGGGCGACTCCGAATCGACGGTGGCGTAGAGGGAGAACGCGTGAGACCGGACGACCGCCGCACCCAGCGGGACAGCCAGGGAGGCATCCCCGACGGCCTGCTGATCGGCATACTCGCGTTCCTCCTCGGCATGACCCTGCTGGTGTGGACGGCCACCGGCCTCGCCGCCCTGTTCGCCCACGGCTCCTGGCCGTCCGGCGTCACCTTCACCCGCACGCCCCTCGCCATGCGCGCCCTCGTCGCCCAGCCCCACGACATCCCCGCCGCCTGGCCGGACACACCCCCCGGCGAACTCTCGGGCTACGGCCTGTTCTGGGGCTTGTTCATCGGCCAGCTGATGATCCTGGTCGTCCTGACGGTCTTCGTGATGGGCACGCTGGCCCGCTGGAGAGCGGTCCGGGCGAGACGCCGGGAGGAGAGCGCGACGGCTGCGGGACGAGGTCCGGCGGACGCGGCGTACGAGGCACACACACCACCGCGGCACGAGACCCGGGGAGCGGCCCACGAGCCCACATCTCCGACGGTGCGGCACGAGGCGCCGGGAGCGGTGCGGAAGGATTTCCCGACTGCGGCGCAGGGGCAGGCATCCGCGGCGGTGCAGCACGAGTTCCCGACAGGGGCGCCGGGCCAGACATCCGCGTGGGTGCAGCACGAGTTCCCGGCAGCCGCGCAGCACGAGACCCCGGCAGCGGCACACGAGCGGACCTCCCCAGCCGTGCAGCACGAGTTCCCGGCAGCCGCGCAGGGGCACGCACCCCCGACCGCGCAGCACGAGTTCCCGACACCGGCCCAGGACCACGGACCCGCCTCGACACCGCACGAGGTCCCGACCCCCCGCCGCTCGCCCTCAGACCCCACCGGCCCCACCAGCCCCCTGGCTCCGACGGCGGACCCTCCCACCACCCCCGCGACCCCGGCATCCCTGTTCGCCCAGGAACGGGTGGGCAGGTGGGAGAAAATCCTCGTAGCCCCAAGGGAATCCCGCCAGACCACCGCCACCCAGGCGATCCGCGACGCCGCAGGCCCAGCCCTGGTCGTCACATCGAACCCCACCCTCTGGCAGAACACCAAGGACGCCAGAGCCAAACTGGGCCCCACCCACCTCTACGACCCCACCCACCTCTGCGACACCCCGTCCCGCCTCCACTGGTCCCCCACCACCGGCTGCGAGGACAAGGCAACGGCAACCCGACGAGCCACCGCCCTCCTCACCCCCGTACGCCCCACCTCCAAACTCGACCAAGCCCTCAGCGACACAGCCGAGATACTCCTGCGGAGCTACCTGCACGCCGCAGCCATCGACGGCCGCACCATCCGCCACGTCCACCGCTGGTCCCAGGGCACGCAGATCCAGGACGCCGTACGCATCCTCCGTACGAATCCCAAGGCCGCCCCCGGCGCGGCAGGCGAACTCGAAGGCACTCTCACCGCGCACCCCGAACGCCGGGACATGGCCCAGCAGTTGACCACCCGAGCCCTCGCGGCCCTCTCCACGGTCAACATCCGCGAGGCCTGCACTCCCAACCGAAGTGATGCCCTCGCCTTGGATTCCTTCGTCCACGAAGGGGGCACGCTTTATGTGGTGGGGGAATCCATCGAGGACCCCAGGACCCAGCCGGGCGCGATGCCCCTCCTGACGGCCCTCGTCTCCAGCGTGGTCGAGCGCGGCCGGCACATGGCCGAACGGTCATCCTCCGGTCGCCTCGACCCACCAATGACGCTCGTCCTGGACGACGTCGCGGCCGTGGCTCCGCTTCCCCAGCTGCCGGAGCTCCTGGCCACCGGAGCGGACCGGGGCATGCCGACCCTGGCCCTGCTCCGGTCCCGCGAACAGGCCCGCGCCCGCTGGCCGCACGACGAGCTGCCCGTCTAGCCTCGCTCACTCCCGCTCGAGCACGAACTCCAACTCCCGCTCCCCCGCGTCCCCGAGCGGCACCGTCACCCCGCTCGGCACGAACCCCGCCCGCCGATAGAACCGCTGCGCCCGCCCGTTGTCCTCGTGCACGATGAGCCGCACCCGCTCGAGCCCCTGCGCCCACGACCACTCCAGGGCCGCGTCGAACAGCACCTCGGTCAGCCCGCTGCCGCGCTCCTCGGGCCGTACGAACACCGCGACGATGTGTCCCTGCTTGCGCTGCACCTCGAACCCGGCCCAGTCCGTCGTCCCGGGCTCCTCCACGAGCACGGTCAGCGTCCCCACCCACCGCCCGTCGGGCCCCTCGGCGATGATCTGCTGCACCGCGTCCGCCCCTTCGGAGCCCTGCGCGGTCCGCTCCTGCCAGAAGGAGTCCGGCTTGGCCGCGGCCTCCTCGTACGTCTCCAGGAAGGCGAGGTGCGCCACCGGGTCCCGCAGCGCCGCGAGCCGCAGCTCCTTCGCCGCGGGCCACTCATCAGCACGGACGGACCGGATCACATAGCTCATGCGGGCCACGGTAGTACCCGGGTACGACACCCCTCACCCCGATTCCCCCACCGGTCCGACGCCCGCCGCCCCCGCGCGCACGAGCATCGAAGCATGCTGACCGCACACGAACTGACCAAACGCTACGGCGACCGGACGGTCGTCACGGACCTGTCCTTCACCGTCCGCCCCGGCACCGTCACCGGCTTCCTCGGCCCGAACGGCGCCGGCAAGTCCACGACCATGCGGATGATCCTCGGCCTGGACGCCCCCACCCGCGGCCACGCCACCGTGGGCCAACGCTCCTACGCCGCCCATCCCGCGCCCCTCACCGAAGTCGGCGCCCTGCTGGAGGCCCGCTCGGTCCACCCCGGCCGCACCGCCTACCACCACCTGCGCGCCCTCGCCCACACCCACGGCATCCCCCGCGCACGCGTCGAACAGGTCCTCGCCCTCACCGGCCTCACGGACGTCGCCCACCGCCGCGTCAAGGGCTTCTCCCTCGGCATGGGCCAACGCCTCGGCATCGCCGCGGCCCTCCTGGGCGACCCGGCCACCGTCGTCCTCGACGAACCGGTCAACGGCCTCGACCCCGAGGGCGTCCTGTGGATCCGCACCCTCCTCAAGTCCCTCGCCGCCGAGGGCCGCACGGTGTTCGTCTCCTCCCACCTGATGAGCGAGATGGCCCTGACCGCCGAGCACCTGGTCATCATCGGCCGCGGCCGCCTCCTCGCCGACACCACGGTCACCGACTTCGTACGCGACTCCGGCGCGGGCACCACCAAGGTCGTCACCCCGGAGGCCGCCACCCTCGCCGGCCTCCTCACCGCCCCCGGCGTCGGCATCACCACCGACACCCCCGGCACCCTCCAGATCCGCGGCACGGACGCCGAACACATCGGCCGCACGGCAGCCGCCCACGGCATCCCGCTCTACGAACTCACCCCGAGCACCGCCTCCCTGGAGGAGGCCTTCATGGACCTCACCCGCGACGCGGTCGAGTACACGGCGACCCTGGAAGGAGCGGCAGCATGACCACGACGGCCCTACCCCACCGCGTGACCCCGGCCCGCGTCCTGCGCTCCGAGTGGCACAAGCTCTGGACCCTGCGCTCCACCTGGGTCACCCTCGCCGTGACCAGCGCCCTCACCGCCGCCATGGGCGCGGGCCTGGGCGCCGCCTACGACGGCGGCGGCGAGGGCGAGATGGACACGGTCCTCTTCGTCCTCCTCGGCACCCAGTTCGCCCAGATCAACCTCGGCGTCCTCGGCATCCTGGCCACCGCCGGCGAGTACTCCACGGGCCAGATCCGCGCCACGATGACGGCCGTCCCCCGCCGCCTGCCCGTGCTCTGGTCCAAGGCAGCCGTGCTGGCCGCGATCGCCTTCCCCCTCACCCTGGCGACGAACCTCCTCACCTTCCCCCTCGCCCAGTCCCTCCTCTCCGGCACCGACCAGTCCGCCGCCCTCGGCGACCCGGGCGTCCTGCGCGCCCTCACCGGCAACGCGGCCGGGCTCACCCTGCTCGCCGTCCTCGCCCTCGGCATCGGCGCCCTGCTCCGCTCGGTCCCGATGGCCATCGGCGCCTTCATCGGACTCGTCATGATCCTCCCGGAGATCCTGGCCATGCTTCCGTACGACTTCGTCGACGACGCCGTCCGCCACTTCCCCGGCAAGGCCCTCGAAGCCCTCACCACCGCCCAGCCCCTGCCCGGCGCGACCTCCCCGAGCACGGCCCTGCTGGCCATGTTCCTGTGGACTACGGCGACTCTGGCGCTTGCCGCTACGGTCCTGCGCCACCGAGACGTCTGACACGCGGCATCGGAACCCTCACGATGGACCCCGTGACGGAACACAGGGCGCCGGAGCCCCTCACCGACTACACCCACCGCCTCACCCGCAAGGTGCGCGCCTTCGACCGACGCCACCCGCTGCTGTGGGACCTGCACTTCACCGGCTTCTGGGTGACGGCGGCCCTGATCGACTACGGCGGCGGCTGGCGCCACAACGCGCACAACCTGGACGTCCCCGGCTGGCTGGTCCTCACCCTGAGCCTCGGCCTCTCGCTGCCCCTGCTCCGACGCCGCACCCACCCGGGCACCGTCCTGGCCGCGATGATGCCCTTCGCCCTCGTCAACGCCTGGACGGGCACCGCACTCCAAGCAGCCCTGCTCCAGCTGGTCGTGATCTACCACATCGCCCTGCGCCGCGCCCTGCGCGACCTGTGGTGGGCCACGGCACTGGTGATGGCCCCGGTCCTCGTCTCGGTCGTCCGCTACGGCGAGGGCACCTGGGACCAGCAGATCGGCTCCCAGCTGATGTCCATCACCGTGGCCGCCCTCATCGGCATCACGGTCCGCACCCGCCGCACCTACACCGAGGCCCTGGAGGACCGCGCCCGCCGCCTGGAGACCGAACGCGACCAGCAGGCACAACTCGCCACCGCCGCCGAACGCGCCCGCATCGCCCGCGAGATGCACGACATCATCGGCCACAACCTCTCCGTCATCACCGGCCTCGCCGACGGCGGCCGATACGCCGCCGCCAAGTCCCCCGAGCGCGCGGGCCAGGCCCTCGACGCCATCGCCACCACCAGCCGCCAGGCCCTGACCGAACTCCGCCGCCTCCTCGACGTCCTACGCGAGGAGGAGAAGAACCAGGCAGAACTGACCCCCCAACCCGGCCTCACCGACCTCGACCAACTCCTCGACGGCGTACGCTCCGCAGGCCTCCCCGTCCGCACCACCACCCACGGCACCCCCACACTCCCCCCGGGCCGCCAACTCACCGTCTACCGCGTCATCCAGGAAGCCCTCACCAACACCCTCAAACACGCCGGCCCCGGCGCCACCGCGGAGATAGAGCTGTCCTACGAGGAGAAAGCCGCCGTCACCGTCCAGATCACGGACACGGGCACCGCCCGCAGAACGGACGCCCCTCCCCGAGCCGGTCGAGGACTCCCCGGAATGCGCGAGCGAACGGCCCTCTACGACGGCACACTTGAGGCCGGCCCTCGCCCCCACCCGGAGCAGGGCTGGCACGTCCGTCTCCATCTCCCGGAGGAAACCCCGCAGTGACCACGGTCCTCATCGCCGACGACCAGCCCCTCCAGCGCTTCGGCTCCCGCATGCTCCTGGAGAGCCAGGACGACATGACGGTCGTCGGCGAGGCCGCGAACGGCAGCGAAGCGGTCCGCATGACGGCGGAGCTCCACCCCGACGTCGTCCTCATGGACATCCGCATGCCCGGCCTGGACGGCATCGAGGCGACCCGCCGCATCACCGCCGCCGGCGACCGCACCCGCATCCTGATCGTCACGACCTTCGACCTGGACGAATACGCCTACGCGGGCCTCCGCGCCGGCGCCTCCGGCTTCCTGGTCAAGGACGCCCAGCCCGAGGAACTCCTCTCCGGCATCCGCGCGGTGGCCACCGGCGACGCGGTCGTCGCCCCCAGCCTGACCCGCCGCCTCCTGGACGCCTACGTCCACCACCTGCCGACCGATTCCTCGACCGAGAACCTGCCCCAAGAGGACGCCCGCCTCGCCTCCCTCACCGACCGGGAACGGGAAATCCTCACGGTCATCGGCCAGGGCTGGACGAACACGGAGATAGCCACCCGCTTCCACCTGGCCGAGTCGACGGTGAAAACCCATGTGGGCCGCATCCTCGCGAAAACGGGCTCTCGAGACCGCATTCAGGCGGTCATCCTGGCGTACGACACGAAGCTGGTGGAGCCCTCGTAAACGACCCTGAAACGCAGAAAACCCCCGTATCCGAAGATACGGGGGTTTCCTTGAATGATTGTTCGGCGGCGTCCTACTCTCCCACAGGGTCCCCCCTGCAGTACCATCGGCGCTGAAAGGCTTAGCTTCCGGGTTCGGAATGTAACCGGGCGTTTCCCTAACGCTAAAACCACCGAAACACTATGAAACTGTAAACTGCCGCACCATACCGTGACCTGGGTATGGGGCTGTTCGTGGTTTCAGAACCAACACAGTGGACGCGAGCAACTGAGGACAAGCCCTCGGCCTATTAGTACCGGTCAACTCCACACGTTACCGTGCTTCCATATCCGGCCTATCAACCCAGTCGTCTACTGGGAGCCTTACCCTCTCAAGGAGGTGGGAATACTCATCTCGAAGCAGGCTTCCCGCTTAGATGCTTTCAGCGGTTATCCCTCCCGAACGTAGCCAACCAGCCATGCCCTTGGCAGAACAACTGGCACACCAGAGGTTCGTCCGTCCCGGTCCTCTCGTACTAGGGACAGCCCTTCTCAATATTCCTACGCGCACAGCGGATAGGGACCGAACTGTCTCACGACGTTCTAAACCCAGCTCGCGTACCGCTTTAATGGGCGAACAGCCCAACCCTTGGGACCGACTCCAGCCCCAGGATGCGACGAGCCGACATCGAGGTGCCAAACCATCCCGTCGATATGGACTCTTGGGGAAGATCAGCCTGTTATCCCCGGGGTACCTTTTATCCGTTGAGCGACGGCGCTTCCACAAGCCACCGCCGGATCACTAGTCCCGACTTTCGTCCCTGCTCGACCCGTCGGTCTCACAGTCAAGCTCCCTTGTGCACTTACACTCAACACCTGATTGCCAACCAGGCTGAGGGAACCTTTGGGCGCCTCCGTTACTCTTTAGGAGGCAACCGCCCCAGTTAAACTACCCATCAGACACTGTCCCTGATCCGGATCACGGACCCAGGTTAGACATCCAGCACGACCAGACTGGTATTTCAACGACGACTCCACCCACACTGGCGTGCGAGTTTCAAAGTCTCCCAGCTATCCTACACAAGCCGAACCGAACACCAATATCAAACTGTAGTAAAGGTCCCGGGGTCTTTCCGTCCTGCTGCGCGAAACGAGCATCTTTACTCGTAGTGCAATTTCACCGGGCCTATGGTTGAGACAGTCGAGAAGTCGTTACGCCATTCGTGCAGGTCGGAACTTACCCGACAAGGAATTTCGCTACCTTAGGATGGTTATAGTTACCACCGCCGTTTACTGGCGCTTAAGTTCTCAGCTTCGCCACCCCGAAGAGTGACTAACCGGTCCCCTTAACGTTCCAGCACCGGGCAGGCGTCAGTCCGTATACATCGCCTTACGGCTTCGCACGGACCTGTGTTTTTAGTAAACAGTCGCTTCTCGCTGGTCTCTGCGGCCACCCCCAGCTCAGAGCGCAAAGCTCATCACCGGATGTGGCCCCCCTTCTCCCGAAGTTACGGGGGCATTTTGCCGAGTTCCTTAACCATAGTTCACCCGAACGCCTCGGTATTCTCTACCTGACCACCTGAGTCGGTTTAGGGTACGGGCCGCCATGAAACTCGCTAGAGGCTTTTCTCGACAGCATAGGATCATCCACTTCACCACAATCGGCTCGGCATCAGGTCTCAGCCACGTGTGCGACGGATTTACCTATCGCACGGCCTACACCCTTACCCCGGGACAACCACCGCCCGGGATGGACTACCTTCCTGCGTCACCCCATCACTCACCTACTACCAACTTGGGTCACCGGCTCCACCACTTTCCTTTCCCCGAAGGGTCCGGAACGGCTTCACGGGCTTAGCATCACTGGATTCGATGTTTGACGCTTCACAGCGGGTACCGGAATATCAACCGGTTATCCATCGACTACGCCTGTCGGCCTCGCCTTAGGTCCCGACTTACCCTGGGCAGATCAGCTTGACCCAGGAACCCTTAGTCAATCGGCGCACACGTTTCTCACGTGTGAATCGCTACTCATGCCTGCATTCTCACTCGTCAACCGTCCACAACTCGCTTACGCGGCTGCTTCACCCGGCAGACGACGCTCCCCTACCCATCACAGCGGGCGTTGGCCCTGTTGCTGCAATGACACGACTTCGGCGGTACGCTTGAGCCCCGCTACATTGTCGGCGCGGAATCACTAGACCAGTGAGCTATTACGCACTCTTTCAAGGGTGGCTGCTTCTAAGCCAACCTCCTGGTTGTCTCTGCGACTCCACATCCTTTCCCACTTAGCGTACGCTTAGGGGCCTTAGTCGATGCTCTGGGCTGTTTCCCTCTCGACCATGGAGCTTATCCCCCACAGTCTCACTGCCGCGCTCTCACTTACCGGCATTCGGAGTTTGGCTAAGGTCAGTAACCCGGTAGGGCCCATCGCCTATCCAGTGCTCTACCTCCGGCAAGAAACACACGACGCTGCACCTAAATGCATTTCGGGGAGAACCAGCTATCACGGAGTTTGATTGGCCTTTCACCCCTAACCACAGGTCATCCCCCAGGTTTTCAACCCTGGTGGGTTCGGTCCTCCACGAAGTCTTACCTCCGCTTCAACCTGCCCATGGCTAGATCACTCCGCTTCGGGTCTTGAGCGTGCTACTAAAATCGCCCTGTTCGGACTCGCTTTCGCTACGGCTTCCCCACCCGGGTTAACCTCGCAACACACCGCAAACTCGCAGGCTCATTCTTCAAAAGGCACGCAGTCACGAGGCAAGCACAAGTGCTTGCCCGACGCTCCCACGGCTTGTAGGCACACGGTTTCAGGTACTATTTCACTCCGCTCCCGCGGTACTTTTCACCATTCCCTCACGGTACTATCCGCTATCGGTCACCAGGGAATATTTAGGCTTAGCGGGTGGTCCCGCCAGATTCACACGGGATTTCTCGGGCCCCGTGCTACTTGGGTGTCTCTCAAACGAGCCGCTGACGTTTCGACTACGGGGGTCTTACCCTCTACGCCGGACCTTTCGCATGTCCTTCGCCTACATCAACGGTTTCTGACTCGTCTCACAGCCGGCAGACTGTGAAAGAGAGATCCCACAACCCCGTATACGCAACCCCTGCCGGGTCTCACACGCATACGGTTTGGCCTCATCCGGTTTCGCTCGCCACTACTCCCGGAATCACGGTTGTTTTCTCTTCCTGCGGGTACTGAGATGTTTCACTTCCCCGCGTTCCCTCCACACTGCCTATGTGTTCAGCAGCGGGTGACAGCCCATGACGACTGCCGGGTTTCCCCATTCGGAAACCCCCGGATCAAAGCCTGGTTGACGACTCCCCGGGGACTATCGTGGCCTCCCACGTCCTTCATCGGTTCCTGGTGCCAAGGCATCCACCGTGCGCCCTTAAAAACTTGGCCACAGATGCTCGCGTCCACTGTGCAGTTCTCAAACAACGACCAGCCACCCGTCACACACCACTTACGCGATGCTTCACCGGGGCCGGCGACTGAGGAAGTTCATTCCCTCAGACACCCAACAGCGTGCCCGACACACTCCCCGCTCCCCTCAACGTTCCACGCTCCGAAGAGCAGTACTAGAAGGAGAAGACGATCGAGTGTGCCGAATAGTCAACGTTCCACCCATGAGCAACCAGCATCAGACGTTCGCTGATGTACTGGCCTCTGAACCAGGCAAGCCTGGCTTAGAAGTGCTCCTTAGAAAGGAGGTGATCCAGCCGCACCTTCCGGTACGGCTACCTTGTTACGACTTCGTCCCAATCGCCAGTCCCACCTTCGACAGCTCCCTCCCACAAGGGGTTGGGCCACCGGCTTCGGGTGTTACCGACTTTCGTGACGTGACGGGCGGTGTGTACAAGGCCCGGGAACGTATTCACCGCAGCAATGCTGATCTGCGATTACTAGCGACTCCGACTTCATGGGGTCGAGTTGCAGACCCCAATCCGAACTGAGACCGGCTTTTTGAGATTCGCTCCACCTCGCGGTATCGCAGCTCATTGTACCGGCCATTGTAGCACGTGTGCAGCCCAAGACATAAGGGGCATGATGACTTGACGTCGTCCCCACCTTCCTCCGAGTTGACCCCGGCGGTCTCCCGTGAGTCCCCAGCACCACAAGGGCCTGCTGGCAACACGGGACAAGGGTTGCGCTCGTTGCGGGACTTAACCCAACATCTCACGACACGAGCTGACGACAGCCATGCACCACCTGTACACCGACCACAAGGGGGCGCCTGTCTCCAGACGTTTCCGGTGTATGTCAAGCCTTGGTAAGGTTCTTCGCGTTGCGTCGAATTAAGCCACATGCTCCGCCGCTTGTGCGGGCCCCCGTCAATTCCTTTGAGTTTTAGCCTTGCGGCCGTACTCCCCAGGCGGGGCACTTAATGCGTTAGCTGCGGCACGGACAACGTGGAATGTTGCCCACACCTAGTGCCCACCGTTTACGGCGTGGACTACCAGGGTATCTAATCCTGTTCGCTCCCCACGCTTTCGCTCCTCAGCGTCAGTATCGGCCCAGAGATCCGCCTTCGCCACCGGTGTTCCTCCTGATATCTGCGCATTTCACCGCTACACCAGGAATTCCGATCTCCCCTACCGAACTCTAGCCTGCCCGTATCGACTGCAGACCCGGGGTTAAGCCCCGGGCTTTCACAACCGACGTGACAAGCCGCCTACGAGCTCTTTACGCCCAATAATTCCGGACAACGCTCGCGCCCTACGTATTACCGCGGCTGCTGGCACGTAGTTAGCCGGCGCTTCTTCTGCAGGTACCGTCACTTTCGCTTCTTCCCTGCTGAAAGAGGTTTACAACCCGAAGGCCGTCATCCCTCACGCGGCGTCGCTGCATCAGGCTTTCGCCCATTGTGCAATATTCCCCACTGCTGCCTCCCGTAGGAGTCTGGGCCGTGTCTCAGTCCCAGTGTGGCCGGTCGCCCTCTCAGGCCGGCTACCCGTCGTCGCCTTGGTGAGCCATTACCTCACCAACAAGCTGATAGGCCGCGGGCTCATCCTTCACCGCCGGAGCTTTTAACCTCCACTCAGGAGAGTGGAGGTGTTATCCGGTATTAGACCCCGTTTCCAGGGCTTGTCCCAGAGTGAAGGGCAGATTGCCCACGTGTTACTCACCCGTTCGCCACTAATCCACCCCGAAGAGCTTCATCGTTCGACTTGCATGTGTTAAGCACGCCGCCAGCGTTCGTCCTGAGCCAGGATCAAACTCTCCGTGAATGTGTACCGGTAATCCGGTGCTACACCACGAGAGCGGAACAGTCAGGCGGAATAGGCCCGACCGTTCACAGCGTCCTCGCTGTGTTTTTTCAAAGGAACCTCGTCCCAGCGAATGCTGGAGACGGGGTATCAACATATCTGGCGTTGACTTTTGGCACGCTGTTGAGTTCTCAAGGAACGGTCGCTTCCTTTGTACTCACCCTCTCGGGCTTTCCTCCGGGCGCTTCCCTTCGGTCTTGCGTTTCCGACTCTATCAGATCTTTCCGATCCGATTTCCTCGGTGCTTTCCAGGTTCCCGCTTCCGCGTTTCCCTTTCCGGCGGTTCCGACTCTATCAGATCCTTTCGGGCCTGACTCCCAGTCAGAGGGGGTTGTCTTTGCGGCTGTTGGGCCGTTCCGACGTGTCCAACCTTAGCGCGGTCTCTCGCCGTTTCCCAAATCGAGCCGGTGTCGAGTCGATCAGGCCGTCGAGTCCCAATTCGAATTGAATTCGGGCACGCCGAAAACAACTCCGCTGGGAGCGATCTTGCTAGTGGTTGGGTGCCGCTTGAGCGGCGAAAGTGCTGTCGCAGAACCGTTACGGCTCCGCGGCAACCCGAAGAACTTTACGGATCGGGCAGGGGGGTGTCAAGCGGCCCTTGTCAAGATCTTTTATCGGGCCGTCAGTCCAGGTCTGAGAGGCGGCCGCCGGCGTCCGGCTGGGCGTCCTCCACCCTGCGCAGCAGGCGGGTGAGGGCACCGCCGAGCGCGGTGCGCTCCACGGGGGTCAGGTCCTGGAGCAGGTCCTCCTCGAAGACCGTCGCCAGGCGCATTGCCTCCAGCCACTTCTCACGCCCCTCGGATGTCAGCTCCACGATGACTCGTACGCGGTTGCTCTCGTCTCGCTCCCGGGTAACCAGCCCTTCGCCGACCATGCGGTCGATGCGGTGGGTCATGGCGGCCGGGGTGAGGCCGAGGCGCTTGGCGAGGTCGCTGGGGCCCAGACGGTAGGGAGCGCCGGAGAGCACGAGGGCCTTGAGGACCTCCCACTCCGCGTTGCTGATGCCGAGGGCCGAGGTCTGACGGCCGTAGGCGACGTTCATGCGGCGGTTGAGACGGGAGAGGGCCGAGACGATCTGCTCCACCTGGGGGTCGAGGTCCTGGAACTCGCGCTGGTACGCGGCGATCTGTTCTTCGAGGGTCGGCTCGCTGGGGCCGGGGGTGTCGCCCATGGCGGCAGTATGGCACGGACGTTCTTTGCCTTGAAGTCCTTGGGTATGTACTCTTTAGCTTCGAACTTTAGTTTCGAAGTCTTCACTCCTAACTTGTGGAAGAGGTGAACGTGACCAGGGCGATGGGCGCAGCGATGCGCCGGATTCACGTGGGTAACGCACTCAGCGCGTTCGGGCTGGGCTTCACGGTCCCGTACCTGTACGTCTACGTGGCGCAGGTGCGAGGTCTTGGGGCCATGACGGCGGGGCTCGTGCTCGCCGTCTTCGCTGTGGCCGCGCTGGTCGTGCTGCCGTTCGCCGGTCGGGCCATCGTCCGGCGTGGCCCGCTGCCGGTGCTGCTCGCCGCCCTGATCACCGCCGCCATAGGTGCCCTGAGTCTGGGGATCGCGAGCAGCGCGGCGGCCGTGCTGGTGTCGGCTGCCCTGCTGGGGGCCGGGCAGGCCGTGATGCAGCCGGCGCTGGCCACGATGATCGTGGACTGCTCGTCGGCGGAGACGCGGTCGCGGGCGTTCGCCATGCAGTTCTTCCTGCAGAACCTCGGGCTCGGTGTCGGTGGCCTCATCGGTGGTCATCTGGTCGACACGACCAGTGCCGCCTCCTTCACCCTTCTCTTCGCGATCGAGGCGGCGATGTTCCTGCTGCTGGTCGTGGTGATGGCGACCGTGCGGATGCCGCACGCTCCGAAGATCGAGGACGCGCCCGTGGCATCGGGGCGGGGCAGCTGGAAGCAGCTGCTGGGCAATCGGGCCATGGTGCAGCTGTGTGTGCTGGGCTTCGTGCTGTTCTTCGCCTGCTACGGGCAGTTCGAGTCGGGGCTGAGCGCGTACGGGGTGGAGGCCGCCGGGATATCGACGTCGGCGCTGGGGACGGCGCTGGCGGCGAACACGCTGGTGATCGTCATCGCGCAGTTCGCGGTGCTGCGGTTCGTGGAGCGGCGTCGGCGGTCGCGGGTGATCGCGGCCGTGGGGCTGATCTGGGCCGTGGCGTGGGCCGTCGCGGGGTACGCGGGGCTCGGGCACGGGAGCCAGGAGATGGCGACGGCCGCGTTCGTCTCGACGTACGCGCTGTTCGGGCTGGGCGAGGCGATGCTGTCGCCGACCGTGGCCCCGCTGGTCGCGGATCTCGCGCCGGAGGGCATGGCCGGGCAGTACAACTCGGCGTTCGCCCTGGTCAAGCAGCTCGCGCTGGCCGTCGGGCCGGCGGTGGGCGGGCCGCTGGGGGCCTCGCTGCACGCGCCGTACATCGTGGCGTTCCTGGTGTTCTCCCTCGGGATCACCGTCCTGGCCATGCGGCTGGGGCGGCAGCTGACCGAGGCGCAGGATCAGCCGTGGCTCGCGAAGAGCAGGGTCGTGGCGCGGGGTGGGGCGCCCGTTTCCGCTGACGTCTGATCCCGCCCGGTCATGACGGGCCGGTGCGCGGCAGGGCGAATTCGCACCACACCGCCTTGCCGCCGCCCGGGGTGCGTCTGCTACCCCAGTTAGAGGCGATCGTGGCGACGATGGCGATGCCTCGGCCCGACTCGTCGCCCGCTTCGGCGCGGCGGCGCCGGGGGAGGTGGTCGTCGCCGTCGGTGACCTCGATGATCAGGCGGCGGTCGGTGCGGCGCAGGCGCAGGCGCATCGGCGGGGTGCCGTGCTGGAGGGAGTTGGCGACCAGTTCGCTGGTGGCCAGGACGCCCAGGTCGTGCAGGTCGGCGGGGAAGCGCCAGCTGGTCAGGACGCCGGAGGCGAAGGCACGCGCGCGGGGGGCCGCTTCCACTCCGCCGAGGAGTTCCAGGGCGGCGTTGCGGAAGAGCTCGCCCTCCGCGCCTGTGCGGGCGGGGTGCTGGAGGACCAGGACGGCCACGTCGTCGTCGTGGTCGGGTGTGACGCCGGCCGAGCGGACCAGGCGGTCGCAGACGACCTGGGGTGTGCCGGTGGCGCCGGCCAGGGCGCGTTCCAGGGCGGCGATGCCTTCGTCGAGGTCTGCGTCCCGGCGCTCGACCAGGCCGTCCGTGTAGAGGACGGCCGTGGAGCCGGGGCTGAGGGGGATCGAGCCGGAGGAGTGCATCCAGCCGCCGGTGCCGAGCGGGGGGCCGGTGGGTTCCTCGGCGCGCAGGACCGTGCCGGTCTCGTCGCGGACCAGGATGGGGAGGTGGCCGGCCGAGGCGTAGACCAGCTTGCCCTCGTTCGGGTCGTGGACCGCGTACGCGCAGGTGGCGATCTGGTTGGCGTCGATCTCGGCCGCCAGGCCGTCGAGGAGTTGAAGGACCTCGTGCGGGGGCAGGTCGAGGCGGGCGTAGGCGCGGACCGCGGTGCGGAGCTGGCCCATGACCGCGGCCGCGCGGACGCCGCGGCCCATGACGTCGCCGATGACGAGGGCCGTGCGGCCGCCGCCCAGGGTGATGACGTCGTACCAGTCGCCGCCAACCGCGGCCTCGGTGCCGCCGGGGTGGTAGGTGGCGGCGATGCGCAGGTCGTCGGGTTCTTCTAGTTCCTGGGGGAGCAGGGATCTCTGGAGGGTCACCGCTGTTTCGCGCTGGCGACGTTCGCTGGCGCGCAGGCGTTCGGCGGCTTCGGCGTGGTCGGTGACGTCGGTGGCGAAGACCAGGACGCCGCGGCCTTCGCTGCCGCCGTCGCCCTGGGCGACCGGGGTGCAGGTGAAGGTGTAGGAGCGGCCGTCGGGGGCCTTGCGGGACTTCACCGTGCGGGGCTTGCCGCTGCGCTGCACCTGGTCCAGGAGGGGGAACAGGCCGAGGGCGTCCAGCTCCGGGAGGACCTCGCGGGCGCGTTCGCCCAGGGGACGTACGCCGAACGCCGTCGTGTAGGCGTCGTTGACGTAGGCGATGCGGTGGTCGGGGCCGTGGACGAGGGCGACGAGGGACGGGACGCGGTCGAGGACCTCGCGCACCCGCAGTTCGTCGACGGCGGGGACGGACGGGGTCTCGTCGGTCAGGTGTTCGGCGCGGGCGGCGGGTACGGAGCCGTCCCCCCGCCGGTCCGGGGAGGCCGTCTGCTCGGTCCGCGCTGCGGCGCGGCGCTGCGTTCCGGGGAGCCGGGCGCTCCAGCGCGTGAAGTTCACGAATCCTTGCCTCGTGTAGTCGTCGGCGGCCGGCACCGGAACCGGCCGGGGCCCCGGGGGCCCGCACCGGGGCGAGCGGTGGCGCGCCCGCGGTGGTGGACCAGTCTGGCAGTGTGCGGACCGGACCGGCATCCGTCAGACGCCGGGCCGGCCGGAGGAGTTCCTGAGTCCGGTCAGGACGACCCCTTCGGGTTGTGCGGGGGGTCTTGAGAAGGCTTTCCACCGGCCGCGAGTTCGAACTCCGCCCGGGGGTGTTCGAGTGAACCCAGCGAGACGATCTCCCGTTTGAACAGGCCGGACAGCATCCACTCGGCCAGCACGCGCGCCTTGCGGTTGAAGGTGGGGACGCGGCTGAGGTGGTAGGCGCGGTGCATGAACCAGGCGGGGTAGCCCTTGAGCTTGCGTCCGTAGACGTGGGCGACGCCCTGGTGCAGGCCCAGGGAGGCGACCGAGCCGACGTACTTGTGGGTGTAGGTGGTGAGGGGTTCGCCGCGCAGGGAGCGCACGATGTTGTCGCCGAGGACCCGGGCCTGGCGGACGGCGTGCTGGGCGTTGGGGGCGCAGGTGATGCCGGGTGCGCCGGCTGTGACGTCGGGGACGGCCGCGGCGTCTCCGGCCGCCCACGCGTGCGTGGTGCCCTCGATCGTCAGCTCAGGGGTGCAGATGAGCCGTCCGCGGTCGTTGCGGGGCAGGTCGGTGGCGGCGAGGACCGGGTGGGGTTTCACGCCGGCCGTCCAGACGACCGTGCGGGTGGGGAAGCGGGCGCCGTCGCTGAGGGCCGCCACCCGGTCCGCGCAGGAGTCCAGGCGGGTCCGCAGGCGTACGTCGATGTTGCGGCGGCGCAGCTCGGTGACGGTGTAGCGGCCCATCTCCTCGCCGACCTCGGGCAGGATGCGGTCCGAGGCCTCGACGAGGATCCACTTCATGTCCTCGGGCCGGATGTTGTGGTAGTAACGCGCGGCGTAGCGGGCCATGTCCTGCAGTTCGCCGAGTGCCTCCACACCGGCGAAGCCGCCGCCGACGAAGACGAAGGTGAGGGCCGCGTCGCGGATCGCGGGGTCGCGGGTGGAGGAGGCGATGTCCATCTGTTCGATGACGTGGTTGCGCAGGCCGATGGCCTCCTCGACGGTCTTGAAGCCGATGCCGTGGTCGGCGAGGCCGGGGACCGGCAGGGTGCGCGAGACGGAGCCGGGGGCGAGGACGAGTTCGTCGTAGGCCAGCCGCTGTCCGCCCGTGCCCTCCTCCTCGGTGGCGAGGGTGCTGATGGTGGCGGTGCGTTTCGCGTGATCGACGGCGGTCGCCTCGCCGATGACGACGCGGCACCGGTCGAGGACGCGGCGCAGCGGTACGACGACGTGGCGGGGCGAGATGGCGCCGGCTGCGGCCTCGGGGAGGAAGGGCTGGTACGTCATGTACGGGTCGGGGGTGACGACCGTGATCTCGACCTCGCCCCGGTCCAGTTCCCGTTTCAGTCTGCGCTGCAGGCGCAGGGCCGTGTACATCCCGACGTAGCCACCACCGACAACGAGAATGCGCGCACGTTCCTTCACCATCCCATGACGCACCCGCCGCTTGCGTTTGTCCACAGCCTCGACCAATTGTGTGACCGGAGCGGGAGAGCGCGCGGAGTTGGCCGGATTATCGGGCTGTACTGGATACGTGCAGGTCAGTGGGGGTGGCACGGGGGGCGCGCGGGGGCACATTCAGGACGTATACGACCCGTACTCCGATCGGTGGGCGCTCCGTGCGGAACCTGCCCCTTCTGAATTGACTCCCTCTCAACTATGTTCGTGTGTCGACGGGGTGTAGGGGGATGTGCTCACCGGGTCCGCGACGGGCGGGTCCGCGGACCAGGGCCTGTTCCCTCGCCCCGGCATCGAATGGCGGGGAGTGTCTCCGGGGGGAGACGTCATTACCGGGGGAATGCGTATGCATGTTCAGGATTCTCATTGGTCGTCCGCATCCGCACTGGCGGGTGGCGCGACGTTGAGCGCGGCGGTGGGCGGCGGACGCGGTGACGGTCCGCGCACGACACCGCTGCGCGTGGACGCACAGCGCAATCTGGAGCACGTGCTGCGTGCCGCGCGCGAGGTCTTCGGCGAGCTGGGGTACGGCGCGCCGATGGAGGACGTGGCGCGGCGCGCGCGCGTCGGTGTGGGCACGGTGTACCGGCGGTTCCCGAGCAAGGACGTCCTGGTGCGGCGGATAGCCGAGGAGGAGACCTCCCGGCTGACCGACCAGGCGCGTGCGGCGCTCGGGCAGGAGGACGAGCCGTGGTCGGCTCTGTCGCGCTTCCTGCGGACGTCGGTGGCCTCCGGTGCCGGGCGGCTGCTGCCGCCGCAGGTGCTGCGGGTCTCGGTCGAGGAGGACCGTGCCGGTCAGGCGCGGGTGCCGCAGCAGCGGACGCAGCCGGGCACGACGGAGCTGAGGCTGGTTCCGGAGGAGCCGGTGGCGGTCGCCGCGGTACCGGCGGTCGCCGCGGAGGACGACGCCGGGGCGGCGGCGCTGCTCGAGGTCGTGGGCCAGCTCGTGGAGCGGGCGCGTGCGGCGGGTGAGCTGCGGCCGGATGTGTCGGTGTCGGACGTGCTGCTGGTGATCGCTACGGCCGCGCCCTCGCTGCCGGACGCGGCACAGCAGGCGGCCGCCTCGGCCCGGCTGCTGGACATCCTGCTGGAGGGGCTGCGCTCGCGGCCGTGAGTGACCATGCGCGGCCGCGAGGAACCGTGCGCGGCCGTGCGTGGAGGGGCCTGAGGGACCCGGAGTAAAAGGGGAGCCTTCCCCGAATGGGTGATGGCTAGTACCGACGTGCGATAAATCCCCACGGATGAGTGATGGTCCGAACTCCGGGGTCCAGGCCTGGAGCCCCTGTGGCACTCTGACCCGGTGGTCTGGACGGGTTGGGCGGCTGGCGGGGGCTTTCCGCGATGAACGTTGACGGGCGGGACGAGCAGGTACCGAGCCAGGGCGGACGCGCGAGCGTCCCGCCGGGCGGGCACCCCGCCGACGGCACGGTCCCGGCACAGCGCGACCGGCACGAGGACAGCGTCCTGCCACCGCCCCGCGAGGTCCCGCCGGCCGACGCCGAGCTCATCGACCGGATGCGTGCGGGCGACGACACGGCGTACGAGGAGCTGTACCGGCGCCATGCGCAGGCCGTGCGCCGGTACGCGCTGACCTGCTGCCGCGACGCGCACACGGCGGACGACCTGACCGCCGAGGTCTTCGCCCGCATGCTCCAGGCGGTGCGCGGCGGCTCCGGCCCCCAGCACGCCGTGCGCGCGTATCTGCTCACCTCCATCCGGCGCGTGGCCGCCTCCTGGACGAGGTCGGCGCGGCGGGAACAGCTCGTCGACGACTTCGCGGTCTTCGCCGCCCAGTCCGCGCACAAGCCCGACGTGTCCGACGGCGACACGACCGAACTGGGCGCGGACGTCCGGGCAATGCACCAGGCCGAGCGGTCCATGGCCATGCAGGCCTTCCGGTCGCTGCCCGAGCGGTGGCAGGCCGTGCTGTGGCACACCGAGGTCGAGGACGAGTCGCCCAGCGAGGTCGCCACGCTCTTCGGCCTGGACGCCAACGGCACCCGGGTACTCGCCAGCCGGGCCCGTGAGGGCCTCAAGCAGGCCTACCTCCAGGCCCACGTCAGCGCCACGCTCACCGGTGACGAGGAGTGCGCGCGCTACGCCGACCAGCTCGGCACCTACGCCCGCGGCCGGCTGCGCACCCGTGCCGAGCGAGGGCTGCGCAAGCACCTGGACGAGTGCGCGAAGTGCCGGCTGGCCGCGAGCCAGATCGCGGAAGTGGCCGGTGGCATCCCCGCGGTCGTCCCGGTCGCCGTCCTCGGCTGGTTCGGTGCCGCCGGGTACGCCAAGGTGGCCGGGCTCCTCGCCGGAGGCGCGGGGGCGGCCGGTGCCGCGGGTGCGGCCGCGACGGCGGGCGGGGGCTCGTCCGGCGCGGCGGCGGGTGCGGGAGCGGGAACAGAAGCCGGTGCTAGTGCCGGTGCCGGTGCCGGTGCTGGTGCCGGTTCGTCCGGTGGGGCGGGAAGCGGCGGAGGTGCGGCGGCTTCCGAAGGGATCGGCGCGCCGGTGAAGGCCGGTATCGCGGCCGGTGTGGTCGCCGTGGGCGTGGTGGCCGCCGTGGTGATGGCCCTGGCCGGCAACGAGAAGCCGAAGGACGAGGCGAAGACGTCTCCCCCTGCCCCGGCTTCCCCGACGTCACCGGTGGTGCGGCCCGGCGATCCCACGCCCACGCCCTCTCCCCCGGACCGGGAGCCCGGGCCGCGGCCCCCGGGGATCGTGCCCGCGCGCGCCGAGACGCCCGCGCCGACGCCGACCACCCCGGGGACCGGCCCGCGTCCCACCCGGTCCTCGGCCACCACACCGGCACCGGCGCCCGAGCCCACCCCGCCGCCCGCGTCCCCGAGGCCGACCCCGCCCCCGGCACCCACGCCCACACCGCCCCCGACCGAGGCGCCGCCCGCCCCGGTCGTCTACCCGTGGAACGAACTGTCGTACGACATCAGCGGTGACGGCACCGAGCCCGAGATGCGGATCGGGTCGAGCAGCTGGGTCTGGAAGCGGTACGGCATGTCGGTCGGGGACCAGCGGTACGCGCACGGCGTCACCGTGCACGGCCGCTCCTCCGTCACCGTCGACCTCAACCGCTCCTGCTCCTCGTACGACGCGCTCGTCGGGGTGGACGACCTGACGCTGAGGCTCGGCAAGGTGCGCTTCTCCGTCTACGCCGACGGGGTCCGGCTGTGGCGGTCCGGACTGGTCCAGGGCGGGGACCCGGCCGTCCCCGTCCATGTGAATCTCGCCGGCCGCAGCACCGTACGGCTGGTCGTGGAACCGCGCGGCGCCCTCGACAACGTGGCGCTGGCGGACTGGGCGGAGTCGAAGTTCACCTGCGCCTAGCGTGGCTCGACGGCTGCGAACCGCTCGCCTCGGCCAGCTCGCGCAGGACGTCGTCAGCGGTGAGGCCCGCGCCCAGGGCGCGCTCCGCGTCCCACCGGGCCTTGCCCAGGGCGGCGCGGGCGGCGGACGCGGTCCGTTCCACGTGGGCGTGTTCCGGCATGGGGCGGGGGCGGCCGGCCCGCCAGTGGTCACCGGCGCCGAGCAGCCGTGCCGCCCGCGGGAAGTCGCCGAGGTCGGCCAGCAGTCCTGCCGCGCTGTCCACGACCGTCGCCCGGATCACATCGGAGCACCGCCGGTCCACGGCATCGCGCAGGGCTCCGGCCAGTTTGGCCAGGGCGGGCTCCGGAGCGGTCTCGCTCGCCGTGATCACGGCGTCGATCAGATCCAGCATCACCATGAACTGGGGCGGCGGTGTGCCCCGCGCGGCCTCCGCGCGCGCCGACTCGCACAGCTCGCGCGCCCCTGCGATGTGCCCGTCCTCGTACGCGAGCTGGGCCCGCAGCAGCAGCACGAACGCCTTGGAGTCGGACACGACGTACCGGTCGGCGGCGGCGCTCGCCTCGTCCAGTGCCGCCAGCGCGGCCGGGCGGTCTCCCACGCGGTAGGAGATCTCGGCGAGCCGGGCGATGAGGAACGGCGACTCGGCGTACGCGCCCACCTCGTAGGCGAGCCGCAGAGCCTCCTCGTACTCCCCCTTGGCCTCCGCGAAACGGCCGCGCGCCATGGCGGCCTCGCCGGCCGCGCTGCAGACCTGGGCCCGCAGCCAACGGTCTCCGGCGCGGCGACTGAGGGTGCGCAGTTCCGCGAGGTCGTCGTCGACGCCCTCCAGGTCGCCGGGGGCGTCGACCACCATGTGCGTACGGAACATCAGGGCGACGGCGGTCTCCCAGTCGCCGCCGTGGGCACGGCAGTTGGCGACGGCGGAGTCCATGGCGGTCCGGACGTCGCTCAGCTCGCCGACGAAGGAGGCGATCATCGGCCAGACGAGCCCCGGGACCCGGGCCGCCTGCGGTCCGCCGCACTCGAAGTAGGACCACACGCGCGTCACATACGGGCGCCGCCCGCCCGCGAACGCGTCGATGGGCGTGTCCTCGGCCATGAAGAACAGATGCAGCATGCGCAGTTGCATCCGCAGGGCGTGCAGCGGATGCGCCGCCTCCCCGTCCGGCAGGGCGAGGAAGTGGTCGACGGGGTCGGGCGCCACGCCCGGCTCGCCACCGGAGGAGGGCCCACGGCCCGCGGCATCCCTCGCCGCTCCCAGGCACAGGGTCCGGTCGAGCCACTGCATGCCCTCGTGCCGGTAGGTGCGCAGCCACCAGAACCAGCCCATGGCCAGGGCGAGGGCACCGGCCTCCGCCTCCTCCCCGGCCTTGAGGGACCGGTCGAGGGCCGCGCGGATGTTGTCCAGCTCGGTCTCCAGGCGGGAGATCCACGGCAGTTGCCCGGCGGAGCGCAGCAGCGGGTCGGCCCGCTCGACGAGGGCGCGCACCCACGCCTGGTGCCCGCGCTCGGCCGCGACGCGCAGCGGCGGCACCTCGGCGGTCCGCTCCACCGCGTACTCGTGGATGGTCTCCAGCAGGCGGTACCGCATCCCGGCCGAGCCTTCGCCCTCGCCGGGCGCGGCCACGACGAGGGACTTGTCGACGAGCGCCCCGAGCAGCTCGGCGGCGGGCCCGGTGCACACCGCCTCGGCCGCCGCGAGGTCCCAGCCGCCCGCGAACACGGACACCTCGCACAGCATCGTCCGCTCGGCCTCGTCGAGCAGGTCCCACGACCAGTCGACGACGGCACGCAGGGTCTGCTGGCGGGGCAGGACCGTACGACTCCCGGAGGTGAGGAGGCGGAAGCGGTCGTCGAGCCGGTCGGCGATCTGCCGGGGGGTGAGCAGCCGGAGCCGGGCCGCCGCCAGTTCGATGGCGAGCGGCAGGCCGTCCAGCCGTCGGCAGATCTCCGCCACCGCCCGCTCGTCGCTGAGCACGGCGTCCGAGTCGGGACGGACGGCGGCGGCGCGCTCCGCGAACAGCCGGCGGGCCTGGTCCGGGCGCAGCGGCTCGACCGGACGCACCAACTCGCCCGGCACACCCAGGGGTTCCCGGCTGGTGGCGAGGATCGTGAGTCCGGGGCAGCGGGTCAGCAGGGTTTCGGCGAGGTGGGCGGCGGCGCCGATGACATGCTCGCAGTTGTCAAGGATCAGAATCGGGCTGCGCGGGGCGCAGTACTCCACGAGCAGGGCGACCGGGTCGTCCGGCACGGCCGTCAGCTCGCTGGTCAGCAGCACGGTCTCGCGCAGACCGAGCGCGCTGACCACCGCTCCGGGCACCGCCTCCGGCCGGTCGAGCGGGGCGAGCTCGGCCAGCCAGGCCTGCGGAAGCCCGGCGGCGGCCTCCTCGGCGAGCCGGGTCTTGCCGGAGCCGCCCGGTCCGGTGAGGGTGACGAGGCGGGCCCTGTGCACATCCGAACGGATGGCGCTGATCTCGGGTTCCCGGCCCACGAAAGAGGTCAGACGGGGACGGATGTTGCCGGTGCGCTCGGGCCGAGCGGGGGGCGTTGACGAGGGCTTGCCGTCCGGCGCGGGCCGTATGCCCAGCAGTTCGGCGTGCAGGGCGCGCAACTGCGGGCCCGGGTCGGTGCCGAGTCCCTCGGCGAGGGCTTGGCGGGCCGACTCGTAGGCGGCGAGGGCGTCGGCTTGCCGGCCGGTGTCGCGCAGGGCGCAGATGAGGAGCGCGTGCAGGGGCTCGTCGTACGGGTGTACGGCGGTCAGTTCCCGCAGTTCCGGTACGACGTCCAGGGCGCGGCCGAGCCGTAGGCGGGCCTCGGCCCGGGCCCGGGTCGCCTCCAGGCGTGTGGCCTCCGGGCGGGTGACGGCGGAGCGGTCGGGCAGGTCGGCGAGGGCGGGGCCCTGCCAGAGGGCCAGGGCGGCGTCGAGGTGTTGTTCCGCGCGGGCGGGGGCGTCGGCGGCGAGGGCGTCGGTGCCCTGCTGGACCAGCCGTTCGAAGACGAAGAGGTCGATGTCCTCACGCGTGGCCGTGAGTTGGTAGCCGCCGGACGGGGAGGTCGTGACGGCGTCCTTGCCGAGGGCGCGGCGGAGGCGGGCGATGAGGGCCTGGAGGGCGGCGGGGGCGTCCTGGGGTGGGGCGTCCGGCCACACCTCGTCGATCAGGGTGTGGGGAGGGGTGGGGTGGGAGGGGCGTAGGGCCAGGGCGGTGAGCAGGGCGCGGACGCGGGGGCCGCCGAGGGGGATGGCTGTGCCGTGGGGGTCCTCTGCCGTGGTGGTGCCCAGGATTCTGTACCGCACGGGGGTCATTGTCGCTGGGGTGGGGGTGAGGGCTGCGGGGTTCTTGAACGCGGGGTGTTGGTGCTGCTGTGCGTTTGAGGTGCTCGGCGTTGCTGCTGAAGCCGGGGCGTTGCGCAGCTCGGCGCGGCGAGGTGCCGCTGCGCCCACCCGTGCCGCCCCTAGCGGCACGCATGCCCGCAGCTAGAGCGGGACCAGCCGCCCGCAGCTCAGGCGGGGGAGGCTACGTCCGCCCTCCTCCCGCCCCCGCCCCCAACGCCCCCCGCTGCGGCGCGATCCCCGCCGGTACTGCCCGCTGCCGCGCAGGCGTGCCCGTCCAGCATGTGCCTCGGCGGGCCAGGAGGCGGCGGAGCCAGAGTTCCAGGGAGACCAGGTCGGCGAGGCCGTCCAGGGGGAGGGGGTCGCCCGCTGCCGCCGAGCGGAGGGCCTTGCGGACGACTCGGGCCTCGACCAGGCCCGCTTCTGCCAAGAGGGGGGTGTCGAACAGTGTGATCAAGGTGTCCGCCGCCACTCTCAGGCCCGTTCGGGCCGCGGTCGCCTCGGTGGCCTGGGTCGGGACGCCCCAGCCGGGCGGCAGTTCCCGTACGCCGGCGCCCTCCAGCACCGTACGGAGGATCGCCGCACGCGCCCCGGGCCGTACCCGCAGCGCCTCGGGCAGCGCGCGGGCCGCGCGCACGACCTGGTTGTCGAGGAAGGGCGCGTGCAGCCGCTGGAAGCGGATCTCGGCGGCCTGCTCCAATACCCGCAGGTCCGCCGCGTGCCGTGCCAGCGCCGCACGCGCGCGGAAGTCGCCCGGCCGCTGTCCCGGTCCCACCAGCTCCGACCGGTGTGTGGACGCCTGAAGGCGAACCGATACTTCAGCGAGTGCCTCACCGGTCAGCCAGCGCGCGGCCGGCCCGGGTCTGCCCCAGGTCAGCGCGGCGAGCGAGGCCTCCACCGCCCCACCGGGCGCGTCCAGGCCGTCGTCCGACCGGTGGTCGAGCAGCCGCTCGGCGAGGGATTCGAGGCCCGAGCGGTACGGCGTACGGGACAGCCGTCGCGCCGCCGCGTACACGCGCGCGGGGACCAGCACCGAACCGTCCGCCTTGGCCAGCGCGGCGACCGGCCGCACGAGATGACGTCGCCTGCGGTCCATCAGCAGGTCGGCCAGCCGGGCCGGGTGGGCGTCGAGGACCTGACGGGCGCCGTAGCCGGTGAAGTGGTCCGCGCTGCCGGACGCCAGCCGGGCCCGGTGCCGGGCCGCCGACACCAGGCACGGCCCGGGTTCGTCGGTCAGCGGGCCGTCCAGGTCGGCGTAGGGAAGGGTCTCCTCGCCGCCCGCCACGACCACGTGGTGCAGCCGGGGGTTCGCCGCCAGGGCGCCCGCCCGCTCCAGTTCGGCCTCCTGCCCCGCGACGGTGAGGTCGTTGAACGTGACCGCCAGCAGCCGCTCCCCCGCGCCCGTGCCGTGGCCCAGCACCGTGCCCGGCATGCCGGGAAGGCCCGAGGCCAGCAGCGCCAGCGTCCCCGAGGCCGGTCCGCCGGACAGGTCCGCCCCGATGCCCGGGACGGGCATTCCGCGCGCGGCACGCCGCTCGGCGGGTCCCATGCCGGGGACGGGTCCGGGGTCTATGTCCGCCCCGGGGACGTGGCGCGGCGCGGACAGCCGGGTCCGTACGGCCTCCACGAGCGCGTCGCGCACGGCGTCGACCGCGCTGTCGGGGTCGGCGGGAGGCGCCGCCACCGCCAGCGAGGCGACGGGCTCGTATCCGGCGATCTCCCGCGCACCGGCGCGCAGGATCAGCGCATGCCCCGGTGGAATGCGCTTCACGCCGTCGTACGGCGTGGAGTCGTGCAGCGCGGCGGGTACGTCGGGAGCGGCCAGCAGCGCGGCGAGGTGCCCGAAGTCGAGGTTGGCCTCGATGAGGTCGGCCAGCGGCAGCGCGGCCGTCGCGTATGCCGTGCCGCCGGCCCAGGGCGTGTGGAACACCGGCCGCGCGCCCGCGAGATCGCCGCAGACGGTGAGCCTCCTGCCGACCTGCACGATCGCGGTGTAGCTGCCCGGCCAGGCGGTCAGATGCCGAAGTGCCCCGCCGCGCGCGGCGAACAGCGCGACGCGCAACTGCTCGTCGGTGGCACCGCAGATGCCGAGGACGGCGATACGGGTCCGGTCGTCGGCCTTCACCACCCGCACCTCGTCGGGGCGCCAGTCGCCGACCGCCCAGAGCGGATCGGGGTCGCCCCACAGGAGTTGGGAGCCCACCGGGTGCACGGTCTCGCCGTCCGACCCCGTGGCCCCCGCCGAACCGGCAGCGAGTGCTCCCGCGGCGGTGCTGCTCCATCCCACCAACCACCGCATCGCCGCCTCCACAGGCTGTGGACAACCAGTGCACCGTACGAACCGGTTCACCATGCTGCCATGAAGGAAGCACTCCAGAGGGCCCCGACGCCGCTTGCGCTCCGTCGAATGCGCCCCGGCGGCTACGCCCGCACCGCCCCGGGCGGCCCGAACGCAGAAAAGACGCGCCGGACGCAAGGCACGTCAGCGACACGTCTTCTCCACGATTGCGGCGCGAATGCGCCCCCGATACGCGCCCCGACTACGCCCGATGCGCCCTCAACTGCCATGGTCGGAGCCCTGATACCCCATGACCGGCGGGGTCGATTTTCGGCCAAATCACTGTGCCACGGACAGCGTCGAACACGCTCCGTACAGGATCGGCGTACCACCGCCCGATCGCGCAGTCCGGGAGACGGAGCACGCCTCCCGGACCCTTCCGCCGCCCGCGGGGATGGAGGCGGCGGTGTCCCCCAGCCCACTGGATCCAGTACAGCGGGCCGACCCACGCAATGACCATGGAACCGCTCCCGCGATGGCTGGAGAAGAGCGCACGGGCGGGCGCACGGCCACACAGTGGGAGCACGCCGCAACAGCCCGTATCTGAACCGCACTTCAGTACGGACCACAATCCCGCCAACCGGAACAATGCCCCTTAACGCTTGGGATGCGGCGAACTACGCTGGGTTTACGAATGCCGCGTGGTTATGCCAGTGCCGGCAGCCGTCTGTGTCGAGGGGTGGCTCATGTCCAGGGAGCAACGCGGGCCGAACGAAAAACTCGGCGCCGTTCTCGCCCTCGCGGGAATCAGCAACGCAGGCCTCGCGCGGCGGGTCAACGACCTCGGCGCCCAGCGCGGTCTGACGCTTCGCTACGACAAGACGTCGGTGGCGCGCTGGGTGTCGAAGGGCATGGTGCCGCAGGGTGCGGCGCCGCACCTCATCGCCGCCGCCATCGGACAGAAGCTCGGCCGCCCGGTGCCGCTGCACGAGATCGGCCTGGCGGACGCGGACCCCGCGCCCGAAGTCGGCCTCGCCTTCCCACGGGACGTCGGCCAGGCGGTCCGGTCCGCGACGGAGCTGTACCGCCTCGACCTCGCGGGCCGCCGCGCCGGAACCGGCGGCATCTGGCAGTCCCTGGCCGGATCGTTCGCGGTGAGCGCGTACGCGACGCCCGCCTCACGATGGCTGATAACCCCGGCCGACAGTTCGGTCGCGCGTGACGTGGGCCCCGGCGAGGGCTCCGGCGCACCGCTCAAAGTCGGCCACAGCGATGTGCAGAAGCTGCGGGAGGCCGCCGAGGACGCGCGGCGCTGGGACTCCAAGTACGGCGGCGGCGACTGGCGTTCGTCGATGGTCCCCGAGTGCTTAAGGGTGGAGGCCGCCCCTCTCCTGCTCGGCTCCTACTCCGACGAGGTCGGCCGGGCCCTCTTCGGCGCCTCCGCGGAACTCACCCGGCTCGCCGGCTGGATGGCCTTCGACACCGGCCAGCAGGAAGCGGCCCAGCGGTACTACATCCAGGCCCTGCGCCTGGCCCGGGCGGCGGCGGACGTCCCCCTCGGGGGCTACGTCCTGGCCTCCATGTCACTCCAGGCCACCTACCGCGGCTTCGGCGACGAGGGCGTGGACCTCGCCCAGGCCGCGCTGGAGCGCAACCGGGGTCTCGCGACCGCCCGCACCATGAGCTTCTTCCGTCTCGTCGAGGCACGCGCGCATGCCCGCGCCAGTGACGCCCCGGCCGCCGGCGGCGCCCTGAAGGCGGCCGAGAGCTGGCTGGAGCGCGCCCGCCCCGGCGACAACGACCCGAGCTGGCTCGGCTTCTACTCCTACGACCGTTTCGCCGCCGACGCGGCCGAGTGCTACCGCGATCTCAAGGCGCCCCGCCAGGTCCGCCGCTTCACCGAGCAGGCGCTCTCCAAGCCGACGGAGGAGTTCGTCCGCTCGCACGGTCTGCGCCTCGTCGTCTCGGCGGTGGCCGAACTGGAGTCGGGCAATCTGGACGCGGCGTGCGAGCAGGGGGTGCGGGCGGTGGAGGTCGCCGGGCGCATCTCGTCCGCCCGGACCACGGAGTACGTGAAGGATCTTCTGCACCGGCTGGAGCCCTACGGGGACGAGCCCCGGGTGGTGGAGCTCCGCGAGCGGGCGCGGCCGCTGCTGGTGGCTCCCGCGTGAGCGTCGGACCTGCCGCCCTTCCGCGCGTTTGAAGGCGATGTCAGTGGCGCAGTGCACTATCGAGGTGGGAGGTGGTGCTCGTGCGGTTCGCCTACGACTGTGACGTGCTGGTGATCGGCGGCGGGATCGTCGGTCTGTCGACGGCGTACGCGATCACACGCGCCGCACCGGGCACACGTGTCACGGTGCTGGAGAAGGAACCGGGCCCGGCCCGGCATCAGACCGGCCGCAACAGCGGAGTCATCCACAGCGGCGTCTACTACCGCCCCGGCTCGCTCAAGGCGCGCTACGCGGTGCGGGGCGCCGCCGAGATGGTCAAGTTCTGCGCCGAGTACGGCATCGCGCACTCGGTCACCGGCAAGCTGATCGTCGCCACCGACCGCTCCGAGCTGCCCCGGCTGCACGCGCTCGTGCAGCGCGGCCGGGAGAACGGCATCCCGGTGCGGGAGCTGTGCGCGTCCCAGATCATGGAGTACGAGCCGGAGGTCCGGGGCCTCGCCGCCATACACGTCGGTACGACCGGCATCTGCGACTTCGTCGCGGTCGCCCGTCAGCTGGCCCACGGCTCGGGCGCGGAGATCCGCTACGGCACCCGGGTCGTGCGCATCGACCGCCGCCCCGAGCTGGGCGTCGCCGCGCTCACCTCGGCGGGGGACGTGGTGCGCGGCCGGGTCCTGGTGAACTGCGCGGGCCTGTACAGCGACGAGATCGCCCGGCTGACCGGGGACGACCCGGACGTCCAGATCGTGCCGTTCCGGGGCGAGTACTACGAACTGGCCCGACCGGAGCTGGTCCGGGGCCTGGTCTACCCCGTCCCCGACCCGGCGTTCCCGTTCCTCGGGGTGCATCTCACCCGTGGCATCGACGGCGGTGTCCATGTCGGGCCCAACGCGGTGCCGGCCCTGGCCCGCGAGGGGTACGGCTGGGGCACGGTCCGCTGGCGCGAGCTGGGATCGACCCTGGCCTGGCCGGGATCCTGGCGGATCGCGCGCCGGCACTGGCGGTACGGGGCGGGTGAGCTGCGGCGGTCGCTGTCCAAGGCTGCGTTCACGGACGCGGTGGGCAGACTGCTGCCCGGGGTGACCGAGGAGGACCTGGTGCCGACGGCGGCGGGGGTGCGGGCCCAGGCCGTGCTGCGGGACGGCACGCTGGTGGACGACTTCCTGATCCGCGAGGGCGCTCGTACGGTGCATGTGCTGAACGCGCCGTCTCCTGCGGCTACGGCGAGCCTGCCGATCGGGCGGGAGGTGGCGCGGAGGGCGTTGAGCGTGCTGTGACGCCGGGCCCGGGCGGGTCCGCCGCGTGGGTCCGCGACCCGGCGGAGCGGGCCGCCGCGGCCTCACCCCGCCACAGCCCCTTACCCGACGGCCGTAAAATCGGCCTCACTGTGTCTGACGTGAATACCCCCGAAAGCATCCAGCCGCCCAGCACCCCCGACGGCGAGCACCCCGACCACGCGCCCGGTGTGTCCATCCGGCATACGCGGGCCAAGGGTGAGCCGCGCTTTCCCGACGGGCCGAAGGCCGATCCCGCCGGGTCGCACTTCGAGCGGCGGATCCGGAGCTTCCAGCCGCGGCGGAGCCGGGTGACGGCAGGGCAGGCGGACGCGCTGCAGCGGCTGTGGCCCAAGTGGGGACTGGACATCGACGGGCAGCGAGGCCTCGACCTCGCCGGCCTGTTCGGCAACGACAACCCCGTCGTCCTGGAGATCGGCTTCGGCATGGGCGAGGCGACCGCGCAGATGGCCGCCGCCGACCCCCGCACCAACATCCTCGCCGTCGACGTCCACACCCCCGGCCAGGGCAACCTGCTCAATCTCGCCGACCAGGACGGCATGTCCAACATCCGGGTCGCGAACGGCGACGCGATCATCCTGCTCCGCGAGATGCTCGCCCCGGACTCCCTCGACGGCCTGCGCGTCTACTTCCCCGACCCCTGGCCCAAGAAGCGGCACCACAAGCGCAGGCTGATCCAGCCCGAGTTCCTGACCCTCGCCGCGACCCGTATCAGGCCCGGCGGGACCGTGCACTGCGCCACCGACTGGGAGCCGTACGCCGAGCAGATGCTCGAGGTCCTCACCGCACACCCCGACTTCGAGAACACGCAGGCGGACGGCGGTTTCGCGCCCCGTCCCGACTTCCGTCCCCTGACCCGTTTCGAGGGACAGGGACTGGACAAGGGTCATGTCGTGAACGACCTCCTCTTCCGTCGCGTACAGCACGTGGAGCAACCCCCCGCCGGCGCCTGACCGCCCCCGGTTTCCTCCCGCCTGCGGACAGCGCCCATCCGTCGTTAGGGTCAATGCCGTGGCCACCTGCCCCCCGTATCCGTCGTATCCCAGCGTTCCCGCCGACGGCGTGCCCTTCGCCGGCACGGCCGCCGGCCCGCTGCGGCACGCCCACTGGTGGCAGCGCGCCTGGGTGCGCTACGGCGCGCTGTCCACGCTCCTCGTGATCTCCGGCCTGGTCATCCTCGCCCTGGTCCGCGAGGAGACCGGCACGGAAGGGTTCCTGGTCGGGCTCGGGCTGGCCGTCCTCCCGGTCCCCCTGCTCATAGCCGCGTTCCGCTGGCTGGACCGGGTCGAGCCGGGGCCCTGGCGGAACCTGCTGTTCTCCTTCGCCTGGGGTGCCTGCGCGGCGGCGCTGATAGCGATCGTCGCCAACAGCTTCGCGACACAGTGGATAGCGACGGCGACCGCGGACCCGACGAGCGCGGACACGCTGGGGGCGACCGTCATCGCGCCGGTGGTCGAGGAGTGTGCCAAGGCGGCGGCCGTTTTACTGGTCTTCCTCTTCCGGCGGCGTGACTTCACCGGCATCGTCGACGGGGTCGTCATAGCCGGCGTCACGGCCACCGGCTTCGCTTTCACGGAGAACATCCTCTATCTGGGCATCGCCTTCGGCACCGACCAGCTCGCGGGGCACAGCGGCATCGCCTCCGTCACGGCGGCGACCTTCTTCGTGCGGATCGTCATGTCGCCGTTCGCGCATCCGCTCTTCACGGTCCTCACGGGCATCGGCTTCGGCATCGCCGCGCTCGCGGCGGACGGCCGCCGCCTCCGCCGCGTCGCCTTCCCGCTCTCCGGGCTGCTGCTCGCGATGGGCATGCACGCGATGTGGAACGGCTCCTCGGCGTTCGGCGAGTACGGGTTCTTCGCCGTGTACGCGGCGTTCATGGTGCCCATCTTCGGGCTGCTGACGTGGCTGGTGATCTGGACCCGGCAGCGGGAGCTGAAGACCGTACGGGCGGAGCTGCCCGCGTACGCCGTCGCCGGCTGGCTGACCCCGGCCGAGCCGTACGCGCTCGGCTCGATGCGGGCCAGGCGGATCGCCCGCCAGTACGCCCGCCGCCACGCGGGGAAGTCCGCGGCGCGGGCGGTGGCGCAGTACGAGTCCTACGCGACCTCTCTGGCGTTCCTGCGCCACCGGGGCCGCCGCGGCCGCGCCGGGCCCGACTTCGTCGTACGGGAACGGGAGCTCCTGGAGGAACTCTGGCGCCGCCGAGACGCCGCCCGCCCCGCCCTGGACCACGCGGCCCGCATCACCGCCCCACCCGTCCCGGTGGCGGCACCCCCCTGGCCGGTACACGGCGCCTACGGCTACGGCCACCCGACAGGGACATACGGCCATGCCTACGGTTACCCGACGACCCCCTACCCCGCCCCGACGACGCCGTACCCCGCGTACAAGACGACGCCGTACCCCGCGTACAACCCGTACCGCTCGTAGCCGAGGCGCGGGCCGACAGCCGCGGGCAACGGGGCCGGTCGTCGGCCGGTCCGATGCCGGTTGTCCGCCGGTCCGGTGCGGTCGCCCTCCGGTCCGGTGCGGTCGCCGTCTGCTCTGGTCCGGTGCCGGGCGCCGCGGCCGTGGCGCCCGGCACGGATTGGTCTCGGCGGCGCGTGCCCGGCGGTCTGCCCGCAGCCGCGGGCAACGAAGGCCGGGTCGTCGGCCACCAGTCCGGTGTGGTCGTCAGCCGGTCAGCCGCCGGTCCGGGCCGGGCGCTACCCACCGACGGCGCGTGCGACGGCAGTCAGGCCGCAGCCGCAGGCAAACGACAGCCGGGCCGGCCGCCAGCCCCAGCCGAGCGCCCCAGCCGGAGCGCCGCCGCACAGACCGGTAACGGAAGGGCCTGCCGACGGCGGTCAGCCCGCAGCCGTCGGCCACGAAAGCCGGGCCGCCCACCAGTCCCGTGTGGTCGTCAGCCGGTCTGGCGCCGGTCAGCTGCCGGTCCGGTACGGGCGCCACGGCCGTAGCCGCACCGACGGCGCGTGCGACGGCAGTCAAGCTGCAGCAGCAGGCAAACGAAAGCCGGGCCGGCCGCCAGCCCCAGGCCGAACGCCCCGGCCGAAGCCCCACCGCACAGGCCCTGGCCCATCGCGGCAGCGCGTGCCGGGGCGCTGTGCCCTTGGTCGTTCAGACGGCGAGCATGCTCGGCGAGCAGGACGAAACCCCGCCCCGGCGACCGCTCAGGCCGAAGCCTCCGTAAGACGCGCGATCTCCGACTCCGTCAGCGTGAGGTCACCGACTCCGACCAGGGCCGGCAGTTGTTCCACCGTGCGGGCGGACGCGATCGGGGCCGCCACCGTGGGCTGCGCGGCGAGCCAGGCCAGGGCGATCGTGGCGACGGGGGCGTCGTGGGTCGTGGCGATCTCGTCGAGGGCGGTGAGGACGCGGAGGCCACGGTCGGTCTCCAGGTGCTTGGCGGCGCCGCCGGCCCGGGCGCTGTCGACGGTCGTGCCGGGGCGGTACTTGCCGGTGAGGAAGCCGGACGCGAGCGCGAAGTAGGGGACGGCCGCCAGGCCGGAGCGCTCGGCGAGGTCCTGGAGCTCGCCCTCGTAGGTGTCGCGGGAGACCAGGTTGTAGTGGGGCTGGAGGGCGACATACCGGGCGAGGCCCTCGCGGTCGGAGAACTCCAGGGAGGCCCGCAGCCGCTCCGCCGAGATGTTGGAGGCGGCGATGTGCCGCACCTTCCCGGCCTTCACCAGCTCGTCGAGCGCCCCGATGATCTCCTCCACCGGCACATCGGGCTGGTCGAAGTGGGTGTAGTAGAGGTCGATGTAGTCGGTGCGCAGCCGGCGCAGCGAGGCGTCGGCGGCGGCCTTGATGTTGGCGGCGGACAGGCCCTGGAACTCGGGGTGCTGGCTGACCTTCGTGGCGACGACGACATCGGCGCGGTTGCCGCGCGCCTCAAGCCACTTGCCGAGGACGGTCTCGGACTCGCCGCCCTGGTTGCCGTCGACCCACGCCGAGTAGACGTCGGCGGTGTCGACGAAGTTGCCGCCGGCGGCGGTGTACGCGTCGAGCACGGCGAACGACTGCGCCTCGTCGGCGGTCCAGCCGAAGACGTTGCCACCGAGGGCGAGCGGGAAGATTTCGAGATCGGAGGAGCCGAGCTTGCGAAGAGAAGTCATGTCTCTCGTCAACGGCCCTACCGGAGCGGCTCATTCCAGGTCCGACGCAAAGGTCCTGTAAACGCCCCCGCGCGCAGCGGGTCCGCAGACACCGAAAACCGGCAGCCCTGACGTCGGGGGGTCGTCGTCAGGGCTGCCGGTGCTTCGACTGGCTTGTGGCGCTTACGGGTTCAGGCCCTTGCCCCGCAGCCACGCCATCGGGTCGATCCCGCTGCTGGAGCCACCGGAGTGCACTTCGAGGTGCAGATGGGCGCCGGTGACGTTGCCCGTGGCACCGACGCGGCCGATGACATCGCCCGTGCTGACCTTCTGGCCGACGCTGACGCCGATGGAGGACTGGTGCGCGTACCAGATCTCCGTGCCGTCATCGAGGGTGAGGACCGTCTTGTAGCCGTACGAGCCGTTCCAGCCCGCCTCGGTGATGGTGCCGCTGTGCACCGCCTTGATCGGCGTGCCCGTGGGGGCGGCGAAGTCGAGACCCGTGTGGTAGCCGGAGGACCAGTAGGCACCGGCCTGACCGAAGGTCGAGGTGAGGGTGTACGAGGAGGTCGGCAGCGTGAACTGCTTGGCGAGGGCGGCGAGCCGCTCGGCCTCGGCCTTCTTCTTGGCCTCCTCCTCCGCCTTCCGCTTGGCCTCGGCGGCCTTGTCCTTGGCTTCCTTCTCCGCCTTGGCCACGGCTTCCGCGGCCGCCTTCTCGGCGGCGTCGGCGGCGTCCTGCGCGGCCTTGGTGTCGATCTGCTCCTGCTGGTGCTCGACCTGGGCCATGATCCGGGCGCGCAGCGCCTCGCCGGCGCCGGAGGAGCCCTCCTCGGCCTTGGCCGTGGCCGTGGCCCCGAGACCGCTGAGCGGAGTCGAGGAACCCTCGGGGGTGTCGTCGTCCGAGATGAGGGAACCCACCGAGGGAAGGTCCGACACGGAGATGGACACCGGCGGCTTGCCGGTCTGGGCGCTGGCCATGCCACCCGCGCCCACGGCGGCTATGACGCCGACGCCCAGGACGGTGGAGCTGCGGGCGAGACCTCCGCCGCGCTGCTTGGTGACGCGATGCCGGCCACGGACGGGACGGATGGATTCCTCGGTGGGGTTCCACTCCTGGAACGGGCCCTCGTCGGTGCGCTGACCGCCGTAGCCGAAAGTCTCGGTGTCGCGCTGGTTCCGCGCGAACGGGGCCGCGGGGGCAGGCCGGTTGGACGCCACGTGGGCGTACTCCTTTCCTTCCTTCTCGCCTACCGGGTTAGCTGACGGGTTCGGAGCAGGAAGGTCTCCTACGCGCGTATACCGACCGTGCTTCCACGGCGGTTTACGCCCGATTCACCCCAAGTGGTGGTTCCCCGGTTCCCTTTCAGGATTCGGCGCGTGCGCACGGAGCCGCCTTCTGTGACGGCTGGGACGACCGCGCTGCGTTATCGAACGTTAATAGACCCGGGGTGTGGATTCCAGCGATTCCACTTGATCATTAACCTTTTTCGTGCGGACTTACCTGCCATGACCGGCTTAAATCGGGCGAGTTGACCGCTCCGTAAGTGACCGCCGGGTATTGACGGCGTGTCAGTTGTTGTGCGGAGTGGTGCGGTTCGCTCACTGGCAGTAATGGCGGCACGGAAACCGGAAAACACCTAGGGCCGGAACCCTTTCGGATTCCGGCCCTAGGCCTTCAGTAGCGGGGACAGGATTTGAACCTGCGACCTCTGGGTTATGAGCCCAGCGAGCTACCGAGCTGCTCCACCCCGCGTCGTTGTGATTCCAGTGTACGCCATCCGCGGGACCACTCTTGACCACCTCATGCTCAGCAGCGGAATCCGCCCTCTAGAGCAGGTGACGGTTCGGGGCTTCGGCCCGCTGCTCGTGCTCCGGGAGGACGACGACCTCCGCCCCGCCGGCCGCCAGGACTCCGCTGCCGTCGGCGCCCCGGACGAAGGTGTCCGGCTCACGCCAGGCCGTGACCACACGGCGGACGCCGGCGTCGAGGAGCAGCCGGGCGCAGGGCGCGGGGCGGGAGGCGCGGCGGGCGCAGGGCTCCAGGCTGCTGTAGACCGTGGCGCCGGCGAGGCGCGGGTCGGACGGGTCGAGCTTCGCCAGGGCAGCCTCCTCGGCGTGCGCGAGCGGGTCGCCGCCCTCGCGGGAGTGGCCGCGGGCGAGTTCCGTGCCGTCGGCCGCGACCACCACCGCGCCCACGCTGAACGCCGTGTCCGACGGCGGGCAGAGGTCCGCCAACTCGCAGGCGAGGGCCAGCCAGTGGTGATCGGCCGCGGCGGCGAGGGCGCCGGTGCCCGGGGCGGTGGGCTCGTAGCGCATGAGGACGACGTCCTCGATCCGCCGCGTCTCCAGCAGCCGGAGCCTGCCGCCCTGGTAGCCGCCGGGGCCGAAGAGGCGGGGGGCCTTGGGATCGCCCACGAAGAGCGGGGCGAGGACCAGCTGGAGTTCGTCGGCGAGGCCCTGGGTGAGGAGCTGGGTGTGGATCAGGCCGCCGCCCTCGACCATGAGCCGCCGTACGCCCCGTACGTCGTGCAGGTGGGTGAGGAGCCGACGCCAGTCGAGGTCGGCGCCGAGGGGGACCACGTCGGTGGCGAGGCCGAGGGCCCGGGCACGCTCGGCGCCCTGGTCGGTCGTGTAGAGGACCTTCTCGCCGCCCGTGTGCCAGAACCGCGCCTCGGGGTCGAGGTCGCCGGTGCCGCTGACGGTGACCTTGAGGGGGTATTCCGGCAGGCCGGCAGCCGTGCGGGCGGCCCGCCGCTCCTCCGAGTTGACCAGCAGGCGCGGGTTGTCGGCGCGGATGGTGCCGGCGCCGACCAGGATCGCGTCGACGGATGCCCGGACCTCGTCGACCCGGTCGAAATCGGCCGGGCCGGACAGCAGCAGGCGTTCGGGCCCGGTGTCGTCGAGGTAGCCGTCGAGGGAGACGGCGGCGGACAGCAGGACGTACGGGTGAGGCATCGACGCTCCCCGGTCGGGTCGGACGGCGGACCGGCGGGACTCAGGGTCTGCCGTGACCCGCCGGGTCTTGGTTCAAGTTTGAAACAAACCTACACTGGCGGCATGACGACTCGCTGGCTCACCCCCGAGGAGCAGCGCGCCTGGCGCGCGTACATCGCCTCCTCGCTGCTTCTGGAGGACGCGATCGACCGGCAGCTCCAGCAGGACGCCGGCATGCCGCACCTTTACTACTCCATCCTGTCCGTCCTGTCGGAGTCCCCCGAACAGCGCCTGCGCATGACCGATCTCGCCGAGCGGCTGAAGATCACGCGCAGCCGGCTGACGTACGCGGTGTCCCGGCTGGAGAAGGACGGCATGCTGCGGCGCGAGGCCTGCCGGTACGACAAGCGGGGCAGCATCGCCGCGCTGACCGACGCGGGGTTCGCCGTACTGGAGCGCGCGGCGCCCGGTCATGTCGAGACCGTGCGCAGCTTCGTCTTCGACCGGCTCAGCGAGGAGCAGGTGGCGCAGCTGGAGGAGATCTCCGCGGCGATCGCGCAGGGGCTCCAGGAGGACGGGGCACGGCCGACGTCGGACGACGTGCCGTGGCGGCGGAGGTCTTCCACGGCCTGTTCGTGAGGTCCTCCACGGCCTGTTCGTGAGGCGGCCGACTGCTCTTGGAGGGACTTCAGTGAGGCACGTCACAAGCGACTGAACCTCGTTGCTTCAAATTTAAAGCAAGGGTAGTGTTCCGAACCGTGGATCTGCTTCAAATCTGAAGCAGACGGCCCAGCAGACGGCCGTGCAGCCGAACAGGAACGGAATCCGGAGGCCCCGCATGCCCGACACCCCTGCCGCCCCAGCCGCCCTCGCCACCCCGCGCTCCCGCGTCCGGGTACCGCTGCGCTTTCACGACGGCTACCAGGTCGACGCCGAACTCGTCACCTTCCACGGACTGGCCGACGGCCAGGAACACGTGGCCGTCGTCCTGGGCGAGCCGGGCCCGGTCCCGCTGGTGCGGCTGCACTCCGAGTGCCTGACCGGGGACGTGTTCGGCTCGGCCCGCTGCGACTGCGGTCCGCAACTGCGCGAGGCGGTCGAGCGCATAGCCGACCGCGGCGGCGTGCTCCTCTACCTCCGCCAGGAGGGCCGGGGCATCGGCCTCTACAACAAGCTCGACGCGTACGCCCTCCAGGACGAGGGGCTCGACACGTACGAGGCGAACGCGGCCCTGGGTCTGCCGGAGGACGCCCGCGACTACACGGCGGCGGCCCAGATGCTGAAGGCCCTGGGCATCGACGAGCTGGACCTGCTCTCCAACAACCCCGACAAGGCGGACCAGTTGCGCACGCTGGGCGTCGATGTGCGCGACCGCGTCCCGACGGGCGTCTTCACCACCGCGCACAACGTCCGCTATCTGCGCGCCAAGGTGCTGCAGACCCAGCACACGCTGCCGCTGGCCGCGCTGACGGAGCTCAGCGCGGGCTGAACGGGACGCGGCCCGGACGGGTGGTGAACGGGTCTGCTTGTCCCCCGGCTCATCGGGTACAGCCTTTGCAAGAGGGCGATCTCCGCAGTGCCCGGAGCTTATGGAAAGTGACGTTTCGTGACCGATCTCGGCGCCCCCGGCGACCCCAGGGCGAGGGGGCCGGGCGATGGCCCTGAGGCCGTCGCGTCGCGGATCGCCGATGCCGTGGACAGTCTGACGGCCCTGTGGTCGGTCGCCGCCCAGGAGGCCTCCCTGCGGCTGTCCCCGCACCAGTTGCGGGCGCTGCGCACCGTGGAGGCGGGGCCCGGTCTGAACGTCACGGCCCTGGCGGACCAGATGGACATCGGCCTCCCCACGGCCAGCCGGCTCTGCGACCGGCTCGCCGCGGCCGGTCTGCTGGAGCGGGCCCCGCATCCGGGCACCCGCCGCGAGGTGCAGCTGTGGCTCACCGCGCACGGCAGGCATGTCCTGAACGACGTCGCGGACCGCCGGACCGAGGCCCTGGCCGCGGCGCTGGCGGCGATGGAACCGGCGGAACGGGCGGCTCTGAGCCGGGGGTTGCGGGGGTTTCTGGCGGCACGGGACGGGGGCGCGCCGCACCCTGACGGAACTGACGGCCGGTGAGAACGGCGGGGCGAGTCAGGCCCCTGTGCCGCTCCAGCGACCGGCACCAGCACCGACACCGGAACCGGAACCGGCCCCCAGTACGGCCACACACGTATCGTCCCGCACCGGCAGAGCCGCACTCCCCGCGTCCCGCAGCACCGCCACGGCCACCACCGCCGGGTCGCAGGACAGGAGCACGCCGTCGTCGGGCGGCGTCCAGCGGCCGGGCAGGCCGTCGCTGTGCAGGACGAGCAGGCTGTCCTCCTGCCAGGGCACGCGCTGCACGGGCACGGACGCCGGGGCCTGGGCGCCCACGATGCCGGGGTGGGACAGCAGCGGCTTCCAGGTGCCGTCGGTGCGCAGCCGGCCGCTGACGTTGCCGATCCCGGCGAAGCTCAACTGCTGGGACGTAAGGTCGAGTTGGGCCACTGCGACGGCCGCGCCCCGGGTGGGCCGCAGGGTCCTGCCCAGGTGCCGCAGTATCTCGGCGGGCGGCAGGTCGGCCACCCCGGGCAGTGCGGCCACGGCGGCGCCGGACGCCTCGGCGGCCTTGGGCCCGTGGCCGAGCCCGTCGGCGAGCAGCAGGGTCACGCGGTCGCCGCCGTACACCCGGCTCCACGCGTCGCCGGAGTACTCGGCCCGGCCGAGGGGGACGTTGACACCGCCGACGCGCGGGCCCGGCAGACGCAGCGCCCCCTGCGGTCCCTGCGCCCTCTGCGATGCCTGCGCTCCCTTGGCGGCCCGCTCGTGGCCGATGCGGGCCACGGCCACCGTGCCCCGGCCGGGGGCGCTGTGCAGATCGAAGTCGTTCGCTATGCGCCGGCACGTGCCGAGGCCCGCGCCCAGGGAGGACGCGGTGGTGTAGCCGTCGCGCATCGCCGTCGCGATGTCCGGGATGCCGGGTCCGTGGTCGAGCGAGACGATCTGCACGGACGTCTCCGGGGCGCCGTCCTGGCCGCGCTCGACGAGGTTGATGACGACGCGCCCGCCGTCGGCGTGCCGCAGCAGGTTGGTCGCCAGCTCCGTCGCCACGAGCGCGGCGGTCGCGGTGCGGGGCGCGGGAAGCCCGGCGTCGGCGCTGGCCTCCTCGGCCGCCACCCGGACGTCCCGCACCCGGGTCGAGTCGTCCACCGGCACGTCCCACACCCTGCTCATCAGGCCCCCGGCCGGGACGGCGGCACGGCGGTGGCCCAGGCGGTGACGGTGACGGTGGTCCCCTCACCGGGCCGGCTCTCCACCTCGAACTCGTGCACCAGCCGCTTGGCCCCGCTCATGCCGAGTCCGAGCCCGCCGCCGCTGGTGTAGCCGTCGGTCATCGCCTGGTCCAGGTCGCGGATGCCGGGCCCGGTGTCGACGAAGGCCAGCCGCAGCCCGCTCGACGCGGCGACGCCCAGCGGGGTGATCTCCACATGGCCGCCCCCGCCGTGGACGAGGGTGTTGCGGGCCAGTTCGCTGGCCGCCGTGACGAGCTTGGTCTGCTGCACCAGCCCGAAGCCCAGCTCGGCGGCCGCCTGCCGGACCTGCTGCCGTACCCAGGCCAGATCGGCGTCCGAGCCGATCGGCAGGCTCGCCGGCGCGGCATGGCGGGAGGCCTGCATCAGGGACTCCCCTCACTGTGAGGCTCACCGGCGGCGAGCAGCTCCATCGCGCGTTCGACGTCCAGGGCCGTACGCAGCCCCGGCAGGGTGAGCCCCAGTTCCACCAGGGTGATCGCCACCGCCGGGCGCATCCCGGCCAGTACCGTACGAGCGGCCAGCAGCCCGGCTCCGGCGGCGATCTCGGCGAGGACCCGCCCCAGGAAAGAGTCGACCATGTCGACACCCGAGATGTCGATGACCACTCCGGTCACGCGGGAGTGCGCGATCCGGGCGGTGATGTCCTGCTGGAGCTGCTCGGCCATCCCGTCGTGCAGTTCTCCCTGGAGGGTGACCAGCAGGGTGTCGCCGAGTTGGAGGACCGGCACCGTGAAGGCGTGTCCCCCCGCGGGTCCGAACGCCGCCGGCCCGAACCCGCTCACCGCACGCCCGTGTCTGCCACCGGGCCGGCCGACCGGAGCGGCGCGATCTCGACGCCCTGCCGGCTGAGCGCGTAGGCCAGCGCGTCCGCGAGGCTGGCGCGCGTGAGCACCGTGCCGAGGTCGATGCCCAGGTGGACGATGGTCTGCGCGATCGCGGGCCGGATACCGGAGACGACGCATTCGGCGCCCATCAGCCGGGCCGCCGCCACCGTCTTCATCAGATGCTGGGCGACCAGCGAGTCGACCGTGGGCACGCCGGTGATGTCGAGGATGGCGTACCGGGCGCGCTCGGCGACGATCGCGTCCAGCAGGCTCTCCATGACCACCTGGCTGCGGGCGCTGTCCAGTGTGCCGATCAGCGGTACGGCGACGATGCCGTCCCATAGCTTGATCACCGGGGTGGCGACTTCGAGAAGCTGCTCGCGCTGCCGTGCGATCACTTCCTCGCCCGCGCTCACCAGGGTCTCCATCACCACCAGGCGCAGCGTGCCCATGAGCACGGTCAGGGCCAGCACGCTGTCCTGGGCCTCGGGGGCGTACGGGTCCGGGAACTCGGCGCGCAGCAGCTCGGTCACCGGGTCGCGCAGGGCGGCCACCTCGCCGGCGACCCCGTCCGGGTCGATCCCCGTACGGGCGCGGGAGGCCGCCATCCGGCTCAACTGGTCGCGCACCGACTCGAATCCGGGCGCGCGGATGTCCTCCGTCCGCCCGGAAGCCGCCACCGCGGCCAGCGCCGCGGCCACGGACCTGCCCGCCTCCACGGCCTCGTCCCGTGAGACGGTGAAGACGGTGCGGAACAGCGCGGCGTCCGCCCATCGTTGGGCCACCTGCTCCCGGCGCCGTTCGAGGAAGGCACTCACCTGGTAATGGGCCGGCTCCTGTTCCGCGTTCCGTTCCGAATCCGACACTTGCATCGCTCCCTTGCACGGGCCGGACCGAGGGCCGGGCTACGGCACCTCAGCCGTTACTTGCCGTATGACAAACATTAGTGCCGACGGTGGGCAACACCAAACAACTGCCCGCCGTCGCCCCTGGCCTGCACCTTCCCCGTCCCCTACCGCCCACGCCAGTCCAGACACACCACCAGGGCGTCGTCGGCGGCGACGGGCCCGCCGCGATGGCCGTTCAGTTCGCGCAGGACGGCCCGGGGCACATCGGCGGCCGGAAGCAGCCGCGTCGACTGGATCGCCCGGGCCAGGGCGGTGTCGCCGTACGCCTCTCCGCCCGGGGAGGCGACGTCGTACACCCCGTCACTGACGAAGACGAGCCGGTCGCCGGGCTCGGCCCGGAACTCCTGGACCGCGTAGTCGGTCTCCTCGAACATGCCGAGCGGCAACTGGGCGTCGAAGTCGACCCGTTCCACCACTCCCTGACGCAGTCGCAGCAGTTGGGGTGAACCGGCGTCCACGGCCAGGACCCGCCCGGTGGCCAGATCGAAGTCGAGCATCAGCACGGAGAGGTAGCAGCGGCCCGAGTAGTGCGCGTACACCGCCTGGTCGGCCAGGGCGGCCTGGTCGGCGAGGGGGAGACCGGCCCGGCGGGCGTTGCGCAGGGCGTTGATCGCGAGGTTGGTCAGCAGGGAGGCCTCGATGCCCTCGCCCATGCCGTTGGTGACGTAGAGGCTGAGCCGGTCGGCCGTGGCGGACCAGTCGAAGTTGTCGCCGAAGATCGCGTACGCCGGTTCGAGCTGGGCGCCGAGGTCGTACTCGGGGCGGGCGCAGGAGCGGCCCGGCAGCAGTTGCCACTGCATCTCGGCGGCCAGGGTGAGGCGGTCCCGGCGGCGTGCCTGGAGGTAGACGTCGGTGTCCCGCTCGGCGACGACGACCTCATGGCCCAGCACCTGGGCGATCTCCGCCAGTTCGCCGAGGCAGCCGTCGGCGTGCTCGCCGCCCGGCAGGACGACGGTCAGCACACCGAGCCGGTCGCCGCGCACGGTGACGGGCAGATGCGCCCGGACGCGCTCCCCCGGCAGGTCCTCCACCCGGGGCTCCTGCGCCCCGAAGGCCCGGCCCGCCGGGCTGTTGTGCACGGACACCGGCTCGAGGGTGTGCGGCGGCACGGACACCGGCTGAAGCACCGTGAGTCCGTAGTCGGCCAGGAAAAGCTCGACGGAGTCCGCCGCGTACTGATCGGTCAGTACACGACGGACCGCGTCCAGCAGCTGATGGGGAGCCGCCGTGCGCAGGGCGCGCTCGGCGGCCACGAATCTGTTCACGATCGTCGTCACGATGGTCGACACACCAATCCTCGGTCTGTATGAGCGGTGGGCGGCTGTGAACGGCTACGACCCCGACCGGGGTCACTCCCGGCTGCCCGGGCGCCTAGTACGCTGACGGCCACCCCGGCGCCTGCGAGAGTGTGACTGTGACTTCCCTCCGACCCCGCCCCGAGCCGGCAGAGGTCGCACGTGTGACCTCCACGGCGGCGGAGTTGCTGGAGGTCCTCTGGGGCCGGGCCTCGACAGCGCCCGCCTCCGCCTCCCAGTTGCGCGTGCTGCTCATCCTCGAGCACCACGAGGGCATCAACCTGCGCACGCTCGCCGACTCCCTGGCCTCCACACCGCCCTCGACGAGCCGGCTCTGCGACCGGCTGCAGGCGACCGGGTTCGTCGAGCGCGTGGTGAGTCCGGTGGACCGGCGCGAGGTACGCCTGCGCCTCAGCGGCCGGGGCCGTACGTTCCTCGCCGATCTGCGCGTACGACGGGAGCAGGCGCTGCGCGAGGTGCTCGACCAGATGCCGGCGGCCAAGCGCGTCGCGCTGCTGCAGGGCCTCGAGGCGTTCTGCGACGCGGCGGCGGCGCGGATACAAGACGACTCCGATGTCTTGGCCCTCTCCGACGTCTCCGCCCTCTCCGATGTCTCCGGTATCCCTGACGAATCCGGCATCTCCGACGCATCCGATATCTCCGGCATCCCCGGCGCATCCGGCGCGTCCGGCATCTCCGATGACTCCCGCTCGCCCGACTCCCGGACTGCCTGAACCCCTCCCCGCCACGCCGCCCCACCCTCCGATCCCGTGCCGTCACAGACTTCTGTGGGTACCCCGGCACCGCCCCGACCTGCACCGACTGTGTTCAACGTCTCGATGGGGCATATGCGGGGCATGAGCCCGGCGGCTGCGGGTAGCGGCGCTAGAGGTGGCCTGTCGGGGGATGGGAGCGGGCCGGGACTAGAGGGAGGGCCCGTGACAGCGACCACGCGCATCGGCACGACGACGGATGCCGGCACCGAGACCAGCGAGGTGCTGCCCCTCATCGCCGAGCCGCAGAAGCTCGCCCCGCAGGACGCGCGCGGGCTGACCGGGCAGTTCCTGGAGCGGCTCGCCGTACTGGAGGAGGGCACTCCCGAATACCAGTACGCGCGCAACACCCTCATCGAGATGAACACGTCGCTCGTGCGGTTCGCGGCCCGCCGGTTCCGCGGCAGCGGCCAGGCGATGGAGGACGTCGTCCAGGTCGGCATCATCGGGCTGATCAAGGCGATCGACCGCTTCGAGGTCTCCCGCGAGGTGCAGTTCACCAGCTTCGCGGTGCCCTACATCGTGGGCGAGATCAAGCGGTTCTTCCGTGACACGTCCTGGGCCGTGCACGTTCCGCGCCGCCTCCAGGAGGCCCGTACGGAACTCGCCAAGGCCACCGAGGAACTGGCCTCCCGCCTCGGCCGCGCGCCCCGCGTCGCCGAACTGGCCGCCCTGATGAACATCACCGAGGAACAGGTCGTCGAGGCCCAGGTCGCGGCGAACGGCTACCTCTCCTCGTCCCTCGACGCGACGGTCGGCGGCGACGCGGACGAAAGCGACGCGACACTCTCGGAGTTCATCGGCGAGGAGGACCCGGCCCTCGAACTGGTCGAGGACTTCCACGCCCTGGCCCCCCTCCTCGCCGAACTCGACGAACGCCAGCGCCTCATACTCCACCTCCGCTTCGTCGAGGAACTCACCCAGGCCGACATCGGCGCCCGCCTCGGCATCTCCCAGATGCACGTCTCCCGCCTGCTCTCCCGGACGGTGGCACGGCTGCGCTCGGGAATGCTGACGACGAGCTGAGCCGCCCGGCAGTCGCAGTCGACCCGAGCCCCGGTCCGGATGCTGTCCGGACCGGGGCTCTTCGCTGCTCCCGCCCCGACCCCGCCGCTCGCGCCAACGCCCGCTCCTGGACGGCCCCTCAGGGCTGCCCGCGTCGAGATGCGACCTGGGAGGCGTCGGCGCACGCTGGAGACACCGGCACCTTGGAGGTGGTTGAGGATGCGACGAACGCACGCGATCGCTGCGGCTGTTCTCCTTTCCGCGGGCCTTGCCGCAGGTCCTGCCGCCGCGGCGCCACAGACCATCCCGGAACGCACCGAACGCCCCGAACGCGTCGTGGCCCAGGGACCGGACGACATCTGCGACTACACGAACCGCCGGCCCAACCTCCAGCAGGGCTCATCCGGGGCAGTCGTCCAGCAGGCCCAGTGCTACCTCAATGAGGCGGTGGACGCCGACCTGGACGTGGACGGAGACTTCGGCGGGCAGACGCGCAGCGCGGTGACGGCCTTCCAGCAATGCGCCGAGATCGTCGTCGACGGACGGGTCGGAGCACAGACCTGGTCCTTCCTCTCCTTCTGGGCCAACAACCCGAGCCGCCCCTTCTGCTGACGCCCTACGTGGTGGTCGACCCGGCCCCACCCGGTGTGGACAGACGCATGCCACGGGACTCGGCGACGCGCAAGGCATCGGTCAGACACTCGGCGAGCCGGAGACCGGCGTAGCGGACCTCGGTGTACGGCGACATCGGGTCGTCCAGCACGGTGCGGGCGAGACCGAGCACATCGACACCGGTGGCGAGCTGGGCCGCCTCCAAGTCGTCGGCGAGACGGGACAGACGGCTGCCGCCATCGTCGGTCACCAGGTAGCAGGGCTTGCCTTCGGTGGACGTCCAGGGGAGAAGCCGGGGTGTGAAAGTGCCGTTGACGTACTCCATCAGGCAGCCACCTCGTGCGCAGCGATCAGGTGCCGGTCGCGGACGGCGAGATACGGGCGTACGAGGGCAGAGTCGCTGCCGTCGAGAGGAGTGACGAGGCCGTACGGGGAACGGTGCTGGGGAAGCTGCGGCGCCCGGGGTACGGCGGGGTGCCGTACGACGACGAAGTGCAGACACAGGCGGGTGCGGTGGCGGAGACGGCGCCGTTTGCCCGTGCCCGGGCAGAAGAGAAGGCGCAGCCATTCGAGGGTGCGGCGGATAAGGTCGTGCATGTCGACGCTCCTGGTTCAGCGTTGGCCGTGCCCCGGGAGGTCTAGCCACCTCGCCGGGGTCTTTCCATCTTCGAAGCTACACCTAGATACAGACCTCTACAGACAAGTACAGAGGGATCCACACGATCGAGCAGGGCACTACCGCTCTACGTTGGACGTATGAGCGATACAAAAGAGCCGCCGGAAGAATCGAAGGCCACTCTGGATCCGATGAGCGCGAGACCGCTCTACGTACAGCTGGCCGACGTCATCGCCGGGAAGATCGCGTCCGGCGAACTGGCGCCGGACAGGCCCATCCCCTCGGAGAACCACCTCGCCGACGCGTACGGCGTGGCCCGGCTCACCGCACGTCGCGCCGCCCAGGAACTGCGCGAGCGCGGGCTCATCGTCACCGTGCGCGGCAAGGGATCGTTCGTCGCCGAACAGCCACCCGGTCTCTCACGCGAGCCGGGTGAACCGAACACCTGAAGGTCCGGTGGACCCGTACTGGGCATCCCGGGCCGACTGGCTCGACGTCCCTCGGCCTGCCCTGTCCGCGCGTCGCCGCGGTCGTCGCCCAAGGCCGCGACAACGCCGAGGCTCTGCGCCTCACTCAGCCGAGTCCTGGCCGCTGCGCCCAGGGCTTTCACTCCGGGCGCCCTCAGCCTGATTGCGCACAATCAGGCAGCAGGCAGACGGGTCCGCAATCCGCTGCAATGCTTGAGCGTCAGCGCGCCCTGGCGCGCATGCTGAACTCCCCACCAGCGGACACGGAGGGCGAGATGACGCTCAGGTTCCTCGGCACGACCAGCGACGACGGCGACTGCCCCACCCTGTACGAGATCCCGGAGACGGACGAGATCCTCGTGCAAGGAGACCGAGAGACTGACCCGCAGCATCTCGTACGACTACGGGACGTCAAACCGTCCGAGACGTTCGTCCGCGTCCCCCGCAGCCTCCTGACCCGATACACGCCCCGCAGCGCTGCGCCCGAGCTCCAGCCCTTCGCCTCGATCTCACACATGTTCCGCGAGTTCCGGCACACCGCGTTCCGGCTGGAGACCCGCCGTGGCTACGCCTCCGACCGCCAGTCCCCGCTCTGGCCGAAGTGGCTCGCAGGTGACGACGTCGCTGCCGAGCCGGCCAACGCCTGGCGGCAGAACGTTCGCGCCCAGGTCAGTCAAGGCAAGCGGTTCGAGCGGGTCCGCCTGGTCGACAAGCCCCTCACTCAGGGGCAGCAGTTTCTACTGGCCCGAGCCCCGAGCAACATCGAAGCCGGCGAGGACATTCGCCACCTCCCGCGCGGCGAAGCCCACGCCCTGCGGCTGCCGGACCACGACGACACCACTCTCGGTGTGTACGTCACCGAGGACCCTGCCGAGGTGCTGGCCGCCTGCCAGTCCCGGGACGCCGCCTGGCATCACGCGGTACCTACGGCCGAGTTCGCGAAACGGGTAGCTTCGACTGTGTGACCACCGACTTCCAGACCGCGCGCGAGGCCCTCGGCGCGCGGCTGCGGGAGCTGCGCACCGAGGCCGGTCTGGACGGCAAGGACATCGCCGGCAAGGCGGGCTGGCAGACATCGAAGGTATCCCGGTTACAGAACGGCAAGCAGACCCCGACCCGTGCCGATCTGACCGCCTGGGCCCACGCGGTCGGCCGCTTGGACGCCGAGCCCGAACTGCACGGCCTGCTCGCCGGTCTGGACATGAAGCAGCGGCACCGTTCATGGCGCCGGCAGCTCGCGGGCGGGCACCGCGGCCGACAGGAGATCGCCGTCCGGCAGACCGAGAACACGACGCTGATCCGGGGCCTTGAGGTCTCCCGCATCCCTGGCCTGTTCCAGACACCCGAGTACGCGCGGGTCATCTTCGACAGCAACGCCGAGTTCCGCGGCATCCCGCCCACCACCGAGGCGGCCGTCGAGACGCGCATGCGCCGTCAGGAAGCGCTGTACGACCCCGAGAAGACGTTCCGTTTCCTCGTCTGCGAAGCGGCCCTCTACCACCGCTCGTGCCCTGCCGATGTGATGGCCGAGCAACTCGACCGGTTGTACAACCTCGTCGGCCAACGCCGCATCGAGCTCGGCATCCTGCCCTTCGGCACCCAGCTGCGCCGCACCGCACCGCACGCGTTCTGGATCTACGACCGGAGACTCGTCATCGTCGAGACCATCAGCGAGGAACTGTGGCTGACCGGTGACGACGACGTACAGCTGTACGAACGCGCCTGGGATTGGCTTGCCGAGGCCGCCGAGTACGGGGCGCCGGCTCGACGCCTGATCGGCCGCGCGAGGGCCTCTCTCGACCTCACCTGAGCAACCAGGCACAAGCCTCCTACCTGTGCGCGCAACCGCGCGCAATCGCCACCCGGAGGCGCAATCGACCTACGTAGCGTCCCCGCCATGGCCCTACCGAAGTACACCGAGCGGTACCTGGCGGGGGACTCGTGGCTTGCCGGCTGCTCCCAGCACCCCGCCCTCGTGCGTGAGGCATGGAGCCTTGAGGCGCTGGCGCCGATCCGGTCCGGAAGTGCGTGGCTGGCGGCTGAGGCCCCGCTCGTCGCAAGCATCCAGGCGCGCAGTCTCATCCGCGAGGAGTTCCGCGGACCGATCCTCGCCGATCCGGACTTGGACACGGCCTGGTGGCTCGTGCCGCTCGACGCCGTAGAGGAGTTGGCCGACCTGCGGGCCGTAGCCGTACAACCGATCGGCCGGCCGCTGCACTGCCCGCCAACGGGCCGGCCGGCCTGCGGCCGCTTGTGGCTCACCCACCCGGACGGGTCGGGCCAACTCACTGCCCCTGCGGTACTCGCCGCCGCATTCGGTCCTGGCGGGTTCCGACGCCCCGCGGAGGCAACGGCATGGCCATCACCGAGTCCGAGTCCCTGATGCCGGACGCCGGACGCCGGCAACGCCGAGTTCCCGAGGCTCGGCCAGCAGTTGGTGCGCACGACGAAGTCACCCCTCGCCCGGGCCGCCGTCCGGGCGCTCGTCCCTCCGAGCGATCCTGCGGCTCGCGGACAACGACACCATCGCCGTCGGAACCCGGCTGTGAAGTTCCGGCGCGTCCTTACGCTGCACGGTCGTTGAGACACCAGCAGCACCCAGCGATCGGAGACCTATGGCAGGCATTGAGTTCGAAGCGAAGGCCCTCGACATCGACCCCGCGAAGATCGCACGGCTCATCGCAGACGTCGGCGGTACTTGCACGGCTGGGGCCCGCCTCATGCGACGGTACGTGTACGACACCATCCCGGCCGTCCCCGGCCGATGGGTGCGGCTGCGCGACACGGGGACCGACGTCACTCTGTGCGTGAAGCAGATCATCACGGACGCCGTCGACGGCACCCACGAGACCGAAGTGACCGTCGACAGCTTCGAGGAAACCGCCGCGCTGCTGCGGCTCACCGGCCTGACACCACGCGGCTACCAGGAGAACCGACGCACCTCGTACACCCTCGGCGCCGCCCGCCTGGAGGTCGACGAGTGGCCGCGTATCCCGCCGTACCTGGAGATCGAGGCCGACGACGAAACACAGGTGTGGACGGCCGCCGCCGCGCTCGGCATCAACCACGACCGGCTCACATCGATCAACACCACGAAGGTCTACCGCCTCTACGGCATCGACCTGGACTCCATCGCCGACCTGCGCTTCGAGTAGGCCGGCGCCTGCTACTCCGGCCGGGGCACCGCGCCCCGGCCCGCCCGCAGAGGGGGCACCATGCACGACCTGAGCGACGTGCCGGTGGAAGTGAAACCGGACCGCACCCTGCGCGTGAAGATCATCGATGCCTGTGGCCTAGCCTGCTCGTTCTGCCACAACGAGGGAACACCCGTCGCCGCACCCGGCAGCACCGGACGCGTCTCCATCTACCTCCGCACCAACGGCGCCGACTTCCTCCCCGGCCGGATCGCCGCTGACGCCGACTTCGCCCTGGCCCTCGCCGCCATACGCGGCGGCCTGCCGACGAACGAAGTGCATTTCACGGGCGGTGAGCCGACGCTGCACCCCGACCTGCCCGGCCTGATCACCATCGCCCGGCGCCTCGGACTCACGGTCGGACTCACCTCGAACGGCGAGAACGGCGCCGCGGTCCTGCCCGCCGCCGCGGCAGCCGGCCTCGACCGCATCAACCTGTCCGTATTCGGCACCACCCCGGCCGAGCTCGCCGCCGTACAGGCCCCGCGTCTCGCCTCGCCGAAGCTCGCCGAACGCAAGCTGGCCGCCCTCGACGCGACGATCGAGACCGCCGCCGCGCACGGCATCAAGGTCTCCGCCAACATCGTGATCCCCGACCGTGGCCACGTCGACCGCGTGCTCCGCATCGTCGAGCGACACGGCCGCTGCGTCGTGGTCCGGATGCTCGTGTCGCTGGAGGACGGGGGCGCCTCACTGGCCGCCATGCAGGATGTCCTCGGCCACCTGGGCGCCGTGCCGGTCCGCCGCATCATCACGGCAGGGGCGTCCGACCAGCGGGTGCGGTACCACCTGCCGGACGGGCGCACGCTGTACGCGAAGAGCATCCGGCCCGTGCGCCTGCCCGAGACGTGCGCCGACTGCCGGTTCAACACTCCGGACGACTGCCAGGAGGGCTACTACGGGGTCCGCTTGTACCGCGCCGCGGACGGCCCGTTCATGGTCGGTGTGTGCATCCAGCGCATGGACCTGTGCCTGTCGCTCGGCGAGTTCGTGATGAGCCGACGCTGTCACGAGGTAGCGGCCTTCCGCGACGACGAGACGGCACGGCTGACCCGGCTGCACGCCACGACGGCTACCCGGTCAAACGGACAGGACCCCAGCCCAGTTGATGTCTGAGCTGGGGTCCTTCAGGTAGGCCCTGTGGGACTCGAACCCACAACCAATGGATTAAAAGTCCACTGCTCTGCCAATTGAGCTAAGGGCCCAGGCGATGTTGCCCCCACGAGCATAGCCGCAGGACGGCGAGTCTCCGATCGGGTATCGGCTCGTGACGGCACACACCACCGTACGGGACGGACAGCAGAGCGCCGTGGTCCGCCCGTCGGGGCGGGGCCACGGCGCTCCACACTGCTATGCGTCAGCCGTTGCGCTTCCAGCGCGGCTTCTCCTCGCGGCGGCCGAAGGAGCCGCCGCCGCGGTGGTCGTCACGGCGGCCGTTCGGGCGGTCATGGCCGCCGGAGCGGTAGCCCGGACGGTCGTCACGGCGGTCACGGTTGAAGGGACGGTCGCTGCCGCGGTGCCCGCCACGCTCGTCACGGCGGAAGCCGCCACGGTCGCCGCCGCGGTCACGGTTGAAGCCGCCGCCGCGCTCGTCACGCCGCTCGAACGAACGGCCGCCGCGGTCGCCGCCACGGTCACGGTCGAAGGAACGCCCGCCACGGTCGTCACGGCGGAAGCCGCCGCGCTCACCGCGGTCGCCCCGGTCGTCGCGACGGAAGCCACGGTCGCGGTCGCGATCGAAGGAACGGCCACCGCGGTCACCGCCACGGTCACCACCGCGGTCACGGTCCCGGTCGCGGTCACGGTTGAAGCCGCCGCCACGCTCGTCACGCCGCTCGAACGAACGACCGCCACGGTCGCCACCACGGTCACGGTCGAAGGAACGCCCGCCACGGTCACCACCGCGGTCGCCGCCACGGTCACGGTCGGCGTAACGGTCACGGCCGTAGCCGCCGCCACGCTCCTCGCGCCGCTCCCGACGCTCGTACGACGGGGTGGACGCGGAGGACTCGGCGCGCTCCTCACGCTCGACGTCCTTCGCGGTCGGCTGCTCCGGCACCGACACCTCGGCGACGGCGGCGACATCCCCGGACTCGCCGGCGACCACCGCGGCAGGGTCCTCGCCCCGCTCACGCGCGACCCGCGCGAGCAGCCGGTCGGACTCCTCACGCAGCTCGTTCGCACGCCGCTGCGCCCGCTCCAGCTCCTTGGTGAGCTGGGCGACCTCACGCTCGGCCTGCTGCGCGGAGTTGCCCACGGACTCGGCCTGGACCTCGGTCATCGACCGGGCGCCGGTGATCTCGGCGACCTCCGGGTCGAAGGCCGCGCCGCCCTGGATGATGTGGCGCCCGGCGTCGACGCCGGCGTCCTCCATCAGGCGGAAGATCTGACGCCGCTGGTGCGGCAGCGAGAGGGAGACGACGGTGCCGGTGCGGCCGGCACGCGCCGTACGGCCCGCGCGGTGCAGGTAGTCCTTGTGGTCCCCGGCCGGGTCCACGTTCAGCACCAGGTCGATGCCGTCGACGTGGATGCCGCGCGCGGCGACGTCGGTGGCGACGAGGACGTTGACGTAGCCGTCCTTGAAGTCGGCCAGCGTCCGCGTCCGGGCGCCCTGGGTCATGCCGCCGTGCAGCGCGTCGGCCTTCGCACCGGCGTCACGCAGCTGCTCGGCGACGCGGTCGGCGCCCAGCTGGGTGCGGACGAAGATGATCGTGCGGCCCTTGCGGGAGGCGATGGCCGCGGTGACCGGCGCCTTGTCCTTGGGCTTCACGATGAGGATGTGGTGCGACATCGTCGTGACGGCGCCCTGGGCGGCGTCGACCTCGTGGCTGACCGGGTTGTTCAGGTACCGGTCGACGAGGGTCTTGATCTCGTTCTCCATGGTCGCGGAGAACAGCATCCGCTGGCCGCCCGCCGGGACCTGGTCCAGCAGCTCGGTGACCTCGGGCATGAAGCCCAGGTCGGACATCTGGTCGGCCTCGTCGAGAACGGCGATCTGCACGTTCTCCAGCGAGCAGGCGCCGCGGTTGATGATGTCGCGCAGCCGGCCCGGGGTGGCGACCAGGATGTCGACGCCACGCTCCAGGGCGTAGATCTGGTTGCCCATCGACGTACCGCCGCAGACGACCTTCATCTTCAGGCCCATGACGTCGCCGTAGGGCTGGAGCGCGTCGGCCACCTGCATGGCGAGCTCACGCGTCGGCGTGAGGATGACGGCGCGCGGCTTGTGCTTCTCGGTGCGGCCGCCGGCGAGCGTCGCCAGGGTCGGCAGACCGAAGGAGAGGGTCTTGCCGGAGCCGGTGCGGCCACGGCCGAGGATGTCCTTGCCGGCCAGGGCGTCCGGAATGGTCGCGGCCTGGATGGGGAAGGGGGTGGTCACGCCGTTCTGTGCGAGCTTGCGCACGACGCCCTCGGGCAGGCCGAGGTCGGCGAAGGTGACTTCGGGGGTGGTGTCGGCTGCCTCGTTCTCGGGCACGACGACGTGATCAGTACTGGCGATGGACATGCGAATGCGAAACCTTCCGGAGTCTCGATCGGCACGCGCCCGTCAACTCCGTGATTCGCGATTCGCAATACGACCGCCTCAATGCGGTCCACCACGGCAAGGGAGAGTACGCGCCACACGGCGCGCTCTGCAGTGGCGCCGGGCAAGAATGGGATCAAACGATCTGCCACCATACGCACTCCGGGCCCTGCAAGGCAAACCGGACTCCGTAGGAGACAGCAGGGACGCTCTCTGAAAGGCCAGTGGCCCGGAGAACCTCCCGTCGGCTGTCAACCGACCACCCCCAGAGTATGTTCCCGCCGCGACGAGGCTCACAGCGGGGGGCTACGCCGGCGCCCCCGCCTCCGGAGCCGGCTCCCGCTGCGCCAGTTGCGGCCCCGGCGGCTCGGGCGTCGGCTCCGGCGAGGTCGTCGGCTCCGGCGATGCCGGCGGCTCGGGCGGTGTAGGCGTGGGCTCCGGTTCGGCCGTCCGGGTGGGAGTGGGCGGCGCCGGGGGCTTCGGCGTCGGCCGGTCCGGCTTGCCCGGCTTGCCGCCTCCCGGCGCGGACGGGCTCGCCGCGGCGGACGGCGTCGCCTCGGGAGACGCCGACTCCCCCGGCTTGCCGCGCTTGCCCTTGCCGCCCTTCTTCCCCTTGCCGCGTCCGTGCTTGCCGTCGGCCGAGGTCACACCGATCCCGGTACCGCCGCCCGACACCGCCGATCCGCCCTCGGCCCCCTCCCCGCCGCGCTGTCCCGCGGAGTGCGACGGCTTGGCGCTCCCGCCCGCGCCGTCGGCGCCGACGCTCATGCAGCCGGCGGCAGCGGCGACGGCCACGACCGTGGCGGCCAGGCGGACGGGTACGTACAAGGGGCGCACGGGGCCACCTCCGGGAAGGGTGATGGAGTCAACACCTTCAACTCCCGCCGCCCGCAAGAGGACACGCGCCCCGTATTCACATCACGGCTCAGCCGTAGCCCAGGGCGTGAAGGCGCTCGTCGTCGATGCCGAAGTGGTGCGCGATCTCGTGCACCACGGTGACCTCCGTCTCCGCGACGACGTCCTCCCGCGACTCGCACATCCGCAGCGTCGGGTTCCGGTAGATCGTGATCCGGTCCGGCAGCACCCCGGCGTACCACTCCCCCCGGTCGGTCAGCGGGGTCCCCTCGTAGAGCCCGAGCAGCTCCGGGTCGTCCGCGGGCGGTTCGTCCTCGACGAACACCGCGACGTTGTCCATCAGTCGCGTCAGCTCCGGCGGGATCCGGTCGAGCGCCTCGGCCACCAGTTCCTCGAACTCCTCGCGCGTCATCTCCAGCACAGGCCCATTGTCGGCCACGACCCGGCCGCAGGAGAGCCATCCGGCGTCGCATATCAGGCCCGGGACTTGGGCATACGGGATCAATGGCCCGCGTCCCCGCCGCAGTCCTGAGTGTCCTGAACCCGATCCGCAAGCCGCCGCGCGCCCTGGCCCGCCGCTATCGCTCCCGTCAGGCGCCCACCACGATCGAGCTCGTACGGCAGCCGCACCCGTGGGCCCGGGCGGCCGGGCTGGTGACCGTCGTCCTCGTCGGTGCCTGGCTGGGGCTGCTGGTCGTGGGCAATGTCCGGGTCCCGGTCGGCCCCATGAACACCACCATGACCCTGCGCCCCTCCTTCACCGGCGGCACCAAGATCAATGTCTCGCCGCTGGGGGCCCTGGCGCTGGACAGCCACAACGCCCCCGTCCGCCTGGACGTCAACGTCGACCAGCTCGACCCCGACCGCTCCCAGGCCCTGGTCGACCACCCCGAGCGCCTCTCCGGCCTCCAGGACGAGGTCACCGAGGACGTCGGCCGCGGCACGCTCGACCTGGCCGTCCGCTCCGGCGTGGCCGTCGTCGCCGGGGCCACCACCCTCGGCCTCGCGGTCTACCGCCGCCCCCGCCGCGCCCTCGCCGCCGGCGGCCTCGCCCTCGCGCTCCTCGCCGCCTCGGGCGGCACGGCCTACGCCACCTGGCGCCCCGACTCCGTCCTGGAACCCAAGTTCTCCGGCCTGCTCACCTCGGCCCCCTCCCTGGTCGGCAACGCGCGCAGCATCGTCACCGAATTCGACGTCTACCAGAAGGAATTGGCCCGCCTGGTCACCAACGTGACCAAGCTCTACGACGCCACCTCGACGCTCCCGGCCTACGCGCCCGACCCCTCCACCCTCCGGGTCCTGCACGTCTCCGACATCCACCTCAACCCGGCGAGCTGGAAGATCATCGCCTCGCTCGTGGAGCAGTACAAGGTGGACGTGATCGTCGACTCGGGCGACACGATGGACCACGGCACGGCAGCCGAGAACGGCTTCCTGGACCCCATCGAGGACCTCGGGGCCCCCTATGTCTGGGTCCGCGGCAACCACGACTCGATGCTCACCCAGCGCTATATGGAGGACCTGAAGAACGTCCACGTCCTGGACGACGGACGGGCGACGACGATCAAGGGCCTGCGTTTCGCGGGCATCGGCGATCCGCAGTACACCCCGGACCGCTCGAAGCAGATCGGCGCCGCCCAGTCGCAGGAGCTGGCGGGTGCCCGGCTGGCCACGGCCCTGCGCGATCAGCGCGCGGCAGGCACCCCGGTGGATGTCGCCGTCGCCCATGAACCGGCGGCGGTCCGCGAGGTCGACGGCGAGGTCCCCCTGGCGCTGGCCGGCCATCTGCACCACGACGAGACGGAGGTCATGAAGTACGGCACCCGGCTCCGGATCGAGGGCTCCACCGGCGGCAGCGGTCTGCGCGCCATCGAGGGGAAGCACCCGGACCCCATCGAGGCGTCGATCCTGTACTTCGACCGGGACTCCCGCCACCTCCAGGCCTGGGACGAGATCGAGCTGGGCGGCCTCGGCCTCACGACGGCCGAGGTCAGCCGCCACCTCCCGGAGGAGAACCAGCCCGGCGCGGAACCGTCCCCGAGTACCCCTACGGAGGGCACCCCGTCGGCCTCCCCCTAAACCGTTTTGGCGATAGGTCCCGCCATCCCATATGCTTCTCACGTCCCCGACGCGCTGAGAAGCGCGCAGGCGGGCCGATAGCCCTCATCGTCTAGCGGCCTAGGACGCCGCCCTTTCAAGGCGGTAGCACGGGTTCGAATCCCGTTGGGGGCACGCACCACCCTGTGCGACACTGTCGTACGACGCTTGGTCCTGTGGAGCAGTTTGGAGTGCTCGCCACCCTGTCAAGGTGGAGGCCGCGGGTTCAAATCCCGTCAGGACCGCTGAGGTTTCACGTGAAACCTCGTGGCTGGGTAGCTCAGTTGGTACGAGCGTCCGCCTGAAAAGCGGAAGGTCGCCGGTTCGACCCCGGCCCCAGCCACCGCAGCCCGTTCAGGGCATGAGCCCCTCTCCAGCATCGCCGGAGAGGGGCTCAGTCGTGTCATGGCTCATGTCTTCGTTCATGTCGATGGCACGTCCTGCCGAGGGCCGACCCATGTGGTGAGGGCGGTCAGCAGCGTGTCGTGGTCGTGGTCGTCCGCGGCCCAGGCGATGTAGCCGTCCGGGCGGACCAGCAGTACTGCGGGGGCCTTGGAGCCGGCGGCCGGGGTGACGGTGATCGTCCGGTCCTCCCAGCCCGTCACCTCGGGGAACCGGCTGACGAGCACGAAACGGCAGGCGCGCAGGGCCTCGTACAGCCGCTTCGGGGAGCTGGTGCCGGGGCCGGCGCTCGGGGCGAGTTCCAGGTCGGGAGCGCGGCGGCCGGTGCCGGGGTGGGTGCCGGAGGGGGCCGGATAGGAGATGGCGATACCCGTCGCCTTGGCCGAGAGGCGGTCGGCCACCGGGGGAATGGCGGCGGCAGCGCGTGAGAGCAGGTTCATGGCGGTGCTCAGTACCGGCGAGTGGATCAGCGCCAGCCGCATCATCCTGCCGCTGTCCCGGATCACCTCCCGCCCGATCGGATGCCGCTCGGCCTGATACCCGTCGAGCAGCTCCTCCGGTGCCCATCCGCGCACCACCGCCGCCAGCCGCCAGGCCAGATTGGCGGCGTCCTGGAGGCCGGTGTTCATGCCCTGACCGCCCGCCGGGGAGTGCACATGCGCGGCGTCTCCCGCGAGCAGCACCCGCCCGAGCCGGTACCGCGGCACCTGGCGCTCGTCGGTCTGGAAGCGGGAGAGCCAGCGCGGATCGTGCATGCCGAAGTCGGTGCCGAGGGCCTTGCGGGTGATCGTCCGCACCTCCTCCAGATCGAGAGGCGCCTCGACCGGCAGCTGCCGGTCTCGGTCCCAGGCGACGACCCGGTGCCAGCCATCGCCCAGCGGGGACACGAAGGCGATCCCCTCCCGTACCGCGTTCGCCACCGGCATGGACTGCGGCACGGTCAGCCGGACATCGGCGAGCATCACCGAACGCAGGGCGGCCCTGCCGGGGAACGGAAACCCCAGCGCCCGGCGCACCACACTGTTCATGCCGTCCGCGCCGACCAGGTAGGCAGCACGCCGCGTCCCCGATGTGCCGTCGGACCGGCGCACGGTCACGCTCACCCCCTCGGAGTCCTGCTCGACACCGGTGACATCCGCGCCCGCCACCACCTCGGCACCGAGCGTCTCGGCACGCTTCGCCAGCACGGCCTCGGTCGCGTACTGCGGGGTCAGCAGCATGTAGGGGAATCGGCTCGGCAGCCGCTTCAGATCGAGCTGGGCGTCCCCGATCATCTGGAGCTTGCCGATCCGGACACCGCCGGCGACGAGTTCGTCGGCGATGCCCCGGGCGTCCAGCAGTTCGAGCGTGCGGGCATGGACCGCGAAGGCGCGGGTGAGCTGCGACCTCTCGGTGCGGCGCTCGAGCACGGTGACGGAGACGCCCGCCGCGGCGAGGTCGCCGGCGAGCATCAGACCGGTGGGACCGGCACCCACGATCAGGACTTCGGTGGCTTCGGACATGGGACGGGAGGCCCTCCAATCGCGAGCGGCTGCCGTACGGCCTCACCGCCATGCAAGCGCCGCCCGAACGAGAAACGGTCAAACCTCACTCCGCACCCCGGGCGGTGGGACAAAACCGTTCGCCACGGATTTCCCGGGGATGAGATCCTGGGACCCGTATGTCTACGCACTCCGCCCCCGCCCTCGGCGCCCTCGCCCCCCGCCTGACCGAGCTGTCCCTGCGCGACGCGCACCGGCTCGGCCGCAGGCTCGAAGGTGCGCGCAAGATCCGTAAGCCGGAGGCCCAGGCCGCCGTGCTCGCCGAGATCGAGGCGGAGGTCGCCAAGGCCGAGGAGCGGATGGCCGGGCGGCGCGCCCGCATGCCCGAGGTCACCTACCCCGAGCAGCTTCCGGTCAGCCAGAAGAAGGACGTGATCGCCGACGCCATCCGCGACCACCAGGTCGTGATCGTCGCCGGTGAGACCGGTTCCGGGAAGACCACGCAGATCCCGAAGATCTGCATGGAGCTCGGGCGGGGCGTGCGCGGCATGATCGGGCACACCCAGCCCCGTCGTATCGCCGCCCGCACCGTCGCCGAGCGCGTGGCGGAGGAGCTGAACACCCCGCTCGGCGAGACCGTCGGCTGGAAGGTCCGCTTCACCGACCAGGTCGACCCCGAGGCCACCTTCGTCAAGCTGATGACGGACGGCATCCTGCTCGCCGAGATCCAGACGGACCGCGAGCTGCGCGCCTACGACACGATCATCATCGACGAGGCCCACGAGCGGTCCCTCAACATCGACTTCCTGCTGGGCTATCTCGCCCAGCTGCTGCCGAAGCGGCCCGACCTCAAGGTCGTCATCACCTCGGCCACCATCGACCCCGAGCGCTTCTCCCGGCACTTCGGCGACGCCCCGATCATCGAGGTCAGCGGCCGTACGTACCCCGTGGAGGTGCGCTACCGGCCGCTCCTCGAAGAGGACTCCGACGACGCCGACCGCGACCAGATCACCGCGATCACCGACGCCGTGGAGGAACTCCAGAAGGAGGGCAAGGGCGACATCCTCGTCTTCCTCTCCGGCGAGCGGGAGATCCGGGACACCGCCGACGCGCTCACGAAGAAGCAGTACAGATTCACCGAGGTCCTGCCCCTCTACGCCCGGCTGTCGCACGCCGAGCAGCACCGCGTCTTCCAGCCGCACACCGGACGCAGGATCGTTCTGGCGACCAACGTCGCCGAGACCTCCCTCACCGTCCCGGGCATCAAGTACGTCATCGACCCGGGCTTCGCGCGGATCTCCCGCTACAGCCACCGCACCAAGGTCCAGCGCCTGCCCATCGAGCCGGTCTCCCAGGCCAGCGCCAACCAGCGCAAGGGCCGCTGCGGCCGTACGTCCGACGGCATCTGCATCCGCCTCTACGCCGAGGACGACTTCGACGCCCGCCCGGAGTTCACGGACGCGGAGATCCTCCGTACGAACCTCGCCTCCGTCATCCTGCAGATGACCGCGGCCGGCCTCGGCGACATCGAGAAGTTCCCCTTCATCGACCCGCCGGACCACCGCAACATCCGCGACGGCGTGCAGCTCCTCCAGGAGCTCGGTGCCTTCGACCCGGCCCAGAAGGACATCCGCAAGCGGCTCACGCAGACCGGCCGCAAGCTCGCCCAGCTCCCCGTCGACCCGCGGCTGGCCCGCATGGTGCTGGAGGCCGACCGGAACGGCTGTGTCCGCGAGGTCATGGTCATAGCCGCCGCGCTGTCCATCCAGGATCCGCGCGAGCGCCCGTCCGACAAACAGGCGCAGGCCGACCAGCAGCACGCCCGTTTCAAGGACGAGACCAGCGACTTCCTGGCGTTCCTCAACCTCTGGCGCTACGTCCGCGAGCAGCAGAAGGAGCGGGGCTCGTCCTCCTTCCGCCGGATGTGCAAGCAGGAGTACCTCAACTTCCTTCGCATCCGCGAATGGCAGGACATCTACAGCCAGTTGCGCACGGTCGCCAAGCAGATGGGCATCCACCTCAACGAGGACGACGCCCCGGACGACCGCATCCACGTCTCCCTCCTCGCGGGCCTGCTCTCCCACGTCGGCATGAAGGACGTGAAGGAGAGCGGAGGCGAGGGCGGGAGAAGCACGGGGAAGAACGAGTACCTGGGCGCCCGCAACGCCAAGTTCGCGGTCTTCCCCGGCTCGGCCCTCTTCAAGAAGCCCCCGCGCTTCGTCATGTCCGCCGAACTCGTCGAGACGTCCCGCCTCTGGGCCCGCGTCAACGCGAAGATCGAGCCCGAGTGGGTCGAACCCCTCGCCGCCCACCTCCTCAAGCGCACCTACAGCGAACCGCACTGGGAGAAGGACCAGGCCGCGGTGATGGCGTACGAGAAGGTCACGCTGTACGGCGTACCGATCGTGGCGCAGCGGAAGGTCAACTACGGCCGGATCGACCCCGAGGTCAGCCGCGACCTGTTCATCCGGAACGCGCTCGTCGAGGGCGACTGGCGCACCCACCACAAGTTCTACTCCGACAACCGCCGCCTCCTCACCGAGGTGGAGGAGCTGGAGCACCGGGCCCGGCGCCGGGACATCCTGGTCGACGACGAGACGCTGTTCGACTTCTACGACCAGAAGATCCCCGAACATGTCGTCTCCGGCGCCCACTTCGACTCCTGGTGGAAGCGCAAGCGGCACGAGCAGCCCGACTTTCTCGACTTCGAGCGCGAGATGCTCATCAACGAGAAGGCGGGCGAGGTCAGCAAGGCCGACTACCCGGACTCCTGGCGCCAGGGGAACCTCAAGTTCCGTGTGACCTACCAGTTCGAGCCTGGCGCGGACGCCGACGGCGTGACCGTCCACATCCCGCTCCAGGTCCTCAACCAGGTCACGGACGAGGGCTTCGACTGGCAGATCCCGGGCCTGCGGGAGGAGGTGGTCACGGAACTGATCCGGTCCCTGCCGAAGCCGATCCGCCGCCACTACGTCCCCGCGCCGAACCACGCGCAGGCGTTCCTGGACAGCGCGGTACCGCTCCAGGAGCCCCTCACGACCACGATGGTCCGCGAGCTGCGGCGCAAGGTCGGCGTCCCGTTCGAGGCGGACGACTTCGACTGGTCCAAGGTCCCCGACCACCTCAAGGTCACGTTCCGGATCGTCGACGAGCGGCGTCGCAAGCTCGCGGAGGACAAGGACCTGGAGGCGCTGAAGCTGCAGTTGCGGCCGAAGGCCCGCAAGGCCCTCTCCCAGGCCGCGGCGGCCACCGCCGAGCGCCAGGGCGGCGAGTCCCTGGAGCGCAAGGGCCTCACCGACTGGACGATCGGCACGCTCACGCGTGTCTTCGAGACCAAGCGGGCCGGCCAGCCGGTGAAGGCGTACCCGGCGCTGGTCGACGACGGCGACACGGTCTCCGTACGCCTCTTCGACACGGAGGCCGAGCAGGCCCAGGCCATGTGGAAGGGCACGCGCCGCCTGATCCTGCGCAACATCCCGGTGAACCCGGCGAAGTTCGCCTCCGAGAAGCTGACGAACGCGCAGAAGCTGGCGCTGTCCGCGAATCCGCACGGCTCCATCCAGAACCTGTTCGACGACTGCGCGATGGCGGCCGCCGACAAGCTGATCGGGGACTTCGGCGGGCCGGCCTGGGACGAGGAGTCCTACCGGAAGCTGTACGACAAGGTCCGCGCGGAGATCGTCGATACGACGGTCCGTACGGTGGGCCAGGTGCAGCAGGTGCTCGCCGCCTGGCAGGCCTGTGAGCGCCGTCTGAAGGGCGTACGCAGCCCGGCGCTGCTGCCGAACCTCCAGGACGTACGCAAGCAGCTCGACGCCCTCGTGAAGCCCGGCTTCGTGACGGAGGCGGGGCTGCGGCGCCAGGCGGACCTGATGCGCTATCTGGTGGCGGCGGACCGGCGGCTGCAGCAGATGCCGGCGAACGTCCAGCGGGACACCACGCGGATGCAGAAGGTCCACGAGATGCAGGACGAGTACGCCTGGCTGCTGGAGCAGATGCCGCAGGGCCGGCCGGTGCCGTCGTCGGTCCTGGACATCCGCTGGATGATCGAGGAGCTCCGGGTCAGCTATTTCGCCCACGCGCTGGGCACGGCGTACCCCGTCTCCGACAAGCGGATCGTCAAGGCGATCGACGCCGCTGTCCCGTAATCGCCCGTGCACGTGGGGTGAGTTCGCGCAGGGCCCCACCCCTCCTGTACAGTCTCTTCTCGCAGCGCAACGCACGAATCGCACTGCGAAACCTGGTCCTGTGGAGCAGTTTGGAGTGCTCGCCACCCTGTCAAGGTGGAGGCCGCGGGTTCAAATCCCGTCAGGACCGCAGTACAAGAGCCCGGATCTTCGGATCCGGGCTCTTTTTCGTGCGTCCGGCCTCCGCAGGAGCCCCCGAGCCCCCCACGCCGTCTTGACGGCCCCTCGTTCGCTCGGTACCCAGAAACCAGGGACGTTCCCCGTGCGGCCCTCTGGAGGTGGCGTATGGCGGCATCGGCTAGGCACGAGACGCGGGCCCTGCTCCGCGCGCATCTGTCGGCCGCGTCGTCGTACCGGCACCTCACACGTCGCTGTCCGATCTGCCACCGCCTGCTGCGGCTGGCGATGGAGTCCGCTCCGGGCCGGCCTCAACACCCGTCCGAGCGTGGGGTGCTGGAGCCGGAGACTCCTCTACCGCACCGGCGTCAGAGCTAACAAGCCGCTCGGTATGTGACGGGTGTCACCGCATGAGTTTTGGAAAGTGCGGTACTTACACCCCACCTACAACAGGTCAATTTAATATGTGCAATTGCACCCCACCCGGGGCACCGCGCACAGGAGATCCGACACCCCTCCCCAGACTCCGACAAGGCCACTCACAGCAGGGCCGACGGCCCGGCGCCCGGCGCACAAAAAAGATCGCGCTGGACCCGGCGGAGTCCAACGCGATCTACGACGCACCCTGTTACATGCCTGCGAAGCTCTGACTGGCTTGGGCGTGGGACCTGTTGGGGCAGGACCCGCGTCGCTTGGAGCTAGGGTTCCGGACGCCGCGGCCAGTGGGGGACCAGCCGGTTTGTCCGGTATTCAATTGTTCAGGCCTCGCTGCGCTGCTGCGGAATGCCCGCGAGCAGAGCGCGGACCTCAGCCTCGCGGTAGCGCCGATGCCCGCCGAGCGTGCGGATCGACGTGAGCTTGCCGGCCTTCGCCCACCGCGTGACCGTCTTCGGGTCCACGCGGAACATGGTGGCGACCTCAGCCGGGGTCAGCAGCGGCTCGGCATCAGGGGTGCGAGCGGTCATGAGCGGCCTCCTCGGGAGAACCGAACCTTCTCGGTTCTTTCCTCTAAATTCTGCACCTTGACCCGCGTTGCCCGAAATGGCGGACGCGAGTCGAGTCGGTTATAGGACGAACGGCTTGTCCTCGGCACTACAACTACACCATCCGTCCAGCCTCGTCGGCCAAACCGATGGAATTGCCCCTCCAGGTGTTCATCAGCGACGGAAGCCGATGGACCATGCCATAGCGGACAGTCACGCCGCTGTGACGATCAGTCACAGCGGCGATCAGGAGTCACGAGACCCCCCAAAGCGTGCAATGCTGAGATTCCGCCCATAGTGCAGCACTACGGGACGGAAGGAGCCCCCCGGACTCCTTGTCCTATTTTGGCATGAGGAGGGGCAAGGGGCGCAAGAGCCACGTACGTGTAGTCCGTCACGCTTGGCCTACTTGGGAGGTACGCCCGGATCGGGTCGTACGTCCTTTGTTGACGAAGCCTCAGGAAACGCACAGTCCGCTTCAGGAAGTCGGTGCGAGGACAAAACCTCAAATCGGGCGGTTCGTCAAACGTCAGTTCGTGACCGTCCGCGAGCCGTCCGTAGGGTCACAAGGTCAGAGGTCAGTTGGCCGACCGCAGATCACGTACGGAACGCCACCGCTCCACCAGCCGCGCGTACGCCACCCCCGCGGCCGTGCCGTCACCCCGGCGCAGCGCGGCGATCCCCTCGGCCACGTCCGCCGCCGAGTGGTCGTCCTCCAGGGCCCCGGCCGGCAGGGCGTGCACCAGGCCGCCGTAGTCCAGCTCCACGAGCGAGCGCGGGTGGAACTCCTCCAGCCAGCGTCCGACGTCCACCAGGCCGTCGATCAGCGGCCCCTCGTCCATGGCCTCCTTCAGGGCCCTGAGGCCCCGGGCCACCCGCCGCCGGGCCTGGACCATCGGCGTGCGGTAGCGCAGCACCGGCGGGCTGTCGACCGAGTCACCCTTGTCGTACTCCCGCTCCTCGTCGGAGACCAGCACGAACCAGTTGATCGGCACCTGCCAGGTCGCCGTACGGATCCACGGCCGGGCGTCCGGGTTGATCGCGAGCCAGCGCTCGTAGTCCTGGGTGGCCTGGTCCCGCAGGAAAGGCGGCAGGACCGCGTCCAGGACGGACTGGGGGAGCTCCTCGGAGAGCTCGTCCAGGGCCTGCCAGCCGCGCAGCCGGGTGCGCCAGGGGCAGACGCAGACGACGCCGTCGACATCGAGCACGAAGGCGTCCTCGCTCTCGTGCACCGGCACCGGGACCGGCGGGGTGGGCGCCAAGTCGGCCAGGGCGCGACGGAGTTCGTCCTGGTACGAGGGGCGGTCCGTACGACGGGCGTAGCGGGCCCAGTGGCTGCGCTCCGGCTCGGCGAAGGCGGCCAGCGGTTCGTACACGCGCAGATAGGTCGCGTAGGGGACGATCACCGAGGACACCTTGGGCACGCCTGCTCCCTCCCCCGCGCTCCGTCGCGAAAACCTGCGGAACCCACTCACAAACGCACGGGAAGACTATGCAAATCGTCGCACGGCTGTACTCCGCACGGAGGGGATCCTGTGCGCGGTGCCTCCCACGGGCGCACCAGGCTCTAATCTCATGCTCGACGGCTCCCGCCACCCATACGGGAGCCCAGCCCCACCCGCCGCAACTTACTCAGGAGTCACCACAGTGACCGACGTAGCCGGCGCGCCTGCTGATGTACTGCACACCCTGTTCCACTCGGATCAGGGGGGTCATGAGCAAGTCGTGCTCTGCCAGGACCGCGCGAGCGGCCTCAAGGCCGTCATCGCCCTCCACTCCACCGCCCTGGGCCCCGCGCTCGGCGGTACGCGCTTCTACCCGTACGCGACCGAGGCCGAGGCCGTCGCCGACGCGCTGAACCTCGCGCGCGGGATGTCGTACAAGAACGCCATGGCCGGACTCGACCACGGCGGCGGCAAGGCCGTGATCATCGGCGACCCGGAGCGGATCAAGAGCGAGGAGCTGCTCCTCGCCTACGGCCGCTTCGTGGCCTCCCTCGGCGGCCGCTACGTCACCGCCTGCGACGTCGGTACGTATGTCGCCGACATGGACGTCGTGGCCCGCGAGTGCCGCTGGACGACCGGCCGCTCCCCCGAGAACGGCGGCGCCGGGGACTCCTCCGTCCTCACCGCGTACGGCGTCTACCAGGGCATGCGCGCCTCCGCCCAGCACCTGTGGGGCGACCCGACGCTGCGCGCCAGGCGGATCGGCATCGCCGGCGTCGGCAAGGTCGGCCACCACCTGGTGGAGCACCTGGTGAAGGAGGGCGCCGAGGTCTTCGTCACGGACGTGCGCGAGGACGCCGTACGGCGGATCACCGAGCGGCACCGGGACGTGATCGCCGTCAAGGACACCGCCGAGCTGATCCGGGTCGCCGGGCTGGACATCTACGCCCCCTGCGCCCTGGGCGGCGCCCTGGACGACGACACCGTGCCCGTGCTCACCGCCTCGGTGGTCTGCGGCGCCGCCAACAACCAGCTCGCCCACCCGGGTGTGGAGAAGGACCTCGCCGACCGCGGGATCCTCTACGCGCCGGACTACGTGGTGAACGCCGGCGGTGTCATCCAGGTGGCCGACGAGCTGCACGGCTTCGACTTCGAGCGGTGCAAGGCGAAGGCGTCGAAGATCTACGACACGACGCTGGCCATATTCGCACGTGCGAAGGAGGACGGTATTCCGCCGGCCGCCGCGGCCGACCGGATCGCCGAGCAGCGGATGCACGACGCGGCCATGGCGCGCCGGGCGCGCTGAACCGGAGCGGATACGGGACTGACCCGGAGGGGTCTCGTACGTTTGGCCGGTACCCGTCGGTGGGCAGTTAGAGAGAACTCTCACTTCTACCGGCGGGTCGACCGCCGATAAGTGGTTAAAATCGCGGTTGACCAGCGAGGACGGGGCGCCTCGAGGGTCCTGGGCGCGGGCACGTCATGCGGGCGACGTACCGTATGGGCGCGGGCTCAGGTACCGTGGAAGCCCTACGGACACGGTCTCTCTGCGGAGAGTCCGTGCCGGACCATGAACGCGTGTCAAGACTCTGGGGCCGTCGAGCCCCGTCGTTGAGGGGGTCGAGCCATGGGGCGCGGCCGGGCCAAGGCCAAGCAGACGAAGGTCGCCCGCCAGCTGAAGTACAACAGCGGTGGGACTGACCTCTCACGCCTGGCCGAAGAGCTGGGTGCATCGCCTTCACATCCGCAGCCGCCTAACGGCGAGCCGGTGGTCGAGGACGATGATCAGGATGAGGACCTGTACGCACGGTACGCCGACCTCTATGAGGACGACGACGAAGATGAGGACGACCAGTCCTCACAACACCGTCGCGGCGCTTGACCCTGCACTGAGCACTCACCCGGTCGGTGACTTCGGTCACCGACCGGGTTCTGTGCTGCCCGCAGGGCCCGCAGGGTTGCGGACCCCCGTGCCTCAGCTCGCGTAGTCACCGATCAGGGCGGCGCCGGTGGTGTGCTCGCCCCGGTCCGTGATCTCTCCTGCCACCCAGGCGTCCACGCCGCGGTCGGCCAGGGTCGCCAGGGCCACGTCGGTGGACTCCTGGGGCACGATCGCGATCATGCCCACGCCCATGTTCAGGGTCTTCTCCAGCTCCAGGCGCTCGACCTGGCCCGTCCGGCCGACGAGGTCGAAGATCGGGGCCGGGGTCCAGGTGGAGCGGTCGACGATGGCGTGCAGCTCGTCCGGGATCACCCGGGCGAGATTGGCCGCGAGTCCGCCGCCGGTGATGTGGCTGAAGGCGTGCACCTCGGTGGTGCGCATCAGGGCCAGGCAGTCCAGCGAGTAGATCTTCGTCGGCTCCAGCAGCTCCTCTCCGAGGGTGCGGCCGAGCTCGTCGATGTGGGCGTCCAGCGCGAGGCCCGCCTGGTTCAGCAGGACATGCCGGACGAGGGAGTACCCGTTCGAGTGAAGACCGGAGGCCGCCATGGCGATCACCGCGTCACCCGTACGGATACGATCCGCGCCGAGCAGCCGGTCGGCCTCCACGACACCCGTGCCGGCGCCGGCGACATCGAAGTCGTCCGCGCCGAGCAGGCCCGGGTGCTCGGCGGTCTCGCCGCCGACCAGGGCGCAGCCGGCCAGGACACAGCCCTCGGCGATGCCCTTGACGATGGCGGCGACGCGCTCGGGGTGGACCTTGCCGACGCAGATGTAGTCGGTCATGAACAGGGGCTCGGCGCCGCAGACCACGATGTCGTCCATGACCATGGCGACCAGGTCATGGCCGATCGTGTCGTAGATCCCGAGCTGGCGGGCGATGTCGACCTTGGTGCCGACGCCGTCCGTGGCGGAGGCCAGCAGGGGACGCTCGTAGTTCTTCAGGGCGGAGGCGTCGAAGAGGCCGGCGAAGCCGCCGAGGCCGCCGAGGACCTCGGGGCGCTGCGCCTTCTTCACCCACTCCTTCATGAGGTCTACGGCGCGGTCGCCGGCTTCGATGTCGACACCTGCTGTTTTGTAGGAAGCAGATGCGGGGCTGGCGCCGCCCTCGGCACTGTGGGTCTCAGACATGGCTGTGAGAGCTTTCGTGTCGTACGGCAGGTGATACGGGCTGACTACGGGCGGCGGATCGCGTCGGCGGCGGCCGTGGCGGCCGGGCCGGCGGCCAGCTCGGTCTCCAGGAGCTGCTTGCCGAGCAGCTCGGGGTCCGGGAGGTCCATCGGGTACTCGCCGTCGAAGCAGGCGCGGCACAGGTTCGGCTTGGCGATGGTGGTCGCCTCGATCATGCCGTCGATGGAGATGTACGCCAGGGAGTCGGCGCCCATCGAGGTGCCGATCTCGTCGACGGTCATGCCGTTGGCGATGAGCTCGGCGCGGGTGGCGAAGTCGATGCCGAAGAAGCAGGGCCACTTCACGGGCGGCGAGGAGATCCGGATGTGGACCTCGGCGGCGCCCGCCTCGCGGAGCATGCGGACCAGGGCCCGCTGCGTGTTGCCGCGCACGATCGAGTCGTCGACGACGACCAGGCGCTTGCCCTTGATGACTTCCTTCAGCGGGTTCAGCTTCAGGCGGATGCCCAGCTGGCGGATGGTCTGCGAGGGCTGGATGAACGTACGCCCGACGTAGGCGTTCTTCACCAGGCCGGAGCCGAAGGGGATGCCGGACGCCTCCGCGTAGCCGATGGCGGCGGGGGTGCCGGATTCCGGGGTCGCTATGACGAGGTCGGCGTCGGCCGGGGCTTCCTTGGCGAGCTTGCGGCCCATCTCCACGCGGGAGAGGTAGACGTTGCGGCCGGCGATGTCGGTGTCCGGGCGGGCCAGGTACACGTACTCGAAGACACAGCCCTTGGGCTTCGCATCCGCGAATCGGGAGGACCGCAGGCCGTTCTCGTCGATGGCGACGAACTCGCCCGGCTCGATCTCGCGGACGTAGGAGGCGCCGCAGATGTCGAGGGCCGCGGACTCGGAGGCCACGACCCAGCCGCGCTCCAGGCGGCCGAGGACCAGCGGGCGGATGCCCTGCGGGTCGCGGGCCGCGTACAGCGTGTGCTCGTCCATGAAGACGAGGGAGAAGGCGCCCTTGACCTGCGGGAGGATGCTGTGTGCGGCGTCCTCGATGGTCAGCGGCTTGCCGTCCTCGTCGACCTGGGCCGCGAGGAGCGCGGTGAGCAGGTCGGTGTCGTTGGTCGCCGCGACGCGCGGGGTGCGGCCGCCCTCCTGCTTGGGCAGGTCGGCGACCATCTCGGCGAGCTGGGCGGTGTTGACCAGGTTGCCGTTGTGGCCGAGCGCGATGGAGCCGTGCCCGGTGGCACGGAACGTCGGCTGGGCGTTCTCCCACACGGAGGCACCGGTGGTCGAGTAGCGGGCGTGTCCGACCGCGATGTGTCCCTGGAGCGAGCCGAGGGAGGTTTCGTCGAAGACCTGGGAGACCAGGCCCATGTCCTTGAAGACAAGGATCTGAGAGCCGTTGCTGACCGCGATTCCCGCGGATTCCTGGCCTCGATGCTGGAGGGCGTAGAGCCCGAAGTACGTGAGCTTGGCGACCTCTTCGCCCGGAGCCCAGACACCGAAGACGCCACAAGCGTCCTGGGGGCCCTTCTCACCGGGGAGCAGGTCGTGGTTGAGTCGTCCGTCACCACGTGGCACGCCACCGAGTGTAGGCGAGGTCGACCACTGGTCCGAATTGGGGATTCCGGACTTTTTGGTGGATCACTGTTCGGCGACTGCTCGCACGCTCGTACCGTTTTCGCTGGTCAGCGTAAGAGTCTGATGATCGACTCCGTACTTCAGCTTCCCGTCGAAAAGACGGAGCAGGGTCTTCTCGCCGGTCATGAGTGAGTCTTCGCACATCATTCGGGTCGTGGCCGGAGGGCCCAGGGTGATATGGCCGTCGCGCACGGTGGCCTTGGCGTTCACCTTGTTGCAGCCGAGGCTTCCGGAGACGGTGCCCTTCTTCTCGTCGAAGGTGAGGTGGGCGCGGCCGTCGGCCGCCTCCGGGGTCGTGACGGTCCACTTGGTGCCGCTCAGCTCGGCGTCCTTGGCCTTGGTGAGACGGACGGTGTCGCCCTTGTCGGTGGTGAGGGTGAGGCGGTCGCCGTCCACCTTCGCCTTGAACTCCTGGTCGGAGAGGGTGCGGGCGAGGGCCTCCTCGAAGGCCATCGGCTTGTCCTCGCAGGCCATCTCCGTGGCCATGGTCTTGCTGAGCCGGACGCGGTCACCGTCGACGGTGGCGTCGGCGCCGAAGTTGTTGCAGCCGAAGCTGCCCTCGGCCCGGCCCTTGTCGATGGTCACGTGGGCGCCGGTGGGTGCCTTCTGGGTCTTGCCGTCGGCGGTGACGCTGTCCACGCTCCACCGCATGCCGGTCATCGCCGGCTTGTCGGCACCGACCGAACCGCTGCCGCTGTCCGCCTTCTCACTGCCGCAGGCCGCCATGAGCGGGACGAGCATGGCGGCGGCCGTCAGGGTCATGCGCTGCTTCTGCCTGTCCATGCCACTTCGACGGGGCAACCGGGGGGATCGGTTCCCCTCAGCTCAGCACGGGCAGGTACGCGTCCAGGTCGGCCCGCTCGCCGCTCGCGCTGACCTGGGCGTCGTGGAGCGCCTGCTTCCAGGTCAGCCGGCCGGTCGCCAGCCGGATCCAGGTCAGCGGGTCCGTCTCGACGACGTTGGGCGGGGTGCCCCGGGTGTGCCTCGGGCCCTCGACGCACTGCACGACCGCGTACGGCGGCACCCGGACCTCCGTCGAGCCGCCGGGTGCCTTCGCGGCGAGGGCGTCGGCGAGCAGCCGGGTGCAGGCGGCCAGGGCCTGACGGTCGTAGGGGATGTCCAGGCCGGGGACGGCGGTGTTGAGGTCGTCGGTGTGGACGACGAGTTCGACCGCGCGCGTGACGACGTAGTCGGCCAGGGGCAGGGCGCCCGCGCTGGTGGGGAGGAGCCGGGCGGCGGGGTGTGCGTCGAGGTTCGCGGTGAAGCGGTGCTCGGCGGCGGCGAGGTGGGTGTCGAGGTCCGGGTGCTCCTCGGCCAGGCGGCGGGCGGTGGCGGCGATGGCGGGGGCGTCCTCGGCTATGGCGAACGGCCAGTCGAGCAGCCGGGCGTCCTGCCGTACGGGCTCGGGCTCCGCGAGCAGCCGGTCCACGGCGTCCAGGGCCATGGCGCAGTGCGCGGCCAGCTCGCGCACGGTCCAGTCGCCGAGGCGCGTGGGCAGGGCCAGCCGGTCGGGGCCGAGGGTGGCCACGGCCCGGCGTATGTGCCCGAACTGGGCGAGCACGGCGGCCCGGGTCTTGGCGGGGTCGTAGGCGCGGGGGCGCTTCTTGGCCGGGGGCATGGGGTCAGACTAAGCAGGGGCTGTGACAGTCGGGGGTGCCTCGAAGGTCTGGCCGTTGCCGGGCACGCCGATGCCGGTCCAGGTGAAGGGGACGCCGCGGGCCGCGTCCGGGTCGGGGCCGTCCATGAGCTGGAAGTGCAGATGCGGCTCGGAGGAGTTGCCGGAGTTGCCGCAGCGGGCGAGGAGCTGTCCGGCCCGGACGCGGTCGCCCTCGCGGACGGTGAGGGAGCCGCGCTGGAGGTGGGCGTAGGCGGCGTAGGTGCCGTTGCCGAGGTCCAGGACGATGTGGTTGCCGAGGATCTGGCGGATGCCGGACATCTCCCGTACCGAGCCTTCGATCAGCATCAGGTAGAGCAGGCCGGGCAGTGAGTTGCGGCTGAGGTGGTCGCGCTGCCCGTCGGCGGCCCGTACGACCGTGGCGTCGGCGACCGCGAGGATCTCGGCGCCGAAGGCCGGGAAGTCCTCGGGGCGGCGGGCGAGCGGCCACAGCGGGCGGAAGGCGGGGCGGGCGCCCGGCTCGGGCTCGGCGAGGATGTCGATGGCGTACGTCTGCCCGTGGGCGTGGATGCCGTGGCTCGGGGTGCGGTCGGCGGGGCTGTTCAGCGCGGACCAGCGGCCGGTCACGGGCGGGGCGACGTCCAGGGGCTCCCGGGCCCGGCGCGGGCTGTCGGGGGCGCCGCCCCACCGGTTGGCGACGGTCATGACGGCGTACGCGAGGAGCAGCAGCAGGCAGTTCCACAGGATGGGGTAGCCCCAGCCGAAGCAGATATGGGCGATCACCACGCCGATGAAAACCAGCTGGAGGCCTTGGAAGGCCAGTGTGCCGAGCTTGCGTGCGGACATTCTGCCCCCGGTTCGTCGTGTCTAGGGCCTGGCCGTCGCCACCGCCACCAGCAGCGGTACGACGCGCTGGTCCGGTACTTCGTAGCGGCCCCGGCCGGTCGTGTGCAGCCAGCCGGTGGCGGTGAGCTGGCGCAGGTGGTGGTAGATCTGGCCGGTCGTGCCGACCTCGTCCAGCTCGGCGAGTTCGGCCGCGGTGCGCCGGCCGCCGAGGATCTCGTGGAGCAGCCGGAGCCGCACGGGGTGGCCGAGCGCCGCGAACGACTCGGCGGCCGTCGTCCAGTCCTCCTCCAGCAGTCCTTCCGTCAGGACGCCCATCTGCCAGACGTACGGCTCGCCCGTCGGCAGGCGCACGGAGCCGGTGTAGAGGATGCCGCCGTCGGCGGCCCCCAGCTCGGCCAGCTGCTCCTTCAGCCCGTTCAGCGCCCAGAAGTCGCTGTCGTCGAGACGGGGTCCGGCGCGGTGGGCGCCTTCGAGGGCCGCCAGACGGCGCTCCAGGTCGGCTACGCGTGCTTCGAGTTCCACTCCACAGAGATTACGGAACTACGTAATCTCGTGCAACCGTCGGCCCGGGCCCGCCGGAATCGGGGGACGACGTGTGGAGACACCTGTGCCCCGCCGAGTGGGACCTCGACGGGGCACAGTACGACTGCCTCGGGTCAGGCCAGCAGCGCCGGGATCGTCGCCTCGTGCGTCTCACGCAGCTCGGACAGGGGGAGGGTGAACTCGCCCTGCAGCTCCACCGAGTCGCCGTCGACGACACCGATGCGGGTGGCCGGGAGGCCCCGCGCGCCGCACATGTCGTTGAAGCGGAGCTCCTCGGAGCGCGGCACGGCCACGACCGCGCGACCCGCCGACTCGGAGAAGAGGAAGGTGAAGGCGTCCAGACCGTCCGGGACGATCAGGCGGGCGCCCTTGCCGCCGAGCAGCGCCGACTCGACGACCGCCTGGATCAGACCGCCGTCGGACAGGTCGTGCGCGGAGTCGATCATGCCGTCGCGGGAGGCGGAGATCAGGATCTCGGCGAGCAGCCGCTCGCGCTCCAGGTCGACCTTGGGCGGCAGACCGCCGAGGTGGTCGTGGACGACCTGGGACCAGGCCGAGCCGCTGAACTCCTCACGCGTGTCGCCGAGGAGGTAGAGCAGCTGCCCCTCCTCCTGGAAGGCGACCGGCGTACGGCGGGCCACGTCGTCGATCACGCCGAGCACCGCGACCACCGGGGTCGGGTGGATGGCGGCCTCGCCCGTCTGGTTGTAGAGGGAGACGTTGCCGCCGGTCACCGGGGTGCCCAGCTGCTGACAGGCGTCCGCCAGACCGCGCACGGCCTCCGCGAACTGCCACATCACCGCCGGGTCCTCGGGCGAGCCGAAGTTCAGGCAGTCCGAGACGGCGAGCGGCTTCGCGCCGGTCGTCGCGACGTTGCGGTACGCCTCCGCCAGGGCCAGCTGGGCGCCGTGGTACGGGTCCAGCTTGGCGTAGCGGCCGTTGCCGTCGGTCGCGATGGCCACGCCGAGGCCGGACTCCTCGTCGATCCGGATCATGCCGGAGTCCTCGGGCTGGGCGAGGACCGTATTGCCCTGCACGAAGTGGTCGTACTGCGAGGTGATCCAGGACTTGGAGGCCTGGTTCGGGGAGCCGACCAGCTTCAGGACCTGGTCCTTCAGTTCCGCCGACGTCTCCGGCCGGGGCAGCTTGTTCGCGTCGTCCGCCTGGAGGGTGTCCTGCCAGGACGGGCGGGCGTAGGGGCGCTCGTAGACCGGGCCCTCGTGCGCGACCGTGCGCGGGTCGACGTCGACGATCTTGCCGCCGTGCCAGTAGATCTCCAGGCGGTCGCCGTCGGTCACCTCACCGATGACGGTGGCGATGACGTCCCACTTCTCGCAGATCTCCAGGAAGCGGTCGACCTTCTCGGGCTCGACGACCGCGCACATGCGCTCCTGCGACTCGCTCATGAGGATTTCCTCGGGCGAGAGCGTGGAGTCGCGGAGCGGTACGTCGTCCAGGGTGACGCGCATGCCGCCCGAGCCGTTCGACGCCAGCTCGCTCGTCGCGCAGGACAGGCCCGCGGCGCCGAGGTCCTGGATGCCGACGACCAGCTTCTCCTGGAAGGCCTCCAGGGTGCACTCGATGAGGAGCTTCTCCTGGAAGGGGTCACCGACCTGGACGGCCGGGCGCTTCGACGGCTTCGCGTCGTCGAAGGTCTCGGAGGCCAGGATCGAGGCGCCGCCGATGCCGTCACCGCCGGTCCGGGCCCCGTAGAGGATGACCTTGTTGCCCGCGCCGGAGGCCTTCGCGAGGTGGATGTCCTCGTGCCGCATGACGCCGATGGCACCGGCGTTGACCAGCGGGTTGCCCTGGTAGCAGGCGTCGAAGACGACCTCGCCGCCGATGTTGGGCAGGCCCAGGCAGTTGCCGTAGCCGCCGATGCCCGCGACGACGCCCGGCAGGACGCGCTTGGTGTCGGGGTGGTCGGCCGCGCCGAAGCGCAGCGGGTCGACGACGGCGACCGGGCGGGCGCCCATCGCGATGATGTCGCGGACGATGCCGCCGACACCCGTGGCCGCGCCCTGGTAGGGCTCGACGTAGGAGGGGTGGTTGTGCGACTCCACCTTGAAGGTGACCGCGTAGCCCTGGCCGACGTCCACGACACCGGCGTTCTCACCGATACCGACGAGGAGGGCGTCGCTCTGCGGGGCCTTCTCGCCGAACTGGCGCAGGTGCACCTTCGACGACTTGTACGAGCAGTGCTCGGACCACATGACCGAGTACATGGCCAGCTCGGCCCCGGTGGGCCGGCGGCCGAGGATCTCCACGACCCGCTCGTACTCGTCCTTCTTCAGGCCCAGTTCGGCCCAGGGCAGCTCGACGTCGGGGGTCTCGGCCGCGTGCTCGACCGTGTCCAGAGGCGTCCGGCTCATGCGTTGACCAGCTTCTTGAGGATCGAGGTGAAGAACGGCAGACCGTCGGTACGACCGGTACCGATCAGCGGCTCGACGGCGTGCTCGGGGTGCGGCATGAGGCCGACCACGTTCCCGGCCGCGTTGGTGACGCCGGCGATGTCCCGCTGCGAGCCGTTGGGGTTGAAGTCGAGGTAGCGGAAGGCGACGCGGCCCTCGGCCTCCAGCTGGTCGAGCGTGTACGCGTCGGCCACGTACTGCCCGTCGTTGTTCTTCAGCGGGATGTGGATCTCCTGGCCGGCCGTGTAATCGGTGGTCCAGGAGGTCTCGGCGTTCTCCACGCGCAGCTTCTGGTCACGGCAGATGAAGTGCAGGTGGTCGTTGCGCAGCATCGTGCCCGGGAGCAGATGGGCCTCGGTGAGGATCTGGAAGCCGTTGCAGATGCCGAGCACCGGCAGACCGGCCTTCGCCTGCTCCAGCAGGGGCTCCATCACCGGCGAGAAACGGGCGATGGCCCCGGCGCGCAGATAATCGCCGTAGGAGAAACCACCGCACAACACCACGGCGTCGACCTGCTTGAGGTCCTTGTCCTTGTGCCAGAGGGCGACCGGCTCGGCGCCCGCGACCCGGATCGCGCGCTGCGTGTCCCGGTCGTCCAGACTGCCGGGAAAAGTGACCACGCCAATACGAGCGGTCACTTCACGGCCTCCGCGACTTCCTCGACCCGGACGGTGAAGTCCTCGATCACGGTGTTCGCGAGGAAGGACTCCGCAAGATCGTGAATGCGGGCGAGGGCGGCCTCGTCGACCGGCCCGTCAACTTCCAGTTCGAAACGCTTTCCCTGGCGGACGTCCGAGATCCCCTCGAAACCCAGCCGCGGCAGTGCGCGCTGCACCGCCTGGCCCTGGGGGTCGAGGATCTCCGGCTTGAGCATGACGTCGACTACGACGCGTGCCACTGGCACTCCCGGTGTGTGGTGCTGAGCAGGTCCCTTCAGACTACCCGCACAAAATTTCTACGCGCGTCGACTTGTAGGAAACTACGTGACGGCCATCACGATCCCGCATCGTCGGGGCCCTGCGCGAAAATTTCCAGGAAAGATTCCGGGTCGACACCCGAAACCTATTGCGTTCGGACACGCGGAAGGATTTAGTCGAACTTCACAATGCATTGCGCGGCACTGTACAAATAAATTAGGCAAGTGCCGCAGGAAGGGACCGATATTCGTGGCGCAGAAGGTCGTGGTCACTCTCTTTGACGACATCGACGGCTCGGAAGCGGCGGAAACGATCGCTTTCGGACTGGACGGCAAGTCGTACGAGATCGACCTGAACGAAGGCAATGCCGACGAACTGCGGAAGGCGCTCGCGCCTTACGTGGAAGCCGGCCGCAAGCGGTCCCGCTCGGGCAAGGCGTACCGGCAGACGGAGGTCGCCCCCGACCCGTCCGCCGTGCGGGCCTGGGCCCAGGCCAACAAGATGGACGTCCCCGCGCGCGGGCGCATCCCCAAGAAGGTCTACGAGGCGTTCACCGCCGCGCAGTGACGGCCCGGTGAGCCCCGGCCGGCCGCCGGCCATCCGCCCCTCGCGTCAACCGACTTGCGCAGCCCCCCGGCTGATCAGTTAGAGTCTGGAGCACGCCGAGGGGCGAGGCCGAAAGGCCCAGCTCACGGAAACATGCGGGTGTAGTTCAGTAGTAGAACATCCCCCTTCCAGGGGGAAGGCGCAGTGTGCGATTCCTGTCACCCGCTCTGCAACGCGTACCGACCACTCTTGTGGATCAGGTAGGCTGGTGCACGCACCGATCGGTGAGAGCCGGTCGGGGGCAATTGCGGACGTAGCTCAGTTGGTAGAGCGCAACCTTGCCAAGGTTGAGGTCGCGAGTTCGAACCTCGTCGTCCGCTCGGGAATCAGACCCCGGTCCTTCAGGACCGGGGTCTTTTCGTGTCTCCAGTGGGACCGTCTCCAGTAGGCCCGTCTCTCCGGTGGGCCCGTCTGACATTTGTCATGCCGAGTGATGACAGCGCGCACTGCTGAAGAGCCGCCCCGGGCGGAACGCTGAAGGCATGGAAAACAACGGACACGAACACGTGATTGAGGTCACTGACCTGCGGCGTGTGTACGGGGGCGGGTTCGAGGCGGTCAGCGGAATCAGCCTTTCCGTACGACGCGGGGAGATCTTCGCGCTGCTGGGGACCAACGGCGCGGGCAAGACATCGACCGTGGAACTGCTGGAAGGGCTCGCGCCGCCGACCTCCGGGACGGTGCGGGTGCTCGGCCACGACCCGTACACCGAGCGGGCCGCCGTCCGCCCGCGCACCGGCGTCATGCTCCAGGAGGGCGGCTTCCCCTCGGAGCTGACCGTCGCGGAGACCACGCGGATGTGGGCGGGGTGCGTGAGCGGGGCCCGGCCACCCGCGGAGGTCCTCGCGCTGGTCGGCCTGGAGTCGAAGGCCGGCGTCCGGGTCAAGCAGTTGTCCGGCGGGCAGCGGCGCCGCCTGGACCTGGCGCTCGCCCTCCTCGGCCACCCCGAGGTGCTCTTCCTGGACGAGCCGACCACCGGACTCGACGTCGAAGGCCGCCGGGAAACGTGGGAGTTGGTGAGCGCGCTGCGCGACGGCGGTGCGACGGTGCTGCTGACCACGCACTATCTGGAGGAGGCCGAGAACCTCGCCGACCGGCTGGCGATCATGCACGAGGGACGCATCGCCACCACCGGGACCCCGGCCGAGGTGACCGCCGCCGAGCCGTCGCGGATCTCCTTCGAACTGCCCGACGGCTACTTCGTGGGCGATCTGCCGCCGCTCGGCGACCTGGGCGTGACCGGGCACGAGACCGACGGCCGGATCGTCCGGCTCCGCACCCATGAACTGCAGCGCGCTGCCACCGGACTGCTGCTGTGGGCCGAGCGGACCCGCGTGGAACTGCGCCGCCTGGACGTGCGGTCGGCCTCCCTGGAGGAGGCGTTCCTCGGCATCGCCAAGGAGGCCTCCGCGGGACGGGCCACGGCAACGACGACGAAGGAGTACGCGGCATGAGTGCCACCCGGACCACGCCCCGCCCGGCGCCCGGCACGAAAACCGAGGGCACCACGCCGGTGAGCCGCATGACGGCGCTCGCCCGCGCCGAACTGACCCTGCTCGGGCGGAACAGGGGCGCGCTCGTCGCCGCACTGTTCGTGCCGATCGTGATGCCGGTCAGCGTGCGGTCGGCGGCCCAGGAGATGGACCTCGCGGGAGCGGGGCTCGACGCCGGCACCCTGGTGCTGCCCGCCGCGGTCGGCTTCTCCCTGCTGTTCGCCGTCTACTCGGTGCTCGTCGGCGTCTTCGTCGTCCGGCGCGAGGAACTCGTCCTCAAGCGGCTGCGCACCGGTGAGCTGCGGGACACCGAGATCCTGGCCGGCTCCGCCATGCCCGCCGCCGTCACCGCGCTCGTGCAGTGCCTGCTGCTCGCGGCGGGCTGCACCGTGCTGCTGGACATGTCCGCGCCGTCCGCGCCCCAGCTGGCCGTCGTGGGCCTGCTGTTGGGGATCGTGCTGTGCACCGCCCTCGCCGCGGTCACCGCCGGTTTCACCCGGACCGGCGAGAGCGCCCAGGTCACGCCCATGCCGCTGCTGATCATTTCGATGATGGGCTCGGGCATGTTCTTTCCGCTGGAGCTGCTGCCGGACCGGCTCGCCTCCCTGTGCGAACTGCTGCCGCTGACGCCCGTCGTCACCCTGGTGCGCGGCGGCTGGACCGGCGACCTGTCGGCGTACGAGGCGCTGGGCGCGGTGGCGACGGCGGTGGCCTGGATCCTCGTGTCGGTGTTTGCTGTACGGCGGTGGTTCCGCTGGGAACCGCGACGCTGACCGGAGGGGGAGGGACGGGCTGATGCGGGGGCCGGGTGGGTGGTGGCGGCGGCAGACCACGCCGGAGAAGGTCGAGACGTACACGCGGTGGTCGTTCCAGTCCTTCGCGGTGACCGAGTTCGTCATGGTCGGGCTCATGGCGGTGGTCCCGCTGGGGATGTGGCTCGGGGCCGGGCTGCTGCTCATGTCGGCTGTGCACGCCGCGGTCTGCATGGTCACCGTGTCGCGGTCGCTGGACTGGACGCGCGGCAGGCGGCCGCAGCCCGTCCGGCTGCTGTGGGCGCTGGCCGCCGTGACCGCCGCGGTCTGCGCCGTCGCGATCGGCGTCGCCGACCACGGGCCGCGCGGCGAGAGCGTGGACACCGCCGCGAGCGGGGTCCTCGGCATCGTCGGCATCATCGGGATCGGCACCATCGCCCTCGGCGTCCGCGAGCGGCGGCAGGTGTTCGCGATCGTCGCGGGCTTCGCGACGATCTCCTGGCTCGTCGCTTTCACCCGGGGCGCCTCGCTGGGCGCCTCGCTCTTCACGGCGGTGGTGGCGTTGCTCGCCGGCGGGGTGCTCGCCTTCACGGCCGTCGTCTCCGTGTGGCTGCTCGACATCGTCTACCGACTCGACGAGGCCCGCGAGACCCGGGCCCGGCTCGCCGTCGCCGAGGAGCGGCTCCGGTTCGGGCGTGATCTGCACGACGTCATGGGGCGGAACCTCGCCGTGATCGCGCTCAAGAGCGAACTGGCCGTGCAACTGGCCCAGCGCGGGCGGCCGGAGGCCGTGGCCCAGATGGTCGAGGTGCAGCGGCTCGCGCACGAGTCGCAGCGGGAGGTGCGGGAGGTCGTCCGCGGCTACCGCGAGGCCGACCTCACTGTGGAACTCGCCGGGGCGCAAGGGGTGCTGGCCGCGGCCGGCATCGACTGCACGGTGAGCGGGGCGACGGCGGCCGGGCTGCCGGTCGCGGTGCAGTCCGCCCTGGGGTGGGTGGTGCGGGAGGCCGCGACGAATGTCCTGCGGCACGGGGACGCGCGGCGGTGTGCGGTGCGGTTGTGGGTGCGGGAGGGGCGCGTGGTGTTGTCGGTGGAGAACGACGGGGTGGAGAGCGACGGGGCGGAGAGCGACGGGGCGGAGAGCGACAGGGTGGAGAGCGAGGCGGGGGCCGGGGCCGGGGCGGCCGGGTCTGTCGGCTCTTCCGGCTCTTCCGGCCCTTCCGGTTCTTCCGGCCCTTCCGGCTCTTCCGGATCGGGGATTGCCGGGTTGCGGGAGCGGCTGGCGGAGATCGACGGGACGTTGCAGGCCGGACCCGCGGGGCGGGGGCTGTTCCGGCTGACGGCGGAGATTCCGCTGCCGTCGGCGGCCGGCCCTTCCGGCTCCGCCGCCCGCTCCGGCCCCGCGTCCGTCGCCGCCGCGCGACCCGTGAGCGAGGTCACCCCATGACGGCCGTAGAGCCCGTACGGCTCCTGCTCGCCGACGACGAGCACCTCATCCGTGGGGCGCTCGCCGCGTTGCTGTCGTTGGAGGAGGACCTCATGGTCGTCGCCGAGGCGGCCACCGGGCCGGAGGCGCTGGCGATGGCCCGGGCGCATGAGCCCGATGTCGCGGTGCTGGATCTTCAGATGCCCGGCGCCGACGGTGTGAAGGTCGCCACATCCCTGCGCTCCGAACTGCCCGGCTGCAAGGTCCTCATCGTCACCAGTCACGGGCGGCCCGGGCATCTGAAGCGGGCGCTGGAGGCCGGGGTGCGGGGGTTCGTGCCGAAGACCGTGAGTGCGCAGCGGCTCGCGGAGCTCATTCGTACGGTGCACGCCGGGAACCGTTACGTCGACCCGGAGTTGGCCGCCGACGCGATCGCCGCCGGGGACTCGCCGCTGACCGCGCGGGAGGCGGAGGTGCTGGAACTCGCCGCCGACGGAGCGCCCGTGGCGGAGATCGCCGAGCGGGCCGCGCTGTCGCAGGGGACCGTACGGAACTATCTGTCCTCTGCGGTGTCGAAGCTCGGGGCGGAGAACCGGCATGCGGCGGTGCGGCTCGCACGGGAGCGAGGTTGGGTATAGTGGTTCCCGCGCCACGGCGCATGCGAACGTAGCTCAGTTGGTAGAGCGCAACCTTGCCAAGGTTGAGGTCGCGAGTTCGAACCTCGTCGTTCGCTCCATTTCGAAAGGCCCCCGGTTCTCCGGGGGCCTTTCGCGTTACGCCCAGGTCAGGCCCGTCAGGCGCTCGTACGCCTCCACGTACTTGGCGCGGGTGGCGTCGACGACCTGCTGCGGCAGCGCCGGCGGGGGCTGCTCGCTCTTCCTGTCCCAGCCGGACTCCGCCGAGGTCAGCCAGTCGCGGACGAACTGCTTGTCGTAGGACGGCTGCGCGCGGCCCGGCTCCCACTGGTCGGCCGGCCAGAAACGGGAGGAGTCCGCGGTGAGGACCTCGTCCGCGAGGACCAGGTCGTCGCCGTCGAAGCCGAACTCGAACTTCGTGTCCGCGAGGATGATGCCCCGCTCCCGGGCGATGTCCCGGCCCCGGGCGTAGACGGCCAGGGTCGCCTGGCGCAGCCGGGCCGCGGTGTCCGCGCCGACCTGGCGGGCGACCTCCTCGTAGGAGACGTTCTCGTCGTGCTCGCCGACGGCGGCCTTGGTGGCCGGGGTGAAGATCGGCGCGGGCAGTTCGCTGCCGTCGACCAGGCCCTCGGGGAGGGCAAGGCCGCAGACCGTGCGGGACTCCTTGTACTCGACCAGGCCCGAGCCGGTGAGGTAGCCGCGGGCCACGCACTCCACGGGAACCATCTGCAGGGACTTGCAGACCAGCGTGCGGCCCGCCCAGTCGGCGGGGGCGCCCGCGGGCAGTTCGGTGCTCAGGACGTGGTTCGGGGCCAGGTCGGCGAGCTGGTCGAACCACCACAGGGAGAGCTGGGTGAGGACCCGGCCCTTGTCGGGGATCTCGGTCGGCAGCACCCAGTCGTACGCGGAGATGCGGTCGCTGGCGACCATCACGAGGTCGCCCGCCTCGTTGCGGTACAGCTCGCGCACCTTGCCGGTGTGCAGGTGCACCAGGCCCGGAACCTGAATCGGCTCGGGCTTTTCTACGAATCCGGACACGGTTCCTCCCCGTGGTTCTGTCCAATGGCTTGATTCTCCCGTATGCACGGGTGATCACGGACAGTGGGTCAGTCGCGTTTGCAGATGCGGTCCAGAAGATTTGCGGTGGCGCGCTGGATGCGCGGGTCGACGTGGTCGGGGCGGTCCAGGGCCGGGGTCCAGGCGAACGTCCCGGATGCGAAGACCCAGGCGCCGGAGGGAGCGCGGTAGAGGGACGTCTCCTGGTGGCGCCGGGCGCCTTCCTTGTCGGTGTACGGGGAGTGCGCGAGCAGGATGCGCTCCTCGTGGTCGGGCAGCGGGGTGCGCGGGAAGTAGCGGTCGGCCTCGCCCGCGACCAGGCCCTCGATCTCGTCGCCCTCGTGCGCGCCGGAGGCCTCCCACAGCCAGTGATCGGCGTTGCGCACGATCAGGGGCCCCGGCTCGGGGACGTGCCCCGCGTACTGGATGCCGATGAGCTGCTGCTCCGCCCGGTCGATCTCCCGCCACAGCACCGGCTTCCCCGGGCCCCTGCGTTTGCGGCAGGTCAGCAGGCGGTCGGGGACTCCGGACGGGGAGGGGCCCAGTTCCACCTGCCAGTACATGGAGTTGGCGGAAAGGAAGACGAGCGAGGTGCCGGCGTCGCGGGCGAGCTCCACACCGGCGCGCATGGCGGCCGACCAGTACTCGTCGTGGCCCGGGAAGACCAGGCCGCGGTAGTGGGTGGGGTCGACGCGGCCCGCGTGCAGGTCGCTCGCCGTGGCGTAGGCGATGTCGTAGCCGTAGCGCTCGGCCCAGCGGATGAAGTCGTAGGCGTGGCCGACGTGGAGGGGAAGGCCCGCGCCCGCGTACGGACGGTCGAAGGAGACCGTCGTGGCCGCCTCCGACTCGCCCAGCAGCCGGCCCTCCTCGTCCCAGGCGTGGTACAGGCTGGCGCCGGTGCGGCCGTCCTCCGGGTAGAGGTTGTACGCCTGCCAGGTGATGTCGGGCAGGACGAGGAGCAGATCGGCGGGCTGGTCGTGGCGGACCGTGAACGGGACGTGGGAGCGGTAGCCGCCGGCGGTGGTGAGGACGGCGACGTACGCGCCGATGTTCCAGTACGACGGGACCTGGAGCCGCCAGGAGAGCCACCAGTGGTGGCACGAGATCGTACGGTCCGCGGTGAGCGGGGCGGGCTGGACGATGCCGGAAAGTCGCGGGCTGGTGGTGATCTTGGCGGCGCCGTCACCGCCGTAGTGGCCGATGCGGTAGATGTCGACGCCGAACTCCTGGGGCGGGTCGACCGTGATGTGGAAGTCGATGGCGTCGCCGGGGGCGACCGCGCCGGTGGAGGTGAAGCCCTTGATCTGGCGGTTGACGTCGTCGGCGGCGCGGGGGCCGTTGGAGCGGGTGGATTTCCTCGGGGCGTGGGGCGCGTCCTGGTCCACGTACCAGGGGACGACCTGGCCGGTGTCGTCGAAGTACGTCACCGTGCCGCGCAGCCACGGAACGGGGCCCTGTCCGAAGGGATCCGTCACGGCGTGCGCCAGCGCTCCCGACTCCCAGCGGCGGATCTGCTCCGAAGCCATGGCTGCTTCCCCTCCCCTTCGCCCCCGTGGTGGTGCGTACTGGTGTGGTGCGTGTGGTCTGTGCGGTGAGTACGTCCCCGTGTGGCGCCGTCGCGCTTATGTGCTTGTCGTATGTCGTCAGCTCTTGCCATGTGCGCGAACGGTCCAAGCACATCACATAACGCGCGCACTTCGTCACTGTTCGTTTCGAATTGGCCAGAAGTGGAAGCGGGTGCTCCGGCGGGTCAGACGAGCCGGACCGGCTTCTCCGGGCGTATCCCCAGCTCGGCCAGCCAGGCGCGCAGGGGCGTGGGGTCGCCCTCCTCGATCAGGGTGAGGATTTTGGGCGCGAGATCGGCGGTCCGCTCGCCGTTGTGAAGGAGCGTGGGGCCGTCCAGCCAGTCCAGGCCGGGCGTCGCTCCGGCGGTGTCCATCGCGGCGCAGCAGATCATCGCCGTGAGGTGGTCCGCGAGCAGTTCACGGGCCGTGCGCGGGGGCTGGAGGGGGAAGAGGGGCAGGGCTCGGTCGTCCCAGAGGGCGAGGGGGTCCGGGGCGGCGGGGGAGCTGCCGCCGGCCGGTGAGCCGCCGGTCGACGGGCGGGGTGCCGCGGCGGCCTCTTCGCGGGCCAGCTCGGCGCTGAGGCGGGCGGCCAGGGCCGCGCTGCGGGGGGTGGTGCCGGAGAGGTCTTCTTCGTCCTCGTACGCGTCTTCGCTGTCGCTGGGGGGAGGGGCTGATTCCGGGGTTCTGGTGGGGAAGGGCGCTTCGCCGGTCGGGGCGGTGCTTCTGGGGGGCGGGGAGGCTTCGCCGGCCGGGTCCGTCAGGTGGTCCAGGACGCGGGACAGGGTCGGGCTGCCGGTGGCGGGGGCGGCGGGGCCGGTGGCGGGACGGACGCCCATCGCGTCCAGGACGCGGTGGAGCCGGGCCGCGTCGATGCGCCACCTGCGGTCCACGACCTCCTCCGGATACTCGCTCCAGTCCACCGGCGCCCAGTCAGGGCCGGGTCCGGCCGGTCCGCCGTGGAAGAGGCGGGCGGCGAGCAGGGAGGCGGACTCGTCGACCGCGCCCGGCTCCTCGAGCAGATCGCAGGCGGGCCGCTCCCCGAGCCGGGACGCGAAGCCCTCGGCCAGGCGGTCGCGCCGGGACAGCTCCGTGAGCGCCGCCACCACACCGGCGTCCAGCCGGGACGGCCAGCGGCCCATCCGCCAGGCGGGCAGCGCGACGCGGGTCAGCAGCCGGTCCCAGCCCGCGTACGCCAGGCCCACCTGCTCCTGGGCGACGATCCGCAGCCCGTAATCCACAGCCTGTGCACGCTCCGCGGCCGCGGCCGCCACGCCCCGCTCCAGCTCGGCGGCGGGAAGGCGGCAACTGCGCAGCAGCAACCGGGCCACCCAGCCGACGCCGGCCAGCACGGCTCGCGACACCGGGTCGCGGCGGGGCGCCGAGGTCACGGCCACCGCGGCGTCGAGGCCCCGGACGAAGCGCCGGGCCGCGGCTATGTCCGGGTGGGCGGAGGGGCCCGTACCGGCGACGACCGGGGCGAGGACCGCCCGCAGCTCGCCGACCCGCATCCACCACAGGAAGGGAGAGCCGATGACGAGGACCGGCGCGACCGGGTGCCGACGGTGCGCCTGCTTCCCCGCGCCCGCTATGTCGTCGTGCTCCTCGACCGGGGGCGGGCCGTGGGCCGGATGCGTACGGTCCTCCAGCCAGCTGTCGCAGTCCGGTGTGAGCGCTATCGCGGAGGGGGCCGGGACCTCGAGGCGGTCGGCCAGGTCGCGCACCATCCGGTACAGATCGGGAGCCGCCTCCTCGGCGATCGGGACGGTCGGGCTCATGGCCGGACGGGCCCGGGCGACGACCAGGGCGATCCCGGCGGCGGCGAGCAGCACCAGGACGGCGACCGGCGTCAGGACCCAGCGGGCGGCGTCCCAGCCGGGGCCGACGAGACGGCCGGAGAACGACCCCGCGAGCAGGATCACGGCGACGGCCGCGGGCAACAGGGCGACGGCCAGCGCGCGGCTGCGGATGCGCAGCACGACCAGAGCCCGTGCCCGCGCGATCTGCGCGCCTGCCTCCACACCCATACCGGTCACGACCGACCTCACCCCCTCCCCGTTGACCTGACGCTTTCCTTGCTCACTCCCCCACTGTGGCACCCGCCACTGACATCGCAATGCCGGTGGGCCAAGTGCCGGAACGCTTGCGCCGCACCCTAGTTGGGGCTCAGCCCCCCGTCAGCCGGATAGGGCATCGGTCACTCGATGGAATGGCTTTGGGGAGAGGTGGATGACGGAAAGCGAGGGTCAGGCCCTCACCTACCGAAAACTTCAGGCCCCGGATCCTGAGACGGATTCGGGGCCTGTGAGGTTCATCGGCGGTGCTACGCGCCTGCCGCCTTCGCAGCGATGTCCGTGCGGTGCTGGGAGCCGTCGAGGTTGACGCGGCCGACCGCCGTGTAGGCGCGGTCGCGGGCCTCGGCGAGGTCCTTGCCGGTGGCCGTGACGGACAGGACGCGGCCGCCGGCGCTGACGATCGCGTCACCGTCGCTCTTGGTACCGGCGTGCAGGACGTACGCGTGCGGGGCGTCCTGGGCGGCGACCTCGTCGAGGCCGGTGATCGGGTCGCCGGTGCGCGGGGTGCCGGGGTAGTTGTGCGAGGCGATGACCACGGTCACGGCCGCCTCGTCGCTCCAGCGCAGCGGCTCAAGGTGGGCGAGGTTGCCGGTGGCGGCGGCCATCAGCAGGCCGGCCAGAGGCGTCTTCAGACGGGCCAGGACGACCTGGGTCTCCGGGTCGCCGAAGCGGGCGTTGAACTCGATCACGCGGACACCGCGGGAGGTGATCGCGAGACCGGCGTAGAGCAGGCCGGAGAACGGCGTGCCGCGGCGCTTCATCTCGTCCACGGTCGGCTGCAGGACCGTCTGCAGCACCTCGTCGACCAGCTTCGGGTCGGCCCACGGCAGCGGGGAGTACGCCCCCATGCCGCCCGTGTTCGGCCCCTCGTCGCCGTCCAGCGCGCGCTTGAAGTCCTGGGCCGGCTGGAGCGGCACGACCGTCTCGCCGTCGGTGACGGCGAACAGGGAGACCTCGGGGCCGTCGAGGAACTCCTCGATGACCACGCGCTCGCAGGCCGCGGCATGCGCCTTGGCGGTTTCGATGAAGTCGGTGACGACGACGCCCTTGCCGGCGGCGAGCCCGTCGTCCTTGACGACGTACGGGGCGCCGAAGGCGTCGAGGGCCGCGTCGACCTCGTCCTCCGTCGTGCAGACGTACGAGCGTGCCGTGGGCACCTCGGCCGCCGCCATGACGTCCTTCGCGAAGGCCTTGGAGCCCTCGAGCTGCGCGGCCGGGCCGGACGGGCCGAAGACCGGGATGCCCGCCTCGCGCACGGCGTCGGCGACACCGGCGACGAGCGGCGCCTCCGGTCCGACGACCACGAGCTCCGCGCCGAGCCGGGTGGCCAGCGCGGTGACGGCGGCGCCGTCCAGGGCGTCGACCGGGTGCAGCTCGGCGACCTCGGCGATGCCGGCGTTGCCGGGGGCGCAGTGCAGCGCGGTGACGTCGGGGTCGAGGGACAGCGAGTGACACAGGGCGTGTTCGCGGGCGCCGGTGCCGATGACGAGGACCTTCACGGGGGTCAGCCTAACGGGAAGCGCCGGGTTTCCTTTGTGCGGGCTTCCGAAGGGGGTGGGGGTGTTGGGTTGGAGGTTCCTCCGAGGCGGGGACGCGGCACTGGCCGGGGGCTGGGCTCGTACGGCCGGCTAGGGCTCGTTCGTGAACTCGTCCACCACCGTTGCGCCCAGCTCCCGGACGATGAGGTCCTGGCCGGAGAGGGCCGACTCGTCGAGGTCGGGGTCGTCGTCCTCGGGGATGTCGTCCTCGACGGATACGGACCGCGGCTTCGGGGCGGCGGGCTGGGGCGCGGGGGTGGAAGACGCGGGGGCGGAGGTGGAGTGGGTGGGGGCGGAGGTGCCCGACTGCTGGGCCGAGGTGGACGGGGCCGTCGACTGGGAGGAAGCGGGGCGCTGGGCGGTTGCCGTACCGCCGCTGCCGCTACTGCCGCCGCTGCCGCCTCCGGCGTTGTAGCCGCCACCGCCGGAGTTGTAGCTGCCGCCGCCGTAGCCACTGGCGCTGCCGCCGGAGCCGCCGCCCTGGCCGCCGTTGCCTCCTCCGAAGCCGGAGGGGCCGCCCGGGGCCGGGGGCGCGGATCCCCCGGAGGGGTCGACGATCGCCTCGATCTTCCACTGGACGTTGAACTGCTCGCCCAGCGCCTGCCGCAGCACGTCCTCGCTGCCGCTGCTCAGGAAGTTGTCCCGCGCGCCCGCGTTGACGAAGCCGAGTTGGAGGGTCGTGCCGTCGAAGCCGGCCACCTGGGCGTTCTGGCTGAGCAGGATCCAGGTGAAGCGACGGCGGTTCTTGACGGCCTCCAGGATGTTCGGCCAGAGCATGCGGGGGTCGATGCCGCCGGCCGCTTGAGCGGAGGCAGGGGCGGGGACGGCCGGAGCGGGGGTCGAGGGGGCCGGGGAGGGTGCCGGTGGGGTGCTGGGGGCGGGTGCGCTCGGCGCGGGGGTGTTCGCTGCCGGGGCGTTCCCCACCGCGGGGCCTGCCGCGCCCGAGGCGGCCGTGGGCCAGCCGCCGGGGCGACGGCCGCCGCTGCCGGCGGAGGCGGCGGTGGGCCAGGCGCCGGGGGCGGGGGCGGCGGGCGTTGTGGGTGCGGGGGGCGTGGGCGCCGGGGGCGTCTGGGAGGGCTCCGGGGCCGGAGGCTGGGGTGGCTGGGCGTGCCCGCTGGAGGCGGGGCTGGGCGCTGCCGGGGCCTGCTCGGCGGGGCCGCCGGAGGAGCCCGGGGTACCGGGAGCGTCGGGGACGTACCCGGCCGCAGCCGCCGTATCAGCGCCACCGTTGCCGCCACCACTGCCGATACCGCTACCAGTGGCGGCGGCGCTCCCGCTCCCACTCGCCGGTGCTCCGGAGGCCCGTACGGCCGCGCGGGCCGCGGCCGGGCCGCCGCCGGGCGGGACCGGGGCGGCCGCTGCCGGCGCTGCCGCCGCTCCCCCATGTCCCTCGGGCCCGGGCACGTAGCCCATGGCGGGCATGCCGGCGGGTGCCGCGGAGAAGTTCACGCCGCGCTCGATGCGGTCCAGGCGGGCCATGACGGACCGCTCGTCGCCGTAGGCGGCGGGGAGCAGGACGCGGGCGCAGATCAGCTCGAGCTGGAGACGGGGCGAGTTGGCGCCGCGCATCTCCGTCAGTCCCTCGTTGACGAGGTCGGCGGCGCGGCTCAGCTCGGCGGGGCCGAAGGTGCCGGCTTGGGCCTGCATGCGCTCGACGACGTCGGCGGGGGCGTCGATGAGCCCCTTCTCCACCGCGTCGGGAACGGCGGCGAGGATCACCAAGTCGCGCAGCCGCTCCAGCAGGTCGGTGACGAAGCGACGCGGATCGTTCCCGCCCTCGATCACATGGTCGACGACCTCGAAGGCCGCGGCCCCGTCGCCGGTGGCGAAGGCCTCGACGACGGAGTCGAGGAGGGAGCCGTCGGTGTACCCCAGCAGGGCGGTCGCCATGGCATACGTCACACCGTCCGCCGCGGCGCCGGCGAGGAGCTGGTCCATGACGGACATGGAGTCACGCACGGAACCGGCACCGGCCCGCACGACGAGCGGGAGGACACCGTCGTCGACCGGGATGGTCTCCTTCTGGCACACCTCGGCGAGGTAGTCCCGCAGGGTCCCGGGGGGCACGAGCCGGAAGGGGTAGTGATGGGTCCGCGAGCGGATCGTCCCGATGACCTTCTCGGGCTCGGTGGTCGCGAAGATGAACTTGAGATGCTCCGGGGGCTCCTCGACGACCTTCAGCAGCGCGTTGAAACCGGCCGACGTGACCATGTGGGCCTCGTCGATGATGTAGATCTTGTAGCGGCTGCGTGCGGGTCCAAAGAAGGCCTTTTCGCGCAGGTCACGGGCGTCGTCCACGCCACCGTGCGACGCGGCGTCGATCTCGATGACGTCGATGGAACCGGGGCCGTTGCGGGCGAGGTCCTGACACGAGTGGCACTCACCACACGGCGTGGGCGTCGGGCCCTGCTCGCAGTTCAGGCAGCGCGCCAGGATCCGCGCACTGGTCGTCTTGCCACAGCCGCGCGGCCCGCTGAACAGGTACGCGTGGTTGACCCGGTTGTTGCGCAGCGCCTGCTGCAACGGGTCGGTGACGTGCTGCTGCCCGATGACCTCGGCGAAGGTCTCCGGGCGATAGCGGCGGTACAGAGCGAGAGACGACACGCATACGAGGTTATAGGCGCCCACTGACAACGAGCCCCGCCCCGGGAACCCGGGAACGCAAACGCCCCCCACGCACCCGCCAGAGCCAACCTACCCTTGCTGCCTTCCGGCCCTGGGGGAGTTCAGTCAGATAGCGCCGCGTGAGGGGCTGCGCCAAGGCTACCTGATGTCAGGGGCAGGGAACGAGTTCGCGAGCACTCCTCCCAGTCATGTAATGTCTTCGACGGAGGATTCGCCTAGAGGCCTAGGGCGCACGCTTGGAAAGCGTGTTGGGGGCAACCCCTCACGAGTTCGAATCTCGTATCCTCCGCCAGTGCCTCACCGGGCACGATGTCGAAGGGCCCCACCGTTCGCGGTGGGGCCCTTCGGCGTTGTCCGTCCCGGTCGGTCTCAAGGACCGGGCTGAGCGGCTGAGTGCCCGTGGTCAGTTCGTCGGAGCGATCTCGGCGACCAGGCTGCGGATGAGTTTCTCGATGTGGTCGCGGATCGGGCGGACCGCTGCCACGCCCTGGCCGGCGGGGTCGGGGAGTTGCCAGTCGAGGTAGCGCTTGCCGGGGAAGACGGGGCAGGTGTCCCCGCAGCCCATGGTGATGACAATGTCGGACGCCTGGACCGCTTCCGCCGTGAGCACCTTGGGGACCTCGGCGGTGATGTCGATGCCCGCCTCCGCCATGGCCTCGACGACGGCCGGGTTGACGGTGTCGGCGGGGGCGGAGCCTGCGGAGCGGACCTGGACGCGGTCGCCTGCGAGGTGGGTGAGGAAGGCGGCGGCCATTTGTGAGCGTCCGGCGTTGTGGACGCAGACGAACAGAACGGACGGGGTGGTTGTGTCAGGCATGGGCTGCGGGTTCCTGGGGTGCGGTGGCGGCGGCTGGGGCGGTGAAGTAGCGGCGTGCGTACAGGGCGACGTACACCAAGCCGATGAGTGCGGGCACTTCGATGAGGGGGCCCACGACGCCTGCGAGTGCCTGGCCGGAGGTGGCTCCGAAGGTGGCGATGGCGACGGCGATGGCCAGTTCGAAGTTGTTGCCCGCAGCGGTGAAGGCCAGCGTCGTGGCGCGCGAGTGGTCCAGACCGACAGCGCGGCCCAGGGCCATGGACCCGGCCCACATGACGGCGAAGTAGACCAGCAGCGGCAGGGCGATGCGGGCGACGTCCAGCGGCTGTGAGGTGATCGCGTCGCCTTGCAGGGCGAAGAGGATGACGATGGTGAAGAGCAGGCCGTAGAGGGCGAAGGGGCCGATGCGCGGGATGAGTTCGGCTTCGTACCAGGTGCGGCCCTTGGCCTTCTCGCCGATGCGGCGGGTGAGGTAGCCGGCCGCGAGCGGGATGCCGAGGAAGATGAGCACGCTGCGGGCGATCTCCCACACCGGCACATCCAGGCCGGTCTGTTCCAGACCGAGCAGACCGGGCAGGGCCGAGAGGTAGAACCAGCCCAGCGCCGAGAAGGCGATCACCTGGAAGACGGAATTCAGGGCGACCAGGACGGCGGCGGCTTCGCGGTGTCCGCAGGCCAGGTCGTTCCAGATGACGACCATGGCGATGCAGCGGGCGATGCCGACGATGATCAGGCCCGTGCGGTAGGCGGGCAGGTCCGGCAGGAACAGCCAGGCCAGGGCGAACATGAGCGCCGGGCCGACGACCCAGTTCAACAACAGGGACGGCAGCAACAGGCGGCGGTCGCGGGTGACGGTGCCGAGGCGGTCGTAGCGGACCTTGGCCAGCACCGGGTACATCATCACGAGCAAGCCCAGGGCGATCGGCAGGGACACGCCCGTCACCGTCACCTCGGCCAGCGCGTCACCCAGGCCCGGGACCAGGCGCCCCAGGCCGAGCCCCACGGCCATGGCCGCGAGGATCCAGACAGCCAGGTAGCGGTCGACGAACGACAAGCGTCCCGCCACGTTCCCCTCGGTGGCCGCAGTGCTCACGAGGCGGCCGCGGCAGGCGCCGTCCGCTCGGGCAGCGGTTCTCCCGCCGGACGGGTCAGGATCGCGGCGAGCCGGTCGGTCATCTCCGGGACCAGCCAGTAGTAGACCCAGGTGCCACGCCGCTCGCAGTCGATCAGACCAGCCTGCCGGAGCAGCTTCAGGTGGTGCGAGATCGTCGGCTGGGACAGGTCGAAGGCCGGGGTCAGGTCACAGACACAGACCTCGCCGCCCGCACGGGACGCGATCATCGACAGCAGACGCAACCGCACCGGGTCACCCAAGGCCTTGAACACCTTGGCCAGTTCCACCGCCTGCCCCTCGTCCAAGGGGGTGGTGAGCAGCGCCGGGCAACAGCCGTCGGCCGCATCGTCCTGACCCAGCACCACGAACTCTTGATTCGACATTTCTCTATGTTGACACTCTTCGATTCAGGGCGCAATGTTGTATCGACAGGCATCAATGCAACCCGTTGGGAGTCGTGCCATGTCTCGCGCTCAGCTCGCCCTTCGCGTCAGCGACCTCGAAGCGTCGATCACCTTCTACTCGAAGCTGTTCGGCACCGAACCGGCCAAGCTTCGCGAGGGCTACGCCAATTTCGCCATCACGGAGCCCCCGCTCAAGCTCGTCCTGATCGAGGGGCGGCCCGGCGAGGAAACGCGCCTGGACCACCTCGGCGTCGAGGTCGAGTCCACCGACCAGGTCGACGCCGCCACCACCCGGCTCAAGGACGCCGGCCTGGCCACCTTCGAGGAGAACGACACCTCGTGCTGCTACGCCCTCCAGGACAAGGTGTGGGTCCACGGTCCCGGCAAGGAACCCTGGGAGGTCTACGTCGTGAAGGCCGACGCCGACAACCTCGGCAAGAGCGCCGATCCCGACGCCGCCGGGGACGCCTGCTGCACCGGTCAGGCGACCGAGGAGGCCCCGGCGGTCGCCGGATGCGCGTGCGGCCAGTGATGCGAACGGCCTGATCGGCCAAGTGCCCTCGAAGGGCCCCACCGCTCGCGGTGGGGCCTTCGGCGTGTGGCGTCAGTCGCGGTCGTAGGCGTAGGCGCGCTCCACGCGGGCGACTTCCACGCTGTACGAGGAGTACCAGCGTTCCCGTCCGAGCCGTTGGGCCTGGAGGTGTTCGGGGTGGGCCTTCCAGGCCGTGATCGAGGCCTCGTCGGCGTAGTAGATGACTACGAGGTCTCTGCCGTCCTCGCCCGTCTGCGACTCGCGGCCCAGGTAACCGGGTTGCGCCTCGCCGAGTTCGGCCATGCGCGCGCTCATCGCCTCGTAGCCTTCGAGGTCCGCGGCCGGACGGGTGGTGATGATCACTGCGTAGTACGGCGGTTCGGGGCGGATGAACGAGGTGGTCATGCGGGAAGCCCTCCGTCTGCACGTCTGTAAGGAGCGTAGTCCGTGAAGGCTAATTACATTCTCCCTCGGTGGCCACCGCTTCACGGCGTCGTGCTCGGGATCACGCAGTTCTTCGGCTGGGGCTTGCCCGTCGGCCAGCCGAGGCCGACGAATTTGAGGGTGCCCTCGCCTTTTCGGCCCGGGTCGAGTTCGACGACGGCGGCCGGTTTGTCGTAGGCGTTGCCGCCCGTGGTGAGGCAGATCAGGCCGCTGGTGGCCTGGACTCGGTGGCGGGACTGGAGGAGGGACCACTGGCGGCCCACGTCCTCGCGGGTGGGGGCGGTGGTCTCGGGGGCGCCTCGTTGGGCCTGGTGGAGGGCCTTGCCGATGGTGATGAGGCCGTCGTAGACGAGCATCGTGCGGGAGTCGTCCAGGTTCGGGGTGGAGCCGAGTGCCGTGCCCTCGCGCCGGGTGGCGGTGATCTGGTTCCTGAGGGTGTCCAGGGCCGCCTTCGGTTCGGTGAGGTACTGGGGGAGGTCCTGGGTGGGGGGCTTCTTGGCGTGCTTCGCCGTGTAGGCCTTCGTCCACTTCGTCAGTTCCGTGGTCCAGGCGTCCGGGTGGGCGGGGGCCGCGTACTGCACCGTCACCTTCGGTCTGCCGTCCTCGCCGCGGAGCCGGGCCCAGTCCTTCTCCGTCATGGCCTGGCGCAGCGAGGCCGCGTCGGAGCCGCTGACGATCGTGTAGTGGCGGTTCTCGCAGCCCACCTGGGCGAGCTTGAGGGCGAAGATGCGCAGGTGGAGCGTGCGGCCCGCGAAGTAGATCGTGTCGGCCTCGGAGTCGCAGATGTTGTTGGCCGTCTGGGTGAACTGGTTGCCGGTCGAGCCCGGCTCGTCGATGGACGGGGACTCGAAGGACATCGCGGCGGGGCCGGCCGGGCCCTTCTCCTCGATCCTGCTGAACGCCCGGGCCAGGGACTCGTTGTAGCCGTCGGGGCGTTTGTCGTAGACCAGGACCGTTCTGAGGTTGCGGCGGCCGCGTTCGCCGTTGAAGTTGGCCAGGGCCTGGGCCGCGTCGTTGTTGGTGGGGAGGATGCGGGCCAGACCGGGGAACTTCAGGGCGGCCATGCCGTCGGGCCGGTCCTCGTTCGCGATTCTGTCGCCGCTGATTCTGGCCGCCAGGACCGGGATCTTGTTCTCCGTCAGGCGTTTCACCGCCGCCTCGGTGGCGGCGAGGCTCAGGTTGAAGCCGGTGACCGCGCGCAGCCGGTCCTCGGGGGAGGCGGCCATCCCGAGCAGGGTGTCGACGACCTTCGCCTGATGGCCGTAGGCCTGACCGGGGTTGGCGAGGACCAGGCGGATTCTCGGGGGTTCGCCCTCGCCCTCGTTGGCCTGGCGCTGGCCCAGGTAGGCGCCCTGGAGGTCGCTGCGCATCTGCCGGCGCAGGGCCTCGCGGTCCGACTGGAGCGGCAGCATCATCGCCACCGTGACATGCGGCTGGTTCGCGATCCGCTGGTTCTCGCGGGCGATGGCCCGGGCGACGTCGGCGATCTCCGGGGTGCCGAAGTCGTAGCCCTCGCCGTTGACGCCGACGCACTCGCCCTCGATCCGCTCGACGCCGTCTGCGCAGGTGTCCGGCCTGCCGAGGAGGGAGGTGGTGAGGGCGACGCCCGCCACGATCGCCCCTACGAGCAACACCGCGTAGAGGATCTTGCGCCATCTGGGCATGCCGTCATCTCCTTCGCCGGAGCTGTTCGGTGCAGGTGCAGCGCAGCAGGGGCTGCTCGTTCTCCGCCAGGCCGCTCCAGTCCGTCGCCGTCCTGCTGAGGCGGCCCGCGCCCTCGAAGTCCATGATCGAGAGCAGGTCCAGCAGCTTCGCCAGCGTGCGGGCGGTCTCCTTGCCGGTCGGCCTGGTGCGCTCCTCGCACAGCCACACCGCGTGCAGCAGCTGGTCGACCGTGCGGCGCAGCGGCGGGCCGTCCGCCCCCACCAGGCCCTGGGCGCGCTCGCGTCGGGCGTCCGCCCCGCCCGGATAGGGGGCCTGGGCGATCTCCAGAAGGTCCGCGCACCAGGCGCCGGGGCGGCCGGGGAGGGTGGCGGCGAGATGGCTGACCACGTCGTCCGCGCCGCCGGACACCAGGTGATGGTTCATCCGGTGGGCGGTGAGCGAGCGGAACGCCCCGTCGCCCTGGGTGCCCTGCGCCTCCCCCACCGCGCGCTCGGCGTAGTGGTCGCGCAGCAGATGGTGGTCGGCGTACCAGGCGGCGCCGCCGGGGCGCAGTCCGTAGAGCCGGTGCACCAGGAGCTGGCGGAGGCCGAAGTCGCCGATGAAGTGGCGTTCGCAGGTGGGCCATCCGGTGTCGGTGAGGAGCCGGGACACGTGATGGGCGGTCAGGTGGTGGACGTGGCCCGACTGGTGGTGGCGGAGCAGGACGTCCGCGCATTCCGTGTCGTGGGCCACCGAGAGGTGGGTGAGGAGGTCGAGCCACTGGGCGCGGTGCTCGGTGGGGAGCCGTACGGGTAACTGGTCCAGGATCAGTTCGCGGAGCAGGACGTCCGCGACGGGGCGTTCGGGGGTGTCGTCGCCGGGGAGCCTCAGCGGGGCGTCCAGGATGTCGCGGTCGTTGGCGTCCTCCGGCATCCGGAAGGCGGCCGCGGCGGCGGACAGCCGGATCACCGTGTGCGGGCGGCCGCCGCTCAGCCGCGCCACGGCGGCGTCGATCCGGCGGCGGTTCGTGCCGCCCTCCGGCTCGGCGCGCTGCTGTCTTCGTACGGTCTCGCGGCGCAGCTGGTCGCCGGTGAGCAGCGGCATCCGCAGCAGGACCACGCCGTCGGCGAGGGGTGCCCGGTCCGCGGCCTCGTCCGTACGGCGGGACCAGGCGGGCGGGGCGCCGTCGGCCGGCCGGTACTCCGCCGGGGGCGCCACCTCCGCGGACGGCAGCCCGCCGTGCAGGAAGGCGCCGCCGTCCGTACGGCGTGCCGTGCCGACGATCACCACGCGGTCGCGCTGCCCGGCCCGGCGGTCGGTGAGGACGGCCCGCAGCAGCCGTTCGCCCAAGGGCGACTCGGCGTGGTCCAGCAGGATCGCCGGGCGGCCGACCCGGCGGAGCCAGCCCGAGGGCGAGGCGTACGCCGCCTCCAGGTCCTCGCGCAGGGCCCGGAAGAGGAAGCTCTCCGCCACGTCCCGTGCCTCGCCGCCGGCCCGGAAGTCGGCGGCGAGGATGCGCAGCCCGATCCTGGGCTGGCCGGCCGCGCCGGGATAGGCGCCGTAGAGCCGCGCCAGTTCCGCCCTGCCCCGGGGGGCCAGGCCCTGGAAGAGGGCGTCCAGCAGGGCGTTGCTGACGGCCGCCGAGTACGGGTCGAGCGCCTGCCCGTACAGCGTCATCAGCAGGTTGCGGATGCCGCCGCGCAGCACGCCCCGCCAGAAGTCGCCGGTGCCCAGGCCCCGCAGGCGCTGCTTCTGGGCCAGGCCCTCGTAGCGTTCGGCCTCGGTCGCCACCGCCTCGGGCGTGCCCTCGCTGACGCCGGTCGCGATCATGGCGAGGCCGGGGAAGAGCCGGGGGAAGGCGAACGAGCCGCCCGTGCCCTGCCAGGTGCTCAGCCGGCGGGCGACCTCGACCAGGGCCTCGGTCGTGGCGGAGCGGGCGCCGGGTTCCGGGTCCGCGCGGTCCGCGTACACCGGTGAGGCGCAGTCCAGGTGGATCACCGGCACCTTGGCGGCGAAGCGGTCCCGTACGGCGCGCAGCAGCCGGCCCTTGCCCATGCCCGGCCCGCCGGTGAGCAGGACCACGGGCAGGTCGGGGCCGTACAGCAGGTCCCGGCCGGTCCCGGACGGCGTCCGTCCGAGCAGCCGGGCGAAGAAGCCCTCCTCGCCGAGGAGTTTCTCGAAGCCCAGTTCTTCACACACGGACCCCCCATGGAGTGCCTTCCCGCCCGGGGGCGGGTGACCCGTGACCGATGTGCCAGAAAAGATTCAGTGGAACACGGAACCTCTGGCCGGACAACGGGGTCCGCACGGAAGGAAGTTGACGGTGTCTGTGTGAACTTCGGCGAGGGCGGGCCGGGCCGGGGGCCTAGGGGGCGATACGTATCCGCTTCGAGACCGTCACCTGGTCGACGTCCGACACCCGCACGGTCGTCTTCATCGTCCAGGTCCCGGGGAGGGGCAGGGTGAGGGAATTGGTGCTCCAGTAGCCGACGTCTCTGAGTTCGGCGTCGATCGGGCCGACCTTGCGGGACGGCAGGGTGAAGGTGATACGGACCTCGGGGACGACGATCGGGCCCCCGTCGGCGCCGTGGACCACGGCCTGGATGCCGTTCTCGCCGACCCGCGCGGGGTCGACGGTGACCAGAACCTTGCCCCGGCCGTCCAGGGTGTCCAGGCCCGTGTCGTAGGGCACCGTGACGAGCGTCGTGGGCGGCAGCGTTCCCGCCGGGGCCTGCTGGGCGGCCTCGGCCTGGGCGCGGCCCGGCAGTGTGGTGGTGAGCAGGGTCGTGATCAGCAGCACCACGGCGGCGACGGCGACCTCGATGAGGACGGAGCGGCGCAGGCCTCGCCGTTGCAGGTCCGTGTCCGTCTCCCCTGGCGTGTCCCTGTCCCCGTCTTCCGGCTCGGGGGATGGGGGCTTCGGCTCTCCGGTCGCCTCCGGTGGTGGCGGGGCGCCGACCGGCTGCGCGACCCGTTCGCGTACGGCGACGGCCGGGGCTGTCGCCGACGCGGTCGCCCGTGCGGTCGTCTGTGCCGTCGCCTCTGCGGTCGCCGGGGCCGCGATGGCGGCCGTCCAGCGGCGTGAGTACGCGGCGGCCATGACCAGCACGGTCACCGCGACCAGTTTCGCGAGCAGCAGCCGGCCGTACGACGTGCCGCTCAGCGCGGAGACGGAGCCGAGGCCGCGCCAGGACTGGTAGACGCCGGTGACGACCAGGACCGTCACCGAGGCGAAGGCGATACGGGAGAAGCGGGGCACGACCTCCGTCAGGTCCTCGCCGGACGAGCGGCGCAGGGTCAGGAGCAGGGCCACGAGGCCGCCCAGCCAGACCCCGGTCGCCAGCAGATGCAGCACGGACGACGTCATCGCCAGCGGCACCTGGATCCCGGCGGAGGCGTGCTCGGCCGCCGCCCAGGTCAGGGCCAGTGCGACGGCCAGGGCCGTGCCCACCGCAAGCGGCACGGTCTCCGGGCGGTCGTGGCCGGCCTGGACGTCCTCGCTGTCCCGGCTGTCCTCGCTGTCGCGGCTGTTCCAGCGCCTGGAGAGCCACACCAGGAACACGGCGGTCAGCAGCAGAACGGCCAGCCTGGCGAGCAGGGCCAGGCCCGGGCGGCTGGTCAGGGTGCGGCCGAGGGCGGAGGCGTCGAAGGCCGCGGCCGGGCCGGAGCCCGCCTCGTACGGGGCGCGCAGCAGGAGCAGGACGACCGTCGAGCCCAGCAGCGTCCACCAGGCCGTCACCAGCGGTATGCGCAGCGGGGACCTGTTCGCGGGACGGCACAGCAGCGCGAACGCCGCCGCTCCGACGAGCAGTGCGGCGGCGAGGTAGGCGAGGTAGCGGGCGGCGTCGTAGAGGCCGCCGGTCAGCGGGTCCTCGTCCGGGCCGGTGTCGATCTGCGTGGATGTGGCGGACCGTTTGCCGACGGAGAAGGTGAAGGCGCCGGAGACGGGGTGGCTGTCGGCGGAGACCACCCGCCAGGCCACCGTGTAGGTGCCCTGGGCGAGCTTCCCGGGCAGTCCGACCCGGGCCGTGTCGGAGCGGCCGTCCGCGTGTGTGGCCTCGCCGGTGGGGACGCGGCGCTGGTCGGGGCCGAAGACCCGGAAGGAGTCGTCGAGCAGGCCTACGGATTCGGTGAAGGTCAGGGTGACACTGCGGGGGGCCTGTTTGACGACGGATCCATCGTCAGGGTCGGTGCTGCGGAGGGCCGCGTGGGCGGAGGCGGGGGTTCCGCTGAGGAAGAGCAGGACCAGCACGGTGCCGAGCAGCACCAGGGCTTGGATTCGCCGGGGGTGTCCGACATTGCGCTCCTCGTTCCGCCGTGGGTCCACGTGGTTCTCCGGGGTCGGGGCTGTGCGGCTTCCGGATACGTACGGATGAGAAGGGTGTAGTGCTCATCGGGGTGGTTGCGTGTGTAGTGAGGCGGCCGCGGGCCGGTGGGGGTTGTTCGCGCAGTTCCCCGCGCCCCTAGGTGGCTGACAGTCCTGCGATCTTTTCCGCCTCTGTCGGATAGCTCGCCGTCAGCTCCGCCTCGTCCCCGTGTTCATAGCCCTCGAACGTGAAGCCGGGCGCCATCGTGCAGCCGAACAAGGTCCACTCCCCCTGGGACCTCCCGCCCATCCACGTACCTGCCGGGACGGTGAACTGGACGTGCTGGCCACCCAGGACATCCGGCCCGAGCACCACCGTCCGCGTGCTCCTGTCCGGGGCGAGCAGAAGGAGCTCCAGGGGATCGCCGAGGTAGAAGTGCCAGACCTCGTCGGTCGGGAGGCGGTGGAGGGCGGAGAAGGCGTCGGCTGTGAGGAGGGCGACGATCGCCGTGCCCTCGGGGCGGCCGTCGGGGCGTTGGGGGCCGGCCCAGGTCTGGCGGAACAGGCCGCCTTCGCGGGGGATCGGTTCCAGGGCGTAGTGCGCGATGAGGTCCTCGGGCGTCACGCGGGGAAGAGTACTTCCCGGTCGAGGAAGGCGAGCTGTGCCTTCTTCTCCGGGAGGTACACGTCGGGCAGGTCGATCTCGGGCAGGACGACGACCGGCCCCGCCGTGAAGCCCAGTTTGAGGAAGCGGGTGACCGCCTTCTCGTTGCGTACGTCCGGGTCGACCACGACCCGCCGTCGGTCCAGGCCCAGCAGGACGTACCCGGCGATGGACGCCACGAGGAGGGCCGTCCAGCCGGAGCGGGTGCCGCCCGGGCCGACGGGGGCGAGGAGCAGGTGGACGCCGATGTCGCCGGGGCGGACGTCGTAGGCCTCGCTGACGCGGTCGGCCTCGGGCTCGTAGGTCTGGAGGACGGCGACGGGCTCGCCGTCGCGGACGACGAGGTGGGCGTGGTGGGTGGTGAGGGTGTCCAGGTGGGCGTAGGTCTCGGCCACCTGACGCTCGGTGAGGTCGTTCATGCCCCAGAAGGCGGCCCGGTCCTCGTTCACCCAGCGGTGGATCACGGCGGCGTCGGACTCCGGGTCCAGCGGCAGGACGCGAACGGTGCCGAAGCCGTCGGTCACCTGCTCGTGGACGGCCGTGCGGGAGGCGTAGGGGATGTGGGGGTCAGACATCGGTTTCCTTCTTCAGCAGGGTCCAGTCGGTGACGACCGGGACGAGGTCTCCCGCGAGCCACAGGGTGAGCTGGTCGCGGTGGTGGGGTGAGCCGGGGACGCCCGAGGCGCCGAGCGGGACCACCCAGCGGCTGTCGTCGCGCCGGGCCAGGTCCCAGATGTAACGGGCCGCCGGGCCACGGGCGGCGCGGTCGGTGAGGCCCGGCACCCCCGAGGTGCACAGCACGCAGTCGTGGTCGCCGGACAGCGCCGGTTCGTCGTACGGCGTCTCGGGGTGCAGCGGGCGCCAGGGGGTGAGGCGGTGGGTGTCGCCCCAGACGCCGGCCGGGGGCCGCTCGGCGACCTCCTCGATCGCCGAGCGGACGGCCGCCGGGCGGTCGATTCCGTACAGGTCCTCGGCGCGCAGCAGGTGTTCGAGGGCGAAGCCGACGCGCGGGAGGAGGGCCAGCCAGGGCTGGAACACCTCCGGGTAGGCCGGGGGTACGGCGAGCGCGGCGAAGGCCGGGTGTGCCGCCAGCTGTCGTACGACCGCTCCGCGCACCGCCGCGTAGAGCGCCGCGTCGGCGCTGCCGGCGTCCATGCGGCGGTCCCAGGAGAGGAGGCGGTCGCGGAGGGCGGCGGCCTCGGGGGTGAGGTCGGGGAGGGCCCGGAGGTGGTCCAGCAGGGGGCCGGCCGAGGCGAGGTGGGTGTCCGTGTGGATCGCGGGCATGTCGGCGGCGGACCAGCGCTCCTTGCCGGAGAGCAGCTCGGCGATGCGGCCGGAGCGGTGCGGCGGGGCGAACTCGACGCCGAGGGGTTCGGCCGGGCCGCGCTGGTTGGCCATGACGGCGACGCCGTCGGTGAGCCCGGCGCGGGGCGTTTCCTGCCGGCCCCGCCACTCATGGCCGGGTTCCCAGGCGGGCACCAGGCGCAGGCGGTTGGACTCGGCGCGCAGCGGCACCCATCCGGCGACGCGGTGCAGGACACCGCCCTCGGTGTCGGCGGCCTGGACGACGTTGACCGGCTCGGCCCACCGGTCGAAGGCCTGGTCGACGTCGGCGACGCGGCGGGCCCGCAGCAGCGGCAGCAGGGCGCCGAAGCCGAGGTCGCCGGTGACGCGGGGCGGGTAGCGGAGGCTGATCGCCACCGGCACGTCCAAGGGGTCGGCCGGGTCGCCGTCGAGGCCTTCGGGGCCGCCGATGACGAGCGGGCCCCGGTCGGTCTCGATCACCTCGACCTCGACCGGCTCCTCGCCCGCCACCTCGACGACCTCGGTGTGCCGGGCCGCCCGGTGCCAGACCCCGTCCGGGCCGAGGGCCTCCACTCCGGCCCCGGTGCGCCGCAGCCGCTCCCGGTAGAGGTCCTGGTAGTCGGACATGGCGTTGGTGATGGCCCAGGCGACGGTGCCGGTGTGCCCGAAGTGGGCGATGCCGGGGACACCGGGGACGGCGAGGCCCACGACGTCGAACTCGGGGCAGGACAGATGGATCTGCTGGTAGACGCCCGGGTCCTCGATCCAGCGGTGGGGGTCGCCGGCGATGACGGCGTGCCCGGTGACGGTCCGCTCCCCGCTCACCAGCCAGCCGTTGGAGCCGGAGGTGCCGGGGCCGTCGGTGGCGAACAGGCCGATGGCGTCCTCGTCCAGGTGGTTCAGGGCCTGCTCGCGCCAGAGCTTGGCCGGGAACCCGGCGAAGAGGATGTGCGTGGCGAGCCAGACGCCGAGCGGGGTCCAGGGGTGCCAGGGGCCGGGGGTGAGGCCGGTGCGGGCGAACTCGGGGGCGGACCCGGCTCCCTCCGCCAGCCCCGCGTTGACCCCGTCGACGTACGTCCGCACCCACTGGGCCGTCTCCGGATCCTGTCTCTCCAGCTCCTCAAAGCAGCGTCTGGCCGTGTCGTCGAGTCTGGCCCGTCTGGCGAACCGGTCCCAGGCCAGGGCGCTCTCGCCGAGGAAGGACGCCGAGGTGCCCTGGGCCCGGTGCCGTTCGACCTCCAGCTGCCAGGCGCGGTCGCGGGCGGTGACGCGGCCCTGGGCGTGGGCGAGTTCGGCCGCGCTGCCGGCGCGCAGATGCGGAATGCCCCAGGCATCGCGGTAGATCTCGGTGGCCACGCTGTGCTCCTTCTGTTCTTTAGGTTAGGCTTGCCTAAGTCGATCGTGGCGGAATAGTACGTGAAGGGTGAAGAAGCGATGGGGCAGGGGCGGGGTTGGGAAGGCGCGGTCCTCAAGCTGCTGCGCGCGAAGGATTTCGTGTTCACGGTGACGGGCTCGGAGGACGTCACTCCGGACTACCGGCGGCTCTCCTTCACCGACGGCGGTCTGCTGGCGGCGGCCGGTGTCCATCCGACCATGTGGGTCCGGCTGTGGTTCGACAACGCGGGCAAGCCCCACCAGCGGGCCTACACCCTGGTCGACCCGGACCCGGAGGCCGGCACCTTCAGCCTGGAGTTCGCGCTGCACGAGGGGTGCGCCAGCGACTGGGCCAGGGCGGCGAAGCCCGGTGACACCGTCGAGGCGACCGTCCAGGGCACCGGCTTCGAACACCCGAGCCCCGCGCCCTCGCACGTCTTCGCCGTCGGCGACCCGGCCTCGCTGCCGGCCATCAACTCCCTGCTGGACGCGCTGGGCTCCGCCCCGGCCACCGTCTGGTTCGAGGGCGGCGGCGAGGACCTGCCGTTCCGCACCGACCCGGACCGGCACGAGCTGCGCCATGTGCCGCGCCAGGACTCCGGCGCCCAGCTCGTCGACCGAGTGAAGACGGACCTGCCCGGGCTGCTCCAGGACGCCTCCGACCCGTACGTCTGGATCGCCTGCGACACGGCGACGACCCGGACCCTGGCGGCGTACGTACGCAAGGAACTGGGCCTGCCCAAGCAGCGGGTGCACGCGCTGGGGTACTGGCGGGCGTCCTAGAGGGCTGCGGACGCGGCCCGGCCCGGACCGGGGGATGATCGGGGCATGGACGTCACCCTTCACCTCGCCCAGGACCCCGAGGCCGACGCGCTGCTCGGCCGCAGTCCGCTCGCCGCACTGGTCGGGATGCTGCTGGACCAGCAAGTCCCGATGGAGTGGGCGTTCAAGGGTCCGGCGACGATCGCCCAGCGGCTCGGCGCGGACGACCTGGACGCGCACGAGATCGCCGCGCACGAACCGGAGGCCTTCGCCGCGCTGCTCTCCCAGAAGCCGGCCGTGCACCGCTACCCGGGCTCCATGGCCAAGCGGATCCAGCAGCTCTGCCAGTACCTCGTCGAGCACTACGACGGTGACGCCGAGGCCGTCTGGAAGGACGCCGGCACCGGCAAGGAACTGCTCAAGCGACTGGCCGGCCTCCCGGGCTTCGGCAAGCAGAAGGCCCAGATCTTCCTCGCCCTCCTCGGCAAGCAACTCGGCGTGCGACCGGAGGGCTGGCGGGAGGCCGCGGGCGCGTACGGCGAGCCGCAGTCCTTCCGTTCCGTCGCCGACATCACCGGCCCCGAGTCGCTGGTCAAGGTGCGCGCGCACAAGCAGGAGATGAAGGCAGCGGCGAAGGCGGCGAAGGCCGCCGGCAAGTAACGCCCAGCAGGCATCAGCCACGTGGCCCGCCCCAGGTGGCGGGCCCTTCCGGCCGGGTCCAAGCATGGACCATGACGGTCCCGTGCGGCACCCGCCGGAACTCATGGCCGCGGGTGCTCGTCCTGTTGCTCGCCCTGCTTCTGCCGGGCGCGCACGCCGAGGCCTGTACCGGGCCGGCGGTCGCCGTCTCCGGGGAGGGCACGGTCGTCGAGTGCGATGTCCTCGACACGGTCCTGCGCCCCTCGGCCCGGGGAGCCCGGCGCGCCGCCGTACCGCCCCGTCCCGCCCCGCGCCCGGCCCCCGGGCCCGTGTACACCGCACCGCGCCCCGTGCCCGTGCCGCCGAGCCCGACGCACGGCTCTCGCCACCTCCGCTCCGAAGTCCTGCGCTGCTGACCGGACCGGCCACCGGCCATCCCACAGCCCCGCACGGAACAGGAACGACGAGGAACGACGAGGAACAGCCATGCTTCAAGACCCCTACGCGGTCATGCGCGCCCTGCTGCGCGCCGAGGCCGCCCGCAACGCCCCCAAGCCGCCCCAGCCGCCCCAGCCCAAGCCGGACACCCGGGAGCCGCAGCGGCCCCCGAAGGAACACGAACGCGACTGATCGAGCCGCGGCGGCGGAGACGGACGAACGAACGCCGGACTAGCGCCTCCGCCGCCCCGAACGCCGGGCCGTTCCGAACAGCGACCGTGTGATCTCCCGGCCGATCTGCGTCCCCACCGACCGGGCCAGGGACTTGAACACCCCGCTGCCGACCACCTGCTCCACAGCGGAGGGGCGTTCCTCCTCCACCGGAGGGGCCGCGTCCCGCATCTCGTCCGGCCCCTTCGCCCCACGGCCGCGCCGGTCACCCTGGCCGGCCTTGTCGGCCGTCAGCCGCTCGTACGCCGACTCCCGGTCCACGGCCCGGGCGTACCGCTCGTACAGCGGCGACTCCTCCACCGCCCGGTCCAGGGCCTCCTGCCCGACCGGCCCCATCAAGGACTCGGGCGCGCGCAGCCGGGTCGCGGCGACCGGCGTGGGGGCGCCCTTCTCGCTGAGCACCGTCACCACCGCCTCGCCCGTCCCCAGGTTGGTCAGCACCTCTTCGAGGTCGTAGGGCGACTTCGGGAAGGTCTTCACCGTGGCGTTGAGGGCCTTCTGGTCGTCGGGCGTGAAGGCGCGCAACGCGTGCTGGACGCGGTTGCCGAGCTGGGCGAGGACATCGGCCGGGACGTCCCTCGGGGTCTGCGTCACGAAGAAGACGCCGACCCCTTTCGAGCGAATCAGGCGCACGGTCTGCGTGATGGACTCCAGAAACGCCTCGGAGGCGTCGTCGAAGAGCAGATGCGCCTCGTCGAGGAAGAAGACCAGCCGGGGCTTGTCCACGTCGCCGAGCTCGGGCAGATCGTGGAAGAGGTCGGCGAGCAGCCACATCAGGAACGTCGAGAACAGCTGCGGCCGGTCCTGTACGGCGTTCAGCTCCAGTACTGAGACGATGCCGCGTCCGTCCTCACCCGTCCGGAGCAACTCGGCGGTGTCGAACTCCGGCTCCCCGAAGAAACCGGACGCGCCCTGCGCCTCGAAGGCCGTCAGGGACCGCAGGATCACCCCGGCCGTGGCGGCCGACAGACCACCGATCGTCTTCAGCTCCTGGCGGCCCTCGTCCGAGGTCAGGAAGGTCACGACCGCCCTGAGGTCCTTGAGGTCGATCAGCTCCAGGCCCTTGCCGTCGGCGTAGTGGAAGATCAGCGCGAGGGACTGCTCCTGGGTCCGGTTCAGCCGCAGCACCTTGGACAGCAGCACCGGCCCGAAGCCGGTGACCGTGGCCCGGACGGGGATACCGCGGCCGATGCCGCCGAGGGCGAAGTACTCGGCCGGGAAACCCGTCCCCGTCCACCGCTGATGGACGTCCTTGGCCCGGCCCTCGACCCGGGCGTCCGCGCGGCCCGGGGCCGCGATCCCGGAGAGGTCGCCCTTGATGTCGGCGAGGAAGACGGGCACGCCCTGGGCGGACAGTTGCTCGGCGATGAGCTGGAGCGTCTTGGTCTTGCCGGTGCCGGTGGCGCCCGCGACCAGGCCATGGCGGTTGAGCATCGCCAGCGGCACCCGGATCTGCGCGTCCGGCAGGCACGTCCCGTCCCACAACAGGGCGCCCAGATGCAGGGCCGGGCCGGAGAAGGCGTAGCCGGAGGCGATCTTCAGGGCCTCCTGGGGGAGGGCGGCGGCACGCTCCGACACTTCCGGAGCAGGGGCCGACGGCATGGTCTCGCGGTCCGGCATATTCACGCCCCTGTTCCCGGTTCGTACCGCCTTGTGGGGTTTTTTTCAGCGTCGCACTACGGCGCCATGGCTGCGCCCGGAACGTCTTGCCCGGTAGGCTTTCCGTGTGATCTTCAAGCGCATCGGAAACGGCCGGCCGTACCCCGACCACGGCCGGGAAAGCACCCGGCAGTGGGCGGACGTCGCGCCGCGCCCGGTCCGCCTCGATCAGCTCGTGACGACCAAGGGGCAGCTGGACCTGGAGACCCTCCTCGCCGAGGACTCGACGTTCTACGGCGACCTCTTCGCGCACGTCGTGAAGTGGCAGGGCGATCTGTACCTGGAGGACGGCCTGCACCGCGCGGTGCGGGCGGCGCTCCAGCAGCGCCAGGTGCTGCACGCCCGCGTACTCGAGCTGGACTGACCCACCCCCGCCGGTAACGGGCTGGCCCTTTCGGGTCCGGCTGGTCCCGCCGGTCCTTACGGTCTGTCCGGTCCGGCTGGTCCTTACGGTCTGTCCGGTCCGGCTGGTCCGTACGGTCTCTCTGGTCCGTCTGGCCGATGTCGAATGATCATCTAGTAGGCATCGTCGCCCAGGCGCACTACGCTGCGCTCATGAGCATGCTGACTCCCCCCGGCATGGGCGGCAAGTACCGCATCACGGGCAACAAGTACCCCCGGATGCGGGGCCCCCGGCGGCATGGGCGGCTTGTCGTCGTGGTCGTCGCCTCCGTAGCTGTGCTCGGCGTGGGCGGCTGGGGCACGCTGCAGCTCATCGACGTCTTCACCGGCGGCGGCAGAAAGGCTTCGGCAGCCGGCAACGGCACGGACTGCGCGCCCAGGACCAAGGCGAGCGCCTCTCCCGTCGCCAAGGCGCTGCCCGAGCCGCGCACGATCACGGTCAACGTCTTCAACGCCACCACCCGCAGCGGCCTGGCGAAGAAGACCGCCGACGAGCTGAAGAAGCGCGGCTTCAAGATCGGCGACGTGGGCAACGCGACCAAGCAGTACGACAAGAAGGTCAAGGGCACCGGCGTACTGCTCGGCCCCGCCGCCGCCCTCGACACCTCGCTGCCGGTGCTCGGCACGCAGCTCCCGGGCGCCGAACGGCGTACCGAGGCGGCCCGCAAGGGTGCCGCCGTCGACCTCGTCATCGGCGACGGCTTCAAGGAACTGGCGAAGAAGCCCGCCGCCGACCAGGCCCTGGCCAAGCTGACCAAGCCCGAGCCGGCGGTTACGCCGAAGAAGGGCTGCTGAGAGGGGCGGTGCGTGGGGCCTCGTGGGGCCTCGTGGGGCCCCGGGGGTGTCTTACTCCGCCGCGCCGTACATCCGGTCGCCCGCGTCGCCGAGGCCCGGGACGATGTAGCCGTGCTCGTTCAGGCGCTCGTCGACCGAGGCGGTCACGACCGTCACCGGGGTGCCGGCCAGCTCGCGCTCCATGATCTCGACGCCCTCCGGGGCGGCCAGCAGCACCACGGCGGTGACGTCGTCGGCGCCGCGCTTGATCAGCTCCTGGATCGCCGCGACCAGCGTGCCGCCGGTGGCGAGCATCGGGTCCAGCACGTACACCTGGCGTCCCGACAGGTCCTCCGGCATCCGCGTCGCGTACGTGGAGGCCTCGAGCGTCTCCTCGTTGCGGATCATGCCGAGGAAGCCGACCTCGGCGGTCGGCAGCAGCCGGACCATGCCGTCGAGCATGCCGAGCCCGGCGCGCAGGATCGGCACGACCAGGGGGCGGGGGTGGGAGAGCTTGACGCCCGTGGTCGTGGCCACCGGGGTCCGGATGTCGACCTGCTCGGTGCGCACGTCGCGCGTGGCCTCGTAGGCGAGCAGGGTGACCAGCTCGTCGGCGAGACGGCGGAAGGTCGCGGAGTCGGTGCGCTGGTCGCGCAGCGTGGTGAGCTTGTGGGCGACCAGTGGGTGGTCGACGACGTGGAGACGCATGTCCACAACAGTAGCCGGGCCGGGTGACACGGGCCGCACGGCGTTCGCCGGCGTCAATCGCCCGTCCGGGGGAAGGCGAGGAAGGACGAACTGGGGGTGACGAGCCAGATGCCCGACCGGGACTACCGAGAAGATCCGTCGCCGCGCGCATGGCCCGGGGCGGACCCGGCGGCCGGCCGACCGGACGATCCGGACGTGTCGTCCGCCGAACGCCGCCGACGCCGCGCCCGCTTCCTGCGCGACCTCGCCGAGGCCCGCGAACTACGCGACCGGGTCCAGCCCCGCCGCGCCAAGACGGCCCGCCTACGACACGCCATGCGCATGCGCACGTTCCGCTGGTAACACCGACCGGCCCGACCGGGAACCACACGAGCCCACCGACGGGCCCCGAACACCTGCCCTCGACAGCCCCGCCCGTGTCCGTCCTTCGCCGGGGCGCCCGTCCGGCCTTCGGCCCCGCCCGCGTCCGACCTGGGCTCAGACGGGCCTGTCGGCGGCGCCTCGCACGCCTCCTACGGCGGGCCCGCACGCGGCCATCGGTGAGCCGCACAACTGTCATCGGCACCCCGCCCGCGTCCAGCCATCGGCCCGGAACACGCCCGACCACCGGCCCCGCACACGTCCGACCTGAACCCCGGACGGGCCTGTCGGCGGCGCCCCGCACGCCTCCCACGGCGGGCCCGCGTGCCTCTCCCCGGAGAGAACCCGGACGCGGCCAGTCGTGGGACAGACCGCCGCGTAATCCTCCGGGTAGGAAACGGGTGAGGAAACCGTTGGAGAAGATCGCGAACCGCGCGGGCGTTGTCGCGGTGAGCGTGGGTGGAGTGGGGGAAAGCCGCGTACGATCCGCAGGTGGCGGCAGCGGGCGTGCGATCAAAACTGCCGGACACAGGGTGCCGAAGACGTCCCCTGAACGCCCTTCTTCTGCCACGATTCCGAGTGGGCGGGGCTCGGACGAGCACTCCCCGCCCTCAACCTCCGCCGGGGGGACCCCCAACCGGCACGCCTCTGACCAGTGGGAGAGTCACGGTGTACTTCGCCGCACTGCTCGCGCGCACCGAAGACGGGTGGAAAGCGAGCGACACAGAGCTCGACGATGTGGAAACCCTGTCGGATCTGGCCGACCTGGCCCGTGAATCCTCCCCCGACGAGGACACGGTGCTCGTGCTCATCGAGCAGGAGGACGCCTGGTTCGGCGTCGTCCGCGTGGACGGCGAGGACGACCCTCGTATCTACGTCTCGGACGCCGCCGCCGCTGCCCGCAGCAGCTACGGCGAGATCCTGCTCACCGACGAACTGCTCGGCCGCGACCCGGACGAGGGGGACGACCTCGACGCCCTCGACCTCGACGGCACCGAGGACGGTGAACCCGACGAGGACGAGGCCGACGGCGGCGACGGAGCCACCGGAGCGGCGGACGCCGTGCCGCACGGCCCCGTCGGCGACCCCGAGATCCTCGACGACCTCGGCGTCAGCGAGAAGGAGCTGCGCCTGATGTCGACCGAGGCCGTCACCGAGATCGCCGAGTCCCTGGGCGCCTCGGAGACCCTGGAGACCGTCCGCTGACCGGTCCCACCGGGCCAGGACCGCCGGATCCGGTCCGTGACCCCTGGCGGCCCGCGATGCGACTCGCCCTGGACGAGGCCGCCGAGGCCGTCCGGGGCGGGGACGTCCCCGTCGGCGCCGTCGTACTGGCCCCGGACGGCACGACCGTCCTCGCCGCCGGGCACAACGAACGCGAGGCCGGCGGCGACCCGACGGCCCACGCGGAGCTCCTCGCCATCCGCCGGGCCGCCGCCGAACTGGGCGAGTGGCGGCTCTCCGGCTGCACCCTCGTGGTGACGCTGGAGCCCTGCACGATGTGCGCGGGCGCCATCCAGCAGTCCCGCGTCGACCGTCTCGTCTACGGCGCCCGTGACGAGAAGGCCGGCGCGGCCGGCTCCCTCTGGGACCTGGTCCGCGACCGGCGGCTCAACCACCGGCCCGAGGTGATCGAGGGCGTGCTCGCCGGGGAGTGCTCCGAGCTGCTCACCGCGTTCTTCCGGGCCCGCTGAATACCGATTTCAAAGCACGCCGCACCTTGCTGTAAGGTCTCCCTCGGTAGCGTGTCCGAGCGGCCGAAGGAGCTCGCCTCGAAAGCGAGTGTGGCGCAAGTCACCGAGGGTTCAAATCCCTCCGCTACCGCTTGAGAAGGGCCCCGTCCGAGGACGGGGCCCTTCGTGCGTTCCGCCCCTTCGGGTGCTCGGACCCTTCGTGCGATCATGTGCGCTGCATGGGACACCAGTGACTGGGGAGGCCGCGATGGCGGTGAACGCGAAGAAGGTCGCCGTCTACGTCGTCGTGGTCTTCGTGGCGTACGTGATCATCACGGATCCGGAGAAGGCCGCCGACTACGTCCAGGTAGGGTTCCAGGGCATATCGGACGCCGCCAAGGCCCTCGGCGACTTCGCCACGTGGGTCGCCGACGGAGGAAAGTGATGATCCGCCACCTGGTCCTCTTCAAGCTCAACGAGGGCGTCGAGCGCGACGACCCGCGCGTCGTGCGGGGCGTCGAGGCCTTCCGCGCGCTCGACGGCGCGATCCCCGAGCTCCGCTTCTGGGAGCTCGGCTGGAACATCAGCGACCGCCCCATCGCCCACGACTTCGCCATCAACTCGGCCTTCGACGACGCGGACGCGCTGCGGCGGTACGTCGAGCATCCCGACCACCAGGCGGGTGTCGCGCTGTGGCGCGAGTTCGCCACGTGGGTGATCGCCGACTACGAGTTCTGAGACGAGTTCCGAGGCGCCCGGCCGCCGGTACTTCGAGCCCCCCGTCGTCCTGACGGGGGGCTCTTCCGTGCGGTGGGGCGATGGATAGGCGGTTTTCAACCCTCAACACGTAGTTATGGGGTGCTTGCACACAGTGGACATGTCTTGTGATGCTATGACCGCTTTTGATGGAAGAGGTCACTGATGGGTTGACGGATGACGAGGTGGAGTTGACCGTGCTGGCCAGTACTGCGCCTCAGGCACCCTCCCCAGCCCCGGAAGCCTCCTCGGAAGCGACTCCCCAAGCGACTCCACAGCCGACTCCCCAACCGACCCCCCAGCGGAGCCGTGGTGCGGACACCCGCGCCCTCACACAGGTCCTCTTCGGGCAGCTCAAGGAGCTCCAGCCGGGCACGCCGGAGCACGACCGGGTGCGCGGGGCGCTCATCGAGGCCAACCTCCCGCTGGTGCGGTACGCCGCGGCGCGGTTCCGGTCGCGGAACGAGCCGATGGAGGACGTCGTCCAGGTCGGCACCATCGGGCTCATCAACGCCATCGACCGCTTCGACCCCGACCGGGGCGTGCAGTTCCCGACCTTCGCGATGCCGACGGTCGTGGGCGAGATCAAGCGGTACTTCCGCGACAACGTCCGTACGGTCCACGTACCGCGCCGGCTGCACGAACTGTGGGTGCAGGTCAACAGCGCGACCGAGGACCTGACCACCTCCTTCGGGCGCACCCCGACGACCTCGGAGATCGCCGAGCGGCTGCGCATCACCGAGGACGAGGTGCTCTCCTGCATCGAGGCCGGTCGGTCGTACCACGCGACCTCGCTGGAGGCCGCGCAGGAGGGCGACGGGCTGCCGGGGCTGCTGGACCGGCTCGGCTACGAGGATCCCGCGCTGGACGGTGTGGAGCACCGGGATCTCGTACGGCATCTGCTCGTACAACTGCCTGAGCGGGAGCAGCGGATTCTGCTGCTGCGGTACTACAGCAACCTCACGCAGTCTCAGATCAGCGCGGAGCTCGGTGTCTCGCAGATGCATGTCTCGCGCCTACTCGCGCGTAGCTTCCAGCGATTGCGGTCTGCGAACAGGATCGACGCGTAACCGCAAACGCGAGCGAGAGGTCACCGGGGCGAGGGAATCGCTCATCAGGGCCGTTCTTGGCAGTTACGGGCCTACAGGCCGTCAGACCCCTTGTTTGCAGGGCTTATTCGCGTCTCAGATGTCGACATGTCACTACAGCGTGTTGCCGACATGTGACATTCTGCGTGAAGCGCGTTTGCCGGGGCTTCGGCTCCGGTATTCAGGTGAAGGCTGCGTTCCTCAGACGGGAGCGTTCGCCGCGACCGTCCCGCGACCCAAAGGGGGTGGCATGTCCGCAGAACAGGGCAGCTCGAAGGTGCTCACGCTCGCGGAGAGCGAGACAGCTCCCCATGCTCTCGACTCACTCGGCCCCATCGATGATGCTCCGGCCGTCCTGGCGGCCGAGCCCGCCCCGGTTGTTCCGACCGCGGGCGCCATCGACACCCGCACCCTGTCCCGCTCCCTGTTCCTGCGGCTGGCCGCGCTCGACGAGGACAGCCCCGAGCGTGCGTATGTCCGTGACACTCTGATCGAGCTCAACCTGCCGCTGGTGAGGTACGCCGCGGCGCGGTTCCGGTCGCGGAACGAGCCGATGGAGGACATCGTCCAGGTCGGCACGATCGGGCTGATCAAGGCGATCGACCGGTTCGACTGCGAACGCGGGGTGGAGTTCCCGACGTTCGCGATGCCGACGGTGGTCGGGGAGATCAAGCGGTTCTTCCGTGACACGTCGTGGTCGGTGCGGGTGCCGCGGCGGCTGCAGGAGTTGCGGCTGGCGCTGACGAAGGCGAGCGACGAGCTTTCGCAGAAGCTGGACCGGTCTCCTACGGTCACCGAACTCGCGGCCGTGCTCGGGGTGTCCGAGGAGGACGTCGTCGACGGGCTGGCGGTGGGGAACGCGTACACGGCGTCCTCGCTGGACTCGCCGGCGCCCGAGGACGACGGCGGCGAGGGGTCGCTGGCGGACCGGCTGGGGTACGAGGACACCGCGCTGGAGGGCGTGGAGTACCGCGAGTCCCTGAAGCCGCTGCTGGCGAAGCTGCCGCCTCGTGAGCGGCGGATCATCATGCTTCGCTTCTTCGCGAACATGACCCAGTCGCAGATCGGCGAGGAGGTCGGCATCTCGCAGATGCACGTCTCCCGGCTGCTGACGCGCACGCTGGCGCAGCTGCGGGAAGGCCTGATCTCGGACTGACGTGGTGGGGCTCGGGCCGTCGTGGGATGCCTGCGGCGGCCTGTGGCTGCTTCGGTGGGGGTGCGGGTAGCGCCTATCGCCGGGTGGTGGGTCGGGGCCGCGTCGGGGGGTGTCCGTCCTCGGAACGGCGCGATGGGGTCGGGGACCAACTAACTGTCCGTTGACGCGCCAACCGCTGCGGGCGGACACCCCCCGACACGTCCCCTTCTCGCCGTACGCGGGTGCGGGCACGTCCCGGCTCCCGCCAGCCGCCGCGGGCTTCGGCCCTCCGCGCCGCCGGCCACGGGCTTCCGCCCCTGCCCCAGCCGCGGGGCGCCGCACCCGCCCTGGCTGCCGCAGGCCGCCGCTGCGGGCGCCGCTCCATCCCGCCCAGCTGCGGGCATGCGTGCCGCTAGGGGCGGCACGGGTGGGCGCAGCGGCACGCCGTTCCGCCGGGTTGCGGACCCACCCGGCCCGGGCACAGACGCCGAGCACCCTGCGATGCCGAGTTGCGGACCATCTGGCCTCCGCACAGACGTCCGGCACCTCATCGCGCCGAGTCGCGGACCACCCGGTCTCAGAAACGCCTGGTACTCGGCGACTTACTTCAGTGCCAGCCAAGCCACCGCCGCGACGATCGCCACGGCGACGACGACGCCGAGGATGAGGCCGATGCGCGGGCCGCCGCCGGCGGCTGCCGTGGCCTGACGCCCCTGCGGCGCCTCGTCGACGAACGCGCGGAACATCTGGGTGTTGCCGGCAGGGTCGTGATTGCCCTGGGGGGCCTGGTTGTTAGCCATGGCCCGAGACCCTAGCGAAAACGCCGGGGCTCCCCAAGTGGGGGTTGGACTTCCGTTTGCCCCCGCCTGACCCGTACCGCCAGGCTCGCCACCAGCACATTTACTGACGCAATACTTGCCTTTGCCAAGTTTTGGCCCCGCATTCACCTCCTTTATTTGCCTTCAGCAACCAACGGCTCCTATGGTTGCCCTAAGCAACGAAAGCGGGAGGTGTCATGGCCGAGAGGGCGCAGTACGAAGAGCTGGTCCGCCAGTTCAGTGCCTTCGGTGCCGTGAAGCGGGAGCTCGGCCGGATCATGCCGGCCGAGTGCCCCGGCGGATCGGCGGCCGTTCTGACCCTGCTGGGCCGCCACGGCGACATGCGCATGAGCAAGCTCGCCGAGCTGCTCGCGGTGGACATGTCGGTCACGAGCCGCCATGTCGCGCACGTCGTGGACCGGGGCTGGATCGAACGCTCCCCCGACCCCGCGGACAAGCGCTCACGCATCCTGCGCCTCACCCCCGCCGGCGACGCCCAGCTCGACGAGCTGTCCCGGCGGACCACCGAGGTGCTGGCAGAGCGCCTGAGCGACTGGTCCGACGAGGACGTCCGCCGGCTCACCCAGCTGATGGCACGGCTGCGGGAGAGCTTCGACTGCCGGCCCGCGCCCCGGGCGGCACCACCCGCTGTCGCACAGACCACCCGTACACCCGCAAGCACGTAAGAAAAGGAAGCCCATGGCAACGACCACACCAGCCGGTGTGCGGGCTCATGCCAAGCACGGGGGAGGCTCGCACAGCTCCTCCGGCGACGGCGCTCCGATGACGCACCGGCAGATCATGGAGGCCCTCACCGGCCTTCTGCTCGGCATGTTCGTCGCGATCCTGTCGTCGACGATCGTCTCCAACGCCCTGCCCCGGATCATCGGCGACCTCGGTGGCGGCCAGAGCGCCTACACCTGGGTCGTCACCGCGTCCCTGCTGACGATGACCGCCTCCACCCCGCTGTGGGGCAAGCTCGCCGACCTGTTCTCCAAGAAGCTGCTGATCCAGCTCGCGCTGGTCATCTTCGTCCTGGGGTCGGCCGCGGCGGGCATGTCGCAGAACCCGGGCATGCTCATCACGTTCCGCGCGGTCCAGGGCATCGGCATGGGCGGTCTGTCCGCGCTGGCCCAGATCATCATGGCGGCGATGATCTCCCCGCGTGAGCGCGGGCGTTACAACGGCTACCTCGGTGCCGTCTTCGCCACCGCCATGGTCGGCGGTCCGCTGGTCGGCGGTGTCATCACCGACACCGACTGGCTCGGCTGGCGCTGGTGCTTCTACGTCGGCGTGCCCTTCGCGGTGATCGCCCTGATCGTGCTGCAGAAGACCCTGCACCTGCCCGTGGTGAAGCGGAAGGTCAAGGTCGACTGGGCCGGCGCGTTCTTCATCACCGCCGCCGTCTGCCTGCTGCTGGTCTGGGTGACCTTCGCCGGTGACAAGTACGACTGGCTGTCCTGGCAGACGTACGCGATGGTCGGCGGTTCGCTGGTGCTGCTGGCGGTGTTCGTCCTGATCGAGGCGAAGGCGAGCGAGCCGATCATTCCGCTGCGGCTGTTCCGCAACCGGACCATCACGCTGGCCTCCATCGCCTCCCTGTTCGTCGGTGTCGCGATGTTCTCGGGGACCGTGTTCTTCAGCCAGTACTTCCAGCTGGCGCGGGACAAGTCGCCGACGATGTCCGGGGTCATGACCATTCCGATGATCGCGGGGCTGTTCGTCTCCTCGACCGTCTCCGGGCAGGTCATCACCCGCACCGGGCGCTGGAAGGCGTGGCTGGTCGCCGGTGGTGTGCTGGTGACCGCGGGCCTCGGTCTGCTGAGCACGATCCGGTACGACACCGAGTACTGGCACATCGCGATCTTCATGGCGCTGCTGGGTCTCGGCATCGGCATGATGATGCAGAACCTGGTGCTCTGCACGCAGAACCAGGTGGAGCCGAGCGACCTGGGCGCCGCCAGCTCCACGGTGACCTTCTTCCGGTCCCTGGGCGGTGCCGTGGGCGTCTCGGCGCTGGGCGCGGTCCTCGGCAACAAGATCACCGACTACGTCAAGGACGGCCTCGCCGACCTCGGCCCCAAGGGCGCGGCCCTCGGCCACGCCGGCACGGGCGGGGGCGGCATCCCCGACCTCGACGCGATGCCCGCGCCGCTGCGCACCGTCGTGGAGAGCGCCTACGGCCACGGTGTCGCGGACGTGTTCCTCTACTCGGCGCCGATGGCGCTGCTCGCCCTGCTCGTGGCGCTGTTCATCAAGGAGGTCCCGTTGAAGACGAAGGGCGCGCTGGCTCAGGCCGCCGAGCCGGAGACCCGGACCTCTGCCGAGGCTGTGGCTCCCGCCGCCGAGAAGGCCGTGCCGAGTTGGGCCGTGAGCGAGGGCGTCGAGGGGAGCGGGCCCGAGGGCACGCAGCGGCTTGGCGCCGTCGCCACGGCGGTCCGGGCCGAGGAGGCCTCCGGTGGTGCACCCGGCGTGCCCGTTCGCGGGTTCGTGCGCGGCGCCGAGTCCGCGCCCGTGCCGCAGGCCGCCGTCACGCTGATCTCGCTGGCCGGGCGTCAGCTGGGCCGGTCCGTGGCGCAGGCCGACGGCTCGTACGCGGTGGACGCCCCGGGCTCCGGTTCGTACGTCCTGATCGCCTCCGCCGACGGCTTCCAGCCGCAGGCGTCCACGGTCGTGGTGAACGACGAGCCGGTCGCCTACGACATCCTGCTCAGCGGCACCAGCGGGCTGACCGGTCTGGTGCGGGCCGCCGAGAACGGGCAGCCGGTCAAGGACGCGATGGTCATCGTGACCGATGTGCGCGGCGATCTGCTGGCCACCGGGACCACCGGTGAGCAGGGCGACTTCACCTTCGCCGAGCTGGTGCCGGGGGCGGTGACCGTCGCGGTGAACGCCGCCGGGTTCCGGCCGCGTGCCGTGCCCGTCGAGGTGGGCGGCACGGGCGTCACCAAGGTCGAGATAGGCCTGGACTCGGGCGCCCGCGTCCAGGGTGTCGTGCGGGCTCCGCACGGCCCGCTGGCCGACGCCCGGGTGACGCTGGTCGACCAGGCGGGCAATGTCGTCGGCTCGGCCACGACCGGGACGGACGGGGCGTACGCCTTCACCGACCTGGACGGCGGCGAGTACACCGTCATCGCCACGGGCTACCCGCCGGTGGCCACCGCCCTGACGGTCACGGGCGCCGGCGCCGACGGCCACGACATCGAACTCGCCCACCCCGGCGAGTAACAGGGACCCCGGCCCGTGGCGGTGGGGCGCGCTCTGAGCGGAGGTGCGCCCCCTGTCGCGGGCCGGTTTATTTCTGAGGAGCAGTTGAGATGGGACTGACCGCGAGGATCCGTACCCGGGACGGTTGGGCCGTGTCGCACGCGGTCGTCACGGTGGCGGACATGAGGGGCGCGCAGGTGCTGCGTGCCGAGGCCGACGCCGAGGGCGCCGTACGGGACACGACGCCGATGGAGGCGGGGGCGTACACCGTCATCGTCACGGCCGTCGGGTACGCGCCCGCGGCCTCCAGTGTGATCGTGACCGCGAGCGGGCGGGCCGAGGTCGGCACGGTGACGCTGGCCCGGCAGGGCGGCACCGAGCTGCCGCCGCCGGGCCCGTGGACCGTCGACCCGGTGCACTCCAGCGTGGCCGCCGTGGCACAGCACCTGGGCATCTCCAGCGTGCACGGCCGGTTCACGGAGTTCTCCGGATCGATCGAGATCGCCCCGGACGATGTCACCAAGTCCCGGGTGGAGGCGGTGATCCGGGCCGCGTCCGTCGACACCGGCAACGGCATGCGCGACGGGCATCTGAAGTCGCCGGACTTCCTTGATGTGGAGCGGTTCCCCGAGATCACCTACCGGTCGACCGGGCTGACGGCGGCCGGTTCCGACCGCTGGACGGTCCACGGCGAGCTGGGCATGCACGGGGTCGTACGGCCGGTCGACCTGGACCTCGCCTACCTCGGCACGGGCCCGGACCCGTGGGGCGGCACCCGCGCGGCGTTCCGTGCCACGGCCGAACTGCACCGCGAGGACTTCGCGATGAGCTACAACCAGGTCCTCCAGGCGGGCATCGCCGCCATCGGCACGACGCTCAAGGTGGAGCTGGACATCCAGGCCGTGCAGGGCGAGTCACTTCCGGCGGCCTGAGGCCGGGTCGGACGGCCGGGACACGCGTGCCACCAACTGGTCGCACAGGTCACGGAGTTTGACGTTCCGGTCCTGCGAGATCCGGCGCAGCCGCTCCAGCGCGATGCTCGCGTCGATCCGCTCCCGGGCCATGAGGATGCCGATCGCCTGGTCGATGACGCTGCGGGAGAGCAGCGCGGTGCGTACGTCGGCGGCGGACCGGCGCCCGCGTTCGATGCGCAGGGCCACGTCGATCGCGTCCCCGGCCCGGCCGGCGAAGGCCCGGGCCGCCTCCCGGCTCGCGCCCAGTGCCCCGGGCTCCTCACCGTAGAAGTTGAGCGCCGCGCCCGTCTCGTCCTCGATGTCGATCGGCACGGCCAGCACGCAGCCGACGCCCACGGAGAGCGCGTACCGCGTGTACGGCGGCCAGCGGGACTCGGTCGTCAGATCGGGGGCGTACTGCTCGTCGCCGGTCTCGGCGGCGTCGACGCAGGGGCCCGAACCGTTCTCGTACTGGCGCAGGTCCAGGCCGCTGGGCAGGCCGTCGCTGCCGGCCAGGGTGAGCAGCCGCCCGGCACGGCGCACGGTGATACTGCACGCGGCGGCGCCCGGCACCGCCCGCACCGCACGGTCGGTCAGATCGTGCAGCAGGGTGTCGAGACCACTGCTGCGCACCATCGCCTGGTCCAGCGTGTCGGACGTCTCGGAACTCATGACCGTACGTGTATCCCGTCGCCGCCCGCGCACGCCCCCGACGTCACCGGGCTCACGTCAGGTGGTGTCGTGCGTGCCGACGATGCGGCGGGCGATGTCGCGCAGTTTCACGTTCTCGCGCTGGGAGGCCCGCACCAGGCTCTCGAAGGCCGCGGCCGCGTCGATGCCCTGGCGCTCCATCAGGATGCCGGTGGCCTGGCCGATCAGGTCCCGGGTGTGCATGGCCTCGGTGAGCTGCTCGCGCACGGTCGCGGAGTCCAGGGCGATGCTGACGTGCGCGGTGAACAGCCGACCGATGCGCGTCGCGTCCTCGTCGAAGACGCCCGGCTTGCGCGCGTAGGCCGTGAGCACGGTCAGCCGGCGGCGGTCGGCGCGCAGCCGCAGCGACAGCGCCGAGCGCAGTCCCAGGGCCGACAGCACGTCCCAGCCGTCCTCCGCGTCGCTGTCCCCTGTGCGCGCCACCGGGGTGTTCCACAACCGCTCCCAGTGCCCGTGCGGTTCGCGGCCGGTGTGCCGGGCCTCGGCGGCGCGCACGACCTCGTCGGTCCAGGCGAGCGTACGGAGCCGGCTGCCGCGCTCGACCTCGGAGACACCCGCGTGCTCGGCCCCGGGCATGAGGTGCACGGCCAGCCGGACGGCCGTACGCAGGGTGTTGTGCGGAGTGAGGGTCTCGTGCAGCTGCTGAGACGCCACCGTCAGGGCATCGGCCAGCTCGGAGCCAGCCGGAAAACGGGGCAAATCAGGAAACTCGGACGCAGCCACCACGAACCTCTTCGGCATGCACGGCCATGGCCGTGCGCAGGAGAGCTCCGCAGCACATTCCCGACTGCGAGCACAGGACGGACAGCACTCTAGCTGCTCGGTTGCGTCCAGGTGACGTCCGGCCGACGGCCACTACAGGCGCTTCCGCAGCCGCGGCCCGGCATGGTGGAATGGGCCCAAGGGTCAGGAAGCGGCCTTACCGGAATCCGGACGAACGTCTGCCAGGTGAGTGCTGTGACTTTCATCCCGAATCCCACCGAACCGCGAGACCTGCCCGGCCGTGTCTACCTCACCATGCCCGCGGAGATCGACTTCTGCAACGCCGCGGAGCTGCTGCCGCTGATCATGTCCGCGGCCCGCGACCGCGGCGACCGGCTGGAACTGCTCGTCCTCGACCTCTCCTGCACGTCCTTCATGGACTCCCAGGGCGTCCGCCTCATCAACGACGTCCGCCACCGGCTGCGCCCCGGCGCCCGGGTGCGTCTGGTGGCCCGGCCCGACGGCATCACGAGCAGCGTCCTGGAGCTGACCGGACTGCGCCGGGACGTGCCCGTGTACGACAACCTGGCGGAGGCCATGGCGTCGTAGGCTGCCGCCCATGGCACCGAACATCGCGACGAACACCCGTGTCTCCCTCGACGAGTTGCTCGACTTCGTACGGCCCCGGCACCACGCGATCCTGCTGACCCGACGGGCCGACGAGGGCCCCCAGGGATCGCCGCTGACCTGCGGCGTCGACGACTCCGGCCGCATCGTGGTCTCCACCTACCCGGAGCGGGCCAAGACCCGCAACGCCAAGCGGGACCCGCGCGTGAGCCTGATCGTCCTGAGCGACGACTGGAACGGCCCGTGGGTCCAGGTCGACGGCACCGCCGAGGTCGTCGACACCCCCGACTCCATCGAACCGCTCGTGGAGTACTACCGGAACATCGCCGGTGAGCACCCCGACTGGGACGAGTACCGCGCGGCCATGGCCAAGCAGGGCAAGTCGATCATCCGGATCACGCCGGAGCGGTGGGGGCCGGTGGCGACCGGTGGGTTCCCGGCGCGGCTGGTGGAGGGCGACTAGGGATTCGCCAGGGGTTCGCTAGGGGTTCCCTTCGCGGGCGACCATCGCCTCGATGCCCGCGATCAGCAGCTCCAGCGCGTACTCGAAGTCGCGCTCCAGCATCTCGGCGACCGTGTCACCGCCGCGGGCCGCCATCATCTCCTGGGAGTCCCGGATGAGATCGGCGGCCTGGGAGGACTCGGTCGCCATGCTCATGGCTTCCTGGAAGTACTCGTCGAGGGTCATGCCCGCGGCCGCGGCCCGGGTGGAGAGATGGCCCTCGAGCGTGCCGTAGCCGTAGACGAACTGGAAGACCGCCGAGATCGTGCTCGTCAGCCGGTTCGCGGGCAGCCCGGTCCTGCGGATCACGCGCTGCACGGCCCTCGAATACGCCAGGTTGTTGGGGCCGAGGTTGAGGTAGGTGCCGACGAGCTGCGACACCCAGGGGTGGCGCACCAGCAGGCCGCGGTACCCCCGGGCCAGCGCCCCCACCTGCTCGCGCCAGTCCTCGTCGGCGTCCGCCGCGGGCAGCCGCATCTCGCCCATGGCCTCGTCCAGGGCGAGTTCGAGGAGGTCGTCCTTGGTGTCGACGTACCAGTAGACGGACATCGCGGTGACGTTCAGCTCGCCGGCCAGCCGCCGCATCGAGAACTTGGCCAGCCCCTCGGCGTCCAGCAGCCGCACGGTGACCTCGATGATGCGGGTCCGGTCCAGCCCGGAGGGCTGTCCTCCACCCCGCCGCCGCTGCGCCTTGCCGTCCAGCCAGACGCTGCTCCGCCCGGCCTTGTCGGCTGCTTTCGCCATGGCGCACCTTTCCTGACTTCCAACACCGATCATGCTAATCGGCGCCGTACTTCACCATCGGCCCGTGCTCCTACGCGGACTCTGCCCGCTCGGCCCGCCGCAACAACGCCGCCGCGACCAAACCACCCAGCAGAACGGCCACCGCCCCCACCAGCTGACTGCTCTCCAGTCCGGAGGCGAACGCGTCGGAGATCCGTGCCTTCTCCTCCGCCGAGTCCGCCGCCGCCAGCGCCGCGGGCAACGACGCCGCGGACACGGCGACCAGCGACGCGAACCTCGAGTTGAGCACGGCACCGAGGACAGCGACACCGAGACCGTTGCCGAACTCCGCGAGCGTCCCGTTGATCCCCGCTCCCACACCGGCCTTCTCGGGCGGAATCGCACTCATGATCGCGTTGGCCATGGCCGGCATGGACAGCGCCACACCCGCGCCCATGATGATCAGACCGAGCAGCATCCCGCCGTACCCGTGCCCGCCGAACAGCGCGATCGCCGCCAGCCCCGCGGACACCAGCGTCATACCGAGCGCGATGGCCGCCGGTGTCCCGGCCTTGAGCACGAACTTCGCCCCTATCCCGGTGAAGTTGAGCACGACGACGGTCAGCGCCAGCGGCGCGGTCCGCAGCCCGGCGTCCAGCGGCTCGTAGCCGAGGACGAACTGGAGGTGCTGGGTGAGCAGGAACAGCGACCCCGTCATGCCGAACGCCACGAGGATCGTGCCCGCGACCGCGCCCACGAACTTCTGGTTGCGGAAGAAGTGCATGTCGAGCATGGGGTTGTCGATGCGCAGCTCCCACATCACGAACGCACCGAGTACGGCCGCGCCGAGCAGCGCGGAGACCAGCACCTGGCCGGACAGCCAGCCGTGCTCGGGCCCGGTGATGATCGCGTACACGCACGCCGTCATGCCGATCGTCGACAGCACCGCTCCGACCAGGTCCGGCCGGTCGCCCGTCGCCTGCTTGGACTCCGGGACGAGCGCGGCGACCGCGACCAGGCCGAGCACGGCGACCGGGATGTTGATCAGGAAGATCGCGCCCCACGAGAAGTGGTTCAGCATCACACCGCCGATCAGCGGCCCGGCCGCGAACCCGAGCGAACTGACCGTCGACCACAGCGCGATGGCCTTCACCCGCTCCTTCTCGTCGAAGATCTGCACGACGACGGCGAGGATCGTGGTCATCAGCAGCGCCCCGCCGACGCCCATGCCCGCACGGGCCGCGATCAGCTGGCCCGGGCTCTGGGAGAGTCCGGCCGCCAGCGAGCCCATACCGAAGATCGCGAGGCCCGCCATCAGCAGCAGCTTGCGGCCGTAGCGGTCGGCGGCGTTGCCCGCGGTGAGCAGCAGGCCGGACTGGACCAGCGCGTACGCGTTCATCATCCACTGGACGTCGGCGGTCGTCGCGTCCATCTCGCGAGTGAGCGAGGGGATCGCCACGTTCAGGATCGTGTTGTCGAGCAGCACGGTGAGCTGCGCGAGGCAGACGACACCGAGGATCAGCCAGCGTTGGGGGTGGCCGCCGGAAGCCGTCTGGGGTGGGGCCTGTTCCTGGGGGGATGTCGTCATGCTGTACACCGTAGAACAGTTCCCATACGGTGTACAACAGAGATACGGCGAGGGGCGGTGGCACTCGGCCACCGCCCCTCGCCCCACTCAGGTGGTTGTCAGCTGCTCGCCTTCTGGGTGAGGTCGTAGAAGGTGGACGAACCGACCGTGACCTTCTTGAAGGTGGACTCGACCCAGGAGGTGATCTGGGAGGAGGTGCCGTCGCTGCTGCCGCCCATGCCGCCGCCGCTGCCCGAGCTGATGAAGTAGTGGATCTTTCCGTCCGCCACGTACTGCTTGAACTGGGCCAGCGTCGGGGACGGGTCCGTGCCGTTGAAGCCGCCGATGGCCATCACCGGGTCTCCGGTGGAGAGCTGGTAGCTCGCCGCGTTCTGGGCGCCGATGGCCGCCGCGACCCAGGTGTAGTCGTCCGCGTTCTTCTCCAGCAGCGCCTTGGCCTCGGAGCTGACGCTGGCGCCGTTGAGCAGGCCGCCCATGCCGCCACCGCCGCCGCCCATGCCGCCCATACGGCCGTCGCCGTTCTGCTGGCCTTGCTGGTTCTGGCCTTGCTGGTTCTGCTGGCCCTGCTGGTTCTGCTGGTTCTGCTGGTTCTGGCCGCCGCCGGGGAAGCCGTTGCCGTTGCCGTTGCCGGGCGGTTGGCCTTGGCCCTGGCCCTGCTGGTTGTTCTGGCCGGGCATGCCGCCCCCGCCGGGGCCGCCGCCCATGCCGCCGCCACCGCCGGGGCCGCCCCGGCCGCCCGAGACCGTCGGGCCGGCGGTGACGATCGAGCCGGAGTGGCCCTCGTTCAGCGTGGTGAGGGTGTACGCCGCCGGACCGGCCAGCGCGGCGACGAGGCCGAGTCCGGCCGCTCCCAGGGCCAGTCGACGGCCCAGCCGTCCGGCGAAGATCAGACCGAGGGCGGAGGTCAGACCGCCGACCAGGACGAGCCACTTCAGCCAGGGCAGGTAGTCGGAGGAGCGGTTGAGCAGGACGTAGCCCCAGGCCGCGGTGGCCGTCATCGCGGCCGCCAGGGTCAGCGACGCCCAGGCCTTGTCGCGCTTCTCCCAGAGCAGCGCGGCGCCCATGCCGATCAGCGGGGCGATGTAGGGGGCGAGGGCCACGGTGTAGTACTCGTGGAAGATGCCCTGCATATAGCTGAAGACGACCATGGTGATCAGCAGCGAGCCGCCCCAGACGAGGAACGCACCGCGCGTCGCCGAGGTCCGACGGGCCTTGCGGGTGGCGACCAGCCCGGCGACGAGCAGGATCAGCGCGGCCGGGATCAGCCAGGAGATCTGGCCGCCGATGGAGGAGCTGAACATCCGGTCCCAGCCGGTCTCGCCCCAGGCGCCGCCGCCGTTGCCGCCCCCGCCGCCACCACCGACGCTGCCGGTCTCCTCGCCGTTGAGGCGGCCCAGGCCGTTGTAGCCGAAGGTCAGTTCAAGGAAGCTGTTGTTCTGCGAGCCGCCGATGTACGGCCGGGACGACGCGGGCCACAGCTCGACGATCGCGACCCACCAGCCGCCGGAGACGACGATCGCGAGCAGGCCCGCCGCGAGCTGGCCGATCCGCTTCTTCACCGTCACCGGGGCGCAGACGCCGTAGACCAGCGCCAGCGCCGGGAGGATCAGGAAGGCCTGGAGGGTCTTGGCGAGGAAGGCGAAGCCGATCGCGGCACCGGCCCACAGCAGCCACTTCGTCCGGCCGTCCTCCAGGCCCCGGATGACGAAGTAGCAGGCGGCGGCCATCAGCAGCGCCAGCATCGCGTCGGGGTTGTTGAAGCGGAACATCAGCGCCGCGACGGGGGTGAGCGCGAGCACCGCGCCCGCGATCAGACCGGCCGCGGGGCTGAAGCGGCGGCGCACGGCCGCGTAGACGACGGCGACCGTGCCGACGCCCATCAGGACCTCGGGGACGAGGATCGCCCAGGAGCTGAGGCCGAAGAGCCGTACCGACAGGGCCATCGGCCACAGCGCGGCCGGAGGCTTGTCGACGGTGATGGCGTTGGCGGCGTCCAGCGAGCCGAAGAAGAACGCCTTCCAGGACTGGCTGCCGGCCTGGACGGCCGCCGAGTAGAAGGAGTTGGCGTAGCCGGAGGCGCTCAGGTTGTAGAGGTAGAGCGCGGTGGTCACCAGGAGCAGGCCGAGGAAGGCCGGGCGGGCCCAGCGGGGGTCCTCGGGGCGGCCGTGCCACAGGCGCCGCAGGAAGGGCTTCTTGGGTTCATCGGCGCCGGGAACGGATGCCGGTGGGGTCGGGGGCCGGGTCCAGTCGCCGGTGCTCGTGTCTCTGTCCGCGGTCTGCTGGTCGTAGTGGATCGTCATCGGGAGTCCCTCGGGTCGGTGTCGTTCGGGCGCACCGGCTGGAGCTGCATGGTGGCGTCCCTCCCCCACGGGGCGGTGTCGTGCGCGTACCGGGGGGTGCGCTGCGGCAGCGGCCCGTACGGGTCGTGGCGCGCGGTGGAGAAGGTCGGCGAGGAGAGGTGGTGGACCGGAGTGGGCGAGGTGGCCACCACCGGGTCGCCGTCGCGGCGGTCCGGGAACACCCACGCCCGGAAGAGCAGGAAGCGCAGCACGGTCGCCGCGAGGTTGGCGGCGATGAGCACCGCCAGTTCCGTGGAGTGCGCGGGCTCGGAGGTGGCCGCGTTGAGCGCGGCGAGCGAGCCGCTGGTCAGGGCGAGTCCGATGCCGAAGACGACCAGGCCCTGCGCCTGGTGCCGGACGGCCCCGCCGCGTCCGCGCACCCCGAAGGTGAGCCGCCGGTTGGCCGCCGTGTTGGCGATCGCCGAGACCAGCAGGGCGAGCGCGTTGGCGACCTGGGAGCCGGTGAAGACGCGGAAGCCGCTGTAGAGCAGCAGGTAGAAGAGGGTGGACAGGGCGCCGACCACGCAGAACCCGACGAGCTGGCGGGCCAGGCCCTTCGGTACGTCCTTGATCTCGCGGTCGCGCGGGTCGTCCCCGAACGGCCGGACGATCCGGTCCAGCGGCAGCGAACCGGTGGCCAGGGCCCTGCCGATCCGCCACACGCCCTTGAGGTCCTCGGTCGCGGTCTTGACGATGTGCACCGTCGAGTCGGGGTCGTCGACCCAGTCGACCGGCACCTCGTGGATACGCAGCCCCGCGCGCTCGGCGAGCACCAGCATCTCGGTGTCGAAGAACCAGCCGGTGTCCTCGACGAGCGGCAGCAGTACCTGCGCCACGTCCCGGCGGATCGCCTTGAACCCGCACTGGGCGTCCGAGAAGCGGGCCTGGAGCGAGCCGCGCAGGATGAGGTTGTAGGCCCGGCTGATGAACTCCCGCTTGGGGCCGCGCACCACCCGCGAGCTACGGGCGAGCCGGGAGCCGATCGCGAGGTCCGAGTGGCCGGAGATCAGCGGCGCCACCAGCGGGAGCAGGGCGTTGAGGTCGGTGGACAGGTCCACGTCCATGTACGCCAGCACCGGGGCGTCCGAGGCCGACCAGACGGTCCGCAGCGCCCGGCCGCGGCCCTTCTGCTCCAGCCGGAAGAGGGTGACCTCGGGGATCTCCGCCGCCAGCCGCGCCGCCACCTGGGGGGTGGTGTCCGTGGAGGCGTTGTCCGCGATCGTGATGCGGAACGCGTACGGGAACGTCCTCACGAGGTGCTCGTGGAGTCTGCGGACGCACGGCTGGAGGTCCTTCTCCTCGTTGTAGACGGGGATCACTACGTCCAGGACAGGCGTACCGGCTGGCGCGGCCGGGAGGTGCTCCCGCGCCGGCAGGGTGCCGGGAGAAGAGTCGGTTCGCATGGAACCGACTTTCGTCAGGCGCCCTGTTGTACCGATGTGGTGACGCTGTGGCGTGCCTGTGAGTGCTGTTGCCAGCTCATTTCCGGCTGCGGCGGGGCCGGGAGCGCGGGCAGGTGCACCGTGAAGACGGTCCGCCCGGGCACGCTGTCGACGGTCACGGCACCGTCGTGCGCGGTCGCCACGGCCTGCACGATGGCGAGGCCGAGACCGGTCGAGCCGGTGCTGCGGGAACGCGCGGAGTCGCCGCGCGCGAACCGTTCGAAGACATGCGGGAGCAACTCGGCCGGAATGCCCTGCCCGTTGTCCTCCACGTCCACGCACAGCCAGGGCCCGCGCCGCTCCACCCGCGCGGTGACGGTCGTACCCGCCGGGGTGTGATTGCGGGCGTTGCCCAGCAGGTTGACGAGGACCTGTTGCAGCCGGGCCGCGTCCGCCGACACGAGCGCGGGCTCGTCGGGCAGGTCGAGGCGCCAGTTGTGGTCCTGGCCGGCCGCACGGGCGTCGCTGATGGTGTCCACGACCAGCGGTACGAGGTCGGTCTGCTCGAACTGCAGCGGCCGCCCGGCGTCCAGGCGTGCGAGCAGCAGCAGATCCTCGACGAGCAGCGTCATCCGCCCGGCCTCGGACTCGATCCGCCCGAGCGCGTGCCGGGTGTCGGGCCCGACGTCCTCTCTGCCGCGCCTGGTCAGCTCCGCGTACCCGCGGATCGAGGCCAGGGGAGTGCGCAGTTCGTGACTGGCATCGGCCACGAACTGCCGGACCCGCGTCTCGCTCTGCTGCCGTGCGTGCAGCGCCCCGTGGACGTGATCGAGCATCCGGTTCAGCGCGGCACCGACCTGTCCGACCTCGGTGTGCGGATCGGTCTCGGAGTCGGGGACGCGCTCGCTGAGGTTCACCTCGCCGGTGTGCAGGGGCAGTTCGGAGACCCGGGTGGCGGTGGCGGCGACCCGTCGCAGGGGGCGGGTGGCCACGCCGATCAGCACGGATCCGGCGATGGCGGCGGCGACCAGTCCGGCGCCGGTGACGCTGACCTCGACGAGGATGAGGGTGTTGATGGTGGTGGTGACGGATTCGGTGGGCAGGGCGACGTAGTAGGTGCCTCCGTCCTTGCCGACGACGTACTGCACGCGGTACTCGCCGAGTCCGGGGATGTCGACGGTGTGCGTTCCCGAGGTCGGCACCCCGGCGAGGGCTGCCTTCTGCTCATCGGTGAGGTCGACCGCGAGGTTCCGCTTGAAGGGGCCGTTCTCCTCGGAGTCCTTGGCGAAGGCCGCCTGGGTGACCCTGCCGTCGGCGCCGACCTGGGCGACGACGGTCTCGGGCTGCGCCGGTCCCTCGATGAAGCCGGTGATCCTGTCCGCCGAGTCGATGTCGTCTCCGCCGCCGGGCTTCATGGGCCCCGACAGACGCTTGCCGGTGTCCTCGACCTGCCCGTTCAACTGCTCGTACAGATGCGACCTGAGCGCAAGCGTCGTCACGGTCCCGATCACCGCACACACCACGGCGATCAGCACCACGGACGCGACGACGAGCCGCGTCCGCAGAGTGCGCGGCTTGCCCGCTCGCGCCTGCTTGCCCGCTCTCTGCTGCGTACGCGTCCGTCGTCGCCCGCTCATGACACCGCGGGCTTGATCAGGTAGCCGGCACCACGCCGGGTGTGGATCATCGGCTCGCGTCCGGCGTCGATCTTCCGCCGCAGATACGAGATGTACAGCTCGACGACATTGGCCTGCCCGCCGAAGTCGTACGACCACACGCGGTCCAGGATCTGCGCCTTGCTGAGCACGCGCCGCGGATTGCGCATCAGGAACCGCAGCAGCTCGAACTCGGTCGCGGTGAGGTGGATGTTGTCACCGGCCCGGGTCACCTCGTGGCTGTCCTCGTCGAGGGTGAGGTCGCCGACGACCAGGGTGGAGTCGGAGCGCCGGTCGGCGGCACCGGACCGCCGTATCAGCCCGCGCAGCCGGGCGACGACCTCTTCGAGGCTGAACGGCTTGGTGACGTAGTCGTCGCCGCCGGCCGTCAGCCCGGCGATCCGGTCCTCGACGGCGTCCTTGGCCGTCAGGAAGAGCACGGGCACGTCCGGCAGCTCCCGCCGCAGCCGCCCGAGAACCGCCAGCCCGTCCATGTCGGGCAGCATCATGTCGAGCACGACGGCGTCGGGCCGGAAGTCACGCGCGGTCTGGACGGCGCCCTGGCCGTCCCCCGCGCTCCGGATCTGCCAGCCCTCATAGCGAAGGGCCATGGAGAGCAGTTCGGTGATCGACAGCTCGTCGTCCACCACAAGCACGCGGACGGGGCTCCCGTCCGGCCTGAGCAGTTCGGTGCGCCCCTGGGGCGAGGTCGTGGTCATGTGAACACGATGTCGGGGACCTCTGAGAGCACCCTTTCGGCAACCTGTGAATTCCCTGAGAAACACACAGGCGGTTCTCAGGGAACGCCTGGGAACGCCGGGGAATGTCCGGGTCCGGTGGGGTGAGGGGGCGCGGGGGAAGCTGTGGATCCGCTGGGCGGATCAAGAGGGGAGGGTCAAGAAGGGCGCCTCAAGAGCGGCGGGTCAGAACAACCCGTCCTGCACACCGGCCGCCTCCTTGAACTCCCGCACAGGAACGGACAGTTCACCACTGACCGCGGGCACCAGCTCCCACCCGCTCATCACCCGCGTATCGACCACGACGACCCCACCCCCGGTGGCCAGATGCAGATCGGGCCCGGCGGCGGCCACGAGCTCCCCGCTCACGACGCCACCGGCGACCAGCTCACTCACACTCCCCACGGCACCGGACACCCCGGCGAGCCCAAAGACCTCCACATGATCGACCACCCGCAACGGCTCCCGCACGAGCGACTCCGGCCACCCCCCGAGCGCCACCGCCCGCGCGTGCAACTCGGCGACCTCACCGCCCCGATCGGCCGCCGCCCCCGGCAGAGCGGCCCGCACGGCCCGCTTCTCGGCGTATGGAATCCGGTCGGGCACCCCCAGCGCCGCCCGCAGCAGCTCCTCGGTACGCCGCGCGGCCATGAGCGGCCCGGCACCCAGCCAGCTGAAGCACACGGCACCCTGTTCCAGCAGCCGGGCGGACCCCCGCTCCACCGCCGTGATCCCGACCTTGGTCATGCCGGGCCCGAACCACGCCAGATATACGTGATACGGCCGGGGATCGTCCGCGATCGTGTCGGCGGCCACCGAGTGCGCCCGGTCCAGCCGCGCACACTCCTCGCACCGCGCCCCCGTACTCCGCCCCGGCACGGCCACTCGCGCCGGGCACGCATGCCCCCGAGCCCCCACACATGTCCGCACGCCCCCCTCCGCGACCCCGAAGGCCACGCGTTTCCCCCAGGTCAGCGCACTGCGCCGCCCGCCGTCCCACAGCAGCACGGGACCGTCCGCCGACCATCGCAGCCCCGAGCACTTCCATGCCTGTGCCATCTCTGCCGAGACTAGAGGGCACCACTGACAACGGCACCGGGGCGCCCGGCCGGGGCGGTCAACGGGTACGACGCCAAGCAGGCCGCCGGCAGGAACAGGAAGAGGAAGAGGGAATCACCTCACGGAATCGGCCCCGACGGCAGCAGAGGCATCCCTCTCCCCAGCCGCTTGCACAGGCACGACTCCGGCCGCACGCACCGGCCGCCGCCCGGCCAGCCGGCACCCCAGGCACTCCTCGTGCCCGCCCGGCGCCGACGAGTCCCGCACCCGCCAGCCCCACTCCGCCCGGGGCCGCAGGCCGGGTCCCTTCCCCCACCCGGCGAGGTGCAGCGCCCAGGTGACGAGCAGGGCCACGATCCCGATCGCGACCCCTCCGGCGATCAGCAGCCCCGAGACCAGGACGACCCCGGCACCCGCCACAGTGGCCGCGACGCTGCCTATGGCGCATCCGACCCATCCCGCGAACGTGTGCCCGTGGTCATACTGATGTGCACTCACGCGCTGCCCCCTCATCACACCCATGCTGTTTCAGGCCCAAACCTCTCACGAGCCAGGGGAATTGGGAATGCAAGCCAAGCCGCGACCGGCCGCCACGCCGGAGCAGGCACTGTCGGCGATGGACCATCTCATCGCCACCCACCCGGTCGGACAGCACGAGATCACCCAGCAGTTCGGCATCAACGTGACCGACCTCACCTGCTTCGCCTACATCATGGAGGCAAGCGAAAGCCTCCTCGCCCCGGGCGACTTGGCAGCACGCGTCCACGTCACCACGGGCGCGGTCACCGGCATCCTCAACCGCCTGGAACACGCCGGCTACCGGGATTCATTCGCAGCGCTCCGGCCTTCAGGCCGGGGGGGTGAAGCGAATCTTGTGGCCGCGACGCGGAGCGTCGCGGTGGCGTTCCGGCGGAGCCGGACCCTGCTCGTGACAGTGACGGGTCGCTCGTATGTCCCCGGTGACGACGTGGGTTCGACGCGCCTAGCGTGATCGTCATGCAGCTGCGGTACGCCTTCAGGTTGTACCCCGACGCCGCTCAGCAGGCCGCGCTGGCCAGGGCGTTCGGGTGCGCCCGCGTCGTGTTCAACGACGCGGTGCGCGCCCGCGAGGACGCGGCGGCGGCCGGGAGGCCGTTCCCGAAGATCGCCGAGCTGTCCACCCGGCTGATCACCCAGGCCAAGACCACCCCGGAACGCTCCTGGCTGGGCGAGGTCTCCGCCGTCGTACTCCAGCAGTCCCTGCGGGACGCCGAGAGCGCGTACCGCAACTTCTTCGCCTCCCTCACCGGCAAGCGCAAGGGCCCCAAGCTCGGCCCGACTGGTTCACCCGAGCGACCACCCTGGCAGCGAACTACTCGGAGGAACACTGCCGTCCCGACCCACCGGGGACCGGCTGAGCCAGGTAGCGCCGGAGAGCCTCGACCCCGTCCTCGACGAAGGACCACTGCCCGATAGCGTCCCGCAGCTCCCCCTCAGTGACCCATCCGCACCAGGCGATCTCCGACGGATCGGGCGCGAGCACCTCGGTGACCACGGCTTCGTGCAGCCCGAGCCAGTAGGGACTGATCAGCCCGTCGCACAAGAACTTGAACACGAACCGCACCGGCGCCCGCACACCCAGTTCCTCGGTGAGTTCACGCGCCGCCGCCTCCCCGTACGACTCCCCGACCTCCACGGCGCCGCCGATCAGCCAGTTGTACTGCCCCGGAAACCGGGAAACGCCCTCCTGCCTCCGATGTATGAGGATGCGGCCCTCTGGATCACGGCAGACCGTCGTCGCGACACGGTGCAGCCAGCGCCTCTCGATGGCCTCGCCCCGCTCCACCACCCCGAGCACGCGATCCTGCTCATCCACCCGCTCCACCAATTCACTCATGACCCCACGATCGCAGCGGGGCAGCCGGCCGGAGACCCTGACGACAGGGCGAGAGGGGCAGAACCATGGAATGGAAGACCCACGGCGAGCGGCAGGTCTACACCAACCAGTGGGTGAACCTCTGCCTGGCCGATGTCCAGCAGCCCGACGGCAGCCAGTGCGAGTACTCGATCGTCCGCCTCCGGCACCTGGCCGTGACCGCTGTGGTCAACAACCACCAGGAGGTCCTGATGATGTGGCGCCACCGCTTCATCACCGACACCTGGGCCTGGGAGCTCCCCATGGGCCTGGTCGAGGACGACGAGACCCCCGAGGAGGCCGCCGCCCGCGAGGTCCTGGAGGAAACAGGCTGGCGCCCGGGCCGCATCAAGCCCCTCATCTACGCCGAGCCGGCGAGCGGCATCACCGACTCACAGCACCACGTCTTCCGCGCCGACGAAGCGACGTACGTCGGCCCGCCCACGGAGAAGAACGAGTCCGACCGCATCGAATGGATCCCCCTCACAGAGATCCGCGGCATGATCGACCGCCGCGAGATCGTGAGCAGCGGATCACTGGTGGGCCTGCTGTACCTGCTCCTGGACGAAGCGACGCGCTGACCCAGGCGAGCTATCCCGTCTTTCGTGAGTGCCGGTTCGACCGGCGGCGCACGGTGAAGAGGGAGGCGAGGATGCCGAGAGCCCAGGCGATCAGGAGGGCGCCCCAGAGCGGCATGGTCACCATCGGGATGAGGAGGCGGATCTCGACGCTCGTGCGGTTCTCGAAGATGAAGACCAGAGCGACCGCGGTGATCAGAGCGAACGGCAGGAAGCGGCGGACGCCCGGGCGGGAAAAGAACGGCGTACGCGCCTTGTGGTCTGGGCTGGTCTGGGCCATGGGGTGCCTCTCCCTCACGTAGCCCCCGGCTCCAGCGTCCCCTTTCAGCCCGCGCCCCGCCACCGAAACGCCAGAGGCCCCGGATCACTCCGGGGCCTCTGACCTGTGCGCACGCGGCAGGATTCGTCGGATCGGCAGGCCGCTCGGGCCGTGATCCGGCTGGGTCAGCCGACGAGGCCGACCGACACCAGGCCACCACCCGCGGCCACCGCACAGGCGATCCCGCGCTGCCACCAGGTGACCGCTTCGGGGCGGCCCCGCGTCGCCATCACCATGACGGAGTTGGCGGCGAACGCCGGCAGCAGGATGCCGAACAGCGCGAACGTGCCGACGGCGGACAGCGTCCACTCGATGCGCGCTGTCACCGCACCGACCAGCATCGCCGCGGCGGCGAGGGCGTAGAGAACCCCCGACACGAGCGTGATGTCATCCCTCTTCAGCGGAGCGGGACCGCGCCGCTTGTGGTGATTCCAGTGACGGCGCTCGGTACCGAACCGCGCCAGCACCATGATCGCCACCTCGACAACAAGGGCGATCACCGCGACTCGTTCGACCGTCATGCCATCACCTCACGTACGAGATTCCCGTGTTCCCTGAGCGTCGGACTGACCGCCGATGGACCGGCAACGTCAATGACAAAAGCCAGAGGCCCCGTGGATCTCTCCACGGGGCCTCTGGTCTGCTGTGCACTCGGCAGGATTCGAACCTGCAACCTTCTGATCCGTAGTCAGATGCTCTATCCGTTAAGCTACGAGTGCTTGTTCTGTTTTATCGCCGCTCTCGGGCCTTCCGGCTCGCTCGCGGCGACAGGAAGAACATTACATGACTGCCGCCGCCATGTGAAATCCGTTTGCCGCACCCCTTGTGAGCTGCGGAAACGGCTGTTCCGGGCCGTATGACAACGAAGCCCCGGTCGGGTGACCGGGGCTTCGTGATCAGGTGCGGAGGCGGAGGGATTTGAACCCTCGATGGGATTTAAGTCCCAAACCGCATTAGCAGTGCGGCGCCATAGACCGGACTAGGCGACGCCTCCACGCACATGGCCCGCGCGAGCGCGAGTCGGTGCTTGCCGATGATGACACAGTCGAGCGCCGCGTCACCAATCGCCCCCTACGGTACTAGGCAGGAAGGTCGCAGGGCAAAAGGCTTCTCGGGCTGTCGCGCAACGTCCCGGGGCACGCCGCGTTAGTCAGGGCATGTCGACTGCCATGTCCCGGGCCAGCGCCCGGACCGCGTCCCGGACCACCTCCCGCCCCGGCCTGCGCCGCCTCGTCCTCGGTGCCGCCGCCTCCTTCGCCGCCCTCGGGTCGCTGGCCGCGGTGTCCCCGGCCGCCTACGCCCAGGCGGCCGGGCTCGGCGACGGCAAGAGCAAGGAGCGGGATCACCTCACCGTCACCGTGCGCAACGCCGGCGGCGGGGCCGACGGGACCTTCCAGCTGTACTGCGGACCCGACGGCGGCAGCCACCCCGACCCGAGCGGTGCCTGTGCCGTCCTGGAGCGGGACACGCGGTGGGGGCAGGAGGCTTTCGCTCCCGCCCCGAAGGGCGGCTTCTGCACCATGCAGTACGGCGGGCCGGCCACCGCGCACGTCACCGGCACCTGGGCCGGACGCCCCGTCGACGCCACGTACGACCGTCGCGACGGCTGCCAGATCTCCCGCTGGGACCGGCTCGTGCCCCTCCTGCCGGACCTGGGGGGCGGCCGGCGCGCCTGAGACCGAGTTCCCCTCGGCTCACCCTCGGCTCGCCTTCGCCTCCATGCGGCCTCCGTACCTCGTCCGGAATTCGCCCCTGCCCGTCCTCATCCCGCCGGTTCGGCCAAAAGGTACAGAAACACCGTCGTCGTAAAGGTCCCGCGAAGGTCCCGCGACGTCGTCGCAGGAGGGCGGGCGTTTGGCGGTTACTCGGTCGTCAGTTCGGGGTCACTTGCTCGTGCGACCTCGCTCTCATCCGGCGTCGCGAGCGCAACCGCAGCCCTTAGACTCCCTCGCGTGACACGCTGCGGGACGGTTGGCAAGATGGCCCGAGCGGTCGGCAAGGTGCGGTAACAGGGAGGAAGCGTCTCGTGAGCAGCAGGCCATCCCGAGGCGCTGCTCGCCTCGCAGCCATACTGGATGCGCTCCCCGACGCGTTGGTGCTGGTCAATGCCAACGGGACGGTCGTCAACGCCAACACCATCGCCCTGGAGGCCTTCGAGACTCCGGGCACCGCTCTGGTGGGGCGCGGGCTGCTCGATCTGCTGCCGCAGTTCGACTCCAAGCTCATCCCCGGCTCCATGCGACGGCCGGAGCACCTCGATCCGCAGGGCCGGACCAAGCCGACCCGGATGATCGCGCGCAGGACCGACGGGACCGAGTTCCCCGTCGAGGTCACCAGTGCGAACCTCGAGAACGGGCAGCAGGCCTACGACGGTTACGGCTACACCGGTGATGAGCTGCTCATGCTCGTCGTACGGGATCTGTCCGGGACCGTGGACACCGAGGCCGAGCTCGCGCGGTCGCAGCGGCAGACCGAGATGATTCTGCGGGCCGCCTCCGAGGGCGTCGTCGGGACCGACACCGACGGGCGGATCGTGCTCGTCAATCCGGCCGCCGCCCAGATCCTGGGCTTCCGGGCCAGCGATCTCGGCGGGCGTGAACTGCACGAACTCGTGCTGCACTCGCGTGCCGACGGATCGGACTTCCCGTACGAGGAGTCGCCGCTCGCCGACACCCTGCGCTCCGGGCGCAAGCACCGGGTGCGCGGGCAGGTGCTGTACGCCAAGGACGGCGGCAAGGTGCCGGTCGATCTGACGACCGCGCCCGTGCGGGACGGCGACCAGCTCGTCGGCGCCGTGATGACCTTCACCGACCGGCGGCCGTACGACGCGGTCGTCGACGAGAAGGACGCGGCCGAGAAGCGGCACGAGGAAGAGCTGGAGAAGACCGCCGAGGAGCACGCCTCCGAGCTGACCGCGCTGCGCCAGCGGCACGTCACCGAGCTGGAGGAGCTGGCCGAGCGGCACGCCGAGGAACTCGGCGCGAACGAGGACCGCTACGCCGCGCTCGGGGAGCGCGAGAAGGACCGGTTCGAGGCACTCGCCGCCCGGCACGAGCAGCTGCTGACCCTGCTCGGGCGCTCGCTGCGCGGGCCGCTGGAGGAGCTGCGCCGCGAGCTGGCCGCGCTGGCCTCCGACGACGCCGGGCAGCTGTGGCCCGAGGCCAACCAGGTACTGCACCATCTGTCCGCCGGCTATTCGCGGATCACGACGCTCATCGACAACGTCCTCGGCTACCAGCGGCTCGACACGGGCAGCGAGAACATCGCCCGTACGAAGGTGATGCTGGACGCCGTCGTCGCCGCCGGGGTCGACGGGGCCGTGGAGCTCATCGGGCCCGGGCGGGTGCAGTTCGCCGTGCACGCGCCGCCCATCGAGGCCGAGGTCGATCCCCGGCTGCTCGCCACCGCCCTCGCGCATCTGGTCGCGGACGTGGCCGGGGTCGACGCGACCGGGAACACGCCCCTGTCGGCGGGCGGTTATCTGGACAACACCGTCGTGGTGGCGGCGGCGCAGCGCGGCGAGGTCGTACGCATCGAGGTGCGCGGGCCGTACGCCGGTGGCGACACCGTGCACGAGCCGATCGTGCGGGGGATCGTCCGGGCGCACGGCGGTGTGCTGCAGACGCACGACGTGCCGGGGATGAGCGGGAGCGCGTACGTCCTCGAGGTGCCGATCGGGGGCGGGGCCGGGGCCGTTGCCGCGGATGCCGCCGCCGAGGCGGTCGACGAGGCCCTCCCCGCGGTCCCGGGTGAGCAGACCTCCGGTGGGGGGCGGCGCCGGGCGCGGCGTGCCACCACCGATGCCTTCCTGGACGGAGATGTTCCGGCGGAAGGCGGCGACGAGGCGGCTGACGGTTCCGATGGATCCGGTGGGTCCGATGGCTCCGGTGGGTCCGGTGTTGCCACCGGGCGGCGCAGGAGGCGGGCCGGTGGGGAACCGGCCGCTCTGCCGGCGCAGGCTTCCGGTGAGGGCGCCGGGTCGGGCGGTACCGGGCGGCGTCGTGGGCGTCCGGCCGAGGACGCCGCCGGGCAGGCCCTCGCCATCGAGGCCGTCGGGAGCGCCGTCCAGGGTGTCGCCGAGGGCGCCGTCGTCACGGCAGCCGAGCACGCGGCTGGCACCGCCGCCTCGAACACGGGGCTGGGCGGGACCGTTCCGCCGCAGGGCGTGCCCGAGGCTTCCGGGCGGCGGGCCCGGCGTGAACCCGGTGAGCAGCGCGCGCTGCCGCCGGCGCTGCCCGCGCCGTCCGGTGACGCGGGCTCCGCTGCGGACGGTGCCGAGCAGGGGCAGGCCCAGCAGCCGACCGGGCGCCGGCGGCGTGCGCTGGCCGCCGCCAACGAGCGGGCTGCGGCGCAGCAGGCCGCGGGGCCGCGTCCGGTGTTCGCCCTGCCGCCGGCCGGTGCCGATCGGACGACCCCGGACGAACCGGCCCAGCAGGGAGTTCAGGGCGTTCCGGCCGGGCAGAGCGAGCAGGGGCCGGAGGCCGTGGCGGTTGCTGCGGCGGCCGCCTCCGGTGACGCCGTGGCCGAGGAGGGGCGGCACGACGCCGTACCGCACGACCAGTCCGCCGATCACACCCCGCCGCAGCCGCATCCCACGAGTGCGCCGACCGGCCGTCGGCGGCGGGCCGTGGTGCCGCAGCAGGGCGAGGGACCGGCACCGGCTGGTTCCGTACCTGCCGCGCCCGGGCAGCAGGTTCCCGCGCAGCAGGGCGCGCCCGTCCAGGTCGGGGCGGCCGCCGCTCAGGCCGCGCCCGGTGCGGCCGTGCCGGCGCAGGGGAGCGCTCCGCAGGGCGGCGTCCCCCAGCCGCAGGGTGCCGCCGTACCCCCGCAGGGCGTCGCCGTACCCCCGCAGGGCGGGCTCGGGCACAGCGTGCAGGCTGCCCTCCCGGGGCAGGCGGTGCAGCCTCCGGCCCAGGCCGCGCAGCCGCTGCCGCAGCCGCAGCCGGGCGTCGCCGCACCGGCGCAGCAGTCCTCCGCCGGGCAGCCGCTCCCCGCCGAGGCCGCACCGGGGCAGGGACCCGCCACACCTGCCCAGGGCACCCCGGCTCCGGGCACGCCCGCCCAGGGCACCCCGGCTCAGGGCGGCACCCCCGCCCCCCAGCCGTGGCCCGCCGCCGAGGACGACGACAGCTTGGGGGCCGGTGTCGCCGTACCCCCGAACGGCGCATCCCCGCAGGCCGCGCAGGCCCCGCAGCCGAACCCCCCGGCCCAGAACACCCCGGCCTCGGGCACGCCCCTGCCGCCGGAAGGCGCGGCGCAGGCACAAGCACAGGCCCAGCCACAGACGCAGGCGCAGCGGGCGGCTCAGCCGTTGCCCGCCGAGGCCTCGGCGCCCGTCGATCCGAACTCGACGCAGGGGCGGGCGATCAGCGTGCGGACGCTGGGGCAGGGCGTGCCGTTCAACCGGCAGGCGGCCCAGGTCCAGCAGCCGGCCGCGTCCGTCCCGCTGCCGACGGCGACGCCTCCCCCGCACCAGCCGGGCGGATCGGGCCGGCGCCGCAAGCTCGGCACGCCGCCCGACCCGGCCACACGGACCGACCAGGCCACGCGTACGGAACCGGCGTCCCGCCCGGACCAGGGGCCGCGCCCCGAACAGGCCGCACGCCCCGAGCAGGCGGCGCGTCCGGAGCAGGCCGCTCGGCCGCATCCGACGGCCGCCGAGCCGACGCCCGCGCCGGTCGCCGCACAGGTGCCCGCCCAGGCTTCCGCGCCCGCCCCGGCGCAGCCGTCCCTCGCCGGTCAGTCCCGGCTCACGCAGCTGACCGAGGGCGGCGGGCGGTCGTACGCCATAGGCGCCCCCGACGAGAACGCCGCCGAGGGGCCCGAGCCGCTGGACGGTCCCGGGGGTGCCGTCGAGGTGGCCGATCCGCCGCGGCCGCAGCCGATGGACGACGAGTTGCCGCCGGAGCCGCTGGACAATCCGCGGCGGCTGCTGGTGTGGCCCGCGCCGGACGTCAGCACCCAGCAGGCGCTGAGCGACCGCGGCTACCGGCCGGTGATCGTGAACTCGCGCGAGGAGGTCGACGCGCAGATCGCGGCGTTCCCCGCCGCGCTGTTCGTCGACCCGCTGACCGGGCCGATCACGCGTACGGCGCTGCAGTCGCTGCGCCAGGCCGCCGTGGCCGCCGAGGTGCCGGTCCTGGTCACGGCCGGGCTCGGGCAGGCCTCGCGGGACGCGGCCTACGGTGCCGATCCGGCCGTGCTGCTGAAGGCGCTGGCGCCGCGCGACAGTGAGCAGCACCCGCCGCGGGTGCTGCTGATCGAGGAGCACGCGGAGATCGCGCTGGCGCTGACGTCGACGCTGGAGCGGCGCGGGATGCAGGTCGCGCGGGCCGCGAGCGACGCGGACGCGGTGACGCTGGCGAGCGACTTCCGCCCGAACCTGGTCGTGATGGACCTGATGCAGGTGCAGCGGGGGCAGGCCGGGTACGCCGGGATCATCGACTGGCTGCGCGCGAACGGGCAGCTCAACCGCACCCCGCTCGTCGTCTACACCGCCGCCGTCGACCAGGCCGACCTGCCGCGGCTGGCCTCCGGGGAGACGGTGCTGTTCCTCGCGGAGCGGTCCACCAGCGGCGAGGTGCAGACCCGGATCGTCGAGCTGCTGAGCAGGATCGGGACCAACTGAGGACCGACTGAGGACCGTCTGAGGACCGCCTGAGGAGCAACTGAGCAGCGAGCGGTAGCTTCTACCGGGCCGTCAGCCTGCGTGCCGCTTCCTTGACGGACGCGCGCAGGCGGGCCTGGGCGTCCTCGCCGTCGCCGACCAGGATGCGCCGCATCTGCGGGACGACGGCGGTCCAGTTGGCCAGGGCGGTCAGCAGGAACAGCAGGTCGGCCGCGGGGACGGCGTCCGTGATGACGCCCCGGTCCTGGCCGTCCTTGAGGGCGGCGACCTTGCGGACGTAGTGCTCCTGGCGGCCGGACTCGTGGGGCAGCTCGGCGCTGCCGTACTCCAGGCCCTCCCAGAAGAGCAGGCGCAGCAGCTCCGGGTGGGCGGCGTGGTAGTCCATGACGCGGTCGACCCAGCTCTCGATGTCGTCCGGGACGACGGGGACGTCCTCGGCGAGGTGGAGCATCTTCTTCTCGAGGACGATCGCGAACAGCTCCGCCTTGTTGCCGAAGTAGGCGTAGATCAGCTGCTTGTTGGCCTTCGCCTCGGCGGCGATGCGGTCGATGCGGGCGCCGGCGATGCCGTGCCGGGCGAACTCGGCGACCGCCGCCTCGAAGATCCGGGCCTTGGTGGCCTCGGGGTCCCTTGGTGCCATGGGGGAGAGGGTAGCGCGCCGGGTAACCAACTGTTTGGTTGACAGGGAATCGAAGGGCGGCTCACACTGTTGCCTCATTATCCAACCAACCAGTTAGTTGCTAGAGCCGACTCCAAGCCCGACTCCGAGCCCGACTCCAAGCCCGCCTCCGAGCCGACTCCGAGGAGTCCCCCGCGATGCCGTCAGCGACCACGACCGACACCACCACGTCCCGCCGGGCCGATACGGCCCCCGGGCGGCAGGCCCGTACGCCCGCCCCCGGCCTCCTCACCCTGCTCGCCGTGTGCAGCGCGGTCACCGCCGCCAACATCTACCTCGCCGCACCGCTGCTCTCGCTCATGGCCCGTGACTTCGGCTCGGCCCCCTCGGCCATCGCCTGGATCGCCTCGGTCGCCCAGCTCGGATACGCGGTCGGTCTGCTGTTCTTCGCCCCGCTCGGCGACAGCGCGAACCGGCGCCGGCTGGTCGCGGGGCTCACGGTCGTCACCGCCGTCGCGCTGAGCGCCAGTGCGGCCGCCCCGGGGGTCACCGCCCTCGCGGTCGCCATGTTCGTCGCCTCGGCCGCGACCGTCATCCCCCAGCTGCTCGTCCCGCTGGTCGTCGAGCGCGCCCCCGCCGACCGGCGCGCCCTTCATGTCGCGGTCGTCGTCGCGGGCCTGTTCACCGGCATCGTCGCGGCCCGGGTCCTGGGCGGACTCGCCGGGCAGGCCTTCGGCTGGCGGTGGGTGTTCGCGGGCGCGGCCCTGCTGACCCTCGTCCTGGGGCTCGCGACCGCGCTCGTCCTGCCGTCGCGGCGGCGCCGGGAAGGCCCGCTGTTCGCCGGGCTCGCCGCGCTGCCCTCGGTGCTGCGGCACTCGCCCGACCTGTGGCGGGCGTGCCTGCGGCAGGCCGGGATGTTCGGTGCCTGGAGCGCGCTGTGGACGGCGCTCTCGCTGCTGCTGACCGGGCCCGCGTACGGGCTGTCCCCCGCGACCGCCGGGCTCTTCGGGCTCTTCGGGCTGACGGCGAGTGCGGTGGCTCCGCTGGCGGGCGGGTTCGTGGACCGGTTCGGCGCGGCGCGTGTCGTGCGGTCCGCGTATCTGCTCGCGGCCGTGTCCGTGCCGCTGTTCTGGCTGGGCGGGCAGGCACTGGCCGCGCTGTTCGCCGCCGCGATCGCGATCCACGCGGCGCTCGTCGCCTCCCATGTCGCCAACCAGACCCTCGCCCTGACCGCGACCTCGACCCCCGCCACCGCCAACACCGCCTATGTGGTCGCCGGCTTCGCGGGCGGCGCGACGGCCTCGGCTCTCGGCGGGGCCGCCTTCAGCCACTTCGGCTGGGGCGGGGTGTGCGCGGTGGCGGGGGTCTGGCTGGTGCTGGGGTGGGGGGTGAGCTGGTCGCGGCGGTGATCGCCGAGGGTGCCCGTCCAGCGACCGGCGTCCACGGACCAGGGGCCCCGGAGAGATCCGGGGCCCCTGCCGTATGCCGTGTGCCGTATGTCGTATGTCGTGTGTCGTGTGCCGTGTGCCGTGTGTCAGCCGAGCTGGGTGATGTCCAGGTCGCCCTCGGCGTACTGCCTGCGCAGTACCTTCTTGTCGAACTTGCCGACGCTCGTCTTCGGGACCGACTCGATGACCGTCCAGCGCTCCGGGAGCTGCCACTTGGCGATGTGGCCCTCGTCGGCGAGGAAGGCGCGCAGGGTCTCGAAGGTGGCGGTGGAGCCCTCCTTGAGGACGACCGTGGCCAGGGGGCGCTCGCCCCACTTGTCGTCGGGGACGGCGACTACGGCCGCCTCGGCGACGTCCGGGTGGGCCATGAGCGCGTTCTCCAGCTCGACCGAGGAGATCCACTCGCCGCCGGACTTGATGACGTCCTTGGCGCGGTCGGTGAGGGTGAGGAAGCCGTCGGGGGAGATGGTCCCGACGTCGCCCGTCTTGAGCCAGCCGTCCTCGCTGAACTTGTCGGCGGGGCGCAGCGGGTCGGCGTCCGGGCCGTTGTAGTAGGCACCGGCGATCCAGGGGCCGCGTACCTCCAGCTCACCGGCCGACTCGCCGTCCCAGGGGAGGCGTTCGCCGCCGGGGCCGGTCAGGCGGCCCTCGACACCGGCCGGGAAGCGGCCCTGGGTGAGGCGGTAGGCCAGCTCCTCCGCCGTGCCGATCGCACTGGCCGGGGGACGGGCGATCGTGCCGAGCGGGGACGTCTCCGTCATGCCCCAGGCGTGGCAGACCCGCATGCCCAGCTTGTCGAAGGCCTCCATGAGCGACGGCGGACACGCCGCGCCGCCGATGGTGACCTGGCCGAGGGAGGAGACGTCGCGCGGGTTCGCGGTCAGCTCGGCGAGCAGGCCCTGCCAGATGGTGGGGACGGCCGCCGCGTGGCTGGGCTTCTCGCTCTCGATCATCGCGGCGAGCGGGGCCGGCTGGAGGAAGCGGTCCGGCATCAGCATGTTCACGCCGGTCATGAAGGTCGCGTGCGGCAGGCCCCAGGCGTTCACATGGAACTGGGGGACGACGACCAGCGAGGTGTCCTCGTCGGTCAGGCCCATCGACTGGGCCATGTTGACCTGCATGGAGTGCAGATAGATGGAGCGGTGGCTGTAGACCACGCCCTTGGGGTCGCCGGTGGTGCCGGAGGTGTAGCACATGGCGGCGGCCTGGCGTTCGTCCAGCTCGGGCCAGTCGTACGACGTCGGCTTCCCGGCGATCAGGTCCTCGTACTCGTGCACCCGCGCGGTGGCGTCCGCGAGCAGGGAGCGGTCCCCGGGGCCGGTGACGACCACGTGCTCGACCGTCTTCAGGTGCGGGAGCAGCGGGGCGAGCAGGGGGAGCAGCGAGCCGTTGGCGATGATCACCCGGTCAGCGGCGTGGTTGACGATCCAGGCCAGCTGCTCGGGCGGGAGGCGGAGGTTCAGGGTGTGCAGCACCGCGCCCATGGACGGGATCGCGAAGTAGGCCTCCACATGCTCCGCGTTGTTCCAGGCCAGAGTCGCGACGCGCTCGTCGCCGGAGACGCCGAGGTCCTCCCTCAGGGCGTGGGCGAGCTGGGCGGCGCGGTCGCCGATCTCCGCGAAGGAGCGGCGGTGCGGTTCGTCCTCACCGGTCCAGGTGGTCACCTGTGATGTCCCGTGGATCGTCGACCCGTGGGTCAGGATCCTCGAGATCAGCAGCGGTACGTCCTGCATGGTGCTCAGCACGGCGTCCTCCCGGGGCGACATTGCCTACGCGGTGGTAAAGGTTGCGCTGATTCTGCTCACATACCGCGTGGTATGTCACTAGGACCGGGCGATCGATCACATCACGCCAAGCGGACGGAGGGGTTCAATCGCGGCCGAGTCGGGGTGCGAGCGGTGTCCTGAAGGGTGGGAGACAGGGCTCACTGGCGGACGAGTCCCAGCTCAGCGTCCTCGCGGAGCTTGCCCAGCGCGCGGGACACGGCCGACTTCACCGTGCCCACCGAGACGCCGAGCACTTCGGCCGTCTGGACCTCGCTCAGGTCCTCGTAGTACCTGAGGACCACCATCGCCCGCTGCCGGGCGGGCAGCCGCATGATCGCCCGCCACATCGCGTCGCGCAGCGCCTGCTGCTCGGCCGGGTCGTCGCTGCCGGTCACCGGCTCCGGCTCGGGCATCTCGTCGCAGGCGAACTCGTCGACCTTGCGCTTGCGCCACTGCGACGTCCGCGTGTTCAGCAGCGCCCGGCGCACATAGCCGTCGAGGGCGCGGTGGTCCTCGATACGCTCCCAGGCGACGTACGTCTTGGTGAGCGCGGTCTGCAACAGGTCCTCCGCGTCGCTCGGGTTGCCGGTGAGCGAGCGGGCGGTACGCAGGAGCACCGGCTGGCGGGCCCTGACGTACGACGAGAACGACGGATACGGAAGAGTCTGCGCCGCTGGTGAAGCGGCCTTCGACGCGCTGGTGCAGACGATTGTGGTCATGGCTCAACGCTATGAGCGGGCCAGGTCGAGCGGATCGGCCGCAGGTCCCGAAGCGGGGTCCCCCTCAGGTTGTAGGGGTAGGGCGGGCTGCACCTCCTACAGGTGGAGCGGAGGGGCCGGGGTACTGCGGGATGTCCCCTGAGGGTCAGCGGTGAGTACGAGTCCCGACGTAGGCACACCCGTCCCCGCCGTCACCAGGACCCGCTCCGCTCCGGGGACCGGATTCACCGCCGTCCCCCTGATCTGCCGGACGGCCTCCGCCACCCCGTTCATCCCGTGCAGATACGCCTCCCCCAACTGTCCCCCATGAGTGTTGAGCGGCAGGCGCCTCTCGGCGACGAAGTCCGCCGCCTCACCGGGGCCGCAGAAGCCGAACTCCTCCAGTTGTGTCAGCACGAAGGGGGTGAAGTGGTCGTAGAGGATCCCCACGTCGATGTCGGCCGGTGCGAGTCCGGAGGTCCGCCAGAGCTGCCGGGCCACCACCGCCGTCTCGGGCAGGCCGGTCAGGTCGTCGCGGTAGAAGCTGGTCATCTGCTCCTGCGCGCGTCCCGCGCCCTGGGCGGCCGCCGCGATCACGGCGGGCGGGTGGGGCAGGTCGCGGGCCCGCTCCACCGAGGTGACGACGAGGGCCTGTCCGCCGTCGGTCTCCTGGCAGCAGTCCAGCAGCCGCAGCGGCTCGACGATCCAGCGGGAGGCGGCGTGGTCGGCCAGGGTGATGGGCCGGTCGTGGAAGTACGCCGCCGGGTTGGTCGCCGCGTACGCGCGGTCGACCACGGCCACGTGCCCGAACACCTCCGGCTTCAGCCCGTACGTGTGGAGGTAGCGCTGGGCCGCCATCGCCACCCAGGAGGCCGGGGTGAGCAGGCCGAACGGCAGTGACCAGCCGAGCGCCGCGCCCTCGGCCGAGGGCTCGCGGTGCCGGACGCCGGAGCCGAAGCGGCGGCCCGAGCGTTCGTTGAACGCCCGGTAGCAGACGACCACGTCCGCCACGCCCGCCGCGATCGCGAGGGCCGCCTGCTGGACGGTGGCGCAGGCCGCGCCGCCGCCGTAGTGGATCCGGGAGAAGAAGGAGAGCTCGCCGATGCCCGCGGCCTGGGCCACGGTGATCTCGGGGCTGGTGTCCATGGTGAAGGTGACCAGTCCGTCGACGTCGGCGGCGGTCAGCCCGGCGTCGTCCAGGGCCGCCCGCACCGCCTCGACGGCCAGGCGCAGTTCGCTGCGGCCCGAGTCCTTGGAGAACTCGGTGGCCCCGATCCCGACGATGGCCGCCCGACCGCCGAGAGTGTCGTGCCGGCGGGGACTCATGAGGGGCCTCCTTGGCTCAAGCCGGCCCCCTCGGCGCGCTCCGTGCCGCGGCGCGCGGCCGTCGGGGAGACGGTGTTGGCGTCGGTCATGACGGTGGCGGTGGTGGTCCGTCGGGGGCTGTCGTCGGCACGGGTTCCGACGGGAGCGTGACCGTCACGGTGCCGGTGACGTGTCGGCCGATGGCGTTCGTGCCGATGACCCGGACCGTCACCGTCTCGCCGTCGGTCTCCTCGACCGTGCCCGCCAGGACCATCGTGTCGCCGGGGTGGTTGGGCGCGCCGAGCCGGATGGCGACCCGGCGCAGCACGGCCCGGGGGCCGAAGTGGTCCGTGATGTACCGGCCGACCAGGCCGTTGGTCGTCAGGATGTTCATGAAGATGTCGGGGGAGCCCTTCTGCCGGGCCAGGTCCGGGTCGTGGTGCACGTCCTGGTAGTCGCGGGACGCGATCGCCCCGGCGACGATCAGGGTGCGGGTGACCGGGATCTCCAGGGGCGGCAGCCGGTCGCCGGAGTTCACCGCGTCACCCCCTGGAAGACGGGCAGCACCAACTCGTCGTCGTAGCGCCGGAAGTCGAGCCGGACCGGCATGCCGATGCGCACCTTGTCGTACGGCGTCCCGACCACGTTGCTGACGATCCGCACGCCCTCCGCGAGCTCGATCAGGCCGACCGCGTAGGGGGGATCGAAGGCCGGGAAGGGCGGGTGGTGCATGACGACGTACGAATAGACCGTGCCCTCGCCGCTCGCCGCCACGGTGTCCCACTCCGGGGAGCCGCAGCTGTTGCAGCCCGGCAGCCAGGGGAAACGCAGGTCGCCGCAGCCGGCGCAGCGCTGGATGAGCAGTTCGTGGCGGGCCACGCCCTCCCAGAAGCCGGCGTTGTCGCGGTTGATCACGGGGCGTGGACGGAGATCCTTCGGGCGCGGCGGCCGGTGTGCGGGCGCGTACTTGAGGATGCGGAAGCGGTGGGTGCCGGCGAGTTCGCCGCCGGCCCGGATGTCCGTACGGGTCGTCACGAAGTAACCCGCCCCCAGCTTGGTGGACTTCAGGCCCGAAACCGACTCGATCACCGAGTCGAAGGTGATGGCGTCGCCGGGGCGCAGGGGGCGGAGGTACTCCTGCTCGCAGTCCGTGGCGACGACGGCGTCATGGCCCGACTCGTCGAGCAGGCGGAGGAGTTCGTCGTAGGCCGCCGTGCGTTCCGGGCGGCGGGTGAGGCCCGCCATGGTCCAGGCCTGGAGCATGGTCGGGGGAGCGATGGCGTCCGGCCCGGTGTAGGCGGGGCTGGTGTCGCCCATGGCCTCGCACCAGTGCCTGATCATCGGCTGGTTGACGGGGTCCCGGCCGATCCCGGTGGCGGCGGCCGGGCGGCCCTCGTAGGCCTTCAGGCGCGCCTCGAACTCCTCGGACCTCTCCGACTCCCCGGACTTCTCCGCCTCCCGGAACCTCTCCGACTCCTCGGATTCCTCGGACCCCTCGTGGACCTCCGGCTCACCGTTCACGATTTCTGACTGTCCGTCAGATCGGTGGCGGCGTCAAGGCATGCGTCACGACATCGCACCCCACGAACACGAAAACGCCTGCGCGGCGGCACCGAAGTACCGCCGCTCAGACGCTTGTCACCCCACGAAGCACACACCCACACGAACGGCGGGCCGATGCCGCTGCACCGGCCCGCTCAGCTCACCACCAGAGCGGCGTGAAGCTGACGGCGGTGTTGTCGTTGCCCTGGTTGACGGCCGTGAAGGCGGAGCCGTTGACCTGGGCGGTGTTGCTCTGGTTCGAGGCGCCCTCGCCGACGGCCTGCTGGTTCGTGGTGGACGAGGTGCCGAAGTTGTCACCGCCGACGCCACTGCCGAGGACACCCGCCTCGGCCTCCGTGACGGACGCGATCGATCCGTTGTCCGCGAAGGAGCCGTTGTCCGCCGTCGCGATGCCGGTGAAGAGGGCGGCCGCGAGCGGAAGGGCGGAGACGGCGGCGATGACGCGGGCGGTACGGATGCTTGCCATGTTGTTGTCCCTCCAAGGACTGCTGAGACTTCAGAGACTTCAGAACCAAGGACTGCGTGGAGAAGTACTGCTGCTTCCAGGGAAGTTGGCCGACCGCCCTGGTCCGTTGCTCGACGTCGCGAGACCAGAGTTGCCCACCGAATCCCCGGCGAACCACACCGGAAGCCTCTATTCGCACTCAAGCGTGATGACATGTCGATAAACCCCTTTGCGTCACTTCAGCACCGGACCGGGGTGGAAGGGACGGTTCGGACCCTGGCGCCGCAAGGGGCGAAGCGTTCCGGCACTTTTCGGGCGCGGGCCTGCGCCCCGGCGCGTCGCACCCGCCCCCTCTTTCCTTTTTCGAACGTACGTACGAAACTAGAAGCATGGCCACCACCGACCGGCAGGCCACGACGCTGGCCCTCGCACACGCCCTGTCAGCCGCCGAACGCGGACTGGCCGTCATCCCCCTGTCCCGCACCAAGCTCCCGGCGCTGCGCTCCCCGCACCGCGACGACCCCGCCCCCTCCCCCTGCCACGGCGCGTGCGGCCGCCTCGGACACGGCGTGTACGACGCCTCCAGCGACCCGGCCCGTATCCGCGAACTGTTCGCCGCGGCGCCCTGGGCGACCGGCTACGGCATCGCCTGCGGTCTGCCCCCGCACCAGCTCATCGGCGTCGACCTGGACGTGAAGACCGGCACGGACTCCTCGGCGGCCCTGCGCGAGCTGGCCCTGCGGCATCTGTTCACCATCCCCCCGACGGTGGTGGTCATGACCCCGTCCGGCGGGCGTCACCTCTGGCTCAGCGGCCCGCCCGACGTGGTGGTCCCCAACTCGGCGGGCCGTCTCGCCCCCGGCATCGACATCCGGGGCGCCGGCGGCTACCTCGTCGGGCCCGGCTCCCGCACGGGCCAGGGGGTGTACGCCGCCGCCCCCGGGACCGCGCACCTGCCGCCCGCCCCCTGCCCGCGCTCCCTGCTGCGGCTGCTGCTCCCGCCCCCGCGCGCCCACCACCCCACGCCCCCGTCGGCCGGCGGGCACGGCCAGGGCCTGGTCCAGTTCGTCCTCGCCGCACATGAGGGCCAGCGCAACACCCGACTGTTCTGGGCGGCCTGCCGGGCGTACGAGGACGGCATCGGCCCGGCACTCGTGAACCCCCTGGTCGAAGCGGCCCGAGGCACCGGCCTGTCCGAGCGCGAGGCCCGCGCGACGATCGCATCGGCGGCCCGGCTGACGGGACACGGGCCGTGAGCAGGGCGTCGCCGACCGGGGTGACGGCCGCGCCGGCCGTGCGGCTGTCGGGCACGGGGCACGGGGCATGAGCCGGACCCAGCGCACCCGCGCGACAACCACTCAGCCGCCCGACTGACGAGGCACCGGCCATGAGGAGCGGACCTCACCCACCCCGCACGACAACCACCGTCAGCCACCCCACCGCCAAGACACGACCAAGAGGACCGGCCCTCGCCCACCCGCACCGAAAGACCCCCATGCACCAGCACGCCAGACCGCCGGCCATGGCGCTCGCACGCCTCGTACTCGCCTCCGGCCGCTCGGTGGACCTCGCCGACCTGCGGTTCACGTCGACGTACGGCGATCTGCTCTCGGCCTGCGTCGACCCACTGGAGGGCTATCCCTGCCGGCCGGTCAACGACCTGCGGATCCGTGAGCTGCTGCGCGCCGCCGAGCGGTCCCACCCGGGCACGCCCGTCCACCTCGTCCCGCCCTCGCGCGAGCGCCCCGACCAGTACGCGGGCGCCCTCGGCCCCGTCGAGGTGCTGCCCGCCGTGGCCTGCCTCGGTACGTTCCACTCCGCCGCCCTCGATCCGGCCCACGACCCGGTCCTGTACCGCTCCCGACTGACCGTCCTCTGGTTCCAGCCGGTGCCGCGTCTGCCGTCGGGCTGCGACCTGGAGGGGGCACTGCGGGAGGTCGACTGGGCGGGACTGGCCCGGGACGCCCGAGCGCTTGCGTAGGGTCGCCCGATGAGCGCTTCCCGTACGGAACTGCCGCGCTGGCAGTTCGAGTTGACCTGGTCGCTGTTCGAGTACCACCTGGAGCGGCTGGAGCCCGGAGACTTCCTCTGGGAGCCCGCGCCGCATTGCTGGACGATGCGCCGGGCGCCCGACGGCACCTGGGTACCGGACTGGGCGGACACCGAGCCCGACCCGGTGCCCGTCCCCACGATCGGCTGGGTGAGCTGGCACCTCGGCTGGTGGTGGAGCGTCGCCCTGGACCACGCCCGGGGCCGGCCGCCCCGCGACCGCACGGACATCGCCTGGCCCGGCGAGGGCCCCCCGACCGTCGAGTGGCTCCGCGACCTGCGCACGCAATGGCTCGCGGCCCTGGACGACCTCACGGACCTGGACGCCCCGGCCCCGTTCCCCTGGCAGAACGACCCCCAGTACACCGTCGCGCACATGGTGGCCTGGGTGAACGCCGAGCTGATGAAGAACACGAGCGAGATCGGCCAGCTACGGCTGCTGAGGGCGGCGTCGGGGCAGGCCTCGGCGGCTCAGTCCACCGTGTAGCGGTGCACCGTCGACTCCCTGGCCTGGAAGCCGAGGCGCTCGTAGAGCCGGTTCGCCGCGGCGCGGTCGGGCCGGGAGGTGAGGTCGACCGTGCGGGCACCGGCCCGGCGGGCGAGTCGCAGCGCCTCCTCGATCAGCAGGCCCGCGATGCCCTGCCCGCGCGCCGCGTCGTCGACGACCACGTCCTCGACGCGTCCCCGCAGCCCGGACGGCAGGGGCAGCAGCACGAGCGTCAGGGTGCCGACGATCGCGCCGCCGGACCGGGCCACGAGCACCGTGTTCGCATCACAGCTCACCAGGCGATCGACCGCCGCGCGGTCCAGGGGCCGGGCCGTCGTGGACAGCTGCGGGAGCAACCGCCCGAAGGCGTCGAGGAGTTCCTCGCTCGGCTCCCGGATGACCTCGACACGGATGTCCATGCCGGGAGCGTATCCCCGTGCGCCGGGCCCTCCGCCGGAAAGACCGGAAGGAACCGAGCGGCGAACGCGCCGAGGCCGTGCCATCGTGGTGCCATGACCATCGACGTCCGCCCGGCCACGGTTTTCGAGGACGTCCGTGCCGTGCTCGGGCCGAAGTCGGCCGGGGCGAATGTCTGCTGGTGTCTGAGCTATCGGATTCCCTCCAAGCTGAACAAGGAGCTGCGCGGTCCGGCCCGGGGGGAGTACGTCGAGGAGCTGTGCGGTGCGGAGCCGCCGCCGGGGGTGCTCGCCTACGACGGTGACGAACCGGTCGGATGGGCCGCCGTCGCGCCTCGGTCGGACACGTCGTTCGCGCGGAACCGCAAGATCCCTCATGTGGACGACCTGCCCGTCTGGTCCCTGTGGTGCGTCCGGGTCCGCCCCGGCCACCGCAAGCAGGGGGTCTCGCACGCGCTCATCGCCGGCGCGGTCGACTTCGCGCGGGACCGGGGCGCTCCGGCGATCGAGGCGTATCCGCTGGACAACGGCGACGCCAAGGTCGATCTGACGATGGCCTACGCCGGTCTGAGGAAGAACTTCGAGCGGGCCGGTTTCACCTACGCGGCCCCCACCACATCGGTCCTGGCCGGTCATCCCCGCGTCCTGATGCGCCTGGACCTGCGCTGATCGGCCCGGCATGCGAATGCCCGACCGCTGGCGACGGGGGATGCACCAGCGGTCGGGCTATGGCCAAGGGTAACAAGCGCTTGCGCGTGAGGAGCCGACTGCCTGTCAGGAAAGGCCAGGTTGTGACTCGTATCACTCAACTTCCGTCAGGGTCCGCCCTGTTGCCGTAGAGCGTTGTCATCCGTCGGCGCACGGGGCGTCGTAGGAGAGCCGGGGCAGGTACGCGCGCCAGGTGTCCGGCGTCAGAACACCCCGGGTCATCGAGCAGATGCGGCGTACGGCCTCGTCGGTGTCGAGGTTCCAGAGCCGGATGCTGTCGGCGCCGCTCGACACCCCGAGCATGTGGCTGTTCGGGCTGAACGCCAGAAAGTTGCCGGTCTTGGCGTTGGGGCTCATCGACTGGCCGATCGCGGTGGCCCCGGAGGGGTCGGAGACGTTCCACAGCCGGACGGTGCTGTCGTTGCCGCCACTGGCCAGGGTGCGGCCGCTGCGGCTGAACGTCAGGGACACGACCGCTTCCGTGTGCCCGGTGAGGCGCGCCTGCTCGGAGGCCTCCGCCGGGTCCTCGATGTCCCAGAGGCGCACCGAGTTGTCGTCGCCGGCGCTGGCCAGCGTACGGCCGTCGGGGCTGAAGGCGAGGGCGTTGACGGCCCCGAGATGGCCCCGGAGTGGTGCGCGGAGCAGGATCGGCCTGGCCGGGTCCGCCGCGTTCCACAGCCTGATCGTGCCGTCCGCGCTGCCGCTGGCGAGCGTACGGCCGTCCGGGCTGAAGAGGACGGCGTTGACGTAACCCTTGTGACCGGTGAGAGGCGGGCCCAGCCGACGGGGACGGGACGGGTCGCCGATGTTCCACAGCTGGATGGTGCGGTCGTCGGAGGCGGTCACCAGGACCTGCCCGTCCGGGCTGAAGGCCAGCGGGTCGGCGTACTTGATGCGCAGGGGGATGGCGGACCCGTGCGGAACGGGTCGTTCCGGATCGCGGAGGTTCCACAGCTGCAGCGCACGGCTGCCCGTCACCACCGCGAGGGTGCGGCCGTCCGGGGAGAACTCCAGGGAGCGCACTCCGCCGTCCGGCCGGAACGGCTTCCCCATCCGCACGGGCCTGCCGGGCGTGCGCACGTCCCACAGCCGTACCCGCCCGTCGAGCGCCGCCGTCGCGAGCACCCGCCCGTCCGGGCGGAACACCCCGCTCCGGCCGATCATGTCCGACGTCGGCAGCGACCACAGGCGGACCTTGTTGTCGCCCGCCCCGGTGGCGAGGGTGCGCCCGTCGGGGCTGAAGCCGAGCGCGTACATCTCGCCGCTGCTGCCCGCCAGTGGCCCGCCGACCTGCGACGGGTACTCGGGATCACCGACCCTCCACAGGCTCGCGGTGCTGTCCGCGCTGGCGGCCGCGAGCATGTTCCCGTCAGGACTGAACGCCACGGACCACACCGGCCCGGTATGGCCGGTGAGCGGCGTACCGATCGGCTCCGGGCGACGAGAACCGGCCATGTTCCACAGCCGTACGGTGTTGTCCGAGCTGCCGCTGGCGAGCGTACGGCCGTCCGGGCTGAACGCCACCGAGTGCACGGTGGCGGTGTGGCCGGTCAGTTGCTCCCCTGCCTCCTCCGGGCGCCGGGGGTCGCTCACGTCCCACAGCCGGATCGCCCCGTCGTCGCCACCGGCCGCCAGCGTCGTGCCGTCCGGGCTGAACGCCACCGAGCGCACGGCGGCCTTGTGCCCGGTCAGGGGCTTGCCCAGCGCCCGCGCCCGGCGCGGATCGGCCACGTCCCACAGCCGTACGGTGCGATCGTCGCCGACGGAGGCCAGCGTGCGCCCGTCCGGGCTGAAGGCGACCAGGTAGATCGTGCTGTCATGGCCGGTCAGCGGCTTGCCGAGCCGCTTCGGCCGACTGGGGTCCGTCACGTCCCACAGCCGGATCGTGCCGTCGTCGGACGCGCTGGCGAGCGTACGGCCGTCCGGGCTGAAGACCGCGCTGCTCACCCAGCTCGTATGGCCGGCGAGAGGCCCGCCCAGGGGCTTCGGGCGCTTCGGGTCGGCCACGTCCCACAGCCGTACGGTCCGGTCGTAGCTGGCCGTGGCCAGGGTCCGCCCGTCCGGGCTGAAGGTCGTGAGGTAGACGGCGCCCGTGTGGCCGACCAGGGGCGTGGCCAGCGGGGCGTTCACGATGGAGATCAGACGGCTGTTCGCGCCCTTGTCGTCCGGCCGCAGCCGGTGCGCCACCAGGTCGAGCTGCGCGGACAGCGAGGGGTCCGTGTCCTGGACGCGGTCGGCCTGGGCGAGCACCTGCTCGAACACGGCCTCGTCCCGCTGCTTCGAGGCGATGACGGCCGACCCCACGGCCAGCATCGCGAGGACGACCAGCGTCGCCACCGCGCCCCGGCTGATCCAGATGATGCGCCGGCGCAGCCGGACCGAGGCGGCCAGGAACTCCACCGCGCTCCGCGTCAGGAAGGTGTCCCCGGCGGATTTCGCCCAGCCGTGGGCCTGTTCCAGCCGGGAGCCCCGGTAGAGCAGCGAGGTGTCGCGGTTCGACTCCTCCCAGGACCGGCCGTCCTCCTCCAGGCGCTGGCGCAGCAGATTGCCCTGCCGGTCGTCGTCGATCCAGTCGCGCAGGCGCGGCCAGGCGTGCAGCAGCGCCTCGTGGGTGATCTCCACGGTCTCCGCGTCGAGGGTCACCAGCCGGGCGCGGACCAGCGCCTCCAGCGACTCCTCGGTCTTGCCCGGGTCGGTGGACTCCTCCGCCAGCTTCCGCCGGGTCCCCCGTCTGCGGGTGGCCTGGGTGTCCTCGCCGAGACGGACCAGCCGGAGCAGGAGCAGCCGCGCCGCCGTGCGCGCCGCCGGGTCCAGGCCGGACCAGGCCCGCTCGGCGGTCGCCGCGACGGCGCCCTGGATGCCGCCGGCCGCGCGATAGCCGGCGAGGGTGAGCCGGCCCGCCTTTCTGCGCTGCCAGGTGGCGAGCAGGGCGTGCGAGAGGAGCGGCAGCACACCCGCGTCGTGCGCCCCGCGCGGGCCGTCGGCGCTGACCTCCCGCACGATCAGCTCCGCCAGGCCCGGCTCCAGCTCCAGCCCGACGGCCTTGGCGGGTCCGGTCACCGCTTCGCGCAGCTCCGCGGTGGTCAGCGGCCCGAGCACCATGTGCCGGTGCTGGAGCGCGTCGGCCAGTTCGGGATACCTCAGGCAGCGCTCGTAGAAGTCGGCGCGTATGCCCAGGACCACGACCGCGGGGGCCGGTTCGTCCCGTTCGCTGGGTTGTCTGGTCGGGTATCTGGTGGTGTATCCGGTGGGTTGTCTGGTGGGTTGTCTGGTGGTGTGTCCGGTGGGTGAGCACATGGCGTGCAGGACCTCGATGAAGGCCCGCCGCTCAGCCTCGTCGGGGCAGAGTGTGAACGTCTCCTCGAACTGGTCCACGATGACGACCGGACGCGCACCCGAGGGCGCCTCGCGCAGAGCCCAGGCGGCGACGGCGGTACGGACGGCGTCCGGGGAGATCGGAACCCCGAGTTCCGCGTGTTCCTCCTGTCCCGCACGCTCCACCCGCTCCACGGACAAGTCGCCCGGCTCCTCCACCCCCTGCTCCGGCTCCATGACGGACGGGCCGTCAGCGGCGCCCGCGTCGGCCGGCAGCACGGGCCCCAGTTCGGGGATGCACCGGGCCAGTTCGGCCAGCGGATCGCCGCCCGGGACGAGTTGTACGACCGTCCGCGCCCGCCCGGGCTCCTCACCGTCGCCGCCACCCGACGCCCCGTCCCGCAGGGCGGGCACCAGACCGGCGTTCAGCAGCGAGGACTTGCCCGCTCCCGACGCGCCCACGAGCATGACCAGACCGCCCGCGTCCGCCACGGACCCGAGCTGCGCGACGATCGCCTCCGTGCTCCGCTCCCGGCCGAAGAACCAACGGGCGTCCTCCCGGCGGTAGGAGGCCAGCCCGCGGTACGGGCACACCCCGCCCGGCGCGGGCGGGTCCGGCTCCTCGGCGGGAGACGCCTCGGGCCGTTCGCCGACCGGGTCGGCCACCGCCTGTTCCCACAGCCGCTGCCACTGACCGAGGTCGTACAGTCCCGGGGACACCGGAGTGGGCCGTGAGCGCCGCGCCTCGGGTATCAGCACGAGCAACACGGCCGCGAGAGCGGCGAACTGGGCGGGTACGTTCCGGGCCCGCCGCCAGTCGCTGATGCGCTGTGAGGACACCCGCACGGGCCGCCCGCGTTCGTCGACCCGCTGGAGCCGGACGACCGCTTCGGACACACGCTTCAGGGGCGGATTCCCGGCTTCCTTGTACAGCAGTGCGAGGCGTTCCGCGAAGGCGGTGCGTGCCCCCGAGTCGGAACTCAAGGTCTCCACTCCTTACTTGTCACGCCTGGACGTCCGGACCGGAAAACTCACTCTATATGGCTGACCTGCGGTAATACCGTGCGTCCGGAACCGGAACCTCTCCCGGGGCGGCCGGAAATGGCAGGATCCGGAAGCAGCAACGGACCATTCCGGTCAGCTTCCAACCGCTTCCGTCCGAGCCGTTCGATGCCATCCGCTTCCATCCCGATGCCATCCGCTTCCATCCGCGCCGGACGGCGGTAGCTCCACCGTTCGACACCGGTCCCCACGAGGGGAGGGACCGGTGTCGGACGATGTGGTCGTCCGCTACATGATCCTCCCCGCCGCAACGCGCCTTACAACCCTGGATAACTGACGGACTGTCAGTTATGGTCGGCGCCTGCCGTACCGCTTCCGGAGCGACGTACCAGCGACGTACAGGGGTGAGCGCGATGGAGACACGTCCCGAGAGCCCGCAGCCACAGGGTGCGCCACGCTGGGTGGCGATGCTCTACCGCCCGGCCACCAACTCCTGGCGGGCCGCGGCGGAATCACCCCACCGCCCGCCCGTGCTGTACGCGCTCGGCGAGATGACCCAGACACTGCGCGCCCGGGGCGACGAGATCACCGTCGCGCTCTGGGGACCGAAGGACGGCGCGTGGCACCTGTTCGACACCCCGCTGACGACGCAGCCGGTTTCACCACAGCCGGCCCCGGCCCCGGCGGCCGAATCCCCCGGCGAACCGGCCCCGCTCGCGGCGCGCATGACTGGCCGCCGCCACCAGGTCCTCATGGCCGCACTGGGCAAGGCGGGCCTCTACGACCTCACCCCCGAGGACGACACCACCGTCCAGGCCCTCGTCGAACGGCTCGACGAGCCCGCCGTACGCCGGGTCGCCCACTGGCTAGCGACCGCCGGCACCGGCTGAACCGGCCCGGTTCAGCCGGTGGCGCGCTGGGCAGAGGAAGGGTCATGAAGGTCTCCGTCGACCGCGACCTCTGCTACGGCTCCGCCGAGTGCGCCCACCGGGCCCCGGCGGTCTTCGAGTTCATCGACGGATACGGCGTCGTCCGCCCGGGCCGGGACCGCACGGACGACCCGGAGATCCTGGAAGCGGCGGAGATCCTGGAAGCGGCGGAGAAGTGCCCGAGCCAGGCGATCACGATCACCGACGCGCCCTCGTCGCCGGACGGGCGGTAGCGAGGCGCATGCCATCGCCGCCGCAGATGTCGTCGACGTCGTCGACATCGTTGCCGAGCCTGCTCGCGGTGTTCGCCCACCCCGACGACGAGTCGCTGGTGGCGGGCGGCGTCCTCGCCCGGCACGCGTCCGCGGGCGCTCGTACGACGGTCGTCACCGCGACCTGGGCGGCGGACACCCCACGCGCCACGGAACTGGCCGAGGCCTGCCACATCCTCGGCGCCGGCGAACCACGCATGCTCGGCCACGCCGACGCGCGTGTGCCGCACTCGGCCCCCGGCAGACCGCGCTGGTGCGACGCCCCGCTCGACGAGGCGGTGCGGGAACTGGTCGCACAGATCCGTGACGTCCGCCCGGAGATCGTCGTCACGCACGACGCGTACGGCGGTCTGACCGGTCACGAGGACCATGTGCACACCCACCGCGTGACCCAGCTCGCGATCCACGCCGCCGGGCTCGAACGCCTCTACCCGGACACCGGTGAGCCCTGGCAGCCGAGCGCCCTGTATCTGGCCACCCACCCGGACTCCGCCGTCCGGGCATGGGCCGGGCCCTGGGCCCCCACGGGCAAGACGATGCACACCGTCCCCGACGACCGGATCACCGCCACCGTCGACGTCACGCCCTGGCTGGACCGGAAGACCGCCGCCATCCTGGCCCACCGCACGGAGGTGACCCGGGGCGCCGCCCCGGCCCTGATCGCCGCCCTCCCGACACCCGAACGGGAGCGGCTGCTCGGCACCGAGTGGTACATCCGGCACGAGGCCGTGAGCATGGCACGGGGGCTGACGGGCCTACTGCCTTAGGCGGGCTCTCCCGCGCTTCGGGGTTCCCGGGCTCCCGGGCTCCTGGGCTCCTGGGCTCCGGCAGCGGGCACTGGCACTGGGCAGCGGGCTCCGGCACAGGGCACAGGCTCCGGGCACAGGGCAGCGGGCTACAGGCACCGGCACCGGGCACAGGGCCCCCGGCACGCGTATCGCCAACCGCCGACCGCCGACCGCCGACCGCCAACCGCCAACCGCCAACCGCCAACCGCCAACAACTCAGTACCCCACCGGCGAACTCCACCGCAGCCCCGACAACGCCCGGGCCCGGGACTCCACGACGGCCATCCGGGCCTCGCGCTCGGCGCGGTCCACATGGGCCGCCTGCCCGGTCACCTGCCCGTCCCACTTGCGGTACAGCAGGCCTACCTCCGCCGAGAACCACCCGCGGCTCACGGCGTTCAGCGCGAGCAGCAGCCCCGTGTCCTCCGAGGCGGGCAGGGCCATCCACCCGCCGAGCGCGAGCAGCAACTCCCGCCGCACGCACAGCGAGGCGGGATGGACCTGGGCGAGAAAGCCGTTCGCCTTCCAGTGGTCGAGCACGGCCCCGCGCTCGATCGGTCCCTGCTCGGGGTCGCCCGGAAACCCGGCCGTCGACCCGTCGGGCAGGAGATCCAGCACCCGCGAGGTCGTCCACCCCAGGGTGGGGTCGCCCTCCAGCACGGCCAGATCCCGCGCGAGCACGCCCGGCGGCAACTGGTCATCGGCGTCCAGGACCTTCACATACGCGCCCTCGGCATGCGCCAGCGCGATGGTCCGAGCCACCCCGGGCCCACCGGCCCGCCCCTGCCGGAACGTCACCCGCGCGTCATCGGGCGCGTACGGCCGTACGCCCTCGCTCTCCCCGTCCTCCTGGATCACCCAGCGCCATTCCCAGCCGTCGGGCAGCCTCTGCCCGCACAGGGACCGGTAGGCCTCCGGCAGAAACCGGGCCGACGGACCGTGCACAGCGGTGACGACCACGATGCGCCGACTCACACGCCCCCTTCCACGACGAATACGCGAGAGGGCCACCGAGCAAACTCACGCTCGACAACTTGAACCCACGATGACATCGCTGCCACAACTACCCCCTACCCCTCCCCACTTGGGGCGAAGTGACGCCAGCCTACCGACCTCTGACGCCACGCCACTCGCCTCGACCGCTGACGGAAGCCCTACAGAGCGGGCGGTGAGAGCGGCGACCGTGGTGCGGATCGCGTCGCCGGGTGCCGCGACCGAGTCCTGCCCCTCGGCGATCCCGCTCAGACGCTCATCGGTCACCTGCGGCGTGACGGCCTGAAGTCCCGCATGATGCAGCACGGTGATCAGCGCCGCAGTGCGCTCATCGGGTTCCTGACCCTGCACGAGGACGGCCGCCAACCGCCCGCGCAGCACCACGAGTTCCGACAGACCCGTGACCGGGTACGTCACCGACCCGAAGACACCGAGAACTCGCCGCCCCCGCTTCCGTACCAGCCCCTTCTCCAACAACCCTTGGTACGCCGTGTCGAGTGCCTGCTCGCGTAGGGCCAGCAGCCACTCCCGGGGCGTTCTCTCGGGATGTCTCTGCATGTGCTCGGAGAAGCAGACGCCGGTGAAGGCGTGGCATGGGGCAGCACCGCCCAGGAACGCAGCCGGGATGGGAGCCGGGGTGGCTGTCAACCGGAAGCAAGTGAAGAGAAGTACACCGCCCCGCCCCCGAGGACAACCAACTGCACGACGCCAGGGATACGCAATCCCAGGGCGAGGAGGCCACCGCCTGTGAGCACCGCGCCGCCTCCCAGAAGCCACGCCGCATGCGACGCCGCATGCGACGCACTCGTCGGACGGACACCGTCGCTTTCGTAGCTGTCGGCCCACCCCGCTATCCCATAGCCGTACACCGACCAGGCGATGACCATGAAGTCGATGACGAGCAGCGCCACGCCGGCCCCGATCTCCTGACCGATTGACGGCTCATTCCCCCGCCTCATGCCCACTGCCGCCCCATCTGCAGATGACGATCCACTAAGTGCATGCGGTCAGCGTCGTGTAGCAGCGGGGCACCGCACATGAGCACAGGTACTCAGATCCGCCGCCCTGTCGAACAGGGACACGAAAACGGCCCCTGACCAAACACCCAGGTCAGGGGCCGTTCTCACTGCTCACCACGCGGAGGCGGTGGGATTTGAACCCACGGTGACATCGCTGCCACGACGGTTTTCAAGACCGTTCCCTTCGGCCGCTCGGGCACGCCTCCCCGCGCCGGCCGTGATCGGCGGCGCGGGGACAAGGGTAACGGGTCAGCTGTCGCCGGTGCGCGAGCCCAGGGTGACGTCGACCGTCTGCTGCTTGCCGCCGCGCTCGTAGGTGATCGTGACCTTGTCGCCGGGCTTGTGGGTCCAGATCTCGCCGATCAGGGTGGGGCCGGAGTCGATCACCCGGTCGTCGAGCTTGGTGATGACGTCACCGGGCTTGAGGCCCGCCTTCGCGGCCGGGCCGCCGGGCTCGACCGGTGCCGCGCCGCCCGCGCCCTGGTCGGTGATCTGCGCGCCGCTCGAGCTGTCGTCCAGGGAGACGGACGCGCCGATCTTCGCGTACACCGGCTTGCCGGTCTTGATCAGCTCCTGGGCGACGTACTCGGCCTGGTTGATCGGGATGGCGAAGCCCAGGCCGATCGAGCCGGACTGGCCGGTGCCGAAGCCGCCGTTGCCGGTGGACTGGATCGCGGAGTTGATGCCGATGACGTTGCCCTGCGCGTCCAGCAGCGGACCGCCGGAGTTGCCCGGGTTGATCGAGGCGTCGGTCTGCAGGGCGCTCATGTACGACGCCTGGCTGCCGCTGCCGTCGCTGGAGGCCACCGGGCGGTTCTTGGCGCTGATGATGCCCGTCGTCACCGTGTCGGACAGACCGAAGGGGGCGCCGATCGCGATGGTCGCGTCGCCGACGGCCACCTTGTCCGAGTCGCCGAGGGTGAGGGGCTTCAGGTCGGAGGGGGCGTTCTTGAGCTTGATGACCGCCACGTCGTAGCCCTGCGCGTGGCCGACCACCTCGGCGTCGTACTTCTTGCCGCTCGGGAAGGTCGCCGTGAGCTTGCCGCCGTCCACCGCGCCCGCCACCACGTGGTTGTTGGTGACGATGTGGCCCTGCTTGTCGAAGACGAAGCCCGTGCCGGTGCCGCCCTCGCCGCTGTTGCTCTCGGCCTCGATCGTGACCGTGCTCGGCAGCGCCTTGGCGGCCACGCCCGCGACCGTGCCCGGGTCGCGCTTGACGTCGCCGCCGCTGGTGGAGGCGGAGACGGTCGTGGAGCCGGAGCTCTCGTCGTTGTTCTTCGCCAGGGTGTAGCCGAGGCCGCCGCCCAGACCGCCCGCGAGCAGCGCGGCCGCCAGGATCGCGACGACCAGGCCGCCCCGGCCGCGGCCGGGCTTCGGCGCCGGCTGCTGGTAGGAGGAACCCCAGCCGCCCGCTCCGTATCCCGCACCGCCATCGCCGTACGACGGTCCGGCACCACCGTCGCCGTACGACGATCCGGCACCACCGTCGCCGTACGACGGTCCAGCACCCCCGTCGCCGTACGACGGGGTGGCCGGCGGCGGGGGCGGCGGCCAGGAGGGGTCGGGGGCGGAGGAGGAGGCGCCGGGGTGGCCGGCGCCGCCGGGAGCGCCCTCCGCATGGGCGGCCTGCCCCCGGGCGTCCTGCCCGTACGGCCCCTGGGGCGCCGGAGCAGCGGGAGCGTCCACCGGCACGGGGGGTGCGGACGGGGCGGGGGGTACCGCGGTGCCCTCGTTCTCGGTGCTCACAGCTTCTCTCCTCGATCCACGGCTGCTTTTCCTGGGTCGCACTCGGTCACGCTTTTTCACGCTGGCGACGGTCCGGCGCGATACAGCTGTGCTTGTCCCTTTGTATGCCGTCAGCTTTTCCCACGGGACGTCAGAGCACCATAAGCGGTGGCTGTGGGTCCGCGGCCATTCTTTATATAGGTCATTACCAGCTAAAAGTATGCAATTCCAACGCCTCCGTACGGACCTGTGAATCCGTCGAGTCCGTACGACCGGACGCGTACCCGGACTCGGTGGCACCATGACGCGGTGACCCACGCACGGCAGCATGTGATTCAAGTCGTCGCCCACCGCGGAGCCTCCGAGGAGGCCCCGGAGCACACCCTGGCCGCCTACACCAAGGCGATCGAGGACGGCGCGGACGCCCTCGAGTGCGATGTGCGCCTCACCGCCGACGGCCATCTCGTGTGCGTGCACGACCGCCGGATCAACCGTACGTCCAACGGCCGGGGCGCGGTCTCCGCCCTGGAGCTCGCCGACCTCGCCGCCCTGGACTTCGGCTCGTGGAAGACGCGCGAGGCCTGGAAAGGGCGCGACGAGGAACCCGACTGGGAGCACCCCCCGGAGGACCGCGAGGCGACCTCCGTACTCACCCTGGAGCGGCTGCTCTCACTCGTCGCCGACGCCGGGCGCCCGGTGGAACTGGCCATCGAGACCAAGCACCCCACCCGCTGGGCGGGACAGGTCGAGGAGCGGCTGCTGGCCCTGCTGAAGCGCTTCGGCCTCGACGCCCCGGCCACCGCCGAGGAGTCCCGGGTGCGGGTGATGAGCTTCTCGGCCCGCTCGCTGCACCGGGTGCGCGCCGCCTCGCCGACCCTGCCGACGGTCTATCTGACGCAGTTCGTCTCGCCCCGTCTGCGCGACGGGCGGCTGCCCCCGGGCGTGGGGATCGCGGGCCCCTCGATCCGGATCGTGCGCAACCACCCCGTCTATGTGGAGCGCCTGAAGCGGGCCGGCCACCAGGTGCACGTGTGGACCGTGAACGAGCCGGAGGACGTGGATCTCTGCATCGACCTCGGTATCGACGCCATCATCACCAACCGTCCGCGCGCCGTGCTGGACCGCCTCGGCCGCTGAGCCCGGCCGCACAAGTCCCACCAGACCCACGCACACCCCTTGACCTCACGCCTTGACGGGCGGGATCCTCCCGTCTCGGCCACACCGACGAAATCCAGCCACGTGATTACGGGGAGTGCTCCGGCGCGTTCGGTCCGTATTCGATCGTGGTGAATGCGTCACAGGACGTTGATTGGCCGGTTTCCGGTTCAGGCCAATGGGGCATCCACACCGTGGCGTGGGGCGAAGGAGGTCTCGGGGGTGGCGTTGGTGGTGGCACAGGAGGTGCCCACGTCGTCGAGCATGGCCGTACCCCATGGCCCTGCGGGCGTGGGGAAAGCAAGGCACCGTATGCGTTCACAGTTGCGCAGCGGTGGCGTAGCGGATTCGGTCATCGACGACGCCGTACTGATCCTTTCCGAACTTTTGAGCAACGCGTGCAAACACGGCAGGCCACTCGGCGACGCGCTGTCCGGTGACGGCGACGTCCGTGCCGCGTGGCGTGTGGACACGGCCGGCCGACTCATCGTCGAGGTCACGGACGGCGGCGGCCCGACCCGCCCCGCCCCGGCGACCCCGTCGGTCACGGCGCACGGCGGCCGCGGGCTGAACATCATCACCGCGCTGGCCGACGACTGGGGCGTCCGCGACGACATCCGCGGCGAGGTCACGGTGTGGGTCATCGTCCACGACGACGTGTACGACCCGGACGCCGGCCATCGCCGCGACGACTTCGTGACGCGCGTCGCGGCCCCGGCGGTCTCGCAGATACCCGGACTCGACTTCGCGGACGCCTTCGAGGACATGGACTGAAGGCTGAGGGCTGAGCGCTGAAGGCTGAGGGCTGAGCTCCCGTACGCCGCGCTGGACCGAGTGTTGTCCACAGGATCCCGTCGCCCGGAGCCCGAACGGCTAGGCTCGCGACCGTACGAGACGAGCCGTAACCGGGAGACCATCGATGGCCAAGAAGCGACCCCAGACGAAGGCCAAGCGCCCGCAGATCACGGATGGCGAGGTCCCGGTTGTAGGCGCCCGCGAGCCCTGCCCCTGCGGCAGCGGCCGCCGCTACAAGGCCTGTCACGGCCGGGCCGCGTCCCACGCCGCGACCGAGCTGGTGCACCGCCCCTTCGAGGGCCTGCCCGGCGAGTGCGACTGGGTGGCCCTGCGCGAGCTGGTCCCGGCGGCGACGGTCGGGCTGCCTCTCAAGGACGGCCTGCCTGAGGGCGTCCCCGCGGTCACCCTGGCCACGGTCCTGCCGATGGCCTGGCCCGCCCTGCGCCGCGACGACGGCTCGGTCCTGCTCGGCCTGCAGAACGACACCTCCTCCGGCGACATCAGCCGCGACCTCGCCGATACCCTCCAGCGCGCCCTGGAGGCCGAGCCCGGTACACCGGTGCAGGGCCGCCGCGCCCCGGCCGACGGTCCGCGGCTGCAGGATCTGCTCGACCCGGAGGGCACCTTCGAGCCAGAAGTGCACAGCGGCTTCGAGTTCTGGGTCCCGGACACGGAGAACGCCACGCCGGAGGTGACCGCCTCCCTGGAGCGGGCCAACGCCGCGGCCATCCCGACCGTCAAGCTCCAGAGCGTGGACGCCGCCTACTGGTGCGAGACGCCGGAGAAGAACCATCTGCGGTGGGTCATGCCGCACGCCGAGGAGCAGCTTCTGGACGCTCTCGCGCGGCTGCACGCCGCGGGCCGCTCCAGCCTCGGCGAGGGCACCCGCCTGGTGGGCTCCTTCCGCGCTCACGGGCTCACGGTGCCGGTGTGGGACCTGCCGAGCGGGGTCACGGCCGAGGACGTGGAGAAGCCGGCGGCGGAGTTCGCCGAGCGCCTCGCCGCCGCCCTGGCCACGGAGACGCCGCTCACCCCGGACGAGCGCCGCGCCCGCGGCGGCCTCACCAACCGGCAGGTCACGCTGAGCTGATGTGCGCCACCGGGTCCGGCCGGCCGCCACCCCGGCCGGCCGGACCCGTGCGCCCCGAAACCGGTGACTCCTCTCACAACTCCCGCTGGAGACAAGCCAGTCGGTGACTGGAAAGGGAGAGATCGAATTTGCGAACCGCCGATCTCTTGTTACCGTTCCTGTAGCCCGGTTGCTGGTGCATCCCCCGTCGCCAGCAACCGGGTCTTTTCGTCTCCGCGAACGTTCACCGAACGCAGCCGCTCGTCAACTGCCCGTCCACACCGGTGAGTTGCTTCCCGAGCGCAGCAGCAGCGGACCCTCTCCGGCCCGCCGGGCGAACTCCGCGACCGCCGTGTACGCCGCCAGATCCCCTCGCACCGGCTCCCGGGGCGTCTCGCACGTCCGCGGCTCGTCCTCGGCGCTCACCGCACACGTCATCCGCACGGTCCGGGCACCGGGCTCCATCAGGGTCAGTACGGCGTCCAGCGCCTCGCCGGTCGCGTTGCGGTAGTACGTCCGCGCCCAGGTCCGCGCACCCTGCGTCACGACACAGGTCTGTGCCTCGATGCCGTCGGGGGAGGAGACTTCGGGACCGCAGCGCACGGCGGTCGCCAGGCCCTGACCCAGTGTGGGCAGGCCCGGAACGGCGGAGGGCGCGCTTCGGGACGCCCCGAGCGCCTTGTCGTCGGCGCCCGGAGAGGCACTGCGCGGAGAGGGACCGGCCGGAGAGGGACGTACCTCGTCCTGTGAACGCCGATCCGAAGAGAGACCGGAGTGGCGATCGGAATGCACGGATCCCGCGGACGCCACCGCCAGCGGCAGTGCGACCGCGCACACCGCCACGACGCCCGCGAGGGCGAACAGTCTGGCCTTTCGGGGGTCCCGGGAGCGGCCCCGGGCATGACGCGGCATGACCCCGGAACTTAACGCCCCGAGGCCCACGCCGGGCCCGGCGCGCCCGACGCTCCTAGAACTCGGGCGCGCTCACACCCGTACGAGTGAGGGCTTCGACCACCGCGTCCACCACGGCCTCGACATCGGGCACCCACGGAGAGGCGGAGCCGGGCAGCGGCGCCCGCTCCCAGCGGATCTCGCCCTGGCCCGTCTCGGACGGCGGCAGGGCCAGATAGCCGCCCTCGCTGTGGAAGCGGAGGGAGCCGGGCACGAAGTCCTTGGCGTAGAGCAGTTCGCCGAGCTGCTCCATGGAGTACGGCTTCACAAGAATCGCCCAGCGGGCGGGGGAGGCGACGACCGGGCCGAGCCGCATGCCCATGCGGTCGAGCGCCTCCAGGGCGCGGGCGGCCGGCAGGGCGGGCAGCGAGACCGCGCAGGGCGCCTTGCCGCCGGTGGCCATGACGATCGGCGCCGCGGGCCGGTTGCCCCACCACCAGCGGATCATGCGTCCGTCGGTGGTGGCCGCGAGGAGGCCGGGGTCGAAGGGGTGCGCGCCGGGCACCGTGCACTCGGGGTCGGGGCATCCGCAGCGGCCCGCCACCTGCGGGTCCGCCGCCACGCCCGGGAGTACGGGCCACTGCCATTCCGTCGCGTAGGTCAGGGCCGAGCCGATCAGCTCAGGCGTCCCGTCACCGCGCTTGGACAGGAGCCTGCGTCGCCTTCCGAGGATCTCGCGCATGAGCGCTCGTTCCTTTCCGTTGCACGCCTGGCAACACCGTGGTCCACATCACAACATGTGTCGATCGCTTCACTGTGCGTACCTAGTGGCGCATCACACCCCTGCCTGAAGCAGGGGGAACCCCTATGGGTCGAGCCTTGACTGCCTCCGCGGCCGTCCCGCCCATACTGCGTGTATCAAAAGCACGGGCGTGGCGTAGGGGTGGCGAAGTATGGCGTTTGCCGTCGCGCGTATTTCTCTCCGCCTCCGCCACGGGAGGATGGGGCACGGTCGTCGGTGGATAGGACGCCCGGGTCCGTCGCCAGGTTCCGGGTGATTCCCAACCACCCCTGGCCTTCACCGAGTACGTACCCATCACGACCGTCGTGACGCTCCGTCGAGCAAGCCCAGTCGACCGCAATAAGCCTTCCACTGCGGCAGTTTTAAGCCAACTTTGCCTTTCGGCAAGGGGAAGGGGAGTTGTTCGCTCGGACCTCACGGACACCAGGAATCCCGGCAGGACAATGCTGGACATCTCCTCACGAGTGCGTGTACATGTGGAGACACTGCTGGCGGCGCAGAATGACATGGGGGTTTGCGATGCTTTTGAGCAGTACGCGCCGGTCGGAAGGCCGGAGACCATGAACGCCCCGCACCCTCCGAAAGTGGCCGGAATCGATTCAACGGTTCCTGCACCCGCACACACTGTCGCGCCCGGCGCGCCGGGTACCTCCCCGGTTGTTCCCGCAAACCCCCCGGCCCCGCCCGGCGCGGTACTGCAGGACCGTCTCGCCGGCTTGGTCTCCGACCTCACCACTCTCCACGAGCTGACCGAGCGCCTGGCCCGTACGGCCGCGCTCGACGAGGCGCTCCAGGAAGTGCTGCGGGCCGGTGCCGCCCTCGTGGGCGCCCGGCGCGGCCTCGTCGTGCTGGAACCCGGCGACGGCCTCGGCCCGGACACCACCATCGGCCTCGGCCTGGCCCGAGCCGACCTCGGTCACATCGAGACCGTGCCGCGCAGCGCCCTGTCCTACGGCCGGATCCTCGACGGGCTGCCGGGCGGCGAGGACGGGATCGCCGAGCCCGACCTGTTCGCCGTGGAGGGGCTCGACCCCCGCCACCGCGAGGTCGCGGCCCGCCTCGGCTACGCCGCCAGCTACGCCCTCCCCCTGCGCACCGGGACCACGGGCCGCCTCGGCGCCGCCGTCTGGCTCTACGACGAACCCGCCGAGCCGGGCGAGCGCCCGCGCCATCTCGTCGGCCTGTACGCCAAGTACGCCGCCGAACACCTCGCCCGGCTCCTGGAACTGGAGCGCACGCGCACGGCCATGGCGACGATGTCGGACGAGCTGCTGCCCGCGCGGCTGCCGCGGGTGTCCGGCGTGCAGCTCGCGGCCCGGCACCGCACCGGCCCGCGCGGCGGCGGCGACTGGTACGACGCGCTGCCGCTGCCCGACGCCGCCCTCGGCCTCGCTGTGGGCTCCGTCACCGGGTCGGGGCCCAGCGCGGTCGCGGCCATGGGCCGGCTGCGGGCCTCCCTGCGGGCGTACGCCGTGATGGAGGGCGAGGATCCGGTCGCGGTCCTGTCCGACCTGGAGCTGCTGCTGCGGCTGACCGAGCCGGCCCGCTCGGCCACCGCGCTGTTCGGATACTGCGAACCGGCCGCCCGCAAGATCACGCTGGCCGGTGCCGGGCACAGCCCGCCGCTGCTGATCGGACAGCGCCGCACGGAGTTCGTGGAGACCTCGGTCTCCGCCCCGCTGGGCATGCTCGCCTGCTGGGAAGCGCCGAGCGTGGAGGTCCTCGCCGAACCTGGAGAGACGGTTCTGCTGTACACCGACGGGCTGCTGCACCGCACCGGCGAGGCCACCGACCGCGCCTTCGCCCGGCTGCACGCGGCGGCTGCCGCGGTGCCGCGCGCGCTGCGGCACGACCCGGGCGCGATCGCCGACCACGTCCTGCGGAGCGTGCTGCCGGACGGGCTGGACGCGGCGGAGGGTGCGGAGGATGTCGTGCTGCTGGCGGTGCGCTTCGAGTAACGCTCCTCGTCATCGCCCTGAGCCGTCCTCCGCGCCGCCGTACAGTGGAGGACGGTCCAGTGCCGTATCGAGGAGGATGACCGTGGCGGAGGAGCTCTCGGAGACCCCGGAGACTGCCGAAGAAGAGCCGATCAAGCAGCGGAAGAACGGACTGTACCCCGGCGTGTCCGACGAGCTTGCCGAGAACATGAAGAGCGGCTGGGCCGACACCGAGCTGCGTGACCTCCAGCCCGTCGCCCAGGCCGCCGAGACCGCCGCCCGCCGGGCCGCGCTGTCCGCGCGCTTCCCGGGCGAGCGTCTGGTGATCCCCGCGGGCAACCTGAAGACCCGCTCGAACGACACCGAGTACGCCTTCCGCGCCTCCGTCGAGTACGCCTACCTCACCGGCAACCAGACGGAGGACGGCGTCCTCGTCCTGGAGCCCAAGGACGAGGGCCACGAGGCGACGATCTACCTTCTGCCGCGTTCCGACCGGGAGAACGGCGAGTTCTGGCTGGACGGCCAGGGCGAGCTGTGGGTCGGCCGCCGCCACTCCCTGACCGAGGCGGAGCAGCTCTACGGCATCCCCGCCTCCGATGTGCGCGAGCTGGCCGGGGCGCTGGGCGAGGCCACCGGTCCGGTGCGGGTCGTACGCGGGTACGACGCCGGCATCGAGGCCGCGCTGACCGACAAGGTCACCGCCGAGCGCGACGAGGAGCTGCGGGTCTTCCTCTCCGAGGCGCGGCTGGTCAAGGACGACTTCGAGGTCGGCGAGCTGCAGAAGGCGGTCGACTCGACCGTGCGCGGCTTCGAGGACGTGGTGAAGGTCCTCGACAAGGCCGAGGCGACCTCCGAGCGCTACATCGAGGGCACCTTCTTCCTCCGCGCGCGCGTGGAGGGCAACGACGTCGGCTACGGCACGATCGCCGCGGCCGGACCGCACGCCTGCACGCTGCACTGGGTGCGCAACGACGGGCCCGTGCGCTCGGGCGATCTGCTGCTGCTCGACGCGGGCGTGGAGACGCACACGTACTACACGGCGGACGTCACGCGCACGCTGCCGGTCAACGGGCGGTTCGACGAGCTCCAGAAGAAGATCTACGACGCGGTGTACGAGGCTCAGGAGGCCGGGATCGCGGCCGTGCAGCCGGGCGCGAAGTACCGGGACTTCCACGATGCCGCGCAGCGGGTGCTGGCGGAGAAGCTGGTCGAGTGGGGGCTCGTCGAGGGGCCGGTGGAGCGGGTGCTGGGGCTGGGGCTGCAGCGGCGGTGGACGCTGCACGGCACGGGTCACATGCTCGGCATGGATGTGCACGACTGCGCTGCCGCGCGGACCGAGACGTATGTCGACGGTGTGCTGGAGCCGGGGATGTGCCTGACCGTCGAGCCCGGGTTGTACTTCCAGGCCGACGATCTGACCGTGCCGGAGGAGTACCGGGGTATCGGGGTGCGGATCGAGGACGACATCCTCGTGACCGAGAGCGGTAACCGGAACCTGAGCGCGGCGCTGCCCCGGCGGTCGGATGAAGTCGAGGCGTGGATGGCCTCCGTCAAGGGTTGAGTTTCGGGTGCGGGTGATGCGTGGCTTGTCGCGCAGTTCCCCGCGCCCCTATGGCATCCAGGAACAGCGTGCCTGCAAGGAGAGGCGCGCTGCCCCTGGGGGTCCAGGCGCGTGTCTGAAGGTCTGTGTCCAGGGCCCGCAGCGCCTCCGTGCCCGGCTCCGTCGCCGTGCCGCCCGCCTCCAGGACACCCCGCGCCCCCGCCTGGACATGGCGCAGGCCGATCGGGCCCGCCGTGTGGAGCAGTTCCGTGTCCTGGAGCGTGGACATCACCGTGAGCAGGGCGTTCAGACGGGCATCGGGCTCGTCGGCGCCCTGGGCGCGGGAGGTGGTGAGGGCCGTCAGGGCGCGGCGGACGTGGGGGAAGCCGGCCTTGGCCTCTCCCCGCGCGCCGGCCGCGCCGTAGCGGGCCGACACCGTGGAGCCGCGTGAGGGGCGGCGCGGGGCGCGGCGGTCCGGGTGGGCGGCGATCCGCTTGGCCAGGGCCGTCGTGTCGGCCGGTCGCGCGCCCGGTTGCAGCGCCGCCGCCGCGACCAGCAGGCCGAGCGTCCACAGGGCGCCCCGGTGGCCGCCGCCCGTCAGACCCACCGTGTGTTCCGTGGAGCGGCCGATCGCGCCCAGGTCCGCGCGGAGCCGGGCGCCGGGCTCGCCCGTGCGGCGGGCGGCGGCGGCCATCGCCGTGAGGCCGGGCAGCAGCGCCCTGGCCGACCAGCGCAGGGCGCTGTGGTCCCGGCGGGTGGCCCGGGCGGTCAGATCGCGCGGGTCGGGCAGGCCCGGCTTGGGGGCCAGGGCCAGTTGGCCGACCAGCGCGTCGACGGCGGCCTGCGCGAGTGCCTCGTCCTCACGGCTGTTCATCGCCGTACCTCAGGCGGAGGGGGAGGACGAAGGGCTGGGGGCGCCCGTCGGCGGTTCGCCCGTGGGGGCGCCGCTCGGGGGTGTGCCGCCTCCGCCACCGCCGCCACCAGCGCCGGTGTTCTCGGCGTCCGGGTCGATGCCCAGGGTGAGGAAGCCCTTGTAGCCCTTGGACGGGTCCTTCTTGTGCACGGCTTTGAGCGTGAGCAGGCCGCTGGAGGCGCCGCCGCCGTCGTAGACCATGTCGTCGGCGAGTTTGGTGTAGCTGCCGGTGTGCTTGCTGTAGGGCTCCAAGGCGAAGATCGACTCGGCGATCTCGTCGTCGAAGAAGAGCTGGCCGGTGTAGTTGACCTTGCCGCCCTCGTAGGTGCCGTCCTCCTTCGCGCCGCCGGTGTGGACCTTCAGATGGATGTGGCAGGTGCGCGGGGTGTACCAGCCCGGCACGATCGTCTCGAACTTGACGACCCCGCCCGCGTTGGCGACCTGGTAGCCGCGCAGATAGGTCTTGTCGTTCGCGGTGGAGCCGTCCTCGCTCTCGGCGGGGGCCGAGCCGCCGGGGTTGGCGGTGGTGTAGCCGGAGTAGTAGCCCCAGGCGTCGCAGTGCCAGATCTCCACGGCCGCGCCGGGGACCGGGGTGCAGCCGTCGGTGGCGTCGACGACGGTCAGGCGCAGGGTCAGCGGGACGCCGCTCTTGCCCTCGGTGATGTTCTTCCGGACCAGCGCGCCGTCGAGGTAGTACGGCCCCTCCGTGACGCTCGACATCAGCTCCATGCAGGTGCCGGAGCTCGCGGAGGAGGTGGCCGTCGCCGCGGTCGTCGCCTTGGCCGTGGACGTCGTCGTGTCCGCGAAGGCCGACTGGTAGCCGGCCGCGGCCAGGCCGCCCGCGGCGACCGTGCCGCCCGCGACCGCGAGGGCGCGGCGCCGGGTGATGGTGGTGTTCTTGTGGTTTCCCGTCATGGACGTGGAACCTAAGGACGCCGGCCGTCAGGTTCGTGAGGCTGGGCTGAGAGCCCGCTGTGAATCGGCCGGAGACATCCGGCCGGCAAGGGCGCAGGTCAAAAAGCAGCAGGTCAGAGGTAGTTGGCTTATGAGATCATGGCCGACCTTGCCGGGCCGACTCGGGGAACAGGCGATTCGATCATGAAGAACGTCCAGACGGCGCTGACCATGCAGGACGCTGTCCTCACCCTGCAGAAGTACTGGAGCGACAACGGCTGCATGATCACGCAGCCGTTGAACACCGAGGTCGGAGCCGGTACGGCCAACCCGGCCACGGCGCTGCGCGTGCTCGGTCCCGAGCCCTGGAGCGTCGCCTATGTGGAGCCGAGCGTGCGGCCGGACGACTCGCGCTACGGCGAGAACCCCAACCGGCTCCAGACCCACACCCAGTTCCAGGTCATCCTCAAGCCCGACCCCGGCAACCCCCAGGAGCTCTATCTGGGCAGCCTGCGGGCGCTCGGCGTCGACCTCGGCGCACACGACGTGCGGTTCGTCGAGGACAACTGGGCCTCACCCGCGCTCGGCGCCTGGGGGCTGGGCTGGGAGGTCTGGCTGGACGGCATGGAGATCACCCAGTTCACCTACTTCCAGCAGGTCGGCGGTGTCGCCCTGGACCCGGTGTCGGTGGAGATCACGTACGGCCTCGAACGCATCCTGATGAACCTTCAGGGCGTGGCCCACTTCAAGGACATCGTCTACGCGCCGGGCATCACCTACGGCGAGGTGTTCGGGCAGAACGAGTACGAGATGAGCCGCTACTACCTCGACGACGCCGATCTCGACACCAACCACCGGCTCTTCGAGTCGTACGCGGCCGAGGCCCGGCGCCTGCTCGACCTGGAGCTGCCGGTTCCCGCGTACATGTACGTGCTCAAGTGCAGCCACACCTTCAACGTGCTCGACGCGCGCGGCGCCATCAGCACCACCGAGCGGGCCAAGGCGTTCTCGCTGATGCGCGGGCTCACCCACGAGTCGGCCAAGCTGTGGGAGCGGCGGCGGGCCGCGCTGGAGTATCCGCTCGGCGTGGCGGCCGCACCGGCCCCGGCGGAGCGGCACGCGCTGCCCAAGGTGCCCGGCGTCGAGACGCTGCTCTTCGAGATCGGCGTGGAGGAACTGCCGTACGCCGATGTGCCCGCCACCACCGAGGCGGTGCGCGAGTCGGTCACCGCCAAGCTGGCCGACACCCGGCTGGGGCACGGCGCGATCAACGTGATGGCCACACCGCGCCGGATCGTGATCACCGTCGACGGTGTGCAGCCGCGGGAACGGGACACCATGCGGACCGTGCGCGGGCCGAAGGTCGCCGCCGCCTTCAAGGACGGCGCCCCCACCCAGGCTCTGCTGGGCTTCGCCCGCAGCCAGGGCGCCGAACCGACGGACGTGCGGATCGTCGATGTCAAGGGGGTCGAGTATGTGGCCCTCACCCGTCACGAGGAGGGGCGCTCGGCCGTCGAGGTGCTCAGCGAGCTGCTGGCCGAGGTCGTGTCGGGGCTGCGGGCCGGGCGCAACATGCGCTGGAGCGACCCGGGGCTGTCGTTCTCGCGTCCCGTGCGCTGGCTGCTCGCGCTGCTGGGGCGCACTCCCCTGCCCGTGGTGGTCTCCTCGCTCTCCGCGGGCGACACGACCCGGGTACAGCGTCAGGCCCCGTATCCGGAAGTCCGCGTGACCGCCGCCGAGGGCTACCCGCACTTCCTGCACATGCACGGCATCCTGCTCGACCGGGAGTCCCGGCGCGGGGCGGTCGTGCGCGGTGCCGTGGAGGCGGCGGCCGAGGTCGGCGGGCGGATCGACGTGGAGGGCCAGGCCGGCCTGATCGACGAGATCACCGACATCCTGGAGTTCCCGTACGCCGTGCGGGGGTCGTTCGACGAGCGCTATCTCGAACTGCCCGCGAGCGTCCTGACCACCGTGATGCGCAAGCACCAGCGCTATCTGCCGGTGCTGGACGGCGAGCGCCTCATGCCGCACTTCGTCACGTTCGCCAACGCCCTGTGCGACGACGACGTGGTGCGGGCGGGCAACGAGGCGGTGCTGCGGGCCCGTTACGAGGACGCCGCGTTCTTCTGGCGGGCGGATCTGAAGGTGCCGCCGGCGGAGTTCCGGAGCCGGCTGGACAAGCTGACCTTCGAGGACCGGCTCGGTACGGTCGCCGACCGCGCCGAGCGTCTCGCCGTCCTCTCCCTCGATCTGGCCGGGCGTGCAGGGCTGGCCCAGGAGGCGGTGGACGTCGTCCGTCGGGCCGGTGCGCTGGCGAAGTTCGACCTGGCGTCCCAGATGGTGATCGAGTTCTCGGGACTGGCCGGGGTGATGGCCGAGGAGTACGCCCGCCGGGCCGGCGAGTCCGCCGAGGTCGCCCGGGCCCTCGCCGAGATGGAGCTGCCGCGCTCCGCCGGCGGCGCCCTTCCTGCCGGGGACGCGGGTGCCGTGCTGTCGCTGGCCGACCGGTTCGACCTGGTGACGGGCATGTTCATCATCGGGGCGGCACCGACCGGGAGTTCCGATCCGTACGGGGTGCGCCGGGCCGCGATCGGGCTGCTCAACGTCTTGCGGAGCCTGCCCGCGGTGGGCGGGCTGCGGGTGAGCGACGGGCTGCGCGCGGCGGCCGTACGGTACGCGGCGCAGGGCGTGGAGGTGCCGGTCGAGCGAGTCGCCGAGGCCGGCGAGCTGATCACCCGGCGCTATGAGCAGCAGCTCACGGACGCCGGGCACGAACACCGGCTGGTCCAGGCCGTCCTGGTGTGGGCCGACCGGCCCGCCCACGGCGACCGGACGCTCGCCACGCTGGAGCGGCACATCGGCACGGAGGCCTTCGAGGCACTCGCCGCCGCGTTCCAGCGGGTCGTGCGCATCCTCCCCGAGGGCGGTGTCGAGGCTGCGGACCCGTCTCTGCTGACCGCGCCCGCCGAACTGCGCCTCGCCGAGAGCGCCGAGGCCGTACACCAGGCGCTGCAGGGTCGCGAGGACGACCTCGGGGCCCTGATCGAGGTCTCCGGGCCGCTGGTCGAGGCGATCAGCGCCTTCTTCGACGAGGTTCTGGTGATGGACCCCGACCCGGCGGTCCGTGCGGCCCGGCTGGCGCTGCTCACGCGGGTGGCGGGGCTGGCGCGGACGACGCTGGACTGGGGTGCGCTGTAGGGGCGGACCTTGCAGCGGACGTTTCACGTGAAACACGGCGGTGGTGGTTCACACGGCGGTGGTGTTTCACGTGAAACACCACCGCGGGGTCACACCGCCATCAGCGGCGCGGCACCCTCGCGCCACTTGAGGACCTTGTCGAAGCTCACCACGGCCCCGCCCCGGCCCGGCTTGTTGCCGAAGTGAACATGGTCGGCGAGCTCCTGGATGAGGCACAGCCCTCTGCCGTCCTCCGCGTCGGACTGCGCGGGCCGGATCGGCGGACGGGACCGGGAGACGGAGGACGCGGGGAAACCCGGGCCCGCGTCGGCGACCTCGATCCGGCACTTCTCGCCGTCGAGGTAGGCCGTGACCCGGTAGGCCTCCGAACCGGGGCCGCCGCGCGCCATGCCCCCGCCGTGCTCCACGGCGTTCGCGCAGGCCTCGCTGAGGGCGACGGAGAGGTCGTAGGAGATGTCGGGGTCGACGCCCGCGGTCTCCATCGTGCCGATCAGCAGGCGCCTGGCGAGAGGCACGCTGGCAGCTTCGCGCCGCAGATGGAGTGACCACCAGATGCTCATGCTCCAGCCTCCTGGCTGCGGCTCGACATACCGTTACGTATTGCCCCGAGCCACCGCATGTAAGCGTGAAGTTGACGTGATGCCGCCCATACGGCGGATGCGCGCTGGTCCTGATCGGTGTATGCAGGAGCGAACATCGGTGCAAGTGGGGGCGGGCGGGCCAGAGGGTGACGTTCCGGTCGTACGGCATCTTGCGGACCTGCCGCACGAGGCCTTCGGGGCCAGTGCGATGATGAGCCCGCCATGACTGCCCCCCACGCGCGCGCGACGCGCTCCGGACACCCGGTTCGGATCCTGCGGGCCGCGGTGTTCGCCGCGGTCTGCGTCGTGCTGGCCGGGGCAGGTCACGCGCTGGCGTCGTGCGAGGGCATTCCGCTGTGGACGCTGGGCGCCGGGTTCCTCGGGGTGGCCGCGGTGGCGGCGCCGCTCGCGGGGCGCGTGCGCTCGCTGCCGGCGATCGCGGCACTGCTCGCGGTCGGCCAGACGGTGCTGCACACCCTGTTCGGACTGGGCCAGCACGGTACGGCCGCCGCCACCAGCTCCTCGGTACCGGCGGGCACGAGTGACGCCGCGCTGGTCCAGCAGGCCGCGCGGCTTCTGTGCGGGACCACGGCGGCGGCGATCAGCCCGGCGCAGGCCCACAAGGTCCTCACCGACGCCCGGCTCCAGCCGACGGGCGGCGCCCACACGCATGTGGCAACGGACGCCGCGCCGGCCTCGCTGTGGCCGTCCCTGCCGATGCTGCTCGGCCATGTCCTCGCGGCGATCGCCGCAGGCTGGCTGCTGCGCCACGGCGACCTGGCGCTGCTGCGGCTCACCGAACTGTCCGCGCAGGGCGTCGCCGAAGGGGCGCCCGCGCGCTCCCTGCGGGCGGCGTTCGCGCTGGTGCGGGCCCTGCGGGCCGGACTCCCGGGAGTGCCTCAGGCACGCCCGTGCCCCGTGCTCGCCGTGCGGCCCGTGCCAAAGATGCCGTCCACGACCGCGCTGCAGCACACGGTGATCCGGCGCGGCCCGCCGGCCGTCCCTGCGCCCGTATCCGCTCTCGCCCTCGCCGCCTGACGCGACGCGACCGCCACTCCGATTCTTCGGGTTCTTCGGATTCGAGGAGGGGCCGCCGTCGTGCGGCACGCGCGTGTGCGTGTATCCCTCTTCCTCATCCCGAACCGACTCACAGCGGAGTGCTCCTTCCATGAAGGTTTCCCGTATCGCCGCGGCCGGTGCCGCCGCCGGTGTCACCGTTCTCGCCCTGTCCGCCCCCGCCTTCGCGCACGTCACCGTGCAGCCGGAAGGGGAGGCCGCCAAGGGCGGCTACGCGGTCGTGGACTTCAAGGTCCCCAACGAGCGCGACGACGCCTCGACCACCAAGCTCGAGGTCAACTTCCCCACCGACCACCCGCTGGCCTCCGTCATGCCGGAGCCGGTGCCCGGATGGGACATCAAGGTCACCAAGTCCAAGCTGGACAAGCCGCTGGAGATGCACGGCGAGAAGATCTCCGAGGCCGTCACCAAGGTCACCTGGACCGCCGACGGCGACGGCATCAAGGCCGGCTTCTTCCAGAAGTTCCCGGTCTCCATCGGCACCCTGCCCGAGGACGCCGACGAACTCGTCTTCAAGGCCCTGCAGACGTACTCCAACAAGGAGGTCGTCCGCTGGATCGAGGTGCCGCAGGACGGCAAGGAGGAGCCCGACAACCCGGCCCCGGTGCTGGAGCTGTCCGCCGCCTCCGAGGACGGGCACCACGGCTCGTCGGGCGACAAGGCCTCCGACTCCGAGCACGCCGAGAAGGCCTCCGCCAAGACCGCCGCCGCCGACACCGCCCACTCCGACGGCACCGACACCACCGCCCGTGTCCTGGGCGTCGTCGGCATCGTGGTGGGCGCGGCGGGCGTCGCCTACGGCGTGCTCGCCGGGCGTCGGCGCTCCAACGCCTGACGACCCTTCCGTTGCACGGCGCGCGCCGGATCCTCGCCCCTCGGGCGGGGAGACCCCGGTGCGCGCCGGGTCACCGACATCTGGGATTCCTTTCTATGCGCACCAAGACCTTCGCCGCGGCCGCTCTGCTCGCCGCCGCCTCGCTGACCCTGACCGCCTGCGGCAGCGGCGGCGACAGCGACCAGCCCGTCGCCGTGGTGTCGGAGGAGGCCGGTACCGAGAAGGCCGCCACCGTCCTCGACAAGCCGTTCGAGAAGCCGGATCTGGTCCTCACCGACACGCAGGGCGAGAAGTACGACCTCCGCAAGGAGACCGAGGGCAAGCCCACCCTGATCTACTTCGGCTACACCCACTGCCCCGACGTCTGCCCGTCGACCATGAGCAACATCGCCGTGGCCAAGAAGCAGCTGCCCAAGGCCGAACAGGACGATCTGCGCGTCGTGTTCGTCACCACCGACCCGGACCGCGACAACCCGGCCGAGCTCGGCAAGTGGCTCAAGGGCATCGACCCCCAGTTCATCGGCCTCACCGGCGACTTCGCGACCATCCAGGCCGGCGCCCGTACCCTCGGCATCTCCCTGGACGCGCCGCGGAAGGACAAGAACGGCAAGATCATCTCCGAGCACGGCACCCAGGTCATCGCGTTCTCGCCGAAGACCGACGGCGGCTATGTGCTCTACGGCGAGGACGCCTCCGTCGACGACTACACCAAGGACCTCCCCGCGCTCGTCAAGGGAGCGAACCCGTGAGGCGTCGACTCGGCCCACCGGCCCTCGTCCTGGCCGGGGCGCTGGCCCTGGCGGGCTGCGGCGGCTCGGACTCCGGCAGCGGCTCCGCGGACGGGAAGGCGGAACTCTCCGTCGGCTCCGCGTACATGCCGCAGCCGGTCTCCGACGAGATGGCGGCCGGCTTCTTCACCGTCACCAACAAGGGCGGTGCCGCCGACGAGCTGACCTCGGTCACGAGCGATGTCGCCGGTCAGGTCACCGTGCACGAGACCGTCGGCGGAGCCATGCAGGAGGTCAAGGACCTCAAGGTCCCCGCCCACGGTGAACTGGTGCTCAAGAGCGGCGGCGACCACCTGATGTTCGAGCAGCTGAAGCGCAAGCCGAAGGAAGGCCAGACGGTCACCCTTGAGCTCCGCTTCGCCGACTCCGGCCCCGTCAAGGTCGAGATGCCGGTGAAGTCGGCGACCTACAGCCCGAAGACCGGACACTGAGGGAGGGATCCCCGTGACTCAGACCATCGCCCCCCGCGTCCGGACCCTGGTGCTGCTGCTCCTGGCCGCGGCCTGCGCACTCCTCGCGGGAGCCGGCCCGGCCTCCGCGCACGCCGCGGTCACCGGCAGCGACCCCGGGCAGGGGGCGGTGGTCCAGGAGGCCCCGGCCCGGATCTCGCTCACCTTCTCCGAGCAGGTCGCGCTGTCCGACGACTCACTGCGCGTGCTCGACCCCGACGGCAAGCGCGTCGACACGGCCGAGCCGTCCAACGTCAGCGGGACGACGTACGCCGTGGGGCTGAAGCCGGGTCTGCCCGACGGCACGTACACGGTGGCCTACCAGGTCGTCTCCGCCGACAGCCATCCCGTCGCCGGCGCCTACACCTTCTCCATCGGCGCCCCCTCCAAGACCTCCGCGACGGTCTCCCAGCAGGCGACCGACGACGGGCTCGTCGGCTGGCTGTACGGCTTCGGGCGGTATGTGTCGTACGCCGGGTTCATCGTGATGGCCGGTGGTGCCGCCTTCGTCCTCGCCTGCTGGCGACGCGGCTCCGGGGTACGTCCGGTGCAGCGGTTCGTCGTCTCCGGGTGGCTCGCGCTCACCGCCGCGACCCTCGCCCTGCTCCTGCTGCGCGGCTCCTACACCGGCTCCGGGAAGGTCGCCGACGTCTTCGACCTGTCCCTGCTCGGGCAGGTGCTGGAGACCAAGACCGGCGCGGCCCTGGTGTCCCGGCTGCTGCTGCTCGCCGCGGCGGCCCTGTTCATCTCCGTGCTGTTCGGGGCGTACGACAAGCGTGAGGACCCCCAGGAGAGGCGCGACCTGACCTTCGGTCTCGCCATCGGCGGCGTCGTCGTGGCGGCCGGGCTCGCCGCGAGCTGGGCGATGTCCGAGCACGCCTCGGTCGGGCTCCAGGCCGGCATCTCCATGCCGGTCGACGTCGTCCATCTGCTGGCCGTCGCCGCGTGGCTCGGCGGGCTCGGCGCGCTCCTGGTCGCCCTGTACCGGGCCCCCGCCGACACACCCGTGGACGCGTCGGCCGTACGCGACTTCTCCCGGGTCGCCTTCGGCAGCGTGCTCGCGCTGATCGCGACCGGGACGTACCAGTCCTGGCGCCAGCTCGGCTCCTGGTCGGCCTTCACCGACACCCGGTACGGGCAACTGCTCCTGGCGAAGATCGCCCTCGTGGTCGTACTGGTCGGCGTCGCGTGGATCTCGCGGCGCTGGACGGGGCGGCTGGTGGAGGCGGTGCCTGCATCGGCGGAGCGGGAGTTGACGCGCGTGGGTGCGGGGGCCGGCGCCTCCGGCGACACGGACGCCGACGTCACCGGCGATGACCGGACCGGCACGAGCACCGGCCGTGACGCCGACGAGCAGTCCGACCCCGAGCCCGACAGCCCTGGGCCTGACGACACGGAGTCCGACGAAGCCGAGCCCGCCGACACCGACCCCGCCGACACCGAGCGCGCCGCGCAGCTCGCCCGGCAGCGGGCCGCTCGGGACACCGCCCGGCGCAAGCAGCTCCGGGACGCCGATCCCAACCGCTTCGGGCTGCGCCGCTCCGTGCTGGCCGAGGCCGGCATCGCGGTCGTCCTGCTCGCCGTCACCACCGTGCTGACGCAGACCGAGCCGGGCCGTACGGAGCAGGAGGCCAAGGCGGCCGCCTCGTCCTCCGCAGCCGCCTCCGCCGACGCCGGGGCGTCCGGGGCGCTGACCCTGAACATGCCGTTCGACACCGGCGGCGAGGACGGCAAGGGCATCGTCACGGTCGACCTCGATCCCGCGCGCGTGGGCGACAACGAGATGCACGTCTACGTGGAGCGGCCCAACGGCCGGGCCTTCGACATCCCCGAGGTCAAGGTCGACTTCACCTTGAAAGCCAAGAACATCGGGCCCCTGCCCGTCACCCCGGACCACCTCGCTACCGGACACTGGTCGGCGAACGGAGTGCAGATCCCCATGGCCGGCGACTGGAAGGTCGACGTGACCGTGCGGACCTCCGACATCGACGAGGTGACCGTCTCCAAGAACGCGCAGATCGGCTGAACGACCATGGTTGACCAGTCCACTCCGGAGACCCGTACTCCCGGCACCGCCCCGGGGGAGACCGAAGCGGCCTCCGCCCGGGAGGGCATCTCACGGCGCCGGATGCTCGGCACCGCCGGTGCCACCGGGCTCGTGCTCGGTACGGCGGGCGCGGCCGGGGGATACGCCGCCGCCCCCTCCGAGGCAGCCGCGCCGCTCACCTCGCTCGGCACCGACCGGGCGATGTTTCACGGGAAACATCAGCCCGGCATCACCGAGGCCCTCCAGGCCCGCGGCCACGTCGTCGCCTTCGACCTGGCGGCGGGCGCCGGCCGCAAGGAGGCCGCCGCCCTGCTGCGCCGCTGGTCGGAGACGGCCCGGCGGCTGATGGCGGGCGAGCCGAGCGGGCACGACGACACCGACGTGGCCCGGGACGCCGGACCCTCGTCGCTGACGATCACCTTCGGCTTCGGCCACAGCTTCTTCGCCAGGACGGGCCTGGAGAAGCAGCGCCCGGCCTCCCTCGACCCGCTGCCCGAGTTCTCCTCGGACCAGCTCGACAAGAACCGCAGCAACGGTGACCTGTGGGTGCAGATCGGAGCCAACGACTCCCTGGTCGCCTTCCACGCCCTGCGCGCGATCCAGAAGGACACCGGCTCGGCGGCCCGCGTCCGCTGGCAGATGAACGGCTTCAACCGCTCGCCGGGCGCCACCGCCCACCCCATGACGGCCCGCAACCTGATGGGCCAGATCGACGGCACCCGCAACCCGAAGCCGGCCGAGTCCGACTTCGACCAGCGGATCTTCGTGCCGGAGAAGGGCGAACCGGCCTGGATGGCGAACGGCTCCTACGCTGTCGTACGCCGGATCCGGATGCTCCTCGACGACTGGGAGAAGCTCTCCGGGAAGGCGCAGGAGGACGTGATCGGGCGCCGCAAGTCCGACGGGGCGGCCCTGTCCGGGGGCACCGAGACGACCGCGATGGACCTGGAGAAGACGGACGCCAAGGGCAACCTGGTCGTCCCGATCAACGCCCACGCCCGCATCACCCGGCCCGACCAGAACGGCGGCGCGGCGATGCTCCGCCGCCCGTTCTCCTTCCACGACGGCATCGACACCGACGGGGTGCCCGACGCGGGTCTGCTCTTCATCTGCTGGCAGGCCGATCCGCTGCGCGGCTTCGTGCCGGTGCAGCGCAAGCTCGACCGCGGCGACGCCCTGTCGCAGTACATCCGGCACGAGTCGAGCGGGCTGTTCGCGGTGCCGGGCGGGGCCGCCAAGGGCGAGTACGTGGGGCAGAAGTTGCTGGAGGGGTGAGAGTCCGCCTCTGGGCGGTCTTGTGGGGGATGTCGATTCCACGGGCCCATTAGGGTGAGGTCATGCCAGCGAGCTATGCGTATCTCGGCCCTGAGGGCACCTTCACCGAAGTCGCCCTGCGCACGCTTCCCGAGGCCGCCACCCGGGAACTCACCCCCTACGTCTCCGTCCAGTCCGCGCTCGACGCGGTACGAACCGGCGAGGCCGAGGCCGCGTTCGTGCCGATCGAGAACTCCGTCGAGGGCGGCATCACCACCACCCTCGACGAGCTGGTCGCCGGCGCCCCGCTGATGATCTACCGCGAGGTGCTGCTGTCGATCACCTTCGCGCTGCTGGTCCGCCCGGGCACGAAGCTGTCGGACATCAAGACGGTCTCCGCCCACCCGGCCGCCCAGCCGCAGGTGCGCAACTGGCTGAAGAAGCACCTCCCGGACGCGCACTGGGAGTCGGCCGCCTCGAACGCGGACGCCGCCCGGCTGGTCCAGGAGGGCCAGTACGACGCCGCCTTCGCCGGTGAGTTCGCGGCCGCCCGCTACGGCCTGGAGGCCCTGGAGACCGGGATCCACGACGCGGAGAACGCCCAGACACGGTTCGTGCTGGTCGGCCGGCCCGCCCGGCCCGCGGCGCCGACCGGCGCGGACAAGACGTCCATCGTGCTGTGGCAGCGCGACGACCACCCCGGCGGTCTGCGCGACCTGCTGGGCGAGTTCGCCACGCGCGGCATCAACCTGATGCTGCTCCAGTCCCGGCCCACCGGTGCCGGCATCGGCAACTACTGCTTCTGCATCGACGCCGAGGGCCATATCTCCGACCGCCGGATGGCCGACGCCCTGAAGGGCCTGAAGCGGATCTGCCTCCAGGTGCGCTACCTCGGCTCCTATCCGCGCGCGGACGTGCGGCCCGGGGATGTCCAGCCGCCGCGGCTCGGGACGTCGGACGAGGAGTTCGTGGAGGCGGCGGACTGGGTGGCGCGGTGCCAGGACGGCCGGTTCTAGGCCGGTCGTACCTGGTGATTTTCGTTATCCACAGGAGTTATCCACAGGTCCGCTTCTCGACCTGGGGACAAGTCGACAACGCAGCGCGATTCAGTCGACAAATCGCCCTACAAGGCCCGGATGGGTCCATCAGCAGGCAGGACGCCCTTCGTCTACCGTTTTCCCTTGCGTAACTCTTCAGGGGGACCCAATTGCACTCGAAAGTGAGGACGGGGCAGGTTTGCACCGGGAATTCCGAGGGGCGCCCAGCCTTCCGGAGTGATCAATTCCGAAGTCCACAGATCTTCCACACAGCCTGTGGATAACTCTTCGGAGGGTGTGGATCCCTGTGGACAACCAGACCCCAAGTCCCGTTCCGCACAAGGAAATCGAGTCAATGCGGCGCCTCACAGATGCCCCGTTCCGGGGGAGGAGCGCTTTTTTATTGACACCGACCGCAATTCGGCCATAACGGTACGTAATACACGACCCCAATAGTGAGTCGTGAGCGGTCACCCCACACCGGTAGCCTTGGGCGCGTGATTGACCTTCGCCTGCTCCGTGAGGACCCCGACCGTGTGCGCGCGTCCCAGCGCGCCCGTGGAGAGGACGTCGCGCTCGTCGACGCCCTCCTGTCTGCCGACGAGCGGCGCAGGTCGTCCGGCGTCCGCTTCGACGAGCTGCGCGCCGAGCAGAAGGCGCTCGGCAAGCTCATCCCCAAGGCGGCCGGGGACGAGAAGGCCGAGCTGCTGAAGAAGGCCGGCCAGCTCTCCGCCGACGTCAAGGCGGCCGACGCGGACCGCGACGCGGCCGACAGCGAGACCCAGGAGCTGCTCCAGAGGCTCGGCAACCTCGTCCACCCGGACGTGCCCGTGGGCGGCGAGGAGGACTTCGTCACGCTGGAGACGCACGGCTCGATCCGCGACTTCGCCGCCGAGGGCTTCGAGCCCAAGGACCACCTGGAGCTCGGCCAGATCCTCGGCGCGATCGACGTCGAGCGCGGCGCCAAGGTCTCCGGCTCGCGCTTCTACTTCCTGACGGGCGTGGGCGCGCTCCTGGAGCTCGCCCTGGTGAACGCGGCGATGGCCCAGGCCACCGCGGCCGGCTTCACCCCGATGCTCACCCCGGCCCTGGTCCGCTCCCAGTCCATGGCGGGCACGGGCTTCCTCGGCCAGGCCTCCCAGGACGTCTACCACCTCGCCGACGACGACCTCTACCTGGTCGGCACGTCCGAGGTGGCGCTGGCGGCGTACCACATGGACGAGATCCTCGACGCCGACCGCCTCCCCCTGCGCTACGCGGGCTTCTCGCCCTGCTTCCGCCGCGAGGCCGGTTCGCACGGCAAGGACACCCGGGGCATCTTCCGCGTGCACCAGTTCGACAAGGTCGAGATGTTCTCCTACGTGGCCCCGGAGGACTCGCAGGCCGAGCACCAGCGGCTGCTGGAGTGGGAGAAGCAGTGGCTGACCTCCCTGGAGCTGCCGTACCGCGTGATCGACGTGGCCAGCGCCGACCTGGGTGCCTCGGCCTCCCGCAAGTTCGACTGCGAGGCGTGGATCCCGACCCAGGGCAAGTACCGCGAGCTGACCTCGACCTCGGACTGCACCGAGTTCCAGTCCCGCCGGCTGTCGATCCGCTTCCGTGACGGCAAGCAGGTCAAGCCGCTGGCCACGCTCAACGGCACCCTGTGCGCCGTACCGCGCACGATCGTGGCGATCCTGGAGAACCACCAGCAGCCCGACGGCTCGGTGCGCGTGCCCGAGGTGCTGCGTCCGTACCTGGGCGGCCGGGAGGTCCTGGAGCCGGTGTCCAAGTGACCACCGGTTTCCCCTACAAGCTGATCGCCACCGACCTCGACGGGACGCTGCTGCGCTCCGACGAGTCGGTGTCGCCCCGCACCCGTGACGCGCTCGCGGCGGCCACCGCCGCGGGCGCCGCGCACATCGTCGTCACCGGCCGCGCGGTCCCCTGGACCCGGCACATCCTCGACGACCTCGGCTACCAGGGCCTGGCCGTCTGCGGCCAGGGCGCGCAGGTGTACGACGCCGGCGCCCACCGCCTGCTGACGTCGGTGACGCTGGACCGGCAGCTCGCCGGGGTGGCGCTGGCCAAGATCGAGGCGGAGGTCGGCCCGCTGTACCTGGCCGCGAGCCGCGACGGTCTGGACGGAGAGGTGCTGGTCGGCCCCGGCTACGCGGTCCAGGGCACCCTCCCCGCGACGCCCTTCACGGACGCGTCGGACCTGTGGAGCGCGCCGCTGAACAAGATGTACATCCAGCACCCGACGCTGTCGGACGACGAGCTGTGCGAGGTCGCCACGCGCACCGCCGGCGGCTTCGTCAGCGTCGTCATGGCGGGCGAGGGCATCGTCGAGCTCCTCCCCCTGGGCCTGTCCAAGGCGACCGGTCTGTCGCTGGCGGCCCGCCGGCTCAAGGTGAAGGCGGCCGACACGATCGCCTTCGGCGACATGCCCAACGACATACCGATGTTCGCCTGGTCCTCCTACGGTGTCGCCATGGCGGACGCCCACGAGGAGCTGAAGGCCGTGGCGGACGAGGTGACGTCCTCGAACGAGGAGGACGGGATCGCCGTGGTGCTGGAGCGGTTGCTGGGCTGAGCCCTCGGGGCTTGCGTGCGGCGGAGGATGCACGGATCGAACGTGCGCGGGCTGTTGAAGCCCGACCGCGACTCGCTTCTGATCAAAAACAGAGCAAGCCAGTGCCTTACCACTCGGCCAATCCTCCGGGTGGGCGGCCCACGCGAGTGCGATTCGCGTGCTCGAAGCGGCCGCCCCGGGCAGCTCCCCGTATGGGGCGAGTTCTACGGAGTGGGGTAGCGACTACTCCGGAGCCCGCCGCGGGCTGCCCTGAAGGGAGCTGGACGTACTGCCGTGCATGGGCATCGTCCCGCTCCTCTCCCAGAACTCGACGCCGGACTTCCTTGCCCGGCGGGGTGAACACAACCACTCTGCCCGCCGGGCGAATTGGACGCCACCGAATAAATCGCCCGGCGTCAGCGCCTGCGCCATCCGCGCCGCCGGACCTTGCTGAAGAACCAGCCCGCGGGCGGCTCGTCGGAGCGCCAGGGCTGCGGCTCCGGCTCCTCACGGCGCCAGCGCTCGGCGAGCATCCGGGCCCGGGCGGACGGCTCGGAGGTCTCGGCGGAGCGTATGAAGTCGTCGTCCAGAACGAGGTCGTCCCAAGCGTCGTCCTCATGCTGAGCCTTGTCGCCCGCCATCCCGGTCTCCTCCCAGCCGTCCAACTCCCGTGTGGTGCCCCTACATCCCGTTTGCCCAGTGTGCCCCGACCGAGGTGATGCCCCCGTCAAGGCCGGGGCACCTCACTCCTCGCCGGCGAGGGTCAGTGAGCGCAGCTTCTGACCGGCGTACCAGGTGGCGAGGACCGTGACGCCGACCAGCAGCACCGTCGCCGTCGTCAGGCCGACGTCCGAGGTCACCATGTCTCCGCCGGACACCTTCTGGGCGACGGCCAGCGACCACTGCTGGACGCTCAGCGTGCGGGCACCCGGCACCAGGGAGCCGAACAGGGCCTCCCAGACCAGCGCGTAGACGAGGCCGAACACCACCGCGTGCCGGGAGACCGTGCCGAGCAGCAGGAACATCGCCGCGTACGCGATGGAGGCGACCAGGGCCGCGATCGTGTAGGCCACGGCGATCTGCTGGCCGTTGCCGTTCAGGATGAACCCGGCGATGAGCGTCGGCACCGCGGAGAACACCATCGTCACGGCGACGGCGACGATCAGCTTGGTGAAGATGATGGTCGGCCGTTTGATCGGCTTGGACAGCAGATACACCACCGAGCCGTCGTCGATCTCCGGCCCGATCGCGCCCGTTCCGGCAATGACGCCGATCAGCGGCACCATCGTGGCGAGGGCGAGCCCGCCCAGCAGGTCCGAGGCCGTCTGGTCGTCCGCGCCGGTGAGACCGCGCACCGCCACGGCGATGACGATCAGCAGCAGGGGCAGGGCACCGAGGATGAGGGCCCGGCGCCGGCCGAGCAGGGCCCGGTAGGTGAGCCGGGCGACTGTGGGGTCATACATCAGGGCCTCCTACGCCGCGACCAGGTACGAGAAGACGGACTCGAGGGACTCGTCGGACGGCGAGACCGTGAGCAGGCGGATGCCGTGCTCGCGCGCCACACGCGGCAGCAGAGCCGTGAAGCGGCCGAAGTCGACGGCCTGGATGCGCAGCGCGCCCTCGGCGTGGTCGACCTCGATCCCGGACGTCGACGGGTCGGCGATCAGCGCGGCCGCGAGGGCGCGGTCGTCGCTGGAACGCACCAGGTAGCGGTGCGGCCGGTCGGTCATCAGGCGCCGGATCTTGCGGAAGTCACCGCTGGCGGCATGCCGGCCGGCGACGACGACCTCGATGTGCCAGGCGAGTTGCTCGACCTCTTCGAGGATGTGGGACGAGAACAGCACCGTGCGGCCCTCGTCGCCCATGCGGCGCAGCAGGTCCATCAGCTGCATGCGCTGGCGCGGGTCCATGCCGTTGAAGGGTTCGTCCAGCAGGAGCAGGGACGGGTCGTGGACCAGGGCGGAGGCCATCTTCACGCGCTGGCGCATGCCCTTGGAGTACGTCTGGATCTTGCGGTCCTGCGCGTACTCCATCTCGACCGTGGCCAGCGCCTTCTGGGCCGCCTTGGCGCCCAGGCCGTGCAGTTCGGCGTTGGCCAGGACGAACTCCTTCCCGGTGAGGAAGTCGTACATCGCCTCGCGCTCGGGGACGACACCGATGTGCCGGTAGATCTGCTCGTTGCGCCACACGGGCTGCCCGTCGAGCGTGACCGTGCCGGTGGAGGGGGCGAGGAAGCCGCCCATCATGTTGATGAGGGTGGACTTTCCGGCGCCGTTGGGGCCGAGGAGGCCCGTGACGCCGGGGCCGATGGTCATGGTGATGTCGTTGACGGCGACCACGTTGCCGAACCAGCGGGAGACATGGTCGATGGAGAGCGTGGTCACAGTCCCACCTTCTTGTAGCGGCGCATCAGGAGGCCGTAGCTCGCCGCGATCAGGCCCAGGGCGACGAGGACGAAGACGACGCCCTCGGCGTTGCTCGGGCCCACCCCGCCGGGGAAGGCGGAGGTCGCGCCGAGGAACGCGGACTGCACCCCGTCGACGAGCGTGATCGGCGAGAACAGCCCGATCAGCGGCACGGCGTCGCTGCTGCCCTGGACGTCGGCGATGGCCTGCAGGGTGGAGACCGCGCCGTAGGTGATGGTCAGCACGGCGATCACGGCCGCGATGCCGAAGCCGCGGCGCGGGGTGAAGGACGCGATGACCAGGCCGATACCGGCGAACAGCAGTGAGAGCAGTGCCACGGAGACGAGTCCCTGTGCGAATCCCTTGGTCTGGTCGGCGAAGTCGAGCTCGGCCAGCAGCGCGCCCACGTAGAGCACGAGCAGGGGAGCGGCCGTGAGGACGAACAGCGCCGAGGCCAGCGCCGCGAACTTGGCGAGGACGTAGTCGGCGGTCTCGATGGGCCGCGAGAAGTACAGCGGCACCGTCTTGAAGCGCAGGTCCCGCGAGACGGACTGGGGTGCCTGCGAGGCGACGTACAGGCTGATGACGGCCTGCATGACGATCGCGTAGCGCGTGTAGTCCACGGGCAGGGCGCCCGCCTTGGTGGCGACCGCGACGGCGACCATGATGGCCGCGGGCACGCACATCACCACGAACAGCAGCATCGGCAGCACCTTGGACTTCACCGAGCGGCCGAGGCCGTAGGAGCCGCGCAGGGACTGCGAGTACAGGGAGCGGCGGGCGTAGGCGCGGCCGAGGCGCGGGCCGTCGTAGCTGCGGTAGCCGATGTTGTGGATGCGGGTCTGGTCACCCGGTGCCGGGGCCGATGTCCCCGTGGAGTGCTCAACCGCCATGGCCGACCGCCTCCTTCCGCTGCTCGCGCTCGTCGCTGTTCGTGAAGACCTCGGAGATGTGGTGCCGGCGCTGCTCCATGCGCACCAGGCCGAGTCCGAGGTCGGCGATCACGTCCCGGACCAGGTCGTACGTCTCCTCGCCCTGGGCGGTGAGCAGCAGCACGTGGCCGGCGCCCGGCAGGCCGCTGCCGTCCTCGACGCTCACCCCGCGCGCGTCCAGCGCGTCGCGCACCGCGCGGGTGCCGTCGGGGTGCTCGTCGGTGTCGGTGACCTCGATGGCGAGGGTCGTGGTGGTCTGGGTGAAGTCCGTGGTGGAGCTGGAGCGCAGGAGCTTGCCGCCGTCGATGACGACGACGTGGTCGCAGGTGCGCTCCAGTTCGCCCAGCAGGTGCGAGGTGACCAGGACGGAGATGCCGAAGTCGGTGTGGATCCGGCGGATCAGGCCGAGCATCTCGTCGCGGCCGACCGGGTCGAGGCCGTTGGTCGGCTCGTCCAGGAAGACCAGCTGGGGGTCGTGCACCAGGGCCTGGGCGAGCTTGACGCGCTGCTTCATGCCGGTCGAGTAGCCGCCGATGGGGCGGTAGCGCTCCTCGTACAGGCCGACGTGGCGCAGGGTGTCGGCCGTGCGTTCGCGCGCGGCGGTGGGCGGCAGGCCGGACATGCGCGCCATGTGGACGACGAACTCGGTGGCCGAGACGTCCGGCGGCAGGCAGTCGTGCTCGGGCATGTAGCCGACCCGCTCGCGGATGTCGGCGCCCCTGGTGGCGACATCGAGGCCGAGCACGTCGGCGCGGCCCTCGGTGGCGGGGGACAGACCCAGCAGGATCTTGATCAGTGTGGACTTGCCGGCCCCGTTGGCTCCGACGAGTCCGGTCACACCGGGCCCGACGTCCACGGAGAGCCGGTCAAGCGCGGTCACCCTCGGGAACCGCTTGCTCAGGCTTTCGGTCGCGATCACAGTCACCCTTCGAAGGTAGGGGCCACGGGCGTGGTGGTCGTCACTCCGCAGAGCTGTATCCGGGTCACCCTGGAGTAGTACGGGCCCTTAGGGGACCTGCTGCCTGAGAGTTACCACGACCGGGGAAGCAGCCCGACCCGCGCGCTATTGACGATTTCTCTAACAACTGCCAGATTCGCCGGATGACGTTGCTCACGGGCGCGCGGGAGCGCTGGGTACGGACCGGCGAAGTCGAGCTGTGCGTGGCCGAGCTGGGCGATCCGAGTCGCCCTACGGTCGTCCTCGTGCACGGCTACCCCGACAGCAAGGAAGTGTGGTCCGAGGTCGCCGCGCGGCTCGCCGGGCGGTTCCACGTGGTGGCGTACGACGTCCGCGGCCACGGCCGGTCGACGGCGCCGCGGCCGCTGCGGGGCGGGTTCACGCTGGAGAAGCTGACGGACGACTTCCTGGCCGTCGCGGACGCGGTCAGTCCGGACCGGCCCGTGCACCTGGTCGGGCACGACTGGGGCTCGGTGCAGGCCTGGGAGTTCACCACCGTCCGGCGCACCGAGGGCCGTATCGCCTCCTTCACCTCGATGTCCGGGCCGTCCCTGGACCACTTCGGCCACTGGATCGACCGGCGCGTGAAGCGGCCCACCCCGCGCCGGGTCGGCCAGCTCCTCGGGCAGGGCGCGAAGTCCTGGTACGTGTACCTGCTGCACACGCCCGTGCTGCCCGAGCTGGCCTGGCGCGGCCCGCTCGGCAAACGCTGGCCGAAGGTCCTGGAGCGGGTGGAGAAGGTGCCGCGCGACGGCTACCCGACCTCGTCCCTGCCGTCGGACGCGGCGCACGGCGCCTGGCTGTACCGGGACAACGTGCGGCCCCGGCTGCGCAGGCCGCGCCCGGACGCGCACGCCCACGCACCCGTGCAGCTCATCACGCCCCTGGGGGACCGGTTCCTGTCGGAGCGCCTCTACGACGAGCTGGAGCGGTGGGTTCCGAAGCTGACCCGCAGGACGCTCCCGGCGGGGCACTGGATCCCGCGCACCCGTCCGGATCAGCTCGCTTCGTGGATCGGGGATTTCGTGAGGTCAGTCGAGGACGGCCGGTCCCCGGCGGCGTCGGGCGGCAGGCACGCCGAGCGGTTCTCGGGGCAGCTCGTGCTGGTCACCGGGGCGGGCAGCGGCATCGGGCGGGCGACCGCGCTGGCGTACGCGAAGGCCGGCGCACGCGTGGTCGCCGTCGACCGGGACGGGGAGGCGGCGGCCCGCACCGCCGAGTCGTCCCGTCTCCTGGGCGCCTCGGCGGCCTGGGCGGAGACGGCCGATGTCTCCGACGAGCAGGCCATGGAGAAGCTCGCCGAGAAGGTCAGCCTCGAGTACGGGGTGGTGGACGTCCTGGTCAACAACGCCGGGATCGGGCTGTCCGGGTCCTTCTTCGACACCACGCCGGAGGACTGGAAGAAGGTCCTCGACGTCAATCTGTGGGGCGTGATCCACGGCTGCCGGCTCTTCGGCCGGCGGATGGCCGAGCGCGGGCAGGGCGGCCACATCGTCAACGTGGCCTCTGCGGCGGCGTATCTGCCGTCCCGGGCCCTGCCCGCCTACAGCACCTCCAAGGCGGCCGTGCTGATGCTCAGCGAGTGCCTGCGCGCGGAGCTCGCCGGGCAGGGGATCGGCGTGACGGCGGTCTGCCCCGGCATCGTCAACACCGCCATCACGTCGACGGCGCACTTCGCCGGGGCCGACGCCCAGGAGGAGACGAGGCTCCAGCAGCGCGCCGCCCGTCTGTACGGGCTGCGGAACTACCCGCCGGAGAAGGTGGCCGCCGCGATCCTGCGCGCGGTGGAGCGCGACGAGGCGGTCGTTCCGGTCACGCCGGAGGCGCGGGGTGCGCGGGTGCTGTCGCGGCTGGCACCGGGGATGCTGCGGAGGATCGCGCGGATGAAGCCGCCGATGTGACGGCCCGTGCGGCGGCGGGGCGGGCCCAAGCCCCCGGTTTCGAGGGCTAGTTGTCCACAGAACCGTCAATTCCCCTGTGGATAACAGTACTTGGCTGTGGATCAAACCTCGGAAGCAATACTCGATCGCGTGATTCGCGTCTCTCCCGCACTCTGGTGGGATGGACGAAAGACGCACCGTGAAGGTGTCCAAGTATCTCTCGAAGCATCTGCGCCACCAGCCCGAGCGGATCGGTCTGGCGCTCGAGGAGGGCGGCTGGGTGGAGATCGACACACTGATCGCCGCGGCCGCCGCGCACGGCTTCCGCTTCACCCGCGACGAACTGGACCATGTCGTCCTCACCAACGACAAGCGCCGGTTCGCCGTCGAGGGCACCCGGATCCGCGCCAGCCAGGGCCACAGTGTCGAGGTCGACCTCGGGCTGCCGGCGGCGACCCCGCCCGCGCACCTCTACCACGGCACCGTCGCCCGTCACCTGGACGCGATCCGGGTCGAGGGCCTCAGGCCGATGAACCGGCACGACGTGCATCTCTCCCCCGACCGCGAGACGGCGACCCGTGTCGGTGCCCGCCGAGGCCGGCCGGTCGTCCTGACGGTGGACACGGCCGCCATGCACCGCGATGGCCATGTCTTCCGCGTGAGCGCGAACGGCGTGTGGCTGACCGAGGCCGTACCGCCGGGATATCTCCGCTTCCCCGGACCCCGCTGACCCGCTGAGCGTGACCAGCCGATGACGGTGACTTGTTTCACGTGAAACACGGGCCACCCGCGGGGCTCCTTTAGTCTCGATGCCATGAGTCTGCGTCTGAGCACCGTGATCCTCCCGTACCGCCGCTGGAACGAAGGCGGCCGTACGGCCTGGACACGCGCCGAGCAGCTCGGCTTCCACACCGCGTACACCTACGACCATCTGTCCTGGCGCAGCTTCCGGGACGGCCCGTGGTTCGGCGCCGTGCCGACCCTCACCGCCGCCGCGGCCGTCACCGAGCGGCTTCGGCTCGGCACGCTGGTGACCTCGCCGAACTTCCGGCACCCGGTGACCCTCGCCAAGGAGCTGATCTCCCTGGACGACATCTCCGGCGGGCGGATCACGCTGGGCATCGGCGCGGGCGGCTCCGGTTTCGACGCCACCGCGCTCGGCCAGGACCCGTGGACACCGCGCGAGCGCGCCGACCGCTTCGCCGAGTTCGTCCCGCTGCTCGACCGGCTCCTCAGCGAGGACACGGTGTCGTACGAGGGCGACTTCTACTCGGCTCACGAGGCGCGGAACATCCCCGGCTGTGTGCAGCGCCCCAGGCTGCCGTTCGCGGTCGCCGCGACCGGCCCGCGCGGGATGCGGCTCGCCGCCCGGCACGGCCAGGCCTGGGTGACCACCGGCGACCCCAAGCTGTACGAGAACGGCACCCCTGAGCAGTCGGTCCAGGCCCTGCGCGGGCAGGCCGAGAGGCTGGCCGACACCTGCGCCGAGGTCGGCCGGGACATGACCGGCCTCGACCGGGTCCTGCTCACCGGGTTCACGCCGGACCGTACCGGCCCGCTCCAGTCGCTGGACGCCTTCGTCGACTTCGCCGGCCGGCACGCGGAACTGGGCTTCACGGAGCTGGTGATCCACTGGCCGATCCCGGACTCGCCCTTCGCGGCGGACGAGAAGGTCTTCGAGCAGATCGCCATGGAGGCACCGGCGCAGTTGCGCTGAGGCCTCTGAGGGCTCCCTCCTGGGCTCATTCCTCAGGAAAGCCCTGGTGGGAGCGGCATCCACTCACCTGTGCGGAGCCCCGCACGCCCGTGCGGGCATCTGCGGGACAATGACCCGGTGACCTCAGCGACCCGACAGCCCGATACCGCGGCCGAGACCCTCCCGCCGCGGCTGATCGCCACCGACCTCGACGGCACCCTGCTGCGCGACGACAAGTCGGTGTCCCCCCGCACGGTGGCCGCGCTGGCCGCTGCCGAGGAGGCGGGCATCGAGGTCTTCTTCGTCACCGGCCGCCCGGCCCGCTGGATGGACGTCGTCAGCGACCATGTGCACGGCCACGGACTGGCGATCTGCGGCAACGGCGCCGCCGTGGTCGACCTGCACGGCGGCCCCGGCACCCACAAGTTCGTGAAGGTCCGGGAGCTGGAGCGGGAGAACGCGCTGGACGCCGTACGGCTGCTGCGCGACGCGGCGCCGGGCACGGTGTACGCGGTGGAGCAGACCTACGGCTTCTACCAGGAGCCGGCGTACCCGAAGCTGCACATGGAGATCCCCGACAGCCTCGCCCCGGCGGAGGAGCTGCTGGGCCCTGATCACCGGGCAGCCGGGGAGCCGGTGCTGAAGATCCTGGCCTTCCACCCGGAGATCGACCCCGACGCCTTCCTGACCCTGGCCCGGCTCGCGATCGGCGACCGCGCCAGTGTGACCCGCTCCAGCCCCAGCGCCCTGCTGGAGATCAGCGGCCCCGAGGTGTCCAAGGCCAGCACGCTCGCCCTGTGCTGCGCCGAGCGCGGCATCTCGCACGAGGAGGTCGTCGCCTTCGGCGACATGCCGAACGACGTCGAGATGCTGACCTGGGCCGGCCGGTCGTACGCGATGGGCAACGCCCACCCGGACGTGATCGCCGCGGCCTCGGGACGGACGGTGGCGAACAACGAGGACGGGGTCGCCGTCGTGATCGAGCAGCTGGTGGCCGAACGGCTGTAGGTGCCGCCCGCTCTCACGAACGCGGTCGAGCCGCTCCGTCAGAGCGACACCCCGCGCTCCTCCAGCCACGACACCGGGTTCACCGCCGAACCCATCTCCGGTGTGACCCGGGTCTCGAAGTGCAGGTGCGGTCCGGTGGAGTTGCCCGTGGTGCCCGACTGGCCGATCCACTGGCCGGGGCCGACCTCCTCCCCCTGGTCGACCGCGACGGACGCGAGATGGGCGTACTGCGTGTAGTAGCCGCCCGCGTGCTTCAGCACGATCTCGATGCCGAAGGGGCCGCCGCAGGACACCCTCACCACCCGGCCCGTCCCCACGGACCGCACGGGCGTGCCGATCGGCACCGCGAAGTCCTGCCCGGTGTGCCGGCTCGACCACCGCGCCCCGCCGCTGCCGTAGGAAGCGGACAGCTCGTACGTCTCCACGGGCGCGACCCACGCACTCGTGAACCCCGACTCCGGCTGGTCGAGCCGGACGGCACCGCGGCACGCCCCGGCGGCGACCGAGGCGTCCGCCTGGCCCTGGAGCTGTGAGCGGGCCGCTTCGAGCTTCTGCTCGATGCCCGACTTCAGCTCGGCCAGCTGGACGTTCCGCTTCTCCAGCGCCTGCCATTCGGCAGCGGCCCTGGCCTCGTCCGCGGTGAGCCGTGCCTCGGCCCGGCGGCTCTTGGAGATCGCGTTGTTCACGGCGAGATTCGTCTGCGAGAAGGCGTGCTGACCTCGCATCAGGTCGTCGGGGCTGTCGGCGAGGAGCATCTGCACGGCCACCGGCAGACCCCCGCTGCCCCGGTACTGGGCACGGGCGATCCGGCCCAGGTCCTCGTTCAGACCCGCGATGTGCCGCCGCTGAGTGTCCAGGAGAGCCTCCGCCCGCTGCGCCTTGGCCCGCTGCACGTCGGCCTCCTTGCGGCCGGCCTCGTACAGCTGCGTCGCCGCCGCGGCGTCCTCGTAGAGCCGCGCCACCTCGGCGCTGATGCCCGTGTCCCCGCCGCCCCCGGGCTCCTTGTCCGCCGCCGTCGGCCGGGCCGCGAGGGCCGCCAGCGCGCACAGCAGAGCCGGAACGAGCAGGCGATAGCGGCGATATGAGCGCATGTCAGCGATCCTCGCCCAGCTCCGCGGGCCCGGTCCTGTTCGGGTCGTACGGCTGGGGGACCGGCTGCTCCGAATGGATCAGTGCGCGCGGCCCCGTCAGGGATCACGCCTCCACCGCGCTCCCGACCAGTTCCTCCGACGCCGCCTCCCGCTCCGCCATCTCCCGCAGCGGCCCGTCCACCGCCACCAGCTCCGGGTACGACCCGCGCTGCACCACCCGTCCCCGATCCAGCACGAGCACCTCGTCGACCGCCTCCAGGCCCGCCAGCCGGTGCGTGATGAGCAGAGTCGTACGGCCCTCGGTGGCGGCCAGCAGATCGGCGGTCAGCGCGTCCGCCGTCGGCAGGTCGAGATGCTCGGCGGGCTCGTCGAGCACCAGGACGGGGAAGTCCGCGAGCAGCGCGCGGGCCAGCGCCAGCCGCTGCCGCTGCCCTCCGGACAGCCGCGCCCCGTGCTCGCCGACGAGCGTGTCGAGCCCGTCGGGCAGGCCCTCGGCCCAGTCCAGCAGCCGGGCCCGGCCGAGCGCGGCACGCAGTTCGTCCTCGGTGGCGTCCTTCTTGGCGAGCAGCAGGTTCTCGCGCAGCGAGCTGTCGAAGAGATGCGCGTCCTGCGCGCACAGCCCGACGAGCTTCCGTACGTCGTCGCTGTGCAGCGCGTAGGCGTCCACGCCCGCCAGCGTGTACGCACCCGACCCTGCGTCCAGGAACCGCAGCAGCAGTTGCGCCAGCGTCGTCTTGCCGGAGCCGGACGGTCCGACCACGGCGACACGGCGGCCCTCCTCGAGGGTCAGATCGAGCCCGGCGACCGCGTCCCGGTCCTGCCCCTCGTACCGCGCGGTCAGCCCCTTGACGGCCACCGGGAACGGCGACGCGGGCGCCTGCCGGGGCCGCTCCGGCTCCCCCACGGGCTCCGGGGCATCCAGCACCTCGTACACCCGCTCGGCGCTCCTGCGCACCCGCTGCCGGTACTGCGCGGCGAGCGGCAGCCCGAGCACGGCCTCGAAGGCGGCCAGAGGGGTGAGGACGACGACGGCCATGGTCACGCCGTCCAGCCGCCCGGCCGCGACCGCCTGAGCGCCGACCAGGGCGGCGGCCGTGACGGTCAGGCCGGAGATCAGCGCGGTGAGTCCGTCGCCGAGGGCCGTGGCGGTGGCGGCGCGCGAGGCGATCCGGGTGAGCGCCCCGTCGGCCTCGCGTGCCCGGGCGGTCCGCGCGGGCAAGGCACCGGCGACGGTCAGCTCCGCGGTGCCGGTGAGCAGATCGGTGACCCGGGTCGCCAGTACGCCGCGAGCGGGGGCCAGCCGGTGCTCGGCCCGCCGCGCCACGGCACCGGTGATCAGCGGCACTCCCACGCCCGCCGCCAGCAGCCCGGCCGCGAGCACGGCCCCGGCCTCCGGCAGCAGCCACGCCGTGAAGCCCACGGACGCGGCCGACACCACGACGGCCGCCCCGGCCGGCAGCAGCCACCGCAGCCAGTAGTCCTGCAGCGCGTCCACGTCGGCGACGAGCCGGGAGAGCAGATCTCCCCGGCGGGTCCGGCGCAGCCCGGCGGGCGCCAGCCGCTCCAGCCGACGGAAGACCGCGACCCTGGTGTCCGCCAGCATCCGCAGCACGGCGTCGTGCGAGACGAGCCGCTCGGCGTACCGGAACACGGCTCGCCCGATCCCGAAGGCCCGTGTCGCCGTGACGGCCATCATCAGATAGAGCACGGGCGGCTGCTGCGAGGCCCGCGAGATCAGCCACCCGGAGGTGGCCATGAGCCCCACGGCGCTCCCGAGCGCGAGACTGCCGAGCAGCAGCGCGAGGACCAGCCGCCCGCGCCGGGCACCGGACATGGCACGAACACGTGTGAGGACAGGGCCCGAAGCGGATTCCCCATGAGGCTCGGTCACGTCGACCGGGGCGGTCAGCTCGCCCGCCACCGAACCCCGCTGGTGAACCGGGGCGGGCGCGACCGGCGCAGCGGCCGTCTCGGGCTCGGCCAGGCGCACCACCCGGTCCGCCACCCCCAGCAGCGCCGGCCGGTGCACCACCAGCAGCACCGTCCGCCCGGCCGCCAGCCGCCGTACCGCGGCCACGACCTCGGCCTCGGTGGCCCCGTCCAGCGCGGCCGTCGGCTCATCGAGCAGCAGCACGGGCCGGTCCGCGAGGAACGCCCGGGCCAGCGCGAGCCGCTGCCGCTGCCCGGCCGACAGCCCGGTCCCGTCCTCGCCGAGCACGGTCTCCGCGCCTTCCGGCAGGGCGTCCACGAACTCCAGCGCCCCGGCGTCCCGCAGCGCCCGCTGTACGGCGTCGTCATCGGCGTCGGGCCGCGCCAGCCGTACGTTCTCGGCGATCGTCCCGGCGTACAGATGCGGCCGCTGCGGCACCCACGCGATCCGGGAGCGCCACTGCTCCAGGTCGGCGTCGGCGAGGTCGACTCCCCCGGCCTTCACCCGCCCCTCGGCCGGCCGCACGAACCCCAGCAGCACACCGAGCAGCGTCGACTTCCCGGCCCCGCTCGACCCGACGAGAGCGACCGTCTCCCCGGGCTCGACGGTGAAGGAGACGTCCGACACGGCGTCCGCCGAGCGCCCCGGGTACCGGACCGTCACGCCCTCGAACGCCAGCGCACCCTCGGGCACGGCCTCGGACCCGGACGCGGGAACGGGCGTCTCCAGGACCTCGAAGATCTCCTCAGCGGCGGCGAGCCCCTCAGCCGCCGCGTGGTACTGCGCCCCGACCTGCCGCAACGGCAGATACGCCTCGGGCGCCAGGATCAGGATGACCAGGCCGATGTACAGGTCCATCTCGCCGTGCACCAGCCGCATACCGATCGTCACGGCGACCAGCGCCACCGAGATCGTCGCGAGCAGCTCCAGCGCGAAGGAGGAGATGAAGGCGATCCGCAGCGTCCGCATGGTCGCCCGCCGGTACTCGCCGGTGATCCGCCGGATCGACTCGGCCTGCGCCTTGGCACGGCCGAAGACCTTCAGCGTGGGCAGCCCGGCGACGACGTCCAGGAAGTGCCCGGACAGCCGGGACAGCAGCCGCCACTGACGGTCCATCCGGGACTGCGTGGCCCAGCCGATCAGGACCATGAAGACCGGGATGAGCGGCAGGGTGCCCACGATGATGGCCGCGGAGACCCAGTCCTCGGTGACGATCCGCGCCAGCACCGCCACCGGCACGACCACCGCGAGACCCAACTGCGGCAGATACCGCGAGAAGTAGTCGTCGAGGGCGTCGACTCCCCGAGTGGCCAGGGCGACCAGCGAACCGGTCCGCTGCCCGCTCAGCCACCCGGGCCCGAGCCGCACGGATCGCTCCAGCAGCCGCCCCCGCAGCTCGGACTTCACCGCCGCGCTCGCCCGGTGCGCTGCCAGCTCGGTGAGCCAGCCGACCAGCGCCCGGCCGACCGCGACGACGGCCAACAGCAGCAGGGGAGTGCCGAGTTCCGACACCGGCATGCGGTGCTGGAAGGCGCCGACCACCACCTCGGCGATGAGCATCGCCTGCGCGATGACCAACCCCGCCCCGACGGCACCCAGGGCGACGACCGCCCCCAGGAAGACCCGGGTGGCACGGGCGTACCGGAGCAGACGCGGATCGATTGGTTTCACGTGAAACACACCTCAGTGCGCGGGGTCGGCGATGTGCTGCGTACCGATTCGCTTGCGGAACACCCAGTAGGTCCAGCCCTGGTAGAGCAGGACGATCGGGGTGGCGATCCCGGCACACCAGGTCATGATCTTCAGGGTGTACGGGCTGGACGAGGCGTTGGTGACCGTCAGGCTCCACTCCGGGTTGAGCGTCGACGGCATGACGTTCGGGAACAGCGTCAGGAAGAGCATCGCCACCGTGGCCACGATGGTGAGCCCCGACAGGGCGAACGCCCAGCCCTCACGCCCGGCCCGCGCCGCGACCAGCGCCACGAGAAGGGACGCGACGGCCACGACCACCGCGACGAGCGACGCCGTGTCGCCCCGCTCGGCCTGCGTCCACAGCAGGAAGGCGAGGGCCAGCAGGGCGGTCACCAGCCCGACGCGCAGCGCCAGCTTCCGCGCCCGCTCCCGGATCTCCCCGACGGTCTTGAGACCGACGAACACCGTCCCGTGGAAGGTGAACAGCGCCAGGGTGACCAGACCGCCCAGCAGCGCGTACGGGTTGAGCAGATCCAGGACGCCGCCGGCGTAGTTGAAGTCCTGGTCGATCTGCACGCCCCGCACGATGTTGCCGAAGGCCACACCCCACAGGAACGCGGGGAGCAGCGAGGTCCAGAAGATCGCCGTCTCCCAGTTGCGCTGCCAGCTCTCCTCGGGCCGCTTGACGCGGTACTCGAAGGCCACGCCCCGGACGATCAGGCAGACCAGGATGAGCAGCAGGGGCAGGTAGAAGCCGGAGAAGAGCGTCGCGTACCACTCGGGGAAGGCGGCGAAGGTGGCACCGCCCGCCGAGAGCAGCCAGACCTCGTTGCCGTCCCAGACGGGCCCGATGGTGTTGATCAGCACCCGCTTCTCGGGCCGGTTGCGGGCGAGCAGCTTCGTGAGCACACCGACCCCGAAGTCGAAGCCCTCCAGGAAGAAGTAGCCGGTCCACAGGACGGCGATCAGGACGAACCAGACGTCGTGCAGTTCCATGACTGTGCAGCTCCCTCGGCCTAGTACGAGAAGGCCATCGGCTTGTCGGCGTCACGGGAGTCGCCGCCGATCTTCGTGGGCGGGTTGAGGTCGGCCTCGGTGAGCTCGGGCGGGCCCGCCTTGACGTACTTGACCAGCAGCTTGACCTCGATGACGGCGAGGATCGCGTACAGCGTGGTGAAGACGACCATCGAGGTGATGACCTCGGCCTGGGAGACACCGGGGGAGACCGCGTCACGCGTCTGGAACAGGCCGTAGACGACCCACGGCTGGCGTCCCATCTCGGTGAAGATCCAGCCCCAGGAGCTGGCGATCAGCGGGAAGCCCAGGGTGAGGATCGCCATGCGCCAGTACCACTTGGTGAGGGTCGGGCCGAGCGCCTTCTTCGGCAGGAGCACGAGATGCGGCACCTCGTCCTCACCCACCCTCAAGTGCTGTGGCAACAGGAACTTCTTCCGGGTCAGCCATAGTCCGGCCAGGCCGATGGCGAACGACGTCATGCCGAAGCCGATCATCCAGCGGAAGCCCCAGTAGGCGACCGGGATGTTGGGCCGGTAGTCGCCGGGGCCGTACTTCTCCTGCTCGGCCTTGTTGACGTCGTTGATGCCGGGGACGTACGAGGTGAAGTCGTCCTTGGCGAGGAAGGACAGCAGGCCGGGGATCTCGATGGCGACCTTGTTGTGCCCCTTGTCGACGTCACCGACGGCGAAGATCGAGAAGGGCGCGGGCTTCTCGCCGTCCCAGAGGGCCTCGGCCGCTGCCATCTTCATCGGCTGCTGCTCGTACATGATCTTGCCGAGGACATCGCCGCTGATCGCGGTGAGCATGCCGCCGATGACGACGGTGACCAGGCCCAGCCGCAGCGAGGTCTTCATCACCGGCACATGCTTCCTCCGGACCAGGTGGAAGGCGGCGATGCCGACCATGAAGGCGCCGCCGGTCAGGAAGGCCGCGGTGAGCGTGTGGAAGACCTGGGCGAGCGCGGTGTTCTGCGTCAGCACCAGCCAGAAGTCGGTGAGCTCGGCGCGCCCCTTCGCCTCGTTGATCCGGTAGCCGACCGGGTGCTGCATCCAGGAGTTGGCCGCGAGGATGAAGTACGCCGACAGGATCGTGCCGATCGAGACCATCCAGATGCAGGCCAGGTGGATCTTCTTGGGCAACTTGTCCCAGCCGAAGATCCACAGGCCGATGAAGGTGGACTCGAAGAAGAAGGCGATCAGCGCCTCGAAGGCGAGCGGCGCACCGAAGACGTCACCCACGAAGCGCGAGTAGTCGGACCAGTTCATGCCGAACTGGAACTCCTGCACGATGCCGGTGACCACGCCCATCGCGATGTTGATCAGGAAGAGCTTGCCCCAGAACTTCGTCGCCCGGAGGTACTTCTCCTTCTCCGTCCGCACCCAGGCGGTCTGCAGCCCGGCCGTGAGAGCGGCCAGCGAGATCGTCAGGGGGACGAACAGAAAGTGATAGACGGTGGTGATGCCGAACTGCCATCGCGCCAGGGTCTCCGGCGCCAAAGCCAGGTCCACGTCGCCGCTCCTTACATACGCTTGTGAAAGCGTTCACATTCACAAGCCATTATGCAGCACGGACTTTCGAGCCCCAAAGGGGGCCCCTGCCGGAACCGAACCCCTTGGCGCGAACTTCAACATATTGTTGAATCGACGCCATGCAGACACCGCTACAGATACGGATCTCATGGCCCGCGGGGCACCTCACCGCGACCCTCGACGACACCCCGACCGCCCAGTCCCTCGCCCAGGCACTGCCCCTCGTCTCCACCGCCCGCACCTGGGGCGAGGAGGTGTACTTCGACACAGGACTGTCGGTTTCACGTGAAACGGACGCCCGGCAGGTCGTAGAGCCGGGCACGGTCGCCTTCTGGGCCGACGGCGACGCGCTCGCCCTCCCCTACGGGCCCACGCCGATCTCACAGGGCGAGGAGTGCCGCCTCGCAAGCCCGTGCAACGTCCTGGGCCGCATCGACGGCGACCCCGGCCTGCTCGCGACCGTGCGGGGCGGCGACCCCGTGCGCGTGGAACTCGTGGACGCCTGACTCAAAGCCCGGCTCACGGAGCACTACAGCTCCTTGCGAAACCCTTCCGCCACCTTCAGGAAGATGTCGTTCGCCTCGGTCTCCCCGACCGTGACCCGCACACCCTCACCCGGGAACGGCCGGATCACCACGCCCGCCTGCTCACACGCCTGCGCGAAGGCGACCGTGCGCTCCCCCAGCCGCAGCCACACGAAGTTGGCCTGGGTCTCGGGCACCGTCCAGCCCTGGGCGCGCAGCCCGTCGACCACGCGCGTGCGCTCACCCACCAGCGAGCCGACCCGGCCGAACAGTTCGTCCTCGGCACGCATCGAGGCGATCGCCGCCTCCTGCGCCAGCTGGCTCACCCCGAACGGCACGGCCGTCTTGCGCAGCGCCGCCGCCACCGGCTCATGGGCGATGGCGAACCCGACGCGCAGACCGGCCAGGCCGTACGCCTTGGAGAAGGTCCGCAGGACGCAGACATTGGGCCGGTCGCGGTAGAGCTCGACACCGTCCGGCACCTCGGGGTCGCGGATGAACTCGCGGTAGGCCTCGTCGAGGACCACCAGCACGTCTCCCGGCACCCGGTCGAGGAAGCGCTCCAGCTCCGCCCGCCGCACGACCGTGCCGGTCGGGTTGTTGGGGTTGCAGACGAAGATCAGCCGGGTCCGGTCGGTGATCGCGTCGGCCATCGCGTCGAGGTCGTGGACGTCATCGGCGGTCAGTGGCACCTGAACTGAGGTCGCGCCGCTGACCTGCGTGATGATCGGGTACGCCTCGAAGGACCGCCAGGCGTAGATCACCTCGTCGCCGGGGCCGGAGGTGGCCTGGATCAGCTGCTGGGCGACACCGACCGACCCGGTGCCGGTGGCCAGGTGGGTGAGGGGAACGCCGAACCGCTCGGACAGCTCGTTCATCAGCCCGGTACAGGCCATGTCCGGGTAGCGGTTGAAGTTGCCGGCCGCCGCCGTCACGGTCTCCATCACGCCCGGCAGCGGCGGGTACGGGTTCTCGTTGGAGGACAGCTTGTAGGCCACCGGCCCGCCTGCCGCAGCGGGCTTGCCCGGCTTGTAGGTGGGGATTCCCTCCAGCTCGCCGCGCAGCTTGGGGCTCGTCTCGCTCACCGCAGTCCTCCTCGCGAAGACCGGCGGCCCATGACCGCCGCCGACATCCAATACTCCTCACCTTATGAGGATTCGGCGCCGCTGCGTACACCCCAGGCGGAGCGCTGAGTGCCGGCCTCCCACGTCCCACCGGCATCAGGGGCATCGCCGCCCGAAGGCGTACGAATCCGGGGGCGCGCCTCACATATATCTACGCGCCGGTGGTGCACGCCGTGGCGCGCATCCCCCGTGCAGGTGAGTTGAGACCTCTTCGCAACCTCGCCCCCTTGGCAGGCTCGTGCGGGCCGACAAGTCACGTCCTGGCATGAGAGCGCTTAACTCCCTTGGCTTCCCAGGCAATTGAACTGAAATGATCATGCAGAAACGTGCCTGTCAACGTCTGCATATGCGTCCGCACTACCCCACCGCATGAGCCCTACTATCGGCTCGCCATGACAGCAGCAGGGAAGCACCAGGTGAGCCGCGCGGAAACCTCCCGTCGAGGCAGTCGGCCGAGTCGGGCGGGTATCAGAGACGTGGCCGCCGCCGCCGGAGTCTCCATCACGACCGTCTCCGACGCCCTCAACGGCAAGGGCCGGCTTCCGGACGCCACCCGGCGCCATGTCCGCGAGGTGGCCGACCGGCTGGGCTACCGGCCCTCGGCCGCCGCCCGGACCCTCCGTACCGGCAAGTCGGGACTCATCGGCCTGACCGTGACGACGTACGGGGATGAACCTTTCACCTTCACGGAGTTCGCGTACTTCGCCGAGATGGCGCGAGCCGCCACCTCCGCCGCGCTCGCCCGCGGCTACGCCCTCGTCATCCTGCCCGCGACCTCCCGCCACGACGTGTGGTCGAACGTCGCCCTGGACGGCACGGTCGTCATCGACCCCTCCGACCAGGACCCGGTCGTCAGCGAACTCGTCCGGCAGGGTCTGCCGGTCGTCTCCGACGGCCGCCCGGCCGGCTCCCTGCCGGTCACGGCCTGGGTCGACAACGACCACGAGGCCGCCGTCCTCGGCATCCTCGACCACCTGGCCGACGCCGGCGCCCGCCGCATCGGCCTGCTGACCGGCACGACGACGGACACCTACACCCACCTGTCGACCACCGCGTACCTGCGCTGGTGCGAGCGCGTCGGCCAGGATCCGGTGTACGAGGCCTATCCGGCGCACGATCCGTGCGCGGGCGCCGTCGCCGCCGACCGGCTCCTGGCCCGCCCCGACCGGCCCGACGCGGTCTACGGGCTGTTCGACCCGAACGGCACCGACCTGCTCGCCGCCGCCCGCCGCTACGGCCTGCGCGTACCGGACGACCTGCTGCTGGTCTGCTGCAGCGAGTCCACCGTGTACGCCAACACCGAGCCCCCCATCACCACGCTCTCCCTGAAACCGCGCCGCATCGGCACGGCGGTGGTACAGCTCCTCATCGACGCCATCGAGGGAGTGGAATCCGACCGTCCGGTGGAGCAGGTGATACCGACGGAGCTGATCGTGCGCACGTCGTCCCAGCGACGCCCGCCGCGCACGACGGTCAGCCCGCCGCGGTCCCCCGAAGGGGCGTAGTTCCCCGGTACCGGGGAACCCCGGGTCCGGTACCTCGGACCCGGGGCGAGGGGAAAGTCCCATGCCTGGGGAGAAACAGGGCCGGTCCCCCGGAGAGAAGGGATCGTTCTCGCGAAGAGCAAGAAAGCGAGGACGGTCACACGGTGGTCAAAGCCCGGCCCAATCGGGGCGAAAGCCGCGGTGAACTGGACTCTTGCTCTGATTCACCACCCCTGGGTCATCACATGGCGCGATCGGCATTCCTATGATGGGCCCACGACACCGGCGGGCCGCTACGACCAGGCAGTCCGATGCGGTGCAGATGCGGCTTGATGGTGGAGGGGTCGATGACTCAGGGGGCCGGTCAGGGACCCGAGGTGGAGCGCACGGCGACGTTGCGCGACTTCCGGGTGCCCGCGTACGTCCACGAGACCGGTCCGTACGTCCAGAGCATGAGCTCCGGCGAGGTCGCTCCGCCGCCCGAGGAGACCTATCCCGAGGGATACACGCCGACCCAGCGCGACCTTCCCGTGGTCAACCGGGGTGACACTGTCCAGGTGACCGTCGACCCGGAAACCTCCGCGGCCCCGCCCCCGAACACCGGACAGGGCCCGCTGTACGTCGTGGGCGACGTCCACGGCTATCTCGACCAGCTGGTGGCCGCTCTGCAGGAGAAGGGCCTCCTCGACGCCGAAGGCAACTGGTGCGCGGGCACCGCCCGGCTGTGGTTCCTCGGTGACTTCACCGACCGCGGCCCGGACGGCATCGGCGTCATCGACCTCGTGATGCGGCTGTCCGCGGAGGCCGCGGCGGCCGGCGGCTACTGCAAGGCGCTGATGGGCAACCACGAGCTGCTGCTGCTCGGCGCCAAGCGGTTCGGCGACACGCCCGTCAACTCCGGCGCGGGCACCGCCACCTTCCAGGCGGCCTGGCTGCTCAACGGCGGCCAGAAGACCGACATGGACCGCCTCCAGGACCACCACCTGCAGTGGATGTCCCGTCTCGACGCCGTCGAGGAGGTCGACGGCCATCTGCTCGTCCACTCCGACACCACCGCCTACCTCGACTACGGCCGTTCCATCGAAGAGGTCAACGACACCGTCCGCGAGACGATCACGCGCAACGACGCGGACGAGGTCTGGGACCTGTTCCGCAAGTTCACCAAGCGGTTCTCCTTCCGCGACGAGGGCGGCGCGGACGCCGTGCGCTCCCTGCTCGATACGTACGGCGGCACCCGCATCGTTCACGGGCACAGCCCGATTCCGTATCTGCTGGGCGAGGTCGGCTCCGAGGAGGACGAGGACAGCGGCGACCCGGTGATCGAGGGACCGCATGTCTACGCCGACGGACTCGCCATCGCGATGGACGGCGGCGTGACCATGGCCGGAAAGCTGCTGGTCCAGCAACTGCCCTTGGCTACGTGAGCGTTCACCGGGCAGGCGTTTCCCGTCACAGGACCGGACGGGTGAAGGGCCAATTTCGGTAAACCCCCTGTCACCGCCCACCTCCACGGCTCTACCATCGGCTTATCCGTAGCAGGCTCCCCTCCGTTTCTGCCCGACGGCTCGTCAGCATGCCGAGCCCCAAGCCCTACGGAGCATCGGGGGATGCACATGAACAGCGTTCCGCAGCACCTGCTGAGCGAGGACCGCCAGGAATACGAGCGGATCCTCGATGAGGTGCTGCGCTCCGCCCCACACCGTCCGGAACTTGCCGCTGTCGGACAGCGGCTGAACTCGGAACAACTGCGCACCATGGCGCTGAACGCCACCGCGCTCATCACGGCGGCCGCGTCGACCGAATACCAGCACTACGTCAAGGTCCGTGAGGAACTGCGCCAGCCGTCGTCGTCGAGCGCGCCGACGGTCCGCGAGTCCGGCTCTTCCGAATCGGGCACGGGCCCGGCGGGGCTCGCCGCCGCCATGGGCGAGGTCGCCGAGACCGCCGGCGCGGGCGCCGTCGCCGTCGTCGCCGTCCTGGCACCGGTCCTGGCCGGGACCGCCGCCGCGATCTTCCTGCTCGTTGGCTACATCCTGCAGATGCTCGACCCCGAGCAGGCGTTCGCGCGGACCATGCTCACGACGGGCTGGGTGTTCGGCGCCGTGACCGCGGTGGCGATCCTCGTCGCCGCGGCGGGGCTGCTGCTCACCGCCCTGCGCAACAAGCCGACGGCCGAAGGCGGGCCGTACGACGAACTGCAGGGGGAGGTGGCCCTGGCCAGGGACGCCTGGCACGAGGCCCTGCTGGAGCGGGGCATCCTGCCGTTCCTGCGCGAGGCGCTCGTCAGCCCGGACGCGACCGCCGCACTGCATCACACCTCCTCGTCCACGCCGATCAGCCGCATCCCGCACCTCGGCTACGACCGCCCGGGTTTCACCAGCCCGGACGAAGGCCACCGCGGCTCACGGCCGAGCTACAGCAGCCCGGACTACACCAGCCCGGACTACGGAGGACCGGAACACCAGCCGGAGTAAAGCCGGTTCGGCTCCGCGTACCCATCCGCAGGCCAAGGGGCCGTGCCCGGAGGCCAGGGCCAGGGCCAGGGACCATGTGTCCCCAGCCCTCGGCCCTCGCGGCCCGTGCCCAGTCGGCCGCTTGCCGGCCTCACGGCCTGCCGACGGCCGGATCAGGCGCGCATCAGGCGCGGATCAGTCCGCGATCGGCAGGTACACCCGGTTCCCGCTCGCCGCGAACTCCTTCGACTTCTGCGCCATGCCCTCCTCGATCTCGGTCCGTGTGCCGCCGTGTTCACGGCGGATGTCCTGCGAGATCTTCATGCTGTAGAGCATTACTGAAACCCACACATGCGCTACGGTCGTTCCAGCAGCCCAGACATGGACCGAGGGGGAACACGTGGGCAAGCGCGAGGAGTTGGTCAGCAAGCTGCGAGGTACGCCCGAGGGACTGCCGTCCGTCGAGGAAGTGCGCGCCATGCTGGCTTCCGACCCGGAGTTGAAGTGCGTCGTCTGCTACGCACGGATCTCGTTCGACGGCCGGGTGAAGGATGCCCACGGCGTCGAAGACCAGCACCGGGACATGACCGAGGCCGCCCGAAGGTTCGGATGGCTCGTCGTCTTCCGCTATACGGACAACGACAAGAGCGCGAGCAAGGAGAACATCGTTCGCGATGACTTCGAGCAGCTGCTCGCCGATCTTGCTGCCGGGACGACGCCGGACGGGTACCCGATCCACGGCGTCATGGCAGTCAACGACGACCGGCTGTACCGGCGCCCGAGTGACTGGGAGCGGTACCTGAAGGCGTTCACCACGCAGGAAGGACGCGTCTACCACGACTCGAACGGCATCCAGGACCTCTACGCCGAAGGCTTCGAGATCAAAGGGCTTCTGGGGGTCGCCATGTCCCTCAGCGAGACGAGGAAGAAGGAGCGTCGGAGCAGGAACAGCCACCGCAGCCGGGCGATCCGCGGGCAGTCGGTAGCGGCGTGGCGCCCCTTTGGATGGGAGGACGACAAGGTCTCGTTGCGCCCGGACGAGGCTGAAGCCATCCGTCAGGCGGTGAAGGACGTGATCGCGGGTGCCTCCATTTCCGAGATCACGCGCCGGTGGAAGGAGGCCGGCTTCATCACGAGTCGCGGGAACGCCTTCCAGTACCAGACCGTCAAGCAGGTCCTGGTGAACGCGCGGCTGTGTGGATATCGCGAGATCAAGGGCGAGCTTGTACGTGACGGCGACGATCAGCCCATCGTGGGCGAGTGGGAGTCGATCATCACTCCTAAGGAGTGGTTCGCGGTCACGGCCAAGGTCAGGGAGCGTGGCCGCGGAACCGGGATGCCGCGCGGTGGCCTGGTCCACAAGTACCTGCTGACCGGCATCCTGCGATGCGGCCAGGTGCTGGAGGACGGCACGGTCTGCAACAACAAGATGATCGGGATCAAGGCGAACGACTGGCTCAAGTATCGGCACGCCTACATGTGCAAGAAGACCGTGGACGGCGGCTGCAACAAGACCTACAAGCGGGGCGACAAGACAGACAAGGCCATCGAGGAACTGGTCATCGCCAAGTTGGAGCGCGATGCGGCAAGCAAGGCCCAGGACGTACCGGACTGGGACAAGGCCGATGCCCTGGAGCGAGCCGTCAGGAGCCGCAACGAGCTGGAGCGGCGTTGGCACGACGACGAGGACACGGACATCGATGATGAGACGTTCTTCCGCAATCTCCCGGTCCTCGAACGGCGGATCAAGGAGCTTCGTGCGGATCAGCGGGCGCACGAAGCTCTGAAGGCGGAGGCCGAGGAAGCCAAGGAAGACGTCAGGAACTCGTGGGGGTCGAAGACGCTCACACAGAAGCGTGAGGCGATCAAGAAGGTGCTGAGCGCCGTGATCGCAGTGCCGGGTGGCAAGGGCAACAGGACATTCGACCCGGAGCTTCTCAAGCCTGTGTGGCGGACTTCCGAGTGAGCTGAAGTCCGAGGATCTCCCCCACGCTCCGCAATTGGTCATCGGAGAGTGGGGGAGAGTCCCGTAGCTGCCGCTCGATCCACGCTCGTACTGCTGCTTCCTCGCGCTCAACGCTGGCCTTCGCCGAAGTCGTGCTCAGTTGGCATCACCGCCAGCTCGGAGAGCTTCCCGCGCGACGGCGCGGTTCTCAGCGATGTCATCTGCGATTCCGGCGGCGATGAGCGCAGCGCCCGAGGTATGGCCGGAGCCGACGTAGCGCCAGTGCCTATCCGTGACCGCCCCAGGGACGTCGACACCGCCTACGTGCTGGGCGCGTTCGGCCCGCAGTGCCGCGAAGGTGGTGGAGTAGGCGCGAGACTTCGTGAGGATGTGGCCCCGGTAGCCGAGCGTGTGAGCCCACGTGCGCAGGTTCAGGGGTTCGAACTCGGGCAGGCCGCCCAGGCGCCAGCAGGTCCGCATGAGAGTGCGAACGTGTGCGCTCACGGACGCAGCCTCGATGTCATCCCAGGTGGTGACCCTGTAGTCGATGCCGGCGCCTGTCTCGCTCGCTCCCTTGGTGACGTACTTGGCCACATAGGCGGCGATGGCATCATCGTCAGGCCCGTCACCCTCGGCGTGCAGCGGGCGCACGTCGACCTGGGCGCCCCAACGCAGAGCCAACTCACCCACCGCGGGGCTGTACGGCGTACGGACCAGGACACGGGAAGCGGAGGACCGCACGGCGGCGATGAGCCGGTGCGCGGCCCAAGGGGGAGGTTCGTCCGCCGGTCCGTTCGGGCCGTCGAGGCGGACGACTGCGTGCACGTGGACGGCCGCCCGCTTCTGGTACTCGGCGACGCGTGCGAAGGACAGCCGGGCATGGTCCCGAAAGTGGGACTGTACGAGGCCGACCGAGGAGGCGAGCCGCCGTCGGACGTCGATGACGAACCGATCCCACAGCTTCGACGCATGCGCGTGCCACAGCACGTGGCCGGTGTAGTCGTAGCAGTCAGCGCACAGGGGCTTGCCGACGGAGGGGTCATCGGGACCGTGGACAGCGCCGCAGCTCCGAGGACGGTCGTGTTCGCACGTCCCACGGTCACGGCGGGGGCGGCACAGCTCCCCGGCGCGGTGCACGTGACCGAAGGACGGGGCAGTCAGGGTGACGAAGAGCCGGGGCCGGTGGCGGACTGCGGCAGGGACGTTCTTCCCGCCGAGGAGGCCCGCGCGGACGAGGTGGAAGGTGTCGCCCGCGTGGAGGCGTGAGCATGCGGGGCAGACGGTTGCCCGGCGGTTGCGGCAGCGTACGAGAAGGCGTTCACCGGGTTCGTTGCCGGTGTCGTAGTGGCGGAGGACTTCGCCGGTTGCGCCGTCCAGGGCGGTGGTGGAGCCGGAGAGGTGGACGGGGTGCGAGCAGCCACCGGTGGCAGTGATCTGCTCCAACAGGCGGGGAAACGCCGGGTCCTGGGCTAGTTCGATTGCGTCGCGGTCTGCTTCGGACAGCTGACGCAGGCGCGCCGCGCGGTTGAGGACGGCGCGCCTGTCAGCCGGGGTGAGCTCCGGTGTGATGGTGGGGACCTTCCAGGGTGGGCCGCCCTAGCGGCACGGTGGGTGGGTGGCGGCGCGTTGTCGGTCATGGGGATCACCTTCCTTGTGGGGTCGGGCGGGGTGACGTTCAGCGGATGGTTCCGGTGCCCCGACAGACGCGGCAGCGCCTCTGCCGTCCAGTCCAGGTCCTGCGGGCTCCGTCGCCCTTGCAGTGGGGGCACCTCACGCGGGGCATGGGCATGCCGTTCCGTTCCCTTCTCTGGTCAGGTGTGGGAGAAGCCGTTGATCAGCCACGTGACGAGGCCGTGGACGGTGTAGATCACCGGGGTCTGGCCGAGGTAGAGGCCGAAGAGGCCGACGCAGACCGCTTCCCAGGCGCGCACGTCGCGGGAGCGGACGAGGAGGACGGTGATGATCCCGAAGACCATCGCGAACGTGAACGCCGTACCTTCGCTGATCACTTGTCGTCTCCTTCAGGCGCCGCAAGGGCACGGTTGAGGGCGGGCAGGTCCGGGGTGAGTGCTGCGTGCTTCCGAGCCGTCGAGACGGCCTCTTCCGTGGGCGTGAGGTGGGAACGGGCGCGGCTCCAACTGCCGTCCGGGCCGGTGCACACGGCCACGCCCCGTTCCTCTGCCGTGATGGCTTGCGCGACAGCCACGGCGTCCTTGTTCAGGTCGCCCAGGGTCATCTCTGCCGTGCCGGGATCGTTCACCCGGTGGCAGATCCGGCCGCCGAGCTGAGCCCGCAGGGCGGTGACGCCGGGCCCCAGATCGGAGCCGACCCGCTGTCCGGCCACCACCAGGTGGACGCCGAGTGCTGCTCCGAGCTGGGCCAGGCGCAGCAGCAGCGTGGAGCACTGCTCGGTTTCGGCTTTGCTCTCGCGGCGGCCGTCGGACAAGTACAGCTCTGCGATCTCGTCAACGATCACGACGACCGGCACCGGCCGGAGCTTGTCGGGCAGCTCCCATATGGAGCGCACGCCGGCCGACCGGCACACGCTCATTCGTTCCTGCATGAATCCGGGCCGCTGTAGCGGATCACTGACCATCGCCGTCAGCAGGACCAGCCCGCGTTCCGGCGAGGTCACGCGCACTGCGTGAACCTTCCAGGCATGGACGAACGCGTCTGCCGCCTTCAGGTAGGTCGCCGGAGTCTGACCCGCGTGCAGCCGCACACTCACGGTCAAGCCCATGCGGGTAGCCCGGGGGAACGAGATCCGTGGAGCCGTCGGCCGGACCGGGTCCCCCTTGACCAGCAGGTGCCCGATGAGCGTTCGCGCCGGGAGGCGGGATACGGACAGGTCGTTGAGCAAGGCAACCCTGCGCCAGGTGAACACCACCCGGGACGCAGTCACGGGGTAGCCGATCACGTACCAGTGCCAGGCCGGACGGTGGCGCCGAACCAGGTCACCGACGACCAGCACCCAGGCCAGTACCGCCAGGGCGAGCGCGAGCAGGGTCGGCCCAATCACGCGTCACCGCCCTTGCCCTGCGCCGCCGGTCCGTGCGCGGGCGTGATCGTGTCGGCGCGGAAGCTGACGCCGCTGCGGTCGCCCATCGACCAGACGAACGCCGTCAGCCCGGTGACCTTGACGACCTGGCCCGCTTCCAGCCCCTTGGGCTCACCGCTCACGGCGATCTCGATCACGGAGATACGCCGTCCGTCCGGCCGCACGGTGACGGCCACGCTGTAGACCGGGTTGCCGTCCCGGTCCTTCTTCACCTCCTGTGTTTCGGAGTTGCTGAACTTCACTTCAGGCGCGTTGGCACACCGCAGTACGCCGAGTCGCGCCGTGTCCACGGGAATGGACTGCATTGGATTTGGCCTCCCTGGCCAGTCGGGACGCCAGTGAGATACTGACGTCACTTGTCCTTACGAGTTACGACTATGGAGTGCTGTACGGCGAGGGTGCAACTACTTATGCTGACGAGTGATGTCGCGCGTGCGACGTACCTACGACCTCACCCGGAGATTGCCGAGATGACGGAGATCCAGCGCCCCGGAGCCCTCTACCAGCAAGTCGCCGCCGCCATCCGCGCAGCGATCCTGTCGGGCGAGTTCGCCCCTGACTCCCTGCTTCCGTCGGAAGCCCAGCTCATGGCCCGCTACAGCGTCTCCCGCCCCACGGTTCGCAACGCCATCGCCGCACTCCGGGCGGAAGGTCTCATCGACGTGCGCCACGGCAAAGGCAGCTTCGTACGCTCCAGCGGCCAGCCCACACTCACCCTCGAACGCCGCATCAACCGCACCACCGACAGCAAGTTCGTCATGCCCAACGGCGACGCCTGGCAGGAGGCCGAGGAGCCGAGCAGCTACCGCACCCGGACCACGAAAGCCACAGGTCGACTGCTGGGACTCAGTGAGGAAGAGGCCGTGTTCGGCTGCGACCGGCTCTTGATCGACACGGCTACGGGTGCCCGCGCAATGCACCGCATGCTGATTCCGTTCGAAGTCGCCGAGGCGGTTCCAGTGCTCGCTGAGGAGCCGTGCCAGCCCCCGGCAGCGATCTACGGAGTGCTCGCCCAGGACGGACACAAGCTGTGGTGGTCGGAGACGGTCCGCGCCCGAATGCCGCTGCCCGACGAGCGGAGCACCCTCCAGCTCCCCGACGCGACCCCGATCCTTCACGTCGCCCGCGTCGCACACGGCGCCGACGATCGCCCACTGACCCTCGAAGAACTCAGCATCGGCGCGGACCGTGCCGAACTCGCCTACCGGATCACCGCCGAGAAGCAGTCCGCGCGACGCACCCGCACCTGAGCGACAACCAGCATCGGTCGAAACAGCCTCTACTTCCTCAAGGGCGCGCCTGCGGCGCGCCGGGCCGCCCGGCCGCCCCGGCCGGGCGTGCGGCGTGGACGCCGGTCCCGGCCGGTCGCCGGGCGCCCCCGCCCACAGCACGCCCAAGGAGTCATGGCGTCGACCCGCTGTCACGGGCAGGGGCGTGGCGGGCTGGGGGTCGACGGCCTCCGAGACTTTAGGCAGCCACCACGGGGCGAGCCTCGAAGAACAGGGGGCCAATCGGGCACTACAACGGGCAGGGCAACTGCCTGCCCGATTCGCCGGGCCAGCGTAAGGCCCCCTGTTCACTCGCCCCATGGCAGCTCCAGCCCAAAGTCTCTGCGGCCGGCGACGTGCCCAAGTGCCCCGCTCACCAGCGAAAAGGCGCCTCATGCTGCACCACCGTCGCCGTCCGAGCGCACCCCCAGGAGCTGAGCGAGGCGATCCACAGCGTCCGGCCAGCCCGCCAGCCGCACCACACCGCGTCCATCCTCGTTCGTCGAGGCGACGGCCCGTACGGTGGACAGCTCGAAACCCACGCTCAGGAGCGCCCGGTTCAGTCGATCGGCCGCCACTCGTGCCTCACGCCATCCCGCGATGTAGTCGACGCCGGACACCCAGAGCCCGGAGTCCGCGCCCGTCACGTTCAGACCGTCGCTCAGCCAGTCCTCACCCGAGCCAGTCACGTTTGCCACCTCTGCCCTGATCTAGTAACGGATCGTCAACTTCCTTGGACCAGGGCGCAAACGCAGCACGGCGGCCCCGGTACCATCAGGCACCGGGAACCGCCGCGTTCCCAGCCGGGCCACCCTTCGCTTTCCAGGGCTGATGGGGTGGCCCGGTCTCGGTTTGTGGTTGTCAGGCGCGGCCCTCCGGTGTGGAGGGGAGCTCCCAGAAGCCCGGAGGAGCCGCGCCCTGGCCGAAGGGGTCAGACTTCGGCCGGTTACCGGGCCGCCGCTCGCTCCTGATCGCGAAAGAGCGACACGAGGACGGCAGCCCGGAGATCATCAGTGCGGTACCGGCTCCACCTCGTCGTTCAGATCGAAGCGACACCAGACCGTCTTTCCGCCGCGCTCTTCCGGCGTCCACCAGATCGCCGCCGTCAGACGCTGAAGGATGAGGAGTCCCCGACCGGTGTCGGGCAGCACCGCCTCAGACAGGTCTCCGAGCAACCCCGGAGAGAACACCTCCCCCGTCGGAAGCAGCGGAGGGGTCGAGTCCTCATCAGCGACACCGATGAAGAGCCACTTCGGGAACATCTTGAAGATCACGTCGATGCGTCGGCAGGCACCGGGGGAGGACAGGTGCCGGTCCGGCACGGCATGGTTCACCACGTTCCCGACCAGTTCGGAGACCACCAACTGGGCGTCACCCACGATGGCATCGGCACCAGCGCCCCGGAGGAACACAGCCGTCATGTCGCGAGCGACGCGCGCTGTGTCACCGAACTCGGCGAAGAGCGTCAACGTCAGGAAGTGCCCGTCGAAGGACGGCTCCGGTCGCACGAACCAGTGCGCGTACGCGTCAAGCTCACCCGCCAACCGTTCAGTCTTCCCCGCATCCATCACTTCCCCTTCCGAGGCCCCGCGGCTCTCACGGCACCGCTTGCTTCACGCAAGCCAGTACACGGCGAGAAGGGCGTGACCGGGAGCGTTCACCAGGGGGTTCACGTGAACACCGGCAAAGGCAAAGGGGGTTCATCAATGAACCCCCAAGGCTGATACTGCTGTGACACGATGAACACTCGCCGTCATTCTCGGGTTGGCAGGGGAGCATGAGCCGAGAGCCGAACGCGCAGTTAATCGCCGTCATGGACGAGGCGAAGGTCTCGAACAAGGGCCTGGCGAAGCGCATGAAGGACGCCGCCGCTCAGCGCGGCATCAGTCTTGGAACAACGCACGTATCAGTACAGCGATGGCGGGACGGCGCGGGCATCCAGCCTCAGACAGCGGCACTCATGGCCGACGTACTGAGCGCCAAACTCGGCCGCCGCATCGCTCCCGGTGATCTCGGCTTCTTCGATCACACACGGCCGGCCACTCCAGAACCGCTCGGTTATCCCAGTACGGTCCCCGACGTGCTGTCGATGCTGGATGGACTCGCCCAGGAACGGGCCGACACCGTCACATCCGAGCAACTGATCGTCTCGGACTCAGATCTCAGCTCCGCCGTCCTGTCCTGGATGATCGCGCGCCCGGACGGCATCCAGACCGACAAGCCCGCTCAGCAGCGAGTCGGCATGCGCGACGTCCGGGCAATCAGGGACGCCGCCGCCACCTTCATGCAACTCGACTTCAAGTACGGCGGAGGCCACGGCCACAAGGCACTGCGTCACTACTTCCGCCATGAGGTCTTGCCTCTGCTCAGCGCCAGCTACAGCGAGAAGGTAGGCACGGCCTTGTTCGGCGCCGCCGCCGAGGTCTCCCAGTTGCTCGCGTGGACCGCATACGACTCCGGCAACCACCCACTCGCCCACCGCTATCTCACGTCGACTCTGCGACTGTCCCAGGTCATCGACGACCGCATGTTCGGCGCCCGCATCCTCGGCAACCTCAGCCACCAGGCGAACTATCTCGGCAACCACGCCCAGGCCATCCAGCTAGCCCGCGCAGCAGTCGAGGGCGCCAAGGGCCGAGCGACCCCGCGTGCCATGGCGAATTACTGGGCCATGGAAGCCCGAGCGCTCTCCAACGCGGGTGATCTCACCGGGGCGTCACTCGCCATGAACCAATCTGAGCGCCACTTCGAGCGCGCTGACGGTGCCGAGGACCCACTGTGGTTGAGCTACTTCGACGACGCGGAACTCTTGGGCGAGTTCTGCCACTGCTTCCGCGATCTGAGGATGCGCCGTGAAGCGGTCGAGCACGCACAGCGCGCTGTGGACAGCACTGACCCGCAGTACGCCCGCACCCTCGGTTTCTGTCGCATGGTGCTCGCACAGAGCCAGCTCCTGAACGGAGAGTTGGAAGCCGCCGTCACCACAGCCAGCCTTGCCGTGGACGGCGGCGACTCCCTCCAGTCCTCCCGCTTCCAGCGCTACGTATCCGACTTTCGGGCGGAGGTCAGTGCGTACGCGGCCAACCCCGCCGTCGTGGCCTTCAATGAGCAGGTGAACGAAGCGCTCGCCCGTCTGGACGAGGACGAGTAACAGCTAACAGGGACGCCAGTCGCGCGGCGCATCATCGTTCCGCAAGGCTGCGATGCGCCGGCGGTACTCGGCCGCCGTCCCCTCGTTCTCCTGCACGTTCTGCATCAGCCACGTGGTCATGCCGAACTCTTGGAGCCGCCGGAGCGTGTCGTAGCCGTGCCAGTCGTGCAGGTCGCGCCCGTACGCCCTCACGAAGTCGGCGTACTGCTCGTCGGTCTGCCACCCCAGACTGTGGTGCTCCGTGGCCGTAACCATTAGGTCCCACTCAGGGCGATCGAAGCAGAATGCCTCGAAGTCGATCAGGATGACTTCCCCCCGGTCGTTCACCATGAGGTTCTGCACGTGAGCATCACCGTGGACCGGCCCCTTGGGCGTCTCGAACCGCAAGCCCTCGAACTGGTCACGCAGCTCACTCCACCGCTTGCGGAGGAAAACCCTGTCATCTTCCGGGATCGCTGCCTGGCTGATCCGCAGTTCCTGCTTGTCGAAGGGGTTGAACGAGGGCAGCTCCAGGCCAACGGGCAACGTCATGGAGTGCAGGTCCCGCAAGATGCCGCCGAGTTCCCCATACGTGGCCTTACGGCTGTCCTCGACGATGAGCCGCCAGAAGGTCACCGGGTGGCCATCGATCAGAAACGGCTGCTCCAGCCCGTCGACCAGGCGCGCGGCAGGAAACCCTTCCTCGGCCAACCACTGTGACACCGCAACCTCAACGCGTGCCTTGGGCAGCCACGGTTCTCCCCGCGCCACTCGCACGATCACTGGCTCTGCGTCCAGGCGGAAGAGCGCGTTCTCTCCCAGCCGGATCAGCTCTGCCCCTCTGTCGTCCAACCCGGCCGCCAGGCAGGCCGCGCTCATCACCTGCGCGGCCCTCGTCGAAGTGAACCCCTCTTGCGATCGAGCAGCGTCAAGCGCCATGCCCGTACCAGCTCCCCTAGTCGCGCGCGATCAACTGGCGCATGCCTACGGGTGACCAACCCGACGTGCGCCAGACACGACCACGACCGTACCGAAGGCGCAGAGGCTCATGCGATAGGCGATGGCAGGTACAACATCCCCGACCACGCCTACTACTCACCAGCATCTTCAATGGGATGAGTTGATATGCCACAGCGCGGTGGCTGATGGGGGCGCCGGCTCGTACGCGCACATGTACACCTCGATCAGGTAGCCGACTGGAGGAGGCGCTTGAGGCGTTCCCTGACGTAGCCGGCATAGATCGTCCTGCCCGGGATGGCGAATCGGCCTACGGTACGCCTCCGACCTCACTGCCCGCCCTGCTCACGGATGGAGCGGGGCGGCACCAGTCCAGCATGCCGGACATTACACACTCAAACGACCATTACGAGGAAGCGGAACTAACCATCGAGTGGGTATGCAAATCTCACACATCCATCGTCGGCGCTTTTTGGCCAAGTGTTTTAGCGTCTCTTTACCAGGATGTGCGGGTTGGGGGAAGATCCATCCGCAGCCCCCGCGACGGGGGCATCACGGGAGGGGAATCACATGAAGGCATCCGGTAGGTCCATAGCTTTTGCTATTGCGGGTGGGTTCCTGGCTGCGGGCACCCTTGCCGGCCCGGCCACTGCGGACAGCGTCCAGGCGCCGACCGCTGGCGCGGTCACCGTCACTGCCCACACCAGGGGTGACGGCACCCAGCCGCCTGCCGCGCTGGGAGACCCCAAGGAATGGGGCGTAGTGGAGTTCACGGCTGGCTCCACGGGAGGCATCCGGCCGAAGACCGTCCTCGAAATTGGTGGCGGAACTTGGAGCTACGGGAAGAACCTCACCGGCGATGGCCAGTACTGCTACTCGAATTACTACCACTCCAAGGTGATGCATGGGTCGACCGTGGAGCTGGCTGGGGGGTCGAACAAGGCTGTGGAGGCCAAGGGCAAGTGGTCTTACGCCAATATGACCGCGGGCGCAGCGTACACGTGCAAGACCTACTACGCTAAGTACTAATTCCGTCCGCTCCCGGCGGCCACCGCCGGGGGCGGATTTTCTCAGCGTGAGAAATTGCCACAGAGTAGGGTCATGAAAATCCCACAATTTACGCCTTGTCGCATCGCTCGTATTGCGACAGTTCTCGTGGCAGGTGCGCTCCTCGGCGCTGTCGGCCCATTCGCGAGCAAATTCGACAACCCGGTCTGCCAGGCCGTAGGCGTCGTATTTTCTGTGGGATGGTCGTGGGCATGCTTCGCCTTCCTGATCGGTTACTCCCGGCGGTCAAGAGTCGAGGCATCATTGCTGGCGTCCTCGGCATTGGCAGTAGGCGTAGCCGTATATTATCTTTTCAAGTTTCTGATCCCCGCGGTTCCGGCCGGGGGACACGTCATCTCTGGTGCGGGCGATGGCCTCCCCTCCAGGGCCGTGTTCTGGGGGGTAGCGGCTTTCGCCTTCGGTGCGCCCGTTGGGCTCCTGGGGAGTATGGCCAGAATGCCCGGCATCGGCGGTCTAGGGTTCCGCCTGCTTGTCCCGTTGATCGCCTTCTTTGAGGCCTCCCAGCGGCTGGCAGCAGAGGTGGGCGACTCGCAGGGCCGAGTCGCCGAAATAGTGTGGGCTTCGGTTCGCGTGCTCTCGGCCGTGGCCGTCGTGCTTCTCGTGGGTCATACAGTGTGGAGCTGGTGGCATGGCCGGGGTGCGCGGCAGCCTGCCCCAGCGAAGCGCCTCTGAGGCCTCACCGGTACACCGGCCGGGCAGCCGGTCAACGGCGACGCCCGTCAGACCTCCGCCCACGCCAAACCAGTCAGGGCAGCGCTGCACATGCGGCCAGTGGTACATGGTGTCAGCGCGGGCCGGACCCAAGCTGCGGTTCCGGCCCGTCGCTTCGCAGTAGTCGCACTTCCCGCGAGCCGTTGACTCCAGCGCTTCAGGCTCAGTCGGCGATCGGCAGGTACACCCGATTGCCTGCCTCGGCGAACTCCTTCGACTTCTGGAGCATCCCCTCAGCGATCTCCTCGGACGAGGCTCCCTCAGCCGCCGCGCCACCGAACCGCTCTGTGATGCTTTGGCTAATCTTCATGCTGCAGAACTTGGGACCGCACATCGAGCAGAAGTGAGCCGTCTTGGCGGGCTCGGCCGGCAGGGTCTCGTCGTGGAACTCCCGTGCCGTGTCCGGGTCGAGGGCCAGGTTGAACTGGTCCTCCCAGCGGAACTCGAAGCGGGCGTCGGACAGCGCGTCGTCCCACTCCTGGGCGCCCGGGTGCCCCTTGGCGACATCGGCCGCGTGGGCGGCGATCTTGTAGGTGATGACACCGGTCTTGACGTCGTCACGGTTCGGCAGGCCCAAGTGCTCCTTGGGGGTGACGTAGCACAGCATGGCCGTGCCCCACCAGGCGATCATCGCAGCACCGATGCCGGAGGTGATGTGGTCGTACGCCGGCGCGACGTCCGTGGTCAGCGGGCCGAGCGTATAGAACGGAGCTTCATCGCAGATCTCCTGCTGAAGGTCGATGTTCTCCTTGATCTTGTGCATCGGGACATGGCCCGGGCCTTCGATCATGGTCTGTACGTTGAAACGCTTGGCGATCCGGTTGAGTTCCCCGAGAGTGCGCAACTCCGCGAACTGCGCCTCGTCGTTGGCGTCCGCGATCGAGCCGGGCCGCAGGCCGTCGCCGAGCGAGTACGTGACGTCGTAGGCGGCGAGGATCTCGCAGAGCTCCTCGAAGTGCTCGTACAGGAACGACTCCCGGTGGTGCGCGAGGCACCAGGCGGCCATGATCGAGCCGCCGCGGGAGACGATGCCCGTCTTGCGGTTGGCCGTCAGCGGCACATAGGCCAGGCGCACGCCCGCGTGGACCGTCATGTAGTCCACGCCCTGCTCGGCCTGTTCGATGACCGTGTCCTTGTAGACCTCCCAGGTCAGGTCCTCGGCGCGGCCGTCGACCTTCTCCAGGGCCTGGTAGAGCGGCACGGTGCCGATGGGGACGGGGGAGTTGCGCAGCACCCACTCACGCGTGGTGTGGATGTTGCGGCCGGTGGAGAGGTCCATGACCGTGTCGGCGCCCCAGCGGGTCGCCCAGGTCATCTTCTCGACCTCCTCCTCGATGGAGGAGGTCACCGCGGAGTTGCCGATGTTGGCGTTGACCTTCACCAGGAACCTCTTGCCGATGATCATCGGCTCGATCTCCGGGTGGTTGACGTTGGCCGGCAACACGGCCCGGCCCGCGGCGATCTCGTCGCGGACCACCTCGGGCGAGACGTTCTCCCGGATGGCCACGTACTCCATCTCGGGTGTGATCTCGCCGCGTCGGGCGTACGCGAGCTGCGTGACCGCCTGGCCGTCCCTGCTGCGACGCGGCTGGCGCGGGCGGCCGGGGAAGACGGCGTCGAGGTTGCGGAGGCCGCCGCGGGGCGAGGTGTGCTTGATGCCGTCGTCCTCGGGGCGGACGGGGCGGCCCGCGTACTCCTCGGTGTCGCCGCGGGAGATGATCCAGTTCTCGCGCAGCGGCGGCAGGCCCCTGCGGACGTCGGTGTCGACGAGTGGATCGGTGTACGGGCCGGAGGTGTCGTACAGCGTGACGGCCTGGCCGTTGGTGAGATGCACCTGACGAACCGGCACGCGCAGGTCGGGGCGGGTGCCCTCGACATACGCCTTGTGCCAGCCGATGGACTTCCCGGCCTCCTCGGACTGTGCGTCCTGAACGGAGGCAGGCGTGCGTGCGTCCTTGTCGGTCATGAGACCTACTCCCTACGCCGGCATTACCCGGTAACAGGTTCGGCGGTCGACGCAGCGGCTTCCGTCTGCCGACGTTCCGTGTGAAACATCACTCGACTTCGGTGATGTTTCATGTGAAACATCGCTGGGACGGAGGTCAGCGCCCTCTCAGCCCGGTGCTCCGAGCTCCCGCGTGTACAAAAGGTGCCTCCACGCTAGCGGCAATTCTGGCGCGGTGAACAGAGGGCCCCCCTCGTTCTTGCGATGATCGGTCGGTGACCACGACGCAGCGTCCCCCTTACCCACCGCCCGAGCCGCCTCGCGGATCCGGTGCCGGAAGCGGCAACGGCCGGGGAGACGGCCACGATTTCGCCTCCGGGGCCGGGTATGGGCCTGGGACGGGATTCGGGCCCGGTGCTCGTGCAGGTGCCGGTGGTGAGCGTGGTTCCGGCTCGGCCGGGGGATACGGACCCGGCAACGGCCAGGGTGGCGGCTCAGCCGGTGGGCATGGAGTCGGCCCCGGCGACGGGCGGGGCCCGGGCTCCGGAAGCGGGCACGGACACGGTTCCGGAACCGGCGGAGGAGACGGCCACGGACACGGACACGGCTCCGGGACCGGTGGCGGCGGCGATGGTCACGGGCACGGCTCCGGGACCGGCGGTGGCGACGGCCACGGGCACGGCCCCGGTTCCGCGCCAGGGGGCGGGCACGGGCACTCACACAGTCACAGCCACGGTCCGGCCACGCCCGTCTCCATGCATCTGCGCAAGATCATCGCGGCGATCCTGATCCCGTTCGGCGCGGCCGTGCTGGTCGGTCTCGTCGTGCTGTGGCCGGGCGGCGCCCCGGGGCACGAGCGCACCGGCGTCGGCTTCGACCGGCAGACCGAACAAGCCTCGGTCACCAAGGTCGTGGAGATCAGCTGCAAGGAGGCCGGCGCCTCGGGGGTCCCGCCGACCGGCGACACCTCCACCGCCGAGGGCTCCTCCGCCGTGCAGCAGGAGAAGGGCACCTGCAAGCGGGCGACGGTCCGGGTCGACAGCGGCAAGGACAAGGGCCGCACCTTCACCGAGATCATCCAGCCGGACCAGTCCCGCCAGCTGCACGAGGGCCAGAAGGTCGTGGTCGCCTACGAGCCCTCCGCGCCGAAGGATCTGCAGTACTCGGTCACCGACGTCAACCGCCGTCTGCCCCTGGCCCTGCTGGCCGGCATCTTCGCACTCGCCGTCGTGGTCGTCGGGCGGCTGCGCGGGGTCATGGCCCTCGTCGCACTGACCATCAGCTTCCTGGTGCTGACCTTCTTCATCCTGCCCGCGATCCTGCAGGGCTCGAACCCGCTGGTCGTGGCGGTGGTGGGCGCGAGTGCCATCATGCTCATCGCCCTGTACATGTGTCATGGACTGTCCGCACGGACCTCGGTGGCGGTGCTCGGCACCCTCATCTCCCTGCTGCTGATCGGCCTTCTCGGCTCGCTGTTCAACAGCTGGGCCGCGCTCACCGGCAACACCGACGACAACACCGGCCTGATCCACGGTCTCTATCCGACGATCGACATGAGCGGTCTGCTGCTCGCCGGCATCATCATCGGTTCGCTCGGTGTGCTCGACGATGTGACGGTCACGCAGACCTCGGCGGTCTGGGAGCTGCACGAGGCCAATCCGTCGATGGGCTGGCGCGGGCTCTACCGCGCGGGCATCCGGATCGGCCGCGACCACATCGCCTCGGTCGTCAACACGCTCGTCCTCGCCTACGCCGGTGCCGCCCTGCCGTTGCTTCTGTTGTTCTCCATCGCGCAGAGCGGCGTGGGGACGGTCGCCAACAGCGAGCTGGTCGCGGAGGAGATCGTGCGCACGCTGGTCGGTTCGATCGGCCTGGTGGCCTCGGTGCCGGTCACCACCGCTCTGGCCGCGCTCGTGGTCTCGGCCGACCGCCCCGGGGAGGAGCGCGCCGTGGAGACCGCCGCGGTACCGGCACGCGGGGGGCGGGGCCGGCGCCGTAAGCGCTGACGTCTCTGAGCCAGACGTCCCAGCGCCACGACGACGAAGCGTTCCCGCAGGGTCGGCGGCATCCGGTGAAGCGTTACTCCACGACGCCGACCGACGGGTGGCTCACCCGGCGCCCTGTTCCGCCAGGATGCGGTCCAGCGCCTCGTCGAGGTGGGCGTCGAAGTCGGCGAGCGAGCCTTCCTGGCCGAGCGGCACCAGCTTGTCGGTGCGGTCGAGGAAGGCGACGAGCGGTGCCGTGGAGGAACGGAACAACGCCTGGTCGCTGCCCACCTGAAGCCTGATCAGCACCTCGCCCAGCGTGTCCGGTTCGACGGGGGTGACCCGCACATCGCCCTCGCCGCACGGCCGGCCGACGCCGTCGATCAGCAGCTCCCGGCCGAAAGCCCACGTCACGGGCGCGTCACCGGGCAGGTGGAACGTCAGCCGGACGGCATAGGGATCACTGGTCTCATAGCGCAGCTCCACCGGAATGCGGAAGGAGAGCTCCTCGGACACAAGGAAGCTCATCATGACCTCTGCTTGTACGGACTCGCGCATCGCTAACCCCGTCATTCGCCGTGACTGGCCGGGAACGAACCTCTGACACTGATGGAATCTTGCTGAACGTACACAGCAGATCACAAGGAGTGAGTTTTCACATACTGATAGAGAGCGCCAGCGACCCGAGTCGCCGCCCGATCTCGTACTGCAACTGCCGGGCCGCGGGCAGCAGCCGGTCCTCCTGATGGGCGGGCAGGGAGATGGCCATCGTCGCCGCCGTGGTGCCCAGAGTCAGCGGGATCGCCGCGCAGACCGCGCCCAGGGCGTACTCCTGACGCTCGGTCACCGGTTCCATCCGCCGCATCCGCTCCAGACGCCGGAGCAGACTGTGGTTGTCCCGCACCGTGTACGGCGTGAGGGGCTGCACCGGGTAGCGGTCGAGGTGGTCGCGACGGGCCTCGGCGTCCAGTTGGGACAGCAGGCACTGCCCGATGGCGTGCGCGTGCCCGGTCTCCCGGAAGTCGGCCCACTCCTCGACCGCCGGGGCGCCCGGGCTCTCGGAGACGCACATGACCTCGATCTCGCCCTCGCGGTACGCCGCGTAGTAGACGGGGACGCCGAGGAGGTCTCGCCACTGCGCGAGCGTGTCGACCACCGTGCTGCGACGTTTCTGCCGCGCCCCGCTGCTGCTCAGCCGCTCGGCGGCCTCGCCGAGGAAGAACAGGCCCTTGTCCCGGCGCAGATAGCCCTCGTGCACGAGGGTGCGCAGCAGGTGGTACGTCGTGGGCAGCGCCAGCCCGGTCTCGCGGGCCAGTTGCTTGGCGGGGGCGCCGTAGACATGCCCGGCGACGGTTTCCAGCAGGCGCATGGCGCGCTGCACGGACCCGATGAGGGTCGCCGGAGGCGGGGATCCGGCGGGAGGCGGTGGTGTGGGGGGCGGTAGTGACTCGGAGGGTGCCGCCGAGCGCGGTTGCGCGGGAACGCTGCGCAGGTGGGCCGGTGCGGTGTCAGCCGGGGCCAAGGGTCACTCCCGAAACGCGAGGGGCCGACCCGTGCGGAGGAACACGGGTGGGGGTGTATGCCGCTCGCGGGGAAGTCCCCGCGTCGAGCCGGACTCTATTCGCCTGCCACCGCACGCAGACGGCCCGGCCGGGAAACTTCCCCCGCCCGAGGGAACGGGTGATTCCCCGCGTTCCCCGCTACCCCCACCGGTTTCCCACCGGCCTCACCAGTCGCTGCGGGACGAGGAGCTCGACGTGAACTTCCGTACGACGTAGATCAGTCCGCCGACCAGCGCCACGAAGACCAGCACCTTGAAGAGCAGTCCGATGACGAAGCCGACCACACTGGCGATCAGCCCACCGAACACGACCAGGGCGATGACCGGCACCGCGATCCACTTCACCCACCACGGCAGTCCCGTGAAGATCTCTCGCATCGCCCTCGTCCTTGTCTCTCCACCCGTTCGAGTGCCGGGTCCTGTTCGGTCTTCTGACGTTCCGCACTCGATGCTAGGTCCGGAAGGGGGTCCGGCGGGGGCCTCGCACCCCTTGTCCTCCCCTGACCGAACCCCTAGGGAACCCCGAGGCGGTCCGTCAGCTCTCGGGCGGAGAGAACACCACCAGCACCCTGAGGTCCTCGGTGATGTGGTGGAACTTGTGGGCGACACCCGCCGGCACATAGACCACGCTGCCGCGCGCCACCTGGGTCGTCTCCAGGCCGACGGTGATCGCGGCCCGGCCGCTCACAACGAAGTAGACCTCGTCCTGATTGTGCGGCTTCTGTGGATCCTGCTCGCCCGCGTCGAGGGCGTACAGACCGACCGACATGTTCTGCGCCCGCAGAAACTGCAGGTAGGCGCCCTCGTTGGCGGCGCGCTCCGCCTCCAGTTCGTCCAGCCGGAATGCCTTCATCGCCTAGTCCGCCCCTGCCTCTTGTGCCCGTGCCCGATCAGGTCTGCCACGATCAGACACATGAAGAATTTCGTAGTCAAGACGATCGCCAACGCCGGTGCCCTGGCGGTCGCCGTATGGCTGCTCGACAAGATCACCCTGACCGGTGACAGCACGGGCATGAAGATCGGCACCCTGATCATCGTCGCGCTGATCTTCGGCCTGGTGAACTTCCTGGTCAAGCCGCTCGTCAAGCTGCTCAGCCTCCCGCTGCTGATATTGACGCTCGGCCTGTTCACCCTGGTCGTCAACGCGCTGATGCTGCTGCTCACCTCGTGGCTGGCCGACCAGTTCGACCTGAGCTTCCAGGTGGACGGGTTCTGGACGGCCGTCCTGGGCGGCCTGATCATCTCTGTCGTCTCCTGGGCGCTGAACGTCGTCCTGCCCGACGGGGACTGAGCGCGTATGACGTACCGAGTCTGCTTCGTCTGCACGGGCAACATCTGCCGTTCCCCGATGGCGGAGGTCGTCTTCCGGGCCCGCGTGGCGGAGGCCGGACTCGACGGCCTGGTCGAGGTCGACAGCGCCGGCACGGGCGGCTGGCACGAGGGCGACGGCGCCGACCCGCGCACGGTGGCCGTCCTGGAGGAGAACGGCTACGACACCGGCCACACGGCCCGGCAGTTCCAGCCGTCGTGGTTCTCCCGACTGGACCTGGTCGTCGCCCTCGACGCCGGTCACCTCCGCGACCTGCGCCGCCTCGCGCCCACGGAAGAGGACGCGCGCAAGGTGCGGCTGCTCCGCTCGTACGACCCCGCCGCGGGCGACGACCTCGACGTGCCGGACCCCTACTACGGGGGCGCGGACGGTTTCGAGGAGTGCCTTGAGATGGTGGAGGCGGCGAGCACCGGTCTGCTCGCCGCAGTGCGTGCGGACGTGGAGGGACGAGTGGCATGAGTGAATCCGCGACGGGTGACCAGGGCGGATCGACGGGCGGGACGGCCCGGACATCGGGCGACGCGGCCCAGGTCGCCGCCGACGCCGGTGACGGCACGCGGGCGGTACGGGCCGGGCTGCCCGAGCCGGTCAAGCACGAGCCCACCCTGCCCGGACCGGTGTTCGCCGCCCACTTCCATCTGCCGGGCGACCCGACCGGCCCGTACACCTACGGCCGTGACGAGAACCCGACCTGGACGCTGCTGGAGCGCGCAGTCGGCGAGCTGGAGGCGCCCGGCCGGGACGACGCCGAGACGCTCGTCTTCGCGTCGGGCATGGCCGCGACCTCGGCGGTGCTCTTCTCCCAGCTGCGCGCCGGTGATGTGTGCGTCCTGCCTGACGACGGCTATCAGGCACTGCCCCTGGTCCGCGCCCAGCTGGAGACCTACGGCATCGAGGTACGCACCGCGCCGACCCGCGGCGACGCCCAGCTCGACGTCCTGGACGGCGCGAAGCTGCTGTGGATCGAGACGCCGTCGAACCCCGGGCTCGACGTGTGCGACATCAGGCGGCTCGCCGACGCGGCACACGCGCGTGGTGCCCTGGTGGCCGTCGACAACACCCTCGCGACACCGCTCGGCCAGCGCCCCCTGGAGCTCGGCGCCGACTTCGCGGTGGCCAGCGGCACCAAGCAGCTCACGGGGCACGGCGACATCCTCCTGGGCTATGTCGTCGGCCGTGACGCCGAGGCCATGGCCTCGGTGCGCCGCTGGCGCAAGATCGCCGGAGCGATTCCCGGGCCCATGGAGGCCTGGCTCGCGCACCGTTCGATCGCGACGTTGCAGCTGCGGGTCGACCGGCAGGGCACGACCGCCCTCGCGGTCGCAGAAGCGCTGCGCGCGCGTCCCGAGGTGACCGGACTGCGCTATCCCGGACTTCCCGACGACCCCGCGCACAAGATCGCGGCTCAGCAGATGCGGCGCTTCGGGTGCGTGGTGTCGTTCACCCTGCCCACGCGCGAGCGGGCCGACCGTTTCCTCGACGCGCTGCGGCTCGTGGACGACGCGACGAGCTTCGGCGGGGTACGGTCCACGGCCGAACGGCGCGGCCGCTGGGGCGGCGACGCTGTCCCGGAGGGCTTCATCCGCCTGTCGGTCGGCGCCGAGGACCCCGAGGACCTGATGGCGGACGTACTGCGGGCACTGGACACGTCGGCGGCCTGACCATCCCCCACGGACGGTCCGAGCCTCCCCCCTCGTGGCTCGGACCGTCCCCCGGTTCCGCGCGCAAGAACCGCGCGACCAAGGCTAGTTGACTCTCTGTCAGTGTCCAATCACAGTAGCGACAGAGACCTATCGACTTATTTATAGTTGAGCGGGGCCGGAGGGCCGGGAGCGGGGCCGAAGAGGGGAGAGTCTGCGGTGGATCTGGCCTTGCTGCGGACCTTCGTGACCGTGCACCGGGCCGGCTCCTTCACCCGCGCCGCCGCCCTGCTGGGCCTCTCCCAGCCCGCCGTCACCTCGCAGATACGGACCCTGGAACGGCAGCTGGGCCGCCCCCTGTTCCTGCGGCAGGCCCGTGGCGTGACCCCGACGAGCATCGGCGACGAACTCGCCCACAAGGCCGCACCGCATCTCGACGCTCTGGTGGAGATAACGGAGACCGGCCTCGACGACGACTCCTCCTTACGGACACTGCACCTCGCCGGGCCTGCGGAGTTCACCGCCGAACGAGCTCTGCCCGCGCTCACTGAGCTGATCGGCGAGGACGGTCAGGGCTTCGCCCTGCGCGCCTCCTTCGGAAACGCCGAGGAGACGCTGGAAGGGCTCTCCGCCGGGCATCACGATCTGGCCATCAGCACGGCCCAGCCACGGGGCGCCCTGCTCACGGCGACTGCTCTCTGCGACGAGGAGCACGTCCTGGTCGCCGCCCCGCGCTGGGCCGAACAGATCGGCGCCGGGCAGCCGGACCGCAAGCCGGAACCGTCCCTGGAGCAGGTGCCCGTGGTGGAGGTGCACGAGTCGCTGCCCTTCGTCTCCCGCTACTGGGCCTCCGTCTTCGACTCGCGCCCCGCCGCCCCGGGCACGGTCATCGTTCCCGACCTGCGCGCGGTCCTGGCCTGTGCGGTCGCTGGGGCGGGCCTGGCGGTGCTCCCGCGCTATCTGTGTGCGGCCGCGCTGGAACGGGGTGACGTCGTCGCCCTGCACGAGCCGGCGGTGCCGCCGCTGCGGACCTACTTCCTGGTGGTCCGCACCGGGACGCTCGCGATGCCCCATATAGCGCGGGCCCACGAGTGGTTGCAGCGCGCCTCGACCGACTGGTGCTGAGGCGCCCGGGACCGTGCCTCACTCTGAGAGCTCGGCCGGTGACGATTCGCGATGTTTCACGTGGAACCAGCCGGGCCACATTTCACTCATGACCGTCCGACCTGTGGTCAAGCGCACCGCCCGTGCCATTCTGCTGGACGGTGACGACCTGATCCTGATCAAGCGCACCAAGCCGGGCGTGGATCCCTACTGGCTCACTCCCGGCGGCGGGGTCGAGCCCGACGACTCGACCGTCGTCGACGCCCTGCACCGAGAGGTGTACGAGGAGCTCGGCGCCAAGATCATCGATGTGGTGCCCTGCTTCGTGGACACCATGGAGCACATCGGGGAGGACGGCGGCGCGACCGGTGTGAAGGTGCAGCACTTCTTCGTCTGCCACCTGGAGTCCATGGACCCGTCCCTCCGCCACGGCCCCGAGGTGGACGAACCCGTCGGCGAGTACGAGATCGTGCGTGTGCCCTTCACCCGCGTCGGGATCGCCTCCGTGCACCTGGTGCCGCTGTCGCTGCGGCACTACCTGGACGGCAACATCGAGGGCGTACGGGCCATGCACGCCCCCGACCTGGGCTGACACCGGCAGCGGTTCAGGGCCCGGCCGCGACCAGTTCCTCCACGGAGTCGTGCCGAATACGGTCCGACGGGATACCGACGTCCCTCAGGGCGTCCACACCGCTGCGGATCATCCCGGGCGGGCCCGAGAGATAGGCGTCGAACTCGTCCCATGGCCCGTAGGCGCGGATCGCGTCCGGGAGCTGCTGGTGTGCCTGCTGGTCGATGATCGCGCGGACCGAGAGCCAGGGGTGGCTCTGCTGGAGGCGGAGCATGGTGTCGATGTCGTACAGGTCGTGATCGGTGCGGGCCCCGTAGAAGACCTCGACCGACCGGCGGTCCCCGTGCTCGGCGACGTCTTCGACCAGTGCCTTGATGGGCGCGATGCCCGTGCCGCCGCCCACGCAGAGCAGACCGCTCTCGGTGGTGTGGTCCACGGTCATGGCGCCGGCGGGCGGGCCGAGCCGGATGATGTCGCCGGGGCGGGCACGGTGCACCAGGGCGTTGGAGACCCAGCCGGCCGGGACGGCCTTCACATGGAACGACAGCAGGCCGTCGGAGCGGGGCGCCGCGGCGAAGGAGTAGTGCCGCCAGATCCGGGGCCACCAGGGTGTCTCCACGCTCGTGTACTGCCCGGCGAGGAAGGGGTACGGCTGGTCGGGGCGGACGGTGATGACCGCGACGTCCGGAGTTCTGAGGTCGTGCGTGACGACCTCGGCGTACCACCAGGCCGGGGCACGCAATTCGTCCGTGGCCGCCGCGTCGATCATGACCTGGGAGATGGTGGTGTAGGTCCGGATCCAGGCCGCCTCCATCTCCTCGTTCCAGACCCCGGCGGCGTACTTGCTCAGCGCGCCGATGAGGCATTCGCCGACGGCCGGGTAGTGCTCGGCCCGCGTTCCGTACTTGCGGTGGCCCCGGCCGAGGTTCTGCAGGTAGTCGACCAGGACCTCTTTGTTGTCGATGTGCTCGGCGGCCGTGAGCAGCGCCTTGAGCAGACGGTCCCGCTGCGTGTCCATCGCGGGCGGGAACATCGGCCGCAGGTCCGGGTAGCGGACGAAGAGCAGGGCGTAGAAGTACGACGTGACCTTCTCGGCCACGGGTGCGACCTCGGCCATGGCACGGCGGACGAGGACGGCGTCCGGGGACGCTTCCTGGGCCGGTGCGGAGGCGGCTTGGCCCGGGTGCGACGCGGGGGTGGGCCGCTGGGTGGGAACCCACGTCTCGTCGGGGCCGGGTGCGGAGGGAGCGGTGGAGGCGAACGGCGCCGGTGTGAGCGTCGTGGGCGCGGGACCCGCTGACGAGGCAGCGGCGACGCTTGCCGCGGCGGGAGCCGAGGCGTGCTGTGCGGCCAGGGGACTGGGCGCGGGTATCGCTTCCTGAGGCGCACGCGCCTGTTCGGGCTCACCGGTACTCGCGCCGCTGGTCGTCGGAGCGGGCGGCACCGCCGTGCCGTCGGCCGGAGTCTCCGGAGCGGGCCCTGGCCTGCCCACGGGGCGTATCGCGGCCGGGCGGCGCCCCTCCGGCGCAGCGGGTTCGCTGTCCGGTGTCGTCGTCGGCTTCTTGCGGGGCGTGAACCAGCCGCCTCCGCCGCCGGAAGTGCCGTTGTCGGCCGACGTGGTGGTCGGAGCGTCCATGGTGTGCCTCGCCTCGAGCATCTTTCGGTCGGTCTGCGCACTTCCCTATTCGGAAGGTGCCTGCTTTCCCCCGTGGACGGTCTGCGTTCCCATCCATGTCGTGGCCAATGCGGCCACATTCAACCCGTATTTCGGCTCCGTACGGACAAGTAGGCAAGAGTGTGACATTGCCCGCAGTGCTCTCACCCGAGCTTCCCACTCGTCTGGACGGCTCAGTCGCGTAACCGAAAACGCGGGTCTTCGATCTCTCCGTCCCATTAGGCTGCATTGCCCTCTGTCCGGCCCGCACGGAACGGGTCACCCGCCCCGAATGCGAACCGGAGTCGACCCTACCGGCCACCGCCGTGCACACAAGTCCCCCCTTCCCTCATCACGAATGAGGGCACCGCGCGAATCATCAGTACTGCCAACTACTGGACATCGCGCCTGTGTTTCACGTGAAACGTCCAGCGTCTGACCGCTCCCTGACCGCTCTCTGTGCAGACGGCTACAACTGGCCAAAAGCTCGTATGGGTCCGGGGAAAGCGGTGGACGTCAGGGGCCCCTGTCGGACAGCCTGACCTGCGTGCCGACTCCTTCCCTTGCCTCATTGCCCATCCGCCGTCTGACGCTCCGCGATCTCGCCGCCTGCGCCGACTTGTCTCAGGACCGGGGGTGGCCACGGGAGGAGCACAAGTGGGGCTTCCTCCTCACGGCTGGGAAGGGCTACGGCATCGATGACCCCGACGGCGGCCTCGTGAGCGCCTGCGTCGTCACCGAGTACGGACCGCAGGAGCACCCCGCCCTCGCGGCAATCGGCATGGTTCTGGTCGCCGATCGGTATGCCCGACAGGGTGTGGGACGCCGACTGATGCACCATGTCGTCTCGGCGATGGGCCCCACCCCCCTCACCCTGCACGCGACACCGAACGGCCGCCCCCTCTACGAGGAACTCGGCTTCAAGGTCACCGGGCGAGCGGAGATGGTGCGCGGCCACTTCACTCCCGGCGGACCGGATCCCGAGGTCGCCACCCGTGCCGCGACCGCCGAGGACCTTTCCGCCATCCTCCGGCTCGACGAGCAGGCGTTCGGGACCGACCGCACGCACATCGTCACGCGACTGCCCGCCTTCGCCGACCAGTTGCGCGTGGCCGAGGAGGGCGGGCGGATCATCGGGTACGCGGCCGCCTGGCCCAACATGGACACCCATGTCGTCGGCCCGCTCATCGCACGCGACACGGCGGTCGCCCAGGCGCTCCTCGCCTCCCTCGCGGCCCACACCGACCGTCCTCTGCGCACCGATATCGACGTGCGGCACGAGGAGCTCCTGGCGTGGGTGAAGGAGCGCGGCCTGGCCTCCATCGCCTTCAACTCGGTGATGACGTACGGAATCACCGAGCTGCCCGGAGACTGGACCCGCCGGTTCGCGCCGGTCACGGTCGCGGCGGGCTGAGGAGCGCGGACACCCGGGCTGAAGGCCCCCGGATACGACTACGCCTGCTCCCCGGGGATCGGGGAGCAGGCGTAGTCGCGTGTGCCGGGTCCGGGTCAGGCGAGGGTCTCCACGGCGGTCGTGGCGAAGCCGTGGTCCTGCTCCGGGGCGCCACCGCCGACGCCGATCGCGCCGATCAGGCGGCCGTCGCGGTGCACCGGCACGCCGCCCGCGATGAACAGCAGCGGCCGGTCGAGCGCGGTCGGCAGCGTGTGGAAGGGCCCTCCGGGCTGCACGGCGTCGACGAGGTCGGCGGTGGGCGCGTTCAGCTGGAGAGCGGTGTAGGCCTTGCGGGTGCTGGTCTCGCCGGAGATCAGCACGGCACGGTCGTCACGCCGGAAGGCGAGCAGATGACCACCCGCGTCCAGGACGGTGACACTGACGGTCACACCTGCGGCCTCGGCGGCACGACGGGCGGCGGTGACGAGGGCGTCGGCGTCCTGGGTGGTCAGCGGGGCGACGGCTGTGGTGGTGCTCATGAGGGGGTTCTCCTAGGGACTTTCTGGTTGGTTCTGGTCTGGCTCCGGGCCGAGGCGTCCCGGTGGCTCAGTGGTGGACGGCGGTCCGCTGCTCGGCCGGCGCGGCTCCCGTGACGGCGGTGCCGCGGGCACCGTCGCGGCGCTCCAGAGCGGCCGAGAGGAAGGCCAGGAGCAGGGCGCCCGCCGCCAGGGCGGCACCGACCCAGTTGGGGGCGGTGTAGCCGAGGCCCGCCGCGATCACGAGGCCGCCGAGCCACGCGGAGAGGGCGTTGCCCAGGTTGAAGGCGCCGATGTTCACGGCGGAGGCCAGAGTCGGGGCACCGTGCGCCTGGTCGAGGACCCGCTTCTGGAGCGGCGGGACGGTGGCGAAGCCCAGGGCGCCGATCAGCGCGATCGTGACGGCCGACAGCAGCTTGTCGTGCGCGGTGAGGGTGAACAGCGCCAGCACGACGGCCAGGGCGCCCAGGGAGACGTACAGCATGGGCATCAGGGCGCGGTCGGCGAACTTGCCGCCGACGAGGTTGCCGCCGACCATGCCGAGGCCGAAGAGGACCAGCAGCCAGGTGACGGAGCCCTCGGCGAAGCCGGTGACGTGGGTCATCATCGGCGCGATGTAGGTGATGGCCGCGAAGACACCGCCGAAGCCGAGGACGGTCATCGCCATCGCGAGCAGCACCTGCACGTTCTTGAAGGCGGCCAGCTCGTGCTTCAGGTGCACGCCCTCCGGCTTGGGCATATCGGGGACGAGCCGGGCGATGCCGGCCAGGCCGATGACACCGAGGGCGGCGACGACGGCGAAGGTCACACGCCAGCCGAGGGACTGTCCGACGAGCGTGCCCAGCGGGACGCCGACGACGTTGGCGACGGTCAGCCCGGTGAACATCATCGAGATGGCTCCGGCCTTCTTGTCCGGGGCCACCAGTTCGGCCGCGACGACCGCGCCGATACCGAAGAAGGCGCCATGGGCGAGCGAGGCGACGATCCGGCCGATCAGCATGACGGAGAAGGCGGGGGCGAGAGCCGAGAGCAGATTGCCGACGATGAACAGGCCCATCAGCACCATCAGCATCCGCTTGCGGGAGACCTTGGTGCCGAGGACGGTCATCAGCGGGGCGCCGAACATGACACCGAGCGCATAGCCGGTCACCAGGTACCCGGCGGTGGGGATGGAGACCCCGTAGTCGCCCGCGACCTGGGGCAGCAAGCCCATGATCACGAATTCCGTCGTTCCGATCCCGAAGGCCCCGATCGCGAGGGCCAGAAGCGCGAGAGGCATGGAGGGGTTACCTTCCCAGAAGATTGCAGGAGCGCTTTGCGTGCGTCCACAATAGTTGCACACGCGGGCTATAGGCAAACGACGTCAATTGCAGGGCTGCTCTATCCTGGGTGTCAGCCGCTCCGGGACGGAGGAAACGCCAATGACAGCGACGGACCCCGCGCTCACCGCGCTCGCCCAGGGCTGGTGCGCCCTTTCCCTGCTGCACGGGAGGATCGAGGGCCACATCGAGCGCGCCCTGCAGGCCCAGCACGACCTGAGCGCGCGGGAGTACTCCCTGCTGGACGTGCTCAGCCGACAGCACGACGGGGACGGGGGCCATCTGCAGATGAAGCAGGTCGCCGACGCGGTCGTGCTCAGCCAGAGCGCCACCACCCGTCTGGTCACCCGCCTCGAGGACCGCGGGCTCCTGGAGCGCTATCTGTGCCCCACCGACCGCCGGGGCATCTACACGAACGTCACCGAGGCGGGCCTCGAGCTGCTGGAAGCGGCACGGCCGACCAATGACGCCGCCCTGCGTGAGGCCCTGGACGAGGCGGCGAAGAACCCCGAGCTGGCCCCGCTGGTCCGGGTGGTCGAGACGCTGAAGGCCCCGGTGCCCGCATAGGACGCTGCCGCGCCGGGCACCTCTGCGTAGGCTGCGCCCATGGGAGATCTTGAGATACGTGCCGCCGTCACCGACGACGTCCCGGCGATCGTCGGAATGCTCGCGGACGACCCCCTGGGCGCACAGCGCGAGTCACCGGACGACCTCGCCCCGTACCTGACCGCGCTGGAGCGGCTCAGCAGCGACCCCAACCAGCGACTGGTCGTGGCGGTGCGGGAGGGCCGGGTCGTCGGCACGCTCCAGCTCACGATCATTCCCGGGCTGTCCCGACGCGGTGCGACCAGGTCGATCATCGAAGGCGTGCGCATCCACGCCGACGAACGCGGCAGCGGCCTGGGGACACAGCTCATCGAGTGGGCGATCAGCGAATCCCGCGACTCGGGCTGCCAGTTGGTCCAGCTGACCTCCGACACCTCGCGCACCGACGCCCACCGCTTCTACGAGCGGCTCGGCTTCACGGCCTCCCACACGGGCTTCAAGCTCTCGCTGTGATCGGCATGCGAGAGGCGCTCTGTTTCACGTGAAACAGACTCACGTGAAGCGAAGCGCCCCTCGTCGTCACTGCCTGCCGAACTGCCTAGCCGATCCCGCGCCACCCCTCCGGGTCGACCCCACCCGGCACAGGAGCCCCCTCGTCGTACGGCTGACGCGTGAACACGAACGAGCCGAGGTCCAGATGGCTCACGGTTCCGTCCGGCCGCCGTACGGCCTTCAGGAGCTCGCCGGCGTAGTAGCCCTCAAGCCCGGTCCATGTGCCGTCGCCGTTCGGGCGGAACCGCGACCGCCGGCCGCCGCCGGACAGCGGCCCCAGCGAGACGAACCCGTCGGCGGTCAGCCGCAGCGCGTGGGTGTGCGTCCCCCAGTACCACTGGCCCGTCAGCTCCAGCGTCGACGGATCGACATCGCTCAGTGGCTTCCACGGGGAGGGGATGCGTGGTTCCGCCTCGGCCACGATGCCGACCAGGTCGGCGGCAACGGAGAACAGCGGCGGGCCCGAGGTGCAGTTGGCCAGGACCACCGCCGCAACGTCCTCCTCGACGTCGATCATGAGGCACGCGAGGAACCCGGGTAGCGAACCGGTGTGTCCGACGAGGGACCGCCCGTTCCACCGGCGGATCTCCATCCCCAGACAGTAGGCGTAGCCGCTCGCCACGTCCGCCGCGTCGTGGGGCGCCGCCGGTGTCCGCATCTCCCGAAGAGACTCGGCGCTCAGCACCCGCTCGTCGCCGTTGACCAGGAAGGCGGCGAAGCGCGCCAAGTCACGCGTGGTCGACCACAGTTGGCCTGCCGGGGCCATGCGCCCCAGGTCCTCGGTGGGCTCGGGGAGCATCACGTCGGCCCAGGGATGCACCGCCCAGCCACCCGCGTGCGGCGCCTGGGGCCGCACGCTCGTGCGGTGCAACTCCAGGGGTTCGAGCACTTCGCGCCGAAGGACCGCCTCCCAGGAGGCGCCGCGCAGCTTCTCGATGAGCGCGCCGAGCAGCGCGTAGCCCGGGTTCGAGTAGTGGAACCGGCGGCCGGGCGGAGACAGCAGCGGCCGCTCGCCCAGCACGTCGGCGAGTTCGGGCCGCAGAGAACCGGGGCTCCGCTCCCACCACGGTCCCGGTGTCTCGGCCGCCAGTCCTCCGGCGTGCGCGAGCAGTTCGGCGACGGTCGCCTCCCCCACGCCGGTGCCCGGCAGGTGCTTCTCCAACGGATCCCCGAGGTCCAGCGCTCCCTCGTCGCGCAGCCGCAGGACGAGAACCGCCGTGAAGGTCTTGGTGATCGAGCCGATCCGGTACTGCACGTTCTCGTCCGGCGCATGCCCCTCCACCGAGGTCCGCGCGCCTGTCCACACCGGCTTGCCGTCCCGCACGACGGCCGCGACGAGCGACGGCGCCCGTCCTTCGGCCTGGGCGACGGCGATCCGGTGCAGCAGTGCGCGACGCGTGCCGGGAAGCAGCTCTCCCTGAGATGTCGTCATGGGTCCCAGTCCACCCGCCCCGGCGGCGCCGCGTCGAGCACATTCCGGACCGGTGTCGCCGGAGCTCGGTCAGGTCAGGTCTGCGCCATGTCCACGAACCGTGAGTAGTGGCCCTGGAAGGCGACCGTGATCGTCGCCGTCGGGCCGTTACGGTGCTTGGCCACGATCAGGTCGGCCTCGCCCGCGCGCGGCGACTCCTTCTCATAGGCGTCCTCGCGGTGCAGCAGGATGACCATGTCGGCGTCCTGCTCGATGGAGCCGGACTCACGCAGGTCGGAGACCATCGGCTTCTTGTCCGTACGCTGCTCGGGGCCACGGTTGAGCTGGGAGAGCGCGATGACCGGGAGCTCCAGCTCCTTGGCGAGGAGCTTGAGGTTACGGGACATGTCCGAGACCTCCTGCTGACGGTTCTCGGCACGCTTGGAGCCACCGGACTGCATCAACTGGAGGTAGTCGATGACGACCAGCCTGATGTCGTTGCGCTGCTTCAGGCGGCGGCACTTGGCGCGGATCTCCATCATCGACAGGTTGGGCGAGTCGTCGATGAAGAGCGGTGCGGCCGAGACGTCCGGCATACGCCGGGCCAGGCGCGTCCAGTCCTCGTCCGTCATCGTGCCGGACCTCATGTGGTGCAGGGCGACCCGGGCTTCGGCGGACAGCAGACGCATCGCGATCTCGTTGCGGCCCATTTCGAGCGAGAAGATCACGCTCGGCAGGTTGTTCTTGATCGAGCAGGCTCGCGCGAAGTCCAGCGCGAGCGTGGACTTACCCATGGCGGGCCGGGCGGCGATGACGATCATCTGGCCCGGGTGCAGACCGTTGGTGAGGGAGTCGAAGTCCGTGAACCCCGTGGGCACACCGGTCATCTCACCGCTGCGCGAGCCGATCGCCTCGATCTCGTCGAGCGCGCCCTCCATGATGTCGCCGAGCGGCAGGTAGTCCTCGCTGGTGCGCTGCTCGGTGACCGCGTAGACCTCTGCCTGGGCGCGGTTGACGATCTCGTCGACGTCGTCGTCGGCCGCGTATCCCATCTGGGTGATGCGCGTACCGGCCTCGACCAGGCGCCGCAGGACGGCACGCTCGTGGACGATCTCCGCGTAGTAGGCGGCGTTCGCCGCTGTGGGCACCGTCTGGACGAGGGTGTGCAGATACGACGCCCCGCCGACCTTGTTGATCTCGCCGCGCTTGGTGAGTTCGGCGGCGATGGTGATGGGGTCGGCCGGCTCGCCCTTGGCGTAGACGTCGAGGACGGCCTGATAGATCGTCTCGTGGGCCGGCTTGTAGAAGTCGTGGCCCTTGAGGATCTCGACGACGTCGGCGATGGCGTCCTTGGACAGGAGCATGCCGCCGAGGACGGACTGCTCGGCCTCGATGTCCTGCGGCGGTACCCGTTCGAACGAGGTGCCTCCGCCGCCGTCCCACTCGCCGTTGTCCCGGCCGCGCTCGTGCTGCTCGTCGCGGCCTCGGGCGCCGTCACCACGACGGCGGGAAGAGGGCAGACGATCACTGGGCCCGCTGTCGGCCCACGGGTCGTCCAAGGGCTCGGAAATGCTCACCGAGCCACCTCCTCCCGTCCGCCGCAGCAGACCTCGCCGTGCCCCTCTTTTCTACGGCACGGCACTGACAAATGAGAGGCCCAACTCCGGTTACTGGACGCCGGTTTTGTGACGTTTCGAAAACCGACGGACGGAGCGGGCGCCGGACTACCGTAGGCCCGTCGGCACCGTCAGCCAATCTGGTTATCCACAGGCCATGTGGACGACGGCCCAGATGCTGTGGAGAACTCGGCGAAACCTGTGCACGACCCGGTGGACAGGCCTGTGAACAAGCTTCCACTCATCACAAGGAAGCCACCCTGACCTGCAACTTTGCCATCCACTGGCTGTGCAGAAGAAAAACTTCCCCAACCGGCCCAAGATCGCTTCGAAAGGTGCACAGCAGTGCGCACCTCTGGACGAATGGTAAGGGTCACAAAAGCTTTGCATCTCTTACCTGTGGACGATTAGATTAGTGCACATGACACAGGCCCCCGCGCGCCCTCGAGTCGGCCGGAGACAGCACGACCGAGAGATCGTCGCACTCGCCGTGCCGGCCTTCGGCGCGCTCGTCGCCGAGCCTCTCTTCCTCATGACCGACACCGCCATCGTCGGCCATCTGGGCACAGCCCAACTCGCCGGTCTCGGCGTCGCCTCGGCCCTGCTGATGACCGCCGTCAGCGTCTTCGTCTTCCTCGCCTACGCCACGACAGCGGCGGTCGCCCGTCGCGTCGGCGCGGGTGATCTCCCGGCCGCCATCCGTCAGGGCATGGACGGCATCTGGCTGGCTCTGCTCCTCGGCGCCGGCGTCGTCGCCGTCGCCCTGCCGACAGCGCCCCATCTCGTGGAGCTCTTCGGCACCTCGGACGCCGCAGCCCCCTACGCGATCACGTATCTGCGCATCTCCGTGCTCGGCATACCGGCGATGCTCGTCGTCCTCGCCGCGACCGGCCTCCTGCGCGGCCTCCAGGACACCAAGACCCCCCTCTATGTCGCCGTCATCGGCTTCGTGGCCAACGGCGCTCTCAACGCGGGGCTCGTGTACGGGGCAGGACTGGGGATCGCCGGCTCCGCCTGGGGCACCGTCATCGCCCAGTGCGGCATGGCCGCGGTCTACCTCGCGGTGGTTCTGCGTGGAGCGCGGAAGCATGGCGCCTCCCTGCGCCCGGACGCCGCCGGGATCAGGGCGTCCGCTCAGGCCGGTGTGCCCCTGCTGGTCCGCACCCTCTCCCTGCGGGCGATCCTGATGATCGCCACGGCGGTTGCCGCCCGGCTCGGGGATGCCGACATCGCCGCACACCAGATCATCCTGTCCCTGTGGAGCCTGCTCGCCTTCGCTCTCGACGCCATCGCCATCGCGGGGCAGGCCATCATCGGGCGCTACCTAGGAGCCGGTGACACAGAGGGCGCCCGCGCGGTATGCCGTCGGATGGTGGAGTGGGGTATCGCCGTCGGAGTCGTCCTCGGAGCCCTGGTCGTCCTCGCCCGACCGGCGTTCCTGCCCCTGTTCACCAGTGACTCGGCGGTCAAGGACGCGGCCCTGCCCGCCCTGGTCATCGTCGCTCTCTCGCAGCCGATCTCCGGCATCGTCTTCGTCCTGGACGGAGTCCTGATGGGCGCCGGCGACGGTCCCTACCTCGCCTGGGCGATGGTGCTCACCCTGGCGGTCTTCACCCCGGTCGCCCTGCTGGTTCCGGTACTGGGCGGTGGACTCACCGCTCTCTGGGCCGCCATGACGCTGATGATGACCATGCGGATGCTGACTCTGTGGCTCCGAAGCCGCTCAGGGCGGTGGATGGTCACGGGCGCGACCCGCTGACGACCGGGCTCGGCCGACGGACTGTTTCACGTGAAACACGGTGTTTCACGTGAAACCAGATACCGCGCCGACGGATACGACGAGATGGGCCCGGATACGACGATGGGGCCGCACCCCGAAGGGTGCGGCCCCATCGCTCACTGCATCAGCGAGCGCGGCACTCAGGCCGCGACGACCTCGATGCTGACCTTGGCGTCAACCTCGGGGTGCAGACGCACGGACGACTGGTGAGCGCCGAGCGACTTGATCGGCGAACCGATCTCGATGCGGCGCTTGTCGACCTCGGGGCCACCGGCAGCCTTGATCGCCGAGGCGATGTCGGCCGGGGTGACGGAACCGAAGAGGCGGCCGGCGTCGCCGGCACGGACGGCCAGACGGACCTTGACGCCCTCGAGCTGGGCCTTCACCTGGTTGGCCTGCTCGATGGTCTGGATCTCGTGGATCTTGCGAGCACGACGGATCTGCTCGACGTCCTTCTCGCCACCCTTGGTCCAGCGGATAGCGAACTTCCGCGGGATCAGGTAGTTGCGAGCGTAACCGTCCTTGACGTCGACGACGTCGCCCGCGGCGCCGAGGCCGGAGACCTCGTGGGTGAGGATGATCTTCATGTGTCGGTCACCCTTCCCTTATCGCGCGGTGGAGGTGTAGGGCAGCAGCGCCATCTCACGGCTGTTCTTCACGGCCGTGGCGACGTCACGCTGGTGCTGCGTGCAGTTGCCGGTCACGCGGCGGGCACGGATCTTGCCGCGGTCGGAAATGAACTTCCGCAGCATGTTCGTGTCCTTGTAGTCCACGTACGTGACCTTGTCCTTGCAGAATGCGCAGACCTTCTTCTTCGGCTTGCGCACAGGCGGCTTCGCCATGGTGATTCTCCTGTGTGATCAAGAAGTTTGGGTGCGAACCCGCCCTAGAAGGGGGGCTCGTCCGAGTAGCCGCCGCCACCGCCGCCGCCGGAGTTTCCACCCCAGCCGCCGCCACCGCCCTGGTTGCCACCGGCGGGAGCGCCGGTCGCCCACGGGTCGTCAGCGGGAGCGCCGCCGCCCTGCTGGCCGCCACCGGGGCCGCCGCCCCAGCCGCCGCCACCCTGGCCGCCACCGCCACCGCTGCCGCCGCCGTAGCCGCCCTGGCCACCGCGGCCGGTGGTCTTGGTGACCTTGGCCGTGGCGTTGCGCAGGCTGGCGCCGACTTCCTCGACGTCCAGCTCGTAGACCGTGCGCTTGACGCCCTCCCGGTCCTCGTAGGACCGCTGCTTCAGCCGGCCCTGCACGATGACGCGCATGCCTCGCTGGAGCGACTCGGCGACGTTCTCAGCCGCCTGGCGCCAGACCGAGCAGGTCAGGAAGAGGCTCTCGCCGTCCTTCCACTCGTTCGTCTGGCGGTCGAAGGTGCGGGGAGTGGACGCGACACGGAACTTCGCGACGGCCGCACCGGAGGGGGTGAAGCGCAGCTCGGGGTCGTCGACAAGATTGCCGACCACCGTGATGACGGTCTCGCCTGCCATGGGGAACCTCTCGGCGGGTTTGCTGCTGGCTGCTTGTGCTGCTACTCGAATCCCGGGATCAGCTGAGCGGGAGAGCTCAGTGGGTCTCGGGGCGGAGGACCTTGGTCCGGAGGACCGACTCGTTCAGGTTCATCTGGCGGTCGAGCTCCTTGACGACCGCAGGCTCGGCCTGCAGGTCGATGACCGAGTAGATGCCCTCGGGCTTCTTCTTGATCTCGTACGCGAGACGACGACGACCCCAGGTGTCGACCTTCTCGACCTTTCCGCCGCCGTCACGGACGACAGAGAGGAAGTTCTCGATCAACGGAGAGACAGCGCGCTCCTCGACCTCGGGGTCGAGGATGACCATCACCTCGTAGTGACGCATGTGGAACCCACCTCCTTTGGACTCAGCGGCCACGGTCGATCCGTGGCAGGAGGGTTGTGATGCGTATCCGACGGTATCGGCCACCACTGACAGTCGGGGTTCTGTCGAGAACCCCCTGCCGTGATGTGGGCAGACACCGGTGCGGACGGTACAGAGTACCCGCACAGCGGCTTGCGGTTGAAATCCGGCCGCCAGGGCAGCCAATCTGTACACATCGGGTGTGTATGGCGCTACGATGCGCCGACTCTCGCAGGAGGTGCCCTATGGCACAGGCAATGCGACCCAACACCGCCGGCGGCCTCTTCGCCACGGACGGCAAGCCCCATCCCCTCCAGGACACCCTGCTCGCGGTGACCCTGGTGCTGGGCCTCACGTCGTTCGTCGTGGCACTCGTCGACGATGACCTGCACCTGCTCAGCTCCTGGGCGGGCCTCGTGGGCATTCTCACCGGCGCGTACGGCCAGTGGATCTCGGAGACGACCCGTGAGCGCTTCGGCCTGATCCTGGGCCTGGGAGCCTCGGCTGTCGGGTTCTTCCTGGGCATGGCGCACGGCGGGTTGTTCGGCGGTCTCATCGACTGACGCCAGGCACACCCCAGCTGAACATCGTGTGACGCCCCGGCCGCATACGGGCCGGGGCGAAGGTGGCGTACGCCCAACCGGCGCGCTCCCAAGGCGCAGTAGGCTTCGCGCGAGAGCCGGAGCCCCTGAACCCATGGGGACACACCAGCCCGAGGAGCGCCCCGAAATGAGCCTGACCCTGAGGACCATCAGCCGCGAGCAGCATCTGGCATACATCCAGAGCCTGCCGTCGGCGAGCCACATGCAGGTCCCGGCCTGGGCTGACGTCAAGGCGGAGTGGCGCTCCGAGCACCTCGGGTGGTTCGACGACAGGACCGGCGAGCTCGTCGGTGCCGGCCTGGTCCTCTACCGGCAGCTCCCCAAGATCAAGCGCTACCTCGCCTACCTGCCCGAGGGCCCGGTCATCAACTGGTTCTCGCCGAATCTGCAGGAATGGATCGAGCCGATGCTGGCTCATCTGAAGCAGCAGGGCGCCTTCTCCGTGAAGATGGGCCCGCCGGTGATCATCCGGCGCTGGGAGGCCGCCTCCATCAAGCAGGGCATCCAGAACCCTGACGTGAAGCGGCTGCGCGACATCGAGGCCGACCACATCGAGCCGCGCGCCTTCGAGGTCGCCGACAAGCTGCGCCGCATGGGCTGGCAGCAGGGCGAGGACGGCGGCGCCGGCTTCGGCGACGTCCAGCCCCGGTACGTCTACCAGGTGCCGCTGGCCAACCGCTCCCTGGAAGAGGTCCACAAGAACTTCAACCAGCTGTGGCGCCGCAACATCAAGAAGGCCGAGAAGGCCGGCGTCGAGGTCGTCCAGGGCGGCTACCAGGACCTCGAGGAATGGCAGCGGCTGTACGAGATCACGGCCGTGCGCGACCACTTCCGGCCGCGCCCGCTGTCGTACTTCCAGCGCATGTGGACGGCCCTCAACACCGAGGACCCCAACCGCATGCGGCTGTACTTCGCCCGGCACAACGGCGTGAACCTGTCGGCGGCGACGATGCTGATCGTCGGCGGTCACGTCTGGTACTCCTACGGCGCCTCCGACAACATCGGCCGTGAGGTCCGGCCGTCGAACGCGATGCAGTGGCGGATGCTGCGCGACGCCTACGCGCTCGGCGCCACCGTCTACGACCTGCGCGGCATCTCCGACTCGCTGGACGAGACCGACCACCTCTTCGGCCTGATCCAGTTCAAGGTGGGTACGGGCGGCCAGGCGGCCGAATACCTCGGCGAGTGGGACTTCCCGCTGAACAAGCTGCTGCACAAGGCGCTCGACATCTACATGTCGCGCCGCTGACCCCGCACTCACCCCTCATCCCGCACCTCTGACAGCCACGAGAAAGGTTCCAGGTCCGGCCATGGCGCTCACGCTCTACGTCGACACCGCGCGCTGGCGTGCGCACCACAAGCACGTGCAGGATCAGTTCCCCGGCCTCGTCCCGGTCTGCAAGGGCAATGGTTACGGCTTCGGGCACGAGCGACTGGCGGAGGAGGCCACCCGGCTGGGGTCGGACATCCTCGCCGTCGGCACGACGTACGAGGCCGCGCGGATCAAGGACTTCTTCGGCGGCGACCTGCTGGTGCTGACGCCGTACCGGCGCGGCGAGGAACCGGTTCCGCTGCCGGACCGGGTCATCCGCTCGGTCTCGTCGATAGACGGCGTCTACGGCCTGGTCGGTGCGCGTGTGGTGATCGAGGTGATGTCCTCGATGAAGCGGCACGGCATCAGCGAGCAGGACCTCGCCCAGCTGCACGCCGCCATCGAGAACGTCCGCCTGGAGGGCTTCGCCATCCATCTGCCGCTGGACCGCACCGACGGCTCGGACGCGGTCGAGGAGGTCATCGGCTGGATGGACCGGCTGCGTGCGGCCCGGCTGCCCCTGCACACCATGTTCGTCAGCCACCTCAAGGCCGACGAACTCGCCCGTCTCCAGCAGCAGTTCCCGCAGACCCGGTTCCGTGCCCGCATCGGCACGCGGCTGTGGCTGGGGGACCACGAGGCCACCGAGTACCGCGGCGCGGTCCTGGACGTCACGCGCGTCGCCAAGGGCGAGCGCTTCGGCTACCGGCAGCAGAAGGCGGCCTCGGACGGCTTCCTGGTGGTCGTGGCGGGCGGTACGTCGCACGGGGTGGGCCTGGAGGCCCCCAAGGCGCTGCACGGCGTCATGCCGCGCGCCAAGGGCGTCGCCCGCGCCGGCCTAGCGACGGTCAACCGGAACCTCTCACCGTTCGTCTGGGGCGGCAAGCAGCGCTGGTTCGCCGAGCCGCCGCACATGCAGGTCTCGATCCTGTTCGTGCCCTCGGACGCGCCGGAGCCGAAGGTCGGCGAGGAGCTGGTGGCCCATCTGCGGCACACCACCACGCAGTTCGACCGGATCATGGACCGCTGACCGGCGTGGTGCACTGAGGTCGCACAGCTCAGCGAGAAGGCCGTACACGGGCTCCCCGTGTACGGCCTTCTCGCTGTACGGCCCTTCGCTGTACGGCCCTTCGCGCCGTTCGCTCAGAGCGAACCGCCGGTCGCGTCCCGTTTGCCCCACTGGACCTGAGCCCCGTCGAACCGAGCGGTCGTGTGCCGGGCGGGACGGGCCGCCCGACCGAGGACGAAGACGTCCTCGGCTCCGTCGAGCACTCCACCCGAGGGGTCGTCGTCGCCGGACCGGCGCACCGGATCCCGCTCCGGCATGAAGATGTCGCGCACGATCATGGCGCACAGATACAGCGTCCCCAGCAGATGCAGGGCGATGGCCCAGTGGTAGCCGTCGGTCGGCAGGCCCTTGTGGGCGTCTCCGCTGGTCGTGTACGCGAGGTAGAGCCAGATCCCCAGAAAGTACGCCACCTCGCAGGTCTGCCAGATCAGGAAGTCCCGCCACTTCGGCCGGGCGAGGGCCGCCAGGGGCACCAGCCACAGGACGTACTGCGGCGAGTAGACCTTGTTGGTGAGGATGAACGCCGCGACGATCAGGAAGGCGAGCTGGGCGAACCGCGGGCGGCGCGGGGCGGTCAGGGCGAGCGCCGCGACAGCCGCGCAGCACACCAGCATCAGCAGCGTGGCGAGCGTGTTGACGGTGTCGATGCCGAGCGGGTCGTCCGAGTTCTGGGCCATGATCAGCCAGAAGGAGCCGAAGTCGACGCCTCGTTCCTGGCTGAACGTGTAGAACTTCGACCAGCCGTCGAACGCGAAGAGCATCACCGGCCCGTTCACCACGGCCCAGGCGACGACCGCGCCCCCCAGAGCCGTCCCGAACGCACGCCACTTGCCCGCGCGCCAGCACAGCACCAGCAGCGGCCCGAGGATCAGGAAGGGATAGAGCTTGGCGGCCGTGGCGAGCCCCAGCAGGACGCCGAAGGCGAGGGAGCGGCCGCGTGACCACATCAGCATCGCCGCGGCCGTCAGAGCCACCGCCAGCAGGTCCCAGTTGATGGTCGCCGTCAGCGCGAAGGCGGGCGCCAGGGCAACCAGCAGCCCGTCCCAGGGACGCCGGGCATGCGTACGGGTCACGCAGACGGCGATGACCGACGCGCACACCATGAGCATCCCGGCGTTGACCATCCAGTACCACTGCTCCTGGTACTGGATGGTGCCGCTGCCGGGGGTGAGCCAGGAGGCGACCTCCATGAAGACACCGGTCAGTACCGGGTACTCCAGGTACTGCATGTCCCCGGGGAGCCGGTCGAAGTACGGCACGAGCCCGTCGGCGAAGCCACGCCCCTGGTAGAGGTGCGGGATGTCCGAGTAGCAGGCGTGCGTGTACTGGGAGCTGGCTCCGACGAACCAGGCTCCGTTGAAGCAAGGCGCCTTCTGGACCAGGCCGAGAGCGAACATGCCGATCGCCACCAGCGCGATCACCCGCACGGGAGTCCACCGGGACGTCCCGAGCAGGGCACGCCGCCCCAACGGGCCGCCGATCAGCTCACTGCCGGCCGCGGCGACCTCGTCCTCCTTGGTCGGCCGCACCGGGTCCGGCTCGTGGACGCTCGCTGGCGTCGATTCTGCACTGGGCATGCCGCACATCCTGCCGTACGTGTCTGTCGAAACGCCGAGGGCCGCCGTACCCGAGGGGTACGGCGGCCCATGTTTCACGTGAAACAGCTTCGCGTTTCACGTGAAACACCCAAGCCGGGCGTTCGGTCAGCTACCCCTCGGGGCCTCCGAAGATGCCTCCGTTGCCGTTTCCTCTGCTGTTACCGCCGTTCTCACTCGTATCCGTTGGCGAGGGCGAGGTGCTCGGCTCTCCGCCCGTGCCGCCGTTCTCCGTTCCACCGTCTTCCTCATCGCAGCCGAAGAAGCCACAGGTGTCGGTGGGCGAGGGCGACGGCAGCGTAGGCGACTCGCTGGGCGTGGCGCTCGGGGACTCGGTGGCGGTCTCGCTGGGCTCGACACTGGGAGTCGGCGTCGGTGTCGGAGCGCCCACCGCGTCCTGGATGTCGCCGATCTTCTCGGGCTCCGGGAAGCCGAGGTCGGTCGCGCCCTTCAAGGCGGCCTTCATGTACTCGGTCCACACCAGCGTGGGGACGTCACCACCGTGGATGGACACCTCGCCCGCCGTGCCGTTCATGGAGAGCAGCTTGGCGCTCTTGGGGTCCTCACGGAACATCGCGACCGAGGTCGAGAGCTGCTGGGTGTAGCCGACGAACCAAGCCGACTTGTTCTCGTCCGTCGTACCGGTCTTGCCGGCCGCCGTACGGCCCAGGGACAGCGCGTTCTTGCCCGTACCGTTCTGGATGACGTTCTCCAGAACGTTCGTGACGTTGTTCGCCACGTTCTCGGGCATCGCCTGCGTGATCCTCGGCTTCTCGAAGCCGGGAACTTCCTCCCCGTTGGACTTGACGCTCGTCACCGAGTACGGAGCGGCCTGCTTACCGGAGGCGGCGAACGTCGCGTAGGAGTCGGCCATGCGGATCGCGCTGGGAGTCGACGTGCCGAGCGCGAACGACGCGTTGAGACCGGCGAAGCTGCTGTCCAGGATGCCGGCCTTCTCGGCCAGGTCGGCCACGTTCTTCATCCCCACGTCCATGCCGAGCTGCACGAACGGGGTGTTGACGGACTGCTCCATCGCCTTGCGCAGGGAGATGTAACCCCACGGGCGATCGCTCTCGTTCTCCTGGAAGAAGGGCGTGTTGTCCTTCTTCATGACGTAGGTGCCGTCGTTGTTCCTGATCTTGAGATGGTCGTTGCCGTTGTACTTGCTGAGCGGCGAGAGACCGACGCCGTCGCTCCGGTAGGTGCCGCGCTCCATGGCGGCGGCGAGCACGAACGGCTTCCACGTCGAACCGACGGGGACACCCGAGGTGTCCGCGTTGTTGTTGAAGTGGCCGTTCTCGTACCCCGCGCCACCGTAGAGCGCGACGATCGCGCCGTCCTTGGGCTTCACCGACGCCGCGCCGAACTGGACGTGCTTGTCCAGCTCACGCTTTTCCGGGTCGAGCTTTTCCTTCTCGACCTTCTTCACGGCCTTGGTCAGTGCTTCGACCTTGGCCTTGTCGAAGGTCGTCTTGATCTGGTAGCCGCCCTGGTCGAACTGCTTCTCCGTGATGTTGGAGTGGTTCAGGACGTACTTCTTGGCCGTGTCCGCCAGGTAGCCGATCTGACCGCTCATGCCCTTGGCCGCCTTGCGCGGATCGGGCATGGGGTACTTGCTGATCGCCTTCTTGTAGTCGGCGTCGGAGAGCTTGTTGTCGTTGTGCATCTGCTGGAGGATCCAGCCCCAGCGCTCCTTGGACCGCTTGGTGTTGTCCTTCTTGTTCGCCGCCGGATCGAGGCCGTCGTTACCCGCAGGGTCGTAGTACGTCGGGCCCTTGAGCAGGGCGGCAAGGAAGGCGCATTCGCTCGGCTCGAGCTTGACCGCGTCCTTGCCGTAGTACGTCTGGGCGGCGGCCTGGATGCCGTACGCGCCGCGGCCGTAGTACGAGGTGTTGAGGTACCCCTGGAGGATCTCGTCCTTGGTGAGCTTCGTGCCCACCTTGATCGAGATGAACATCTCCTTGAACTTACGGGTGACCGTCTGGTCCTGGCTCAGGTAGGTGTTCTTGACGAACTGCTGCGTGATGGTCGAACCACCCTGCGTGTCGCCGCCCCGGGCCATGTTCGCCAGTGCTCGGGCGATGCCCATGGGGTCGACGCCCGAGTCCTGGTAGAAGCTCTTGTTCTCGGCAGAGATCACCGCCTGCTGCATGGCCTTGGGGATCTTGTCGATCGTGACGTTCTGCCGGTTCTGGCCACTGCCGGTCGCGATCATCTGATTGCCGTTGGACCAGTAGTAGACGTTGTTCTGCGACCGAGCGGCTGCGTTCTCCTCGGTGGGGACGCCCACCATCGCGTACCCGATGCCCGCCACGGCCACCAGGCTTCCGAAGAAGCCGATGCACAGGCCTGAGACGAGCTTCCAGGACGGCATCCAGCGCTGCCAGCCGTACTTGCCGGCCCGCGGATAGTCGATCATCCGCTTCTTGTCGTACATGGCCGGGCGCCCTCTGCCCCGGCCGGGCCCGGTCGGCCCGCCGGGAGCGGCGCGCCGGCCGCCTCGTGTCGGTTCGGCCGCTCTGCGGCGGCCGCCCCCACTTCTCTGCGCCGCACGCCGGGCATCCGCACGGCCGCCGTACTGGCGCTCCTCACCCCCCGAGTCGTAGGAGTCCGACCCATAGGAGTCGGACGGAGACCCGGTGGCGCCTCGCGGTGCCGCGCGGCGGCCGGAGGACGAGCCGGACTGGCCGCGTCGGGTCGCGGCACGTCCGCCTCCCTGCGGCTGCGGCGGTTTGCGACGGTGCTCGCTCATCGAACGACTACTCCTCGGGCAGGCGCACCCCTGCGCGCCTGGAAACGGCAGCTTGTTTCCGGTCCCCCCGAAGTACGGATGCGGTGGGCTCCGCATTCATCGGTCCCGTATGCACCCGTACTACACCGAAGACGAGGACGCCCTCAGGCGTCCCACGGTTCCCGGTGATGTGCATGGCGCACAGACTACGCACCGTCAAAACCTGCCGAGGACCGAAGTTCACCTCAAATCAGGCAACTCGCGTCTGACGAATCGGTGATGTGACCCCGTTCACCACACCCCCTCTTGTCGCATCCGCAAGGCCGTTCTATCGTCGTGATGTATCGAGTCGATACATCAGCGCGACACATCGGACCGAGACATGGGTACCGCGGGAGAGAGGAGGCGACGATGAGCCGGCGTTCCGGGATCCTCGAGTTCGCCGTACTCGGCCTGCTCCGCGAATCTCCGATGCACGGCTATGAGCTGCGCAAACGACTCAACACATCACTGGGTGTGTTCCGTGCGTTCAGCTACGGGACGCTGTATCCCTGCCTCAAGACGCTGGTCGCCAACGGCTGGTTGATCGAGGAGCCGGGGAACACCACCGAGGACGCCCTCGCCGCCCCCCTCACAGGGCGGCGCGCCAAGATCGTCTACCGGTTGACGGCGGAGGGCAAAGAGCACTTCGAACAGCTGCTCTCCCAGACCGGGCCCGACGCGTACGAGGACGAGCACTTCGCCGCCCGTTTCGCCTTCTTCGGGCAAACCTCACGTGATGTACGCATGCGCGTGCTGGAAGGCCGCCGCAGCCGGCTGGAGGAGCGCCTCGAGAAGATGCGCGTCTCCCTGGCCCGGACCCGGGAACGTCTCGACGATTACACGCTTGAGCTTCAGCGCCACGGGATGGAGTCCGTGGAGCGCGAGGTGCGCTGGCTGAACGAGCTCATCGAGAGCGAGCGGGCGGGGCGGGACCTCAACGGTTCCTCCTCAGGGGAGCCCGCTTCGCGTGACACCACATCTGGAGCGTCGGGCGGCCTGCCCCGGCCAGGGGGCGACCCCCGGCCGGATACGCCCGACGACACCGCCACGTGAGAGCCCCTTGAAGGGCCTCACTCATACACACAGGGAGCAACCGGAATGGGTTCGGTTCGCGTAGCCATCGTCGGCGTGGGCAACTGCGCCGCCTCGCTGGTACAGGGAGTCGAGTACTACAAGGACGCCGACCCGGCGTCCAAGGTGCCGGGCCTGATGCACGTCCAGTTCGGCGAGTACCACGTCCGCGACGTCGAGTTCGTCGCCGCGTTCGACGTGGACGCCAAGAAGGTCGGTCTCGACCTCGCGGACGCCATCGGCGCCTCCGAGAACAACACCATCAAGATCTGCGACGTGCCCAGCACCGGCGTGACGGTCCAGCGCGGCCACACCCTCGACGGCCTCGGCCGGTACTACCGCGAGACGATCGAGGAGTCCGCCGAGGAGCCGGTCGACGTCGTCCAGATCCTCAAGGACAAGCAGATCGACGTCCTCGTCTGCTACCTGCCCGTCGGCTCCGAGGACGCGGCGAAGTTCTACGCCCAGTGCGCCATCGACGCCAAGGTCGCCTTCGTCAACGCCCTTCCGGTCTTCATCGCCGGCACCAAGGAGTGGGCGGACAAGTTCACCGAGGCGGGCGTCCCGATCGTCGGCGACGACATCAAGTCGCAGGTCGGCGCCACCATCACGCACCGCGTCATGGCGAAGCTGTTCGAGGACCGGGGTGTCGTCCTGGACCGCACGATGCAGCTGAACGTCGGCGGCAACATGGACTTCAAGAACATGCTCGAGCGCGACCGCCTCGAGTCGAAGAAGATCTCCAAGACGCAGGCCGTCACCTCCCAGATCCGCGACCGCGAGCTGGGCGAGGGCAACGTCCACATCGGCCCGTCCGACTACGTCGCCTGGCTGGACGACCGCAAGTGGGCCTATGTCCGCCTCGAGGGCCGTGCCTTCGGTGACGTCCCGCTGAACCTGGAGTACAAGCTCGAGGTCTGGGACTCCCCGAACTCCGCCGGCGTCATCATCGACGCCCTGCGCGCCGCGAAGATCGCCAAGGACCGGGGCATCGGCGGCCCGATCCTCTCCGCGTCGAGCTACTTCATGAAGTCCCCGCCCGTGCAGTACTTCGACGACGAGGCCCGCGAGAACGTCGAGAAGTTCATCAAGGGTGAGGTCGAGCGCTGACGCGCCGCCACAAGTCGCTCCTGCCAGGGCTGTGAGGGTCCCCGGGTCGTACGACCCGGGGACCCTCCCCGTATGTGAGGCTGTGCCTCATGGCCGTCGTCCGTGACCTGCGCGTCCTGTTGCGCTTCCAGGGCTTCCGGCGTCTGCTCGCCGTGCGCCTGCTCTCCCAGGGCGCCGACGGCGTGTACCAGGTCGCGCTCGCCGCGTACGTCGTCTTCTCTCCGGAGAGGCAGACCTCGGCCGCGGCGGTGGCCTCCGCGATGGCGGTGCTGCTGCTCCCGTACTCCCTCGTCGGCCCGTTCGCCGGTGTGCTGCTGGACCGCTGGCGGCGCCGCCAGGTCCTGCTGTACGGCAGCCTGCTGCGCGCCCTGCTGGCCTCGGCGACGGCCTTGCTGATACTCAGCCCGGCTCCCGACTGGCTCTTCTACGTCTCCGCCCTGTGTGTCACCGCGGTCAACCGGTTCGTTCTCTCGGGCCTGTCCGCCTCGCTGCCGCGGGTGGTCGACGCCGAGCGCCTGGTCATCGCCAACTCCCTCTCCCCGACCGCCGGAACGCTGGCGGCGACCGCGGGCGGTGGCCTGGCCTTCGCCGTACGCCTGGTGGTCGCGGACTCCGACGCCGCCGTGGTGCTCGTGGCGGCCGGGCTGTATCTCTGCGCGGCTGTGGCGTCGCTGAGCATGGCGCGGGAACTGCTCGGCCCCGACCGGACCTTGGTACGCGAGCGGTTCGGGCTCGCTGTCACGGGCACCGCCCGCGATCTGGTGGCCGGCGTACGTCACCTGGCCGCGCCGGAGCGCAGGGAGGCCGCCTGGGCGCTGGCGGCGATGTCGCTGATGCGGTTCTGCTACGGCGCCCTGCTGGTCATGCTGCTGATGCTCTGCCGGTACGCGCTCACCTCGACCACGGACGACGGGCTCGCCCTGCTGGGACTGGCGTTGGGCGTCTCGGGGGCGGGGTTCTTCGCGGCGGCCGTGGTGACACCCTGGGCCGCGGGGCGGCTGGGGCCGGGCCGCTGGATCGTCGTGTGCGCGGGGGCCGCCGCGCTGCTGGAGCCCGCTCTGGGGCTGCCGTTCGCGACCACCCCGCTGATGGTCGCGGCCTTCGTCCTGGGGCTGACCACCCAGGGCGCGAAGATCGCCACGGACACCATCGTCCAGTCGTCCGTGGAGGACGGTTTCCGTGGCCGGATCTTTTCCGTCTACGACGTCCTCTTCAACGCTTTCTTCGTCGGCGCCGCCGCCGTGGCCGCCCTGATGCTGCCGCCGGACGGCCGATCCGCGCCGCTGGTGATCACGATCGCCGTCATCTACGCGGCAGTAGCGGCTGCTATGGCCCGGTTTGGCCACCAGTAAGTGTCACATCAATGACACAGAGCCACTCCTGACTACTGGGTTGTCAGTGGGGCCCGATAACTTACGTGCGTCTTATCTCGCGACATGTTCGCGTCATTCACCATGCACTAGGGGGACCCCCGAATGACCACTCCGCCGCCCCAGGGCAACCCGTTCGCCCAGAACCAGCCCGCGGGTCCGCCCCAGGCTCCCTACCCGCCGCAGGGCGGCTACCCCCAGCAGCCCGGCCAGCCCGGCTTCCCGCCCCAGGGCGCTCCGTACGCCCCGGTCCCGCCGCAGCCGTCCGGCCGCAAGCTCAGCTTCAAGACCATCAAGAACATCGTGATCGTCATCGCGGTGGCGAGCGTGGCCATCGGCGGCTGGATAACCAGCCGGGACGACGCCAACACGGCGGCCGTCGGCGACTGCATGCACCGCGGCAGCACCAGCGACAACAACCCCGACCTCGAGGTCGTCAAGTGCAGCGACGCGAAGGCTCAGTACATCGTGCTGGCCAAGATCGAGGGCGCGTACCTCACGGACACGCTGGCGTCGAGCAAGTGCCGGTCCGAGGCCAAGGACTTCCAGTACTCGTACACCGAGAGCGGTGACGGCAAGGACTTCCTGCTCTGCCTGAAGGACTACAAGAAGTAAGGCAGACACAGAGAGGGGCGGTGTTTCACGTGAAACACCGCCCCTCGGCTGTCACCTGCGGGGTCATGTTTCACGTGAAACATGACCCCGTTTCACAGCCTCAGCCCTCCTGCTCGGCCCACCACTCCTTGAGCGCGGCCAGCGCGACCTCGTGCTCCATCGGGCCGTTCTCCAGCCGCAGCTCCAGCATGTGCTTGTAAGCGCGGCCGATGACCGGGCCGGGAGCGACGCCGAGGATCTCCATGATCTGGTTGCCGTCGAGGTCAGGGCGGATGGAGTCCAGCTCCTCCTGCTCCTGAAGGCTGGCGATCCGATCCTCGAGACCGTCGTACGCACGCGACAGGGCCGTCGCCTTGCGCTTGTTGCGCGTGGTGCAGTCCGAGCGGGTCAGCTTGTGGAGGCGATCGAGGAGCGGGCCGGCGTCACGGACGTAGCGGCGGACCGCGGAGTCCGTCCACTCGCCGGTGCCGTAGCCATGGAAGCGCAGGTGGAGCTCGACCAGACGTGAGACGTCTTTCACCAGCTCGTTGGAGTACTTGAGGGCCGTCATGCGCTTCTTGGTCATCTTCGCCCCGACCACCTCGTGGTGGTGGAACGAGACCCGGCCGTCCGTCTCGAAGCGACGGGTGCGCGGCTTGCCGATGTCATGGAGCAGGGCGGCCAGGCGGAGCGTCAGGTCGGGACCGTCGTCCTCCAGCGCCATCGCCTGCTCCAGGACGATCAGCGTGTGGTCGTAGACGTCCTTGTGCCGGTGGTGCTCATCACGCTCCAGGCGCAGGGCGGGCAGCTCGGGCAGCACACGCTCGGCGAGGCCGGTCTCGACAAGCAGCGTCAGGCCCTTGCGCGGGTGACGCGACAGGACCAGCTTGTTCAGCTCGTCCCGCACCCGCTCGGCCGAGACGATGTCGAGACGCCCGGCCATCTCCGTCATCGCCGTGATGACCTCGGGGGCGACCTCGAAGTCGAGCTGAGCCGCGAAGCGCGCGGCCCGCATCATCCGCAGCGGGTCGTCCGAGAAGGACTCCTCCGGGGTGCCAGGAGTGCGCAGCACACGCGCCGCGAGATCCTCGAGCCCACCGTGCGGGTCGACGAACTCCTTCTCCGGCAACGCGACGGCCATCGCGTTCACGGTGAAGTCACGACGGACGAGGTCCTCCTCGATGGAGTCGCCGTACGACACCTCGGGCTTGCGCGAGGTGCGGTCGTAGGCCTCCGAACGGTAGGTGGTGACCTCGATCTGGTAGCCGTCCTTCTGGGCGCCGACGGTGCCGAAGGCGATCCCGACCTCCCAGACGGCGTCGGCCCACGGGCGCACGATCTTGAGTACGTCCTGGGGACGGGCGTCGGTCGTGAAGTCCAGGTCGTTGCCGAGCCGGCCCAGCAGCGCGTCCCGGACCGAGCCGCCGACCAGGGCGAGTGAGAACCCGGCCTCCCGGAATCGGCGGGCGAGGTCATCGGCGACAGGAGCGACCCGCAGCAGTTCACTCACCGCACGGTGCTGCACCTGGCTGAGGGCACTGGACGTTTCTTCGTTGGCGTTCGGCACAACAGAAGAGGGTACGTGGCCCGGGCGGCCATGAGCTCCCCCTATTACGCGTGCAGACTCGTCATGCGGACTCGTCATTACGCGTGCGGACTCGTCCGTGAATAGACGCACAAGACCCGCCCTGGAGATGTAAAGAGCCGCTCCCTTCTATACGGTCACATACCGGGCAGGCCGGTGTCGGCCCGCGATCTTGTGGAACGGACCGCGGCACTTCCCCTCAGCGCGCATCGTTACCATGCGTGGACGCACATTCCGACGACCACTGACGACGACAAGGGACGGGCGAAGCGCGTGGCCGACGCGGCAGACTTCCAGGGGACCAGTGCCTCACCTGCCCGCCGGTGGCTGCGGCGCACCGGGGCACTGCTCGCCGGTGCGCCCCTGCTGGCCGGGCTGCTCCAGCTGCCCGCCGCGGCCCCGGCGGACGCGGCCGGACAGGAGGCCCCGCAGGCGACCGGCGGCGCGGGCTCGGTGGCCGTCGCTGTCGACTCGCTCACCCCCACCGCCCCCAGCGACGGGGACACGGTGACGGTGCAGGGCACGGTCACCAACAACGGCAGGCAAGCGGTCACCGACGCCCACGTCGATCTGCGGGTGGGTCCCTCACTCGACACCCGCTCCTCCATCGACGCCCTCGCCAAGAAGAGCAACGACGTCCAGGGCCCCGCCGGCAAGGCGGTCGGCGGCAAGTACAGCGAGAAGTTCTCCAAGCTCACCCCCGGCGTGGCCGAGCCCTTCAACATCTCCGTGCCGGCCGACGAGCTGGACCTCGGCCCGGACGGCGTCTACCAGCTGGCCGTCGCGCTCTCCGGGGAGACCTCCGCGCAGCCCTGGGACCAGGTCCTGGGGGTCCAGCGCACCTTCCTGCCGTGGCAGCCCGAGGAAGCCGGCACCAAGACGAAGACCACGTTCATGTGGCCGCTCACCTCCACCGTCCATATGACGGCGGAGACGGGGTCGAACGAGCAGCAGACACCGGTCTTCCGCAACGACGACCTCGCCGAGGAGATCGCCCCCGGCGGCCGCCTCGACCAGATGGTGTCGCTGGGCAAGGGCCTCGACATCACCTGGGTGATCGACCCTGACCTGCTGGCATCCGTCGACGCGATGACGCGGAACTACGAGGTCAGAGGCGAGGACGGCACCACCACCGCCGGCCGTAACCAGGCGGTCGCCAAGCGGTGGCTCGCCGAGCTCCAGCAGGCCGTCACGGGCAAGGAGGTCGTCGCCCTGCCCTTCGGCGACCCGGATCTGGCCTCCCTCGCCCACAACGGCACGAACGTCACGGGCTCGCTGAGCCACCTCAAGGAGGCCACCGACGTCGTCGAGGACACGGTGGAGACGATCCTCCACGTGAAGCCGTCCACCGACTTCGCCTGGCCCGCGGACGGGGCCGTCGATCCGTCGATCGTGAAGGTCGCCACCTCGGCGGGCGCCGACAAGGTGATCGCCCGCAGTGACAGCCTCCAGGACAACCTGTCGTACACGCCCTCCGCGGCCCGGCCCGTCGGCGGCGGCACCACGGCGGTCGTCGCGGACGCCAGGCTGTCCACGGCGTTCCAGGGCAACCTGACGAAGGCTTCCGCGTCCACCCTCGCCGTGCAGCGCTTCCTGGCCCAGAGCCTGGCGCTCGGCCAGCAGAGCGGCAAGCAGCGCAGTGTCGTCGTCGCCCCGCAGCGCATGCCCTCCGTGAGCCAGGCGCAGGCCATGGCCGAGGCTCTGGGGACCCTCCAGAGCGGGAACTGGGCCGAGTCGCAGGACCTCACGGACGCCGCCAAGGCCAAGCCGGACCCGGCGGCCAACACCAAGGTGCCGTCGGCCTCGGCCTACCCGTCCTCGCTGCGCAACCAGGAGCTGCTGCGGGCCGGCTTCGAGCAGATCGCGAGGACGCAGGGCAAGCTCGACAGCTTCAAGGTGATCCTCACCGACCAGTCCCGGGTGGTGACCCCCTTCGGGCGGGCGATGAACCGCGAGATGTCCACGTCGTGGCGTGGCCGGGGCGTCGCGGCAGTGGGATACCGCGACGGCGTCGAGTCGTACCTCGACGGGCTCACCGACGGGGTCAAGCTGATCGAGAAGTCGGAGACCAAGCTCTCCGGCCGCAGCGCCACCATCCCCGTGACCGTCCAGAACAACCTGGTCCAGGGCGTCGAGCACCTGCAGCTGCGGCTCACGTCGAAGAACCCGACGCGCCTGAAGATCGGCGACGACGCCTACGAGGAACAGCGCGTCACCGTGAACGGCGGCCACAGCCAGTCGGTGAAGTTCACCACGTCCGCCAACGCCAACGGCCGGGCGGAGGTCGTCGCCCAGCTCTACACGGAGGACGGCCAGAAGTACGGCGCTCCCGTCACCTTCGACGTGAAGGTCACCGAGGTCACGGCCACCGTGATGCTGGTCATCGGCGGCGGTGTCCTGCTCCTGGTCCTCGCGGGCTTCCGTATGTACACCCAGCGCAAGCGCGCCGCCGCCCGCGAAGCGGACACGGACGAGGACGGCCCCGCCGAGCCGGACGACGACGCCGACAGCCCGCAGGGCCCGGCCGGCGCTGCGCAGAACCCCGAGGCCCCCGGCGACCGTCTCCAGCAGAAGACGGAGGCCGGATCGCGGGCTGAGGGCCCGGAGCAGCCGAGTGACCCGGCCCCGGACACCGCAGCGGAAAGCGCCGACCCGTCCGGCACGGGTGAGAGAGTGGACCGTTAGATGTCGTGGCCGGTGGGCCGGGGACGATGAGGTGGGGTAACCATGAACGCGCCGTACGACGGTGACCGCGGCCGTGCCGCGGGCAGCTCGGGCTACCCCGAGTCGGGTGGGCCCGAGGGCCCGCCGGCCGAGCACGGCCAGGTACCGCCGCAGCCCCCCGCGGACATGTACCTCCAGGACGCCTACGACCAGGACCCCTACCGGGCACAGGACCTCTCCGCCCAGGACCCGGTCGCCGAGGCGCTCTACGACCGCGCCGCACACCCACCGCCCCCTGCCGGCACGTACCAGCCGCAGCAGATGTACGCCCAGCCGCCGCAGTCGCCCTACGCGCCCGACCCTCAGGTGTGGGCCCAGACGCCCGCGCCGGAGCCGGAGGGCCCGACACGGCACCTGCCGTACGGCGACGACCCCAGGACCACCCAGTTCGTGGGAGTGGACGATCTGGTCTCCCAGGCGGGCGAGCCGCGCCAGGAACCGGACGCCTTCGCACACCTCTACAGGGACCAGCAGCAGAACAGCGGTCACCCGTCGTACGAGCAGCCCTCGGTCCCCGGACCGTCCCAGGCCCCCGGACAGATGGCCCAGGGCCAGTACACGGCACAGGGCCAGTACGGGGCGCAGGGTCCGTACGGCGCGCCCGGCCAGACCGCACCGGCCCCGCCCCTCGTGGACGAACCGCCCGCCCCGGAGCCCGCTGCCTCGCCGGCTCCCAAGAAGGGCGGTCGCGCCGCAGGGCTGATGAAGTCCAGCGCCGTGATGGCGGCCGGCACGATGGTCTCCCGCCTCACCGGCTTCATCCGCTCCGCGCTGATCGTGTCGGCCATCGGCGTCGGCTTCCTCGGCGACACCTTCCAGGTCGCCTACCAGCTGCCGACGATGCTCTACATCCTCACGGTCGGCGGCGGTCTCAACTCCGTCTTCGTGCCGCAGCTCGTGCGCGCCATGAAGGACGACGAGGACGGGGGCGAGGCGTACGCCAACCGCCTGCTGACCCTCGTCATGGTGGCGCTCGGCGGGCTCACCGCGCTCGCGATCTTCGCTGCGCCGCTCCTGATCCGCCTGATGTCCCCCTCGATCGCCAGCGATCCCGCGGCGAATCAGGTCGCGATCACCTTCGTCCAGTACTTCCTGCCCTCGATCTTCTTCATGGGCATCCATGTGGTGATGGGCCAGATCCTCAACGCGCGCGGGAAGTTCGGCGCGATGATGTGGACCCCGGTCCTGAACAACATCGTCATCATCGTGACGCTGGGCATGTTCATCTTCGTCTACGGCACAGCGGCCGACTCCGGGATGAAGGTCACGACCATCCCGCCGGAGGGCCAGCGGCTCCTCGGCATCGGTGTCCTGCTCGGCCTCGTGGTCCAGGCGCTGGCGATGATCCCCTACCTGCGCGAGACCGGCTTCCGGCTGCGGCTGCGCTTCGACTGGAAGGGCCATGGCCTCGGCAAGGCCATGACGCTCGCCAAGTGGACGATCCTGTTCGTCCTCGCCAACCAGGCGGGCGCCATGGTCGTCGTCTGGCTGTCCACCGCGGCGGGCAAGGCCTCGCCCATGGACGGCACCGGTTTCTCCGCCTACGCCAACGCGCAGCTCATCTGGGGCCTTCCGCAGGCGATCATCACGGTCTCCCTGATGGCCGCGCTGCTGCCGCGTCTGTCGCGGTCGGCGGCCGAGGGCGACGCGGGCGCCGTCCGCGACGACATCTCCCAGGGCCTGCGCACCACGGCGGTCGCGATCGTGCCGATCGCGTTCGGTTTCCTCTCGCTCGGCATCCCCATGTGCACGCTGATGTTCGGCTCCTCGGGCACCAGCGCGGCCACCAACATGGGCTTCATGCTGATGGCGTTCGGTCTCGGCCTGATCCCGTACTCGGTGCAGTACGTCGTCCTGCGCGCCTTCTACGCCTACGAGGACACCCGAACCCCCTTCTACAACACAGTCATCGTGGCCGCGGTCAACGCGGGCGCGTCGGCGGTCTGCTACTTCGTCGTCCCGGCCCGCTGGGCCGTGGTCGGCATGGCCGCCTCGTACGGCCTGGCGTACGCGATCGGTGTCGGCGTCGCCTGGAGCCGGCTGCGCAAGCGGCTGGGCGGGGACCTCGACGGCGCCCGTGTCCTGCGGACTTACGCCCGGCTGTGCATCGCGTCGATCCCGGCCGCACTGCTCAGCGGCGCGGCCTGCTACGGCATCGGCCAGACCATCGGCCAGGGCGTCTTGGGCTCGCTCGCCGGGGTACTGGCCGGCGGTGCCGTGCTTCTCGGGATCTTCTTCGTCGCCGCCCGCCGCATGCGCATCGAGGAACTCAACTCGCTGGTCGGCATGGTCCGCGGACGCCTGGGACGCTGAGTCGGGGGGTAGGCGCACAACCATCGTCAGCCGCCGCGTGTCGTGCATAGCGGCGGACTGTGGGCACAATTGGTTTCGGCGTCGGACGGCGCGCAACGGATGCCGGCCGGCGCGCACATGGATGGGGAGGCAGGAACGACGGTGGCGGAACGTAGTACGGCTGCCGTCGACGTGGCAGACAACAGCGACGACACGTCGCTGACCGCCAAGGCGGACCAGTCCACGGCCGACGGGGTGGCCAAGAACCGGGAGCGGGACACGGACAGCGACGAGGTACAGGAGAGCACCCGGACCGACGGGCCCGGAACGACCTCGCCGCCGGAACTGCACAGCGGGCACAAACTCGCCAGACGCTACCGCCTCGAGGAGTGCGTCACCCGTCTGGACGGTTTCAGCAGCTGGCGTGCCGTGGACGAGAAGCTCCGCCGTGCCGTCGGCGTGCACATCCTGCCCGCCGACCACTCACGGGCCCGCTCGGTCCTGGCCGCCGCACGCTCATCCGCGCTTCTCGGCGACCCCCGCTTCGTCCAGGTGCTGGACGCGGTGGAGGAGAACGACCTCGTCTACGTCGTCCACGAGTGGCTTCCCGACGCGACGGAGCTGACCCCGCTCCTCGCCTCCGGGCCGCTGGAGCCGTACGACGCCTACCAGATGGTCAGTCAGATCTCCTCGGCCATGGCCGCCGCGCACCGTGAGGGTCTCGCCCATCTGCGGCTGAACCCCAACGCCGTGCTGCGCACCTCGACCGGTCAGTGGCGCATCCGCGGGCTCGCCGTGAACGCCGCCCTGCGCGGCGTCACGACCGAGACCCCGCAGCGCACCGACACCGAGGCCATCGGTGCCCTGCTGTACGCGGCGCTCACCCAGCGCTGGCCGTACGAGAGCGACGCCTACGGCCTGGCGGGGCTGCCGAAGGACATCGGCCTGATCGCACCCGACCAGGTGCGTGCCGGTGTGCACCGCGGGCTGTCCGAGCTGTCCATGCGCGCGCTCGTCAACGACGGTGCCACCGCCTCGCGGCACGAGTCGCCGTGCACGACGCCCGAGGAACTGGTGAAGGCGATCGGCGAGATGCCCCGCATCCGTCCGCCGGAGCCGGCGTTCACGGCCCCGCCCGAGTACCAGCGCACGACGTACCAGCAGGGCACGTACGGCCGCCAGGCCCCGCGTCTCGGCGCCACCCAGCCGGTCCCGACCCCGCCGCCCCCGCTGCAGAGCCGCACGGGCAAGGCCCTGAAGTGGGCCGTGTCCGCGCTCCTGATCGCCGCACTGGGCCTCGGAAGCTGGCAGCTCGCGGACGCGCTCATGGACCAGGGCGGCAAGACGGACGAACCCAACCAGACGCAGACACCGGGCGGCGGCGAGAAGAACCAGAAGAGGCCGGTCAGCAAGCCGATCACCATCGAGGGCGCCCAGGACTTCGACCCGTTCGGCAACGACGGATCCGAGAATCCGGACGAGATAGACCAGCTCTACGACACCGCTCCTGGCACCTACTGGGAAACGAGCTTCTACACGAGTGCCGACTTCGGTCGGCTGAAGTCCGGTGTGGGCGTCATCCTCGACCTCGGCAAGGTCCAACAGGTAGGAAAGGTGACTGTGTCCTTCAAGGGGGACACCTCCGCTGAGCTCCGCGCGGCCGGGGACTCGGGTACACAGCCCCAGTCCTTCGACGGCTACACCAAGGTCGCCGACGGCTCAGGTACGACTGTTGCCCTCAAGCCCGATAAGTCGCTCAGCACGCGGTACCTCCTGGTGTGGCTGACCAAGCTGCCACTGACGGAGCAAGGCAACTACCGCGCCCGAGTCGTGGACATCAAGGTGACCAGCTGACGGCATCTGCCTCGAGGAAGGAGGCCGATGGCAGACGGCACCGGGTACGACGGAGTAAGCGATCAGGATCTGCTCGCCCGCCATGTCGAAGGCGACCCCGACGCCTTCGGCGAGATCGTGCGGCGGCATCGCGATCGTCTCTGGGCCGTCGCCCTGCGGACGCTGGGAGACCGCGAGGAGGCCGCTGACGCGGTGCAGGACGCCCTCGTGTCCGCCTACCGGGCCGCCCACACCTTCCGGGGCCAGTCGGCCGTCACAACCTGGCTGCACAGGATCACGGTGAACGCCTGCCTGGACCGCGCCCGCAAGGTCGCCTCCCGGAAGACCTCTCCCGTCGACGACACCGAGCGTCTCGAGCAGCTGCTGGAGCCGCACGAGTCGGCCTCCGCGCCCGCCGAGCGCAATGATCTCCATCGGCAGCTGATCGAAGCCCTGGGGACCCTGCCTGCCGATCAGCGCGCGGCGCTCGTCCTGGTGGACATGCAGGGCTGCCCGGTCGCGGAGGCGGCCCGCATCCTCGACGTGCCGACCGGCACGGTGAAGAGCCGGTGCGCACGCGGCAGAGCCAGACTCCTGCCGCTGCTCACCCATCTGCGGCCCAACAGCGGCGGCGAGGGCAAGAACCCCGGCGGGGAACGGAACCGGACGCAAGAGCCAACCGTCCCACCCGCAGCGGGACCACGCCGAACGGGACCGCCGGACACAGGACCGAGCGACTCAGCCGCAGTGAAGGGCGGAGGTGGACGAGCGTGACGTCGACGACAGACATGGCAGGGCACCCGGACGTCGCGGAGATCTCCGACCTCTCCGAGGGCATCCTCCCTGCGCCCCGGAGCAGCGACGTGCGTCGCCATCTGGACGGCTGTGAGCTCTGCGCGGACGTCTATGCCTCCCTGGAGGAGATCCGCGGCCTGCTCGGCACGCTGCCGGGCCCCCCGCGCATGCCCGCCGAGGTCGCAGGCCGCATCGATGCCGCACTCGCCGCCGAGGCTCTGCTGCACGCCACGGAGCCCGAGGCCGCAGAGGGGCCGGCGCCGGCAAGCGCTCCCCGTTCCGCTTCCGAGCGCGACAGTTCCCGGCACGCCAATTCCGGACGCGACAGTTCCGAGCCCGACAGCGGTGCGCATGTTTCACGTGAAACATCGACACCCGCCGACCGGCCCGCCGGGCGCCCCCGCTCTTCCACCACCGGACCGGGCCGCAAGGGGCGCACACGCAACGGGCGTCGCAGGATTGCCGTTCTGGGGACCGTCTTCACGGTGGCAGCCCTGGGGCTGGGCTCCGTCCTGCTGTCGTCACTCGGCGACAACAAGCCGACCCACGACACAGCGGGCGATCGGCAGACCACCGCTGCGGACACCTTCTCCGAGGGCAAGCTGCAGAAGCAGGTCACCGATCTCCTGGCCAAGAACCAGAGCGAGGAGGGCGGCAGCTCCCGCACCCCGCTCGGTGCGGCGACCGCCCCCGGCACCAATAACCCCAGGGTCCTCAGGGAACCCACCGTGCCCGGCTGCGTCCGTGACGGCATCGGGCGCAAGGACGCGGCCCTGGCTGTCGAGAACGGCACGTATCAGGGGAAGAAGGCCATGCTCGTGCTGCTGCCCAGCGCCTCCGATGCCACCCGGGTCACCGCCTATGTCGTCGACGCGACCTGTGTGGATCACCAGGCGTCCACGGCTGAGGGCAAGGTCCTCCTGGAGCGCTCCTACCCGTCCTCCTGAGCGAGTGCATCGTCTGTGCCCTGCGTGGTATCCAGCACAGTGCCGCATCTCCGTGTGCCCGGACACAGCGGGAATGCGCGCCCCTTAGGATCCGTTGGGTGGTGTGAGAGTCCTGAGGGAAGCTCCCACCGGTCGAACGACGCAGTCCAGAGACGAGGAAACAAGCCGTGAGCGACGTCCGTAACGTGATCATCATCGGCTCCGGGCCCGCCGGCTACACGGCGGCGCTCTACACCGCGCGCGCGTCGCTGAAGCCGCTGGTGTTCGAGGGCGCCGTCACCGCCGGCGGCGCGCTCATGAACACCACCGACGTCGAGAACTTCCCTGGCTTCCAGGACGGCATCATGGGCCCCGAGCTCATGGACAACATGCGTGCCCAGGCGGAGCGCTTCGGAGCGGAGCTCGTCCCGGACGACATCGTGGCCGTCGATCTCTCCGGTGAGATCAAGACCGTCACGGACACCGCCGGCACCGTCCACCGGGCGAAGGCCGTCATCGTCTCGACCGGCTCGCAGCACCGCAAGCTCGGTCTGCCGAACGAGGACGCCCTCTCCGGCCGTGGAGTGTCCTGGTGCGCCACCTGTGACGGGTTCTTCTTCAAGGACCAGGACATCGCCGTGATCGGTGGTGGCGACACCGCCATGGAGGAGGCCACCTTCCTCTCGCGGTTCGCCAAGTCCGTGACCGTCGTCCACCGCCGCGACACCCTGCGCGCGTCCAAGGCCATGCAGGAGCGCGCCTTCGCCGACCCGAAGATCAAGTTCGTGTGGGACAGCGAGGTCGCCGAGATCCAGGGCGACCCGAAGCTCTCGGGCCTGAAGCTGCGCAACCTCAAGACCGGTGAGCTCTCCGACCTGCCGGTGACCGGCCTGTTCATCGCCATCGGCCACGACCCGCGCACCGAGCTCTTCAAGGGTCAGCTCGACCTGGACGAAGAGGGCTACCTGAAGGTGGAGGCGCCGTCGACGCGCACCAACCTGACCGGTGTCTTCGGTGCCGGCGACGTCGTCGACCACACCTACCGCCAGGCGATCACCGCGGCCGGGACCGGCTGCTCCGCTGCGCTCGACGCCGAGCGCTTCCTCGCCGCCCTCGCGGACGAGGAGCAGCCCGAGCCCGAGAAGACCCCTGCCTGAACCCCTCCCTACCCGCCCCACGCACCAACCAGTTAAGGAGCCCGCCGTGGCCGGCACCCTGAAGAATGTGACCGACGACTCCTTCGAGCAGGACGTCCTCAAGAGCGACAAGCCTGTCCTGGTGGACTTCTGGGCCGCCTGGTGCGGTCCTTGCCGCCAGATCGCGCCATCCCTCGAGGCGATCGCCTCCGAGTACGGCGAGAAGATCGAGGTCGTCAAGCTGAACATCGACGAGAACCCGGGTACGGCCGCCAAGTACGGCGTCATGTCCATCCCGACCCTGAACGTCTACCAGGGTGGCGAGGTCGCCAAGACCATCGTGGGCGCGAAGCCGAAGGCCGCGATCGTTCGCGACCTTGAGGAGTTCATCGCCGAGTGAATCGGCTGAGCCCGTCGTAGCGACGGTGCATGTTTCACGTGAAACACGAATGGGCCAACCCGGAAGGGTTGGCCCATTCGTTTGACTGCCGCCTTCTCTACAGCGGCCGCAGCGCCGGTTCCTTCTGTACGGCACCCAGGAGCCGGTCCAGCGCCATCTCGACGTCTTCCTTCCAGGAGAGCGTCGATCTCAGGTCCAGTCTCAGCCGGGGACTGGTGGGGTGCTGCCTGACCGTCTTGAAGCCGACCGCCAGGAGATGGTCGGCGGGCAGCAGACAGGCCGGCTCCTTCCAGCGCACATCTCCGAACGCCTCGATCGCCTTGAAGTCGCGGCGCAGCAGATCCTTGGCGACCGTCTGGACCATCACCCGGCCCAGCCCTTGACCCTGGTAGCCCGGCACGATGAACCCGGTCATCAACTGCACCGCGTCAGGGGAGATGGGACTCGTGGGGAAGGCCGTGGAGCGGGGGACATAGGCGGGAGGGGCGTAGAGCACAAAGCCCACCGGGACATCGTCGACGTACACGACCCGACCGCAGGATCCCCAGTCCAGCAGAACAGCCGAGATCCAGGACTCCTTCTCCAGAGCGGGTGTGCCCGCCTTTACCGCGGCCTCACCGCTGACTGGGTCGAGCTCCCAGAAGACACACGAGCGGCAGCGCTTGGGAAGGTCCTGAAGGTTGTCCAGCGTGAGCGGTACGAGCCGACGCCCCATGAAGGCTGTTCCTCGCTTCCTTCGCCCGCCGCATCGCGGGCGGCTGTCAGAGCGCTCCGTTCCTTGAGGAGACTGCCGATGAACCCACCGACCGCCCCCAGCCCCAAACCGGCGCCCACCAGTCCGGTGCGGCTCATCGTTCCCATGGCCCTGCCTTCCTTTCAGAAGTGCTACCGGTTGATCGCGCCGTATCCCAACGCATCGTATCCACGATGCGATTCCATCGATACCGCCAGAAAGGAAAGAGCGGGCCACGTTCCGGTACACACCGGACACGGCCCGCTCTGTCGGATGCACAGCGGAGAGTCCTGGCGGAGGCTCAGGACTCGCTCTCCTCGGAGTCACTCTCCGAGAGGCTCTTCTGCAGGACCGGCCCCTCCCCGGGAGCGAGGGAACCGAGGATCCGCTCCAGGTCCTCCATGGAGGCGAACTCGACGGTGATCTTGCCCTTCTTCTGACCCAGGTCCACCTTCACCCGCGTCTCGAAGCGGTCCGACAGCCTCGTGGCGAGGTCGGACAGCGCGGGAGAGACCAGGGCACCGGCGCGCGGGCCCTTGGGCCGCTGAGCCTTCTGAGGCCGTGAGCCCATCAGGGTCACGATCTCCTCCACAGCCCGCACCGAGAGCCCCTCGGCCACGATGCGATGAGCCAGCCTGTCCTGCTCCTCCGAGTCCTCGACGGACAGCAGTGCCCGTGCGTGGCCGGCCGAGAGCACCCCGGCGGCAACGCGGCGCTGCACAGCCGGAGAGAGCTTCAGCAGGCGCAGGGTGTTGGAGACCTGCGGGCGGGACCGGCCGATCCGATCCGCCAGCTGGTCGTGCGTGCAGTTGAAGTCCCTCAGCAACTGGTCGTAGGCGGCTGCCTCTTCCAGCGGGTTCAGCTGGGCGCGGTGCAGGTTCTCCAGCAAGGCGTCCAGGAGGAGCTTCTCGTCCTCCGTGGCCCGCACGATCGCCGGGATCGCCTCCAGTCCTGCCTCGCGGCAGGCACGCCAGCGGCGCTCGCCCATGATGAGCTCGTAGCGGGCGGGGCCCACCTGCCGTACGACGACCGGCTGGAGGAGCCCGACCTCCTTGATGGAGGTGATGAGCTCGGCCAGCGCGTCATCGTCGAAGACCTCACGCGGCTGCCGCGGGTTCGGCGTGATGTCGTCGAGGGGGATCTCGGCGAAGTGCGCACCGATGGGCGCCGCAGGCAGGGCGGGAGCGCTGGGCTGAACCGGCTCCTCTGTTTCACGTGAAACAGCCGGCAGCGTCGCTACCTTCGCTGCCGCCACCCCACGGTCGTTCGGCAGTGCGGGCACTGCCGTGGGGGAGGCGGAAGCAGCTCCCCCTGCCGCCGCCTGGGCCACCGATTTCTCCGTGGGGGCAGCAGGGATCAGCGCGCCGAGTCCACGGCCCAGTCCCCTCCGTCGATCGCTCACTGGATGCCCTCCACCATGCTCGGGTCGTTCTGCTGTACGCCGATGTGGGCGTGCGTGGCTTCATAGCTGATGCCGACGCCCTTCAGCGCGATCTCTCGTGCCGCCTCAAGGTAAGAGAGGGCACCACTCGATCCTGGATCGTATGTCAGTACCGTCTGCCCATAGCTCGGCGCCTCGGAGATACGGACGGAGCGGGGGATGCTCGTCCGCAGTACCTCGTCGCCGAAGTGGGTGCGCACCTCGTCCGCGACCTGGGAAGCGAGGCGCGTCCGGCCGTCGTACATGGTGAGCAGGATGGTCGACACGTGCAGGGCGGGGTTGAGGTGCCCGCGCACGAGGTCGACGTTGCGCAAGAGCTGCCCCAGGCCCTCCAGCGCGTAGTACTCGCACTGGATGGGGATCAGGACTTCTTGGCCCGCCACCAACGCATTGACCGTCAGGAGGCCGAGTGAGGGCGGGCAGTCGATGAGGATGTAGTCCAGCGGCTGCTCGTACGCCTGGATGGCGCGCTGCAGCCTGCTCTCCCTGGCCACCAGGGACACCAGCTCGATCTCAGCACCGGCGAGATCGATCGTGGCAGGGGCGCAGAAGAGACCCTCGACATCGGGGACCGGTTGGACGACCTCGGAGAGCGGCTTGCTCTCCACCAACACGTCGTAGATGGACGGAACTTCCGCGTGATGGTCGATGCCCAGCGCCGTGGACGCATTGCCCTGTGGGTCGAGGTCGACCACCAAGACGCGGCCGCCGTGCAGGGCCAGCGATGCGGCAAGGTTGACGGTCGTCGTCGTCTTGCCCACACCGCCCTTCTGGTTGGCGACCACCATGATTCGGGTCTGCTCGGGCCGTGGCAGGCCCTCGCCGGCGCGGCCCAGTGCCTCCACCGCCAGTTGGGCAGCACGACCGATGGGAGTGTCGTCCATCGGAGGCGGTGTTTCACGTGAAACATCCGCCCCCATCGACTCGGTACGGGGACCGGGGACCGGATCGGTCATCGGTCCCGCGATGTTGGCGTCGGACCGCAAGGATTCACTCTCCTCGACTTCAGGCTCGCAATGAACAGAGCCTCCCATGCCTTCGGGGTCGTGAACCAGTGAGGCCTGGCGTTCTGTGGAGAAATCCACCTCTGTGGACAACTCGGTTCCCTCATCGAGTGAACCGAGAGGCTTACGGTCGCGGGGTTCGGCCGCAGCGCGGCCACGACTGATGATGCCGTGCAGCAGTGAGCGACGTTTCACGTGAAACACGATGCACAGCAGCCGTGGCCGAACTGCCGCGACACTCCGGCATGCATCGGTTTGGCAGCTTGTGTGGAGTACGTCTCGTCCTCAGGACGGATCAGCGCAGTCGGAACGGGATCCGCTCAGCGACGCCGACGGGCCCGACCCGTGCGAGCCGCTTTGGCTCGCTTCGCGGCGAAGCGCACACCGCCGGGGCTCTCCCCGACCTCGACCCGTACGACAGTGGACATCGGGTCCACCACGCCCTCACCCACATGCAGGATGGACGTCTCCACGGCACCCAGCTTGCTCAGTGCCGCGGACGCGCTCTTCAGCTCCTCCTCGGCGGCATCGCCCTTGAGCGCGAGCATCTCGCCGTAGGGGCGCAGCAGGGGGACGCCCCAGGTGGCGAGACGGTCGAGGGGTGCGACGGCTCGGGCGGTCACGACGTGGACGGGCTGGATCTTCCCCATGACCTCTTCGGCCCGGCCGCGTACGACCGTCACGTGATCGAGGCCGAGCAGCTCCACGACCTCGGTGAGGAAGTTGGTGCGCCGCAGCAGCGGCTCCAGCAGCGTGATCTTCAGGTCCTCCCGGACGAGTGCCAGGGGAATGCCGGGCAGGCCGGCGCCCGAGCCGACGTCGCACACGGTCACGCCCTCGGGCACGACCTCCGAGAGCACCGCGCAGTTCAGCAGGTGCCGCTCCCACAGGCGGGGCACTTCTCGCGGGCCGATGAGACCGCGCTGTACGCCCGCATGAGCGAGCAGCTCGGCGTACCGCACCGCATCCGCGAAGCGATCACCGAACACCTCGCGCGCCTGCTCGGGCGCGGGGGGAAGCGCCGCTGCCTCCGTCACGGGGGACCGTCCTTCCGTACCGCGTCGGCGCGCCCAGCGCCGACGCCAGAACCACCAGAACTATCAGGCTGACAAAGTTCGGCCCCGCCTGCGCAACAGACGGGGCCGAGGAAACGTAGGGCCGATCAGGCGGGCAGCACGACGACGAAGCGCTGCGGCTCCTCGCCCTCGGACTCGCTGCGCAGGCCCGCGGCCTTGACCGCGTCGTGCACGACCTTGCGCTCGAACGGCGTCATCGGGTCCATCTTCACGGCCTCACCGCTGCTCTTGGCCTCGGCCGCGGCCTTGGCGCCCAGCTCGGACAGCTCGGAGCGCTTCTGGGCGCGGTATCCCGCGATGTCGAGCATCAGACGGCTGCGGTCGCCGGTCTCCCGGTGCACCGCCAGACGGGTGAGCTCCTGGAGCGCCTCCAGCACCTCACCCTCGCGGCCGACCAGCTTCTGCAGGTCGCGGCCCGCGTCGCTGATGATCGAGACGGAGGCACGGTCGGCCTCGACGTCCATGTCGATGTCGCCGTCGAGGTCGGCGATGTCGAGCAGACCCTCCAGGTAGTCCGCAGCGATCTCGCCCTCCTGCTCCAGGCGGGAGAGGGTGTCTGCACCCTCGGCAGCGGCGGAGGTGGTGCCTTCCGTCACGGGATGGACTCCTTCTTACTTCTTGGACGGGGACTTGGGCCGCTGCGGGCCCTTGCGCTGTCCGGACTGGGCCTTGCTGCGGGCACCACTGCCGGACTTCGCGCCGCCCTTCTGGGCAGCGGCGGCGGGCTTGGCGTCGTCGGGCTCGTCGGACTTGCTCAGCGACGTCTTCGGCTCGCCCTCACCGGCCGCCTTCGCAGTACCGGACTGGCGCTGGGACTTGCTCTGGCGCTTGGGCTGCTGACGCTTGGGGGCGGCCGTGGTCGACGTACCGTCCTCGTTCTCGACAGCGGCAGTGGTGTCGCCCTTGATCACGGTGCCGTCGGCCTGGGCGACGAGTCCGGCCTTGGTGAGGCCGTTGATGAACTTGCGCTCGAACTCGTTGCGGTCGCGTCCCTTGGCGACGATCGCCTTGACGACGGCCCGGTCGCGGCGCCGGCCGACCTTGCTGTGCTGCGCGACGTGCTTGTTCAGACGCTCGAGGTACGAGGCCTGGGCCTTGGAACCCGGGGTCGGGTTGTTGTGGATGACGTACATCTGCTGGCCCATGGTCCACACGTTGGTGGTCAGCCAGTAGACGAGGACACCGACGGGGAAGTTGATGCCGAAGACGGCGAACATGACCGGGAAGACGTACATCAGCATCTTCTGCTGCTGCATGAACGGCGTCTTCACCGTGGTGTCGACGTTCTTCGTCATCAGCTGGCGCTGAGTGAAGAACTGCGACGCCGACATCAGGACGATCATGATGGCGGTGACCACACGGACGTCGGTGAGGGAGGCACCGAGTGCTTCCACCTTCGCCGAGCTGTCGGTGAACTTCGCCGCGAGCGGCGCACCGGCGATGTGGGCCTTCTGCGCGCTCTGCAGCAGGCTCTGGTTGATGACACCGATGGTGTCGCCCGTCGCGATGCTGTTGAGCACGTGGTACAGGGCGAAGAAGAACGGCGACTGCGCCAGGATGGGAAGGCACGAGGAGAGCGGGTTGGTGCCCGTCTCCTTGTACAGCTTCATCATCTCTTCGGACTGACGCTGCTTGTCGTTCTTGTAGCGCTCCTGGATCTTCTTCATCTCGGGCTGGAGCGTCTGCATCGCCCGGGTCGCCTTGATCTGCTTCACGAAGAGCGGGATCAGGCAGATACGGATCAGGATCACCAGGGACACGATCGACAGGCCCCAGGCCCAGCCGGTGTCAGGGCCGAAGAGGGCGCCGTACACCGAGTGGAACTGGACGATGACCCAGGAGACGGGTGTGGTGATGAAGCTGAAGAGGCTGGCAATCGTGTCCACTAATCATGCTCCTTGGGCATGGGACGGTGTCTCTGCGGCCGGGCTCGAAGGAGTCGACTGACTTGTGGGAGAAGTCTGTCCCTCGATGGCCGGGTCGGCGGCGGAGGGCCCGCCCTTGCGTGCACGCCACGCGGTACGCAGCATTTCGTGCCACCGCGGGCGCTTGCGCGGCGGGACATGGTCCACACCACCCAGCGACCACGGATTGCACCGCAGGATGCGCCAGGCCGTGAGTGCCGTTCCCTTGATGGCACCGTGCCGGTCGATGGCCGTGTAGCCGTAGCGGGAGCACGACGGGTAGTACTTGCAGACCGGCCCGAGCAGCGGACTGATCGTCCACTGGTAGAGCTTGATCAGAGCCAGCAGCGGGTACTTCATCGCGCGCCCCCTCCCAGCAACCGCTGGAGAGCGGCATCCAGGTCTCGGGCCAGCTGTGCATGGTCGGCGTCACCCGATCCGGGCAGCGCTCGTACGACTACCAGGCTACCGGGGGGCAGCAGGGCGACTCGCTCGCGCATCAGATGGCGAAGCCTGCGCTTCACCTTGTTGCGCACGACCGCGCCACCCACGGCTTTGCTCACGACGAAACCCGCACGCGTCGGGGGAGCGCTCTCCCCAGGCGCATGCGGGTCCGTGGCACCGCTTCGAAGGTGGACGACGAGGTGCGGGCGTCCTGCCCGGCGTCCTCGCCGTACCGCGGTCGCGAAGTCTTCGCGCCGCCTCAGCCGATGCTCGGTAGGCAGCACGACGTCATGACCTGATCGGGATCAGGCGGACAGGTTGGCGCGACCCTTGCTGCGGCGGTTCGCGAGAATCGCGCGGCCGGCACGGGTACGCATCCGCAGGCGGAAGCCGTGGGTCTTCGCGCGACGACGGTTGTTCGGCTGGAAGGTGCGCTTGCTCACTCGGGGGCTCCAGAAGAAATCGGTAGATGCGGGGTGCCGTCCTGGCTGTCACCGTGCGCCCACGAGTAGCTCGCAGTTACGCCCGAGTGCACCGCTGACCGATCACCCAAATGACCTGTGCCCATCGGAGGCAGGCGGCAGCAGCCATCGACAACTCGACCTGGTTACGGTACGCGCGGCTACGCCATCCGGTCAAACCAGGAGTCGCCGGGAGACACTTGTCCACAGGCTGGGGACAACAACTTGAACCGTACCGGCCGCCCTGACTACCGTGACGGAACTCCGATTCGTTCCTTTATCCCTGCCCCACTCGATTTACATCCCGAGCCGTCCCAGAACCACACGTTCGTGGGACCTGTGAGAGAGCGTGCCCTGTGGCTGACGTACCTGCCGATCTTGCCGCAGTGTGGCCACGCGTATTGGAGCAGCTCCTCGGGGAGGGTCGCGGTCAGGGGGTCGAGACCAAGGACGAGCACTGGATCCGGCGCTGCCAGCCGCTCGCGCTGGTCGCGGACACCGCGCTGCTCGCCGTACCGAACGAATTCGCGAAGGGCGTACTCGAGGGCCGGCTGGCGCCGATCGTCAGCGAGACGCTGAGCCGCGAGTGCGGCCGCCCGATCCGGATCGCGATCACCGTCGACGACTCCGCGGGCGAGGCCCCCGCCCCGCCGGCGCCCCCGGCCCGCCCCCAGCAGTCGCGCTACGAGGAGCCCGAGCTCCCCGCCGCGCGCCAGGAACGCGACGGATACGAGGGGTACGGCCGCCACCGCGCCGACCAGATGCCGGGAGGGGCGGGCGATCAGCTTCCGCCTACGCGCGGAGATCAACTGCCCAGCCCGCGCCCCGCGTACCCGTCCGAGTACCAGCGCCCCGAGCCCGGCGCCTGGCCGCGGCCCACGCAGGACGAGTACGGCTGGCAGCAGCAGCGCCTCGGCTTCCCCGAGCGTGACCCGTACGCGTCACCGGGGCAGGACTCCTACGGCTCGCAGGACCAGTACGGCAACAAGGACCAGTACGGCGGCGGCCAGGACCAGTACGGCGGCGGCGCCCAGGACTCGTACAGCTCGCAGGACTCCTACGGATCCCAGGACTCCTACAAATCCCACGGGTCCCAGGACTCGTACGGATCCCACGGCTCCCCTGGAGCTCACGGATCGCATGGATCCCACAGCTCACAGGACTCCTACGGCTCTCACGGCTCCCGCGGCTCCCACGGATCACAGGACTCCTACGGCTCGTCCGCCCAGGACTACCGCCCGCAGTCGATGGAGCGCCCCTCCTACGAGCAGCCGCGCTCCGACTACGACACCGCGCGCCCCGAGTACGACCAGCGCGACGCGGTCCGCCGGGAGCTGCCCGAGCCGCCCGCCGGCTCGGGGCATGTGCATCGTGGCGGCCCCGTCGGCCCGAACCTGCCGACGACCGGTGCGCCCGGCCCGCTGGCCGCGCAGCCCGCGCCGGCGACCGGCCCCGGTGAGCCCACCGCGCGTCTGAACCCCAAGTACCTCTTCGACACGTTCGTCATCGGCGCCTCCAACCGCTTCGCGCACGCGGCCGCGGTCGCTGTCGCCGAGGCGCCGGCCAAGGCGTACAACCCGTTGTTCATCTATGGGGAGTCCGGGCTCGGCAAGACGCACCTGCTGCACGCGATCGGGCACTACGCCCGCAGCCTCTACCCGGGGACCCGGGTGCGGTACGTGAGCTCGGAGGAGTTCACCAACGAGTTCATCAACTCCATCCGCGACGGCAAGGGCGACAGCTTCCGCAAGCGGTACCGCGAGATGGACATCCTGCTCGTCGACGACATCCAGTTCCTGGCGGACAAGGAGTCGACGCAGGAGGAGTTCTTCCACACCTTCAACACGCTCCACAACGCGAACAAGCAGATCGTGCTGTCCAGCGACCGGCCGCCGAAGCAGCTGGTCACGCTGGAGGACCGGCTGCGGAACCGGTTCGAGTGGGGCCTGATCACCGACGTCCAGCCGCCCGAGCTGGAGACGCGTATCGCGATCCTCCGCAAGAAGGCGGTCCAGGAGCAGCTGAACGCGCCGCCGGAGGTGCTGGAGTTCATCGCGTCCCGGATCTCGCGCAACATCCGCGAGCTGGAGGGCGCGCTGATCCGGGTCACGGCGTTCGCCTCGCTCAACCGGCAGCCGGTGGATCTGGGCCTGACGGAGATCGTCCTCAAGGACCTCATCCCCGGCGGCGAGGACTCGGCCCCCGAGATCACGTCGACGGCGATCATGAGCGCGACGGCGGACTACTTCGGGCTGACCGTCGAGGACCTGTGCGGCACCTCCCGGGGCCGCGCGCTGGTCACGGCCCGGCAGATCGCCATGTACCTGTGCCGTGAGCTGACGGACCTGTCGCTGCCGAAGATCGGCGCTCTGTTCGGCGGCCGCGACCACACGACGGTCATGCACGCGGACCGCAAGATCCGCAATCTGATGGCCGAGCGCCGCTCCATCTACAACCAGGTCACCGAGCTGACCAACCGCATCAAGAACGGCTGACGCACCGCGGCAGACCGCCCAGGGCGCTCCCGGAGGAGGTTTCCGGGGGCGCCCTTCGTCATGTCGCGGTCCCCGGCTTCGTCATGTCACGGTCCTCGACTGTTCGATTACCTGCGGGGTTACGGCCACCCTCCACAGATTCAGTGACTTTTTCCCGTCCACATCCTGGGGACCGGGAAGTTGTCCAGACTGTGTCCACAGGGGCCCCTGCTGAGGGGCCATCAGGGCAGGTCACCCGCATGTGGATTCGTGGACGAAGGATCTCCACAGACTGTGGACAGCGAGGGGATCCACAGGCTGTGCATCGAGTTTTCCACCGACAACCCACAGGCTGGGGCCAGTTGTCCCCAGCGATCACCGGCTTCTCCACATCGCTGTCCACTGTTCGGCAACACGACGCGCCTCCTCACTGGGTCGAGTGAAAGGCGTCACACAAAGCTGCCGGGTTGGGCTGTGGGAAACGTGGGTAAAGCTGGGGACGGCGCTGGGGAGAACTCGCCTCTCCCTGTGCACGGTGTGTGCAGAACTTTCTGTTCTCCACAGAGACACCAGGTTGTCCACTGCCGTCACCCACAGGACCGGTGGACAAAATTCCTGCTCTGAGCTGGGAAAACGGGGTTATCCACGGTATCCACAGCCCCTACTACTACTCCCAACTAGAGAGAGCTGGGAATTCGTTTCGAAGCGGGTCCTGTGCACAACTCGCTCTTCGGAGCCCGACCGCCCCTCGTCACGACTTGACCCCGAGAGGCACCTACTGTCAGTGCGGTGCGTCAGACTGGTCCCCGGTGTCCTCCCCGTCCTGGGGACCGTCGACACCGCGACAGACGACGAAGGCCAGGCAGAGCGAGAAGCGCCGGCAACAGCAGGAGGCGGCAACAGTGAAGATCCGGGTGGAACGCGACGTACTCGCGGAGGCAGTGGCCTGGGCAGCGCGCAGCCTCCCGGCCCGTCCGCCGGCCCCTGTCCTCGCCGGCCTGCTGCTGAAGGCCGAGGAAGGCCAGCTCAGCCTCTCCAGCTTCGACTACGAGGTCTCCGCGCGGGTCTCGGTGGAGACGGAGGTCGACGAGGAGGGCACGGTCCTGGTCTCGGGCCGTCTGCTCGCCGACATCTGCCGCGCGCTCCCCAACCGGCCGGTGGAGATCTCCACAGACGGTGTACGGGCGACGGTGGTCTGCGGCTCCTCCCGGTTCACACTCCACACCCTGCCTGTGGAGGAGTACCCGGCCCTGCCGCAGATGCCGAACGCGACGGGCACGGTCCCCGGCGAGGTCTTCGCCTCCGCCGCCGCCCAGGTGGCCATCGCGGCCGGCCGTGACGACACGCTGCCCGTCCTGACGGGTGTGCGCATCGAGATCGAGGGCGACACCGTCACGCTGGCGTCCACCGACCGCTACCGCTTCGCGGTCCGCGAGTTCCTGTGGAAGCCGGAGAACCCGGAGGCCTCCGCGGTCGCCCTGGTGCCCGCCAAGACGCTCCTGGACACCGCCAAGGCCCTGACCAGCGGCGACCAGGTGATCCTGGCGCTGTCCGGCTCGGGCTCGGGCGAGGGCCTGATCGGCTTCGAGGGCGCGGGGCGTCGTACGACGACCCGTCTGCTGGAGGGCGACCTCCCGAAGTACCGCACGCTGTTCCCGACGGAGTTCAACAGCGTCGCCGTCATCGAGACCGCGCCCTTCGTGGAGGCCGTCAAGCGCGTCGCCCTGGTCGCCGAGCGGAACACCCCGGTGCGGCTCAGCTTCGAGCAGGGCGTGCTCATCCTGGAGGCCGGCTCCAGCGACGACGCACAGGCTGTGGAGAGGGTCGACGCGCAGCTCGAGGGCGACGACATCTCGATCGCCTTCAACCCGACGTTCCTGCTCGACGGCCTGAGCGCGATCGACTCCCCGGTCGCCCAGCTGTCCTTCACGACGTCCACGAAGCCCGCGCTGCTCAGCGGCAAGCCGGCGCTGGACGCCGAGGCGGACGACGCCTACAAGTACCTGATCATGCCGGTGCGGCTGAGCGGCTGAGTGTCCCTGCCCCTCGGAAGCCGTCCGTGGTTGTCCACAGGCTGGGGGCAAAGCCGCAGGTGAGGGCCTACGACTGAGCGCGTATGCCCACAGATGTGCGCGAGCGTCCGGGTTTAGGCTCGGACGCGGCACGCGAGTGCCGCAACGCCACGTCGGACACCTGTACACCTAAGGAAAACAACTGATGGAGCTCGGTCTCGTCGGCCTCGGCAAGATGGGCGGCAACATGCGCGAGCGGATCCGCCGCGCAGGCCACACCGTCCTCGGATACGACCGCAACGCGGATCTCGCCGATGTCCACAGCCTGGAGGAGCTTGTGGGCAAGCTCAGCGGCCCGCGCGTGGTCTGGGTCATGGTCCCGGCGGGCGAGGCCACACAGTCCACGATCGACGAGCTCGCCGACCTGCTGGAGCCCGGCGACGTCGTCGTGGACGGCGGCAACTCCCGCTGGACCGACGACGAGAAGCACGCCGAGGAGCTGGCGGCCAAGGGCATCGGCTTCGTCGACTGCGGAGTCTCCGGCGGCGTCTGGGGCCTGGAGAACGGCTACGCGCTGATGTACGGCGGCGACAAGGACAACGTCGCCAAGGTGCGGCCGGTCTTCGACGCCCTCAAGCCGGAGGGCGACTTCGGCGCGGTGCACGCGGGCAAGGTCGGCGCCGGCCACTTCGCGAAGATGGTCCACAACGGCATCGAGTACGCGATGATGCAGGCCTACGCCGAGGGCTGGGAGCTCCTGGAGAAGGTCGACTCCGTGACCGACGTCCGGGACGTCTTCCGCTCCTGGCAGGAGGGCACGGTCATCCGCTCCTGGCTGCTGGACCTCGCGGTCAACGCGCTCGACGAGGACGAGCACCTGGACGGGCTCCGGGGTTATGCACAGGACTCCGGCGAGGGACGCTGGACTGTGGAGGCCGCGATCGACCACGCGGTGCCGCTGCCGGCGATCACCGCGTCGCTGTTCGCGCGGTTCGCCTCCCGCCAGGAGGACTCGCCCCAGATGAAGATGATCGCGGCGCTGCGGAACCAGTTCGGCGGCCACGCGGTCGAGAAGAAGTAGCACGCGACCGAGAGCACGTAAGTCAACACCCGAGCGCCTGGGAGGTCGGCGAAACGACCATGCACGTCACGCATCTGTCGCTGGCCGACTTCCGCTCCTATCCCCGGGTCGAGGTCCCGCTCGACCCGGGGGTGACGGCCTTCGTCGGGCCGAACGGGCAGGGCAAGACCAACCTCGTCGAGGCCGTCGGCTATCTCGCCACCCTCGGCAGCCACCGGGTCTCCTCCGACGCCCCCCTGGTCCGCATGGGCGCCGAGCGCGCGATCATCCGGGCCCAGGTCCGGCAGGGCGAGCGGCAGCAGCTGGTCGAGCTGGAGCTGAACCCGGGGCGTGCCAACCGCGCCCGTATCAACAGGTCCTCGCAGGTCAAGCCGCGTGACGTGCTGGGGATCGTACGGACCGTCCTCTTCGCGCCCGAGGATCTCGCCCTGGTCAAGGGCGACCCCGGGGAGCGGCGCCGCTTCCTCGACGAGCTGATCACCGCACGCTCCCCGCGCATGGCCGGGGTGCGCTCCGACTACGACCGGGTCCTCAAGCAGCGCAACACCCTGCTGAAGTCGGCCGCGCTGGCCCGTCGCCACGGCGGCCGCAAAATGGACATGTCAACGCTGGACATCTGGGACCAGCACCTCGCGCGCGCGGGCGCCGAGCTGCTCGCCCAGCGGCTGGATCTGATCGCCGCCGTCCAGCCGCTCGCCGACAAGGCCTATGAGCAGCTCGCCCCCGGCGGCGGTCCCGTCGCCCTGGAGTACAAGCCGTCCGCGCCGGGCGAGGCGCACACCCGCGAGGGCCTCTTCGAACAGCTGATGGCCGCGCTCGCCGAGGCCCGCAAGCAGGAGATCGAACGCGGCGTCACCCTGGTCGGCCCGCACCGGGACGACCTCCAGCTCAAGCTCGGCCAGCTCCCCGCCAAGGGCTACGCCTCGCACGGCGAGTCCTGGTCCTACGCGCTGGCCCTGCGCCTGGCCTCGTACGACCTGCTGCGCGCCGAGGGCAATGAGCCGGTGCTGGTGCTCGACGACGTCTTCGCCGAGCTGGACACCCGCCGCCGTGAGCGCCTCGCCGAGCTGGTCGCGCCCGGCGAGCAGGTCCTGGTGACGGCCGCCGTCGACGACGACGTACCGCATGTGCTGTCCGGGACGCGGTTCGCCGTGTCCGAGGGGGCGGTGGAGCGCGTATGAGCGCACAGGAGCCGCAGAACACCCCCGAGCCCTCCGGCGTCGACCTCGCGCGCGTGGCGCTCCGCGCGGCGAAGGAGGCCGCACGCGCGCGTGGGGACGCGGCGCAGCAGAAGAAGCAGGCGCGCCGCGGCGGGCTGCGCTCCGGCGCGCGTGCCGACGGCCGCGATCCGATGGCGCTCGGCTCGGCGATCAACCGGCTGATCACCGAGCGCGGCTGGGAGGCCCCGGCCGCGGTGGGCGGGGTGATGGGCCGCTGGCCGCAGATCGTCGGCGAGGACGTGGCCAACCACTGCGTGCCCGAGAAGTACGACGAGGACGAGCGCGTCCTGGTCGTGCGCTGCGACTCGACGGCCTGGGCGACGAACCTGCGGCTGCTCGCCCCGACCCTGGTCGCCCGTCTCAACGAGGACCTTGGGCACGGCACCGTGCGGCAGATCAAGGTCCTGGGCCCCAGCGCCCCCACCCGCCGCTACGGCCCCCTGCGCGCCCCGGGCAGCAGTGGACCGGGCGATACCTACAGGTGACTTACGTCACGTCTCATCGGGCCGGCGCGGCCCTGGCACAGCCGTTCCGAGCACCCTTTTCCGCCACCGCACACGGTTGCGAACGGCGACCTGACTCCGAAGTAGCCAAGGGTTGACGGCCGAAAGCGCTGAGTGCCTCCGTGAGCCTCTTGGAGCCCCCATCCGCATATCGGGAGTCGGGGAAGACCCGTCGAGGGCGGCACATGCGGACTCAGGTACCGGCAAACCCCCATCAGTGTCAGTGCTACCGGTAGACTGGAAGCAATCCCGCCCCACTCGCTGGGGACCGTCCGGGAAAAGCTGAGCAACGCTGATCAAGGCTTACCAACGCAACATGCCGCAGCCGCTCCGGCAACCCGCCGACGAGCCCGGCTCGTGCTGTGCCAGAAAGGGCGCTTCGTGGCCGATTCCGGCAACCCCAACGAGAACATCCCGTCCACCGACGAAGGCGTGAACAGCGAGGCGATCACCTCGGGCGGCGAGGTCACCGCCTCGTACGACGCCAGTGCCATCACCGTCCTCGAGGGTCTGGACGCGGTCCGCAAGCGGCCCGGCATGTACATCGGCTCGACCGGTGAGCGCGGTCTGCACCACCTGGTGCAGGAGGTCGTCGACAACTCCGTCGACGAGGCGCTGGCCGGGCACGCGGACACGATCGACGTCACGATCCTCGCCGACGGCGGTGTGCGGGTCGTCGACAACGGCCGAGGCATCCCGGTGGGCATCGTGCCGACCGAGGGCAAGCCGGCCGTCGAGGTCGTGCTGACCGTGCTGCACGCGGGCGGCAAGTTCGGCGGCGGCGGCTACGCGGTCTCCGGTGGTCTGCACGGCGTCGGCGTCTCCGTGGTGAACGCCCTGTCGACCAAGGTCGCCGTCGAGGTCAAGACCGACGGCTACCGCTGGACGCAGGACTACAAGCTGGGCGTCCCGACGGCCCCGCTCGCCCAGCACGAGGCCACCGAGGAGCACGGCACCACGGTCACCTTCTGGGCCGACCCGGACATCTTCGAGACCACGAACTACTCCTTCGAGACGCTGTCGCGGCGCTTCCAGGAGATGGCGTTCCTCAACAAGGGTCTGCGCATCAACCTCGCCGACGAGCGCGAGTCGGCGAAGGCCACGGCCGGTGCGGACGAGGCCGGTGAGGACGAGAAGCACGAGGTCAAGGCCGTCTCGTACCACTACGAGGGCGGCATCGTCGACTTCGTGACGTACCTCAACTCCCGCAAGGGAGACGTGGTGCACCCCACCGTGATCGACCTGGAGGCCGAGGACAAGGACAAGCACCTGTCCCTCGAGGTCGCCATGCAGTGGAACGGCGGCTACACCGAGGGTGTGTACTCCTTCGCCAACATCATCCACACGCACGAGGGCGGTACGCACGAAGAGGGCTTCCGGTCCGCGCTGACCTCGCTGATCAACAAGTACGCGCGCGACAAGCGGCTGCTGCGCGAGAAGGACGACAACCTCACCGGTGACGACATCCGCGAGGGCCTGACCGCGATCATCTCGGTCAAGCTGAGCGAGCCGCAGTTCGAGGGCCAGACGAAGACCAAGCTGGGCAACACCGAGGTCAAGACCTTCGTCCAGCGCGTCGTCTACGAGCACCTGGCCGACTGGCTGGACCGCAACCCCAACGAGGCCGCGGACATCATCCGCAAGGGCATCCAGGCGGCCACCGCGCGCGTGGCGGCCCGCAAGGCGCGCGACCTGACGCGCCGCAAGGGCCTGCTGGAGACGGCCTCCCTCCCGGGCAAGCTGAGCGACTGCCAGTCGAACGACCCCACCAAGTGCGAGATCTTCATCGTCGAGGGTGACTCCGCCGGCGGCTCGGCCAAGTCCGGCCGCAACCCCGAGTACCAGGCGATCCTCCCGATCCGAGGCAAGATCCTCAACGTCGAGAAGGCGCGGATCGACAAGATCCTGCAGAACCAGGAGATCCAGGCGCTGATCTCCGCCTTCGGCACCGGGGTCCACGAGGACTTCGACATCGAGAAGCTCCGCTATCACAAGATCATCCTGATGGCGGACGCCGACGTCGACGGCCAGCACATCAACACCCTGCTGCTGACCTTCCTGTTCCGCTTCATGCGGCCGCTGGTCGAGGCCGGGCACGTGTACCTCTCCCGTCCGCCGCTCTACAAGATCAAGTGGGGCAAGGACGACTTCGAGTACGCGTACTCCGACCGCGAGCGCGACGCCCTCATCGAGATGGGCCGCAACGCCGGCAAGCGCATCAAGGACGACTCGGTGCAGCGCTTCAAGGGTCTCGGTGAGATGAACGCCGAGGAGCTGCGCATCACGACCATGGACCAGGAGCACCGCGTCCTCGGCCAGGTCACCCTCGACGACGCCGCCCAGGCCGACGACCTGTTCTCGGTCCTCATGGGCGAGGACGTCGAGGCCCGCCGCGCGTTCATCCAGCGCAACGCCAAGGACGTCCGCTTCCTCGACATCTGAGTCGGTCTCAGCTGACCGCACCAGGAAGGACCTTCACCAGCAATGACCGACGAGAACACTCCCGTGACGACGCCCGAGGGCGACGCACTGGCCATGCGCGTCGAGCCCGTCGGGCTCGAGACGGAGATGCAGCGCTCCTACCTCGACTACGCGATGTCCGTCATCGTCTCGCGTGCGCTGCCGGACGTCCGCGACGGCCTCAAGCCCGTCCACCGCCGTGTGCTGTACGCCATGTACGACGGCGGCTACCGCCCCGAGCGCGGCTTCTACAAGTGCGCCCGTGTCGTCGGCGACGTCATGGGCAACTACCACCCGCACGGCGACTCCTCCATCTACGACGCGCTCGTGCGCCTCGCCCAGCCCTGGTCGATGCGCATGCCGCTCGTCGACTCCAACGGCAACTTCGGCTCTCCGGGCAACGACCCGGCGGCGGCCATGCGCTACACCGAGTGCAAGATGGCGCCGCTGTCGATGGAGATGGTCCGTGACATCGACGAGGAGACCGTCGACTTCACGGACAACTACGACGGCCGCTCCCAGGAGCCGACCGTCCTGCCGGCCCGCTTCCCGAACCTGCTGATCAACGGCTCGGCCGGTATCGCGGTCGGCATGGCGACCAACATCCCGCCGCACAACCTGCGCGAGGTCGCCGCCGGCGCCCAGTGGTACCTGGAGAACCCCGAGGCCTCGCACGAGGACCTCCTGGACGCGCTGATCGAGCGCATCAAGGGCCCCGACTTCCCGACCGGCGCGCTCGTCGTCGGCCGCAAGGGCATCGAGGAGGCGTACCGCACCGGCCGCGGCTCCATCACCATGCGCGCGGTCATCGAGGTCGAGGAGATCCAGAACCGCCAGTGCCTGGTGGTGACGGAGCTGCCGTACCAGGTGAACCCGGACAACCTCGCGCAGAAGATCGCCGACCTGGTGAAGGACGGCAAGATCGGCGGCATCGCCGACGTCCGCGACGAGACGTCCTCGCGCACGGGCCAGCGCCTGGTCATCGTGCTGAAGCGGGACGCGGTCGCCAAGGTCGTCCTGAACAACCTGTACAAGCACACCGACCTGCAGACGAACTTCGGCGCCAACATGCTGGCGCTGGTCGACGGCGTGCCGCGCACGCTCTCGCTCGACGCGTTCATCCGCCACTGGGTGACGCACCAGATCGAGGTCATCGTCCGCCGTACGCGCTTCCGGCTGCGCAAGGCCGAGGAGCGGGCGCACATCCTGCGCGGTCTGCTGAAGGCCCTGGACGCCATCGACGAGGTCATCGCGCTGATCCGGCGCAGCGACACCGTCGAGATCGCGCGCCACGGCCTAATGGACCTCCTGGAGATCGACGAGATCCAGGCCAACGCCATCCTCGAGATGCAGCTGCGCCGGCTCGCCGCCCTGGAGCGCCAGAAGATCGTCCAGGAGCACGACGAGCTCCAGGCGAAGATCAACGAGTACAACGAGATCCTCGCCAGCCCGGTCCGTCAGCGCCAGATCGTCAGCGAGGAGCTGGCCGCGATCGTCGACAAGTACGGCGACGACCGCAAGACGAAGCTGATCCCGTACGAGGGCGACATGTCCATCGAGGACCTGATCGCCGAGGAGGACATCGTCGTCACGGTCACCCGGGGCGGCTACATCAAGCGCACCAAGACCGACGACTACCGGGCCCAGAAGCGCGGCGGCAAGGGCGTGCGCGGCACGAAGCTCAAGGAAGACGACATCGTCGACCACTTCTTCGTCTCCACCACGCACCACTGGCTGCTGTTCTTCACCAACAAGGGCCGTGTCTATCGCGTCAAGGGCTACGAGCTGCCCGACGCCGGCCGGGACGCGCGCGGTCAGCACGTCGCGAACCTGCTCGCCTTCCAGCCGGACGAGGCGATCGCCGAGATCCTGGCGATCCGCAATTACGAGGCGGTTCCCTACCTCGTCCTCGCCACCAAGGCCGGACTGGTGAAGAAGACGCCTCTGAAGGATTACGATTCGCCCCGTTCCGGCGGTGTGATCGCCATCAACCTCCGTGAGCAGGAGGACGGTTCGGACGATGAACTGATCGGAGCCGAGCTGGTCTCGTCCGACGACGATCTGCTTCTGATCAGCAAGAAGGCCCAATCGATCAGGTTCACCGCGTCGGACGAAACACTGCGACCCATGGGCCGTGCCACCTCGGGTGTCAAGGGCATGAGCTTCCGCGAGAGCGACGAGCTGCTCTCGATGAATGTTGTTCGACCCGGTACGTTCGTGTTCACTGCCACAGACGGCGGGTACGCGAAGCGGACCAACGTCGACGAGTACCGCGTCCAGGGTCGCGGCGGCCTCGGTATCAAGGCCGCCAAGATCGTCGAGGACCGGGGCTCCCTCGTCGGCGCGCTGGTGGTCGAGGAGACCGACGAGATCCTCGCCATCACGCTGTCGGGCGGTGTGATTCGTACGCGAGTCAACGAGATCAGGGAAACCGGCCGTGACACCATGGGCGTCCAACTGATCAATCTGGGCAAGCGCGATGCCGTGGTCGGCATCGCTCGCAACGCCGAGGCGGGACGCGAGGCGGAAGAGGTCGACGGCGACATCGTCGTCGACGAGACCGCCGAAGGCGCCGCGGCCACCGGCACGGACGAGGGTGAGGCGCCCTCGTCTGAGTAGCACGAGGAGTGAGTCAGCGTGAGCGGAGCCACGGGCGCCGGACCGAGCGGTACCTCGACGGGTACGGACACGGACGACGGCGGTCGTGGCTCCGCCGCACGTGCGGCGGACCCGCACACGACCAACCTGAAGGCGGTCAAGCCGGCCGACAAGGACGACTCGCCCTCGACTGACAAGCAGGGATCCCAGGGGGGAACCGTGACCGACACCCGAGGTCCGGGGACCCAGCAGCACAGCGCCGGCGCGGGCCCGGCCGCGTCCGGCGCCCAGCCGCAACCGCAGGCGCAGCCGCAGCCGCAGCCCAAGGGGGCCGAGACGGCTTCTCCGCTGCCCGGGGAACGGCAGGCACAGCAGCAGGCCGGGCCGTACCACCCGCCGCAGGCCTATCCGGCGCAGCAGGCGGCGGCCGGTGGCGGCGCGGGTGCGGGGGCTTCCGCCGGTGCCGCACGGCGCCCCCGTCCGGGAACGCGCACGGTGCCCCGCGTCCGCAAGGCGCGGCTGCGGGTGTCCAAGGCCGACCCCTGGTCGGTGATGAAGGTCAGCTTCCTGCTCTCCATCGCGCTCGGCATCTGCACGATCGTCGCGGCCGCCGTGCTGTGGATGGTCATGGACGCGATGGGCGTCTTCTCCACGGTCGGCGGCACGATCTCCGAGGCGACCGGCTCGAACGAGTCCAACGGCTTCGACCTGCAGGCCTTCCTGTCGCTGCCCAACGTCCTGATGTTCACCTCGGTCATCGCGGTCATCGACGTCGTCCTGGCGACGGCCCTCGCGACCCTCGGCGCGTTCATCTACAACCTGTCCGCGGGCTTCGTCGGCGGGGTGGAGCTGACGCTCGCCGAGGACGAGTGACACGACCCTTTTGACCTGGATTGAGGCAGTCCCGACAACCGATTTTGGGACTGCCCATGTCGTGCGCTAATCTTCAGGAGTCAGCGCGCGGGACACACCCCCGCACAGCGCGGCGGGGCTATAGCTCAGTTGGTTAGAGCGCATCCCTGATAAGGATGAGGCCACAGGTTCAAATCCTGTTAGCCCCACCAGCGAAAAGACCCCCAGCCGGTACCGGCTGGGGGTTTTGACGTTCATGGCTGACATCAGCCGGTCGAAGTATGGAGATCGCAGAAAGCCGTACGCCTCCCGTGCGCGGGGCGCGGCTGAGTTCGTGGAGCTGCCGACCGGCCTGACTCCGACCCCACCGGGCCTTTGCGCATGGTCTCTACGCGCACTGCTTCTCGACCTCGAGTCCGGTCATACACGGCATCACGCTGAAGCCCGAGCACGAACCCTTACGCGTTCCATGGGATAGGGCGTGCGGGGCATGAAGAAGCCCGGCGGCTCTGTCGAGCTGCCGGGCCTGTACGCAGGGTCGCCGTTCGGATGGGATCGGGCGGGGGGTTCAGCGCTGCAGGGGAGTCAGGTAGTCCGCCATGGGGTCCGAGTCCGCGTCGGTGTCCGCGAGTGGGCGGTGGCGGCAGCGGGGGGTCTTGCCGTGGGCCTCGGCCCGGATGCGCTGTTTCATCGTGGGGGGCAGGGCTTTCGCCAGGGACACGGGAGATGTCGCCGATGCCGTTCGCTGGTGCGGGATGCGGTCGCTGCCGCTGTTGCGCTCCGGCTCCGCCTGCGGTACTGCCGCGCTGGCGGTCGTGGCGGCGTTCGTGGTGACGAATCCGAGCTTCGTGCACAGCGCCAGGAAGGCGGTGACGATGGCGGTCCACAGTTTCATAACCTTGTTCCGGGCCATGGCCCCTCACTTTCGGGTCGGGCGATTTGCGTACTTTCCTCATGATGTGTATGGGGGGCGAGAAGTGGTGGACCGACGCCCGTGGCGCGGCGATGTTCCGATGAACACCACTCGGATGGACGCAAGAGGGGTGAAAATGTGAGGAGAGAGGAGAAGGAGGCCCAAAGTAACCGTCCGTCGGGGTGTGATCACCCTCCGATCGGAGCGGTGGACTCCGCTTCTATCCCGGTTCCGGGGAAGGGAGTTGAGGTCCGACTCAGGTCACCGATCGGTCTCGGTCGGTGTGTATAGTCGGGCGCCAGAGGTCCCCTACGTCAACGAAAGACGAGGTCGCGCGGTGAAGAAGCTTCTCCTGGTCGCACTGGCCGCTATCGGCGGGCTCCTCGTGTACCGCCAGATCCAGGCGGATCGCGCCGAGCAGGACCTGTGGACGGAGGCGACTGACTCCGTGCCCACGGGTTCGTGAGTCACGACATCCCAAAGCGAGCACACCCCGGCCGCCTCGCGGTCGGGGTTTTGTGTGTCCTGGGGCCGGCCGTACGGGCAGGATGGGCCACGGCTCACGGAATTTCGTCGTTGAGGGGTGGCGCGTGAGGGGACGGGGTCGTACGGCGTGGGGGCGTGCGGGCGCGTGGCAGGGGCGTCCGTCGGTGGCTGTGCGCCTGGGGCTCGTGGGGGTGGTGCTGGGCGCTACGGCTGCCGTGGCGCCGGGCCAGGCCGCTCTGGCCGCTGCCGGGGCCTCCGGGGTCTCCGGGACCTCTGGGGCGTTAGGGGCTGCCTCCGGAGCTGCCGGGACGCCGAGCCCGTACGCCTTCGCCGACGGTGCCCGGAGCGTCGAGGGAGCGAGGAGCACCGCGGACGCCGAGTTGCTGAAGCCCGGCACCGCCTACAAGAGCTCGCTCCCGAGCAGCGGCAAGGTCAGCTACAGCATCGAACTCGACGCCGCGTCGGACGCGTATGTGTCCGTCACCGCCGCCCCCTCCCCCGACAGCACCGTCTCCGTCATCGACGGGCTGAGGGTGTCCGTGCAGGACGCCGAGGGCAATTCCTGCTCCGTCGACACCGAGAGCTTCGGCGCCGCCCGTAGTCCGCACCCCATCGCGGCCTGGGGCATGCGCGAGATCTCGCCCACCAAGGCCCTGTGCCGGAAGGCCGGCACCTATTACGTGTCCGTCGAGCGGGCCGACCCGAAGGGCGAGGGCTCCTCACCGGACGCTTGGGACCTGGAACTTCTCGCCATGACGGAGCCGCGGACGGCGAAGACCGGGCCGACCGGCGCGCCCGAGGTGTGGAACTCCGCCACGCCCCAGCCGCTCCAGGGGAAGGCCGAGCGCCGCCGGGGCGGTGCGGGATTCGCCGGGGCGACCCCCCTCGACCAGGGCGTATGGCGGGACTACCTCCGGCCCGGCCAGACGGTCTTCTACGAGGTGCCGGTCGACTGGGGCCGGCAGCTCCACGCCACCGCCGAGCTGGGCAGCACGGACTCCGGCGGCACCGGCTACACGACCGGCGCCCTTGACCTGGTCCTCTACAACCCCGCCCGCGGTCATGTCGCCGATGTGAGCGTCGGCTACGACGGCGACCAGAATTCCGGCAGCCTGCCTCCCCTGCCGCCGGTCGACCACGCCAACCGCAATGCCCCCGTCGAACAGGTCGGCGCCGTGCGCTTCGCCGGTTCCTACTACCTCGTCGCGCATCTCGCCAAGAGCGTCGCCGACAGCTTCGGGGACGGGCCGTTCGCGATGACGCTGCGCGTCCGGGTGAGCGGAGCGGCGAAGAGCGGGCCCGAGTACGTGGGGGAGTCCGAGCCCGCGGGCGTCTTCGAGGTCTCGGACCAGGAGCGTGAGGCGGCGGCGGAAGGCGTGGCCGGGGGTGGCGACACCACGATGCGGGCGGTCGCCGTGGGCGGCATCGGCACCGGGAGCGCGCTGCTGGTGGGGCTCGGGGTGTGGACCGTGATGGCCCGTCGGCGGGGTCCTGCCCAGTAGCGCCGGTTCCTCGCAGGGGCTCATACCCGTGCGGGCTCAGATGCGGGTCAGGGCCCAGAAGCCGACGGCGTAGCAGGCCAGGGCGAGGAGCAGGAGCGGGACCGCCACCTTGGCCGGAGGGCCGGGGCGGCGGCGCGGCCGTTCCGCGCGATGCCGTGAAGCGGGCCGGGCGGGCTGCGCGAGCGGAGGGGCCTGTGGCGCTTGTGGGGCCTGGTGTGGGTTCTGGGCGGTGTACGAGGCCGTTGAGGTGCCGGTGGCGTAATGCGCTGCGGGGGGCAGGGGCTGACCGGGGTGGCCCTCGTGGCCGGCGTACGCCGGTGGGAGCGGCTGGTAGGTGTGCGGCCGGTGGGCGGTGTCGTAGGGCGGGCCGTCGGGCGCGGGGGAGTACGTGCCGGTGGCCTGCGGAGGCGGCAGATGGAAGCTGCCGGTGTCCGACATGGAGGCCGGCTGAGCAGGCGTCGACGGGGTGGCTGAAGGGTCGGTCTCCTGGCGCGGGTCGGGCGGTACGGCCTCGGGGGACGGCCAGGCGTTGCTGTGGTCGCCCGACGGTGCCTCGTCCGTTCCCGGGCCGGACGGCTCTTCCCTGCGGTCCTGCCGCCCCAGCCCCCGCGCTCTCTCCAGCGGGCCCTCGGGGGCGAACCCAGAGGGCAGCGGGCCGAGTTGGTCGAAGATCTCGATCAGCTCGTCGTCCGGGCCGGGCTCCGGGAGGAGTTCCGCGGCGGCGGCGAGCGCCTTGCGCGCCCCCGTGGCCGTACGGAACCGTGCCTGCGGGTCCGGCTGCAGCAGCGTGGCCACCACCTGCCACAGCGGTTCCGGAATGCCCTTGGGCGCACCGGGCGTCCCGTGCTCGGCGAAGTACTGGATGAGCGCCTTGCTGTCCGGCTTGGCCCCCTCCAGCAGATACAGCGCGACCAGTCCTACGGCGAACAGGTCGGCGGGGAAGTCGGGTTCGGCGCCCATCAGCTGCTCGGGCGCGAGATAGCCGGGCGTTCCCACGACGAGGTTGGTCTCCGTCAGGCGGGGCTCGCCCAGCCGCATCGCGATGCCGAAGTCGGACAGCCGCAGTCGCGGCCGGCCCGTACCGGTGGCCTCCAGCAGCACGTTGGCGGGTTTGACGTCACGGTGGACGACGTCCTCAGCGTGCACCGCGGCCAGCCCCGCCAGCAGCTGGTCGAGCAGGGTGCAGACGAAGGCCGGTGGCAGAGGGCCGTAGTCCCCGACGAGGTGGGCCAGGGAGCCGCCGGCCACCAGGTCCATGGTGAACAGGACCTTGTCGTCGTCCGCGGCCCAGCTGGAGGGGGCGAGCACATGGGGGTGGTCGATCCGCAGGGCCTGTTCGCGCACGAAGCGCAGCAGCGAGTGCGCGTCGCTCTGGAGCAGGACCTTGGCGGCAACATAGCGGCGGCGGCGGTGGTCCCAGGCGCGCCAGACGGCACCGACCCCTCCGCGCCCGATCGGGTCGACCAGTTCGTACCGGCCGGCGAAGACCTCACCCATGGCTGTACGTCGCTCCTCCCCCTGCGGCTACCCCCCTTGCTTCCCCCTCGCCGGGTGCTGCGACTCCCCGACGAGCGAGACGAATCCCTCGATGAGTCGTACGACCCCGACGATCGGGACAAATCCCCGATGAGCGATACGACTCCCCCGTCGCATCCCACCTTCGCGGCCCCCGCCGCATCCCCCGTCGCGGCCCCCGCCGTGCCCCCGTTGCGCGGGAGAACCCGCTCGCGCCGGCCGGTCCCCCGTGCGTGACACGACCCCTCGTGTCCGCCCGTGCCGTGCGCTGTCCCCCGTGACGCCGGTCAGCGTCCGTCCCCCGTCAGATCACTCTGTCCGGCCGCCGAACCCCCTTCGGCTGCCGGGCGGTGCGATCAGCTCTGGTGGGACTGGTAGTGCGCCACCGCGTCCGAGGTACGGCCGGCGCCGTACACCCGCAGGAACTCTGCCAGTTCCGGGTGGGTCGGGGCGAGGGTCTGAGCGGCGTCGATGATGTCCCCCGCCGCCGCGACCGAGCGCAGCAGCGACTGGATCTCCCGGACCACGCGCTTGACCGTGGGCGCTCCCGAACTGGTCGTCGTCTGTGTGGTGTTGCTCAACACCGAACCCCCCTGTGACTTCTTGATCTCCTCCATGCGCTCAGTGGCCTCGGCCGCGCTCACGCTGCCGTCCGCGACCTGCCCGGCCAGGTCCTGCAGCAACTGCACGCGCTGCACGACGGCCGGGTTGCCGATCTTCGCCCGCTGCCCGCTCATCAGCTGTGACAGCATCGGCGCGGACAGTCCCAGAACCCCCGCGAGACGAGCCTGGTTGAGACCAAGATCGTCGATGAGCCTACGGAAGAGCGCCCCCAACGGCTCCCCGTACCAGTTCCGCTGCAGTTCCCGCGCTCTTGCGGTGGCTTCCTGCTGTGCGGCGTCCATTGCGTCTCCCCATCGCTTCCCCATGTACGGCGGTTCGCGGTAGCGAACCACGCCGAGCATCTTACGGAGAGTGGTCGGCGACGGGGACCCCCAATCCTTTTGCGGAATCACGGGGGTGACCCGGTACTCTGGTCTCCGACGCCCGCCGGGACATGCTTCGTCCGGGCGGATGTCCCCTTCCGGGGCCTTAGCTCAGTTGGTAGAGCGCTGTCTTTGCATGGCAGATGTCAGGGGTTCGACTCCCCTAGGCTCCACTTGATCGGACCCCTCTGATCTGCGGAAACGCGGTCGGAGGGGTCCTTTTGCATGCCGGTCGGGCAGCGGGTCAGGCGGTGCTCACGGGCTCGGCCTCGTTCACGTCGTACGTGCCCAGGTGGCGGTTGAGGACGACCCAGGCGATGGAGGTCGCGAGGCCGCAGGACGCGATGACCAGGGCGGTGGTGGGGCTGAGGAACTGGGAGACGGTGCCGCCGACGATCGCGCCGACGGGCTCGAAGCCCAGCGTCGTGAAGCGCATCGCGGAGGTGACCTGGCCGATCATGTGCGTCGGCGTCACCATCTGCTTGATCGTCTCGCTCATGACCAGGTTCACGACGATGGCGAAGCTCCACAGGAACATCCCCGCGGCCACGGCGAGGAACCGCAGGAGGGAGGAGTCCAGCAGTCCGGAGCCGGGGACGAGGAAGGCGCCGACGGTGGGCACGACCAGGGACAGCACGTAGAGCAGCCGGGTCCGCACCCTGCTCATGAACGCGGAGGCGGCTGTCGCGGACAGCACGCCGCCGAGCCCGCCGGCCGCGCTCGCGAGGCCCACGAGGAGCGGGCTGAAGCCCAACTCCTTGACCACGTAGAAGGTGTAGACGGCGAAGAACATCGCGGTGAAGAAGTTGAAGTGGGCCGCGGAGACGATCACCGGTCGCAGGATGGGGTGGGAGAAGGCCCAGGTGAAGCCGGTCAGGGCGCCCTTGACCGTCTCCTGCTCCGGCTGCTCCGACTGTTCGGACTGCTCCGGCTGCTCGGACTCCTGCTCCGTGGTCTCCGCGCCCTTCTTCGGACCGTCTCCGGACCCCAGCAGCAGCACTGTGCTCGCGACATAGCTGCAGACGTCGGCGACCAGGGCCATGGGCGCGCCCAGCGCCTGGACCAGGAGACCTCCCAGGCCCGGTCCCGCGACCTCGCTGACCGCGGTGCTGCCCTCCATATACGAGTTGATCTTGGGGAGTTGACGGCGGTCGAAGGTCAGCACCATGTGCGAGGACAGCGCGGAGTCGTACAGCAGGGTGAGGGCGCCGACCAGGAAGACGGTCGTGAAGAGCAGGGGGATGCTCAGCAGGTCCAGGGCGTAGGCCACCGGGATCATGCCGATCAGCAGCAGGCGCGCGATGTTCGCCGTCACCATGACCGACCTGCGCGGATAGCGGTCGGCGGTCATGCCCACCCACAGCCCGAGGAGCAGCACGGCCAGCGACTCGGCACTGCCGAGCAGACCCATCTCGAACGCGGAGGCGTCGAGGGTTTCCAGGGCGAGCAGCGGGATGATGACCACGCTGGCCTGGGTACCGAACAGGGACACCGTCTGGGCGGTCCACAGGTTTCTGAAACTGCGGTCTTTGAGCACGTCGGACTCCTGGCGGCACGCCGCTAGATCTGATGAGAACGGTGGCGGACGTCACCGCACGGCCCCGCCGGTGGCGGCCGGAGCCGTGCGGGGATCAACAACCGGCCGCCAAAGGCTCGTTGGGGCGGGCCGTCGTCCGTGAGCGGCCGCTACTTGGCCGTGCCGAAGTGTACGGCGATGGAGTAGCGCACCCAGGACTGCGAGCGGATCGCGCACACGCTGTGGTGGTAGCCGGGGTTGATCCGCAGAAGCGCCACGCGGCCCTGCTCGGGCTGCGTGGCCAGGGCCGCGCCGCTGGGCGCCTCCACCACGAGTTCACCGCCGTCGCCCGCGGCCCAGCCGGGGGAGAGGAAGAAGACGAGGCCGAAGCGCCGGTCGTCGAAGGTGTCGGAGTGGCGGCGCAGATAGTGGCCGGCCTCGTACTTGGCGATGTCGGCCGAGCGGAAGGACACCCGCTCGCCGAAGGCCTCCGAGAACGCGTCGGCCACATCGGTGCTCTTGAGCGCGGAGATGAAGGCGCGGATGCCGAGGGCGTCCCGGGGGATGTCGCGCAGACAGCCGCTGCGCGAGAAGCGCCGCTCCGGGGGAGCCTCGGTGAACTCGTCCTCGCCGCACGGCTTCACGTTGTCGTCGGGGGTGAGCAGCCAGTGCTCCGTGGCCCAGGTCGGCAGCGCGGCCAGTTCGGAGACGAGGGGGTGTGTCATGTCCGGGGGCATCAGAGGCAGGCTGGTGGCCGGGGCGTCGCTTCCGGGCCGCAGCAGGCCGAGTGCTTCCCGTGCGGGGGCCGCGGTGAGCAAGTCGATCGTCTTGCCGTGAAAGGCGATCGCGGCGTCCCTGCTCATGTGGTCCATGACGGAAGCGGTCTGCGCCGAGTCCTGCATTGTGCCTCTCCTTCGGTCGGTAGGGGCCACGCCAAGGGGTCAGCGGGCCCTGGTCACCCGGTTCTCGTCCCACACCGGTTCCTGCGTCTGCGCCACCTCGCCGTCGGAGCGGAAGAGGAGGTAGCGGTTGAAGGAGCTCGCGAGCCAGCGGTCGTGGGTGACCACGACGACCGTGCCGTTGAACTCCTCGATGGCCTGCTGCAGCGCCTCGGCCGAGACCAGGTCGAGGTTGTCCGTCGGTTCGTCGAGCAGGAGCAGCGTCGCGCCGCCGAGCTCCAGGAGCAGGATCTGGAAGCGGGCCTGCTGTCCTCCGGAGAGCGTCTCGAAGCGCTGGTCCGCGGCGGCCGCCAGTTCGTACCGGGAGAGCATGCCCGCGGCGGCCCCGCGGTCCAGGCCCTCGCGGATGCCCTCGCCGCGGCCCATGATCTCCACGAGGGTCCTGCCCACCCACTCGGGGTGTTGGTGGGTCTGGGTGAAGAAGCCGGGTACGACCCGGGCGCCCAGCCGCCAGGAGCCGGAGTGGTCCACGTCGAGGCCGGCCAGCAGCTTCAGCAGGTGGCTCTTGCCGGAGCCGTTCGACCCCAGCACCGCGACCCGGTCTCCCAGGTAGATCTCCAGGTCGAACGGTTTCATGAGCCCGGTCAGTTCCAGCCGCTCACAGGTGATGACGCGGGTTCCGGTACGGCCGCCCGTCAGCCGGGGGACCACGCGCTGCTCGCGGGGCAGCTCGGGCGGGCGGCCGGCCTCCTCGTACTTGCGCAGCCGGGTCTGGGCGGCGCGGTAGCGGGGTGCCATGGCGGCGCTGATCTTGGCCTGTTCGCCGAGGGTGTGCACCAGGTCCTTGAGCCGCTCGTGCTCCTCGTCCCACCTTCGGTGCAGCTCGGCCAGGCGTTCGCGCCGTGCCTGGCGGGCTTCCTTCCAGCCGGTGAAGGAGCCGCCGTGCACCCAGGTGCTGCGGCCTTCGAGGGCGACGACCTTCGTGGCGACGTTGCCCAGCAGGGCCCGGTCGTGGCTGACCAGCAGCACGGCTTTGTCGGTGGTGCGCAGCTGCTCCTCCAGCCAGCGCTTGCCCGGGACGTCCAGGTAGTTGTCCGGCTCGTCGAGGATGAGCACCTGCTCGCGCCCGCGCAGCAGCGCCTCCAGGACGAGGCGCTTCTGCTCGCCGCCGGAGAGGGTGTTGACGTCGCGGAAGCGGGCGCGGTCGAAGGGCATGCCGAGCGCCGCGGTGGTCACCACGTCCCACAGCACTTCGATCTCGTAGCCGCCGGCCTCGCCCCAGGTGCTCAGCGCCTCGGCGTACCGCATCTGCGTGGCCTCGTCGTCGCGTTCCATCAGCTCGAGTTCGAGGGCGTCGATGTCCGCCGCGGCCGCGGCGATGCGCTCGGGGGCGGCGGCCAGCAGCAGATCGCGCACGGTCGACTCGTCGCGCACCGAACCGATGAACTGCGGCATCATCGCCAGGCCGCCCTGCACATGGACGGTGCCCGCACGCGGCTTGAGGCGCTTGCCCGCGACGTTGACCAGGGTGCTCTTCCCCGCGCCGTTGTGGCCGATCAGCGCCGCGACCTCCCCTGCCCCCACGGAGAAGCTGACGTCTTCGAACAGTGTTCGCCCGTCGGCGAGATTGCAGCGGACACTGTTGAATTCAAGGAATCCCATGATTCTGAGCTTCGTTCTCTCGCTTTGGAAGATGCGCGGCGTGCGGTGCGGAATTTAATGCTCCGGTTTTAGGTGGTCCGCCCAAGGGGTCCACTACCCCGCACCGGTGGCTCTTCAATCCCCCTGTTGCGCGGCGTCAAAGGCGTTCACGCGTTTCACGGATCCTGCCTGGCCAGCACCTCGAACACAAGGGGAAGAAATGTCCGTGTTGCTAACGTTGAGCATGCTTTGCGGTGAAAAATAAATCCGGCTGAGAGATGCTTGACAAGCGGCTGTCGGAATGGTGAAGCTTCCTGACGTCAGAGCAATTCAGTTCCGCTGCACATGAGGAGCGACAGTGAACGAGAACGTTGCTGAGTCCGCAATTCAGGTTGCCTCGCAGGAGCAGGATGACATCTTCTTCATCGAGGAGATGGACGTGGCCGACGCCGCTCAGGTGATGGTCCACCGCTGTTGACAGTGTGAGCGGGGGTGCGGCTTCGGTAAAACGGAGCCGCACCCCGCTCCGTGCATCCCTGAGTGGTATCCGCTTTCTGCCCCGAGGATGTGTTCGCGCGCTATGCGTGTATGGCTGAACCCGGCCTGGCAACTGGAATCGGCCGACGGCACGGTGACGTTCCAGGGTGAGAAGAAGAAATACGTTCTCGATGACAGCAAGGGCACGGTCAGCCGGCTGCTGGAAACCCTTGAGGGCGGCTGTGAGAACGAGGCACTCGAAGCGCTGACGCGCGGCGATTCCGCATGCGCGGGCCTTGTCGAAGCCCTGCGGAAACGCGGCCTTCTCATCGAGTCGCCCTCGGGCCCCGCGGGCGACGACAGCGTCCATGCCCGGCAGTGGGGGCATCTGGCCCTGCACACCTACCGCCCTGACGAGGCACAACGCCGTCTCTGTGGCGCCAAGGTCATGGTCATGGGCGTCGGCGGCACCGGCAGCGTGATCCTCCAGCACCTCATCGGAGCCGGCGTCGGACGCTTCGTCCTCGTCGACGCCGACAAGGTGCAGCTGAACAATCTGAACCGGCAGTTCACCTTCCCCAGGGCGGCCGTGGGCGAACCCAAACTGGAGGCGGCCCGCGGCTATATCCATGAACGGGTGCCGGACGCCGACGTCTCGCTCGTCGACCGGTTCGTCCGATCACCCGAGGAAATCGGCGAAGTCCTGGAAGCACACGCGGACGTGGATGTCATCGCCGTCTGCATCGACCAGCCGATCGGCAGTATCTCCGATGCGGTGGCCGAATCCGCCTGGGCTCGGAATACGCCGTCGATATTCGGCGGTGTGGGCATGCAGCGGGGCTTCTACGGTCCGCTCTTCGCCCCTGGCCGATCAACGGTCACCCCCGGGCAGCTCGCCTTTCCGGTACGCGCCGACATCGCGCCGGAGAATGACGCCGGGAATCTTCGGAGCACGCGCTATTCCTTCGGCCCCAACAACACCATCATCGGTGCCTGGATGGCCGCCGCGATCATTCATCACCTCGCGGGCATCACCGAACTCGTCGAATACGACGTGCGGAAAATCATTGACTTCGAAACCGGTCATATCATCGCCCAGGCTCAATAAGCGGTCGCTCGGCATGCCGTGGTCAAGGATTTGAGCGGCTGTACCTCGCCCTAGCGGCACGGTTCGCGCCAAAAACGCAGCAGTATCGCGCCAAAGGGGAAGCGGCATGTCCAAGCCGATCCGAGTGGAAACGGACCTGATTCCGTCGGGCCTCTACGGCGCGGCCGACGACTGGACCGGCCTGACGATCACGCGCCAACTCGCCCGCCCGCTCTTCGTGGAAGGCCCCGACCGCACCCTGCGGCCGGGCCTGCTGCACAAGGCGCTGCGGCTGGACGAGAAACGCTGGGACTTCGCACTGCGGCCCGGTGCGGGCTGGTCCGACGGCCGGCCGATCCACGCCCGCGACATCGCCCGGCACATCGCGGGAGTCGCCAAGCAGGCCGGCCCCTTCGCCTGGCTCGTGTCGCTCATCGAGCGCATCCAGCCCCTCGACCCCGACCGGCTGCTGCTGACCACCCGCCACCCCGTCGGCGATCTGCCCGCCCTCCTGGCCAACCCCGTCTTCGGCCCCCGGCACCCCGACCCGGCCGTCACCAGCGGCGCCTACACACTGGCCGAAGGACCACCCGGCGAAATCCGCCTGCGGGCGACCGGCCCCTGGCCCGATGTCACCTACGTGCTGTCCTCCGGCGCCGAGCACGGGCAGGACCTCTACGACCGAAGAGCCGTCGACATCACCTGCCCGACGACCTTCCCCGTGCCCCGATGGGCCCAGCGCGCCGACTACCCGGACCTCCAGGTCGACGACCTCGACATCGCCGTCGCCCTGCTGCCACCGAGCGGCATGACCGCGAAGCACAAGCGGGCCGTCGCGGCCGCCCTCGACCGCCGGGATCTGTCCCGGGGACTGCACGGAGCCCTCAGCCCGCTCGACTCCTTCACCGGACTGTGGGACCCGCACCGGAGCGTCGCACCGGCCCGCGCGGCACACGAACTGTTCCCGGCGGCCGGGCGCACTCCCGTCCGTCTGGTCTTCCCGGACTTCTCACCGAACCGGGAGACGGCCCGCATCCTGGCCGAGCAGATCGGCGAGAACACCGGACTCACCCTCCGGCCCGAGGCCATCGACTACCGGGCCTATCTCACCGAGCTGCACACCACGTACCGCGAAGACTTCCGTCTCGTGCTGATGGCCTCGCCCTGGCCCGACCCGGTCGCCCTCCTGCTCCCCTTCACCCGCCGTCCGGCGGAGCAGCTCCCCGGCGGACCCGCGTCCGCGTTCAAGGACACCGTGCACCGGGCCCTCGCCGCGGACGACCTCCAGGACCGGCTCGCCCACTGCGCCCGGGCCGAGCGGGTGCTGAGCGAGACCGGCGAGATCTGCCTCTTCGGACGGCTCAGGTCGGCCGCCCGGCTGCGCGTGAAGAACTACGTCAGCCCGCCGTCCGGCTGGGCCGACCTGTCGGTGTGCGAACCCCCGCAAGACTGAGGACGGGCGATGGCAAAGATCAATTACCTCAAGGTCAACGAGCAGTACTGGGACTCCAACAGCGAGCTGTACCACGATGCCCACCCCGAGCACTTCGACGCCGAACGGCATCCGTCCTGGGGGATCTGGCACCTCCCGGAGAGCGACCTCAAGATCTTCACCGACGACCTCCCGGCCGGCTCCCGGATCATCGACCTGGGCTGCGGCATCGGGCACGACACCACCGGATTCGCCCGCGCCGGATACGAGGCCTACGGAGTCGAACTCTCCTCCGGCCAGCTCTCGCGCGCCCTCGGCGAAGGGGCCGCGGGCTTCGTCCAAGCCGCCGCGGAGCGCCTGCCGTTCCGTTCCGGAGTCTTCGACGCGGCCTTCTGCGACCATGGCGCGTTCGACTTCTCCCCGCCCCACCGCCTGCTCCAGGAAGCCCACCGCGTGCTCCGCCCCGGCGGCGTCCTAGGCCTGTGCACCTACTCCCCGCTGCTGCAGATGTGCTTCGACAACCGGAGCGGCACGGTGGGCGAGCGCCTCGCCAACCCCTACGGCGACGCCCGGATGAAGTACGGCGGTGATGTGGTTGTCTTCCACTCCACCTACGCCCAGTGGATCGACATGTTCCGGGACTGCGGATTCTCCATCGAACGACTGGTGGAACCCCTGGCCCCGGTCGGCGGCGCCACCTACTTCAAGGAAGCCCTCGACCGGAACTGGGCGGAGAGGTGGCCGGCGGAGGTGGTGTGGAAGGTGCGCAAGGTCTGAGCCTGGGCTTGTTTCACGTGAAACAGCACGGCGGGGCGGGAGACTCGCAAGGTCAGCCCTTGAGTCTCCCGCCCCGCCGTGCTGTTGCCCCGGCGGCCGTCAGGAACGGTCGTCGCGCTGAGCGGCCTCTTCCTCGGCCTGCTTGGCCTCGACCTCCGGGTCCAGGACCGACTGGCCGCTGCCGTCCACGGAGGACAGCCGACCCGACTCGGGCACCTCGGTCGCGGCGGGCGGTTCCACCAGCCAGTCCGGGTTGGCCTGCTTGTCCCACCACTTCCAGGCGGCGAAGGCACCCCCGGCGAGGGCGCCCAGAATCGCCAGTGTCTTCAGGGCACGGCCGGCCCTCGCCCGCCGTTCCTGCTTGCGGACCAGCTTCTGGATCTCCTTGGCCGAGACCTGACCGCGCAGCGCGGCCATGGCGGCCACACTCCGGGCGGCTGCCTCGGTCGTGACGGGTCCGGCCGCGGCCATCGCCTGCTCAAGCCTCGGCCGGGAGTAGTCCGCCGCCTGCTTTGCGGCCTTGCGCGTACGGACGGCGGCTTCGTGGGCGGCCTGGTCGACCTTCGGCGGCACATGCGTACGGGCCTGCTCCAGATACGGCTGCACATGGGCGCCGTACTGAACGCGTGCCTGTCCGGCGGCCTGGGTCACCTTGGGCGCCAGCCGTACGCGTGCCTCGTGTGCGTAGTGCGTTGCCCTGTCCTTGGCCGTGTCGGCGTAGGGCGCCACCACTTCCGCGGCGTGCAGCACGCTGTCCTTCGCCGAACCGGTCGCGGCGCGCACGCTGTCGATGCGGGTCACGGGTTCCTCCTCCTCGGTGGCGTACGGTATTTCGACTTTCCACCCTTTTACGGATCATGCCTCCGGGTGCGCCGCCAGGCATGCGCGGACGCGCATCCGGGTCACGGGAATCGGCCCCGGGCCATCTCGGGTCGTCAGCCGATCACGTGCAATAGCGGATGAATCGGGGGCAACAGGAGCTTGTCGTCGACAATGCCACGGATCGCTGCCCCGTGCCCCCGCCCCGGGACTACTCGACTGGTTTCCGCAACCGAACCGCCCGGTTTCCCCCCGGCGAACGGAGGTCAGGCGACGTGGAGCCCCGTCCATGCGAGGATCAGGGAGTCACGGAAAGACAACGGAAGGCAGGATCGTGGCTGAGCAGCTCTACGCCACCCTGAAGACCAACCACGGCGACATCGAAGTCCGGCTTCTGCCGAACCACGCCCCCAAGACGGTCAAGAACTTCGTCGAGCTCGCCCAGGGCGAGCGGGAGTGGACGCACCCCGAGACCGGGAAGAAGTCCACGGACAGGCTCTACGACGGTACGGTCTTCCACCGGGTGATCAGTGGCTTCATGATCCAGGGCGGTGACCCGCTGGGCAACGGCACCGGCGGTCCCGGTTACCAGTTCGAGGACGAGTTCCACCCGGACCTGCGCTTCGACAAGCCCTACCTGCTGGCGATGGCCAACGCCGGCCCGGGCACCAACGGCTCGCAGTTCTTCGTCACCGTCTCCCCGACGGCGTGGCTGAACCGCAAGCACACCATCTTCGGCGAGGTCACCGACGCGGCGAGCCAGAAGGTCGTGGACACCATCGCCACGATCCAGACGAACCCGCGCACCGACCGCCCGCTCAACGACGTGGTCATCGAGTCGGTCGTCATCGAGACCCGCTGAGCACGAAGGCCCCCACAGGGGAACCAATCGCCCCGCTCATCCGTAAGGATGGGCGGGGCGGGGCTTTGTCCACCACGGCCTTGCCCACGACGGCTTTCACGACCTAGGGGATCTCATGGACGACCAGGCTGCGGGCAGCCCGCAGGACGCCCACAGCGTCCCCATGTGCTACCGCCACCCGGACCGCGAGACCGGCATCCGCTGCACCCGCTGCGAGCGCCCGATCTGCCCCGAGTGCATGATCAACGCCTCCGTCGGATTCCACTGCCCCGAGTGCGTCCGCACCGGCTCCGGCACAGGGCACGCGCCCACGGCCGCCATGCCCCGGACGATCGCGGGCGGCACCATTGCCTCCGACCCCCGGCTGCTGACCAAGATCCTCATCGGTATCAACCTGGCGGTGTTCATCGCCGTCCAGGTCCGCGAGTCGATCCTCACCGACATCGTCCTGCTCGGCGCCTGGCCGCCGGCGCCCTTCATGCCCACCCAGGGCGTGGCGGGAGGCGAGTGGTACCGCATGGTGACCTCGATGTTCACGCACCAGGAGATCTGGCACATCGCGTTCAACATGCTCAGCCTGTGGTGGCTCGGCGGCCCCCTCGAAGCGGCCCTCGGCCGTGTCCGCTACTTCGCGCTCTACATGGTCTCGGGTCTCGCGGGCAGTGCCCTGGCCTATCTGCTGGCCTCTCCGAACACGGCCACGCTGGGCGCCTCGGGCGCGATCTTCGGCCTCTTCGGCGCCACGGCGGTGCTGATGCGCCGGCTCAACTACGACATGCGGCCGATCATCGCGCTGCTGGCGATCAACCTGATCTTCACCTTCAGCCCGGGCTTCAACATCTCCTGGCAGGCCCACATCGGCGGTCTCGTCGCCGGTGTCGTCCTCGGATACGCCATGGTCCACGCCCCCCGTGCGCACCGCGCGCTGGTGCAGTACGGCACCTGTGCGCTGGTCCTCGGTGTGGTAGTCCTGCTGACCGTTCTGAGGACCGCCCAGCTCAGCTGAGCGTGATGTTGTCCACAGCGGGTGGCGAATCTTGTGCATGCGGTGCGGGAACACATGTGCCCCCTGTCACTGACCTGCGTTTCCGCAGGTCAGGCAGGGGGCGAACAGGTTTTCGAGCTGCGGTACTTCCGTCGTACCGGCGTCAACACTCAACGAGTTATCCACAGATCGTCTTTCTTTTCCACCTGTGGATAACCGCTGTGGATAACTCAGCGAACAGCCCTGGGCAGAGCTGGGTTCAGCGTCCGGCGAGTGCTACTTCCACTGTGTGGAGACGCCGAATCCGGCGGCGATGAAGCCGAAGCCGACCACGATGTTCCAGTTGCCCAGGGAGTCGATGGGCAGCGAGCCGTCGGTGACGTAGAAGACGACGATCCAGGCCAGGCCGATGAGGAACATGGCCAGCATGACGGGCGCGACCCAGGAACGGTTGGTCAGCTTGATCGCCGTTGCCTGCTTCGCCGGCGGCGGCGTGTAGTCGGCCTTCTTGCGGATACGTGACTTCGGCACGAGGGTCTCTCCTGTCGATGCGCTGCGTGGCCGCGCAGGGATCTGGGTCTGGCTCGGGGCAGCGTAAGGGGACTCTGAGTGCTCCCCCGGTCGTCCGTTAGCGTAGTGCTTCCGTGGCGCCGAAGGAGATAAGGGTACGTTGAGCAATTCTGCCGACTCCCCCGGGACGGGATCCACCCCTGAGCGCGCGCGCCGCTTCCGGCCCGTGCGCATTCTCACGGCGGCCGTCTTCGCTCTCGCGGGTCTGATCTTCTTCACCAGCTTCAACACCGCCAAGGGCACCAACATCCGTACGGACAGCTCCCTGCTGAAACTGTCCGACCTCATCCATGAGCGCAGCCGGGAGAACGGCGAGCTGGACGAGACCAACGGAACCCTGCGCCAGGAGATAGAGGCGCTCGCCGAGCGGGACGACGGCAGCTCCAAGGCGGAGGACCTCAAGCTCGCCGCCCTGGAGCAGCGCGCGGGCACCCAGAAGCTCAAGGGCGACTCGTTGACGGTCACCCTCAATGACGCCCCGCCGGACGCCACCGCCAAGCTCCCCGGCTACCCCGAGCCGCAGCCCGACTTTCTGGTCATCCACCAGCAGGACCTCCAGGCCGTGGTGAACGCGCTGTGGCAGGGCGGGGCCAAGGGCATCAAGGTCATGGACCAGCGGCTGATCTCCACCAGCGCGGTGCGCTGCGTCGGAAACACCCTGATCCTCCAGGGCCGCGTCTACTCACCGCCGTACAAGATCACGGCGGTCGGGGACCCGGACAAGCTGCAGCGGACGCTCGCGGCGTCCCCGGCGATCCAGAACTACATGGTCTACGTCAACGTCTACGGGCTCGGCTGGAAAGTCGAGGAGAACGGGCCGGTGACTCTTCCCGGCTACTCGGGCACAGTGGATCTGCATTACGCGAAGCCCGTGGAGCAGTAGCCAGGCCGGGGGGAGCCGCCGGTGCGCGTGATCGTCAGGACCGTCAGCGAACTCTGCGTCACCGTCGGCAGCGTGATCGTGCTGTTCGTCGTCTATGTGCTGTTCTGGACCGGTGTGAAGGCCGACCATGTCATGGACGACCAGATCGAGCTGCTCGAGCAGGAGTGGTCGAAGCCCCGTCCGCCGGCCGACGGCACCGCCGCGGGCCCGCAGAAGCCCGGGCCCTACGCCCAGGGCAGGCCCTTCGCGATCATGCACATCCCGCGTCTTGGTTTCACGTGGAACAAGCCCGTGCTCGAAGGCACCACCACCGGCACCTTGAAGAAGGGCCTCGGGCACTACGCGGACACCGCCCGGCTGGGGCAGAAGGGGAACTTCGCGGTCGCCGGCCACCGCCGCACCTACGGCGACCCCTTCAAGGACTTTCCCAGGCTGCGGCGCGGCGATGCGGTGGTGCTGACCGACGGCACGACATGGTTCACGTATCGGATCGACAAAGGCCCGTACAAAACAGTGCCCTCGGACATCGAGGTGATCGACCCTGTTCCACGTACTTCCGGGTACACGCGTCCGGGCCGGTACCTGACGCTGACGACGTGCGAACCGGAATGGGGTCACAGTCATCGGTTGATCGTCTGGGCGCACCTGGACTCCACCCAGCCTGTGGAGGCCGGGAAACCCGAGGCGTTGCGCCGTTAGTCTGGTGGCTGTACGGCGTGGGTCTGGTGCCGTGGTACGACGGAAGGGACGGCATGTACGGCTGGGTCTGGCGGCATCTGCCGGGGAACACGTGGGTGAAGGCGCTGATCTCACTCGCCCTGGTCGTGGCCGTGGTCTACGTCCTCTTCCAGTTCGTCTTCCCGTGGGCGGAACCGCTGCTGCCCTTCAACGATGTGACGGTGGACAACCAGTGAGCGCGCGCATTCTCGTCGTCGACAACTACGACAGCTTCGTCTTCAACCTGGTCCAGTACCTGTACCAGCTGGGCGCCGAGTGCGAGGTCCTGCGCAACGACGAGGTGTCGACGGCGCACGCCCAGGACGGCTTCGACGGTGTCCTGCTCTCCCCGGGCCCCGGCACTCCGGAGCAGGCGGGCGTCTGCGTCGACATGGTCCGGCACTGCGCCGCCACGGGTGTCCCGGTCTTCGGCGTCTGCCTCGGCATGCAGTCGATGCAGGTGGCCTACGGCGGTGTCGTGGACCGCGCGCCCGAGCTGCTGCACGGCAAGACCTCGCCGGTGGAGCACGCGGGCAAGGGTGTCTTCGCGGGTCTGCCCTCGCCCTTCACGGCGACGCGCTACCACTCGCTGGCCGCCGAGCCCGCGACGGTCCCGGCCGAGCTGGAGGTCACGGCCCGGACCCACGACGGCATAGTGATGGGCCTCAGGCACCGCGAACTGAAGGTCGAGGGTGTGCAGTTCCACCCCGAGTCGGTGCTGACCGAGCACGGGCACCGGATGCTGGCCAACTGGCTGGTGGAGTGCGGCGACCAGGGCGCGGTGGCGAGGTCGGCCGGGCTCGCCCCGGTGGTGGGCAGGGCCACGGCGTGACGGCGCTGCGCCCCGAGCGCGAGTCCGACACCTCGTACGGGCAGCAGTCGTACGGGGCGCAGGGTGCGTTCGAGGACTGGTCGGGCTCAGGGGCGTACGGCGCTTCCCCGCAGCCACCACCGCAGCAGCAGCCGAACCCGCAGCAACAGCCGTACATGTCAGATCCGTACATGTCAGAGCCGTATGTGCCGGAGCAGGAGCCCGATCCGTACCCGGCGTCGTACGAGCCTCTTCCCGAGGAGCCGTACCTGCCTCCCGTCGACGACGAGACGGTGGCGCTGCGGATACCGGATCCGCCGCCCGCGGCCGATGACTCCCTGACGGGCTCTCCGGGCTCCTCGGGCCCGCGCGGGGCCGGAGCGGCCCCTGGCGGCCGGGCGGCCCGCAGAAAGGCCGCCAAACGCCGTCATGGGCGCCATGGCGGCGCTCCGGACACCCGCTCCGCTCAGGAGGAGCCGGCCCGGGAGGGGCGGCGGGCGCCGCTGTCGCGGGTCGAGGCGCGGCGGCAGGCGAAGGCGCGCAAGCCGGGCGCCGCGGTCGTCGCCAGCCGGGCGATCGGCGAGGTGTTCATCACGACCGGCGTGCTGATGCTGCTGTTCGTCACCTATCAGCTCTGGTGGACGAATGTGCGGGCGCACGCCCAGGCCGGCCGGGAGGCGAGCAGCCTCCAGGACGACTGGGCGAACGGCAAGCGCAACCCGGGGGCCTTCGAGCCGGGGCAGGGTTTCGCCATCCTGCACATCCCCAAGCTGGACGTGGTCGTGCCGATCGCCGAGGGCACCAGCAACAAGGGTGTCCTGGACCGGGGCATGGTCGGCCACTACGCGGACGGCGCGCTGAAGACCGCGATGCCGGGCGACAAGACCGGCAACTTCGGGCTCGCGGGCCACCGCAACACTCATGGAGAACCGTTCCGGTACATCAACAAGCTCGCGCCGGGCGATCCGATCGTCGTGGAGACGCAGGACGAGTACTTCGTCTACAAGATGGCGTCGATCCTGCCGGTGACCCCGCCGAGCAACACGAGCGTCCTGAAGCCCGTCCCCACCGGGTCCGGCTTCACCGAGCCCGGCCGCTACATCACGCTGACCACGTGCACGCCGGAGTTCACCAGCAAGTACCGGATGATCGTCTGGGGCAAGATGGTCGAGGAACGGCCGCGCAGCAAGGGCAAGCCGGATGCGCTCGTCAGTTAAGGGCAGATGACCAGTGGCAGCGACCACCGACACGGACCACGAAGAGCACATCGGCGCGCCCGCGCCACGGCGGGCCGCGGCACGCCGTCGGCCCGGCCCGATCGCCATAGCGGTCAGTGTCTTCGGGGAACTCCTCATCACCGCGGGCCTGGTCCTCGGCCTGTTCGTCGCGTACTCGCTGTGGTGGACGAACGTCGTCGCCGACCGCGCGGCCGGCAAGCAGGCCGACAAGGTCCGTGACAACTGGGCCCACGGCCGGGGCGGCCCCGGTGTGCTGGACACCAAGAACGGCATCGGCTTCCTGCACGTGCCCGCGATGAGCGGTGGTGAGGTGCTGGTCGAGAAAGGCACGTCGAACAAGATCCTCAACGACGGTGTCGCCGGCTACTACACCGACCCGGTCAAGTCGGCCCTGCCGATGTCGGGCAAGACCGGCAACTTCTCCCTCGCGGCTCACCGCGACGGCCACGGCGCCAAGTTCCACAAGATCGACAAGATCGAGAAGGGCGACCCGATCGTCTTCGAGACGAAGGACAAGTGGTACGTCTACAAGGTCTACGGCATCCTTCCCGAGACCTCGAAGTACAACGTCAAGGTCCTGTCCGAGGTCCCGAAGGAGTCGGGGAAGAAGAAGCCGGGCCACTACATCACCCTGACGACCTGCACGCCGGTGTACACGAGCACGTATCGCTACGTCGTGTGGGGTGAGCTGGAGCGGGTCGAGAAGGTCGACGCGGACCGGACGCCGCCGAAGGAACTGGGCTGACTGCCGCAAACTTTCCTTGCGGCTTCGGGCCTTTGTGCCGTGGTCCGATTGCTACTCCAGACCGTTCAGCGGCGCACCGGCGCTCCACTCCTCCAGCAGTCCGCGGTGCACCACGGTGATGCCGCTCTCGGCTGCGATGTTCCGGGCGTCGCGGGTGAAGGGGCATGTCGCCACGAAGAGGGCCACGTCGGATTCGTGCAGGACTTTGGCGGCCCCGGCGAACTTCTGGACGTCGGGGCTGGTGATGGAGAGGTGCGGAGCGAACCTCTTGCACTGGACGACGATGCGCCGCCCGGAGGCTGTGAGGGCGGTGATGTCGATGCCCCGGTCCCTCGCGCCGCCTTGGACGACGACGTCGGTGCAGCCGTCGCGGCGCAGCAGCTCGGCGACGTGCTCTTCGAACTCGCGTCCGTTCATGGCGTCCATGGCGGCCATGACTCCGGCGAGGGGGCGGTCTTCTCGTGGGCCTTCCAGCCGCTGCAGCCTCGCGTTGTGCTGCTGCAGTCGCTTCTCGATGCGCTGGACGCCTGCCCGTAGGGCGATGAGCTCTCGCCGGTGCTCGCCCGACGTTTCGATCAGGGCGTTGAACATGGGAACGACTGTCCTGCCCAGGATGTGGGTGATGCGCTGGTCGATCCGGTCGTCGAGGGATCCGACGTCGGCCGGGACAGGGTTTTCCACAGGCTGTGTGCGTGCGAGGTACTCCATGTCGAGGAGATACACACGTACCTGACGTGCGACTTCGCTGTCACGGAGCAGCATGGCGACGTTGAGGACGGCGCGTCGGGAGAAGAGGGCGAGGGACCGGGTGCGGGACTGGATTCCACTGAGGTTCTTGAAGGACCTCAGTTCTTCGCCGGTCAGCAGACGGTAACCGTTGGCCTCCAGCTCGGTTCGGTGGTCCTTGACGAGTGACTTGATGGCTTCGAGACCGACCTCGAAGTACGTTGCCACCATCGCCGTCGTCACATGCATCCCGTCCGGCAGCAGGGTCAGTGTGTTGACTCTGTCGAGTACGTCCGTGCGGTCGAGCACACTGCAGCGCAGAGTCGGCGATTCCAGCAGCGCGGTTTCGTTGATCATGTCTTGCCCTCCGGCTCGTGTGGCCGGGGCGGCGTTTCGATTCCCCACCCCACCCGGTGAACGAGTCATGAAATGTGAAGACACGATCGATGGGCGTACGAGTCTGCGAGACGAACCCGAAACGGCACCCTGGCGCAGGAGCAGTGCGCCCAGCACCAGGTGGATCCCGGGCTCCGGGGCGACTGATCCACGGTGTCACCCTGGCCCGTGAACGGCGTCCCGGTCCCGCGTCGAGGACGCCCTCGCCGCCTACGACGCGGCCCGCCGCCGTCCCACCCAGCGGCAGGCCCGTGCCGCCCGGTTGATGAATCGCGCGGTGCACACCCGCCGCCGGGGCGCCCCGGTGCGGGACGCCGCGATGCGCCTCTTCCTCACGGTGGGACGGCCGCCGGCCTGACGCGCGTTTCGATGTCCCGGCGGGCTTCGCCGATCATTGCGACTCCAACGGCATGTCGGTCGGGCGGAGCTTCAAGGACCCCACACCGGCTATTGCCCGGGCGCGGAGCACATGATGGCCTCCGGGGTGGTTTCGACAGGCTTCAGACCTTCTAGCAGGGATTCGTGGACTGAGTCATGACCGACTGGAACAAGTCTCTCCGGCCGGAACGCTTCGCCTTTCTGGCCGGGCTGGCCGTGATGGGCGTCGCGCTGCTGTTCCTCCTGGGCGCCACCGGCATCGTCGTGGCGGCCGTGGTCGGTGTGCTGTGCCTCGGCGCGGTCGCCGGTGGCCGCAGCGGTGTCCGGGCCGTCCGCGCGCGCCGGTGGGGCCGGCCCGGGACCTGGCTGACCCTGGGCGCGGCCTGCGTGTCGACCGGTGTCGGCGGATTCGCGGTCGCCTATCTGACCGGGATCCTCTCCGGGGGCCTGGACGTCGAGGAGGCCTGTGTCCACGGGCACGGCGTCAGCTACGACGACGCCTACCGGGAAGCGCACGCGCAGGAGTTCAACCGTTGGTTCCCGCTGTCCAGCAAGTGCAACGAGAACTTCGACCTTGTTCCCGCCTGGGTCAACCCGGCCCTTGTGTTCTTCGCCCTGCTGGCGGCGATCGGCGTGCTGTGCCTCGCCGCCGCGGTGGTGACTGCTCTGAGACCTAGGAGAGACAGATGAAGATGGGTGACCTGACGAGGCGTCGCTTTGCCGGTGCCACCATCGGTGTGGCGGGTGCGGCGGCCCTGGGCTCGCTCCTGCCCGCCGGAGCGGCCGTCGCGGCGGCCGAGGCCGGTTCCTGGACGAAGGACACCAGCGGCAACGGCTGGCCGCTGCTGAAGGAGGCGGAGTCGTTCACCGTCGAGGGCAGCGACCAGGAGGTCAGACTCGCCGGCGGTGACGCCGCCGTGGTCCTGCTGCATGTGGCACGCCGGTTCCACTACGAGATCGACCGGCTGCGGGACGGCGATGTCCACGGATGGGTGGGCGAGCGCCGGATCGAGGCGGAGTACGAGTCGAACCACCTCTCCGGCACGGCGATCGCCATCCGGCCGCTGTCGTACCCGCTCGGCGCGAAGAACGGTCTGTACCCGAACGAACTCATCGTGGTCCGGGACATCCTCGCCGAACTCGACGGTGTCGTCGTCTGGGGCGGTGACCTCACGCCGGCGAAGGAGTCCCACTTCGAGATCGGCGTCAAGCCGGGGCATCCGCGGCTGAAGGGCGTCGCCCGGAAGATCGTCGGCTGGCAGCAAGGGCCCGGGGACCAGGGAGCGGGGGCGACGGACGCCTTCGACCCCGAGCGGCGCGGCAAGGCCCGCTCCTTCGCCCGACGCTCGGCGTAGCAGGCCCGAGACGAAGGGAGCCTGCCCGCATGACCTGCGGGCAAGCCCCCTTCAACCGCTCGTCACACCACCGTGGTTCAGGTGGTGAGGTTGTGCTTGAAGCCGCTGAACTTGTCGCCGCTCTTGATGAGCGAGACGCGCACGCCGACCTTGATGTTCTCGGGCACCTTGCTCCCGAAGCACTGGTACTCGTGCGTCAGGGCGGGCTGCTTCGTCTTCAGCTGGGCGATCGTCTTGTAGTCGCTCATCCTGAAGAGGTGGATCTCGACGGCGTAGCCGTCGCTCTGCTCGTCGTAGACGGTCAGGCAGTCCCCGTCATGACCGAAAGCGCCCCTGCCGCCCGGGTCCCAGTCCGTCGTCTCGACGAAGCCGCTGTTGGTCCCGGCGTTCGCCGTCCCCGAGGCGAGGAAGGTCAGGGCGCAGGCAGCCCCCAGGGCGGCCACGATGTGCTTCTTGATGATTACCCCCATTGGTCATGTCGCGTTCAAGACGCGATCATGGCGTGATCATAACCCAGGGGACAGACAGGCGCCCCGGCACCGAGGGTGCCGGGGCGCCTGTCGTACGCGGTGCGGTCAGTCGTCCTCGTTGCGGCCGTTGAGGCCTCCGAAGATGCCGCCGTTGCCGTTGCCGCCGTTGTTGCCGCCTCCGACGCCGACGGTCTGCAGGGTGACCGTCGTGGCCGCCGGGTCGTCGACCTCCTGGTTGCCCTGGGGGTCCTGGCCGGCGACGAGGGCGGTGTCGCTCTGGTCGCTGCCGTTCGCGAACTGGATGTTCGTGAAGCCGGCCGCCGCCAGCGCCTGCTTGGCCTGGCCGACCGTCTGGCCGACGACCTGGGGCACGCGCGCCTTCTGCTGTTCCTTCTTGCCGATCTGGATGTTGACCGACGAGTTCTTGTCGACGGAGGAACCGGACTGCGGTGTGGTCTGGATGACCTTGCCGACCTGGTTGTCGTCCTGGGTGTCGACCTCGGTGCAGTTGCCGACCAGGTCGTTGGCCGTCATCTGCGCCTTGGCCTGGTCACAGCTCTGGCCGAGAACATCCGGGACGGTGGACTTCGCCTCCGCCTTGGCGATGGTGAGGGTGATCGTGGATCCCTTCTCCACCTCCTTGCCCAGATCCGGGCTCTGCTCGAGGACGGTGCCGGGGTCCTCAGGGGACTCCTGCGGCTTCGTCTCGACCTTGAACTTGTACTTGTCGTCCTCCAGCGTCGCCCTGGCGTCGTCGATGATCTTGCCGACGACACTCGGCACGGCCACCTTCGGCGCCCCGGTCGACACGGTCAGGGTGATGGTGTCGTTCTTCTTGACCTTCGTCCCGGCCGTCGGGTCCTGTTCGCACACCTTGCCCTTGCTCTGCTCCTCGCAGGGCTTGTTGGTGGTGGTCAGCTTGAGGTCGCTGTTCTTCGCCAGTCTCCTGGCGTCGTCCACCGTTTCGCCGACGAAGTTCGGGGTGTCGACCGATTCGTTGCCGACCCCGTTGCCGCTGAACGCCCACCGGCCGATCAGGATCGCGCCCACCAGCACCAGGATGCCCGCCGCCACCAGCAGGATCGTCGAGGTGTTGGACTTGCGCTGCTGCCCGCGGCGCCGGTCGGGGCGGTCGTCGTAGCCGAAGCCGTCGTCCGGGCCCACGGGGGGCATCATGGACGTGGCGCCCGCGCCGGCGTCCGCGCGCAGGGCCGTCGTCGGCTGGTCGTCGGGGTAGCCGCCGTAGCCCACCGAGCCCATCGCGGCGGTGGCCGCGACCGGCTGGCCGTCGAGGCAGGCCTCGATGTCGGCGCGCATCTCGTCGGCCGACTGATAGCGGTAGTCGGGGTCCTTGACGAGGGCCTTCAGCACGATCGCGTCCATCTCGGGCGTGATCTCGGGATCGAAGACCGACGGGGACTGGGGCTCTTCCCGCACGTGCTGGTACGCGACGGCGACCGGGGAGTCGCCCACGAACGGCGGACGGACCGTCAGCAGCTCGTACAGCAGACAGCCGGTCGAGTAGAGGTCCGACCGCGCGTCGACCTGCTCGCCCTTCGCCTGCTCCGGGGAGAGGTACTGGGCGGTGCCGATGACGGCCGAGGTCTGGGTCATCGTCATGCCGGAGTCGCCCATGGCGCGGGCGATGCCGAAGTCCATGACCTTGACCTGGCCGTTGCGCGTCAGCATGACGTTGGCCGGCTTGATGTCGCGGTGGACGATGCCGGCTCTGTGTGAGTACTCCAGGGCCTGGAGGATGCCGATGGTCATCTCCAGCGTCCGCTCCGGCAGCAGCTTGCGGCCGGAATGCAGCAGCTCACGGAGCGTCGAGCCGTCCACGTACTCCATGACGATGTACGGGATCGACACGTTGTCGATGTAGTCCTCGCCCGTGTCGTAGACCGCGACGATCGCGGGATGGTTGAGCGAGGCGGCCGACTGGGCCTCCCGGCGGAACCGGGCCTGGAAGGAAGGGTCACGCGCGAGATCCGCGCGCAGCGTCTTCACCGCCACGGTGCGGCCGAGGCGGGTGTCATGCGCGAGGTAGACCTCCGCCATGCCACCACGCCCGAGCACCTGGCCCAGTTCGTACCGGCCGCCGAGGCGACGCGGCTCTTCCATAGCTACCTACCAGCCCTCTCCGTCGGTCCCGACCGGAAATCTTGTACGGTCGGAGGCTGCCGTCCGGGCCTACCGTACCCGGCTCGCTTTGTGTGACCTGGCCAAGCCCGTCAGCCGATACAGGACCGGTATCGCAACGTGCACCGATGTGAAGCAGACGTGAGCGGGGTCACTTCTTGCTCTTGATGACCGCCTCCATCACGTTCCTCGCGATCGGCGCCGCGAGGCCGCCGCCGGAGATGTCGTCACGGACGGCGTTGTCGTCCTCGATCACGACCGCCACGGCCACCGGTGCGCCGCCGTCGCTGTCCTTGGCGTAGGAGATGAACCACGCGTAGGGGTTCTCGCTGTTGTCGACACCGTGCTGGGCGGTACCGGTCTTGCCGCCGACCTTGACGCCGTCGATCTTGGCGTTGGCGCCGGTGCCCTTGTCGACGACGGTCTCCATCATCGACTGGAGGATCTGGGCGTTCTCCGAGGACATCGGCTGGCTGAGCTCTTCCGGCTCGGTCTTCTCGATGGTGTCGACGCTGCGGGCCTGGAGCTCGTCGACCATGTACGGCTTCATCAGCTTGCCGTCGTTGGCGACGGCCGAGGCGACCATGGCCATCTGCAGCGGGGTCGAGGCGGTGTTGAACTGGCCGATCGACGACAGCGCCGTCTCCGACGGGTTCATGTCGTCACCGAAGACCGAGGCGTTGGCGCGGACCGGGGTGAACTGCTCCTCGGTGAAGCCGAACTTCTTGGCCATCGCCAGCATCTTCTCGTTGCCGAGGTCGGAGCCGATCTTGCCGAAGACGGTGTTGCAGGAGTACTGCAGCGCCACCCGCAGGGTCGCGTTCTTGCAGGGGATGTTGCCCTCGTTCTTCAGCGGAGTCGTGGTCCCCGGCATGGTCCACGGCAGCGGCGTCTCCGTCTTCTGGTCCGCCTCCGAGTACAGCCCGTCCTCCAGTGCGGCGGCCGCGGTGAGCACCTTGAAGGTGGAACCCGGCGGGTAGGTCTCGCGCAGCGCCCGGTTGAGCGTCGGGTCGTCGGGGTTGTTCTTCTTCTCCAGCTTCTGCCACGCCTTGGTGTCCGTGGTCGTGGAGTTCCCCGCGAAGGTCGACGGGTCGTACGACGGGTAGGAGGACAGCGCCAGGATCTTGCCGGTGGACGGCTCCAGAGCCACCACCGCGCCCTTGGCGCCCTGCTTCTTCAGACCGTTGTACGCGGCCTTCTGCGCGGCGCCGTTCAGCGTGGTGACGACGTTGCCGCCCTCTTGCTTCTTGCCCGTGAGCATGTCGAGCGTGTTGCGGAAGAAGAGCCGGTCGTCGTTGCCGGTGAGGATGCCGTCCTCGAGGTTCTCCAGCTGCGTGGCACCGAAGGCCTGCGAGGCGTAGCCGGTGACCGGCGCCCACATCGCGCCGTCCTTGTAGGTGCGCTTGAACTTGAAGTCGCTGCCCGATGTTTCCTTGGAGCCGGTGATCGGCTGGCCGTCGACGATGATGTCGCCGCGCGGCGAGGCGTACCGCTCGATGATGACCCGGCGGTTCTGCTTGTCGGTGCGGAGCTCGTCGGCCTTGACGTACTGGATCCAGTTGTCGCGGATCAGCAGGGCCAGGACGAGGAGACCGCAGAAGATCGCGATCCGGCGCAGGGGCTTGTTCATGACGGGCGGACCACCTGGGTCATCTCGGCGTCGGGGTTGCTTGCCGGGGCGGGGGCCGGGCGGCGTGCGGTGTCGCTGATGCGCAGCAGGATGCCGATCAGGGCCCAGTTGGCGATCACGGAGGATCCGCCGTAGGCGACGAACGGCAGCGTCATACCGGTCAGCGGGATGAGGCCCATCACACCGCCGGCCACGACGAAGACCTGGAGACCGAAGGCACCGGACAGGCCGATGGCCAGCAGCTTGCCGAACGGGTCGCGGGCCGCGAGCGAGGTGCGCACGCCCCGCTCGATGATCAGGCCGTAGATCAGCAGGATCGCCATGACGCCCGCCAGGCCCAGCTCCTCGCCGAAGGTCGCGAGGATGAAGTCGGAGTTGGCGGCGAAGCCGATGAGGTCGGAGTTGCCCTGCCCGAGGCCGGTGCCGAGGGTGCCGCCGGAGCCGAAGGCCCACAGGGCCTGCATGGCCTGCTCGGAGTGGACGATGCCGTCCTGGACGCCGGCCCGGCTGAGCTCGAACTCGCGCATCGGGTCGAGCCAGGCCTGCACACGGGTCTGGATGTGCGGCTCGAAGCTCGCCACACCGACGGCGCCGACCGCGGACATCAGCAGACCGAAGACGATCCAGCTGGTCCGCTCGGTGGCGACGTACAGCATGATGACGAACATCCCGAAGAACAGCAGGGACGTACCGAGGTCGGTCTCGAAGACCAGGATGAGGATCGACATCACCCAGACGACCAGGATCGGACCCAGGTCGCGGCCACGCGGCAGGTACAGGCCCATGAAGCGGCGGCTGGCCAGGGCTAGGGCGTCCCGTTTGACCATGAGATAGCCGGCGAAGAAGACCGCGAGGGCGATCTTCGCGAACTCACCGGGCTGGAGCGTGCCGAGGCCGGGGATCTTGATCCAGATCTTGGCGCCGTAGACGTTCGCGCCGAGGCCGGGCACGAGCGGCAGGACCAGCAGGAACAGCGCACCGGCCATGGAGATGTAGGTGTAGCGCTGCAGGACGCGGTGGTCCTTGAGGAAGATCAGCACGACCACCAGCAGGGCGACGCCCATCGCTGAGTACAACAGCTGGCGCGGTGCTGCATCGGCGTAATTGCTGAGTCGCTTCGACTGGTCGAGCCGCCAGATGGCGACCAGACCGAGCCCGTTCAGCAAGGTGGCCAGCGGCATCATCAGCGGGTCCGCGTACGGCGCGAACTTCCGCACCACGAGATGACCGACGCCCGCGAGCAGACCGAGGCCGAGGCCGTAGCTCAGCAGGCCCGGCGGGACCGAGTCATTGAGGGCCAGCCCGACGTTGGCGTAGGCGAAGACCGGGATGACGACGGCGAACACCAGCAGCGCGAGCTCGGTGTTGCGCCGGCTCGGCGCACCGATCGCGCCGATCGTGGACGTGTGGTGCGTCGGCGAGTTCGACGTATTCGTACTGCTCATCGTGTGACAGGGCCTCTCACGGCTTGCCTACTGCTTACCGCACAGCGAGACGACCTTCTGCTCTTCCTCCGAGAGGCTGGGGCCGGGGCTGGGAGTAGGTGCGGTCGTGGACGGGGGCGTGGACTTCTCAGGCGCCGACGGCGATCCCGACGGGTTCGACGGGTTCGGCGTCGGTGTGGCCTTGGACGTGAAGGAGGCGGGAGTGGTTCCCGTGGTGCCCCCGGCCTCGCCTTCGCCGGTCTTGGCGTTGCTCCGGGTCTCGGCGTCGCGCCGCTGGGCTTCCTTCTTGCACGCGGAGGCCTGCACCGACAGTTCCTGGATCTTGGACTGGGCGTTCTTCAGCCCGCCCTCGGCGATGGTCGCCTTGACCAGCTTCTGCTGGTAGGGCGGCAGGTACTTGAGTTCGATCTCGGGGTGGTCCTTCTCGACCTCCGACAGCGACACCCAGGCCAGATCCTGGCTGATGCCCCGGTACAGCGCGACGTGCTCGTCCTCGGCGCCGACGTAGTACTGCGTCTGCGTCCAGCGCCAGCCGCCGTACAGACCGCCGCCGATGACGGCCAGCGCGAGGGCGCCGTAGAAGGATCTCTTCAGCCAGCGGCCCTTGCGGCGGGGCTTGACGAAGTCGTCGTCGCCGTAGTCCAGGCCGGTCGCCGGGATGTAGCCGGTGGTGTCGCCGGAGCCGGGCGGGCCGAACTCCCCTCCGCCGCCGTGCCCGTGCCCTTGGCGGCCGAGGCCGGAGGCGCGGCCGGCGGGGGTCTGCATGATGCCGTTGTCGTGCAGCTGGTGCTGGTTCTCGGCGACGGCGCCGACCACGACCGGGGTGTCGGAGAGCTGGCCCGCGAGGGTGTCGCCGGTGTCCAGGTCGAGGACGTCCGCGACGATCACGGTGATGTTGTCCGGGCCGCCGCCGCGCAGCGCCAGCTCGATCAGGTTCTGGACGGTCTCCTGGGGGCCCTGGTAGCTGGCGAGGGTGTCCTCCAGGGTCTGGTGGGACACCACGCCGGACAGGCCGTCGGAGCAGATCAGATAGCGGTCGCCGGCGCGGACCTCGCGGATGGAGAGGTCGGGCTCGACGTGGTCGCCGGAGCCGAGCGCGCGCATCAGCAGCGAGCGCTGCGGGTGGGTCGTCGCCTCTTCCTCGGTGATGCGGCCCTCGTCGACCAGGCGCTGCACCCAGGTGTGGTCCTGCGTGATCTGCGTCAGCACGCCGTCGCGCAGGAGGTAGGCGCGGGAGTCGCCGACGTGCACGAGGCCGAGGCGCTGGCCCGTCCAGAGCAGGGCGGTCAGGGTGGTCCCCATGCCCTCGAGCTGGGGGTCCTCCTCGACCATGGAGCGCAGCTGGTCGTTGGCGCGCTGTACGGCCGTGCCGAGCGAGGTGAGGACGTCGGAGCCGGGGACGTCGTCGTCGAGCGCGACGATGGTGGAGATCGCCTCGGAGGAGGCGACCTCACCGGCCGCGGCGCCGCCCATGCCGTCGGCGATGGCGAGCAGGCGCGGGCCGGCGTAACCGGAGTCCTCGTTGCCCTCCCGGATCATCCCCTTGTGCGATCCGGCGGCGAAGCGCAGTGACAGACTCATGCGCACCTCGCCCGTCGGCTCCGGGTACAGCCGGTCGTGTCGAGCCACACTGCCCACCCTCCGGTCGGGAGCGCGCGGGGGCCCGGGAGGCCCGCCACCGCGTGCTCGCTCCGCTCGCGCTCATTCATTGGTGTAGCACTACTTCCGCAGCTCGATGACGGTCTTGCCGATGCGGATCGGCGCGCCCAGCGCAATCGGTGTGGGAGTCGTCAGCCGGTTCCGGTCCAGGTACGTGCCGTTGGTGGAGCCGAGGTCCTCGACGATCCACTGGCCGTCGCGGTCCGGATAGATCCTGGCATGACGGCTGGACGCGTAGTCGTCGTCCAGCACGATCGTCGAGTCGTGCGCCCGGCCCAGGCTGATGGTCTGGCCCTGGAGGGCGACCGTCGTGCCGGTGAGGGTGCCCTCGGTCACGACGAGCTTGGTGGGGGCGTTACGGCCGCGCCGTCCGCCGGCGGACTGCTGGCGCTGCTGCGGCGGCGCCTGGCGTGCGGCGGCCTGCTGCTGCCGGCCGGCCTCGCGGCGCGATCCGCGCTGCGTGACACGCGTACCGAACAGGTCGCTGCGGATGACCTGCACGGCCACGATCACGAACAGCCACAGAACGGCCAGAAAACCCAGCCGCATGACCGTGAGGGTCAGCTCTGACATTGCCCCCGCTTCACCCTTCGGCTTGCCGGTAAATGATGGTGGTGCTGCCCACGACGATCCGCGAGCCGTCGCGGAGCGTAGCGCGGGTGGTGTGCTGCCCGTCCACCACGATGCCGTTGGTGGATCCGAGATCCTGGATCGTCGAGGGCGTTCCGGTCCGGATCTCGCAGTGCCGGCGGGAGACGCCGGGGTCGTCGATCCGCACGTCGGCCTCGGTGCTGCGACCCAGCACCAGCGTCGCGCGGGAGATCTGGTGGCGTGTGCCGTTGATCTCGATCCAGTGGCGGGTGCGTCCGCCGGCGGCCGGGGCGGCCGGGGCGGCCGGGGGCCGCTGGCCGCCCGCGGGCTGGCCGTAGCCGCCGGGGCGGCCGCCGGGCGGCGGCGCGGACGGCATGGGCGGGGCGCCCGAGGGCCCGCCGGCCGGCGGGTAGCCGTAGCCACCGCGTCCGCCCTGCGGGGCGGCGGGCGCGGCGGCGCCGCCTCCCGGGCCGTCCTGCTGGCTGCTGGAGGAGGCGAGCGTACGGCTGCGCACCCGGTACAGGCCGGTGTCGAGGTCGTCCGCCTTCTCGAGATGGACCTTGATGGGGCCCATGAAGGTGTAGCGCTGCTGCTTGGCGTAGTCGCGCACCATGCCGGCGAGCTCGTCGCCGAGCTGGCCGGAGTAGGGGCTGAGCCGCTCGAAGTCCGGGGTGCTCAGCTCGACGATGAAGTCGTTGGGCACGACCGTCCGGTCGCGGTTCCAGATGGTGGCGTTGTTGTCGCACTCGCGCTGGAGCGCTCCCGCGATCTCCACGGGCTGGACCTCGGACTTGAACACCTTGGCAAAGGTGCCGTTGACCAGACCTTCGAGACGCTGCTCGAACTTCTTCAGGACTCCCATGGGGCACCTCCTCCGTGGCTGCCGTCCTGTGTACTGCCCTGCGGGCCGCTTGCCGGGTACTGCTGGTACTGCTTACTGATCGTATCCACGCGCCGCTCGATCGGCTGGTTCCCCCTGTCGGCCATGCCGACGGGTGTCGACGCATGACGAAGTTCCCTGTGGAGCTCGTCTTCGAACTCCTCCGGTGGTACTGCTGCGCGTCACCGCCTCGCGTACCCCTGCCAAGGATCGTAGAGGCGGCCGTGGACCAGTGTCCCGCACCGGGCTGTGGACCCGGACCGCCTCCCGCGCGGACCAGGGGTACCGGTACGAGGTTGATACGTGAATCAGTGCGTGTTGATACGTGGCCAGGGCATCGAAGGTTCGCGGGCGGGTCTGCCTGCGGGGAGAAGGGATGTGAACCCACCCCTTCCTGCGTGCTAATGTTCTGGGTGTCGGAAGGCGCCCGGCCCGCAAGGGACAGGAGCCCAGGACACACCCAAATGCGCGGGTGGCGGAATAGGCAGACGCGCTGGATTCAGGTTCCAGTGCCCGCAAGGGCGTGGGGGTTCAACTCCCCCCTCGCGCACAGTGAGAACCGATGAAACGGGTCTCTGCCGGTGACGGAAGTCACGGCAGGGGCCCGTTTCTCGTGTCCGTGATTCCTGTGAGGCATCACACAGCCTGGTCAGGCCCCACGACCGTTCGCACGCGTGAGCTATCTCACGGCTGCCGGGGCCTCGCTGTGAGCCACCGGTTCCGGTGGGTCGGGTGGTACCGCGGTACCACCCGGACGCCGAAGAGTCGCCTCCGGTCCCAGGGGCCGGGCGGGCCGCGCTCCTAGCTTCGACATCAGACACCGCGGCGCGTCCGCGGGCCGGTCCGAGTCGAGGCAGGAAAGGCCCCCACCCATGATCGAAGCGCGCGAGCTGACGAAGCGCTACGGCGACAAGACGGTCGTCGACCATCTGAGCTTCACCGTGAAGCCCGGCGAGGTGACCGGGTTCCTCGGCCCCAACGGGGCGGGCAAGTCCACGACGATGCGCATGATCGTCGGCCTGGACGCCCCGACCCGGGGCTCGGTCACCGTGGGCGGCACGGCGTACGCCCGGCCCGAGGAACTCGTCTCCGGCATCCACGCGGTCGCGACCGGCGACGCCGTGGTGGCTCCCCGGCTGACCCGGCGCCTGCTGGACGCCTACGCCCATCAGGTCCTGGCACCGGCCGACCCGCCCGTGCCGGATCCGCGGCTCGGGGCCCTCAGCGACCGCGAACGCGAGGTGCTGGTCGCGATCGGGCAGGGCTGGACGAACGCGGAGATCGCCGAACGGCTCGTGCTCAGCGAGTCCACCGTGAAGAAGCACGTCGGACGGGTCCTCGCCAAGATCGGGGCACGGGACCGGATCCAGGCCGTGATCACCGCCTACGACGCCGGGCTGGTCAGGGCGAAGTCCTAGATCCGGCATCCCCCAGGGTCCGTCCGGGGGCGAAGCGCTCCCGGACGGCCGGGTCGTCCAGGAGGCGGGGCGGGTAGCCGGGGCCGGTGCGGGCGGTCAGGTCCCGGTGGTGCAGGGGCTCGCCGCAGGAGGAGCAGACGACCCGGGCCTGGGTGTCGTGGTCGCAGGACGTGTGGTGCAGGACGACCGGGGCGCCCTCGTCGCCGGCCAGCCAGCGGTCGCCCCAGGCGTTGATCGCCGCGAGCACGCCGAAGAAGTCGCGGCCCTTGTCCGTCAGCAGGTACTCGTGGCGCACCGGGTCGGTCTGGTAGGCGCGCCGCTCCAGCAGGCCCTCGGACTCCAGGCGGCGCAGCCGGTCGGTGAGGGTGTTGCGGGCGATGCCGAGCGTGCCGATGAAGCCGTCGAAGCGGGACTCGCCGTAGAAGACCTCGCGCAGCACCAGCAGGGTCCAGGCGTCGCCCAGGATGTCGGCGGTGCGGGCGATGGAGCAGGGCCAGGTGTCGAACGAGGTCCGTCGCATGGCTCCACTTTATGGGGCTCCTGCCTGTTGGTCTCATGATGAGATCCACCCGCTCTCGGGGTCTCATTCCCGTACGCCTGCCAGTTCGACCGGGCGGCGGCGCAGGGCGAGTGCCGCGGGGAGCGTGGCGGAGACGACGGCCAGGAGGGTGCAGGCGGCCGCCGTCGTGCCGAGGGCCTGCCACGGGAGGGTGAGGGCGGGACGGACCGAGAGCAGCGCGAGGGCGCTCCACATGCCGGCGAGGTTGAGGGCGGCGGCGAGGAGGCCGAGGAGCGTGCCGGCGGCGACGACGGTGAGGGCCTCGGCGGCCGTCAGACGCAGGACCTGCCACCGGGTGGCGCCGGTCAGCCGCAGCACGGCCAGGTCGCGGATCCGGTCGGAGGTGGCCATGACCGTGGTGTTGGCCACGGAGATGCCCGTGTAGAGGAGGGCGATGCCGAGGACGAGCAGAAGGCCGAGGCGGGTGGTGCGGTTGGTGCCGGGGGCGGTGGCGTCGAGCCATTCCTGGCGGGTGAGGACCTGTCCGTTCCCGGTGCCGAGCGCTTGGCGCAGGGCGGTGGCGACGGTGTCCGGGTTCGCGCCGTCGGCCAGGGCCACGTCGACGCGGTCGGGTGTGGCGCCCGGGGCGTTGCGGGGGGTGACGTAGACGCCGTTGTCGCCGGTGCCGGTGGACATCACGGCGGCGATCCGCAGGGTGCGCGGTGTGCCGTCGCCGAGCCACACCCGGACCCGTTCGCCGACCCGGTGCTCCTGCCACTCCTCGTTGACGATGATCGAGTCGTCGTCGAGGTCGGTCGTGCTGCCCGCGCTGAGCGGAAGGCGTGCGGTGGCCGCCAGGAGGGCGGGGGTCGCGGCGCGGGCCTCGGAGCGGACGAGGGCCACGCCGTCCTCCAGGACGTGGACGGCCGTCGTGGACGTCGGTGACACCTCGGCTCCCGGTACTGCTCGCAGTCTGCGGAGGGTCGCGGTGTCGAAGGTCGTTCCGGCCGCCGGGGTGACGACGAAGGCGGCGGTGGTGCGCTCGCTCGCCTCGGTGGCCTTCGCCGTGTTGAGGGTCCCGGTGGCGCCGAGCAGGGAACCCGCGAGGGCGACCGTGACCAGGACGGGGGCCGCGAGGGCGGCGGTGCGGCGTACCCCGGCGGCGGTGTTCTCGCGGACCAGCAGCCCGCCGGCACCGGGCAGGAGCGCGGGCAGCCAGGTCAGCAGCCGGGTCAGGGGGCGCAGGAAGAGCGGTGCGAGCAGGGCGGTCGCGGTGATCAGCAGCATCGGGCGGGTGATGTACGTCTTGCGCTGGAGGAGGTCGCCCGGGGCGTCGGTGAGGGCGAGGGCGAGCGTCACGGCGGACGTCAGGAGGAGGGCCGCACCGCAGAGGAGGCGGCCGGGGGTCAGGGTCCCGCTGTCCGCCGAGGCCTCGCGCAGGGCTGCGGTGGGGGCGGTGCGCCCGGCCCGCCAGGAGGCCGCGGTCGCTCCGCCGAGGGCCACGAGCAGGCCGGTCCAGAAGGCCACGTGGTAGGGCCAGGTGTGGTCGCCGATGGTGAACCAGGCCGGGGCGAGGCCCTCGGCGGCCACCCGGTCGGCCAGCAGCGGTGCCGCGTAGGAGCCGAGGGCGCAGCCTGCGGCCGAGGCGAGGGCGCCGACGGCGAGGGCCTCGGCGAGGACGCTCCGGCGGATCTGGCCCGGGGTCGCCCCGGCGGTGCGCAGCAGGGCGAACTCCCGGCGCCGCTGGGCGACCGCGAAGGCGAAGGTCGACGCCACGACGAACACCGACACGAACGCGGTGACGCCCCCGGCGGTGCCGAACAGGGAGTTCATCGCGGTGAGCGCCTCGCTGTCCCGGTCGGGATCGGCGTCGGCGAGGCGGCGCGCGTTCCCGGTGAGGACCTGGGCGCTGTCGCCCACGGCCTTCCGCGCGGCTGCCGGGTCCGCCGTGACCGCCAACTGGTAGATCGGAGGGGACAGTTCGGCGGCGCGGGCGTCGGTGAAGAAGACGGCGTTCTCGAAGCCGCGGGAGGTCAGGGTGCCGACGACACGTACGGTGCCCCGGTCGGTGCGGAGTTGCAGGCCGGGGCGGGCCCAGTCGCCGGTGACGGCTACCTCGTCGGCGGTGCGGGGCGCGCGGCCGGTGGCGAGGTCGTAGGGGGCGAACGCGGCGGTGGACCAGGGGTGGCCGACCAGGTCGGCGGGGGCGTCCGCGGCGCGTACGGGGAAGGAGCGGTCCGCGACGACGGGCCCCAGCATCCGCAACTCCTCGATCGCCGCGGCGGGCACCGGGCGCGGGTGGGCGAGCCGGGACGTGCGGTCGCCGATCGGGGTCGGTACGCGCAGGGTGTCCTGGCCCTTGACGACGACCGGGGCGGCGGCGAAGCGCTCGGGGCCGCGCTCCGGGGCGGTGGCGGAGGAGGCCAGGGCCAGGCCCATCACGGTGAGCAGGGCGACGCCCAGCGAGAGCGCGACGAAGCTGCCGGTGAAGGTGACCCAGCGGGTGCGCAGGGTGCGGAGGGCGATGCTCAGCATGGGAGGGCCTCGGGGTGGTGGGGTGTGTGGATGGCGGTGGTCCTCGGGCGGGTCACGCGCACGGCGCGGCCTCCAGGCGAGTCATCCGGGCCGCGACCGTCTCGGCGTCCGGGTCGGTCAACTCCCCGTGGACGCGGCCGTCGACGAGGAAGAGCACGCGGTCGGCGTGCGCGGCGGCGACCGGGTCGTGGGTGACCATGACGACCGTCTGGCCCTCGCGGTCGACCATGGCGCGCAGCAGCCCGAGCACCTCACGCCCGGTCCGGGTGTCCAGCGCACCGGTCGGCTCGTCGCCGAACAGGACCTCGGGGCGGGTGATCAACGCCCGGGCCAGGGCGACGCGTTGCTGCTGGCCGCCGGAGAGCTGGGACGGTCGGTGCCGGGCCCGGTCGGCGAGGCCGACCTGCTGGAGTGCCTGACGCACCCGGGCCTTCGGGACGCGGCGGCCGGCCAGGCGCAGCGGCAGGGCGACGTTCTGCTCGGCGGTCAGCGAGGGCAGCAGGTTGAACGCCTGGAAGACGAAGCCGACGCGCTCGCGGCGCAGCAGGGTCAGCCGCCGTTCGCTCAGGCCGGTCAGTTCCGTGCCGCCGATCGTGACCGAGCCGGAGGTGGGCCGGTCCAGGCCCGCGGCGCACTGGAGCAGGGTGGACTTGCCGGAGCCGGAGGGGCCCATGACGGCGGTGAAGGTCCCGGCGGGGAAGGAGAGCGACACCCCGTCGAGTGCGGTGACGGCTCCGTACGTCCTGGTGACCGAGTCCAGCTGGATGGCGTTCATGTCCCTACCTCGTGTCGACTGACCGGGCTTCAACTGAATCCCGCGAGGGCGGGCCGGCGCAGTGCGGCGGGACCTAGATCCGGGGTAGGGCCAGGCATACCCCCGGGCCTCCGTCCGAGCCCATGGCCGGGCCCCCGACCGGCCTCTACGGTGATCTCCATGCACCCAAGGAACGTGTGGCAGGCCCTGTCCCGCCCGGGCTACGCGCTGTCGGCGTGGCCCTGGCGGTCCGCCGGGTATCTGCTCACAGGCACGCTGACCGGAGTCGTCTTACTCGTGGGCATCGTGCTGTCGGCGGTCGCGGGCGGGGTGCTGGCGCTCGCGCTGGTGGGGCTGCCGCTGCTGCTGTGCACGGTCCTGGCGGGCATCCCGGTGGCGGCGCTGGAGCGGCTGCGGCTGCGGCTGGTCGACCCGGAGCCGGCGCCCGACCCGCACGAGCCGCCCGGCGACCCGGGCCTGCGGGCCTGGCTGACGACGCGGCTGCGGGAGCGGGCCACCTGGCGGGAGTTCGGCCACGCCCTGCTGTTCGCGGGGCTGTTGTGGCCGGTCGACGCGCTCGCGCTCGCGGTCGGGCTGCTGTGCCCCTTGACCGTGGTCGCCACGCCGGTGCTCCTGGCCGTCTTCGGTGAGGCGAAGGTGCTCAAGGTGTGGCTCGTCACCGGCTGGCCGGCCGCGTTCGGATTCGCGCTCCTCGGGCTGGTCCTCCTCGTCCTGGGCGCCTATCTGCTGGGGGTCGTGGCCGGGGCCAGGGCCGGGCTGACGCGGCTGCTGATCGCGCCGCGCGAGGCCGACCTGGGGGCCAGGGTGGTCGAACTGGCCCGGTCCCGGGTGCGGTTGGTGGACGCCTTCGAGGCGGAACGGCGGCGGATCGAGCGCGATCTGCACGACGGGGCGCAAGTGCGGCTCGTCGCCCTGACGATGACGCTCGGCCTGGCCCGTCTCGACGCCCCGCCCGGCCCGCTGGCCGACCAGCTCGCCAAGGCCCACGAGGAGGCGGGCACGGCCCTCGCCGAACTGCGCGAGCTCATCCACGGCATCCACCCCAAGGTCCTCGCCGACTACGGACTCGAAGCCGCCGTCACCGACGCCGCCGACCGCTCGGCCGTGCCCGTGGACGTCGATCTGGAGCTGTCCGGGCGGCTCTCCCAGGCCGTCGAGGCCGCTGCGTACTTCGTGGTGTGCGAGGCGCTCGCCAATGTGGGCCGGCACAGCGGGGCGAGCCGGGCGGAGGTGAGCGGCGGGCATCGCGACGGCCGGCTGTTCCTGCTGGTCCGCGACGACGGGCGCGGCGGTGCGCGGGCCGGTGCGGGCAGCGGACTGACCGGACTCGCCGACCGGGTGTCGGTGCTCGATGGCAGACTCACCCTGTCCAGCCCGCCCGGCGGACCGACCCTGCTGCGTGTGGAGATCCCTTGTGAGCCTGCGAGTTGACCGGCCGCTGCGCGTCGTCCTGGCCGAGGACAGCGTGCTGCTGCGGGACGGGCTCGTCGGGCTGCTCGGCCGCTGCGGGCACGAGGTCGTCGCCGCCGTGGGGGACGCCGAGGCGCTGGTCACGGCGGTCGGGGAGCACGCGCCGGACGTGGTCGTGACGGACGTACGGATGCCGCCCGGCTTCCAGGACGAGGGCCTGCACGCGGCCGTACGGCTGCGTGAGGAGCGGCCCACGTTGCCCGTCCTGGTCCTCAGCCAGTACGTGCAGCGCCGGTACGCCGCCGAGCTGCTGGACTCCGGCGACGGCACGGGCGTCGGCTATCTGCTGAAGGACCGCGTCGGCCAGGTCGAGGAGTTCGTGGAGGCGCTCGGCGAGGTGGCCGACGGCGGCACGGTCGTCGACCCGGAGGTCGTACGGCAGTTGCTGCGCCGCCGCCGCGACCCGCTGGAGCGGCTCACCCCGCGCGAGCGTGAGGTGCTGGCGTTGATCGCGCAGGGCAGGTCCAACGGCGCGATCGCCCGCGAACTGGTCGTCTCCGAGGCGGCCGTGGGCAAGCACATCTCCGGCATCCTCATGAAGCTCGACCTGCCGCCCGCGGACGAGACCCACCGCCGGGTGCTGGCGGTGCTGGCGTATCTGCGGGCGTAGCGGCGCCGAGACAGGCTCTGCCCTGTCCCCGTCCGCTCTGTCCGTGCCTCCTCTGTCCCTGTCTGCTCCGTCCGTGCCTCCTCTGTCCCTGGCCAACACTCTGTGAAGCAGTGGCCAAAACAAACCGGATGGCAAGTTTTTTCGATGGCCGGATCGCACCATGGTTCCCCAGCCTCTGGACCGAGGAGCGAAGTGTCATGGCACAGCAGGCCTGTCCCTTCCTGACGATCGACCCGTCAGGACAGGACCTCTACGGCGAGATATCCCGGATCCGGGACCAGGGCCCGGCCGTGGAAGTGGAACTGCCCGGCGGCGTACGGGCGTGGTGGATCAACGGCCTGGAGCTGAACAAGCGGCTGCTGGCCGGCCCCGAGACGAGCAAGGACGCCTTCCGGCACTGGCCCGCCTGGATCAACGGGGACATCTCCCGCACCTGGCCCCTCGCGATCTGGGTCTCGGTGCGCAACATGGTCACCGCCTACGGCACCGACCACACCCGGCTGCGCAAGCCGATGGCCGCCGCCTTCACCAAGCGGCGCGTCGACGCGCTGCTCCCGCGCGTCCAGGAGATCGTCGACCGGGCCCTGGACGACCTGGAGCGCATCCCGGAGGGCGAAGTCGTCGACCTGCGCGCGGCGTTCGCGGCGCCGGTGCCGCACGAGGTGGTGTGCGAACTCTTCGGTGTACCGCCCGGCGAGGACGGCCCCCGCGCGGCCCTGTACCGCATCATCGACCGCTTCTTCGACACCGCGATCTCCCTGGAGGACGCCCAGGCCAACGGGGTCGAGCTGTACGGCACGCTCACCGCGTTCCTCCAGGACAAGCGCGCGCACCCGGCCGACGACCTGACGACCGCCCTCATCGCCGCCCGCGACGAAGGAAGCCTCAGCGAACAGGAGTTGATGGACAACCTGATCCTGCTGCTCACCGCCGGTTTCGAGACGACCGTCAACCTCATCGACAACACCGTGCACAGCCTGCTCGCCCACCCCGAGCAGCTCGAACTGGTCCGCTCCGGCCGCGCGACCTGGGAGGACGCCCTGGAGGAGTCGCTGCGCCTCGAAGCGCCGGGCGCCATGTCGGGTCTGCGCTACGCCGTCGAGGACATCGAGATCGAGCCGGGCCTGACGATCCCGAAGGGCGACCCGCTCGTGGTCTCCTTCGCCGGTGCCGGACGCGACCCCGAGCGGCACGGCCCGGACGCCGAACGGTTCGACCTCACCCGCGCCACCAGCCGCGACCACGTCTCCTTCGGCCACGGCGTGCACCACTGCCTGGGCCGCCCGCTGGCCATGGCCGAGGCGACGGCGGCCCTGACGTCCCTCTTCGACCGCTTCCCGCGACTGGCCCTGGCCGACCCGTCCCGCCCGCCGAAGCGGCTGCGCTCCATCATCTCGACGGGGCACGAGGAACTGCCCGTACTGCTCCACGGCACCCGTCCGTAAGACGCGGGTGGGGTCAGGTGGCGCCCCGGTCCCGGAGGAACGAGCGGTACCAGGGTGCCGCCCGCGTGAATTCCGCCGCGAAGCCCTCGCCGGGTGAGCAGTCGAGGTCCTTCCAGAAGGCGTCGTCCGCGAACCAGTGGTCGACCGTGAGCATGCCGAGGTGGTGGAGGGCGAGCGGTGTCCCGGCGGCCCGTTCCAGGGCGGTGGCGACATCCACCGAGGCGTCGGCGCCGGGCACCTCCAACCGCGCGCCCACGGCGCCGAGCAGTTCCTGGATCCCGACCGGCTCGGGGTGGTTGACGTGGTGCACTCCGCCGTCGTGCGCCGGGGACAGGGCCGCCGCCGCCACCGCACGGCCCAGGGTGTCCACGTCGATCATCGACTGGAGCGCCGTACAGCCGGTCAGGGTCGCCGACAACTCGCCCAGCAGCCACACCAGTCCGGGGACGACCCAGCGGTCGCCCTCGCCGTAGACCAGGTGCGGCCGCAGCACCAGGCCGCCCGCGTCCAGGACGTGCCGTTCGGCGGCGGCCCGGGTGCGGCTGGTGGCCGACGCGGGCGCGATCGGCACCTCCCCGGGGCGTACGCCGCGGAAGGGGCCCCGGCCGTACACGGCGGCCGTGCTCACGTACACGATCCGGCCCACCCCGGCGCGCACCGCCTCCTCGACCAGGGCTCGTGTGCCCACGTCGTTGACGGCTTCGAGGGTCTCGGCGTCGCCGCTGATCCGGGTGGCGCAGTGCACCAGGACATCGGTGTCCGCGCAGGCGCCGCGCAGGGAGGCCGGGTCGCCGAGGTCGCCGTGGACGGATGCGGGGCCGGGCGGTGTCCGCCGGGACAACTCCCGTACGCGCACACCGGGTCGCTGCCGGGCGGCGGCGGCCACATGGCTGCCGACGAAGCCGCTCGCGCCGGTGATCAGAAGGTTGGCCGTCACGACAGCGACCGTACCCGCACGGGCCGTGCGGAGGTCAGGGTGGCGGTGAAGACGGACTCGCCGCCCTGCCGCCCCGAGACCCGTACGGTCACTTCCCCCGGGTCCGCGCCGAGCACCTCGGTCTCCAGCCGGCAGGGGCTGTGCAGCTCGGCGTACCGGGCGAAGCGGGCCGTCATCGCGCGGGGCAGGAAGGGGTGCCGGCCGGTCGCGGCGGTCGCCGCCTGGCGGGCCGCCTCGAACAGGACCATGCCCGGCACATGGTCGTTGGGGCGGGGGAAGAGGACCGGGTGGCGGGTGTCCACGCGCAGCAGCCAGACACCGGGGCGGTCGGCGGGGGCGAGTACGACGTCCTCGGCGCGGGAGCGGCCCGCCAGCTCGGGCGCGATGCCCTCCAGCAGCGGCACCGGAGTCTCCAGGGCCGTCAACTGCCGCTCGCGCAGTCGGCGGTAGGCGAGCGGCGAGGTGCAGCCGGTGCTGCCGGTGCCGCGGGCGACGAAGCGTCCGGCGCGGCGGAACTCCATCGTCGTCCGCATGCTGCTCAGGCCGCGGCCGCGGCGGCGCACCTCGGAGCACACGACGTCGATGTCGACCGGTTCGGCGGCGTCCGACAGCGTCAGCGCGGACGGGTCGGCCCGGACCGTCAGGTCCCACATGACGAAGTGGGTGTCGGCCGGGGCGCCGAACTCGGCGTGGGCGAGCACCATCGAGGCCTGCCGCAGCGTCTCGCCCACGATCATCGGGTCCTGGTGGCGGTCGTCGACGGGGCCGAAGAAGGGGTGGGCGGCCGGCCAGTGCGCGGTGAAGCGGAAGCGGGTGTCGGAGATTCGGCGCCACCGGGTGGGGAAGACGTCGGTGTCGGTGGTGCGATGGGCGAGGGCGGTGGTGACGGCGCGGCCGGTGGTGCGGCCGGCGGTGTGCGGCCCGCGCTCGGGCGTGAGGGTGGTGTGCGGCCCGCGCTCGGGGGTGTCGGCGGGGTGGGGCTCGCGCTCGGTTTGTGGCGCGTTCTCGACGGCCGCAACGGTTCTGTTTGCCGGAGGGGCCCCGCGTCCGGTCTGATCGTCCGTGGGTGCGCCTAAAGGCCCAGTCTGCGGCATGAGAACCCCCAGGATCGGCTGCCTGGCTGCGATCGGTATGTGATGTGGACGTTTGACTAACATACGGACGAGCCGGTTTTTTTCAAAGGGTGAGCCAAGCCGCTGGGACAGGCTCCCGCGCCCCCGCTGCACAGTGACTTCACAGGGATCGACGGAGATCAGGAGGCACCCGATGGCGCGACAGGAGCGCGCGATCCGCACCCGGCGGACCATCCTGGAGGCGGCGGCGGCCGTCTTCGACGAACGCGGCTACACCTCGGCGACCATCGGAGAGATCCTGGACCGGGCGGGCGTCACCAAAGGCGCGCTGTACTTCCATTTCGGCTCCAAGGAGGAGCTCGCGGTCGGGGTGTTCGAGGAACAGCTCGCGATCACCCTCCCGCCGCAGTCCAGCAAGCTCCAGGAACTCGTCGACTCCGGTCTGGTGCTGGCCCGCCGGCTGCGGTCCGAGCCGCTGGTGCGGGCCAGTGTGGGGCTCGCCCTCGACCAGGGCGCCATGGACCTCGACCGCGCACAGGCCTTCGGGATGTGGTTCGAACAGAATGTGCAGCGGCTGACCGAGGCCAAGGCTCAGGGCGAACTGCTGCAGCACGTCGACGTGGCGGAGACGGCCGAACTGCTGGTCGGCAGCTTCTCGGGGGTCCAGCTCCTGTCCCAGCTGCGCTGCCAGCGGCAGGATCTGGAACGCCGGGTCGTCGTGTTGTTCGAGCATTTCCTGCCGAGTATCTGCGTGCCCGCGGTGCTGGCCCGGATCGATGTCTCGGTGGGGCGGGTGGAGCGGTTGCTCGCCGAGGTGGCGCAGGTGTCGCAAGGGCAGGTGCAGCCCGCTCCCGCGTGAGTTGTCCACAGCCGGGGAGTTGTCCACAGGGTCTGACGCGTTTCAGCCGCCCGGATGTACGGTCGGCACGAGTTGATGTTCGTGCGCGTGCGGGGGAGGCGGTTGGGATGACCAGGGCCGGTGTGGGTTCCGAGAGCATGGCGGAGGACGGGGCGGACCGTCGGCTTCCGCGGGTGCGCGGCTTCGCCGAGTGGCCGTCCGCGGGGTCGCCCAAGGACGAGGGCAAGGCCCTGCGCAAGCGGGTCCAGCGCGGCGCGCACGCCGTTCTCGACCTGGACGCCTCCCGCCCCGACGCGGTGAGCGCGGTCGAGGAGTCGGGCCGCGGCAGGCTCCCCGAGCTCACCCCGATCCGCGTCGGCCGCATGGCCGCCACCCCGTTCGCGTTCCTGCGCGGAGCGGCCGGCCTCATGGCCTACGACCTGGCGCGCACCCCCATGACCCGGATCCGCGCCCAGATCTGCGGCGACGCCCACGCGGCCAACTTCGGTCTGTACGCCGACGCGCGCGGCGGCCTCGTCATGGATCTGAACGACTTCGACGAAACGGTGCACGGCCCCTGGGAGTGGGACCTCAAGCGCCTCGCGGCCTCCCTGGTGCTCGCGGGCCGGGAGGCCGGAGCGGACGAGGACCGGTGCCGCAAGGCCGCGTACGACGCGGTCGGCGCCTACCGCCGCACCATGCGGCTGCTGGCCAAGCTCCCGGTCCTGGACGCGTGGAACGCCATCGCGGACGAGGAACTCGTCTCCCACGCGGACGCCCATGACCTGCTCGGCACCCTGGAGCGGGTCTCCGAGAAGGCCCGCCACAACACGAGCGGCCGTTTCGCCGCGAAGTCGACGCAGGCCACGCCGGGCGGAGGGCGCCGGTTCGTCGACGCCCCGCCGGTGCTGCGGCGCGTCTCGGACGCGGAGGCCGCGGCGGTCGCCGCCTCCCTGGAGGAGTACATCGGCACCCTGCCGGAGGACCGCCTGCCGCTCCTCGCCCGGTACGCGGTGCACGATGTGGCGTTCCGCGTCGTCGGCACCGGCAGCGTCGGCACCCGGTCCTACGTCGTGCTGCTCCTGGACCACCGGGGCGAGCCGCTGGTCCTCCAGGTGAAGGAGGCGCGGTCCTCGGCGCTGGTGCCGCATCTGGCGACGGCCGGTTTCGAGGCGCCTCAGGCCGTGCACGAGGGCCGGCGGGTCGTGCGGGGCCAGAAGCGGATGCAGGTCGTCAGCGACAGCCTGCTGGGCTGGACGACGGTCGACGGCCTCCCCTTCCAGGTCCGCCAGTTCCGCAACCGCAAGGGCAGCGTCGATCCGGCCGAGCTGGCTCCCGACCAGATGGACGACTACGGCCGGATGACCGGCGCGCTCCTGGCCCGGGCCCATGCCCACAGCGCCGATCCTCGCCTCATCGCCGGGTACTGCGGCAAGAGCGAGGAGCTGGACGAGGCGATGGCCGGGTTCGCCGTGGCCTACGCGGACCGTACCGAGGCGGATCACGCGGAGCTGGTCGAGGGGGTGCGGGCGGGGAAGGTCGCCGCGGAGCTGGGGGTGTGACCCCTGAGGTGCTTCCGGCGCGTGGCCGCCCGGGGTGAGGTGTGGCCTAGGCTGGTCGGGTGACGACCCCGGAAGCTGAGCAGGGCGGTGGCGGCGCCGATGAGGAACGGGTGACGCCCGAGGGCGACGCGGCCCACGCCGAAGGTGACGCCGCGCGGCCCGAGGAGCGGCTCGAGCGGGCCGTGCGGGCCGCCGAGCAGGCGTTGATCGAGTACGAGATCGCGGTGGAGACCTTCCGCGTCGAGATCGAGAACTTCTCCCGGCTGCACGAACAGAAGCTCGGCCCGCTGTACGCCCGGCTCGAGGACCTGGACGCCCGGATCCTGGAGGCCAGGGCCGCCCGCAGCGGCGACCCCGACGATCTGCGGCGCGCGGAGGAGGCCAGATCGCGGCTGGCGCCGATCCCCGGCGTCGAGGAGCTGCTGAACGGCTGGATGGACGACAGCGGCCTCTTCCCGGAGGCCGTGGCGATGCTCACGGACCAGGCGGTCCGGCCCCCGCAGCGGGTCCGCCCCAGCGAGGAGGCCCGCAAGCTCTACCGGGACCTGGCCCGCAAGGCGCACCCTGACCTGGCCCAGGAGGAGAAGGAGCGCGAGCGGCGCGAGGAGTTCATCACCCGGGTCAACGCCGCCTACGCCCGCGGCGACGCGGCGGAGCTGCGCGAGCTCGCCGAGGAGTGGGCCAAGGGACCGGAGCTGAAGCGGGGCCCGAGCCGCGCCGAGGAGCTCTACAACCGCCTGGAGTGGCTCGCCCAGCGCAAGGAACTGCTCGCCCTGCTCGCCAAGGAGCTGGAGGAGAGCGCCATCGGCCACATGCTCCAGCTCGCCCCGGACGACCCGGACCGGCTCCTGGACGAGATCGGTCAGCAGCTGCGCACCCAGGTCACCGAGCGGGAGTCGGAGCTGGCCACGCTGCTCGGCGAGGGCTGAGCCGCGTCCCGTCCGGCCCGTGGGGCGGGTCGGGTAGCGTCGGACGTATGAGTTTTGGAGCTGGTGTGCCCACGGTCGGGGTCGCTGACCTCAAGGACGGCGACTTCCTGCTGGACGTCCGGGAGGACGACGAGTGGAAGGCCGGTCACGCCGAAGGGGCGCTGCACATCCCCATCAGCGAGTTCGTCGCCCGGTACGGCGAGCTGACCGAGGCCGCCCCGCAGGACGGCCGCGTCCATGTGATCTGCCGCTCCGGCGGCCGGTCCGCCCAGGTCACGATGTACCTGGCCCAGCAGGGCGTCGACGCGGTGAACGTCGACGGCGGCATGCAGGTGTGGGAGGCGGCGGGCCGTCCCGTGGTGACGGACGACGGGCAGTCGGGGTTCGTCCTCTAGCGCCTCTTTCCTCGGGCGTTCAGGTTTCTCCGGGCGTTCAGGCCAGCGGATGTGCCGCCAGCAGGTCGCCCAGGGCCTCCTCGTGTGCCGCGGCCGGGCCGAGCGACAGCTCCAGGTGCTTGGCCCAGGCGTGGTAGCGGTGCAGGGGGTAGTCGACGTCGGCGCCGAACCCGCCGTGCAGATGCTGCGCGGTCTGCACGACCCGGCGTACGCCCTCCGCCGCCCAGATCTTGGCGACGGCGACATCACCGGCGGCGGGCAGCGCGCCCGGTGACCCCGAGGCGATCCGCCACGCGGCCTGCCACAGCGTGGCCTCCATCGCGCGCAGGTCGATGTAGCGGTCGGCGGCCTGTACGGCGACGGCTTGGAAGGTGGCGATCGGGAAGCCGAACTGCTCCCGCTTGCCCGTGTACTCCGCGGTCATCCGCAGCACGCGCTCCCCGAGCCCGAGGGCCAGCGCGCACGTCCCGGTGGCCAGCAGGTTCCGCAGCCACTCCCACGCCCCGTCGGCGTCGATGACGTCCCGGGCGGTGAGCCGGGCCGACTCCAGCCGCAGCTCGCCGAGGCGCTCACCGCTGGTGGAGAACTGCTCGGCGAGGACGGCCCCGGGGTGGTCGCGCGGCACCAGGGCCAGGACGGTCCGGCCGGTCGCGGTGTGGGCGGGTACGACCGTGACGTCCGCGTCGTAGGCCCACGGCACGGCCGTCTGCACCCCGTCCAGCACCCAGGACCCGCCGTCCTGCCGTGCGGTCACGGCCAGCTCGGCCGGGTCGTGGCCGGTGCGGCCGTGCGCGGCGACGGTCAGCACGATCTCGCCCCGGCCGGCCCGGGCGAGCAGGGCGGACTTCGCCTCGTCACTCCCGAAGGCCTGGACGGCGGCCGCCGCCGCGCCGCTCTCCAGCAGCGGCACCCTGGCCAGCACCCGCGCCGACTCCCGCAGCACCAGGCAGAGCGCGATGGCGTCCAGTCCGGCTCCGCCGTACCGCTCGTCGAGCAGCAGGCTCAGCAGGTCCGCGTCGGCGAGCCGGGCCCACAGGGCGCGGTCGTGGGTGTCGGCGACAGCGCCGGGGGCGAGGGCGGGGCTGGGCACGGCGTCCGGGGCGACCCCGGCGAACACGCCCTTCGCCGCCTCGGCCGCCGCCTGCTGCTCCTCGGTGAAGGTGAAGTCCACGGTGCCTGTCCTTCCGGGCCGATCCCGTTGAGCTGACGGGGCGTCAAGATAGAACAGGTTCTAGAAGAAGGGAATGGGTGTACGGGCGGGCGCCGTAGGGTGTCACTCCTGCCGTACGGTCGGCTTCCGCGCGGTCGGCTCCGCAGTGTGGTGACGGCCACGGCCGGGACCGGCGGACAGGGGCTGTGCCGGGGTGGGTGGCCTGAGTACCGTGCCCGTGCCGACGCCGCGCGGCGTTGTGCGGGCGGTACGAGGGACCGGGATCTGGAACGGGGCGGAATTGGACGCGTACGACGAGGGCTCGAACGCCCGGCACGGGCCGGACGGCCCGCCCGGCCCGTCGGGGCTCGCCGAGCCGGGTCCGCCCGACCCGCCGCGCTCCGGCATCGCCGCGCTCTCCCTCCCGTACCAGATCGGTGTCGCGCTGGCGCTCGCGGTCGTCGCGATCGGGGTCTGTGTGCACATCGCGATGACGTTCCTGCATGTCGCGCCGGCGAACACGGTCACCAAGGAGCACGGCCGGGCCGTGGACGACTGGATCTATCCGGAGTTCGAGCAGAACTGGAAGCTCTTCGCCCCGAACCCGCTCCAGCAGAACATCTCGATCCAGGCCCGCGCCGAGGTGCGCGGCGCGGACGGCGAGAGGCTGAGTACCGGCTGGTACGACCTGTCCGCCGAGGACGGCCGGGCCATCGACGGCAATCTGCTGCCCAGCCACACCCAGCAGAACGAGCTGCGCCGCGCCTGGGACTTCTTCACCGCGACGCACGACAGCGAGAGCCGCCCGGTGGGCCTGCGCGGCTCGCTCTCCGAGTCGTATCTGCGCCGGATCGTGGTCATGCGCCTCGACCGCGACGACGCGGCGGGCGCCTCGGCCGGGGACGGCGGCGTGATCGAGCGCGTCCAGGTCCGCTCCCGCACCACCAATGTGCCCCCGCCGAAGTGGAGCCGGGAGAAGGTGTCCACGACGCCGTCCTACCGGGAGCTGCCCTGGTGGCCGGTGCCGCGGGACGAGGCCCGGGGAGGCGTGCGGTGAACCGCTTCTCGCTGGCCGTCTCGCGCGGCATCGCCCGGGTCACCGAGGCCGCCCTCGGCCCGTACCAGACGGCCGTGATCCGTATCGGCTTCAGCGCGACCTGGCTGCTGTTCCTGCTGCGCGAGCTGCCCCACCGCCATGAGCTCTACGGTCCCGACGGGCCCTGGAGCTGGGGTCTCGCCGAGCAGCTCATCGGGAACAACAAGGCCTTCACCACCCTGATGTGGTCGGACGGGCGGCTCTGGTTCGAGTTCGTCTACGCGCTCGCGATCCTGTCCGGCGTCCTGCTGCTGCTGGGCTGGCGCACCCGCACCATGTCGGTGCTGTTCATGGTCGGGGTGCTGTCGCTCCAGAACCGCAGCGTCTTCATGGGCGACGGCGGCGACAACGTGCTGCACCTGATGTCGATCTACCTGGTCTTCACGCGCTGCGCCCAGGTGTGGTCGCTGGACGCCCGGCGGGCCGCGCGCGCCCGGGACGCCGCCGCGCGCGGCGAGCGGATCACGGACCGGACCGGCCCGGCCCTGTGGGTCGTGCTCGGGGCCGTGCTGCTCGCGGCGACCCTGGCCGGGCGGATGGACGGCGACGACCTGCTGATACCCGTGCTGCTGTGGACCGTGTGGGTGGCGCAGGCCCTGTGGTGGCTGGCCGGGCGCCGTGTGAAGTCCGGCGAACCGCGGATCCTGCTCGACGTCGTCGCCAACATCGTGCACAACGGCGCCCTGCTCGTGATCATGGCCGAGGCGTGCCTGATCTACGCGACGGCCGGCTGGTACAAGATCCAGGGCTCCCGCTGGCAGGACGGCACGGCCGTCTACTACCCGCTCCACCTGGAGTACTTCTCGCCCTGGCCGGCCCTCGCCGACCTGCTGGCCTCCAGCGGCACGATGGTGATGCTCGTGACCTACGGGACGGTCCTCGTGCAGGTCGCCTTCCCGTTCACGCTGTTCAACCGGCGGGTGAAGAACGTCCTGCTGGCGCTCATGATCATCGAGCACGCCGTGATTGCCGTTGTCCTCGGTCTGCCGTTCTTCTCGCTGGCGATGATCGCGACGGACGCGGTGTTCCTGCCGACGTCCTTCCTGCGCCGACTGGGCGGCGGGGCGGCCCGCGCGCGTGACCGGCTGCCGCGCCGGCGGGGCGGGCGCGTGCCCGTGCCCGAACAGCACGCCCCCGAGGGCTCCCGGGACACGCACGTAGGCTTCGGGGCATGACCGACCCCGTGACCGTCTGGCACCGGCTCGCCGGCAGCACCGTCCTGCTCGACGGCTTCCATGCCCTCAAGCACGCGGTGCGGTTCGGCGCCGAGGTGCCGGTGGCGGTCACCGCCGACCGGGCGGCGGCGCTCGCCCTCGCCGACGAGCTGGCCCCGGACGTACGGGACGCGCTGGGCGCGCTGCTCATGGAGGTGCCGCACGAGACGTACGCGTCGTTGGTGCCGCGCCCGCACCCCACCGCCGTGGCCGCGCTCGCCGTGCGTCCCTCGCGCGAGTCCAACCTCGCGCGGCTGGCGCACTCGCCGCGCACCACCCCGGTCGTGGTCCTCGACAACCCGCGCAACCTCGGCAACGCGGGGGCGGTGATCCGGCTGGCCGCCGGCTTCGGCGCGACGGGTGTGGTGACGACCGGGACGGTCGACCCCTGGCATCCCACGGTCGTGCGCGGCGGCGCGGGCCTGCACTTCGCTACGGCGGTGGAACGGCTGGAGGTCCCCGACCTCCCACCCGGCCCGCTGTTCGCCCTCGACCCCGAGGGCGACGACATCCGGGGCATCAAGCTCCCGGACGACGCCGTCCTCGCGTTCGGCTCGGAACGCACGGGCCTGTCACCGGAACTCCGCGCGCGTGCCGACCATTTGCTGTCCCTGCCGATGCGTCCGCAGGTCAGCAGCTACAACTTGGCGACGAGTGTGGCGATGACGCTGTACCACTGGAGCTGCGGAAGTCTTTAGGCCTCCCGCCGCACCTCGACAACCCTGAACCGGTTGGCCACGAACGCCCCGTCACACAGAGCCGCGCTCGCCGCCGGATTCCCGCCCGACCCATGGAAGTCGGAGAACGCCGCCGTCTGGTTCACATACACCCCACCCGTCAGATTCAGCGACAACTGCGCCGCCTCCTCCAGACAGGCCTCCCGCACATCCCGCTCGACCTCCGGGTCGGTCGTGTACGCCCCGACCGTCATCGCACCCTTCTCCCGGACGGTCCGCCGCAGCAACTCCACCGCGTCGGAGGCCGAGTCGACGGCGACGGCGAAGGACACCGGCCCGAAGCACTCGCTCATGTACGCGGCCTCGTCGTCCGGCTTGGCCCCGTCCAGCTTCACGATCACCGGGGTGCGGACGACCGCCCCCGGGAAGTCCGGGTTGGTGATCTCCCGGGACGCCAGGGCGACCTCGCCGAGACCGGCCGCGGCCTCCAGACGGGCCTTCACGTCCGGGGTGACGATCGCCCCGAGCAGCGCGTTCGCCCGGGCGTCGTCGCCGAGCAGGCCGTCGACCGACTTGGCGAGGTCGGCGACCACCTCGTCGTAGGACTTGGGGCCCTGGTCGGTGGAGATGCCCTCCCGGGGGACGAGGAGGTTCTGCGGGGTCGTGCACATCTGGCCGCTGTACAGGGACAGCGAGAACGCCAGGTTGGAGAGCATGCCCTTGTAGTCGGCCGTGGAGTGGACGACGACGGTGTTGACGCCGGCCTTCTCCGTGTAGACCTGCGCCTGGCGGGCGTGGGCCTCCAGCCAGTCGCCGAACTCGGTCGAGCCCGTGTAGTCGATGATCCGGATCTCGGGGCGCGTCGCCAGGGTCTTGGCGATGCCCTCGCCGGGGCGCTCGGCGGCCAGCGCGACCAGGTTCGGGTCGAAGCCGGTCTCGGCGAGCACCTCGCGCGCGACCCGCACCGTGAGCGCGAGCGGCAGCACCGCGCGCGGGTGGGGCTTGACCAGCACCGCGTTGCCCGTGGCGAGGGAGGCGAACAGGCCCGGGTAGCCGTTCCACGTCGGGAAGGTGTTGCAGCCGATCACCAGGGCGATGCCGCGTGGGACCGGCGTGAACTGCTTGGTCAGGGCCAGCGGGTCGCGCTTGCCCTGGGGCTTGGTCCACTCGGCGTTGTCGGGGGTGCGCACCTGCTCCACGTACGCGTACGCCACGGCCTCCATGCCGCGGTCCTGCGCGTGCGGCCCGCCCGCCTGGAACGCCATCATGAAGGCCTGGCCGGAGGTGTGCATGACCGCGTGCGCGAACTCGTGGGTGCGGTCGCTGACGCGCTTGAGGATCTCCAGGCAGACCACCGCGCGCTGCTCCGCGCCCGCGTCGCGCCAGGCCCGCTGTCCGGCCTTCATGGCGGGCAGCAGCACGTCGAGGTCCGCGTGCGGGTACGTCACGCCGAGGTCGAGGCCGTACGGGGAGGTCTCGCCGCCCACCCAGTCGTCGGTGCCGGGCTGGCCCAGGTCGAGGCGGGAGCCGAGCAGGGCGTCGAAGGCGGCCTTGCCCGCCGCGGCGTCCAGGCTGCCGTGCTCCCCGTAGGCCTTGGGGTGCTCGGGGTGCGGGGACCAGTAGGCGCGCGTGCGGATCGCTTCCAGCGCCTGGTCGAGGGTGGACCGGTGCCGGGCGATCAGCTCGTGCGCCGAGAGTGCGGCGGTCATGGGTGACCATCTCCTCGTCTCAAGAACTCTTCGTCGAGTTCATGACCTGGGCAGAAACCTGGGCAGGAACACTCGGACACAGCTAGAGTAACCGAACGATCGGTCGGCTCAAGGGGGTCCGCCGCATCTGTGGAAAACCCCGTGCGGGAGGATCGCGCACATGACAGCACTCGACCTCAGCAGCCCCGTGGCCGTCGTCGGCACCGGCACCATGGGCCAGGGAATCGCCCAGGTCGCGCTGGTCGCGGGCCATCCGGTACGGCTGTACGACACCGTCCCCGGGCGGGCCCGGGAGGCCGCCGACGAGATCGGCGCGCGCCTGGACCGGCTCGTCGAGAAGGAGCGGCTCACCGCCGCCGACCGGGACGCCGCCCGCGCCCGGCTGCTGCCCGCCGAGGCCCTCGCCGAGCTGGCGGACTGCGTCCTGGTCGTCGAGGCGGTCCTGGAGCGGCTGGACGTCAAGCAGGACCTGTTCCGCGAGCTGGAGGGCATCGTCGCCGACGACTGCCTGCTCGCCACCAACACCTCGTCCCTGTCCGTCACCGCCATCGGCGGCGCCCTGCGCTCCCCCGGCCGCTTCGTCGGCCTGCACTTCTTCAACCCGGCGCCGCTGCTGCCGCTGGTCGAGGTCGTCTCCGGGTTCGCCACCGACGTCTCGTCGGCCACGCGCGCGTACGAGACCGCCCGTGCCTGGGGCAAGACGCCGGTCGCCTGCGCGGACACCCCCGGCTTCATCGTCAACCGCATCGCCCGGCCCTTCTACGCCGAGGCCTTCGCGGTGTACGAGGCGCAGGGCGCCGACCCGGCCACCATCGACGCCGTGCTGCGCGAGTCGGGCGGCTTCCGGATGGGCGCGTTCGAGCTGACCGACCTGATCGGCCAGGACGTCAACGAGTCGGTGACGCGGTCGGTCTGGGAGTCCTTCTTCCAGGACGTGCGCTTCACGCCGTCCCTCGCCCAGCGGCGCCTGGTCGAGTCCGGCCGGCTGGGCCGCAAGACCGGCCAGGGCTGGTACGACCACCAGGACGGCGCCGAGCGCCCCGATCCGGACACGGCGGAGCGGCGGCAGCCGCCGGCGTACGTCGTCGCCGAGGGCGACCTGGGTCCGGCGTCCGACCTGCTCGCGATGGCCCGTGAGGCGGGCATCCCGGTCCGCGAGGAGGACGACGACAACGGCACCCGCATGGTGCTGCCGAGCGGCGGCCAGCTCGCCCTCGCCGACGGGCAGACCTCGGTGGAGTTCCGGGACGTCGTCTACTTCGACCTCGCCCTCGACTACCGCAAGGCCACCCGGATCGCCCTGTCCGCCTCCCAGGACACCTCCCCACAGACCCTCGCCGAGGCCATCGGCCTGTTCCAGGCGATGGGCAAGCGGGTCAGCCTCATCGGCGACGTCCCCGGCATGATCGTCGCGCGTACGGTCGCGCGGATCATCGACCTGGCGCACGACGCGGTCGCCAAGGGTGTGGCCACCGAGGAGGACATCGACACCGCGATGCGCCTCGGCGTCAACTACCCCCTGGGCCCCTTCGAGTGGAGCCGGAAACTCGGCCGCTACTGGGCCTACGCGCTGCTGGACGATCTGCACATGCGCGACCCCTCGGGGCGCTACACGCCGTCCCTCGCGCTGTACCGCCACGCCCACGCCTCCGACAAGCGGGAGGGCCCAGCCTCATGACCACCGCCAAGCGCGACACATACACCCCGGACACCCTGCTGTCCGTCGCCGTCCAGGTGTTCAACGAGCGCGGCTACGACGGCACCTCCATGGAGCACCTCTCCAAGGCGGCCGGTATCTCCAAGTCGTCGATATACCACCACGTCGCCGGCAAGGAGGAGTTGCTGCGCCGCGCCGTGAGCCGGGCCCTGGACGGCCTCTTCGGGATCCTCGACGAGGAGCACGCGCGCGTGGGGCGGTCCGCCGAGCGCCTGGAGTACGTCGTGCGGCGCATGGTCGAGGTGCTCATAGCCGAGCTGCCCTACGTGACCCTGCTGCTGCGGGTGCGCGGCAACACGGACACCGAGCGGTGGGCCCTGGAGCGGCGGCGCGACTTCGACCACCGGGTGGCCGACCTGATCAAGGCGGCGGCCGCGGACGGGGATGTGCGCGGCGACATAGAGGTCCGGCTGGTGACCAGGCTGGTCTTCGGAATGATCAACTCGATCGTGGAGTGGTACCGGCCCGACGGGCGCGGCATGAACGAGCGCGAGGTGGCCGACGCGGTGGTGCGGCTGGCGTTCGGAGGGCTCCGGAAGGCCGCCTGAGCCTCAGCCCTGCGGCTCCAGGTCCTCCTCCTCGAACACCAGCAGCGTGCGGGTGCTGAGCACCTGCGGGATCGCCTGGAGGCGGGTCAGCACCAGTTCGCGCAGGGACCGGTTGTCGGAGACGTGCACCAGCAGCAGCACGTCGAAGTCCCCGCCCACCAGGGCGATGTGGGAGGCGCCCGGCAGCTCTCTGAGCTCCTCGCGCACCGTGCGCCAGGAGTTCTGCACGATCTTCAGCGTGATGTACGCGGACGTCCCCTGACCGGCCCGCTGGTGGTCGACGCGGGCGCCGAAGCCGCGGATGACACCGTCCTCGACGAGACGGTTGATGCGGGCGTAGGCGTTGGCGCGCGAGACGTGCACCCGTTCGGCGACCGACCGTATCGAGGCGCGGCCGTCCGCCTGGAGCATGCGCAGGATGTCCTGATCTATGGCGTCCAGGGGCCGCGGCGGCGGCAGCACACCGCCGACGTCCTGTCCTTCGGCCATTTGTTCAGATGCCACCTGCGCCGACCTCCCTACCATGGACGTACTGCGTCCATCACAGGCTGTGGAGAACCGTTTGTCCACAGCCTGGGGCCACCCATAGCCAAATTGTGCCGTCGACCGAACAATCGGTAGGTGAGGCGGGTCACAGCCGACGCGCCTTCCGTAGCCGCTCCCACGAGGAGGTGCCGTCATGACGGTCATGGAGCAGCGGGGCGCTTACCGGCCCACCCCGCCGCCCGCCTGGCAGCCCCGCATGGATCCCGCGCCGCTGCTGCCCGACGCCGAGCCGTACCGCGTCCTCGGCACCGAGGCCGCCGCGAAGGCCGACCCGGACTTGCTGCGGACGCTGTACGCGCAGCTGGTCCGGGGCCGCCGCTACAACGCGCAGGCCACCGCTCTCACCAAGCAGGGCCGTCTGGCCGTCTACCCCTCCACCACCGGCCAGGAGGCCTGCGAGGTCGCCGCCGCGATGGTCCTTCAGGAGCGGGACTGGCTCTTCCCGAGCTACCGCGACACCCTCGCCGTGGTGGCCCGCGGGGTGGACCCCGTCGAGGCGCTCACGCTGCTGCGCGGCGACTGGCACACCGGCTACGACCCCTACGAGCACCGGGTCGCCCCCCTGTGCACCCCGCTCGCCACACAGCTGCCGCACGCCGTGGGCCTCGCGCACGCCGCCCGCCTCAAGGGCGACGACGTGGTCGCGCTGGCCATGGTCGGCGACGGCGGCACCAGCGAGGGCGACTTCCACGAGGCGCTGAACTTCGCCGCCGTCTGGCAGGCCCCGGTGGTCTTCCTGGTGCAGAACAACGGCTTCGCGATCTCCGTCCCGCTCGCCAAGCAGACCGCGGCCCCGTCGCTGGCCCACAAGGCCGTCGGCTACGGCATGCCCGGCCGCCTGGTCGACGGCAACGACGCCGCGGCCGTGCACGAGGTGCTCTCCGACGCCGTACGGCACGCCCGCGCGGGCGGCGGTCCCACGCTGGTCGAGGCGATCACCTACCGCGTCGACGCCCACACCAACGCCGACGACGCGACCCGCTACCGCGGTGACGCCGAGGTCGAGACCTGGCGCGAGCACGACCCGATCGAGCTGCTGGAGCGGGAGCTGACCGGCCGCGGACTGCTCGACGAGGCCGGAAAGCAGGCCGCCCGGGACGCCGCCGAGGCGATGGCCGCCGAGCTGCGCGCGCACATGAACCAGGACCCGGCGCTCGACCCGATGGACCTGTTCACCCACGTCTACGCCGAGCCCACCCCGCAACTGCGCGAGCAGCGGGACCAGCTCCGGGCCGAACTGGCGGCCGAGGCCGAGACCGGGCCGGAAGGGGACACGCACCGATGACCACCGTCGCCGTCAAACCGGCCACCATGGCGCAGGCCCTCACGCGCGCCCTGCGCGACGCCATGGCCGCCGACCCCGCCGTGCACGTCATGGGCGAGGACGTCGGCACCCTCGGCGGCGTCTTCCGCGTCACCGACGGACTCGCCAAGGAGTTCGGCGAGGACCGCTGCACGGACACCCCGCTCGCCGAGGCGGGCATCCTCGGCACCGCAGTCGGCATGGCGATGTACGGCCTCAGGCCGGTCGTGGAGATGCAGTTCGACGCGTTCGCCTATCCGGCGTTCGAGCAGCTCATCTCGCACGTGGCCCGGATGCGCAACCGCACCCGCGGCAAGATGCCCCTGCCGATCACCATCCGCGTCCCCTACGGCGGCGGCATCGGCGGCGTGGAGCACCACAGCGACTCCTCCGAGGCGTACTACATGGCGACTCCGGGGCTCCATGTGGTCACACCCGCCACCGTCGCCGACGCCTACGGCCTGCTGCGCGCCGCCATCGCCTCCGACGACCCCGTGGTCGTCCTGGAGCCGAAGCGGCTGTACTGGTCGAAGGACTCCTGGAACCCCGAGGAGCCGGCGCCCGTTGAGCCGATAGGCCGCGCGGTGGTGCGGCGCTCGGGCCGGAGCGCCACGCTCATCACGTACGGGCCGTCCGTACCCGTCTGCATGGAGGCGGCCGAGGCGGCCCGGGCCGAGGGCTGGGACCTCGAAGTCGTCGATCTGCGCTCCCTGGTGCCGTTCGACGACGAGACGGTGTGCGCCTCGGTGCGGCGGACGGGACGCGCGGTCGTCGTCCACGAGTCGGGTTCCTTCGGGGGCCCGGGCGGGGAGATCGCGGCCCGGGTCTCGGAGCGCTGCTTCCACCACCTGGAGGCGCCGGTGCTGCGCGTCGCCGGGTTCGACGTCCCGTATCCGCCGCCGATGCTGGAGCGCCACCACCTGCCCGGTGTGGACCGGATCCTGGACGCCGTGGGGCGTCTGCAGTGGGAGGCCGAGAGCTGATGGCACAGGTGCTGGAGTTCAAGCTGCCCGACCTCGGTGAGGGGCTCACCGAGGCGGAGATCGTGCGCTGGCTGGTGGAGATCGGCGACGTCGTCGCCATCGACCAGCCGGTCGTCGAGGTAGAGACGGCCAAGGCCATGGTCGAGGTGCCCTGCCCCTACGGCGGTGTGGTCACGGCCCGCTTCGGCGAGGAGGGCACGGAACTGCCCGTCGGGGCGCCGCTGATCACGGTGGCCGTGGGGGAACGGGCCCCCTCCGGCGGCGTTGCGGACGAGGCCGGGAGCGAGGGCTCGGGGAACGTCCTCGTCGGATACGGCACCTCCGAGGCACCCGCGCGGCGACGCAGGGTGCGGCAGGACCGGGTGAGCGCTGCGGCCCCCGCGCCGGCGGTGAACGGGCGGGCGAGTGTCCCCGAGGCCGAGGACGGCCCCCTCCCCGTGATCTCGCCCCTGGTCCGCAGGCTGGCCCGGCAGAACGGCCTCGACCTGCGGGAGCTGACCGGCTCCGGGCCCGACGGGCTGATCCTGCGGGCGGACGTGGAGTACGCCCTGCGCGCCGCGCCCCGCCCCGCCCCGACGACGGCGGCGGCCCCCGAGCCCCGGCCCGCCACGACAGCCGCCCCGGGCGAGATCCGTACGCCCCTCAAGGGCATGCGCGGCGCCGTCGCCGACAAGCTGTCCCGCAGCCGCCGCGAGATCCCCGACGCGACCTGCTGGGTCGACGCCGACGCCACTGAGCTGATGCGGGCCCGGACCGCCATGAACGCGGCGGGCGGGCCGAAGATCTCCCTCCTGGCCCTGCTGGCCCGGATCAGCACCGCGGCCCTCGCCCGCTTCCCCGAGCTCAACTCCACCGTGGACGCCGAGGCCAGGGAGGTCGTCCAGTTCGACCACGTGCATCTGGGCTTCGCGGCGCAGACCGACCGAGGGCTCGTCGTCCCGGTGGTCAGGGACGCGCACGCGCGGGACGCCGAGTCGCTGACCGCGGAGTTCGCCCGGCTGACCGAGGCGGGCCGGACCGGAAAGCTGACCCCCGGCGAACTCACCGGCGGGACCTTCACGTTGAACAACTACGGCGTCTTCGGCGTCGACGGCTCCACCCCGATCATCAACCACCCCGAGGCCGCCATGCTCGGCGTCGGCCGCATCGTCCCCAAGCCGTGGGTGCACGAGGGCGAGCTGGCCGTGCGCCAGGTCGTCCAGCTCTCGCTCACCTTCGACCACCGGGTGTGCGACGGCGGCACGGCGGGCGGCTTCCTGCGCTACGTCGCGGACTGCGTGGAACAACCGGCGGTGCTGCTGCGGACGCTCTGATTCCTCTCCGGCGCGCGGCCGTTCCCGGTGATCGCGTCCCTTCCCCCGCGTTCCATGTGATCGCGGGGGCACGCATACTCGGGGGGTGACCCCGTACGAGCCTCCCGCCGCCCACGACGCCGTCGTGCTCGCCGGCGGTGCCGCCCGGCGCCTCGGGGGCGCGGACAAACCCGGGGTGCGCGTCGGCGGGCGGGCCCTGCTCGACCGGGTGCTCGCCGCGTGCGGCGACGCCCGCACCACCGTCGTCGTCGCCGCGCCCCGGCCGACGGCACGGCCCGTGACCTGGGCACGCGAGGACCCGCCCGGCGGCGGACCGCTCGCCGCGCTCGACGCCGGACTCCGGCACACCACGGCGGAGCATGTCGTGGTGCTCTCCGCCGACCTGCCGTTCCTTCAGGAGCGGACCGTCGGACGGCTGCTGGACACGCTGCGGGGGAGCGCCGCCGACGGCGTGCTGCTGACCGACCCCGACGGCCGCGACCAGCCGCTCGTCGCCGCCTACCGCACCCGGCGGCTGCGCGAGACGCTCGCCCTGCTCGCCGAGCGGCACGGCTCTCCGCACGGACTTCCCCTGCGGCGTCTCACCGCCGAGCTGGACCTCACCCGCATCTCCGATCCCGTCGCGTCCTTCGACTGCGACACCTGGGACGACATCGCCTCCGCCAGGGCACGCATCAGGGAGCATGGGCACGTGTTGGATGAATGGATTTCCGCGGTCAAGGACGAGCTGGGGATCGACCTCGACGTCGATGTGAAAGAGCTGCTCGACCTCGCCCGCGACGCCGCCCACGGTGTGGCCAGGCCCGCCGCGCCACTGACCACCTTCCTCGTCGGCTACGCGGCCGCGCGGGCCGGCGGGGGCCCCGAGGCGGTCTCCGAAGCCTCCCGCAAGGCCGTCGCCCTCGCCGCCCGCTGGGCGGAGGAGAACACCCCGAGAGCCCCCGAAGCACCGGAAGCCACCGGAGCCACCGGAGCCCCCGAAGCCCCCGAAGCCTCCGAAGCACCGGAAGCCCGGAAAGCCCCGGGCGACCGGCCGGGCGTCGCCCCCGACGCGACGCCCGACGCCACGCCCGACACCCGCCCGGACGCCGGATGACCCCGCGCGGCACCCGCACCGGTGAGGACGCCGAAGACCTCGACGTCGAGGAGGTGCTCGCCCTCGTGAACAACAGCAACGGCACCCCCCAGCCCGACCCGGCCGCACGAGGTGAGAAGGACAGCACCCCGACCCCCCGGCAGCCGGACACCCGGCACCGGGCCACCCCCTGGCCACAGGCCCGGGACATCGCCGAGCGCGCCGCCCGGAGCGCCGGCCGGGCCGCCCATCGCGAGCCCGTCTCCGTGCCGCTCGACGCCGCCCTCGGCCTCACCCTGGCCACCCCCCTCGACGCCCTCACCGACCTGCCTTCCTTCGACACCTCCGCGATGGACGGCTGGGCGGTAGCCGGGCCCGCCCCCTGGGACGTACGGGAGGAGGGCGTCCTGGCCGGGCACAACGCGCAGGCGCCCCTGACCGACGGCGAGGCCGTCCGGATCGCCACCGGCGCCCGTATCCCCGCGGACACCACGGCCGTCCTGCGCAGCGAGCACGGCCGCACCGACGACAAGGGCCGACTGCACGCGACCCGGGGCGTCGCCCCCGGCCAGGACATCCGCCCCCGGGGCCAGGAATGCCGCACCGGCGACCAGCTCCTGCCCGTCGGCACCCTCGTCACCCCGGCCGTCCTCGGGCTCGCCGCGGCGGCCGGATACGACACGGTCACCGCCGTCCCCCGGGCCCGCGTCGAAGTCCTCGTCCTGGGCGATGAGTTGCTCACCGAGGGGCTGCCGCACGACGGTCTGATCCGGGACGCGCTCGGCCCGATGCTGCCGCCCTGGCTGCGCGCGCTCGGCGCCGAGGTCACCGTCGTACGACGCGTCCGCGACGACGCCTACGCCCTGCGCAAGGCGGTGACCTCGTCGGACGCCGATGTCATCGTCACCACCGGCGGCACCGCCGCGGGCCCCGTCGACCATGTCCACCCCACCCTGCGCCGTATCGGGGCCGAACTCCTCGTGGACGGCGTGAAGGTGCGCCCCGGCCATCCCATGCTGCTGGCCCGCATCTCGGAGACCCAGCACCTCGTCGGGCTGCCGGGCAACCCGCTCGCCGCCGTCTCCGGGCTGCTGACGCTCGCCGAGCCGCTGCTGCGGACCCTCGCGGCCCGCCCGGCCCCGGAGCCGTACACGCTGCCGCTCAGGGACGCCGTGCACGGGCACCCGCACGACACCCGGCTCGTGCCCGTCGTCCTGCGCGGCGACCAGGCCGTGCCGCTGCACTACAACGGCCCGGCCATGCTGCGCGGTGTCGCGGCGGCCGACGCGCTGGCCGTCGTGCCCCCGGGTGGCGCCCGGCCGGGGCAGGAGGCGGAACTGTTGGATCTGCCCTGGGCGTCCGCAGGAATCGGAGTGTGTTTCACGTGAAACTTCCGGGCCAGGACGCGATCGCCCGCCAGGCGGACGAGCAGTTGGTGACCCAACGGGTGAAACTCCCGAGGACCGTGGTGGAGCACCCGTTCCGCCAGGTCGCCAAGCGGCTGTCCGTGGCACTGCTGGTGCTCGTCATCACCGCGCTGGTCGTCTACGCCGACCGTGACGGTTACAACGACAACGCCGGCGGCGGTGTCGACCTTCTCGACTCCTTCTACTACGCCACCGTCACGCTCTCCACCACGGGCTACGGTGACATCACCCCCGCGAGCGATGCCGCCCGGCTCACGAACATCCTCGTCATCACGCCCCTGCGCGTGCTGTTTCTGATCATCCTGGTCGGCACCACCCTCGAGGCGCTCACCGAACGCACCCGCGATGAGTGGCGACTGACCCGCTGGAGGTCCGCGTTGCGAGATCACACCGTCGTCATCGGCTTCGGCACGAAGGGCAGGTCGGCGATCCGGACCGTCTGCGCGACGGGCCTGAAGAAGGAACAGGTCGTCGTGGTCGACCCCAGTTCCAAGGTCGTCGACGCCGCGACCGCCGAGGGCTACGCGGGCATCGTCGGGGACGCCACCCGCAGCGAGGTGCTGAAGCGGGCCGAGGTGCACAAGGCGCGCCAGATCATCATCGCGACCCAGCGCGACGACACCGCGGTGCTGGTGACGCTGACGGCCCGGCAGCTCAACCGCGGGGCGAAGATCGTGGCCGCGGTGCGCGAGGAGGAGAACGCGCCGCTGCTCAAGCAGTCCGGCGCCGACGCGGTCATCACCAGCGCCAGCGCCGCCGGCCGGTTGCTGGGCCTCTCCGTGCTCAGTCCCTCCGCCGGCATGGTGATGGAGGACCTCATCCAGCAGGGCAGCGGCCTCGACCTGGTCGAACGGCCGGTCGTCAAGGCCGAGGTGGGCAAGAAGCCGCGCGAGACCGCCGATCTGGTGGTCAGTGTCATACGCGGCCACCGGGTGCTCGGCTACGACGATCCGGCCATCGGGACGCTGGAGCTGACCGACCGGCTCATCACGATCGTGCGGAAGACACCGGCGACCCAGGTCGCCCCCGACATCCGTCCGATGCCGCCGATGCCCCGCAACTGACCGCCCGGGCGGGCCGGGCTACGTCCGGTTGTACAGCCGCATCACTTCCGGTTGTACAACCGCATCGTGATCGGCCCGAAGACCAGCACGAACAGTCCGGCCCAGCCCAGCGACCAGGCGACCTCGTCGGCCGGCCAGTCGCCGGCCATCAGGCCGCGCACCGCCGACGCCAGATGGGTGATGGGGCTGTTGTTCACGAAGGCCTGGAGCCAGCCCGGCATGGTCGTCGGGTCGACGAACACATTGGACAGGAAGGTGAGCGGGAAGATCACCATCATGCTGACGCCCATCACCGACTTCTCGGTGCGCAGCATCAGCCCGAACATCGTCCAGATCCACGAGAACGCGAACGAGAAGAGCACCAGCAGGGCGATCCCGGCGAGCACACCGGCGATCCCGCCGTCCGGCCGGTAGCCCAGGATCATGCCGACGGTGAGCATCACGACCGACGCGATCGTGTACCGCAGGGCGTCGCCGAGCAGATAGCCGACCATGGTCGACGGCCGCCAGATCGGCAGCGTGCGGAACCGGTCGAAGACGCCCTTCTCGATGTCCGTGTTGACCGAGACACCCGTGTACATCGTGATCATCACGACCGACATCACGAGGATGCCCGGCAGCAGGAACTGGATGTACTCCTCCGGCGAGCCGGCCAGCGCCCCGCCGAACAGGTACGTGTACATCAGCACCATCATGATCGGGAACGCCGTGACGTCGAAGAGCTGCTCCGGCACATGCTTGATCTTGAGGATCGCCCGCCAGCCGAAGGTCATCGAGGCCGACCACGCACTGGGCCGCGAGGGCCGCTCCTTGGCGATGAGCAGGGCCGCGAGGGACTCGGTGCTGACCGGGGCGAGTTCCTTGGCCTCGGTGGTCGTCGTGGTGCTCATGCCGCCACCTCGTCCTTCGGGTCGTGGGAGGGGGAGCCGGCCTTGCGGTCCGGGGCGTGTGTGTCGTGCCCGGTGAGGGCGAGGAAGACCTCGTCCAGGCTGGGCTGGCCCAGCGAGAAGTTGTCGACGGTGATCCCGGCCGTGGACAGCTCGCTCAGCGCGCGGGACGCCTGCTGGGCCGCGCTGTCGTCGCTCGCCGCCGTACCGAGACGGGCGGTCAGGGCCACCGGGTCGTGCTCCAGCTGCACCTTCGCGTCGAGGGTCCGGCGCAGCAGCTCGGCCGCGACGACCCGTTGATCCGGATCTCTCAGCCGTAGATGGACCGATCCGGCGCCGACGGACGACTTCAGCTCGCCCTTGGTGCCCTCGGCGATCACCCGGCCGCGGTCGATGACGGCGATCCGGGACGCCAGCTGGTCGGCCTCGTCCAGATACTGCGTGGTCAGCAGCACGGTGGTGCCCTGGGCGACCACGGCGCGCACGATGTCCCACACCTGGTTGCGGCTGCGCGGATCGAGGCCCGTCGTCGGCTCGTCGAGGAACAGCAGGTCGGGGGTGCTGAGGATGGACGCGGCGATGTCGATGCGGCGCCGCATACCGCCCGAGTAGTGCTTGACCTGCTTCGCGGCGGCCTCCGTCAGCCCGAAGGCCTCCAGAAGCTGGGCGGCGCGGTCCCGGGCGGCCTTCTTGTGGTGACCGAGCAGCCGGCCCAGCAGGACCAGGTTCTCGGTGCCGGTGAGGTCCTCGTCCACCGACGCGTACTGGCCGGTGAGGCTCACCCGGGCACGCACCTCGTCCGCCTCGCGGACGATGTCGTGGCCGAAGACATGCGCTTCGCCGCCGTCCGGCCGCAGGAGTGTGGCGAGCATTTTCACGGTGGTGGTCTTGCCGGCGCCGTTCGGGCCGAGGACGCCGTAGACCGTGCCCGCGGGCACGGACAGGTCGACTCCGTCGACGGCCCTGGTCTCGCCGAACGTCTTCACCAGGCCCGCGGTCTCGATCGCCAGGCCGGACGTCTGCGTGCTCATGCTTCGGGTCCTTCCGAGTACGTGGGCTACGCATGGGGAGACCTTTACGGTCGCGCAAACTCATCGGTCCCGCATATGGATTTTCGCCAGAACCGGACCAATGACGTAGAGGGGGAACCGACCGGGGGAGGAGCGGACTCCGTCCGGCGACCGAGGAGTACCGTCCCAGTCATGTATGCGATCACGATTCCCGAACCCGGTGGGCCCGAGGCGCTGGTCTGGGACGAGGTCCCGGATCCCGTGCCCGGCGAGGGCGAGGTCCTGCTCGAGGTGACGGCCGGTGCCGTCAACCGGGCCGACATCCTGCAGCGGCAGGGCTTCTACGACCCGCCGCCCGGCACGCCCCCCTACCCCGGCCTGGAGTGCTCCGGGCGGATCGCCGGGATCGGCACCGGCGTCTCCGGCTGGAGCGTGGGCGACGAGGTGTGCGCGCTGCTCTCCGGCGGCGGTTACGCCGAGAAGGTGGTGGTCCCGGCCGGACAGCTGCTGCCCGTGCCCGAGGGCGTCGGGCTGCGGCAGGCCGCGGCGCTGCCCGAGGTGACCTGCACCGTCTGGTCGAACGTCTTCATGATCGCCCACCTGCGCCCGGGCGAGACCCTGCTCGTGCACGGCGGCTCCAGCGGCATCGGCACCATGGCGATCCAGCTCGCCAAGGCCGTCGGTGCCAGGGTCGCCGTCACGGCCGGCACCCAGGAGAAGCTGGACCGGTGCGCCGAACTGGGCGCCGACATCCTGGTCAACTACCGCGAGCAGGACTTCGTCGAGGAGATCAGGAAGGCCACGGACGGCGCCGGGGCCGACGTCATCCTCGACAACATGGGCGCCAAGTACCTGGAGCGCAACGTCAAGGCCCTCGCTGTCAACGGCCGGCTCGCGATCATCGGCATGCAGGGCGGCGTCAAGGGCGAGTTGAACATCGGCGCGCTGCTCACCAAGCGCGCCGCGATCAGCGCGACGTCCCTGCGGGCCCGTCCGCTGGAGGAGAAGGCGGCCATCGTCGCGGCCGTACGCGAACACGTCTGGCCCCTCTTCTCCGGCGGCCGGCTGCGCCCGGTCATCGACCGCGAACTCCCCATGCCGGACGCCGCCACCGCCCACCAGGTCCTGGAGGACAGCGGCCACATCGGCAAGGTGCTGCTGATCGCGCCGCAGGGGGCGTGAGAGCGGCCCGCGTCCTTACGCGCGCCGCAGCCTGAGGCCCACGAACGCGAGTCCCAGGCCGAGTCCGATCAGCACCAGCCCGCTGCCCAGCGGCAGGATCCGCAGCACAGGCCCGACGGGCCGTTCGGCCTGGGCTGCGGCCTCGCGTACGGGTGGCTCGGTCGGTGCGGAGGGCTCGGGGACCGCGGGGACGGCCTCCCGGGACGCCTCGGGGACGGCGGTGGCCTCGCGAGCCTCCCGCTGCTCCTCGGGCTCCTCCGCCCGCCCCGGCCGGTCCCGTCCCTCACCGGCCCGTGTCCCGGCCCGCGAGGGCTCCGGGGACGGGGCCGAGGGGGTGGCACGGGCCCGGGCCTGATCGTCGTACGCGAGAACGGCACCGTAGGCCTGAACAGACCCGCAGGGTGAGACGACCGCACCCGCCCCCAAGGCGACCACCAGTCCGGTCGCCCGCAGTGCGCGTAGCCATGGAGTCACGTTGGTGACCCCCTCCCGCCGTGCCCGGTAGGGCAATAACGGCAAGTTCGGTCATTTCGAGCAATCAGCCTCACATTCCCCCGCACCTCCGGCATTCCGGGTTCGGCCAAGGGGTGGAATCGCTGCACAATCCGGTTATGTCGATACGTCACGGGCTGCTGGCGCTCCTGGCGGCCGGCCCCCGCTACGGCTCACGCCTGCGCACCGACTTCGAGGCCCGTACCGGCGGGACCTGGCCGCTGAACATCGGGCAGGTCTACACGACGCTGGGCCGCCTGGAGCGGGACGGGATGGTGGCCCGGCAGGGCGTCGACGAGGCGGGCCGGGAGCTGTACGCGCTCACCGAGGCGGGCCGGACCGAGCTGCGCGCCTGGTACGCCCGCCCCGTGGAACGGGCCAGCCCGCCGCGCGACGAGCTGGCCATCAAGCTGGTGATGGCCGTCGGGTCGGACGGCGTCGACGTACGGGAGGTCGTCGAGGCCCAGCGCCGGCACGTGACGCAGGCGCTCCACGACCATGTGCGCCGACGGGCCGAGGCCCTGGCCCGCGCACCCGGGCACCCGCAGGAGATGGCCCGGCTGCTCGTCCTGGAGCAGCTCGTCTTCCAGGCGGAGGCCGAGGTCCGCTGGCTGGACCACTGCGAGGCCCGGCTGCTGCGTCTCACCCGTGAGGCGGAACCGCCCCCCGATGAGCAACCCGGGCCCTGACCGATACGTCTGTCGAACAGGGTGGATCAGCTTCCGGTGGGGGCACCACGGAGGTGAGGTGCAGGCGTGCGAGAGAATGGCGACATGGAGATGCCGAGAAACGAACGGTCGCCGGAGAGCCCGCAGATCCTGGTCGTCGGCCAGGACGGCATGGCGCTCGGGGGCGGCAGCGGAGACGAGGACTCCCGCGAGATCCCGGTCACGGAACAGGTGGAGCAGCCCGCCAAGGTCATGCGGATCGGCAGCATGATCAAGCAGCTGCTCGAGGAAGTGCGTGTGGCGCCCCTGGACGAGGCCAGCCGGGTCCGGCTCAAGGAGATCCACGCCAGCTCGGTGAAGGAGCTGGAGGACGGTCTGGCGCCCGAGCTGGTCGAGGAGCTGGAGCGGCTCTCGCTGCCCTTCACGGACGAGGCGACCCCCAGCGACGCGGAACTGCGCATCGCTCAGGCGCAGCTCGTCGGCTGGCTCGAAGGGCTCTTCCACGGGATCCAGACGACGCTGTTCGCCCAGCAGATGGCCGCCCGCGCCCAGCTGGAGCAGATGCGCCGCGCCCTACCGCCGGGCGTCGGTGACGGCCTCGACGAGCAGCACCCGGGCACCCGTTCGGGCGGGCCGTACCTGTAGGTCCGGCACAGCCCCCAAAGACAAAGGGCCCCGCGGCCGAAGCCGCCGGGCCCTTCCTCATGTCCTCATGTCGTCCGGAGCGTCAGGACGACGGATTGCCCGTCGAGACGTTGAGCTCGATGATCGGCATGTCGTCCGGGTCGACGTCGGTGCCCTTGGACGGGAACTGGTTCATGACCGTGCCCTGGCCGTAGGTGTTCTCGTCCACGTTCTTGACGCTGACCTGCCAGCCGGCCGCCTGGGCGCAGGACTTGACCGACGCGATGTTCATGAACTTGAAGTCCGGGATCTGGATCTTGTCGGGGTCGTTGTACGACTCCTCCGGCTCCGTGCACTCCTCGGAGTCGATCGTCTTCGTCGTGTCCGGCCCGCGGTAGCCCGGCTTCTTGGAAGCCGAGGCCGAGGCGCTCGCGCCGCCGCCCCCGCCGCCCTGGTCGTCCTCGCCGCCGCTGTTCATCAGCAGGGCCGCGACCAGCCCGCCGACGGCCAGGACGGCCACGACGACGGAACCGATGATCACCGGCTTGTTGCTCTTGCCGCCGCCCTGAGCTGCGGGCGCGCCCTGGGGCGTGAGGTTGTACGGCGGCGGTGTCGACGGACCCGGCTGCGGGGAGTACGCGCCCGGGTGCGGCGTCTGGTAGCCGCCCTGCTGCGGATAGCCGTACGCCGGGGACGGCGCCGGCGGGGCGGGGGTGCCGTACGGGTTCGGCGGCGGGGTCGGCTGGTACGGCGTCTGGACCTGGCCCGAGGCGGCCGGGGGCGCCTGGTCGACCGGCGGGAACACGGCCGAGCCGACGCCCGCGCCGCTCGGCGCCTGGGTGCCCGGGACGATGCTCGGCGGGGCGGCCTGGAAGGACGCCGCCACCCGCAGGCACTCGTCGCGCATGGACTCGGAGCTGGGGAAACGCTCGTTCGGATTCTTCTTCAGCGCCCGGGCGATCAGCGCGTCCACGGCCGGCGGCAGCGCGCGGTTGATCGTGGACGGAACCGGCGGTTCCTCCTGGACGTGTGCATACGCGATGGCCAGCGGCGAGTCCGCCTCGAACGGCAGCCGCCCGGTGACCAGTTGGAACAGCATGATGCCGACCGAGTACAGGTCGGAGCGTGCGTCCACACCGCGGCCGAGGGCCTGTTCCGGCGAGAGGTACTGCGGGGTGCCGACGACCATGCCGGTCTGCGTCATCGACGTCACACCGGACTGCATGGCGCGGGCGATGCCGAAGTCCATGACCTTGACCACACCGCGCTTGGTCATCATCACGTTGCCCGGCTTGATGTCGCGGTGGACCAGGCCCATCTCGTGGCTGATCTCCAGCGCGGCCAGCACATCCGCTGTGATCTTCAGCGCCTTGTCGGCGGGCATCGCGCCCTGCCGCGTCACGTCCTCGTCGAGGACCGAGCCGAGCGGGCGGCCCTCGACGTACTCCATGACGATGTACGGCGTCGTCATGCCGTCGAGGCTGTCCTCGCCGGTGTCGAAGACCGAGACGATGTTGGTGTGCGTGAGCTTGGCCACGGACTGGGCCTCGCGGCGGAACCGCTCGCGGAAGGCCTGCTCCCGGCCGAGCTCGGTGTGAAGTGTCTTGATCGCGACCTGTCGGTCGAGCACGCTGTCGTACGCGAGGTGCACCGAGGCCATGCCGCCCTGGCCGAGGAGGTCACGCAGCTGATAGCGGCCACTGGCGAGCGCCCGCCCCGCGTACTGCCCGTGTGCGCCGTCCTGGCTCATGTTCCGTGTCCCCCGTGGCTCCTGGCGGAGCTGCTGCCGATCCGTCTGACCTGTCCGACCCGTCGGATCCGTGTGATCCGACGTTGATCCAAACCGCCATTCCCGGCCAAGTCTGCCCCAGGGCACGGACACGTCAAGCTCGGTGCCCGTTCCGTGACCGTACGCGAAAGAAGCGTCGCGGAAGCGTTACCGGGGGCGTGCGGCCGGTACACAGAATTTGCACGAGAGTGCTGAGTAAAGGTTTCATGGCGCGTCCGTCCCGTGCCGGTCCCGGCACCCGTCTCGGACCGGCGGCTTGCGCGGAGGCTGTAGCGTGGCCGACGGAGACCGTAACAACACCGCGCGCACCGCGGGCAGAAACGACGGCGAGGACTGATGGCACAGCAGCAGCGCGCTCAGGGCCCGTCCGAACCCGAGGCGACTGGCGGCGGCATGTCGGACGCGCCGGAGGTCTGGGGTAACGGCGGGTTGGTCGGGGACGGCCGGTACCGGCTGACCCACAGACTCGGCCGGGGCGGCATGGCAGAGGTGTTCGCCGCGGAGGACGTCCGCCTCGGGCGCACCGTCGCCGTCAAGCTGCTCCGCTCCGACCTCGCCGAGGACCCGGTGTCCAAGGCGCGCTTCACACGCGAGGCCCAGTCGGTGGCGGGCCTCAACCACCACGCGATCGTCGCCGTGTACGACTCCGGCGAGGACATCGTCGGCGGCCAGCCGCTCCCCTACATCGTGATGGAGCTGGTCGAGGGCCGCACCATCCGCGACCTCCTGCTGAACGCCGAGGCGCCGGGCCCCGAACAGGCCCTGATCATCGTCTCGGGCGTCCTGGAGGCGCTCGCCTACTCGCACCAGCACGGCATCGTGCACCGCGACATCAAGCCCGCCAACGTCATCATCACGCACAACGGCGCCGTGAAGGTGATGGACTTCGGCATCGCCCGCGCCCTGCACGGCGCGCAGTCGACGATGACGCAGACCGGCATGGTCATGGGCACCCCGCAGTACCTGTCCCCGGAGCAGGCCCTCGGCAAGGCCGTCGACCACCGCTCCGACCTGTACGCCACGGGCTGCCTGCTCTACGAACTGCTCTCGCTGCGCCCGCCGTTCACCGGCGAGACCCCGCTGTCGGTGGTCTACCAGCACGTCCAGGACATCCCGACGCCGCCGTCGGAGGCCTCCGACGTCTGCCCGCCGGAGCTGGACGGCATGGTCATGCGCTCCCTCGCCAAGGAGCCCGACGACCGCTTCCAGACGGCCGAGGAGATGCGCGGACTCGTCCAGTACGCGCTCCAGATGCTCTACGACCAAGGCGGCCACACCGGCACCTGGAACACCGGCCCCGTCGACATGCACGAGGGCCGGCACACCCCGTCGGGCGGCTTCGCCCACACGGCCGTGATGGGCCACCCCGGTGATGTCTCCGGCACCGCGCAGATCCCCTCCCCGATACTCCCCGCCGGCTACGGCGGCGGGGACGACGGCGGCTTCGAGGGCCGCGGCAACAAGGGCAGCGGCCGCGGCAAGCTGTGGATCCTGGCCGTGCTCGCGGTGATCGCCGTGGCGGCGGGCGTCGCCCTGGCGCTGCAGAACACCGGCGGCGGCACGAAGAAGCCCACCGACGACAAGAAGTCGCCGACCGTCTCGCAGACGGAGGAGAAGAAGACTCCGAGCGAGACGCCGAGCGACGAGGAGACGGACGGGCCCACCGACACGTCGACGGACGACGGCACCGGCACGGGCTCCGGCGGCGGTGGATGGACCCCGTCGTACACCCCGTCCTACACGCCGTCCCCGACCACTCCCGAGACGCCCACGGACCAGCCGACGGAGGAGCCGACCACCGCGGAGCCGACCGGCGAGCCGACGGGCGAGGAGCCCACGGACCCGGAGACGCCGCCGGACGAGACCGGTGGCACCGAGGGCGGCACGGCCGGCGTCGTCGCCGGCGCGGAGGGCTGACCCCCCCCCGAACAAAGGGCTGCCCCCTCGAACAGAACGAAAAGAACGTAAAACGCACGATCCACGCGCGCGTGGGACCCGGAAACGGGCCCCACGCGCGCGTGCCGTTTCGGCGCGCCCACAAGTGGACTCTTCCCGTGACCTGGGTCACCGGGTTAACGTGCGGTAGCTCCGGCCTCCTGCAAGGCTGTGACCAGGGCCCCTTCGCAGCCTTCCCGATTTACTTGGAAATCCAAGCAAAATCGCAGGTCAGATGGGGTTTCACAGAAATGTGGAGCACTGGGTAACGTGCTTGTTGCAGGGCGCTCGCCGGGGCACCTGTCACGCCTGTTCCCGGCCGAGTGGCACCCACCCCGTGCCCCGGTGGCCGAGAACAGGTGAGCCGCACTGGCCTACCGGCAACCCCGGGGGCCGGACCGACGGAGGAGCACACGTGACCGTGGAGAGCACTGCCGCGCGCACATCGCGACGCAGCGCCGGAAGCAAGGCCGGCACCACCGGCACCAAGGGCACCACCCGCACGCCTGCCAAGAAGGCCGCGGCCGCGAAGAAGCCCGCAGCCGCGAAGAAGGCCGCCGAGCCCCAGCTCGTGCAGCTTCTGACGCCCGAGGGCAAGCGCGTCAAGAACGCCGAGTACGACAAGTACGTCGCCGGTTTCACACCGGAAGAGCTCCGCGGCCTGTACCGCGACATGGTGCTCACCCGCCGCTTCGACGCCGAGGCCACCTCCCTGCAGCGCCAGGGCGAGCTGGGCCTGTGGGCCTCGCTGCTCGGCCAGGAGGCCGCCCAGATCGGCTCGGGCCGGGCCCTGCGCGACGACGACTACGTCTTCCCCACCTATCGCGAACACGGCGTCGCCTGGTGCCGTGGGGTGGACCCGACCAACCTGCTCGGCATGTTCCGGGGTGTGAACAACGGCGGCTGGGACCCCAACAGCAACAACTTCCAGCTCTACACGATCGTCATCGGCTCCCAGACGCTGCACGCCACCGGCTACGCGATGGGCGTCGCCAAGGACGGTGCCGACAGCGCGGTGATCGCCTACTTCGGCGACGGCGCCTCCAGCCAGGGCGACGTGGCCGAGTCGTTCACCTTCTCCGCGGTCTACAACGCCCCGGTCGTGTTCTTCTGCCAGAACAACCAGTGGGCCATCTCCGAGCCGACCGAGAAGCAGTCCCGCGTCCCGATCTACCAGCGCGCGCAGGGCTTCGGCTTCCCGGGCGTACGGGTCGACGGCAACGACGTGCTCGCCTGCCTCGCGGTCACCCGCTGGGCCCTGGAGCGGGCCCGCTCCGGCGAGGGCCCGACCCTCGTCGAGGCGTTCACCTACCGCATGGGCGCCCACACCACCTCCGACGACCCGACCCGCTACCGGGGCGACGAGGAGCGCCAGGCCTGGGAGGCCAAGGACCCGATCCTGCGCCTTCGCCGGTTCCTGGAGACCTCAAACCACGCGGACGAGGGATTCTTCGAGGAACTGGAGGCCGAGTCCGAGGCGTTGGGCAAACGAGTGCGCGAAGCGGTCCGTGCCATGCCGGACCCGGACCACTTCGCGATCTTCGAGAACGTCTACGCGGACGGACACGCGCTCGTCGACGAGGAGCGCGCCCAGTTCGCCGCGTACCAGGCGTCGTTCGCCGACGAGGGGGGCAACTGACATGGCCGACAAGATGGCACTCGCCAAAGCGATCAACGAGTCGCTGCGCCACGCCCTGGAGGCCGACCCCAAGGTCCTGATCATGGGCGAGGACGTCGGCAAGCTCGGCGGCGTCTTCCGGGTGACGGACGGACTGCAGAAGGACTTCGGCGAGAGCCGCGTCATCGACACCCCGCTCGCCGAGTCGGGCATCGTCGGCACGGCGATCGGCCTGGCCCTGCGCGGCTACCGCCCGGTGGTGGAGATCCAGTTCGACGGCTTCGTCTTCCCGGCCTACGACCAGATCGTCACCCAGCTCGCGAAGATGCACGCCCGCTCCCTGGGCAAGGTCAAGCTCCCCGTCGTCGTGCGCATCCCCTACGGCGGCGGCATCGGCGCGGTGGAGCACCACTCGGAGTCCCCCGAGGCGCTCTTCGCGCACGTCTCGGGCCTGAAGATCGTCAGCCCGTCCAACTCCTCGGACGCGTACTGGATGATGCAGCAGGCCATCCAGAGCGACGACCCGGTGATCTTCTTCGAGCCCAAGCGCCGCTACTGGGACAAGGGCGAGGTCGCCACGGAGGCGATCCCGGGCCCGCTGCACAAGGCCCAGGTGGTCCGCGAGGGAACCGACCTCACCCTCGCCGCCTACGGCCCGATGGTGAAGCTCTGCCAGGAGGTCGCGGACGCGGCCGCCGAGGAGGGCCGGAACCTCGAGGTCCTGGACCTGCGCTCGGTCTCCCCGCTCGACTTCGACTCCATCCAGGCGTCGGTGGAGAAGACCCGCCGTCTGGTCGTCGTCCACGAGGCCCCGGTGTTCTTCGGCTCCGGCGCGGAGATCGCCGCCCGGATCACGGAGCGCTGCTTCTACCACCTGGAGGCCCCGGTGCTCCGCGTCGGCGGCTACCACGCGCCGTACCCGCCGGCCCGCCTGGAGGAGGAGTACCTGCCGAACCTGGACCGGGTGCTGGATGCCGTCGACCGCTCGCTGGCGTACTGAGGAGAGGGTCGTGACGACGATGACGGAAGCGTCCGTACGCGAGTTCAAGATGCCGGACGTGGGTGAGGGGCTCACCGAGGCCGAGATCCTCAAGTGGTTCGTCCAGCCCGGCGACAAGGTCACCGACGGCCAGGTGGTGTGCGAGGTCGAGACGGCGAAGGCGGCCGTCGAGCTGCCCATCCCGTACGACGGCGTGGTCCGGGATCTGCACTTCCCCGAGGGCACCACGGTCGACGTGGGCACGTCGATCATCGCGGTCGACGTGAGCGGAGGGGCCGCGCCGGCCGAGCCACGGGCGGAAGCGCCCGAGGCCCCGCAGACCACTGAGGAACCGAAGGCGGAGGGCTCCGGCCGCCAGCCGGTGCTCGTCGGCTACGGGGTGGCGACCTCGTCCACCCGCCGTCGCCCCCGCAAGGGCCCGGAGGTCCCGGTCCAGCAGGCCTCGACGGCGGTCCAGACGGAGCTGAACGGCCATGGCGGCGCGCCCTCGACGGCCGCCCCCACGGCTCCCACCGCCCCCGCCGTCAAGGAACGCCCGCTGGCCAAGCCGCCGGTCCGCAAGCTGGCCAAGGACCTGGGCGTCGACCTGACGACCATCGTTCCGACCGGCCCGGACGGCATCATCACCCGCGAGGACGTGCACGCGGCGGTGGCCCCGCCGCAGGCACCGCGGCCGGAGGTCCCCGCGGTCCCCGCGGTCCCCGCGACCGCCGCCCCGGCACCCGCAGCGGCCGTCGTGTCGTACGACACGGCCCGCGAGACCCGCATCCCGGTCAAGGGCGTCCGCAAGGCGACGGCGGCGGCGATGGTCGGCTCGGCGTTCACGGCGCCGCATGTCACGGAGTTCGTGACGGTCGATGTGACGCGCACGATGAAGCTGGTCGAGGAGCTGAAGGAGGACAAGGAGTTCGCGGGCCTGCGCGTGAACCCCCTCCTGCTGATCTCCAAGGCCCTGCTCGTCGCGATCCGGCGCAACCCCGACGTCAACGCGTCCTGGGACGAGGCCGCCCAGGAGATCGTGGTCAAGCACTACGTGAACCTGGGCATCGCGGCCGCGACCCCGCGCGGGCTGATCGTGCCGAACATCAAGGACGCCCACGCCAAGACGCTGCCGCAGCTCGCCGAGTCGCTGGGCGAGCTGGTGTCGACGGCCCGGGACGGCAAGACGTCCCCGGCGGACATGCAGAACGGCACGGTGACGATCACCAACGTCGGTGTCTTCGGCGTCGACACGGGCACGCCGATCCTCAACCCCGGCGAGTCCGCGATCCTCGCGGTCGGTGCGATCAAGCTCCAGCCGTGGGTCCACAAGGGCAAGGTGAAGCCCCGCCAGGTCACCACCCTGGCCCTCTCCTTCGACCACCGCCTGGTCGACGGCGAGCTGGGCTCGAAGGTCCTGGCGGACGTGGCGGCGATCCTGGAGCAGCCGAAGCGTCTGATCACCTGGGCGTGAAGCCGGGCGCCTGATGTCCCGGTACACGCGAAGGGGGGCTCACCGCCGTCGGCGGTGAGCCCCCCTTCGTCATGCCTGTCCTACTGCGCGAAGCCGTAGTTGAGCAGCTTCGTCGCGTCCGTCTTGCGCGAGGTCAAGTCGGTCGAGGTGAGGACCGTGCCGATGACCGTCTTGCCGTTCCGCGTGGCCGCGAAGACCAGGCAGTACTTGGCCTCCGGGCCGGAACCGGTCTTCACGCCGATCGCGCCGGTGTAGCTCGCGAGCAGCGGGTTGGTGTTCTCCCACGGGGCCATCGTCCGCGTGCCGCCGGACTTCGTGGTCGTCTTCGCCGTGTACTTCTTCGTCTTGACGACCGTGCGGAACGTGGAGTTCTTCATGGCGCTGCTGGCGATCTTCGTCAGGTCGCGCGGCGTGGAGTAGTTCTTGCCGTTGCCGATGCCGTCGAACGAGTCGAAGTTGGTGTTCTCCAGACCCAGGTTCTTGGCCGTGGTGTTCATCTTGCCGATGAACGACTTCACGCGCGCCGCCCGCGTCGAGCCCGAGCCGAACTTGTCGGCGAGCGCGTACGCCGCGTCGCAGCCGGACGGCAGCATCAGCCCGTACAGCAGCTGGCGGACGGTGACCTTGTCGCCGACGATCAACTTGGCGTTGGACGCCCAGTTGTTGTCGACGATGTAGTCGCTGTACGCCTTCTGGATCGTGACCTTGCTGTCCAGGTTGAGGTTCGACTGCTTCAGCACCACCAGGGCCGTCATGATCTTGGTGGTCGAGCCGGTGGAGCGACGCGTGTCGGCAGCCTTGGTGTAGAGCGACTTGCCGGTCGCGTTGTTCATCACGTAGCCGCCCTTGGCGGCGATCGTGGGCGCCGTGGCGGCCTGCGCCGGCGCAACGGTGAGGGCTCCGGTCGCGAGCATGGCGCCGGTGGTGACGGCGACGGCCGCGGCTCTACGGAGACGGGTGCCCTTAATGCCGGTTATCAAGTGAAGTACCCCGATTGCGTTGAATGCCCCAGGAGTGCGGCCGAATTGAGGACGAGGGGAAGGGGAGCCGCACGTGTCTGACTTGTAACTAGCACAGTTGGTTGTGCCGTTGCCGAGGGGGACCCGCCGTTTGCCACAGACGTGTGACATTCGAGGGCGCGTGAGTCCGCATCCTGGACGCATACATCCATGCGTACCTGTTGTATCTATGCTGTCGGCATGACCCTGGCCGTGAAGCACCCGCCCGCCGCCGACCGCGTGTACACCCACGTGAAACAGGGCGTCCTGGAGCGCCGCTACGAGGGCGGGACCCTGCTCACCGAGGGCGAGCTCGCCGAGGCCGTCGGGGTCTCCCGCACCCCGGTGCGCGAGGCACTGCTCCGGCTGGAGGTCGAGGGGCTGATCAGGCTCTACCCGAAGAAGGGCGCCCTCGTGCTGCCCGTCTCCGCGCAGGAGATCGCCGACGTCGTGGAGACCCGGCTGCTCGTCGAGGAACACGCGGCGCGCAAGGCCGTACCCGCGCCCCCCGGGCTCATCGAGCGCCTCGAAGCGCTCCTCGCCCGGCAGAAGGAGCAGGCCGCCGCCGGAGACCTCGCCGCGGCCGCCGTCACCGACCGCTGCTTCCACGCCGAGATCGTCCGCAGCGGCGGCAACGAGATCCTCTCCCGCCTCTACGACCAACTCCGCGACCGCCAGCTCCGCATGGGCGTCGCCGTCATGCACTCGCACCCCGACCGGATCGCCAAGACCCTCACCGAACACGAGGAGATCCTTCAAGCGCTGCGCTCCGGGGACGCCGAGGCGGCCGTCGGGCTCGTCCACCGCCACGTCAGCTGGTTCTCGCACCTGGCCCGGGGGGAGGTCCGATGAGCGCCGGCACCCTGCCGGGCGATCCACCGGGCGGCCGGCGCGCCCTTGCCGTCTGGGGCACGGGCGTCTCGGTCTACTTCGTCGCGGTCATCTTCCGCACGTCCCTGGGCGTGGCCGGCCTCGACGCCGCCGACCGCTTCCACGTCAACGCCTCGGCCCTGTCCACCTTCTCCATCCTCCAGCTGCTGGTCTACGCGGGCATGCAGATACCCGTCGGCCTGCTCGTGGACCGGCTCGGCACCAAGAAGGTGCTGGCCCTCGGGGCGGTGCTGTTCACGGCCGGGCAGCTCGGCTTCGCGTTCTCCCCGTCGTACGGCATGGCCCTCGCCTCCCGGGCGCTGCTCGGCTGCGGTGACGCGCTGACCTTCATCAGCGTGCTGCGGCTGGGCACCCGGTGGTTCCCCGCCCGGCGCGGGCCGCTCGTCGCCCAGTTCGCGGGACTGGTGGGCATGGCCGGCAACCTCGTCTCCACGCTCGTCCTGGCCCGGCTGCTGCACGGCATCGGCTGGACGGCCGCGTTCGCGGGCAGCGCGGTCGCCGGGGCCGTCGTGCTCGTGCTGGTGCTGCTGTTCCTGAAGGACCACCCGGAGGGCCACGAGCCGGAGCCGCTCCCGCACCAGGGCGCGGCCTACGTACGGCGCCAGATCGCCGCCTCCTGGCGGGAGCCGGGGACCCGGCTCGGCATGTGGGTGCACTTCACGACCCAGTTCCCCGCGATGGTCTTCCTGCTGCTGTGGGGCCTGCCGTTCCTGGTCGAGGCGCAGGGCCTGTCCCGCGCCACGGCCGGTGAACTCCTCACGCTCGTCGTGCTGTCGAACATGGGCGTCGGCATGGTCTACGGCCAGATCGTCGCCCGGCACCACGAGGCGCGACTGCCGATCGCGCTCGGCACGGTCGGCACGACGGCGGCCCTGTGGGCGGCGACGCTCGCCTACCCCGGCGAGCACGCCCCGATGTGGCTGCTGATCGCGCTGTGCACGGTCCTCGGGGCGTGCGGGCCCGCGTCGATGATCGGCTTCGACTTCGCCCGCCCGGCGAACCCGCCCGAGCGCCAGGGCACCGCCTCCGGCATCACCAACATGGGCGGCTTCGTGGCCTCCATGACCACGCTGTTCGCCGTCGGTGTCCTGCTGGACGCCACTGGCGGCGACTACACCGTCGCCTTCTCGGCGGTGTTCCTGCTCCAGGCCCTCGGGGTCACCCAGATCCTGCGCCTGCGCAAGCGCGCCATCCGACGCGAGCGGGAACGCCTGGTGGCGAGCCGGGTCGAGACGGTGCACGTCCCCGCGTGACGTACCTCAGACGGCCGGTACGAGGGTGAGGTAGGCCAGCCCCAGAACGCCGCGGTACGTCAGCCACCGGCCGCGGTGCCGGTCCGCGCGCTCCCTGGTCTCGGCCGCGAGCGGATGCCCGGGGTGCTCGGCGAGCCACACCTCGACGTCCGCGAGATACGCCGACTCGAACTCCTCCCATTCGTCGAGGCTCGCGGTCTCCGTCCACTCCGGCCTGAACCCGGCCTCGATCGCCAGGTCCACGAGGGACGCGAGGTCGGGGTGGTCGGTGACGGCGGCGTCCGGCCACATCCGGGACAGTTCGGCTGGGGTCGGGGTGCGCTGCCAGAACCCCTCACCGAGCAGGACCCGACCGCCGTCGGCGACGCGCAGACGGAGTTCCTTCAGGGCCTCGGGGAGCCGGTCGCCGAGGGCCTGGCTCGCGCCGAGGCACAGGACGAGATCGGCCGGTTCGTGGGGTGTCTCGGTCGCGGACCCCTCGACGAGACGGACCCGCTCGGCGAGGCCCCGTGCGGCGGCGGCCTCGCGGCCCCGGGCCAGGGCCTCCGTGTCGATGTCCATGCCGGTGCCGGTGGCTCGGGGGGTCGTGGTCAGGATGCGGAGCATGAGTTCTGCCCAGCCGCAGCCGATGTCCAGGACGGTGGTGGGGGTGTTGGCGGACAGGCGGGTGACGAGTTGGTCGGCCCTTGTTTCGGAGAGGGGGCCGTGGAAGGTGAGGCGGGTGTGGCGGGGTGGGGTGGTGGTCATGGGCGGGACGCTACGGGGGGTGGTGGGCTCGGGGCATGGGGTTTTCGGGCCCGGGGAGTTGGGGCTGGGGCCGGGTGGGTGCGCAGCTCGGCGCGACGAGGTGCCGCTGCGCCCACCCGTGCCGCCCCTAGCGGCACGCATGCCCGCAGCTGGGGGGTGCGGCCTACTGGGTCACCGTGAAGTTGTGCAGGATTGCCGCCGTCAGGTCCGGGTCGCCCTCCGTCTTGATGCGGTCCGTCACCGCCTCCGGTGTCACGCGGCCGCAGGCCAGGCGGACGTAGGTTTCCCAGTCGAGGGTGAGGGTCGCGGCGGGGCCGAGGGCGGGGGCCGTTTCGAGGGTGCCGCGGCCCTGGATGTCGACGCGGATCGTGCGCAGGAACTCGAGGGGGCCGTGCACGTCGAAGACGACGGCCGAGCTGCGCGGCGCCTGCGCGTTCTCGGCGACCACGCGCGGGAGTTCGGAGAGCAGCACGTCACGGGCGATGTGCGCGCCGGGGGAGTCGAGGTTGCCGGGCCGGCCGAGGGCGGTGCGCAGGTCCTGCTCGTGCATCCACACGTCGAAGGCGTGCCGCCGCATGGACTCCTCGAGGGTCAGCTCCGTGCCGAGCGGGCCGCGCACCTTCGTGCCCGGGTCGCGCGACTCGTTCCGCAGCTGGCGGTTGCGGCGGATGATCACGTACTCCAGCTCGGAGGTCATCTCCGGCGACGTGTGGTGACGGCGGACGTCGACCTGCATCTCCATGTAGCGCTGGTGGTCGTTCGTCACGTGGAAGAGGTCGCGCGGGAGGGTGTGGATGGGGCGCGGGTCGCCGAGCATCTCGCAGTCCAGGCCGATGACATGGGAGACCACGTCCCGCACCGACCACCCGGGGCACGGCGTCCGCCGGTTCCACTCGGCCTCCGCGAGCGGCTGGAGCAGCTCGGATATCGCATCGATGGAGTGGGTCCAGGCGTCGGCGTAGGGCTGGAGGGTGGGATGCAGACTCACGGAACGGGACCCCTCGGCGGTCGGTGCACGGGCAGGTGGTGGCGGCGTTGCCAGTGGGAGGTGGCGGCTGTCGGCGGGTGTCTTGGCAGCTAAGTTACGCTGCTGTGAGGCACCCCGGCAGTGCTTTCGTGTGACGATCGTAGGCCCGGGGGGACGCCCATGTGGACGGGTCGAATGCCAGGACGGTGGTAGTGTGCGCGCCTCTGTGATCCAGATCGCCGTAGATGAGGGCGAATCGGTCGAATCGCGCCGATGGCGGGTGGCGTCGCTCGTCCGGGAGCAGGCCGGTGCCGATCTCGTCGTCCTGCCGGAGCTGTGGACCACGGGCGCCTTCGCCTACGAGGAGTTCGGGCGCGAGGCCGAGCCGCTCGACGGGCCGACGTACGAGGCGATGGCGAAGGCCGCGAGCGACGCGGGCGTGTGGCTGCACGCGGGCTCCATCCCCGAGCGCGACCCCGAGGGTCCCCTGTACAACACCTCCCTCGTCTTCTCCCCCTCCGGCGACCTGGCCGCCGCCTACCGCAAGATCCACCGCTTCGGCTTCGACAAGGGCGAGGCCGTGCTGATGGGCGCGGGTGCCGAGCTGGTGACGGTGCGTCTGCCGGGGACCGTCCTGGGCCTGTCCACCTGCTACGACCTCCGTTTCCCCGAACTCTTCCGCTCTCTCGTCGACGCCGGTGCCGAGACGCTCGTGGTGTCGGCGGGCTGGCCGGAGCGCCGCCGGTCCCACTGGACGCTGCTGGCCCAGGCACGGGCCGTCGAGAACCAGTCGTTCGTCGTCGCGTGTGGAACGGCCGGGACGCACGCCGGAGTTCCCCAGGCCGGTCACTCGATCGTGGTCGATCCCTGGGGCGAGGTGCTGGCCGAGGCCGGCGCCGACGAGGAGGTCCTCACGGTGGAGTTCGACCCGGGGAAGGTCGCGACGACACGGGAGCAGTTCCCGGCGCTGAAGGACCGCCTGCTGGGCCTGGAGCCCCCGCGCAGGCCGTAGGGCCGCGACCGCCTCAGGACCTCAGTCCTCCCGTTCCTTCTCCGCCAGGTGGATGACACACACCGCCACCGCGATCAGCAGCGCCGGATCGGCGTCCTCGCGGACGACGTCCACGCCGTAGGTGTCCCGCAGCGTCAGCCAGCGCCGTGAGATCACCGCCAGCAGCTCACCGTCGTACTCGACGGCGAACTCCCGGTCGAGGATCTTGCCGCTCACATCCAGCTCATTGCCGTCCGCCAGCGACACCCGATAGTGGTTGCGCAGCAGGGACAGCCGCTTCCTGCGGATCGTCGCCAGCGGCTCCCCGGCCCGCTGCAGCACCATCGTGTCGCGCAGGGCGAGCATCTTCTGATGGATGTCCACGAGCACCCGCCCCTGGACGTCCTTCAGCTCCCAGGTGTCCCGCAGCCGCAACGCCTTGCCGTCGACGAGGAACACCTTGCTGCCGCGCTCGTCCTCGATCCAGTAGTCATCACCGAAACCGAGAAGCCGGTCATACACGAGAAATCTCATGAGACCAGGGCTTCCCCCTGGCCCGTTCCGAAACGCCGCCGATAGGCCGACGGGCTGAGTCCTGTCGCCCGACGCACGCGCGTGCGCAGGTGGGCGGCCGTACCGAGCCCGCTGCGGGCCGCCACCACGTCCAGCCGTTCCTCACCCCGCTCGATCAGCCGGCAGGCCAGCGCGACGCGCTCCCCGGTCAGCCAGGCGAGTGGTGTCGTCCCCAGTTGAGCGCGGAACCGGCGGTGAAGGGTGGCGGGGCTGACCCGCGCGCGTGCGGCCAGGTCCGCCACCGTCAGCGGCTCACCCAGCCGCTCCTGCGCCCACGCCAGCAGCGGGGCCAGGGACTCGTCCGGCACGTCCGGGACGGGCCGCTCCACGAACTGCCGCTGCCCGCCGTCCCGGTGCGCGGCGAACACCAGCCGCCGGGAAACGTGGTTGGCGATCTCGGCGCCGTGGTCACGCCGTACGACGTGCAGCCCCAGGTCCAGTGCGGAGGCGCTGCCTGAGGCGGTGAGGATGTCGCCGTCGTCCACGAACAGCACGTCCGGCTCCAGCCCGACCTGCGGAAACCGTGCCCGGAAGGACTCCGCCCACATCCAGTGGCAGGCCGCACGGCGCCCGTCCAGCAGCCCGGCCTCCGCGATCGTGAACGCACCCGAGCAGAACCCGACGAGTCGCGCGCCACGCGCGTGTGCCCGGCGTACCACGTCCAGGACACGCGGCGCCCGGGGCGTGCCGGTGTCGGGCCGGTTCGGCACGATCAGGGTGTCCGCCTCCTCGGCGGCCTCCAGTCCGGCGACCCCGGTCAGGGTGAAGAAGCCGTCCCGCATGCGCGTGTGCGGTGCCGCGGCACACAGCCGGAAGTCGTACAGCTCCCGCCCGAGCTCCGGCCTGGACAGCCCGAAGATCTCGATGGCGCAGCTCATCTCGAAGGGGTTCGAGTTCTCGTCCACCAGCAGGACGACTCGGTGCGGGCGGTGCGAGGATCCTTTCGGCATGTGCGATTCCTAGCACTCGCGCGGGACGTACGGCACCCCGGAGGATCCCCTCATGACCCAGGAACCCGTCTCACTCGCCCACGCCCTGGCCTCCTTCTCCCAGCGGTGGAGCCCCCGGATCGTCGCCGCCGTCAACGACTACGACGTCCGCGTCGCCAAGGTCGAGGGCGAGCACGTCTGGCACGTCCACGAGCACACCGACGAGTTCTTCCTCGTGCTCGACGGCGAACTGCACATCGGCCTGCGGGAGCCGGCCGGGGAACGCACGGTCGTGCTCCCCAAGGGCAGCGTCTTCACCGTCCCGCGCGGCACCGAGCACAAGCCCTGCGCCCCCGTCCCGACCGCGATCCTCATGTTCGAACCCACCGGCACCCTCACCGTCGGCGACCGCCACGACGAGGTCCCGGACCATGTGGACGCCACGACGGGGCATGCGCTGACCTGACAGTCACGGAAGTTCATTACCTTTGACACTCATGTTCGTTCACAGAGTGAGCAACTCTGGGAGGGGACATGAGGCAACCGGATATCAGCGCAGACCTGTACTTACGGCTTTCCGTGGACCGGGAGGGAAAGACTGCCATCGAGCGGCAGGAGGCCGACTGCCGTGCTTGGGCCGCACGGCACGGGCTGGTGGTTCGCCAGGTACACGTCGACCGGGGCCGCTCCGGCTACAAGGACGTGACCCGCAAGGGCTTCGAGGCTGCCAGAGCGGCTGTGACCTCAGGGGCTGTCCGGACGCTGATCGTGTGGAAGCTGGATCGCCTCAGTCGCAAGGGCACAGCGGAAGTCGGACCCCTCCTGGACGAGTTCGACTTGAACCACAGCCGACTGGTCTCCGTCATGGACGGCCTGGATTCGAGCTCGCCCGGAGACAGGCTCGCCATGGCCTCACTGTCGGAGTGGGCACGAGCCGAGGCGGAGACCCAGGGTGAACGCATCCGGCATGCCAAGCAGTACCTGCGCAGCCGGGGGCGGTGGATCGGAGGGCAGCCGCCTTACGGACTCCGCGTCGACGCCGCGTCGGGGCAGCTGACGCCCGACCCCGAGACCGCTGTGTACGCACGCCTGATCGCGGACGAGGCCCTCTCCGGGCGCCCGCTGGTGAAGATCGCCAGGCTGCTGAATGAGTATGAGATCGCCGCGCCCAGAGGAGGTCTTTGGCAAGTGGGGTCACTGTCTCAACTGCTCCGGGCCCCGGCCTTCGCCGGACTGCTGCCCGAAACGGAGACTGTGTGGGACGAGAAACGCGACTGCCGCAGGTACACAAGCGTTGTCCGGCCCTATCTGGATCCGCAGACGGGGCAACCGGTCATGGTCGGCGAAGGAATTGTCACTCTGAAGGAACAACAGCGGATCGTCGCGGAACTGGAATCCAGAACCCGCCTGCGAGGCGACGGCGTCAAGCGGCCTGTGCGGGGACCGGCCCACTTGCTGACCGGACTGCTGTACTGCGATGCCGAGGGCTGTGGAGCGCGCATGAGCAGGAACGGGACGTCGTACGTGTGCCAGGGTGTGCGATTGGGACACACATGCCCGGGAGCACGGGCGATGGCCACCAGCGTCGAAGCGGCCGTAGTGGCTGCGGTGCTCGTCCGACAACCGGGGGTGGCGGCGGAGTGGAACGACGGAGACATTTCGCGGAAGCGGGCGCTGCTGTTCGAAGTGGTGGAGAGGGTTTGGGTCACCAGAGCTGAAGGAAGAGGCCGACGGTTCGAGCCGGACAAGCGGCTTCGGATCGTCTGGGCTGCCGAAGGATCGCACGGAGGAGCCTCCCACCAGGTGTGATTGGCTGGGGTCATGGCAAAGCGTGCACGAGTCCGTGCCCCCGAGCTCATCGGCAAGGGCGGATGGATCAACACAGGGGACAAGGAGCTCAGCCTTGCGGAGTTCCGCGGCCGGATCATAATTGTTGATTTCTGGACATTTTGTTGCGTGAACTGTCTGCACGTCCTGGACGAGCTCCGGGAGCTCGAGGAGAAGCACCGGGACACGGTCGTCGTCATCGGGGTGCACTCGCCGAAGTTCGTGCATGAGGCCGAGCATCAGGCGGTCGTCGATGCCGTGGAGCGGTACGGGGTGGAGCACCCGGTGCTCGACGACCCGGAGCTCGCGACGTGGAAGCAGTACGCCGTGCGGGCCTGGCCGACGCTCGTCGTGATCGACCCCGAGGGGTATGTGGTCGCGCAGCACGCCGGTGAGGGGCATGTGCACGCCATTGAGCGGCTGGTCGAGGAGCTGGAGACCGAGCACGCCGTCAAGGGCACGCTGCGGCGCGGGGACGGGCCGTATGTGGCGCCGGAGCCGGAGCCGACGGCGCTGCGGTTCCCGGGGAAGGCCGTGCCGCTGCCGAGCGGGAACTTCCTGGTCAGCGACACCACCCGGCATCAGCTGGTGGAGCTCGCCGAGGACGGCGAGAGCGTGGTGCGCAGGATCGGGTCCGGGGCGCGCGGGTTCGCCGACGGCGGCGCAGGCACCGCCGCCTTCAGCGAGCCGCAGGGGCTCGCCCTGCTCGACGACGGCTCCGTGGTCGTCGCCGACACCGTCAATCACGCGCTGCGGCGGCTGGACCTCACCACCGGCGAGGTCACCACCCTCGCCGGCACGGGCCGTCAGTGGTGGCAGGGCTCGCCCACCTCGGGCCCGGCCCGCGAGGTCGACCTCTCCTCCCCCTGGGACGTCGCCCGGTGGCAGGAGAAGATCTGGATCGCCATGGCCGGTGTGCATCAGCTGTGGGTGTACGACCCGGTCGAGGGGACGGTGGCCGTCGCCGCCGGGACCACCAACGAAGGGCTGGTGGACGGGCCGGGCGGTGAGGCCTGGTTCGCGCAGCCGTCCGGGCTGGCCGCGACCCCGGAGCGGCTCTGGCTCGCCGACTCGGAGACGTCGGCCCTGCGCTGGGTGGAGCCCGACGGTTCCGTGCACACGGCCGTCGGCACCGGTCTGTTCGACTTCGGGCATCGGGACGGCGCCGCCGAACAGGCCCTGTTGCAGCACCCGTTGGGTGTCACCGCGTTGCCGGACGGATCCGTCGCCGTCTCCGACACCTACAACCACGCCCTGCGCCGCTACGACCCGGCGACCGGTGAGGTGACGACCCTGGCCACGGACCTGCGCGAGCCCAGCGACGCGGTGCTCGTCGGCGACGACATCGTGGTCGTGGAGTCCGCCCGGCACCGGCTGACCCGGCTGCGGCTGCCCGAGGAGGCCGTGCAGGTGCCGGACGTGGCCCACCGCACGCAGCGGGAGCCCACCGAGGTCGCCCCCGGCCGGCTCCGACTGGACGTGATCTTCCAGGCCCCGGCGGGCCAGAAGCTGGACACCCGCTACGGGCCCTCGACCCGCCTGCTCGTCTCCTCCACCCCGCCGGAGCTGCTGCGCAGCGGCGAGGGCGCGGGAACCGATCTCTCCCGCGCCCTCGAACTCGACCCTGCCGTGGAGGAGGGTGTGCTGCACATCTCCGCGATGGCCGCCTCCTGTGACGACGACCCGTCGAACGAGTACCCCGCATGTCACGTCCACCAGCAGGACTGGGGCGTACCCGTCCGCCTCACCGAGGCGGGGACGGACCGGCTCCCGCTGGTGCTGGCCGGGCTGGACGCCTGATCCGCCAGGGCGTCACACTCCGTATCCGTCGCTGTAGCCGTCGCGCGTGTGGCGCCGTCCGTCGTCCGCGACCGGCGTCGTGGGGGGCACCACCACGCGCCGGCGCCTCGCGATGCTGCTGAACGTCGTGACTCCGATCAGTCCGACGATCATCAGAATGATGCCGACCAGGTCGAGGTTGACCCCCTGCATGTCCCAGTCGGTCGCGAACGTGAGGATGGCTCCCACGGCGATGAGGATGATGCATCCGCCGAGGCCCATGATGTGTCGCCTCCCTGTACGGCCCGGTCCTTCCGGCCCGCACACCGAGTACCCCCGTGCGGAACACCCATGCGGTGACGGCCTGTTCTACCTCTCCAGAAACGCCGTCAGGGCGTTCGCGAGGAGGAACGGGTCGTCGGCGCCGCACAGTTCGCGGGCGCTGTGCATCGACAGGATGGCCACGCCGATGTCGACGGTCTTGATGCCGTGCCGGGCGGCGGTGATCGGGCCGATCGTGGTGCCGCAGGGCATGGCGTTGTTGGAGACGAAGGACTGGAACGGCACGCCGGCCGCCTCGCAGGCCGCCGTGAACTCCGCGCGGCCCGAACCGTCCGTGGCATAGCGGTTGTTGACGTTGACCTTGAGGATCGGGCCGCCGTTGACACGTGGGTGGTGCGTCGGGTCGTGCCGCTCCGCGTAGTTGGGGTGGACGGCGTGGCCCGTGTCGGAGGACAGGCAGACCGTGCCGGCGAAGGCGCGGGCGCGGTCCTCGTAGGAGCCGCCGCGGGCGAACACCGAGCGCTCCAGCACGCTGCCGAGCAGCGGCCCGTCCGCGCCGGTGTCCGACTGGGAGCCGTTCTCCTCGTGGTCGAAGGCGGCCAGGACCGGGATGGACGCCAGGCTCGACGCGCCGGAGGCCACGGCGGCGAGGGCCGCCGTACCGGCGTGCACCGAGAGCAGGTTGTCCATGCGCGGGCCCGCCAGCAGCTCGCGGTCGCGGCCCAGGTAGGCGGGCGGTTCCACGGAGTGCGTCATGAGGTCCCAGCCGGTGACCTCGCCCGCGGGGATGCCGGCCGTCTCCTCCAGGAAGGCGATCAGGTCGCCGTCGCGCACGTCGTTGCCCAGGCCCCAGATCGGCTGCATGTGCCGCTGCTTGTCGAGCTTGAGGCCGTCCGCCGTCACCGTGCGGTCCAGGTGGATGGCGAGCTGCGGGACGCGCAGCAGCGGCCGGTCCACGTCGACCAGGCGCGTCGAGCCGTCGCGCAGGGTCAGCCGCCCGGCGAGACCCAGGTCGCGGTCCAGCCAGGAGTTGAGCAGCGGCCCGCCGTAGATCTCCACGGCCACCTGGCGCCAGCCGTGCGCCCCGCTGTCGGGGAGCGGCTTGACGCGCAGGTTGGGGGAGTCGGTGTGGGCGCCGACGATCCGGAACGGCGTGTGGGGCGCGGCGCCCTCCGGCACGTACCAGGCGACGATCGCGCCGCCGCGCAGCACGTACTTGCCGCCGCTCGTCCCCTCCCAGGCGTCCGTCTCCGCGACCTGCCGGAAGCCCGCCTTCTCCAGCCGCTCGGCGGCGGTCGCCACGGCGTGATACGGCGACGGGCTCGCCGTCAGGAAGCTCATGAGGTCGTCGGTGTGGCCGCGGTCGAAAGTAAGAGGTGCGCGCGAAGCGCTCGCTGCAAGGGCGGCGGTGGGAGACGGGCGGGCTGGTTCGGTCATGGGTTCACCTTAACGACGGACGAGGGCCCGTTCCCGGGGAAGGGAACAGGCCCTCGAACAGAGAGACGGAGAGAGGCGTCCGGGACTAGAACGCGGCCTCGTCCAGGTCCATCAGGTCCAGCTCGACGCCCTCGGCGATCTTGCGGGACAGGGTGACGCCGGGCAGGACGTTGGCCGCGAAGAACTTCGCTGCGGCGATCTTGCCCTGGTAGAAGGCCGTGTCCTTGGCGGAGATCGCCTTGGTGGAGGCGGCCTCCAGCTTCTCGGCGGCGACCGAGGCGCCCTTGAGCAGGAGGTAGCCGACGATGACGTCGCCGGAGGCCATCAGCAGGCGGGTCGTGTTGAGCCCGACCTTGTAGATGTTCTTGACGTCCTGCTCGGTGGCCGCGAGGTCGGTCAGCATCAGGCCGACGATGGCCTCCAGCTCGACGGCCGCCTTGGCGAGGTGCTCACGGGCCGACGACAGCTCCTCGCCGCCGGTGCCCACGGCCAGGAACTTCTTGATGTCCTCGGCGAGGGAGTTCAGCGCGGCGCCCTGGTTGCGGACGATCTTCCGGAAGAAGAAGTCCTGGCCCTGGATCGCCGTGGTGCCCTCGTAGAGGGTGTCGATCTTGGAGTCCCGGATGTACTGCTCGATCGGGTACTCCTGCAGGAAGCCGGAGCCGCCGAAGGTCTGCAGCGACTGGGCGAGCTGCTCGTAGCCCTTCTCGGAGCCGTAGCCCTTGACGATGGGCAGGAGCAGGTCGTTCAGGGCCTCCAGGGCGGAGATGTCCTCGCCCGCGGCCTCCTTGACCTGGATCTCGTCCTGGATGGAGGCGGTGTAGAGGACCAGCGCGCGCATGCCCTCCGCGTACGCCTTCTGCGTCATCAGCGAGCGGCGCACGTCGGGGTGGTGGGTGACGGTGACCTTGGGCGCGGTCTTGTCCATGAAGTTCGCGAGGTCCGGGCCCTGGACGCGCTCCTTGGCGTACTCCAGCGCGTTCAGGTAGCCCGTGGAGAGCGTGGAGATCGCCTTCGTGCCGACCATCATGCGGGCGAACTCGATGATGCGGAACATCTGGCGGATGCCGTCGTGCTTGTCGCCGATCAGCCAGCCCTTGGCGGGGTGCTGGTCGCCGAAGGTCATCTCGCAGGTGTTGGAGGCCTTCAGGCCCATCTTGTGCTCGACGTTGGTGGCGTAGGCGCCGTTGCGCTCGCCCAGCTCGCCGGTCTCGAAGTCGAAGAGGTACTTCGGGACGAGGAAGAGGGAGAGGCCCTTGGTGCCGGGGCCGGCGCCCTCGGGGCGGGCCAGCACGTAGTGGAGGATGTTCTCCGACATGTCGTGCTCACCGGAGGTGATGAAGCGCTTCACGCCCTCGATGTGCCAGGAGCCGTCGTCCTGCTGGACGGCCTTGGTGCGGCCGGCGCCCACGTCGGAGCCCGCGTCGGGCTCGGTGAGCACCATCGTGGAGCCCCACTGCTTCTCCGTGGCGAACTTGGCTATGTGCTTCTGGACCTCGTTGCCCTCCTCGAAGAGGATGCCGGCGAAGGCCGGGCCCGAGGAGTACATCCACACGGCCGGGTTGGCGCCCAGGATCAGCTCGGCGTACGCCCAGATCAGGGAGCGGGGCGAGGTGGTGCCGCCGATCTCCTCGGGCAGGCCGAGGCGCCAGTACTCGGAGTCCATGAAGGCCTGGTAGCTCTTCTTGAAGGATGCGGGGACCGGCGCGGTGTTGGTCTCCGGGTCGAAGACCGGCGGGTTGCGGTCGGCGTCGATGAAGGACTCGGCCAGCTCGTTCTCCGAGAGGCGGGTCAGCTCCTCCAGGATGCTCTTCGCGGTCTCGACGTCCATCTCCTCGAACGGACCGGTGCCGTACAGCTTGTCTCGCCCGAGTACTTCGAAGAGGTTGAACTCGATGTCGCGGAGATTCGACTTGTAGTGCCCCATGGCGACGGCTCCCGGCTCCGTAGAGAGATCGGCGAGGCACTGGATCCTCGCGCTAGTTCACGTACCAACAAGTAGCTACGATGATGCTACCCGTCGGTAATAAGAAGCAACCCCAACCTGTCATCTGTGACAGGTCACACCGGAACGGTCAGTGTCGCGGTGTAGCCGCCCCCGCCGTCCCCGCCCCCGCCGCTCCCCGTACCGCCCTTCATCGCGGCCAGTTGCCGCTCGTGCCCGTCGCCGAAGACGCCGTCGCTCTCCAGGGAGAGACCGCTCAGGTTCCGGACGCTCTCCTCGTAGCCGTCCGTGGCGTACACCGCCTCGCAGACGTCCTTCGGGAAGGCGAGCTGCGAGGTGTTCGTGATCGCCGTGGTCGCCGTGGCGTCGGCCAGGCTGGCGTAGACCTCGAAGTGGATGTGCGGCCAGCGGCCCTGGTAGCAGCCGGGGAAGACGCTGGTGAAGGTGACCCGCCCCGCGTCGTCGGTCTCCTGGACGCCGCGCAGGTAGTTCTCCTCGGTGACGCCCTCCGAGTACAGGGAGTAGGCGCCGTCCCGGTCGCAGTGCCAGACGTAGACGGCCGCTCCCCGCTTCGGGGCGCCGCAGCCGGAGGCCGCGTCCACCACCGTCAGCGTGATCGTCAGGGGTATGCCCTCGGCGGTGCCGCCCGCGGAGTCGCCGAAGCTCCGTGTGATGTCGCGGCGGACGACCCCGCTCTCCTTCAGGACGTTCACGCCGTTCGACCCGTCGCCCGGGAAGGGGCCGGCCGTCTCCTCGGGGATCTCCGCGCAGGCGCCGGACTCGCCGGACGTGCCGGACGACGAGGGCGACGCCGAGTTCTTCTCCTCCTGCGTGCAGCCCACCAACGGGATCAGCCCCGCGCCCGCCATCAGCCGGATCATCCGGCGGCGGGCCAGGACGGGGAGGTCGTAGGAGAGGCCTCTGTCGTGTTCGTGGCGGTCCTCGGCATGGCGTCCGTTCATGACACCGACGCTATGAGCGGCGGCCGCGGCAATCCATAGCCGCGGCTGTCAAGTCGCTGTCGAGTCACTGTCGATTCGCCAGGGCCGGTGTACCGGCCCTGGCGCCCCGCCGCTCTCGGTACGCTTGCGCCCATGTACGGCTACGACCAGACAGCGGGCCCGCAAGGGCAGTACGCCCCTCCGCAGCAGCCGATGTCCGGCGGGTACGGGCAGCAGCCGCCGCTGTACCCCGAGCCGTCCCCGCCTTCGCTCACGGACGCGGTGCGCGCGTTCACGACCGGGCAGATGGCGGCGGAGGATTTCCAGCAGGCCTTCGCGACGTCGAAGGTCTACTGCCCGCGCGGCGACAACCCCGGCTTCCTCGCGCTGCACAACACCCAGCAGCCGGTGATCCCGATGTTCAGCACCCTCAAGGAGCTGCGCCGGTACGCGGGCAAGGAGTCCAAGTACTTCGTGATCACCGGTTCCGAGGTGCTGGACCTGCTGCCGACCGGCTACGGGTTCGTCCTCGACATGGAGGGCGAGCACCGGATGGTGTTCGACGCGAAGGCCGTCGAGCAGATGGTCGAGTTCGCGATGCGCCGGATGTACGGCGGCTGACCTGCCTATTTCGGCAGGCGTAGCGCCAGGCCGTCCAGGACGACCTCCAGGCCGTAGGTGAATTTGTCGTCCCGGATCTTGGCGGGGTCGATGGTCTGGCCGGCGTTCCTCGCGTCGGCTGCCGCCAGGTGGTCGTAGTCGGCGGAGGCCTCCCGGGCCGCGGGCAGCAGCCGCGCGACGAACTCCGACTCGGTCTCGCCGGACCGGGCGACCGTGGTGAGCCAGGCGGCCTCCGTCGTGGACATGCCGATGACGTACGAGAAGACCGCGTCGATCGCGCGGTCCGGCTCGGGGAACCCCGCCGCGGTGAACAGCGCCGCGAGCCGCTCGGAGAAGGTCATGTAGTTGGGCCCGAGGTAGGCGAGCCCGGCCTGGCCCAGGACCAGGGTCAGCCAGGGGTGCCGTAGCGCCGTCGTACGGAAGGACCCCGCGGCCTCGGTCACCGCCGCGCGCCAGTCGGGGCCGCTGGCCTGGGGGACGTGGATCTCGGCGGCGACCTCGTCCACCGCCAGCTCCATCAGCTCGTCCTTCGTGGCGACGTGCCGGTACAGGGAGGTCGCGCCGGCGTTCAGGCGGGCGCCGAGCTTGCGCATGCTGAGCGCCTCGATGCCGTCGGCGTCGAGCATCGCGATCGCCTCCCGCACGATCGCGTCCCTGCTGAGCGCGGGCTGGTCGGAGCGGCGCTGCTCGCGGGTCCATACGGATGGGATCGGGTTCTTCTCCGTCGTCTTCGTGCTCTTCGGCATCGACACTCCTCCTGGCGCTCGGCTCCGGCCCTGTGCGAACAGCGTGCGCATTCAGCGTACAGAACTCAAGGGTTGCGCACACTGTTCCGCTGTGCGTACAGTGTGCGCATCGAAGGAACGGTGTTCGCGGGAGGGGAAACGGAAATGGACGCTCGTAATCCACGCCGCTGGTGGATCCTGGTGGTGCTCTGCCTCAGCACGCTCGTGCTGGTCGTCGACAACATGGCGCTGACGGTGGCGGTGCCCACGCTGACCGAGGACATCGGGGCGAGCGCCCAGAGCATGCAGTGGATCCTCGACTCCTACATCCTGGTCTTCGCCGGACTGCTGCTGACCTCGGGAAGCCTGGGAGACCGCTTCGGGCGCCGGAAGGTGATGCTGATCGGCCTGCTGCTCTTCGGGGCGGCCTCGATGGGGGCGGTGTTCTGCTCCACTCCCGGTGAGCTGATCGCGGTGCGGATCGTGATGGGGGTCGGCGGTGCGCTGATCATGCCGTCGACGCTGTCCATCCTGATCACCGTCTTCGAGGAGGACGAGCGGCCCAAGGCGATGGCGGCCTGGGGTTCGGTGTCGATGCTGGGGCTGGTCGGCAGCCCGGTCCTCGGCGGTGTGCTGATCGACCACTTCGCCTGGCAGGCCGTCTTCCTGATCAACGTGCCGATCGTCGCGCTGGCGCTGCTGGCCGGTGTGCTGCTGATGCCGGAGTCCAAGGCGCCGTGGCAGAAGCCGGACCCGCTGGGCGCGGTGCTGTCCGCGGTGGGCATGACGGCCCTGGTCTGGTGGATCATCGAGATTCCGCAGCACGGCGCCTTCGAAGGCCGCTCCCTGCTCGTCCTGGCCGTCGCGGTGGCCGCCCTGGCCGGCTTCGTGATCTGGGAGAACGTCACCGCCTCGCCGATGGTCCCGCTGGTCCTCTTCAAGAACCGCAACTTCAGCGGGGGCTCGCTCTCCCTGTCGCTCGTCCAGATCGGCAACGCCGGACTGCTGCTGGTCCTGACCCAGTACCTCCAGTTCGTGCTCGGCTACTCCGCCGTCAAGGCGGGCCTGGCCTTCCTGCCGCTGGCCGTGGCCGCGCTGGCCGGCAACGCCGCCGGGGCCCAGCTCGCCGTGAAGGCCGGCAACCGGGTCGTCATCCTCGCCGGGATGCTGCTGATGGCCGCCTCCTTCGGGCTGCTGACCACGCTCAGCGCCGACAGCGGGTTCACCGTCCCGGCCGTGGCGCTCGGGATCCTGGGCCTCGGTGCGGGCCTCGCGATGCCGGCCGCGGTGGCCGCGCTGATGGGCACCATCCCCGAGGACAAGGCGGGCGTCGGCTCGGCCCTCAACGACACGATCCAGCAGTCCGGCACCGCCCTCGGTATCGCGATCCTCGGCTCCCTGCTCTCCAGCGGCTACGCCGACGCGATGCCGGCCGGCGCCCCCGAGCAGGCCAAGGAGTCGATCGGCGGGGCCCTGGCGGTCGCCGGAGGTGACGCGGGTCTGGTCCGGGCGGCCCGTGAGGCCTTCACCGCCTCGATGTCGACGACCTTCACGATCAGCGCGATCGGTGTCCTGGCGGCGGCCGTGGTGGCCACGCTGGTGATGCGGGACCGCAAGGCCGAGCCCTCCGGGGCCGAGAATGAGGAGCACCGGCTGGCTGCCTGACCTCGGCGGACGAAGGCCGGCACCCCACTGCGGGGTGTCGGCCTTCCGTCATGCCGGTGTCCGTATCGGTCTCCCGGGGTTCGGGCCGTCCTCCGCTGGGAATGTCCTCCCGGTTTTCTCTGTTTGGGGTGGCAGAAAGTTCAACGCTCAACTAAACTTGGGCATACACGAGGAGGAACCGACATGCCTGCAGTGACCGTCGAGAACCCGTTGACGCTGCCCCGCGTGACCGCGCCGACCGACGCCGTGGCACGTCCCGTGCTCGCCGTCACGACCGCTCCCAGCGGTTTCGAGGGCGAGGGCTTCCCGGTGCGCCGGGCGTTCGCGGGGATCAACTACCGTCATCTCGACCCGTTCATCATGATGGACCAGATGGGCGAGGTGGAGTACGCGCCGGGTGAGCCCAAGGGCACGCCCTGGCACCCGCACCGCGGCTTCGAGACCGTCACGTACATCATCGACGGGATCTTCGACCACCAGGACAGCCAGGGTGGCGGCGGCACCATCACCAACGGCGACACCCAGTGGATGACGGCCGGCTCGGGCCTGCTGCACATCGAGGCCCCACCGGAGCATCTCGTCATGTCCGGCGGGCTCTTCCACGGCCTCCAGCTGTGGGTGAACCTCCCGGCCAAGGACAAGATGATGGCGCCGAGGTACCAGGACATCAGGGGTGGAAACGTCCAACTGCTCACCACGCCCGACGGCGGGGCGCTGCTGCGGATCATCGCCGGTGAGCTGGACGGGCACGCGGGCCCGGGCGTCACGCACACCCCGATCACGATGGTCCACGCGACCCTCGCGCCGGGTGCGGAGCTCACCCTGCCGTGGCGTGAGGACTTCAACGGCCTGGCGTACGTCCTGGCCGGCCGGGGCAGCGTCGGCGCGGACCGCCGCCCGGTCCACACGGGCCAGACGGCCGTCTTCGGCGCGGGCTCCTCGCTGACCGTCCGCGCGGACGAGAAGCAGGACTCCAACACGCCGGACATGGAAGTCGTCCTGCTCGGCGGCCAGCCGATCCGCGAACCCATGGCCCACTACGGCCCGTTCGTCATGAACACCCGTGAGGAACTCCAGCAGGCGTTCGAGGACTTCCAGAAGGGCCGACTGGGGACGATCCCGGCCGTGCACGGAATGACTGAGGGCGGCTTGTAGAGCCTCTGAGGCGGGTACGGTACGACACGGCCCGAAGCCGCAAGTTCCAGTTGCGACTTCGGGCCTGTCTTGTCGGTGTCGCTACGGCAGCACGTAGAACGGGGCGCCGTTCGGGGCGCGTCCCACCTGTCGTACGCATTCCTGCTCGGACAGCAGCTCAAGGCTGTCGTGGACGCGGTCGGTCGACAGGCCGGTGCAGACGGAGATCTCCTCCGCGCTGTAACCGGCGCCGCCGTGCAGCAGCGCCGGCGCCAGGTGGGCGGCCACCGCGTGGACGTCCTCGGTGACGACGAGGTTCCTGGCCTTCCAGTTGGCCAGAAGCTGCTGCGGTGTCAGCTCCGGGGCCTGGACCGGGCGGGCGCGGTCATTGGAGCGCCGAAGGGTCTGGGCGATGTCCCGGAGCGACTCGATGATCACGTTCTGCTTGGTGTCGATCCGCCGCAGTGCTTCGTCCGTCCGGCAGGCCCGCTCTTCGAGCCGGACGAGGGCGTCGGCGAGCTGCGGCGGTACGGCGTAGGCGGTGGGGGCGGTAGGGGCGGCGGGCTGTACCGGGGCCGGTTCCAGGGAGTAGGAGCCGTCGCGCTGGATGGTGGCGATGACTTCGGAGACCCAGGTCTTGAAGGGCTTGGCCGACGGTTTGGTGCATCCGTTGACCAAGTGGATCAGGCCCTGGAGGTCGACGACGTTCATGTCTCGCCGCCACTCCCGACCTGCGGGAACGCTGAGAGAGTATCCTCCAGTTACGCTCTCAAGCGTCTCTCGGTGCTCTGCGGGGACATGGTCCGCGAGAGTTTTCCGAGGGTTGCGGTACCCCAGCTCGTTGAGTACATCCGCCGAGGGGAACCAGTGCGTCCCGTCCGGCATCGTCAGCCTCCGCACGCGTGCCCCAGTGGCCGCGTACACGAAGTCGTTGATGTCGATCGCGTCTTTGCGCGAGTTGTTCTGCTCGTTCATCGAGCATCACCTCCGCGTCGGAACGTAGGCCCACGAAGGTGCAACTCACCTCGATAGCAAGGATGTTCACCCGTACGTGGACAGAAGCATCGATTCTGTCGACGGTGTGAGCCTTCACGCCCTCGATGAACGCGGAGCGCCATGCGGAACTCCGGCTTGGTGCAACCGTTGACGAAGCGGATCAGGCCCCGGAGATTCACGAGGCTCATGTCTCGCTGCCCCCTCCTGACCTGCTGGCACGTCGAGAGCGTGTCTCTGAAGCACACTCTCAACACTGGAGAACCAGTACGTCCCGTCAGGCCGTTGAGCAAGCGGATCAGACTCTGGAGATCGGCGACTTTCATGTCTCGCCGCCCACCTCGACTTGCGGGAACGCTGAGAGCGTGACCTCCAGTCACTGTCTCAAGAGTCTCTCGGTGCTCTGCGGGGACATGGTCCGCGAGAGTCGACCGCGTCAGCCCTTCACGTCCTCGATGAACGCCGACCACGCGGTGGTGCCGAAGAGCAGTGCCGGGCCGGTGGGGTTCTTGCTGTCGCGGACGGGGGTGAGGTCCGGGTGGCCGTCGGCGACCTCCAGGCAGCTGCCGTTGTCGCTGCCGCTGTGGCTGGACTTGCGCCAGCCGGTCAGGGTGGATGCGTTGAGGCGTGCGTCGGCGACCTCCACGCAGTCGCCGTTGTCGGGGCCGCTGTGGGTGGACTTGCGCCAGGCGATGAGGGCCGACGCGTCAGGAATGTGGTGGGCGCTCATGGTTGTCGTAGTCCTTCGCCACCGATGCGATCAGGTCGAGGGACGCCTCCGGCGGCAGCGCGGCGGCCCTAGCCAGATCGTAAGCGTCGCGGTACCGCCGGACCAGTGACGGATCGTCGGTCAGGGAGCCGGTGTACAGCGCCTCCACGTACGCCATGTCAGGTGCGTCGGAGAAACGCATCAGGCTCACCATGCTGCCCATGGCTGGGTGGGCTCCTGCGCCGAATGGGACCACCTGCACCATGATCCTGCCCGCGCGCCCCAACTCCACGATGTGCCGGAGCTGTTCGGCCATGACGGCCGGGCCGCCGACCACCGTCCGAATGACGTTCTCGCTCAGGATCATCCAGACCGTCGGGCTCTGCGGATTCTCCAGAATGCGAGCCCGCTCGACGCGGTTGGCGACCTTCTTGTCAAGGTCGGCTGCCGTGCTGTTCGGTCGGGCCACCTTGAGCGCGGCCCGAGCGTATGCCTTCGTCTGCAAGAGCCCCGGCACATAGGCGACCGCGAACTCCTCGATGAATACAGCAAGCCGCTCCGCCTCCGCCGCCTCCTGGAAGTGTTCCGCGAAACGGGCCTTGGCGAGGGTGTCTCGCCAGCGTTCGAAGAAGCCGTCCGTGCCGAGCACCTGGTCCAGGCGCTTGGCGTCCGCCGGGTTGGGGGTGCGGCGGCCGGCCTCGTAGTGGGCGATGAGGGACGGTGAGCACACGACCATCTCGGCCAGTTCGCCCTGGGTCAGGCCCGCTGTCTCGCGTCTGCGGCGCAGTTCGTCGCCGTAGCGCTGCTCGTTGGACTGCCTGCCCTGGGGCCCCGTTCGACCTGTCATTCTGTCAACGGTAGCCGCGCACAGTGACGCCTTGGATACGAAAAGTGAGATTCGTCGGCTACGACGACTCGTAGAGCTCGAACCAGATGCTCTTGCCCTGGCCCCTGGGGTCCACCCCCCAGGCGTGCGCGAGCAGTTCGATGAGGATGAGGCCGCGGCCGGAGGAGGCCAGCTCGCCTGGGCTGCGCTTGTGGGGCAGGTCGTCACCGCCGTCGGTGACTTCGATGCGCAGCCGTCGCTCCCCCACGTCGCCGGTGATCTCGGCGACGAGCAGCGCGTCGGAGTCGGTGTGCACGAGGACGTTCGTCAGCAGCTCGGACAGCAGCAGCACGGCCGAGTCGACCTGGTCCTGCGAGGACCAGTCGTGCAGCAGCTCGCGCAGTTGCTGGCGGGCCGCCCCGACCCGCTCGGGTTCGGCCTGCGCGACCGTCAGCACCGTACGTCGTACCGGGCGCACCGGGGTCATGGTGTCGCCGCACCCGCAGCCGTCGCCGTCCCGGCTGAGCAGCAGCATGGCGATGTCGTCCTCGCGGCGGTCGGCCAGCGGGCCGGTGGTGTGGTGCGAGGACGGGCCGTGCACGGCCTGTACGAGGGTGTCGGCGAGTTCCTCCAGGTCGCCCTTGTGCTCCTCCAGGATCACGCGCAGCCGCCGCCAGCCGGTGTCCAGGTCGTGCCCGCCGGTCTCGATCAGGCCGTCCGTGCAGATCAGCATGGTCTCGCCGGGCTCCAGCGCCAGCCGGGTCGTGGGGTAGTCGGCGTCCGGGTCGATGCCGAGCGGCAGGCCGCCCGACGTCGGCCGGGTCAGCACCGTGCCGTCGGCCATGCGGAACGCCGGGTCCGGGTGCCCGGCACGGGCGATGTCCAGCACCCCCGTCGCCGGGTCGACCTCGACGTACACGCAGGTCGCGAAGCGCGGGTCGGACGGGTCCTCGTCGCTGATGCCGTGCAGGAAGCGGGCGGCACGGGAGAGCACCGCGTCCGGGCGGTGGCCCTCCGAGGCGTAGGCCCGCAGGGCGATCCGCAGCTGGCCCATGAGGCCGGCCGCGTGAACGTCATGCCCCTGGACATCGCCGATGACCAGGGCGAATCGCCCGCTGGGCAGCGGGATCACGTCGTACCAGTCGCCGCCGACCTGGAGTCCGCCGCCGGTGGGGACGTAGCGGGCGGCCACGCTCATGCCCGGGATGCGCTGCGAACCGAGCCTCGGCAGCATGGTGCGCTGGAGCCCGTCGGTCAGTGCCCGTTCGCTCTCGGCCACGCCCGCCCGGGTGAGGGCCTGCGCCAGCATCCGCGCCACCGTCGCCAGCACGGACCGCTCGTCCGGTGTGAAGGCGACCGGATAGGTGAAGGCGGCCATCCACGCGCCCATCGTGCGGCCGGCCACGGTCAGCGGCAGGAACGCCCAGGACCGGCGGCCGAAGCGCTCGGCGAGCGGCCAGGTCAGCGGATAGCGGGCCTTGTACTGCTCGGGGGAGGACAGATACACGGCCCGGCCGGTGCGCGCGGCCTCGGCGGCCGGATAGTCCGTGTCCAGCGGCATGTCCGAGAACGGGCTGTCGTCGCCCATCTGTTGCCCGTGGTGGCCGATGATCGTCAGCCGGTCGCCCGCCACGCCGAACACCGCGAGGCCGTCCGGCGAGAATCCCGGCATCGACAGATTGGCCGTGACCCGCAGTACCTCCTGCGTGGAGCGCGCCTCGGCCAGCGCCCGGCCCGCGTCCAGCAGGAACGCCTCCCGGGAGCGCCGCCAGTCGCCGGTGACCGCGCTGCGCCCGGCCGCGGTGCCCGGCGTCGGCTCGGTGACCTCCTGGAGGGTGCCGATCAGCCGGTACGCCTTGTGGACCCGGTCGAAGGACGGCTTGGAGCGGCTGCGGACGATGCGGACGATCCGGCCCTGCTCGTCCATGACGCGGATCCGCACCTCGGCGAGGGTGCCCTCGGCGACGGCGAGCTGGACCACGCCGGTGATCTCGTTCCAGTCGACCGGGTGCAGCCGGGCCCGGGCCTGAGCCTCCGTGAGGCTGACCTGCTCGGCGGGCAGCCCGAGCAACCGTGCCGCCTCGGCGTCGACCGTGACCAGCCCGGTAGCGGTGTCCCAGTGCCAGAGGCCGGTCGCGAGGGCGGCGAGGGCCTCCCCCACGGCGGGCAGGGGCTCGCCAGTGCGCATTGGCCTACTTTAAGAAGAGGGAGTCGACCACTGCCACCGAAGACCGAACCATGCTCGATCGACAACGGTGACGGGCACCGTGAAGAACACGGTGCAGAACACTGTGGAGAACTCGGGAGAGCCGATCTTCGCCTGCCCGGTACGCTGGGGACCAGTTTCACGTGAAACACAGATCGTGATCAGCCCCCGAGCAGCGAAGACTGGATGAACGACGATGCATCGGTACAGGTCCCACACCTGCGGCGAGCTCCGCTCCTCTGACGTCGGCACCGACGTCCGGCTGAGTGGCTGGCTGCACAATCGGCGCGACCTGGGCGGCATCCTCTTCATCGATCTGCGCGATCACTACGGCATCACGCAGCTCGTCGCCCGTCCCGGCACGCCCTCCTACGAGGCTCTCGACAAGCTCTCCAAGGAGTCGACCGTCCGCATCGACGGCAAGGTCGTCTCCCGCGGCGCGGAGAACATCAACCCCGAGCTCCCGACCGGTGAGATCGAGGTCGAGGTCGGCGACGTCGAGCTGCTCGGCGCCGCCGCCCCGCTGCCCTTCACCATCAACGCCGAGGACGGCGTCAACGAGGAGCGGCGCCTGGAGTACCGCTTCCTGGACCTGCGCCGCGAGCGCATGCACCGCAACATCATGCTGCGCACCGCCGTCATCTCGGCGATCCGGCACAAGATGACGGCGCTGGGCTTCAACGAGATGGCGACGCCGATCCTGTCCGCGACCTCCCCCGAGGGCGCCCGCGACTTCGTCGTCCCGTCCCGTCTGCACCCGGGCAAGTTCTACGCCCTTCCGCAGGCGCCCCAGCAGTTCAAGCAGCTGCTGATGATCTCCGGCTTCGACCGCTACTTCCAGATCGCGCCCTGCTTCCGCGACGAGGACGCCCGCGCCGACCGCTCGCCCGGCGAGTTCTACCAGCTCGACGTCGAGATGAGCTTCGTCGAGCAGGAAGACGTCTTCCAGCCGGTAGAGAAGCTGATGACGGAGCTGTTCGAGGAGTTCGGCGGCGGACGCCACGTCACCTCGCCGTTCCCGCGGATCCCGTTCCGCGAGGCGATGCTGAAGTACGGCTCCGACAAGCCGGACCTGCGCGCCCAGCTCGAACTCGTCGACATCACCGACATCTTCGAGGGCTCGGAGTTCAAGGCGTTCGCCGGCAAGCACGTGCGGGCCCTGCCGGTGCCGGACGTCTCGGCGCAGCCCCGCAAGTTCTTCGACCAGCTCGGCGACTTCGCCGTCACGCAGGGCGCCAAGGGCCTGGCCTGGGTCCGCGTCGCCGAGGACGGCTCGCTGTCCGGCCCGATCGCGAAGTTCCTCACCGAGGAGAACGTCGCCGAGCTGACCAAGCGCCTGTCCCTGGCCGCCGGTCACGCCGTGTTCTTCGGCGCGGGCGAGTTCGACGAGGTCTCGAAGATCATGGGCGCGGTGCGGGTCGAGGCCGCCAAGCGCGCCGGGCACTTCGAGGAGGGCGTCTTCCGCTTCTGCTGGATCGTCGACTTCCCGATGTACGAGAAGGACGAGGAGAGCGGCGCGATCGACTTCTCGCACAACCCCTTCTCGATGCCGCAGGGCGGTCTGGAGGCCCTGGAGACCCAGGACCCGCTGGACGTCCTGGGCTGGCAGTACGACATCGTCTGCAACGGCGTCGAGCTGTCCTCCGGCGCGATCCGGAACCACGAGCCGGAGATCATGCTCAAGGCCTTCGAGATCGCCGGGTACGACCGTGAGACGGTCGAGGAGAAGTTCGCCGGCATGCTGCGCGCCTTCCGCTTCGGCGCCCCGCCGCACGGCGGCATCGCCCCGGGCGTCGACCGCATCGTCATGCTGCTCGCCGACGAGCCCAACATCCGCGAGACCATCTCCTTCCCGCTCAACGGCAACGCCCAGGACCTGATGATGGGCGCGCCGACGGAGCTGGAGGAGGCACGGCTGAGGGAGCTGCACCTGTCGGTGCGCAAGCCGCAGCCGAAGTAGGACCGCGAGGGCTCCTCCGGGGCCCTTCGGTGAACACGTAGGTGGCTCGGAACCGGCGTCGGTTCCGAGCCACTTTCGTACCCAGGGCGTCTACCCAGCTCTTACCCAGGTTCCTGACAGACGCGCTCCCTAGCTTCCCTTCCCATGACGGGACAGGAAACGGCCCAAGGGCCGAAACACAAACGGGATCTGACACGCCGTAAGGTCGTCGCCGCGGGCGCCGGTGCGGTGGTGGCGGCGGGCGTCGGCGGTACGTTCGCGGCGGGCGCGTTCGCCGGGGAGGAGCCGAGAGCGGCGAAGAAGACGCCCGCCGCGGGCGAGGCCTGCTACAAGCTGACCTCCGAGACCACCGAGGGCCCCTACTACATCGACGCGGACAAGCTCCGCCGGGACGTCACCGAGGACCAGGAGGGCATCCCGCTCACCCTGCGCCTCAAGGTGATCGACACCGACACCTGCAAGCCCCTCGCGAACGCCGCCGTCGACATCTGGCACTGCAACGCGCTGGGCGTGTACTCGGGTTACGAGGACATGGGCAGCGGCGGCGGGGGTGGCGGTACGCCGCCTTCCGGTACGCCGACCGGCACGCCCACGGGGCCGCCTCCGGACGGTGGCGGTGGAGGCGGGGGCGGGGGCCATCAGGAGCCCACCGACGACGAGCGCTATCTGCGCGGCACCTGGCGCACGGACAAGCAGGGCGTCGTCGAGTTCCGTACGGTCTTCCCCGGCTGGTACCAGGGGCGCTGTGTGCACATCCACACCAAGGTGCATGTCAACGGCACCTGGACCAAGGCCGGTTACGAGGGCGGCACCACCTGCCACACCGGTCAGCTCTTCTTCGACGAGGCGTCCGTGCTGGCCTCCGCCGAGACCGAGCCGTACTCCACCAACACCACGACCCGCACCACCCTCGACGAGGACACCATCTACCCGGGCAACGGGACCGAGGGCGGGCTGCTGAAGCTCAAGTACCGGAAGAACGCCATCGCCAAGGGTGTGGTCGCCACCCTCACGATGGGGGTGGACCCGGAGGCGACGCACGACGGTACGGATGACGCGGTGCAGCCGGGTGCGTCGGCGTCGGCGTCGGCGTCCGCCGGCTGACCGACCCAGGTGGGGGGCGGACATCTACGAGATGTCCGCCCCCCATTCCCTCATTCACATACATGTACTTCTGCTCAATCCGTTGACCCGGAAGGCGGGCCTCCATAAGGTCCCTTCGAGAACGCGTACGTGATTGCTGTTCACGTATGTGCACATCGAGGGAGACAACGATGTCAGAAGCCGCGACCGCCATACCCGAGGCCGAGCAGCGAGCGGTGAGCAAGTTCCTGCGCCGCATGCTGCCGATCCTGGTCCTGATGCTGCTGGTCAACCAGATGGACCGGACGAACGTGGGCTTCGTCCAGAACGAACTGCGGGCCGACGTCGGAGTCAGCGCCACCGCCTACGGCCTCGGAGCGGGCCTGTTCTTCATCGGGTACGCCTTGTTCGAGGTGCCGAGCAACATGCTCCTGGAGCGGCTCGGGGCCCGGGTCTGGCTGACCCGGATCATGATCACCTGGGGCGCGGTGATCGTGGCGATGTGCTTCATCCACAACGTGTGGATGTTCTACTCGCTGCGCTTCCTGCTCGGTGTCGCGGAGGCCGGATTCTTCCCCGGTGTGCTCCTGTACTTCACCCAGTGGCTGCCGGACTCCAGCCGGGGCCGGGCCAGTGCGATCTTCCTGGGCGGCTCGGCGACGGCGTACATCGTGACGGGCCCGATCACCGGCGCGCTGCTGGAGCTGCACGGCGCGGGCGGCATCGCCGGCTGGCGCTGGATGTTCGCCCTGGAGGGCGCCTTCTCCATCCTGGTCGGCTTCATCGCCGGGTTCTTCCTCGTCTCCCGGATCCAGGACGCCAAGTGGCTCACGCAGGAGGAGAAGGACGCGCTGAGCGAGGCGGTGGCCCGGGACAAGGAGTCGCGCGACCGGGCACCCTCGGTGTCCCGCTGGAAGCTGATCTTCCACCCACAGGTCGCTGTCCTGACCTCGGTCTTCTTCGCGATGGCCCTCACCGGGTACGCGATCACCTTCTGGCTGCCGAGCCTGGTGGAGGAGATCGGCGGACTGTCGCCCTTCCAGATCGGCCTGCTGTCGGCGATCCCCTGGGTCTGTGCCGTCATCGCGATGTACACGATGAGCCACTTCACCGACCGCGCCCCGGACCGCCGCCCCTACCTGGCGATCGCCCTGGTCCTCTCCGCCATCGGCACCTTCCTCGCCACCCTCGGCTCCCCCTGGTTCGGCCTCATCGCCCTCACGCTGGCCGCGGTCGGCGGCAAGTGCGCGGCCACCCTGTTCTGGCCGATGGCCCAGTCGGGCCTCGACCTCAAGATCGCCGCACCGGGCCTGGCCCTGGTCAACTCCATCGGCAACCTGGGCGGCTTCGTGTCCCCGACGTTGTTCGGCTACCTGAAGGACACGACGGGCAGCACGAACGGCGGCCTCTACACCCTCTCCGCGGCGTCGATCCTGGCGGTGCTGGGCGTGGCGTTCGTACGGCACACGAACCGGGGGCCGCAGGTGGGCTCCGGGGGTCGTACAGGGGTCAAGGGCGAGGCGGCTGTGAGCTGACCACCGAGACACGGAGGCGCCCGGGGTGTGGGTAACCCCGGGCGCCTTCTTGATCCGGGGTCAGTCCGTCTGCGGCTGTGCCCGGACCATCGACAGGTCGGGCCGGACCTTCGCGATGGCGGCGAAGTCGTCGTCCATGTGGAGCACGGTGAGGCGGTGGTGTTCGGCGGTGAGCGCGATCAGGATGTCGATGGGGGAAGGCCCGCGGTGATGCCCGATGCTCACCAGGTCTCTCTGTACCGCGATGATCTTCGGCCACGGGTCGTCGAGGGCGGGAACCCAGGCGAAGGTCTGGCCGAGCATGGTGAAGAACGGCTCGTAGTCGCGGTCTGTTCGAAGACCGGGCATCAGCTCGGCCTCGACCGGTGGGCAGATGGCGACGAGGCCCCGCGCCACGCGGTCGGGCCAAGGGTCGCCGATCTGGCGGCGCAGCAGCCGCCAGACGGCGGAGGTGTCAGCGAGGTAGGTCACGACCCCGAGCGCTCCCGTTCTTCGAGGACATCGAAGTCGAGGAACGCGTCCGCGTTCTCCTGGAGCCAGCGCAGTGCCCGGGCCCGGTCGTCCGCGCTGATCGCCGCCGCTATCGTCAGCGCGCGGTTGATGGTGTCCCGCTTCGTCTTGGTTCCGAGCTGCTGCTGGGCGAAGGCCAGCATGTCGTCGTCGATGTCGACCAGCGTCCTGGACATGCGACCTCCCGCGAGACCTGCTTGATATATGTCTCTGGCCAATATATCAAGCGGGTCCTCGGGGCAGGCGGGCTAGCGGGCCACGAACTGGGTCAGGATGGCCTGGACCTCGTAGATGTCGACGCCCTTGGTGAAGGTTTTCTGGATGGGGAGCTGGGAGCCGGAGAGCCAGATCTTGAGTTCGGCGTCGAGGTCGAAGGTGCCGGCGGTTTCCACCGCGAAGTGGGTGATGCTGCGGTAGGGGACCGAGTGGTATTCGACCTTCTTGCCGGTGATGCCCTGCTTGTCGATGAGGATCAGGCGGCGGTCGGTGAAGAGGATGGTGTCGCGGATGAGGAGGTACGCGGCGTGGACCTGTTCGCCGTGGCCGAGGAGGCGGGCGTAGTCCTGCTGGGCCGAGGCCGGGTCTACGGTGTGCGCGTTGCCGAAGAGTGCCATGGAAACCCCCGTGGTGTGTGGCGGTGGCCGGGTGTGGCCGGGTGGTCGTGCTTTGTGCGATCTTCGCAAAGCGCGGGGCCCGGGAGAAGGTGTTCGTTCTCCCGGGCCCCGCGCTGTAGCGAGCGTGTTACGACCGTTACGCCCCGACCTACTCGCCTTCGCCGCCGAAGCGGGTCTTGTACGACTCCAGGTCCTCGTCCGTGAGCTTGGCGAACAGGACCGGGGGGATGGTGAAGGGGGTGCCGGCGGGGATCGAGGTGAGGGACTTCGCCTCGTCCTCGGTGACCCAGGTCGCGGTGTCGTTCTCCAGGGAGAACGCCTCGCGCATCGTCTTCGCCGAGGTCGGGATGAACGGCTCGGAGACCACGGCGTAGAGGTGGATCAGGTTCATCGCCGTACGGAGGGTGAGCGCGGCGCCCTCCGGGTTGGTCTTGATCTCCAGCCAGGGGGCCTTCTCCTCCAGGTAGGAGTTGCCCGCCGACCACAGGGCGCGCAGCGCGGCCGCGGCCTTGCGGAACTGGATGGCCTCCATCTGGGACTCGTACTCCGCGAGCAGGCGGGCGACCTCCTCGCCCAGCTTCGCCTCCGCCTCGCCCGGCTCGGCGCCCGCCGGGACCTCGTCGCCGAAGCGCTTGCGGGAGAAGGACAGGACGCGGTTGACGAAGTTGCCGAGGGTGTCGGCGAGGTCCTTGTTGACCGTGGCCGTGAAGTGCTCCCAGGTGAACGACGAGTCGTCCGACTCGGGGGCGTTCGCCATCATGAAGTAGCGCCAGTAGTCGGCGGGCAGGATCTCGAGGGCGTCGTGGGTGAAGACGCCCCGGCGCTGCGACGTCGAGAACTTGCCGCCGTAGTAGTTCAGCCAGTTGAAGGCCTTGATGACGTCGACCCTCTTCCACGGGGCGCGGGTGCCCAGCAGGGTCGCGGGGAACATCACGCTGTGGAAGGGGACGTTGTCCTTGCCCATGAACTGCGTGTAGTGGACGTCCGCGTCCGACTCCCACCACCACGAGCGCCAGTCGCGGTTGCCGGTCGGGTCCTGGTCGGCCCACTCCTTCGTCGCGCCGATGTACTCGATCGGGGCGTCGAACCAGACGTAGAAGACCTTGCCCTCGGCGGCGAGGTCGGGCCAGGTGTCGGCCGGGACCGGGACGCCCCAGTCCAGGTCACGCGTGATCGCGCGGTCGTGCAGGCCCTCGGTGAGCCACTTGCGGGCGATGGAGGAGGCCAGCACCGGCCAGTTGTCGGCGCGCTCGTCGACCCAGGCCTCGACCTCGCCGGCCAGTACGGACTGGAGGAGGAAGAGGTGCTTGGTCTCGCGCACCTCCAGTTCGCTGCTGCCGCTGATCGCCGAGCGGGCGTCGATCAGGTCGGTCGGGTCCAGGACGCGGGTGCAGTTCTCGCACTGGTCGCCGCGGGCCTTGTCGTAGCCGCAGTGGGGGCAGGTGCCGATGATGTAGCGGTCCGGGAGGAAGCGGCCGTCGGTGATCGAGTAGACCTGGCGGATCGCCCGCTCCTCGATGAAGCCGTTCGCCTTCAGCTCGCGGGCGATCTCCTGGGTGATCTCGTGGTTCTGCGGGGAGGAGCTGCGGCCGAAGTAGTCGAAGGCCAGGTTGAAGCCGTCGTAGATCGCCTTCTGCTGGTCGTGGGCCTGGGTGCAGAACTCGTCCACGGGGATGCCCTGCTCCTTGGCGGCGAGCTCGGCCGGGGTGCCGTGCTCGTCCGTGGCGCAGATGTACAGGACCTCGTGGCCGCGCTGGCGCAGATACCGCGAGTAGACGTCTGCCGGGAGCATGGACCCCACCATGTTGCCCAGGTGCTTGATCCCGTTGATGTACGGAAGGGCGCTGGTGATGAGGTGTCGAGCCATCGCGGGCTGCTCCCAAGTCGCTACGTGGGGTGACGATCTCGTGGTCTCGGTCGTCTACGGAACCTTGAAATCGTAGCTGACATGGGTACGCCGCCCGCCTCCCCTTTTACGGGGTGAGAAGCGGGCGGCGTGTGGTGGGGCTGTGTGGGTCTACGGGCGCCAGTTCGCCAGTACGCCCTCGTAGAGCTCCTTGTCCGTGAGCTCGCGGGGGGTTTCGCCGGCGAGGAAGTGGGACGTGTTGGGAGCCTTGAGCTTGCGGAGGTAGTCGAAGGCCTTGTTCTCCGGGTCGCCGAAGGCGACGAAGGAGAAGAAGACGGTGGGGTGGGACTTCGCGGCGTCGGTGAGGGCCTTCGTGGCGGGGGTCTTGGCGTCGGGGGCGCCGTCCGTCTGGAAGATCACCAGGGCGGGGGTGGTGGTGGTCGCTTCCTTGCTGTGGTGGGCGAGGACTGCTTCCACCGCCGCGTGGTAGCTGGTGCGGCCCATGCGGCCGAGGCCCGCGTGCAGGGTGTCGATCTTGTTCTCGTGGTCGGTGAGGGTGATCTCGCCGGTGCCGTCGAGTTCGGTGGAGAAGAAGACGACCTGGACCGTGGCCTCGGGGTCGAGGTGGGTGGCGAGGGCGAGGGTTTGTTCGGCGAGGGCCTGGGCGGAGCCGTCCTTGTAGTACGGGCGCATGGAGGCGGAGCGGTCGAGGACGAGGTAGACCTTGGCTCGGGTGCCGGTGAGGTTGTGGGTCTTGAGGGTGGTGGTGGCGGCCTTGTAGGCGGTGGTGAGGCCGGGGGCGGCGGACTTTACGCGGGTGAGGGGGAGGGCGGGGGTTGTGTCGTCGCCCTCGGCCTCGGCTTCGCCTTCGGCCGAGTTGTTCCCACCCGCACCACCCGTGCTGCTTTCGTTGTCGGGTGCGGGTGGCCCCTGTGGGGCGGAGTCGCCGTCGGCGGGTGCGGGTGCGTCGGCCTTGGCCTCAGCCTCCGGCTGCGCCTTCGGCTGTGCGGGGGCTTCCGCTTCCGCCTGGGGCTCCGCTTCCGGCTCCGGCTCCGCTTCCGGCTCGGGCTCCGGCTTCGGCTGCGCGGGCGCTTCCGCCTTCGGCTCCGCATCCGGCTTCGGCTGGGCTGTGGCGGGCTCGGGCTTGGCCTCCGCCTTCGGGTCGGAGACCGCCTCGGGCTCGGCAGGGGGCTGGGTGTCCGCGACGGTTTCGGGCTCGGTCTGGGGCGCCGCCTCGGTCGAGGCCGTGTCCTGGGACTCGGGCTTCTCCGGCTTTGCTTCCTCCGGAGCCGCCTCGGGCTCGGCAGCGGGCGGTGTTGCGGCTTCCGCCTCGTCGGCAGCAGCCGGTTCTTCCGCGACCGCGGGCTCCTCGGTGGCCGCCGTGCCCTCTGCGACCTCCGCGGCCACCGGCTTCTCGGCGACGGTCGGCTCTTCCACGACCGCGTCCTTCTCCGCAGCCTCCGCAGCCACCGGCTCCCCGGCGTCCTCGGGCTCCTCCGCGACCACCGGCTTCTCGGTGCCCTCGGGCTCCTCGACGATCGCGGCCTTCTCCGCCACCGTCGGTTCCTCGACGATCGCGGCCTTCTCAGCGACCGCCGGTTCCTCGGCGACCGCAGGCTCCTCGACAGCGGCAGGCTTCTCCGCGACCGTCGGTTCCTCTACGACCTCAGCCTTCTCGGCGACCGTCGGCTCCTCGGCGACCGTCGGCTTCTCGACGGCCGCAGGCTCCTCGACAGCAGCGGGCTCCTCGACAGCAGCGGGCTTCTCCGCAACCGCCGACTCCTCGACGACCCCAGCCTTCTCTGCGATCGTCGGCTCCTCGACAACCGCCGGCTTCTCAACGACTGCCGGTTCCTCGACAACCCCCGCCTTCTCCGCAACCGTCGGCTCCTCAACCCCCGCGTCCGCCTCCGCGTCCGCGTCCGCCGGTCGCGCAGGCCTAGGGACTGACGGCACATTGTCGAAGGCCGCCGAGACCAGGTCGTGTTCGTCGGGGGACGACGTGCGGGGTTCGGGGACGGTTGGGGTGGGGGTGGCGCGTTCGCCGGAGGCGGTGGGGGGCTCTTGGGTGGGGACCTGCGGGGTGTCGGGGGACGGCGTTGCCGTCGGTTCCTCCGGGGTCGTCGTCGGCCGCGCCGCACCCTCCGCCTCGGCGGTCCGTGACTTGCGTGACCGTCCGAACGCGTTCCGCAAGAGAGTGAGAATGCCCATGTGCGCGCAACCCTTCGCGTGAGGTGAAGCCGTCAATCCCTGGCCAGGACGGACACGTAAGGTTAGCGGCCCTCCTGTGTGATCTTGGGCAGGGTCGGGTGTGCGAGGCCCGGACTGTCAAGGGGACATCCGGCCCGCGACGGTGTCGCCCCGCAGAATCGAAGCAACTGCCGCACGGATGCCGCAGGTTCACCCGCAGTTCACCCAGGCGCCCGGCTCCCGCACGTATGTACTCCTACGGTCACGCTGACACCAAGGGCATCCAAGGAGAGAGCAAAGTGCGAAAGCTGCTGCCGTTGATCGGAACGCCGTCCGATTCGCACCCTGGCGGCCGGTCCGCCATGACCTGTCGTTTCCGGTGTGGTGACGCCTGCTTCCACGAGGTGCCCAACACCAGCTCCAACGAGTACGTCGGTGATGTGATCGCGGGCGCCCTCAGCCGCCGGTCGATGATGCGGGCCGCGGCCGTGGTGACCGTGGGCGCCGCGGGGGCGGGGGCCGTGGGCTTCGGGCAGGCGCAGCCTGCTAACGCGGCACCGGCGCAAGGCCCCGCAGCCGACGCCGCCGCCACCGCCGCCCGGCGTAAACACAAGGGCGCGCGCGGGCTGCGCTTCGCGCCCGTCGCGCCCAACACCACCGACGCCGTGACCGTGCCGGACGGGTACCGGCAGAACGTCGTCATCCGCTGGGGTGAGCCCATCCTGCGCGGGGCGCCCGCCTTCGACCCGGAGAAGCAGACCGCCAAGGCGCAGGCCGGGCAGTTCGGGTACAACTGCGACTTTCTCGCCCTGCTGCCGCTGCCGGGTGAGCGGGGCAGGCAGCTGCTCGTCGCCAATCATGAGTACACCGACGAGATTCTGATGTTCCGGGGGTACGACTCCGCCCATCCCACCCGTGAGCAGGCCGAGATCGCCTGGGCCGCGCACGGGCTGTCCGCCGTGGTGGTGGAGGGGGACCGCAAGACGGGCAAGCTGACCCCCGTGTCCCGGCATCAGCTCAACCGGCGCGTCACCGTCACCACCGAGTTCCGGCTGACCGGGCCCGTCGCCGGGTCGAAGCTCGTGCGGACCTCCGCCGACCCGACCGGCACCAAGGTGTTCGGCACCCTCAACAACTGCTCGGGCGGTGTCACCCCGTGGGGCACGACCCTGCACGGCGAGGAGAACTTCAACCAGTACTTCGGCAACGCGAGCCGGGACACCGACAAGCGGTACGGCGTCGGGACCGGGGCCACCGACCGCAAGTGGGAGCGGTTCGACAAGCGGTTCGACGTCGCCCAGGAGCCGAACGAGGTGCACCGGTTCGGGTATGTCGTGGAGTTCGACCCGTACGACCCGGAGTCGACGCCCCGCAAGCACACCGCGCTCGGGCGGTTCAAGCACGAGGCCGCGACCGTGCGGCTCACGCGGGACGGGCGGCCCGTCGTGTACTCCGGTGACGACGAGCGGTTCGACTACTTCTACAAGTTCGTCGGCAGCAAGCGGATGCGCCACGGGTCCTCGCGTGCCGTGCGCGAGCACAACCTCTCGCTGCTCGACGAGGGGACGCTGTACGTCGCCAAGCTCACCGGCGACTCCCCCGCCATCGAGATCGACGGCACGGGCAAGCTCCCGAAGGACGGGGAGTTCGACGGGAGCGGGCAGTGGATCCCGCTAGCCACCGCCACCGCGAAGGGCGCCGTCTCGCACGTGGACGGGATGACCGCCGAGGAGGTGTTCGTCTTCACCCGGCTCGCCGGTGACAAGGTGGGCGCCACCAAGATGGACCGGCCCGAGGACATCGAGCCCAACCCGGTGACCGGCAAGGTGTACGTCGCCCTGACGAACAACACCAACCGCGGTGTCGGCTCCAACGCCAAGGCGGACGAGGCCAACCCGCGCCACGCCAACAAGCACGGTCACGTGCTGGAGCTCACCGAGCGCTGGAACCGGCCCGAGAGCACCAAGTTCGCCTGGTCGCTGTTCCTGGTCGCCGGTGACCCGGAGGACCCGGCGACCTACTTTGCCGGGTTCCCGAAGGACGGCGTCAGCCCGATCTCCTGCCCGGACAACGTCGCCTTCGACCCCTACGGCAACCTGTGGATGTCCACCGACGGCGCCCAGCTCGGCTCGCACGACGGCCTGTTCGGCGTGGCGACCCGGGGTGAGCGGCGCGGTGAGCTCAAGCAGTTCCTGACCGTGCCGAAGGGCGCCGAGACCTGCGGCCCGATCATCCAGGACCGGCGCGTGCTCGTCGCCGTGCAGCACCCGGGCGAGATCGACGGCGCGACCGTGGAGAAGCCCGCCAGCACCTGGCCCGACGGGCCCGGGAAGTACGTCCGTCCGGCGGTCGTGGCCGTGTGGCGCGCGGACGGCGGCGACATCGGCGTCTGACCCGGCACGCGGAGAGATCAGCGGAGAGATCAGGGGAGGGCCGGGCTCGGCGGTCTGCGAGGGCCGTCGGGTGCCGGCCGCCGTGAACCGAGCAGTCGCGCGGTGCCCTGAGGCGCTCGTTCCAGCCATTCCCGGTACGCCGGTGCCTGCCGCGCCACCTCCCCGTAGGCCTCCTCCAGCGCGGGGCAGACGCCGGCCAGGGCCGTCTCCGTACGGGCCGCGACGAGCAGCCGTACGCCGAGCGGGTCGCCTTTGAGGCGGCGTACCGCCATGTCGGGGCGGGGGGTGCGGGTCGGCTGGCACACGGTGACCACCTCGCCGGTCGCGACCAGGGCGTCGGCCGTGTGGTAGTCGCCGTGCAGCACGCGCGGGCTGACGTCGGCGGCGCGGAACATCCGCTGGACGGCGTCCCATTCGCCGTCGACCGTGGGGTCGATCATCCAGCGGTCGCCGGCCAGGTCGCGCAGGTCGACCTCGGGTTTCGAGGCCGCCGGATGGTCGACGGGCAGCGACACGAACTGCGGCTCGCGCTCGACCAGGACGCGCAGCCGGAGTTCCGGGGGGATGCGCAGCGGGCAGCCCTCCACCTCGTGCACGAAGGCGACGTCGAGCTGGCCGTCCAGGACCATGCGGAGCAGGGCGTTCGCGGAGACGTTCATATGGAGGGTGGGATTCTGGCCATGGGCGCGCAGGCGGCGCAGCCAGCCCGCCAGGGCCTTGCTGGCGGTGGAGCCGATACGGAGCTCGGTGCCGCCGCCCGCCGCCGCCCTCGCCTCGACCACCAGGAGCTGCATCTCGGCCAGCAGCGGACGGGCGCGGCTCAGGACCAGGCGGCCCAGCGGGGTGGGGCGGCAGCCGGTGTGGGCGCGCAGGAACAGCGGGCCGCCCAGCTCCTGCTCGATGCGGCGCAGTTGTGTGCTCAACGACGGCTGGGCGACGCCCAGGTGCCGGGCGGCGCGGTGCAGACTGCCGGTGTCGGCGATGGCGCACAGCGCGCGGAGGTGCCTCACCTCGAGCTCCATGCTCCGTGAGGCTAAAGCGGAATCGCGTTGCTAACCAGCCACATAATTCAGCGCTAAAGCATGTGAATTGGGCAGCCAATAGCTCCGTCCTATCGCTGGTTGCCATCATCACAGGCGACGCACAGGCGCCGAGACTCACCGGTGACGACTCAAACCCCCACCAAGGAGTCTCGATGCGAAAGTCCATGTCCACACTGGCGGTTCTAGGTCTCGGCCTCGCGACGGTCGGCTTCGGTACGGCCGCTCCCGCCGCGGCGGCCCCGGCCCCGGCGACCCCGGCCCCGGTAGCCGCGCCGCACGCCGGGTACGTCGCCAAGTCCGCCGAATCGGACGCCAGCAAGGCCTTCTTCCAGGCCGTCCTGGAGTCGGTCGCCGAGAAGCGTGCCGCGAGCCCGAGTGCCACCGCCGCCGTCACCGTCGTCTACGACGCGTCCCGCGCGCCCACGTTCAGCTCCCAGATAGCGCGCAGCACCCAGATATGGAACGGCGCGGTGTCGAACGTGAAGCTCCAGTCCGGCTCCGCGTCGTCCGCCGACTTCAGCTACAGAGAGGGGAATGACTCCCGGGGCTCCTACGCCTCGACCGACGGGCACGGCAACGGCTACATCTTCCTCGACTACCGGCAGAACCAGCAGTACAACTCCACGCGGGTCACCGCGCACGAGACCGGTCACGTCCTCGGTCTGCCCGACCACTACTCGGGTCCGTGCAGCGAGCTGATGTCCGGTGGCGGGCCCGGTACGTCCTGCACCAACGCCAACCCGAACGCCGCCGAGCGGGCCCGGGTGAACCAGCTGTGGGCCAACGGTCTCGCGGCGGCGATGGACAAGGCCCTGGACAAGGCCCTGGAGAAGTCCGGCCGTTAAGAGCCGCTCCCGGGCCGCCGGTGCAGCGTCAGGTCGGTGATCACCGACCGGTGGTCCGTGTCGGACAGCTTCAGTACGCGGGTGTCGCGGGCCGCGAAGTCCCGCGACACCAGCACATGGTCGATCTGGGCGCCGAGCGTCGGGGCGGTCCGGGCCGGCCAGGTGGCCGTGCGGTCGGCGCCGTCCAGGCGGGCGGCGTCGCGCAGGCCGGTGTCGAGGATGCGGCGGAAGACGGCGTGGTCCTGGGAGGCGTTGAAGTCGCCGGCCAGGACGAGCGGGGTGCCCCGGTCGGTGACGGCCGCGGCGCGCAGGGCGCCGAGTTCCCGCTTCCAGAGGTCGACCTGCCCGGGCAGCGGGGGCATGGGGTGGGCGAGCTGGAGCCGTACGGCGTTTCCGTCCACGTCGGCGACCGCCCCGGGCATGCCCATGGTGGCGGGGACCCCGTCGGTGGGCCGGAGCGGGAAGCGGCTGAGGATGACGGAGCCCTCGGAGCCGCCGCCCTCGACGGCGCTGCGGTGCGGATAGTCCTGGGAGAGGTCCTTCCGCAGCCGCTCGTCACACGCGTACTCGCACTCCTGTACGAAGATGATGTCCGGTTTCTCGCGGCGTACGGCGGCGATCAGGGAGCCGGTGCCCTGCCCGAACTCGACGTTCGAGGTCAGCACGCGCAGATCGGCGACCGGGCGGCCGGCGGGGTCGTCGACCTTGCCGTACGGCTCGATGAACCAGGCCAGCAGGCCGAGCACGGCCACTCCCCAGGCCGTTCCCAGCCACCAGCGGGAGCGCAGGGTGAGCAGCAGCGCCAGGCCGGTGGGCGCGAGCAGCCAGGGGAGGAAGGCGAGGAGCTGCGGGACGGGTGTGACGCCGTCGCTGTCGGCGGTGCGGAAGCCCACGACCACGCTCACCCCCGCGAGCAGCAGGAAGGCGAACCCCGCGCCGAATCGCCGCCCGGGCGGATCGTGTTCCGGCCCGTCGTCGGTGGCGGTCCGTTCGGCAGCGGCGGTGTTCAATGGCCGGCCTTCCGTTCGCGGGGTGGTTCGCCCGCATCCTCCCTCAAGGACGGGGTGGGGCGGGGGAAGGTTGCCGTGCGTCGACGCGGGCCAGGAGTTCCGCCAGTGCCTGGTCGAAGACGGCCGGGCGTTCCAGGTTCGGCATGTGGGCCGCGCCGTCGATGATGTGCAGCGCCGAGTCCGGCAGGGCCGTGTGCATGGCCAGGGCGTCGGAGACCGGGGTGAAGGTGTCGTCCGCTCCCACGACGACCAGGGCCGGGACGCGGACGCGGGTCAGCAGATCGTCGTAGCCGGGGCGGCGGGCGCGGGCGCGCAGGGCCGCCGCGGCGCCCTCGGGGGCGGTGGCGGTCATCATGCGGTGGACGTGGGCCTTGACCCCGTCGGAGGCGTAGGGGGCGACCATCCGCTCCAGGACCTCGTCGGCGTAGCCGCGCATGCCCTCCGCCAGGAGACGGTCCGCCATGGCGTCGCGAGTGCGGACGCCCTCGGGGGTCTCCGCCGACGGGAAGGTGTCCGCGAGGACCAGGCCGCTGACGCGCTCGGGGAACAGGCGGTAGCAGTCCATCGCGATCTGGCCGCCCATCGACAGGCCCGCGAGGACGAACGACTCCACCTTCAGCTCGTCCAGCAGGGCCTCGATGTCCCGGGCGAATCCGGAGAAGTCCGGGACGGCGGGCGCGTTCGGAGAGGCGCCGTAGCCGCGCAGGTCGGGGGCGATGACCCGGCGGTCCGCCGCGAACGTCTCGAGCTGCGGGGCCCACATCGAGCGGTCGAAGGGGTGGCCGTGGACGAGAACCAGGGGGACCTTGGGGACAAGCGGCTGCCGGTCGGTCTCGGGGCCTTTGTCCTCGTATGCGAGGAAGGGTGCCATGAGGACGACCCTAGGCCGCCCAACTACTCGGTACAATAAGATCTTTGCTCTCGGTGCAATCCAAGGGGGAGACCGACCGATGGGTGACTACCGGCGCATCGCCGACAGGATCGCCGACGACATCGCCACCGGACGGCTCCGGCCCGGTCAACGGCTGCCGCCGCAGCGGGCGTTCGCGCGGCGGCGCGGCATCGCCCCGTCGACGGCGGGCCGGGTCTACAGCGAACTCGTCCGGCGCGGGCTGGTCGTCGGCGAGGTCGGGCGCGGCACCTTCGTACGGGCCGGACCGACAGGACCGGCGGGGCAGGCGCTCGCCGAGCCCGGCCCGACCGGCACTCCGGTCAACCTGGAGCTCAACTACCCCAGCGCGCCCGGCCAGCCGGAGCTGCTCGCCCCAGTCCTCGCGCCCCTGCTGCGCCCCGACGTGCTGGCCGAGGCCCTGCTGCCGGCCGCCGCCACCGGCACCCCGCAGGCCCGTCAGGCCGCGGCCGCCCTCCTCACCACGCCCGGCTGGCGCCCCGCCCCGGACCGGCTGCTGTTCACCGGCAACGCCCGTCAGGCCATCGCCGCCGTCCTGGCCTCCCTGGTCCGGCCGGGCGGCCGGGTCGGGGTGGAGCAGCTGACGTATCCGCTGGTCAAGGAGATCGCGGCCCGGCTGGGCATCACCCTGGTGCCGCTGGCCGGTGACCGGGCCGGGCTGCTGCCGGAGGCCATCGCGGCCGCGCACCGCTCGGCGCCCCTGTCCGCCCTGTACGTGCAGCCGACGCTGCACAATCCGACGTCCCTGACGACGAGCCGGACGCGGCGGCTGCAACTCGCCCAGCTCATCCACCACTTGGACCTCCCGATCGTGGAGGACCGCATCTGGTCCTTCCTGCACGGCCCGGGGGAGCGGAACGGGGCCGGCGATCCCCTCGCCGCCCATGCCCCGGCCCTCGCCCATGTCGTCGACGGGCTCTCCAAGCGGGTCGCGCCCGGGCTCACCGTCGGGTTCCTCGTGGTGCCGCCGCAGCGGGTCGCCGCCGTCGCCGACGCCGTGCGGTCGGGCGGGTGGAGCGCGGCACGGTTCGCGCTGGAGGCGGCCGTGCGCTGGGCGTCGGAGGGGACGGTGGAGCGGCTGGTGGAGGCCAAGCGGGCGGACGCGGCGCGGCGGCAGCGGATCCTCGCCGAGGAACTCGCCGGCTTCGCCGTACGGTCCGATCCCCGCGCCTATTTCGCCTGGTGGGAACTGCCGTCCCCATGGCGCGCCGACACCTTCACGGCCGCCGCGGCCGCGCACGGCATCGCCGTCACGCCCGGCCCCGCCTTCGCCGTCTCCCCCGGCCACACGCCCGACGCCGTCAGGCTCGGGCTCGCGTCGGCTCCGGAGGGGGATCTGCGGCGGGCGCTGCGGACGCTCGGCTGCGTCGCCGCGCGGCGAGGGGGCGGTCGGTGAGCCGGGGGGTGAGTGCTGCCATGAGGCCGAGGGCGGGCAGTGGCCGGGACGCGGGTGCGGGGTGGTCGGGGGTGTCGTGGGCCGAGCTCCGCCGTCAGGCTCGGGCTCGCGTCGGCTCCGGAGGGGGATCTGCGGCGGGCGCTGCGGACGCTCGGCTGCGTCGCCGCGCGGCGAGGGGGCGGTCGGTGAGCCGGGGGGTGAGTGCTGCCGTGAGGCCGAGGGCGGGCAGTGGCCGGGACGCGGGTGCGGGGTGGTCGGGGGGTGTCGTGGGCCGGGCTCCGCCGTCAGGCTCGGGCTCGCGTCGGCTCCGGAGGGGGATCTGCGGCGGGCGCTGCGGACGCTCGGCTGCGTCGCCGCGCGGCGAGGCACCGGCCTGTGAGCCACGAGCCGAGCGCGACCGTCAGGCCGAGGGCGAGCAGCAGCCAGGACACGGTGCGCAGGGTGGTCGTCAGGGCGTCGTAGACCGCGCCCACGGCCGGGCGGTGGAGCGCGTCGGGCAGGTCGGCGAGGGTCAGGCGGCGGCCGATCGCGACGGCGAGGACCAGCAGAGCGCCGCCCAGGGCCGTGCCGAGGCCGAGGGCGGTGACCGCGCGGCGGCGGCAGGCGGCGACGGCGATCCCGGCGACGGCCAGCACGGCGGCGGTGAGCGGCAGCCAGAAGGCGGCGGTGTCCAGCACGTGGTATCCCCTGCGCAGTCGGTCCACGTCCCCGGCCGGGAGCACCGGGACCCGGGCGTGGGTGACCGGGATGCGGTGGGCGAACGACACGTGGTCGGCTTCGAGTTGGCGTTTGATCCGGGCGACGACCGGGGCGAGGTCGACGGTGACCGGGGCCGTCCGCTCCTCGTCGTCGCGCAGGGCGTGCAGCACGGCGGCGTGCACGGCCTGGTTCGCCGCGTCCCAGGCGGCGCGGAACGCCTCGGTGCGCGTGAAGGAGCGCGCCGCGTCGTGCACGAAGGGCCCGAGAGCGCCGTGCAGGGAGCCGGTGCCGAGGTCGTGCCCGGCCTCCCGCATGATGCCGTTCCCGACGGCGTCCGCGACCGCGAGCCGCACGTCCGGGTCGGCTGCGAGCGGCGCCATGGTGCGCACGTAGCGGCCGGTGTCGGTCAGCCCGTGCGCCGCCCAGGACGCGAGCGCCCCGAACGGCGTGAGCAGGCACGCGAGGGCCAGCAGAACGGCCGACAGGGCGTTCCGTGGTCGTGGGGGCGCCTTCTCGGGTACGGGCGCCCGGTCGCGCTCGGGCACCCTTCCAGGCAAGCCGCCCCGGGCCCGCCCCGCGCGCGGGGTGACTGCAATCGGCCGTACGGGCACACGCGCGGGACGGACCGGGCCCGGTCAGCCGATGCGGTGGCCCGTGGCGTCCTCGTGCGTGTAGTAGCGGTAGAACATGGTCAGCAGGACGCCCGCCCCGGCCGCCAGGCCCAGCCACATGGACCACAGCACGGACAGGTTGGACTGGCTGATGAGGAAGCCGGTCGCACTGCCCGTGAAGGCGAACCAGAGCGCCGCGTGCAGTTCGCGTCGCAGCTTCGGCCCGAGTTGCCACACGGCGGCGAACAGTACGGCGAACACGAGCGCGGTGACGAAGCCGAACAGCAGGTTCCAGCCCGTGATGGGCCCGCCGTAGCGCCGGTTGGCCGCGGCCCAGTAGCCGTAGACGAGCCCGAGGGCGATGGGCACCGCGATCTTCGCCATGGCGTGGGCGCGTGGGCTGAAGACATCGGGCGTGCGGTGGCGCAGGGCCACCTCGCGTGAGGCGGGTGCCGCATGAGCCATGAGAGTGCTCCTCTCTCCCTGCCCCTGCCTACCAGGGCACACCTGCGCGGGGCCGCTGGCAAGTCGGGGGCGAACCACCCGAAGGCGGACGTTTGCGGTCCTGACCGCCCCCTTTGCAGCCGCAGAGGTTACGGTGCTGCCGTACGTGATCGACCGGGGGAGGGGAAGAGATGCCCGGAACCGTGCTGCTGCTGGCGGCCTCGCCGCTCGGCAAGGGGCGCCTGGTGGACGCCGCCTCCGTGCTCCCCGTCCTCGCCGCCGTACCGCCCGCGGTGCTGTCCGGCACGGACACCGCGAACGTCGTCGAACTCGCCGACCCGCTGGAGCCGCAGGCCGTCCTCACCCGGCTGCGCGCCGCCGCCACGGCCCCCGGCCCGCTCACCGTCTACGTCACCGGACAGCTCCAGCTCGACCGCAAACAGCGCCTGCCGCATCTCGCGCTGGCCCGCACCACGGCCCCCACCGTGCGCTACACGGCCTTCCCCTGGCACTGGTTCCGGGAGGAGCTGCGCCTCAGACCCGCCGGGGCCACCACGCTCGTGCTCGACCTGCACGCGGACCCCGAGGCCTGGGAGCTGCTGCGGAGCACCCCCCTGGACTCGGGCCGGGGCACCGCCGTCCACGGGCGTATCGCACCACCGCCGTCCCGGCGCTCGGTGGCGGCACCGGCGTACATGAAGGCCGTGGCGACGATCCTGCGCAGCGGCTTCCGCCCGCCGCCGGAGCAGCTGCACCAGCAGGCGCTGGCCCGGATCGCGCAGGAGAGCGCCGGCCGGGACATCGTCATCAGCGCGCAGGGGCCGGTGTCCGGCGATCCGCACACCGCCATCACCGCCGCCGTCCAGTCCGGCCGCCACGGGGACGCGGACGCGCTCGCCGCCCGGCACGAGCAGGCCGCCGTGGCCGCGTACGGACCCGCCTCCGAAGAGGCCCTGCACTGGTCCGAGGTCCGGGCCGACCTGGCGATGTTCGCCGGGGACGCGGCCCGCAGCTGCCGCACCTGGCTGTCGGTGGCCACCGCCCGGCTGCACGCCGGGCAGGCGGTGGACGCGCCCGCCGTCGAGTCGGCCGTCGACCGGGCCCACCACCAGTGGGGACAGATAGCCGACTCCGCGCAGGCCCGTGACCTGGGGATCGCGCTCGCCGAGCTGCGGGGGCGGGTGCCCGGGCGGCGCGAAGGGGCGCTCGATCACGTCCAGCGTCAGCTCCGCCAGCTCCAGACCCAGGGCTGAGCACCCGTGCGCCGGGGGCGTGCGGCGTGAAGAGCGTGTGCGGGCTCTTGCGCGGTTTGCGTCAAAGGTCTGCCCCCGCGGCCTGACCCGGTGTCATGATGTCGCGTATGACAGAGGGGGACGAAGTGGCTGTCTTAGGCGTACGCGTCCGGCTGGGTGACGGCGCGACCGTGGACGATGTCAGAGCCTTGCGGGCATGGCTGGAGCGGGACGAGCCGCTGGAACGACTGCTGTCCGACGCGCAGTTGCGCATCGAGGAGCGGACCAGCACCGACGGGCCCAAGGGGCGGCTGGGACCCGACGTCGAGCTGGTCCTCCAACTGCTCGGTGACGTCGCGACGGTGGCGGCGCTGACCGACTACACCGCCCGCGCGGTGAAGACCTGGAAGAACAACCGCCGCAGGCTCCAGGGCGGCGAACCCGATTCGGAGATCCGCCCGCTGGGCTCCGACGGCGAGTAGCCCGGTGAGCCGCTTCGACCCGCGCGGCCGAGCGAACCGGGCGCTGCTCGTCGGCGTGTCCGAATACGACCACACGGCCCCCGACCCGCGGGGCGTGACCGGTCAGCTTCCCGCCGTGCGGCACAACCGGAAGACACTCGACGACGCCCTGCACCGGGGCGGGGTCTTCGGCGCGGGCGAGATCAGAGTGCTGGCCTCGCCGTCCCAGGAGGACTTCACCGCCGCGCTGCGCCATGCCGTGCGCGAGGCCGATGGCCTGCTGCTGCTCTACTTCGCCGGGCACGCCGTCGTGAACACGTCCGGCGGCGAGCTGCATCTGCAGATGCGCACCGCGCGGGTGGTCGCGGGCGAGCTGCCCGGGGCGGTGAGCTTCGCCCAGGTGCTGGGCGAGATCTGCGTCGCCGAGAGCCGCGCCGAGAAGGTGCTGGTGATCCTGGACTGCTGCTACGCGGGCCACGCCGCGGGGATCTGGCACCGTTTCGCCGACCCGGAGGGCAACAAGGAGAAGGTCCTCCTCCTGATGAGCGTCCAGCCCAACCGCTGCATCCTGGGCGGGGACGCCGACGTCGCGACGCCGTTCACCAGGGAGCTGGCCGAGGTGCTCGACGAGGGCGGGGAGGTGTGGCTCTCCGAGCTGTATCCCACGCTGAAGCAGCGGATGGACGAGGCGGGATACCGGGCGGAGGAGGACGACCCGCAGATACCGCAGGCACTGGCACCTCCCTGGGACCCGGACGCGGACGTCCTGCTGGCGGCGCGGCCGGTGCCTTCGCTCGCGCCTGAGGCTCCGCCGGTGCCGGTGCCTGACCCTGAGCCCGCGCCTCCGCCCGTGCCCGTCGGGGTTCCGGATCCGCCGCCGGTCCGCCCGCGCCGGTTGCGGCAGTTCACGCGGGCGGCGGCCGCCGCTGTCCGGGCCGTCGCCGAACGGCTCGGCCGGACCGCCCTGCTCACCGCCGTGCTGGCCCTGCTCGCCACCGGCGCCGGCGGCTACGGGATCTTCGCCGTCCTCGGCGACTCCGCGATCTGCGCGCCCTCCCTGGAGCTGCGCGTGCTGACCGACCCCGACCTGGAACCGGCGATGCAGGCCGCCGCGGACGCCTACTTCGTCTCGGGCGCGAACACCACGGACGACGGCTGCCGACGCGGCGGCGTCACCGTCTACAGCGCCGGTTCCGCCGCCGTGGTCAGCGCGCTGAGCGAGCGGACCGACGCCTGGCAGCAGCCGCGCGAGGACGACAACCCGCAGCGGGACATCGGCCCCCAGCCGGACGTGTGGATACCCGCGACCGGCGCCGACGTCGGCCGGGTCGCCGCCGCGCAGGAGGACCGGGTCTTCGCCCGACTGGAGCCGGACACCGAGCCGTTGGCCTACTCGCCGGTGGTGCTGGCCGTCCCGCGGGGCTTGGACCACACCCTCGGCAAGTCCACCGGGCGTTCGCTGTCGGAGCTCGTCGACGTCCTGGAGGGCGGGCCCGGCGCCGCCGAAGTGCACCGCCCCGACCCCGCCTTGACCGGCTCGGCGCTGCTGGCGACCGCGGGCCTGTACGGCGACGGGGACGACGCGCGCGGCGCCGAGCTGCGCATCACCCGGCCCGAGCGGCCCGAGCCCTCGGCCGTCAAGCTGCTGTGCAGCCTGCCCGACGACGACGCCGTGGACGACCGCGGCGCGGCCCTGGTCCCGGAGTTCCTGCTCAGAAGCGGGATCGGCTGCCGCCCGGCCACCCGCGTGCCGCGCACCGCCGCCTACCCCGACGACGTACCCGGACTGGAACCGACGTTCGTGCGGGTGCGCTGGGACCACGGCGACCTGGACGCCGACGCGCGCGACGAGGAGGCGGACCGCTTCCGCGCCTGGCTGACCGGTGCGGAGGGCCGGGAGGTGCTCGGCGAGCAGGGCTTCAGGTCCGCGAGCGGTGACCGCCCGCTGCTCGACACCGGGTCGGCGGTCCCCTCCGGCCTGACCGGCGGAGTCCGCCCGGCGGACTCCGCCGACGCGGCGGATCTGGACCGGGCACTGGAGGAGTACGGCGACGCGCACGGACCGGGCCGGGTCCTCTTCCTGCTCGACAGCTCCGGCTCGATGGCCGGTCTGTGGGACGGCCCCAGCGGCGGCCCCGGCATCCTGAAGCAGACCCTGCCCGGGCTCGGCGGGGAGGACGAGTACGGGGTGTGGGCCGTGCACGGCCTCACCGGCCGTACGCACACCGAGCTGGTGCCCTTCGGCACCCACTCCCGCAAGAAGGCTGAACAGGACCTCGACACCGGCAAGGTGCGGGACGCGGAGGCAGATCCGTCGGCCGCCCTGCTGGACGCCCTGGCGTTCATGCGGGAACGCGGCGCCGACGACGAGAGGCCGCGACTGATCGTGTATCTCACCGACGGCGAGGACGACACCCGCCTGACCGGCGACCGGCTGGAACAGGTGCTTGAGCGGGCCGGGTCCGCGGGCGTGCCCGTGGCGATGGTGACCCTGAACAGCGGCGCCTGCGACAGCGGGCGCCCCGCCACGCGCATCGCCGACGCCGGGCGGGGCCGCTGCCTGGACGCCCGGGACGACCTGGTCCCCGCCCTGCACGACGAGGTCGCCCGCATCGGAACGGGAGAGGAATGATGGCCCGCCGCCTGCCCGCCGCAGTGCTGTCCCTGCTGTCCACGCTGTCGCTGCTCGCCGTCGCCTCCTGCACCGGCGGCGGCGCCGGGGACGGCGGGGGACAGCAGCCGCAGGGCGCCGACGCCTCCACCCGGATCGTGGTGGCCAGCGGCCAGGACGTCACCGGCAAGAACGGCATACGCCAGCAGCTCATCGACGCCTGGAACGCCACGGAGGGCTCCCACGGCTACCGGGCCCGCCTCGTCGAACTGCCCGGCTCCGCCGACCAGCAGCGCAGCCAGCTCCTCGGCGCCCTCCAGTCGGGCAGCGCCGACTACGACGTGGTCAACCTCGACGTGACCTGGATCCCGGAGTTCGCCGAGTCCGGCATGATCCGCCCGCTGACGGACGCGGCCGTCAAGGCCCCCGAGGATCTCATCCCCTCCGTCAACAGCACGTCGTACTGGGACGGCAAGCGGTACGCGGTCCCCTTCAACAGCGACGCCGGCCTGCTGTACTACCGCAAGGACCATCTGCGGGACGCCAGTGCCTCCCGGACCGAGCTCAGCGACGGGGTCACCTGGCGCGAGCTGCGGGACCTGATCGACGCCGTCGCCCCCAGGGACGAGAAAGCGGGCTGGACCACCCAGCTCGCCCCGTACGAGGGCCGTACGGTCAACGCGATCGAGGCGTTCGCCTCGGCCGTACCGGACTTCGAGCTGACCGACCGCGACGGCACATACGTCGCGACCGAGCAGCAGCTCACGGCGGGCGTGGCCGAACTGCGTGAGCGCACGGCGAAGGCCTACACGCTCAAGGAGGCCTCCGAGTCCCGCGAGGCCGAGTCGCTGAGCGCCTTCGCGGAGGGCCGCACCACCTTCCTGCGGCACTGGCCGTACGTCTATCCCACCCTCTACGAGACCTTCAAGGGCAAGCTCGGTGTGACCCGGCTGCCCGGCAAGACCGTGCTCGGCGGCCAGAACCTCGCCGTCACCTCCTCCATGACCGGGCAGCGGGCCGCGAAGGCCGAGGAACTCATCGCGTTCCTGACCGACCCCGACAGCGAACGCTGCCTGCTGCGTGCCGGGTTCGCCGCGACCCGCACCTCCGCGTACCAGGAGTCCGCCCCCGACTGCCGCCACGCCCCCGCGTACGCGGAGACGCCCTGGGCGTCCCCCACCGGCGAGAGCACGGTCCGTACGCCCCCCGACCGCTTCTCCGACGGCACCAGCTACTCCCGCGACATCCTGTACCCGGCGCTCCGCGAGGCCGTCCGCCGCCCGGTGACGCCGCTGTACGGCGCGGTGAACCGCACCCTCATCACCGAACTCGACGCGCTGTACGACCCTCCGCGAGGCCCGGGGGAAGACCCGCCGAGTGACACGGAGATAGCGAAAAGCCTGGATGAGGCGCTGAGAGAATTCCTACCCGATTGACCCGTGTTCGTCCTGCGCCGCCTTCAGTTCACACTCGAACCAGACGGTCTTCCCGGGCCGGTCGGGCAGTGGATCCCACCCCCACCGGTCCGTGACCGCCTCGACGATCAGCACGCCGCGCCCGCCTTCCGCAAGTTCGGCGACTTCGTCCACAGCTGTGGACAACGGCGGGCGCGGGCAGGTGTCCGTCACCTCCACCCGCACCCCACGCCCGTCCGGCCGACGCGTCATCAGCACCGCGGCGCGCCGGTCGTCCGTGTGGCGTACGACGTTGGCGACGAGCTCGGTGAGCGCCAGACAGGCCGGGTCGCACAGCTCGCTCATCTCCCAGGCGACGAGATACACCCTGAGGATCCGGCGCAGATGCCGGGCGGAGTGCTCACCCAGCGTGAAGTCGGTGCCGTATCGGGAGCCCAGGAAGCCCGGGGAGCCAAGTCCTGGCCAGGGCTGGTGGGTTGCGTGATTCATGCCACCAGGGTGGAGTCGAGTGATTACGCTCGGCTACAGACCGAAATGAACGCCGTGCCGCGTTCAGACCTGGGGGTGACCTCCATGCCCAACATCCGCCGCCTCGACCCCACCGCCTCGCCGCTGGACTATTTCGGCTCCGAGCTCCGCCGCTACCGCGAGAGCGCGGGGCTGTCCCAGAAGGAACTGGGGGACTGCATCTTCTGCACGAATTCTCTCGTCGGCCAGATCGAAACGGCCCACAAGGTCCCGACCAGGGAGTTCGCGGAGCGTGCGGATGCGGCGCTGATGACGGACGGGAGCTTTTCGAGGCTCGTGGGGTTGGTGTTGCGCAGTCAGTTGCCTGCGTGGTTCCAACAGTTCGCGGAGTTGGAAGCGCGGGCGGAGTGCATCTCGACGTACCAGGCACAGATGATCTACGGACTTCTCCAGACGGAGGAGTACGCCCGTGCCGTGCTCGCGACAGGTATGCCGGACAAGCTCGATGAGTTGGTCGCCGCCCGCATGGAGCGCCAGCGCATCCTGGCTCGCGAAAAGCCGCCGATGGCCTGGGTGATCCTGGACGAGGCCGCCCTGCACCGGCCGATCGGCGGACGCGAGGTCATGCGTCGGCAACTCCAGCACCTGCTCAGCTTCGCCGACCGCCGTTGGGCGCGGATCCAGGTGCTGCCCTACGAGGCAGGGGAACACGCCAGCCTCATCGGGTCGTTCACCAGCCTGCGCTTCGACGACGACCCGGAGATCATCTACACCGAAGACCTCATCTCCGGCCACATGACGGCCAACCCTGACACTGTCAGGGAAGCCGCGTTCCGTTACGCTCACTTGCAGGCTGCAGCCCTCTCCGTAAAGGATTCGGCAGCACTGATCAACCGCGTGATGGAGGAGCGTTATGGGGATCAGCAAGGACCTGACCAACGCGCGGTGGCGTAAGTCGTCGTACAGCGGCAACACGGGCGGCGAGTGCATCGAGGTCGCTGCCCTCACCCTCGGCCTGGCCATGCGCGACTCCAAGAACCCCGAGGCCGGGATTCTCACCCTCTCTCCGGAGGCCTACTCCGCCTTCGTGACGTACGTCAGGGCCTGATGGAGCGCGACGCGCAGTGGCGTAGGTCGTCGTACAGCGGGAGCAGCGGCGGCGAATGCGTCGAGGTCGCCGACCTCGGGGTGCTCGGGGTCGGGGTGCGGGACTCCAAGAATCCCGGGGGCGGGGTCCTCACTGTTTCTTCGGAGGCCTACGTTGCCCTGAAGGACTGGGCGACGATGGCTGCCAAAGCGTAGTAGGCGTCCCGGAGTTCGTGGTCGAGTGCGCTGAGGTCGGCCTCTCCCGCGTTGGCCAGGTACGGGCTGTGGGGGATCGACACAATGGCCCGGCACAGCTGGCGAAGTTCGGTGGGCCGGTCGACGATGCCCGAGGGGTCGGGCGTCTGCCGCCTGTCGGGCATCCCCATCGACAGGACGATGATGCTCCGGGACAGCAGTTCCTTGTAGCCGAGTCCCAGCAGGCGGCTGAAGTACTCGTGCGCGCGCGGCATCGTCAGAGACCGCATGGACTCGGCCACGACGACCAGCTGATGCGCAGGGCCCAGGACGGCGTGCTTGTTCTCGTCGAGGTCCGGGGAGTGCGAGTCGGTGATCAGGATCTCGTACTCCTGCTGCAGCAGGTCGTAGACCCGCTGGACGTACGCCGGGTCCGGGGCGGGCAGGCCGATCAGGTCTGTCAGGACGTGCGCGCCCGCTCGCATCGTGGACAGGAAGGGTTCAAGCAGGCGGGTGTTCTGCTCAAGAAGGTCGGCGTTCTGGAATCGCCTGAGGGTCTGAGTGAGAGCCGTCATGCCCCGGCCCCGGTTCTCGTTCACCCGGAATCCGAGGGTGCCGACGCCGGGGTCGGCGTCCACCACGATGGTCCCGCCGTACCGCTCGGTGGCGAACACCGTGGCCAGCAGGGCGGCTGTGGTGCTCTTGCCGCTGGCTCCGGGCAGCCCGACGACGGCGATCCGGCGGCAGGTGCGGACCCGTGTGCGGATCAGTTCGGTCCTGGCCCGCGCGTCCATCGCGGCGACGAGCTTGCCGTCGTCCCCCTGCATGCCCAGCCGGGCGGCCAGGAGTTCCGCCAGTCGCCCCGCCGTCGGCCGGAATCCCCGGAGGGCGGAATGGCACGCTTCGATGAGTTCCCGGAGCTCACCGAGATCCTCGGGGGCGAAGGTGATCAGCCGCTCGAGAAGCGTCCCCAGCGCCGTGATGTCCCGGTCGATGCCGTGTTCCGAATCGTAGGAGGACCGGAACCAGTCCGTCAGGATCACGGTCCGGCCCAGGCACCGCACGGTTTCTTGGGTGAGGTCCCCGTGCGCCAGGCCCTCGCGGTGACTGGTGTCCACCGCCTCGCACAGGTTCCGGGCCAGTTCCAGGGCGGCATCCGGTTCGAGGTCTCCGCGCGCCAGGACCGTGGAGAGCGGCTCGGCCGGGATGCCGTCCGGTGAATGGGGAGGGGTCTCGGCGATCCAGGGCGGGTCGTCGTCGAGGCCGCTGGCGACCAGCCGGGGAGCGCACCCGCCGCCGATGCGCCGCAGAGCCAGTTCCTCGGCGCTCAGCCTCCTCACGAACTGCCCGTCTGCCGTGACGACGACGACCTCCGTACCGTCCGCGTCCCGCCCCAGGAACTTGCGGCACAGCCCGTCGTCGACTCCCCTGGCGTGCACCGTGTACGGCCCGATGCGCCACGGGTCGCCCGAGCGCAGCGGCCTCCAGACGCTCCCCATGCGCCGCTCCAGGCTGCCGACGCCGAAGCGGGCCGCCAGCCGGGGGCCGATGGCGGCGAAGGCCCGGGTCGAGGACGGGATGCGTTCGGTGCCCTCGGGATGGGCGAGCCAGGCCGGGAACTCGGGGGAGCGGCCCGCCAGGAGTTCCAGGCGGGCGCTCACGGTCCGCCCGGTCTCCACGACATCGGCCAGCGGCACGGCGTTGAGCAGGATGTTCCCGATGTCGCCGTCGAAGTCGAAGAGCTGGTGCTGCGGCGGCAGGGACTCGCCCGGCGGCCCGGGAAGCGGACGCAGCAGCCCGCCGAGGAACACCTCGGCGAGGTTCGCGGTGTCCGCCCAGGGGATGGCCGCCTGCACCAGCCGCATCACCGGAAGGGACAGCGGGGCGACACCGGCCAGGTGTGCCGCGAGCCGGTAGGCCTCCGGGGAGGCAGCCGCGTGGAAGCGCCGCAGCCGGGGCAGCCCCGTGTCCACGGGCCGGGCCCCCGACGACCCGGGAGCGGCCAGCAGGGGCAGCGTCGCGGACGAGGCCGGGGAAGCCACCAGCCGTACCCAGGCGGCGAGCGCTGCCGGCGCGGGCTCCAGCACCGGTACGGGGACCCCGCGGAAGGACACCATGTGCGGCGGCAGTACCGGGTCGGCCACGCCCCACTCGGTGTTGGCCGAGCCGCGCCGCTCGCTGGTCACCCGCCAGCGCTGGGAGCGCAGCCCCGAACCGCCCCACATGCGCGTCGGCAGCGCGTGCACCACGGCCGTCGGCCCACAACGCGCCCAGCCGTTCAGCGTGCTGTGCATACGCCCGTCGCGCCAGGCCCGGCCCACACCGTCGCTCACGAGCAGGACCAGGGTCCGGCCCGTGGGGTCGGCGATCAGGTCCGTCGGGATCCTGTTCGCCTCGGCCGAGAAGGGCCGTCCGCGCAGGTGGACTTCGTGGCCCCGGGTGTGCAGCCCGTAGGCGCGGATCATGCGGAACGCGCCCGCCCTGCGCAACAGGGCGTGCAGTTCGGTCGCGAGACGCTGCCACAGCAGCATGGACATGCCGTCGTCGACCACCAGGGCGAGGTCGAGCCAGCGCTCCGGAGCCGGCCGCAGCACCACATCGGGCAGCCCTGTCTCCGCCAGGGCGTGCACGGTGGCTTCCTCGTCGAAGTCGTAGCGCGAGGTGCTGGGGCGCGACTGCTTCAGGGGCCTGAGGACGCGTCCGATGAGCAGTTCGTCGACCAGTGCCTTGGCCTCGGGCACGCGCAGCGGCATCGCCCGCTTCTCATCGGCCTGGGGCATCGCGGCCGGCCTCGGCCTCTCCGGTTCGGGCACGGACGAGGCGGATTCCGGTTCCGGTCGCCGTTCCAGCCGTGGGGCGCCGTACAGTCCGGCCCTGCCTCCGGGGGACAGGTGAGGCCTGCGCCGGTCGGGAACGTCGAGGGTGGGGGGAGCGGCGACGCTGGGCGTGGCGTCCCGCTGGAGGGGCAGGGACTCGGGTGAGCCGGTCAGCTGCCGCGCCAGCCACAGGGTGTCGAGCAGTTCCTCCTGGGAGAGGGTGACCCCGCAGTCGGCGAGCAGGTCCAGTACGAGCCGGAGCCCGCACCCCGCACTGTCCTCGGGCATTCAGATGGTCCCGCCCAGCCGGTGCAGTACGGCGTCCAGGAGCCCGTCGGCGTCCAGGTCCACCCCGCCGGCGCGCAGGAACACCGCGTTGAGCAGCTGGTCCGTGGCGAGTCCGCCGCGCTGCTGGCGGCTCAGGAAGACCTGGAGCAGGTCCTCGACATCGGCTGCCGCGGTGTCGCCCAGGTGGGCCGAGACGATCTCCCGCAGGCGTCGGCTGTCGGGCGGCGGCAGTTCGAGCCGTACGCACCTGCGCAGGAACGCGGGCGGGAAGTCGCGTTCGCCGTTGCTGGTGATCACCACGACGGGGAACTCGTCGCACCTGACCCGCCCCCGGGTCACCGTGATCCGGGTGTCGGGGTCGGCGGACAGCACGTCGACGACGGACTGGTCCTCGGGGAGCCGGGCCAGTTCGGGGATCTCGTACTCGCCCTCCTCGAACACCGTCAGCAGGTCGTTGGGGAGGTCGACGTCGCCCTTGTCCAGTTCGTCGACGAGCAGGACACGCGGCTCTGTCCGGGGCACCAGCGCCGTGCCCAGGGGGCCGAGCCGGACGAAGGTGCCGATCGGCGGCTCCTCGCGTTCCCGGTCCCGGTTCAGGGCGGTCTCGCGCAGCCGGCCCACGGCGTCGTAGCGGTAGAGGGCCTCGCTCACGGTGGAGCGGCTGTTGACGGGCCAGTGCAGTACGTCCCCGAGTTGTAGTTCGTGCGCGATGGCCCGGGCCAGGGAGGACTTGCCGGTGCCGGGCTGGCCGGTGACGAGCAGGGGGCGGCGCAGGTGCAGGGCGGCGTTGACGACATCGGCGTCCTTGGCGGAGATGAGGTAAGGGGCCGCCCTCGTGCCGGAGCGCGGGCCGTCGCCGAAGCGGCGCCAGGGCGGAGCGGGCGGAAGACCGTCGATGCCCCGGGGTTCGCCGTCTCCCCGGAAGATCCGCCAGGGTGCGTCGGATGTCATGCGAGCTCCTCCGAGGGGTCGTCGAGGTAGAGGTCTTCGGGGGGAGGTCCGATGTCGTCGCACCAGGCCAGCACGGGCCGGCCGAGGTGGACGGCCGGTTCGTTGAAGGCGTCCCGGCGGTACTCGCGCACCACGTTCGGCAGCGCCGCCGGGGCGACGCGTGCGAGTCGGCTCACGGCCTGCGACCAGCCCTTCTCGCCCCGCCCGAACAGCACCACGGGCATGCCGGCCGCGAGGCAGTACTGAACGACCAGCTCGCGGAAGGCGGGCTCGACCTCGCCGATGACCGCCCCCACGGCGTTCATCTCGCCCGCCAGACGTCCGTAGACCTCGTCGAGACTGGTGACCGACGCGTCGATGCGCACCAGGACCCCTCGGTGCAGGCGCTTCTTCCGCTCCCGGAGGAACTCCGCGTCGCTGCCCTGCTCGACCAGCTCCGGACAGGTGAAGACCACGGGGAATTCCACGCCCAGGGCCCGATGGGTGTTGAGCGGGCCCGGAGCCTTCCACCAGTGCGGGTTCAGGTCCAGGTCGGCACGGTCCAGGAGCAGTTCCACGATGGGAAGGCTCCCGGTCCGCCACAGCACGGAGGCGGCGGTGAAGATCTTCCCGGCCGTCTCGGCGGTGTCGCGGGCCTGCCGCTCGTCGATGCGGACGCGCTGCCATGTGGTGGTCTCGCGGCGCCACATCCGCAGGGTGAAACGGCAGTTGTCCCCCTCGCCGTCGACCCTTCGCACGCGTACCAGCAGCCGCGGTGCGTTCTGTTGCCGCGCCCGCAGCCGGCGGGTCAGTTCCCTGGCGTGCGCCAGCCGCTCGTCGAGCGCGGCCTGGTGCCCCTGGGTCCGCCGGACGACCTTGGTGCTCCATCCGACCAGTGCGTCCGCGTGCGGGGCGGGTGCCACGGCTGCCACATGGAGGACGAGGCAGACCAGGGCGGGGAGCAGCGGGCTGTGGGACCGTTCGGTCGCGGGGGCGCGGCGGTTGCGCTCCAACTGGTCGAGCAGCGCCGCCAGCGGGGCCTCGACGGTGTCCGCGTCCAGCCAGTCGGCATCGGTCTGCAGGGGGTCGGGCAGGTCGATGTCGGGGAGGGCGTCGAGGACGAGCGCGGGGACCGTGGCGACGATGTGGTGGGGCAGGGACGCCAGCAGCGCGTCCAGGCGCCCGCGTTCGGCGTGGGTGAGCAGCGCGCACTGCGGGATCCGGGCGCCCACCTCCAGCAGTTCGGCGACGGCGCCGGGTTTCGCGGACAGCACCTGCGTGAGTTCTGCCAGGGCACGAGGATGGGTGAGCAGGACGCGCGCGAACTCCTCCACGGAGGGCGCGGATCGGTCACGCGGATGGCCCAGACCGCACTTCTTCGCCACCACGCGTCCGGACCTGGCCAGCTCCTTGGCGCTGTCCACCTTCCGGTTCAGGATGTCCGCTAGGTCGAAGGCCTCGCTGGAGGTGTCGGGTTCGTCCGTGTCGTGCGGGGTGTCGAGCAGGTGCGCGGCGCCCGCGGAGGCGAGTTCCTCGCGGACGCGCTGGGTGGGCAGGAACCAGCTGCGGCGGCGGACCTGATCGGGATGGTGGGCCCGTGCCTCGTCGCCCTTGACCTTCCCCACGACCATGCCGACGACGGCCCGGTCCTCGTCGCACCAGACCGGGCCGCCGCTGTAGCCGTGCTGGATGGTCGCTCCGGTGTCGCCGCCGTCCACGACGGCGTACGTGAACTCCGCTTCGACGGCCACCACCTTGCACCGGGCCAGGGAGAACTCGGCCGGCCCTGCCGGATGCCAGGCGCAGACGGGCAGCCCCTCACTGACCGGCCGCCACGGGGGCGGTACGAGGTTCGGCGGCACGCCGTCCGGCAGTTCGAGTACGGCCAGATCGCCCTTCCAGCGCAGCTCTGTCCGTTCACGGACGGGTATCCAGACCTTGACCCGGGCGTTCTGCCAGTGTCCGCCGACGCGCACGCGCAGGACGGTCTCCTTGCCGGGGTGGGCCGCGTCGTACTCGTTCTCCCGGCCCAGGGCCAGGTTGACGACATGCGCGGCGGTCAGGACACGGCTGCCGGGCAGCAGGACGCCGGCGCCGACGCACTTTCTGCCCCCGGAGGGCGGGAACACGGACACGGTCGCCGGGCGGGACGGGCCCGGCGGGGAGAACCACGGCAAAGGGGGCGCCCTAGACGACGGTGCCCTGGCCGGCCGCGGCCGTCACGACGGGATCGGGGACGGGCCGCCACGTCGCCGAGACCTTGAGGCTGCTCGCGCTGTTGACGCCCACGATGCCGAGCTTCAGGTCCTGCCCGAGCTGCAGGCCGAACTCGACGCTGAACTCCTGGGGCGGGGCGTCCACCGAGGTGACGGTGGCGTGGACCTCCCGCAGCAGCGGGCCGAGCGGGCTCAGCACACCGCGCACGGTCCCGCCGACGAGGACACGCGCGGCATCACGCAGTCGGCCGACCGGCTCCGAACCCTGGATGCCGTCCGGCAGTTCCTCGTGCTCCTCGTACTCCCCCTGGCCGGACTCCTGGCCTGCGGCCTGCGGTCCCCCGACCGGCGACAGCTCGAGACGTATCACCGTGCTGTCGTCCAGCAACAACTCCGCGTACTGAGTCATGGGTCACAGTGTGCCCACGCGGACGGGTCAAGATGCCGGTTTCGAAGAGCCTGACCGGTGTTCGAATTGCGCGGACGGCGGCTCCGCCGCTCTCGCCGGCCCCGCGTTCGCCGCGAGCAGCAGTGTCGCGACGGCGACGACGGCCGCGGTGAGACCTCTGGCGTATCGCTCGGCGGTGCGGGTGCGGCTCAGCACGGCGACCTCGCAAGGGGGCGGGGGCTTGGGCGGCGGCAGGGTGTTAAGCGTGTTCAACAATTCGGCTTAACACTCCGTTTAACCTAGGGGCTGTTCCGGGCGAACGGCAAGAGGGGCAGGGGGAGTTGGCGTGGGGGAGCGTGATGATCCGGGGACGATCGGACGCCGGGTGCAGCGGTTGCGTGTGGAACGCGGACTGACGCAGCGGCAATTGGCGGAACCTGTGTACACACCGGCCTATATCTCCACGCTGGAATCGGGCCGGGTGCGGCCCTCCGACGAGGCTCTGCGGCATCTCTCCGATCGGCTCGGTGTCGCCTTCGACGAGCTGGCCACCGGGCGTTCGGCGCGGCTGGTGACCGAGCTGCGGCTGAGGCTGACGGAGGCGCAGCGCACGCTCGCCGTCGGGGAGGCCGAGGCGGCGGCGGAGCAGTACGCCGAGCTGCTCGTCGAGGCCGAGACGCATGGGCTGGCCGCGGAACAGGCCGCCGCGCTGCTCGGGCTCGGCGAGTGCGCGGTGGAGACGGGCGAGCTGGTGGCGGGGCGGGAGTACTTCGAGCGGGCCGAGGCGTGTCTGGCCGGGGCGCCGCTGCCCGCCCGGGTCCCGGCCCTGCGCGGCCGGGCGGTGGCGCACTATCTCGCCGGTGAGTTGCGGTACGCCGTCTACCTGCTGGAATCCGCCCTCGACGAGCTGAACCGCGGCGGCCTGCACGACCCCGACGCGCTGCTGCTGCTCTACGCCAGCGTCATCGGGCCGTACATGGACATGGGCGCGCACGCCCGCGCCGCCCAGGCGGCCGAGTTCGCGCTCGCCCTCGCCCCGCAGTCCGGCGATCCGGCCCTGGTCGCCCGGATGCACCGGTCCGTCGCCCGCACCCTGGTCGCCGAGGGCCGTCTCGCCGAGGCCGACGCCTCGCTGGCGAAGGCCGCCGAGCTGTACCGCGGCCTGCAGATCCGCACCGAGCTCGCCAACTGCCACTGGATGCGCGGCTACGTGTACGCCCAGGACGGTCAACTGGAGCGCGCGGAAGCCGAGTTGAGGAAGGCCCTCGGCATGCTGACGGCCAAGCGCGCCGCCCTCTACAGCAGCCAGGTCGCCGTGGAACTGGCCGACGTACTCCACCGGCGCGACAAGTCCGACGAGGCCGCCGCCCTGCTGCACGGCGTCCTCGACGATCTCTCCCCCGAGCGCGGCGCCGTCCACTCCGCCGCCGCCCACCGCCTCCTCGGCATCATCGCCGAGGACGCCCGCCGCACCGAGGACGCCGAAGAGCACTACGTCCGCGCCCTGAGCCTCCTGGAACGAGCGGGCGCGGCCGGCGACCTGGCCGACCTGTGCCGACTCCTGGGCGACCTGCTGCGGCGGACCGGCCGGGTGGAGGCGGCCCTGGACGCCTATCGGACCGGTCTGGGACACCGTACGGCCCCCGGCACGACCACCCTCGGGCCGGCGCCCGCACAGCCTCCTCTGTGAGGAAACAGGGGCTTCGCACAGTCGTGCGGGTTAGCCTCCCTCCCGGGATGTGAGCGACGGGCGGGTGTGTGGAGAACCGACGGACGGTGGGCGACGGTATACGGGTGGGCCTGCGGGCGGTCGTGTACACCGTCCTCGGCGGGGCCGCGCTGATCGCCATCGTGACGGTGGGGTCGGTGCTCGGGCCGCTGCTCGCGCTCGATCTCTACACGCCGCCGGTCGCGGCCTGGTGGACGGTGTTCACCGCGATCGCCGTGCAGGGCGTGCCCTTCCTGCTGCTCGGCACGGTCGTGTCGGCGGCGATCGGCGCGTTCGTGCCCGAGCGGGTCTTCACCCGGCTCCTGCCCCGCCGTACGGCGCTCGCCGTGCCGGTCGCGGGTGCGGCGGGGGTCGTCCTGCCCGGGTGTGAGTGCGCGTCCGTGCCGGTGGCGGGCAGCCTGATGCGGCGGGGTGTCGCCCCGGCGGCCGCCCTCGCGTTCCTGTTGTCGGCGCCCGCGATCAATCCCGTCGTGCTCGTGGCGACCTCGATCGCCTTCCCGGGGCAGCCCGAGATGGTCCTCGGCAGGCTGGTCGCCTCGCTCGCCACGGCCGTGGTGATGGGCTGGTTGTGGGCGCGGTTCGGGAAGGAGGAGTGGCTTCGGCCGCCGAAGCGCGGTGGCGGCCCCGCCTCGGGTGGCGGGGTGCGTGCCTTCGTCTCCGGGTTGCAGCACGATTTCCTGCACGCCGGTGGTTTCCTGGTGGTCGGCGCCGCTGCCGCCGCGACCTTCAACATCGTCGTGCCGAGGTCGCTGCTGGAGGTCTTCACGGGGTCGGTCTGGCTGTCCGTGCTGCTGCTCGCCGTGCTCGCGGTCGTGCTGTGCGTGTGCAGTGAGGCCGACGCCTTCGTGGCGGCCTCGCTGAGCGGCTTCTCGCCCACCGCGCGGCTGGCGTTCATGGTGGTCGGGCCGATGGTCGACCTGAAGCTGATCGCCCTCCAGACGGGCACCTTCGGCCGGGCCTTCGCGCTGCGGTTCTCCTCCGTGACCTGGCTGGTGGCCGTGGCGAGCAGCGTCCTGGTGGGGTGGTGGCTGCTGTGAGGCGCTACGGACCTGCCGTCCTGCTCGCCCTCGTCGGCGCGGCGATCCTGCGGGTGTCCCTCTTCAGCGAGCTGTACCTGCGGTATGTCCAGGCGGGGTTGCGGCCCTACCTGGTGGTGTCGGGGGTGGGGCTGGTGCTGCTGGGTGGGGTGGTGGGGGTGATGGTGCTGCGGGCCTCGGGGGAGCGTGACGGGCACGAGGAGGAGGGCGACGGGCACAGTCACGGACCCGCCGGGCCCCGTGTCGCCTGGCTGCTCGCTCTTCCCGCCCTGGCCCTGCTGCTGTTCCCGCCGCCCGCCCTCGGCTCCTACAGCGCGGAGCGCGAGGCGGCCCAGCGGTCGGCCCAGGGCGTCGGCAGCTTCCCCGCTCTGCCGTCCGGGAACCCCCTCGACCTCACCCTCGGAGAGTTCGGCTCCCGGGCGGTCTACGACAGCAGCCGCTCGCTGAAGGGACGTACGCTCCGGCTCACCGGCTTCGTCACCCGCGACGGCGACGGCACCTGGTACGTCACCCGGCTCCTCGTCTCCTGCTGCGCCGCCGACGCCACGACCGCCAAGGCCGAGGTGCGCGGCGCCGCCGCCCCGCCCGTCGACGCCTGGGTCACGGTCACCGGCACCTGGCACCCCCAGGGCCAGCCGGGCTCGGACTCCGCCTGGCCGCCGGTCCTCGACGTCACCTCCGTACGACGGGTGCCGCAGCCGGACAACCCGTACGAGAAGCGCTGAGCGGGGAGTTTCGCCCCATCTGTGACGGGTAGTCGGGGCACGATTCCGGGAGTCCGGCGGAGCACGCGGAGGTCGGCCGCCAGGCGACCGGGGTGTTGCGAGGGAGGCGGTTGTCGTGCGGTCCAGGGACGACCCCGGCGGCGAACCCGACGGTGAACCCGGCGGCGGCCCCCGCGGTGACCTGGACCCGGAGGGGATCCGGGCCGCCGATGTGATCGCCAAGGGCGTGCGGGGTGCCCGGCCCGGTGAGGTCCCCGGGCGGCTGTGCGAGGTCGCGGTCGAGCTGCTGCCGGTGGCCGGTGCGAGCGTGTCGCTGCGCAGCGACGGCATGCCCGTACAGCTCAGCGCCAGCAACGCGCGGGCCGCGCACCTGGCGCAGCTCCAGGCGACGCTGGGCGACGGCCCCTGCCAGAGCGCCGTGGAGGCCGGCGCGCCCGTGCTCGCCTGCGATCTGGCGGCGGGCCGCGACGCCGGACGCTGGCCGGTCTTCGCCCAGGAGGCGACGGCGGCCGGGGTGCGCGCGGTTTACGCGGTGCCGCTGGGCAGCGACGCGGCGTACGTCGGCACCCTCGACCTGTACCGCGACAGCCCGGGCGGACTCACCGCACGGGAGCTGCATGTGGCCCGGCTCGTGGCCGGTGTCATGACGGTGGCCCTGACGGCCCTGGCGCGCGGGGACGAGTCCGAGGCGCGGGACGGGCAGGGCTGGCTGAACGGGCTGGCCGCGGACCACGACGAGGTCTACCAGGCCGTCGGCATGATCATGGCGCAGCTCGGTGTCGGCGCGGACGACGCGCTCGCCCGGCTGCGGGCGGACGCCTTCGCACGCGGGTGCACGGCCCTGGACGTGGCCCACGATGTCCTCGCCCATCGCACGCGCTTCGAACGGGACTGACGGGACTGACGGGACTGACGGGACTGACGGGACCAGGGGCAGGGGACGACGGGCCGTGGTCAGATCTGCGCCCGGCCCTGTTTCCTGAGATCGGCCAGGCGCTGCGCCCCGAGCCGCACGGTCTGCTGCGTGACCTCCGCGTGCACCTCGTCGAGCCCGGCGTTGGTGACGGTGATGGCCTCCTCGCCGACCCGCGCGGCGGCGAGGTCCATGGTGAGGTACGTCAGCTCCCCCTCCTCCGTCTCGCCGGCCAGCGTCACCCGCAGGGCCTGGCGGGCGTTGCCCACCGGAGGCAGCGGCATCCGGGTGACCTCCACGGTCTGGACGCCGCCGCGTGTGGTCGCGGCCATGAACTGCCCGCACTTGCCCGGCAGCGACTTCATCCAGGCGAGGGCGCGGTCGACGTCCGCCGGGCGGTGGGCGGCGACCTGGTAGCGCAACTGGGCGTCGGTGTCGGCGTCGTCGAGCGCGGACACCGCGTGCGGGCCCTTCGGGGGGCCGAAGAGGTCCTCGGCGTAGAGGGCGTCGAGCAGCCGCTGGCAGTCCGGCTTCTCCGTGGTCGCCTTGAGCAGCCCGTCCCGCCAGGTCCTGGCGCCCCGGGTCGGCCCCCACGGCTCGCCGAGATCGGCCTCGGTGATCAGCGCGGCCTGGGCCTGGGCCTCGGTGAGCGCGGCCCCCGAGCCGGCGGGCAGCTCTCCGGCGGGCGACACGGCGGTGGCGGGGGCGGAGGCGTTGAACCACCGGGGCCGCGGCTCGTTGTCGAGGGAACACGAGGTCGTCGCCAGCAGTCCGGTCAAGGACAGCGCGGAGGCGAGGAGGACACGGGCGGTGGCCGGAGAGTGCGTCATCGGGGGTTGCCTCCTGCGCGGGGCTCATGGAGGCGCCTTCTGGCGGGCGGGCTCTCCTGGATCGGGTCCGCGATCGGTTCTGTGATCGTGATCGTGATCGGGTTCGTGATCGCGTCCGTGCTCATACGGCACCACCGCGACGGGCGGCACACCAGTGCGACGGGCTGTTCGGGTGAGGACAGATCGGGGCCGAGGGGCGCCGGCGCGGAAATTCCGTCGCCCCGGTGCCGATCCCCACGCCTGCGCGACGGCCACCGGCCCCCCGCCCTCCCCGCCGTCGACCTGCTGCGACGGATCGCCGAGCGGGTGGCGTCCCGGGGCACCGGCCTGTGGGACGAGTCGGATGGGTCGGGCGAGTCGGGTGAGTCGTAGGGCGGGTTCAGAACGACCAACGCGTATGGGAGTAGACCCCGTTGTCCCGGCCGAAACCGTACGCCGTGTCCGGGGACACCGCGTATACGACGTCCTCGCCGCTGCGGAACGCGGCGTCGATGCCGTGGAAGGTGCCCTCGGGGGAGGTGATGTGGGGGCCGTACTGTTCCTCGAAGGCCGTGATGACCTCCTCCAGCAGCGCCGGGTCGGTGACCGGTCGGGCCTTGCCCTCGACGACGAGGTCGAAGCCCTCGGTGAGGGAGTTGGCCCCGGTGGTCAGCGCGCAGTGGGCGTCCTGGGCGAGGTTCCTGGCCTTCTGTTCCTGACGGCCGGTGGAGAAGTAGAGCACCCCGTCGTGCCAGGCGGCGATGACGGGGGTGACGTGCAGCCTGCCGTCGGGCCGGACCGTGGACACCCAGAAGATCTCGGCGGCCCCCAGCCGCCGCTGCGCCTCGTCCCACCCGGTCGCGGTGACGCCCGAGGCGCCGGGGCGGGGGTTGAGGGCGGAGCTGTAGCGGGGGTCGAGCTCGGTGGTGGGCTGCTGCGCGGGACCTGGTGCCGGCATGGCGTCTGTCTCCCTCGTCCTCTGCTGTCGTACTCCCGGTGGTCTCCCTACGTCCTTCCCGTGTGTGCCCCGGCGTCGGTTCGCCCGTTCGAGGGGCGCGTAGGGTCGCTCGTACGGAGCCCAGACCGGGACCAGTGGAAGGAGCCCTCGCCGTGACGGACGGTCAGCCCATCCCGGTGATCATCGACTGTGACACCGGCGTCGACGACGCCCTCGCCCTGCTGTTCGCCGTACGGCACCCGGCGCTCGACGTGCGCGCGATCACCTGCGTGGCCGGGAACACCGACGTCGACGGCGTCGTCCGCAACACGCTGACCGTGCTGGAGGTGGCCGGTGCCGGGGACATCCCCGTGGCCCGGGGCGCCGAGCGGCCCCTGATCGAGCCCGTGCGGACGGCGCGGCATGTGCACGGGGAGGACGGCATGGGCGACCTGGGGCTGCCCGCGCCGACCCGGGTGCCGGTCGACGTGGACGCGGTGACGCTGCTGCGCCGCGAGATCCTCGCCTCGCCGAGGCCGGTCACGCTCATCCCCACCGCGCCCCTGACGAACATCGCGCTGCTGCTGCGGACGCACCCCGAGGTGACCCGCAACATCGAGCGGATCGTGTTCATGGGCGGCGCGGTGGCGACCGGGAACGCCACGCCGGTCGCGGAGTTCAACGTGTGGCACGACCCGGAGGCGGCCGCGGTGCTGCTCACCGCGGGGGTGCCGATCACGATGTACGGCCTGGACGTGTTCAAGCGGGTGCTGGTGCCGGCGGGGGAGGTGCAGCGGCTGCGGTCGAGCGCGGAACCGACGCTGCGGCTGGCCGGTGAGCTGCTCGCCCACCGCGACCCTGCGACCTCCGGCGATCCCACGCCGATGGGCGGGCTCGGCGACGCGGGCGCGATCTGCGCGGTCGTCGACCCGAAGGGCATCACCACCGAGGCCCTGCCGGTCGAGGTCGTCCTCGCCCCCGGGCCCGCGCGCGGCCAGACGATCGTCGACCGCCGCCCGCGCCCCGGGGAGTCCGAGATCCACGAGGGCACGCGCGAACAGCCCCTGGTGGACGTGGCGTTGGATGTGGACGTGGAGCGGTACGTCCATCTGTATCTGGAGACGTTGTAGGGCGGGAAGCGGCGGGAAGCGGCGGGAAGCGCCGGACCGATCGATTGACTTTCGATCGGTATCGATCGAGAATCGATATATGAATGGCTTCCTCATCGCCGCACTCCGGGCCGGTATCGCCTTCGCCGTCCTGGTCGGGCTCTTCGGGCAGTTCGTGGTCATACCGACGACGGCGGCCGACGAGGTCGACCGGTTCCCGCCCTACGCGCCGTTCGCCGCGCCCTACTCGGCCGTGGCGATCGTGGGGGTCGTCTGTGTGCAGGTCGCGCTCGTCGCCGTGTGGATGCTGCTGACGATGGTGCAACGGGACGCGATCTTCACGCCCCGGGCCTTCCGGTGGGTCGACGTCATCATCGGCGCCTCGGTCGTCGCGACCGCCCTGGCCCTCGGTGTCGCCGGGCATCTGACCGTCGCCGAGATCCCCTCCCCCGGTGACGGCATGGATGTCGAGAGCGCCCTGGTCGCGGCGACGGCGGGGGTCGCCGTGGGGGCGGCGTTCGCGATGCTGATGGTGGTGATGCGGAGTCTGCTGCGCAAGGCGACGAGTCTGCAGAGCGAGATGGCCGAGGTCGTCTGACGACGGACCCCGCCCTGCCGCGGTGTTGGAGGGGGTGGCGGCAGGGCGGGGAGCAGGGGGCGGCCTGGATCAGCGCTTCACGGGCGGGGCCTGGGTCAGGCGCCGGTGGCGTTGCGCTTGGCCGTGCGGCGGCGGGTGACGATCATCATGGCCGCGCCGCCCGCCAGCAGGGCCGCCGCGCCGAAGGCGATCGGGCCGGTGCTGCTGTTCGCGCCGGTCTCGGCGAGGTCGCCGCCACCGCCGTTCGGCTTCGGGGCGGTCGGCGTCGACTCGGAGGCGGACGGGGTGGGCGTGTCCGTGTCGGAGGACGGCGGGGTCGAGGGCTCCGAGGGCTCCGAGGGCTCCGAGGGTTCGGACGGGGAGGCCGGGGGCGTCGACTGCTCGGCCGGCGGCTCCGAGGGGCTGGCCGGCGGGCTGGAGGGGGGCGGGGTCTGGGACGGCGGGGGCGTCTTCGTGCAGTCCTCGGTGCCGCCGTTCCAGGCCGCGATCAGCTTGTCCTTGATGACCGGGCGGTCCGGGCCCTTGGGCAGCTCGCCGTGCTCGAAGCCGTCCTTCGCGTCCAGCTTGCCGTCGAACTTCACCGCGCCCCGGTAGAGGTCGATCTGCCCGAAGCAGCCCTTGTCCGGGATGGCGATGTCCAGCGAGTCGGTGGAGCCCGGCAGAGCCGTCACCGTGTCGAAGTCGACGAAGACCTGCTCGCCCGAGGTCCCGAAGGTCGGGCCGTGGGCGAGGTAGGAGGCGAGGGAGGCCGTGCAGGTGGCCGCGTCACCGGCGGCGCGGACCTTGATGTGGACCTTGCCGTCCTCGGTCGGCTTCAGGTTCTGGTCGTCGACCTTCACCGAGTCGTGGAAGTTCGTGCCGTCGAGCGAGAACTGGCAGCGGTCGGTGCCGGTCTCCGTCCCCGCGCCCGTCCCGGGCTGGTAGCTGCCGCCGGACGACCAGCCGTCGCCGCCGGGCGTACCGTGCGCGAAGGCGGTGGTGGCGGAGGCGGCGCAGAGGGCGAGGGCCGCGGCGCCCGTCCCCAGCAGGCGTCGCGCGGTGACACGTCTCGCTATGGACATGCGATCCCATTTCTTGGCGTAAGCCGGAACCCGGGTGACGGCAGCAGGGCAGCGCGCGGCGGCCGGCCGTACCGGGGTGGGTGGTCTGAGAAACACTGGGCTCATTGGTCACATGCGCCACAGTGCGACCTCATCGTGGCGGTGGCGCAGCACGCTGTCAACCTGCGGCTATGCAAAGGAAGTTACTCCTCCATCACACTTCCATCACAGCGGGAACGGGTCCCTCCGGCCGCCCGGGCCATTCCTTCCCGATGGTTCGTTTTTCCGGCATTCTGGACAGATTCAATGCTGTCGCCCGTATGCCCCGCGAAGGAGACCGCGTGACCGAGCGCTCCACTCTCGACCTGTCGTCCCGGGACCCCGACTGGTGGCGGCAGGCCGTCGTCTACCAGGTCTATCCCCGCAGCTTCGCCGACGCCGACGGTGACGGACTCGGTGATCTGCGTGGCATCACCCGCCGCCTCGGTCACCTCGCCGCCCTGGGCGTGGACGCCCTGTGGCTGAGCCCCTTCTACCCGTCCGAGCTCGCCGACGGCGGCTACGACGTCGCCGACCCCCGGGACGTCGACCCGCGCCTGGGCACCCTCGACGACTTCGACGCCCTGGTCGCCGAGGCCCACCGCCTCGGTCTGAAGGTCATCGTCGACATCGTGCCCAACCACTCCTCGCACCGGCACGTCTGGTTCCAGGAGGCCCTCGCCGCCGGGCCCGGCTCGGCGGCCCGCGACCGCTACGTCTTCCGCGACGGCCGCGGCGAGCACGGCGAACTCCCGCCCACCGACTGGCAGTCCGTCTTCGGCGGCAGCGCCTGGAAGCGCGTCCCCGACGGGCAGTGGTACCTGCACCTCTTCGCCCCCGAGCAGCCCGACCTCCACTGGGAGAACCAGGAGGTCCGCGCCGACTACCGCACCACCCTGCGCTTCTGGTCCGACCGCGGGGTCGACGGTTTCCGCGTCGACGTCGCCCACGCCCTGGTCAAGGACCTGAGCGAACCGCTGCGCGACCTCGGCGCGCACGCCTCGGGCGGCGAGGAGGCGCTCGCCGGTCTGCCGCCGGGCACGCACCCCCTCTACGACCGGGACGACGTGCACGAGATCTACCGCGACTGGCGCAAGATCCTCGACGCGTACCGTCCGCCGCGCATGGCCGTCGCCGAGGCCTGGGTGCCGGGGGCCCGGCGTGCGCTGTACGCCCGTCCGGACGAGCTGGGACAGGCCTTCAACTTCGAGTATCTGGAGGCCGGCTGGGACGCCGAGGAGCTGCGGCAGGTCATCACCGAGTCGCTCGGCACCGCCCGGGCCGCCGGGGCCTCGGCCACCTGGGTGCTCTCCAACCACGACGTCGTACGCCATGCCTCGCGGCTGATGCTGCCGCCCGGCACCGACCTCAACGCCTGGCTCCTGTCCGGCGGTCACGCCCCGGCCGTCGACGAGGCGGCCGGTCTGCGGCGGGCCCGGGCGGCCACGCTGCTGATGCTGGCGCTGCCCGGCTCGGCCTACCTCTACCAGGGCGAGGAACTCGGGCTGCCCGAGGTCGCCGACCTGCCCACCGAGGTGCTTCAGGACCCGATCTGGGAGCAGACGGGCCATGTCCGCAAGGGGCGGGACGGCTGCCGGGTGCCGTTGCCGTGGACGGCGGCCGGACCGTCGTACGGCTTCGGGGCGGGCGGTGCGTGGCTGCCGCAGCCGGGCCGCTTCGCCGCGTATGCCGTCTCGGTCCAGGACGGGGTGGAGGGGTCCACCCTGGAGCTGTACCGCAGGGCCCTCAGGTTGCGTCGCAAGCTCCTTGCCGGGGAGGAGCTGGCGTGGGCGGTTGATGCGCCGGAGGGGGTGCTGCGGTTCGACCGGAGTGAGGGGTGGCGGTGCGTGACGAATCTGTCCGGGGCGGCTGTGGCGCTGCCGGCGGGTGAGGTGCTGTTGAGCAGTGCGCCGCTGGAGGACGGGTGGGTCGGGCCGGACACGACGGTGTGGCTCGGACGCTGAGCGCTCCGCTGGGTGGGGCGGTGGGGTTGTGCCTTGTGTGCGGCGGTGTGGTGGCTGGGCGCGCAGTTCCCCGCGCCCCTTGGGGGTGGGGGCTGTTGTTGTTCGGGTGCGGCGGTGTTGGGGTTTGTCGCGCAGTTCCCCGCGCCCCTTGGGGGTGGGGCCCGTTGTCGATTGGGTGCCGCGCCGTTGGGGTTTGTCGCGCAGTTCCCCGCGCCCCTGGCGGGGGGCGTCTGTCCACTCGCGTGGGCTAGTAGCGCGTGCCAGGTGTGGGGATGGCCGTGAGGATCGCTGGCAGGGTTTGTTTATCTCCGTACAGGGAGTCCCGGCCGCGATGAACAGGTACAGCAGGGCAGCAGCGGTGGCGGGGGTTGTGGGGGTTGTGGGGGTGCTCTTGGGGGCGGGGGCGTCCGTGGGCGCCGAGGGGGGCGGGGTCTGGGGTGCGGCTGTCATCGCGCCCGGGCGGGAGGGGATCGTCGAGGTCGTCGCCGGGTATCCGGGGGCGGGGGCGGGGGCCACGCTGACGTTGACCGCGCCTCGCGGGGCCCGGGTGACGGGGACGCCGCTCGACGCGTCCGGTTACCGGGGCTCGGTCGCCGCCGATGGCCGTAGCGGGGCGTACACCGTCACCCGCGAGGCGGTCGGCCGTACGTTCCCCTTCGTGCTGGCGGTGCCCGCGGGCGCCGTGCCCGGCACCCGGCTGCGGGGCTGTGAGCTGCGGATCACCGACGCGCGTGGCGTGCGGCGGGCGTCCGGCCGGTGCGCCGTCACCGTGGGCCTGGCCGGGCCGACGCTGACCCGGCCGCTGTCCGGCGTGCCGCTGCACGCCCGGCCGGAGATCTCCGGCCACGCGCACCCCGGCGCCCAGGTCACCGTCCGTGACAAGGACGAGCGTGAGGCCTGCGCGACCACCGCCGCCCGCGACGGCACCTGGGCGTGCACCCCGGCCCCGGCCCTTCCGGCGGGCGCCAACCGTCTCCAGGCGGTCGCCACCCTGAACGGGGTGAGCGCGATGAGCGAGCAGATCGACATCGCGGTGACCGGTGACGGACGGGTGATGGCGGCCGGCGCGGGTCAGTAGCGCACGGCCCGGGCCACCTCGGCCCGGACGTCGCCGGAGACGTCGTGCGTGCTGCGGGCGGTGGCGGTGGCGGTGTGGTCCGGCTGCACCTGATTCACCGTGACGATGACCGTGTCGATCAGTTGCTTGTCGGCGTCGGTGAAGTTGATCTGGACGGCGAAGGACCGGGCCGCATCGTCGGTGTTGTCGACGGTGACCTCGGCCCGGGCCCGGTCGTCGGAGCCGATGGTGGGCGGGCCGACCTTCACGTCGCCCTTGACGTCGATGCCGCCCTGGATGTCGTCGAGCCGGCGTCCCGCCTCCGCCGTGGCCGACTCGACCGCCTCGGAGGCGCCCGAGGCGATCGACCCGACCGCCGACTCCGCCTTGCTGGCGGCGTCCGACGGGCTGCCGTCGCCGCCGCAGCCGGTGAGCGCGGCGGCCAGGGCGAGCGTCAGCGCCGCCCCGCCCGTCGCCGCCCAGCGCGTCCGGTGGCGGGAAGCCATGGGTGTCGTGGGCCTCATGGGTGTCATGGGCCTCGTGGACCTCTTGGGCGTCATGGGCGTCACGTGCGTCCGAGGCCGCCGCCGCCGAAGGATCCGCTGGATCCGGGCGACCAGCGGCGTGGATTCTGGTCCTTGCCCGTCCTGGTGCTCGCGTGGTGGAGGTCATGGGGCAGGATCCGGTCGCCGTCCTTCGTCGTGACCGGCATCTCGTCGGGCTCGCGCCTCTCGCGCATCTCGTGGACCGGCCCGCCGTCCGGGACGTGGGGCTGTTCCTCCAGGCCGGGGTGGTGGGTGTCCTTGTCCATCACCCGCATCCCGACCCGTACGCCCCAGATCAGCGCGCAGGCCACGATCAGCCCGCAGACGAAGGCGATGGCCACGGCGATCGCGTGATCCGACGACGCCGCCAGCAGTTCATTCGTGGCCGTGTTCATACTCCGAGTATCGCCGACGGATTGCCATAAAGCGCCCGGAATGTCCGTCGGCCGGAAACCGGGCAACCTCTGCCGCGCCGGTGACGACCTCACGGTGATACCCCGTCCCCCACACGAGGGAGATCACCATGCGCAGACATCTCGCGCGACTGATCACCGTGCTCGCCGTCCTGGCCGCCGTGTTCGCGACGCCCGGCATGGCGAACGGCAAGGCGCAGGCCGCCGACGAGTGGAACCCGCCCGCGAACCTCGTCCAGCCCCTGAACGAGGTCTGGCGGCACGTCGAGACGACCTACCCGAACCTGTACGGCTTCCGGAACTACGGCTGGGACCAGGTCATGGCCAACCGGGGCAGCGTCAACTACTGCGTCCGCTGGGAGTCCGACGCCCCGGTCAGCGTCGCCCTGCGCGACCGGATCCACGCGGCGCTGAAGAAGCAGTTCGGCAAGTGGATGACGGCCATGACCGAGAACGGCAAGGGGCACAACGCCTGGCCGTACACCAACGTCCCGGTCAACATCGTCGGCTGGGCCGTGAAGAACCGCTCCACGCTCCAGTGGACCGACAACTCCGTCGACATCTACACCAACGTCCTCGACGGCGCCGGTGCCCCGCAGTGCGCCCCGGACTGCGGGCGCTTCTTCCATCAGGACGGCAACTACTCGAAGTGTCCGGGCGGGGCCGCCCGCCACTACGACCAGTCGCTGTGGCTGACGAAGGGCTTCGGCGGCGGCGCGGGCGGCGACTGGGGGCAGCGCATGGGCCAGGAGTACTTCACCGGCGCCCTCAACCAGGAGAACATCCACATCTATCTGCACGAGGTCGGCCACACCTTCGGCCTCGACGACTTCTACGACTGGTCGCCGACCGGCCAGTGCTGCTTCCTGATGAAGGCGGGCAGCGCCACCCAGATCACCGAGTTCGACAAGTGGATGGCGCGTGACTTCTGGCGCCATCTGAAGAACCGCTACGGCCTCTGACCGGCGGCGGCGGCGGTGCGGGCGGCCCCGGCTCCCGCACCGCCCTGCGGCGTACGGTGGAGAGACCGGGGGTACGTCGCAACCACCGGTGGCTGAACGGTCTCCTGGCCACGTCCCCCTCGTTCGCAGCAGGAGCCCCGATGACCTCCGCCTCCTCGTCCCCGCCGCCGCTCCCCGTGCCGCGGGACGTCCGGCTGCGGCTCGCCGAGCCCACGCGCTTCGGCCGTACGGCACGCCGTATCGACGGGGCGTGGTGGCCGCGCTCGGACGACCTGGCGCGGGAGCTGACCGGGCTGCTGGGCGTGCTGCCGCGCGCCTGGGGGCGGATCAGCAGCGTCCTGGTCCACGGGGACACCTGGCAGGACTGCCCGGAGCGGCTGGTCGTCGCCGGGCAGCCGGTGCACGTGGGCCGCACCGACTCGCCCACCGCCCCGCACACCGTCTGCCTGCTCGCGCTCGGCCGTGGCCGCTACGACCTGCTGGTGGTGCCGCCCGCGACGGCCCGGGCGGAGGCGGACCTGCTCATGGAGCGGGCCGTCGCGCAGGGGGCGTGAGGCCGGGGTGCCGGGGTGGGTGACGCCCGGCCCCGTCGGTCAGTGGGCGAGCAGGACCAGGGTGAGGGCGATCAGCGCCGGGACCGTCTGGACGAAGAGGATCTTCCGGCTGGCGGTGGCCGCGCCGTAGACGCCCGCGACCGCCACGCACACCAGGAAGAACACCGAGACCTGGAACCCCACCGGGTCGGACGCCACCGCGCCCCACAGCAGTCCGGCCGCGAGGAAGCCGTTGTAGAGGCCCTGGTTGGCGGCCAGGGCCTTCGTCTCCGCCGCGAACTCGGCGGTGGTGCCGAAGGCGGCGCGGGCCCGTGGAGTGGTCCACAGGAACATCTCCAGCACCAGGATGTAGGCGTGGAGGGCGGCGAGAGCCAGCACCGCGAGGGTGGCGAGGGTCGTCATGCACGCATCATTCCAGGCGCCTCCGTCACCCCCGCCCCACGACCCCCCGCCGCGCCGTCCTCGTTCGGTCCTCCCCGGGAGGCGGCGGGCGGTGCCGGGTGGCAGATTTCGGGCAGTGGAAGGCCGGGCCGGGCCGTCGCGTCCCCGCGTGTGCCGCTCGGGAGCCCGGCCCGGCCTTCCCGCTCCCGGCACGGCGGTATCGCGGTGTCGCGGTGTCGCGGGGTCTACGGGGCGATGGCCTTGCGCAGCGTGTGCAGGCACAGCGTCATGGCGGAGTGCTTCGAGGCGCCGGCGGTTCGGGTGTGGGCCCAGGCCGAGTACAGCAGGGACCAGACCAGGTTGCGGACCCACTCCTCGTCCAGCTCGGTGTCGATGCTGCCGTCCGTGTGCCCGCGCCGGACCGTGTTCAGGAAGTGCTGGTCGGCGGCGGTCTCCTCGTCCCAGCCGGACCAGGTCGCCAGCTGCGGCGTCTCGAACATCAGCGTGAGGCCGTCGCCGAGTTCGAAGTACTCCTGGCAGAGCCGCTCCAGGGCCTTGGCGGCCGGGCCGTCGTCGAGCCGGGCGCGCACGGTCGCCGCCTCGACCTTCTCCAGGATGTCCCTGCCGAGGGCCGTGAGGAGGTCGGAGCGCTCGGGGAAGTAGCGGTGGACGGTCGTACGCCCAACGCCCGCCGCCGCGGCGACATCGCCGAGCGACGCGGTCGGGTCCCCGGCCAGCAGACCGATGGCGGCGTCGATGATGGCGCGCCGCGTGCGCGCCCGTGTCCCGCTCCCGGCCGCCCCGCCGCGCTCCTCAACCATGCGCATACGGTAGCGCGTCCTCCATGATGAAAATCTCTTGACCGTTATGGAACATCGATGTTCCACTCGGCATCATGACTGTTCCGGATGGCTCGTCTCCCAAGGTGTCCGTTCCGCGGCTGCGGATCCTCTGGTCGTTCGCCCGACCCCACCGGCGCTCCCTGGCCCTGGCCCTCGTCCTCGCACTGGTGGCGTCGGGCATGGGGCTGGCCACGCCGATGGTCACCAAGGGCGTGCTCGACGCGCTCGGCGCCTCGGACTCGCTGCGGGGGCCGCTGGTGGCCCTGCTGGTCCTGCTGGTGGTCGGCAGCGCCGTCATGTACTGGCAGTGGACGCTGCTCGGCGCGCTGGGCGAGCGGGTGGTGCTCCGGGCCCGTGAGTCGATGGTGCGGCGTTTCCTGCGGGCCACCGTCCCCGCCGTCACCCGGCGCGCGCCCGGGGAACTCGTCACCCGCGTCACCTCCGACACGGTCCTGCTGCACCAGGCCGCCACCGGCGCCCCGGTCGGCCTGATCAACGCCGTCGTCATGCTCCTCGGGACCCTGGTCCTCATGGGCGTCCTCGACCTGGTGCTGCTGGGCACGGTCGCGGTGGCGGTGGCGGTGGTCGCCGTCCTGTTCGGCGTCCTCATGCCGGGGATCGCGACCGCGCAGCGGCGCGCCCAGGACCACCTCGGACGGCTCGGTGGCAATCTCGAGGGCGCGCTGCGCGCGATCCGCACGGTGAAGGCCGGCCGGGCCGAGGACCGCACGGCCGAGCGCATCGTGGCCGACGCGCGCATCTCCGCCGAGCACGGCGTCCGCGCCAACCGCCGCGAGGCCCTGGCCTGGACGATCGCGCTGGCCGGCATCGAGCTGGCGATCATCCTGGTCCTGGGCGTGGGCGCCTGGCGGGTCTCCGAGGGGGACCTCGAGGTCTCCAGCCTCATCGCGTTCCTGCTCTACGCGTTCGGGCTGATGGACCCGATCAGCGAACTCAGCCAGAACGTCACCGCGCTCCAGTCGGGGATCGCGGCGGCGGAGCGGATCCGGGAGACGGACGACCTGGATTCGGAGGAGACGGGCGGGGGCGTGCTGGATGTCCCTGTCCGGGAAGGAGGCGTCCAGGACACCCCCGTACTGGAACCGGACACCCCCGTACTGGAACTGCGGGACGTCACCGCGGCCTACGGCCCCGACGCGAAACCGGCGGTGCGCGGTGTCGATCTGGTCATCCCGCGGTACGGGCACACCGCGATCGTCGGGCCCTCGGGAGCGGGCAAGACGACCCTGTTCTCGCTGGTGCTGCGCTTCCTGGAGCCGACCGGTGGCGAACTGCTCCTGGACGGCCGCCCCTACCGCGACCACAGCCATGACGCGATCCGGTCGCGGCTGGCGTACGTCGAACAGGACACCCCGGTCGTGCCCGGCACGATCCGCGAGAACCTGCTGCTGTCCCGCCCCGACGCGACGGACGCGGAACTGCGCCGGGTGCTGCGCGAGGTACGGCTGGCCGAGAAGGTAGACGCCCTGGACGAAGGGCTCGACACGCCGCTGTCCGGCGCGGCCGTCTCGGGCGGCGAGCGACAGCGCATCGCCCTGGCCAGGGCCCTGCTGCGCACGCCGGACGTGCTGCTGCTGGACGAGGCGACGGCCCAGCTCGACGGGCTGACCGAGGCGGCCGTCCAGGAGTGCGTGCGCGCCCGCGCGGCCAAGGGGGCCGTGGTCACGATCGCCCACCGGCTGTCGACCGTCATCGACGCGGACACCATCGTGGTGATGGAGGCGGGCCGGGTCCGTGCCCGGGGCAGCCACGGGGAACTGCTCGCCACGGACACGCTGTACCGGGAGCTGGTGGAGGCCCTGCGTATCGCGGCCCCCGCCGACTGTCCGGAATCAACCATTCTCGGTTGACCAACCGCCCCAGGTTTGATCAGCTGTCCCACCTGTCTTGTTCGATTCTGATCGAGCGTTTCCGGGCTCCCGGGGGGGGAGCTTGTGACCAGTGGGGGAGTTTCCTTGATGCATCACGATGCCGTCGCGCTGCGCCGCGCCAGATTCCGGCGCGGCGCGGCCGCGTTGACGCTGCTGGCGGTGTCGGGCGGGACGGGGCTGACGGGGGCTTCGGCCGCCACGGCCGACGGCGGTGCGGTGCTCGCGGGCAAGAGGTGCACGCCGACGGAGGGCTTCTCCGGATGCCGGCTGTTCGATCCGACCGGCGCCCGCGAGGAGTTCCAGGTCCCGGCCGGTGTCACGGCGCTGGACGTGCGGGCATGGGGCCAGGGCGGTGCGGGCACCTCCGTCGCGAACGGCGGAGCGGGCGGCTACACCGCGGGCACGCTCCGTGTCACGCCCGGGGAGCGGCTGTCGCTCGCGGTCGGTGTCCGGAGCTTCGGTGACGCGCTCGGCGGCGCGGGCGGCAAGCACTCCGCGGTCGGCGGCAACAGCACCGGCGTCCGCACCGGCGACGGGAAGCCGCTGCTCATCGCGGCCGGTGGCGGCGGCGGTGGGGCCGGCGACGTCAAGGCCGGCCAGGGTGGCCCCGGCGGCGGTGAGCGCGGCCAGGACGACACCCGCTCGGAGCGCGGCGGCAAGGGCGCGGCCGGTGCCAAGGGCGGCGCGGGCGGCGGCAACGGTTCCCCGGGCGCCGATACGTCCGGGGGCGGCAAGGGCGGTGCGGGCGGCTCCGGTTCGGTCGGCGAAGGCGGTGGCGGCGGCGCCGGCTACGCGGGCGGCGGCGGTGGCGGCGGTACGGACGTCGCCGGGGGCGGGATCGGCAGCGGCGCCGGCGGCAGCGGCTACGTCGACGTGAACCGCGTGAGCGACGCCCGTCTGCTCAGCGGCACCGGCACGGTGGCCCCCGCGAAGAGCGACCCCTTCTGGCTGGCCTCCGACGAGCCGGTGCGCGGCGGCATCGCCGAGGGCGGCGTCAACACCGTCCGCCCCGGTCACGGGCGGATCGTGTTCCAGTGGAGGGCGTCCGCGATCGCGGAACTGGCCCAGGTCTCCGGATCCGGCCAGACCACCCAGCCGGGCTCCGACGCCGACCCGATGGCCGTGGTGGCCCGGGACAAGGCCGGCAAGCCGGTCGAGAACGCCTCCGTGACCTTCACGATCGAGGACCCGGACAAGCTGGGAGCCCTCTTCCAGGTCAAGAACGCGGCCGACACCACGAAGCTGACCGTGCCGACCGACGCACAGGGCCGCGCCGGGACCGCACCGCTCAAGGTGGGCGGCAAGGAAGGCGAGTTCACCGTGCGCGCCGCGGCCGACGGTGTCTCGACGGTCTTCACGGTGAAGGTGAAGAAGTCCGCCTACGCCGTGTCCGTCGCGAGCGGCGACGACCAGCGGGCCGAACAGGGCGAGGCCTTCGCGGACGCCCTCCAGGCCCGCGTGGTCAAGTCGGGCGCCTCGGCACCGGCCGGTACGGAGGTGGAGTTCCGGGTCGAGGACGACAGCGAGGACGCGCCCCGCTTCGAGGACGGCGAGCAGGTCGTCCGCGTCAAGACCGACGCTTCGGGCAAGGCCGCGGCCCCGACCCTGACCGCCGGCGAGGGCACCGGCACCTACACCGTCGCCGCGTCGGTCGGTGACGCCATGACCCAGTTCGCGGTCGAGGTCGTCCCCGGCGACGGCACGGACGAGCCCGGCCCCGGCGACGGATCCGCCTCGCCCTCCCCGAGCCCCACGACCGACCCGAGCCCCTCCGCCGACCCGAGCCCCTCGCCCAGCGCGAGCGACTCCGGCACGACCGGCACCACCACCGGCGGCGGCACCTCGACGACCGGCGGCAGCCTCGCCTCCACCGGCACGGGCGGCATCGGCCTCCTCCTCGCGGCAGCCGCAGCCCTGGCCACAGCCGGCTTCGCAGCCTTCCGCCTCGCCCCGCGCCTGCGGCCCCGCTCGCGCGACTGAGCCTGACACCAGGCCGTACGGAGCCTGACACCAGGCCGTACGGAGCTTGCCGTGAGGTCGTGACGACTGCCCGCACCCGATCACCGGGTGCGGGCAGTCGCCGTTTCGGCGGTGAGAGAAGTGGCAGATGAGGGAAGGGTGCGCTTTGCGGAACCTTTGCCTGCTGGTCGGGCGTTGACCCGGTGAGCGCGCGGGAGCGGGTTCGTGAGATGACTCCGACTAATACCGAGGTGACTCAATGGCAGTGTGGGACAAGCTCAAGGACCAGGCCAAGGCTTTCCAGCAGGGGCAGAGCGGGCATGGTGCGGCCGGTGGTCATGGGGCGGCCGGGGGGCACGGCTCCGGTTCGCGGTCCGGTGGGGGCAGCAAGGCCCAGCTGGTCGGGCTGTTCAAGACGCAGCTCGGGTCGCTGAAGAACGAGCTGAAGAGCGGTGCGTACCGGGACGCGAGCATGGCGATGTGTGCCCTGGTCGCGGCGGCCGACGGGCAGGTGGATCCCTCGGAGCGGCAGCAGGTCGAGTCGATGATCCTCAGCAACGACGTGCTGCAGAACTTCCCGCCGGAGCAGCTGCGCCAGCGTTTCAACAAGCATGTCGACCAGCTGACGATGAACTTCCAGCACGGCAAGACCGAGGCGATGCAGGAGATCGCCAAGGCCGCCAAGAAGCCCACCGAGGCCCGGGCCGTGATCCAGACCGGCATGGTCATCGCCGGGGCCGACGGCCACTTCTCCCAGGCCGAGGCCACGGTCCTGCGCGAGGCCTGCGCGACGCTGGGGGTGTCGCCCGCCGAGTTCCAGCTCTGACTCCTGCCGCATGGGTGAACCGGCTCATCGGCACGGCGGCCCTCAAGCCGCCGTGCCGATGAGGAACCGTCACCACATCCGGTACGGATCGACGCGGGACCGACCGTGGTCTTGGACAGGCCGCCCCTGCCGCTGCTGTCCTCGGCGCATGGACTCCTTCTCGGACAACACCGGACATTCCGACAGCGCCTCACCCAGGCAACATGCTGGGTACGCCGGATACTCCGGGTTCAACCGGAATCGCGGGCCGCGCCGGAACGCCGTGCGGGCCGTCGCCGCCGGAGCGTTGGTGCTGGCCGTCGCCGGGGGCGGGGCGTACGCGGCCGGTCTCGGGCCCTTCGCCCGGGACACCGGGCCCGACCCCGCCGCCCGGAACCAGGCCCGCGCGTTCCTCGCCGACTGGGCCGCCGGCCGGCTGCCGAGCGCGGCCGCCCGTACGACCAGCCCCGGTGCGGCACAGCGCGTGCTGGACAGCTTCACCGCCGGGCTGGAGATCACGGAGCCCGCGCTGAAGGCCAAGGCGGCGACCGAGGCGGAGGACGGCACGGTGACCGTCCCCTTCACCGCCCGGATGCCCGTCACCGGCCTGGGCACCTGGACCTACGAGTCGAAGCTGCCGCTGCGGCGGCAGAGCGGCGGCACCTGGAAGGTGGACTGGGCGCTGTCCGTCGTCCACCCGCGCCTGAGCGGCACCGACAAATTCCGCCTCGAACGGGAGGAGACCAAGCCCCCCGAGGTCGTCGACCGCCAGGGAACCGCCCTGTCCGGCGACGAACTCCCCTCCCTCGCTCCCCTCATGACCCGGCTCGGCCCGAGCGGCGCGGAGACCGGCGCGCGCGGCGCGATCCACCTGGTCGACCGGGCCACCGGGGACATCGAGCGCACGGAGGCCGTGTTCGGCGCGCGCACGGTCCGGGACAAGGGCCCCGTCCGCACGACCCTGCACGCCGGCTGGCAGTCCGCCGCCGAGCAGGCCCTCGCCACCCACGCCGAGGGCAGGAACGCCGCGCTCGTCGCCCTGCGCATCGACGACGGCGAGATCCTGGCCGTGGCGAACTCCCCGGCCGACGGCTTCAACCGCGCCCTCTCCGGCACCTACGCGCCCGGCTCCACCTGGAAGATCGTCACCAGCAGCGCCCTGCTGCTCAAGCACGCCGTCAAGCCGGACGACGTGGTCGACTGCCCCCAGTACGTCATGGTGGGGAAACGCTTCCAGAACGTGGAGCTCTCCCGGCACCCGGGCGCCACCTTCCGCAAGGATTTCACCGAGTCCTGCAACACCGCCTTCATCAGCCTGCGCGACCGCCTCTACGACGGGGAACTCGGGGATGTCGCCCGTAAGTACTTCGGCGTGGGCCAGGAATGGCACGTCGGGGCACCCACGTACGACGGCTCGGTGCCGGCGCCCAAGGACGAGACGGAGAAGGCCGCCTCGATGATCGGGCAGGGCCGGGTGCAGGCCAATCCGCTGCTCATGGCGTCCGTGATCGCGACGGCCGTGTCCGGCACCTTCCACCAGCCCTCGCTCACCGGCGGCAACGAGAACGGGACGACCACGACCCCGCTCCCGCGGGACGTCGTCACGGAGCTGCGCGCGATGCTGCGGGCCACCGTCACCGGCGGCACCGCGAAGGTCCTCTCCGATCTGCCCGGCGAGATCGGCGCCAAGACCGGCACCGCCGAGGTCTCCGACGCGCAGGACAACAACGGCTGGCTCGTCGCCCACCGCGGCAATGTCGCCGTGGCCTGCGTCGTGGAGGAGGGCGGCACCGGCGGCGGCTCCGCCGGGCCGATCGTCCACAGCCTGCTGGCCGCCGCTTCCGACGACCCAGAGTGAAGGAGCCCGAGTGAAGGAGCACCGAGTGAAGGAGCCCGAGTGAAGGAGCCCGAGTGAAGGAGTCCCGGGGGGAGGTCGCGCCCCGAAGGTCCGTCGCCGGACCCTCTTCGCCGTCGTCCCGGCGCGCCCTCCTGGCCGCCGTCGCCCTGCTCCCCCTCGCCGGCTGCGGCACGGACGACGACCGGAACACCGATACCGGCCGGGCGGGCAGCAGCCCCACGACCGGCCCGCCCGCCCCCGCGCCTCCCGTCCGTCGCGCCCGTCTGGCGGACCTGGAGCGCGAGTACGGCGCCCGCGTCGGTGTCTACGCCCTCGCCACCGGCACCGGCGCCACCGTGATCCACCGTGCCGACGAGCGCTTCGCCTTCTGCTCGACCTTCAAGGCACTGGCCGCCGCGGCGGTCCTGCACCACCGCTCCCTGAAGGGCCTGGACCGGCGCGTCACCTACACCCGGGCCGACCTCGAGTCCACGTCGCCGATCACCGGGAAGCACGTCGCGACCGGCATGACCCTCCGCCAACTCTGCGACGCCGCCGTCCGGTACAGCGACGGCACGGCAGGGAACCTGCTGCTGCGCGACCTCGGCGGCCCGGCGCGGCTCACCGCCTATCTGCGCGGACTCGGCGACAAGGTCAGCCGCATGGACCACTACGAGCCCGAACTGCACGACGTACGACCCGACGACCCCAGCGACACCACCACCCCCCGGGCGATCGCCACCGACTTCCGCGCACTGCTCCTCGGCACCGCCCTGCCCGCCGGTGAACGCGCCCTGCTCACGCGCTGGCTCTCGCGCAACGCCACCGAGGTCGGCGCCCGGCGGATCCGGGCCGGGCTCCCCGAGGGCTGGGAGGTGGCCGACAAGACCGGCACGGGCAACTACGGCAGGGCCAACGACATCGCCCTCGTCCGCCCGCCCCGCACCGAGCCCCTCGTCCTGGCCGTCATGACCGACCGGCCCGGCTACGAGGCGGAACCCTCGGACGCCCTGATCGCCGAGGCGACCCGGAGGACCGTCGCCGCCCTGAAAGGGTGACGGGCTATAACGGGGCCATGATCTATCACGCCGTACCGGACACCGTCTGGAACACCGCCCCCGGCCCGACGTACGCGCCCGACTCCCTCGCCGAGGAGGGCTTCGTGCACTGCTCCCCGGACGAGCCGACCACGCTGGCCGTCGTCAACGCCTTCTACCGGGACGCGCCCAGGCCCCTGCTGGTGCTCGCCCTGGACGAGGCGCGCCTCACCGCGCGGGTGGAGTTCGAGGCGGCGGCCCCGGCCCCGCCGCCCGGGGTCGCCGAAGACGTCCTGTTCCCCCATGTGTTCGGCCCTCTCGACCGGGACGCCGTCGACCACGTCCTCGAGGTGCGGTGGGACGAGGAGGGCCGGGCGGCGGGGCTGAGCCGGCGGGACTGAGCACGACGGAAAGGCAGGGGTGGCCCGGCGATCGAGTACGACAGTATGGCCGGGTGATCGAAAAGGAATCCCCCGTCCCCGCTCCTCTCCCCGACCCGGCCTCCGCCCTGCGCCCGGTCCGGGGCGCGGCCCGCCTCGCCGTCGTCGCTCTCGCCCTCGCCGGAGTCGCCTGGGCGGTCCGGGCGGTCTGGCACGTCCGGCTCGCCATGGCGGGCGAGCCCGCGTCCGGCCCGCCGGACCAGGGCAACGGCGTCCACCGGCCCCTGAACGCCCTGGAGAACTCCTACCACTTGGTCGACTCCGCGGGCGGAGCCGTCACGGTCGTCTGCGCGATCGTGTTCCTGCTCTGGCTGGACCGCGTACGGGACAACGCCCGCGCTCTCTCGGGCCAGGACGCCCGGTACCAGTACCTGTGGCTCTTCCTGGGCTGGATCGTGCCGATCGCGAACCTGTGGATACCCCGGGGCATGGTCGCGGACGTCCACGGGTCGGTCTTCCCCGAACGGCGGCTGCCCGCCGTCGTGAACTGGTGGTGGGGCCTGTGGCTGGCCGGCCTGGCCGGTGGAGTCGGCCTGATCTACGCCGACTCCACCGACGAGGTCATCGCCCGCGCCTACCAGGGCGTCTGGCCCCTGCTCGCCGCCGACCTGGTCATCGTCGCCGCGGCCGCGACCGCCGCCCTCATGGTCCACACCCTCACCACCACGCAGCAGGAACGCATCGACGAGGTCGCACGGACCGACTCCTAGCCCCCGGTGACCGGATCGGCCGTGGCGCAACTGCCGCCGTCGCGCGGGACCTTCAGGGACACGAGGTAGCCGTCCATCGCGTCGCGGGTGCAGTCGCTCCGGTCGTAGACGCGGTGTCCCGCGCCCTCGTACGTCAGCAGGACGGCCCTGCCGCGGGTCTGCCGGTGCGCTTCGGCCGCCCAGGAGTGGGGGTTGGCCGGGTCGTGCCGGGAGTGCATCATCAGCAGCTTCGGGGCCTTGGTGATGCGCAGACGGTGCTGCGGGTTGTTCACCCGCTCCGGCCAGCCGACGCACCCGGCCAGCGCGGCGTGCACGCGGGGCGAGCCGCGCATGTGCGGTGCCGCCTGCCGCTCGGCCGCCGTCAGGCGCGCGAACTCCCGCTGATCGCGCGGGCGGAACCGCAGCCCCCTACTGACCCACCAGCCCGTTCGACGGCAGGTCCCGCGCCGGGGTCGGTGTGGCCGACGGGGTGCGGGACCCGGACGTCGGGCGGGTGGTGCGGGGGCTGTCCGTGCGCGGGCCGGTCGAGTCGGGGGTCGGTGCGTCGGTCGCGGAGGTCGGCCCGGAAGACGGCACGGAGGACGGTGCGGAAGTCCGCGCGGAGGGCGGTACGTCGGTCGGGGCGGGCGACGGCGCCGAGGACGACGCGGAGGGGGAGGGCGACGACGGCAGGGTGGGATCGGGTGTCGTCGCGGGCGGCGGGGCCATCGGGATCGTCGGGGAGGCGGGGCGGTCCGGCGCGGCGAGACGCAGGGGGAGCGCGATGAGGGCGGCCACGGCACAGCACACACCGGCTCCGGCCGCAGTGCGCAGGAGGCGCCGGCGGCTCGCCCTGCGGCGGACGGCGTCGTACTGGCCGGGGGGTGCGCTCAGGTAGTCGGGGGAGGAGGGGCGCAGGATCACGGCGAGCGGGTCGTCGGGGCCGAACCCCGCCTCGTCCGGCTCACCCGGGTCGCCCGGGACGTCGTCAAGGCGTGTGGTCAAGGCTTCTCCTCAGGTGGACGCGGAGCAGTTCCCGGGCCGCGTGCAGGTCGGCCTTGACGGTTCCTTCCTTGCGTCCGGTCAGTGCGGACACCTCCCGGATCGGCATGTCAGCGTAGTAGTGGAGGAGGATCGGCACGCGGAGTCGTTCCGGGAGCGACTGGACGAGCAGCCGCACGGACGGGTCGGCCTGCTCGGGGTGGGGCCGTACGGCGGCCTCCGAGGTGACGCGGTGCATGGCCCGGCGCTCGCGCTCCAGTTTGCGCCAGTGGTCGCGGACGAGGTTGGCCGCGGTGACGTAGAGGAAGCCGCGGGGCTCCTCCACGGACGTCCAGCGGGCCCAGAGCCGGGTGAACGCCTCCGAGGCGATCTCGTGGGCCGTCCCGTCGTCGTCGACGAGCCGGCGGCACCAGCCGGCGAGGCGCGGGTAGAGGGCGGCGAACAGTTCGGACGCGGCCTTCTCGCGGGACCGTTTCAACGCTCTCCAGGGGTCGGGGACTCGGCGCCGCTCAGCGCCGCGAAGACGATCACGTTGTCCGCGTATCCGTCGCCGGTACGCGCTCCGCCGCACGTGATCAGCCGCAGCTCCGGGCGGTCCACGTCCCCGTAGACGTCGTCCGCGGGGAAGTCGGTTTTCGGGGTGGTCCGTACGGCCGTGACGGCGAACTCCGCCGCCGTGCCGTTTTCCAGGCGCGTCACGATCCGCTCGCCCCGGCGCAGCCGGTCGAGCCGGCGGAAGACGCCGTCGCCGTACTTCCCGACCGTGACGTGTCCGAGGATCACCGAGGGGCCGGTCTGTCCCGGCGTCGGTGAGTGCCGGTACCAGCCCGCCCGGTCGTCCGCCGTGATCGGCGGCACCTCCGCCGTGCCGTCGGGCGCCAGGCCCAGCCGGATGACCGGGGTGTCGACGCCGATGGCCGGGACGAGCAGCCGGACCGGGGCGGAACGGGCCAGGGGACGCGCCCCCTCGGCCGGCACCGCCCGGGGCCTGGGACGTCGTCCCGTGGTGGTCCCGTGGCTCCCGCACGCCGTCAGCAGGGCCGCCGGCAGCGACGCCAGTGCCGCGGTCGTGAACGCGCGCCTGGAGAACGCGGTCATGCCCCGGTCGCCCGGCGGCGCCGTACGACGAAGACCGCCGTGCCGCCCAGCGCGAACGCCGCGGCGGCGCCCGCGCCGATCGCCGTGCCGTCGCTCCCGGAGGACGAGGACGCCGGCGTCACACCGGTGTCGGGCGCGCCGCCCGGCCGGATGGAGACCTGGCCGTCGGCCGGCGCCCGGGTCGGTTCGGGCTTCGGGGCCGGGCGGGTGCTGTCCTTCGCGGCCGGTGCCCGGGTCGGTTCGGCACTGGCCTGCGGCGGGGTGGACGAGGGGACGGGGCTCGGGGTCTTGCCCCCGTCGGCGAACGCGGGCACGGTGCCCAGCAGGACGGCGGTGCCCGCGAGGGCCAGGGCGCTCAGGACGGTTCGGCGCATGGAATCGCTCTCCTTCGTCGGTCCCGCCGATGGTCGGCCGGCGGGGTGGGTGACGGGTCGTGCGGAGAGACGAGGCGGCGGGGCGGCGGGTTGTAAAGAGATGGCAAAGTCCGATGGGGTGCGGGGCCCGCTGGGCAACACCCCCACCACCGGGTGCCATGACACGGCACCGTGAAGGGATGGCCCGTTGACCTCCTCACCCCTCCTCCCCACCGTCCCCCGCACCGCCGACGTCGTGATCATCGGCGGTGGTGTGATGGGCACGAGCATCGCTTTCCACCTGGCCGAGGCCGGGGTGCGGAACATCGTCGTCGTGGAACGCGGAGAGCTGGGCTGCGGCAGCTCCGGCAAACCGATCGGCGGTGTACGGGCGCACTTCTCCGACCCGCTCAACATCGAACTGGGCGACCGGAGTCTGCGCGCCTTCCGGGACTTCCCGGACCGCCCCGGCGCCGACATCCGCCTCGACACCGTCGGCTACCTCTTCCTGCTCACCACCGAGCGCCAGGTCGCCGACTTCGAGGCCGCCGTCCGGCTGCAGAACTCCCTGGGCGTCCCCAGCCGTATGACCGACCCGGCCGAAGCCCGCCGCCTCTGCCCCTACGTCAGCACCGAAGGGCTGCTGGCCGCCGCCCACTCGCCCGCCGACGGCCACGCCCGGCCCGCCCTGGTCGTCCAGGGCTACGCGCGTGCGGCCACCCGGGCCGGGGCGGTCCTCGCGACCCGCACCAGCGTCACCGGCCTCGACACCCGAGGCGATCGGGTCACGGCCGTCCACACCGACCGCGGCCGGATCGACTGCGCCACGGTCGTCTGCGCCGCCGGTGCCTGGTCGGCCCGGATCGGCGACCTGGCCGGAGTCCCCCTCCCCGTCCGGCCGGTCCGCCGCCAACTGGCCTTCACCGTCCCGCTCACACCCCCCGCCCCGCGCATCCCCTTCACCATCGACTTCTCCTCCTCGGCCTACTTCCACAACAGCGACGACGGCCTCCTGTTCGGCCTGGCCGACCCCGCCGAGCCGGACGGCTTCGACACCACCTGGACCCCCGAGTGGCTCGGACTCTTCCGCGACGTCGTACGCCATCGCGCCCCCGACCTCGCCGCCCTGGAGACGGCGGGCGGCTGGGCCGGGCTCTACGAGGTGACACCTGACCACAACGCGCTCATCGGCCGCTCAGATGAGATCGTCAACTTCCTCTACGCCACCGGCTTCTCCGGCCACGGCTTCCTCCAGGCCCCGGCGGTGGGGGAGATCGTCCGCGACCTGTACCTGGACCGGCCACCCTGCGTCGACGTAGGTCCCCTCACCGCCGACCGCTTCCGGGCGGGGGCGGAGATCCGGCCCGAGTCGCACATCGTCTGAGCCGCCGAATATTCGGGTGCGCGAGGACGAGGGGGGCCGTTAGCATCGCCGCGATGACGACCTCCCGTGACAGATTGGGGGTCCCGTCCGCGCCAGGTGAGTGCTGATGCTCACCCACACCGCGAACGGGGACACCCCGACCTCCTTCTGGCCGCGCGTGCGCGAGTTCGCCGTGCCGCCCTCCATGATCGAGACCGCGACCGCGCGTCGCCGGGCCGGCGACTGGGCCGGTGCGTGCGCCGCCGCCGGTATCGACGTCGACCTCCAGCCACGTGCCGTGGCCCGGACCCACGGCCGCGAACTCGCCGCCCTGCTCCGGGCCGACCTGCGTCACCTGGCTCCCGACCTGCTGCGCTGGCACCTGCCGAGGATCGCCCCCGACGGGCTGCTGCGGCCGGGGCTGACGATCGGCCTGGCCCGGTACGACACCACGGGCCCCGCACCGCTGCACCTCGTGGTGCGGACCCCACCGGCCTGGGCCGACGCCGGTCAGCGGCTCAGCCTCGCCCTGTGGGACGCCTCCGACACGACCGGCCGGCGTCCTCCGCGTCCCCGCCATCCGCATCCCCGCCCCAGCCGGCGGTTCCGTCTCGACCTGCACCGGCATCTGTGGGATGCCCGCCGGGTGGGGGAGCTGCGGGTGCGGGCGGGGGCGGATCTTCCCGCCACGGACGGTCGTTCGGCTCCCGGGCCGCTGCCGCAGGGCCATCGCCGCGCCGTCGACCGGTGGGCGGCCGAGGCGGAGATCCTGCTGCGTGCCGAGGGGCGGTCGACCGGCCGGGTCGCGGTCCGCCTCGGGGCGCGCAACCGGCTGGTCCTGGACGTGTCCGACGGCACCGCGGTGGTGTCGTCCCACGCCCCCGACCCCACGCTGCCCGTCCTGCCCGACGCGGCGACCTGGGTGCTGCCCGACCTGGAACTGCTCCGGGCCGGGGCGATCGACCCCGGCCGCCTGCACCCCCTGGTCGCCCCGGCGCTCGGGGTGGAACGGACCGGCACCTCCGGGGTACGGGAGGACCCGGGTGATCCACGGCAGGTGGAGTGCAGGGGAGCCCGGCACACCATCGGCCTGGTCGACGGCACCCTGGCCGCGCTGGACCACGCCCCGGACGAGATCCGGCGCGAGGAACTGCTCGCCGCCCTCGGCGGACCGCCCCTGCCCTGCCTCCAGGCCATCGACCGGGCACACCGCCGCCCCGACTGCCTTCTCGGCGTACGCGAACGCCTCCGGCACGGCGACGTCACCGGGGCGCTGGCCGCCGTGGAGAGTCTGCTGGGCCCCGAAGCGGTGCTGCGTGACGGCCCGCTGCGGGACGCGCTGGACACGGCCGCGCGGCGGCGCGTCGCCCACGGGCTGTTCCGGGCGGGCCTGGACGGGCCCCCGCCCGGCAGCCTGCGCCCCTGGGACCTCCGCCGCTCCCGAGAACAGGGCCCGCATCCCCGTCACATGTGACCGGCCCCGCCCGCACTCCGAAACTCCTGAACCCCAAAGGTGATCACCCATGCCCACACGCAGCACACCCCTCGCCGACACCACCGCCCGCCTCGACATCGCCGCCGACCTGCTGACCCTCCTGCGCGACACCACCACCGAACCCCGCCCCGACAGCCAACTGGAAGCCCTCACCCTGGCCGTGGCAGCCGATCTGCCCGTGCTGCTGTGGGGAGAGCCGGGCATCGGAAAGACGGCGGCCCTGAACCAGCTCGCCGACGCCCTGGATCTGCCGCTGACGACGGTGATCGCGAGCGTGCACGAGCCGTCCGACTTCTCGGGGCTGCCGATCGTCGGCGACGACCCCGCCGAACAGGGCGTGCCCCTGGCCCCGCCGGACTGGGCGGTACGTCTGGTGCGGGCCGGCCGGGGACTGCTGTTCCTCGACGAACTCTCCACCGCACCACCCGCCGTCCAGGCCGCCCTGCTCCGGCTCGTGCTGGAGCGGCGGATCGGCGCGCTGCGGCTGCCGCCCGGCGTGCGGATCGTGGCCGCCGCCAACCCGCGTTCCTCGGCCGCCGACGGCTGGGAACTGAGCCCGCCGCTCGCCAACCGCTTCGTCCACCTCCAGTGGGCGCACGACACCGACGTCGTCGTCCGGGGCCTCGGCGGGACCTGGCCCCGGGCGACCCTGCCCCGGCTCGACCCCGGGAAGCTGCCGGACGCCGTGGCCTTCGCCCGCCGTGCCGTGTGCGAGCTGCTCACGGCGCGCCCCGGGCTCGTGCACCGGCTGCCCAGCGGAGAGACCCGCCGGGGCGGGGCCTGGCCGTCGCCCCGGAGCTGGGAGATGACGCTGCATCTCATCGCCTTCGCCACCGCGGCCGGCTCCTCCCGTGACGTCCTGTCCCTGCTGGTCCGGGGCACCGTCGGGGACGGGCCGGGACTCGAACTGCTGGCGAGCCTGGACCGGATGGACCTCCCGGACCCCGAGACCCTGCTCGCCGACCCGGCCGGGGCGGTCCTGCCCGAGCGGGGCGATCTGCGCCAGGCCGCGCTGGACGCCGTGGTGGCGGCGGTCCGCAGCCGCCCGGAGCGGCCCCGCTGGGACGCGGCGTGGGCCCTGCTGGTCAAGGCGGTGGAGAGCGGGCCCCCGGATGTCGTGGTCGTCCCCGCGACCACGCTCGCGGCCCTGCGCCGGGAGGACTGGGACGTACCGGCGGCGATCGAGCGCCTCGCCGGCGTCGTGTCCCTCTCCGGCCGGGCGGACCGCGCGGCGGCCCGGACGGCGGCCGCGGAAGAGGCCGTGGCGAAGGCGGGCCGATGACGGCCACGGAGACCGGAACCGGAACCGGAACCCTCGACCGGGACAAGCTCTTCGCCGCCCGCCTGCACGCCGCCCGCGTCCGCCCCTACCTCGCGACGGCCCTGTTCGCCCTGCATGTCGTGGAGTCGCGCCGGGTGCCGACGATGGGCGTCGACCGGCACTGGCGGTGCTACGTCTCGCCGGTGTTCGTGGACCGTACGCCCGTCGAGGAACTGGCCGGGGTATGGGTGCACGAGGTGTCGCACCTGCTGCGCGACCACCACGGCCGCAGCGACCGGGTCGCCCGGGAGCGGGGCCTGAACGGCCCCGGGGATCGGCTGCGGATGAACATCGCCGCCGACTTCGAGATCAACGACGACGTCTACGGCGACGGCCTCGCCCGCCCCGAGGGGGTCGTCGAGCCGGGCGATCTGGGGCTGGCGGAAGGCGAGTTGATGGAGGAGTACCTCCGGAAGTTCAGCGTCGGCCCGCGTATGCAGGACCTCGCCTGGCTGGACTGCGGCAGTGGCGCCGACGGCCGGGGCCGGGAGTGGGAGTTCGGCCCGGACGGCGCGCACGGCCTGAGCGAGCAGGAAAGGGACGCCGTCCGCTTCCGGGTGGCGCAGGGCATCACCGGCCGCCCGGGCAGCGCCCCGCAGGGCTGGCGGCGCTGGGCCGAGGAGGCCTTCCATCCGCCCCAGCCCTGGCGGGAGTTGCTGGGCGCGGCGATCCGCTCGGCCACGTCCGGCCCCGGCGCGGGCGAGGACTACACCTACGGCAGGCCCGCCCGGCGCTCGACCGCGATCCCCGGCATCGTCCTGCCGAGCCTGCGCCGCCGCCCGCCCCGGGTGTCGGTCATCATCGACACCTCCGGCTCGGTCAGCGACGCCGAACTCGGCAGCGCGCTCCTGGAGGTCGCCGAGATCGCCCGGGCGGTCGGCGGACGCCGCGACCTCGTCACCGTCGTGCCCTGCGACGCCTCGGCCGGTTTCGCCCGCCGCCTGTGCCGCGCCGAGGGCATCCACCTGACGGGCGGCGGCGGCACGGACCTGCGCGCCGGCTTCACCCGCGCCCTGCGCTCCCGCCCGGCCCCGGACGTCGTCGTGGCCCTCACCGACGGCCAGACGCGCTGGCCCGGCACCCGGCCTCCGTGCCGCACGGTCGTGGGCCTCTTCCCACGCGGCTACGACGGCCACGCCTACGACGACCACGCCTACGACGAGTCCAACCCCGTTTACGTCCCGGACTCGCCGCCGGACTGGGCCCGGGTCGTGGACATCGGGTCGTGACGGCTCAGGGCCGCCGCAGCAGCCCCCGTTCCATCGATTCCAGGATGCTCACAAACTTAGATGATAGTTTGTGAGCCATGGCCACTCACGTGAAGCGGGCCTTCAAGTACCGCTTCTATCCGACCGATGCGCAGGCAGCCGAGCTGTCGCGCACGTTCGGGTGCGTGCGGAAGGTCTACAACATGGCGCTCGCTGCCCGTACCGAGGCGTGGGCGCGGCAGGAACGGGTCAATTACAACCAGACCTCCGCCATGCTGACGGCGTGGAAGAAGACCGGGGACCTGGCCTATCTCAATGACGTCTCCTCCGTTCCACTGCAGCAGGCGCTGCGGCACCTGCAGAATGCCTTCGCGAACTTTTTCGCCAAGCGCGCCAAGTATCCGCGGTTCAAAGCGAAGAAGAAGTCCCGTGCGAGTGCTGAGTACACCTCTTCGGCGTTCCGGTTCCGTGAAGGCCGCCTGACGTTGGCGAAGATGGCCGACCCGCTCGACATCGTCTGGTCCCGCCCCCTGCCCGGAGGGGCCACGCCGACCACGGTGACCGTCAGCCGGGACAGCGCGGGACGCTGGTACGTCTCGATGCTGTGCGAGGACCCAACTGTGAAGCCGCTTGCGGCCGCCAGTACGACGGTTGGTGTTGACGTCGGCCTGAACCACCTGCTGACTCTTTCGACCGGTGAGAAGATCGCCAACCCTCGGCATGAGCGCCGTGACCGCGAGCGCTTGGCCAAGGCGCAGCGGGAGCTCTCCCGCAAGGCCAAGGGTGACGGTGCCAACCGACGCAAGGCCCGCCAGAAGGTCGCGAAGATCCACGCCAGGATCACCGACCGCAGGCGGGATGCGCTGCACAAGCTGACCACTCGACTCGTGCGTGAGAACCAAACGCTCGTGATCGAGGATTTGACCGTGCGCACGATGGTCAAGAACCGGAACCTGGCCCGCGCCATCAGTGATGCCGCGTGGTCGCAGTTCCGGGGCATGCTGGAGTACAAGGCCGACTGGTACGGGCGGGAAGTGATCGCGGTGGATCGCTTCTTTCCCTCGTCCAAGCTGTGCTCCCACTGCGGCACCCTCCGGTCGGAGATACCGCTGGGCGTCCGCACCTGGACGTGCGGCAGCTGCGGCACGGTCCATGACCGGGACGTGAATGCCGCGAAGAACCTTCTGGCCGCCGGGCTGGCGGTGTCTGTCTGTGGAGCCGGTGTAAGACCCCAACGGAGAACTCCGGGCGGGCAGTCGGCAGTGAAGCAGAAAGCCCCACGGCGCGAGCCGTAGGAATCCCCCTCGTTCACGAGTGGGGACAAGTCAACTCGATGATGTGGAGGAGAGAGAATCCGGGCAGGTGCGCTGGGACAAGCAAACCCCACGCCCTCCCGGTTCAGATCGGCCTCAGCACGACCGCCTGCCCGCCCGCCGGAGCCATCGCCACGTCGAGGCTGTCGGCCCGGGTCACGCTCCGGGTACCGACCACGACCGGGGTCTGGTACGGGCTCGCGCCCGGGGTGCCGTCGGCGTAGACCGTCGCCGTGTACGTGCCGCGCCCGAGGAACGACAGCGGGAGGGTGAGCGTCCTGGACGACTCGTCGGTCATGGCGCCGAGGTACCAGACGGACCCGCTGCGCCGGGCGACCGCGACGTACTCGCCGATCGATCCGGCCAGGGTGCGGCTCTCGTCCCACGTCGTGGGAACGGCGTTGAACCAGGGCAGGCCGGGCCAGTTGGCCGGGTTGGCGTACTTGGACGGCTTGTCGTACCAGAAGAGGAAGTTGAGCGGCTGGTAGTAGACGGCGGCCATGGCCATCTGGTGGGCGTTGGTCGTCTTGTCGCGGGACTGGCCGTAGCAGATCGTGTAGTCCATCGGGCCGCCGATGTTGCGGGCGAACGGCAGCGTCACATTGTGCGTGGCGGTCGGAAACTGCTCGTTGCCGCGCACGCCCTCCAGGCTGATCCAGTTCGGGAGGGTCCGCTCGTAGCCGAACGGCCGGACGTCGTCATGCATGTCGATCAGCAGCTGGTACTTCGCCGCCGTCTTCGCCCAGTCGATGATCTGGTTGGTCATCGACTGGGTGCCGTCGTTGATGAACCCGAGCTTGATGCCTTGCACGCCCCAGCTCTTGTAGAGGCCGAAGAGGGAGTCCGCGTCGGTCAGCGCCAGCCGGTTGACGTAGAGGAAGACGCCGATGCCCTGGCTCGTGGCGTACGAGATGACCGACGGCAGGTCGATCGCGGCGATGGGCTTCGTCGCGTCGGGCGTCGTGAACTCCGGGCCGTACCAGCCGGCGTCGTACTCGATGTACTCCAGCCCCCGGGCCACGGCGAAGTCGACGCCCGCGAGTCCGGCCGCGGTGGTGAGCTCGCAGCGGAAGACCTTGCCGGGCTTGATCCAGGAGGGGTCGGGGAGGGCGTTCGGCGGGGCCAGGTTCAGCACCAGCTCGGCGTTGTCGACGAGTTCGGCGTGGCCGGCGCCGATGACGACGGCCCGCCACGGTGTGGCGAACGGGGTGGTGACGGTGGAGGCCGTCTCCACCGGGCCGGTGCCCCGGGCGGTGTGCTCCATGAGGAAGGCGGAGAGGGTGTTCGGCTCGCCGTCGACCGAACCGAGCATCAGGCGGGGGTAGTCGACGCGTGAGGACTCACAGACACAGGCGATGAGGCCGTCGGGGAGCGTGGCGGTCAGGGGGAGGTCGGTGAGCGGGCCGTTGTCGGTGGTGGCGGTGCCGGTGACGGGTATGGAGCCCGGGGCCACCGGCTCGTAGGCGTTCTCGTCGCGGGCGCTGTAGACGGTGGTGCCGTCCGGGAAGACGAAGGTGGTCAGCTCGTCGGTGATGGTGGCGGTGCTCGCGGCTTCGGTGTCGAGGAGGAGATAGCGGAGGGCGACGCCGGTCCGGTAGGCGCGGACCTGCACGCCGAAACGAATGCCGGTGGCGCGGTCCTTCAAGTCCCAGCGGTGCTCCTGGTAGTGGTCGGTGACGGTCGCGTTGCGTCCGTAGACCGGGGTCCAGGTGGAGCGGTGGGTGCGGTGCCGCCGTCCGGTCACCCGGACGTCGCTGCCGAGGACGGTGCCGTCGCCGAGCCGGACACCGAGGGCGGAGGTGCCGATCACTGTGCGGCCGTCGCGCCGGGCGGACCAGTGGAGGGTCCCGTGGGTGCTGACCGACAGGGTGACGGAGGTGCCGCCCATGCGGGCGGTCACGCTCTCCGGGCGGTGGGGGCGGCCTTGGGGGCTGTCGGCGTCGGCGGCGTACGCGGGGCGCGTGGTGACGATCCCCGCCGCGGCCAGCCCGGCACCGGCGGCCGCGCCCTTGAGCACGTCCCGGCGGGCCCGTTCTCCCGAAGCTCTCATCGTGAGGGACCTTTCCCTTGCGGTAAGTGGTGCGCGGCGGTAAGTGGTAGTAACCGGTTTCTGTCAGTAGCGAGAGCAGTTGTACGCGCCGCCGCGAAGGCGGGTCAAGAGGCCGGAGCCACCGGGATACGCGAACACCCCGGGTGCCGGGCCTGGTGCGGCCCGGGCACCCGGGGTGCCGTCGTGCACGGTCTTGCGGGGGTCGGTCAGCGCAGGGCGCCGATGCGGTCGAGCCGCTCGTTGACGCCGTTGCGGAGTTCGCCGAGGGTCGTGCCGGGCGGGGCCACCTTCGGTGTGGAGGACGGCGGCTGGGTCTCGTCCGCGCAGGTCGTACCGCGCGCCGGGACCTTCAGATCCACCAGATATCCGGTCACGGCGTCGGTCGCGCAGGCGCTGCGCCCGAAGGCGGTGTGCCCCTCGGCCTTGAAGGTGAGCAGCCGGCCGTTGTCCAGCTCCCGGGACAGGGCCACCGCGTCCTGGTACGGGGTGTCCGGGTCGCCGGTGTTGCCGACGACCAGGATCGGGGCGGAACCCTTCGCGCGGAAGGAACCGTCGTAGCGGCTGACCTGTTCGCCCTTCCACTGGACGCAGGCGGTGGCGTGCTGGTGGTCGTAGAGCGGCGGGCCGTAGGCGAGGGCCGGGCCGAGGAGCGGCGCGGCCTTGGCGAAGCCGGTCACCTTCCGCTTCAAGAGGGCCGTGTCGCGCGGGTAGGCCTTGTCGGTGCACTCGACGACGACGTTCGGGTTGAGGAAGTCGTAGCTGGCGGCGGACGGCGGCCGGAGCAGGAACGAGGTGTTGTCGCGCTGCTGGGCCTTGCGCAGGGCCTCGCCGAGGGAGGGCCAGATGACCTTGCCCTCGTTGATGTTGAACAGGATGCGGTAGACGAGGGTGTAGCCGCCCGCCTGCCCGCCGTTCGCGGTCGGTACGGGGCTGGCGTCGAGGTCGGCCTTGAGCTTCTCGAACGCGCCCCGGGGGTCGCCGTCGCCGAACCCGCAGGTGGCCTGGTCCGCCTTGCACCAGTCGAGGAAGCGGCCCATCGCGCCGTCCAGGGCCAGGTACTGGGGCCGGTCGTAGGCGTACGGCTGGTTCGCGTAGTGCTCGGGGTCGTAGGCGCCGTCGAGCGCGAGGGCGCGCACCCGGTCGGGGAACAGGGCTGCGTAGACGGTGCCTATGTAGGACCCGAACGACCGCCCGTAGTAAGTCAGTTGGTCTTCGCCGAGAGCCTGGCGCAGCAGGTCGATGTCCCGGGCGACGTACTCCGTCCCGACGTACGGCAGCAGATCGCCGGCGTTGTCCTGGCAGGCCTGGTCGAACTCGGCGGCCTGGCGCACGGCGGGCTCGTAGGCGTCCGGGCCGGGGACGCCCTTCGCCGAGGTGATGGCCCGGGTGTACGTCGGGTCGTCCCAGCACTGGACCTGCGAACTGCGCCCGACGCCGCGTACGTCGTACCCGAACACGTCGAAGGAGTCGCGCAGGGCGGCGGGCAGCTCGGCGTAGTTCCCGCGCACGAAGTCCACGCCGGAGTTGCCGGGGCCGCCGGGCTGGAGGAAGAGGGTGCCCTTCTTCTCGGCCTGGTCCGGGGCCTTCTTGCGGATGACCGCCAGGGTGATGGTCCTGCCCTGCGGGTCGCGGTAGTCCAGCGGTACGTCGGCGTTCGCGCACTCGAAGCCGTCCTGGCAGTCGGACCAGGCGAGGGACGGCACGGCCGGCTGCTTCCCGGCGTCGTCCGGCTGGGCCGCCATCACCTGGGCGGCGGTCCCGGCGACGGCGAAGGAGACGGCGGCGGCGAGGGCGATCTTCAGACGCGGGAGGCGTCTGCGTGCGCGGGAGCCGGACCGGCCGGATCCGTGGTCTCGTGTGGTCACTGTTTCCCCTCGGGGGCGAGTACCGCTGCGCACCCCTTGGTGCGGCCAGCTTCATTGAAGTTTCTAGCTCACCCGGGAGGGGAAGGGGAGCGGGAGTGGTGCGGTGGGCCCTGTTGTGGGGGCCTTGTCACGGAATCTCTCCCGTACCCGCCGGTAGTTGCGCCGCCGTTCACCTCAACTCTGGGCCGTTCAGGCCAAAGAGCTCTGCCCCGTTGTCATGGCACACGGCCCGCAGCCACTCCTCCCCGAGGCCCAGCCGCTCCAGTGCGTGGAGCTGGTGCGCGTACGGATAGGGAATGTTGGGGAAGTCGGAGCCGAGCAGGATGCGGTCGCCGAGCGCGGCCAGCCGGGGCAGGGCGCGGCGGGGGAACGGCATGAATCCCTCGCTGAAGTCGGTGAACGCCATCGTGGTGTCCAGCCGCACCTCCCCGTACCGCTCGGCGAGGTCGAGGAACTCCTCGTACTCGGGCATCCCCATGTGCGCGACGATCAGCCGCAGCCGGGGGTGGTCGGCCAGCACCCGGGCGATCGGCCCGGGCCCGGTGTGCTTGCCGGGCGCGGGCCCGGAGCCGCAGTGGATCACCACGGGGATCCCGGCGTCGGCCAGCACTCCCCACGCCGGCCGCAGCAGTTCGTCGGCCGGGTCGTACGCCCCCACCTGCACATGCGCCTTGAACACCCGCGCCCCCGCCGCCACGGCCTCCCCGACATACGCCTCCACCCCCGGCTCGGGGAAGAGCGTCGCGGTGTGCAGACAGTCGGGCGTACGCCGCGCGAAGTCCACCGCCCAGTCGTTCAGCCAGGCGGCCATGCCGGGCTTGTGCGGATAGAGCATCGCGGTGAACGCCCTCACCCCGAACTCCCTCAAGATCCGCGCCCGTTCCGCCTCCTCCTCCCGATAGGCGATCGGCCACTCCATCCCCCCGGTGAGCGGCCCCAGCCCGTCGAAGTACTCCCACACCTTCCGCAGCACCCGCTCGGGCATGAAATGCGTGTGCACGTCGACGAGCCCGGGCAGCCCGAGGCGGCTCCAGAAGCGGCGGATCTCGTCGGGCTCGTGGGGCCCGTGGGGCCCGTGGGGCGCGTCACCGTGATCGTCCATGGAGCCCACGATCGGGGCGGGCGGGGTGGCGGGGCCAGTGCCTTGCACGAAGGGTCGGTGAGGGATCGATCACGCGTGGTCCTCGGTCCTCCGTGCCACGGGCCCTGGCTCGTTCGGCCGTTCCCGACCGTCGTCGCCGACGTGCGCGACAGCCAAGATGACGGCCATGGCGGTGTCCCCGGCGATCCGGCAGTTGTGCGACGCCAGGTTCTCGCGCGACGAGACCGCGGGTGTCCTGGAACTCCTTGACTTGTACGCGGGCGCGGAGCGTGAACGAGTACACCAGGCCCTGGTCGACATACGTGCGGAGCTCCGAGGCGAGTGACGGTCTCCGAGGTGCTCCTCAGCCCGTTGCAGCGGACGCGACGGGTATCGGCGTCGATGACGGATTTCTGCGAAGCTTCGGTGTCCGAGGCCGAAGGAGGGGGTCATGGGGATTGAACTGGAGCTGCACTCGGGGCGGCCCTCCCGCAAGAGGGCGTCCCGGGAGACCTTGCTGCGGGGGTCTTACGGGCACGGTGAGGCGTTGGCGAGGGCGCTGAGCACGCTGGACCGGCACGGCTCGGGCAAGCTCGGCTGGGTGGATCCCTATGGCGACACGCTGTTCAACGAGCAGGAAGCTCAAGTCGCCCGTCAGGAAGTCGTCGCCCTGACGCAGCGGTGTACTGACGAGCAGCAGAAGGCGGCCCTGCTGGACCTTGCCGAGTTGCTTGAAGCGTGTGCCGCGACGCCGGGCAGCTATCTGTGGTTCATGGGCGACTAGTGCTCTGACCGCATAGGTTCACCGGGTTCGGGTGGTGCTTCCCTTGCGTCGAGCGGGCGTTCAGGCGCTCAGGAACGCTCCCGCGACGGTTCCCTCGCGCGAGCGTAGAGGAGTCATCGGTGGTCGGAGGGGCTTTGTCGTCGAGAGAGAACCAGCCTGCGTTGTTCCCGGTCGATCTCAGTGACGACGACCGTGACCTCGTCCCCGGCCTGGACGACATCTGACGGGCTCTCCACGGGCGTCGGTGTGAGCTCTCGCAGGTGGACCAGTCCCTCGACCCCGTCGGTGACCTGCACGAAGACGCCGAACGGGATCAGCTTGGTGACCCGCCCGTGCAGTTTCTGCCCCACTGCAGTGTGGTCGGCGAATGCTTGGAAGGGGTCCGGCTGCGTCGCCCGCAAGGAAAGTCTGGCCTCCAGGTTCCATGTGTCGAACTGAAGGAACTCGGCTGAGACACGCTGTCCGACCTGCACAACGTCGAAGGCGGCTTCGATGCGCCGCCAGGACAGTTCGGGGATCGTGATGAACCCGACGCCAGGGAAGACCGGGTGGGCGGGACCGTCGTCCAGCGCCACGAATACGCCGAACCGTTCGATCGCTGTGACGGTGCCGGAAAGGATCTCGCCGCAGTGCAGTGATTCCAGGAACGCCCAGAGTTCTGGGTTCTCGGACGGTCCGCCCATCATGCTCCCAGCCTTTCACAAGGAGCTGCGCACTCGGCGGGAAGTGCGCTCACGCTGCAGCCTTGAGGGGACGTCCGCCCCAGCGGACGCCTCTCTCGCTGCGGATGGGGGCGCGTTCCTTGCGTTCGGCGGCCAGGACGTCGCGGTGGCGGGCGTTGGCGTTGCGCCAGCGCGCCTTTGTGGGCGGACAGGTTGTCCAGGATGACGTAGATCGGTGCGCCATCGGAAGCGGTCCAGGACCTCTTCGATCCGGTCCAGCTTCGCCTCGCGGTCCGGGTCGGGGGACTCCTTCCATGTATTGGTGCGCTGGAAGGTGACACCGCGGCGGGCGAGCAGGCTGCGTAAGGTCTCACGGCCGATGCGGATGATCCGGCCGTGGACTTTCCGCAGATAGGCGACCAGTTTGCGGAGTGACCAGCGGGCGAATGGCTGGCCGAGCTTGGCGGGGCGGGTGGTGGCCGTCTGGATGACGAAGTCCTCGTCGTCGGGAGTGAGCTGACGGGCGCGGTGCGTTGAAGCAGCCGGCGGGCGAGGTCGTTGTTTTCGGAAGCTGCCTAGGCCGCCGTACTGCCCCGATCGTCGCTGCCGGCATCTGCAGGGTGTGGTCACCGAAGTCGGCAACCAGGTCCAGCCTGCTGCCGAGTGCCTCTACGTAGCGTGCGATGACATCGAGAGTCGCGCCCTCGCCGTGCTCGATCTGGGACACGCGAGCGACGCTCACCCCATGCGGGCGGCCACGTCCCTCTGAGCCAAGCCGTACTGTTCGCGCGCATCGGCGAGTTGATGCCCCTGGGCTTCTGCCAGCAGACGGCGCGAACCGGCTTTCACCTCGTCGGGATCCACCCCCGCCGAGTAGAGCTCCTGCTCCAGGCTCTCCCAGTCCTGGGGGGTCTTCTTGGGCATGCCTACTCCTCAGTACTACCGACCCCGGAACCCAGCCTCAGTTTCTTGAGGTGATGAAGGTCCGACCCTTTCAGCCGACATGAGGGGACGTCCCAGAGTGGGGCCGGCCTCACGCGACGTGAGGGGCAAGCCGGACGAAAACCAGTGGAGCGGCGCCGCTGTGCGCCCTTACCGTGCTGCCGACCCGAGTCGTCTGAGCGAGGACGTGCCGTTGTACACCGTGTGAGACCTCCCGAGAGCTGATCTGTCGCGCGTCGCGTCTGTGTGCGCCGCGCTGCTTCTTGCTGCGGACTTCTCACTGAAACCGGTGTACTTCTGTGTCCGAACACTGGGTGGTCATGCCCACCTGCCTGCCGCTCGTCCTCCGCCGTTGCCACTCCTGCGCCTCCGAACGCTTCCGGGCGAACGGCAAGTTCCGCGTCAACGCCCACCACAAGCTCATCGACGCCTGGTTCCTCGTCCTGTGCACCGGGTGCGGGGAGACGGCGAAGCTCACGGTCCTGGAGCGGAGGAATGTGCGCTCCGTACGACCTGAGCTGCTGGACCGGCTGCACGACAACGACCCCGGCCTGGCAGCCGAACTGCTCCGGGATCCGGTCCTGCGGCGCCGCAATCGCATCGCCCTCGACTGGGACGACGCCTGGCGCCTCGACACCGGCGGCTCGGAGCATCTGGGCCGCGAGGTGATCGACGTATCGGTCCGCTTCGCGGCGCGGATACCGGTCCGGCCGGTGCGACTGATCGCTGAAGGGTGCGGTCTGTCACGGGCCGAGGTCGAGCGGCTGATCGCGGAGGGGAAGGTCGTCTCGGCGGTCCGGCTGAGCGGCAAGCTCTCCGGCGACTTCACCTTCACGCTCAAGCGCTGAGCCCGGAGGGTTAGGGAGGCTGTCCGGGCCAGAGGCCTGTCCGGCACGAACCGCCGGACAGGCCCTGGTCCCCGGTCTCCCCGGATCAGTCAATACGGGCGCACAGGTCGTCCGTAGTCCCCCGAACGAGATGTACGGCCTTGTATCCAGTGGCGCTGATGTCCATCCCGTACACCCCGTCCACGATGTACAGCCCACGCGGCAGGTTGCCCTGCCCCTCTCCCACGCCGACGAGCACCGGGCCGCGCACGGCCCAGAGTTGTGAACCGTCGGCCGGTACTCGACGACGGCCGAGCCACTCGCGTCGGCGTCGTGGGCGGCACCGGACTCGGTGTTCGTGACGCGGATGACCAGGTCACCCTTGTAGGCGACCCGGCGTGCGGAACCGTCGGGGTGGGTGCTCAGGACGCGCCGCACCACCTCGTCGACGACGGGCTCGCCGTGCACGGGGAAGTCGCAGCGCACGCCGGCGGCGACGTCCCAGGGGGTGGAGGGCGCCGGCTCCCAGCCCCCTGCTTCCGTCGCGGCCGTCGCAGCCGTCGCGGGCTGCGTCCCGAGCAGTGCGGCGGCAAGTGTGAGCATCGCGAGGGCGGTTCGGCGCATGGTTCTCCCTGGTCAGAGGGGCGGAGGAAGGGCTCGCCGCGAGGGCGTGCGCCAGTCTCGCCCCGGCCTCTGACCAAAGCCTCACCATCCCCGGCGTGGGCACCGAGCCGCCTTCCGCCTCCTGCGCGACACTGTTCGAGTGATTGTCGAACGCGCGTACGCCCACCTCTCCTCGTACGACGAGGACACCTGGCCCTGGTCGGTGCCCTGCGTCCGGCAGCTTCTCGACGAGGGGCTGCGCTTCACCGCACCGGTGACCTTCCTGGTCGGTGAGAACGGCTCGGGCAAGTCGACGCTGGTCGAGGCGCTGGCGGAGGGGTTCGGGCTGGATTCCTACGGCGGCTCCCACGACTGGCGCTACGCCTCGCCGCGCGCCAAGTCGGAGCTGGGCGAGCGGATCAAGTTCGACGCGGCCTCGCGCGGGCGCCGTATGGTCACCAACTGGTCGGCCCGCAAGGGCTTCTTCCTGCGGGCCGAGACCGCGCTGGACGCGCTGAACAGGGAGGGCTTCGCGCCGGACTCGGTCAGCCATGGCGAGGGCTTCCTCGCGGCGTTCCGCGGGAAGTTCCTGCACGCCGGGCTCTACGTCCTCGACGAGCCGGAGGCCGCGCTCTCCTTCTCCTCCTGCCTCGAACTGATCGGGCACATCGACCGGTTGGCCAAGGAGGGCGGCCAGGTCATCTGCGCCACGCACTCCCCGCTCCTGACCGCACTGCCGGGCGCGGACATCGTCGAGGTCGGCGAACACGGGCTGCGCAGAGTCGCCTGGCGGGAACTCGGTGTCGTGGATCACTGGCGCCGCTATCTCGCCGACCCGCACGCCTATCTGCGGCACATCATCGCTTAGCGGCCAGCACGGCCGCGAGGCCCTCGCGCAGATCCTTGACGAAATACTCGGGGACTTCCAGCGAGGGGAAATGTCCCCCGGTCTCGGGCGACCTCCATCGGACGATCTTCCGGTACCGCTCCTGTGCCCAGGGGCGCGGGCACCGCTCGATATCGCGGGGATACATGGTGATCGCCGACGGGACGTCGACCCGGAGTTCGGGGTCGAGTGAGTTGTGGCTCTCGTAGTAGATGCGGGCCGCCGATGCGCCGGTCCGTGTCAGCCAATACAGGGTGACGTTGTCAAGAACGCGGTCCAGGGAGATCGTCTCGAACGGGCTGTCCTCGGTGTCCGACCATTCGGCGAACTTGTCGAGGATCCAGGCGAGAAGGCCGACCGGTGAGTCGACGAGCGAGTAGCCGATGGTCTGCGGCCGGGTCGCCTGCTGCTTCGCGTACGCCGCCCGGTGGCGCCAGAAGTGGCGGGTTTCCTCGGCCCATGCGCGCTCGACCGCCGTCAGACCGTCCGTGCTCATCCCGGGCGGTCCCTCCGCGAAGGTGGTGTGGATGCCGAGAACGTGCGCCGGGAACCTGCCGCCGAGAACCGTGGTGATATTGCCTCCCCAGTCACCACCGTGGGCCGCGAATTCGCTGTAGCCGAGCCTTCCCATCAGTTCCACCCACGCGGCCGCGACCTTTTCGGTCCCCCATCCGGTCGTGGCCGGTTTGTCGCTGTAGCCGAATCCCGGCAGCGACGGGACCACGACATGGAACGCCGGCGCGTTCGCGTCTTTCGGATCCGCCAGTTCGTCCACCACATCGATGAACCGGACGATGCTGTCCGGCCAGCCGTGCGTCAAGAGCAGAGGGGTGGCATCCGCGCGCTCGGACCGGCGGTGCAGGAAATGAATGCCCAGTCCGTCGATGGTCGTACGGAATTGGCCGATGTGGTTCAGGCGCTCTTCGAAGGGCCGCCAGTCGTACCCGGTGCGCCAGTAGTCCACGACATCGACGAGGTCGGCGAGCGGAACGCCCTGTTCCCATCGGCGCGGGTCGGGCGCTGCGCGCTGGACCGTCTCGGCCTCCGGCAGTCGCGCCGCGGCCAGTCGCGCGCGCAGATCGTCGAGGTCGGTGTCCGTCGCGTGGGCTTCGAAAGCGTGTACGTCGCTCGTCGGGCGGGGCATGAGACCTCCTGGCCATCGCAGAACCGGCTAAGACGGTTCTAACAGGCTCCCGAGCCGGGCCGCAACCGTCTAAGGTGGTTCCATGCCTGCTGGATTCCCTGACTTCCGCCTCGGCAGCGTGCTGGCGACGAGCTTCACGGGGACTCTCTCGGAGCGTCATGGCGACGCCGTGGAGCGCATTCCCACGCCGCGGCGACTCGTCGACTGGCTCGCGGTGTACGGCCTCGCCGTGGACTCCTGCACCCCTGCCCAGCTCGACCTCGCCCGGGAACTGCGGGAGTCGATCCACGCCGTCGCGACAGCGGCCGCGCTCCAGGACGCCCTCCCCGCGCCCGCTGTCCACGTCATCAACGACCGCAGCGCTCAGGGCCGGGCCGCGGCGATCCTCACGCCCGAGGGCGAGCGGCGCTGGCGGCTCGGCTCGGCTTCCCCCGTGGAGGACGCCCTCGGCGTGATCGCCGCCGACGCGATCAGCATCGTCGCAGGCGAACGAGACGGAAAACTGGCCCTGTGCGCGTCACCGACCTGCCAGGCCGCCTTCTTCGACACCAGCCAGAGCCGCACCCGCAAATGGTGCGACATGAACACGTGCGGGAATCGGCAGAAGAAAGCGCGCTTCCACGCCAAGCAGCGCGAGGACCCCGGATCAGCGGAGTGATCGTCACCCCGGCACATCCGAGCAGGCCCGGCACTCCGAAGGAGACGACGCTCTAGGCTGCCGGTAGCCATGGATTTCCAGCTGCTCGGTCCGTTCGCCGCCCACCACGAGGGGCGGCCGGTGCCGGTGGGCAGCCGCCGCCAGGAGCGGTGCCTGCTGGCGGTCCTGCTGCTGCACGCGGGGCGGGTCGTCGCGACCGAACGCCTCATCGACCTGCTGTGGGACGACACCCCGCCCGCCTCCGCCCGCGCCACCGTCCACACCTACGTCGGCCGGTTGCGCGCCGCGCTCAAGCCGTACGGGGTGATTATCGCGAGCAAGCACGACGGCTACGCCGTAGAGCACGGCCAACACCGTATCGACGCACAGGAGTTCACGTCCCTCGCCGGACGGGCGGCCACCGCCGCCGACCCGGCCGAGCGGACACGCCTCTACGACGATGCCCTCGGGCTGTGGCGCGGGGAGCCGCTCGCGGACGTGGCCGACGAGCGGCTGCGGACACGGCTGGGCGGCACCCTCGCCGAACTGCGGCTGTCCGCCGTGGAACAGCGGGCCGAGGCGCAGCTCGCCCTGGGGCTGCACGACCGGGTCGCGGCGGACCTGACACCCCTGCTCGACGAGCACCCCACGCGTGAACGGCTGGTCGCGGCCCGGATGACCGCCCTGTACCGGTCCGGCCGCCAGGCCGACGCACTCCGCCTGTACGACGGCACGCGCACCCTCCTCGCGACCGAACTCGGCATCGAACCCAACCGCGACCTGCGCACCCTGCACGACCGCATGCTGCACGGCGACCCCCGGCTGGACCGGCCGCCCGGGCCCGTCTACGCGGTACGGGTCGACGACCAGTGGCTGCCGTGGAGTACGAGCGGACACCCCGCGCTGGAGTTCTGCAACACCTACGCCGGGTGGGGCGGGGACCCGCTGCCCGGGTCGGAGTGGCTGCGGGGCTATGCCGCGTTCGCCGTATGGGCCGGGCATCTGGACCTGATCGAGGAGCGGACGGTCACCCGGCTGCGCGACCAGGCGGTACGGCAGCCGGCCGAGGCAGCCGCCGCGCTCGACGAGGCCCGCCGGTTCCGTACGGACCTCTACACCTGCCTGACCGATCCGCAGGACGGCCGGGCCTTCAAGGCCGTGGCCGGAGTGGTGGAGGACGCCGCGCGGCTCTCGGTGTTCACCCGGGGCGAGGACGGCCTGGCCCGCTGGCGCCCGTCCCCCTCCACCGGTCTGCGCCTGCCCCTGTACGCGGTGGCGCGCAACGCGGCCGAACTCCTCGCCGACGCCCGCCGCTTCACCATCCGCACCTGCTCCAGCCCGGACTGCGGCTGGCTGTTCCTCGACGAGAGCGGGCGACGGAGGTGGTGCAGTCTGGCGACGTGCGGGGCGAAGCGGATGCCGGAGGGGTGTTGAGGGGTGTTGGTGTCAGGGCGTGGGCGTGGGCGTGAGCGGGGGCGGGAGTCCGGGTGGGTGGAGCCGGTCGTCCGTGGACGGGCGTCGGTGTCAGCGCGTGCGCGCGTTTCCGGCCGGGCGGAAGCGGTCCGTTGACGGTTGTCGGTGTCAGCGCGTGCGCGGGTTCCCGACCGGTGGGCGACCTGATCCACGACGAGGTCGCCGACCGGCGCGGCTTCGTCACGGATGTGCGCGGCGGCACTGTCTGGGTGCTGCGGCCGGAGTGCGGACCGGGGCAGTGGACTTCCCGGCAGCCGGAGCGCCTGGTCGTAGTGAAACCCCGCGAAGAGGGAGGGCCGCGGCCCCGTGCGCGTGGAGGAGCGGAATCCGCCGGAAACAGTCAGGGACGCTGAGTGTGAACGGTCGGCTCACGCCGCCTGCTGATGGAAGACCGGAACACCGAAGTAAGGGTCGAATAGCGGGTGGCCGATCACCTATCGGGAGGCCCTGCGGCATCAGATCTGTGGCGCCGACGAGATGACTGCCCAGCTGGGGTACTTGCTCACCGCAGGGGCACTGCCCCAGGTGTCCCTCGGCTTACTGCTTCATCTTCGGGCCGGGAATCGCGGTGTTTCTCTAGCGGATGAAGCCGTGTCGTCCGGTCACGCCCGCGGGGCAGGCCAGGAATTGAGGGGCAGCGGGCCGCGGTCGATGACGGTGCGGATGCAGAAGGTGCTGCGGGCGTCGCGAACGGGGCCGATGGCCAGGATCTGGTCGGTGAGCACCTTTTCGAAGGTGCGCAGGTCCGGCACGGCGAGTTCGACGAAGAAGTCGGCGTCGCCGGAGACCACGTGGCAGGCGACCACGTGCTCGATCGCCTTGAGTGCCTCTTCGACCACTTGGGAGGTGGTGCGGGAGTGCTCGACCTTGAGGGAGAGGAACACCGTCAGCCCGAGGCCGAGGCGCTCGCGGTCCAGATCGGCCCGGTAACCGGCCAGGACCCCGTCCTCCTCCAGCGCCTTGGTGCGGCGCAGGCAGGACGAGGGTGACAGGCGTACGGCGTCGGCGAGGTCGACGTTGGGGGTGCGTCCGTGGCGCTGGAGGTGGTCCAGGATCGCCCGGTCGATACGGTCGTACAAGGGTCGTGGCATGAAATGCAGCGTATCGGCCGCATCGACGAATAATCCTGCGCCACAGTGCCGTACGGGCATTGCGTACGCCATCGCATGCCGGGCTTGGTGACGCATCCTGGTCACGCTCCGGCCGGTACGCCGGACCGCCGCCCTCGTACCCCTCTCACGCACACCGGACTGCCTCATGCACCCCTTCCCCCTGGAACCCGATCGCGCCGCGATGGCCGAAATGGGCCGTCTCGTCCTGGATCGTGTCGTCGACCGCACCGACCAGCTCGCGGCACGCCCCGCGACCAGCCCTCTGTCGCCGCGGGCCGAGGCCGACCTGGTGGAGTCCTTCCTGGTACCCCCGCCCGATCGGGGCGGTGACCTGAAGGATCTTCTCGCGCGTCTGGACGAGGCTGCCGACTGCGCTCTGGAGACCGCCGGGCCGGGACACCTGGCGTACATCCCGGGCAGTGGTCTGTACTCGGCCGCGCTCGCCGAGTTCTACAACCGTGCCGTCAACCGCTACGGCGGTCTGGCCTCGGTGGCTCCGGCCCTCGCCGCGCTGGAGGAGAGCGTGATCCGCTGGATGGCCCGCGATGTGTGCGGCCTTCCGGAGGGCAGCGGCGGCCTGCTGACCAGCGGCGGCTCGATGGCCACGTTCTCCGCGACGGTCGCCGCCCGGCACGACAAGCTCGGCGAAGATCTCGCCGGCGGCACCGTCTATACCACCGCCTTCGCCCACCACTCCGTCGCCAAGGCCGCCCGCCTCGCCGGCATCCGCGCGGCTCACATACGGACCGTGCCGCACACCCCGGACCTGCGGATGGACCCGGAGGCCGTCGCCGCGATGATCCGCGCCGACCGGGACGCCGGGCTGCGGCCGTTCCTGCTGGTGGCCACCGCCGGCACCACCGACACCGGCACCGTCGACCCGCTGCCGCAGCTGGCCGACCTGGCTCGCCGCGAGGACGTGTGGTTCCACATCGACGCGGCCTACGGCGGCTTCTTCCGTCTCACCGCACGCGGCGCAGCGTGCCTCGCCGGTTTCGAGGAGGCCGACTCGATCACCCTGGACCCGCACAAGACCCTGTTCATGCCGTTCGGCACCGGCGCCCTGGTCGTCCGCGACCTCGCCGCCCTGCACGCCGCGCACGACGGCACCGGCAGCTACCTCCAGGACATGGAGGCGGCGGGGAGCGTCCCGGACTCCGGCCGGCTCGGGCCCGAATTGACCCACGAGATCCGTGGGCTGCGGGCCTGGCTTCCCCTGCACCTGCACGGGGTGGACGCCTTCCGTACGGCCCTGGACGAGAAGCTCGACCTGGCCGAACACGTCCACGCCACGCTGTCCGGCGTCGCGGAGCTGGAGGTCCCGCAGCGCCCGGACCTGTCCACCGTCATCTTCCGCATCCGCCCCGCCGACGGCAGCCGGGCCGCCGCCGAGCGGGCGGACGAAGCCGGCCGCCGACTGCTGGAGCGGATCAACGGCCACCGGCGCATCGTGCTCTCCAGCACGGTGGTCGACGGCCGCTACACCCTGCGCGTGTGCGTGGTCTCCCACCGCACCCACCACGACCGCATCGCCGAGGCCCTGCAGATCATCACTGCCGAAATCGAGCGCCACACCACCGCGTAGTCGAATCACGAAAACGTCGAATCACGAAATACGGCGAATCGCGAAATACAAGGAGGACTTCATGACGATCCATCCCGAATCCCTTCCCGCCAGGGGAACAGCCATCGTGACCGGTGCCTCCTCGGGCATCGGTGCGGCCTACGCACGTCGCCTCGCCGCGGCTGGTCACGATCTGGTGCTGGTGGCGCGTCGCGCAGAGCGTCTGCGCGCACTCGCCGCAGAGCTGACCGGGCGGCACGACGTACGAGTGGAAACCGTCGTCGCGGATCTGGGCGATGCCGGTGACCTGGACCGGGTTGCCCGGCGAACCGCCGAGGACGACGTCGAGCTGCTGGTGAACAACGCGGGCATCAACGGCTACGGCCCCTTCGCCGAGACCGACACGGCACTGCTGGAGAAGGTGATGGCCGTGAACGTGGTGGCGCTCACCCGGCTCGCTCGCGCGGCCGTGCCGGGCATGCTGGAACGTGGCCGCGGCACCGTGGTGAACGTGGCTTCCACCCTCGCCTTCGCCGGTTCGCTTCCGCCGGACCCGCTGCCGGTGCGGGCGGTCTACGGAGGGACCAAGGGGTACGTAGTCACCTTCAGCCGAACCCTCGCCGCAGAGTTGGACGGTGCGCCGGTCCGTGTCCAGGTGCTGTGCCCCGGGCTGACGGCAACCGAGTTCCATCTCACCCAGGGCCAGGATCCGGTAGCCGGTGATGCAGCGCGAGTGCACGACGACGGAGGCATGCCCGTCGAGGACGTGGTGACCGCTTCGCTCAGGGCCCTGGAAACCGGCGAGGTCGTGTGCGTGCCCGGACTGGTCGACGGCGAGGCGGTGGATCGCATCGCCGCGGCGGAATTCGGGCTCCGCTCCTCGTCCACCAGCACACTCGCCCCGCGATACCAGAACCCCGCCCAGCAGTGAGTCCCCAGAGTCCTGGCCATGGACACGAACACACAGCCGGTGCGGTTGAGGTGCTCCGACGATCCTCTACTATGGGTAGACCGACCTACCTAGTTTTGGATGGCGATGAGCGAGACCGACGCGAATACGGCAGGCAGCGGGCGGGGCCGTCCCCGTCCCGCCCGGCGGCGGATTCTGGAGGCGGCGGCCCGTCGCTTCTACGCCGACGGTGTGGCCGCGACCGGCATCGACACGATCACCGCCGAGGCGGGCGTGGCGAAGATGAGTCTGTACAACAACTTCTCCTCCAAGTCCGACCTGGTCCGTTCCTACCTCGATGCCCGGCACGAGGAGTGGCTCGGCCTCTACCGGGCGCGCCTGGAGCACGCGGACGGCGCTCGTGAGGGCGTTCTCGCGGTGTTCGACGCGTACGCCGACCACGCCGCCTTCGCCTACACGCACGGGTTCCGCGGCTGCGGGCTGCTCAACGCCGCCGCCGAGCTCCCGGCCGGGGACGAGGGTCGGAGCGTGGTCCGAGCGCACAAGGAGGAGGTCGAGCTGCTGATCGCCGGCCACCTGGAGGAGCTGCTGCCCGACCGCCCCGACGAGGCGCGGACCACGGCCGAGCACCTCGCCTTCCTCCTGGAGGGCGCGATGGCCCGCGCCGGGCTGGAGGGCGACGGCGAGCGCCTCTCGCATGCCCGCGCGATGGCCGCGGCCCTGCTGGACCGGCTGTGAACGGCGCCGACCGCGAGCGGGCCCACGCCCGCTCCGCGGGCATCGGGGCCCTGTGCGTGCTCGCCGCCTCCGTCCTGTGGGGGACGACGGGCACGGCCGCCACCTTCGCCCCGGGCGTGGGCCCGCTCGCGATCGGCGCCGTCGCCATGGGCGTCGGCGGACTGCTCCAGGCCCTCATGGCGGCCCCCCGGATCAGCCACCACGCGTCCCGGCTGCGCGAGCGACGCGGCACGGTCCTGCTCGGCGCCGTCTCCGTGGCGGTCTACCCCCTGGCGTTCTACAGCTCCATGCACCTGGCCGGAGTCGCCGTGGGCACCGTCGTGTCGATCGGCACCGCCCCGCTCGCCTCCGCGCTGATCGAACGGGTCGTGGACGGCCGCCGCCTCACCCGCCGCTGGATGCTCGCGGCCTCCCTCGGCCTGCTCGGCACCGTCCTGCTGTGCGTCGCCGAAGCCGCCCACGCCTCCGGCGGCTCGGGGCAGACGTCCGCGACGACCACGCTGCTCGGGATCGCCCTCGGTCTCGTCGCCGCCGCCACGTACGCCCTCTACTCCTGGGCGGCCCACCGGCTCATCACCCACCGGATCCCCTCCCGGGCCGCGATGGGTGCCGTCTTCGGCCTCGGCGGCCTGCTCCTGCTGCCCGTCCTGGCCGTCACCGGCGCCCCGCTCGTCGCCTCCTGGTCCAACGCCGCCGTCGGCATCTACATGGCGCTGATCCCCATGTTCGCCGGGTACGTCCTGTTCGGCTGGGGGCTCGCCCACGTCCCCGCCAGCACCGCCACCACCCTGTCCCTGCTCGAACCGGCCGTCGCGGCCGTCCTCGCCGTCCTGGTCGTCGGCGAACGCCTGCCCGCCGCCGGCTGGACGGGCATCGCCCTCGTCATCGCCTGCCTCGCCGTACTCACCGCCCCCGCGCGACGCGGCTCCCGACGGCCGTCCCCCGACACCGTGCCTTCCTCCGCCCGGCCCGTGGAGCAGACACCGGGCCGGTGAGCACGGGAACCCCTCGTGGAGCAGGCACCGGGCCGGTGATCACGGTGGTCACGGGAACACCCCGAGGAACAGCCGGCCCGCCACCACCCCTACCGCCGCCGCACCCCCGTACTCTCCCGCCGCACCAACCGCGTAGGCACCAACGTCGTCCCGAACTCCGCCCCGTCCTCCCGCAGTTTGCCGAGCACCCCCTCCACGCACAGCCGCCCCACCTCCGCGAAGTCCTGGTGGATCGTGGTCAGGGGCGGGAGGAAGGACGCGGACTCGGGGATGTCGTCGAAGCCGATGACGCTGATGTCGTCGGGGACCCGGCGGCCGCGTTCGTTGAGGGCGCGCAGCAGGCCCAGGGCCATCTGGTCGTTGGCCGCGAACACCGCCGTGCAGTCCGGCTCGTCGGCCAGTCGGAGACCGGCCCGGTAGCCGGATTCGGCGGACCAGTCGCCGCGGACCAGGGGCGGTGTCGCCCGGCCCGCGGCGCGCAGCGTGTCGCTCCAGGCGTTGGCGCGGCGCTGGGCCGCGAAGGAGCCCTCGGGGCCGGCGAGGTGCCAGACCGTGTCGTGGCCGAGGTCGAGGAGATGCCGTACGGCGTCCCGCGCGCCGCCCGCCTGGTCGGTGTCGACGACGGTGTAGCGGTCGCCGGCGTCCGAGTCGGCGACGACGACCTGCACACCGGGCGGGAGGGAGACCGTCGCCGCGTCCAGGAGGTGGATCTCCATGATGACGATGACGGCGTCCACGGCGAGTTCGCCGAGGCGGGAGAAGGCGCCGTTGACCTCGTCCTGGGTGGGGACGGCGACGGGCAGGAGCGTGACGGCGTAGCCGTGCTGGGCGGCGGAGGTGGCGATGGCCTCCAGGGTGCGGATGTTGCCCATGGTGGAGAGGGAGAAGGTGATCACGCCGAGGGTGCGGAACTCGCCCCGGCGCAGCGCCCGGGCCGCGCTGTTGGGGCGGTAGCCGAGCTCCCGCATGGCGGCCAGGACCTGCGCGCGGGTGTCCTCGGTGACGCCCGGGAAGCCGTTGGAGACTCGGGAGACGGTCTGGGAGGAGACGCCGGCGAGCTGGGCGACGTCGGCCATCGACGCGCCCTGGCGGGGCCGGGCCGTACGCCTTCTCGTACGGCTCGTACGGCTCGTACGGCTCGTGCCGCCGGTGCTCCCGGGTTCGCTCTCGCCGTCCACTGTGCCCACCTGCCCCTCGCTCCCCTCGCCGCCCGCCCTGGCGCGAAAAATTAGGTCCGGAACGACTCCTTGACCCCTGAGATTCGGACAGTGTAGACATCCCGCCAGTGGATGTTTACGTAAACATTGCCTAGCAGAAACCGTACGAGAAGGCGCCAAACCGCACCAGAAGCCCTGGAGTACTCGAGATGGCACACCGCACCCGTAAGAGAAGGCTCCTCGGCGCCATCGGCGTCACCGCCCTGGCGACCGGAACCGTCCTGGCCGCGACCACCCTGCCCGCCGCGCACGCCGAGACGACGTCTCAGGCCGCCGCGGCCGGGGTCACCGTCCGGCCCGACCCCTCCTACTCGGGGGAGAAGTTCGAGGGCTGGGGCACCAGCCTGGTCTGGTTCGCCAACGCCACCGGCGACTACCCGCCCGCGATCCGCGAGAAGCTCTACCAGCTGCTCTTCGGCGACGAGGGCCTCGCGCTGAACATCGCCCGCTACAACATCGGCGGCGGCAACGCCCCGGACGTCAAGGACTATCTGCGGGCCGGCGGGGCCGTCGAGGGCTGGTGGAAGGCGCCGGCGGGCACGACCCGCGAGGACGTCGACTGGTGGGACGCCGAGGACTCCGGCGACTGGAACAAGAACGCCGACAAGACGCAGCGCTGGTGGGTCGACCGCATCAAGAAGGACATCACCCACTGGGAGACCTTCAGCAACTCCCCGCCCTGGTTCATGACCGAGAGCGGCTACGTCTCCGGCAACTTCGACGCGGGCAAGGACCAGCTCAAGCCGGAGTCCGTCGAGGACTTCGCCGAGTACCTGGTGGGCGCGACCGAGCGGCTGGAGAAGGCGCACGGCATCGACGTCGACACGCTGGACCCGTTCAACGAGCCCAACACCGACTACTGGGGTACCAAGCTCGGCCCGGACGGCGAGCCGACCGGCGGACGCCAGGAGGGCGCCCACATAGGCCCCGAGATGCAGCAGAAGGTGCTGCGGGCGCTCGGACCCGTGCTGGACAAGTCCAGGTCGGACGCGAAGATCTCGGCGATGGACGAGACCAACCCGGGCACCTTCGCCACCAACTGGAACTCCTACCCGCAGGAGGTGCGCGACCTCGTCGACCAGATGAACGTGCACACCTACGGCACCGGGCAGCGTACGACCGTCCGCGACCTGGCCAAGGCCGCCGACAAGCCGCTGTGGATGAGCGAGGTCGAGGGCGACTGGGGCGACGGCCAGAGCTTCACGGACATGCGGCCCGGGCTGGGCCTCGCGCAGCGCATCGTCGACGATCTGCGTGAACTGGAGCCCAAGGCCTGGGTGTTCTGGCAGCCCGTCGAGGACTACGACAACATGAAGCCGGGCGGCGAGTCCGCGAAGGGCGGCAACTGGGGTGAGATCCAGCTCCCGTTCAGCTGCACGAAGACGGACACACTCAAGTCCTGCCCGGTCTACACGAACACCAAGTTCGACACGGCCCGCAACTTCACGCACTACATCAAGCCCGGCGACCGGCTGATCAAGACGAACGACACCTCCAGCACGGCGGCGGTCTCCCGCAAGGGCGACGCGGCGACGGTCGTCCACGTCAACAGCACGGCCGAGGCCCGTGAGGTCACCCTCGACCTGTCCAAGTTCGGCCGGGTCTCCTCCCGCGCCACTGTCACCCCCGTGGTGACGAGCGCCGACGGCAAGCTCGACCGGCAGAAGGCCGTCCGCGTCAACGGCAAGCAGGCCACGCTCAGCGTGCCCGCCCAGTCCGTGACGTCCTTCCTCGTCAAGGGCGTCTCCGGCACCGCCAAGGACGCGGCGGAACTGCGCAAGGGCCACACCTACCGCCTGACCGGCGCCCAGAGCGGCAAGGACCTCACCCTCGCCGACAACGGCACGGGCCTGGTCATCCGCAGCGCGAACGCCTCCGACCCGAGCGGTCAGGAGTGGAAGGTGGAGCAGATCCGCGGGAGCGACAACCGCAAGCGGTACGTCTTCACCGAGACCGCGTCCGACAAGCGCCTGGCCGTCCGGAACGGCGCCCTGGTCGCCGAGCCGGACGAGGGCCGCCGCGACAAGGCCACCGAGTGGATCATGTCCACCACCGGCGACGGCACCTGGACCCTCGTCAACGCCGCCACAGGTCAACTCCCGGACGTCTCCGGCCAGTCCACGAACGACGGCGCGTCCGTCGGCGTGTGGCAGCCCAACTCCGGGTCCAACCAGCGGTGGAAGCTGACGGATGTGACGGCCGACTAGCCCCGCCCCGCACATCCGCCACCGACGCCCCCGCCCGCCGCCACCACCCCTGGTGGCCGGGTCGGGGGCGTCGCGGCGAGGTGGGGGCGTGGGTCTGCCGCACGCTCCGCTGCTTGCCCTGCTCCGGCCGCCACAAGCCCCCCATGCGCCCTCCCGCACATGGCCTGTTGATCGCTTGTCCTCCCCGCCGCCCGGCAGCAGCATGCGGGCATGCGCTACTCGGTCAACATCCCGAACTTCGGTGACTTCGCCGACCCCCGGACCGTCGCGAAGGTCGCCGTGGCCGCCGAACAGGCGGGGTGGGACGGGCTGTTCGTCTGGGATCACGTGCTGCATCGCACGCACGCGGGCAGGCCGTTCGGGGACCCCTGGATGCTGCTGACGGCCGCCGCGCTCGCGACCTCGCGGATCAGGCTGGGCACGCTGGTCACCCCGGTCGCCCGGCGGCGTCCGCAGCAGCTTGCCCGGCAGGTGGCGACGCTGGACGCGGTGAGCGAGGGGCGGGTCACGTTCGCCGCGGGGCTGGGCGGGCCCATCGAGGACGAGTACGCCAGTTTCGGCGACGTCACGGACCCGAAGGTGCTGGCCGAGCGGCTGGACGAGGGCCTGGACCTGCTGCAGCGCTACTGGTCGGGTGAGCCGGTGAACCACGACGGGCGGCACTACCGGGTGCGGGACGTGACGCTGCTGCCCGCCACGGTGCAACGCCCCCGGCCGCCGGTCTGGGTCGCCGGTTTCTGGCCGAGCCGTCCGCCCATGCGCCGGGCCGCCCGCTGGGACGGAGCGGTCCCGCTGTTCCACGACGCCCGGCACGGTCATGTGCCCCCCGTCGAGCAGGTCCGGGACCTGGTCTCCTACCTCCGCGAGCAGCGCGAGGCCCGGCCGGACACGCCGTTCGAGATCGTCCTCGGCGGTGCGACGCCGGGCGACGACGCGGCCAAGGCGTGTGACCTCATCGGCCCGCTGGCCGAGGCGGGAGCCACCTGGTGGGACGAGCGGCAGATCCAGACCAGCGACGCGATCGACCGGCTCGAACCGGTGCTGCGCCGGGTCGAGCAGGGGCCGCCGCGGGTGTGACACATCGGCCGTGAGTGCTCACGGGAGTCAGCCGACCCGACCCGACCCGACCGCCGCGGGTGTGACACATCGGCCGAGAGTGCTCACGGGAGCCACCCCACCCCACCCCACCCGACCCGCCCCGCCCGATCAGCCCTGCTCCACCCCTTCCACCATCCGCAACGCCCGCCTGACCGTCTCCGCCAGCGACGGCCCCGCCGCCCTCTCGGACCGCAGCGCCCACTCCTCCACCGCGACGCGCAGCGCGGTGTTCAGTACGCCCGCTTCGACCCGGACCGCGAGATCGTCGACGGGCCGGCCCGTGCGGTCGGCGATCATCTCGGCGAACGTGGCCTCCGCGTCGTAGTGCGCCTCCAGCCACACCGCGCGCAGCCCGGGCTCGTCGCGGCACAGCAGGAGGAGGGCGCCCAGGGTTCGCAGGCGGGGGGTGGTGTCGTCGTCGTAGCGGACGCTCAGGATCGCCTCGGCGAGTGAGCCGGGCTCGTGGCGGCCCTCCCGCAGATGGTCCGTCAGCAGTTCGAGGCCCGTGGTGAGCAGGGGGCGTACGCACTCCTCCTTGGAGCGGAAGTACCGCCAGAGCGTGCGCGTCGACACCCCCGACGCGGAGGCGATGTCCTCCGCGGTCACGGCCGCCACGCCCTTGGCGGCGAAGAGGCGGACCGCCTCCTCGGCGATCTCCATCCGCGTCTCGGCGCGCCGCCGCTCCGTCAGCGGTGGCCGCCCCGTGGCACCACCTGCTCGTCCGGCCATGCGCCCTCCTCGACTTGCCCTGCTCACCCTATTTTACGTCGCGTCGAGTCTTACTGGCGTGAAACGACCTAGTGGCACGACGCGTCTTTATGTCGCACTGAGACAGAAACCATTACTGTGCCTCGCACCGGGTCAACGTCACGAGCAGAGGAACGCCATGGGAGCCACGGGTCTGTCGGGCAAGAGCGTCATCGTCACCGGAGCCGCCTCCGGTATCGGCCGTGCCACCGCGCTGCGGTTCGCCGAGGAGGGGGCGAAGGTGGTGGTCGCCGACCTGAACGAGGAGGGCGCCAAGGGCGTCGTCGCGGCCATCGAGTCCGAGGGCGGAACGGCCGTCGCCGTCACCGGCGATCTCAGCGACGGCGCGGTGGCCGACGCGGTCGTCGCCGCCGCGGTCGGCACCTTCGGGGGCGTCGACGTCCTGGTCAACAACGCGGGCGTCATGGACAGCATGTCCGCCGCCGCGGACGTCACCGACGCCGAGTGGGAGCGGGTGCTGCGGATCAATCTCACCGCGCCGTTCCTGCTGACCCGGGCCGTTCTGCCGCACATGATCGCCGCGGGCGGCGGAGCCATCGTCAACACCGCCTCCGAGGCGTCGCTGCGGGGCAGCGCGGCCGGGACGGCGTACACCGTCTCCAAGCACGGGGTCCTCGGCCTCACCCGCTCCCTCGCGGTGATGTACCGGGACCAAGGCATCCGCGCCAACGCCATAGCCCCGGGCGGCACGGCCACCGACATCACGGCCGATGTCCGCATCGACGCCGAGGCCCATGGACCGTCCGTCGTCGGCCGGCACTTCGTCAACATGGGCCGCATCTGCGCACCGGAGGAGCAGGCCGCCGCCATCGTCTATCTCGCCTCCGACGCGGCGAGCGGCGTCAACGGCGTCGTCCTGCCGGTGGACAACGCCTGGGCCGCCGTCTGACCTCACCCGACCCCTCACCCACGGCACCGCGAGAGGAAGAGGACTTCATGTCCACCCCCCACACCCCCGTGTCAGACCTGGACTTCGACCCGGACGCCCTGCGCGAGCGCTACCGCGCCGAGCGCGACCGGCGGATCCGCCCGGACGGCAACCGCCAGTACCGCCGTACCGCAGGCGAGTTCGGCCGCTTCGACGAGGACCCGCACGCCGAGCCCGGATTCACCCGGGAGCCCCTGCACGACCACGTCGAGGTGGTGGTCGTCGGCGGCGGATTCGGCGGACTGCTCGCCGCCGCGCGGCTGCGCCAGGCGGGCCTGCGGGACATCCGGATCATCGAGAAGGGCGCCGACGTCGGCGGCACCTGGTACTGGAACCGGTACCCGGGGATCCACTGCGACATCGAGTCGTACGTCTACCTGCCCCTGCTGGAGGAGCTCGGCTACGTCCCGAAGTGGAAGTACGCGCCGGGCGAGGAGATCCGGGAGCACGCCGAGGCCATCGCACGGCACTTCGACCTCTACCGCGACGCCTGTCTGCGGACGCAGGTGAGCGAACTGCGCTGGGACGACGCCGAGTCCGTGTGGGTCGTCGCCACCGACCGCGGCGACCGGATGACCGCGCGGCACGTCGTCGTGGCGACCGGCCTGCTCAGCCAGCCCAAACTGCCCGGCATCGAAGGCATCGAGACCTTCAAGGGGCACATGTTCCACACCAGCCGCTGGGACTACGACTACACCGGCGGCGACGCGAACGGCGGTCTGACCGGGCTCGCCGACAAGCGCGTGGCCCTCATCGGTACGGGCGCCACGGCCATCCAGGTCGTCCCGCACCTCGGCCGGGACGCGCGGCAGCTCTACGTGTTCCAGCGCACCCCGTCCTCCGTGGACGTACGCGGACAGCGCCCCACGGACCCCGAGTGGGCCGGCTCGCTGAAGCCCGGCTGGGCCCGGGAGCGCAGGGACAACTTCCTCGCGGTCGTCACGGGCGGCCGGGCCGAGCAGGACCTGGTCGCCGACGGCTGGACCAGCAGCGCCCGCCTCCAGCAGAAGCTCATCCCGACCAACAACTACGACGCCCTCACGCCCGAGGAGCGCGAGCGTCTGGAGGAGATCGCCGACTTCCAGAAGATGAACGAGCTGCGGGCCCGGGTGGAGAGCGTCGTCGAGGACCCGGCGACGGCCGAGAAGCTCAAGCCCTGGTACCGCTACATGTGCAAGCGGCCCACCTTCAGCGACCTGTACCTGGAGACCTTCAACCGGCCGAACGTCACCCTCGTCGACACGGCCGACCACGGCGGCGTCGAGCGCTTCACCGAGCACTCCGTCGTGGTGGGCGGGGTGGAGTACGAGGTCGACTGCGTCGTCTTCGGCACCGGCTTCGAGGTCGGCGTCTCCGGGCTGCTGTCCGGGCAGCTCCCCGCGTACGGCAGGGACGGCACCGCCCTGCTGGACTCCTGGCGGAAGACCGGCCCGCGCACCCTGCACGGCTTCTACAGCCGGGGTTTCCCCAACCTGTTCATGCTCGGCTCCGTGCAGAGCGCCAGCTCCGTGAACTACGTGCACGTCCTGGACGAACAGGCCACCCATGTCGCCGAGGTGATCGCCGAGGCGGTGAAGCGCCAGGCGCCGTGCGTGGAGCCGTCGGCCGAGGCGGAGGCCGACTGGGGCGACACGATCCGGCAGAAGTCGGCGGACCTGTACGCCTTCCAGTCCGAGTGCACCCCCGGCTACTACAACGCCGAGGGCATGCCCAGGCCGCGCAGCGAGTCCTACGGCGACGGCCCGGTTGCGTTCTACGAGCTGATCAGACGCTGGCGCGCGGAGGGCGGCATGGACGAGGTGCTGGGGTCGTGACGGGCGGTCCGAGCAGGTACGACGCGAGTGAGCTGCGCAGTCCCGGCCGACAGGCCACGCGCCTCAACTCACCGAACCCGCTGTGGGGTTCCAACGGCGTGGCGTTCGGCCCGGACGGGCGGCTGTACGTCGCCCAGTTCCTCGCCGGGAAGATCAGCGCCGTGGACCCGGCGACCGGGGACGTCGAGGTCGTCGTCCCGATGGACAGCCCCGTCGAGTCGCCCGACGACCTGGCCTTCGGGGCGGACGGCTCGATGTACATCGCCGACCTGGTCCCCGGCCGGGTCTGGCGCCGCGGCCCGGAGGGGGAGTACAGCCTCGTCTCCGAGGAGGTGCAGGTCCCCAACGGCATCACCTGCGTCGGCGACCGGCTCTTCGTCAACGAGATGAAGATGAACGGCCGGCTGCTGGAGCTCTTCCCCGACGGCGGCGACCCGGTCGTCCTCACCGACGGGCTGGCCTTCGGCAACGCGATGCAGCTCGGCCCGGACGGCTGCCTCTACTACCCGCACATGATCAGCAGACAGGTCTGGCGCATCCCCCCGGACGGCGGGGTGCCCGAGGTGGTCGCCGAGGACGTCCACGACCCGGTTGCGGTCCGCTTCGACCTGGGCGGCGTCCTCCACGTCCTCTCGCGCGGCCCCGAGGGCATCGTCACCCGCGTCGACCTGCACGGCACGGGCACGCGCTCGCTGGTCACCAGCGGGGTGACGGGCCTGGACAACGCCGCGTTCGACGCGGAGAACCGTATGTTCGTCTCCAGCTTCGCCAGCGGCGGCATCACGGAACTGGAGCCTGACGGCCGTACCCGCCCGATCGTGCCCCGGGGCCTGGACGGGCCCTACGGCGTGACGATCGACCTCGGCGGCAGGGTGTACGCGGCCGACCACTACCGGCTGGCCCGCCCGGACCACCCCGACGAGAGCGGCTCGGGCGATGTCGCCACGGAGATCCTCCAGCCCTTCTTCCACGGCATCACGGCCGACGGCGAACTCCTGCACACCACCTCGCAGTTCGGCACCGTCCAGACCTACGACCCCGCCACCGGCACGACCCGACTCCGCGCGAACGGCCTGAACCAGCCCCAGGGCATCGCGACCCGGGCCGACGGCGCCCTGGTCGTCGCCGAGACGGGCGCGGGCCGGGTCCTCGCCATCGACGCGACCGACACGGTCGCCGTCCTCGCCGAGGGCCTCGACCACCCCGTGGACGTGACCTTCGACGCCGAGCAGCGCTGCTACGTCAGCGACGACCGGAGGGGAGCGGTCCTGCGCCTCGACGAGGACGGTGAGGCGGTTCCGGTTGCTGAGAACCTCGGCGCCCCGCAGGGCCTCGCCTTCCACGCCGGCGAACTCTTCACCGTGGACACCGAACACCGCCGCCTGTGGTCGATCTCCCCGACGACGGGCACGGCTCGCGTCGAGGCCGAATCCCTCCCGGTCGGCCTCCCGCCGGGCACCGCCCCCCGCTCGACCCCCGCCCTCTTCACCCACCAACTCCCGGGCCTGGCCCACCGCTTCGCGGGCCTCGCCGCCGCCCCGGACGGTTCCCTGCTGCTGTCCGCGAACGGGGAGGGGACGGTGGTGCGGTTGTCTCCGGTGCGGGGCGACGCATAGGGCCCGTCGAGGCGTGTCCGCCCCGGGCGAGTGGAGCGACTGGGCGTGCCCGAGGGCGTCCGGCCCGGCGGTCGCGGGCCCGACCGCTCCACTCGCCCGGCGCGCAGCGACCCGTAGCGACACGTGGACACACGAACGGGGCGGCCCGGAGCGCGGATCGCGCTCCGGGCCGCCCCGTCGGTGGTTCAGCGGCGGCGCCCCCGGGAGGGCCTGTTGCGCCGGGCGCGCGAGGCCGTGCCCGTGCGGGCGGGGCGGTTCTCGGCGGGCGGCGGGGCGAGGACGACCGGTACGCCCGACGGCGCCTGGGCGCCGGTGATGCGGTTCAGTTCGGCCGCGCCCGAGCGGACCCGGGTGACCTGCGGCGTGATGCCGGCGTCAGCCATCAGCCGGGCCGTCTCGCGCCGCTGGTGCGGCAGGACCAGCGTGACGACGGTGCCCGACTCGCCGGCCCGGGCGGTACGGCCGCCCCGGTGCAGATAGTCCTTGTGGTCGCCGGGCGGGTCCACGTTGACGACGAGGTCGAGGTTGTCGACGTGGATGCCGCGGGCGGCGACGTTGGTGGCCACCAGGACCGTGACCTCGCCGTCCTTGAACCGGGCCAGGGTCCGGGTCCGCTGGGACTGGGACTTCCCGCCGTGCAGGGCCGAGGCGCGCACCCCGACGGCGAGCAGCTTCTTGGCCAGCCGGTCGGCGGCGTGCTTGGTGTCCAGGAACATGATCACGCGCCCGTCGCGGGCGGCGATCTCCGTCGTGGTGGCGTGCTTGTCGTCGTCCTCCACGTGCAGCAGGTGATGCTCCATCGTGGTGACCGCGCCCGCGGACGGGTCGACCGAGTGGACCACCGGGTCGTGGAGGTACGTCCGCACCAGACGGTCGACATTGCGGTCCAGCGTGGCCGAGAACAGCAGCCGCTGCCCGTCGGGACGCACCTGGTCGAGCAGGGCCGTCACCTGCGGCATGAAGCCCATGTCGGTCATCTGGTCGGCCTCGTCCAGGACGGTGACCGAGACCCGGTCCAGCCGGCAGTCGCCACGGTCTATGAGGTCCTTGAGCCGCCCGGGCGTCGCGACGACGACCTCGGCACCGGCGCGCAGCGCGCTCGCCTGCCGGCCGATCGACATCCCGCCGACCACCGTGGCGAGCCGCAGCCGCAGCGCGCGGGCGTAGGGCGTGAGCGCGTCGGTGACCTGCTGGGCCAGTTCCCTGGTGGGCACGAGGACGAGTGCCACCGGCTGCTTGGGCTCGGCGCGCTGTCCGTCGATACGGGCCAGCACGGCGAGGCCGAAGGCGAGGGTCTTGCCCGACCCCGTGCGCCCGCGGCCCAGGACGTCACGTCCGGCCAGCGAGTTCGGCAGCGTCGCCGCCTGGATGGGGAACGGCTCCATCACGCCCTCGCCCTTCAGCGCGGCCAGCAGCCGCTCGGGCAGGTCGAGGTCGGCGAACGCCTCGACGGCGGGCAGGGCCGGGGTGACGGTGGCGGGCGGCGCGAATTCGCCGCCGGGCGCCGGGCGGCGCCGGTTGCCGCCGCGGCCCGCTCCCGCCGAACGGGAGGAATTGTTCCGGCCGCCGCCCCCCGCCCTGCGGGAGTGGGACGAACCGTTGTTCTTGCGAGCGGTGCGATCCAAGGGGATCCTTCCTCGATGCGGCACGTATCGGGGAATTCCGGAGGTCAGACAGCCTCTGTGGGGCCGCACCAGGATTCGCAAGACTGAGCCGGGTATGAAATGAAACGTGCCAGGGCCCGCACCACAAGGGTGCGGGCCCCGGTCACGTCGAACGCGTCAGCGTCAGGCGGGAACGATGTTCTCGGCCTGCGGGCCCTTCTGGCCCTGCGTGACGTCGAAGGTCACCTTCTGGCCTTCCTGAAGCTCACGGAAGCCGGAGGTGGCGATGTTCGAGTAGTGGGCGAAGACGTCCGGGCCGCCACCCTCCTGCTCGATGAAGCCGAAGCCCTTTTCCGAGTTGAACCACTTCACGGTGCCGGTTGCCATGATGAATCTCCCTATGAGGGGCAGTACCCGAGATCCGCACTTTACGGACTCGGAGTCGCCGAAATGATCACCCTCGGAGAGATCCGAAAACCCTCGGAAACTAAAAAGAGTGCTCGTCGACGAAGGTCGATAGAGCACTCGAAGTCTCTGGGAACCAAAACTGCAACGCCAGCCAAGGTAGCACAGGTCGACTCGCATGGCCCGGGAATGTCGTCCCCGAGGCGGACCCGTGGGCCCGGTGTACTGCGTTCTCAGTAGTCCGGATTGTCGGCAGCCGCACGACGACGCGGGGGCCTTGTCGCGGACACGCTTGGCGGACGATCGACACCGGATGTGGAGACCTGCTGCCGTGGCAACTTTCCTGTATCGAGTGGGCCGTCTGGCCTTCCGGCGACGCTGGTACGTCGCCCTGGTCTGGGCGGCCGTCCTGGCCGCCGTGGGGCTCGGCGCCCTCAAGGCACCGGGGGCGGTCGACGAGGAGTTCTCGATGCCCGGCATCGAGTCCCAGAAGGCGTTCGACCTCATGGAACAGCGCTTCCCGGGCGCCACCGCCGACGGGGCGACCGCCCGGGTCGTCTTCATCGCGCCGGGCGGCGAGAAGGTGACCGCCGCCGAGAACAAGGAGGCCATCGAGAAGGCCGTGACCGGCCTCGGCGACGGCACGCAGGTCGCGAGCGCCGTCGACCCCTTCCAGGCGAAGACGATCAGCAAGGACGGCACGACGGCCTTCGCGACCGTCACGTACAAGGTCAAGTCCACCGACCTCACCGACGCCAGCCGGACCCATCTGGAGCACACCGTCGAGGGGGCCCGGGATGCCGGGCTGACGGTGGAGGCGGGCGGCACCGCGCTGGCCGCCGAGACCGGTCCAGGCGGCATGGCCGAGGTGATCGGCGTCGCGATCGCCGCCGTCGTCCTGCTCGTCACCTTCGGCTCGCTGGCCGCCGCCGGGCTGCCCCTGCTGACCGCCGTGATCGGCGTCGGCGTCAGCATGGCCACGATCCTCGCCCTGGCGAGCGCCCTCGGCCTGTCCACCACCACCGGCACCCTGGCGATGATGCTGGGCCTGGCCGTAGGCATCGACTACGCCCTGTTCGTGGTGTCCCGCTACCGGGAGGAGCGCGCCAAGGGCGCAGCGCCGCAGGAGGCGGTCGGCATGGCCGTCGGCACGGCCGGGTCCGCGGTGGTCTTCGCCGGGCTCACCGTCGTCATCGCGCTGGCCGGGCTCGCCGTGGTCGGCATCCCGATGCTCACCAAGATGGGCCTGGCCGCGGCGGGCGCGGTCGTCGTCGCCGTACTGATCGCGCTGACCCTCGTCCCGGCGTTCCTCGGCTTCTGGCCGAACGCGGTGCTGCCCCGCAAGGCCCGCAAGAGCGGCCGGATCGAGCAGAGCACCGAGACCAACGGCGGCGCCCGCTGGGCCCGGTTCGTGCTGCGCCGCCCCCTACCCGTGCTGCTCCTCGGCGTCGTGGGCCTCGGCGCCCTCGCGCTGCCCGCGGCCGACCTCCAGCTGGGCATGCCCGGGGACGAGGCCAAGCCGACCTCCACCACCGAGCGCCGGGCCTACGACGCGCTCGCCGAGGGCTTCGGGCCGGGCTTCAACGGGCCGCTGACCGTCGTCGTGGACGGCAAGGGCGTCGCCGACCCCAAGGCGGCCGCGGGCTCGATCGCCAAGGAGATCGGCGCCACGAAGGGCGTCGTGTCCGTCTCCCCGGCGCGCTTCAACGACGCCGGCGACACCGCCGTCTTCTCCGTCGTGCCGTCCACCGCGCCGACCGACGAGAAGACCAAGACCCTGGTGACGACCATCCGGGACGAGCGGCCCGGCATCGAGTCCGGCACCGGCGCGAGCTACGAGGTCACCGGCACCACCGCGATGAACATCGACATCGCCGAGAAGGTGCAGGCCGCGCTGGTGCCGTATCTGATCGTCGTGGTCGGTCTGGCGATCGTGCTGCTGCTGGTGGTCTTCCGGTCGCTGCTCGTCCCGCTCAAGGCGGCCCTCGGCTTCCTGCTGTCGGTGCTGGCCTCGCTCGGCGCGGTCGTCGTGGTCTTCCAGCAGGGCCACGGCGCGGAGCTTCTCGGGGTGGAGCAGACCGGTCCGATCATGAGCCTGATGCCGATCTTCCTGGTGGGCATCGTCTTCGGTCTGGCGATGGACTACGAGGTGTTCCTCGTCTCCCGGATGCGGGAGGCCCATGTCCACGGCGAGTCGCCCGCGCAGGCGGTCACGTCCGGCTTCCGGCACAGCGCCCGGGTGGTCGCGGCGGCGGCCCTGATCATGATCGCGGTGTTCGCCGGGTTCGTCGGCGAGAGCGACTCCATGATCAAGATGATCGGCTTCGGGCTCGCCGCGGCCGTCCTCTTCGACGCCTTCGTCGTACGGATGGCGATCGTGCCCGCCGTGCTCGCCCTGCTCGGCGACAAGGCGTGGTGGCTGCCGAAGTGGCTGGACCGGGTGCTGCCCCGCGTGGACGTGGAGGGCGAGGCGCTCAGCCGCCGGCCCGGGTCGGAGCCGGCCCCGGACGGCGCCCCCGATCTGGAACCGGCGCGGACCTGACCCACCCCCCACCAGGGCCGCCCGTGGCGAAGGACACGGGCGGCCCCTCGGGCGTTCCCGCCCGGAGTCGACCACGATGGTCCCCAGCCCCACCCACCGGAGAGCCCGATGAGTATCAGCCTGGACCGGCGCTACGCGGACCGCCTGGAGGAGTTCTCCTCCCGCCACCCCTTCCTCATCGACCTGGCGATGGTCCTGGCCCTGCTCGGCTGCACGGCCCTCGGCGGTTCGCTCACCATGCCGGGCGCCGCCCCACCGGACCAGGACATGACCGCCACCGCCCTGGCGGGCGTGGCCTGCCTCGTCCTGCTCAAGCACCGCACGCACCCGCGCGCCTGCGTCGTCGTCGCCGGGGGCTGCACGGTCGCCGCGATCGCGCTCGGCTACCTGGTCACACCCCTGCTGCTGGCGCCGATGATGGCGGCCCTCTACTGGCTGGCGGCGCTCACCGACCCGAAGTCCACCCGTGTCTACGGCCTCACCGTCGTGGTGGCCGTGACGCTCGCGGCCGTGTTCTCCGACTCCATGAACCACATCTCGCTGCTGCTGCGGACCATCGGCCCGATCTTCTGGCTGCTGCTGCCCCTCGCCGCCGGCAAGACGACCCAGCTGCGGCGCGCCTACCTCCAGTCGGTGCAGGCCCGGGCCGAACACGCCGAGCGCACCCGGGAGGAGGAGGCCCGGCTGCGCGTCACCGAGGAGCGGATGCGTATCGCCCGGGAGCTGCACGACGTGGTCGCCCACCACATGGCCCTGGCCAACGCCCAGGCCGGTACGGCCGCGCATCTCGCCCTCACCAACCCCGAGCAGACGCAGAGGATCCTCACCGACCTGACGGGCACCACGTCCTCGGCGCTGCGGGAGCTGAAGGCCACGCTCGGACTGCTGCGCGAGAACGACTCCGGCCCCGGCTCCGCCGCGCTGGAGCCCTCCCCGGGCCTGGGCCGGATGCCCGAGCTGGTCACGGCGTGCGAGTCGGCGGGCCTGCGCGTCACCGTCACGACGGAAGGGGAGCCGCAGCCGCTCTCGCCGGGCGTGGACCTGACGGCGTACCGGATCGTGCAGGAGGCCCTCACCAACGTCACCAAGCACGCCGCCGCCGAGGCCGCGCAGGTCCGCCTCGCCTACACCGGCTCCCGCCTGCTGATCACGGTCGTCAACGAAGGCCCCGGCAAGCCGGAGCCCGCCCGGGGCCGCGGCTTCGGCCTCGTGGGCATGCGCGAGCGCGCCCAGTCCATCGGCGGCGAGCTGTGCGCGGGCCCCCGGCCGCAGGGCGGTTTCGAGGTCACCACCGCGCTGCCGCTGCACGCCTCGCCCGACCTCGCGGAAGGAACCACGGCATGACCATCAGGGTGCTGCTCGCCGACGACCAGGCCCTGCTGCGGGCCACGTTCCGGATCCTCATCGACTCCTGCGCGGACATGGAGGTGGTCGCCGAGGCCTCCGACGGCGCGGAGGCGGTGGAGCTGACCCGCGCCCACCGCCCGGACATCGTCCTGATGGACATCCGGATGCCCGGCACCGACGGCCTCGCCGCCACCGCGAGCGTCTGCGCCGACCCGGAGCTGTCCGCCACCCGCGTCCTCATCCTGACCACCTTCGAGACCGAGGACTATGTCGCCGAGGCCCTGCGCGCCGGTGCCAGCGGCTTCCTCGGCAAGGACGTCACCGCCGACACCCTGCTGACCGGACTGCGCACGGTGGCCTCCGGCGAGTCCCTCCTCTCACCCGTCGCCACCCGCTCCCTCATCACCCGCTTCCTGCTGGCCCCCGCCCCCGGCACCCATCTGGCCCCGCCGGAGCGCCTCGCCGACCTCACGGTCCGCGAACGCGAGGTGATGGCCCTGGCCGCGGAGGGCCGGTCCAACACGGAGATCGCCGAGGACCTGACCCTCAGCCCGCTGACCGTGCGCACCCACATCCACCGGGCGATGACCAAGCTGGACGCCCGCGACCGGGCGCAACTGGTCGTCATCGCCTACCAGACGGGCCTCGTACGGGCGACGCCGCCGACGACGTAGGACGGGGAGGGCTACGGTCTGCCGTAGGCCGCCACCATGATGGCCTCGGCGACCTTGTTCATGCCCTGGCCCTTGGCGTCGGTGGAGTTGACGCTGTAGACGAGGGTGCGCGAGCCGTTGCGGGTGCTCGCGACGGCCGCGTTGTAGCCCCAGCGCCCGCCCGTCTTGCCCCACACCTCACGCCCGCCCAGCACCGTCATCGACAGGCCCGAGGAGTACGCGGCCTGCTTCCCGGTCTTGAGGTCGGTCACCTTCGGCAGGGCGAACATCTCCTCCAGCAGCGGCCCGCGCACGACCCGCCCTCCGAACAGGGCCCGGGTGAACCGCTCCAGGTCGGCGGTGGTCGACACGATGTCCCCGGCCGCCCACCCGTCCGTGACCCCCCACACGGACACGTCACGGAGCCCGACCGTGCCGTCGTCCAGCCGCATCCTCTGGTAGCCGCGGTTGTGCGGCCCGGTGATGCGCGGATTCTTCCCCGGGAAGTACGTGTCGCACAGCCCCAGCGGCTCGAGCACCCGCCGGGCGACCTGACGTTCGTACGTGTCACCGGTGACGCGCTCGACGATCAGACCGGCGATGGTGTAGCCGATGTTGAGGTAGTGCTGCCGCTCGCCCGGCGCGAACTCGGGCTTCTTCGACGTCGCCGAGCGGAGGATGTCCCGGGGGTCGTGGACCTGGAAGCGGTTCGCGTACCACTCCTCGACCGTGGTGCCGGGGAAGTCGGGGGCCGGGATGCCGTGCGTGTGGTTCAGCAACTGCCGTACGGTGACGCCCGCGTACGACGCCGGGATCAGCTCCGGCAGATACGAGCGGGCACCGCGGTCCAGGTCCAGCCGGCCCTCGGCGGCCAGTTGCAGGACGACAGCCGCGGTGAAGACCTTGGTCACGGACCCCGCGCGGAAGCGGGCGTCAGGATCGGCCGGCCGGTTGCTCCGCAGATCGTGCACGCCCGAACTGCCGCGCCAGCTTCCCTCGGAGCCTCCGACGCGTACGAGGGCCGCGGTCGCGTCGGCCGTGGGCAGACCGGCGAGGGCGGTGGCCAGGGCGGTGTCGGAGGACGGGGCGGACACCGCGGCGGTCGGGGCCGCCGGGCCGGACGCGGCGGCCGGGACCACCGACGGCCCCGCCACGACCACCCCGGCGACGAGCACGGCGGTGAGCAAACGGGTTCGGGTCATGGTCAACTCCGTTGATCGGAACCGGTGTTCGGGACGGCTCCCATCCTCCGGACCCGTGACGCCTTGCGGATCGCCCCGACGGGCGGTCCCGGCCGGTCAGTTCCTCGCCGACGCGGGGGAGGAACCGCCGAGGCCGCCTCCCCCGGGCGGGGGATCACCGGCCGCGATCAGCCCCGACTCGTACGCGCAGATCACGGCCTGGATCCGGTCCCGCAGCCCCAGCTTCGCCAGCACGTTGCCCACATGCGTCTTCACCGTGTGGTCGCTGACCACCAGCTCGGCGGCGATCTCGGCGTTCGACAGCCCCCGCGCGAGCAGCAGCAGCGTCTCCCGCTCCCGCCCGGTCAGCACGTCGAGCCGGGGATCGGGGCGGCGGGGCCGGGCGGCGGCGGGCCGGGTGTACTGCTCGACCAGCCGCCGGGCCACGGACGGCGCGAGCAGCGAATCGCCCCGGGCGACGACCCGTACGGCGTGCACGAGATCGTCCCGGCGTACGTCCTTGAGCAGGAAGCCGCTCGCGCCCGCGTGCAGTGCCTCGTAGACGTACTCGTCGGAGTCGAACGTCGTGAGCATCACGCTCCGGCAGTCGCCCGCCGAACTGATCGCGCGGCAGGCCTCGATCCCGTCCATGCGCGGCATCCTGATGTCGAGCAGCACCACATCGGGCGCGTGCCGCCGCACCGCGTCGACCGCCTCGGCCCCGTCGCCCGCCTCCGCGACGACCTCGATGTCCGGCTGGACGTCCAGGATCATCGCGAAGCCGCTGCGCACCAGCTCCTGGTCGTCGGCCACCACGACACGGATCGTCATCCCGCCACCTCCGCGGCGGCCGGTACGGGGAGGCTCACGCGCACCTCGAACCCCCGGCCGCCCGGGCCCGCCCCCGCCACGGCGGTACCACCGTGCGCCGCGGCCCGCTCGCGGACACCGATGAGCCCGTGCCCACCGCTGCGGGCCCCCTGGGGCCCGCGCCCGTCATCGGTCACCCTGACGACCAAGTCACCGCTCCTGTAGGTGAGTCGCACCGCGACGGTACGTGCCTCGGCGTGCCGGACGGTGTTGGTCAGGGACTCCTGGACGATCCGGAAGACGGTGGCGGCGACCGCCTCCGGCACGGGCCGGACGTCTCCCGCCGTCCCGTACGTGACGTCGAGGCCCCCGGCCCGCACCCGGTCGAGGAGCGCGGGCAGCTCCGTGAGCCCCGGCTGCGGCTCACGCGGGGCGGCGCCGTCGTCGTCGCCCTCCCGCAGCACGCCCAGCATCCGGCGCAGCTGGGTCATGGCGTCCCGCCCGGTCGCGGAGATCGCGTCGAAGGCGGCCTCCGCCCGCTCGGGCGCGGCACGCACCGCGACCGGTCCGGCCTCCGCCTGCACGATCATCAGGCTCACGGCGTGGGAGAGGATGTCGTGCATCTCCCGTGCGATCCGGGCGCGTTCGCGGGCGGCGGCCCGCTCGGCCTCGACGCGGTGCGCCCGCTGCCGGGCATCGGTGAGCCGCCCGAAGACATAGGCGGCCGTGAACACGATGAGGGTGAAGGTCAGTTCACGCACGGACCGGGTGTTGAGCCACACCCCCACCGGCACGGCCGCCAGCAGCACACCCGCGGTGAGGAGCCGCTTCCGCGCGGACGACAGCGCGGCGATCGTGTACACGACGACCAGCCCGGTGTACGGCAGCGGCTGCCCGGGCCCGTCCACGGACAGCCCGTAGAGCGCGCCCGCGGCCAGCACCGCGAAGAACACGGCGAGGGGAGCGCGCCGCCGCCAGACCAGGGGCAGCGCGGTGAGCGTGCTCAGCCCGTACGCGGCCCAGGTCGCGGGCGGCAGCCCGGCCGCGCGCGGCACGACGAACGGCATGGTCATCGCGCCCTGCACGAGCAGCGCGATACCGATGTCGACGACGAGCGGATTGGCGGCGGTCAGCGCCCGCGCCCGCTCCCACCACTCTCGCGGATCCCCGCGCAAGCCCCCCATGCCTCCACAAGGTATAGCGCCCCGAGGGCCGCCTACGCTCCTGGTGCGCGAAAGGCGACCTGCCGGCGGGTGGCCTCGTCGATCTCCTCGACGGTGAGCAGCGGGGTCGCCCGGGACTGGATGGCACCGCTGGCCTTGACGGTGAGACTCACGGCGGCCATGGAGACGGTGTCGGGGAAGTCCACGATCAGCACGAGGTCGTCCGCCCCGAAGGCGTAGTACATGGCCTCGACCCGCCCCCCGAGACCGGTGACGACTTGATCGACGACAGCCCGCCGCCCGCTGGCACCCTCCTCGAGCAGCCCTTTGGTGCCTTCGGCTGTGTACGTGGACTGGATCAGGAACTTCGGCATGGGGCATGCCTTCCCGGGGGCGCCTCGGCGGCTACCGGCTCGGCCGCCGCATTCACTCGCGCGCGCCATACAGCCTGGCCGAGGCGTCGACATGGGCCAGGCGGCGCAGCGAGCTGAAGACCGCCTCGCCCAGGACGGTGCCGATCACCACGCCCTCGACCTTCTCCTCGACCGCCATCTGCCGGTCCACGTACTCGAGGTCGGCGTGGGCGACCTGTTCGGCGGCGTCGGCGTAGGTGTCGAGGAGCTCGGCGAAGGCGCCGTGCCCCAGCCGGGCCAGGGCCGCGAGGGCCTCGGACAGGTCGGTGACGGCGGGGTTCGACGCGTGGGTGCGCCAGCCCCGCCGGGAGATGAGGTCGGTGACGGCGGCACGGGCCGCGGCCGACTCGGCGTCGTCGCGGGTGCCGTCCGACCTGCCCATGCGGTCAGCGGCGGAGCCGAGCACGCGGTGCAGCGGGCGATCGGTGTCGTCGACGGCCGCCAGTACGTCGGCGATCTCGGCCACCTTCATGCCGCCCACATCGGCCAGGGCGCGGATCAACTGGAGCCGGCGCTCGTGCGGTTCGCCGTAGCTGGCCTGGTTCCGGCTGGTCAGCTCGCCCGCGGGCAGCAGGCCTTCACGGACGTAGTACTTGATCGTCGGCACCGGCACCCCGGTCTTCCGGCTCAACTCTCCGATACGCAATGCCGGTTCACTCCTCGACTTTCGGCCTGCCCGCCGCGCCGGCCCTTGCCGACCAGGCCCCCATGATAGATAGTTCAGCTATCGGATAGTGGATAGTGCCGCTATCCATAACGGGGAGGGGTGGGCATGGAGATGTCCTCAGGCAGGTCGTCACATACGTCGTTACGCACCTGGTCGCGCACGTGGTCACGTATGTCGTCCTGGCACCGGCCGCTGGTGCTGTTCGCGGCCGTGATGGCGGTGACGGCGGTGGTGTCGGCGGTGGGGGTCCTGGTCGACGACCGGATCCTGGTGGGAGCGCCGATCTGGGCCAAGCCGTTCAAGTTCGCGGTGTCGTTCGTGGCGTACTGCCTCTCCCTCGCCTGGATGCTGTCGCTCCTGCCCCGCGGCAGGCGCGTGGCCTGGTGGGCGGGGACCGTCGTCGCGCTGGCCAGCCTGGTCGAGATGGTGATCATCGTCGGGCAGGTCGTGCGCGGTAAGCGCAGCCACTTCAACCAGGCGACGCCGTTCGACGAGGCGCTCTTCAGCGCGATGGGCGCCACGGTCGTCGTCCTCTGGGCCGGCACGCTCGTGGTCGCGGTGCTGCTGCTCCGGGCCCGTATCGCCGACCGGGCGTCCGCGTGGGCCGTGCGCTGCGGGATCCTCCTGGCGCTGACCGGGGCGGCCGTCGGCTTCCTGATGACCCGGCCGACGCCGGGCCAGCGGCGGGGCGTCTCCGAGGTGGTCGGCGCGCACAGCGTGGGTGTGCCGGACGGGGGCCCCTCGATGCCGCTGACCGGCTGGTCCACCACCGGCGGCGATCTGCGGATCCCGCACTTCTTCGGCATGCACGCCCTGCAACTCCTCCCGCTGCTCGTCATGGTGCTCGGCCTCCTGGCCCCGCGGTTCGCCCGCCTGTCCGACGACCGGGTGCGGCTGCGCCTCGTCCTGCTCGCCTCGGGGACGTACGCCGCCGTGTTCGCACTGCTCCTCTGGCAGGCCCTGCGCGGTCAGCCGCTGACCGGCCCGGACGCGGCGACGCTCGGGGCGGCGGGCGCGATCCTGCCGGCCGTCGCCCTCGGTACGTACGTCGCCCTACGGCCGTCCCCGCCGCCCGGGGCCACCGACCCGGCAGCCGCTCCCGCCCCGAAGGACCTCGTGCCATGACCGGATTCCTCTTCGAACTGTCCTTCCTGCTGGCCGCGCCCGTCTGGCTGCTCATGATCCTCGCGCCGGGGTGGGGGCCGACCGCCCGCATCGCCGCGTCACCGCTGACCGCGGTGCCGGTCCTGCTCGTCTATCTCGCCCTCGCGATCCCGGTCTTCCCCGACCTCTGGAACGCGGTCAGCAGCCCCGACCTCGACACCTTCCGCGACCTGACCGCCCTCCCCGACGGCGCCGGAGCCGTCTGGGCCCAGGTCATCGCCTGGGACCTGCTGATCGGCCAGTGGATGTACCGGGAGGGCCGACGCCTGGGCCTCTCCCCTCTGCTGATGGGGCCGCTGCTGGTCTTCACGGTGCTGCTGTCGCCGATCGGGTTTCTGGGCTTCCTGGGGGTGCGGGCGGTGCGGGAGCGGCGGACCGGGGGGAGGGGTTTGAGCGACGGGGTGGTGGCTGGTCAGGCCCTCCCTGGTCAGGCCCGGAGATAGGCCAGTACCGCCAGCACACGGCGGTGGTCGTCGGGGGCCGACGGGGGGAGGTCGAGTTTCTGGAGGATGCTCGCGATGTGCTTCGCGACGGCGGCGTCCGTGACGACGAGGCGGCGGGCGATCGCCGCGTTGGAGCGGCCCTCGGCCATGAGGGCGAGGACCTCGCGCTCGCGGGGCGTGAGCTGGTCCAGCGGATCGCGGCGGCGGGCGAGGAGCTGGCGTACGACGTCGGGGTCGACGACCGTCGCCCCGGCGGCCACGCGGGTGACGGCGTCGGCGAACTCCTCGACGTCACCGATGCGTTCCTTGAGGAGGTAGCCCGTCCCGACGCCGGCGCGGCGGTCGTCCAGGAGCTCGTCGGCGAAGGTCTGCTCCACGTACTGGCTGAGGACGAGGACCGCCAGGCCGGGCTGCTCGGCCTGGAGCAGCCGGGCCGAGCGCAGCCCTTCGTCCGTCTGGCCGGGTGGCATCCGCACGTCGGTGATCACCAGGTCCGGCCGGTGCTGCCGGGCGGCGGCGAGCAGTGCGGGGCCGTCGCCCACGGCGGCGAGGACGCGGTGGCCGAAGCGCTCCAGCAGATGGACGAGGCCTTCGCGCAGGAGGACGGCGTCCTCCGCGATGACTATGCGGAGGGATGGCCGCACGGGATCTCCGCCCTGAGGAGTGTGGGCCCGCCGGGCGGGCTGGACAGGAGCATTCTGCCGTCGGCGGCGGCGATGCGGTCGGCGAGACCGATGAGGCCCGTACCGCGGGCGGGGTCGGCGGCACCGGAGCCGTTGTCCTCGATGTCGAGGCGGAGCACACCGCCCTCGCAGCGGGCGGTGACGCGGCAGCGGTCGGCGCCGCTGTGCCGGGCGATGTTGGTGAGGGCCTCGGCGGTCACGTAGTACGCCGTCTGCTCGACGGTGGCCGGGAGGCGGCCGGGAAGGTCGAGGTCGAGGTCGGCGGGGACCGGGCAGCGTCCGGCGATGTCCCGTGCGGCGGCGGGCAGTCCACGTTCCGTGAGGATCTGCGGATGGATGCCCCGGATCAGTTCACGCAGCTCGGTGAGCGCCTCCTTGGCGAGGGCGTGGGCCTCGCCGACCTGTCGCGCCGCCGCGCTGCCGGGCGGCAGATCGAGGCCGGCGAGGCCCAGCTTCACGGTGAGGGCGACGAGGCGCTGCTGGGCACCGTCGTGCAGGTCACGCTCGATACGGCGGCGTTCGGTCTCGAAGGCGTCGACGAGACGGGCCCGGGACCGTACGACCTCGCGCAGTTCACGGTCCTGCGGGAAGAGCACGGCCCGGGACACGGCGGCGCGGACACCGGCCCACGCGGCGACGGGGTAGGCCGCCACGGGCAGCAGCAGCGCGCCCGCGACGGGACCGGCCACGGCCTGCCAGGACGTGGCGGTGGGCTGGAAGGGCGCGAGGAGCAGGAAGCCCGGGATGCCGAGCGAGACCAGGACGACACCGAGGTCCATCCAGCCGACCGCCAGGACCGACACGACGCCGTAGCCGACGGCCCGTGCACCGCCCGGGGCCTCCGGCCGTTCGCCCGCGTCGACGAGAGCGAGTCGGCGCCGCTCCAGGGGACCCGCGAGGGCGGCGGCGAAGAGCAGCACGGCCCCCGCGCAGAGCACCCTGGCGACCGTACCGAGGGGCGCGCCGAACAGTCCGCCGACGCCGACGTAGACGCCGGTCGCGAACACCCCGCCGGACAGCAGGAACCCCAGCGCGCGCCACGGCCAGGCGGTGCGGAGGAAGCCCAACGGGCTGCGGGTGAGGGCCTCCAGGACAGTTCGGGGGGTGGTCACGCGGTCGACCGTAGCGGCGGCTGGGCGGCGCGGGCAGTAGTGCCAGGTGGAGTATCGGCTCTCGCCCCTGCGGCAATGCGCCGGGCGGTGCGGCCGTCGTTGCCTTGACGGCATGACCACCACCGACACGACCACAAGACACGGCACTTCGACCGCGCCGCCCGTCCGGCTCCGGTCGCTGACCAAGCGCTACGGCACCGGTGAACGCGCCGTCACCGCGCTCGACGACGTGACCCTCGACTTCGCGGCCGGGACGATGACGGCCGTCATGGGCCCCTCCGGCTCCGGCAAGTCCACCCTGCTGCACTGCGCGGCGGGCATCGACCGGCCGAGCGCGGGAGAGGTGCTGATCGGCGGTACGGAACTGGGCGGGCTGGACGAGAACGCGCTGACGGTGCTGCGCCGGGAGCGGGTCGGTTTCGTCTTCCAGGCGTTCAACCTGGTGTCGGCCCTGACCGCCGCGCAGAACGTCGAACTGCCCCTGCGGCTGGCCGGTTCACGCCCGGCGGCGGACGAGGTGCGCGCGGCCCTCGCCGCCGTCGGGCTCGCGGACCGTCAGGGGCACCGGCCGAGCGAGTTGTCCGGGGGCCAGCAGCAGCGTGTCGCGATCGCGCGAGCGATGATCGCCCGGCCCGCGGTCCTCTTCGCGGACGAGCCGACCGGCGCGCTGGACAGCGGTGCCTCGCGGATCGTGCTGCGGCTGCTGCGGGACCTGGTGGACGGCCGTGGCCAGACGGTCGTGATGGTGACGCACGACCCGGCCGCGGCGGCGTACGCGGACCGGGTGCTGCTGCTGGCCGACGGCCGGCTCGCGGACGAACTGCCGGGCGCCGAGGGCGCCGAGGCCATCGCGGCGCGCACGGCCGCCCTGGAGGTGCGGCCGTGATCGGTCTGGCGACGGTGAGGGAGAGGTGGACCTCCTTCCTGGGGTCCTTCGTGGCCGTGGCGCTGGGCGTCGCGGTCGTCACCATGAGCGCGCTGGTCCTGCTGTCGGACGGCACGGGTGTGCCGAGGCGGCTCGCGGGGGCTCCGGTGCTGGTGCAGAGCCCGGCCGGGGAACAGCCCGGCGGGGTGTTCACGGAGAACCCGCCGTGGGCACCGGAGCGTGCCGAGGAGCTGCGGCGCAAGCTCGCCGAACTGCCGGGAGTGGCCCACGCGGTGGCCGACCGCTCCTTCTACGCGCAGACGCCGGACAGCGAGCAGCGCAAGGGGGAGCGGCAGGGCCACCCTTGGTCGACCGCGGCGCTCGCCTCGTACGGCCTGAGCGCGGGCAGGCCGCCGGCCACGGCGGGCGAGATCGTCCTGGACGCGGCCCTCGGGCACCGCCCGGGCGAGCCGGTCACGGTGCTGACGGCGCGCGGGCCGCAGCGCTTCTCGGTGTCCGGGACGATGGACGGCCCCGGCTACTACGTCACCGACGCCCAGGCCGCCGAACTGGCGGGCGGAGTACGGGCCGTCGGCCTGGTCCTCGAACCCCGCACCGACACCGCACGGGTCGCGGACGCCGCGCGGCGCGTCACCGGCGGCGACGGCACGGTCCTGACCGGTGCCGCCCGGGACGCGCTCGCGCCGCGGCAGGACGAGATGACCCGCTGGATCGGCGGGCAGGTGCTCACCGCGATGGCGCTGCTCTCCGCGTTCGTCACCGTCTTCAACGTGTCCTCGACGTTCGCGTTCGCCGTCGCCCAGCGGCGCCGCGAGTTCGGCCTGCTGCGCACCATCGGCGCCACACCCCGGCAGGTGCGGCGGCTGGTGTACGGGGAGGCCCTGGTGGTGGGCGTCGCGGGCGCCGGGGCGGGGGCGGTCGCGGGCGTCGCGCTCGCCCCCGCGATGACCGGGCTGCTGATCGACGCGGGCTTCCAGCCGGCGGGGTTCGAGGTGAGCGTCCGCTGGTGGGTACCGGTCGCCGCCTGGGTCCTGGGCGTGGCGGTGGCACTCACCGGGGCCGGGTCCGCCTCGCGGCGGGCGTCCCGGGTGAAGCCGCTGGAGGCGATGCGGGAGGCGGCGGTGGACGGCCGGCCGATGACCCGCCGTCGGTGGATCACGGGGCTGGCGGCGACCGGCCTGGGCGCGGTCTGCTCGGTGGCTACGGCCTTCGCGGGGGCCGATGCCATGGTGCTGCTGGCCCTGGGCGCCGCCATGGGCCTGACCGCCGGACTGACCCTGCTCCTGCCGGCGTTGGCCGGGCCCTTGACCGGGCTGCTCACCCGGCCGCTCGCCCGGCGTCCCGGTGCGACCGCCCTGCTCGTACGCGAGAACATGACCACCGCCGTGCGCCGCACATCCGCCACGATCGCCCCGGTGCTGGCGACCGTCGCCTTCGCCGTGCTGATCACCGGCGCCGTGCAGACGACGCAGAGCGCCGACACCACGCGGCAGGCCGCGGCCGTTCGGGCCGAGGCGGCGGTCGTGCCCCGGGGGACACCGGGTCTGTCGGACGCCGCGGCCGCCCGGGTCGAGGGCCCGGCGCCGCTGTCGACGACGGTCTACGGCGGCGCGGGCAGGTCGGCTTTGTCGGCGGCCGGGGTGACGCCTGATGCCGAGCGGGCGTACGCGGTGCGGGCGCCACGGGGGAACACCGTCGTCGTCACCGCCGCGGTGGCCGCCGCGCACGGCTGGCGGGAGGGCCGTACCGCCGTCCTCACCTTCGAGGACGGCCGGGTCGGGCGCCTGCGCGTGACCGCCGTGGTGGACGACGCGATGCCGTACCAGGTCCTCCTGCCGCGCGAACTGGTACGCGCCCACGACCCGTCGGCGCTGGCGGACGTCGCCTACCGCACGGGTCCCGCACCTACCCCGCTGCCCGCCGGACTCGGGGCCGAGGAGGTGTCGGTGGCGGCGTACGCGGCATCCGACGACGCCGAGGAGGAACGGCTGGTGTGGCGCTTCACCCTGATCCTCGTCACCATCACGGCGGGCTACACCATGATCTCCGTGGCCTCCACCCTGCTGGCGGCCACCGCCGGCCGGACACGGGACCTCCGCGTCCTGCGCCTGTCGGGTGCCACACCGCGCCAGGTGCTGCTGACGCTCACGGCCGAGACCTGCTGCGTCGTCACCCTGGGAGCCGCCCTGGGACTGGTCGTGGCCGCCCCCGCCCTGCTCGGCACCGCCCACGGACTGCGCGAGCAACTGGGCCTGCCGGTCGAGTTGGCGGTGTCCTGGCCCTGGGTCACGAGGGTCGTCACCGGCTGCCTGCTGGCCGCGACGACGGCCACCGTGCTCCCGGCGAGCGCCGTGCTGCGGCGCATGCGCCGGGCCTGAAGGCGCCCCGGAAGCCCCGACAGCCATTGCCTCAGGGCGTGCTGAACCTCAACACGGCACCGTTCCTGTCGTGCGCGACGATCGTCGCCTTCAACGCGTCGCCGAACCCGGCCTCGCCGCCCGTGCCGCCGAGTTGTATCACCGTGCCGTCCGTCCGGAAGGTGACGTGCTCGTCGGCGACGGTGACATGGACCTTCGTCCCGTTCGCGGTGATGTCGGCCGTGGAGGTCACCAGGACCTCGCAGGCGCCGTCGGAGCAGGCGGCGAAGTTCTTGCCGTCCGCCGCCTCGGGCAAGGGGCCGGAGGGGTCGGGTGTGGAAGGGTCCGTATCGCCGGGCTGCCAGCCAGGGGCGCACTGGTCGGCCTTCCGGTAGGCGGCCGCGAGCCGTGGGTCCTTCTCGGCGAGTTCGGGCAGGTCCGGCTTCGGCGGGGTGAGGGTCTGCACCTGCTTGTCGACGTCCTCGGCACTCTCCGGGGCATCCTCGAGACCCACGGCCGGTGACACGGCTTCCAGCTTCGCCGCGACACCGTTCACCTTCTTCCGCAGGGCATCGAGCATCCGGTCGGCCGCGCGAACGCCCGACGGGCCGAGATCCTCCAGGTCGCTCCGCACACGGTCCACCGCCGACGGCGTGCCGGAGAGATAGCCGAGCGCCGTGGCCCCGGCGAGGAGATCCCCCTCGTCCTCGCCGCGGATCTCCTTCAGATCCGCGGCGCTCTCCGTCCGCAGATCCTTGAGGGCGACGGTCGACTCGCAGACCTCGCCGGCCCACTTCACCAATTCCTCGGAGGGCGGCGAAACCGGCGTGGCCGAGGCCGATTTCCTCCCTGCCGGACCGGCCGAACCGGTCAGTCCGTCCGTGTCGTCACCACCGCCGCCACCGCATCCCCCGACGGCCAGCACCAGCCCGGCGACCACGACCGCGACGCTCCCGCTCCTGCCCATGCGATGACCCCTCTCCCTGCCTCGGATGTTCGGCCCTGCGGTCCACCGCCCTGGACAACGCGACGGACGGCCGTCGGTGGTGGCCCCGTGTCACCTCACGGTGCCTCGGGGGCCCACGCCGCCACCAGCGCCAGCAGGCCCGGGAAGCGCGTGTCGAGGTCGGCCACACGGACGTGGCTGCGGCGTTCCAGGCCGTACTGGCGCTGGCGGGTGATGCCGGCCTCGCGCAGGGCCTTGAAGTGGTGGGTGAGGGAGGACTTGGGGCGTTCCAGGCCGAACCAGCCGCAGGAGTGGTCGAACGCCTCCGACTCCAGGAGCAGTTTGCGCACGATCGTCAGACGCAGCGGGTCGCTGAGCGCGCCCAGCACCGTCTCCAGACGCAGTTCCTCCACGGCCGGCTCGGGCAGCGGCTCCGGCAGCACCTTGATGGCCGGCACGTCGTGAGCCGTCGCGGACATGGGCAGCTCCCTGGCATCCGAATCGCTTGTACGAGTTTCATCGTACTGCATGCTAAGTTCGAGAAAACTCGTACTGAGTAGCCGGAGGGATCCACCATGTCCGAGAGTCAGGCCGCACCCCGTACCCCCACCTGGTGGGTGTGGCTGGCGGCGTGGCCGGTCACCGCCGTCTTCGTGCTGTCCAACGCGGCGACCCCGCTGTATGTGCTGTGGCAGCGCGACATCGGGTTCTCCAAGGGCACCCTGACCGTCGTCTTCGCGTCCTACATCGTCGGGCTGCTCGGCTCGCTGCTCGTCTCGGGTGTGGTCTCCGACCGGCTGGGCCGCAAGCCCGTGCTGCTGCCCGCCCTCGCCCTGGCGCTCGCCGCCTGCGCGATCTTCGCGACCGCCACGACGGTGACCGCGCTGATCATCGCCCGGCTTTTCACGGGTATCGCCGTCGGAGCCGTCGTGTCGGCCGGGATGGCCGCCGTGACGGATGTCGCGGGACCGGAACGCAAGCGGCTGGCGGCGCTGCTGGCCTCCTGCGCGATGGTCTTCGGCGCCGGGCTGGGCCCGCTGCTCGCCGGTCTGCTCTCCGAGACGCTGCCGGCGCCCACCGTGACCGTCTTCGCCGTCGAGGCGGTCCTGCTGGTCACGGCCGTCCTAGCCGTGCTGCGTATGCCGGTACGCCGCCCCTCCGTACGAGGGAAGGGTGCCTGGGTGCGCGTGCCCGGTGTGCCGCACGGCAACGGCATCCATCTCGCCCTGGGTATCGCGGTGTTCGCGCCCGGCATCACCGCCACGTCCTTCGTGCTGTCGCTCGGCCCCACCCTGCTGACCGAACTGCTCGGCACCACCAGCAGGATCGTCGCCGGAGCCATGGCGTTCGCGATGTTCCTCGCCGCCACCGGCGTCCAGTTCGCCGTGCGGAAGCTGCCCCGGCGCGCCATCCTGACCGCCGGGGCCGGAAGCACCGCCCTGAGCATGGCCGCGCTGATCGTCGCCGTGCACACCTCGTCGGTGGCCCTGCTCGTCGCCTCCGCGCTGCTCGCCGGGGCCGGTCAGGGCATGGGGCAGCTCGGCGGCCTCTCGCTGCTCAACTCCAGCGTCCCGCCGCGGCGGCTCGCCGAGGCCAACGCCGCGCTGAACGTGGGCGGTTACCTCCCCGCCGGTCTGCTGCCGGTGTCCACCGGCTATCTCATGGACGCCGTGGGTCTGCCCACCGGGGCGACCCTCTTCGGAACGGTCCTGATGGGCTTGGCCGTCATCGGCGGTTCGGTCGTCCTGTCCGGCCACGGCAGGGGATCCCGGGCCGGGATTCAGATATTCCGCAAGTGAATTATCGATGGAATATCGAGCCCCCTTTCCCTTCCGTCTCTGGAGAATCCCCCGCCCTCGAAAGGGAATTCGAGCAAGGTGAAATCCCGTCAACAAAGGCGATCGGCGTTTTCCGGACTTTACCCGTCGGTAAAAACACTAAATCGTTTCGTCATATCTACGATCGCCAGTTATGACCGACACTTCTCGGGACAGCTCCGCCACCCGTGCCCGCTGGCAGACCTGTCTCCGGCTCGCCCGTGAGCTTCTGCTCGTCGGGCCGGACGGCAAGGACCTCAAACTCGACTATCTGCACACCCTGATCGACACGGGCCGTCTCGGCCCCACGCAGCACCCGCGTAAGAAGATCCTCGTCGTCGGGGCCGGAATCGCCGGGCTCGTCGCGGGGCGATTGCTCAAGGACGCCGGCCACGAGGTCACGATTCTGGAGGCCAATGGCAGCCGGGTCGGCGGGCGGGTGAAGACGTTCCGGGCCACCAAGCACCATCAGCCCTTCGACGACCCGGCCCAGTACGCCGAGGCCGGTGCCATGCGGCTGCCGGACTTCCATCCGCTCGTCCTCGCGCTGGTCGACAAACTCGGGCTCGGCCGCCGCCAGTTCTACAACGTGGACGTGGACCCCGGCACGGGCAGCGGCCCCGATGTCCCTGTGCCACCGGTGTCGTACTCCTCCTTCACCGGCCGGACCTGGTCCTACGGCGACGGCAGCCCCGACTTCCGCGAGCCCGACAAGCGCGGCAATTCCTGGATCCGTACGAACCGGGTCCAGGTGCGGCGGTCCGAGTACGCCGCCGGGCCGGAGCGTGTCAATGAGGGCTTCCATCTCACCGGGGACGAAGTCCGTTCTCCTGTGGTGAAGATGGTCGATGATGCGCTGGAGGCCGTGCGGGACTATTACTCCGACCTCGTCGACGGCCGGCGCGTCAACAAGCCGTTCGAGGAGTGGGTCGAGGGCTGGGCGCGGGTGATCCGTGATTTCGACGGCTACTCGATGGGCGGCTTCCTGCGCGATCACGCCGGGCTCAGCGACGAGGCGATCGAGGCCGTCGGAACCCTGGAGAACATGTCCTCGCGGCTGCATCTCTCCTTCTTCCACAGCTTCCTGAGCCGCAGCGACATCAACCCGGGCGTCCGCTACTGGGAGATACCCGGCGGCAGCTGGCGCCTGCCGCACACCCTCCACCAGGGCCTGCGCGACGAGGTGCGGCTCGGTCACCGCATGATCCGCCTCGAGTATCACGACCCCAGCCGCGACACCGACCCCGAGGGCACCGGCGTCGTCGGGCCCGACGGCTGGGGCGTGGCCGTGCAGACCGTCGCCGAGGACGATCCACAGGGCCCGCCCCGCCTGTGGGCGGCGGACCTGGCGATCGTCACCGTCCCGTTCTCCGCCCTGCGCTTCGTGGAGATCGTCCCCTCGATGTCGTACAAGAAGCGCCGCGCGATCATCGAGACCCACTACGACCAGGCCACCAAGGTGCTGCTGGAGTTCAGCCACCGCTGGTGGGAGTTCACCGAGGACGACTGGCGCGAGGAACTGGACCGGATCTCGCCGGGGCTGTACGAGTACTACCGGCAGGGCGGCCAGGACGGCACCGGTCTGACGGTCGTGTCCGCGGACTCCGGGCCCAGCCTTGCCTTCGCCGGGCTGCTCGGGGTCGCCGTCAAGGACAGCGGCGTCACCGAGGAGATGCGGCAGCTCGACCGCGCCCTGCCACTGCGCGGGCCCGCCGTCCGGCCCGCCACGCACTGCTTCGGCGGTGGCTCCGCCGCCGACAACCCCAACCGGTTCATGTACTACCCCTCGCACCGGATCGAGGGCAGTACCGGCGGCGTCGTCCTCGCCTCCTACTGCTGGTCCGACGACGCCGCCCGCTGGGACTCCATGCGCGGCGCCGAGCGCTACGTCTACGCCCTGCGCAACCTCCAGGCCCTGCACGGCCGCCGTATCGAGGTGTTCTTCACCGGGCGGGGCGCCACCAAGAGCTGGGCCCGCGACCCGTACGCCTTCGGCGAGGCCGCCATCTACACCGCGCACCAGATGACCAGCTTCCATCTGGACGTCTCGCGGCCCGAGGGCCCGGTGCACTTCGCCGGGGAGCACACCTCCCTCAAGCACGCCTGGATCGAGGGCGCCCTCGAGAGCGCCGTACGGGCCGCGCTCGCCGTTCATCAGGCTCCGCCGGTCACCGTCCCGGGGGAGGGGGCATGACCGCGATCGACCGCGGGTGCACGGTCGCCCGCTATCTCGCCCTGCGGCTCGCCGAGTTGGGCATCACCCATCTGTTCGGCGTCCCCGGCAACCACCTCGGCCCGTTCCTGACCACCCTGCGGGACGAGGACGACATCGAGTGGGTCGGTACCCCCACCGAGGGCGGCGCGGGCCAGGCCGCCGACGCCTACGCCCGTATCCACGGCGTGGGTGCGGTCGCCGTCACCTACAGCGTGGGCGCGTTCAACCTGCTCAACGCCTGTGGCGGCGCCTACGTCGAGCAGGTCCCGCTGGTCGCCGTCAACGCCTCGCCGCCGTACGAGCAGTGGCAGAACTACCGTGCCGTCGGCCTGCTCACCTCGCACATGAGCCCGCGTGCGGAGAGCAACCTGGACGTCTACCGGCAGGTCACCGTGGACGCGCAGGTCGTCTCCCACCCGGGTCTCGCCCCCGGCCAGATCGACGCCGCGCTCACCGCGTGCCTCTCCGAGCGCCGCCCGGTCTACCTGGAGATCATGGAGGACCTCTGGGACGAGCCCTGCCCCGCGCCCGAGATACCGATCGTGCCCCGGGAGCGGCCGTTCAGCGCGCGCAACCAGACGATGCTGGACCACGCCGTGCAGGCGGTCCTCACCCTGGTCGAGGAACATCCGGGCCCGGACGGCAGGCCCCGCCCGATCGTGTGGGCCGGTGAGGAGATCGACCGGTTCCGCCTCGGCGAGCAGCTCACCGGCCTGGTGGAGGCCACGGGCGTGCCGTTCTGCACGACCGTCGGAGCCAAGGCCGTCGTCGACGAGGACCTGCCGCAGTTCCACGGCGTCTACAACGGCCCGGCCAGCCACCCCGATGTGCACCGCGTGTTCAAGGACTGGGCGACCTGCCGGATCGGGCTCGGCGCCTGGTCGACGTCGAAGAACCTCGGCGGCGAGCAGTCCGTCGGCGGCGACTGGGTGATGGCCGCGCTCGGCGGCGTCAGCGTCGGCACCTCCTACTTCCCCGACGTCCAGCTCCGCCATCTGCTGCCCGCCCTCCAGGACGCCCTGGTGAAGGCCTACGGCTCCGAGTGCCTGGCCGCCGACTACTACGCCGAGTCCTACGACCACCACGGCTCACCGGGCGACCGCCCCGCGGCCCTCGCACACCGCACCGCGGCCCTCGCACACCGCCCCGCGGCCCTCGCACAGCACCGCGCCTCCCTCCGTACCGCTGACACGCGATCCCACCGGCCGGACGGGCAACACCTCACCTACGACGGCGTCTTCGACCGGATCAACCACTTCCTGAACCACGACACCGGCGAGGACTGGACGGTCGTCTCGGACGCCGCGTTCTCCCTCATCGGCTCGATGAACCTGTCCCTGCCGGCGGGCGGATTCCTCTCGCAGGTCAGCTGGCTGTCCATCGGCTGGTCGGTCGGCGCGGCCACCGGCGCCGCGCTCGCCCCCGAGCGGGAGGACGCCCGCCCGATGGTCTTCGTCGGCGACGGCGCCTTCCAGGAGACCTGCCAGGAACTCTCCACCCACACCCGGCTCGGACTGCGCTCGGTGGTCTTCGTCATGGACAACGGCCACTTCTACGGCATCGAACAGATGCTGGTGCACCCGGAGTTCTACGCGGACCGCGACGGGGCCGAACCGGACTTCTACAACGTCCTCCACCCCTGGCACTACGACCGGCTCCCGGCCGTCTTCGCCGGCGGGAGGACCCCGGCGAACGGCGTCAGCGTCAGCCACACCGCGGACCTGGACGACCTCCTGGCCCGCCTCACCGACCCGGCCGACCCGCTCAACGCCGGACCGCTCCTGGTGCGCGTCCGGCTGCACCGGCACGACTACCCGCGGGCGATGGCCTACAAGGTTCCGCACCCGTAGAAACCGACACAGGGAGAGAAGAAATGGCTGATCTCAACGTCCTGATCGCGTTCGACGCGGCCACCATCGTCGAACGGAACCCCAACGCCTCCCGCAACCCCGACGCACCGACCCAGGTCGACCAGAGCCTGATCTACATGACGACCCGCCACGACCACATCGTCGGCACGTCGGGCGCCGAGCTGAACCTGCGGGCCGAACCCGGCGACACCGTCAAGTGGCGCGAGACGACCGTCTCACTGGGCAGCGACTACAAGGCCCTGCTCTACCGCTACGTCAGCAGCGACAGCCAGCACCAGCTCATCCGCACACCGGAGATCGAGGTGATCGACGGCATCTACCCGCTGCCGAAGGAGGGCAGCGAGGGCCGCCCGGAGTTCGACACCCAGCGCTACCAGGACCACTACTGGCGGACGACCGTCAAGCGGTCCGGCAAGGTCACCTACCACTTCTCCTTCCAGATCCTGGACCGCCACCGCCAGTTGAAGGGGTACTTCCAGTGGGACCCCTTCATCACCATCGAGGACGCCTGACGCCTCCCCGCCCGGTCAGCGGCGCCGCAGTGACGGGTCGAGCAGCGCGGGCGGGGTGTCGTGCTTCTCGTGCGGGGCCAGGTCGGTGCCGGGCGGGACGATCGCGTCGATCGCGTCGAGGACGTCGGCGGTGAGCACGGTGTCGGCGGCGGCGAGCTGCGCGGTGACGTGCTCCGGGGTGCGGGGGCCGATGAGCGCGCTGGTCACACCGGGGTGCGCGGTCACGAAGCCGAGCGCCAGCTGGATCATGGTCAGGCCGGCCTCGTCGGCGACCCCGGCGAGCCGCTCGACGGCGTCGAGCCTGGCCCGGTTGTGGGGGAGGGAGGTGTCGAAGCGCTCCGGCATGAACGCCGAGCGGTTCGTGGTGATGTCCCGGCCCTCGCGGACGGCGCCCGTCAGCCAGCCCGAGGCGAGCGGGCTCCACACCAGCACCCCGAGCCCGTACTCCTGTGTGACGGGCAGGACATGGGTCTCTGTCCCGCGCTGGAGGACCGAGTAGCCGGGCTGTTCGGTGACGTAGCGGCTCAAGTGCCGTTCGCGGGCGGCCCACTGGGCCTGCACGATGCGGTACGCGGGGAAGGTCGAGGAACCGAAGTACCGGATCTTCCCCGCGCGTTGCAGGTCGGTCAGGGCCGACAGGGTCTCCTCGTCGCCGGTGCGCGGGTCCCACCGGTGGATCTGGAACAGGTCGACGTGGTCGACCCCGAGGCGGCGCAGGCTGTCGTCCAGCGCGGTGACCAGCCAGCGGCGCGAGGCGCCCTGGTGGTTGCGCTCGTCGCTCATCGGCATGCTCGCCTTCGTGGCCAGCACGATGTCGTCGCGGCGGCCCGCGATGGCCTTGCCGACCATCTCCTCGGACTCGCCGCCGCTGTACCTGTCGGCGGTGTCGATGAGGTTGATCCCCGCCTCCAGGGCGGCGTCGACGAGGGCGGTGGCCTCGTCCTGGGTGGTGCGTCCGATCCGGCCGAAGTTCATCGCGCCGAGCGCGAGGGAGCTGACCTGTACGCCGGTGCGGCCCAGGGTGCGGTACTGCATGACCGTGTCTCCTCTGGCATCATGAATGAAGCGGAACGCTGTTCCGCTTACGACGATACGGAACGCTGTTCCGTTTCGGCAAGTGTGAGTTCCGATGAGGAGTGACGCGGTGAACGGCAGTGGCGAGGACGAAGGGCGCGCGGCCCCGTCCCGGCGGAAGGACGCCCGGCGCAACAAGGCGACGCTGCTCGACGCGGCCGCCGCGGTCTTCGTCACCTCGGGCGTGGAGGCGCCGGTACGTGACATCGCGGCCAGGGCCGGGGTCGGGGTGGGCACGATCTACCGGCACTTCCCCAACCGGGCGGACCTCATCATCGCCGTGTACCGGCATCAGGTCGACGCCTGTGCCGAGGCCGGTCCGGCCCTGCTGGCGAGCGCCGCGACCCCGCACGCCGCACTGCGGCAGTGGATCGACCTCTTCGTCGACTTCCTGGTGACCAAGCACGGCCTCGCCGCCGCCCTGCACTCCGACGACGCCGGCTTCGACGCGCTGCACGCCTACTTCATCGACCGACTCGTGCCAGTCTGCGCCGAGTTGCTCACCGCCTCGGCCGACGCGGGCGAGATCGACTCCGTCATCGAGGCGTACGAGCTGATGCGCGGCGTGGGCAACCTCTGCATCGGCGCGGACCACGACCCCCGCTACGACGCCCGCCGCTTGGTCGGCCTCCTCGTCACGGGGCTGCGCCGTCCGCGCTGACCCGCGGGGCGAGCGTCTAGCGCTTCTGTGCCCGGTAGCGCTTCATCAGCGCGGTGATCCGGGCCTGGTCCGCCTGCCCGTTGAGCTCGGTCAGAAGATCGTCGGGACACAGCTCGTAGAGGTCGCCCCACCAGCGCCGGCCCCGGTTGTCCCAGACGCGATAGCCCCCGGGCACACCCCTGGCGACGTAACGCCTCCTGGCCACGGTCCCCCCACTCTCGCGACGTCTGCGACGCGACCGTACGCACCCCGGGGGCGCGGGGCGAGCCGATATCCGGGGTCGCGCCCTCGACTCCCCCTGGCCGACTGTCCGGATTCGGTGTTTCTCCGGGGTGGTGTTGATGGCACCCTGGCGAGCACTTCGGAACAGGCCGGCAGAGCGGAAGCGGCAGCATGATCAAGTGGATGCCTCTGGGCACCGGAGCCAGGCCCGTCCCGCGGCCGGTGGCGACCCCGTTGGTCTGGGCCGGGGCCTTCGCGGGGGCGTTGGCGCTGGTGGCGGGGCTCAACACCGTGGTGGGGCCCGGCCGTCCGGAACTGGCCCTGCCCGCCCTGTCCCTGCTGGCCGCCTTGCTCGGCCTTGGCGCGCGCTTCACGGCCGCCCCTGGTACGGCCCTGCTGTGCTGGCTGTTCCTCAACGGCTTCGTCATCCCGCCCGCCGGCACCCTCACCTGGGCCGGGCACCGTGACACCACCTGGCTCGCCTGTCTGCTCGCCGCGACCCTGCTGGGCACGGCCCTGGCCCGTCTGGCCCACGCCCGCGCCGCCTACCGCCGCCTCGGCCCCGGCAGGGCCCATAACGGCGGCGGGCCCGGCGGCAGGGTCTAGTCCGGGCGGGAGAGTTCGTCCAGTTCGGCGGCGAAGAGCTGTGCGGGATCGATCCCCATCCCCCGGAAGTGGCCCGCGAGTTCCAGGGACAGGACGCCGTGCAGCCGGGTCCAGAAGGCCAGGGCCCGGCGGAGGGCCACGGGCGGGGCGGGGTGGCCGGCCGCCCACTCGCGGTGGGCTTCGAGGTGCGCGTCGAGCGAGGTCGGCGGGGTCGCCGGGGTGTCCGGTGACAGCGTGGCGCAGGCGTCGAGCAGGGTTGCCAGGATCTCCGACGAGATCGCGGTGACGTCGTCGGGCGCGTGGTAGCCGGGGACCGGGGTGCCGTAGATCAGGAGGTACCGCTGCGGGTCCGCCAGGGCCCAGCCGCGCAGGGCGTGCCCCAGCGCGATGACATCGGGCCCGGCCTCGGAGGCCGCGCGGAAGGTGTCGGCGAGGCTTCGGTAGGCGTCGGTGACCAGCTCGGTGATCAGCTCGTCGCGCCCGGCGAAGTACCGGTACAGCGCGGGCCCGCTCATCCCCATCCGCTTGGCGATCGCGTTGAGGGACAGCGCGGACGCTCCGGCCGTGGCGATCTGCTCCCACGCGTGTTCCTTGACCTCCGTGCGCACCTGGGCGCGGTAGCGCTCGCGGGGGGTCTTCGCTCCTGCTTCAGTCACTGTTAGAGGTTATCACCAAAGTTATTGACACTCTCTCGGCTGGTGAGTTACAACTTCTAACGAACGAGAAGACAGATAACCGAAGATCGAGAGGGACACCATGGTCAGCATCAGCAACGCACGAGGCGGCGCCGTCACGGGCCTGGTCGCGCTCGCCGTCGCCGGCGTTCTCGCGAGCACCGTCCCCACCGCCCAGGCCACCCCGCAGGGCGGTCCGTCCCCGTCCCAGTGCCGCGGGCGCGGCGTCGACGGCGACGCCCTCATCCGCTACGAGGCCGACATCGTCATCAAGGCCCCGCTCAGCACCATCTGGAAGCTGCAGACCGACGTGGAGAGCTGGCCGTCCTGGCAGCCCCCGGTCACCACCATGGAGCGGCTCGACTCCGGCCGTCTGCGCAAGGGTTCGCGGTTCCGGTGGACGACCCCGGCACCCGCCACCCCGACCACCCCCGCCACCACACTGGAGATCACCTCCACCGTCCGGGAACTCCGCGACCGCGACTGCGTCCTGTGGAGCGGACCCGCGATCGGCGAGGGGCTGCGTATCGACGAGGGCGTCCACCTGTGGACGTACCGGAAGGTCAAGGGCGGCGTGCGCGTCCACACCGAGGAGACCTGGACCGGCGCCCAGGTCGAGGCCGACGTTCCCACCGCCACCAAGGCCCTCGGCTACGGTCTCGACGCGTGGCTGCGCGATCTGAAGGCAGCCGCCGAGTCCCGCGCCGGCGCCACCGGCTGATAGGGCACGGGGCGCGGCTACCAGGCGCGGGCAGCCGCCCGGAGCCGGTCGCGGACGCGGAGCACATCGGGGTTGGCCTCGGCGCCGGGCCGCTGGACGAGGAACAGGGTGTTCAACGGCGCCTCCTCCGGGTCGTGGAGGAGCGCGAGGCGGCCGGAGTCGAGGTACTCCTGGCACAGCGAACGCGGCAGCACGCTGACGCCCGCCCCGGCGTTGACCGCGGACAGCACGGCGTACAGGTTGGGCACCGTCACCGCGGCCCGGGTGGTGAGCTGCCTGCCGAAGACGGTCCGCCAGTAGCGCCGCACGATGGGCAGGTCCTCGGCGTAGGTGACCATCGGCACCTCGCGCAGGGCGGCGCACAGGTCGCCGTCGGCCCGGGGATCCGCAGCGATGCGCCGGGCCCAGCCCGGGGAGGCCACGAGCAGATACTCCTCGTCGGCGAGCGGGACGGACTCCAACGCCCGGCCGCGAGGGCGCCGGGTCGTGATGACGAGGTCGTGGCGGCCCGACCGCATCTCCTCCAGCAGGGGTTCCGGCAGCCCCTGGGTGACGCGGAGCTGGACGCCGTCGGCGACGAGGGGGACCAGGGCGGGCAGGACGCGTACGCACAGCAGTTCCGACGGTCCGGCGAGATGCACGGGCAGGGTGGGACCGCCCTCAGGGCCGCCGCCCTCCAGGGTGGCGAGGGTGTCGAGCGGGCCCTCGATCCGCGCGGCCAGTTCGTGAGCGACGGGCGTGGGTTCCACGCCGCGCGGCAGCCGCGTGAACAGCTCGCGGCCCGTCTGCTGCTCCAGGGCGCGGATCTGCGCGGTCACGGTGGGCTGGGACAGCCCGAGCGCGGGCGCGGCGGCGGTGAACGTCCCGGCGCGGTAGACGGCCAGGAAGGTGCGCAGCAGGTTCAGGTCGGCATGGGCGGGTAGCCGCCTGCCGGTACCGGTGGCCTCGGGCGTCCGGTTCTCCATGACGCCAGAGTAGCCGCCGGGACACATCGGAGTGTCGATGGCGGAAATCGGCTCTCCTATTGGTACTCCGATGGGCACCGGTTCTAGCGTCGGAGCCACGACGCGGCCGGACCATGCGGACCCACCACCCCGTCACCACCCGTAGGAGCACCTCATGGCGAAGATCCTTTTCCTGATGACCGGCGCCGACCACTGGACGCTGGCCGACGGCAGCAAGCACCCCACCGGCTTCTGGGCCGAAGAGGCGGTCGCCCCCTACGAGGCGTTCAGGGCCGCCGGTCACGAGATCACCGTGGCCACCCCGGGCGGCGTCGTCCCGCCGGTCGACCCGGGCAGCCTGGCCCCCGAGGCCGCGGGCGGCGCGGAGAACGCCGCGAAGATCAAGGCCGTGCTGGAGGGCGCCCCGGAGTTCCGCACCCCGCTGGCGCTGACCGACGTACGCCTCGACGACTTCGACGCGGTGTACGTCCCCGGCGGCCACGGCCCGATGGAGGACCTGGCCGTCGACACCGACTCCGGCGCTCTCCTCGCCCGGGCGGTGGGGTCCGGGCTGCCGGTCGGTGTGGTCTGCCACGGCCCGGCCGCGCTGCTGGCGGCGGTGAAGGAGGACGGCAGCAACGCCTACGCGGGCTACCGGATCACCGCCTTCACCAACACCGAGGAGCGGCTCGCCGGCAGCGCCGACCAGGCGAAGTGGCTGCTGGAGGACCGGCTGACCGAGGCCGGTCTGACGGTCGAGACCGGGGAGCCGTGGGCGCCGCACGTCCGGGTCGACCGCAATGTCGTCACCGGCCAGAACCCGGCCTCCTCCGCCCCGCTCGCCGCCGAACTGCTCAAGAAGCTCCCCTGACCACGCGCTGACGAGCAGCGCGCTCACCAGAAGGACACCCCGCACCATGACCACGCAGCACGCGATCGACTGGCCGCAGAAGTACCTGCCCGGCACCGGCGACAACTTCGTCTCCAACGAGGTGATCGTCCAGGGCATCACGGCCGCCGACGTCTGGCCCTTCCTCACCGACACCTCGACCTGGGAGGGCTACTACGACAACGTCGCGGACATCTCCTTCCCGGACGGGGGCGGCCCCGGGCTGAAGGACGGCCTCGCGTTCCGCTTCGGCACGTTCGGCTTCCCGCCGCTGGACGCCCGTGTCGTCCAGTTCCAGGCCCCGGCCGAGGGCGTCCCCGGCCGGCTGTCCTGGACGGCGAAGCAGGACGGTACGCCCGAGGAGCGGCTCGACGTGCTGCACGCCTGGCTGGTGGAGGACCTGCCGGGCGGCCGGGTGCGGATCCTGACCCAGGAGACCCAGATCGGCCGGCCCGCCGCCGCCCTGGCGGCCGAGCGGCCCAACCCGATGCTCAACGGCCACCAGGCCTGGCTGGACGGCCTCGTCGCCGCCGCGTCCAGGTAGCCGCACACCCCGGGCCTCCCGGCCGCGCACCCGGAGGCCGGGTGCGCGGCCGGGAGTACCGTGGGGGTACCGAGAGCCCTTCGCGCACCGGCCCCGACACCGGTGCCGCCCTCGGCGACCGACGACCCCGGGTCGGGTCCTTCCGTGCCCGGAGCAGGGCTTGCCTCATGACGGTGCACGTTCCGGTCGCGCCGACGACCGCAGAGCCTCCCGGGCGCCGTGCCGTCCCGGACCGGCACGGCACGCGCAGGCAGCCCCGGCCGAGGCCGGAGCGCGGCTCCTCGCCCCGCGAGGGCGCCCGGATCCGTGAGCTGCCCCGGTGTCAGGTCGCGGACCGGCTGGGGGAGCTGGGCGATCTGTACGCGGACACCTCCGGCGGCGGCCCATGGGCCTGGAACGAGGCCCGGGGCGCGTTCCTGCGCCGGCTGACGGCCGACGCGAGACGACCGGGGTTCTCGCTGCTGATCGCCGAGACCACCGCCCTGACCGGCTGCGCCTACGGCTTCCCCGTGCGCGGCGACGGGCCCTGGTGGGAGGGCTTCGACGGATACCTCCCGGGAAGCCTGCTCCGGTTCGCGGGCTCCGGGCGCCTCTTCGTGGTCTGCGAGATCCTCGTCCAGCCCTGGGTGCGCCGGCAGAACCAGGACCGCGCCTGGAACCTCGCCCGGCGCCTCCAGAGGCGGCTGCTCACCGACCACGGCGCCACCATCGGCGTCACGCTGGTGAGCCGCTCCGACGCCATCACCGTCGAGGCGCTCCGGTCCTGGGGGTGGCGGTGCCTCGACGGCGACACCCCGGGCACCACGCCGCCGGGTCCGTTCCGCGTCCTGGTCCTCGGGACCTGAATGGTCCTGGTTGTTACACGGCCGGAGTACGGTGGACACTACAAGCATTTCCGCATGCCGGAATCGACCGGCCCCGGACCGTCGCCTCGTCTCCGGCGAGTCCCACCCGAGCACCTTCCTCCCCGAGCACGTCACCCGTTCTCACTGGGGCAGCCCGTGACCCCGGCCGCGCCATCCGCATCCAGGCCGAGGAGCCCCGCATGCCGTCCGTTCCGGCCACGCCCACGATGAGCTTCCAGGGCGACGTCCCCGTACCGCCACGGCACCCGCCTGCGCGGGCTGCCGCACGCACACGTCGGCCGGCTGTTCCGCGACGACCGGACGCCGCCGACCTCCTTGCCGACCTCCACCACGCCGACCTCACCGGCCCCCGGCACGGCCGAGCGGGTCGCGGCCCGGCGCGCCTGACCTCGACCATTCGCTCTCTTACGGCAGTTGGCAGGAGCTCATCATGACCACCGCACTGCAACCCCAGATCCCCTCCCGGCCCGTCCTGCGGATGCGCCTCGCACCCCGCAGCGGCATGCCCCGGCCCATCGACGGGGCGTGGTGGCCCCGTTCGTACGACCTGCTCGCGGAGCTCCCGTCGCTGCTCGCGGGGCTGCCCCGCGCGTGGGGCCAGATCACCAGCGTCACCGTCAACGGGGCGATGTGGCCCGAGGTGCCCGGCCGCACGCTCGTCTTCAACGAGGTCGTACGACTGCACCGGGCCCTCGCCGCGTCCGCCCCGCACACCGCCGTCCTGCTCGCCCCCGGCCGGGGACGCTGGGACCTGATGGTGGTGCCCCCGGACACGACCGAGGCGGCGGCGGAACCGCTGATGGCGGCCGCCGCGAGCGATCAGGAGTGACGACAGGGAAGCAGGCGAGTGCGATGGCCGACTCCTCCGCCCCGCGCGTGACAAGGCTCCTGCCGGACGCCGTCCACCGGGCCGTCCGGCCCGGGACGGCTGTCGTACGGCTGGAGACGACGCACGACCGGCAGGGCGTGCTCGACGGGGCGTGGTGGCCGCGCTCCCGTGACATCGCCGCCGAACTGCCCGGCCTGATCGCCGCGCTGACCGAGTCCCTCGGGCCCGTGCTGCGGGTCGGTCTGGACGCCGGTGCCTGGGAAGGGCTGCCGACGCGGATGACCATCGACGGCCGTGTCGTCCACATCGACTCCTTCGCGGCGGGTGACGACACCGTCCTCATCACCCGGGGCGAGCAGGATCTCTTCTCCCTCCTCGTGGTCCCGCCGCACGCGACGCCCGACGCCGCGCGCGCGGCCATGTCCGAAGCCGTCCGCGCCGGCAGCGTGACACGGGCCGAACGGATCCTCCTCGACACCGGCAGCGCATAGGCCCTGGCTCCGCGCACGGTCCGTCGGGCCTGTTCGCGGAGTACGCTGAAACGACCGAGGACATTTCGAACACCGGCTGCCAGGCCCGTGTCGTTTTCGGCGATTCAATACGCGGGCCGGTCCCGACCGGCCCGGGGCAGGTCCGCGTCATGACTGCGACCATCTCCCACCCGCCGACGACCGAAGCCGAAGACCGGTTCTCCCCGGCCCCTCCGCGTCTGTCGCTGGCACCCGTCGGCTCCGCCCCGGCCCTGCTGGACGGCGCCTGGTGGCCTCGCTCCCGCGATCTCGCGGCGGAACTCCCGGCCCTGGCCGCCGTACTGGATCCGCTGTGGGGGCGGATCACCCGGGTCACCGTGAATCCCACCCAGTGGCCGGTCGTTCCCCGCAAGGTGCCCGTCGCCGGGCACGTGGTGAACGTGGGCTGGTTCCTGGAGGAGCAGGACCCGCACGAACTGCTGCTGCTCTCCTACCACCTGGGCCGCTGGAACCTCCTGGTCGTCCCACCGCAGTCCACTCCCGAGTCGGCCGCCTGGCTGATGGCCGCCGCGAGCGACCCACGCGGCGTGCTGGGCGCGAGCCGGCTGCTGGAGGAGGCGGCGGCGCGGCTGCGGACCCTGCGCGACGCCGACCGGGCCGTGGAGGCGGTCTGGGACTCCGAAGGCGGGCACGCGGCCCGCGACCCGGCAGCGATTCGCCCCGTCCCGACGGGAAGGTGAGGACAGTGGAGACCTTCGTGACCGTGGCCGCGATCCTGGGGATGATCGTGATCGGGGTCCTCCTCATCCGCCTGCTGAACTCCCAGCACGGCGACCGCATGGCCGCCGTCCACTACGGCCGCTCCGGGATCCCGGTCCAGGGACCGGCTCCGTCGGCCCGGCGCAAGGCGCACGGGCGACTCCGCCTCAGGCACCGCGACCGCGACCATGAGCGTGGGCAGGCGAAGCACGGCTGACCGTCGATCAGTTCGCCGGGCCCGTCAGGGCCCCGTACGCCGCTGCCGCCCGGCCTTCGTCTCCGGAGCCCCGGCCGTTTCGGGGGCGGTCAGGTCGAGGAGGAGCATGGCGTCGTGGTCGGGGGTGCCGGGGTCGGCGGTGTAGACGCCGAGGCGCTGGCCGGGGGTGCCTTCGAGCTGCATGCTCTGGCCGGCGAGGGTGAGGACGCCGACCTCGGGGTGGTGGAAGGTCTTCTGGAGCTTCTTGCGCCCGATGACGTCGTAGCGCTCCCACAGCCCGGCGAAGTCCGGGCTCTTGACGACGAGTTCCCCCACCAGCCGGGTGAGGTCGGGCGCGTCCGGGGCGGTGCCCGCCAGACTGCGGAGCCGGGCCACACAGCCGCGGACCTGCTCGTCCCAGTCGGGGAACAGACCGCGGGCATCGGGGTGCAGGAAGAGATACCGGGCGAGATTGCGCTGCCCCGCGGGCCAGTCGGCGATACCCGCGTACAGGGCGAGTCCGCCGGGGTTCCAGGCGAGCAGGTCCATGCTCCGGCTGATCACGTACGCCGGGCTCGGGCGGAGCGTCTCCAGGATCAGCTTCAGATGCGGACGCACGGTCCGGCTGGGCGGCGGCGAGGGCTCGGGGGCGTACCGGGCGGCCCGGGCCGCGAGTTCGCGCAGGTGCTGGTGCTCGGCGTCGTCCAGGCGCAGCGCCCGGGCGAGGGCGTCGAGCACGGCGGGGCTGGGGCGGGTCTCCTTGCCGCGTTCCAGACGGACGTAGTAGTCGATGCTCATCCCGGCGAGCGTCGCCAGCTCCTCACGGCGCAGGCCGGGCGTACGGCGCAGCCCGGGACCCACGGTGAGACCGACCTGCTCGGGAAGGGTCTGAGTACGCCGCGCCCGCAGAAATTGCCCCAGCTCCGTCCCACCCCCACCCCCACCCCCACCGCTGCTCTGCTCGGATGCCATACGGCCAGTGTCACACCGCCCCGCCCTGCCCGGCGGAGCCGTGGGGGGCCCTGCCATACCCCCTGAACAGCCCGCCCTGCCACCAGGACCGAAAACACGCGAGGCTCGACATCCGCAGCCGACCGACGGCGCTCGCCTGTGTTCGGCGGGTGTGTGTGGCTGCCCTGTCCGGTGTGGCCGATGGTGCCCGTCGGCTCCGGTGGTGCGCTGGCCGTGACGTCGATGACGGCGCTGCTGCTGGAGCGGGTACCCGCCGAGCGCCTCGTGATCGCCGCGAACGTCTGAAAGGACCCCCCCCATGCACCACGTCACCCTCAACAACGGCGTCGAGATGCCGATCCTCGGATTCGGCGTCTACCAGATTCCGCCCGAGCAGACCGAGCGGGCCGTCGCCGACGCCCTGGCCGCCGGCTACCGCTCCCTCGACACCGCCGCCGCCTACCGCAACGAGGAGGCCGTCGGCCGGGCGATCAAGGCCAGCGGTGTCCCGCGCGAGGAACTCTTCGTCACGACCAAGCTGTGGGTCCAGGACCCGGGCGAGGACAACACCAAGCGCGCGTTCGACGCCTCGCTGCGCAGGCTCGGCCTGGACCACCTGGACCTCTACCTGATCCACCAGCCCTACGGCGACGTCTACAGCGAGTGGCGCGCCCTGCAGGACCTCCACCGGGAGGGCCGCGTGCGCGCCATCGGCGTGTCCAACTTCTTCCCGGACCGGCTCATCGACCTGATCGACAACAACGACATCGCCCCCGCCGTCAACCAGATCGAGACCCACCCCTTCCACCAGCGCACCGCCGACCAGCGGTTCATGCGCGAGCACGGCGTCCAGATCGAGTCCTGGGGCCCCTTCGCCGAGGGCAGGAACAACCTCTTCACGCACGCCGCCCTGACCTCCGTCGCCGAGGCCCACGACAGGTCCGTCGCCCAGGTCGTGCTGCGCTGGCTCATCCAGCGCGACGTCGTCGTCATCCCCAAGTCCGTCCGCCCGGAGCGCATGGCGGAGAACCTCGACGTCTTCGACTTCACCCTCACCGAGGAGGAGATGGCCGGTATCGCGGCCCTCGACGCGGGCACGTCCCTGTTCTTCGACCACCGCGACCCCGCCATGGTCGGCAGGCTCGGACGGGTCCGCGTCGAGGACTGACTCACCCGCTACCGCACCGGCTGCCGCCACCACGCGCCCGACGCCTCGCGCAGGGTGTTGGTGCCGCAGTGCACCTCACCCATGCCGAGGTGGTACGTGTACCAGTCGTCGATGTACGACACCTTCATGCCGACCTTCGTGTAGACGGCGTTGACGGCCTCCGTGAAGATGTCCTTGCCGGCGATGACGGGCCCCCACTGGCGCGGGGCGAGGTAGCGGTCGCGGCCGAGGAGCACGCCGTTGACCGCGCCGGGCACGTACGCGCTGGTCTGCACCGTCGCCGGGGCGGCCGCCGCACGCGGGGCCGCCGGGTTCTCGGCGAGCCACTTCTGCTGGCCCCGGTCCCGGAGGCTGTCCACGAGGTCGGACGCGGCGCCCATGCGCGTCAGCCGCGGCACGGGAACGTCCTGGCCCTCGGCGGAGAAGGCCTCCGATTCACGGGTGTACAGCGCGGGCACCCGCACGATCTCCTCGTCGGTGACACCCGTCTCCCGCTTGAGGATCTCCAGGTTGGCCGCGATGCGCCGGGCCGCCATCTCGTTGTCGGACACCAGGTGCCGGGAGGCGAGCGCCTGGTTGATGGTCTCCTTGGGCGCGGGGCTGTCGCTGCGGCCCGGGACGGAGAACATCTTCGTCGCGCCGTGCCCGTCGCGCTTGGCGTCCCGCAGCAGCCGCAGCCCCGACTGCGGGTCGGCGACGCCGATGCGCCAGCCGCGGGGGGTGTCGGCGGGCAGGAACTGCACGAACTCGTCGACGTGCCCGACGCCCAGCCAGGAGGTGTCCAGCAGCAGCGGGTCCTGCATGCCCTGCGACTTGAGCATCGTCCGCATCACCTTCGACGGACGTGCCCCGCTGTCCTTGCGCTCGCCCATGATGATGCGCCCGGCCGGGAAGGAGCGCCCGCCGTGCGCGTAGGGCGGGATGGTCTCCAGGTTGCCGAAGGAGTTGAGCGACCAGTCGTCGGGCTCCGCCGGGTCCTTCACCTGCACGACGCCGATGTCCCGGCCGCGGACCTTCTCGAACAGCTCGCGGCCCGCGTCCCGGTCCGGCTGGGCAGAGCGCAGCATCACACGCATCACCTGCGGCTGCCCGCCAGGACCGCTCATGTTGACGTAGGCCGGTTCGACGAAGTCCTGCGCCCAGGGGTCGGCGTACTTCGTGAACTTGACCAGCGGCGTGGTGACCCCGGCCTTCTTGACCTCCTTGCCGAGTTCGGCGACGAACTTCTGCTGGAGGCGGCTGTACTCGCCCTGGCCCTGGACCTCGGTCACCATCACCTGCTGGGTGTTCTGCAGATGATGGTGGGTCAGCAGCGGTGCGACGCGCAGGGTCACGGCGTCGGAGGTGGTCTTCTGCCCGGCGGTCACCGTCAGCCGGACCACCGCACGGCCGTCCCACTTCGCGGCGTCCCGGACGATGTCGGTGCCCTCGACGCCGAACTCCACCCCGGAACGCAGTTCGGCGGCGGTCAGCCGGGTCGCCGGCGTCACCAGGACCCACTTGCCGTCCCGCTTGAGGAACAGATGGGCGTGCTTGCCGCCCGTGGTGAGCTTCAGGCTGCCCTTGGCGTTCGAGGCCAGGCCGGGCAGGGGCACGGAACGGACCCGGGCGAGGTCGGCGGCGTCCGCGGCGCCGTTGACCTTGGTGTCGGTGCCGTCGTTGCACGCGGCCAGCTTGGCGTCGGACAGGGGTCTGCCGCCCGGCCCCGTGACGGGACACCGCTTGGTGTCGTCGTCGATGTTGGGCAGGTAGACGGCCCCGCGCCCGACCGACCAGGTGTCCTCACCGGTCTTGTCGCTGCCGCCGGTGACATCGACCCGCCCGTCGCGGTTCACATCGGCGCGCAGATCGGCCCGGCCGGCCGTCTCGGCGGCGAACGCGGAGCCGGCCGGCCCGGCCAGCACGGACCCGGCCGCGGCGAGGGCCAGAACCAGCGACCCGGCCGGAATCAGACGTGGACGTATGGGAGTACGTGAACGCACAGCGCGGTCCTCTCGATTGGGGGTGGCGCTGTGCAAGAGGCGGAAGAAGGCCTGTGCGTTGCTTGTGAAGGGGCGGTTGGCGCTCGGCCCGCTCCCGCCGGAGAGCGTGTTCGGACGGCCGGGGCGGGCGCTGCGTCCGTACGACGGGTCCGCGCTCCCGGCACCGGCGAGGTTCGGCGGGCGGGCGGAGACCCTCGACGAGAGTGGCCGGATGCGGTATATGCGGCGTATGGCCGGTGAACGACCGTCCATGCTGACGCGCGTGGTGCTGGCGACGACCATCGGCACCGCGCTGGAGTGGTACGGCTTCATCCTCTTCAGCACCATGAGCGCGCTCGTCCTGAACCGGCTGTTCTTCCCGCCCGGCGACCCGGTCGCGGCGACCCTGGCCTCCTTCGCCACGTTCGCCGTCGGGTTCGCCGTCCGGCCGCTCGGCGCGCTGGTCATCGGGCACTACGGGGACCGGCTGGGCCGCAGACGGATGCTGGTGATCACGCTGGTCACGGTCGGCCTGGCCAGTGCGCTGATGGGCGCGCTGCCGACGTACGAGACCGCCGGGGCGTGGGCGCCCGCGCTGCTCGTGGTGCTGCGGATGATCCAGGGGTTCGGCGCGGGCGCCGAGTACGCGGGCGCCTCCCTCACCCTGGCCGAGTTCGCCACGCCGGAGCGTCGCGGGCGGTACGCCGCGATCCCCCCGGCGGGTGCGGCGGTCGGCGCGCTGCTCTCGGCCGGGGCCGTCGCCGCCGTGGCGGCCCTGCCCCCGGACGACTTCCTCGACTGGGGCTGGCGCATCCCCTTCCTGGTCACCCTCCTCGTCACGGCGACCGGCTTCTACATCCGCGTCAGTGTGGCCGAGAGCCCGATGTTCGAGCAGGTCAAGCGGGAGCGGGGAGTCGCGCGTGCGCCTGCGGTGGAGCTGGCCCGCGGCGCTCCGCGGACCCTCTTCCTCGGGGTGGTCAGCAGCATCGGGCCGAACGTCGCCGCCTACATCCCGGTGGTGTTCGCGCTCGCCTATCTCACCGAGCAGCTCAAGGTCTCCCGTACGGTCACCCTCGTCGGGGCGCTGATCTACTTCGCGTGCAGCGCGGCGGTGACACCGGTGGCGGGGGCGCTGGGTGACGTGCTCGGCCGCCGGGTCGTGCTCGGCTGGGCCATGGTGGCCGCGGCGGCGTTCGCGTTTCCCTTCTTCTGGCTGCTGGACACCGGGGAGGCCGGGTACGTGTCGTTCGCGTTCGGCCTGAGCGGGCTGCTGCTGGGGGCCCAGCTCGGCGCCCAGGCGGGTTTCCTGGCGGACCTGTTCACGACCAGGACCCGGTTCAGCGGAGTCGCCCTCAGCCGCGAGGTCGCGGCGGCGCTGGCGGGCGGCACCGCACCCCTCATCGCGGCCGCGCTGCTGGAGGCGGCCGGGGGAGAGCCCTGGCCGGTGGTCCTGTACATGAGCGTGCTGCTGCTGATCAGCGCGCTGGCGGTGGCGCTGATCCACGGCTTCGGAGGGCACGGGCAGCGGGGAGAGTGAGCCGGCCCGCCGGACGCCGGGTCTCTCACCGGCTCCGGCCCGAGCCGTCCAGGAGATCCCGCAGGACGGACTCGGGGTCGCGCAGTGCCGCCCGGCGCAGCACCTCGTCGTAGCCGCTGTCGCCGAGGAGGCGCCGGGCGGTCAGCTCGCCGCGGTCGCGCACATGCCGCATCTCCGGAGTGCCCCGCTGGGGATGGCCGACGGCACTCCAGTACGCCTCGCCGGCCCCGAGCGCCGTGACGGCCGACTCGGCCGCGCCCTGGGCGGCCAGCACCGAGGCCAGCAGATCGAGGCCGAGGGCGACGCCGAAGCTGTCCCCGAGACGCCGCTTGCCCTCCAGCATGCTCCTCGTGTGCGCCGCCGCCTCCTCCGTGCGGCCCTCGAACACGGAGATCAGGGCCAGTTGATAGGCGGCGTACGAGCGGGTCCACCACTCGCCGTGCGCCACGCACTGCGCGTACAGCTCCTCGGCCTCACGGCGGGAGTGCTCCAGCCGCCCCTCCGCCGTCAGGGCGAAGATCCGGACCAGCCGGCACATGATCCGGCCCTGCGAGGCGAACGCCGGTCCCTGCGCGAGGTCCAGCACCCCGTCGACCAGCCAGCGGGCGGTCAGCGGCCGGCCGCGCAGCAGGTGGATCAGGCCCTCCAGATAGGAGATCCGCAGCAGGCCCTCGACGTCCTGGCGGCCCGCCGCCTCCGCACGGCCCGCCGCCACCAGGCCGCCCGCCGCCTCGTACTCGCCCCGCAGGACGTGCGCCACGCCCAGGGCCCACCGGGCGCGGATCCGGGCGGTGCCGGGCTCCCGGGCCGCACGCAGGGCGGCTTCCACATAGTGCGCTGCCTCGCGGAGATGCCCGCAGCAGCTCCAGAAGAAGGCGACCAGCCCGCTCAAGTCCAGGGCGGCCCCGGGGCGCGTGGCGAGGAGATGGTCGAGGGCGGCGCACAGATCGGCGTGGACGCGGCCGATCTCCCGGTACCGGGACGCCTGCCGCGGCCCGGGCCAGTCGTCGTGCGCGTCCCGGGCGAGCCGCAGGAAGTGCTCGGCGTGGCGGTCGGCGATCTCCGGCGTCGCACCGGCCTCGTCCAGCCACATGCGCCCGTACTCGCGCACGGTGTCCAGCATCCGGTAGCCCTCCGCCCCGAGCGACAGCACGGACTTCGCGACCAGACCCGACAGCGCCGCCTCCAGACCGGCCCCGTCGAGCGGTCCGCCGCCGCACACGGCACGCACCGCCTCGTGGCCCACCACGCCGCGAAACACGGACAGCCGCGCCCACAACAACCGCTCCACGGGCACGCACAGTTCGTGACTCCATCCGATGGTGGTACGCATCGTCAGGTGCCGCGCGGGCCCGACGACCCGGCCGTCGGTGCCTCGGCCTTCGGCGATCCGGTCCTCGGCGCCCCGGCCCCCGGCGCCCCGGCCCCCGGCGCCCCGCCCCTCGGAGACCCGGCCCGTGGCATCCAGACCCACGGCGTTCAGAGCCAAGCGCGAACGCAGTGTGCGCTCGACCTCGGCGATGGTGATGGTGCGCTGCCCCAGATGGCCCGCGACCAGTTCCAGCGCCAGCGGGATGCCCTCCAGCCACGCGCACAGCCTGCCTGCCGTCTCGAGGTCGGCCGGGTCCGTCAGCGGTGCTCCGGCGGCGGCCGCGCGGCGGCGGAGCAGCGTGGTGCCGTCGGTCGCGGCGGGCAGCGGCCCGACGGTGACGAGGAGTTCGCCGGGTACCTCCAGCGGTGCCCGGCTGGTCGCCAGCACGGTCAGCGAGGGGCAGGTCATCAGCAGATGCGCGACCAGGTGCCGGCACGAACTCAGCAGGTGCTCGCAGGAGTCGAGCACGAGGACGGCGTCCTTGTCCCCGAGCCAGACGCAGAGCGCGTCCAGCGGCATGCCCGCCGTGTGGTCGGCGAAGCCGGCGGCGTCCGCGACCGTCGCGGTCAGCAGACGGTCGTCCCGCAGCGGCCACAGCGCCGCCCAGATCACCTCGCGGCGCCGGTCGCCCCGGACCGCGTGCGCGGCGTGCAGGGCCAGCCGGCTCTTCCCCACCCCGCCCACCCCGGTGAGGGTGACCAGGCGACGGCGGCGTTCCAACGCGTCGGCGAGGCGGTCCAGTTCGGCCCCGCGGCCGATGAACTCGTCGGGGATGTCGGGAAGATCGCTCAGCACCCTGGCAGTGTCGCCGCCACACGGCCCCGCCCCGGGGCCCGTTCACCCTTCGGGGTGAAGCGCCCTGCCAGGCCGTGAAGCGCCCCGTCAGGCTGGGGAAGCCACCCACCAGGCCGTGAAGCCCCCCGTCACGCCGGCAGCATCCCCACCGCAGTCGAGGCCGCGAGGCGGTGCCAGTTCGTCTCGCCCCGGAGCATCGCGTGGTCGCCGCCCGGCACGAGGCGTACGTCCGCCCGGGCCCCGGCCGCGCGGGCCCGGGCCACGAACGCCACCGACGCGCCCGGCTCGGTGACACGGTCGCGGTCCCCGTGCAGCACGACGACGTCCTTGTCCCGGAGCTGGGTCACCGGCTCGCCGTCCGGGCACCAGGGCGCCAGCGCCAGCACCGCCCGGACCTGCGGGGAGCCCGCCGCGCGCAGGGCCGCGCGACCCCCCATCGAGTGACCCACGAGAACCACCGGGACGTCACCGGCCCGGCGGGCGAGCTCGTCGAGGGCCCGCCGGACGTCCCGCAGGGCGTCTCCCTCGTCGCCGGCCCCGCCGTTCCAGCCGCGCACGCGATAGCGCACCTCGCCCAGGAAGACCTCGTCGTCCGGCAGCGCCGACGCGACGGCCCACACGAAGGGCCTCATCCGCAGGGCCGCCAGATGCCAGGGCCGCGACGGGGCCCGGCCCTCGGACCGGCCGCCGTGCAGGAACAGCACGGCGGCACGCGGCGCCCCGGGAACCCGGCGCGCCACCAGCGCCCCGGGCGCCCCGGACGCCCTGGGGGTGTCCTCCCGTTCGTGCACCGTCATCCGCGCTCCTCACGTGTCCCCTTCCGGGGATTCCCTTCACGGGTCATCCGTAGCCGGCCCGGCGGACGGATTGGTGGGCCGGGGGGCACGTCATCGTCCCCGATTCCCCGCCCCGTGCCCATACCGTTCGGCCCCACCTGCGTTTTCCATGGGAGCCAGACCAATCCGCCGCCCTCCGGGGACCGGATTACGTCCGGAGACGTCCCGACCACGGAGGACCCCCGTGAAAGAAGCCGTGCACATCGGCGCGAACCCGTCCGCCGAGCCGGATCTGCAAGAACTGGTGGGCCTCGTCGCCCTGGGCGACGAGGACGCGTTCGCCTCGGTGTACGACCTCGTGGCGAGCCCGGTCCTCGGCGTCGTGCGCGCCGTCCTGCGCGACCAGGCGCAGTCGGAGGAGGTGGCCCAGGAGGTCCTGGTGGAGGTGTGGCGCACCGCCCCCCGCTACCGCTCCGACCGCGGTACGGCGATCAACTGGATCCTCACCCTCGCGCACCGCCGGGCCGTCGACCGGGTGCGCTCGGTCGAGGCCGCCGCGGCCCGCGACCACAAGGCCGCCCTGCTGGACCGCACGCCCGAGTACGACGAGGTGACCGAGCAGGTCGAGGCGCGGCTGGAGCGGGAGCAGGTGCGGCGCTGTCTGCGCACGCTGACCGAGATCCAGCGCCAGGCCGTCACCCTCGCCTACTACCGGGGGCTGACCTACCGGCAGGTGGCGGAAGCGCTGACGCTTCCCCTGGGCACCGTCAAGACCCGCCTGCGCGACGGACTCATCCGGCTCCGCGACTGCCTGGGGGTGACCGCGTGACCACCGCCGACCTGCACACCCTGACCGGCGCCTACGCCCTGCACGCCCTGTCCGACGAGGAGCGGCGGGCCTTCCGGCGGCATCTCGCGGCCTGCGAGCCGTGCGCCGAGGAGACCGCCGAACTGACGGCCGTCGCCGCCCGCCTGGGGCTCGCCGCCTCGCTGACGCCCCGCCCGGTGCTGCGCGAGCAGGTGCTGCGCCGGATCACCGCCGTCCGCCAGGACCCGCCCGGCGAGCCGCCCTCGCCCCGCCGAGGCCGTACGGCCTCCTGGGGGCGCCCGCTCTCGCGCTGGGCCCTGGCGGCGTGCCTCGCGGCGGCCACCGCGCTCGGCGGTACGGCGGTGTGGCAGCACCAGCGTGCCGAGGACGCCTTCGACCAGGCCCGGCAGGCCGAACAGGCCACGGACCGGATCGCCGCCGTGCTCGCGGCACCGGACGCCAGGACCAGCACCGCGAAGCTGGCCGACGGGGCCACCGGCACCGTCGTCGTCTCCGAGGGCCGGGACCGGGCCGTGTTCGTCGTCTCCGGGATGGCGGAGCCGCCGCGCGGCAAGGTCTACCAGCTGTGGTTCGACGACGGCGGCACCATGCGCTCCGCCGGGCTCATGGACCCCGGCCGCGCCGACCAGGCCGTCCTGATGCGGGGTGCCGTGGACGGGGCGTCGGGCATGGGGATCACCGTCGAGCCGGCGGGCGGGTCCGAGCAGCCGACCTCGGCCCCGGTGGCCGCGATGGCCTTCCCCGCCTGAGGCTCACTTGGGAGGCAGTGGGAAGAAGCCGCTGGTCCGGGCCGCGTACGCGGCATACCCCGGACGTTCGGCCATGTGCCGCTCCAGCAGCCGCTTCCCGCTGCCCTTGGTCAGCAGCAGGCTCATCACCACCGGCGACACGAGCACGGCCGCCGCGGCGGCGGGCGCGTCGCAGGCGATGAGGAACAGGCCCCACCACACGCAGAAGTCTCCGAAGTAGTTGGGATGGCGGGTCCAGCTCCACAGCCCCCGGTCCATGATCCGGCCCTTGTTCCCCGGATCGGCCTTGAACCGGGCGAGCTGGGCGTCCCCGACCGCCTCGAAGAACATCCCGACCGCCCACAGAAAGGCGCCCGCCGCGGCGAACGCCGTCATCGGCCCGGTGATGTACTGCGCGGCCTGCACGGGCAGCGACACCAGCCACACCAGGGCGCCCTGGAGCAGATACACGACTCGCAGCGCGTACAGGTTCCGGTTGCCGGGCGCCTTCGCCAGCATCTTCTCGTAGCGCGGGTCCTCGCCGTGCCCGCGCCCGCGCCGGGCGATGTGCAGGGCCAGACGCAGCCCCCACACCGCCGTCAGCACGGTGACCAGGATCCGCCGCCCCGGGTCACCGGTGCCCGCCGACGCCACGAAGGACGCCACGGCCACGGCGGTGAATCCGAGCCCCCAGGCCACGTCGACGATCCGGTGCAGGCCCTTGCGCACGGCGACGGCGAAGGTCGCCAGCATCACGGCGAGAGCGGCCCCCGCCGACCAGGCGAGGCCGGTCGCGAAGGCGCCCCAGGCGAACCCGTTCACGGCCCCTCCAGCCCGGTGTACCAGTCCTCGGGCGTCGGGGACATCCCACCGCACCCCTCAGCCGTCGGCCGTACGCACAGCACCTGGTCCACTCCCATACGCCGCTCCTCGAAGGCCAGCGCCCCGCCGACCAGGTACAGCCGCCACACCCGGGCGGTCTCCTCTCCGACGAGCGCCACGACATCGCCCCAGCGTTCCTCCAGGGTCCGGTGCCAGGCGCTGATCGTCCGCACGTAGTGCTCGCGCAGCGACTCCACGGACCGCACCTCCAGCCCGGCCCCCTCCAGCAGCCCGACCGTCTCGCCCACGGGCCGCATGTGCATGTCGGGCGCGATGTACGCCTCGATGAAGGCACCGCCCCCGGGCGCGTTCCGCCCGCGCGACATCTGCTGCACCAGCACCCGGCCCAGCGGCCGCACCAGCCGGTGCAGGGCGGCGGCGAACGCCGGGTACTCGGCGTCCCCGACGTGCTCGCCCATCTCGACGGTGGCGACCGCGTCGTAGCCGCCGCCCGTGATGTCCCGGTAGTCCTGGCACACCACCTCCACCCGGTCCTGAAGACCCCGCTCGCGCACCTGCTCACGGACGTACGCCGCCTGCTCCCGGGCCAGGGTCACGGCGGTGACGCGCGCCTCGTGCCGCTCGGCGGCGTACAGGGTGAGCGAGCCCCAGCCGCAGCCGACGTCGAGCAGCCGGGCGCCGGGCACCAGGCCGAGCTTGCGGCAGATCAGCTCCAGCTTGGCGCGCTGGGAGTCGGCCGGGGTGAAGCCGGGGGCCTCGCTCGCCCAATAGCCGCACGAGTAGGCCATCGTCTCGTCGAGGAGCAGCCGGTAGAAGGCGTTGGACAGGTCGTAGTGGTGGCTGATGGCGGCCCGGTCGCGGGCCCTGCTGTGCAGACCGCCGCGCAGCCGCGCCTGGGAGGCCGGCGGGGCGGGCGGCGGGCCGACGGCACCGAGGCTCAGGGCGGTGCCGGCCGCCCGCGCGCGGTCGGCGGCGCTCAGCCGGGGCGTGTGCCGTCCGCGTTCCCGCGCGGCGGCCCACAGACGGCGCAGCCCGTCCCCGAGGTCGCCCTCGATGTCGAGCTCTCCCGTGACGTACGCCTGGGCCAGGCCCAGTTCGCCGGGCTGCCAGAGCAGGCGGCGCAGGGCGCGCCGGGACCGTACGACGACCACCGGGCCGCCGTCCGGCCCTGCCTCGCTGCCGTCCCAGGTGCGGACCCGCACCGGGAGGGGGCCGCCGAGCGCGGTCTCGGCGGCGGAGACGAGGCGGTGGGCGGCGCCGGGCCGGGTGAGGGTGGCGGGGGGAGTCATCGGGGCGTGGCCTCCTTGGTGAGCAGGTACTGCTGCACGTCCAGGTAGCCGGAGCGGAATCCGGCCTCGGAGTAGGCGAGGTAGAACGTCCACAGCCGGCGGAACGTCTCGTCGAAGCCGAGCGCGGCGACCTCGTCCGCGCGCCCGGTGAAACGCTCGCGCCACAGGCGCAGGGTCTCGGCGTAGTGGGCGCCGTAGGCGTCCCGGCGGGTGACGCTCAGCTGGGTGTGGTCGCGCACGGTCTCGGCGACGGCCTCCACGGAGGGGATCAGGCCGCCGGGGAAGACGTACTTGGAGATCCAGGTGAAGGTGTCCCGGGCGGCGAGCATCCGCTCGTGGGGCATGGTGATGGCCTGGAGTGCGGCGCGTCCGCCCGGGGCGAGCCGTTCGTCGAGGACGCGGAAGTAGACCGGCCAGAACTCCGCGCCGACGGCCTCGACCATCTCCACGCTCAGGACGGCGTCGTAGGTGCCGCGGGCCTCGCGGTAGTCGCACAGCTCCACCGAGACCCGCTCGGCGACACCGGCCGCCGCGGCGCGCTCCCGGGCCAGGGCGGCCTGTTCACGGGAGAGGGTGAGCGAGGTGACGTGCGCGCCGCGCGCGGCGGCGCGTATGGCCAGCTCGCCCCACCCGGTGCCGATCTCCAGCACCCGGGTGCCCTCCCGTACGTCGGCGAGATCCAGCAGCCGGTCGATCTTGCGGTGCTGGGCGGCGGCGAGCAGGTCCCAGTCGGCGGGGAAGCCGCGGAAGAGGGCCGAGGAGTAGCTGAGGGTGTCGTCGAGGAACAGCGCGAAGAGGTCGTTGGACAGGTCGTAGTGGCTGCTGATGTTGGTGCGGGAGCCGCCCGGGGTGTTGCGCTGGGCGTCCGGGCGGCGCTGCGCCCACACCCCGCGCAGCCGTTGCAGCGGGGCGGGGATCAGCTCGCCCATGCGCGCCGCGAGCACGGTGAGCGCGGCGACCAGGTCGGGCGCGTCCCACTCGCCGGCCATGTACGACTCTCCGAAGCCGACCAGGCCCTGGCTGCCCACACGGGCGTGGAAGGCCCGCGGGTCGCGCAGGTCCAGTACGGGGCCGCCCTTCCCCAGCGAGGTGCCGTCGGGGAAGCGGACGTGCAGCGGCAGGTCCCGCAGGGCCCGTCGTACGACGGCTGCCGTGATCGCGGTCCGGGCCCGGGAGGCCTTCGGCGGCCGGGCCACGTCGGGCCAGCGGGCCGCGTCCACGGCCACGGCACCGGCCTCGGCGGCCACGGCACCGGCTTCGGCGGGCACGGCACCGGCTTCGGCGGGGACGGCACCGGCTTCGGCGTCCACGGCACCGGCTTCGGCGTCCACGGCTTCGGCATCGCCGGGCACGGCACCGGCCTCGGCGGGCACGGCTTCGGCTTCGGCATCGCCGGGCACGGCACCGGCTTCGGCATCGCCGGGCACGGCACCGGCTTCGGCGGGCACGGCACCGGCTTCGGCGGGCACGGCACCGGCTTCGGCGGGGACGGCACCGGCTTCGGCGGGGACGGCACCGGCTTCGGCGGGGACGGCACCGGCTTTGGCGGGGACGGCACCGGCTTTGGCGGGGACGGCACCGGCTTCGGCGGGGACGGCACCGGCTTCGGCGGGCACGGCTTCGGCATCGCCGGGCACGGCACCGGCTTCGCCGGGCACGGCACCGGCTTCGCCGGGCACGGCACCGGCTTCGGCGGGCACGGCTTCGGTATCGGCCTTGCGGGGCACGGCCGTGGTCCGGCCCGTGTCGCCGGGTCGGAGCTCGGCTGTCGTCATGCTGCGTTCTCCCTGTGGTTCGGGGTCCGGTGTTCGGGTCGGGGCCGGACGGGCAGTCCGCGCAGATACAGGCGGATGCCGTGCAGACGGATGGCGGCGGACACGGCGAGCGTGGACCAGGGCCGGCGCAGGGCCAGCCGCAGCAGCGTTCCCGTACGGGCTTCGTGACGCGCCCCGCGCACGGTCGCGGTGAAGGGTCTGCCGCCCTCCCGTTCCAGGTGCACGGTGAGGTCGAGCCGCTCCCCGGGGGCGGGCAGGCGCATGCGGTAGCGGCCGTCGACGGGGAAGAACGGCGAGACGTAGAACTCCTTGCCCACCTCCGCCGTCCCCGAGGCGTCGGGGCGCAGCAGATAGCAGTGGCGTTCGCCGTAGGTGTTGTGGACCTCGGCGACCACACAGCGCACGGTGCCGTCGGGCCCGTGGCACCAGTAGACGGTGAGCGGATTGAAGACGTATCCGAAGACCCGTGCGTGGGTGAGCATCACGACCCGGCCGCCGTCCAGCCGCACCCCGTGGCCGGCCAGGAAGGCGTCCAGTCCCGCGCGGACGGTGGGGTGCTCGCCGGAGAAGTGGTCGCGCGGATCGAAGCGCGCCAACGGGCGCAGCGCACGCGGAAGTTCGGGGAGCCGGTCGGGGTCGACGAGCCACATGTAGGTGCGGTGGCGCAGGGCGTACCGCAGGGGCGCGGTGCGCACATGGGCGATCGCGCAGCGGTAGAGGGCGGGGGCGAGCGTGGGTGCGGGCGTGGATATGGGCGTCGTCACCATCGCACCCCCAGCGCCGCCGCGGCCGCCACCCCGGACCGGCAGCCGTCCTCGTGGAAACCCCAGCCGTGGTAGGCGCCCGCGAACGCCGTGACGGGGCCCGCCAGTTCGGGCAGCCGCTGCTGCGCGGCCACCGACTCCGGGGTGTAGACGGGGTGTTCGTAGACCATGCGGGCGCGCACCAGCCCGGGATCGACACGGTCCTCGCCGCCGAGGGTGACGACGAACGTCTCGGGGGCGTCGAGCCGTTGCAGCCGGTTCATGTCGTAGCTGACCCGCACCCGGTCGGCGCCCGCCCCGCACGAGGGCATCAGGTAGTTCCACGACGCCCGCGCCCCGCGCGCACGCGGCAGCAGCCGGGTGTCGGTGTGCAGGAGCGTGCTGTTGCGGGAGTACGAGAAGGCGCCGAGCACCTCCTTCTCCTCCGGCGTGGCATCGGCCAGCAGCCGCAGGGCCTGGTCGGGGTGGGTCGCGAGGACCACCGAGTCGTACGACCGTGTGGTGCCGTCGCCCGTGGTGAGGCTGACGCCGTCGGGATGCCGCCGCAGGGCCCGGACCGGAGCCGCCATGCACACCTCGTCCAGCCGCTCCGCCACCCGCTCGACGTACGTGCGGGAGCCGCCGGTCACGGTGCGCCACGTCGGAGAGCCGCTCACCGAGAGCAGCCCGTGGTGCTCCAGGAAACGGAACAGATAGGCGGCCGGGTAGCGCAGGGCGATGCCGGCGTCGCAGGACCACACCGCCGACACGAGCGGGGTCATGAAGTGCGTGCGGAAGTACGGCGAGAAGCCCTCCGCGTCCAGGAACTCCCCGAGGGTGAGGGCCTGCTCCGCCTCTCGCGCGAGATGCCGCCGGGCGGCCCGGTGGAAGGCGGGCACCTCGGTGAGCATCCGCAGATAGGCCCCGCGCAGGGCGTTGCGGGGCCGGGCGAACAGTCCGGCGGGGCCACGGGCACCGGCGTACTCCAGACCGCAGCCCTCGCACCGCACCGACATGCTCATCTCCGACTCCTGCGTGGCGACGCCGAGTTCGTCGAAGAGGCGCAGGAGGTTCGGGTAGGTGCGGCGGTTGTGCACGATGAAGCCGGAGTCGACGCGGTACGTCGCGCCGCCGCCGGTCGAGGTCAGTTCGTGGGTGTGGGCGTGCCCGCCGAGCCGGTCGTCGGCCTCGAACAGCGTGACGTGATGCGCCCGGGCGAGCACGTACGCGGCGGTCAGCCCCGCCACCCCACTCCCGATCACGGCCGTGCGGCGCCGCTCCCGGGCGGCGTTTCCCGGCTCCTGTGACATCGCCTCTCCTCCTGGTCGGACCTGGACACGGACCCGGACTCCGACATGGGTCCCGCGCGTAATCCGGAGCCGCCGCGCGAGCGGATTGGACCCGCCCGCTACCAGGTACTTCCGGGCGCGGACGCCGTACGGATGCCGGGTCGGCCGTGGAATACGGAGCGGATCCGCCCCCGGATTGGTCGCGAGGACGACTTCATCCGAACGAGCGGTCCGACCAATCCGCCCCCTTCCCGGGGCCGGATTCCCCACGTGACGCAGGACGAGAAGAAGCCGCGCGACGTCGTGCCGAAGGTGGACGCGACGCGATGCCGGCCGCGCATCCACGGCCGGGACGCCTTCCTCGCCCGCCCCGCCCTCCCCGTCCTCGGCGCGGCCCCTGGCAGGCCGCCGAGGGCGGTCGCCCCCAGCCCCCGCCCCCTCCGTCAACCCACCCGCACGCCCCCCACCACCAGGAGAAACACCATGAACACCCGTATCCGCCGTGTCGCCGTGACCGTGGCCGCGGCCGCCTTCCTCCCCCTCGCCCTGACCGCCTGTTCCGGCAGCGGCGGCGACAGCGGCGACTCGGCGAAGGCGGACTCCTCCGCCAAGGCGTCGGCCCCGGCGTCCGCCGCCGGCATGGACGGCTCCGGCGCCGCCTCCTCCGACGAGCCCTTCGGCCCGGCCTGCTCATCGGTGCCCGCGGACGGCGCCGGCTCCTTCGACGGCATGGCCAAGGACCCGGTGGCCACCGCCGCGTCCAACAACCCGGCCCTGTCCACCCTGGTGACGGCGGTGAAGAAGGCCGGACTGGTCGACACCCTCAACAACGCCGAGAACATCACCGTGTTCGCGCCCACGAACGACGCCTTCGCGAAGATCCCCAAGGCGACCCTGGACCAGGTCCTCAACGACAAGGCCGAGCTGACGAAGATCCTCACCTACCACGTGGTCGGCCAGAAGCTCACGCCGAAGGACCTGGAGAACGGCTCCTTCGACACGCTGGAGAAGTCGAAGCTGACCACGTCGGGCTCGGGGGAGTCGTACACCGTGAACGACTCCGCGAAGGTCGTGTGCGGCCATGTGAAGACCGCCAACGCGAACGTCTACATCATCGACACCGTCCTGATGCCGGGCAGCTGACGGCCCACGCGGACACGGCGGGGCACCGTACCGACGGTGCCCCGCCGACCCCGTGAGAGCAGCCGCCCCCGAGGCACGACGTCACCCGGTCGCACCGGCCGCCTACAGTGTCGGTACCCACGTCCGCCTCAGCACGTCCGCACGTCAGGCCCCCCATGTCCGCTGAACCGCACTCCCCGGCAGCCCACGGCCCCGCCGCGGGCACCGCCGCCGGCACCGCCTCCCGGCCGGGCGACCCGCCCGCCCGGCTCTGGGCCGCCGCCCTGCGCCGCACCCCGGTGTCGATGTGGCACGACGACGTGTCGGACTTCGCCGCGGCCCTCACCTACTACGCCATCCTGGCCGTGCTGCCCGCCCTGCTCGTCACGGCCGTCGCGTTCGGCCGGATCAGCCCGGGCACGGCCGAGGCCTTCATCGCGCATGTCACCGCCTACGCGCCCGGCCAGTCGGGCGCGCCCCTGCACGACGTGCTGTCCCGTACCCTGCACGACGGTTCGGCCGTCTGGACCCTGCTGTTCGGCGGCATCGTGAGCGCGCTGTGGTCCGCCTCCAGCTACCTCGCCGTCTTCCGCCGGGCCCTGCACCGTATGCACCGGGTGGCCGACAGCCGCTCGCCCTGGCGCAAGGCGCACCGCATCCTGCTCACCGCGCTCGCCCTGCTCGGTCTGCTCGTCGTCGGTTCCCTCGTCCTGCTGCTGAGCGGCCCGGCCGCCGAGAGCATCGGCCGCTATCTGGGCCTCGGCACGATGGCCGCCTGGACGTGGAGCCTGCTGCGCTGGCCCGTCCTGCTGTGCGTGGTGGCCCTGCTGGTCGTCATCGTCTTCCACACCGGCCCCAGGGAGGCCCGCACCCGCGGCCACAGCCTCCCCGGCGGAGCCCTCGCCGCCGCCCTGTGGCTCACCGTCTCCGCGGGCTTCGCCTTCTACGCCTCCGCGCTGAGCACCTACAGCAAGCTCTACGGCTCCCTCGCCGGCGTCGTGGTCTTCCTCGTCTGGCTGTGGCTGTCCAACCTGGCGCTGCTGGCGGGCGCGCAGTTCACCGCCGAACTGAGGGAGCCGGAGTCCGAACGCCGCCCCGTCTGAGGCTGTGTCACAGGCACGTGACGGCGATGTCCGGGACGTGAGACGGCGTGAACCGGTGCCCGGGAGCGACCGTCTTGATGATCGTAAACGCGAGACATCAATCGCTACCGATCGCCACCGATCCTTACCGATCGCTTGGTGTCCCGCACTTGTCGTCCCTTGGAGGATTTCCGCGATGAACCGTCGTCTGCGCACCGCCCTCGCCGTCACCGCCGTGATCGGCTCGGGCCTGCTGATGACCGCGTGCGGGGGCGGTGACGAGTCGTCGGCGTCGGATTCCCCGGCGGCATCCTCCAGCCAGGCAAGCCCGACGGCGTCGGGCGGCAGCGACAGCGGCGACTCGGGCACATCGAAGTCCACCGGCGGCGGCTCGTCGTCGGACAAGTCCGCTACGGCCGACGGCGACTCCTCCGGCGACAAGAAGGGCTACGGCCAGAGCTGCGGCACCAACGACATCTCCTGGAGCGTGAGCTCCGAGGACCAGGCCGGTGGCTACTTCCTGATCAAGGCCACGGCCAAGTCCGGCATCACCTGCGTCCTCCCCGCCGAACTGCCGGTCGTCGCCTTCGGCTCGGACGGCACGGAGGCCGAACCGGCGGAACAGTCGGCGGGTCAGCCCATCACCCTGCGCGAGGGCGTCACCGCCTACGCCGGCGTCAACCCCAAGACCACCAACGGCGACACCGGCAAGGAACTCGACAGCCTCATCGTCTCCGTCGCCAACGACGACCCGAACCCGGAGTCCCTGAAGGTCGATTCCTTCGTCGTCGACAAGCCGATCGTCACCAGCTGGCACACGTCCCCCACCGACGCGGTTCCCTTCTCGGGCTGACACCGGGGACAACCAGGCGAAAGGGCCGGACCACTGGGTGGTCCGGCCCTTTCCTCCGGCGGGGATTCCAGCCCGGCCCGTTCTCAGACGGTCATCTGCCGCCGGGGCGCCGACACGGCCCGCACCGCCGAGCCCGATACGAGCACTGCCGACAGAGCGATCAGACCGGTCAGCACGTCCTGGATCTGCGCCGCCGGCCCATAGACGATCACGATGACGATGAGCAGGGCCGCCCAGCTCCTCGGGCGAGCGATGGACACTACAGAGCGAGTTGGAGCCACAGTCATTGCGGTACCTCCTGGTGCTCGTTGCTGCTTGCACTCATAGTGGCCCTCTCCGCCGCCGGCAGGGCCGTTGAGCACCCCGGTCAAGGTCAACGGTCCCTCTAACGGGTGACTGTGGAGGTGAGTTGCCCGCAACTCGCCCACCGCCGAGGCGATCAGCCGTTCTCGCGCAACAGATGCGGCGCGTAGGCCTCGACCGCCTCCAGAAGCTCCCGCTTCGAGGGATTCACCATGGCCCGCCCGGCCACGGTCACCGTGGGCACCTTCTCGTTCCCCCCGGCGACCGACCGCACGAACGCCGCCGCGTCCGGGTTCCGCCAGATGTTGACCTTGGTGTATCGGAGCCGGGTGAAGCGGAGTTGCGTCAGCAGCTTCATGCAGTACGTACACAGGGGACGCCAGTAGATGACGACCCCACCAGTCTCCTCGGACACAAGTCTCTCCCTCGCTCCCGGACATCCTGCACGACGGCCTCGCACCCCTGCCGGCCCGTCGCGATCTTCGTACGACCGCCGAACGACCCCCTGCCGTCTCCGCTGTTGCGATACAGGGCGCCGACGCCATCGCCGTTGGGGTCGCCGGCCCCGACGACCTTCTTGTACGACTTCCAGCCGTCGGCCCAACATGGACTAACCTTGGTACATGTCCATGAAGCGCACGAACGTCTACGCCGACCCCGAGGACCTGGCGATCATCAAGGAGGCGGCCAAGCGGCGGGGCATAAGCGAGGCCGAGATCATCCGCCAGGGCATCCATCTCGCGGCCATGGCGAACCGCGTCTGGGACGAGCCGCTGTTCTCGCGCACCTTCGAGGGCTCGGGGCGTACATCGTCCAGGACCGAGGTCCGCGACGCGGTCGCCGACGCGGTCCGCAGTGAGACGGACTCCGGAACCGCCACGTGATCATCGTCATCGCGGACACCTCCGGGCTCCTGGCCGCACTCGACTCGACGCACCCCGAGCACGGGGCGGCCAACGAGGCGATCATGGCGGCCGGTCTTCTGGTCATGTCCCCCCTCCTGCTGGCGGAATTCGACCACGTGGCCACGCGCGAGCTCGGCAGACAGGCCGCCGTCAGCGCTGTCGACGATCTCCGACGCTGGATGAGCCGGGGCCGCGTCGTCCTGCCCGAGATCACGGAGGATCACCTGGGCGCCGCCCAATCCGTTCGAGGCCGCTACGGAGCGCTCGACCTGGACCTCGCCGACGCGGTGAACGTGGCTCTCGCCGCCGACTACGACACCGACGCGATCCTCACCCTCGACCGCTGTCACTTCCGGGCCGTACGGCCCTTGGGCCGGCACAAGACGTTCCGCGTCCTTCCCGACGACCTCCCGCTCTGACACGAGATCCTCCACAGCGGACGCTTTCTCGCCGGAGACTCCCCCGCGCAAGCCCCGTGGTAGCGTCCGTATACAAGGTGTATGCGAGAGCTGGGGGCTGCCGTGAAGTCCGGTCGGGAGAAGGCGTACGCGTATCTCAAGGACACGGTGCTGACGAATCCCGGGATGCAGGGTGCGTTTCTGTCGGAGCAGGAGCTGGCGGACCGGATCGGTGTCTCGCGGACGCCCATCAGGGAAGCGCTGCTGCAGCTCGCCGCCGAGGATCTCGTCGAGCTGGTGCCCAAGCGGGGTGCCCGCGTGTCCCCGCTCACGGGGCGGGAGATCCGTGAGCTGATGGAGCTGCGGGGCATCGTCGAGCGGTACGCCGCCCAGGAGCTGGTCTCCGGTGGGGGAGCGCCGGTGGCCGAGCTGCGGTCGCTGCTGGAGCGGCAGCGTGAGCTCACCGGTGCCGACCAGGCCAAGGAGTTCATCGACGTGGACCACCGCTTCCACGCGGCCCTGGTCTCCGCCGTCGGCAACGCCCTCCTCGACCGGCACTACGAGGGCCTGCGCAGCCGCCAGGTCCGTACCGGAGTCGTCGCCCTCTTCAACCAGCAGGGACGCCAGGAAGCGGTGCTGGGGGAGCACGAGGCGATCCTCGACGCCCTGGAGGCGGGTGACGCGCAGGCCGCCTGTGCCGCCATCGACCACCACCTGGAGTCGACGCTGAAGGTGCTGCTCGCGGGCTAGGGCGAGTCCGGGTAGGTGATCACCAGCATGGTGACCCCGTCCGGGGACGTCCACGGCCCGTGCGGCATCCCGGGCGGGCGGCAGGCGTACATGCCCGCCGTGAAGGTCCGGCCGAGCGTCAGGTCGTGCAGCGCTCCCTCGACGAGGTAGACCTCCTCCCAGAAGTCGTGGCGGGCCACGCCGTCCGCCGAGGTGTCCGTGCCCGGCGCCCAGCGGACGAGCGCCGTACGGGATCCGTGCTCCGGGTCGTCGGCCAGCACCCGCTCCTCGACCCCCGGCCCGGCACCGGCCGGGGCCCGCCAGGGACCGTCGGGGAGGTGGAACTCCAGCTCGGGCTTGCTCATCCCCACAGCTCCGGGCGCCGGTTCGCCAGCACGGAGATCCGCTGCCGCACCGCGGCGACCTCGTCGGCGTCCAGGTCCGCCACCAGCAGCTCCGGCTCGGCGCCCAGCGCGTGCCGTACGGTCCCGTCGGGTCCGGCGACGAGGCTGTGCCCGATCCCCGTGGGCGCGGAACCCGGGGCGGAACCGGGGCCCGGCTCGGCCTGGTCGACGGCGGCGAGCCACACGGTCGCGTCCAGCGCCCGGGCCCGCACCAGCAGCTCCCACTGATCCACCTTCCCCGGCCCCGCGCCCCAGGAGGCGGTCAGCAGGGTCGCGACGGCTCCCGCGTCGGCGTGCGCCCGGAACAGCTCCGGGAAGCGGACGTCGTAGCAGGTGGCCAGGCCCAGCCGTACGCCGTCCACGTCGATGACCGTCGGGGCCGAGCCCGCGGCGACGGTGTCGGACTCACGGAAGCCGAAGGCGTCGTAGAGGTGGATCTTGTCGTACGACGCCTCCACCCCGGGCCCGGTGGCGAGCAGGGTGTTGACCACCCGGTCCCCTGCCGCCGGGGTGAACATGCCGGCCACGACGACCGTGCCGGTGTCGCGGGCGATCCGGCGTACGCCGTCGGCCCACGGTCCGTCCAGGGGCTCGGCGAGCGGTGCCAGTGGGGTGCCGAAGCAGGCCATCGACGCCTCCGGGAAGACGACGACACGGGCTCCCGCGTCCGCCGCCCGCCGGGTCCACTCCTCGATGAGCAGGAGGTTCTTCTCCGGGTCGGGGCCGGTGGTGAGCTGGCTCAGGGCGATGCGCACGATCTGTTCCTCCTCAGAGACGGGTGGCGTCGGCCGGCTGCGGCGTCTTCGGCGCGGCGAGCGCGGCGTCCTCGTCGACGGCGGCCTCCGGGTCGCGCCCCAGCCAGACGCCGACGAGGGAGATGCCCGACGCGAGGGCGATGTACACGGCCAGCGGCCCCCAGGTGCCGTAGGCGCTCAGCAGGCTGGTGAACAGCAGTGGGGCGATGGCGCCGCCGATGATCCCGGCCAGGGTGTAGGCCAGGGACGAGCCGGTGGAGCGCAGCCGGGGCTCGAACTGCTCGGTGATGAAGGCGGCCTGCGGGCCGTACAGGCAACAGTGGATCACCAGGCCCACGACGACCCCCGTGGCGAGCGGCAGCCAGGTGCCGCCGCCGATCATCGGGAAGAACACGAAGGGCCACACCCCGGCGGCCACCGAGGCGGCGCCGTACAGCAGCCGCCGGTTGACCCGGTCGGACAGGGCGCCGGCCAGTGGCATCAGGAAGACCTGGATCGAGGAGCCGATGAGCACGGCCGCGAGGGCGGAGCCCTGGGACATGCCGAGTTCCTTGGTGGCGTACGTCAGGACGAAGACGGTGAACATCGCGTACAGCACGTCGGGGCCGACGCGGCACAGGATCGCGGCCAGCAGGGCGCGGGGCTGGGTGGTGAACACCTCGCGGATCGGCGCCTCGGGCCGGGAGTGCTCGGCCTCCATCGCCTTGAACACCGGGGTCTCCTCCAGCTTCGCCCGGATCCACAGCCCGAACCCGACGAGGACGCCGGAGAACAGGAACGCCACACGCCAGCCCCACGACTCGAACTGCGCCTCGGTGAGCAGCGCCCCGAGGGCGGCGAGGACGCCGTTGGCCAGCAGGTTTCCGGCGGGCGGGCCGACCTGGGCGGCGGAGGCGTAGAAGCCGCGGCGGCGTGGATCCCCGAACTCGCTGGACAGCAGTACGGCACCGCCCCACTCGCCGCCGACGCCGACGCCCTGCGCGAAGCGCAGCACGACCAGGGCGATCGGGGCGACGACACCGGCCGTCGCGTAGGTGGGCAGGACGCCGATCAGGAACGTCGCCGCGCCGATGAGCACAAGTGTGGCGATCAGCACCTTCTTGCGGCCGATCACATCACCGAGGCGGCCGAAGACGAACCCGCCGAGCGGGCGGGACACATAGCCGACCGCGTAGGTGGAGAAGGCCAGGAGCGTGCCGGTGAGCGGGTCCTCCGAAGGGAAGAACAGGTCGCCGAAGACCAGGGCGGCCGCGGCGGAGTAGACGGCGAAGTCGTACCACTCCAGCGCGGTGCCGGTGAGGCTCGCGACGAAGGCCCGGCGGACGCCGGAGTGCCGAGCGGACGCCTTCGCGACGTCCTTCGGGGTGTCGGACATGGTTCCCATCCTTGCTCGGGGACTGCTCGGGGACTGCTCGGGGGCGTCGGGGGACATCGACCTTCCGGCATACTTCTTGTATACAGGTCGTATGCGCAACCCCCGCGCGACGAGAACTTCACCTCGTACCCGATCTGCGGACCCGATCTCTGGGAGTGCCCCATGGCCGTGCTGACCTTCGAACTGCCCGACGGATCGACGCGCGAGGTCGACGTCGTCCAGGTCCTCAACGCCGGATACGCCGGACGCAGCCAGGAGGACGTCGCCGCCCACGTCGCGGAACTCGCCGAGCTGGGCGTGCCCGGCCCGTCCGTGACGCCCGCCCTCTACCCCGTCTCCCCCTACCTCGCCCAGCAGACCGACCGGGTCCACGCGCAGCACGCGCGCACCTCAGGCGAGGCGGAGTGGGCGCTCGTCGTGGCGGACGGCGGGGAGCTGCTGCTGACCGCCGCCTGCGACCACACTGACCGTGACCTGGAGGTGCACGGCGTGGCCTGGAGCAAGAACGCGGGACCCGATGTCCTCGCCCGCCGGGCCTGGCGGCTGGCCGACGTGGAGTCCCGCCTCGACGATCTCACCCTGCGCGCCTGGGTCACCCACGGCGATCAGCCGACGGAGATCCAGCACGGCACCCTCGCCGAGCTCCTCGCCCCCGCCTACTGGGTCGACGTCCTGCGCTCACGCGACGCGCTCACGCCCGGCACCGTCCTGATCTCCGGCACCATCCCCATGACCCCCGGCGTCGACCAGTTCGCCGAGGGCTGGAGCGTGGAGCTCGCCGACCCCGCCACCGGAGACACGATCCGCCTCGACTACGACGTCCAGCCGATGCCGGCCCCCATCGGCTGAAGCTCTTTGCCGTCACCCCGCCGAGGTGGGCCGGGCCTTCCTGACGTGCAGCACATTGCCGTCCAGGGGCAGCGGGGCCCGGCCCACCAGGGCCAGCCCCGCGTCGGCGAAAAGACGGCCGTAGTGACCGGCCTGCCGTTCGCGCCCGCCGACGTTGCACATCATGTGGACGTCCCAGGCGGTCGCCAGCGACACCGAGCCGTCGGAGGGCAGGACACGCTCGACGACGAGCAGATCGGCGTGCTCGGGCATCGCGCGGGCGCAGTGCCGCAGGATCTCGCGGCAGCGCTCGTCGTCCCAGTCGTGCAGGACGCGGGACAGGACGTAGACGTCACCGCCCGCGGGCACGTCGGCGAAGTCGCCGGTCACAAAGGCGCACCGCGTACCGTGACCGGCCTCCTCCAGCCGCAGGCGGGCGGCTTCGACGGCGTGCGGACGCTCCAGCAGGACCCCGTGCAGACGCGGGTGCGCGGCGAGGACGCGGCCGAGCAGCTCCCCGTTGCCGCCCGCGATGTCCACGACCGTGCCCCCGGCGGGTGCCTCGGCCGCGGCGGTGAGCGCCGGATGCGTGGGGAGCGGGTCGAACATGGCGGACCCGGCGGCCATGGACTGGTCGAAGAGTTCGGCGAGTTCGGGGTCGCGGGCGAAATGGTCGAAGTGGTTCTCGCCGAAGACGTGCTCGAAGGCGACCTCTCCCGTGCGTACGGTGTGCCCGAGCGCGGCGAAGGACTCGTAGAACGGGCCGCCGTACATCAGCGCCAGCGCCCGCATCGACCCCGGGACGCCGTCACGCAGCAGCGCGCCCGGCTCGGTGAGCCGGAAACCGTCATGCCCCTCCTCCACCGCGCCCAGCATCGCGAGATAGCGCAGCAGCGTCGCCAGCTTCCCCGGCCGCGCGCCGACGGTCCGCGCCAGTTCCTCGACACCGACGGCTCGCTCGCCGTCCATGGCGTCGGGCACCCGGAGCTGAGCGAACGTGGCCAGCGCCTGGGTCGTCCACGCCCCGGTCAGCAGCCGCAGGAGCGTTTCGGCGGGCTGCCGTGCGCGATGCCCGTCGAGGTGGTCGGCGAGCAGGTCGCGGTGGTCGCCGGGGACGTACAGCTCCAGGCGCCGGTACCCGGCCTTGGCCTCGGCGGACGCGCCGAAGTAGAAGACCGTGCCGTTCTCGTGCGGGTTGTAGCCGCCGCCGTCCGGGACGGCACCGTAGCGCGCGAACGTCGAGGCGAGGCCGCGCAGCACCAGCGGATCGGGCGCCACGACCTCGAAGGCGACATGCGCCTCGTGCTGCCGCTCCCGCTCGCACGCGGCGATCTCCTCCAGCCCCGACCCCGGCGGCACGGTCAGCGCGAACACCTCGACCGTACGGTGCTCCCCGTCCGCCCCGGCCACATCGGGCCGCAGGATCCCGACGTCCAGCTCGGCGGCGGGCCGCCGATGCCGTACGGCCAGTCGCTCGCGTACGACGACACTCGGCCGCCCCGGCAGGTCCGCGACGAGCCCGCAGTCGGCGAGCATGGCGCGCAACTCCGTCTCGTCCGAAGGAAAGACGAGCAGCGCGGCATGGGAGAAGCGGCAGTGCTCCACGAGCGACCGCAGCTCCGGACCGTCGAGCCCGGGGAACAGGAGCGGGAGCAGGGCGGCGGTGTCCTGCTCCTTGACGAAGTCGACCGTCGCGAGCAGGCGGGACGTGTCGCCCGACAACGTCGTGATCATTGCGGGGATCCTCATTCAGATCGCGGGGGAGGGAAGAAGGGGTGGGAACGGGGGGAAACGGGGGGAACGGGGAGGGACCTCAGACACCGACGTAGTGCTCGGCGAACCAGTCCTGGTGGCTGCGCGACGTACGCAGCGAGGCGATGCGGGAGCGCCGCAGCGAGTCATGGAACGGCGAGGGGCCCTCCGGCGCACCGGACGGACTGTGCAGCAACCGGATCATCCAGTCCGAGAACTCCTGCGCACGCCAGATGTGGGCCAGGCACCGCGCGGAGTAGGCGTCGAGCCCCGCGGAGTCGCCGTGGAGGAGATCGTCGACCAGGGCGTCGGCGAGGATCTCGGCCTCCAGGACCGCGAGATTGGCGCCCTTGGCCGCGCAGGGGCTGATGAGACCGGCGGCGTCGCCGGCGAGGAACAGCGCACCGTGCCGCAGTGGTTCGAGGACATCGGACTCCAGGTCGACGACGCCCCGCCGCGCGATCCGGCCCCGCCGCAGCGGACCGTACTCCGCGCCCCGCATCCGCAGCTCCAGCTCGTCCCAGATCCGCTCCTCGGACCAGGCGTCGGCCGCCGTACCGCGCTCGCACTGCAGGTAGTACCGGGTGATCTCGCTGGTCCGCGCCATGTGCCCGGCGAATCCCCGCTCGTGCACGGCGTACCCGACCGCGTCGAGACTGGGCGGCGCCTCGGCGAGCAGTCCGAGCCAGCTCACGCCGTGGTCGCAGTGGTACCGGCGCACCGAGCCGTCCGGCAGCGACCGCCGGGCCGCGCCGTACCGCCCGTCACACCCCGCCACGTACCGCGCCCGCCACCGCCCGGGCCGCCCTTCCGCCTCGCGCACGCTCACGGAGGGCCGCTCGGTGTCGGCGTCGCATACGGCCACGGCCTCGGTGCCGAACTCGACACGTCCACCGCCGACGAGGAACCGCGTCAACAGATCGGTGACGAGCTGCTGTTGGGGATAGACGGTGTGCCGCTCCCCGAGCCCGAGCCCCCCGTAGTCCAGCCGGAACCGGCCGTCCGCGCTGCGGAACTCACACACACTGTGCGCCCGCCCCCGCCGCCGCAGCCCCTCGGCCAGCCCGTGCCGCTCCAGGATCCGCACGGTGTTGGCCGCCAGGAACCCGGCACGCGCCCGCGTCTGGACGTGACCCCGCTCGGCGCGCTCCAGGACGACGCAGTCGACCCCTCGCTCCTGAAGAAGATTCCCGAGCACGAGCCCGGCCGGTCCGGCCCCGAGGACGACCACGTCGGCCGTGCTCCGGGTCTGCCTGTCTGTCACGAGACGGGATAGTAGATCCCGTGAAGTGGCTTACTTGACGAAAATCACCTGAACGAGGAAGGTCGCGCTCGCATTACCCATTTCGGGTGCATTCCTGGTGGTCGGGGCCATGGTCCTCAGCGCACCGGGAAGCCGCAGGAGTAGCCCTGCTCCTTGAGCCAGGGGAGGATCCGGCGCAGGGCCTCGACGGTCTGGGAGCGTTCGCCGCCCGCGTCGTGGAAGAGGATCGTCGGCCCGTTGGACAACTCCCGCTCGACGGTGGCGACCATGGCGTCCGTGCCCGGCCGCTCGAAGTCCTTGGAGTCGACGTTCCAGCCCAGCGGGCGCATGCCCCGGGAGGCGGCCAGCTTGCGGCTGTAGGGGGTGAAGGCCCCGCCGGGCGCCCGGTAGTACATCGGCCGTACGCCCCCGGACGCCTTGGTGATCATGCGTTCGGCGTCGAGGATCTGCCGCGACTGGTAGGCCTCGGACTTCTTGTCCATGGTGGTGTCGTGCGACACCGAGTGGTCGCACAGCCGGTGCCCGGCCGCGACGACCTTCTTCACCAGGTCCGGGTGGGCCTGTGCCTGCGTCCCCACCATGCAGAACGTGGCCTTCACCCCGTACTCCCGCAGCACGTCGAGCACTTCGGGGGTCCACACAGGGTCGGGGCCGTCGTCGATGGTGATGTTGACACCGCGCGCTCCCTTGTCCGAGGCGTGCGCGATGCCCGCCGCGACCGGCTCGACGTCACCGCCGGGGGCGGCCGATGCGCTCGCATTCGGCGCCGAGCCGCCCGTGGCACCGGCCTGCGCGGTCCACACCGACGCACCGGTGGCGAGCATCGTCACCCCGAGCGCCGCCCCGACCACCTTGCCGTACCAGCCCCGCCCGCCGCCGTGCCGCGCCATGTCCGCCCCGCTCTCCCGCAGTTCCTCACCGATGCTGCCCGGTCACCGTGCGACCACCTGGCATGACGAGAAGCGGCGGCCGGGGGATCCCTCCGTTACCGAGCACGGACAATCTCGGGGGAGAGCGGGGACAACTCGGCGGGGCCACCCCCTGAGCGCCGGCTTCGGAACAGCACGCGCCGCTGACCTACCTTTCCTCGGGGAGGGGTAGGAGGCACCCCGGGCCAGGACCCATGAGGCGGCGAGGAGGGACATGCTGAACGAGACGGTGTTCCGGAGCGACGACGTGCCGGCGGCGGACCGGTTCGACTGCTGGCGCGAGTTGGTCAGCCGGACCCATGCTCCGCTCGAATTGCGCAGCGACCACCGGGCGGACTTCCGGGCCTCTCAACGTGTGCTGGACCTCGGTGCCGTGTCCGTGTGGCCCACCACGTTCCAGCCGGTGTGCTTCCGGCGCTCGCCGAAGCTGATCCGGCAGTCCGACCCCGAGGGCCTGCACGTGTCGCTGCCGTTGAGCGGGGCGCTGCGCACCGTGCGGGACGAGGAGGAGTCCGAGTACGGCCCCGACAGCCTGTGCGTCGTCGACACGTCGCGCACCGTCGACGTCCACGGCGGCGACGGCTCGCTCCCCCATACGGGAGTAGGCCTTGAGGTCCCGAAGGCGCTGCTGCCCCTGCCACGGAACCGGCTGAACCACGTGACCGGTCTGCACCTGTCGGTCCGGGAAGGATTCGGCTCCCTGCTGAGACAACTCCTCACACAGCTCGCACGAGGCACCGACGCCTACCAGCCCTCCGACGGACCGCGGCTCGGGTCCGTGGCGGTCGACCTGCTGTCGGCGCTCTTCGCCCAAGCCCTCGAAACGGAGAACGCCCTCCCACCGGAAACCCGACAGCAGACACTCGTCCTGCGCATCCGTGCCTTCGTACGGGACCACCTCCACGACCCGAACCTGAACCCCGCCGCCATCGCCGCCGCGCACCACATATCCCGCAGCTACCTGTACCGACTCTTCGCGCACGAAGAGCAGTCCATCGCCGCCTGGATCCGCACACAACGCCTGGACCACGCCCGCCGCGACCTCGCGGACCCCGCCCTCGCCACCACCCCCATCCACGCCATCGCCGCCCGCTGGGGCTTCCCCCGCCCCGCCGACTTCACCCGCGCCTTCCGCTCCGCCTACGGCATCCCCCCGAGGGACTACCGCCAGAAAACCCACCTGCGCCTCCCCGAGTAGACGCCATGCCAATCAGCTGTGGACTGCCCGCTATCGAAAGCCCGTCGAGCACCCGGCACCCTGTTGATGTCGGTCACCCGGATCCGATCCGGGAGGGAGCTGCCCAAGCGCCCTGCGCCCTCAGCGCGATCACTCAGTCCCACGGGGGTGGACTGCGAAGTCACGCGAGACCCGAGACGGCATGGGCAGCTTCTCCGCCGACCGGCATGCTCCGGGAGAGTGCGCCGCGAAAAACGGGGTAGACGCGGCTTCGTCGGCCCGAGCCGACGATCGCAGAGGTCGGCCGACTGGGAGAACAGATCATGACGACAACCGTGCACGCTGTCGCTGAGACCGCCACCGGCCTGCCGGAGATAGCGGACCCCTCGAAGGTGGCGCCCAAGGACGCACGGGAGTTGTCGAAGCTGTTCTTCGACCAGCTCGCCGTACTGGAGGAGGGCACTCCCGAGTACCAGTACGCGCGCAACACGCTGATCGAGATGAACATGTCCCTCGTCCGCTACGCGGCCGGCCGGTTCCGCAGCCGCGGTCCGGGCGAGATGGAGGACATCGTCCAGGTCGGCATGATCGGCCTGATCAAGGCCATCGACCGGTTCGAGCTGACCCGCGAGGTCGAGTTCACCTCCTTCGCCGTGCCGTACATCGTCGGCGAGATCAAGCGGTTCTTCCGCGACACCTCCTGGGCCGTGCACGTGCCCCGGCGTCTGCAGGAGGCGCGTGCCCAGCTGACCCGCGCCACCGAGGAACTCCGCAGCAGGCTGGGCCGCACGCCGACCACCAAGGAACTGGCCGAGCTGATGTGCCTGCCGGAGGAGGAGGTCCGCGAGGCCCGGCTGGCCTCCAACGGCTACAACTCCTCCTCCCTGGACGCGGCCATCAACACCGGCCAGGACGGTGAAACGGTCCTGGCCGACTTCATCGGCGCCGAGGACACCGCCCTCGAACTGGTCGAGGACTTCCACGCCCTGGCCCCGATGATCGCCGAACTCGACGAACGCGACCGGCAGATCCTGCACTGGCGCTTTGTCGAGGAACTCACCCAGAAGGAGATCGGCGAACGCCTCGGCTACTCGCAGATGCACGTCTCGCGTCTGGTCTCCCGCCTGCTGGCCCGCCTGCGCGAAGGCATGCTCACCGACGCGTGAGCCTGGTTGAGACCCCGCGCGTGCGCGGCACAGCGGCATCCTGGCAAGGAGGAGACGCAGTGGACCAAGCGTCAGTACGGGCGGTGGGCTGGGCCCGCTCGATCCCGATGAGCAGCGGTCCCAAGGCGGCACGCGACTGGGCGCGCGAGCATCTGGAAACCCTCGCCTGGTCCCGCAGCACCTCACGCACGGTGGACGATGTCCTGCTGGCCATCTCGGAGCTGGTGACCAACGCCCATGTGCACGCCCACTCCAGCGCCCGGCTCGTGATGACCTGGGACGGCCAGTGCCTGCACACCACCGTGCACGACGACGACACCGCCCTGCCCACCCCCCGCGAACCCAGCCGCGACCGCCTCGGCGGCCGGGGCATGTTCCTCGTCGAGGCCCTCGCGGACGACTGGGAGGCCCGCCCCTGCCCCTACGGAAAGTCGGTCACAGCCTGCTTCCGCCTGCCGCCGCCGGCCGGGGAGACAACGACCGCCTAGGGTCTGCGGGGGCCTGGGGCCTGGGGCCTGGGGCCTGGGGCCTGGCGGGCCTGGCGGGCCTGGGGGGGCGTTTGCCGGACGCTGCCTCAACCGATCTCGTACTCATTCCGACCGGAGAGCGGGGCACGCAGCTCCACGCGGAGCCGGACCGACGTGTCGACAGGCAATCCCGTGCTGGAGTAACGAAGATCCTTCGAGTAGCGAGCGATGCGATCAAGATCCTGCAGCTGCCGCTGAAGCTCGAAACCCAGCGCTTCGTCCGGGTCAGGAACCTCGTTCTCTTCTTGCCCGGCCAGGTACTCCAGATACTGGTCGACAGCCTCCACGGCCCGCCGGCTGGTCCATACGGCGAAATCCCGGCACCCGAACAGATAGGCATGCGCGGCATACAACACTGCCGCCCCGGCGGGCTCGTCCGCATCGTCAGGCCCGTCCTGACCGTCGTTGTGGCAGAACTCGCTGAGCATGTACTCGGCCACGCCGCGCTTCACCGCCGAGAAGACCGTCGAATCACCAAGAACGCCCTCCCACACGGAATTCAGCAGCGGCCGCAGGCTCACAGTGAACGGCGCCTGCTCCTCCACGGGCAGCGCCTCGTGCCGACTCATCAGCCGTTCCGCGACCCCGGCCGCGAACACGCCCCGTTCACCGGCCGACACCGCTTCCAACCGCTCCTCCACCCGCGCGGAAAGCTCCCGCCACACGCCCATTCCAGCCCCCCGGAGTCAAGACATCAGCGCGGCCCTCGCCGACCACGGCGATCATCGCACCCGCCAGTGACAACACCGCGGCCATGCCCTGCTGACACGGCGTCGCCCAGGCTCATCAGCCACCGGGCCGACGGCGACCCCTACTTGGTCGTGTGCGTGGGATAGACCTGAACATCGGTGTAGGCGCCCTTGATCTCTCCCGCGCCCGCAGGCCACTTCAGGCCACGGCACCCACACCGCCGTACTCACCGCCGCCGACCGCCTCCAGCCCCCCACATCCGTCGCGATCTACGACGACAAGGGAGCAGCATGGCCGTATTGTGCAGCAGGCGAGGCAGACGCTGCTGATGCGTTGCTGCCGTGCTTTGCAGCCGGGCGACCCCCATCCCTATCGGGTACCCGACGAACGACCAGGAGGCTGACCGGTGATCACTCTGACCGCAGTCGGAGGAGTGGCCCTGGTCGAACTGGGCATGGCCCTGACCCCGGGACCGAACATGATCCACCTCGCCTCCCGCGCGATCACCCAGGGCCGCAGGGCGGGCCTGGTCAGCCTCAGTGGGACCGCCCTGGGGTTTGTGTGCTATCTGCTGGCCGCGGCTGCGGGCCTGTCCGCGTTGTTCGCCGCCGTGCCGGTGGCGTTCACGGTGGTCAAGCTCGCCGGGGCCGCCTACCTGGCCTACCTCGCCTGGGGAATGCTCAAGCCCGGCGGCCGCTCGCCCTTCGCCCCGGCCCAGGACCTGCCTCCGGTCTCCGACGCCCGCCTGTTCTCGATGGGGCTGCTGACCAACCTGCTCAACCCCAAGATCGCTCTGATGTATGCCGCCCTCCTGCCCCAGTTCCTGGACCCGCAGGCAGGTCCGGCCTGGGGGCAACTGCTCCAGCTCGGTGGTGTGCAGATCATCGTGGGGATCTCCGTCAACGCCCTGATCATGCTGGGCGCGGCACGGGTGTCGGGGTTCCTGGCCGCCCGCCCCCGCGCCATGACCGCCCAACGGTTCACGGCAGGCGGCCTGCTCGGCGCCTTCGTCCTGCGCACCGCCCTGTCCCGCACTCCTGTCTCCACCTGACCCAGGCCCGCGGGCCCGTGACACCAACCCTGCCCTGAGCGCCGATACAGGGACGGTGACGGCACCCGCGGGTGCAGATCACTCACCCCCGCCAAGCCCACCACACTCGCCACGAACCGGCCGACACTCGGGCATCGCCGGCCGGCAGCTGGGCGGTGGCATGACGAACCCCAGCCGCTCGTACAGGCTGATCGCCTGAGCCGGGTTTCGACGATGTGGCCCACGTGGTGGATGCGGGCAGGGTCGGGTCCCATAGCCGTGACCGTAAGAAAAAAAGGGGGCGATCACTCCGGTCGTCGCGTCGCCGTCGTCGGTCAGACGCGTGGACCGAGGAACAGGCCGCCGCTCGCGTCGATGACCTGGCCGGTGATCCAGCGAGCGGCGTCGGATGCGAGGAAGGCGACGACATCGGCGACGTCGTCGGGCCCGCCCAGCCGGTCGAGTGCCGTCAAAGCCGTGATCTGTTCGGCGAGGCCCGGCACGTCGAAGACGGCTCCGTTGGCCGCTGTCCTGGTGGCTCCGGGAGCGACAGCGTTCACCGTGATCCCCCGGGGCCCGAGTTGGTTGGCCAGGGTCCTGCTCATCGTCTCGACCGCGGCCTTCGTCATGGCGAAGGACGTCTGGGCCGAGTTGGCCATCCGGGTCGCCACCGATGAGATCGTGATGATCCGGCCGCCGTCACGCAGCAGGGGCAATGCGCGCTCGACGATGAAATACGGCGCTCGCACGTTGACCGCGAAGAGGCGGTCGAACTCCGCCCGGGTCGTCGCGCCGAGCGGACCGGCCGGTGCGGCCGCGGCGTTGTTGACGAGGATGTCGAGCGGTCTACCGGACAAGCAGTCCTCGACACCGGCGAAGAGCGTCTCGACATCGCCGTCCACGCCCAGTTCGGCCCGGACGGCGCGGGCGGCCCCACCAGCCCGTTCCACTGCCTCGACCGTGGCCGCCGCCCCGCTCTCGTCCGTGCCGAAGTGCACGATGACCATGCCCCCTTCCGCCGCGAGCCGGGCTGCGATCGCTTGGCCGATGCCACGCGACGCACCCGTCACCAAAGCCGTCCTGCCGACCTGACCACTCACACCGTCCACCCCACCGAATGTTAGTTACTAACATTGCGATAGTGTCTACCACATGACGGAGCGAAAGCCCACCCTGAGGGAACGGCAGCGAGCCGGGACGCGGCGCGTGATCCAGGAGCACGCCGTACGGCTGTTCACCGACCGCGGCTACGACACGGTGACGGTGGCCGAAGTCGCCGAGGCCGCCGGTGTCTCGGCGATGACCGTGTACCGGCACTTCCCCACCAAGGAGGACCTCGTCCTCATCGACCAGCCCGCCCGGCTCATCACCGAGAAGGTCGCCGCCTCGCCCGCGACCCAGCCCGTGGTGCGCCGCGTCGGTAGCGCACTCGTCGATGCGGCCACGGTGCTGACCGGTGACGAGGGGAACGAGCCGGCAGTGAGCGAGCGGTTCCTGCTGGACTGCCTCCGGCTGATGGTCTCGACGCCCGCACTGCGGGCCCGGCATCTGGACAGCCAGTACGCGCTCCAGCAGGCCATCGTCGACGCCCTCGGCCCGGACGACGCGACGACCCATGACGCCGCGTTCCGCGCCCAGGCGGCGACCAGCGCATGCCTGGCCGCGATGCACACGGCCTTGACGCGCTGGGCCGAGGACGACGGACAGACGGAACTGCCCGACCTCATCGCGCGAGCACTCGCCGCGTCCTTCGGGGACGCCATCACCACCGGCCACAAGGACCGAGGCGGCCACAACCCGCCGCCAGAACAGGACTGATCTGGCTCTTGCGCACCGGCTGCACGAACTGGGCTTGACCACCGAATGGCAGTACCGAACCCACTGCGTGGAACTAGGCCGTCTCGGCTACCGCAAGTCGGAGCCTCGGAGCGGCGTTGCCCGCGAGGCCTCCCAGGTGCTGGGCAAGGTGTTCACTGCCCTACGCAGCGAGGGAACGCGGCCTGCGGACGTGGCCCGCGAGCTTCACCTCCGGCCCGCCGATCTCAACGACCTGATCTTCGGGCTCGTTGTCACCGCGCAAGAGGGCGAGGTCCAAAGGCACGGCGGCACGGACAACCGGACCCGGCTGTCCGTCGTCCGCTGACAATGGGCTAGACAGTCTGTGGACCCAGCGACCTGCTATTTCTCGTCCAAATCGAGGGCTGTTCGCTCGACTGCGAGGTAGGTATCTGTGGTTGCGGCCTCCAGGTATCCATCCTCGCTGGGGAGCGCAAGCTCGGGGCTGACGTCGATGAGCTGCTCCCACGTCCTGTTGCCCCCGGCTGAAAAGCCGCGACGAACGGCTACGAGGTATTCGCTCCTCTGGTCAGCCCTGAGGTGCTGCACCAGGCTTCGAGCCTCGAATGCCTGCCGTGCGTATTGCCGATCGCTCACCTGCTGATCTCGGTCGTCCGTCATTGGGGGAATAGCGGTCAGCGGTACATCGAGATCTCGTGCCGACGGCATCTCGCTTACGTACGGTGTGTATTCGGGGCGCATCTCGCGTGCCTGGTCAGCGATGCGACGTTCCATCCCGGCGAGTTCACGGCACGCACCGTACAGCCGACGAGACATGCCGAGGACGAGGTCTGTTCCTGGAATCCTGCCGATCAGCATGTCCAGGCCGTCATGGTTGCGGATCGTTCGCTCAGGGGCGGATCGGCGGACCCGTCGGCGCAGGCCATCCGTGGCGGAGTCGTGCTCCAGCAGGCGCAAGGGGTCGGAGTGCTGCAGACCCTGTCCGATCTCGGGTCTCCCGACGGGGGTGACCCTCAGCAGGTTGGGCGGCAGCGATGCCAAGGCGAAGTACGTCATCATGCGGGCTCGCGCGAGTTCCAGCAGCGTCTCGCCGCTGTCCTGATCCTGGTCGTCGGCAGCGGCCGTAGTGGCCGGCCCGGAGTCCTCGCCGCCGTTGTCCACCTTCTCGACGTCGATCATCATGAAGAGGCGCCCCTCAAGGCTCGTGCCACACAGCACTTTGTGGTGTGGCACGGGGAGCAGGGCACCCACATCCAGCTGCTTTGCTCCCTTCTTGCGGGAGGGCATGTGCAGCCGACGACTTCCCTTCGCCTCGACCAACCAGACTCCCGAATTCGTCGGGTGCGTGCCGAACAGGTCGGGCAGGCTACGGGTCTTGGCCCAACCTGGAGCAGCTCCAAGCGGTGCTGCACTTTCCGCATGCGTCGTCGGGCCGAGCCCCATGAGACTGCGGCAGGCCCACTCGGCCATCGTCATGCCGATGTGATAGCCGAACGCAGTGCGAGTCGAGTTTTCTGTGCCGTGGGAGTAGACGGCACTAGGGATCACCTTCCGTCCCGGCCGGAGTCCTTGGTCGGTCTGCACGCTGTCGCGAACCAGATAGGCCGACAGGGGATACCGTCGGGCCATGATCTCGCGGCGGGCCAGCCGGGGGACGGACGCGACCCACGGAGTGATGTCGCGGCCGACGGTGGTGGTGGCGTCGAGGAGGGCGCGCCACGTGGTGGTGACGAGGTAGTCCCCGTCCGGAGGGATGCTGCGCGAAGCCGGCCAGCGCTTCCGGGCCATCTCTACCTCTGGGCGCGACGGCCGTTCTGCGGGGCTCAGGGGGGAACTGCGTCTGACGAATACAGGTACGTCGAAAGCATCGGGCGCAGACATCGTGATGTCGCTCGCCCCAGGCGGAGGAAGCATCCACCCACTTTGCCATCGGGCAGAGACGCCCGGTTGCGGGTCAGGCTGGTGTGGGAGGCAGACGGGGTGGTGGCGCTCCCCATCGCCCGGGGTCGGGCTACTGGTCGGTGATGGACTCCTGAGCGCGACGACTGCGTGAGCAGCGGCACTGAGGCACCTGACAACTGCTGCTTTGCTTAAGCGACTTGGTTGGCCTTTGTGCACCTTGTGGCCCAGGTCACTGAGAGGGCGTCTCGCGATTTGAGATCATTCGGCGGCGTGGTGCCTGAAGTGGCGCCAGAAGGTCCTTCTGAACGTCACTCGCCCTCGATTTAGGGCACGCGAAGGGCACGCCACCCTCAAATTGGACTAGACAATAAACAACCCCCGGGTCTCTGACCTGGGGGTTCGTGGTGGAGCGGGTGACGAGAATCGAACTCGCGCTCTCAGCTTGGGAAGCTGGGGTTCTCTGTTGGTGAGAACATGACTGACCTGCGGCGGAGCGGCGTTGGTGTCCGGTGGGCGAGTGGCTGGTTCCCCGGTGTTCCCCGCACCATCTGGCACGTGTCTGGCACGTCGTTAGCGCTGGTAGCTTCCAGCACCCGTGTCGGGCTGCGAAGGGCTAGCGGACGCCGAGGGGGCACGAGAGCGCGTCGAGAGCCGGTACTCGCCCAGCAACCCGCGTCGCGCGGGCCGTAGACGGGGACGAGCTGCGCGGCAGGCTCCGTAGTGCCTCCGCTCGGGGACCTCGTGGGCACAGATCCAGGCGACCTACGTTCTCTGGCTCCGAAACCAACCAGAGTGCCGAACGCCCAACATGTCTGGCGGCTGTGGTTTGCCGGCACCCACATCGACCGTGCCTGATGGTGCCCGCAAAGCGGCCTGGCCGCACGTATTGACCGCTGGCCCTGGCGACCAGCGTCTACTGCCGCTTCGCGAGCCGTCCAGGTTGGAGAGCTTGCCTACCGGATACCCGCCCTGTCCAGCGTTGTGAGCGTGCGTTAAAGTGGAGCGGCCCGATACCACGTAACTCGAGAGAAGGAAAGTGGACGTCCGAGCCGAAGGCCAGGAAGCACACTACGTTCAGGAGCCGATTCCTGGCGAGGCGGATCTGGATGTACCTGGTCGTCTGGTCCGCGGCGCTCTCACGCCCAAGCGGCCTGCAACGGAAACCGCTGGCATGGCCGATGCGTTTCCTTACTATGCAGGTTTCTCTTTTGAGTGGGCACGCGGAAAGATCTCTGAACACCATCTATCGAGTGACGCTGTCGTCTTGGATCCATGGAACGGCAGTGGAACAACGACGCTGGCCGCGAACAGTCTCGGACTCCGCTCCATTGGAATCGATCGGAATCCCGTAGCTAATACCGTAGCCCGTCTGCGGTGTAGTGGAAATCCGGATACTCCTCCGATCCTAACTCCCAATTCCTCCGGAGCGTATGAGGGCAGCGAACCACTGGAATCTTGGTTCAATCCGCGGACCGCGAAAAGGTTTCGAGAGTGGGCGCAGACATTTTCCGCCGCGTCGGCTTCGAGCGCTGGCACAGTCGCACTGTTCCGAGTTGTCCGCGCAACCACCAAGTCTTTCGAGGGAAGTAACCCTACTTGGGTTAAGCGAGCCAAGTCAGACGCGGAACGGATCGATATTGGGCGCTCTGAAATTGACGAACTAATCGTGAGAGAACAGCGGTTCTTGGCTGAGCGCCTTGGCTCAGTCTCCCGAACGACCGCGCCCAGCGGGATCCTAACGGCGGATTCCGCGTATCTGCCACTGGCAGACCAATCAGTCGATCTAGTACTTACATCGCCGCCCTACCTGACGCGCATTGACTATGCCATTGCTTATGCGCGCGAACTTGCAGTTCTCGGGATCGATATCTTCGCGGAGAAGGACCTCCGGTATGCCCTTATGGGCACCACATTGACTCGTACGCAACAGCCTGCTCTCAGCCTGGGTTCTGCCGCTACAGAACTTCTCGCAAAGGTAGCGCGCCACGATAGTAAGGCTTCCTCGGGATATTACCTGAAGCAGGTTCAACAATACATGCGCGACTTGTCGTCGGGCATGGATGAGGTCTCACGGGTGGCCAAATCGACTGCAGAGATGCACCTCGTAGTACAAGATTCGTATTACAAAGACATCCCTGTTCCGTTGGCTCAGATGTGCATTGAAGAAGCTGAGAGGCGATCATGGCGCTTCGTTAAGAGCAAACCGTATGCGGTGCGCAGGCTGCTCACCTCGCTAAATAGGTCCGCCCAGGCCTACAAAAAAGGTGAGGTATCGGAGACGGTCATCACTTTCAGGAGGACTCAGTGACCGATGAAGCTCCACTAGCATCTCCCGATGAGCTCATCCAGTCGGTAGATTACAAAATCACCTCCGTTCGCACCCAGAGTATCGACTTCTCTTTCAATGAGCTTGCCAGCATGCATGCAGATGGCGAGCTTGTTATTGACCCTGAATTTCAGCGGATGTTCCGGTGGACGGATGGAGCGCAAGCCCGCTTCATCGAGTCGCTGCTTCTTGAACTCCCTATCCCGCCGATCTTCCTCATTGAACGTGATGACCGGGTCTACGAACTCATCGATGGATTGCAACGAATCTCTTCCTACCTGCACTTCCGCGGGCAGTTGGTAGTAGAAGACAAGAAGCTTGAGCCCTTGGTTCTGGACGACTGTGACATCGTCCCGCAGCTCAATGGCATGACGTATGACACGCTCCCCCGTGCGCTCGGAATCAAGCTTAAGAGGAGCTTTGTCAGGGCCGAGATTCTTCGCAAGGAGAGCGATCCGCGCCTCCGCTACTACATGTTCAAACGCCTTAACACAGGTGGTGAGCGGCTAGCGGAACAGGAAGTCCGCAACGCGACTATTCGGCTCCTGTCGAATGATTTCAATCAGTACTTGATTAACCTCAGTCGAAATGAGGACTTCAAGTTCTGCATTGATGCCATTACAGAGAATGCCGGCAAGAGGAAGTTCGACCAAGAGCTCGTCCTTCGGTTCTTCGCCTTCAAGAACGTCCGTCACATTTATAGGCACGACATTGCCGACTTCCTGACGGACTATCTGGAAGCTGTGTCGGATCCGTCGAATTCTGAGTCATTTGACTATGAATCCGAGTCTGCGATATTCCGCAAGACCTTCGAGGCGATTCGCCGTATCGCTGAAATTCTTGATTACGGCGCAAGGATTTTCGGCACAATCGGCCCGAATGGAGAACCTCGCAATCAATTTTCCGTCTACCACTACGAAGGCATTGTTCTAGGCCTTCAGGAAGTCCTTGATCGTGTCGATTTCGACAACCCTGGACAGATGGGGCGGCTCGCCGAAGTCGTGCGTGCCGGAAAGTCAGATCAGATGTTCCTCAAGGCGACTGGCGGAGGAAAGAACGACAGGATTCAACTGCGCGATCGGATCGGCTATTTCGCTGAGAGGTTTGCGGGAGTGCTGGATTGAACCTTGCGGAGATGCGGGCGCAGCTTGAAGAGGATCTAGCTTGGCGTCTTGATGAGCTGAGGCATCTTAGGAATCAGCTTCTAGGTGACAGCAAGCGGGAGTCGTGGACTGCTGCTGCGATGCGGACAATTCTGGTCATGCAGTACGCACACTTAGAGGGCTTCACTCGTAACTCATTTCACGTCTATGTGACGGCAATCAATGAAGCTAGTCTCAATGCATCAGAATTGCAGCCTCAGTTGCTTGCTTCCGCTTTGGCGTCGGAGTTCACAGCCCTCCGCCGCAATGTCGGAGCTGATGACGATAAAGACGATGAGGGTCGACTAACGCGACGTGCTCAGAATGAGGTTGCTTTCACTTCAAAGCTACTTGACGTAATGGCCGTACCGTTGACCCTTACTGCCGAAGAGGCGGTCTCCATGGAGATGAATATGGGTCGTGATGTTCTTCGGCGCTGCCTTTACTTGCTTGCTATACCTGGCGATAAAGTAAACAAGCATCAATACAATGCCATCGAGTTCGTTAAGAATGCCCGCAATGATATTGCCCATGGGAGCCGAAAAGAGCGTTTTTCCCCTGCGCTCTTTGAAGCCCATCGGGAGAAGTGTGAGCAATTCATGCGTGACCTGATGCGCGTTATTACGCTTGCGGCAACTGAGCAGTGGTACAAACGACAAGTGAGCGCTGGCGAGTAACCAAATCGCGCGGGCGGTGGAGCGGCTTTGGGCTGGAGCTGCTTTGGCGCGAGTGATCATGGCCCCGTAAGCTTCCGGCGCGTCGGGCAGTCTGTGGACCTGCCCGCTAAAGCACGACGTTGGGGCCATGATCTTCGAGGCTCGCGCCAAAGTGGCTGCCTAAAGCCGTGGAGCCGACCGCCCCAGCCACGACGTACCCCCTCTCTGGCATCAGGTGGCTGATTGCTCTGTGCGCGGCCCGGGCGCCGGCCGGGCTGGAGCGGGGCGGAGACAGGAGCGCAGGCCCGGCCGGGGGCCGGGCCGCGCGCGGTGAGCGGAGCGAGCCGCCTTGAACCCGTGAAGAAGGTTGTTACTCAGGAGTGGTTGTGATGCGCCACAAGGGTGCGTCGTACTGCTCCGGACGGCTGTTGATGAGCAACTGGCGCAGGTCTTCGCGGAGGGAGCCGTTGAGGTTCAGGGCCTCGGTGATGCGGCGGAACGTCGTGTGAGTGACTCCGCGGAGCTGGGCCTCGGCTTCGAACTGGTCGAGCTCGGACAGTACGGTCTCCGGCACGAGCTGCGCCGGTGGCTGGTCCTTGAGCCATGCGGCCTTGTTGCGCTCGTAGTCGATTTCCGAGTAGCCGCAGATCTCACGGCTGTGTGCCTCTGCCTCGTCCAGGGTGGCGGTGGTCAGGATGGCGCGGGCCAGCTGGTTGCGGTTCAGCGCCTCGTCCAGGTCGACCTCGTGGACAGTTGGGCCTTCGTCGGTGAGGGGAACTGGGAGTCCGGCGTCTCGCATCTCGCATGTGCCGCGTATGCCCCGGGCTGTCGCTGCCAGCATTCCGGTTGCCTCGGACGGGTGCCACTCCAGGACTGAGCCGATCGGCTCGACTTCCTTCGTGGTGAAGGTGTGGACGAGCGGGCCGAGCACGCTGCGTAGGTCATCGAGGGGCAGTTCACCGTCCAGACCTGGGCCTGCCACCAGGAGGCGGATAGTTGCGTTCACCTGGCAGCACGCAGCGAGCGTGACGGCGTCGGCAAGGGGGCTCTTCAGCGTCGGCTCGTCGCCTCGGGCGAGGATGTCGCCGCCCACGTCCAGGAGGTCGATCGACTCGGGAGCCAAGTGTTCTACCAACTCTTCGAGTTGGTGTGTGATGCCCTCGACCCCGTGGTGCGGGTCGATCAGCGCGATGGTGTGCGGGAGCTCCGCCGCGAGCCGGGGGAGGGTGGAGCCTGCCGGAGCTATCGGGCGAGCCTCGGCCGGCACTGCCCGGACAGTTGAGGTGAGCGGCTTGAGGCCAGTGAAGTTGTCCGTGCCCCGGGGGCCCGGCACTGGATCGACCAACAGGCGGTCCCACGCGTACGTGAGGATCACCGCCTGGTCCTCGGCGCCGTAAAGGGCGGCGTGAAGCATTGCGGCGGCGACGGCGTCGCCCCCTCCTCCTGCTGCGACGATCAACCGCGTCATGCGGTTCAGCCTACGGGGTACGGGGTTGACCACTCACCCTATAGTGGCTAGAGGCCATAGCCACTTGTATCGAGAATCGGCCTCAGGCCGGTAGCGGGGTTCCCCACTACTCACCTGGAGCCCACGTTGGGTGAGGAGGACTGATGCCGCAGATCGAGGAGGCTCAGCCGAAGTATCTCCAGATCGCGCACTACATCCGTGATCAGATTCTTCGGGGCGACCTGCGACCGGGCGACGAGGTCCCGTCCGAGCGGCAGTTGGCGGCGGACTGGAAGGTGTCCCGTCCCACGGCCGCGCGGTCGTTGGAGGCGCTGAGCCATCAAGGGCTCGTTGAGAAGCGCCAGGGATCGGGCACGTACGTGCGGAGCCTGGAAGTCAACCGGCGGGCGCGGGAGTTGTACGGGCGGGCCCGGCAGACGGGGAAGATCTACACGCCCGGTGAGTACGCGGTGATTACCTCGACCGGTTGGATGGAGGCGCCGGCTCACGTCGCTGAGGGTTTGGGCCTGGTCAAGGACCGTCGGGCTGTGCATCGGCGGCGCGTGACGAACAACCAGGACGGGCCGATCACGCTGTCCACTTCGTGGTTCGCTCCGGATGTCGGCCACCGGGCGCCGAGGCTGCTTGAGCCGGAGCGCATCCAAGAGGGAACGCTCATGTACGTCGAGAACATGACCGGGCGGCAGGGCAGTTACGCGGAAGATCGCATGTGTGCCCGGGGTGCCACGGAGGAGGAGGCCGTTGACCTTCAACTGGATCCCGGCTCGGCCGTCCTGATCGTCCACCACGTCGTCTTCGACCTCCAGGACCGGCCGTTGGAGTTCGCCGAAGCCACGTACCCGCCGCATCGCTGGGCCTTCGAGCAGGGCTACCCGCTCACCTGATGGGGCGTTGAGGTCCCGCGAGTTGCGGCGAACGGGTTGCGGAGCCGAAGTGGCTAACGCCACTATCCAGGAAGTGGCTAAGGCCACTTGATTCGGAAGGGGGCACGGGTGACGAGTCGGCGGCCGGACGAGGACGCGCACTTAACTTGCCGGGGTTGTCGCGGGCGCGGCTGGAAGCGCGTTGGCTCCCGTACGGCTGTGGCGCTCTCCACGGCCAACGACCGCCACCGTGCCACATCGAAACGGCGCTGCCTCGACTGTGACGGCAGCGGCAAGGAGTGAGCGCGGATGGCCTACACGATCGACCGCTTTCCTTCTGAGGAATGGCCGCGACTCGGTGCCATGACTTTGCACCCCGTCGCGGAGTCCGTGCCTCGGGCCCGGCACTGGTTCCGGAAGTTCCTCGCCCCGTACAACCCGGCCTGCTCGATCGACGACTGCGCGCTGATGATCTCGGAGCTCGTGACCAACGCGATTCTCTATGGGCGGGCGGATGAGTCCTGGGTGGTGCGCGTCGAGTGGTTTCGGGTGGCGACGTCGCTTCGGATCGAGGTGCACAACCCGGGCTTCCCTGCGAATGTCCAGATGCGGCGACCAGAGGCCGACGACGCCCACGGTCGCGGCCTGCTGTTGGTCGACTCCATTGCCGAGTCGTGGCACTCCGGGCCCAGCCGCTTCGGGGGGACGATGGTCTCCTGCGACGTGGCCGGCGCCTGGCCGTCCAGCGAGGGCTTCACTCCGCTCCTGTTCTGACGCTCCAGTTGTCGCTAGTCTGGTTGACCAGTTGACTTGGCTAATCCCGACAGGCGGCATTCATGGCGTATGAAGTGGCGGCACCGAAGTACGTGCGCCTAGCTCAGACGATCCAGAGCCGCATCGAGGACGGCACGTACCCGCCCGGCACGCGGGTGCCCAGCGAGAACCAGTTGGTGCAAGCCTTCGGGATGTCCCGCCCGACCGTTGTTCGGGCGCTGGAGCTGCTGAAGCGTGACGGTTGGCTTGAGTCCCGGCAGGGGTACGGCACGATCGTTCGGGGTCGGCCGGAGGTTGTCGAGCAGAGGGGGCGGCGGGGGCGAGAGGCTCTGGAGCGCGACGAGTCGCAGATCGCAGGACGTCTCGTCGAAGTTGCTGAAGTCCCCGTTCCGGTGCGGGTCGCATCTGCGCTCGGGCTGCCGAAGCGAGCCAAGGTGCTCATGCGCCGCTTCCTGGTTGAGGAGGATGGCGAAGCCGTCGAGCTGGTCTCGTCGTACTTCCCCGCGGGCCTGGCCGAGGACACCGAGCTGGCGAGTGCTGAGACCTTGGCCGGAGGTGTGCGCGCACACCTGGAAGCCAGGAAGAAGATCCGTTTCGACCATGTCACGGAACGGGTCTCCGCTCGACTTCCTGAGGCGGATGAAGCGGGACTCTTGGGCCTGCCGGACGGCGTGCCAGTGCTGAGCGTCCTCGTCATCGCATGCGACGCATCCGGGCAGGCGCTGCAAGTCTCTGACGTGCTACTTCCGGCTGACCGGCAGGAACTTGAGGACACCTACCGGCTGGGCTGATGAGTGAACCGGTGAATGTGCCTCAGTCCCGGGGTCGTCGGCTGGCAAGCCTGTAGATCAGATATGTGAGGGCCAGGATGAAGTCGACGGCTACCCAGAGCCCGATTATCAGGCCCACGCCGATCGTGGTTCCAACATCGCCGGCGTCCTCGCACACCTCCAGATCGTTTCCTGTCAGGCCCCTGCACTCGTCGGGGGTTCCGCTGCCGCTCGCGGCTCCCGCTATGACCCAGGCCAGGAACAAGATCTGTACGGCGAGAAAGACCCACAGGAAGACACGGCGCCGCTTCCTCGGCGGGGGTGCCGTACTGCCCTGATACGGCGGTTGCATTGGGGGTGACCCCTGCTGCGGTGGTCCTGGCCAGGAGGCCGGCGGTGGTGCTGCTCCTTGGGGGTTGCGCGGGCCCCAAGACTGTGGGTCCGGAGCGCGGTCTTGCTTGCTCATGTCGCGCCCTCCCTGTGCTGCTAACTCCATAGTGCGCTCGGGGTAGTAGGGCTGCTCGGCGACCGCAATGAAGACACTTGACAAGTCAACCTGGCATCCGTAGCTTCAAACTTGCTAAGTCAACTTGTCAGGTGGCGAGTTGATCGACTCAGAAGGAGAAATCTCTGTGCGTGTGATCCGCATTGACGCCTCGACCGCGACGATCCTGCTCACCGAAGCTCCGGCGCCGAAGGTGCGTGACCGGCAGACCGGTGAGGTCGCCAAGGACGCCGTGAGCGGTGAGGCCCTGATGACCATCGGCGTTGTCTACATCGAGGAGGGGGAGTCGTCGCTGATCAAGGTCACGGTTCCTGAGAGCGGTGTCGCCGAGGGGCTGACGCTCGGGGCGCCGGTCGCCCTGCCGGGGCTGATTGCCCGGCCGTGGGAGTCCGTCTTCAACGGCCAGCAGCGGCACGGCATCGCCTACCGGGCCACCGCCGTGGCTCCGGGTGCCTTCCCGATGGCTGAGGCGGGCTGATCGACGTGACCGACCTGGTGACGTGGGCCGAGCTGGGCGGGTCGCTCGCTGCGATAGGCGGCGCGGCCTACGCCCGGCACGCTCACCCGGCGGCGTATTGGTCCACGGTCGGACTGCCGGTCTCGGTGGCCCGACTACTGGCCTCGTACTCCTCCACCATGGATGCGTGCGGCCTGACGGTCGAACCGTCCCGGTGGCGGGCACTGGCCGTCAAGGCGACCACTCGGCGAGAGGTCCGGCCTGTGCCCCCTCGCCGGGGCATGATCCGGCCCACCTCGACCGGCCTCCGGCTCCGGCTGCGGCTCGCCCCGGGGCAGGAACCTGCCGACGTGGCGGCCTCTGCCGAACGGCTGCGGCACGCCTGGGGCGTTCACGCCGTGTACGTCCGAGAAGTCAAGCCTGGGGTCGTGGAACTGCGGCTCGTTGGGTTCGACGTCCTGCGAAAGGTGCGAATGCCTCGCCGGATGGACGTCGGCCTGCTTCAGGTGCCGGTGGCTCTGAAGGAGGACGCAACCGCGTTCGTGCGGGACTACCGAGCCGTACCGCATCAACTCGTGCTCGGCGCCACGTTGTCGGGCAAGTCCATGTTCCTGCGGAACCTGATCACTGGGCTGGCCACTCAGCCGGTGGTCCTGGTGGGAATCGACTGCAAGCGCGGTGTCGAGCTGGCGCCGTTCGCGCCCCGGCTCTCCGCGTTGGCCACCGATCCGGAACAGGCAGCCGAACTGCTGCCCGTGCTCGTGAAGGAAATGGAGGACCGCTACGACCTGATCAAGGCCCGGCAGGGCATCGCTCCCGGCACTCCGGATGAAGAGATCACCTCGGACATCTGGGGGCTGCCGGAGAACGAACGGCCGGCGCCCGTCGTGCTGTTCATCGATGAGGTGGCCGAACTCTTCCTCATCGCCACGAGGAAGGAGGAAGAGCGGCGGGACGAGATGGTCACCCAGCTCATCCGGCTCGCCCAGCTCGGCCGTGCGGCCGGCATCTACCTGGAGGTCTGCGGACAGCGCTTCGGGGCCGAGCTGGGTAAGGGCGCCACCATGCTGCGGGCCCAACTGACCGGCCGTGTCTGCCATCGTGTGAACGACGAAGCGTCCGCCAAGATGGCTCTCGGTGACATCGCGTCTGAGGCGGTCTATGCGGCTTGCGCCGTTGCTGCCGAGCTGCCCGGCCTCGCCGTCGTCGGTGACACGTCCGGCGGCTGGTCCCGCATCCGTACCCCACCCCTGTCCCTTGCCGACGCTGCGGCCACCTGCCGCGAGACGGCACACCTCGCCCCGGACGTACCGGCGCTCACGCCTTTCCGGCCGTACGCCCCGCCCATGCCTGTGAAGGCGTCCGGGCCCGTGGCCGCCCCTCGGCCGGTCACCGACTAGAGCCGAAGCGCTCCAACGGTCGGCGCGGCCGTCCCGCGCCAAGTCCCTACCCCATCCATGCCTGGAACCGGAAGGAGTCGCGCCGTGCGCACTCTGCCCGTCCGCGTTGACGCCGTGCTCGTTCAAGCGCTGATCGCCGCCGCACTGTCCTTCGCCCACCTGCACGACCTGGCTTCGGCTGCCGGACAGGACGGTTGGAAGGCGTGGGCCTACCCGGTTTCCGTCGACTTGCTGTTGGTGGCCGCCTGGCGGCGGCTCCGCTCCGGTGAGGCGAAAACGGCCGGGTGGTGCTGGTTCCTCGTCGCGCTGATCGCGTCGCTCGGAGCCAACGTCGCCACGGCCGGATTGCTTGACCTGGACGACGTCCCGGCCTGGCTGCGCATCCTCGTCGCGGGCTGGCCCGCGGTGGCCTTCCTGGGCGGCACGCTCCTCGCTCACGGATCGCCGAAGCCCGTAGAGGCTCCGGCGGCGGCACCCGAGCCGCCTTCGACGGCCACAGCACCCGAACCCACTACTGCGGCATCGACCGAACTGCCCACCGTCGGCAAGGAGCCGGCTTCGCCGTCGCCGTCCCCGGTACCGCCCGCGCTCGTCGCCATGGCGCACAAGGTCGCCGACGAACACCGCGCCCGGACCGGGACTGACATCGACACCTCGACCCTTCGCGCCCGGCTCGGTGTCCCGATGCCGCTCGCCGAAACCATCGCCACTCAACTCCCCTGACCTGGAGGACTTTCCACCTTGCGTCCGTCCACGCTCCGCGCGCTGAAGCGTGCCGCCGAGCTGACCCGACAGAACCGCCTCACCGAAGCCGTGCTGATCGCCGAGCCGGTGATCCTCGCCGCCGACAGCTACGAGGGCGACGAGATCTTGCGCTGGCTGGCCGACCACGTCACCGACTTCACCGGCGAGACCGACAAGGAGATGCCCTGATGTCCGCCAACCGCCGTTTCCGCCGCGTCGTCCGCATCGGCCCCGTCCAGGTCGGCACCTACTACGACAGCCGGGGCCGCGAGAAGCACACCGCCGCCTGTACGGCTCCGCGTTGCGGCTTCTCCACGGACTACGACAGCCGCGCCGCCGCCGAGCTGGCCGCGCGCACCCACCGCTGCCGCGTCCGCTGAGGAGCGCCCATGACTGTCTCGCTGCCGCTCGTCTTCGTCCTGGGCGTCGTCGCCTGGGCCGCGATCAAGTTCCTCGGCATCCGGCTCTGGGTCGCCGTCGTAATCGCACTGTTCGGCTTCTGGCTCTCGTACACCTTCCTCGCCCCGGCCATCGAGTCCGGCACCCGCTCCGGGGTCGACGTCGTCAACGGCACCCACGAATGACACCCCGACTGACAAGGAGTCCCGCGATGTTCCGCCCCAAGCTGCCCGACACCCCGCACGTCCCGAGCATCACCACTCACATCCCGCAGGACCATGCCCCGGCTCCCTCCGCCGGCCACTCGGTCGCACCGTTCGTGGGGGTCGGCGCCGGTGCGGTGGCCGCCGTTGTCGTCGTCGGCGTCGTCCTCACCGCGCTCCTGGCGGCGGTCGCCGTCTCGGCCGTGTCCGTGGCCATCGCCGCTGTGGTCCTGCCGACCGGCCACCGGGGCGGCAAACGCCGCCAAGCATCCCGCCGCCCCGGGGCCGTCCCTCCCAACCGCTGAAACAGCCGAAAGGAATGCCCATCATCACCCGGCAGACTCCGCCCCCGCTGGCGGAACTCTCCATGCTGGCCTCGTGCGGCACCATGCCCGAGCTGGCCCGCCAACTCTCCGGCCTGGGCGGCTGCACCCACCCCGTACGCCTCGACGGCCACCGCACCGAGTACGAGGTCAACACGGCAACCGGCGAGATCGGCAACGTCCTGCACCACTTGGACTCTGCCAACCTCCCCGCCGGCCAGCTCCTCGTCCGCTGCAACAACCGCCGTGCGACCCGCTGCGCCGCCTGCGCCGAGACCTACCGCCGCGATACCTACCACCTGATCACCGCCGGACTGCGGGGTGGCAAAGGCACCCCCGAGCAGGTCGGCACGCACCCGCGCGTCTTCGCCACCTTCACCGCCCCGAGCTTCGGCTCGGTCCACAACCGACCGTCCAGCGGCCTGAACTGCCGCTGCGGCACGCGCCACTCCGAGTCGGACTCCGCCCTGGGCACACCGCTCGACCCCGAGAGGTACGACTACGAAGCGGCCGTGCTCTGGAACGCCCACGCAGGGGCCATCTGGCGCCGGTTCTCCATCTACCTCCGCCGTGAGGTCGCCAAGTGCGCCGGGCTCACCCAACGCGCCTTCGCTGACCACGCGCGCATCTCCTTCGCCAAGGTCGCCGAGTACCAGAAGCGCGGCGCCGTCCACTTCCACGCGGTCATCCGCCTCGACGGCCCGGAAGGCGGCGACACATCACCTCCGGCCTGGGCGACGGCCGAGCTGCTGACGGATGCCATCCGCGCCGCTACCACCGCCGCACGCGTCACCGGACCGGAGATCGACGGCCGATCTCACACCTTCACCTTCGGCCGCCAGCTCGACGTCCGCACGATCCGCTCCGCCGACTTCGACGACGGCCAGGAGCTGACCGAACGCGCGGTGGCCGCATACATCGCCAAGTACGCCACCAAAGGCGCCGAAACCGCGACTGGCACTCTGGACCGCCCGCTCCGCTTCCTCGCCGAGTTGGCTCAGTCCCGGCTCACCGACCACGCCCGCCGCATGATCCGCACCGCCTGGACCCTCGGCGCACGCCCCGAGCTGGCAGACCTCCGGCTGCGGGCCTGGGCCCACATGCTCGGCTTCCGCGGCCACTTCTCCACCAAGTCCCGCCGCTACTCCACAACCCTCGGCGCCCTCCGCGACGCCCGCGCCGAATGGCGCCGCGCCCAAGCGGCTCCGGTCACCACCCCGCAGGACGGGGAAACGACGCTCGTCCTTGCTCACTGGGTCTTCGCCGGAACCGGCCTCAGCACCGGCGAACAGTGGCTGACCGCATCCCTCGAACCCGCCGCCGGAACGGAAGGAGAGCCCACCACATGAACGACCGCTACCTGTCCGTCGACCAGGTCGCCGAGCTGCTCGGCACGACCACTCGCTTCCCCCGGCGGCTCGTCGAGGAACGGCGCATCCGCTACGTGAAGGTCGGCCGGCATGTGCGCATCCCGGAGAGCGCGGTTGAGGAGTTCATCCGGTCTCGCACGGTGGAGCCGCTGAGGCGGCCTCGCCCACGCTACGGAAGGGCTGCCTGATGGCCAACAGCAGGGGCAGGCGCCGCCGCTTCGGCGCGATCAGACGGCTTCCCTCCGGGCGGTACCAGGCGCGCTATCCGGGGCCAGACGGCGTGATGCGTCCGGCTCCCTTCACGTTCGAGACGACGGCCGACGCGGATGACTGGCTCGCCGAAAGGCAGACGGAGATTCGTCGTGGCGACTGGCGTGACCCCGATGCGGGCGCGGTGGGCTTCCGGGCCTACGCGGAGAAGTGGGTGGAGGAACGGGAGCTCGCGCCGCTTACGCAGGACCTCTACCGGTATCTCCTCGACAAGCACCTGTTCGCGTTAGCCGACCTGGACTTGGACGAGATCACCGCGCCCCGAGTCAGGGAGTGGCGGGCTGAACGGCTGCGGCTCACGGGTGCCAAGACGATCACCGCCAAGGCTTACCGGCTCCTCAAGGCCATCATGGAGACGGCCGTGGACGACGAGCTGATCACGCGCAATCCGTGCCGGATCAAGGGCGCTGGTAAGGAGAAGGCCGCTGAGCGGCGCATCGCCACCGTCGCCCAGGTGGACGCCCTCGCCAATGCGGTGGGGATGCGGTGGCGGCTCATGGTCTACCTCGGCGCCTACGGCCCGCTCAGGCCCGAAGAGCTGGCCGGCCTCCGGCGCCGGGACATCGACCTCGACAACCTGCGCCTCCGCGTCCGCCTCGCCGAGCCGGAGCGGATGGACGGTCGCCGCGTCCAGGGCGACACCAAGTCCGAGGCGGGCACCCGGACTGTGATTCTTCCCGCCTTCCTTCACCGGGAGCTCCGCTGGCACCTTGAGTCCTACGCCGAGCCGGGCCCCGATGGGCTGATCTTTGTGGGGGAGAAGGGTGCTCCCTTCCGGCGCAGCACCTTCGGGCGGAAGTGGCGGAAGGCACGGGAGGTCGTCGGCCTGCCTGAGGGCTTCCGGTTCTACGACCTCCGGCACACCGGGCACACCCTGTCGACGCGGTCCGGGGCCACTCTCAAGGACACGATGGTCCGAGCCGGGCAGTCCTCGGAGAAGGCCGCGCTGATCTATCAGCACTCCGACGAGGAGCGACAGGAGGAGGTTGCCGCCGGCCTCGACGCCACGGTTCAGAAGGCTCGGGAGGAGGCTGCCCAGAAGGCCGTCGAGAAGCGTTCTGGCACGAATCTGGCACGCGACGACTGATCACAGCGGACAGCAAAACGGCCCAGGTCTCTGACCTGGGCCTTCTTCGTGGAGCGGGTGACGAGAATCGAACTCGCGCTCTCAGCTTGGGAAGCTGATGTTCTACCATTAAACTACACCCGCGTAAGACGCCGACGGAGTCGGTGTGCGAACGTTGGCCACTTTACCCCATGTCAGGCCCCGGGTGTTGATGCCCTGGGGTCTGAGGGCGTTTCAGGGGTGGGATGCGGCTGCGGGGCAGCGGAGTTGGGGCGTACGGTGGGGCGTCGGCGAGGGTCCGGGCGGGACCGGAGCGCCGCCTCGAAGGCTGTTCCTTTCATCCCGTACTGTGGCTTTTGTCGTCAGGCAAGCACCAGCCAGACGCGGCTCTTGGGGAAGGGACTCTTGGACTTGATGGAGCGCACCGTCGTCCGCTGTGCCGATGGGCACGTGTTCACCACCGCTTCGTTCCCGATGCAGCAGGCCGAGCGACTCGGCCCCGGCCGGCTGCTCCGGTGTCCGCGGTGTACGCGGCTCCGCAGCGTCGTACCCGTCAGCCACCAGAAGCGGTAGCGAGCGGAGCGATCTGCGGCGGGCAGTAGTGGGCAGTAGTGAGTAGAGGACAAAGGCACAGCCGTAGGGCATAAGGCGCGTGGAGTCGTCCGGTTGTGGGCGCTCCGCGCGCCTTGCGTATCCTCGGGGCGTGCTTCTCTCAGACAAGGACATCCGGGCCGAGATCGACGCCGGACGAGTGCGTATCGATCCGTTTGACGACGCGATGGTGCAGCCGTCGAGCATCGATGTGCGGCTGGACCGCTACTTCCGGGTGTTCGAGAACCACCGGTACCCCCACATCGACCCCTCCGTCGAGCAGACCGATCTGACCCGGCTCGTGGAGCCGGAGGGCGACGAGCCGTTCATCCTGCACCCGGGGGAGTTCGTCCTCGCCAGTACGTACGAGGTCATCACGCTGCCCGACGATCTCGCCTCCCGGCTTGAGGGCAAGAGCTCGCTGGGGCGGCTGGGGCTCGTGACGCACTCCACCGCCGGGTTCATCGACCCCGGCTTCAGCGGCCATGTGACCCTGGAGCTGTCCAACCTCGCCACCCTGCCGATCAAGCTCTGGCCGGGGATGAAGATCGGGCAGCTCTGCATGTTCAAGCTCAGCTCGCCCGCCGAGTTCCCCTACGGCAGTGAGCGGTACGGGTCGCGGTACCAGGGGCAGCGGGGGCCGACGGCCTCCCGGTCCTTCCTCAATTTCCATCGGACCCAGGTGTGAGCGACCCCAGCATGAGCGACCCCAGCATGAGTGACACGAGCATGAGCGGTGAGCGGGAGAATCTGACCTACGAGCGGTTCGGGGTCGCCGTGCGCGAGCTCGCGCAGGCCATCGCCGACGACGGGTACGAGCCCGACGTCGTGCTCAGCATCGCCCGCGGCGGTGTCTTCGTGGCCGGCGGGCTCGCCTACGCCCTCGACTGCAAGAACATCCACCTCGTGAATGTGGAGTTCTATACGGGCGTGGGGACCACCCTCGAGATGCCCGTCATGCTCGCCCCCGTCCCCAACGTGATCGACTTCTCCGAGAAGAAGGTGCTGATCACCGACGACGTCGCCGACACCGGCAAGACCCTCAAGCTGGTCCGCGACTTCTGCCTCGACACCGTCGCCGAGGTGCGCAGCGCCGTGGTCTACGAGAAGTCCCAGTCGCTGGTGAAGTGCGAGTACGTGTGGAAGCGGACCGATGAGTGGATCAACTTCCCGTGGTCCGTGGAGCCTCCGGTGGTGCGGCGGGCCGGGCAGGTGCTCGACGCCTGACAGGCGGCCCTGACAGGCAGCAAAAAGAAGCAGCCCTGACAGGCAGCAAAAAAGGGGCTCCTCCGGGAGCCCCTTTCTCGTGCGCGCGGGTGCGCGCGGAACCTCAGACCGTGCCCAGCTTCACGATCGACAGCAGGGCGATCAGCTGGATCGCCGACGCGCCGAGCGCCTTCGGCCAGGGGAGGTCGTGGGAGCGGCTGACCATGAGGGTCAGGAGGGCGCCGCCCGCGATCCAGGTGGCCCAGCCCAGGAGCTGTACGAACGTCGCGTCGCCGCCGGCGAACATCGCGAAGACCAGGCGGGGCGCGTCCGTGAGGGACATGATCAGCATGGAGAGGCCGACCGTGGGCTGCCAGGCGCCGTCGCCGCCGAGCTGGCGGGCCAGGGTGTGGGTGACCACGCCCAGGATGAAGGCGCTGATCGCCATCGCGACGGCCGTGGTCAGGACGATCGGGACCGCGTTCGACAGTGTGGCGTTTATCGCGTCCGCGCGGGCGCCGTCGAAGCCGAAGACCGCGAGCAGGCCGTAGAGGAGCGTGACGATGAGGGCCGGGCCCCACATCGAGTAGTCGCGCATCTGGAGGAACGTCTGGCTGGGGGAGAGGACGATCCCCCGCAGCAGGGCCTTCCAGTGCAGGCGCGGGCCGACCGGGCCGGACGGCGCGGGCGCCGCGCCGGCGCGGTAGGTGTCGCCCTGGTTGTAGGGGTCCTCGTCGACCGAGAAGGCCTGGGTGTGGCCCGGGTTGTTCGCCGCGTACGGGTCCGGCGGGCCCTGGGGGCCGGGCGGGTACGCGCCGTCGCCGAAGTACTCCGGCTCGCCGTGGCCGCCGGGTCCGCCGTAGCCGCCACCGTGGCCGCCGGGTCCGGCGTTCGCCTGCGGCCAGGTGGGGCCGCCGCCGTTGCCGTACGGCTGCTGCTGCGGGTACGGCTGAGGCGCCGGCGGGTAACCGTACGACGGTCCCTGCGGCGTCTGCTGCCCGTGCGGGGGGTTTTGCGGTCGCGTCTGAGGAGCGCCGTTGTTCCGGCCGCGTCCGATCCTGAATCCAGCCACGTCATCGAACGTACCTGGTCCCGGGCGGTGGCGGGCCGGGCCCGGGCTTCCGGGCCCGGCTTTGCGGCCGAGCTGTGACATCCCTTAAGGGGTAAGCCCCTTCAGGAACTCATGGGTTGTCAGGGTTCTGCCCCAGGGACCCCAGGACCCCCACGGCCCCGGGCCCATCGCCTGGTACCGCGGGGTCAGCGCAGCATGACCTGGCCCAGCCTCAGATAGTCCGTCGTCGACATGCCCAGGGAGCCGGGGCCGAAGCTGATCGCGTTCTTCGTGGTCACGCCCGAGGCCGAGCCGCGCAGGCTGTAGAGGGAGCCGGAGGGGTGGTTCTCGCCGTCGGAGCCGACGGACAGGTCCGCCTTGCCGTCGCCGGTGAGGTCGGACAGGCGTACGGACGCGCCGAAGCGGTCGGCGGACTCGGCGGTGCCGGGGACGCCCTCCGTGTTCTGGGTGAACGACTGGGCGCCGGTGCCGGTCAGTCCGGTGGCCGAGCCGCGCAGCACGGTGACGCTGCCGGCGATGTCCGCGGTGCCGACGTCCTCGTGGATCGTGCCGACGGCCAGGTCGCCGTAGCCGTCGCCGTTGACGTCGGCGATCGAGAGGTCGTTGCCGAACCAGTCGCTCTCCTCGTCCGCGCCGGGGACGCCGGGGGTGTCCTGGTTGATTGTCGTCCGGGGGCTGGTGCGGACGCCGGTGGCGCCGCCGGGCCAGGCGCTGACCGAGCCGCCGAGGCTTCTGGCGTCGCCGCCGTAGGCCGCCGTGACGACATCGTCGTAGCCGTCGCCGTTCAGGTCGCCGACGGTGGCCAGCTCCCAGCCGCCGCTCTTCAGGAACGTCTGGCGGGTCAGGCCGGAGGCGGAGCCGAGGTAGACCATGGCGCCGTCCTCGTACGTGGACTCCTCGCTGCCGGTGGCGACCAGGTCGTCGGTGCCGTCGCCGTTGACGTCGCCGGCGGAGAGGCTCCGGGCACCGGCGAGGCCGGCTCCGCCTCGCAGGCCGCTGGCGAGTTCCTGGTGTGTGCCCGAGCCGGCGGTCTTGGAGATGCCCTCGTGGATCCAGATGTCGCTGCCGGTGCTGCCGACGGCGATGTCGGCCCGGCCGTCCCCGGTGAAGTCGCCGACGGCGAGGGACATGCCGTACTCGTCGTGGGCCGCCACGGCCGGGTCGGGGACGCCCCGGCCGCCGGACAGGCCGCTCTTGCCGCCCCAGACGACGGTGACGGAGCCGCCGTCGGCGTCGGAGTCGATGTCCTCGCCGGTGCTGCCGATCACCAGGTCGGCGTATCCGTCGCTGTTCAGGTCGCCGGAGGAGAGGGCCCTGCCGAAGCGGTCGCCCTCCTCGGCGGTGCCGGGGATGCCGGCCGTGTCCTGGGTGAGGACGGTACGGCGGGCGGCGCTGATGCCGTTCGCGGAGCCGTAGGTGATGACGACGGCGCCCGCGTCCCTCTTGCCGCCGACCGGGGTGTAGGGCGCGGCGGCGGCGAGGTCGCTGTAGCCGTCGCCGTTGAAGTCGTCGGCGAACTTCGACGGCGCCGCTGAGGCGGGGGCGGCCAGGGTGAGCGGGGTGAGGCCGGCGGCCAGCAGGGCGGCGGCGCCGAGGGCGGCCGCGGTGTGCCTGCGCATGCGGTGTTCCTCCTGGTGATGGGGCGGGCTGGTGAGAAGGGGTGGGGGATACGTTCGGGGGTCAGCCCGCGAGGACGTCACCGAAGTACGCGTCGCCCGCCGGGCCGCCCACGGTCGCGGCGCCGAAGGACGTGGACCCGGTGGCCGTGATGCCGGAAGCGGTGGACTTCAGCAGCCAGACCGCGCCGTCACCGGTGTTCTCGCCGGAAGCGCTCGCCGCCAGCTCCGCGCGGCCGTCGCCGCTCGCGTCGGTGAGCCGCACGGCGTAGCCGAAGGAGTCGTACGCCTCGACGGCGCCGGGGACGCCCGCGGTGTCCTGGGAGAAGGACTTGGCACCGCTGCCGGTCAGGCCGGCTGCCGAGCCGCGCAGGACCGTGACCGTGCCGGCCTGCTTCTTCGAGCCGATGGCCTCGTACGGGGCGCCGACCGCGATGTCGGTGTAGCCGTCGCCGTCGGTGTCGCCGGCCGACAGGCTCCAGCCGAAGCGGTCGTTCTTCTCGGCGGAGCCGGGTACGCCCGCGGTGTCCTGGGTGATGCGGACGGGGGTGCGGGTGCTCAGGCCTCCGGAGGCGCCGTAGGTCACGGTGACCGCGCCGCCGGGGCCGCCGTTCGGCTCGTCCGTGGACTTCTCCATGAAGTTGCCGGTGACGATGTCGCCGAAGCCGTCCTTGTTCACGTCCGCGATGACGGCGTCGTAGCCGCCCGCGACCTTGCCGCCGGGCGTCAGGCCGGTGGCGGAGCCCTTGTACAGCACGCCGCGGGTGCGGTAGCCGTCGCCGATCTCCTCCTGGCCCGTGACCAGCAGGTCCGCCCTGCCGTCACCGGTCACGTCGCCCGAGACGATCTTGTCGGTGTTGATGCCGGTCCGGCTGGAGGTGTCGATGCCGACGAGCTCGGTGGCCTTGCCGGTGCGCGAGACCGGGCCCTCGAAGACGTTCAGCTCGGGGTAGGCGATGTTGGCGGCGGCCAGGTCGGTGTCGCCGTCGCCGTCGAAGTCGCCGGTGGCGACGGACCAGCCCAGCTCGTTGCGGTTCTCCGGGAGCGGGGCGGACAGGTCGGTCGCGGTCTTCAGCCCGCTCGCGCCGCCCCAGACGACGGTGAGCACGCCCGAGTCGCCGGTGGAGCCGATCTGCTCGGCGTGCACGCCCACGACCAGGTCCGTGTAGCCGTCGTCGTCCAGGTCGCCGGTGGTCAGGCGGTCGCCGAAGTAGTCCCCCGACTCCGGGACGCCCGGGACGCCGTCGGTGGCCTGGCTGATGATCTGGCGCTTGGTGGTGTCCAGGCCCTTCGCGGTGCCGTAGACGACGGCGACGTAGCCGGCCCCGGTCTTGCCGCCGATCTTGCCGAGCGGGGCGGCGATCGCGAGGTCGCGGTGGCCGTCGCCGTTGAAGTCGCCGGAGAGGCCGGAGGGCGCGGCGGCGGCCGGCGTCGCGGGCAGGGTCAGGGCGGTGAGCAGGCCGGTGGTGAGGGCGGTGGCCAGGAGGAGGGTGCGCTTGCGCATCGGAGTCCCCGTTTCGGTGTGACGTGGAGCGGTGTGATGTGGAGCGGTGTCGTGTCGGGCGGCGTGATGTGGAGCGGTGTGGTGCGGGGGGTGTGACGTGGAGCGGTGTGGTGACGAGGGTGTGGAGCGGTGTGGTGCGGAGGGCGTGACGTGGAGCGGCGTGGTGCGGAGGGTGTGACGTCGAGCGGCCTGGTGCGGAGGGCGTGACGTGGAGCGGCGTGGTGCGGAGGGTGTCGTGTGGTGCGGAGGTGTGGTGTGGGGAGGTGGTCAGGAGTTGAGGGCCGTGCCGTACGCCGGTGCGCCGGCCGTGGAGATGCCCGTCGTGCCCGGGCCGAAGCTCGTCGAGCCGGTGGCCGTGAGGCCGGTCGCCGTGCCGCGCAGGGACCAGACCGCGCCGTCGCCGTTCTCGCCCGGCGCGGCCACGGACAGGTCGGCGCGGCGGTCGCCGGTGTGGTCGGTGAGCGTGACGCGCTCGCCGAAACGGTCGCCCTTCTCGGAACCGCCGGGCACGCCCGCGGTGTTCTGGCTGTACGACGTCGCGCCCTGGGTGGTCGGTCCGGACGCCGAGCCGTACAGCACGGTGACGGCACCGGCGGCGGAGTTCTCGCCCGCGGCGCCGATCGCCAGGTCGGCGTACCCGTCGCCGTTGACGTCGCCGAGCGAGACGCCGCTGCCGAAGCGGTCGCCCTTCTCGGAGGCGCCGGGCACACCGGCGGTGTCCTGGGTGAGGACCAGCGGGGCGCGGCTGGTGTCCCGGCCGTCCGGTCCGCCGTAGACGACGGTGACCTTGCCGCCGAGGGCGCCCGCCGGGTCGGCGGAGGTCTCGCGGTCGTTGCCGATGGCGATGTCGGCGTAGCCGTCCTTGTCGATGTCCGCCACGGCGGAGACGTGGCCGGCGGGCAGGTTCTGCAGCCAGTCGGTGTAGTTGCTGATCTCCATGTCGGCCATGGTGGTGACGGCGTCGTCGGTGCCCTTCGCGCGGCCGTGCACGATCACCCGGGAGTGGCCGTCGCCGGCGACGGCGCCCGCGGACAGGTGGGTGACACCGGGCGACGAGGACCAGCCCTCGTTGCGGGATCCCGAACCACCGCTGTGCTCACCGGACTTGCCGATCGGTCCGGCGACGAGGGAGATGAGGATCGGGCCCGTGGAGCCGACCGCCACGTCCGGGTCGCCGTCGTTGTCGAAGTCGCCCGCGGCGAGGGTCTGGCCGTAGCGGTCGTAGTCGCTGCTGAAGAAGCTGAACAGCGAACGGGCGCCGGACAGGCCGGACTTCGAGCCCCAGACGATGGTGACGGTGCCGTCGTTGGTGTCGCTGCCGTCCTCGCCGGGCGTGCCGATCAGCAGGTCGGCGTAACCGTCGGTGTTCAGGTCCACGGAGGCGAGGGCCGAGCCGAAGGCGTCGTCGGCCTCGGCGGCACCCGGCATCCCGGCGGTGTCCTGGGTGAGGAGCGTGCGCGTCGAGGTCTTCGGCCCGCTCGTGCTGCCGTAGACGACGGACACGGCGCCCGCCTTCGCCTTCCCGGCGACCGTGGCGCCCGGGGCGCCGATCGCCAGGTCCTTGCGGCCGTCGCCGTTGAAGTCGTACGGGGCGGCGGCCGCGGCGGCGTGGGCGGCGGGTGCGGTGAGGGGCAGCAGGGCGAGCGGGGTGAGGACGGCCGTGAGGAAGGCGGTGGTGGCCGCGGTGCGCAGACGCATGGGGTTCCTTGGCGGGGCTTTGTGGTGACGGGCAGTCACTGAGCGAGGGGGCGTGGTGGCCGGTCGTGTCGCACTCGGGGCGCCGCGAGGAGCGATGGGCTGACGGCGGTCGGGTGTCACTGGGTTCACTGGGTGAGGAGCGATGGGCTGACGGCGGTCGGGTGTCACTGGGTTCACTGGGTGAGGAGCGAAGGGCTGACGGCCGTCGTGGGTCACTGGGCGATGGCCCAGGCGAAGTTGGGGTCGCCGCCCTTGAGGGTGACGTCGCGGGCCGAGAGGAACTTCGCGCCGGAGGTGGCCAGGCCCGAGGCGCTGCCGCGCAGCACGGTGGCCGCGCCGTAGCCGTTCTCGTACCCGGCGCCGCTCACCAGGTCGGCCTTGCCGTTCTTGTCGAGGTCGACGAGGCGCACCGTCATGCCGAACCCGTCCATCGTCTCGTTCGCACCCGGCACGCCGGCCGTGTCCTGCGAGTAGGACTTGGCGCCCTTGCCGCTCAGTCCGGAGGCCGAGCCGAACAGGACGGTCACCGAGCCGGCGTCCCGCACCGAGCCGATGTCCTCGCCCCACGCACCGACCGCGATGTCGGCGAAGCCGTCGCCGTTGACGTCGCCGGAGGAGAGCGCCGAGCCGAAGACGTCGTCGCTCTCGCCGGCGCCGGGCACGCCCGCGGTGTCCTGGTGGATCAGGGTCGGCTTCTGCGCCGGGTCGGGGCCGGTAGGGCCGCCGTACCAGACGGCGATCTGGCCGCCCTTGTGGCCGCCGGGCTTGTCGGCGCGCGGGTCCTGGTAGTCGCCGAGGACGAGATCGCCGTAGCCGTCGCCGTCGACGTCGGCGATCGTGCCCTCTTCGCCGTCGGCCTGGGGCAGGTCGGTGGCGGCGTACTTGGTGCCGGTCCAGCGGTGGTAGCCGATCTCGCCGCCGGCGTCGCCGTCGACGAGGAAGGGGTACACGCGCTCTGCCGCGCCGTCGCCGCTCAGGTCGCCCGCGATCACCGCGTACGTCGATCCGAACTGGCCGAGGCTGGTGTGGCTCGCGGGGCCGTTCGTACGGGTGAAGGGGCCCTTGTAGAGGCGGGTGCGGCTCTGGCCGGTGATCGTCACGTCGGTCGCGCCGTCGCCGTCGAAGTCGCCGGTGGCGATGCCCGAGGAGAAGCCGCCCCACTCCGAGAGGTCGGACGGCTGGGGCAGGCCCTTGCCGCCGGACAGACCGGACTTGGAGCCCCACAGGACGGTGGCGGAGCCGACGCCGTCCCGGTCGCCGATGGCCTCGTACTGGGCGCCGACGACCAGGTCCGAGTAGCCGTCGCGGTCCAGGTCACCGGCGGCCAGAGCGCTGCCGAAACGGTCGCCGGACTCGGACTCGCCCGGGACGCCGGTGGAGTTCTGGGTGACGACGGTCTTCTTCGAGGCCGAGACACCGGACGAGGAGCCGTACAGCACGACGACGGCACCGGCGCCCTGCACCGCACCGACATCGGCACCCATCGCGCCGAAGGCCACGTCCCGGTAGCCGTCGCCATTGAAGTCACCGGCCAGCCCGGAGGGGGCGGCGGCGGCCGTGCCGACGGGGAGGACGGTGCTCAGGAGGCCGGTGGTGAGGGTGGCGGCCAGGAGGAGGGTGCGGGTGCGCAAGGCGGGGCTCCGGGTGGGGAGGGGTGGCGTGGTGTGTGGTGTGGGCGGGGGTGGGGCCTGAGGGCAGGGCCGATCCCCGACGGAAGAGGGGTGAGGTCGCGGGAGGTCAGGCGGGGCGGGCGGGGCCCCGGGAAGGCGCACTCGCCCGGCGCGGGATCGCCGCCGTGCCGACGGTCGCGGGCATGAGTGACCCGCCCGTCGGCGCGGCTGCCGGGTCGGTGGCGGCCGTCGCGAGGGCGGGGCGGAGTGGGCGCGGACGCCTCTGCGGGCGTCGTCGCCGGTGCTGGTCCTGATCCATGCGGGAGTCTCCTGCGGCACGCGGGATGCCTGGCGGGCATCCACCGTCGATGAAGTGCCGGACCGTCCGTGTTCGCCGGGAGTTGTGCGGGCGTTCACGGGTGGTCGGCGATCAGGAGACCTGTGTGGGGACGTAAGGGTTGTACGTGAGTTCGGTTAATTCTCGTGGTTCGGATTCCCGAGGTGCAGGGGCCGTGTCACCCGGCCCACGCTGGCCGGTACCGCACATCGACCGCCGCCTTGCGGGCCTCCCCGGAGCAGTTCCATCGGTACGGGCGCGATCTGCAGATAGACCTCTCACGAGCCCGGAGTTCATCGTCCGGGCTCGTGAGAGGGCAGTGGTCACACGTTCAGCGGCTGCTTCGATCCGCCGCGATGCCGCCCCTTCGGCAGGGACGTCTTCGCCGTCAGCCCGCGCGACTGCCACGCGTTGTCGCGGAGCTTGAACAGGGCCCAGTAGCGCGTGGGGCACAGCAGCACGATGTTCATGAACACCGCCGTCGGGGTGCCGACGAGCCAGGAGCGCCACCGCTGACCCGCGGTCATGTCCGGTCGCATGAGCACGTACAGCCCCGACTGGCCGTAGCGGACCACCAGATAGACGGCGAGATACACCAAGGCCACACCGGGGTTGTGGTACCGGCCGCCCAGGGTCATGAGCGTCATGACCACGGTCCAGGCCAGCATCACCGGGGTGATGACGAGCTGGAGCAGCCCGAAGGTCGGCGATATGAGCTGCTTCGGCGACAGCCGCGCGAACACGAACGGCAGCATCCACCACCACGACCGGGCCCAGCGCAGACGCTGACGGTAGGTCTTCTTCAGCGTCGTCGGCATGTCGGTGACCACGCCGGCCTCGTTGACGGCCACGACCTCACCGCGCATGAGCGCCCGCAGCGCCAGCCAGCGGTCGTCGCCCGTCCCGCACTCCACCTCGTAGGCGTCCAGGTGGTCGTAGAGCAGCTCGGCCCGGTAGAGAGCCAAGGCGCCCGAGGTCGTCTCCAGGGCTCCGAGCATGGAGCGCGAGGAGCGCATCATCACGCACGAGGTGCCGATGTCGATGTCCGCGGCCCGGGAGACCCAGGTCTCCTCGAAGTTGCGGACGTAGATCATGCCGGTGGTGGCCTGGATCTTCGGGTTGCTCATGGCCCGCAGTTGCTGTTCGAGCGCGTCCGGGAACGGCTCGCCGTCCGAGTCGATGGTGAGCACGTAGTCGAAGTGCTTGCCCTGCTCCTGAAGGTGCCGGAGCACGGTGACCTGGGCTCCGCGCTTGCCCTTGTTCTCCTGCCGGTGCCAGAAGACCCGGGGGTGCTCGAAGGGTTCCACCGGGTGCTGCCGCGAGCCGTCGTCGATCACATGGATCTCGTCGACCGGATGCGTCTGGGCCAGCAGCGACCGCACCGTGCGGTGCAGATTCACCGTCGGCTCCTCGAAGGCCGGGATGATCGCCACCGTCCGGCCCGGAGCCACCGGGAGGTGAGTGAAGGACCGGCCCTTCAGGAACGAGACCAGGCAGAGCACGATGACCAGCATGCCCAGCCACCAGTAGAACGTCAGGATCGGGCTCTTCGACTGGATGTGCACCACTACGGTGGCAGCGGCGAGAGCCGCCACCACCACGGCGGTCACCGCCGTGAATCTCCCCCGTGACGCGCGGGCCACCGAGGGGCCCGCGCCGCGGGTCTGCGACGTGCTCAAGCGGTCACTCGCTTGCCGCGGGTCGCCGTGCGGAACACCACCACGCCGCCGATCACGAAGAGCATGGCTCCCAGCACGATCCACCCCAGCCCCGTCCCGCCCGTGGCCGCCAGGGCGGCTCCACCGGTGGCGGTACCGATCGCCGCGCCCACACCGTTCTGTCCGTACATGTCTTTCTCTCTTTCCTCTGGGGTCTTGGTTTTTCGGGCGGCTCTGGTCAGAGCCGTTCGACGTGGGGTGCGGCGCTCAAGACGCCACGGGTGTCGAGGACGTAGGCGGCCTCTTCGGCGAGTCGAACGAGGTCGAACTCGCCGTGCGGGGTGAGCAGGACGACGGCGTCGAAGTCGGCGAGACACGTGCCACCGTCCGCCGCGGTGAAGGGAATCTCCCGGCAACCCCCGGCCGTCACCGGCAGATAGGGGTCTACGACGGTGACGTCCGCGCCCATCGCACGCAGCCGATCGATGACTTCGACGGCCGGTGACTGGCGGGCGTCCGAGGTGCCCGACTTGTACGCGGCCCCCAGCGCGAGGATCCGCGCCCCGCTCACGCTCCGTCGGAAGCGGCGGCTCAGGGAGTCCTGGAGGCGGCGTACGACGTAGTCGGGCTGGGACTCGTTGATGTCCTGGGCCAGCTCGATGAGCCGGAAGGTCTGCCCGTGCCGTGCCTTGACGTGGTGGCTGAGGTACACCGGGTCGATGGGCAGGCAGTGTCCGCCGACGCCGGGGCCGGGCAGGAACTTGGTGAAGCCGAAGGGCTTGGTCGCCGCCAGCTCCAGGGTGTGCCACACATCGACGCCCAGGGTGTGGGCCATCCGGGAAAGCTCGTTGACCAGGGCGATGTTGACATGCCGGTAGGTGTTCTCGAACACCTTGGCCAGCTCGGCCTCCTCCAGCCCGGAGGCCGGCACGGTGACGTCGGTGACCGAGTCGTAGAAGGCCTTCACGTGCCGCAGACAGTCGTCCGTCAGCCCGGCGACGATCTTCGGCGTGTTCTCCAGTCGCCAGTCGGCATTGCCCGGGTCGATGCGCTCGGGGCTGAACCCGACGTGGAAGTCGCGCCCGGCGACGAGGCCGGAGCCCTCCTCCAGCAGCGGGACGAGCACGTCACGGGTGGTGCCGGGGTGCGTGGTCGACTCGAGTACGACGGTGGCGCCCGGCTCGATCCATGCGGCCAGGACGCGGCCGGCGTCCCGGACACAGCTCAGGTCCGGTGCGCGGTCGGTCAGCGGAGTCGGCACGGTGATGACCGCGACGTCGAAGCCCTTGAGGTCCTGTGGGTCCGACGTGGCGGTGTAGCCGCCCGAACCCAGCACGGCCTGAAGGCGGCTGGACTCGATGTCCTCGATGTACGACGATCCGGCGGCCAGCCTCTCGCAACGCGACCGGTCGGGTTCGTAGCCGGTCACGCTGTGACCGGCCTCGGCGGCCCTCACGGCCAGGGGCAGGCCGACATAGCCCTGCCCCAGCACGCATATGTGCATGGTTGTTTCCTCACCCCTGAAGTACGGCCGTCTGTTCCTGAAGCAGGCGGCCGTGGCGTGGTACTGCGTGAGAAGCGGTGTGGGAACGGCACCAGCACCGCATCACCGGCTTGTCCGGGCCCCCTTGCCCGCACGTGCGCGAAGCGCAACCAGCGATCTTCACAAACTCCCCTCATTTGTGGACCTTCATGGTTCAACAAAAATTCGCTAGGCGGAACCCTCTTTACTGATTCGATACCTGTGAAGTGGGATGGGGGTGCTGGGCGTTGAGGTGTGATGCCCGGTCAGGTCGCTCTTGAGGAGTCCTGTTGTTGCTGGCGCAAGGGGGTTCGGGGGTCGCCGACGCTGTTGGATTCCGAGGGGGGATCTTCACATTTCCGGGGCGGTGTGTTTGCCTGGGGCGGCGTCTGCATGGATGCACTCGCGAATCCCGTGCGGCCCCCAGTGCGCCCCCCGCGCGCTCTCAGGAGCGTCGCCGGTTACCCAGGGTTCGCCCAGGTTGCGCGCTATCCGGTCGAGGCCCGGCCCCTGCCCCGGCGTCGACGGCCTAAGCGGAAGGCGGGACGTGAGGAAAGCGCCGGTAGTGCTGGTAGCCCAGCCACACGGCGGCCGCGGCCCAGGCGATCACCACGGGTACGTCGGCCTTGTCGCCCAGGCACTGGCTTCTGTCCCGGCACGTCTTGCTCAGCTCGAGGAGCCCCTGGTCGACAGCCCAGTTGACGGCGGGCTGGATCATCCACGAGACGCCGCTCGCCACTTGGAGTCCGGCGACCGCGCCGAACGCCAAGGCGCCGGTCTTCGCGTCGAACGGCGTCTGCGCGGGCAGCGGCCGGTAGTAGGCGAGCAGGATGAGCGCGCAGACCGCGCCCACGACACCGTTCAGCAGGTCGTACTCACCGGCGTCCATGACCAGCACGAAGACGGTGGTGAACGTGGTCGCGGTGAGCGCGCCCTGATCGACGCCCCGCGTTGTCGTCGTCACGAAGGGAGACGGTAGGCGTTCGGTGACGCGCCTGCCCCGTCAATGGAGAAACTTCCGGCTAGCCGGTGACGGCGGCTGTCAGGCTGTAGGCGACGTACAGGCCGTACACGGCGAGAAGCACGCCCAGGCCTCGTGTCCACGCGGGAAGCGGGTGACGCCGGTGCGTGTGCCACATCTGCCGTAGACGGGCGACGGTGAGAACGCCGCCGAGTACGCCGAGGGCGACGAACACCCATGACAGCACGGGCCGTTCATCCGCCGTAGCCTGCCGCGCACCCGCGTTGGCGAGGATGAGAAGGAGGTAGGGGGCGATGTAGTGGGCGGGGCCGAACTTCCGTACGCGCTCAAGGCTGTTGGAGTCGGTCATGGAACCAACCTAGCTCTGAAGCAACGCCGTTGACGTCCTGGTGGCACTGTGGCATCCACCCAGAGACCGAGCAGTCGCTCCTGCTGCGGGCGGACGCCTTCAGAGGTGTGTTCTTGGGAAGCTGTCGATCATGACAGCGCCTGTGCCGCCGCCCGGCCCCACCGGTTTCCCGTACCACCGTATGGACCGCCGCACAGGCCGTCACCGCCGGTGGCGGCCCTTGGTCGGCACGCTGCTGTTCTGCTTCGCCTATCTCGTGGTCGTCCTCCTGCTCATAGCCGGCACCTACGTCTTCGGGGCGATGGCCGATGCCCCCGAACTCCCCGATGGCGGGCCCGACTTCGGGCTGGTCGGCAACACGGCGTTGGAGCTGACGTCCATCGCGATCGCCCTGCCGCTGGTGTTGCTGGCCGTGTTGTGGCCGGGGCGTCGGCCGGCCGGCACGGTGTCGTCGGTCGCCGGACGGGTGCGGTGGCGCTGGCTGGGGTGGTGTCTGCTGGCGGCGGTGCTCCCCGTGGCCTTGCTGACGGGGACCGCCTTCTTCCTGCCCGAGGGCGAGACCGGCTCGGCGGAGTCCGCGGTGTGGGTGGGCTGGGGGTCGTTCCTCACGTCCCTGGCGGTGCTGGCTGTCTTCGTCCCGCTGCAGGCCGCGGCCGAGGAGTACGTCTTCCGGGGCTGGCTGACGCAGGCGGTCGGTTCCCTCGTCCGCTCTCCGTGGATCGTCGTACTCCCGCAGGCCGTGCTGTTCGCCGCCGCCCACGGCTGGGGCACCAGGTGGGGCTTCATCGGCCTGATGGTCTTCGGTGTGGTGGCGGGCTGGCTGACCATCCGTACCGGTGGCCTGGAGGCGGCGATCGCGCTGCACGTCCTGAACAACCTGGTGGCCTTCGGCACGCTCGCCGCGATCGTCGACGGGCTGGCGTCCGACGAGACCGCGGCCGACTCGCCCTGGTCCCTCGCCCTCGCAGACGTCGTGACGACCCTGATGTACGCGGCGCTCGTACTGTGGCTCGCCCGCCGCCACCAACCGCAGCGCCTCGCCCCGCCGATGCCGGTGCCGGTGCCCGTGCCGCCGTTCGGCCCGCCTCCGCCGTACGCCCCTTACTCCCCGTACCCGCCGTACGTCATGCCGTACGGGGCCGTGCCCGGCCACCCCTACGGCGGCCAGGGCGGCGTCGCCCCGGCCCCGCCGGGAACCGGTACCGCACCGCAGGGAGACGTACCGCCCGCTCCGGGGCCGTAGCGCAGGCGCGAGGCAACCCGATCCCGCCCCGTCGCCGAGGCGGGACAACGGTCCTACGGCGCGGGGTCGTACGTCACGCTGGTGTCGGGGCAGGACTGCGCGAGCCGGGTGAGTGCCTCGAACTCGACGGCGTCGGCGCTGAGGCCCCAGCGGAGCTTGGTCCCGACCCACTCCGAGAGGTACCGGCACAGGACGCCGTCGGCCGGCGGCAGCCACTCGGCCGGATCCTTGTCGGCCTTGCTGCGGTTGGAGGCCGCGGTGACCGCGATGAGGGAGGTCAGGGCGTCGAGGTCGTTGGCGTACGCCTCACGCCGCTGGGCGGTCCACTGCGATGCCCCGGAGTCCCACGCCTCCGCCAGCGGCACCATGTGGTCGACGTCGAGGGAGCCGGCCTCGGTCACCCACCTCGCGTCGTAGTACGACCACCACCGCCCGCCCGAGAGCCTGCACCCCGCGAGGACCGCGGGCGGATCGACCGCCTCGGAGATGAGCACCTCCGCACGCGTGTTGCAGCCGTCGGTGGGGTTCTGGCCGGCGTTCCAGTGCCGGAAGCTCGTGCGCTGGTAGCCCTCCCGCACCTCATCCGCGAGGGGGAGGACACCGACCGCGTTCGCCATCGGCAGCGTGCGCGGCTCGGCGGCCCGGCCGTGCGCTTGAGCTTGCGCCGGACCGGAGGCCAGCAGGGGAAGGACAACGAGTGCGACCGCGAGCGCGGCCCGCCTGAGGTTTTTGATCACGCATCGCAGAATCGATTGCGTGTACCTCGTTCGAGGGGCTCGACTCGAACGGATGAGCCAAATGGACGCCTGAGTTCACCGGGCAGGTGTTCTATTGGTCACCTGATGGGGGAGCGGTGGCGACCGTCAGTGCTACGAGCCGGCTGTTCTTATGAGCGGGGAGCCTGACTCGCTCGACCGTCGGCCTCCGTGTCCGTGGCCGGCAACGCCCCGTCGAGGCTGGCCTCCGCCCAGGAGCGAAGCGCTGCGAGCGGCTGGGCGGCCGAACGTCCGAGCGGCGACAGCGAGTACTCGACACGGGGAGGGACTTCCGCGAACACCTCGCGCTCCACGAGCCCCGCGGTCTCGAGGCGGCGCAGGGTCGCCGTGAGGACCTTCGGGGTCACCCCGCCGAGACGCTGCTTGAGTTCGCCGAACCGCACGGGCCCGGACTCGAGCACTCCGATGGCGAGCGCGGACCATTTGTTGGCGACGACGTCCAGGAGCATCCGGCAGGGGCAGTCCGCCTGGTAGACATCGTGGCTCTCGTGGGGTCCCGGGTTCGACTCGCGGAGCTCCGGGTTCGAAGCGGACACGGCCCCAGCCTCCGATCGCAATCGCCAATGGTATCCAACGGATACTTTACGCCCTTGCAGGTAACCACCGCCCTTGCCATAGCTTCGCCACGCGCCGTCGCGGGAGCCGGCGGCGCATCGGGCACAGCATCGACGGAAACACCGAAACACCGAAACACCGAAACACGGAACACGGAACACGGAAACACGGAAACGGAGAATGACGTGACCGGCAGGATGACCGCGCTCGTCGCGCGGGGCGGACGAGAGATCACAGACGCGGACGCGTTCGTCGAGCAGGAGGTACCGGTGCCCGAGCTTCGGGCGCGGGATCTCCTGGTGCGGGTGCGGGCGGTGTCGGTCAACCCGGTCGACACGAAGATCCGAACGGGACTGGGGCGCGACGAGCCGAAGATCCTCGGCTATGACGTGGCCGGGACGGTCGAGGCGATCGGCCCGGACGTCACCCGGTTCGCCGTCGGTGACGAGGTCTACTACGCCGGCGATGTCACCCGGAACGGCGGCAACTCCGCCTGCCACGCCGTCGATGAACGGGTGGTGGGGTCAAAACCGACGTCACTGTCCTTCGCGGAGGCGGCCGCGCTGCCGCTCACCACGCTCACGGCCTGGGAGGTCCTCTTCGATCACTTCCGGCTCGGCGATGACAGCGCCGGCACACTGCTGGTGCTCGGCGGTGCGGGTGGGGTCGGCTCCATCGCGGTCCAGCTCGCCAAACGGCTCACCAGCCTGGAAGTGCTGGCGACGGCGTCACGCGACGAGTCCCGCGCATGGGCGCTCGCGCAGGGTGCCGACGGGGTCGTGAACCACCATCGCCTGGTGGACGAGGTCAGGTCCGCCGCGCCACAGGGCGTGAACTACGTCCTGGCATCGCAGACCGCGGGCAACGTGGACGCCTTCGCCGAGATCGTCGCGCCGTTCGGTCACATCGCGGCGCTCGACGAGCCGCCGGGCCTGGACATCCTGCCGCTCAAGACGAAGTCGATCGCGTGGCACTGGCAGATGATGTTCACGCGATCCATGTTCGAGACGGCGGACATGGCGGAACAGGGAAAGATCCTCGACCGGGTCGGCGAACTCGTCGATGAGGGGACTCTGCGCACGACGCTGCGCACCGCCATTCCCGGCATCGATGTGGACGGCCTGCGCCGAGCACACGAACTCGTGGCCTCCGGCAAAGCGATCGGCAAGGTCGTTCTGCACGACTGACGGTCCGCATACTTACATTTTTGGCAGTACGTTAAATAAAAGTGCGTACTGGTGCGCCATGGACCAACTGCCTAATCTCGTAGTCGGCACACCAACCGTGACCGAGATAGGAGAGATTTCCTTGTCCGCCAAGCTGTATGAGCCGATCACGATCCGCGGCACCGAATTCCGCAACCGGATCGCGATGTCCCCGATGTGCATGCACTCGGCTGACGCGGGCGGCCGCGTCTCCGATTTCCACCTGGTGCATTACGGCGCACGAGCCCTGGGCGGCGCCGGCCTGGTGATGCTGGAGACGACGGCGGTGCTTCCCAACGGCCAGATAGGACCGGGCGACCTCGGAATCTGGGATGACGAGCACATCGCGGGACTGTCGCGGGTGGCCGAGGTGATCCACGGCTTCGGAGCCAAGGCCGGCGCGCAGATCGGCCACGCCGGCCGGCAGCTCGGCGTCGACTCCATCACCCCGGTGGCTCCTTCGGCGATCCCCTTCGCCCCCGACTCGCGCATGCCGGAGGAACTGACGGCCGAGGGCATCAAGGATGTCGTCGAGGCCTTCCGCAAGGCCGCGGTCCGTGCGAAGTCGGCCGGATTCGACGTCATCGAGGTGCACACGGCCCACGGCTATCTGCTCAATGAATTCCTCTCGCCGCTGTCCAACCAGCGCACGGACGAATACGGCGGCAATCACGAGAACCGCTATCGGATCGTGCGCGAAGTCATCGACGCCGTGCGCGGTGAATGGGACGGCCCGCTGTTCGTGCGCATCTCCTCCACGGACTACGCCGAGGGCGGGAACACCCCGGAGGACTTCGTCGTCTTCGGCCGCTGGATGAAGGACCAGGGCGTCGATCTGATCGACGCCTCCTCGGGCGGCATCGCCCCGGTGAAGGTCACCTCCTACCCGAACTACCAGGTTCCCGCCGCCGACCTGATCCGGCGGGAGGTCGGCATCAAGACCGGTGCGGTGGGCCTGATCGAGAGCGGTCGGCAGGCCGAGGAGATCCTGCAGAACGGCCGCGCGGACATCGTCCTGCTCGGCCGGGAGATGCTGAAGGATCCGTTCTGGGCGCGCACGGCCGCCGACGAGCTGCGCACGCCGATCGAGCCGCCGCTGCAGTACACCCGCTACGGCTCGGCCTGGCAGCGTTCGCAGCCGCCCCTGCCTGCGGCGCCGTTGGCCGCGACCCTGACCTGACCGGTCGGCGGGGCCGGCTGCTCGGCCGGCCCCGCACCGAATCCGCCCACCCTCCCGGCCGGCCTGGTGGTATCACGAATCGGAAGTGCTGACCCATGCCGAGAACCCGACCGTTCGACGACCTGCCCGGTTGCGCGATGGAGGCGACCGTCAAAATCATCGGCGGCAAATGGAAAGGCGTCATCCTGTTCCATCTGCTCGACGGCACCAAGCGGTTCAACGAGCTCCAACGCCAGATGCGCGGCATCGCGCCCCGGCCACTGACCCGGCAGCTCCGCGAACTCGAAGAAGACGGTCTGGTCGAGCGCACGGTCTACCCGGTCGTGCCGCCCCGGGTCGAGTACTCCCTGACCGAGGAGGCGCGGTCGTTGGAACCGCTGCTGCTGGGCCTGAACGAGTGGGGTGAGCAGTGGTTGTCCCGGCGCGGTATCACCCTGCCGACGACCGGATCCGAGTGACCGGTGAGCCCTCGCCGCGCGCCACCGCGAACCGCGTGCGCCCCGGCGACCAGCGCCTCACCGGGATACCCCGGATATCCCGGTTGACGAGGACTACCACCGCGGGTTGGCTGACCCGATGTCCCGCCTACGTATAGAGAAGGTGGACGGCGGCGACGCCACGGTCCACGACTGGCAGTACGTCCACAACCTCGTCATCCCCACGCACCACCGGTCGCTGGACGAGGTGCGCGAACGCTCCCGGCACAATGTCCTGGAGGTCGCCTACCTCGACGGGACCGTGATCGGATGCACGACGGTTCGCCCGCCCACGAGCGGGACACCCACGAGCGAGGCACCCGTGGCGGCGACTGTCATCGCTCGCGTCCTCCCCGACCACCGTGGCCAGGGTTTCGGTGGAGAGCTCTACGAGCGTGGTCTCGCGCAGGCGAGGGAACTCGGCGCCGAGGTCATCGAGACGGTGGTCCTGGCATCCAATACGGACGGCCTCCGCTTCGCGCGGCAGCGCGGATTCGTGGAGATCGACGAGTATCTGCTGCCGGGCGAGACGATCCCCTGGTTCGATCTCCGGCTTCAGCCCGACGAGACCACTCGCTGAACCACCGGCACCGTCATCCGATCCTCATCTCGTAGCGCAGTTGCTGGCGCTGGGCCGGCATCACCATGCGGTCGACCTGGATCGGCCGGTCGTCGCGGTCCAGGGTGAGCCGGGTGAGGCGCAGGACCGGCTCCGTCGGTGCGAGCCGCAGGGTCTCTCGCTCCTCCTCCCCGGGCAGGCCCGCCGTGACGTCCTCCCTGATCAGCGCACCGACATGCCCCAACTCGGCGAGCAGCGTGACGGCTCCGCCGCGGATCTTCGCCGTTCCGGCGAGCGGGGTGCCCCGGGCGATGCCGACCGGGTAGTAGGTGTCGGTCAGCTCGTTCGGCTCGTCGTCGAGGAGGATCAAACGGCGCCGTACGACGACGGGTTCGGCGTCGATGATGCCGAGCAAGGACGCGACCTCGGCGGGCGTCGGCACCTCTCCGGCACGGATGATCCGCTGGGATCCTCGACGCCCCTGAGCCGCCGCGTCCGCGCTCCAGGCATCGCCCTGGCCCCGCTCGCGCGGCGTCACGTACGGCATCGACGTGCTGATCCACTTGCTCGCGCTCACGGTGTCCTCCGGTACAGCTGAAGATGCCCCGACGCGCCATCAGCCTGCGGGGCCATGATCACTCGCCCGGTGGCAGCTCCAGACCACGCGTTACTTCAGACTGCCTTCAACCGCCTCGAAGATGCCTGAGTCGGTCTCCTTCTGCCAGTCCGGCAGCTCGGGCCAGTCGGCAACGTACCCCGGCTTCGGATCCTCGAAGTGCTTGAACATTTGCGCCGTCCAGCACAGGGCGACGAAGCGGCCCTTCTGCTCGCGTGACAGTCGTGAGGCGTGCCCGCCGCTCAGTTCGATGAAGTGGCGCACCTGTTCGTACACGGCGCCCGCGGCCTCTCGTTCCCACTCAGGCGTTTCATCCCACGGGGTTACGTAGCTCGGCTTCGGCTCGCCAGGGAAGTGCTCTCGCACTCCAGCGATCCACGCCTCGCGAAAGACTCGCGCCCCCTCGGTCGTCATGCCATCCCCTCTCGTCATGCCGTCAGGGTGCCGATCTCGGCCTTCAACTGAGCGATACGCGGGTCGCGCCCAATGGTGCCCAGCTCGGCAGTCAGGGACTGGAGTCTACGGGCGACGTAGCCGGACCCGGAGTCCCGAGCCAGCCGCAGGGCTTCGAGGCCGTACTCCATGACCTGCTCCGGGTCCTTCCGCTTGGCGCCGATCGCGGCCAGATCGACGAGGACCGCGCCCCGGCGCCGGAAGGAGTGACCCGCAGCCAGGGGCGCGAGCTTCAGCGCATCCTTCAGGGCCGTCTCGGCCAGGCCCAGACGGTTGAGCTGCAAGTACCGGGCTCCTCGCTCCTCCGCGAGGCGCGAGCCGTCGAAGCGCAGCCAACCCCCCTTCGACGCCTGCCCGCTGATCTCGGCAACCTTCTCGGCCTCGTCCAGGGCCTCCTCGCAGGCATCAAAGTCACCGAGCCAGGCGAATGCTTCAGCCTGGACGGCCGCAGCCCAGTGCTTGGTCGCAAGACTGCCGTCCCCATGTTGGGCGATGCGACGCGCGGCCCCCAGGGTCTCGGCGGCGAGTCGGTAGCGACGCTCGGAGAGGTCGACGTAGGCGTTGCGAATCAGGGCGCACGCCCACAGGTCGTAGGCGCCGGCCTCCTTGCTCGCACTGGCCGCCAGTGAGTACGAGGCGGTGGCATCGTGATACCGGTTGGAGTCGAATGCCAGCTCGCCCGCCAGTTGGAACAGTTCACCTGCCGCGATGCACAGCGAGCCTGTAGGTGCCCGCCCGTCGCGTAGCGCGTTGTTCAAGGCCGTGAGTTGTGACTGCACCACGGGATACACCGAGTGCTTTGCGCGGGCTAGCTGGTAGACCTGCCACAAGTGGCCGTTCATGCGCTCGAAGCCATCGGCGTCGGGCTTCAGGGCTTCCGCCTCGCCCGTGGGTATGGAGGCGACCGCACCTGACACCGCCATATGGCGCAGAAACTCACGTCGGATCATCTCGTCTGGATCCCCTGGGGCGTGGTGGGCACTCGACGCTAACCGTTCGGTCTTCGGCAGCACATCGCTCGGGGTGAGCAAGGCGTCGAGTTCTTCCAGGTCCATCTGTAGCACCTCAGCGACCTTGGGCCGCTGGGGAGGCTGGGGCCTGGATTCGCCCCGCTCCCATCGGCCTACGGTGCGCCGGTCGACGCCCACTGTGAAGGCGAACCCCTCTTGGGTCAGACCCAGAGCCCTACGCCTGTCGGCGATGCTCATGCTGGCCCCCATCCCCGGATCTTGCCGCGCTCAACCGTGACACCCGTCCCATGTCCCAGAGATGTCCCAACACTGACCCATGAACGCCGTGGTCCGCACGCCTCTCGCGCGGAACGCTGGTCTCCAACCGGTGGAACCGCCGTCAGCCAGCGAGGGACACGCCGTGAAGACCGAGACGAGCAGACTTGAAGCGACACGAGCGACCGAAGACGGCGTATCGATCGACGTCGCGCTGATCAAGGACAGAACCGACGCCGCCCTCTCCGCGAGGCTGGGCACTTCTACTCGCGACGAGATCGACGCCAAGACGCCGATGCTGATCGGACACCTGAACATTCTCCTCGGCGAGGAACTGGGCGCCGACGAGGACGACCTGGTCATGCAGCAGTTCCACAAGGCGTACAAGCTGCTCGATCTGAAGAACCGCCCCACCCCGGAAGCCCCGACGTTCGCGGCCTACTTCTACATGCGAGAAGTCGCCGACCTGACGCGCAGGCTGCTGTGGATCTACACCCAGAGGAGCGGGACGGGTGCGGCGTGAGCCTCAACGTCGGTTGATTTTCCAGGGGCTCATGATTCTCGGCTCCGTCACGGTCATGTCCGTCTACCGGCGATTGACCGAATGATCTTCCGTCCCCGAGGTGGCCCCGGCCTGCATCTCTCGGGGCGGAGTCGGCGCCCACCCCGGCCGGGAAACAGGAAGGCCGGGCCGGGGTGGGTCAGCAAGTGCACCACGGCGCGGAGACCGCATCTTCGCACGGCAGTTGCACCAGAGAGGACTACCCGATGGACGGCAATCTCTACACCCTGCCGGTGAGCGGCATCGAAACGACGAACTTCTGCGGCGGGCCCTGTACCGAGGGATGCGTCGACTTCGCCGCGATCCCCGGCGCCGCAGACTCCTTCGTGGTCCGCGACTCCAAGCCTGAGGGCGCCGGTAAGGAGCTGCGGTTCACCGCCACCGAGCTGGACGACTTCGCCCTCGGCTGGGTGAAGAAGCGGAGTCTGACCGCCTGATCCTGCTACACCTCCCATCTCCTGGCGGGTCGTCCTTCACCTGGGCGGCCCGCCCTGTGCTCACGGAAGGCGCGCATGAGCTGGACTGGACACTTTCACGGCTTCGGCCCGTGGATCGGAGCGACCGACAGCTACCACCGGGAAGGCGACCGGCGACCCGCGCACCCTGTCCCTCCAACGCCCCCTGCCTCCGACGACGACATCACGGCCATCCGCCTCATCGACAGGTACCGCGAGGTGACCGCCGAGTTCCCGGTGACCAACCTTCCGCCGATGATGTCGGGCCATTGGCTCATGAAGCGAGGCCAGGCCAACCGTGAGCGCACGTGGACCGACTCCACGGCCGCTCTCGACTGGATGGTCAAACACTTCCTCGACAACAGGCCGATGGAGCGCGAGGACGGGCGGCGGGCGTATGTGGACCTGGACACGAAGCGCGAGTACGCACGGGATGTCCTACCGGTCGGCGTCGACGTGAGCTGGGTCTATTACAACCGGTCAGGCAACATCGTCTCGCTCAACCTTGTGTGCTGCCCGAATCGGCACCACCCCGCCCTCACGTGTCCGCTCATGTGATGCTGCTTGGCTACCCGGGGAGGTTGCGAACCTCCAACACCCCTACCGACGCCCACACCCTGCGCACAGCCTTTCAGCTCCTCCGTCACTGCTGCCCTCCGATGGGAACAGATGCCATGACCGACCTGCTTCGCCGTCTCGTCGCCTGGGTGGGCCTTTCGTGCATGCCACGCAGGGCGTGCAGTCACCCGTTACGCCGACTCCACCCCGCGACCGGCGCTTCGCTTTCGGCTTGCCCTCCTCTGCCCGCGCTTCGCAGCCCCTACGGTGTGGACACCTTCCTCGACGGTGCCTCCACCAACGCGGTACGCCCCTACCTCGTAGCTCACGAGCGCATGGAGGCCGCCCGATGAGCGGACTCCCTCACCGCACGCTCCGGCTCCTGCCCTGGACCAGCCCCGAGGCCAAGCCGTGCTTTCTCATCACTGACGAAGGCGGCGGGCTCGTATCCCGTCTGGCCGACATCAGGGAAGCAACCCAGCTCGACATGGCCGACCGACTCCTCGCCCACGCCGACGACCTGCTCCCCACCGCCACCGAGGCCCAACTCCGCTTTCTCGCCGAGCGTCTGGCAGAGACCCTGCGGGACATCCTCCGCGTCGCCGAGAGCAGGGGGCGGACGACGTTCGGCGACGGGTCTTCGGAGCGGTCCCGATGAGGCCTGCCGAGCAGCCGTCCGCGTCGCCCGAGTGCACTCTCGCCACCCGCCCCGGCTACCAGGACCTGCACGCCGACTGCCGCCAGACCAGCGACCTGCCCCTGCCCTTCGCGCTCGGCATCCTGCTCCAGCGCCGCTGCGGATGCCTGTGCCACGGGGCCCAGCCGTAGAGCCGTAGACACACCGACGCCCCCTGCCCGACACGCGGACAGGGGGCGTCAGAGACAGCCGTAACGACGAGTTACTTCACCGGCTCCGGCTCCGGCGCGCTCGTGGAGTCCGACGTTCCCGCCGGCGGCTCGCCGCCGTCGTCGGTGTCGTCGTTGCCGTCGGAGACCTCCGCGGGGACCGGTGTCTTGACGGAGTCCAGCAGGAGCTGGGCCACGTCCACGACGGTGATCGACTCCTTGGCCTTGCCGTCGTTCTTCTTGCCGTTCACGGAGTCCGTGAGCATGACGAGGCAGAACGGGCAGGCCGTGGAGACGATGTCGGGGTTGACCGACAGGGCCTCGTCGACGCGTTCGTTGTTGATGCGCTTGCCGATGCGCTCTTCCATCCACATCCGGGCACCACCGGCACCGCAGCAGAAGCCGCGCTCCTTGTGGCGGTGCATCTCCTCGTTGCGGATGCCCGGGACGCTGGCGATGATCTCGCGCGGGGGCGTGTAGATCTTGTTGTGGCGGCCCAGGTAGCAGGGGTCGTGGTAGGTGATGATGCCCTCGACCGGCGTGACCGGGATCAGCTTGCCCTCGTCGACGAGGTGCTGGAGCAGCTGGGTGTGGTGGATGACCTCGTAGTCGCCGCCGAGCTGCGGGTACTCGTTGCCGAGCGTGTTGAGGCAGTGCGGGCAGGTCGCGACGATCTTCTTCGCGGACTTGGGCTTCGCCGACTCGGGCGTCACCTTGCCCTCGTCGTCCATCTCCTCGCCGAACGCCATGTTCAGCGCCATGACGTTCTCCATGCCGAGCTCCTGGAACAGCGGCTCGTTGCCCAGGCGGCGGGCGGAGTCACCCGTGCACTTCTCGTCGCCGCCCATGATGGCGAACTTGACGCCCGCGATGTTCAGCAGCTCGGCGAAGGCCTTCGTGGTCTTCTTGGCGCGGTCCTCGAGGGCGCCCGCGCAGCCGACCCAGTACAGGTACTCGACCTCGGACAGGTCCTCGATGTCCTTGCCGACGACCGGGACCTCGAAGTCCAGCTCCTTCAGCCACTCCAGGCGCTGCTTCTTCGCCAGGCCCCAGGGGTTGCCCTTCTTCTCCAGGTTCTTGAGCATCGTGCCCGCCTCGGACGGGAACGAGCTCTCGATCATCACCTGGTAGCGGCGCATGTCGACGATGTGGTCGACGTGCTCGATGTCCACCGGGCACTGCTCCACGCAGGCGCCGCAGGTGGTGCAGGACCACAGGACGTCCGGGTCGATGACGCCGTTCTCCTCCAGCGTGCCGACCAGCGGGCGCTCGGCCTCCGCCAGGGCGGCCGCGGGGACGTCCTTCAGCTGCTCCTCGGACGCCTTCTCCTCGCCCTCCATCGTCTTGCCGCCGCCGGCCAGCAGGTACGGCGCCTTGGCGTGCGCGTGGTCCCGCAGGGACATGATCAGCAGCTTGGGGGAGAGGGGCTTGCCCGTGTTCCAGGCGGGGCACTGCGACTGGCAGCGGCCGCACTCGGTGCAGGTGGAGAAGTCCAGCAGGCCCTTCCACGAGTACTGCTCGACCTGGGAGACGCCGAAGACGTCGTCGTCGCCCGGGTCGGTGAAGTCGATCGGCTTGCCGCCGGACGTCATCGGCTGCAGGGCACCGAGGGCCGTGCCGCCCGTGGCCTCGCGCTTGAACCAGATGTTCGGGAAGGCGAGGAAGCGGTGCCAGGCCACACCCATGTTGGTGTTGAGCGACACCACGATCATCCAGACGAACGAGGTACCGATCTTGATCATCGCGACCAGGTAGACCAGGTTCTGGAGCGCGGCGACCGACAGCCCCTTGAAGGCCAGGACCAGCGGGTACGACGCGAAGTACGACGCCTCGTAGTGGTCGACGTGGTGGAGCGCGCCCTCCAGGCCTCGCAGCACGTAGATCGCCAGGCCGATGGTGAGGATGACGTACTCGACGAAGTACGCCTGGCCGGCCTTGGAGCCCGCGAAGCGGGACTTGCGGCCCGGGCGGCTCGGCAGGTTCAGCAGGCGGATCACGATGAGCACCGCGATGCCGAGGATGGTCATCACGCCGATGAACTCGATGTACAGCTCGAACGGCAGGAAGGTGCCGATGACCGGCAGCACCCAGTCGGCCTTGAAGAGCTGGCCGAAGGCCTGCGCCAGGGTCGGCGGCAGGGTCAGGAAGCCGACGGCGACGAACCAGTGCGCGAAACCGACGATCCCCCACCGGTTCATGCGCGTGTGCCCGAGGAACTCCTTCACCAGGGTCACGCTGCGCTGGTAGGGGTTGTCGGTCCTGGTACCGGCGGGGACCGGCTGGCCCAGCTTGAAGTACCGGACGAACTGGCCGATCGCGCGTGCGAGCAGCGCGACGCCGACCACGGTCAGAACCAGCGACACGATGATCGCGGCGAGTTGCATGGGGGCTCCTCGGGCCTGCGAGGGGTTTCTGTCGGGACCCTCTCCGTTTCAGAGGGTTCCCGAAATTACTAAGCGGTAACTTATGCAGTCCGTCTGAGACTACCCCTATCCTCCGCCGCACTGTAGCCGGGTGGGGGGTGATCTGAATCGCTGAGGGTTGCCTCAGAAACCGTTCATCCGGAGGCGGGATCCGGTTGCGATCCACTGGGGATCCGGTCGTGTTATTCGTACCGAAATGTCATAATCCCGCCTAACTTTATATCCGTGCTCTACGGGATCGCTGCCGCCGCCATCGCTCTCCTGCTCACCGCCCTGCTCGCCGCCCTCCTCCGGACGCCCGCCCGCTGGTCGCGTCTGGTCGACCGGCGGCGGCAGCGGGAGGTGCCGCTGTCCGGGGGCGTGGCCGTCGTGATGGTCACCGGGGCGGTGGTGATCGCCTACGGCTGGGTCGAGGGCGTGCCCGTCGGGGGCGAGGTGCGCGAGCTGCTCGTCGCCGGGGGCGCGGTCGCCCTGCTCGGGCTGGTCGACGACGTGTGGCGGCTGCGGCGGCGGGTGCTGTTCGCCGGTACGGCCGTGGCGGCCGCGTGCGTCGTGCCGTACGGGGAGACGGGTGTGGGGACCGGGCTGCTGGCCGTCGTGTGGGCCGCGGGGCTGAGCCTGGGGTTCCGGGGGGTCGATCACGCCGACGGGCTCGCCGGGACCGTGGGGGTCGTGACCGCGTTCGGGGTGGGGGTCTGCGCGGCGGTGGAGGTGATGGACGGGATCGCCGTACTGATGAGCGTGCTGGCCGCCGCGCTGACCGGGTTCCTCATGCACAACTGGCATCCGGCCCGGGTCGGGCTCGGGGCGTGCGGGGCCATGCCCGCGGGGTTCGTGATCGCCCTGGGGGCCGTGTACGCGCGGGCCGGGTCCGGGCTCGGGGAGAGCGCGGGGGTGCTGTTCGCGCTGACCGCCCTGGTGTGCGCCGACGCCGGGCTGGTGCTGTTGTCGCGGCGGATGGCCGGGCGGGCCGTTCTGCGCGGCGGCCCCGACCATCTGGCGCACCGGCTGCGGCGGCTCGGGCTGACCGCGCCGGGGGCGAGCCTGCTGCTGGGGGCCGGGGCGTTGTCGGGGGTGACCGTCGGGGTACTCGCGCACGCCGGCTGGGTCGGCGACGACGCGCTGTGGTGGGTGGCGGGGGCGGCACTCGTCGTCGTCCTCGGTGTGTCACGCGTCTCGATGTACTCCTCCCGAGGCCCCCGGGCTCCCCGGCGTGAGATGTCGCCGCAGGTCAGAGCCCCGTTGCGTGTAAGGAACGGATAAGAGTTGAGTGAGGTCGACTCACCTCTGTTGACCGGTCGGGGGCGGTCGTGCACACTTGAGTCCGTTCCACTCAAGTCAGCTGGAGGAATCAACCATGGCACGTGCGGTCGGCATCGACCTGGGCACGACTAACTCCGTCGTCAGCGTTCTGGAGGGCGGCGAGCCCACCGTCATCACCAACGCCGAGGGCGCCAGGACCACGCCGTCCGTCGTCGCCTTCGCCAAGAACGGTGAAGTGCTCGTCGGAGAGGTGGCCAAGCGCCAGGCGGTCACGAACGTGGACCGGACCATCCGCTCCGTCAAGCGGCACATGGGCACGGACTGGAAGATCGAGCTCGACGGGAAGCCCTTCAACCCGCAGCAGATCAGCGCCTTCGTGCTCCAGAAGCTGAAGCGGGACGCCGAGTCCTACCTGGGCGAGAAGGTGACCGACGCGGTCATCACCGTCCCGGCGTACTTCAACGACTCCGAGCGTCAGGCGACGAAGGAGGCCGGCGAGATCGCGGGCCTCAACGTCCTGCGCATCGTCAACGAGCCCACCGCGGCCGCTCTGGCGTACGGCCTCGACAAGGACGACCAGACCATCCTGGTCTTCGACCTCGGTGGCGGTACGTTCGACGTCTCGCTGCTGGAGATCGGCGACGGCGTCGTCGAGGTGAAGGCCACCAACGGTGACAACCACCTCGGTGGTGACGACTGGGACCAGCGCATCGTCGACTACCTGGTCCAGCAGTTCCAGTCCGGCCACGGCGTGGACCTGGGCAAGGACAAGATGGCCCTGCAGCGTCTGCGCGAGGCCGCCGAGAAGGCGAAGATCGAGCTGTCCTCGTCCACCGAGACCTCGATCAACCTGCCCTACATCACCGCCTCCGCCGAGGGCCCCCTGCACCTCGACGAGAAGCTCACCCGCGCCCAGTTCCAGCAGCTGACCGCGGACCTGCTGGAGCGCTGCAAGACGCCGTTCCACAACGTCATCAAGGACGCCGGGATCAACCTCTCCGAGATCGACCACGTCGTTCTCGTCGGTGGCTCCACGCGTATGCCCGCCGTCGCCGAGCTGGTCAAGGACCTGACCGGCGGCAAGGACGCCAACAAGGGCGTCAACCCGGACGAGGTCGTCGCCATCGGCGCCGCCCTGCAGGCCGGTGTCCTCAAGGGCGAGGTCAAGGACGTCCTGCTCCTCGACGTCACCCCGCTGTCCCTCGGTATCGAGACCAAGGGCGGCATCATGACCAAGCTCATCGAGCGGAACACGACGATCCCGACCAAGCGGTCCGAGATCTTCACCACCGCCGAGGACAACCAGCCCTCCGTGCAGATCCAGGTCTACCAGGGCGAGCGCGAGATCGCGGCGTACAACAAGAAGCTCGGGATGTTCGAGCTGACCGGTCTGCCCCCGGCGCCCCGCGGCGTCCCGCAGATCGAGGTGTCCTTCGACATCGACGCCAACGGCATCATGCACGTCACGGCGAAGGACCTCGGCACCGGCAAGGAGCAGAAGATGACCGTCACCGGCGGCTCCTCGCTGCCGAAGGACGAGGTCGACCGCATGCGCCAGGAGGCCGAGCAGTACGCGGAGGAGGACCACAAGCGCCGCGAGGCCGCCGAGTCCCGCAACCAGGGCGAGCAGCTCGTCTACCAGACCGAGAAGTTCCTCAAGGACAACGAGGACAAGGTCCCGGGCGAGATCAAGACCGAGGTCGAAGAGGCCGTCAATGAGCTGAAGGAGAAGCTCAAGGGCGAGGACTCGGCCGAGATCCGCACCGCCACGGAGAAGGTCGCGGCCGTCTCGCAGAAGCTCGGCCAGGCCATGTACGCCGACGCGAACGCCGCGCAGGCCGACGGCGCCGCCGGAGCCGGCGCGGGTGCCGGTGCCGGTGACGCCAAGGCCGACGACGACGTCGTCGACGCCGAGATCGTCGACGAGGACCGGAAGGACGGTGCCGCGTGACGGAGGAGACCCCGGGCTTCGACGAGCAGCAGCCCGACGTCCCTTCCGGCGCCACCTCCGATGACGCCGAGCCGAAGGCCGCCCCCTCCGAGGAGGCGGCGGCCCCGGCCGGGGACACGGGACAGGACGTGGCCCTGGTGGCCCAGCTGGACCAGGCCCGCACGGCGCTCAATGAGCGCACGGGCGACCTCCAGCGCCTCCAGGCCGAGTTCCAGAACTACCGCCGCCGGGTCGAGCGCGACCGGATCGCGGTCAAGGAGATCGCCATCGCGAACCTCCTGACCGAGCTCCTGCCCGTGCTCGACGACATCGGCCGCGCACGCGAACACGGCGAACTGGTCGGCGGCTTCAAGTCCGTCGCCGAGTCGCTGGAGAGCACCGCGGCCAAGATGGGCCTGCAGCAGTTCGGCAAGGAGGGTGAGCCCTTCGACCCGACGATCCACGAAGCCCTGATGCACAGCTACGCACCCGACGTCACCGAGACGACGTGCGTGGCGATTCTGCAGCCCGGGTACCGGATCGGCGAGCGCACCATCCGCCCCGCGCGGGTGGCCGTGGCCGAACCCCAGCCGGGGGCACAGACGGTCAAGGCGGACGAGTCCGCCGACGCCGACGACAAGGAGAGCGGTGGCCCGGACGAGGGCTGACGTCATCACGGACGACAGGAAGGAGGGGCGTCGAGGATGAGCACCAAGGACTTCATCGAGAAGGACTACTACAAGGTCCTCGGCGTCCCCAAGGACGCCACCGACGCCGAGATCAAGAAGGCGTACCGGAAGCTCGCCCGCGAGAACCACCCGGACGCCAACACGGGAAACGCGAAGGCGGAGGAGCGCTTCAAGGAGATCTCCGAGGCCAACGACATTCTCGGCGACCCCAAGAAGCGCAAGGAGTACGACGAGGCACGCGCCCTCTTCGGCAACGGCGGCTTCAGGCCGGGGCCCGGCGGAGGCGGCGGCTCCTTCAACTTCGACCTGGGCGACCTCTTCGGAGGCGGCGCCCAGGGCCAAGGACAGGGAGCCGGCGGCTTCGGCGGCGGGATCGGTGACGTCTTCGGGGGCCTGTTCAACCGCGGCGGTACGGGCGCGGGGACGCGCACGAACCCGCGGCGCGGCCAGGACATCGAGTCCGAGGTCACGCTCAGCTTCACCGAGGCGATCGAGGGCGCGACGGTCCCGCTGCGCATGTCCTCGCAGTCGCCCTGCAAGGCCTGCTCGGGCACCGGCGACAAGAACGGCACACCGCGTGTGTGCCCGACCTGCGTCGGCACCGGGCAGGTCGCCCGGGGCAGCGGCGGTGGCTTCTCCCTCACCGACCCCTGCCCGGACTGCAAGGGCCGCGGCCTGATCGCGGAGCACGCCTGCGAGGTCTGCAAGGGCAGCGGCCGGGCCAAGTCCTCGCGGACCATGCAGGTGCGCATCCCCGCGGGCGTCAGCGACGGCCAGCGGATCCGGCTGCGCGGCAAGGGCGCGCCCGGTGAGCGGGGCGGCCCGGCGGGCGATCTGTACGTGGTCGTCCATGTCGACGCCCACCCGGTGTTCGGCCGTAAGGACGACAACCTCACCGTCACCGTCCCGGTGACCTTCGCCGAGGCCGCCCTCGGCGGCGAGGTCCGGGTGCCGACGCTGGGCGGCCCGCCCGTCACGCTGAAGCTCCCGCCGGGGACGCCCAACGGCCGCACCATGCGTGCCCGGGGCAAGGGCGCGGTCCGCAAGGACGGCACCCGCGGGGACCTTCTGGTCACCGTCGAAGTGAGTGTTCCGACGGACCTGACGGGGAAGGCTCGTGACGCGCTCGAGGCGTATCGCGAGGCGACTTCGGGTGAGGATCCGCGGGCGGATCTGTTCCAGGCCGCGAAGGGAGCATGAGTCAGATGGACGGTCGTCGGCGCAATCCGTATGAACTGACCGAGGAAACCCCGGTCTACGTCATCTCGGTGGCGGCCCAGCTGTCCGGCCTGCACCCCCAGACCCTGCGCCAGTACGACCGCTTGGGCCTGGTGTCCCCCGATCGCACCGCCGGCCGGGGCCGGCGTTACTCGGCCCGCGACATCCAACTGCTCCGTCAGGTGCAGCAGTTGTCGCAGGACGAGGGCATCAACCTCGCGGGCATCAAGCGCATCATCGAACTGGAGAACCAGGTCGCCGCGCTCCAGGCCCGTGCGGCCGAGCTGCAGAACGCGCTCGACGGCGCGGCGGCGGCGATGCGCCAGCGCGAGGCGGCGGTGCACGCGTCGTACCGCCGCGACCTCGTGCCGTACCAGGAGGTACAGCAGAGCAGCGCGCTGGTGGTGTGGCGGCCGAAGCGGCAGCAGTCGGACTGACCCACGCGTGAGCCAGAGAAAGGGGCCGGGAGGCGACTCCCGGCCCCTTTCGCGTGCCTTGGACCCCTTTCGCCGGTTCTCCCGTCGATGAGTGGCCCGTGCAGGGAAGTTGGAGATGATTCCGCAGAGTCTTCACAACACTCGCGGAGCGTGGTGTTGTCATCTCGTTAAGTGCTTCCGCTTGACGCTGGGGGCCGCGTCCGCGTTGGCTTTTCAGTCACATGGGCCACAAAGCTGTGCCCACGTCCGAATCACACGTGAAGTGAGCTCCCGACATGCGTCGTCGTATCTCCATATCCGTGGCCGCGGCCGCGATGTCCGTCACGCTCGCCGGGTGCGGCGCGCTCAACGCGACGGGGAGCAGTGACGACGCGAGCCCGGCCAAGGGCAACGACATCACGGTGGGCCTGCTGCTCCCGGAGAAGGCGAACACCCGGTACGAGAACTTCGACTACCCGATCATCAAGACGAAGGTCGAGTCCCTCACCAACAACAAGGGCCGCGTCGAGTACGCCAACGCCGAGGCGAACGCCGACACCCAGGCGAGCCAGATGCAGAAGATGATCGACGACCGGGTCGACGTCATCCTGCTGGACGCGGTCGACTCCCAGGCCATCGCGAGCGGCGTCAAGAAGGCCAAGGAGGCCGGCATCCCGGTCATCGCCTACGACCGGCTGGCCGAGGGCCCGATCGAGGCGTACATCTCCTTCGACAACGAGCTGGTCGGCGAGGTCCAGGGGCGCACCCTGCTGGAGGCCATCGGCGAGGACGCGAGCCTCTCCGACAAGATCGTCATGATGAACGGCTCGTCGACCGACCCGAACGCCAAGCAGTTCAAGGCGGGCGCGATGTCCGAGCTGAACGGCAAGGTGACGATCGCGCAGTCCTTCGACACCAAGGACTGGAAGCCGGAGAACGCCGAGGCCAACATGGCCGAGGCGATCCAGGCGATCGGCAAGGACGACATCGCCGCCGTCTACTCCGCCAACGACGGCATGGCCGGCGGCATCGTCAAGGCGCTGGAGGCCGCGGGCGTGAGCGACCTGCCGCCGATCACCGGGCAGGACGCGGAGCTCCAGGCGGTGCAGCGGATCATCGCGGGCGAGCAGTACATGAGCGTGTACAAGTCCTACCCGCAGGAGGCCGAGAACGCGGCCGAGATGGCCGTGGCCAAGGTCCAGGGCCGGGACATCCAGTTCGCCGCCCTCACCCGCGACAAGGTCGACAGCCCCACCCACAAGGCCATCCCCGCCCAGCTCGTGCCCGTGGTCGCGCTGACGAAGGGGAACATCAAGGACACGGTGGTCGCGGACGACATCTACAAGCTGTCGGACATCTGCACGGCCAAGTACGACGCGGCGTGCCGGGCGATCGGCCTGAAGTGACCCGGTGAGCCGCTTCGTGGGTACGAGCGGCTTCGCGCGTACGGAGCCGCTCAGCCCCGGCGGGCCGCCGCGCGCTCCGGCGCTCCCGGTGTGCCGGCCCGGCCCGGCCGTCCGGCCAGGGTGATCACCCGGAGCAGCCACTCGGCGGGCCCGTGCCGGTGGCGCCTGGTCCACACCGTGCTGAGGGCGAGCTGCAGCGCGTACACGGCGCCCGCGAGCAGCAGCACGGCCGCCGGGCCCACCTGCCCGTAGAGGGACAGCCCGTACGCCGTGGCCACGAACATCATGATCAGGGACTGCCCGAGGTAGTTCGTGAGCGCCAGGCGCCCCGCCGGGACGAACAGCCGCCGCACCCGGTCTCCCCACGACGAGCGCAGCAGGAGCAGCAGGAGGCAGGCGTACGCGGCCGACAGGGCGGGTGCCGTCAGCATGCCGACGCCGATGCCCAGGAGTTGCCACCGGGCGTCCAGCGGACCGTCCGCCGCGGAGGCGAAGAAGAGGGCGCCCGGCACTCCGACGGACAGGCCGACGGCCGTGATCCGCAGCAGTCGAGCGCGGTCCGCCCCGCCGGCCGCGAGCAGGCGCCGCTTCCCCGCGGCCAGGCCGAGGAGAAACGCTCCGAGCACGCCCGGAGCCATGAGGAGGGAACCGAGGAGCGCCTCGGGCAGCCGGTCCAGGTTCTCCTGGACGACGGTGCCGGGACTGCCGCGGTAGGCGGCCACGGACTGCGCGATCGGCCGGTGCGACGGGGGCTCCTCGTCGTCCACCTGGGTGGCCAGCGCTCCCAGTGCGGTGAGGACGACGACGTAGACCCCGTAGATCCAGGCGGCGGCCTTCACGGCGGTGGCCGGGCCGATCCGGCGTGCGCCGAGCAGGACCAGGCCGAGGAGGCCGTAGGTCAGCAGGATGTCGCCGCTGTACAGCAGGATCGCGTGCGCCAGTCCGAGCAGTACCAGACCGAGGGAGCGGCGCAGAAAGCGCGCGGTGGGGTTTCCTCCGTCCCGCTCGGCGGCGGACTGCTGCAGGGTGAAGCTGTAGCCGAAGAGGAACGAGAACAGCAGGTAGAACTTGGTGGTCGCCAGCGCCGTCACCAGCCGGACGGCGGCCTGGTCCCACACGGGCGCGTCCGGCCGGCGCATCCCCTCGGTGACGTAAGGGTCCATCATCTGGGCGCTGTTGACCACGAGGATGCCCAGCAGGGCGAAACCCCGCAGCGCGTCGACAGCGGGCAGACGCCGGGGATCCACCCCGGTGTTGACGGTCACGGGGCCTCCGAGATGTCCGTGGACGGGGCCGGCCGGGACCGCCCTCACAGAGGGTCACACGCCGGCTGCGCCCGCACCAACCCCCTCGTGATTCAGCAGCCCGTGAGGGGGCGTATTCGGCGTCAAAACGGCTGGAAAAGGGCCTTGGGTGCGGGGGAGCCGTGTTGCGGAGCAGGGCCGGTCCGCGCATAGTTGCGCTGCGGAAAGACGGCGACCGGGGGTGGGATGCGCGATGGCCGGGCACGGGACGGACGAGCATCCACACGGTGCTGACCGACTGTGCGAGGCCGGGGATCGCGTGTATTCCCGGGCCGTACGGCGGGGCCGCGTGCCGCGCGGGGACGCCGAACCGGTGCCCTGCCTGCTGGAACTCGCCCTGCTGCACCCGGACCCCGACGACATGGACTGGCTGGTGCCGACCTCCCCGCAGGAGGTCATGACCCGGCTGCTGCGCGAGATGTACGACGAGGTCAGCGCCAGTCAGCAGCGGGTGGGTTCGGCCGTGTCCGCCGTCGAGTGGTACGCCGGTCTCGGCCGCCGGGTACGGCCCGTCCCGCCGGCGGGCGAGGGCCCGGCGATCCGGGTGCTGGACGGGCTCGCCCGGATCCAGGCCGCGATGGACGAGGCGACCCAGGCCTGCACGACCGAGGTGCTCACCGTCCAGCCCGGCGGCATCCGGCGCGAGGCGGAACTCTCCGAGGGCCTGCACCGGGCGACGGCCCTGCGCGGCCGCGGCGTGCGCATGCGGGACCTGTACACGCATGTCGCCCGGCACGGGCAGGGGCTGCTCACGTATCTGGAGCTGATGGGCGACGCGGTGGAGGCGCGCACGCTGGACGAGGTGATCGACCGGCTGATCCTCTTCGACCGGACGGTGGCGTTCATTCCCGCCAACACCGACCGCACGATGGCCCTGGAGCTACGGCACCCCGCGATCGTCGAGTACCTGGTCACGGTCTTCGAGCGACTGTGGCGCCTGGCCACCCCGCTGACCGCCCCGCTCCCCGAGACCGGCATCGAGGGCATCTCCCACCGGGAGCAGTCCATCGCGGCGCTGCTGGCGGAGGGCCACCAGGACGCGGTGATCGCGGAGCGGCTGGGGATCAGCGTACGGACGTGCCGGGCACACATCGCACGGCTGTCGGAGACGCTGGGCGCGGCCAGCCGTACGCAGTTGGGCGTCCGCATCGCCCAGGCGGGCCTGAACGGCCCGCCGCGCTCCGCCTCGTCCCTCAGGCTTCCCGGTCGAGAATCCCCGAGCGTCCGATGAGAAACCCGAGCTGCGCCCGGCTCTGACTGCCGAGCGTCGCCGCGAGCTTGGCGATGTGGACGCGGGCGGTACGGATGTTCATGCCGAGCCGGTCGGCGATGACGGCGTCGGTGTGGCCTTCCACGAGGAGGGCGGCGATGGCGTGCTGGCGGGGGGTTACGCCGTTGAGGGAGGGCTGGGGGAGCGCTTCGGGGAACACCGGTGTGGCCAGGCGCCAGAGGCGGTCGAAGGCGGTGGCCAGGTAGCCGACGATGGCCGGGTGGCGGATCTCCAGCGCGAGGGCTCCCTCGGTGTCGGCGGGGAGGAAGGCGATCGCCCGGTCGACGACGATGAGCCGGTCGGTGACCTCGTCCAGCGCCCGCGCCTCGATGTCGCCCGTCAGCCGTTCCTGGTGCGCGACGGTCAGGGGGGAGTGCCGGAGGGTGTGCTGGTAGAGGGTGCGGATGCGGCCCCCGCGGTCCAGCAGCGCCTGGTCGCGGCTCGTGGCGACGGCATAGGCGGCCTCGATGCGGTCCCTGGTGATCCTGGCGCGGGGCTGGACGGTGAGCAGCTCCCGGGACGCGTCCGCCATGGCCTCGGTGATGGCCCGGTTGATCCGCTCCTTTCCGCTCAGGAGCGTCAGCGTCGGGGTGCCGGCCGCGGCCGGGTCGTGCCCTGGGGCGGCCAGCAGCGGTCCGAACGTCTCGGCCAGCCGTTCCTCGCGGCGCCGTTCGCTCGCGATGCGTTCCCCGGAGATCCGCAGCAGACGCCGCAGGGCGACGGCCGGCACCACGGGCTCCAGCCGGTGGAGGTCGTCGACGGCGGGGTGCAGCAGTCCGAAGTCCAGCAGACAGGGCGTGGCGCGGGCCGCTTCGGCGGGGACGTGCCCCTCGCGCAGGGCTCGTTCGTACAACTCCCTCCCGGCGGGGCACAGTTCTTCCGCGTCGTGCGTGGGGTGGGGCACCGAGGTCACTCGGGGCTTCCTCCTTCTCAGTGATCCTGCTGCAGGATCCCCGACTGCGCGATGAGATACCCGAGTTGGGCCCGGCTGCCACTGCCCAGGGCCGAGGCCAGCTTGGCTATGTGCGCACGGCAGGTGCGTACGTTCATGCCGAGACGGCGTGCGATGGCCTCGTCGACGTGGCCCTCGACCAGGAGTTTGGCTATGGAGTACTGGATGTCCGTGATGCCGCCGCGGGCCGTCTCGTACGGGGTGCCCGTGCTCAGCGGCACCGAGCGGTCCCACAGGTACTCGAAGAGCTTGATGAGGTAGCGGACCAGGCCGGGGTGGCGCAGTTCCAGGGCGACCTGCTGGTCGTCGCGGGCGGGGATGAAGGCGACCGACTCGTCGCAGATGATGAGGCGCTCGACGAGTTCGTCGATGGTGCGGTACTCCGCCTTGCCGTCGGAGAGCTGGGCGGCGTAGGCGAGCTGCTCGGGGTTGTAGTGGGCGGTGTGCTGGTACAGGGTGCGGATGCGCACGCCGCGTTCGATCAGCGGCCGGTCACGCTCCAGCCCGCGCAGCAGGCTGCGCTCGGACATCCGGTCGCTCGGCTGGACGGTGAGCATCTCCGCCTGGCACTGGATGGTGGCCATGTTGAGCGCGGCGTTGATACGTTCGCCGCCTTCGAGCACAGTGATGGCATCACTGGTGGCGGCGAGCTGGGTACCCAGGGCCATGAACGGCTGAAAGGTCTCCGCGAGGCCCGTTGCCAGACGCCGGCGGTCGGCTATCTCCTGCTCCAGCGGGTTGAGCTGCCGGGACAGGGCGACCGCCGGGGGCACCGGCCGCAGCCAGTTCGGGTCGTCGGGATCGGGATGAAGCAGGGCGAACTCCACCAGGCAGGGGGCGGGCTCCGCATCCGCACGAGCGATACGTCCGGCGCGCAGTGCGGCGGCATACAGACGGCCGCCCTCCTCGCACCACTCGGTCATCGCATGGGGATGTGTCGCCTTAGTCCGATTCGCTGCCAAATCTCCACCCCCCAGGGTCCTGAACATGCAGGAACATGATGCATCGATTGTGTGGCCATGACGTGCCCGAATAAGCCATCGTCGTACCTGACGGGGGAAAAGGGGACCTTCAAGTGAGGACGAAGCCGACTATGCGTAACAGAATGCTTCGCTCGGTGCTTGTCGCCGCCTTCTCCGCCGTTGTGGCCCTCGGCACCCTGAGTGGCTTCTCCGATGCGAAGGACGATGTTCGGGCGAACAGCAGCTGGCCGTCTGTTGCCGTGAACACCAACGGCGCGAGCAACAGCAGTTGGCCGAGCTCCGGGGCAGCGGAATCCGGGAGCTGATCGTGACCACTCCACCCGACGACCGCTCCTTCCGCCGTGAAATGGCCACCGCCTACCGCTCCGGCTGGCACTTCATCGACCTGGTCACCGCCATCCCCCACAGCGGTGACTCGTTGATGGTGACCGTGTTCGGCGAACCGGTGGTCGTCACGCGGGACGAGGACGAGGACGTGCGGGCTTACCGGTGTCTGCGGCGGCCTCGGGGGGCGCCGCAGCCCGTGCGATGTGCCGTGCGATACGGAATGATCTTTGTGAACCTGGACCAAAGGGACCACGAGCAGGTGGACGCCGAGTCTCCTGCCCCGAGGACCATCTCTGCCACCCCCCGCAGTGCCTGACGCGATTCCCCCGTCGTAACAGATCGCTCAGGTGCTTCCCCGCAGCGGCGTCACCGTGACCTGAACACGGTGACGCCGCTGCAGTTTTGGGGGACATTTCCTGGAATCGGCCTGGTCACGCGGTGGCCGGAAGCAATCGATCACCGGTGTGGATTTTCACTTCGCCCAACCTCGCTCACCCGCGCCCCATCGCCCGCGTCAGCTCGATCTCGATCACCACGCGCGCCGGGTTGGGCGACGGGGTCCGGCCGTAGCGCTCGGCGTAGCGGCGTTCCGCCTCCGCGACCCGGTCGGGCTCGGCGTGGACGAAGGCCCGGCCCTCCAGCGTGGCCCACCGCTTGCCCTCCATCTGGCAGACCGCGACGGCCGCCCCCCGCTCCCCGGCGGCCAGTACATGGCGCACCTTGGTGCTCGCCTTGTTCGTGATGACCCGAGCCAGACGGGCCTCGGGATCGTATGTGACTCCGACGGGTACCACGTGCGGAGTGCCGTCCGGGCGGGGAGTCGTCAGGGTGCAGACGTGCCGCTCGCGCCAGAAGGCGAAGTACGGCTGGTCGGGGGCACCCGGATCGACGGAGTACTTGGTGGCCATGGACCGGAACATAGCCGCTCGCGTACTCCCGGATCCGGCCTTGAGTGGAATAGACTCAACTTTATGTACGCTGATTGAGTCAGTGCACTCAGTCGGTGTGCTGATCGGGTCAGTGCAAGGAGGAGGAGAACGCGAACGTGGACGCCGAGCTGACCAACCGGAGCCGGGACGCGATCAACGCGGCCAGCAACCGGGCCGTGACCGAGGGGCACCCCGACCTCACCCCCGCCCATCTGCTGCTCTCGCTGCTTCAAGGCCAGGACAACGAGAACATCACCGATCTGCTCGCGGCGGTCGACGCCGACCAGGCGGCCGTACGGGCGGGCGCCGAGCGCGTGCTCGCCGGGCTGCCCAGTGTGACCGGCTCCACCGTCGCGCCGCCCCAGCCCAACCGCGAGATGCTCGCCGTCGTCGCCGACGCGCAGGCCCGCGCCAAGGAGCTCGGCGACGAGTACCTGTCGACCGAGCACCTGCTCATCGGCATCGCCGCGAAGGGCGGCGCGGCCGGCGAGGTGCTCGCCCAGCAGGGCGCCGACGCCAAGAAGCTGCAGGCCGCCTTCCAGAAGACACGGGGACAGCGACGCGTGACCACGGCCGACCCCGAGGGGCAGTACAAGGCTCTGGAGAAGTTCGGCACCGACTTCACCGCCGCCGCGCGGGAAGGGAAGCTCGACCCGGTCATCGGGCGGGACCAGGAGATCCGGCGCGTCGTGCAGGTGCTCAGCCGCCGGACGAAGAACAACCCCGTGCTGATCGGCGAGCCCGGCGTCGGCAAGACCGCCGTCGTCGAGGGGCTCGCCCAGCGGATCGTGAAGGGCGATGTGCCCGAGTCGCTGAAGGACAAGCGGCTCGTCGCGCTCGACCTGGGCGCGATGGTCGCCGGGGCGAAGTACCGGGGCGAGTTCGAGGAGCGGCTGAAGACCGTCCTGGCCGAGATCAAGGACTCCGACGGGCAGATCATCACCTTCATCGACGAGCTGCACACGGTCGTCGGGGCCGGGGCGGGCGGCGACTCCGCCATGGACGCCGGCAACATGCTGAAGCCGATGCTCGCGCGCGGTGAGCTGCGCATGGTCGGCGCGACGACCCTCGACGAGTACCGCGAGCGCATCGAGAAGGACCCCGCCCTGGAGCGCCGCTTCCAGCAGGTGCTGGTCGCCGAGCCGACCGTCGAGGACTCCATCGCGATCCTGCGCGGACTCAAGGGGCGCTACGAGGCCCACCACAAGGTGCAGATCGCGGACAGCGCCCTGGTCGCCGCCGCGTCGCTGTCCGACCGGTACATCACCTCCCGCTTCCTGCCCGACAAGGCCATCGACCTCGTCGACGAGGCGGCCTCCCGCCTCCGCATGGAGATCGACTCCTCGCCCGTCGAGATCGACGAACTCCAGCGCGCCGTCGACCGGTTGAAGATGGAGGAGCTGGCGATCGGCAAGGAGACCGACGCCGCCTCCCGCGAGCGCCTGGACAAGCTGCGCCGCGACCTCGCCGACAAGGAGGAGGAGCTGCGCGGCCTCACCGCCCGCTGGGAGAAGGAGAAGCAGTCCCTCAACCGCGTCGGTGAACTGAAGGAACGCCTCGACGAGGTACGCGGCCAGGCCGAACGCGCCCAGCGCGACGGCGACTTCGACACCGCCTCCAAGCTCCTCTACGGCGAGATTCCCGCTCTGGAGAAGGAGCTGGAGGCCGCCTCCGAGGCCGAGGAAGAGGTCGCGAAGGACACCATGGTCAAGGAGGAGGTCGGCTCCGACGACATCGCCGACGTCGTCGCCTCCTGGACCGGCATCCCGGCCGGGCGCCTGCTGGAGGGCGAGACGCAGAAGCTGCTGCGTATGGAGGACGAGCTGGGCAAGCGTCTCATCGGCCAGACCGAGGCGGTGCGCGCGGTCTCCGACGCCGTACGACGCTCCCGGGCCGGCATCGCCGACCCCGACCGCCCCACCGGCTCCTTCCTCTTCCTCGGCCCGACCGGCGTCGGCAAGACCGAACTGGCCAAGGCCCTCGCCGACTTCCTCTTCGACGACGAGCGGGCGATGGTCCGTATCGACATGTCGGAGTACAGCGAGAAGCACAGCGTGGCCCGCCTGGTCGGCGCCCCGCCCGGATACGTCGGCTACGAGGAGGGCGGCCAGCTCACCGAGGCCGTGCGCCGACGGCCGTACTCCGTCGTCCTCCTCGACGAGGTGGAGAAGGCCCACCCCGAGGTCTTCGACATCCTGCTCCAGGTGCTGGACGACGGCCGGCTCACCGACGGCCAGGGCCGCACGGTCGACTTCCGCAACACGATCCTGGTGCTGACGTCGAACCTGGGCAGCCAGTTCCTGGTCGACCCGGTGACCAGCGAGGAGGAGAAGAAGGAGCAGGTCCTGGAGGTGGTGCGGACCTCCTTCAAGCCGGAGTTCCTCAACCGCCTGGACGACCTGGTCGTCTTCGCCGCGCTGACCAAGCCCGAGCTGGAGCGCATCGCGAAGCTCCAGCTGGAGCGCCTGGCCAAGCGCCTCGCCGAGCGGCGCCTCACCCTGGACATCACGCCCGGGGCCCTGGCCTGGCTCGCCGAGGAGGGCATGGACCCGGCCTACGGCGCCCGCCCGCTGCGCCGCCTCGTCCAGTCCGCCATCGGCGACCGCCTCGCCAAGGAGATCCTCTCCGGCGAGATCAAGGACGGCGACACGGTCCGGGTGGACCGCTACGAGGAGGGCCTGATCGTGGGCCCGGCGACGGGCAAGACGCTCTAGCGCCTCACATCGTGAACGCGCCTCACATCGTGAACGCCGAGAACCGCACCAGCGCGGTCTCGGCGTTCACGTACTCCACCCGCACCTGCACCACGTGTGCCTCGGCCGAGGCGGGCAGTCCGTCCTCGTGGGTCACATCGAGACACAGGGCGCCGCAGGGGTCGCCCGTGCGGATCTCCGGCGCGTGCGGATACGTCTCCCGCAGCCAGCCGCGTACGTCCTCGCGCGGCATCCGCAGCACCGCCGTGTACGCGATGTCGATGCCGTGCTGCATGGTGCAGCGGTCGGGCCGGGCGTTCGCGGGGCGCTGGGCTCCGCCGAAGCCCAGTGCCTCCGCGCAGGACACCTTCGCCGGGCCGCCCGCGCGGGGGTCGTCCTCGTCCGACAGCGCCCAGGTGAACAGGCCGATGATCAGGAACCCGAGGACGAGCACGGGCAGGGCCAGGATCGGCAGGGCCACTCCCCACCGGGTGCGCCCCCTGCCCGTTTCCGGCCGGTCGTCCGCTGCCGCCACGGTGATCCCCTCCTCCATGTCCGCCGGTGAGGAGGACGGGCCCGGGTACTCGGAGGTTGCGCCTGTCCGGATCGTGTCAGCCGAGGGCTGACAGGGTCTGTCGGGGCTTGCCACCCCCCTCCCCGCATGGGGGAGGATGGCGGAATCCGTACGAAGGGAAATTCACGGTGACCATCGACCCGTCCTCGATTCCGAACTTCGGGGGCCAGCCCGAGCCGCAGCCCGGCGGCCCGGCCGGCCCCGTCGTCCCGGATCAGGACCTCGTGAAGCAGCTCCTCGACCAGATGGAGCTCAAGTACGTCGTCGACGACGAGGGTGACCTCGCGGCGCCGTGGGAGCAGTTCCGCACCTACTTCATGTTCCGGGGTGAGGGAGACCAGCAGGTCTTCTCCGTGCGGACGTTCTACGACCGGCCCCATGAGATCGAGGCGAAGCCGCAGATCCTGGAGTCGATCGACGACTGGAACCGCCGCACCCTGTGGCCCAAGGTCTACAGCCACACCCACGACGACGGCACGGTCCGCCTCATCGGCGAGGCCCAGATGCTGATCGGCATGGGCGTCAGCCTGGAGCACTTCGTCTCCTCGACGGTCAGCTGGGTGCGCGCGGCGATCGAGTTCGACAAGTGGCTCATCGAGCAGCTCGGTCTCGAGGAGGAGATCAACGAGGCGGAGAAGCCCGAGGACGAGGAGTAGGCCCCCCGAGGCCCCGCCCCAGCGGCGCGTCGGCGCGTACGAGCAGGACAGGTACGTGCTGTACGCGCCGTACGCCTTTTCAGCTCAGCCAGCCCTTCTCGTGGGCGAGCAGCGCGGCCTCCACCCGGTTCGCGGCGCCGAGGCGGCGCATGATCGTGGACAGGTGCTTGCGGTAGGTGCGCACCGACACCCCGAGGCGCCGCGCCGCGGTCTCGTCCTTGTCGGCCTCCCTGAGCAGGGCGAGGATCTCGCGTTCGATGTCGGACGGCATGTCCGCGTCCTCGCCGGGGAGTTCCTCCGCCGCCTCCCACATGCGCTCGAAGAGCGTGACCAGCGTGGCCACCAGTCCGGGTTCACGCACCAGCAGCGCCCCCACCGAGGTGTGCGCGGGGTTGATCGGGGTCAGCGCGGCCGACCGGTCGACGATGATCACGCGCTCGATGGGGTGGTGGGAGATCCGCACCTCGGCACCGTGCGAGACGAGCTCACGCATATAGGTGAGCGTGGTGTCGTCCTGCATGATCGCGGACCCCATGATCATGCGCATCCGCACGCCACGGCGCAGCAACCGCATGTTGATCGGGTGCGAGACGGCGATCGACTCCTCGGTCAGGACGCCGGTCGGCTCGGTGGTCAGGTCCTCGGTCCGGGCGAAGAAGGTCAGCTCGTCGATGGCTTCCCGGACGGCCTCGATTCCGTGCAGCTGCGTGATCATCTGGCCGCCGTCGGCGGCGTCCGAGCGGGGCGAGGAGGGGGCGGTCAGGCGCTCCAGGAACAGGGACTCGATGACCGAGTGCCGTGTGGCCTCGCTCTCCAGCTCCTCCCGCAGGCGGCGCAGCCGGCCGTCGATCAACGCGTCCACGGCCCGGGGCGGAGGGACCGGGCGGACCGCGCCCTGGGTGTTCCGGGTGGCGATCCCCAACGCCACCAGCCGGTCCAGGGCCGACTCCTCGAACGGCGGGTGCGAGTCCGGACCGGGTTCCTGGGTGCCGGACGCAGGCGAGGACGAGCCGCGTCTCAGGAGGGTGCGGTACAGCCGTTCCTCTTCCTCGTTCACGCCCAGGAAAGCAAGCGGATTGCCCATGTGTCTCCCCCTGTTGATGATCGATCACACATGCGGTCCCTGGAATCCTTGAGCGCCCGCACTCGACTGTCAATGACGGATTATCAACATATGTCCGTTAGTTCTGGTATCGCACAGCCAATTCGGTGACGGCGGGCGGGCGGGGCGTGAGGGCCGCCGCTGCAACTTGAGGAATCCGCGTGTGCAGCAAGCTGCGCGCGAATGGCCTCGTGGCGGCCCTCGCCAGACGGCAGAGTCGTTCTCGCAAGGCAGCGCGAACAGCGCAGAACGAAAACGCCGCATCGAGCATCGAGGAGACATCCGTGAACCGCGCCACGTCCCGCAGCACGAAGTCGTTCCGTCGTCGTGGACACGTCGTCGTCGGTCTGCTGACCGCGGGGATGATCGCCCTGGCGGGCCAGGGAACGGCCTTCGCCGCCGAGAAGCCGGCGGGGAGCCGGACGGTGGCGGAGTCGGCGGCGGTGACGGAGACGGTCGCGGCGACGGAGACGGTTGCCGCGTCGGCGTCGGAGCGCGGGGCCGGCAACGGGAGGGCGTTCGTCCCGGGCGCCGACCCCCTCGCGTGGCTCCAGCTCATCGGCGACCTGCTGCCCGGCCCGGTCGCGCTGCCGAAGAACAACAACGACTGGAAGTAGTCAGCGGCAGCGGCCGGCCCGACATCACGACCCAGGAGAACCCGACGCCATGACCGACTACTCCGTGCTCCTCCCTTGCGTACCCCGCCGTCTGGAGCAGGCACTCCCCTTCGCCGGACTGGTCCGGTGGACCGGGGCGAGGCGCCTCTGGCAGGGACAGGCCATGGTGATGGAGCCCCACCAGACCTTCACCGGTCTGGCCGGGGCCGGGTTCCGGGTCCCGACCGGCTTCGGCGTCACGCTGATGCCCCTGCGCCACCCGTACGAGGCGGCTCTGCAAGCGCGGTCCGTGGCCCTGGCCACCGGGGAACCGGTGATCGCGGGCTTCGGCCCGGGAGCCAGGGCCTTCCAGGAGAACATCCTCGGAGCGCCGTACGAGAAGCCGCTCCAGGTGGCGCGCCAGTACGTGACGGCCGTGCGCCGGCTGCTCGACGGCGAGACGGTCGCCATGGACGGCCCGCACTTCACCTTCCGGGGCCAGCTGGCCCCGGCCGCGGCACCCAGGGTCGACGTGGGCCTGGGTGTGCTGCGGCCGGGTATGGCCCGGCTGGCGGGCGAGGTGGCGGACGTCGTGATCACCTGGCTGACGCCGCCCGGATATCTGCGGGACGTGATCCTGCCCGCGGTGGCGGAGGGCGCGGCGCGGGCGGGGCGGACGTCACTGCCCCGTGTCGTCGCCATGGTTCCCGCGGGACTGGAGAAGGAGGGGCGCGAGGGCGCCGGGCCCGAACGGCTGGCTCTGGCGGGAAACGCGCCGCACATGCAGGCCCCGCACTATCTGGACATGCTCGGCCGGGCCGGTGTGGACGTCGGTTCGGGGCGGATCGAGGACGTGGCGCGCGGTGTCGTGGAGACCGGCGCGTTCGCGGGCGGCGATCTGCCGCAGGTGGTCAAGGCGCTCCGGGCCTACGAAGAGGTGGGGGTGGACGAGATCGTCCTGAACACCACCGCCGTGCACAAGCTCTTCGGAGCCCAGGAGTCGCTCGCGGACCTGTCGGCGATCCTGCGGTCGGTGACGGCACCGCACTGACCGATCGCTCGCCGCCCGCTCGTGGCTGACCGCTCGAACCCGATTCCCTGCTGCCCGGACGCAGAGGGGGAAGCAGACCAGTAAAGGACCCATCTGGCATGGACATGACAGCTCGTGCACGCCTGAAGCAGCACCTCATCTCCTGGGCCACCGCCGCCCCGCTCGCCGGGCCCGCCGGCCCCGGCGTCGGCACGCTCGTCCTGGCCGACGCGGCGCACATCCCCGCCGTCACGGCCGCCGGGCTCGTCGGCCCCCGCACCCTGCTGCTGGCACCCGACGACGGCACCGGCGTTCTCGCCCCCGCCGTCGGCTACCAGGGCAGCCTCACGGAACCCGGCGACGAGTTCTCCAACGGCCAGGACTTCTTCCTGCAGACCCACGCCTACGCCGCCAGTCCCTTCATGACCGTCTTCGGCCCGACCGTCATACGCGTCTTCGACGGCAACGACTTCGAGGCCTTCCTCGCCGACGCCGACCGGGCGCTCGCCGAGGGCGTCTTCCCCGAGTTCCTCATCACCTCCTCGGTGCTGCTGGCCGACCCGGCCGCCCTGAGCGGTGCTCCCGACCCGGCGGACGGACCGGCCCTGCGTCTCTACGCCGACCGGAACGGGCAGCTGTCCACCAGCCCCACCGGAGCGGTGCTCGGCACGCTCGACGACACCCTCGGCACCCTCACCGAACGCTTCGCCCGGACCGGATCCGGCGCCGCCGCGCTGGACGCGGCACTGCCGGCCGGGACACGGGCGGAGGCCCTGCGCGCACGCCCCTTCCTGGCCCGCTACCTCGAAGCCGTCGGCGCGCTGCGCGGCCTCATGGCACGCGGAGCCACCGGACTGCGGGTCTCCGGGTTCGGCTCCCGGCTGACGCCCGGCCTCGCCGAGACCGGCGCCGACGCCGACCTGGCGGACCCGACCCTGCCGATCGTGCTGTACGGGGGCGGGGACGGGGAGGCGCACATCGTGGCCGGCAGCCGCCTGTTCGCCGTCGACCGCCGGGCCGCCCAGGCCCTGGAGTGCCTCCTCGCGACCTCCGGAGAGCCGGGCGACCTCGTCCCCGCCGCCGAGCTGGACCAGCTGGCCGACCTGTTCTCCCGCCACGACCTGTCGCTGCCCGCACCGGTGCGCGTTCCGGCGGCCGCGCGATGAGCGCCCCCGCGATGCCCGTCGCGACGACGGTCGGCGAGACGACGACGGTCCATGAGACGACGCGGGCCCGCGAGACCGCGGCGACCGACGGGTCTGTGACGGTCCGCGAGACCTCGGCGGCCGATGGGTCCACGTCGGGCCGCGAGGCAGGGAAGGGCAATGGGTCCACGTCGGGCCATGAGACCGCGACGGGCGACAGGCCCGCGACGCGGTACGAGGCCGCGACGGCCCACGCATCCACCCTTGCCGCCCGCCGGATCGCCGCGCTCGGTGACCGGGCCCGGGTCTGCGGGCTGTACGACGCCCTCGGAGCCCCGCTCTACCACGACCTCGCCACCTACGACGACCCGGAGACCCGGGCCCTGCTGACCGCCGTGCGGACGACGCCCGGACCCGTGCTCGATCTCGCGGCCGGCTCGGGGCGGTTCACGCTGCCGCTGCTCGCCATCGGCCGGGAGGTCACCGCCCTCGATCTGTCCACCGACATGCTGGCGCTGCTGCGGACCGCACTGGACCGGGCTCCGGCGTCGATGCGAGAGCGCTGCACCGTGGTGCGGGGCGACATGTCCCGCTTCGCGCTCGGACAGCGGTTCCCGCGCATCCTGCTGGGCACCACCTCGCTCTCGCTCCTGGACGAGGACGGCCGCGCGGGCCTGTACCGCGGCGTCCTCGCACACCTGGCCGAAGGCGGCCGGTTCCTGCTGACCGTCCTGGAGCGGGGCGACTGCGACGCCCCCGACGAGACGGCCGTGCGGGTCACCGGAGCCGGCGGCACCGTCTACGAGCTGTACGAGCACTGGCCCGCCGGCGCCGACAGCCGCACGGTCACCCTGCTGCCCGCCGACCCGCCGCGAGGCGACAGCCCTGTCACGGTCTGTACGGACCGCGTGGCCGTCCTCGACCTGCCGCGCCTGGAGGAAGAGCTCGCCGCGTCCGGCCTGACCATCACCTCCCGCCAGCTCCTCTCCCCGCCCGGCGAGCGTCACCGCGTGACACTCCTGACCACGGAAGCCTCCCGATGACCGCGCTCTGGCCCTACCTCATACCGCCCTCCAGCCACGGCGACGACAGCCTCTGCGCCGTCGGCGCCGCCGGACACCGCGTCACCTTCGCGGACGGCAGCACCGCACTCGACGCCGACAGCGGGCTGTGGAACGTGAACCTCGGCTACGGCAACCCCCGCATCGCCGAGGCCATCGCCGAAGCCGCCCAGCACGCCTCCTACCTCGGTGCCTTCCGCTTCGAGAACAGCTACGCCCGCCGCGCCGCCGAGGACCTGCTGCGGGTCTGCGGGCCCGGCCACTACGACCGGGTGCTGTTCTCCACCGGCGGCGGAGTCGCCAACGACGCGGTCATGAAACTGGCGCGGATCCATCACGCCGCACAGGGGCAGCCCGGCCGCAACCTGGTGGTCGCCCTGCGGGGCAGCTTCCACGGACTGACCTTCGGCGGGTTCGCCCTGACCGGGGAGGACCTGGGCCAGCGGGTCTACGGAGTGGACCAGCGGCTGATCCGCCACGTCACCCCGAACGACACCGCCGAACTCGGCCGGCTGATGGCCGCCCTCGGCAGCCAGGTCGCCGCGGTCGTCGTGGAACCCGTCGTCGGCACCGGCACCCTCCCGCTCGACGCGTCGTTCGTGGCCGAACTGGTCCGCCTGCGCGACGAGCACGGCTTCCTCCTGGTCGCCGACGAGGTCGCCACCGGCTTCGGCCGCACCGGAAGCTGGTTCGCCTCCGAGAGCTGGCCGGGCCTGCCCGACGTACTCGTCACCTCCAAGGGCCTGACCAACGGCGCCTGCCCCGCCGCCGCCCTGGTGATGTCCCACCGGGTGACCCGGCCCCTGGTCGAGCACGACACGATGTTCGCCCACGCCGAGACCCAGGGCGCGACCGCCCTCGCCTGCGCCGCCATCAGCGCCACGATCTCCGAGATGGAGCGCCTCGACGCGGTCACGGCGGGCCGCAACGTCGCCGCCTGGCTCCAGCAGGGCCTCGCGGAACTGGTCGAGCGGCACCCCCTCGCCACCCACCTCACCGGCGTCGGCTGCTTCCGCACCCTGCATCTGACCCACCCGGACGGCCGCGCCCTGGCCGGCACGGACGTCGCCGACCTCGTCACCCGCATCCGGCACGCGGGCGCCATCGTCCACCCCGGACCCTCCGGCATCCAGCTCGTGCCCTCCCTGACCTACAGCCCCGCCGAGGTCGCCGAGCTCATGACCTGCGTCGAGGAAGGACTCGACAGCCTGCTGCCGGCGCCCTCCCTGGCCGCGAGGAGCTGACACCGTGCCCGTCTCCCTCGACACCTACGACCGGATTCCCGTCCTGCTGCGGGAACTGCGCCCCACCGGCGTGACCGTCCTGGCCGACCCGGCCGTGGCCGACCACGCCGTCACCCGGAAGGTCCTCGCCGAGACCGCCCGCGCCGGGTTCACGCCCACCCGGGCGGTCACCCCGGCGGACGCGGGGATGCCGGCCGTCGAGGCCGCCGCCTCCCGGCTCTCTCCCGGTGAGCTGGTCGTCGGTGTCGGCGGGGGCAGCACCCTCGACTTCGCGAAGCTCACCGCCGCTGTCGGACGCCGCCCCGAACTCCTGCGCTACCTGACCTCCGGGCAGCGCAGCGGACTGGTGGCGCTCCCGCTGCCGTGGGGGGAACACGCCGAGGTCCTCGCCGTCCCCACCACCCTGGGCACCGGCAGCGAGTCGGGACCCGTGGCCTGCTTCCCCCACCGGGACGGCAAACGCATCGCCATGGGGGAGTGCCTGCGCCCCCGCGCCGCACTCCGGGTGCCCGAGGCCACCGAGACCCTCCCGGGGCACCTCGTCATGGACGGCGTACTCGAAGCGATCTTCAGGACCGTCATCCCGTACAGCAGCGACATCCTCGACCTTCCCGAACAGGACGCCGCAGTGGAGGACTTGGCGGGCCGCCTGCTCACGGTCGGCGACGAACTGGCCCGGTGCCTCGCCGCCGGACTGCCGGCCCCGGCGCCCGGGAGGCTGCGGGCCGCCCGGCTCAGCGCCGAGAGCCAGCACGGAGCTATCAACATCGGCCGCAACCCGTACGCGGTGAAGTGCTGGGCCCTCGCCAACGAGCTCTCCACCACGCTGGGCCTGGCCAAGATGCGCGCGGTGTCCGCACTGTGGCCGGTCGTGTGGCGGCAGGCCCTGCGGGGCGACACGCGCTTCGGCAGCGCCGACCGCGTCCACAGGCTGTGGGAGCGACTGCGGCAGCGGGCCCCCTGGCTCGCGCCGCGGCCCGACGACGGTCTCGAACAGCTCATGCTGCGCTGGCGGATCGACCGCACCGTGCACCTCGCCCCGCACCTGCGCCACCCCATCGCTCTGCGCAGCGTGCGCGCCTGGGGCGCCGGACTTCCCACCCTCGCCGGGTTGAGCGCCGACGACATCGTCGCGCTCCTCGCCGAGGCCACCGAGCCGACCGCCTCCACGGCCGGTTCCCCCGAACCCCTCCCGGCGGCCTGAGCGCCTGACCCGGAGGAGCACCAGCACCACCCGCAACATCCGCAATACCCGCACCGATCGGCATCACCGAACCCACAACACGAGGAGAACACCATGGCGCACAACAACTCGGTCGAGCAGGAGCTGCAGGAGCTCGGCACCGAGCTGGAGATGCAGGAGCTGGAGACCCTGGAGGCCCCGGGCTGGGCCACCAGCGCCGGCGTCAGCGTCGGCATCTCGATCGTCTCCGTCGCCTGGAGCCTCACCTGACCGAGCCGGTCCCGCCGGCCCGATCCACCACCCCGTCCGCAGAACTTCTCAGAGAGGCACCTGACATGAGCGAGAACCTGGGCACCGTCGAGAACATCGAGCACGCCGAGCCCGTCGAGCTGGAGATGCAGGAGCTCGAGGCCCTGGAGGCCCCGGGCTGGGGCACCTGGAGCGTCGCCTTCTCCACCGGCGTCTCGGTCGGCGTCTCGGTCACCCTGACCTGATCACTGCCCAGAACCCCCAAGAAGAACTTCTCAGAGAGGCATCTGACATGAGCGAGAACCTGGGCACCGTCGAGAACATCGAGCACGCCGAGCCCGTCGAGCTGGAGATGCAGGAGCTCGAGGCCCTGGAGGCCCCGGGCTGGGGCACCTGGAGCGTCGCCTTCTCCACCGGCGTCTCGGTCGGCGTCTCGGTCACCCTGACCTGATCGCCCGGCAATCGTCGCACCACTCACATCACTCCGTAGAACTCCGCAGAGAGGCACCTGACATGAGCGAGAACCTGGGCACCGTCGAGAACATCGAGCCCGTCGAGCTGGAGATGCAGGAGCTGGAGGCCCTCGAGGCCCCCGGTTTCTGGACCGGCGTCTCCGTCGGCACGGCCATCAGCGCCTCCGTCGCCACCTCCATCACCCTCACCTGAGAGCGACACCGGCGAGCGCACTGACGCGACGGGAGACGGAGTAGCCGGCTCCCCTTCGCAAGCTGGAGCCCCCTCGGGCGACACCGAGGATCTGCGGTGGTCCGGCCGGCCCGTCCGGCCGGACCCCCGCAAGGGTGCACCGCGCTCTCCCACTCCCCGCAGCCGTCCCGATAGGAAACTCCATGAGCGCTGTCACGAGTCCACCACCGCCCACCGTCCCGGCCCACGCCCGGCGCCCCCGCCTCGCCCCGAGCGCCGAGGTCCACTCGCCGGCCGACGGCCAGGGCGACTGGGTCCTCCAGCACGGCGCCCGCTATGTACGGATCAACGAGAAGGTCGCGGATCTCGTCCAGGAGCTGGACGGGGAGCGCGACCACGAGACCCTCGCCGCCCGGCTGGGCGGTGCCTGGAACACCGAGCGGGTGGGCAGCGCGATCTCGCGGCTCGACTCGCTCAAGCTGCTCGACGACGGGGAGACCCCGGCACCCGCCGTCGCCCCCCGCTTCCAGATCGTCCCGCCCATGACGCTCCAGCTCACGCTGCTGCGGCCGGGACGCACCATGCAGGCCCTGGGCCCGCTGTTCGCCCGCCTCTTCTCCCGGGGCGCCGTGGCGGCCGCACTGCTCTGCGTCCTGCTCGGTGTCGTCGCCCTCGCGGCCCAGTGGGAAGCGGTCGCGGTGACGCTGAACAGCCCCCTGTCCGCAGGCACGTTCGCCGGAGTGCTCTTCGCTCTGCTGCTCGGGGTGTCCATCCACGAGCTGGGCCACGCCGCCGTGCTCATCCGCTACGGGGGCCGCCCCTCACGCATCGGCGTCATGCTCTTCTACCTGATGCCGGCGTTCTTCTGCGACGTCTCCGACGCCTGGCGCCTTCCGGCCCGCAAGCAGCGGGTCCACACGGCCCTCGCGGGGCCGGCGGTCCAGACGTCCCTGGCGGCCGCCTCGGCCCTCGCGGCCTGGCCCATGACGGACGGCACCGCCAAGACCTGCCTGCTCTTCTTCGCGGTCACCAGCTACGGAACGGCCCTGCTCAACCTGACGCCGTTCATCAAACTCGACGGCTACATCGCCCTCATGAGCCATGTGGACATCCCCTACCTGCGCGACCGCGCCATGGCCGACGCCCGCCGCACGCTCGCCCGGTTCCTGTTCGGCGGCACCTACCAGCGCGAACTGCCCACCCGCTGGACCATCGCGTACGGCTTCGCCTGCCTCGCCTTCCCCGTGTACTTCCTGAGCGCCGCCCTCCACACCTGGCTCGGCACCCTTCAGCGGGTCGGCTGGGTGGGGCTCCTGATGGCCGCCTCCGGACTCTCGTACCTCGCGTGGATCGTGATCCGCGGCGCCCTCCGGCTCGCCGCCGAGGTGAAGGCCGCCGGCGTCCGCCCGCTCCGGGCCGGAGCCGTCTGCACGCTGCTGGCCGCTCTCGCGTGCGCCGCGATGTTCCTGCCGGCCCGTCAGACGGCGGCCGCCGCCTACGTCACCGACGCCGGCGGCACCCGCCTGGTCCTGCCGGAGGGCTCCCCGACCGACCGGATACGCCCCGGGCAGCAGGTGACGCTGCGGACGAACGGCCTGATGCTGAACGACCCCGTCGCCACCGCCCGGGTGGGATCCGCCCCGTCCGGCGAGACCGAGGTCCCGGTCTCCGCGTACTTCCCCGTCGACGTGGGAGACACCGTGCTCATGGACTCGACCGCCTATCCGCTGGACCTCGCCCGTACCCCCGCGCCGGCCACCGGCACCGCCGAGGTCGAGCTCGGCAGCGTGCCCCTGTGGAAGTCCCTGCACCGCACCTACGTGCTTCCGTTCCTGCCCTTCTGACCCTGGAGACACCGTGCTCGACACCCGGTTCATCAACTTCTGCCGCGCGGACTCGCTCTTCTACGACGCCCCCGCCACCGAGTCCGTCGGCGCGGACTTCCACGAGGGCCGGACCCTGCCCGAGGGCTGGACGGCCACCCGGGGACGGGAGTGGACGGTCTGCGTCCCACCCGACTCCCGCGTCCCCGACCAGGGATGGAAGATCCACGTCGCGGCGTCCCCCGACAACGCGGCCGGGCTCCTCGACACCGTCGCACCGTACTGCGTCGAGCACGGGCTCATGTACAAGTACATATCCGATTCGGAGACCCTCGCCCGCCGCGGCAGCAAGTACGGGGACCGCAGCGCCAGCGGCAAGTTCATCACCGTCTACCCCGCCGACGAGACGGAGCTGGAGCGGGCCCTGGACGGCCTGGAGCAGCTCGTCGGAGGCACCCGGGCCCCCTCGATCCTGAGCGATCTGCGCTGGCGGGAGGGTCCGCTCCACGTGCGGTACGGGGGCTTCGTACTGAAGACCACCCGGCTCAAGGACGGCACCCTCACCCCCGCGATCACCACCCCCGACGGCGAACTCGTCCCCGACGAGCGGCGCCCCGGGTTCCACACCCCGTCCTGGGTCACCATCCCCTCCTTCCTGCGGGAGGCACTCGCCGAACGGCGCGCCCGCACCCTCGGCGACTTCCCCTTCCGCGTCTACAAGGCCCTGCACTTCTCCAACGGCGGCGGCGTCTACCGCGCCGTCGACAAGCGGGACGGCAGCGAGGTCCTGCTCAAGGAGGCCCGCCCGTTCGCCGGCCTCGACGCGGCCGGCGACGACGCCGTGGCCCGCCTCGACCGCGAGCAGTGGGCGCTGTCCCGGCTCGCCGGGCTTCCGTCCGTCCCCGCGCTGAGGGACGTGCGCAAGGGGAACGAACACCACTTCCTGGCCCGTGACTTCGTCGACGGCACCCCGCTCACGGAACTCGTACGCCTGCGCCACCCCTACGGCACCACCGACAACACGCCGCGGGCCAGGGCGGAGTACGCGGACTGGGCGCTGCGCATCATCGACCAGGTCGCCGAGGCCGTGGCCGCCATGCACGAACGCGGTGTGGTCTTCGGCGACCTGCACCCGGGCAACATCCTCGTGGACTCCGACGACACCGTCGCCTTCATCGACATGGAGACCGCCACCCCCGCCGAGGAGATGCGCGCGCAGGCCATGGGCTCCCTCGGCTTCCGGGCGCCCGACCACCTCCGGGGCCCCGCAGTCGACCTGTTCGCACTGGACGTGCTCCGGCTGACGATGTTCGTCCCCATGCCGCACGTCGTGCCGTGGGGCACCGAGAAGATCCGCACCCTGATCGACACGGCGGTCCGTGACTTTCCCCTCCCCGAGTCCTTCGCCCGGCAGATCGAGCGCGGTCTCGGCGACGATGTCCTGGGCGCGCGGACGGAGTTCGGCGTGCGCTGGCCCGCCGCCGGGGAGGAGACCGGGAACCTGATCGCGAACATCGCCGCGTCCATCGTCGAGGCGGCCACCCCCGAGCGCACCGACCGCCTCTACCCGGGTGACGTCTCGCAGTTCATCGTCGCCGACGGCGGCGTGACCTTCGCGTACGGGGCGGCCGGCGTGCTCTGGGCGCTCCACCGTGCCGGTGCGGAGGTGCCCGCCGAGCACGTCGAGTGGCTGCTCGGCCAGGCCGGGCAGGTCACCGGCGACGGCCCCGGCTTCTTCACCGGCCTCGCCGGCATCGCGTACACCCTGGACGAACTCGGTCACCCCGGTGCCGCCGACGCGGTCATGGAGCGTGCCTTCGCCGGATGCGACGCCAATGTGGCGACGACCCTGGCGACCGGCCTCTCGGGCCTCGGACTGACGGCACTGCACCTGGCCGCCCGGCGGGGGGACGACCAGGGCCTGCGCCAGGCGCTCCAGCTCGCCGACCGGCTGCCCGACGCCCCGGCGCCCCAGCGCATCGGGCTGCTGCACGGCCGCTGCGGCAGCGCCCTCCTGCTGCTGCGCCTGTACGAGAACACCGGAGACGGCGACCTGTTGAAGCGGGCCGTGGCCGAACTCCACGCGGAGCTGGAGCTCATCGAGCGCGCGGACTTCGACGACCGTTTCCTCAGCCCCGGGCTGGAGGGTTCCGCCGGCATCGTGCTCGCGCTGCGGGCCGCGCTCCGGCACACTCCCGACGACGAGCGGATGCGCACCGCGGTGAAGAGGCTCGTCAATCTGCGGCGGGGCGGCTTCGCCACCTCGTGCGGCCTGCTGCACGGACGCGCGGGCGAGATCCTCGCCCTCGAGAACGGCGGCAGCGCGGCGGAGCGGGACGTCCTCGGCTTCCACCTCGAAGCCCTCGGCTGGGAGGCGATCGCCGCCGAACCCGGTCGCGTCGACTTCCTCGGCAACTACGGCTACCGCCTCTCCACGGACCTGGGCACCGGCTCGGCGGGTGTCCTCCTGTCCCTCACCGCCCTGCGGGACGGCATCCCGGCCCTGCCCTTCCTCGCCCCCGCGGTGATCGAGGCCCGGCGGTGATCGACATCCCGGCCACCCTCGCCCCCGCGTCGGGCATCGCCCTGCGCTACGCGGTGACGCCCCCGCACGACGGCGACCCGCTGTGGAGCAGCGCGGTCGAACTCCCCCCGGTGGAGGGCTTCACGGGCACGGTGGGCTCCGCGGGTTCCGGGACTTCGGCCGGGGCCCCGGGCCCGGCGGGGTCTGCCGGCTCCGCCACCGCCGGCCCGGGTGCCGTCCTCCTGGATCTCCCGCTGTCCTCCCGGTTCGCCGGGGCCAGCGGTACCTCCCGGGTCGATGCCCTGCTGCGCGGAGCGGGCGAGGCCGTGGAGCGGCGCGCTCTGCACCCCTCGGCCGCGTACCCCGCCCGCACGGGCACCGCGGCCGGCCTGGACGGCACGACGCTGTACGCGTACCACCCCGGCCACGCCCTGTCCCACCCGGACGCCGAGGCGGCGAGCCTGTCCTGGTACGAGGCCCGCGCCCTGGACTCGGACACTCCCGTCCTGGTCCCCGCGGACCTCGTCGACTGGCCCGCGCGCCGGGCCGACCTGTTCGACCCGAGCCCGTCCGGGGCGGCGGCGGGCGCGAGTCACGAGACCGCTCTCGCCGCCGCGATGACCGAGGTGACGGAGCGGGACGCCCTCACCGTCGCCTGGGACCGGCAGTTGCGCCTGCCCACGTACACCCCGTCGCCCGCCGACACCGGGCTGCGGGCGGTGTGGGAGCGGGCACGCGCGGCGGGGCTCACCCCCGTCCTCGCGCGTATCCCCACCGCCGTACCCGGCCTCTGGTGCATGACCGCCTGCCTGATCGACCCGGAGGGCCCGGGCGCCCTGGCCACCGTCGGCATGAAGGCGTCGACCCGGCCGGCCGAGGCCGCCGCCAAGGCGTTCCAGGAGGCGTGGCAGGTACGGGCCGCGTTGCGGGCGCTGCGTGCGCAGGGCGAGATGGGGCACCTCGGCCCGATCGTGACGGAGCACGACAGGCTCTCCCACATGCTGACCCGGCCCGCCTACGAGGCCGTACGCGACTGGGTCGCGGGATTCCAGGAGCCGGGCACGCTCCCGGCTCCGCCGCCCGCGCGGGACCTGGGCGCGGAGGAGATCCGGCGGGCCCTGACCGCCGACGGCGCGGGCCTCCTCGCCGTCGACCTCACCCCGCGCCTTCCGCAGGCCGTCGCCGCCATGGGCTGGCACGTCGTCAAGGTGCTGGCCCCCGGCTACCAGAACCTGCGGATGGACGAGACGCACCGCTGGAGCCGGCACCTGCCCCGGCTGGCCTCGGCGGCCGAACGGACCGGCTGCCCCGCCCGCCTGGACGACCCGCGGGAAGCGGCCCCGCATCCCTTGCCCTGACCCGGCGGTGGTCCGCCGCCGCTCGTTCCCCCCACCGTGAACCACCGAACAACCGAGCTGAGAGAAGACACAGATGCTGGAACTGGAAGAACTCGTACGAGACTTCGGCGATCACCGTGCCGTCGACCAGGTGTCCTTCCGGGTGTCCAGGGGCCGGTTGACCGGGTTCGTCGGCGGGAACGGCGCGGGCAAGACCACCACCATGCGCATGATCATGGGCGTACTGGCCACGAACCGCGGCGAGATCCGCTGGGACGGCGCCCCCGTCACCGCCGCAGACCGCAGGGACTTCGGGTACATGCCGGAGGAGCGGGGCCTCTACCCCAAGCAGACCGTCCTCGGCCAGCTCGTCTATCTGGCCCGGCTCCGTGGCCAGGGCAACGCCGAAGCCCGCCGTCACACCCTCGAACTGCTCGAACGCCTCGGACTCGCCGAGAAGAGCCAGTCCCGGCTGGAGTCCCTGTCCCTGGGCAACCAGCAGCGCGTGCAGATCGCGGCCGCCCTGCTCGGCTCCCCCAAACTGCTCGTCCTCGACGAGCCCTTCTCCGGACTCGACCCGCACGCCGTCGACACGATGGCCGAGCTGCTGCGCGAGTACGCCGCCGCCGGCATCCCGGTGCTGTTCTCCTCACACCAGCTCGACCTGGTCGAGCGGCTCTGCGACGACCTGGTGATCATGGCCTCCGGCCACGTCGTGGGCAAGGGCACCGCGGACGAACTCCGTCACCGCGACAGGCCCCGGTACCACCTGGTCACCGGCGCGCCCGCCGGCTGGGCCCGCGACGTCCCCGGCGTGACCGACGTCGAGGAACTCCCCGACGGAGCCCGCGTCGAGCTGGCCGCCGACGCCGATCCCGGCGAACTGCTGACCCAGGCCCTCGGCCGGGGAGCCGTGCACGCCTTCACCCCCCTCGTTCCCAGCATCGCCGACGTCTACCGGGAGATGACCTCCGCATGAGCACCGTGACCTCGAACCCCGCACACCGGGCCGAGACGTCGCCCGGCCCGAAGGGCACGCCGACGGCTCCCGGAACCGCGTCCCGTACGGCCACGCAGGCCTCCTGGCGGATCGTCGCCGCCCGCGAGATCTCGGTGAAGCTCACCAACCGCGGCTTCCTGGTGTCGACGCTGGTCACCCTCGCCCTGATCGTGGGCGCGCTCGGGCTCCAGCTCTACCTGGCCGACTCGATGGGGAAGATCACCGTCGCGGTGGCCGACCAGCAGTCCGGCCGGATCGCCGGCCAGGCCGAGGCGCTGGCCGTCCGGGCCGACCAGGACGTCGAGATCACCGTCCGGCAGCAGCCGTCCGCCGGCCAGGTGCGCGAGACCGTACGGTCCGGCGAGGCCGACGCCGGGCTGCTGTTCGAGGGCGGGCGCTGGGTCCTGCTCGGCGACACCGGGCAGAACGACATCGCCGCCACCTGGATCGGCGCCGCGGTGCAGACGAACGCCCTCGACCGGAACGCGCAGGCCGCCGGCACCAGCCTGGGCGCCCTCAGTGAGGGGGCGGAGGTCAAGCACGTCCTGCTCTCGGCCGACAAGACGCCCGAGGGCGCGGTCCGGATGACGACGTACTTCTTCGGCTTCCTCTTCTATCTGGCCGCGGTCCTGCTCGGTGCCGCGCTGGCGACCAGCGTCGTGGAGGAGAAGCAGAACCGCATCGTCGAGCTCATCGCCAGCTCCGTACCGCTGCGGTCCCTGCTCGTCGGCAAGATCGTCGGCTCCACGCTTCTGGCGCTCGCGCAGATGGCGCTGTTCTGCCTGGTCGGCGTCGGCGGCCTGATGTTCACGGGCGAGCAGGAGTTCCTCGCCGACATCAGCTCGGGCCTGGGCTGGTTCCTCGTCTTCTACGTCGTCGGCATCGCGGTCCTGGCCTGCCTGTTCGCCGCCGCGGGCGCGCTCGCCACCCGGAGCGAGGACATCCAGTCCACCACGACGCCGGTGAACGCGATCACCGCGCTCGTGTTCATCCTCGGCGTCACCGTGTCCGGCGGTGTGCGGGAGATCCTCTCGTTCATCCCGTTGACCTCGACCGTCACCATGCCGGCGCGCGTCCTGGCAGGAGAGACCGCCTGGTGGGAGCCGGCCGCCGCGCTCGTCGTGTCGATCGCCGCCGCGGTGTTCATCGTCGGGGTGAGCGGCCGCGTGTACCGCAGGGCGCTCCTGCAGACCGACCGCAAGCTCTCGTTCCGCCAGGCCATGAAGCTGACGGACTGACCCTCCCGCACCAACGGAACCGCCGGTCACACACGCCGGCACAGCCAGAAACCCAACCCCCCACGGAAGGAAAACCCATGACCGCCTCCCGCTCCACCACCACCCTCGCCGCCCTGCTGGCCGTCCTCGCCGGCGCCGAGGTGGCGCTGTTCGCCAGCGACGCCGCCGACGGTGTCCGCTACGGCGTCGGCGCCGCTCTCGCCGTCGGGATCCTCGTGGTGGTCGCCCGGCTCGCCAAGAGCGGCGACTCCCACTGACGGGCCCCCGCCCGTGTCCGGGGCCGGCCGGCCCGCCGTTCAGCCGGCCCCGGACTCCCCTCCCCCCCTTCCCTTCCTCATGCGGAGCCGTCCATGAACTCCCTCCACCAGGTGTCGATCACCGGTCCGTCCGGGGCGCCGCCAGAGACGGCAGCGATCCGTTTCGTATCCCTGCTCCCGGCCGGATGGCATGCCGAGGTCGACGGGTTCCAGGAGAATCTCGCCCGCCTCCACCTCACGGCCCCGCCCGGAACCACCACGTCCGAGGCCACCCGGACCGCCACCGACATCCTGTCCCAGCCCGGCCTCCAGGGCTGGCACCTCGCCGACGAGTGACACCCGGGCCGGTCGGCCCCCAGCACCTGATCTTCACGGAAGGTTCACAAGTTTGCTAAGTTGACCGCTGCGTGCGCGACTTCCACCGATCAGCAGGTGTTCCCGTGCGCTTTCGGACGGAAGGAGCGCCCTTTCCATGGCGTCGGAACGAACCTCGCGCCCCGAAGTGACCGACTTCGCGAACAAGGCCGACTCCGTTGGCGAGTGAGGGTGAGGGCCCGAGCCCTGACGAGGTCCAGCGGTGGGTCAACAAGCTCTACGACCGGGCCGAGAGCGACACGGGCAGATACAACGCGACCCGCGCCGCCTCGATCCCGCGCCGGCGGAGCGCGGTCACGCGTGGCCAGTCCCAGGAGGACGTGGAGCCCGCGGCCGGAACCTTTGCCCGCAAGTGGTTCGACTCCGCCCGTGCAGCGTTGGGCCCGATCGTGCCGGCGAGGCTGCCGGACAGCCGGTTGCCGGCCCGTCCCGAGCGCGCACCCGAGTCCGTGCGACCCGTGCGCCCGGCGGAACGTCCCGCGGAACCCCTCGCCCTCGAAGCACCCAAGCAGCCCGAGCCGCCCAAGCCGCTCACCGGTGTCGCGCGGGAGCTGACCATCGGAACAGCTCAGCCACCCGCCACGGGGTCCCTTCCGGAGATCCCCGCCCAGCGTGTCGCACCGGCTCTGCCGGGCGAGTCCCGCAGGGACGAGAGCGCCTGGCCGGGTGATGTACTGCCGGTCCTCGGCGGCGACGCGGCGGCATGGCCGCTGTACGAACCCGTACCGGCTCCCGTACCGGCTCCCGCCCTGGAGCCCAGCCCCCTGTCCGGGCCGCAGCTCACCATGACGCTGCCCACCGTCCCGGACCCCACCACGGCTCCTCACTACGCCTCCGCTCCACCGGCCGACCTGACCACCACGGCCTACGACGCGGGCCTCCCGGAGTTCTGGACGTCTGCCGTGGCAAGTCCGACTCCGACTCCAACCACGGCTCCCGCTCCGGCAGCCCCCACCGAGCCGGCCGCCGCACCCGCCTCCTCGGCTGGGTTCACCCCCGCCCCCTCCACGACGTTCGCCCCCGGCGCCTACGGCGGACCCTGGCCGTCGCCGGACAGCGGCCACCGCACCCGGGCCGAGCGAGTGATCGCCTTCGCCCGGGCCCAGGCAGGCAGGCCCTGCGTAACGGGCGCGGTCGGGCCGGGATCGTACGACGCCCCCGGCCTCACCCAGGCCGCGTGGAAGGCCGCCGGCGTCACGCTTCCCCGGACCACCCAGGCCCAGTGGGAAGCGGGAACGCAGGTCTCGCTCGCTGACGCCCAGGTCGGAGATCTGGTCTTCTTCCACGACGACCTCGGCCACGTCGGCATCTGGAGCGGCGACGGCATGATGATCCACGCCCCGGGTCCCGGAGCGCTCATCCGTGAGGAGTCGGTGTTCTTCGCCGGCCAGTCGGCGATCAAGGGCGCGATCCGCCCGGCCTAGTCCAGGGACCCGGAGGTGGGAATTCCGGGGGTGCGTTGGTATCAACGGTGATGGAATCGTGCCGGGCCTCGCTGGGGAGAATCGTTGAGCGCGCGCATCCTGGTCGCCGAAGACGACGAAAAACAATCTCGTCTCATCCGGATTTATCTGGAACGGGAAGGCAACGCCGTACAGGTCGTGGCCGACGGCAGGGCGGCGCTGGAACGGGCGCGTTCGACGGCGCTGGATCTCATCGTTCTCGATGTGATGCTGCCCCTCGTCGACGGCCTTGACGTATGCCGCATTCTGCGTGCCGAGGCCTCCGAGGTGCCGATTCTGCTGCTGACCGCCCGCAGTACCGAGGAGGACATGCTTCTCGGCCTCGATCTGGGGGCCGACGACTACCTCACCAAGCCCTACAGTCCCCGCGAACTCACCGCGCGGGTACGGGCGTTGCTGCGGCGCTCCAGGAAAGGCGGCGCGGCCGGGAGCGAGGTGCTGCGGGTCGGCGCGGTCGAACTGGACACCGCACGCTTCGAGGTCCGGGTGGCGGGCCGTCCGGTGGCGCTGACCTCCAAGGAGTTCTCAATCCTGGAGGCTCTGGCCCGCAAGCCGGGGCGGGTGTTCACCCGGGCCCAGATCATCGAGAGCGCCTTCGGCTACGACAGCGATGTACTCGAGCGCACGGTGGACGCCCATGTGCGCAACCTGCGCCGGAAGCTGGGGGACGACCCGGCCCGGCCACGCCATCTGGAGACCGTGTACGGCCGGGGGTACCGCCTGCTGGACGGCTCGGCCCCCAGCTGATCAGTCGGCCTCGGCCTCTGCGTCGGCCCGCGGCCGGGCCGTGGACAGCGCGACGGTGAAGGTCGTGCCGACGCCGACCGTGCTCTCCACGTCGATCGTCCCCTGGTGATCGGTCACGATCTGGCGGGCGATGGACAGCCCCAGGCCACTCCCTCCGGTGGCGCGGCCCCGGGCCGCGTCCGCCCGCCAGAAGCGGTTGAAGAGCTGCGGCAGGTCCTCGGCGGGTATGCCCTTGCCGGTGTCCCGTACCTGAATGATCGCGAGATCGCCGCTCCGGACCAGGGCGAGTGTCACCGTGCCGCCCGGGGCCGTGGCCCGCAGGGCGTTGCCGACCAGATTGCCGACGACCTGACGCACACGGTCGGCGTCGGCGACGACGTACACAGGCTGCGGCGCGTCCAGCCTCAGCGCGACACCCGCCGCGTCGGCCTGGGCGCGGTGGGCCGTGCCGGCGGCTTCGAGGAGCTCGCGCAGGTCGACGCGCGCGCGGTGGTAGGTGAGCGCACCGGCCTCGGCCAGCGCGAGAACCTGCAGGTCGTCCACGATCCGCTGCTGCAGCAGTGCCTCCTCGTGGAGGGAGTCGAGCAGCTCGGGGGTCGGTTCGACGATCCCGTCCCGCAGGGCCTCCAGATAGCCGCGCAGATTGGCCAGCGGGGTGCGCAGCTCGTGGGCGATGTCACCGGTGAGGCGGCGCTGGCGTTCCTCGCCGGCCTGTATGGAGTCCGCCATCCGGTTGAAGGCACGGCCGAGTTGGGCGATCTCGTCCCGGCCGGAGACGGGGACCCGCCGCCCCAGGTCTCCCTCGCCCAGCCCCCCGGCGGCCAGGGTCATGGCACGGACCGGGCGCAGCACGGCCCGGCTCAGGAGCAGGGCGCCGAGCACGGCCGCGAGGGCGACGCCGCCGGCGACGGCCACCGTGGGTGCCGCGGCCAGGGTGGGCGGGGACTCGTCCCGGACGCCGAGACGGATCTCCAGGCGGGGCGGGGCGGCGGAGCCCACGCGCTCGTTGAACACCCGCTGCAGGCAGGCGACGAACTGCCGCTCGGACTCGCATGTCCTGATCGCCTCCAGGTCCCGCGCGGTCCGCGGGTCCGGTTCGCCGGTCGGCTCCTGGCACTGTTCCGGCCGGCGCTCCGTGCGGATCCGCGGCACGCCGGTGTCGTCCGGCCAGGCCGTCACCTCGGCGCCCGCCCGGGTCAGACAGGCCGCGTACGCCGCTTCGGCGCGGTACTGGGCGATCGCTGTCGCCGTCAGCTTCATCGAGGTCCGCGGTAACTGTCCCGCGGGGATCCGCAGGAGGGGACGCGGGTCGACCAGCACCGGCGGCTGGCTGCTCACCGGGCGGGGGGCACGGCCCCGGAGCGCGTCGGAGTCGGCGAGCAGGACGCCGTTCTCGGTGGCGACCCGGATGCGCTGGCCGGTGTCCTCGGCCAGGCGGCTCACCGTCGGCGGGAGGCCCTCCCAGGTGGCGTGCGCGACCCCGTACGCGCGGAGGTCGCCGGTGATCCGGGAGACCTCCTGCCGTCCCGCGGTGACACTCTCCTGGACCTGGCGGTTCGCCTGACGCAGGGTCAGCCAGGCAGTGGCGGCGGTGGCCGTCATCGCGACCAGCATCAGCAGGCCGAGTACCCGGAGCCGGAAGCTCATCGCTTGGCCAAGAAGGCCGCAGCCGCAGAGTGGCGCATTGTCGCTCGTGGCATTTTCGGTCCCCCGTCGACAGAAATCGGACAGTTGTGGGCGGAATTCTTTCTTCAGGATTTTTGTGACTGCGATTGTACTGACGCCATTTGCACACCGATTGATGCAGTGGTGGCTGTTTTGCCCAGGTGCCACACGGTGCCCGGGGAAGCAGTGCCAACAGAAAATGGATTCATTGGGGGTACAGAAATGAAGCGTCGAATCGCGGCTGTCGTACCTGCTCTTGCGGCGGTGGCCATGGCCGTCCCGCTCGCCCTCTCCACCCCGGCCACCGCGGCCGCCTCCTGCGGCAGGACCGCCTCCGACCTGGACAGCAGCGCCTGGAACAGGACGGCCAGCGGCGCCAACGAGAGAAGCGGATCCAGCACCAACTGCGCCAGCAACGGCATCGCCTACAACACCCACCGTCTCGACTACCACTGCTACACGCGCATCGGGAACACCAGCGAGACCTGGACGTACCTCCGTAACGACACCACCGGTACGACCGGCTGGGTCCGCGACGACCTGCTGAGCGACGGCGGCAGCCTCACTTACTGCGGCTTCTAGTACGCCCGCCGGCACTCCCGCGGGAGCGCTGAGCAGGCCGGACTCATAGTGCGTCAGGGGCGGTCTCACCGAGGCCGCCCCTGACCTCTGCGACGGGCGGGCCGCTCAGGAGCCGGACAGGGCCTCCGTCGGTGACAGCCGGCTCGCCCGTACCGCCGGATACAGTCCGGCGATCATGCCGATGACGAGGGTGCAGCCGATCCCCGCCGCACTCGCCCACACCGGGACGACCGTCGGCCACTCGCGGCTGAGGGCGTAGACCGCCGTGATCGCGGTCCCCAGCACCGTCCCCCCGAGGCCGCCGATGAGCGACAGCAGCAGCGACTCCGTCACGAACTGGGTCCTGATCTGGCCGCGGGTCGCCCCCAGCGCCCGGCGCAGGCCGATCTCCGGGCGCCGCTCCAGGACCGAGATGACCATCGTGTTGCCGACCCCCACGCCACCGACGAGCAGGGCCACGCCACCGAGGCCGAGCAGCAGCCCGGTCAGCGCCGACTCGGTGGCCTCGCGGGCGGCGAGCGCGTCGGAGGGCCGGGAGACGCTGACCTGGCCCGGTTTCTCCGGGTACGCCGTGGCCGGCAGCACGGCCCGAACCTCCGCGACCTGGCTGTCCTCGGCGCGGACATAGACCGTGGACGGATGGCCGTCGAAGCGCAGGTACGTCCGGGCAGCCGGCCGGCCGACCAGCGCCGCGCTGTCGAGCTCCGGCGCGAGCGGTACGGGATCGAGGACGCCGACGAGGGAGAACCAGCGGCCGCCGAGCCAGACCCGGGTCCCCGGCGTGTACACGTCGAGCCGCCCGGCGGCCGTGGAGCCGAGCACGACCGCCGGGTACTTCTCGGTCGCGGAGTCCAGCCAGCGGCCTCGGCGGACGTGGCCGCCGACGGCCGGCAGCAGGTCCCTGTCGGCCGCGAGGACCTCGAGGGAGCCGGTGCGGCCGACGGCGATGTGCTCATTGCGGTAGATGTGGGCGGCGGTCGCGCCGGTGGCGGCGACCTGCCGCACGGGCGGGATGCGGCCGATCATCGCGACGGCCTCGTGGGGCAGCTTGGCCTCGGTGCCGTCGAGCGCGTCGCCGGGGGCGACCCGCAGCAGGTTGGTGCCGAGCGCGTCGAGCCGGCGGTCCACCTCCGACCGGCCGGAGCCGGAGATCCCGACCACCGCGATCATGGCGGCGACGCCGATCGCGATCCCGAGCGCGGAGAGGAAGACCCGCAGGGGACGGGTCCGCAGCCCGGTCCCGCCGAGTCGCACGATGTCCTGGGGATGGAGGCGGGCGGCCCGCAGCCCGCCGTCCGTGCCGGCGGCGGCACCGCTCGCCCGTCCGCGGCCCCGTCCGGCGCGCCTGCGAGGGCCGGACGGCGGGGTGGGTGGGGCGTCGTCCATGGGGAGGCCGTTCGTCGTACCGTCGGTCATCGGACCGCCTCGTTCGGCGCGTCCGTGGTCGTGGTGTCCGCCTCACCCCTCGCGTCGGTGGTCGTGGTGTCCGCCACGGTCGTGGTGTCCGCCACCACGCGGCCGTCGCGCATCTCGATACGGCGGGGCAGCCCGGCCGCGATCTCCCGGTCGTGGGTGATGATCACGACGGTGGTCCCGGCGGCGTGCAGCTCGTGCAGCAGACCGAGTACGGCCTCCCCGGAAGCGGAGTCCAGGTTGCCGGTCGGTTCGTCCGCCAGCAGGACCGCCGGTTCGCCGATCACCGCCCGGGCCACCGCCACCCGCTGGCGCTCGCCGCCGGACAGCTGGTGCGGCAGGTGGTGGACGCGGTGACTGAGGCCGACGCGTTCCAGCGCCACCGCCGCCCTGGCCCGGCGGCGGCGCAGCGGTACCCCGGCGTACAGCAGCCCGTCGGCCACGGAGTCCAGGACCGGAACCCCTACGGCCAGATGGAACTGCTGGAAGACGAAGCCGATCCGGGTGGCCCGAAGCGCCGACACCTCACGGTCCGTCAGCTTCGCCACGTCGTGGCCGTCGACCAGCACCCGCCCGGCGGAGGGCCGGTCGAGGCTGCCCATGAGGTTCAGCATGCTGGACTTGCCCGAGCCCGAAGGGCCGACGACCGCGACGAGTTCGCCGCGCCCGATGCGTAAGGTCACGTCCCGTACCGCCGCCACACCACCGGGGTACGTCTTGGAGACCCCGTCGAACTCCACGACCGCCGACGCCGCGCTCACTCGGGGATCCTCACCTTCATGCCCTCGCGCACCGCGCTTCCGCTCACTTCCACCCGGCCGTCCGCGAAGAGCCCGGTCTTCACCGCGACGAACCGGCCGTCCGCGGTCTCCAGGCCGTGGCCGCCCTCGGCCAGGGCGACCAGGGCGGCGACCGGGACGGTGAGGACGTCCGCCCGTTCCCGCCCCACGTACTCGACGGTGACCGGCGCGCTCTCCAGCCTTCCCACGGACTTCTGGTCCTTGACGGTGATGGTCACCGGAACCGTCGGTGCCCCGGAGCCTCCCTCCCCGCCTCCCTCCTCGGGGTCGGTCGCCTTCTTCCCCACCGAGGCCACCTCGCCCTTCACCGATGTCCCGTCGGGCAGCCCGATCGTGACAGCGGCGCCGCGCACGGCCCAGGAGTCCTCCGCCGCCGAGGCGTTGACGACGACCTTCCGGGACGTACCGGTGTACGTGAGGACGTCCTCGGTGACCGCCGAACCGAGCCGGACACCCGCGTGGCCGATCCGCACCTTGCCGGCGGAGTAGACGATGTCCCCGACGCCGACCGTGCCGGTCTGAGGAAGCCCGAGGGATTTCTGCCAGCGCTTGACCGCGCGGGCGGTGACGTCGGTGAACTCCTCGTCGATCGTGAAGCCGGTGTAGCCGAGAGCGGCGAGATTGCTCTCGAACTGCAGGACGTCCATCCCGCGCAGAGTGCTCCTCGCCCCTCCTGTCCCTGCCGTCCCTCCTGCCCCGACGTCGGCCGGCGCCGGGGATCCGGAGGGGGCCGGGGCCTCGGAGGTGCCGTCCGCGCGGCCCTGGGCGTCCCGCGTGCCCTGGGCGTCCCCCTCGTTCCCGGCGTCTTGCCGGGTGCCCGGGGTGCCCTGTCCGGTGCCCGTGGTCAGGCCCAGGTCCCGGTACATAGGCAGGGTCCCGTACAGCAGCACCACCGGCCGGTCGTCGACGCGCAGCAGAGTGCCGCCGCGCTCCACCGTCCTGCCCTCCGTGGGCAGCCAGGTCACGGTGCCCGTCGACTTGACCGGCAGCGGTATCTCAGTGCCATATCCCAACTGGCCGTCCACCGTGGTGCGTTCGGTCAGTGTCGCCCGGGTGACCGGGACGGTGGAGCCTGAGCGGGGCGGGGCGGAGGAGTCGTCCTGCCCCCCGCCTCCGCCGAGGCCCAGCGCACCGACCACGGCGACGGCCGCCACGACGACCAGAGCCGAGGCCACCAGGACCGTACGCCGTCCGTGCCGCCCGCGCGGCGGCGGTGCGGGAGCCGCCCCGCGCTCGTGATCGGTCTGCGTGACCGTCTCCGTCATCGTCAGCCCTTGCCCGCGGGCTGGTCCGCCGGGTCGCCGATGATCGGAGCGCAGACACGGGTGGCACGCTTGGCTCCCGCCGACGTCTGGTCCCACTCGGAGCCCTGCGCGGTCCCGTCGGGGCCGGGATCGGGGAAGTCGGGGGCGCCCTTCTTCTGCATGCAGTCGGCGTATTCCCGCTTGACCTTGATCTGCTCGGGGGTGAGCTTGGGCTGGTTGGCGTTCTCGAGGCTCTCGGGGACGGCCGCCACGAGCGAGGCGCACTTCTCGGAGGCGTTCAGGAACTTCGTGTCCTTCTTCAGCGCCGCGTTGTCGCCGAAGTCGACCTGCCCCTTGGCGTCCGGGTCGGGGGCGTCGACCCCGTTCTTCCGCAGGCACTTCACCCACTCGCGCTGGGCGTTCACGTACGCGGACACGTCGTCGCCACCGCCCGGGGCGGCCGCCTTGCCGGACGCCGAGGACGCCTTGTCGCCGCCGGCGGTCGGGACCTTCGGAGCGTCGCCCTCGCCGCCGCAGCCGGCCAGGGTGATGGCCATGACCGACGCCGTCACCACGGCCATCAGCACCCGGTTCGTCCTCATCGGTTCTCCCGCCTCCTGTCGGGCCCGACCGCGGGCGCGGCGGGCAGCCCGACCGTAGGCCGGAGGTGATGAAGAACCTTTGAAGAACCTGTTACCCGGTCATGCGGCCGCGCTGCGGGCGGGGCTCGACGTCACGGCCGCCGTCGACTCGCTCGGGGAAGGTGATGTCACGAAGCCAGGCCCCGCAGCCGAACGGCGGCCTCCTGGAGAACGTCGTCCTTCTTGCAGAAGGCGAAGCGGACCTGGCCGCGGCCGGCGTCGACGTCGTCGTAGAAGACCGAGTTGGGGATGGCGACGACGCCGCAGCGCTGGGGGAGGGCGCGGCAGAAGGCGTAGGCGTCCTTCTCGCCGAAGGGGGTGATGCCGGTGGTGATGAAGTATGTGCCCTTGGGCTGGTAGACCTTGAACCCGGCCGCCCGCAGGCCGTCTGAGAGCAGGTCACGCTTGCGCCGCAGGTCGGTACGGAGGCCGTCGAAGTACGAGTCCGGCAGCCCGAGCGCCTCGGCGATCGCGTACTGGAACGGGCCCGCCGAGACGTACGTCAGGTACTGCTTCGCCGAGCGCACGGCCGTGACCAGCTCCGGGGCAGCCGTCACCCAGCCGACCTTCCAACCGGTGAACGAGAACGTCTTGCCGCTGCTCGAAATGGTCACCGTGCGCTCGCGCATCCCCGGGAACGTCGCCAGCGGCACGTGCTCGGCCTCGTCGAAGACCAGGTGCTCGTACACCTCGTCCGTCACCACGAGCAGATCCCGCTCCACCGCCAGCTCGGCGATCGCGGCCAGCTCCTCACGGGTGAGGACCGTGCCGGTCGGGTTGTGCGGGGTGTTGATCAGCAGCAGACGGGTGCGGTCGGTGACGGCGTCGCGCAGCTCGTCGAGGTCGAGGCGGAAGCGGCCCTCGTCCTCGTGCGCACGCAGGGTGACCGGCACCCGGCGCCCGCCCGCCATGGCGATGCACGCCGCGTAGGAGTCGTAGTACGGCTCCAGCGCGATCACCTCGTCACCGGGCTCCACCAGCGCCAGCAGCGAGGCCGCGATGGCCTCCGTGGCCCCGGCGGTGACCAGGACCTCGGTGTCGGGGTCGTAGGCCAGGCCGTAGTACCGCTGCTGATGGGCGGCGATCGCGGCACGCAGCTCGGGAACACCGGGACCCGGCGGGTACTGATTCCCGCGCCCGTCCCGCAACGCCCGTACGGCCGCCTCCCTGACCTCCTCGGGCCCGTCGGTGTCGGGAAAACCCTGGCCGAGATTGATGGCGCCGGTGCTCAGAGCCAGGGCGGACATCTCGGCGAAGATCGTCGTCCCGAACTCGGCGAGCCGACGATTGAGGAGGGGGCGCGCACTGGAGGTCATGCCGGCCATCCTGCGCCGAAGCTCTGGACTTCCTCAACCCACCTTCGCCGGTGGCCACCTGCGGCGATGTTCCAGGCACCCTCTCTGACCTGCGGGTGGTCAGTCGACGTCTGTCATCGTCGGTCAACGTCGACCCCCCTCGCACGGCCCAGGGACGGCCCGGGACTCACCCACGAAGGAGGGACTCGGCCCCCGGGAAACCCGTGGTCAGGGAGGCCCCGCCCAGGGGCGGCCGGACGCGGTTGCTCTGGTTGCGGTACTCCGCTGCTGTACAGGAGCGAGGCATCGTCGCCCCTAGTGGAGCCGGAGTGTTGTCACAGCCACTTGTTAGATTGCCTGGTGGATAGAGACCGGTCAGAGAACCTTCGAGGTCCGCGGTCAAGAGGGGCGGGCATAAAGGTCCCCGGGAGCCACCTCGGGACTATGTTGCAGGCCGTAGATCCCCGCCCCTCTCATCCTCCATGAGGCCAGCGGTCGGCCCCCCACTGAACGGCGGTGCCGGGGGAACTCTCCCCAATGTCCCCAGGTGAGCTGCGGCGATCGGCGCTCTCAGCGTGGTTCACGTGCCCGTGGGCGCACCATGCCTGATAAGGGCAAGGTCCGGCCTCATCCTTATCAGGTCGATCGAGGTGGTCTCTCGACCGTGATGAACGTCCGCTGAGCCCTGTCCAGCTGCCGCCGAGGTTCGGCGTTGATCGGCGCCGTACGCCGTTGTTGGTGTCAGACGTTGGTGTCAGACGGCTTGCGCACCCTTGACAGTCTGGCTTTCACCGTCTGCTCACTCCGGGTGTGGCAACTCGTGCGGAAGTTCGCAAGCGTCCTGCTCCAGGTGCAGGTGACGGAGTTCTCGCAGCTCGGCGACGGGGAAGGGGTGCTGCATCCACTTCTTCCGATATCCGTCTTCGCCGTGCAAGCGCAGAACATCTTGCGCCGCTTCCACGACTACGTGAGCGAAGGCTGTGCGCGGCTGCTCTGAGCTCCACAAGAGGACGCCGTCATCGTCCGGCAGGTCGAAGCTCTTGAACATGTCGGGGAATCGGTAGATGCCGATCTCGACCCTTGTCTCACGGCTGCTGAGGACCCACCTCATCTCTGCGGGTTCCAGGTCGAACGAGAACCGCTGAGTAGCGTCAGGGCCGTACAACCCGGCAACGCCAACAAGCAGGTCAGCAAGAGCGTTGGTGCAGTAGCTCGGATCATCCCTGTGCTCCGCCCGACCATCGGTGATTCGGTACGTTGCCCAACCTGCTCCGGTCAGACTCCAACTGAACTGGAGATCACTCGACATCTGGCCCCTCCCCTGATCGTCTGCGGAGACCGTACATACCCTCCCTGACCCACCACTCTCCCCAGCTCCCATCCCGTCCGCCGTCGACCCACACGTCTGTGGAGCGGGCGTGGTTCATGGCGTCCAGGTGGAGCGCGCCACTGTACGAACGACCTGGACGCCATGGGCCGCGTCTGCTCGGCTCTGCCTGGGTCGATGGCGGACGGGACGGGAGCTCCCCGCGCACGCCACTACGGGCCCGCGGCCGGGAACGGTGCCCCCTCCATCCCGGTGCCGGCCGATCCCCCGCCGGAGGCACTGTTCTGACCCGCGGGCGTCATGTGCGGTGATCGACTCATGGCTACCGGCCCTATCCACGTGTGGGCGCGCGTCGGCGCAGCGCGGGCGGAGCGGGCCGAAGGCAGGAGCGGCGCCGGAGCGGAGCCGGGAAGCGCGCCCGGCGGAGCGGAGCGCAGCCGGGGCTTGAAGTAGGGAAAGTGCAGAACGAAGCTCAGGGCGGACTGTTGCCCGCCTTGGCATCACGTGCCAGGGCGGGCAGCAACGTCAGCTGGCATGAGTCGGCCAGTGAAGCCTTCGACGCACAGCCGCTCAAAGGCGGCTACGACGGTGGCTGGTACGTCCTGCTCGATGGCCAGACCCAACCCCGGGAAGACGAGCACTCGTTGCAGGGCGCCCACAATCATGTCGATCACGATGCGAGCGTCGCCGATGGAGCCGGCGTACTCCTCCAAGCCCATCGGTGTGGACGCGCACACCACTTCGACCTCAGGCCAGAGCTTCCGCATCATGCCGTACGAGCGCCGCTCCTCGTAGGGCTTGCTCACGAGCAGGACGGATGAGACCTTGATGCCGGCCTCTGCCAACACCGCCTTCGAGAACTCGATGTTCTCGCCGGTGTTCGTGGCGCGCGGTTCCAGGAGTACCGCGGACTCGGGCACCCCGAGCTGCAAGGCCCGCTCGCGGTAGTGCACAGCCTCACCGCGCGGCATGCGTGCCCGGGTCGTGGGGCTCGTGGCCCCCGTGAAGACGATGACCGGCGCCATGCCCCGGTGGTACAGCTCCGCTGTCACGTCAGCCACGCCGAGGTCGTGGCTGCCCAGTCCCACCGCCGCCGAACACGGCCGTGGGTCATGGTGCATGAAGTGGTAGTCCCACAGGAGTCGAGCATCCGCCCATGCTTGTGCCGAGATCATTCCTGTCACTTCCTGCCCTGTGCCGAGTCGGGAACCTTGAAGTCGTATCTCCCACGCGAAGTGAGAAGCCGAGTGAATGCCCACCGCGAACTCAACCACCGTGCCATCTGCGGGGAGCTGCAGGAGCTGCACCTCGGCCGTTGTCGGGACGCGGGCGAACAGGGCCTCTCTCATGTGGTCGATCTCGTAGCCGGCGTCGTAGAGGACCGGTATCCGCCGCCACGGCCGGCAGGGCCCGGGGTGGGATCTACTTCAAGCGCATCCACGTCCACGGACAGCCGTGCCTCGGACGTCCCGGCTTCATGCGGCGCGAGCGCGCTCGCTGTCAGCGGCTACTCACACGCGGCGTTCAGCCGGTGGCTGTAGGTCGTCTCGCATCAGCCGTTGCAGAGCATCCAGGTTCGCGAAGAACGGTCGTATGGCCTGCTGATACTGAGGTGAAGCGAAGTCCATGCCGTCCTCGGCGAGGATGTCGCGGGCGGCTCGCAGTTGCTCGTACACCGACTCAGCGGCCTGGTGGACGTGGTCAGGCGCAGCCAAGGCCACTTCTCGCAAGACGGACTTCGCATCCGAGTATTGCGGGTCGCTGAGAAAGGCATCGTGGATCGCCTGTCGTCGTGCGGGCCCGGCTTCGCCTCGGGCAGCCGCGACGGTCATACGGCTATGGGCTTGAGCCAGGGCAGTCAAGAACCGCGCATAGGCGGCTCGTTTTGCATCCGCCCACCGTTGATCTCTTTCCCGCCGGGAGCGGAAGACATCGGTGATCAGCGTTGCCCCGATCCCGAATAAAGCACCAGTTGCGGCAACCCCCAGAGTCCCCCACTCCATGTACGCAGAGTACGAGCCCTGTCACCGCGAGTCCAGATGGCCTTAACCAGAGCGACACCGGCCCGCACCCATCGCGACGAAGGATGGCCCGCTCACCTCAGTGAACAGGGTCGCCCTCGTTATTCGCCCCCCTGCGGGTCAACCGCGCCTCTGTACAGGCCAGGAGTCGTTCCCTCGACCGAACCCTCTGAACTTCCTCAACTCTGCTTTGGGGCATCAGAGCGCCGGGCATCCCCTGTTCACGCAAGAGCGAGGCGCCCACGGGGGGTCGCTTCGGGGGAAGGAAAGGAGGGTGACGTCATGGTTATCGGCATCATCCTGGCTGTGATCGCGTTCATCCTGGTCGCCGTGCTGGTGTCCGCGGTCCGCAGGGGCGGATCCGCGCGGTCGGGGCGGCGTGGGTCGTGGGCGTCCTCCGGTTCCGCGAGCAGCAGCGGCGGCGGCAGCTGGTGGGTCGGCGGGGGAGACTCCGGCTCGTCCGGCGGGTCGTCGTGCAGCAGTGGCGGTTCGTCCTGCGGAGGAGGGTCGTCCTGCGGTGGGGGCGGTGGTGGTGGGGGCTGCGGCGGCGGAGGCAGCTGACGGCAGTCGGCTTGCCTTCCGCACGGGAAGGCGCACCAACCGAACGCGGGGTCCGCACCTGAGCGACCCCGCGTTTCCCGTGCGGCGGATCCGTCGAACGTCTGTCGGGTGACTGGGTGAGGTCTCAGGCAACTTCGCATGCCTGTAGGACAAGCGCGTCCATGGGACGGCGTACTCGGGCGTGACTCCGGCAACTGCGCTTGTCAAAAGGGCTTTTCGGGGGGCCCTGCCGGGATCGGGCGCCTGTTCGTCGCGGCTTCGGGCGGGAGTGTCGGCGCACCGGCGCACGCCTCACCGTCACCGGCGCACGCCGTAGTTGAACAATTGAGCTGTAGAGCCCCCTGAGGGATGGAAACCCTACGAACTTGGGTAAAAACGCTGTGACGGCGCCACGGTTCATGATTCCCTCTAACCCACCGACGCAGCTCCTCGGACGCCCTGCGGACACCTCCCTGAAACCGGCCGACTGGGCTGACCCGGGCCGACATCCCCCGGAGCGACCGGGGCGCAGCGGACCCATCTCCCTCTCCTTGTGTGCTTGCGGAGCCGATCCATGCTCACGACCCTGAACACCTCCTACACCGACACGCGCGCGGCCGATCTCGCCTGGGCGCTGGGGCGCGAGCCGCTGCCCGCACTGGCCGCACTGGACCTCGAACTGACCGGCGCCAAAATGCAGTTGAGGCTCCTCGGCGCCTCCCACCAGGTCCTGCTGGAGGAGGAGCGGGGCATCTGCTCGGAGACGGTGGCCTGCATCCCGGGCAGCAGCACCCCGCTTCCGCTGGGCGTCGCCAAGCGGGTGGGCGACTGGGAGTACGAGTTCGCCGCCCGGGTCGAGGTCCTCTCGCCCGGATCCTTCGAGGGCCGCGCCCAGGAGTTGCTGGCCCTCGTCTCCGACCACCCGCACGGCCTCGCGGGCGTCTTCCCCGGCAGCCCGCACGCCTTCACGGCACTGCTGGCCCAGCATCACGAGGGGCAGGTGCACTGGCGGACCTGGCACGCGTACCCGCAGGACGGCCAGTTGGTGGCGACCCGTACGAGAGTCGGCGTACGGACGCCGGCGGCTGCCGCCGCCGCCAACTGAGGGCAGGGGGCGGGGCCGTACGAGGCAAACCCGTCTCGTGCCGACACCGGCCCCCTGTAAACCAGCACCACACGTGTGGGTGACGAACCGCAGTCGAGACGTGACGTAACGTCGCACCGTGATCGAGCCGCACGCGCCCGCCCCGCCCGGTTCCCCGCCGCCCCGGAGCGCCCCGGGCGGCCCCGGCGGCCCGGCGCCGCTGCCCGTCCGGCCGGGCACCGGACGGTTCCTGGTCCTCGCGGGCGTGTTCGTCTGTGCGGCCTGCGGACTCGTGTACGAACTCGAACTCGTCGCCCTCGCCTCCTACTTGATGGGCGACTCCGTCACGCAGGCGTCCGTCGTGCTGTCCGTCATGGTCTTCGCGATGGGCATCGGCTCCCTCGCCGCGAAGCGGCTGCGCGGACTCGCCGCGGCCGGATTCGGCGCCGTCGAGGCCACGCTCGCGCTCGTCGGCGGCTGCAGCGCGATGGCCCTGTACGCCGTGTTCGCCTGGACCGGCGACTGGGGCGGCATGTGGGCGAGCGGCCCCCGCTGCCTCCTGGTCGCCTTCTCCCTCGCCACCGGGCTCCTCATCGGCGCCGAGGTCCCGCTGCTGATGGAGCTGATCCAGCGCATCCGCCGCCAGGACGCGGGCGGGGCGGTGGCCGACCTGTTCGCCGCGGACTACGTCGGTGCCCTCGTCGGCGGCCTCGCCTTCCCCTTCCTCCTGCTGCCGTTCTTCGGCCAGCTCACCGGCGCGCTCCTCACCGGCGCCGTCAACGCGGTCGTCGGCGGGGCGCTGGTGCTCGGGCTGTTCCGCCGGGATCTGACCCGGCGCGCCCGCTGGCTGCTGCTGCTCGCCAACGCGCTCGTGCTCGCGATCCTCGCCTCGGCCGCCGTCCTCGTCGACGACTTCGAGCGGGCCGCCCGGCAGGCGATGTACGGCCATGACGTCCGCGTGGCGCTGCGCACCGGCGTCCAGGAAGTCGTCCTCGCCGGCGGCACACACGGCCGGCCCCTCGCCCTCTTCCTCGACGGCCGGCTCCGGGTCAGCGGACACGACGAACTCCGCTACCACGAGGCCCTCGTCCACCCCGCCATGACCGGGCCGCACGCGCGCGTGCTGATCCTCGGCGGCGGTGACGGACTGGCCGCCCGCGAGGTGCTGCGCCACCCCGGGGTGGACCGGGTCGACATCGTCGAACTCGACGCCGAGGTGGTACGGCTGGCCCGCACCGACCCGGGTCTGTCCGCGCTGAACCGGCACGCCTACGGTGACCCGCGCGTGCACGTGACGATCCAGGACGCCTTCGGCCGGCTGCGCGAAGCGCCACCGGCGGCGTACGACGTGGTCGTCTCGGACCTGCCCGACCCGGGGATCACGGCGAGTACGAAGCTGTACTCCGAGGAGTTCTACGGCCTCGCGCGGCGGGTGCTGGCCCCCGGTGGCCGGCTCGTGGTGCACGCCGGGCCGGTCGCGGCCGGGCCCCGCGTGTACTGGACGGTGGACTCCACCCTGCGCTCCGCCGGCTTCCGCACCGCCCCGTACGCCGCGGGCGGCCGCCGCACCGGCTTCGCCACCGGCCCCGACCGCACCCCCACCGACCACTCCCGGACCCCCCGCGACTGGGGCTTCCTCCTGGCCGCCCGCACGGACCCCCGGCCCCGCCTCGCCCCGGACGGGCCGCGCCCGCGGACCCTCACGGAGGCGTCCCTCGCGGCGGGGGAGCGGGCGGCGCGCGGGACGCGGATCGCGGGGCTGCCGGCGTCGACGCTGCCGCATCCGCGGTACTGAGGGGGCGGGCGGCGGAGGATACGCCGGGCGGACCCGGATCCGGAGGGAATCCGGGAGGTGGAGGTGCGTTCTGGTCCGTGCTGGGTAAAGTCCGTCCACATGGAGCACGAGGTGTTCGTTCCGGTTCCGGCCGAGCGGCTCAGGGAGGTGCTGGACGACCCCGCGCGGGTCGCCCGGGTGGTTCCCGGGCTCCAGCAGGACGCCGGCGCCGAGCCCGTCACCGGGCGGCTGAAGATCCGGGTCGGCAGTCACTCCGTCACCTACCGGGGTGCCGTACGGGTCTCCCGGCGGGACGACGGGGCCTACGCCGTGGAGGGCGAGGCGGAGGAGTCGCGCGGCAGCGGCTCGGTCAAGCTCGCGCTGCGGATCGCCCTGCGGGAGGCGGAGGACGGCTGCACCGTCGTCTTCGACGGCACAGCCTCGGCGGACGGACGGATCAAGGACCTGCCGGCCGACGCCGTCGAGAGCGCCGTCGCCCGGCTGCTGAACCGCTTCGCGGAACACCTGGCCGACGCGGCACCGAATACGACCACGTCCCTCGCCACCCAGGACTTCGAACCCCGGGCGACAACCGACCACGAAACGACCCCGGACGCGGACGATGAGCCTGTGCCTCCGGCGGGGGCCGACGAGAGCTCCACACCGGCCCCCGATGACGAGCCCCCGGCCCCGGCCCCCGATGACCAGCCCCCGGCCCCCGAACCCCCCGTCGGCCGGTCCGCCGAAGGGGCTGAAGGGGACGAGGACGCCGAGTCCATCGCCGAGGCGGCGCATGCGCGGCGGACGATGATCGGGCGGAGTGCCGAGGAGGTCGATCACGCGCCGCCGCGTGGGCGGTACGCGCCGGTGCCCGCGCCGCAGACCGTGTCGCCCCCGGCGCCGCTGCGCTGGGCGGCGCCCGCGGCGGCGCTGGCGGTGGCGTCGGCCATCGTCGCTGTGCGGGCCCTGCGCCGACGGCGCTGAAACGTCCCGGACCGCACGGTGCCCTCTTGATCACCGCAGTAGGGTCGTCCCGTGAGTGACGAAGACATCACGCTGACCGCGGGCGACGCGGAGGTGACCGTGCAGCCGGGCAACGGCGGCCGGGTCGGAGGGCTGCGGATCGGCGGCGTGGAGGTGCTGCGGCAGGGGGAGCGGTTCGGCTGCTTCCCGATGGTGCCCTGGTGCGGCCGGGTCCGCGACGGCCGGTTCCTGGACGGCGCCGCCGTACGGCAGATGCCGCTCAACGCCCCGCCCCACGCCATCCACGGCACCGTCCGCGACCACGCCTGGCGCACCGCCCGCACGAGCACGGACGAGGCCGTCCTCACGTACGAGCTGGTCGACCCCTGGCCCCACCCGGGCCGGGTCACCCAGGTCGTCGCCCTCGCCGAGGACGCGCTGACGCTCACCATGTCCGTCGAGACGTACGACTCGTCCTTCCCGGCGCAGATCGGCTGGCACCCCTGGTTCAACCGCAACCTGGGTGGCGAGGACGTACATCTCGACTTCGAACCCGCCTGGCAGGAGGAGCGCGGCGACGACCACCTGCCCACCGGCAACCGCCTCGACCCGAAGCCCGGCCCCTGGGACGACTGCTTCGGGATGCCCGGCGGCGTCGACGTCACCCTGACCTGGCCCGGGCAGCTGGAGCTGAAGGTGGCGAGCCGCGAGGAGTGGGTCGTCGTCTACGACGAGCAGGAGGCCGCCGTGTGCGTGGAGCCGCAGACCGGCCCGCCCAACGGCCTCAACACCATGCCGCGCCTGGTCACACCCCTGGAGCCGCTGGAGGCCACCACGACCTGGAGCTGGAGCCGCCTCTAAGCTGGGCGCCATGACGGACACACGCGGCGCGCTGCTGCAGCAGATCAAGGACAAGGCCGTGGTGCACGGCAAGGTGACCCTGTCATCGGGTCTGGAGGCCGACTACTACGTCGACCTGCGCCGGGTCACGCTGGACGGCGAGGCCGCGCCGCTGGTCGGGCAGGTGCTGCTGGATCTGACGGCGGAGCTGGACTTCGACGCCGTCGGCGGGCTCACCATGGGCGCCGACCCCGTCGCCGCCGCCATGCTGCACGCCGCCGCCGCGCGCGGGAAGCGCCTGGACGCCTTCGTCGTCCGCAAGGCCGCGAAGGCCCACGGCCTGCAGCGGCGCGTCGAGGGCCCGGACATCGCGGGCCGCCGTGTGCTGGTCGTCGAGGACACCTCCACCACCGGCGGCTCCCCGCTCACCGCCGTAGAGGCCGTGCGCGAGGCCGGGGCCGAGGTCGTGGCCGTCGCGACGATCGTCGACCGGGCGACCGGCGCCGCGGAGAAGATCCAGGAGGGCGCCGGGGTGCCGTACCTCTTCGCCTTCTCGAAGGACGAGCTCGGGCTGGACTGACCGGGACCTGACCGGGGGACCTGACCAGGGCGTGGACGGTGGCCTGGACCTTCCGGCCAAGTCTGGAAAGATGGGGCCGACGATGACGTCGCATCCCAAGGTCTAGGTCAGGGCCGTAAAGAACGCAGAACGCAGTACCCCAACCCGCAGATACAAGGAGCGGACGCATGCCCATCGCAACTCCCGAGGTCTACAACGAGATGCTGGACCGGGCGAAGGCAGGAAAGTTCGCCTACCCGGCCATCAACGTGACCTCCACCCAGACCCTGCACGCGGCCCTGCGCGGTTTCGCTGAGGCGGAGAGCGACGGCATCGTCCAGATCTCCACGGGTGGTGCCGAGTTCCTGGGCGGTCAGTTCAACAAGGACATGGTGACCGGCTCGGTCGCCCTGGCCGAGTTCGCGCACATCGTCGCCGAGAAGTACCCGGTGAACATCGCGCTGCACACCGACCACTGCCCGAAGGACAAGCTCGACGGGTACGTACGTCCGCTGCTGGCGCTCTCCCAGAAGCGCGTCGAGGCCGGTCTGAACCCGCTGTTCCAGTCCCACATGTGGGACGGTTCCGCCGAGACCCTGGCCGACAACCTCTCCATCGCGCAGGAGCTGCTGGAGATCGCCCGCGCCGCCAAGATCATCCTCGAGGTGGAGATCACCCCGACCGGCGGCGAGGAGGACGGTGTCTCGCACGAGATCAACGACTCCCTCTACACCACGGTCGACGACGCGATCCGCACGGTCGAGGCCCTGGGCCTGGGCGAGAAGGGCCGCTACCTGCTGGCCGCGTCCTTCGGCAACGTGCACGGCGTGTACAAGCCGGGCAACGTCGTCCTCCGCCCCGAGCTGCTGAAGGAGCTGAACGAGGGCGTCGCCGCCAAGTTCGGCAAGGCTGGTTCTCCGGGGCCCTTCGACTTCGTCTTCCACGGCGGCTCCGGCTCCACCGCCGAGGAGATCGCCACCGCGCTGGACAACGGCGTCGTGAAGATGAACCTCGACACGGACACCCAGTACGCCTTCACCCGCCCGGTCGCGGACCACATGCTCCGCAACTACGACGGTGTCCTGAAGGTCGACGGCGAGGTCGGCTCCAAGAAGACCTACGACCCGCGCACCTGGGGCAAGCTGGCCGAGGCGTCCATGGCCAAGCGCGTCCTCGAGGCCTGCGGCAACCTCCGCTCCACCGGCACGAAGATCAAGTAAGGCCCCGTTCTCGCGGCTTTCCCGCGGCTTGAGCCCGGCACCTCCTGTGGTGCCGGGCTCTTCCGTATGCTCCCTGCATGCCCGATGTCCGGCTGGCCTCCCCGCAGGGCCGATGGATCCTGCTCACCACCGTCCTCGGCTCCAGCATGGCCCTGCTGGACTCGACCGTCGTCAATGTCGCGCTGCCGCGCATCGGCCGGGACCTCGACGCGAACCTGTCCGCCCTGCAGTGGACGGTCAACGCGTACATGGTCACGCTGGCCGGGCTGATCCTGCTGGGCGGGGCGCTGGGGGACCGGTTCGGGCGCCGGAAGGTGTTCGTCGTCGGCGTGGTGTGGTTCGCGGTCGCGTCCCTGCTGTGCGGGATCGCGCCGAACGCGGGTGTGCTGATCGCCGCGCGTGCGTTGCAGGGGGTGGGCGGCGCACTGCTCACACCCGGGTCGCTGGCGCTGATCCAGGCGTCCTTCCACCCCGACGACCGGGGCCGGGCGGTGGGTCTGTGGTCCGGCTTCGGCGGGGTCGGCGCGGCGATCGGGCCGTTCGTCGGCGGCTGGCTGGTGGACGGGCCGGGCTGGCGGTGGGTGTTCCTGCTGAACGTGCCGCTGGCGCTGGTGTGCGTACCGGTGGCGCTGCGCCATGTGCCCGAGTCGGGCGGTGACGAGGCCCGTGGCCGGTTCGACGTACTGGGGGCGGTGCTGGGCGCGGTGGCGCTGGCGCTGCTGACGTACGCGCTGATCGAGGCCGGTGGTGAGGGCGGTTGGCCGGTGGCCGTCTCGGCGGTGGCCGGGGTGGCCGCGGCCGTCGCGTTCGTGGTCGTCGAGCGGCGGCGGGCCGAGCCGATGATGCCGCCGGACATCTTCGCGTCGCGGCAGTTCACTGCCGTCAACCTCGTCACGCTGTGTGTGTACGCGGCGCTCGGCGGGTTCTTCTTCCTGGCCACGCTCCAGCTCCAGGTCGTCGTGGGCTACTCCGCCCTCGCCGCCGGTACGGCGCTGCTGCCGACGACCGTGCTGATGCTGCTGCTGTCCGCGCGGTCCGGGGAGCTGGCCGACCGGATCGGGCCGCGGATCCCGCTGACGGTGGGGCCGCTGCTGTGCTCCGTCGGGATGCTGCTGATGCTGCGGGTGGGGCCGGGGGCGTCGTACTGGGCCGATGTGCTGCCGGCGCTGGTGGTGCTCGGGGTGGGCATGGTCACGCTGGTCGCGCCGCTGACGGCGACGGTGCTGGGCTCGGTGAGCGTCGTACGGGCCGGGCTGGCCAGCGGCATCAACAACGCGGCGGCCCGGGCGGCGGGGCTGGTGGCGGTGGCGGCGCTGCCGCTGCTGGCGGGGATGGGGGAGGAAGCGTACCGGGAGCCGGCCGCTTTCGACACGGCGTTCGGCAAGGCGATGGGGTGGTGCGCGGGGGCGTTGGTGGTGGGGGCGGTGATCGCGTTCGCGGTGGTGCGGAGGCCGCCGCCGGACTGCAAGCGGCCGGAGTGCAGGACGTTCGGGGGTGTCACGTCGCCTCCGTTGGAGGGGGAGCCGGTGCGGAAGCGGTTGTCGTAGCAGCCGTTGTCGTAGGTGCTGGGCGTTGTGCTGCTGTGGCTGGCCAGGGGCATGACTGCACGCCGCGAACGCGGATGGCGCAGACTTGACCTCATGTCCATTCACGAGAACCTTCTCGGGGGTCCGCCCCCGACTCACCTCCCCGACGACCCCGGGCCCCGGGAACTGCTCGCGTCGGGTACCGCGCCGGTCGACGTGGCCGCCGCGCATCCGACCTCCTCGCTCGCCTGGGCGCAGCTCGCCGACGAGGCGTTCGAGCGGGGCGCTGCCGTGGAGTCGTACGCGTACGCCCGCACGGGCTACCACCGCGGCCTGGACGCCCTGCGCCGCAGCGGCTGGAAGGGCCACGGCCCGGTGCCGTGGGAGCACGAGCCGAACCGCGGCTTCCTGCGCGCCCTGCACGCCCTTGCCCGCGCCGCGCAGACGATCGGCGAGCAGGAGGAGTACGAGCGCTGCTCCCAGTTCCTCAAGGACTCCTCGCCGACGGCGGCGCAGGTCCTGGGCTGACAGCGGTCTGTGCTCGCGAGGCCCGTCCGCTGAGCGGGCGGGCCTTGCGGTTCCGGGGGATTATTGCGGAGTATGCCCCTGGGGACCGGGGCCCCCGTGCCGGAATTCGGCAGGGGCGGACCGCTACCCGGAGTTATCTGCAGGAGACAGCGATGTCCCACGAGGCTCACGAGCCCGAGACCCCGCATCTCGATTTCGCCGGCACGACGCCGTACGAGGACTACGTCAAGGCGGACGTGCTCACCCACCTCCAGCACACCCTCTCCGACGACCCCGGAGAGATGGTCTTCCTGGTGACGACCCAGGTGATGGAGCTGTGGTTCACCGTCATCGTCCACGAGTGGGAGACGGCGGCCCGCGCACTGCGCGGCGACGACATCCCCACCGCGACCGCCGCGCTGAAGCGGTCCGTGCGTGAGCTGGAGGCGCTCAACGCCTCCTGGAGGCCGCTCGCCCAGCTCACGCCCGCCCAGTTCAACTCGTACCGCAGCGCCCTCGGCGAGGGCTCCGGCTTCCAGTCGGCGATGTACCGGCGGATGGAGTTCCTGCTCGGCGAGAAGTCCGCGTCGATGCTCGTCCCGCACCGGGGCGCCCCGCGTGTGCACGCCGAGCTGGAGAAGGCCCTGCACGAGCCGAGCCTGTACGACGAGGTCGTACGGCTGCTCGCGCGGCGCGGGTACGACGTCCCGGAGGCCGTGCTGGGGCGGGACGTGGCGAAGCGCTACGAGCCGTCGCCGGAGGTGGAGGCGGCCTGGACGGCCGTCTACTCGGGTGACGAGAGCGACGGACTGGCCCGGCTGGGCGAGGCGCTGAGCGATGTCGCCGAACTGGTGTGGCGCTGGCGCAACGACCATCTGGTCGCCACCCGCCGCGCGATGGGCTCCAAGACCGGCACGGGCGGCTCCGCCGGGGTGGCCTGGCTGGAGAAGCGGGCGCAGAAGAACGTCTTCCCCGAGCTGTGGACGGCGCGGTCCTATGTCTGAACTCGTGATGAGGGCCGAGAAGCTGGACGCCGCCGACGAACTGCGCGGCAAGCGGGACGGGTTCGTCCTCGACGAGGTCGTGTATCTGGACGGCAACTCGCTCGGCGCGTTGCCGGCCGTCGTGCCCGGGCGGGTCGAGGACGTCGTACGGCGTCAGTGGGGCGAGCTGCGCATCCGGTCCTGGGAGGAGAGCGGCTGGTGGACGGCGCCCGAGCGGATCGGTGACCGGATCGCCCCGCTGGTCGGGGCGGCGCCCGGGCAGATCGTGGTGGGCGACTCGACCAGTGTCAATGTCTTCAAGGCACTCGTGGGGGCGGTGCGCCTCGCCGGGGACGACCGCGACGAGATCCTCGTCGACGCGACGACCTTCCCCACCGACGGGTACATCGCCGAGTCGGCGGCGCGGATGACCGGCCGCACCCTGCGGCCGGTGACACCCGCGGAGGTGCCGGGCGCGCTGTCCGGCCGTACCGCGGCCGTCCTCCTCAACCACGTCGACTACCGCAGCGGCCGGCTGCACGACCTGCCGTCCCTGACGGCCGCCGTGCGCGAGGCGGGCGCGCTCGCCGTCTGGGACCTGTGCCACAGCGCGGGCGCCCTGCCGGTCGGGCTCGACGAGCACGGGGTGGACCTGGCCGTCGGCTGCACCTACAAGTACCTGAACGGCGGCCCGGGTTCACCGGCGTACCTGTACGTACGCCGGGAGCTGCAGGACCGCTTCGACTCCCCGCTGCCCGGCTGGAACTCCCACACCGAGCCGTTCGGCATGCGTCCTGCTTATGAACCGGCCTCCGGTGCACTGCGCGGCCGGGTCGGCACGCCCGACATCCTCTCCATGCTCGCCCTGGAGGCGGCCCTGGAGGTGTGGGACGGGGTGCCGGTCGAGGGGGTGCGGGCCAAGTCCCTCGCGCTGACGGACTTCTTCCTCGACTGCGTGGCGGAGTACGTGCCCGAGGGCAGGGTCGAGTGCCTGACGCCGGTGGCGCACGCGGAGCGGGGCAGCCAGATCGCCCTGCGCTGCGACGACGCCGGAGAGGTGATGAAACGGCTGATCGAGCGGGGTGTGGTCGGAGACTTCCGGGCGCCTGACGTGCTGCGCTTCGGGTTCACGCCGCTGTACGTGGGCTTCGCCGATGTGGAGCGGGCGGCGCGGGTGCTGGCGGAGACGCTGTCCCTCGCGTGAGCCGAGCGTGACGGACGGCCCCTGACGAACGGCCCCTGACGGACGGGCCGTGACGGACGGGCCTTGACGAACGGCCCCTGACGGACGGCCCCTGACGAACGGCCCCTGCCGCCGCGGGGGCCGTTCGTTTCCCAGCCCGTTCGTCGGCAACTCGCCCCAGACGCAAGGAAACGGCTGAACCGCCCCATCTTCACCCAGCGTGACATCCACGTGTCCGCGCATGTCACCCGCCTGGTACCGTCCCGGCCAACGGCCGACTTCTGACCTGGTCCGCCCGTACGTTCTCGCTCGTTTCGCTGGAAGGTTGGAGCATGTCGGACGACGTCGCAGCAGCACGGGCCGCTGCCGAGGAGAAGTCGGTGTTCTCCCACGAGCCCGTCGGCCCCGACGCCACCGCCGCCTACGGCGACCACCCCGACCAGGTGATCGACTTCTACGCCCCGCGCGCGGAGGCCGGCCCGGGCGGGCCCGCCCCGGTCGTCCTCGTGCTGCACGGCGGTGCCTGGCGGGCGCCGTACGACCGGCGTCACATCAGCCCGTTCGCGGACTTCCTCGCCCGTCGGGGACTGGCCGTGGCCAGTGCCGAGTACCGGTGCGGTGGCGAGAACGACTCCCTCGCCGGCCGCTGGCCCGACACCTTCGACGACGTGGCCGCCGCGCTGGACGCCCTCCCGGCGCTGGTACGGGAGCTGCTGCCGCAGGCCGACCCGCGCCGTACGGTCCTCACCGGCCACTCGGCGGGCGGGCACCTCGCGCTGTGGGGCGCCGCCCGGCACGTCCTGCCCGTCGACTCGCCCTGGCGCAGTGGCGGTTCGGCGGCGCTGCGGGGCGTGGTCGCCCTCGCGCCGATCGCGGACTTCGCGGTCGCCGACAAGCTGGACGTGTGCGGGGGCGCTGTGCGCCAACTCCTGGGCGGGGACGAGCACTTCGCCGAGCGGCAGCCGTACGCGGACCCGGCGCTGCTGCTGCCGACCGGCATCGCCACGGCCCTCGTCCAGGGGCGAGCGGACCTCGATGTGCCGCAGACGGTCGCCGAGTCGTACGCGGAGGCGGCGGCGAAGGCCGGGGAGATGGTGGGGGTGACGCTTCTGGAGGGTGTCGGGCACTTCCCGCTCATCGACCCTGCGGCGGACGCGTGCGCCGTCGTGGCTCAGGAGATCGAGCAACTGGCCTGGTGAGAGGCTTTCCTGAGGGAACCCGTGGGTGGTCCCCGGGTATACCCGTAGTACTTGAGAGCTACTCCGCAGGTGAGTTCCTTGGTGGGACGCGGACGACGCCTCCCGCTCCGTAACTTCCCTTCCGTGCAGACCCGATGGCCGGGTGCGCTGGAGGGGGACGACCATGGGGTCCGCATCGAGGTACCGCCGTGACGGCAGCCGTGACGGCAGCCGTGAGGGTGGCCGGGGCGACGGCGGCCGAAGCGACGGCGGCCGAGGCGACGGCGGCCGCAGCGACGGAGACGCGGGCGGAAACCGCCCCGGCCTTCGGCGTCGCCGCGGCCGATGGCGCAGAGCCGTGCTCGCCGCGCTCGTCACGGGTGCGGTGGTTCTCCCTCTGTCCGGCGCGGCCCGGCCGGAGATCCCCGCTCCCGCACCCGCCTCCCTCGCTCCGCTCAACGCGTCGACGCTGGACGAGGCGTACGCGGCCAACCGCGCCAACGCCGCCTCGGCGGCCCGGATGGCCGCGGGCCGTCACGAGCGGGCCCGGGCCGCGACGGACCGTTCCCTGGCCGCCCCGGCCCGGCATCTCCTCGCCTTCGACGGCCGCGGCCCCGGGCAGGTCACGGAGGTGCTGGGCGACCTCGCCCGGGCCGACCGGATCGCCGTCCTGGTCCCCGGCTCCGACACGAGCCTCGACACCTACGGCCGGTTCCACGCGGCCGCCGCCGCGCTGCACCGGCAGCTCGTCCGGAAGGCCCCGGCGGGCACGCGCACCGCGGTGGTGGCCTGGCTGGGCTATGAGACGCCGGGCACGGTCAGCACGACGGTCACCACGACCGGCAGGGCGGAGCAGGCGGCCCCGCGGCTGCGCGCCCTGGTCTCCGACCTGCGGGCCATAGCGGGTGACGGGCCGCGTATCTCGCTGCTGTGCCACTCGTACGGCTCGGTCGTCTGCGGGCGTGCCGCCGCCGGGCTCGCCGTCGACGATCTCGCGCTCGTCGGCAGCCCCGGCACCGGCGCGGACACCGCCGCCGGCCTGCGCACCCGCGCCCGCGTCTGGGCGGCCCTCGGCGGCGACGACTGGGTGGCGAACGTCCCCCATGTCAGCGCGGACCTGTTCGGCACCACCGTCGGCTTCGGCACCGACCCCGTCTCCCCGGCCTTCGGCGCCCGGGTCTTCGCGGCCGGCGACGGCGGCCACAGCGACTACTTCAGGCCCGGTACGACCTCCCTGGCCAACCTGACCCGGATCGTCCTGGGCGAGACCGAGGCGGTGACCCATGACTGACGTCGGCGTACGACGCCTCCGGCATCTGGTGCTCCACGGCGCCGACCGCGTCGGTACGGCCACCCCGGCCGGCCGGGACCGGGCCGTGGATGCCCTGCGCGCCGCCGCGGTGCTCGGTGTCGTCCTCGGCCACTGGCTGGTCACCGCCCTGGTCTCCGACGGCAGCGCCCTGCGCACGGCGAGCCCGCTCAAGGACATGCCCTGGCTGACACCCGTCTCCTGGCTGCTCCAGACCCTCGCCGTGTTCTTCCTGGTCGGCGGCCATGTTGCCACGCGTGGTTATGCCGCTGCCCGCGCCCGGGGCGTCCCGTACCACCGCTGGCTGACGGGCCGTCTGACCCGGTTGTTCAAGCCGGTCGCGGCCGTCCTCGGCCTGTGGACGGTCGCCGGGTGCGCGCTGCTGCTGTCGGGCGCCGAGTTCGGGACGGTCCGCACCCTGGTCAAACTGGCGCTGTCACCCTTGTGGTTCCTCGTGGTGTTCGCCGTGCTGACGGCGGCGACCCCGTTGCTGACCCGGCTGAACCCGCTGTGGCCGCTGGCCGTCGTACTGCATGTGGACCTTGTGCGGTTCGGCCTGGGTGGCCCCGCCTGGCTGGGCTGGGTGAACGTGGTGGCGGGCTGGACGGTGCCCTACACCCTGGGCGCGGCCTGGACCCGGGGCGAGCTGGAGGGCCGTCGGGCGGGCTGGGTGCTGCTCGGCTGCGGTGCGGCGGCGACCGCCGTGCTCGTCGTGTTCGCCGGCTACCCGGCGTCGATGGTCGGCGTCCCGGGCGAGGGCATGTCCAACCTGGACCCGCCGTCGCTGGCCGTCGTCACCTTCGGCCTGGCCCAGTGCGGTCTCGCCCTGCTGCTGCGGGAGCGGCTGCGCCGCGCGATGCGCCGGCCCGTGGCCTGGGCGGCGGTGGCGCTCGTCAACCTCTCGGCGATGACCCTCTTCCTGTGGCACCAGACGGCCCTGATGGCCACGACGGCCACCGGCCTCCTCGCGGGGCGGCTCCCCGGGCTGCACACGCGGCCCGACGGTCTGGACTGGGTCGGGGTCCGGCTTCTGTGGTTCCCGGTGTTCGCCCTGGCCCTCGCGGTCTGCTGCGCCGCGTTCCGCTCCTTCGAACGGGCCGGCGACCCGGGCCGCCGGTCGCGGGTGGTGCGGGCGCACCGTCCGTCCGGCCGGGGGACAGCGGCCAAGGCCCGCCATGTCTAGGCTGGCCCGCGTGACGGACACGGGGGTGGGCCGCGCGCTGCGAGCGCGCGTCGGGGGTTGGCTGCGCGTGCTGCGCGAGGACCTGTGGACCGTCCGGGCGGATCCGCTGCCGCCCTCCACCTGGCTGCGCTGGCTGCCGCACGGGCTGGTGTGCCTGGCCGCGTTCGGCGTCCTGGTCGGGGCCATGGGCGACCTGGTGGACAACGGCCACCTGAGCCCCGGAGCGGCGTTCCTGGTCGCGGGCGGGCAGGCCGGGGCCATGATTCTCGGGATGTGGCGGCCGGTCCCGGGGTGGTGGCTGTCCACGGTGAGCTGGGTGCTGGGCGCCGTTGTGCTGCACGGCCGGCTGGGCGCCGACGCCGAAACCTACACCTGGCCCTGGACGGCGGCCGGGATCATCTCCCATCTGTTCGTGCTGTTGCTGCTCGCGCTGCGCGTGCGCACCCGCGCGGCGGTGGAGGCGCTGGCCGTGACGGTGGTGCTCACCTCCGTCCTCCAGGGCTGGTGGTCGGCCGGTGTGCGCTACGACGCCACCGGCGCGATCGCGATCCCGCTGTCCGCCGTCGTCGTGCTCGTCGGCACCGCCCTGCGGGGCCGCCGCGAGGCCCGTGCGGAACTCGTCGAGCAGACCACGCTCACCGCCGAGGAGCGCACCCGGCGCACCCTGCTGGAGGAGCGCAGCCGTATCGCGCGGGAGCTGCACGACGTGGTGGCCCATCACATGTCGGTCATCTCCATCCAGGCGCAGGTCGCCCCGCATCTCGTCGAGAACCCGCCCGACGAGCTGAAGGAGAACCTCGCGGGCATCCGGCAGAACGCGGTGGAGGCGCTGACCGAGCTGCGCCGGGTGCTGGGCGTGCTGCGCTCGGAGCAGCCCGGGCCGGGGGAGGAGCCTCTCGGCCCGGGCGGCGGCAACGCCGCCCACGCCCCGCAGCCCACCCTCGACCGGCTCGACGCGCTGGTGGAGAACACCCGGGCCGCCGGCCGCGAGGTCACCACGGAGATCAACGGCGAGCGGCGCCCGCTGCCGCCCGGCGTGGAGCTGTCGGCGTACCGGATCGTGCAGGAGGCCCTGAGCAACGTCCTGCGGCACGCGCCCGGCGCGAGCGCCAAGGTCCGTCTCACCTACCGGTCGGACGGGCTGGAGGTGGAGGTGGTCAACTCCCGGCCGACGGGGCCCGCGTCGCCCTCGAAGGGAGCGGGGCACGGACTGCTCGGCATGCGCGAGCGGGTCGCCATGCTCGGCGGCACCATGACCGCGCACCCCTGGCACTGGGACGGCTTCAAGGTCACCGCGTTCCTCCCGGACACCCCGCCCGCCGACGCGACACCGGGCAGCGACCAGATCACCTACTACTTCCCCGATCCCGATCCCGATCCCGATCCCGATCCAGATTCCGACCTTGAGGCAGGAACCCCATGACGAGCGGCAGCGGCGGACCCATCCGGGTTCTCATCGTCGACGACCAGGCGATGGTCCGGCAGGGCTTCACCGTGCTGCTCGGCACCCAGCCCGACATAGAGGTCGTCGGCGAGGCGAAGGAGGGCGCGCAAGCCGTCGCGAAGGCCGCCGAGACCTCCCCGGACGTCGTCCTGATGGACATCCGCATGCCCGGGGTCGGCGGTATCGAGGCCACCGAGCTGATCACGGCCGCCCACCCGGACATCAGGGTGCTGGTGCTGACCACCTTCGACCTCGACGAGTACGTGTACGACGCGCTGCGCGCCGGGGCCTCCGGGTTCCTGCTGAAGGACGCGTCGTCGGAGCAGCTCGCCGAGGCGGTCCGGGTGGTGGCGGCCGGGGAGGCCCTGCTCGCCCCGGTCATCACGCGCAAGCTGATCGCCGAGTTCTCCCGGCTGGACGGCCGGCCCCGCTCCCCGCTCAAGGAACGCGTCGGCGATCTGACCGAGCGGGAGACGGAGGTGCTCGCCCTGATCGCCCAGGGCCTGTCGAACGGGGAGATCGCCCGGCATCTGTTCGTCGCCGAGCAGACGGTGAAGACGCATGTGGGCCGGATCCTGGTGAAGCTGGGGCTCAGGGACCGGACGCAGGCGGCGGTGTTCGCGTACGAGTCGGGGCTGGTGCGGCCGTCGGGGTACTGAGGCACCGCGCCGGGACCCGCCGTCCCCGTAGTACCTGAGAGGGAGGCTGAGGAACCCCTCTCACTGGGGACGACCTGGACCCGGGGGGAGGCCTACCTTTCTGTACGTGACCGAGACGACTCACCTCCAGAGCACGCCACCGGGGGCCGGGGCCAAGCCGCACAGCCCGGAGTACCGGGTGGCGGTGGACTCCCTGCGCGGGCTGCGGCAGGACCTCATCCAGGACGCCTTCGCCTACCGGCCCCTGCCGGGCCGGCGCACCGACGGGCGTTTCGCCCGGCGGCTGCCCGGCCGCCTGCGGGAGTACACGGCCTGGACGCCGCACGCGCTGATCGTCGCTGCGGCCCTGATCACCGTGGCCTTCGCCACCGTCGACTCCGGCGGACCCGCCGCGCTGATGGGCCTGTTCTGCGCGGTCCCGGTGCTGCTGACCATGGTGCGGCCCGTGGCGGCGTTCTGGGCGTCCATGATCTCCACCCTGGTCGTGGCCCTGGTCGGCAGCCACTGGGGCGAATGGCCCTGGGCGGCCGGCAGCTTCGCCTGCCATCTGATCGTGCTGACGGTGGTGGCGATGCGCACCAGGCCGCGCACGGCCGGGTGGATGTGGGCGCTGACGGCGCTGTACGCCGTGATCGCGGACAGCGGCATCGGCCCGACCTCCATGTACGGCAGCAACTCCGGCGCCATGCTGATCATCTCGGCGCTGATCCTGCTCTGCGTCACCGTCCGGCACATCCGCCGGGACGCCGTGCAGGAGGTCACCGCCCAGCAGACGGTCACCGCGCACGAGCGCTCCCGCCGCACCCTGCTGGAGGAGCGCACCACGATCGCCCGCGAGCTGCACGACGTCGTCGCCCACCACATGTCGGTGGTCGCCATCCAGGCGGAGGCCGCGCCCTACCGCGTGGAGAACCCGCCGCCGGAGCTGGAGAAGGCCTTCGCCACGATCCGGGAGAACGCGGTGGCGGCCCTGACCGAACTGCGCCGCGTCCTCGGCGTCGTCCGCGCCGAGGACTACGAGGCCCCGGACGCCCCACAGCCCACGCTCGCCGAGTTGGACGGGCTGCTGGCCAATGTGCGCGACGCCGGGCTGAGCGTGGACAAGGCGGTGACCGGGGCGGTGCGCGAACTGCCCCAGGGCGTGGAGCTGTCGGCGTACCGCATCGTGCAGGAGGCGCTGAGCAACACCCTGCGGCACGCGCCGGGCGCGACCGCCCGCGTCGAGATCGGCTACGTTCTCGGCGGGCTGGGCCTGCGGATAGTCAACGGCCCGCCGCCGAACCCCAGCCTGATCAAACCCTCGCCCGGCGCCGGACACGGAGTCACCGGTATGCGGGAGCGCGTGTCGATGCTGAACGGCGAGATGACGGCGGGCCCGGTGGACGACGGAGGCTACGAGGTGGCGGTGTTCCTGCCGGTCGCCCTGCCGGACGAGGGTGACGCATGACCATTCGCGTACTGATCGCGGACGACCAGATGATGGTGCGCGAGGGCTTCTCGGTCCTGCTGAATGCGATGCCGGAGATCGAGGTCGTCGGCGAGGCGGTGAACGGCCGGGAGGCCGTCGCGAAGGTCCGCGAACTCGCTCCGGACGTCGTGCTGATGGACATCCGCATGCCCGAGCTGAACGGCATCGAGGCGACCCGCGAGATCGTCGCCGCCGACAGTGAGGCGAAGGTGCTGGTGCTCACCACCTTCGACCTCGACGAGTACGTGTATCAGGCGCTGCGCGCGGGAGCCTCCGGCTTCCTCCTCAAGGACGCCTCGGCCCGCCAGCTCGCCGAGGGCGTGCGGATCGTGGCCGCCGGGGAGGCGCTCCTGGCCCCCTCGGTGACCAGGCGGCTGATCACCGAGTTCTCCAAGCTCTCCGAGACCCCGCGCCTCATGCCCTCCGCGCGGGCGGCGTACGGGGACCTCACCGAGCGGGAGACGGAGGTGCTGGTCCTGATCGCGCAGGGGCTGTCGAACGCGGAGATCGCCGGGCGGCTGGTGGTCGCCGAGTCGACGATCAAGACGCATGTCAGCCGGATCCTGGTGAAGCTGGGCCTCAGGGACCGCACCCAGGCGGCGGTGTTCGCGTTCGAGGCGCGGCTGGTGACGCCCGGCTAGCCGGCGCGGGCACCGGCGGGACGCCGCCCCGCGGGCCCTCGGGCACCGGGGCGACAGACCCTGACGGACCGGATCAGTCCAGCTGCATCGGCGTGCAGTCGCTGACGTACGACTTGGAGACCCAGCCGGTGGTGCCCTTGGCGATGCCGCTCTTGGACTTCGTGCCGAGCTTCAGCTTGATCCAGGAGCCCTTGGTGGCGAGCTTCTTGCCCCAGTCGTCCTTGTGGAGGATGCCCTTGGACGCGTAGCCGGTGCCGGCGCCCGTGCGGAAGTTCACCTGATTCTGGCGAGGATGTCCCGGCGTTCGCGCCGGGGAGGAATCGCCTCCTGTCGTCGTGGAGCGGAGCGTCGCCGCAGCGGGCCTGTCCCCGGGGGCGCGGAGCGCTCACACGGCCGCCCGACGGAGCCAGGGAAAGCGAACAATCGTCCTGAAGGTCACAGGTTGTGGTGACCTGCGTGGAACGGGGGATCGTGTGTGTGGTTGCCGTACTAAGGTCCGATGCCATGCAGCTGGTGGTGCAGGTGAAGCTGCTGCCGACGCCCGAGCAGGCGTCGGCTCTCACCGCGACCCTGCGCGCCTGCAACCAGGCCGCCACGCATGCTGCGGCGATCGCCCACGCCAAGAACCTCACCGACCGCAACGGCCTGCAGCAGGAGGTCTATGCGGAGCTGAAGGCGGTCTTCGGGCTGTCGGCGCAGCCCGCGGTGAGGGTGGTGAAGAAGGTCGTGGACGCCTACACCACCCTCAAGGCCAATCTGCGGGCCGGGAACCTCGGCAGGCCGGGCTCCAAGCGGCGCATCAAGGCCGAGTCCAAGCCGGTCACCTTCCGGCCCCGGGCGGCCCAGCCGTTCGACGACCGTTGCCTGTCCTGGCAGTTGGACCAGCAGACAGTGTCGGTCTGGACGACCGCCGGACGCCTCAAAAAGGTGCGCTTCGCCTGCTCCCCCGAGACCCTCAAGCTGCTGGCCGCGCACCGCAGGGGCGAGTCGGATCTGATCGAACGCGACGGCACCTTCTACCTGATGGCGACCTGTGACGTTCCCGAGGCCGGGCCGTACGAGCCCGAGTACTTCGTCGGTGTCGATCTGCGGGCCAAGCTGCAGAAGAAGCGCACCAAGTCCGCCCGGCGCCGCCTGAAAGAGCGACGGCGACGCGAGCAGCGGCATGTGAAGAACACCAACCACATCATCGCGAAACGCATCGTGACCGAGGCTCAACGCACCTCGGCCGGGATCGCCCTGGAGGACCTGGGCGGTATCCGGCACAGGGCACGGCTTCGCAAGCCCCAACGGGTCACGCTCCACTCCTGGGCCTTTGCCCAGCTCGGAGAGTTCATCGCGTACAAGGCACACCGCCAGGGCGTGCCCGTGGTCCACGTCGATCCCGCCCACACCTCGCAGACCTGCTGCGAGTGCGGGTACATCGACAAGAGAAACCGGGTCGACCAGGCCCTGTTCGTCTGCCGGAACTGCGGGGTCGTTGCCCACGCGGACCGGAACGCTTCCCACAACATCGCCCATCGTGGCGCTGTGGTGTGGAACGCGGGGCGTGAGTCACGCGTCCCTGCCGCCCCCTGAGGGGTGTCTGGACGGAAGAGTCCACCCGGCAGCCAGCTGGGCACTACCTCCAAGCCCGGTCCTTCAGGACCGGGACAAGTTGACGCCGCTGCCCTTGTGGACGTAGACCTAAGTTTTTTCCTTACGAAAGACTCGTGCCGCTCAGACGGCAGACCCAGCTTAACGATCTTGAACCCGGCGCTTCATCCGCCCGTCCCGCCGGAACACCCCTGGTCGGAGACGGGGATCCGGGCTAGCGTCCGTCCATGGCGACTGCTTTCGACCTCGCGTTCGACCCATGGGACCCGGCGTTCCTCGCCGACCCGTACCCCGCCTATGCCGAGCTGCGGGCCAAGGGCCGCGTGCACTACTACGAGCCCACGAACCAGTGGCTCGTCCCGCACCACGCGGACGTCTCGGCCCTGCTGCGCGACCGGCGCCTCGGCCGGACGTATCAGCACCGCTTCACGCACGAGGAGTTCGGCCGCAGCGCGCCGCCGGGGGAGCACGAGCCGTTCCACACGCTCAACGACCACGGCATGCTCGACCTGGAGCCGCCGGACCACACCCGGATCCGGCGCCTGGTGTCGAAGGCGTTCACACCGCGCACGGTGGAGCGGCTGAAGCCGTATGTGCGGGGCCTGGCGGACGAACTGGCGTCGGCGCTGGTGGAGTCCGGCGGAGGGGATCTGCTCACGGACGTGGCGGAACCCCTCCCGGTCGCGGTGATCGCCGAGATGCTCGGTATCCCGGAGTCCGACCGGGCCCCACTGCGCCCCTGGTCGGCGGACATCTGCGGGATGTACGAGCTGAACCCCTCCGAGGAGACGGCGGCGAAGGCGGTGCGGGCGTCGGTCGAGTTCTCCGACTACCTGCGCGAACTGATCGCGGCCCGCCGCAAGGAACCGGGCGACGACCTCATCTCGGGCCTCATCGAGGCACACGACGAGGGCGACCGCCTCACCGAGCAGGAGATGATCTCGACGGCGGTCCTCCTGCTGAACGCCGGCCACGAGGCCACGGTGAACTCCACGGTCAACGGCTGGTACGCCCTCTTCCGCAACGAGCCCCAACTCGCGGCCCTGCGCGCCGACCCCACCCTCGTCCCCACCGCCGTCGAGGAACTGATGCGCTACGACACCCCGCTCCAGCTCTTCGAACGCTGGGTCCTGGACGACATCGAGATCGCCGGCACGACGATCCCGCGCGGCGCGGAGATCGCCCTCCTCTTCGGCTCCGCCAACCACGACCCGACGGTCTTCGAGAACCCCTCCCACCTCGACCTGACCCGCACGGACAACCCCCACATCTCCTTCAGCGCCGGCATCCACTACTGCATCGGCGCCCCCCTGGCCCGCATCGAACTGGCCGCGTCGATGGGCGCGCTGCTGGAGAAGGCCCCGACCCTGCGCCTGACCGCTGAGCCCGATCGCAAGCCGAACTTCGTGATCAGGGGGCTGGAGGGGCTCAGCGTCGCGGTCTGAGACGCCGGAGCAGGGCCCAGGCCGTCAGGGCGGCGGCGACCCCGCCGAGGATCGCCAAGGGCAGTTCGGCGTAGAGCACGCTCCAGTCCGGGGCCGCCTCGAACCGCCAGAGCCGCTCCCTGACGCCGACGGCCCACACCGCGAGTCCCGCGCCCGCGCCGACGGCCGCGGTCAGGCAACCGGCAGCGGCCTGCGTACGTTGTCCCATGCCCGGCATGGACGTACGCGGGCCGCTCGGCAGTTCCCGCCGCCGCTCAGGTCGTCATGTCCCGCCGCCGCAACCCCGCCAGCCCCCCGGCCACCAGCACCACGGCCAGCCCCAGCAGGGCCAGGACCGGCGCCCACTCCATCTCCCCGCCGGGCAACTTGGGCAGATGGCCGAAGGGAGACAGGTCCAGCACCGTCTGTGGCATGTCCAGGGCGGGTCCGACCCAGCCGATCAGCAGGACCGCGCCGGCCACGCCCCACGACGTCGCTGCCGCCCGGGGCAGGACGCCGGTCAGCAGGACCGTGAGGCCGCCGATCACCCAGATCGCCGGGAGCTGCACGAGGCAGGCGCCGAGGATCGGGGCGATGTCCTTGCCGTAGCCGAGGGCGAAGCCCAGGCCGGCCAGCAGCATCAGGAGCGCCGCGCCGCCGAAGGCGATCACCAGATGCCCGGCGGCCCACCGCAGTCGCCCGACCGCGTTCGCCAGGACCGGTTCCGCACGGCCCGATGTCTCCTCGCCGTGCAGGCGCAGCACCGATGCCACGATGTACAGGGCCGCGACCAGCCCGAGCATGCCCACCATCGACGCCAGGAACGCGTCCGTCAGGCCGGACTGCCCGCCCATCCGCTCGAAGATCCGCCGGGCACCGGCGTTGCCGCCGACCAGGTCGGCCGCGCCCTCGGTCATGCCGCCGTAGACGACCCCGGCGAGGAGGAAGCCGACGCTCCAGCCCAGCACACCGCCCCGCTGCAACCGCCAGGCCAGTGCGCCCGCGCTGCCCAGGCGGCCGGTCGCCGGGCCGGGGCGGGTGGGCAGGAAGCTCATGCCGATGTCCCGGCGGCCCGCCAGCCCGTAGGCCACCGCGCCCTGGAGCAGGACCGCCCCGGCGAGCAGCGCCAGCACCCACCAGCGTTCGTCCGCGTACGGCCGCAGGTTCTCCAGCCAGCCCAGCGGCGAGAGCCACGTCAGCGGCGACGAGCCGTCGTCGGTCGCCGAGTCGCCCGCCGCACGCAGCACGAACGCCGTGCCCAGCACCGCCGCCGTCAGCCCCCGGGCCAGCCGCGCGCTCTCCGTGAGCTGGGCGACGATCGCCGCCATCGTCGCGAAGACCATCCCGACCCCGGCGATCCCGAGGCCCAGCGCCAGGGCCCCGGCCGCACCCTGCCCGGCCAGTCCGGCCGTCACCAGCAGGGCCAGGACCGCGTTCGCGACCGCCGCCGCCAGCAGGGCCGCCGTCAGGGAGGCCCGGCGGCCCACCATCCCGGAGGCGACCAGCTCCTGACGGCCGCTCTCCTCCTCGTCCCGGGTGTGCCGTACGACGACCAGCAGGCTCGTCACGGCGGCCAGGGCGCCCGCGTAGACGCCGACCCGCCAGGCCGTCAGGGCACCGATCGAGTCGCCGAAGACCGGGCCGATCATCGCGCGCAGCGAGGAGTTGCCGGCCATCTGCCGGATCAGGTCGGCGCGTTCGCCCGGGGTGCCGTACAGGCCCTCCAGCGTGCCCGGCATGGAGAGGACCATCAGGACGTTGACCCCGGTCCACACCGGGATCATCAGCCGGTCGCGGCGCAGCGCGAACCGCAGCAGCGTGCCCGTCCCGGCCAGTTGGCGTGCGCTGCCGGGGCGCGCCGCGAAGGCGAAGGTCGTCATCGGGCCGCCGCCTCTGCCGTCTCGTCCGCCTCGTCCTGGTAGTGCCGCAGGAACAGCTCCTCCAGCGTCGGCGGCGTCGACGTCAGCGACCGCACACCCGACTCGGACAAGGACCGCAGTACGGCGTCCAGCCGGTCGGACTCGACCTGGAGCCGGACGCGGCGCCCCTGGACGTCGAGGCCGTGCACCCCGGGCAGATCCGCCAGCCCGTTCGGCGGCCCGGCGAGTTCGGCCGTCACACTCGTACGTGTCAGATGGCGCAGCTCGGCGAGCGACCCGCTCTCGACCGTACGGCCCTTGCGGATGATGCTCACCCGGTCGCACAGCTCCTCCACCTCGCTGAGGATGTGGGAGGAGAGCAGGATCGTGCGCCCCCGGTCGCGCTCCTCGGCGACGCACCGCTGGAAGACCTCCTCCATCAGCGGATCCAGGCCCGAGGTCGGCTCGTCCAGGATCAGCAGGTCGACGTCCGAGGCGAACGCGGCGACCAGGGCGACCTTCTGCCGGTTGCCCTTGGAGTACGTACGGCCCTTCTTGGTGGGGTCGAGTTCGAAGCGCTCGATCAGCTCCGCCCGGCGCCGGGGATCGAGACCTCCGCGCAGCCGGCCGTAGAGGTCGATGACCTCGCCGCCGGAGAGGTTGCGCCACAGCGTCACGTCGCCCGGGACGTAGGCGATACGGCGGTGCGCCTCGACCGCGTCCGTCCACGGGTCGCGGCCGAGCACCTGCGCGGCGCCCGAGTCGGCGCGCAGCAGGCCGAGCAGCACACGGATGGTGGTGGACTTGCCGGCGCCGTTGGGGCCGAGGAAGCCGTGGACCTCGCCGGAGGCGACCTCCAGATCGAGCCCGTCGAGAGCGTGCGTCCGCCCGAAGGACTTGTGCAGTCCGGAGACGGTGATGGCCTTCGTCATGCTTCAGAACGTACGCTTCTTTCAGAAATTTGTGAAGTTAAGGAAGCGTATGAATCGCGGATAGGGTGAGCCGTATGACGGATTCAGCAGGGAGCGGCCGGGACGCGGAGGCCGTGTCGAGGTTCGTGGAGTCCTTCGCGGCGCAGCTCGTCGAGGCCGGCATGCCCCGGATGCCCGCCCGGGTCTTCGCCGCGCTGCTCGCCTCCGACGAGGGCTCGCTGACCTCCGCCGAGCTGGGCGACCAGCTGCAGATCAGCCCCGCGGCGGTGTCCGGCGCGGTGCGCTACCTGGCCCAGACGCACATGGTCTCGCGCGAACGCGAGCCCGGTTCCCGCCGCGAGCGCTACCGGGTCCACGGCGAGCAGTGGTACGAGGCCCTCGCCAACCGCGAGGCCGTCCTCAAGCGCTGGGAAGGCGCCCTGCGCGAGGGCGTCTCCAGCCTCGGCCCCACCACCCCGGCGGGCCGCCGCCTCTCCGAGACGCTCGCGTTCTTCGAGTTCCTCGAGGGTGAGGTCGAGGCGATGATGGCGCGCTGGCGGGAGCACCGGGAGAAGACGTTCGGACCGGAGTGACCATCCGACTACACTGAGTGGCGTCTGGTCCATGTCGAAGGGGAGGGCGCATCATGACACTCATGGCAGAGCGACCGGTGATGAGCGGCACCAGGCCCCGCAGCGACTTCGAGGAACTCCTGGACCTTCTCGACGAGCTGAACGTGCCCGACGGCTACAAGGCCGAGATCGTCAGGGGGAGCATCGTCGTGTCGCCGTGGTCGAAGGGGTACTACCTCAATGTCATGGAGTTGGTCTGTGACCAGTTGCGACCGCACCTGCCCGCCGGGCACAGAATCAGTTACGGGCCCTTTCTGTACGTCTTTCCTGGCTCCGAGTCCGCCTACGGCCCCGACATTCACGCAGCCCACCATCACGCTCACCGGACCACGAGCAATCACCTCGACGGCGAAGCCCTGTCCTTCGTAGCCGAGCTGACCTCCCCCTCCACCCGGACCGACGACCTCACCGACAAGGCCGAGGTGTACGCCAGGGCGGGTGTCCCCGTCTACCTGGTCCTCGACATGCAGGAGCAGCAGGCCATCGTCTACGGCTCCCCGTCGGCGAAGGGCTACGAGCTCCGGCTCTCCAAGCCCTTCGGCGAGAAGCTCGACATCCCGGACCCCTTCGGCTGCACCCTCGACACCACCGGATTCCAGGCCCCCGAGAGCTGACTCACGACACCGCCGCCGGCACCGTCAGCCCCCAGGCCCCCTCCCGTACCCTCCACGTCCGGGTCCGCACCGGCCCCGACACCGCCGTGTCCGCGCGATAGCGGAAGTGGGCTCCCGAGACGGTCACCGTGCGGCCCTGGGCGAGGAGGGGGGATGCCTCGGCGCCGACGGACGCGGGGCGGATCTCCACCGAGGCCGTTCCGGAGGCCGTGGGGGACACCGACACCGCCTCCACCGGCTGGTTCAGGTCGACGAGGGTCTCCCCGTCCACCTCGACCCGCAGCCGGGACGGCCCGGGCTCCGGCCCGGCGGTGAGCCGGGACGGGCGGCCGGCCGGTACCAGGGTCCGGACCAGGGACTGGCAGGTCCGCAGCCACGGACGGCCCGAGGCGTCCTCAGGATCCTCGGCCGCCGGGAAGGGCGACAGGGGCGGTATGCGCAACGCGCCGAGCACCACCCCGTCGCTGTCGTCGACCATCAGGTCCATCCGCCGCTCGACCCCGTCGAGCACCGCCCGCGCCGCCGCCACCGTCCCCGTCGGCACCCCCAGCGAGCGAGCCAGGGACATGACATCCCCGACCGGCACCACCGACAGCGCGCATCCGGCCAGCTCCCGGTGCCGGTGCAGCAGCGACACCGCGCGGATCAGCGCCCGGTCGTCGCCGACCACCACGGGCCGCCGCGAGCCCCGCCGGGCCAGCGCCCGGGCGAACTCCTCCGGTCCCTCCGGCAGGCACACCTTGGTGCCGGCACCCCCGCTGAGCACGTCTTTCGCGATCCGTACGGACTCGTTGTCCGTCCGGCGGGCGACCGGGTCTATGACCACCAGCAGCTGCTCGGACGTCGGAGAAGTCGCCACCTCGGCCATGCCTCGCTTCCTCGGGTAGCATCTTTGTGCAAGAGCCCCTTGCGCTATTGCGCCAGGGGCTTCGTCTATTCCGGGGCATCCGGTCCGACGGTTGGCGGCCAACGGCGGTCGCGGTGCACGCGGTGGTACACCGCCGCGTTCGCCCTCGACCATGGACATGCCCCGCCCGGAAGGGGTGTACGCGCGTGCCCGCACTTGTGCTGCTCGGTGCTCAGTGGGGTGACGAAGGCAAGGGAAAGGCCACCGACCTGCTCGGTGGATCCGTGGACTATGTAGTGCGCTACCAGGGCGGCAACAACGCCGGCCACACCGTCGTCGTCGGCGACCAGAAGTACGCACTGCACCTCCTCCCTTCCGGAATCCTGTCTCCCGGCTGCACGCCGGTCATCGGTAACGGTGTCGTCGTCGACCCGTCGGTCCTGCTCTCCGAGCTGAGCGGTCTGAACGAGCGTGGTGTCGACACCTCCAAGCTCCTGCTCAGCGGCAACGCGCACATCATCACGCCGTACAACGTCACGGTCGACAAGGTGACGGAGCGCTTCCTCGGAAAGCGCAAGATCGGCACCACCGGGCGCGGCATCGGCCCGACCTACGCGGACAAGATCAACCGCGTCGGTATCCGTGTGCAGGACCTCTACGACGAGTCGATCCTCACGCAGAAGGTCGAGGCGGCCCTCGACATCAAGAACCAGGTCCTCACCAAGCTCTACAACCGGCGCGCGATCGCCGTGGACCAGGTGGTCGAGGAGCTGCTGGCCTACGCCGAGAAGCTCCGCCCGTACGTCGCCGACACGGTCCTGGTCCTGAACCAGGCCCTGGAGGACGACAAGGTGGTCCTCTTCGAGGGCGGCCAGGGCACGCTGCTCGACATCGACCACGGCACGTACCCCTTCGTCACCTCCTCGAACCCGACCGCGGGCGGCGCCTGCACCGGCGCCGGCGTGGGCCCGACGAAGATCAGCCGGGTCATCGGCATCCTCAAGGCCTACACGACCCGGGTCGGCGCCGGCCCGTTCCCGACGGAGCTCTTCGACGAGGACGGCGAGGCCCTGCGCCGCATCGGCGGCGAGCGCGGTGTCACCACCGGCCGTGACCGTCGCTGCGGCTGGTTCGACGCCGTCATCGCCCGGTACGCCACCCGCGTCAACGGCCTGACGGACTTCTTCCTCACCAAGCTCGACGTCCTCACCGGCTGGGAGCAGATCCCGGTCTGCGTGGCGTACGAGATCGACGGCAAGCGCGTCGAGGAGCTCCCGTACTCCCAGACCGACTTCCACCACGCGAGGCCGGTCTACGAGATGCTGCCGGGCTGGAACGAGGACATCAGCAAGGCCAAGTCCTTCTCCGACCTGCCGAAGAACGCCCAGGCCTACGTCAAGGCGCTGGAGGAGATGTCGGGGGCCCCGATCTCCGCGATCGGTGTGGGCCCGGGCCGGGACGAGACGATCGAGATCAACTCGTTCCTGTAGGACGCCTGCTGCTGCGGCCGGTGACCCGAGGGGCGACCCTCGGTCACCGGCCGAGCTGTGCCGACAGCTCCCGGACGAGGTGATAGCCGCCGGCCAGGTCGATGCCGGTGCGCTCGCGGAGCAGCTTGACGGCCTGGATGTCCGCGTCGCGCCTCTCCTGGCGCAGCACGCCCGTCAACTCACCGACCAGCGCGGCGTCCGCCTCCCGCAGGGCGTCCAGGGCCTGGCGGTGCGTGGTGGGCAGGGTGCCGCCCTCGACCAGCAGGTCCAGGGCCACGGAGCCCGTGTGCAGGTTCAGACTCGAACTCTTGCGCAGACGGCGGATCGCCCGGGCCGTCCGGCCCTCGCCCGCCAGTGCCTTCGCCTCGTCCTGCGCCTCCTGCTCGACCGTGGTGATCACCGCGGTCAGGCGGGCTTGCTCACTCGTCATGGACGTACCTTCCGATCAACGGCCGCTCCGCCCTCAACTGAAGACGATCATCGACCCCTGCGCCAGACTCCGCGTCACGGCCGCGTGCAGCCCGAGCCAGACGTGCCGTTCGCGGGCGAACGGGCTGGGGTCGTACGGGGCGGGGACGGCGGGTTCCTCCAGCTCCGTGGGGGCCAGGGGCGCCTGGGGCGCGGCCGGCGGGTTGGCCGGGTCGATGCCGAGGGCGGGGGCGACCGTCTCCAGCTCCCGCAGCAGGGCGTGCGAGGAGCCCAGCGGGCCGCCGCCCGCGAGGAGATCGTCGTCGGCGAGCGGGTTCGGGAAGTCGACGGGGACGTACGCGCCCGCGTGGTCGTAGTGCCACACGAGGTGCGACTGCTGGGCCGTCGACTCGAACATCTCCAGCAACTGCTCGTAGTCGCCGCCGAGTTCGTCCACGGGCGTCACCGGCAGTCCGCACACCTGGAGCAGATAGGCGCGGCGCAGGAAGTGCAGCGCGTCGTAGTCGAAGCCCGCGACCGGGGCGACCTCGCCGGACAAGCCCGGCATGTACTGGTACACCGGCACCGGCGGCAACCCGGCCTCGGCGAGCACCTTGTTGTATTGCGCGAGTTCCTCGGCGAAGGGGTTGTCCGGCGTGTGGCACAAGACGTCGACGAGCGGTACCAGCCACAGGTCACAGGCCAAAGAAGGCTCCTCGCTCAGCTCAGCGGTCGGGTGGCGTCGGGTAGCACGGTGGTCAGTCAGGGCAGGGTATCGGTGCGGCCCGGCAGAGGCTCCTGCCGTGCATGTCCCATACCCATACGGACAGCCGCGACGCAGACCGTCAGCAGGCGAGGCGCTCGATCAGGGCGAGCGAGTGGGAGTTGTAGCCCGAGATGATCGACCGGGCGGTGACGGTGTCCTGGGCGGCCAGGGCGTCGACCAGCGAGGTGTGGCCGGCCCACAGCTCGCCGCGCAGATCGGGGAGCCGGCGCAGATGCTGCACCGCGCCCACCCAGGTCTGCACGCGCAGCCGGTGCAGGAAGTCGCCCAGGTAGGGGTTGCCGAAGAGGGCGGCGAGCTCGCGCCAGTAGCGCAGGTCGTAGCCGATGAGGACGGTGAGGTCACCGGCCGCGGCGGCCCGCTGGGCCTCCTCGCCGCGCCGCCTGACCCCGGCGAGCACGGCGGCTATCCGGGGGTCGTCGGGCTGGAGGGAGTCGCGCTGCCCGGAGGTGAGGGCGTGGAACATCCCCTCGATGACCAGGTCACGGGCCTCGATCATGCCGCGGAAGTCCTCGGCGGAGTACTCGTGGACCCGGAAGCCGCGGTGCTGGTCGGCGTCGAGGAGTCCCTGCGCGGAGAGGTCGACCAGGGCCTCGCGCACCGGCGTCGCGGACACCCCGTACTGCTCGGCGATCTCCTTGACCGTGAACTCCTGACCCGGCTGGAGCCTTCCGGCCAGCACCTCGTCACGAAGCGCGTCCGCGATCTGCTGGCGCAGGGTGCTGCGCGTCACGGCGCCGTTGCCGGTACTGCCGGGCATGGTCAGGGCGTCTCCCTCGTCGCGTTCGGGTGGCGTGCACGTATATGTCTACGAGCACGCCACCTTACGCGTTCGAATGAGGCCCGAGGTTGTCGGTTACTGACGGGTTTACAGGTGTTTACTCCGTGTACCGCTGTTCACGCCGTGTACTCGTCCGCCACCGACAGCGCCGTGTCCAGAACCGCGAGGCCCTCCTTCAGCTCCGCCTCGCTGATGTTGCAGGGCGGCACCACATGCGTGCGGTTCATGTTCACGAACGGCCACAGCCCGCCGCCCTTCGCGGCGGCGGCGAAGGCGGCCATCGGCGCGTTCGCCTCCCCGGCCGCGTTGTACGGCACCAGCGGCTCGCGCGTCTCGCGGTTCCGCACCAGCTCCAGCGCCCAGAACATGCCGGCGCCGCGCACCTCGCCGACGCTCGGGTGCCGCTCGGCGAGCGCGGCCAGCTCCGGCCCGAGGACGGACGCGCCCAGCCGGGCCGCGTTCTCGACGACGCCCTCCTCCGCCATGACGTCGATCGTCGCGACGGCGGCAGCGCAGGCCAGCGGGTGCCCGGAGTAGGTCAGACCGCCGGGGTACGGCCGCTTCCCGAAGGTCTCCGCGATCGCGCCGGAGATCGCCACACCGCCCAGCGGTACGTAGCCGCTGTTCACGCCCTTGGCGAAGGTCAGCAGGTCGGGGGTGACGTCGAACAGGTCGGCCGCGAACCACTCACCGGTCCGTCCGAAGCCGGCCATGACCTCGTCCAGGACGAAGACGATCCCGTACTTGTCGCAGATCTCACGCACACCGGCGAGGTAGCCGGGCGGCGGGACCATGATCCCGGCCGTGCCCGGGATGGTCTCCAGGATGATCGCCGCGACGGTCGAGGGCCCCTCGAAGGCGATCGTCGTCTCCAGGTGCTCCAGCGCCCGCGCGCACTCCTGCTCCTCGGTCTCGGCGTAGAAGCGGGAGCGGTAGAGGTAGGGCGCCCAGAAGCGCGCGACCCCGGCCGTGCCGCTGTCGGAGGCCCAGCGGCGCGGGTCGCCGGTGAGGTTCACGGCCTGCTGCGTGCCGCCGTGGTACGAGCGGTACGCCGAGAGCACCTTGGGGCGGCCCGTGTGCAGACGGGCCATGCGGATGGCGTGCTCGACGGCGTCGGCGCCGCCGTTGGTGAAGAAGATCTTGTCCAGGTCGCCGGGGGTCCGCTCGGCGATCAGCCGTGCCGCCTCCGACCGCGCCTCGATCGCGAACGCGGGCGCGAACGTCGTCAGCTTCGCCGCCTGCTCCTGGATCGCGGCGACGACCTTGGGGTGCTGGTAGCCGATGTTCGTGTAGACGAGCCCACTGGAGAAGTCCAGGTAGCGGCGGCCGTCGTAGTCCCAGAAGTGCGACCCCTCCGCGCCGGCGACGGCGAGCGGGTCGATGAGCTCCTGTGCGGACCAGGAGTGGAACACATGGTCACGGTCGGCGGCCTTGACGGCGGCACCGGCTTCGGGGTTCGGCTGAGGGGTCATGCGGGCGAGCGTAGGCATGCGGGACGCGGGCTGGAAATCGGCGTCGTGTGTGAGGTCCGGGGGTTTCCGCGACAGGTTGTCGACGGGGAGGTGTCACACGGAGGACCTTCCCCGGGTACGGAGGGGGTATTGACAGCATGCTGCCTAATCGACAGTATGTTGTCATACACGGAACTCCAGGAGGAGCCATGAGCGCCAAGCCCGTCCATCTCGCCGTCTACGACACCCTCGCCGACTGGGAGACCGGCCACGCCACGGCCCACCTCGCCCGCGCCGGCCACACGATCCGCACGGTCGGCCCGACCACGGCCCCGGTCACCAGCATCGGCGGCCTGCGCGTCCAGCCCGACATGGCGCTGGACGACGTACGCCCCGAGGACAGCGCGCTGCTGATCCTCCCGGGCGCCGACCTCTGGGACACGAGCGGCGACCTCGCGCCCTTCGCCCGCAAGGCCCGGGCCTTCCTGGAAGCGGGCGTACCGGTCGCCGCGATCTGCGGGGCCACCGCCGGACTGGCCCGGGAGGGCCTGCTCGACGACCGTGACCACACCAGCGCGATCTCCTTCTACCTGGCCGCGACCGGCTACGCGGGCGGCGAGCGCTACGTCGAGACCGACGCCGTCACCGACGGCCCCCTGGTCACGGCAGGCCCGACCGAACCGGTCGCCTTCGCCCGGGAGATCCTCCGGCTGCTCGGGGTCTACGAGGGTGAGGTGCTCGACGCCTGGTACCGGCTGTTCCACGACTCCGACCCGGCGGCGTACGCGGTGCTGGAGAAGGCCGGCGCGCTGTGAGCCGGGAGCGCCAGGACCTGTTCAGCCGCAGCGCCCTCGGAGTGTTCCGGCTCAACGGCCAGTTCCTCGCCGTCGCGGAGGAACTGGCCCGGCCCGCCGGGCTCACCGCCGCCTGGTGGCAGGTGCTCGGCGCGGTCCTCGGCGAGCCGCTGCCCGTCTCCGGCATCGCCCGCGCCATGGGCATCACCCGGCAGAGCGTGCAGCGCATCGCCGATCTGCTGGTGGAGCGCGGCCTCGCCGAGTACCGGCAGAACCCGGCGCACCGCCGCGCCAAGCTCCTCGCGCCGACCGAGGAGGGGCGCGCGGCGGTCGCCCGGATCGACCCCGGGCACGCGGCCTACGCCGACCGGCTGGCCGAGGCGTTCGGGGAGGCGGAACTGGCGGAGGCGGTGCGGCTCTTGGAACGCCTGTCCACCGTGCTCGACCAGGTGGGTCCGCCTGTTACGGAACCGTAGAGTTCGCCCAGGTCACCCCGCCCCGCCCCCGCACTATTCTCGATCTGTTGCTCACGTGTGGGGGGAAGGCGGCTGAGCGATGGAGAAACTGGGGCCCGGGGATCCCGTACGGATCGGTGCCTACCGGCTGCTGGCGCGGCTCGGCGCGGGCGGGATGGGGCAGGTGTATCTGGCGCGCTCGGAGCGGGGCCGTACGGTCGCCGTGAAACTCGTGCGCGAGGAACTGGCCGCGCAGGAGGAGTTCCGGGAGCGGTTCCGGCAGGAGGTGGGGGCCGCAAGGCGGGTCGGCGGCTACTGGACGGCGCCGGTGCTGGACGCGGACACCGAGGCGGCGGTGCCCTGGGTCGCCACGGGGTACGTCGCCGGGCCGAGTCTCCAGCAGGTCGTCGGGCACGACCACGGTGCCCTGCCCGAGCGGACGGTCCGCATCCTCGCGGCCGGGCTCGCGCACGCGCTCAAGGACATCCATGCCGCCGGCATCGTCCACCGCGACCTCAAGCCGTCCAACGTGCTGGTCACCATCGACGGCCCGCGCGTCATCGACTTCGGTATCGCACGGGCCCTGGAGACCGTGACGGACGGCGGGCTCACGCGCACCGGGGCGCTCGTCGGATCGCCCGGCTTCATGGCGCCCGAGCAGGTGCGGGGCGACCGCATCACCCCGGCCTGCGACGTCTTCTGCCTCGGCTCCGTCCTCGCCTACGCCGCGACCGGCGCCCTGCCCTTCGGCACCGCCAACAGCGGTGTGCACGCGCTGATGTTCCGCATCGCCCAGGAGGAACCGGACCTGACGGGCGTCCCCGAGGGCATCGCCGACCTGGTCCGCGACTGCCTCCGCAAGGACCCCACCACCCGCCCGACCCTCGACCGCGTCCTGGAACGCACCGGCGCGGACGACACCGTGGCCGACGGCCGAGCCCTCGACCCCTGGCTCCCGGGCGCACTGGTGGCCCAACTGGGACGACACGCGGTGCGCTTGCTGGAAACAGAGGATCCAGAAACCCAAGGGGCGCGGGGCCCTGACATGGGCGGCTCCGCCGCGTGGGCGCGACCAGCCCCCACCGCCCCGCAGCCGGAAATCGGTCCCGGTACCACCCCCGAACACGCCCCGACCACCGACGAATCGTCGCCGACCCCTGCGCCGCAGGCACCCACCGCCCCACCCCCACCGGGTCCGCCAGGCGAGGGCCCACCGCTGAACCACCTGCCCACCATGGTCGCGAGCCAGGGCGTACCGCCCGGCCCACAGGCACCACCCCCGTACCCGGCCTACGGCTACCCCCAGCAACACCCCCAACTCGGCTCCACCCCGCCCTACGGCCCACCTCCCTACGGTCCGACGCCGTACGGCACGCCCCCGCCCTACGGCCCGCCACAGGACCCGCCCCGCAACGGCCGTTCCACCGCCCTGCTCGTCGTGATCGCCCTGGTCGTCGCGCTGGCCGCGGGCGGCTCGGTGTACGCGCTGATGCAGGGCGGCGAGGGCGACAAAGCCGACGACCGCCCCACCCCCACGCAGGGCACCGGCGCCCCCACGGACTCCGGCCAGCAGACCTCGCAGCCGGACACCACCGCCTCCTCCCCGGCCGACGGCGCCATCCCCACGGCGTACCTCGGCACCTGGTCCACCACCATCGACAACGCCGACGGGCAGCACACCCGCTCCCTGACGATCCAGCAGGGCGAGCCGGGCGACACGGTCCTGTCCCTCGTGGCCGACGGCCCCACCAAGGGAGGCGGCACCTACCACTGCGTGTTCGAGGGCGAGCTGACCGACGACCCGGGCTCCGACGGCCCGTTGAGGATCGGCCCGTCCACCGTGACGGTCGGGCAGCCGCGCTCCGCCTGCACCCCGGGCGAGGCCACCGAGGTCACCCTCCTGACCGACTACACGCTCCAGCGCGTGAACACGAGCAGCGGGGAGCGGCTGACGTACTCCAAGGAATGACCAACTACCGGTTCCCCCGAGGTCGTTGAACGTCCGGCGAATTCAAGCCGACGAAATCCGGATACCCGCTCGTACAGCCGTACGGTGACCAGACGATCGAGTCCGGGCGGCGGCGGGGGCACCCACGGTGGAGTGGTTGAGCGCGGAGAACCTCGTGGCCGTGGCGACGGCCCTGCTCGGCATCATCGCCTCGGGCGTCATGGTCTGGTACGAACGCCGGGTGCCGCGCCGCAAACGGGTGGGCTACCGCGTGCAGATGGACAACGCCATCGGCGACGACGTGCGCTCGGGCCGCGCCAACCGCCGTCTCGGCCTGTTCGACGAGGCCCCGGACATGTCCGACGCGACCCTGGTCCTGCTGCGCATCGAGAACGACGGCTCGCAGGGCATCGACCGCGACGACTACACCGGCCCCGAACTGCACGGCCTGACCGCGGTGTTCGCGGGCCGTACCGTCCGGGGGGTCTCGGTGACCCAGCCGTCGGACACCGACCACCTCATGGACCACTTCACCGCGGCCCGCGGCTTCGCCTACGACGGCAACACCCTGCGCATCCCCCGCGTTCCGCTCAACCGGGGCGACCACTTCAAGCTGCTCGTGCTGCTCGCCGGCGGCGATGTCGGCGACGAGATCCGGCTGGTGGGCGGCCTGCGCGACGGCGAGGTGCACCCCAACCGCAGCGCCACGCCGGACGACAAGCCGCCGCTGTTCAGCCGGGCGGCGCGGCTGATCACCCTCGCGCTCACGGTGAGCGTCGTGACCCTGGCGGCGATCGTCGTCGTCCAGGACGACACCCCGCCCCCGATCGGCTGCGCGAGCGGCACCCTCACCCTCACCGGCTCGACCGCCTTCGCGCCCGTCCTGCGCGAGGTGGCCGCCAAGTACGAGCGGGACTGCGGCGGCGACCCGGTCATCGAGGTGGACGCCCACGGCTCGACGGCCGGGATCCGGGAGCTCGCGGCGGCCGGCGACCGGGCGGTACGGGAGGGGCGGGGCTCCCCGCCGGTGGTGGCCCTGTCGGACGGCCCCAAGCCGGCCGGCCTGCCCGCGCTGCGCGAGAACCGGGTGGCGGTGTCCGTGTTCGCGCTCGTCGTCAACGACGACGTGAGGCTGAAGAACCTGTCCACGGCGGACGTACGGCGTCTCTACCGGGGCGAGATCCGCAACTGGAAGCAGCTCGGCGGCCCGGACCTGCGCGTGCACCTGGTCAGCCGGGACGCGGGGTCCGGGACGCGGCAGGTCTTCCAGCGCCGGGTGCTGGGCCGGGGCGAGATCGCCAACTCCTCCGTCGACTGCGTCCACAAGGACGACCCGACGGCGGCCGTCATCCGCTGCGAACTCGACTCCACGGAACAGGTGCTGACGACGGTCGCCGGCCTCCCGGGCGCCGTCGGCTACAGCGAACTCAACCTGGCCGCCCGCGCGAAGGGCCTGCACTCCCTGCGCCTGGACGGCGACCCCGCCTCCGTCGACGCCATCGAACGCGGCACGAGCGACTACCCCTACCGCGAGATCGAATACGCCTACACCTACGGCCGCCCCCCGGCCGACTCCTTGGCATCGAGCTTCCTGACCTACCTGTCCCGAGGCAACGGCCAGGACGTGACCCGCACCCACGGCCACATCCCGTGCTGGACCCCGGAGGGTCTCGTCCTGTGCGCGGAGGCCACCTAGGTCCTGTCCTAGCTGCGGGCATGCGTGCCGCTAAGGGCGGCACGGGTGGGCGGTGGGGGTCCCCCCGCTCGAGCGAAGCCGAGAGTGGGGGAGGCACCTCGTCGCGCCGAGTTGCGCACCCACCCGCCCCCAGCGACAACGCCGAGCACCAGAAACCCCCGGCCAGCTCACCGCGGCTCCGGCGGCCGCTGCCGCGGCATGTTCGGCCGCGCCCCACCCCCCGGCGGCGGCACGGAGAACCGCCCGTTCACACCCCCCACCTCAGCCCCCCGCCCCCCACCGGACAACACCACCGCCTGCATCCCCACCGGCGCACCCCCGGCCCGGAACTCGCCCATCCAGTCCCCGGTCTCCACCCGGACCAGCTCACTCATGTCCTCGCTGAACCTCCGCAGCACCCCGAGACACCGCTCGGCGGCCTCCGCGGCCGTCCCCTCCGCCGGCCCCAGCACCTCCCGCACGCACTCCGCCGCCCAGTCGAACTGCAACGCCTGCAGCCGCCGCTGCACGGCCTGCGCGGTGGCCACGTCCCGCATCCAGCCCGACGTCACCCCGAAGTACCGGTCGACGGCCACACACGCCACCCCCAGCAGCAGCGCCAGACACCCCCAGGGCGCGACCCCGCCGGCGACCCCGGTCAGATCCAGCAGGGGCAGCGCGACGCCGGTGACCGCCCCCACCGCGGCCCCGCAGCGCAAGCCCCGCGCGCACCGCCGCTTCCACACCCGGTCCTCGAGATACCAGGCCGCCGTCCGCAGCGCCCCGCGCTCCACCCACCGGTACAGCTCGTCCAGCCGGGCCGCCGGCTCACCCCAGTCCCCGTGCGGAAAGGCCCGCCCGGTCAGATCGCCCGGCCGCGGCCGGGACGCCCCCTCGCCCCGTCCGTCCTGAGGCGGCACCTCGGGCTGCATCTCCGGCTGACCCACCCGGCACTCCCTACTGACCACGAACGACCACGCGCGGTCCCAGCCGACTCACACTGCGCGACGAACGACCCACCTGCCGCGCCGGACCCTTCCTACCCCCCAATGGGTGGCGAAGACGCAGCTTTCGCCACTTTTCCGCCCGGAAGTATTCCTTGATCCGGTATAGGGCGCGAGGGGGACTCACTCGAAAGAGTGCTGGGGCGACGGCAGGCCTGACCACGTAGGCTCGTGCCGAACGGGAAAACCCGTACCGAGCAAGGAGCTGATCGTGATTCCCGGTGGTGGCCAGCCCAATATGCAGCAGTTGCTCCAGCAGGCCCAGAAGATGCAACAGGACCTGGCACAGGCACAGGAGGAGCTGGCGCAGACGGAGGTCGACGGGAAGGCGGGCGGTGGCCTGGTGACCGCGACCGTCACCGGCGCCGGCGAACTGCGCGCCCTGAAGATCGACCCGAAGGCGGTCGACCCCGACGACACCGAGACGCTGGCCGATCTCGTCGTGGCGGCGGTCCAGGCGGCCAACGAGAACGCGCAGGCGCTCCAGCAGCAGAAGCTGGGCCCGCTCGCGCAGGGTCTCGGCGGCGGCGGAATCCCGGGCCTGCCGTTCTGAGACGCCCGCCGCCTTCCTCGGACGGGCGGCGGACAACTACCGTACGTACGGAAAGGCCGTACGCGACGACCGACCTCGAAGACCGCGAATTCCTCGAAGGTCTCGGAGTTCCAAGAAGGGCAGTCCGTTGTACGAAGGCGTGGTCCAGGACCTGATCGACGAGCTGGGGCGGCTGCCCGGCGTCGGTCCGAAGAGCGCCCAGCGGATCGCCTTCCACATCCTCCAGGCCGAACCGACGGACGTACGGCGCCTCGCCCAGGCCCTCATGGAGGTCAAGGCGAAGGTCCGCTTCTGCGCGACCTGCGGCAACGTCGCGCAGGAGGAGCTGTGCAACATCTGCCGCGACACCCGGCGCGACCCCGCCGTCATCTGCGTGGTCGAGGAGCCGAAGGACGTCGTGGCGATCGAGCGGACGCGTGAGTTCCGGGGCCGGTACCACGTCCTCGGCGGCGCGATCAGCCCGATCGACGGGGTGGGGCCCGACGACCTGCGCATCAGGGAGCTGCTCGCCCGGCTCGCCGACGGCACGGTCACCGAGCTGATCCTCGCCACGGATCCGAATCTCGAAGGCGAGGCGACCGCCACGTACCTCGCCCGCATGATCAAGCCCATGGGCCTGAAGGTCACCCGCCTGGCCAGCGGCCTCCCGGTGGGTGGCGACCTGGAATACGCGGACGAGGTCACCCTCGGCCGCGCCTTCGAGGGGAGACGACTCCTAGATGTCTGACGCCACGCTGCACGCGACCGACCAGAACCCGGACGATTTCGCGGTCCAGATCGCGGACCAGGTCGAGAGCTTCCTGGTCGCCGTCACCGAGGTCGCGAAGGGCGACGAGCCGGAATCGGCCGTGCCCTTCCTCCTCCTGGAGGTCTCCCAACTCCTCCTGGCCGGCGGCCGTCTCGGCGCGCACGAGGACATCGTGCCGGACGAGCGCTACGAGCCCGACTCGGGCCCCGAGCCGGACGTCGACGAACTCCGCGAGAACCTGGCCCGGTTGCTGGACCCGATCGACATCTACTCCGAGGTGTTCGACCCCTACGAGCCCCGCAAGGCCCCGGTCCCGGCCCGGATCTCCGACGACCTCACGGACGTCATCACCGACCTGCGCCACGGCATGGCCCACTACCGCGCGGGCCGCACCACGGAGGCCCTGTGGTGGTGGCAGTTCTCCTACTTCTCCAACTGGGGCTCCACCGCTTCCGCCACCCTCCGCGCCCTCCAGTCGGTCCTCGCCCACGTCCGCCTCAACCAGCCCCTCGCCGAACTCGACGGCCTGGACACGGACCAGGGCATCGGCGACGACACCCTGGAGTTCGAGGCGGGCAGGGTCATGGCGGAGGAGATCGGCGGCCCGCTGGGGATGCGCCCGGCCACGTAGCGCGGCCGCTCAGAGCCGTACGGCCGGGCCGGTCACGGCGATTCCGGTGTCCTGCTCCGCCGGCACCGTCACCGTGATCGTGCTCGGCCGCCCCATGTCCCCGCCCTGGTGGACCGTCAGGGTGGCCGGGGTCGGTACGAGGCCCAGTTCCCGCAGGTAGCCGCCGAAGGCGGCCGCCGCCGCTCCCGTGGCCGGGTCCTCCATCACACCGCCCGGCGGGAACGGGTTGCGGGCGTGGAAGACGGTGTCTGACTCCCGCTGGACCAGGTCGATCGTGGTCCAGCCCGTGCGGGCCATGAGGGTGCCGAGGTCCGCCATGTCGTAGTCCAGATCGGCCAGTCGCTCCCGGCTCGCGGCGGCGAGGACCGGGTGCCAGGCCCCGGCGAAGGCCGCCCGGGGCGGCAGCGCCGGATCCAGGTCCGCCTCGGACCAGCCCAGGATCGCCAGCAGTTCGGCCAGGTCGCCCTCGTCGATCGGTGCCGTACGGGGCACCACGCTCACCAGAGTCGCCACCAGGATGCCGTCCGCCGACCGCTCGGTGGCGACGGTGACCGGTCCCGCCGCGGTGCGCAGCAGCAGCCGCCCGGTGCCATGCCGCTCCGCGTGGGCCACGGCCGTGGCGATCGTCGCGTGTCCGCAGAACGGCACCTCGGCGAGCGGGCTGAAGTACCGCACGTCCAAGGCGTCGTCGCCGGACGCCACCACGAACGCCGTCTCGGAGTAACCGACTTCGGCCGCCGTCGCCAGCATCGTCGCGTCGTCGGCCCCGGTGGCGTCCAGCACCACGCCTGCCGGGTTGCCGCCCCGGGGATCCGTGCTGAAGGCCACGTACCGCAGAATCTCCATGCGCAGACGGTAGCGCCCGGCCCCCTGGTCCCACCGCGTGAAATTGGGGGCATCCTGCATCCCCCCTGTACGTCCGCTGCACAGCCCCTAACCGGTGGAACGCGAGTCTGGAGTCACTTCAGCAACTCCACTCGATCCCACCGGAGATGACAATGAACCGCCGTCCCGCGGACCGTCCCGCAGCCGCCTCCATACGTAAGCGTGTCGCCGTCGTCACCGGCGTGGCCGTTCTCGCCGCCGGTACCTTCGCCGCCGGTGCCGGGGTCGCCGGGGCCGAGTCCGGGAGCAAGCCGGGCAGGACGGTGACCAAGGCGCAGGTGCTCGGGCTGTTCGACCAGTGGAACGCCGCGTTGCAGACCGGTGATGCGAAGAAGGTCGCCGATCTGTACGCCAAGGACGCGGTGCTGCTGCCGACCGTCTCCAACAACGTGCGTACCGACAGAGCCGAGATCGTCGACTACTTCGAGCACTTCCTGAAGAACAAGCCGCACGGGAAGAAGATCGAGTCCGTCGTCAACATCCTCGACCGGAACACCGTGATCGACACCGGCGTGTACGAGTTCGCGCTCACCGACCCGAAGTCGGGCGAGAAGAGCGACGTCAAGGCGCGCTACACCTACGCCTACGAGAAGCAGCCGAACGGCACGTGGCTGATCGTGAACCACCACTCCTCGAAGATGCCCGAGGGGTGAGCCCCTGTAAGCCCCTGAAGGGCCTCAGCCGCCGGACCGGTGGGGCGCCGCCCGTAGCGTGATCGTCACGCACAGGCCGCCGCCCGGGGCGTCCGTCAGCGCCACCGTCCCGCCGTCGTCCGTCGCCAGTTGCCGGACGACGGCGAGGCCCAGGCCCGAGCCGGACTTCCCGGTCAGGCCCTGGCCCCGCCAGAAGCGGTCGAAGGCGCGGGACTTCTCGGCGTCCGACATGCCGGGCCCCTCGTCCAGCACCGACACCCCCACCACATCGCCCCCGGGGTCCACGCGGACGGTGATCGTCCCGCCGTCCGGTGACACCTCCAGGGCGTTGGAGAGCACGTTGTCCAGCATCTGGTCCAGATGACCGGGGCTGGCCAGCACAGACGGCCGGCCGTCGATACTCCCCCTGAGCGCGATGGTGACTCCGCGCTCATCGGCGGCCGGCCTCCACACGGCGAGCCGTTCCCGCACCAGGTCCATCAGCGGCAGCGGCTCGGCCGCCGTCACCTTGGCCTCGGCCCTGGCCAGCACCAGCAGGCCGTTGACCAGGCGGTTCATCCGTACGACCTCGGCCGTCGCCTGCTCCACGTCCTCGCGTACGAACTCGTCGTCCACACCGTCCGCGATGTTGTCCAGGGACAGCCGCAGCGCGGTGAGCGGGGTGCGCAGCTGGTGGGACGCGTCCGCCACGAAGATGCGCTGGGCCGCGATCAGCGTGTCCAGGCGTTCCGCGCCCTGGTTGAGGGTGCGGGCGAGGGTCTGGGTCTCGGGCGGCCCGGTCACCGGGGAGCGGGCCGTGAGGTCGCCGTCGCTGAACTTGCTGGCCATGTCGTTGAGCTGGCGCAGCGGCCGGGTGATCCGGCGGGCGGCGAACGCGCCGATCGCGGCGGCCGCCGCGAGCACGACCACCGCCAGCCCGGCCCGGAAGCCCCAGATCTGCCAGAGCCGCGTGGTCATGTCCGAGGTCGAGTAGACGATCCGCACGGCCGCGTCCCCCCGCGCGGGGACGGTGACCTGCAGATGCTCGCCCCAGACGAAGTCGGACCCCCAGTCCGTCGTCACCTCGTCCCGCTCCGTGGCCCGGGTCAGCGCCTCGTCCGCGGCGGGCTCCGGCAGCTTCGGGTCGCAGGCGGCGGTGGGGGTCGCCTGTACGTCGCCGTACGCCCTGGCCACCTCGGTGAGGGCCTCGCAGGAGGCGCCGGTGCCGTTGCTCAGCAGCAGCGCCATCGTGTTGGCCTCGCGCAGGACGGACTGTCTGGTGTCGTCCCGCAGCTGCTTGGTGAGGGTGAAGGCGACCGGCACCGTGAAGAGGAAGATGGCCACCGCGACCAGCAGGATGTAGCTCCGGATGAGCTGCCGGTTCATGAAGCCCCGTCGTCCTTGACGATCTCCAGCCGGAAGCCCACCCCACGCACCGCCTCGATCGCGATCGCCCCGGCGAGCTTGCGCCGCAGCGCCGCCACGTGCACGTCCAGCGTCTTGGTCGGCCCGAACCAGTTCGCGTCCCAGACCGCTTCCATGATCTGCTCGCGCGACATCAGCGCCCCGGGCTCCTCGGTGAGGAAGGCCAGCAGGTCGTACTCCTTGGGCGCGAGGGCGACCTCCTCGCCGTCTAGGCGCACCCGGGCCGCCTTGCGGTCGATCGTCAGGCGGGTGCCGTAGCGGTCGGGGCCCGGCGCGGGGGCGCCCGCCGCGGGCGTACGGGCCTGGGTGCGGCGCATGACCGCCCGTATCCGGGCGATGACCTCCCGGACGCCGAACGGCTTGGAGACGTAGTCGTCCGCGCCGAGCTCCAGGCCCACCACCCGGTCCGTCTCGTCGCTGCGGGCGCTGATCACGATGATCGGGACGTCGCCGCGCCCGCGCAGCGCCTTGCAGACGTCGAGGCCGTCGGTGTCGGGCAGCCCGAGATCCAGCAGGACGACGTCGTAGGGGCCCTCGTGCCGCAGCGCCGCCGCGCCCGTGGTCACCCATTCGACCTCGAAGCCGTAGCGCCTCAGCCCGCGGCGCAGGGACTCGGCGACCGGCTCATCGTCTTCCACCAGAAGTACGCGCACAGCCGAACCTTAGTGCTTGAAAGTTGGCTTACCGGCGTCGGTCGGGGGACGATTGTGACGCCGGGCACTTTCTCGCGTGGCCTGTGTCCAGGTGGGCATGAGCAGGTCTGAGCGAGTACCCCGGAAATCTCATCATGCGATATCGCGGAAGGGATTTTCGGACGCTCGATAGACTGAGCCGACCGCGGTACGAATGCGTATGAGCGGATAGAGACGGATTGAGCGAGGAGCGCACGTGGGCCTTGTCGTGCAGAAGTACGGAGGCTCCTCCGTAGCCGATGCCGAGGGCATCAAGCGCGTCGCCAAGCGAATCGTGGAAGCGAAGCAGAACGGCAATCAGGTGGTTGCCGTGGTTTCCGCGATGGGCGACACGACGGACGAGCTGATCGATCTCGCCGAGCAGGTATCCCCGATCCCTGCCGGGCGCGAGCTCGACATGCTGCTGACCGCCGGAGAGCGGATCTCCATGGCGTTGCTGGCCATGGCGATCAAAAAGCTGGGCCATGAGGCCCAGTCGTTCACCGGCAGCCAGGCAGGTGTCATCACCGACTCGGTCCACAACAAAGCGCGCATCATCGATGTCACGCCGGGCCGGATCAAGACCTCGGTGGACGAGGGCAACATCGCGATCGTGGCCGGTTTCCAGGGCGTCAGCCAGGACACCAAGGACATCACCACCCTCGGCCGCGGCGGCTCCGACACCACGGCGGTGGCCCTGGCCGCCGCCCTCGAAGCCGACGTGTGCGAGATCTACACCGACGTCGACGGCGTGTTCACCGCCGATCCGCGTGTGGTGAAGAAGGCCCGGAAGATCGACTGGATCTCCTTCGAGGACATGCTCGAACTGGCGGCGTCCGGATCGAAGGTGCTGCTCCACCGTTGCGTGGAGTACGCCCGGCGGTACAACATCCCGATCCATGTCCGGTCCAGCTTCAGCGGACTCCAGGGCACCTGGGTCAGCAGCGAGCCAGTTGTTCGAAAGACGCAGCAGCAAGGGGAAAAGCAGGTGGAGCAGGCTCTCATCTCCGGTGTCGCGCACGACACCTCCGAGGCCAAGGTCACGGTCGTCGGTGTGCCCGACAAGCCGGGCGAGGCGGCTGCGATCTTCCGCGCGATCGCCGACGCCGAGATCAACATCGACATGGTCGTGCAGAACGTGTCCGCGGCCTCCACGGGCCTGACGGACATCTCCTTCACGCTCCCGAAGACCGAGGGCCGCAAGGCCATCGGCGCGCTGGAGAAGAACAAGTCCGGCATCGGCTTCGACTCGCTGCGCTACGACGACCAGATCGGCAAGATCTCCCTCGTCGGCGCCGGCATGAAGACGAACCCGGGTGTCACGGCCGACTTCTTCGGCGCGCTGTCCGACGCCGGTGTGAACATCGAGCTGATCTCGACCTCCGAGATCCGCATCTCGGTCGTCACGCGCGCCGACGACGTGCCCGAGGCCGTCCGTGCCGTGCACTCCGCCTTCGGGCTCGACTCCGACAGCGACGAGGCTGTCGTCTACGGAGGCACCGGCCGCTGATGGCCCACCTCCGACAGGACGCCCGGACCGGCAGGTCCGGGCGTCCGACGCTTGCCGTGGTGGGCGCGACCGGAGCCGTCGGCACGGTCATGCGCCAGATCCTGTCCCAGCGGGCCGACGTCTGGGGCGAGATCCGGCTGATCGCCTCCCCCCGCTCGGCCGGCCGCAAGCTGGCCGTGCGCGGCGAGGAGACCGAGGTCATCGCGCTCACCGAGGAGGCCTTCGACGGGGTCGACGTCGCCATGTTCGACGTCCCCGACGAGGTCGCCGAGCGGTGGGCGCCGCTCGCGGTCGCCAAGGGCGCGGTGGTCGTCGACAACTCCGGCACGTTCCGGATGGACCCGGACGTGCCGCTCGTCGTGCCCGAGGTCAATCCGCACGCCGTGCGGATGCGGCCGCGCGGGATCATCGCCAACCCCAGCTGTACGACGCTCTCCATGATCGTGGCCCTGGGCGCGCTGCACGCCGAGTTCGGGCTGCGCGAGCTCGTCGCCTCCTCGTACCAGGCGGTCAGCGGCGCCGGGCGGGCCGGCGTGGCCACCCTGCGCCAGCAGCTCTCCCTGGTCGCCGGCACGGAACTGGGCACCGGCCCCGGTGACGTACGGCGGGCCGTGGGGGACAACACCGGGCCGTTCCCGGAGCCGGTCGCGCTGAACGTCGTGCCCTGGGCCGGTTCGGCGCGCGAGGACGGCTGGTCCTCCGAGGAGCTGAAGGTGCGGGACGAGTCCCGCAAGATCCTCGGCCTGCCCGATCTGCCGGTGGCCATCACCTGTGTCCGGGTGCCGGTGATCACCACCCACTCGCTGACCGTGCACGCCCGCTTCGAGGGCGAGGTCACCGTCGAGGGGGCCCGCGAGATCCTCGCGACGGCGCCCGGTGTCGTGCTGTTCGACAACCCGGCCGCCGGGGAGTTCCCGACCCCCGCCGATGTCGTGGGCACCGACCCCACCTGGGTCGGGCGGGTGCGGCGGGCGCTGGACGACCCCACGGCGCTCGAACTCTTCGTGTGCGGGGACAACCTGCGCAAGGGCTCCGCGCTCAACACCGCGCAGATCGCCGAGGTGGTGGCCGCCGAGCTGGCCTGACCGCCGCGCAGCGAAAAATCCTCCGGCCGCCGGGTGGGCGGTTTGTAGGATCTGTGTGCGACATGTGAGCTGATCGATGGTCCGGACCACTTGTCCGGGGCGCTTCGGCATCAGAGGATTTATCTCCCCGTCCTCCGCAACCGTGCGGAGGGCGGGGAGCGTCTTTGCGGTCGCACTTAGGCCGTGCAAGCGCTTCATCAGGCGTGGGGACGCCTGGAACCGGGCGTGGGGACGTCCGTTCACAATTGGACATAGGGGAAGAGCGGGACGCATGAGGGCATTTGACGCACCATCTGTTGTGCAGCCTGACGCGGGTAGACCGTCGACGGCGACGGTCGGCGTGAAAGTGACGCCCGGCACGTACAACCCTCACCGGGGTGAGCGTGTCCAACAGGCGTGGCAGAGGTACTCGACTTCAGCACGGCACGCGGCACGGTCCTGCGACCGCCCCGTCCGGCGGCTCTACGACCCCGCATGGCCGGTACGCCCGGTGGCATGCCGGTGATCGCGCCCGTGCCCGCGGCGCGGCCGGCCCGCATACCGAACCAGCGCGACGGTGCCGAGGACGAGGCGGCGGCCGGCACCACCGTCGACCACCTCACCGAGACCTACCGGGCGCACTACCGCTCGCTGCTGGGTCTCGCCGCCCTCCTCCTCGACGACACCGCCTCCTGCGAGGACGTCGTCCAGGAGGCCTTCATCCGGGTCCACTCGGCCCGCAAGCGGGTCCGCGACCCCGAGAAGACCCTGGCGTACCTGCGGCAGACGGTCGTCAACCTCTCGCGTTCCGCGCTGCGCCGCCGCATACTCGGCCTGAAGCTGCTGTCGAAGCCCATGCCCGACATGGCCAGTGCCGAGGAAGGCGCCTACGACCAGCTGGAGCGCGACTCCCTCATCAAGGCGATGAAGGGGCTGCAGCGCCGCCAGCGCGAGGTGCTGGTGCTGCGCTACTTCGCGGACATGACCGAGGCGCAGGTCGCCGAGACCCTCGGGATATCGCTGGGCTCGGTCAAGGCGTACGGCTCGCGCGGCATCGCGGCGCTCCGGCTGGCCATGGAGGCGTCGGCATGAGCGCCCCGGACAGCGCGGGACGTGACGGGCCCGACCGGCACGAACCGGCCAGGCCGCACAGGCAAGATCCGAAGCAATCGCACGCTGGGAACGCAACTGTGAACCACGGCCCCGACGACCAGAGCCCCGAGGGGTTCGACTCGGACGAGCTGGACCTGCGCTCGATGCTGCACCAGGTGGTGCAGGAGGTGGAACCGCGCGACGGCACGCTGGAGTACCTCCGCAAGGCGGTGCCCCAGCGGCGGACCCGCAAGCGGCAGGCCGTCGTCGGCATGGCCGCCGCCTGCCTCTTCATCGGCACGGCCATCCCCGCGCTCGTGCACGTCTCCAACTCCACCGGCTCCGAAGCCAACCCGTCCGCCATCGGCCACGCCTCCGAGACCCAGGGCGGCGCGAGCCAGGGCAAGGGACCGGACGGCGGGGAGAGCACCTCGGGCGGGACCTCCGGCAAGCCCGAGGGCAAGGACAAGGACGAGAAGAAGAAGGAGGACAAGGGCAAGGGCACCGGCGCCGCCACCGGCGCGACCCAGGGCGCCGACCCCTCCTCCACCACCGCCGCCGGCATCGCGGCGTGCACCGCGGCCCAGCTCGGCCCCGCCGCCGGAAGCAGCGCCGCCCCCGACTCCACGGGCGCGGTCTACGGCTCCTTCCGCGTCACCAACGTCTCCGCGGCGAGCTGTACGGTCACCGGCCCCGGCTCGGTGAGCGCGCTGCCGCAGGGCACGGCCGACATCAGCAAGGTCAGCACCGCCCGGCACGCGGCCGGGGACGCGGCGGCGGGCCTGCCCGACCCGTCCCTGGAGTCCGCCCAGCTCGTGCTGGCGCCCGGAGCCGCCTACGACGTGAAGTTCGCCTGGGTCCCCACGGAGACCTGCCCCACCCCCGGCGGCAGCGTCGGCGGCCCCGGCGACCCCAGCCCCGAACCCACCCCGTCGGGCGACACGACGGAGACGGGCGGCACCTCCACCGGCGGCGACACGGGCACCGCCCCGCAGCTGGCCACGGAGGAGGGCACGACCGACGGCAGCGTGGCGGTGACCTACACGCCGGGTACGGGCTCGGGCGCGAGCTCGGTCACGGTGTCCAACGCGTGCGCGGGGACCGTGTACTGGACGGGCGTGCTGCCGGGAGCGTAGGGCCGCGGACCGGCCCGGTGGTCGAGTGGTCGGGTGGTCGCCGTCAGGCGACCACGCGCTCCTCTTCCTCCTGGACCAGGCCCAGCTCCGCGTCCCGGGCGAACTCCACCTCGCGCCGCAGCAACCGGAACCACATGAAGATCACGAACCCGACGAAGGCGAACCACTCGGCGGTGTAGCCGAGGTTCTGGAACGCCTTCAGGTCCAGCCCCGAGTCCGGCGGGGCGCTCGCGGGCACCGCCTTCATACCCGAGTCGCCCTTGGCGAGCGTGACCCACGCGTCGTACACGTCGTACGGCACCAGGTTCACCAGGGACGCCGCGCTGATCGCCCCGGTCTGCCCGGACGGCAGCCCGCCCTGCGCGCTGACGCCGTTGTCGCCCGGGGTCTCGGACGCCTGGAGCGCCCCCGTGACCGTGACCTCACCGGTGGGCGGGGCGGGGGCCTCGGCCGCGTCCGGGGAGCCGGGCAGCCAGCCGCGCACGACCGGCAGCGCCTCGCCCGAGTCGGTGCGCAGCAGTGTCAGGACGTAGTAGCCCTGCTTGTCGTCGAGCTCCCGGCCCGGCACCAGCAGCTGCTTGCCGTAGCGGCCGGTCGCGGTGACCTGCTTGCCGGACGTCGCCTTGGTCACCGGCAGCATCTTCGCCAGCGGCCGGGGCGCCTCGTGCCGAGCCTCGGCGACCTGCTCGGTCGCGGTGCGATGGTCCTGCACACGGTCCTCGAACCGGCCCAGCTGCCAGGACCCCATGAAGATGCAGAAGGGGATGGACAACAGCACGAAGACGTTGATCCCCCACCATCGGGGCGTCAGCAGAAACCGGTACACACCCCAAAGGTACGGGGCTGCCCGAAGGGTCCGGACTGCGGGGTGGGCGCCGGTCGGCGGCGCTCGGCGCTCGTGGGGCCCGGGTCAGAAAGCGGTGACTGTGGATATTCGGCCGTCGGCCTTCCACGGCGAATCCCCGGGCCTCTCGTACCTCACGGAGTCCCGGACGTCGGCCGCGGACCGGAACCTTCCGACGGTCCTGCGTAGATCGGTCATGTCGAGCAGTGTGCACGCAGCCACTGACAATCCGCCCTGACCTGCCGGGAAGGGGGATCGGTGGAGGTTATCCACAGGCTGGGGGCCTCGGCAGCGCGATGTCGGTTCGGGCGGGCAGTATGGGGCCATGACTGAGAGCAACGCGTCCGATGCGCGGGACCAGCGGGATCAGCACGAACAAGTGGGACAGGCGGGACAGCAGGAGCGGATGCCGGACTGGGAGAAGCGCTTTCGGGCGCCCCGGGTGTCCCTGCCCGACTGGGCGGAGGACGCGCCGGACCGCTCCCTGTTCGTGTCGAACGCGACAGGGACGTACGAGCTGTACGCCTGGGACAGGTCGACGGGCGACCAGCGCCAGGTGACGGACCGGCCGAACGGCACGACGGACGGCGTGCTGTCCCCGGACGGCGCGTGGATCTGGTGGTTCGACGACAAGGACGGCGACGAGTTCGGCGTATGGCGCCGCCAGCCCTTCGCGGGCGGCGAGGACGAACCGGCCGCCGCGGGCCTGGAGGCCTCCTACCCGGCGGGCCTCGCCCTCGGCCGCGACGGGCGCACGGCGGTCGTCGGCCGCTCGACGGACGAGGACGGTACGACGATCCACCTCGTCCGCACCGGCGAGGACCCGGTGGAGATCTACCGGCACCGCGAGTCCGCCGGCGTCGGCGACCTCGCCCACGACGGTTCGCTCATCGCCGTCGAGCACACCGAGCACGGCGACGCGATGCACTCGGCCCTGCGCGTCCTGCGCCCCGACGGCACCCCGGTCGCCGACCTCGACGACACCGAGGGCGGCACACGCGAGCTGGGCCTGGAGGTCCTCGGCTTCGCCCCCGTCGACGGCGACACCCGCCTCCTCATCGGCCACCAGCGCCGAGGCCGCTGGGAGCCGCTGGTGTGGGACGTGGCCACGGGCGAGGAGACGGACCTGGCGCTGGAGCTGCCCGGCGACGTCAGCGCCGAGTGGTACCCGGACGGCACCGGCCTGCTCATCGTGCACGGCTTCGAGGCCCGCAGCGAGCTGTTCCGCTACGACCTGGCGAGCCGCGCCCTGACGGAGATCCCCACCCCGCCCGGCACGGTCTCCGGCGCCACGGCCCGGCCCGACGGCAGCGTGGAGTACCTGTGGTCCTCGGCCGCCGAACCGTCGGCGCTGCGCTCCACGACGGGCGGTGTCGTGCTCGACCCGCCCGGCATGAAGTCCCCCGGCTCGGTGCCCGTGGAGGACGTGTGGGTGGAGGGCCCCGGCGGCCGTATCCACGCCCTGGTCCAGAAGCCGCAGGGCACCACCGGCCCGCTCCCCACGGTCTTCGACATCCACGGCGGCCCGACCTGGCACGACAACGACTCCTTCGCGGCGGGCCCGGCGGCCTGGGTCGACCACGGCTACGCGGTGGTCCGCGTCAACTACCGCGGCTCGACGGGCTACGGCCGTGCCTGGACCGACGCCCTGAAGCACCGCGTGGGCCTCATCGAGCTGGAGGACATCGCCGCGGTCCGTGAATGGGCCGTCACCTCCGGCCTCGCCGACCCCGACCGCATCGTCCTCACCGGCGGCTCCTGGGGCGGCTACCTCACCCTCCTCGGCCTCGGCGTCCAGCCCGACGCGTGGACGCTGGGCATCGCGGCGGTCCCCGTCGCCGACTACGTCACGGCGTACCACGACGAGATGGAGGCGCTGAAGGCGATGGACCGCACCCTCCTCGGCGGCACACCCGAGGAGGTCCCCGACCGCTTCGAGGCGTCCTCTCCTCTGACCTACGTCGACGAGGTCAAGGCCCCGGTCTACATCTCGGCCGGCGTCAACGACCCCCGCTGCCCGATCCGCCAGATCGAGAACTACGTCAAACGCCTGGAGAAGCGGAGCGCGATCCACGAGGTGTACCGCTATGACGCCGGGCACGGGTCACTGGTGGTGGACGAGCGGATCAAGCAGGTGCGGCTGGAACTGGAATTCGCGGAGAGGCACCTGAGGGACGTTCGCTCCTAGTCCGCAGTCCGCGGGCATGCGTGCCGCTAAGGGCGGCACGGGTGGGCGCGGGCGGCACCCCGCTGCGCCGGGTTGCGCCACGCCCCGGCCTCAGCGCCAACGCCGGGCACCTTGTAGCGCCGAGCCGTGCAGGGACACCGCTCGGCGTCACGCCCCCGCCCGCTCCCGCCTCCTCCGCCCCAGCAACTCCGCCAGCCCCCGCCGAGTAGCCGCCAGCACCACCCGATCCCCGGCCCCCAGCACATACGTAGGAGGCAGATCCCACACCAGCCCCGAGGCCGGCGCACCCTCCTCACCCACCGTCTCGCCCTCGTCCCGCCGCCCCCCAGGAGGTGCCGTATTGAGCGCCAGCACCCGCCAGGCCCCCGCCCGGAACGCCTCCGCCACCGTCCGCCCCTCCAACTGCGGATGCCCGGCCACCTCCACCTCCGCGAACAGCAGCACCCGCCGCTCCACCGGAATCGCCCCCAGGATCTGCCGCCCCATCATCGCCCCGGCGAACGCGGGCGCGGCCAGATGCGACACACTCCGGCTCCGGGTCAGGGCGAACGGATGCGCGGCCCGCATCGTCCGGTACACGGCGGTCGCGAAGTCGTCGTCGTACAGCCGCAGTACGACCCGCAGATCGGGCCGCACGGACCGCGCGTACAGCGAGGCCTCCAGATTCGTCGTGTCCGCACTGGTCAGCGCCAGCAGCGCGTGCGCCCGATGGATCTTCGCGGCCTCCAGCACCCCCTCCTGCGTGACATCCCCGAGCACCACCGGCACCCGCAGCCGTCGCGCCGTGGCCATCCCCCTGGCCTCCGGGTCGGACTCGACGCACACCACGGGAATGTGCAGCTCCCGCAGCCGCGTCAGCACCCGCGTCCCGATCTTGCCGAGCCCGAGCAGCACCACATGCCCGCCGAGCCCCCGCGGCGGCTTGCGCAGGGTGGACGCGCTGCGGAACGTACCGAGGGCCTCCAGCACCGCTGCCAGCAGCACCGGCAGCAGCAGCAACCCGACCAGCCCGGACAGCAGTTGCAGGACCTGCCGCCCGGTCGAGGCGTGGTACGCGGGATCGTTGATGCCGAAGAGATCGAGGAGCGTGACGTAGGTGGCGTACAGCGGATGCTCCCCGGTCACGAAGATGAACGCGACGGCGAGCGCGAGCACACACCCGACCAGCCCCGCCAGCGACCACCGCAGCCGCCGCGAGAACAGCGAGGCGAACGGCGGCACACCACCGCCCCGCCCGGAGGACAGGGACGGCCCGGAGTACGACACCTGCTCCAGGACGACGGTCCCGCGCCCGGTCGCCGACGCCACCGCCATCTCGTCCGGCAGCAGTTGAGGCCCGTGCTCCCCGCTGCTCTCGGAACCGTCGGCGCCGGCCGGGTCGTTGCTCGTCGCGGAGAGCAGCGCCAGGGTGCACAGCCCCGGGTCGGCCACCTCGCCCGGCCCCGGCGGCTGCCGCTCCACGGCGCGCAGAACGAGTCCCTCCGTCTGGACGACCTTGCTGGTGCCGACGAGGGCGGTGGCGGCCAGCGCGGGCGCGGCCGTGTCGGCGTCGGACAGCACGGTCGTCGACGCGTCGAGGCGCGAACCGCCGCCGTCCGGCCCCGTCCCGGAGGCCACCGCCGCCGTCTGGTCGAGCAGTTCCTCGATGTGCTGCCCCAACCGCCGGTTGTAGAGACGCAGTACGAGTCTCAGGCGGGGGTTGATCCGGCGGGCGGTGAGCGCGGCGCGGATGTTGGTCTCGTCGTCGTCGTACACGAGCGCCAGAGCCGCCGCCCGGTCAGCGCCCACCTCGGTGAGCACGGCCTCGGTGAGCTCGGCGGCCTCCACGACCTGTTCGGTCGCGGCCGGTTCGGCGACACCGCCCGTGCCCGCCCGGTTGACGGCCGCGCTGACCCGGTCGAACAGCGCAGCCGAGGCGGCCCGGGCCCGTCCGACCACCGGCTGCCGCACCCGGCGCCCCGACGGCGGCACGACGAGCGTGACCTGTTCGCCGTAGACACCCCGGAGTTCGGCGGCCAGCCGATGGGCGAGCCCGTCGTCACCGCATACGACCATGTGTGTGGCCGGTTCACCTGGCTGACCTTGATTCGGAACGCTCCCCACAAGGGAGAAGACTGCCTCACCGGGACGGCTGGTTCCAGAAGGGAACCGAGGTGCGTGAACACCCGGGCCCGTCCGTCCGTACCGAAGGGGAGGCAAGGCATGCCCATGCGCACCACCGGAGGTACCGGGCCCGTGGCCACCACGAAGACCGTCCCGAGGGAGAGCGGCGAGCACGGGGACCTCAAGGCGACCCGAGGCCGGAAAGGCCGGGAAGGCCGGGAAGCCGGGGCCGACCGGAAAGACGGCAGCGCCTCGGACGAGGGCAGACACCTCAATCCCGCCCTCCTGCTGACCCTTCTGCTGGTCACGGCGGTGATGTTCCAGGACCCGATCCGCGGGGCCCTGGCCGCGCCCGTGATGCAGAGCTGGATGACGGTCTTCGTGGCGGTCATGGTCCAGGCGCTGCCGTTCCTGGTGCTCGGCGTGCTGCTGTCGGCGGCGATCGCGGTGTTCGTACCGCCGTCGTTCTTCGCCCGGGCCCTGCCGAAACGCCCCGTCCTCGCGGTCCCGGTCGCGAGCGCGGCGGGCGCGGTGCTGCCGGGCTGCGAATGCGCCTCGGTGCCGGTCGCCGGAGCGCTGGTGCGCAGAGGCGTCACCCCCGCGGCGGCGCTGGCGTTCCTCCTCTCCGCGCCCGCCATCAACCCGATCGTCCTGACGGCGACGGCCGTGGCCTTCCCCGGCGACCCGGAGATGGTCCTGGCCCGTTTCGTCGCGAGCCTGCTGGTGGCCTGCGCGATGGGCTGGCTCTGGCACCGCCTCGGCCGCACGGACTGGCTGCGCCCCCCGGCCAGGGCGTCGTACGAGGGCCAGAGCAAGGGGGCCGCGTTCTGGGGCTCGGTGCGCCACGACGTGACGCACGCCGGCGGCTACCTGGTGATCGGCGCGATGGCCGCCGCGACGCTGAAGGCGGTGGTGCCGGCGGAATGGCTGGGCGTGGCGGCCGGACACCCCGTGTGGTCGGTCCTGTTCCTCGCGGCGCTGGCCGTCCTGCTCTCCATCTGCTCGGAGGCGGACGCGTTCGTGGCGGCGTCCCTGACCCAGTTCTCACTGACGGCCCGCCTGACGTTCCTCGTCGTCGGTCCCATGATCGACCTGAAGCTGTTCGCGATGCAGGTGGGCACCTTCGGCCGCGCCTTCGCCCTGCGCTTCGCGCCCGCGACCTTCGCCCTGGCCGTCATCGTGTCGGCCCTGACAGGAACGGTCCTGCTGTGAACCGCCTGGCCCAGAGCGCCCTCCTCTTCCTCCTGGGCGCCACGCTCCTGCACTCCGGCATGACCGACCTCTACCTGCGCTACGTCAAGGAGGGCCTGCGCCCCCTGGTCCTGCTGGCGGGCGCGGTACTGATCGCGACGGCGGCGGCAACGCTCTGGTACGACCGCCGAGGCAGGGCCCAGGCCCACGATCACCAGCACCACCACGAACCCCGCGTCACCTGGCTCCTCACGCTCCCGGTCCTGGCCCTGATCCTGGTCGCCCCGCCGGCCCTGGGCTCCTACAGCGCGTCCCACACCGGCACGGCCCTCCAGAAGCCGTTCGGCTTCGCGGACCTCCCGGCCGACGGCCCCCTCCGCCTGGGCGTCGCCGACTACGCGGGCCGAGCGGTCTACGACGACGGCCGCTCCCTCCGCGACCGCGAACTGAAGATCACCGGCTTCGTCACACTGGACCGCGCCGGTACCCCCTACCTGGTCCGCATGGGCCTCAACTGCTGTGCGGCGGACGCCCAGCCGGTCAAGATCGCCCTGACCGGCGACATCCCCCCGGTCCTGAGCCCGGACACCTGGCTGGAGATCACCGGCCGCTACACCCCGCGCCGCACCAAGGACCCGGTCAACAACGGCCCCGTCCCGTACCTCGAGGTCACCCGCGCCAAGCCGGTCCCCACCCCGCACGACCCCTACGACGAAACGTGGAACACCTGAACCGGCGTACTGAAAGCCCCATTTCCGGGTACTCGTGAATCCCGCTGATCAGCGAGGGGGACGCATGACCACACACAGAGGCGAGCTCCGCACCGAGGCCCGCGAGGACCTCGTGAAGGCCGACAGCAGAGCCGAACTGACCCTGGCGACCCTCGGCGCGGCCCTGACCGCACTGCTCGGCGCGATCGCCGCCGGCGTCATCGCACCCACCCAGTACGCCGTGATCCCCCAGCTCCTGGTCTGGGCAGGCTGCGCGGCCTGCGCCCCGTCCCTGGTCCTCCTCGGCCTGGCCGCGAGGCCCCACACCGTCTGGGCCAAGTACCGCTGCATACGGCGGGGGATGGCCTGGGGAGCGGTCTTCCTCACGCTCACCTTGGCGGGAACGCTGGCCGGGGCGCTCACGTAGAGGCTGCACCGGGGGCTGCGCCGAGCCCTCCCCATGGAAGAACTCGGCACAGACACGGCGGGTCAGAGGGTCAGACGGTCAGACCGAGCGGCTCGCCTTGAAGCCGTAGTGAATGACGTCCTTGCCGTCCTCGTCCCAGTTGAGACGCAGGGCCCCGTCGGCGTAGGCGCTCTTGCCGCCGACCTTCTTCTTGATCGTGGAAGACGTCCACGAACCGTTCCCGCTGCCGTCCATGGCGGCCAGCTTGGACCGGATGCCGAAGTCCTTCTTCAGCAGGACGGTGTCCGCGCCCGCGTCGGCGTGCTTGAGGTACAGCCGGAACCCGGCGCTGTCGAAGGTCTCCGACAGATCGGTCCCGGAGTACCACGGCGGAGCGTCCCAGCTCACCTTGGCCTTGGCATAGACATAACTGCCGGACCGGGCCACACAGTTCTTGACGGTGAAGTCCCAGTTGTCGCCCCAGGGACCGGTGTACCCCGCGTCGTCGATGGTCTTCGAGCTCTCGCTGCACTTCCAGCTCAGCGCGGCCGCCGGTGAGACGGACAGCACGGACGCCCCGACGACGGCGGCACCGACCAGCGCGACCGACATGAACTTCCTGCCCACGGCCGACTGCCGCGAAGGCGCTGTGCGACGCAGATTCACTTTCAGTTTCCCCTCGTTGTGGCGTTGCGATCTGCCCACGCATGAGCAGATAACGATCACCCTACAACGTGTTCGCGACCGCACATGATCGAAGTGGTCGGGGAGGGAGGGTAGTTGGCAGATGCAGGCAGTCCTGCGGGAGCGGAACGACTACGACCCGGATCCGCGCACCGGCTCAGCCGGCCGCACGGAGACGGCCCTCGGCCGGGCGATTGCGGCAGTCCCGGCAACGGCCGGCTTCCGCCGCACGGAATCCCCGGTCGCAGCCGTCGCAGTTCCGCATGGGCACGACCGCCGGACGTACGGGCGGTTCGGCGCCCCTGGTCGGTACCGGCAGGGGAGTCTCCTTGAGCCGGTAGGCGAGGACGCCGACCGGACGCGTCAGGAAGTGCTCCGGGAGCCGTGCGGTGAGGTGATCCGTGATCTGCGTGGGCAGGAGGCCTGCCGCGAGCCACCGGGTGACGGCCGGGGCGAGGCGGGCGGTTTCCTGCGCGGACAGGATGAGGCGGGGGTCGACTCGGCGCAGGGCGGTGAGTACGGCGACGGCTCGGGGGTCGGCGTCGGCGAGCGGAATCGGTGCCGCTGCTGCCTCTGCCTCTGCCTCTGCCTCTGCCTTCGCCTTCGCCTTCGCCGGTACGGGTGCGGCCGCCACCGCTTCTTCCGTAGGCGCAGCCGCGGCGGCATGCTTCCGGGCCCGGGACGGCTTCGGCGGCTCGGGCGGTCCGTCGCCGACGGCCCCGCCGGGCACGTCGTAGAAGTACGTCCGCGTACGCACCTGCCCGCCGGACGTCCGCTCACGGCGACGCTCCAGGTAACCGGCCTCCTCCAGCTCCCGCAGCGCCCGCGAGATGAGGATCTCGCCCTCGCTGAAGTGCCGGCACAGGGCGGCGATGCTCACGGGGGAGCCGTCGGGCAGGGAGGAGATGTACGCCGCGACACCGACCGTGACCGCGCTGCCGCGTCGCTGCGCGAGGGCATTGGAGATCACGGTGAAGTCGGCGGTCAGCCGGGTGCGTACGTGGATCACGCCGGAGGTCGTTGCTCCGGCGTCGGCGCGCAGGCGCGCGTTAGACTGCGGCTCAGCCATCGGGAAGAGGTTCGCTTCCTGATCGGTCAGGCCCTCGATCGGGATGCCAGTCCCGGCCGGGGGCCGTCGTCTGTGTGAGGTTGTCGCGGCGAACGTAACGGCCCACATCCCGCACCCGCAAGCCGGTCACCCGGACGGGTGACGCAGGCCAACTGGCCAGGGAGGGAGGGTGGGTGGGTAGTTCTTTCCCCCGGTTCTTTCAGGAGGTCAGCGGCCCGCCGGACCCTCGCGAACAAGGGCCCGGTGAGCCCGGAAGGCGGACGACGACCGGAATCCGGCTGCCTCAGGAACGGTCGCGCCCGGCCTTCAACTCGCCTATGAAGGCGCTCCAGGAGCCGGCTTCGAAGCACAGCGCCGGACCGTACGGCACCTTGCTGTCACGAACCGGGACGACGGCCCTTCGGAACCCGTCGGCCACCTCCACGCAGTCGCCCCCCTCCTGATTGCTGTAGCTGCTCTTGCGCCAGACGGCGCCGTTCAGATCGAGACGGGACGTTCGCTCCACGGTGGTTGTCCTCCATCACGGATCGGATCATGTCGAGCGACATGAGCGGCGGCAGAGCTGCCGCCCGCAGCCGATCGTAAGTCAGCGCGAATCCCCTGACCTCGTCCGGATCCTCGATGAGTTGGCCGTAGTGCGCGCCTTCCGTGTAGGCGATCTCCGAGCCGTCCGGCATGGTGAGAACTGTGAGCGAGCCACCCATGACCTCGTGCTCGCCCTGGTCGAACGGCAGTACCTGCACGGTGATGTGAGGTTCTGTTCTGGCCGTGAGCAGTCGCGCCAACTGCTCCCGCATCACCACCTGGCCACCGACGGGGCGCCGGAGCACAGCCTCGTCGAGGACCACCCACAACTCGGGGCGATCGCTTGTTCCGAGGCGCTCCTGTCGTCCCATACGAAGGGCGACGCGCTCTTCCAACTGCTCCTCGCTGCCGAGCGTCCGACCGACTCTCAGTACCGCCCGCGCGTAGTCCTCTGTCTGCAACAGACCAGGCACCACATGAGCCGCGTACTGCCTGATGACCACCGCCCGGGCCGAGTACTCCATGAACTTCCGCGACCAGTCCGGAAACGCCTCGCGGTACACGAACGGCCACAACTCGACCAGCAGATCATCCGCACCGAGAGCCGCGTCCAGCGCACGCGCCAGCTCCAGCGTCGGCTTCGCTCCGGACGCCCGCTCGATCTGCGTGATCCGCGTGCTCACCACATGCGCCCTGCCTCCCAGCTCGGCCTGGGTCAGCCCGGCCGCCGTACGGAGCCTGCGTACCCGTACGCCGAAGAGCGCGGCCATCGACGCACGGGGGTCAATTCCGTTGGCCAAAACATCACTTCCGTTCCTTACGGGGTGAAAAGTAAGGCTGTGTCACCTGTCGAGCGTAGGGCGACCGGGCGACCCTTGAACACGGAACGTGATGACTCACGTACGCCACGAAGGCGCCCCGCGCTCGACAGACAAGGACGGACCCGCCCGTGCCGACCGGAACGACCACCCCAGAACTCCGTTCATTCACAGCCCAGTTCGTCTCCTCAACGCGAGGCGCGCGGCTGGCCCGGCGTCTGGCGGTGAGGCGTATGAAGGAGTGGGGCTACCCGCCGGCGTCCGACGCGTCCTTCACGCTCGCCCTCGTCGTCGGCGAACTCGCCGCGAACGCCGTACAGCACGGCCGGATCCCCGGACGCGACTTCACCCTCCGGCTCACCCTCGACGCGGCCGCCGGCCTGGTGTGCATCGAGGTCGCGGACGCAGCCTCCGCGAAGCGCCCGCCCACCGCCCCACCCTCGTCCTGCCCCGAGGGCGAGTCCGGCCGGGGGCTGCTCCTGGTGGATGCCCTGGCCGTGCGGTGGGGGGTGGTACCTCGTCGGCCGGTGGGCAAGACGGTGTGGGCGGAGGTGTCTGTCGACGGCGGCTGACTACCGAGGTGTGCCGCGCCCGGGCGGGTCACACAACGACGTCAGAGGCGCTGCGAGACCAGGATGCGGTGGCCGTCGCCTATGCCGAGGACGCCCCTGGCGAAGAGTTTGGTACTCACAGGCGGTCAGCAGCGCGTCCCGCATCCGTGGGTCTCGCCGCCGTTTCTCGGGCGCTGCCAGGGCGTCCGTCTCGCAAGCTCCACTCAGCCGCCCGGTGGCCCCGCTGGCCCGCAGTTCCCGAACCCCAGTCCGGGACTGCCGGGCCCGCGATCGGTCCGTACCTACTCGGCATCGCAGGTCGTGGCCTCGGATGCAGTCGGTTCGGTAGACCTCGTGCCCGTACTCTCGCCCGTCCTGCCCGCCTCGATGGAGGCGTGACGCCGGCGCAGAAGCTCGTCGCGTTCGACGTCCGGGATCGCCATCGACTCGGCAAGCACGGCGGCGAGCGCGTCCACGTGAGCGTTCTCCATGTCAGCCTGGAAGAGCCACCGGATGTTCTCGTCGCGGGTGATGAGGTCGATCGCCAAGCGCGCGCTTCTGTCCTGCGTGGTCGTTGCTCGGACGTATCGCACGTGGTCGATCGGGATGACCTGACGGATCTCGGCCTGCTCGAGGAACGCGTTCGTCCGGGCCGTGATGATGCGGCGATCCGTGACGGCGACCAGTGTCCGTGCCGCAGCCTTGTCCCTCGCCGCCGCCAACTTCTCCTTCGCTCCGCCGAGGATCGCGGAAACGGGACCGAGGGCATCGAGCTGGTCGGGGAAACCGAGGACACGGAGGGTCTCACCGTCATCGAGGAGCCATCGCAGGATGCGAAGGTGCGGCTCGAGATCCAGCGATTCGGGTGCGCAGACGACGTCCGGGGCCTCGAGCGGAGGGGCCGGTGGATGGAGAGCATCGGCAAGAGGCTCGACCGCCTCCAGAAGACGGGCCGAGGATTCGCGGGCTGCCTTCACGTCCTTCCGCTTGCCCGGCAGCGGCCATGCGTCGGGTCCGGGGAGCTCGGCGATGATCCGCAACTCCCGCGTCAGCGAGTCGACAAGGCTCGTCGCCTCGGCGAGAGCGGAGTCGAACTCCGCGCGGGTGTCACGCGCGATGACCTCGGCGTACTGCGCCTCGGCGGGGTCATCGAGTCCAGCGGCTCTCGCCCTCGCGGCACGGAGCGCGTGATACCCGGTCCATGCCTTGAGAGAGGACAGGAGGGCGTAGGCGTCGAAGGCGATCGCCTCGGCGTTCGTCTGCAGATACTCGCGGTGACTGCGCGCGTCGGCCCGACCGATCTGCTTGACGTGGTCGCCGACGTTCCCCCGGTAGAGCTCGAGCTGCTTCTGCAGCAGCGCTCCACTGCCCGCGACGTCCTCCCACAAGGACGTCGGGACTGATTCGATCTCTCGCGCCTGGTCGACCGCGCGATCGATGGCGGCGACGAGCCCCGTCAGTTCGGCCCACTGATCCTTGCGGATGGTGGTGAGAACCTGACTCGTCACCGCGAGGTTGGTTCTGACGAGCCCCGAGACCTCACTCAGCATCATCTGCAGGGCGACCATGGCCAGCGCCGGCCCGACCGAGGCCGCGGTCTGCGCCTTGCTCACCGCATTGACGGGGTAGAAGCGGGCCGCGTGCAGGATGCGGCCAGGCACCATCACCGTCCCGAGGTTTGCGCCGTCCTTGACAGCGAGCGTCGCTCCGCTCCTCAGCAGAGCCTGCGCCGTGTCGCCGATCCTGTAGAGCCCCTGCACGCTGGCGAACGCGTTTCCGAGATTGCCGACCACGGTCGCCGCGTTCCCGATCGAGGCGAGGACCGCTGAGATCTGCTTGCGGTCGGCAGCCGGCACGATCCCGAAGTCGATCAGATCGGGCTTCAACTCCGGCGGAACCTCACCGGCGACGACAGCCACCCCTGGGAGCACCTCCACCAGGACCGTCGACCCGTCCTCAACAGCTGAGTCGGCGGCACCACTCCGGCCGCTCTCCTCAGGCTCGTCGATCTCCATCGAGTCCGAAGGGTCCCCCATGCGATCTCCTCCCCGCGGGCGCACGCAACGGCCGGACGTCGTCGGCGTTGAGTGCCGAAGTCTACGGCTCAACACCCCCCGGTTCAGCCCGAATCCACCGGACTGACTCTGCCCCGCGGAACCTCTCCCCGCGGAGCTGACGCGGGCGGTCCCCCCCCGTATGCGGGCCGCAAATTTACGACCGCGCGGGTTGGTTGGCGATCAGCAGGGTGACGTCGGCAGGGCGAAAGCCCAGGCGGTGGTAGATGCGAGCGACGCTGTCCTGCGCATAGGCGAGAAAGATTGTGCGCACTCCGTGGTCGCGGGCGTGGGTGGCCAGCGCCGCCGTGACAGCTGCGGCCAGACCCTGGCGACGAGCGGTGGGGAGGGTGCCAACGCCACCGATCTCGGTGGTGCCGTCGGCTGGGTGGTAGTGGCCGACGGCGAGCGGGGTGCCGTCCGACGCGAGGGCAGCAATGAGTGTCTTGTGCCCGGCGCGGACAGTGGGGCGGGTGCTCTCGATTGTGCCGTCCGCGGTCACTTCCTCAGCCGCTACTGCCAGTTCCGCATGGCCTGCGGCACTCGCAACAGTGCCCTCCGCGGCGAAAGCCAGTCGAGGCAGAGCAAGAACCGCAGGGAGTGCTGGGTCGTCGGCCGTCAGCACTCGGATCGTGACGCCGTCCGGCAACGGCTGCGGAGGGATAGGGAGGTGCGGGTCGAGGGCCATGAGCGGGCGTTCCGCCACCGGCAGGCCGGCGGCCTCAATACGGGCGCGCAGAGTTGGGGCTGCCCCGGCGAGCCACTCGAAAGCCTCCGGTACGCCGAGTTCACACTGCCGAGCACATACCCGTGCGATGTCAGCTGCGGTGACCATCCCGGCGCTCTCCGCGGTGGGCTGAGCATGACTCGGGCCGCCGTAGTACGGGGCTCCCGGTTCCTTTCGTACGAACAGCCGTAACGGGCCGAACTCTTCGGCATCGGCGAACAGCAGCGGCACGGTGGCGTAGTACTGCTCGATACGAGCACACAGCGAGTCGCTCATACGGCGCATCCCACCACGGAGCAGCGGCACACCGCACCCGAAAACGAACCCGGAGGAACTCGTCCACATGGATCTTCACTCCGGCCACGTCGGGCTGGTACCCGAGGGGGGCACCTCAGGGGCCCACCCGGTGCCGGTCACCGGCACCGCACTGCAATGGAGGAGCTGGGTTGCAAAGAGAGCGCCGCGTCCCGCTGACCGCCTCTCAAGATCACACCCAGCTGACACCCAGAAGCCCACGAAAACGAGTCAGGGGCCTGATCCACTTTCGCGGATCAGGCCCCTGACCTGGTGTTTCAACTGTCGGGGTGGCGGGATTTGAACCCACGACCTCTTCGTCCCGAACGCGATCAGGCGCCTTGTGACCCTGGTTTGGGGCCGCTGACCTGCCTGTTGCCCTCCATGACAGTCCATGACTGTCCGGGACAGTCATGCGGCTGCTGCTGCGTTTGGCCCCCTGTTTGGCCCCCGGCTCTGGTATTGCCCGAAGGCCGAAGGGCAGGCCTCACGCCGTTCGCCAGATCGGTTAGTCGTCGTCCTCGTCGAAGTCGTGACCGTTGCTTGCGGCCTTGGCCCCGTCAAGAAGGCCGTGGGCGTAAGCCGCCGCGTTCGCCCTACGTGCGGAGTTGTGTGTCGCGACGAGGGTGACGACGACTGTGCCCACTACGGTGACAGCAAAGCCGCCGGCCGCTACGGCAATCTGCTTCCAAGACGGCCCGGACCTGACGGGGCCTGCTTCGGCTTGAGCAGCCTCGCTGGCTACAGGACCGGAGGCCTCGGACGCCATCTCTTCACCGTTCTCCGGGACCTTGCTCATCAGGCTGCACCTTCCAACTGCCCTGGCAGCCAGGCCGATACGGCTGCTTTCTGATCGCTCTCCCCCGCATTCTGGGCCATTCGCCCCGTGAGGCACCACCTGGTTCGGTCAGGTCGATCCAGCCTGTCACCAGTCACTGGGGTGGAACTTGCCCTTCCGTTCGGACGGCTGGCACTCCCAGGGCGGGCCCTCCGTGACCTTGCTACGACGTCACTGACCTGCACGTGCATTCCTCGGGACTGCCTGTCGTCGTCCAGGACGATCCGTGGACGAGTGCGTCGTCTGGCCCCCTCTTTGGCCCCAGTGTGGGGCGGTGGGGAGCATGTGACTGACCGTCTGTTTGTGGCCAGAGCTTGTCAGTTTGCAGAAACAGTGTCATGGTGAAGACGTGTCAGAAGTTTGTACAAGCAATCCCGAGGTGATGATGGCAGCGGGCGGTACGGGCGCCGAGGTGCGTGACGAGAACGCGCTCCTTGAAGCTCCCGCTCTGGCAGTAGATGGTTCGGTCCCCTATTGGCCGAGTCAGTGTCTGGCGGTGCCGAGGCGGGGTGGCGTGTACGTCATCCATGACATGCGAGGCTCCCTGTACATCGGCCGAAGCGACTGCTTGTACGACCGCTTTCACGCTCACTACGAGTACAGCCACAACCAGCGGCTCCGCCGTGCACTCCGACGCCCAGCCGGGTGCATTCACTTCTCATGGGTGCTCGCTCACGGCGAGCACCAGAAGGCTCTTGAACAGCGCCTCATTCGCGACCTGCACCCCCTGTGCAACCACATCCGATACACCACCACCAAGGAGGGGTCATCATGACGACCACTGTTCCGGCGATCAAGAGCAAGATGGGCTCCATCGAGTACTACAACGCCAAGCTGCGCGCCGCAGACCTTGCCGCTATCGCCCGGGCGGCGAGCAAGGGTGACGACTGGGCCAACCTGAGCATCGAAGAGCGGCTGCAGCGGGCACTCAATGACAAGCGAGTCCGTGAGGAGATCGTGCCTTACCTCGCGAACGCGGAGGACCGCTTCTTCGGCTCCATCATCGTCCTGATTTACGAGCCTAAGGTCTTCGCCTATGAGTCGTTCGGTAAGTGGCTCAACGGCGAGACGCCAGCGGCGTACAACGAGGTCATCCAGCAACTGGGCGTCCTGACCATCGATGGAGGCGACCTTATCGTCCTGGATGGGCAGCACCGATGGTCAGCGTTGCGGGCCCTCATCAACCGCGTGAACGACAAGGGACAGGAGATTACCGGTCCGTTCGTCGGCGATGTGAGGGAGGACGAGCTGGCCGTGATCTTCATCCCGTTCTATGGATCGGAGACCACTCGGCGCATCTTCAACAAAATCAACCGGTCAGCCAAGCCCACTGGGCGCAGCGACAACATCATCACCAGCGAGGATGACGGGTACGCCATCCTTACCCGCAAGCTCGTCGCGGCCGGGGAACCCCTCAGTGTTGCAGACTCCAAGGGCGAGCTCATCGTCAACTGGAGGAGCAACACCCTGTCGGACCGGAGTTCCCAAATCACCACTGTCAGTGCCGTATACGAGACCGTCAAGGCGATCTGCAAGGAGAACGGCTTCCACTTCGAGGAAAAAGAGCGCGTCGTCCGCCCGAGCGACCATGAATTGGACGCTGCTTACGACCATGTGGCGCAGTGGTGGACCAGCCTCCTTGAGCACCTCAGCGTCTTCAAGGAAGCCGTCGATGCACCGGACCTCATCTCCACGCTTCGCAAGAACGAAACCGACAACCTGCTGCTAAAGCCCGCAGCGCAAATCGCGGTAATGCGCGGGCTCCTCATTGCCACTCGACGCTACGGTCTTAAGAACGTCCAGGCGATCAAGCGGCTCAACAAGATCAACTGGGACATGCACTGCCCGCTGTGGCGCGACGTGCTCATCTCTGCAGGAGATCGAATCGTCGCCCGAAACGAGAACTACGCTCGTACGGCGGAACTCATCGCCTACCTGCTCGCGGGGAGTAGTGCGAACTACACCGATGAAGACAAGGACCGCCTCCGCGAGAGCCTTGCAGAGTTCAAGAACGATTCGGCCTACGAGCTGCCCAAGCCCGTGGCCTAGTGAGTTTAGACCGCTCCGAAGAAGGGGGCCGCTCCATGAGCGGGCCCCCTTGGTGCGTTGCGGGAGTCCAACGCTCAAGAAGCTCCAGTTAAGGTGCTCGTGACCTACTAGCGGGGCATGAAGCCCGGCTTCTGCTCGGCAAGCGAGTGAAGCCGCGCAAGGTAGTCCTGAGCCGCTGATTCGGAGCTGTACCGGCGTCGCATCTCGGCAGCGAGTTCCCGGCTCGTCATGATGAGCGACGGCACCGACTGGCGGTCCCCTTCGAGAGCCCGCTCCCCCATGATGAGTGCCTGCTCCAAGTCACCCTCACGCGCTGCCGTGACTCCCAGCGTGACCCTCGCCCTCGTGCCGCAACCGATGGTCGCGGTCAACGCCTCCGCCTCCGCGCTCTTCCGCGCGGTGTCCGGGATGGAGGGACGGCCCACGATCCTGTTCGACGAGATCGACACCGTATTCGGGCCCAAGGCCGGAGAGAACGAACAGCTCCGCGGCTTCCTGAACGCAGGTCACCGCCGCTCCGGCGTCATGTGGCGCTGCGTGGGCGACGGCTCCAACCAGCAGGTACAGGAGTTCCCGTCGTTCTGCGGGGTCGCGGTCGCCGGACTCGGCTCACTGCCGGACACGATCCTCACGCGCTCGGTCATCGTCCGCATGCGCCGCCGCGCGCCGAACGAGCGGGTGGAGCCGTTCCGGCAGCGCATCCACGAGAAGGAGGGCCACGCGCTGCGCGACCGGCTCGCCGCATGGGCGCAGTCCGTCCGTCACCTGGTCGACGGGGTGTTCCCGGAACTACCGGAGGGCATCAGCGACCGGCCCGCGGACGTGTGGGAACCCCTGCTCGCCGTGGCCGACGCGGCAGGCGGGGCGTGGCCGGTGCGGGCCCGCGCCGCCTGCATCGAGCTGGTCAACGCGGCCAAGACCAGCGACAAGGGCAGCATCGGCATCCGCCTGCTCACGGACCTGCGTGACTACGTGTTCAACGGCATCGACCGCCTGCCCACCGTCGCCATCCTCGACAGGCTCCACAGCCTCGAAGAGGCGCCGTGGGCGGACATGAGCGGCAAGCCGCTCGATGCCCGCGGGCTCTCTCGGATGCTGCGGGAGTACATGACCGCGGACAACACCCCCATCGCGGCCCGCAACATCAAGGCAGGCGGCAGTGTGATGAAGGGCTACTACGCGACCGATCTGCACGACGCATGGCAGCGATACTGCCCACCCCCCGCGGAAAGTGCGCTACTTCCGCTACCTCCGCTACCGGGCAGCTCAGAGGCGGTTTCCGGGTAGCGGCAAGCCGCTCTGCATCCGCTACCCAACGCCCAATCCGCTACCCGCCCCGCGGTCACGATTCCGGGGCCGGTAGCGGCTCCATCCGCTACTCGCACCCTTATCCGCTACTTCGATCATGCCCCTGACCAGGGCGGTAGCGGAGGTAGCGGAAGTAGCGGACCTGACAGGAAGGGGGCCACCGCCCCCGGAACCCTGCCGAGGAGGCACCGCCGCATGGCCACCGTCGCTGAACCCGCCGAACAGCTCCTCTACCGGCCGGAAGAGGCCGCCAAGGCTCTCAGGATCGGACGCTCGATGGTCTACGAGGAGATACGCCTCGGACGACTTCAGACCGTCCGCATCGGCCGTCGCCGTCTCGTACCGCCGGAGTACATCGAGCGGTACGTCGAACTGCTCAAGCGCGAGGCAGAAGCCACCGCCTGAACTACCCACCACCCCAGTTCCACAGGGCCGCGCCTGTCAGGGCGCGGCCCTGTCTCATGGAGGCACAACAGAAGATGACCGAGACCCCGAAGCGTGCCCAAAGGGCTGGCCACGGTGCGGACACGATCTACTGGGACCCCGTCAAGAAGAGCTACGTGGGGGCCGTTTCCCTGGGGTACGCCCCGAACGGCAAGCGCCGTCGACCGAAGGTGTACGGCAAGACGAAGACCGAAGTACGCCAGAAAATCCGTGATTTGAAGAAGGAGGTGCAGACCGGCGTCAAGGCTCCGGCCAACTACACCGTGGCCGACGCGGTGAACGACTGGTTGGAGCGCGGGCTTAAGGGGCGCGACGAGAAGGGCACCATCGGCAAGAACCGCTCGATGGCGAACAAGCACCTGATCCCGTTCATCGGCAAGGCCAAGCTGAAGGAATTCAGCGCGGACGACGTTGACGACTGGTTGGACGACAGGGCCGAATTCCTCGCGACGCGAAGCCTGCGTGACCTGCTCGCCATCCTGCGCCGCTCCATCGCCCACGCTCAGCGCAGGGACAAGGCTGCGCGGAACGTCGCCCTACTCGTCACCGCTCCGGAGGGGCGCCCCGGCCGACCGAGCAAGGCACTGAACCTGGAGCAGGCGAAAGCCGTGCTCACCGCCGCGCGCCCGTCACGGCTGTACGCCTACCTCGTGCTCTCGCTGCTCAGCGGTGTGCGCACGGAAGAGGCGCGGCCCCTCACCTGGGATCACGTCTTCCTGGAGACGACGGACGGCATCCCGCCTCACGTCGCCGTGTGGCGTTCGGTGCGCAAGCACGGTGAGACCAAGACCAGGAAGAGCCGCCGGACCATCGCTCTGCCGAAGCAGGTGGTCGACGTCCTCGAAGAGCACATGCGATGGCAGAAGCAGGAGCGGGCATCGAGAGGGACGGAGTGGAGCCCGACCGGCCGCGTCTTCACGACTCGGAGCGGCGAGCCGCTTGACGCGGCCAACGTCCGGCGAGACTTCAAGGCCATCGTGAAGAAGGCCGGACTAAAGCCGGAGTGGACGCCGAGGGAACTCCGGCACAGCTTCGTGTCCCTGCTCTCCGACCACGGCATCCCCCTGGAGCGGATCGCGCTCTTGGTCGGTCACAGCAGTCAGGCGACCACAGAGGCGGTCTACCGCAAGCAGCTCCGGCCCGTGATCACGCAGGGTGCCGAAGCGATGGATGACATCTTCGCCGAAGATCAGGAAGGGGAGGACGCGGAGGGCGACGAAGAGGGCGACGCAGTGGCCTGATCAAATTCGTTTGGCCCCCCGTTTGGCCCCCCAAGCACGACAGAGGGCCATTCGCAATCATGCGAATGGCCCTCTGACCAGCGTCGGGGTGGCGGGATTTGAACCCACGACCTCTTCGTCCCGAACGAAGCGCGCTGCCAAGCTGCGCTACACCCCGATGTCGCTGCTGTCGCGGCGACGACGTTTACTTTAGCCCACCGGTGGCTAGAGACGAAATCCGGTTTTCCAGGGGTGCCGGAGGGGGTTCGGGCGGGCGTGGTCGAGGGCTACGAGGAGGACCGCCAGGGCGTAGAAGGCGAGGCCGAGGAGGAGGGCGTTGCCGAGGACCTTCTTGTAGCCGTCCTGGTCGACGTCCAGGAAGGGGTAGAGGTAGCGGCCGGACGAGCCCGGGAGGAGCAGTTCGCCTCGGATGAGGGAGAAGGCCAGGTAGGCCAGGGGGTAGAGCAGCCAGGTGCTGGCCTGGCGCAGGTGCAGGCGGCCCGGGGGCGTGAGCAGGAGCCAGTCCAGTACGGCCGCGATCGGGGTCACCGTGTGGAGGGTCACGTGGGTCAGGGCCTGCCAGCCCGTCTGGTGGGCCGCTTCGCCCGTGAGGGAGAAGGGGCTGGCCTCGTTCGCCAGGAGCAGGTGGTAGGCCAGGGCCGCGATCACGACGTAGAGCGTCGTCGCGCCCAGGACGGCTCCCGGGAGGGGGCGGGCGGCCGTCCAGGCGCGGCGGGCCGAGAGGGCCATGACCAGCGCCAGCAGGATGTTGCTCTGGATCGCGAAGTAGCCCAGGGCCCGGGTCGGGTCGCCGAGGAGCAGTTCGAGTGTCACGCCGGCGGCCGCCGCGGCGGCGACCAGCAGGCGGAAGGCCGCGGCCGCGGGGCGGCGGACCGGGCTGACGACGGCCGTGGCCGGGACGGGGGAGGGCTTCAGCGCGGGCCTGCCCGGTATCGCGGGCAGGTCCGGGATGTCCCTGGGTATCGGGGCGGTCATGCCCCCACGCTGGCAGAAACGGACATAGGGGGCGATGTGGGCGGGGCTGTGTGGGTTAGTCGCCCGTCACCCCGCCGGTCCGGCCGCGAGCCGCGCCATTCTCGCCGCTCCAGCCGCTCCAGCCGCTCCAGCCGCTCCAGCCGCTCCAGCCGCTCCGGTCACTCCGGCCGCTCCAGCCACCCCGGCAGCCACTCCGGCCGCTCCAGCCCCTCCGGCCGCGAGACGCGCCTTTCTCGCCGCTCCGGCCACTCGGGCCGCGAGCCCCGCTACTCCCGCCCCACCAACGTCAGCAACGTCGCCTCCGGTGGGCACGCGAACCGTACCGGTGTGTAGCGGCTCGCGCCGCAGCCCGCCGACACGTGCAGATACGACGTACGGTCCTCCACCGTGTGCGTCGACAGGCCCTTCACCCGGTCCGTGTCCAGGTCGCAGTTGGTGACCAGGGCGCCGTAGAAGGGGATGCAGACCTGGCCGCCGTGGGTGTGGCCGGCCAGGATCAGGGGGTAGTCGTCGGCCGTGAAGGCGTCCAGGGAGCGCAGGTAGGGCGCGTGGACGACGCACATCGAGAAGTCGGCGGAGTCGGACGGGCCGCCGGCCACCTGCGCGTAGCGGTCCCGCTTGATGTGCGGGTCGTCCAGGCCCGTCAGCTCCAGCGAGACGCCCTCGATCTTGAGCGTGCCGCGGGTGTTGGTCAGGTTGAGCCAGCCCGCCGCGTCGAAACCGTCGCGCAGGTCCTCCCACGGGTTGTGCACCACACCCACGGCCGGGGCGTTGCCGTTGAGGCCGTGGCGGCCCTGGGCCCTCTCCAGCAGGTAGCGGGCGGGATTGCGCAGGGTGGGGCCGTAGTAGTCGTTGGAGCCGAAGACGTACGCGCCCGGGAACTCCATCAGGGGGCCGAGCGAGTCCAGGACCTCCGGGACGCCCTCCGGGTCGGAGAGGTTGTCGCCCGTGTTGATCACGAAGTCGGGGCGCAGGCCCGCCAGGGACCGCAGCCAGCGCTGCTTCTTGCGCTGGCCGCCGACCATGTGGATGTCGGAGACCTGCAGCACACGCAGGGGGCGCATCCCGGGGGGCAGGACCGGGACGGTCACCCGTCGGAGGCGGAAGGAGCGGGCCTCGAAGCCCGCGGCGTACAACAGACCGGCGGCACCAGCCGCCGCGATTCCCAGGGGGACTCCGTATCGCGCGCGCATACGACCATCGTCTCAGACCCCGGACGCCGACCCTGCCGGGCGCTGCCCGAAATCCCCTCGCGGCACCGGTGCTTCGACCGGCCTCCCGCCCGAAGTCCGGCCACCGGCCCGCAAAACAGGGGGCGTCCTTCCTCCCGCACCTGCGACAATCAGCCCCATGACCACGCTCAAGTCGAAGCTGCAGGATGACCTCAACGTTGCGATCAAGGAGCGCGACGAGCTCCGCTCCTCGACGCTCCGGCTGACGCTCGCCGCGATCACCAAGGAGGAGGTCGCGGGCAAGGAGAAGCGCGAGCTCTCCGACGACGAGGTGCAGAAGGTGATCACCCGCGAGGCCAAGAAGCGCCGCGAGGCCGCCGAGGCCTTCGCGCAGGGCGGTCGTGCCGAGAGCGCCGAGCGGGAGAAGGCCGAGGGCGAGGTGCTCGCCGAGTACCTGCCCAAGCAGCTGTCCGACGACGAGCTCCAGCAGATCGTGGCCCAGGCCGTCGAGGAGGCCAAGGCCGCCGGGGCCGAGGGGCCGCGGGCCATGGGTGCCGTCATGAAGATCGTGAACCCGAAGGTGGCCGGGCTGGCCGAGGGCGGCCGCGTCGCCGCCGTGGTGAAGAAGCTGCTCGCCGGCTGACCGGATCACCTCACAGGGGTGGCCCCCGACGTCCCGTCCAGGACATCGGGGGCCACCCCTGTTCGCTCACATCGGCGGCTCAGCCGAACCGCCCACCATTGCCATTGCCCCCGCCGTTGTCCTGCCCCCGGAAGAAGCCCTCGGGGAGGGAGAACGACGGCGTGGGAATGGGCTGGCCGCCCCCGCCGCCGTTGTTGTTGCCGCCGACCAGGCCGCCGATGAAGCCGCCGTTGCCGTTGCCGTTGTCACCGTCGTCGCGGTCGCCCTCGTCGCCGTCTTCGTCGCCGCGGCCCTTGTGGTTGCCGTCCGGGATGTGGACGTCGTTGAACTGCTCGACGGGCTTGCCCTCCAGCGCGCCGGACATCATGTCGCGCCAGATCGGACCGGGGACCTCACCACCGAAGACCTTGCCGTACGAACGGCCGCCGATGGTGATGCCGGACATCTTCCGCTTGTGCGCCGGGTCGCCGACCCACACCGCGCCGGCCATGTTCGGGGTGTAGCCCACGAACCAGGCCGCGTAGCGCTCGTCGGTCGTACCGGTCTTGCCCGCGCTGGGACGGCCGCCGAGGCCCGCCTTCGAGCCCGTACCGTCCTCGACGACGCCCTTCAGCAGCGCGTTGATCGTGTCGGCGGTCTTCTCCGACATCGCGCGCGAGCAGGTGGACTTCGGGACCTCCAGCGACTTGGTCTTGTCACCGACCCGCTGGCTGACCGACTCGATGGCGATCGGCGTGCAGTACATGCCGCGCGCGGCGAAGGTCGCGTACCCGTTCGCCATGGTCAGCGGGGAGACCTCCTGGGTGCCGAGGGCGATGGACGGCACCTGCGGCATCTTGTCTCCGTCGGCCCGCTGGACGCCCATCTTCTTCGCCATCGTCGTCACCGGGCAGATGCCGATGTCGCTGATCATCTGGACGTAGTAGGTGTTGACCGACTTGGCGGTCGCTTCCTTCATGTCGTACGGGCCGACCTCCGAGCTGTTCTCGTTCTCCAGCTTGGCGGGGTTGTTCCGGTCGTTGACCCACCTCTTGCCGTCGCAGGCGGAGACGGGGCTGGGGTAGGCCATCTGGTACGGCGAGGAGTACACCTTGTTCGCCGCCATGCCGTCCTCGAGGGCCGCGGCGGCCACGATCGGCTTGAACGTCGAACCGGGCTGGTAGCCCATGCCGCCGCCCATGTCGTCGTCGGCGGACAGGTTGAGGGTCGTCTCGCCCTTCTTGATGTCGACGCCGTACGGACGTGACTGGCCCATGGCGAGGATCTTGCCGGTGCCGGGCTGGACGATGCTGGCGGCGGTGGCCACCTCGTCGCTCTGGTAGACGTGGTCCTTGATGGACCGCTGCGCCGACTTCTGGGCCGCCGCGTCCATGGTGGTGCGGATGGTGAGGCCGCCCTGGTTCCAGATCTTCGCCCTGGCCTCCTTGGTCTTGCCGAAGACCTTGTCGTTCAGGAAGACCTCGCGCACGTAGTCACAGAAGAAGCCCGCGCCCTTGACCGCCGTGATGCAGCCGTTCCTGGGCTTGCTGACCTTGAGGCCGAGCGGTGCCTTCATCGCCTCGGCGGCCTGCGGCCGGGAGATGTCGCCGACAGCGGCCATGCGCTGGAGCACGATGTTGCGGCGCTTGGTGGCCTCCGCCTCGTCGTTGACCGGGTCGTACCGGCTGGGCGACTGGACGATGCCGGCGAGGAGGGCCGACTCCTGGATGTTGAGGTCCTGGGCGGACTTGGAGAAGTAGCGCTGGGCCGCGGCCTCGACGCCGTAGGCCTGCTGGCCGAAGAACGTGATGTTCAGGTAGTTCTCGAGGATCTTCTTCTTGCCGAGCTCTTCCTCGACCTGGATCGCGTACTTCAGCTCGCGGATCTTGCGGCCGATGGTCTGCTGGGTGGCCTGCGCGACCTTCGTCGGGTCGTCGCCGGCCTCCTCGACGAAGACGTTCTTCACATACTGCTGCGTCAGGGTCGAGGCGCCCTGGGAGACCTCGCCGCTGCGCGCGTTCTTGTTGAGGGCGCGCAGGACGCCCTTCAGGTCGACCGCGCCGTGCTGGTAGAAGCGCGAGTCCTCGATCGCGACGATCGCCTTCTGCATGTACGGCGAGACGTCCTTGAGCGGGACCACCGTGCGGTCGCGCGAGTAGACCGTGGCGATCTGGCCGCCGTCGGCGTCGAGGATCGTGGTGCGCTGGCTCAGCGGCGGTGTCTTCATGTTGGCGGGGAGCTCGTCGAAGCTCTCGACCGAGCCCTTCGCAGCGAGCCCCAGCGCGCCCACTGCGGGCAGCGCGATGCCGGCCAGTACGGCTCCCGCGAGGACACTGACACCGAGGAACTTGGCGGCCTGCTGCGCAGGAGACAGACCACCGCCCGAGCTCTTCTTTGGCATGAGGGCAGCCTACGTTCTCATTCGCCGGACAGGCGTATATGCCTTGGCCTAAGCTGCTCTCAACTGTCACAGCAGTGAGGCCACGTATCAATACGTCCGGCGACCCCGAATCGTTCCGGGTGTTCCCCAACTTTTTTGGTGGGGTCGTGTCCGAATCCGCCTTGTGTGTCATACGGCGTCCGTTGTGACGCAACATAACTGTCCTGGTTTGCCGGGAAAGTTACGTATGTCGCCAGCTCACTCCCCCGGGTGATCTGCCGCTTACCCATAGTCCGTTCGGGCCATTCAAGATTGGGCCCGAAGGGGGTGTTGCGCTGTGCCCACCTTCCGTAACGTCCTCAACTGGCGGCGGTGAATATGCCGCTGCCGCCGTGGGGGAGCCTCGATTCGGGAGAGGACGGCGCCGGTATGGGCTGGGTAGTCGACTGGAGTGCGCAGGCGGCCTGCCGCACTACCGATCCGGACGAACTGTTCGTTCAGGGAGCAGCGCAGAACAGGGCCAAGGCGGTGTGCACCGGATGTCCGGTGCGTACGGAGTGCCTGGCCGACGCGCTCGACAATCGCGTCGAGTTCGGCGTGTGGGGAGGCATGACGGAGCGGGAGCGCCGCGCACTGCTGCGCAGGCGTCCCACGGTGACGTCCTGGCGCCGGCTGCTGGAGACGGCGCGCAGTGAGTACGAGCGTGGCACGGGTGTCGTGTCCCTCGACGACGACGAGATCTACGAGAACTACGCCGCGGTGGGGTGAGCCCGGGTCGGCTGAGTCCCTGTGGGCTGAGCTGCGATGAGCTGACTCGCGATGAGCTGAGGAGTTCCGGTCGAGGGCCCGTACGGGCCCTCAGGCATCTCGGCCGGGCGACTCCGGCTCGGCAGGGTCGGGAAGCTCGCGTTCGTTCGCCGCGAGCCGGTCGCCGATGTCGCGGAGTCCCGCGAGGTCGTGCACATCGCCGGGCAGCGCGGCCACTTCCGTCACGGCCACCTCGGGGTGGAGCGCGGTGAAGCGGTCACGCGTGCGCTGCTCACGGGAGAGCAGCTGCATGCGCTCGGCGTGCAGCCTCAGCAGGCCTGCCGTGAGCTGGTCCACGGATCGCTCGGCGTCTTCGGCGTTCTCGGCGTCTGCCGTGTCCTCGGCGTCATCTGCGTCCTCGGTGGGGGAGCCACCCTCGGGGGCCGATGCCGACGCCGGTTCTGGAGTCTGAGCTGGGGTCTGAGCTGGGGTTTCGGACGTGGAAGAGGCTGAACTGTCGTATGCGTCGGGGGAGTTACGAAGTCCAGCTTTCCCGCCCTCCTGATCCACAATGCGGGGCTCTTCAAGATTTTCCGCGGCGGCGAGCGCCCGCTCGGCCGACAGCCGGTCGGCCCCGCTGCCGTGGACCCGGTTGAGCACCAGACCGGCGAGCGGCATGTCCTCCGCGGCCAGGCGCTCCACGAAGTACGCGGCCTCGCGCAGCGCGTCCCGCTCCGGGGCCGCGACCACGAGGAAGGCCGTCCCGGGCGCCTGGAGCAGCTTGTACGTCGCGTCAGCGCGGGTGCGGAAGCCGCCGAACGTCGTGTCCATCGCGGAGACGAACGTCTGGACGTCCTTGAGGAGCTGACCGCCGAGCAGCTTGCCGAGGGTGCCGGTCATCATCGACATCCCGACGTTCAGGAACTTCATCCCGGCGCGCCCGCCCAGCTTCGCCGGCGCCGTCAGCAGCCGGATCAGCCGCCCGTCCAGGAACGACCCGAGCCGCTTGGGCGCGTCCAGGAAGTCCAGGGCCGAGCGGGACGGCGGGGTGTCGACGACGATCAGGTCCCACTCGTCCCGGGCCCGGAGCTGCCCGAGCTTCTCCATCGCCATGTACTCCTGCGTGCCCGCGAAGCCCGCCGAGAGCGACTGGTAGAAGGGGTTGCCCAGGATCGCGGCCGCCCGCTCGGCGTCCGCGTGCACCTCGACGATCTCGTCGAAGGTGCGCTTCATGTCGAGCATCATCGCGTGCAGCTCGCCGCCCGCGGAGTCGTCGATGCCCTTGACCCGGCGCGGGGTGTTGTCCAGGGAGTCGATGCCCATGGACTGGGCGAGCCGGCGGGCCGGGTCGATGGTGAGGACGACCACCTTGCGGCCCCGCTCGGCGGCGCGCAGGCCCAGGGCCGCCGCGGTCGTGGTCTTGCCGACCCCGCCCGAGCCGCAGCACACCACGATCCGGGTCTTCGGGTCCGCCAGCAGCGGATCGACGTCGAGCAGGGCGGCGGGGGCCATGCGGGGGCGGGCCGGGTCGTGCGTGTGGGCCGGGTCCGGACGACTCATGACATCCCCTGCTTCCGACTCATGACGGGCCTTGCCTGTGTGTCCTCACTCATGACGCGTGTGCCCCGGCTCATGACACGCCCTGCCCGCGCAGCTCGCGGGCCAGCGCGTACAGCCCCGCCAGGTCCATGCCCTCGGCGAACAGTGGCAGTTCGTGCAGCGGCAGGCCCAGCTCGGCGAGCACCGCACGCTGCTCGTGCTCCAGCGCGTACCGCTCGCCGTACTCCTCGGCCTGGGTGAGCAGCGGGTCCACCAGCCGCTCGGCGTGCCCGCCGCGGCGCGCCCCGCCGAGCCCGGCGGACGACAGCGAGCGCGCGACAGTGGAACGCGTGGCCGTCCGGACGAGTTCCAGATCGGTCTCGTCCAACACCTCCGGGCGCACCATGTTCACGATGATCCGCCCGACCGGCAGCCGCGCCGACCGCAGCTCGGCGATGCCGTCCACGGTCTCCTGGACGGGCATCTCCTCCAGAAGCGTCACCAGGTGCACGGCCGTCTCGGGCGACTTCAGCACCCGCATCACGGCCTGTGCCTGATTGTGTATCGGGCCGATCTTGGCGAGGCCCGCGACCTCGTCGTTGACATTGAGGAAGCGGGTGATGCGGCCGGTGGGCGGCGCGTCCATCACGACGTAGTCGTAGGTGAACCGTCCGCTGCGCTCCTTGCGCCGCACCGCCTCGCACGCCTTGCCGGTGAGGAGTACGTCCCTCAGGCCCGGCGCGATGGTGGTGGCGAAGTCGATCGCGCCGAGCTTCTTCAGGGCCCGTCCGGCGCTGCCCAGCTTGTAGAACATCTGGAGGTAGTCCAGAAGGGCCAGTTCGGGGTCGATGGCAAGCGCGTACACCTCCCCGCCCCCTGGAGCGACGGCGATCTTCCGCTCCTCATAAGGCAGCGCTTCAGTTTCGAAGAGCTGCGCGATGCCCTGGCGGCCTTCGACCTCGACGAGAAGCGTCCGCTTCCCCTCCGTGGCCAAGGCCAGCGCTAGGGCTGCGGCCACCGTGGTCTTGCCGGTTCCGCCCTTGCCGCTGACGACCTGGAGCCTGCTCACGTATTCGAGCCTAACCAGTCGGCGTCCGGACTACTCCGGAGGCTGTGGACAACCGCCGCAGTGGTCGGCCGCCTGCCCCTGTCCGCCAGGGGCTAGAGTCGGCCGCATGACCAAGTGGGAATACTCAACCGTGCCGCTGCTCGTCCACGCCACGAAGCAGATTCTGGACACCTGGGGCGAGGACGGCTGGGAGCTCGTCCAGGTCGTGCCCGGGCCGAACAACCCCGAGCAGCTCGTGGCCTACCTGAAGCGGGAGAAGCAGTAATGGGCGCCGTCGAGGCGAAGCTGGCCGAGCTCGGTCTGACCCTGCCCGACGTCGTCCCGCCGCTGGCCGCGTACCAGCCGGCCGTGCAGAGCGGGCCGTACGTCTACACCGCCGGGCAGCTCCCGATGGTGGACGGCAAGCTTCCGGTCACCGGCAAGGTCGGCGCGGAGGTCACCCCGGAGGAGGCCAAGGAGCTGGCGCGCACATGCGCGCTGAACGCCCTGGCCGCGGTCAAGTCCGTCGCCGGTGACCTGGACCGCATCGCGCGCGTGGTGAAGGTCGTCGGCTTCGTGGCCTCGGCCTCGGACTTCACGGGCCAGCCCGCGGTGCTGAACGGCGCGAGCGAGCTGCTCGGCGCGGTCCTCGGCGACAAGGGCGTGCACGCGCGCAGCGCGGTGGGTGTGGCGGTGCTGCCGCTGGACGCCCCGGTGGAGGTCGAGATCCAGGTGGAGCTGGCGTAGCTTCCCCGCGAGGGACGCCGCCCTCTCAGGGGCCACTCGAACATCAGCCCGTCACGGGATAGCCTCGCGCCCATGGCGAACGGTCAGTGGTATCCCCCGGAGTGGCCGGACCGCATCCGCGCACTGGCGGCCGGCACACTCACGCCGGTCACCCCGAAGCGCGCGGCCACCGTCATGCTCCTGAAGGACACGGGCACCGGCCCGGTCGTCCACATGCTGCGCAGACGCGCCTCCATGGCCTTCGCCGGGGGCGCGTACGCGTATCCGGGCGGCGGCGTCGACCCCCGGGACGACGACCAGCAGGTCCGCTGGGCGGGCCCCACGCGCGCGTGGTGGGCGGAGCGGCTCGGCGTCGACGAGACCGAGGCCCAGGCGATCGTCTGCGCGGCCGTACGGGAGACGTACGAGGAGGCGGGCGTCCTGCTCGCCGGGCCGGCGCCCGACTCGGTCGTCGGCGACACCACCGGGGCCGACTGGGAGGCGGACCGCGCCGCCCTGGTCGCCCGGGACCTGTCCTTCGCCGAGTTCCTGGACCGCCGCGGCCTGGTCCTGCGCTCCGATCTGCTCGGCGCCTGGACCCGCTGGATCACCCCCGAGTTCGAGGCCCGCCGCTACGACACCTGGTTCTTCGTGGCCGCCCTCCCCGAGGGACAGCGCACCCGCAACGCCTCCACCGAGGCGGACCGTACGGTGTGGATCGCCCCGGGCGAGGCGGCGGCCGGCTACGACCGGGGCGAGCTGCTGATGATGCCGCCGACCCTCGCGACCCTGCGCCAGCTCACGCCGTACGACACGGCCGCCCGGGCGCTCGCGGACGCCCCGGGGCGTGATCTCACGCCCGTGCTGGCCACCGCCCGTCTCGTGGACGGGGAGATCGTGCTCTCCTGGCCGGGCCACGACGAGTTCACCAAGCACATCCCGACCCTCCCGACCTCTCCGACCGGTGGAGCCAGCGCATGACGGACGCAGCAGCCCTTCCCGGCCAGCCCCGGGGCGGTGTCCTGACGGGCCCCGCCACCGCGCGGGCCGTCAACGTCCTGGCCCCCAACCCGTCGGCGATGACCCTGGACGGCACGAACACCTGGATCCTCTCCGAGCCCGGCTCGGATCTGGCCGTGGTGGTCGACCCGGGCCCGCTCGACGACGGGCACCTGCGCCATGTCGTCGACACGGCCGAGCAGGCCGGCAAGCGCGTCGCCCTGACGCTGCTGACCCATGGCCACCCCGACCACGCCGAGGGCGCCGGACGCTTCGCCGAACTGACCGGCACGCGCGTGCGTGCGCTCGATCCGGCCCTCCGGCTGGGTGACGAGGGCCTGGCCGCCGGGGACGTGATCACCGTCGGCGGACTCGAACTGAAGGTCGTACCGACCCCCGGCCACACCGCCGACTCCCTCTCCTTCCACCTCCCGGCGGACCAGGCCGTCCTGACCGGCGACACGATCCTCGGCCGCGGTACGACGGTCGTGGCACACCCCGACGGCCGCCTCGGCGACTACCTGGACTCCCTGCGGCGCCTGAGGTCCCTCACGGTCGACGACGGCGTCCACACGGTCCTCCCGGGCCACGGGCCGGTCCTGGAGGACGCCCAGGGCGCCGTCGAGTACTACCTCGCCCACCGGGCCAAGCGCCTCGCGCAGGTGGAGACGGCCGTCGAGGACGGCTACCGCACCCCCACCGAGGTCGTCGCCCACGTCTACGCGGACGTGGACCGCTCCCTGTGGCCGGCGGCGGAACTGTCGGTGCGGGCGCAGTTGGACTATCTGGACGAGCACGGGCTCATCTGACCCCTGATGTGCCCTGGTACGACGTCGGGCCCTGTCTCGCGAGGAGACAGGGCCCGATGACGTACGGCACGCGCGGGTGCGCGTCAGCGCGAGCGCTTGGCGAGGCGCTCCACGTCGAGCAGGATCACCGCGCGGGCCTCCAGGCGCAGCCAGCCGCGCTGGGCGAAGTCCGCCAGCGCCTTGTTGACCGTCTCGCGGGACGCGCCGACCAGCTGGGCCAGCTCCTCCTGCGTGAGGTCGTGGACGACGTGGATGCCCTCCTCGGACTGCACGCCGAACCGGCGCGAGAGGTCCAGCAGGGCGCGGGCGACGCGGCCCGGGACGTCCGAGAAGACGAGGTCGGACATCGCGTCGTTGGTCTTGCGCAGCCGACGGGCGACCGCGCGCAGCAGCGCCGTGGCCACCTCGGGGCGGGCGTTCAGCCAGGGCTGGAGGTCGCCGTGGCCGAGACCGAGCAGCTTGACCTCGGTCAGCGCGGAGGCCGTCGCGGTGCGCGGGCCCGGGTCGAAGAGCGACAGCTCGCCGATGAGCTCGCCGGGGCCGACCACGGCCAGCATGTTCTCGCGGCCGTCCGGGGACGTGCGGTGGAGCTTGACCTTGCCCTCCGTGACCACATACAGGCGGTCGCCGGGGTCCCCCTCGTGGAACAGCGAGTCGCCGCGCGCGAGGGTCACCTCACTCATGGAGGCGCGGAGCTCCGAGGCCTGCTCGTCATCGAGCGCCGCGAAGAGCGGGTTGCGCCGCAGAACGTCGTCCACGAGTTCTCTCCTTGTCGACCTGCTCAGGGGACCGGGATCCCCCTTGTATCAAGGCACCGAAGTGCCCATTTTGCCGGACGGTCCAAACAGTGTGATCTGTCACAAGGATGCCGCACAGGTGTCCCGGGGTACGCGGCAGGGGTCCAATTGGGCGCCGATCTTCAGGGCCCGGGGCAGATGTCAGTGCCACGGCTTAGGCTGGCCGGGTGTCCAAATCGCCGGTGAGAGCACAGGCCGAGGGGGCTGCGCGGGTGGTTGTACGTCGCGATTCCGCTGTGGGCGAACAGAGCCCCGATGGCGGTAGGAAAACGGCGAAAGCGACAGAGAGGGCGGCGTCTTCAGGCAAGTCGACGTCGGCCAAGAAGGCTGTCGCCAAGAAGGCCGGGGCCGTGAGCAAGAAGGCCGCCGCGAAGAAGGCGGCACCTGCCGAGAAGGCGTCTGCGAACAAGGCGGCACCCGTGAAGAAGACGGCATCCGTGAAGAAGGCGGCATCCGTGAAGAAGGCGCCTGCCGCCAAGAAGGTCACCGTCGCGCCCAAGAAGGCCACCGCCCGCGTCAAGGGGACCGGCCCCGCAAAGGCCGTCGTCCATCCGCCGGGTGACGAGTCACGCACCGCGCTGGTCCGCAGAGCCCGCCGTATCAACCGCGAGCTCGCCGAGGTCTTCCCCTACGCCCACCCTGAGCTGGACTTCGACAACTCCTTCCAACTGGTCGTCGCCACCGTCCTGTCCGCCCAGACCACCGACCTGCGCGTCAACCAGACGACACCCGCCCTGTTCGCCAAGTACCCCACCCCCGAGGACCTGGCCGCCGCCAACCCGGAGGAGGTGGAGGAGATCCTCCGCCCGTGCGGCTTCTTCCGGGCCAAGACGAAGTCGGTCATAGGGCTGTCCAAGGCCTTGGTGGAGGACTTCGGCGGTGAGGTCCCGGGGCGGTTGGAGGATCTGGTCAAGCTGCCCGGCGTCGGCCGCAAGACCGCGTTCGTCGTGCTCGGCAACGCCTTCGGGCGGCCCGGCATCACCGTGGACACGCACTTCCAGCGTCTGGTGCGCCGCTGGCAGTGGACCGGGGAGACCGACCCGGACAAGATCGAGGCCGACATCGGCGCGCTCTTCCCGAAGAGCGACTGGACGGACCTCTCGCACCACGTGATCTGGCACGGCCGGCGTATCTGCCACGCCCGCAAGCCCGCCTGCGGCGCCTGCCCGATCGCCCCGCTCTGCCCGGCGTTCGGCGAGGGCGAGACCGACCCGGAGAAGGCGAAGAAGCTGCTCAAGTACGAGAAGGGCGGCTTCCCCGGCCAGCGGCTGCGGCCCCCGCAGGCGTATCTGGACGCGGGCGGCAAGCCGGCGCCGCCGCTGGGGGCCGGATGAGCTGCCCGATCAGGGGATCGAGCTGCCCGATCGGGGGATCGCGGCCGTTCGCGGAACGATCTCGGACCCGCCGCGCGTTGGAAGCGGCAGGACGACGGGGGTGGCGATGACGCGTGCGAGCAACACACAGGGCGGGCCTGTGACGCCGAGCAAGGAGGGCCTGCCCGCCTGGCTGGACCCGGTGGTGCGTGCCGTGGAGACGGTCCGGCCGCGGCAGCTCAGCCGCTTCCTGCCCCCGGAGGACGGCGCGGGGCGACAGTCCGCCGTGCTGATCCTGTTCGGGGAGGGCGAGCGCGGGCCCGAGTTGCTGCTCATGGAGCGCGCGAGTTCCCTGCGCTCGCATGCCGGTCAGCCCTCGTTCCCCGGCGGCGCCCTCGACCCGGAGGACGGTGACCCGCAGGGTGACGGCCCGCTGCGGGCCGCCCTGCGCGAGGCGGAGGAGGAGACCGGCCTCGACCCCTCGGGCGTCCAGCTGTTCGGCGTCCTGCCCAGGCTGTACATCCCGGTCAGCGGCTTCGTCGTCACCCCGGTGCTGGGCTGGTGGCGCGAACCGAGCCCGGTCGGCGTCGTCGATCCGAACGAGACCGCCAGGGTCTTCACCGTCCCCGTGGTGGATCTCACGGATCCCGCCCACCGCGCCACCACCGTCCACCCCAGCGGCCACCGAGGTCCGGCATTTCTGGTCGAATCCGCCCTTGTCTGGGGTTTCACGGCCGGAATCATCGACCGGCTGCTGCACTTCGCGGGCTGGGAGCGGCCCTGGGACCGCGAGAAGCAGGTCCCGCTCGACTGGCGCGCATGACAGGGTGGCCTCCGTGAACGTGCTGGACATCTTGTTGCTGGTCGCCGCCGTGTGGTTCGCGGTCGTCGGGTACCGCCAGGGATTCGTCGTCGGCATCCTGTCGGTGATCGGCTTCCTGGGCGGCGGTCTCGTCGCGGTCTACGTACTGCCCGTCATCTGGGACGCGCTCACGGACAACGCGGAGGTGAACACCACCGCCGCCGTCGTCGCGGTCGTCGTCGTCATCGTCTGCGCCTCCGTCGGCCAGGCCCTCACCACCCACCTCGGCAACAAGCTGCGACGGCACATCACCTGGTCCCCGGCCCGGGCTCTCGACGCCACCGGCGGCGCCCTGGTCAACGTCCTGGCGATGCTCCTGGTCGCCTGGCTGATCGGCTCGGCCCTCGCGGGCACCACCCTGCCGACGCTCGGCAAGGAGGTCCGCAACTCCAAGGTGCTGCTGGGCGTCTCCCAGGCCCTGCCGGACCAGGCCGCCACCTGGTTCGCCGACTTCTCCTCCGTCCTCGCGCAGAACGGCTTCCCGCAGGTCTTCAGCCCGTTCTCCAACGAGCCCATCACCGACGTCCGGCCGCCGGACCCCGCCCTCGCGGGCAGCCCGGTGGCGAGCCGCGCCCAGCGCTCCATCGTCAAGGTGATGGGCACGGCCCCGAGCTGCGGCAAGGTCCTGGAGGGCACCGGCTTCGTCTTCTCCGACCGCCGTGTGATGACCAACGCGCATGTGGTGGGCGGCGTCGACGAGCCGACCGTGCAGATAGGCGGCGAGGGCAGGAAGTACGACGCCACGGTCGTCCTCTACGACTGGCGGCGCGACATCGCCGTACTCGACGTGCCGGACCTCGAGGCGCCCGCGCTGCGCTTCTCCACCGAGGACGCGAGCAGCGGGGACGGCGCGATCGTCGCGGGCTTCCCGGAGAACGGGGCGTACGACGTGCGGGCCGCGCGCGTGCGGGGCCGCATCAAGCCCAACGGCCCGGACATCTACCACCGCGACACGGTCCGCCGCGACGTCTACTCCCTCTACGCGACCGTCCGCCAGGGCAACTCCGGCGGCCCGCTGCTCACCCCCGAAGGCAAGGTTTACGGGGTGGTCTTCGCCAAGTCCCTCGACGACGCCGAGACGGGGTACGCGCTGACCGTGGACGAGATCCAGGAGGACATCACCAAGGGGCGCAGCGCCAACCAGCAGGTGGACAGCGACAGCTGCGCGCTCTAGGAGCGGCTGAGCGGCACAGCGGCCTGCGGTGGGGTGGTCGGGGCGTCACTCGCGCGGGTGGCGCCTCAGTCGCGGGTGTGGCGCAGTCGTACGGAGACCCAGCGGGCCCGGCGGCGGAGGATACGCGGGATCCCGACCCGGGGATCCGCGGTCACCATCTGCGGTGCGCCGCTTCTCCGGTGGGGGTTCGAACCGCCCGCCGAGCGGCGATTGCGGCTTGCGTCACTGTAGTCGTGCGTCCAGCCCATACCCCGACCTGTGCCCCCGCCCCATGGTCGATAACCGCTCCCGGGGCGCCCAATTGGCCTATGCGCCGGGCAATTGGCCGTCTCTCGGACAAGCGTTCACGTGCGGATACCGGGCGGGGTCGTCCGGTCACCGATCGGGTTCGGGATCCTTGAGCCAGTTGATGAGCTCCGAGGAGAACGCGACCGGGTCCTCCTCGTGCGGGAAGTGGCCGAGACCGTCGAACAGGCGCCAGCGGTAGGGGGCTTCGACGTACTCGCCGGAGCCGGCCGCGCTGCGCGTGCGCATCACGGGGTCGAGCGAGCCGTGCAGGTGGAGGGTCGGCACGCGCACGGGCCGCTTCATGCGGCGGTTGAACTGGATGCCGTCCGGGCGGGCCAGGGAGCGCACCATCCAGCGGTACGGCTCGACGGCGCAGTGCGCGGCGGAGGGGATGCACATGGCCCGGCGGTAGGTCTCCAGGGCCTCGTCCTCCGGCGGGCGCGGCCCGGACCAGTCCTGGATCAGCTCGGCCACCAGCGCCCCGTCGTCGGCGGTGAGCTGCCGCTCCGGGATCCAGGGCCGCTGGAACCCCCAGATGTGTGAACCGGCGCGCGTCTGCTTGACGTCGCGCAGCATGGCCGAGCGCCAGCGCCGCGGATGCGGCATGGAGGCGACCGCCAGCCGCCGCACCAGCTTGGGGCGCATCGCGGCCGCCGTCCACGCGAGGTATCCGCCCAGGTCGTGGCCGACCAGCGCGGCGTCCGGCTCGCCGAGGGAGCGGATGACGCCGGTGACGTCGAGCGCGAGGTTGGCGGGGTCGTAGCCGCGCGGTGTGCGGTCGCTGCCCCCGACGCCCCGCAGGTCCATGGCGACGGCCCGGAAGCCCGCGTCGGCGAGCGCCGTCAGCTGGTGCCGCCAGGACCACCAGAACTGCGGGAAGCCGTGCAGCAGCAGCACCAGCGGCCCGTCGCCCAGCTCGGCGATGTGGAAGCGGGCGCCGTTGGCGGCGACGTCGCGGTGGCTCCAGGGGCCGTCCAGAAGAACGGCCGAGGCCGGCTGTGCCGAGGGTGGTGTGGCGGGGTCCGTCATGACGACGAGCGTGCCACAGGCTCGAGGGCCTCGTGGACCCGGTCCTGCGGCAGCTCCGGACGCGGGTGCGGCTTGGCCTTCTGCAGGACGACCGCGGTCTCCTTCATCGAGGCGGCGACCTTCTGCGGGCCCTTGCTCTTCTTGGCTTTCTTCGCGAAGGTCACGCCGATCAGCGCCAGCACGACCGCGACCAGCACGTTCGCCGCGAAGGACAGCAGGAAGCAGATCGCGAGGTTCCAGTGGCTCCAGGTGCGGATGCCGTACGCCAGCGCGAAGTTCAGCATCGGCAGGGAGAAGATCAGCACCGCGCCGGCGGCCGAGAAGGCGCCGCCGCTGGTCGCGCCGCGTTTGACGTCCTGCTTGAGCTGCGCCTTCGCCAGCGCGATCTCGTCGTGCACCAGCGCCGACATTTCCGCCGTCGCCGAGGCGAACAGCTGGCCGATGCTGCGTTCGGCGCCGACCGGGCTGCCGTCGGGTGCGCTCATCGCGGTCTCTCCCTCTCCGTCTTTTGTACCGTCTCGTCAGATCATGCCGGACCGTCGTGGTCCTCGCCTGCCCCGCCCGGTACTTCGGCAAGCTCGTGGCGCGCTGCTGCCTTCTCCTGGGCGATCCGGCGGTGTTCCGCGGCCTTGGCCTCGTAGCGGGCGGCCAGGCGCAGGTGGTACGCCGGGTCGTCCTCCTCGTAGATGTCGGGGATGCCGTCGAGGTCTTCGTCGCGCTCCTCGTCCTCCCACAGACGGCGGTACTTGGCGTTCCGTATCTTCAGCAGGACGGTCGCCAGGATCGCGGCGATGAGGGAGCCCAGCAGGACGGCGGCCTTGACCTCGTTCGTCATCGTCTCGTCGCCGGCGAAGGCGAGTTCGCCGATGAGCAGCGAGACCGTGAAGCCGATGCCGGCGAGGCTCGCCACCGCGAACACGTCCGCCCAGGCGAGATCGTCGCTGAGCGAGGCCCGGGTGAAACGGGCCGTCAGCCAGGTCCCGCCGAAGATGCCGAGCGCCTTGCCGACGACCAGCCCGAGGACGACACCGAGGGTCTCCGGCGAGGCGAACACGTCCGCGAGCGCTCCGCCGGAGACGGAGACGCCGGCGCTGAACAGCGCGAACAGCGGTACGACCAGGCCCGCCGACAGGGGGCGCACGAGGTGCTCGATGTGCTCGCCGGGGGAGTGGCTCTCGCCCTCCTTGCGGTGGCAGCGCAGCATCAGGCCCATGGCGACGCCGGCGACGGTGGCGTGGACGCCGCTGTTGTACATCAGCGCCCAGACGACGAGCGCGAGCGGCACGTACACGTACCAGCCGCGTACGCCCTTGCGCAGCAGCAGCCAGAAGACGCCCAGGCCCACCACGGCGCCGCCGAGCGCGGCGAAGTTCAGGTCGGCGGTGAAGAAGACGGCGATGATCAGGATCGCGAAGAGGTCGTCGACGACGGCGAGCGTGAGCAGGAAGGCCCGCAGCGCGCTCGGCAGGGAGGTGCCGATGACCGCGAGCACGGCGAGCGCGAAGGCGATGTCGGTGGCGGTCGGCACGGCCCACCCGGCCAGGGAGCCGCCGCCGGTGACGTTGGTGACGGTGTAGACGAGCGCCGGTACGGCCATGCCGCACAGGGCGGCGACGACCGGGAGCGCGGCGGCCTTGGGGTCGCGCAGGTCGCCCGCGACGAGCTCGCGCTTGAGTTCGATCCCGGCGACGAAGAAGAAGATCGCCAGCAGCCCGTCGGCGGCCCAGTGCGCGAGGGAAAGGTCGAGCCCGAGCGCGGCGGGGCCCAGCTTGAAATGGGCGACGCTCCCGTAGCTGTCGCCCAGCGCCGGGATGTTCGCCCAGAGCAGTGCGGTGACCGCGGCGGCGAGCAGCAGGACACCGCCGACGGTCTCGGTGCGCAGCGCGTCCGCCACGTAGGTCCGTTCGGGCAGCGACAGCCGTCCGAGGACCTTGCGGGGTGTGGAGGAGCGGGGCGCGGTCACGGGGGGACCTCCGGTTTCTGGGCAGGACGCGACTACCTGCCGACCAGACTTCCCGGCACCCCTATGAGCTGCGTTTTGTTTAGCTTACCTAAGTGTGCGGTGGGGTGCACGGAGTGGCCTTCATCATGCCGCGAGGGGCACCCGCAGCGCGTGGCTGCCGGGTGCCCCTCGTCCGTTCCGGTATCCGGACTCAGTCCTCGCTGGGTGCGGCGGGCAGCTTGGACTGGATGAGGTCCATGACCGTGGAGTCGGTCAGCGTGGTCACGTCACCGAGCTGGCGGTTCTCCGCGACGTCCCGCAGCAGACGGCGCATGATCTTGCCGGAGCGGGTCTTGGGCAGCTCGGCCACCGGCAGGACCCGCTTGGGCTTGGCGATCGGGCCGAGGGTGTTGCCGACGTGGTTGCGCAGCTCGGCGACCAGGTCCTCGGTCTCGGCGGCCGTACCGCGCAGGATCACGAACGCGACGATCGCCTGCCCGGTCGTCTCGTCCGCCGCGCCGACCACGGCGGCCTCGGCGACCGTCGGGTGGGAGACGAGCGCGGACTCGACCTCGGTGGTGGAGATGTTGTGCCCCGAGACGAGCATGACGTCGTCGACCCGGCCGAGCAGCCAGATGTCGCCGTCGTCGTCCTTCTTGGCGCCGTCACCGGCGAAGTACTTGCCCTCGAAGCGCGACCAGTACGTGTCGATGAACCGCTGGTCGTCGCCCCAGATGGTGCGCAGCATCGACGGCCACGGCTCGGTGAGGACCAGGTAGCCGCCACCGCCGTCGGGCACCTCGCGCGCCTCGTCGTCGACGACCGTCGCGGAGATGCCGGGCAGCGGCGTCTGCGCGGAACCGGGCTTCGTCGCGGTCACGCCCGGCAGCGGGGTGATCATCATCGAGCCGGTCTCGGTCTGCCACCAGGTGTCCACGATCGGGGTGCGGTCGCCGCCGATGTTCTTGCGGTACCAGATCCACGCCTCGGGGTTGATCGGCTCGCCCACCGAGCCCAGCACGCGGAGGCTGGACAGGTCGAACTTGGCGGGGATGTCGTCGCCCCACTTCATGAACGTACGGATCGCGGTCGGCGCGGTGTAGAGGATCGTCACGCCGTACTTCTGCACGATCTCCCAGAAGCGGCCCTGGTGCGGGGTGTCGGGCGTGCCCTCGTACATGACCTGGGTGGCGCCGTTGGCGAGCGGGCCGTAGACGATGTACGAGTGGCCGGTGACCCAGCCGACGTCGGCCGTGCACCAGTACACGTCCGTCTCCGGCTTGAGGTCGAAGACGGCGTGGTGGGTGTAGGCGGTCTGCGTGAGGTAGCCGCCCGAGGTGTGCAGGATGCCCTTCGGCTTACCCGTGGTGCCCGAGGTGTAGAGGATGAACAGCGGGTGCTCGGCGTTGAAGGCCTGCGGGGCGTGCTCGGCGCTCTGCCGCTCCACGACCTCGTGCCACCACACGTCGCGGCCCTCGGTGAAGGCGACCTCCTGGCCCGTGCGGCGCACGACCAGCACGTGCTCGACGATGCCCGCCTTCTCGACGGCCTCGTCCACGGCCGGCTTGAGCGCGGAGGGCTTGCCGCGCCGGTAGCCGCCGTCGGAGGTGATGACCACGCGCGCGTCGGCGTCCTGGATGCGGGTGGCGAGCGCGTCGGAGGAGAAGCCGCCGAAGACGACCGAGTGGGCGGCGCCGATCCGGGCGCAGGCCAGCATCGCGACCGCGGTCTCGGGGATCATCGGCATGTAGACGGCGACCCGGTCACCGGCCTGAACTCCCAGCTCCAGCAGGGCGTTGGCGGCCTTGGAGACCTCGTCCTTGAGCTCGGCGTAGGTGATCGCGCGGCTGTCGCCGGGCTCGCCCTCGAAGTGGATGGCGACCCGGTCGCCGAGCCCGGCCTCCACATGCCGGTCGACGCAGTTGTAGGCGACGTTGAGCTCGCCGTCCTTGAACCACTTGGCGAACGGCGGGTTCGACCAGTCGAGCGTCTCGGTGGGCTCCTTGGCCCAGGTCAGCCGGCGGGCCTGCTCGGCCCAGAAGCCGAGCCTGTCAGCCTTGGCCTGCTCATACGCCTCCGCGGTGACGTTGGCGCCTGCGGCCAGGTCGGCGGGGGGTGCGAACCTGCGCTCTTCCTTGAGCAGGTTGGCCAGGCTTTCGTTGCTCACGGCATCTGCCTTTCCCAGGGTGTCCGTTGTGTCCCAGGCCACAGCTCATCAGACCCGGGGGTGCGATGACAAGGGCCGACCGTCGATTGGTTTAGACCTCTTGGCGGGTCGGTTTCTACGGCGGGGGTCATCCGTACCCACGGACGCCGACCAGGCCGGGTTCATCCTCTGTAACGCCTCTCACAGTCCGGCCCAACTACAGGTGAAGGCACACCGAGAGAAACCGAGAGAACCGCGTGACCGAGAGAACCGCGTGACCGAGAGAACCGCGAGTCCGAGAGAGAGGACAGCCGAGTGGACGGCATACGGGGCGGGCCCGCGGCGGCGGCCCACGACCCTCAGCTCTTCGAAGAGTTCTACCGGCGCCACGTGGACGCCGTGACGTCTTTCGTGGCCCGGCGTGTCCCCGACGTCCACACGGTGGCGGACCTGACCGCCGAGGTCTTCCTCGCCGCGCTCGACTCCGCCCACACCTACCGCCCCGGCCGGGGCGACGAGCGGGCCTGGCTGTACGGCATCGCACGCAACATCGTCTCCTCCGAGCGCCGTCGGGCCGCTCGTGAGACGGCCCGCGACCGCCGTATCTCGGGGCGGAGGTTGCTGGAGCCCGACGACATCGCGCGGCTCGAGGACAAGCTCGACGCCGAGAGTCCGGGGCGCCGGGCGCTGGCCGCCCTGGAGCGACTGCCGGAGGGTGAGCGGGCCGTCGTCGAACTCGTCGTCGTGGACCAGCTCACGGTGACCGAGGCCGCCGCCGCGCTCGGCATCCGTCAGGTCACGGCCCGGGTGCGGCTCCACCGGGCCCGCAAGGCCCTGCGGGCGGAGGCGGATCCGGTGCCGGAGGCCCCGCCCGGCGCATCCCTGTCGTACGTCACCGGCGGAGCCGGAGAATCCGGAGGAGAGGCATGACCACGAAGACCACGTTCGAGGACCGGCTGCTGGCCGAGCTGCAGCGCGAGATCGAGGTACGCGGGGCCGGCGGTCCCGCCGGGGCGGTCACCGGTCCCGCCGAAGCGGTCACCGGACCCGCCGGGGCGGTCGCCGCGCGACGCTCCCCGTTCGCGGCGGTGCTCACGGGGCGGCGGCTCGCCCTGGCCGCGGGCGCCTGCGCCGTGACCGGGCTGGTGCTGGTGCTCGTGCCGGGCTCACCGGGCGAGTCCCCGGCCTACGCGGTGGAGCGGCATGGCGACGGCAGCGTCACGCTCACCCTCACGGAGATCGAGATAGGTCCGGACGCCCAGCGTCGACTGGCCGAACGCCTGCGGGCCGAGGGCATTCACGTGACCATCGACAACCTCTCCTTCGGTCAGTCCTGCAAGCAGCCGCGCGGCAAGGTGCTGGACAGCAGCGTGGTGCGGGCATTCATCGGCGACAAGCCGTACGAGGGCGGCTCCGTGCCCGCCGAGCCGACCGACCCGGCCTTCCACCGGAACTGGCAGGTCACCCTCCGCCCCGGAGACTCCGTGGGCATGGAGAACACCAGCCGCAAAGATGGCAAACCCGGGCGCAGCTCCGAGTCGTTCTACGCGTTCAAGGGCAAGATCGCGCCTTGCGAGCCGGAGTCTCTGGGCTGAGGGCTGAGGACGCCGGCAGGCGGTGGGTGGCGGGCGGCGCACGGGGGTCGCCTGCCCACCTTCGCCCGACCCCGCTCCGGACAGGGGCCGTCGGGTGCGGACCGCCGCATCTCCCGGCTGCCGTGGGGACGGAGCCCCGCGCTCACGCCGGCAGGTCCGCCTCCCGCACGCGGTCGAAGACGCCGCCGTCCGGCTCGGTGAGCAGGTACGCCTCGGCCTCGCCCACATGGAAGTACATGCCGTGCAGCTCCAGTTCGCCCTCCTTCAGGGCGCGGGCGACCGAGTCGTAGGCGCGCAGATGCTCCAACTGCTGGACCACGTTGGTCAGGCAGAGCTGCTCGACCGCGCCCTCGGGCGGCCGTCCGGCCAGCCTGCCCCACGGCGGGCTGTCGTCGGTCACGCGCTCCAGGCTGGGCAGCCCGTGCCGCAGCCAGCGCTCGAGCGGGGTCCGGGTGCCGCCGGGTTCGGAGCTGAGCAGCGCCTGCATGGCTCCGCACCCGGAGTGCCCGCACACCGTGATGGACCGCACCTTCAGCACCTCCACCGCGTACTCGATCGCGGCGGCCACCGAGTCGTCGCCGCTCTCCTCGCCGGGCAGCGGCACGAGATTGCCCACGTTGCGCACGACGAACAGGTCGCCCGGACCGCTGGAGGTGATCATCGAGGTGACCAGTCGTGAGTCGGCGCAGGTCAGGAAGAGCTGCGAAGGGCGCTGCCCCTCGCGCGCCAGCCGGGCCAGTTCACTGCGCACCAGGGGTGCGGTGTTGCGCTGGAACGCGCTGATGCCACGCGCCAGTTCGTGCCCGCTGGCTCCGCCGGGGCCCGCCGGGTCCGGCTCGGGGCGGTCCGTCCCGTCCGGGGCGTGCTCGGAGTGGGGCACGGACCCGGGGCGGTCGCACTGGTGGTTGCGCCAAGGCGTCCAGGGCCGGCAACGGCAGTCGGTGAGGGCCTGGGGCTCGGAGACACGGGTGCCGGGATGACGTCCGGCGACCTCCACGCTGCCGCCCTGCGCGGTGTGCGTCTTCTGCCAGTCCTGCAAGGTCTCGTACGCCGCGTGGTCCATGAACGAACCGTCCAACTCGACGACGGCGTCGGCACCGTGGGGTACGAGATGCAGGGTCCGGCTGAGCCGTGGCACCGCGAGGAACGTCAACTGTCCTCTGACGTGTACGTGATGGACTCCTTCCGTCTCGTTGTGCGTGATGCGGGTGCGGGTGAGGCGGTGCAGGGCGACGCCGACGGCCATGGCGATGCCCAGCGCCACGCCCTCCAGGACGCCGAGGGACACGACGCCCAGGGTGGTGACGGCGTAGACCCACACTTCCCGGTGGCGAGTCACCGTGCGGATGTGGTTCAGGGACACCATCTGGATGCCGACGGCCATCACCAGGGCGGCGAGCGAGGCGAGCGGGATGAGCTCCAGGAGCGGGACCATCAGCAGGGCGGCGATCACTACGAGAACGCCGTGCAGCATCGTGGAGTTCCGGCTGACCGCACCCGCGTGCACATTCGCCGAACTCCGCACGGCCACACCGGCGATGGGCAGCCCGCCGAGCGAGCCGGAGACGATGTTCGCGGCGCCCTGTCCGAGCAGTTCGCGGTCGAGGTTGGAGCGCCCGACCCGGGTCGACAGGCCGGGACGTCCGGCGACCAGCTTGTCCACGGCGACCGCGCCGAGCAGCGACTGCACGCTGCACACCAGCGTGGTGGTGAGCACGGCGGCGACGAGGCCGAGCACGGGGCCCTCGGGCAGCCCGGCCAGGGCGTGGTTGCTCCAGGACGGCAGGTCGACCTTGGGCAGGCGCAGACCGGCGAGGGCGGCGGCCGCGGTGGCTCCGGCCACGGCGACGAGCGCGGCCGGGATCTTGCGCAGCAGGCGTCCGGCCCGGCCGGGCAGTCTCGGCCAGAGCAGCAGCAGGGCCAGGGTCAGCGCGCTCACCGACACGGCCGCGGGGCGCATCTGTGCCAACTGGGCGGGCAGCGCGGCGAGGTTGTCGGGCACGGAGCTCTGCGGTGTGCCGCCGAGCACGATGTGCAGCTGCGCCACGGCGATGGTGACGCCGATGCCGGCGAGCATGCCGTGCACGATGGCGGGGCTGACGGCGAGGGCGCCGCGGGCCACGCGCAGGCATCCCAGACCGAGTTGGGCGAGGCCGGCGAGGACGGTGATGGCGCAGGTCGTCCGCCAGCCGTAGCGCAGGATGAGGTCGGCGGTGACGACCGTGAGGCCGGCGGCGGGGCCGCTCACCTGGAGCGCGGAGCCGCCGAGCCGTCCGGCGACGAGTCCGCCCACGGCGGCGGCGACGAGGCCGGCCTGCAGGGGGGCGCCGGTGGCGAGGGCGATGCCCAGGGACAGGGGCAGGGCGATCAGGAAGACCGCGATCGAGGCCGACACGTCGGCACCCGCGATCCGGAAACGGCGGGGGCCGGTCGGCGGCGGGCTGTGGGGCGGGTGGGTGCGCTCGGTCCTGTTCGGGTCGGCGGCGCGTGTGGGGACGCAGGCAGACATTGTTTCCCGTCTCCTCCGGGGCTGCGCGGTCGCGTAAGGGGGGCTCCCGCTCGGGGCGGGGGTCGGTCGCGGCCGTAGGTCACGGCGTAAATCGGCGGGATGAATCAACGCTCGGTAAACGGATCGTAATGCAGAGTAAAGGGCGGGCATAGACTTTACGGGCAAATGGGCGAATAAATCACCCCGACGAGTGAAGTGGCCATTTGATCGGCTTGTCGTACTAATTCCTTCTCGGTCCCGTGCGAATTTGGCGGCGCTGTCGGCACCCGAGAGAAGGAAGAAGGTGGGCGACACATGGCCGCCACTTACAGGATCGCCGCGGGCTCCGTGATCGCCGCGGTCTGCGCCGCATCGCTCGCCGGTTGCTCGACCGGCACCTCCCGGCACGAAGACCCCGAACCGCGGAAGGCGAAGCCGGCCCAGGCGCCGAAGAGCGCGGTCCGGCTGATCGGAGACGGCTCCACCGCCTACACCGGCGCCCAGCCCCACCTGCCCAGGCCCGAACGGCTGCGGCCCGGCCAGAAGCCCCCGCAGTTCGTCGTCTTCTCCTGGGACGGCGCGGGCGAGGACAGCCAGAAGCTGTTCTCCCACTTCCGCGAGGTCGCCAAGGCCAACAACGCGACGATGACGTACTTCCTGAGCGGCGTGTACATGCTGCCGGACGAGAAACGCGACCTCTACCGGCCGCCGCAGCACTCCCCGGGCCGCTCCGACATCGGCTTCAACGACCGCCGCGGCATCGCCGCCACCGCGAAGCAACTGCGCCTGGCGTGGCTGGAGGGCAACGAGATCGGCACGCACTTCAACGGCCACTTCTGCGGCAGCGGCGGCGGGGTCGGCGAGTGGTCGGTGGAGGACTGGAAGGACGAGATCGCCCAGGCCAAGCAGTTCGTGAAGTCCTGGAAGACCAACACCGGCCTGCGGAACGCCTCTCCGCTGCCCTTCGACTACGACAAGGAGCTCATCGGCGCCCGCACACCCTGCCTCGAAGGCCAGCGGAACTTCATGCGGGCCGCCCGCGAACTGGGCTTCCGCTACGACACCAGCGGCGTCAACGACCAGGTCTGGCCCAAGCGGAAGCAGGGCCTGTGGGACGTGTCCATGCAGCTCGTGCCCTTCCCCGGGCACTCCTACGAGCAGCTCACCATGGACTACAACTTCATGGTCAACCAGTCGGGCACCACCACCCAGGGCGACCCCGACAAGTTCGAATTCTGGGGCGACCAGATGCGCGACGGCCTGCTCAAGGGCTTCTCCCGGGCGTACGACGGCAACCGCGCGCCCTTGATCATCGGCAACCACTTCGAGTCCTGGAACGGCGGCACCTACATGCGGGCCGTCGAGGAGGTCATCGAGGAGGTGTGCACCAAGGAAGAGGTGCGCTGCGTCTCGTTCCGCCGGCTCGTGGACTGGCTGGACGCCCAGGACCCGGCGACGCTGGAGAAACTGCGCTCCCTGAAGGTCGGCGAGAAGCCGAAGCAGGGCTGGGCGTCCTTCCTCGCGGGTGACCCCGCCCCGGCCCCGAAGGGCGTGCCCGGGGCTCCGGCGGCGAAGCGGTAGCGCAGTGAGGAAGGCCACTCCGCCATGGGGAGGGCTCCCGGGGTGCGTAGGGTCGTACTCATGAGTACAGCAGGTGCGGCCGCCGATCCCCTTGCGACCCTGGGGGCGCTGCCCGGTGTGGCCGAGTCCGTGGAGTCCGTGCGCAAGGCCGTGGACCGGGTCTACGGGCACCGGATCATGCGGCGGCGCAGCAACGCGGTCACCTCCGAGGCGGCCCTGCGCGGCGCCCGCGGCTCGGCGGCGCTGTCCGGCGCGGACTGGGCCCTGGAGGAGGTGCGCCGCCGTACGGACTTCAGCGGTGACGACGAGGCGCACACCGTGGGGGCCGCGCTGCGGCTCACCGCCGAGGCGGGCCAGTTGCTGTCGATCTGGCGGCAGTCACCCCTGAGGGTGCTGGCCCGGCTGCACCTGGTCGCGGCCGCCGGCCAGGACGACCAGGTGGGACGGCCCCGGCAGGCGGGCGAGCCGGTCGACGAGCCGCTCGTCGCGCTGCCGCTGCCGAGCGCGGCCGAGGCGCACGGCCGGCTGGAGGGGCTCGCCGGGCTGATCATCGCGGGCGGCACCGCACCCGCGCTGGTGACGGCCGCCGTCGTGCACGGCGAACTCCTCGCGCTGCGCCCCTTCACCTCCCACAACGGCCTGGTCGCACGTACGGCCGAGCGCATCGTCCTGGTCGGCAGCGGCCTGGACCCGAAGTCGGTCTGCCCGGCCGAGGTCGGCCACGCCGAACTGGGCCGCGGCGCCTATCTGGAAGCCCTCGACGGGTACGTCTCCGGTACGCCGGAGGGTGTGGCCGCCTGGATCGCCCACTGCGGCAGGGCCGTCGAACTGGGGGCGCGCGAATCGACGGCGGTGTGCGAGGCGCTGCAGCGCGGAGCGGCGTGACACGCGTCCCCAAAGCCCGGAACCGGAGGGGCCGGAAAGATATGCGGCGGTACGAGAAACTCGTACCGCCGCTGGCATGAGCACCGGGTTACCAAGCGTCCTCGATATATGCCCATCAGGTCGGGAACTTTGCCCGTCCCTGGTGCGGCTGGCCCGTATTCGACGGGTCGACGTCGCGTGGGTGCCTGGTGTTCATGCGCGGTCCGTGGGGCCAAATGCGTATTTAAGGTGATCCTCTCGGATGTCCTTGGTCTCGCGGGCCGTTGAGTCCTTTGTACTCCTGCCCCGCAGCAAGCGGAAGTCCAGGCTGTACTTCTTTACTTTTGCGTTCAAACAGGACTTCTGGTCGTCCCGGGTCAGGCGACCGTCGCCCGGCGCCGGTTCGCGTACCAGACGAGTCCCGCGGTGGCCGCAGCGGCACCTATCGCGGCGACCGCGACGAGCGCCGGGCGCGGCGGTACGGAGAACGCGGGGATGCGCTGCTTGAGCCGGACGGGGCGGTGGAAGTCCAGGATCGGCCACTCGCGCGTGAGGGCCTCGCGGCGCAGCGCGCGGTCCGGGTTGACGGCATGGGGGTTGCCGACGGACTCCAGCATCGGGACGTCGGTCGCCGAGTCGCTGTAGGCGTAGCAGCGGCTGAGGTCGTAGCCCTCGGACGCGGCCAGCTCCCTGATGGCCTCGGCCTTGGTCGGGCCGTACGCGTAGTACTCCACCTCGCCGGTGAAGCAGCCGTCGTCGCCCACGACCATGCGGGTCGCCACCACGCGGTCCGCGCCGAGGAGTTCACCGATCGGCTCGACCACCTCCGCGCCCGATGTGGACACGATCACGACGTCGCGGCCGGCGGTGTGGTGCTCCTCGATGAGGGAGGCGGCCTCGTCGTAGATGATCGGGTCGATCAGATCGTGCAGCGTCTCGGCGACGATCTCCTTCACCTGCTGCACGTTCCAGCCGCGGCACAGCGCGGACAAGTAGGCGCGCATACGCTCCATCTGGTCGTGGTCGGCGCCGCCGGCCAGGAAGACGAACTGGGCATATGCGGTGCGCAAGACAGCCCTGCGGTTGATCAGACCGCCTTGGTAGAACGACTTGCTGAAGGTGAGCGTGCTCGACTTCGCAATGACCGTCTTGTCCAGATCAAAGAAGGCCGCTGTGCGGGGCAAGGAGTGGTTTTCCACGCCCCCGAGCATAGGGGCAGCCCATTCGGCGTAAGGTGGGGCGCGTGGGTTTGCCTGAGAGGGCTCTCGGGTACACCATGGAAGTCACGGATCGTTCGCGACCGTGCTAACCCGGCCCGACTCCTCCCCCCCCGAGTCGGCCGTGGGGACGACCCCCGCTCTCCCCCCCGGCGGGGGTCGTCGCATGTCCGGGTGGGTTTTCTCCCTCTTTCAACGGTCTGATCGCCGTTCTGCTGTGGCCCTGGTGGCGATGTTGTCATGCGCATGACTCATCACGTTGTGTAGCCGTCGGACTGCTCTGTGGAAGTCGCACAGAGGGCCTGCGGCGGTCACCGGTATGGGTGACGGCGATATTCACAACTGTCCAAGCGTCCACAGTTATCCACCAAGATCCACACGATTTCCGGGATCGCTGCACCGTGATTCCCACGCACCCCGCTCGCGGCGAAGTTCATGGCCGGTTCCGATTGCCGGGGGCGTTTGGCCGGTTTCTGTCGGCCATGCAAAGGGAGGCCGCCTTGTCGGTTCTTCCCATGTTCGGGAATCGCGGGGCCCCAGGGCCGCGCGAGGCAAGCAGTGAAGGGGGATGACCGTGGCCGGAGCCGTCACACACGATCCACCACCGGCCGCCGGAGGGCGGCAGGGCGGACCATTGATCGTCACCGAGGACACCGACCTCCTCGACGACCTGCTGCGCCTGTGCGCGGCGGCGGGCGCCACGCCCGAGGTGCACCACGGAGTGCCGCAGCGCAGAGGGAGCTGGGAGGCCGCGCCGCTCGTCCTCGTGGGCGACGACGCCGCGCGGCGGGTACGCGGGGCCGTGCACAGAAGGGGCGTCGTCCTCGTCGGCCGGGACCAGGACGACTCGGGGGTGTGGCGGCGGGCCGTCGAGATCGGCGCCGAGCACGTCCTGATGCTGCCCGACGGCGAGCAGTGGCTCGTCGACCGCATCGCCGACGTGGCCGAGGGCGTCGGCCGCCCCGCCCTCACCGTGGGCGTCATCGGCGGCCGGGGCGGGGCCGGAGCGTCCACGCTCGCGTGCGCGCTGGCCGTCACCTCCGCGCGGGAGGGACTGCGCACGCTCCTCGTGGACGCCGATCCGCTGGGCGGCGGACTCGATGTACTCCTCGGCGGTGAGACGGCCGAAGGGCTGCGCTGGCCCGCGTTCGCCTCCTCCCGCGGGCGGGTCGGCGGCGGCGCCCTGGAGGAGTCGCTGCCCGAGCTGCACTCGCTGCGGGTGCTCAGCTGGGACCGCGGCGACCGCATCGCCGTCCCGCCCCAGGCGGTGCGCGCGGTGCTCGCGGCGGCCCGGCGCCGGGGCGGCACGGTCGTGGTCGACCTGCCGCGCCGCATCGACGACGGCGTCGCCGAGGTGCTCACCCAACTGGACGTCGGCGTGCTGGTGGTACCCGCCGAGCTACGGGCCGTCGCGGCCGCCGGGCGCGTGGCGTCCGCTGTCGGCATGGTCCTGCGCGATCTGCGGGTGGCGGTCCGCGGGCCGTACTCTCCAGGGCTCGACGACCGGGAGGTGGCCCGGCTGCTCGGACTGCCCCTGGCCGGTGAGGTGCCTCTCGAGCCCGGGCTGCTGCGCCCGGACCAGGGCACGACACCACCGGGCGGCGCCCCGCGCGGACCGCTCGCCCGGTTCTGCAAGGGGTTCTGGGAGCGGGCCCTCGTCGAGGCCGGTGCCCCATGAGCGCGATGACCGAAGCGGTGTCCGGAGCCGAGGGCGCCGGGCTGCTCGACGGGGTGCGGCGGTGGCTGGCCGAGAGCGGATCCGAGCCGACCCCCGCGCGCGTGGCCCAGGCCCTGCGGGAACAGGGGCGGGTGCTCGGAGACGCCGAAGTCCTTGGTGCCGCAGCGCAGTTGCGGTCCGAACTCGTCGGCAGCGGGCCGCTGGAGCCGCTGCTCGCCGACCCGTCGGTGACGGACGTGCTGGTGTCGGCCCCCGACCGGGTCTGGGTGGACCGGGGCGGCGGACTGGAACTGACGTCGGTGCGCTTCGCCGACGCGGCGGCCGTACGACGACTCGCCCAGCGCCTCGCCGCCGTGGCCGGGCGCCGCCTGGACGACGCCCGGCCCTGGGCCGACGCCCGGCTGCCCGACGGAACCCGGCTGCACGCGGTACTGCCGCCGGTGGCCGTGGGCTGTGCCTGCCTGTCACTTCGGGTCGTACGGCCGCGTGCCTTCACCCTCGGCGAGCTGGTCGCGGCGGGCACGGTGCCGCCGGGCGGCGACCGCGTGCTGCGCGCCCTGCTCGACGCACGGCTGTCCTTCCTGGTCAGCGGGGGCACGGGCTCGGGCAAGACGACGCTGCTGAGTGCCCTTCTGGGGCTGGTGGGGCCCGACGAGCGGATCGTCCTCGCCGAGGACTCGGCGGAACTGCGGCCGGAGCATCCGCATGTGGTGCGGCTGGAGACCAGACCCGCCAACCAGGAGGGCGCGGGCCTCGTCACCCTCGAGGACCTGGTGCGCCAGGCACTGCGGATGCGGCCCGACCGGCTGGTCGTGGGCGAGGTGCGCGGGCCCGAAGTGGTGCATCTGCTGGCCGCGTTGAACACCGGCCACGAGGGCGGCTGCGGAACCGTCCACGCCAACGCCGCCGCCGATGTGCCGGCCCGGCTGGAGGCGCTCGGCACGGCCGCCGGGCTCGACCGGGCCGCCCTGCACAGCCAGGTCGCGGCAGCCCTCTCCGTGGTGCTGCACCTCGTACGCGACCGGGCCGGGCGGCGGCGGATCGCCGAGGTGCATGTGCTGGAGCGGGATCCCTCGGGGCTGGTGCGGACGGTGCCGGCGCTGCGGTGGGGCGCGGAGGCCTTCGTGCGCGAACGGGGGTGGGAGCGGCTGCGGGGGCTGCTGCGCGGTGAAGGCGGTGGCGGCGGGCCGGGGGAGGCCGGCCCTGTGCCGGTGACAGCGGGCGGGCGAGTCCGGTGACAGCGGGCGGGCGAGCGATGACGGGGGCCGGGTGATGGCAGGGGTGGCTGAGATGTCGATGGGGGCGGCCGTGGCGTGTATGGGGGCGGCGGTCTGGCTGTTGGGGGAGCGGGGCTCGGTGGCGCCTCGGGCGCGCTTGCTGCTCGCGGGCGGCGGGGTCGTCGGGAGTGGGCCGTCCGGGTGGCGGCGGATGACCGGTGGGCTGCGGCGGGTCCGCGGGCGGTTGCGGGCCGAGTGGTGGTCGCCGGTGGCCGGGCTGGTGCTGGCGGTACTCGGCGCGTCGGTGCTGCCCGTCGTCCTGGGAGCGGCCGGGGTGCCGTTGCTGCGGCGGGTCCGCCTGGCCGGGCGGGCGGCGCGGGACCGGGAGCGCCGAGCGGATGCGGTGATCGCGTTGTGCGGGGCGCTCGCCGGGGAGGTGAGGGCCGGACGCCAGCCGGGTGAGGCGCTGTTGCGGGCCGCGCGGGACTGCGGCGGACCGGTGGACGCGCAGGCGACGGTTCTGGCGGCGGCGCGCTTCGGCGGCGACGTGCCGGGCGCGCTCGAGGCGGCGGCCAGGCAACCGGGTGGCGAGGGGCTGCGGGGGCTCGCGGCGTGCTGGCGGGTGGCCGTGGACCAAGGCGCGGGGCTCGCGGCCGGACTCGACCGGCTCGCCGCCGCCCTGCGTGCCGAGCGGGACCAACGCTCCGACCTTCGAGCCCAGTTGGCGGGCGCCCGGGCCACGGCGGTGATGCTCGCCTGCCTGCCCGCCCTGGGGCTCCTCATCGGCACCGCCCTCGGCGCCGACCCCCTCCACATCCTGCTCCACACAGGGGCCGGACTGGGCTGTCTGGTGGTCGGCGGTGTGCTGGAGGGCCTGGGGCTGTGGTGGGTGCTGCGGATCGTGCGGGGCGCGGAGGAGTCGGCATGAGCGGGGAAGTTGTCCACAGGCTGGGGGTGACGGTGGGGATCCTGCTGGCCCTCGGGTGGTCGGTGCGGTGGCTGACGGAGGCCCGGCGCCGCAGGAGGACGCGACGGCGGCTGGCCGAACTGTCGCCCCGGGAGGCGACCGCTCCCGTCCCGCGCCTCGCCTTGGGCCGGGCTGCTGCACGGACTTGGCTGCCTCCTGTGGGTGTGGCGTGCGCCGGCTGGGCGCTGGTCGGTGGCCTCGCCGGTGTCGTCGTGGGGCTGGCCGGAGCGGTGGGGATGTGGCGCTGGCGGCTTCGGCAGGAGGCGGCGGGTGCGGACGCGCGGGCGCCCGATCTCGCCGAGGCGGCTCGGCAACTCCCCCTCGCCGCCGATCTGCTGGCGGCCTGCATCGCGGCGGGTGCCGGCCCGGTGATCGCGGCACAGGCGGTGGGAGAGGCCCTGGGCGGCCCCGTGGGCGACGCCTTGGCGCGTGGCGCGGCGGAGGTCCGGCTGGGCGGTGAACCGGGCGCGGCCTGGGTGCGGCTGGCCGCCGTCCCGGGCGCAGCGGGCCTGGCCCGGCTGCTCGAACGGGCCGGAGTGTCCGGACTGCCCGCCGCCGCACCGGTCGCACGGCTCGCCGCGGAGGCCCGGGCCGACTGGGGCCGCGCCGCGACGGCCCGGGCCCGCCGGGCGGGCGTCATGGTCAGCGCTCCGGTCGGGCTGTGCTTCCTGCCCGCGTTCATCGCGGTCGGCGTGCTGCCCGTGGTGATCGGGCTCGCGGGCGGGGTGCTCGGAGGAGGTGGTGGATGACGCGGATACGGGCCGAGACAGCCGGAGACAGCGACAGAAGTCAGCAGGACCCGAAGGAAGTTCGGACTTTTTCACGGAGGTTGAGATGTATCAGGCGGTACGGGCACGGCTGCGTGCCCTGGTGTGCGGAATGCGGGCGGCGCGGAGGGACGCGGGAATGGTCACGTCCGAGTACGCGATGGGAATCGTGGCGGCGGTGGCGTTCGCGGTGGTGCTCTACAAGGTCGTCACCAGCGGCGCGGTCAGCGGGGAGCTGCAGAGCATCGTGACGGAAGCCCTCAATGCGCGGATGTGAGCGGGATTCGGACCGGGGGTTCGTCACGGCGGAGTCGGCCGTGGTGCTGCCCGTGCTGGTGATGTTCGCGATGGCGCTGGTGTGCGGTCTGCTGGCCGTGGCCGCGCAGATCCAGTGCGTGGACGCGGCGCGGACGGGCGCTCGCGCCGCGGCCCGCCAGGACCCGCCCGGCGCGGTCGTGCGGCTGACCCGCGAGGCGGCACCGCCCGGCGCGAAGGTGACCGTCAGCCGGGAGGCGGAACACGTCCGGGTGATCGTCGTGGCCGCACCGCCGGGGTTGAGCGGGCTGCCCTTCGCCGTGCGCGAGGAGGCCGTGGCGTCGGTGGAGGAGGCGGTGGGCACATGAGACGCCGGGTCATGACACGCGACGTCTCGGACCGGGGTTCCGCCACCGTCTGGAGCGTCGGGGCGATCGCCGTCCTGTGTGTGGTGTTCGGCGTCGTCCTCGCGCTGGGACAGGCCGTCGCGATCCGGCACCGTGCGGCGGGCGGTGCGGATCTCGCGGCGCTCGCGGCGGCGGACCACTGGGCCGAGGGCGGTACGGCGGCCTGTGCCCGGGCGGGCGGGGTGGCCCGGGCACAGGGGGTGCGGCTCGTGCGGTGCGAGGTGGTCGGCGATGTCTCGGACGTCACGGCGGCGTCCGGGCGAGGGCCGTTCACGGCGGAGGTCAGGGCGCGGGCGGGGCCTCCGTCGGCCTCCCTGGAGCCGCTTCCGACGGCTGCTCCGTCGACTCCCCTGGAGCGGCTTCCGGCGGCTCCTCCGTAGCTCGCGTCGGCGGCGAGGAGGGCGCCGGCCGGTCCTCCGACGGCTTCTCCGGGCCTCCGGTAGGCCGCTCCTCCGTCTCCTCCGCCTCCTTCTCCTCGGGGGCGCCCTCCAGCAGCACAGTGAGCAGCCGCACCGCCCCCCTCTTGTGCAATGGGTCGTTGCCGTTGCCGCACTTGGGGGACTGGATGCAGGACGGGCAGCCGGCGTCGCACTCGCAGGAGGCGATGGCCTGGCGGGTGGCGGTCAGCCAGGTGCGGGCCGTGTGGAAGGCGCGCTCCGCGAAGCCCGCGCCGCCGGGGTGGCCGTCGTAGACGAAGACCGTGGGCAGCAGTGTGTCGGGATGGAGCGGGATCGACACGCCGCCGATGTCCCAGCGGTCGCAGGTCGCGAAGAGGGGCAGCAGGCCGATCGAGGCGTGCTCGGCGGCGTGCAGGGAGCCCCCGAGGATCTCCGGATTGATCCGGGCCCGGTCGAGTTGGTCCTCGGTGACGGTCCACCACACGGCCCGGGTGCGCAGCGTACGAGGAGGGAGGTCGAGTTTCGTCTCGCCCAGCACTTCACCGGTGATGAGCCGTCTGCGGAGGAAGGAGACGACCTGGTTGGTGACCTCGACGGAGCCGTAGCAGAGGCGGCCGTCGCCCCAGGGGATCTCGGTGTCCGTCTCCAGGACGGAGATCGACGTCGTGTCGCGGGCGACCGTGGAGTAGGGCGGGGCGGCCTCCTCGACGAGGGCGACGGAGTCCTCCATGTCCAGGGAGCGGACCAGGTAGGTGCGGCCCTGGTGGAGGTGCACGGCGCCTTCGTGCACCGTCGAGTGCGCGGCGCCGGCGTCGACCGTGCCGAGCAGCCGGCCCGTGCCGGTCTCGACGACCTGGACCGGGCGTCCGCCCTCGCCGCGGATGTCGGTCAGGTCGGCGGCGCGCTCGCGGCGGGTCCAGTGCCAGGCCTTGGTACGGCGGCGCAGCAGCTTGGCCGCCTCCAGCTGGGGCAGAAGGCCTTCGCTGGCCGGGCCGAACAGGTCGAGGTCCTCGTCCGTCAGGGGCAGTTCCGCGGCGGCCGCGCACAGGTGCGGGGCCAGCACATAGGGGTTGTCCGGGTCGAGGACCGTGGACTCGACGGGCTGGTCGAAGAGGGCCTCCGGGTGGTGGACCAGGAAGGTGTCCAGCGGGTCGTCGCGGGCCACCAGGACGGCCAGCGCCCCCTGCCCGGAGCGTCCGGCCCGGCCCGCCTGCTGCCACAGGGAGGCGCGGGTGCCCGGGTATCCGGCGATGACGACGGCGTCCAGACCGGAGATGTCGATGCCGAGTTCGAGGGCGTTCGTCGCGGCGAGGCCCAGGAGTTCACCCGAATGGAGGGCGTGTTCGAGTGCGCGGCGCTCTTCCGGGAGATAGCCGCCCCGGTACGCCGCGACACGCCGGGCCAGCGACCGGTCGACCTCGGCCAGACGCTCCTGGGAGATGACCGAGATCAGCTCGGCGCCGCGCCGGGAGCGCACGAAGGCGACCGAGCGCACGCCCTGCACGGTGAGGTCGGTCAGCAGGTCGGCGGCCTCCGCGGTGGCCGTGCGGCGGACGGGGGCGCCCTTCTCGCCGTGCAGCTCGGTCAGCGGCGGCTCCCACAGGGCGAACACCAGTTCGCCGCGAGGTGAGGCGTCGTCGGCGACCTCCAGCACCGGCAGGCCGGTGAGGCGGCGGGCCGCCACCGAGGGCTCGGCGGCGGTCGCTGAGGCCAGCAGGAACACGGGCGAGGCCCCGTAACGGGCGCACAGGCGGCGCAGCCGGCGCAGCACCTGGGCGACGTGCGAGCCGAACACGCCGCGGTAGGTGTGGCACTCGTCGATGACGACGTATTTCAGCGATTTCAGGAAGGAGGACCAGCGGGGGTGGGACGGAAGGATCCCGCGGTGCAGCATGTCCGGGTTGGTCAGGACGTAGTTGCCGTACTGGCGGATCCACTCGCGTTCCTCGAACGGAGTGTCGCCGTCGTAGACGGCCGCGCGCACCGAATGGCCCAGTGGATGTGAAAGTTCCTTCACCGAGCGGCACTGGTCCGCCGCAAGGGCCTTGGTGGGAGCCAGATAGAGGGTGGTCGCGCCACGGCCGTTCGGGGCCTCGGCGCCCTCCAGAAGGGCGGACAGGACCGGCACGAGGTACGCCAGGGACTTGCCGGAGGCCGTGCCCGTCGCGACGACGACCGACTCGCCGTCCAGCGCGTGCTCGGCCGCGCGCGCCTGATGGGCCCAAGGGTGTTCGATGCCGGCGGCGCGCACGGCGGCGAGCACCTCCGCGCGGATCCGGTCCGGCCAGACGGCATGCCGACCCTCGCGCGGGGGCAAGTGCTCCGTATGAGTAACACGCGAAGCCCTGCTCGGACCGGATGTGAGCCGGTCCAGGACCACGCCCGGCGCGGGTCGGGAGGCAGGGTCCGTCGGGGTTCGATCGGATCGGTGATTCTTGGCCATCGGCACCGAGTGTGTCACTGGCGTGACGGACAATGGAGCCAAGGCGTCGTGCACGCCTGCCGGTAAGTGATTGAATGCCATCGCGGCTGGCGAAGCGTCCAAGGGCTGAAGCCGAGTGCCCTTAGGGCGACCGCTCGATAGCAAGGTGCTGGAGGATCCGTGGACCTGTCCCTGTCGACCGAGACCATGGGCGATCGCACGATCGTCAGGGTCGGTGGCGAAATCGACGTATATACCGCGCCCAAGCTGCGCGAGCAGTTGGTCGAGCTGGTGAACGACGGCAGTTTCCACCTTGTCGTCGACATGGAGGGCGTGGACTTCCTCGACTCCACCGGACTCGGCGTACTGGTCGGCGGCCTGAAGCGTGTGCGAGCCCATGAGGGCTCCCTGCGCCTGGTCTGCAACCAGGAGCGCATTCTGAAGATCTTCCGTATCACCGGCCTCACCAAGGTGTTCCCGATTCACACCTCGGTCGAGGAAGCGGTTGCGGCCACCGACTGACACCGGTCCCGGGCTTCGTGCCCGGGCCGGCCGAAGCACGGCAGAAGTTCGGAAGAAGTGAAGACCGAGGGGGCCCGGGCTTTCGGCGGCCCGGAGCCTCCCCACAGCACGCCCGTAGTTGCGAGGGGGATGCATGGCCACCGTTGAGCTCCGCTTCAGCGCGCTGCCCGAGCACGTCAGGACCGCCCGACTGGTGGCGGCAGCGGTGGCGCGCAGGGCCGGAGTGGACGAGGCCGTCCTCGACGAGGTCAGGCTCGCCGTCGGTGAGGCGTGCACCCGTGCCGTCGGGCTGCACCAGACCGTGGGGATCTCGGCACCGGTGAAGGTGCTGCTGATCGAGGAGGAGAAGCAGTTCTCCATCGAGGTCGGCGACGAGGCCCCGCACGCGGTACCGGGTGAGCACGCGCCCGGCCCCGGCGACCCCGACGGGGAAGCCGACGAGGACGAGATGGGCCTCGCGGTCATCAGCGGACTCGTCGACGACGTCGAGGTCAGCGCGGGCGAGCACGGCGGATCGATCAAGATGACGTGGCCGACCACGCCGCCGCCGACGATTCTGGTCTGAACCGGCCACGCCACACACCGTTCCTGACGAAGGGCCCCACCCGTGGGGCCCTTCGTCATGTGCGGCTGTCAGTGCTCGCCTTTACAGTAGTTCCTGTGCCGTTCATCGCGTGAATTCGTTCACGATCATTCGTATGCTCCACGGACGTCTCGGAATGCTTTCAGGGCATTACCTCGGAAGTCTAATTCCGTTTATCGCGCTCTGTTTTGATCAGGTTCCGGTACCTACAATCCCGTCCACATCTTGAGCTCAGCCCAAGCGTCAAGGAGGACGAATGGCGGGGCTTTTCAACTCACCACAGTCGGGCCATCCCACAGACCTCGCAGCCGCTGTACTGACCGACGGCAACCGCGTTCTCGTCGTGGTCATCGCGGTCGTCGCACTGGCGGCACTGGCGGTCGCGGGCGTCCTGGTGCGCCAGGTACTCGCGGCCGGCGAGGGCACCGACAGCATGAAGAAGATCGCGGCGGCGGTCCAGGAAGGCGCGAACGCCTATCTGGCACGGCAGCTTCGCACGCTCGGCGTATTCGCCGTGGTCGTGTTCTTCCTGCTCATGCTGCTGCCCGCGGACGACTGGAATCAGCGTGCCGGACGTTCGGTGTTCTTCCTGATCGGAGCGGCGTTCTCGGCGGCCACCGGCTATATCGGCATGTGGCTCGCCGTACGCAGCAATGTGCGTGTCGCCGCGGCGGCGCGTGAAGCCACACCGGCGGCAGGCGAGCCGGAAAAGGATCTGACCGCGGTCTCGCACAAGGCGATGAAGATCGCATTTCGCACGGGCGGCGTGGTCGGCATGTTCACGGTGGGCCTCGGCCTGCTGGGCGCCTCGTGCGTGGTGCTGGTGTACGCGGCCGACGCGCCGAAGGTGCTCGAGGGCTTCGGCCTCGGGGCCGCGCTGATCGCGATGTTCATGCGTGTCGGCGGCGGCATCTTCACCAAGGCCGCCGACGTCGGCGCCGACCTGGTCGGCAAGGTCGAACAGGGCATTCCGGAGGACGATCCGCGCAATGCCGCGACCATCGCCGACAACGTGGGCGACAACGTCGGCGACTGCGCGGGCATGGCCGCCGACCTCTTCGAGTCGTACGCCGTCACCCTGGTCGCCGCGCTGATCCTCGGCTCGGCGGCCTTCGGCGACGCCGGGCTCGGCTTCCCGCTGCTCGTGCCGGCGATCGGTGTGATCACCGCGATGATCGGCATCTTCGCGGTGGCGCCCCGGCGCGCCGACCGCAGCGGCATGAGCGCCATCAACCGCGGGTTCTTCATCTCCGCGGTGATCTCGCTCGTGCTGGTGGCGGTGGCCGTGTTCGTCTACCTGCCGGGCAAGTACTCGGAGCTCGACGGCGTCACCGATGCCGCCGTCCTGGCCAAGGACGGCGATCCGCGGATCCTCGCCCTCGTCGCAGTGGCCATCGGCATCGTGCTCGCCGCCCTGATCCAGCAACTGACGGGCTACTTCACCGAGACCACCCGCCGGCCCGTCAGAGACATCGGCAAGACCTCGCTCACGGGTCCGGCCACCGTCGTCCTCGCCGGGATCTCCGTCGGACTCGAATCCGCCGTCTACACCGCCCTGTTGATCGGCCTCGGCGTGTACGGGGCGTTCCTGCTCGGCGGTACGTCGATCATGCTGGCGCTGTTCGCGGTAGCGCTGGCCGGCACCGGCCTGCTCACCACGGTCGGTGTGATCGTCGCGATGGACACCTTCGGGCCGGTCTCCGACAACGCGCAGGGCATCGCGGAGATGTCCGGTGACGTCGAGGGCGCGGGCGCGCAGGTGCTCACCAACCTGGACGCGGTCGGCAACACCACCAAGGCGATCACCAAGGGCATCGCGATCGCCACGGCCGTGCTCGCGGCGGCGGCGCTCTTCGGGTCGTACCGCGACGCGATCATCACCGGGGCACGCGACGTGGGCGAGAAACTCGGGGGCGAAGGGGCCCCGATGAGCCTGATGATGGACATCTCGCAGCCCAACAACCTCGTGGGCCTCATCGCGGGCGCGGCGGTCGTCTTCCTCTTCTCGGGGCTGGCGGTCAACGCGGTGTCGCGGTCGGCGGGTTCCGTGGTCTTCGAGGTGCGGCGGCAGTTCCGCGAGAAGCCCGGGATCATGGACTACAGCGAGGAGCCGGAGTACGGCAAGGTCGTCGACATCTGCACCAAGGACGCGCTGCGAGAGCTCGCCACGCCCGGACTGCTGGCCGTGCTGGCGCCGATCTTCATCGGGTTCACGCTCGGCGTCGGTCCGCTCGGCGCGTTCCTGGCGGGCGCGATCGGCGCGGGCACGCTGATGGCGGTGTTCCTGGCCAACTCCGGCGGCGCCTGGGACAACGCCAAGAAGCTCGTCGAGGACGGTCATCACGGAGGCAAGGGCAGCGAGGCCCATGCCGCGACCGTGATCGGCGACACCGTCGGCGACCCGTTCAAGGACACCGCCGGTCCCGCGATCAACCCGTTGCTCAAGGTCATGAACCTGGTCTCGCTGCTCATCGCGCCCGCAGTGATCAAGTTCTCCTACGGCCCGGACAAGAGCATCGGCATGCGGATCCTGATCGCGGCGCTCGCGTTCGCTGTGATCGCCGGCGCGGTCTACGTGTCAAAACGGCGCGGCATCGCCGTAGGTGACGAAAACAACGCCGAGCCGGAACCCAAGTCTCCGGATCCGGCGGTGGTTTCGTAGGGAGGTTCGTCAAGCCCCAGCTCAAGGTGCGGGCGGGCGGCGCGCGTTGGCGCGTCGCCCGCCCGCCCTGTGTGTTCGCACGCCACATCGTGAGCCTTGTCTCGCCCGGATCAAAAGGTAACAAAAAGGTCTTAATAGGTTCTCGGCGTGCGGTTGCCGTGCCCCTGGCGTGTATGTTCCGGGGCCGAGAGCCATGGAAGGGACCAAACCGGTGAACAAGAAGCTCGCGGCCGCACTGTCCGGCGGTGCGGTACTGGTACTGGCGCTGTCGGGCTGCGGCGGCGACGAGAACGAGAAGCTGGACTCCTGGGCCAAGGACGTCTGCGACGCCGTACAGCCGCAGGCCAAGAAGATCGAGTCGGCCAATGCCTCGATCCAGAAGGAGACCTCGGACAACAGCACACCGGAGGACGTCCAGAAGACCGACGCACAGGCCTTCCAGGACATGTCCGACGCCTACAAGGCGATCGGCACCGCGGTGAACAAGGCCGGCGCGCCGGACGTCGAGAACGGCGAGACGAAGCAGAAGGACGCGGTCAAGGAGCTCAACACGATCTCCGCGTCGTACGCCTCGCTGAAGAAGCAGGTCGACGACCTCGACACGAAGGACCAGGGCAAGTTCGCCGACGGTCTCAAGGACATCGCCACCGAGCTGGACAAGCTGAGCAAGAGCGGGAACGACGCGCTCAGCAAGCTGGAGGAGGGCGAGGTCGGCCAGGCGATGGCCCGGCAGACGAGCTGCAAGGCGGCGACGGGACCGGCGTCCGCGACCTGATCCGGCCGTTGGGGAGGGGCCCGCGACGGCTGAGCCGGGAGTGACGGCTCAGCCGGGAGTGACCGCTCGTCCGGGAGTGACGGCTCAGTCGGAAGTGACGGCTGGGCCGGGAGTGACCGTTCGTCCGGGAGTGACGGCTCAGTCGGAAGTGACGGCTGGGCCGGGAGTGACCGTTCGTCCGGAAGTGACGGCTGAGTCGGGAAGTGACGGCTGAGTCGGGAAGTGACGGCTGAGCCGAGCCGTACAGGCCCGCGCAATACCCGGCACGGGCACGTGCGCCACCGGCGCCTGCGGACACAATGGGGGGCGTGAGTAACGCCAGCCAGTCACCCTTGTCCCCGCTGCCCGCCCCCGACCGCCCCGAGGTCGCCGCCCGGCTCCGGGACGCCCTGCTCGGGGCCTCCTTCACCGCCGACGGACTGCTCGAACTGCTCGGCGCCCCCGCGTACGCGGCGCTGGCCCGGAGCGAGACCGTGCCCGCGCTCCGGGCGACCCGCGGGGACACACCGCTGGAGATGCTCGTCCGGCTGTTCCTGCTCCAGCAGCCCGTGCCGCACGCGCGCGTGGCGGACGTCCTGCCTGTCGACGCCTGCCTGGAGACCGGCTGGCTCGAGCGAGCGGGCGACGAGATCGCCGCCACGGTCGACGTGCGGCCCTACGGCGGGCCCGGCGGCGAGGACTGGTTCATCGTGTCGGACCTGGGCTGCGCGGTCGGCGGCGCCGGCGGGATCGGCAGCCGCGACGAGGGAGTCGTCCTGGGCGTAGGCGGCGCCTCCACGACCCTCGCCGGCATCACCGTCCGTACGCCCGTGGGCGCCGCCCTCGACCTCGGCACCGGTTCCGGCATCCAGGCGCTGCACGCGGCCCGGCACGCCACGCGCGTGACGGCCACCGACCTCAACCCGCGCGCGCTGCACATCACCGGTCTCACGTTGGCCCTGTCCGGCGCCCCGGCCGCCGAGCTGCGCGAGGGCTCCCTCTTCACCCCGGTCCGGGACGACGAGACGTACGACCTGATCGTCTCGAACCCGCCGTTCGTGATCTCTCCCGGTGCCCGGCTCACCTACCGCGACGGTGGCATGGGCGGGGACGATCTGTGCCGCACGCTCGTTTCGGAGGCGGGGGAGCGGCTGAACGAGGGCGGGTTCGCGCAGTTCCTCGCCAATTGGCAGCACGTGGAAGGGGAGGACTGGCAGGACCGGCTCAGGTCATGGGTGCCCCGGGGCTGTGACGCGTGGATCGTGCAGCGCGAGGTGCAGGACATCAATCAGTACGCCGAGCTGTGGCTGCGGGACGCGGGCGACCACGAGGGCGACACGGCGGAGTACCAGGCGCGGTACGACGCATGGCTCGACGAGTTCGAGGCGCGCAAGGTGAAGGCCGTCGGCTTCGGCTGGATCACCCTGCGCAGGACGGGCGCCGCCGTGCCCTCCCTCACGGTGGAGGAGTGGCCGCATCCGGTCGAGCAGCCGCTCGGGGACACCATCAAGGCCCACTTCGACCGGCTCGACCACCTCCGCGGCCACGACGACGCCGCCCTGCTCGAAGGGCACTTCCGGCTGGCCGCCGAGGTCGTGCAGGAGCAGGTCGGGCTGCCCGGCGCCGAGGACCCCGAGCATGTCGTGCTGCGCCAGAACCGCGGGATGCGCCGGGCGACCCGGGTGGACACGGTCGGGGCGGGCTTCGCGGGCGTCTGCGACGGCACGATGAGCGCCGGCCGCATCCTTGACGCCATCGCCCAGCTGATCGGCGAGGACCCGGTGCTGCTCCGCGATCGCACACCGGCCCAGATCCGGCTGCTCGTCGAGCAGGGGTTCCTGGAGCCGGTGCGCTGAGGACCCGGCGGAAAGACATCCGCCAAGCCATCCGCCAGACATCCGCCAAGACATCCGCCAAGATCCGCCAATAAATTTCGAGTCGATTTGAACACCTCGTCCCGAACGGGTTCCGAGGGCCGGGTCCTCCTCGATCCCCGGCCGCGTCGCCCCGGCGTTCACCTACGGTTCGCCTGCCCGCCGCCCACGCGTGTCAGCCTCCCGGGGCTGAGGAGTCGCGGACTGGGGAAAAGGGGCACGGGGGCCATGGAGAGCGAACCGGCGATCTTCGCGGGAGCGGTGTTCTCCCTGTTCGGAGGCGGACTGCTGGCGTGGACCGTGACGCGCGTGCGCCAGCACAGGCCCGTCGCCGAGGGTGTGAGGCCCGTCGCGTCGGCGACCCTCGCGAGCGTCGTCGCGGTGCTCGCCCTGGTGGTCGGAACCTGGTGCTTCACCCGCCTCTGAAGCCCCGGCCGACGTCGCGCCCGCCGGTAATCGGGAGGTCGCGCTCCGCATAGGACCGGGCCGGGTACGGGCACTCCGGGCGGCAGGAATGGTGGTAGTCGGGTTACCGTTCGAGTGGCCGTTGCGGGCTTTTCCCGTTTGACACGGGGGCGGGCTGTACCGTCACACTCCGCAGCGTCACCCACGACCCAGCCCCGGGCAAGCGACTCCGGGGAGGCCCCAGCGTCGACCGGAGAGAAGAGCGAAGTTGTCCCCGACCAGCGAGACCGCAGAGGGCGGCCGCCGACTCGTCATCGTCGAGTCGCCTGCCAAGGCGAAGACGATCAAGGGCTATCTCGGCCCCGGATACATCGTCGAGGCGAGCGTCGGGCACATCCGCGACCTTCCCAACGGCGCCGCGGAGGTGCCCGAGAAGTACACCGGCGAGGTCCGCCGCCTCGGTGTGGACGTCGAACACGACTTCCAGCCGATCTATGTGGTCAACGCCGACAAGAAGGCCCAGGTCAAGAAGCTCAAGGACCTGCTGAAGGAGTCCGACGAACTCTTCCTCGCCACCGATGAGGACCGCGAGGGCGAGGCCATCGCCTGGCACCTCCAGGAAGTCCTGAAGCCCAAGGTCCCGGTCAAGCGGATGGTCTTCCACGAGATCACCAAGGCCGCGATCCAGGCCGCCGTGGCCAACCCGCGCCAGCTCAACCAGAAGCTCGTCGACGCCCAGGAGACCCGCCGCATCCTCGACCGCCTCTACGGCTACGAGGTCTCGCCGGTCCTGTGGAAGAAGGTCATGCCGCGGCTGTCCGCGGGCCGTGTCCAGTCGGTCGCCACACGACTCGTCGTCGAGCGGGAACGCGAGCGCATCGCCTTCCGTTCAGCTGAGTACTGGGACCTGACGGGCACCTTCTCCCCCACTCTCGACTTCGCTCGAGCGGGGGGACCCCCATCCGGCCGCGCCGGTGACTCGTCGGACCCGTCGTCGCTGGTCGCGCGCCTGCAGTCCGTCGACGGCAGGCGGGTCGCGCAGGGCCGCGACTTCGACTCCCTGGGACAGCTGAAGAGCGCGAACACCCTGCACCTCGACGAGGCGAACGCCCGCGCCCTGGCCGCCGCCCTGGAGCAGACCCGGTTCGCCGTCCGCTCCGTCGAGTCCAAGCCCTACCGCCGCTCGCCGTACGCCCCGTTCCGTACGACGACGATGCAGCAGGAGGCCAGCCGCAAGCTCGGCTTCGGTGCGAAGGCCACCATGCAGGTCGCGCAGAAGCTGTACGAGAACGGCTACATCACCTACATGCGTACGGACTCCACGACCCTGAGCGACACGGCGGTCGCCGCCGCCCGCGCCCAGGTCACGCAGCTGTACGGCGCCGACTACCTGCCGCCGCAGCCGAGGACGTACGCCGGGAAGGTCAAGAACGCGCAGGAGGCGCACGAGGCGATCCGCCCCTCGGGTGATCGTTTCCGCACTCCCGCCGAGACCGGACTGACCGGCGACCAGTTCAAGCTCTACGAGCTGATCTGGAAGCGGACCGTCGCCTCCCAGATGAAGGACGCGACCGGCAACAGCGTCACGGTGAAGATCGGCGGCGCGGCCTCCGACGGCCGGGACGTCGAGTTCAGCGCGTCCGGCAAGACGATCACCTTCCACGGCTTCCTCAAGGCCTACGTCGAAGGCGCCGACGACCCGAACGCCGAGCTCGACGACCGCGAGCGCCGGCTGCCCCAGGTCTCCGAGGGCGACGCCCTGAGCGCCGAGGAGATCACGGTCGACGGGCACGCCACCAAGCCCCCGGCCCGCTACACCGAGGCCTCCCTGGTCAAGGAGCTGGAAGAGCGCGAGATCGGCCGCCCGTCGACGTACGCGTCGATCATCGGCACGATCCTCGACCGCGGCTATGTTTTCAAGAAGGGCACGGCACTCGTCCCGTCCTTCCTGTCCTTCGCCGTGGTCAACCTCCTGGAGAAGCACTTCGGGCGGCTCGTCGACTACGGCTTCACCGCCAAGATGGAGGACGACCTCGACCGCATCGCCCGCGGTGAGGCGCGTGCCGTGCCGTGGCTGAAGCGGTTCTACTTCGGTGAGACGGCATCCGACAGCGGCTCCGCCGCGGGCGTCGAGGGCGGTGCCGCCGACGCCGGCAACGGCGACGGGGACCACCTCGGCGGCCTCAAGGAGCTGGTGACCGACCTGGGCGCGATCGACGCCCGCGAGGTGTCGTCGTTCCCCGTGGGCAACGACATCGTGCTGCGGGTCGGCCGCTACGGGCCGTACATCGAGCGCGGTGAGAAGGACACCGAGCAGCACCAGCGCGCCGACATCCCGGACGACCTGGCGCCGGACGAGCTCTCCGTCGACCTCGCCGAGGAACTGCTCGCCAAGCCGAGCGGCGACTACGAACTGGGCCCCGACCCGGCCACCGGCCACACGATCGTCGCCAAGGACGGCCGCTACGGCCCGTATGTGACGGAGATCCTCCCCGAGGGCACCCCGAAGACGGGCAAGAACGCGGTCAAGCCGCGTACGGCCTCCCTCTTCAAGACGATGTCCCTGGACACGGTGACGCTCGACGACGCCCTGAAGCTGATGTCGCTGCCGCGTGTCGTCGGCGCCGACGCCGAGGGCCAGGAGATCACCGCGCAGAACGGCCGCTACGGCCCGTACCTGAAGAAGGGCACGGACTCGCGCTCGCTCCAGGCCGAGGAGCAGCTCTTCACGATCACGCTGGAAGAGGCGCTGGCGATCTACGCCCAGCCCAAGCAGCGGGGCCGGGCGGCCGCCAAGCCGCCGCTGAAGGAGCTGGGCGAGGACCCGGTCAGCGGCAAGCCGGTCGTCGTGAAGGACGGCCGCTTCGGGCCGTACGTCACCGACGGGGAGACCAACGCGACCCTGCGCTCCGGCGACAGCGTCGAGACGATCACCCAGGAGCGCGGCTTCGAGCTGCTCGCCGAGAAGCGCGCGAAGGGGCCGGCGAAGAAGACCGCCAAGAAGGCGGCCAAGAAGGCCCCGGCGAAGAAGACGACGGCCAAGAAGACCGCGGCGAAGAAGACCACGACCGCGAAGAAGACGACGGCCAAGAAGACCACCACGGCGAAGAAGACGACGGCGAAGACGGCGGCCAAGACGGCGACCGCCTCGAAGCCGGCGGAGGACTGAGGTCCTTTCAGGACCTGTCCGGGATCCGGACCTTCAAGGGTCCGGATCTTCGCCCAGGGTTCGGAAAGCGAACGCCCCGGCACACTTCGGTGTCGGGGCGTGCGCATGTCAGACCGGGCCCTCCAGGCTGTCGGTGGCTCCCGATAGGCTGAACGCATGACGCGAGCCGAGCACCCCACGGCCTCTCCGCCGGCCCCCGACGATGCCCTGGTCGCGGACTCCCGCGAGCGCGCCGTCCGCGCCCTGCTGCGCCGTCCGCAGTTGAAGCGGCTCTGGAGCGCACAGCTCGTGGGCGGTGTGGGCGACACCCTGGCCCTTCTCGTGCTGGTCCTGCTCACCCTCCAGGCGGCTGTCGCCGAGGGTGCGTTCGGGGGCGGCTACCGAGGCGTGGCGTTCGCAGTGGCGACCGTTTTCGGGGTGCGCATCCTCGCGACGCTCCTCTTCGGCGCCGTGCTCCTCGGTCCGCTCACGGCGCTCACCTCGCAGGACGGCCCGCTCGACCGCCGCTGGACCATGGTCGGCGCGGACGGGCTGCGTGCCGTGCTGCTCATCATCGCGCCGCTGTGGATCGACTGGATGCCCGAGGACGCGCTGGCCATGCTCCTCGTCACGGCCTTCGTGACCGGAGTCGCCGAGCGCTTCTGGACGGTGTGCCGCGAGAGCGCGGCCCCCGCGCTGCTGCCCGCACCCCCGCCGGAAGGCGCGACGGTCCGGCCGCTGCCCGACCACCTGGACGCCCTGCGCCGGCTCTCGCTGCGCACCGGTTTCGTCGCGATCCCGCTCGCGGCCGTCGTGCTCGTCGTCGCGGCCCTGTTCAACAATCTGCTGGGCGTCGGCATCGACTGGTTCGGCCAGCACCAGGCGGCCCTCGCCTCGTACGTGGCGGCAGGGCTGTTCGCCGCCTCCCTCTCCGTACTGACCTTCCTCGAACTGCCCGCCACCCGCACCCCCCGCGCGCGGTCGCCGCTCGAGGGGCTGCGCCGTCCGAAGACCACCGCCGGCGCCGACAAGGGGCGCACGGGCGCGATGCCGCTGCTGGTGCTGGCCTGCGCGGCCGTCGCCGCCGCGGTGTCCGCCGCCGTCGCCGTGGCCGTGCTGCACGCCAAGGACCTGGGCGGCGGCCCGGTGCTCTACGGCCTGTTCGTGGGCGTGCTGACCGGCGGTGTCGTCGTCGGCATCCGTACGGCGCCCGCCCTGCTGCCCGCCCTGTCGCGCCGCCGGCTGCTCGCGCTGGTGATCGCCTTCACCGGTATCGCGCTGCTGGCCGCCGGGCTGGTGCCGGACGTCACCACCGTGCTGCTGATCCTCGCCCTGGCCGGTGTCGGCGCGGGTATCTCCGCCAACATCGGGCACACGCTGCTCGACCAGGAGGCCGAGGAGTTCCGGCGGCCCCGTACGACCGAGCACCTGCACGCGGTCGTCCGGGTCTGTGTGGCGCTCGCCGCGGTGATCGCGCCGCTGGTGGCGGCGGCGATCGGGCCGCACCGGCTGGAGAGCGGCAAGTTCGTCTTCGCGCACGGCGGCGCGGCCTTCACCCTGATGCTCGCCGGCGCCCTGCTGCTGCCGGTCGCCGCGCTGGTGCTGGCCAAGGTCGACGACCGCTCCGGCGTGCCGCTGCGGCAGGACCTGCGGGACGCGCTGCTCGGCGGCGACGACCCGGACCAGGCGTCCGCGACCTCCGGTTTCTTCATCGCCCTGGAGGGCGGCGACGGGGCCGGCAAGTCCACGCAGGCCGAGGCGCTCGCCGAGTGGATCCGCGGCAAGGGCCACGAGGTCGTGCTGACGCGCGAGCCGGGGGCGACGCCGGTGGGCAAGCGGCTGCGGTCGATCCTGCTGGACGTGTCCAGCGAGGGCCTCTCGCACCGAGCCGAGGCGCTGCTCTACGCGGCCGACCGGGCCGAGCACATCGACACCGTCGTACGGCCCGCCCTGGAGCGCGGCGCGGTCGTCATCTCCGACCGGTACATCGACTCCTCCGTGGCCTACCAGGGCGCGGGCCGAGACCTGTCGCCGACCGAGATCGCCCGGATCAACCGCTGGGCCACGAACGGGCTCGTGCCGCATCTGACCGTCCTGCTGGACGTCGCGCCGGAGACCGCCCGCGAGCGGTTCACCGAGGCGCCCGACCGGCTGGAGTCGGAGCCCGCCGAGTTCCACGCGCGCGTGCGGTCCGGTTTCCTCACCCTGGCCGCGGCCGACGCCGGGCGGTACCTGGTGGTGGACGCCGGCCAGGAGCCCGAGGCCGTCACGACCGTCATCCGGCACCGGCTCGACCAGGTGCTGCCGCTGTCCGAGGCCGAGATCAAGGCCCAGGAGGAGGCGCGGAAGAAGGCCGAGGAGGAGGCCCGCCGCAAGGCCGAGGAAGAGGCCGCCCGCAAGGCCGAGGAGGAGCGCCTGGAGCGCGAGCGCCAGGAGCAGCTCGCCCGGCTGCGCGCCGAGGAGGAGGAGCGCAAGCGGCGCGAGCTGGAAGAGGCGCAGCGGCGCGAGGCCGAACGGCAGGCGGAGGAGGCCCGGCGACGGGCCGAGGAAGCGCAGAAGAAGGCCGAGGAGGAGCGGGCGCGGCTCCTCGCGGAGGAGAAGGCCCGGGCCGAGGAGGAGGCCCGCCGCAAGGCCGAGGAGGACCGGCGCCGCAAGCAGGCCGAGGAAGAGGCCCGGCTGCGCGCCGAGGCCGAGGCGCTCCGCCTGGAGAAGCAGCGCAAGGCCGAGGCGGCGCTGCTGCGGGCCGAGGAGGCGCGACGGCTGGCGGAGGCGGCGGCCGCGGCGGCGGAGGCAGGGCCGAAGAGCTCCACCCAGAGTTCCCCGCAGAGCTCTCCCCAGAGCTCTGGCCAGGGTTCCGCTTCGCAGGATGCTTCCCGTACGTCGGCCGGCCAGGACGCGGCGACGGTGCCGACGCCCGTGGTGAAGCCGGAGAACGCTCCGGGTGGCTCCGGGTCCGGGTCGGGTGCTGCCTCCGGTTCCGATTCCGGTTCCGGTTCTGCTTCCGGTTCCGTCGACGAGACGACCGTGCTGCGCCGGGTGCGGGACGACGCCGAGGTGACGGCCGAGCTGCCGAAGCCGCCGGTGCCGCCGACGGCGGCCGAGGAGACGGCGGTGCTGCCGCCGGTTTCTCCCCGGGCGGGCGACGAGACCGAGGTGCTGCCCGCGGTGCGCCCCGGGGCCGAGGAGAGGCCCACCTGGGCAGAGGACGAGACGGCCGTGCTGCCGCCCGTACGCGGGGACGAACCGCCCGTACGCGGGGACGGACCGGCGGACCGGGTTCCGCCCGGGTACTTCCGCGACGACTCGCCAGCCTCCCGCCCCGACGGCACCGATGACCGTACGCGTGAGCTGCCCCAGGTCGACGCCGAGGGCGAGCCGCGCCGCCGCCGGTCCGACTGGGCGGAGGAGACGCCGCTGGACGACCTGCCGTCGCTGGCGGACGAGCTGCTCGGACCGCACGACGACGACCCGGACGAGGGCCGGGGACGCCGGGGGAGGGGCCGGGGCCGCTGAGGCCCTGCCCGGCAGGCAGTTGGCAAGATCACCGGCTCCGGCCCTCTGAGGGCCGGAGCCGGTTGTCAGTGGCCGGCCCCACAATGGATCTCGCAGCGGGCAGGCCTGTCCGCGGACGCGGCAGAGCGGTTCTCGGACGCGGCAGTACGGTTCGCGGAAGCGGACGCGGACGTGACGGAAGGGCGGCGTGACCCATGACCGTGTGGGACGACCTCGTCGGGCAGGCGAGGGTGAGCGAGCAGCTGGGCGCTGCCGCCAGGGACGCCGACGCCCTGGTCACCGCGGCCACGGCCGACACCCCTCCGCCCGAGGCGTCGAAGATGACCCACGCGTGGCTGTTCACGGGCCCGCCCGGAGCCGGGCGGAACCAGGCGGCGCGGGCCTTCGCGGCGGCGCTGCAGTGCGTCAGCCCCGACCGGGCCCTCGGCGGCTCCCCGGGCTGCGGCTTCTGCGACGGATGTCACACGGCACTGGTGGGCACGCACGCCGACGTCACCACCGTCGCCGCGGTCGGCTCGCAGATCCTCGCCGACGACATGCGCGACACCGTCCGCAAGTCGTTCACCTCGCCGGCGAACGGCCGCTGGCAGATCATCCTCGTCGAGGACGCCGAGCGGCTGAACGAGAAGTCGGCCAACGCCGTCCTCAAGGCCGTGGAGGAGCCCGCCCCCCGCACGGTCTGGCTGCTGTGCGCCCCCTCCATCGAGGACGTCCTGCCGACCATCCGCTCCCGCTGCCGCCACCTGAACCTGAGCACGCCGTCGGTCGACGCCGTCGCCGACATGCTCGTACGGCGCGAGGGCGTCGAGCCGGAAGCCGCCGCCGCGGCGGCCCGCGCGACCCAGGGCCATGTCGACCGGGCCCGCCGCCTGGCCACCGACCCGGCCGCTCGCGAGCGCCGTGCCGCCGTGCTGCGGATGCCGCTGCGCGTCGAGGATGTCGGCGGCGCGCTCAAGGCCGCCCAGGAGCTGGTCGACGCGGCCGCCGAGGACGCCAAGCAGCTCGCCGAGGAGATGGACACCAAGGAGACCGAGGAGCTGAAGGCCGCACTCGGCGCCGCCCAGGGCGGCCGGATGCCGCGTGGCACGGCCGGTGTGATGAAGGACCTGGAGGACAAGCAGAAGCGCCGCAGAACGCGCACGCAGCGCGACAGCCTCGACCTCGCCCTCACCGACCTCACCGCCTTCTACCGCGATGTCCTCGCCCTCCAGCTCGGCTCCCGCGTGGCCATCGCCAACGCGGACGCCGAGGACGCCCTGGAGCGCCTGGCCCGTGGCAGCTCCCCGGAGTCCACGCTCCGCCGCATCGAGGCGATCGCCGGCTGCCGTGACGCGCTCGACCGCAATGTGGCGCCGCTGCTCGCGGTGGAGGCGATGACGATGGCGCTCAGAGCGGGCTGACACCCGGTGCGGTCGGGGCACGCTGGGGTCTCGGAGGAACCTGGGGGATTGACGTTGTAACTCGTACGAGGCACGACACGCACGCACGGCACTCATTCCGTCGCGCAGAGTTACGCTCGCTGAATGCACACAAGGCGCACTCCCCGCACCGCCTCCCGCTCGGTCTTCCGCTCCGCCTCCACCCCCGCTTCCCGGCGCGGGGGCTCCGGCGGCGCCCACCGCAGGGCCCGTGGCGGAGTCAGGACCGCGATCGGCCTCCTCGCCACGGCCGCGCTGCTGGTCTCCGCCTGCTCCTCGGGGAGCCCGACGACGTCCGCGGCCTCGGCGGCGGCGGAGCCGGCGACACTGGCCGCGCTGCCGAAGTCCGTCCCCGCCGCGCTCACGTCGTACTACGCGCAGAAGCCGGCGTGGCGGGGCTGTGGCGTCCCCGGCTTCGAGTGCGCCACGATCAAGGCACCGCTCGACTACGCCAGGCCGTCCGCCGGTGACGTCCGGCTCGCCGTCGCCCGCAAGAAGGCCACGGGCGACCGGCTGGGCTCGCTGCTCGTGAACCCGGGCGGGCCGGGCGGTTCGGCGATCGGCTACATGGAGTCGTACGCCGGCATCGGCTACCCGGCCGAGGTCCGGGCCCGCTACGACATGGTGGCCGTCGACCCGCGCGGCGTGGCCCGCAGCGAGCCCGTCGAGTGTCTGGACGGGCCGGACATGGACAGGTACACGCAGACGGACATCACGCCCGACGACGCGAAGGAGGGAGACGGGCTGGTCGCGGCGTACCGGACGTTCGCCGAGGGCTGCGGCGCTGACGCGCCGAGGCTGCTGCGCCATGTGTCCACCGTGGAGGCGGCCCGGGACATGGACATCGTGCGGGCGGCGCTGGGCGACAAGAAGCTGAACTACGTCGGCGCCTCGTACGGGACGTTCCTCGGGGCGACGTACGCCGGGCTCTTCCCGGACCGGGCGGGCCGGCTGGTGCTGGACGGCGCGATGGACCCGTCGCTGCCCGCGCGGCGGCTGAACCTGGAACAGACGGCGGGCTTCGACACGGCGTTCCGGTCGTTCGCGCGGGACTGCGTACGGCAGACCGACTGCCCGCTGGGCGGCGCGGGCACCTCGCCCGAGCAGGTGGGCAAGAACCTCAAGTCGTTCTTCGAGGAACTGGACGACCAGCCCGTCCCCACCGGCGCCCCCGACGGCCGCCGCCTCACCGAGTCGCTCGCCACGACCGGTGTGATCGCGGCCATGTACGACGAGGGCGCCTGGCCACAGCTGCGCGAGGCGCTGACCTCCGCGATGAAGGAGGACGACGGCGCCGGACTCCTCGTCCTGTCCGACGGCTACTACGAGCGTGACGCCGACGGCGCCTACAGCAACCTGATGTTCGCCAACGCGGCCGTGAACTGCCTGGACCTCCCGCCCGCCTTCGACACCCCCGACCAGGTGCGCAGCGCGCTGCCGGACTTCGAGAAGGCGTCCCCCGTCTTCGGCGAGGGCCTCGCCTGGGCGTCGCTGAACTGCGCCTACTGGCCGGTCCACGCCGCGGGTGAGCCGCGCCGCATCGAGGCGAAGGGCGCGGCCCCCATCCTGGTGGTCGGCACCACCCGAGACCCGGCGACCCCGTACCGCTGGGCCCAGGCCCTGGCCGGCCAGCTCTCCTCGGCCCGCCTCCTCACCTACGAGGGCGACGGCCACACCGCCTACGGCCGCGGCAGCGCCTGCATCGACCGCACGATCAACGCCTACCTCCTCCGAGGCACCCCGCCCGAGGACGGAAAGCGCTGCTCATAACCGCAGCCCCCGGCCCCGGAGCGCCCCCCTCCGGGGCCGGTACGGAGCACCCTTCGAAACTGTGTAGACTTACCGTCGTTGCTGATCGCACCATAGTGCGGACAGCGCGCCGCCTTAGCTCAGATGGCCAGAGCAACGCACTCGTAATGCGTAGGTCTCGGGTTCGAATCCCGAAGGCGGCTCAGAGAAACCCTAGGTCACATGAATCGTGACCTAGGGTTTTCTGTTGCTTGTCCCTCCGCTGCCCTACCAACTTGCTGGTGCAGGCGGTACTTGGCCTGGAAGGTGCGGGCGGCGGCCTCAGCGTTCCACCGTTCGCGTCCTTCGGCCGTGACGGCGGCCAGTGTCGGTGCGCTGGTCGGCGGCATGGGTGCGAAAACGGTTGATCACGGAGAACGAGGGGCCGCGGGAATGCGTCGTCGCCGGTGAATCAGTGCAGGGCGTCCCAGGTGGGCGTCGGGTGCTTGTAAGTGAGTTGGCGGACCTCGGAGGCGTAGCCGACTGCTGGGTAGATCAGGCTGATCGGCGGGAGATGGCCGAGGTTCGCGGCCATCTCCAGGACGTCGACGACCGACCTCGCGGATTGCCCCAGCCAACCGGCTCGATGGAGCCAGCCCTTGCCGCTGAGATCGGCGGAAGCAGGCCATCGGGCATGCAGGCCCGGGCCCGATCTGGAGGGGTGCTCGCTACATGGACGGCGGGCGTGAGGCTTGAGGAAACCACGCCCGCCGGTCTAGGTCTGCTGCAGATCAAGGAACCATGGATGCGTTCAGGACGTCCCCTGTACCGTTGAAGCGACAGCGCTTTCGCTGGTGTCTCAGGAGGGGGGAGAGGCATAGGGGCCAATGACGTCTTTGGCGCGCGGTGACCGGCGGCAATCCGATCGCCGCGTGTGATGAGGGGCTGATCGCAGCGCGCTGACCCTCGTCGACCCCTGCCTCTGAGGGCCATGAACGCATTCGACCGTTGGTACAAGGGGCTCAGCAGCTTCAACCGGGACCTCATCCTGCAGCACTTCTGCGCTGAGGTCCCGGTTCCGCTGGGCGAGCTTGCTGCTCAGCATGCCCTTCTTCGGGAGACTGCGCGGCAGTGCCGAAACTTCCTCATGGACGAGTTCAACCGCAGTGTCGAGGGAAATTCCACACTCCGTGCCTGGATAGAGCAGGCGGAGTTTGACCTGCGGAAACCTTGCCTCGTCAGTTCGTTTCTGGACCGCCACGCCTGGCTTGGCGAGAACATTGGGGACAGGCTCACCGTCCTCCGCCTGTTCACCGGCATGCGCTGGCTGGATGCGACCACCTCCTCCGCGTCCCCGACCGGACAGTGGATCTTCATGAATGATCTGGGAGAGTGTGGCGCCGCCACGGTGAGAGCCCTTGATCTTGATGTCGAAGAGGTGATGAGCCTGTCGGCAGCCTCCGCCCTCCTGGAGGCACGCCAGGTGCCTGTCCCCAGCGATCTCGACACCCTGCGTCAGTGGCTGATCTACTGCGGTCTTCACCACGAGGGCAACCAGATCTCGTTGCCACAGCCGACTGAGACCGCCGCCGTCTCAGACGGGCTGTCCGAGCTGATCGAGCAGCTCTTCGCCCTCCTCCTAGTAAATAAGAACGGCGAGAGAGTTATTACTCTCGGTGACATTCTTGGTGAGGCGAAGACGGTAGACGGAGAGCTTGGAGTAGTCTCCCGCATGCTCCGCGACACCACCTTCAAGGCTGGCGAGGGCTGGGTTGTGCCGGATCGCTCCACCGATTCCGAACGGCGTCGAGCAATGCGAGGCGAAGGAACCTCGGCAGAGCAGAATGCTACGGAGGGTAATAGCCCTTCGGGCGCAACCGAGGAAGTCAAAAACAGGGAAGCAGAGAGTGGCGGATCCATTCCGCTTGCAGGCGCGCTGGCGGATGCCGGCGAAGCGGGTCTGGAGGCGTCGCCCGGAGACCTCATCGCGCAGCTCCTCGAAGGTTGCACTGAGGGCATGAGCACCTCGCTCATCGAGGGTGCACTGGACGGAGTCGTGCCGCAGGGAGAGGTGGCAGAGGCGCTCTTCACGGACGCGCGCTTCGCGATCACGGCCAGGGGAGCCTGGTGCCTCCAGGACGGTTCGGCCGACACGACTGCACCCTCCGCTGCAGCGATCCCGGCCCGGGGACTGTCCTCCCGAGAAGGAGCAGCATCCGCCTCGACCACAGAGGCCGCCAGCGGCGTCGGCTCGCGCGGCGGGCTTCAGCGTGAGCGCGAGCGCCTCGACAATGTGGAGGCTGCCTTGCGCGAGGCGGACACCCCGCTGACTGTCGAGGAGCTGAAGGAACGCACGGGCGCCACCATCGGGATCCAGTATCTGCGGCAGCAGATCGAAGGGGATGCCCGCTTCAGCCGGAGCCAGCGGAACCAGTGGGCGCTGACCGAGTGGCGTCTCCCGGTGTACAAGCCGATCAAGGAACTGATCTCTGACATGGTCGATGCGCACGGCGGCCAGGTTGAGGCAGACAAGGTCGTGGCGCTGCTCCGCCGAGACTTCGACATCAAGGAGTCGAGCCTGCGGGCCGCCATGTCCAATGCGCCCTTCACTGCACGTGGAGGGATCGTCCGCCGTATAGGTGAAGACCTGGACACTGGCACCGAGGAAGCCGCTGTACCCGCAGCCCGCACCGCTGAGACCGACGCGTCGGCCGAGCAGCGGCCCCGCCCCGTCGACGAGGCCCCCAACGTGGACGACCTCATGGACCACCTGGGGTTGATCTGATGGCGGCTTCCCCTTTCCTCCGCGACTGTGGCGCGGAGTCCGACTACCGCAGCGACCGCAGCAACCTTGTCGAGGACTTCTACCTGCCTGCCCTCGCCGCCTCCAGCGCCTACGACCGGGCTGTGGGCTACTTCGCTGCGTCCGTGATCGCCACGCTCGGGCAGGGAATCGACGAGTTCACCGCGCGCGGCGGCACCATGCGGATCATAGCCTCCCCTTACCTTGACCCGGCCGACATCAAGGACATCGAGGACGGCTACGAGCTGCGCGAAGTCCTCCAGCGTGCTGCCCTTCGCGACCTGGAGCAGGCGGTCGAGGACGCGCGGGCAGCCCGCGGACTCGGCAAGCTCGGACAACTGGTCGCCGAGAACCGAGTCGACTTCAAGCTGGCCTATGTCGAAGAGCGTGGCCGCGTCGGCATGTACCACGAGAAGATCGGTGTCTTCCGGGATGGCCGAGACGTCATCGCCTTCAAGGGCAGCGCCAACGAGACTCGCTCCGGTCTCGTCGGCAACTTCGAGGCGATCGAGGTTTACCGGAGCTGGGACCCGAGCGATGCACGCCGGGCCGCGCGCATTAGCAAGGACTTCGATGACCTCTGGGAGAACCGCACGCAGTTGCTGCGTGTCATCGCGTTCACCGAGGCCGCCAAGGTGATCGTCGAGCGCAGCGCCCGGGCCACCGCCGACCAGTACGAGCTGGACGACCTCCCGACCGGCGGAACCCCCATCCGCACCGCCCCGCTGCCCCCACCTGGCACGCTCGCGATCCCGCCCAGCCTGAAGGTTCGCGACTACCAGAAGGAAGCTGTCCAGAACTGGTTTCGCAACCAGTGCCGAGGCATTCTTCGCATGGCCACAGGCACAGGCAAAACCCTGACCGCGCTTTCCGCCGCCTCCCAGCTCGGCACGCTCCTTCGGAAGAATGATGCGTCCGCCTCGCTACTCACGGTCGTAGTGGCCCCGTACCAGCATCTCGTCGACCAATGGGCCAAGGACGTTGAGTGGTTCGGCGTGACGCCGTTGCGGGCCTACGAGGCGACCAGCAAATGGTCCCCGCGCGCTCACAGCCTGCTCCAGAACATCGCCCTCGGCGGTACCCGAGGCGGCGTCATCGTCACCACCAACGCCACCTTCGGCGGCGATGCCTTCCAGAACCTGCTCAGCTCCTACCAGGGGCACCTCCTCCTCATCGCGGACGAGGCCCACAACCTCGGCGCCGCGCACCTGCGTACCTGCCTCCCAGAGAAAGCCCAGTACCGCCTCGGCCTCTCCGCCACCCCGGAGCGCTGGTTCGATGAGGAGGGCACCGACGCCCTCACCGACTACTTCGACCGAGTCGTCTTCGAGATGGGCATCGGCGAAGCCATCCGCCGCGGCGCCCTGTGCCGCTACACCTACACGCCCATCCTCGTGGAGCTGGACGACGAAGAAGCCGAGCTGTACGCAGAGACCAGCGCAAAGATCGCCCGCCTGATCGCGGCCGGCACAGACCTGAAGGAGACCGCCGATCGGGACAGCCCGCTCGGCCGACTTTTGAAGAAGCGCGCCGACATCATCGGCCACGCCCGCGGCAAGCTGGAGATCCTCCATGCGGAGATCGAGAGGCGCCGGGACACCAGCCACCAGCTGATCTACTGCGCCGAGGGCAAGCACCCCCTTCTCTACGAACACGGCACCGACGGCCCGCGCCAGATTGACCAGGTTATGGAGGTGGTCGGCAACGAGCTGCACATGCCCGCTGCCCGCTACACCTCGGAGACGAAGCGCTCGGCCCGCCTAGACATCCTGCGCCGCTTCGAGAACAACGAGCTCCAGGTCATCTCCTCCATGCGCTGCCTGGACGAAGGCGTGGACGTCCCGGCCTCCCGGACCGCCTACCTCCTGTCGAGTTCCTCCAACCCTCGCCAGTTCATCCAGCGCCGCGGCCGCGTCCTGCGTAAGGCACCTGGCAAAGAGCGCGCGGACATCATCGACTTCGTCGTCGTGCCGCCCGCGGGCGGGGACGCGATTCAGTACGAGACCGAACGCAGCCTGCTCCGTCGCGAGCTGGCTCGCGTCGAAGAGTTCGCCCACCTCGCTGACAACGAGGGGGACACCCTCAATGCCCTCCGCCCTGTGCGCGAGCGCTACGGCCTCTTCGACACCTGAGCCCCGCAGGTACCCCCATTCCTTCTGTACCGCTAACTCGAACCAGGAGCAACCCGTGAGCGATGAAACAGCTGGCCAGCCTCCCGCACGAACGGTGCGTGACGTCCTGAACGATCTGCCACGGGAAGCCAAGATTCTCGTCCAGAAGGTCATCGACCTGGAGACCGAAAACATCCACATCAGGGAGACGACCAAGGTCGTCCCGAAGATCGTCGACGCCGTGAGGGAGCTGACCAAGTGAAGCTGCTCAAGCTGACGCTGAACAACTTCCGCGCCTTTTACAGTGAGCAGGTTCTCGACTTGTCTGTCGAGGAGGGAAAGCCCGCTGTCCTCGTCTTCGGGAACAACGGTGCCGGCAAGACAACTTTGCTCAACGCATTTGCCTGGGCCCTCTACGGCACCTTCTCGGAGGACGTGGAACAGCAGCATCGCGTCATTCACGACAAGGCATGGGCGGATACCGCGTTCGGTGAGGACGCCACGGCCTCGGTTCGGCTGGACTTCGAGCACGACGGGACCCGGTTCTCCGTGGTCCGGCACGTCACCGTTATCAAGGAGAAGGCGGAGCAGGAGCCCGTCGAGCCTGAGCTGACGGTCACGGAGATCGGGACGGACGGCGAAGCCCAGAGCATCCTCAACGGCCAGGACCGGATCGAGAAGATCCTACCCAAGGGCCTGCGTCAGTTCTTCTTCTTCAACGGTGAGCGCATGGAGAAGATGTTCTCCGGCGATGTGAAGCGGGAAGGCGAAGGAAAGAATCAGGAGGTCCAGAAGGCTATCAAGACCCTTTTGGACTTGGAGGCTATCGAGCGTGCTCTGGAGGACCTGCCGAAGGTCTCCCGAAAGCTCGCCAGCGAGATCGACTCCAAGGAGGACAGCAGGCTGAAGCAGCTGTCCGACCACATGGACCACCTCGCCACCCGCGAGAAGGAAGAGGTGGCAGAGATGCTGCGCCTCTCCAGCGAGATCAGCGCCTTCCAGAAAGAAGTCCAGTCCATTGACCGCGCCCTGCTCCAGAACAGGGAGGCGGAGCCGCTCCAGAAGAAGCGGGACTCGCTGACCCGTCGGATCAAGGCCGCGCACGACCGGCACATGGAGTACAAGAGCCGCAAGCGTGAGCTGCTGTCGCGGCACGGCTTCCTGGCTTTGACCAGTGGGATCGACACCAAGGTGATTGAGCTCGCGGACGACATGCGAGAGCGCCGTCAGCTGCCCGCAGGCATCCAGCGCAGCTTCATCGAGGACATCCTCGAAGCCCAGCTGTGCATGTGCGGCCGTGAGGTCCGCGAGGGGACCCAGGAGTATGTGGAGCTGGACAAGCGCAAGTACAACGCCGGTCTCGAGGACGTCCAGGAGAGCTGGATGCGGGTCAGCGGCAAGATGAAGAACCTGGAGGAGAGGCGCCAGGAGATCCTGGAGCAGCTCACCCTCAATGCTTCCGACATTCAAAAGGCAGACGCCGAGATCAGCGAGCTTGAAGCGGAACGCTCCGATGTCGATCGGCAGCTGGAGGGAGTGAACATCCAGGACGTCCAGCGCCTCATCGAGCGCCGAAAGAACTACGCCTCCAAAGAGACCGACGCCCGTGTCGCGCACAAGGAGGCTGAGAACAAGGTCACCTCGATCAAGCAGGAGGCAGAGGCCACAGGCCGTCAGTACCGGAAGGCTGAGGTCAAGAGCGAGAAAGCCCGCAAGGTTCAGGAACAGGTCGAGCTCGTCGAGAAGGTGCGTGCCGCCCTGAAGGAGATCCTCGAGATCAAAACCGAGGAGGTCCGGGACCAGCTCGACAAGAAGGTCAAGGAAGTCTTCTCCCGGATCTTCATCAAGAGCTACGTACCCGAGCTGAATGACGACTTCGAGCTGGAGCTGCACACCGCGAGCGGAGTGGCCATCCGCTCCACCGGTGAGAACCAGATCCTCGGCCTCAGTTTCGTCGGCGCGGTCTCCGAGGTTGCCAGGAACATCAGTGCCCGAAAGAAGAACAGGGGGGAGGCGACTATCGAGACCGGCAGCGGCGGTGTCTACCCGGTCGTCATGGACGCCCCCTTCGGCAGCCTCGACCTGACCTATCAGGAAGAGATCTCCAAAGCCCTGCCGGCGCTCACATCTCAGATCATCACCCTGCTCTCGCAGTCGCAGGCGCGGGGCAAGGTCCTGGAGAACCTCCAACAGGCTGCCAACCGGATGTACGTACTGCGCTCTTACACGCCGAACCAGTCGGCGGGCGAAGAGACGATCGTGATCAATAACCGTCAGGTTCCGTACGTGTCACACGGCGACTTCGAGCACACTGTTCTGGAGAAGGTGACCTTCTGATGGCCTACACGGACCGATTCCGCCGGCCTCACGCGCATGAGGACCTACTCGGTAAGCTCACCGACAGAAAGACCGGGACGTTCGCGACCATGGTCGAGGCGATGATGTTCGCCGCGCTGCTCGGCCGCCGTCGAGGCGAGCGCAAGCCGTTCGACCAGGCTGATGAGCCGATCCGCCTCGCGCTCATGGAGAGCCGTGACTACGGGGAGGTGCTCCTCGACATGCTCGGAGCCGTCGAGTGCCCCGACGACCCGAAGATCCTCAGCGCGGACCGCCAGCCTGAGCGGGTCCTCATCTTCGAGGAGTACGCGAACGCCGGCCTGTCCCACCTGCAGACTCTTATAAACCGTCAGTCCGACCAGGATCTCGACACGATCATCTCGAACCTCGTCCTCGAGGGGCTTAGGACGCCGCCGCTGGAGGAAGAGAAGGACGATGTTGGCGACATCCTCGCCAGCGCTGATCTGGACTGGTAAAGCTGCTTCTTTCACGGCAGGAGTGGCAGCCGGAAGCCTTTCGGCTGCCACTCCTGGTGATTTCTGCGTCAGCGCGGCCAGGTCTTGACTGCGAGTCCGGCAAGGACGGTCTGCCGAAGTCGGATGCTGTCTGGGGTCCACTCGCTCTTCTCGCTGATCTTTCTGGTCAGCTCGAAGCCCGACTCTTTGAAGACCTCGACCTTTTCGATGAACGGCTTGTTCCCGATCTTGGAGTTCGCTCCAGTCTGCAGGAGCACCATGTTGCCAATGCGGTAGACCCAGCTGGCGGCGTCCTGCTTGTTCCCACTCATCTTGATGAAGTCCTCCCAGTCGGCTTCCTTGGCGTTCTGAGGGAACACGTGCTCCAGGTTGACCTGGCTCGGGTTGCTGTTGGGGACGAACTCCGGCTGGGATTCCTTTCGCCTTGTCGTCTCCAGGGCGCTCAGGTAGTACCGGGCAAGCTTGGAATCGCTTCTTCCTACGGTGGCGAGCGCGAACTGCTCTCTGAAATCGGTGTCGGAGGGGATGAGGTCCTCGACGCGCAGTCGGACCTGCGCGGTGGTGGTGACCTCGCCCTTCCGGATGGCGACCGCGATCTGGGAGTACTGGTCTTCGAATCGACCGCGGTTCATCATGCTCATGATCATGCCGCGCACTGACCAGTTCACCATGGCCCGGAGGAGCTTCTCGAGCTCGTGGGAGTGGAAATGCTCGACTGCTGCCAGCAGGAGGATCTTGTTGGGAACCAGGTCGAATATGGCGAGTGTGTCGAGAGCGGGACGGTGACCGTTGCCACTGCACTTGGTCGCCCAGAAGTCGCTCTCCGGGTTGGAGAGCGCGGTGTAGGCGTGTGCGGCTGACAGGAGGTTCTCCGAGAACTGCAGCGCCTCCTGTCGGTGGGTCACCTCCTTGCGCATTTCCGCGTAGAGATCGCGCTCGGTGATCTTGCCGACCTTCGAGCTCCAGTAGTGGCGCAGGAACTTGGTGAACTTCGCATCGGCAGCCCCGAGCTGGAGCGTTCCAAGTGACTGGTGCCAGTTGTTCCGCACTGCGTTGAGGTTCTGCTGCTCGCCGGCGGCTCCGAAGAGGTGGTTCTTCAGGAGGTCTGCGGTGGTCAGGTCGGCGCCTCGGTTGTTGAGGGTCTCGAAGATCACGTAGGCGTCTGCCTCGGTCGGGGTCTCGACCACGGCGAGCTGCGCCCGGTGCTGGATGTAGCTCACCCATTTCTCGAGGACGTTGGCCGCGTCCATCCCATGCAAGCTGCGGAACTGCGAGACCTTCTCCCGGAAGAACCGGTACGCCTTGACGATGTCGGAGTCGGTCCTTGAAGGTTTCCCCGGGAGCGCGGTCCCGGTGGTGATCCCGAGGAAGTCGGGGTTGTCGCTCTCATTGAGCTTGAGGTGTGGCTCCGCGTACCTGTCGTTCCATGCCTTGCTGGCTAGGAAGGTGCGGCTGATGCCTACAGCCTGGGAGTCGTCCGCCTTGATCAGGTTCCCCTCCAGGGTTCGCAGCTCGTCGCGGATGGCAGCGATCAGGAGGGAGGAGGTGACCAGCCGCTGCTGGCCGTCGATGATCCGCTTCCGAGTCCCGTCGCCGTCCTGGGTGATCACGATCGTGCCGAAGAAGTACTCCTCCTTCGCCCCGCCATTGATCGCCCGGCTCAGGTCGGTCCAGTAGTCGAGGACCTCCTGCTCTACCTTCCAACAGTACGAGCGCTGGAACTGGGGAACGACCAGGCGATTGTTGCGCAGGACCTCACCGATGCCGACGAGGTAGAGCTGAAGCGAGGTGCTGCCGTGTCCCGATGCCATACAGGGCAGCCTATGTGTCAAAGAGTGAAGTGGATCTATGTTTCCTGATGACTGGTCGGCATCTTGTGAGGGGTGGGAATGGGCCGATTCGCGTAGGCGAATCGGCCCTAAGATGAGCGATTCCTGACAAGCTAGACGGTTGCCACTGCCCCGATCAGCCCCTCGATCGCCGTCATCTCCTTGTGCGCACCCAAGTACCCGATCCCCCGGGCCAGATGGATCGTCAGCGTCTTGGAGACATTCTCGTCCGTCGGCTCCAGTCCGTCGGCCACGCAGCGCTGCTTGAGCAGGGCGAGGTAGAGGTCGCCGTGGGGTCCGGCGAAAGTCTTCCAGGACATCTCGACGTTGGAGTCGGTGACGACCTCACGGACCAGGGGGGTAGAGGCGTCCGCGAGGGAGAGCGCCAGGGCCCAGCGGCACAGGACGTTCCACTGTGTGATGCCGGTGGTGCGCTTCAGACGGCTCAGGCGGTCCTTGCTTGCGGTGGCGAGGCGGATGTTCTCAAGCGACATGGCTGGCTCCTGCGCTCCACCAGTAACCCTCGACGACGCTGGTGGTGAAGGTGGTGTCGTCGTGGACCAGAGTGTAGGTGTGGGCGACGGACTTCTTGAGGCGGCCAAGCAGGTACTCGTCGATCTCCTCATCGGTGGAGAGGAGGAGGACTTGGTCGCTGGCGTATGGGAAGTATCGGTCCACCAAGTGCTCACGGTGGCGGCTGTCGAGCCGACCGAGCGGCGTGTCGATGACGTTGGGCAGGTGGTTGCCGGCGACCTTCATCAAGCCCCAGAGGAGGGAGACGGCGAGTAGCTGGCGCTCGCCCGCGCTGAGACGCCCGGGGTCGATCGGCTCTCCATCGGCGTCAGCCAGGGTGAGCGTGAACTTGTCGGTGTCGATGCGGAGGTCGTTCACCAGGCCCTGCTTGCGCATGAGGGTCTGGAAGCTCGTGAGCATCGCTACCTCGAGGCGGCTGATGTGCCGCTTGAGGAGGGCATCGCCGAACTGTTCCAGCGTCTTCCGGGCCTTCTCCGAGTACTTGATGATCCGCTCGACCTCTTCGGCCTTCACCTTGGTGCGGACGAACTCTTCGTGGGCACGCTGAAGGGAGGCCGAGACGTATTCGAGGCGGCGCTTCAACTCCTCGACGTTGCTGAGGCTGTTCTCGTGCTCCCGTTCCAGCCGTGCGACTTCCTGGAGCTGGTCTTCACGCTCCTTCTGGATGGCCTCGACCTTGCTCTTGGCCGGTACACCCGCCAGCTGACGCTCCAGCTGCACACGCTCTTCGGCGGCTTCCGCAGCCTGCTTAAGAAGCTCGGCAGCCCGTGTCTTGTCACGACTGAGTGCCTCGTCGAGTGCCGACAGCTGGGGGAGCGTGTCCGGGGAGAGTTCGAGATCCACCGTGAGGCCAGCGGACTTGGCGCGTTTGGCGCGGTCAGCCTCCAGCTTCTCCATCACGGCGGTTTTCGTCTCGGCAGGGAGCATGTCCAGTAGCCACTGGTCGCGCTCTTCGAGTACCCCCAGTACCTGGTGGGACTCGGCTGCCGTACGCTCGCGATCAGCCTGCTTGCGCAGCTCTTTGAGGTGGCTCCCCAGCATGAGGAGCGGAAGCGGGCCTGCAGCCAACTGGACGAGGTAGCTGCGGGTTTCGGCGAGGCGAGCACAAACCTGCGCGTAGTCGCGCTCGATCTCGACGCGACGCTCGAAGAGGTTTCCGCCTTCCTGCTTGTAGGCAGCCTCCAGCGTTTCGAGAGTGCGCCGAGCTTTGACGAGCTCGCTATTGCGCTGCGCGGCCTGCTGTTCTGCGTTCTCCAATGCGGCGTCGGCTGCCTGCCGTTCCTGCTCCTCCGCGTGGATCTTGTCCATCAGATGCTGCTCTTCCTCCGACAGCTTCTGCCGGCGCTGGAGCGCGAGCAGGTCCGTACGGAGTTGCTGGACGGTGCTGACGCCGAGCAGCGAGTGGATGGCCGATTCGATGACCGATGCCGCGCGCTCGGGGTCGGCGAGCGATTCGATCTTCTCTCCGTCGAAGAACGACAGTGAGGCCACTTCGAGGGGGAGCAGGCTTTCGATGTGATCGGCCCACTCCTGACTGAGAACCCGGCTGTACTTCAGCTCAGGTGCGACGTGTCGCCCCGGCTTTGCCCTGGAGCCGTACTCCTCGTCGACGAACGCGTTCACGAATTCCTTGAGCGTCGTCTTGCCGCTGGTGTGCCAGCTGCGGACCACCTTGTAGTAGTGCTCCGTGCCGTCCACCGTGACCGTGAACTCCAGGATGATCTGCGCACCGCGGGTTGGGTCGGCTTCCCGGTTGATGCTCTCGCGGAGGTACGTCTCGTACGACTTGCTGCCTCGACCGCTGCAACGCGCTCGCGGCCCGTACAGCGCCAGCTGGATAGCGTCGAGCAGGGTGGTCTTGCCGCAGCCGTTGAGGCCGCCGATGAGGACGATCGGCTTGCTCTTCTTGGTGGTCAGATCCAGCGACTGGGTGCCGCGGTAAGCCCCGAACTCTTCGAGAGTGATCTTACGCAGGAGCATCGATACCGGTTTCTTCGTCCAGGGTCAGGTGGGTCGGCGATTCCTCACGCCACTTGTTCTTGCGCTGCGCGAAGTCGATGGCGTCGGCGCTGTCCTCGTAGTACCCCTTCTTTACGGCGGTCTCCAGCGCCTGGAAGAGGCCAGCGCGTCGGGACATTGTCCGGTACTTGCGCTCGACGGAGAGCAGCTCGCGGACCATGTCGTAGTGCAGGTCGTCGTCCTCGCAGAGCTCCTTCAGGAGCTCCATCTCGTCTGCGCCCATGACGAGTTGCTCGTCCAGAGGTCCGCCTGGGAAGTCCTCGCCCGTGGACTCCTTGTATATACGGGGGAGGGAGTCCTCGACCTCGTGCTTGTCGAAGACCCAGATGCGGCGGATCTCGTGCAGCTCGTCGAGGGTGATCAGTTCGATGTTCTTGACGTGCTCCGGCGCGTTGGCGCGGATCCAGGTCTGGGCGTCCAACAGGTCCTTGAGCCACTCCTGGCGAAACTTCTGCAGGTACGGGCCGTGGATCGGGACCTCTTCGCCGTCGGTCCGGCGCGTGTAGACCGTGACCTTGCCGTTCATGCGGCGGAAATCTCGGGCAGGCTGGTCAGGGCGGGGGTACGGGAGCTTCCGGCCTGCGGGAAGTCCTTCCTCGCCTTCTTCGAAGTAGCCGAACGGGGCGTCGAGCTTGTCGCGGAGGTCCAGGAGCGGCCTCATCCACTCCTTCTCGTCGTCGTTCTGGATCATCGCCGACATCGACTTGTCCTGCTCGACTAGCGTGCACGTCCAGCACCCGAAGCGGCTGGAGCCGCAGGAGGGGGTCGTCGAGTCGACCACAAGAGGGCACTCGCCATCGCCGGAGGCGCCCTGGTACATGGTGAGGAGATCCTGATTGTTGTAGCCCCACGGGTTGGGCTTCTGCATCAGGTACTCCCATACGTCGTCGTTGGTCCAGTCTTCGACCGGGCTGTAGACGAGGGAGTTGGGAAGGTTCGCATTGGGGGAGAGGCGATCACGGACGCGTCGCTTCTCGTGCTTCTCCATGGCACGGGCGCGCGCCTGGCTCTCGGTCTTACGGATACCGAGCACCATGATCGCCTCGCCATGTGCTGCCACGACGTTTCGGATGAAGGAATTGGAAGGCTTGATCTTGAGGCGCTCGGTGCACCAGCGGAACTTGGGGCGCGGCGCCGGGTAGCCCCGACCGATCAGGTTGACCCAGAAGGTGTCCTTGATCTCCGGCGTCAGGCGATGGGGCTCGATCGGGAGGCCCTGCTCGGCGGCGGCCTTCTCCATCGTCTCCAGGGACGTCGTCACCCACGCCGCGACGACGGGGTTCTCGACAAGGGTGTCGGTGCTGATGACGTGGACCGTCTTGGTGCGCTGCTCCGCCGGCAGAGCAGCGATGGCGTTCCATACGAGCTGGAGGACCGCGGTGGAGTCCTTGCCGCCGCTGTATCCGATGACCCAGGGCACCTGGTCGGCGGTGTAGAGCTCACGGACCTCGTCTGAGAGCTTGGCGATGACCTCTTCGAGGGGTTGCCCGTCGAACGGCTTCCGCCGGACCGGCGTGATGCCGAGTTGCAGAGGGATGGTGCTCATGCTTCGCCTCGCAGGTATGCGTCCTCTACCCGCTGCTCTTCGGCGCTGAGGCCGAGGCGCAGGTGATTGCGCAGGTAGTTGACTGTCAGGGTTACATTCTGGTGGCTTTTGGAAACACGTCCACCGACGATGGCGCGGCCCTCCCAGTCTGTATTCGACCGAGTCCAGTCGACCTTTTTCAGAGGGGAAAGTTTCCGTTTCCATTTACTGGGCGCGGTGGATTCCCGAAGGAGGGAATTTCCGATGCGGCCGAGAGCATGCAATGCGATTCCGTGACTGTGGATGAAGTCGCGCCGCATCTCGCGTGCCGAGAGCTCTCGCTTGCGAACCATCTCCCACTCGGGAAGTGTCGTGTCGATGTGCTGCCAGTACTCCTGCGCCAGCTCGGCTGCGGCGTCTGCCTTAATCTCCAGGCCCTGGAGGAGGGATTGGGTGCCGTAGTAGAGAGCACTCAAGGTGAACATCATCCGGGAGCGGGCGGAGAGGGTGCTCTTCTCCATCTCGACGTAGCCCTTGAAGACCGTGCACTGGCCGGCCAGCGTGCGCGCGACCTGGGCTTCGCTGTCCCGGTGGTCGTAGAGGACGCCGATGGACCGGGCCGGACGCACCGCGTGCCGGTTGAGGTCCGCGAACATCTGCTGCGAGCGGGCGAGCCCCGCGTCATGGAAGAAGACGACGGCGATCGTCTCGTTACCGATGTCCGGGTTCCCCTTGAGGGCGTGCTCGATGGCTGCGCGCCGGTGCTGGCCGTCGTTGATCAGGAAGCGAGAGTCCATGGGGATGCGCAGCTGCCCGGCACGGAAGGCGTTGCCGTCGGAGCCGAGAGGGTCGAACTCCATGTCGCCATCGACGGATGCGGTCAAAGCACTGAAGACGTAATCCTCTGGATTGTCCAGAATGTACTTCGTGAGTGCCGGGAGGCGTCCCTTGTTGAGGATCCGCTGGGCGCGCAGTTCTGGCGAGAGCTCGTCTTCGTCGAAGATGAAGATCTTTGGGATCAGGCGCAGGGGGCACATCGAGACGTAATACTCGCGCCCTGCCTGGATGCCGCGGATGGCAGGGAACGTGTACTCGAACCCCGTCGAGGTGCGCGGAGCTACGACTCTGGTTGCTGGTGTCGCTGCTTCGATCTCCACCCGGCAACCTTAACGTACGTCACCTGTTTAACGTACGCAGCCTGCTGAAGTTACGTCACCTTCACGTGCGTAAGACGCACCGGCAGGTCTGGGGGAACGCCTGGCTTGCGCGAAGGGCGTTCCTGCCCGGGAAGACGTACGCCGATGTCTGCGTTGACAACTCTGAGGCGCCGCGCTGTGCGTCAGTCGAGCATGCGTGTACGTTAACGGTTTGACGTACCCGGTAACGGGATGATGCTCTGGGATGGGTGAGCGCTGTGGTGGCGTATCTGGATGTGGCGGCGACGACCCGTGTGGAGCCGCGGGTGGCTGACGTGGTGCTCCACTGGATGACCGAAGACTTCGGCAACGCCGGCAGCCGCACCCATGAGTACGGAGCCCGGGCAAAGAAGGCGGTCCAGGAGGCCAGGGCGTTCCTTGCCAGTACGGTCGGTGTGAGGACCGAAGAAGTCATCTTCACCAGTGGAGCGACGGAGTCCAACAACATCGCCCTGCTCGGTATGGCCCCGTACGGCGAGAAGCACGGCCGGAAGCACATCATCACCTCCGCCATCGAGCACAAGGCGGTTATCGAGCCGCTGCTGCATCTGCAGGAGAAGCAGGGGTTCGAGGTCGATTTCCTGGAGCCCGGCCCCTCGGGACGGATCTCGACGGAGGCCGTGCTGGAGAAGCTGAGGCCGGACACCCTGCTCGTCTCGCTCATGCACGTGAACAATGAGACGGGCGTCATCCAGCCCGTGGCCGAGCTGGCAGAGAAGCTCCAGAAGACCCCGACTTATCTCCACGTCGATGCCGCGCAGGGGTACGCAAAGGTTCCCGAGGACCTGAAGGCGCCCATCGATTTGACCAGCATCAGCGGCCACAAGATCGGTGCACCCAAGGGGATCGGCGCTCTGGTGACCCGGCGTCGAGGTTGGGACAAGGTGCCGCTGGAGCCGATCATTTTCGGCGGCGGGCAGGAACGAAAGCTGCGCCCCGGGACGCTCCCTGTGCCGCTGATCATGGGGCTGTACGAAGCAGCCAAGGTCTTCCAGGACAACCGGTCGCGTTGGGAGCGGGACGCGAAGGAGATGCGGGAGCGGCTGCTCGACGCGCTCGGCAAGACCCGCTTCCAGATCAACGGCGATGCCGACCACGCGGTCCCGCACATCCTCAATGTGACCTTCGACGGGCTCAACGCCGAGGCCCTGATCGTACGGATCAAAGACCAGGTGGCCGTGGCGACCGGTTCCGCATGCACCAGCGCCTCGTACACGCCGAGCCACGTGCTGACCGCAATGGGCCTCCCGGAGGAGGTGGCCACCAATGGCCTCCGCTTCTCGTGGTTCCCCGGGCAGGTCTCGGACTTCGACCCGGCCGGGCTGGCGGAGACGATCGCGTACATGCAACCGGATGCCTCCTGACGGTTTGAGCTGCTCAGTCTCCGGGGCGCCGGATCAGCCGGTGTCCCCGGAGCATGCGACCGCACCTGATCAGTTCGGCCTCCCAGCCATTCTCGGTGCCGATCAGGTGCGGATTCTCGTAGAGGCCGACGCGTAGTTCGGACTCGGTCAGACGGCGGTAGCGCAGCACGTCCGGGTCGTCGGGCGCCAGGAATTCGTGCTTGCGGTGAAGCAGAGGACGGTTGGCGGAGTTCGCGTAGGACATGTGCGACGTTTCGAGGGTCTTGAGATCTACGAGGTATGAGGACGTGATCCGCGGATGCGGGTCCTTGTCGAATCCCGGGTAGTCGAGCCAGCTGACGGCTCGCCCCTGGTGCTTCAGCTTGGCGATAGTCCATTCCTGAGGGCGGCCGGCGGCGACGGAGGCGCAGTGCTCGTACAGGCGCAGGACTGTCGGCATCCGGTCGATCGCCCGACGGTGTACGTACAGCGCGGTCGGGGTGATCTTGCCGACGCTGGAGGCGTTCATGGCGCCCCGGATATAGGTGTCGTCCCGGAGCTTGAGGAGCAGCCGGTCGGAGCGCTGGCAGGCTTCCTTGTACGAGGTGAAGAACGAACGGACGTCGAGCTGGACGCCGAGGGGGAGGCTGCTGAACGGGCCTCGGCTGTTGAAGAGCTCGACGGCGAGGAACAGCAGCGTGTTCAACGTCGTGCGCTTGGCGCCCTCGGAGACCTTCTCGGCGTCGACGGAGTCGCGTATGAGGCGCTTGAGTTCGCCGGGTTTCAGGTGGGCGAGCTGTTCGGCCATCGGCCGGGGCATCTCGTCGACACGGGGCGGGCGGCCACGCCGTTCGACGTAGTCGACCAGCGAGGCGATAGCCGAAGTGGTATCGGCTGAAGCTAGCCACTCGGCGTCAGGGACGATGCGGTGTGCGAGGTAGGCCAGTCGGGCTGAGTCGTCCTTGAAGGCGTACACGATGCCGGGAGCCGCTGAAATGCAGCGTGTTCCTGTGACCTCCTCGACGTAGATCCGGAGCTCGTCCGGGCTGAAGAGGTGCTGGAACGTCTGCCTGCTGGTGAGGAGGCCGTCGCCGTACTCCTGGCCGCGGACTTTGAACCGCTCCCAAGAGAGGCGGGCCGAGACGATGAGTACGGAGGTGGCGAGCCTCCATGCCTCCTTGAGCGTCTGCCTACGCTCGGCGGGGTCCTCGATGATGTTCAGGACGTAGGTGAGGAGGACGACGTCGGAGGGGGCCACCGGGGCGCTCGAGCTGTAGTAAGGGTCCCAACCGGTGATCTTGCAATCGAGGCGCTGGAGGGAGGCGACATCGCCGCCTCGGCCGCATCCGTAGTCGAGGATCGTGCGGTCCGCGTTGAGCTGGCGGTCGGCCAGAGCCTGGCGGGCTGGCACGGAGAGGCTGGAGCGACCGATCGCGGTGCGGCGGCGGTCGCTGTTCCATGACTGCTGCATGTCGGCCTCGTCAGTCGAGGAAGGGGTCGGGTCGCAGCATAGGCAGGGCGACGGTACGGGCGAAGAGGTTTCCGGAGGCTGAGTTTCCCCTTGGCCGCGGACACCCAAGGCCTGGCAGCGACGGCGCTGCGCACCCTCGGCTCGGCGGCTGACCCCAGAATGATTACTCGCCCCGGCGGCGCGACTTCGCTGCGGCGATTTCCTTGGGTCGCACTTCCGCCCTTATGGCAGTTCGGGCTGCCCAGTTGCTGGTCTGCGGGCGTAGGCCTGAAGTATGAGCGATGCGTGGCGGACGGTGCTGCACGAAACTGCATCGAGTGCTATGAGCATTCTGGCTTTGCTCGCTGACCTGGAACCCCAGGTCGGATGGAATCCGGCCTGGGGTTCTCTGTGTCAGTGGGCGGCTTCGCGCTCCACCGGGAGCCACAGCTCGGCGTTCGCCCGGGTGCCGTCCGTCGAGAGTTCGGTTCGGAGGAGTTCCGGGCCGGGGCGGCTGCGGTAGGGGTTGGAGGGGAACCACTCGGTGAAGATGTCTCGCCAGAGGTGCTGGATGGCCTGGGGGGCCGGGCCGGAGGTGGTGAAGACCGCCCAGGTGCCGGACGGGACCGGGAGGGTGGTGGTGCCCTCGGGGGCCGGGGTCGGGGGTGTGGTGATCACGGCGTGGTAGTAGTCGAGTTCCGTGCCCTCGGCGCGGCTCGGGTCCAGGTCGTCGCAGACCGCGATGATGCCCTGGGGGTCCTGGGTGGAGAGGTTTCGCAGGTGTTCCAGGGCCTGTTTGTCGAGGCCGCGGACGAAGTTGATGATCGACTCGTTGGGGCCTGAGTGGATCAGGGGGATGCGGGTCTTGAAGCCGGTGACGGTGAAGGCCGGGCGGTCCACCACTCGGTAGTGCATGCTGCTGCTCCCTTCGACGGTGAGGCGGAAGGTCAGCCGGGGCTGGGAGACGAGTGCGGCGGCGGTGCGCCGGGCCTCGCCCGGGCCCACGCCGTGCATCGAGCGGAACGCCCGTGCGAAGGCCTCGCCGGAGCCGTAGCCGTAGCGGATCGCGATCTCCAGGAGCGTCGCGTCCCCCGACAGCACCTCCGCGCCCGCGACCGTCAGCCGGCGGCGGCGGATGTACTCCGACAAGGGCATGCCTGCCAGTGCGGAGAACATGCGGCGCAGGTGGTACTCCGAGGTGGCCGCGATCCGTGCCAGTTCCACGGCGTCCACCGAGTCGTCGAGGTGGCGCTCGATGTGGTCCATGGCCTGGTTGAGTCGCTCCAGCACGCCCGGTTCCTTCCCGTTTCCTTCTTCGTGCCTCTTTGGTGTTCACCACGCTAGGTAGCCGGGCCCCTGCTGGACCCGACTTCCTGTGCCCGATCGGGTCGGGTGTCGCTTCGGCCGAACGAGTCAGCCGGACCGTCGTCCGGCAGGCGTATTTAAGGGGGCCTTATCGTGAACGGCTAGCATCGCCCGTCGACCCGTCAGTTGCCGACCGTGATGAGGTGAGGACATGGGGGCGCCCAGGATCGCCGTCGCCGTGGTGACGATGGGCAATCGGCCCGAGGAGGTCGACGCGCTGCTCCGTTCCGTGGCCAAGCAGGACGTGCCGCCCGAGCGGATCGTGATCGTCGGCAACGGCTGCCCGCTGCCCGAGTTCGCCGAGCGGCTCTCGCTGCCCGGTGAGGTCACGCCCGTCGAGCTCGACGAGAACCTGGGGTGCCCCGGGGGCCGGAACGCTGCCCTGGCGCGGCTGCGGGAGTTCGGGGACGTCGATGTCGTCGTCGATCTGGACGACGACGGGCTGCTCGTGGACGCCGATGTGCTGCGCCGTGTGCGGGATCTGTACGCCGCCGACGAACGGCTCGGCATCGTCGGGTTCCGTATCGCCGACGAACTCGGCGAGACGCAGCAGCGGCACGTGCCCCGGGTGGGTGGTTCGGACCCCCTGCGGGGCGGTTACGTCACCGGGTTCCTCGGTGGCGGGCACGCTTTGCGGATGGCGATGCTCGACGAGGTCGGCGACTGGCCCGCCGAGTTCTTCTTCGCCCATGAGGAGACCGACCTGGCCTGGCGCGCGGCCGACGCGGGCTGGCACATCCTCTACGCGCCCGAACTGCTGCTCCAGCACCCGAAGACCTCGCCCGCCCGGCACGCCATCTACTACCGCGTGAACGCCCGCAACCGGGTCTGGCTGGCCCGGCGCCGGCTGCCGGTCGTGCTCGTCCCCGTCCATCTGGGCGTGTGGGTGCTGCTCACCCTCGCCCGGAACCGTTCCGCCGCCGGGCTGCGTGCCTGGTTCGGCGGATTCCTGGAAGGTGTACGGGAGCCGGCGGGCGAGCGGCGGCCCATGCGCTGGCGCACGGTGTGGCGGCTCACGCGGCTGGGGAGGCCGCCCGTCATCTGACGGCGGCCGGAGCCACGCTGGTGGGGCGGAAGTTGAGTGGGCCCCGGCCGTTCACCTCCGCCGACCGGGACCCGGAACCGACCGTGGCGGCGACACTCCCCCGAGTGGCGCGCCGAGACGCGCACGCCGCCCGGCCAGATCCGACGTAGTGATCACATCAGGTCGTGCCAACGGATCGCTAACATATGGCCAACAGTTGGCCATGGGGCGGACATTCGTCGAGGGCGGTGACACGGGAGGCGGGGAGTGATGGCGGCATCTCCCTGCTCGGGACATGGCGAGAGCGCAGCGGGATCCGGGGAGCGGTGTGCGCTGCGGTTCGGGTTGCTCGGGCCGCCGGGGCTCTACGACGCCCATGGAGGCGGGCGGAGCGAGGCGCGGGGGATCGCGAGCCCCAAGGTGCGGGTGTTGCTCGCCGCGTTGCTGCTCGACGCCGGGCGGGTCGTCTCCGCCGCGTCGCTCAAGGACGCGCTGTGGGGCGGGGCTCCGCCCGCTTCCGCCCAGGCCTCGCTGCACAATCACGTAGCCCGGCTGCGGCGGATGCTCGACGATCCCGAGCGGCTGCGCACCGTGCCGTCCGGGTATGTGCTGCGCGTCGACGACGGCGAGCTGGACGTTCACGTGTTCGAGGCCCGAGTCGCCGAGGCGCGTGCCGCGCACGCCGGCCGGGACTGGGAGCGGGTCGTCCGCGCGTGCGCCGCCGCGCTCGCGCTGTGGCGGGGCGCACCGCTCGCCGGGCTGCCGTCCGACGTGGGCGGCTACGCCTTCGTACGGCGGCTGCGCGAGGCGCGGCTGCTGCTCCTGGAGTGGCGCTACGACGCCGAGTTGGCCCTGGGCGGTCCGCGGCTCGATGGGCTGGTGCCGGAGTTGGCGGCGTTGGCCGCCGAGTATCCGCTGCGGGAGGCGTACCACCGGCAGCTCATGCTCGCCCTGCACCGCACCGGCCGCCAGGCCGAGGCCCTGGCCGTCCATCACGAGTTGCGCACCCGCCTCGTCGAACGGCTCGGCATCGAGCCGGGGCCGGGGGTGCGCGAGGCGCATGTGGAGGTGTTGCGGGGGGCCGTGGGGAGCGGTGGTGCGCAGGGGCCGGGGAGCGGTGGTCCGGAGGGGCTGGGGAGTGCCGCCGGTGCGGCGGACATCGGTGGTGGAGGTTCGCCGTCGTCCCCGCCCGTCGTGCGGCGTTCCGTCGCCTCCGTGACGCCCTCGCCTGCTCAACTGCCGCCGCCGCCAGCCCATTTCACGGGGCGCAGCGGCGTGCGCGATTCCCTGCGCCGTGCCCTCACGACGCCCGGGCCGCACCCCACCGCCGTCCTCAGCGGCATGGCCGGTGTCGGCAAGAGCGCCCTCGCGCTGCATGTCGCGCACGAGGTGGCGGCGCGATTCCCCGACGGGCAGCTCTGTCTCAACCTGCACGGTGCCACCCCCGGCATGACCCCGCTCACCCCCGGCCAGGCGCTCACCGCCCTGCTGCGTGATCTGGGCGTCGAGCCCTGCCGTGTCCCCGAACACCCTGACGCGGCCTCGGCGTTGCTGCGGTCCCTGCTCGCGCCGACCCGCACGCTCCTGGTGCTGGACGACGCCGCGAGCGCCGCGCAGGTACGGCCGTTGCTGCCGGGGGGTGCGCGGTGCGGGGTGATCGTGACGAGCCGCTCGCCGCTGACCGCCCTCGACGGCGTGACCCGTTTCCCGCTCGCCCCGCTCACGGACGAGGAGAGCGCCGAACTGCTGCGCAGGGCCTCGGGCCGGGCCGAGCCGTACCCTCCGCAGGGCTCTGAGCCGGGCATTCTCGACGCCCGTCACCCCCTCGTCGCCCTCACCGGCAGGCTCCCGCTGGCCCTGCGCGTCGTCGCCGCTCGGCTCGCCGCCCGGCAGGCCCTCACCCCGGACGTCCTCGCCGGTCAACTGGCCGCCGCGGACGAGCGGTTGCACCACCTGGAGTACGACGACCTGAGCGTCCGCCGGTCCCTGGCCGTCGCGCACGACGCGCTCGCCGCCTCCGAACGCGAGGCCGACCGGGACGCGGCCCTCGCCCTGTGTCGCGTCGGCGGGCTCGATCTGCCCACGTACGGCGTCCCGTTGCTCGCCCGTCTCATCGGTACGGGTGAACGGCGTGCCGAGGCCGCCCTCGACCGGCTCGTGGACGTCGCCCTGCTGGAGGAGACGGCGTACGGCCGGTACGAGCCGCACGACCTGGTGCGGGACTTCGCGCGTGAGCGGGCCGGTGCGATGGGTGGTGAGGTGGCTGGTGTCGGGATCCGTGGTGACGTCGTCGAGACGGCCCTGCGGTGGTACGCCGACGTCGCCGAGCGCGTTCTCGTCGCGATCGTCGAGCCCGGGCCCGACCAGGACGACCGTCGTCGGCCCAGCGCGGGTCAGCCGGACGGGTACGGGGACGGCCCTGTCGACACCGTCGGCCCCTTCGGCAGTCCCGAGGAGGCCTTCGCCTGGGGAGACCGGGAGTTGGCGAACCTCGTCGCCCTGGTCGGGCGGCATGCGGACGACCCTTGCCGGCGGCGGGCGGGCCTGGTCAGCGCTGTCGTACGGCTGATCCTTCCCTACGCGCACCGCAGGGGGCGGGTCGCCGAGATGGAGGTGCTCGGGCGGGCCGGCCTCCGTGTGGCGCGGCGGCTCGGTGACCGGGCGGCGGAGGCGTGCGCGCTGGTCGACCTCGCCGGACTGCACTTCCTGACCGGCCGGCACAACGAGGCCCTCGACCTCAACGACCGCGCGCTCGACCTCTGGCGGCGGCTGGACCACCCCTCCTGGATCCGGCGCTGCCTCAACAACCGCGGCCTGCTGCTCGACGGGCTCGGCCGGCACGCCGAGGCGGGTGAGGCGCTGCTGCTGAGCCTGGAGTACGCGCGGCAGCTGGACGACCCGTACGGCGAGGCCGTCACCCACAGCCACCTCGGCAACCTCTACGAGCACACCGACGCGCGGGCGGCCATCGAGCAGCACCGGCGTTCGCTGGCCATCGGGGAGGACATCGGTGCCGTCATCCTGCGGCACTCCGCGCACTGCAACATCGGCTACGCCCATCTGCGGCTCGGCGAACCGGCCGCGGCCCTTCCGCACTTCGAGGAGAGCCTGCGCATCCTCGGCGGCCAGGGCGACTGGCACGGCGAGGCCCAGACCCGGCTCGGGCTGGTCCGGGCCCTCCGTCTGCTGGGCCGCACCGGGCGGGCCGCCCGTGAGTGCGCCGAGCTGCTGGCCCGGGCCGACGCCCGCGCCGACCGCTACACCGGCGGTCTCGCCCGCCATCAGCGCGGGCTGCTGCTGCGGGAGCGGGGGCGGCCGGAGGCGGCGTACGAGGAGTGGCGCTGGGCACTCGCGGCGCTGGACGGGACGGATGAGCGGACGGTGGTCACGGAACTCCGCGAACTGCTGGCCCCGGCCGACTGACCGACCGGCCGGTGCTGGGAGTCACTTGGCGTCCGCGTAGCACTCCACCACCGCCGTGGTGAACGGAAACCGCACCTGGGTCTCGCCGAAGGTCAGCCGGCCGGCCAGGGCCGCGGCCTCCTGGATCGCCGCCACGACCGCCTCCGTCTCCTCCTCGGGGCAGTGCACGATCACCTCGTCGTGCTGGAAGAAGACCAGTTCGGCGGCGAGGTCCGCGCAGGTCCGGCGCAGTGCGGCGAGCAGGAGCAGGGCCCAGTCGGCGGCGCTGCCCTGGACGACGAAGTTGCGGGCGAAGCGGCCGCGGGCGCGGGCGTCGGTGGAGGCGTAGCCGGGGACCCAGGGGGCGGCGGAGTCGTCGTCGGCGACGGGGATGCCGGCCTCCTCCGTCGCGTCGTCCGTTCCGCGGGCCGCCGGCGGGCAGGTCCGGCCGAGCCAGGTGCGGACGAGCCGGCCCTCCTCGCCGGCGCGGGCGGCGTCGTCGACGTACGCCACCGCCCTGGGGAAGCGGCGTCTGAGCGCGGCGAGGTTCTTCAGGCCGTCGCCAGAGGTCTGGCCGTAGACCGCGCCGAGCACGGCGAGTTTGGCCTGGGCGCGGTCGCCGGAGAAGGCGCGGTCGGAGACGGACTGGTACAGGTCGCTCTCCCGGCCCGCCACCTCCATCAGGCCGGGGTCGCGGGAGATCGCGGCGAGGACGCGCGGTTCCATCTGGTCGGCGTCGGCGACGACGAGCCGCCAGCCGGGGTCGGCGACCACCGCCCGCCGGATCACCTTGGGGATCTGGAGCCCGCCCCCGCCGTTGGTCACCCAGCGCCCGGTCACCGTGCCGCCCGCGAGGAACTCGGGTCTGAACCGCCCCTCGCGCACCCAGTCCTGGAGCCAGGACCAGCCGTGGGCGACCCAGACGCGGTACAGCTTCTTGTACTCGATCAGGGGTTTCACGGCCGGGTGGTCGACGGTCTCGATCTCCCAGCGGCGGGTCGAGGAGACCTTGATGCCGGCCTGCGCGAAGGCCTTGACGACGTCGGCCGGCAGGTCGGGGCGGACCCTGCGGCCGAACGCCGTGGACACCTCGTCGGCCAGTTCGGCCAGCCGGCGGGGCTCGCCGCCGCCCGCGTACCGGTCGCCCAGCAGGTCGTGCAGGACGGCCCGGTGCACCTCGGCGCTCCAGGGCAGCCCGGCGCGGTTCATCTCGGCGGCCACCAGCATGCCCGCCGACTCGGCGGCCGTGAGCAGTCGCATGCGGTCGGGATGCTCGGCGCTCTCGTGCCGCCGCTGCTGCTCGGCGTAGACCGCGAGGAGGTCCGGCAGGGGGAGCGGGACGCCCTGCGGCTCGAACAGGGAGGACTGCGAGCCCGGTTCGGCGGAGCGCTGGGGCGGATCGGGCGGTACGGGGCCGCCGCGCAGCCGGGCCAGGGCGGCCGCGGCCGAACGGGGTTCCCCGTACCGCCCCTCGTGACCGAGGAGGAGTGTCTCGGCGGCCTCGACGTCGTAACACCGCTCGACTCGCACCCCCGTGGCGAGCAGGCGCGGGTAGACCTCGGCGGTGGACCGCCACACCCACCGCGTGACGCCGGGACGGCTCCGCACGGCCTCGGCGGGATCCGTCTCCCGCCGCACCGGTCCGATGGGCAGCCCGTCCGGACCGAGGGGGGCGACGTCCACGCCACCGTCCTCGGCCGGAGCGAGCGCCCACCGGTCGGTCATGCCGTGAGTCTGGCAGGGGGGTCTGACAACGCCCCCCGGACCGCCCCTCGAACGCCTCCCGATCGCCCGCCGACCGCCTTCCGATCGCCGCCCCGTCCGGCCTCGTCGGGCCTGGTCGGGCCCCGTCACGACTCGTCCGGTGTCTCCTTCTGCGCCAGCATGATCTTCTCCAGCACCGTCACGACGTACTGCTCGGTCGGCTCCTTGCCGATGCCGAGGCCGCTGAGGACGCCCTCGCCGTTCTCGTGCTCCAGCAGGGCCAGCAGGATGTGCTCGGTGCCGATGTAGTTGTGGCCGAGGCGCAGGGCCTCGCGGAAGGTGAGCTCCAGGACCTTCTTGGCGGCCTGGCCGTACGGCACGAGCTCCGGGGCCTCCTCGACGGCGGGCGGGAGGGCCGCCGTGGCCGCCTCGCGCAGAGCGTCGAGGGTCACGCCCTGGACGGTGATCGCCTTCGCGGCGAGACCCTCCGGCTCGGCCAGCAGGCCGAGGACGAGGTGCTCGGGCAGGCCCTCGGCGTTGCGCGCGGACCTGGCCTCGTTGTGCGCGGCCATCACCGTGTTGCGGGCGCGGGGCGTGTAGCGGTTGAAGCCCTGGCTCGGGTCGAGGTCGGCCGACTCCTTCGGCACGAAGCGCTTCTGCGCGGCCTGCCGGGTGACCCCCATGCTCTTGCCGATGTCCGTCCAGGAGGCGCCCGAGCGCCGGGCCTGGTCCACGAAGTGGCCGATCAGATGGTCGGCCACCTCACCGAGGTGATCGGCGGCGATCACCGCGTCCTGGAGCTGTTCGAGGGGTTCCTGATGAACCTTCTTGATCGCCGCGATCAGATCGTCGAGGCGCACGGATGACGTGATGTCGGGGTTCTTCGTCATGCTGTCAACCGTAGGTTGCGCTCCTAGAGGTGTCAACCGTGGGTTGACAGTCGAATGCGTGGCACCATCGGGCCGTGAGCAGTACGTCCTCCACCGTCGACCGCGCGTTCGAAGCCGCCCTGTACGCGACCGGCGAGACGGCCCTCGACACCGGCGCGTCCCTGCTCGCCTCCGACCCGGCGGCCGATGCCGAACTCGCCCGGCGCGGCGAGGAGTTCGTCGCGGCGTCCTGGCGGCGCGGCTGGCAGCCGGCCGATGTCGTACGGATCGTCCGGAGCGAGCTGGAGGACGTCCATGTGCTGCTCGTGGCCGGGCTGATCCGGGCGCAGGCACCCGGCGACCGGGCCCGCGGCCGCCGCTGGAGCGCACAGCTCGCGGAACTCCCCGCCGATGCCCCGCCCCGCACCGACCGCTTCTCGCAGGCCACCGCCGTGCTGGAGCTGTACCGCCTGCTGCTGCGGCTGCCCGCCCTCGAATCCCTCGACGACAGGGCGGGGGACGCGGCCGGTGGGGCGAACGGCGGGGCCAGGACCGAGTCCCGGATGCTCACCCGTATCCGCGCCCTGCTCGCCAAGGCGGAGGCCACCGGGTTCCCGGAGGAGGCGGAGGCGCTCAGCGCCAAGGCGCAGGAGCTGATGGCCCGGCACAGCGTCGACGAGGCGCTGCTCGCCGCGCGGGCGCCCTCGCCCGACACCCCCGACGCCTGCCGGATCGGTGTGGAACCGCCGTACGAGCAGGCCAAGGCGGTGCTGCTGGACGCCGTCGCCTCCGCCAACCACTGCCGGGCGGTGTGGAACGAACCCTTCGGCTTCTCCACCGTCGTCGGCTTCGAGACCGACCTGGAGGCGGTCGAACTCCTCTACACCTCGCTCCTCGTGCAGGCCACGACCGCGATGACGAAGGCGGAGGCCGCCCAGCGCGCGGGGGGCCGCAAGCGCACCAAGACGTTCCGGCAGTCCTTCCTCGCGGCCTACGCCCACCGCATCGGCACCCGGCTGGGGGAAGTGGCCCAGGCCCAGGTGAGCGACGACCTGCTGCCGGTGCTGGCCTCCCGCGATGTCGCGGTCACCGGACGGCTGGACCGTATGTTCCCGGAGACCACCACGACCCGCCTGCGCGGTGTGCGCGACGCGGCGGGCTGGACGGAGGGCGCGCAGGCGGCCGACCGGGCCCAGGTCGGGCACCGGCCGCCGCTGCGCTGAGCCGCCGTCAGTCGCCCGAGGACTCGAAGCCGCTCACCGAGGCCTGGGCCGCGCCGCTCTCCCCGTCCCTGCGTGCGACTTCTCCGTACGACCACGTCAGGGTGTGCGCGTCCTCGGTGGCGCCGGGCAGGGTGAAGGACGCCTTCCGCACGGGGAGACTCTTGGGTGAGCCCGCCTCGCCGCGGACGTAGGTGATGGTGAAGGACGTGGTGCCGCCCTTGCCGAGCGTGAGCGGCTGGGCCTTCACGCCCTCGTCCGGGGAAACGGACGTCGTGCTGTCGTCGGCCATCAGGTCCACGCCGGGGAAGCCCTTCAGCGTGCACTGCGCGCCCTTGTTCGTGAGCGTCACGGTGACGGTGCCGGTGTCCCCGGCGGCCGGGGCGGCGCCGGCCCCGATCTGCACGCCCATGTCGCCGAGCGCGCAGGCCGAAGCGGCCGGCCGGTCCGCGTTCTTGACGTCGTCGGCGCCGGCCCCGTCGTCGTCGCAGGCGGTCAGCAGGAGCGTCCCGGCGAGGGCGGCGGCCAGGGCGAGGGGAGGAAGGGTGCGCATGGGGACCTCTGGTGCGTGATGGCGGTGAGCGGTTCCGATGGATGGATCATCTCGGACGGACGGACCCTCACGCACCCGGGCAGGCCGCCCTGCGGAGTCGCACTCCTACCCGAGTCCGCCCGTGGGCAGTCCGGTCGGCAGCTTCGTGCCCTTCTCGGCCTTGGTGTAGGTCTCCTCGCCGACGCCGCCCTCCCAGGTGACCTTCAGGCTGCTCTTGTCGAGGGAGTCGACCATGCCGGTCGTCCGGTCCTTGCTGCCGTCCCCGCACTTCAGGCGGATCATCCGCATGCCGGACTCCTCGCCCGCGGTGCCGGTGCACACGGTCCCGCCGGTCGCGAAGATCGCGGCCTGCTTGCCGGTGATGACCAGGGCCACGGCCTTGCCGTCGGTCGTCGCGAGCCAGCTGCCGGCCAGCGTGTCGGAGCCGGAGTCGGTGCCCGAACCGGAGCCGGAGTCGCCCGCGCCGTCGGACGCCGAGGCGGACGGAGCCGGGCTGGACGCGGAGTCGTCCCCCGAGCCGCTGTCACTGCTGCACGCGGAGAGCGCGAGCGCACCGGCCAGCCCCGCGGCCGCCGCCGCGACCCGCAGCCGTCGACGCGCTCCCGTGCGACGAGAGAAGATCACCGAAGTCACTGCAGCCCCCAAGCTGTAGCCGGGCGGCCCGGACGCAACCCGGCCGACCCCTGTGCCGGAACGACCGAAGCAAGCTACCAGGGCCCGTCAAGAGGCCCGGGGGACGACCCCACTCGGCTCCTACCGGCCGGCCTCCCGGGGGTGCCGCCCGCCGTCCGGCTCGTACCAGGAGGGCTACCCCGGTAGGGGGCGCCTCGCTGGCGTTCGGCCGACCGGTCCCTCCCGGCCGAGAGGGGTGCGCCGAGTGTCCGGGCGCCGGCGGAGAGGCGGCCCGGGGGCGGCCGGGGTGCTCGCAGTGGGGTGGCCTACTGGCGTGGAGCGGCCCTGGTGTCTGGCTCCCCCCCCAGGACGACCACCCCAGCGGAAGCCCTCGGCCGTTCGGCCTCACCGGAACAGCCGACCCAGCGGAAGCTCCCGCCCCGCCTCACCGGCACAACCGCCCCGCAAGCCCCCGCCCTCACCTCACCTCACCTCACCAGGAAGACTTCCGCACCCCCGGCAGATACCCCGCGTGCGCCTGCCCCCGCAGACTCACCCGGGACAGGCCGAACGTCCGGAAGTAGCCGCGCGGGCGCCCGTCCACCTGGTCGCGGTTGCGTACGCGGGTGGCGCTCGCGTCGCGTGGTTGCCGGCGCAACTCCGCCTGGGCGGCGAGGCGTTCCGTCTCCGTCGACGACGGGCGGCGGACGATCTCCTTCAGTTCGGCGCGACGGGCGGCGTAGCGCGCGACGATCTCCTGGCGCTTGTCGTTCTTCGCGATCTTGCTCTTCTTCGCCATCAGACCCTCACTCCCCGGGCGCGGATCCGGGCGACGGCCGCCTCGATGCCGATCGTGTCGACGGTCTTGACCGCCCTGGCGCTCAGCCGGAGGCGTACGTACCGGCCCTCGCTCGGCAGCCAGTAGCGCTTGGACTGGATGTTGGGGTCGAACCGGCGGGACGTGCGCCGGTGGGAGTGCGAGATGCGGTTGCCGAAGCCTGGCTGCGAGCCGGTCAGCATGCAGTGCGCGGACATGGTGGTGACGTACCTCTCTGACTCACGTGATGTAAATGGAATTCATTTTCAGTAGTGTAGCGGCATGGCACGCAACGAACTCCGGCCGGTCATCAAGCTCCGGTCCACCGCCGGAACCGGCTACACCTACGTGACCCGCAAGAACCGCCGCAACGACCCGGACCGCATGACCCTGCGCAAGTTCGATCCGGTCGCCGGCCGCCACGTCGACTTCCGAGAGGAGCGCTGACCATGCGCGAGGGAATCCACCCGGAGTACGGCCCCGTCGTCTTCCGCGACCGCGCCGCGAACTACGCGTTCCTCACCCGCTCGACCCTCTCGGCCCGGGCGGGCGAGAAGACGATCGAGTGGGAGGACGGCGCCACCTACCCGGTCGTCGACGTCGAGATCTCCGACGCCAGCCACCCCTTCTACACCGGCACCGCCCGTGTCCTGGACACGGCGGGGCGCGTGGAGCGCTTCGAGCGCCGGTACGGAAAGAAGGGCTGACCCGGTGACCGACCCCACCGACCCCACCGGCATGTCCGTCGTCCTCGTCGGCGGGCTGCACGCCGACGCCCGCAGGGCCGCCGTCGCACGGCTGCTCGCCGACGTGCCCGGCAGCGTCGCCCTCCACCACGACCTCGCCACGGCCGCCGCCGGCACGGTCGTACGGACCGTGCGGGACGCCACCGGCCTCCTCGACGCGGGGGAGGCGCCGCTCGTCAACGACTGCGCCTGCTGCGCCCTGCGCGAGGACCTGGTCCCGGAGCTGGAGCGGCTCGCCGACGCCGGGCGGACGCCGCTGGCCGTCGTCGAGCTGTGGGACTCCGTCGAGCCCAAGGCGATGGCCGAGGTCGTCACGGCCGGCGGGCTCACCGTCACCGGTGTGTTCACCGCCGTCGACCCGGCCCTGGTCCTGCCGTACCTCGGCAACGGCGACGACCTGGCCGACGGCGGTCTCGCCGCCGCCGCGACCGACCAGCGCACGGTCGCCGACACCTTCGCGCGCCAGCTGGAGTACGCCCCCGTCCTCGCGGTCGCCGACTCCCCGGAGGCCGACGACGAGGACCGCGAGCTGCTCGCGCAACTGCACCCGACGGCCCGACAGGTTCCGATCGGGCAGGGGGAGTCGGGGGGAGGGCCGGCCGACGACGGACTGACGGTGCCCGCCCCGCGCCGGCGCCCGCGGTCGCCGCTGGCCGAGGCGGCCCTGGCCGGCTTCGACGTGGAGGCCGCGGCCGCCGCCCAGCACCCCGCCTGCGCCCTGCTGCCCGCCGAGGCCGACGCGCACGGCGTCTCCACCCTGGTCTGGCACCGGTGCCGCCCCTTCCACCCCGAGCGGCTCTACGCCGCACTGGAGGACCTGACCTGCGCGGCGGCCCGCAGCCGGGGCCGGTTCTGGCTCGCCGACAAGACCGACACGCTGTTCCACTGGGACGCCGCGGGCGGGGCCCTGTGCGTGGAGAGCGCGGGTCCCTGGCTCGCCTCGCTGCCGGACGCGGCCTGGGAGATGGTCCCGCCGGTGCGCCGCGCCGCCGCCGCGCTGGACTGGCACCCCGAGCACGGCGACCGGGGCCAGCACCTCGTCTTCACCTCGCCCGGCCTCGACCGGGACGGCCTGGAGCGGCTGCTGGAGTCCTGCCTGCTGACCGACGCCGAGTACGCCGCCGGGCGCGACGCCTGGCAGCGGCTGCCGCACGCCTTCGACACCCTCCTGGAGGTCTGATCCCCGATGCCCCGCACGTCCGACCGCAGGCTCCCCGCCAAGAACCGTCCCAATCCGCTGGACCAGGCCGGGATCACGTACATCGACTACAAGGACACCGACCTGCTGCGGAAGTTCGTCTCCGACCGCGGCAAGATCCGCAGCCGCCGGGTCACCCGGGTGTCGTCGCAGCAGCAGCGGCAGCTCGCCAAGGCGATCAAGAACGCGCGCGAGATGGCGCTGCTGCCGTACGCCTCCCGCTGAGATCCGGCCCGGGTGAGGTTCCCCACGCTTGACGTGTGGGGGACATCATGCCTGTGCTCCGGGCCTTCGACAGGCGCACGCCGGGCGGACCGTGAGGGCCTCATCGGCCGACCGCGTATCCGCCGATGAGGCGAGCGGGACACCGGCCCGCAGGACGACGTCCCGGTCCTGCGAGCGGCCCATTTCTCCCTGCTCCCGCAGGTCACGGTCGTCTTCCGCATCGAGCCCGGCCCGCTGCCGCCCGGTCCCCGGGCCGCCCGCCGCCAGCTCCCTCTTCTCGGCCGCGGCCCCCGCGGGACCCTCCGGCTCCGCCGCCGAGCGGATGCTCCGCCTCCACCGGACCTCCGCCGAACCCGCCGACTTCCCCGTCTGCCTCGGGGAACGCGCGAGAAGGCAGGGCCGTCAAACATGCGAGGGCTTCGGTAAAGCGGTCGTCAAAGCTGTAACCGCAGGACCACCCCGCGTGCACGTGCATCTGCTCATGCATCCGCACATGAACAGGGCTATGATCCGGGTCAGTTGACCACTGCATCAATGGCCACATAAGCCAGTGCACCACCGGGGAGCGACCTGTGGACCACGACGTGTACAACGGGATGGCGGCCGCCGGGCTGAACGGTGTGGCCTGGCAGAAGAGCCGGCACAGCAACTCGCAGGGCTCGTGCGTGGAGTTCGCCCGGCTCCCGGGCGGGGAGGTGGCCGTACGCAACTCGCGCTTCCCCGACGGACCCGCGCTGGTCTACACCCGTGCGGAGATCGAGGCGATGCTGCTGGGTGTGAAGGACGGCGAGTTCGACCACCTCGTGGGCGGCTGACGCGTCGGCGAACCCCCTATAAACCGGGGGTAATCGGAAATCCACCCGCTGTAACGCGCGTAGAACCGCGGCGCCAGGAAGCGCCGCGGTTTCTTATTCGCTGCCGGCTCGCGGCAGCCGGAACAGCGCCCAGACCACCTTGCCGCTGAGGGCGCCCGCGAGCGGGTGCCAGCCCCAGCTGTCGCTGAAGGAGTCGACGAGGAACAGCCCGCGGCCCGACTCGGCCGAGAAGTCGTCGGTCTCCCGGGCGACGGGACTGTCGTGACTGGGATCGCGTACCGCGCACACCAGACGCTCGGTCCAGCGCATCAGGTGCAGCCGCACCGGGGGCTCCCGGCCCGCGGCGCACGCGGTGTTGGCCGGCAGGCCGTGCCGCAGGGCGTTGGTGACGAGTTCTGAGACCACCAGGCAGACGTCGTCGAAGCGGTCGCCCATGTCCCACTGGTCGAGGGTTCCGCGGGTGAATCGCCGTGCGTCGCGCACCGCTTCGTAGCGGGCGGGCAGAGCGCAGGAGGCGGCGTCGGACACGGCCGCTGGATCAAGCGGCGGAAGGCCCTGCCGTAACGGCTCGAGCATGGTTGATCCATTCGTCCCCATGCGAGGCACTCCCGGGAATTCGCGGTCGGTGCGATGCGGCGGTGGTGCGGGACCATGGTTTCGGATGCGTTCAGCAGATGCAAGGGCAGATGCACGTGCAGGTGACCGGAATGAGCCGTCCCGTACCGCTTGTTGGTCAATTTTTCCGTCAACTTGGCGCCTTGCTCCGGTCGTTCCTTCACCTTCTTCTTGCATGCGCGCGCGTGCGTTCTCCGATGCGATTCCGTTTCCGTAACCGGACGAGTACTGCTCGGAGTGTTTTAGTGGCAGACTTCGGCCCCTGAAGACGTTGGGGAGGCTGGCGAACGTGAGCGCGGGAGAGCCGGGATCGGTGGTGCGGCGCATGCTGCTCGGATCACAACTCAGGCGTCTGCGTGAGGCGCGGGGCATCACGCGCGAGGCGGCGGGATATTCGATCCGCGCCTCCGAGTCGAAGATCAGCCGGATGGAGCTGGGCCGGGTGAGCTTCAAGACGAGGGACGTCGAGGACCTGCTCACGCTGTACGGCATCACGGACGAGCAGGAGCGCGCCTCCCTGCTGTCCCTGGCGAAGGAAGCCAATGTCGCGGGCTGGTGGCACAGTTACTCGGACGTGCTGCCCAGCTGGTTCCCGACCTACGTCGGCCTGGAGGGCGCCGCTTCCCTGATCCGGGCGTACGAGGTGCAGTTCGTGCACGGCCTGCTGCAGACCGAGGCGTACGCGCACGCGGTGGTCCGGCGGGGCATGCAGGGCGCGAGCGAGGCCGACGTCGAACGGCGGGTGGCGCTGCGTCTGGAGCGGCAGAAGTACCTCGTCGACGAGCGGGCTCCCGACTTCCACATCATCCTGGACGAGGCCGCCCTGCGCCGCCCCTACGGCGACCGCGAGGTGATGCGCGGCCAGCTCCAGCACCTCATCGACATCTCCGAGCGGCCCAATGTGCGGCTCCAGGTCATGCCGTTCAGCCTCGGCGGCCACTCCGGCGAAAGTGGCGCGTTCACGATCCTCAGCTTCCCGGAGTCCGACCTCTCGGACGTCGTCTATCTGGAGCAGCTCACCAGCGCGCTGTACCTCGACAAGGCGGAGGACGTCGCCCAGTACGAGAAGGCGCTCAAGGAACTCCAGAGCGACAGCCCGGGCCCTTCGGAGAGCCGGGATCTTCTCCGGGGGCTCCTCCAGCTTTCCTGAAGGGGCAGCTTTCCTGAAGGTTCCTCAACTCTCCTGAAGGACTCCTCCAACTCGCTTCAAACGCAAGTACGATGACGTGTGATCAGATCGTGAAGAAGCGATCAGAGGTCTGCTTAGGGATCGAGGGATCACATGTCGTCGTCCTACTTCACCGACCTTGCACAGCAGTACATCGACGGTGAGTGGCGCCCGGGTACCGGCTCCTGGGACATCATCGACTTCAATCCGTACGACGACGAGAAGCTCGCGTCGATCACCATAGCCACGGTTGACGAGGTCGATCAGGCGTACCGGGCCGCGGCCCGGGCCCAGAAGCAGTGGGCGGCGACCAATCCGTACGCCCGCCGCGGCGTCTTCGAGAAGGCCCTGCGCCTGATCGAGGAGCGCGAGGCGGAGATCTCCGAGGCCATCATCGCCGAGCTCGGCGGCACCCGGCTGAAGGCCGCCTTCGAGCTGCACCTCGCCAAGGAGTTCCTGCGCGAGGCGGTCCATCTGGCGCTGCGCCCCGAGGGCCGGATCATCCCCTCGCCGGTGGACGGCAAGGAGAACCGCGTCTACCGCGTGCCGGTCGGTGTCGTGGGCGTGATCAGCCCCTTCAACTTCCCCTTCCTGCTGTCGCTGAAGTCCGTCGCCCCGGCGCTCGCGCTCGGCAACGCCGTGGTGCTGAAGCCGCACCAGAACACCCCGATCGTCGGCGGTTCCCTGGTCGCGAAGATCTTCGAGGACGCGGGGCTGCCCGGCGGTCTGCTGAACGTCGTCATCACCGACATCGCGGAGATCGGCGACGCCTTCATCGAGCACCCGGTCCCCAAGGTCATCTCCTTCACCGGCTCCGACGCGGTCGGCCGGCACGTGGCGACCGTCTGCGCCCGGCTGTTCAAGCGCTCCGTGCTCGAACTGGGCGGCAACAGCGCGCTGGTGGTCCTCGACGACGCCGACATCGACTACGCGGTGGACGCGGCCGTCTTCAGCCGGTACGTCCATCAGGGCCAGGTCTGCATGGCCGCCAACCGTGTGCTGGTCGACCGGTCGGTCGCGGACGAGTTCACCGAGAAGTTCGTCGCCAAGGTGAAGACCCTCAAGGCGGGCGACCCGCGCGACCCCGAGACCGTCATCGGCCCGGTCATCAACTCCTCGCAGGCGGACGCCGTCTCCGGCGTGGTCGAGCAGGCCCTCGCCGAGGGCGCCACGGCCCTGGTGCGCGGCGGGCGCACCGACAACCTGGTCGAGCCGTCCGTGCTGACCGATGTGCCGGCCGACTCTGCCCTGCTGAAGCAGGAGGTCTTCGGCCCGGTCGCGTTCCTCGTCCCGTTCGACGGCGAGGAGGAGGCCGTACGCCTCGTCAACGACACCCCGTACGGCCTGAGCGGTGCCGTCCACACCGGGAACATCGAGCGGGGCGTCGCGTTCGCCCAGCAGATCGACACGGGCATGTTCCATGTGAACGACGGCACCGTCCACGACGAGCCGATCGTCCCCTTCGGTGGCGAGAAGCACTCGGGCATCGGCCGGCTCAACGGCGACACCATGCTGGACTCCTTCACCACGACCAAGTGGATCTCGGTGCAGCACGGACGCAGCGGGTTCCCCTTCTAGAGCCCGTCCGCACGGCGCCCGGCGGCCGGTCGAGGCCGACTCGAGACGTGGTCGAGAGCGACGGCCGGTGTCCGGAACTCGTTGCGTGAGGCCGCCCCGGCGCAGCATGCTCTTACCGCGTCCGTCAGGGCAGCCGGAAGCAGTTGCTCAGCACAACTCCCCCTCGAATCACGTGATTTGAGGGGGAGTGCTGGGTGATACTCAAATTGGAGTATCCGGTGGTACGTTGTGCCCACCGACGGACGGAGTGAGTGCATGCACGAACAGGACGAGGTGCTCGACAGCCCGACCGGCTGGGTCGCTACGCATGTGCGTCGATACGTGGCCAGCGAGGGTTCGAAGGGGCACATCTGGTACGGCAAGCCCACGCTGCTGCTGACCACGCGGGGACGCAGCTCGGGGGCGCTGCGGCGGACCGGACTGATCTACGGGGAGGATCAGGGCAACTACGTCGTGGTCGGGTCCAACGGCGGATCCGACCATCATCCTCACTGGTATCTCAACCTGCTGGCGGAGCCGCGGGTGCGAGTGCAGGTGGCCGCGGACACGTTCGAGGCGGTCGCCAGGGAGGCGGAAGAGGGGGAACGGGATCGCCTGTGGGAGGCGATGACCGTGATTTTTCCGCAGTACAAGAGCTACCGGAAGAAGACCGACCGGAAGATCCCCGTCATCGTGCTGGAGCCACAGGAGCCCGCACAGGACTGAGGGGTGTCCGACGCCTGAAGGTGAGGCGGCGGCTACGGCGATGCTCGGGGGAGTGCGCGTCGGTCGAGGACCCGGTTCGACCCGGGTCCCGCGCGCGGACGGCAGGGGGCCGTGCCGTGAGGGGGGACGCGTCATCGTGCCGTTCCACCCACTCGTTTCTCATCGAAGGGTTGGGTGTTGTGCCATGGGCGGATTCAGTCGTCGCGGATTTCTGAGAACGACCGGGGCCGGTGCCGCGGCGGTCGCCACCACGGGGGCCGCCGCGGCACCGGCCGAGGCCGCGCGGGCCAGGGCCAGGGCCAATGTGTGCGTGCCGGAGTCGCCGGTCACGACGGTCGCCGCCGCCGACCCGCGGTACGGCGAACTGGTCAGCAGGGGATTCAACGCCCGCTTCGTCGGGGCGCCGGACCTGGTGCACGTGGTCCACACGCCGAAGCAGATCGACCAGGTCGTCACGGACGCCGTGGCGGCCGGGAAGCGGATCGCGGTCCGCAGCGGCGGGCACTGCTTCGAGAACTTCGCCGACCACCGCGACGTGCGCGTGCTCATCGACACCTCGCCCATGCGCGCGGTCTACTTCGACAAGGAGCACCGGGCGTTCGCCGTACAGCCCGCGGCGACCCTGGGCGAGGTCTACCGCACGCTGTTCTACGACTACGGTGTGACCCTGCCCGCCGGGGTCTGCCCGCAGGTCGGGGCCGGCGGGCATGTCGCCGGTGGCGGATACGGGCCGCTGACCCGTCGTGACGGCACGGTCGTCGACCATCTGTACGGCGTCGAGGTCGTGGTGGTGGACGCCAACGGCAAGGCCCGCACCCTCACCGCCACCCGTGAGCGGGACGATCCCCACCACGACCTGTGGTGGGCGCACACCGGGGGCGGCGGCGGCAACTTCGGCATCGTCACCCGCTATCTGTTCCGTACGCCCGGCGCCTCGGGCGACGACCCCGCGGGCCTGCTGCCCAAGCCGCCCACCCGGCTGCGCTCCACCTATGTGACCTGGTCGTGGGCCGATCTCGACCTGGCCAAGTTCACCCGGCTCGTCACCAACTTCAGCAAGTGGTACGAGCAGAACCACGCCGACGCCCGCTACGGCAGCCTCTACAGCACCCTGCACCTCAACACCCACGCGATCGGCTCCATCTCCCTGGACATCCGCTTCGACGGCGGGCGGGCGGACGCGGCCGAGCTGATCGAGCGGTACGTCGCCGCCGTCAACGCGGGGACCGGACTGGAGCCGGCCGTCGAGCACACCGACGACCTCTGGCTCCAGGCGACCCTCGGGGCACGGTTCGACACCGGCGGGTACGACCGGCACAAGTCGAAGAGCGCCTATCTCAGGCGGTCCTGGACGCCCGAGCGCATCAAGACCGTCCACAAGCATCTGACCGACCCGGCGTTCGAGGGGTGGGGCGCCGTGGACCTCTACTCGTACGGGGGGAAGGTCAACACCGTGGCGCCCGGGGCCACCGCGGTGCCGCAGCGGGACTCGATCCTCAAGGCGTGGTTCTCCGCGACCTGGATGGATCCGGGCCTCGACGACGTGCACCTGAACTGGATCCGCGAGCTGTACCGGGACGTGTTCCGCGACACCGGCGGAGTGCCCGTGCCGAACGACGACCACGACGGCTGCTACATCAACTATCCCGACACCGACCTGGCCGATCCGCGCTGGAACACCTCGGACGTGCCCTGGCACACCCTCTACTACAAGGACGGATACCGCCGCCTGCAGAAGGTCAAGGCGAAGTACGACCCCCGCGGCGTCTTCCAGCACCCGCTCTCCGTCCGGCTTCCCTGATCCCCGGCTGAAAGGAAACCGTCACCGTGCGACCCGGCCGAGCCGTCGGTACACACATCACCCTGGGAGGCGACCTCACCGTGGGCCGGCTCGGCTTCGGGGCGCTCCGGCTGACGGGACCCCACCACTGGGGCCCGCCGACCCGGCCGGACAAGGCCGCCGAGGTGGCACGGTGCGCGGTGGAACTCGGCGCGACGTTCATCGACACCGCCGACGTCTACGGGCTCGGCGCCAACGAGGAGTTGCTCGCGTCGGCGCTCCACCCCTACGCGCCGGGCCTGGTCGTCTCCACCAAGGCCGGTGAGGTCCGGCCCAGCCCCCACCAGTGGCGGGTGCTGGGCCGCCCCGACTACCTCCGCCAGCAAGCGGAGTTGAGCCTGCGCCGACTGCGGCTGGAGCGCATCGAGCTCTTCCAGCTGCACCGGGTCGATCCCCAGGTGCCGCTGGAGGACCAGGTCGGGGCGCTGAAACAGCTCCAGGACGAGGGGAAGATCCGCCACATCGGCCTCTCCGAGGTGACGGTGGAACAGATCGAGCAGGCCCGCGCCGTGGCCCGCATCGTGAGCGTCCAGAACAAGTACAACCTCTACGACCGGCGCTACGAGAAGGAACTCGACCACTGCGAACGCGAGGGCATCGCCTTCATCGCCTGGAAGCCGCTCGCCGGTACAGCCCGGCCGGCCCCCGACAGCGCCCTCGCCCGGGTGGCGAAGCAGACGGGTGCGACCACGACCCAAGTGGCCCTCGCCTGGCTGCTCCACCGCTCCCCGGCTCTGCTGCCCATCCCGGGCACGGCTTCCTTGTCCCATCTGCGGGCCAACATGGCGGCGGGGGAGATCGCCCTCGACGATGAGCAACTGGCCCTGCTCGATGGGGAGTGAGAGGCCGGGACGAGATCAGGCCGGGGGCAGCGCCCCCGGCCCTGACCGGATCCAGAGCTGTCGCCCCGGGTCGGTCACACGCTCAGTTCGTTCGCCACCGCCATGACGTACTCGCCGTATCCCGAGCGGGACAGTTTCGCCCCGAGGCGGTGGCAGGCGTCGGCGTCGATGAAGCCCATGCGCAGGGCGACTTCTTCGAGACAGGCGATGCGGACGCCCTGGCGGTCCTCCAGGGTCTGGACGTACTGGCCGGCCTGGAGGAGGGACTGCGGGGTGCCGGCGTCGAGCCAGGCGAAACCGCGGCCGAAGGTGACGAGTTTGGCTCGGCCCTGTTCGAGATAGGTCCGGTTGACGTCGGTGATTTCCAGTTCGCCGCGGGCCGACGGGCGTATTCCGCGGGCGATCTCCACGACGTCGTTGTCGTAGAGATAGAGCCCGGTGATGGCGAGATTCGAGCGGGGTTTTTCGGGCTTCTCCTCCAGGGAGACGAGCCGGCCTGATTCGTCGACCTCGCCCACGCCGTAGCGCTCGGGATCGGTGACCGGATATCCGAAGAGGACACAGCCGTCGAGGTCCCGGGAGTGCACGTCCAGGAGATCGTAGAAACCGTTTCCGTGGAAGATGTTGTCACCGAGGACGAGGGCGACCGAGTCGTCGCCGATGTGGTCGGCCCCGGTGAGGAACGCCTGCGCCAGTCCATTGGGAACGGGCTGTTCGGCGTAGGTCAGGGAGATCCCCAAGTGGCTGCCGTCGCCCAGCAGTTGGCGCAGCTGAGGGATGTCGCCGGGCAGGGCGATGATGAGGATGTCCCGGACGTCGGCCAGCATCAGCGCCGACAGAGGGTAGTAGATCAACGGCTTGTCGTTGACGGGAAGCAACTGCTTCGAAACAGCCAGGGTGATCGGGTGTAAACGGCTGCCATAGCCGCCTGCCAGCACAATTCCTTTCACTGGCTCCTCCTTAGTCTGGGCATTCTCCGCGACAGTAGGCCGGGAGTCTCCCGGCGGACAACAATCGCCCCGCCGATATCGACCGCGATACGAGGTGAGACCGCCATGGTCACCTTCTGTTCAAGTCCGCTCGATCGGTTCTCGAGTCTGTTCCTTCCAAACCTGCATAGGGTGCACTTCATGGCCGTTGTTGACCCTGACGGCCTGGCACCGAAGGAACGAGAGGTATCGACCGCAAGGGGAGGAAGAACCGTCGTGGCGGCACTGACGAGCGAGAAACTCTTTGCCATCCTGCGTGAGTGCGCGGGGGAAGAGGAGTCCGTAACCAGCGCGGAAAACGCAGTTGACATGGAATTCACAGACCTCGGGTACGATTCGCTGGCCCTTCTGGAGACCGCGGCCCGGGTCTCGCGCGAGTACGACGTGGAGATCCCCGAAGAGGATCTTTCCGAGGTGACGACCCCCGCCGGGTTTCTGGCCGTCGTGAATACGCTGCTGAAGGTGGCTTGATTCATTCGGCGGCGCCCGTCGCACCAGGGCCGTTCGTTGATTGCACAACCGGTTTGTTGCCCACGCAACGAAAATTCCGGCGCTGACAGCGCTTTCCTTTCTGGCGACATTCTGTTCTCCCTGTGGGGAACTTGTGAACCGCCTGAGGCGTTGGGGCTCGGTAGACCAGTAGCTTTCTGCGATCTATGGGGGAACGTCGTGAAGCTGGGTGTTTTAGGCCCACTTTCCGTGCAGGTCGAAGGTGATCTGCACACTCCGAGCGCACCAAAGATGAGAAGCGTTCTGGCCACATTGCTGGTGCACGCCGACCAGGTGGTCCCCGTGTCGTCACTGATACGCGAACTCTGGGACGAGGAGCCTCCGGTCAGCTGCCTGACCACGCTGCAGACCTACATCCTCAACCTGCGCAAGTTACTGGCGTCCGCGACGGGAATGACCGCCCGTCAGGTCGCCTCCGAGATCCTCGTGACCCGGTCCGGCGGTTACCTCTTCCGGACCACCCAGGGGGATCTGGACGTCCACCGGTTCCATCAGCTCGTCTCGGACGGGCGCCGGGCGCTGTCGTCGGGGGACGACAGCACCGCGCTGTCCACCCTCTCCAGCGCGCTGCAGCTCTGGCGCGGACCCGCACTGGTGGACGTCGTCGCCGGCCGGATCCTCGAAGGCCGGCGCCAGCAGTTCGAGGAGTCCAGGCTGGTCGTCCTGGAGTACCTCGTCGACACCCAGCTGCGGCTCGGCATGTACCGCGAGGTGCTCACCGAGCTCGCGGCCCTGACGGCCGACAACCCGTACCACGAGGGCCTGCACGCCCAGTACATGCGGGCCCTCTACCTCAACGGCCGGCGGGCGCAGGCCCTGGAGCTCTTCCAGCGCCTGCGGGTCAACCTGGTGAACCATCTCGGTCTCGAACCCGGTCCGATGGCCCAGGAGCTGCACCGTTCCATCCTCAACGCGGAGTCGATCGACGCGCAGGGCAACCTCCGCAGGCCCACCGGGGACATCGTGCGCATGTCGTCCTCCGGCGCGGTGCGCGTCTACTGACACCACGTGGAGCCCGGTCCGAGGGGTGGACCGGGCTCCACGTGCTCCGTGGCGGCCGCCCGAAGCCGCCTCGGTCCGCTCCCGTCCGCTCAGTCCGCGATCGACGCGCTGACGAAGCGGACCGGGGTGGGCAGATGGAGCGGGCCCTCGCCCCGCAGCCGGTCCAGCTCGGTGGTCAGACGGTGGCGCAACTGCCGGTTCTCGTACTCCGGGAGGTGCTGCCAGAGCAAGCGCATTCCCTGGGTGTGGGACCAGTCGACCCATGTCTCGCCGTCCGGCGCGCGCAGATCGATGTGCTCGTCGGCGATCTCCACGTCCTCGAAACCGGCGTCGATCATCGTCCGGGTCAGGTCGCCGGTGTCCTGAAGCCAGCTGTTGAACCGCCGCTTCAGCGCGTCCGGCCGCCAGTCGGCCGGCAGGTTGCGCAGCAGCCGCTCGGGGATCAGTTCCGTGAACACGGGCGGCAGGAAGGGGAACGTGTCCTCCGTGAAGACCGGGCTGGTGAAGGCGATCCGGCCACCCGGCCGCAGCAGGGCCGCGTACCGGGGGAGCGCGGCGGGAGCGTCGGGCAGGAAGATCAGGCTGTAGCTTCCGGTCACCACGTCGAAGGAGGCGGGCGGGAAGTCCGGGTGCTCGCCGTCCATGACCCGGACCTCCACCTGCCGGGCGCCGAGCGCGGCGGCCTGCCGGCGGGCCTCCTCGACCATGGCCGGAGCGATGTCGATGCCGAGCACATGGCCGGACGGGCCGACCCTCTCCGCCGCCACGAACAGGGACGCGCCCCGGCCGCATCCCACATCCAGAACACGCTGCCCGGGCCTCGGATCGGCCCTTTCCACCAGTCGCCGGCCCATCGGTGTGAAGAACTCGACGCCCAACTGGTCATAAGTCGCCGCGGCATTGTTGAAAGCCTCGGTGACCGTCGATTTGTACTTCGTCTTGTCCATGGGTCCTCCGGGTGACGAAAGCCGACCCGACCACCCTGGCCCGTCCCTCTGAAATGTGAGTCGGAAGGCGCTCGGTGGCCGCTCGAAACCGGCTTGTCGACGGGTCGAGGCGGTGCGGAAAAGGATTGTTGCGGAGAGATGGGGAAGTCAGGATGAACTCCATCGACGACCGACAAGGAGTGCCGACCGTGAGCGATCGCATCGACATTGTTCGCCGCATGGTGAACAGCTACAACACCGGAAAGACGGACGACGTCGCCGAGTTCATCCACGAGGAGTACCTCAATCCCGGCGCCCTGGAACACATGCCGGAACTGCGCGGCCCCGAGGCGTTCGCACTCGCGGTGAAGTGGCTCAAGCTGACTTTCTCCGAGGACGCGCATCTGGAGGAGATCGGCTACGAGGAGAAGGGCAGCTGGGTGCGGGCGAAACTCGCCCTGTACGGACGTCAGGTGGGCGAACTCGTGGGAATGCCCGCCACCGGGCGCAAGTTCTCCGGCGAACAGATCCACCTCATCCGGATCGTCGACGGAAAGATCCGCGACCACCGCGACTGGCCGGACTATCTCGGCACCTACCGCCAGCTCGGCGAGCCCTGGCCCACCGAGGAGGGCTGGCGCCCCTGAGAGGTCCTTCGGAAGGACCCCTGAGCAGCGCTTCCGCTCCGGAACACCGACGCCCAAGGGAAGGAACACGGTGAGCTCTTCCGCACCCGGGGAACCCCTGGAACCGACCGACCAGGACCTCGACGTACTCCTGAAGAACCTCGGCAACCTGGTGACCCCGATGGCCCTGAGGGTCGCCGCGACGCTCCGTCTGGTCGATCATCTCCTGGCCGGAGCGGACACCCTCGCCGGCCTCGCCGACCGCACGGGCGCCCACCCTCAGGCGCTCGCCCGCCTGGTCCGGCACCTGAGTGTCGTCGGTGTCCTGGAGGGCGGGGAGAAACCGGACCAGCCGCTGCGCCCCACCCGGCTCGGGATGCTCCTCGCCGACGGCCATCCGGCCCAGCAGCGGGCCTGGCTGGACCTCGACGGGGCCGTCTCCCACGCCGACCTGGCCTTCACCGGGCTCCTCGACGTGGTCCGCACCGGCCGCCCCGCCTACGCCGGGCGGTACGGGCGGCCCTTCTGGGAGGACCTCTCGGCGGACGTGACGCTGGCCGACTCCTTCGACGCGCTGATGTCCTGCGACGAGGACCTGGCCTACGAGGCCCCGGCCGACGCCTACGACTGGTCGGCGGTCCGGCACGTCCTCGACGTGGGCGGCGGCAACGGCGGCATCCTCGCGGCGATCGCCCTGCGGGCCCCGCATCTGCGGGGCACCCTGCTCGAACTCGCGGGCCCCGCCGAGCGCGCCCGGCGCAGGTTCGCCGACGCCGGTCTGGCCGACCGGGTCGCGGTGGCGGAGGGCGACTTCTTCAAACCGCTGCCCGTCACCGCCGACGTCGTCCTGCTGTCGTTCGTCCTGCTCAACTGGTCCGACGAGGACGCCCTGACGATCCTGCGCGGGTGCGTCAGCGCGCTGGAGCCGGGCGGGAAGGTCCTGGTCCTCGACCGCGCCGATGTCGAGGGCGACGGCGCCGACCGGTTCTTCAGCACCCTGCTCGACCTGCGGATGCTGACGTTCATGGGCGGACGGGTGCGCACCCGGGACGAGGTCGTGGCCCTGGCCGCGTCGGCCGGTCTCGCCCTGGCCTCGGAGCGCACGAGCGGCTCCACGACCCTCCCGTTCGACTTCTCGATCCTCGAGTTCACGGCCGTGTCCGAGGAAGCCGCCCCGGCCTCCGAAGCCCTCCCAGCACAGGAGTAGACACATGTCCGAACGCATCGTGCCGAGCGGGGACGTCGAGCTGTGGAGCGACGACTTCGGCGACCCGGCGGACCCGGCGCTGCTGCTCGTCATGGGTGGCAACCTCTCCGCCCTCGGCTGGCCCGACGAGTTCGCCCGGCGGCTCGCCGACGGCGGCCTCCACGTCATCCGCTACGACCACCGCGACACCGGCCGCTCCACCACCCGCGACTTCGCCGAACACCCCTACGGCTTCGGTGAGCTGGCCGCCGACGCGGTCGCCGTCCTCGACGGCTGGGGCGTCGACCGGGCCCATGTGGTCGGCCTGTCGATGGGGGCGACCATCACCCAGGTCGTCGCGCTCGACCACCACGACCGGCTGAGCAGCCTGACCATGTTGCTCGGCGGCGGCCTCGACATCGACTTCGACGCCAACATCGAGCGCGTGATGCGCGGCGAACCCACGCTGGACGGCCTGCCCGGGCCCCAGCAGCCGTTCCTGGACGCGCTCGCCCTGATGAACCAGCCGGCCGAGGGACGCGCCGCCGAGGTGGCCAAGCGCGTCAGCAAGTGGCGCATCCTCTCCGGCACGGGCGTGCCGTTCGACGACGCCGAGTACGCGCGGTGGGAGGAGCGGGCGATCGACCACGCGGGGGGTGCCCTCGCCGAGCCGTACGCGCACTACTCGCTGACCCTGCCGCCGCCGGCCCGGGCCGCCGAGCTGCGCGATGTCACCGTGCCGACCCTGGTCATCCAGGCCGAGCACGACCCGATCGCCCCCGCGCCGCACGGCAAGCACCTCGCCGGGCTCATTCCCAGCGCAACGGTGGTGGAGATCCCGGGCATGGGGCACGCCCTGCCGTCCTCGGTCCACGGGCCGCTCGCCGAGGTCATCCTCGCCCACACCCGCTCGGCGGTCTGACCGTGGCGGACGAGCAGCGGGCGGGAGAGACGATGTACGGGGCGGACCTCGCGCGGGTCTACGACCTGGTGCACCGGGAGCGCGGCAAGGACTACCGGGCCGAGACCGAGGCGGTCGCCGCCGCGGCCCGGCGGAGCAGGCCGGGGGCCGGGCGGCTGCTGGACGTGGCGTGCGGCACCGGTGGGCATCTGCGGCACTTCGCCGACCTCTTCGAGCATGTCGAGGGAGTGGAGCTGTCCGCGCCGATGGCCGAGGAGGCCCGGGCCGCGCTGCCCGGGGTGAGCGTGCACGCCGCCGACATGCGCGACTTCCGCCTCGGCGCCACCTTCGATGTTGTGACCTGCATGTTCGGCTCCGTCGGCTATATGACGTCGGTCGCCGAACTGGGCCAGGCGCTGACGATGTTCGCCCGGCACCTGGAACCGGGCGGGGTCGCCGTCGTCGACCCGTGGTGGTTCTACGAGACGTTCGCCGACGGCCATGTCTCCGCCGACATCGTCGCCGTCGACGGCGTCACCGTCTCCCGGGTCTCGCACTCCGCCCGCCGGGGCCGTACCTCGCACATGGACGTGCACTTCGTGGTCGCCGAACCCGGCGCCGGCGCCCAGCACTTCGTCGACACCCACATCATCTCCCTGTTCAGCCGCGCCGAGTACGAACAGGCCTTCCGCGAGGCGGGCTTCGAGGTCGAGTACCTGCCGGAGGCCCCGTCGGGCCGGGGGCTGTTCGTCGGCGTCCTGGTGTGAACCGGCCGACGCGCAAGGACCCCAGAGAACGAAGCGAACGACGAGAGAGGAGCAACATGAACGACCACGAGGTCGATGTACTGGTGGTGGGTGCGGGCCTCGGGGGCCTGTCGACGGCGATGTTCCTCGCCCGGCAGGGCGTCCGGGTGCTCGTGGTGGAGCGCAGGCCGGGCCTCTCGCCCTATCCGCGGGCCGCCGGGCAGAACCCGCGGACCATGGAACTGCTGCGCATCGGGGGCGTCGCGGACGAGGTGGTCCGGGCCGACGACATCCGCGGCACCCAGGGCGACTTCGTCATCCGGCTCGCCCAGAGCGTGCGGGGCGAGATCCTGCGGACCGTCTCGGAGAGCTTCGACGACATGGTCGCCGCCACCGAGCCCTGCACACCGGCCGGCTGGGCGATGCTGTCCCAGGACAAGCTGGAGCCGATCCTGCTCGGGCAGGCCCGGGGGCACGGCGGCTCCATCCGCTTCGACACCCGGCTGCTGTCGTTCCGCCAGGACGACGACGGTGTCACGGCCCGGCTCGCGGGGCCCGACGGTGAGTACGACCTGCGCGCCGGATACCTCGTGGCCGCCGACGGCAACCGCAGCCTGGTGCGGGAGTCGCTGGGCATCGAGCGGTACGGGCACGGCACGCTGACCCACATGGTCGGGGTCATCTTCGACGCCGACCTCTCCGGGATCATGGAGCCGGGCACGACCGGCTGGTACTACCTCCACCACCCGGAGTTCACGGGCACGTTCGGTCCGACGGACCGGCCCGACCGGCACACCCTCTTCGTCGAGTACGACCCCGACAAGGGCGAGAGTCCCGAGGACTTCACCCCGGAGCGCTGCGTCCAACTCATCGGCCTCGCCCTGGACGCCCCCGAGGTGAAGCCCGAGCTCGTCGACATCCAGGGCTGGGAGATGGCGGCCCGCATCGCGGAGCGCTGGCGCGAGGGGCGGGTGTTCCTGGTCGGGGACGCGGCGAAGGTCACCCCGCCGACCGGGGGCATGAGCGGCAACGCGGCCGTCGCCGACGGGTTCGACCTGGCCTGGAAGCTCGCGGCGGTGCTGCAGGGGCAGGCCGGGGCGGGGCTGCTCGGGACGTACGAGGACGAGCGCAAGGTCGCCGCGGAGCTGGTCGTGGCCGAGGCGCTGGCGATCTACGCGCAGCGGATGGCTCCGCACATGGCGGAGGTGTGGGACAAGTCGGTGGGGTATGCCGAGACGCTGCTCGGGTTCCGGTACCGGTCCTCTGCGGTGCTGGCCGCGGACGACGATCCGGCGCGGGTGGAGAATCCGTTGACGCCGAGTGGGCGGCCTGGCTTCCGTGGGCCGCATGTCCTGGTGTCGCGGCATGGGGAGCGGCTGTCCACGGTTGATCTGTTCGGTGACGGGTGGACGTTGCTGGTGGGGGAGTTGGGGGCGGACTGGGTCGCTGCGGCGGAGGCGGTCTCGGTGGAGCTGGGGGTGCCTGTGCGGGCGTATCGGGTCGGGGCTGGGCTGACTGATCCCGAGAGCTTGGTGTCCGAGCGGTATGGCATTGGGAAGGCGGGGGCGAGTCTGGTGCGGCCGGACGGGATTGTGGCTTGGCGTACGGATGAGGCGGTTGCTGATGCGGGGCGGGCGCTTGAGGGGGTTTTGCGTCGGGTGCTTGACCGCTGACGGAAATGGCTTCGCGCCCCGCCTGAGGATTTGGCGGGGCGCGGTGTCGTTGGCGGGTGCGGGGCGGTGGGGGTTGTTCGCGCCCACGCGGCGGAGCCGCAAATCGACGCAGCCCCGCGCCCCTAAAGGCAAAAAGCAGGGCGTCAGCTCAAGCCCATGTCCATCGCCAGGGCGTCGTGCGGAGGGGACTTCGGATCGCCGATGAGACGGGCCGCGCGGCGGACACGGTCCACCAGGAAGGCCTGGCGGCGGATCGCCGACATGTCGGCCAAAGGGCCGCCGCCCGTGAGGGCCGCTCGGACGAAGGCGTTCATCGCGTTGTAGACCTGGTTGTCCTCGGGGAGGGAACGCTCCGTGACCACGTCCTGCTGTTCGATCCTGACCACGGGCTTGAGCTGCTCGGGGGGTGTGAAGGCGCGCCGGACGCTCACCCGGCCCCGGTTGCCCCACAGGGCGTAGGTCGAGCGGTAGGAGTGCTCGAAGCCGAAGTCGAGCTGGGCCGTCACGCCCCGGTCGTCGCTCAGCAGCACGCTGCCGGCGACATCGGCGCCGGTCGTCTCGTCGACGCGCAGACACGCGCCGAGGACGTCGAGTTCGCCGGTGAGGTAGAGCTGGGCCGCCCGTAGGGGGTACACCCCGACGTCGAGCAACGCGCCTCCGCCCAGGGCCGGCTGGTAGCGGAACGAGTCCGGGGCCAGCGGCGGCACCGCGAACGACCCCGAGAAATGGCGCAGTTCCCCCACGGACTCGTCCAGCATCGCGCGTACCGCAGCATGCTGGGAATGGTGCAGGAACATGAAGTTCTCGGCGAGCACGAGTCCGAGTTCCGAGGCGGTCGACATCAGCTCGAGAGTTTTCTCGTACGTGTCCGACATCGGTTTCTCGACCAGCACGTGCTTTCCCGAACGCAAAGCCCGTAGCGCCCACTCGTGATGCATACCGGGCGGCAGCGGAATATAGACGGCGTCAAGGTCGTCCCGCTCGACGAGCGCCGCGTAATCGCCCATGCCGGCGCAGCCGAAAGCGGCCCCCACTCGCTCGGCACGGGCCTTGTCCCGGCTGGCCACCGCGACGAGGTCGACGTGGTCGTGCGCGGCGAGCACGGGCATGATCCGGCGTATCGCGATGTTCGCCGTGCCGATCACGCCCATGCGGAGCGCCCGTTGCTGACGGTGCTCTGGCATAGGGATCCTCATCACCTTGCGGGAGTCCAGTGGGTTCCACACCGTACGACCGGGAGATCAAGCACTGCTTGAGGAACGGTGGATACGGAAAACGGCAGTTCGAGTGTTCTTCTAATTCGGCCCCGTACCTTGCCGAGGTAATCGGATGACGGAGGTGGCGGGGTGACGGCGGCGACGAATGCCCTGGGGCGCGAACTGCAACTCGTCCACGCGGCACAGTGGCTCTACGCGATCAACGCGGAGCCGTTCGTACCGGGGGCGGGTGACCCGTATGCCCGGCTGGTACGGGGATTCGAGAGCGGCGAGGACGACGCGGGGGGAGCTCTCGCCTCCATCGCGGAGCGGGGGCCGGTGTGGCGCAGCCGGCTCGACACCTGGGTCGTCACCGGCCCGGCGGCGGTGCGGGAGTTGTTCGCCGGCGCGGAACCCGCGGTGTCGGCCGTGGTGCCGCAGGCGGAGGCCTGGCTGCCCGACCCGGAGCGGCAGCGGACGACCGGACTCGCCCGGGACCTGGCGCGGCGGGGCGGGACGAGGGCCGTGGGGAGGTCGGCCGCATCGCTGCGGGAGCAGGCCGGGCAGGCCGCGGCGCGGCTCGGTCCGGGCCCGGTCGACCTGGTGGGCGACTTCGCCGAGCCGCTGACCGCGGCCGCGTACGCCGTGATCCTGGACGTCCCCGAGGAGCGGCGCGCGGCCTTCGCCGCCGACCTCGCGGCGGCGGCACCGGCGGTGGACGCGCTGCTCTGTCCGCAGACGCTGGACACGACGCGGCGACTGGCTGCGGGCGTACGCGGGCTGCGGGAACTCTTCGCCGGGCGCGCCCACGCCGAGGCGGACCTGGTCCTCGCGGTGGCCGGGGCCCGTGCCGCCGCGGACCTGCTCGGCGACGCCCTGCGCGGCCTCCTCGACCGGCCTCGGGAGTGGGAACTGCTGCGCTCGGACCCCGCGCACGCGGCCCGGCTGGTCGCGGAGGTCCTGCACCGGCGCCCGCCGTGGCGGGCCTGTCCTCTGGTGGCCCTCGCGCCGGCCGAGGTGGCCGGGGTCCGTATCGAGGCCGGTGACAGCGTCACCGTCGTCACGACCACCACCGCCGGGACGGCCGGGATCGACGGGGTCGACGGGGTCGACGGGGCCAGCCGGGCCGCCGGGGCTACAGCGCCCGCCGGCACAGCCGGCACCGCCGAGCCCCCCAGCACAGTCGGCACCGCCGAGGCCCTCAACACCGGCCGAGGCGCCGGCGCCGGCGGTGCCGGCGAACCCGGCGCGATCACCGTGCTCGCCGAGGACACCAGGACCAGCGGTGCCCCGGCGCCCCTCCCCGTGCCCGCCTGCGCCACCCTGCTCCCGGCCGCTCGGGCGGTCGCCGAGTACGGGCTGGTGGCGTTGGCCGCGCGGTTCCCGGGGGTGCGGCCGGGCGGGGAGGTGGTGCGGGGGCGGCGGGCGCCCCTGACCCGGCGCCTGGTCAGGCTGCCGGCCCGCATCGGCGAGGAGGAGACGCGATGAAGGTTCTGTTCACCTCACTGGCCCACCACACCCACTACTACCCGCTCGTACCGCTCGCCTGGGCGCTGCGCACCGCGGGCCACGAGGTGCGGATCGCCAGCCAGCCCGAGCTGACCGACGTCATCACGGGCACGGGACTGACCGCCGTCCCCGTGGAGTGGTCGCTCGGCGCCCTGGAGGACCTCGGGCTGCTCGGCAAGCTCCACGACGAGGCCTCGGCGCATGTGCAGGGCTTCGACTACGCCGCCCGGGGCGAACACCCGTGGGACTACGAGCAGTTGCTGGCGCTGGAGAACATCATGGTGCCCACGCTCTACGGCGCGCTCAACAACGACACCATGGTCGACGCCCTGGTGGACTTCGCCCGCTCCTGGCAGCCCGACCTCGTCGTCTGGGAGACGTTCACCCTGGCCGGGGCCATCGCGGCCCGGGTGACGGGCGCGGCGCACTGCCGGCTGGTCTCGGGCCCGGACATCAGCGTCCGGGCCCGCAAGGAGTTCCTGCGGCTGGCTGCCGAGCAGGAGCCGGAGCACCGCGAGGACCCCACCGCCGAGTGGCTGGAGCGCACCCTGCGACGGCTGGGCTCCGACGCCGGGTTCGACGAGGACATGGTCACCGGCCAGTGGACCGTCAACACCACACCGCCCAGCACCCAGCTCGACCTGAAGCTGCCGACCGTGCAGGTGCGCCATGTGCCGTACAACGGCCCCGCGGTGGTGCCGGACTGGCTGCGGGCCGACCCCGGGCGCAGCCGCGTCTGTGTGACGCTCGGCTCCTCGGCCTCCGACGTCGGCGTCGACATGGCCGAGCTGCTGGCCCATCTCGCGGAGCTGGACGCGGAGATCGTCGCGACCGTCGACGAGGCGACCCGCGAGGCCGCCAAGGATCTGCCGGACAACGTACGCCTGGTCGACTTCGTCCCGCTCAACGACCTGCTGCCCACCTGCGACGCGATCGTGCACCACGGCGGCGTCGGCACCAAGGCCACGGCCGAACTGCACGCCGTGCCCCAGCTGATCCTGGCCTTCGGCTGGGACACCGAGGTCATGGGGCGCGGTCTGGAGGACATCGGCGCCGGTCTGTGCGTGCCGAGCGCGGATCTGCTTCCGGACGTCCTGCGCAAGCAGGTCCAGCGGCTGATCGGCGAGCCGTCGTTCGCGGACGGCGCCCGCCGGCTCCAGGAGGAACTGCTCGCGGTGCCCAGTCCCAACGAGGTCGTTCCGGTGCTGGAGCGGCTGGTCGCCGAGCACGGCACGCACGGCTCAGTCCACGACCGAGGGTGAGGGATCCAGACGTGACGGACACCAAGGCGCTGGTGCTGGAACTGGCGCGTAAATACCACAAGGAGCAGGAACCGCGCGGCTTCGAACCCGGGGTGACACCGATCCTGTCCTCGGGCGCTGTCCTCGACGAGGAGGACCGGGGCGCGCTCGTCGAGGCGGCCCTGGAGATGCGGATCGCCGCCGGGGCGCGCACCCGGAAGTTCGAGAGCGACTTCGCGCGCTACTTCCGGCTGCGCAAGGCCCACATGGTCAACTCGGGATCGTCGGCCAACCTGCTGGCGGTCAGCGCGCTCACCTCGCCGAAGCTGAAGGAACTGCGGCTGCGCCCCGGCGACGAGGCCATCACGGTCGGCGCCGGGTTCCCCACGACCATCAACCCGCTCGTCCAGAACGGTCTGACACCGGTCTTCGTGGACGTCGAACTGGGCACCTACAACGCCTCCCTGGCCCAGATCGAGGCGGCGATCTCCCCGCGCACCAGGCTCATCATGATCGCGCACGCGCTCGGCAACCCGTTCCCCGTCGCCGAGGTCGCGGAACTGGCCCGCCGGCACGATCTGTTCTTCATCGAGGACAACTGCGACGCCGTCGGCTCCACCTACGGGGGCAGGCTCACCGGTACCTTCGGCGACCTGTCGACGGTGAGCTTCTACCCCGCCCACCACATCACCGCCGGCGAGGGCGGCTGCGTCCTCACCGCGAGTCTGGAACTGGCCCGGATCGTCGAGTCGATGCGCGACTGGGGCCGGGACTGCTGGTGCGAGCCGGGCACGGACAACACCTGCCTGAAGCGGTTCGACTACCAGCTCGGCACCCTCCCGGCCGGCTACGACCACAAGTACATCTTCTCCCACGTCGGCTACAACCTGAAGGCCACCGACCTCCAAGGCGCCCTGGCCCTCAGCCAGTTGAAGAAGGTCGACGACTTCGGCGCGGCCCGGCGGCACAACTGGCAGCGGCTGCGCGACGGCCTGGCCGACGTGCCCGGACTGCTGCTGCCGCGGGCCACCCCGGGCAGCGACCCCAGCTGGTTCGGCTTCGCCCTGACCGTGCTGCCCGACGCGGGCTTCACCCGCAGGGACCTCGTCGACTTCCTGGAGGCCCGCAGGATCGGCACCCGCCGGCTGTTCGGCGGGAACATCACCCGCCATCCCGCCTACCAGGACGTGCGCTACCGGATCGTGGACGAGCTGGTCAACTGCGACACCGTCACGGAGGACACCTTCTGGATCGGCGTCTATCCGGGGCTCACCAAAGAAATGCTCGACTACGTCGTCGAGTCCATCACCGAGTTCTGCACGCGAAAGGGCTGATCGGAGCATGTCCTCACCCACCAGCCGGGTCGCCGTCGTCACCGGTGCCACCAGCGGGATCGGCCTCGCCGTCACCCGGTCCCTGGCCGCCGTCGGCCACCGCGTGTTCCTCTGCGCCCGGGACGCCGACCGGGTCGCGCTCACCGTCAAGGAGCTGCGCGCCGAGGGCCACGACGTGGACGGCGCCGCCTGCGACGTACGGGAGGTCGCGGAGATCGAGGCGCTGATGTCCGCCGCGGTCGAGCGCTACGGGCCCGTCGAGGTGCTCGTCAACAACGCCGGCCGCAGCGGCGGCGGCCCCACGCACACCATCGCCGACGAGCTGTGGGACGACGTGATGGCCACCAACCTGGACAGCGTCTTCCGCATCACCCGCGCCGCCCTGACCACCGGCCGGATGCGCGAGGGGAGCTGGGGCCGGGTCGTCAGCATCGCCTCCACCGGCGGCAAGCAGGGCGTGGTGCTGGGCGCCCCCTACTCCGCCTCCAAGCACGGGGTCGTCGGCTTCACCAAGGCTCTCGGGCTGGAGCTGGCCAAGTCCGGGATCACGGTCAACGCGGTGTGCCCCGGCTATGTGGAGACGCCCATGGCGGTGCGGGTCCGGCAGGGCTACGCCGCCGCCTGGGAGACCACCGAGGAGGAGGTGCTCGACCGGTTCCAGGCCAAGATCCCGCTCGGCCGCTACACCACGCCCGACGAGGTGGCGGGCATGGTCGGCTATCTGCTGACCGACGCGGCCTCATCCGTCACCGCGCAGGCGATCAACGTCTGCGGCGGGCTGGGAAACTACTGAGGAGAGCCATGCCGGAGGAGACCGAGCACACCACCGTCCACGAGATCGAGGTGCGGGCCCCGGCCGGGGCCGTGTTCGACCTGGTCGCCGAGGCCTCCCGCTGGCCGGTGCACTTCCCGCCGAGCGTGCACGTCGAGCGACTGGAGGGCGACGACCGGCAGGAGCGGCTGAGGATCTGGGCGACGGCCAACGACGAGGTCAAGTGCTGGACCTCGCGCCGTGAGCTGGACCGGGCCGGACTGCGGGTGACGTTCCGGCAGGAGGAGTCGCGGGCGCCGGTACGGAGCATGAGCGGCGAGTGGCTGCTGGAGCCGCTCGGCGACCGGGGCACCCGGGTGCGGTTCACCCACGCGTTCACCGCCGTCGACGACGACCCCGAGCACGTCGAGTGGATCCGCCGGGCCATCGACACCAACACCGGGTCCGAACTGGAGGCCCTGCGCCGGGGCGTGGAGGACGCTGACCCGGAGCTCACCTTCACGTTCGACGACAGCGTGCGCGTCGAGGGCTCGGCGAAGGACGCGTACGAGTTCGTCCGCGCGGCCGACCGCTGGACGGAGCGGCTGCCGCACGTCGCCCGGGTCGTCCTCACCGAGGACACCCCGAACGAGCAGATCCTGGAGATGGACACGCTCACCGCGGACGGCGCGACCCACACCACGCGTTCGGTGCGCGTCTGCTTCCCCGCCGAGCGGATCGTCTACAAGCAGATCCAGACACCCGCGCTGATGGCCGCCCACACCGGCGAGTGGATCTTCGAGGAGGACGACAAGGGCTGCACCGTCACCTCCCGGCACACCGTACGGATCGCGCCGGACGCCGTCACCACCGTCCTCGGCCCGACGGCGGACGTGGCCGCCGCCCGCACCCTGATCCGCGACGCCCTCGGCCGCAACAGCCTCACGACCCTGCGCCGCGCGGCCGACCACGCCGAGCGGCTGCGCGGCACCGAGCCCGTCCCCGCCGAGACGTATGTCGCCGTGCAGCAGTTCTACGCCCGGCAGATGCGGCTCCTCGACGAGCGGCGGGCCGAGGAGTGGGCCCGTACGTTCACCGAGGACGGCGTCTTCGCGCAGAACATCGCCCCCGAGCCCCTGCGCGGCCGGGACGCCGTCGCCGCCGCCGTACGCCGCAACCTGGAGCGGACGGCGGACACCCCGGAGCAGCGGCGGCACGTCTTCTCCATGCTCACCGTCGCACCCGGGCCCGACGGCTCCCTGAACACCCGCTGCTACGCCCAGGTCCTGATCACCCCGTCCGGAGGACCGGCCAGACTGCACCTGAGCGCGGTGTGCGAGGACGAACTGGTACCGCACGGCGACGGCGGCTGGCTGGTGCGGCACCGCAGGGTGGAGCACGACGGCGTCTGAGCCGCCGCTCCAGGGCCCACACGTCGACGGGCCGCACCTCATCGAGGTGCGGCCCGTCGGTGCGCGGTCCAGCTGTCCGTGAGGGCCGGGCGGCGGCGAGGCCCCGGCACCCCGCGCGGCACGGGGCGGCGGCCCGGGCCCTCAGCGGGGCCGGCCCAGCCCGCCCCGGCCACCGGCCGCCCGGCTGCCCGTGCCGTCCGGCTGCCCGCCACCGGCCCCCCGGCTGCCCGTCACCCTGCCGCCTGTGCGGTCTGGCCGCCCGTGCCGCCCGTGCCGTCCGTGCGGTCCGGCTGCCCGCCACCGGCCCCCCCGGCTGCCCGTCACCCTGCCGCCTGTGCGGTCTGGCCGCCCGTGCCGTCCGTGCGGTCCGGTTGCCCGCCACCGGCCCGCCCCGGCTGCCCGTCACCCTGCCGCCTGTGCGGTCTGGCCGCCCGTGCCGCCTGATGCTGCTCGTGCAGTCCGGCTGCCCCGGCCGTCGGCCGTCCGTGGCGCCCGTGCCGTCCGGCTGTCCCGGCCGTCGGCCGTCCGTGGCGCCCGTGCCGTCCGGCTGTCCCGGCCGTCCGTGCCGTCCGTGCCGCCTGTGCTGCTCGCGCCGTCCGTGCAGTCCGGCTGCCCGTACTGCCCGTACTGCCCGTGCCACCCGTACTGTCCGTGCCGCCCGTACTGCCCGTGCCGCCCGTACTGTCCGGGCCGCTCGTGCAGTCCGACTGCCCGGCCGCCCGTGCCGTCCGATGGTCCGCCTGGCGGGAGCGGCCCGGGAAAGGAGCCGTCAGGTCAGGGAGAGGCCGCCGTCGACCGGGACGACCGCGCCCGTCATGTAGCGGCCCTCGGGGTCGGCCAGGGCGGTGATCCACCAGGCCACGTCCTCGGGGGTGGCGACCCGGCCGAGGGGGATGCGCTCGGCGAGCTGGCCCAGGAAGCCCTGGTACTCCTCGGCGGACATGCCGACGCGTTCGCCGATGCCGGTGTCGGTCACGCCGGGGGCGACGGACACCACCCGGATGCCGCGCGGCGCCAGTTCGACGGCCCAGGTGCGGGTGAAGTGGTTCAGCGCGGCCTTGGTCGCCCAGTAGACCGAGTTGTCGGGGAACCCCTGGATGCCCAGCGAGCCGGCCGAGCTGACGTTGACGATGGTGCCGCCGGTCGCCTCCAGGGAGTCCAGCGCGGCCTGCGCCACGAAGGCCGGGGCGATCAGGTTGACGGCGACCTGGTGCTCGGTCGCGGCCCGGTCGAGTTTGGCGAGCGGTGCGAAGGAGCCGGTCCCGGCGTTGTTGACCAGCACGTCCAGCCGTCCGAACGCCCGCAGCGCGGCCTCCACCACCGCCTCGCCGGCCCCCGGCTCGGTGATGTCCGCGACCAGGGTGCGAATGCTCTCGTGGCCCTCGGCCGTCTCGTCGAGGGCGGCGGCGGTGCGGCCCACGACCAGGACACGGTCTCCCCGCCCCGCGAAGCGACGGGCCGTCGCACGGCCGATTCCGGTGCCCCCACCAGTGATGATCACAGTCCTAGGAGTCATGCCGGGACGCTACTGACGAGGGCTCGAAGCCGGGTCGAGGTCAGTGCGCCGGCCGGTCGTCCCGGGTGATGTGCCGCTCCGCCACGAGCAGTTCGCCGTCCCGCCGGACCAGCCGGTCGCGCATCACACAGGACAGCTCCACGCGCGGGGCGCCGCCGCGCGGGGTCGCCAGGATCTGCACGTACGAGACCGTCTCGATGCCGACCCCGGTGTCCCGGGCGGTCGTCATGGTCACCCAGTGTCGGTGCGTCTCCCCGGCCGCGGCCCGTCCCTCGACCGCCGCCCGCGCCCCGGCGGCGATGCCGTCCCGGCCCCGCACGGGCTCCGTCATCGACGGGGCCTTGAACTCGGCGTCGGGCGTGAACGTACCGGCCCACGCCTCGGCGGCACCGCCGTCGAGCAACTGCATGTGGCGGGCGTAGAACTGCTGGATGTCGGTGCTGTTCACGAACGGCCTCCCCGGCGACGGTCCCGCGTGTCGGTCCTCGAAGCCCGACCCTGGCGCACCCCCGTCGCACGTCTGTCGAATCCCGCTCGAGACGGCCGCGCGGTCGTCGAGCGGTCTTCCAATGCCTTCCGAGCGGCTGCGGCCAGGCTGGCCGGGTCGTCCAGGAGGTGACCGTGCGCATCATTGACCTGTCCTCGCCGGTGGACGCCGGCTCGTTCGAACCGGACCCGGTGGTCCACGAGGTGATGTCCCCCCGCGAGGGCGCGCTGCACATGCGCGACGAGATGCGGCGCCACTTCGACATCGAGTTCGACCCCGACGACCTGCCCGACGGCGAGTTCCTCTCGCTGGACCGGCTGAGTCTGACCACCCACACCGGCACACACGTCGACGCGCCCTCGCACTACGGCTCCCGGACGACGTACGGGACCGGCGTGCCCCGGCACATCGACGCGATGCCGCTGGAGTGGTTCCTCGCCCCCGGGGTCGTCCTGGACGTCCGGGGCCGCGAGGCGGGTGTGGTGGACGCGGCGGACCTGCGCAAGGAACTCGACCGGATCGGCTACCCGCTCGCCCCGTCCGACATCGTGCTCCTGCACACCGGCGCCTCCGCCTGGTCCGGCACCAGCCGGTACTTCACCGACTTCGTCGGCCTCGACGCGAGCGCCATCGCCTTCCTGCTCGACGCGGGCGTCCGGGTGGTCGGCACCGACGCGTTCAGCCTGGACGCGCCGTTCACCACGATCATCGCCGAGTACCGGCGCACCGGGGACGCGGCCGTGCTCTGGCCGGCCCATGTCGCCGGACGCCACCGGGAGTACTGCCAGATCGAGCGGCTCGCGGGCCTGGAGGAGCTGCCCGCCCCGTACGGCTTCCAGGTGGCCTGCTTCCCCGTGAAGGTCGCCGGCGCCGGGGCCGGCTGGGCGCGCGCGGTCGCCCTCGTCGACGACCAGGCCCCCCTGACCAGCCCCTGACCCGAGGAGAAACCATGTACAGCACCGACCTCGCCGAGGTCTACGAGACGGTGTACCGCAGCCGGGGCAAGGACTGGGCGGCGGAGGCCGAGGACATCGCGGCCGTGGCACGCCGGATCGCCCCGGGCGCCGACACACTGCTCGACGTGGCCTGCGGCACCGCCGCCCATCTCGGCCCCTTCAGCAAGCTCTTCGCCACGGCGGAGGGCCTGGAGATCGCGGCGCCCATGCGTGATCTGGCACTGGACCGGTGGCCCGGACTGACCATCCACGAGGGCGACATGCGCGACTTCGACCTCGGCCGCCGCTACTCCGTCGTCACCTGCATGTTCTGTGCCATCGGCTATCTGGGCAGCGTCGAGGAGATGCGCTCCGCCGTGGCCTCGATGGCCCGTCACCTCGAACCGGGCGGCGCGCTGGTCATCGAACCCTGGTGGTTCCCCGAGCAGTTCAAGGAGGGGTTCGTCGCCGGGGACCTGGCCCGTGAGGGCGAGCGGACCGTCGCCCGGATCTCCCACTCCACCCTCCAGGGCCGCGCGACCCGGATGGAGGTGCAGTTCCTCGTCGGCGAACCGTCGGGCATCCGGACCTTCACCGAGATCGACGTACTGACCCTGTTCACACGCGAGGAGTACGAGCAGGCGTTCAAGGACGCCGGCTGCTCCGTCACGTACCAGCCGGGCCCGCCGACCGGCCGGGGCCTGTTCACCGGAGTCAAGGAGCGGGAGGTGTCCGGGCGATGACCACCTACGTCTGGGACTATCTGCGGGAGTACGCCGAGGAGCGCGAGGAACTCCTCGACGCCGTCGACACGGTGTTCCAGTCCGGTCAGCTCGTCCTCGGACAGAGCGTCTCCGGCTTCGAGCAGGAGTTCGCCGCCTATCACGGGCAGCCGCACTGCGTCGGCGTCGACAACGGCACCAACGCCATCGTCCTCGGCCTCCAGGCGCTCGGTGTGAAGCCGGGCGACGACGTGCTCACGGTGTCCAACACGGCGGCCCCCACCGTCCTCGCCATCGACGCCGTCGGAGCCCGGCCGGTCTTCGTCGACGTGCGCGAGGAGGACTACCTCATGCGCACGGACCTGCTCCACGACGCGCTCACCGAGCGGACCACGGCGATCGTGCCGGTGCATCTGTACGGGCAGTGCGTCGACATGGCCGCGGTGACCGCGTTCGCGCGGCGCCACGGTCTGAAGGTCCTGGAGGACTGCGCCCAGGCCCACGGCGCCCGCCACCACGGCCGGCTCGCCGGGACCATGGGCGACGCCGCGGCCTTCTCCTTCTACCCGACGAAGGTCCTCGGGGCGTACGGCGACGGCGGCGCGGTCGTCACCCACGACGCCGGCACCGACGCGGAGCTGCGCCGGCTGCGCTACTACGGCATGGAGGACCGGTACTACGTTGTCCAGACTCCCGGGCACAACAGCCGCCTCGACGAGGTCCAGGCCGAGATCCTCCGCCGCAAGCTACGGCGCCTCGACGCTTACGTCGAGGGCCGGCGGCGCGTGGCGCGACGCTACGCGGAGGGGCTGGGGGACACCGGCCTGGTCCTGCCCGAGAACGCGCTGGGCAATGATCACGTCCACTACGTCCACGTGGTCCGCCACCCCGAGCGGGACCGGATCATCGAGCGGCTCAAGGCGTACGACATCGAGCTGAACATCAGCTACCCCTGGCCGGTGCACACGATGTCCGGCTTCGCGCACCTCGGCTACCACGAGGGCGATCTGCCGGTGACGGAGCGGCTGGCGAAGGAGATCTTCTCGCTGCCGATGTACCCCTCGCTGCCGGGGCACGTCCAGGAGAAGGTGATCGAGGCGCTGCGCGAGGTGATCGCCGGCCTGTGACGCCGTGCCCCTGCGAAACGCCGTGTCCCGGTGAGGCAGTCCGCCTCACCGGGACACGGCGTTTCAGGGTCCCCGTCCGTCAGCCCGCGTGGTACAGGCTGTGCAGGCAGGCGATCAGGCTGCGGGCCTGGACGTTGACGTAGTGGCTGTGCCGCAGCAGGTCCGAGAGCTGGTGCAGCGTCATCCAGCGGTGGTCGGGAAGGTCGCGGGGCACGTCCTGGTCGGTCTCCACGATCAGATAGCGGTTGAGCGCGTGGAAGAAACGCCCGCCCTCCTCGGAGAGCACCGTGTCGAACCGGACGCGCTCCGCGGGAGCCCCCAGCACCTCGTCGAGGAACGGCGGCGCGGCCTGGCCGGGCAGCTGCGCGTGGCTCTCCGCGACGCACTGCACGGTGGGGCCCAGCTCCACCACGTCCGCGAAGCCCGGCTCCACGCGCGCGTGCACGAGGACGTGCAGCACCCCCTCGAACCGCCGGACGAGGAAGGCGATGACGCCCTGCCCCACCGGTTCGATCATCGGCTGGCTCCACCGGTGGACCTCACGGCCCCCGGCGTCGACCTGGACCCCGATGACATCGAAGAAGGCGCCCGCGTCATGGCGGATGCGCTCGTCGGTGCGGCTCCAGTCGCGCAGCTCGCCGAGCGCGACCCGGCGGACCGCGATGTCGCTGCTGGTGCGCCGGTCGGTGATCCAGCCGAGGATCTCCGCCGCGCTGTGCACACTCACCGCCCCGGCATCGCCCGAGCGCAGCAGCGCCGACCCGAAGTCGTCCCCGTCGGGCTTCTCGGTGTCCGGGCCGGTGAACGGCAGGCACGACAGCACGGTCCGGGCGTCCATGTTGACCGTGTCCTTGCGCCCGAGCAGCTCGTGGATCTGGCCGAGCGTCATCCAGCGGTACCCGTCGAGGGCCTCCACCGGCTCGGGCAGCTCGACGACCACATTGCGGTTGCGCTTGCGGTAGAACCACGACCCCTGCTCCGACTGCCGTACGTCGGCGAGCACTCCGGGACGGCTGTGGATGTCCATGAAGTGCTCGAGATACGGCACCGCCCGCCCCTGGTGGACCCGGGTGTAGTTGCTCCGGGTCGCCTGGACGGTCGGGGAGAGCTGGAGCCCCTCGGCGTTGCCGGGCTCGACCTTCGCCTGCATCAGGCAGTGCAGCACCCCGTCGATCGGGGCGGTGAGGATGCCGAGGATGCCGATCTCGGGCTGGTTGATGATCGGCTGGGTCCACCGGGCCACCGGCGCGCCCGGGTTGCTGACCTCCAGCCCGTGCACGGTGAAGAACCGGCCCGTGTGATGGCGCAGATCGCCCGTGCCCGGGTCGGTCTCCCAGCCCTCCAGGGCGTGCAGGGGGACCCGGTCGACATGGGTGTAGGCCCGCCGGCCGTAGTCGGCGAACCAGTCCGTGAAGTCGGAGAGATCGCCGAGGGGGCCGGTCCGCAGCCGGGCCGAATCGTCGATCCGTCGTTCGACGGGATCCCGGGTCGCGGCGGACGAGGGGGCAGGGGTGTCGCTCATGAGACCTCCAGGGAGGTGGTGTCCGCTGCCGCTTCCCACATCGCCCGGACGGAGTCGCCGAGCTCGATCGTGGGCCGCCAGCCGAGCACCTGGGCGGCGAACCGGATGTCCGCGCAGGTCCAGCCGCCGCCCTTGCTGGCGACCTCGGCGGAGTCGATCTTCGCCGACGCGGCGTCCACGCCGGCCGCGTCGAACAGGGCGTCGACCAGGTCGCGCATCGGCACCGCCTCGCCGCGCCCGATGTTCACGACCAGGCCCGTGACGGGCGCGTGCACCGCGGCGACGGCCGCCCGGGCCAGGTCCCGTACGTCGACGAAGTCCCGCCGGGCGTCGGCGACGTCGAGGCCGATCACCTCGCCGGGGCCGAGGGCGCGCAGCCGGGCCACGACGGCACCGAGGAAGCTGGCCGTCGGGGTGTGGGGTCCGCAGACGTTGACCGCGCGCAGCACGACCCCGTCCACCCGGCCATCCCGAGTCTGGGCGAGCAGATGTTCGGAGCCGGTGCGCTTGGTCAGCCCGTACGGGGTCAGCGGGCCGGGCTCGCGCTGTTCGTCGATGCGGACCCCCTCGGGCACCGGCCCGTACTCGTGGATCGAGCCCATCTGGACGATCCGCAGCCGCCGGGAGGTCGCGACGCACCCCTCGACCAGGCGCTCCACCAGGTCGATGTGGGCGCTGCGCATCTCCTCGACGGTGGTGCCCCAGCCGCCGGTGGCGTTGACGACGGCGGTGACGCCGTGCCGGTCGAGGAGCGCGGCGATCTCCTCCGGCGCGGCGGCGGCGACATCGAGGGGGACGAAGGCGTCCGCACGGGTGTGCGGGGCTGGGTGCCGGGCCACCGCGAGCACCCGGTGCCCGGTCCGCAGCAGTTCGTCGCAGAGGCTGCGGCCGACGCATCCGGTGGAACCCAGCACGGCCACGGTCCCGGCGGTCTGCCCGCCCTGTGTGGTGGTGGACATCGCCGGGCTCAGCGCGTGGCGCCGATGCCGGAGGGCTGCCACAGGGCCTCCTCGACCGCCTGGGACTCCGCGTAGTCGGGCAGCAGGCCCTGCGCCCGGGCCGAGGCGAAGGACAGCGCGGCGGCGTCCCGCTCCGACTGCACCGTCTCCAGGCCCGAGGGGAGCCGCACGCCCAGGTCCTTGTCGAAGACGTCGACGGCCAGCTCGTTCTCGGCCACGTACGGGCCCGTGAGCAGATACGACATGACGGTGTCGTCCTCGAGCGCGACGAAGGCGTGGCCGACGCCGACCGGGAAGTACGAGGCGCGGAAGTGGACCTGGTCCATCTCGACCGCGTCCCACTGCCGGAAGGTGGGCGAGCCGACCCGCAGGTCGACCACGATGTCGAGGGCCCGGCCGCGCGCGCAGTACACGTACTTCGCGGTGCCGGGCGGCGTGACGGTGAAGTGGATGCCGCGGATCGTGCCGCGCCGGGACAGGCTGTGGTTGGTCTGCGCCACCGGGAAGTGCGGACGCCCCAGGGCCTGCTGGAACGCGTCGAGCTGGAACGGGGAGACGAACAGCCCGCGGTGGTCGCGGAACTGACGGGGCGTGAACTCGTACGCCCCCTCGACCTCGAGCTTTCGGATCTGCATCGCTTGGTTCACCGTCCGGGAGGTAGTCGGGTACGGCAGGGCCGGCGGCCCGGGCGTGTGCGGGTGCGGCGCGCCGGTCACCGGCGGCGGTGCTCGACGGCCAGGCGCTCCAGCGTCGGGACGACCTGGGCGGGGGCGGGCGCGGCGAGCGCCTCGCGCCGCAGGGCCTCGGCGTTGCGCTTGAAGACCGGCTCCTCCAGCAGGCGGACGAGCAGCTCGCGCAGCCCCTTCGCGCTGAGCTTGCCCGGCACGTAGAGCCCGGCCTGGCGCTCTTCGAGGTAGCGGGACTTGTTGATGGTGTCCCAGACGCCGTCGACGACGATGAGCTGGGGCACGGCGTGGATCATCGCGGTGCCGAAGCTGCCGGACCCGCCGTGGTGGATCACCGCGTCGCAGGTGGGCAGCAGCGCGTCGAGCGGGACGAAGTCCACGGCCCGTACGTTGTCCGGCAGGGTGTCGAAGTCCGTGAGCTGCTTCTCGTTGAGCGTGGCGACGACCTCGACGTCGTCGAGGCCCGCGACGGCCTCCAGCAGGTCCCCGATGGAGGCCCGGTCGGCGCCGAGCACCTCGCGGTGCGCCACACCCAGGGTGATGCACACCCGGCGGCCCTTGCGGGGCGGCTCCTGGAGCCACTGCGGCACCGTGGACTGGCCGTTGTACGGCACGTACCGCATCGGCACGTAGTGCAGGTCCACCGGCAGCCGCATGGACGCCGGCAGCGGGCAGACGGTGAAGTCGCCCGTCACCGCGGCCTCCTCGAAGGAGGCGCCGTGCCGCTCCAGGCTCCAGGTGAGCCACTCGCGCAGCGGGTCGTCCCGCAGCTCCGGCGGGCGCGCGGCCAGCTGCCCGAGGAAGGTCTCGCGCATCAGGCCCGCCAGGTCGAGCCCGAACAGCAGCCGGCCGTGCGCCGTGCCGGTGGCCATGGCGGCGATCGCGCCGGCGAAGGTCATGGTGTCCCACAGGACCAGGTCCGGCTTCCAGGAGCGGCAGTGCTCCACCAGCTCGTCGACCATCTGGTCCGAGCAGCAGTTCTGGAAGACGACCGAGGTCATGGCCGTGAACACCCCGAGCGTGTAGTCCGGGGTGAGCCGCTCCGGCCGGGTCTCGCTCATGTCGAGACCGACCTGCGCCTGGCTCTCCAGCTGGTCGACGTCCTGGCCGATGTTCTCCTGGGTCTCCTGCATCTGCTCGTCGAGATGCAGTTCCTCCCCGACACCGACGGCGGTCAGCCCCGTCTTGGTGATCTCGTCGGCGAGATCGGGATGACTGGCGATCCTGACGTCGTGGCCCGCTGCCTTCAGGGCCCAGGCGAGTGTCACCTGGGCGTGCATGTGCGACTTGGCGGCGAAGGTGGTGAAGAGTACCCGCATCCCAACCCCTGTTCCGGCGAACGACCCGTATGCGATGGGCCTCCACCCTCCGGCCGTGACCTCGTGCGGGAGTCGAGAGTCGTTGCAGCGGCGCTCGATCCGGGGCGTATCGCGCGCTGCGCCCCTCCCGCGCTCGCGGAGAACAGCAGGTCATGTACTACCGTGGGATCAGCCGGCGGGGCCCGGCCGAGGTGCGGAGCACGGGTTGCCGGTCCGCCCCCGTGAGGGAGATTCAGCAGGGAGACGATGTCTGCCACGAGATTGCTCGTCCTGGGCGTCGTGCGCATGCACGGCCGGGCGCACGGCTATCTGGTCCGTTCCGAGCTGCTGTCCTGGGGTGCCGACGAATGGGCGCACATCAAGTTCGGCTCGATCTACCACGCGCTCAGGCAACTGGCCAAGGACGGGCTGCTGAAGTCGACGGACATCCCGGACTGGCCGGGCCGGGTCGACTACGAGATCGCGCCGCCGGGCGACGAGGAGTTCTTCCGGCTGCTGCGTGACGCGCTGCGCCAGGGGAACAACCGGTCCGACATGCTGGGTGCCGCGCTCGTCCTGCTGCCCGCGCTCAGCCGCGAGGAGGCGATCGGCCTGCTGCGTGAGCGCATCGCGTCGCTCTCGGCCGAACAGTCGGAGCTGATCGCCAAGGTCGACGAGACGGCCGGGGAACGGCCGCAGCGTGCCCACATCCGTGAGCTGCTCGGCCTCTGGGAGCACGGCGCCGCCAGTCAGGCCGCCTGGACCGAGGCGCTGATCGAGCGCCTGGAGGCGGGCGCCTACGTCATGGCGGGCGAGGAGAAGGGCGCCTGACGGGGAGCCCTTCCGGCCGTTGATCGGTATCCGGTGGAGGACGGCACGCGTCCCGTGATACTCAAGTTTGTATACCCATGACGCCGGTCCCGAGAGGACGATCGCTGTGCCGATCATGCTGACCTCGGAAGACGTGGACGACGCCTTCGACGACGAGGCCTTCATGGAGGAGCGGTTCTCCGACGTCCAGCGGTTGCTCCTCGACCGCGCTCCGGTGCCCGGCCCCGACACCCTGGTCCTGCTCCCCGCCACGCGCTGCCGGCTGACCGTCGGACCGCACGCTTCCGGCCCTTTCGGCCGCTGCTTCGCCGTCCGGCTCGAACCCCGCCCCGACCTGTCCGCCGCCTGCGTGGAACTGCTGCTCGCCGACGACGGGTCCCTCCTCGGCCTCGTGGACGCCGGCGCCCTCGACGGCTGGCGCGGCGCCATCCCCTCCGGACTCGCCGCGCGCTACCTCGCCCCGCCGGCCCCCTCCAGACTGGGCCTCTTCGGCACCGGGGAGGCGGCCTGGGCCTGTCTTCTCGTCCTGCACCACGCCCTGCCCTCGCTGACCGAGGTGCGGGTCGTCGGCCGGGAGCCGGACCGGGCCCGGGACTTCGCGGCCGCCGCCGCCCTGCGCACCGGCCTGCGGGTGCGGGTGTCCGAGGACGCCCGCGCCACCGCCGCGAGCGCCGACGTCGTCGCTGTCACCGGAGGCCACCCGCCCGTCCGGGCCGCGTGGCTCGCTGCTGGAGCGCTGTTGATCGACCAGGCGGCCACGGTATCGACGGCGGAGCCGGGTGACCCCCGCGACCCGGTGACGGGCCCCCGCCCCGCCGACACCGGGCCCGAGACCGACACCGAGCCCGATACCGACGCCGGGCCCGAGCCCGACACCGGGCCCGAGACCGACACCGAGCCCGATACCGACGCCGGGCCCGAGCCCGACGCCGAGCCCGGGACCGGCCGTGGCGCCCGGCCTTTCGCCATCGGCCCGGGCGTCTGGCTTTCCGGTGGTGGCTCGGGTAGCGGGCCTTCGCATGCCGGCCAGGGCGCCCAGCCGTCCGGCACCGGCCCGGCCGCCCCGCAGTCCGGCACTGGCCAGCGCGCCGAGTCGTCGGGCACCGGCCAGCGCGCCGAGTCGTCGGGCACCGGCCCGGTCGCCCCTCAGTCCGGCACCGGCCAAAGCGCCCAGCCGTCCGGCACCGGCCCGGCCACCCCGCAGCCCGGCACCGGCTCGGCAGCCCCCTCGTTCGATGCCGCGACAGCCGCCCCGGGCCCCGTCGTCCGGCACGTCAGCATCGCTCCCTCCGGTGGCCGTTCCGTCGGCACTCGGCAGCAGTCGATGCCGATCCCGCTCGCCGAGATCGTCGCGGGCCGGGCCCTGCCCCGGCGCAGCGGCTCCGACATCGTCCACTACCGGGGCGGCGAGCTGGCCGGCTGGAGCGTCATCGCCGCCGTCGCCGGACTCGGCCACGCCTGGCGGCGGGACGTCGGCATCCCCGTGCGGCTGGGGCGCGGGGGCTCCTGACCGGGGGCGGGATCCAGCCGTCTTCTAGGGCGCCGCGAGGCACGCGCCGGAGGGTTTCACTCTGACCTCGGCGTACGCGTCGCCGGACGCCCGGACGATGAGGAGCACCGATCCCATGTCTGCCGATCAGCCCGGCCCCGCCACCGGCGGCCCGGCCACCTTCGTGAACAGCTTCACGCTTCGCACCTCCCCGGAGGAGTTCGAGGACGTCTTCGCCCGCACGGCACGCTTCATGGAGCGCCAGCCCGGATTCCTCGGCTACACCCTCGTACGCCACCTGGAGAAGCCGCACAGCTACGTCAACATCGCCCGCTGGTCGGACGTCTCCGCCTTCCGTGCCGCCGTGGGCCAGGCCGACTTCCGGCCGCACGCCGAGGCGCTGCGGGCGATCAGCACCAGCAGCTCCAACCTCTACCTGGAGCGGCACAGCGCGACCGGGGAGGCACGATGACCCGGCGGGTCGTGATCACCGGCATCGGCGTGGTGGCCCCCGGCGGGATCGGCACCAAGCAGTTCTGGCAGACCATCACCGGCGGCCGCACCGCCACCCGGGCCATCAGCCTCTTCGACCCCGCCCCCTTCCGCTCCCGGATCGCCGCCGAGTGCGACTTCGACGCCGCCGAGCAGGGGCTGAGCGCCGAGGACGCCGAACGGCTCGACAGGGCGGCCCAGTTCGCCCTGGTCGCGCTGCGCGAGGCCGTCACCGACAGCGGTCTGGAGCCCGACCCGGAGACCGCGCACCGCACGGGCGTCAGCCTCGGCAGCGCGGTCGGCTGCACCCAGAAGCTCGAAGAGGAGTACCTGGCCCTCAGCGGCGGCGGACAGGAGTGGCTGGTCGACCACACCGCAGCGAGCGCCCAGCTCTACGACCACTTCGTGCCGAGCTCCATGGCCGCAGAGCTCGCCTGGGAGGCCGGCGCCGAAGGCCCCTGCACCGTCGTCTCGGCCGGCTGCACCTCCGGCCTCGACTCGGTCGGGCACGCGGTCGCCCTCATCCGCGAGGGACTGGCCGATGTGATGATCGCCGGGGCCACCGACGCGCCGATCTCCCCGATCACCGTGGCCTGCTTCGACGCCATCCGGGCCACCTCGCCCCGCAACGACGACCCGGCGACCGCGCTGCGCCCCTTCGACCGCACCCGCAACGGCTTCGTCCTCGGCGAGGGCGCCGCCGTCCTCGTCCTGGAGGAACTCACCGCGGCCCGCGCCCGGGGCGCCCACGTCTACGCCGAGATCGCCGGCTACGCCTCGCGCGGCAACGCGTACCACATGACCGGTCTGCGCACCGACGGACGCGAGCTGGCCGCCGCCGTAGACGCCGCCCTCGACGAGGCCCGGCTCGCCCCCGACGCGCTCGGCTACGTCAACGCCCACGGCACCGCCACCAAGCAGAACGACGTGCACGAGACCGCCGCCCTCAAGCGCAGCCTCGGGGCCGCCGCCCACCGGGTGCCGGTCAGCTCCATCAAGTCGATGATCGGGCACTCGCTGGGCGCGATCGGCTCCATCGAGGTCGCCGCCACCGCGCTGGCCCTCGAACACGGCGTCATCCCGCCCACCGCGAACCTCACCGACCCCGACCCCGAACTCGACCTGGACTATGTCCCCCTGCACGCCAGGGAGCGCGCCATGTCGGCCGCGCTCACCGTGGGCAGCGGCTTCGGCGGCTTCCAGAGCGCCATGGTGCTGCGCCGGCCCGAGGGGCGGGCCGCATGACCCCGGTCGTGGTCACGGGCATCGGGGTGGTCGCCCCCACCGGCGTCGGACTGGACGCGTACTGGGCGGCGACGCTGCGCGGCGAGGACGGCATCCGGCGCGTCCAGGCCTTCGACCCCGCCCGCTATCCGACCCGGCACGCGGGCGAGGTGACCGGGTTCGAGGCGGGCGACCATCTGCCCAGCCGGCTGATCCCGCAGACCGACCGCATGACCCAGTTCGCCCTGGCCGCTGCGGACTGGGCCGTCGCCGACGCCGGCATCGACCTCGACTCCGTGCCCTCGCTGACACGCGGCGTCGTCACGGCCGGCGCCTCGGGCGGCTTCGGCTTCGGCCAGCGCGAACTGCAGCACCTGTGGGGCGAGTCCCCCAAGAAGGTCAGCGCCTACATGTCGTTCGCCTGGTTCTACGCCGTCAACACCGGCCAGATCTCCATCCGGCACGGCATGAACGGGCCGACCGGCGTCTTCGTCGGCGAGCAGGCCGGGGGCCTGGACGCCCTCGCCCACGCCGGACGCCAGATCCGCTCCGGTGCGCAGCTGATGATCTCCGGCGGCATGGACTGCTCCCTGTGCCCGTACGGCATGGCCGCCCAACTGGCCGGCGGACGGCTCACCGCCGACGCCTATCTGCCCTTCGACGACCGGGCCTCGGGTCATCTGCCGGGCGAGGGCGGGGCGCTGCTCACCCTGGAGAGCGCCGAGGGGGCCCGGGCCCGGGGGCGTCGCCCCTACGGCGAGATCGCCGGATTCGGCGCGACCTTCGACCCGCGCCCCGGGTCGGGGCGGCCCCCGACCCTGCGGCGGGCGATCGAGCAGGCGCTCGCCGACGCCGGAGCCGACCCGCAGGACATCGCCGTCGTCTTCGCCGACGGTGCGGGCGTGCCCGAACTCGACGCGGCCGAGGCCGAGGCGCTGACCGCGGTCTTCGGCGCGGGCGGGGTCCCGGTCACCGTGCCCAAGACGGCCACCGGCCGGCTCTACTCGGGCGCCGGTCCGCTGGACGTCGTGACCGCCCTGCTGACCCTCCGCGACGGGCTCGCCCCGCCCACGATCAACGTCACCGAGGTCCCCGACGCCTATGGCCTCGACCTCGTCCTCGGCGAGCCCCGGCCGGTCACCGGCACCGCCGCCCTGGTCCTGGCCCGCGGCCACCACGGCTTCAACAGCGCCATGGTCGTACGGGCCCCCGCGCCCGCCGAAGCGCTCGCCGGGTCCGGTCAGAGGGTGGCGGCGTGAACGGCGGGAGGCCGTGCAGCGGGGCGAGCGGAGCGTGGCCGCCGCCCGCCGCACGGGGCGCGGGCGGTCGCTCCGCGTCCGCCGACAGTGGCTCCGCGTCCGCCGCCCCCCTCGCGTACCCGGTCGGGGAGAGGAGGGCGGCATGAACGGCGGCGAGCTGTACATCCGGGCGACCGGGACCTGGCTGCCGCCCGTCGAACGCCTCGCGGACGCGGTCGCGGACGGGCGGTGCGACGCCGCCGTCGCCCGCTCCACCCGGATGGAGTCGGTGACGGTCTCCGCGGGGGAGCCGGCTCCCGAGATGGCGGCCCGGGCCGCCCGGACGGCGCTGGAGCGGGCCGCCGCCGAACCGGGCGACATCGACCTGGTGCTGCACGCCAGCTTCTACTACCAGGGCTTCGACCTGTGGGCCCCCGCCTCCTACGTCCAGCGGACCGCCGTCGGCAACCAGTGCCCCGCGCTGGAGGTCCGGCAGGTCTCCAACGGCGGTATGGCGGCCCTCGACCTGGCCTGGGCCTACCTCGCCGCCGACCCGGCGCGGATCGCGGCCCTGGTGTCCACCGGCGACCGGTTCTGCCCGCCCGGCTTCGACCGGTGGCGCAGCGACCCCGGAACCGTCTACGGCGACGGCGGCACCGCCCTCGTCGTCTCGCGGCACTCCGGTTTCGCCCGGGTCCGCAGTGTCGCGACCGTCTCCGCACCCGACCTGGAGGGCATGCATCGGGGCGACGACCCGTTCGGCCCGGCCCCGTTCAGCCACCGCGACGTCGTCGACCTGGAAGCGCACAAGCGGGACTTCCTGGCCGGTCACGGTGTGGCCCCGACCGTCGCCCGGGTCGCCGCCGCGCAGGAGTCCGTCGTCAAGCAGGCGCTCGCCGACGCCGGGCTCGGCCTCGCGGACATCGACCGGTTCGTGCTGCCGCACCTCGGCCACCGCAGGCTGCATGTCGCCTACTTCGCCAAGTTCGGCATCGACCCCGAGCGCACCACCTGGGACTGGAGCCGGACGATCGGGCACCTCGGCGCCGGAGACCCCTTCGCCGGACTCGACCACCTGGTCACCACCGGGGCGCTCGGGCCCGGTGACACGTGCCTGCTCTTTGGCGTCGGCGCCGGCTTCAGCTGGTCCTGCGCCGTGGTCGAGATCCTCAACACGCCTCCCTGGAGGGACCGATGACCTGGAGGGACCGATGAACGGCACCGACCGCCCGGTCGCCCTGCTGCTGCCCGGCCAGGGCTCGCAGCATCTGCGCATGGCCGCCGGACTCCTGGACGCCGAGCCCGTCTTCGCCGAGGCGATGGACGAGGCCCTGACCGCCCTGACCGACCTCGGCGGCCACAGCACCGGTCTGCGCGAGGACTGGCTGGGGACGGCCGACACCGCGGTGATGGACCACGTCACCCGCTCCCAGCCGCTGCTGTTCGCGGTCGACTACGCCCTCGGGCGGCTCGTCCTCGACCGGGGCGTACGGCCCGTCGCCCTGCTCGGGCACAGCATCGGCGAGGTCGCGGCCGCGGTCCTCTCCGGCGTCTTCACGCTGCGGGACGCCGCCGCCCTGGTCCACGACCGCGTCGGACGGCTGGCACACGCGCCGCCCGGCGGGATGGTCGCCGTCGCGGCAACGCAGGACGAGGTGGCGCCCTTCCTCACCGACGGCGTGGTCGTCGGCGCCGTCAACGCCCTGCGCCAGACGGTCCTGGCCGGCCTCGACGAACCGCTGCGCGGCGTCACGGCGGCACTCGCCGACGCCGGGTTCGTGCTCCAGCGCGTACCGGCCTCCACGGCGTTCCACAGCCCGTCCCTGGCCCCGGCCATGCGCGGAGCCGGCGAGCGGATCGCCGCGCTTCCCGTCGGCGAGCCCCGTATCCCGGTCATGTCCGGGTACACGGCCCGGTTCCTGACCCCCGCGGAGACCAAGGACCCGTCCTTCTGGTCCCGTCACCCCGTCGCGCCGGTGCTCTTCTGGCCCGCCCTCGACGCGCTCCTCGCCGAAGGGGATCTGGTGCTCGTCGAGACCGGCCCGGGCCAGGGACTGTCCCAACTGGCCCGCCGCCACCCGGCCGTGCGGTCCGGCCGCTCGTCCGTCGTCCCCCTGCTCCCGGCCCGGCCCGGCACACCCGCCCAGGACGTGGCGGCCGTACGCGCCGCCGCCGGGGCGCTCGGCGTGTAGCGCGTGTCGAGTGCCTTTGTAGGCACGCGGCCTAGCGTCGCCGGTGGCGCTTCGCCCCTGCTGCTTCCCTCTTCCCTCTTCTCTCTTCGCCCTTCTTCTTCCTTCGAGGACGGTGTCATGCTGACCGATCAGACCAACAGCGAGTTGGGCCGGCATCTGCTGACCATCCGAGGCGTGCAGTTCATCTTCGGCGCCCAGGGCGACCCCTTCGCCATGATCCTGCGCGCCGGTGACGACGACCCGCTCGACCACGGGGCACGCGCCCGTGAACAGGGCCTGCACGAGAGCAGCGTCGGCGCGTGGGTCACCGCGAGCCGCGAACTCGGCGCCCGTGTCCTCGACGACCCGCGGTTCTCCCCGCGCCATGTCGAGGAGGGGCCGCAGTCCCACCCGGGCGTCGACGTCTGGGACAACCCCCTGCTGTGCCATGTCGTCCCGCTGGACGACGCCCGCCTCAACCTCGACCCGGCCGCGTACGCCACGCTCGCCGAGGTCTCCGCGCCGCTGCTGTCGGCCGAGGCCCTCGCGGCACGGGCGCCGCAGATCGAGGCGGCCTACCGCGAGACGCTCGCCGCTGCGGGCGAACGCTTCGACCTGTACCGGGACTTCGCCGTCCCCGCCGCCCTGCGCGTGGTCGCCGAGCTGCTGGGCCTGCCCGACGAGACCCGCGAGCGCCTGCCCGAACTGCACGCGGGCCTCGCCACCGCCCTCGACGCCGGCCACTGCCCGCAGCAGCTGGGGACCGCCCGGTCGCTGCTCACCGCCGTATCGGGCCTGTCCGCCGAGCTGACCGGCCTGGTCGAGGCCGGCCGTGCCACCGGTCTCGCCGGGCTGTCGCCCGAGGACGCGGTCGCGATCGGCGCGCTGGCCGTCGTGGTGGGCGTCGAGGTCACCGCGACCGCCGTGTGCAACGCCGTCGAGGTGCTGCTGGCGCACCCGGAGGAGTGGCAGCGGATCGGGCAGGAATCGGCGGCGGCCCCGGCCGCGGTGCGGGAGGCCCTGCGGCTGGCTCCGCCGCTGCGGTTCGAGAGCCGTATCGCCCGCGAGCAGGCCGAGTTCGACGGCAAGACGATCGAGGAGGGCCGCCGTGTGGTGGTGCTCGTCGACGCGGCCAACCGGGACCCGGAGGCCTTCGCCGACCCGGACGCCTTCACGCCCGGCCGGAGCGACGGCGACCGGTCGCTCACCCTCCTCGGCGGCCCCGCCGCCCCGGTCACCGACGCGCTGGTCCGCGTCCAGACCGAGGCAGCGGTCCGCGCCCTGACCGCGCTCCGGCCCGCCCTGCGCACGAACGCCGAGGTACTGCGCCGTATGCGCTCGGCGGCGCTGCACGGCGTCCTGCGCTTCCCCGTCGCATGACCGGCCCGGCCCACACCAGGGGAGGAGCACCGCGGTGCGTGTACTGCTGACAGCCTTCGCACAGGACGCCCATCTCAACGGCGTCGTCCCGCTCGCCTGGGCGCTGCGGACCGCCGGGCACGAGGTCCGGGTGGCCGGGCAGCCGGCCGCGGTCGAGAGCATCACCCGGGCCGGTCTGACGGCCGTACCGGTGGGCGAGAACCACCGGATGGACGCCGTCATCCCCACCGTCGGTCCGGGGATGCTCATGCACCACCTGGACCGCGACTATCTGGAGAACCGGCCCGAGCGGCTGAGCCTCGACTTCCTGCGGGCGTCGAACGCCATGCTGACGGCGACCTTCTACGCCCAGATCAACAACGACTCGATGATCGACGCGCTCGTCGACTACGCCCGGTTCTGGCAGCCGGACCTGGTGCTCTGGGAGCCCTTCACCTTCGCCGGGGCCATCGCCGCCAAGGCGACCGGGGCCGCCCACGCCCGGCTGCTGGCCTTCCCCGACCTCTTCGCCAACACCCATCTGACGCTGCGCCGGCGCCAGGCGGACCTGCCCGCGGAGCTGCGCGACGACCCGCTGGAGGAGTGGCTGGCGTACACCCTGGACCGGCACGGGGCCGCCTTCGACCCCGACGTGGTCACGGGACAGTGGTCGGTCGACCAGATGCCCGCCGGGGTGCGGATGGAGCTGGGGCTGCCGACGGTGCCCACGCGCTACGTGCCGTACAACGGGCCGGGCCCGGCCGTCGTACCGGACTGGCTGCGCCGCCCGCCGGAGCGCCGCCGGGTCTGCCTCACCCTCGGGCTCACCATCCGGGACACGGAGTTCCCCAACGCGGTCGACGTGAACGACGTGTTCGCCTCGCTGGCCGACCTGGACGTGGAGGTGGTGGCGACCCTCGGGGAGAAGGAACTCGCCCAGGTGTCGCGGGTGCCGGACAACACGCGGGTCGTCGACCACGTCGCCCTGCTGGGGCTGCTGCCCACCTGCTCGGCGATCGTGCACCACGGTGGCGCGGGCACCTGGGCGACCGCCGCCGCCTACGGGGTGCCGCAGGTGGCGCTCGGCTGGATGTGGGACGCGATCTACCGGGCCCAGCGGGTCGAGGAGCTGGGCGCGGGGCTGCATCTGCACTCCGACGGCCTGACCGTCGACATCCTGCGCGACAAGCTCGTCCGGGTGCTCGACGACCCGGCGTTCACGGAAGGCGCGCGGCGGCTGCGGCTGGCCATGCTGTCGGCGCCGAGCCCCAACGAAGTGGTGCCGACGCTGGAGAAGCTGACCGCGCGTCACCGGGCGCCGGTCGCGGCACGCTGACGGGACGAGGACGGGAGAAGCGTGAACATCCTGGTGACCGGTGCGGCCGGTTTCATCGGCTCGCACTTCGTCAGAACACTGCTGAGCGGCGGTTACCCGGGGCACGAGGACGACCGGGTGACCGTCGTGGACAAGCTCACCTACGCGGGGACGCTGAACAACCTGCCCCCGCACGACCCGCGGCTGACCTTCGTGCACGGCGACATCTGCGACGCCCCGCTGCTGGACAAGGTGTTCCCGGGCCATGACGCGGTGGTGCACTTCGCCGCGGAGTCGCACGTGGACCGTTCGGTGACGGGCGCCGAGGCCTTCGTCCGCACCAACGTGCTCGGCACACAGGCCCTGCTCGAAGCGGCGCTGCGGCACGGGACGGGCGTCTTCGTCCAGGTCTCCACGGACGAGACGTACGGCTCCATCGCCGAGGGACGCTGGACGGAGGACGAGCCGCTGCTGCCCAACTCCCCGTACGCGGCGTCCAAGGCCTCGGCCGATCTGATCGCCCGGTCGTACTGGCGCACCCACGGCCTCGATGTGCGCATCACCCGGTGCGCCAACAACTACGGCCCCGGCCAGCACCCCGAGAAACTGGTCCCGCTGTTCGTCACCCGGCTCCTCGACGGGCAGCCGGTCCCGCTCTACGGGGACGGCTCCAACCTGCGGGAATGGCTGCACGTCGACGACCACTGCCGGGCGGTGCGGCTGGTGCTGGACGCGGGCCGGCCGGGGGAGATCTACAACATCGGCGGCGGCACCCATCTGACCAACAAGGAGATGACCGGCCGTCTCCTCGCGCTCTGCGGGCGCGACTGGGACCTGGTGCAGCGGGTCGCGGACCGCAAGGGGCACGACTTCCGCTACGCGGTGGACGACTCCAAGATCCGCCGCGAACTCGGCTACGCGCCGCGCTGGTCGCTGGACGACGCACTGCGCGGGACGGTCGAGTGGTACGCCGCCCACCGCGACCACTGGGACGCCCCGGAGGAGGGCGCCGACGGGGGGCACACGAGGGGGTACTAAAACTTGAATATCCGGGCCGCCCTCCTCTATGCTCGCCGGGTACCCAAATTTGAGCACCCGAAAGAAGGGGCGGGCATGGGCGGCGCCGATTTGGCGATCCAGACCGAAGCTCTGAAGAAGAAATACGGCGAGAAGGAGGCCCTCGCGGGACTCGACCTGGAGGTACCCCGAGGCGTCGTCTACGGCCTCCTCGGCCCGAACGGCGCCGGAAAGACCACCGCGGTCCGCATCCTCTCCACCCTGCTGAAGTACGACGAGGGCATCGCCCGCGTCGCCGGCTACGACGTCGCCACCCAGTCGGCGCAGGTCCGCTACAGCATCGGCCTCCTCGGGCAGCACGCCGCGGTGGACGAGGATCTGAGCGGCCGTCAGAACCTCGTGATGTTCGGGCGCTTGTACCACATCGGCAAGCGCACCGCGCAGAGCCGAGCAGACGAACTGCTGGAGCGCTTCGGCCTGACCGAGGCCGCCGGAAAGCCGGCCAAGCAGTACTCCGGCGGTATGCGGCGGCGGCTCGACCTCGCCGCCAGTCTCATCCTGGCCCCGTCCGTGCTGTTCCTCGACGAGCCCACCACCGGGCTCGACCCGCGGGGCCGCAACGACGTCTGGGAGTCCGTCCGGAGCCTGGTCTCCGAGGGCCGCACGGTCATGCTGACCACCCAGTACCTCGAAGAGGCCGACCAGCTCGCCGACAAGATCGCCCTGATCGACAACGGCAGGGTCGTCGAGTCCGGCACCCCGGACCAGCTCAAGAACAAGATCGGCGGAGACCGGATCGACGTCGTGCTCCGCCGCTCCCACGACCTGGAGCGGGCCGGCCGCATGATCGGCGCGCTGCTGCGGGCCGAGCCGGAGACGGACGCCGACAACCGGCGCGTCAGCGTCGTCGTCGCCAACCGGGTCGCCGCCCTCACCGCGGTCACCCGCGAACTCGACGACGCCGGTATCGAGGCCGAGGACATCGCCCTGCGCAGGCCCACACTCGACGAGGTGTTCCTGAACCTGACCGGCAACAGGTCGGCCACGTCCGCCGAGCAGAGCCTCAAGGAGGTCGCCCAGTCATGACCGCGATCATCGCGCCCGAACTGCCCAGGAACCCGCTGGCCAAACTGGGCTGGGTCCTCGCGGACTCCTGGACGCTCACGCTCCGCGGACTGTCCCACTGGGCCCGCAACCCCACCCAGATCCTCGCCGGCCTCGCCTTCCCGATCCTCATGGTGCTGCTCTTCGGCGGCATCTTCGGCAGCGGGATGCAGGTCGAGGGCGGCGGGGACTACATGGACTTCCTGATGCCCGGCATGTTCGTCATGTCGATGGCCTTCGGCATCGGCGAGACCATGGCCGGCGTCACCGCCGACGCCTCCAAGGGCGTCACCGACCGGTTCCGCTCCATGCCCATGTCGGCCGCCTCGGTCGTCATCGGGCAGAGCATCGTCAACATGCTCTACAGCACCGTCGTCCTGATGATCCTCATGGGCTGCGGGGTCATCGCCGGCTGGAGCTGGAGCGACGGCTTCGCCCAGGCGCTCGGCGCCTTCGCGCTCCTGCTCCTGCTCCGCTTCGCCCTGCTGTGGGTCGGCATCTACCTCGGCCTGATCATCAAGACCCCGGAGGCGGCCTCCGCCGTCTACACCCTGCTCTTCCCGCTCGGCATCGTCGCCAACACCTTCGCCTCCCCGGAGATGATGCCGGGCTGGCTGGCGACCATCGCCGAGTGGAACCCTCTCTCCTCCACCGCCCACGCCACCCGAGAACTGTTCGGCAACCCCGGAGTCGGAGGGACCTCCTGGATCGCCGAACACGCCATGCTCATGTCCTTCGTCTGGCCACTCGCGATCTTCGCGGTCTTCTTCCCCCTGGCCGTCCGCAAGTACCGGTCCCTGAGCCGGTGATCACACCCTGAACCGGGGATGTGAGCCGGCCAATCCCCCGGACCGGCTCACATCCCCCCGGCTCACCGACGACTTCGCAGTCCCGACCTCCGCGACTTGCCCGTCGGCCGCCGTACAGCCCTTCGACTTCCCGGCGACTCCGCCGGACCGCCCTCCGCGTCTCGTCCCGCGCCCTCGACTTGCCGCCGCCGGGCGACAGCCCCTCGACTGCCCGCCACCTCGGCGGGCCGCCCACCTCGGCTCGTCCGCCGGGCGGGCAGCCCTTCGACTTGCCCAGCCGCGTGGGCGTCCCCTCAACCGGTCTGCCGCTCCCGGCGGACCATCCTTCGACCTGTCCACCGATCCCGGATGGCTTCCCCTTGGCTTGTGCACCGGGCGGAGCGGCCGCCCCTCGACCGACTTGCCCACCGATCCCGGCGGCTTGTTCAACGACTCCAGGGGGTACCCCTTGGCTTGTGCGCTGGCCCGGTGGGCCGTTCCTCCACCTGTCCACCCCCCGGGGGGGGGCCACCCTCGGCTCGTCCGTCAGCCGCGTGGGCGTCCCCTCAACCGGTTTGCCGCACCCGGCGGCCATCGCTCGACCTGCTCACGCCCTCCCGGCGGGCCACCCCTCCGACCTGCCCACCACCCCGGCGGCCGGCCTTCCAGCCGTACCGCGAGCCCTCCCGACGGGACGTCGACCACGACTGGAGTCGGTGAAATTAGCGTGCACGGCATGACCGTCTTCGACATCGCCATCGCGGAACTCAACGGCAAGCCCGACCTGTTGGCCCAGCACCGGGGCCGGGCCCTGCTCATCGTCAACGTGGCGTCGCAGTGCGCCCTGGCCGGCCAGTACGCCGGACTCGACGCGCTCGCCCGCCGTCACCACGAGGACGGGCTCAGCGTCATCGGCGTGCCCTGCAACCAGTTCGGCGAGCAGGAACCCGGCACCCCCGAGGAGATCGCCGGCTTCTGCTCCCTGCAGGGGATCTCCTTCCCGCTCACCGAGAAGACCGACGTCAACGGAGCCGACCGCCACCCCCTCTACGCCGCCCTGACCCCCTGCGCCGACGCGGAGGGCCACACCGGCGACGTGCGCTGGAACTTCGAGAAGTTCCTCGTCTCGCCCACCGGCGAACCCGTGGCCCGGTTCGGCCCCACGGTCGACCCGGGGGACCCCGAACTCCTGCGCGCCGTCCGCGCGCAGACGCGAACGCAGTGAGCCCCACACGGAAAGGATGATTTGTGAACCAGACGCCGGTTACCGCAACCGACGAGGGCATCCAGGTCTTAGGTGCCCGAGAGAACAACCTGAAGGACGTCTCCCTCGTCATCCCCAAGAACCGGATCTCGGTCTTCGTCGGCGTCTCCGGCTCCGGAAAGTCCTCCCTGGTCTTCGACACCGTCGCCGTGGAGGCCCAGCGGCAGCTCAACGCCACCTTCCCCTGGAACATCCGGCACGACCTGCCCAAGTTCGAACGCCCCCACGTCGACGCCGTCACCCGGCTGACCACCCCGGTCGTCGTCGACCAGCGCCCCCTCGGCGGCAACGCCCGCTCCACCGTCGGCACCGTCACCGACGTCTACACCGTGATGCGCGTCCTCTTCGCCAACCACGGCAACGACGGACTCGGCCAGACCTGGCTCTACTCCTTCAACGACCCCAAGGGCATGTGCCCCGAGTGCGAGGGCCTCGGCCGCGCCCGCCGCCCCAGCCCCGAGCTGATGACCGACCCCGGCAAGTCCATCGCCGAGGGCGCCATCCTCCTGCCCGGCTACACCGTCGGCAGCGCCAACTGGCAGTTCTACGCCAACTACGAGCACCTGGACGCCGAGAAGAAGCTCGCGGACTACACCGACGACGAGATGCACACCCTGCTGCACGGCAGCACCGGCACGTCCGAGGTGACCTACCCCAACGGCAATGTGCTGGCCCTGCGCTACGAGGGCCTGGTGGACAGCTTCGTCCGCCGCCACCTCAAGCGGGACACCGGCGGCATGAGCAAGGCCGCCCGCGACAAGGCCGCCGAGTTCTTCACCGACGGCGTCTGCCCCACCTGCGAGGGCGCCCGCCTCAACCAGAAGGCACTCGCCACCCGCATCGACGGCCACAACATCTCCGACTGGGCGCAGATGCAGGTCAGCGACCTCATCGGCGTCGTGGCCACGCTGAAGGAGCGGCTCGACACCCCCCTCGTCACCACCATCATCGAGACGCTGGAGCAGATCCAGGCCATCGGCCTCGGCTACCTCACCCTCGACCGGTCCACCACCTCGCTCTCCGGCGGCGAGGGCCAGCGCCTCAAGCTCGTCAACCACCTCGGCAGCGAACTGACCGGCCTGACCTACATCTTCGACGAGCCCAGCGTCGGCCTGCACCCCCGCGACGTCAGCCGGCTCAACGACCTGCTGCGCGCCCTGCGCGACAAGGGCAACACGGTCCTCGTCGTGGAGCACGACCCCGACGTCATGGCCGTCGCCGACCACGTCGTCGAGATCGGGCCGCGGGCCGGTGTGCACGGCGGCACGATCGTCTTCGAAGGCGCCTACGACGAACTCCGCACCAGCGACACGCTGACCGGGCAGGGCCTGCGGCGCACCGGCGGCATCAAGGAGAACCCCCGCCCCTGGGGCCGGACCCTGCCGATCAGGAATGCCACGGCCAACAACCTGAAGAACGTCTCCACCGAGATCCCCTGCGGTGTCCTCACCGCCGTCACCGGAGTGGCGGGCGCGGGCAAGAGCTCCCTGATCGCCCACGCCTTCCGCGACCAGTACCCGGGGTCCGTCTTCGTCGACCAGTCGCCCATCCCGCGCTCCTCGCGGTCCACCCCGGCGAGCTACCTCAAGCTGATGGACCCGATCCGCAAGCTCTTCGCCAAGGCCAGCGGCGAGGACGCCTCCCTCTTCAGCTTCAACTCCAAGGGCGCCTGCGAGGAGTGCGAGGGCCGCGGCCTGCTCATCACCGAGGTCGCCTACATGGACCCGGTCACCACGCACTGCGAGGTCTGCGAGGGCCGCCGCTTCAAGGAGTCGGTGCTCCAGCACCGGGTGCGCGGCAAGAACATCGCGGACGTCCTGGCCATGTCCGCCGAGGAGGCCGGGGAGTTCTTCCTCTCGGGCCCGCTGCGCGCCAAGACCAAGGCCCTGATCGAGACCGGCATCGGCTACCTCGGCCTCGGCCAGTCGCTGGCCACGCTGTCCGGCGGTGAACGCCAGCGGCTCAAGCTCGCCGACCGGCTCTCCGGCTCGGGCACGGTCTACATCCTCGACGAGCCCACCACCGGCCTGCACCTGTCCGACATCGACAACCTCGTCGGCCTGCTGAACCGGATCGTCGACCGGGGCAACACCGTCATCGTCATCGAGCACGACCTGGCCGTGATCTCCCAGGCCGACTGGGTCATCGACCTCGGGCCCGAGGGCGGCAACACCGGCGGCGAGATCGTCTTCACGGGCACGCCCGCCGAACTGGCGAAGGCGGCGCACTCGCACACCGGACAGCACCTGAGCCTGTACCTGGAGCAGTAGGCAGAGGTGGCGCGGACCCGGACCCTTGCGGACAGAACCTGACCGCAAGGGTCCGTAGTTTCGTCCTTGTCAGGCAGCAGGCGCCGGACAGCAGACGCCGGACAGCAGGCGTCACGCAGCAGGCCAACCGACGAGAGGCGGCCGTCCATGGTGAAGCACGTGGGACCCGAGGCACCCGGCGACGAGCGCGGAGCGCTCCTGAACTTCATCGCCGAGCAGCGCGGCGGCATCCGGCGGGCCCTGCTCGGCCTGACGGAGGAGCAGGCCTCCTCCCGCCCCAGCGCCAGCGAGCTGTCCCTGGCCGGTCTGCTCAAGCACGTCGCCGAGGTCGAGCAGGGCTGGATCGCCCGGGCCAAGGGCGAGCGGCCGGCGGTGCACCGCGACGAGTCGAACTGGCACGAGTGTTTCGTGCTGGTCGGCGACGAGGACGTGGAGTCGCAGCTCGCGTACTACGAGAAGGTGGCGGCCGAGACGGAGGCCTTCATCCGCGCGGTGCCCAGCCTCGACGACACCTTCGAGCTGCCCAGGACATCCTGGAACCCGAAGGACGAGTTGCTCTCGATGCGCTGGCTGTGCCTCCACCTGATCCGCGAGACGGCCCGGCATGCCGGGCACGCCGACATCATCCGCGAGTCGCTGGACGGCAGGACCGCTTTCGAGCTGGTGGCCGCGGAGGATCAGGAGACGGCCGGGTCCTAACCTGGACCCCATGTCAGCGATCCGCCTGCTCGTGCTCGGCGCGGTCCGCCAGCACGGGCGGGCCCACGGCTACCAGGTCCGGGGCGACCTGGAGTACTGGGGCGCTCACGAGTGGTCCAACGCCAAGCCCGGCTCGATCTACCACGCCCTGAAGCAGATGGCGAAGCAGGGACTGCTGGTGGCGCACGAGATCGCCCCGTCCACGGCCGGGGGCCCGCCGCGTACGGAGTACGAGATCACCGAGCAGGGCACCGCGGAGTACTTCACCCTGCTCCGCCAGTCGCTCACCGCCTACGACCAGAAGCCGGACGTCCTCACCACCGCGCTCGGCTTCATGGTGGACCTCGGCCGCGAGGAGGCCCTGGGCCTCCTGGAGCAGCGGGTGCGGTCCATCGAGGAGTGGCGCGCGACCGTCGTCGAGGACTATCTGCCCGAGGGCGGCCCCCAGCAGCTCGGCCACATCGGCGAGATCATGAACTTCTGGGTCCACTCGGCCGACACCGGCGCCCAGTGGACCCGCGACCTCATCGAACGCATCCGCTCCGGCGCCTACACCTTCGCGGGCGAGGGCGCCCCCTTCGTCGGAGTGCTCCAGGACGACGACGCCCGCTAGTGGTGGAACCCGGTCGCAGCCCCCTTGTCCCGGGTCAGGGGGCGCGGCTGGCGGCGCAGTTCCGGGAGCAGCCGTTCCAGGTCCTGGGTGAGCAGCTCGGCGAGGTCCGCCGAGAAGCCGTTGCGGCACACCACCCGCAGCACGGACAGGTCCTCCCGGTGCGGCGGGAAGGTGTACGCGGGCACCAGCCAGCCGCTCTCGCGCAGCCGCCGGGACACGTCGAAGACGTCGTACGAGGTCACGTCCGGCGCGGTCGTGAAGGCGAACACCGGCAGCTCGTCGCCCCGGGTCAGCAGCCGGAAGTCGCCGAGCGCCTCGATCCGCGCCGCCATGCCGGTGGCCACGTCCCGCGCGGCCTGCTGCACGGCCCGGTAGCCGTCCCGGCCCAGCCGCAGGAAGGTGTAGTACTGCGCCACGACCTGCGCGCCCGGCCGGGAGAAGTTCAGCGCGAAGGTCGGCATGTCGCCGCCCAGGTAGTTCACCCGGAACACCAGCTCCTCCGGCAGCGCCTCGGCGTCCCGCCACAGCGCCCAGCCGACGCCCGGGTAGACCAGCCCGTACTTGTGCCCCGAGGTGTTGATCGACGCCACCCTCGGCAGCCGGAAGTCCCACACCACGTCCTCGTCGAGGAACGGCGCGACCATGGCACCGGACGCCCCGTCGACATGCACGGGGATGTCGAACCCGGTCCGCTCCTGCAGCGCGTCCAGCGCCGCGCACAGCTCGGCGATCGGCTCGTAGGACCCGTCGAAGGTCGAGCCCAGGATCCCCACGACCCCGATGGTGTTCTCGTCGCACAGCTCGGCCGCGGCCTGCGGGTCCAGATGGAACCGCTCGCCCTCCATGGGCACCAGACGGGCCTCCACCTCCCAGAAGTTGCAGAACTTCTCCCAGCAGACCTGCACGTTCACGCCCATCACCAGATTGGGCCGGGCCGCCGGGTACCGGTCGGTGTTGCGCCGCGTCCAGCGCCGCTTCAGCGCCATCCCGGCGAGCATGCACGCCTCGCTCGACCCGGTCGTCGAACACCCCACGGCCGCCGCCGGGTCGGGCGCGTGCCACAGATCGGCGAGCATCGCCACGCACCGCCGCTCCAGCTCGGCCGTGCGCGGGTACTCGTCCTTGTCGATCATGTTCTTGTCCCGGCACTCCGCCATCAGCAGCCCGGCCTCGGGCTCCATCCAGGTGGTGACGAAGGTGGCGAGGTTCAGCCGCGCGTTGCCGTCGAGCATCAGCTCGTCGCGTACCAGCTGGTGGGCGGTCGCCGGGGCCACGGGCTGGTCCGGGAGCCGGTGCGTGGGCGGGGCCTCGGCCATGTCGCCGAGCGGGTTGGCGGCGCCGTAGAAGGGGTTGACGGACAGGCGGCGTTCGCCGGCCCGGCGGATGCCATCGTTGAGCGGCAAGGGAGTCTCCAGAGGGGTCGTTGGGTCAGCGGACCGATGTCCCGTCCGTCCGCAGCTGCATCTGCGGACGGCCCGTGACCAGCAGCCAGGCGGGCAGTGAGGCGACGCAGAGCAGGGCGAGGATCCCCGGCGAGATCACCAGCACCGCGGCGACGAAGAGGCTGATCCAGCCCTGCCGGGTGATCGCCAGCAGCACCCCGAGCACCCCTGCGGACACCCCCACCGACGGATGCACCCCGGGCACCAGGGCGTGCGCGCACAGCCCGAGGGCGGTGCCGACGAACACGGCCGGGAAGATCCGCCCACCGCGGAACCCGCAGGACGCGGCCACCACCAGCGCGGCCAGCTTCACCACCGTCATGACGGCGAACTCCCCGGCCGACCAGCCGTCCGGGTCGTGTGCCAGCTCGGCGATCTCGTCGAGTCCCTTGAACAGCGTCAGATGTCCGCCCACGGCCGCGAGAGCGCCCAGCACGACCCCGCCCGCCGGGAGCATCAGCATCGGGTGCCGCAGCCGCTTGAAGGCGCTGTGGACATAGGGGAGGGCGCGCACGGCGCACATGCCGAGCAGCGCGCCCACGCACGCCACCACGGCCGACGCCAGCAGGTCCGACCAGCCCGGCTGCCCGAAGGGGGGCAGGTCCAGGTCGAAGCTCGGGTGGTCCACGAGGCTCGCGGTCAGGGACCCGGCCGCGGCGGCGGTCAGCGGCGCGAACAGGTTGTCCCACAGCAGTCCGCGGGTCTCCTGCCGGGCCAGCACCTCGGAGATCACGAGGGCGGCGGCCACCGGCGTGCCGAACAGCGCGCCGAGCGTCGCCGCCTCGGCCAGTGCCGGCCAGATCCGCCCCGGCGCCCGGGGAATCGCCTTGCCGCCCAGCCAGACCGCGAGGCCCACGTTCACGGCGATGATCGGGTTCTCCGGGCCGAGGCTCGGCCCCCCGGCCAGCATCAGCGCCGTCGCCAGCACCAGTCCCGGCAGCACCACGGGCGGCAGGACCGGGGCGTCGAGGCCCAGGGTGGCCGGATCGGGGCCCGCGTGCCCCGGCACCTTCCACACCACCAGCCCGACCGCGATGCCGGTCGAGACCAGCATCACGAACATCCACGCCACGGAGTACCGGCCGATCCCCAGGGCGTCCGGCAGGTTCTGCCACAGCACGTCCTCGAGCTGCTCGGCGGCGACCTCCACCCCCACCAGGAGCAGGCTGCAGATCACCCCCACGGCCAGGGCGGGCAGGATCGACGGCAACAGCGCACGGGCGGGGGTCGCGGGAGTGACGGAGGGCGCCTGCCGCGCGGAGTCCTGGACCACGGGCACACGATAAACGGATCAAAAGCGTACAAAGCGCAAACACGCTTGCACCTCACGCGACGTGAGGCCCGACCGTGAAGAACGAAAGAAGGAAGGGAGCGGAAGTGAGCTACTCGGTGGGACAGGTCGCGGGCTTCGCCGGCGTCACGGTGCGCACACTGCACCACTACGACGGCATCGGCCTGCTCGTCCCGAGCGAACGCAGCCACGCGGGCCACCGGCGCTACAGCGACGCCGACCTCGACCGGCTGCAGCAGATCCTGTTCTACCGCGAGCTCGGCTTCCCCCTCGACGAGGTCGCCGCCCTGCTCGACGACCCGGAAGCGGACCCGCGCGCCCACCTGCGCCGGCAGCACGAACTGCTGACCGCCCGGATCGAGCAGCTGCGAAAGATGGCGACGGCCGTGGAACACGCCATGGAGGCACGCAAGATGGGCATCGATCTCACTCCCGAGGAGCGCTTCGAGGTCTTCGGGGACAAGGACCCCGAGCAGTACCGCGAGGAGGCGGAGGCACGCTGGGGCGACACCCAGGCGTACGCCGAGTCCCAGCGCCGCGCCGCCACGTACACCAAGGAGGACTGGAAGCGCATTCAGGCCGAGGTCGACGACTGGGGACGGCGGTACGCGGCCCTCATGTCGTCCGGCGAGCAGCCGTCGGGTGAGGCGGCCATGGACCTCGCCGAGGAACACCGGCAGCACATCAGCGGGTACTACTTCGAGGTCCCCTACGAGCTGCACCGGTGCTTCGGCGAGATGTACGTCTCCGACGAGCGCTTCAAGGCGCACTACGACGGCATGCGCCCGGGTCTCGCCGAGCACCTGAGGGACGCGATCACCGCGAACGCGGACCGCCACAGCGCCGAGTGAGCGGCGCGCAAATAAGGCGGAGCGCTTAATTTGCGTGGGGCCCTTTGATTCTTCAGGTAATGCGACGGGCCACCCGCCGATCAGTCAATCTACTCATAACTTTAGGCCGGAAGGGGCGTGTTAGCTTTCGAACAAAGCGGGGGGAGCGCTTGTGGCGAGTCACGTGAGAAACGCGAGCCCGGACGTCAGGGGCCCGCACGGCGCGGAGTCGGTGGCGAGCGTCGCCAGGCAGCACACCGGGCTGCTGTGCGCGGGGGTGCTGCTCGGCCTGCTGGGGGTGGGCGCCTCGCTCGCCCAGCCCTGGGCCATCGGCAACCTGATCGTGGCGGCGGGCGGGGGAGCCTCGATGACCGGCCCCGTCGCCCAACTCGTCGGCCTCTTCTGCGCGGGCGCGCTCTTCTCCTCGCTCCAGGCCTATGTCATCGGGCGGGCCGGGGAGAATATCGTCTTCGACGTTCGCCGGATCCTGGTCGGACGACTTCTGCGCGCCGATCTCACCGCGTTCGGAAAAGAGTCGCAGGGCGATATCTTCACCCGCACGGTCACCGATACCTCACTGGCGAGAATCGCCCTCGCGCAGAGCCTCGCCCAGCTGATCGTCAGCGGCGCCACGGTCGTCGGCGGCATCGTGCTGATGTTCCTCATCGATCTGTGGCTGATGGTCATCACCATGGGCTGCCTGGGCACCGCCAGCGTCGTCTCCGTCGCGCTCGCCCGCAAGCTCCGCAAGGCCGCTCTGCAGAACCGGGACGACACCGGCGCCTTCGCCGGGGGCATCCAGCGCGTGCTCTCCGCGCTGCCCACGGTGAAGGCGTCCCGCGCCGAGTCCCGTGAGGCCGCCCGCATCGGCGAACTCGCCGAGAGCACACGGCGTTCGGGCATCCGGGTCAACGCCTACAACGCGCTGCTGATGCCCTCCATGAACGTCGGCACGCAAGGCGCCCTGGCCGTCGTCGTGGGCGTCGGGATGGCCTGGGTGGCCCGTGGCGAGATGGACATGGCCTCTCTGACCACGTTCATCATGTATCTCTTCCAACTCGTGTCGCCGCTGGTGATGCTCTTCATGGGGGTGGGCCAGCTCGTCCAGGGCCGGGCCGCCATCCAGCGGGTGGACGAACTCGCCCGCCTGCCCCAGGAGGGCGACACCGCGGCCGGCGCGCCGGGCCCCGCACTCCCCGGGCAGCTCGCCCCGCACTGGCCGGCGGTCGAGTTCCACGATGTGCGCTTCGCCTACCGGCGAGGCAAGCGGGAGGAGCGGACGCAGGTCCTCGACGGCGTCTCGTTCAGCGTGCCGACCCGGGGGCTGACGGCGGTGGTCGGGCCCTCGGGCGCGGGCAAGACCACCATGTTCCAGCTCATCGAACGCTTCTACCCGGTGGACGGCGGCCTCGTCCGGCTCGGCGGACGAGACATCGAGGCGCTGCCCCTCGACACGGTCCGCGCTCTGGTGGGCTACGTCCAGCAGGACAGCGCCGCGATGCGCGGCACCATCCGGGAGAACCTGACCTACGCCAACCCGCACGCCGGTGACGCCGCCATCCGGGAGGCGGTGGAGATGGCCGGCCTCACCTCGGTGATCGCCCAGCTCCCGCGCGGCCTGGACACCGAACTCGGCGACCAGGGCAGCGGGTTGTCCGGCGGACAGCGCCAGCGCCTGTGCATCGCCCGCACGCTGCTCCAGCAGCCCGCGGTGATGCTGCTGGACGAGGCCACCTCCAACCTGGACTCCGACTCGGAGCGGGACTTCCGCGAGGTGCTGCGCCGGGTCTCCCGGCACTGCGCGGTCATCGCCATCGCGCACCGGATCTCCACGGTGATCGACGCCGACCAGATCGTGGTGATGGAAGCGGGCAGGGTCCGGGCCACCGGAGTGCACCAGGACCTGATGGAGCGCGACGAGCTCTACCGGCGCCTGGCCGGCTCGCAACTGCACGCCGAGCCCGGCCCCGTCGCCCCGGCGCCCCGCCCCGTACCGGTGGAACCGTGGGCGCCGCCGCCCTCCATCGCCGTCGGCTGGCCGTCGTACGCCGGACTCGCCGAGCAGACGATGCAGCTTCGGCCCGTCAAGAGTGAGGAGCACTGGTGAGCACCACCGACGTCGCCATCGTGGGCACCGGACCCAACGGCCTCGCGGCCGGCGTGGTCCTGGCCCGTGCCGGTCTGCGCGTGGAACTCCACGAGGCGGCCGACAGCATCGGGGGAGGGCTGCGCACCGCCTCCCTCTTCGACTCCGGGGTGGTGCACGACCTCTGCTCCGCCGTCCACCCCATGGCCGCCGCCTCCCCGTTCCTCCGCGCGTTCGACCTGCCCGCCCGCGGGGTCGAGCTCCTGCGGCCCGAGATCGCCTACGCCCATCCGCTCGACGGGGGCCGCGCCGCCCTGGCCCACCGCTCTCTGGCGAGGACCTGCGAGCACCTGGGCGCCGACGGCCCTGCCTGGCGCCGCCTCATGGGCCCGCTGCTCGAACGCAGCGAGGAGGTCGTCGACCTCGTCCTGTCCGGGCCGCGCACCCTGCCGCGGACCTCCGCGGCGGCCCTGCTGCTGGCGAGCCGGGCAGCGCTCCACGGCAGCGGACTCGGCGCCGCGCTCTTCCGCGGCGAGGAGGCGCCCGCCCTGCTCACCGGCGTCGCCGCGCACGCGGTCGGCAAGCTGCCGAGCCTGGCGTCCGCGGGGGTGGCCATGCTGCTGGGCCACCTGGCGCACGGGACGGGGTGGCCGCTGCCGCGCGGTGGCAGCGGACGGATCGCCGAGGCGCTGGCCGAGGACATCACGGCACACGGCGGCGTCTTCCACACCGGACACCATGTGAAGGACCTGGCCGAACTGCGCGGCGCACGCGTGGTGTTGCTCGACACCAGCCCCAAGGGCCTGCTGGCCCTCGCGGGCGGCCGGCTGCCCCGGGCCTACGCGCGCGGCCTGGAGCGGTTCCGCTACGGCCCGGGCGCCGCCAAGGTCGACTTCCTGGTCTCCGAGCCGATCCCCTGGGCCGATCCGGCGGTGGGCCGCGCCGGAACCGTGCATCTGGGCGGCACACACGCCGAGATGGTGCGCCAGGAGACCGCGAACGCCCGCGGGGTGCGCACGGGGAAGCCGTTCGTCCTCGTGGTCGACCCGGCGGTGGCCGACCCCGGGCGGGCCCTGCCCGGCAAGCGCCCGGTGTGGGCGTACGCGCATGTCCCGAACGGCGACCCCATCGACCCCTACGACCTGGTACGGGCCCGCATCGAGCGCTACGCCCCCGGGTTCGGGGACACGGTCATCGCCCACCGTTCCGTCGCTGCCGCCGCGTACGAGACCTACAACCCCAACTACGTGGGCGGGGACATCGGTTCGGGGGCGATGACGCTCTACCAGAGCATCGCCCGGCCCCTCCCGCGCCTCGACCCCTACCGCACCCCGCTGCCCGGGGTCTTCCTGTGCTCCGCGTCCACTCCGCCGGGTCCCGGTGTGCACGGAATGTCTGGATACCTCGCCGCCCTCTCCGCCCTCCGCCATTGTTTCGGGATATGTGAGGTACCCGACTTGGCGCCCGATTCGGCACCACTTGCATTCCAGCGTCCCGGATAAATGCATGGCGCGCTGCTTGGCAATCGTTGGCCAAAATCCATGGAACTGGCCATATCGCTTTGGTACGGTGGTGCCAACGAAGCTCCCCACAAGCTCCGTTGAGGCGTTACCGTGCTGTCTGACTATTCACGCGGGTGGTCGCGGAGCATTCCGCAACCGCTGTAGCCGGCATCCCACGTCTTGCCCGGCTCCAACTCCTCGGCTTCATGACGCTCCCATCGGTATGGCAGTGGGGACATCATGAACGGGGAATTCTGTGGTGACCGGAGTTGAAGACATAGGCTACGGCAGACAGTTCGAAGGGTGGTACGACCGGCTGATCCCGGATGACAGGATTACCGCCGAGGCTGTAAAGGGATTGCAGGAGCGCCACCCCGCTCCCGAGGCGGGGACCCTTGAATTCGGTGTCGGCACCGGCCGGATCGCCGTTCCGCTGTCCCGAAGTGTCGGCCGGGTGACCGGCGTGGACTCCTCTCCGGAGATGCTGGACGCATTGCGCGTCAAGCTCAAGGACGGCGGCGACGTCACCCCGGTGCACGGGGACATCCGCACCTACACCTCGGACGCCCGCTACGGGCTGGTGTACTGCGTCTGCGCGACCCTGTCGTGCCTGACCACTCCCGCGGATCAGCAACAGGCCGTCCAGCGCGCCGCCGACCTGCTGCTTCCCGGCGGACGGCTGATCGTCGAGACGCACAACAAGCCGCCGATCCTGGACCTTCACGAGGGCCGGACCCGCACCACCTACTTCGTGCCCTACCCGGAGCCCGGGACGGGTGTGCAGACCCACTCCACCCTGCTCGACGGCAGCCTGTGGCACTGCTCGCACATCCTGTACCAGGCCGACGGCACCACCCGGGTGGGCAGCGAACTCACCCGGCTGACGACCCCGGAGGACGTCGACGGCTACGCCCGCGCGGCCGGCCTGGAGCCCGAGAGCCACATGTCCCGCTGGGACGGCACCCCTTACAGCCACGAGGCGCCCATGTTCATGTGCTCCTACGTCAAACCCTGAGCGCACCGCACACACCACAAGGTTGGCTATAAGGGGGTTGCACGTGGGGCGTCCGCCAGTACTTCCGGTAGACAAGAAACTCGGCCTGGTGGTCAGAGTGATGAGCGGTGAAATCACGGCGGCGGAAGCCGCCAGAGAAGCAGGAGTGTCCGAGCAATCGGTGTCGAACTGGCGCCGTCAGTTTATTGAGGGCGGCCGCAGCGGCCTGGCCGGCGAGGGTGGAAAACCCACCGAGGAAGCGTCCCGCATGGCCGAGCTGGCAAAAGAGAACGCCATGCTCAAGGTGACGATCGGCGAACTCTACATGGAACTGCGGAAGTACGGCCGGAGTACGGCCCTGCGCCCGCCGCAGCGCCGTGAGGGAACACGCCCGGGTCGGCTCGTCAATTAACTCATAAATTGAGCCCGGGATTGCGTGTTAGCCTTCCGGGCAGACAGTCACTTCACATCACGGGGGAGGGAATGTGGCGTCTTTGGAGCGTCAGTTTGCCGTCGGCATTTCTGGATTGGCCGGCGCCGGCCTTCTGACCGGTGCGGTTACGAGATTCACCGGCAAACGCGAGCGTGCGCGTCGCTATCGACTGCACGAAAGACCGGACGGCAGCCTTGTCGAGGTCGATGTCCACATCCCTCCGCGGGCACAGCGCGCCGTTCTGCTCGACAACGGCATGGGCGCGCCTCAGGAATACTGGGACTGGGTCTGTGGCGCACTTCCCGCGGACATGGGATATGTGCGGTTCAACCGCCCCGGCTACGGGCTCAGCACCCCGGACACCCGCTACGGCCTGGACCGGCACTTCGAGCTGCTGCAGGAACTGCGCGACACCTACGTCGCGGGCCTCCCGCTCGTCCTGGCGGGCCACTCGCTGGGCGGCTATCTCGTCGCGGCCTACGCCGCCCTGCATCCGGACGCGTCCGAGGGCGTGACGCACGTGGTCATGATCGACGCCACCGAGGTGGTGAGCCTGCGCCATGCCCGCCGGACCGACGTCGACCGCTGGTCCAACCAGCGGATGGTGATGGAGCAGGTGTTCGCCGGCAGCGGTCTGTCGGTCTTCCGTCCCGCCATGAACCGCAACCGGCAGTACCGCCCGGACATCAACCGGAGCTACCGGGCGTTCCAGGCGACGCCCCGCACCTGGGCCACGGCCCACCGGGAGTACCGGGACGCCATGACCTATCCGCAACTGACCGACCTCGACTGCCCGTTGACGGTCATCACGGCGGAGAACAACATCGGCGACAACACCCTGCACGCCGGTATCCAGGCCAGGCTGGCCGTCATCTCCCAGCGGGCCCGGCACCACTTCGTCGCCGGCTCCGATCACGAGTCCCTGCTCTCCGTGCGTCCGCACGCCGAGGAGGTGGCGGAGCTGCTCGCCGGCGAACCTCCCTCCGAGCCGCTCGGGACGTCCTGGCGGCCGTCCACCAGGAAACTCCGGTCCGTCGACAGCACCGCCGAGCGGGAGGAGGAGTTGGCATGATCACGAAGCCGAACGCCGAACGCGTGAAGGTCGCCGCCGTCACGACGTCGCTCGCCGTCTGGCTGGTCGCGACGGCCGTGGCACAGATCCCCGAGCAGCGCTTCGACGGCCTCCTGAGCCGCGGGAGGCTGCGCATACCGACCCCGAACTGGCGCTTCTTCGGGCCGAACCCCGGCGTCAAGGACAACCACCTTCTCTACCGAGACCTCGACGACGGCGAGCCCGGTGAGTGGACTGAGGTCCCCATCGTCCAGGACCGGCCGTGGTACGCACTGGCCTGGAACGCCCGCAACCGCAGCCCGAAGGCCCTGTTCGACGCGACCCAGCACGCCCTGACCCACGCGGTCGCCTTCGGATCCGAGGTGCTTCCGGTGACGACGGCGACCGGGTACCGGCTGCTGGCCCGCTACATCCAGCTCCATCTGCCGCACGCCGAGGGCGCCACGCACAGCCAGTTCATGCTGCTGCACTCGTACCCCACCAGCCCGGACGACCGGAACATCGAACCCGTCTTCGTCTCCATGGAATTCCCCCTGGAGGGAGACGTCACCCCGGCCGACGCGCCCTCGCGCATCGCCGCATAGCGAGTCGATCGACCCCCTCGACTGGAAGCCGCGCGCTCACTCGGCACCTCATGTGCCGCGTGAGTCCGCGCCCTCCCGCCGAACGGCTGGAGAACTCGCTGAAGAGCTTTTCTCAGAGAAAGAGGACAACAATGTCTGTTGTGGCTGACTTCGCCAACACCGAGCTGGCGGACGTGACCCCGGGCCGTATCGGCAACGAGGCGACCCCGACCATGCTCACCCCGACGGCCACCATCGCGACCCCCGAGGGTGTCGCCGTGACCGCCGCGACCGCCTACGCCTTCAACGAGGTCACCAACGACCTCGCGGGCTGAACGGCCGGCCGGCGGGCGATGCTGACCGGCATCGCTAGCTCCGTCCGATGAAAGACGCGGCGGCACGGTACGCCCGATACGCATACCGTGCCGCCGCTTTTCGTATCCACCGTACTCGCATCACACCATCGGGAGCACCCATCCATGTTCCTCAGCGCTCCGCCCGAGGTCACGGCACGCCGAGTGGCTTCGCTGGGTACGCTGGTCTCCGCACTCGAAATGCTGAGCCAGACGCGTAAGTTCGAAGAAGGCGAAATGCTGAGCGGGCAGCTCGCGAACATGCGCCCCAAGTTCGCCAAGCGCTTTCCCCGGCTGACCCGCGCCCTCGAATCCAAGCAGGCGGCGGTCGCCCTCTACGGGATACAGGCGGGTGCTTCCGCCGCCACCCTGATCTGGGGCCACAAGCGCGCGGTACGCACCGCGGGCAGCGCCGTCCTCGCGGCCACGGGCGCGGCCGGACGCCTGCGCTCCCCCTTCGGCGGGGACGGCGCCGACCAGCTCCAGCAGGTCATCAACATCGCCCTCGCCTCGACCGGCACCTTCAAGGACGGCGACAAGGCCCGCGACGTGGCCATGCGCGCACTGGCCCTGGAGACGAGCATCTCCTACGTCGCCTCCGGTGTGGTCAAACTCGTCTCCCCGGTGTGGCTCAGCGGAGAGGCGTTCAGCGGCGTCATCCGTACGCGCAACTACGGCGACCAGCGCGTCTACCGGCTCGTGCACAAGTACCCGACGGTGGGCAAGCTCGTGACCTGGGGGACGATCGCCGCGGAGGTCTCCTTCCCGCTGGTCTTCGTCCTGCCCAGGCCCGCCGCGAAGGCCTATCTCGGCTCCATGACGCTGTTCCACCTGGGGATCGGGCAGTTCATGGGCCTCAACCGCTTCGTGCTGGCCTTCGGCGCCACCCACCCGGCGCTGCTCTACGTCTTCGCCCAGCGGGACGAGCGCGCGGAGCTGTCCGGAAAGGCGGGGCACGAGGACTGACCCCGAGGGGATACGGCTACCACCGGGGAAACTCCTGTCACCCTGTGTGATCGAGCTCGATCACCACGGCCGTGCCGTACGCGCACACCTCCGTGCCCACGTCCGCCGCCTCCGTCACATCGAAGCGGAACGCGAGCACCCCGTTGGCTCCACGCGCGCGTGCCTGCTCGACGAGCCGCTCCATGGCCTGGTTGCGGGTCTGCACGAGCGTCTTGGTCAGCCCGCGCAGCTCGCCGCCGACCATCGACTTCAGCCCGGCACCGATCTGGCTCCCCAGGTGCCGGGAGCGCACGGTCAGGCCGAAGACCTCACCCAGCACCTCCCGCACGCGGTAGCCGGGTACGTCGTTCGTGGTGACGACGATGACCTCGGGCCGGGGGCCCTGTCCACCGCCGTATTCGTCGATGCCCATGGTTCACAGCTTTGACCGGGACCGCCCACAGTGCATCCTGAGTACGCCCATGGAACCTGGGCCATGACGGCCGCGTTGATACTTTGAGGCAGTCAGCCCCAGCCCGTATCCCCCCAGCAGCAGGAGCCACATCCCCGTGACCACGCTTGCGCTCGGCCCCGAGTGGCTCAGCCCGGACTATCTGATCTCCACGTTCAGCCTGCCCGGCATCCTGCTCATCGTCTTCGCGGAGTCCGGACTCTTCGCGTTCCTGCCCGGCGACTCCCTGCTGTTCACGGCCGGCCTCTTCGTGGCCGAGGGCACCTACATCACCCAGCCGCTGTGGCTGGTCTGCACGCTGATCGTGATCGCCGCCGTCGTCGGTGACCAAGTGGGCTACATGATCGGCAAGTTCCTCGGCCCGAAGCTCTTCAACCGGCCGAACTCCAAGCTCTTCAAGCAGGAGAACCTGGACAAGGCCCACGAGTTCATGGAGAAGTACGGCCCCAAGGCGATCGTCCTGGCCCGCTTCGTCCCGATCGTGCGCACCTTCGCCCCGATCGTCGCCGGCGCCGGCCGCATGAAGTACCGCACCTTCCTCACGTACAACGTGATCGGCGGCATCGCCTGGGGCACCGGCGTCACCCTCGCGGGCTACTGGCTCGGCCAGATCGGCTTCATCAAGAAGAACGTCGAGTCGATCCTGATCCTGATCGTCCTGCTCTCCGTCCTCCCGATCATCATCGAGTACCTGCGCGAGCGCTCCAAGAAGAAGCGCGCGGCGGCCACGCCCCAGCAGGCGCCCCAGTCCCAGCTCCCGGCCATGGACGACGCCACGACCCAGCTCCGCCGCATCACCCCGGACGACCAGCCCCCGCACCAGCAGCAGCAGCCGTACGGCAACCAGAACGGCTACAACGACCAGCAGTACTACAACCAGTACCCCCAGTCCCCGGGCTACGGCCAGCAACAGCAGCAGGGGAACCAGCAGCCTTACAACGGCGGCTACTGACCGACCTGCTTTTCAGGGGCGCGGGGAACTGCGCGACAAGCCACGAACCACCCGCAGCCGCCAACGGACACGAAGCCCCGACCCCATAGGCACTCGGCGCTAGAACCCTCGCGTCCGCTTGGCGGCCCGCCGCTTCTCCGCGGACCCGATCCGCAGGAACATCCGCGAGATCTCGGACCCCAGATTCACCCCGATGGCGATGGCCATGGCCAGCGCCACCGCCTTGGACAGCGACACCAGCCCCTCGTCGATCTCGTTCTGCGCGATCGCCAGCAGACCGAAGTACGTCGCGGAACCCGGCAGCAGGGGCCCGATCGCGGCAGTCGTGTACGGCAGGGCCGAAGCGAACTGATACCGCGACAACAACTGCCCGAACAGCCCCACCAGCCCCGCCGCCGCGGCCGTCGACGCCACCGGCGAGATATCCCCGGCCAGATGCATCGCGCCGTACACGACCCACGCGACACCGCCGTTCAGCGTCACCCACACCACGGTGGATCGTTCCTGCTGAAGCAGCACGGCGAACGCCAGCGACAGCAGCATCGACGCCCCGATCAGCAGCACCGGCTGGTCGGAGATCCCGAGCGCCCCGTCGGGGTTCAGCCGCGCCCCCAGCTGCACACCGAAGTACAGCACCAGCAGCACACCCGCGACGATGCCCACGAAGAAGTACAGAACCTCCAGCAGACGCGCGGACGCGGTGATGTAGAAGCCGGTCAGCCCGTCCTGTACCCCCGCCACCAGCGCCCGCCCGGGCAGCAGCGCGAACAGTCCACCGGTGATGACCGCGGACGCGTTGACGTTCGCATGGACGAGCGTGAGCGCGACCCCGATCGCGGCCGGCGGCATCGCGGCCACCGTGAACTGGTAGAACTCCGGCAGCCCGCGCCCCGCGCACAGCCACGCCAGCCGGTCACCGAGCATCGCGCCCAGCGCGGCGGCGACGAACACGAGCAGATCACCGCCGACGAGCACGGAGGCCGCACCGGCCAGCAGCCCGCTCGCACCGGTCAGCGCCCAGCCGGGGTAGGGGTGCCGGTTACGGCGGATCTCCGCCAGCCGCCGGTAGGCCTCCTCCAGGGAGACCGCGGTCTCGTGGTCGCTGAGGTCGTCCACCAGCTGGTACACGGCCGCGAGACGCGTGTAGTCGGTGCCCCTGCGGCGCACGGTCCGCGACGCCGTGACCGGGTCGTCGACGAGCGACGGCTGATAGGAGATCGCCAGCAGCGTGAAGGTGACGTTCGGCTCGCAGCGGTCCAGACCGTAGGACCGGCAGACGGCGAACATGGCCGCCTCCACGTCCTCGGCGCCCTCACCGCCCGCCAGCAGCAACTCCCCGATACGCAGCGTCAGGTCGAGCACACGGGGCACCGCGGGCCCCGCCTCGTCGGCGTGCCGCTGGCTCGGTTCCGTCGCCGGCCGCTCCGCCACCGGCATCCGCAGCATCGTGCGCATCCGGTCCTGCCAGGGCACGTCCTTGGTCAGGCTGACCACGGGAATCCCGGTCGGCGGGGTGAACGCGGACAGGGCGTGCTTCGCGGTGTACGTGCTCGGCGTCGTGAACGCCGACCCCTCCGGCTCCGCCGAGGGCGCCTGCGGGACGTCCATCCCCTGCGGCAGGGAGAACTCCGACGTGGTCTCGGCCTCCGCACCGGCCGTCCTGTGGACGGCCAGCCCTTCCGGTATGGCGAACTCCGACGTCGTCGACATCTCCCCGTCGACGGCGGCCCCACCGGGAGGCGAGAAGTTGCTCCTCGCCTCGTCCGACTTCGGCTTGCGGTCCTCCGCGTCCGTCACTGCCTGGCGCTCCCTGTACGACACGTCAGCCTCGTACCCCCCACAGCTTCAGTATGCGCACAAACGGACGAACGGGCCGCACGCGCAGGCGTGCGGCCCGATGGGTGTCGAGGAAGGGTCAGTGCCCGCCCGACTCCTTGAAACGCTTGTAGGACCGCTCGATCTCGACCTCGGCGTCCGTACGGCCCACCCAGTCGGCACCCTCGACCGACTTGCCGGGCTCGAGGTCCTTGTAGACCTCGAAGAAGTGCTGGATCTCCAGGCGGTCGAACTCCGACACGTGGTGGATGTCCCGCAGGTGCTCCACACGCGGGTCCGTCGCCGGGACGCACAGCAGCTTGTCGTCGCCACCGGCCTCGTCCGTCATACGGAACATGCCGATCGCACGGCACTTGATGAGACAGCCCGGGAACGTCGGCTCGTCCAGGATGACCAGCGCGTCCAGCGGGTCGCCGTCCTCGCCGAGGGTGTTCTCGACGAAGCCGTAGTCGGTCGGGTAGGCGGTCGAGGTGAAGAGTCGCCGGTCCAGGCGGATACGACCGGTCTCGTGGTCCACCTCGTACTTGTTGCGCGAACCCTTCGGAATCTCGATCGTGACGTCGAACTCCACCGGTGGCTCCTCCATGATCAACACATAGTTCTGGTGGTTAAGTGTCCCTCACGCAGGTGTGTGATCGCGAAAGGGGCTGGTGTTCGTGCCAGAGCTGAGGCCATGGCGGTCCGCGAGACCGCACGTGGTGCGGATCGCGGGTGCCGTACGACCGCGCCTGGCCCGGGCCGCCGCGGCCGCGAAACCACGGGTCGCGCGGCTTGCACGGGCCGGGAAACCGCAGGTCGCGCGGCTCATGCGGCCGAAGACCTGGCAGTACACCGCGGGGGCCGCCACCGCCGGTCTCGCACTGGCCGCCGGTGTGGTGACCGCCGCCGGTCCCTGGGACTCCTCGGGTCAGCGTACGGCCGAGCGGGACCGGGCCGCCGCCCTGAACCGCCCGGGTGGCACAGATCACGGCGGCACCTCGGGCGCCCCCGGCAGGCCCCGGCCCGCCCCCAGCGCCGCCCCGGTGCTCAGGGGCCTCGGCGGCGTCAGCAAGGTGAAGTCCGCCCCCGACGGCAGGGCCCTCAGCAGCGCCCTCACACCCCTGCTGGAGGACCCCGCGCTCGGCCCCCGGCCCGCCGCCGCTGTCGTCGACGTCACAAGCGGCAGGCGCCTGTACGGCACGGGCTCCGACGCCGCGCTCACCCCGGCCTCCACGACGAAGATCGCCACGGCCGTCGCCGCGCTGTCCGCCATGGGCGCCGACCACCGCATCACCACCCGCGCCGCGCTGGAACCCGACACCAGGGAAGTCGTCCTGGTCGGCGGCGGCGACCCCACCCTCACCGCCCACGAGGACGCCGCCGGAGCGGCGAGCCTGCGCGACCTGGCCGCCGACACGGCCGGATCCCTCGCCGAACGGGGCATCCGCGAGGTGACGCTCTCCTACGACACGACCCTCTACGCGGGCGACGAAAAGCACCCGATCGGGGTCAACCCCAACCTCGCCCTCATCAGCCCCCTGATGGCCGACGAGGCCCGCACCGACGACTCGACCAAGGGCCCCGTCGCCCGCGTCCCCGACCCGGCGCAGGACGCGGCCGACCGCTTCGGCGACCTCCTGAAGTCCCACGGCATCAAGACCACGGCCCCCGGCCCCTCCAAGGCCACCACCCGGGCCAAGACCCTCGCCACGGTCTCCTCGCCCCCGCTCTCCGCCCTCGTCGAACGCATGCTGACCAACAGCGACAACGACATCGCCGAGGCCCTCGCCCGCCAGACCGCCCTCGCCACCGGCGAGCGCGCCGACTTCGAAGGCGCCGACCGGGCCGTCGGCACGCAGCTGCGCAAGCTCGGCCTCCCTCTCAAGGGCGCCGCCTTCAAGGACGGCAGCGGCCTGAACCGCGCCGACCGGCTGACGGCGGACCTCCTCACCGCCCTCCTGGCCAAGGCGGCCGACCCCGGCCACCCCGAACTCCGCCCGGCCCTCACCGGCCTCCCCGTCGCCGGCTTCACCGGCACCCTGACCAGCCGCTACACGGACGGAGCAGCCGGCGTCGTACGCGCCAAGACCGGCACCCTGACCGGCGTCAACACCCTCGCGGGCACCCTCGTCGACCAGGACGGCCGCCTCCTCGCCTTCGCGTTCATGGCCAACGAGACCACCAACCCCGAAGCAGCCCAGAAGGCCCTGGACAGAGCGGCGACGACCCTGTCGGAATGCGGCTGCCGATAACCGCTTGCCCTGCTGTGGGCAGTCGTTCTGCTGGGGCGGAACGGGTGGGCACAGCGGGCAACGCCGAGCACAGGCCGAGAAACCCCGGCCCCCGCCGACCCCGCCGAACGCCGAGCACCTGACAACGCACCCCGGCGTCACCCACCCCTCGCCGCCCTGCCCCAGCGGCCAGCGCTCACGTACGGTTGACGCATGACGAGCATCGGTGGTGCTTCAACCGGCATGGTCGACTGGAATCTCGCGGTCGCGACCGCGACCCGGCTCGTACGGCCGGGCCCCGACGTCAGCCGGGACGAGGCCCGCGCCGTCGTCGCGGAACTGCGTCGGCACGCCAAGGCCTCGGAGGGACACGTCCGCGGCTTCACCCGCCTGGGCACCGAGGAGGGACACGACACCCCCGTCCTCGTCGTCGACCGCCCCGGCTGGATCCGCGCGAACGTCGCCGGCTTCAGAGAACTCCTCAAGCCCCTGCTCGACAAGATGCAGGACCGCCGCGGCAACACCCCCGGCGGCGCGGTGATGAGCGCGGTCGGCGGCAAGGTCACCGGCGTGGAACTGGGCATGCTGCTGTCCTTCCTGGCCTCCCGCGTCCTCGGCCAGTACGAGACCTTCGCCCCCGCCACCGCCGGCCTCCCCGCCGCGGAGAACGGCGGCGGCCGGCTCCTGCTCGTCGCCCCGAACATCGTGCACGTGGAGCGCGAACTCGACGTCGACCCCCACGACTTCCGCCTCTGGGTCTGCCTCCACGAGGAGACCCACCGCACCCAGTTCACCGCCGTGCCCTGGCTGCGGGACCACCTCGAGGGCGAGATCCAGGCCTTCCTCAGCGAGACCGACGTCGACCCCATGACCGTCCTGGAACGCGTACGCGAAGCCGCCCAGACCCTCGCCGGAGGCCGCCCCGAGGCCGAGGAGGACGACGGCGGCCGCTCCCTCGTCGAAATCGTGCAGACCCCCGCCCAACGGGAGATCCTCGGCCGCCTCACCGCCGTGATGTCCCTCCTGGAGGGCCACGCCGACTTCGTCATGGACGGCGTCGGCCCGGACGTCGTACCGACCGTCGGAGAGATCCGCGAGAAGTTCCAGCAGCGCCGCGCCAAGGGCGCCTCCCGCCTGGACCTGGCCCTGCGCAAGCTCCTCGGCCTGGACGCCAAACTCCGCCAGTACCGCGACGGCGAACGCTTCGTACGGGCCGTCGTCGACGAGGTCGGCATGGACGGCTTCAACCGCGTGTGGACCTCGCCCAACACCCTCCCCACCAAGACGGAGATCGCCAAACCGGCGGACTGGGTCGCGCGGGTGCACCGCAGGACCGAGTAGTGAACATCGCCGCGAGGTCGTGAAAGGAAACCGGCGGACGGCAGGCGAACGCCCCTCCAATCACCCGTCCGAGGGACCGTGAGGCAGGGGTAGGCGTGCAATGCTCGGGGAACGGCCCGGTTCTGTCACCATCTACACACTCTGCGTGACCGAACCTCGGGCTCACCCCCCGACAACTTCATGAAGGGAACCGGACATGGGTCCCCATCCTGCGGTCGCGGCGATACGCCTGGCGGTCCGCCGCGTCCTCCACGACCTCCTCACCGAACACCACAGCGCCACCGCCGCGCTCCCGCACGAGCCGCCGCCCCCGCCGCTCGTGCTCGTGGCCTGCTCCGGCGGCGCCGACTCCATGGCCCTCGCCTCCGCTCTCGCCTTCGAGTCCCCCAAACTCGGCATCAGAGCCGGCGGCGTGACCGTCGACCACGGCCTCCAGCCCGGCTCCGACGCCCGCGCCGCGGAAGTCGTCCAGCGCCTGCGCGAACTCGGCCTCGACCCGGTCGACTCCGTCGCCGTGACCGTCGGCCGCACCGGCGGACCCGAAGCCGCCGCCCGCGACGCCCGCTACACCGCACTCGACACCGCGGCCGAACGCCACGGCGCCACCGCGGTCCTCCTCGGCCACACCCGCGACGACCAGGCCGAGACCGTCCTCCTGGGCCTCGCCCGCGGCTCCGGCATCCGCTCCCTGTCCGGAATGGCCGCGGTCTCGGGGGCCGGCGGCCGCTACCGGCGCCCCTTCCTGGAACTCGACCGGCAGACCGCCCGCAAGGCCTGCATGGTCCAGTCCCTGCCCGTCTGGGACGACCCCCACAACGCCGACCCCGCCTACACCCGCTCCCGGCTGCGCCACGAAGGCCTGCCCGCCCTGGAGAAGGCCCTCGGCAAAGGCGTCGTCGAAGCCCTCGCCCGCACGGCACAGCTCTCCCGCGACGACGCCGACGCCCTCGACGCCTGGGCCGGCCGGGCCGAGGCCACCGTCCGAGACGCCACCGGCGTGCTGGAGTGCGCGAAGCTCTACGCCCTGCCCCCCGCCGTACGCCGCCGCGTCCTGCGCCGGGCCGCCATCGCGGCCGGTGCGCCGGCCGGCTCGCTGTTCGCCCGCCACATCGAAGAAGTCGACCGGCTCATCACCGGCTGGCGCGGTCAGGGAGCCATCAATCTCCCCGGCAAAGTCGTGGCCCAGCGGCAGGGTGGCAGACTGGTGATTCGGCAAGGCTGAACCACGACCCCTCCGGGCAATCCGTGGAGGGGCCGCTCAGCCGGTGGGACGACCGAAAGTGATGCGGGTGGACGCGAAAGACATGGGTGCCGACCTCCAGCAGGTGCTCATCACCAAAGAAGAGATCGACGCCAAGCTCACCGAGCTGGCCGCGAAGATCGACGCGGAGTACGCGGGCAAGGACCTGCTGATCGTCGGAGTCCTCAAGGGCGCGGTGATGGTCATGGCCGACCTCGCCCGGGCGCTGTCCACCCCCCTCACCATGGACTGGATGGCCGTATCCTCGTACGGGGCGGGCACCCAGTCCTCCGGTGTGGTGCGGATCCTCAAGGACCTCGACACCGACATCAAGGGCAAGCACGTCCTCATCGTCGAAGACATCATCGACTCCGGCCTGACCCTGTCCTGGCTGCTCTCCAACCTCGGCTCGCGCGAGCCCGCCTCCCTCAAGGTGTGCACCCTGCTGCGCAAGCCCGAGGCCGCGAAGGTCGCCATCGACGTGGAATGGGTCGGATTCGACATCCCCAACGAATTCGTCGTCGGCTACGGCCTGGACTACGCCGAGAAGTACCGCAACCTCCCGTTCGTCGGTACGCTCGCGCCCCACGTGTACGGCGGCTGAATCCCGGCCGGGGTGCCGTGACGGTGATCGGGAACCCCAGCGGACTTCCCGCCGTTGGAGCATGCGTAGACGGATCGCCAGTCGTCCCGCGCAGCTTCAGGTGACAATGCTGGGGTACCGTCCGAAGAACAGTCTTTATCAAACTCACTATGGCAGGAGGGACGGGGCGGCACCGCTCCGTATGGATGGACGTGAAGCGATACTTCCGTGGGCCGGTCATGTGGATCGTGCTGGCCGTCCTTGCCGTGGTCGTGTTGATGCAGGTCGTCGGCTCGTCCGGCGGCTACAAGACGGTGGACACCGGCCAGGTCGTCCAGGCGATCAACCAGAACAAGGTGGAGTCGGCCAAGCTGACCACCGGTGACGAGCAGACCATCAAGGTCACGCTCAAGGACGGCGTAAAGGTCGAGGGCAGCTCGAAGATCCAGGCGAGCTACATCGGCGACCAGGGCGTGGACATCGCCAACACGCTGCAGAACAAGTACCAGGACAAGCAGATCTCGGACGGCTACACGATCTCGCCGTCCAAGCAGAACCCGTTCATCGGGATGCTGATCTCCTTCCTGCTGCCCCTGGTCCTCATCGTGGTCATCTTCCTGTTCCTGATGAACCAGATGCAGGGTGGCGGCTCCCGGGTCATGAACTTCGGGAAGTCCAAGGCCAAGCTGATCACCAAGGACACCCCCAAGACGACGTTCTCGGACGTCGCCGGCTCGGACGAGGCCGTCGAGGAGCTCCACGAGATCAAGGAGTTCCTCCAGGAGCCCGCCAAGTTCCAGGCCGTCGGCGCCAAGATCCCCAAGGGCGTGCTGCTGTACGGCCCGCCCGGCACCGGCAAGACCCTGCTCGCCCGAGCCGTCGCCGGCGAGGCGGGCGTGCCGTTCTACTCGATCTCCGGTTCCGACTTCGTCGAGATGTTCGTCGGTGTCGGTGCCTCCCGAGTCCGTGACCTCTTCGAGCAGGCCAAGGCGAACGCCCCGGCGATCGTCTTCGTCGACGAGATCGACGCGGTCGGCCGCCACCGCGGCGCCGGCCTCGGCGGTGGCCACGACGAGCGCGAGCAGACCCTTAACCAGCTGCTCGTCGAGATGGACGGCTTCGACGTCAAGGGCGGCGTCATCCTGATCGCCGCCACGAACCGCCCGGACATCCTCGACCCGGCCCTCCTGCGCCCCGGCCGCTTCGACCGCCAGATCGCGGTCGACCGCCCGGACATGCAGGGCCGTCTGGAGATCCTCAAGGTCCACCAGAAGGGCAAGCCGGTCGCGCCCGACGTCGACCTGTCGGCGGTCTCCCGCCGCACGCCCGGCATGACGGGTGCCGATCTCGCCAACGTGCTGAACGAGGCCGCCCTGCTGACGGCCCGCAGCGACCAGAAGCTGATCGACAACCACATGCTGGACGAGGCGATCGACCGTGTGGTCGCGGGCCCGCAGAAGCGGACCCGGATCATGTCGGACAAGGAGAAGAAGATCACCGCGTACCACGAGGGCGGTCACGCCCTGGTCGCGGCGGCCTCACCCAACTCCGATCCCGTCCACAAGATCACGATCCTCTCCAGAGGCCGCGCCCTCGGCTACACCATGGTGCTGCCGGACGAGGACAAGTACTCGACCACGCGCAACGAGATGCTCGACCAGCTCGCCTACATGCTGGGCGGCCGCGCGGCCGAGGAGCTCGTCTTCCACGACCCGACGACGGGTGCCGCCAACGACATCGAGAAGGCCACCGGCCTGGCCCGCGCGATGGTCACGCAGTACGGCATGACCGAGCGTCTCGGCGCGATCAAGTTCGGCGGCGACAACACCGAGCCGTTCCTCGGACGTGAGATGGCTCACCAGCGCGACTACTCGGAAGAGATCGCCGCGCTGGTCGACGAAGAGGTCAAGAAGCTCATCGAGACCGCGCACAACGAGGCGTGGGAGATCCTCGTCGAGAACCGCGACGTCCTCGACAACCTGGTCCTGGCCCTCCTCGAGAAGGAGACGCTGGGCAAGGAGGAGATCGCCGAGATCTTCGCGCCGATCGTCAAGCGCCCGCCGCGTCCCGCCTGGACCGGCTCCTCCCGCCGTACGCCGTCCACCCGCCCGCCGGTCCTCTCCCCCAAGGAGCTGGCCCTGACGAACGGGACCAACGGCGCGACGCCGGCCATCTCCACCGCGAAGAGCACCACGGCGGAACCCGCCCCGGCGCCCGAGCGGACCCCGGAGGACCGCCCCGAGAGCTGACCACCGCTCTCCCCGCGGCCCCCGGGCCCGGAATGGATGCCGCGCCCCCCAGGTTTTAGCCTGGGGGGCGCGGCTTTTCGCCATTTCCGCAGGCCGCCCCGTGAAGGACACAGGAACGAGGCACCCAGATGACCGACCCCGTGACGCTGGCCGGCGAGGGCCAGCTCGGCGAATTCGACGAGAAGAGAGCCGAGAACGCCGTTCGGGAACTGCTGATCGCGGTCGGCGAGGACCCCGACCGCGAGGGGCTCCGGGAAACACCGGCGCGGGTCGCGCGGGCGTACAAGGAGATATTCGGCGGGCTGTGGCAGAAGCCCGAGGATGTGCTGACGACGACGTTCGACATCGGGCACGACGAAATGGTGCTCGTGAAGGACATCGAGGTGTACAGCACCTGTGAACACCATCTCGTACCGTTCCGGGGCGTCGCTCATGTCGGGTACATCCCGGCCACCAGCGGAAAGATCACCGGGCTGTCCAAGCTGGCCCGGCTCGTGGATGTCTACGCCCGGCGCCCGCAGGTGCAGGAACGACTCACCACGCAGATCGCGGACTCGCTGATGGAGATCCTCGAGCCGCGTGGGGTCATCGTGGTCGTGGAGTGCGAGCACATGTGCATGTCCATGCGCGGGATCCGCAAGCCCGGCGCGAAGACGCTGACGTCGGCCGTGCGGGGTCAGCTGCGGGACGCGGCGACCCGGAACGAGGCGATGAGCCTCATCATGGCGCGCTGACGCCGGGCGTCAGGTCGTAGGGGCCGTGCCCGTGCCGTCGTGTTCGTCGTCTTCCGGGAGTTTGCAGACGCGTTCCAGGAAGAGGGCCGTCGCTATGACGGCGATGCCCGCGAGGACGGAGAGGCCGGCGTAGATGGCCTGGTCGCGGCGGGCGGGGATGTCGAGGGACTCCAGGAGGAAGACGCCGGTGCCGCCGTACATGCCGGAGACGAGGGCGGCGACCAGGGCGCTGGCATGGCCGAAAACGACCGCGCGGGCCGCCATCATGGGGTCGACGCCCTTGGCGTCGGGCTGCCGCTCGCGCTGGGCCTTCAGGCGGGCGCGGAGCGAGAGCGCCGTGGCCAGGAGGACCACGGCGATCATGGCCAGGACGATGGGGGCGGCCATGGGGACGCCGGGAAGGGTGCCGACCGAGTTCCACAGGCGGGCCCCGGCCCAGGACAGGACTCCGGCCACGACGAAGACGCCGACCAGCACCCTGATGCGCAGCTCTCTCACGGTGTCCCTTCGCTTCCCCCGTCGGTGGCCCCGTTCCGCGGCCGTCTTGACCTTAACGGCTACTCGGGCAGCCGGAGTTCCAGGTCCTTGCGGGGCGCCACGCCGTCGCGGGTGACGGCGTCCAGCAGACCGGCGACCGGGCCGCGCCCGGGCAGCTGCGCCTCGGGGTCCAGGTCGTTCCAGGGAGCCAGGACGAAGGCGCGCTCGTGGGCGCGGGGGTGGGGGAGGGTGAGCTGCGGGTCGTCGGAGACGACATCGGCGTAGGACACGATGTCGACGTCGAGGGTGCGGGGGCCCCAGTGCTCGTCCCGGACGCGGTGGAAGGCCTCCTCGACCGCGTGCGCGCGCTCCAGGAGCGAGGAGGGCGGGAGGGTGGTCTTGAGGACGACGACCGCATTGAAGTAGGCGGGCTGGCTGCCGGGCTCCACGCCCCAGGGCTCGGTCTCGTAGACCGGGGAGACGGCCTTGATGCGCAGGCCGGGCGTGTCCTCGAGGGCGTCGACGGCTCCCTGGAGGGTCTCCAGGCGGTTTCCGAGGTTGGAGCCGAGGGCGACCACGGCCCATTTGGGGTTGCTGAGCGTGGTGTCGGCGGCGTCGACCTTGTCGACGACGGAGGCGGGTACCGGCTGTACGGTCGGGTCGCTGGGACCCTGGATGAAGGGTGCAGTCATACTCGGCTCCGGGTGATGGTGACGGTCACGTCGTCGAAGGGGACGGTGATCGGGGCGTCCGGCTTGTGGACGGCCACCTCGACCTCCTCGACCCCCTCGTGCTTCAGACATACCTGGGCTATCCGCTCGGCGAGCGTCTCGATGAGGTTGACGGGCTCGCCCTCGACGACGGCCACGACCTCCTCGGCCACGATGCCGTAGTGAACGGTCTTCGCCAGGTCGTCGTCGGCCGCGGCCGGCCGGGTGTCCAGGCCGAGGACGAGGTCCACGACAAAGGTCTGGCCCTCCTTGCGTTCCTCGGGGAACACACCGTGGTGCCCACGGGCCTTCAGGCCGCGCAGCGCGACACGATCCACGCGAATCACTCCTGCAATCGTCGGTCACGGCCGGTCCGTGCCGTGTGCGGGCGGCACACCGGCCTCAGTCGAATCTACCTGCGAGCCCGGAGGGGGCCGGGCCACGGGGGTGGGCGCCCGGGCCGGGCCGGGCAGGATTCATCCAGCGTTTCCCCTGGCGAACCCGGCGGCTCATGGGTTGGTAGCCGCCCATACCCGGGGGTCCGTGATTCCAACCACGTCGTCGCCGCGGTCCGGCCCTTGTCAGGCGCCTACCCACTCAGGAGGGGGTCTCCTCGCCCTCGTCCTCGTCGGTTTCGGCCAGAACGGGGGAAGCGTGGTGCGACCAGAGTTTCCACCCCTGGGGCGTGCGCCGGAACACGTTGGTGGCGACCACGAGCTGGCCGACGAGCGGGCCGAGCTCCTCGTCGCCCTCGGGGGCGGGGCCGCCGCTGAGGATGTTCTCGGTGCAGTTCACGAGGGCGGTGTCGCCGGTGACCGAGACGTGTACATCGGTCAGGAAGAACTGGATGTAGTCGGTGTTCGCCATGATCAGCGCGTAGGACCGGAGGACCTCGCCGCGGCCGGTGAGCACGGGCCAGCCGGGGTGCACGCAGGAGACCACGCCGGTGTCGGCCGGGTCGTGGTAGGACTCGTCGACGCCCAGGTCGGCAGGGGTCAGCCAGAGCGAGGCGAGTTCCTCGAAGTCGCCCCGCTCCAGTGCCTCGTAGAAGGCGGTGTTGGCGGCCTCGACCTGTTCGACGTCGGTGTGCGGGGCGCTCACCGGGTTCCTTCCGCGCCGGTGTCCGTCGTACGCGCCCTTTCTATGGCGTGGGCGACCCGTACCGCGTCGGCCGTGGCGCGTACCTCGTGGACGCGGACGGCCCAGGCGCCGGCGTGTGCGGCGAGGGCGGAGACGGCGGCGGTGGCCGCGTCGCGTTCGCGGGCGGGCGGGGGCGGGCCGTCGGGGCCGGCGAGGACGCGGCCGAGGAAGCGTTTGCGGGAGGCGGCGACGAGCAGGGGGTGGCCGAGGCGCAGGACCCGGTCGAGGCCGGCGAGGAGCGCGAGGTCGTGCTCGGCGTCCTTGGAGAAGCCGAGTCCGGGGTCGACGACGACGCGGTCGGGGGCGATGCCGCCGGCCAGGACGGCGTCCACGCGGGTGCGCAGCTCGTCCACGACCTCGCGGACGACGTCGGTGTACTCGCCCCGGACGTTGCCGCCCTGGAGGAAGCCGCGCCAGTGCATGACGACGAAGGGGGCGCCGGCGTCGGCGACGGCCGGGATCATGCGGGGGTCGGCGAGGCCGCCGCTGACGTCGTTGACGAGGGCGGCGCCCGCGGCGAGGGCGCGTTCGGCGACGGAGGCGCGCATGGTGTCGACGGAGACGGTGACGCCTTCGGAGGCGAGGCCGCGGACGACGGGGATGACGCGGCGCAGTTCCTCGGCCTCGTCCACCCGGGCGGCGCCGGGGCGGGTGGACTCGCCGCCGACGTCGACCAGGTCCGCGCCCTCGGTGACCAGGTCGAGGCCGTGTTTGACGGCGGTCGTGGTGTCGAAGAAGCGGCCGCCGTCGGAGAAGGAGTCGGGGGTGACGTTCACGACTCCCATGACCGCGCAGCGGTCCCATTCCGGTAGGCCCGCCACGCGCCCGCGTCCGCTCTGGTTGCTCATATGTTCAGCGTAGGCCCCGGCGGGGGCCGTCCGGGGCTGCGGCCCAAGGGACGGCCCCGTGTGGGGGCTCGGTCAGGCCGCCCGGACGCCCCGTTCGGTCGCGGTGCCGTGGGGGCAGGGGCGGCGGCCGGCCGGGCCGCGGCGGCGCAGGAAGCGCGGCAGGGGGAGGGCGAGGTCGACGAAGCCCTCGGCCTGCATGGCGGCGAATCCGATGCGGGGCAGGTCGGCGGAGGCGCGGTAGACGACGAAGCGGGGCTCCCAGCGCGGCCGGAACTTGGCGTTGAACTTGTACAGGGACTCGATCTGGAACCAGCGGGAGAGGAAGACGAGCAGTCCGCGCCAGGCGCGCAGCACCGGGCCGGCGCCGATCTTCTCGCCGCGGGCGAGGGCCGCGCGGAACATGGCGAAGTTGAGGGAGACGCGGGTGATGCCGAACCGGGGGGCGGCCTGGAGGGCGGCGACGATGAGGAGTTCGTTCATGCCGGGGTCGGCGGAGCGGTCGCGGCGCATGAGGTCCAGGGAGGCGCCGTCGGTGCCCCAGGGCACGAAGTGCAGGATCGCCTTGAGGTCGCCGTAGGGGCCGGGGTGTTCGTCGGCCTTGTGGGCGGTGGCGATGAGGCAGTCGCCGTCGGCGGGGTCGCCGACGCGGCCGAGCGCCATGGAGAAGCCGCGTTCGGTGTCGGTGCCGCGCCAGTCGTCGGCGGCGCGGCGGATGCGTTCCAGCTCGGCCTCGCCGAGGTCACGGACACGTCGTACCCGGGTTTCGTAACCGGCGCGCTCGATGCGCTTGACCATCTGGCGCACGTTGCGCATCGCGCGGCCGGCGAGGGAGAAATCCTTGACGTCCACCACCGCCTCGTCGCCCAGTTCGAGGGCGTCGAGCCCGGTCTCGCGGGTCCAGACCTCGCCGCCGGTCTCGGAGCAGCCCATGACGGCGGGGGTCCAGGAGTGGGCCTTGGCCTCGTCCATGAACTGTTCGATGGCGCCGGGCCAGGCTTCGACGTCGCCGATGGGGTCGCCGCTGGCGAGCATGACGCCGGAGACGACGCGGTAGGTCACGGCGGCCTTGCCGCTGGGGGAGAAGACGACGGCCTTGTCGCGGCGGAGCGCGAAGTGGCCGAGGGAGTCGCGGTGGCCGTGCCGCTCCAGGAGGGCGCGCAGCCGGGTCTCGTCCTCCTCGGTGAGCCGGGCGGCGGGGTGTTCGGGGCGGAAGGCCAGGTAGATGGTGGTGACGGCGGTGAGCAGGCCGAGGGCGCCGAGCGAGAAGGCCACGGTCCAGGAGGTGTTGCCCTGGTATTCGACGGGGCCTTCGAAGCCGAACAGGCCGTAGATGACGTGGGTGATGCGGTCGGCCAGGCTCGGGTCGCCGATGATGCGCTCGGCGTGGACGCTGACGATGAGCAGGCCGAGCATGAGCGAACCGGCGCTCATGAGGACGAAGTTGGCGAGGGCCCGCCAGCGGCTGCGCGGGTCGGGCAGGGCGTCGAACTGGTCGCGGTGGAGCAGCAGCGGTGCCAGCAGGGCCAGGGAGATCAGTACGCCGACCAGCGAGTGGCGGTACGTGAACTGGGCGACGGCGCCGGCGGGCAGCAGGGCGACGGCGGCCCGCCAGGCCCGGCGCTTGCCGCGCTTGAGGCCGTGGGCGAGCAGCAGCAACAGCACGCCGGTGCTGAGCGACAGGGCGGCCGCGAAGGGGCCGAGCGCGCCGGGCAGTACCTCGGCGATGGCGTGCATGCGGCTGTGGCGGAAGCGGGGGAACACGCCCGCGGCGATGTCCAGGACGCCCACGAGGGCGCATGCTCTGCCGACCAGGACGGGGACGGCCTCGGGGCGCGGTCCGCGCAGCAGCCGGCGCACCCGGTTCACCCGGCCCGTGGGAGCCGCGTCGCTTCTGCGACTCGGAACCTCGACCGACATTTCCTCATCTGTCCTGACAGACATCGCATCCCGTAGTTCTGCGAGAGACCTTGGATCCGGTACCGATTCGGGCATCCGGCGACATTGCGCCCTCTAGGACGGTGTCTCGGGGGGAGAGGTTCACTCCCCACGTCAAAGCCGTTTCAAAGGCCAAGGAAAGTCCGGGACAAGCCCTCGCGAAGGTGTGGTCGGGGTGGCCGGACGGAGAGCGCGGACAGGTAACCAACCCATGGGTCTCACGAGCAACAACGTGCTGCTGCTGGCGGCGCTGTCGGCCGTGCTGCTGTTCGCCGGCACGGTCTGGCTGTGGCCGCGGCTGGCCCGGCGCGGCTGGCGGGCGGTGTGCGGGCGCGTCGGTCTGCTGCTGGCCACGCAGTTGGCGCTGTTCGCGGCGGTGGGTCTCGCCGCCAACCAGGCTTTCGGGTTCTACGCGAGCTGGGCGGATCTGTTCGGGCAGGAGAAGGACCAGGGCGTGGTGGTCGATCACGCGCGGGGCGGCGGCCCGCTGGAGGTGGTCGCCACGCGGCGGGTGCCGGGGGCGGGCGGCGCTCAGCCCCAGGTCGGCGGCCGGATCCAGGAGGTCGGGATCGTGGGCCGGACGACCCGCATCGCGACGCCCGCGTACGTCTATCTGCCGCCGGAGTACTTCCAGCCGCGGTACCGCACCCGTTCGTTCCCCGCGGCCGTGGTGCTGACCGGCTATCCGGGTACGGCGTCGGCGCTGGTGGAGAAGCTCCACTATCCGCGTACGGCCCTGGAACTGGCCCGGGCGGGGCGGATGAAGCCGACGATCCTCGTGATGCTGCGGCCGACGGTGGCGCCGCCCCGGGACACGGAGTGCGTGGACATCCCGGGCGGGCCGCAGACCGAGTCGTTCTTCGCGAGGGATCTGCCCGACGCGTTGCGTTCGCAGTTCAGGGTGGTCGCAAAGCCGGGCCGGCTGGGCATCGTCGGCAACTCCACGGGCGGCTACTGCGCGTTGAAGATCGCCATGCACCATCCCGATGTGTACGCCGCCGGGGCCGGTCTCTCCGCGTACTACAAGGCGCCGATCGACGCCACGACCGGTGATCTCTTCCAGGGCGACAAGGGGCTGCGCAATCGCGCCGATCTGTGGTGGTACCTGAAGCACAGGCCCGCTCCCGATACGTCGTTGCTGGTCACCAGCAGCAGGGAGGGGGAGTCCAACTACAAGGACACGCTGCGGTTCATCGAACGCGTGAAGAACACCGGGCGGACGCGGATCTCGTCGATCGTCCTCGAAAGCGGCGGGCACAACTTCAACACCTGGCGGCGCGAGATTCCGGCGACGCTGGAGTGGATCAGCGGGCGGCTGGACGGCCGTTCGCGGACCGCTGGAAATGATCTTGGGAGTGATCCTGCGCGTGATCTCGGGAATTGATTGACGGGCGGATTCCGCTCGGTGTCGAGTTCTGATGCGGTGTGAACACTTCGGTATGGCTTTGTTTTGCGGGGTGGCTCACCATGATTCGCCTACGCGCGGTAAGTTTCTGGCCATGCCACGTGGACGTCACCGCCATTCCCCGCCCCTGCACAGGCTGCTTCCCCCGTCGGCGATCGCAGGCGTCTCCCTCGTCTGCGCCCTGGGGCCCTGGGTGTTCACGGAGCCGATGGTGCTCCGCGGTCTGGCGGCGGCCGCCGCGGCGACGGCGGTCGTCGGCGCGGTCGTGCTGCGCCGCTGGGACAGCCAGGCGGGCAAGCGCGTCGCCGACCTCACGCGCGGGCGCGCGAGCGACGAGTGGCGCTTCGAGGAGCGCGTCGCCGAACTGGAGGGCGACCTGGAGGAGTCCCGCGAGCTGCGCGTGAAGCTGGAGCAGCGGCTGCGCGCCAAGCGCACGGAACTGGCCGGGCTGCGCAACGAACACGCCGCGCTGCTGCGCCGGTACGCCACGTCCGAGACCGAGCGCGCGAGCGTCCTCGAGGACCGCCGGATGCTGGAGATCGAGGCGACGGTTCCGGTGCGGGCCGCGCTGCCCGCGGGCGCGTCGAAGCCGGCGGACGGTTCGGCGGACGCGGACGAGGCATCCGCCGCGACGGCCGGGGATCTGGCCGTCGAGGAGGAGCCGGCCGTTCCCGCGGTCTTCTCGCCGGAGGGGTCCCGGCTGTTCCTGCGTGCGGCGGCCGCGCTCGCCCGGTTCGACGGCGACGCGGCCCCGGACCCGGACGGCGGCCCGGACGGCGACGGTGACGGCGTCCCGGACGACGACGAGGACGAGCCCGCGCAGGAGGCGAAGGACGAACAGCCGGACCTCCGGGAGCCGTCGCACGAGGACGAGCCGCGGGAGCGGTCGGAGGCGGTCGACGCCCACGAGCGGGCGGCCGTCGGAACGTCCGCCACGTCCGCCGCGTCCGCCACGTCCGAGACCGAACGGCTCTCGCGGTCGGCCGCGTCGGGTCACTACGCCGTGCCGACCGCCGTGGCCGTCGCCCCGCAGACGCCGGCGCGGCGTCCGCGGACCGAGGGCGGGTTCGACTTCTTCGGCACCAAGCAGGAGACGTCCCGCGCCGCTCTGGAGGCCGTGCAGAACGAGGACCTGGCGGATGTCGTCGGCCAGGAGGCCCTCGCCCTGCACAAGGCCGAGGCGGAGGCCCGGTACAAGCCGGCGGACGAGGAGTCGCGCGGGATCGGCCAGGTCATCGACCTGACCGCGCACGACGAGACGGAACAGATCGACGTGCAGGGGCTGCGCAGCGCGGTGTCCTGAGGCCCGCGCCTTTCGGTTCTCGGCCGGTCACGCCATCCAGCGGTCCGGGCGCGCGTCCCTGCGTCCCGTCCGGGAGCGCTCCGCCTGCCGGGCCAGCAACTCGCGTGCCTCGTCCGCGTCCCGCAGCCGCGCCCGTACGACCTTGTTCGCGCCGGTGTCCACACAGACGTCGGCCACGCCCCGGGCCCGCTCCCAGGGCCCCTGCGTCATCCGTACGCTCTGCACCTTGGCGTGCGGCACCAGCGCCAGACTCCGCGCCAGCAGCCCGGAGCGCGCCGCGAACACCGCGTCGGTGACGGCGAGTCCGTACCCCCGCCACCACACCGGCACGCACCACCGGGCGCGGCGCGGCGACGGCGCGAGGGCCGCGGGCTCCGGCACGGTCACTCCGGGCAGCACCAGCGCGACGACGGTCTCCGCGAGTTCGCGCGGGGCGACCGGCACCAGCACGGAGTTGGACGAGCCCGCCACATCGAGTTCCACGCGCACCCAGCCGCGCCGCCGCCACAGCAGCGGCTCCACGATCCGCACGGTCTGCACCCGGCCCGGCGGCACCGTCTCGTGGGCCCGGTCCAGCAGACCGTGGTCGATGCGCAGCCCGTCGGGCGACTCGCCCACCGTCCAGTCGTACTCGGCGACGAACCTCCCCACGCTGCTCGCGCCCGCCGCGCCCAGGAGCGGCAGGGCGACCGCGAGAACTGTCCACAGGCTGTGGGTGAACAGCCACAGCACCGGCGGTACGACGAGCGCCGCGGCCAGCGATCCCCAGGTGGCGCCCGTCAGCACCAGTGACACGGCGAGGACACCCGGCGGCACGCGGAGCAGCTGCCGGGACGGTGCCTCGCCGACCTCGTGGGCGGTCTCGGGTGCGAAACCGGCCGCCCGGGCGAGCAGTTCGGCGCGCAGGGTGCGTGCCTCGTCCGCGCCCAGGAAGGCCAGTTCGTCCTTCTTGTCGGTCCCTATGACGTCGAGTTTCAGCTTGGCGACGCCCGCGACCCGGGCGAGCAGCGGCTGGGTGATGTCGATGGCCTGGATGCGCTCCAGCCGGATGTGCGCGGTGCGCCGGAACACCAGGCCGGTGCGGATGCGCAGTTCGGTGTCGGTCACCGCGAAGCGCGTGAACCACCAGGAGCAGAAGCCGTAGAGGGCGGCGGCCGGGATGATCACGGCGAGGCCGAGCAGCAACGTGGTCGTCGTCAGCCGGGTCAGCTGGCGCTGCGCCCCGTCGAGGTCGTGCACGGCCCAGCCGATGACCACAGCGACCGGCGCCCAGGCCCGCCGCAGGGGGGTGACGGGGTGCAGTCGGCGCTCGGGTAGGGCGGTAGTGGGGTTGGTGGGTTCGGTGGGTTCGGTGGGTTCGGTGGGCTCGGAGGGATGGGCGGCCTCGGTGGCGCTGTCGGCCGCCCCGGTGGTCCTGTCGGCCTCCGTCCCTGCGGGGTTGGTGGCCTCGGTGGCCCCTGGGGGTTTGGTGGCCTCGGCGGTCTCGGTGGCTCCTGCGGCCCCCGTCGCCTCGGTGGGCCCGTTGGCTCCGATGGTCCCCGCGGCCCTCGTCGCCTCGGCGGTCCCCGCAGTCCCGGTAGCCCTTGCGGCCCCCGTCGCCTCGGTGGGCCCGTTGGCTCCGATGGTCCCCGCGGCCCTCGTCGCCTCAGCGGTCCCGTTGGCATCGGCGGTCCCCGCAGCCCCGGTAGCCCCTGCGGCCCCGGTGGCCCCTGCGGCCCCGGTGGCCCCGGTGGCCCCGTTGGCACGCCCGGTCTCGGCGCTCTCCGGCGTTGTCACAGGCCCGCCGATCGGGCCTCGCCCAGCTCGGTGAGCCGGTCGCGCAGTCGTTCCGCTTCGGCCGGGTCCAGGCCGGGGATGGTCGCGTCGGTGGCCGCGGCGGCCGTGTGCAACTGCACGCTGGCCAGCCCGAAGTGCCGTTCGACGGGCCCGGAGGTGACCTCGACCAGCTGCATCCGCCCGTACGGCACGACCGTCTCCTCGCGCCACAGCACGCCCCGGCTGATCAGCAGGTCGTCGGCGCGCTCGGCGTACCGCCAGGAACGCCAGTTGCGGTCGACCATCACCCAGCCCCAAGCCATCAGCGCCAGCGGCAGCACCGCGAAGACGGCCCAGGCGGGCCCGGCCAGCAGGCCAGGCAGCAACCCGGCGGCCAGGGTGATCAGCCCCAGCCACACCACCAGCAGCAACCGCCGCATCTTCAGCAGCCCGGGCGGCAGCGCGATCCACACCGGCTCGTCCCCGTCCGCCCCCGCCGTGCCCTCGACGGCCGCCACCGGCTCCGCCTCCCGCGCACTCCCCGTATCCATGAGGCCAGCGTACGTAGGAGAGACTGTGTCCATGACTCCTACGACGGAGACCATGGTCGGAATCGGCGGCGCCGCGGAGAGCACCGACATGGTGCTCAACATCGGCCCCCAGCATCCCTCCACGCACGGCGTGCTGCGGCTGAAGCTGGTCCTGGACGGCGAGCGCATCACGCACGCGGAGCCGGTGATCGGCTATATGCACCGCGGCGCCGAGAAGCTGTTCGAGGCGCGCGACTACCGCCAGATCATCATGCTGGCCAACCGCCACGACTGGCTGTCGGCGTTCTCCAACGAGCTGGGCGTGGTCCTCGCCGTGGAGCGGATGCTCGGCATGGAGGTCCCCGAGCGCGCGGTGTGGCTGCGCACGCTGCTCGCCGAGCTGAACCGGGTGCTCAACCACCTGATGTTCCTCGGCTCGTACCCGCTGGAGCTCGGCGGGATCACCCCGATCTTCTACGCCTTCCGGGAGCGCGAGGAGCTCCAGCACGTCATGGAGGAGGTCTCCGGCGGGCGGATGCACTACATGTTCAACCGTGTCGGCGGCCTCAAGGAGGACCTGCCGGCCGGCTGGACCACCCGCGCGCGTGCCGCCGTCGCCGACGTGCGCTCGCGGATGGACCGCTTCGACGACCTGGTGCTCGGCAACGAGATCTTCCGGGGCCGCACCCGGGGCGTCGGCAGGCTCACGCCGGAGGCCGTCCACGCGTACGGGGTCAGCGGGCCGATCGGGCGCGGCTCGGGCGTCGACTTCGACCTGCGCCGGGACGAGCCGTACCTGGCCTACGGCGAGCTGGGCGACGTCCTGAAGGTGGTGACCCGGCAGGAGGGCGACTGCCTGGCCCGCTTCGAGTGCCTCCTGGAGCAGACGCACAACGCGCTCGACCTGGCCGACGCCTGCCTCGACCGGCTCGCCGAGCTGCCGCCCGGGCCGGTCAACCAGCGGCTCCCCAAGGTCCTGAAGGCACCCGAGGGCCACACCTACGCCTGGACCGAGAACCCCCTCGGCATCAACGGCTACTACCTGGTCAGCAAGGGCGAGAAGACCCCGTACCGGCTGAAGCTGCGCTCGGCCTCGTACAACAACATCCAGGTGCTGACGGAGCTGCTGCCGGGGACGCTGGTCGCGGACATGGTGGCGATCCTGGGGTCGATGTTCTTCGTGGTCGGGGACATCGACAAGTAGGGGCTCAGTCCCGGAGCAGGTCCGGGATCCCGACCGGCTGCACCAGCCACCCGAAGTCGCCCAGCCCTCCCGCCGCCGTGAGCTCGGCCGCCTCCCCGGCGCCCGCGAGAGCGCGTACGTAGGCGGCGGGGTCGGTGGACGCGAGCGTGAGCGGGGGGCGTGCGCCGGTCACGCCCAGGGCGTGCAGTGCCTCACGCTGGGGGAGGAGCCGTCCACCGGGCAGCGCGCACGCGTCGAGCGCGACATGGGCCGTGATGTCGCAGGAGCCGTCCGGTACGGGCGCGGTCTCGCGGCCCTCCCGGAACCCGGTGAGCGTCCCGAACGGCGGCCGGGCGTCCGCCGTGTGCGCGTAGTCCACGGCGACGGCGAGCCCCCGGTCGAGTGCGGCGACCGCCGAGGCCCAGGCCTCGTCCCTGGGCAGACCGATCTCGGCCCGCAGCCCCGCCTCGCCGGGCAGCGGCCACCACCGCTGAAGCCACCGCGCCTGATCCCCTCCGACCGGCTCCCCGAGCCGCTCGCTGCCGTCCTCCCGGACCAGCACCAGCCGGGCGGTGTCCGCGGAGTCCACCTCGGCGACCTCCACGGGTACGTTGTCCAGCCACTCGTTGGCGAACAGCAGCCCGGTGATCCGCTCCGGGGGCGCGGCCCGCCACTCGATCCGGTGATCGAGCCCTGGGGGCCGCCCGGCGATCTCGACGGCGTACACCCGCGTGCGGGCCGCCACGTCCGCGGGCAGCGCGTTGAGCACCCCGCCGGCCAGCTCGCCCCGCCCGGCCGCCATGTCCACGAAGTCCAGCACCGCGGGCCGCCCCAGTGCCTCGTCGACCCGGCACAGCAGCCGCGCCACGGCCCCGGCGAACAGCGACGAAGCGTGCACGGACGTACGAAAGTGCCCGGCGGGTCCCTCGTCCCGCCGGTAGAAGCCGGCCGGCCCGTACAAGGCCTCCTCCGCCGCCGCCCGCCACCCACGCCACTCGTGCAACTCGGCTCCCGTACCTGGTGTCACCGGGCCAGGCTAAGCGCACACAACGAACGCAACTCCACCTTGCGGAGTACGCGCGCCCGGTGCGGATCGGTCCTCCGGTTGACCCCTGCACCTATCGCGCTTCCCTACGCTGGGTTACGTGCAGCGCCTCTATGACTTCCTCCGCAGGCACCCGATGTGGGTCGACGGCTCCTGGGCCGTGGTCCTCCTCGGGATTTCCCTGGTCGGCGGAGTGGCGGGCGGATACGGCTCACCGGCCGCCGCCGTTCCACTCACGATTCTGCTGTGCCTGGTGGTCGCGCTGCGCCGCCGTCTGCCGGAGAAGATGCTGCTGCTCGCGACCGCGGTCGGGGTGGCCCAGCTCGTCACCGACGTGGAGCGGGGTCCCGCCGACTTCGCCCTGCTGGTGATCGTCTACACGGTCGCGGCGGAGGGCGCGCGCTGGGCCTCCCGCTTCGCGCTGGGCGCCGGTCTGTGCGCGGCCCCCGTGTCCCAGTTGCGCTGGCCGAGCGACCAGACGAACGTCGCGGGCAACATCGCCCTGACGGTCTTCATGGCCGTGCCCTTCGCCCTCGCCTGGGTGCTCGGTGACTCCATCCGTACCCGCCGCGCCTACTTCGCGCAGCTGGAGGAGCGGGCCGCCCGCCTGGAGAAGGAGCGCGAGGCGCAGTCCAAGGTCGCGGTCGCCGCCGAACGCGCCCGGATCGCACGCGAGTTGCACGATGTCGTCGCGCACAACGTCTCGGTGATGGTGGTCCAGGCCGACGGCGCCGCCTACGTCCTCGACGCCGCTCCCGACCAGGCGAAGAAGGCCCTGGAGACCATCTCCTCCACCGGCCGCCAGGCCCTCGCCGAGATGCGCCGTCTGCTCGGCGTGCTGCGCACCGGGGAGCACCAGGAGGCCGGCGAGTATGTGCCGCAGCCCGACGTCCAGCAGATCGAGGACCTCGTCGAGCAGTGCCGTACTTCCGGACTGCCCGTCGACTTCAAGGTCGAGGGCACCCCTCGGCCGCTGCCCAGCGGCGTCGAGCTGACGGCGTACCGCATCGTGCAGGAGGCGCTCACCAACACCCGCAAGCACGGCGGGCCCAACGCGGGCGCGAGCGTGCGCCTGGTGTACTTCGACGACGGCCTCGGCCTGCTCGTCGAGGACGACGGCAAGGGCGCCCCGCACGAGCTGTACGAGGAGGGCGGGTTCGACGGCCAGGGCCACGGCCTCATCGGCATGCGCGAGCGGATCGGCATGGTCGGCGGCACCCTGGACGCCGGACCGCGCCCGGGCGGAGGATTCCGCATCAGTGCGCTGCTGCCGCTCAAACCCGCCAACTGACCTCGGCACACACGCCCTTCGCTGACACCTGTAACGCTCCCATCTGCAACAAGAGACTTGGAAGAGGACCCGATGACGATCCGCGTGATGCTCGTCGACGACCAGGTGCTGCTGCGCACCGGGTTCCGGATGGTGCTCGCCGCCCAGCCGGACATGGAGGTCGTGGCGGAGGCGGGCGACGGGGTCGAGGCCCTCCAGGTGCTGCGGTCGACCGAGGTCGACGTGGTGCTGATGGACGTCCGCATGCCGAAGCTCGACGGTGTGGAGACGACCCGACGGATCTGCGCCGACACCGACCCGCCGAAGGTGCTCATCCTGACCACCTTCGACCTCGACGAGTACGCCTTCTCCGGGCTGAAGGCGGGCGCCTCCGGCTTCATGCTCAAGGATGTGCCGCCCGGTGAGCTGCTCGCCGCGATCCGTGCCGTGCACAGCGGTGACGCGGTCGTCGCGCCCTCCACCACCCGGCGGCTCCTGGACCGCTTCGCACCGATGCTGCCGGGCACCGCGAAGCAGCCCCAGCACGAGCAGCTGGAGCGGCTCACGGGCCGCGAGCGCGAGGTGATGGTGCTGGTCGCGCAGGGCCTGTCCAACGGCGAGATCGCGGCCCGGCTCGTGCTCTCCGAGGCGACCGTGAAGACGCACGTGGGCCGCATCCTGACCAAGCTGGGCCTCAGGGACCGGGTGCAGGTCGTGGTGCTGGCCTACGAGACGGGGCTGGTGCAGGCCGGCGGGCGCGGCTGAGCGGGCAGCGGCCGGCCGGCCCTCGTCGGCTGCTTTTCTCGGCTGTTCTCCTCGGCTATCTGAGGATCCCCTCCAGGAACTCGCTGCCGAGCCGGGCCACCACCGTCACATCCAGCTGGTGCAGGACGTAGCGCCCGCGGCGGCGGGTGGTGAGCAGGCCCGCCTTCTTCAGCACGGCCAGGTGCCGGGATATCTCCGGGGCCGTCATGCCGTGCACCTGCGCCAGCTCGCCCGTGGTGTACGCGCTGCGGGCCAGGTTGCGGCACATCCGCATCCGCACGGGGTGGGACAGCGCGGTCATGCGCAGGGCGAGCTGTTCGAGTTTGGCCGGGGCGGCGAGCTCGGGGGAGCCGACCGGGTAGTGCAGCACCGGCTGCCAGCCGTGCCGGTGCAGGACCATCAGATGCGGCCAGCCCAGGCTCGTCGGGACGAGCAGCAGGCCGCCGTCCCCGGTGGACGTACCGTCGTCGCCGCCCAGCTTGTCGACCGTGATCCGGGCGGCCGCCTCATCGAGCGTGATCGCCGGGGACACCGCGGCCAGCGCCTCGGACATGCCCTTGCGCCGGAAGAGGTCCGTCTTCAGCCGCGCGTCCGCCGCGAGCTGGTGGCGCAGCCGGGACCAGGCCTCCGCGAAGAACGCCTCGTCGCAGTCCTGGAGGAACTGCCGCAGCCAGGCCCGGATCGAGGGCGGGTCGCCCAGCAGCCGCCGGCTGAACCGCAACTGCTGGGGCCCGCGCGCGGCGGCCAGGTCCAGGGCGCGGCGCCGCACCTCGGGGTCGGACAGCGCGGTGGGCCCGCACGAGCCGTATCCGACGGCGCAGGTGAACTCCAGTGCCGCGTCCACGAACTGTTCGTCCGACAGCTTGTCGAGCAGGTCCAGCTCCTCGGCGAGCGTGCCGCCCGGGAGGGTGCTCCCGCCCGGGACGCCGGCGAAGGGCAGGAACAGGTCCGAGAACGTCGACCGCCACAGGAAGTCGGCCTCGCACATCCGGTCGGCCAGATGCGGGTCGAGCCGGGCCGTCACGCCCGTCACCCAGCCCTGGAGGCCCGGGTGGTGGCCCGGCTCGGACAGCGCGTGCAGCGCCATGCCGAGCTCGGCCAGGGGGGAGGGCACGACGGCGATCTCCTCCGGCCGCAGCCCCGTGATGTCGATGTGCACGCTCATGCCCTCATGGTGCACCCCACCACTGACAACGCCTCCGTCGATTGACGGGCGTCGTCAATCGACGCGACGTCGCCCCGGGTACGGGCGCAGGGTGGGGGCACCGGGGCAGCCGCGGAGCCTTCGGACCCCCCCCGTCACCCCGACCTGCCGAGGCGATTCCTCATGAGCATCACGCAGCAGCACCTCCTCGACCTCTACCGCGCCCAGCAGCACGGCGAGCCCGCCCCGCCCGCGCCCGGCACACACGACCGTCAGGTCGTCCGCGAGTGGCGCGAGGAACGCCGCTTCCGCGCGGTCCTGTCCGGCCGCCCGGCCCACGGCCGGACCCGGATCCGACTCGCCCTGTCCCGCTGGCTGCGTCCCCGACGCGGCTTCACCACCTGACGCCCGGCCGACCGCCCGGCCGACCGCTTTGGCCGAAGGCCTGACGCCTGGCCCTCCCCCTGCGGCGGCCCTTACCGGCCGCCGCCCTCCCCGGGCAACCGGGCGACGAAGTCCGTCACCGCCGTCTTCACGTCCTCGGCGGTCCACTCCAGCCCCGGGGCCCGCACGCTCACCTCGGTGTGGGCCAGACCCGGACCGCCCCGGATCCAGGCGGCGGCGAACAGGAAGACGCCCGTCTCCTCGGCCGTCCGGACCGACGCCTCCATGAGGACGTCCGCCTCGTACGGCAGCCAGACCTGGAAGTCGTGGGTGTGCGGCACCTCCGGGTACACACGGGCCCACGGCAGCCCGGCCGCCGCGAACCCCTCGCGCAGGGCGGCGGCCACCACGCGCGCGTGGGCGACGTACTCCGGCAGCCGGGGCAGCTCCCGCTCCAGCCCGGCCAGCGCCGACAGGGCCGTGGGGAACTGCTGGAAGATCTCCCCGCCGTACCGGTGCCGCCAGGTCTTCGCCTCCTCCACCAGCTCCTTCGGGCCGGCGAGCGCCGCGCCGCCGAGCCCCTCCAGGGCCTTGTAGAACGACACGTAGACGCTGTCCGCCAGGCCCGCGATCTCCTCCACGGACCGCCCGAGCTGGACCGTGGACTCCCACAGCCGGGCCCCGTCGAAGTGCACCACGGCGTCCCGCTCCCGCGCGGCCTGAACCACCTCCGTGAGTTCCTCCCAGGAGGGCAGCACGAAACCGGCCTCCCTGAGGGGGAGTTCCAGCATCAGCGCCCCGAAGGGCTCCTCGAAGTCGCGCACCTCGGCGGCGGTGGGCAGCCGCGGCTGGTCCGTCACGCGCACCGGACGCAGGCCGCCGACCTCGCTGAACGCGTTCCGTTCGTGCACCTCGGGATGGCCGAGCGCGTGCAGGGCGACGGTCGGGTTGCCGGTACGGCCCGCCCAGCAGCGCAGGGCCACCTGCTGGGCCATCGTGCCCGTCGGGAAGAACGCGGCGGCCTCGGTGCCGAGCAGCCCGGCGACCTTCGCCTCCAGCGCCTCGACGACCCCGTCGCCGTACACGTCGGACAGCTCGTCCAGGTCGTACAGATCCTCCACCGCGGCCAGCTCCGCCAGACGCTCCCGGAGCGTCTTGTGGAAGGCGAAGCGCACGAGCACCCGCCGCGCGCCGCGATGGGCGGCCAGCCGCCGCTCACGGAGCCGTGCGCGCCGCTCCCGGTCCGTCTCCCGCCCGGCCGCCCGCTCGTCCCGTTCCGTCGTGTCAGTCATGCCCGGATCCTGCCCCGCGCGCGTGCGGGCGGGCATCCGCATTTCCGGCACACCCTGTGGACAGCATTCCCCACACCCTGTGGACGACCGAACACCCCTCGAACCGATCGCGTTAACATGACGAGAAATCGTCCGGTACCCGGAGCGGACTGGAACGGGAAGGCCGCCGTCGAGTGAACACAACCCCACAGCCAGACCCCAAGGACCGCCCCGCGCGGCTCACCGTCGGCGTCGTCGGCGCCGGCCGCGTGGGACCCGCACTGGCCGCCGCCCTGCAGCTCGCCGGGCACCGCCCCGTCGCCGTCTCCGCGGTCTCCGACACCTCCCGGCGCCGCGCCGCGCAACTGCTGCCCGACGTGCCCGTGCTGCCGCCCGCCGAGGTGCTCCAGCGGTCCGACCTGGTCCTGCTGACCGTCCCCGACGACGCCCTGCCCGACCTGGTCACCGGACTCGCCGACACCGGCTCCGTACGGCCGGGACAACTGCTCGTCCACACCTCAGGGCGCTACGGCGCCCGGGTGCTCGACCCCGCCCTGCGCGCGGGCGCCCTGCCGCTGGCCCTGCACCCCGCGATGACCTTCACCGGCACGCCCGTGGACGTCCAGCGACTGGCCGGCTGCTCCTTCGGCGTCACCGCGCCCGAGGAACTGCGGCTGGCCGCCGAGGCCCTCGTCATCGAGATGGGCGGCGAGCCGGAGTGGATCGCCGAGGCGAACCGCCCGCTCTACCACGCGGCGCTCGCCCTGGGCGCCAACCACCTGGTCACGCTGGTCGCCCAGTCCCTGGACCTGCTGCGCGAGGCCGGGGTCGCCGCCCCCGACCGGATGCTCGGCCCGCTGCTCGGCGCGGCCCTGGACAACGCCCTGCGCTCCGGCGACGCGGCCCTCACCGGCCCGGTCGCGCGCGGCGACGCGGGCACCGTCGCGGCCCATGTCACCGAGCTGCGCCGGCACGCCCCGGGGACCGTCGCCGGCTATCTGGCGATGGCCCGCGCGACCGCCGACCGGGCCTTGGCCCACGGCCTGCTGAAGCCGGAGCTCGCCGAGGACCTCCTCGGGGTACTCGCCGACGCGAGCGACGGCATTGACGGCACCGACGGCACCGAAGGGGACGCCCGATGACCACCACCCTGCTGAGCACCGCCGACGAGCTGCACGCACGCGTGCGGGCGGGCCGCCGCGCCGTGGTGATGACCATGGGCGCCCTGCACGAGGGCCACGCCACACTCATCCGCACCGCGCGCGGCATCGCGGGCCCGGACGGCGAGGTCGTCGTCACCGTCTTCGTCAACCCGCTGCAGTTCGGCCAGGGCGAGGACCTCGACCGCTATCCGCGCACCCTGGACGCCGACATCGAGCTCGCCCGGAAGTCCGGCGCGGACGTCGTGTTCGCCCCCTCGGCGGACGAGGTGTACCCCGGTGGCGAGCCCCAGGTCCGCATCACCGCGGGCCCCATGGGCGAGCGCCTGGAGGGCTCCTCCCGCCCGGGCCACTTCGACGGCATGCTCACGGTCGTCGCCAAGCTGCTGCACCTGACCCGCCCCGACGTCGCCCTGTACGGCCAGAAGGACGCCCAGCAGCTCGCCCTGATCCGCCGCATGGTGAGGGACCTGAACTTCGGCGTGGAGATCGTCGGCGTCCCCACCGTCCGCGAGGACGACGGCCTGGCCCTGTCCAGCCGCAACCGCTACCTCTCGGCCGCCGAGCGGCGCACCGCCCTCGCGCTGTCCAGCGCCCTGTTCGCGGGCCAGGACCGGCATGCCGCGCAGGAGGCGCTGCGGGCCCGGGCCCGTGAGGTGCCGGCCACGCGCGCGCGTGCCGAGGCGCTCAGCGCCATCGGCGAGTCCCGCGCGGCGGCCGACGCGCACGCCGTGGCGACAGCCGTCCCGGGCGGCCCGGCCGCCGTCCGCGCCGCCGCCCGCCAGGTCCTGGACGAGGCCGCCCGCCTCGATCCGCCGCTGGCCCTGGACTACCTCGCCCTGGTCGACCCGTCCGACTTCACCGAGATCGGGCGCGACTTCACCGGCGAGGCGGTCCTCGCCGTGGCCGCCCGGGTCGGGGCGACCCGGCTGATCGACAATGTCCCCCTCACCTTCGGAACCTTCGGAGCCGCCTCGTGACCAGCACAGGCATACGACTGCACGCGCCGGCGCCCGGCTGGTCCATCGCCGCGGACGTGGTCGTCGTCGGCTCGGGCGTCGCCGGTCTGACGGCGGCCCTGCGCTGCCAGGCCGCGGGCCTGAAGACCGTCGTCGTCACCAAGGCCCGCCTCGACGACGGCTCCACCCGCTGGGCCCAGGGCGGTATCGCCGCGGCCCTCGGCGAGGGCGACACCCCCGAGCAGCACCTCGACGACACCCTGGTCGCGGGCGCCGGGCTGTGCGACGAGGAAGCGGTCCGCATCCTCGTCACCGAGGGCCCCGACGCCGTACGCCGCCTCATCGAGACCGGCGCCCGGTTCGACGAGTCCGCCGAGGGCGCCCTCGAACTCACCCGCGAGGGCGGCCACCACCGCCGCCGCATCGCCCACGCGGGCGGCGACGCCACCGGCGCCGAGATCTCCCGCGCCCTGGTCGACGCGGTACGCGCGCGTGGCGTGCGCACGGTCGAGAACGCGCTCGTCCTGGACCTCCTCACGGACGCCGAGGGCCACACCGCGGGCGTCACCCTGCACGTCATGGGGGAGGGCCAGCACGACGGCGTGGGCGCGGTCCACGCACCCGCCGTGGTCCTCGCGACCGGCGGCATGGGCCAGGTCTTCTCCGCGACCACCAACCCGTCCGTCTCCACGGGCGACGGCGTGGCCCTGGCGCTGCGCGCGGGCGCCGAGGTCAGCGACCTGGAGTTCGTCCAGTTCCACCCGACCGTGCTCTTCCTGGGCGCCGACGCGGAGGGCCAGCAGCCCCTGGTCTCCGAGGCGGTCCGCGGCGAGGGCGCGCACCTGGTCGACGCCGACGGGGTGCGCTTCATGCTCGGCCGGCACGAACTCGCCGAACTCGCCCCCCGGGACATCGTCGCCAAGGGCATCATGCGCCGCATGCAGGAGCAGGACGCCGACCACATGTTCCTCGACGGCCGTCACTTCGGCGCCGAGATGTGGGAGCACCGCTTCCCGACGATCCTCGCCGCCTGCCGCGCCCACGGCATCGACCCGGTCACCGAGCCCATCCCGGTCGCCCCGGCCGCCCACTACGCCTCCGGCGGCGTCCGCACCGACTCCCAGGGCCGTACGACCGTCCCCGGCCTGTACGCGTGCGGCGAGGTCGCCTGCACCGGCGTGCACGGCGCGAACCGCCTGGCCTCCAACTCGCTCCTCGAAGGCCTGGTCTACGCCGAGCGCATCGCGGCCGACATCACGGCGAGCCACGCGGAGAACGGCCTCCTCACGCGCGTGCCCCGCCCGCTCCCGTACCCGGAGACCCCCGAGCACCCCCTGCTCACCGCCGAGGCCCGCTTCACGATCCAGCGGATCATGACCGACGGCGCGGGCGTGCTCCGCTCCGCCGGCTCCCTGGCCAAGGCCGCCGACCGGCTCCAGCAATTGCACACCGACGCCCGCGACGCCCTCACCGAGAACGGCAAGACCGCCGAGCCCGGCGTCGACACCTGGGAGGCCACCAACCTCCTGTGCGTGGCCCGCGTCCTGGTCGCCGCCGCCCGGCTCCGCGAGGAGACCCGGGGCTGCCACTGGCGCGAGGACCGCCCCGAGCGCGACGACACCGCCTGGCGGCGCCATATCGTCGTACGCCTGAATCCGGACCGCTCGCTGGCCGTGCACACCACGGACACCACAGACTTCCCTACGACCCTCCCGCCCCAGGCCCCCCAGGAGCAGTGACCGACGTGACCACCCCCGACCTTCCCCTCGCCTCGTCCGGAGGCTGCGGCGACGGCTGTGCCTGCGGCGCGGACGAGCAGGCGTACCTGGAGTGCGGCCTGGACCCCGCACTCGCCCAGCTCCTGGCCGACGCCGGTCTCGACCCGGTCGAGGTCGAGGACATCGCCAACGTGGCCCTCCAGGAGGACCTGGCCCACGGCGTGGACGTGACGACGGTCGCGACGATCCCCGAGGACGCGGTGGCCACCGCGGACTTCACGGCACGCGAAGCAGGAGTCGTCGCCGGCCTGCGCGTCGCCGAAGCGGTCATCTCGGTCGTCTGCGAAGAGGAACTGGAGATCGAACGCCACGCGGAGGACGGCGACCGCGTGGAGGCGGGCCAGAAGCTCCTCTCGGTCACCACCCGCACCCGCGACCTCCTCACGGCCGAACGCAGCGCGCTGAACATCCTGTGCCGCCTGTCGGGCATCGCGACGGCCACGCGCGCGTGGGCGGACACGCTCGACGGCACCAAGGCCAAGGTCCGCGACACCCGCAAGACCACCCCGGGCCTGCGCGCCCTCGAGAAGTACGCGGTCCGCTGCGGCGGCGGCGTCAACCACCGCATGTCCCTCTCGGACGCGGCCCTGGTCAAGGACAACCACGTGGTCGCCGCGGGCGGCGTCGCCCAGGCATTCCAGGCGGTCCGCGACCGCTTCCCCGACGTCCCCATCGAGGTCGAGGTCGACACCCTGCACCAGCTCCGCGAGGTCCTGGACGCCGGAGCGGACCTGATCCTCCTGGACAACTTCACGCCCGGCGAGTGCGAGGAGGCGGTGGCCCTCGTCCAGGGCCGCGCCGCCCTGGAGGCCTCGGGCCGCCTCACCCTCGGCAACGCCAAGGCCTACGCGGACACCGGCGTCGACTACCTGGCCGTCGGAGCCCTCACCCACTCCTCGCCGATCCTGGACATCGGCCTCGACCTGCGGCCGGCGGAGTAGGGGAGCGGGTAAGGCCATGCTGCTCACGATCGACGTAGGAAACACCCACACCGTCCTCGGCCTGTTCGACGGCGAGGACATCGTCGAACACTGGCGCATCTCCACGGACGCGCGCCGCACCGCCGACGAACTGGCGGTCCTCCTCCAGGGCCTGATGGGCATGCACCCGCTCCTCGGCGACGAACTGGGCGACGGCATCGACGGCATCGCCATCTGCGCGACCGTCCCCTCGGTCCTGCACGAACTCCGCGAGGTGACCCGCCGCTACTACGGCGACGTACCCGCCATCCTCGTCGAACCGGGCGTCAAGACGGGCGTCCCGATCCTCATGGACAACCCCAAGGAGGTCGGCGCCGACCGCATCATCAACGCGGTGGCGGCCGTCGAGCTCTACGGCGGTCCCGCCATCGTCGTCGACTTCGGCACGGCGACGACGTTCGACGCGATCAGCGCGCGTGGCGAGTACGTCGGCGGCGTCATCTCGCCCGGCATCGAGATCTCCGTGGAGGCCCTCGGCGTCCGCGGCGCCCAGCTCCGCAAGATCGAGGTGGCCCGCCCCCGCAGCGTCATCGGCAAGAACACAGTCGAGGCCATGCAGTCGGGCGTCATCTACGGCTTCGCCGGCCAGGTCGACGGCGTCGTCAACCGCATGGCCCGCGAACTCTCCGAGGACCCGGAAGACGTCACCGTCATCGCGACGGGCGGCCTGGCCCCCATGGTCCTGGGCGAGTCCTCGGTCATCGACGAACACGAACCATGGCTGACCCTGATCGGCCTACGCCTGGTCTACGAGCGAAACGTGTCCCGCATGTGAGCCCCCACTCGGCACGGGTGCCGGCGCCGACTGGGTCCGCAACCCGGCGGAACGGCGTGCCACCGCGCCCACCCGTGCCGCCCCGAGCGGCACGCATGCCCGCGGCTGGGGCGACCCGCAGCGCCGGCTTGCGGCAGCCGGGGCGAGCCAGGCGCCCGCAGCCGGCCCGGAAGTCCGAAGCCCCGGGCTGAAGCGGAGGGCCGAAGCTCCTGGCTGGAGCGGACGGTCGAGGCCCTGGCTTGGGCGGGAGGCCGAAGCCCCCGCTGGGGCGGAGGGCCGAAGCCGTCGGCTGGGCGGAGGGAGAAACCCGCTGTCGGAGCGGACGGCGGAAGCCACCACGGGCAGCCGCACCCGCCGGCTCACGGATGGGACGTGCGCTGGCTGGGCGGGGTGACGTGTGACGAGCCCCCTGCCGGGGCGGATGGCGGGACCACCGCGCACGCGCACCCGCGTACGGCGAGCAGGGGACGTGTCGGGGGGTGTCCGCCCGCAGCGGTTGGCGCGTCAACGAACAGCTAGTCGGCGTCCGACCCCATCGCGCCGTTCCGAGGACGGACACCCCCCGGCGCGGCCCCGACCCACCCCCACCGCGTAGGCGCTACGCACACCCCCACCCCACCCGCACAGGCGCCGCAGGCACCCCCACCCACCACCCGAGTGGTCCCCCACGCCACACCCACGCCACACCCGCGCCCCCTATGCCGAATTTGTCTGATTAGCGCGTATCGTCGCAGCATGCCCACGCCATACGGATCCCGCGGCGGCATGGCGTTCGGCGTGGAGGAGCTGCGTGTGCTCCGCCGCGCTCTCGCCCTCGCCCTCCACCCCACCCCCGCCTCGTCCGACGACGTCCAGGACTGCCTCCGCCTAGCAGAGTCACTCGACGAGGCGACACAGGAGGGAGCCAGGCTGCGCGCCTTCCTCGTGGCCGATCTCGGCCGGTACCGCGCCGCCCTGCCCGGCACCGCAGCCGGATACCTCACCCTCCTGGACGAGGCCCTGGGCGCCGGATACCGCCCCCACCCCCACGACCTCACAGCCCTCCGCGCCCTGCGAGGCAACCCCACCGCCGCCGCCCTCCTGGACCGCTGCCGCCAGCTCGCCGAGCGCCACGTCCGCACCCACGCACAGCAGCACCCCTCGACCACCCACCCGGCCACCCGAACAACCCGGGCCGCCACCCCAGCCACCCCCGACACCTCCGCCACCCCGGCCACCCCCACCGTCCCCGCCGCCCGCACCCGCCTCCACGCTCTCCCGGGAGGCCTCTCCACAGGCCCCTCCACGAGCCTCTCCACCCCCGCGGACTCCGCCAAGGACACCCCAGGCCGACAGCCCGAAAAGAAGCCCACCCGCAAACCCCCGGCCCCCAAACCGGCCCCCAAGCCCACCCCGGCAGCACCCCCCGCCCCCACCCCCGGCGGCACCCCGAAGCCCAGCCGCCCCATCCCCACCCCGGGCGAGGTCTTCCCGCGCCGCAAGCCCACCCCACCGCCCCCCGCGAACCCCCAGCAGCTCGCCGCGGGCTGACGTGGCTACCCTGGATCCATGGACTATGTCTCCGCGCTGCTGCCCCCGGTCGTCATGGCCGTCTTCTTCATCGGCGTGATCCGGGTGATCGTGAAGACGCAGGGCGGCGCCAACAAGGCCAAGGAGGACGCGGCCGTGGACGCCGCCCTCGCGCGCGTGGAGGGCGCCCACCAGTCCTCCCCGGGCACCCCGAAGGCCTGACCACACCCCCGCCGACGGCGTACGACTCGGCGCGGCCCACCCCCCCCCGGGGGGAGGCCCGCCCCTTCGAGTCGTACGCCCTTTTTGTTCACGTTCGCCGCTGAAGCGCACGTCCGCCACGCCATTACCGAGTTCTCCCACTATTGTTCTGAGCTGTGCCTCGCCCATTGGGAGAACTCGAAGACGCGGTCATGTCGCGGGTGTGGAAGTGGAACCGCCCGGTGACGGTTCGAGAAGTCCTGGAGGATCTTCAGAAGGAGCGGTCCATCGCCTACACCACGGTGATGACCGTTTTGGACAATCTCCATCAGAAGGGCTGGGTGCGCCGCGAGGCGGAAGGCCGTGCCTATCGATATGAGGCGGTCTCCACACGCGCCGCCTACGCCGCCGCCCTGATGAACGACGCCTGGTCGCAGAGCGACAACCCCGCCGCGGCTCTCGTCGCCTTCTTCGGCATGATGAGCGAGGAACAGCGACAGGCACTCCGCGATGCCGTACGCATCGTCCAGGTCCCGGAAACCCAGGAACCGACCGAAGCGTCTGATTCGACGGAAGCCACCCCCGAGAACCCCACCCCCGAGAACCCCACCACCGAGAAGCCCACCACCGAGAAGCCCGCCTCCGAGAACCCCACCCCGCAGAACCTGACCCCCGAGAACCTCGAGAACCCCGCCTCCGCTCAGGACCCCGGAGGGCGATAGCGTCCGCCCATGTCCGCGAAGAGCCCCGAAGCCACCGCAAAAGCCATCACCGTCCGACGGGCCCGCACCAGCGATGTCCCGGCGGTGCGCCGTCTCCTTGACGCCTACGTCCGCGGCGGCAACCTGCTCGACAAAGCAACGGTGACGCTTTACGAGGACATCCAGGAGTTCTGGGTCGCGGAACGGGACGACAACGCGGAGGTCGTCGGCTGCGGCGCCCTGCACGTGATGTGGGAAGACCTCGCGGAAGTGCGCACTCTCGCGGTGAAGCCCGGCCTCAAGGGCGCCGGCGTCGGACACCAGTTGCTGGAGAAGTTGCTGCACACCGCCCGCTGGCTCGGTGTTCGCCGCGTTTTCTGTCTGACCTTCGAAGTCGACTTCTTCGTCAAGCACGGCTTCGTGGAGATCGGCGAGACGCCGGTCGACACGGATGTCTACGCGGAGCTGCTGCGTTCCTATGACGAGGGTGTCGCGGAGTTCCTCGGTCTCGAACGAGTGAAACCGAACACCTTGGGCAACAGCCGGATGCTTCTGCATCTGTGATCGTCGGCGATTCGGGGATCGACACCTGCCCCGGTGCCCTATGTCCGAAACGCGCACGTTTCCGGACGGAGCCAGGGCTCCCGGTCTCTGCCGAGGGTTTGTGTTTTTCCGGCAAAAGCGGTTTGCTTTCCGACGTACTGCAGTACTGCATATAACAGGGGACGGCGATACGGCGGACGCCGGCACACTCCCCGGCCCTGAAGATATCGATGAAAGGAAATCCGGTGGCACAGAAGGTTCAGGTCCTTCTTGTCGACGACCTCGACGGTGGCGAGGCGGACGAGACCGTGACGTTTGCGCTGGACGGCAAGACGTACGAGATCGATCTCACCACTGCCAATGCGGACAAGCTCCGTGGCCTTCTCGAGCCTTACGTGAAGGGCGGTCGTCGTACCGGAGGCCGTGCTTCGGGCGGGCGCGGAAAGGCGCGCGCGGCTTCGAGCGGCAGCCAGGACACCGCGGCCATCCGCGCCTGGGCGAAGGAGAACGGCTACGAGGTCAACGACCGCGGCCGTGTCCCCGCGACCATCCGCGAGGCCTACGAGAAGGCCAACGGCTGAACAGCGGCACTACCGACCTTGCACGCGTGAGGCCGGCGGGCGGGCGCACGCGCGCCGCAGCCGGACCCGGTGGCAGTGCGTGGCCACCGTGTCCACCAGCCGTACGAGATCGGGGGCATTCCCACCGCCCCCCAAGGCCGACAGCGTCGGCAGCGAGGCCTCGACCTCGCATCCCGGCTCGGGGGGCCGCAGCCAGACGGCGGCCCCCTGGGAACCGACCCGGCCCGGGGAGACCGGCCGGCCGGTGAACGGCCCGGTTTCGGGAACCGGTGCCACAGCCGCCCCGGGAGCCATCTGCGGGGCCCTCTGGCCGGGCAGCGGCACGTTCTCACCCGCCCCGCTCACCCCGCCCGGCACCGGCGCCTCCATGGACCCGCCCGCGCCGATCGCGACCAGGTCGAGCGCCAGCGACCCCCACTCCAGCCACTCCAGCAGCCCCGGCAGCTCCTCCGCGCTGCCCGAGGCCACCAGCAGCCGCACACGGTCGCCCCGTACGGCCACGGGAGCCCCAGGCCCAGGCCCAGCCCCCGCCCCCAGGCGCCGCAGCGCCGCGAGCCCCGCCTCGGCCGGCACATCCAGGACGTCGAAGCGAACCCCCACCGCCAGCCGCACCGGATCCCCGGGCACCGTCGGCCAGCCCAGCTCCCTCTCGTACCACCGCCGGACCGGACAGCCCTCGTCGGTCGGACCGCGAGGAGGCGGGACGAGCGGTGAAGCTGAAGGGGACACGGACGCGGACACAGACGCGGTCACGGAGTGCGGGGCGCCGAACATGCCAAGTGCAACCGCCGGAAGGACGTGCGAGTTACGCTGGGTGTTTCGGCAGGCGCACAGAGTGGCGAAAGGGCTGCGTGTGGGGGGTACCGGGAGGCGCAAGGTTGTTCGCCCGTAGCGGAGGGAACCAGGGCACCCGGCATGGACATCCGGGCTCTACGGGTAAGACATCCCTTGTGGGAGGGGGCGACACGCAGGAAAGGCCGTCTCACGTTCGCCATCGGCGTACTGGCGATGGGGGTAACTGCCTGGCCTGCGGGAACATCGTCTCGCACCATCGGGTTGGAGCAGATGTCGGCGTTCGGGGTCAGGAGGCCATCGACGGTGTCGGCAGTTGGAATGAGCGGTCCCCGCTTGCGGGACTAAGCTGCGGAAGGACAGGGAGGGGAAGTTCCCCCCACTGCCTGACCGCTCTGAGGAGCGATTAACGATGTTCGAGAGGTTCACCGACCGCGCGCGGCGGGTTGTCGTCCTGGCTCAGGAAGAAGCCCGGATGCTCAACCACAACTACATCGGCACTGAGCACATCCTCCTGGGCCTGATCCACGAGGGTGAAGGTGTCGCCGCCAAGGCCCTTGAGAGCCTCGGGATTTCGCTCGAGGCGGTCCGCCAGCAGGTGGAGGAGATCATCGGGCAGGGGCAGCAGGCCCCGTCCGGGCACATCCCCTTCACCCCCCGTGCCAAGAAGGTCCTGGAGCTGTCGCTCCGCGAGGCCCTTCAGCTGGGCCACAACTACATCGGCACGGAGCACATCCTGCTCGGCCTGATCCGCGAGGGCGAGGGCGTCGCCGCCCAGGTCCTCGTCAAGCTGGGCGCAGATCTCAACCGGGTGCGGCAGCAGGTCATCCAGCTGCTCTCCGGTTACCAGGGCAAGGAGACCGCCACCGCCGGCGGTCCTGCCGAGGGCACGCCCTCCACGTCCCTGGTCCTCGACCAGTTCGGCCGGAACCTCACCCAGGCCGCTCGTGAGTCCAAGCTCGACCCGGTCATCGGGCGCGAGAAGGAGATCGAGCGGGTCATGCAGGTGCTGTCCCGCCGTACGAAGAACAACCCGGTCCTGATCGGTGAGCCCGGCGTCGGCAAGACCGCCGTCGTCGAGGGCCTCGCTCAGGCCATCGTCAAGGGCGAGGTGCCCGAGACCCTCAAGGACAAGCACCTCTACACCCTGGACCTCGGCGCGCTGGTCGCCGGCTCCCGCTACCGCGGTGACTTCGAGGAGCGCCTGAAGAAGGTGCTCAAGGAGATCCGCACCCGCGGCGACATCATCCTGTTCATCGACGAGCTGCACACGCTGGTCGGAGCGGGTGCCGCCGAGGGCGCCATCGACGCGGCTTCCATCCTGAAGCCGATGCTGGCCCGCGGTGAGCTGCAGACCATCGGCGCCACCACCCTGGACGAGTACCGCAAGCACCTGGAGAAGGACGCGGCCCTCGAGCGCCGCTTCCAGCCCATCCAGGTCGCGGAGCCGTCCCTGCCGCACACGATCGAGATCCTCAAGGGTCTCCGTGACCGGTACGAGGCCCACCACCGCGTCTCGATCACCGACGAGGCGCTGGTCCAGGCCGCCACGCTGGCCGACCGGTACATCTCGGACCGCTTCCTGCCGGACAAGGCGATCGACCTGATCGACGAGGCCGGTTCCCGGATGCGCATCCGCCGGATGACCGCGCCGCCGGACCTGCGCGAGTTCGACGAGAAGATCGCCGGTGTCCGCCGGGACAAGGAGTCCGCGATCGACTCGCAGGACTTCGAGAAGGCCGCCTCCCTCCGCGACAAGGAGAAGCAGCTCCTGGCCGCCAAGGCCAAGCGGGAGAAGGAGTGGAAGGCCGGCGACATGGACGTCGTCGCCGAGGTCGACGGCGAGCTGATCGCCGAGGTCCTCGCGACCGCCACCGGCATCCCGGTCTTCAAGCTGACCGAGGAGGAGTCCTCGCGTCTGCTGCGCATGGAGGACGAGCTCCACAAGCGGGTCATCGGCCAGAAGGACGCCGTCAAGGCGCTCTCCAAGGCGATCCGTCGTACGCGCGCCGGTCTGAAGGACCCGAAGCGTCCCGGTGGCTCGTTCATCTTCGCCGGCCCGTCCGGTGTCGGTAAGACCGAGCTGTCCAAGGCGCTCGCCGAGTTCCTCTTCGGCGACGAGGACGCGCTGATCTCCCTCGACATGTCGGAGTTCAGCGAGAAGCACACGGTTTCGCGGCTCTTCGGTTCGCCCCCCGGCTACGTGGGCTACGAAGAGGGCGGCCAGCTGACCGAGAAGGTCCGCCGCAAGCCGTTCTCCGTCGTCCTCTTCGACGAGGTCGAGAAGGCCCACCCGGACATCTTCAACTCGCTGCTGCAGATCCTGGAGGACGGTCGCCTGACCGACTCCCAGGGCCGGGTCGTGGACTTCAAGAACACGGTCATCATCATGACGACCAACCTCGGCACCCGGGACATCTCCAAGGGCTTCAACCTGGGCTTCGCGGCCTCGGGTGACACGAAGTCCAACTACGAGCGCATGAAGAACAAGGTCCAGGACGAGCTCAAGCAGCACTTCCGGCCCGAGTTCCTCAACCGCGTCGACGACGTGGTCGTCTTCCCGCAGCTCAGCCAGGACGACATCCTCAAGATCGTCGACCTGATGATCGGCAAGGTGGACGAGCGCCTGAAGGACCGGGACATGGGCATCGAGCTCTCCCAGTCCGCCAAGGAGCTGCTGTCGCAGCGGGGCTACGACCCGGTGCTGGGTGCGCGTCCGCTGCGTCGCACCATCCAGCGCGAGATCGAGGACTCGCTGTCGGAGAAGATCCTCTTCGGCGAGCTGCGCCCCGGTCACATCGTGGTCGTCGACACGGAGGGCGAGGGCGATTCCAAGACCTTCACCTTCCGCGGCGAGGAGAAGGCGGCTCTGCCGGACGTCCCGCCGATCGAGCAGGCGGCCGGTGGATCCGGGCCGAACCTGAGCAAGGACGCGTAAGCGTCACGGCTGAGTGAGAGGGGCCGGTGCCGAAAGGCACCGGCCCCTTTTGCATGCCCGGGGGCTGCCCTGTGGCCCTACGACAGCTGCCCGTCGTAATCCGGCAGCTTGTACGTCTTCTCGGCGTGGCCGCCCGACAGATCGGTGGCGCTGTTGCCGATGTTCGCGATGATCGTGTAGCCCTTCTTCTCGATATCGACGCGCTGGGCCGTCTTGTACTCGGCGACGTTCTTGAAGAGGTCGATGAAGTTCCGGACATAGAGGCCGGAGACCCGGTAGCCGGTCTGCTTCAGGTTGTAGTCGGTGAACGAGTAGATGATGTCCGGGCGGGCGGTCACGAAGAACAGCGCGACGCCGCGGTCCTGGGCGTATCTGGCGGCCTCCAGGACCGGCTTGTTGGCCGGCTGCGGGTAGCTGAAGCCGAAATCGGTCTCCAGCGTGGTGTTGTCGATGTCGAAGACGATGGCCTGCTTCTCACCCGGCTTGGCGGCCGCGATCCGCTGCTTCAGATAGGGCAGGGCCTGGCCCATCACCGCCTGGCAGTCCTTCTGCCAGGTGGCGTAGTCGACGTCCGCCGCGGCTGCCGTGGAGGCGGCGGTGGCGGACGCGGAGGCAGGGGTGGCGGTCGTGGCATCGGCCGGCGCGGCCATCGCCACGAGGGCGGCCGCCGATACGGCGGTCACTGATGCGCGGCGCAACCAGGGGCGTCGGGTCTGCATGTCGTGGGGGTCCTCTCACGTCCGTGACGCTGCAACATGGCGTGTGCATGTTCGTGGGCGAGGGTGGCGCGAGGGGAACCGTAGGGTTACCGGACGGTAGGTGCCTAGAGGCGTGCGCCACATTTCCGGAATGGTTGAAGAGGGCCTCCGGTGACATGGCGCACAGGCGATATGTCCGTTACTAGATGGAATAGTTGCTAACGGGCCGGGAGGAAAGGGACTTTTGGCCCGCGAGGCGGGGGAAAGTGCAGTGCAGTGTGCTGATTCGTCCCCTATGGGTGCAGTGTCAAGAGACGTGGAACACTGACCTAAATTACTAACTTCAGTCGTAGATCACGCTTTTTGGGGTTTGTCGGGCTTCGGGTTACCAAGGGATGGCCATTCGGCGAGCGTCTGTGCGCCGGGTGGTTTCTCCGTCCCCTTCCACACGAGGTTTCGATGTCCAAGCGCGTCACGTCCCGTTCTTCCCGTACGTCCCAGCTCCGCACCCGTGCGACCGTGCTGGCCGCCGGCCTTGGCGTCTCGGTCGCACTGGGAGCCGGGGTCGCGTCCGCCGCCGACACCACGTCCGCGTCCGGCGCCGCCAGTGCCGTCCAGGCGCAGGCCGCCGCCCAGGCCAAGCACGCCAAGGCCGAGTCCGTGAAGGCTGAGAAGGCCGCCAAGGCCGCCGCCGCGAAGAAGGCGGCCGAGAAGAAGGCGGCTGCCAAGAAGGCCGCAGCCAAGAAGGCCAAGCCGTCCTGGGTCGACCCGGTGAAGAAGTACAAGCTCTCCGCGAGCTTCGCCCAGAACGGCGGCATGTGGCAGTCCACCCACAGCGGCCAGGACTTCGCCGTCCCGACCGGCACCCAGGTCGTCGCCGCCCACGGCGGCACCGTGGTCAAGGCCGGCGGCAACGGCGCCGGTGACGGCCCCGCCTACGGCAACGCCGTCGTGATCAAGCACGGCAACGGCACGTACTCCCAGTACGCCCACCTGTCGAAGGTCACCGTGAACGTCGGCCAGATCGTGAAGACCGGCCAGGAGATCGCCAAGTCCGGCAGCACCGGTAACTCGAGCGGTCCGCACCTGCACTTCGAGATCCGTACGACCGCCAACTACGGCTCGGCCGTCGACCCGGTGAAGTTCCTGCGCGCCAACGGCGTGAAGGTCTGACGACCACGCCCTGACCGGCGGTGCCCCTAGGAGCCCTCGGCTCCCCGGTGGGCCCGGGTCACCAGCTCGGTGGCGACCTCGAGGACGGCTTTGTCCTTCTCTTCGGGGTCGCCTTCCATTTCCTGGAGCAGGAACATCCCGGCGTGCAGCGTGAAGAGCGCGCTGGCGCAGCGGACCTGGTCGACCAGGTCCGCGTCCGGGTCGATGATGGTGTCCCGCAGGCTGCGGATGCGCTCCTTGAAGGAGTCGCCGATCTGCAGTTCCCGCACCGTCGCCTGGTTCTCGTGCATGAAGCGGAACAGCGGCGCCGCGTGGGACAGCGCCTCGGCGTAACGGCGGACGATCTCCTGCTTGGTGTCGAGGGTGTGCGGCTGGCTCCGGCCCCACTCGATCAGGTCGTCGATCGGCTGCGTGAGGTCCTCGAAGATGCTGACGAGGATCTCTTCCTTCGTCTTGAAGTGGTAGTAGAGCGCCGCCTTGGTGACGTCCAGGCGCTCGGCGATCTCGCGCAGGGACGTCTTCTCGTAGCCCTGCTCCGCGAAGAGTTCGAGGGCCACGTCCTGGATGCGCTGGCGGGTGTTCCCGCGGCGCCGCTGCCTGGTGCCGTCCATGGTGCCGCCCATCCTCCTACGCCGCCCCGCTTTCCATAAAACTTACTTGACGCCCGGCTAGTTCCGGAGCTAACTTCCGAGTGTAGTCACTAGCCGGTCGGCAAGTAAGTAGCAGTAGCTGCAGATACGTAGCGGTAGCTGGGGGAGTGGGAAGCGATGGCGGACACGACGGACACACCGGCGGTCGGCGCCGGCAGCGGGGAGAAACAGCCGAAGAGCGTACGGGTCGTGCTGCTCGCGCTGATGATCGCGATGATGCTCGCGATGCTCGACAACATGATCATCGGTACGGCGATGCCGACGATCATCGGTGAGCTGGGCGGGCTCGAACACCTCTCCTGGGTCGTCACCGCCTACACGCTCGCGACCGCGGCCTCCACCCCGCTGTGGGGCAAGCTCGGCGACATGTACGGCCGCAAGGGCACGTTCATGACGTCCATCGTCATCTTCCTGATCGGCTCGGCGCTCAGCGGCATGGCCCAGAACATGGGCGAGCTGATCGGCTTCCGTGCCGTCCAGGGCCTCGGTGCCGGCGGTCTGATGGTCGGCGTCATGGCGATCATCGGTGATCTGATCCCGCCCCGGGAGCGCGGCAAGTACCAGGGCATGATGGCCGGCGTCATGGCGCTGGCGATGATCGGCGGCCCGCTGGTCGGCGGCACCATCACCGACCACTGGGGCTGGCGCTGGGCGTTCTACATCAACCTGCCCCTCGGCGTCGTCGCGCTCGCCGCCGTCAGTGTCGTCCTGCACCTGCCGAAGAAGCGCTCCGAAGCGCGGATCGACTACCTGGGCGCGGCCCTGCTGACCATCGGCATCACCGCGATCGTGCTGGTCACCACCTGGGGCGGCACCGAGTACGCCTGGAGCTCCGCGCGGATCATGGAGCTGATCGGCATCGGGGTCGCCGCGCTCGTCGGGTTCGTGTTCTGGCAGACGAAGGCCGCCGAGCCGATCGTGCCGCTGCACATCTTCCGCAGCCGCAACTTCACGCTGATGTCGGTCATCGGCTTCATCACCGGCTTCGTGATGTTCGGGGCCACGCTCTTCCTGCCGCTGTACCAGCAGTCCGTGCAGGGCGCTTCCGCCACGAACTCCGGGCTGCTGCTCCTGCCGATGCTCGGCGCGATGCTCGTCACCTCGATGGTCGCCGGGCGGATCACCACGAACACCGGCAAGTACAAGGTCTTCCCGATCCTCGGCAGCGTCCTGATGATCGTCGGCCTCTATCTGCTCTCCACGATGGACACCGGCACCTCCCGCCTCACCTCCGGTGTCTTCATGGCCGTGGTCGGGCTCGGCATGGGCTGTCTGATGCAGATCACCATGCTGGTCGCGCAGAACAGCGTCGAGATGAAGGACATGGGCGTCGCGTCCTCGTCCACCACGCTCTTCCGCACCCTCGGCTCCTCCTTCGGCGTCGCGATCATGGGCGCGCTGTTCAACAGCCGGGTCCAGGACGTCATGGCCGAGCGGGCCGGGGCGCTGGGCTCCAAGGTCACCGAACAGTCGGCCCAGCTCGACAAGGCGAGCCTCGCCAAGCTCCCGGTGCTGGCCCGCGAGGCCTACCAGCACGCGGTCTCCGCCGGCATCCACTCGGCGTTCCTGCTCGGAGCCGTGGTGGCGGTGGTCGCACTCGCGGCGGCCGTCTTCGTCACGGAGGTACCGCTGCGGGGAGCGGGACCGAAGGCGTCGGACGACGACAAGGCGGACGGCCCGGCCGCGCAGACACCGGTCGTCGAGGCCGTCTGACCTGCCCCAGCCCCTTCCGACCCGCTCCAGCCCCTCACACAAGGCCCCGGACGGCCCACCCGCCCGGGGCCTTCGCCGTGCCCGGGCGCGAGGCCGGTGCCGCTGTCGGACCCCCGTGCCACCATCGACGTCATGGACAAGACGCGGCAGCTGCGGCTCGCCAAGGACGCCATGGACCGGGACTGGGCCGATCCCGGGCTGGACCTGGACACCGTCGCCGCGCACGCCGGGTACTCGCGGTATCACTTCATCCGCGCCTTCAAGGAGGCCTACGGCGAGACCCCCGGCCAGTACCTCACACACCGCCGCATCGAACGCGCCGAGGACCTGCTGCGCACGGCGAACCTGTCCGTCACGGAGATCTGCCACCTGGTCGGCTTCAGCAGCGTCGGCACGTTCTCGGCCCGCTTCAAGACCTGGACCGGCCTCACCCCCAGCGAGTACCGCGCCAAACACGTCGGCCGGGGAGCCGCCCTCATCCCCGGCTGCTACGCCATGCTCTGGGCCGGCGGCTTCCGCTCCGCGCCCGGCGCGGGCAAGGAGCGCAATTCCGGAGAAGCGGGCTGACACCCCCGCTGCCTACCGTGGCAGGGCACGCACGAACCGGCCGCCGAGCAGCAGGAGCACGCCATGATCAAGGGTCTCGCCATCTCGACCGTCTGGGTCCTCGACCAGGACCGGGCCAAGGAGTTCTACACGGAGAAACTGGGCCTGGAGGTCCGTACGGACATGACCATGGGCGAGGGCGGCATGCGCTGGCTCACCGTCGGCTCGCCGGACCAGCCCGACGTCGAGCTCACCCTGATGGTGCCCGGCGGCCCCGCGATGGACCCCGAGTCCGCCGAGATGGTCCGGAAACTCGTCGCGAAGGGAGCGCTCGGCGCCGGTGTGCTGACCACGGACGACATCCACGGCGACTACAAGAAGCTCAAGGACCGCGGCGTGGAGTTCCTCCAGGAGCCGCAGGAGCGCCCCTACGGCACGGAGGCACTGTTCCGCGACGACTCCGGCAACTGGTTCTCCTTCACCCAGCCCCGCGAAGGCGGACTCGACATGGACCAGGACTGGTCCTGCTGATCCGCGAGGTCCGGTCCGCGAGAACCGGCGCTACGACTGCGCCCCCGGCAGCATCGGATAACTCCCCGTGTTCGTCGGCGCGTGCTCCGGCAGCCACAGCACCGCCACCGCGCCCTCGGCCGGCACATGCTCCGGTGTCCCGGGCGGGCGGACGTTGCGGAAGGTCAGCCGGGCGCCCAGCACCCGGGCCTGTCCGGCCGCGATGGTCAGGCCCAGGCCGTGGCCGTGCCCGGCGCGGTCCGTGCTGCCGGTGCGGAAGCGGCTCGGGCCCTCGGCGAGCAGGTCCTCGGGGAAGCCGGGGCCGTGGTCGCGGACCCGGATGACCCGGCCCTCGACGGAGACCTCGATGGGCGGCTTGCCGTGCCGGGCCGCGTTGGCCAGGAGGTTGAACAGGACCCGCTCCAGGCGCCGCGGGTCGGTCGTGACCTCCGACTCGTGCACCACCCGCACCTCGATGGCCGGGTCCTTGGCCGTCACCCGCCGGGCGACGAACTCGCCCAGCATGATGTCCTGCAGCTCCGCCCGCTCCGAGGCCCCGTCCAGCCGCGCCACCTCCAGCACGTCCTCCACGAGCGTGCGCATGGCCTTCGCCCGGTCCAGCACCAGCTCGGTCGGGCGCCCCGGCGGCAGCAGCTCGGCCGCGGTCAGCAGCCCGGTCACCGGCGTGCGCAACTCGTGCGCGATGTCGGCGGTGACGCGCCGCTCCGCCTCTATGCGCTGCCGCAGGGTGTCCGCCATGGCGTCCACCGCGCTCGCCAGGTCGTCGGTCTCGTCCCGGACGACCCCGCCCATGGCGTCCCGCACCCGCACGTCCGTCTCGCCGCCCGCGAGCTGGTGGGCCGCGACGGCCGCCTTGCGCAGCCGCCGCGACAGATGCCCGCCTATGAGCACACCGAGCGCGCTGCCGCCGAGGACGACCGCGATGGACCCGATGAGCAGGGCCTGGTCGAGGTCCTGGAGAATGTCCGAGCTGCGGTCGGTGAAGCCCGAGTGCAGGGACATCACATGCCCGTTCTTCAGCGGGACGGCGGCCCATATGTCCGGCGAGCCGCCCGGCCGGTCCGCCACATAGGTCGCCCGCTGGCCCGCCTCGACCCGGTCCCGCAGGGCCTCCGGCAGATCCGGGTCGTCGATCTTGGTGTTGGGGAAGTTCATTCGCCCGGACAGCTCGAAGTTGCGCTGGGCGATCATGATGCGCTCGTCGGCGAGGTCGCGCGCGTTGTCCAGCATCGACACCCGCGCCGCGTTGTGCACGACCAGGCTCAGCGCGATCGCCACCAGCGCGCCGACCAGCGCGATGGCCGCGCTCAGCTTCCATCTCAGGCCCGTACGGATCCCCGCGCGTTCCACGCCCGTGGCGACCAGGCGCCGGAAATGCCCCCTCATAACCCCTGCTCAGGCCTTCAACTTGTAGCCGAAACCACGGACCGTCTCGATACGGTCCTGGCCGATCTTCTGCCGCAGCCGCTGCACATGCACGTCGACGACCCGGGTGTCCCCGCCCCAGCCGTAGTCCCACACCCGCTCCAGCAGCTTGTCGCGGGAGAGCACCGTGCCCGGCGCGGAGGAGAACTCCAGCAGCAGCCGCATCTCGGTCGGCGTCAGCGCCACCGGCTGCCCGGCCCGGCGGACCTCCATGCCCTCGGTGTCGACCTCCAGATCCCCGAAGGCCAGCATCCCGCCGCTCGCGAGAGAGTCCGGCTCCTGCGCCCTGCCGCCGCCCGCGTGCCCGAAGCGGCGCAGCACCGCGCGGATCCGGGCGACCAGCACGGCCCCGTCGAAGGGCTTGGTCACATAGTCGTCGGCCCCCGCCTCCAGGCCCAGCACCACGTCGATGGAGTCGGCCCGCGCCGACAGCATGATGACCGGCACGGTCGACTCGTCCCGGATGCGGCGGCACAGGCTGACCCCGTCGAGGCCGGGGACCATGACGTCCAGCAGCGCGATGTCGGGGCGGTCCGTGCGGAACGCATCCAGTCCCGACAGGCCGTCGGGCATCGCGGTGACCACGAAGCCGTCCCGTTCCAGGGCGAGCTGTGTGGCCTCGCGGATGACGTCGTCGTCCTCGACGAACAGAACGTGGGTCTGGTCTGCCATCCCGGTGCTCTCAGTCCTCGTGTGGGTCGTAGGGGTGTGCTTCTCAAGGACGCACGGTCCGTCCTCTCAGGGGACGCACGGACCGTGCATCGCGTTCACCCAGAGATCGGTCCGAGCGGCCCGATCGGTTCACACACGCCTCGCCCGCGTCAGCTCGCGGGCACCGGCGACGGGCTGTCGCCGACGACCTTGCCGTAGTCGTTGTGCGTGCGGTACTTCTCGCTGAACCGGCCGGAAGCCCATCTGTACGTGATCACGTTCTCCCCGGAGGGGCTCGACACCGGGTCGCCCTTGTCGTACACCTGCTTGGTCACCACCAGGTCGCCGCGGTCGATCTCCGCGTAGACCGGGGGTTCCTCGGCCTTGAACACATTCTCGTACGAGCCGTCCCGCTCGCGATACACATAACTGCCCACACCCACCGCGTCACCGCAGGTCAGCACATTGACGACGACATCGTCGGCCGTTCCGCCGGTCAGCTTGCCGTAGGACACGTCGACGGGATACTCGTCGGCCACGCACGGCTTCAGCTCGCGCTTCACCTCGGGGGAGACCTCGGGGTCGTCCTTGACGAGCCGGACCGCGTTCACGGTGTCGGGCGTCCTGGACGGGGAGGCCGAGGGAGTGGCCGCGGTGGCGCCCGCCACCGCGTCGGCGTGCGCCGGGCCCTCGTCACGGGCGCCGGTGCCGCCGGCACCGCACCCGGACACGAAAAGGGCGAGGGCGGTGACCACGGCCGATGCCGTGCTCACCGCCTGGATGCTGCCCCGGGTCCGTGGGGACCCCTCGCCGGTCAGGCCGCGCACCGCTCCCGCTCCTCACGCTCCAGCGCGCGTGCGTCCAGGTCGCGGGACTCCAGCTCCTCACGGAGCCGGGCGAGCGCCCTGTGCAGCGTGCTTTTGACCGTTCCGGCCGACATACCGAGGGCGGCGGCCGTCTCCTCCGTGGACATCTGCTCCCAGTGTCGCAGGACCACGACACTGCGCTGCTTCGGGGCGAGCACCTTCAGGATGTCCATCAGCAGGGCGCGGTCCGCGTGCTGCTCGGTGGCGTCGTCGACCGAGGCGTCCGGGAGCTGCTCGGTCGGGACCTCCTCCAGCTTGCGGGCCCGCCACCACTCGGTCCGCGTGTTGATCATGACCCGGCGCAGGTAGGCGTCCGCCAGCCGCTTGTCCTCGATGGTCTCCCAGCGGCCGTAGGTCCGCACCAGCGCCGTCTGCAGCAGGTCCTGTGCGTCCGTCGGGTCCGGGACCAGGCGGCGAGCACTGCGCAGCAGTGCGTCCTGCCGGGTGCGGACGTACTCCTCGAACTCGAGCACCTCGCCCTGCGCCATGGTGAACCGCCTCCCGTTTCCCCGTTCGGGCCGGCTCCCCGCCGCCCGTGCACTGCCTGTGTTCCTTGGTCGTCCCGTGTCTTCCGGGAACGCATCTGAAGGTACGGAGGCGTTGTCACGGCGCTGTCCGAAGCAGCCTTCGGCTAGCACTCGGCTGTCCGTCGGTTGTGTAACGGACGTCGTAACGGGGTGCAGCGATGGGGGTGTTGAGGCGGTTATGGGGTGATTTGTCCACCCTGTGTCGTCGTTACGGGAGACCCGAGGCTGTCATCTGCCTGTACGTCAGGTCAGCGGCAGCCGGTACATCCCGCCCGCCAGCGGCTCGACCAGGCCGTCGGCGACCAGGCCGTCCAGGGCGCGCGCCCGCTGCACCGGCTCGTGCCACACGCGGTCGAGCGCCGCCTGCGGAACCGGGGCGTGGGCGTCCCGCAGTACGGCGAGCAGCCGCCCGCGGACCTGCCGGTCGGTGCCCGCGTAGGTCTGGCCGCGGCGCGGCGGCCCGTCGTGCTCCGGCTTGCCCGCCAGCCGCCACGCGCACTGCGCGGCGATCGGGCAGCGGTGGCACGACTCGCTCTTCGCCGTGCACACGAGCGCGCCCAGCTCCATGGAGGCGGCGGCCCAGCGGGCGGCGGTCGGCTCATCCTCGGGGAGGAGCGCGCGGGCCAGTTTGCGCTCGGCGGCGGTGGTGGCGTTCGGCGGGTACTGCACGCCGGTGACCGCGCGGGCGAAGACCCGGCGCACATTCGTGTCCAGCACCGGGTGCCGCTGCCCGTAGGCGAAGGAGGCGACGGCGGCGGCCGTGTACTCGCCGATGCCGGGCAGCGCCAGCAGCTGGGCGTGGTCGGCCGGTACGTCACCGCCGTGCCGTTCCGTTATGGCGACGGCGGCGCCGTGCAGCCGCAGCGCGCGGCGCGGGTAGCCGAGTCGGCCCCAGGCCCGGACGGCCTCGCCGGGCGCCTCCTTGGCCAGGTCGGCGGGGCGCGGCCAGCGGGCCACCCACTGCTCGTAGACGGGCAGGACGCGGCTCACCGGCGTCTGCTGAAGCATGAACTCACTGACCATCACGCCCCACGCCCCGGCCTCGGGGCGCCGCCACGGCAGGTCGCGGGCGTTGTCGTCGAACCAGTCGATGACGGGGGAGTGCAGGTCCCCGCCCGGCGGCGGGCCGGACGCGGTGTCGGTGGGGCCGGAGCTGGTGCGCGGGGTGTTCGTGGGAGCAGTCATGGCCATTCGATCCTGCCACGCGGGAGCCGCGAATCGGGCACACCGCGACCCGAGAGGGCGAGGTACCTGACGATCGGCAGCAGTGCCGCCCCGCCGCCCGCCGATAGCGTCGGCCGAATGGAACGTCCTCGTTCGGCCCGGCTCGCCCGGGGCGCCCTCCTCTGGGCCGCCCTGGTCCTCCCCGCGCTCACGGCGGACCGGATCGGCCTGAACGAGCCGCGCACGCTCTGGCAGCAGGCCGCCGGCGCGGCGGTGCTGGCCGCTGCCGCCGCCCTGTCCCGCCGGCTGCCCCTCGCCGCCTTCGGCCTGACAGCCACCCTGAGCCTGACCGCAGCCCCATCCCTGTTCACCGCCTCCTACGGCCCGGCCCTCGGCACGTCCGCCCTGCTCCTCGGGCTGCGCGCGGGCCGGGCCCGCCCCGCGGCGCTGTGCTTCGCCGCCGTCGGCTGCGCGGGCACCGCGCGGATCGTGCTCGTCGGACTCGACCCGGTCCCCGAGTGGCTGGTCATGACGGGCACGCTGCTCTTCGGCTGCGTCTTCCCCTGGCTCGGCGGACGCTACTGGCGCCAGAGCCGCGAGCTGGCCGCGGAGGGCTGGCTGCGGGCGGCCCGGCTGGAGGACGAGCAACGCCTCACCGAGGAGCGCGCCCGGCTGCGCGAACGCTCCCGGATCGCCCAGGACATGCACGACTCCCTCGGTCACGAGCTCAGCCTCATCGCCCTGCGCGCGGCCGCCCTCCAGCTCGCCCCCGGCCTCGCCGACGAACACCGGACGGCGGCGGCCGAACTGCGCGGCGCGGCCGCCGACGCCACGGACCGGCTGCACCGCATCATCGGCGTCCTGCGCGAGGACGACGACGAGCCCCCACCGCTGACCCCCGCGGGCGAGACCCTGGAACAACTCGTCGCCCGCGCCGCGGAGTCCGGACTCCCGGTGCGCTGGGCACAACCCGCAACGCGGGACCCGCACACGGCCCCCGGCGACCTCGCCGAACGGCTGCTGTACCGAGTGGCCCGGGAGGCCCTGACCAACGCGGCACGACACGCACCGGGTGCCCCCGTGATCGTGGCGGTGACCGGGCGGGACGAGGGGACGTCCGTCACGCTCACCAACGGCTCGCCCACCGAGCCGAGTTCCCGGCCCTCCGAAGGCGGCACCGGCCTGCTCGGGCTGCGCGCCGCGGTGACCTCGGCCGGCGGCACCTTCGAAGCGGGCCCGCAGGGGGAGGGGTTCCGCGTCAGCGCGTACGTCCCCGCACACCGGACCGCGACCGGACCGCCACGCCCCGCCCTCGCCCCGATCACCCACGCCCGCCGCCGCGTGGCCCTCTGCCTCGGCCTCGCGGCCGGCGTGGGCGTCGTCCTCGTCGGCACCGCCTTCGGCTGGTACGCGTACGTGGAGAAGCACTCGGTGCTCGCACCCGCCGCGTACGCGACCCTCCGCCCGGGCGCCCCGGCCGCCGACGTCGAGCGCGTGCTGCCCGACCGGGATGTGAACGACCCGCCCGTCGAGCGGGCGGCGACACCGGCACCGGAGGGTGCCGACTGCCGTTACTACCGGGCGAGCGGTGAGCTGTTCGTCTCCGTCGACCACTTCAGACTGTGCTTCGACGCCGGGCGGCTCGTCACCAAGGACGTGGTCCCGCGCGCCGGCCGGTCCGGCGAAGGCCGGGAAGAATACGAGGAGTTCTCACAGTGATCCGCGTGCTGCTGGCCGACGACGAGACGATGGTGCGGGCCGGGGTGCGCGCCATCCTGGGCAGTGACGACGAGACGGAGGTCGTCGCCGAGGCGGGCGACGGCCGCGAGGCGGTCGAGCTGGCCCGCGCCCACCGCCCGGACGTGGCCCTGCTCGACATCCGCATGCCGCGCCTGGACGGCCTCACGGCGGCGGAGGAGATCGTACGGACCGCGCCCGGCACGGCCGTCGCGATGCTCACCACCTTCTCCGAGGGCGCCTATGTCACCCGCGCCCTCGGCGGCGGCGCCACCGGCTTCCTGCTGAAGTCCGGGGACCCGTACGAACTGATCGCCGGTGTACGGGCGGTGGCCGCGGGCGCCGCGTTCCTGTCGCCGAAGGTGGCCCGGTACGTCATCGACGAGGGCCTCGGCGGCGGCCGGCTCACCCGCGAGGCACAGTCACGGGCCCGCGTGTCCGCCCTGAGCCCCCGCGAACGCGAGGTGCTCGGCCTGGTCGGCGCGGGCCTGTCCAACCCGGAGATCGCCGCCCGGCTGCACCTCGTCGAGGGCACGGTGAAGGCGTATGTGAGCGCGGTCCTGGAGCGGCTGGGCGTGCGCAACCGTGTGCAGGCGGCGATCGTGGCGTACGAGGCGGGACTGGTGGAATCGTGACACCCCATCGGCTCAGGGCCGCGTGTGCGTCCGGCTAGGGCCGCGCGTGCCTACCGGCTCAGTGCCGTGCGTGCGCCCCGTACGACGGCACGGGTGCCGGGCCCGGCCCGCTGACCCACCGCGCGGCCGTTGTCGGCGAGCCGCGCATCGCCCCGGCCAGCCGCGTCATCGGCCCCGTGCCCAGCCGTACGGCGACGAGGGCGACGAGCGTGCCGAGGGCGAGCCCCGCGACCACGTCGTGCGGATAGTGCACGCCGACGTAGACCCGGGAGAAGGCCATCAGCAGGGCGAGCGGGGCCGTCAGCCACAGCAGGGCGCGCCGGACCAGGGCCAGGGCGACGGCCGCGGCGCCCGCGATCGTGGCGTGGTTGGAGGGGAAGGACCAGTCGCCGTGCGGCGGACACTCGGCCAGGGACACCGCCGCACCGGCGACCGCCCGGCACGGACGCTCCTGTGTGACAGCGGACTTGAGCACCTCACTGCACACGTACGCCACAGCCGTGGCCAGAGGTGCAAGGGCCGCGATCGCGAACGCGCGGGGGGTGTCGCGGCGGGCACGCCACCAGGCGGATGCGAACAGCAGGGCGAAGACCAGCAGTCCGGCCTCCGTCCATAACTCGGCCCCGTGCCGTATCCACAGCGGGGAGCCGTCGGCGAAGTCGGTGATGTCGCGGTAGAGCGCGGTGTCCTCGAAGTCCATGGTCACGGACGGTAGGTGACGAGCCGATCCCGTCACACCCAGCGATCGTCGGGTGCCGTATCTGACGAAAGACAGGGGTGGGACAGCTGCTTCCGGCATGATGATCCGGAAAAGTTGTGAGCCTGAGCGGCGGGTGGGACCGGCTAACGCGCTGATCTCTCGTAAGGTTTGCGCCGTGGGATCTCTGCGCAATCCGGTCGGGCCGCTTCCCTCCTCCATCTACTGGCGACGGAGGGTCGTACTGGTGTCCGTGGCTGCCCTGTTGGCGCTGCTGACCACCTGGCTCGTGACCATGGGCGGCGATGGCGGCAAGGACCGCGACAACGGCGCCAACGGCAAGAATCCCGCGCCCTCCATCACACCTGGCCCGTCGAACTCCGGCCCGGCGATCAGCCAAGCGCCGGGCGGGCGCGACGAGTCGGGCGACGAGGGCTCGGGCGGCTCCTCGTCCGGGTCCGGGGCAGGGTCCGGCGGCGGTTCCGGTGACGGCTCGGGCAGCGGAGCCGGGGGCGGTACCGGCACGGGCTCCGGCGGCGGTTCCGGCACCGGCGGGTCCGAGGGAGCGGGCGCTTCGGGCGGCTCCGGCGGTGCCGGTGGCTACGACGGCGGTACCACCGTGGGCGGCGTCGGCGCGGGCGACACACTGCCGGCCGGCTCCATGCTGCCCAACTGCACCGCGAGCATGGTCAAGTTCAGCCTGCGCAGCCAGCACAACAGCTACGACCCCGAGCAGACGCCCACCTTCCTGCTCACCGCGCGGAACGTCTCCGGCCACGACTGCAAGATCGATCTCGGGCCGAAGAACGCGGTGTTCACCATCGCCGAGGCGAGCGCCGACGACGACTACTGGTCCTCCAAGGACTGCCCCAGGACCACCGGCAGCCGGCTCTACCGCGTCCCCGCGGGCAGCGGCATCACCTACGCCCTGAAGTGGGACCGGGGGCCCAGCGCCCCCGAGTGCGCCACGCCTCCCTCGGGCTCGGCCGGAGCGGGCACGTACCTGGTGGAGGCCAAGGCTCCGGGCTACGCCAAGGTGCAGACCTCGTTCGTCCTGAAGAACGATTAGCCGCTTGTCGTTCAGGAGGCCGCCTGGCCTTCATGCGTGAGGGGGGTGTTCCCGACCGGGAACACCCCCCTCACGCGTCAGCGAGCGCCGAAGACGCCTGACGGCTAGACGTACCGCTCCAGGATCGACGACTCCGCCAGCCGCGACAGCCCCTCGCGTACGCTGCGCGCCCGGGCCTCGCCCACGCCGTCCACCGTCTGGAGGTCGTCGACGCTCGCGGCGAGCAGCTTCTGCAAGCCGCCGAAGTGCTCCACCAGCCGGTCGATGATCGCGCCGGGGAGCCGGGGCACCTTGGCCAGGAGGCGGAAGCCGCGCGGCGACACCGCCGAGTCCAGGGTCTCGGGCGAGCCCGTGTACCCCAAGGCCCGCGCCACGATGGGCAGTTCCAGCAGCTCGGCGTGGGTGAGGGCGTCCAGCTCGGCCAACGCCTCGTCGACCGTACGGGACCGCTTGGCGGTCGGCTCGGGCACGTAGTCCCGGACGACCAGCTCACGCTCGGGCTCCACACCGGCGATCAGCTCGTCGAGCTGGAGGGCCAGCAGGCGCCCGTCGGTGCCCAGCTCCACCACATACTCGGCGATCTCCGTGGCGATGCGGCGCACCATCTCCAGGCGCTGGGCGACCGCCGAGACGTCCCGGACGGTCACCAGGTCCTCGATCTCCAGCGCCGACAGCGTGCCCGCGACCTCGTCGAGGCGGAGCTTGTAGCGCTCCAGGGTGGCGAGGGCCTGGTTGGCGCGGGACAGGATCGCCGCCGAGTCCTCCAGGACGCGGCGCTGGCCGTCGACGTACAGGGCGATCAGCCGCATCGACTGGGAGACCGAGACCACCGGGAAGCCGACCTGCCTGCTCACGCGGTCCGCGGTGCGGTGCCGGGTGCCGGTCTCCTCCGTGGGGATCGTCGGGTCCGGGACCAGCTGCACGCCCGCGCGCAGGATCTTCGACAGGTCCGAGGACAGCACGATGCCGCCGTCCAGCTTGCACAGCTCGCGCAGCCGGGTCGCCGTGAACTCGACGTCCAGCACGAAACCGCCGCTGCACAGCGCCTCGACCGTCTTGTCGGAGCCCAGCACGATGAGACCGCCGGTGTTGCCCCGGAGCACGCGCTCCAGGCCGTCACGCAGGGCGGTTCCGGGTGCCACGGCGCTCAGTGAAGCGCGCATCAGGCCATCGGTACCGGCACTCCCACCGGATTTTCCGGGAGCTGCTGCCCGGTCGTTGGCTGCCACTGCACTCCTCCGGTCGCAGGTTCTGGGGCGCCCCGTGTCGCACACTTGGTTCGCACGGACGGGCGAGACCTGGGCAAAGTCTACCGGCGACCCTCCTCGTCCCGTGGGGCCTCTCGGCGACGGGAGCGCGGAAGGACCCGCAGCGCGTCCCCTATGTCCGAGACTTCCAGAACCTTCATACCCGCGGGGATCTTGCCAGGGTCGCCCGGTACCAGGGCGTGTGTGAAGCCCAGACGGTGGGCTTCCGCCAGCCTGCGCTGCACGCCCGTGACCCGCCGCACCTCACCCGCGAGGCCCACCTCACCGATCGCGACCAGGTTCTTGGGGAGAGGTGTGTCACTCGCCGCGCTCGCCAGGGCGAGGGCGACGGCCAGATCCGCCGCGGGCTCCGAGAGCTTCACCCCGCCGACCGTCGCGGAGTAGATGTCCCGCTTGCCCAAGGCACTGATCCGGCCGCGCTGTTCCAGCACCGCCAGCATCATCGAGACCCGGGAGGTCTCCAGGCCCGAGGTGGTGCGGCGCGGGGAGGGGATCTGCGAGTCGACCGTGAGCGCCTGGACCTCGGCGACCAGGGGGCGGCGGCCCTCCAGGGTGACGGTCAGACAGGTGCCCGGGACCGGTTCGGCCCGACGTGTCAGGAAAAGTCCGCTCGGGTCCGCGAGGCCCGTGATGCCCTCGTCGTGCAGTTCGAAGCAGCCGACCTCGTCGGTGGTGCCGTAGCGGTTCTTGACGCCTCGTACGAGGCGGAGGCGGGCGTGCCGGTCGCCCTCGAAGTGCAGGACGACGTCCACGAGGTGTTCCAGCAGACGCGGGCCCGCGATGGCGCCGTCCTTGGTGACATGGCCCACGAGCAGGGTGGACATGCCGCGTTCCTTCGAGGCCCGGATCAGGGCCCCGGCGACCTCGCGCACCTGGGCCATGCCGCCGGGCGCGCCGTCGATCTCGGGGGAGGCCACCGTCTGCACCGAGTCCAGGATCAGCAGCGACGGCTTCACCGCGTCCAAGTGGCCCAGAACCGCCGCCAGATCCGTCTCGGCGGCCAGGTACAGATGGTCGTCGATGGCCTTGATCCGGTCGGCGCGCAGCCGGACCTGGCTCGCCGACTCCTCGCCCGTCACGTACAGCGTGCGGTGCTCGTCGCTCGCCGACTTGGCCGCCACGTCCAGCAGCAGCGTCGACTTGCCGACGCCCGGCTCGCCCGCGACCAGCACCACCGCGCCGGGCACCAGGCCGCCGCCGAGCACCCGGTCCAGCTCGGGCACGCCGGTGGTGCGGGCCGTCGCGCTCCGGCCGTCCACCTGGCCGATGGGCAGGGCGGAGCTGGTGACCCGGCCCGGTGCCGTCGTACGGACCGCGGGCGCGCCGTACTCCTCGACCGTCCCCCAGGCCTGGCACTCGGGGCAGCGGCCGAGCCACTTCGCCGTCTGCCACCCGCACTCCGTGCAGCGGTAGGACGGACGGTCCTTGGTGGTCTTCGTACGGGCAGCCATGGACGAAACCGTAGCCGCAGGCACTGACACCGCGGGGACCGGAGGGCGCGGCCGGCCGCCCGCCAGGGCCCCCGCCACCCCGCGCCGACGGCGGAACGACAGGTTCCTGTCCCCTATTGAGGGATCGTTTCACCCGTACGGATTAAATGTGCTCAAGCCGCCGGAAGGTAACACTCCCGGCCCCCTACGGTCGCCGAATGACGAGCAGTACGCCGGAGATCTCGACCCGCTCGGCCGGCGCCCACCGGGCGCACCGGGAAGCGCGTGACCGCGGTGCGGCGCGCACGCTGGTGCAGCGGCCGCCCGCGCGCTACGAGCCCTACCTGGACGGCCTGTTCACCTACTGCCTGTCCGTGCTGTGCGACCACGACGCCGCGACCGCCGCCCTGGGCGACGTCCTCGCGCTCGCCGAACGCCGCGGCCGGCACGTCCCCGAGGCGCCCGCGGACCGCAGGGCCTGGCTGTACGCACTGGCCCGCTGGGCGTGCCTGCGAGGGCTGGCCGAGGCCAAGCAGAAACGTACGAGCAGCCACGCCGCGGGCCGTGTCCAGCGCCCCGACCCCCCGGCCGCCCCGGTCTCCGAAGAGGTCCAGGAGCGGCGTCGCGGCGAACTGGCCCTGCTGGCCTGGCCGGAGGCCGCCGGCACCACCCCGGAGCAGCGGGAGGCGCTCGAACTGGCCGTGCGCCACCACCTCGCCGCCCACGAGGTCGCCGCCGTCCTCGGCATGGACCTCGCCACCACCCGCGACCTGCTCGCCTCCGCCGCCTGCGAGGTCGAACGCACGCGTGCGGCCCTCGCCGTGGTCGAGACCGGGGCGTGTCCGAGCGTCGCCCACCTCGTAGGCGACGACCGGCTCGTGCTCGGCACGGCCCTGCGCCGCGAACTCGTCCGGCACGTCGACGACTGCCCGCGCTGCCGCCGCACCGCCGAGCGCGCCATGCCCGGCCGCTGGCCCGGCACCAGCGTCACGCCCGCCGCGCTGCCCGTCCTGCCCGCGCCCCTCGCGGCCCTGCACGTCGCCATGGCCCACCCGCCACGCGCGCGTGGCGCCGCCCCCCGCTTCGACCGGCGCGGCTATCCGATGGACCCCAAGGACCGCGCCGCCCGACGGGACCGTCTCCGCGCGCGTGCCGTCACCACGACCGTCGTCGCCACCGTCGTGGCCGCCCCCGTGCTCGCCCTGTGGGCCGCCTACCGGGGCACTCCCGTGGGCGAGGCGCAGGACGGCCGCTCCGCCTCCGCGCTCGAAGTGGACGACCCGCTCGGCCTCGACGGCGAGATGGCGGGCGGCGGCTACGAGAACACCGGCAACGCGAGCACCAGACCCGGCCCCCGCTTCGGCAAGAACGGCAAGGCCGACGTGTCTGTCGAGGTCCTCGGCGTCGCGAGCGCCGGCCGCGCGGGCGCGCTGGACGTCACGGCGGACAACACGGGCGACACCACCCTGATCACGCTCGCCGCCACCGGGTCCGCCCCGGTCCGCTGGTCCGCCTCCACGGGAGCCGACTGGCTCTACCTCAGCCAGTCCTCGGGAACGCTCCGGCCCGGCGAGTCGTTGACGATCAAGGTGTACGTCGACCATCTGCGGGAGCCCTCCGGCCCCTGGCACGCGCAGGTGGCGATCGCACCCGTCGGAGCCGTCGTCCACATCGAGGGCTTCGGCACCGCGCCCACCCCCGCCGACCCCGGCCCGGACCCCCACCCCAGCGACCCGCCGCCGCACCAGCCCGACCCGACGCCCACGACCTCGGCGCCCGACCCCGACCCGACGCCGACCACCCCGCCCCCGTCACCCGACCCGGACCCGACGCACACGGCCCCGGACCCGGACCCGACCGACCCGCCGGACTCGACGTCCCCGCCCTCGGAGGGCGACGACCCGAGCCCGCCCACGTCATAGACGCACGCCGGCCGACATCGACGCGGCTCAGCCGACGTCAACGCAGGTCAGTCCACCGGATCAGCCGGATGCGGCGCCAGCAACGGCAGCTGAGACGCCAGCCGCTCCTCGCACAGCTCGACCAGCCGGTCGTACCCGGCCTTGCCCATCAGCTCGATCAGCTCCGGCCGGTAGGACACGTACACCGGGTCGCCCGCGCCGTGCGCCGAGGTCGCCGACGTGCACCACCAGTGCAGGTCATGCCCGCCCGGACCCCAGCCGCGTCGGTCGTACTCACCGATCGACACCTGCAGCACCCGCGTGTCGTCGGGCCGGTCGATCCACTCGTACGTCCGCCGCACCGGCAGCTGCCAGCACACGTCCGGCTTGGTCTCCAGCGGCTCGCGGCCCTCCTTCAGGGCGAGGATGTGCAGCGAGCAGCCCGCGCCGCCCTCGAAGCCGGGCCGGTTCTGGAAGATGCACGACCCCTGGAAGGGGCGCGTCTGCCGGTCGCCGTCCTCGTCCTCGGAGATCCAGCCGCTGCTCGTGCCCTCGGCGTGGTTCTGCCAGATGTCCGGCGTGAGCCTCGCCACATGCTCGGCGACCCGCTTCTCGTCGTCCTCGTCGGAGAAGTGGGCACCCAGCGTGCAGCACCCGTCGTCCGCGCGGCCGGCCTGGATGCCCTGGCAGCCGCTGCCGAAGATGCAGTTCCAGCGAGAGGTCAGCCATGTCAGATCGCAGCGGAAGACCTGCTCGTCGTCCGCCGGATCAGGAAACTCCACCCACGCGCGGGCGAAGTCGAGGCCCTTCTCGTCGGACACCGCGGGGCCCGATGATTTGTCGCGCTTCGCCTTTTTCGTCTTTGGCACAGCTCCAGGGTACGGGCCTTGTACCCACACCGAGGACGGCGGACGGCCCGGCGGGCAGTAGCGTTCCGTACATGAGACTCGGTGTCCTCGACGTGGGATCGAACACGGTGCATCTGCTCGTGGTGGACGCGCATCCCGGCGCGTGCCCGTTGCCCGCGCACTCGCACAAGGCGGAACTGCGCCTCGCCCAGCTCCTCGACGACGACGGCGCGATCGGCCCGCACGGCGTCGACCAGCTGGTCTCGGTCATCCAGGAGGCGCTCCAGGCCGCCGAGGACAAGGGCGTCGAGGACCTCCTGCCGTTCGCCACCTCCGCCGTGCGCGAGGCCCGCAACGCCGATGACGTCCTCGCGCGCGTGCGCGCCGAGACCGGCGTCGAGCTCCAGGTCCTCACCGGCGCGGAGGAGGCCCGCCTCACCTTCCTCGCCGCCCGCCGCTGGTTCGGCTGGTCGGCCGGGAAACTGCTGGTCCTGGACATCGGCGGCGGCTCCCTGGAGGTCGCCTACGGCATCGACGAGGAGCCCGACGCGGCCGTCTCGCTGCCGCTGGGAGCGGGCCGCCTCACCTCCGGCTGGCTGCCCGGCGACCCGCCCTCCCCGGACGACGTCCGCGCCCTGCGCCGCCATGTGCGCACCGAGATCGCCCGCACGGTCGGCGAGTTCAGCCGCATCGGTTCCCCCGACCATGTCGTGGCCACGTCCAAGACCTTCAAGCAGCTCGCCCGCATCGCCGGCGCCGCCCGCTCCGCCGAGGGCCCCTACGTCCAGCGCGAGCTCAAGCGGGAGTCCCTGGAGGCCTGGGTCCCGAGGCTGGCCGGCATGAAGGAGGCGGAACGGGCCGAGCTGCCGGGCGTCTCCGAGGGCCGGGCCAACCAGCTCCTGGCCGGCGCGCTGGTCGCCGAGGGAGCGATGGACCTGTTCGGCGTCGAGCGCGTGGAGATCTGCCCGTGGGCGCTGCGGGAGGGCGTGATCCTGCGGCGTCTGGACCACATGGAGTCCGCGTAAGAGAGCATGGGAGCCCGCGTAAGAGAGCTGCGAAGGACATGCACCCCCGCCGTGGCAAACACCACAACAGCGAAGAGGCCCCCCGCCCCGCCCCGACCACACCCCGTAATCTGTCCTGCATGGCAGAGCCAGCCGTGAAGATCCCGGACGCGAAGGTCGCCCTGTCGACGGCCTCGGTCTACCCGGAGTCGACGGCCACGGCCTTCGAGATCGCCGCACGCCTCGGCTACGACGGAGTCGAGGTCATGGTCTGGACGGACCCCGTGAGCCAGGACATCGAGGCCCTGCGCAGACTCAGCGACTACCACCAGATCCCGATCCTGGCCGTGCACGCCCCCTGCCTGCTCATCACGCAGCGCGTCTGGTCCACCGACCCCTGGACCAAGCTCCAGCGGGCCCGCGCGGCGGCCGAGAAGCTCGACGCGAGCACCGTCGTCGTGCACCCGCCCTTCCGCTGGCAGCGCCAGTACGCCAGGGACTTCGTCACGGGCATCTGGCGCATGGCGAACGAGACGGACGTACGGTTCGCCGTCGAGAACATGTACCCCTGGCGCTACCGCGACCGCGAGATGCTGGCGTACGCCCCCGACTGGGACGTGACGAAGGACGACTACCGCCACTTCACGATCGACCTCAGCCACACCGCCACGGCCCGCTCCGACGCGCTCGCCATGGTCGACCGCATGGGAGACCGCCTCGGCCATGTCCACCTCGCCGACGGCAGGGGATCGGCCAAGGACGAGCACCTGGTGCCCGGCCGCGGCACCCAGCCCTGCGCCGAGGTGCTGGAGCGGCTCGCCCTCACCGGCTTCGACGGCCATGTCGTGATCGAGGTCAACACCCGCCGCGCCATGTCGAGCGCGGAGCGGGAGGCCGACCTGGCGGAGGCGCTGGCCTTCACACGCCTCCACCTGGCCTCGGCGGCGAAGGTGCCACGACGATGAACGCCCGGCCCCCGACCGGACCCGGCACAGGCAGCGGACCCGGGACTGGCAGCCGGTCCGGCACTGGCAGCGGACCCGGCACCGAAACCAACACCACCCCTCGCCGCCGGGGCCGCCCCCCACGCACGGAATCGGCCGACACCCGCGACCGCATCCTCACCACCGCCCGCGACGAGTTCTCCGAGCGCGGCTACGAGAAGACGTCCGTGCGCGGCATCGCCAAGGCGGCCGGGGTCGACCCGGCGCTCGTGCACCACTACTTCGGGACGAAGGAGCAGGTCTTCGAGGCGGCGATCACCCAGTCCTTCGCCCCGGCCATCGAGGCGCCGAAGGCCATCGAGGACGGCCCGCTCGACGGTGTGGGGGAGCGCCTGGTCCGCTTCTTCTTCGGCATCTGGGAGAACCCGGCGACCCGCACGCCCCTGCTCGCCATCGTCCGCTCCGCCGTCACCAACGAAACGGCCGCCGCCGTCTTCCGCCGGATCGTCGCCACCCAGGTCCTGCGCCGCATCGCCGACCGCCTGGACCTGCCGGACGCCGAACTGCGCGCCGAACTCGCCGCCGCCCAGCTCGTGGGCACGGCCATGCTGCGCTACGTCATCAAGGTCGAACCCCTGGCCTCGGCGGACCCGGAGCAGATCATCGCCCGCCTGGCCCCGGTCGTACAGGGCCACCTCACCGGCCCCTGACCTGCCGAGGACAGCCGTCGGCCGAGATACTCATCCCGCATTTCGGACACGCCGTCCCGCCCTCTGGATGACCGGCGTACGCTCGATAGCAGTCAGAAATCTCCGAATCCTCTGACGCAGTCTCTGAAGGAGCGAGCGACGATGCCCGAGCTGAGGTCCCGCACAGTCACCCACGGCCGCAACATGGCGGGCGCCCGCGCCCTTATGCGGGCCTCCGGTGTACCGGGTGCGGACATCGGCCGCAAGCCGATCATCGCGGTCGCCAACAGCTTCACCGAGTTCGTGCCGGGCCACACCCACCTCCAGCCGGTCGGCCGGATCGTCAGCGAGGCGATCGTCGAGGCCGGCGGCATCCCCCGCGAGTTCAACACCATCGCGGTGGACGACGGCATCGCCATGGGCCACGGCGGCATGCTCTACAGCCTGCCCTCCCGGGACCTCATCGCGGACTCGGTCGAGTACATGGTCGAGGCCCACTGCGCCGACGCGCTGATCTGCATCTCCAACTGCGACAAGATCACCCCGGGCATGCTGAACGCGGCCCTGCGCCTCAACATCCCGACGGTCTTCGTCTCCGGCGGCCCGATGGAGTCCGGCCGCGCCACGCTGGTCGACGGCACGGTCCGCACCCTCGACCTGGTCGACGCGATCTCCGACGCCGTGAACGACAAGATCTCGGACGAGGACATCCTCCGTATCGAGGAGAACGCCTGTCCGACCTGCGGCTCGTGTTCCGGCATGTTCACCGCCAACTCGATGAACTGCCTCACCGAGGCCATCGGCCTCTCCCTGCCCGGCAACGGCTCGGTCCTGGCCACGCACACCGCGCGCAAGCAGCTCTACGTCGACGCGGCGAACACGGTCATGGACATCACCCGTCGCTACTACGAGCAGGACGACGACACGGTCCTGCCGCGCAACGTCGCCACCATCGCGGCGTTCGAGAACGCCATGGCCCTCGACATCGCCATGGGTGGCTCCACCAACACGATCCTGCACCTGCTGGCCGCGGCCCAGGAGGCGGACGTCCCCTTCGGCCTCACGGAGATCGACGCGGTCTCGCGCCGCGTCCCCTGCCTCGCCAAGGTCGCCCCGAACGTCGCCAAGGACCGCACGTACTACATGGAGGACGTGCACCGCGCCGGCGGCATCCCCGCCCTCCTCGGCGAACTGCACCGCGGCGGCCTGCTCAACGAGGACGTGCACTCCGTCCACAGCCCCACCCTCGCCGACTGGCTCAAGACCTGGGACGTGCGCGGCGGCTCCCCGTCCCCCAAGGCCCTCGAACTGTGGCACGCGGCCCCCGGCTGCGTCCGCTCCGCCGAGGCCTTCTCCCAGTCCGAGCGCTGGGCGTCCCTCGACGAGGACGCCGAGGGCGGCTGCATCCGCTCCGTCGAGCACGCGTACTCCAAGGACGGCGGCCTCGCGGTCCTCAAGGGCAACCTCGCGGTCGACGGCTGCGTGGTGAAGACGGCCGGCGTCGACGAGTCGATCTGGACCTTCGAGGGCCCGGCGGTCGTCTGCGAGTCGCAGGAGGAGGCCGTCGAGAAGATCCTGCTGAAACAGATCACGGAGGGCGACGTCGTCGTCATCCGCTACGAGGGCCCCAAGGGCGGCCCCGGCATGCAGGAGATGCTCTACCCGACCTCGTACCTGAAGGGCCGAGGCCTCGGAAAGGCCTGCGCCCTGATCACCGACGGCCGCTTCTCCGGCGGCACCTCCGGCCTGTCCATCGGACACGCCTCGCCCGAGGCGGCCGGCGGCGGCACCATCGCCCTCGTCGAGGACGGCGACCGCATCCGCATCGACATCCCGAACCGCACCATCGAACTCCTCGTCGACGACGCCGAACTGGCCCGCCGCGAGGACGCCCTCAACGGCGTCTACGCCCCGAAGAACCGCGACCGCAAGGTCTCCGCCGCCCTGCGCGCCTACGCCGCGATGGCGACCAGCGCGGACAAGGGCGCCGTCCGGGACGTGTCGAAGCTCGGCTGACCACCCCGGGGCCGCCCCGCAAGGACAACGCGGCGGCGGCCCCTACCACCCGGCCGGATCACGCCCGTCCACACCGAAGACGCTGCCGTCCGGGGCACCGGCGAAGACATGGTCGTCCACGACCACGGGCGTGGGCAGCGTGGCCGGAACCCGGTCCGACTGCTCCGCCAGCCGGGGAGACGTCTGCCCGACGAGCTTCCCGCGCCGCCCGTCGACGGCGAGCAGCCGCCCGTCCGGCGTGGTGACGTACACATACCGATCACCGGCGACGGGGACGGACCCCCGGGCCACCCCGGTCTGCAGACTCCACAGCTGCTTGCGCGCCTTCAGATCGACGGCGACCAGCCCCCCGCTGTCCGCCATCAGATGGACGACGTCCCCGCGCACACTGCCCTGAACCCCCTGCAACGGGATACGCAACGGCACCCGCTCGCTCGTCCGCCCCTCCGGGCTGTACCGCACCACGGCCCGGGCGTCCCCTTGCACGGCATCGCCCGAGAGGAACACGACCGACCCGCCCTCGGTCCCGATCGGCTCCAACGCCCCCTCGAGCCGCGCGTCCCACCGCACCTCGCCGGTGCCGGGATCCACCGCCGTCACCTTCGTCGTGGCCCCGTCGTCGGACACGGTCGCCGCATACGCCAGCGGATCCCCGGGGAACACCGTGAAGTACGGCACCGCCTGCCCCGAGATCGGCTGACGCCACTTCACGTCCCCGGAGGCGCTGTCCACACCGGTCACCGTGCCGTCGGCCGCGGTGAGCAGCACCATCCCGCCCACCGCCGCCACCCCACCGTTCATGGTCATGGCCTGCCGCCGCACCACATCACCCGAGTCCGGATCGAGCAGGGTCAGCCGCTGCCCATGGCCGAGCCCGGCCAGCACCCGATCACCCGACACGACCGGGGCCTCACTCACCGGCCCCTCGGCGGCGATCCCCTCCAGCGGGTACTTCCACAGCAGACGCCCGTCGTCCGGATCGAGAGCGAAGATCAGCCCACTCTGCGCGCACAGCAACTTCCCGGCCGCGTAGGAGCACAAGGGGGTGCCGCCCGCCTTGGACAAGGGCGTCGCCTCCCACGCCGTGAAGGCGGCAGCCGTCGTCCGCGGCGCGCTGGCCGCGGGCGCCGGAGCAGACCCACCCCCGAGCAGAGGCACCACCGCGAACCCCCCGGCGACGGCCAGCCCAAGGGCACCGGCCCCCAGAACGGCCCGCTTGCCGAGACGCGCCCCGAACCGCCGTCGCGGGGACACGACGGAAGGCGTCGCGGCCACCGCCTCACCCGCACCCGGCGCCTCGTCCCCCCGCTGCGCCGGTATGAAAACCTGCGTGTCGTACGACGCCGAAACCGACCGCAGTTCCCGCATCAACTCGTCGGGAGAGGGCCGGTCCTCGGGCTCCTTGGCGAGACACCGCAGCACGAGCGGCGCGAGCTGCTCCGGTACGCCGGCCAGATCGGGCTCGTCATGCACCACCTGATAGGCGACGACATACGGACTGTCGGAGTCGAAAGGCCCCCGCCCGGTGGCCGCATGGACCATCACGGACCCGAGGGCGAACACATCGGCGGCGGGCCCCACTTCCCTGGGCCGCCGGAACTGCTCGGGCGCCATGAAGGGCGGCGTACCGATCAGCTTCCCGGTCTCGGTCCGCAACTCGCTGTCCTTTGGCCGGGAAATGCCGAAGTCGATGACCTTCGGCCCGTCCTCGGCGAGCAGCACGTTGCTCGGCTTCAGGTCCCGGTGCACGACCCCGACCCGATGGATGTCGCGCAGCGCCTCCGCGAGCCCGGCCATCAGCCGCCGCAACTGCGCCGGAGCCAAGGGCCCGTTCCGCTTCACCTCCTGGGCCAGCGTCGACCCCGGGATGAACAGCGTGGCCATCCAGGGCCGCCCGGCCTCGGGATCGGCATCCACGACAGGCGCGGTGAAGGCCCCGCTGACCCGCCGGGCCGCCGCCACCTCCTGCCGGAAACGCCCCCTGAACTCGGCGTCCTCGGCGAACTGCGCGTGCACGACCTTCACGGCCAGCTTCATCCCGGAGGTACTCCGGGCCAGATGCACGACCCCCATGCCGCCCGAGCCCAGACACTCCTCGAGCCGGTAGTGACCGGCATATTCAGGAAGTTCCGCTTCCGGGCCCGCTCCGGTGTGTCCCTGCGCCGCCATGGAACCACCCCCGTGCTGATCGTCCGCGCGCGCGACGCTCGGAGCCTAGTCGATGACTCGTACGAGACAGAGGCGGCTTGCTAGCCTCCGCTGGCGAATCACGCACAAGTGTTTGATGGCGTGATTCAGGGGAATCAACGGGACCCCATGCCTGACATGGGGCCAACGGGGGAGGTTTTTCATGTCTGTCGAACAGGTCAATCCCAGTACCGGCATGCCGGTGGTCACCACACTGGCCGCCGCGGCCACGTACTACTCCATCGCACCCGGCGTCAGCCTCAACGTCCGCAGCGGCCCGGGCACCGGCTACCCGGTCGTCAGGACCCTGCCGGAAGGCGCCCGGGTGGCCATCCACTGCCAGACACCCGGCACCCGCGTCACGGGCCCGTACGGCACGACCACCATCTGGGACAACATCGCAAGCGGCCAGTACATCTCGGACGCCTACGTGAACACAGGCAGCGACGGCTACATCCGCCCCCGCTGCTCCTGACCGCACCACCCGCGAGCGGCCCGCCCCCACTACGGGCCGCCCGCGGCGTGCGGCACTCAGCCGGTACGCGCCCGCACCCGCGTACGGCGAGCAGGGGACGTGTCGGGGGGTGTCCGCCCGCAGCGGTTGGCGCGTCAACGGACAGTCAGTCGGCGTCTGACCCCATCGCGCCGTTCCGAGGACGGACACCCCCCGACGCGGCCCCGACCCACCACCGGCGAGAAGGCGCGACGCGCACCCCCACCAAAGCCGCAGAGGCCGCCGCAGGCACCCCACAGCCAAGCGCGATAATCACCCGATGAGCGCAGAAAACGGCACCCCACCCCCGGGCCCAACGCCCGAACCCATCCGCTTCTTCGGCACGACCTGGCTGAACCACGACACCGGCTACACCCCCCGCCGCATCGCCGTATCCGTCGGCTCACTCGCCACGGCCGCCGCGGCCTGCCTGGTCCTCCGCCTCGCCTACCAGGGCCTCCGGATCGCCGCGATCGGCGGCTTCGTCACGCTCCTCATGACCGTGATGTTCACGATCTGCAGCGCGACGGCCTTCCGCCACACCTGGAACGGCTTCACCCGCCGCCCCGACCCCGACCGCCAGGCATCCCTCCGCGGCCTCCTGGCCATCGGCTTCGTCGGCTCCCTGCTCGCGTACTTCTTCCGCTCCCTCACCGAGGCCCCCGGCGAGAAGCTCCACCGCGAGGAGTACGAGGCAGCCCGCAAGCGACACGAGAAGGGCACCACCCGCCGCTCGGGCAACCCCTCGAAGAAAAGGCGATAACCCGCCACCTCTCACCCAAATCTCACCGCACCGCACCCCACCCCCGGCCACCATGGCCGCATGACCACACCGCCCCCAGCCCACAGCCCCACCGGAGCCGACACCACCACAGACCCCACACCCCAAGCCCCCGCACCCACCCCCGAAACCCACCCCACCCGAACCACCCGAACCACCCGAGCCCACTCCTTCAACACCGCCGCAGCCCAATACGCGGCCAACCGCCCCTCCTACCCCCCAGCCCTCTTCGACGCGATAGAAGACCTGGCCGGCCACCCCCTCCCCGGCTCCCGCGTCGCAGACATCGGCGCAGGCACGGGCATAGCCACCGCCCTCCTCAACGCCCGAGGCGCGGACGTCATCGCGGTGGAACCCGGCGACGGCATGGCGGCGCAATTCCGCCGCACCCTCCCCGCCGTCCCGATCATCCGCGGCACCGGCGACGACCTCCCCCTCGCCACCGCCTCCCTCGACTTCGTCACCTACGCCCAGGCCTGGCACTGGACCGACCCCGCCCGCGCCGTCCCGGAGGCCCTCCGTGTCCTGCGCCCCGGCGGCTCACTCGCCCTCTGGTGGAACACCGACGCCCTCGACGTGCCCTGGATCGCCGAGGCCGCCGCCCGCACCGCGCGCCACTTCGGCATCGACGTCTCCGCCGAGAAACGGAACGTCAACGCCCAGGCCGCCGACCCCACCGGCCGCCTCGACTTCACCCGCCGCACGGTCCGCTGGAGCCGCCGCGTCCCGGTCGACACCCACCTCGCCAACATCGCCAGCCACTCGGTCTTCCTGGTCAACGACGAGGAACACACCGCGACCTTCCTCGCCGCGGAAAGGGAGCACCTGCTCAACGCCTTCCCGGACGGCTCCGTCGAGGAGGTCTACGAGGTGGTCCTCCTGCTCGCGAAGACCAAGACCTGACGAACCCCAGCCCGCCCCATCCCCCCTGCTTGACGCACCCCACCACCGGGAGCATTATTCATCACATGATGAATAATGCTCCCGGCTCACCACACCCCGGCGCGACCCCGAACCCAAACCCAAACCCGAACCCCCCGGCCGTACAGGCCAAAAACCTCACCGTCACCCGAGGCCCCCGCAAGGTCCTCCACAACCTCGCCTTCACCGTCCCCCGAGGCCAGATCACCGGCCTCCTGGGCCCCTCCGGCTGCGGCAAGTCGACCCTGATGCGCTCCATCGTCGGCACCCAGGCCAAGATCACCGGCACCCTCGACGTCCTCGGCCACCCCGCAGGCCACCCCACCCTGCGCACCCGCATCGGCTACGTCACCCAGGCCCCGTCCGTCTACGACGACCTGACCGTCCGCCAGAACCTCGACTACTTCGCCGCGATCCTCGACCCCGGCCGATCCGCAGCCGACCGCCGCGCGGAGAACGTCACCCGCGCGATCGCCGACGTCGACCTCACCACCCACACCGACGCCCTCGCCGGCAACCTCTCCGGAGGCCAGCGCAACCGCGTCTCCCTGGCCGTCGCCCTCCTCGGCACCCCAGAACTCCTGGTCCTCGACGAACCGACCGTCGGCCTGGACCCGGTCCTGCGCCGCGACCTCTGGAACCTCTTCCACGACATCGCGACAAGCCGCGGCGCCACCCTCCTCGTCTCGTCCCACGTCATGGACGAGGCCGAGCGCTGCCACCGCCTCCTCCTCATGCGCGAAGGCGAGCTCCTGGCCGACGACACCCCCGACGCCCTGCGCACCCGCACCACCACCGAAACGGTCGAGGAGGCCTTCCTCCACCTGGTCGACGAAGCGAATGCGGCATCCCACCCGAAGGAGACAACGCGATGACGACCACGCTCACCCCACCGAACACCCCGCCGCACACGCCACCGAACACCTCACCGAAAGCCTTGAGCGCGGCCCGCACCACAGCCACCACCACCCGCGTCCTGCGCCAGCTCACCCACGACCCCCGCACCATCGCGCTCCTGATCCTCATCCCCTGCGTGATGCTGCTCCTGCTCCGCTACGTCTTCGACGCCAACCCCCGCACCTTCGACAGCATCGGCGCATCGCTCCTCGGGATCTTCCCGCTGATCACGATGTTCCTGGTGACCTCCATCGCCACCCTGCGCGAACGCACCTCCGGCACCCTCGAACGCCTCCTCGCCATGCCCCTAGGCAAGGGCGACCTGATCGCCGGCTACGCCCTCGCCTTCGGCACCCTCGCGATCATCCAGTCCGCCCTGGCCACCGGCCTCGCGGTCTGGTTCCTCGGCCTCGACGTCACCGGCAGCCCCTGGCTCCTCCTCCTGGTGGCCCTCCTCGACGCCCTCCTCGGCACCGCCCTCGGCCTCTTCGTCTCGGCCTTCGCGGCCTCGGAATTCCAGGCCGTCCAGTTCATGCCGGCGGTGATCTTCCCCCAGCTCCTCCTCTGCGGCCTGTTCACCCCGCGCGACAACATGCACCCGGCCCTGGAGACCCTCTCCGACGTCCTCCCCATGTCGTACGCGGTGGACGGCATGAACGAGGTCCTCCACCACACCGACATGACGGCCACCTTCGTACGAGACACCCTGATCGTGGCGGGCTGCGCCCTCCTGGTCCTCACCCTGGGCGCGGCGACCCTACGACGCAGGACGGCGTGAGCCGGTCCGCCCGACATCCCGCCCCGACATCCCGCCCACCGGACACGACCCCGCCCCACCGCCCCCCGAGTGCGAGGATGAACCCGGACGACGCGCAACCCCCGGAGGGCACCCCAGCCATGACCCAGAAAGTCGCAGTCCTAGGCACCGGCAAGATCGGCGAAGCCCTGCTCAGCGGAATGATCCGCGCCGGCTGGAACCCGGCCGACCTCCTGGTCACCTCCCGCCGCCAGGAACGAGCCGACGAACTCCGCACCCGCTACGGCGTCACCCCGGTCACCAACCCGGAAGCCGCGAAGACCGCCGACACCCTGATCCTCACGGTCAAACCGCAGGACATGGGCACGCTCCTCGACGAACTCGCCCCCCATGTGCCCGCCGACCGCCTGGTCATCAGCGGCGCCGCGGGCATCCCCACGGCGTACTTCGAGGAGCGCCTCGCCCCCGACACCCCCGTCATCCGCGTCATGACGAACACCCCGGCCCTGGTCGACGAGGCGATGTCCGTCATCTCCGCCGGCACCCACGCCACCGCCGGCCACCTCGCCCACACCGAGGAGATCTTCGGCGCCGTCGGCAAGACCCTCCGCGTCCCCGAGTCCCAGCAGGACGCCTGCACGGCCCTCTCCGGCTCCGGCCCGGCCTACTTCTTCTACCTGGTCGAAGCCATGACCGACGCCGGAATCCTCCTCGGCCTGCCCCGCGACAAGGCCCACGACCTCATCGTCCAGTCCGCCATCGGCGCCGCGACGATGCTCCGCGACAGCGGCGAACACCCGGTCAAGCTCCGCGAGAACGTCACGTCCCCCGCCGGCACGACGATCAACGCCATCCGCGAACTCGAGAACCACGGCGTACGAGCCGCCCTCATCGCCGCCCTCGAAGCCGCCCGCGACCGCAGCCGCGCCCTGGCCTCCGGCAAGAACAGCTGAGCACCGGGGGCGGGCCACCCACACCCGCCCCCACCGCCCGCGTCACCTCACACGGTCACCCCGGCACCGGCCTCGGCCACCTCTGCCACGGCCGGCAGCAACCCGATCGCGCGATAGGCGGCATCCACGGTCGGCCGCGCCATCCCCCGAGCCCGCTCCGCCCCGTCCCGCAGCACGCGCTCCACATACCCGGGATCAGCGCACAACTCCTTGTGCCGCTCCTGCACAGGCCGCAACACCTCGACCACAGCCTCGGCGGCATCCTTCTTCAGATCCCCGTACGACCGATACGCCCCGGCCAGCTCCTGCGGGCTCCCACCCGAGCACGCGGCGAGAATCTCCAGCAGATTCGCGAGCCCCGGCCGCTCCTCCCGGTCGTACACGACCTCCGACCCGCTGTCGGTCACCGCCCGCATGACCTTCTTCCGCACCACGTCCGGCTCGTCCAGCAGATAGACGATCCCCGGCCCGACGTCGTCGCTCTTGCCCATCTTCGACATCGGATCCTGCAGATTCATCACCCGAGCCGCGACCTCGGGACGCGTGGCCCGAGGCACCACGAACGTATGCCCGTACCGCTGGTTGAACCGCACGGCGATGTCCCGCGCCAGCTCCACATGCTGCCGCTGATCGTCCCCGACCGGCACCTCACCGGCCCCGTAGGCCAGGATGTCCGCCGCCATCAGCACCGGGTAGGTCAGCAGCGACAGCCGCACACTCCCACCCCGCCGCTGCTCCCGCGCGGCCTTCTCCTTGTACTGGATCATCCGCCGCATCTCACCGTCGGTGGCCACACACTCCAGTACGTACGACAGCCGAGCGTGCTCATCCACATGACTCTGCACGAACACCGTGCAGACCTCGGGATCCAGCCCGGACGCCAGCAGCAGCGTCGCCGCCTGCCGACTCAGCCGGCGCACCCGCGCCGGATCGTGCTCCACGGTCAGCGCGTGCAGATCGACGACGCAGAACAAGGCATCGGCCTCGTGCTGGTCGACGGCGGCCCACCGCCGCATGGCTCCCAGGTAGTTCCCCAGCGTCAGATGCCCCGTCGGCTTGACCCCGCTGAAGACCCGTGTCATCTCTCCTCCTCCTGCCCGGGACCGCCGCCCCGGGCGGCCGCCCCTCAGTGGTTCCGGAGGGAGAAACAAGAACGGCCGCCGAAGCGGCGGCCGTTGAATGCATACGCGAGAGCGGCCGCCGTCAGGCGGCCCACCACAGTTGGGTGCACGTACGCGTCGTCATGCATCGCAGACTACGCCCCTGGAGTGCCGCCCGCCCTTGAGTTGACACGCCCAGACCCGATCCGTAGTGTTCTCCGAGTTGCCCGACGTGAGCGCCGACCCCGGTCGGTCCCCGGGCAGCCACTCCGGAAGTACCCACCACTCTTCGATGCGCAGCACAGCTGTCGTCGTTTCATTGGTATGCGTATTTACGGAATGAGGAATCCTCGTTCGAAAGGACGCGGCCCCCGATTCGCTCGGGAGCCGGGGAATCCGCTAAAGTCTCACTCGTCGGAACGGCCCAACAGCCGCAAAGACAACCCCCCTCTGACTGGGAGTCAGGCCCGAAAGGATCTGATAGAGTCGGAACCGCCGGAAAGGGAAACGCGGAAGCGGGAACCTGGAAAGCGCCGAGGAAATCGGATCGGAAAGATCTGATAGAGTCGGAAACGCAAGACCGAAGGGAAGCGCCCGGAGGAAAGCCCGAGAGGGTGAGTACAAAGGAAGCGACCGTTCCTTGAGAACTCAACAGCGTGCCAAAAGTCAACGCCAGATATGTTGATACCCCGTCTCCAGCATTCGCTGGGACGAGGTTCCTTTGAAAAAACACAGCGAGGACGCTGTGAACGGTCGGGCCTATTCCGCCTGACTGTTCCGCTCTCGTGGTGTCGACCGGATTACCGGTACACATTCACGGAGAGTTTGATCCTGGCTCAGGACGAACGCTGGCGGCGTGCTTAACACATGCAAGTCGAACGATGAAGCCCTTCGGGGTGGATTAGTGGCGAACGGGTGAGTAACACGTGGGCAATCTGCCCTTCACTCTGGGACAAGCCCTGGAAACGGGGTCTAATACCGGATAACACCTCCACTCTCCTGAGTGGAGGTTAAAAGCTCCGGCGGTGAAGGATGAGCCCGCGGCCTATCAGCTTGTTGGTGAGGTAATGGCTCACCAAGGCGACGACGGGTAGCCGGCCTGAGAGGGCGACCGGCCACACTGGGACTGAGACACGGCCCAGACTCCTACGGGAGGCAGCAGTGGGGAATATTGCACAATGGGCGAAAGCCTGATGCAGCGACGCCGCGTGAGGGATGACGGCCTTCGGGTTGTAAACCTCTTTCAGCAGGGAAGAAGCGAAAGTGACGGTACCTGCAGAAGAAGCGCCGGCTAACTACGTGCCAGCAGCCGCGGTAATACGTAGGGCGCGAGCGTTGTCCGGAATTATTGGGCGTAAAGAGCTCGTAGGCGGCTTGTCACGTCGGTTGTGAAAGCCCGGGGCTTAACCCCGGGTCTGCAGTCGATACGGGCAGGCTAGAGTTCGGTAGGGGAGATCGGAATTCCTGGTGTAGCGGTGAAATGCGCAGATATCAGGAGGAACACCGGTGGCGAAGGCGGATCTCTGGGCCGATACTGACGCTGAGGAGCGAAAGCGTGGGGAGCGAACAGGATTAGATACCCTGGTAGTCCACGCCGTAAACGGTGGGCACTAGGTGTGGGCAACATTCCACGTTGTCCGTGCCGCAGCTAACGCATTAAGTGCCCCGCCTGGGGAGTACGGCCGCAAGGCTAAAACTCAAAGGAATTGACGGGGGCCCGCACAAGCGGCGGAGCATGTGGCTTAATTCGACGCAACGCGAAGAACCTTACCAAGGCTTGACATACACCGGAAACGTCTGGAGACAGGCGCCCCCTTGTGGTCGGTGTACAGGTGGTGCATGGCTGTCGTCAGCTCGTGTCGTGAGATGTTGGGTTAAGTCCCGCAACGAGCGCAACCCTTGTCCCGTGTTGCCAGCAGGCCCTTGTGGTGCTGGGGACTCACGGGAGACCGCCGGGGTCAACTCGGAGGAAGGTGGGGACGACGTCAAGTCATCATGCCCCTTATGTCTTGGGCTGCACACGTGCTACAATGGCCGGTACAATGAGCTGCGATACCGCGAGGTGGAGCGAATCTCAAAAAGCCGGTCTCAGTTCGGATTGGGGTCTGCAACTCGACCCCATGAAGTCGGAGTCGCTAGTAATCGCAGATCAGCATTGCTGCGGTGAATACGTTCCCGGGCCTTGTACACACCGCCCGTCACGTCACGAAAGTCGGTAACACCCGAAGCCGGTGGCCCAACCCCTTGTGGGAGGGAGCTGTCGAAGGTGGGACTGGCGATTGGGACGAAGTCGTAACAAGGTAGCCGTACCGGAAGGTGCGGCTGGATCACCTCCTTTCTAAGGAGCACTTCTTGCCGATCCCCTCGGGGTGAGGTCAGAGGCCAGTACATCAGCGAACGTCTGATGCTGGTTGCTCATGGGTGGAACGTTGACTATTCGGCCGGATTCTCGGGTCGGAGGCTGCTAGTACTGCTCCCTTTGGGGGCGTGGAACGCTGATCTTCGGACGGGAGCCGGCCGGGCACGCTGTTGGGTGTCTGAGGGAACGAACTTTTCCTCAGTCGCCGGCCCCAGTGAACTCCGGTGTGAACCGGGGGTGATGGGTGGCTGGTCGTTGTTTGAGAACTGCACAGTGGACGCGAGCATCTGTGGCCAAGTTTTTAAGGGCGCACGGTGGATGCCTTGGCACCAGGAACCGATGAAGGACGTGGGAGGCCACGATAGTCCCCGGGGAGTCGTCAACCAGGCTTTGATCCGGGGGTTTCCGAATGGGGAAACCCGGCAGTCGTCATGGGCTGTCACCCGCTGCTGAACACATAGGCAGTGTGGAGGGAACGCGGGGAAGTGAAACATCTCAGTACCCGCAGGAAGAGAAAACAACCGTGATTCCGGGAGTAGTGGCGAGCGAAACCGGATGAGGCCAAACCGTATGCGTGTGAGACCCGGCAGGGGTTGCGTATACGGGGTTGTGGGATCTCTCTTTCACAGTCTGCCGGCTGTGAGACGAGTCAGAAACCGTTGATGTAGGCGAAGGACATGCGAAAGGTCCGGCGTAGAGGGTAAGACCCCCGTAGTCGAAACGTCAACGGCTCGTTTGAGAGACACCCAAGTAGCACGGGGCCCGAGAAATCCCGTGTGAATCTGGCGGGACCACCCGCTAAGCCTAAATATTCCCTGGTGACCGATAGCGGATAGTACCGTGAGGGAATGGTGAAAAGTACCGCGGGAGCGGAGTGAAATAGTACCTGAAACCGTGTGCCTACAAGCCGTGGGAGCGTCGGATGGAAGCTTGCTTCCATCTCGTGACTGCGTGCCTTTTGAAGAATGAGCCTGCGAGTTTGCGGTGTGTTGCGAGGTTAACCCGGGTGGGGAAGCCGTAGCGAAAGCGAGTCCGAACAGGGCGATTCAGTAGCACGCTCAAGACCCGAAGCGGAGTGATCTAGCCATGGGCAGGTTGAAGCGGAGGTAAGACTTCGTGGAGGACCGAACCCACCAGGGTTGAAAACCTGGGGGATGACCTGTGGTTAGGGGTGAAAGGCCAATCAAACTCCGTGATAGCTGGTTCTCCCCGAAATGCATTTAGGTGCAGCGTCGTGTGTTTCTTGCCGGAGGTAGAGCACTGGATAGGCGATGGGCCCTACCGGGTTACTGACCTTAGCCAAACTCCGAATGCCGGTAAGTGAGAGCGCGGCAGTGAGACTGTGGGGGATAAGCTCCATGGTCGAGAGGGAAACAGCCCAGAGCATCGACTAAGGCCCCTAAGCGTACGCTAAGTGGGAAAGGATGTGGAGTCGCAGAGACAACCAGGAGGTTGGCTTAGAAGCAGCCACCCTTGAAAGAGTGCGTAATAGCTCACTGGTCTAGTGATTCCGCGCCGACAATGTAGCGGGGCTCAAGCGTACCGCCGAAGTCGTGTCATTGCAGCAACAGGGCCAACGCCCGCTGTGATGGGTAGGGGAGCGTCGTCTGCCGGGTGAAGCAGCCGCGTAAGCGAGTTGTGGACGGTTGACGAGTGAGAATGCAGGCATGAGTAGCGATTCACACGTGAGAAACGTGTGCGCCGATTGACTAAGGGTTCCTGGGTCAAGCTGATCTGCCCAGGGTAAGTCGGGACCTAAGGCGAGGCCGACAGGCGTAGTCGATGGATAACCGGTTGATATTCCGGTACCCGCTGTGAAGCGTCAAACATCGAATCCAGTGATGCTAAGCCCGTGAAGCCGTTCCGGACCCTTCGGGGAAAGGAAAGTGGTGGAGCCGGTGACCCAAGTTGGTAGTAGGTGAGTGATGGGGTGACGCAGGAAGGTAGTCCATCCCGGGCGGTGGTTGTCCCGGGGTAAGGGTGTAGGCCGTGCGATAGGTAAATCCGTCGCACATGTGGCTGAGACCTGATGCCGAGCCGATTGTGGTGAAGTGGATGATCCTATGCTGTCGAGAAAAGCCTCTAGCGAGTTTCATGGCGGCCCGTACCCTAAACCGACTCAGGTGGTCAGGTAGAGAATACCGAGGCGTTCGGGTGAACTATGGTTAAGGAACTCGGCAAAATGCCCCCGTAACTTCGGGAGAAGGGGGGCCACATCCGGTGATGAGCTTTGCGCTCTGAGCTGGGGGTGGCCGCAGAGACCAGCGAGAAGCGACTGTTTACTAAAAACACAGGTCCGTGCGAAGCCGTAAGGCGATGTATACGGACTGACGCCTGCCCGGTGCTGGAACGTTAAGGGGACCGGTTAGTCACTCTTCGGGGTGGCGAAGCTGAGAACTTAAGCGCCAGTAAACGGCGGTGGTAACTATAACCATCCTAAGGTAGCGAAATTCCTTGTCGGGTAAGTTCCGACCTGCACGAATGGCGTAACGACTTCTCGACTGTCTCAACCATAGGCCCGGTGAAATTGCACTACGAGTAAAGATGCTCGTTTCGCGCAGCAGGACGGAAAGACCCCGGGACCTTTACTACAGTTTGATATTGGTGTTCGGTTCGGCTTGTGTAGGATAGCTGGGAGACTTTGAAACTCGCACGCCAGTGTGGGTGGAGTCGTCGTTGAAATACCAGTCTGGTCGTGCTGGATGTCTAACCTGGGTCCGTGATCCGGATCAGGGACAGTGTCTGATGGGTAGTTTAACTGGGGCGGTTGCCTCCTAAAGAGTAACGGAGGCGCCCAAAGGTTCCCTCAGCCTGGTTGGCAATCAGGTGTTGAGTGTAAGTGCACAAGGGAGCTTGACTGTGAGACCGACGGGTCGAGCAGGGACGAAAGTCGGGACTAGTGATCCGGCGGTGGCTTGTGGAAGCGCCGTCGCTCAACGGATAAAAGGTACCCCGGGGATAACAGGCTGATCTTCCCCAAGAGTCCATATCGACGGGATGGTTTGGCACCTCGATGTCGGCTCGTCGCATCCTGGGGCTGGAGTCGGTCCCAAGGGTTGGGCTGTTCGCCCATTAAAGCGGTACGCGAGCTGGGTTTAGAACGTCGTGAGACAGTTCGGTCCCTATCCGCTGTGCGCGTAGGAATATTGAGAAGGGCTGTCCCTAGTACGAGAGGACCGGGACGGACGAACCTCTGGTGTGCCAGTTGTTCTGCCAAGGGCATGGCTGGTTGGCTACGTTCGGGAGGGATAACCGCTGAAAGCATCTAAGCGGGAAGCCTGCTTCGAGATGAGTATTCCCACCTCCTTGAGAGGGTAAGGCTCCCAGTAGACGACTGGGTTGATAGGCCGGATATGGAAGCACGGTAACGTGTGGAGTTGACCGGTACTAATAGGCCGAGGGCTTGTCCTCAGTTGCTCGCGTCCACTGTGTTGGTTCTGAAACCACGAACAGCCCCATACCCAGGTCACGGTGTGGTGCGGCAGTTTACAGTTTCATAGTGTTTCGGTGGTTTTAGCGTTAGGGAAACGCCCGGTTACATTCCGAACCCGGAAGCTAAGCCTTTCAGCGCCGATGGTACTGCAGGGGGGACCCTGTGGGAGAGTAGGACGCCGCCGAACAATCATTCAAGGAAACCCCCGTATCTTCGGATACGGGGGTTTTCTGCGTTTAGGGTCGTGGATATGAACTACGACCTCGTGATCTTCGACAACGACGGTGTCCTCGTCGACAGCGAGCCCATCTCCAACCGGCTGCTGGCCGCGTATCTCACCGAGCTCGGGCATCCGACCTCGTACGAGGAGTCCATTCGGGACTACATGGGGTCGGCGATGCACCGGATTCATGAGCTGGTTCTCGAACGGACGGGACAACGACTGCCGGAGAGCTTCGACGACGTCTTTCATGCGCGGGTGTTCGCGGCGTTCGAGAAGGAGCTCGTGGCTGTGGCCGGGGCCTCCGGTGTTCTGGAGAAGCTCGCCGCGGACGGGGTGCCGTACTGCGTGGCCTCGTCCGGGAGCCATGAGCGGATTCGGGTGGGGCATCGGACGACCGGGCTCAGCCAGTGGTTCGACGAGGGGCGGATCTTCAGCTCGCAGGACGTCGGGCGGGGGAAGCCGGCTCCCGATCTGTTTCTGTACGCCGCCGAGCGGATGGGGGTCGCGCCGGAGCGGTGTGTCGTCGTCGAGGACAGTCCGCTGGGGGTGCGGGCGGCGGTCGCGGCCGGGATGGACGTGTACGGATTCACCGCCATGACACCGCCCGAGAAGCTCGCCGGCGCCACCCGGCTCTTCTCCGACATGGGGGAGCTGGCCGATCTGCTGGTGTGACCCCGCGGAAGATGAGGCAAATTCATCTTTGGCTGGATCTACCCACGGGTAAGCCGGGGCCCTACGCTCGCCGCCATGACTGATGTGCTGCGGCGCGGCAGGGGCTCTTTGGCGTTCAGCTTCTTGGTGCAGGGGGTCGCCTTCGCTCTGCTCGTGACGCGGATCCCGGCCATCCAGGACCGGTACGGGGTTTCCGACGCGTTGCTGCCCGCCTTCCTGGCCGCCGTGCCGATCCTCGCCGGGGTCGGGAGCGTCAGCACCGAGCGGCTGGTGAAGCGGGTGCCGCCGAGCCGGCTGCTGCGGTGGTCCCAGCCCGTGGTGCTGCTGGCGTTGCTCGGGGTCGGGGCCGGGGAGCGGATGGTGGAGCTGGGAGTCGCGCTCGCGGCGTTCGGGCTCGCCGTCGGGGTGCTGGACGCGTCGATGAACATGCTCGGGGTGAGCCTGCAGCGGTCGTACGGGCGCAGCATCATGCTCAGTTTTCACGCGGTCTACAGCCTGGGCGGGATCGTGGGGGCCTCGCTGGCGTGGGTGGGGGCGCACTGGGATCTGGCGTTGTGGGTGTCGTATCTGCCGGTCGTGGTGGTGCTGTTGCCGGCTGTGCTGGTGGGGAGCCGGTGGTATGTCGACGGCGGCGATGCGGGCCAGGTGGCGGAGTCCGGGGTCGGGGAGAAGGCGGGCGAGGGGCAGGGCCTCGCGTTCAAGTTGCTGTTGCCGCTGTGTCTGGTGATGACCGTCGCGTACATCGGGGACTCGACGGTCTCCAACTGGAGTGCGAAGTATCTGCAGGACGTGCTCGGCAGCTCGGAGCAGATGGCGACGGTGCCGTACAACGTGTACATGGTCACCACGCTGCTGGGGCGGACGTTGGGGGACTTCGGCGTGCGGCGGTTCGGGGCCGTGGCTGTGGTGCGGGCCGGGGCGCTGGTCGCGGCGGGTGGGTTCGCCGTGGTGGCGGGGGCGCCCGGGGCGTGGGTCGGGATGCTGGGGTTCACGCTGCTGGGGCTGGGGTTGTGTGTGCTGGTGCCGCAGACGTTCGCGGCGGCCGGCCGGTTGTTCCCGGGGGCTTCGGACGCGGCCGTCGCCCGGCTGAATGTCTTCAACTATGTGGGGTTCTTGATCGGTTCGCCGTTGGTGGGTGCGCTCGGGGATCTGTGGAGTTACCGCGGGGCCATGCTCGTGCCGATGGTGTTGGTGCTGGTGACGCTGGTGTACGCCCGGTCGTTCGCCGCTCAACCGGACCGATACGGTGGCGGTCATGAGCGGCCGCGCACAGCTGATGTGGGACGAGGCAGTAACGGGCTATGACTTCGGTCCCGGGCATCCGATGGACCCGGTCCGGCTCGCGCTGACCCGGAGACTGGTCGACGCCTTCGGGCTGGACCGTGAGGTGGAGGTGGTCGCCGCGAAGGCGGCCGGGGAGTCGACGCTGCGGCTCGTCCACCGGGAGGACTACATCGAGGCGGTGAAGGCCGCGTCGGCCGATCCGGGCGCGGCGGACCAGTCGTACGGGCTGGGGACGATGGACGATCCGGCCTTCGCGGGGATGCACGAGGTGTCGGCGCTGATCGCCGGGCAGTCGGTGGGGGCGGCGGAGGCCGTGTGGCGTGGGGAGACGCCGCACGCGGTGAACTTCGCGGGCGGGCTGCATCACGCGATGCCCGGTGGTGCGTCCGGGTTCTGTATCTACAACGACGCGTCGCTGGCGATCGCCCGGCTGCTGGAGCTCGGGGCCGAGCGGGTCGCCTACATCGACGTCGACGTGCATCACGGGGACGGGGTCCAGGCGGCGTTCTGGGACGACCCGCGGGTGCTGACGATCTCGCTGCACGAGCATCCGAGGACGCTGTTCCCGCAGACCGGGTGGCCGGAGGAGACCGGGGCGGACTCCGCGGAGGGCTCGGCGGTGAATGTGGCGCTGCCGGCCGGGACCGGGGACGCCGGGTGGCTGCGGGCGTTCCATTCCGTGGTGCCGGAGCTGATCGCCGACTTCCGGCCGCAGGTGCTGGTGACACAGCACGGGGCCGATACGCACTTCGAGGATCCGCTCGCGCATCTGGCCGTGTCGCTGGACGCGCAGCGGGCCGTGCAGGTGGCCTGTCACGACCTGGCGCACGAGTACGCCGACGGCCGGTGGGTGGCCCTGGGCGGGGGTGGCTACGCGGTGGTGGACGTCGTACCGAGGTCGTGGACGCATCTGGTCGCCATCGCGGCGCACCGGGAGGTCGAGCCCGAGGCGGTGATCCCCGAGGGGTGGCGGCAGGAAGTGTTCGCGCGGACACGGCAGTTGGCCCCGGCGCGGATGACGGACGGGCGCTGGCCCGTGGAGTGGACCGGCTGGGAGGCGGGGTACGACCCGGCGGACCGGCTGGACCAGGCGGTGCTGGCGGCCCGGCGGGCGGTGTTCCCGCTGCGGGGGCTGCTGCCGGGGTGAGGCGCCCCTGGTGGGCGGGGTGGGCCCGGTAGGCCGACCGAGCGGTGTTCGCCGGTTCCCGGGACAGGTGAGGACCCGGTCGCGGACGATCTTCTCGTGCTGACCCCCGAAGTCCTGCGTACGCACCTGGTGGGTGCGCGCCTCGCCGGTACCGTGGCCACATCGCGTGAGGAGAGCCTGCGCAGCTACCGGCTCTTCGCCGCCCGGGACCCCCGGGTGCTGCTCGGCATCGATCCCGAAGGGCCTTGGAAGCAGCGGGAATTGCTTGAGCTGATGGCGGACCGGTGCGGGGTTTCGGCCGATTCTCGACGGACTTTCGGCCAGGACGTGATCGATCCGCTGCGGACGGTGGCCGCGCTGGACGCCTTCGCGGACCGTCTCGCCGATGCCGCCCGGCGGGGTGCTCCGGTGCTTCTCGGTACCGGGCACCCGCATCGGCTGCTCGGCTTCTACGCCGCTCTGGCAGACGCGCTGTCGGCGGCTGGATGTGCGGTTCTCACCCCCGCGCAGGGTCGCTGTGTCGACATAACGACCCGGTTCGGCCTACGCACGTACAACCTCGACTACGTACGAGGAGTCGCGCTGGTGCGGGCGCCCGAGGCGGAACGCCCCGGTTGTGAGCCCGGCGCACATACGCACTCCCCGCTCCCGGTTCGTATCGCGCTGGCCGCCGCGGCGGAGGCCGGCGGGCCGCTTCCCGAGCTGGTGATCGGGGACCATGGGTGGGTCTGCGGAGCAGGTCAGCTGGGGTTCGAGGCCATCGGGCCGGCCGATACGGACGACCCCGCCCCGTTCGTCGGGCAGGCGGAGGGGCATGTGTCCGTCGTCGTTCCACTTGATGACGGCGTGCGATCTGATTACTACCTGCCGCTTACCCGCTACGTACTCAATCGGGCGTGTCTGTCACAGTAGGCCGTTGATGGGTGCACCTCTTCCCCACTCGCATCACTGGCCCCTACATTGGGGAGTGAGCACGCAGCGACGAAGAGTCACCGGAAGGGGAAGCCGGTGGCCGTCGAGTGCGGAAGGTTCAGGTGTGTCATGGCTGCAGCTGGCGAGAGGCCTCTGAACGAGGTTCAGTTCCTTACCGTGGCGGAAGTCGCCTCGGTGATGCGAGTGTCGAAGATGACCGTGTACCGGCTGGTGCACAGCGGTCATCTGCCCGCTATCCGTGTGGGGCGGTCTTTCCGCGTCCCGGAGCAAGCGGTTCACGAGTACCTCCGCGAGAGCTATGTGGGGGTGGAAACCGCCTGACGGCTGGGGCGGGGTGGTCCCTCACAGGGCACTCGGGATCACCCTGGCCCCCTCGATTACGACCTCAGCGCTCGGGCGGGTAGGCTAGCCCCTCGTAGGTCGTATGGGCCCATGGCGCCCAGCACCGAGTGATGAGAAGTGAGCGAGGGTAGTCGTGGGCTCTGTTATCAAGAAGCGGCGCAAGCGGATGGCCAAGAAGAAGCACCGCAAGCTGCTCAAGCGCACGCGCGTTCAGCGTCGCAACAAGAAGTAAGTTCGCGACGCCGACGCCGCGAGAGCGTCGTTGTGGCCCCCCACCCACGGGTGGGGGGCCACACGTGTATCGCCACGCAGGTCCGGCCGCTTCCCGTAGGTGTTCTGGTCACTTCGCGCATCGGGCGGTCATCACAGCGCAACACCGAACCGCTAAGTTGGCCCCACGGGGGAACGCGGCGGGGACAAGAGGTTGTGGAAGGAAGGCGCTGATCTTGGGCAAGGTCGTGCTCGTGACCGGAGTGGCCCGCCAGCTGGGGGGCCGGTTCGTGAGGCGGATCCAGCGTGACCCCGAGGTGGACCGGGTGATCGCGGTGGACGCGGTGCCGCCCGAGCACCATCTGGGCGGCGCGGACTTCGTCCAGGCCGACATCCGGCAGCCCACGATCGCGCGGGTGCTCGCCGAGACGGCCGCCGACACGATCGTCCACCTGGACGTGACGGGCACACCGCTGGGCAGCGGCAACCGGGCCTCCCTAAAGGAGACCAACGTCATCGGCACCATGCAGCTGCTCGGTGCCTGCCAGAAATCACCGACCGTGCAGCGGCTGGTCGTGAAGTCCAGCACCAACGTCTACGGCTCCGCGCCCCGCGACCCGGCCGTCTTCACCGAGACGACCCCGCCCAAGTCCCTGCCCAGCGGCGGCTTCGCCAAGGACACGGTGGAGGTCGAGGGCTATGTCCGCGGCTTCGCGCGCCGGCGGCCCGACGTGGCCGTGTGCGTGCCGCGGTTCGCCAACATCCTGGGCCCGACCGCGGACACCCCGCTCGCCTCGTACTTCGCGCTGCCGGTCCTGCCGACGGTGTTCGGCTACGACCCCCGGCTGCAGTTCGTGCACGAGGACGATGTGATCGAGGTGCTGCGTATCGCCTCCCACGAGCCCCGGCGGGGCACGCTCAACAGCGGCACCTTCAACATCGCCGGTGACGGCGTTCTGCTGCTCTCCCAGTGCTCCCGGCGCCTTGGCCGCCCCACCGTGCCCCTGCCGCTCCCGGCGGTCACCTGGGCGGGCTCGCTGGTGCGTACGCTGGGGATGACGGACTTCTCGCCCGAGCAGATCCGGCTGCTCACCCACGGCCGGGTCGTCGCCACGGGCCAGATGCGCGAAACGCTGGGATTCCAGCCCAAATACACGACCGCGGAAACGTTCGCGGACTTCGCCCGAAGCCAGGGCCCCGGACTTCTTCCGCCGGAGGCCCTCGCGGGGGCCGTCGACCGGATCGCCGCACTGCCCCTTGCGGGCGACGGCCACCCCCCGACGCAGAGCGCCAACTGAGGAGCGCATCAACGATGGCGGATGCCAAGGTCATTCCGTTCGACGACGACCGGTCCCGCGGAAGCGCCGTGCAGCGCCCCCAGCGGCGCCGGAGCGCGGGCAACCGCCGCTCGGGCACGGAGTCGGCGCCGGTCCGTGAGGTGCAGCCCCTGCCCACCAGGGCTGTTCCGCAGGATGATGTTCCTGTGACTTCTGAGGAGCAGCCGCCGGAGCGGTCCCAGGACGGCTCCGGCGGTCTGGAACGCCGGATCGCGGGCGGGCTCGCGTTCCTGCGCCGGCGCCTCACCGGGGATTACGAGGTCGACGACTTCGGCTACGACGAGGAGCTCACCGACCAGGTCCTGATGTCCCTGCTGCGCCCGTTGTACGACACGTACTTCCGGGTCGAGGTGAAGGGCATAGAGAACATCCCGTCCGAGGGCGGGGCGTTGATCGTCGCGAACCATTCGGGCACGCTGCCGATGGACGGCCTGATGATGCAGGTCGCCGTGCACGACAACCATCCGGCGGGACGGCATCTGCGCCTGCTCGCCGCCGACCTGGTGTTCATGCTGCCGGTGGTCAACGAACTGGCCCGCAAGCTCGGTCACACCCTGGCCTGTGCCGAGGACGCGGCGCGGCTGCTGGAGCAGGGCGAACTGGTCGGGGTGATGCCGGAGGGCTTCAAGGGCCTCGGCAAGCCCTTCGCGGACCGGTACAAGCTGCAGCGCTTCGGCCGCGGGGGTTTCGTCTCGACGGCTCTGCGCGCCGGGACGCCGATCGTGCCCTGCTCGATCGTCGGGGCCGAGGAGATCTACCCGATGATCGGCAACGCCAAGACGGTCGCGCGTCTGCTGGGCTTTCCGTACTTCCCGGTCACGCCCACGTTCCCCTGGCTCGGACCGCTGGGCGCGATTCCGCTGCCGACCAAGTGGACGATCCAGTTCGGCGAGCCGATCCCCACGGACGGCTATCCGCCGGAGGCCGCCGAGGACCCGATGCTGATGTTCAACCTGACCGATCAGGTCAGGGAGCAGATCCAGCACACGCTGTACAAGCTTCTGGTGCAGCGGCGGTCGGTCTTCTTCTGAGCCTGCCCAGGTACGGCGAGGGGGCGTCGGTCGCTCGCAGCGGACAGGAGGGGCCAAGCTCTTGGTGCAGCGGCGGTCGGTCTTCTTCTGATGCTTCGCGTACGACGCTGGGCGCCCCGTACAGGGGCGCCCAGCGTCGTCTAGCGTGCGTCCTCGCCGTCGATGCCCAGGCCGGGCAGGAGGCCGGGCAGGAGCGGTGGGAGTGTGACGTCCGGCTTGGGGACGGCCGGGGTGCCCTCGGCGGACGGTGAGGTGCTCGCCTCGCTGTCCTTCGGCGGGTCGAGCAGGCCGCCGGTGCTGCCGCCGAGCAGGCCGTCGCTTTCGCTGCCGGAGTCGGCCGAGCGGCTGGGGCTGCCGCTGCTCTTGCCGGTGCCGCTCTTGTCGGTGCGCCCTCCGCCGCTCTTGCCGGGCTGGGCCGACCGGTCGGTGGGGGAGGAGCCGGTGGAGGCCTCCTCGGAGGCGCCCCGGTGCTTGCCTCCGCCGCCGTTCTTCGCCGGGGGCTCGGGGAGCAGGGAGCGCAGCGGGGCGACGTCCTCCTCTATGGCGTCGAACACCGACGTCACCTGCTCGCTCACGTCCCCGAGCTGGACCGGGAGCTTTTGGCGCAGTTCGCCCCAGGCCTCGCGGTGGGAGCGGGAGAACGCCGACAGGGCCTGGATGGGGCCCAGGGAGTCCGGGTCGTGCGCGTAGGCCTCGCTCAGCAGCCGGTGGCCTTCCGCGGCGTCGTGCCGCATGCCGGACAGGGCGCGGCGGACCTCGCCGAGGGACTCGTGGTCCAGGGGGCCGCTGCGGCCGCGCTCCATCAGGCGCCGGGCTTCGCCGAGCCGGGTGGAGGCGTGGTCGAGGTAGACCCGGCCGCGCTCGTCGGCGCTGTCGGCGAGGCCGAGTTTCACGTCCTCGATGCCGCGCTTGAGGCCGTAGAGCGAATCGCCGGGCAGGGCGTCGGAGCTGGCGGCGGAGACTCCGCCGAAGGCGCTCGCGGCCACGCCGACACTGAGTCCGCCCGCGGTGAGGCCCTTGGCGAGCCGGGAACGCGGGCGGATTTTCTTCAGTGAGCCGGCGCGGTGAGCGCCGCGGGAGCGCTGTCCGGGGACCGCTCGGTCCGTCGCCCCGCCGCCCGCGGTGCCCTCCTGGAGCATGGCCTCGAACGCGGCCACCAGCTGGGCCCGCTGGACGACCTTGACCTCCGGGTCGAGCTCCGGCTTGGGCAGCGCGTCGAGACCGGAGGCGATCGCCGTCAGGCGTGCCGGTTCGGTCTGTTCCGCGGGTGCCGTGGCTGGTGCCGAACCTTCGGACTGCTCGGCCGCCGGGCCCTGCTCGGACTGCTCCTCCAGGGCCTGGGCGAAGGCGTTCGCCCGCCGGTGTGCCGATACGTTCGCGATCACAGGCGGCACCTCCTCTCGTCATGACGGTCGACTCCCCAGGGGGTCCTGAGGGTTGCACACCCTGATGACAACCACACGATCGAGTGATCGGGGTCGGCCAGGGGGTGACCACAGGGAGCCTGCATCCCTCACAACGAGCGGCGCGGCACTTGGGTTACGGACCCCGGCCGATCGGATGCCGAAGCCAACGGACTGTCACGGAACGTGAGTTGGTTGTCGCCGAGCGTGCGGTCCGGTCAGCGGGCGTCTTCCGGGAGGAGCCGGGCGAGGGTGCGGACGGCCCGGTACTGGAGGGTCTTGATGGCGCCCTCGTTCTTGCCCATCACACGGGCGGTCTCGGCGACGGAGAGGCCCTGGAGGAAGCGGAGCGTCACGCACTCCTGCTGCTGGGGGTTGAGCCGCCGGACGGCGTCGAGCAGGGCGGCGTTGGAGAGGGACTCCAGGACGGAGTCCTCGGGGGAGCGCTCGACCTCGTTGGCGTCGAGCATCTCGCCGGTGGTGACCTCGAGGCGGAAGCGGCTGGACTTGAAGTGGTCCGCGACGAGGTTGCGGGCGATGGTGACCAGCCAGGCGCCGAAGTCGCGGCCCTGCCAGGTGAACGTGCCGATGCGGCGCAGGGCCCGCAGAAAGGTCTCACTCGTGAGGTCCTCGGCGGTCGCCTTTCCTCCGACCCGGTAGTAGATGTACCGGTACACGGTGTCGCTGTACTGGTCGTAGAGACGGCCGAAGGCGTCGGCCTCGCCGGCCTGGGCGCGCTCCACGAGGTCCATCATGCGGGCGCTGTCGCTGTCCGCCGCGGGCCGCCGGGCGGTGGCTCCGCCGGACGGGCGCCCGCGTCTGCCGACCGCGGCGCTGCCGTCGGCCAGTGCGTAGCAAGGGCCTGCGGGTGCTGCGGCGGCGAATGCGGGGACGGTGTACGCGGTGGGGACGAGGCCACGCAGCAGGTCGAGGACCGTTGCGCGCAGCGTAGCCAGGCCCGAGGCGTCAACCCCGACGTGTGGGTACACGGGACTCCCAGAGGCAGAGCTTCCATCACGTGCAGTGCGGGACCTTTCACCCGTCGTAGCGACGGAGGGGTACCGGTTTGCGTCTGAGGAGAATAACGCTTCGTGCAGGCTCTGCTACACCGAGTTGCTCAAATCATCGATTACGTCGCTTCCGTAACCGATTGACGCCGGATCAAGTGCCGGGTTGTGAACAGTTGTTGATCGGAAGGGTTCGGATTGCGGCTGAGTCCAGGGCGTGTTGTGGCCGTGTCCAGCCAAGAGGACTGGATACGAGGTTTTGGGGGTACGCCAGTTGGATTTACGGGCGTTGTCATCCCGCAAACGATGGTGTCCCGGATTGATCGGGTCGTCAGCGACGGCGGCGGTGCAGGGCGATCGCGGCCGCCGTGCCGCCCGCCACGGCTCCCACGCCGGCCGCCGCGGGGATGCCGACCTTGGCCGCCTTGCGGCCCGTGCGGTAGTCGCGCAGACGCCAGTCCAGCTCGCGGGCGTGCCTGCGCAGCTTGGAGTCCGGGTTGATGGCGTAGGGGTGGCCGACCAGGGACAGCATCGGGATGTCGTTGTGCGAGTCGCTGTAGGCGGCGCAGCGGGTCAGGTCCAGGCCCTCCGCCGCGGCCAGGGCGCGGACCGCCTCGGCCTTCGCGGGGCCGTGCAGCGGTTCGCCGACGAGCTTGCCCGTGTAGACGCCGTCGACCGACTCGGCGACCGTGCCCAGGGCGCCGGTCAGGCCCAGACGGCGGGCGATGACCTGGGCGATCTCGACGGGGGCCGCCGTCACCAGCCAGACCTTCTGGCCCGCGTCCAGGTGGGCCTCGGCGAGGGCGCGGGTACCGGGCCAGATGCGCTCGGCCATGTACTCGTCGTAGATCTCCTCGCCGATCGACTGGAGTTCGGCGACGCGGTGGCCCTTGACGATCGACAGGGCGGAGTCGCGGGCCTCCTGCATGTGCTCGGGGTCCTCGACCCCGGCCAGCCGGAACCAGGCCTGCTGCCAGGCGAACTTCGCGAGGTCGCGGGTCTCGAAGAACTTCCGCTTGTACAGGCCCCGGCCGAAGTGGAAGAGCGCGGCGCCCTGCATGACGGTGTTGTCCAGGTCGAAGAAGGCGGCGGCCCGGTCGTCGCCGTGGACCGGGAACTGCGGTTCCTCGGTCGTGCCGGAAGCTTCCTGCGTGGATTTGCGGGCTGCCTCCGCCGAGGCCTCGCCTGCCAAAACGCTCCGCGCCGTGGCGGAGCGCCTACGGGGAGTGAGCCATCCGAGAGCGGCCATGGCGTGAGCATAGCCAGTTTGTTCGGGGGTTCCGGAGTCGAGAGGTTGGGAGCCTGTGAACTCTCGGCGAGCGTGTCGTTAAAGATGCCGCTGGAAGAGCGGGGGCCGGCGTGTCGCGGGCGCGCGACAATGGCCGACATGAGTCCCCTCTTTCGCCGTACGCCCCCTCGGGACCGGCTTGTCACCCTGATCCGGAAGCCCGGGTGTCATCTGTGTGATGACGCACAGGTCGTTGTGGAGAAGGTGTGCGGTGATCTCGGAGTGTCCTGGGAGCAGAAGGACATCACCGAGGACCCGGAACTGCACGACCAGTACTGGGAACAGATCCCGGTCGTGCTGGTGGACGGCAGGCAGCACACGTTCTGGCGGGTGAACGAGGGGCGTCTGCGCAAGGCCCTGACCGACTGAGCCCGGCCGCGAGGCGACTGACCGAGCAGTCCAAAGCGGCCGTAAGGGTCGCTTAGGATCGAGGGTGACTGGTCTCGGGGGCGGGATTCACAGAGGAGAGTGTGCGGTTTTGCCCCCTGAAGCGAAGGAGCGGCGGTGCTTGTGCGCCGGTTCCCCGGGAGTGCGCCGGGGGCGCGTGAGCCCGGTCACGTTGGGCGGGCAAAACGGACACCATCTTTGTGCACGCGTTCACAAAGACATAGCCTGCTTTCGACGGGGCGGTCATGTAGGGACGTATGGCCGCCTACAGCCCCGCTCTACCCGCAGGAGCACCGTGGCAACTGGCCGAACTCACCGACCGGCGACCCGCAGCCGAGGGATTCCCGAGGCCACCGTCGCCCGGCTTCCGCTGTATCTCCGCGCTCTGACCGCGCTGTCGGAGCGCTCGGTACCCACGGTCTCCTCCGAGGAGCTCGCGGCCGCCGCGGGGGTCAATTCCGCGAAGCTGCGCAAGGACTTCTCCTACCTCGGCTCCTACGGGACCAGGGGTGTCGGCTACGACGTCGAGTATCTCGTCTACCAGATCTCCCGTGAACTGGGCCTCACCCAGGACTGGCCGGTTGTGATCGTCGGTATCGGTAACCTCGGCGCCGCGCTCGCCAACTACGGCGGTTTCGCCTCCCGCGGTTTCCGGGTCGCCGCGCTCATCGACGCCGACCCGGCCATGGCCGGAAAGCCCGTCGCCGGGATCCCCGTGCAGCACTCCGACGACCTGGAGAAGATCATCCAGGACAACGGCGTGTCGATCGGTGTCATCGCCACCCCCGCCGGTGCCGCCCAGGCCGTCTGCGAGCGGCTCGTGGCCGCCGGTGTCACCTCCATCCTGAACTTCGCGCCGACCGTGCTGTCCGTCCCGGACGGGGTCGACGTGCGCAAGGTCGATCTCTCCATCGAGCTGCAGATCCTCGCCTTCCACGAGCAGCGCAAGGCCGGCGAGGAGGCCGCCGCCTCCGACGGGGGTGCCCCGGCCGTCGCCGCCCGTAACCAGTCCGCCGACCAGGGGCCTGACGGGGACATGCCCGCCGTGATGCCCGCATGAGCCTTCTCGTCGTCGGACTCAGCCACCGCAGCGCCCCGGTCAGCGTCCTGGAGCGGGCCTCGCTGAACGCGGACGCGCAGGTCAAGCTGCTCCAGGACACGGTCGCCGCCGAACCGGCCACCGAGGCCGCGGTGCTCGCCACCTGCAACCGCATCGAGCTCTACGCCGACGTGGACAAGTTCCACGCCGGTGTCGCCGAGCTGTCCACGCTCCTCGCCCAGCACAGCGGGGTCGGCCTGGAGGAGCTCACCCCCTATCTCTACGTGCACTACGAGGACCGGGCCGTCCACCACCTGTTCTCGGTGGCCTGCGGGCTGGACTCGATGGTCGTCGGCGAGGGACAGATCCTCGGCCAGATCAAGGACTCCCTGGCCCGGGCGCAGGACCTGCACTCCGCGGGCCGGCTGCTGAACGACCTGTTCCAGCAGGCCCTCAGGGTCGGCAAGCGGGCCCACTCCGAGACCGGCATCGACCGCGCGGGGCAGTCCCTGGTCACCTTCGGCCTGGAGCAGCTCGCGCAGGGCGGCGACATACAGGAATGGGCCCGGGGCAAGACGGCCCTGGTCATCGGGGCCGGATCGATGTCCTCCCTGGCGGCGGCGACGCTCGCGCGCGCCGGAGTCGCCGAGGTCGTCGTCGCCAACCGGACCTTCGACCGGGCCGAGCGCCTGGCCCGGATCCTCATGGAGGGCGACGACACGGACGTGGCGGCCCGCGCGGTCCCGATGGAATCGGTGCCGGCCGAGCTGACACGTGCCGACGTAGCCGTCTCCTGTACCGGCGCGACCGGCCTCGTCCTGACGGCCGAGGCGGTCGCCGCCGCGGCGGAGGGCCGTACGGCCGTGCTGTGGGAGCAGGCCGACGGCGCGGAGCCGGGCCGTACCGCGGGGCCCGACGGACAGCGGGGCAATCTGCCGGCCACCAGCCTCGGCAACGAGGACGGCTGTCCGCTCGACCTGACCTCCGTGCAGAGCACCGCCGGATTCTCCGTACTCGGCGAGGCGGCCGTGGCCGGGATGGCCGCCGCCGATCTCGAACAGCACGCGGCCTGGGTGGACAACGGCGCGGTGGGCGGCGGCGCCCAGCGCACGGCGGGCGCCCGGCCGGGGACGATCGACCCGCTCGACCCCGCCCCGGACGCCGACGCCATCGCCGCGCTCGCCGCGACCGCGGCCGCCGTCGGCCGGATCCCCGAGCGGCGCAGGCCCGAGCCCGTCGAGGAGCCGCCGCGCCCGCAGCCCGTGCTCTTCCTGCTCGACCTGGCGATGCCGCGCGACATAGACGCGGCCGTGCACCGGCTGGCCGGGGTGCGGCTGGTGGACATCGAGTCGCTGGCGGAAGCCTCCGCGGGCGCTCCGATGGCTGCCGATGTGGACCAGGTCCGGCGTATCGTCTCCGACGAGGTCGCGGCCTTCGGGGCGGCACTGCGGGCCGCGCACATCACGCCGACCGTGGTCGCCCTGCGCACCATGGCCGCCGATGTGGTGGCAGGCGAGATCGCCCGGCTGGACGGACGGCTGCCCGGCCTCGACGACAAGCACCGCGCGGAGATCACCCAGACCGTGCGGCGCGTGGTCGACAAACTGCTGCACGCGCCGACCGTACGGGTCAAGCAGCTCGCGGCCGAGCCCGGCGGCGCCGGGTACGCGGACGCGCTGCGGACCCTGTTCGACCTCGACCCCGAGACGGTGGCCGCCGTCTCCCGCGCCGAGGACAGCACTACCGAGAAGAACCGAGGGTCGGCATGAACGACACGCGGGGAGCGAACGAAACAGGGGCACTGCGGCTCGGTACCCGCCGCAGCAGGCTCGCCATGGCCCAGTCCGGGCAGGTGGCCGAGGCGGTGACCCGGGTGACCGGGCGGCCCGTGGAGCTCGTCGAGATCACCACGTACGGAGACACCTCGCGCGAGCAGCTCGCCCAGATCGGCGGCACCGGCGTCTTCGTCACCGCCCTGCGCGACGCGCTGCTCAAGGGCGAGGTCGACTTCGCGGTGCACTCGCTGAAGGACCTGCCGACCGCGCAGCCCGACGACCTGGTCGTGGCGGCCGTACCCGTGCGGGAGGACCCGCGGGACGTGATCGTCGCCCGGGACGCGCTGAAGTTCACCGACCTGCCGAGCGGGGCCCGCATCGGCACCGGTTCGCCGCGCCGCATGGCCCAGCTCAACTCGTACGCCCGCAGCCACGGACTGGACATAGCGACCGTCCCGATCCGCGGCAACGTCGACACCCGGATCGGATACGTGCGGGGCGGTGAGCTCGACGCCGTCGTGCTGGCCGCCGCCGGACTGAACCGGATCGGCCGCGGCGACGAAGTGACCGACTTCCTGTCGGTCGACACGGTTTTGCCCGCCCCCGGCCAGGGGGCACTGGCGATCGAGTGTGCCGCGGAAAACGCGGACCTCGTCGCCGCGCTCGCCGAGCTCGACGACCCGTTCACGCGGGTCGCCGTGACGGCCGAGCGGTCACTGCTCGCCGCCCTGGAGGCCGGCTGCAGCGCTCCCGTGGGCGCTTTGGCCGACTTGCTGGCCGACGGGCAGATTGTCAAGGAAATGCGCCTGCGCGCCGTCGTCGGTACGACCGACGGCACGCGCATGGTGCAGCTGTCCACCACCGGTCCCGTGCCCGAGACGTACGACGGGGCAATGGCGCTCGGTCGCGAACTCGCGGCCGAGATGCTCGCCCAGGGCGCGGCCGGTCTGATGGGGGAGCGAGCACATTGAGCCCCACCACCCTTTCCGCCGGTCCTGAACACGGGCACGTCACCTTCCTGGGTGCCGGACCCGGAGATCCGGGACTGCTAACTCTGCGCGCCGTAGAGGCGCTGGCGAGCGCGGACGTTCTCGTCGCCGAGCACGAGGTGCTCGACGTCGTACGTCAGCACGCCAGGCAGGGCGTCTCCGAAGTGCACACGGATTCGGATCCTTCCCAGGAGCCGGCTCCGGGCACAGGAACGCCCCAGCTGACGGTAGTTGACGGCACGTCAACCACCGCGGCAGTCCCCGCGGTGCGGGATGCCGCACATCTTGTCATGGAGGCCGCGCGGGGCGGCAGGCGGGTCGTGCGTGCGGTGTCCGGTGACCCGGGCCTCGACACGTACGCCGCCGAGGAGATGCTGGCGTGCGCCGCCGCCGGGGTGCCCTTCGAGGTCGTCCCCGGTATCGCGAGCGCCGTCGGTGTGCCCGCGTACGCCGGTGTGCCGCTGCGTGACGCGCAGGGCGCGGACGTGCGGTTCGTGGACGCGCGGACGGCGTCGGACCGGTGCTGGACGGAGGTCGGGGCGTCGGACGGCACGGTGGTCGTGTCCACCTCGCTGGACTCCGTCGCCGCGGCGGCCGGCGAGCTGGTCTCCGCGGGCCGCAAGCCGGACACCCCGATGACGGTCACCGTCGCCGGTACGACCACCCGGCAGCGGACCTGGACCGCCACGCTCGGCACGATCGCGCAGACGCTGAAGCAGGCGAAGGTGCTGCCCTCGCCCGACGGCGGCCGGCCGGTGATAGCCGTGGTCGGTGATCGTTCCGCCGCCGCCCAGCGCGACCAGCTCGCGTGGTTCGAGTCCAAGCCGATGTTCGGCTGGAAGGTCCTCGTGCCGCGCACCAAGGAGCAGGCGGCGTCGCTCTCCGACCAGTTGCGCTCGTACGGGGCCGTACCGCACGAGGTGCCGACCATCGCCGTGGAGCCGCCGCGCACGCCCCAGCAGATGGAGCGGGCGGTCAAGGGGCTCGTGACGGGCCGCTACGAGTGGATCGCCTTCACCTCGGTGAACGCGGTCAAGGCCGTGCGGGAGAAGTTCGAGGAGTACGGGCTCGACGCCCGGGCCTTCGCCGGGATCAAGGTCGCGGCGGTCGGTGAGCAGACCGCCAAGGCGCTGATCGCCTTCGGCGTGAAGCCGGACCTGGTGCCGAGCGGTGAGCAGAGCGCCGCCGGGCTGCTGGAGGACTGGCCGCCCTACGACCCGGTCTTCGACCCGATCGACCGGGTGTTCCTGCCGCGTGCGGATATCGCCACGGAGACGCTGGTCGCCGGGCTGATCGAGCTGGGCTGGGAGGTCGACGACGTCACGGCCTACCGGACCGTGCGGGCCTCGCCGCCGCCGGCGGAGACGCGCGAGGCGATCAAGGGCGGCGGGTTCGACGCCGTGCTGTTCACGTCGTCGTCGACCGTGCGGAACCTGGTCGGTATCGCCGGCAAGCCGCACAACGTCACCGTGATCGCGTGTATCGGCCCGGCCACGGCGAAGACCGCCGAGGAGCATGGGCTGCGGGTGGACGTGATGGCGCCCGAGCCGTCCGTGCACAAGCTGGCCGAGGCGCTGGCCGACTTCGGTGCGAAGCGGAGGGCTGCGGCTGTGGAGGCCGGGGATGCGGTGACTCGGCCCAGCGAGAGGCGGCCGGGGGCTCGGCGGAGGCGGTCGACCACCTGAGTCGGGCTGGTCCGGGTCGGCTTGGTGGTGCTCGGCGTTGGGGCCGGGCCGGGTGGGTGCGCAGCCCGGCGTAGCGGGGTGCCGCTGCGCCCACCCGTGCCGCCCCTAGCGGCACGCATGCCCGCAGCGGGGTGGGTGTGGCTAGGCGGGGGTTACCGCGTGGCCGTAGCGCAGTAGGTTCGTCGGGTCGTAGGTGGCCTTGTCGTGGCGTAGGCGGGCGTAGACCTCTGGGGTCCAGGCGCGGGCGATGTCCTGTTCGTCGCCCGGGGTGCCGTGGATGTTGACCATGGTGCGGCCCGTGCCGTGGGGCGCCATCGCGGTGTAGAGGCGGGCCGTCGCCTGTTCCAGGGCCTCGGCGGCGGGTGGGGCGGCCAGGATGCCGACCGATTCGAGGAGGTACCGCGCGTCGCGGGAGCAGACGGCGTCCTCGACGGCGGACGGGCGGGCCATCGCGCCGCCCATGTGGCGCAGCGAGACGACCAGCAGCGGGTGGTCGGCGCCGGCCGTGGGGCCGACCTGCTCCAGGAGCGTGCCGATGGCCTCCGGGGACAGGTCGCGCAGGAGCAGGCAGCACTCCCGGGCCGGGAGCGGGTCCTGGGGTTCCGTGTGGATGCGGTCCAGGGCCGCGTAGTCCATTTCCTCGACCGTGTCGACGGCCACGGGGGCCGCTTCGCGGAGCGGGGCGATCAGGGCCTCGCCCTCGGCCGTGTCGCCCGGCCAGGCGATCGCGACCCGGGCCCAGAAGCCGCCGCGCAGGGGCTCCGGGATCTGGGGCAGGGGCGGCAGGCGCAGGATCGAGAACATGCTGCACATCTCGTCCGGGACGGTGCGGGTCCAGTCCGTCCAGGTCCGCAGCAGGGCCGCCGTGTGTTCGCCGGGGCAGTAGATGCCACCGCCGTAGAGGCGGGCCAGGGGGAGCAGGTCGGTCACGAGTGAGGTGACGACGCCTACGTTGCCCTTGCCGCCGCGCAGGGCCCAGAACAGTTCCGGTTCGTGCCGGGGGTCCGTCTCGCGCAGGTGCCCGTCCGGGGTGACGACCTGGAAGGAGCGGACCAGGTCGGCGGCGTAGCCGTACGCGCGGCCGAGGACCGGGAGTCCGCCGCCCAGGGTGTAGCCGATGACGCCCGCGTCCGTGGAGGTGCCGCAGAGACCGGCCAGGCCGTGCGGGGCGGTGGCGGCCATGACGTGGCTCCACTTCGCGCCCGCGGCGATCGTGGCCGTGCGGGCGGTGGGGTCGGTGTGCACGTCTGTCATACGGGCGGTGTTGATCAACAGGCCCTGTTCTATGGGGAAGTTGGCGCCGTGGCCCGTCGCCTGGACGGCTACGGGGGTGTCGGTGGCCTTCGCCCAGCGCATGGCGGTGACGATGTCGTCGGGGCCGGTGGCTCCTATGACCACGTCGGGGGTGTGGAGGGCGGCCAGGTTGAAGCCGGTGACTTCGTCGGCGTAGGCGGGGTCGCCGGGGCGTAGGACCGGGCCGTGGATTCCTGACAGGGCGAAGAGGTCGGGGGTGTGGTGGGGGTGGGGGGCGGTCATCGCGTCCTCCGTGGATGGGCGTACGGAGGGACGGCGGCGGCGGGGGTTTTGGGGCCGGCCGTCGGGGTCCTTGTCCTTGCTGTTCCTTGGTTTCAGGATGGACCTGGGGGGTGGTGGGCGCACTTGGGGGGCTTCTGGGGTGCTCGGCGTGGGGGCTTAGGGCGGGTGGGTGCGCAGCCCGGCGGAGCGGGGTGCCGCTGCGCCCACCCGTGCCGCCCTTAGCGGCACGATTGCCCGCAGCTAAGCGGCTTCGCTCCGACATCCCGTCGGCATCGGGGCGTTTTGGGCGGGCGTAGCGTAGGTGGCATGACGACGTACGGTTCTTTTCCTGGTACTCGGCCGCGGCGTTTGCGGAGTAGCCCCGTCATGCGTCGGATGGTGGCCGAGACCAGGTTGCACCCCGCTGATTTGATTCTTCCGGCCTTTGTGCGCGAGGGCGTCAGTGAGCCGGTGCCGATCGGGGCCATGCCCGGGGTCGTGCAGCACACGCGGGACAGTCTGAAGAAGGCCGCCGCCGAGGCGGTCGCGGCGGGGGTCTCCGGGATCATGCTGTTCGGCGTGCCGGAGGAGTCGAAGAAGGACGGTCTCGGGACGCCGGGCACCGACCCGGACGGGATTCTGCAGGTCGCCCTCCGGGACGTGCGGGCCGAGGTCGGCGACGACCTGCTCGTCATGTCCGACCTGTGCCTCGACGAGACCACCGACCACGGGCACTGCGGAGTGCTGGACTCCGAGGGGCGGGTCGACAACGACGCGACCCTGGAGCGGTACGCCGAGATGGCCCAGGTGCAGGCCGATGCCGGGGCCCATGTGGTCGGGCCCAGCGGGATGATGGACGGGCAGGTCGGGGTCATCCGTGACGCCCTGGACCAGATCGGGCGGGAGGATGTCGCCATCCTCGCCTACACCGTCAAGTACGCCTCCGCGTTCTACGGGCCGTTCCGGGAGGCCGTCGGCTCGTCCCTGCAGGGGGACCGGAAGACCTATCAGCAGGACCCCGCCAATGTGCGTGACTCCCTGCGGGAGCTGGCCCTCGATCTCGAAGAGGGCGCCGACATGGTGATGGTCAAGCCGGCCGGGCCCTACCTGGACATCCTCGCCCGGGTCGCGGACGCCTCGGACGTGCCCGTCGCCGCGTATCAGATCTCCGGCGAGTACTCGATGATCGAGGCCGCCGCCGAGAAGGGCTGGATCGACCGGGACCGGGCGATCATGGAGTCCCTGACCGGCATCCGGCGGGCCGGTGCGCGCAACATCCTCACCTACTGGGCCACCGAGGTGGCCCAGAAGCTCAAGGAGCAGTAGGGCTCGGTCAGGCTCAGTAGGTCAGGGCCTCGTCCATGTCCCGCAGCCAGTACGTGGCCGTCAGCGAGCTGTCGTAGTACATGCCCTTGGCCGGGAGGGTCGGGAGTGCGGAGGGGCCGCCGTTGCTGTTCGGCGTGCGGCCCTGGAAGCCGACCTCGAGCTTGCGGCCGGTGGTGCCGCCGTCGCCGCTGCCGTCGGCCGCCGACAGCGTCACGCCCGAGTAGCCGGACTCGCCGGGGGCCAGGGTCGTGACCGCCTGCGGCTTGGAGTCCTCGATCGGCCGCGGGGCCCACTGCATCTCGTCGAAGCGCAGCACCGGGTAGTAGGTGAGGTCGCAGTACTTCGAGCCGGTGTTCTTGACCGTGATCAGCATGTGGTTGACGGGTCGGCGGACCGGCTGGGCCGTGACCGTGGTGTTGGTGCCGTTGCAGGAGACGCGGTTGGCCGGGTCGGCGGGGTCGGTGGGCTTGGCCGCCCCGGAGTTCCCGCCGTTCGTCTTGCCGGTCGTCCCGGACTGCGTGCCCTTCGTGTCGGTGGACGTCTGCTGGGGCGCGGTGGCCGCCGTCGTCGATGACGTCACCCGGGGCTTGGCCGCGCCCTCGTCCTGAGTGCCCGTGCCGTCCTCGCACGCCGTGAGGGCGAGCGCGGCCAGGAGGGCTACGGGGAGGGCGTGGTACTTGCGCATGAGTGGGTTCCCTTTCGGACAAAGGCGGTTGGCGAGAAGGCCCGAGCGAGCCGCCGACCGGTCGGCCGGGAGCGGCTGCTTGGATGGCCAGAGCTTGTGCGGTGATCCGTCCCGGCCGCCACACCCGGCGGACCATCAGGGACGCTGGAACGCCCGTACATGCTGTGACCTGGGGAAACGTCCCTGCCCTGGAACGGGTGAACGGGACATGGGGGATGGAGGAAGGGTGTCGGAAGGCACGGCCGCGGCGGAGTTCGCCGCGCTGCTGGGGGAGTTGAAGGAGCGCTCCGGGCTGAGCTACGGGGTGCTCGCCAAGCGGCTCCACATGAGTACGTCGACGCTGCACCGGTACTGCAACGGGGACGCCGTGCCCGCCGACTACGCGCCGGTGGAGAGGCTCGCCCGGCTGTGCAAGGCGTCGCCCGGGGAACTCGTCGAGCTGCATCGGCGGTGGGTGCTGGCCGATGCCGGGCGAGGGCGGAAGGGGGGTGGGGGCTCGGCCGAGACCGGGGTGGCAGGACCGGCGGCAGTGGCTCCGGCTCCGGGTGCCGAGGTTCCGGCTCCGGCTTCGGCTCCGGTTGCCGAGGCTCCCGCTTCGGGTCCCGAGCCTCCGGCCTCGGTCGATGATGCGCCGGCTTCGGAGGCGCCCCGGTCACGGCGTCCTCGGCCCGCCCTCCTCGCCGGTATCGCCGCGGCCGTCGTCCTGGGCGGGGTCGGGCTCGCCGTGGCCGTGCCCTCCGGTGGGGCGGACGGCGACGGGCGTCGGGGTGCGGCTGCCGTGTCCGACGAACGCCGGACGCCGGACGGCGGGTCGGACGCCTCGGCGTCGCCCTCGGGCCGTGCCTCCACCGACAGCGGCAAGGACAAGGACAAGGAGAAGGGCAAGAGCAAGGGCGAGGGGAAGGAGTCCGCCTCCGCGACCCCTGCCCCGCGCGCCCCCGCCGCCGGCGGCACCGGCGGACGGCCCGGCCGTACCGGCGCCCCGGCCTCCGGCCCTGTCCCCCTCACGGTGAACACCACCCCGCACGCCTGGGAAGATCCTTGTTCCCAGCGCTACTTGGTGAACCGGCCGCCGAGTCAGGTCGGGCCGCCGCCGCTGGAGCAGGACGCGCCGGCCTGGGTGGCGGCGAACGGGGCCGTTCCGTCGGGGCAGCAGTTTCTGAAGCTCACCGTGCAGGGCACGGGCAAGGAGACGGTGGTCGTCGACGGGCTGACGGTCCGTATGGCGGGCAAGCGGACGCCGCTCGCCTGGAACGACTACGCCATGGGCTATCCGGGCGTCGGCTGCGGCGGTGGCGTCCCGACGCGCTTCTTCACGGTCGCCCTGGACGCCGCGCGTCCCTCCGTCGTCCCCGAGGCGGGCCATGACGACTTCCCGTTCTCGGTGAGCCAGTCCGACCCGGAGGTCTACTACATCCGGGCCGACGCCTCCGCGTACGACGTCAGCTGGTATCTGGAGCTGCGCTGGTCCAGCGGCAGCCGGAGCGGCACGCTGACGGTGGACGACAAGGGCCGGCCCTTCCGCACGAGCGGGAACAACGGGCGTCCGGCGTACGAGTTCCCGCTGGGCGGTGAGAAGTGGGTCGAGGCAGGGACCACCGAGTGACCGGCCGGCCGGCTCTCAGTGGAACTCGTGGACCAGCTCGATCTCTCCGACGATGTGGGCGTTGAACTCGTCGAGTTCCTCGGCCGGTACCCAGAGTTCGAGGATCGTCTCGCCGCCCGCCTGCTGGACCGGGTAGCGGCTCAGGAAGCCGGAGTCGACCTCGAACCGGGTGACGTAGCCGGCACCGTCATGCTTGACGTTCCAGTCGCGGGCGATCCTGACGGCGTAGTCCTCGTTGAGGACCGGGTAGAAGATCGGCTGCTCGGGGAGCCGGGGCGGCCAGGCGCGCCAGTCGAGCTCCCGCACCAGGTCCAGTTCCTTGGGCCCGGTGGGACGCCACAGGGTCGTCGTCGCTCGCTCGCTGGTCCGCACGGGCACCATCAAATCACTTGAGGCGTTAGGTTGTTGACCGTCGAAGTGGTTGCTGATTGAACCACCTACTCTTCAGGGAGACGTCCATGCCCGGTGACGCGCTCAGCCAGGATCCCGCCGAGCTGCGGAGGAGGATCGACAGCAGCAAGGCGCACCCGGCGCGGGTCTACGACGTCTTCCTCGGGGGCAAGGACCACTACCCGGCCGACCGGGAGGCGGCCGCCGCCGGGCTCGCCGCCAATCCGCGCGGGTATCTCGACGTCCGGCACAACCGGGACTTCCTGCGCCGTGCGGTGACCACGCTGGTGGAGCAGGACGGCATCCGGCAGTTCCTCGACATCGGCACGGGGCTGCCGACGGCCGAGAACGTGCACCAGATCGCACAGCGCGTCGCCCCCGAGTCGCGGGTCGTGTACGTCGACAACGACCCGGTCGTGCTCGCGCACGCGCGGGCCCTGCTCACCAGCGGGCCCGAGGGGCGTACGGACTACATCGACGCCGATCTGCGGGACCCGGCCCGGATCCTCGAACAGGCCGCCAAGACACTGGACTTCGACCAGCCCGTCGCGCTGTGCCTGGTCGCGATCCTGCACTTCGTCGAGGACGGCGAGGCGTATCCGCTGGTGCGCGAGCTGCTCGACGCGCTGCCCGTCGGCAGCCGGCTGGTGCTCAGCCATCTCACCGAGGACCTCAACCCCGAGAAGATCCGCGCGGTCCAGCGGACGTACACCGAGCGGGGGTTCACCTTCGTGCTGCGGACCCGGGCGGATGTCGAGCGGTTCTTCACGGAGAACTTCCTGGAGATCGCCGACCCCGGCGTCGTCCCCGCGCACCGCTGGCGGCCCGACCACGCGGCCCCCGTCCCCGAGCAGCCGGAGGAGTCCTTCCTCGCGGGCCTCGACGACATCGAGAGGGTCCGCTACCGCGACATCAACGACGTGACGGACGCGGACATCAACGTCTATGCGGGGATCGGGGCCAAGGGCTGAGCCATCAGCGTCCCTGGGGGTTCAGTCCCACCAGAAGGGCCAGGTCGGCTGATCCCTGACCTGGCGCTCGGCGTATGACCGCAGGGTGGGGTCGGCGCTCTGCCGGATGTTGTCCGGGCAGAACGCGAAGTGCTCGGCGGCGACGGCCTCCGCCTCCGCGAGGGTGGTGGGCGGGGCGGCGACCGACAGCAGCAGATGGTCGAAGCCGAGGGCCACGACCCGTATGCCGAAGCGGTCCTCCCAGGAGCGCAGCACCGCGCTGATCCGGGCCGTGTCGCCCTCGTGGTGCGCCGGGCCCGTCCAGCCGATCGCCGTCGGGATGTCGGCGCTGCGGCGGGCCGGGACCAGGGCGAGACGGGGGTCCTTGAGCGGACCGCCGGCTTCTAGCAGCGAGTCCGCGACGGCCGCGGCGACCGCGTCCGGGTCCGGGGCCATGTCCGGGTCCGCGTCCGGGGCCGGGTCCTGAGTGGCGGGGGCGGCCGGCCCGGGCCATGTGTCGCCCTCCGCCGCGCACTCCTCCCAGTACTCCGCCAGCACCTCCTCGGCGTCGTGATCCCCGGGGTAGGACACCTCGCCGGGCATCAACTCCCAGCCGTCCGGCCCGCCGTGCCCGTCCCCCACGTCGAGGACGACCGGCAGCAGCCCGACCCGACGCGTCGGCTCCAGCGCCGTCCAGCCGCCCGGCACGGCCCGGTCCTGCGCGCACCACAGCAACGGTTCGTGCCAGGGGCCCTCGTCGGTGGTGTCGAGCAGGGTCCCGGCGGGGAGTTCAAGCCCCAGCGCGCGGCCGCTCGGGTCTGCCGCCAGGGTCGGGAGCGGGTTCGGAAGTGTCGCCATGGAGGTGACTGTAAATCCGACCACTGACAAGCGAACATCAGCGGACGCGAGCTGACCTAATTGCTCCCTACGGTCCTTCCATGACGACTTCCTCGGAGAAGACCGACCTGTCGTACGCGCTCGCCGAGCAGCGGGAACTGCTGCTGATCACCGTGCGCGGACTCGACGACGAGCAAGCCGCCCGGCGTACGACCGTGAGTGAGCTGACCCTGGGCGGGATCGTGAAGCATCTCGCTCAAGGGGAGGCGGCGTGGACGCGGATCATGGTCAAAAGCGACGGTGAACTGCCGGACGGCATGCTCGACATGGGGCAGTACCGCATGGCCGAGGGCGACACGCTCGACGGGCTGCTGGCGGCGTACACCGCGGCCGCGCGGGCGACCGACGAGGCCCTGGCCGGGCTGCCGGACCTGGACCATCGCGTGCCCCTGCCGATGACTCCCTGGTCGCCGCCGGAGCGCGAGTACTGGTCGGCGCGCCGGATCCTGCTGCATCTGATCCAGGAGACGGCCCAGCACGCCGGGCACGCGGACATCATCCGGGAGGCACTGGACGGTGCGAGCAGCACGGCTCAGCGGTGAGGCCGGGGACCAGGGGATACGGGGGATAACGGGGGAGGAGGGCGGTGATCCGTCAGACGCGGGCCTCGAAGCATTCGCGGCTGCCTCCCGTCACCGGGTGGAAGCAGGCCCGGACCGTCGCGCCGGGGGTCGCCTCGGTCATCGGGGTGTAGACGTAGGACTGCGCGGCGACGCCGTCCGTGATCCGGGCGGTGTGCGGGCGGCCCGTGTCTTCGCCGCCCGGGTCCATCTCCAGGCGGTCGCCGATGCGGGTGCTCCACATCCTCGCCCAACTCGCCCCGCACTCCGTGCTGTAGCGCAGTTCGAGGTGGGCTCCCGTGGACGTGCGGTGCGTGGCGAGGGTGAGCGGGTGGGTGCCGCACTTCATGGGCATCGGGTCCTGGCCCTCGCAGGTGGCTCCCTGGCAGCGGGGTGCCGGGGCGAAGGACGGCGGTGCGGAGGGGCGGCTGTCGCCGGTGTGGCCCGCGACGAGGACCAGGGCGATGGAGAGGCCGCCGGCCGCCAGCGCGCAGACCGAGGCGAGGACCGCCATGACCGTGCCCCTGCCGCCGACGGGATGCCCGGCGTCCGGGCCCGGGGGGTCCGCGGGCCCAGGCGCGTCCGTGGGCCGCGCCGCCGCCCGGCCGCTCCATTCCGACTCCGCGAGTTCCCACAGCGCCAGACAGCGGCCCTCCGGCTCGCCGGCCAGACGGCACAGCTCCCGCACCGCCTGGCCGGGCGGGAGCGTCTTGCCGTTGAGGTAGCGCTCCCAGGACGACTTGCTGAACGTGGTCTTCGCCGCGAGGGCCGCCAGGCTCAGTCCCGTGCCGGTGCGCAACTCCCGTAGAGCGGAGGCCAGTCGGGTGCGTTCCGGCGGCAGTGCGGAGGGCTGCGGGGCCCGTGTCATCGCCGCAGGGCCTTCCAGGTGTGCGGGCCGATGATGCCGTCCACGACCAGTCCGGAGTGCTTCTGCAACTCCTTGACCGCGCGTTGCGTGTGCGGGCCGAAGATGCCGTCCACGGCTCCCGGTGAGAAGCCCGCCTGATGCAGCAGACACTGCGCCTCCGCCACCTCCGGTCCGGCGTGGCCCTTCGCCAGGACGGCCTTCAGGGTGCGGCTGTTGCCCGTGTACCAGCGGCCGTCGATCCGCTCCGCGACGCAGGTGTAGGTGGGGCGCTCCGACCGCTTGGGCGACCCTGGGACCTGCGTGGCCGCGGACGCCGTGAGCGGGGTCACGGCCGCCTTGCCCGCGCCGTCCGTGAGCCGTACGGCGAGCAGGACCACGGTGGCGACGGCCAGCACCAGGGCCACCGACCCGGCGATGAGGGTGATGCGCAGCGCCCGGCCGTGCGGGCGGGGCGGCGGGCCGGTGCCGGGCCCGGCCGGCGGTCCGCGGTGCTCGGACGCCGTGCCCCATGCCTCGGCGGCGACCTCGTGCAGCGCGAGCAGCCGGGCCGGATCGTCACCGTCGAGCCGGGCCATCGCCTCGACGGCGTCCCTGGGCGGGAGCGACCGGCCGGACAGATAGCGCTCCCACGACGATGTGCTGTAGCCCGTCCTCGCCGCGAGCCGGCGCAGGCTCAGTCCGCTGTGGTCCTTGGCCCGGCGTAATCGCACCACCAACTGCCGCACACGCGGGTCGAGTTCTTCGGGCAGCCCTTTCCAACGCGACATGTTCCCCCCATTCGCGTTCGCGGACCGTGGTCAGCGGTCCCCTTACCGCCGCATTCTGCATCAGCATCCACGCGGAGCCCCATACATCGGTTCCGATCCCCCTGCCGCCCCCCACCGATTCGGCCACGCCCACCGCGAGTGTCCCGCCGTACCGTCCCGGCGGGTGGTGTCCGGGCAGGTCAGAGGGTGGGACGTCCCGTGCGGGCGTCACTTCCGGGGCGGATGTGGTGGAGCGGGGCTCCCGGCCCGCAGTCTCGTTGTCGAGCCGGCCGGTGCGGTCGGCCCGTCCACGAAGGGGGAACAGCACATGCGAATGACCAGGAAGCTCGCCGTCATGGCCGGGGGGATCGCGCTGACCGGTGGTCTGCTCGCCGGCAACGCGGGTACGGCCGGTGCGGCGGAGGCCTCGCCCCAGGCGGCGTCGGACTGTCCGTCGGGCTGGTTCTGCGTCTGGGCCGGCAAGAACTACACCGGCCGCATGCAGAAGGTCGAGGGGAAGAACGCGGACCTCACCCCCTTCGTGGTCTTCCAGGGCTTCAAGTCCTGGTACAACCACGGCAGGTCCTGTGACTACAAGTGGTACACGGAGAAGAACTACCGCGGCGACACCGGAGTTCTCGCACGGGGCGTCAAGGGCACCGGCGACACCGTCTGGTTCCAGAAGTCCAACGAGTGGGTCAACTGCCGCTGACCGGCGGCTCTCCACCACGCCCGAGGGCGGCACTCCACGGGGGAGTGCCGCCCTCGGCCTGTCGTCAGGGCCCGGCCCCGACCCGGTTCAGAGCCGCTCGGGCGTCCGGATGCCCAGCAGGGCCATGCCCTGGTGGAGGGTGCGGGCCGTGATGTCGCAGAGGAACAGGCGGTTCTCGATCTGCTCGGGCGTCTCGGCCTTGAGGACCGGGCACTTGTCGTAGAACGACGTGTACAGCGACGCCAGCTGGTACAGATACGCGGCCAGCTTGTGCGGGGCGTACTCCGCGGCGGCTTCGAAGACCGTGTCGCCGAACGCGTCCAGGTGCAGACCGAGCGCCCGCTCCGCCGGGGCGAGTTCGAGCTCCGGGTGCGCGGCCGGCGACGCCCCGCCCGCCTTGCGCAGGATCGACTGGATCCGGGCGTACGCGTACTGGAGGTAGACGGACGTGTCGCCGTTCAGCGACACCATCTGGTCCAGGTCGAACTTGTAGTCCCGGTTCGGCGACGTCGACAGGTCGGCGTACTTCACGGCGCCGATGCCGACCTGCGCGGCCCGCTCCTGGATCTCGTCCTCGGTGAGGTCCTGCGCCTTCTCCCGGACGACCTCGGCGGCCCGCTGCACGGCCTCGTCCAGCAGGTCCTCAAGACGTACGGTCTCGCCCTCACGCGTCTTGAACGGCTTGCCGTCCGCGCCGAGCACCGTGCCGTAGCCCATGTTGTGCGCGCTGACGCCGTCGCTCAGCCAGCCGGCCCGGCGAGCCGTCTCGAAGACCATCTTGAAGTGCAGCGACTGGCGGACGTCCACGACGTACAGCAGGGACGAGGCGTGCAGGTCCTGGACCCGGTTGCGGATCGCCGTCAGGTCGGAGGCCGCGTAGCCGAAGCCGCCGTCGGCCTTCTGCACGATCAGCGGGACACGCTGGTCGTCCTTGCCGCGGATCTCGTCGAAGAAGACCACGAGCGCGCCCTCGGAGCGTTCCGCGACGCCCATCTCCTCCAGGAGGCGGGCGGTCTCGGGCATGCCCTCGTTGTACGCGGACTCGCCGACGATCTCGTCGTCGCGGATCTCCATGTCGAGCTTCTCGAAGACGGAGTAGAAGTAGACCTTCGACTCGTCCACGAACTGCTGCCACAGCTCCAGCGTCTCCTTGTCGCCGGACTGCAGGGCGACGACCCGCCCCCGGGCCCGCTCCTTGAACTCCTCGTCCGCGTCGAACAGCGCACGCGACGCCTTGTACACCCGGTTCAGGTTGCTCATCGCCTGCTCGCCGTCGACGTCGGCCGCGGGGGCCAGCTCGCCGGGGTGCTCGAACAGGTACTGGATGAGCATGCCGAACTGGGTGCCCCAGTCGCCGATGTGGTGCCGGCCGATCGTCTTCTCGCCGGTGAAGTCGAGCATGCCGCGCAGGGCGTCGCCGATGACCGCCGACCGCAGGTGGCCGACGTGCATCTCCTTCGCCACGTTCGGCTGGGCGTAGTCGACGACCGTGATGCCCGCGTTCTCCTTCAGCGGCACGCCGAGGCGCTCGCCGTCCGCGTGCCGCGCGGCGAGGTTCTCGGTGATCGCCCGGTCGGCGATCGTGATGTTGAGGAAGCCGGGTCCTGAGACCTCGACGTCCTTGATCACATCACCGGTGACGATGGCGCCGACGACCTCCGTCGCCAGCTCCCGGGGGTTCGACTTGGCCTTCTTGGCGAGGGCGAGGATCCCGTTGGCCTGGAAGTCGGCCCGGTCGCTACGTCGCAGCAGCGGGTCGGCGTCGGCCTCCGGCCGGGTGGCCGACAGGGCGTTCGCGAGACGCTGCTGGACTTGATCGGTGAGCGACGTGACCGAGGTCATGGGATGGATGCCGTTCTCCTCGTGGGAATCGATAGACACGCTCAGTATCCCACGGGGGGTAAAGCCGTTTTCCCGGGCGGGATGCCGTCTGGGAGAATGGGCACCGGCCGTTGACCGTACGGCTGCCCTGGAGAAAGAAGGACGTGCCGATCGTGGCTCAGAGCACCGAGACCACCGACTGGGTCTCCCGTTTCGCGGATGAGGTCATCGAGGAGTCGGAGCGTCGGGCCCCGGGCAAACCCGTCGTCGTCGCGTCCGGACTCTCACCGTCCGGCCCCATCCACCTCGGGAACCTGCGCGAGGTCATGACCCCGCATCTCGTCGCCGACGAGATCCGCCGCCGGGGCCACCAGGTGCGGCACCTGATCTCCTGGGACGACTACGACCGGTACCGCAAGGTCCCGGAGGGTATCGCCGGTGTCGACAAGTCGTGGGCCGAGCACATCGGCAAGCCGCTGACCTCCGTCCCGGCGCCGGAGGGCTCCTCGTACCCGAACTGGGCCGAGCACTTCAAGGCCGCGATGGTCGAGTCGCTGGCCGAGCTGGGTGTGGAGTTCGACGGGATCAGCCAGACCGCGCAGTACACCTCCGGGGTGTACCGCGAGCAGATCCTGCACGCCATCAAGCACCGCGGCGACATCGACGCGATCCTCGGCCAGTACCGGACGAAGAAGGCCCCGGCCAAGAAGCAGCAGCAGAAGCCGCTCGACGAGGCCGAGCTGGAGGCCGCCGAGGGCTCCGGCGCGGCCGGTGAGGACGACGGCAGCTCCGGCACGGCCGGGTACTTCCCGTACAAGCCGTACTGCGGCAACTGCGAGAAGGACCTCACCACCGTCACGTCCTACGACGACGACTCCACCGAGCTGACGTACGCCTGCACCGCGTGCGGCTTCTCGGAGACGGTCCGGCTGAACGAGTTCAACCGCGGCAAGCTGGTCTGGAAGGTCGACTGGCCGATGCGGTGGGCGTACGAGGGCGTCGTCTTCGAGCCGAGCGGTGTCGATCACTCGTCTCCCGGGTCGTCGTTCCAGGTCGGCGGGCAGATCGTCGGGATCTTCGGCGGGCAGCAGCCCATCGGGCCGATGTACGCCTTCGTCGGCATCAGCGGCATGGCCAAGATGTCGTCCTCGCGGGGCGGCGTGCCGACCCCGGCGGACGCCCTGAAGATCATGGAGCCGCAGCTGCTGCGCTGGCTGTACGCCCGGCGCCGGCCCAACCAGTCCTTCAAGGTCGCCTTCGACCAGGAGATCCAGCGGCTGTACGACGAGTGGGACCGGCTGGACGCCAAGGTCGCCGACGGCAGCGTCCTGCCGGCCGACGCGGCCGCGCACGCGCGTGCGGTGGGTACGGCCGCCGGTGACCTGGTGCGGACGGCCCTGCCGCTCCCGTACCGGACGCTGGCGTCCGTCGCCGACATCACCGCCGGGCACGAGGACCAGGCGCTGCGCATCCTCAGCGAGCTGGACCCGGAGCAGCCGCTGACCTCGCTGGACGAGGCGCGGCCGCGGTACGACAAGGCCGAGGCCTGGATCAACACGCACGTGCCCGCCGACCAGCGGACGATCGTGCGCGACGAGGCCGACGCGGAACTGCTGAAGTCCCTCGACGAGGCCTCTCAGCAGTCGCTGAGGCTGCTGCTCGACGGGCTCGCCGAGCACTGGTCGCTCGACGGGCTGACGCATCTCGTCTACGGCGTGCCGAAGGTGCAGGCCGGGTTCTCGGCCGACGCGACGCCGAAGGAGCTGCCGCCGGAGATCAAGACGGCTCAGCGGTCCTTCTTCGCGCTGCTGTACCACCTGCTGGTCGGGCGGGACACCGGGCCGCGGCTGCCCACGCTGCTGCTGGCGGTGGGGCAGGAGCGGGTTCGGGCGCTGCTCGGGGAGTAGCTGACGGTGTGAGGAAGGGGCCCTGTTCTCAGGGCCCCTTTTCTCATGCGATGTGCTCGTCCGTCATCTCCGCGTTGAGGCGGTTGGAGAAGCGGTTCACCATGCGCTTGGACTCGGCCTCTTCCAGGGTGATGCCGTAGGTCGCCTCGACATCGGCGATGAATCCACGGGGAGTGGGGGCTCCGTTGCCGCCCTTCGTCGACTCGCGGAAGGCCCGGTAGTAGTCCTCCTCGGTCGGTTCCGGGGGGCCGCCGCCGTCGCCGAGTTCCCGGGTGCGGTTGGGGCCCACCGGGATGGGGAAGCTGCCGGTGTCTTCGGGGGTGGGTGCCTGTTCGACCGGGGGCTCGTACGGGGGTTCATATGGGGGCTCGTACGGAGGGTCATACGAGGGCTCGTACTGCTCGGTGTCGTACGTCGGGTCGTAGCCGCCCTGGTACTCGACCTCGCGAGGGGTGTTGAACCACGGGCTCTGGTCCGGTTCGGGTACGTCGTCCACGTACTCGGCGTTTCGGTTGCTCTCGAGCTGTGGGCGCTGCTCGCTGTGAGGTGCCGTTCGCTGCGGGTCGGCTTCCAGCGCCGACTGGTGCTGCTTCGGGGCCGGGGGGAGCAGCGCGGGCTCTATGCCCGCCGCCGCCAGACCCGCCGGGGCCGTCTCCGCGAGCGGGACGCCGTAGCGCGCCAGCCGCAGCGGCATCAGGGACTCCACCGGCGCCTTGCGGCGCCAGCCGCGGCCGTACCGGGAGCGGAGGCGGGCCTGGTAGACGAGACGTTCCTGCTCCAGCTTGATGACCTGGTCGTAGGAGCGCAGCTCCCAGAGCTTCATGCGGCGCCAGAGGAGGAACGTGGGGCCGGGGGAGAGCAGCCAGCGGGTGAGGCGGACGCCCTCCATGTGCTTGTCGGCCGTGATGTCGGCGATCCGGCCGATCGCGTGGCGGGCCGCCTCGACCGCGACCACGAACAGGATCGGGATCACCGCGTGCATGCCGACGCCGAGCGGATCCGGCCAGGCGGCCGCGCCGTTGAAGGCGATCGTCGCCGCGGTCAGGAGCCACGCCGTCTGGCGGAGCAGGGGGAACGGGATCCTGATCCAGGTGAGGAGCAGGTCCAGGGCCAGCAGGACGCAGATGCCCGCGTCGATGCCGATCGGGAAGACGTAGGAGAAGTTCCCGAATCCCTTCTGCAGGGCCAACTCGCGGACCGCGGCGTACGAACCGGCGAAGCCGATGCCGGCGATGATCACGGCACCGGCCACGACCACGCCGATGAGAACGCGGTGCATCCGAGTCAGTTGTGGCGCGGCCACCCGTCTTCCCCTCCCCTTGCGTGCTGTTGCGCGCAACAGGGTGGCACATGTGTGCGGAGGACGGGTGGCCGGTTCCGGTCGGTGGTGTTCAGCTCTTCTTGGCGGGCGACTTCGAAGGCGACGCGGAGGAGTCCTTGGGGGCCCCCTTCGAGGCTTCCTTCGAGGGCTCCTTGGACGGGGACTTCGACGCCGGCTTGGACGGGTCGCCGCCGGGCTTGCCGCCGCCCGCGCCGTTCGCCTCGGACACCGCGGCGACCGCTTCCTTCGCGGCCTTCTCGGCGTCCTTCGCCAGGTCGTCGGCGCTCGGGGACTTGTCGCCGGCCAGGCCGGCGCCGTTGTAGTCCAGGGTGACGACGACGTTCTCGACGCGTGCCACGACCGTCTGCTGCTTGAAGGTGCCTTCCTTCTTCTTCAGGTCGTAGCGCACGGCCGTCGCCTGGTCGCCGGTGTCGGCGACCGGCTCCGACTTGACGCCCTTGGCGCCCTCGGAGGCCTGGACGTCCTGGACCTGCTTCTCGTAGTACTGCTGGGCCAGCTTCTCGCCCGAGCCGCGCGCGGCGTCCGACTCGAAGCGCAGCATCGACACGTTCAGCCAGCGGAACTGCGAGCCCTTCACGCCGTTGTTGTCGAGGCTGTTCCAGGAGCAGCTGCCGCGCGTGGAGATATCGTCCGACTTGCCCTCCTTGCCGGACTTGCTCTCCGGAACGAGGTCCTTCAGCGTCTTCTTCGACAGTGCCTTGCAGGACTCCGGAAGCTTGTCGTACGCCGCCGCCTCGACGGTCGGCGACGGGCTCGCCGACGCCGAAGCCGCCGCGTTCGCGGCCTTGTCCGTGGTGTCGCCGGAGCCGGAGTCCGAGGAGCAGCCGGCGGCGACCAGCATCACGGGGACGGCGGCCGCGCAGACAAGGACGCGGTTGAGTCGCTTCGCTCGCTGGTCCTGCTGGTCTCGCTGTGCTCGTCGCTGCATGGTTCCTTCACTCATGACGCTCGTGGTTCCCTGCGGTCGGAACGGGGCCGAGTGGTCACCGTACGCGGTGAGGCGGAGGTGTGGCCTTCCTTCGGGTGCTTTGCGGGTGTGCGTGAAGGGGGCGTGAAGGGGCCTCAGTCGCTCAGCGAATCGGCCAGCTGGGAGGCCAGTTTCTGGGCCCTGTCCTGCAATTCCTTGCTGTCCGGGACGACGCCGACGGTGGCCGGCTGTTCGACGTACTCGATGGTCACGATGACATTGGACGTGCGGAACGCCACAGTCACCGTGCGCTGCTTGGCGGTCGAACCGGAGCTGCTCAGCTCGTCGTCGATGAAGGCCTCGTCGCCGAAATCCTCCAGCACGCGCGGCTGGAGTTCGGTCGGGGTGGCGGAGGGCGACGAGGAGCCGGAGGGGGAGGACGGGGAGGACGGGGAGGAGGTCGAGCCGGGGGAGTCGCTCGGGGCGGCCGAGGAGCCGCCGGCCGGGGTGCTGCCCGCGGCGGGGGACTCCGAGGTCGCCGACTCGGTGGCCGTCGGCTCGGGGAGGTGGGCCGCGGCCTCCCGCTCCGCGAAGAGCTGCTCGGCCTGGTTGTCGTCGCTGACGGAGTTGTCGTAGGAGACGACCCGTTCGAAGTCGATGAGGAGATGGTCGGTGGCCTGCGGGCCGTCGACCTTCCACTGGCAGCCGACCTTGCGGTCGGTGTCGAACGTGACGGTCGGCTCGCCCTCGTAGGCCTTCTCGCGCTGCTCGCCGTCGGTGATCTGCCGCAGGCCGGGCAGGAGTTCGTCGAGCATGCTCTCGCCGACGGCGGTGCAGGGCTCGGGAAGCGTGCGGTAGCGGCCCGGCTCGGCGGCGGGCGAAGCCGTGCCGGTGTCGCCCGGGTTGGAGCCGTCCGTCGTGCCGCCGTCGTCCGAACTGCCGGTGCAGCCGGCCAGCAGGGCCGCGAGGAGCGCGGCGATACCGGGTACGTACGCCTTCCGTTGCACGTGGTGGCTCCTCTCGGGGCGGATATTGGCTTGCCGTCGCCGGGCAGCCGATGAACACAATGTGTATCGCACGCACTGCCGTGAACGCCGGTCCGGATTCCCTTTCGTAGACCTTGGCTCCGGTATTTGCTCTTGAAGACTTCTGTTCGCTTACGGGGGATTGAGGACGCTATGTCGTATGTAGAGGTACCTGGTGCGAAAGTACCGATCCGGATGTGGGCCGACCCCGCCTCGGTCGAGGAGGGCGCGCTCCAGCAGCTCCGGAACGTCGCCACCCTGCCCTGGATCAAGGGCCTCGCCGTCATGCCCGACGTGCACTACGGCAAGGGCGCGACGGTCGGTTCGGTCATCGCGATGCAGGGTGCGGTGTGCCCGGCGGCGGTGGGGGTCGACATCGGCTGCGGGATGTCCGCGGTGAAGACGTCCCTGACGGCGAACGACCTGCCCGGGGATCTGTCGCGGCTGCGGTCGCGGATCGAGCAGGTCATTCCGGTGGGCCGGGGGATGCATGCCGACGCCGTCGACCCGGGGCGGCTGCACGGGTTCGGTACGGCCGGGTGGGACGACTTCTGGGGGCGGTTCGACGGGGTCGCCGAAGCGGTCAAATTCCGTGCGGAACGCGCCACGAAGCAGATGGGAACGCTCGGCGGAGGAAACCACTTTGTCGAAGTCTGCACTGATACGACCGGTTCTGTCTGGCTGATGCTGCACTCCGGTTCCCGGAACATCGGCAAGGAACTGGCCGAGCATCACATCGGCATCGCCCAGAAGCTCCCGCACAACCAGGGCCTGGTCGACCGCGACCTCGCCGTCTTCGTCGCGGACACCCCGCAGATGGCGGCGTACCGCAACGACCTGTTCTGGGCGCAGGAGTACGCGAAGTACAACCGCTCGATCATGATGGCGCTCCTCAAGGACGTGGTCCGCAAGGAGTTCAAGAAGGCCAAGCCGGTCTTCGAGTCGGAGATCAGCGCGCACCACAACTACGTCGCCGAGGAGCGCTACGACGGGATGGACCTGCTCGTGACCCGCAAGGGCGCGATCCGGGCCGGCTCCGGCGATTACGGCATCATCCCCGGCTCCATGGGCACGGGTTCGTACATCGTGAAGGGCCTCGGCAACGACAAGTCCTTCAACTCGGCCTCGCACGGCGCCGGCCGGCGCATGAGCCGCAACGCGGCCAAGCGGCGCTTCTCGACCAAGGACCTGGAGGAGCAGACCCGGGGCGTGGAGTGCCGCAAGGACTCCGGCGTCGTGGACGAGATCCCCGGCGCCTACAAGCCCATCGAGCAGGTCATCGACCAGCAGCGGGACCTGGTGGAGGTCGTGGCGAAGCTGAAGCAGGTTGTTTGCGTGAAGGGCTGACGCGCCGGCTCACTCCAGCAGGCCCTCCCGGAGAGTCGCCGAGAGGGCCGACGCGTCCAGGTCCAGGGCGTTGGTCACATAGCCGGCTGTCGAGCCGTAGTGGGTCGTCAGGTCTGTCAGGAACAGGTGCATGACCTCGGCGGGGGCGCGGCCGTAGGACGGCCAGGTGGGGGAGCGGCCGTCGTTGTGGGATGTCCAGTCGGCGAGGAGGGCGGGGGCCGCCAGGTCCGTGAGGGCGAAGTCCTCGACGATGGCCGGGCGTGGGACTTCGAGGAGTTCCAGGACCAGGGCCGCGATCAGGCCCGTGCGGTCCTTGCCCGAGGCGCAGTGGAAGGCGAGAGGCTCGTCGGCCCGTGCCGCCTGTGTGATCAGTTCCAGGGCCCGGCGGATTTCCTTGGTGCCGTCCTGCGCCACTTCCATGTAGCGCTCGGCCAGGTAGGGGCCGGGGGCGATGTCGGGGGTGAGGGCCGCCTGGTCGTAGGGGCGGTGCTCGATGCTGAGGTTGTGGTACGTGAAGCTCGGGTCGTCCGGGACGCGGCCCCGGGAGTCGATCTCCCAGGGGTAGCGGAGGTCGATGACCGTGCGGATGCCTAGGGAGAGGAAGCGGGTCCAGTCGTCCGTGCCCCGGGTGAGCTTGCCCAGGGAGTCGGCGCGGTAGACCCGGGCCCGGCGGATGCGGTGGCCGTCCGCGGTGGTGTAGCCGCCTAAGTCGCGGAAGTTGTGCAGGTCGTCGAAGCGTATGTGTCTGTCGATGTCCACGAAGGGTGACCTTAAGGGCCACCCCGGCTCGGGGCCTGTGCTTTTCAGGGCCGTGGGAGTGTCCCCGCCGGTGTCACAGCTCCCGGTGGACCTTCGTGTTCGAGGCCTGGGCGCGGGGGCGCAGGACCAGGAGGTCCACGTTGACGTGGCTGGGGCGGGTGATGGCCCAGGTGATGGTGTCGGCGACATCGTCGGCGGTGAGGGGCTCGGCCACGCCCTCGTAGACCTTCTCGGCCTTGGCCGAGTCGCCGGAGAAGCGGGTCAGGGCGAACTCGTCCGTCTTGACCATGCCGGGGGCGATCTCGATGACGCGGACCGGGCGGCCGACGATCTCCAGGCGCAGGGTCTCGGCGAGGACGTGGGCGCCGTGCTTGGCGGCGACATAGCCCGCGCCGCCCTCGTAGGTGCCGTGGCCCGCGGTGGAGGAGACGACCACGACCGTGCCGTCGCCGCTCGCGTCCAGCTTGGGCAGCAGGGCCTGGGTGAGGTGGAGCGTGCCGATGACGTTCGTCTCGTACATCTGACGCCAGTCCGCCGGGTCGCCGGTCGCGACCGGGTCGGCGCCGAGCGCGCCGCCCGCGTTGTTGACCAGGACGCCGATGGTCTTGAAGGCCGTGGCGAACTCGTCGACCGCCGCGCGGTCCGTGACGTCCAGGGCGTAGGCCGTGGCCTGGTGGCCCGCCGCGTTGATCTCCTCCGCCAGTGCCTCGATGCGGTCCTTGCGGCGCGCGGTGAGGACGACGCGGTAGCCGGCCGCGGCGAGCTGCCGGGCGGTGGCGGCGCCGATTCCGCTGCTCGCACCCGTGACGACGGCGATGCGGGAGGCTGCGGGCGGTACGGCGGCGGTGGCCATGGGAGCTCCTCGGGCGTGAGTGGCGTGAGTGGCGTGGGTGCGGTGGGCGGGGTCGGCTGTGGCCTCAAGGCTTCCGGCTTCCGGCTTCCGGCTTCCGGCTTCCGGCCAGGATAGGCGGGGCCCCTGGTGGGAGAATGAGGGCGGGTGGTCCCTTGGTTTTCCGGCTGTACCGGAGGTGGATCATGGGCGAGGCACGTGAGGTCATGGACCGGCTCACGGACGCGATCACCACGCACGCCGATCTGAAGGCCATCGGCGAGCTGTACGCCGAGGACGCGGTCGCCTTCACACCCGACGAGGGCGAGCTGCACGGGCGTGACGACATCGTCGAGTACTGGCGGACGATGACGGAGGCCGTTCCCGACGGGGCGTTCCACGCGCTGCACTCCTACGAGGTGGGCGACACGGCCATCGACGAGGGGGTCTTCAGCGGGCGCAACACCGGGCCGCTGGAGCTGCCCAACGGTGAGACGCTGCCGCCGACGCAGAAGGAGATCAGGATCCGAGGGGTGGACATCGCCACCGTGCGGGACGGGCGGATCGTCGACTACCGGCTGTACTTCGACGAGATGGACTTCCTCGGGCAGTTGGGGTTGCTGCCGCCCGACGAGCCGTTCTGAGATCCCGCGCCCGGGGCCGGTCAGTCCCCTCGCGGGGCGTACATGATGACCGCCATGCCCGCGAGGCAGATCAGCGCGCCCGCGATGTCCCAGCGGTCCGGGCGGTAGCCGTCCGCGACCACGCCCCAGAGGATCGAACCGGCGACGAAGATCCCGCCGTACGCGGCGAGCACGCGGCCGAAGTGGGCGTCGGGCTGGAACGTCGCGACGAAGCCGTACGCGCCGAGCGCGAGGACGCCGCCGGCCGCCCACAGCCAGCCCCGGTTCTCGCGCACGCCCTGCCAGACCAGCCATGCGCCGCCGATCTCGAACAGGGCGGCGACGACGAAGAGGGCGGCGGAGCGGAGCACGAACATGGTCGTCAGCTTCGCATGCCCTCGCCCGGGCGCTCCGCGTCAGGGCGGGACGGCTCCCGGGCCGGCGCACGCTCCCTCCGTCCGCTTCCGCGCCGGTACGTCGGCTGCAGCACCTATCGCCCGGCCCGGGCCTCCGCCGCGTACGCCGTGGGAGGGACTCCCACCGTGGCCGTGAAGTCCCGCACGAGGTGGGCCTGGTCGGCGTAGCCGAGGTCGGCGGCGAGGGTGGCCCAGTCGATGTCGTCGTGGCCGGCGGCCTGTTCCAGGGCCTCGTGGATGCGGTAGCGCAGGAGGACCCACTTGGGGCTGACGCCGACGTGGGTGGAGAAGAGCCGTTGCAGGGCCCGTACCGACAGGCCCTGGGCGTGGGCGAAGTCGCCGACGCGGCGTACGGCGCGGTCCGCGCGGATGCGTGCGACGAGGTCGGTCGCGAGGTCCGCCTGCGGGTCCGGGGTGCGGGGCAGGGCGAGCAGGAAGGCGTCGAGGGCGGCGACCCGGGCGGCGTCGTCGGAGGGGGTGACGACCTCGCGGGCGGTGTCGGCGGTGACCTGCGGGAACACCTCCTGGGCGGGCAGGGCGACGCCCGTCCAGCGGGAGACCGGCTCCTCGGGGGCGTACGGCCGGAAGCCGCCGGGGCGGAACTTCGCCCCGCAGACCCGGCCCCGACCGGTCAGCTTCCTGGTGTAGAGGCCGAGCGCGACGCCGGTGACCTCGCCGTAGGGCGGGCCCTCGTCCTCGTCCCACTGGAAGGTGAGGTTGACGGAGGGGTGCGGGACGACGTGGGAGGCGTACGGCTCGGGCAGGTCCCAGTCGATGAGCCAGTACCACTCGACGTAGCGGCGCAGCGGCTCGGCGGGCTCGTGGCGGCGGAAGCGCACGCGGTTCAGCAGCCCGGACGGGTCGACGATCCCGCGGGTGTCGTGGCGGGGTGCCTCCATGGCCGGATCGTACGTCGCGTTTCTTCAAGATGGGCGGTCGTGGCCGTACCTACGGTCAGAACATGGACACGAGCATGGACATGAACCCTGTGAGGACGTACCGCGTCGGTGAGCTGCTGGGCATGGCCCGGGAGCGGGCGGTGCCGGTGGTGCGGGGCATTCCCGACGCGGCGCTCGCCGCGCCCACGCCCTGTGCCGAGTACGACGTGCGCGCGCTGGTCGATCACCTCTTCCAGGTGATCGTGCAGTTCCAGCGGCTGGCCGCGAAGGAGGCGTCGGACTTCGGTGAGGCGCCCGAACCCGTCGCCGGGAGTCCCGAGTGGCGTGAGCGGTTCGCCCGGGAGGCGGACCGGCTGGTGGCGGCCTGGTCGGCGCCGGGGGCCGAGGACGGCACGACGGGCGCGATGAACATGCCGGCGCGGCTGGTCGGCTCGATGGCGCTGCTCGATCTGACGGTGCATGTGTGGGACCTGGCGCGGGCGACGGGCCAGGAGTACCCGGGTGCCGACGAGGCGGTCGTGGCGGAGCTGTCCGGCGCGGTGGACGAGCTGGCACCCACGGCCAGGAAGATGGGGGTGTTCGGGGAGCCGGTGCCGGTGGCGGAGGGGGCCTCGGCCTTCGAGCGGCTGCTCGGGCGGACCGGCCGGGACCCCTCCTGGAATACCCCCGCGCCCGCTTCCCGGAATGCCACCGAGCCCGCCGTCGTTCCCCCGGGTACTGTTGAAGGGTAAACAACCTGGAGGGTGAGCGACCATGCAGTTCGGGATCTTCAGTGTCGGCGACGTCACGCCCGACCCCACCACGGGCCGGACCCCGACCGAGCGCGAGCGGATCAAGGCCATGGTCGCCATCGCCCTCAAGGCGGAGGAGGCCGGGCTCGACGTCTTCGCGACCGGCGAGCACCACAACCCGCCCTTCGTGCCGTCCTCCCCGACCACGATGCTCGGCTACATCGCCGCCCGCACCGAGCGGCTGGTCCTCTCCACGGCCACCACCCTCATCACCACCAGCGACCCGGTGAAGATCGCCGAGGACTTCGCGATGCTCCAGCACCTGGCCGACGGCAGGGTGGATCTGATGCTGGGCCGCGGGAACACCGCGCCGGTCTACCCCTGGTTCGGGCAGGACATCCGGCAGGGCATCCCGCTCGCCGTCGAGAACTACGCCCTGCTGCACCGCCTGTGGCGCGAGGAGGGCGTCGACTGGGAGGGGAAGTTCCGTACGCCGCTGGAGGGCTTCACGGCGACGCCCCGGCCGCTGGACGGTGTACCGCCGTTCGTCTGGCACGGGTCGATCCGCTCGCCGGAGATCGCCGAGCAGGCCGCGTTCTACGGCGACGGCTTCTTCCACAACAACATCTTCTGGCCGGCCGACCACACCAAGCGCATGGTCGAGCTGTACCGGGCCCGGTACGCGCACTACGGGCACGGCACGCCCGAGCAGGCGATCGTCGGGCTCGGCGGGCATGTGTTCATGCGGCGGAACTCGCAGGACGCGGTGCGCGAGTTCCGGCCGTACTTCGACGTCGCCCCGGTGTACGGGCACGGGCCGTCGCTGGAGGACTTCACGGCGCAGACGCCGCTGACCGTCGGCACCCCGCAGCAGGTCATCGAGAAGACGCTGGCCTTCCGCGAGTACGCCGGTGACTACCAGCGCCAGCTCTTCCTGGTCGACCACGCCGGGCTGCCGCTGAAGACCGTGCTGGAGCAGATCGATCTGCTGGGCGAGGAGGTCGTACCGGTGCTGCGCAAGGAGTTCGCCGTGGGCCGCCCGGCGGATGTGCCGGACGCGCCGACGCACGCGGCCCGGCTGGCTCGGGCGCGGGGGTGAGAGGGGAGTAAGAAGGACGCCCCGGCGCGGCGCATCCGGTCCTGGGGAGCCGGTCGCCAGGCACACTGGACGCGTGCCCCACACCGTGCTGCTCGCCGAAGACGACCGCGCCATCCGCAACGCCCTGGAGCGCGCCCTGACCCTGGAGGGTTACCAGGTCATGGCGGTCGCCGACGGTGTCGAGGCACTGGCGCAGGCCCACCGCAACCGCCCGGACGTGCTCGTCCTGGACGTGATGATGCCCGGCATCGACGGGCTCCAGGTGTGCCGGGTGCTGCGCGCCGAGGGCGACCGGACGCCGGTGCTGATACTGACGGCCCTCGTGGAGACCGCCGACCGGATCGCCGGGCTGGACGCGGGCGCCGACGACTACGTGGTGAAGCCCTTCGACGTGGAGGAGGTCTTCGCCCGGCTGCGCGCGCTGCTGCGCCGCACCAGCCCGGTGGGCGTGGGTGACCCCATCGGCGGCGCACCGGCCGGGGGCGCACAGGTCGGCAGCGCACCTGCCGGCAGCCCGCCCGTGCCCGAGGCGCCCAGGCAGCAGCTCCCCGAGCGGTTCATCGAGGCCGCCGGCATCCGCATGGACCCGCAGGCGCGCCGGGCCTGGCGGGGCGCGCGCGAGCTGGAGCTGACCCGCACCGAGTTCGAGCTGCTGGAGCTGCTGGTACGCAACGCGGGGATCGTCCTCGACCACTCGACGATCTACGACCGTATCTGGGGCTACGACTTCGGCCCCGGCTCGAAGAATCTCGCCGTCTACGTCGGCTATCTGCGCCGCAAGCTCGACGATCCGGACGGGCCGCAGCTGATCCACACGGTGCGGGGCGTGGGTTACGTGCTGCGGGAGGACTGAGTGGGCCGCCTCCGCCGACTCCTGAGTGGGCGGCGGCCGAAGCTGGCCTCGCTGCGTACGACGCTGGCGGTGTCGTTCGCGGCGGTGACCGCGGCCGTGACGGTCCTGGTCGGCATCCTGTCGTACAGCGCCGCGGCCCGGCTGGTGCGGGTGGACCAGCAGACGGTGTTCGACGAGGTCGTGCAGGACCTGCGGGACGAGGTCCGGGAGAACCGGATGACGCCGGAGGACTTCTCCTCCGCCGCACCGGGCCATGACCTGGTGCGGCCCGCCCGTACCGATGTGCAGGTGCTCGGCCCGGACGGAAGTGTCGTCGACCGGGGCAGTCCGGGACTGCCGGTGACCGGGGCCGATGTGCGGATCGCCGCCGCGTCGCTGTCCGGGCGGGTCGCCGAGCACAAGGACGTCGACGTGGGCGACGACGTCTACCGCGTCGCGACGGTCTCCCTCGGCGGCGGGCGGGGCGCGGTGCAGGTCGCGCAGGAGTTCAGCGACGTCGAGGACCTGCTGCGGGCGCTTCAGCGGCGGACGCTGCTGCTGATGGCGGCCGTCGTGATCGCCGCCGGGCTGCTCGGCTGGTGGCTCGCCCGGCGCATCACACGGCGCCTGGTCGTTCTGACCGACGCCGCCGAGGACGTGGCCCGGACCCGCCGGCTGGGCATCCAGGTGCCGGTCGCCGGCCATGACGAGGTGGGCCGGCTGGGCCGGGCCTTCGACCGCATGCTGGGGCGGCTCGCGCAGTCCGAGGAAGACCAGCGCCGACTGGTCCAGGACGCGGGCCATGAGCTGCGCACACCGCTCACCTCACTCCGTACGAACATCTCGATGCTCCGCCGGATCGACGAGCTGCCCCCGGAGACCAGGGAGGAACTGGTCGCCGACCTCGGCCAGGAGGCCCGTGAGCTGACCGACCTGGTCAACGAGCTGGTCGACCTCGCGGCCGGGCAGTCCGACACCGAGCCGCAGCGGCGGGTGGACGTCGCCGACCTCGCGGAGGAGGTGGCGGGCCTGGCCCGGCGCCGCAGCGGCCGGGAGATCACGCTTCGCGCGAGCGGCGACACCACGACCGACGGGCGGCCCGGGATGCTGAACCGGGCGCTGTCCAACCTCGTCGAGAACGCCGTGAAGTTCGACCAGCGCGGCACGGCCCCGATCGAGATCGTCGTCGCCGGTCCCGCCCGGCCCGGCACGATCCGCGTCGAGGTCCTCGACCGGGGCCCCGGCATCACCGACCACGACCTCGCCCGCGTCTTCGACCGCTTCTACCGCGCCGCCGACGCCCGTTCCCTGCCGGGCTCGGGCCTCGGCCTGTCCATCGTCCGCGAGGTGGCTCTCGCGCACGGGGGTGCGCCGTTCGCGGTGCGGCGGGAGGGGGGCGGGACGGCGATCGGGTTCACGGTGGGCGGGGGGATCGTGGGCGGCCAGGGCGAGGGGTGAGCAGGCCTCAGCGCAGCGTGCGACGCAGGTGGAACCGGCCCCCGCGCGTGAGCCGCACCCCGGGCGTCCCCGAGAACAGCTCGTGCGCCTTGTCATGACCCCCGGCCTCGGCGGCCTCCTGGTGGGCCTCGGCGCTGGTCCACTCCGTGTACAGCAGGACCCGGCTGCCGTCGACGCTGTGCAGGAAGTGAGCCGAGATCGCCCCGGGGTGGCCGCCTTCGCGTGGCTGGGCGGCGATCACCACGTCGGTGAAGGAGCGCTGCCGCTCGGGCCCGTCGACGTCGAAGGCGGCGGCGACGAGACAGCCCGGGACGCGTGTCTCGTGCTCCTCGGTGAGGCTGCGGTAGAGCCGGTAGCGGGGCGGACCGGCAGGCGGAACCGCGGTGTCGTCGGCCCACTGGGCGAGCGTCAGCACCGTCTCCCCGTCCGTGCCGAGGAACCAGCTCACATCGGCGAGCCCGGTGGGCGGGGACGCGAGTGAGTCGAACTCGGCGTCCACGAATGCTTGTTGCCGGTCCGGGCCGTCGGCGTACAGCGTGCCGATCACCAAGGTGCCGGGGACGGTCAGGTCCGGGAAGGAGGCGGAGGGCACGGGCGGAACTCCTTCATGGCAGCGAGCGGAACCGTGATCGTGCCCGAGTGCGGCCGGGAGCGGTCAACTGCTTTTCACCGGCGGCCTACACCTCCAGCCACACCGATCGGGGCTCGAAGGCCCCCAAGTGCGTGGAGGACTGAGCGGGTTCGCTCGGCTACACGGCGGGACGTGGTCCGATGCTGCCCTGCCATCGAATCTCGCCGTCGTGCCATTCATCGGTCGGCGCGAGCCCGGCGGCGGTGGCCACGGCGGCGGATGCCCGATGGTCGGGGTGGATGTGGGCGACGACCGTGTGCACGGACTGCTCACCGAGCCGGGTGACCAGCCCCCGGGCCGCTTCGGTGGCGATGCCACGCCCCTGCCACGGGGTCCCCACCACCCAGGCGATCTCGGCGACGAGGCCGCGGTCGGAGGGGCCGACAGCCGAGGGCCCGACAGTCGAGGGCCCGACAGTCGAGGGCCCGACCGTCGCCTGGACCGTGCCCGTCAGACAGGACGGCTCACGCAGCCGGATGACCCAGTTCAGCCAGGAGACGGCCGGGTCGGGAGAGCCGGCGGTCATACGCCGGTAGCGCGAGCGCAGTCCGGCCAGGGTGTCCGGCTCGCCGCCGATGTAGGCGTGCAGGGCCGGATCGGCCAGCACACCGGCCATCTCCTCGGCATGCTCGACCCGCAGCGGCAGCAGATCCAGCCGCGGGGTACTGATGGCCCGGGCCACGAGCTCTTCACGCATCAGATCCACCCTCCGCTACTGCCGCTACTGCCTAAGATCAGCCCGTGATCGCTGACCTGCAGTGTGTGGTGCTGGACTGTACCGAGCCGAGGGAACTCGCCGAGTTCTACCAGGCATTGCTCGGCGGAGCCGTGAATCAACAGGACCGGCGATGGGCCGTCGGCGACGACTGGGCGACCCTGCACACACCGTCGGGGCTCGTCCTCGCCTTCCAGCGGGTGGCCGACTACCTGCCGCCGCAGTGGCCGGGCTCGGCCCGGCCCCAGCAGTTCCATCTGGACTTCGGTGTCGCGGACCTGGACCGAGCCCAGGAACAGGTGCTGGCCCTGGGGGCGAGGCTGCTGGACGAGGGTTCCGACGGGCGGGGCTGGCGGGTCTGCGCCGATCCCGCCGGGCATCCGTTCTGCCTCGTCCGGCACTGAAACCCCATTGAAATGCCCCGGCTTTCCTTTCATAAACAAGGAGTTATTCGGGAATGGCGGTGAAGGCGCTGGGCACACGGAGGTCAGGAGGTTGATAACTATGGTTCCCCTGCTTCTCGTTCTGCTTCTCGCGGTGATCCTTTTCGGCGCCGGATTCGCCGTCAAGATTCTTTGGTGGGTGGCTGTCGCCGTCCTGGTTCTCTGGCTGCTCGGCTTCGTCATGCGCTCCACCAACGCCGGTGGCGGCCGCGGCCGTTGGTACCGATGGTGAGCTGACCCCGCGTACGCATTCCTTCGTAAGAAAGTGATGCCCGTTCCATGGCAGAGACACGAGACGTCGTCGAACTCATTCTCCAGGATCACAGAAGAATGGAGGATCTTTTCCACCGTATGCGCAGCGTGGAAGCCGACCGGGCAGCCGCCCTGCGGGAGTTCGCCGATCTGCTGGTCGCCCACGCGCTGGCGGAGGAAACGAAGGTGTACCCCGCCCTCAAGCGCTACGAGAACATCGACGACGACGAGCTCGACCACGGCGAGGAGGAGCACGAGGAAGGCAACCAGGCCCTTCTCGACCTCCTGGAGGTCGACGAGGTCGGCTCCGCCGAGTGGGACGAGAAGCTGGAAGAGCTCGTGAAGGCCATCACCCACCACACCGACGAGGAAGAGCGCACCATCCTCAACGGAGCACGCGAGAACGTCGCCATGGATCGTCGGGAAGAGCTGGGCGGCGCGTTCCTGGAAGAACGGGCGCGCCGCCTGAAGGAGAGCCCCGGCGCCGCGGACAACGTGCGCCGCCTCGTCAGCTCCTGAGCACAGCCCGCCGGGGCCACACACCCCCGGACATGATGAGAAAAGGCCTGTCCCGTGCGGCATCCGGGGCAGGCCTTTCCTGTCGGGCCAACGTCGTTCCCCGACGACTACGGTGACGTCCTGGCGGCCAGGTCAGGCGCGCCCGTGCCCGCCCCTTCGCACCGCGCCGAGCTGGGTGCGGTCCAGGTCGGCCCCGGTGAACTTCTGTGCCACGGCGCGCAGGACGTCGGCCATGGCCCGGGCGGGCGGTGTGGCTTCGCGTGACGCGGCGCGGGCGAGCAGGATGCGGCGGGTGGGGGCGGGTACGTCGGATCCGAACGGCAGCAGGCGGACGTCACTGCGGCGGCTGGTGAGGGCGAGCCGCGGCGCGAGGGAGATACCGAGGCCGGCGGCGACCATGGCCTGCGCTTCCTGGTAGTCGTGTGAGGCGTAGGCGATGCGGGGTTCGAACCCGGCCCGGTGGCAGCTGCGGCGCAGCACGTCGGCGACGGGGTGGTTGTCGGCGCGGGTGATCCACTCCTGGTCGGCGAGATCGCTGAGGCGCAGCGAGGGCAGGGTGCGCAGCGGGGAGTCGGCGGGGACGACCAGCACGGTGGGGTCGTCGAGCAGGTGCGTGAGGGCCAGGGCGTCGTCGTTGACGCGGTTCCACTCGTAGTCCCAGAGCAGCGCCTGCTCGACCTCTCCCGTGTGCAGCATCTCGCGCAACTGGTCGAGGACCCCGGCGCGTACGACGGTCCGCACACCGGGGTGGCGGCGGCTGAACCGGGTGAGGGCGAGCGGCAGCAGCGAGGCGCTGGCGGTGGGGAACGAGCCGAGCCTGAGCGTGCCCTGGTCCAGGTCGGCGAAGGCGTCCAAGTCGGCTTCCGCTGCTCGTAGTTCGCGTCGGATGGCCTGACCGCGCTCGGCCAGCGCGGCGCCCGCGGCGGTGGTGCGGATGCCGCGTGGCAACCGTTCGACGAGGGGCTGTCCGGCTTCCCGTTCCAGCTGGGACATCTGCTGGGAAGCGGCTGATGTGGTCATGCCCAGCGCCTCCGCGGCGGCGGTGAGCGAGCCGCGCTCGGCGGCCTCGGTGAGCAGCAGCAGGCGACGCACGTTGAGCATGCCTGCGAGTTTAGCCACGCTTAACCGAGGTGAAGAAAACTGCCATTGTGCCCAAGTCTTGCGGCTGCGAAGGTCTTCGCATTCGCCGGAGCGGTTCACCGGGACGCAACGCACCCGTAACCGTCCGCCCCGGCCTTCCCCTTCCGTCTGTGAACCAGGAAGAGCCTCAGCCGTGCACATTCCCGCGACCTTGGTCCGTGGTGGCACCAGCAAATGCTGGTTGTTCAGTCAGGTCCATGTCCCCACCGAACGCGGTGCGCTGGAGAAACTCCTGGTCGCCGCGTACGGCTCCACCGACCCCGTGGAACTGGACGGGGTGGGCGGAGCGACACCGACCACCTCCAAGGCGGCCGTCGTCGGCGTTTCCCCCACGCCCGGTGTGGACGTCGACTACCTGTTCGCGCAGGTCGGCATCGGCACCGGCACGATCGAGTGGACCAGCAACTGCGGAAACTGCGCCACCGGCATCGCCTTGTACGCCGTCGCCAAGGGTCTGGTGCCGATCAGCGGTGACCTGACGCGCGTGGTGATGCGCAACAGCAACACCGGCGCCGTCCTGGAAGGGGTGGTGGACACCACCGGCGGCGTGGTGCGTCACTTCGGCGACCAGACCGTGCCCGGCACCCGGGCGGGCGGCGTGGCGGTCGGGCTCACCTTCCTGAGCCCGGCCGGCGGCACCACCGGCTCCCTGCTGCCCACCGGACGGGCAACCGAGGAACTGCGGCTCGGCACCGGGGAGCCGCAGCAGGTGACCATGGTGGACGCGGGCGCCCCCGTGGTCCTCGTGGACGCCCCGGGCGCCGGCCGCTCCGGTGCCGAGTCCCTGGACCAGGTCCGTGCCGACGTGCCCTGGCTGCGCACGGTCCGCCACACCGCCGCGCCGCTGATGGGACTGCTCACCCCGGGCCAGGAGCCCGGTGACGCGGTGCCCAAGGTCGGCCTGATCGGCCCCCCGGTGCCGTACACCACCACGCTGGGCGAGCAGCTCACCGCCGAGGACTACGACGTCTCGGTCCGCATGCTCACCATGAACGCCCCCCACCCGGCGATCGGCCTCACCTCCGCGGTCGCCGTCGCGGCCGCGGGCCTGCTGAAGGACACCGTGGTGTCCCGGGCCGCGGGCGGGCCGACCGGTGAGTGGCTGCGCCTGGGCACCCCCGCCGGTGTCGTGGCCGTCCGCTGCTCGGACCTGCGCGACGGCGTCCCCGACCGCGTCACCGTGCAGCGGGCGGCCCGGCTGCTCGCCGACGCACGTATCTACGTACCGGAGTCAGGGGCGCGCGACGCCGCCTGAACCGGGATGAATCTCCCCGGACGGTCCCCCCAGCCGTCGCCCCGGGGCAGCCCCGCGCCCCCGGGGCGCGCTCTCCCGTCCCCTCCCCGCACCAAGGAACAAAGATGTCTCCTGAAGTGATCTCCATAGGCGCACTGCTGGTGATGTTCGTGGTCGGCACCGTGCTCCCGATCAATCTGGGCATTCTCGCCTTCGTCGCGACCTTCACCGTCGGAACCGCCTCGCTCGGCCTCACCGAGGACGAGATCTTCGAGGGCTTCCCGGTGAAGCTGTTCGTGACGATCGTGGGCGTCACCTACCTGTTCTCCGTCGCCCGCCGCAACGGCACCATCGATCTGCTCGTCGCGGCGGGAGTACGGCTGGTGCGCGGGAAGGTCGCGCTCATCCCCTGGGTGCTGTTCCTGGTCGCCGCGCTGCTGACGGCGTTCGGCACCTTCACCCCCGCCGCCGTGGCGATCCTTGTGCCGATCGCGATGAACTTCGCCTACCGCTACAAGCTGAACCCGCTCGTGGTCGGCATGATGGTGATCAGCGGCGGCCACGCCGGAGCGTTCTCCCCGCTCGCCGTCTCCGGTGCGCTGGTGCTCGGCATGGTCGACAAGACGGACCTGCACGTCTCGCCGGTCGCGCTGTTCACCGCCAGTTTCGTGATCAACCTGCTGCTGTCGCTCCTGACGTACGTCCTGCTGGCCAAACGCCCGGTCCCGCTGCTCGACCAGGACGAGACGGCGGACGAGGACGAGGACCCCGCCGCCTCCGGCAGGCCCGACTGGCGGCAGTGGCTGACCCTCGCCTGTCTGCTCGGCCTCGTCGTGGGCGCGCTCGGCTTCCAGCTGGAGATCGGCTTCCTGGCCCTGGTCGCGGGTGCCCTGCTGGCGCTGGTCGACATGAAGAGGCAGGAGAAGGCCGTCGACGGCATCAGCTGGGCCACGCTGCTGCTGGTCGCGGGCATGATGACGTACATCGCCATGCTGGAGAAGGCCGGGGTGATCGAGGAGATCTCCGAGCACGCCGCCGGCCTGGGCGCACCGCTCGTCGTCGCCCTGCTCCTGTGCTTCACCGTGGCCGTCACCTCGGCGTTCGCCTCCTCCACCGCGATCCTCACCGCGATCATCCCCATCGCCGTGCCGCTGCTGCTCTCCAGCCACCTCAGCGCCGCCGGGCTGATCGCCGCCCTCGCCGTGTCCACCACCATCGTCGACACCTCCCCCTTCTCCACCAACGGCGCCCTCGTCCTGGCCAACGCCCGCGGCGTCGACGCCCGCCGCTTCTACCGTCAGGTCATCGGCTACACCGGCGGCATCGTGGCCCTCGGCCCCGTCGTCGCCTGGGGTGCGCTGGTCCTGCCCTGGTCATAGGCAGGGGCTCGGCCGACCTCAGTTCCCGGCGGCCGGGGTGTCGGGGCCGGTGGCGCGTGCGTAGGTGACGAAGGCCGCGCCGCTGTCGAGCACGGTGTGGCCGGTGAGCTCCCAACCGCGCGGATCGAAGGCGGTCTGGTGGGAGAAGAGCGGGATCCCGGCGCCGATGGTCAGCGGTGCCATCTTGAGGATGAGCTCGTCGATCTCGCCGTACAGGGCACCGGCCAGCTCCCCGCCGCCGATCAGCCAGATGTCCTTGCCGTCCTCCTGCTTCAACTCCCGCACCTTCTCCACGGGGTCACCGGCGACCAGTTCGACGGCCGGGTCCGGGCTCTCGGTGAGGGTCCGGGAGAAGACCAGGTGACGCAGGTGGGGGTAGGCATCGGTGATACCGGCCTTCAGACCGATCTCGTAGGTGCGGCGCCCCTCCACGACGGTGTCGAAGTGCGTGCCCCGCGCGGTGACGGACAGCGCCGCCCGGGCGGGGGCGGGCAAGGTCTCCGGATACTCCGTCACCAGGTGCTTGATGTAGTCCTCGGGGATCGGCCAGAAGCCGTCCGGGCCGGAGGGATCGGCGCCGTCCGGGCCCGCGATGAAACCGTCCAGCGTGGTGGCGATGTAGTACACGAGCTTTCGCATGCGGTGCTCTCTCTTCTCGGTCTGCACGATCCGGTCGTACGGCGCCGGGGGATCAGGAGTGGTCCGGAGTGATCCACTCGACGAACTGGACGACGACCCCGTTGGGGTCGGTGACCTGGAACAGGCGTTCCCCCCACGGCTCTTCACGCAACGGCATCGTGATGTCGACGCCCTCGGAACGCAGCCGCTTCTCCTCGGCGTCGAGGCCGGTGAGGGTGAAGGCGAGGATCAGTCCACCGGCGTGCCGGTCGCGCTGGTCGGGCGGCAGGACGTCGATGCCCCGCCGGAGCAGGACGATGTCGACGGCGGCATCGTCCCGGGTCAGGGAGACGAATCCTTCGGCCGCGGCCTGTTCCCGGTAGCCGAGGTGCTCGGTGAAGAAGTCGCGGGAGGCCGCGATGTCTTCGACCGTGAGGGAGACGGTGGAGGCGGTGATCCTCAAGAGGGGCTCCTCATCCAGGCTGCTCGGAATAATCTTACGCCGGTAGTAACATTACTTCCGTGCGATCGACGCCGTAAACATATTTTTACTACCGAGGTAAGATTCTCCTCATGGAGACGACGCCGAACGCCGCAGCGAGTGCGCTGGGTCTGCGGGAGACGAAGAAGCAGGAGACGCGACAGCTGATCTCCGACCATGCGACACGGCTCTTCATCGAGCAGGGCTTCGAGCACACCACCATCGCCGAGATCGCGGCGGCAGCCCGCGTCGCGAAGAAGACGGTGACCAACTACTTCGCGCGCAAAGAGGACTTGGCCCTCGACCACCAGGAAGAGTTCAGCGCCACGCTGGCGCACGCCGTGACCTCCCGCCACCCGGGGGAGTCCGCCCTCGCGGCACTTCGCCGCGCTTTCGAAACCGCCGTCGCCGCGCAGGACCCCGTCGCCGGATTCGCCGGCCCGGACTTCTCCCGCATGATCACCGACAGCCCCACCCTGTCGGCCTGCCTCCGCACCCTGCACGACCAGCGCGAACAGGCACTGGCCGAGGCCCTCGCCGACGCCGCCGGCACCCAGCCGGACGACATCACCGCCCGCACGATCGCCGGCCTGCTCGGCGCCGTCCACCGCGTCCTGTTCCAACGCATCCAGAACCTGACCCTGGCCGGCCACACCAACGACGAGATCGCCACGACCATCGCGAAGGAGGCGGCCCGCGCCTTCGACCTCCTCGAACCGGCGATCGGCGATTACGCGATCGCCTGAAGGAACCGGTCACGGCCTCGAGGCGGTCAACCTCGAAGAGCCTTGACCATGACCGCGTACACCGGAGAGTCGGCGAACGGCTGCTGCTCGCCGACCTCGGCGTAGCCCCACGACTCGTAGAGCTCCCGCACCTTGGGGTGGGTCACGTCGACCAAGAGCACGGCGAGGTCTTCCGCGCGTTCCTTCAGCAGCGCTTCGTGGAGCCGCTCGGACATGCCCTGCTTGCGCCAACTCGGACGCACCATCACCTCGGACACCGCGTAGGTGGCGGTGCGGCCGCCGTCCGGCTCGTAGCCGGTGGACCGCCACCACTCCCGGCCGGGTGCGAGCGGAGCGCCATAGGCGAAACCGGCCGGTTCGTCCGCGTCGTACGCGACGACACAGGAGAAGCCGTCCATGCCGCTCCAGTGGTCGACGAACCAGGCGAAGCGCTGGTGGAAGGGGTCGTCCATCTGTTCGGCGTAGGCGTCGGCGTGTACGTCGATGAGCATCTGCCGGAAGGCCTCGGGGAGGGTTCCGTGCTGGAAGTGACGCAGGTCGGTCACGCTCGGCTCCATTCGGTGCGCATGCGGTCGGCCCAGTCTCGTGCGTAGGAGGCGGAGGGGGCCATGACGAACAGGCCCCGGTGGAAGTCGCCGATGAGGGTGCGCATACGGCCGGGCAGCTGGCCGCCACCCATGATCGTGAAGACGTCGGTGGCTGAGGCCGTGGCCTGTTCGGCTTCTCCCTGGTGGAGCTGTGCGAGGGCGAGTTGGGCGGTCGCGAGGGCCCTGTTGCGCCGGAAGGCGGACGGGATTCTGGTCAGAGCGCGGTGTGCCAAGGCTTCGGCATGAGGGTGGCGTCCGCTGTTGAACTGGACGATCGCGGCGAGGTGGTCGAGTTCGGCCTGCCCGTAGAAAGCCGTCCAGCGTGGGCGGTCGCGGTCGGCCACCCTGGTGAAGGTGTCCTGGGCCGATCCCAGAGAGCGCAGGCCCGCATGGCCGTCACCGAGGGCCGCGTATGCGAGAGCGACGCGGACTCGCCCCAGCGAGTCGAAGAACGGGTCACGTCGAGCAGCCGAGGAGGCTTGTGCGGCCTGGGCTGCCGCGAGTGCTTCGGGCCAGTTCTGGCGCTGGTAGGCCAGCATCGAGAGGTTGACCCACACTCGCATTTCGGTGGTGCCGTCCTGGGAGAGGCCGGCGTAGGTGGCGGACTCGTTGAGGTGGCGCTGCGCCTGGTCGAGGTTGCGGGCGTCGATGCAGGACCAGGCGGCGATGGTGGAGTACTCGGCGGCCAGAGCGTACAAGGCTCGGCGGACGCGCTCGCCCGCGTTGCGCTGCTGCAGCTCCAGGACGCTGTCGCGGCCCTGGACAGCGGCCTTCTCCAGGTCGGCGTGCCCGCCTTGGCGGTCGTCCGCATCGACGAGGGCGTTCATTCCGTCAGCGGCCCGGGCCACGTCTGACATGCCGACCGCACGACGCTGGGTCACCAGAGGAACCGCGGCGGCTGCGGTCCCGGTGGCCGAGGCGATGAAGGTGCGACGCCGCACAGGGTCCTCCTGCGGGTGATGCATGGAGCGTGGTGCGCTGAACCCTAAGTCCTCGACGGGGCAGTCGAACACCCGCTCCAGCGCCGCGCACGTACGTCCGATGGGGCGGCGGGAGGTTCCGTTCAGCAGGTTGCGGATGGTCCGGGCGCATACGTCGCCGGCCTTGCCGGTGATCTCTGCCAGCGCAGCGTTCATCCGACCAGCCAGTTCTTCCTGTGTGAGCCCGAGTTCGTCCATCCGGCTCTTCAGAACGGCGTTCGCTCCCATGTCACCGACCGTAGACCGAGGGTCACCGAGTGAGCCAGACCCGAGGTCACGGGAACGCAAAGTCTTCCGGTTCGAGGTGGCCGGTTGAAGCGCGACCTTTCCTGTTCCGCACGGGGCACTGGTCGTTGACTCGGTGTCAGCCCGTCGAGGCGCCCTGATTTCCCCCGGAGGGAAGTTCCTGTGTCCATGACCGCAGCCCGACCCACTGCGACCGGTGCACCCGGTTACACCGAAACGATGCCGTGCGAGCCGGAATCGGCCCGCCGGGCCCGCCTGTTGGTCATCGCCGCTCTGAACGCCTGGGACATAGGGGAGTTGGCCGACCCTGGGGTGCAGATCGTGGCCGAGTTCTTCAACAACGCTTTCCAGCACACCCGGTGCCGCAGCGTCCGTGTTCTGATCACACGTCCCTCTGACCGTGTGGTGCGTATCGGCGTTGCCGACACCTCCAGGAAAGACCTTGAGCTTGGCAGGCCAGGCGAGGACGCCGAGAACGGACGGGGCCTGCTCCTGATCGACGCCCTGAGCTGGAGATGGGGCTACGACCGGAAGCGCTGGGGCAAGGTCGTGTGGGCCGAGCTGGAAGTGCCGGCCAGATCCTGAGCCACGAGATTCGCGAAGTCAGTAGTCGAAACACCAGCACTCTCCGCAGAGAAAGGACGACCGTGTTCAACTACATGGACCGATTCCCCACCGGTAGCCCTCTTCCGCAGGGGCACCTGACGGCCCCTCCCTGGGGCCTGCGCCGTATCGCCCCGTACCCGGCGGTCGAGAGCCCCGACTACGCGAGCGTGGAGCTGGATCCGGCGACGCAGACCGCCCGTTACTTCGATGCTTCCGGAGCGCCGGCCCTGTCCCCGGGACACGGCACCTCCTCCGGCACGAACCCCGCCACGGGCACCACGGGCCAAGGCGACCGCAATAGCGACTCCCCGGACAGCGACACGGGGAACGACACCGACCAGTGACTCCGGTGACGAACGACGATCGTCCGGTCCTGGTCGTCACGAACCTTGACGACCCGACCGCCGACCTTGTGATCGACGAGCTGTACGAACGGGACGTCCCAGTCGTGCGGTTCGACTCCGGCGACTTCCCCGCCACCCTGTCGTGCTCGGCCGTCATCGGGGACAGCGACAGTTGGCGAGGAAGCGTGCGGACGCCCAGCAGGCGAGCCGACCTGGGGGCGGTGCGGTCCATGTACTACCGCCGCCCCTCGGGCTTCACCTTCCCCCACCTGGACAAGCAGGACGAGCGGTTCGCCGTGGCCCAGGCCCGCTACGGACTGGGCGGCATCCTGACCTCGCTGCCCGGCTGCCTGTACGTCAACCACCCCCACCGCATCGGAGACGCCGAGTACAAGCCGTCAGGGCTCGCCGCCGCAGCGGAGGCCGGCTTCATGCTGCCGCCCACGCTGATCACCAACGTCCCGGCCGACGCCCGAGCATTCATCAAGCGGCACGGGCCTGCCGTCTTCAAGCCGATCTCGGTCCCGCTCTACCTGGTCGAAGGCAAGGCCCAAACGGTCCCGGTCAGCGAGGTGGCCGCCGAAGACATCGACGAGTCCGTGTCCGGCACCATGCACCTCTTCCAGAAGCGCGTGGACAAGGTCGGGGACATCCGAGTCACGGTCATCGGCGAGCACACCTTCGCGGTGCGGATCGACTCCGGGCTCCTCGACTGGCGGACCGACTACGGCACCCACACCTACACCCCGGTCCGCGTGCCGCCCGCAGTGGAGCTGGCGATGCATGCCTACCTCAGCCACTTCGGGCTCGTCTTCGGGGCCTTCGACTTCGCTCTGACCGACTCCGGCGACTGGATCTTCATCGAGTGCAACCCTTCCGGACAGTGGGCATGGATGGAGCCGCCGACCGGTCTGCCGATGACCGCCGCACTCGCCGACCTCCTGGAAGGAGGGGCTTCGTGACCAGTGAGCCCGGTATCGAGACGGCCGCGGCCGGCCTCCGGCAGCAGCTCGCCGACCGGCTGGAGAAGGACGGCCGGCTGCGGTCACCGGAGTGGCGGGAGGCTGTCGAGATCGTGCCGCGCCACGCTTTCGTCCCCCGCTTCTACCGAGAGAGTGACGGCCTCGGCGTCACCACGTGGGAGCCGGTCACCCAGGAGATCGTCGGCCAGGAGGAGTGGCTCCGGCTCGTCTACAGCGACGAGACCTGGATTACGCAGTTCGACGGTCGGGACATCGACTGGAGTGATCCGAAGCCGATCAGCAACGCGGCTCCCACCTCTTCGTCGACGCTGCCGAGCCTCGTGGTGCGGATGCTCGAAGACTTGGACGTGCACGAGGGGCTGCGCGTGCTGGAGATCGGCACGGGCACCGGCTACTCCACGGCACTGATGTGCCACCGGCTGGGCAGTGAAGCCGTGACCTCGATCGAGACGGACGAAGGTGTGGCGCGGCGAGCCCGCCAGGCGCTCGCCCGGTCCGGCTGCCTTCCACACCTGTCAGTGGGGGACGGACGCGCAGGTCACCTCCGCGGAGCCCCGTACGACCGATTGATCGCCACCTGTGGCTTCCGCAGCATCCCTGCTGCGTGGCTGGAGCAGGTACGGCCCGGCGGCGTCATCCTCACCACCCTGCGCGGCTGGATGCGCTCACTCGGCCTGGTCAAGCTCATCGTCACCGGCGACAGCGCGAGCGGCTGGTTCAGCGAGGACGAACCGAGCTTCATGATCGCCCGCCAGCAGGACGCGCCGGAGAGTCTCGGAACGATCCCAGGGCCTGACGACGGAACGCAGCGGAGAGCCACGTACGGGCCTGAGGTTCTCATCAGCGCAGGTCCAGGCTTCATGGGGCAACTCGCGGCGCCGGACGCCCGCTTCTTCGCCATGCCGGTCGACGGTGGCCCGGTCAGCACGTTCGTCCTCGACAACCCGACCGGCTCCTTCGCCGTGCTCAGTCCCACCGACAACGGCTGGCAGGTCCGACAGGGCGGGCCGCGTCGACTCTGGGACGCGATCGAGTCGGCGGTGGCCACCTGGGAGGAGTACGGCTCACCGAGTACCGCCGCCTTCGGTGTGACGGTCTCCCGCGATGCTCAGGTGGTGTGGCTGGGGAACCCGGACGGTCCGCAGTGGCCCCTGCCCAGGTGAGGCGACGGCCTTCCGGCCTGCCCCCGCCCGCCCCTCAAACCGAGCCTCCCGGCACCGGGAACACCATCCAAAAGGGCGAGGCCCGAAGACCCCGCCCGATCACTCACCCCTCACAGAGCTCCCAGCTCAAGGCCACACAAGGCAATAAGGCTGATGCCCCGCCTCATGCAACCGATGTGAGAAGTCCTGCCACTCATGCAGCAGTTGGTAGACATTGAACGCGTCCCGCGGGCCACCCCGGTCCGGGACCGTTGACCAGATGAAGGCCGCCGCGCCCACCGCTTCCTCGCCGATGCCGCGGAGGGGGTCGACGACGGTCATGGGGAGTTTGACCACGGCGTAGTCGGGGTGGAGGACGACCAGTTCCAGGGGCGGGACCTTGTGGAGGGGGACGCCCTCGATGCCCGTGAGGACCATCGCCGCCATGGTCTCCGGCTTGATCTTGGTGAACATGCCGTTCATGCCGAGTTCGTCGCCGCCGAGTTCCTCGGGGCGCATCGAGATCGGGACGCGGGCCGCCGTCGCACCGTCGGGTGCGCCGAAGTATTTGTACGTCACCCCCACCCGGCCACCATTCCTGCTCCCCGCACGAAGATCGTCCACCCGGTGTTCAGCCTGAAATTCATCCACGCGACGCTCACCCCGACGTTCAGCCCGAAGATCGTCCAGCCGATGTTCAGTACGTCCGTCGGACCGCTCCGGTTCACTCTGCGGGCTCTGCGTCTGACGAGTTTCCTGAGTGTCCTCCGCCTCGCGCCGGTGCTTGCCCCGCCTGGCACGTCGAGGACCCAGGTCATCGGTCCCCTCGCCCAGTCCGCCACCGCGATGCATATCTCCACCCGACTGCTTTTTCTAGGACGCGTCGCCCCCGCCGCGCAACCCGATCATCGTGTCAGTGACCTCCCCCGCGACCGCCCGGCGAAACGTGCGCCGAAACATCTGTCCGCAGGATCTTCGCAGCCTCTGACCACCCTGGGCCGTTTGATCTGTGTGTATCAGGTCCAGTCTCGCAGACGGCCGGGAATCGCGGGCTGGATGCGGGTTCGCTCACACTCGCCGTCCGCCCCGTCACACTCGCCGTCCGCCCCGTAACCTCCCCTGGCCTACCCTGAACAGGTCACTGAAGCGGTCAAGGAACAGGTCACTGGTACCCGGAGCCGACAACGTCGGAGAAGGTCGGAGAAGTCGCAGGTCATGAGCGAACTGGCATATCCGTATGAAGCACCGGCCTCGCAGGCTCTGTTCGACCGTGCGGCGGCCGTCACGCCCGGCGGTGTGAACTCACCGGTACGGGCCTTCCGCGCCGTCGGCGGCACGCCGCGGTTCATGGTGTCCGGCACCGGCCCGTATCTGACGGACGCCGACGGACGCGAGTACGTCGACCTCGTGTGCTCCTGGGGACCCATGATCCTCGGGCACGCGCACCCCGAGGTCATCGCCGCCGTCCAGGACGCCGTCGCCCGCGGTACGTCCTTCGGTACGCCCGGCGAGGGCGAGGTCGCGCTCGCCGAGGAGATGATCGCCCGGGTCGGGCCCCTGGAGCAGGTCCGGCTCGTGTCCAGCGGCACCGAGGCGACCATGTCCGCGATCCGGCTCGCGCGCGGATTCACCCAGCGCGCCAAGGTGATCAAGTTCGCCGGGTGCTACCACGGCCACGTTGACTCGCTGCTCGCCGCCGCCGGCAGCGGTGTCGCCACCTTCGCGCTGCCCGACACCCCGGGCGTCACCGGCGCCCAAGCCGGCGACACCGTCGTCCTGCCCTACAACGACCTCGACGCCGTACGCGAGGCCTTCCGGGCCCACCCCGGCGAGATCGCCTGCGTGATCACCGAGGCCTCCCCGGGCAACATGGGCGTCGTACCGCCCGCGGACGGCTTCAACCAGGGGCTCAAGGACATCTGCGCCGAGAACGGCGCCCTCTACGTCTCCGACGAGGTCATGACCGGCTTCCGGACCAGCCGCGCCGGGTGGTTCGGGGTCGACGGCGTCGTCCCCGACCTGATGACCTTCGGCAAGGTCATGGGCGGCGGCTTCCCTGCCGCGGCCTTCGGCGGACGCGCGGACGTCATGGCCCACCTCGCTCCCGCCGGGCCCGTCTACCAGGCCGGCACCCTCTCCGGGAACCCGATCGCCACCGCCGCCGGCCTCGCCCAGCTCCGGCTGCTCGACGACGCCGCCTACGCCAAGGTCGACGCCGTCTCCAAGCAGATCCAGGGCCTCGTCACCGACGCCCTGACCAAGGAGGGCGTCGCGCACACGCTGCAGCACGCCTCCAACATGTTCTCCGTGTTCTTCACCGACCGCCCGGTCAGGAACTACGAGGACGCCAAGGCGCAGGAGTCCTTCCGCTTCACCGCCTTCTTCCACTCGCTGCTCGCCGACGGCGTCTACCTGCCGCCGTCGTCCTTCGAGTCCTGGTTCGTCTCCACCGCGCACGACGAGCGTGCCGTGCAGCGCATCGCCGACGCCCTCCCGGCGGCGGCCCGCGCGGCCGCGGAGGCCACGGCATGAGCGACCAGAACAACGGCACGAACGACGACATCACCGTCGTCCACGTCATGCGCCACGGCGAGGTCGCCAACCCGGACGGCATCCTCTACGGCCGCCTCCCCGGCTACCACCTCTCCGAGCTGGGCCGGCGCATGGCGGACCGGGTCGCCGAGCACCTCGCGGACCGCGATGTCACCCATGTCGTCGCCTCCCCGCTGGAGCGGGCGCAGGAGACGGCCGAGCCGATCGCCAAGGCGCACGGCCTCGACCTCGCCACCGACGAGCGGCTGATCGAGGCCGACAACATCTTCCAGGGGAAGACCTTCGGCGTCGGCGACGGTGCGCTGCGCAAGCCCGGCAACTGGAAGCACCTGGTCAACCCACTGCGGCCGTCCTGGGGCGAGCCGTACGTCGATCAGGTCGTGCGCATGATGAGCGCGCTGAGCACGGCGAAGGACCGGGCCCGGGGGCACGAGGCGGTCGTGGTCAGCCATCAGCTGCCGATCTGGATCGTGCGGTCGTACGTGGAGCGGCGGCGGCTGTGGCACGACCCGCGCAAGCGGCAGTGCACGCTCGCCTCGCTGACGACCTTCACCTTCCGGGGCGACCGGATCGTCTCCGTCGGCTACACCGAGCCGGCCCGCGATCTCGTCCCGGCGCATCTCCTCGCCGGTGCCAAGCCGGTGAAGGGGAAGGACAAGGCCTTCGGCGCCTGACCCGACCCAGGAAGCACACAAGCCCTTTCTGTTCGCTTCTGATCGGCTTCCGACCGCTCCGTTACGGAATCTGCAAGTTTCAGCGGAACCTCCCCGTTCGTCACGTCCTCTGACTGGGTGACCAGCACGACGTGACGAATCGGGGATGCCATGCGCGCTCTCACCCGCAGGGGAATGCTCGGAATCGGCGCGGGAGCCGCCGCCGCCTCGCTCGCCGGATGCGGCGGCCTCACCGGGTCAGAGGGATCGAGCCATGCCGGAGGTTCCCCCAGTAAGGGAACCAGCAGTCCGAAGCCCACCGCCCGCCCCATAGGCGACGGCTCCACCGCCTACACCGGCAAGCAGCCCCACCAGCCCGGCAAGCCCGAGCCGCTGGAGCCGGGCCAGACCCCGCCCCAGTTCGTCGTCTTCTCCTGGGACGGCGCCGGCGAGGTCGGCAACGGCCTGTTCCCGCGCTTCCTGGACCTGACCAAGGAGCACGGCGCGAGCATGACCTTCTTCCTGTCCGGGCTGTATCTGCTGCCCGAGTCGAAGAAGCGCCTCTACGACCCGCCGAACAACCCGCGCGGCGCCTCCGACATCGGCTACCTCACCGACGCGCACGTCAAGGACACGCTGAAGTACGTCCGCCGGGCCTGGCTGGAGGGCCACGAGATCGGCACCCACTTCAACGGGCACTTCTGCGGCGAGACCCACGGCTCGGTCAAGAACTGGACGCCCCAGCAGTGGCGCAGCGAGATCGACCAGGCGAAGTCCTTCGTGAAGGAGTGGCGCACCAACAGCGGCTGGACCGACCTGCCGTCCCTGCCGTTCGACTACGACAAGGAACTCGTCGGCGGCCGTACGCCCTGTCTGCTCGGCCAGGACAACCTGCTGCCCACCGCCCGCGAGCTCGGCTGGCGCTACGACGCCTCCTCGCCCGGCGGCCGCCAGGTCTGGCCCGTGAAGCGGCAGGGGATCTGGGACCTGCCCCTACAGCAGATACCTTTCCCCGGCCGGGGCTTCGAGGTCCTCTCCATGGACTACAACATGCTGGCAAATCAGTCCATAAGCACCACAAAGGCACCCGCGCACAACTACCCGGGCTGGAGGAAGCAGTCGACCCAGGCGTACATCCAGGGCTTCCAGCGGGCCTACGAGTCCAATCGCGCGCCCCTCTTCATCGGCAACCACTTCGAGCAGTGGAACGGCGGCATCTACATGGACGCCGTGGAGGAGGCCTTCAAGCACATCGGGCGCGAGAAGGACAAGGGCGCCGATGTGCGCCTCGTCTCCTTCCGCCAGTTCACGGACTGGCTGGACGTCCAGAAGCCCGAGGTGCTGGCGGGGCTCCGTACCCTCGAGGTCGGGCAGCAACCGGCCGGTGGCTGGAAGGGGTTCGTCGAGAAGGCCCCGCAGGGGACCGGGACACCCTCGCAAAACGCTGCCTGAAATGCGGTTTTCCGCCCACAAGGGGGGTGGGCGAGAGCCCTGGAACGGGCATGCGAAACTTTTCACATGAGTGCCGCCAGCCGCGCCCCCCTGGGCTCGAACAGCTCGCCCCGCACGACCCGGAACACCCGCTCACCCCGGGTCCGTCGCCGCGCCGCCCTGACCGCCGGTGCCGCCGCGGCCGCCCTGCTCGTCTCCGCGTGCGGCTCGGGCGGCACCTCCGGCGGGGGCGGCAACACCAACTTCGTCACCGGCTCCGACGGCACCTCCACGGTCGCCAAGGGCGAGCGCACCCCCGCCCCCGACCTGTCCGGCAAGACCATCGCCGGCAAGACCCTCGACGTCTCCGACTTCAAGGGCAAGGTCGTCGTCCTCAACGTATGGGGCTCCTGGTGCAACCCCTGCCGCGCCGAGGCCAAGTACTTCGCCAAGGTGTCCAAGGCGTACGAGGACAAGGGCGTGCAGTTCGTCGGCATCAACACCCGCGACACCTCCACCGGCGCCGCCCTCGCCTTCGAGAAGGACTGGGACATCACCTACCCCAGCCTCTACGACCCGACCGGCAAGCTGCTGCTGCGCTTCGACAAGGGCACGCTCAACCCGCAGGCGATCCCCTCCACCCTCGTCCTCGACCGGGACGGCAAGATCGCGGCCCGCTCGCTGTCCGCGCTCAGCGAGGAACGGCTGCTGAAGATGCTCAAGCCCGTCGTCGCGGAGAAGTGACGTGACGGACGTCAATGCCCTCGCCGCGGTCACGGACCCCAACGGCACGGTGCTCAACGGCGCCCTGCTGGCGGCCCTGCCCCTCGCCCTGCTCGGCGGCCTGGTCTCCTTCTTCTCGCCCTGCGTGCTGCCGCTCGTGCCGGGCTATCTGTCGTACGTCACCGGCGTCAGCGGCACCGACCTGGCCGAGGCCAGGCGAGGCCGGATGGTCGCCGGTGCCTCGCTGTTCGTGCTCGGCTTCACGGCGGTCTTCGTCTCCGGCGGCGCCTTCTTCGGCTACTTCGGCCAGACGCTCCAGGAGGAGCGCGGCGTCCTGTCGAAGGTGCTGGGCGTCTTCATGATCCTCATGGGGATCTTCTTCATGGGGCTGATGCCCTGGCTCACCCAGCGCGAGTTCCGCTTCCACCGCAAGCCGGCGGCCGGCCTGGTCGGCGCTCCCGTGCTGGGGGCGCTGTTCGGGATCGGCTGGACGCCCTGCATCGGACCGACGCTGGCCGCCGTGCAGACACTCGCCCTGAACCAGGGCAGCGCCGGACGCGGCGCCCTCCTCACCGTCGCGTACTGTCTGGGGCTGGGCGTGCCGTTCGTGCTCGCCGCGGTCGCCTTCCGCAAGGCCCTCGGTGCCTTCGGCTGGATCAAGCGCCACTACGTCTGGGTGATGCGGGTCGGCGGCACCATGATGATCGTGACCGGTCTGCTGCTGCTGACCGGCGCGTGGGACCGCATCGTGCAGGAGATGCAGGTCTGGTCCGACGGCTTCACTGTGGGGATCTGATCGATGAGCAAGACCACCGCCCCCGACCCGGCCCCGCCCGCCGGTGAGGACCAGGACCTGGGCGCCGCCGGCTCCCAGCTCTCCACCGCCCCCAAGGAAGACCTGCCCAACCTGCCCGCCCTCGGCGTCATCGGCTGGGTCCGCTGGTTCTGGCGCCAGCTCACCTCCATGCGGGTCGCGCTGCTGCTGCTCCTGCTGCTCTCCCTCGGCGCGATCCCCGGCTCGCTCATCCCGCAGTCCGGCCAGGACGAGACCAAGGTCGCCGACTTCCGCAGGAACCACGAGACTCTCGGCGAGATCTACGACAAGCTCGGCCTGTTCCACGTCTACGGCTCGGTGTGGTTCTCCGCGATCTACATCCTGCTGTTCATCTCCCTCATCGGCTGCATCGTGCCCCGCACCTGGCAGTTCGTGGGCCAGCTGCGCGGCCGCCCGCCGGGCGCGCCCAAGCGGCTGACCCGGCTGCCCGCCCACACCACCTGGCGCACCACGGCCGAACCCGAGCAGGTCCACGAGGCCGCCCTCGCCCTGCTCAAGAAGCGCCGCTTCCGCGCCCACCTCGCCGGTGACGCCGTCGCCGCCGAGAAGGGCTATACGCGCGAGCTGGGCAACCTCGTCTTCCACATCGCCCTCATCGTGATGCTGGTCGCCTTCGCCTGGGGCCAGCTCTACAAGTCCGAGGGCAACAAGCTCGTCGTCGAGGGCGCCGGCTTCTCCAACACGCTCACCCAGTACGACGACTTCAAGTCCGGCAACCTCTTCTCGTCGGACGACCTGGTGCCGTTCAGCTTCAACCTGAAGAAGTTCACCGGCACCTACGAGCGCACCGGCCCCAACAAGGGCACCCCGCGCACGTACCAGGCCTCCCTCGACTTCAGCGCGGGCCCGTACGGCAAGGACGAGAAGACCACCGTCAAGGTCAACCATCCCCTGGAGATCGGCGACTCCAAGGTCTATCTCGTCAGCCACGGCTACGCCCCCGTCATCACCGTGCGCGACGCCCAGGGCAAGGTCGTCTACGAGGACGCGGTACCGCTGCTGCCGCTGGACGCCAACGTCACCTCCTCCGGAGTCGTCAAGGTCCTCGACGGCTACCGCAACGCCCAGGGCAAGAAGGAACAGCTCGGCTTCAACGCGTTCTTCGTGCCGACCTACGGCGGCCACGCCAGCGGCACGATGCTGTCGCAGTTCCCCGCGCTGGACTCTCCGCTGCTCGCGCTGTCCGCCTACCACGGCGACCTCGGGGCCGACTCGGGCATCCCGCAGAGCGTGTACCAGATGGACAAGACCAACATGAAGGAGTTCAAGGACTCCAAGGGCAAGCTGTTCAAGAGGCTGCTGCGGCCCGGCGACTCCATGACGCTCCCGAACGGCGCCGGTTCGGTCACCTTCGGCAAGACCGTCAAGGAGTGGGCCGGCTTCCAGGTCGTCCAGGAGCCCGGCGGCGGCTGGGCCCTCGCCGGGGCGATCGCCGCGATCGGCGGCCTCGCCGCCTCCCTGTTCATCCAGCGCCGCCGCGTCTGGGTGCGCGCGGTCAAGGGCGCCGACGGCGTCACCGTCGTGGAGATGGCCGGTCTCGGCCGCAGCGAGTCCGCCAAGGTCCCCGAGGAACTGGGCGACCTCGCGGGGATCCTCTACGACCAGGCCCCGGGCGCACCCGACCCCGACGACCCCGCAGACACCCCCGTACCTGCCGAAGGGGCTGAGAAATGACTCTCGCCGCCGCAACCGATCTGGCCGCCGCCACCAACGAGAACCTCGCGAGCATCAGCAATGTGCTGATCTACTCGTCGATGGCCGTCTACACCCTGGCGTTCTTCGCGTACATCGCCGAATGGCTCTTCGGCAGCCGCAGCAAGGTGGCCCGGACCGCCGCCGCGCTCACCACCACGGCGGACGCGAAGAAGAAGGCGCCGGCCGTCACCGTGAACCAGGCCGGCGGCACCGCCGTCCTGGAGCGGCCGAAGGTCACCGTGCGGGCCGCGTCCGGCCAGCGGGACGTACCGGACGGGCCCGGCGCGGCCGGCGGGGACGAACAGGGCGACCTGTACGGCCGGATCGCGATCTCCCTCACCGTGCTCGCGTTCCTGATCGAGTTCGGCGGTGTCCTCACCCGCGCCCTGTCGGTGGAGCGGGCGCCGTGGGGCAACATGTACGAGTTCAACATCACGTTCTCCACGGTCGCCGTCGGCGTGTACCTCGCGCTGCTGGCCCTGAAGAAGAACGTCCGCTGGCTCGGGCTGTTCCTGGTCACCACGGTCCTGCTCGACCTGGGCCTCGCCGTCACCGTCCTCTACACGGCCAGCGACCAGCTCGTCCCTGCCCTGCACTCGTACTGGCTGTACATCCACGTCTCGACGGCGATCTTCTGCGGCGCGGTCTTCTACGTCGGCGCGATGTCGACGATCCTGTACCTCTTCAAGGACTCCTACGAGAACAAGCTCCAAGCCGGCGGCACGCCCGGCACCTTCGCGACCTCGGTGCTGGAGCGGCTGCCGTCCTCCGCGTCCCTCGACAAGTTCGCCTACCGCGTCAACGCGGCCGTCTTCCCGCTGTGGACGTTCACGATCATCGCGGGCGCCATCTGGGCCGGCGACGCCTGGGGCCGCTACTGGGGCTGGGACCCCAAGGAGACCTGGGCCTTCATCACCTGGGTCGCCTACGCCTGCTACCTGCACGCCCGCGCCACCGCCGGCTGGAAGGGCCGCAAGGCCGCCTACCTGGCCCTCATCGCCTTCGGCTGCTGGCTGTTCAACTACTACGGCGTGAACATCTTCGTCTCCGGCAAGCACTCCTACGCGGGCGTGTAAGCACCGCCCCCGAGGACACCGAAGGCCGGTTCCCGCGACTCCAGGTCACGGGAACCGGCCTTCGCCGTCTTCGGGGGGCCTCCTAAGGCCGGTCGGCGGTACTCGTGATGACGTCCCGCAACCGCTCCGCGTACAGCCGCAGGTTCTTGTGGGCGATGTCCGTGTCCGGGTAGCGGCTGGCGAACCACAGGCCCTCGTGCAGCCGGGTGATCCAGGCGCAGACCTGGTCGCCGTAGGACACCCGCAGCAGCCCGTACGCGTTCTGGTCGGTCCAGCGGTCGGAGCCGGGGATGGCGCGGGTGTCGACGAAGGAGACGATCGAGTAGAGGTCGGGGGAGGTGGGGCGGAAGTCGGCGCCGAGGAGGTGCAGGACCCGGGCGAGGGGGATGCGGGCGAGCCGTCGGTTGGCCTGGAGGGCGGCGCGTACGGTGCGCAGGGCGCTCGGGAAGTCGGGGGCCTCGGACATGGGGATCTCGATCGGGGCGCCGCCCACGTACCAGCCGACCGACTGCGACCACTGGGACTTCACCCGGGTGTGGAACGGCACGACCGTGCGATAGACGGGCTCGCCGCCGATCTCGTGCACGATCAGGGCCGTGGCCGCGAGGACCCCGACGAGGCTCCCGCCGTACGGGCGGCAGTACGCCTCGAACGCGGCGGCGGCCTCCGCGTCCACCAGCGGCTCACGCATGAACTTCTGCGTGGGCAGCCCGCCCTCGGGATCCAGGCCGAGGTCCATGGGGAAGCTCGGCAGCCGGCCCTCGCAGCGGTGGATGAACTCCCGCCAGCGGGCGACGATGTCGTGGTCCGCGTCGATGCGGTCGGCGTCCGCCCGCTCCGCTTCGCAGAAGTCGACGTAGCTGCCCACCGGTTCCGGCTCCGGCGCCGCCGCCACCTCACCGCCGCCGCGGGCCGCCTCGTACAACTCGTGGATCTCGGCGGGGATGCGGTGGATGGAGTAGGCGTCGACATTGCTGTGGTCGAACGCCATGTACACGCTGGTGGAGTCGTCCCGGACCACCGCCGTGTAGATGAGGTTGGGCCAGCGCAGGGCGTCCGCCGTGGTGTCGAAGCGGTCCTGGAGGTGCTGGGCCAGGGCCGCCGGGTCGGTGAAGTCGCCGGCCTCCTCGCGGTGCAGGGACACCGAGGAGGCGTCGAGCGTGAAGCGGCGGATCGAGTCACCGGGACCGCCCGCCCAGCGGAAGCCGCTGCGCAGGGTCTCGTGCCGCAGCGTCCAGCCGCGCAGCGCCTCGCCCAGCGCGTCCAGATCGGCCCGCCCCGGGATGTCGAACGCCGCGCCCAGCCAGGTCGGCACGAACAGCCCGTCCTCGCGCACGGACCGCGCCGTCCGGAGGTGCGACTCCTGGATGTACGCCGGCGGCCTGGAGTCCTCCGGCAGCGCCTTCGCCGTCGCGACGGTCGCCGGACTGAGTGTCCATTCGACGAGTCGCCCAGGTCGCACCTCGCAACGCTGGATGTCAGTCATTCGCACAGGGCGTCTCCGTTCGCAGGTGGGATAGACCCGACCAAAGGAATGCCGAACGGGCCCTCGGCGACACCGGCTTTCGCCACATTTCAATGGAACGGATGGCATCTCGAACGGCGTTACGAGCCCTTGGCGGTGCGCTCGGTTGACGCGAGGTAGCCGTGGAGCGCCCCCGAACCCTCGATCATCACCCTGGTCCGAGCCGTCAGAGCCTCCCCGCGCGCCGCGACGGCCGCCCGCAGGGCATCGCTGCTGCCCTCTCTCCGCAACCCCTCCAGCACCGGCCGGATCTGATCGAACAGATAGTGACTGCGGCGCAGGGTGTGCACGAGCCGGGCGTCGCGCACATCCGCCGGTTCGTACAGCCGGTATCCCGTGGCGCGCTCCCGCCGGGGCATGAGCAGCCCGGCCCCCTCCCACACCCGCAGCGCCGACGTCCGTACGCCCAACAGCGCGGCCACCTCCCCGATCCGCAGCCCGCCGGACCGGGGGAGCGGGGCGGGCGGCTCCGCGGCCAGCAACTCCAGCGCCTCACTCGCGGCCCTCAGCGAGACACGCTCCTCGTGCAGGGCGGCGTGCGCGGCGTCGACCAGCGCGAGCGCGCCCGCGGCGTCCCCCTCGTGCAGGGTCCGCATGATCCGCGTCGCCGCGACCGGCCCGTACCCGCGCATCAGCGTCCGGTACGCCAGCAGCGCGGCGCGGTGCACCTCGGTGAAGGCGCGGTAGCCGGACGCGGTCCGGGCGGCCGGCGGGAGCACACCGGCGTCCTCGTAGTTGCGGATCTGCTGCGTCGAGACACCGGCCGACCGGGCGAGGTCGACGGGACGGAGACGGCGTTGGTTCGTCATCGATTTGAAGGTTACGGCAGGAGACAAGGGGGGTGGATGCTCCAAAGTCTCAACACCGCACTTCAATGGAAGACTTGAAGGAATGGACTCCTTCATTCGCGTGACCGGCGCCCGACTCCACAACCTCAGGAACGTCTCCCTCTCCCTCCCGAAGAACAAGCTGGTCGTCCTGACCGGCCTGTCCGGTTCCGGCAAGTCCACCCTCGCCTTCGACACCCTCCACCGCGAGGGCCAGCGCCAGTACCTGGAGTCGCTGGGCATGGTCACCGGCCTCGTCAGCAAGCCCGCCGTCGACTCGATCACCGGCCTGTCCCCGTCCATCAGCGTCGACCAGCACCACACCAACCGCAGCCCCCGCTCCACGGTCGGCACGGTCACCGAGGTGTTCACGTATCTGCGGCTGCTGTGGTCGCGCATCGGAGTACGGCCGTGCCCCGGCTGCGGGAAGGACATCCCGCCGTCGTACGCCGAGGGCGCCGAGGGCGACGTGGACGCCGATGACGCCGAGGCGGAGCTGCGGCCCTGCCCGCACTGCGGCATGCGCGTGCCCGAGCTGGTGATGGGCTCCTTCTCCTTCAACAAGCCTGCGGGCGCGTGCCCGTCGTGCACCGGCCTCGGCGAGGTGATCCGGCCCGACGTACGGCGCCTGGTCGACGGCGGGAAGTCGGTCGCCCAGGGCGCGGTGAAGGGCTGGAACACCAAGTACACCGACTGGAGCCTCCCCGTACTGCGGGCCGCCGCCGCCCACTACGGCTTCACCTTCGACGCGGACGCACCCGTCGACGAACTGGGCGACATTCCGAGGGACCTGCTGCTCCACGGCGTCGAAAGCCCCGAGTTCCGACGGCACTTCCCGGACACCGATCCACCGGCGACCGTGTCGAAAGGCCGCTTCGAAGGGGTCGCCACGGCACTGCTGCGCCGCTACAACGACAGGGCCGACGACCCCGAGTACCGCGAACGCGCCGAACAGCAGGGCCTGCTGAAACAGCCCTGCGGGGAGTGCGGCGGAACCCGGCTGCGACCGGAGAGCCGGGCCGTGACCGTCCATGGACACACCATCGTCGAGGCCGCCCGGCTTCCCCTGACCGACCTCGACACCTGGCTGGCCGGTCTGCGGGAGCGGTCGGACGGGGACGAGTGGCTCCTCGTCGAACCGGTCGTCGCCGACCTGGAGGAGCGAGTGCGCCGCCTGGTCGACGTCGGCGTCGGCTACCTCACCCTCGGCCAGGCCACACCCAGCCTCTCCGCAGGCGAGACCCAGCGGCTACGACTGGCCGCCCTGCTCGGCTCCGGCCTGACCGGCGTCCTCTACGTCCTCGACGAGCCGACGATCGGACTGCATCCGTCCGACACCGAGCGACTGGTCCGCGTCCTGCGCAGGCTGCGCGACCTGGGCAACACGGTGCTCGTCATCGAACACGACCTGGACGTGCTGCGGGCGGCGGACTGGGTCGTGGACGTCGGCCCGGGGGCGGGACGCGACGGAGGGCGGATCGTGGCCGAGGGCACGCCGGAGGAGGTCGCGGGGGTGGAGGGCTCACCGACCGGGGCGTATCTGTCGGGCCGGGTGGCGTCGCCGGTGTCGCGCGAGCGGGGTGGCGGCGTTGGTGAGGCGGCCTTGGTCATCCGGGGCGCCCGGGCTCACAACCTCAAGGACCTGACCGTACGGATCCCCCTGGGCCGGCTGGTCACGGTCACCGGCCCGTCCGGGTCGGGCAAGTCCACGCTGCTGCTCGACATCCTGGACCGGGCCGCCCGCCGCCGCTTCAACGGGGCGGGGGAGCAGCCGGGTGAGCACGACGGCATCGACGGCTGGGAGCACCTGGGCAAGATCGTCACGGTCGACCAGGAGCCGGTCAGCCGCCTGCCGAGGTCCAACGCGGCGACGTACTCCGAGGTCTTCACCCCCATACGTGAGGTGTTCGCGGCCCGCTCGAAGGGGGCGCTCACACCAGGACACTTCTCCTTCAACACCGCCGGTGGCCGCTGCGAGCGCTGTGAGGGCGCCGGGGTGCTGTCGGTCCACATGCACTTCCTGCCCGCCGTGGAGGTACGGTGCCCCGCCTGCCGGGGACGGCGTTTCCGGCCCGAGGTGCTCGGGGTCCGGTACGAGGGGCACGACATCGCCGAGGTACTGGAGGCGACGGTGGACGAGGCGCTCGGCGTTTTCCGGGACGTGCCCGCCGTGGCCGGCCGGTTGCGCCGCATGGCGGATGTCGGCCTGGGCTACCTCCCGTTGGGCCAGCCCGCGCCCACCCTGTCCGGCGGCGAGGCCCAACGCCTGAAGCTGGCGAAGGAGTTGGGGCGCAGGTCGGCCGGCCGTACGCTCTACGTCCTCGACGAGCCGACAACGGGTTTGCACGCGGCGGACACGGCTCGTCTCCTCGGTGTGCTGCAGCGACTGGTGGACGCGGGCCACTCCGTCATCACCATCGAGCACAACGTGGATGTCATGCGGGCGTCCGACTGGCTGATCGACCTTGGTCCGGAGGGCGGGGCCGGAGGAGGCCGGGTCGTGGCGGAGGGGACTCCCCGGGAGGTGTCGGTGGCAGGGGCGTCGAGGACGGGTGGGTTCCTCCCCGGGTGACTTGGAGGGTGCTCTCGGGGCCGCCCGCTTCTTTGGAGTGTCGTGCTGGAACGGCCTGCGTCAAGGGCGCTTCGCGTCGCCTTCGGCGATGACCCTTCGGGTCACCCTTGACCCAGGCCGTTCCAGCACGGGAGAGAAGCGAGCGAGCGGCCCGGAAACGCGGGTGGCCAGACCCAACCTGCGATCTACGCCCCGTTGCATCGCCCCCGGCGTCAGCGGCCGCCCCCGCGCCTCGCCTGCACGCCGGGTTTGCTTAGCGGCGAACGGTGGTGGGTGGGTGGGGGGGGAGTGGGTGGAGTGGGGAGGGGCCGTCGGCGGGGGCACCGGGACCGGGACCGGTTACGGAGGGCGCGTTATTGCTGCTTTGGGAGCGGATGGGCCAAGGGGGAGAGGGAAGTTGCTGGTCGAGGAGGGGGTTGGCTGGCCCGACCGCTCCACTCACCACCTTCAGCCTCCCCGCCCCCTGCTCATCCACCCACCGACGGTCGCTCCCCCCCTTCCCCCCCCCACCACCGTTCGCCGCTAAGCGGCCCGGCGTGCTGGCGAGGCGCGGGCGCGCTTCCCTCTCGCCAGTGGTCAGGTAGCTGGCTGGAGGGGCGGTGGGCCTGGCCACCCGCCTTTCCGGGCCGCTCGCTCGCTTCTCTCCCGTGCTGGAGCGAGGTGAGTCAAGGGTGGCCCGGAGGGCCATCGCCGAAGGCGACGCGGAGCGCCCTTTACTCGGCTCGTGGAAGCACGACACTGACAAGAAGCGGGCGGCCCCGACAGTTGCTCTCGGTCGGCCTTGTCAGCCGTGCCGTTCCAGGACCGCGTAATCCGCGAAGCTGCGGCGGTAGCGCAGATGCCTGGTCTCCTGGGTGTGCCTGCGCTGCCACTCCTCGACCTCGGCGGGCGCCGAGCAGGGCCCTGAGCTCGCCCCGCAGTCCGTCTCCTCCCCGGAGACGCAGTACGCCTGGTACTCCGGCAGGGCGGAGTCGTCCTGGACGATCGTGTACGGGACGTACCGGAACAGTCTGCGCCCTGTCGATTCCCCGCCGTGCTCCCTGCCCTGGTGCTGGCGCAGCAGTACGTTCGCGTCCGTCACCGCACTTCCGTCGAACGCCGCCCGGGCCTTGTCCCGCTGGGCGGCGAGTTCCTCGCAGGTCGCGCAGCCGGGCACCGGGACGGGGGGTCGGGTCGGGTCGAAGGTGATGCCCTCCCTGGAACGGTCGTTGGCCGCGCGTACGCCCGCACTGATCCGTTCCTCCGGGGTGGCCGGCCTGATCCGAGCCGGGTCGGCCTGCCATTCCCGGCCGCCGCCGACCGGGCGCAGCATCACGTACGGCCCGGTCTTGTCCTGGTACTCGCCGACCTTGTGCGTGTGGGGGTCGTAGACGAGCGATCCCGGTTCCATTTCGTGCTCCTCCGTAACTCTGGGTGTATCGAGCGTTGCGCAGGGGAATGGGCCGGATCAATGTTTCGGGCGTGCGGGTGGTGCACTGTCACGGAGGGGGAGCCGTGAGTCGACGGAATGGCAGCGCGGGGTCGGGGGTGAGTACGGCGGCCGTGTTCGGGGAGGTGCTCAAGCATTTCCGCGAGGCGGCGTTGCTCACGCAGGAGGGGTTGGCGGGGCGTATCCCCTGCGACCGTTCGCATGTGGCTCGGGTGGAGGCGGGGACGAGGGTTCCGACCGACGGTTTCGCCAAGAGCTGTGATGAACTTCTGGCCACGGGTGGGGTGTTGATGCGGTTGTGGGGCCGGATCGACTGGTACCCGCAGGTGGAGCATCCTGATTGGTTCCAACGCCGGGCGGAGATGGATGCGAACGCGGTCAAGCTGTACGAGTACCAGGACATGGTGGTGCCGGGCTTGCTTCAGTCGGCGGACTACGCGAGGGCGCTGCTCTCCCAAAAGGCCTGTGGCGAACTGCTGGAGGACCGGGTTCGCGCGCGCCTGAGCCGACAGCAGCGCTTCCTCGCGGCGGACGGGCCGCTGTACATCGCCGTACTGGATGAGAGCTGTCTGCGTCCCGTCGGTCCCTCGGTCGTGATGCGTGATCAGTGCGCCCACCTGCTGAGCCTCGGGCAGCGCCCCAACATCCGTATCCAGGTAGCCCCGGCCGATCGCTACGACCTCGTCCGCCCCAACAGCTCGATGTCTCTGATCACGTTGCCGCACAGCGAGCAGTGGATCTACTCGGAGTCGCTGAGCCGTGGCTACTTCAACAATGATCCGAACGCCTACGCCCAACAGTGCCAGGCCTATGATGTGCTCAGGGCTGACGCTCCGTCTGCCCCGGAATCAGCCGCATTGATCAGGGAGGCGATGGAAGCGTATGGGCGGAACGATGGACAGCCTCGTCGCAGCGACCTGGATCAAGAGCAGCTACAGCGGAAACGACGCGGGCAACTGCATCGAAGTAGCCCCCGGTTTCCCCGAAGTCGTCCCGGTCCGCGACAGCAAAGCCCCTGACGGACCTGTGCTGTTGGTGTCCCCCCAAGCCTGGGCGGCATTCACCTCGTGCCTCGCGCTCCAGCCTGGAAGGGTACGAGCATGAACAGGACCGGACTCAGCGCGGCGACGTGGATCAAGAGCAGCTACAGCGACGACAACGGCGGCAACTGCATCGAAGTAGCCCCCGGTTTCCCCGAAACCGTCCCCGTCCGCGACAGCAAGAACCCTGACGGACCGGTCCTGGTCGTCACCCGGTCCGCCTGGTCAGCCCTGCTCTCGGCCGTCCGCTGACCTACTGCGCCGCTTCAGGACTCGTCGCGCTTGGGGTCGTCCGGGTCGGCGCCCCTGTCCCGGTCCTGGGGCTTGTCCTCGTCGAGGGACTTCAGGAAGTCGGGGTTGTCGTCGGGCGCGACCCACTGTCGGGAGCGGTTGCCTCGGACGCCGGACCAGCCTTCGGCGGCCGGGCGGCGCTTCTTGCCGGCGATGAGCCAGGAGATGGAACCGACGAGCGGGAACACCAGTACGAGGAGTGCCCACAGCGGCTTGGGCATGTGGCGGATGTCGTCGTCCTTGGTGCTGATGCAGTCGATGAACGCGTACACGCTCAGCGCCAGCGGCACGAGGAACATCAGTACCCGGAGCATGCGGCCTCTCAGCGAAAGCGGGTGGGCGGTTCAGGGCCAGGGTAGCCGCTCGGGGATACTGGACCGCATGGCTTACGACGATCTTCGCTCCCTGCTCAGGGCGCTGGAGCGCGAGGGCGACCTCAAGCGCATCAAGGCCGAGGTGGACCCGTATCTGGAGATCGGGGAGATCGTCGACCGGGTGCAGAAGGCCGGCGGCCCCGCGCTGCTCTTCGAGAACGTGCGCGGGTCCGGCATGCCGCTCGCGATGAACGTGTTCGGCACGGACCGGCGGCTGCTGAAGGCGCTGGAGCTGAAGTCGTACGGCGAGATCTCCGAGCGGATCGGCGGGCTGCTGAAGCCCGAGCTGCCGCACGGGTTCGTCGGCGTGCGCGAGGCCTTCGGCAAGCTCGGCTCGATGACCCACGTCCCGCCGAAGAAGGTCAAGGACGGCCCGGTGCACGAGGTCGTCCTGACCGGGGACGATGTCGACCTCGACCAGCTCCCGGCGCTGTTCACCTGGCCGAAGGACGGCGGCTCCTTCTTCAATCTGGGGCTCACCCACACCAAGGACCCGGAGAGCGGCGTCCGCAATCTCGGGCTGTACCGACTGCAGCGCCACGACAAGCGCACCATCGGCATGCACTGGCAGATCCACAAGGACAGCCGCAACCACTACCAGGTGGCGGCGCGCAGGGGTGAGCGGCTGCCCGTCGCGATCGCCTTCGGCTGTCCGCCCGCCGTGACGTACGCGTCCACGGCCCCGCTGCCCGGGGACATCGACGAGTACCTGTTCGCCGGGTTCCTCGCGGGCAAGCGGATCGAGATGGTCGACTGCAAGACCGTGCCGCTGCAGGTGCCGGCGCAGGCGGAGGTCGTCATCGAGGGCTGGCTGGAGCCGGGCGAGATGCTGCCCGAGGGGCCCTTCGGCGACCACACCGGCTTCTACACGCCGCAGGAGCCCTTCCCCGCGCTGAAGATCGACTGCGTGACGATGCGGAAGCGGCCGCTGCTCCAGTCGATCGTGGTGGGTCGCCCTCCGACGGAGGACGGGCCGCTGGGCCGCGCGACGGAACGCTTCTTCCTGCCGCTGCTGAAGATCATCATCCCGGACATCGTGGACTACCACCTGCCGGAGGCGGGCGGTTTCCACAACTGCGCGATCGTCTCGATCGACAAGAAGTACCCGAAGCACGCGCAGAAGGTCATGCACGCCGTCTGGGGCGCGCACATGATGTCGCTGACCAAGCTGATCGTGGTCGTCGACGCCGACTGCGACGTCCACGATCTGCACGAGGTCGCCTGGCGGGCCCTCGGCAACACGGACTACGCCCGGGATCTGTCGATTGTCGAGGGGCCCGTCGACCATCTCGATCACGCCTCCTACCAGCAGTTCTGGGGCGGCAAGGCGGGCATCGACGCGACGAAGAAGTGGCCCGAGGAGGGCTACACCCGCGACGGCGGCTGGCCCGACATGGTGGAGTCCGACCCGGAGACGGCGGCGAAGGTGGACCGTCGCTGGAAGGAGTACGGCCTGTGAGCTCCGCGTCCGCCGCGATCCCCCAGCCGGGACGCACGAAGGCGTTCCTGCGCCTGGTGATGATCGAGCACTCGGTCTTCGCGCTGCCCTTCGCCTATATCGCCGCGCTCACCGCGATGTTCCAGGTGGACCGGAACATCCACTGGGGGCGGCTGCTGCTGGTCACCGTCTGCATGGTGGGGCTGCGTACGTTCGCCATGGCGGTCAACCGGATCATCGACCGGGAGATCGACGCCCGTAACCCGCGGACGGCGAAGCGGGAGCTGGTGACCGGCGCGATGTCGGTACGCCACGCCTGGACCGGGGCGCTGATCGCCCTGGTCGTCTTCCTCGGCGCGGCGGCCCTGCTCAACCCCCTCTGCCTGGCCCTGGCCCCCATCGCGGTGATCCCGATGGTGGTCTACCCCTACGGCAAGCGGTTCACGAACTTCCCCCAGGCCATCCTCGGCCTGGCCCAGGCGATGGGCCCGGTCGGCGGCTGGCTCGCCGTCACCGGGGCCTGGTCCTGGGACGCGGTCATCCTCGGCCTCGCCGTCGGCATCTGGATCGGCGGCTTCGACCTGATCTACGCCTGCCAGGACGTCGAGACCGACCGCGAGATCGGCGTCATGTCCGTCCCGGCCCGCTTCGGCATCCCGGCGGCGATCTGGGGGGCGCGGGTCTGTCACGCGCTGACGACGGCCCTGTTCGTCTGGTACGCCCTCGCCACCGACGCCGGTGCCTTCTTCTGGCTGGGGCTGCTGATCGTCGCGGGCGCGTTCCTGTACGAGCATTCCATCGTCCGACCGCACGATCTGTCCCGCGTGAACCGGGCGTTCTTCAGCGTCAACGGCTTCATCGGGATCGCCTTGTTCGTGTGCGCGCTGCTGGATCTGCTGGTGCGCGGCCTCACCGTGTGAGCCTGATGAGCCTCACCGTATGAGCTCGGGCGGTGCCGCTGGGCGGCGGCGGAACGCGAACGCCGCCGCCACGCCCGCCAGCAGCCCGAGCAGGTGACCCTGCCAGCTGACGCCCGACTGGGTCGGGGCCAGGCCGGTCAGGATGGAGCCGCCCCAGATCGCGGCGATCACGATGCCGGTGAGGATGCCCAGGGGGCGGCGCTCCAGGAAGCCGGTGACCAGGAGGAAGCCGAAGAGGCCGAAGATCAGGCCGGAGGCGCCCGCGGTGTTGGTGTCCGGCGGAGATATGAGCCAGACGCCCAGGCCGTCGACCAGGATGATCAGCGCGCAGACCAGCAGGAAACGGCGTAGCCCGCTGAGCGCGGCCAGGAAGCCCAGGACCAGGAGCGGCAGGGTGTTCGCCAGCAGATGGGCGAAGCCGAAGTGGATGAACGCCGAGGGGACGACGTCGATCAGCTCGGAGGGCTCGCGCGGAGCGACGCCGAAGCCGTCCAGCGCGTGGCCGCTCGCCACGTCCACCACTTCCAGCACCCACAGCAGCGCCACCCAGACCAGCATCAGCTTGCCCGCGGCCATCACACGATCGCCGCGAGACCGCCCGGCTTCCACACCCGACATGGCGACCCCCAGTGCTCGCTCATCCCCTTCATGCAACGGCCCACACCCCTGCGCCGGTTCCCACCCTGTGACGCCCGATAGGCTCGGTGTTGTGAACCCAGTCAAGCCAGGCGAGACGCCGCGTACGCCTTGGATCGTAGGGGTGTCCGGGGCCTCCGGCACTCCGTATGCCGCTGCCGTGCTGCGGGCCCTGCTCGCGGCCGGTGAGAGTGTCGATCTCGTGGTGTCGCGGGCCTCGCGGCTCACCCTGCTGGATGAGACCGGGATCTCCTTCCGGGACGCCCACTGGCGGGACGACCTGCGGGAATGGCTGTCCCGGGGTGCCGACGGCAAGCCCGACACCTTCGCCGTGGACCTCGACGCCGTACGGCACTGGAGCGCCGGCGACCTGGCCGCCGGGCCCTCCTCGGGGTCGTACCCCACCAAGGGCATGCTCATCGTGCCCGCCTCGACGGCGAGCGTGGCCGGGGTCGCGCTCGGGCTGTCGAAGGACCTGCTGCAGCGGGCGGCGAGCGTGACCCTGAAGGAGAGCCGCCCCCTGGTCGTGGCCGTGCGCGAGACCCCGCTGAACGGCCAGACCCTGCGGCACCTGGTGACCCTCGACGACGCGGGCGCGAGCGTCGTACCGGCCTCACCCGCCTTCTACGCGGGCGCGACGCACATCCAGGACCTGGTGGACTTCGTCGCCGGACGCGTCCTCGACGCGGCGGGCGTGCCGCACCGGCTCTACCGCCGTTGGCAAGGTGAGCTCGGCGGCGGATCGCACCGCGCCGACTCCCCGTGAGCACGACCCCGAAACCGCACGACCCCGAAACCTCATCGGACCACAGACAACTTCAGCGGAAGGCTTCGATCGCAATGGACGCGGTGGACAGGCAGCTCATCCAGGCCCTGAGGGAGAACGGCCGGGCCTCCTACGCGGAGCTGGGACGCCTCGTCGGACTGTCGGGACCCAGTGTCACCGACCGCATCAACCGGCTGGAGGCGGCCGGTGTCATCACCGGCTACCGGGCCACCGTCGACGCCGCCTCGCTCGGCCTCGGCGTCACCGCCCTCATCGGCATCTCGCTCTCCGACGCCACCGACCACGAGGACGTGGCGCAGCGGCTGAAGGATCTCTCCGAGATCGAGGACTGCTGGTTCATCGCGGGCGACGACTCGTACATGCTCAAGGTGCGGGCGGCCGACGTCGACGGTCTGGAGAAGATGATCCGCCGGCTCAGCGGCATCGAGGGCGTCTCCCGGACCCGTACGACCATCGTGCTCTCCACCAAGTGGGAGAACCGCGTCGGGGAGCTGCCGGAAGAGGAGTAGGGGCGTAGTCGTACGGTTGGGTCGTCTTCGTAGAAAGGTGTGGGCATGGATCTCGGGCTCAAGCGCGAGCTGGAGGAGAAGGTCAGGGCGGGCGTCCGGCTGACCCGTGAGGACGGCATCGCGCTGTACGAGTCGGACGACCTGGCCTGGCTCGGCGGCCTCGCGCACGAGGTGCGCACCCGCAAGAACGGCGACGTCGTGCACTTCAACGTCAACCGTCACCTCAACATGACCAACGTGTGCACGGCCTCCTGCGCCTACTGCTCCTTCCAGCGCAAGCCGGGGGAGAAAGACGCGTACACGATGCGCATCGAGGAGGCCGTCAAGCTCGCCAAGGCGATGGAGGGCGAGAACCTCACCGAGCTGCACATCGTCAACGGGCTGCACCCGAACCTGCCGTGGCGTTACTACCCCCGGTCGCTGAGCGAGCTGAAGAAGGCACTGCCCGGCGTCTCGCTCAAGGCGTTCACGGCCACCGAGATCCACCACTTCGAGACGATCTCCGGGATGCCGGCCTCCGAGATCCTCGACGAGCTGATCGACGCCGGGCTGGAGTCGCTGACCGGCGGCGGCGCCGAGATCTTCGACTGGGAGGTCCGGCAGCACATCGTCGACCACCGCACCCACTGGGAGGACTGGTCGCGCATCCACCGGCTCGCCCACGAGAAGGGTCTGAAGACCCCGGCCACCATGCTCTACGGCCACATCGAGGAGCCGCGGCACCGCGTGGACCACGTGCTGCGGCTGCGTGAGCTGCAGGACGAGACCGGCGGCTTCCAGGTCTTCATCCCGCTGCGCTACCAGCACGACTTCGTCGACGTGAAGGACGGCAAGGTCCGCAACCGCCTCCAGGCGCGGACCCAGATGGCGACGGGCGCCGAGGCGCTGAAGACCTTCGCCGTGTCGCGGCTGCTGTTCGACAACGTGCCGCACGTCAAGGTCTTCTGGGTGATGCACGGGGTGCAGACCGCGCAGCTGGCCCTGCAGCACGGCGCCGACGACATGGACGGGTCGGTCGTCGAGTACAAGATCACGCATGACGCGGACAACTTCGGTACGCCGAACAAGCTGACGCGTGAGGATCTGCTGGATCTGATTCGCGATGCCGGGTTCCGGCCCGTGGAGCGCAACACGCGCTACGAGATCATCCGCGAGTACGAGGGGGCCGACCCGGAGCGCCGGGAGTCGCCTCAGCCGATGCGGGTCTGACTCGTTTCGGGGCGTGCGGGCGCGTTGTCGTAATAGCTACAATCCCCGCATGCCCCTTACCTTCACGCTCGATCCCGCCGTCACCCCCGAGCTGCGTGACGGCATTCTCGATCTGTGGGCCGATGTCTCCAACGCCGGGGGAGCCGTCGGGTTCGTGCCGCCCGTGGTGCCGGAGGACATCCGGCCCTCGCTGGTGAAGCACTTCGCGTCGATGGCGGAGGGCACGGTCAGGCTGCTCGTCGGGTTCGACGAGGAGGGGCGGGTCGCGGCGACCGCGTTCCTGACCCTCAACACGCACCGCCTGATGACGCACTGGCTGTGGCTGTACACGGTGATGGTGCATCCGAGCCACCAGGGCAAGGGCTACGGCCGTGACCTGCTGGGCGCGGCCGCGGAGGCGGCCCGGGGGCTCGACGGCATCGGGGCGATCCGGCTGACCTGCCGGGGCGGCCTCGGTCTCGAGCGGTTCTACGAGTCCTGCGGCTACAAGGAGGTCGGCCGGATCCCGGGTGCCATCCGGGTGGCGCCGGGCGACGACCGGGACGACGTGATCATGCTGCTGCCGCTGCACTGACCCCCCTGAAAGATCGGCCTCCCGGCGTGCTTCACTGAACCTGGCCCTTTTTGGAATCGGAAGAGTGGATTGAGATGCTCCGCTACACACTGAAGCGCCTCGGAATCTTCGTGGGCTGCCTCGTGGTCGTCTGGGGCCTCGTCTACTCCGGCCTCGCCCCGCGCGGCCTCGGCGACAGCAACGGCCTGTGGATCGTGGCGCTCGCCCTGGTGCTCTCCGCGCCGATCAGCTTCGTCGTGCTGCGCAAGGAGCGCGACCGCGCCTCCGTGCAGATCGTGGAGCGGGTCGACCGTATGAAGGCCAACATGGAGGCAAGTCGCAGCCAGGAGGACTCGGCCGACGAGACGAGCCGGGCGCAGGGCCAGGCCTCGTAAGCTTCCTCACACTCGCGCGCAGCGCCCCGTTTCCGTACATGCTCGGAAACGGGGCGCTTTGCCTTGTATGGGTGCCTGCGCGTTTCTGCCTGTCAAAGCGAGGCTTTGGGGTCCTCAAAGTTCAGGTGTTAAGGTGTCGCGGTGATGAACTCAGCAGTCGTGCCTCTGCAGCCCCGGAGCGTCATGCCCCGGCGGCTCGCACTTGTCGCGCGACTGCACGTGGATCTCTGTCGGTGCGCGTCCGCTAACTGTCGTCTCTGACGTAACGCCAACCCCCGTCGTCTCCCACGTCAGCTCCCCCCCCAACGCGTCCCCCCAACGGAGTCAGTCCGTGTCCTCATACACGAAGTCCTTCAAGGTGCCCTTCTGGGCTCAGATCATCGCCGGTCTCGTCCTCGGTGTGCTGCTCGGCTGGCTCGCCCGCGACCAGGACCTGTCCTGGCTGACCACGACCCTGGAGAAGGTCGGCGACACCTTCATCGGCCTGCTGAAGCTCGCCGTCGCGCCGCTCGTCTTCTTCGCGATCCTCGTCTCGATCACCAACCTGCGGAAGGTCAACAACGCGGCCCGCCTGGCCTCGCGCACCCTCCTGTGGTTCATGGTCACCTCGCTGATCGCGGTGAGCATCGGCCTGGTCATCGGCCTGGTCACCAACCCCGGCGCCGGTACCGGCCTCACGCCCAAGGACGGCGCGAAGCCCGACGAGACCGGCTCGTGGATCGACTTCCTGACCGGCATCGTGCCGACCGACGTGATCACGCCGTTCACCGAGCTGAACGTCCTGCAGATCGTCTTCATGGCCGCCGTCGCCGGTATCGCCGCGCTCCAGCTCGGCGAGAAGGCCCAGCCGATCCTCAACCTGAGCGAGTCCGTCCTGGAGCTGCTCCAGAAGGCGCTGTGGTGGGTCATCCGGCTCGCCCCGATCGGCACCGTCGGCCTCATCGGCCACGCCATCGCCACGTACGGCTGGGACCTGATCGGCAAGTACGCGACGTTCACCGTCGACATCTACGTCGGCTGCGCGATCGTGCTGTTCGGCGTGTACCCGGCGCTGCTCGCGACCGTCGCCAAGGCCAACCCGATCCAGTTCTTCAAGGGCGCCTGGCCCGCGATCCAGCTGGCCTTCGTCTCCCGCTCCTCCGTGGGCACGATGCCGCTGACGCAGAAGGTCACCGAGCGGCTCGGCGTGCCGAAGGAGTACGCGTCCTTCGCGGTGCCGTTCGGCGCCACGACCAAGATGGACGGCTGCGCCGCGATCTACCCCGCGATCGCCGCGATCTTCGTCGCCCAGATCTTCGACATCCAGCTCGGTGTCGGCGACTACCTGCTGATCGCGTTCGTCTCGGTGGTCGGCTCCGCCGCCACGGCCGGCCTGACCGGCGCGACGGTCATGCTGACCCTGACCCTCTCCACCCTCGGCCTGCCGATGGAGGGTGTCGGTCTGCTCCTCGCGATCGACCCGATCCTCGACATGATCCGCACCGCGACCAACGTCGCCGGCCAGGCCCTCATCCCGGTCCTGGTCGCCGCCCGGGAGAACCTGCTCGACCGCGAGGCCTACGCCACGGCGGACGGCTCCTCCCTGGACGACCCGTGGGACGAGAAGCGGGACGCGGAGCGCGAGCAGGTGCCCGCCGCGGTGTGACGGGCTGACGTCGTCCCCCTGGCCGGTCCGCTTCGGTTCACGACCGAGGGCAGGCCGGGGGGACCGTACGCTAAGCCGTATGGGTGCCGTGAAGACCAAGCGGATGCCGCGTGCGGTCCGCGAACAGCAGATGCTGGACGCCGCCGTGCGGATCTTCGGCCAACGCGGCTACATGGCCGCGTCGATGGACGAGATAGCCGAACTTGCGGGCGTGTCCAAGCCGTTGGTCTATCTGTACCTGAACTCCAAGGAAGACCTCTTCACCGCCTGCATCCGCCGCGAGGCCAAGTCCCTCGTCGAGGCGGTGCGGGCCGGGGTCCGGCCCGATCTGCCTTCCGACCGGCAACTCTGGGAAGGGCTCGGGGCGTTCTTCGCGCACACCGCCCGCAACCCGGACGCCTGGTCGGTCCTGCACCTCCAGGCCCGCACCCACGGCGAGCCGTTCGCCGCCGAGGTCACCGCGATGCGCGAGGAGATCGTCGCGTTCGTGACGCAGCTCATCCTCACCGGTGCTCGTGAGGCCCACCACGACCCCGACCTCCCGGAGCGCGAGGTCGCCGGCCTCGCCGAGGCCCTGGTCGGCGCCGCCGAATCCCTCGCCGCCTGGGCCAACGCCACCCCCGGCGTCACGGCCCGCCAGGCCGCGGCCACGATGATGAACTTCGCGTGGGCGGGGCTGGGCGACCTCATGGCGGGACGACCGTGGTCCCCGCAGGGGGAGGAACGGGCGGAGCATCAGGGCGGGTAGCTGCCCTGGCGGGCGGTGGTGGCCGGCTGGCGGTGGTGTGCCGGGCCGTTGGCCGGCCGGGTGGACGCCCGGGGTTTCGGGCCGGTCGGGCTGCCCGGCTCTCGCGGCCGGGCAGGCAGGGGCGGGTGGCTGAGCAGGCGTCGGCCGGGTAGCTGCCCGGCAGGTGGCCCGGGCGGTTACGCCGGGTGGACATCCCCCGCCACATGCACCCGCTCGTCCCCGTCCCGCAGTTCGAAGCGGCCGTTCTCCGCCGCGTACGTCACCGTCCCCGGCAGCAGGACCGGTGCCTTGAAGGCCGCGCGTGCGTGGCAGGAGTCCGGTGTGCCGTGGGCGGCCAGGCAGCGGGCGAGGGTCCACATGCCGTGGGCGATGGCCCGGGGGAAGCCGAAGAGGCGGGCGGTGAGGGGGTGGAGGTGGATCGGGTTGCGGTCTCCGGAGGCGGCGGCGTAGCGACGGCCGACGTCCTCGGCCAGCCGCCACTCGGCGACGGTGGGCAGCGGTTTGCGGACCTCCTCCGCAGACCCGACATCCTCGGCGGGCCGTCGCGTGCGGTGCCGGGCGAGGTAGGTGCTGCTCGACTCCCAGACGACGTCCCCGCCTTCGCGCACCTCGGTGACGACCGTGGCCTCCGTGCCGCGGCGGTGCGGTGCCAGTCCGTCGACCCGTACGGCGAGTTCGTACGCGCCGGTCGCCGGCATCCCCCGATGCCGGGTGACGGTGATCGACGTGTGGACCAGGCCCAGCAGCGGCAGCGGGAAGTCCCGGCCGCTCATCAGCCGCATGGCCAGGGGGAATCCGAGCACCTGCGGATACGTCAGCGGCAGCGCGTCCTCCCCGGTCGGGAACCCGCAGACCCGCTCGTACGCCGCCAGCCGCGCGAGGTCGACCCGCAGGCCGGGCAGGACGAGCCGGGTGCGGGGGAACTCCGCGTCGGGGGCGGGCCGTTTGAAGGGGGACAGCAAGGCGCCGCGGGCGAGGAGCGGGGCCAGGGAAGGCGGCCCGGTGAGGACGAGAGCGGGGGCGTCGGTCATCACGCCCCCAGCAGGCTCTGGCCGCAGACGCGCACGACCTGGCCGTTGACCGCGCCCGAGCCCGGGTGCGCGAGCCAGGCGGTGGTCTCGGCGACATCGACCGGAAGACCGCCCTGGGCAAGGGAGTTCATGCGGCGGCCCGCCTCGCGGATGAACAGTGGGACGGCGGCCGTCATCTTCGTCTCGATGAAGCCCGGCGCGACGGCGTTGACCGTCACCCCGTGCTCGGCGAGCGCGCGCGGCGCGAGGGAGCGGACCAGGCCGACGATGCCCGCCTTGCTCGCCCCGTAGTTGGTCTGTCCCGTGTTGCCGGCGAGGCCCGCGATCGAGGCCGTCGCCACGATCCGGCCGCCCGGCCGCAGCGCCCCGGCCTTCAGCAGCGCGTCGGTCGTGCGCAGCACGCTCGCCAGGTTCACCTCCAGCACCGGGATCCAGCGCTCGGCCGGCATGTTCACCAGCCGCCGGTCGCGGGTGATGCCCGCGTTGTGGATGAGCAGGTCGAGGCCGTCCGGCAGGGCCTCGGCGATGCGCGCGCCCGCGTCGGCGGCCGTGATGTCGAGGAGCAGGGCGGTGCCGCCGAGCCGGTCGGCGACGCGCCGGGCGTCCTGTTCGGCCCCGGGCACATCGAGGACGACGACCCGGGCGCCGTCCCGCGCGAGTGTCTCGGCGACCGCCTCTCCGATGCCGCGCGCGGCGCCGGTGACCAGGGCGGTCCGGCCGGACAGGGGACGGTCCCGGTCGACAGGCACCTCAGGCTCCTCGCCGGCCCCCACCTCGATCATCTGCCCGCTGACATACGCCGACTTGGGCGACAGCAGGAAACGGAGCGTGGTTTCGGCGGCGGACGCGTCCGTCAGCCGGACCAGGTTCACCGTCCTGCCCTGGCCGATCTCCTTGCCGAGGGAGCGCGTGAAGCCCTCCAAGGCCTGCTGGGCGGCGGCCTGGTGATGGTCGGCCGGGTCGAGCGGCGCGCCGAGCACGACCACGCGGCCGCTCGGGGTGACCGACCGTACGACGGGATGCAGGGCCGCGTGCACCTCGGCCAGTCCCTCGACGTCCCGCACCCCGCTCGCGTCCAGGACGACGGCGGCGGCCCGGTCGGCTCCGGCCGGGGCGATGCCCGTACGGGCGAGGACCGGGGCGAGGTCCAGGCCGGACCGGCCGGCAGTGAGGTGACGCAGGCCGCCGTCCAGGGCCGGGCGCTCGGCGGACCAGCGGATCAGCGCCGCGGGCTCGGGCAGGCCGAGGCGGCGGGTGAGGAAACGGCCGGGCGCGGTACCGGTGAAGCGCAGATAGCGGTCGGCCATTCCAACTCCCAGCTGCCGGAGGACACTCGCTCTTCCTTACTCTGGAGTAAGGTTACCGGAGGTAATGCTACGTCACAGGCGAGGAGCAGGTCGAGATGAGCCCTCAGCGGATCGCGCCCTCGGTACGGCGCGTGGCGATCATCGGCGGCGCACGCATCCCGTTCGCCCGCTCCGACGGCCCCTACGCCACCGCCTCCAACCAGCAGATGCTCACCGCCGCCCCAGGGCCTGTCTGACAAATCCCCGCCTGCTCTGCGACGCCTGGCACGCACGCTCGCCGCGTTGCCGAACCGCCCACGTGGCTCCTCCCCCACTCTCGGCTGCGCTCGAGCGGGGGACCCCCATCGAGGACGCTCCGGCGCCTTGCGATCGCACGCACCAGACGCCGCAGAGCCCGCCCTTCGGGCGGACGACGGGGATTTGTCAGACAGGCCCTCGACGGCCTCGTCGAGCGGTACGACCTCCAGGAACCCGGAGCGGTGGGCGAGTTCGTCGCGGGAGCCGTCCTCAAGCACAGCCGCGACTTCAACCTCGCCCGCGAGGCCGTCCTCGGCTCGACACTGCACCCGAGCACCCCGGCCTACGACATCCAGCAGGCCTGCGGCACCGGACTCCAGGCCGTCATCGCCGCCGCCAACAAGATCGCCCTCGGCCAGACGGAGTCGGCGGTCGCGGGCGGCGCCGACACGGCCAGCGACGCACCCCTCGGCGTCAATGACCGCCTGCGCCGCATCCTGCTGGAGGCCCGGCGCGCGAAGTCGGCGGGCGCCCGACTGAAGGCCCTCGCGAAGGTGCGCCCCTCCCATCTCGTCCCCGACATCCCGCGCAACGCCGAGCCGCGCACCGGGCTGTCCATGGGCGAACACGCCGCCGTCACCGCCCGGGCCTGGGGCATCGGTCGTACGGCCCAGGACGAACTGGCCGCGGCGAGCCATGGGCGGCTGGCGACGGCGTACGAACGCGGCTTCTTCCAGGACCTGGTGATCCCCTTCCGGGGCCTCGCCCGCGACCAGAACCTGCGCCCCGGCTCGACCGCCGAGAAACTGGCCGCCCTGAAGCCGGTGTTCGGCCTGGACCACCCCGACCCGACCATGACGGCGGGGAACTCGACCCCGCTGACGGACGGGGCGGCGACCGTCCTGCTGGCGAGCGAGGAGTGGGCCCGGGAGCGCGGCCTGACACCGCTGGCGTATCTGACCGCGTACGAGACGGCCGCCGTGGACTTCGTCGACGGCGATGTCGCGGGCGGCGAGGACGGTCTGCTCATGGCACCGGCGTACGCCGTTCCGCGCATGCTGGAGCGGGCCGGGCTGAAGCCGGCCGATTTCGAACTGATCGAGATCCACGAGGCGTTCGCCTCCCAGGTGCTGGCGACGCTCGCCGCCTGGGAGAAGCGGGGTCTGGGTGCGGTGGACCGCGACCGGCTGAACGTCGCCGGCTCGTCCCTCGCCACCGGGCACCCCTTCGCCGCCACCGGCGCCCGGATCGTGGCCACGCTGGCCAAGCTCCTGGCCGAACGGGACGCGCCCGCACGCGGACTGATCTCGGTGTGCGCGGCGGGCGGGCAGGGGGTGACGGCCGTTCTGGAGCGGGCATGACGGCGGCCGGGGGGGGCACCAAAACTGAAGGTCCCTCACGTAACCCCCGAGATTGCACAGGCCCGGCTCCGGACCATCCCCGAACTCGCACAAACCCGCCACGTGAGGGCCGTACGATCCCGTTCCTACCGGCAGTAACCCCTTTCTGCGTGTTCAGCCGGTTGAGCGCCTCGGCGTGCGAGGCACGTACGTCCATGCAGCAAGCAGTTCACCGCTGCACGCCCCAGGAGCCGCCCGTGTCCACTGCGTATCCCTCCTCCGCCTACGGCGACGACGTGTACGGAGGGCCGGTCCTGGTCGAACCCGAGACGCGGCGGCTGGACGGGGTGGTGCGGGAGGCCGCCGTACCGCCGCTGGCGCCGCCCTGGACGCACGGATCGCTCGCCGACCTGCCGTTCGACAACGCGAGCGCGGCGCCGGATGCCGTGGTGCTCAGCCGCAAGGACGCCGAGGGGAACTGGAGCGACGTCACCGCCGCCGAGTTCGCCGCCCAGGTGCTCGCCGTGGCGAAGGGCCTGATCGCCGAGGGCCTGATGCCGGGCGACCGGGTCGCCGTGATGGCCCGCACGATCTACGAGTGGACGGTCCTGGACTTCGCCGCCTGGTCGGCCGGACTGGTCACCGTCCCCATCTATCCCACGTCCTCCGTCTTCCAGGCCCGCTGGATCCTCCAGGACTCGGGCGCGGTCGCCCTGGTCACCGAGACCGCCGGGCAGGCCGCCGCCCTCGGCCCCGAGCGCGAACGCCTGCCGGACCTCCAGCACATGTGGGTCGTCGACAAGGGCCATGTCGACCGGCTCGCGGAGGCCGGGGAGCACTTGGCCGACCAGGAGGTGGAGGTGCGGCGCGGCATGCTGGGCCCCGACACGCTCTCCACCCTCGTCTACACCTCGGGCACGACGGGCCGCCCCAAGGGCTGCGCCCTCACCCACGGCAACTTCTTCGCCGAGGTCGACAACGCCATCGAGCTGCTCTACCCCGTCTTCAAGACGAAGACCAGCGAAGAGGCCTCGGTCCTGCTGTTCCTGCCCATGTCCCACGTCTTCGGCCGCATGGTCGCGATCGCCTGCATCCGCGCCCGGGTGCGGCTGGGCCACGCGCCGAGCATCAAGGCCGACCAGCTGCTGCCGGACCTGGCGAGCTTCCGGCCGACCTGTCTGCTGGCCATCCCGTACATGCTGGAGAAGGTCTTCAACTCGGCCCGCGCCAAGGCCGAGGCGAGCGGCCGGGTGACCTCCTTCGACCGCGCGGTGTCGGTGGCGCGGCGCTACGGCGAGGCGGTGGAGGCCCAGCAGACGGGCACCGGCCCGGGCCCCTCCCGCGCCCTGAAGACCGCCCGGATCTTCTACGACCCCCTGGTCTTCCGCCGGATCCGCAACGCCATGGGCGGCCGGGTCCGCTACGCGATCTGCGGCGGTTCACCGCTGGGCCGCCGCCTCTCCGCGTTCTACGCCGGAGCCGGCATCGAGATCTTCGAGGGCTACGGCCTGACCGAGACCACCGGCGCCTCCACCGTCACCCCGCCCCTCAAGCCCCGTCTGGGCACCGTCGGCTGGCCGCTGCCCGGCACCCGTGTCCGTATCGCCGCCGACGGCGAGATCCTCCTCGCCGGCGACCATGTGCTGCGCGGCTACTGGGACCCCCAGGCCGGCGGCGTCGTCCCCGCCGCCCCCGACGGCTGGCTCGCCACCGGCGACCTCGGCGAACTGGACGACGAGGGCTACCTCACGATCACCGGCCGCAAGAAGGAACTGCTGATCACCGCGGGCGGCAAGAGCGTCGCCCCGGCCCCGCTGGAGAACTGGCTGCGGTCCCACCCGCTGATCTCCCAGTGCCTCGTCCTGGGCGACGGCCGCCCCTTCGTCTCGGCCCTGATCACCCTCGACCCGGACGGGATCACCCACTGGCGCCAGATGAACGGCAAACACCCCGTACCGGCCAAACTGCTCGTCGACGACGAGGATCTGCGCGCCGTCCTCCAACGCGCCGTCGACGAGGCCAACAAGATGGTCTCCCGCCCCGAATCCATCCGCGCCTTCGCGATCCTCCCCGAGGACTTCACCGAGGAAGCGGGCCATCTGACCCCCTCGATGAAGCTCCGCCGCCAGGCCGTACTGCGCGCGTTCACCGAAGAGGTCGAGGGGCTGTACGCACGCTGAGACGGCCGGGCGTGAGGCGGCCTTTGCGATGTCTTCACACGATTTTCTTGACGCCGCACGCCGTCTCCCCTTGGCTTTCGAGCAATCCCGTCGCGATGCTCCCTCCCCCCACGGAAGGCACCACCAGTGAAAGCGCGTAACACCCGTCGGACCGCTGTGCGCCCTGTCGCCATAGCCCTGGCGGTCTCCGTATCGGCCCTGTCCCTCTCCGCGTGCGGCGACGACGGGAGTGACGACACCGCCGTGCAGAAGGGCAACGACATCACGGTGGGCCTGCTGCTGCCCGACCGGGACACGGCCCGCTTCGAGAAGTTCGACTACCCCCTGATCAGGGACGAGGTCGCCTCCCTCACGGAGAACAAGGGCAAGGTCCAGTACGCCAACGCCGAGTCGAGCGTGTCCAGACAGAGCCAGCAGTTCCAGAAGATGATCGCCGACAAGGTCGACGTCATCCTGGTGGACGCCCTGAACTCCAAGAAGATCGCCTCGGACGTGAAGAAGGCCAAGGACGCCGGCATCCCGGTCATCGCCTACGACCGGCTCGCCGAGGGCCCGATCGACGCCTACGTCTCCCACGACAACGAACTCGTCGGGCAGGTGCAGGGCCGCGCCATCATGAGCGAGCTCGGCGAGAAGTCCCAGAACGACAAGGTCGTCATGATGAACGGCGACCCCGGCGACCCGAACACGGCCCGGTTCAAGGACGGCGCGCTGAGCGAGCTCCAGGGCCAGGTGGACATCGTCGAGCAGTACGACACCAAGGAGTGGAAGCCCTCCATCGCCAAGGCGAACATGGAGAAGGCGATCCGGGCCGTCGGGCTGAACAACATCGCCGCCGTCTACTCCGCCAACGACGGCATGGCGGGTGCCGTCATCGAGGCGCTGGAGGAGGCGGGCGCCACCAAGATGCCGCCGGTGACCGGGCAGGACGCCAACCTGGACGCGGTACAGCGGGTCGTGTCGGGGGAGCAGTACATGACCGTGTACAAGTCCTTCCTGCTGGAGGCGACGAACGCCGCGAAGATCGCGGTCGCCAAGGTCCAGGGCCGCCAGATCGAGTTCGCCGCGCTGACCCGGGAGACGGTCGACAGCCCGACGGCGAAGAACATCCCGGCGATGCTGGTGCCGGTGGTCGCCCTCACCAAGGACAACATCAAGGAGACGGTGATCACGGACGGGGTCTACACGGTGAAGGACATCTGCACCTCGAAGCTGGAGGCGGACTGCGCGGCCATCGGTCTCGAGTAGGTCGGTCCGGCTCCTGACTCCCGTGTCTGTCTCTTGACTTCGCGGGGTGCCCGCGCGACATTCCCCACCCCCGTCCGTCGCGCTGGAGCCGTCATGACCACTGACCCGAACTCCGCACCACCTACTGGTTCCCCTTCCGGGGCTCCTTCGCGGGCGCCTTCCCGAAGACGAGTGCTGGCCGGTGCCGCGGGTGCCGGGTTCGCCGTCGCCGCCGGGGTGCGGCAGGGCGCCCACGCCGCCGACTTACCCCCGCTCGGCACGTACGACGTCGTCGTCATCGGCTCCGGTGCGGCCGGGATGACGGCCGCGCTGACCGCCGCCGGGCAGGGGATGAGCTGCGTCGTCCTGGAGAAGGCCCCGACCTTCGGCGGCTCGGCCGCCCGTTCCGGCGCCGGGATCTGGATCCCGAACAACCCGGTGCTCCTGGCGGCCGGTGTCCCGGACACCCCGGCGAAGGCCGCCGCGTACCTCGCCGCCGTCGTCGGCCCGGACATCCCCGCCGACCGGCAGCGCGCCTTCCTCGCCCACGGCCCGGCCACGATCTCCTACGTCATGGCCCACAGCCCCCTGCGCTTCCGCTGGATGGAGGGCTACAGCGACTACTACCCGGAGCTGCCCGGCGGCCTGCCGAACGGCCGCTCCATCGAGCCCGACCAGCTCGACGGCCGCATCCTGGGCCCCGAGCTGGCCCGGCTGAACCCGCCGTACATGGGCGTGCCCGCCGGGATGGTCGTCTTCAGCGCCGACTACAAGTGGGTCACCCTGGCCGCGGTGAACGCCAAGGGCGCGGCCGTGGCGGCCCAGTGCCTGGCCCGGGGCACGGCGGCGGCGCTGCGCGGCGAGAAGCCGCTGACCATGGGCCAGTCGCTGGCGGCGGGGCTGCGTGCGGGACTGCGGTCGGCCGGGGTGCCGGTGTGGCTGAACACGCCCCTGACCGACCTGCACGTCGAGAACGGCACGGTCACCGGAGCGGTCGTCACCCGCGACGGCGCCCCGGGCCTGGTCCGCGCCCGCCGGGGCGTGATCGTCGGCTCCGGCGGCTTCGAGCACAACGCGGCCATGCGCGCACGCTTCCAGCGCCAGCCCATCGGCACGGACTGGACCGTCGGCGCCAAGGAGAACACCGGCGACGGCATCCTGGCGGGGGAGCGGCTCGGGGCGGCCCTCGACCTGATGGACGACGCCTGGTGGGGCCCGGCGATCCCGGTCCCGGGCCAGCCGTACTTCTGCCTCGCCGAACGCACCCTCCCCGGCGGTCTCCTGGTCGACGGGTCCGGCCGGCGCTTCGTCAACGAGGCCGCGCCCTACAGCGACGTCGTCCACACCATGTACGACGCACCCGAGGCCATCCCGTCCTGGCTGATCACCGACCAGAACTACCGCAACCGCTACCTCTTCAAGGACGTCCTGCCGACCCTGCCCCTCCCCGCCGCCTGGTACGACTCCGGCGCCGCGCACAAGGCCTGGTCCCTGGACGCCCTCGCGGCCTCGATCGGCGTCCCGGCGGCGGCCCTGCGCACGACCGTCGACCGCTTCAACTCCCAGGCACGGCGGGGTGAGGACCCCGACTTCCACCGCGGCGACAGCGCCTACGACCACTACTACACGGACCCGTCCGTCCTGCCGAACTCCTGCCTGGCGCCCCTGTGGCTGCCCCCTTACCACGCCTTCCGCATCGTCCCCGGCGACCTCGGCACCAAGGGCGGCCTGCTGACGGACGCCCGGGCCCGCGTTCTGCGGGAGGACGGCTCGGTCATCCCGGGCCTCTACGCCGCGGGCAACGCGAGCGCGGCGGTCATGGGCCACAGCTACGCGGGCGCGGGGTCGACCATCGGCCCGGCGATGACGTTCGGATACATCGCGGCGAGGGACATCGCGGGGACGCTCTAGCCGGTGGGCGTCACCGGCTTACGGGCCACGAGACAGGCCTGGGGGACCGGCTCGCCGAGCTCCTCGTCGGCCTCCCGTACGGTCCGGGAGCGCAGGGCGAATCCGGCGGCTTCGAGCAGGGCGACCATCTGCTCCGGCCGACGCCGCCGGAAGTCCAGCGCCACCTTGTGCCCGAAGGCCTCCTCGTAGCGACGCCGGGGCTCGTCCCCGGCCTGGAAGCCGAGCAGCAGATGCCCGCCGGGCCGCAGCACGCGGTGGAACCCGGCGAAGAGGGCGGGCAGGTGGTCCAGGGGGGTGTGGATGCTCGAATACCAGGACACGACCCCGTCGAGCGAGCCGTCGGGCAGCTCCAGCTCCAGCATCGAGCCCTGCTCGAACCGCAGGCCGGGGTTCTCGCGGCGGGCGATCGCGAGCATCGACTCCGACAGATCGAGCCCGAAGACCGACACCCCCCGCTCCGCCAGAAACGCCGTCACCCGCCCGGGCCCACACCCCAGATCGGCAACCTCGCCCCCTTCCCCCACCATCTCCGCGAACCCGGCCAGCAGCCCCCGGTCCAGGGGCGTCATCCCATCCAGACCAGGGAAGTGACGGGCGTAGTCCTCGGCCACGGTGTCGTAGAAGGTACGGGTCTCGATCAAGAAGTCGACGTCGGTCATGGCCCGAGACCCTACTGCGGGGGGTGGTGGGCTTGCCCGGGGTTTGGCGGTCGATCTCTGCGGCTTGGCGTCTCCGCGCCGGGGTGGTGCCGCTCGCTGCTGGATCCGCTGGTCTCCGCGTGTCTGGACGCCCCCCAGCCCGTGCGGCGCGCCTGCCTGCTCGCCGCCAGCGGCCTGTCCCTCTGGCCCCTGCTCAGAGCCCGTGCTGCTCCCCTGCCTGCCGTGACCGTCCCTCGGCTTGGTGGGACTGCTCGGGCCTGGGCCCTTCGCCCGCAGGCTCCCCCTGGCTTCGAGTGCCATGACCTCGGCGCCCTGGCCAGCCTTCTCGCGCCCACTTCGCCCCGGCCGGCTCTCTCCTGCGCCCCTGGCCCCTGCGCCTAGCTGGCCGGTTCGTCTCCCCGGCCTTCGGCCTGGTCCGCGGCGGCCCTGGCAGCCCCGGCCCCCGCCGCCGCTCCGATCGCCGTGCCCAGGCCCAGGCCCAGTGCGAGTCCCAGGCCGATGTTGTCGAAGACGGTCATGCCCAGGGACAGGCCGAGGGCCGTGCCGAGGGACAGGCCGAGTGAGACGCCGGTCGCCAGATGGTTGTGCGCGGGAGTTCCGCTTTCCTGCTCGCCGTTCTCGGCGTTCTCTTCATGTTCCTGCATCCGGACATCTTCTCCCGGCCGGTGCGAGAGCCGGTCAGAGCCCCCTGGTCCGCCCCGCCACAGCGGAGCGTCCCGCAGAATTCGCCGGAAATTCATCGGCCTCTGGCGGGAAGGGGAGAACCGGAAGAGGAGGGGAAAAGGCAGGAGCCCCGACGCCTGACGGCGCGGGGCTCCTTGGGTACTACTGATCAGACCGGCGTGACGTTCTCAGCCTGCGGACCCTTCGGGCCCTGCGTGACGTCGAAAGACACCTGCTGGTTCTCCTCGAGCGAGCGGAAGCCGCTCGCGTTGATCGCGGAGTAGTGGACGAAGACGTCGGGGCCGCCGCCCTCCTGGGCGATGAAACCAAAGCCCTTTTCGGCGTTGAACCACTTCACGGTTCCGGTAGCCATAAGCCCTCCTTGGGCCCAAAAGGGTTGCCCTGCTCCAGAACCAGCAAGTGTGAAGATGAATTCTGCACAACTGCATACGTCTGAGAATGACGAGAGCCCGCGGTCACATGCTCCGCAGGCTCTGTACTGCAAGGGAAACCAAACTGCAACTTGCGATGAGCCTAGCACGCAGGCCCCGGAATGCAATAGGGGTCAAGATCACGTCACCCGAATGTTTGAACATCCCTCCGCCACCTGGCTCAGAGGGCCTCTGTGGCCGATCACGAACCCTCGGCGGGGCCGGACGCCGACCACTGGGCCGAGAGGGCTAGCCTCACGATGTGGACAATCCTCGCACCCGGCCGCGCGTCGGCCACATCCAGTTCCTGAACTGCCTGCCCCTCTACTGGGGGCTCGCCAGAACAGGCACACTCCTCGACTTCGAGCTGACGAAGGACACCCCGGAGAAGCTCAGCGAGAAGCTGGTGCAGGGCGAACTCGACATCGCCCCGATCACCCTGGTCGAGTTCCTCAAGCACGCGGACCAACTGGTCGCCTTCCCCGACATCGCCGTCGGCTGCGACGGCCCGGTGATGTCGTGCGTGATCGTCTCGCAGGTCCCCCTGGACCGGCTCGACGGCGCCCGCGTCGCCCTCGGCTCGACCTCCCGCACCTCCGTCCGCCTCGCCCAGCTGCTCCTCGGCGAGCGCTACGGCGTACGGCCGGACTACTACACGTGCCCGCCCGACCTCAGCCTGATGATGCAGGAGGCCGACGCGGCCGTCCTCATCGGCGACGCGGCGCTGCGCGCGAACATGCTCGACGGGCCGCGCTTCGGCCTGGACGTGCACGACCTGGGCGCCCTGTGGAAGGAGTGGACGGGCCTGCCGTTCGTCTTCGCGGTCTGGGCGGCACGCCGCGACTACCTGGAGCGCGAGCCGGTCCTCACCCGCAAGGTGCACGAGGCCTTCCTCGCCTCCCGCAACCTCTCCCTTGAGGAGGTCGGCAAGGTCGCCGAGCAGGCCGCCCGCTGGGAGGACTTCGACGAGGAGACCCTCGCCCAGTACTTCACGACACTCGACTTCCGCTTCGGCGGCCCGCAGCTGGAGGCGGTCGCCGAGTTCGCCCGGCGCGTCGGCCCGACGACCGGGTTCCCGGCGGACGTGAAGGTGGACCTGCTAGAGCCGTGAGCGGGCGCTCCTCGCGCACTACTCTGCTGGGAGTGCAGGCGGACGGGGGCCCACCCGGGCTTCCGGACGCCTACGGGGGAGGGGTGACGCCATGCGGCCGCTCGAAGTCGACGAACCCACCGTCGTGGGGCCCTACCGGCTGCTCGGCCGACTGGGCTCCGGCGGGATGGGCCGGGTCTATCTGGGCCGCAGCGCCGGAGGCCGTACGGTCGCCGTGAAGATCGTGCACCCGCACTTCGCGCTGGACGAGGAGTTCCGGGCCCGCTTCCGCCGCGAGGTCGAGGCCGCGCGCCGGGTGGGCGGCGCGTGGACGGCGCCGGTCCTGGACGCGGACCCGGAGGCACGGGTGCCGTGGGTGGCGACGGCGTACGCGGCGGGCCCCTCGCTGTCCGCCGCGGTGGCGGACTTCGGCCCCTTGCCGGCCCACACCGTACGCGCCCTGGGAGCAGGGCTCGCCGAGGCGCTGGCGGCGGTGCACGAGCTGGGCCTGGTGCACCGCGACGTGAAGCCGTCGAACGTCCTGCTCACGCTCGACGGCCCCCTGCTGATCGACTTCGGCATCGCCCGGGCCACGGACGGCACGGCGTCCCTGACCTCCACGGGCGTCTCGATCGGCTCCCCCGGCTACATGTCGCCCGAGCAGATCCTCGGCAAGGGCGTCACGGGCGCGGCGGACGTCTTCTCCCTGGGCGCGGTCCTGGCGTACGCCGCCACCGGCCGGCCGCCCTTCCCCGGTGACTCCTCGGCGGCCCTGCTCTACAAGGTCGTCCACGAGGAGCCGGAACTCGGCCTGCTCGACGGGGAGCTGCGGTCCCTCACGGCCGCCTGCCTGACGAAGGACCTGGCCGCACGGCCCGCCCCGGCGGAGCTGGCCCGACGCCTGGCTCCCGAGGGCGCGGCCCGGCTGGTGACGGGCGGGTGGCTGCCGGGGGCGCTGGTGGAGCAGGTGAGCCGGGGCGCCGTACAGCTGCTGAACCTGGAGGCGGCGGGGCCGGGAGGCGGGGGGCTTTCGGGGCCGGTGGGGTTCAGCAGCCCTTCTGTGGGAGTGGGGGAGAGGGAGCCAGGGGAGTCGGCTGAAGCTGTTGGGACGGTTGGGACGGCTGGCACTGCCGGGGCTGCCGAGCCCGGGGTGTTCGGCCCGCCGCCGGTCATGCCCACACCAGCCCCGGCGCCGCCCTTCCCGGCCGTACCCGCACCCCGCGACGAAGGCCCGCAGGACATGACCCCGTCGTCCACCGGGCGCCGCCCCGGCAAGGTCACCGTCTCCGTGGCCGCGACGTCCACGCCCGAGGGCGGCGGGCGGGTGCGGAGGCTGAGCTGCTCGGTCGCCCTGGCCGTCGCCGGGGCGATGGCGGCCGTGACGATCGGCTCGGTGTTCGTGTTCGACCTGCTGCCGGGACGGGGCGGCCAGAACGACACGGGCGACTCGGGCGCCGGCGCCGACGCGCAGCCGTCGGCGAGCGACGCCGCCCCGGGCGGGGCGGTGCCCGCCGCCTATCTCGGCACCTGGGAGGGCCAGGGCACCGCCCTGGACGGCAATCTGCCCCTCGGCACGTTCCGGATCACGGTCGAACGGGCCTCCGTCGGCCAGGAGCTGGGCCGGCTCCGCCAGACGGACCAGATCGGCGGCGTCTGTATCGACGTACTGACCCTGAAGCAGGTGACGAAGAAGGAGCTCGTCGCGACGTCCGTGGGCGCGAAGACCAACCACAGCGGCTGCAACCCGGCCGCCACGACGGTCCACCTCAGCCCGGTGGGCGACGACCTCCGGTATCGGTCGGAGAGCGAGGAGTCGGGGCGGCCTCAGGCTCGGATGTCGAAGGTGCGGTAGCGGACCGGCCTCCGTATTTCACGAACAGGGTGATCAGCAGCGCGGCCGACGCGAGGGTGGCGACCAGGCCGACGGCCCACAGCCACGGATAGTGCACATGCACCCAGCAGGGGCCGCCCTCGCTGTAGCAGTCGTAGTCCCAATCGCGGCGCCGCTTGGGCCGTACGGTCGTGAAGATCACCCCGACGACCAGATACCCCGCGGCCAGCCCGGGCAGGGACGCGGCCACCCAGCCCAGCGAACGCGCCGTGCTCTTCTTCCAGTCCATCCGGGTCAGCGGCGCCGCCCAGGCCAGGAAGACCAGCGGCACCAAGACCCCGACGGTGGCGGCGAAGGCGTACCCACCACCGGGCCACGCGGGAGCGACGTCGCCCCAGAGGTCGTGGCCCCAGTACATGTCGAAGAAGACCAGTGGCATCAGCAGGAGGACGAAGCCGACGAGGCTCCCGCAACCCCCGAGACAGCTCCAGTCCCGCTTCCTCGGCTCGTCGGTGTTCTGGCGGCCCGGCCGGTGCTCGTACCGCAGCGCCGGCCCCGCCGCCTTCCTCCGCTTCGGCTTCGCCGATCCCCCGCTCAACGCCTCACCCCGGGATGACGACGGTCCGCAGCTCCCCGTCCCCGAGGTGCAGCATGCCCTTGCCCGGGGCGACCTGGCCGCCGACCATGCTGCGGTTCAGGCGGAGGCCGATGAGGTCGCCGCTGGAGGACTCCTGCGGGGAGAGCAGGATGCCGCGGCGGGCCTTCTTGGCGTCGACCTGCCAGCCGGAGAAGCCGCTGCACACGTCCTCCTCGTCACCGGCGATGACCATGGCGAGGCCGCGTTCGGCGCCGCGGGAGACCAGCTTCTTCATCTGGCTCTCGGCGTCGCAGTCCTCCAGGATCTCGCCGTCGTCGATGAGGACGGCGATCGGCTCCTCCAGGGACGCCTGGTCGATGAGCTCCTCGAACTCGTCCTCGTCGATGTCGTCGCCGGTGAAGACCTTCAGTACGCCGTCCGCGCCGTCGAGCTGGCGCAGCAGCGACTGGCGTGGCGCCGCGATCACCAGACGCGTGCCCTTGGCCAGGAAGGACTGCGCGAAGTTCCACAGCACCGTCGAGCGGCCCGACTTGGCCGGACCCGCGACGACGAACGCCGGCACGCCCTGCGCCAGGTCCGGGCCGAAGCCGACGATCTCGTCGCCGCCGATGCCGACCAGACCCCACAGAGGCGAGCGCGACGCGTCCGGGTCGCGCATCTCCCAGGCCTCCGGGAAGGAGATGCGGCTGGGCAGGCTGTCCACGCGGAACGGGCGCCGCGTGCGCGGGACCTCGGCGTCACGGGCCGCGGCCGCCTCGCCGATCGCCGCCAGCGCGGCCGCCTGACCCTGACCGGTCGTGTCCTCGGCGAGCAGCGCGAACTGCGTCTCCGTACCGAACTCGTTGCGGAAGGCACGGCCCGGCGGGATCTCCTCGGGCACCTTGCGGGCCGGGATGCCGAGCGCGGAGAAGTCGCTGCGGTCGGCCAGCCGCAGACCGTACTTGTCCTCGGTGAGCGTCGCGATACGGCCGACGAGCAGGGTCCGGTCACCGGTGAGGACCAGGTGGATGCCGACGCTCGCGCCCTCGCGCATCATCGTCTGCAACTCGTCCGTGAGCGAACCGTGGTCGATCTCGCCGAGCGTGGGCACCCAGCCCTCCCAGCGGTCCAGCAGCACGACGATGTGCGGCAGCCGCTCGTCCTCGGCGACCGAGGACCGCTGCTCACCGATGTCCGCGAAGCCCTTGTCCGCCAGCAGGTCCTGGCGCCGCCCCATCTCGCCCTTGAGCCGGTTGACGAGCCGTACGACCCGCTCGGTCTGGTTACGGCCGACGACCGCGCCGCAGTGCGGCAGCCGGGTGAGGGCGTTGAGCGCGCCGTTTCCGCAGTCGATGCCGTAGAGGTGCACATCGGCGACCGAGTGCGTACGGGCGATGGAGCCCGCGAGCGTGCGCAGCACCTGGGAGCGGCCGCTGCGCGGGGCACCGCCGATCATCAGATGGCCGAAGGAGGCGAAGTCGATGGCGACGGGGCGCCGGGCCTGGCTGGCGGGCAGGTCCTCGATGCCGTACGGGGCCGGCGGCAGCTTGCCGGGGCCGCCCGCGAACGCGGGGAGTTCGACGTCGTCCAGCAGCAGCGTCTCGTCGAGCGCGGGCAGCCACGGGCTGTGCTGCGGCGGGATGCCGAGCGAGCTGTTGGCGTCGCGGATCGTGTCGACGAGGACCTTGAGGTCGGTGATCTCCTCTTCCTCACGGGCCTCCGCCTTGGGCTTGACCAGCGCAGCCCGGCCCAGGTCCTCCCAGGTCAGCGGGCCCACCCAGGGCATGAGCACGGCCGGGTCGGCCGCACCGGGCCGACGGCCACCCACGCGCCCCGACTGGAAGGGGACCAGGGAGGCGTGGCCGAGGCGGGCGTAGGCGCGGCCCGGGGTGTTCTTGGAGATGTGCCCGGCCTCGGGCGAGTCGATCACGTCGGACGACTCACCGCCGTCCGTCACGCGCAGCGCGATACGGAGGTTGGTGTTGGCGCGGATCTCGGGCGACACGACACCGGACGGCCGCTGGGTGGCCAGCAGCAGATGGATGCCGAGGGAACGGCCTCGCTGGGCGATGTTCACGAGCCCGGTCACGAAGTCGGGCAGGTCACGCACCATGGACGCGAACTCGTCGATGACGATGAGCAGCCGGGGCACCGGCTGGTGCGAGGGATCCCGGCGCACCAGGTCCTGGTAGTCCTCGATGTCCTTGGTGTCGGCGGAGGCCAGGATGTGCTCGCGCCGGTGCAGCTCGGCACCCAGCGACTCCAGGGCCCGCTCCACCAGGTGGGCGTCGAGGTCGGTCACCATGCCGACGGTGTGCGGCAGATGCACACAGTCCTTGAAGGCCGCGCCACCCTTGTAGTCGACCAGCACGAAGGTCATGTTCTCGGGCGTGTTCGCCACGGCCAGCGCCGCCACGATGGTCTGCAGCAGCTCCGACTTACCGGAACCCGTCGTACCGGCGATGAGGCCGTGCGGACCGTCCTTGCGGATGTCGATCCCGAACGCCCCGTCGTACGACTCACCGATGACGGCCAGCGTCGACTGCCCGCCCATCCGCCACCGCGCCGTGATCGCGTCACTCGTCGGCGGCTCCAGCTGCAGCACGTCCAGCAGCCGGCTCGAACCCGGCAGCGCCGAGTCCTCGGTCTCCCCGCTGATGTCCCGCAGCGCCGACAGCGACCGGGCGAGCCTGAGGCACCAGGCCGCGGAGACGAAGTCGGGCCGTACGTCCTTCAGCCGCTCCGCACCGGCCTCCTCGACGCGCAGCCGCAACTGCTCGCTGCGCCCGGCCTGTTCGGGCTGCTGGGAGGTGGTGTGCCAGGCCTGGAAGGAGGGGAACCCGCCGGCGACCTGCTGCTGGGCCTGCTGCGGGACCTGCTGGGCGGGCTCGTACTCCTGGGCCTTCGGCTCGGCGACGACGTACGCCTGGCACTCGCCGGGCAGGAACCGCTCCTCGGCGTCCAGGCAGATGGCGAACATGGACACCGCGGGCCCCTCGCGCAGCAACCGCACGACGCCGGGGAGGGACCGCAGCCGCCGGGACCCGTCCCACACGACGACGATGTCGGGATCGCTGAAGCTCGAACCGGCCTGCGACTTGTTCTCCTCGGCGGCCTTCTTGCGCGCGTCGAGGATCTGCGTCAGCTCGCCGATCCGGGCACCGACGGTCTCGGCGTCGGTCCCGATCAGCGCGTTGACGTCCTGCCCGCCGGACGGCCGGGCGTGCGGCAGCCAGCGCGTCCAGTCCCAGGACTCCTGCGCGGCGTTCTCGCTGAGTACGTAGAACTGCACGTCCATCGGGCTGTGCAGCGCCGCGGTCTGCGCCACGGCCCACCGCCCGAGAGCCCGGGCGGAGTCCCCGGGCCCGGCCATGCCGATCACCCCGAGGGTGCGCAGATGCAGCGCGACCGGGGCGTCCTCGATCTTCCAGGTCACGTGCCGGCGGTGGTCGTCCTGCTCGGGGTCGTCGAGCACGACCTCGGAGGGCAGCTGCCCGGTCCCGAACCGCACGAGCAGATGATCACGGTCGGTGCGCCGCCGCTCCCAGAGCCGGGTCCGCGGCCCGGTCCCGAGGGCGAGGACGGTCGCCGGATCGGGAAGGGCATGCCGCCGGTCGGTCCGCTCGGCGACGAGCGCGTCCTGCGCGTCCTTCTCGATCCGCTCCTTCTGCTCCTTGTACTCCTCGACCTGCTTGGCATGGGACTTACGCCCGTGCTTCTTGTCGTTGTAGTAGTTCGCGAAGAGCAGGATCGGGGCCAGGCCGGCCATGATCAGGTAGTACCACTTCTGGAAGATCAGCACCGACACGACGGCACCGACGAGCGGCGTCAGCGCCATCAGCCAGGGCAGCGGCCGGGCCTCGTAGTCACGGGGCGGCGACGGCAGCCGGAAGTTGGTCTGCCGCTCGGGCGGACGCAGCCGCGGAGGACGGTTGTAGTCCAGACCGACCCCGTCGTCGGACCACTTCAGGGCCGCGTTCGGGGGCGTGTACCGGGTGAGTTCGAGCAGGCTGTTCCCGAGGGCGATCTGCCCCCCGAGGGGCCACGCACCGGGCCCGCCCTTCTTCTTCTCGCCGCTGTCGTCCTTCTGCTTCTGCTTCTTCTTCTCGCTCTTCTTGTCGCCGGGCTCTTCCTTCTCGCTCTCGGCGAGGGATGTGCCGTCGAGGGTGACGTGCTCCTTGTCCATGTGCACGGCGACCTGGCAGGTGCCGTCGGTGGCCACGGAGAGGGTGAGGGCCCGGGCGTCGACCTCGGGATCGTCGATACGGATGTACGAGGCGGCCCCGCTGCCGATGTCGTACCGCCCGACCCCGAGCCGGTGCACGAACCCGGCGGCCGGCCCGCCGACGACCCGCAGCTCCACGAGCCCGGTGGGCTCACCCGGCAGACACCCGGACGGATCCTGAAGGCTGACGACGGCGCCCTCGCGCAGGGGCGAACCGACGACGGTGGCGTGCGGATCGACGGGGTAGCCGTCGACGTAGACCAGAGGCGCGTTGTTCGCCGGCGCGTGCCGCTGCTGTCCGAGCGGGATGACCTGCGCCCCGCTGTGCCCCACCTGCTTGGCCAGCTCCTGGGCGATGTCCCCCACGGTGGACTCAGGATCGGCATCGAGCACGACGTCGGCGGTGCCACCGCCGTACGGGTCGACGACGGTCAGAGTCAGGCGCACGACTAGTCCTCCCCGTGCCACTGGGCCGGTGTGGCCGCTGTGGTCCATGTCGCTGCGTCCGCGTCCGCCGCCTGTTCGCTTCAGTCACGCGGGTCACAGTCGTAAGGACGATATCCGTTCGGTACGACAGTGGGGCAATGGGGAGGCGCCGAGACGTTCCCTTTGGCAACGTCGTGCACGACTTCATGACGTCTCGTTCACAAGCCGGGGATGTGGCACCACTGGCCACACCCGTAAGCTGCAGACGCAAGAGCGGACGATCACACCGGTTGCCACGTGCGACCAGCAACTCGGCCTACGGGCCGACGAGTCCGCAAACAGGGAGCCACGGGGGTTGGCCCTGCGGCGTTGTGAAAGGGAGCGGCTTCATGGCCAAGGACCTTGACATCACATATCAGGACATGCGGGAAGCTGCCAAGCATGTCGTGAAGGAGAAGGAAAAGCTCCAGGAGAAGCTCGACGCTCTCCGCAAGTACATCAACAACCTCGTCCAGTCCGGCTACGTCACGAAGAGCTCCTCGAAGGCGTTCGACGAGAACTTCGACGAGTTCGTGAACGGTACGAAGACCACGCTGGACGGTCTGGACGGCATGGGGGACTACCTCACCATGGCGGCCGACAAGTTCGAGCAGATCGACGAGGAACTGGCGAAGCAGGCTCGGAAGTAGCCGTGAGACGCCGGTCCGGTGCGGCAGCGGACGCTGCACGCACCGGACCGGCGTTCGCCCGGTCGGGGATCGTCAGCCGGCGTGAGGGGACGACAGGTGCGGAGATCAGCCGAAGACGCAGGAACCAACCGCAGGTTCGAGGCCCGAGACGGCCTGGGGATCGCTGGGGTGGTTGTCTGTCTGGTGGTCGGCATGGGAGTGATCCTGCTGGTCATGGGGCTGTGGAAGCGATTCGCGCGTGAGACGGTACCGATGCTGGTGGACCTGCCCGGTGGTTCCTGGGCGGTCGGTGGCGTCCTTGGCGTGATCACCGTGCTCGGAGCGATCGGAGCGTTGCGGTGTGCGGCCGGAGCCTCGGACCGGACACGCCTGTCGCGTGGCATGCATACCGCGGGCACGGCGGCCTGCTGCCTGGCCGCGTTCGGGCCGCTCTTCTATCTGCTGAGCGGTCTGCCCGGCAAGAACTGCCGTTCGGAGAGCTGCGCCTACATCCCCGGTACCGGCAGTGCGTTTCTGGCCTACATCATCAGTGCCGTGCTGGTGGGCTTGCTCGTCTACCGCTGGATCAGCGCACGGGCGGAGGAAGACGCGGCTCGGGAGCGGGAACGGATGCGGAGGCTGCGGAAGAAGGGGAAGGGGAAGAGCCGGGCAGGGCGCCAGCGCTAGAACGCCCCGGCGGCGACGATGACACCGCCGAGCCTTTCCACACAACGTGGACGAAGCATCGGCGTCGGCGCCTGCGCCCTTCGTTCAGTCCCGTGAAGCCCGGCCGGACGGGGGTGCGGGCGCTCGCAGGCGTCGTCGCTCGGCAAGCCCTTCGGGCGACCAGTCCTCCAAGTGGTACTGCCACAGGTCGACTGTGTTGCCGTCCCCGTCCATGACCACGTCGTGGGTGGAGTGCCCGAAGAAGGCATCGGTGGTACTCGGCGCCAGGACTTCGACGCGATGACAGCCGCACTCGCTGCGCGTGACCACCGGAGGGCCTGCGTCCGGGGCATGGGCCGACGCGAAGGTCTCGGCTGTCTTGCGTTGGGCCGGTGTGAGGGAATCCAACGGTACGAAGTCAAGCCGGTCGACGAGGTATCGCATGAGGCGATCCCGGCCAGAGGTGCGCAACCTGCACCAGGAGCCGTCGGTGAAAACGACCTTGACATCATCGCCGTCCTTGAAGTCCCTGCGCTCGATGCTCCCGATGGCGGCGCGCGGGGTCTCCCAGAGCACGGTGTCGTCGACGCGCTTGTACTCCCGTTCGGAGAAGGGCATGCCGACGATGACCAGGCGCCTGTCGGTGACGATCAGGTGCGTGCGGTAGTGCTTCTGCTTCGCGCGCGCCGGGTCCAGCTGCCATGGCAGGGAACGGGCGATGGTGCCGGGCGCGGCCCACATGACGGGAAAGTCCTCGACTTCGTCGGCCGGGTCGTCGGACGAGCGGGAGCCCGAACGTGACGAGGAGCCGCTGAGATTGCCGCCGAAGGCGGAGAGGAACGCCATGATGAGGACTCCGACGGTCAGCGCCGTACCCCTGAGGGCGCTCCCGACCACCGCGCCACCCGTCGAACGGGCGGCATGCCCCGGTCCTTCGGGCCAGCCGTCCAGCTCATTCTGTATGTCATTGCGCTCGGTGTTGCGGAACCACCGCCGGCCCCCTGACACGCATCGCCGCACCGCTGGCGAAGGTGATGGGAACGCGGGCGAGGGGAGTTTCCCCTGGCGCCGGCTGCCAGACGTTCATGCAGGTCACTCCGGGTTCGGGTTGAGCCAGATGCTGCGGGCGAAGTCGTCGAAGATGCCCAGGTTCGCCGTCAGCCAGTCGAGTTCCGTCGACACCGTGCGCACGGTCGCGTAGACCTCGTGCTCCTCCGACCACCAGCCGTAGTTGAGGGATCCGTACTCGCCGTTGTCACCGAAGTAGCGAAGGCAGCGCAGCCCTCGCCCCAGGCGGTCGGAACGGAAGTCCGAGACGTCGGGCCGGCGGACAGGGTGGTCACCTGCCGCTTGAACCATGATGTGGAGTTCCGTGTCCTGGTCCTTGCCCTCCGACTGCGCGGTGAGAGCGTAGAAAGGTTGCGGGACCCGGCCGGGGTCACCGCTGTAGACGAAGGCCTGGTGCGCCGGAACGTTCGGGATCGGATGGGCCTCGGCCAGTTGCAGGAAGTGATCGGCGATCGCAAGCCGCTTGGGCCGCCGCCACCACCGCTTGTGGCGTTGATGAACGATCTCCGTGCATATGACGGACCACTTCACCATCTCGTCCTGGTCCCGCTCGTTGTCCGTCCAGTGCAGGGGCAGAGGGAACCACTCGGTCGGGTCGGCCTCGGATTCGAAGAGGATCATGTGTGGTCAGGGGGTCCGATCACTCGAATCGTCGGACGGTGTGCCGAAAACACCCTTTCCGGTACGGAAGAGGCCATGTCGCAGATTTTCCTTCCGCGAGCCAAGGTGAGCTCTGGGCCAACGCACGATGCAGCCGCCAGTATCACGAGGAATTCCAAGTACCCACTTCCTCATCCGGGCTGATCCGGATGGTGCGGGCGAATTCGTCGACATCGTCGAGAGCCCGGAGGATCCGGCCGGCGTCGGGATCGGCCAGGATGATCAGGACGTCCGCGGCTTCCGTGCCCTTCTCATAGCGCCAGGCGTAACGGAGGCCGACGTGCACCTCGTTGCTGTCCGCGTCCTGGTAGTAGCGCAGTACCCGCAAGCCGGTTCCCAGATGCGGGGAGTCGAAGTCCTCGACGATGGGGGGCTCGACGGCGTAGCTCGCATCGGCGTGGGTCAGCTCACGAAGCGCCGTTCTTTGGTCTTCGCCCTCCTCGATCTCCACCAGGTCGACGTACGCAGGAAGCGGGATGTCTCGCGGGTGCGGGAGATGGAGGAAGACCTCGAAGTCCGGAAAGGCTGCAGGGGCCCGGACGGCGTACATCAACAGGATGTTGCTCAGCAGGTCCACTTCGCCCGGTTTCGGCTTCTCCGATGCGAAATCCGCCCAGAGGCCCTCGGCGAAGTAGCGTGCCCACGCTTCAGGCGTTTGTGCCTCATCGACGTCCTCAAGGCCCGGTTCCGGCCACATGAGCGGGATGCGGATCCAAGGGGACAGATCCATGGCGTGCTTGACGTTGAGCCAGCTCACTCATAACTCCATCTGAACGTGCCGACCACCGCGTCGAACAACTCGACCAGCACGCCGGTGAATTCACTGTCGATATCGCCGTCACCCGGTGTGGAGAAGTTGATGCTGATCCAGCGACCGGGATCGTCCGCCACGGGGAGCACGTACTCGACCCGCCGCGTCGGCAGGGCAGTTTGCTGTACGGCTTCAGGCGCGGAACTGAGTTTTCCCTCGTCAGGGGTGGAGCGGTAGTCGCGGCGGAGTGCGGGTGCCCCTGCCACGTCGACTCTTGTCGCCGTTCCGCCGGGGATGTCCTCGTCGGCCAGTTGAGCGATCACTGCCTGTGGAGGAACGGCATGGGTTTGGCCGATTGGCATCTCGGCAACGATGAAAGAAGCCATGAGGAAGATTCCTCCGCGCGGGAGCGCCGGAAGGTAGAGGTCTAGGCCACCGTTTCTCCTGGCCGCGCGCGCTTGCTTCTCCAACTGGCGACGCATGTCCAGCCGGAAGCGCATCGCATCATCCCGCGGAATGTCCTCCGGGACTTGCCCCATGTGTGAGAAGAGGAGCTTCTCGAGTGCTTCCTTCGTTCCCTCCCGCAGAGGGATGCGGACCCAGCCGGGTGGCAGGATGAGCTCGTAGCCGCGGGGAGCAGTTACCTCGACGGCGGGTGGCTGTTGCTCTGTATCGGGCGTGCTCACGCGCGGGCCTGCTTCTTGAGCTGTCGGTCGGCGATCAGGATCGTCAGGGAGGAGAGCACAGAAACTACGGCCAGCCAGCTGTAGCCGATGGCCCCGATGATGTTCCAGATCAGGTACATGACGGCAACGATCTTGATCGTCTGGGAGAAGTTGGAACCCGTCCGCGGGTTACGGATGAGTTCTCGGTTCCTGAGAAGCAGGACCAGCATCAGTACAGGTGCGATCATCAACGGCCATGCCGCGTAACCGTAGGTAAGCCAATCCATTCCGCCGTACTTGCTGCCGAGGTCTTGGAAGGCGAAACAGAGAATCGGCATCAGTGTGTACGCGGCAAGGAACTTCATGGCCTGTGATTCCCGTGGACTTTTCGCCGGGATTGTTGCCACTATCTCCACTCCCTCGAATTCTGCTTTGAATGTCGTCGCATCCGGTTTATGTTGGTCGATTCGCACTCCGGAGTGGTCACCATCGGCTCCCGACTTCACGCTTCAGGACATCCTTGGCGTCACCGTATTGGTCCGCGTAGGGGCCCTTTTCTCCGAGTTTGTCACCCACGTCTACCGTGGTGGCAGCCCCGTAGTTCAGCTTAAACTTCAGTGCGGCTTTGTCCATTGCGTCGGCTGCCTTCGCCACATCGGGATTCCCGCCGAACTCGGCGCGCATGCTCTTGGCGAACTTGCTCGCACTGGCGACCTCCTCCTCGCCGCTCAGCAGGCGGTCAAGTCGGTTCGTCCCGGGCCGTGTTTCCTTGGCCCCGATCTGTCGCAGTGCATCCTTCGCGCGCACCGCTTTCGCGCCGCGGGCCGAGTCGGTGCCGTATCGCATGATGTTCTTGTCGAGCATCTTGCGCAGATTCGAGTACCGCTGGAACCGTCCCGCCCTACTAGCAGCCTTGAGTGTTGTCGCTGCGGACTTCACGCCCTTCAGAGCGATGCTGCCGAATCCCAGGGTCGCTAGCGCGAAGACGTCCATGGCGACATCCGCCCAACTTCCGTCACCGGAGAGAGCCAACAGCGTGTGCCCGACACCGACGAGTGCTGTAAGGCCGATGGTGGTCAACATGATGGCGGTCGCCAGCCATCCGACCGGCGTGAAGAGGAGGGCGATGACTCCGATAATGGTCGCTGCCCAGCTCAAGATATCAACAACGGTTTTGATCGCTTCCGCATGCTCGTGAACCCAGTCCTTGAAGTCCTCCCACTTGCTGTCCTTGATGATGTCCGAGATGTCTTTGTCGATGTTCTCGGCGTAATGCTGGGCGCGGGAGTTGCGGTCGGAGATGACCTGGTTGAGCTGCTTGTGGTACGGCGCCAAGTGGCTGTTGGGGTCGGATTCCTCCGACGCCTTCTTGCCGCCGTCTTTGTCGTCCTTCTTGGCCTCGGCTTCCTTCTTCTTCACCTCGGCAGCGTGGTCCTCGTCGGCCTTCTTCGCGGCTCGTAGGACGCCGTCGGCCCGTTCCTGGAAGCCCTCCAGTTCGTTGGCCCACTTGCCGAGGTCGCCGACCACGCGTTCGTAACGGGCCGCCGTCTCGCGGAAGCGCTTCTCGAGGTCGCCGGACTTCTCGCGGATCTTGTCGGCGTAATTGCCCTGCAGCGCGTCGCCGTCGGCGGCCTTGCGTAGGATGCCGGCCTGGTCGCGGAGGGTCGAGGCGAGGTCCTTCATCTTGCGGACCTCATCGCGGATGTCCTCCGGGTCGCCGGGGATCGGGTCCTTCTCTGCCAGCGGGTGCCAGTCGACCGGTCGCCGCTTGCCCTTGCCCGTACCCATCGGTTACTTTCCCCCGTTCTTGCCGCGCTTCTTCTCGCTCGCGTTCTTGAGATCGATGTCGAGCTTCTCGAAGCTCTTGAGTGACGTCTCAACTTGCTCGCTCAAGTCCTTGACATTTTCAAGGAGTTCACGGCGATAGTTGTCCCAGTTGCTCACGAACTGGTCCATCTTGCCGGCGATGCTTTCATGGCCCCAAATGTCATGAATTTCGGCACGGTGATCGTCGATGCCATTTAGGGCTCTGTTGATGTCCCTCAGATTTCTTTTCGAAGACTCCAGAAGTTGGTAGTCGACTACCAGGCGTTCGTGCTCCCCCATGGGCCCCTCCGTTAACACTTGCGTGGTCAGCATGCTCTCGTTGGGCTCACCACCGTCACAGTCGCAAAAGGCTGGCTGTCAACAATTGATTACGCCGCGCAGTAGAGCCCGAACATCTGGTGCCGCATGCCCACGTCCCATCCGTCGGAATGTGCGCCCCGGGACCAGTCGGTTTGAAGCTTGCCGAATCGATGTCCCATGGTACGGACGTGGCTGCTGGTGGCGGAGGCCTGGCCACGGGGTCTTCACATCTACGAACGGTGGCTGAGTGTCGCAGGGCCGGAGGTCGGGCCGCCTTGCGCAGCGCTCGGCGAGCAGAAGCAGTCACGCGAGTGAAGCAACTGCTTTACGGTGTCCCGGAGTCACCGTGCCAGCCGGTGTTGCTGTCTCAAGCTCGGCGTCTTCACCTGTTGACGGCTTGAATCTCCTGGACGGTGATGTCCTGGTCGTTGCCGAACGTGCCGTTCGGGAGGTCGCCGCCGGCGCCGCCGGTGCCGGTCCATGCGATGTCCCAGGTGATGGTGGCCTGGAGCTTGTACGTGCCGTCGCCGGAGGAGCGGAGGTACTTGATCCCGCACGGCGGTGTCTGGTCGGCCTTGCCCTTGGCGTAGGGCTCGCCGATGGAGTCGTCGGCGTTGATGGTGCACTCGCCGGAGGCGGGATAGGTCTCGGCGTCCTCGGTGCCCGGCTCCAGCTTGAGGGACACCGGCTTGGCGGTGGTGGTGGCCTGGATGTTGAAGCCGGGGACGTTGAGGGCGGCTGTGGCCTGGACCTCGTCGAAGACGGCCTTCTCGAGCCAGGCCCAGGTCGGCAGGTTCACCTTGGTGTTGGCCTCGGGAGCGAGGGTGACCTTGGTGTCGGGGAGCTCCATGTGCTGGTAGGCGAGAGCGGCGAGGATCTCCGGGGTGATGGCCTCTTCGTACTGGGGCGGCGGGGCATCGCCGTTCTCGACCCAGAACGGGAGGTCCGTGCACGAGGTCCGCTTGAGGTAGTCCGGCTCGTTGGGGTTCTCGACGCCGGCCCAGAACATGCCCTTGCCGTCGTTCTCGACGTTGTAGTCCTTGTAGCCGGGTTTCCCGGGGATGTCGAACTCGTCCTCGTAGTGGCGCTTGGTCTCGCCGAGCGCCGCGCCCGGGGTCCCGCTCATTCCAGGCGTGTTCAGCTGGCTGTCGATGTGCTTGGACATCTCCTTTTTGAAGTCCTTGGCGCCGAGGTAGGGGGCGTACCAGCAGGGAGGGGGTGTCCAGTTGACGTCCGTGGACGTCACGTTTCCGGTGCCGCCGCCTTTGGCGACGGAGCCGGAGTACTGGATGCGGGCGGCGGCGTAGACGCCTTGTTTGTCGCCGCCGCCTTGTTGGCTGGCGCTGGCGCCCTGGCCGTTGCCCGTTGGCTCCACCGCGTGGGCCGGTTCCGTAAGGACGAGAGTGCCGAGGGTCAGCGTCAGTGCAACCGTGCCCGTGCGGAGGATGGTGTGGCGCGCCATGTTCACCGGCACTTCTCCGCCTTGGTCTCCACGAACACCTTTGACGCTTGCCAGAGGTCATCACCCGTGGGGAACTTGACCATCACGATTTTGAAGTAGTCGAAGTCAGCGATGCTGGGCTTGCTCTTCAGGACTTTCTCGGTTTTGACCTCTTTGCCGTAGAACTTGCTCGAGTCCACGCAGAACGCGACTTCCACTGAACTGCCGTTCGGGGCAGACCGCGTGGTGGCTTGGTAGTGGCGACGGGTGCCGGTGGCCGTCCAGCCGCCGTCGACCCTGCTGTTGATCTGGGTCTTTGCGTAGTGCAGCCCCTCGCCCGTGGAATAGGCGGTCACGCCCGCGTCTTTGGACGTGCGCTTGTAGACGCCCCGGTAGATGGCACGGACGAAATTGGCGGCATCCTCCATCGCAGCCGCCTCGTTTTTGTCCTTCGGCTTGTCCCAGTCGAAGACCAGGTCCATGTCCTCAGGCAGCGACACGTCCACGCCGTCCGGCTTGTCCCCTGCTGGCGCTCCCGCGGGTGACGCCGACTCCTTCGGCGTCTTCGTTCCCTGGTCGGCGCCAGCGATCTTGTCGTTGTCGCTGGACTTGTCGTCCCCGCTACCGCAGGCCGTCAACAGCAGTGCTGCCGTCGCTGCCAGCGCGGCAGCAACGGGCAAAGGGCGGCGCTTCACAGTGGACTCTCCCCGTGAGACAGATGTGAGTTCAGGGGACAGACGCTATCGGTGGGGTTCTCGCTTTCGCCAGAGCGAGCTTGGCCGATTGTCGGGGCATTTAGGGCGTATAGGGGTGTAGTGGAGCGGGTCGTGTCCTGATCGTGCCTCACCGGTGAACGCTCCGGACGCTTGGGCGTGCTGCGTCCTGGGGCGTTCGGTATGGCTGGGTGTTTTGCTATCGCGTCGCCCTGCAGTCAGGGCAAGAGCATGGCGGACAGTTGGACGTGTAAGGGACGGGTTCGGCGGACACCGCCGGTCACGATCTCTACCTTGAGCGGCGGTAGGGGGATTCCAGGAGTACGGCGGCATCCTGCAGGGTCGGGAGTCGGTGACACGCTCCTGGCTGCGTAGACAGATGCCGGGGCCCGCTGAGGCGGCGGAACTCGCGGACCGGGACCCCGTGCTCTCACAGCCGTCGCGGCCCCGGCACGGCGCGGCCGCTTCGGATCGCCCCCCTGTCCTGCCCCCACACGTACCCCCGGGGGCGGTCGGCGAGTCCGAGGATGGCGACGAGCGCGGTGATCTGTCGAGGGGAGCGGGTGGAGGGCCGCCTGCTCGTGGCTGCTCGTGTGGTGGAACCGGGTTCTGATAAGCCGCTGTCAGTGAAGGGCGGCCCCCCCTCGAGCCGGTGCGGGGGTTGAACTTCTGGTCGTGGGGGTGCCACTGGTGCCGGTGGGAGCGGCGGCGGTTGTCGCCAGCATTCGTCAGCTGGGCTCAGGGGACAGCAGTGGCTGGTTCTCCGTCGGCTTGGGTCTGGTATTCGAAGCTGACCGTACCGACTCCCGCGGAGCCCACTGAGCCGCCCCATCCGCGGTGTGACTGGGGCTCGGTGGGGAGGTGATGCCGATTGGCCATCAACCAAACGTGGCTCAGTACGGAGCCCCCCTTCAGCAGCTCGATCTGCCTTCATCCATCCACCGTGCCAGCAACTGGTTGCGATACGCCTGGAACAGCGGGACAAACGGGGCCGGGACCCCGACCCGAGCTTCACGCACCGCCCTGCTCAGTGAGTGCCTCGGCAGGGTCGACGAAGGACACCGTCTGCAGGACGGCCGACATCAAGCCGTAGATCTCCGTCCAGTGGTCCATGGACGCCGTGTAGAGCGTGAAGATCGCGGTGCATGGTCCGGTGGGGAAAGGCACATGGACCTGAATCTGGCCTGTGAGGAGCTTCGTGTCCTCACCGCCGGCCGTCAGTTCAGCGCTGAGATCGTATTCGCGCAAGGTGATACACAACACCGCCGGGCCGCAGGGCAGGTCCAGCCATATGGCGTTGTTGAACGGGTCGCTGGAGAGGGTTGCGAGGACTCCCTGGGCGACGACGTCGGTATCAGTACCAGCGTGGTTCGTCGGAGCAATGGCGACGGTGAGGGCGCATTGGGCGATGCCCTCGGCAGGCTCGTGTCGGATCACTTGTCCAGCCGGTGAGTCGCCTTCCTCTGCCGTGGAGAACAATCCCATCGCCGCATACGAGACGCCGGTATCTCCCATGAGTTCGGCTATCGCCGCGTAGTAGGGGGCGGCAGGCTCCCATATGCTTTCATCGCCGCGGGAGTACAGCTCTTGCACGAAGGAGAGAGCGCGCTCGCTGCGTTCCTCTGGTGTGGCGGCTATGGGCAGAGCGAAGAAGCCCTCGGGTGCGAGGAACCAGAGGGGTGGGACGTTCCCGTCAGCGGCACTGACGTGCTGTGCGTGAGTGGAGTCAGCGGCGGGGATCATGTCGGGTGGTGCGCCGTTCTGGTTGAGTGCAGAGCCAGGGTCAGGTCAGGAAGTCTTCCTGGTGGTACTCCGTCAGACGGAGTTCGGTGCCATTCGCGTCCATCACCGTGTTCAGCCCGGAGTGGCCAAAGGAAGCGTGCACGGTGCTCGGAGCCAGCACTTCGATACGAAAACAGCCGCACGAGTTTCGCTTGACCAGAGGCGGTTGGGCATCTGATGCCTGGGCTGTCGCGAACCCTTCGGCAGTGGTTCGCTGGGGCTGTGTGAGTGATGCCAGGGGGATGAAGTCGGGAGCTTCGATCAAGTACCGGGTAAGCCTCTCCCGGTTGATGCTGCTTGCCCTGAACCATGAGCCGTCAGTGAACGCGATCTTTGCATCGTTGCCGATCTTGAAGTCTCTCAGTTCAACCCTCTCGATGCCGGACCGGGGGATCTCCCAGAGAAACTCATCGGCGATGCGTTTTTCGTCTCCCTTGACGTAGGGGAAGCCCACGAGCACGAGACGCTGGTCGGTGATGACGGCGTGCGTGCGGTACCGGTCCTGCGGGGAGCGGGCGGGGTCCAACTGCCAGGGCAGGGTACGGGCGACGCTGCCAGGAGCAGCCCACATGACGGGGAAGTCTTCCACCTCGTCAGCCCGGTCGTGCGAAGTGTCCGAGCCTTTGCCTGAGCGGCCTGGGCCGACGCTGCCTGCCTGGGACGACAGCAGGCCCATCACAGCCAAGCCCGCAGCCATGGCGGCGCCCTTCAGGGTGTTCCGGCCGACGGTACTCGCAGTGGAACGAACAGTGTAGGCGGGGCCTTCGGGCCAACCGTCAAGTTCGTTCTGGATGTCATTGCGCTCGGCATCGCGAAACCAGCGCATTCCTTTGACCGGAGTGGCTGCGCCCGTCGCGAAAGTCAGCGGAGCACGGGCGATGAGAGTCTCTCCGGAATCGGGCCACCAAAGGCTCATGTCATCAAATCCTTTCACGGCCACTTGGTGCGCCATGATGAAACACCTGGCTAGTCACCCGCTATGTGTCCGTAGATCTTGGGGGCAACTTTGAGGCCGGCGTCGAGGGCTATGCCACCCGCGCTGAACGGGTTGATGGCCACCCCCGGAATCATGTTGGCTCCCTTGGAGCCGATCAGCTGCCCTTGATGGTAGCCCGCGTAAGAGAGGCCACCCATGCGAGACATCAAGCCGCTGCTGCCGTGCGCAACCTCGAAGACGTTGTTGGACATGCCGCCGATCTTCACCAAGCCGGCCTTGCCGAGCCCTCCGGAAATATCCGCGGACTCCTTGCCGAAGGACATCAGAACTCGCGAACTGCCGATCTTGGTCGCACTGAAGCCCTTGCCGAGCCTCTCTGCCGTCAACGCGGCCTTGCCCGCGCCGACCACCTTGACTCCCTTGCCGAACATTCCGATGCCGGGGAGCAGCCCTACTGCGTCGAGCCCGAGCGTGGCCCAGCTCACATCCGCACCGGCCGCCTTGGCCACGCCGTGCGTCGCCAGCGTCAGGCCCGCGCCGATGAGTGCGGCGGTGCCGAAGATGGCCGCGAGAGGCGGGAACGGGAGGGTGACGATGGCCAGCATTCCGAGGACCGCGGTGATGTCGCCCATCACGTCACCGATCGCCTTGATCAGGTCGGCGTGCTCCTTGAGCCAGTCGCCGGTGGCGTCCCAGGCGTCCGCGATGCCGTTGCCCAGCTTCTCCCAGAAGCCCGGCTCGTCGGGGGCGATGTCGGCGGCCTTGTCCAGCTCCTTGCTGATCTTCGCGGCGGCCTGCTTGTAGCGGTCCTCGAGTTCATGGACCTTCTGGATGAGGCCGGTGACATCGCCGGAGGCCTTGCCGTACTCGTCGGTACCTTCCTTGGCCTCGGCCTTGGCGTCGAGCTTCTCCCCGGCCTTCTTCTCCAGCCGGTCCGTCTCGTCCTGGAAGTCCTGGAGGTCGTTGGCCCAACGGTGCAGTGCCCGGGATGCCTTGTCGAAGGACTCGTGGCTCTTGCGGATGAGCGGGGTGACGTCCTCGCCTATGTACTCGGTGAAGGCGACAGCGGTCTTGCCCTTCCAGGCGCCGCACTCTATTCGCTCCAGCTCTCGTACTGCTGTGCCCAGTTCGCCCGCCAGCTTGCCCAGCCGTTTGGCGAGTTCCCGGGTGTCCTCCACGCTTCCGGGAGTGGGGTCCCAGCCGATGTTGGGAGGGACGGTGCGCTGACCAGCCACGCTACTTGCCCTTCTTCTTGGCCTTGAGCGACTGAGCCAGCTCAAGGTCAAGGCCGTCGAACGTCTCGCCGATCTTGTTGATCATCTTCACCGCACCGTGGGTGTGTTTGCCGAGCTGCTTGATGCCGTAGCCCCAGTCATCGGCGAAGTCCTGGACGTCCTCGACGAGTTGGCTCTCACCGACCGCCGAGGAATCTGTGCCTCGGAGGTCGCGGCGGGCGTCCTCCATGCGGTCGCTGATGGAGGAGAAAGTCTTCTTCAAGTGCTCGAAAATGGTGTCTTCGAGGCGCAGATCGCTCATCTGGGGATTCAGTCTCTGTCGGTTGGTGGCGGCCCTGCGGAGTTGCGGACCCCGCCTGTGCCGGATCAGTGGTTGGCGGCTGTGAGCGCCTGGGCGGCGATGTCAGGGGAGCGGCCGAAGGGTCCGTCGCGTGGGTCCCTGTGGGAGGTGCGAGGCGGACGCGGCAGTGCGCAGGACGGAAGGCGGCGCTTCAAGTGAATCCCCCGAGAAGCAGTATCGGTCTGCCAAGTGCTACGACGGTATCTGCTCGGTTCTACGGTTCGCCACTGCGAACTTCCCCATAGAACTGGGTGATTCGTGTGGATGAGGGCGGGGTTCGTGTTGTGCGCGTGTCGGCGCCTCTTTCCTCAGCGGCGGGACTGGTGAAAGTGTGTCCACGGAGGCGATCGCTATCGTGAAGAAATCTCTACGAAGGTCACACGATCGCATCGGCCTTGATGGGCCTTGGGGCGGCGACTTCTCCGGTCGAGAACGAGCCGACCGGGGGCGCCACGAAGGACGCGATCACGCGTGATGTGGCGTATTCGGCCCAGGCTCGCCTTGAGGCCTTTGTCAGGGGGAGTACGGCCAGGGCGCACACGCGAACCGCTACTTTGCGGCGTCCGCCCTCACCTACTGGGTCGACCGGGTCGCGGCAGCCAAGAGTCAAGGACGTGGCGAACGGTAAGAGCGCGGCGGTCCGTGTGCTGGGCCTCAGCGGTCCGGCACACGCAGGCGACATCCAGGGCGGCGGTGACGAGGGCCGTGCTGAGTCCGACCATTCGGGCGGCGCGGAGACCGGGTCGAGTTGTGCTTCACCCCGGCCTACGCCTCGCTGCTGGTCTCCAACCCATCCGTTCCTGGGCTGCTCACTGTCAGGAACCCGACGGTTCCTTGTAGAGGCGTACGGTGGCGGCGATCTTCCGCACCGTCGCTTCCGGTACCTCGTCGGACACTCCCGTGGCGCCGAAGAACGACCAGGAAGTCAGGTCTCCCTGGGTGTTCTTGAAGGCGAAGGTCCATGCCTTGCCGTCCGTCGAACACTTCTGCGTCTTTTTCATGTCCACGGACCAGGCGACTCCCAGGCTCCCCTTGATGCCGGAGTTCGTGGTGAACGGCTCCACCTCGCCCGGTCTCACCTTGGTCTTGTCGGGTTGGGTGAATTGCCCGTACACCCAGGTCTCGGGGTCGGAGCCGGCAATCTCCTCGGTACTCCGAGCGCCGTTGTTGCCTCTGGAACCTGCGACGGCCAACGGCGTGTGCTCCTCGGTGCCGTCCTTGTCCTCGTCCGAGGAGCACCACTGTTCCTTCAAGTACGCGGGGGCGCGCATACCGATGAGCGGGGTGTCTTCCGGGTCGTCGTTCTCGGAGACATACGTGACCCAGTCAGGGGACTGGAGTGCCCACTGCGGCGGAACCTCGAAAGCAATTCCCTGGTCGGGGTTCGTCACCACCTTCCAGCCTTTGACGGTCGGGGTCTCGGCATCCGCGTCTGTTTCCGTGTCCCGAGGGTTGCTCGGATTCGCCTGCGGCGTAGACGTCGTGTAGGGGGCGCTACCTGCTTGGTCGTCCTCGCGGCCGCCGAGCAGGAGGAAGCCGGTTGCGGTCGCGGCTGCTACGACGGCTGTCGCCGCGGTGACGGCGATGATCGTGCTGCGGTTCCGGCGGCCGCTCGACGACGGGGGCACCGGCATACCGGGCTGTTGCGGGGGCGCGTTCGTCGCCTGCGGCTGCTGGAATGGGTTCGGCTGGTGGTATCCGGGCTCCAGGTACGGATTCGATGGCTGCCCGGCCGACGGCTGCTGGGGTTCCTGCCCGCCCTCGGGCGGCTGCTTTCCTGGCCACATGGGGCGTAACCATACGATGATCAGCGCCGGAGCGTGAACGGCCGCGAAGAGTCAGCCCGGGTAGGGGGGAAGCTCTCTGCGGCCGTACAAAAACGAGGCATCCAGGGGTGTCACCTGTTGACGGACTGGATCTCCTGCACGGCGACGTTCTGGTCGTTGCCGAAGGTTCCGTTGGGGAGCTGCGTAGGGTTGGGATTGCCCGTGCCGGTCCAGGTGATCTCCCAGGTGACGGTGGCCTGGAGCTTGAAGGTGCTGTCGCCGGAGGAGCGAAGGTAATTGATGCCGCACGGGGGTGTCTGGTCGGCCTTGCCCTTCGCGTACGGCTCGCCGATCGAGCCGTCATCGTTGATCGTGCACTCGCCGGCGGCGGGATAGGTCTCGGCGTCGGGCGTACCTGGCTCCAGTTTCAGGGAGACCGGCTTGGCGGTGGTGGTGGCCTGGATGTTGAGGCCGCCCACGTTGAGCGCCGCAGTGACGGAGGTCTCCTGGAACCGGGCCTTGTCCAACCAGGCCCAGGTGGGGAGATTGACCTTGGTGGTCTCCTCGGGGGCGAGGGTTACCTCGGTCGTCGGCAACTGGATTCGGTTGTAGGCGAGTTCGGCGAGGACTTGCGGAGTTACCGCGTTCTCCACGGGAGGGGCGGTACCGTTCTCGACCCAGAAGGGTTGCTTGTCGCAGAGCTGGGCCTCAGGCTCCGTCCAGCGGTCTTCGTCGCGGACAGCCACCCACCAATTGCCCTCATCCTTCTGGTCGAGGTTGTAGTTCTTGTACTTTCCGTCCTTGTACTCGTCGCGGAACATGCCGACGGAAGCTTTGGCGTAGCTGTGCTGACCCGGAGTGTTGACCGTCTCGTCGTACATGTTCTCCACGTACTTGGAGAACTCCTGCGCAGAGCGCGGTTCGTACCAGCACGCGGGCGGGGTCCAGTTGTCTACGGGCGTGACGTTTCCCGCACCGTCACGTCCACTGCCTGCGGCGGTGCCCGTGTACCTGATCATGGAGACAAGGTCGCTTCCGGACCGTTTGCCGCTGGTGTTGACCTCAGCCTCGGATGCCCCTGGCCCCTTTGCCGCAGTATGGCCGATGGTCATTCCGAACGCCACGATGAGAACACTTGCTGTGGTCAAGCCACGGCTCAGGACGCGCACGTCTTGTCCCCTCTCTTCGAGAGCACCTCCGTGGTCTGCCAGACCCCGGTGCTGCTCTTCTTGAGCTGCGTGCTGTACTTGACGTACGGGCTCTCTTCGGACGGTGCCTTGTCCACTGTTCCGGTCTTGCGATTCTTGTTGAAGGCCTTGCTCTCGTCGGCGCAGTAGACAACAGCGGCTGTGTCGGTGTCCGCGACCTTGACATTCGGCTTGAAGTAGCGGGTAACGCCAGTCCAAGTGAGGTCTTCGTCCAGCCAGGCCAGGACCCACTTCTGCGCGCTCACGAGCGCATTGCCCTGGCGGTAATACGCGAGGGTCTTCGAGTTCTTGTCGCCGCGGAGGATTGCATCGTCCACCGCGTTCACCGTCTGCGCTACGTCGGACAGCACCGCATCCTTGGCCGGATGACCCGTTTTCCATCCCTCGAATTTGTTCTCCACGCCTTCAGGGAACGTGATCTTGGGCCTATCGGCGGGACCGGATGCGCTGGCGCTCGGTGCAGCCGACGTCGCAGTCTCGCCCGTATCGGCACCTGCAATGTTGTCGTTGCTCTTCGAGCTGTCGTCCCCGCTGCCGCAGGCTGTCAACAGCAGTGCTGCCGTCGCGGCCAGCGCGGCAGCAACGGGCAAAGGGCGGCGCTTCACAGTGGACTCTCCCCGTGAGATAGATGTGAGTTCAGGGGACAGACGCTATCGGCGGGGTTCTCGCTTTCGCCAGAGCGAACTTGGCCGATTGCCGTGGCATTTAGGGCGTATGAGGGTGTAGTGGAGCGGGTTGTGTCCTGATCGTGCCTCAACGGTGAACGCCCCGGACGCTTGGTCGTGCAGCGTCCGGGGCGTTCGGTATGGCTGGGTGTTTTGCTATCGCGTCGCCCCGCATCGAGGGCAGGCGCATGGCGGGTATGTGGAGGTGTACGGCACGGGCTCGTGGGGGCCGCCGGCCAGGATCTCGACCTTGCCGTGGTCCTCGGTCACGGTGCCCTTCGCGTTGACCTTGCAGACGTGGAGGGTCATGCGTGAGCGGGGGTGGGTGGATTCCAGGAGTTCGACCGCCTCCTGCAGGGGCGGGGAGTGGGTGACGCACTCCTGGCAGGCGTAGATGGTGAGGCCGGGGCCTGTTCGGGTGGGGGATTTGCCGAGCGGGATCCGGATCGGGATCGGTTCGTTCGTGGAGCGCTCGCAGCGGGTGCACATGCGCACCGACGGGCGCGTCATCGGGTGGCCGCCGGGACTCGTACGCCGTGGATGTGCTTCGGTCCTAGGTCGATGCCGTAGGTGGCCAGGCGGGCGGCTCGGCGGCGTTCGCGTTGGCGGCGGTATTCCGTGGGGTCCAGGACGTAGGGGCGTACGACGTGGCATGCGTTGCCGGCGAGTCGTTCGGTGAAGCGGGGAGGCGGCGGTGGGGTGCCGGTGACGCGCAGAGGTGGCACCGCGCCGAGGCGGTGTCGACCTCGGGGGCGTGGGGTGCACAGGCTCAGCATCCACGCGAGGGCGTGCCTGTACGAGTAGCTCCCTGATCATGAACTTCCAGCCTGATGCAGAAATTGATCATGAGGGCCCCGTGACCCCGCACCGTCAGCTCGCCGAGATCCTGCGAGCGCGGATCAAGCGGGGGGACTGGCAGCCCAATCGGCCGATCGCCAGCGAGTCGCAACTGGTTCAGCAGTACGGTCTGGCCCGTACGACGGTGCGCCGGGCGATCGCAGTGCTCGTGGAGGAAGGGCTGGTCTTCACCGTTCCGCAGCGGGGGACCTACGTGTCACCGCCGACCGTAGAGCACGAGTCGCAGGCCTAGGTTCCGCCCGGATTTGCTGTTACGGCCATCCAACCGGCACCCCGTAACTACACTCCCGCCCCATGCGCACCCCCCACCACGCCCAGCACCCGAAGCCGAGAAGAGGCGGCGTCTTCCGACGTGGCCGTGAAGGAGGGCCCGGGGGCGGTGACACCCCCTGACCTCCACCACGTCCCCCCACACCCCGCCGCGCCGCAGCAAAGGCCGGCACAAACAGTCCCGCGACCCCCGAGCCCACTGGCTGCTCCTCGCCCTCACGCTCCCCGTCGTCTTCGCCTTTCTGATCTTCGAGGGGTGGACCCAGCACGAGGTCGACGCGGCGAAGACGCGGTCGCCCTGTGCCTCGCCCGTGCCCGATGCCGTGGCGAAGGGCGGGCCCGTGATCGGGATCAACCGGGACGGGATACGGACCGGGGGGATGCCAGAGCGGACCGTCGCGCTGACCTTCGACGGTGGGCCGGACCCCGTATGGACCCCGAGGCTGCTGGATCTTCTCCGCAGGAACAACGCGCGGGCCACCTTCTTCGTGCACGGGGCTCAGGCCGCCCGGCATCCCGAGCTGGTGCGGCGGATCCGGGCCGAGGGGCATGAGATCGGGTCCAACACGTACACCGGGGCCGTGTTGGGGGAGTCGTCCGGGCCCCGTTTCGAGGCCGAGTTGGAGCTGACGCAGAGCGCGCTGGCCGGGACCACCGGGCAGCGGACCAATCTGCTGCGGATGCCTCGGACGACCACCCCCGACACACTCTGCGGCCGCGAGTGGGACGCGGCGCGGCGGGCCACCGGGTACGGGTACGTGCTCGTCGCCGCCGACAAGGGCGCGCGGAAGCCGGCGCAGGGGATCGTCCGGCAGTTGAGCCAGACGGAGAGCGCGTATGCCGAGGCGCGCAGGCTGCTGAAGGACCGGGGCGTCGAACGGTTCACCACCGTGTCCGACGGGCTCGGGCTGGTGCCGTACAAGTCGGCTTCCCTCGTCGAGCGGTGGTCGGGGGAGGGGCTCGTCTGGGTCACGCGGATCGGGCAGGTCTTCTCCACGGCCATGATCTGGATCCTCGGCATCGCCGGCGGGCTCGGTGTGCTGAGGCTGTTGCTGCTGGCCCTGTTCGCGCGGGCGCATGTGCGCCGGCTGGAGCGGTTCCGGACCGGGGCGCCCTGGATGGGGGACGCTTCGGGGCCGGTGACCGTGCTCGTGCCGGCGTACAACGAGGAGGCCGGGATCGGGTCGACCCTGCGGTCGCTGCTCGACTCCCGTCATCGGGAGCTGCAGGTCGTCGTCATCGACGACGGGTCGAGCGACCGGACCGCCGATATCGCCGAGAACATGGGGGACGCGCGGGTGGAGGTGGTGCGGCAGCCCAACTCCGGGAAGGCCGCCGCCCTCAACACCGGGCTCGCGTACGCCCGGCACGACATCGTCGTGATGGTCGACGCCGACACCGTCTTCGAGCCCGACGCCATCGAGCGGATCGTCCAGCCGCTCGCGCACCCGGCCGTGGGCGCCGTCAGCGGCAACACCAAGGTCGGCAACCGGCGCACCCTGCTGGGCAGATGGCAGCACCTCGAGTACGTCTTCGGCTTCAACCTCGACCGGCGCATGTTCGAGGTGCTGGAGTGCATGCCGACCGTGCCGGGCGCCATCGGGGCGTTCCGCCGGGACGCGGTGATCGGCGTCGGCGGGGTCAGCGAGGACACCCTCGCCGAGGACACCGACCTGACGATGGCCCTGTGGCGGGCCGGCTGGCGGGTGCTGTACGAGGAGTCCGCCGTCGCCTGGACCGAAGTGCCCACCAGCGTCAGGCAGTTGTGGCGGCAGCGGTACCGGTGGTGCTACGGCACGCTCCAGGCCATGTGGAAGCACCGCGGCGCGCTCCTCGGCCGGGGGACCGCCGGGCGGTTCGGGCGGCGCGGGCTGACCTACCTCGCGCTCTTCCAGGTCGCGCTGCCGCTGCTCGCGCCCGTCATCGACGTCTACGCCCTGTACGGCGTGCTGTTCCGCGACCCGGTGGAGTCGGCCGCGGTGTGGTTCGCCTTCTTCGGCGTGCAGATCGTCTGCTCCGGCTACGCGCTCAGACTCGACGGGGAGCCGGTGCGGGCGCTGTGGTCGATGCCGTTCCAGATCATCGTCTACCGGCAGTTGATGTATCTCGTCGTCATCCAGTCGCTGGTCGCGCTGCTCGTCGGGAGCCGGCTGCGGTGGCAGCGGATGCAGCGCTCCGGCACGGCCGCTGAACAGATCGGTGGGCCGGTTCCGTATAAGAGCGTGCCTATGCGTTGAACCGACAGCATCCCCCCACAGCATCGCCGAGGTGAGACAGCGGAATGGGCCGATGAGCGACTGGACCGACCCCGCGGCGGACCAGCGGGCGGGACGGGACCCGAGGAGGGTCCCGTCCGCGTCCCCGTTGGTGCCCCCGCCCTCGATCCGTACCGCCCCCTTGCCCGGCATGTCCTCGTCGGCCGCGCCCGGCCGCTACGACGGCAACGTCGAGGAGCCGGGACGAAGAGGCGGCGACAAGAACGCCCGCAGCAGAAACCCCGGCACCAGAAGCACCGGCAGCAGAAACCCCCGGCGCCGGGCCGGAAAGAGCCGCCGCTTCGTGCGTACCGCCGCCGTCCTGTCCACCGTCCTGGCCCTCGCCGGCGCCGGCACCTACGTCTGGGCCGACACCCGGCTCAACCAGGACGTCGACCTCGGCACGCTCAGCAGCCGGGTGCCGCCCGGCGAGGGAACCAACTACCTGGTCGTCGGCTCCGACAGCCGCGACGGACTGTCGGAGAAGGACAAGAAAGACCTCAACACCGGCTCGACCGACGGCCGCCGTACCGACTCGGTGATCCTGCTGCACACCGGGGCGAACGGCACCACGATGCTCAGCCTGCCGCGCGACTCCTGGGTGACCCTCCCGCCCTACGTCGATCCCGACACCGGCCGGAGCTACCGGGCCACGCCCGACAAACTGAACGCGGCGTTCTCGCTGGGCGGCCCCGACCTGCTCGTGCAGACCGTGGAACGCAACACCGGCGTGCACATCGACCACTACGCGGAGATCGGCTTCGCCGGTTTCGTGGGGGTGGTGGACGCGGTCGGCGGCGTCGACATGTGCCTGGACAAGGCCGTACGGGACAAGGACTCCGGCGCCGATCTGCAGGCCGGGTGCCAGACCCTCGACGGCTCCGAGGCGCTGGCCTTCGTACGGCAGCGCAAGCAGGAGGCCCAGGGGGATCTGGGCCGTACCCGCAACCAGCAGAAGTTCCTCGCCGCCCTGGCCGACAAGGCGGCCACCCCGTCCACCCTCGCCGACCCGTCCAAGTCCTTCCCGACCCTGGACGCCGGCCTCGAGACACTCATCGTGGACGAGGGCACCGAACTGCCCGACCTCATGAAGCTGTTCGAGGCCATGAAGAAGGCCACGGCCGGCGGCGGGAACCAGCTCAACGTGCCCGTGGCCGACCCGGACCTGCGGACCTCCAAGGGCAGCGCGGTGAAGTGGGACGACCGGCGGGCCCGCGCCCTGTTCGCGGCGATACGGGAGGACCGCCCGCCCGGCCCATGAGACAGGGCGGCTAGAGGAACGGCGTGCCCGGCTCCAGCCCCGCCAGCACCCTGCCGTACAGCTCCAGGTTGGTCGCCGGATGGACGAAGGCGTGCAGGTTCAGCGCCCGCAGATCGCGTACGGACCGCTGGATCGGCACCTCCTCGTGGAGGGAGGAGGCGCCCGAGGCCGAGCCGAGCAGGTCGGCGGCCTCCAGGCAGAGCCGCGCCACATAGCCGCTGCGCGCCCGGACCCCGGCCCGCTCCTCGGTCGTGTACGGCTCCCCGCTCGCCGCCCGCTCCCCGAGCAGCGTGACGATCTCGTCGGTCAGATGCTCGGCGCAGGAGATCTTCAACGCCGCCTCGGCCGTCTGCAGATGCGTGACGGGAGCCTCGTTCTGCCGCTCGTAGAAGGTGTACGTGATGCCCCGCCGGTGGATCCGCTCGCGGAACTCGGCGAGGGTCGAGCGGGCGAGGCCGAGGGCGTTCGGCGTCGCCCAGACGCAGAACATCAGCAGCACCGGCACCCGGTAGAACGGGTCCTCCGCGTTGGCCTTCGACGCGAACTCACCGCCGAGCAGCGGGGCGACCGGCAGTACGCGATGTGCCGGTACGACGACATCGCGCGCCACGACACTGTTGCTGCCGCTGCCCGCCAGCCCCGACACCCGCCAGTCGTCGAGGATCTCCAGGTCGGCCACGGGCATGGCCGTCCACACCGTCTCGGGCCGCCCCTCGATCCGGGCGGTCAGCAGATGCCAGTCGGCGTCCCGGCAGCCGGTGGCGAAGGGCGAGGTCCCGTTGACCACATAGCCGCCGTCGCCCGTCGGGACGGCTGTCGCGCTCGGGATCAGGCTGCCGCCGACGCGCACGTCGGGGCTGGTGAAGATCTCGTCCTGCGCCTCGTCGGGGAAGAGCGCGGCGACGTACGCGCATCCGGCCTGGATCAGCGTCATGAAACCGGCCGAACCGCACGCCGCCGACAGCTCCGCCAGCGCGTCGACCTGGGTGCGCAGACCGCTCTGATAACCGCCGTACCGCCGGGGCACGTTCATCCGCTGGATCCCGGTCCCGGTCAGCGCCTCCACGACCTCCCGCGTCACCCGCCGCTCCCGCTCGGTCCGCAGGGCGTGCCCGCGGACGAGAGGGGCGAGTTCGCGGACGCGCTCGACCAGGCCGGTGTCGGTGGGAGGTACAGGCAGAACGGTGTCTCGCGTGCCCGAAGTCATGGCTGCACCGTGACCTCCCCCGGGCCCGGTGTCAACGGGCCCTGATCCTCCTGGAGTTGATCCCGGCCAGCGGCGCCTTCAGCGAGCCGTACCCCGTCGCGGCCCATACGCTCCGCTCGGCCGGCAGCTCGAAGTAGGGGACCGTACGGCCGTCCTCGTCCGTGTCGGTGAGCACCTCCGGGGCGCGGCGGTTCCGCAGGGCGTCCGCGCACTCCTGGCACACCGCCACGTCCAGCCGGTCCCGGCGGCCGAGCGGACGCCAGCCGGTGCGCAGGGCGGCGCGGCCGTGCAGGGGGTGGAAGAAGCAGCGGGGGAGGGCCGTGTCGGCGGTGCCGGTCAGGGCGTCCTCGCCCTCTTGGACGAGGGCCAGAACACCCGCCAGGTCCGGCAGGCCCCGGGCCTCGTCGAGGACCCTGCCGGCGGCGGCGTAGGCGTCGAGGGCGTGCTGGAGGCCCGGCGTGGTGGTGAGGTCGGCGGACTGGGTGGCCTCGCCGAGCGCCAGGACCTCCGCCTCCGCCCGGCGCCGCAGCTCCGCCTCGTCGGCCGCGCGGGCCGTCGCGAACACCAGCTGCGGCACGGCCGGGGCCGCCCGGCGGGGACGGATCCCGCCCCGGGCCGCGAGGGCCGCCGCCAGGGCCAGGACGGGTACGCCGAAGAGCAGCCACCAGGCGGAGCCGCCCGAGTACGACGCGGCCGAGGTCGCCGCCGAGTCGTCCGGGTCGCCCTGGCCGTCGGGCGTCGCGGAGGGCGCCGCCGCGTCGTCCAGGTCCTTGATCGCCTCCTCGTACCGCTCCGTGCCCTTGCCCTCCGCCACCAGTTCCACGGCCTTGTCGGTCAGGTCGGCGAGTCCCGCGTCCCGCGTCTCGTCCAGGAATCCGGCGGCGCTCACGGCGTCCCGGGTCTGGTGGGTGTCGGCGGGCCACTCGTAGCCGTTCAGGGAGTCCGCGAAGTCGCCGTCCGTCGTGATGAGGAGGAGCTCGCGCTGATCCGGGAGCCGGTCGCGCACCGTCCCCGCCAGGATGTCGGAGTTGCCGTCGAAGGCGTCGCCCTTGGTGAGGGGCCTGAGCACGACCTTGATCGGCAGGCCCGTGCGCCGGATCTGCCGCTCCAACTGCTGCTGCCGGGACGGCGGTACGGCATCGGCGTAGGCCTCGTCGACGTAGACGGGAGAGGTGCGCAACGCGCTGGCGATGCGCTGCCCGGCGCTCGGCCCGGCGCTGTCCGCGGACCAGGCGGGACTCGCGGTGGTGGTCAGCGCCGCCAGCAGCAGCGCCGTGAGGACGGTGGTCACGCGCTTGACGTCAGTGGACACCTGCGGTCTCCCTCACCTTGTCGATCAGCCGGGCGATTCCGTGGGGTACGGCGGCCAGCGGGCCGTCGTTCGCGTCGTCACAGTCGTAATAGGGGACACGGCTGTTGCCGAGGGAGGGGTCGGGCAGCCTCAGCAGCCTGCCCGGGATACCGCTCGGTTCGGCGATGGCCGTGTCGCGGCAGGGCTCGCAGACGGGGAGCAGCCGTCTGGCGACGCCCTCCGTGGCGACCCGGACGTGGTGACGGCTGACGGCGGGGCCGTGCAGGGGGTTGACCCCGCAGCACAGGCCGTCCGAGTCGCCTGTCAGCACCGCCCGGCCCGCCCGCGCGAGCACGATGACGGCGACCAGGGTCGCGGGATCCGTGCCCGACGCCCGCGCGCGGTCGGGGTCGCCGTCGACCAGGAGCATCGCCGCGTCGAGGTGGTCCCAGGCGAGGGTGCGGTCGTCCGGATCGGTGAACTCACCGATGAGGGTGATGAGTTCGGTGTACGCGGTGCGCCGGAGGTAGGAGGCAGAGGGCTCGGTCGGCGCCGTGAAGGGCAGACGGTCGGTGGGCTCGGGAGCGGGATCGCGGCGCCGCAGCAGACGGCCGCCGGTCCACATCACGCCCGCCAGGGCGGCGGACAGCACGAGGGCCGCGAAGGCGCCCACGAACAGGCCGGGCAGGAAGTCGGTGGCGAACAGGGGCGGAAGGGTGTGCTCGTCGGCCTTCGGGGCGGCGGCCGGCGCGGACTCGAAGTCCGGGCGGTCCGTGCGCGGGGCCTTGTCGAGGAAGGTCATGAGCTTGTCGAGGCGCTCGCCGAGGAGATGGTCGTCGGCCTCGTCCGCCCTGCTGTCGCCGAACGTGACCGCGTCCGGCAGATCGAAGGACAGGCGGTCGGCGTCGATACGCAGGCCGTAGTTGTATACGTCGATCGTGCCGTCGTCCGGGGCGGCCACCACGTACAGCCCGTCCTGGCGCGCCTTGGCGTGCACGGCGGCGGCGAACAGCCACGAGTCGCCGGCCGACTCACTCTCCGGCGTCTGCGGCACGAGCAGGACGTACACCGGGCCGCGGCCGTCGGAACGCCGGAAGTCCCGGATCCGGTCGTGCAGCCGGTCCAGTCGGCGGGAGTCGAGGACCCTCGGGCTCTCCGGGTCGGCGTAGACGGGGTCCTTCTTCAGGCCCGCCGCGACCCGGTCGACCCGGGCGGACAGGTCGGCGGGGGTGGGCGGCTCCGCCGCGCTCGACCTGGTCTGGTCGAAGACGACGGGGGCGGCGAGGGCGAGGGCGGCGGCGGTGAGCACGGCCGCGCCGGGGACGACCCAGCGGGGGACACGCCGTCCGGCCCCGGAGCGACGGCGGCGGCGACGCGCGAAGCCGGCCACCAGGAGGATCGTCAGGGGCACGCCGGTGAGCAGGATGCCCGTGACGAACGACTGGTTCTGGCGGTCGGACGGGCCGATGTACAGGTCGGCGGGCTCTTCGTCCCGGTACGTCTCACGCGCCGCCTCGGCCCGGGCGGTGGCCTTCTTCCCGCCCTGGGCGATGACGTCGACGAACCTCTCGAAGCTGAGCAACGGACCGGCGTCATAGGGCAGTTCATACCTCGTGACGGTCAAGGCGGCGTCGGCCGGTGCGCGCACGCCGTAGGCCGTGGCCTCCGTGATCCCGCTCTCGTCGATCAGGACGAACAACCCGTCCCGCCCGAGCCGGTCGTGCACCGCGCCGAGCAACTGCCGTGCCTGCGTACTGCTCTGTGACGGCAGGACCAGGACGTACGTCGGGACGCCGGTCTTCTTCGCGAGCCTCGCGAAGCCGGGGGCGGTGGAGCGGGGGATCTCGCGCGGGAGTTGGTCGGTGACGTGTACGGGGTTCTCGCGGAGGCGGTCGGCGAGGTGGGCGGCTTGGGTGACGGGTGCCGGGGCGTCGGCCTCTGCCGCCCGGGCCGGGGTGGCGGTTGCGAAGACGGCCGCTACGGCGCAGAGCGCGAGCAGCACCCGGAGGAGACGTGGCCGGTCACTGTTCCACACCGGCATATGTGCTGTGTATGCCCTGCTTGTTGCGACTGCTCTCACCGGTGTGCCCCCCGCGTTCCGATCGCTGTCCGGGCGGCACTCTACCGGGGGGCTTCGCGAGTGCTACAGGTTGCCGGGGTCCCGGGCGGGGCGGTCAGGGGTGGTGAACACCGGCCGGTGGAAGGATGGATGGTGTTCAACGGGGCTCGGCACGGAAGGGGGTGAGGGCGGGCATGTGGCGCGAGTCGCTCGGAGACGTGGTGACAGGGCCCTGGCGCCCTCCCGCGTCCTACGCCGCCCTCCATGCCGTCGAGACGTCTCTGGGCCGGCCCCTGCCAACCGCCCTCCGCTCCCTCCTCCTGGAGACCGACGGAATGGAGGGCCCGTACGGCGAGGACATCGTCTGGCCCGCCGGCCGCATCCTGGACGACAACCTCGCCTTCCGCACCCGACCCGAATTCCGCTCCCTCTACCGCCCCTTCGACCCGTTGCTCTTCTTCGGCGACAACGGCGGAGGAGACCAGTTCGCCTTCGTCCAGGACCTCGGCGACGGCAGCGTCCACGTCTGGGACCACGAGACGGATGAACGCGGCCTCGTGGCGCCCGACCTGGGCAGCTATCTGCGCGGGGCGCTGGGAAGCGACGGAGAGGACTGGTACCGGTAGCGGTACCCGGCCCTTCAGCCCAGCTTCGCGTTCTGGGCCTTCACCACCGTCGCCGGGAGCTTCGCGTCGCCCGGCCTGTCCTGGACGATGGCCATGCCGTCGACGGAGAAGTAGACGGCGAGGACGTCACCCTTGCGGACGGCCTGGGCGTGCATGGTGTGGGTGATGCCCTTGACAGTCATCGTGGAGCGGAAGGCCAGTGACTCGTCACCACCCTCGGCCACCGGCTTCTCGCTGGTGGCGGAGTCGTACGTGGCCGTGTTCTTCGCCTTCGCCGTGAAGCCACCGCCGCACGAGTCGACGCCCTTGTCCAGCCCCGCGAAGGCGGACTCGGCCTTGCCGGGCGCGTACGTCGTGAGCGTGACGTACGTGAACTGGCTGCTCCCCAGGACGGAGTGGGTCAGGTCGCCGTGGGACTCGCCGAGGGGCAGCTGGTTCAGCACGTAGACCAGCGGTGCGCAGGCCGGCTTGTCGACCGTGACGTCGTCCGGGGACTGGGCGAAGGCGTACTCGTCGTCCTCCTTGGAGGAGGGCTTCACGGAGAACCCCGGCACGTCCTTCTTCGTGACCATGAGCTTCGCCAGCCGCTCGGCCGGAGTCACCTGCTTCGCCCGGGACGCGGTGGGCCTCGGCTCACCGGTCGCCGAATCCGAGTCGGCGTCCCCGCCGCACGCCGTGAGCGCGGCGAGGGAGATCAGGGACAGGGTGGAGGCGGCGAGCGCGGCCCGCTTCATGGAGGACTCCTCGTTGGGGGGGGGCAGACCGAAGATCATGGCACGGGGAAATCCCGGCTCACGTGTGTGAATCGTGTGGACCTCATGACCGGCGCGTGGCGAAAGGGCCGGTTGAGGTGCAGCCGTCGCTCCCGGGCGGATTCGCTGCCGCACAGGGAGCCGCACGGTGAACGGCCTGTCGGTGTGCCGCCATCAACGGGTTTGTCCAGGCCCGAAGTTGCAGATGGATAACGGTGCGTGCCGTGAGGTTCAGGACGTAGGACGCGTCTTGAGGGGCTTATGTGCGGCTGATACGGTGCCATGGCTTGACACTCACTTCGGCGCTGGCTATTCCGCCAGCTCAGGCACCGCTTCAGCGGACCGAGAAGTGCGAAGTGTCCTATTTGGTAGATAACTTCTTGGGTGTACGGGGAGCGGTTGCGTGAAGATCCAAGAGCGTACGGGGGCGGGCGCGGGCCGTTCTGCCTCTCCGGCTCAGCCGTCGGTCGGCGACCGCCTTCCCACACCACCTCGCGAGCGCAAACCGGCACTGGCCGCGCTCGCGGTGCTGCTCATCCTGGTGGGCGCGCTGGGCGCGACGATGCTCGTGCTGCAGGCGGGTGACCGGGTCGAGGTCGTGAAGGTGACGGAGGCGATCCCCGCCGGCGGGTCGGTGAGCACGAGCAACACGACGTCGGTCATGGTCGCCCAGGACGAGAGCATCCACTACGTCGAGTGGGCTCAGCTGGACCAGCTCAGGAAGCTGAAGGCCATCAACCCCATTCCCGCCGGGGCCGTCGCGGTCGGCGAGATGTTCGGCGAGAAGGCCGGAGTCGAGGCCGGCAAGTCCACCGTGGGCCTGTCCCTCAAGGCCGGCCAGTACCCGAGCGGCATCAAGCAGGGCGACACCGTCGCCGCCTACCGCGTCACCGCCGACTCCGGTTCCGGCTCCAGCGGCAACAGCGACAGCAACAGCGGTTCGTCGTCGGCGGCCGGCAACGCCGTCATCGTCGACCAGGCGCGAGTCACCTACGTACCGGACGCCAACTCCGGCTCCGACCAGATCGTCAGCAGCACCAACCTGGCGGTCACCCTGACCGTCGACAGCGACAAGGCCGCCGATCTGGCCCAGGCCGCCTCCAACAGCGAGGTCGCCCTCGTCCTCGTCTCCGGTAACTCCGGCAACTAGAAGGCGGCACCCACCCCATGGCGCTCATCGCTCTCGCCGCCGACAAGGGTTCCCCCGGCGTCACCACCGCGGCCGTCGCTCTCTCGGCGGTCTGGCCGCGCCGTGTCCTGCTCGCCGAGGCGGACCCGGCGGGCGGTGACCTCGTCTACCGCAGTGCCGCCGCGCACGGCGGGCCGCTCAACCCCAACACCGGCATGCTGTCCATCGCCGCCACCGCGCGCCGCGGACTCGCGCCGGACCAGCTCTGGGACCACGTACAGCCCCTGAGCGGCGGCCTCGAGGTGCTCGTCGGGCTCGGAATCGCCGAGCAGGCGGCCGGCCTCGCCGGACTGTGGCCGACCCTCGGCCACGCCTTCGCCTCCCTCGCCGACTCCCCGAACGCCGCCGCCGACGTCATCGCCGACTGCGGACGCGTCAGCGGGGACACCCCCGCCGTCGAACTGTTCCCGCACGCCTCGCTCGTGCTGCTCATCTCGCGCACCGAGCCCGAGGCCATCGCCCGGGTCCGCGACCGCGCCGCCGCCCTCGCCGGCAAGCTGCACGGCGGATCGCGCGGCGCCGCGAGCCTCGGCAATCCCATGATCGGCGTCGTCCTGATCGCCGACACCGGCACGGCGGCGAAGCTCGCCTCGCAGGTCAACGACATGCTCGTGCACGCCCAGACCGGCGCCCGCGTGGTCGGCACCATCGCCGACGACCCGGCCGGCGCCGACCAGCTGGCGGGCCGCAGGCGCGGCCGGCTCGACAAGTCGCTGCTGATCCGCTCGGCCCGCAAGGTCGCGGCCGACATCTACCAGCAGTACGGCGCCGCCTGGGCCGCCTCCGCCCAGGCGAACCAGGCCCACCAGGCCCAGCACCACCACCCGGGCCAGATGCAGGGCCACGCGGGGGCCGGCGCATGACCGCTGTCGACCACCAGTTGGTCAAGCGGTTCCGCCAGGACGCCGGCGACCGTATCGCCGAGCAGCGCCGACAGGACCAGGTCAACAACGTCACTCCGATGTCCACGGAGGACGAGCGGCAGTACGCGCGTGCCGTCATAGCCCAGATACTGGAGGAGTACGCCCGCGCCGAGATCAACGCGGGCCGTACGCCGCTGGACGCCGAGACCGAGGAGCAGTACGCGGCCGCCGTGCACGCCGCGCTGTTCGGCGTCGGCCGGCTCCAGCCGCTGCTGGACAACCCCGACGTCGAGAACATCGACATCAACGGCTACGACCAGGTCTTCGTCGGATACGCCGACGGCCGCGAGGTGACGGCCGACCCCGTCGCCGAGACCGACGAGGAGCTCATCGAGCTCATCCAGGTGCTCGGCGCGTACTCGGGTCTGTCCTCCCGCCCCTTCGACTCGGCCAACCCGCAGCTCGACCTCCGGCTGCCCGACGGTTCGCGACTGTCGGCCGTCATGGACGTCACCCGGCGCCCCGCCCTGTCCATCCGCCGTGCGCGCATGGGCAAGGTGTTCATCTCCGACCTCGTCGGCAACGGCACGGTGACGCCCGAGGTCGCCCACTTCATGGCCTGTGCGGTCCGCGCCCGCAAGAACATCATGATCGCGGGCGCCACGAACGCCGGCAAGACCACGCTCCTGAGGGCCCTCGCCAACGAGATCCCCCCGAACGAGCGCCTCATCACCGTCGAACGGGCCCTGGAACTCGGCCTCGACACCTTCGCCGACCTGCACCCCAACGTCGTCGCCTTCGAGGAACGCCTGCCCAACTCCGAGGGCCAGGGCATGATCTCGATGGCGGAGCTGGTGCGACGCTCGCTGCGTATGAACCCCTCGCGCGTCATCGTCGGTGAGGTCCTCGGCGACGAGATCGTCACCATGCTCAACGCGATGTCGCAGGGCAACGACGGCTCCCTGTCCACGATCCACGCCAACAGCTCCCACGAGGTCTTCAACCGTATCTCCACCTACGCGTTGCAGGCCTCCGAGCGGCTGCCCATCGAGGCCAGCCAGATGCTGATCGCGGGCGCGGTGAACTTCGTCGTCTTCATCCAGCGGCGCAACAACTACGGCAACGGCGGCCGCCTCCAGCGCATGGTCACCTCCGTCCGCGAGGTCAACGGCGTCGACGGACGCGTCCTGTCCAGCGAGGTCTTCGCGGAGGCTCCCGACGGCCGGGTCGTGCCGCACGCCCCCATCGCCTGCCTGGAGGAACTGATGGCACACGGCTACCGGCCGACCGGGACCTGGGGGTGACAGGGATGACCACGACTCTCGCGGCACTCGGCTCGCTCGGCTCCATGGGCGGCCTGTTCTCCACCACCGTCCTGTACTCGATAGGCAGTGGCGTCGCCGTCGGCGGCGGCATCGCGCTCCTGCTCCTCGCCGTACGCGGCCTGCCCGTCAAGCCCGACCACGAGAAGCAGAAGGCCGCCGAGCGGGCGAGCGAACTCATCCGCTTCGCCGGACAGCGCGGCTCGCTCGCGGCCATCGTCGGCCTCGTCGTCCTCCTGCTCACCCGCTGGGCCGTCGCGGGCATCGCGGCCGGCGTCCTCGTCTTCTTCTGGGACCGCCTGTTCGGCGGCGCCGGCGAGGAACGGGCCGCCATGCGCCGCGTGGAGGCCCTCGCCTCCTGGACGGAGTCCCTGCGCGACACCATCGCCGGCGCGGTGGGCCTCGAACAGGCCATCCCGGCCTCCGCCCGCGCCGCGGCCCCGGTCCTGCGCCCCCACCTCGACGCCCTCGTCGACCGCCTGCGCGCCCGCACCCCGCTGCCCGAGGCGCTCCAGCAACTCGCCGACGAGATCGACGACGCCTCCGCCGACATCATCGTCGCGGCCCTGATCCTCAACGCCCGCCTGCGCGGCCCCGGCCTGCGCCAGGTACTCGGCGCCCTCGCCAAGTCGGCCCGCGAGGAGGTCGACATGCGGCAGCGCGTGATGTCGCAGCGGGCCTCCACACGGCGGTCGGTGCAGATCGTGGTCGCCGTCTCGGTGGCCTTCGTCCTCGGCCTGTCGATCTTCAACCGTGAGTTCGTCGAGCCGTACGGCTCCCCGCTCGGCCAGGTCGTCCTCGCCGGCGTCTGCGCCCTGTTCGCCATGGGCTTCTGGTGGCTGCGCAAGCTGTCCACCATCGAGACGCCCGAGCGCTTCCTCGTCCGGGACGAGGCCTCGGTCCAGTTCGTCCGGCCCCGCCCGCCCGGGCAGCAGTCGCTCCAGCCGGAAGAGGGGGTACAGCGATGAACGATCTGACGATGCCGATCGTCGTCGGCGCGGTCATCGGCCTGGGCATCTACGTCCTCGTACGCGCCCTGATGCCGTCGAAGCGGAGCGCGATCTCACAGGTCGCCAGGATCGACGCGATGCGGGCGCGCGGCTCGGCGTACGAGTCCGCCCGGACGCAGGCGGACACGGGCCGTCTCGGCTCGCTGCGGGCCGAAGTCGGCCAGCGCGTCGCCGAGTTCTACATGCAGCAGGGCTGGGAGCAGCGCTCGCTCCGGGCGGACCTGGCGGTCCTGGACCGCAGCTGGGAGAAGTTCCTGGCGACGAAGGTGCTGCTGGGTGTGGCGGGTATGTTCTTCGGGCCGTTCCTGTTCGCCATCGTCTTGACCCTGGGCATCGGCAAGAGCCCGATCATCCCGGTGTGGCTGGCGCTGCTGTTCGCGGCCATCTTCTTCTTCCTGCCCGACCTCGAGGTACGGCGGGACGCCGCCGAGAAGCGGCGCGACCTGCGGCGCGTGATCGGCGCGTACCTCGACCTGGTGTCGATGAGCCTGGCCGGCGGACGCGGTCTGCCGGAGGCCCTGATGGCGGCGGCCGAGGTCTCGGACGGCTGGGCCAACCAGCGCATCCGCAACGCCCTGTCCGACGCCCGTATCACCGGCATGAGCCAGTGGCAGGCACTCGGCCAGCTCGGCGAGGAGATCGGCGTCGAGGAGCTCAAGGACCTCTCCGCCTCCCTGGCCCTGGTCGCGGACGACGGTGCCAAGGTGCGCGAGTCCCTGGCGTCCCGCGCCGAGACCATGCGGCACCGCGAGCTCGCCGAGATCGAGGGCAGCGCGGGCGAGAAGTCCCAGTCGATGCTCGTGGCCCAGCTGCTGCTGTGCGCCGGCTTCCTGGTGTTCCTGATCTACCCCGCGGCGATGCGGGTGTTCCAGGTGTGAAAGCTGCTTGCCCAACCGACTGCCCATAGAACCAGCTGAATTGAGAGGACTACCTCCCATGAACGGACGCAACTTCCACACGGGCATCCCGGCGGTGGACTTCCTGGTCGTCTTCCTGCAGGGGCGCGTCGAGCGTGCCCGGTCCGGCGAACTCGACCGCGGTGCCTCCGCCGTCGAGTGGGTCATCATCTCCGCCGTCGTGGTGGCGATCGTCGGCGTCGTCGCCGCGATCATCAACCGCGCGCTGGAGGGTGGTGCCGAGAAGGTCGAGAACTGCATCAACGGCGCCAACCAGAGCGGCACCTGCTGAGCGACGTACGGACAACGGGGTTGACGGGGTTGCGCGTGAGCGTGGGCAGATGGGTACACCGCAGAGCGGAGGCCGTACGGAAGTCGGCGGCCACCCGCGGTGACTCCGGCATGACCGCGATCGAGTTCGTGCTGCTCACCCCGGTTCTCTTCTTCATGATCTTCGCCACGGTGCAGTTCGCGCTGTACTTCTTCGCCGACCACGTGGCCCAGGCCGCGGCCCAGGCCGGAGCCCGCAAGGCCCGCGCCACGGCCGACGAACAGCCGGGCGCCTGGCGGGGCGAGGCGCGCGACGTGGTGGACAGCTACATCAGGCAGCTGGGCCCCAACCTGGTGCTGTCGCCCGACGTCGCGCTGGTCCAGCCGGAACAGAACACGGTGGGCGTGGAGATCACGGCCCGGGTCCCGACGGTGTTCCCCGGGCTGGACATGACCGTGCACGCGCAGTCGGTGGGACCGGTGGAGCGGTTCGTGCGGGATGAGGGGAACTAGGTGAAGGTCTCTTCCCTGCGGGACCGTTGGTCCGCGGTCGAGGCACGGCGGGACGACCGAGGCCTCTCCACGGTCGAGGTCGTGATCCTCGCGCCGGTGATGATCCTCTTCATCCTCGTCCTGGTGGCCTTCGGCCAGATGGTCGAGGGACGGGGAGCGATCGACGGCGCCGCGCGTGACGCGGCCCGGGCCGGATCGCTCCAGTGGGACGTCGGCAACGCCATGGCGGAAGCGCGCAAGGCGGCCGAGGCCGACCTCACGGACGTCTGCACGGGCCCGGTGAGCGTGACCAAGACCAGCGCGGGCTTCGCCGACGCCGATCTGTTCTCCGTCGAGGTGAGCTGCGAGGTCCGCGGCCTGGCGATGGTCGGCCTGGACATCAAGACCAATATGTCCGGCTCCTTCACGGCACCGCTGGATCCCTTCAAGAGGAAGGCGGGCTGAGGGAGTTGAACACGCCCTTGAACACGGACCCGAACGCGGCGTTGCACCCGGCGTTGCACCCGGCTTTGAACCCGGTCTTGGCCCCGGCCTTCAAGAGCACCGCCTTCCGCGCCTGGCTGTCGTCCCGCCGCCAGCGGCTGGACGACCGGGGCTCCGGCGCCGGCGCGGTCATCATCTTCGCGCTCGTCTTCATCTCGCTCTCGGCCTTCGTCATCGACGGCGGACTGTCCATCTCCAAGCGCGAACGCGCCGCGGACATCGCCGAACAGGCCGCGCGCTACGCCGCCCAGGACATCGACCTCGACGCCCTCTACGAGAACGAGGGCGGCGGCCCGGCCCCGATCAACTTCGGGAACTGCAATGCCCGTGTGAAGGCCTTCGCCCGCGAGATGGACATGACGGGCCCGGACATCGCGGCGACCCACTGCGTGGCGGCCGACGCGGACCAGGTGCAGGTCGAGGTCCAGCTCACCTACGCCCCGGTCTTCACCGGGATGTTCTACGGCGGTGACGTGATCGTCCGCGGCCAGGCGGTGGCGGAGAACGAGGTCGGCTGAGCGGCCACCACTGCGGGTGAACCCACGGCCGGCACCCGTTGCGGCCGGTGTCGCCCGCCGTTGGTCCGGCCATGAAGCGTTTGATCAACTCCGCCCTCGTGACCGCCTTCGCGGGATCACTGCTCCTCACCGCACTGCCCGCCGCCGACGCGCTCGCAGCCCCGTCCGCCCCGTCCGCCCCGTCCGCCCCGGCCGTCCCGCAGGACAGGTGCGTCTGGCTGACGGTGACAGGCAAGAAGGTGGCCGTACGCCGACCAGGGAAGGACGAGTTCTCCGCCCGGCCGAACAGCCCTGTGCACCACTACGTGTACAGGGGGGACCGACTCCGCAGCTGCGTCATGACGTTCAACCGCGGGGAACCGCGGTACCGCGCCTGCGGGCGGTGGGGGACGGACTGGTACATCGTCCGGGGTGGTCAGATCCCGGCGACGTGCGTGAAGCGTGCCTGATCGCACCGAGTCTCGGGCCAGGAGGCCGCCGGGGCGGGGCGCGTAGAGTCCGCGGACCCTCGGTGTGGTGGCGGCCAGGGGCGTTGCGGCTGCTCGGGCCGGGCGGGCTAGGGTGCTGGCCATGGCTCTGGACCAGGACGGCGTGATGCTCCCACGGCTGCGGCCGACGGAGGTCGCGAGGCGAGGCATGACCTTCGGCCTGCTGAGCGTGATACCGCTCGCCGTGGCGGCTTTCAGCATCACCGACGGCAGCGCCCGAGAAGACCTCCTGTCCGTCGGCGGTGCTCTGGCCGGCCTCCTCGGTGCGATGTTCCTTGTGATCGGTGCCGGCTTCTGGTGGGCCAGTGCGGCGGACGTCCGCCGCCTGCGGGACTGGAACACCATCACGAGCCAGGCCGCCTCGGTGACCCTCGTGGGACCGGTGTTCCTGCGCTCCGGGCTGTTTCTCCTCGTCCTCGGAGCCGCCGCTCTCGGGCTGAACCTACTCGTGGCCGACTGACGGTTGAGCCGCGCCCCGGACGACGACTGCTACTCGGGCTTCCACTGAGTGGCAGTCGCTACGTACGTACGAAGCCGGTCGTTGTCATCGGCCCCCGCGTTGACCTTGGTGATCCAGAGGTGAGTGACGGCACCCTCGCCGGACACGACACAGAGGCCGGTGCCTGACTTGAGAACCGAGTCGTTCCTGATCTGGCTGAGGGGGATGGGGTTGGGAAGCGTGCCCCCGAGGGCGGAGTCGCGGCACGCGGTGGGAGTGGGCCGCCGCTCCGTGGTAGTGCCGAACGAGCCTTCGTCGTCGGCGAGCCGGATCCCGTTCACCTTGATGGGGTCGGGGCAGTCCGTGTAGGTGAGCCAGCCGCCGGAGGACGGTACGTAGCCGGCACCGGTCTCCACGCTCAGGTCGTTGATGTCGAGGATCGTGGCGTCGGACGGCCTGCACATCGTTCCCGACCCGATGTCCTCCGCGGTGGGCGTGTACTTCGGCGCCCGCAGCACGAGGCTCTTGTCCCGCGCGCTGATCTGCCAGCCGGCTTCCGACTTCGGGCCGTCCTCGCTGGTGGGTGTCGCGCTGGGAGAGGCGGCCGCGTCGGCAGCGGGGTCGGCGCCGCCGGTAGCGCGTTGGGTGTCGCCGGAAGCGGTGGTGTCCCGCGAGTCGTCCGTCAGCACCTGGTAGGCGGCGACGGAGCCGCCACCCACCGCCAGCGCCGCCACGACGGCGAGTGCGGCGATCAGCGGTGTACGACGCGATGTGGCGGGACGGTCCGCCCCCGTGGCGCCGGGGGCCGCCCCCGTGGCGCCGGGGGCCGACGCCGCGGCGCCGGGGGCCGAGGCCATGGCTCCGGGTGCCGCGGCCGGCTGCGGGGAGTACGCGGGTGCGGTGGGAGCCGCGGCCATGAACGCGTCGGCCGGAGAGTGCGCGGGCCGTGTGGGCACGGCGGCCGCGAACGCGGCCTGAGGGGGCACTCCCGGCTGGGTGGGCACCTGAGGCGCCGGTGAGGGGCCGGCAGCGGCCGGCGCGGGAGAGGAGTGCAGGCGAAGCGTCTCCTCCTGCCGGCTGATCTGCTCCTGCACGGCCGGGGGCAGCCACCAGCCCTCGTGCCGGATCAACCCCTGCGTGCCGGCCAGCGTGTGGCACGCCTCGATGATCTGCTCAGGAGTGGGCCGGGCGCCGGGATCCTTGGCCAGACAGCCGGCGATGACGCCCCGCAGTTCATCCGGACAGGCGTCGAGACCGGGTTCGTTGGAGACGATCCGGTACAGCAGCGCGTGCGAGGCCCCCTCGCCGAACGGATGCCGGCCGGTCGCCGCGAAGAACGCGACCAGGCCGAGCGCGAAGACGTCCAGGGCAGGCGTGACGTCACCGCCCATGGCCTGCTCGGGCGCCATGTACGCAGGCGTACCGAGCCGTACGTCCGTACCGGTCAGCGCGGTCGTGTCGGCGGCACGGGCGATGCCGAAGTCGATGACACGCGGCCCGTCCGAGGCCAGCAGCACATTGGAAGGCTTGAGATCCCGGTGAATGACGCCGGCCGCGTGGATGGTCTGAAGCGCCTCGGCGATCCCGGCGGTCAGCTGCAACACCGTACGCAGGGGCAGCGCCCCGTGCTGGTACACGGCGGAGGCGAGAGAGGGACCGGGGACGTATCCGATCGCGAGCCAGGGCTCGGGACCGTCGGTGAAGCTGTCGAGGACGGGTGCGGTGTACGGCCCTTGAACCCGTCGCGCGGCCGCGACTTCCTGGGAGAAGCGCTTGCGGAACTCCAAGTCCTGCGCGTACTCCCGCCGCACGACCTTGAGCGCCACCGGCTGACCGCCCCGGGTGTGCGACAGGTAGACCATGCCCATGCCGCCCTCGCCCAGCCGCGCCCTGAGTCGGTAACCGGCTATCTCGTGGGCGTCGTCGGGCGACAGTGCGTCCATGGGGGAGGAGTCCTTCCGGATCTTGTGGGGGCTGTGCCATGTTACGGAAGGGGCAAGAGCGGGTGATGGCGAGGCCGGAGTATGACCCCCAGCCCGGCGTCCGGAGTGCGGTCGTTCCGGAAAATCCAGCAGACCTGCACAGAGTTCACCGAGGCGCCGTACGGAAAACTCGCGCACCCAGATGCCTCGTTGTGCCTGCGGCGCGACGGCCGTATGGCGGCACGGCAGACCTGTTGGTTGTGTGAAGGAGTTCGACCTTTTCGTGAGCGCGTTGGCACACTGATGAATTCGAGGAGCGAATGTCGTCGTGCACGGGCATCGGGTGACTGGTCGCTTCATCCCCTGCGTGCTTTGATCGATGGGCGCAGATCGCCGGTCATCAGTCCCGCTTGCGGGATTCAGGGTGAACTCCGCCATCGCGAATTGCTGTTACGAAGGGAAATGCGCGCCATGAACCTCGCTCCTCAGGTCGAAACGGCCGAAATCTCCGACCTCGACCTGGACGCCGTCGCCGGTGGCCAGGCCGGTGCCGCCGCGGGTGCCGGTGCCGCAGCCGGTCTCTACGTCGAGACCTCGGCCGCCGGCCTCAACGCCGGCCTCGGTGGGGGCGCGGGCCTCTCCGTCTCGCCCCAGGGCATCGCGGCGGACCTGCACCTCAACGCCGCGGTCGCTTCCTGACGCAGGCGCGCGAAAGGCCCCGGATCTCCGGATCCGGGGCCTTTTCATGTCTCTCGGGCAGCGGTCTACTTCCCCCCGCTGTCCCCCTTACCGCCTTTACCGCCCCGCTTGTCCTCGGTCTTCATCGCGTCGTTCGCCTTCTTGGCGAGCTCGTCGTCAAGCTTCTTGAACTCGCGCACCACGGCATCGGACATACTCGCCAACGCATCGAGCTGCTGCGTGATGTCCTCACGCCCGTCTTCCCAGTTGGACTCGAAATCCCCGAGCGCGTCATTGACACTGCCGTCGCCGATGTCGTCCTTGTAGGACTCGAAGAGCTTCTTGGTGTGATTCAGACGGGTCTTGAGGGAACGAAGCCGACGCCCATAGCCCTCCAGCTCCGTCAGCGGGAGCGCGAGGTCGCTCTTGCCCTTGCCCATTGACAGTCCCCCAATGTGTCCGACACCCAGATCCCGTCTGACCGTACCGTGAGCTGATCTTTCCGTCGAACGGTTGTGCCTTGTAAGTTCACGTGTGCATACGATTGTTGACGTTGATGTGCGCGTGACGGGGGTTGCGGTATGGCGGGGCACAGGCCGGCGGACTGGCATGTCCTGGACTTGGACAAGGACCCGACGCCGGGTGATCCGCAGAGGGTGCGCTCGCTTGCGAAGCAGTTGCACGACTTCGCCGACGATGTCTCCGACGCGCTGCGTCTGGTCAAGGGTATGGCGGGTGAGGGCACGCTCCTGGAGTGGGCGGGCAAGTCCGCGGACGTGTTCAAGGAGGACTTCGCGGATGTCCCGAAGAACCTCAAGAAGCTGAAGAAGTCCTATGAGATGTGCGGTGACGCGCTCTCTGACTTCTGGCCGAAGCTGGAGCGTGCCCAGTCCCTGGCGGACAAGGCGCTGGTCAAGGGCCGTGAGGCGCGCGACAACCTGTCCTCGGCCCAGTCGAAGCTGACCTCGGCCGACTCGTGGGTGACGCGGGCCGGTAAGGAGGCGGACAAGTACAAGGACGACCCCACCGGCAGCAAGTCGGACGCGGACAAGCCGGACGAGGCGAAGGTCCGCGCCGCCACCCGCGATGTGCAGCACGCCAAGTCGGCCCAGTCGAAGGCGCAGTCGGATGTCTCCGACGCGCAGGATGCTCTCGCGGCGGCGAAGAAGATGGCCGCGGACGCGCGCACAATGCGCGACGAGGCGGCCCGTGAGGCGAAGTCGAAGATCGACGAGGCCTCGGACGCGGGCATTCAGAACCGCTCGTGGTGGGAGGAGGTCGGCGACTGGTTCACCGACAACTGGGACACCATCGTCGCGGTGTGCAAGGTCGTTGTCGCGGTCGTCGGGATCGTGGCGATGATCATCGGCGGGCCGATCCTGGGCGCGATCGTGCTGATCGCGGGGCTCGTGGTGCTCGCCGACTCGCTCTACAAATACTCCAAGGGGCAGGCGTCCCTATGGGACGTGGGGCTCGCGGCCCTGGACTGCATACCGGGGATGACGGGTCTCACCACTCTGGGCGGCCTGGCCAAGGGCCTCAAGGGCGGAATGGCCGCGATGAAGGGTCTAAGAGGTGGGCTGAAGGGGATGGGGCTCGCCGTGCGTGGCCTGGGCAAGAACGCCCGGGGCATGATCGCGGACGGAGCGAAGGGTGCCTACGACCGGCTCAAGAACGTCGTACGTTCCAAGGGGAGCGACCCCGTCGACATGGCCACGGGCACGATGTTCCTGCCACAGGCCGATGTGGAGCTGCCGGGTCTGCTGCCGTTGGCGTTCACCCGTCGTGTCGCTTCTGACTACCGCTGCGGCTGGTGGTTCGGCCCCACCTGGTCCTCCACGATCGACCAGCGCCTCGAGGTCGATGAAGAGGGCGTTGTCTTCGTCACCGAGGACGGCCTGCTGCTCGCCTACCCCCACCCCGCCGCACCACAGGCAGCGGTGCTGCCGGAGTCAGGGCCTCGTCGGCCCCTCATCCGCCTCGACGACGGCAGTTATCGCGTCACCGACCCGCTGACCGGTCAGGCGCGGCACTTCTCCCGCCCGACCACCGACGGCATCGCGCTTCTGGCCTCCATCACCGACCGCAACCAGCACACGATCACCTTCGACTACGACGATCAGGGTGCTCCTGTCGCCCTCCGCCACTCCGGTGGGTACCACCTCAAGCTCGAGACCGACGAAGGCCGCGTCACGGCCCTCAGCCTGGCAGGCGCGGCCGAGGACGGCACGGACGTCGTCATCAAGCGCTACCGCTACACCGACGGCAATCTCACGGAGTCCGTCAACTCCTCCGGACTGTCGCTGAGGTTCACCTACGACGAACGCCTGCGCGTCACCTCCTGGACGGACTCCAACAACCGCAGTTACGACTACGCCTACGACGATCAGGACCGGTGCACGGCCGAAGGCGGTGAGGCCGGCCACCTCACCATCACCCTCGAATACGACGGCGAGGACTCCGCTTGGCCCGACTGTCGCATCACCACCCTCACGACTGCCGAAGGCGCCCGCACCCGGTTCGTCACCAACGACCGGTGCCAGGTGGTCGCCGAGATCGACGCTCTCGGAGCGGTCACGCGAACGACGTACGACACGTACCACCGTTTGCAGTCCTGGACCGACGCCCTCGACCGGACCACACGGATCGAGAACAACGAGAACGATCAGCCACTCAGCATCGTCCGTCCTGACGGCTGCGAGAGCCGGGCGGACTACAACGAGCTCGGGTTGCCGGTCACCATCACAGGTTTCGACGGGCTGACCCATCACCTGACGTACGACGACTGCGGCAATCGGAAATCCATCACGGACCCCGCGGGAAGCACTACCCGCTTCACCCATGACGCCGGGGGCCGCCGGACCTCGGTCATCGATGCGTTGGGCCACGTGACACGGGTCCAGTGCGATCCAGCCGGGCTGCCGCTGTCGACGACCGATCCGTCGGGCAGAAGAACGGAGTGCGTGAGGGACGCCTTCGGCAGACCGACCAGCGTCACCGATGCCACCGGAGCCGTGATCCGTCTGGAGTGGACGGTGGAGGGGCACCTCGCCCGGCGTATCGCCTCGGACGGCTCCACAGAGAGCTGGGAGTACGACGGAGAGGGCAACCGCGTCACCCATGTCGACGCGATGAGCCTCGTCTCCCACTACGAGTACACGCATTTCGACCGGCTGTCCGCCCGCACCGGGCCCGACGGCGTCCGCTACGAATTCGACTACGACGCCGGGCTACGTCTGGCCGAGGTCACCGACCCTCAGGGCTCGACGTGGACCTACACCTACGATGCCGTCGGCCGCCTGACAGCGGAGAAGGACTTCGACGGCCGTACCCTCACCTACACACACGACGCCGCCGGACGTCTGTGCACCCGTACCAACTCTCTGGGCGAGACGACGAGTTACGAGCGCGACGTGCTCGGACGCGTGACACGCAAGGAAGCGGCCGGTCGGGTCACGACGTTCGCCTACGACTCCGTCGGTGAACTCGTCGAAGCGGCGGGCCCCGACGCCACCGTGGTCCTGCACCGGGACCGCCTGGGCCGGCTCGTCTCCGAGACCGTGAACGGGCGCACGGTCGCCTGGACACACGACGAACTGGGACGTCGTACCAGCCGCACGACCCCGGCGGGCACGACGAGCACGTGGACCTATGACGAGACCGGCCGCGCCTCCCGGCTGGTCTGCGCCGACCGCGGCATCGACTTCGCCTACGACGCCGTCGGCCGTGAGACCACCCGGCACATCGCAGACACCGTCACCTTGGCGCACACGTTCGACGAGCTGGGGCGCCTCACCGCCCAGTCCGTGACGGGAATCGACGGCAGATCGGTTCAGCACCGCTCCTATCTCTACCGGGCGGACGGCAATCTGGTAGGAATCGACGATCAGCTCGCGGGGCGGCAGCGATTCGATCTGGACGCGGTCGGCCGGGTCACCGCGGTGCACGCGCGGAACTGGTCGGAGACGTACGCGTATGACCAGGCGGGCAACCAGACCCATGCCGCCTGGCCCGACAGCCACCCCAGCCACGAGGCGACCGGCCCCCGCTCCTACGACGGAACGAGGATCACGCACGCCGGCCGGGTGCGGTACGAACACGACGGGCTGGGCCGTGTCGTCGTGCGCCAGAAGACCCGCCTCTCCCGCAAGCCCGACACATGGCACTACGCCTGGGACGCGGAGGATCGCCTGACGTCGGTCCGGACCCCCGACGGCACGACGTGGCGCTACATCTACGACCCGCTCGGGCGCCGAACCGCCAAGCTGCGTATGGCGGCGGACGGTGAAACGGTGGCCGAGCGCACCGACTTCGCCTGGGACGGCTCCACCCTCTGCGAACAGACCACCGCCGGCGAGGGGCTGCCCCACCAGGTCACGCTCACCTGGGACCATCAAGGACGCCGCCCCGTGTGCCAGACGGAGCGGATCACCGCGCCGGAGGGCACGGGAAGCCCCCAGGACGACATCGACCTGCGCTTCTTCGCCATCGTCACGGATCTCATCGGAACACCGCGCGAACTCGTCGACGAGGCGGGCGAGGTGGCGTGGCGGACGCGCAGCACGGTCTGGGGAAGCACGGCTTGGGCGGCCGACAGCACCGCGTACACGCCGCTTCGCTTCCCGGGCCAGTACTTCGACCCCGAGACCGGGCTGCACTACAACTACTTCCGGCACTACGACCCCGAGAGCGCGCGATACGTCTCGCCCGATCCGCTGGGCCTGCAGCCGGCGCCGAACCCGGTCACCTACGTCACCAGTCCGCTCACTCGGTCCGACAGCCTGGGCCTGGCCCCCGACTACCATGAGTTCTTCACGGTTCAGGATGCCGAGAACGCCACACGCCTCCGAGGAGACGGGACGCCCTGGCCTACGGCCGAGAACCGTGGACACTACGGAGAAGGCGTGTATTCGTGGGAGTCGCGTGCCGATGCCGAACGCTACGCCGAGAGACTGCGCGGTCGCGGAGCCGAGGTCGAGGTCATGCCGTTCAGGGTCAGTGCGGGGGACTTCGCGAACATGAAGAAGATCGACCTCCACGAGATCGGTGAGGACGCCGCGACCGAATTCGCGGACAAGCACAGCCGACTCTGGGGTGAGGGACTTCCGCATGACTATGACTATGTACGGGCCCCTACAGGAATGGGGCAGTCAGAGAACATCTTCAGCAAGTCGGTATTCCACCTCTTGAAATTCTAGGAACGGGCACTGTGAGCAGCACCTACAAATACCGGTTCCGCAGCCCGCTGGGCGGGCTCGCCGCCGACCTGACGGCGGAGTGCGGCGCGCCCGCCGACGGTGACGTCCATCTGCAAATCGACCGGAGCGTGCGCTTGGCGCTACCCCCGGGAGTCAACTGGCGGGACGCGGCCTGGCTTTCCTTCGGCCTCGCGGTGCACGCAACCGATCTGGCGTCGCGGCACCCGGAAGGACTCTGCGTCAGAGTTACGTCGTTCGACTTTCCCCTGGCTCATTTCCGCTCGGAAGTCGCGGCATTGGCCATGGACGGCTGGCTCCGGCAGGAATTCGGCCTTCCGGACCGTGGGCTCGGCGTTGCCTTCGACGCGGCAGGGGGCACCTACAGATTCCACTGGGGAACGCATGAGGAACCGTTCTCGGACGACCTCGTGAACTAGTGGTTCTGCCTGGTCCCGTCAGCGGTTGATCGACTGGATCTCCTGGACGTTCATGTCCTGGGTGGTCTCGAAGGTGCCGTCGGGGAGGTCGCCTCGGGAGCCGTCGGAGCCTTCCCAGCTGATCTGCCAGGTGATGCTGGCGGAGAGTTGGTAGGGGGTTCCGTTGGTGGCGTGGAGGTAGCGGATGCCGCAGGGTGGGGTCTTGTCGGCGTTGCCCTTGGTGTACGGGGTGCCGATGGAGCCGTCGTCGTTGATCCGGCAGTCGCCTGAGGCCGGGTAGACCTCGGCGTCGTCCGTGCCCGGCTCCAGGTGCAGGGCGACGGGCTTGGCGGTCGTCTCCGCCCAGAGGCCCGTTCCGGGGAGCTCGGCGCGGACCTTGACGTCCTGGAAGGTGCCCTTGTCCAGCCACGCCCAGGTGGGGAGGTTCACCGTCGACTTGGCGGCCGGCTTCAGCTCCACCTCGGTCTCGGGGACCTTGACCTTGTCGTAGGCGTAGTCGGCGAGTGTCTCGGGCGTGGGGGCGTTCGGCACGTCGGGGATCTCGCCGGCGTCCTGCCAGAACATGAGGCGGCTGCACAGCGACGTGTCATCGATCCCGGTCACGTCCGGAGCCACTCCGCGCCAGAAGTAGCCGTCCTTGCCCAGGTTGTAGTTCTTGTACCCCTTCACGGTGCCCGGCTTCGTGAAGATGGTGACGGCGTCCTTCTCGTCCCTGAAGTGGTCGGTCCAGAGTTCCGAGCCGTACCAGCCGTCGCGCAGACCGGCGTCACCGCTGCCGTCGTTCTCCGAGAAGTTCTTCAGCTGCTCGGGGGTGAAGACGGGCTCGTACCAGCACGGCGGTGGCTTCCAGTTGGTGTCCGTCGATGCGACGGTGCCCTGCTTGCCGCCGGTGGGGCCGCTGGTCTGCGTGACCTTGATCCGGGACTGCGAGGCGGAAGCGGATATCTCGTTGTTCTTGGCTCCGCCGCCGTAACTGCCCTCGCCGCCGAGGGCGACCGCAGGCACGGGTGCGAGGAGAGCGACGGTGAGCGAGAGGACCGTGAAGGGCCGGGCGTGTGAGGACCTCACTGTGCGCAGCCACCCCGCTCCGAGTGGGCGGACACCGCCTGCCACACACCTTGGGCGTTCTTGCCCATGGAGATCACGTAGAGGACCTCGGGGTCAGTGCCCGCCGGGTTCCCCTTGACCTCGCCGGTCTTGCGGTTCTTCGTGGAGGCCTTGCTCTCGTCGGTGCAGTAGGAGAGGGACGCCGCCGCCTTGTCCTTGGCGAGGGTGACCTTGGGGTCGAACACGGGCAACTTGCCGATGACGGTGAGGTTCTTGTCCGTGTAGGTCCTGATCCACTGCTGGCTCTGCAGGAAGCCGTTCTTTGTGTCGTAGAAGGCGCGGTTCTTGCTGGCGGGATCGTTCTCGATGATCGCCTCGTACCCCGCCCGGAGCTGTTCCTTGCCGTCGTCGAGCACCGCCTGCTCCACGGGGTCGCTGCTCGTCCAGTTCGCGAACGTCAGCTGGAAGCTGCTGGGGAGCTTGATATCCGGGCGCTTGACGCCGGGTGCCGCGGAGGACGCGGAGGCCGAAGGGCTGCTGCTCGAGCCGTTGCCCGCCCCCTTGATGTCGTCCGACGACGAGTCGTCGCCCCCTCCACAGGCGGTCAGAAGCAGCGCCGCCGCCGTGGTGAACGCTGCGGCAGCGGTGGTCAGTGCGCGGCGGGCCACTGTTGATCTCCCCCGTGGTTTCGGTGTACGCGACAGGGAACGAAGCTACCAGGGGAGGGGAATCGGCCCTTGAGAGGCAGGGGTGGATTGTGTGGGGAAGGTGAGGAGTGTGACGTGGCGGTTGCGAACGCCCTGGAGTCCGGTGGTCAGCGGTTGACCGACTGGATCTCCTGGACGTTCATGTCCTGAGTCGTCTCGAACGTGCCGTCGGGCAGGTCGCCGCCGGTGCCGCCCGAGCCTTCCCAGGTGATCTGCCAGGTGACGCTGGCGGAGAGTTGGTACGGCGTGCCGTTCGTGGCGTGGAGGTAGCGGATGCCGCACGGCGGGGTCTTCTCGGCGTTGCCCTTGGTGTACGGGGTGCCGATGCTGCCGTCGTCGTTGATCGCGCAGTCGCCGGAGGCGGGGAAGGTCTCGGCGTCCTCCGTGCCCGGCTCCAGGTGAAGGGCGACCGGCTTGGCGGTCGTCTCCGCCCACAGGCCCGTGTTCGGGAGCTCGGCGCGGACCTTGACGTCCTTGAAGGTGCCCTTGTCCAGCCACACCCATGTGGGCAGGTTGACCACGGACTTGCCCTCCGGCTTCAGGTCGACCTTCGTCTCCGGGACCTTGACCTTGTCGTAGGAGTACTCGGCAAGTGTTCGCGGGGTGGGCGCGTTCGGGTCGTCCGGGACCTCGTCGGCGTCGACCCAGAACATGATGCGGCCGCAGTCCCAGGAGTCGGAGGCGTCGGGGTCGGGGGCGACACCGCGCCAGAAGTAGCCGTCCTTGCCGAGGTTGTAGTTCTTGTACCCCTCGGAGACGCTGTTCTTGGGCGAGTGCAGATCAAAATTCTCCGCGGGCTTGCCGTCCCTGTAGTGGTCGGTCCACAGCCCCTTGCCCCACCAGGAATGGTGGATTCCGACATCGCCGCCGCTGTCCGTGTCCACGAACTTCTTCAGCTGCTCGGAGGTCATGGCCGGTTCGTACCAGCAGGCGGGTGGCTTCCAATTGGGGTCGACGGTGCCGAGGTTCCCCTTCTTGCCGCCGCCGTCTCCGCCCTCGGGGTAGGAGACTTGGATGTCGGAGACGGAGGCCGAGAGGGTTCCGTCGCTACCGGCGCCTCCCGCGGTGTCGCCGCCGGAGGGCTTCTTGTCGTTTCCCACGCCGACCGCATGAGCCGGAGCGGTGGAGAGGGCGACCGTCAGAGCCGTCCCGACCATCGCGGTCACGGCTCCCTTGCACCGCGTCATCAGGAGCAACCGCCCCTCGTCGAGTTCGTGGACACGGTCTGCCACACGCCCTGCTCGCTCTTCTGCATCGTGACGACGTAGGCCACTTGGGGGTCGGTCCCCTGAGGATTCCCGACCGTCTCGCCCGTCTTTCGGTGCTTCGTCTGTGCCTTGCTCTCGTCCGTGCAGTACCTGAGCTGCGCCTTGGTCTTCTTCGCGAAGAGCGTGGCCTGAGGGTCGAAGACAGGGAGCTCGCCGATCACGGTGACGTTCTTGTCCGTGTAGGACTTGAGCCACTCACGGTCCTGGGAAAGGCCGGCTTCCGTGTCGTAGAAGGCAAGGGCGTTACCGCCGTCGGGCTTGTTCTCGATGATCGCCGCGTAACCGGCTCGGAGCTGTTCCTTGCCGTCGTTGAGTACGGCCTGCTCGTCGGGGTCGCTGCTCGTCCAGTTCTTGAAGGTCAACCGGAAGCTGCTCGGGAGGGTGACCTCGGGGCGCTTGACTCCCGAGGGCGTCGATGCCGAGGCGGAATTTGACGGGCTTGCCGCCGTGTCCGCTCCTTCGATGTCACCCGACGGCTTGTCGTCACCGTCACCGCATGCGGTGAGCAGAAGTGCCGCCGTGGTAGCGAACACGGCAGCGGTGGTGGTCAGAGCGCGGCGGGCCACGGATTCTCCCCCGAGGTTGGCGTGTGCGACAGGGAACGAAGCTATCAGGGGCTGTGTGTGGCCCCTTGAGTGGCCGTGGTGGATTGTGTGGAGTGCGTGAGGGGTGTGCGTGGCAATTGCGAAGGGGGTCGTTCCGGTGGTCCGGCCGCCCGCGCGACTCCAACCCACTACAGGGGCAAATCGGACGTCGGCAAGGTTCCTTCCCTGCGTCCTTCGACGACCCCAAAAAGAGTCCATAAGATCTCTGTAGGCTCAGCACACCCCTTACTTCACAGCTCTGCCTCACGGCACTCCACACACGACCCCAGGACACCCGCCATGCCGCGACGCCGCACCTCAAGCTCGTCAAGCTCGACGGGAAGTACGACGGGAGCGACGGCCCCGAGGAATCGGACGCCGCAGCCGGTGAGGATCCGGCGGCGGTCGTTCGGGGACTTCGTCAAGGCGTTCTTCGCCTTCGTCGCGCTGGCCGTTCTGCTCGTCGGCGTGCCGGGCGCGCTGGCCACGCAGATCGGGTGGCCGTTGCCGAACGGGGTGCCGAGCCTCGACTGGCTGCAGCAAGAGATCACCGTTCAGACGTTCCTGAACATCCTGACCGTCGTGGTGTGGCTGGCGTGGGCGCAGTTCACCGCCTGCGTGCTCGTCGAGATGAAGGCCGCGCTGTCCGGGGTCGGTGTGCCGGGACGCGTGCCGGGCGCCGGGCCCAGTCAGTTGCTCGCGCGGCAACTCGTCGCCGCGCTCCTGCTCGTCGGCGCCACGGCCGCCAGCTTCGCGCCCGGGCTGTCGCAGCTCGGGCAGACGTACGACGCCAACCAGAAGCCCACCGTGGCAGCGGCCCAGCAGACCCCGGGCGGTCTCTTCGCCCAGCAGCAGGAGCAGGCCGCCGACACCGCCTCCGCCCTCGCCGAACAGGCCTCGCACGCCGCCTCGCACGCGGAGGCCGGCGGCAGCACCGCCAAGCAGGGCGACACGAAGTACTACCGGATCCAGCCGCCCGAGGGGCGTCACCACGACTCCCTGTGGGAGATAGCCGACCGGCACCTCGGTGACGGGCGTCGCTACAAGGAGATCTTCGACCTCAACAAGGACCGTGTGCAGCCGGACGGTTCCAAGCTCTCCGAGGCCAGTCTCATCCGGCCCGGCTGGATCATGGAGATGCCGGGCGACGCGCGCGGCGGCGACCTCGTGGAGATGCCCGACGAGGCGCCCAACGTGTCGCCCGATGTGCAGCAGCAGATCAGCGACTACGCCCAGAGCGGCGATCACGCCCAGGGCGGAGGCGGTTCCGGCGCCGAGGGCGGTGGGCACGAGCACGCCGGTGGTGGCGCCTCCCAGGTGTCCCTGCCCGAGCAGCGGCCCGCCCCGGACACCGGGCACCAGCAGGCCACCAGTGTCGACGCCGAGTCCGACAGCTCCTTCGGTCTTCCTGAAGCGCTTCTCACCGCCCCTCTCCTCGCCGCCGGTCTTCTCGGCGCCCTGGGACGGCGGCGCCGGCAGGCGCTGTGGCAGTCGGCGTTCGGGGCCATCGGCGGTCGGCGCGGCATGGAGCCGCCCACGCCGACCGGGGACGCCCAGGACGTCCAGGACGCACTGCTCGTCGGCGCCGACCCCGAGGGCGTACGACTGCTCGACCGGAGTCTGCGGGGGCTCGCCGCCTCCCTCGCCGAGGAGTCGCGCGCGCTGCCGGTCGTCTACGCGGCCTGGCTGAGCAACGGCGACCTGCACCTCCAGCTCGCCCAGCCCGCCGGGAAGCCGCCCGCCCCCTGGCAGCAGGGGCAGGACCAGACCTTCTGGATGCTGGCCAGGACCGACGGCGAGCGCTACGAGGACGTCGACACCGCCGCTCCCTACCCGGGGCTCGTCAGCCTCGGCACCATGGACGACTCGCGGCTGCTGCTCAACCTGGAGGCGGTGCCCGGCATCGTCTCGCTGAGCGGCCGGGAGGCCGACAGGGCCGCCGTCTTCGCGTCCGTCGCCGCCGAGTTGGCGACCAACGGCTGGTCCGACCGCATGACCATCACGCTCGTCGGCTTCGGCGAGGACCTGACGCCGCTCGCCCCGAACCGGATCCGGCACCTCGAGGACATCGAGGCGCTCGTCGAGACCATGGAGGCCGAGACGCGGCAGCGCCGGGGCGCGCTCGGCGCCGCCGGGCACGACTCCGTGCTCACCGGCCGCACCGGTCCCGCCCAGCACACCCGCTGGGCCCCGCACCTGGTCCTCCTCGCCGCCCATCCGTCCGCCGAGGACGCCGTCAAGCTCGCCGAACTCGCCTCCGACGCCGGACGCCTCGGCATCGGCTACCTCGTCGGCACCGAGACCGGCGATCTGCCGGGCGCCGCCTGGGAGATGGAGATCACCGGCCAGGGCAAGCTCCTCGCACCGCTCCTCGGGCTCGAACTCGACGCCCAGTTGCTGCCCGCCGCCCAACAGCGCGCCGTGGTCGAGCTGTTCACCGACGCCGACCCCGAGCGTGAGACGAACGGACCCGTGACCACCCCGCCGTTCCTCGTCGACATCAGCGAGCACGGGCGGCCGGCGGTCTACGCCCGTCTCGTCGGGCCGTACGAGATCATCGGCCTGGACACCCCGGACGGGGAGCGCAGCCCGCTGCTGCACGAGGCGCTCGCCCTGCTGCTCCTGCACCGCGAGGGCGTGCACCCGCGCGTGCTGGCCTCGGCGCTGTGGCCGCGCGGCGTCACCGACGACGTACGGGACGCGCTCCTGGACCGGCTGCGGGTGTGGCTCGGCGCCGACCCGGACGGTACGCCCCGCCTCGGCCGGGACGGGACCGGGCGGCTCACGCTCGCCACGTCCGTCGTCTCCGACCTGGACGTGCTGCGCTCGCTCTATCACGAGGCCACGCAGGGCAAGGGCGTCGACAGCCGGGCCGTGCGCGGGCGGCTGCTCACCGACGCGCTCGTCCTGGTGCGCGGGCCGCTGCTCGCCGACCGGCCCGAGGGCCGCTACCGGTGGCTCACCCACGAGATCGTCGACGCCCAGCTGCCGCTGCTGGTCGCGGACACCGGGCTCGCGCTGTGCGAGTTCCACATGGAGAGGGACCGCGCGGAGAAGGCCATCGAGGCCCTCAACGCGGCCCTGCGCACCGCCCCGGCCGACGAGCGCCTGTGGCACGAGCTGCTGCGCGCCACCCACGCCACCGGCGACACGTCCCAGCTCACCGCACTCGCCACCGACCTCATCGGCCGCAGCGGGGCCCGCGGGCTGCCGCCGCGCACCGAGGCACTGCTCGACGAGCTGCTGCCGACGTGGCGCGACGCGATCGCCGCGGTGGGATGAACACCGGGCTGCTGATCGTCGCCGCCGCGCTCTGGGGTGCGGCGGCGGGAGCGTTCCTGCCCCGCGCGGCCTATCGCTTCTCGGCCCCGGCGGGGGAGCCGTGGCGCGACAGCTGCCCCGGCGGGCATGCCCTCAAGGGCTGGCTGGGGCGGGCTACCTGCCCGGAATGTCCGGAGGGTGAGGGCGCCGGATACGGGCCCCGTACGACCCCCCTGGTCATGGCCACCGCCCTCGTCTGCGCCGCCCTCGCCGCCGCCACCGGCACCCGCCCCGAGCTCGGCGTCTGGCTGCTGCTCGCCCCCGTCGGGGTCCTGCTGACGGCCGTCGACTTCCGGGTGCGGCGGCTGCCCGACCCGCTCACGCTCCCGTTCGCCGGGGCCGCGCTCGCCCTGCTCGGCCTCACCGCGCTCGTGCCCGAGCACGCGGGGGAGTGGACGACCGCCCTGCTCGGCTCGCTCGCGCTGGGCGGCGGCTACTTCGTGCTGTTCCTCATCAACCCCGCCGGCATGGGCTTCGGCGACGTCAAGCTCGCCCTGGGCACGGGGGCGGTGCTCGGCTGGTACGGCTGGCCGACCGTGATGCTCGGCACCTTCGCCGGTTTCCTGCTGGGCGCCCTGTACGGCGGCGCCCTGGTCGTCGCGCGGCGGGCCTCGCGCAAGACGGCGATCGCGTTCGGGCCGTTCCTGATCACGGGCGCCCTGCTGGGACTGCTCGTGGGCGCCTACACGGCCTGACGTCCGGCCCGAGCGACCCCTGCACGACGGCCTGACGTCCAGTCCGCACACCCGCTGGCGTACGCTGGCCTGGTCCGTCCACAACCCTTACGAAAGGGACGCCCGGTGACCGAGAAGGCCGACCTTCAGCCCATCCTCGACCGCGCAGCCGCCGGTGGGCGGATCACCCCGGACGAGGCGCTCGCGCTGTACCGCGACGCCCCGCTGCACGCGCTGGGCGCCGCCGCCGACGCCGTACGCCGCCGCCGGTACGCGGGGACCGAGCACATCGCGACGTACATCATCGAGCGCAACATCAACTACACGAACGTGTGCGTCACGGCGTGCAAGTTCTGCGCGTTCTACGCCCCGCCGAAGGCCAAGGACAAGGGCTGGACGCGCGACCTCGACGACATCCTGCGCCGCTGCGCCGAGACCGTCGAACTGGGCGGCACCCAGATCATGTTCCAGGGCGGCCACCACCCGGACTACGGCGTCGAGTACTACGAGAAGCACTTCGCCGCCATCAAGCAGGCCTTCCCGCAGCTGGTCATCCACAGCCTGGGGGCGTCCGAGGTCGAGCACATGGCCCGGATCTCCAAGGTGTCGGTCGAGGAAGCCATCCAGCGCATCCACACCGCCGGGCTCGACTCCTTCGCCGGTGCCGGTGCCGAGCTGCTGCCCGAGCGGCCGCGCAAGGCCATCGCCCCGCTGAAGGAGTCCGGCGAGCGCTGGCTGGAGATCATGGAGATCGCGCACGGACTGGGCGTGGAGTCGACGTCCACCATGCTGATGGGCACCGGCGAGACCAACGCCGAGCGCATCGAGCACCTGCGGATGATCCGGGACGTACAGGACCGCACGGGCGGCTTCCGCGCCTTCATCCCGTACACCTACCAGCCCGAGAACAACCACCTGAAGGGCCGTACGCAGGCCACGATCTTCGAGTACCTGCGGATGATCGCGATCGCGCGGCTGTTCATGGACAACATCGCCCACATCCAGGGCTCCTGGCTGACCACGGGCAAGGAGGTCGGCCAGCTCTCCCTGCACTACGGCGCCGACGACCTCGGCTCGATCATGCTGGAGGAGAACGTGGTGTCCTCGGCGGGCGCCAAGCACCGCTCCAACCGGCTGGAGATCATCGACCTGATCCGCAAGGCCGGGCGGGTGCCCGCCCAGCGGGCGACCACGTACGAGCACCTCGTCGTGCACGACGACCCGGCGAACGACCCCGCCGACGACCGCGTGGTCTCGCACTTCTCGTCCACGGCCATCGAGGGCGGCACGGCTCACCCCGAGCTCAAGCTGCTTGCCCCCAACTAGGCCGCTGCGGGGAAGAGTTGGAGACGATCCACACGGCGGAAGCAGTCCGTGTCACCTGGGACTCCGATGCCGTGAAGAACGGCGCCGTGGTCGTCGGGCGGGACCGGATCGGTGCCGTCGGGAAGCTCGACGACGTGCGCGAGGCGTTCCCGAAGGCCCGGGTGCGCAGCTGGCCCGGGACCCTCGGCCCCGCCCGCGTCCACGAGGGCCCGCTCCCGGACGCCCCGAGCCCGCGCGAACGCGTCCACGCGGTGCTGAAGCTCGGCGCGGTGGCGGTCCTTGAGGAGTACGTCGACTCGGCGGAACTGCGGGCCGCCGCCGAGCGCAACGACGTCGTCGTCCTGCCCGCCACGCGCCGGCCCGCCCTCGTGCCGACCGGCCGGGCCGACCTCGCCGTGTTCGACGAGGCCGGGGAGTGCGTCGCGACGGTGTGTGCGGGGCGGCTGGTGCATCGGCGGCGCTGACCGGCTCCTTTCGAAGGGGCCTTCTGAAGTGCCTCGTTGAACCGTCAGCCCGAGAACGCCTCCGCGAACGCCCCCGAACTCTGCTTCACACCACTGCAGTCGGTCGCCGCCTTGTCGGTCTTCGCCCCGTCCGCGCAACCGCGGTCCCGGGCCGCCGACCACATCGACACCCACCCGATGCCCTTGTCCTCGGCGAAGGCACGGACCTCGGTGGCGTCGGCGAGCGTGAAGGTCTCGCCGTCCACGTCGTTGACGCCGATCATCGAGGTGAGGGCCATGCCCCGCCAGGCGGCCGCGTCCGATGTGCCGAAGACCTTCTTCAACTGGGTGTGCGAGGCCTTGGCGGCCGCGAGGGCGTAACCGCCCATGTCGCCGTCGAACGACGATCCGTAGTTCATCGTCATCAGATTGACCGTGGCGACCTGTACGCCGTTGTCGTTGGCGGACGCGAGGAGCGCCAGGCTGTCCTTGCCCAGTCCGGAGGGCATCACGGGCAGCGTGAAGGAGACCTCCAGATCCGTACGCTCCTTCTGCAGCAGCGCGATCGCCTTCGAACGCACGTCGATGGAGGCGGAGTCGGCCAGTTCGTCGCCCTCGATGTCGAAGTCGGCCCGGGTGGCACCGGCCGCGTCGAGAGCCTTGCCGTACGCCGCCGCCAGCTCCGACGCGCTGTCGCAGGCCGCCGCGAGTTCCTTGCCGGAGGCGCCGCCGAAGGAGACCCGGACTTCGGCGCCGTCCTCCTTGAGCTTCGCGATACGGGACTTCACCGCCGCGTCGCCGAGGGCGTCCGTGCCGTTCCAGCGCGGGGTGCAGCCGCTGCCACCGGCCAGGACGAAGGCCAGGTTGTACGTCGTGGGGGAGCCCGCGGAGTCGGTGGCGGAGGCGTCCTTGGCGTCTACGTACGGGGCGTACGAGGTCGTACTCGAGGTTCCGGACTCGGACTCGGCCGGTGACGAGGCGCTGGGCGCGGCCGACGCCGGGGGTGCCGGACGGGCCGCCTCGCCCTGCTCGGAGCAGGCCGTGGTGGCCAGGGCGAGCAGACAGCCCAGTCCGACCGCCGCCCGCTTCCGGTGACTCCTCATAGCGCACGCTCCCGTTCTCGTGAGGTCATAAAGGTCCAAACCCCTAGTACGTTTCCCGGCAGCAAACGTCTCACGATGATGGGCGCTCGGATCGAGTTCCGCAGGTGTTCCCGGAAACTCTCAGAGAAAGGACAGCTTCGGTCGTTTCTCATGGGTCTCTCACATCAGAACCCAAGTTTATGGCACATAAAGCCCGCCTAATGTCCGGGGAATGCATTCCGAGCCTGCCATCGAAAGCCGCGTCACCCGCGGTCGCCGCCGCAAACGTGGCAACGAGTCCGCCGAAGGGCCCGTGTTCGTTGACAACTCCGGACGCCGGGCCCGGCTGCTGCGCCGGATCGGTCTCGTCCTGGGCGTCGTCTGCCTCGGGTACGCGGCCGTGCTCGGCGCGGCCTTCATGGGCTGGGGCACCTCGCTCACACCGTCGCAGCTCCTGCCGTTCGCGGGCGCGGGGCCCGGCGGTGGCCAACCGCAGGGCGGAGGGCCGCAGGGCGAGGGGCAGGGGGGTGTGGGGCCGGGGGGCCCGGGCGCCGCCCCGCCGAGCGGTGTCCCCTCGGCTCCGCCCCAGGCGACCGAAGGCGGAGCCTCTGGTTCCACCGCGTCCCCGTCGACCACGTCCCCGTCCGCATCCCCGTCCGCCTCGGCTTCCGCCGCCGCGGGCGCGGGCTCCGACTGACCGGGGGCCGCCGTATGACCACGACCACCCCCTCCCGCGGCCGCCGCCGCGCCCCCTCCCGGATGGAGCGGGCCGCCGGCAAGGCCGCCGCGCTGCAGAAGCCGCGCGTCATCCTCGCCCTGCTGCTCCTGCTCGCGCTGATCTGCGTGATGCTCCTCGACGGCTATCTGCGCGCCGAGGTCGGCGGCGACCAGCGCGTGCGCACCGGGGCCAGCTCCAGCGACGTACCGGACGACGTCCTGGACGGCGGGCCCATCGTCACCTTCCGCGGCGGACAGGCCACGACCGTCTCCGTCCCCGACAAGACGATCGCGCTCACCTTCGACGACGGACCCAACCCGACCTGGACGCCCCAGGTGCTGGCGATCCTCGAGAAGTACGACGTGCCCGCCACGTTCTTCCTGGTCGGCTCGATGGTGTCGCGCTACCCGGGCATCGTCGAGGACATGGTCGAGCAGGGCCACGAGGTGGGCATCCACACCTTCACGCACGTCGACCTGTCGTACCAGAGCGACGCCCGGGTCCGGCGCGAGATGGAGCAGACCCAGCTCGCGCTGGCGGGCGCGGCCGGCATCACGACCACCCTGTTCCGGGCGCCGTACTCCTCGGAGACGGACGCCATCGACAACTACAGCTGGCCCGTCTACAAGAAGCTCGGCGAGGACGGCTACACCAGCGTCTTCGTCGACACCGACAGCGACGACTGGAAGCGGCCGGGCGTCTCGAAGATCGTCCAGTGGGCCACGCCGAAGAAGAACAAGGGCGCGTCGGTCCTCTTCCACGACGCGGGCGGCGAGCGCTCCCAGACGATCAAGGCGCTGCCGCAGTACATCGAGAAGATGCGGGCGAAGGGGTACACCTTCACCACCATCAGCGGCGTCATGGAACAGGGGCGTGGCACGGGGCAGCAGCCCGGAGCCGGAGGACCCCAGGGCACGGCGGACGGTTCTCAGGGCACCGCGAACGGCCCTCAGGGCACCGCGAGCACGCTCCAGGCCGCCCACCGTGAGGCCACCGGCGCGATCCTCTACGAGGGCAAGGCCCTGGTCGCCGCCGTGGCGGTCGCCGAGTGGGCCGTGCCGACGCTGTCCGTCGGCCTGCTGGTGGTCGGCGTGGCCGTCATCGGCCGCTTCGGGATGATGCTCGTCCTGGCCCGCCGCCACTACCGCCTGCGCAACAGACGCCGCTTCAGCTGGGGCCCGACGGTCACCCGGCCGGTGAGCGTGATCGTCCCGGCGTACAACGAGAAGGAGTGCATCGCCAACACCCTCGCCTCGCTGGCGCAGAGCACGCACCCGATCGAGATCATCGTCGTGGACGACGGCTCCACGGACGGCACGGCCGAGATCGCCGAGTCCCTCGGCATGCCCAACGTGCGCGTCATCCGCCAGGCCAACGCGGGCAAGCCGGCCGCCCTCAACAACGGTGTACGGAACGCGGCTTACGACATCGTCGTGATGATGGACGGCGACACCGTCTTCGAGCCGGACACCGTACGGCAGCTCGTCCAGCCCTTCGCCGACCCGGAGGTCGGCGCGATCGCGGGCAACGCCAAGGTCGGCAACCGCACCACCGTCATCGGCGCCTGGCAGCACATCGAGTACGTGATGGGCTTCAACCTCGACCGGCGCATGTACGACCTGCTGCGCTGCATGCCGACCATCCCCGGCGCGATCGGCGCGTTCCGCCGCGAGGCGGTGCTCCAGGTCGGCGGCATGAGCGAGGACACCCTCGCCGAGGACACCGACATCACCATCGCGATGCACCGCGCGGGCTGGCGGGTCGTCTACCAGGAGCACGCGCGCGCGTGGACCGAGGCGCCGGGCTCCCTCAAGCAGCTGTGGTCCCAGCGCTACCGCTGGTCCTACGGCACGATGCAGGCGCTGTGGAAGCACCGCAAGTCGCTCACGGACAAGGGACCTTCGGGGCGTTTCGGGCGGGTCGGCATGCCGCTGGTGGTGCTGTTCCAGATCGTCACGCCGGTCTTCGCCCCGCTCATCGACGTGTTCACGGCCTACTCGATGATCTTCATCGACTTCAAGGCGGCGCTGCTGGCGTGGCTCGCGGTGCTCGGCGTCCAGCTCGTGTGCGCGGCGTACGCCTTCCGCCTGGACCGCGAGAAGTACCGCTATCTGCTGATGATGCCGCTCCAACAGCTCGCCTACCGGCAGATGATGTACCTCGTCCTCATCCACTCCTGCGTCACCGCCCTGACCGGCGGCCGGCTGCGCTGGCAGAAGCTGAAGCGGACCGGCGAGGTCGGCACCCCGGCGGGGGCGGGCTGATGGGGGCGCACAGCAGGACGGCCGAGCGGGAGCTCCCGGAGGCCGTCGCCCGCCCGGCGCGGGACCGCTACTTCGACACCCTTCGCGCGGTCGCGCTCGTCCGCGTTGTCACCTACCACACCTTCGGCTGGGCCTGGGCGGGGCTGGTCTTCCCCTCCATGGGGGTCATGTTCGCCCTGGCCGGCACTCTCATGGCGAGGTCCCTTGAGCGCCCCGCGCTCACCGTGATCAGGAGCCGCTTCCGTCGGCTGCTGCCGCCCTTCTGGTTCTGGGGCGTGTTCGTGGCCGGCGCGATGCTGGTGCACGGCTGGATGCCCGGCTGGCAGATCGTCTACTGGGTGGTGCCGCTCGGCGACCCGCCGGGCAATGCCTGGGGCGAGCAGGCCTGGGAGATCCTCTGGTACCTGCGGACGTATCTGTGGTTCGTGCTCCTCTCCCCGCTCCTGCTGCGGCTCTTCCGGCTCGCTCCCGTCCCGGTGCTGCTGCTGTCCCTGGGGCCGGTCCTGGCCTTCCAGTTCGTATGGCAGCCGCCGGACGACCGGCTCGGCGCCGCGCTGTGGGACCTGGCGACGTTCCTGTTCTGCTGGCTCCTCGGCTTCGCGCACCACGACGGCGTCCTGGCCCGGCTGAAGCCCGCCGCGCTGCTCCCGCTCGCGTCGGCCGCCCTCGCGTACGGCGGCTGGTACGCCCTCGCGCACCAGGCCGAGTACGGCACGTACGACCTCGACGAGAACCCGCTCGCGCAGGCCTTCTGGTCGGCCGGGTTCGTGACGCTGCTGATGTACGCCAAGGCCCGCTTCCGGACCGACTTCGCGGGACTCGCCCGGTTCCGGCGGCTGGACCGGCTCGTGACCGTCTTCAACGCCCGGGCCGTCACCCTCTACCTCTGGCACGAGATCGCCCTGATCCTCGCCGTGCCTCTGATCGACCGGTTCTGGGACGTGCCGGCCTTCGAGGCGTACCTGCCCCTGGACAGCCAGTGGTTCATGTTCGGGGTGGGCTGGGTGCTGATCGCGGTGTTCGTGCTGCTGTGCGGGTGGGTGGAGGACGTGGCGGCACGGAAGAAGCCGAGGCTCCTTCCCTGATCGGGTGCTGCAAGAATGGGCGCGTGACCCGCGCATCCCTGGACAAGCAGCCGCACGAAGTCGCCTCGATGTTCGACGACGTGGCGGAACGGTACGACCTGACCAACGACGTGCTGTCCCTCGGCCAGGACCGGCGATGGCGCAAGGAGGTCGCCAAGGCGGTCGACGCACGCCCCGCCCAGAAGGTCCTCGACCTGGCGGCGGGCACCGGCACCTCCTCACTGCCCTTCGCGCAGACCGGTGCCTACGTCGTCCCCTGCGACTTCTCCCAGGGCATGCTCCAGGTCGGCAAGCAGCGCCGGCCCTGGCTGCCCTACACCGCCGGCGACGCCACGCGGCTCCCCTTCAAGGACGACACCTTCGACGCCGTCACCATCTCCTTCGGGCTGCGCAACGTGCAGGACACGGACGCGGCCCTGCGGGAGATGCAGCGCGTGACCCGGCCCGGCGGGCGGATCGTGATCTGCGAGTTCTCGCACCCGACGTGGGCGCCGTTCCGCACGGTCTACACCGAGTACCTGATGCGCGCCCTGCCGCCGGTCGCCCGGGCCGTGTCCTCCAGCCCCGACGCCTACGTCTACCTCGCCGAGTCCATCCGCGCCTGGCCCGACCAGCCCGCGCTGGCCGAACGGCTGGGCAAGGCCGGCTGGTCGCGGGTGGCCTGGCGCAACCTGAGCGGCGGGATCGTCGCCCTGCACCGGGGCTTCAAGGAGAGCTGAACCCCTCCGGGGAGCCGCCGGCTACGGGGAGCTGAGCACCATGTACGGGTCGCCCGGCTCGTCCAGCTCCCGTTGCAGCCCGCCCCTGGGCGGTCTCGGGATCCGCGGCTCGTGCACGCCCCCGCCGCCCTCGCCGGGGCCGAAGTCGAACCAGACGTAGACCATCGAGTCCCGCGGCACCTCGGCCTCGGGCTGCGGGTACTGGCGTACGACGTAGTCGACGACGGCGAGATGGAAGTCGGGCCGGTCCGGCGCGTTGAGGAACAGGCCCCGCGCCCGGGCCGTCTCGCGCGCGTCCACGGCCATCAGACCCACCAGACGCGGTACGCGCACTTCGGGTGCTTTGCGGGATATCTGCACAGATGTCACCCCCAGCGGTACAGGAAGGGTAACTCCGGCCCCGTACCGGCCGGAAGCGACGGATGTCTTTCTGTGACAGTCGACTACGCAGTGTGATGTCGTCGTCTCAGAGGTCGAGCCGGTAGCAGTGCCCCGCGCGGTCCGAGGCCGACGTCGTGAACGTCTCGGCGAGGCGCATTCCCAGCCGCCGGGTGACCGCGATGGACCGGCTGTTGCGGGCGTCGACCATCGCCACCACGCCCGGTACACCCGCCGTCCGCATCCGCTCCAGCGTCTGCCGCGCGGCCGCGGTGACGTACCCCTTGCCCCAGTGCTCCCGGGCCAGGCGCCAGCCGATCTCGATCTCCCCCCTCGGCCCCCAGTCCCGCTCCCAGGGCTGGGCCCCGGTGAAGCCGACGACCTGACCGGACGCGTCCAGCAGGGTCCACAGGCAGTAGCCGCGCTCGGCGTCGTGCCGGCGCTGGCGGGCGGTGAGCTCCTCGTAGACCGACAGTTCGGCGGCCTTTCCGCCGTGGAACTCCATGACGTCCGGGTCGTCGAAGATCCGGTGCCAGGCGAACGCGTCCTCGTGGGTGGGCACGCGCAGTCGCACAGCGGGGAGGGCCGGGTTCACGGAGGCATCCCTTCGGCAGGTGATCGATACCGCTGCATAGACTGCCCATGTCCTGTGCCGGCCGGCACACAGATTCCGAAGCTTGGGGAGATCCCGCCGTGACCGTCGTGACCGAGCCTCTCTCCGAGAACACCGCCGATGTGATCGTCGTGGGCGCGGGGCCGGCCGGCTCCACGACCGCCTACCACCTCGCCAAGGCGGGACTCGACGTCCTCCTGCTGGAGAAGACCGCGTTCCCGCGCGAGAAGGTCTGCGGCGACGGCCTCACCCCGCGCGCCGTCAAACAGCTCGTGGCGATGGGCATCGACATCTCGGAAGAGGCCGGCTGGCTGCGCAATAAGGGCCTGCGGATCATCGGCGGCGGAGTGCGCCTCCAGCTCGACTGGCCGGATCTCGCCTCCTTCCCCGACTACGGCCTCGTCCGCAAGCGCGACGATTTCGACGACCAGCTCGCCCGGCAGGCCCAGAAGGCGGGCGCCCGGCTGTTCGAGCGCTGCAACGTCGGCGCCCCGGTCATCGACGACCGCACCGGCCGGATCACCGGTGTGCACGCCAAGCTCGGTGAGGAGAAGCGCGAAGTCACCTTCCACGCGCCGCTCGTCGTCGCCGCCGACGGCAACTCCACGCGCCTCTCCCTCGCGATGGGCCTGCACCGCCGCGAGGACCGCCCGATGGGCGTGGCCGTACGGACGTACTTCGAGAGCCCCCGCCACGAGGACGACTACCTGGAGTCCTGGCTGGAGCTCTGGGACCGCCGCGGCCCGGGCGAGGACCGGCTCCTGCCCGGCTACGGCTGGATCTTCGGCATGGGCGACGGCACCTCCAACGTCGGCCTGGGCGTGCTCAACACCTCCGACTCCTTCAAGGAGCTGGACTGGCGCGAGGTCCTGAAGGCCTGGTGCGCGTCCATGCCGGAGGACTGGGGCTACACCCCCGACAACATGACCGGCCCGATCCGCGGCGCCGCCCTGCCCATGGCCTTCAACCGCCAGCCGCACTACACCAAGGGCCTGCTGCTCGTCGGCGACGCCGGCGGCCTGGTGAACCCCTTCAACGGCGAGGGCATCGCCTACGCCATGGAGTCCGGCCAGATCGCCGCCGACGTCATCGTCCAGGCCCACGCCCGCTCCACCCCGGCCCGCCGCGAACTGGCGCTCCAGCGCTACCCGCGCGTCCTCAAGGACACCTACGGCGGCTACTACACGCTCGGCCGCGCCTTCGTGAAGCTCATCGGCAACCCGAAGGTCATGCAGATCGCCACCCAGCGCGGCCTCACGCACCCGATGCTGATGAAGTTCACGCTGAAGCTCCTCGCGAACCTCACGGACCCGACCGGCGGCGACGCGATGGACCGCATCATCAACGGCCTGAGCAAGGTGGCCCCGAAGGCCTGACCCCCGCCCGGGGCGCTGCCGGATCAGGCACTCACTCGGAGAGCCGGTCGAGACAGAGCCGCCCGGCGCAGTGGTCGGTTTCGTGGGCGAGGCAGCGCGCGAAGTACCCGTTCCCTCGACCACGACCGGCTCGCCGACCTGGTTCGCCACGAGCCCGGCCCCGTCCGCGAGGCGCATCGTCTCTCCTGTGAATGCCGTGTCCGCTGAGGGGCACTCATGACGGCAGACGCCCCGCGGCCGCTCCACACACAGCCCGGCCACACGGGAGAAGGCCCCAGAAGCCACTCGGGGCACCCCTGAGACCGGCTCGGCCGGTTTCGGGGGCGGGAGGCCTCCGCGCCCGGACAGGCCGGGAGAACGCCGTCAGGGCGGCAGGAGAGGGCACGCACGCCAACGGGGGAGGGCCGCCGCCTCCGGGAGGCAGCGGCCCTCAAGCCCGTACGCGTGAGATCGGAGGACTCAGAGGACGCGGACCGCGCCCGACGCCGGGTAGCCCGACAGGTCCTGGATGACGACGCCCTTGGACGGGTTGGCCGCGTCCAGGTACTGGCCGTCGCCGATGTAGACACCCACGTGGTACGCGGAGCCCTTGCCACCCCAGTACAGGATGTCGCCGACCTGGACGTCGGACAGCGGCACGTCCGTGCCGGACATCGACTGGTCCTGCGAGACGCGCGGCAGATCCACACCAACCTGCTTGTACGCGGCCTGCACGAGGGAGGAGCAGTCCCAGGCGCTGGGACCGGTGGCGCCCATGACGTAGGCGTCGCCGACCTGTGCCTTGAGGAAGGCGATGACGGTCGCGACGCTGCCGCTGGCAGGCGCGGTCGTCGAGGTGGAGGCCGACGCGGAGGCGGAAGCGGAGAGGGTGGCGCGCTCGGCGCTGCGCGTGGCGCGCTCGGCGGCGGCCTTGCGGGCTTCCTCGGCGGCCTTCTTCTTGGCCTCCGCCTTCTTCTTCGCCTCGGCGAGGTCCTTCTTGGCCTCGGTGGCGGCCTTGGCGGCGGCGGCGTCACGCTCGGCGCGCAGCTCGTAGTTCGCGGCCGCCTGCTGCGTGGCGGCCGCGGACTGGGCGACCTGAGTGGCCATGTCGGCCGTCAGGGTGGGCAGTTCGATGGTCTGCGTCACCGGCTCGGCGGCGCTCGCCGAGGCCGACGCACCCGCCGCTGCCAGGCTGAGGATGCCACCGGTGACTCCGGCACGCACGGCGATCGTCGAGGTCGCACTGCGGCGGGGTTTCCGGTGGCTGCGTATGTGAGCGGTGTGGGACATGGGAACAACCGGTACCAGGGGCTCCTTCATATCTTCAAGAAACGTGTGCTGCGCCACAGTTGTTCAATCGAGCCCTCAAAACCCCCTCTCGAGCCCCTTTATTGACGCCGTAACGGACATTGCGGGCGCACCGAGACCAGGCTGTGATCACGGTCTTTGATCAATACGCCCGAATTGCCCCGCACCTACCACCGGTTGGATTGATTGGCCAAGCCCCGTTCTCATGGATCTCTCATCGGTGTGATGGAGGTCACGGAACGGTAGCCCCGGCGCTCGCGTCGCGCGCCGTAGATCACGACCCGGTCACGGGCTCGCGAAGATCGTGAACGCGTGCACGCGTCCACATCCCGCTCCACATGCCCTCTGATGTGTGAACGCGGCCTCTATCAAGAGATCCAGTCCATCGCCAATTTGCATGCAAGGGAACCCTCTTGATATTGAGACGGACCTCCTGGCCTGCGCTGACTAGGCAAAATGTCACGTCTGGTGATCGCCCGGACGCTTCGCGTGTGAAGATCACCGCTCATCCGACTTCATGATCCTTCGTCAGGTGGTGGAGATCACAAAGCTTGTGCAATACCCCGTGTCGCAGATCACAGAGCGACAGGCATAAGATGCACGCGGTTGGGCTTGTGACCTGCTTCACATGTTCCCGATCTTCGCCGGGGCGGGCGGGGTTCGAGGGACGGACGGGGCGGAAGTGAGCCCGATGCAAACCGCCAGCAGTCAGTGCCGACTGAGAGGAGCGAGGAGCGGTGAACGCGTATGCGCCCATCCTCGTACTGGGAGCCCTCGGGGCAGGCTTTGCGATCTTCTCCGTGGTCATGGCCACGTTGATCGGGCCGAAGCGGTACAACCGGGCCAAGCTCGAGGCCTACGAGTGCGGGATCGAGCCGACCCCCACGCCGGCCGGCGGCGGGCGCTTCCCCATCAAGTACTACCTGACGGCGATGCTCTTCATCATTTTCGATATCGAGATCGTCTTCCTCTACCCCTGGGCCGTCACCTTCGACGCCCTGGGGATCTTCGGGCTCGTGGAGATGCTGCTCTTCGTGCTCACCGTCTTCGTCGCGTACGCGTACGTATGGCGGCGCGGCGGCCTGGAATGGGACTGAGGGGCCTTTTGTCATGGGACTCGAAGAAAAGCTGCCGAGCGGCTTCCTGCTGACCACCGTCGAGCAGGCCGCGGGCTGGGTGCGCAAGTCGTCCGTCTTTCCCGCCACGTTCGGCCTCGCCTGCTGTGCCATCGAGATGATGACCACCGGCGCCGGCCGCTACGACCTGGCGCGCTTCGGTATGGAGGTCTTCCGGGGCTCGCCCCGCCAGGCGGACCTGATGATCGTCGCCGGCCGGGTCAGCCAGAAGATGGCGCCGGTGCTCAGGCAGGTCTACGACCAGATGCCGAACCCCAAGTGGGTGATCTCCATGGGGGTCTGCGCCTCCTCGGGCGGCATGTTCAACAACTACGCCATCGTCCAGGGCGTCGACCACATCGTGCCGGTCGACATCTACCTCCCCGGCTGCCCGCCACGGCCGGAGATGCTGATGGACGCCATCCTCAAGCTCCACCAGAAGATCCAGACCTCCAAGCTCGGCGTGAACGCCGAGGAGGCGGCCCGCGAGGCGGAGGAGGCGGCGCTCAAGGCCCTGCCCACCATCGAGATGAAGGGGCTGCTGCGATGAGCGACGCGAACGGCACGGGCGGCGCCAACCCCGAGAAGGACCTGTCGGCCTCCAACCTCCCCGGCCAGCGCGGCCAGGGCGGCGAGGAGATCCGCGTCCAGCGCGGCATGTTCGGCGCGAGCAACGGCGGCGACACCTCCGGCTACGGCGGCCTGGTCCGCTCGGTCCGGCTCCCGGGCCCGGCGAACCGCCCCTACGGCGGCTGGTTCGACGAGGTCGCCGACGAGCTGGAGGGAGCCCTGGAGGAACAGGGACTGCTCCCGGAGAACGCCATCGAGAAGACGGTCGTCGACCGCGACGAGCTGACCTTCCACATCGAGCGCGAGCACCTGCTCCGCGTCGCCCGCACCCTGCGCGACGACCCGGCCCTGCGCTTCGAGCTCTGTACCGGAGTCAGCGGTGTCCACTACCCGAACGACAAGGGCCGCGAGCTGCACGCCGTCTACCACCTGCGCTCGATCACCCACAATCGGCTGATCCGCCTGGAGGTCAGCGCGCCCGACAGCGACCCGCACATCCCGTCGCTGTTCTCCGTCTATCCGACGAACGACTGGCACGAGCGCGAGACGTACGACTTCTTCGGCATCGTCTTCGACGGTCACCCGGCCCTGACGCGGATCATGATGCCGGACGACTGGCAGGGCTTCCCGCAGCGCAAGGACTACCCCCTCGGCGGCATCCCCGTCGAGTACAAGGGCGCCCAGATCCCGGCTCCGGACCAGCGGAGGTCGTACTCATGAGCACTTCGCACGCCTCCCCTCGCGAGACCACCGAGGGCACCGTCTACACCGTCACCGGCGGCGACTGGGACGAGGTCGTCGAGTCGGCGGCCCGCGCCGACGACGAGCGCATCGTCGTCAACATGGGCCCGCAGCACCCCTCCACCCACGGTGTGCTCCGCCTGATCCTGGAGATCGAGGGCGAGACCGTCACCGAGGCCCGCTGCGGCATCGGCTACCTGCACACCGGCATCGAGAAGAACCTCGAGTACCGGACGTGGACGCAGGGCACGACGTTCGTGACGCGCATGGACTACCTGACGCCGTTCTTCAACGAGACGGCGTACTGCCTCGGCGTCGAGAAGCTCCTCGGCATCGAGGACCAGATCCCGGACCGGGCCTCGATCATCCGGGTGCTCCTGATGGAGCTGAACCGGCTGTCGTCCCACCTGGTGTGCATCGCCACCGGCGGCATGGAGCTCGGCGCCACCACGGTCATGATCTACGGATTTCGTGATCGTGAACTCATTCTCGATATCTTCGAGCTGATCACCGGCCTGCGGATGAACCACGCGTACATCCGCCCCGGCGGACTCGCCCAGGACCTGCCGCCCGGCGCGGTGGACCACATCCGCGAGTTCGTGAAGAAGATGAAGAAGAACCTCCCGGAGTACGACAAGCTCGCCACCGGGAACCCCATCTTCAAGGCCCGTATGCAGGACGTCGGCTATCTGGACCTGGCCGGCTGCATGGCCCTCGGCGCGACGGGCCCCATCCTGCGCTCCACCGGCCTGCCGCACGACCTGCGCAAGACCCAGCCGTACTGCGGCTACGAGACGTACGACTTCGACGTCCCGACCGCCGACACCTGCGACTCCTACGGCCGGTTCCTCATCCGGCTGGAGGAGATGCGTCAGTCGCTCCGGATCGTCGAGCAGTGCCTGGACCGGCTCCAGCCCGGCCCGGTCATGGTCGCCGACAAGAAGATCGCCTGGCCCGCTCAGCTCGCCCTCGGGCCCGACGGCCTCGGCAACTCCCTCGACCACATCAAGAAGATCATGGGCACCTCCATGGAGGCCCTGATCCACCACTTCAAGCTGGTGACCGAGGGCTTCCGCGTCCCGCCGGGACAGGCGTACGCGGCGGTCGAGTCGCCCAAGGGCGAACTCGGGGTGCACGTCGTGTCCGACGGCGGCACCCGCCCCTACCGGGTCCACTTCCGCGACCCGTCCTTCACCAATCTGCAGGCCATGGCGGCGATGTGCGAGGGCGGCCAAGTCGCCGACGTCATCGTCGCCGTCGCGTCCATCGACCCCGTGATGGGAGGCGTCGACCGGTGACCACCTCTTCTTCCGAGCGGGGCGTCAGCCTGGGCATGCCCGAACTGCCCGCGCCCGCCTACCCGGACGACGTCCGAGCCCGTCTGGAGACGGACGCGCGCGAGGTCATCGCCCGCTACCCGGACTCCCGGTCCGCCCTCCTGCCCCTGCTGCACCTCGTGCAGTCGGAGGAGGGACACGTCACGCGCACGGGAATGCGGTTCTGCGCGGACACCCTCGGCCTGACCACGGCCGAGGTCACCGCCGTCGCCACCTTCTACTCCATGTACCGGCGCCGGCCGAGCGGTGACTACCAGGTCGGGGTGTGCACCAACACCCTGTGCGCGGTCATGGGCGGGGACGCGATCTTCGAGGAGCTCCAGGAGCACCTCGGCGTCGGCAACGGCGAGACCACCGACGACGGCAAGGTCACCCTGGAGCACATCGAGTGCAACGCGGCCTGTGACTTCGCTCCGGTCGTGATGGTCAACTGGGAGTTCTTCGACAACCAGACCCCGGGCAGCGCCAAGCGCCTCGTCGACGACCTGCGCGCGGGACGGCCGGTCACGCCCACGCGCGGTGCGCCGCTGTGCACCTTCAAGGAGACCGCCCGGGTCCTGGCCGGTTTCCCCGACGAGCGGGACGGGGCCGTCGAGTCCGGAGGAAGCGCGGGACACGCCTCCCTCGTCGGCCTGAAGCTCGCCAAGGGGGAGGCCGCACCGGCACGCGTGGTGCATCCGCGCGGTGAGGCGGCCCGGACCGGGACACCCCACGACCCGTCACCGACGGAGCACTTGAGCTCGCACGACGCGCCGCAGGACACGTCGGCCTCCGACCCGGCCCACCCGGCCGGGCCCGCCGCCGAGGAGGGGGAGTGATGACCTTGGCACCCGAGCTGAAAGACATGAGCCCCGAGAAGCTGCTCGCACCGGTGCTGTCGGCCTTCTGGGACGAGGACAAGTCCTGGACGCTGGACGTGTACCGAAGGCACGAGGGGTACGAGGGGCTGCGCAAGGCGCTCGCCATGTCGCCGGACGACGTGATCGCGTACGTCAAGGAGTCCGGTCTGCGCGGGCGCGGCGGCGCGGGATTCCCGACGGGGATGAAGTGGCAGTTCATTCCCCAGGGGGATGGAAAGCCGCACTATCTAGTTGTCAACGCCGACGAGTCGGAGCCGGGGACGTGCAAGGACATCCCGCTCCTCTTCGCGAACCCACATAGCCTCATCGAGGGCATGATCATCGCGTGTTATGCCATCAGGTCTTCGCATGCCTTCATCTATCTGCGTGGTGAAGTCGTCCCAGTGCTGCGGCGGTTGCACTCCGCCGTACGCGAGGCGTACGAGGCGGGCTTCCTGGGCGAGAACATCCAGGGCAGCGGACTCGACCTCGACATCACCGTGCACGCGGGCGCGGGCGCGTACATCTGCGGTGAGGAGACCGCACTGCTGGACTCGCTCGAAGGCCGCCGGGGTCAACCGCGGCTTCGTCCTCCCTTCCCTGCTGTCGCGGGCCTCTACGCGTGCCCGACTGTGGTGAATAACGTCGAGTCCATCGCGTCGGTTCCCGCGATCATGAGCCGGGGCAAAGACTGGTTCCGGTCGATGGGGAGCGAGAAGTCGCCAGGCTTCACGCTCTACTCCCTGTCCGGCCATGTCGCGGGCCCCGGTCAGTACGAGGCGCCGCTCGGGATCACGCTCCGCCAGCTCCTCGACATGAGCGGCGGCATGCGCCCCGGGCACCGCCTCAAGTTCTGGACGCCGGGGGGCTCCTCGACCCCGATGTTCACCGACGAGCATCTCGACGTCCCTCTTGATTACGAAGGAGTGGGCGCTGCGGGTTCCATGCTCGGCACAAAAGCTCTCCAGTGCTTCGACGAGACGACCTGCGTGGTGCGGGCCGTCACGCGCTGGACCGAGTTCTACGCCCACGAGTCCTGCGGCAAGTGCACGCCCTGCCGCGAAGGCACGTACTGGCTCGTGCAGTTGCTGCGCGACATCGAGGCCGGCAAGGGACGGATGTCCGACCTCGACAAGCTGAACGACATCGCCGACAACATCAACGGCAAGTCCTTCTGCGCCCTCGGCGACGGCGCCGCCTCGCCGATCTTCTCCTCGCTCAAGTACTTCCGCGAGGAGTACGAGCAGCACATCACGGGCCGGGGCTGCCCCTTCGACCCGGCCAGGTCGACGGCCTGGGCCGACCGCACGGAGGTGAACGCATGACCGTGACCACCAGCTCTCCCTCCGGCGGGGGAGAGGCGGCGGTCCCGCCGGAGGACCTCGTGTCGCTGACGATCGACGGCGCCGAGATCAGCGTGCCCAAGGGCACCCTGGTCATCCGGGCCGCCGAACAGCTCGGCATCGAGATCCCCCGGTTCTGCGACCACCCGCTCCTCGATCCGGCCGGCGCCTGCCGCCAGTGCATCGTCGAGGTCGAGGGCCAGCGCAAGCCCATGGCGTCCTGCACCATCACCTGCACCGACGGGATGGTGGTCAAGACCCACCTCACCTCGCCGGTCGCTGAGAAGGCCCAGAAGGGTGTGATGGAGCTCCTGCTCATCAACCACCCGCTGGACTGCCCGGTCTGCGACAAGGGCGGCGAGTGCCCGCTGCAGAACCAGGCCATGTCGCACGGAGACGCCGAGTCCCGCTTCGAGGGCCGCAAGCGCACGTACGAGAAGCCCGTGCCGATCTCCACGCAGGTGCTCCTCGACCGTGAGCGCTGCGTGCTGTGCGCCCGCTGCACCCGGTTCTCCAACCAGATCGCGGGCGACCCGATGATCGAGCTGGTCGAGCGGGGCGCGCTCCAACAGGTCGGCACCGGTGAGGGCGACCCGTTCGAGTCGTACTTCTCCGGCAACACCATCCAGATCTGCCCGGTCGGCGCGCTGACCTCGGCGGCGTACCGATTCCGCTCCCGCCCCTTCGACCTGGTCTCCTCCCCGTCGGTCTGCGAGCACTGCTCCGGCGGCTGCGCCACGCGCACCGACCACCGGCGTGGCAAGGTCATGCGGCGGCTCGCCGCCGACGACCCCGAGGTCAACGAGGAGTGGATCTGCGACAAGGGGCGGTTCGGGTTCCGGTACGCGCAGCAGCGCGACCGGCTTCAGACGCCGCTCGTGCGCAATGCCGAGGGCGAGCTGGAGCCCGCCTCCTGGCCCGAGGCGCTGCAGATCGCGGCCCAGGGGCTGCTGGCCTCCCGGGGCCGCACCGGTGTCCTGACCGGTGGCCGGCTCACCATCGAGGACGCCTACGCGTACAGCAAGTTCGCGCGCGTGGCGCTCGACACCAACGACATCGACTTCCGCGCGCGCGTGCACAGCGCCGAGGAGGCCGACTTCCTCGCCGCCCAGGTCGCCGGGCGCGGCCGGGACCTCGACGGTACGGGCGTCACGTACACCGCACTGGAGAAGGCGCCCGCCGTCCTGCTGGTCGGGTTCGAGGCGGAGGAGGAGGCACCCGGCGTCTTCCTGCGGCTGCGCAAGGCCTGGCGGGGGCACGGACAGCGGGTCTTCTCGCTGGCCACATACGCCACCCGCGGTCTGGAGAAGGCCGGGGGCACACTGCTGCCGGCGGCTCCCGGCACCGAGACCGAGTGGCTGGACGCGCTCGGCAGCGGCGCCGGCCTGGAGGACGACGGTGCCGCGGCCGCCGAGGCGCTGCGCGCCGAGGGCGCCGTGATCGTCGTCGGCGAGCGGCTGGCCGCGGTGGCCGGCGGACTCACCGCCGCCATGCGCGCCGCGACCGCCACCGGCGCCCGGCTGGTGTGGATCCCGCGCCGGGCCGGGGAACGCGGCGCGATCGAGGCGGGCGCGCTGCCGTCGCTGCTGCCGGGCGGACGCCCGGCCACCGACCCACGCGCGCGTGACGAGGTCGCCGGCGTCTGGGGCGTGGCCGGCCTCCCGCACCGCTACGGCCGCGACACCGGCCAGATCGTCGAGGCCGCCGCGACCGGCGAGCTGCAGGCCCTGCTGGTCGCGGGTGTGGAGATCGCCGACCTGCCCGACCCGGCACGCGCGCGTGAGGCGCTCGACGAGGTCGGCTTCCTGGTCTCCCTCGAACTGCGGCCCAGCGAGATCAGCCGCGAGGCCGATGTCGTCCTGCCCGTGGGAGCGGTCGCCGAGAAGGCCGGCACCTTCCTCAACTGGGAAGGCCGGGTCCGCTTCTTCGAGGCCGCGCTCAAGCCCGACCAGATGACCCGCCGCCTCGCGCCGACCGACGCGCGCGTGCTGCAGATGCTGGCCGACGCCATGGACGTCCACCTCGGACTTCCGGATCTGCGCACCGTACGCGCGGAGATCGACCGGCTCGGCGCCTGGGACGGCCCGCGGGCCGGCGAACCCCTGGAGACCGCGGCCGCGCTGCCCCGCCCGGCCGTCGGCGAGGCCGTCCTCGCCGGGCACCGGCTGCTGCTCGACCAGGGCCTCCTCCAGCAGGGCGACGAGGCACTCGCCGGAACCCGGCACGCCGCACGCGCGCGTGTGTCGGCCGCGACGGCCGCCGAGGCGGGCGTCAAGGACGGCGACCTCCTCGCCGTGACCGGCCCCCAGGGTGTCGTGGAACTCCCGCTCCAGATCAGTGAGATGCCCGACCGGGTGGTGTGGCTGCCGCTGAACTCCAGCGGTGGCGGCGTCGCCTCCGACACCGGGGCGCGGCCCGGCTCCCTCGTCCGCATCGGCCCGGCGACGCTCGCCGGCGAGGCCCCCAAGGAGGTGGAGGCATGAGCCCGTACCTTCTCGCCGCTGAAGACCTCTCGATGTTCGGCCGCGACCCCTGGTGGCTGGTCGTCATCAAGGCGGTGTTCTGCTTCGCCTTCCTGATGGTGACCGTGCTGATCTCCATCGTGATGGAGCGCAAGGTCGTCGCCTGGATGCAGCTGCGCGTCGGCCCCAACCGGCACGGCCCGTGGGGCATGTTGCAGTCGCTCGCCGACGGCATCAAGCTCATGCTCAAGGAGGACGTGATCGTCAAGCGCGCGGACAAGGCGGTCTACGTCCTCGCGCCGATCATCGCGGCCATCCCGGCCTTCATGGCGATCGCGGTGATCCCCTTCGGCCCGGCCGGCAACGAGATCTCGATCTTCGGCCACCGCACCACGATGCAGCTCACCGACCTGCCGATCGCGATGCTCTACATCCTCGCGGTCGCCTCGGTCGGCATCTACGGCATCGTCCTCGCGGGCTGGAGCTCCGGCTCGACGTACCCGCTGCTGGGCGGCCTGCGCTCCTGCGCGCAGATGATCTCCTACGAGATCGCGATGGGCGCCGCCTTCGCCTCCGTGTTCCTCTACTCGGGGTCGATGTCGACCTCGACGATCGTCGAGCAGCAGGCCGACCGCTGGTACATCCTGCTGCTGCCGCTCTCCTTCATCCTCTACATCGTCACCATGGTCGGCGAGACCAACCGCGCCCCCTTCGACATGCCGGAGTCCGAGGGCGACCTGGTCGGCGGCTTCAACACCGAGTACTCGTCGATCAAGTTCGCGATGTTCATGCTCGCCGAGTACGTCAACATGGTGACCGTCTCGGCCGTCGCCGCCACGCTGTTCCTCGGCGGCTGGCGGGCCCCCTGGCCGATCAGCACCTTCTGGGAGGGCGCGAACCACGGCTGGTGGCCGATGCTCTGGTTCACCGTCAAGGTCCAGCTGCTGCTGTTCATGTTCATCTGGATCCGCGGCACGCTCCCTCGCGTCCGCTACGACCAGCTGATGAAGCTCGGCTGGAAGGTCCTCATCCCGGTCTCGCTGGTGTGGCTGATGCTCGTCGCCACCGTGCGCGCCCTGCGCAACGAGAACTACGACTTCGCCGACATCGTGCTCTACGTCGGCGGCGGCGTGCTGGCCCTGCTGGTGCTCTCCTTCGTCGTCGACATGTTCCGCGAGAAGTCCAAGCAGGCCGAGCGGCCGGCCGAGGCCCCGGCGGCCTTCGACCCGATGGCGGGCGGATTCCCCGTGCCGCCGCTGCCCGGACAGGAGCTTCCGCCGGCTCCCAGGCGCCGCTCGCGCCGTGAGCGGGAGCTGATTGTCAGTGGTGGGCCCGATACTCAGAGTGACGAATCTCTGGGCGGATCTACGGATGGAAAGGAGGCGTCCGATGGCTGAGGAACCGAAGGACACCAAGCCCGGTTTCCAGAACCCGGTGGCCGGTTTCGGCGTGACCTTCAAGGCCATGTTCAAGAAGCGGCTGACCGAGCAGTACCCGGAGCAGCAGAAGACCACGGCTCCGCGCTTCCACGGACGGCATCAGCTCAACCGCCATCCGGACGGCCTGGAGAAGTGCGTCGGCTGTGAACTGTGCGCGTGGGCCTGCCCCGCCGACGCCATCTATGTGGAGGGCGCCGACAACACCGACGAGGAGCGCTACTCGCCGGGCGAGCGGTACGGCCGCGTCTACCAGATCAACTACGCCCGCTGCATCCTGTGCGGCCTGTGCATCGAGGCGTGCCCCACTCGCGCGCTCACGATGACGAACGAGTTCGAGCTGGCCGACTCCAGCCGCGCCAACCTCATCTACACCAAGGAGCAGTTGCTCGCCGGTCTCGAGGACGGCATGGTCGACTCGCCCCACGCCATCTACCCGGGGACGGACGAACAGGACTACTACCGGGGCCTGGTCACCGAGGCCGCGCCCGGCACGGAGCAGCAGGTCGCCCACTCCAAGGGCGAGGTCGTGCAGGAGTCCGACTCCACCTTCGGCGACACCGAGCCGGCGTCGAAGAAGGTGATCGGCCGATGACCGCCCAGCTCGCCGCCTACTCCACCTCCACCGGAGAAGCCGTCCAGTTCTGGATCCTCGGCACGATCGCGGTGATCGGCGCCCTGTGCACCATCCTCATGAAGAGGGCCGTGCACAGCGCGCTCTGCCTCGCCGGGACCATGATCATCCTGGCGGTGTTCTACCTCGCCAACGGCGCCTACTTCCTGGGCGTCGTGCAGATCGTCGTCTACACCGGCGCGATCATGATGCTGTTCCTGTTCGTGGTGATGCTCGTCGGCGTGACCGCGGCGGACTCCCTGAAGGAGACCATCAAGGGCCAGCGCTGGCTGGCCCTGCTGTGCGGTCTCGGCTTCGGCGTCCTGCTGATCGGCGGCATCGGCAACGCCTCGCTCACGGAGTTCAACGGCATCGGCCAGGCGAACGCCGAAGGCAATGTGGAGGGCATCGCCGCCCTCATCTTCACCAAGTACGTCTTCGCGTTCGAGATCACCGGCGCCCTGCTCATCACGGCCGCCGTCGGCGCCATGGTGCTCACCCACCGCGAGCGCACCGAGCGGGCCAAGACACAGCGGGAGCTCTCCGAGGAGCGCGTCCGCGCGGGCACGCAACTGCCACCCCTGCCGGCGCCCGGTGTGTACGCCCGGCACAACGCGGTCGACATCGCGGGCCTGCTCCCCGACGGCACACCCTCCGAGCTCACGGTCAGCAAGACGCTGCGCGAGCGCGGCCAGATCCGCGACGTGTCGCAGGAGGCGCTCAACGACCTGAAGGCCCTGGAGCAGCGGGCCGAGGACCGTCTGGAGCGCGGGGCGATCGGGCCGGCGAAGTTCAAGCGGTCCGAGGAGGCGTCGAAGTGAACCCCGTCAACTACCTCTATCTCGCGGCCCTTTTGTTCACGATCGGCGCCACCGGCGTGCTGATCAGGCGCAACGCGATCGTCGTGTTCATGTGCATCGAGCTCATGCTCAACGCCTGCAACCTCGCGTTCGTCGCCTTCTCCCGGATGCACGGCAACCTCGACGGCCAGATCATCGCGTTCTTCACGATGGTCGTCGCCGCCGCCGAGGTCGTGGTCGGGCTCGCGATCATCGTGTCCCTGTTCCGTGCCCGTCACTCGGCCTCGGTCGACGACGCCAGCCTGATGAAGCTGTAAGGGGTCGGAAGAATCGTGGAGAACCTGATTGCGCTGCTGGTGGCGGCGCCCCTGCTCGGAGCGGTGGTCCTGCTGTGCGGCGGACGCCGGCTGGACGCCGTCGGCCACTGGATCGGCACGGCCCTCGCCGCCACGTCCTTCGTGCTCGGCCTGGTGCTGTTCGCCGACATGCTGGGCAAGGACCCGGAGCACCGGGAGATGGGCCAGCACCTGTTCAGCTGGATCCCGGTCGAGGGCTTCCAGGCGGACGTCGCCTTCCAGCTCGACCAGCTGTCGATGACGTTCGTCCTGCTGATCTCGGGCGTCGGCTCGCTGATCCACCTCTACTCCGTCGGGTACATGGAGCACGACGAGCGGCGCCGCCGCTTCTTCGGCTATCTGAACCTGTTCCTCGCGGCGATGCTGCTGCTCGTCCTCGCCGACAACTACCTGCTGCTGTACGTCGGCTGGGAGGGCGTCGGTCTCGCCTCCTACCTGCTGATCGGCTTCTGGCAGCACAAGCCCAGCGCCGCCACTGCCGCGAAGAAGGCCTTCCTGGTCAACCGCGTCGGCGACATGGGCCTGTCCATCGCGATCATGCTGATGTTCCTGTGGTTCGGCACCTTCGCCTTCGGGCCGGTGCTCGGCACCGAGGGGGAGGCCGGGCTCGCCGGTGCCGCCGGTGAGGACAAGCTGACCGCCATCGCCCTGATGTTGCTGCTCGCCGCCTGCGGCAAGTCCGCCCAGGTACCGCTGCAGTCCTGGCTCGGGGACGCGATGGAGGGCCCGACCCCGGTCTCGGCCCTCATCCACGCCGCGACGATGGTGACCGCGGGCGTGTACCTGATCGTCCGCTCCGCGGCCGTCTTCAACGGCGCCCCGGACGCCCAACTGGTCGTCACCGTCGTCGGTGCCGTCACGCTCCTGTTCGGTGCGATCGTCGGTTGCGCGAAGGACGACATCAAGAAGGCACTGGCCGGCTCGACCATGTCGCAGATCGGCTACATGGTGCTCGCCGCGGGCCTCGGCCCCATCGGTTACGTCTTCGCGATCATGCACCTGGTGACGCACGGCTTCTTCAAGGCGGGGCTGTTCCTCGGCGCCGGTTCGGTCATGCACGGCATGAACGACGAGGTGGACATGAGGAAGTACGGAGGCCTCAGGACGTACATGCCGATCACCTTCGTCACCTTCGGGCTCGGCTATCTGGCGATCATCGGCTTCCCGGGCCTGTCCGGCTTCTTCTCCAAGGACATGATCATCGAGTCGGCGTTCGCCAAGGGCGGCACCGAGGGCTGGATCCTCGGCGGCGTGGCCCTGCTGGGCGCGGCCATCACGGCGTTCTACATGACGCGCGTGATGCTGATGACGTTCTTCGGCGAGAAGCGCTGGCAGCCCGACGCGAACGGCAACGAACCGCATCCGCACGAGTCGCCCAAGGTCATGACGATCCCGATGATCGTGCTGGCCGTCGGGTCGGTGGCCGCCGGTGGGTTCTTCAGCATCGGCGACCGCTTCGTGCACTGGCTGGAGCCGATCACCGGGCACAGCCACGGTGACTCGCCGCTCAGCGCCGCCGCGGTCACCGGCGCGACCGTCACCTGCATGGTCGTCGGCGTCGCCCTCGCCTGGGCGCAGTACGGACGACGCCCGGTCCCGGTTGTCGCCCCGCGCGGATCGCTGCTCACCCGGGCCGCTCGGCGCGACCTGCTCCAGGACGACTTCAACCACGTCGTCCTGGTCCGCGGCGGCGAACACCTCACGCGGTCCCTGGTCTACGTCGACCACACCCTGGTCGACGGCGTCGTCAACGGCACGGCGGCCTCGGTCGGCGGCCTCTCCGGGCGGATGCGCAAGCTGCAGAACGGCTTCGCCCGCTCCTACGCGGTCTCGATGTTCGGCGGTGCGGCGGTCCTGGTCGCCGTGACCCTGCTGATGAGGGCGGTCTGATACCGATGTCCTTTCCTCTGCTGACAGCGACAGCGGCGCTCCCGGCGCTCGGGGCGATCGCCACGGCCGCCGTACCGGCCGCGAAGCGCACCGTCGCCAAATGGCTGGCGCTGCTCTTCTCGCTCGCCACGCTCGTCCTCGCGATCGTCGTCCTGGTCCGCTTCGACCCGGACGGCGACCGCTACCAGCTCACCGAGTCCCACTCCTGGATCGCCGACTTCGGCGTCCGCTACGAACTGGGCGTGGACGGCATCGCGGTGGCGCTGATCGCGCTCACGGCCCTGCTGATCCCGTTCATCGTCCTCGCGGGCTGGCACGACGCCGACCCGCTGGAGACCGGGTCCACGCGGTGGCGGCCGACGCAGGGCTTCTTCGCCCTGATCCTGGCCGTCGAGGCGATGGTGATCATCTCCTTCGAGGCCACCGATGTCTTCCTCTTCTACATCTTCTTCGAAGCCATGCTGATCCCGATGTACTTCCTCATCGGCGGCTTCGGGGACCGTGCCCACGAGCACGGCGAGAAGGCGGCCGCGACGCAACGGACGTATGCGGCGGTGAAGTTCCTCCTCTACAACCTGGTCGGCGGTCTGATCATGCTGGCCGCGGTGATCGGCCTGTACGTGGTCGCCGGGAACTTCTCGCTCACGGAGATCGCCGAGGCCCGGGCCAACGGCTCGCTCGACATGGCGACCAACACCGAACGATGGCTGTTCCTGGGCTTCTTCTTCGCCTTCGCGGTGAAGGCCCCGCTGTGGCCGCTGCACACCTGGCTGCCCAACGCGATGCAGGAGTCCACCGCGCCGGTCGCCGTCCTCATCACGGCGGTCGTCGACAAGGTCGGCACCTTCGCGATGCTCCGCTTCTGCCTCCAGCTCTTCCCGGAGGCGAGCAAGTGGGCGACGCCCGCGATCCTCGTGCTGGCGCTCATCAGCATCATCTACGGGGCGTTGCTCGCGGTCGGCCAGCGCGACATCAAGCGGCTGGTGGCGTACGCGTCGATCTCCCACTTCGGCTTCATCATCATGGGCATCTTCGCGATGACCAGCCAGGGCCAGTCCGGGGCGACGCTCTACATGGTCAACCACGGCATCTCGACCGCCGCGCTGATGCTGGTGGCGGGCTTCCTGATCTCCCGGCGCGGCTCGCGGCTCATCGCCGACTACGGCGGAGTGCAGAAGGTCGCGCCGGTGCTCGCCGGCACGTTCCTGATCGGCGGGCTTGCGACCCTGTCGCTGCCGGGACTCGCCCCGTTCGTCAGCGAGTTCCTGGTCCTGGTCGGCACGTTCACGCGGTACCCGGTGGTCGGCATCATCGCCACCTTCGGCATCGTCCTGGCCGCGCTCTACACCCTCGTCCTCTACCAGCGGACGATGACGGGCCCGCTGAAACCCGAGCTCGCGAAGATGCCGGACCTCAGGGTGCGTGAGCTCGTCGTCGTCGCCCCGCTGGTCGTCCTGCTGATCTTCCTGGGCGTCTACCCGAAGCCCCTCACCCAGATCATCGACCCGGCGGTCAAACAGACCATGTCCGACGTACAGCAGAAGGACCCCAAGCCCGAGGTGGAGGCGGCCAAGTGAGCGCAACAGCCGTCCACAGCCTGTGGACAACGGCGGCCGAACCGATCTCGAAGATCGACGCGCCGAAGATCGAATACGGGCAGCTCGCCCCCACCCTGATCATCGTCGGTGCGGCGATCCTCGGGATCCTGATCGAGGCGTTCGTACCGCGCAAATCCCGCTATTACGTCCAGATGTTCGTGTCCGTCGTCGCGATCGCGGCCGCCTTCGCGGCGGTCGTGGCGCTCGCGGCCGACGGATACGGCACGACCAAGGCGCGCATCGCGGCGATGGGCGCCATCGCCGTCGACGGACCGGCCCTCTTCCTCCAGGGCACGATCCTGCTGGCGGCCCTGGTCGGCCTGTTCACCTTCGCCGAGCGGCGCCTCGACCCCGAGGCGCACGGCAACCGCGTCGACTCCTTCGCCGCGCAGGCCGCGTCCGTGCCGGGCAGCGAGAGCGAGAAGGCCGCGGTCAAGGCCGGGTTCACCACCACCGAGGTGTTCCCGCTGCTGCTGTTCGCCGTCGCCGGCATGCTGATCTTCCCGGCGGCCAACGACCTGCTGACGCTGTTCGTGGCGCTGGAGGTCTTCTCCCTCCCGCTGTACCTGCTGTGCGCGCTGGCCCGCCGCAAGCGGATGATGTCGCAGGAGGCGGCGGTCAAGTACTTCCTGCTCGGCGCCTTCGCCTCCGCGTTCACCCTGTTCGGCATCGCGCTGCTGTACGGCTACGCGGGCTCGATGTCGTACGCGACGATCGCGCAGGTCGTCGACGGCACCGTGCAGGACGTCAACCCGGCGCTCGCCGGCACCATGGGCAACGACGCGCTGCTGCTGATCGGCGCCGCGCTGCTGGTGATGGGCCTGCTGTTCAAGGTGGGCGCGGTGCCGTTCCACATGTGGACGCCGGACGTGTACCAGGGCGCGCCGACGCCGGTGACCGGATTCATGGCGGCGGCGACGAAGGTGGCGGCGTTCGGCGCGCTGCTGCGCGTGCTGTACGTCGTCCTGCCCGGCCTGCGCTGGGACTGGCGGCCGGTGATGTGGGCCGTGGCGATCATCACCATGCTGGGCGGCGCGATCGTCGCGATCACGCAGACCGACATCAAGCGGCTGCTGGCGTACTCGTCGATCGCGCACGCCGGGTTCATCCTCGCGGGTGTCATCGCCACCACGCCGGACGGTGTCTCGTCGGTCCTCTTCTACCTGGCGGCGTACTCGTTCGTGACGATCGGCGCCTTCGCGGTGGTCACGCTCGTGAGGGACGCGGGCGGCGAGGCGACGCACCTGTCCAAGTGGGCGGGGCTCGGCCGGCGCTCGCCGCTGGTGGCGGCCGTGTTCGCGGTGTTCCTGCTGGCCTTCGCGGGCATCCCGCTGACCTCCGGCTTCGCCGGGAAGTTCGCCGTGTTCAAGGCGGCGGCGGAGGGCGGGGCCGCCCCGCTGGTCGTGGTCGGTGTGATCTCCTCGGCGATCGCGGCGTTCTTCTACATCCGCGTCATCGTGCTGATGTTCTTCAGCGAGCCGCGGCCGGAGGGCCCGACGGTGGCCGTGCCGTCGCCGCTGACGATGACGGCGATCGGGGTGGGTGTGGCGGTCACGCTGGTGCTCGGTGTGGCGCCGCAGTACTTCCTGGATCTGGCGGGGCAGGCGGGGGTGTTCGTGCGCTGACGCGCGCTTGCCTGGATGAGGCTGCGGCCCGGCGTCCCTTCTCGGGGTGCTGGGCCGTCGGCCTTGAGGGGGTGGTGGTCCCTCGGCCTTGAGGGGGTGGCGGTCCGGCTTGTGGATAACTTCGGGGCTGTCGGTGGGGACCCCTATCGTGGAGGCAGTGGTCGAGGGACGACGTACGGGGGACAGGACGATGGGTGGGACGGGCGGTATCGCTGAGATGTCAGTGACGCAGAGCGAGGCGCTGGCCACGCTGCACCGGGTCTTCGGGTACGAGGCCTTCCGGGGCGAGCAGGAAGCGGTCATCGAGCACGTGGTCGCGGGCGGTGACTCCGTCGTGCTCATGCCGACCGGCGCCGGCAAGTCCCTGTGCTACCAGGTCCCGGCCCTGGTCCGGCCGGGCACGGGGATCGTCGTCTCCCCCCTCATCGCCCTGATGCAGGACCAGGTCGACGCGCTGCGGGCGCTGGGCGTGCGGGCCGGGTTCGTGAACTCCACGCAGGACTTCGACGAGCGTCGGGTGGTGGAGGCCGAGTTCCTCGCGGGCGAGCTGGACCTGCTGTACCTGGCGCCGGAGCGGCTGCGGCTGGAGAACACGCTCGATCTGCTCTCGCGCGGCAAGATCTCCGTGTTCGCGATCGACGAGGCGCACTGCGTCTCCCAGTGGGGCCACGACTTCCGGCCCGACTACCTGACACTGTCGCTGCTCGGCGAGCGCTGGCCGGACGTGCCGCGGATCGCCCTCACCGCGACGGCCACACGCGCCACGCACCAGGAGATCACCGAGCGGCTGAACATGCCGGCGGCCCGCCACTTCGTGGCGAGCTTCGACCGGCCCAACATCCAGTACCGGGTCGTGCCGAAGGCGGACCCCAAGAAGCAGCTGCTGAACTTCCTGCGCGAGGAGCACGCGGGCGACGCGGGCATCGTCTACTGCCTCTCGCGCAACTCCGTGGAGAAGACCGCCGAGTTCCTCAGCCGCAACGGCGTCGAGGCGGTGCCTTACCACGCGGGCCTGGACGCGGGCACCCGCGCGGCCCACCAGTCCCGCTTCCTGCGGGAGGACGGCCTGGTCGTGGTCGCGACCATCGCCTTCGGCATGGGCATCGACAAGCCGGACGTCCGCTTCGTCGCCCACCTCGACCTGCCCAAGTCGGTCGAGGGCTACTACCAGGAGACGGGCCGGGCCGGCCGTGACGGGCTGCCGTCGACGGCCTGGATGGCCTATGGGCTGAACGACGTCATACAGCAGCGCAAGCTGATCCAGTCCGGCGAGGGCGACGAGGCCTTCCGGCGGCGGGCCCAGGCCCACCTGGACTCGATGCTGGCGCTGTGCGAGACCGTCCAGTGCCGCCGGGGCCAGCTCCTCGCCTACTTCGGCCAGGACCCGGACCCGGCCGGCTGCGGCAACTGCGACACCTGCCTGACCCCGCCGGAGACCTGGGACGGCACGGTCGCGGCGCAGAAGGTGCTCTCGACGGTGGTGCGGCTGCAGCGCGAGCGCGGCCAGAAGTTCGGCGCCGTGCAGATCGTCGACATCCTGCTGGGGAAGCGGACCGGCAAGGTCATCCAGTTCGACCACGACCAGCTGTCGGTGTTCGGCATCGGCGAGGAGCTGGCCGAGGCCGAGTGGCGGGGCGTCATCCGGCAGCTGCTGGCCCAGGGGCTGCTCGCCGTGGAGGGCGAGTACGGCACGCTGGTGCTGACCGAGGGCAGCGGGACGGTGCTGCGGCGGGAGCAGGACGTGCCGCTGCGCAAGGAGCCGAAGAAGCCGGTGACCTCCCGGTCGGGGTCCTCGTCGGCCTCGGGCTCCGGACGGGGCAAGGGCAAGGCGGCCGCCGCCGAGCTGCCCGAGACGCTGGTGCCGGCCTTCGAGGCACTGCGCGCCTGGCGGGCCGAGCAGGCACGCGAACAGGGCGTCCCGGCCTACGTCATCTTCCACGACGCCACGCTGCGGGAGATCGCTATGGCCTGGCCGGCGTCGGTGGCCGAGCTCGGTGGGATCGGCGGGGTGGGCGAGAAGAAGCTCGCGACGTACGGGGAGGGCGTGCTGGAGGTGCTCGCGTCACTGGGCGGGCAGCCCGGCCCGGCCCCGGATCAGGCGCCCGACGGGACTCCGGCCCAGGGATCCGGCCGCGCTCCGGCCCAGGCGCCCGGCCCGCAGATGGACGGGCCGGACGACTGGCCCGAGATGACCGAGCCGGAACCCGACTGGATATGAGGCCGGGCTCCGGCCAGGTCACATAGCTCCGGGACAGGGCCCGGACCTGGCTCCGGGATACGGCCCGGTCACAGCGCCCGTGCCGCGTACGCCCTGACGTCCGCGTCGGAGTCCGTCGTCGCCGTGGCCAGGGCGGCGCGGGCCTCCTCGGAGGTGCGGTGCCGGGTCAGGGCCAGGACCGCGGCCTTGCGGACATCGGCGTTGGCGTCCGCGAGGGTCTTGGCGAGGGCGGGTACCGCCACCTCCGGGTCGGCGACGGACAGGGCTGTGGCCGCTCCGCCCCGTACCTGCCAGGCCGATTCCGCCAGGGCGGCCACGGCACGCGGGGTGAGGGGCGCCGGACAGCCGGTGGTGCCCAGTGCCCCGTAGGCCGCCGCACGCACCAGGGCGTCGGGGTCGTCGAGGAGATCGGTGAGGGCCGCTTCGATCGAGCCGGCGGCGGAATCGGAGTCGGCCGGAAGGGCACCGGACAGCCGCTCGGACCCCACGGTGGCCAGCCCCTTGGCGATCGCCACCCGGACCTCACGGGACGGGTCGGCGACCGCCGCGCGGGACAGTTCCTCGGCGGCGTCGACCGACACCAGCGCGCGTACGGCCTCGATCCGGACGGCGATGTCGGCATCGGTCACGGAGTCCGCGAACAGGGCGGCGTCCCCGAGGCGCAGGGCACGCAGGACGTCCAGCGCTGCGGCGCGGACCACCGGGTCGGGCTCGGCCAGGGCGGCGGCGAGGCCGTCGCGCAGATCGGGCTCGGGCGGGAGCGTCTCGACGAGCTCTCGCAGTGACGCGGCCGCGGCGGCCCGCACCTCGGCGGCGCTGTCGCGCAGGGCGGAGGCGAGGGCGCGGCCGGTTCCGGGCGGCAGCGTCTCGGTGAGGACGGCGACCGCCTCGCGCCGGACGGCGGGCGCGGGATCGGTCAGATACGGCTGAAGGGCGTCGAGTTCGGGCTCCTCGTCGGCCAGGGCGACCAGTTCGAGGAGACGGGCGGAGGACTGCTCGGGGGCGGGAGCGGGGGGCGAGGACGGTGCGGGCTGCTGCGGCTGCTCGGCCCCGGTTCCTCCCACCTGGGCGGCCACCGGTGCCACATCGCGTGGCCCCGCCATCGCCACGTCCTCGGCGTGGACCTCGCCGATGAGCCGGGACTCGCCTCCGACGGGGGTGAAGCCGTCGACCGGAACGAGATAGGGAGCCACGGGACGGGCCGTGAACTCCATCGCACCAGAGGGGGACTTGTGCAGATCGAGATGGTGGAACCAGGACGCGTCGTCACGCTGGGGGTGGTCGAGGCGGTCGTGGTAGAGGCCCCAGCGGGACTCCGTGCGGGCCAGGGAGGAACGGGCGGCCATCTCCGCGCAGTCGCGGATGAAGGTGACCTCCGCGCAGCGCATCAGTTCGTGCGCGGTGTTGGCGCCCATCTCGGCGATGTCGGCGTGCATCCGCTCGAACGCCTCCAGGGCGAGCGACAGCCGGGCACCGGACTTCGGCGGGGCCACGTAGTCGTTCACGAAGCGGCGCAGCTTGTACTCGACCTGGGGCTGCGGAGGGCCGTCGGGGTTGCGCAGCGGGCGGTAGATCAGCTCGTGCGCCTGACGGAGCTGCTCGGCAGGCAACTCCCCTTCGTAGGGGGCATACTGGGACGCGTCCGCGCCCGCGAGGTCGCCGTAGACGAACGCGCCGATCATGTAGTTGTGCGGCACGCAGGCCAGGTCGCCGGCCGCGTACAGCCGGGGCACGGTCGTACGGGCCTGGTCGTCCACCCGGACGCCGGAGGCGGAGTGGCCGCCGCACAGGCCGATCTCGGAGATGTGCATCTCGATGTCGTGGGTGCGGTAGTCGTGGCCGCGCCCGGAGTGGAAGGTGCCGCGGGTCGGGCGTTCGGTGGAGTGCAGGATCGACTCCAGGGCCGAGACCGACTCCTCGGGGAGGTGGCTGAGCTTCAGGTAGACCGGGCCCCGGTCGGAGGCGACCTCCGCGGCGAACTCGGCCATCATCTGGCCCGACCAGTAGTCGGAGTCGACGAAGCGTTCGCCGTGCCGGTTGACCTGGTAGCCGCCGAAGGGGTTGGCGACATACGCGCAGGCCGGGCCGTTGTAGTCCTTGATCAGCGGGTTGATCTGGAAGCACTCGATGCCGGTCAGCTCGGCGCCCGCGTGGTAGGCCATGGCGTAGCCGTCGCCCGCGTTGGTGGGGTTCTCGTAGGTGCCGTAGAGGTAGCCGGAGGCGGGCAGACCGAGGCGGCCGCAGGCGCCGGTCGCGAGGATCACCGCGCCCGCGCGGACCTGGACGAACTGCCCGGTGCGGGTGTTGAAGCCCGCCGCTCCGACGGCGCGTCCCTCGGCGGTGAGGACACGCACCGGCATCACCCGGTTCTCGATGCGGATCCGCTCCCGCATCTCGCGCCGCCGCAGCTGCCGGTAGAGGACCTTCTTGACGTCCTTGCCCTCCGGCATCGGCAGCACATAGGAGCCGGAGCGGTGGACCTGGCGGACCGCGTAGTCGCCGTGCTCGTCCTTCTCGAACTTCACGCCGTACGACTCCAGCCGCTGCACCATGCCGAAGCCGCGGGTGGCGGTCTGGCGGACGGTGGACTGGTCGACGATGCCGTCGTTGGCGCGGGTGATCTCGGCGACGTAGTCGTCCGGTTCGGCGCGGCCCGGGATGACCGCGTTGTTGACGCCGTCCATGCCCATGGCGAGCGCGCCGGAGTGGCGGACGTGGGCCTTCTCCAGCAGCAGCACGTTGGCGCCGTGCTCGGCGGCGGTCAGCGCGGCCATGGTGCCGGCGGTGCCGCCGCCGATGACGAGGACATCGCAGGTCAGTTCCTCGGCGTCGGCGAGGGACGGGACTGCCAGGGAGGTGTCCGCAGGGGGGTTCACGGAGGTGGTCACCGGGGTGCCTTTCACGTACCGAGCGAGGTGAGGACGTCGCGCCGCAGGGCCACGCGCGCCGGGTCGTCGTGCGCGCCCCGGTCGCGCGGGCGGGGCACGTCCCGTACGGCGACGAGGCCGCCCGCGCCGAGCAGGGCCACACGGTCGCCGAGGAAGAGCGCCTCGTCCACGTCATGGGTGACGAAGACGACGGTCGCGCCCGTGCCGTGCAGCACCTCCACCAGCAGGTCCTGCATGCCGGCCCGGGTCTGGGCGTCGAGCGCGCCGAACGGCTCGTCCATCAGGACGGCGCGGGGGCGTGCGGCCAGGGCGCGGGCCAGCTGGACGCGCTGGCGCTGCCCGCCGGATACCCGGTGCGGCAACTGCCGTGCCTGCGAGCCGAGTCCGACCCGCTCCAACCAGGCCTGGGCCTGCTCCCGGCGCTCGGCTCGGGACACGCGGCGGATGGCGAGGGGCAGTTCGACGTTGGCGCGCAGGGTGCGCCAGGGGAGCAGGGCGTCCTCCTGGAAGACCAGGGCGCGATCGGCAGCGGGGCCGGTCAGCGGGTGCCCGTCCTGGGTGATCTCCCCGGAGAGCGGCGACAGCAGCCCGGCCAGGGTGCGCAGGAGGGTCGACTTGCCGCAGCCGGACGGGCCGACGACGGTGAGGATCTCGCCGGGGGCGACGTCCAGGTCGACATCGTCCAGGGCGGGTGCGCCTGGGCGGCCGAGGGAGGCGCCCGACAGGGTGAGCCGGGTGCCGCGCACCGGCGTCGCGCTGCCGTCGGCCTCGGGCGAGGTGCCCCGGGCGGCCTCGGACGAGGTGTTCGGGACGGCCTTGGACGAGGTGTTCGGGACGGCCTTGGACGAGGTGTTCGGGACGGTGTCAGACGAGGTGCTCATCGCGTGCCTCCTCGGATGCGGGGCCACCGGAAACAGAGCCGCCGGATGCGGCGGCGGGTGCGGTCGGCGTGGGCTTCACGGCCCGGGCGGGCCGGGGCGGCCGGGCGCCGGGGACGTAGGCGGTGCGGGGCAGCCAGCGGGTGAGGCGGCGGCCCAGCAACTCCACGGCCGTGGAGGTGAGCCAGCCGAGCACGCCGATGGTGACCATGCCGACGAACACACCCGGGTAGTCGACGACGGTGTAGTCCTGCCAGGTGCGGTAGCCCACCCCGTACTGGCCGGAGATCATCTCGGCGGAGATCACACAGATCCAGGACACGCCGATGCCGACGGACAGCCCGCCGAACACGCCGGGCAGCGCGCCCGGCAGGACGACGGAGCCGAGAATCCGCCACCGGCCGCCTCCCATGGTGCGCACCGCCTCCTCCCACATGGGGGTCAGGGCGCGCACCGCGTGCCGGGTGGAGACCAGGACCGGGAAGAACGCGGCGGTGCAGGTGATGAAGACGATGCCCTGCTCGTTGGAGGGGAAGAGCAGGATCGCGACGGGGACGAGCGCGATGGCCGGGATCGGCCGGATCACCTCCAGCACCGGGCCGAGCAGGTCCTCGGCGAGGCGCGAGCGCGCCACGAGCACGCCCGTGGCGACGCCCAGGACGGCGGCCAGCAGAAAGCCCGTGAGGATCCGGGTGAGGCTGTCGGTGAGATCCGTCCAGTAGTCCGGCCCGGACAGCCGGGCGGCGAAGGCGCGGGCCACGTCGGTGACCGTCGGGAACTGCGAGAAGCGCAGCCACAGGTCGACGTTCAGGCTGGTCAGCGTCTGCCACAGGCCGAGGGCGACGGCCAGGGAGAACACGCGGAGCGCATAGCGCCTCACGACGCCCGCTCCAGAGCGTCGGCGTAGGAGACGACCCGCGCCCCGCCGTGGCCGGCGATGTAGGCCTGCGCGGTCTCGGGTGCGACGAAGGGCAGCAGCTTGTCGCCGTCGGCCACCCACACGGCCTTGTCGGCGAACCACAGGGTGCCGGTGGTGGTGTCGGGGACGTAGGCGGCGCGGAGATCGTCGCGGTGTCCGGCCACGTAATTCAGCAGCTGGGAGGGGGAGGTGAAGGTGACGGTCTTCGAGGCGCCCTTGGGCCAGGCCTCGCTCGCGGCCGGCGCGGGCTTCGTGGCGAGCCGCTTGGTGTACGCCCCCTGGCCGAGGGCCTTCTTCACGTACTGGTCGTCGACGAAGGAGTCGACGTCCACATCGCCGGTGAGTTTCGCCGACTTGAGGATCGAGACGTCCTTCTTCAGGGCGGAGACGAGCTGGGGCTTGATCGCCGGGTCGAAGGTGGCGATGCCGTGAGCGCCGTTGTAGAGGTAGACGACCTCGGCGGGCAGGCCGGTCGCCTTCGCGACCTTCTCGGCCGCGTCCACCGGGTGGTCGTTCAGATAGTCCGTCGCCTGCGCCTGCGCCTTCAGGAAGGCGTCCAGTACGGCGGGCCGCTCCTTGGCGAAGTCCTCGCGGGCGGTGACGCCGTGGAAGGTGGGCAGATTCAGCCGGGCCCCGTCGTACAGGGCCTTGGCCTTGCCCTGGTAGGCGAGCAGGCCTGGCCAGGCGACGAACTGGGACAGGGCGTCCGCGCTGCCCGCGGTGAGGGCCGAGGCGCCGACGGAGGGCTGCTGGTTGAGCTTCTCGATGTCGCTGTTCGCGTCGATGCCGGCGCGCTGCAGGGCCCGTACGAGGGTGCCGTCGGCGGCCGAGCCGACGCTCGTGGAGACCTTCTTGCCCTTGAGGTCCTTGAGGGTGGCGAGCTTGGAACCGGGCGCGGTGACGATGGTGTTGAGGCCGCCGCGGAGGTTGTAGCCGGTGACCGAGACCAGGCGGGTGGGGCTGCTCAGCTGCTTGCCGCGGGCGGCGTTGATGAGCAGCGGGAAGTCGCCCATCGAGCCGATGTCGATCTTCCCGGCGGTCATCTGGGCGGTGATGGGGGCGCCGGTGGCGTAGTCCTGCCAGTTCACCTTGTACGTGATGCCGTCATGGCGGGCGTTGAGCTGCTTCTCGAAGTAGCCGAAGGAGCGGAGCAGGGTGCCCGCCGTGACGGTGTTGATCGTCCTGGACTGGTAGCCGACGGTGACGGTGACCGTGGAGCCGCTGCCGGCCTCGGCGTCACCGCCGCAGGCGCTGAGCGGGAGCAGGAGGACGACGGCGGATACCGCGACTGCTGTGCGTTTCATGACGGTTGGGGCCTCTCACCGGAGCAGATAGGGCATGTTGACCGTGACGGCTCCGGTGGGGCATCGGGCCGCGCACGGACCGCAGTACCAGCACTCGTCGACATGCATGTACGCCTTGCCGTTGCTCTCGTCGATGGCGAGGGAGTCCAGCGGGCACATGTCCACACAGAGCGTGCAGCCGTCGATGCACTTCGACTCGTCGATGGTCACGGGCACGTCGGCCCGCTGGGGCACCAAGGGCATGGCTGTCTCCAGGAATCTGCGCGAGCGGTGTGGTCACCGAGACCGGTGCAGCAGGCCGCTCATGGTGATGCGGTCGCCGCGGAATCGGATGAACTCCAGGTCGACCGGGCGGCCGTCCGCGAGGTGGGTGAGGCGTTCCAGCATGAGAACGGCGGCGCCGCGCGGGGCCTCGAGCACGGCGGCCGAGTGGGTGTCCGCGCTGACCGCTTCCAGGGTGATCTCGGCGTGGCCGAGGGGCTGGCCGGTGACGGCCTCCAGGAGGCGGAAGACGTCGGTGTTCTCCAGGTCGGCGCCGAGCAGTTCGGTGCCGATGTCGAGCGGGATGTAGGTGAGGTCGAGGGACAGGGGGAGGCCGTTCAGACGGCGCAGGCGTTCGATGTAGAGGACGTCGGTGCCGGGCGCGAGGTGGAGGCGTTCGGCGACCGGCGCGGGCGCCGGGGCGGGGCCCATGGTGCGGACCTCGTTGGTGACCCGGCCGTGTTCGCGGAGGGTTTCCGCGAGGCCCATCAGGCGGTCGAGGCCGTGGGGGTACTTGTGGGCCACGACCACGGTGCCGACGCCGGGCCGGCGTTCCACGAGGCCCTCGGCCCGCAGCAGGTCGAGCGCCTCGCGGACCGTGTTGCGGCCGGCGCCGTAGTCGGCGGCGAGGGTCGACTCGTGGGGCAGGGTGCCGTCGGGGAAGGCGCCGGTGAGCGTCTGCTGGCGGAGCAGGTCCGCCAGTTGCCTGGCCCGGTCGGCGCGCAGCCGTCGCCGCGCGCGGTGGGCGGCGACGGTGGTCGCGGCTCCCGGTCCGGCGTGGTCTCGGCTGCGGTCGATGGGCATGGCTCGGACCATACCTATCCGGTAGGAAAAGTAGTGTTGCGGGAGTGTTGCGCCACCGGGAATGTGACCGGTTCGACGGTTGAGCTGCGGTTTCGGCGGGCCCGTGGGGAGATCTGCCACCACGGCCGCCGCCGCTCCAGGGCCGGATCCGCCCCCTTGGCTCCCGGCCGGTACGGCTACGACAGCGCCGTCAGGCCCGGGGCGAAGGCGATCAGCAGGGGCAGCAGCGGTACGAGCGCGGCCGTGGTGGTCGTCAGGGCCCGGTGGCTGCGGCCGAGGCGGGGCGGCGGTTCCAGGAGCCGGTCGACGCGTTCGCCCAGCAGCCGGTGGCTGGAGGCGCAGGACAGGACGCCGCGGTGCTGGTTGAGCTCGATCAGGGCCAGTGCGGTGGTCAGGTGGCCGCAGCGGCGGGAGGCGGTGTCGTCGGCGGCCAGTTCGACCAGGCGGTGGGTCTGGTCGCAGAAGTGGGCGAACAGAGGGATGCGCGGGAAGCCCGTGGCCAGGGCCGTGGACAGATGCAGCAGCCAGTCGTGGCGGGCGCGGGCGTGGCCGCGCTCATGGGTGAGGACGGCGTCGAGCTGGTGGCCGGTGAGACGGTGCAAGGCGCCCGTGGTGACGATCAGCTGGGACGGACTGCCGGGCATCCACCAGGCGTCGGGGTACTCGTCCTCCAGGACCAGCAGGGGACCGCGGGCGGCGGGCAGGCCGGCCGGCAGATCGGGGGCGCGTTCACGCAGATGGGCGCGGGCCTGGGCGCGGCGCCGGCGCGCCTCGACCAGTTCGCGCGCGAGCATCGCGGTCGTCCAGGCGGCGCCGCAGGCCAGCAGCAGGGTGAGGGTGGCGGCCCACGGCGGGGCGGTGGACAGGTCGTACGCCGCGGTCACGGCGGGCGGCGCCGGAGCGAAGAGCTGGGCGCGCACCGTGCCGAAGACGGCGGCCGCCCCCAGGGCGAGAGCCGTCACACAGCACAGCAGGACGGTGGCGACCAGGCACTGCCACACCCACAGCGCGACCACCGGTTCCCGCTCGGGCCAGGCGGACCGGGTCAGCGCCCGGGGCGCGGGCACGGCGGCCGTCACGGCGACAACGCTCAGCAGGAGCAGGCAGACGGTCATTGCCACGGGCTCCGGTTCCTGGTCGGAAGAGGGGCGGCTACGGGTCGTGCGGGGGAGAGCGGCTGCTGCGCGCACCGGTGCCACGGCCGACGTGCTCGCCGAACGGGCCGTGTACCGCGCGCGGGCGGACACACCGCCCGACGCCCAGTATGACGGGCCGGGCGGTGTGAGTCAGGAGTCGAACGCCATCGAAAGAGCCGGGAGGGGCGACTGTCGGCCAGACCCGCCCCTGCCGCGAGCGTTCACTCCGCTCGTGGTGTCACCCGCCCCGTCACCTCGCCGAGCCCCACGCGTACGCCGTCCGGCCCCGGGGCCCACGCCGAGAGGGTCACCACGTCGCCGTCCTCCAGGAACGTCCGCTTGCCGTCGGGGAGTTCGAGGGGGTCGCGGCCGTTCCAGGTCAGCTCCAGCAGGGAGCCGCGCTCCCGGTCCGCCGGGCCGCTCACCGTGCCCGAGCCGTACAGGTCGCCGGTGCGCAGACAGGCGCCGTTCACGGTCATGTGGGCGAGCTGCTGGGCGGCCGTCCAGTACATGGTGGAGAAGGGCGGCTCGGAGACGACGTGGCCGTTCACGGAGACGGTGATCCGCAGGTCGTAGCCGCCGGGTTCCTCGTCGCTGTCGTCGAGGTACGGCAGCAGCTCGTGCGTCCGGGCCGGCGGGGTCACCCGGGCGTCCTCCAGGGCGTCCAGCGGGGTGATCCAGGCCGACACCGAGGTGGCGAAGGACTTGCCGAGGAACGGGCCGAGGGGGACGTACTCCCAGGCCTGGACGTCGCGCGCGGACCAGTCGTTGAGAAGGCAGAGGCCGAAGACGTGCTCGCGGAAGGAGTCGAGGGACACCGGCTCGCCCATCCGGGACGGCGCGCCCACCACGAAGCCGACCTCCGCCTCGATGTCCAGGCGGACGGACGGGCCGAACACGGGAGCGGCGTCGGTGGGCGCCTTGCGCTGGCCGGAGGGGCGTACGACGTCCGTGCCGGAGACGACGACCGTGCCGGAGCGGCCGTGATAGCCGATCGGCAGATGCTTCCAGTTGGGGGTGAGGGAGTCCTCGGCGTCGGGGCGGAAGATCTGGCCGACGTTCCGGGCGTGGTTCTCCGAGGCGTAGAAGTCCACGTAGTCCGCGACCTCGAAGGGCAGGTGCAGGGTCACCGAGGACAGGGGATGGAACAGTGGTTCGACGGTCTCGCGGTGGGACGGCACGGTCACCCACGCGGTCAGCGCCCGGCGCACGTCCGACCAGGCCGTGCGCCCCGCGGCCAGCAGCGGGTTGAGGCTCGGCTGGGCCAGCAGGGCGGCGTACGGGGAGCCCAGCGCGTGGGCCGCGGCGCCGGCGTCCAGCACATGGTCGCCGAGCCGGACGCCCACGGACCGGTGGGACGAGCCGGGGAGGGAGAACACGCCGTACGGCAGATTGTGCGGGCCGAAGGGGTCACCCTCGGGGACATCGAAGGGGGGCATCGGGTGCTGCCTCGCTTTCGGGTGTGCCATGTCGTCGCCACGTGTTCGTGGTCGTGCCACACGTTACGGGTGGCACGCCGGTCGTGGGCAGAGTCCGAGGAGGCGGACGGGCGCGAACGGGGCAGGAGGGCGCGGGGCGACCGGACGGCGCGACTCCGGCGCGGCAAACGGGACACCTTATGCGTACGTGCCGGAAGTTATCCACAGGACGCGACGCAATCTTGACGGAGCGGTGCGAACGGGGCGACTCTGGGCGGGTGCCGGAAGGCCTCGGGGAGGGGGCGTTCCCATGGCACATCAGGGGGGCGGATGGCCGTAGGGGAGGCCGGTCCGGGCTCGGTACGGCGTGGTCCACAGCCGAAGCGGCTGGAAGAGGCCATGCGCGTCCGGCTCGGCCGGGAATGTGTGTATGTACCGTCGTGCCGTTTCGGGCTGTACGTGGCGCTGCGCCACTGGTGCCCGCCCGGCGGACGGGTGCTGATGTCGCCGGTCAACGACGACGTGATCTTCTTCGTCGTGCTCGCGGCCGGACTGCGTCCGGTGCAGGCGCCGTTGAACCCGCTGGACGCGTCCATCGACCTCGATGCCGTACCCGAGGAGACGTGGCGCTCGGTCTCGGCCGTGCTCACGACGAACCTGTACGGCAACCCGGACCCGGCGCCGCGTCTGCGGCAGAAGTGCGACGCGCTCGGGATCCCGCTGTTCGAGGACGGGGCGCACGCCATCGGCAGCAGGGTGGGGGACCGGCCGGTCGGGGCGTGGGGGGAGGCCTCCGCGTTCAGCCTGTCCAAGCATGTCGGCGCCAAGGCCGGAGGCATGCTCTCGCTCGCCGACCCGGGGCTGCGGGAGGCGGTGGAGAAGACCTGCGCGGGGCTGCTCGTCCCGCGCCGGGCGAGTTCCGAACTGGCTTACGCGGTCCGGCCGTTCGCGGAGGCGGCGGTGCGCGGGCTGCGGCTGCGGCGCGCCGCCTGGGCCGCGATCCGGCTGCTGGGTCTCGCGGACCGCGAGGAGATCCGGATGCCGCTGCGCCCGGACGAACTCGCCCGGGCCGAGCCCCGGGCGCCCGGCCTGGAGGCGCACCACTCCTGGGTGCGGGTCGACATGCACGACTACCGCCAGGAGCCCGGCGCGCTGCGGCTGCGGCGCATCGGGCACAAGCTGGACCGGCTCGACGACGTGCTCGACGCCTGCCGGGCGGGCACGGAGCTGCTGCTGTCCACGCCCTGGGCCAAGCCGCGCGACGCCTACGGCACCCAGCCGCTGTTCCGCGTCCCGCTGTTCGTGGCGGACCGGGACGCGGCGATCGCGGCACTGGCACAGCGGGGCATCGTCGTCGGCTACCTCTACGACCCGCCCCTGGACGACTACGCCGGGGCGGAGTTCACCGACCCCTCACCGGCCCCCGAGGCGGCCCGCTGGTTCGCGCGGCACGCGCTGCCCGTGGACCCGCTGCGGGCGCGGACGGCCGTCGAGGTGCTGGAGCGGTCCGGGGCACGACCGGTCGAAGCACCGGGGGAGTTGCCTGGGAGCAGGCCGACACCGGGAGGGCTGGGGTAGTCCCGTGGCTGAGATCCAGGTCCACGAGCCCGCCCCCACGCGCACCGACGGGGGCGGGCCGCAGCCTGCCGAGAACGAACACACGCACGACTCGCTGTTCAAGAACGCCTACTTCCTCATGCTCAGCACCGGCGTGTCCGCCGTACTGGGCCTGGGCTTCTGGCTGGTGGCCGCCCGCTACTACTCCGAGGAGGCCGTCGGCCAGGGCTCCGCCGCGATCGCCGCGATGCGGCTGCTCGCCAGCATCACGGCGACGACGATGATCGGGGCCGTCGTGCGCTTCGTCCCGCGCGCGGGACGGGAGACCGGGCGCCTGGTGTGGGGCACGTACGCGGCCAGTTCGCTGGTCGTGGCGCTCGCCGCCGCCGTCTTCCTGCTCACGCTGGACGCCTGGGGGGCCTCCTACGCGCCCCTGGGCACACCCATGGCGGGCGCGTTGTTCGTCGCCGCGTGCGTGGCCTGGGCGCTGCTCACCCTCCAGGACGGCGTGCTCACCGGACTGCGCAAGGCGGAGTGGGTACCGGCCGGGAACGCGGTGTTCTCGGTCGGGAAACTGGCCCTGCTCGCCGTCTTCGCCGGCACCCTGCCCGTCCTCGGCATCTTCGTCTCCTGGGCGGTGGCGATCGCCTTCTCCACCCTGCCGCTGGGCTGGCTGATCTTCCGCAAGCTCATCCCGGGCCAAGCGGCACACGACCGCGAGAAGGAGCCTCCCAAACTTCGCGACATGGGCCGCTTCCTGGCCGGGGACTCACTGGGCGCGCTGTTCAGCCTCGCCATGATCAACCTGTTGCCGGTGATGGTCGCGGTCCGCTTCAGCGCCGCGGAGAACGGCTACTTCTACGTGGCGTACACCGTCGGCGGCACGATGGAGTTCATGGCCATCAACATGGCCTCGTCCCTCACCGCGCACGCCTCGCACGACCCGCGCCAGCTCGCCGACGGCGTCCGGGGAGCCCTGCGGCGCATGACGCTGCTGCTGGTCCCGGTCGTGGCGGTGCTGGTCCTCTTCGCCCCGTACATCCTCACGCCCTTCAGCCCGGACTACGCCGAGCACGGCTCGACCGTGCTGCGGCTGCTCGCCCTCGGCGCGCTGCCGCGGGTTGTGGTGGAGCTGTACATCGGAGTGCTGCGCGTCCAGGGGCGCACGGGTGTGCTGGCCGCGCTCCAAGGCGCCATGTGCGTCCTGGTGCTGGGCAGCGCGGCCGTGCTGTTCACCCCGGCGGGGATCGCGGGCGCCGGCTGGGCGGTGCTGCTGAGCATGACGCTGATCGCCGTCGTCTCCTCGGTCGGGCTCCGCGCGGCACTGCGCCACAACGACAGCGCGCCCGTTGTCCGCCCGCCCGCCGACCCCTCCTACGGCACCCGCTGGGCCAAGCTCAACGCCACCGCCGGGTACGGCACGACCTGGGCCCGCCGGGCCGCGTACCAGCCTAAGGACGGTGACCAGGACACGGTGACGCTGTTCATCGGCCGGCCGGGGTACGAACGCGAGGCGCTGCAGGCGGACACACTGGCGTTGATCGTGCGGCCGGAGGGGCCGTCCCGGGAACCGGCGCACGAGCCCGGGGCGCCAGCGCACGACTCCGGAGAATCACCACACGACTCCGGGGCACCACCGCACGAGCCCCAAGACCGGCCCACCGGCCAGGAATCACAGGAACGGTGGCTCAGAGGCGCCCTCTGGAGCCTGCTCGGTGTCGCCGCCGTCTTCTTCCTGGCACCGCTGCGTGACCTGCCCTGGCTCGACGACGCCTCCGAAGCCGCACTGACCGGGCGTCAGCTGCTGGACGGGCTGCCGTTGCCCTCGCTCACCGCGGGGGGCCTGCTGCTCGTGGTGTTCGTCGCCGCCCTCACGCTGTGCACCCGGCGCGACCCGTGGCTGCCCGGCACGGCGCTGTACGCGGCCCTGCTCGCCCTGTACACCGCACCGGTCGCCCTCGGACGGGAACCGCGGCCGGTGGACGGGGCGTTGTACGAGAAGACGGCCGGCTTCCTCGCGGACACGCTCGGGCTCGACGGGCCCGAGCCGCTGCTGCGCTGGGCGCCGCCGGTCTGCCAGCTGCTGTGCCTCGTTCCGCTGTGGCTGCTGCTCGCGAGCGCGGGCGGGCGGCTGACGTGGCCGGGGCGCTGGGGGGTTCTGTATCTCGTCGCGGTCGGCGGCTGGGTGTGGCGCGAGGAGCTCGCACCCGTCGCGCCGCCCCTGCTCGCCGTCCTCGTCCTGCTTCTGCCGCTCACCCGCGCCGCGTCGGCGTGGACGCGCTCCCGCTCCAGATCCAACCGACCGGCCGACGGACCACCGAGCCGCCGGCCCAGCGACTGATCACGATCCAGCGCCGTACAGACACGATCCAGCGCCGAACAGACACGACCCAGCGCCGAACAGAGTCGAACAGAGCCGATTCGCCAGGGGGGAACCACCGTGCGTCCGCCAGCAACTCCACGGGAGAGATCCACGCCAGAACCCACACCTGCCCGGGATCAAGCGGACTCGTCGGCTCCTCACCCCGAGACCTCCAGCCAGTCCTCCAGCCCCTCTTCCTCGGAGTCGTCGAGCCCCGCCCATGAGCCCGTGACGGACCTGTCCGATCTGCCACCCGTCTGGCCCGGGCGCCGCGCCCTCGCCTGGCCCGGCGTGCCGCTGTTCGCCGCGCTCGCCCTCTGGGTGTACGCCGTGCGGCACACCGATGTCTCGCGGCTCGACGACTACGGCCTGGTGACCGCGCTGCACCCCACCTTCTGGGCGGGCCTCGTGGTGCTCACGACCGGCTTCTGGTTCACCGTCCGCGATCCGCGCCGGCGGGGCGGCTGGGCGGCGGCGTACGTCCTCGGGCTGCTCGTGATGGAGCGGGCCACCCAGGCGGTGGTCTACCCGACCCCGCTGTACGCCTGGGCGTGGAAGCACGAGGCGGTCATCGACCATCTGCTGACGGCCGGCGGTCTGCAAACGGCCGACCAGGTCGGCGACATGGCGGTGTACGACCAGTGGCCGGGCTTCTTCGCCGCCCAGGCCGCCCTCGTACGGCTGCTGGGCGTGGACTCGGCGGCGATGTTCATGGCCTGGTGGCCCCTGGCCTCCAGTCTGATGCTGCTGCTCCCGCTGCTGCTGATCTACCGCACCTTCACCGAGGACCGGCGGCTGATCTGGACGGCGGTCTGGCTCTTCTACGTCGCCAACTGGGTCGGGCAGGACTACTTCTCGCCCCAGTCCGTGGCCTACGCGCTGCATGTCGGCGTCCTGGCCGTGGTCCTGCGCCGCTTCGGCCGGTCCGCCGTGCGGCGCGGGCAGCCCCGGCAGGCCGTGTGGACGGTGGTGATCACCGTCATGCTCGTGGCGATCGTCATCTCCCATCAGCTCACCCCGGGCATGCTCGTCGTCTGCCTGCTCGCCCTGTGCCTCAGCCGCCGCTACCGCGACTGGGTCCCGGTGGTCACGACCGTCGTGATCTTCCTGGCCTGGTGTCTCACTGCGGCGCTGCCCTTCCTGTCCGCCGCGATGCCGGACATGATCCGCTCCGTCGGCGACGTCGGCGCCAACGTCGAGACGGGGTACGGCGCCACCCCGACCGGCACCGGAGCGATCGCGACCTCCTGGGCGGCCCGGCTGCTGTCCGGCTCCGTCCTGCTGCTCGCGGCCCTCGGCGTCCTGCGCCAACGGGTGCTGCGGCACCGGGCCCGGCCGTTGCTGCTGATCGCGGCGGCCCCGCTGCCGATGTTCGCGGCCAGCAGCTACGGCAGCGAGATGATCTTCCGGGTGCTGCTCTTCATGCTGCCCGGCGCCGCGTTCTTCGCCGCCGCCGCGCTGCTGCCCAAGGTCCGCACCCTGGCCGCCGACGCCGCCGCCCGGGAAGCCGACAGCCGGCAGGCCGCCGCCCCCGCCAAGGGCCCCACCAAGGGCAACGCCAAGGGCCCCGCCAAGGGCGGACGACGGTGGCTCGGCGTCGGGCTGCCGCTGGCAGCACTGCTCGGCGGAACGCTGGCGTTCGTCCCGGCCTACTCCGGCAAGGACCGGATCAACTACTTCCCGCCGCAGGAAGTGGCCCTCGTACGGCAGCTCTTCGACCAGGCGCCCGACGGCTCGCTCGTCGTGGCCGCCAACCGCAACTACCCGCTCGCGTACGACTCCTACGGGAGCGTCGACCACTACTGGTTCCTCGACGACGCCCGCAGCCACGTCGACCGGATCGTCCAGAAGCCGGCCGCCACCCTCGCCAGTGACATGGCCGGGGTGGAGCGACCGGCCCGGGCCTACTTCCTGCTCACCCAGGGGCAGTTGGCCAACTCCGAGATGAACGGCCAGCTCACCAAGGCGCAGCTGGACCGTATCCGGAAGTCCGTCGCCGCCTCACCGCGGTTCCGGCTCGTGGCGCAGAACAGCGCCGGATGGCTCTACGTACTGAAGCAGTCCGAGGGAGCGGAGCGATGACACCGCAGGAACTCGTGGTCCGGATGCTGCCGCCGTTCGGCGGCTGGCTCGCGCTCGCCGCGCTCGCCCTGCCCGGCGGCTCGCCGCTGCGGGGCGCCGCGGTCGTCCTCTTCCTGGCGGCGGGCCCGGGCGCGGCGATGGTCAGAATCTGCGCCCCCGCACTGGGGGCGCGGCCCGCCGAAGGGCCCGTCGAGCGCCGGGACCCGGACTTCGCACGCCACTCCGACCTGCTGGAGCGGCTGATGCTGGTGCTGTTCATGAGCATCGGTGCCGTGATGCTCGTCGCGACCGTCCTGATCGCCACGCACACCTTCAGCGCGCAGCGGGTGCTGCTGACGCTGACCCTGCTGACCACGCTCGCCGCGTTCTGTCCGCCGCTGCGCGCCTCCCCGCAGGCGAGGACGACGCCGAGTACACCGAAGGGTTCCGCTCAGTGAGGTTCAACCGTCCCCACCGATCCGACCGTTCCCATCGATCCGACCGTTCCCATCGATCCGACCGTCCCCACCGATCCCACCGCCCCTTTCGCCGCGACCCGAACACCACGACCGAGGAGCGGCCGGCCGCCGGCCCGTTCGCATCGAGCCGGCGTCGGCTGCTGATCACGTCCGCGACGGTCGTCAGCGCGGTCCTGGTCGGCGTACTCGCCCTCCGGGACGCCTCAGGACCGGACCCCCAGGGCGCCGGCTCCAAGGCGGACTGCCGCCCCACCGCACTCCTGGAACCGCCCTGCGGCGCCTGGTTCGGCGCGTTCGTGCCGCACGAGCGCGGCGATCTGCCCGAGAAGGTGCGCGCCTACGAGAAACGCGTGGGCCGTGAACTGGACATCGTGTACACGTACCACGACATGTCCCTGCCCGAGGGCACCCGCCGCGAGGGCCAGCTGCTCACCCCCGAGGAACAGCGCGTCGGCGAGGACCACCTGCTGCTGCTGTCCTGGGAGAGCAAGTGGTGGGGCGGCACGAAGAAGCAGCAGCCGACCTGGAAGCAGATCGCGTCAGGCGAGCTGGACGACAAGGTCATCGACGTCCAGGCCCGGCGCATCAAGGACTACGGCAAGAAGGTCTTCCTCTCCTTCGACCTGGAGATGGACACCCGCACCCCGGACAACGGCACCCCCGCCGAGTACGTGAAGGCGTACCGGCACATCCACGACCGGTTCCGCGAGCTGGGCGTCGACAACGTCGTCTGGACGTGGATCACCACCGGCTATCTCGACCACGCCGACGAGATGAAGCGGATGTACCCGGGCGACGAGTACGTCGACTGGATCGGCTACAACCAGTACAACTACTACCGCTGCCACAACACGCGCTGGATGAGCTTCGCGCAGACCCAGGACGCCGCGCACGACTGGATCCGCGAGCACATCTCCGACGAGAAGCCGCTGATGCTCTCCGAGTTCGGCACCGCCGAGGACTCGGCCCGCCCGCAGCGACAGGCCGAGTGGTACGCGCAGGTGCCCGGGGTGCTGAAGGGCCTGGAGGGCGTCAAGGCCGCCCTCCAGTGGAACTACCGCGACCCCGGACCGCACTGCAATCTGGCGTTGGCCAACGACGCGGCCTGGGACAGCCTGCGCAAGGCGGCCGCCGACCCGTACCTGAACCAGCCGCTCAAGTAGCGACCAGCCGCTCACGTAGCGCCAGCCGCTCACGTAGCGGCCGAACGCGGCGACGGTCAGCCCGCGAACTCGGGCCCGTGCACCACCGCACGGGCCCGCCGGTACCACCGCCACCCGATCGTCTTCGGCCCGTCGCGGTAGGGCGCGACCCGCGCGCCCGCCCCCGCCAGCCAGCCCTCGACATCTGCGACGGTGTGGGTACGCCGCACGATGAGCCGGGCGATGCGGTACCGCTCGTCGCCCTCGGAGCTGAGCGCGTGCCGTACGGCGGTCGCCGTCTCGTAACCGGCCCGGGCCGACATGGCCCGCACCCGGGGGCTGTTGTAGCCGTGCGGATAGGCGAGATGGCGGACCTCGTGCCCGAGGGCGTCCTCCAGCACGGCCTTGGACGTGCGCAGTTCGTACGCCAGGTCCTTGCCGGACAGGGTGTCGAGCTGTGCGTGAGTGACGGTGTGGCTGCCGATCTCCATGCCGGAACGTTCCAGCTCTGCCGCCCGGTCCAGGGTCATCATCGGGGCGGGCGGCAGCAGACTGCGGCCGCCCGGGGCGATGGCGCCGGTGGTGAGATAGGCGGTGGCGGGCAGCCCGCGTCCGGCCAGCGTCTCGGCGGTCGGTCCGGGCAGATCGGCGAAGCCGTCGTCGAAGGTGAGCAGCACGGGCCGGGGCGGCAGCGGCGCCCGCCCGGCCAGATGGTCGGCGATCGTACTGATCGTGACGGGCGTACGGCCGCTGTCGGCCAAGGCGTCGAGATGGGCCGCGAACTGCTTCGGCGTGACCGTGAACTCGGCGATCCAGTCGGGCGGGTCGTCCATCACGGCGTGGTACAGGAAGACGGGGATGGCCGGGGTCCCCGAGCGCGCTATCGGCCCCTCACCTCGCGTCCGTGCCGACGTCCTCATCTCGCCCTCCGAACCGTCGCGCCGACCGTCGCGCGCAGCGCCCGCCGCGCCCGCACATAGCCGACAGGCCCGTACAGCATCCCCCTGCGCTGCAGCCGCGACAGCCGCCGTGGCCAGGGATGCGTCCGCACGTCGTGGTCACCCGGCGCCCCGCCCTCGTCCGCCCCGCCCCCGTCCGTCTCGCGTACGGCCGTCAGCGTCCGGGCGTGGGCGAGGCCGCGGGGCAGCCGGGCGAGGAACGCCGGCAGCAGCGCGGGCCGGTTCACCAGCACCGCGGTCAGATAGGCCGTGAGCCCGGCGCCGTAGCCGTACGCCTGGGTCTCCAGGTCCCGCCAGGTCTCCCGGTGGTGGTGCCACACCAGTGCGGACGGTGTGTAGCGCAGCCGGTGGCCCTGGGCCAGGACACGGACGAATCCGTAGAGGTCGTCGCCGCCCCGGGCGGCCGTACCGGCACCGGTGGCCGGGTCGAAACCGCCGACGGAACGCAGCACCGCCGTACGGAACGCCATGTTGGCCCCGGAGCCGAACCGCCCCGCCGTGAACGGGAACAGCGGTTCGTCGCCCGGCGGACGCGCCGGGTCGTACGTCCTTGGAGTGAAGCCCTTCGCGAAGCCGCCGTGGCTCTCCAGGAGGACCTGGGCCGGGGTCGTCAGCCGCGCGGGCAGGATCAGCCCGGTGGCGCAGCCCAGTCCGGCGTCGGCGGCGAAGGGCGCGGTCAGCTCGGTCAGCCAGCGCGGGTCGGCGACCACGTCGTCGTCGGTGAAGGCGACCACCTCGCCCCGCACGGCCGCGAGGCCCGCGTTGTGCGCGACCGCGAGGCCGGGCACCCGCTCGCACACGTACCGCACGCGCTCGGCGTACTTCCGCTCGATCAGCTCCCGCGTCTCGTCCGTGACGGGCGCGTTGTCCACGACGACGATCTCGAACCGGGGGTGGTCCTGCGCCAGCAGCGAGTCCAGCGCGCGGGCCAGTTGCCCGGCCCGCTCCCGGGTCGCGACGACGACACTGGTGTACGGAGGCTCACCGGCACACCCGGCGTCCTCGACATCCCCGGCCGCACACTCCGCCCGCGCCCGCGCCTCCAGCACACCCCGTGCGTCCGCCCCCTCCGGCACCCGCCCGAGCAGCGTGCCCACGGGCCGCCCACCCCTGCGGACCAGCACGAACACCTCGCCGTGCGTCACCGGCGGGCTCCCCGGCCCGGGTCTGAGCACCGCCTCGTCACCGTCACCGTCGAGATCCAGCTCAGCGACCTGAACCGCCCCGATGTCCAGGAACCGCCGTATCTCCTCCCGCGCACGCGCCGAACGAGCCATGCGCCCCTCACCCCCCACTCATGTCAGGTACGAAATCGCGTTTCACGTACGAACTCGCCTTCAGGTACGAACTCGTGCTCAGCCACGGCGCAGCCGAGCCGCGCCCTTCAAAGTCCGCGCGGCCAGCGCCGCGAGCCGCGGCCTGCCCCGGACGAAGCTGTGCGCGCGGCGCGCGGGCTCGCGGCTCAGCCAGTGCAGTGCCGCGCCCGCCCCCGGTCGCGTCACCGCGCCCTCGTACACGGGCAGTTCGCCCGTCTTCAGCGCGTCCTTGTACTCCGCCGCGCCCCGCCCGAGGTCGAGCATGCCGATGCCCTCGGCGGCCGCCGCCTCGGCCATGCGCAGATGCAGCACCAGACCCGGCGAGTACTTCGCGAACTCCGGGTCGTAGGCCGGGAACCAGCAGGCCAGGACGGAGGCCGAGCGCAGACCGAAGTGCGCGGCGACGGGCCGCTCTCCGGCGTAGAGCACGGACAGGGTGCCGGCGCACTCAGCTGCCCGGGTCCGGGCCAGCCGCCCCACGAGCCGGGTGATCCACTCCCGGGCGAAGCGGTCCTGCCGGCCCGTCCTGCGGTACTGCGCGGACTTCCACTCCATGAGGGTGCGCAGCGCGGCCGGGTCGCGTTCGTCGAACACGAACCGCGTCTCGCCGGCCTGCCGTCCCAGCCTGCGCTCCTTGGCCAGGGTGGTCTTCAGGAACTTCGGCGACTCGGCGCGCAGCACCGACTCGTACGTCTCGTAGCCCTTCTCCACGTCGATGACGTAGGTGGCGTGCTCCTCGGCCGCGTACCGGACGAACAGCCGCTGCTCGGCCTCCAGGTTGTCGAAGGCGAAGCTCGACACCGAGCAGGCCTTCAGGAGCCGGCCCGCCTCCAGGTCCAGGCCCGGCCGCAGGATCGCCCCCTGCGCGTCCGAGACCCCGAGCCCGATGGCCCGGCCCTGGCCCAACGGCCCTCGCTCGTAGGGCAGGAAACCGACCGGCTCCAGCCCCTCGTACACCACCGCGATCCGTGCCTGCGGCCTCACCAGGCCGACGGCTTCGGTGAACTCCGGTTCCATGAAGGGGTTGCGCGGTGCCTCGGAGGCAGCGCGCAGTGCGCGCCAGCGCTCCTTCTCCCCTTCGCCGAGCTCCCCGGGCCCAGCCACGCGAATGCGCCCACTGCTCAACCTGACCCCCCGATCAAGTCCCCCCTGGACACTTGGAAGGTACCGCCCGAGACGGCCTCGACGGTAGGTAGCGGACCATGTTGTTGCCAACTGGTGCAGAGGCCTTCAACCGGGCAATCGGTGTCCACGGTGCGATGAAACGAAGGGGCGCGCTGTCCGTATTCTCAGATCATGGCCGCACCCATCGCATATTCACTCATCGCCACCGACCTGGACGGGACGCTGCTGCGCGGCGACGACACCCTCTCCGACCGGTCGCTCGCCGCGCTCGCGCGGGTGGCGGACACCGGTGCGCAGCACCTCGTGGTGACGGGCCGGCCGGCGCCGCGGGTGCGACCGCTCCTCGACGACCTGCGCTGCACGGGGCTCGCGGTGTGCGGACAGGGCGCGCAGGTGTACGACGCCGGCGCGGACCGGCTGCTGTGGTCCATCACCCTGGACCGGGAGCTGGCGGAGACCGCGCTCGGCAAGATCGAGGCGGAGGTGGGGCAGGTGTACGCGGCGGTCGACCAGGACGGGGTCGACGGGCTCACGCTCATCGAGCCGGGCTATCTGATGCCGCACCCGACCCTGCCGGCCGTACGGGTCGAGCGGCGCGACGACCTGTGGTGCGAGCCGATCAGCAAGGTGCTGCTGCGCCATCCCCATCTGTCGGACGACGAGTTGGCGGCGACGGCGCGTTCGGTGGTCGGTTCACTGGCGACGGTGACGATGTCGGGGCCCGGCACGGTCGAGCTGCAGCCGTGCGGCGTCACCAAGGCGACGGGCCTGGCGCTTGCCGCCGAGCATCTGGGGCTGCGGCCGGCGGACACCATCGCCTTCGGTGACATGCCCAACGACATCCCGATGTTCGACTGGGCGGCCCACGGCGTCGCGATGGCGAACGCCCATCCCGAACTCAAGGCCGTGGCCGACGAGATCACCCTGTCGAACGAGGACGACGGCATCGCCGTCGTCCTCGAGCGACTGCTGGGCGGGACGGCTCAGTACGGGCCGTTGACGTTGTCGATCGAGCCGTAGCGGTCGGCCGCGTAGTTGCAGGCCGCGGTGATGTTGGCGACCGGGTCGTACGGGTCCCACGACGTGCCGTCCACGTGGTAGGCCTGGAAGGTCGGGTCGATGGTCTGGAGCAGGCCCTTGGACGGGGTGCCCTTGACGGCGTTGGAGTCCCAGTTGTTGATCGCCTGGGGGTTGCCGGACGACTCGCGCATGACGTTGCGGTGGATGCCGTCGTACGACCCCGGAATGCCCTTCTGGCCCATGATGTCCAGCGCCTCGCGGATCCATCCGTCGAGGTTGTCGGCGTAGGTCTTCGCCGAGGCCTGGGTGGCCTTGGCGACGCCACCGGCGGGCTTGGCGGCCGGCTTGGCCGGAGCGGACGACTTGGTCGCCTTCTTCGCGGCGGGCGCCTTCGTCGTCGACACCTTCAGCTTCAGACCCGGGTGGATCACCTTCGGGCTGTCGCCGATGGCGGAGCGGTTGTCCTTGTAGAGCTTCTTCCAGCCGCCCGCGACGTCGTACTTGTCCGCGATGCGGTAGAGCGTGTCGCCCTTGGCCACGGTGTACGTGAGCGACTTGGGCTGGACCGCCTGGGGCAGGGACTGCGCGACGGCGGGTGCGCTCTGCGGCGCCTCGGTGGCGCTCGCGTAGGTGGCTCCGAGGAGCGGGAGGGTGAGGGCCGCTCCGCCGGTGCCGGCGATCGCGACACCTCGGGAGAGCGGGTTGGTTCTGGGGCGACGGTGCTTGCCTCGTCCGGCCATGGCGATATTCCTCTCCGGCGCCTGCGAGGTGAGCTGTCGGGTTCGGGCCGGGAGGTGCCCGGCCGCGTACGGCGATGTACTGCCGTGCGCGGCTTCACCCCGAGCCGTGCCGCTGTGCGGACCGGCGACTTACCTGGGTCCCCCGCTCCTGCCCTGCGTGAGTGAGTCGGTTTGTGTGTGGGGGTCCGGGCGGCGGCAGGATTCGGCGTCCGCCGGACAGGGCGGGAACGTATGCGAGAGCACATGTCGGGAACAAGCATGGGAATCACATATCGCGCGGTTGACCTTGGTCGGGGGTGTTTGGTCCGCTTGATCCTTTGCGAGAGTCAAGGCTCAACTGGCGTTCGGCTGAAGGAGGTACGGGTCGATGCCGGGGTGGCGCGACACAGGGGTTAACGTGATTCAACTCACTGATCACGAGCCTGTGGGGCAATTCCCGTCAAAGGGAATTTGCGCAATCGTCACGGCAAATCGTGCATATCTCACTACCTCCCGGTAAGTCGATAAATGTCTGTTCTTATGAGCTGATCGAAAACATAACGGTCGTGATCAGATACCACCCGGCCTGTAACCATGGGCGCTGGCGGTGATCGAAACGTGACCGGATACGCTGACTCGAGTGATGGCAGCGACCTATCGACAATCCGCGTAATCACCGGCAGACACAGCAGACAGGAGACCCCTCGTGACCGACGTCGGGCCGTTCGGGCTGAGCGTGCGGGACCAGGCTCTGGAAGCCGATGTCCAGGCCGGGTTGGCGGCTGTCGAGGAAGGCTTGTTCGAGGCCACCAAGAGCGAGGTGCCCTTCATCACGGAGGCCGCCCAGCACCTGGTGCGGGCCGGCGGCAAGCGGTTCCGTCCGCTGCTCGTGATGCTCTCCGCCCAGTTCGGTGACCGCTACGCGCCCGGGATCGTGCCCTCGGCCGTCGTCGTGGAGCTCACCCACCTCGCCACGCTGTACCACGACGACGTGATGGACGAGGCGACGGTGCGCCGCGGGGTGGCGAGCGCGAACACCCGCTGGGACAACTCCGTCGCGGTCCTCACCGGCGACTTCCTCTTCGCCCGCGCCTCGCACACCCTGGCCGACCTCGGCCCGGAGGCGGTGCGGGTGCAGGCCGAGGCGTTCGAACGGCTGGTGACCGGCCAGATCCTGGAGACGGCCGGACCGCAGGACGGCCGCGACCCCGTCGAGCACTACCTCGACGTGCTGGGCGGCAAGACCGGTTCGCTGGTGGCGGTGTCGTGCCGGTTCGGCGCGATGATGTCCGGCGCCGACGAGACCACCGTGGACGTCCTCACGCAGTACGGCGAGCGCCTCGGCGTCGCCTTCCAGCTCGCGGACGACGTCCTGGACATCGCCTCCGACTCCCACGAGTCCGGCAAGACGCCCGGTACCGATCTGCGCGAGGGCATCCCCACCATGCCGGTGCTGCGGCTGCGTGAGCGGGCGGCCCGGCTCGGCCTCGCGGACGACATCGCCCTGTGCGAGCTGCTGGACTCCGACCTCACCGACGACGAACGGCACGCCGAGGCCCTGCGCCTGCTGCGCGCCCACCCGGCGCTGGAACAGGCCCGGAAGGACACCGTCCGCTACGCCCAGGACGCCCGCTCCGCGTTGGCCCCCCTGCCCGAGTGCGCCGCGAAGACGGCACTCGTGGAGCTGTGCGACGCGGTGGTGCACCGGGCGGGCTAGCCCCGAAGCGGCGCCCGAACCGGCCCCCGTCCCCTACGGGTCGGGGGAGGAGCCGGTCCTCCGTGTCATACCCCAGCAGTACGTGGAGTTGAGTCCGGGGTCTGACGTATTTCCCTGGCCGATTTGGTCAGATGAACACCAGGGAAAACACCACTCCTCACCTGTTCGGGTGAGAATGGCGGCTCAGGGACGAGTGCGTGGACGACACGGACAGCCGCCGCCGACCACGGAGGTAGGGCACACATGGCACCGTACGCATCCGACGACAGCACGACCGCCGGGGAGGTCGACGAGCGGCGTTCCGGACGGCGCAAGGCCGCGCGGTACGTCGTACCGGTCACGGTGATGGGGGTGGCGGCCGCGACGATCGGGCTGGTCCCCGCGCTCGCCGACTCCGGGGACCCCGACCTCCCGAAGATCACCGCACAGCAGCTCATCGAGAAGATCGCCAAGTCGGACGTCCAGCAGCTGTCCGGCACCGTGAAGATCAGCACGGACCTCGGGCTGCCGGACCTCGGCGGGCTGGAGAGCAGCCTGATGTCCGGTGCCGCGGGCCGGGGCGAGGGCGGCTCCTCCGCCGACCCGACCGCCAAGCTCACCGAACTGGCCTCCGGCACGCACACCCTGCGCGTCGCGGCCGACGGCCCGGACAAGCAGAAGCTGTCGCTGCTGGAGAACGCCGCCGAGTACAGCATCGTCCACAACGGCAAGGACGTCTGGGCCTACGACAGCAAGTCGAACGAGGTCCACCACGGCACGGCCTCCGAGAGCGGCGAGGACCACCGGCAGCAGCCGCCTGCCACGCCGAAGGACTTCGCCGAGGAGGCCCTCAAGGCCGCCGACGACACGACCTCCGTGACCGTGGACGGCACCGCCCAGGTCGCCGGGCGGGACGCCTACAAGCTGCTCATCAAGCCGAAGCAGTCCGGCTCGACGGTCGGTGCGATCACCGTGGCCGTGGACGCGAAGACGGGCACGCCGCTGAAGTTCACGCTGACCCCGGCGAGCGGCGGCTCCGCCGTCGTCGACGCGGGCTTCACCCAGGTCGACTTCGCCAAGCCGGCCGCGTCGACCTTCGACTTCACCCCGCCGAAGGGGGCGAAGGTCACCGAGGAGGAGGCGCCCGAGAAGGGCTCCGAGAAGGGCCTCGAGAAGGGCTTCGGCAAGGACTTGGGCAAGGACTTCGACAAGGGAGATGCCCCTCGGCACGCCCCGAAGTCGGAGGAGGACCTCGGCCAGGGCCTCGACGGCATGAAGACCATCGGCGAGGGCTGGAACGCCATAGCCACCTTCGACACCGGCGGCGAGGGCGTGCCCTCCGGCAAGGCCGGCGGCGACCTCGGCGGCTTCATGGACTCGCTCGGCGACAAGGTCACCGGCAAGTTCGGCTCGGGCACGGTCTTCTCGACCCGTCTGGTCAACGCCCTGATCACGGACGACGGCAAGGTCTACGTCGGCCTGGTCACCAAGGACGCGCTGGTGAAGGCGGCCGACGCCGGGAAGTAAGTCCCCTGCCGCCAGGGGACGCCAAGAGAACGAGGAAGCCGATGGGCGAACCGTCCGCCACGGAATCGGAGCAACGGGAGGCGCGGGGTGAGCCCGAAGACCCCGCGGACCCCGTCATCTCCACCCGCGCGCTCACCAAGCGCTACCGCGGCGGACAGCTCGCCGTCGACGGTCTCGATCTGACCGTCCCGGCGGGCAGTGTCTTCGGCTTCCTCGGCCCCAACGGCTCCGGCAAGACCACCACCATCCGCATGCTGATGGGCCTCATCGAGGCCACCTCCGGCACGGCGCGGGTCCTCGGGCAGCCCATGCCCCGGGCCACCCGCGCCGTGCTGCCGCACGTCGGCGCCCTCATCGAGGGCCCGGCCCTCTACGGCTTCCTCTCCGGCCGCGACAACCTCATCCGGTACGACTCGGCCGACCCGGCCGCCGACCCCCGCACCCGGCGGGCCCGGGTCGCAGCCGCCCTGGACCGGGTGGGCCTGACGGCCGCGGGGAGCAAGAAGGCCAAGGCGTACTCACTGGGCATGAAGCAGCGCCTGGGCCTCGCGGCCGCCCTGCTCCAGCCCCGCCGGCTGCTGGTGCTCGACGAGCCGACCAACGGCCTCGACCCGCAGGGCATGCGCGAGATCCGCACCCTGATCCGGGAACTGGCCTCGGACGGTACGACCGTCTTCCTCTCTTCCCATCTGCTGGACGAGATCGAACAGGTCTGCACGCACGCGGCCGTGATGGCCCAGGGCCGTCTGATCACACAGGGCCCGGTGGCGGAGCTGTCCGCCGGGGCACGCGGCCGACTCGTCGTGACCACTCCGGACCCGGCGGAGGCGGCCCGGGTGCTGAAGGAGCAGGGCATCGGCGACCTCGTCGTCACCGACGACCGGGTGACCGGCGAACCGCCGGACCGCGACCTCGCCGAGGTGAACGCCGCGCTGGTGACGGCCGGGGTGCGCGTACGCGGCTTCACGGTCGAACGGGCCTCGCTGGAGGACGCGTTCGTGGCGCTGACGGGGGAGGGGTTCGATGTCGCAGGCTGACACGGCGAAGGCTGCCGTACGCCCGGTGAGCCCGCTGTGGACCTTCGGGCTGCTGCGCAGCGAACTCACCACGACCTTCCGGCGCTGGCGCACCCTCGCGCTGCTGGCCGTCCTTGCGGGCGTGCCCGTCCTGGTCGGCATCGCCGTCAAGATCGAGACGGGTGACGGTTCGTCGCCCGGCGGCGGAGGGGGCGGAGGACCGGCCTTCATCTCGCAGATCACCAACAACGGCCTGTTCCTCGTCTTCACCGCCCTGGCCGCCACCCTCCCGTTCTTCCTGCCGATGGCGATCGGGGTCGTCGCGGGCGACGCGATCGCCGGCGAGTCGAACGCCGGCACCCTGCGCTATCTGCTCGTCGCCCCGGCCGGCCGCAGCCGTCTGCTGCTCACCAAGTACGCGACCGTCGTCATCTTCTGCCTGGTGGCCACCCTGGTGGTCGCCGTCTCGGCGCTGACGGTCGGCGCGCTGCTGTTCCCGCTAGGAGACCTGACGACCATCTCCGGTACGCGGATCAGCTTCGCCGAGGGCCTGGGCAGAGCCCTGCTGATCGCCCTCGCCGTCGCCGCGTCACTGATCGGCGTCGCCGCGCTCGGCCTGTTCGTCTCGACGCTCACGGGCAGCGGCATCGCGGCGATGGCCACCACCGTCGGCCTGCTGATCACGGTCCAGATCCTCGACCAGATCCCGCAACTGCACGCCCTCCAGCCGTACTTCTTCTCGCACTACTGGCTGTCCTTCGCCGACCTCATGCGCGAGCCGGTCTACTGGGACGAGCTGACCAAGAACCTCGGCCTCCAGGCCCTGTACGCGGCGGTGTTCGGCTCGGCGGCCTGGGCCCGCTTCACGACGAAGGACATCACCGCTTAGAGCTCAGTTCTCGTACAGGAACCGGGCGGGCGGCGCCTCCTGGGTGAAGAAGGTCTTGGCCCGGGTCAGGGCCTCGGTGTCGTTCAGTACGTCACCCGGCTTGCTGCCGTTGCCGAGCAGCACCCCGCCGAAGCGCATCCCCATGTACGCGGCCGAGTTGTGCAGCGTCCCGATCAGCGGGTCGGCGACGACCTCCTCCCGGTGCGCCAAGGCGGTGACGCCCCACAGGGTGCGTCCGGCCAGGGTCGCCTTGAAGTCGAGGCCGGGCGTGCGCAGCCAGCCCGACCAGTAGTCCAGGTAGCGCTTGGTCTGTGCGGAGACCGAGTACCAGTACAGGGGCGTGACGATCACGATGTCCGTCGCCGCGAGCGTGGCGTCGAGGAGCAGGGCGTGGTTGCCCTCGGTCGGACGGACATGATCGCTGTCGTGCCGCAGGTCCTCGAAGTCGGGCACGGGATGCTCGGAGAGGTCGATCCACTGCTGTTCGACGTCCGGGGGCAGTTGCTCGGCGGCCCGGCGGGCCAGCAGCTCGGAGTTGCCCTCGGCGCGGGCGCTGCCGAGGACGAAGAGGAAGCGGCGGGTCATGGAGGTCCCCCAGAAGAAAGGCGTACGGCGATTACACGCGCTTGCATCATATGCGTGCGCATTCAAATCCGCCAGGGGTGGCCTCGTCGGTCACGCGGGCCTGCCCGTCAGCTCTCGATACGTGCCTCCGCCTCCCGCGCCACCGCCAGCAGCAGCGCCTCCCGCCCGTGCGGTGCGACCAGGTGCAGCCCGGCCGGGCAGCCGTCCTCGCCGAAGCCCGCCGGGAGGCTCAGTGCCGGATGCCCGCTGAGGTTGAACGCCCAGGTGAGCGAGGTGGAGTAGCGGTCCCCTGGCCCTTCGTGGCCGTGCGGGGCGGTGGGTGCCGTGGGCGTCAGCAGCAGCTCGGCATCCTCGAACAGCCCGGCCAGCCGCCGGTCGTTCTCCGCCCGGTCGCGATGCGCCCCGGCCAGGTCGGCGCCGGGTGCGCGCAGGGCGAGCCACGCGGGCCCGGGGTCGGTGAGCCGCAGCGGCACCCGTGGTCGTACGAGCCGTACGACACCTGCCGCCACGAGCCGTTCCACCGCGGCCCGGGCGAGTGCGACGGGCTCCGGATCGGGCCCGGCGAAACCGAGGTCGGGGGACCAGACGGCGGTGATTGGTAGGGGCGGGGGCACGGGCTTCGGCTCGCCCGTCACCACCTGCCACCAGCGCGCCGCGTCCGACGCCGAGCGGGTGAGCACGCCGGGGACGGCAAGCCCCGTGCGGTCGGCGGAGGGCAGCCGCCCGGCCGTGGCCTTCAGTCCGACGACCCCGCACCACGCCGCGGGGATCCGCACCGACCCGGCCCCGTCGCTCCCCGTCGCCAGCGGCACCAGCCCGGCCGCCACCGCCACCGCCGACCCGGCCGAGGAACCGCCCGGCGTACGGTCGGCCCGCCATGGATTCACGGTCCGGCCGCGCGCACCGAGCCCCCAGGTCTGCCACTCCGTCCCCGGCCCGGGCACGGAGGTGGCCCCCACGACCACCGCTCCGGCCGCGACCAGCGGCCCCGCCGCCCGCATCCCGTTCCGCCCCTTCACGGCGATGGGCACACCGGCGAGCGGCAGAGGCCCGGCCTCCATGAAGTTGTCGGCACCACTCGTGCGAGGGGCATCTTCGGATCTGTCGGCATCACTCGTGCGAGGGACACCCCCGGAACGCCCGTCGAGCAGCGCGTCCACCTCACCCGCCCGCCGGAGCGCCTCCTCGTGCCACACCTCGACGAACGCGCACAGCTCCGGATCGGCCCGGTCGATCCGCTCCAGCGCAGCCGCGACCACGTCCACCGCGCGCAGCTCCCGGGCCCGTACGCCCGCCGCGATCTCCCCCGCCGACAGGGGCGCGGCCGTCAGCGTGCCTCTCCCGTCAGCCTGGCCAGGGGCGCCGTCTCGCGCGGCGGGTGGCCCAGTTCGCCGAGTCGCCAGGAGGGCACCCACGGCACGCGGTACACGTCGATGACCGCCTCCAGGGACTTGACCCGCTGGGCGAGCGGGCGCGGCAGCCGGCCCGGGGCGTCCGCCACGAGGACGACGCCGTCCAGGTCGAGCCCCGGCGGGGCCTGTCCTCGCCGGAAGAGCTCCACCGCCCCGGCGACCGTGTCCAGCCCGGCCGCGTGCGTCCGGGCGACCAGCAGCACGGACGGCGGGTCGCCCGGCCCGGGCCAGGAGCGGCCGCTGTCATGACCGCCGTAGACCGCGGCGAGCGTGGAGACGCCCGCGCCGCCGTGTGTGCCGACCCAGGAGAACCGCCGTGCCGCGGCGTGGGCGTGGGCCGGCTCCGGCGGTCCCGGCTCCGGGGTTGTCACCGGGCCGCGGATCCAGATCTCCGGGCCTTGTCGCATGCCTGTCTGCATGCACCTCTCCTCCCTCGTACTGTCGATCTTCATGCCGGCGGGAACCACGCGCGCCGGGGCCTACAGTCCTTGGGACGAGCCTGTGACACCGCGGTGACGTGAGAAACGGGAGCGAGCGGACACACTCGACAAGTAGGTGTACGACGCCGAGTGAGGGGACGATGTCGCGACTCAGCCGCGAGAAGAAGCGGGAACAGAAGCAGGCCGCACACGCGGCGACTCCGGCGGCGCCGATCGACGTCCATGTCCCCGGGACAACAGGACGCGGTGCCGGAGCCGGTGCCGGAGCGCCGGGCGTGTCCGACGGCGCGTCCGTCGGCGGCGTCCCCGTCTACGCGGCCCCCGGCGAGGAGATCCACAAGGCGGTCCTGAACCGCCTCCACCACATCGCCCTCGCCACCGGCCATGCCGTCCTCGCCACCATCCACGACGAGCGCATCGGCTACGTCGTCCCCCTCCGGGTCGAACCGGACGGCTCCAGCCACTTCACGGCCGAGCCGGTCCGTACGACACCGCCGGAGGAGTCCGTCACCGGACACCCGCCGCACCCCCCGACGACCGGCCCGACCTCCCGCCCGGCCCCGGAACCGACGACGGCCGGCGCGGCGGTGCAATGGCCCGAGGCGGGCACACCCGCGCAACCACCGACCGCCCCTCCGGCGACGGAGTGGCCCCCGGCCGCCGCCGCTGAGCCGCCCTCGGTCGGCCCGGCCGTGGAAGCGCCCTTGGCCGGCACGCCTACGCACCCTCCGACCGCCGGTCCGGCGACGGAATGGCCCCAGGCCGGCGCCGTCGCAGAGCCGCCCCCGGTCGGCGCGGCAGCGGAACCGCCCCTGACCGTCCCGGCGACGGAATGGCCCCCGGCCGCAACGGCTGCCGAGCCGCCCCACGCCGACGCCGCTGCGGAACCGCCCGCACCCGGCACGCCCGGACCCATGCCACCCCCGGCGGAGCAGGAACCCCTACAAGACACCTCACACAACCCCTCGCGCAACGACAGCGCCACACACGTGCTGCGCCCCGTACCGGAGTCGGACGACCTTGGCGCGGCCCCGACCTTCCGTCTGCGCGCCGTACAGGAGCCGCCCGCACCGGAGGACACGCCTCCGGGCCCGGCCGCACCGCCCGGCACCGTCGCGCCCCCCACCGGTGCGTTCGGGCCGCCTCCGCCCATGGACGCGAGGCCGCTGCCCGTCCCCGAAGCCGGTCCCGTCGCCGCGCCGAGGCGAAGCAGGAAGCCCGACCCGGTGCTCGAAGCGGAGATGCTCGCCGACCTCGACGCCAAGCCCACGCCCGCCCGCGGCTTCGACGCCGTCGCGGAGGCCATGTTCGGGGACGAGACCCCCGACACCTCGGGCGACTCCGCGGCGCCCGCCCTCGTCGCGGAGCCGATCACGCGGATCAACGAGGCCGTGAAGGAGGGCAGGATCGAGGAGGCGGCCGGGCTCGCGGAGCAGACCGTCGCGCAGGCGTCGGCGGCGCTGGGGCCGGAGCACCCCGAGGTGCTCCGGCTGGGTGAACTCAGCGCGTACATCGCCTACTTGGCCGGTGACCCGCTCCGCGCCTTCCGGCTGTCGCTCGACCTGGCCGGTGCCCGCCGCCGTACGGGCGACGCGGAGGCCGCCTACGGCAACGTGCAGAGCGCGTCCACCGCCTGGCGGGCCGTGCGCGACCCGGCGGTGGGTCTGGAGCTGGGGCGCGACCTGATCGGCCTGTGGACCGAGCTCGCCGCCGAGGACGGCCCGGCAGCCGACGAGATCGAGCAACTGGAGTCGGCCCGGGCCCGCATGGGCCGCCTCACGGAACGCGCCCGCAACCAGTGAAGAGAAGAACTACTCCGACAGCTCCCACACCGCGTACGCGACCGCGTCGCTGTTGCGGTCGAGGGCGGTGTCGCTGATGTTGGCCGTGGTGTCGCAGGAGGAGTGGTAGCAGCGGTCGAAGGCCTGCCCGGCCGTACCGCCCCACTTGGCCGCCTGCGCCGCCGTCTTCGCACGGCTGGCCCCGGTGAACAGGCCGCCCACCGGCACGCCCGCGCTCTTGAAGGGCGCGTGGTCGGAGCGGCCGTCGCCCTCGGTCTCGATCTCGGTCGGGACGCCGAGGCCGCTGAAGTAGTCCTTGAAGGTCTTCTCGACCGCCGGGTCGTCGTCGTAGACGAAGTAGCCGGGGTTCGAGGAGCCGATCATGTCGAAGTTGAGGTAGGCGCTGATCCTCGAACGGTCCCCGGTGGTCAGCCGGTTGACGTAGTAGCGGGAGCCGACCAGACCGAGTTCCTCCGCGCCCCACCAGGCGAACCGCAGATGCTTGGTGGGCTTGTACTGCGCCCGGGACACCGCGAGGGCGGTCTCCAGGACGGCGGCCGAGCCGGAGCCGTTGTCGTTGATGCCGGGTCCTGAGGAGACGCTGTCGAGGTGCGAGCCGGCCATCACGACCTGGTTCGCGTCGCCGCCGGGCCAGTCGGCGATCAGGTTGTAGCCGGTGCGTCCCGAGGCGGTGAACTGCTGGAGCGTGGTGGTGAATCCGGCGGCGTCCAGCTTGGCCTTCACGTAGTCGATCGAGGCCTTGTAGCCGGTCCGGCCGTGCGCGCGGTTGCCGCCGTTGGCGGTGGCTATGGACTGCAGCTGGGTCAGATGGGCCTTGACGCTCGCCAGGGGCAGGTCGGGTGCCGCGGCCGGTCTCGGGGGAGCGGACGCGGCATCGGCCACGGCGCCACTCGTCAGGAGCATGACACTCGCTATGCCGCCTGCTGCCACGGCACGCGCGGAAACGGAGAGCTTCATGTGGGGACTCCGAGTTCCTTCGGGCAGCCCGTGGGGTGTCCGAAGGCCGCCCGGGGTGAATGGGGTGCCTGGATGGTGAGGCTGATGCTGACTCTCCGTCAAGAGCCTGAACAGGACAGGGCGTTACCGGGCCCGCCGCCGTGCTACTGCACGCAGAACTCGTTCCCCTCCGGGTCCGCCATCAGAGCCCACTCGCCGCCCTGCTCCGCCACCCGCCGCAGCACCCTCGCCCCGAGCCCCTCCAGCCGCGCGACCTCCTCCTCGCGCCGCCCCTCTCCCGGGTGCAGATCGAGGTGCAGCCGGTTCTTGACCGTCTTCGCCTCCGGCACCTTCTGGAACAGCAGCCGCCGCCCCAGCCCGGTCCCGCTCTCCTCCTCGAACGGGTCCTCGGGGTGCCGTACGGCGACCAGGTCCCGGAAGGCGTGGCGGCCGTGGAACTCGACGACGAGCTCCTGCGGCACGACACCGGCGCCGAGCAGCTTCCCGATGAGGACGCTGTTGTCCTCGACCTCGTAGTGGAGCGCGGCGGCCCAGAAGTCGGCCTGCGCCTGCGGGTCGCCCGCGTCGATGACGACCTTCCAGTGCACGGGGGCGGGACGTGCCGGTGTCTGTGTCATGGACCAGTTATACGGCGCGGGTGTCGTACGCGGTCCGGGCCGCGGCGATCTCTTCCTGGTGTTCCTCCGTCCAGGTCACCAGGGACTGGATCGTGGTGTGCAGGGTCCTGCCGAGCGGGGTCAGCTCGTAGTCGACCCGCGGCGGCACCACCGGGTGCACGGTCCGCTTCACCAGCCCGTCCCGCTCCAGCGACCGCAGGGTCACCGTCAGCATGCGCTGGCTGACCCCGTCGATCTCCCGGCGCAGTTCGGTGAAGCGCAGCCGCCGGTTCTCCAGCAGCGCGATGACCAGCAGCGACCACTTGTCGGCGATCCGGTCGAGGATCTGCCGGACCTGGCAGTCCTCCCGGGTGTCCCACTGGAAGGGATCGGCGTCGCCGTAGTCCACGGTGCTCTCGCAGTTACTCGGTGACTTCGAAGTGCCTTCTTCCATGTCTCCCGATGCTGCCGCAGGGTGGTCGTGGTTACAAGAGGGAACCGACCCTCGGTTGCGTAACCGACTGACGGCGGAGGAGTGTGGACTGATGGGCACCCGTGCCTGGGCGCTGCTGCTCGTTCTGTGCGGAACGATCTTCCTCGAAGGCATCGACGTCGCGATGATGGCGGTGGCGATCCCGGCCATCCGCTCCGACCTGGGGCTGGGCACCGACACCGCGGCGTGGGTGATGAGCGCCTACGTGCTCGGCTACGCCGGCTTCACGCTCCTGGGCGGCCGGGCCGCCGACCTGCTCGGCAGGCGCCGGATGTTCCTGCTCTGGCTGGCCGTCTTCCTCGCCTTCTCGGGGCTCGGCGGCTTCGCGACCGAGGGCTGGATGCTGGTCCTCGCCCGCTTCGTGACGGGCGTCGCCGCCGCGTTCATGACCCCGGCCGCGCTCTCCCTGATCACCACGTCGTACGAGGAGGGCCCGGAGCGCAACAAGGCCCTGCTGATCTTCGCCGGGACGGGCGCGGCCGGCTTCTCCCTCGGTCTGGTGATCGGCGGTCTGCTCACCGAGCTCGGCTGGCGCTGGGTGTTCTTCGCGCCCGTGCTGCTGGCCGCGGCCCTGCTCGCCGCGGCCGTGCGGCTGATCCCCGGGCGCGACGCCCCGCGGACCCGCCGGGGCACCTTCGACCTGCCCGGCGCGATCACCGCCGCCGGCGCGATGCTGCTGGCCGCCTACACCGTCGTACGCCTGGAACACGGCCTGCGCGACTGGCCGCTCACCGCGGCCTCGGGGCTCGGGGCGCTGCTCCTGGCCGGTGCCTTCGTCGCCGCCGAACGCCGCTGCCCCGACCCGCTCGTCCGCCTCGGCATCCTGCGCCAGGGCCCGATGGTGCGCGCCGACCTCGGGGCGCTGCTCTTCCTCGGCGCCTTCTTCGGCTTCCAGTTCATCGTCACGCTCTACCTGCAGGAACTGCGCGGCTGGTCGTCCCTCCAGACGGCGCTGGCCCTGATCGTCATGGGCATCGACGCCGTCCTCGCCCCGACGCTCACGCCCCGCCTGGTCGCCCGCTGGGGCAACGCCCGCGTGATCGTCGGCGGTTTCGTCCTGGCCGTGGCCGCGTACGCGCTGTTCCTGCCGGTCGGCATGGACTGGTCCTACGCCGCGATGTTCCCGACGCTGTTCCTGGCGGGCCTCGCCTTCGCCCTGGCCTACGGGCCGCTGACGATCGCGGCCACGGACGGGGTCGCCGAGTCGGAGCAGGGCCTGGCGGGCGGGCTGTTGACCACCGCCACGCAGTTCGGCTCCGCGATCGGCATCTCGGCGGTGACCGCGGTCTACGGCCTGGCGTCCACCGGGTCCGGCCCCGAGGCCACGCTCTCGGCGTTCCGGGCGGCGCTGGTCGTGCCGGTCGTCCTGGTGGTGCTGGGCACGCTGATCTCGTCGGTGAGCGCGCGGGAGGCGCGACGGGCAGTGCGCAGCGCGTCCCAGGTGAGCAGCGTGAGCGCCAGCCACACCAGCGCGAACCCGGCCCAGCGCTCCGGCGGCATCTCCTCGTGGAAGTAGAAAATGCCGAGCAGGAACTGGATGACCGGCGTCGAGTACTGCAGCAGGCCGATCGTGGACAGGGGCACGCGGATGGCGGCCGCGCCGAAGCAGACCAGGGGCAGCGCGGTGACGATGCCGGCCGAGGCGAGCAGGGCCGCGTGCCCCGCGCCCTCGGTGGTGAAGGTGGAGTCGCCCTGCCCGGTCAGCCACACCAGGAAGGCGAGCGCGGGCAGGAACTGGATCGCGGTCTCGGCGGCCAGCGACTCGATGCCGCCGAGGCCCACCTTCTTCTTCACCAGCCCGTACGTGGCGAAGGAGAAGGCGAGGCAGAGGGAGATCCACGGGGGCCGGCCGTAGCCGATGGTCAGGACGACGACCGCCACGCAGCCGGTCCCGACCGCCGCCCACTGCACGGGCCGCAGCCGCTCCTTCAGCAGCAGCACCCCGATCCCGATGGTGACCAGCGGGTTGATGAAGTACCCGAGGGAGGCCTCGACGACGTGCCCGGAGTTCACGGACCAGATGTACAGGCCCCAGTTGATGGTGATGACCGCCGCGGCGACCGTGATCAGCGCCAGCTTGCGGGGCTGCCGCAGCAGCTCTCCGGCCCAGGCCCAGCGGCGCAGTACGAGCAGGGCGGCGCCCACGAAGACCAGCGACCACACCATCCGGTGGGCCAGGATCTCCACCGCCCCGGCGGGTTTCAGCAGGGGCCAGAACAGGGGGACGAGCCCCCACATCCCGTAGGCCGCGAACCCGTTCAGCAGTCCTATCCGTGCCTCGCCCTTCGGCTTGCCGGTCACGGGCCCCCTCCTTCGCACGTCGTCTTCCGCGACCACGAAGGTAACGCCGAGCACCCCCGGCTGTCATGGCCGTATCGCCATACGGTCATGACAACCGAGGGTGGAGGGGGCAGAGGCACGCCGGGTGGGGCGTCAGCCCTTGAGCGCGGCGGCGATGGCCTCGGAGAACGGCGTGGTCGGGCGGCCGGCCAGACGGGACAGGTCGCCGGTGGAGACGACCAGCTCACCCTTCTCGATGGAGGCGTCGACCCCGGCCAGGATCTGCGCGAACTGCTCGGGCAGACCGGCGCCGGCCAGGATGCCGGTGAGCGCCTCGGGCGTGACCGCGTTGTAGGCGATCTCCTTGCCGGTCTGCCGGCTCAGCTCGGCCGCGTACTCGGCGAAGCTCCACGCGGTGTCGCCGCCCAGCTCGTACGTCTGGTTCTCGTGCCCCTCACCGGTCAGCACGGCGACGGCGGCTGCGGCGTAGTCGGCGCGGGAGGCGGAGGAGACCCGGCCCTCTCCGGCGGCGGCGACGACCGCGTTGTGCTCCAGCGTCGGGGCGAGGTTCTCGGTGTAGTTCTCGTGGTACCAGCCGTTGCGCAGCAGCGCGTAGGGCACGCCCGAGTTCAGCAGGGCCTCCTCGGTGCCGCGGTGGTCGTCGGCGAGCGCGGCGGTCAGGCTGCCCGGGGCGCTGGTGTAGGCGAGCAGGGCGACCCCGGCCGCCTTGGCGGCGTCGATGACGACCTGGTGCTGCGCGACGCGGCCCTTGTCGAACTCGTTGCCCGAGATCAGCAGGACCTTGTCACCCGCGGTGAAGAGGCCGTCGAAGGACGCGGGGGTGTTGTAGTCGGCGAGCGCGATCCTCACCCCGCGGTCCGCGAAGTCGGCGGCCTTCTCGGCATTGCGGACGACCGCGGTGATCTGCTCGGCGGGAACCTTCTCCAGCAGCTGCTCCACGACGTGACGGCCGAGCTGTCCGGTGGCTCCGGTGACGACGATGCTCATGGTGATGACTCTCCTTGTGGGGTGCGGTGGCACTAACCCTAGGAGTAGCGCTAACTCTTGGAAAGTACCCACTTTGAAGTAAGGTACTGGCATGGCAGTAAGTGATGGCGAGGCCCTGTGCCCGTACCGGCTCGTCCTGGAGCACGTCACCAGCCGCTGGGGCGTGCTCGTCCTGATCGAGCTGCTGGAGCGGCCGTACCGCTTCAGCGAGCTGCGCCGGGCGATCAGCCGGTACGGCAACGGCGCCCGGGGCGTCAGCGAGAAGATGCTCACCCAGACACTCCAGACCCTGGAGCGTGACGGCCTGGTCGACCGGGACGCCAAGCCGGTGATCCCGCCCCGCGTCGACTACTCCCTCACCGACCTGGGCCGCGAGGCCGCCGAGCAGGTCAGGTCCCTCGCCCAGTGGACCCACGACCGCATGGACGATGTGGAGAAGGCCCGCCTGACCTACGACGAGACCCGGGCCGCTTCCTAGCGCTCCCGGGCCTCGGTGTTACTCAAGCGTGCGGCTCAGCCGGCGACCGTCCAGGTGTCCCCGCCCGCCAGCAGCGCGCCCAGGTCGCCCTTGCCGTGCTGCTCGATCGCCTGGTCGAGCTGGTCGGTCATCTGCGTGTCGTAGACGGGCCGGTCCACGGCACGGAAGACACCGATCGGGGTGTGGTGCAGGGTGTCCGGGTCGGCCAGGCGGGACAGGGCGAACGCCGTGGTCGGGGACGGGGAGTGCGCGTCATGGACGAGCACCCGGTCCTCGTTGTCCGGCGTCACCGCGACCACCTTCAGATCCCCGGTCAGCGGGTCCCGTACGACACCCTTCGCCAGGTCGGCGCCGAAGCGGATCGGCCTGCCGTGCTCCAGCCGGATCACGGCCTCCTCGGCCTGCTGCTTGTCCTTCAGGGCCTCGAAGGCGTTGTCGTTGAAGATGTTGCAGTTCTGGTAGATCTCGATCAGGGCCGTGCCCTGGTGGGCGGCGGCCTGGCGCAGCACCTCCGTCAGATGCTTGCGGTCGGAGTCCACCGTCCGCGCCACGAACGACGCCTCCGCGCCGATCGCCAGCGACACCGGGTTGAAGGGCGCGTCCAGCGAGCCCATCGGCGTCGACTTGGTGATCTTCCCGACCTCTGAGGTCGGCGAGTACTGGCCCTTGGTCAGACCGTAGATCCGGTTGTTGAACAGCAGGATCTTGAGGTTGACGTTGCGCCGCAGCGCGTGGATCAGATGGTTGCCGCCGATGGACAGCGCGTCGCCGTCACCGGTGACGACCCACACCGACAGATCGCGGCGCGAGGAGGCCAGACCCGTGGCGATGGCGGGGGCGCGGCCGTGGATGGAGTGCATCCCGTACGTGTTCATGTAGTACGGGAACCGGGAGGAGCAGCCGATGCCCGAGACGAAGACGATGTTCTCCTTCGCCAGACCCAGCTCGGGCATGAAGCCCTGCACCGCCGCGAGGATGGCGTAGTCGCCGCAGCCGGGGCACCAGCGCACTTCCTGATCGGACTTGAAGTCCTTCATCGACTGCTTCGCCTCGGCCTTGGGGACGAGGGAGAGCGCTTCGACGATGCCCGTGCCGTGCGTGGACGTCTCAGCCATCGATGGCCTCCTTCAGAGCCGCGGCGAGCTGCTCCGCCTTGAACGGCATGCCGTTGACCTGGTTGTACGACTGCGCGTCGACCAGGTACTTCGCCCGGATCAGCGTGGCGAGCTGCCCGAGGTTCATCTCGGGGATCACCACCTTGTCGTAGCGCCCGAGGACCGCGCCGAGGTTCTTCGGGAAGGGGTTGAGATGGCGCAGATGCGCCTGCGCGACCGACTCCCCGGCCCTGCGCAGCCGCCGCACCGCGGCCGTGATCGGCCCGTACGTCGAACCCCAGCCCAGGACGAGGGTCCTGGCCTCGTGTGGATCGTCCACCACGAGGTCGGGGACGTCGATGCCGTCGATCTTGGCCTGCCGGGTGCGGACCATGAAGTCGTGGTTGGCCGGCGAGTAGGAGATGTTGCCGGTGCCGTCCTCCTTCTCGATGCCGCCGATCCGGTGCTCCAGACCCGGCGTGCCCGGGATCGCCCACGGCCGGGCCAGCGTCTGCGGGTCGCGCTTGTAGGGCCAGAACACCTCGGAGCCGTCCTCCAGGGTGTGGTTCGGGCCCTGCGCGAACTGCACCCGCAGGTCCGGCAGCTCGTCCAGATCCGGGATCCGCCAGGGCTCGGAGCCGTTGGCCAGATAGCCGTCGGAGAGGAGGAAGACCGGCGTGCGGTACGTCAGCGCGATCCGCGCCGCCTCCAAGGCCGCGTCGAAGCAGTCCGCCGGGGTGCGCGGCGCGACGATCGGCACCGGCGCCTCGCCGTTGCGCCCGTACATCGCCTGGAGCAGATCCGCCTGCTCGGTCTTGGTCGGCAGACCGGTCGACGGCCCGCCGCGCTGGATGTCCACGACCAGCAGCGGCAGCTCCAGGGAGACCGCGAGGCCGATGGTCTCCGACTTCAGCGCCACCCCGGGACCGCTCGTCGTGGTCACGGCCAGCGAACCACCGAAGGCCGCGCCCAGCGCGGCCCCGATTCCGGCGATCTCGTCCTCGGCCTGGAAGGTGCGCACGCCGAAGTTCTTGTGTTTGGACAGCTCGTGCAGGATGTCCGACGCCGGAGTGATCGGATACGACCCCAGATACAGCGGCAGATCCGCCTGTCGGCTCGCGGCGACCAGGCCGTAGGACAGGGCGAGGTTGCCGGAGATGTTGCGGTAGACACCCGGCGGGAACGCCGTGGCCGCCGGGGCCACCTCGTAGGAGACGGCGAAGTCCTCGGTGGTCTCGCCGAAGTTCCAGCCGGCCCGGAACGCGGCGATGTTGGCCGCCGCGATATCGGGTTTCTTCGCGAACTTGGACTTGAGGAACCTCTCCGTGCCCTCGGTGGGCCGGTGGTACATCCAGCTCAGCAGGCCCAGCGCGAACATGTTCTTGCTGCGCTCGGCCTCCTTGCGGCTGAGGTCGAACTCCTTCAGCGCCTCCACGGTGAGCGTGGTCAGCGGCACCGGGTGCAGGTGGTAGCCGTCCAGCGACCCGTCCTCCAGCGGACTGGTGCCGTAGCCGACCTTCTGCATCGCCCGTTTGGTGAACTCGTCCGTGTTGACGATCACCTCGGCGCCGCGCGGCAGATCGCCGATGTTCGCCTTCAGGGCGGCCGGGTTCATCGCCACCAGCACGTTCGGCGCGTCACCGGGCGTGAGGATGTCGTGGTCGGCGAAGTGCAACTGGAAGGACGACACACCCGGCAGGGTCCCGGCGGGCGCCCGGATCTCGGCCGGGAAGTTCGGCAGCGTCGACAGGTCGTTGCCGAACGACGCGGTCTCCGAGGTGAAGCGGTCACCGGTGAGCTGCATACCGTCACCCGAGTCCCCCGCGAACCTGATGATCACCCGGTCGAGACGGCGGACGCCCTTGGCGCCCCCCGCTTTGCGCTGCTCTCCTACGACTGGTCCGTCGGCCTGCTCCGCTGGGCTACTGACCTGGCTGGTCACTGAACTGGACCTCCCTCGAGGCGGCTGTCCCGGACAGGCCTTCCCGCAGGCCTCCCAGGATCAACCCTACGACCGTAAGGGTCGCCTTCTTTGTGTCATTCGCATCTTGGACGCGACTTTGGGGTGATCACCCACTCCTGCCGCCCATGTCAGGAATTGAGGTACGTCAGCACGGCCAGGACCCTGCGGTGGTCCCCGTCGCTCTGCGACAGCCCCAGCTTCAGGAAGATGTTGCTCACGTGCTTCTCGACCGCGCCGTCGCTGACCACCAGCTGCCGGGCGATCGCCCCGTTCGTCCGCCCCTCGGCCATCAGCCCCAGCACCTCACGCTCCCGCGGCGTGAGCCCGGCGAGCACGTCCTGCTTACGGCTGCGGCCCAGGAGCTGCGCGACCACCTCCGGGTCGAGGGCCGTACCGCCGCCCGCCACCCGCACCACCGCGTCCACGAACTCGCGCACCTCGGCCACCCGGTCCTTCAGCAGATAGCCGACGCCCCGGCTGGACCCCGCGAGCAGCTCCGTGGCGTAGCGCTCCTCCACGTACTGCGACAGCACCAGCACACCGAGGCCCGGGTGCGTCTTGCGCAACCGCACGGCCGCCCGCACCCCCTCGTCGGTGTGCGTCGGCGGCATCCGCACATCGGCCACGACGACGTCCGGCAGCTCGCCCTGCGCGTCCAGCTCGGTGATGGTCTTGATCAGCGCCTCGCCGTCACCCACCCCGGCGACGACCTCATGCCCGCGGTCGGTCAGCAGCCGGGTCAGGCCCTCCCTGAGCAGCACTGAATCCTCGGCGATGACCACCCGCACCCTGTCCTCCACGATGTTCCGGCCCCCCCACAGCCCGACGCCGCCCGTCCGCGACCCACATCGGCTCCGCGCCCACCCGTGCGACGGGTCCAGCATTTCAGGATCGGGGGGTGGATGGGGGGTGGGTCGGGCTTCTTGTCCGAGTGAGTATGGGGGAGGGGGCTTGCTTCTTGGTCGAGCGATTCGGGTGCTCGGTGGGCACAGGCCGGGGGTCCAGGGGGCGGAGCCCCCCGGCAGACCGGAGACGGAACGCCCCGAGCCCCGCCCCCCGACCGGAGGTCACCGCACGTACGCCCCCCGCCAAGGCAACTCCGCCGTCACCCGGGTCGGCCCGCCCGCAGGCGAGTCCACCACCAGAATCCCGTCCACCGCATCGAGCCGCTCCGCCAGCCCGGCAAGCCCCGACCCCCGGGACACATCGGCCCCACCCCGCCCGTTGTCCACGACCTGCAACATCAACCGGTTCTCGACCCGCCAGACCTCCACACCCGCCCAGGTCGCCCCCGCGTGCTTGCTGACGTTCTGCAGCAGCTCCGACACCGTGAAGTACGCGATCCCCTCGATCGCCGGCGCCGGCCGCTCCGTCAGATCGACCTCGACGCCCACCTGCACCGTGCACCGCGACGCCACCGCCGACAGCGCCGCGTCCAGCCCCCGGTCGGTCAGCACCGCGGGATGGATCCCCCGGGCCAGATCCCGCAGCTCCTGCAAGGCCGTCTTCACCTCGCCGTGCGCCTCGTCCACCATCCGCGCGGCCGCCTCCGGATCCTCCTGGAGCTTCTCCTTCGCCAGCCCCAGATCCATGGCCAGCGCCACCAGCCGGGCCTGCGCCCCGTCGTGCAGATCCCGCTCGATGCGCCGCAGGTCCGCCGCGGCCGTGTCGACCACGACCCCCCGGTCGGACTCCAGCTCCACCACCCGCGAGACCAGCCGCGACGGCCCGAGCAGCCCGTGCACCATCAGCCGGTCCACCATCGTCAACGCCCGCACGATCCACGGCATGGCGATCGTGAGCAGCAGCCCCACCAGCGCGGTCATCGTGATCTCGAACGGGTTGTCGAGATAGATCTGGTGCGTCTCGTCGCCGTAGAGCTGGACCCCGTCCTGCCCGGCGTACATCGGGAGCACCCAGAACCACAGCGGATACGTCAGCAGCCCCCAGCCCAGCACCCACACGTTCACGGCGACGGCGAACGAGAACACCGCCCAGGGCAGGTGCAGCAGCGCGTACAGCAGGGCCCGCCACGAGGCACCGCTCTTGAGGACGGCCCCCATCCACGCCATGGCACCCGGCTTCCGCGCCCGCAGCGGCTCCGGCTCGGCCACCTCCAGGTCCAGCAGCGCCCGCGCCCGCAGCCGCTCCAGCGCCCCGAAGCCACGGCACCCGGCGAGCGCCGCCGCCAGCACCGGCACGCCGAGGAACGTCACCAGCAGCCCCGCCCCCAGCGACACCATCGTGACCGCGTAGACGAACAGCATGATGCTGATCGGCAGGCTGAGCAGCACATGGCCGAGTTCACGCCAGGTGCGGCCCTCGACCGGCGCCCGCAGCGCGACGGGCAGCCGGTGCCGCCGTCGTCCGGTGCTCCCGGGGTACCCGGGCCCGCCGTCGAACCCGTATCCCTGTCCGTACTCCGTGGCCATCGACGTCGTCCTTCTCCTCGTCCGGCGACTGTGCTCTCGATACCTCCACCCTGCTCCGCCGCAGGTCGGCGGACCATGGAGTCCGTCGGCGTCTTGGACGGGGGGTTTTCCCCACCTCCGGCCGGGTGGCAGCGCGGTGGGGTCTAGAAGCCGCCGGTGCCCGCGGCGGACGCGTCCGTGCGGTCGCGCCAGGGCAGTTCCGCCGTGACCGTCGTAGGGCCGCCCTCGGGCGACTCCAGGACGAACAGCCCGTCCACGGCGCCGAGCCGTTCGGCCAGTCCCCTCATCCCCGTACCGCTGTCGAGACTCGCGCCCCCGCGGCCGTCGTCCCACACCTGTATGAGCAGCCGGTCGGCAGCCCGCCACACATCCACCGACGCCGACCGCGCCCGGCTGTGCTTGCTGACGTTCTGCAGCAGCTCCGAGACGGTGAAATAGGCGATGCCCTCGATGGCCGCGGCCGGCCGCGCGGGCAGATCGACCGTCACCTTCACGGGGACCGTGCAGCGCGAGGCGACCGAGGACAGGGCCGCGTCCAGGCCCCGGTCGGTCAGCACCGCCGGGTGGATCCCGCGGGCCAGATCCCGCAGCTCCTGGAGCGCCAGCTTCACCTCGCCGTGCGCCTCCTCGACCATCGCCGCCGCCGCGTCGGGGTCCTCCAGCACCTTCTCCTTGGCCAGGCCGAGCCCCATGGCCAGATTGACCAGCCGGGCCTGCGCCCCGTCGTGCAGATCCCGCTCGATGCGCCGAAGGTCCGCCGCGGCCGTGTCGACCACGACCCCCCGGTCCGACTCCAGCTCGGCGATGCGCCGCTCCAGCTCGTCCGAGGGCGACAGCAGCCCCCGCACCATGGCCCGGTCGGCGTTGGCCAGCCCCCGCGCGATGAACGGCAGCACCGGCCACAGCACGAACAGCGAGACCAGAGTGATGGTGAAGGTGAGGACGCCCCACGGCAGCCGCATGAACTCGTACAGCACCGCACGCCAGCCCACCGGGTCCTTCAGCGACATCCACACCTGGGTGAGGAAGCCGCCCGAGCCGCGCAGCGGCAGCCGGCTCGGCTCGTCCACCCGCACCCCGAGCAGCGCCCTGGCCCGCGCCCGCTCCAGCTTGCCCAACTGCCGGGCGCCCATGAGGCCGGCCGCGAGCAGCGGGAACCCGATCACCGTGACGGTCAGCCAGAAGCTGGTGAACAGCACCGTCATGACATAGGTGAATCCGAGCAGGGAGAGAGGAAGGTTCGCCAGGAGGTGCGCGATCTCCTTCCAGGTGTGCCGGTCGTAGGCGAACCGGGGCGGTGGCGGGCGGTCGTCCTGCCCGGCCGTCGTCGCGGCCGCCTTCGCGCCGGTGGACGGGAAGCGTTCGGTCATACGCGGTAGCGTGCCCGGCCGCGGGCGCCCGCGCCATGAGGTGCGCCGCCGGGATCGACTGAGGAAAACCCCACCCCCGCATGCCAGGGCGTGACGGGCTGCTTACCCTGCCTTTATCAGGGCCTAGACTCCCGTGCGTACAGATCGTCGAACAGCGGCGTCCGGGTGAACCGGGGGATCGCCGCAGGACCAGGTCCGAGTTTCAAGGGAGCGAGGGACGGACGTGCCGGAACCGACCGTCGTCACCACGACCGTCGTCGCGGCGGACTACTTCCAGTCCTATTCGGTCGTCGGACTGCTCGCCGTGGTCGGCGTGCTGTTCGTCGCCGTCGCCTTCGGGGCCGGCCGCCTGCTGCGGCCCGTGGTCCCCACGCCCGAGAAGCTCCTGACGTACGAATGCGGCGTCGACCCCGTCGGCGAGGGCTGGGCCCACACCCAGGTCCGCTACTACGTCTACGCCTTCCTCTACGTGATCTTCGCCGTCGACTCGATCTTCCTTTTCCCCTGGGCGACCGTCTTCGCCGCCCCCGGCTACGGCGCGACGACCCTGGTCGAGATGTTCATCTTCCTCGGCTTCCTGGCCGTGGGCCTGCTCTACGCATACAAGAAGGGCGTCCTGGCATGGACGTGACCCCCGACGTGACCTCCGCCGGCCCCGAACCCGTGCTGCTTCCCGAACCGAAGCGGCTCGGCGCCCTCGCGCGCCTCGCACCCGAGCCGATGAAGGTGATCCTCAACTGGGGCCGCCGCTACTCGCTCTGGGTCTTCAACTTCGGCCTCGCCTGCTGCGCGATCGAGTTCATCGCCGCGTCGATGGCCCGCCACGACTTCATCCGCCTCGGCGTGATCCCCTTCGCCCCCGGCCCCCGCCAGGCCGACCTGATGGTGGTCTCCGGCACGGTCACGGACAAGATGGCCCCGGCGGTGAAGCGCCTCTACGAGCAGATGCCCGAGCCGAAATACGTCATCTCCTTCGGCGCGTGCAGCAACTGCGGCGGCCCCTACTGGGACTCCTACTCCGTCACCAAGGGCGTCGACCAGATCATCCCCGTCGACGTCTACGTCCCCGGCTGCCCGCCCCGCCCCGAGGCACTGCTCCAGGGAATCCTCAAGCTCCAGGAGAAGATCGCCCGCGAGTCGCTGGGGGAGCGCTACGGCACCACGGCACGCCCGTCGACGGCGGCGCTGCAGAGCGGCCTGGTAAAGCCACCGTCCTCGGACCCAGCGTCGGCGTCGGAGTCGGGGGAGGGACGATGACCGCGGTCGGCTGGCTGCCCGCCGCCACCGAGGAACTCTTCGGCCCGGACGCCACGGCCGAGGAGTCCTACGAGGTCCTGACGGTCGACGTCCCCCCGGCGACCTGGATCGCGGCCCTGCGGACCGCCCGCGACCGCCTCGGCTGCACCTACTTCGACTGGCTGAGCGCGGTCGACGAACCGGGCACCGGCTTCCGCGTCAGCGCCCACATCGCGGCCCTGTCCCCCCTCCGCCGCCTCCTCGTGCGTACGACGATCCCGCACGAGTCCCCCGCCCTGCCCTCGGCGGTCGACGTCTACGCGGGCGCCGCCTGGCACGAACGCGAGACGCACGAGATGTTCGGCATCGCCTTCGAAGGCCACCCGGCACTCGACCACCTGCTCCTGCCCGACACCTTCGAAGGCCACCCCCTGCGCAAGGACTTCGTCCTCGCCGCCCGCGTCGCCAAGGCCTGGCCCGGCGCGAAGGAACCCGGCGAGTCCGAACACGGCGGCCCCAAACGCCGCCAGATGCTCCCCCCCGGCGTCCCCGACCCCAACGAATGGGGCCCCCTCAAGGGCCAACTCCCCCCGGCCCCGTCCCGCCCGACCCGAGGCGCGACTCCTCGCCCCGCAGGCGAACGCCCCGTACGGCGAACACGCACAGCGGGGGAGGGCTCGGCGAGCCAGGCCGCTACCGGCACCCCGGAGGCTCCGCGCCGCGCGCGTACGGCGGGGGAGGGCTCGGCGAGTCAGGCCCCGCCCGGTGAGTCGCCCACGTCGGCTCCGACAGGACCGCGCCGCAACCGCACGTCGGCGGAAGGCTCGGCCAGCCAGGCCGCCGCTGGTACTCCGGAGGCTTCGCCCCCGGCTGCCCCGCGCCGCGCACGCACGTCGGCGGAGGGCTCGGCGAGCCAGGCGGCTGCCGGTACTCCGGAAACTCCGTCTCCGACCGCGCCCCGCCGCACACGCACGGCAGCGGACGGCTCAGCAAGCCAGGCCGCTGCAAGCGCCCCGGACACGCAGCCCCCGGCCGCCCCACGCGAGGCGTCGGAGAGCCAGTCCACGCCGGGCGACACGCCCCCCTCACCCCCGGCCACCCCACGCCGTACCCGCACCGCAGCAGACGGTTCGGCGAGCCAGGCGCCCGGCGGATCGGAACCCCCGGCGACCGGCCCCGAGTCCCCGACACCCGGGCCCGAATCCCCGGCGACCGGCTCCGAAGCAGCGGAGCCCGGCACCGAGACGCCGCCCCCCGGGCAGCCGGAGTCCCCCGCAACCGAGGCCGCACCCCCGACCCCGTCGGCGGGACCGCGCCGCGCGCGCAGCGCTTCGGAGGGCAGCTCGAGCCAACGCAGCGCGTCCGACCGAGGCGAGGGCCGGCCGGCCAGGCCTGCCCGCCCGGCTCCGCGCAGCTCCGACGCCCCCTGGCACCACGCCCGCCCGGCCTTCGACGAACCGGACCCCGAAGCGTCGCCCGAGACCACGCAGTCGCCGACCCCCGAGCCCTCGGCCGACTCGAAGACCCCCGAGCCGCCCCCACAGACCACAGAAGCCACAGAGCCCGCAGAGTCAACAGAGCCCACGGACACCCCCGAAGACCCCACAGGAGGCACGCGGTGAACGACGCGCTCGACGTCATCCTGCGACTTCTGATCGTCTTCGTCGTGTTCCTCACCTTCCCCCTGATCATCGGCCAGACGGAACACAAGGTCATGGCCCACATGCAGGGCCGCCTCGGCCCCATGTACGCCGGCGGCTTCCACGGCTGGGCCCAGCTGGTCGCCGACGGCGTGAAGTTCGCGCAGAAGGAGGACATCGTCCCCGCGGGCGCGGACCGCCGCATCTTCCAACTGGCCCCCGCCGTAGCCCTGCTGCCGTACCTCCTCGTCCTGCTCGCCATCCCCATCGGCCCCGGCGAGGGAGCCGTCGGCCAGGTCATCGACGCGGGCGTCTTCTTCGTCCTGGCCGTCATGGGCGTCGGCGTCCTCGGCTCGCTCATGGCCGGCTGGGCGTCCGCGAACAAGTTCTCCCTCCTCGGCGGCCTCCGCACCGCCGCCCAGCTCCTGGCCTACGAACTCCCGATGCTCCTCACCGCCGCCTCCGTCGCGATGGCGGCAGGCACGGTCTCCCTCCCCGGCATCCTCGACGCCTTCGAGTGGTGGTGGCTGCCCTGGCAGATCGTCGGCGCGATCGTCTTCTTCGTCGCCGGCCTCGCCGAACTCCAGCGCCCTCCCTTCGACATGCCCGTCGCCGACTCGGAGATCATCTTCGGCGCGTACACCGAGTACACCGGCCTCCGCTTCGCCCTCTTCCTCCTCGCCGAGTACGCCGGAATCGTCGTCCTGTGCGGTCTGACCACCGTCCTCTTCCTGGGCGGCTGGCACGGCCCCTGGGGCGCCGACGGCCTCGGCTGGGTCTGGACCCTGCTGAAGACCGCGGTCCTCGCCTTCCTCGTGATCTGGCTGCGCGTCACCTACCCGCGCCTGCGCGAGGACCAGCTCCAGAAGCTCGCCTGGACCCTCCTCGTCCCCCTGTCCCTCGCCCAGATCGCCCTCACCGGCGTCGTCAAGGTGGTGATCAACTAACCATGGCTGCGTCCCTCCCGCCCTCCCGGCCCCGCATCCCCGGCTCCGGCCTGGCCAAGGGCCTGGCCGTCACCCTCCGCACGATGACGAAGAAGTCCGTCACCGCGCAGTACCCCGACGCCCAGCCCGACCTCCCGCCCCGCACCCGCGGTGTGATCGGCCTGTTCGAGGAGAACTGCACGGTCTGCATGCTCTGCGCCCGCGAGTGCCCGGACTGGTGCATCTACATCGACTCCCACAAGGAGACGGTCCCGGCGGCGACCCCCGGCGGCCGCGAACGCAGCCGCAACGTCCTCGACCGCTTCGCCATCGACTTCGCCCTGTGCATGTACTGCGGTATCTGCATCGAGGTCTGTCCTTTCGACGCCCTGTTCTGGTCCCCGGAGTTCGAGTACGCCGAGACCGACATCCACGACCTCACCCACGAGCGCGACAAGCTCCGCGAGTGGATGTGGACCGTCCCGGCCCCGCCCGCCCTCGACCCCGCCGCTGAGGAGCCGAAGGAAGTCGCCACCGCCCGCAAGACCGCCGAGAAACTGGCGGCCGCTCAGGCGGAACCGCAGGAGGGAGAGTCGTGAGCCTTGCCGCCGAAAGCCACGGCTTCCTCTCCCCGACCGGCGTCGAGATCGCCTTCCTCCTCGTCGGCCTGGTCACCTTCGGCGCCGCGATCGTCACCGTCACCACCCGGCAGCTGGTGCACGCCGCCCTGTGGCTGGTGGTGACCCTCGGCGGCCTGGCCGTCGAGTACCTCCTGCTCACCGCCGAGTTCATCGCCTGGGTGCAGGTCCTCATCTACGTCGGTTCCGTCGTCGTCCTCCTCCTGTTCGGACTGATGCTCACCAGGGCCCCGATCGGCCGCTCCCCGGACGCCGACTCCGGCAACCGCTGGGCCGCCCTCACCGTGGCCCTCGCCGCGGCCGCCGCCCTGGTCTGGGTCGTCGTCGACGCCTTCCGCACGACCTGGATCGACCTCAACGGCCCCGCCGCCGGTTCCACCGAGGCCACCGGCGCGAGCCTCTTCCAGAACTGGGTCCTCCCCTTCGAGGCCCTCTCCGTCCTCCTCCTCGCCGCCCTGGTCGGCGCGATCGTCCTGTCCCGCAAGGCGAAGGCCGACGCGGCGACAGCGCCCGGGACCGCCCCAGCCGATCGCACCCCGGCCGACGGCAGCGACAAGGAAGGCACCCGCTGATGCACCTCGCCTATCCCGCCGTCCTCTCCGCTCTCCTCTTCTGCACGGGCCTGTACGGCGTCCTCGCCCGCCGCAACGCGATCCTGGTCCTGATGTCGGTCGAGCTGATGCTCAACGCCGTCAACCTCAACCTGGTCGCCTTCGACGTCTGGCTCAGCAGGACCGCCGAGGAGACCCTGCACTCCGGCCAGGCCCTGACCCTGTTCACCATCGCCATCGCCGCCGCCGAGATCGGCATCGGCCTGGCGATCGTCCTCGCCGTCCACCGCAACCGCGGCACCGCGGACATCGACAAGCTCCGCGACACCGCCGAACGGCACGGCCCGGACGACCACGACCCCGACGGCCACGACAGCGACGCCCGCACGGCCGAGCAGCCCGGCGAGGCCCAGAAGGCTGAGGCCACCGCGTGACCACGACCACCCTCGCCGTCCTCGTCCCCCTCCTTCCGTTCCTAGGCGCCGCCGCCGGCCTGCTCCTGGGCCGCACGGCACCCGGCTTCGTCCGCCCGCTCGCCGTCCTGCCGACGCTCGCCTCCCTGGTGCTCGCCGCGCTGGTCGCCGCACGGCAGGGCGGTGACACGGCCGTCAACGCGGCCACGGAACTCACCCCGACCGGCTCGGTCCCGATCGAACTCGCCCTGCACATCGACGGCTTCGCCGCCCTCGTCGCCGTCGTGGTCGGCCTGGTCGCCTCCTGCGTGCAGATCTACTCGACGGGCTATCTGCGCGACGACCCGCGCTACCCCTCGTACGCCGCCCTCGTCTCCCTGTTCACCTCCGCGATGTTCCTGGTCGTCTACTCCGGCGACCTGATCGTGCTGCTGGTCGGCTGGGAAGTCATGGGCATCTGCTCCTACTTCCTGGTCGGTCACTACTGGGAGACCCCGGAGGCCCGCGCCGCCTCCCTCAAGGCCTTCCTGGTCACCAAGCTCGGCGACGTCCCCTTCCTCATCGGCCTGTTCGCCCTCGCCACCGACGCCGGCTCCTTCCGCATCACGAAGGTCCTCGGCGCCGTCGCGAGCGGCTCACTCGACCATCCGACGCTGATCGCCCTGTTGCTCCTCGCGGGCGTGGCGGGCAAGTCGGCGCAGTTCCCGCTGCACACCTGGCTCCCCGACGCGATGGCGGGCCCCACCCCCGTCTCCGCGCTGATCCACGCCGCGACGATGGTCGCCGCCGGTGTCTACTTCATCGCCCGTCTCCTCCCGGTCTTCGAGGCCTCGCAGGCCGCGATGGTCGTGCTCGCCGTCATGGCCGCCGTCACCATGGCCGGCTCGGGGCTCGCCGCGCTCGCCCAGGACGACATCAAGCGCGTCCTCGCCTACTCGACGATCGGCCAGCTCGGCTACATGACCGGCGCCCTCGCCGTCGGCGACCGCGGAGCCGCCGTCTTCCACCTCCTGTCCCACGGCGCCTTCAAGGCGCTGCTGTTCCTCGCGGCCGGCGTGATCATCCACGCCGCCGGCACCAACTCGCTCGCCGCCATGTCCCGCATGCGGAACCTGCGCGCCCGCGTCCCCGACGCCTACTGGACGATGACCGTGGCGCTGCTCGCGCTCGCCGCGATCCCGCCCTTCAGCGGCTTCTTCTCCAAGGAGGCCGTCCTCGGCGTCGCCGAGCACGTCGTCACCGGGCACACCGAGCACGCCCCCGCCGCCGCGGGCTGGATCGTCCTCGTCGCCGGCCTGCTCACGGCCGTGCTCACCGCCGCCTACGCGATGCGCCTGTGGCTGCTCGCCTTCCGGGGCCGGGGCACCGAAGCCCCCGACCACGGCAAGGAGCCGCTGACGATGACCGTCGTGCTGTGGGTACTGGCCGTCCCCTCCCTGGCCCTCGGCGGATTCGCGTTCCGCGTGCTGCCCGACTGGTTCGACGGCCGTGACCTCGGCCCGACCCTCACCACCTCCGTGCTCGGCACCGGCGTCGCCCTGGTCGGCGGCATCGTCACCTACGGCGCCTGGCGGCACACCACCGCGCTCGCGGCCCGCGTCCCGCTCGGCGCGGTCGCCGCCCACCCCGAGGGCGACGCCGCCCGGGTCGAGGCGGAAGCCATCGCCACCCACGAGCCGGCCTACGGGGACATCGCCTACGCGCCCGACCCCGCCGACCCCGGACGGCTCCTGCTCGGCCCCCTGCACCGGCCCGCGGCCGCAGGCTTCCACGTGGACGCCGTGTACACGGCGCTCTTCGTCCGCCCGGTCCAGGCCGGAGCGAGCCTCGTCCGGTTCCTCGACCGCGAGGTCGTCGAGACCTATGTACGCGGTGCGGGCGCGCTGCCCCGCTGGCTCGGCGCCGCCGTGCGACGCGCCCAGACCGGCAACGTCCAGACCTATGTGAGCGCGCTGCTCGCCGGCACCGTCGTCCTCGCGGTCGCCGCCGTCCTCGTCGCCACGGGAGCGTGAGCAGGCGTGATCGATATCAACGAGTCCGTGATGCAGGTCCTTCTGGCGTTCATCGTCGTCGGCCCGCTCCTCGGCGCCGCCGCGGCTCTCCTGCCTGCCCCGCCCGGGCTGAAGGGGAAGTCACCCGAGCAGGCGGTGCTCCGGCACGGCGTCACCGTCACCGGCGCGGTCCTCATCGCGGCGATCGTCCTCGCGCTCGGCTTCGACCACGACCAGCCGTCGAAGATGCAGGCCAGCACGGACATCAGCTGGATCCCCGCACTCGACGTACGCATCCACCTCGGCATCGACGGCATCTCCCTCCCCCTTCTGGTCCTGAGCGCGCTGCTGACCTTCCTCTGCGCGCTCTACTCGTACTTCAAGATGCCTGAAGGCCCGACCCCGAAGGCCTTCGTCGCCCTGCTGCTCCTCCTGGAGTCCGGCACCCTCGCGACCTTCGCCGTCCTCGACCTGCTGCTGTTCTTCCTCGCCTTCGAGATGGTCCTCATCCCGATGTACTTCCTCATCGCCCGCTGGGGCGGTGAGGGCCGGAGCCAGGCCGCCTGGCGGTTCATCCTCTACACGCTGCTCGGCTCCGTGGTCATGCTGCTCGGCCTGCTCCTGATCGGGCTCAAGGCGGGCACGTTCGACATGATGGCACTCGCCACTGACAACGGCCGGTCGCTGACCGCATCCGTGCAGGTCATCGCCGTTTTGTCGATCGGGATCGGGCTCGCGGTCAAGACGCCGATGTGGCCGCTGCACAGCTGGCTGCCCGACGCCCACACCGCCGCGCCGACCGTCGGCTCGGTCCTGCTGGCCGGTGTCCTGCTGAAGATGGGTACGTACGGATTCGTCCGCATCCTGCTCCCCATCGCGCCCGACGGATTCCGCACCTTCGCGCCCTACCTCGCGGCATTCGCCGTCGTCGGCATCATCTACGGATCCCTGGCCTGCCTGGCCCTCGCCAAGCAGGGCGCGAAGGGCGACCTCAAGCGCCTCATCGCCTACTCGTCCGTCGGTCACATGGGCTTCGTCCTGCTCGGCATCGCCGCCATGACCCCGACCGGCGTGAACGGCGCCCTCTTCGCCAACATCGCCCACGGCCTCATCACCGGCCTGCTCTTCTTCCTGGTCGGCGCCCTGAAGGACCGCACCGGCACCACCGACCTCGACACCCTCGCCGAGGAGACCGGAGCCGCCCTCTACGGCAAGGCCCCGCGCCTCGGCGGCCTGCTCGCCTTCGCCGCGGTCGCCTCGCTCGGCCTGCCGGGCCTGGCCGGCTTCTGGGGCGAGATGCTGGCCCTCTTCGGCGCGTTCCAGCCCGCCGCGGGCCTCAGCCGCCCCGCCTTCCTCACCTTCATGGCGATCGCCGCGTTCGGCACCCTGCTGACGGCCGCGTACCTGCTGATCGTGGTCCGCCGCGTCTGCATGGGCGCCCTGCCGAAGGACGCCCCGGCGCTCCCCGACGTCCGCTCCTACGAGTTCGCGGCCTGGGCCCCGCTCGTCGCCCTCACGGTCGTCGCGGGCCTGTGGCCCAAGGCCCTCCTCGGCCTGAGCGACCCGGCCGTCCAGCAGCTCCTCGCAGGAGGCAACCGATGAGCTCCCCGGCCCAGCCCCTGGCCGCGTCGCTGGTCCAGTCCGTCGACTGGCTCGCGATCGCGCCGCCCACCCTCACGGCGGTCGTCGGACTCGTCGTCCTGGTCGCCGACCTGTTCGTCGCCGAGCACCGCAAGGCGCTGCTCGGCTGGACGTCGGTGGCGGGCCTGGCCGCCGCCACCCTGATGCTGCTGCCCCTCCTGGACGGCGACCGCAGCACCTTCTGCCTGACCGGCGACGCCACCGTCTGCAGCTACACGGCGGACCGCTTCACCCTGGTCATCCAGTTCCTGGTCCTCGGCGGGGCCCTCCTCACCGCCCTTCTGTCGGTCACCGCCCTGAAGGACGGCCGCAAGGAGCTCCCCGAGGGGGAGTACTGGTTCCTGCTGCTGTCCTCCGCGGCCGGCGCCGCCCTCCTGCCCGCCTCCCGCGACCTCGCGACCCTGATCGTCGCCCTGGAGGTCGCCTCCCTGCCTGCCTTCGCGCTCGTCGGCCTCAAGTACGGCGACCGGAAGTCCTCCGAAGCGGCCCTGAAGTTCTTCCTGTCCTCGGTCACCGCGACCGCGGTCAGCCTCATGGGCATCAGCTTCGTGTACGCCTCCACGGGCACCCTGTACCTCACCCAGGTCGCCGACCGCATCCAGAACGTCGACGGACAGCTCCACACGCTCGCCCAGACCGGCGTCGTCCTCACCCTCGTCGGCTTCGCCTTCAAGACGGCCGCCGTGCCCTTCCACTTCTGGGTGCCCGACACCTACGTGGGCGCGCCCCTGCCCATCGCCGCCTACCTGTCGGTCATCGGCAAGGCGGTCGGCTTCAGCGGCCTGATCCTCGTCACGGTCGTGGCCCTCCCGTCGTACGCCGATCTCTGGGGCCCGGCCCTGGCGGTCCTGGCCGCGCTCACCATGACCGTGGGCAACGTCGGAGCCCTGCGTCAGCAGGCCACGCGCGCGTACAGCGCGGTCCGCCTGCTCGCCTGGTCGTCCGTCGGCCAGGCCGGCTACCTGCTCGTCCCGATCGCCGCCGCCGGGTACTCCGGGGACGCCGAGAAGTCGATCGGCTCCACCGTCGCCTACGCCCTGATGTACGGCGCCGTGAACCTCGGCGCCTTCGCCGTGGCCGCCCTTGTCGGCCGTACGAAGTCCCTCAACCGCGTCGCCGACTACCGAGGCCTGTACGCGTCGAACCCTCTGTCCGCCCTGATCCTCGCGTTCTTCCTGCTCTGCCTCGCCGGACTGCCGCCGGGCATCATCGGCCTCTTCGCCAAGGTCACCGTCTTCGCGGCGGCCGTCGACGCCGGCCTCGGCTGGCTGGCCGTGATCATGGCCGTCAACGTCGTCATCGCGCTGTTCTACTACCTCCAGTGGACGACCCTGCTCTTCCGCGCCCCCGAGGGCGAGCCCCAGAAGCACCGCGTCCCCGTCCCTCTCACCGCAGCGATCGCACTGACCGGCGTCCTCGGCATTGTCCTGTCGGGGGCACCCCAGCTCGTCCTGCGCTTCACCGACACCGCCCTCTTCTGAACGCCGGCCACTGAACGACAGCCGCTTTCGCCACGCGCGCGTGGGGCACCCGCCTCCCTGCGCGCGCGTGCCGCTTCCTGGCGCCGTTCACCCGGACGGCCCAAACCCGGCGCCGCACGCACAAGGGAACTAGTGCCCCCCGCCTGGCGTTGACCAGTACGGGAGGGTCCACTGGACGTGACACCACGGCACCAGTGGCACCGCAGATCACCGAGCAAGGGTCCCCCTGCCGCACCACTTGGAGGGCGTACCGTGCACCGCCGGCACAACGGGCTCAGGACCGCAGTCCTCCTCGGAGGACTGTCCGCCCTCATCATCGTCATCGGCAGCTTTTTCGGCCGCATGGGGCTCGTCATCGCCGTCCTGGTAGCGCTGGCCACCAACGCGTACGCCTACTGGAACAGCGACAAACTGGCACTGCGCGCGATGCGGGCCCGCCCGGTGAGCGAGTTCGAGGCCCCTGGGCTCTACCGCATGGTCCGCGAGCTCTCCACCCAGGCCCGCCAGCCCATGCCGCGTCTGTACATCTCCCCGACGGAGGCGCCCAACGCCTTCGCCACGGGCCGCAACCCGCGCAACGCCGCCGTGTGCTGCACCGAAGGAATCCTGCGCCTCCTGGACGAGCGCGAGCTGCGCGGAGTCATCGGCCACGAGCTCAGCCACGTCTACAACCGCGACATCCTCATCTCGTCGGTCGCCGGTGCCCTCGCCTCCGTGATCATGTTCCTGGTCAACTTCGCCTGGCTGATCCCGATCGGGCGCTCGGACGACGACGACGGCCCCGGTCTGCTCGGCATGCTGCTGATCATGATCCTGGGCCCGCTCGCCGCCTCGCTCATCCAACTGGCCATCAGCCGCTCCCGGGAGTACCAGGCGGACGCCTCCGGCGCCCAGCTCACCGGCGACCCACAGGCCCTGGCCAGCGCCCTGCGCAAGCTCGAACTCGGCACGAAGCAGCTCCCGCTGCCCCCCGAGCCGCGTATCGAGACCGCCAGTCACATGATGATCGCGAACCCGTTCCGCCCCGGCCAGGGCCTCTCGAAGATGTTCTCCACACACCCGCCGATGGCGGAACGCATCGCCCGGCTAGAGAAGATGGCAGGTGGGAAGCAATGAGGACCATTCTCAACGTCATATGGCTCGTCCTGAGCGGCTTCTGGCTGTTCCTCGCCTATATGCTCGCGGGCCTGCTCCTCTGCATCACCATCATCGGGATCCCGTTCGGCATAGCGGCCTTCCGCATCGGCGTCTACGCCCTGTGGCCCTTCGGGTACACGACGGTCGAGCGCCACGACGCGGGCGCGCCGTCCTGCGTGGGCAACGTGCTGTGGCTGGTGCTCGCGGGCTGGTGGCTGACCCTCGGCCACATCGCCACCGGCATCGCCCTGTGCGTCACGATCATCGGCATCCCGCTCGGCATCGCCAACTTCAAGCTCATCCCGGTCTCGCTGCTCCCGCTCGGCCGCGACATCGTCCGGACCGACGAGCCCTTCACCGCATGCTGACCGCGAGGCCGCGCGGCCCGGTTTCCACAGACCGGGGGTTGTCCACAGGCCCGCCCGGCTGTCAGCGGCGGCCCGCATGATGAACCCATGACCGCGATCGAGCAGTTGCCAGGGGACAAGAGAGCCTGGCCAGCACCGGTGGCGGAGTGCCTGTCCCCACTGCCTCGCGGTCCTACGCACTCCCCGCCCTGGTCCCAGCCCACCGTCGCACTCCATACACAACGGCGCCCACCACCAGCACACCCGCTCCCACGACCACCGAAACCGCCGGCAGCGAGAACGCCAGCACCACGCACCCGGCCAGCCCGACTCCCGCGACCAACCGAGCCGCCGGCACCGTCGATGCCGATACGGATGCCGAATCCAGCGTCCACGCCGACGCGTTGGCCACGGCGTAGTAGGCCAGCACACCGAAGGAGGAGAACCCGATCGCGCCCCGGACGTCCACCGTGGCGGCCAGGACCGCGACCACCGCACCCACCGCCAGCTCCGCCCGGTGCGGCACCTGGAACCGAGGATGCACGACCGCCAGCGCCCCCGGCAGATGCCGGTCCCGGGCCATGGCCAGCGTCGTCCGCGAGACCCCGAGGATCAGAGCCAGCAGTGAGCCCAGCGCGGCCACGGCCGCACCGACCCGCACCACCGGCACGAGCCAGGGGACCCCGGCCGCCCGCACCGCGTCGGCCAGTGGCGCCGCCGCGTCCACGAGACCGTCCGACCCGAGCACCGAAAGGACAGCCACCGCCACACACGCGTACACCACCAGCGTGATGCCCAACGCCAGCGGAATCGCGCGCGGAACGGTGCGCGCCGGGTCGCGTACCTCCTCACCGAGGGTCGCGATACGGGCGTACCCCGCGAACGCGAAGAACAGCAGGCCGGCCGCCTGAAGCACTCCGCCCGCACCGCCCGAGGCCCCGATGCCCAGCCGCCCGGCGTCCGCCGCACCGGACACCAGACACCCGACCACCACGGAAGCGAGGACAGCCAGGACCACCGCCACGATCACCCGCGTCAGCCACGCGGACTTCTGGATCCCGCCGTAGTTCACCGCGGTCAGCGCCACCACGACCGCGACCGCCACCGCATGCGCCTGTCCCGGCCAGACGTACGTGCCCACGGTGAGCGCCATCGCCGCACAGGAGGCCGTCTTCCCGACCACGAACGACCAGCCCGCGAGATACCCCCAGAACTCCCCGAGCCGCTCACGCCCGTAGACGTACGTGCCGCCCGAGGCGGGATACAGGGCGGCGAGGCGAGCCGACGACGTGGCGTTGCAGTAGGCGACGACGGCGGCGACGGCGAGCCCGAGGAGCAACCCGGACCCGGCCGCGTGCGCTGCCGGCGCGAGGGCGGCGAAGATCCCGGCTCCGATCATCGAGCCGACTCCGATGACGACGGCGTCCCCCACGCCGAGGGTACGGCGCAGTCCGGAACCGGAGGCGTTCATGCGTCGCACCCTACTGATCAGTGCAACCGGCGGTCGCCGCCAGGACGTCCTCCTGACCAAGACGGCGTGACAGCGCGCGGCAAGGACGACGCGCGCGGAACGCCCGACGTACGACGCACGGGCACGGCCCGCCGGGAGCAAGATCACATGGCCGGGACAGTGCGGGCACAGCGTGAAAGGGCAGGTTCACGGCATGACCATTATCAGCTGGATCATCCTCGGACTCTTGGCCGGAGCCATCGCGAAATTCCTGCTGCCGGGGCGCGACCCGGGCGGCCTCATCGGCACGACCCTGATCGGCGTCGCGGGCGCCTTCATCGGCGGCTGGATATCGGCCCGCTGGATGGACCACCCGATCACCAAGGACTTCTACGACGGCACGACCTGGGCCGCGGCGATCGGCGGATCGCTCGTCCTCCTGGTCGCCTACCGCCTCCTGTTCGGCAACTCGCGCAGCTGAGCGTGCCCACCGAACGCGGCCGGCAGACGAGAAGGGTGGACACCGACAGGTGCCCACCCTTCCTCGTACCAGTGCGGACCGGGAGCCCCGAGGACCCGACCGGACCTACCGGTAGTTCACGAACTGCAGGGCGAAGTCGTAGTCCTTCTCCTTCAGCAGGGCGATGACGGCCTGCAGATCGTCACGGCTCTTGGAGCTGACCCGCAGCTCCTCGCCCTGCACCTGCGCCTTCACGCCCTTCGGGCCCTCGTCGCGGATGGCCTTCGCCACCTTCTTCGCGTTGTCCTGGGAGATGCCCTCCTTGATCGAAGCGAAGATCTTGTACTCCTTGCCGGAGAGCTGGGGCTCGCCCGCGTCCAGAGCCTTCAGCGAGATGCCGCGCTTGATCAGCTTGGACTGGAAGACGTCGAGGATCGCCTTCACCCGGTCCTCGGAGTTCGCCTCCATGAGGATCTGCTCACCGGACCATGAGATCGAGGCGCCCACGCCCTTGAAGTCGTAGCGCTGCGAGATCTCCTTGGCGGCCTGGTTGAGTGCGTTGTCGACCTCCTGCCGCTCGACCTTCGAGACGATGTCGAAACTGGAGTCGGCCATGTCCTGTGGCTCCTTGTATCGGGGTGCGTATCGTGCGTACCGGCGTACGTGGGCGGCCGCCGGTCCCGTTCAGGTCCCGGGCCGCATCCGGACAAGCCTAGCCACCCCCCGCCCTCCGGGCGCCGATCAATCGGGTGGCGAAGCACCCCTCCACATCAGGTATTGTTTACGTCGTTGCCACGGAGCGCCGCCGAAAAGCGGTTCGAAGGGCAGCAACCCCCGGCGGTGTGCCCGAGCGGCCAAAGGGAGCAGACTGTAAATCTGCCGGCTCAGCCTTCCCAGGTTCGAATCCTGGCGCCGCCACACTGGGGAGAACCCCCTTCCTCTGCGGAGACGCGGAAGAAGGGGGTTTTTCGTATGCGGTGGCCGCGAAGGGTGGCGCGTTCCTTGGGGCAGGGTGGCGCGTATCTCACCCGGCCGGCTGCCACGCTGAACTCCCGCAGCCGCCACAGGCGTTCGCCGCCTCCCTCAGCGACCTGACGCGAGCGGCGGCCCAGCGCGATGCGACCCGACACAGTCAAGCCCATTGATTGACTTAGGCAATCAAGAGCCCCGGGTGGGGGTGCGGTGAGCGAAGAGAGAAGGGGCGCGCAGCAGAGGAGGACAGGCATACTCAGGCCGCTCGCGCGGCACACTGGCTCCATGTCCTCCCGCCGCAGAATCTGCCCCCAGTGCCGCCGCGAGATCGCCGTCGTCGCGGGGCGGTACGCGCGTCACGACCCGCCGGGCGCCCGGGAACACGGCGAACTCACCTCGTGCCCGGGCTCCCGACGACAGGCGCTGCTCGGTGCGGAGCAACCGGCCCTGGACGGCTACGCGGTGCCCGACTTCCCTGGCCAACTGCCTCTGTTCTAGGGAAACTCCACCGGGAAGCCGTCAGTTCCCCGCCACCGACTTCACCGCCACGGACACCGGCGCCGGTCCGCTGATCAGCTCCAGGGTGAGCCCGGCCGTCGCGGCGGTGTCCACCAACTCCGCCAGTACGGCGGCCACGTCGTCACGCGGGATCGGCCCGCGGCCCGTACGCGCCTCCAGGCGGACGAGGCCGGTGCCGGCGTCGTCCGTGAGCTGACCGGGCCGCAGGATCGTCCAGTCCAGGGCGTTCAGGCCGCGCACATACGCGTCCGCCTCGCCCTTGGCGCGCAGGTACACGTCGAAGATCTCGTCGCCCTCGTGCCGAGGGTCGGCGCCCATGGACGACACGACCACCAGGCGCCGTACGCCCGCCTTCACCGCCGCGTCCGCGAAGAGGACCGCCGCGGCCTTGTCCACCGTGTCCTTGCGGGCCGTCCCGCTACCCGGACCCGCGCCGGCCGCGAAGACCGCCGCGTCGGCACCCCGTAGCCGCTCCGCGACCTCGTCCACGGACGCCGACTCCAGGTCGAGCACGACCGGTTCGGCACCGGCCTCCCGCAGATCGTCGGACTGTTCGGCCTTGCGGATGATCCCCGCGACCTCGTCCCCGCGCGCGGCGAGCAACCGCTCCAGCCGCAACGCGATCTGACCATGACCACCAGCGATGACAATGCGCATGCCTTCGACCGTACGCCCGGACGCCCCCGTCCGCCGCACGACTTCGGCCACGCCCCCACCGCCCCTCACCCCAGCGCCCCACACCGGCCCCCGCCCCGCCCTTACGACACTTGCCCCCGCCCCTGCCGCGGCAGCCCCAGTTCCGCCGCGGCCGCCGAATCGCAGTACTCCCGCACCGCGCTGGTCCGTGCCACCACACGCCCCCGGTGCACCACCACCCGGCTGTACGCCAGCGAGAGCGCCCCCGCCAGCCGGTCCCCGCGCACCGCGAGCAGTTCGGCCGGGAAGCCCGCCTCCACGCGCACCTCGGGCAGCCCCAGCACCGCCCGCGCCGACCCGCTCACCGCGTCGTACGCCTCCTCGGGCGCCAGGCCGTAGCGCGAGGCCAGCAGGAACGCCGCCTCCAGCGGGTCGCCACGCCCCACGGGGTTCGACACGTCCCGCAGCGCCCCGCTCCCGGCGGCCACCCGCACCCCGGCCGCGCGCAGCAGCCGTACGGGAGCCGTGCCCCGGTGGTCCACGCCACCGCAGCCGCCCTGCGGCAGGCACACCACCGCCACCCCGGCCGCCGCGAGCTGGTCGGCCGTCCGAGAGGCCACCTCGGTGGGCAGCCGTCCGAGATCGCCGCACGGGCTCAGGGTCACGCCGGGGCGCAGTCCGCCCGCCATCGCCGCGAGCCGGGCCAGCCGCGCCGGGTCCCCGGCGTCCGTGTGCAGGTCGACGGGGCAGCCGTGCTCGGAGGCCACCTCCAGGACCGCCTCCACGTACCCCGTCGGATCCGGGTCGAGGTCGGGCCGGCCGCCCACCACCGAGGCGCCCATCTTCACCGCGTCCCGCAGCACCGCCAGCCCGTCCGCCCCGGCCACCCCGGTCAGCACCCGGGGCATCGCCACCGTCGTCAGCTCGGCCAGGCCCCGTAGCGCCCGCCGTGCCTGCAACACCGCCTCCAGCGCGCCGAGTCCCTGGACGTCCCCCACGCGCACGTGGGCCCGCAGCGCCGTCGCCCCGTGCCCGAGCTGGAGCAGCGCGGCCTCGGTCGCCCGGCGCTGCACGTCCTGCGGCTCGTACGAGACGGGGCCCTCGGCGTCGGCCGACAGGGCCGTGTCGGCGTGGGCGTGCGGTTCGGCCGGGGCCGGCAGGAGCAGATAGCCGCCGAGGTCCACCCGCGCCCCGCACGCGCGCGTGCCGCCCGCCGCCAGGCTGCCGGCCGTCCCGACCGCCTCGATGTGCCCGCCGCCCAGCCGTACGTCCACGGTCCGGCCGTCGGTCAGCCGCGCCCCGCACAGCAGCAGCGACGACGGGTCGGCCGGACCCGGCGAGGACGACGACGGGGGCGGTGGCGGCTGCGGCCGGCTGTCGGGCATCGCACTCCAGGGGCTCGGGCTTGCGCACGGGGAGGACGCATGATCACGCAGAGTGAGTCGAGCCTAGGACGGCCTCCCGCCCATGGCGGGGAGGAGCGCAATAGTCGTACCGGTGTGGCCCGCTGTGCGGAAGGGAAGCCGGAAGGGAAGCGGAAAGGGGAGCGGGAGAGGCGGCAGGGAAGGCGCTCGCGAGGCTGCTCGCAGGACGGTCCGAGCGCCCGCGGCGGGTGCCCCGAAACGGATTTGGGTGAACGGCTGCAGACCGTGTAATGTCTTCATCGCTCGCCCCAATAGCTCAGTCGGCAGAGCGTCTCCATGGTAAGGAGAAGGTCAACGGTTCGATTCCGTTTTGGGGCTCTGGTGTGTGAGGTTCCCGTCGCAAGGCGGGATCCGATCGCATCACAGCGGTGTAGCTCAGTCGGTAGAGCAAGCGGCTCATAATCGCTGTGTCACCGGTTCAAGTCCGGTCACCGCTACTGACAGTAGCCGATTGCGGGGTCGGTCCTTCGATCGGCTACTCTTCTATGCGTTAAACCATCCCATCCGTTCGTCAAGGAGCACTCACGTGGCTGCCACCGACGTCCGCCCGAAGATCACGCTGGCCTGCGTGGAGTGCAAGGAGCGGAACTACATCACCAAGAAGAACCGGCGTAACAACCCGGACCGTCTTGAGATGAAGAAGCACTGCCCGCGTTGCAATGCGCACACCGCGCACCGCGAAACGCGATAAAACAGGCTCGTACACGAGGCCGCTCCCGAGTGATCGGGGGCGGCCTCGCGTCGTTGAATGACCCGTACCGGTCAGTAGAGCAACCAGGAGGTGCCGAGCCATGGCGCTCGACCAGTCCTTCGTGGGGCGGACGTACCCGCCCACCGCGCCCTACGAGGTGGGCCGGGAGAAGATCCGTGAGTTCGCCGAGGCGGTCGGGGACGCCAACCCGGCGTACACGGACGCGGAGGCGGCCAAGGAGCTCGGCCACCCCGACGTGATCGCGCCGCCGACCTTCGTCTTCTCGATCACCTTCAAGGCCGCCGGCCAGGTCGTCCAGGACCCCCAGCTCGGCCTGGACTACAGCCGGGTGGTGCACGGCGACCAGAAGTTCGCCTACCGCCGCCCGGTCCGCGCCGGCGACCGGCTCACGGTCACCTCGACCATCGAGGCCGTCAAGTCCCTCGCGGGCAACGACATCCTGGACATCCGCGGCGAGGTCCACGACGAGGCCGGCGAGCACGTCGTGACCGCCTGGACCAAGCTCGTGGCCCGCGCGGCCGAGGAGGCGTGAGCGATCCCATGACGGCGAAGATCTCCTACTCCGACGTCGAGGTCGGCACCGAACTGCCCGCGCAGACCTTCCCCGTGACCCGGGCGGACCTCGTCCAGTACGCAGGCGCCTCCGGCGACTTCAACCCGATCCACTGGAACGAGAAGTTCGCCAAGGAGGTCGGCCTGCCGGACGTCATCGCGCACGGCATGTTCACCATGGCCGAGGCGATCCGCGTGGTCACCGACTGGGCCGGCGACCCGGGCGCGGTCGTCGAGTACGGCGTCCGCTTCACCAAGCCGGTCGTCGTCCCCAACGACGACGAGGGCGCCCTGATCGAGGTCGCCGCCAAGGTCGCGGCCAAGCTCGACGACAACACCGTCCGCGTGGACCTGACGGCGACCAGCGCCGGACAGAAGGTGCTGGGCATGTCCCGGGCGGTCGTACGGCTGGCCTGAGCCGGCGAGACAGACAGCAGGTAAGGGGCGCTCTCCATTGCGGGGCGCCCCTTACGCGTGAGCTGTCCGCGGTACCCCTTGACGTAGTTAGTGATTAAGTACTAACTTACTTGCATGCCCAGGATGAGTGCGGAGGAGAGGCGCGAGAGCGTCATCCGCGCGGCGACGATCGAGTTCGCCCGCGGCGGTTACCACGGCACGTCGACCGAGGCGATCGCCCGGCGGGTCGGTGTCTCGCAGCCGTATCTCTTCCGGCTCTTCCCCGGCAAGAAGGCGATCTTCCTGGCGGTGGCGCAGCGGTGCGTGGAGGACACGATCCGCACGTTCGCCGAGGCCTCCGAGGGGCTGGAGGGCGAGGAAGCCCTGCACGCCATGGGCAACGCGTACACCAAGGTCATCGCGGAGCGGCCCGAGCGGCTCATGATGCAGATGCAGATGTACGTCGCCGTGAAGGCCGCCGAGGAAGAGGGCGACCACGAGTTCGGCGAGTCGGTGCGGGCCGGCTGGATGCGGCTGTGGGACACCGTCCACGTTCCGCTGGGCGCCGACGTCAACGAGACGACGACCTTCATGGCCTACGGGATGCTCGTCAACTGCCTGGCGGCCATGGGCTTCCCTCCCGAGCATCGCGTCTGGGAGGGGCTGTATCCGTCGGCGCGGCTCAAGGGTCGACTGGAGACCTGACAAGGGAAGGCGGGATTGCCGCGCCTTTTCATGATCGCGAAAGTTAGTAATCAATTACTAATCGATCAAACGAATCACCCCTTGGGGGAGCGATGTCACAGCAGACCGCACGCCGCGGGGGAGCCGCCTGGGCCCTCGTCATCACCAGCGTCGCCGGATTCATGGCGGCCCTCGACAACCTCGTCGTCACCACCGCCCTGCCCTCTATCCGTGAGGATCTCGGCGGCGCCCTGCACGACCTGGAATGGACCGTGAGCGCCTACACGCTCACCTTCGCCGTCCTGCTGATGTTCGGCGCGGCCCTCGGCGACCGCTTCGGCCGCCGCCGGCTCTTCATAGTGGGACTCGCCGTCTTCACCGGGGCCTCCGCCGCCGCGGCCATGGCACCCGGTATCGACTCCCTCATCGCCGCCCGCGCGGTCCAGGGCGCGGGCGCGGCCATCATGATGCCGCTGACGCTCACCCTGCTGACCGCCGCCGTGCCCGCGGCCAAGCGGGGCATGGCGTACGGCATCTGGGGCGCCGTCAACGGACTGGCCGTCGCCTCCGGACCGCTCGTCGGCGGCACCCTCACCGAACACATCTCCTGGCAGTGGATCTTCTGGCTGAACGTCCCGCTGGGCCTGGCCCTGCTGCCGCTCGCCCGCCTCCGCCTCGCCGAGTCGCACGGCACCGGGTCCCCGCTCGACATCCCCGGCACCCTGCTCGCCAGCGGCGGTCTCTTCGGCATCGTCTACGGCCTGGTCCGCGGACCCGTGGACGGCTGGACCGGCTCGCTGGTCCTGACGGGCCTGTTCGCCGGCACCGCACTGCTCGTGGGCTTCGTCCTCTACAGCACCCGTGCCAAGAACCCCATGCTCCCGATGCGGCTCTTCCGCTCCCGGGCGTTCGCCGGCATCAACGCGGCGAGCCTGCTGATGTTCCTCGGCATGTTCGGCTCGATCTTCCTGCTCAGCCAGTACATGCAGGGCGTCCTCGGCTACTCGCCCACCGAGGCGGGCCTCAGGATGCTGCCCTGGACCGGTATGCCGATGCTGATCGCCCCGATCGCCGGCCTCCTGGCCGACCGCATCGGTGGCCGCCCGGTCGTCGCGGCCGGTCTGTTCCTGCAGGCCCTGGGCCTCGGCTACATGGCGGTCGTGGCCACGCCGGACGCCTCCTACGCCGCCCAGCTGCCCGCCCTGATCGTCAGCGGCATCGGCATGGCCCTGTACTTCGCCCCCGCCGCCCATCTGGTGATGTCCAGCGTCCGGCCCCAGGAGCAGGGCATCGCCTCCGGCGCGAACAACGCCCTGCGCGAGGTCGGCGGAGCGCTCGGCATCGCCGTCATGGCGTCGATCTTCGCGTCCCAGGGCGGCTACGAATCCGGCCAGGCCTTCGTCGACGGCATGCGGCCGGCCCTGGTGACGGGCTCGGCGGTGGTCGGCCTCGCCGGCATCGCGGCCCTGCTGATCCCGACCCGGCGGCACACCGAGCGGCAGACGGCCGCTGCCGAACCGGCGCCCGTCCTGGAGACCGCTTCCCGCTGAGACCACAAGGCCTGACCAAGGCCTGGCCACAAGGCCTGACCGCAACGCCTGACCACGAGGATCGACGACCCGAAGGAGGAACCGCCATGCCCACCCTTCCCTGGACCGTCCCGAACACCCCGCCCGACGGCATCGAGGTGCACGTCTTCGCCTCCCGCTTCGAGACCCGCACCCTGTGGGGAGCGCTCAAGTTCCTCGCCGGCACGCCCGCCGTCTGGCGGCAGGTGAGCCGGAGCCCGGGCGCCTACGGGGCCACCCTGAAGGCGCAGCCCTTCAAGCGGACCTTCTGGACGCTGTCCGCCTGGGAGTCGAAGGCCGCGCTCCGCGACTTCGTCCGCTCGGGCGCCCACGGACCGGCCGCCCGGGGCCTCGCCCCGCAGATGGCCGACGCGGCGTTCACCACCTGGCAGGCCAAGAGTGACGAACTCCCGCTCTCCTGGTCCGAGGCGATGCGACGCCTGTCCTGACAGCCACGCGCGCGTGCGGCCGACTTCCTCGCGAAGACGGCCGCACGTACGTGTGCCCGACCCTGTCAGTGCCGTCTCGTACTCTTGAGCCCGTGCAGGAACTCCACGACGCCCCCCTCGCCCCGCTGACCACCTTCCGCCTGGGCGGTCCCGCGACCCGGCTGATCACCGCGACGACGGACGACGAGGTGATCGCCGCCGTCCGCGAAGCCGACGAGGCGGGCACCCCCCTGCTGCTCATCGGCGGCGGCTCGAACCTGGTCATCGGCGACAAGGGCTTCGAAGGCACCGCCCTCGTCATCGCCACCCAGGGCTTCTCCCTCGACGGCACCCGGCTGGAGCTGGCCGCCGGCGAGGTGTGGACCGACGCCGTCGCCCGCACGGTGGAGGCGGGCCTCGCGGGCATCGAGTGCCTGGCCGGCATCCCCGGCTCGGCGGGCGCGACCCCCATCCAGAACGTGGGGGCGTACGGCCAGGAGGTCTCCTCGACGATCACCGAGGTCGTCGCCTACGACCGCCGGACCGGCGAGACGGTCACCCTGGCCAACGAGGAATGCGCCTTCTCCTACCGCCACAGCCGCTTCAAGTCCGACCCGGAGCGCTTCGTGGTGCTGCGCGTGCGCTTCGCCCTGGAGGACGCCGGCGGCCTCTCCGCCCCCCTCCGGTACGCCGAGACGGCCCGCGCCCTCGGCGTCGAAGCGGGCGACCGCGTCCCGCTCGCGTCGGCCCGGGACACGGTGCTCAAGCTGCGCGCCGGCAAGGGCATGGTCCTGGACGCCGAGGACCACGACACCTGGTCGGCCGGCTCCTTCTTCACCAACCCGATCCTCACGGACACCGACTTCGCGACGTTCCGCGCGCGCGTGAAGCAGCGCCTGGGCGACGACGCCGAGCCCCCCGCCTACCCGGCGGGAGACGGCCACTCCAAGACCTCCGCCGCCTGGCTGATCGACAAGGCCGGCTTCACCAAGGGCTACGGCGACGGCCCCGCCCGCATCTCCACCAAGCACACCCTGGCCCTCACCAACCGGGGGACTGCGACCACGGAGGACCTCCTCGCCCTGGCCCGTGAGGTCGTGGCCGGAGTCCACGAGGCCTTCGGCATCACGCTGGTCAATGAGCCGGTGACGGTCGGCGTCAGCCTCCAGTAGGAGAGGGCGGGCGCTAGGACAGCAGCCAGTCGTCCACGCCCGCCAGGAGCTTCTCCTTCACGTCCTCCGGTGCCGCCGACCCCCGCACCGACTGCCGGGCCACCTCCGCCAGCTCCGCGTCCGTGAACCCGTGGTGCTGCCGCGCGATCTCGTACTGCGCCGCCAGCCGGGACCCGAACAGCAGGGGATCGTCCGCGCCCAGCGCCATCGGGACACCCGCCTCGAACAGAGTCCGCAGGGGGACGTCCTCCGGCTTCTCGTAGACACCGAGCGCCACGTTCGACGCCGGGCACACCTCACACGTCACGCCCCGGTCGGCCAGCCGCTTCAGCAGCCGCGGGTCCTCCGCCGCCCGGACCCCGTGCCCCAAGCGGTTCGCACCCAGGTCGTCCAGACAGTCCCGTACGGACGACGGCCCCGTCAGCTCGCCCCCGTGCGGCGCCGACAGCAGCCCGGCCTCCCGCGCGATGCCGAACGCCCGGTCGAAGTCCCGGGCCATCCCCCGGCGTTCGTCGTTGGAGAGCCCGAAGCCCACCACGCCCCGGTCCGCGTACCGCACCGCCAGCCGGGCCAGGGTGCGCGCGTCCAGCGGGTGCTTCATCCGGTTCGCCGCGACCAGGACCCGCATACCGAGCCCCGTCTCACGCGATGTCGTCTCCACCGCGTCGAGGATGACCTCCAGCGCCGGGATCAGGCCCCCCAGCCGTGGCGCGTACGACGTCGGGTCGACCTGGATCTCCAGCCACCCCGAGCCGTCCCGCAGATCCTCCTCCGCGGCCTCCCGCACCAGCCGCTGGATGTCCTCCGGCTCCCGCAGGCACGAGCGCGCCGCGTCGTACAGCCGCTGAAAGCGGAACCAGCCCCGCTCGTCCGTCGCCCGCAGTCTCGGAGGCTCCCCGCTGACCAGCGCCTCGCTCAGCGCGTCGGGCAGGCGCACCCCGTACTTCTCGGCCAGTTCCAGCACGGTCGAGGGCCGCATCGAGCCGGTGAAGTGCAGGTGCAGATGGGCTTTCGGCAGTTCAGAGACATCACGTACACGCTCCATCCCAGGATCCTGCCGTATGCCTCAGCCGTCCCGACAGGGTTTTCCCCGAACGTGGTCTTGCTCGCACGCCCACACGACAAAGCGGGCCGCGCCCCGCAAGGGGAACGGCCCGCCGTGACTGCTCACCTCAGTGGTCAGTCCCTGGCCTCCGCCAGCAGCTTCTGGATCCGGCTCACGCCCTCGACGAGATCCTCGTCACCCAGCGCGTACGACAGCCGCAGATACCCGGGCGTGCCGAACGCCTCGCCGGGCACCACCGCGACCTCGGACTCCTCCAGGATCAGCGCGGCCAGCTCGACCGTGTCCTTGGGCCGGCGCCCGCGGATCTCCTTGCCGACCAGACCCTTCACCGAGGGGTACGCGTAGAACGCGCCCTCGGGCTCCGGGCACACCACGCCGTCGATCTCGTTCAGCATCCGCACGATCGTCTTGCGGCGCCGGTCGAAGGCCTCACGCATCTTCGCGACCGCGTCCAGGTCGCCGGAGACGGCGGCCAGCGCCGCCACCTGCGCCACGTTGGACACGTTCGACGTGGCGTGGGACTGCAGGTTCGTCGCGGCCTTGACCACGTCCTTCGGGCCGATGATCCACCCGACCCGCCAGCCGGTCATCGCGTACGTCTTCGCGACACCGTTGACCACGACGCACTTGTCGCGCAGCTCGGGCACCACGGCCGGCAGCGACACGGCGGAGGCGTCGCCGTAGACCAGGTGCTCGTAGATCTCGTCGGTCAGCACCCACAGGCCGTGCTCGGCGGCCCAGCGGCCGATCGCCTCGGTCTCGGTCTCGCTGTACACCGCGCCCGTCGGGTTGGAGGGCGACACGAAGAGGACCACCTTGGTCTTCTCCGTACGGGCCGCCTCCAGTTGCTCCACGGACACCCGGTAGCCGGTCGTCTCGTCGGCGACGACCTCCACCGGGACACCCCCGGCCAGCCGGATCGACTCCGGGTACGTCGTCCAGTACGGCGCGGGCACGATGACCTCGTCGCCCGGGTCGAGGATCGCGGCGAAGGCCTCGTAGATGGCCTGCTTGCCACCGTTGGTGACGAGGATCTGCGAGGCGTCGACCTCGTAGCCCGAGTCGCGCAGCGTCTTCGCGGCGATCGCGGCCTTCAGCTCGGGCAGACCGCCGGCCGGCGTGTAGCGGTGGAACTTCGGGTTCTTGCAGGCCTCGATCGCGGCCTCGACGATGTAGTCCGGGGTGGGGAAGTCGGGCTCACCGGCACCGAAGCCGATCACCGGCCGCCCGGCTGCCTTGAGGGCCTTGGCCTTGGCGTCCACGGCGAGGGTGGCGGACTCGGAGATCGCGCCGACTCGGGCGGAGACCCGGCGCTCGGTGGGAGGGGTTGCAGGGCTCATGGGCCCCATCGTTTCAGACCGGAAACGCTCGCGGCACGGGGGTTTCACAGACTGAACAACGTCGGGCAAACCCTTGAACAACAGTACGGATCGACCGTCCGGCCTGGGCGATCTTCAGCCTGATGCCAGCCGCCGGCTCCCTGCTCTCGGGGCGATCTTGCGCCAACAAGGGCCCCCGCGGGCCCTTTCTGTTCGACGACCGGCCGCGGAGCACGTACACTCTCACCTCGTTGGCCTCCCGCAGGCCGCGCCCGTTCGGTGCACACCAAGCATCCGGACGGATGCGGTACGTTGGGGGACACACAAAGGGTCGTAGCTCAATTGGTAGAGCACTGGTCTCCAAAACCAGCGGTTGGGGGTTCAAGTCCCTCCGGCCCTGCTACACACACCTTCGCCAGGATGTGTGCGCATGTACGTACAGCAATGCACCGCCGTGCGGCTCAGACCGGGCGCGGCACGGCCACGACCCGGAATCAGGTGAGGACGAGTGACGGACGCCGTGGGCTCCATCGACATGCCTGATGCCCAGGATGAGGCGCCGGAGTCCAAGAAGGGCCGCAAGGGCGGCAAGCGCGGCAAGAAGGGCCCGCTGAAGCGCCTGGCCCTCTTCTACCGCCAGATCGTCGCGGAGCTGCGCAAGGTCGTCTGGCCGACGCGCAACCAGCTCACGACGTACACGACCGTGGTGATCATCTTCGTGGTCATCATGATCGGCCTGGTCACCGTGATTGACTATGGACTCAGCAACGCCGCCAAGTACGTGTTCGGCTGAGCAGCCCGCGAAGAGCGCCGAGGTACCCGGCGCTCCTTTCGCATGTTCCACCCCTATGTATCCAGGAAGAAGCAGCCACCGTGTCTGACCCGAACGTGAACGACGCCATCGAGCCTGTCGAGTCCGTCGAGGACGAGCTCGACACCGTCGAGGGCGCGGACAGCGAGGACACCGAGACCTCCGCCGAGGTCGAGGCTGCCGACGCCGTCGCGGACGACGCCGCCGAGGCGGAGACCGAGGACGACGGCGAAGAGGCCGCGGAAGAACTCGTCGAGGAAGAGCCCGAGGACGACCGCGACCCGATCGAGAAGCTCCGCGAGGAACTGCGGGTCCTGCCCGGCGAGTGGTACGTCATCCACACCTACGCCGGCTACGAGAACCGCGTGAAGACCAACCTCGAGCAGCGCGCCGTCTCGCTGAACGTCGAGGACTACATCTTCCAGGCCGAGGTGCCGCAGGAAGAGGTCGTCCAGATCAAGAACGGCGACCGCAAGACGATCAAGCAGAACAAGCTCCCCGGCTACGTCCTCGTCCGCATGGACCTGACGAACGAGTCCTGGGGCGTCGTCCGCAACACCCCCGGCGTCACCGGCTTCGTGGGCAACGCCTACGACCCGTACCCGCTGACCCTGGACGAGATCGTCAAGATGCTCGCCCCGGAGGCCGAGGAGAAGGCCGCCCGCGAGGCCGCCGAGGCCGAGGGCAAGCCGGCCCCGCAGCGCAAGGTCGAGGTCCAGGTGCTGGACTTCGAGGTCGGCGACGCGGTCACCGTCACCGACGGCCCGTTCGCCACGCTGCAGGCGACCATCAACGAGATCAACCCCGACTCGAAGAAGGTCAAGGGCCTCGTCGAGATCTTCGGCCGCGAGACGCCGGTCGAGCTCTCCTTCGACCAGATCCAGAAGAACTGACGCACACCAGCTTCCGAGCAGGTCAGGCGGGCTCCTGGAGCCTGCCTGACCTGCTCGGTTTTTGGCCGCACATGGATACCCGTTATCGTGGTGCGGTATGCCTCCAGCCGGATGATCCGGTTCGGAGGCTGGAAAACTCTCACTAGGACCCGGAGAGAGCAATGCCTCCCAAGAAGAAGAAGGTCACGGGGCTCATCAAGCTCCAGATCCAGGCCGGTGCCGCCAACCCGGCCCCGCCGGTCGGCCCCGCGCTGGGCCAGCACGGCGTCAACATCATGGAGTTCTGCAAGGCCTACAACGCCGCGACCGAGTCGCAGCGTGGCTGGGTCATCCCGGTGGAGATCACGGTCTACGAGGACCGTTCCTTCACCTTCATCACCAAGACCCCGCCGGCCGCCAAGATGATCCTGAAGGCCGCGGGCATCGAGAAGGGCTCGGGCGAGCCGCACAAGACCAAGGTCGCGAAGATCACGCGTGACCAGGTCCGTGAGATCGCCACGACCAAGATGCCCGACCTCAACGCCAACGACCTGGACGCCGCCGCGAAGATCATCGCCGGCACCGCCCGTTCCATGGGCGTCACGGTCGAGGACTGAGCCCCAACCCCATCAGCAGAAGTGGCAGGGCCGGCTCGGCCCGGACCACGACTCCTAAGAATCCACAGGAGCAGTAGTGAGCAAGCGCAGCAAGTCCCTTCGCGCTGCGGACGCCAAGATCGACCGGGAGAAGCTGTACGCCCCGCTCGAGGCCGTCCGTCTCGCCAAGGAGACCTCCACGACCAAGTTCGACGGCACCGTCGAGGTCGCCTTCCGTCTGGGTGTCGACCCGCGCAAGGCCGACCAGATGGTCCGTGGCACCGTGAACCTCCCGCACGGCACCGGTAAGACCGCCCGGGTCCTGGTCTTCGCGACCGGTGACCGTGCCGAGGCCGCTCGTGCCGCGGGCGCCGACATCGTCGGCGCCGACGAGCTGATCGACGAGGTGTCGAAGGGCCGTCTGGACTTCGACGCCGTCGTCGCCACCCCGGACCTCATGGGCAAGGTCGGCCGCCTCGGCCGCGTGCTCGGCCCGCGTGGTCTGATGCCGAACCCGAAGACCGGCACCGTCACCCCCGATGTCACCAAGGCTGTCAACGACATCAAGGGCGGCAAGATCGAGTTCCGCGTCGACAAGCACTCGAACCTGCACTTCATCATCGGCAAGACGTCGTTCGACGACACCAAGCTGGTGGAGAACTACGGCGCGGCGCTGGAGGAGATCCTCCGTCTGAAGCCGTCCGCCGCCAAGGGTCGCTACATCAAGAAGGCCGCCATCAGCACCACGATGGGCCCCGGCATTCCGGTCGACTCCAACCGCACCCGCAACCTCCTCGTCGAGGAGGACCCGGCCGCGGTCTGAGCCTGACGGCTCGCCCAACCGGTCACGGGCCCCGCACCTCTTACAGGTGCGGGGCCCGTTCCCTTTTCCGGTACGTACTCCGGTGGCCTGGGTTAACGTGCGGGAACCGGATACGAACGGGGGGACGTATGCAGGGCACGACCGCGCACCGCGTGGGCCTGGTGCTCGCGGTGGCGACCGCGCTGACGGGCTGTACCTTCTCGGACTCCTCCGACCGCCCCGGCGAGGACGACCCTGCCGCGCGCTCCGCCTCCCTGGCGGCCCTGCGCTCCGCCGAACGGGCCACCGCCCGGGCCGAGTCCGCCCGGGTCGAGTCCACGACCACCATGGGCTCGCTGATGTCCATGACCGCCGACGGCACCCTCGGCTGGGGCGACGGCATCACCGGCACCCTCACCATCACCTACACCGGTGGCACGATCGCCGACACCATGCGCAGGCTCGGCACCACCTCCATGGAGGCCCGCTACCTGCCCGACGCCTACTACGCGCGCATGGGCGACACGTTCGCCGAGCAGGCGGGCGGCAGGCACTGGATCCGGTACGCGTACGAGGACCTCGAAGCCCTCGCCGGCGGATCCGGGGCGCACCTCGGCGACCAGATGCGCACCACCACGCCCAACCAGTCCGTGAAACTCCTGCTGGCCTCCGGCGACGTCAGAAAGGTCGGCGAGGAGACCGTGCGCGGCCGGGCCGCCACGCACTACTCCGGCACGGTGGCCGCGGCTGACGTCACCGACGAGGGCCTGCGCAAGCAGCTCACCGAGGCCGGTGTCACCACCGAGACCGTCGACATCTGGGTCGACGAGCGGGATCTGCTGGTCAAGAAGGTGGAGAAGGCGCGGATGACCACGGGCCGGATGACCCAGACCGCGCACTACCGCGACTACGGCGTCCGGATCCGGACCGAGCGGCCCCCGCAGTCCGACACCGGGGACTTCGAGGACCTGATGCGGAAGAAGCCCGCCACAACCGGTACACCCTGACGTTGCCGTCAATTCGGTTAGATCACTTGTACCCCTCTGGTATAGGCTCGCGGCCTTGCTGTGAAGCAAGTCTGCATTCCTTGGGGGGAATCAATGAAGACATCTATACCCGTCGCCGGGCTGGGCGCGCTGCTTCTCGCCGCCGGGGCGGTCGGCTGCGGATCCGAGCAGTCGCCGGAGATGACGCCCGCGGCCGCCGTCGCCAAGGCCGCGAAGAACACGGAGGACATCACGTCCCTCCAGTACCGCCTGAGCGGCACGAGCCCGGGTGAGGGCCGGGTCAAGGGCGAGGCGTCGATGCGCATGAAGCCCACGATCGCCATGAGCATGAAGATGACGGCTCCCGACAAGGGAACCACCGAGGCCGTGGAGATCCGCCTCGTCGACAAGGCCATGTATCTCGGTGGGGGAGCCGACATGGCCAAGGAGATGGACGGCAAGCGCTGGATCAAGTTCGACCTGTCCGGCTCCGAGGCGGGCAAGGACCTCGACCAGATGGGCAGGAGCACGAGCCAGGCCGATCAGAACCCGGCGGCCCAGTCCGCCTTCCTCACGGGCGCCAAGGACGTGAAGAAGGTCGGCTCCGAGAAAGTCGAGGGCGTCGAGACGACCCACTACTCGGGCACGGTCACCCTCGCCGACCTGCGCGCCTCCCTCAAGGACGCCAAGGGGGACACTCGCGAGCAGCGCGAGAAGAGCATCAAGCAGTTCGAGAAGCTCGGCGTCGACAAGCTCGCGATGGACATGTGGATCGACGGCGAGGACCACACCAAGCAGTTCCGCATGAAGGGCGACGCCGACAAGGGCCCGCTCGACATGACCATCACCTTCCTCGACTACAACAAGCCGGTGGACGTCAAGGCGCCGCCGGCCAAGGAAGTCGCGGACCTGGGCGAGATGTTCAAGGAACTCGAGACGAGCTGATCCGGCGTACGGGGCGGATTTGCTTGACGGCGATCCGTTCCCGTACCCTCCTGTAGAAGCCAAAGACCGCTGGTCGTTACCGCGCGCTCGTAAGAGGGCGCGGTGGCCGAAGGATCCGCTGAACGGCGGACGACCCGCGCAGGTGACACTGGAAGAGCTCCTGGACTTCGCTGCCTTGTGCGGCGGACAACCGGTTGAGCTACGCCCCGTGCGCTTGCGCCGGGGCGTTTCGTTTTCCCCAGTCCTCCTTCGGGTCCGCGCGGTCCGAATCACCCGGAAGGAGGCCGAGGCTCATGGCGAGGCCTGACAAGGTCGATGCCGTCGAGGAGATGCGGGACAAGTTCCGCAACTCCAACGGTGCCGTCGTTACCGCGTACACCGGTCTCACCGTGGCGCAGCTGCAGCAGCTGCGTCGTTCACTCGGTGAGAACGCTAACTACCGTGTGGCGAAGAACACGCTGACCAAGATTGCGGCCAATGAGGCCGGGATCAACACGATCGACGACCTCTTCACGGGTTCGTCGGCCGTCGCCTTCGTGACCGGTGACCCGGTCGAGGCGGCGAAGGGTCTCCGTGACTTCGCCAAGGACAACCCCAACCTCGTCATCAAGGGCGGTGTCCTTGACGGCAAGGCGCTGTCCGCCGACGACATCAAGAAGCTTGCGGACCTCGAGTCCCGCGAGGTTCTGCTCTCCAAGCTGGCCGGTGCCATGAAGGGCAAGCAGTCGCAGGCTGCCTCTGTCTTCCAGGCGCTGCCGTCGAAGCTCGTCCGCACCGTGGACGCGCTCCGTGCCAAGCAGGACGAGCAGGGCGGTGCCGAGTAACTCGGCTCGCATCCCGGCCCCCGCTGCCTGAACGCGGGAGCCGTCGCGGGCCAGACGTACGCCCGCCTCACATGTACATCCGGCACCTGCCGATTTAGTGGAAGGACCGCCATCATGGCGAAGCTCAGCCAGGACGACCTGCTCGCCCAGTTCGAAGAGATGACCCTCATCGAGCTCTCCGAGTTCGTGAAGGCCTTCGAGGAGAAGTTCGACGTCACCGCCGCCGCTGCCGCGCCGGTCGTCGTCGCCGGTGGTGCCGCTGGTGGCGCCGCCGCCGAGGCCGTCGAGGAGCAGGACGAGTTCGACGTCGTCCTCACCGGCGCCGGCGACAAGAAGATCCAGGTCATCAAGGTCGTGCGTGAGCTGACCTCCCTCGGCCTGAAGGAGGCCAAGGACCTGGTCGACGGTGCGCCGAAGCCGGTTCTGGAGAAGGTCACCAAGGAGGCCGCCGAGAAGGCGAAGGAGTCCCTCGAGGGCGCCGGTGCCTCCGTCGAGGTCAAGTAAGACCTCTCGGATCCGTCAGGATCCACGACACGTCCCCCTGGACGTGTAACGCGTAAGCGCTCAAGAGCGATCATCCATCCGGGTGGTCGCTCTTCGGCGTTCCGGGGGTCCGGCCACGGTTGCCTTGCACCCCCGGTGGCGGGGGGTATGGTGATCTTCGTCGTGTCTCCGGGCGGCTCCGCTTCGGGCAGGGGGGCCTTGACGAACCGCACGCAGCGCGCAATTCTCAGGACGCGTCGTCACAAGGATCCGTATCCGAGGCATGGATCGACGGCGAAGAGGGCAGTATCAACGTGCGTTGAGGGCAGCGCCTTGTCGCAGGAGTGGAACAACGAGGGTCAACACGGGCGTGAAAACCCGGACTGGACATCAGTGTGCCAAGTGGCTACACTGACCCTTTGCGCTGCCTGTTAGCTGTCCCCTGCCCGTCACCAGGGGTCTGCCCTCACCCGAGCATCGATGACAAGAGCTGTCTGACCTGGCCTTATGGCTGGACCGACGCAGCTTGTCTCTGTGTACGGGAGAGGGGCCGGTACGCGCGTAGTGAGTCCGAGCCCTCGGAAGGACCCCCTCTTGGCCGCCTCGCGCAACGCCTCGACCGCGAATACGAACAACGGCGCCAGCACCGCCCCGCTGCGCATTTCCTTTGCAAAGATCAAGGAGCCTCTCGAGGTTCCGAACCTGCTCGCGCTGCAGACCGAGAGCTTCGACTGGCTGCTCGGCAACACCGCTTGGCAGAGTCGGGTCGAGGAGGCTCTGGACAACGGTCAGGACGTCCCCACCAAGTCCGGTCTGGAGGAGATCTTCGAGGAGATCTCCCCGATCGAGGACTTCAGCGGGTCGATGTCGCTGACCTTCCGTGACCACCGCTTCGAGCCGCCGAAGAACTCGATCGACGAGTGCAAGGAGCGCGACTTCACGTACGCGGCCCCGCTCTTCGTCACCGCCGAGTTCACGAACAACGAGACCGGCGAGATCAAGTCCCAGACGGTCTTCATGGGCGACTTCCCGCTCATGACGAACAAGGGCACCTTCGTCATCAACGGCACCGAGCGTGTCGTGGTGTCGCAGCTGGTCCGTTCGCCCGGTGTCTACTTCGACTCCTCCATCGACAAGACGTCCGACAAGGACATCTTCTCCGCCAAGATCATCCCGTCCCGGGGTGCCTGGCTGGAGATGGAGATCGACAAGCGCGACATGGTCGGTGTCCGCATCGACCGCAAGCGCAAGCAGTCCGTCACCGTCCTGCTCAAGGCTCTCGGTTGGACGACCGAGCAGATCCTCGAGGAGTTCGGCGAGTACGAGTCCATGCGCGCCACCCTGGAGAAGGACCACACCCAGGGTCAGGACGACGCGCTGCTCGACATCTACCGCAAGCTGCGTCCGGGCGAGCCCCCGACCCGTGAGGCCGCGCAGACGCTGCTCGAGAACCTCTACTTCAACCCCAAGCGCTACGACCTCGCCAAGGTCGGCCGCTACAAGGTCAACAAGAAGCTGGGCGCGGACGCTCCGCTCGACGCCGGCATCCTGACCGTCGAGGACGTCATCTCGACGATCAAGTACCTGGTGAAGCTGCACGCGGGCGAGACCGAGACGGTCGGCGACAGCGGCACCTCGATCGTCGTCGAGACCGACGACATCGACCACTTCGGCAACCGCCGTCTGCGCAGCGTCGGCGAGCTCATCCAGAACCAGGTCCGTACGGGTCTGGCGCGTATGGAGCGTGTCGTCCGCGAGCGGATGACGACCCAGGACGTCGAGGCGATCACGCCGCAGACCCTGATCAACATCCGGCCGGTCGTCGCCTCCATCAAGGAGTTCTTCGGCACCAGCCAGCTGTCGCAGTTCATGGACCAGAACAACCCGCTGTCGGGTCTGACGCACAAGCGTCGTCTCTCGGCTCTGGGTCCCGGTGGTCTGTCCCGTGAGCGGGCCGGCTTCGAGGTCCGTGACGTGCACCCCTCGCACTACGGCCGCATGTGCCCGATCGAGACGCCTGAAGGCCCGAACATCGGTCTGATCGGCTCGCTCGCCTCCTACGGCCGGGTCAACGCGTTCGGTTTCGTCGAGACCCCCTACCGCAAGGTGTTCGAGGGCCAGGTCACCGACGAGGTCGACTACCTGACCGCCGACGAGGAAGACCGCTTCGTCATCGCGCAGGCCAACGCGCCGCTCACCGACGAGCTCCGCTTCGCCGAGGCCCGCGTGCTGGTCCGCCGTAAGGGCGGCGAGGTCGACTACGTCACCGGCGAAGACGTGGACTACATGGACGTCTCGCCGCGCCAGATGGTGTCGGTCGCGACCGCCATGATCCCCTTCCTGGAGCACGACGACGCCAACCGTGCCCTCATGGGCGCGAACATGATGCGTCAGGCCGTGCCGCTGATTAAGTCCGAGGCCCCGCTCGTCGGCACCGGCATGGAGTACCGCTCCGCGGCCGACGCCGGCGACGTGGTCAAGGCCGAGAAGCCGGGTGTGGTCCAGGAGGTCTCCGCGGACTACATCACCACCGCCAACGACGACGGCACGTACATCACGTACCGCCTGGCCAAGTTCGCCCGCTCCAACCAGGGCACCTCGGTCAACCAGAAGGTCATCGTCGGCGAGGGCGACCGGATCATCGAGGGCCAGATCCTCGCGGACGGTCCGGCCACCCAGCAGGGCGAGATGGCGCTGGGCAAGAACCTGCTCGTGGCGTTCATGCCGTGGGAGGGTCACAACTACGAGGACGCGATCATCCTGTCGCAGCGCCTCGTGCAGGACGACGTCCTCTCCTCGATCCACATCGAGGAGCACGAGGTCGACGCCCGTGACACCAAGCTCGGCCCCGAGGAGATCACCCGGGACATCCCGAACGTCTCCGAGGAGGTCCTCGCCGACCTCGACGAGCGCGGCATCATCCGCATCGGCGCCGAGGTCATCGCCGGTGACATCCTCGTCGGCAAGGTCACGCCCAAGGGTGAGACCGAGCTGACGCCCGAGGAGCGCCTGCTGCGCGCGATCTTCGGTGAGAAGGCCCGTGAGGTCCGTGACACCTCGCTGAAGGTGCCGCACGGCGAGACCGGCAAGGTCATCGGCGTCCGCGTCTTCGACCGCGAGGAGGGCGACGAGCTTCCCCCCGGTGTGAACCAGCTGGTGCGCGTCTACGTCGCGCAGAAGCGCAAGATCACCGACGGTGACAAGCTCGCCGGCCGTCACGGCAACAAGGGCGTCATCTCGAAGATCCTGCCGATCGAGGACATGCCGTTCCTGGAGGACGGCACCCCGGTCGACATCATCCTCAACCCGCTCGGTGTGCCGTCCCGAATGAACCCGGGTCAGGTCCTGGAGATCCACCTCGGCTGGCTCGCCAGCCGCGGCTGGGACGTCTCCGGTCTCGCGGACGACTGGGCGCAGCGCCTCCAGGCCATCGAGGCCGACAAGGTCGAGCCCGGCACCAACGTCGCCACCCCCGTCTTCGACGGTGCGCGTGAGGACGAGCTGGCGGGTCTGCTGAACCACACGATCCCGAACCGCGACGGCGAGCGCATGGTGCTCCCGACCGGTAAGGCGCCGCTGTTCGACGGCCGCTCCGGCGAGCCGTTCCCGGAGCCGATCTCGGTCGGCTACATGTACATCCTGAAGCTGCACCACCTGGTCGACGACAAGCTGCACGCCCGTTCGACCGGTCCGTACTCGATGATCACCCAGCAGCCGCTGGGTGGTAAGGCCCAGTTCGGTGGCCAGCGCTTCGGTGAGATGGAGGTGTGGGCGCTGGAGGCTTACGGCGCCGCGTACGCCCTCCAGGAGCTGCTGACCATCAAGTCCGACGACGTCACCGGTCGCGTGAAGGTCTACGAGGCCATCGTCAAGGGCGAGAACATTCCCGAGCCCGGCATCCCCGAGTCCTTCAAGGTGCTCATCAAGGAGATGCAGTCCCTGTGCCTCAACGTGGAGGTGCTGTCCTCGGACGGCATGTCCATCGAGATGCGCGACACCGACGAGGATGTCTTCCGCGCTGCGGAGGAGCTTGGCATCGACCTGTCCCGGCGCGAGCCGAGCAGCGTCGAAGAGGTCTGACGGGAGTTCGGAGGCCTTCGTCATGAAGGCCTCCGGCCCCAGGACCCCCGTATCAGACCCCATGACTTACAACCCTGAGAGGGATTGACGCATAGTGCTCGACGTCAACTTCTTCGACGAGCTCCGGATCGGTCTGGCTACCGCTGACGACATCCGTCAGTGGAGCCACGGCGAGGTCAAGAAGCCCGAGACCATCAACTACCGCACCCTCAAGCCCGAAAAGGACGGACTCTTCTGCGAGAAGATCTTCGGTCCGACCCGGGACTGGGAGTGCTACTGCGGCAAGTACAAGCGCGTCCGCTTCAAGGGCATCATCTGTGAGCGCTGTGGCGTCGAGGTCACCCGCGCCAAGGTGCGTCGTGAGCGGATGGGCCACATCGAGCTGGCCGCTCCCGTCACGCACATCTGGTACTTCAAGGGCGTCCCGAGCCGGCTGGGCTACCTGCTCGACCTGGCTCCCAAGGACCTCGAGAAGGTCATCTACTTCGCGGCGTACATGATCACGTACGTCGACGAGGAGCGCCGTACGCGTGACCTGCCCTCGCTGGAGGCCCACGTCTCCGTCGAGCGCCAGCAGGTCGAGCAGCGCCGCGACGCCGACCTGGAGGCCCGCGCCAAGAAGCTCGAGACCGACCTGGCCGAGCTGGAGGCCGAGGGCGCCAAGGCCGACGTGCGCCGCAAGGTGCGCGAGGGTGCCGAGCGCGAGATGAAGCAGCTGCGTGACCGTGCGCAGCGCGAGATCGACCGTCTCGACGAGGTGTGGAACCGCTTCAAGAACCTCAAGGTCCAGGACCTCGAGGGCGACGAGCTGCTCTACCGCGAGCTGCGCGACCGCTTCGGCACGTACTTCGACGGCTCGATGGGTGCCGCGGCGCTGCAGAAGCGCCTGGAGTCCTTCGACCTCGACGAGGAGGCCGAGAAGCTCCGCGAGATCATCCGCACCGGCAAGGGCCAGAAGAAGACCCGTGCGCTCAAGCGCCTGAAGGTCGTCTCCGCGTTCCTGCAGACCAGCAACAGCCCCAAGGGCATGGTGCTCGACTGCGTGCCGGTCATCCCGCCGGACCTTCGCCCGATGGTGCAGCTGGACGGTGGCCGCTTCGCGACCTCCGACCTGAACGACCTGTACCGCCGTGTGATCAACCGGAACAACCGACTGAAGCGCCTTCTCGACCTCGGTGCGCCCGAGATCATCGTGAACAACGAGAAGCGCATGCTCCAGGAGGCCGTCGACGCGCTGTTCGACAACGGCCGTCGTGGTCGTCCGGTCACCGGTCCCGGTAACCGCCCGCTGAAGTCCCTCAGCGACATGCTGAAGGGCAAGCAGGGTCGCTTCCGTCAGAACCTGCTCGGTAAGCGTGTGGACTACTCCGCGCGTTCCGTGATCGTCGTCGGTCCGCAGCTCAAGCTGCACCAGTGCGGTCTGCCGAAGGCGATGGCGCTGGAGCTCTTCAAGCCGTTCGTGATGAAGCGCCTGGTCGACCTGAACCACGCGCAGAACATCAAGAGCGCCAAGCGCATGGTCGAGCGCGGCCGCACGGTCGTGTACGACGTGCTGGAAGAGGTCATCGCGGAGCACCCGGTTCTGCTGAACCGTGCGCCCACGCTGCACCGCCTCGGCATCCAGGCCTTCGAGCCGCAGCTGGTCGAGGGCAAGGCCATTCAGATCCACCCGCTCGTCTGCACCGCGTTCAACGCGGACTTCGACGGTGACCAGATGGCCGTCCACCTGCCGCTCTCCGCGGAGGCGCAGGCCGAGGCCCGCATCCTGATGCTGTCCTCGAACAACATCCTCAAGCCCGCCGACGGCCGTCCGGTGACGATGCCGACCCAGGACATGGTCCTCGGTCTGTTCTTCCTCACCACCGACGGCGAGATGCGCGACCTCAAGGGCGAGGGCCGTTCCTTCGCCTCGGTCGCCGAGGCGATCATGGCCTTCGACGCGGGCGAGCTGTCGCTCCAGTCGAAGATCGACGTCCGCTTCCCGGTCGGCACCATCCCGCCGCGTGGCTGGATGCCGCCGGCGCGTGAGGAGGGCGAGCCCGAGTGGCAGCAGGGTGACAGCTTCCGGCTGAACACCACCCTGGGCCGCGCGCTCTTCAACGAGCTGCTGCCCGAGGACTACCCGTTCGTCGACTACGAGGTCGGCAAGAAGCAGCTCTCCGAGATCGTCAACGACCTCGCCGAGCGCTACCCCAAGGTCATCGTGGCGGCGACGCTCGACAACCTGAAGGCGGCGGGCTTCTACTGGGCGACCCGTTCCGGCGTCACCGTGGCCATCTCCGACGTCGTCGTTCCCGAGGCGAAGAAGGAGATCGTCCGCGGGTACGAGGCGCAGGACGAGAAGGTCCAGAAGCAGTACGAGCGCGGTCTGATCACCAAGGACGAGCGCACGCAGGAGCTCATCGCGATCTGGACCAAGGCGACCAACGAGGTCGCCGAGGCGATGAACGACAACTTCCCGAAGACCAACCCGATCTTCATGATGGTGAACTCGGGTGCACGAGGCAACATGATGCAGATGCGTCAGATCGCCGGTATGCGTGGTCTGGTGTCGAACGCGAAGAACGAGACGATCCCGCGTCCGATCAAGGCGTCGTTCCGTGAGGGTCTGTCCGTGCTGGAGTACTTCATCTCCACGCACGGTGCCCGTAAGGGTCTGGCGGACACGGCCCTGCGTACCGCCGACTCGGGTTACCTCACCCGTCGTCTGGTCGACGTCTCCCAGGACGTCATCATCCGCGAGGAGGACTGCGGCACCGAGCGCGGTCTGAAGCTGCGGATCGCCTCGAAGGACGAGGCCGGTGTCCTGCGCAAGGCCGAGGACGTCGAGACCAGCGTCTACGCCCGCATGCTCGCCCAGGACGTCGTCATCGACGGCAAGGTGATCGCGCCGGCCAATGTGGACCTGGGCGATGTGCTCATCGACCAGCTCGTGCACCACGGTGTCGAGGAGGTCAAGACCCGCTCGATCCTGACCTGCGAGTCGCACGTCGGCACCTGTGCCATGTGCTACGGCCGCTCCCTGGCCACCGGCAAGCTGGTCGACATCGGTGAGGCGGTCGGCATCATCGCCGCCCAGTCCATCGGTGAGCCCGGCACCCAGCTGACGATGCGTACCTTCCACACCGGTGGTGTGGCCGGTGACGACATCACCCAGGGTCTGCCGCGTGTCGTCGAGCTCTTCGAGGCCCGTACCCCGAAGGGTGTCGCCCCGATCTCCGAGGCCTCCGGCCGCGTGCGGATCGAGGAGACCGAGAAGACCAAGAAGATCGTCGTCACCCCGGACGACGGCAGCGACGAGACGGCGTTCCCGATCTCGAAGCGTGCCCGTCTCCTGGTCAGCGAGGGCGAGCACGTCGAGGTGGGCCAGAAGCTCACCGTGGGTGCCACCAACCCGCACGACGTGCTGCGCATTCTGGGTCAGCGTGCCGTCCAGGTCCACCTGGTCGGCGAGGTCCAGAAGGTCTACAACTCGCAGGGTGTGTCGATCCACGACAAGCACATCGAGATCATCATCCGGCAGATGCTCCGCCGCGTGACGATCATCGAGTCCGGCGACGCCGAGCTGCTGCCCGGCGAGCTGGTCGAGCGCTCGAAGTTCGAGACCGAGAACCGTCGTGTGGTCCAGGAGGGCGGTCACCCGGCCTCCGGTCGTCCGCAGCTGATGGGTATCACCAAGGCCTCGCTGGCGACGGAATCCTGGCTGTCGGCCGCCTCCTTCCAGGAGACGACCCGAGTCCTGACGGACGCGGCGATCAACGCCAAGTCCGACAGCCTCATCGGCCTCAAGGAGAACGTCATCATCGGTAAGCTCATCCCGGCCGGTACGGGTCTGTCCCGCTACCGCAACATCCGGGTCGAGCCGACCGAGGAGGCCAAGGCCGCGATGTACTCGGCCGTCGGCTACGACGACATCGACTACTCGCCGTTCGGTACGGGGTCTGGGCAGGCCGTGCCGCTGGAGGACTACGACTACGGGCCGTACAACCAGTAAGCGAGTCGCCTGAGTTCACAGGGCGGTCATCCCGATTTGGTCGGGGTGGCCGCCCTTTGGCGTGTCAACGCCGGCTGTCGAGATGGGCCTGCAGGCGGTGGAGCCTGGTGTGCACATCGGGGTGGGAGTCGAGCAGTCGCGCGATCATTCCGCCTTTCGAGAAGGCGGGGCCCGGGACGCCGGCCGTGACCTCCCGGTCGCGCTCCTGGTGCAGTACGGCCATCAGCTGGGGCGCGAAGCCGAGCCCCGCCGCGTGCTCGTCGGCCCGCAGCTCGGACCGCCGGGAGACCGCGGCCACCAGGTAGGGCGTCGCCAGTGGCAGGAAGACCAGCCCGTACGTGGCAGTCGCCAGCGCGATCAGGAGAGCCCCGGCGACGCCGATCACCACGGCGGCAGCACCCGTCGGGAGCAGGCCCAGCCGGGTGCACAGCAGGCGCAGCAGCCGCCAGGCGAGCCGGGCCGGCAGCGCGTACCAGAGGGACAGCAGCGAGGCCCACGCGTGTCCCCGCGTGTGATGCCCCAGTTCGTGGGCGAGGACCCCGGCGAGCTGGGCGGGTGTCAGGGTCCGCAGCGAATGACTGGTCACGCCGACGATGTGCCCGGCCGCCGCCAAGGCGTTGATCTCATCGCTCTCCTCCATCCAGAGTTGATAGGCCTTCGCGTCCACTCCGGCCCGGGCGGTCACCTCGTGCCAGACGGGCCGCAGTCGCCTGTCCTCCTCCGGTGTGGGGTAGCGCAGGCCGAACAGCCACCGGGCCAGGAGCCGCTCGCACGGCCGGTGGAAGACCAGGGCCCCGCTCAGCACCCAGCTGCCGAAGAGCAGCCACCAAGGCAGATGGATCAGGTGGCTCAGGGCGTACGACACGACGAAGACGACGGTCAGGCTGGCGGCGACGTGGGGGAGGTGCAGTGCCAGCGAGCCGAGGGCGGTGAGGTCCGCCCCGCGTCGGCGGGCGGCTATGTGGATCCGGCCGGGGCGGCGGGTGAGGTCGTCGTCGGGGACCGGTGCGGAGATGGGCATGGGCCTTCCTTCCCGTGCGGGGGACAGAGCGGTGTGGTTCAGGCGAGGAGCATCGATCCGGGCAGCAGAGCCGCCGAGCAGCCGAACGAGAGCAGTCCGGTCCGGATCCAGAAGTGCTTGCGCGTGGCGATGGCACTGGTGTCGGCGAGGGCGAGCAGAAGGCCCCGAGCGGGGTCGCGGCCGGTGTCCGCGAGGGCTGCGGAGAGCAGCCCCTGGCGTGCGGCTCGTCGTACGTCGCCGAAGTAGGTGAGCGGGCTGCCGGGTGTCCAGCGGCTGCCCCGGTAGCGGGGCATGACCGCCAGCAGCAGGGCGAACAGCGCGACGACCAGCGACGCCGCCCCGGCCCACCACAGCAGGGCGGCGGGCGCCGGGAGCCGGTCGGGAGTCCAGCCGCGGTTGGCGAGGAGTGCGGCGAGCATGCCCCCCGAGATGCCGAGCGCGCCGACGAGCACGGTGGCCTTGGCGTCGGCACGGGCGATCTCGCCGCGGAGGTCGGCGAGCAGTTGGGCGCCCGCCCGCACATCGGGATCGTCCGGGGGGTTCATGTGCCGGAATCCGGATCGTCCTCGGGCGGAGCGGACGGGTCGGTGGTCTTCAGGATGGCCTTCATCCGCTCGGCGATGAGCTTGTGGGGCTCGTCGAGCTGGTAGCCCTCCAGCTGTTTGTTGTCCAGGGCCTGGTTGATCAGGTTCACCTGGGTGTCCAGCAGCCTGTTCTGGCCCGACTGGAGGTGTTCCAGGACGAGCCGGGTCTCGTCGGGGTGCGCCGCCAGGTGCAGGGCGAGTGCGGCGGCGCCGCCCTTGGCCAGGGTGCGTTCGTAGAACCTGATCTGTTCGGCCCTGCGTTCGGCCTCGTACGTGTCGCGGAGCCGGGTGGCTTCGTGCTCCGGCTGCGCGGCCTCCACCTCGTGCCGGGCGGTCCGCAGGCGGTCCTGGTGGGATCGCTCGGTGGCGTCGCGGCGCAGGCGTACGGAGCAGGTGACGTGCAGGCCCTGGGCGCGGCCGAGCGAGGGCTCGTCCCGCACCGCCCGCTGCACGGCCCGTTCCGCCTCGGCACTCGCGTCGATGGGGTGGCGGCGGCCGGCGTCCCGCATCAGCGGCAGCAGCTCCCGTGTGAGCAGGCCGGGTACATCCCGCTCCTGGCTGCGGACGAAGAGCGCCGGGTGGGTGACCCGCCAGCCGACGTCGGCCGTGACCTCGAACTCGAAGCTGTCGACCAGGCTGGGCAGGGGCACGGTCAGCTCGAAGGCGTGCGGGTCCGTGTCCACCTCGTACACGGCGACGTACCGCCGCATGGACGCGGGACGGTCGGGCGGTGGGAAGGTCTCGTACGCGCCCTTGCGGGTCACACACACCAGGGCGTGGTCGATGCGGCCCATGAAGCGCCGGCCGCCGATGTGGAAGCGCGGTAGCTGCCAGACGGTACGGACGGGGTCGGTCTCGTGTTCCATGGTCGGCCTCCGAAGGCAGGTCAGTCGAGGGCGAGGCGTTTGCTCAGCCGGTCCGCGGCCGGGGTGACGGCTCCTCTGGAGTCGCGGACCGTGCCCAGCAGATGGCCGACGCGCCGCCGGTTGGTGGGCGTGGCGACGAGGGCGCCGAGCAGCGAGGCGAGGGCCGACTCGGTCTCCGGGGCGTCATCGGCCGCGCGCACCCAGCCGCGCAGGACGCCGAGGGCCTTCGGGTTGTGCGTCCGGTCGGCGAGCAGCGCGTCCCAGAAGTCGGCCAGCTGCCGGGCGGCCGTGGCATCCTCGGCCTCCGCGGCCCGCGCGTACCAGGAGAGGACGGGCGGGCGGTCGCTGTCGTCGTCCTTCGTCTGCTTGCAGGCCTGGAAGAAGGCGAGCAGGGCGTGCGGGCGGACCATCCGGTCGGTGCGGCGGAGTTCGGTCAGGGCGGCCAGTACGGGGTCCCGTACGGCGAGGAGGAGGAGTTCGAGGGCGTCGGCGAGCTGCCGGGCCTCCTCCGGTGGTTCCCCGTCCTCCTCGGCGCTCGCGGCCTCGGCGGGCGGTGGCCGGTGCATGGCGTCCACGAGTGCCGCCAGAGTCTCCTCGTGGTGCACCGGCCCGAGGAGGCCGTAGGCGCGGATGGCCGTCCAGCGGCGGCTCTCGACGTCCCCGATGCACCAGTCGTGCAGGATCCGGGAGACGGCCGGCACCTCCAGGAGCTGGGTCATGGTGAGGGCGTTGGCCGCGGTCAGCCAGGCATGCGGCTTGCGGCTGTCCGCCCAGGGCTCGATGAGGTGGGCCATGGCGGACGACAGATCGGCCTTGGCCAGCAGCGCGGCGGCCGACGCCGCCCGGGTCCGCACGAGGGGACGGCGGTCGTCGGCCAGCTTGCGGATCCACTCCGCGAAGGCCGGGCGCGCGGACGGGTGGAGGTTCCACACCTCCTCCAGCAGCATCGGAGCCGTCCGCTCGTCCTGGAAGGCGGCGCAGAAGCTGCCCTTCAGAGGACCCCACTCGGTGACCTCCGCGGTCACATAGCCGTCGGCGTGCGCGAGCCGGAGCCGCTCCTTGCGGGAGCTGCCGAAGACGGGGATGGGCGGTCGGGTGTGCGGACTCTGAATGTCGTGCAGGCGTACGAAGAGGCCGTCGGCGAGCTCGGCCGTCACCGCGTACGGCGCCTTGTCGAAGACGGCGAGGGAGACGAGGAACGCCTTGTCGATCAGCTCCGGCTTCTCCTCGGTGAGCCAGCGGGTCACCTGGGTCGCCACGGCGGTCTCGCCGAACGCGGCGAGCTCCACCTCGTCGATCTCACCGCGATGGTGTGCGACGAGCCGCAGCGCGAACTGCCTGATCTCCTCGGGCCGGTGGTGCCGGGTGAGGAACTCCTTCACCGCTGTCAGTCCGCACAGCTCCGGCCATGCGGACTCACCGGTCGCCGGCGTGACATGGGCGTGCAGCAGATGCTCCGCGGACGGCGGCTCCCACCGTACGGAGGGCAGGTCGCCCAGCGCCGCCGAGGGCTCGACGGTGATCACCAGACGGGCACGGGCGCGCTCCAACCGTTCCCGAAGAGAGTGCAGTTGGGCCTCGCGCAGGGGACGGTTCCGACTGACGGGCAGATCGCACAGGACGTATCCGGTCGAGTTGTCCACCTGGTCGGCCAGCTCGGGGAACGACGCGGGGGGATCGAGGGAACGAAGCCGCTCGGCGCCCAGCCGGTGCAGCAGCATCAGCGCGGCGGTCCGGCGGCCTGTCTCGCGTCCGCCGGACAGGATGACGAGCCTGTCGGCCCGCAGGCGTTTCAGGGCCTCGTCGAAGCTCTGGCAGCCCCGGAAGACGACCTGTAGTTCTTCGATCTCCCCGTGCGGTACCGGCCCGGACAGCGGGAGGGGCGTCTCGGCCCGGCCTCCGAAGTGGAAGTGCTGGTCACCGTAGTGCGTGCCGCCCGCTTGGCCGAACTGGTCCCGGGAGACGAGGGTGGAGACGAAGTCCGGGGCGTGCGCGATCAGGTCCCGGCGCGCGGCCCACGCCTCCTGCCTCGGCTGGTCCTCGGCAGCTTCGTCCCGCTCCTTCTTCTCGCCGTCCTGCCCTTCGGCCGGATTCGCAGTGTCGGCCGGATTCTCCTCCTGGCTCATCGGCGCTCTTCCCGGGCCCGGCCGGTGAAGTCGAAGTGCTGTCCGCCGTGGAGTGTGCCGCCTGCCTGACCGTACTGATCGCCGTGGATCTGGACGTCGGAGCGCCGGGAGGCGGGCGCGTCCGGGCCCTCGGCGTCGGCGGGAGCTTCCGGGGGGTTCGGCGTGCTGGTGCCCGACTCCCCGTGCACCCAGGCCACCGTCGGCCCCTCCTTCGTCCCCACCGTCACCCGGTGGAACTCCTCCGGACGCACGCCCAGCGGGCCGTGCCGTACCACCCCCTGGTAGATGCCTTCCGACACGCAGAGCACGCAGTCGGACTCGCGCTGCTTCAGGGCGTCGCGCAGGGGGTCGGAGTTCAGCAGGCGGACCGCGTGATTGAGGTCGGAGCCGACCCAGCCGTCGAGTTCGTCGACGGCGACGTAGCCGGAGGACAGGACGATGCGCAGCCGCATGCGGGCGCTGGTCGCCAGGAGGCGGTTCTTGTTGTGGAGGAGGGCGGGGGTCTCGGTCAGGAGGGTCTTGATCAGCGCGGGTACGGGGACCGCGGTGTCGATCAGCTCCATGACGGAGTCGCCGCGGTCGGCGCGCAGCCGGGCCGTCTCGTCGACGCCGGCGTCGAGCAGGGTCGTGTCGACGACGTCGTACAGGACGCGGCGCAGGAACGCCTGTTCCACGTCGTCGCGTGAGCCGTACTGCTCGATGTCGAAGAGGAGGATCGTGCGGTACACGGGATCGGTCATGGCTGCCTCTCGCACGTCGGTGTCCGTCGTCCAGCACGATGGCGGGTCGCGGGCGAGCGCCGGAGGGCCGATGACACGGACGGAATGTGACCGTGTGCATGGAACGGCGGGCGGGGATGTGCGTCAGGCGGAGGCGTCGCCGGCGATGCGGCGCAGCACGTCGGGGCGGAGTACGACGATGCGTCGGCGCCGGGTGGCGACGACCTGCCGGTCCCGCAGCTCCTTGAGGAGCCGGGCCACCGCCTCGCGCGAGGAGCCCACGGAACCGGCGAACTCCTGCTGGCTGAGCCCGATGGTGAGTTCGATGCCCTCGTCCGTCCGGCTGCCGTGTGTGCGCACCAGTTCGAGCAGCAGGACGGCCAGCCGCTCGCGCACGGTCAGCGCGGCCCATTCCAGCCGGCGCCGATCGGTCGACCGCTGCCGGTCCGTGGACAGGCTCAGCAGGTGCAGTGCCACCCGGGGATTGTCCGAGACGAACAGGGTGAAACGGTTCTGGTCGACGACGACCGCCTCGACCGGCTCCAGGGCCGTCACGGTCGCCGAGCGGCCGCGGCCGCTGAGGGCCGCGCCCTCGCCGATGATGTCGCCCGGGCCGCGCAGGGCGAGCAGAGCCTCGTAGCCGTTGGCGGCGATCGCCGTGACCTTGGTCCAGCCATGCAGGAGGAGCAGGACGTGGGCCGAGGGCTCGTCCTGGTGCAGGATGACGCCGCGCGCCCGGTAGCCGAGGGGGCGGCCGATGGCGAGCAGGGCGGCGCGGTCCTCCCGCTCCAGCCGGGCGAGGAACGGGACGCCGTCGTCGTCCCACGCGCGTCCCTGGCCCCCGGTCATCCCGCCGCCCCCGCGTTCACCTGTGCCGATGCCTGCCCTGTACAAGCGTCGTCCTGGCGTCAACGTACTGGAAACGACCATGGAGGAAACGGGCGTGATTCGGCCGCGTGGCTGAGGAACGGTGCCCCGCCCCGGACGCACCGATGCCGGAAGCGTCCCTTCGGCGCATCATGGAAGAACTCAGCCTCCCGTGGAGGTACTCCGTGTCCCAGCCCCCCTACCCCTCCTGGCACCCCTGGCAAGCCCCCGCCGCCCCCTCGATGCTCGCGTCGCATGCCGATCGGGAGCGGGCCGTGGACGTGCTCAGAGCCGGGTACGGCGAGGGGCGGATGGAGCAGGACGAGTTCGAGAAGCGGGTGGCGCGGGCGTACGGGGCGCGGACCGTGGGGGAGCTGGCGCTGCTCGTCGCGGATCTGCCGCAGGGGCCGGTGATTCAGTCGGCCGGTGCCGTGCCGGTGGCGCGGACGTTTCTGCCGGTGCCGCGGCCGGCGACGAACGGGAAGGCGGTCGCGGCCGGGGTGTGCGGTCTGCTGTGTGTGCCGACGATGGGGCTGACGGGGATCCCGGCCGTTGTGCTGGGGCACGTGGCGCGGGCCGAGATCCGCAGTCGGGGCGAGCTGGGGGACGGGCTCGCGCTGACCGGGCTGGTGCTCGGATGGTTGTCCACGGCAGGCTGGGCACTCGTCCTGGTGTTGCTGACGGTGGTGTCCATCGCGGCGGGCTGAACGACGGGCTGACCGGCGGCCGAACGGCGAGCCGGACAGGGGACTGAGCGGCCTGGGGTCTTGACATGCTCCGCATAACCATGCGGGCGGTTCCCATTTGTTTTGACCGCAGCGAATGCGATAGGTACGCTCAGACCTTGTGCCTGGGGTGTGCCCTGGCTCTCGTGCGTGCCATCAACCGCATCGCGAGCTGTTACCGGCCACCGCAATCTGCGCTTCTTTCTGCCTCGCGGCGGGAGTCCGCGGGATTCGACACACCCGACCGCGTGGGTCGGCGACGTTCCAGGTTAGCTTCACCATTCGGCACACAGAAACCGGAGAAGTAGTGCCTACGATCCAGCAGCTGGTCCGGAAGGGCCGGCAGGACAAGGTCGAGAAGAACAAGACGCCCGCACTCGAGGGTTCCCCTCAGCGTCGCGGCGTCTGCACGCGTGTGTTCACGACCACCCCGAAGAAGCCGAACTCGGCCCTGCGTAAGGTCGCGCGTGTGCGTCTGACCAGCGGGATCGAGGTCACCGCTTACATTCCGGGTGAGGGACACAACCTGCAGGAGCACTCCATCGTGCTCGTGCGCGGCGGCCGTGTGAAGGACCTGCCGGGTGTTCGCTACAAGATCATCCGCGGCTCGCTCGACACCCAGGGTGTCAAGAACCGCAAGCAGGCCCGCAGCCGCTACGGCGCCAAGAAGGAGAAGTAAGAATGCCTCGTAAGGGCCCCGCCCCGAAGCGCCCGGTCATCATCGACCCGGTCTACGGTTCTCCTCTGGTGACCTCCCTCATCAACAAGGTGCTGCTGAACGGCAAGCGCTCCACCGCCGAGCGCATCGTCTACGGCGCCATGGAGGGTCTGCGTGAGAAGACGGGCAACGACCCGATCATCACGCTGAAGCGCGCACTGGAAAACATCAAGCCGACCCTCGAGGTCAAGTCCCGCCGTGTCGGTGGTGCGACGTACCAGGTTCCGATCGAGGTCAAGCCCGGTCGTGCCAACACGCTCGCGCTGCGCTGGCTCGTCGGTTACTCCCGCGCCCGTCGCGAGAAGACCATGACCGAGCGTCTGCTCAACGAGCTTCTCGACGCCTCCAACGGCCTCGGTGCCGCTGTGAAGAAGCGCGAGGACACCCACAAGATGGCCGAGTCCAACAAGGCCTTCGCGCACTACCGCTGGTAGTCGCTACCCACATCGAGACCGAGAGAAGACTGAAGCCTTATGGCTACCACTTCACTTGACCTGGCCAAGGTCCGCAACATCGGGATCATGGCCCACATCGACGCGGGCAAGACGACCACCACCGAGCGGATCCTGTTCTACACCGGCGTTTCGTACAAGATCGGTGAGGTCCACGACGGCGCCGCCACGATGGACTGGATGGAGCAGGAGCAGGAGCGTGGCATCACGATCACGTCTGCTGCGACCACCTGTCACTGGCCGCTCGAGGACAACGACTACACCATCAACATCATCGACACCCCGGGTCACGTCGACTTCACCGTCGAGGTGGAGCGCTCCCTGCGCGTGCTCGACGGTGCCGTGACGGTGTTCGACGGTGTCGCCGGTGTCGAGCCGCAGTCCGAGACGGTGTGGCGTCAGGCCGACCGCTACGGCGTGCCCCGCATCTGCTTCGTCAACAAGCTGGACCGTACCGGCGCCGAGTTCCACCGCTGCGTGGACATGATCTCGGACCGTCTGGGCGCCCAGCCGCTGGTCATGCAGCTGCCGATCGGTGCCGAGGCGGACTTCAAGGGCGTCATCGACCTCGTGACGATGAAGGCCCTGGTCTGGTCGGCCGAGGCGACCAAGGGCGAGATGTACGACACCGTCGACATCCCGGACACCCACGCCGAGGCTGCCGAGGAATACCGCGGCAAGCTGCTCGAGGCCGTCGCCGAGAACGACGAAGAGCTGATGGAGCTGTACCTGGAGGGCACCGAGCCCACCGTGGAGCAGCTCTACGCCGCGATCCGTCGTATCACCATCGCGTCCGGCAAGAGCGACGGCACCACCGTCACCCCCGTGTTCTGCGGCACCGCGTTCAAGAACAAGGGCGTTCAGCCCCTGCTCGACGCGGTCGTGCGCTACCTGCCCACCCCGCTCGACGTCGAGGCCATCGAGGGCCACGACGTCAAGGACCCGGAGCAGGTCATCGCGCGCAAGCCGTCGGAGGACGAGCCCCTCGCCGCGCTGGCGTTCAAGATCATGAGCGACCCGCACCTCGGCAAGCTCACCTTCGTCCGCGTGTACTCCGGCCGCCTGGTGTCCGGCACCGCCGTGCTGAACTCCGTGAAGGGCAAGAAGGAGCGCATCGGCAAGATCTACCGCATGCACGCGAACAAGCGTGAGGAGATCGAGTCGGTGGGCGCCGGTGACATCGTCGCCGTCATGGGCCTCAAGCAGACCACCACCGGTGAGACGCTGTCCGACGACAAGAACCCGGTCATCCTGGAGTCCATGGACTTCCCGGCGCCGGTCATCCAGGTCGCCATCGAGCCCAAGTCGAAGGGTGACCAGGAGAAGCTGGGCGTCGCGATCCAGCGCCTGGCCGAGGAGGACCCGTCCTTCCAGGTCCACACCAACGAGGAGACCGGCCAGACCATCATCGGTGGTATGGGCGAGCTTCACCTCGAGGTGCTGGTCGACCGTATGAAGCGCGAGTTCAAGGTCGAGGCCAACGTCGGCAAGCCGCAGGTCGCCTACCGTGAGACGATCCGCAAGGCCGTCGAGCGCGTCGACTACACGCACAAGAAGCAGACTGGTGGTACCGGCCAGTTCGCCAAGGTGCAGATCGCGATCGAGCCGATCGAGGGCGGCGACGCCGCGTACGAGTTCGTGAACAAGGTCACCGGTGGCCGCATCCCGAAGGAGTACATCCCTTCGGTGGACGCCGGTGCGCAGGAGGCCATGCAGTTCGGCATCCTCGCCGGCTACGAGATGACGGGCGTCCGCGTCACGCTCATCGACGGTGGCTACCACGAGGTCGACTCCTCCGAGCTCGCGTTCAAGATCGCCGGCTCGCAGGCCTTCAAGGAGGCCGCGCGCAAGGCCAGCCCCGTGCTGCTCGAGCCGATGATGGCCGTCGAGGTCACCACGCCCGAGGACTACATGGGTGAGGTCATCGGCGACATCAACTCCCGCCGTGGCCAGATCCAGGCCATGGAGGAGCGGGCCGGTGCCCGCCTCGTGAAGGGCCTGGTGCCCCTCTCGGAGATGTTCGGCTACGTCGGAGACCTCCGCAGCAAGACGTCGGGTCGCGCAAGCTACTCGATGCAGTTCGACTCCTACGCCGAGGTTCCCCGGAACGTCGCCGAGGAGATCATCGCGAAGGCCAAGGGCGAGTAACGCACAGCGTCTACACGCCGTAGGCTTGACTCCGGAGCCTTGAGGGGCATTCCGTCACAAACATGGCGAGAATGCCCCGGGGCCCGGGCTTTCCAGCAAAGATCATCCTGGCGCCGATGAGTAAGGCGTACCAGAACCACTCCACAGGAGGACCCCAGTGGCGAAGGCGAAGTTCGAGCGGACTAAGCCGCACGTCAACATCGGCACCATCGGTCACATCGACCACGGTAAGACGACCCTCACGGCCGCCATTACCAAGGTGCTGCACGACGCGTACCCCGAGCTGAACGAGGCCTCGGCCTTCGACCAGATCGACAAGGCTCCCGAGGAGCGCCAGCGCGGTATCACGATCTCGATCGCGCACGTCGAGTACCAGACGGAGACCCGTCACTACGCCCACGTCGACTGCCCCGGTCACGCGGACTACATCAAGAACATGATCACGGGTGCGGCGCAGATGGACGGCGCCATCCTCGTGGTCGCCGCCACCGACGGCCCGATGCCGCAGACCAAGGAGCACGTGCTCCTGGCCCGCCAGGTCGGCGTTCCGTACATCGTCGTCGCCCTGAACAAGGCCGACATGGTGGACGACGAGGAGATCCTGGAGCTCGTCGAGCTCGAGGTCCGTGAGCTGCTCTCCGAGTACGAGTTCCCGGGCGACGACGTTCCCGTCGTCAAGGTCTCCGCTCTGAAGGCCCTCGAGGGCGACAAGGAGTGGGGCAACTCGGTCCTGGAGCTCATGAGCGCCGTCGACACCGCGATTCCGGAGCCGGAGCGCGACGTCGACAAGCCGTTCCTGATGCCGATCGAGGACGTCTTCACGATCACCGGTCGCGGTACGGTCGTCACCGGCCGTATCGAGCGTGGTGTCCTCAAGGTCAACGAGACCGTCGACATCATCGGCATCAAGACCGAGAAGACCACCACCACGGTCACCGGCATCGAGATGTTCCGCAAGCTGCTCGACGAGGGCCAGGCCGGTGAGAACGTCGGTCTGCTGCTCCGCGGCATCAAGCGCGAGGACGTCGAGCGCGGCCAGGTCATCATCAAGCCGGGCTCGGTCACCCCGCACACCGAGTTCGAGGCGCAGGCCTACATCCTGTCCAAGGACGAGGGTGGCCGCCACACGCCGTTCTTCAACAACTACCGCCCGCAGTTCTACTTCCGTACGACGGACGTGACCGGCGTGGTGACCCTCCCCGAGGGCACCGAGATGGTCATGCCGGGTGACAACACCGAGATGAAGGTGGAGCTCATCCAGCCCGTCGCCATGGAGGAGGGCCTCAAGTTCGCCATCCGTGAGGGTGGCCGGACCGTGGGCGCCGGCCAGGTCACCAAGATCAACAAGTGAGTCTTCGGACTGGCTTGAGGGTCTACTGACCTGAGTGGCTCGAAGGGGCCCGTACGACTTCGGTCGTACGGGCCCCTTTGTTGTGCCCGGGAGATCCGCGGGTAGTCGGGTGGTCACTGCATGTTCTGCAGATGCGGGTGGTCGTACGAGGTCTCGCAGATGTAGAGCTGCATGTTGTAGCCGCGCCCGATGTTGAGGTGGGTGGCGCAGGCCGGGCCGTCCACGTGGTGGCCGGTGTAGCCGGCGTCCTCCAGGGGCCGCCAGCTCCCGCTGCCGCCGTCCCATTCGACCCCGTCGACGGTCAGCAAGGGGCGGACACCCGAGCCGCACTCCTGGCAGGACATGGGGAACGGGTCGGAGAAGCTCCAGGGGGCGTGGCCGCCGACCTTGTTGCCGGGGGCGACGGCGAGGTCGTACTGGTAGTAGACCTCGGCGTCTTCGTCTCCGGCTTCCTCCTCGTTCTCCTCCTCCCAGGCGTTGATCCGCTCGGCGAGATCCTCGGGCAGCTCGTGCGGGGCCGGGTACTCGGTGACCGGCTCGGGGTGCAGGACGCAGGGCTCGGGGAGGTAGTCGGCGCTGCCGATGACGGACGGCTGCGGAGGGTCGGTGAGATGCGCGGTCACGTCGGCGGCGGTGCGCCAGCGAAGCTCCGTGTACGGCAGGTAGTCCGGGTCGTGGTCGAACGGGCACCACAGCACCTGAAGCAGATCAGCGCCCTCCGGGCAGGGCAGGCCGGGAACGTCGGAGGCGTAGAGCTGGGCCACCGGCACCAGCGGGACGGGACCGTTCTGCGCTATGCGGGTCTTCTTGACACCCCGGTCGACGATCACCCGCTCCTCGTCGGTCAGCAGTTCCTGCCCCTCGGCGCGCGGGCGGGCCCAGGCCTCCGCGAGGATCCGCCGCCGGAGCCGGATGTCCACCGGGTCGAGCCCCCTGTGCCGGGGGCCTTTGTGCTCGGGGCAGTTGGGCCATGCCTCCTCGGCCGGCCACAGCAGGGGGCCACCGATGGAACTGTCGGTGGCTGACGGCGTCCCTGCCCGGGGGTGCAGGCGCACGGCGGTGCGGGCGAGTGGGGCGAGCTCGGGGTAGAGGGCGGTGACGTCGAGGGGGCGGGGTGGGGTGGTGCGGGTCATGGGCCAGGAGCCTACGGTCGACCTCTACCGGCTCACGCCTGGGGGCGGAGCCGTCCCGGTACAGGGGCAGGCCGTCCGGTGTGTGTCACATCCATGCCAGGAGGCCTCCAGGGGAATCGGATTGGCAATCGCCGCAGCGCCCGCCGCCGGTACCGCGGAAGGCGCGGTCGCAGCCGTCGCAGTTCACGAGGGGACGAGGGGCGGCCCGTGGAGGTTCGGGTGCGCGGTACGCCGGGAGCGGCGGGAGCTGGGCCGTCAGGCGGTGGGACAGGAGGGCGGCCGGGCGGCGGAGGGGCTCGGGTGGGAGGTCGGTGGTCAGGGCGTGGCGTACGGCGGTGGGGGTGACGTCGCGTTCGAGCCAGGCGGCGACGCCGGGGGCGAGGTGGGCGGTGTCGCCGGCCGAGAGCAGGAGGCGGGGGTCCTCGCGGCGGAGGCCGGTGAGGAGGTCGGTGGCCTGCTGGAGGAGGGCGGGGGCCGGGCAGGCCGGTCGCGGTACGGCAGGCAGGGTCTTGCCGCCGGGCGACCCCGTCCGCTTCCTCGGAGCCGGACGCGGAGCCTCTGCACCCCTGTGACCTGGCTGGTTGCAGGAGGTCGTACGGGTGATGATCCGGCCGTCGGGCACGCGTACGCGCTCGCGGCGCAGGTAACCGTGGGCTTCCAGCTCTTTCAGAGCGGCGGCGATACGGGTCGTGCCCTCGGGGAAGCGGGCGGCGAGCGACTTGATGTCGATGCGGGCGCCGACGGGCAGCGACTGGATGTGCGTGCCGAGCCCGATCGCGAGCAGCGACAGCTCCGGGTGCTGGGCGAGGTGGTTGCCGATCACCGTGAAGCGGGTGGTGTGGCGGGTGTGGTCGTGCACCAGGCCGGAGTGGGGATGCCGCCGGTTCGGGTGCTTCTTTGCGGCAACCCGGGTGTGGGCGTGCGAGGGCACGTTAGGGTTCTGCGTGTCCATCAGGAAGTTGGAGCCTTCCTCGGTGGTCAGGCCCTCGCACTGGGATTGCCGTCCCGGCGAGGGCCGTCGCATGTCTGCGGTTGTGTTGCGCTGAGCGTAGGGCAGGCAATGGCCCCCGACGCCAGTCGAGTTGGTGATGTTCACCCGCGCGAGTGAGGCGGCCCCGCGAGCGGGAGGAGGGGTGGGGCTTGGTCGGGTCCTTTCACCTACGTGTTCCTTCTGGGAGGCCGCCCGCGCCACCGAAGTCCAGGTTCTTGGGCTCCGGTACGAGGCCGATCTCGGCCCAGACGGTCTTGCGGGGCGGGAGCCCGGCGGTGGTGCCCCAGCGGTCGGCGAGCGCCTCGACGAGGCGCAGGCCCCTGCCCGTCTCGGACAGCACCGGCAGACGGTCGCCGCGCGTGTCCGTCACCTCGATACGGAGGGTGTCGGCGACGACGTAGAGCAGCAGGCGGAAGTCACGACCGGGGACGCGGCCGTGCGTCACGGCGTTGACCGACAGCTCCGCGACGACCTGCCTCGCCGGGTCCAACGGCAGCCCCCAGGAGCGCAGTTGCTCGACGGCCAGGAGACGGGCCAGACGGGCACCGCGCGGGGTCGGCGACAGCTGGAGGCTGAAGTTGCGGACGGGGGTGGTGAGTTCAGTGGATCGCTGCTTCACGTCACTCAGAGTGGCGGTGCGCGCTTATCGTGAACAGTGACTCAGCGGGTGCGTACGGTGACTGTCCGGAGCTTGTCCAGCGGTGTCCGGGCTGTCGGGGCCGGGCGTACGGGTAGGGCGCAGGGCATGTTCGTACGACGGCGGAAGGGTGCGGGATGACGGCGGTCGAGGCGGACTCGGGGCGGCTCAAGGGCGAGGCGGACGAGCCGGGTTGGGAGGTGGACCCCGACGACGAGTGGGGCGTCGCCGTCATCGCGACCGTCGGACGGCAGCTGAAGCTGCGGCGGGAGGCGGTGGGGATGCGCGCCGGCGAGTTCGGGACGGCCGTGGGGTACGGCGAGGACATGGTCTACAAGATCGAGGGCGGGAAGCGGATCCCTCGGCAGGACTATCTGGTCAGGGCGGATGAGGTGCTGGGGGCGGGTGGGTTGATTGCGGCGACCTGGGAGGACGTGAAGAGGGTTCGGTATCCCCGGAGCGTGCGGGCCTTGGCGCAGTTGGAGGCCAAGGCGGCTGAGCTGGGTGTGTATGTCGGGCTGAGCATCCATGGGCTGCTGCAGACGCCGGAGCATGCGCGGGCCTTGTTCGAGGCGTGGCAGCCGCCGTACTCGGAGGAGGAGGTGGAGCACCTGGTCGCCGCGCGTATGGCCAGGAAGTCGATCTTCGAGCGCTCCCCAGCGCCATCGCTCAGCTTCGTCCTGGAAGAGGCCACGCTGCGCCGACGGGTTGGAGGCACAATGATGTGGCGTCAGCAGCTCGAACACCTGCTGGGGGTGGCCCGATTGCGCAACGTCTCGCTTCAGGTGATGCGGATGAGCTCGGGAGCCCATCCAGGGCTGGACGGCAGGATCGAGGTGCTGAAGTTCGCCGATGGCTCGGCAGTGGGGCGCTCTGACGGCGCGTTCAGCGGCCGACCGACATCCGATCCGAAGCACCTGCGGATCCTTGAGCTGCGGTATGGCACCATCCGGGCGCAGGCTCTTACGCCGGAGGAGTCGCTGGCCTTCATCGAGCAAGTGCTGGGAGAAACATGATCCGCAAGCCTTCCGCCGAACTGGTCTGGTTCAAGAGCAGTTACAGCGACGGCCCCGACGGCAACTCCTGTATCGAGGTCGCGATAGCCCCCCACACCATCCACGTCCGCGACTCGAAGCAGGACCACGGTCCCCGGCTGGCACTCTCCCTCACCGCGTGGGCGGGATTTGTGTCGGGAGCCGCCAAGTTGGCGCAACTGGAGCCTTCCGGCCACTAGCCCCCGGCAGTCACGGCCGACCAATGACCCAACCGCTCCACTCCCCACCCTTCCCCCCTACTGCCGCCGAACCACCCGGCGTGCATGCGAAACGCGACCGCGCCCGTCACCCCGAGCGGCATCGCAGGCAACCGTTGGGGCCAAGGGACCTGGGCCACCCGCGTTTCAGGGCCGCTCGCTCGCTTCTCTCACGTGCTTCCGCGGCCCGGGTCAAGGGTCGGGCGAAGGCCGATCGGCGGAGCCGACGCGAAGCGCCCTTGAGGCGGGTCGTGGAAGCACGACACTGGCAAAGAAGCGGGCGGCCCGACAGCGTCCTGGTCAACGCCCCGCTGAAGCCCGACCCCGCAGCTCAGAGACAGCCCGGTCGAACGCGGAGTCCCTCTTCTCCTCGAACTCCTCCTTCGTGAACACCGGCTCGGAGAGGTGGGGCGGGATGCCGGGGCCGTCGTAGGTCCGGCCCGACCGGTTCAGGAACTCCTCGTTGGGGAGGACCGCGGTCATGCCGTTGGGCAGGTCGCGTTCCAGGACGTCGGAGAAGACGCCCTGGGTGGACCGGCCGATGCGGACGGTGTGGCCCGGCCGGTCGATCAGGGCCTGGGTGAAGGTCTCACCGGCGCTGACAGTGGAGCCTGAGGTCAGCACGGCGATGGGCCCGGTGTAACGGGGCCCGTCCGCCGGTACGACCCGGATCGGCTCGGGCCGGGTGTGCCGGTCCGGGTCGCTCGGATGGTTCCGGGCACGCTTGGCGTAGGCGACGTAGGGCGTGTCCGTCAGCCGCTCGGCGATCCGAATACCGAGGGCGTCGGAGCCGCCGCCGTTGATGCGCAGGTCGATGATCAGGCCTTTGAGCCGCTGGGTGCGGTCCTTGGTGAGGACGGTGTCCAGGGCCTTGTCGAGTGCGGCGACGTGGGCGGCGTACGGGGCGTCCTCGGAGGTGTAGCCGGCGAACCCGGAGATACGGAGATAGCCCTGGTCGGCGCGGCCGGGCAGGTCGGCGTAGGTGATGCGGCCGTTCGCGAAGTCCTGGCGGTACGGGGCGCCCTTGAGATCGCGTTCGACGACGAACTTCTTGACCTTGGTGTCCAACTCCTCCGTGGGCACCTCGGTGCCCGGGCGGACCTGGGCGAAGACGTTGTCCCCGTCTTCGACGGCGACATGGGCGTCGTAGAGAGGCCGCACCATGTCACTGAAGATCCCGAAGAGCTCCTTGCGGCTGGTGTCCTTGTGCACCTTGGCCCGATACCGGTCCCGCACGTCCCGCCAGTCGATGCCCTTCGCGGCGAAGAAGGGGTAGTTCTCGGCGAAGGAGTGCCAGAAGACGTCGAAGGAGGTGCGGGGGTCCTTGGGCATGGGGCGGGTGCAGTCGGCGGGCAGTTCCTTGATCCGCCGGAGCGCGCGATGGCCGACGGAACTGTCCGTACCGAGGCTGGCACGGTCCCGGCCCGGCCCGGGGCGGACGGCCAGTACGGTGCCGTCGTCGGTCGTGTACGCGCCAGGGCCGGTGCGCCGCGCGGCCTCGCCCTCGATACAGCTGACGGACGTCGTCTGGAACTCCTGAAGGGTGTCGCCGTCGAGGGAGAGGACGGTGCCGTAGCCGTCCATGCGCCAGACACCGTCGATGCCGGGCCTGCCGGAGCCGGCGGCGACGGGCGCTGCCCCTGCCGCGGCGAGGGCCAGGGCGAGGACGGTGGCTGTGACGGTTCGCATGATCGGTTCCCCCGTTGCGTGGTCGTGTATCTCCTACGGTGCCCGGGGGAGCGGGGGCGGGCCATCCGGCGGGCTGGTGGACGGGGGTGGGGGCAGCCCCCGCTTCCGCTAGTCGACAGCTGTCGTGCCGTGACACTGGAGCATGACTTCAGAACCGGCGCCTCGCGATGACCACCTCGACCTGGACGCCATCGAGGAGCTGTGCGTGGCCTCGACTCCGGATCCGGTCTTGGCCGCCACCGCCAGGGAGACGGTGCCGCTGCTCGTGGCGGAGATCAGGCGCCTGCGCTGGCTCGTCTCCTTCGGAGCGTGCGACACGGCCGGCACGACGGGCACGGAGTTCGTGCTGGCGCTCGACGAGGAGATGCTGGCGTACTTCCGCGAGATGGCGGACGTACTGGTGGAGCACATCGGTATCTCCCGTGCGGAGGCGGTCGCGAGGATCAACGCGGTGTACGGGACGCGGGAGTCGGTCAGCTGGGGTGTGGGACTCCTGGGCCACGAACTGCCCGAGTACTGGGCGTACGGGGTGTACTACGGCCCGGATGACCGGCACCGTCTTCCGATCGGCGACCCGGACGCGGACGCGGACATCGACTTCAGCACACACCCCGTACGCCCCGCCCCGCCGAAGGACTCACCGTTCTGGACGCTGGAGGAGTAGTGGCACGATGTGCGCACGGGAACGAATGACCGAGTGATCGTGCGAACGGGGAGGCCGGCGTCATGGCCCGCTACATGGAGACACTGACCGTCGAGCGGGGCGGTTTCCGGATCAAGGTGCCGGAGACGTGGTGGGAGTTCGACGTACGGCCGGAGTCGCGGGACGACTCGATCCGCCGGATGGTGAGCGAACGTGTGGAGCAGCGGCCGGAGCTGGAGCAGTACCGCGGCACCTACGTCGACTTCCTCCAGAAGGCCGCTGCCGATGCCTGGAAGTCGGGCGCGCTGTACTGCGGCTGCATGGCAGAGAACTTCGGCGGCGACACCCCGATAACCGGCTCGGTGACCGTCTCCCTGGTCGGCGGCCGCAACGAGCGGGGCGAGCCCCTCTCGAACGACCCCTCTGTCATCGCGAGCCAGCTCGCCGTCAAGGAGGCCAAGCGGGAAGGCGACTCCTGGCGCAAGGTGACGACGGTCGACATCCCGGGGGTCGGCCCGGCCGCCCGCACCCACGGCATCGAGGACATCGCCGTACCCGGCGACGCCCTCAACCGCACGATCCGGGCTGTGCTGATGCAGACCTACATCCCCGTGCCCGGTCAGGAGGGCAAGGTGGCCCTGGTCGCCGGCAGCAGCCAGGTGCTCGACCTCGCGGACTCGTTCTTCGACATCTTCGACGCGATCACGTCTACGTTCCGGTTCACGGAGGCCTGATGAGACATGACCGGTGTTGACATCACGGGGACTTCGAAGCCTTGGGTCATCTTCGTTTCGCGAGGAGATACCAGCATTCGTGGGCAGCTGTCAGGGCTGGTGGCGAAGGGAGGACGCGTCCACCACTTCGACTCCCGCGACCTGATCACCGAGGAGCGGATCTACCGCTCGTTCGCTGAGGTGCTGCAGTTCCCCGGCTACTTCGGGAGGAACTGGGACTCTGTGGTGGACTGCCTGGACGACCTGTGCGGTGCGGTGACGGGCGGAGTCGGGATCGCGGGTCTGATCCATGGCACGGATCGACTGGTGGAGGCGGACTTCTTCCCCCTGTTCGTGTCAGTCCTTTGTCAGGGCGCCGACCGTGCGAATGCGGCGGTGGATCTCGATGGGCTCCCCTTGGACCGTCCTGCGATCGCCGAACACTTCGTGTTCGAGTTCCGTCAGTTCGATCGCGAAAAGGTGGCGCTGTGCATCGAACAACCTGACCTCACCGTCACCACCGGCGACTCCTTCGTCGCTGCCGCTCTCAACCCCCAGAGGTGGCACTGAAGTCGCGTGGAGCGGGCCGTGCGCGGACATCGTCCGTGATGTGGGGGCTCGTGTTTCCGTCGAACGGTTGTGCCTTGTAAGTTTACGTGTGCATACGGTTGTTGACGTTGATGTGCGCGTGACGGGGGTTGCGGTATGGCGGGGCACAGGCCGGCGGACTGGCACGTCCTGGACTTGGACAAGGACCCGACGCCGGGTGGTCCGCAGAGGGTGCGCTCGCTTGCGAAGCAGTTGCACGACTTCGCCGACGATGTCTCCGACGCGCTGCGTCTGGTCAAGGGTATGGCGGGTGAGGGCACGCTCCTGGAGTGGGCGGGCAAGTCCGCGGACGTGTTCAAGGAGGACTTCGCGGATGTCCCGAAGAACCTCAAGAAGCTGAAGAGGTCGTACGAGATGTGCGGTGACGCGCTCTCGGACTTCTGGCCGAAGCTGGAGCGGGCCCAGTCCCTGGCCGACAAGGCGCTGGTCAAGGGCCGTGAGGCGCGCGACAACCTCTCCTCGGCCCAGTCGAAGCTGACCTCTGCCGATTCCTGGGTCACCCGGGCCGGCAAGGAGGCGGACAAGTACAAGGACGACCCCACCGGCAGCAAGTCGGACGCGGACAAGCCGGACGAGGCGAAGGTCCGCGCCGCCACCCGCGATGTCCAGCACGCCAAGTCGGCCCAGTCCAAGGCCCAGTCGGACGTCTCCGACGCCCAGGATGCCCTGGCGGCGGCGAAGAAGATGGCCGCGGACGCCCGCACAATGCGCGACGAGGCGGCCCGTGAGGCGAAGTCGAAGATCGACGAGGCCTCGGACGCGGGCATTCAGAACCGCTCGTGGTGGGAGGAGGTCGGCGACTGGTTCACCGACAACTGGGACACCATCGTCGCGGTCTGCAAGGTCGTCGTCGCGGTCGTCGGCATCGTGGCGATGATCATCGGCGGTCCGATCCTGGGCGCGATCGTGCTGATCGCGGGGCTCGTGGTGCTGGCCGACTCGCTCTACAAATATTCCAAGGGACAGGCGTCCCTATGGGACGTGGGCCTGGCGGCCCTGGACTGCATACCCGGCATGAAGGGCCTGACCACGCTCGGCGGCCTGGCCAAGGGCCTCAAGGGCGTCAAGGCGATGCGCCTGAAAGGGGTGGCCAACGCTGTAAGGGGCCTCGCCAAGAACGGCCGGGCGGTTGTCGCGGACGGCGCGAAGGGCGCGTACGACCGGGTCAAGTCCTTGTTCAAGCGTTGCGGTGACCCGGTCGATCCGGCAACTGGCTACATGTTCATGGAGCAGACCGACATCACGTTGCCTGGAACGCTCCCCCTCGCCTTCAAGCGTCACGTGTCCTCGGGCTACCACAGCGGCTGGTGGTTCGGTCCCGGTTGGGCCTCCACTATTGATCAACGCCTGGAGGTCGATGAACATGGAATCGTGTTCGTCACCGAGGACGGCATGCTGCTCACGTATCCGCATCCGGAAGGGGCGGGGGACACGGTGCTGCCAGGTTCGGGCCCGCGCTGGCCGCTGGTGGGCACGGACCAAGGCGGTTACCAGATCACTGACCCGAGTACGGGCCACAGCCGTCATTTTTCTTCGCCTGCTGACGGGTTGGCGTTGCTGGAGCGGATAGTTGACCGCAATGGCAACACGATCACGTTCGATTACGACTCCGAGGGTGTACCCATTGGGATTCGTCACTCGGGCGGCTACTGCCTAGCGCTCACTGTCGAGGAGCACCGTGTCACTGCCCTGCAGCTGGTCGCCGCCGCCGAAGACGGCTCGGGTTCGGATCTCACGATCAAGCGCTATGGCTACGCCGATGGCAATCTCGCCCAGATAATCGACTCCTCTGGCCAGCCGACGCAGTTCACTTATGACGAACGCCTTCGCATCACGTCGTGGGAGGACACGAACCAGTCTCGCTACCACTACGCCTACGACTACCAGGATCGCTGCGTGGAGCAGGGCGGCGAGGCCGGGCACCTTGCCAATACCTTCACCTACGACGGTATCGATTCCGCCTGGCCCGACTGTCGTATCACCAAGGTTTCCCCGGCTGATGGCTCCACCTCCAGCTTTGCCATCAACGACGCGTGCTTGGTCGTCGGAGAGGTCGACCCACTGGGTTACGTCACCCGCCATACTTTCGACGATCACAACCAGTTGCGCGCTCGGACTGATGCGCTGGGCCATACGACGGGTTTTACGTGGGACGAGGACGGAAACCTCCTTGTCGTCCAGCACGCCGACGGCGCACGTACGGTCATGGGCTACAACAGTTTCGGCCAACCGGTCGAAGTCGTGGAGCCCGGTGGCGCCCGCTGGTGCTACACCTATGACGATCGAGGAAACCACCTCACGACACTCACTCCGGAATCGGCGCTTAGTCGATTCTCCTACGATGACTACGGTCGGCGGACTGCGATCACGGATCCGCTCGGCAGCACCGCGGTGGTCGAGTGCGACGGGGCTGGCCTGCCGATCAAGGTCACGGATCCGGCAGGTGGCATTACCCGATATGAGAGGGACGGTTTCGGGCGCCCTGCCAAGGTGACTGATCCGGTGGGAGCTACGACGCACCTGGACTGGACGGTTGAAGGAAGGATCTCCCGTCGAGTGGCACCAGACGGTAGCACCGAGTCGTGGACGTACGACGGAGAAGGAAACTGCACTACCTATACCGATGCCATTGGCGGTGTGACCACCTGTGAGTACACGCACTTTGATCTACTGACCGCCCGTACGGCACCGGACGGCACGCGATACAGCTTCGAGCACGACTCAGAACTCCGGCTCAGCAAGGTCACCGATCCGCTCGGCATGCAGTGGACGTATCAGTACGACCACAGCGGTCGCCTGATGGCAGAGACCGACTTCGACGGCCGTACGCACACCTACGCCCATGACGCGGCCGGCGGGCTGGCGGTCTGGACGACCCCTTCTGGCCAGACGATCCGTTACGAGCGAGATGTGCTCGGACGCGCGGTGTCGAAGGACCTTGCGGGCACAGTAACCACCTACGCGTATGACGAGGCAGGCGATCTGGTCGAGGCCTGCGGTCCTGACGCGGTACTCACCCTGGAACGGGACCGAGAGAGGCGGGTGACTGCGGAAACCGTCAATTACCGGACAACGAGGTACACCTACGACGCGGCGGGGCGTCGTACGGGCCGTACCACACCGTCTGGTGCGGTGAGCAATTGGTCGTACGATGCCGTAGGTAACCGCTCCGGCCTAGCGACTTCCGGTCGGTTCCTGAGTTTCACGCACGACGCAGCGGGCCGGGAACTGTCTCGCCGTATAGGCGAAAACCTCAGGCTCGAACAAGGCTTTGACTCCATGGGCCGTCTGACCCGACAGGAACTTGTCGGCTTGGACGACTCTCGTGTTCAAAGCCGTACCTACACCTACCGCGCTGATGGGTACCTCGTCGGCACTACCGATCAGCTGAGCGGAACTCGTCACTTCGACTTGGATGCTGTCGGCAGGGTCACTGGTGTTCGTGCCGCCGGGTGGACCGAGTCCTACGCGTATGACGCGGCAGGCAATCAGACCCGAGCGTCGTGGCCTACGGGGATGCCGGGCCAGGAAGCCATCGGCCCGCGTAGCTACGTTGGCACACGCATCCACCGCGCAGGGGGGATTCGCTATGAGCACGATGATGCGGGGCGTATCGCACTACGTCAGAAGACCCGTCTCTCCCGCAAGCCGGACACCTGGCGCTACACCTGGGACGCCGAGGACCGGCTTACGTCCGTTGTCACTCCTGACGGCACGCGCTGGCGATACCTATACGATCCGCTCGGCCGGCGCATAGCGAAGCAACGCCTGTCCGCGACTGGTGGGCTCGTAGCCGAACAAGTGAACTTCACCTGGGACGGAAACACTCTGTGCGAGCAGACCAGTCTCTCTGCCGGTGATGATGAAGCGATCACGCTCACGTGGGACCACGACGGCCTGCGCCCGCTGACGCAGACCGAACGCAAGACGACCGTCGATGCCGATACGACACAGCTGGAGGTCGACCGTCGCTTCTACGCCATCGTCACTGATCTCGTCGGTACTCCTACCGAACTCCTCGACGAACAGGGCGAAATAGCCTGGCGCACGCGTACAACTCTGTGGGGTTGCACTGCTTGGAACCGTGGAGCTGTCGCCTACACTCCGCTCCGATATCCGGGTCAATACCACGACCCCGAAACTGGTCTCCACTACAATCACTTTCGCCACTACGACCCGGAAACCGCTCGATATCTCACCCCCGATCCGCTTGGCCTCGCCCCTTCCCCGAATCCCGTCACCTATGTCCACAATCCTCATACCTGGGCCGATCCACTCGGTCTGACTCCATGCAAGGAAGAAGAAATTCTTCCGGAGGGCTACACGTCATCTCCGGCGCTGGAGAAGGACCCCTACCACCCGGATATGGTCCAGAAGCGGCGGGCCGAAAACGAGGAACTCTACGCCGCGACTCCGGCGGATCGAGCTGCTGAGCTCGGGTACAGGAGAAGAATCTCGCCTCAGAAGGCCCCCTTTCATTCCCACGGGCAAGAAGTCTTCTTCAACGGGAAGAACTACATTACGCCGGACGTGGACGGCCACAACGTCTCTGACGGGTGGAAGATGTTCAACAAGAAGGGGCAGAGGGTTGGCACGTATGACGCAGACCTCAACTACATCAAGAAGTGACGCCTTCTCCATTCAGGTGGTGTCCGTTCCCTCGCAGGCAGAGGGTGAAGTCGGAAGTGGTGCCATTGGCCGTATCACGGTGCGGGATTTCGTAGAGGATTTTCCGATGGACCTAACCTATTGGAAGGTAGAACAATATCGCGCCAGTTGGGTCCGGTCTTTGAAGGCTCTAGAGCTCGGTGGTGATGCCGCATCGTGCCTCATTTCATCCATCACGAACCCGGAGACTAGTAACTTCATTTTCTGTTGGCCCCTCTACAAGTCAGGGGATATTGTCTACGTTCAGAACTCGATTATATTCCTTGGGGAACTCGAAGAGGAATTCGTTCCTGATGAGCCCTGGCGCTTTGTGGAACCGCGATCCACGGTTGACGAAGATGGGCATGAGATCTCTGAATGGCAGACGACTGCCGATGAAGTCAGAGAGTTTCTCCGTACGGTGGAGTCCTCCTGAGGTGCACGCTCTGCGAACATGTTTGGGGCACTGGGCGTTCGGGTGGTGATGTAAGTGAGTACCGATCAGGCACGTGATTGGTCCCCGCAGACCGAAGAGGTCCTGCGACGCGCGGGTTGGCGACCCGGCCGTTTCGTGCCGACGGACACCTGGGAGTCGATCCTGCGCGAGCGTGGGTCCTTCGTGGCCCATGAGGCCGCGCGTCGCTTCCTCTCCGAGTTCGGCGGTCTCGTGACGTACGGCTGGCCCGCCGATTCGATCGCCACCTCGTCGGCCATCCGGTTCGACCCGCTCGGGGCCCAATGGCAGGACGAGCGATTCGCCAGGGCGAGCCGGGAAGCGGGGGAGTCCCTCTATCCCATCGGCATGGCGGATGAGGGTGCCAGCTTCCTGGGCATCACCGAGAACGGGGCGCTCCATCTCCTGAGGGACCGCGTGGAGCCGCTGGCCACGTCCACCGACCAGGCGCTGGACCGCCTGGTGGCGGCGCAGGCGGCGCGGTCTGCCCTCTGGACACCCGGCGCGCCGGCGGCCGGGCACTCCTTCTGGACGCGGCTCGACACTGTCGAGACCGGTACGGACGCCGGGCAGCGCTGGCCCCTGGAGACGGACCGGGTGCTGCGGGCCGGCGGTTGGTTCCCGGGCCGGGCGGTTCCCACGGAGACCTGGGAGAGCATCCTTTTGCAGACTGGCGAGTTCGGGATCCACGGCGCGGCACGGCGCTTTCTGGCGGAGTTCGGAGCCGTCGGAGTGCCCTACCGGAAGCCCAGGGGCTCGATGCCGTGGACGCAGTTCTCGCTGGACCCGCTGCCGGCGATCTGGGACGGGGAGATCATCGACGACCTCGCCGAGCAGGCCGGCGTCGATCTGTACCCCATCGGTATGCGCGACCGCGGGAACCAGCACCTGGCCATGGCGGAGGACGGCTCGCTCTATGCCGGCATGGACAGCGTCTGGCTGTTGGCTCCCACACTCGACGAGGCGCTGCAGAGACTCACCGGGGTTTGACCTCCGTCACCCCCGGGGTATTCTCCTCGGCTCGATTGGCGCAGCCCCCGCCCCCTATGGCAGACTGTCCGAGTTGCTCGGTCGAGTGTTGATGCTGCGCGCCTCCCGCCGGGAGGACCGGAAGCGAGTCCCACAGTACTCGTCGCCCCAACTGCCATACGGCAGCGCTGAGGCGGACGTACGGGAATCTTTCGGGAAGTGTCAGTGCGGCGCCGGCCAGGCACCCGGTGGGCCTTTCGCCCCCGGCTCGCGGTTCCGGCAGGGCCGTGTGCAATCCCGCAGGGATGTTCGAACAAGGGGCATCCATGTCAGCGAGAGTGCGACACGCCCGACCGCGTGGGTCGGAGGAACGAAGGCAGCAGAAGGAATCCGCCGGGTTCCAGAGCGTTACGAGAGACAGGACTACTGAGTAGCCATGGCGGGACAGAAGATCCGCATCCGGCTCAAGGCCTACGACCACGAGGTCATCGACTCCTCGGCGAAGAAGATCGTCGAGACGGTGACCCGCACTGGTGCGTCGGTCGCGGGCCCGGTGCCGCTGCCCACTGAGAAGAACGTGTACTGCGTCATCAAGTCGCCGCACAAGTACAAGGACTCGCGCGAGCACTTCGAGATGCGCACGCACAAGCGCCTGATCGACATTCTCGACCCGACCCCCAAGACCGTTGACTCTCTGATGCGACTCGACCTCCCGGCCGGTGTCGACATCGAGATCAAGCTCTGAAGGCCGGTGATCTGAGAATGGCTAAGCAGATCAAGGGCATCCTGGGCGAGAAGCTCGGCATGACGCAGGTGTGGGACGCGAACAACCGTGTTGTTCCGGTCACCGTCGTCAAGGCCGGCCCCAACGTCGTCACCCAGGTCCGCACGAACGACGTCGACGGCTACGAGTCCGTCCAGATCGCGTTCGGCGAGATCGACCCGCGCAAGGTGAACAAGCCCCTCAAGGGCCACTTCGCCAAGGCCGACGTCACTCCCCGCCGCCACCTCGTCGAGATCCGTACCGCTGACGCCAGCGAGTACACCCTCGGCCAGGAGATCACCGCCGAGGTGTTCGAGGCCGGCCTCAAGGTCGACGTGACCGGCAAGAGCAAGGGCAAGGGCTTCGCCGGTGTCATGAAGCGTCACAACTTCCGTGGCCTCGGCGCCGGACACGGCACCCAGCGCAAGCACCGCTCCCCCGGTTCCATCGGTGGCTGCGCCACCCCGGGCCGCGTGTTCAAGGGCCTCCGCATGGCGGGTCGCATGGGCAACGAGCGGGTCACCACCCAGAACCTGACCGTCCACGCCGTTGACGCGGAGAAGGGTCTGCTGCTCATCAAGGGCGCGGTTCCCGGTCCGAACGGCGGCCTCGTCCTGGTCCGCACCGCGGCCAAGGGGGCCTGAGGTACCGATGAGCACTGTTGACATCCTTTCGCCTGCAGGCGAGAAGACCGGTAGCGTCGAGCTCCCCGCGGAGATCTTCGGCGTGGAGAAGATCAGCATCCCGCTGATCCACCAGGTCGTCGTCGCGCAGAACGCCGCTGCCCGCCAGGGCACGCACAAGACCAAGCGTCGCGGTGAAGTCCGTGGTGGCGGCAAGAAGCCGTACCGCCAGAAGGGCACCGGTCGCGCCCGTCAGGGCTCGACCCGCGCGCCGCAGTTCGCCGGTGGTGGCGTCGTGCACGGTCCCGTGCCGCGCGACTACTCGCAGCGGACCCCGAAGAAGATGAAGGCTGCCGCTCTGCGTCACGCCCTCACCGACCGGGCCCGCCACAACCGCATCCACGTCGTCTCCGGCGTCATCGAGGGTGAGAACCCGTCGACGAAGGCCGCCAAGTCGCTGTTCGGCAAGATCTCGGAGCGCAAGAACCTGCTCCTGGTCGTCGACCGCGCCGATGAGGCCGCGTGGCTGTCCGCCCGTAACCTGCCCCAGGTCCACATCCTGGAGCCGGGCCAGCTGAACACGTACGACGTTCTCGTCTCGGACGACGTGGTCTTCACCCAGGCCGCCTTCGAGTCCTTCGTGTCCGGCCCGAAGGCCAATGACACCGAAGGGAGCGAGGCCTGATGGCTATCCGTCACCCCGCCATTGCCTCCAAGGCGGCGAAGAAGGCCAAGGCCGCGCGCGTCGCCAAGGCGCGCCGCCACGCCGCCGAGGGCAAGAACACCGTCGAGACCCCGCTGAGCAAGTCCTTCACGGACCCCCGTGACGTGCTGCTCAAGCCGGTTGTCTCGGAGAAGAGCTACGCGCTCCTCGACGAGGGCAAGTACACGTTCGTCGTCGACCCGAGCGCCAACAAGACCCAGATCAAGCAGGCCGTCCAGGCGGTCTTCTCGGTCAAGGTCACCGGGGTCAACACGATCAACCGCCAGGGCAAGCGCAAGCGGACCCGCACCGGCTTCGGCCAGCGCGCGTCCACCAAGCGCGCGATCGTGACCCTCGCTGAGGGCGACCGTATCGACATCTTCGGCGGTCCGACCGCCTGAGGGCGGTCCGGATCGTCCGATATCGGACGAGGACTGAGAAATGGGAATCCGCAAGTACAAGCCGACTACGCCGGGCCGTCGCGGCTCCAGCGTCGCCGACTTCGTCGAGGTCACGCGGTCCACGCCGGAGAAGTCGTTGGTCCGCCCCCTGCACAGCAAGGGTGGCCGTAACAACTCCGGTCGTGTGACCGTCCGCCACCAGGGCGGTGGCCACAAGCGCGCCTACCGCGTGATCGACTTCCGTCGTCACGACAAGGACGGCGTGCCGGCGAAGGTCGCGCACATCGAGTACGACCCCAACCGCACCGCGCGCATCGCGCTCCTGCACTACGCGGACGGCGAGAAGCGCTACATCCTCGCGCCGCGTGGCCTGAGCCAGGGCGACCGCGTCGAGAACGGTCCCGGGGCCGACATCAAGCCGGGCAACAACCTTGCCCTGCGCAACATCCCGGTCGGTACGACGCTGCACGCCATCGAGCTGCGTCCCGGCGGCGGTGCGAAGTTCGCCCGCTCCGCCGGCGCCTCGGTGCAGCTGCTCGCGAAGGAGGGCTCGATGGCCCACCTCCGCATGCCGTCCGGTGAGATCCGCCTGGTCGACCAGCGCTGCCGCGCCACGGTCGGCGAGGTGGGCAACGCCGAGCAGAGCAACATCAACTGGGGTAAGGCGGGCCGTAAGCGCTGGCTGGGCGTTCGCCCGACCGTGCGTGGTGTGGTCATGAACCCGGTGGACCACCCGCACGGTGGTGGCGAAGGCCGTACCTCGGGTGGTCGTCACCCGGTGTCCCCCTGGGGCAAGAAGGAAGGCCGTACTCGTTCGCCCAAGAAGGCGTCGAACAAGTACATCGTCCGCCGCCGCAAGACGAACAAGAAGCGCTAAGGACGGGTTGAGATGCCTCGTAGCTTGAAGAAGGGGCCCTTCGTCGACGACCACCTGATCAAGAAGGTGGACGCACAGAACGAAGCCGGCACCAAGAACGTCATCAAGACCTGGTCCCGTCGCTCCATGATCGTGCCGGCCATGCTCGGCCACACGCTCGCGGTGCACAACGGCAAGACCCACATTCCGGTGTTTGTCACCGAGTCGATGGTCGGCCACAAGCTCGGCGAGTTCTCGCCGACGCGCACCTTCCGGGGTCACGTCAAGGACGACCGGAAGTCGAAGCGCCGCTAAGCGCGGGGTGGAATGACCATGACAGACACTGGAAGGACAACCATGGAAGCCAGGGCCCAGGCGCGGTACATCCGCGTCACGCCCATGAAGGCCCGCCGCGTGGTGGACCTCATCCGTGGCCTGAACGCCACGGAGGCTCAGGCGGTCCTGCGTTTCGCCCCGCAGGCCGCGAGCCAGCCGGTCGGCAAGGTGCTGGACAGCGCCATTGCCAACGCCGCGCACAACTACGACCACACCGATGTCGACAGCCTCTTCGTCTCCGAGGCCTACGTCGACGAGGGCCCGACCCTGAAGCGGTTCCGTCCGCGCGCCCAGGGCCGTGCCTACCGGATCCGCAAGCGGACCAGCCACATCACCGTGGTCGTCAGCAGCAAGGAAGGAACCCGGTAATGGGCCAGAAGGTAAACCCGCACGGGTTCCGGCTCGGTGTCACGACCGACTTCAAGTCGCGTTGGTACGCCGACAAGCTGTACAAGGACTACGTCAAGGAAGACGTCGCCATCCGTCGGATGATGACGTCCGGCATGGAGCGCGCCGGCATCTCGAAGGTGGAGATCGAGCGCACCCGTGACCGTGTGCGTGTGGACATCCACACCGCGCGTCCCGGCATCGTCATCGGCCGCCGTGGCGCCGAGGCCGACCGCATCCGCGGTGACCTCGAGAAGCTCACGGGCAAGCAGGTCCAGCTGAACATCCTCGAGGTCAAGAGCCCCGAGACCGACGCTCAGCTGGTTGCCCAGGCCGTCGCCGAGCAGCTCTCCTCCCGCGTCTCCTTCCGTCGCGCCATGCGCAAGAGCATGCAGGGCACGATGAAGGCCGGCGCCAAGGGCATCAAGATCCAGTGCGGTGGCCGCCTCGGTGGCGCCGAGATGTCCCGCTCGGAGTTCTACCGCGAGGGCCGTGTGCCCCTGCACACCCTCCGCGCGAACGTGGACTACGGCTTCTTCGAGGCCAAGACGACCTTCGGCCGCATCGGTGTGAAGGTCTGGATCTACAAGGGCGACGTCAAGAACATCGCCGAGGTCCGCGCCGAGAACGCTGCTGCCCGTGCGGGTAACCGCCCGGCCCGCGGCGGTGCCGACCGCCCGGCCCGTGGTGGCCGCGGTGGCGAGCGGCGCGGTCGCAAGCCGCAGCAGGCTGCCGGCGCCGAGGCCCCCAAGGCCGAGGCTCCCGCGTCCGCCGCTCCGGCTGAGAGCACCGGAACGGAGGCCTGACCGACATGCTGATCCCCCGTAGGGTCAAGCACCGCAAGCAGCACCACCCCAAGCGCAACGGCATGTCCAAGGGTGGCACGCAGGTTGCGTTCGGCGAGTACGGCATTCAGGCCCTGACCCCGGCTTACGTGACGAACCGGCAGATCGAGGCAGCTCGTATCGCCATGACCCGTCACATCAAGCGTGGCGGCAAGGTCTGGATCAACATCTACCCGGACCGTCCCCTCACGAAGAAGCCCGCCGAGACCCGCATGGGTTCCGGTAAGGGTTCTCCGGAGTGGTGGATCGCCAACGTCAAGCCCGGACGCGTGATGTTCGAGCTGTCGTACCCCAACGAGAAGATCGCGCGCGAGGCCCTGACCCGTGCGGCTCACAAGCTGCCGATGAAGTGCAAGATCGTCAAGCGCGAGGCAGGTGAAGCGTGATGTCGGCCGGTACCAAGGCGTCCGAGCTGCGCGAGCTGGGCAACGAGGAGCTGCTCAACAAGCTCCGCGAGGCCAAGGAAGAGCTGTTCAACCTCCGCTTCCAGGCGGCGACGGGTCAGCTCGAGAACCACGGCCGGCTGAAGGCCGTCCGTAAGGACATCGCGCGGATCTACACCCTGATGCGTGAGCGCGAGCTGGGCATCGAGACGGTGGAGAGCGCCTGATGAGTGAGAGCAACGTGACTGAGCAGACTGCAGAGGCCCGCGGCTTCCGCAAGACCCGCGAGGGTCTCGTCGTCAGCGACAAGATGGACAAGACCGTCGTCGTCGCCGTCGAGGACCGCGTCAAGCACGCGCTGTACGGCAAGGTCATCCGCCGTACCAACAAGCTCAAGGCGCACGACGAGCAGAACGCCGCGGGTGTCGGCGACCGTGTCCTCCTCATGGAGACCCGGCCGCTGTCCGCGACGAAGCGCTGGCGCGTCGTCGAGATCCTCGAGAAGGCCAAGTAATCCCTCCTAGGGGGACCCCCTAGGAATAGTTCCGCCAGGCTCGGCAGGGGCCGACCTCGCAAGAGGAGAGCCCCTGCCGGGAACCGGCAGACAACCAGGAGATAGACGTGATCCAGCAGGAGTCGCGACTGCGTGTCGCCGACAACACGGGTGCGAAGGAAATCCTCTGCATCCGTGTGCTCGGTGGCTCCGGTCGCCGCTACGCGGGTATCGGTGACGTCATCGTCGCCACCGTCAAGGACGCGATCCCCGGCGGCAACGTGAAGAAGGGTGACGTCATCAAGGCGGTCATCGTTCGCACCGTCAAGGAGCGCCGCCGTCCCGACGGCTCGTACATCCGCTTCGACGAGAACGCCGCTGTCATTCTGAAGAACGACGGCGACCCTCGTGGCACCCGTATCTTCGGCCCGGTCGGCCGTGAGCTGCGCGAGAAGAAGTTCATGAAGATCATCTCCCTCGCGCCGGAGGTGCTGTGAGCATGAAGATCAAGAAGGGCGACCTGGTCCAGGTCATCACCGGTAAGGACAAGGGCAAGCAGGGCAAGGTCATTGCCGCTTACCCGCGCGACGAGCGTGTCCTGGTCGAGGGTGTCAACCGGGTCAAGAAGCACACCAAGGCAGGTCCGACGGCTCGCGGTTCGCAGGCCGGCGGCATCGTCACCACCGAAGCGCCGATCCACGTCTCCAACGTCCAGCTGGTCGTGGAGAAGGACGGCAACAAGGTCGTGACCCGCGTCGGTTACCGCTTCGACGACGAAGGCAACAAGATCCGCGTTGCCAAGCGGACGGGTGAGGACATCTGATGACGACCACCACCAGCCCGCGTCTGAAGCAGAAGTACCGTGAGGAGATCACGGGCAAGCTGCGTGACGAGTTCAAGTACGAGAACGTCATGCAGATCCCCGGTCTCGTCAAGATCGTGGTCAACATGGGTGTGGGCGACGCCGCCCGCGACTCCAAGCTGATCGAGGGTGCCATCAAGGACCTCACCACGATCACCGGTCAGAAGCCGGCCGTCACCAAGGCCCGCAAGTCCATCGCGCAGTTCAAGCTGCGTGAGGGCCAGCCGATCGGTGCCCACGTCACGCTCCGTGGCGACCGCATGTGGGAGTTCCTGGACCGCACCCTGTCGCTCGCGCTGCCGCGCATCCGCGACTTCCGCGGCCTGTCCCCCAAGCAGTTCGACGGCCGTGGCAACTACACCTTCGGTCTCACGGAGCAGGTCATGTTCCACGAGATCGACCAGGACAAGATCGACCGCACCCGGGGTATGGACATCACCGTGGTGACCACGGCGACCAACGACGCTGAGGGCCGCGCGCTCCTTCGTCACCTCGGCTTCCCCTTCAAGGAGGCGTGAGCGAGATGGCGAAGAAGGCTCTGATCGCGAAGGCTGCTCGCAAGCCCAAGTTCGGTGTGCGTGGCTACACCCGCTGCCAGCGCTGTGGCCGCCCGCACTCCGTGTACCGCAAGTTCGGCCTGTGCCGCGTGTGCCTTCGTGAGATGGCTCACCGTGGCGAGCTGCCGGGCGTGACCAAGAGCTCCTGGTAATCCCCCTTTTAGGGATTAGCAGGGCTCTCGGTAAGCAATGGGCGTGTCAGGCGCCCTCCCCTTCATGGCTTAGGCTTGGAGGGTTGGGCGCCTGACGGTCGCCCGTACGACTTACTACGCCGTAGGTCCACCGCGCCGCACCCGTCCCGTCTCGGATCGGGGAGAGGGATGGCGCACCAGGAAACCCCGGCGAGAGAGGCCGAAGGCCAATTCATGACCATGACTGATCCGATCGCAGACATGCTGACGCGTCTGCGGAACGCGAACTCGGCATACCACGACTCCGTGACGATGCCGGCGTCGAAGATCAAGTCGCACATCGCGGAGATCCTCCAGCAGGAGGGCTTCATCACGGGCTGGAAGGTCGAGGACGCCGAGGTCGGCAAGAACCTCGTCCTGGAGCTGAAGTTCGGCCCCAACCGTGAGCGCTCCATCGCGGGCATCAAGCGGATCTCCAAGCCCGGTCTCCGGGTGTACGCGAAGTCCACCAACCTGCCGAAGGTTCTGGGCGGCCTGGGCGTGGCCATCATCTCCACGTCCCACGGTCTCCTGACCGGCCAGCAGGCGCAGAAGAAGGGCGTGGGTGGGGAAGTCCTCGCCTACGTCTGGTAATTCGGGAACGGAGGAGAGACAGCAATGTCGCGTATCGGCAAGCTCCCCATCCCGGTTCCCGCCGGCGTGGACGTCACCATCGACGGCCGTACGGTCGCGGTCAAGGGCCCCAAGGGCGAACTGACCCACACCGTCATCGCGCCGATCGACATCGCCAAGGCCGAGGACGGCACCCTTCAGGTGCTCCGGCCCAACGACGAGCGGCAGAGCAAGGCCCTGCACGGCCTGTCCCGCACGCTGGTGGCGAACATGATCACCGGTGTGACCCAGGGATACGTCAAGAAGCTCGAAATCAGCGGTGTCGGCTACCGTGTCCTGGCCAAGGGCTCCAACCTGGAGTTCTCTCTGGGCTACAGCCACCCGATCCTGGTCGAGGCCCCCGAGGGCATCACCTTCAAGGTGGAGTCCCCGACCCGTTTCTCGGTCGAGGGCATCGACAAGCAGAAGGTCGGCGAGGTTGCGGCCAACATCCGCAAGCTGCGCAGGCCCGACCCGTACAAGGCCAAGGGCGTCAAGTACGAGGGCGAAGTCATCCGCCGCAAGGTCGGAAAGGCGGGTAAGTAAGCCATGGCATACGGACAGAAGATCCTTAAGGGCGACGCCTACAAGCGCGCCGCGATCAAGCGCCGCCACATCCGGATCCGTAAGAACATCAACGGAACGGCGGAGCGTCCGCGTCTGGTCGTTACCCGCTCGAACCGCCACATCGTGGCCCAGGTGATCGACGACATCAAGGGTCACACCCTTGCGTCGGCGTCCACCCTGGACACCTCGATCCGCGGTGGCGAGGGCGACAAGTCCGCGCAGGCCAAGCAGGTCGGCGCCCTGGTCGCCGAGCGCGCCAAGGCCGCCGGTGTCGAGGCCGTCGTGTTCGACCGTGGTGGTAACCAGTACGCGGGGCGCATCGCCGCCCTGGCGGACGCCGCCCGCGAGGCCGGGCTCAAGTTCTGAGCCGGTTCCGTAGCTAGCGGAAACAGAGAGAGGTAATTCCAATGGCTGGACCCCAGCGCCGCGGTGGCGGTGCCGGTGGCGGCGAGCGGCGGGACCGGAAGGGCCGTGACGGCGGCGCTGCTGCCGCCGAGAAGACCGCGTACGTTGAGCGCGTTGTCGCGATCAACCGCGTCGCCAAGGTTGTGAAGGGTGGTCGTCGCTTCAGCTTCACCGCGCTGGTCGTGGTGGGCGACGGTGACGGCACCGTGGGTGTCGGTTACGGCAAGGCCAAGGAGGTGCCGGCCGCCATCGCCAAGGGCGTTGAGGAGGCCAAGAAGCACTTCTTCAAGGTCCCCCGTATCCAGGGCACCATCCCGCACCCCATCCAGGGTGAGAAGGCTGCCGGCGTCGTGCTGCTCAAGCCCGCGTCGCCCGGTACCGGTGTTATCGCCGGTGGTCCGGTGCGTGCCGTGCTCGAGTGCGCCGGTATCCACGACGTGCTGTCGAAGTCGCTCGGCTCCGACAACGCGATCAACATCGTGCACGCGACCGTGGAGGCCCTCCGTGGCCTGCAGCGTCCCGAGGAGATCGCGGCCCGCCGTGGTCTGCCCCTCGAGGACGTCGCCCCCGCGGCTCTTCTCCGTGCGCGTGCCGGGGCGGGTGCGTAATCATGGCGCAGCTCAAGATTACGCAGGTCAAGTCCTACATCGGCAGCAAGCAGAACCACCGTGACACCCTGCGTTCCCTTGGTCTCAAGGGCATCAACACGCAGGTCGTCAAGGAGGACCGCCCCGAGTTCCGCGGCATGGTGCACACCGTCCGCCACCTCGTGACGGTCGAGGAGGTCGACTGATCATGGCGGAGAACAACCCGCTCAAGATCCACAACCTCCGTCCCGCCCCGGGCGCCAAGACCGCCAAGACCCGTGTCGGTCGTGGTGAGGCGTCGAAGGGTAAGACGGCCGGTCGTGGTACCAAGGGTACGAAGGCCCGTTACCAGGTTCCGGAGCGCTTCGAGGGTGGCCAGATGCCCCTCCACATGCGTCTCCCGAAGCTGAAGGGCTTCAAGAACCCCTTCAAGACGGAGTACCAGGTCGTGAACCTGGACAAGCTCGCCTCCCTCTACCCCGAGGGTGGGGAGGTCACCGTTGCCGACCTGGTCGACAAGGGTGCCGTCCGCAAGAACAGCCTCGTCAAGGTCCTCGGCCAGGGCGAGCTCTCCGTGGCGCTGCAGGTGACGGTCGACGCCGTCTCCGGCTCCGCCAAGGAGAAGATCACCGCCGCCGGCGGTACGGTCACCGAGCTCGTCTGAACCACCGGTGCTGATCACCGAGGGTGGTGAGCACCAGGTCGTACGGGTCGTACCCAGCCCCACTCCGCTAGCCGGGGTGGGGCTGGGGCCGTTCTGTGGGTCGTTCGCCCCTGTGGCGGCGCCGGCCCCGGCATGAAGCCCGGCATCGCACGCATGCCTGCCGCCCAAGTCGGCCTCGAACTCCGGCAGTCGAGCCGACGCATGACGACAGGGCCCTGTCTCGTCATGGCACAGGGGGTGCTGCTGTGTCCAGATGATTCATGGTCGAAGAGCGGCGTCCGCGCGGCCCTGTATTTGGGTAGGCTGTGCTGTCGGCGCCCAGCGCCGTCCTGGCATGCCGTAATCTCGTTCCTCAGGCCATCAACCTCTCTTACCGTCCACCTCACGCGCGCACACGCGGGGGTCGCAGGAGGCACCGTGCTCACCGCGTTCGCCCGGGCGTTCAAGACGCCCGACCTGCGCAAGAAGTTGCTCTTCACGCTCGGCATCATTGTGATCTACCGGATCGGTACGCACGTACCGATCCCAGGCGTCGATTACCGGAACGTCCAGACCTGTATCGACCAGGCCGAGGCCAACCAGGGGATCTTCGGCCTGGTCAACATGTTCAGCGGCGGCGCGCTGCTGCAGATCACGATCTTCGCGCTGGGCATCATGCCGTACATCACGGCGAGCATCATCCTTCAGCTGCTGACCGTGGTGATCCCGCGCCTGGAAGCTCTCAAGAAGGAGGGGCAGTCCGGTACGGCGAAGATCACGCAGTACACCCGGTACCTGACTGTGGCGCTCGCCATCCTCCAGGGCACCGGCCTCGTCGCCACCGCCCGCAGTGGCGCGCTCTTCCAGAACTGCCCTGTGGCCAGCCAGATCGTCCCCGACCAGTCGATCTTCGTCACCGTCACCATGGTCATCACCATGACGGCCGGTACGGCGACCGTGATGTGGCTCGGTGAGCTCATCACCGACCGCGGCATCGGCAACGGCATGTCCATCCTGATGTTCATCTCGATCGCCGCGACCTTCCCGTCCGGGCTGTGGGCCATCAAGACGCAGGGCTCCCTGGCCGGCGGCTGGATCGAGTTCGGCATCGTGTGTGTCATCGGCCTGGTGATGATCGGCCTCGTCGTCTTCGTGGAGCAGGCCCAGCGGCGTATCCCGGTGCAGTACGCGAAGCGCATGATCGGCCGGAGGTCCTACGGCGGCACGTCGACGTACATTCCGCTGAAGGTCAACCAGGCGGGCATCATCCCTGTGATCTTCGCCTCGTCGCTGCTCTACATCCCGGCACTGATCGCACAGTTCGCCGGTGGCAGCGCCGACTGGAAGACCTGGATCGAGCAGAACCTCGCGAAGCCGAGTGCTCCGGCGCACATCAGCCTCTACTTCCTCCTGATCGTTTTCTTCGCCTTCTTCTACGTGGCCATCTCGTTCAACCCCGAGGAAGTCGCGGACAACATGAAGAAGTATGGTGGCTTCATCCCGGGCATCCGGGCTGGCCGACCGACCGCTGAGTACCTGTCGTACGTGCTCAACCGGATCACCTGGCCGGGTTCGCTGTACCTGGGGTTGATCGCTCTCGTGCCGACGATGGCGTTGGCTGGTTTCAAGGCAGACCAGAACTTCCCGTTCGGCGGGACCAGCATCCTGATCATCGTGGGTGTCGGCCTCGAAACGGTGAAGCAGATCGAGAGCCAGCTTCAGCAGCGCAATTACGAAGGGTTCCTCCGCTGATGCGTATCGTCCTCGTCGGGCCGCCGGGCGCCGGTAAGGGAACGCAGGCCGCGTTCCTCGCCAAGAACCTGTCGATCCCGCACATCTCCACGGGCGACCTGTTCCGGGCCAACATCAGCCAGAAGACGGAACTCGGCAAACTGGCGAAGTCCTACATCGACGCGGGCAACCTGGTGCCCGACGAGGTCACCATCGCCATGGCGAAGGACCGCATGGAGCAGCCGGACGCCGAGAACGGTTTCCTGCTGGACGGCTTCCCCCGCAATGTCTCGCAGGCCGAGGCGCTCGACGAGCTGCTGGAGACCGAGACCATGCAGCTCGACGCGGTGCTGGACCTGGAGGTCCCCGAGGACGAGGTCGTCAAGCGGATCGCCGGCCGCCGTGTCTGCCGCAACGAGTCGGCGCATGTCTTCCACGTGACGTACAAGCCGCCGGCCAAGGAAGGCGTCTGCGACATCTGCGGCGGCGAGCTGTACCAGCGGGGCGACGACTCCGAGGAGACCGTCCGTAAGCGGCTGGAGGTCTACCACACGCAGACCGAGCCGATCATCGACTACTACAAGGCCCAGGGTCTGGTGGTCACGATCTCCGCGCTCGGCAAGGTGGACGACGTCACGACGCGGGCCATGTCGGCGCTGTCCGGTTCATAACAGCTTGAAAAGAAAGGCAGCGGTCCCCGGAGGGGGCCGCTGCCTTTCTTCTTTGGGACCCCCGAAAGTGCTCTGCCGAGGAGGTATGGCCATCAAGCTCGAACAGGTGCCACGGTCCGACGATTCCACCGAGCGGGAGCAGCCGTCGCTGCTCCGCCGCAGGAGTCGCAGCCTGGCGGTCGCCGCGGTCGTCGTGGTCGCCGCAGTCATCGGGGTGTCGTTGGCCCTGACGAGCGGTGGCCCGGAAGGGCAGTCCGAGGCATCGGACGTGGAGGCCCGTCCGGACCAGTCCCCGCCGCGCGAGCTGATAGCCGCGGGGCAGGTCGCCGTCTCGGCGCACTACACGAGGAAGCTCGTGCGGCAGCCGGACGGGGATGCGGTGAACGCGCGTGAGTGGAGTCTGTACAACGCCGCGACCAAGCGGTACGAGAAGACCGACTGGGGCTGGCTCGATGTCGCTCCCGGGATGAAGACGGCCGCGGTGCTGGAGGGCGATCTGCCCGTCAAACGCATCGGCCTGTTGAGTCTGTCCACGGGCAAGGTCCAGCGCTGGATCAAGGTCGACAAGGGCGTCGGCGGTGTGCAGTTCTCGCCGGACGGCGAGCGCCTGGTGGCGACGACGTACGGCCACAACCCGGACGGCCTCTTCAAGGACGCGCCGGTGCGTGTGCAGGACGGGTCGGAAGATGGCGATGGTCAGGAGATGCCGGGGCCGAAGCAGAGCCGTACCGGCTTCTATGTCATCGATGTCGACTCCGGCCGGGCGGCATTCAGTGAGCGGCCGGCCAAGAAGGACAGTCTCGCGGCCATGGCCGGCACCGGGCGTCAGGACTTCAGCTGGAGCCGTGACGGCGAGACGCTGTGGGAGCAGAGGCTCGACCGGCCGGGCAGGAACTACTACGACGTGGACGGCAAGCTGAAGTCGCTTCCGCAGCAGAAGACCGATCTGATCTTTCCGCCGGTGATTACGTCCCCGGACGGAAAACTTGCGACGGGCGGCTTCGCGGGGGGCAAGGACGGCCAGATCGTTTCCGCGGTTCTGGACGCGAAGACCGGAAAGCAGAGCGCGGTCGTACCCGGACAGCAGCTTCTCGCGTGGGCGGACGACACCCACCTCATCGCCTGGCGATGCGACCCCAGCCAGTGCGAACCCGGCAAGGGCGAGTTCCGCAACCAGCTGGTCCTGGTCGGCCTGGACGACGACAAGGTGACACCGCTCTCGGGCTTCCGTAAAGCCCAAGAGGACTACGTCGGCCGCTGGACCCCGGTCTTCACCGAGCGCTGACCCTCTCTGCGGTCCCAGGCGGAGGTGCGCCTGGGACCGGCCACACCAAGAGCTCCGGCCGGTGCAGACGAATCGATCGATCGTCTGCACCGGCCGGAGCTTCTGAGCAGATGTGCGGCGTGTGCACGCACTGTCACGCTGTCGAGGTCACCGTGGAGACCTCACACCTCTCGGTGCCGAACGGGCCTACTCGTCGAAGTACCAGTTCGAGCGGACGCAGGAGCCGCTGCCGTTCCAGCAGATGGCCAGGCCGTGCGAGATGTTGCCTATCATGTCGTAGTCATTGTCGGACCGGTCGCAGCCGGCGTCTCCGCCGTCCTCTTCCTTAATGACATAGACCAGGCCGGTGCCAGTGCTGTTGAGTCGCTCCAGGTACCCCGTGACGCCGTGGCCGTCAGCCAGCTTGTCGCAGACCGTGATGTCGTCACCGTCGTCGTTGAACGTCACCGTGCCCCGGTTGCTGTACCAGAGGGGCCCCTCGTCGCCGGCCAGGGCGGGCGAGGCCGCGGTGAGGCCGAGCAGGGTGACGGCGGCACCGGCCACGGCCACGCGGGACAGAGCTCTCTTGATCACTTGTTACCCCCGTTTTTGAGGACCGGGTATCCGGTCCGGGTTGTATGGAAGTGCATGGAGCTGAGTGCTGGCACCCGACATCGCCAGGTGGGCAACTGCGAGGCTAGAGTGGCCAGTTGGGTTCGTCAACGGCTTTTGTTGCTGAGGGTGCAGGTGTGACTCCGCCACGGTGACCCCGGCGGGCCGACCGGAGGCCGGTCGCGCGGCCCGTATCGTTGATGGCGTTCGTACTCGCTGAAGGTCCAGAAAGGCCGTAGCCCCATGGTGCAGATCAAGAGCCCCGAGCAGATCGCCAAAATGCGCGAGGCGGGCCTGGTCGTCGCCGCCATCCACGCGGCGACCCGCGAAGCCGCCGTGCCGGGGGCCACCACGAAGGATCTGGACCAGGCCGCCCGCAAGGTCCTCGCCGAGCACAACGCCAAGCCGAACTTCCTCGGCTACGGCGGCTTCCCGGCGACGATCTGCACGTCCGTGAACGAGGTCGTCGTCCACGGCATCCCGTCCGACGACGTCGTCCTCAAGGACGGGGACGTCATCTCCATCGACTGCGGCGCGATCATCGACGGCTGGCACGGCGACGCCGCCTACACGGCCTTCGTCGGCTCCGGCCACTCCCCGGAGCTGGTCGAGCTCTCCCGGGTGACCGAGGAGTCGATGTGGGCCGGCATCGCGGCCATGAAGCAGGGCAACCGGCTGGTCGACATCTCCCGGGCCGTCGAGACGTACATCCGCCGCCAGCCCAAGCCCGGCGGCGGCAAGTACGGGATCATCGAGGACTACGGCGGCCACGGCATCGGCACCGAGATGCACATGGACCCGCACCTGCTGAACTACGTCGACCGGCGGCGCGGCAAGGGTCCGAAGCTGGTGCCCGGCTTCTGCCTCGCGATCGAGCCGATGGTCTCTCTGGGGACGCCGAAGACGGAGGTCCTCGAGGACGACTGGACCGTCATCACGACGGACGGTACGTGGTCGTCGCACTGGGAGCACTCGGTGGCTTTGACCGAGGAGGGGCCGTTGGTGCTGACGTCTCCCGACGGGGGGAAGGCGAAGCTTGCCGAGCTGGGGATTGTGGCCGCTCCGGATCCGTTGGGCTGAGCGCGTTCCGGGGTGGGTGGTCCCGGCGTTCGGCGGCTGCGGGTGCGTTGTGGCTTGTCGCGCAGTTCCCCGCGCCCCTTTCGGGGCGCTTAAAGATCTGTCCGTTGGGGCAGACTGCCTCGATTCGTGTTTCTGAGGGCCCTGTCGTAGACTGACTCGTCGGCTCTGGTGTACCCGCATGCCTGCATGCGCCCGCACGGAGTCGATCAAGGTAGTCGATTCGAAGGGCGAAGCGTGGCCAAGAAGCAAGGTGCCATCGAGATCGAGGGCACTGTCGTCGAGTCTCTTCCGAACGCCATGTTCAAGGTCGAGCTCCAGAACGGCCACCAGGTCCTGGCACACATCAGCGGCAAGATGCGCATGCACTACATCCGCATCCTCCCTGACGACCGGGTCGTGGTGGAGCTGTCTCCGTACGACCTCACGCGTGGCCGGATCGTCTACCGCTACAAGTAGATCTTGCCCCGCATCTCGCCTCGGCGAGGTGGTGGCACTGACCCGGAGAACCTCACTAATGAAGGTCAAGCCGAGCGTCAAGAAGATCTGCGACAAGTGCAGGGTGATCCGCCGTCACGGCCGGGTCATGATCATCTGCGACAACCCGCGCCACAAGCAGCGCCAGGGCTGATCGACAGCGGATCGCACCCTCTGCATCCATCGCAGGGACTTCGCGCGACGCGAGCTGAATATGTTCATACGCAGGACCCGGGCGGACGATGTTCGCCTGACACCCCTGGTTCGGAGGCCGGGGACCCAGTTCGTACCTCATACGGCGGCTGGGAGTCGGTTCTGTGGAAGACCTCCGACAAGTAACTGGAGCCATTGAATGGCACGCGTTTCCGGTGTCGACATCCCGCGCGAAAAGCGCGTGGAGGTCGCCCTCACCTACGTGTTCGGCATCGGCCGGACCCTCGCGCAGCAGACGCTGGCCGCTACCGGCGTCGACCCGAACACCCGCGTCCGCGACCTCTCCGAGGAGCAGCTCGTCGCGATCCGCGAGTTCGTGGACAACAACATCAGGACCGAGGGTGACCTCCGTCGTGAGATCCAGGCCGACATCCGCCGCAAGGTCGAGATCGGCTGCTACCAGGGTCTGCGTCACCGCCGCGGCCTGCCCGTCCGCGGTCAGCGCACCAGCACCAACGCCCGCACCCGCAAGGGCCCGCGTCGCGCCATCGCCGGCAAGAAGAAGCCGGGCAAGAAGTAGTCCGCAGCGGACGCCTGTCCACGGTCTTCGCTGTAGGACCGACCACCTCCCGTAGGAGTTAAGAGATGCCCCCCAAGGGACGTCAGGGCGCTGCCAAGAAGGTGCGCCGCAAGGAAAAGAAGAACGTCGCTCACGGCCACGCGCACATCAAGAGCACGTTCAACAACACGATCGTCTCGATCACGGACCCCTCGGGCAACGTGATCTCCTGGGCCTCCGCCGGCCACGTCGGCTTCAAGGGCTCGCGCAAGTCGACGCCGTTCGCCGCGCAGATGGCCGCCGAGTCGGCTGCCCGCCGCGCCCAGGAGCACGGCATGCGCAAGGTCGACGTCTTCGTCAAGGGCCCGGGCTCCGGTCGTGAGACCGCGATCCGCTCCCTGCAGGCGACCGGCCTCGAGGTCGGCTCGATCCAGGACGTCACGCCGACCCCGCACAACGGCTGCCGTCCGCCCAAGCGCCGCCGCGTCTGATCTTTCGCAGATCGCAGACGCAGGCCGCTTGGTCTGAGGATTTCGGGCGGTATGGCTCTTCGGGGCCATATCGCCCGTACCCTTGCACGTAACACCATCAGGCTTCGCCTGGTGACTCAGGGCGTCAAATAGCGGGCGCCCCTGACAGAAGGATCACAACATGCTGATCGCTCAGCGTCCCTCGTTGACCGAAGAGGTCGTCGACGAATTCCGCTCCCGGTTCGTGATCGAGCCGCTGGAGCCGGGCTTCGGCTACACCCTCGGCAACTCCCTGCGCCGGACCCTGCTGTCCTCGATCCCGGGTGCGGCGGTCACGTCCATCCGCATCGACGGTGTCCTGCACGAGTTCACCACCGTGCCGGGCGTCAAGGAGGACGTCACCGACCTGATCCTCAACATCAAGCAGCTGGTCGTCTCCTCGGAGCACGACGAGCCGGTCGTGATGTACCTGCGCAAGCAGGGCCCGGGTCTGGTCACCGCCGCCGACATCGCGCCCCCGGCCGGTGTCGAGGTGCACAACCCCGACCTGGTCCTCGCCACGCTCAACGGCAAGGGCAAGCTGGAGATGGAGCTGACGGTCGAGCGTGGCCGCGGCTATGTCTCCGCCGTGCAGAACAAGCAGGTCGGCCAGGAGATCGGCCGGATCCCGGTCGACTCGATCTACTCGCCGGTGCTCAAGGTCACGTACAAGGTCGAGGCCACGCGTGTCGAGCAGCGGACCGACTTCGACAAGCTGATCGTCGACGTCGAGACCAAGCAGGCCATGCGTCCGCGTGACGCCATGGCGTCGGCCGGCAAGACCCTGGTCGAGCTGTTCGGTCTGGCCCGTGAGCTCAACATCGACGCCGAGGGCATCGACATGGGTCCGTCCCCGACGGACGCCGCCCTGGCCGCCGATCTGGCGCTGCCGATCGAGGAGCTCGAGCTCACCGTTCGGTCGTACAACTGCCTCAAGCGTGAGGGCATCCACTCCGTGGGTGAGCTCGTCGCGCGTTCCGAGGCGGACCTGCTCGACATTCGCAACTTCGGTGCGAAGTCGATCGACGAGGTCAAGGCCAAGCTCGCGGGTATGGGGCTTGCGCTGAAGGACTCGCCTCCCGGATTCGACCCGACCGCCGCCGCGGACGCCTTCGGTGCGGACGACGACGCGGACGCCGGGTTCGTGGAGACCGAGCAGTACTGATCGCCCCGCGGGGAGGCCGTACTGCGTCTGCGGGCCGGTCGTGGCTGGTCGCGCAGTTCCCCGCGCCCCTTCCAGGCCCCTTCGGGGGCCTGGATCTCCGACAGGTAACCGCCTGCTCGGATACTGACCCCGGTACCTGATACGGCCGGGGCAGACACCTAGGAGAAACACCATGCCGAAGCCCACCAAGGGTGCCCGTATGGGCGGCAGCGCCGCGCACGAGAAGCTCCTCCTCGCGAACCTTGCGAAGGCGCTGTTCGAGCACGGTCGCATCACCACCACCGAGGCGAAGGCCCGCAAGCTGCGGCCGTACGCCGAGCGTCTGGTCACCAAGGCGAAGAAGGGCGACCTTCACAATCGCCGTCAGGTGCTCCAGGTCATCACGGACAAGAGCATCGTCCACACGCTCTTCACCGAGATCGGCCCGCGCTACGAGAACCGTCCGGGTGGCTACACCCGCATCACCAAGATCGGTAACCGCCGTGGCGACAACGCGCCCATGGCTGTCATCGAGCTGGTCGAGGCGCTGACGGTGGCGCAGGAGGCGACCGGCGAGGCCGAGGCCGCGACCAAGCGTGCGGTCAAGGAAGACGCCCTCAAGAAGGACGAGGCCGTCGAGGCCAAGTCCGACGAGGCCGCCGAGGCTCCCGCCGAGGAGTCGAAGGACGCGTAAGCGTTCTGCCGTAAGGCGTTGGCGGGTCCGTTCCTCTTTGAGGAGCGGGCCCGCCTTTGTGGTGCTGAGAGGATCTGTGCGTGAGTGATGAAGCAGCTGCCGGGTTCGTTCGTGTCCGGCTCGACCTGGCGTACGACGGGAGCGAGTTCTCCGGGTGGGCCAAGCAGGCCGGGGGACGGCGGACCGTGCAGGGGGAGATCGAGGACGCGCTGCGGACCGTGACGCGGTCGCGGGAGACCTACGAGCTGACCGTGGCGGGGCGTACCGATGCCGGGGTGCATGCCCGGGGACAGGTCGCGCACGTCGATCTGCCGCGTGAGGTCTGGGCCGAGCACCATCAGAAGCTGCTGAAGCGGCTCGCCGGGCGGCTGCCGCGGGATGTGCGGGTCTGGGCCCTCAGGGAGGCGCCCAGCGGCTTCAACGCGCGGTTCTCGGCCGTGTGGCGGCGGTACGCCTACCGGGTCACCGACAACCCCGGCGGGGTCGACCCGCTGCTGCGCGGCCATGTGCTGTGGCACGACTGGCCCCTGGACGTCGACGCCATGAACGAGGCCGCGCGCCGGCTGCTCGGGGAGCACGACTTCGCCGCCTACTGCAAGAAGCGGGAGGGCGCGACGACGATCCGTACGCTCCAGGAGCTGAGTCTCGTGCGGGGCGAGGACGGGATCATCACCGCGACCGTGCGGGCCGACGCCTTCTGCCACAACATGGTGCGCTCGCTCATCGGGGCGCTGCTGTTCGTGGGCGACGGGCACCGGCCGCCGGACTGGCCGGGGAAGGTGCTGGCGGCCGGTGTGCGGGACTCGGCCGTGCACGTCGTACGGCCGCACGGGCTGACCCTGGAGGAGGTCGGCTACCCGGCCGACGAACTGCTCGCCGCGCGCAACAAGGAGGCGCGGAACAAGCGGTCGCTGCCGTCGGCGGGGTGCTGCTGAGGCTTGTGCCGTTGCTCACCGGCGGGCGGAGTTCCAGGTCGTGACCAGCCCTGAGAGAGCCGTTGCGGCGGCGTCGGCGTCGGTCCCGTCGCCGCGTGCCTCGGGGGAGAGCTCCACGTGGAGGAACGTGGCGTGGTGGCGCTCAGCGGCCTTGCCCTGGACGTTCGTGGTGCCTTCCAGGGGGCAGCGGGCCGACCAGCCCCGGCAGACCCGCAGACCGTCTGCCTCCATGCCGTCGGCCAGGGCGGCGGCCTCGGTGAGGGTGCTCCGTGCGGCTCCGGTGGAGAGGACGGCCTCGTAGGGGCGGTCCGAGTCCTTGGCGAAGCCGTGCAGCTGCACGCCCGGGACGTCGCGTTTCTGGAACTCCACGACGATGGCGTGGAAGACGCTGTCCGCCCGGTGGGCGACGTCGGCGGCGTCGCCCCGGCTCGCCTCGCGGTGCGCGCCGGCCAGGACCAGCGAGCCGCCGGGGTTGTCCTCCAGGAGCCGCACGCCGAGGCGTTCGGTGTCCCGGTCGGAGACCGGGTGCGGTACCTGGGCGTTCCAGCGGATGTCGGAGTCGGCGGTCAGGTAGAGGCGCCCCCAGCGTTCGGCCCGGCCCGGGCGGGCGGCGGCGATCTCGTCGTATCTGCGGCCGGACTCGGTGTCGGTGAGGCGGGTGAGCTTGAGGCCGAGCGGGGCGAGCAGTTGTCCGGCCTGTGTGGCCTCGCCGTCCAGGAGGTGGCCGACGCTTTCGGCGACGCGCTCGCGCTGGGTGTCGTCCGGTGGGGCGTAGACGGCGTCGGGTTCCAGTTCGGCCGTGTACGTGAGGATCCTGCTACGGAGGTCCACCAACTGCCGGGCATACGGAGTGGAATCGTCCGTTGACCGGTCTGGTGGCGACTGACAGCCGAACAAGGCTAGGACGAGTCCGATTTGGACCACAATACGAGTCAAGTGTGACTGTCTTGTGACGGTAACGTCCGTGGTGCTTGTGTGCTTCATGTGAATATGATGCGGTGACACTTCGTAATCCTCTCCGGATCGCTCGCGCGGCAAGCGCTTTACTGGCCACCGTTGCCGTGACGACCGCGTGCACCTCCGCGGCATCCGCACCGCAGGTGAAGCCGGGCGGCCGTTCGTTCACCGTCGCCGCCGCGGGTGACGTGCTGATCCACCCCGAGCTGGTCGACCAGGCCGCCAAGGATGCCAAGAAGACCGGTGGGGGAGAGGCCGGGCTGGACTTCGAGCCGCTGCTCGCCGGGGTGAAGCCGGTCATCAGCAAGGCCGATCTGGCCATCTGCCACATGGAGACGCCCGTCGGAAAGCCGCGGGGTCCCTTCGAGGGATACCCGGAGTTCCTCGTGCCGCCGCAGATTCTGACGTCCCTCAAGGGCGTGGGTTACGACACCTGCTCGACGGCCTCCAACCACACGTACGACCATGGCATCGGGGCCGTGCGGCGCACCTTGAACGCGATGGACAAGGCCGGCCTCGGGCACGCCGGCTCCGCTCGCACGCCCGCGGAAGCAGAAAAGATCAACATCCGTGACGTCAACGGCGTCAAGGTCGCCCACCTCTCGTTCTCCTGGATGTCGTTCCTGAATCCGACGCCGGAGAAGGAGAAGTGGGCGTTCAACCAGATCGGCACGGACGCGATCAAGGACGCCGAGGCCCGGGCTCGTGAGAAGGGTGCCGAGGTGGTCATCCTCTCGGTCCACTGGGGGCTGGAGCACTACAACGAACCGAGTGCCCCCCAGCTCCAGCTGGCGGAGCGGCTCACCACGGAGACCGGGGTCGACCTGGTGATCGGGCACCACGCCCATGTGGTGCAGCCGATCCAGAAGGTGAACGGCACCTGGGTCGCCTACAGCCTGGGCAACCAGGTCGCCCGTCACTCCTCGCCCACCGGGCTCACCGAGGAGGGCGCGATCGGCTGGTTCGAGTTCCGTGAGACGACCGACGGCTGGGACGTCTCCGCCCGCTACGCCACGACGCTCGTGGACATCCCGCCCGAGGTGGAGGCCGGTGAGAAGCCGCCCGCCGGCGCGGTCGAGGACCACCGGTTGGTGGACGTACGGCGGGCACTTGACGAGCCGGGCGACCTCTCCGAAGAGCGGCTCGCCCGCTACCGGCTGGCGGCCGACCGCACGCGTGGCTTCCTGTACAACCGCGGGGCGCCGGGCGGCGACGGGCTGAAGGAGCTCGCGCTGGGGCGTGACTAGCGCCACAGCGCACAGGGGGCGAGCGACACAACCTCGGCCCTCCCCAACAGTCTTGTAAACGGCGGTCCGTCGCCTCTCCCCCCGGGAGCGGTGTTCTGCGCGGCCGTCCTTCACCCAGAGAGGCCGGAGGAGACCACCGGTGACACCCACCCGCGCCGCGCGCCCCGTGAAGGGAGGACGGCGGCGCAGCCGGAGACGCGCTGACATGCCGCTGCTGGGCGGCGTTCGTCCCCCGATCGCGCTGCTGTGCGTGCTGGTGCTCGCTCTCGCTGGCCTCACCGCCCAGGTGCTCGGCCCCGCCGGCGAGCAGGCCGTACCGCAGGCGGTGCTCTCCTCGCAGCAGCACTTCGCTCAGGACGGCGCCATCGCTCTGCGTGCCTCGATCGACGAGCGGGTCACCGACCTGAACCGCACCGCCGCCGCGCTGAACGCGGGGTCACCGGTGAAGCCCGAGCGCGTCCTGTCCGACCTGGGGAAGACCTACCAGAAGTGGACCGGCACCACGGTCCTGGAGCTGGAGAGCGGCAAGGTGCTGGCCGCCAGGGGTGAAACGATTCCCCTCGGGTGGCTGGACAAGGACGCCCTCACCGGGGACACGGCTTTCAAGCCCCGCATGGTGCGACTGGAGACCGGTGACGTACGCCTGATGACCATGGCGGTCCTCGACGTGGAGGACCGGCCGCAGCAGCTGCTGATCGCCTCCAACAGCCTGTCCGTGCCCGCCATCAACCTGGGCCAGTTCCGTTCCATGGCGGTCGTCGCCACCGGCGGGGAGATCCTCGCCACGGCCGGCTTCGAGCAGTCCGAGGCGCTCAACTCCGACCAGGAGCGCAAGGAGCTGGGCTTCCTCCAGAAGCAGATGAGCGGGCTGTCCGCCCAAGCGGCACGGGAGACCGAGCAAGACCCGGTCAGCGCCAGGGAGCCGGGCTCCCGCGGCTACCCCGGTGTCAGCGGGACCCTGGTCGGCGGGAGCTACAACGGCCGTGTCGCCACGGCCGGTTACGCCTCCCTCTCCTCCGCCGACCCGGAGGAGAAGAAGAGCGTCGGCGCGGGTCTCGGGCTCACCGTCGTCGCCCTGCTGCCCGTGGTCCAGCAACAGGGCGCCGCTCCGGGCCGGGAGCTGTACGGACTGCTGGCGGCCGGAGCCCTGGTGGTGCTCGGACTGCTCGCAGCGGCGGTGCTGTGGGCGACCGTGCAGCGGCCGTTGCTGCGGCTGTTCCTGGAGTCCCGCCGGCTGGCCCGGGGCGACCTGACCCGCCCGGTGGACGTGCCCCGCTGGGGTGAGGCCGCGCGCATCGGCTCCGCCCTCGAGAGGCTGCGCGCGCAGCTGGGCGGCCCGGCCGGTGATCCCGGTGGGCGCCAGCGTGTCAAGGGGCGGTTCGGGGTGCGCGGGCCGCTCGCGCTGACCGCCGTACTGCTGTTGCTGTGGTGTGTGCCCGTCGGCCTCCTGCTGAACCGCACCGACGACTCCGTCAGCATCCCGGCGAGCATGGTCGCGGACCAGCGTGACCGTACCGACCTGGTCGCCGACCGGGTGCGCCGGGCGCTCAACGAGGCGCAGGCGGACCTGGTGTCCACGTCCCGGCTGATCGACCCGGACGACGCCGGCGCCGGCCGCGCACTGCTCGAGGAGACCCTGCGCGAGCACACCCGCTACCAGGCGCTGTACCTCCTCGACGAGGACGGCGAGGTCGTCGCCCGCGCGGGCGGGGAGCCGCGCGCTGGTTTCGCCGACGCGGACGAGCTGCCGCTGGTCCGGGTGGCCGGCAAGGGCGGGAAGAAACCGGTCGTCCAGGCCGGGGCGCCCCTGCCGGGCGACAAGGGCATGACCCTGGTCGGCGAGGTCCGGGTCGAGTTCCTCAACTCGCTGCTGAAGCGGCCCGGGCTCGGCGAGGTCCGCGTGGTGGATTCCAAGGCGGAGACCATCGCGGCCAGCGACGGCTTCCTGGCCTTCGAGGAACTGCCGCGCGACGCGCTCACCGACCTCGTCCGGGCCGGCGGCGTCCACGTCGGCGCCGGTCCTGTCGAGAACGGCCTGCTGATCCGCGAAGGAGGCGGGACCACGGTCGCCGCGGCCGCCCCGTTCTCCGGCGGGGGCGTGGCGGCCGACATCGGCTGGACCGTGGTCAGCTGGCAGAACGCCAAGGACTTCCAGATCACCCCGTACCAGCGCGAGGACCGCAGCGTCCTGGCCGGACTGCTCGGCCTGGCCCTGATCGTCGTCTGCCTCGGCTGGGTGCACCTGGTCGTGGCCCGGCCGATGCGGGCTCTGGCGGCCGGCGCGGAGAAGCTGGCCGACGGCGACCTCAAGTCCGTGCTGTACCCCCGCTACCAGGACGAGGTCGGCGCCGTCGTACGCAGCCTCGAACTGCTGCGCCAGCAACTCCAGGCCCGTAAACAGACCCAGGCACGCCGGCTCGCGGAGCCGCAGGCCGGCGTTCGGGGAAGGTGACCCAGCCGTGCTCTATCTGTACTTCGTCCTGCTCACCGGCAGTGTGCTGCTGCTGGTGGCGGGCATCGTGGAACAGCGCCGGCACTACGCCAGCCTGCACAGCATCCCCTCGCGCGTGCTCGTGAACGGCATCCGCGGCAAGTCCTCCATCACCCGGCTGTGTGCCGGGGCGCTGCGCGGCGGCGATCTGGTCACCGTGGCGAAGACCACGGGTACGGCGGCCCGGTTCATCCACCCGGACGCCACCGAGGAGCCGGTCTACCGCAAGTTCGGCATCGCCAACGTGGTGGAGCAGATCGGCATCGTGCGCCGGGCCGCCACCTACCGGCCCGACGCCCTCGTCATCGAGTGCATGGCCGTCATGCCGGCCCTGCAGGAGGTGAACCAGAGCAAGCTGATCCGCTCCACGATCGGCGTGCTGTGCAACGTCCGCGAGGACCACCTCGCCGAGATGGGCCCCACCCTCGACGACGTGGCGCGGTCGCTGTGCCGCTCCATGCCGGAGGACGGCATCTGCGTCACCGCCGAGAAGGAACGCTTCCACATCCTCCAGGAGGAGGCCGACGCCCGTAACTGCCAGCTCGTCTACGCCGACCCGGAGACCGTCACCGACGAGGAGCTGCGCGGCTTCAGCTGGTTCACCTTCAAGGAGAACGTCGCGATCGCCCTCGTCGTGGCCGAACTGCTCGGCGTGGAACGGCAGGTCGCCCTGCAGGGCATGTACGACGCCCCGCCGGACCCCGGCGTTCTGTCCGTCGAGCGCTACACGGCGCCCGAGGGCAAGCGGCTCGCCTTCGCCAACGTCTTCGCGGCCAACGACCCCGAGTCGACACTGATGAACATCAACCAGCTGCTCGACCTCGGAGCCATCCACCGGCCGCTGAACGTCGTGATCAACTGCCGGCCCGACCGCGTGGAGCGCAACGGGCAGATGGGCGAGATCATCCCCGACCTCCAGCCGGACCACGTCTTCGTCATCGGGCACCCCGCCAAGAGCGCGATCGACGCCATCCCCGCCGAGTGGCGTGACCGCGCGGTCGACCTCGGAGGAGAACGGCGGTCGGCCGAGGAGTTCATGCCCGCCCTGCTGGAGCGCCTGTCCGCCGACTCCTCCCTGGTCGCCATCGGCAACATCCACGGCCAGGGCGAGGAACTGCTGGAGTACCTGGCCGAACTCCCGGCGGACGAGTCCGCCACCGCCGACGCCGCGCCGCCCTCGGCCACGGCCGTGCCGGCCCAGCCGGCGCGCCTGGACCCCTACGCCTCGTACCCCATGGCCTACGAGGAGCGCTACCAGGCCTCCCAGACCCAGGAGATCCCGGTGGTCCGCATCCCCGCCCAGCCGTCGGGGCCGTACGCCGACACCGGGTACCCCGGCCGAGCCCACTACCAGCAGGGGCCGTACGCCGCCGAGGCCCAGCAGGCATGGCAGTACGCCGACGAGCCCTACGGGTACGTCCCGACCGACGACGGGGGACAGCCTCCCCGTTCCTGACGTCCACGGGCGGGGCGAGCGCCTCGCGCAGGACCGCCGATCGCCCCGTACCGAACCCGCACCCGTACCCGTGCCCGGAGACCTTCGTTGACCACCGCCGCCCTGACCCCCGAGATGGCCGCCCTCGGCATCGCCATCGGCCTGTTCTTCTCGTTGCTGTGCTACCTGACCACCAACCTGTCGCCCGGCGGCATGATCACGCCCGGCTGGCTCGCCCTGACCCTCATCGAGGACCTCCAGCGGGCGGCCATGGTGGTCGGCGTCACCGCCCTCACCTACGCGGGCACCAAGGTCATGCAGCGGCTGGTGATCCTCTACGGCAAGCGGCTGTTCGCCGCGGTGGTCCTGCTGGGCGTGCTGCTCCAGGCCACCGTGATGATCGTGCTCTCGATGGAGTTCCCGCTGCTGTACGGCAACCAGACCCTCGGCTTCATCGTGCCCGGACTGATCGCGTACCAGATGGTCCGCCAGCCCAAGGGGGCGACGCTGCTGGCAACCGGCACCGTCTCGCTCATGGCCTACATCGTCGTCGCCGCCGGACTGCTGCTCGGCATCATGCCCACCGTCTGAGAACCGGCGTCCCGGCGACCGACAACCCAGGGGAGAACACATGGCAGGAAAGAAGAAATCGCGGCCGGTCCTCTCCGGCCTCGTGGTGCTGGCGCTCGTCGCGACGTCCGGCTACCTCACCGTGGAGCTGCGCAAGCAGGAGGACAAGGGCGTCCCGGAGATCACGAACGTCGGCGTGCTGGACGGCTCGGACCGGGCAGGCGGCGCGGCGAAGACCCGTGACAAGGGCGGGGAGAGCTGGTCCCGGCTGGAGAACCCCGCCCGCTCCGTGCTGCGCGGAGCCGACGGCCAGGTCAAGGCGGTGTTCACCGACGGGGCGCGCACCGCGACCCTGACCGGACCGGCCCGCACCTTCGCCGAGCCCTCGTCGACGAGTTCCAAGGTCTCCTCGACGGACTGGGTCCGCCTCATGCCCGAGTCCTGGAAGAAGGGCGCGGACCAGCAGAAGTGGTTCAAGGACTGGTACGCGGAGTACGAGTCCAGCAAGGAGGACGACCTCCTGGCCATCGCCTTCCAGTACGTCGCGGGCGCCAAACAGAAGAAGGACCAACAGGGCACCGTCTACGCCGGTGACGCCAACTTCGGGCCCCTCAACACGAGCGGGGCGGAGGGCGGCGACCTGCGCCTGGAGCAGTCCGACTTCTACGACTACCTCGGCGTCCCGTACCCCTTCCGGGACGGCGTGATCGGGCAGCCGGAGACCGCGCGCGCCCGGTCGATCGACTGCTCGGGATACATGCGGATGATGTTCGGCTACCGCGCCCGCTATCCGCTCATGTCCTCGGACGACTCGGGCGACGGCCTGCCGCGCACCGCCAACGGTATGGCCCGCTCCAAGCAGGGTGCCGACGTCCTGCCGCTCACCGGCGTCTCGCCGAAGGACCGGCCCACCGGCATCGACCAGCTCCAGCCCGGGGACCTCGTCTTCTTCAAGCTCGACACCCGGACGAAGCAGCGCCTGGACCACGTCGGCATGGTGCTCGGCTACGACACCGAGGGCCACCTGCTCTTCGTCTCCAGCCGCGAGGAGGTCAACGGACCGACCATCGGCGATGTCGGCGGGGTGTCCCGGCTGGACGGCAACGGCTACTACGCCAAGACGCTGCGCAGCGCCAAGAGGCTGTGACCGGGCGCGCGGCGGCGGCCCGTCACTCGTTGGCCGCGGCCGATGCCTGGGCCTCGCCGCGGCGGCGGATCTGGTTGAACGTGAACCGGGCCAGGTCGTCGCCGGTCCTGAAGACCGCCGTGTCCTTGGGCGTCACGTCCTTGCCGTTGGTGAAGCCGGCGTTGGTGAAGTAGGCGTAGCGGCCGTAGGCGTTGCCGGTGGTGCGGCAGAACCCGGACTCGCAGAAGCCCTTCACGCCGCCGCCGGAGAGCGACTTGATGAAGCTCTTCTTGTCGGTCTGGCTCTTGGCCTTGACCGCCTGGGCCTCGGTGTCGAAGATCGCCACGCCGACCGTCACGGCGATGCCGTCCTTGGAGTAGGTGACTCGTATCAGGCGCGTGCAGTCGTTCGCGGTGAGCGCCTTGGGGAGGGTGCCGCCGGCCGCCGAGCCGCAGCTCTTCGTGTCGGCCGTGGGGCCCTTCTTGTAGACCGTCTCGCCGATGGTCAGCTGGGTGCCGGGGAAGAGGGTGTCCGGGCCGAGCGGGGCCTTGTCCTTCTTCGCGCTGGCGACGAAGTCCTTCGGGTCCAGCGGGGGCGGGGCGCTGGTCGGGGCGAACGACGGGGCCGAGGGCGAGCCGCTCGGGATGTCCGCCGAGGGCAGGGAGGCCGGGTTGTTCGCCTGGTTGTCGCCGCCCGCCGAGACCACCGCCACGGCGACGGCGGCGCCGATCGCGACGGTGGCGAGCGCGCCGCCGCCGACCATCAGCAGCCGGCGTCGTTTGTTACGCGACTCCGATGCCTCGGCCAGCGCGGCCCAGTCCGGAGACTGGCCACCGCCCCCGCTGTTCCAGGGCTGCTGCGACTGCGGTTTCCAGGGATCCCACTGGGACTGGGGTCCCCCCTGCCCATAGCTCATGGGGCGCATCTTAGACGGGACATGGGGTGTGCTGGTCCGCCTGGATCGGCCTCGCAGCCCCTAGCGTTCCTCCCATGCGGACGGGCAAAGGCGACATCTCCGGGTGGTTGGGGCGACTCGTGAGCGGGAGCCTGTGGGTGGGTTCCGTGCGGGTGGGGGCGCGGGTGCTGGTGGCCGTGGCGGTGCTGGCGTGCCTGGTGTCGTGGCCGTCGGTCTGGGTGCCCGCCGGGTTCGCGGTGCTGCGGGCCTGCCGTCGTCCGCGCGGTGGGGGATCCGTGCTGCGGTGGGGCGTCGCGGTGGCCGGCGATGTGCTGCTGTCGTCGGTGTTTCCGTATGTGCGGCCGGTCCGGCGCAGGGCCCTGCGGAGAGCTGTCACGCTGTGTGCGGGGCTGTGCGTCTGCGTGTTCGATCGTCGACGGTGATCCCGCGTTTTGACCCTTGTGGTGTGCCCCGGTATTCTGCTTGTTCGTTGTGTATTGGCTTGCTCATTCTCACGGGACGGGCCCTTACACCGGTCCGCCGGGCCGATGACCAGCGACCAGCACGCGGTTTGCGTCACCGCAGTGCGGTCAAGGCTGTCGTGATCGTTTCGGTGACCTGTTCAGGACCATTCACTCGAAGCGAAGGCTACGAACCGTGCGTACGTACAGCCCCAAGCCCGGCGATGTGACGCGCCAGTGGCACGTCATCGACGCCCAGGACATTGTCCTGGGTCGTCTCGCCACCACCGCAGCGACCCTCCTCCGGGGCAAGCACAAGCCGATCTACGCCCCCCACGTCGACGCTGGTGACTTCGTCATCATCATCAACGCGGACAAGGTGCACCTGTCCGGCAACAAGCGGACCCAGAAGATGGCGTACCGCCACTCCGGTTACCCGGGTGGTCTGCGTTCCGTCCGTTACGACGAGCTGCTGGACAAGAACCCCGAGAAGGCCGTCGAGAAGGCCGTCAAGGGCATGCTCCCCAAGAACTCCCTGGGCCGTCAGATGCTCTCGAAGCTGAAGGTCTACAAGGGTGACCAGCACCCGCACGGCGCGCAGCAGCCGCAGCCGTACGAGATCACCCAGGTCGCGCAGTAAGTCCGGCCACACCCCCTAAGACTGAACAGAATCTGAGGAGCATCGTGGCCGAGACCACTGCCGAGCAGCCGCTCGAAGAAGTCGACATCGACAGCTACACCACCGAGTCCGAGGTTCCGGTGGAGGGTGAGTACACCTCCGAGTCCCTCGCCTCGCGTTTCGGTGAGCCCCAGCCGGCCGCCGGCCTGGGCCGTCGCAAGAACGCCATCGCCCGTGTCCGGATCGTCCCGGGCACCGGCAAGTGGAAGATCAACGGTCGCACCCTCGAGGACTACTTCCCGAACAAGGTGCACCAGCAGGAAGTCAACGAGCCCTTCAAGGTGCTCGAGCTCGACGACCGCTACGACGTCGTCGCCCGCATCTCCGGCGGCGGTGTCTCCGGTCAGGCCGGTGCGCTCCGTCTCGGTGTCGCCCGTGCGCTGAACGAGGCGGACGTCGACAACAACCGCGGCCCGCTGAAGAAGGCCGGCTTCCTCAAGCGCGACGACCGTGCGGTCGAGCGCAAGAAGGCCGGTCTCAAGAAGGCCCGCAAGGCCCCGCAGTACAGCAAGCGCTAATCGCGTCCGCTGTCTTTGCAACGATCGCCCCGGCGGCACGAATGGTGCCGCCGGGGCGGTTCGTTTACACAACCCCTACCGGCCCCGGACAGTCTCAGGGATGTACTTCAGGGATGTACTAGGGAAGTACTTGGGGATGTGAGCCGCACTCTCACAGCAATTCGGAGGACACCACAGTGGGACGACTCTTCGGCACTGACGGCGTGCGCGGTGTCGCCAACGCGGATCTGACGGCGGAGATGGCCCTGGGCCTCTCCGTGGCCGCGGCGCACGTGCTGGCCGAGGCGGGCACCTTCGAGGGGCACCGCCCGACCGCGGTCGTCGGGCGTGACCCGCGCGCGTCCGGGGAGTTCCTGGAAGCCGCCGTGGTCGCGGGCCTCGCCAGCGCCGGTGTGGACGTCCTGCGGGTCGGCGTGCTGCCGACCCCGGCGGTGGCGTACCTGACCGGAGAGCTCGGCGCCGACCTCGGTGTGATGCTCTCCGCGAGCCACAACGCCATGCCCGACAACGGCATCAAGTTCTTCGCCCGCGGCGGGCACAAGCTCGCCGACGAGCTGGAGGACCGGATCGAGTCCGTCTACGAGGAGCACCGCACCGGCGCCCCGTGGGAGCGGCCGACCGGGGCCGGAGTGGGCCGCGTCCAGGAATACGGCGAGGGCTTCGACCGGTACGTCGAGCATCTGCTGGGCGCCCTGCCGAACCGCATCGACGGGCTGAAGGTCGTCCTCGACGAGGCGCACGGCGCCGCCGCCCGGGTCTCGCCGGCGGCGTTCCAGCGGGCCGGTGCCGAGGTCGTCACGATCGGGGCCGAGCCGGACGGGCTCAACATCAACGACGGGTGCGGCTCCACGCACCTGGACAAGATCAAGGCCGCCGTCGTCGAGCACGGGGCCGACCTCGGCATCGCGCACGACGGTGACGCCGACCGGTGCCTCGCCGTGGACCACACCGGTGCGGAGGTGGACGGCGACCAGATCCTGGCCGTGCTCGCGCTGGCGATGCGGGAGCGCTCCGCGCTGCGGTCCGAGACGGTGGTCGCCACGGTGATGTCCAACCTCGGGTTCAAACTGGCCATGGAGCGCGAGGGCATCCGGCTGGTGCAGACCGCGGTCGGTGACCGGTATGTGCTGGAGGAGATGAAGGAGCACGGGTTCGCCCTCGGGGGCGAGCAGTCCGGGCACGTGATCATCCTCGACCACGCGACGACCGGGGACGGGACGCTGACGGGGCTGCTGCTGGCGGCTCGGGTCGCCGGGAGCGGGCGTTCGCTGCGGGAGCTGGCGGGTGTCATGGAGCGGCTGCCGCAGGTGCTCATCAATGTGCCGGATGTCGATCGGACGCGGGTCGGGTCTTCCGCGGAGTTGTCGGCGGCGGTTGCCGATGCGGAGGCCGAGCTCGGGGCTACCGGGCGGGTTCTGCTGCGGCCGTCCGGGACCGAGCCGTTGGTGCGTGTGATGGTGGAGGCTGCTGATATCGAGCAGGCTCGGGCTGTTGCGGGGCGGCTGGCTGATGCGGTGAAGTCAGCGCTGGGGTAGTTGGGTTTTGCGGTTCGGGGTGGGGGCTGCTGTTGTGGGCGGGCTGCGGCTGCGTCGTGGCTTGTCGCGCAGTTCCCCGCGCCCCTGACACCTACTGGCGTTGCTTGGACCAGAAGTATCGCTGGGTCAGCAGTGTTGCCGTGCCGGCGACGATGATGCCCAGGAGGTTCAGCAGGAGTTGCTGGGTGGAGCCCCAGGTCTGGGTGGTGTCGCCGTAGCTGAGGGCCACCGCGGCGTTCGCCGCGGCCGGGACCGTCGTTACGGAGATGGCCACGCCCACCAGGGCTCCGGACTTCGCCGAGGTCAGGGAGAGGGTGCCGGCGATGCCGGCCAGGACCGCCACGACGAAGGAGAACCAGTCGGGGGCGTAGATGAAGCCCGTGTTCGGGCGGTCGGCTTCCAGTTGGGCCTCGGTGAACAGACCGACGGCGTTCATGAAGAGGCTGAAGGCGACCGTCGCCGCCATCGCCACCGCGAAGCCCACCAGCAGGGCGATCAGGGAGCGCAGGGCCAGGCGGGATCTGCGGCGGACGATCGCGGTGCAGATGCCGGCGAGGGGGCCGAACTCCGGGCCCACCGCCATGGCTCCCACGATCAGGATCGCGTTGTCCAGGACCACACCACAGGCCGCGATCATCGTGGCCAGCGTGATGAAGGCCAGGTAGGTGACGGAGAGCGTCGACTCCTCGTGCGTCGCGTCGCTCAGGTGCTCCCACAGGACCGCGTCCGCGCCCTCGCCGGGTGCGTCGGCCTCGGCCTTCTCGGCCCGCTCGGACAGGGACAGGTCGATGGTCTCGACGGCGATGGAACCGGTGGTGTCGATGCCCAGTTCCCGCAGGCCGGTGAGGAGTTCGTCGCCCGCCTCGCGTGCCACGTCGCACATGACGACGTCCCCGGAGGGGTTGCGGGCGGCGTCCGGCAGCACGACCAGGTGGGTGGTGCCGACCGTCTTCTCGATCAGCAGCACCACTTCGTCGGTCTTCTCGGACGGCGTGATCAGGCGCAGGTGGAGCATGACGACTATCCAACCGCCTTTTCCCCGCGCGTCACAGCTTGCGCAGGCTGAGCCGCTGCACCTTGTGGTCGGGGCCCTTGCGTACGACGAGGGTGGCCCGGCCGCGGGTGGGGGCGATGTTCTCGACCAGGTTGGGCCGGTTGATCGTGCGCCACATCGTCTGCGCGTAGTCGAGGGCCTCCTCCTCCGAGACCTGGGTGTACTTGCGGAAGTACGAGGAGGGGTTCTGGAAGGCGGTCGCGCGCAGCTTGCGGAAGCGGTTGAGGTACCAGCGCTCGACGTCCTCGACGCGGGCGTCGACGTACACGCTGAAGTCGAAGTAGTCGGCGAGACCGACCCGGGTGCGGCCGTCCTTGCCGGGCAGGGCGGGCTGGAGGACGTTCAGGCCCTCGACGATCAGGATGTCGGGGCGGCGGACCGTGAGCTTCTGGTCCGGGACGATGTCGTAGATGAGGTGGGAGTAGACCGGGGCCGTGACCTCGTCCTTGCCGGCCTTGATGTCGGCGACGAAGCGGGTCAGGGCGCGGCGGTCGTAGGACTCGGGGAAGCCCTTCCGTGACATCAGGCCGCGGGCCTGGAGGTCCTTGGTGGGCAGCAGGAAGCCGTCGGTGGTGACCAGCTCGACGCGCGGGTGCTCCGGCCAGCGGGAGAGCAGGGCCTGGAGGAGACGGGCGACGGTGGACTTGCCGACCGCGACCGAGCCGGCGACTCCTATGACGAACGGGGTGCCGGACTGGGAGCCCTGTTCGCCCAGGAACGTGTTCAGCGCTCCTCTGAGGCCGTCGGTGGCGCCGACGTAGAGATTGAGGAGTCTGGACAGCGGGAGGTAGATGTCCCGCACCTCGTCGAGGTCGATGACATCGCCGAGACCGCGCAGCTTCTCGACCTCCTCGGCCGTCAGTGGCAGCGGCGTCTTGTCACGCAGCGCGCTCCACTCGGCTCGGGTGAGGTCGACGTAGGGAGTCGCCTCCGGCCGCTGCCGGTGGGCGCTCCGGGGCATCGAGGAGACCGGAGAGATCACAGTCCATTGTTACGGGCGTACGAACGGACTGTGAGGTGGGATCCGTCACGCGAGGTGTTCGCCCCTGTTTGGCCTTGCTTGTGCTGAGAAAATTCGACACAGGCGGAATGTCAGTGGCGTGCGTCACAGTTGTGGGAGGAGTGGGCCCGGTCCGGGGTCCGCGGACGCCTGGGGGTACCCATGACGTATGCGATAGAGGCGGAAGGCCTGGTCAAACGGTTCAAGGAGACCGAGGCGCTGGCCGGCGTCGACCTGGCGGCCCGCAAGGGAACGGTGCTCGGGCTGCTGGGGCCCAACGGCGCGGGGAAGACGACCGCGGTGCGGATCTTCGCCACGCTGCTGCGCCCGGACGGGGGCAGGGCACGGGTGGCCGGCCACGATGTGGTCCGGGAGGCCGGGCTCGTACGCTCCCTGACCGGGCTGACCGGGCAGTACGCGGCGGTGGACGAGAACCTGACCGGTACGGAGAACCTGCTGCTCATCGGCCGGCTGCTGGGTCTGTCGAGGCGGGAGGCGAAGGCGCGGGCGGGTGAGCTGCTGGAGCGGTTCCAGCTCACGCACGCGGCCGGGCGGGCGGCGAAGACCTTCTCCGGCGGTATGCGCCGGCGGCTGGACCTCGCGGCCAGTCTGGTGGGGCGGCCCAGCATCCTCTTCCTGGACGAGCCGACCACGGGTCTCGACCCCCACAGCCGCGGTGAGCTGTGGGATCTGCTGCGCGGCCTGGTCGCGGACGGGGCGACCGCCCTGCTGACCACGCAGTATCTGAACGAGGCCGATGTGCTCGCCGACGACATCGTGGTGATCGACAAGGGGCGGGTGATCGCCGAGGGCACGCCGGACCGGCTGAAGGCGCAGGTCGGGGGGCAGGTGCTGGAGCTGCGGCCGATCGCGGGGCAGGACCTCGCGCGGGCGCACGCGCTGGTGGCCGGGGCCGCCGGGCCGGAGGCGCGGATCGAGGGCGAGATGGTCACGGCGCCGGTGAAGGATCCCGAGCTGATGCCGGCCGTGGTGCGTGCGCTGGACCGGGAGGGGATCGCAGTGGGGGAGCTGGCGCTGCGGCGCTCCTCGCTCGACGAGGTCTTTCTCGCGCTGACCGGGCATCGTGCGGAGCCGGGTGAGGAAGAGAAGGAGGACGACGCCGCCGCCGTCCGGGACGACGACGAGCTGGAGAAGGCGGTGAGCCGGTCATGACCGCCACCGCGCTTGCCCCGCCGGTCACCGCGTCGGGGCGGGTGCCGCCCCTCGCCGGGCTGCGGCAGACCTTCACGATGGCCTGGCGGAGTCTGGTCGCCGTCAAGCACAACCCGCTCGAACTGGTCGACTACAGCATTACGCCGATCATGTTCGTGTTCCTCTTCACCTTTGTGCTGGGCGGGCAGATGGCCGGGTCGCCCGAGGCGTATCTGAAGTACGCGCTGCCCGGGATCATCGTGCAGAACACCCTGTTCATGACGATGTACACGGCGATGGCCCTCAACACCGACCTCACGAAGGGTGTCTTCGACCGGCTGCGCAGTCTGCCGATCGCGCGTTCCGCGCCGCTGATCGGGCGGATCACCGCGGACCTCGCCAAGCATGTCTGGGCGCTGGTGCTGATGATCGGCCTCGGGCTGGCGCTCGGCTTCCGCATCACCGGCGGCTTCGGCGGGTTCCTGCTCGGCACGCTGCTGGTGGTCGTGTTCGCGGCGGCCGTGTCGTGGTGCGCCGTGCTGATCGGGATGCTGGCGGGCGACGCGGAGAAGGTACAGGCGTTCGCCTTCACCCTCATCTTCCCGATCACCTTCACCAGCAGCGCGTTCGTCATCGTCGACACCATGCCGGGGTGGCTCCAGGCATGGAGCGACGTCAATCCGGTCACGCATCTGTCGGACGCGTTCCGGGGGCTGCTGCTGGGTGGGGCGGTGGCGGAGCCGGTGATGTGGTCGTTGGTGTGGGCCGCGGGGATCGCGGTGGTGTTCTATCCGTTGGCCATGCGGGCTTATCGGGCGAAGGTGTGAGGGGGTGAGGCCTGCGTCTGCCGCCCGCTGGTCTTCCTGCCAGGTGGATCGAAGCGAGGGCGGTTGCGAAAGTCGTCGTTGTGGAGCCTGTATCGGCCTGAGAATTTCCGATTTCGGGCACACAGAAGGGCTTTCCTGGCGCTTTCGGGTCGTAGGCTGCGCTCCATGTGCGGAATCGTGGGATACGTGGGGCCGCAGTCGGCGCTTGACGTGGTGATGGCCGGGCTGAAGCGGCTGGAGTACCGGGGATACGACTCGGCGGGTGTCGCCGTGCTGGCGGACGGGGGGCTGGCGGCGGCGAAGAAGGCCGGGAAGCTGCTCAATCTGGAGAAGGAACTGGACGGGCGGCCGCTGCCGACCGGGGCGACGGGCATCGGGCATACCCGGTGGGCCACGCACGGTGGGCCGACGGACACCAACGCCCACCCGCATCTGGACAACGCGGGCCGGGTCGCCGTCGTGCACAACGGCATCATCGAGAACTTCGCCCTGCTGCGGGCCGAGTTGGAGGAGCGGGGTCACGCGCTGGGCTCCGAGACGGACACCGAGGTCGTCGCGCATCTGCTCGCCGAGGAGTTCTCTTCGTGCGCGGATCTGGCCGAGGCGATGCGGCTGGTGTGCCGGCGGCTGGAGGGCGCGTTCACGCTGGTCGCGGTGCATGCCGACGAGCCGGACGTGGTGGTGGGCGCGCGGCGGAACTCGCCGCTGGTGGTGGGCGTCGGAGAGGGCGAGGCCTTTCTCGCCTCGGACGTCGCCGCGTTCATCGCCCACACGCGGTCGGCGATCGAGCTGGGACAGGACCAGGTCGTGGAGCTGCGCCGGGACGGCGTGACGGTGACCGGGTTCGACGGACTGCCTGCCGACGTCCGCTCGTACCACGTCGACTGGGACGCGTCGGCCGCGGAAAAGGGGGGCTATGACTACTTCATGCTCAAGGAGATCGCCGAGCAGCCCAAGGCGGTCGCCGATACGCTGCTGGGCCGGATCGACGGCTCGGGGTCGCTGACCCTGGACGAGGTGCGGATCCCCCAGGGGGTGCTGAGGGAGATCGACAAGGTCGTCATCGTCGCGTGCGGTACGGCCTTCCACGCCGGGATGATCGCCAAGTACGCCATCGAGCACTGGACGCGCATCCCGTGCGAAGTGGAGCTGGCCAGTGAATTCCGGTACCGGGACCCGATCCTCGACGCGCAGACCCTGGTCATCGCCATCTCGCAGTCCGGCGAGACCATGGACACGCTCATGGCGCTGCGCCATGCCCGCGAGCAGGGCGCCAAGGTCCTGGCGATCTGCAACACCAACGGCTCGACGATCCCGCGCGAGTCCGACGCGGTGCTGTACACGCACGCCGGGCCGGAGGTCGCGGTCGCGTCCACCAAGGCGTTCCTGACGCAGTTGGTGGCCTGCTATCTGGTCGCCCTGTATCTGGGGCAGGTGCGGGGCACCAAGTGGGGAGACGAGATTCGGGCCGTGATCCGGGACCTGTCCTCGATCGCCGGTGCGGTGGAGCAGGTCCTCGGGACGATGGAGCCGGTGCGGGAGCTGGCCCGTTCGCTCGCCGCCAAGAACACGGTGCTGTTCCTGGGGCGCCATGTCGGGTATCCCGTGGCCCTCGAAGGCGCGCTGAAGCTGAAGGAACTGGCGTACATGCACGCCGAGGGGTTCGCCGCGGGGGAGCTGAAGCACGGGCCGATCGCCTTGATCGAGGAGGATCTGCCGGTGGTCGTGGTGGTGCCTTCGCCCCGGGGGCGGTCCGTGCTCTACGACAAGATCGTCTCCAACATCCAGGAGATCCGGGCGCGGGGTGCGCGGACGATCGTGATCGCGGAGGAGGGGGACGAGGAGGTCGTGCCGTACGCCGATCACCTGATCCGGATTCCCGTCACGCCGACCTTGCTGCAGCCGCTCGTCGCGACGGTGCCGCTCCAGGTGTTCGCCTGTGAGCTGGCGACGGCCCGGGGGAACGAGGTGGACCAGCCTCGGAACCTGGCCAAGTCGGTGACGGTGGAGTGATGGGGTGGGGGCGAAGGGGTTGAGTTCCCTTTCGCCCCCATCTTGGCCGGCCGGTGAGCCGGTGAGCCGGTGAGCGGGTTAGCCCGTTAAGCGGGTATGCCGGTGGGCCGGTCAGGCCGTCGGGTGCTCAGGCTCAGATGGGGAGGCAGGTCGCCGGCACCCAGCCTTCCTTGCCGGTGCTGTTGGGGCCGCCGAAGTACCACTTGTTGCTCGTCTTGCCACAGGCCGTGTAGCTGCCACCCTTGGTGGGCCCGCGGTCGCCGAAGCAGACCCCGCCCTTCTGGCCCTTGCCCCAGGTGCCGAGAGCCGTGGCGCTCGTCTTGGGCGAGCTGCGGAGGTTGACGGTTTCCTTGGGCTTCACGTTGGTCAGCGCGCTGCTGCAGTCCGGCGTCACCGCGGCGGCGGTACCGGCGGTGGCGACGGTGCCGGTCAGAGCCGTGGCTATGAGGGCCGCAGTGGTCAGTGCGGTGCCCAGAGACTTCGACATCATGGTCTGTGTTCTCCCGTTAGGCGCGATGCGTTTGCTCATCGCGATCATCGCGAACTGTACAAGGGGGAGGGGGAGTTCAGGCCTTGGGGTGCCCACTGGGAGTTCGGTGCGGAGGGCTTCCAGGAAGCGGGAGAAGGTTGCTGCCGGGAAGGTGAACGGCCCTCAGTTCGGGAGGCTCCAAGGTGCCGGTGGCCTGGGGCTGTACGGGAGCTTGGTCCAGCCGTCGGGGGTCACTTGGTAGAAGTCCCCGTCGTCGCCGTCCATCCGGGACCTGCCGTTCACGTGCACGGTGTCCATGTGGAGGCGGTAGTGGAAGCCACCCAGCATGCCGACCACCGGGAAAAAGATCCGCACGTCCAGACCCTCCGTCAGGGGTGACAGCGGTGGCAGCAGGTGCTCGACGTTGTCGAAGCAGCTGCTGGTGCGCTCTCGCAGCATCGCGTGGAAGTGGTCCTCCAGTACGTCGGAGGGGGTGGGGAGCCGGCGTACCGCGACCGGCTCCAGGAGCTCCAGCAGATGGGTGTGACCCCGCTCCCGCGCGATGTCCACGGGGAGACGTCCGTCCCGGGAGCGGTGTGTGCGCCAGGCGCCGTGGGCGAGCAGGCGGGAGACGACGGCGATGGTGGCGCCGTGCCAGGCGGCCTGATGCAGTGGGGCGAATCCGCTGTGGCTACCGGGCCGGGCGAGATTGACGTACCTGGGGTTCTCCTCCAGCTCCCCGAACAGGCCGCCCCAGTCGGCGTCCCGGGCCAGGTCCGAGAAGCGGTCGCGAGCCTTGAGGTACCAGTCGCCGTAGCGGTCGCGGTCGGTGAGGCCGTCCCATTCCATGTTGATCATGCTAGTCACTGCGAGGAATACGCCGTGGTGTCGCCGTAGGGTGCTGCGTATGAGCATCATCGGGGTCGGGATCGACGTCGCCGAGATCGAGCGGTTCGCCGCGTCGCTGGAGCGGACGCCCGCGATGGCCGAGAGGCTGTTCGTGGAGGGGGAGTTGTTGCTGCCCAGTGGGGAGCGGCGGGGGGTCGCCTCGCTGGCTGCGCGGTTCGCAGCCAAGGAGGCGTTGGCCAAGGCGCTCGGGGCTCCCGCCGGGCTGCTCTGGACCGACGCGGAGGTGTATGTGGAGGACAGCGGGCAGCCCCGGCTGCGGGTGAGCGGGAGTGTGGCCGCGCGGGCCGCCGAACTCGGGGTGCGGTCCTGGCATGTGTCGCTCAGCCATGACGCGGGGGTGGCCTCGGCCGTGGTGATCGCGGAGGGGTGAACCCGGGAGGCAAACAGGCCGGCGGTCGTGCCGGTCCGCTTCCCGGCTGGGACATGGCGTGTTCACCGTGTCGCTGGGATGCGGGAGCCTAGGGAGGGCGGGGTGAGGGCGGGGTGCGTGCCCCCGCCTGGTGGGCGGGGGCCCGGGTGGGTGACGGTTCAGCAGATCGACTGGCTGCTGTTCACCCGTGTGATGTTGCGGAACGTCGTGTTCTCGCCGCAGGGGCTTTCCCTGATGGCCGAGTTGGTGACCGTCAGGTTCTGGACGGTGATGTCCTTGTTGTTCGGGAACTCCGAGCGGGCGGCCAGGCGCAGTTCGCCGCCGCCTGTGATCGTGCCGCTCTGGGCCGCCAGATTGACGTTGTAGCAGTTCTCGATCAGGACCGAGTTGTTGCCGGTGTTGGAGAGCGTCACCTTGTTGATCGTCGCCCCGCCGCTCTCCGAGACGCAGAACACGCCGCGTCCGCCGCCGCGTGCGATGACCTCGCCGACGCGGATGTTGGTGGGGTAGCCGCTGCCGACCCGGCCGTTGCGGTTGGCCATGCGGAAGGCGGCGTAGCCCGTGCCGGTGCCGGCGTTCTCGGCGTCGACCTTCGTGACGTTGGCGTTGATCGTCTGGTTGAGCAGCAGGCCGGACTCGCCCACGTTGCGGGCGGTGACCGTGCCGACGGTGAGGCCGTCGACGCCGTAGGTCTCGACCGCGTGGCTGGACGCGCCGGAGACGTAGACGTTGTCGATGCGGACGTTGCGCGTCCACTGGCTGGTGTCGCCGCGGTTGTCGATCCGGACGCCCAGGCCGCGGGAGAGGCGCATGTCGATCTGGCCCAGCACCACGTTCTGGACGTTGCGCAGGAAGATGCCGTAGAGCGGGGTGCCGGTCAGCTTGAGGTTTTGCACCTCGATGTCGCGGGTGCCGCGGGAGTAGACCGGCGCCTGGTCGCCCGAGCCGCTGCCCGTGACGTCGATCGTGCCGCAGACGTCGAGGACGGTGTAGCTGGGGAGCGAGATGCGGGAACCCGCCGGGATCGAGCCCGAGCCGCGGACCACGACCCGCTCCTTCGAAGTCCGGCCCGAGGTGAGGCTGTTGACGGCGGCCTGGACGGCGGCGCGCAGGTCGGTGCCCGTGTAGACCGTGCTGCCGCCGCGCCGGGCGGTCCAGTTGGCGCCGTTCTGCACGGCCTCGGCCTGGAAGGAGCCGTCTCCACAGGCCGCCGCTCGCGCGGGGGCGGCGGCCGAGGTGGTGGCGGCCGAGGTGGTGGCGGCGGTGGCGGGGGCGGTCAGGGTGCCGGCGGCGGTGAGGAGGGCGGTGGCACCGGCGGCTGCGAGGAAGGCGGATCTGCGTCCCATGGGGGCCTCGGTTTCGTCGGACGTGGGGGGTGTGCAAGCGAGTGTGCAAGCGCTTTCTGCATCCTGCGGCCGGTGAGTCTGGCAAAGGGCATGCACAGCGTCAATGGGTGGGGCAGGGCGCCGAGTTGGGGGAGACGTGGCACGGCTCGCGTCGCGCGAGACCGTGCGGCGGTTCGCGCTTGCGCGAGTTGCGCGGGAGTGGCCGGGCGGTCGTACGGGAAACTCGACCGCATGCGGAGTGCGTACAGCGTGGAGACGGTCAGGACCGCCGAACGGGAGCTGATGGCGCGGCTGCCGGAGGGGGCGCTGATGCAGCGCGCCGCCGCCGGACTCGCCGCCGCCTGCGCCGACCTGCTCGGGCGGGTGTACGGCAGCCGGGTCGTGCTGCTGGTCGGGAGCGGCGACAACGGCGGTGACGCGCTGTACGCCGGGGCCCGGCTGGCCCGGCGCGGGGCCGGGGTCACGGCGGTGCTGCTCGCGCCGGAGCGTGCGCATGCGGAGGGGCTCGCGGCGTTGCGGCGGGCCGGGGGGCGGGCCGTGGAAGCCGGTGGGGTCGAGGGTGCCGGTGGGGCCGGTGGGGCCGGTGGCGTCGAGGAGCTGATCGAGCGGGCGGACCTCGTCCTCGACGGCATCGTCGGGATCGGCGGGAAGGGCGGGCTGCGGCCGGACGCCGTGCCGCTGGCCGCCGCGGCCGGGCGGGCGCGGGGCGCCGTGGTCGCCGTCGATCTGCCGAGCGGGGTCGACGCCGGCACCGGACAGGTGCGGGCCGTCGCCGTCCGGGCCGATCTGACGGTGACGTTCGGGACGCACAAGCCGGGCCTGCTGATCGACCCGGCGCGGGAGTACGCCGGGTCGGTGCGGCTGGTCGACATCGGACTGGAACTGCCGGTCGAACCGGAGCTTGAGGCGTTGCAGCACGCGGACGTGGCGCGGCTGCTGCCGGTGCCCCGGGCCGAGAGCGACAAGTACCGGCGGGGTGTCGTCGGCATCGCCGCCGGGTCAGCGCGCTACCCGGGCGCCGCCGTACTGGCCGTCTCGGGGGCCTTGCGGGGTGGGGCCGGGGCCGTGCGGTACGTCGGGCCGGCCGGGGACGCCGTCATCGCGCGGTATCCCGAGACGCTTGTGTCGGACCGGGGGCCGAAGCACGCCGGGCGGGTGCAGGCGTGGGTCGTCGGGCCGGGCGCCGGGGACGACGCGGCGACGGTGGGCGAGGTGCTGGCGGCGGACGTGCCGGTGCTGATCGACGCGGACGGGCTGCGGCTGGCCGACGCCGAGGTCGTACGGGGGCGGAGGGCGCCGACGCTGATGACGCCGCATGCGGGGGAGGCGGCGGCGCTGCTCGGCGTGGAGCGCGGGGAGGTCGAGGGCGCCCGGCTGGCGGCGGTGCGGGAGCTGGCGGGGCGGTACGGGGCGACCGTGCTGCTCAAGGGGTCCACGACGCTGGTCGCCGACTCGGGGGGCGGGGCGGTGCGGGTGAATCCGACGGGGACGTCCTGGCTGGCCACGGCGGGGAGCGGGGATGTGCTGTCCGGGCTGGCGGGGTCGTTGCTGGCGGCGGGGCTGTGCGCGGTGGACGCGGGGAGCGTGGGGGCGTATCTGCACGGGCTGGCCGGGAGGCTGGCGGCGGACGGGGCGCCGGTGGGGGCGCATGATGTGGCGGACGCGGTTCCGGTGGCGTGGCGGAATGTTCTCGGATGAGGGCGTGGGTGCGGTGGGGGGCCACGGGGTGAGGGTGCCCCCGCTCGGGCCCGGACGGCCACGTCCTCGAGTGCCGGACGGGCTGACATTGCGGGGCCGCTGCCCCGGCAGTGTCGTACCGCTCTGAGACACTGTTCGCGATGAGCGAGAGAACAGCCCCGCGGACCGTGCCCTCGCGGGCCCGTGCCGAGATCGACCTGGCCGCCCTGCGCGCCAATGTGCGGGCCCTGCGTGCCCACGCGCCGGGTGCGGCCCTGATGGCCGTGGTGAAGTCCGAGGCGTACGGCCACGGGGCTGTGCCGTGCGCCCGTGCCGCCCTCGCCGCCGGGGCGGACTGGCTGGGCACCGCCACGCCCGAGGAGGCCCTCGCGCTGCGGGCCGCCGGGCTGCCGGGCCGGATCATGTGCTGGCTGTGGACGCCCGGCGGGCCCTGGCGCGAGGCGATCGAGGCCGACCTCGACGTGTCGGCCAGCGGCATGTGGGCCCTGGAGGAGGTCACCGCGGCGGCCCGGCTCGCCGGGCGGCCCGCGCGGGTGCACCTCAAGGCCGACACCGGGCTCGGGCGCGGCGGCTGCCAGCCCGGTGACGACTGGGCCCGGCTCGTCGACGGGGCCCTGCGCGCCGAGGCCGAGGGGCTCCTGCGCGTCACGGGGCTGTGGTCGCACCTCGCCTGCGCCGACGAGCCCGGGCATCCCTCCATCGCCGCCCAGCTCACCCTCTTCCGGGAGATGGTCGCCTACGCCGAGGAGCGGGGCGCCCGGCCCGAGGTCCGGCACATCGCCAACTCCCCGGCCACGCTCACCCTCCCCGAGAGCCACTTCGACCTGGTCCGCACCGGCATCGCGACCTACGGCATCTCGCCCAGCCCCGAGCTCGGCACCCCGGCCGACTTCGGGCTGCGCCCCGTGATGACGCTGTCCGCCTCGCTCGCCCTGGTCAAGCACGTCCCGGGCGGACACGGCGTGAGCTACGGCCACGGGTATGTGACGCCCGGCGAGACCACCCTCGGCCTCGTCCCCCTCGGGTACGCGGACGGCATCCCGCGACACGCCTCCTCCGCCGGACCGGTCCTGGTCGAGGGCAAGTGGCGCACGATCGCGGGACGCGTCGCCATGGACCAGTTCGTGGTGGATCTGGGCGGCGACGAGCCCGCGGCGGGCGCCGAGGCGGTGCTCTTCGGGCCCGGGGACCGCGGTGAGCCCACCGCCGAGGACTGGGCCCAGGCGGCCGGAACCATCGCATACGAGATCGTGACGCGGATCGGATCGCGCGTTCCTCGCGTCTATGTGAATGAGGAACAGGACGGGTAACTCGTAGGGACATCCCGTCACACGAAGAACACCAGGCACCCTGACAACACCGGTACCGGTACCAGTACCAGCAAGAACAGCAGCACCGGCAGAGGTCCGACGAGCAACCCGAGGAGAGGCACGTGAGCGAGAGCAGTGCGGAGGCCGTAGCGAACGCAGCCTCCGCGGCCGTCGCGGCCTCCGCCGCGGGGGCGGCGGGAGGCTGGCGCCGGGCGACCGGCATCGCGGGCGTCGCGATAGGCGTGGTGGCCGCGGGCGCGGCCGCCGGTGTCGCCCTGGAGCGGATGACGGTCGGCCGGGGCATGCGCCAGAAGGCCCGCCTCGCCCTGGACTCGGCGGGACCGTACGGCTCGCTGCGCGGCATGCCCGGCAAGGCGATCGCCGACGACGGTACGGAGCTGTACTACGAGGTCGACGACATCGACCCGGAGGCCGCGCCCGCCGCCATCGGCCCCCGCCGCCGGAGGCTCTTCGGCCGCAAGGCCCCCGCTCCCGTCACCGTCGTCTTCAGCCACGGCTACTGCCTCAGCCAGGACTCCTGGCACTTCCAGCGGGCCGCGCTGCGCGGCGTCGTACGGACCGTGCACTGGGACCAGCGCAGCCACGGCCGGTCCGGCCGGGGCGTGGCCCAGACGCGGGACGACGAGCCGGTCACCATCGAGCAGCTCGGCGCCGACCTGAAGGCCGTCATCGACGCGGCCGCCCCCGAGGGGCCGATCGTCCTGGTCGGCCACTCCATGGGCGGCATGACGGTGATGGCGCTGGCCGACCGGTACCCCGAGCTGATCAGCGAGCGGGTCGTCGGAGTCGCCTTCGTGGGGACCTCGTCGGGACGGCTCGGCGAGGTCAACTACGGGCTTCCGGTCGCGGGCGTCAACGCGGTACGGCGGGTGCTGCCCGGCGTGCTGAAGGTGCTGGGGCAGCGGGCCGACCTGGTGGAGAAGGGGCGCCGGGCCACCGCCGACCTGTTCGCCGGGATCATCAAGCGGTACTCCTTCGCGTCCCGGGACGTCGATCCGGCCGTCGCCCGGTTCGCCGAGCGGATGATCGAGAGCACGCCGATCGACGTGGTCGCCGAGTACTACCCGGCGTTCAACGACCACGACAAGACCGAGGCGCTCGGGTGCTTCGCCGACATGCCGGTCCTCGTCCTGGCCGGGGTGCAGGATCTGGTCACGCCCAGTGAGCACAGCGAGGCCATCGCCGATCTGCTGCCGGACGCCGAGCTGGTGCTGGTGCCGGACGCGGGGCATCTGGTGATGCTGGAGCACCCGGAGGTGGTCACCGACCGCCTCGCCGACCTGCTCACCCGCACGGGTGCCGTCCCGGCAGGGGCTACCGTGAAGGGCTATGGAAGCACCAGCACCGCACAGCCCGGCTGAGCCCGGATCCGTCCAGATCGTCGTCACGTCCCCCGAGCAGATGCGGGAGCTGGGCCGCCGGCTCGCGAAACTGCTGCGCGCGGGTGACCTGGTGATGCTCAGCGGAGAGCTCGGGGCGGGCAAGACGACACTGACCCGTGGACTGGGGGAGGGGCTCGGCGTACGCGGGGCCGTCACCTCGCCGACCTTCGTGATCGCCCGGGTGCATCCCTCGCTGGGCGACGGACCGCCCCTGGTCCATATCGACGCCTACCGGCTCTCCGGCGGGCTCGACGAGATGGAGGACCTCGACCTCGATGTCTCGCTGCCCGAGTCCGTGATGGTCGTGGAGTGGGGCGAGGGCAAGGTCGAGGAGCTGACCGAGGACCGGCTCCAGGTCGTCATCCACCGCGCGGTGGGCGACACGACCGACGAGGTCCGGCAGATGACGATCACCGGTGTGGGCGAACGCTGGGCGTCGGCGGACCTGAGCGTGCTCGCCGCGTGAGCTTGTGAGCCGCGTGAGTTCCTGAGCCTGGTACGGCGCGGTGTGCGGTCTTTTGATGAACGTTCCGACAAGACGTCGGCAAGATGTTGCGTTCGGCGTCTTGTGCGTGGTCACATGGTATCCAGTCGTGGTTAGGTGAACCTAACTTCGTTTGCCCCGGCCTTCGGGAGGCTTCCATGTCGGCTACAGAGAGCAAGGGGCAGCCGCAGCCGTTCGCGGTCGCCGGGGTGTCCATGCGTGACCTGCTGGCGGCCGGCGAGGCGGCGGCCCTGGTCTCCACGCCCCCGCGCGCTCCCGAGCCGGAGTTCTCGGAACGGGCCCCGCACCACCGCGAAGCGGCCTAGCGGACCACGACGATCTTGCGGCCGATCGTCGCGAACGTCCACATCGCGTCGCCGTTCACGCGTGACTCGCGGATGCCGCCCGTGCGGACCTTCGGGTCGGGGGCGGCCGTCGAGCCGGGCACGGCCGCGCTGAAGCCGATGACCACGCCGTCCACGCTGGTGAAGCGCACGACGTGCTCGACGGGGATGCCGTCGGAGCCGGTGATCGCGTTCGAGCGGGACGTCACCGAGTAGCTGCCCGGGGCCGGATCCACCGCGCTCGGGTCGACCTCGAACGTGCGGGTGACCACCTCGTCCGTGCCGACCAGCCACACCCGGTCGCCGCTCAGGGAGTACACGACCCGGGCGCCCTGGCCGGAGCCGCCGGGCAGCGCGGAGGAGTCCTTCTTGGTCCGGGGTGCCTTCGACGCGCCGGCCGTCGGTGAGGCGCCCGCCTGCGGCTTGCCCAGACCGGCCGGGACGGTCGCCGACGCCTGGTAGGCCAGATAGCCGACCGTCGCGAGGGCGGCGGCGGTGAGCCCGGCAACGATTCCCGAGCTGCTGACTGCCACCGGCGACCACCTCCGCGTCGTACGTCCCTGCCGTGACGGTAGGTGACGGTAGCAGCAGGTGACGGCCCGGCAGGTGCGGCCGGGCCGGGCCGGGGGCCCGTGTCGGACGTCCTCGGTGCCGCACCGCGCCGGGCACGCAGGGCACGCACGGGCGTCCGGCTCGGCCGGAGCTGGCGTCCGACACCGGCCCCGGGGAGCCGTAGGCTGTTTGCGTGCTCTTGCTCGCTCTGGATACCGCCACACCCGCCGTCACCGTCGCGCTGCACGACGGCCGCGACGTCATCGCCTCGTCGAGTCAGGTGGACGCGCGGCGGCACGGGGAACTGTTGCTGCCGGCGATCGACCGCGTGCTCGCCGAGGCCGGTCTGAAGCTGGACGCCGTCACCGGGATCGTCGCCGGCATCGGTCCGGGCCCGTACACCGGGCTGCGCGTCGGGCTGATGACCGCCGAGACCTTCGGGCTGGCGCTCGGCGTCCCCGTGCACGGCGTGTGCACGCTGGACGGCCTCGCCTTCGCCGCCGACCTTCAGGGCCCGTTCGTCGTGGCGACCGACGCCCGCCGCAAGGAGGTGTACTGGGCGCGCTACGCCGACTCCCGCACCCGCCTCACCGACCCGGCCGTCGACCGGCCCGCCGACATCGCCGAGCAGGTGGAGGGCCTGCCCGCGGTCGGCGCGGGCGCGCTGCTCTACCCGGACACCTTCCCCAAGGCGCACGAGCCGGAGCACGTCTCCGCCGCCGCCCTCGCCCGGCTGGCCGCCGAGAAGCTGGCCGCGGGCGAGGAGTTCCCCGCGCCCCGGCCGCTGTATCTGCGCCGCCCGGACGCCCAGGTGCCCAAGAACTACAAGGTGGTCACCCCCAAGTGACCGAACCCGTGATGTGTGCGCTGCGCGAGATGCGCTGGTGGGACATCGACCCCGTGCTCGAACTGGAACGGAACCTGTTTCCCGAGGACGCCTGGTCGCGCGGCATGTTCTGGTCCGAACTGGCCCATTCGCGCGGGCCGGAGGCGACCAGGCGGTACGTGGTCGCCGAGGACGGCGGCCGGATCACCGGGTACGCCGGACTCGTCGCCACCGGTGAGCAGGGCGACGTCCAGACCATCGCCGTCGCCCGGGACCTGTGGGGCACCGGCCTCGGCGGGCTGCTGCTGGCCGAGCTGTTGCGCGCGGCGACCGCCTTCGAGTGCGCCGAGGTGATGCTGGAGTGCCGCGTCGACAACGTCCGCGCGCAGAAGCTCTACGAGCGCTTCGGCTTCGAGCCCATCGGCTTCCGGCGCGGCTACTACCAGCCCGGGAACGTGGACGCCCTGGTGATGCGCCTCACCGACCCTTCAACTTCCGTACAAGGAACCGAGATCAATGGCTGACGAACCCCTCGTCCTCGGCATCGAGACCTCCTGCGACGAGACCGGCGTCGGCATCGTCCGCGGCACCACCCTGCTGGCCGACGCCATCGCCTCCAGCGTCGACGAGCACGCCCGCTTCGGCGGCGTCGTTCCGGAGGTCGCGAGCCGCGCCCACCTGGAGGCGATGGTCCCCACCATCGACCGCGCGCTGAAGGAGGCGGGCGTCAGCGCCCGCGACCTCGACGGCATCGCCGTCACGGCCGGTCCCGGCCTCGCCGGTGCCCTGCTGGTCGGCGTCTCGGCCGCGAAGGCCTATGCCTACGCGCTCGGCAAGCCCCTGTACGGCGTCAACCACCTCGCCTCGCACATCTGCGTGGACCAGCTGGAGCACGGCCCGCTGCCCGAGCCGACCATGGCGCTGCTGGTCTCCGGCGGCCACTCCTCGCTGCTGCTCTCCTCGGACATCACCTCCGACGTCCGCCCGATGGGCGCGACCATCGACGACGCGGCGGGCGAGGCCTTCGACAAGATCGCCCGCGTGCTGAACCTGGGCTTCCCCGGCGGCCCGGTCATCGACCGCTACGCGCGCGAGGGCGACCCGAACGCGATCACCTTCCCGCGCGGCCTGACCGGCCCGCGCGATCCGGCCTACGACTTCTCCTTCTCGGGGCTGAAGACGGCCGTGGCCCGCTGGATCGAGGCCAAGCGGGCGTCGGGGGAGGAGGTCCCGGTGCGGGACGTCTCGGCCTCCTTCCAGGAGGCGGTCGTCGACGTGCTGACCCGCAAGGCCGTCCGGGCCTGCAAGGACGAGGGCGTCGACCACCTGATGATCGGCGGCGGTGTGGCCGCCAACTCCCGGCTGCGCGCCCTCGCCCAGGAGCGCTGCGAGGCCGCCGGGATCCGGCTGAGGGTGCCGCAGCCCAAGCTGTGCACGGACAACGGCGCGATGGTCGCCGCGCTCGGCGCCGAGATGGTGGCCCGCAACCGGGCCGCGTCGAGCTGGGACCTGCCGGCCGACTCCTCACTGCCGGTGACGGAGCCTCATGTGCCGGGCACGGAGCACGAGCACGGCCACCACCACGGCCACGACCATGTGCACGAGGTCAGCAAGGAGAACCTCTACCCGTGACGGTCGCCCTGATGTGGGAGGCGCGGGCCGTGCCCGGGCGCGGCGAGGAGCTGCTGGCCTGGGCCCGCACCCAGGAGCTGCCCCGCGAGCCGCTGCGCCGGGAGACCCTGCGCGCTCCCCAGGACCGGGTCCTCGTCCTCACCTGGTGGGACGCCCCGTACGACGCCGAGCTGCCGGAACTGCCGGAGCCGGACGGGGAGTTGGTGACCCGGGCGGTGCACCGGTGGCGGTTCGAGTCGCTGGGCGTGGACTGAGCGGGCCGGTCACTCCACGCCGGTGACCTCCGTGTCGCAGCGCAGCCGCCGGTCGGTGCCGAGCAGCCGGACCGGGCCCGTCAGAGCGATGCGCGCGGTGTGCCGTACGTCCGCGCTCGATGCGGCCAGCCGCAGTTCCAGGGCGCCCGGCTCGACCACCCGCCGGCCCGCGCGGTCGGTGAAGGACGACAGGTCCGCGTGGAAGCGGAACGTCACCCGGACCGCCTCGCCCGGGGCCGCCGTCACCCGCTGGTAGCCGATCAGCCGCATGTCGGGGCGGGTCACGGACGCCACCGGGTCGTGCAGATACAGCTGGACGACCTCCGCGCCTTCGCGCTCGCCCGTGTTGCGGACGGTCACCGACACGTCGTACGAGCCGTCCGTGCCGATCTCGACCGGATCGGGGGCGCTGCCCTCCCAGGCGAACGCCGTGTACGAGCGGCCGTGGCCGAAGGCGTACAGCGGGGTCGGGTCGAGGTTGCTGACCTCGCCCGCGAGGCCCAGCGGCGGCTGGAGATACGTCCAGGGCTGGCCGCCGGGGACCTGAGGGACGCTCACGGGGAGCCGGCCCGACGGGTTCACACGGCCCGACAGCACACCCGCGACCGCCGGGCCGCCCTCCTCCCCCGGGAAGAAGGCCTGGACGACGGCCCCCAGGCGCCCGTGCCAGCGGCCGAGGGCGTACGGACGGCCGGTCAGCAGGACCAGGACCACGGGCACGCCGGTGGCGATCAGCGCGTCCAGCAACTCGCCCTGGGCGCCCGGCAGGCCGAGGTCCGTCGCGTCGCAGCCCTCGCCCGAGGTGCCCCGGCCGAACAGGCCCGCCCGGTCGCCGAGGACCGCCACGCACACGTCCGCCTCGGCGGTGCGGGCGATGGCCTCCTCGAAGCCCGAGGTGTCCGGGCCGGTCACCTCGCACCCTTGTGCGAACGTCACCTTGGCGTCGGGGAGTTCGGTGCGCAGGGCGTCGAGGACGGTCGGGATCTCGATGCCGGTCGGCACCTCGGGGTGGTGGGTGAGGACATGGGACGGGAAGGAGTAGCAGCCCAGCATGGCCAGGGCGTCGGCGGCCCGGGGGCCGACCACCGCGATCCGGGTGTCGGGGGCCAGCGGGAGCAGGCCGTCGGGGTTGTCGAGCAGGACCACCGACTCCTCGGCCAGACGGCGGGCGAGGATGCGGTTGCCCGTGGAGTCCAGGTTCACCTCGGTGGCCGGCTCCGGGGTCCAGTCCTCGTCCAGCAGGCCCAGTTCGCACTTCTGGAGCAGGACGCGGCGGGCCGCGCGGTCCACGAGGTCCTCGGGCACGAGGCCTGACCGGACGGCGGCCGGCAGCGGATCGCCGTAGCACTTGAGGGTGGGCAGTTCGACGTCGATGCCCGCTTCGAGGGCCGCGTGGGCCGCCTCGGCCGGGGTGCCGGCGACGCGGTGCAGGGTCTGGAGGAAGCCGATGCCGAAGTAGTCGGCGACGACCGTGCCGGTGAAGCCCCACTCCTCGCGCAGGAGCCCGGTCAGCAGCTCGGGGTCCGCCGAGGCCGGGACGCCGTCCCGCTCGGTGTAGGCGGCCATCACCGAACGCGCCCCGCCCTCGCGCAGCGCCATCTCGAAGGGCGGGAGCGTGACGTCCGCGAACTCGCGGACACCGGCCCGTACCGGCGCCAGATTGCGGGCGCCCGCCGAGGACGCGTACCCGGCGAAGTGCTTGAGTGTGGCGACGACCCCGGCCGACTCCAGGCCCCGCACATAGGCCGAGCCGACCGTCCCGACCAGGTACGGGTCCTCGCCGATGGTCTCCTCCACCCGGCCCCAGCGCGGATCGCGTACGACGTCCAGCACGGGCGCGAGGCCCTGGTGGACACCGGCCGAGCGCAGGTCGTCGCCGATCCGGCGGGCCATCTCCTCGACCAGCGGGGGATCCCAGGTCGCGCCCCAGGCCAGCGGCACCGGGTAGGCCGTGGCCTGCCAGGCGGTGAAGCCGGCCAGGCACTCCTCGTGCGCGATCGCCGGGATGCCGAAGCGGCCGGCCTCGGTGATCCGGCGCTGGGCGCGGGCCAGGGCACGCACGCCGAGCGCCGGGTCCACGGGGGCGGTGCCGAAGGAGCGCGTGAGCTGGCCCAGGCCGCGCGTGATCAGCTCGTCCCAGTCATGGTCCACGCTCATGTCGTGCTGATGCGGAGCGACCCCGTCGCCGTCCGTCGAGGCGCCCACCCACACGCCGTACAGCTGGGCGGTCTTCTCCTCCAGGGTCATCCGGGAGAGCAGGTCGTCGACGCGGGCGGCGGCGGGCAGCGCGGGGTCACGCCAGGGCACGGTGGTCATGAAGCTCCTGTCGGGTGGACGGACGGCCCTCTCACGAACGGTGCTGACGAGCGTTTCTCGCGAACGTATCTACGAATGTTTCGTTATGCATTCCGAATGTTCCGGGAACCTATGGCGCCACGAGGACTTCGTCAAGGGGGCCCGCAGGGTTACGATCGCCGCCATGACTTCCCCGGAGCCCGCCGAAGGCCGGCCGCAAACCCGGACGCAGAACCGGACCCAGGGGCGCACCGCGCAGACCGCGACGCTCGCGGAGATCGCCCGTGAGGCCGGTGTGTCGGCGCCGACTGTTTCGAAGGTCCTGAACGGCCGTGCCGATGTCGCCCCGGCCACCCGGGCCCGTGTCGAGGACCTGCTGCGCGCGCACGGCTACCGGCGCCGCCGGGCCGAGGCGACCCGCTCGCCCCTGATCGACCTGGTCTTCCACGAGCTGGAGAGCGCCTGGGCGATGGAGGTCATCCGGGGCGTGGAGAACGTGGCCCGGGACGCCGGGCTGAGCGTGGTGCTGTCGGAGAGCGCAGGAAGGCTCACCCCCGGGCGGACCTGGGCCGACCAGGTCGCCGCGCGCCGCCCGCACGGCGTCGTCCTCGTGCTGTCCGGGCTCGACGCCTCGCAGCGGGCGCTGCTGACCAGCCGCTCCATCCCGTTCGTGGTGATGGACCCGGCCGGCGACCCGGGCGCCGATGTGCCGTCGATCGGCGCGACCAACTGGCAGGGCGGTCTCGCGGCCACCCGGCACCTGGTCGAGCTGGGGCACCGCAGGATCGGCGCGATCACCGGGCCCTCGCAGATGATGTGCAGCCGCGCCCGGGTCGACGGCTACCGGGCCGCCCTGGAGACGGCCGGGCTGCCGGTGGACCCCGGGCTGATCGCGGACGGCGACTTCCACCACGAGGCCGGCTACCGGCGGGGTCTGGAGCTGCTGCGCCGCCCGGACCGGCCGACCGCCGTCTTCGCCGGGAACGACCTCCAGGCGCTCGGGCTGTACGAGGCCGCGCGCGAACTGGGGCTGCGCATCCCCGAGGACCTGAGCGTGGTCGGGTTCGACGATCTGCCGGTGGCGCCGCTGGTCGGGCCGCCGCTGACGACCGTACGGCAGCCGCTGACGGAGATGGCCGAGGCCGCGGCCAAGCTGGTCCTGGACCTCGGCCGCGAGGAGGGCACCCCGGCGGCGACCCGGGTCGAGCTGGCGACGAGCCTGGTGGTGCGCAGCAGCACGGCGGCGCCGCTGGCCGGAAGTTGACGCATTGACGGGTGGAGCGCGCGTCTCCGCACTCCTCCGAAGTCAATCGGTTGACCCGCCGAAAGTTTCGTAGGCGGCGAGGAGTTCGCCGAGATCGGGCTCGGTCGTCCCCTCGGCGGTCGACGCTTGGGCCCGTACGGCCCATGAAGTCTGAGAATTTCCGAAGAAAAGGCGCGGCGAGGGCCCTGCCGGTAATAATTCGGACTTACGTTCCTGCCGTGACGGGACACGAGGCGAACGGGGACGAGAGCAGAGGCACGGGCCGGCGGTCGACCGCGCTGCGGACCGCCGGCCTCACCCTGGCGGCCCTGCTGACGCTGGCCGCCGCGGCGGCGGGCTGGGCCTACTGGCATCTCGACAGCAACATCAAGAGCGTCGACATCGACAACGCGCTCGGCGACAACCGCCCGCCGAGGCCGGTGAGCGTGCCGTCGCCCTCGGCGTCCGCCCTGCCCAGCGGCGCGCTCAACATCCTGGTCCTGGGCTCCGACTCGCGCAGCGGCGAGCAGAACCAGAGGATCGGGGGCGGCGACAGCACGGGTGCCCGCTCCGACACGGCGATGGTCGTCCACCTCGACGCCGGGCGGACCAGCGCGACGGTGGTGAGCATCCCGCGCGACACCCTGGTCACCCGCCCGTCCTGCCCCCGCTCCTTGGGCGGTTCGACGGCGGTGGCCTACCACTCCATGTTCAACAGCGCGTACGCGGTGGGCGGTCCGGTCTGTGCCGTGAAGACGGTCGAGTCGCTCACCGGCGTCCGCATGGACCACTACATCGAGGTCGACTTCTCCGGCTTCGAGAAGCTGGTGGACGCGCTCGGCGGTGTCACCGTCACCACCGAGGAGGACATCGCCGACGACCACAGCCATCTGCGTCTGAAGGCGGGCACCCACCATCTGGACGGCGACCGGGCCCTCGCGCTCGCCCGCACCCGGCACGGCATCGGCGACGGCAGCGACCTCGGCCGCATCGGCCTCCAGCACACGCTGGTGAAGGCACTGCTGGAACAGATCGCCGCACAGAACCTGCTCACCGACCCGGCGAAGCTGTACCGGGTCGCCGACGCGGTGACCGCCGGACTCACCACCGACACCGGCCTGGACTCCCTGACCGATCTGACCCGGTTCGGGCAGAGCCTCAAGGGCCTGAAGGCGAGCGAGGTGCGGACGGTGACGATGCCGGTGGTGCGGGCACCGTCGGACCCCAACCGGGTGGTGGCCGAGGAGCCCGCGGCGGAGAAGCTGTGGGAGTCACTGCGCTGACCTGCGTAAACGCGAACCGGGAAGGGATCCGGAAAAGAATCTCGAAGAAAACGCGGCGACCGTGTCGATCCCGGGCCCTCCCGATCGACGCAGGGGTGAGAGCGGGGAAAGCCCCCGCTGCGAAGACCCCGGGGAGTCACCATGCCGCGCTTTCTCACCCTGATCCGCATCGACGAGAAGAACGCGCCCGCCGAGGGCCCGAGCCCCGAGCTCATGGAGCGGATGGGCGCGCTCCTGGAGGAGATCACCAAGGCCGGGGTCATGCTCGACACGGCCGGGCTCACCCCGACCTCCGAGGGCAGCCGGGTGACCTGGGAGGGCGGGCAGCTGTCCGTCACCGACGGGCCGTTCACCGAGTCCAAGGAGGTCATCGGCGGCTACTCGATCAGCCAGTGCAAGGACAAGGCCGAGGCGATCGAGTGGACCAAGCGGTTCCTGTCCACGCACGAGGACTACTGGACGATCACCGCCGAGGTCCGGCAGATCGCCGAGGACTGACCGGCGCTGCTTGGCCGGGTGCCGCCGAGGGTGTCTGATGGTGGGCTGTGACAGCGCAGCCCACCCCGGACCCGAGCGGCACCGGCACGGCCATCGAGACGGTCTTCCGCATCGAGTCGCCCCGCATCATCGCCGGCGTCACCCGGATCGTCCGGGACGTCGGCATCGCCGAGGAACTCGCGCAGGACGCCCTGGTCGCCGCGCTGGAGCAGTGGCCCCGGGACGGCGTCCCCGACAACCCGGGCGCCTGGCTCATGGCCACCGCCCGCAATCGCGCCGTCGACCTGGTCCGCCGCCGGGAGAACTACGCCCGCAAGCTGGCGGAGATCGGCCGGAGCCTTCCGGACGAGGCCGCGCCTCAGGAACCCGCCGACCCCGACGACATCGACGACGACCTGCTCCGCCTGGTCTTCACCGCCTGCCACCCGGTGCTGTCCACCGAGGCCCGCACGGCCCTCACCCTGCGCCTCCTCGGCGGCCTCACCACGGCCGAGATCGCCCGCGCCTTCCTGGTCCCGGAACCGACCGTCGCGCAACGCATCGTCCGCGCGAAACGCACCCTGGCGACCCGGAACATCGCCTTCGAGGTGCCCTACGGCCCCGACCGCGAGGCCCGTCTCGGCTCCGTCCTCGACGTCATCTATCTCATCTTCAACGAGGGCTACGCCGCCACGGCCGGCGACGACTGGCTCCGCCCGTCCCTGTGCGAGGACGCCCTGCGCCTCGCCCGGGTGCTCTCCTCCCTCATGCCGAAGGAACCCGAGGTGCACGGCCTGACCGCGCTCCTGGAGTTCCAGGCGTCCCGTACGGCGGCCCGGACCGGCCCCTCCGGCGAACCCGTCCTCCTCAAGGAACAGAACCGGGCCCGCTGGAACCGCATGCTCATCGCCCGTGGCGTGGCCGCGCTGGGCAGAGCCGAGGCCGCCTCCTCCGGCGCCCCGGGCCCGTACCTCCTGCAAGGCGCCATCGCCGCCTGCCACGCGCACGCCTACAGCTACGAGGAGACCGACTGGCCGCGCATCGCCGTCCTGTACGGGCTCCTGGCCGCCCGCTCACCCTCCCCGGTGGTGGAGCTGAACCGCGCGGTGGCCGTCTCCATGGCCGAGGGCCCGTCCGAGGCCCTGCCCCTCGTCGACGCCCTGACCGACGACCCGGCCCTGCGCGACTACCACCTGCTCCCCAGCGTCCGGGCCGACCTTCTCTCCCGGCTGGGGCGTACGACGGAGGCCCGGGCCGAGTTCGAACGGGCGGCGTCGCTGACGCGCAACGAAAGGGAGCGGGAGCTGCTGTTGCGCCGGGCGGCGGAGCAGTCCTGACGGTGTCTCGGCTACGCGGGGTGCCCGATGAGCATCGCCGGTGCCCCCGCCACCCGGGTCAGGAACACCGTGGCCGCGTGCGGGCCCTGCGGCTTGACCTTCTTGCGGAGCTCCTCCGGCTCGACCGCCGAGCCTCGCTTCTTGACGGTGAGGGTGCCGACCTGACGTTCCCTCAGCAGGGCTTTGAGCTTCTTGACGTTGAAGGGGATGTGGTCGGTGATCTCGTAGGCGGTGGCGTACGGCGTCGGACGCAGGGCGTCGGCCGTGACGTACGCGATGGTCGCGTCGAGGAGGCCGCCGTCGACCCGGTCGGCCACCTCGGAGACCAGATGGGACCGGATGACGGCGCCGTCGGGCTCGTACAGGTAGCGGCCGGGCGGGCGGACCTCCGGGTCGGGCAGGCCGCGCGAGAGCAGGGTGCGGGGGCCCGGCAGCAGGGTGGCCCGTACCGCTCCCGGCTCGGTGCCGAACCACAGCACCGCCTCCTTCACGTCGCCGCCGTCGGAGATCCACTCGGCCTCGGCGTCCTCGGGCACCGCCTCGTGCGGGATGCCGGGGGCGATCTTCAGCGCGGCGGCGCGTGGTGCCCGGCGGGCGGCCGACACCGCCCAGGACAGGGGCGGTGAGTAGGCCTCGGGGTCGAAGATCCGGCCCCGGCCGCCGCGCCGGGCCGGGTCGACGAAGACGGCGTCGTACCCGGCCGTGTCCACTTCGGTGACATCGGCCTCCCGCACCTCGATCAGGTCGGCCAGCCCCAGCGCGTCGGCGTTCGCCCGCGCCGCCGCGGCCGTCATCGGGTCCCGGTCCACGGCCAGGACCCGGATCCCGGCGCGGGCCAGCGCGATCGCGTCCCCGCCGATGCCGGAGCACAGGTCGGCGACGGAGGCGATCCCCAGGTCCGTCATCCGCCGGGCGCGGTACGCCGCCACACTCGCCCGGGTCGACTGCTCCACCCCGTTCGGCGTGAAGAACATCCGCCCCGCGTCCTCGGCCCCGAACTTCACCGCCGCCCGCTGCCGCAGCCGCGCCTGGCCCAGCGCCGCCGACACCAGCTCGGCGGGGTGCTCCCGGCGCAGCCGCGTCGCCACGGCCAGCTCCTTCGCCGGATCGGTGTCCCGCACCTCGTCGAGGAGGGCGCGGCCTTCGGGGGTGAGGAGGAGGGCGAGGTCGTTCACCGGATCATTGTCGGCCACGGAGCGGCGGGGGCGGCGGGCCGGGGCGGATGTGGGCCAGTCGGAGGACGGCGGTGCCGTCGGTCGCGGTGTCGGGGCGGGTTCACAGGGGTGGGCTGCGAGGATCCGGCATCATGCGAGCAGTCGTACAAAATGACAAAAGGCGGGCAACGGGCGGAGCACGCATCGGCCTTGTCGTGCTCGCCCTCGCCGTCATCGCCTCGGGCTGCGCCCAGCCCGACGGCGGCCAGGTCGCCCCGGCCGGCGGCCAGCAGCCTCTCGACGCGCCCCCGGCCCGCGCGCTCGACTCCTACGCCACCAAACTGCGCGCCGCGCACGCCGCCCGCATCGCCGCGGCGCACCGCTGGGGGCTGCGCAGGGTCCCGCTGGTGGCGCCGCCGGCTCCCGGGAAGAAGCCCAGGATCAGGACCCGCAAGGGCTTCGCGGTGGACGGCCACCGGGAGCTGGACCTCCCGCCCGTCTTCACCACGATCCCCACCCGGGACAAGGTCGTCTTCCTCACCATCGACGACGGCGCCGAGAAGGACCCGGCGTTCCTGCGGATGATGAGCGACCTGGACGTCCCGTACACCGCCTTCCTCAGCGGCTATCTGGTCAAGGACGACGACCGCTACTTCCGGCAGATGCAGTCCAGGGGCACGGTCCTGAACAACCACACCCTCTGGCACCGCTACATGCCGGGTCTGTCGTACCGCGGGCAGCGGCGCGAGATCTGCGGCATGCAGCGCTTCATCGAGAGGCGCTACGGCACCCGCCCCACCCTCTTCCGCCCGCCCTTCGGCAGTTACGACCGGGCGACCCTGCGCGCCGCCAAGGCCTGCGGCATCGACCACGTCCCCCTGTGGAACGCGGAGGTCTTCGTCGACCACTGGGAGTACCGCGAGGCGGACCGGCGGCTGCGCCCCGGCGACATCGTCCTCAGCCACTTCCGGGGCCGTGAGCAGTGGAAGGGCGCGATGCCCGACATGATCCGCCGCTTCCTGAACAAGGTCACGACCGAGGGATACGCGGTGGGCCGGCTGGAGGACTACCTGTGACGCGGTGCCCGGCCGCCGCCGCGCTGTGCGCGGGCCTGCTCCTGCTGGCGGGGTGCGGCGGGCCGGCGGGGGAGCGGGCGGGAACGGACGGCCGGGGTCAGGACCCGACCCCCGCGGCCGGGCCCCTCGCGCGTCCGGCCCGCCTGCCGCCCGTCGTGGACCGGGTCCGCACCCGCGACCCCGTCGTCTTCCTCACCTACGACGACGGCATCGAACGCGACCCCGCCTTCGCCGGCCTCGTCCGCGAACGGCGGCTCCCGGTCACCCTGTTCCTCACGGACAGCGTCGCGGGCCCCGGCTACGGCCGGCTCGCCCGGCTGCGCGCGGTCGGCGTCTCCCTCCAGAACCACACCCTCGACCACCCGGCCCTGCGCGGTCTGCCCTACGCCGGCCAGCGCGCCGAGATCTGCGGCCAGCAGCACAAACTCCGCTCCCGCTTCGGCATCCGCCCCCACCTCTTCCGCCCGCCCTACGGCACGTACGACCGGGCGACCCTGCGCGCCGCCGCCGACTGCGGCATCACGGCGCTCGTGCTCTGGCGCGCGTCCCTGTCCGCCGACGGCGAACTGACGTACCCCCACGGCGAGCCGCGCCTTCACCCCGGCGACATCATCTCCGTGCCGTCGACCCCGACGGAGTCCCTGTCACCGACGGCACGGACCGTGCGACTGCTGAGGGAGATCGAGGGAAGAGGGCTGCGGGTGGGGCGGCTGGAGGATTACCTCTGACTCCCGACGCGGCCCTGCGGGGACACCCAGCCCGTCCGGCGCTTGAGGACGAGGCCGTTCAGGCCGATGCGGGGGTCTGGGGGCGGCAGCCCCCGGAGGGCCAGGACACGGACGCCGAGCACCTGCACGGACGTACGCCGACACCGGAACCCGGCCGACGCGCCGCCGGCAATTAGCAGTCCGCTTGACCGAGTGCTAATCGCGGTCATAGTCTCGGCTCTGGCACTCCCCACTGGAGAGTGCCAACACAGCGACGGGCAGGTCCGGCACCCGCGACGACGGATCCACCTGGTCGCCACCTCAGACAGTTAACCCCGTGAGATCTCCGAAGGGGGAGGTCGGATCGTGACGACCACCAGCTCCAAGGTTGCCATCAAGCCGCTCGAGGACCGCATCGTGGTCCAGCCGCTCGACGCCGAGCAGACCACCGCCTCTGGCCTGGTCATCCCGGACACCGCCAAGGAGAAGCCCCAGGAGGGCGTCGTCCTGGCCGTGGGCCCGGGCCGCTTCGAGGACGGTAACCGTCTTCCGCTCGACGTCTCCGTCGGCGATGTCGTGCTCTACAGCAAGTACGGCGGCACCGAGGTGAAGTACAACGGCGAGGAGTACCTCGTCCTCTCGGCTCGCGACGTGCTCGCGATCGTCGAGAAGTAATTCACCCCGCATTACCAGCATTGCAGTGAACTGCGCCCCTGGCCCCCGCGACCTTATGAAGCCGGGCGTCGGGGGCGCAGTTCGTTTCACCCACGTTTTCCGAGAGGGCTGAACCGCTCCCATGGCGAAGATCCTGAAGTTCGACGAGGACGCCCGTCGCGCCCTCGAGCGCGGCGTCAACAAGCTTGCCGACACGGTCAAGGTGACGATCGGCCCCAAGGGCCGCAACGTCGTCATCGACAAGAAGTTCGGCGCCCCCACCATCACCAACGACGGTGTGACCATCGCCCGTGAGGTAGAGGTCGAGGACCCGTACGAGAACCTCGGTGCCCAGCTGGTCAAGGAGGTGGCGACCAAGACCAACGACATCGCGGGTGACGGTACGACCACCGCGACCGTGCTCGCCCAGGCGCTCGTGCGCGAGGGCCTGAAGAACGTCGCCGCCGGTGCCTCCCCGGCCGCCCTGAAGAAGGGCATCGACGCCGCCGTCGCCGCCGTCTCCGAGGACCTCCTCGCCACGGCCCGCCCGATCGACGAGAAGTCCGACATCGCCGCCGTCGCCGCGCTGTCCGCCCAGGACCAGCAGGTCGGCGAGCTCATCGCCGAGGCCATGGACAAGGTCGGCAAGGACGGTGTCATCACCGTCGAGGAGTCCAACACCTTCGGTCTGGAGCTGGACTTCACCGAGGGCATGGCCTTCGACAAGGGCTACCTGTCGCCGTACTTCGTGACGGACCAGGAGCGCATGGAAGCCGTCCTGGACGACCCGTACGTCCTCATCACGCAGGGCAAGATCTCCGCCATCGCGGACCTGCTGCCGCTGCTGGAGAAGGTCATCCAGGCCAACGCCTCCAAGCCGCTGCTGATCATCGCCGAGGACGTCGACGGCGAGGCGCTGTCCACCCTCGTCGTGAACAAGATCCGCGGCACCTTCAACGCCGTCGCCGTGAAGGCCCCCGGCTTCGGCGACCGCCGCAAGGCGATGCTGCAGGACCTCGCGGTCCTCACCGGCGCCACGGTCGTCTCCGAGGAGGTCGGCCTCAAGCTCGACCAGGTCGGCCTGGACGTCCTCGGCTCCGCCCGCCGCATCACCGTCACCAAGGACGACACCACGGTCGTCGACGGCGCCGGCAACAAGGACGACGTGCAGGGCCGCGTCGCCCAGATCAAGGCCGAGATCGAGTCCACCGACTCCGACTGGGACCGCGAGAAGCTCCAGGAGCGCCTCGCGAAGCTGGCCGGCGGCGTGTGCGTCATCCGCGTGGGTGCCGCCACCGAGGTCGAGCTCAAGGAGCGCAAGCACCGTCTGGAGGACGCCATCTCCGCGACCCGCGCCGCGGTCGAGGAGGGCATCGTCTCCGGTGGTGGCTCCGCGCTCGTCCACGCCGTGAAGGTCCTCGAGGGCAACCTCGGCAAGACCGGCGACGAGGCCACCGGTGTCGCCGTCGTCCGCAAGGCCGCCGTCGAGCCGCTGCGCTGGATCGCCGAGAACGCCGGCCTGGAGGGCTACGTCATCACCTCCAAGGTCGCCGAGCTCGACAAGGGCCAGGGCTTCAACGCCGCGACCGGCGAGTACGGCGACCTGGTCAAGGCCGGCGTCATCGACCCGGTCAAGGTCACGCGCTCCGCCCTGGAGAACGCCGCCTCCATCGCCTCCCTCCTCCTCACGACCGAGACCCTGGTCGTCGAGAAGAAGGAAGAGGAGGAGCCGGCCGCCGCGGGCCACGGCCACGGCCACTCCCACTGACGACCTGAGGTCGCCAGATCCTGAGTGAGGGCCCGGCACCCCGGAAACGGGGTGCCGGGCCCTCACCGTTCCCTCCACCGCTCAGGGAACCGCGGCGGCGGTCGACGGCCTCCTAGACACCGGAACAGAAGGGGGTGTCGATGAGCCAGGCGCTCTATCAGGAACGGTCCCGCAATCCGCTGGCGCGCACCGCGGAACTCACCGAGGACCGGTTGCGCAGAGGCGGCCGGACCACACCGCTGGACGAGCTGAACCTCGCCGCCATGGCCGAGGCGTACCTGCGCGGGCGATGGCTCGGCGGCGGTGGCTGCGAACGCCCCCTGGAATCGCTGGCGCAGGGCCCAGGCTTCGTCCCGGTCACCCGCGTCACCGGCACGACCACGCCCCTGAAGGTGCGCCGGACCGCCGACTTCGCCCACGCGCTCGGCGAACTGGCCGTGCGCAGGTGCGGCGGGCCCGAGCACGTGGCCGCCCTCGCCGCGCGGGCGCAGGCGGAGGGCGTACCGTTGTGGATCGCCCGGCGGTACGCGCCGGCTCCCGCCGGCCGGGTCGCTGTCGCCGTGGACCGGCGCCTGGTCCGCGTGGACGTCTGGGGCCCGGGCGCCCCCGCCGTACGGCTGCGGGCACCGTACGGCTACCGCCCCGACACCGCCGACCGGACGGGCGGCCTGGTCATGACCGTCGGTGACCTCGCCGCACGGCTCGAACTCCGCAAGAAGATGCGCAAGTCCAAGAGCAGGGTCGAGATCCGCCTGCCCGACCGGCGGTGGACACTGGGCCGGGAGAACGCGGAGAGCTCGTGGCTGCTGCGCGACGACCGGCGGGTTGCGCTGCTGATCCGCCCCTCGCGGTGGCCCGGCCCCCCGCCCGGCACGGTGCTGCTGCCGCTGGCCGAAGTCCACCACGAGAGCCCCGACCCCCTGGACGCCGTCATGGCCCACGCGGTCGCGGTGTCCTTCGGCCTCGGCGACACCACGGGCCTGGCCAGGTTCCGCGCCGTGAACTCCCGCCGGGACACGGGCGACGACCTCTGGGAGCGCCCCTGGTTCAGCAACCTCGGCAGGGACCGCGACGACAACGAACCCGGCGGCGGCGACGGCTGGGGCAGCGACGGCGGGGACGGCGGCGACGGAGGCGGAGGTGGTGACGGAGGTGGTGACGGCGGTGGTGGCGGTGGCGACTAGCGCCGCGGTAGGCGACACGCTCGGGATGTCTGGCCGTCGCCGCGTACACCTCCCGCACCCTTGCGGCCGAGTTCGCCGAGGGAGGCCAGGCCGAAGCCACTCAGCCGAAGCTGTACCGCGCGCGGGGAGGCGAAGCGCGGGTCGGTGGTGAAGCCGGTCGCCAGCCGCTGGGCGAGGGGTTGCGAGGCGCCGCACGCCCTGCTGCCGACGTAGCAGGCGGGGGGCCGGTGATGACGAGGAAGAGTCCGGGAAACCGGCCCGCGTCGATCTCGTCGAGGAACTGGCGCAGCGCGTCGAGGGACTTCGCACGTACGTCGCCACGCACTCGCTGCAGGGTCTCCACCTCATCGAGCACGAGCAGCAGCCCGGGGCGGCCGCAGTCCCGCAGGACGGCCAGCGGTCCCTGGAGGAACCCGAGGGCGCCGAAGTGGTCCAGGTCGCCGCGCACCCCGGCCGCGCGCTTGGCCGCGGCGGCGACGGACTTCTGCCCGCCGAGCCACGCGATCAGTGTCTCTGCACGGCCTCCCGCAGTGGGTCCCGCAGCCACACCCCCGCTCACCAGGTACGACGCCGCCTCCACAGCGGCCGTCTGTCGGGGCGGCGGGCGACAGCGTCGGGCTAGTCGGGGGTGATCTTCGGGCAGTCCGGCGCAGACCGTGCGGGCGCTGACGCCTCAGGGAACTTGACGGTAGACCTCCCGCCGGTTGCCCACGGTCAGGACCCACACGACGACTCGACCGTCCTCGACGGTGTAGACGACCCGGTAGTCACCGACCCTGAGTCGCCACCGGGCGTTGTGCCCTCGGAGTGCCTTCACATCAAAGGCCGCCGTCTCCCCCGCATCCATCGCCTTCTGGAGTTCGGTCAAGCGGTACAGGATGCGCAGGGCATCAGGGCGCGGGATCTTGAGCATGTCCCGCTGGGCGTGCGGGGTGAAGCGCGTGACGTACCCCATGCGGATCAGTGCTGCTGGTCGCGGAGCAGGGCGGCCATCTCTTCGAGTGAGACCGACCCGTCGGTGCCTTCGGACTCGGCTTCGTCGGCCAGCCGGTTGAGCCATGCCTCTTCGGCGTCCTCGGCGAGCTGGCGCAGCCGCTGGTACTCCTCGATGTCGATCACGACGGCTTCCCGCTTGCCGCGCCGGGTGATGATCGTCGGTGTCTTGTCGCGGCGGGCGCGGTCGATCACGTCGGCGAGGTGACTGCGGACCTCGGCCATGGATTCCACAACCGGCTCACTCATGTCATGAATGTAGCAGATGTACATCTCTCGGGGCCGGTGGGTCTGGATCAGGCAAGCAGTCGGCGCACCCCGTTGTCGGCCGTCACCTCGTACCCGTCGATGCTCTTCTCCTCGGTGCGGCCCTTGGCCTCGCAGATCAGCCGCTCCTCGCCGCGCACGGCTTCGAGCCTGGTCCGGCGGTCCGTGGGCTCGTCGGGCGTCCACCCCTCGGCGAGCAGCCAGGCGCGGAAGGCGTCGGTGGCCCGGTTCTCGTCGCTGTCCCGGGCCAGGATCTTCCGCAGCTCCGCCAGGTCGGCTTCCTCGTTGCGCCGCAGCCGCCCGCGCCCGTCCGCGTCGAGGTCGGCGGGCCGGACCACGATCAGCCGCAGTCCGTGAGCGGGGATCTCGGCGTCGCGGCGGGCGTCGTACAGGGCCCGCTGCTCACCCCGGTGGACACCGCTCACGGTGAGCCGGTCCGGCTTGTCGAAGTGCGGCACCTGCTGGTCGTGCTGGAGCTCCCGGTACTCGACCACCAGTCGGCGGCCGGGCCAGTACGCGTCGACCGGCAGCCTGACCTGTCGGCCCCCGGTCCCCGGGTCGCCCAGCAGCCAGTCGAACCGGTGCTGGGTCAGGGCTTCTTCGCCGAGCACCCGATTGCACAGGCCGACCACGTACGCCTCGTCGCTGTCGCCTCTCGATGCCATGGCGCGCATCCTGCCCGGCGTCACTGACAAAGGCGGATGCGCGCCCCGGGGCTCCGGACCGGTGGCTTTCTTCTCCCGGTGGGCTAGGACGAGTGCCGCTTCTCCAGCTTGGCGGCGGTGTCGTCCGCGTCAGGCTGCTCAGGGATCGCGGCGGAGGACTCGTGCACTTCCACGACTTCCCCGTCCACGACCTCCCCGTCCACGACCGGTTCGTCGACGCCCCGGTGCGCCGGCTTCGTCAGCTCCAGGCTGGAGAGGTGCTTCTTCAACCTCTTGGCCATGGGAAGGTAGGTGGCGAGAGTGAGCCCGCCGGAGACGACGGCCCCGACGACGGGAATGGCCTTGGAGACGGACTTCGCGAAGGTCTGCTTCGTCATCTGGACGCCGAGGTAGCCCGCGACCTTCTTCACGATGGGGTAGATGACACCCTGGGTGAGTGCCTTCTGCGGCAGCTTCTTGGCGACCTCCTTCGACATCATCCCCGCGACCTTCCCCACGGCGGCGTTCGCCGACTGGGTGCCGAACATGACGCCGAAGAAGAGCGTGAGCACTCCCTTGGTCGCGTCGTCGAGGTCGTCGCTGTCGTCGGAGAACAGATCGGGCCAGCTGTAGAGGTAGGCGAGCTTTTGAGCGATGCGCAGCATGTGGCCGAAGTACTGGGCCGTATCGGCGGGCACAGTGGCGGGAAGAGCGATGAAGCCGGGTATCCCGGCAGCCGCCGAGAGGGCACTGGCCTTGGCGGCTTCGTAGTTGATCGAGTCGTTGGCCGCTTTGTCCAGAACAGCGATAGGGATACCCGCCGCTGCGGGGGTTTCTTCGATCGCCCTGCGGATCTCGTCCTCGGAGCAATAGCGGGCCAGCGCCTTTCGGAGGTATTCCTCCCTGTGGATACGCACGCCCGGAAGCCTGGCGGCACTCGCCAGCACTGCGGAGAAGCGCGACTCCGGGTTCTCGATCTCTTTGCTGGTGGCCATGGGCGGGAACCTACAGCAGCAGGGGGGTGGTTTGGGGCGGTTTTGAACTATGCCACCGCCGCGCCGAGTTGAGCAGTCAGCTCGGCGTAGTAACCGGACTTGGGCCTCTGCTGCGCGGCGACCTTCCACAGCGGTCCGGGGCCGTTCCCGGCTCAGTCGGACCCGTTGACCGGTGGGTGGTGAGCTGAGGCAGCGGCTGCACGGGGTTTCGTCGCCGGTCGGCCGGAAGAGCGTCGCCTGCATGTGGTCGCCCGCGCACGGGATGTCGCCGGTGTCGTCGACGAGAGATCCGCGATGCGGCGACAGCCTGCCGCGGCCGCTCGTAGGATGCCTGGATGCCCAAGCCGATACGGACGAGCCGTCGCACGTGGGCTGCCGCGTGGATGGTGCTGTGCGCGGCCGGCCTCGCCGCCACCGCCGGACTGGACGCCTCCTCCGCACCGGACCCGCAGCCCGAGAGGCCCGTCAGCGCCGAATGTGCCGAGTACGTCGCGGACATCGATAGGCAACTGGCCGAGGCCGAGCAGGAAGGCGGGGGAGACGAAGTGCTGGCCTTCTCTCGAGTCCAGGCCGGGATCGGTGAGGACTGCAACGACGAGCTCCGCGACCACCTCCTGGGACATCGGTGAGCCGCGGTGCACGGCGGCCGTGATGGCGGGACTGAGCCGCAAGATTTCATGATCCGGGCCTCGAATCACGAAAGTGGTGGCCAGGCCATGGCTGCACGTCCTTGGCGACCGGACACGGTGGAGGAGGACCGGCGACCGGGACGGTCCACCTCCACCCGAGGCGACGGGTTCGCGGGTGGCTGCTTGACCCTGATCGTGCTGCTCATGCGGTTTCCCACCGCGTTCTTGCTGGTCTTGGTGACGGTGATACGGGGATGGGGCAGCCTCACGGACGAGCGTGCCGGGCTCGGCGATACGGCCCTGAGCCGCCGCGTACAGGGAGCAGCCGGTACTGGTCAGGACGGAGGACGACAGCCCCAGTCGGCTGCCGCGCGCTTCCTCGGCCTTCGGGAAGAAGCGCCGCCGCTCGGTGTCCAAGTCCAACGGGAAACTCGCATCCCAGTGCCTCGGACAACTCGACGTATGTCGTCCCGTCCAGCGCCGACAGACCGGTGAATCGGGCCCGCACCCGGGACAACAGGTCGTCCGTCGTGATGCCGCTCTCCGGGCGAACCCCCGCTGGGCCTGCGAAATGCGCAGAGCGCGGGAAAGCCCCAGATCCAGCGGGAACAGTTCCAGGCGCGGTGAGAACGCCACCCCGCCCGCCATCGACGCGGCCGGCTCCACCAGCCGCGTGTCGGCGAGCGGCACCATGCCGTCCGGAGCCGCGACGGCGCGCAGCGCCTGGAGACGGACTCCACACAAGGCGTCGCTGGTGTGCGTGCACCGTCGTGGCCCGGGTCGGCTTACTGAAGGAGCGCCGCGGGGTCAGAGCTGCGGGTCACAGCTCCAGCGGATCGAGCGCCCCGAGCTGCTGCATCAGCCCCAGCCGGTCGTACTGCCACCAGCCCTCGGCGAGCTTCCCGTCCGGCGTGCACCGGTACACGGTCGTCCCGGTCATGGTGACGTCCTTCCCGGTCGACGGAATCCCGAGGAAGTCGCCCTTGTGGTGCCCCTGCCAGGACCACCGGGTGCACACCCGGTCGCCCTGGGCGATCTGGTCCTCGATCGTGAACGAGAAGTCGAACCCGCCCCGCCACACCTCCACCTCGCGGCGCAGCGCGTCCAGCCCGATCACGTCCTGCACATTGGCGGGATCGTGGTCGTGGTAGTCCTCGATGAACACGTCGTTGAACGGGGGCGCCGCCCCCTGCCCGGGCGCCTGCTCGAAGAAGCGGCGCGCGGTCGCCGCGTTCAGCTGCTCGTCCCGCACCACGTCGAGATCGGTGAACGTCGGCGTCTCCTCGCAGAGCGCCACCATCTCCTGGAAGATCCGTCCGGTCTCCGGAAGCCCCGAGTTCCGCATCGCCTCCTCGTACGACGGGAACTCCACGATCTCCACGACGTGCGACGCGTCGGCCCGGTCCTGCGCGACCACACTGTGCGTCGCCGTCCGCTTCCCTCTGGTCTGCTCGACCCACTGATCCATCAGCCGGTTCATCTCGTCGAGCCGACTGGTCTTGCACTCGATGAGCTGTACGAAGGTCATGGCCTCGCCTCCGGGATCGCTGGGGCCGGCTGGACAGCTCCATTCTCCCAAGCGGCCCGCCCAGGTGCCTCCCGGCGCTTCGGCGTCCCTTTCCGCTACCGAGCTCGCCACCGGGCCCGCTACTGCGGCCCGTACTTGCGCCCCGTCTTCGACGAAACCGCCCCGAGCATCCCCCGCGGCACCAGCTTCGCCGCCCCCATCAGCGCCTTGTAGCGCGGGTCCGGGATCGACAGCGTCTTGCCCCGGGCCAGGTCGTGCAGCGCCGCCGCCACCAGCTTGTCCGCGTCGAGCCACATCCAGCTCGGGATGTTGTCCGTGCCCATCCCGGCCCGGTCGTGGAACTCCGTGCGCACGAAACCGGGGCACAGCGCCATCAGCCGTACGCCGCTGCCGGCCAGATCGCGCGCCGCGCCCTGCGTGAACTGCACGACCCACGCCTTGGACGCGCCGTAGGTGCCCCGCGGCACGAACGCGGCGACCGACGCGACATTGACGACACCGCCCCGGCCGCGCTCCCGCATGCCGTCTGCCGCCGCCGACGTCAGCCGCAGCACCGCCTCGCAGTGCACCTTGAGCATCCGCAGCTCATCGGCCATGGAGACATCGAGATAGCGGCCCTTGTTGCCGAAGCCGGCGTTGTTGACCAGGAGGTCGACGGGGTTCTTGCGGTCGCCCAGCCGGCCGGCCACCGCCTCGATGCCCTTGTCCTCGGCCAGGTCGGCCGTCAGCACCTCCGCCTCGATGCCGTGCCCGTCGTGCAGTTCGGTCGCCTGTTCCCTGAGCCGCTTGGTGTCCCGGGCCACCAGCACCAGGTTGTGCCCGTCGGCCGCCAGTCGCCGCGCGAACGCGGCCCCGATGCCTGCCGTCGATCCCGTAATCAGAGCCGTTGTCATGGCAGAAGGTTAGTGACCCGGACTGGGTGCGTCCGCTTCCGGACGGGGCCTTCGGCGGTGAAGGGTCGGTGGAGACAGTCGCGGTGAGGCGCTGTCAGGCCCCGTTCTTCTCCACGTACTCCCGCGCCCAGCGCAGCACCTCCGGGTGCAGCGCCTCACCCGCCGCCAGCAGCCGCGGCAGCAGCGTCCGTTCGGTGGTCACCGCCCGGAACTGCAGGGCCACGGTGACGTCGTGGTCCGGCCGGTGCAGGATCTCGACGGCGTCGCCCGCGCGAATCTCCCCGGGCTCGATCACCCGCAGATAGGCGCCCGGCGCGCCCCGCCGCGTGAACCGCTTCACCCAGCCCTTCTCCTCCAGATGGCCCTGGAACGTACGGCACGGGATCCGCCCGGAGGTGATCTCCAGCACCACCTCGGGCCCGATGCGCCAGCGCTCGCCGATCAGCGCGCCGGACACGTCGAGCCCCTGGGTCGTGAGGTTCTCGCCGAACGCCCCGTCGGCCAGGGTCCGGCCCAGCGCGCGCTCCCACTCGTCCAGGTCCTCGCGCGCCATCGCGTACACCGCCTGGTCGTCACCGCCGTGGTGCTCCAGCTTGCACACCGCGTCCCCGGCCAGCCCGCTCCCGCCGACGCCCTTGGGCCCGGGCGCCGACACCCGTACCGCCCCGTCGACCGGCCGCTTGTCGATCCCGGTCACACCCTCCGGGTTGTCCGTGTACGGCACAGCCTCGGCGCGGCCCAGATTCACAGACAGAAGCTTCATGCCTCGCACGGTAAGGGACCGCCCCTCAAAGCGTCGACGCATTATTCGCATCGCGATCAAAGAGTCGCTTATCCTCGAAGGGTGATCGAAGCCCGCCATCTCCGCGTCCTGCGCGCCGTCGCCGCCACCGGTTCCTTCTCCGCCGCGGGGCGTGAGCTGGGCTGCACCCAGCCCGCCGTCAGTCAGCAGATGAAGGCCCTGGAATCCTCCGTCGGCACCCCTCTGCTCATCCGCACCGGGCGCGAGATGCGCCTGACCCAGGCCGGTGAGGCGCTGGTGCGGCACGCCGCCGGGATCCTCGCCGGGCTCACGGCCGCCGAGGAGGAGATCGCCGCCATCGCCGGGCTGCGCGCGGGACGGGTCCGGCTCGTCTCCTTCCCCAGCGGCAGCTCCACGCTGGTGCCCACGGCCCTCGCCGCACTGCGCGCCGCGCATCCCGGCACCCGTGTCTCCCTGGAGGAGGCCGAACCGCCCGCGTCGGTCGGCCTGCTGCGCGAGGGCGACTGCGACGTGGCGCTCGCCTTCCGCTACGAGGGCGCGGCGGGCGCGGAGGAGTGGGACGACCTCGTCGTACGGCCGCTGCTGTCGGACCGGCTCGTCGCCCTCGTGCCGGAGCGGCACCGGCTCGCGGGCGCGGGGTCCGTCGCCATCGGTGAGCTCGCGCGGGAGTCGTGGATCGCGGGCTGTCCGCGCTGTCGCGGCCAGTTGGTCGAGGTGTGCGCGGCGGCCGGCTTCACGCCTCGCATCGACTTCGCCACCGACGACTACCCGGCGGTCGTCGGCCTGGTCGGCGCCGGGCTGGGCGTGGCCGTGCTGCCCCAGCTCGCCGTCGAGTCGGTTCGGCCCCGGGGAGTACGCACCGTGACGCTGGAACCGGTGGTGCGGCGGGAGATCGTCGCGCTCACCCTGCCCGACCTCGCTCAGGTCCCGGCGGTGTCGGCGACGCTCGACCAGCTCGCGCGGGCGGCCGTCCGCTAGCTCCACGCGCAGGCGTGCATGCCTTGTCGTGCGCGTGCCTGTCTGCAGAAACGTTATTTCAATGGTGCGAGGCGGTATGCCCGCCCGGTGCCGACGCCGACACCAGCCGGTTGCGCGCCCGCCCCATGAGCTCTTCGCGCTCGTCCTCGGTCAGCCCGCCCCACACGCCGTACGGCTCACGCACCGCCAGGGCGTGAGCAGCGCACTCGGCGCGTACCGGGCACCTCATGCAGACCTCTTTGGCCGAGTTCTCGCGAGCACTCCGAGCCGCACCGCGCTCGCCCTCCGGATGGAAGAAGAGCGAGCTGTCCACCCCGCGACAGGCAGCCAGCAGCTGCCAGTCCCACAGGTCCGCGTTCGGTCCGGGAAGGCGGGAGAAATCTGCCATTACGTGACCCCTTGTAGCCGTTCTGGGCGGATCCGGTGTCTACGACCGTACAACTACGATCTAAGGAGATGAAAATATGACTCATTGCGAATCTAGCTCCAGACACTGGCAAAGCGGAAGAAATGGGTCTGAATGGGGCATAGGTTGTGATGAAAGTTCGTGGGTCTGCCGCTCATGTCTGCACCGTGTCCGCCCCCTCACGTAGAGTGCCGAAGATGACAGCCGACCCCGTAACTCTTTCGAGTGACCGTCGTTGAGAGTGCGAGGCGGTTGAAGGAACAAGGGCTCGGACAGATATCCGAGACGGTCGACCGCACAGGTGACGATTCCGTACCAGCCTGGAGGCTCAAGGTGACGTGCATCAGCTGCGGAGGGCGGTCATGACTTCCGTCCTCGTCTGCGACGACTCCCCGCTTGCCCGAGAGGCGCTCCGTCGCGCGGTCGCGACCGTGCCCGGCGTAGAGCGCGTGACGACGGCGGCCAACGGCGAGGAAGTCCTCCGCCGCTGGGGGGCCGACCGCTCGGACCTGATTCTGATGGACGTGCGCATGCCCGGTCTGGGCGGCGTCGAGACGGTCCGGCGGCTGCTGTCCGCCGACCCCGGTGCGCGCATCATCATGCTCACCGTCGCCGAGGACCTGGACGGCGTGGCGCTCGCCGTCGCCGCAGGTGCCCGCGGCTATCTGCACAAGGACGCCTCCCGCGCCGAGCTGCGCGCGACGGTGACGCAGGCCCTGGCCGACCCGACCTGGCGGCTCGCCCCGCGCCGGCTGCGCTCGGCCGAGATGGGCGCCGCGCCCACGCTCACGGCGCGTGAGATCCAGGTCCTCGAAGGCATGAGCCACGGCCGCTCGAACGCGGAGATCGGCCGCGAGCTGTTCCTCTCCGAGGACACCGTCAAGACCCACGCCCGGCGCCTGTTCAAGAAGCTCGGCGCCTCGGACCGGGCCCACGCGGTGGCGCTCGGCTTCCGGTGGGGCCTGGTGCGCTAGGGCCTGTCGTTCGGATCGGGCCGGCTTCGAGCTGCGGGTCGTGGAGCGGGGGCATGCGGATGCCCCCGCGTGAGCCGGGCGCGCACTCGCCCGTGAGCGCCCGCGACCCGGGGACGATCCGAACAGCAGGCCCCAAGGGTGACCGCGTGGGTCGGAGCGGTCGTAGCGGTCGTAGCGGGAGTGCGGAAAGCCAGGTGGGCGGGGGTGGACCGGGGGTCCGCAGGGTGCCCGCTGCTTGTTTCGCCGCGGATGCCGCATCCTTGAGGGTGTGGAGTTCCTCGGGAACGAGTCGGTCGAGCGGAAGGGGAGGGCGCAGGGGATGAGTGCCGGCGCACCTGCTCATAACGCTTCGGTGCACAACAACGGGCGCGGTGCCGCGGACCCGGTGGCCGCAGGGCACCATGGACCGATGCGCGATGACGAGGCGGTCAATGCCCAAGGGGCGATCGGCGCGCTCGTCCACCGCGCCGTCGACGGTGACGAGCAGGCCACGCACGATCTGCTCGCCCATGTCCACCCCCTGGCACTGCGCTACTGCCGCACCCGTCTGTCCCGCCTCCCGGGCGACGCCCGGCATTTCGTCGAGGACCTCGCCCAGGAGGTCTGCGTGGCGGTGCTCCTCGCGCTGCCCCGCTACCGGGACACCGGGCGCCCATTCGAAGCGTTCGTCTTCGCCATCGCCGCCCACAAGGTCGCCGACCTGCAGCGCGCGGCGATGCGCCACCCCGGCTCGACGGCCATCCCCTCCGACGAGATGCCCGAGCGCCCCGACGACTCCCTGGGACCGGAAGAGCGCGCCCTGCTGAGCAGTGACGCGGAATGGGCCAAGAAACTCCTGGCCAACCTGCCCGAGAACCAGCGGGAGCTGCTGCTGCTGCGCATCGCGGTGGGGCTCACGGCCGAGGAGACGGGCCAGATGTTGGGAATGTCACCCGGCGCCGTCCGGGTGGCGCAGCACCGGGCGCTGAGCCGACTGCGGGCGCTCGCCGAGCAGTAGGCCCTCAGCAGCCCTTGGTTGAACAGGTGGTGCGTGGCCTCCGTACGAACATACGAAGCCCCGAGCCGACCGGAACCGTGGAATGAGACAGCCGCGCTTCCCGTTAGCATGGACATCCGCACCGATCAAGGCCATTTGGGGAAGGTGTCATGACTGCAAACGTCGACGGAGTGCCCGGAAAATTCGCGACACTCGGGCTGACCTACGACGACGTGCTGCTGCTGCCGGGCGCGTCGGACATGGCTCCCGACGAGATCGACACCGCCTCGTACGTCTCGAAGAACGTGCGGGTCAACATCCCGCTGCTGTCCGCCGCCATGGACAAGGTCACCGAGTCGCGCATGGCGATCGCGATGGCCCGCCAGGGCGGCGTCGGCGTGCTGCACCGCAATCTGTCCATCGAGGACCAGGCCAACCAGGTCGACCTGGTGAAGCGGTCCGAGTCGGGCATGGTGGCCGACCCGATCACGGTCCACCCGGACGCCACGCTTGCCGAGGCCGACGCGCTGTGCGCCAAGTTCCGCATCAGCGGCGTCCCGGTCACCGACCCCGCCAAGAAGCTGCTCGGCATCGTCACCAACCGCGACATGGCCTTCGAGACCGACCGCACCCGCCGGGTCCGCGAGGTCATGACGCCGATGCCGCTGGTCACCGGCAAGGTCGGCATCTCCGGTGTCGAGGCCATGGAGCTGCTGCGCAAGCACAAGATCGAGAAGCTGCCGCTGGTCGACGACGACGGCGTCCTCAAGGGCCTGATCACCGTCAAGGACTTCGTCAAGGCGGAGAAGTACCCGAGCGCCGCGAAGGACGCGGAGGGCCGCCTCCTCGTCGGTGCCGCAGTCGGTGTCGCGGGTGACTCCTACGAGCGGGCCCAGGCCCTGATCGAGGCGGGCGTCGACTTCATCGTCGTCGACACCGCGCACGGCCACTCCCGGCTGGTCGGCGACATGGTCGCCAAGATCAAGTCGAACGCGAACGGTGTCGATGTCATCGGCGGCAACATCGCCACGCGCGACGGCGCCAAGGCCCTGGTCGACGCGGGCGTCGACGGCATCAAGGTCGGTGTCGGCCCCGGCTCCATCTGCACCACCCGTGTGGTCGCCGGTGTCGGTGTCCCGCAGGTCACGGCCATCTACGAGGCCGCTCTCGCCGCCAAGGAGGCCGGTGTCCCGGTCATCGGCGACGGCGGTCTGCAGTACTCCGGCGACATCGCCAAGGCCCTGGTCGCCGGCGCCGACACCGTGATGCTGGGCTCGCTGCTGGCCGGCTGCGAGGAGTCGCCGGGCGAGCTGCTCTTCATCAACGGCAAGCAGTTCAAGTCGTACCGCGGCATGGGCTCGCTGGGCGCCATGCAGACCCGCGGCGACCGCAAGTCCTTCTCCAAGGACCGCTACTTCCAGGAGGGCGTCGCCTCCGACGAGCAGCTGGTCCCCGAGGGCATCGAGGGCCAGGTGCCCTACCGGGGCCCGCTCTCCTCGGTCGTCCACCAGCTGGTCGGCGGCCTGCGCCAGTCGATGTTCTACGTCGGCGGCCGCACGGTGCCGGACCTCCAGGACAACGGCCGTTTCGTCCGGATCACGTCCGCGGGCCTCAAGGAGAGCCACCCGCACGACATCCAGATGACGGTCGAGGCACCCAACTACAGCCGTAGCAAGTGACCCGCACGCGCGCGTGAGACGGACCAGGGGCGGTCCCGGAGCATCCGGGACCGCCCCTGTCGTGCCCGTCGGCGATACTGGAAGACGCTGCAACGCATCAGGGAAAGGCCACAAACGTGACTGAGATCGAGATCGGGCGCGGCAAGCGCGGCCGCCGGGCGTACGCCTTCGACGACATCGCCGTCGTCCCCAGCCGCCGTACGCGGGACCCGAAGGAGGTCTCGATCGCCTGGCAGATCGACGCCTACCGCTTCGAGCTGCCGTTCCTGGCCGCCCCCATGGACTCGGTCGTCTCGCCGGCCACCGCCATCCGCATCGGCGAGCTCGGCGGCCTCGGCGTGCTGAACCTCGAGGGCCTGTGGACGCGCCACGAGGACCCGCAGCCGCTGCTGGACGAGATCGCCGAGCTGCCCGCCGAGGCGGCGACCCGGCGCCTCCAGGAGATCTACGCCGCGCCGATCAAGGAGGAGCTGATCGGCGCCCGCATCAAGGAGGTGCGCGACTCGGGCGTGGTCACGGCCGCCGCGCTCTCCCCGCAGCGCACGGCCCAGTTCTCCAAGGCCGTCGTCGACGCGGGCGTGGACATCTTCGTCATCCGCGGTACGACGGTCTCGGCGGAGCACGTCTCCGGCGCGTCCGAGCCGCTGAACCTGAAGCAGTTCATCTACGAGCTGGACGTCCCGGTGATCGTCGGCGGCTGCGCCACGTACACCGCGGCCCTGCACCTGATGCGCACCGGCGCGGCCGGTGTGCTGGTCGGCTTCGGCGGCGGCGCCGCGCACACCACGCGCAATGTGCTCGGCATCCAGGTCCCCATGGCGACGGCCGTCGCCGACGTCGCGGCCGCGCGCCGTGACTACATGGACGAGTCCGGCGGCCGGTACGTGCACGTGATCGCGGACGGCGGTGTCGGCTGGTCCGGCGACCTGCCCAAGGCGATCGCCTGCGGTGCCGACGCGGTCATGATGGGCTCCCCGCTCGCCCGCGCGACCGACGGTCCCGGCAAGGGGCACCACTGGGGCATGGAGGCCGTGAACGAGGAGCTGCCGCGCGGCAAGAAGGTCGACCTCGGCACGGTCGGGACCATCGAGGAGATCCTCACCGGCCCGTCCCACACCCCCGACGGCTCGATGAACCTCTTCGGCGCCCTGCGCCGGGCCATGGCCACCACCGGTTACAGCGAGCTGAAGGAGTTCCAGCGCGTCGAGGTGACGGTGGCGGACTCGCAGCACCGGCGCTGAGCCCCGGGCACGACGTCACAGACGGTGGGCGGCACCCATGGGTGTCGCCCCTCGTGTGTCCAGGAGCAGTTGCGCCTTCACCGACAGGCCCTGGAGGTCGTAGGTGCGGTGCTGCTGGAGCAGGATGGTCAGATCCGCGTCGGCGGCCGCTTCGTAGAGGGAGTCCGCCCGGGGGACGGGGCGGTCGAGCACGCTCCAGTCCGGGATGTACGGGTCGTGGTAGCTGACCGACGCGCCCAGGTCCATCAGCCGCCGGGCGATCTCCCGGGCGGGGGTGCCCTGCAGATCGGCGAGGTCGGGCTTGTAGGTGACGCCCAGGAGCAGCACGCGTGCGCCGCGCGCGGACTTGCCGTGCTCGTTGAGGAGCTGGGCGCCGCGCTGGACGACGTAGCGGGGCATGCGGCTGTTGACCTGCTGGGCCAGTTCCACCATGCGCAGGCTGCGGCCGCCGTGGGCGGTCAGGTCCTGCGGGAGGGTGTGGCCGCCGACGCCCGGGCCGGGGCGGAAGGCCTGGAAGCCGAACGGCTTGGTCTCCGCGCAGCGGATCACGTCCCACAGGTCGACGCCCAGGTCGTGGCAGAGCGCGGCCATCTCGTTGACGAGGGCGATGTTGACGTGCCGGTAGTTGGTCTCCAGCAGCTGCACGGTCTCCGCCTCGCGCAGTCCACGCGCGCGTACCACCTTGTCCGTGAGCCGTCCGTAGAAGGCGGCGGCCGACTCGGTGCAGGCCGGGGTGAGGCCGCCGATGACCTGCGGGGTTCCGGCCGGGGTGAAGTCGCGGTTGCCGGGGTCGACGCGGCTGGGGGAGTGGGCGAGGTGGAAGTCGCGGCCCGCCCGCAGGCCCGAGCCCTCCTCGAGGAGCGGGCGCAGGAATTCCTCCGTCGCCCCGGGGTACACAGGTGACTCCAGGATCACCGTGGTGTGCGGGCGCAGATGGGCGGCCAGGGTGCGGGCGGCCGTCTCCACCTGGGTCAGATCGAGCCGGCCGTCCGTGCCCGGCGGGGTCGGTGCGCAGATCACCGCGGTGCGCACCCTGCCGAGTTCGGCGGCGTTCGTGGTCGGCCGGAAGCCCTTCGAGAGCATCCGGCGCAGTTCGGCGGCGCTGAGGGAACCGGTCTCGGGTCCGGTCCGGTAGCCGATGGTGGGGATGCCGGCGGCGACGGCGGCCTGAGCCAGGGGCAGGCCGTAAGGGCCGAGTCCGATGACGGCGAGATCTGCGGGCACGGCGTGGCCGTCCTTCCCGTAGCCGAAGTGGGACAGGTGCGCAAGCCCTGTGGACAGGACGGGCGAGCGCAATGTCAGACTAGGAGTAAATATGACCGTTATGTGGGATTGCCTGGCCGAGTTTCGGTGAGTGTTCCGTGCGGGTTGTCCACAGGCTGAGGGCCCGTGGTGGCTGAAGTCGGGCAACCCGGTCAGAATTTGGGCATGGGGGGTACGGACGGGGTCTCACCCGACGGGTGCGGCCGGCGCGACCGATGAGCGGGAGGCAGCGTGAGGACAGCGACACTCGGGCCGGAGCAGCGAGCCGAGTCACTGGCATCCATGGCCGAGCGAGAGCTGGACGTGCTGGTCGTGGGCGCGGGCGTGGTCGGTGCGGGCACCGCCCTCGACGCCGTGACCCGGGGCCTCGCCACGGGCCTGGTCGAGGCCCGCGACTGGGCCTCGGGCACCTCCAGCCGGTCCAGCAAACTGATCCACGGCGGCCTGCGCTATCTGGAGATGCTCGACTTCGCCCTCGTCAGGGAAGCCCTGAAGGAGCGCGGCCTGCTGCTGGAGCGGCTCGCCCCGCATCTGGTGAAGCCCGTGCCGTTCCTGTACCCGCTGCAGCACAAGGGCTGGGAGCGCCTGTACGCCGGGTCGGGCGTCGCGATGTACGACGCCATGTCCATGGCGCGCGGCCATGGCCGGGGCCTGCCGATGCACCGCCACCTGACCCGCTCTCACGCCCTGCGCGTGGCGCCCTGCTTGAAGAAGGACGCCCTGGTCGGGGCGCTCCAGTACTACGACGCGCAGATGGACGACGCCCGCTATGTGACCAACCTGGTGCGCACGGCGGTGGCGTACGGAGCCAAGGCGGCCAACCGCGCGCGGGTGACGGGCTTCCTGCGCGAGGGCGAGCGGGTCGTCGGCGCGCGGGTGCAGGACGTCGAAGGGGGCGGGGAGTACGAGATCCGCGCCAAGCAGGTCGTCAACGCCACCGGGGTGTGGACCGACGACACCCAGGCGATGGTCGGGGAGCGCGGCCAGTTCCACGTCCGGGCGTCCAAGGGCATCCACCTGGTCGTGCCGCGCGACCGGATCCACTCCACGACCGGGCTGATCCTGCGCACGGAGAAGTCCGTGCTGTTCGTCATCCCCTGGGGCCGGCACTGGATCGTCGGCACCACGGACACCGACTGGGACCTAGACAAGGCCCACCCGGCCGCCTCCAGCGCGGACATCGACTATCTGCTGGAGCATGTGAACTCGGTGCTCGCGGTGCCCCTCACCAGGGACGACGTCCAGGGCGTCTACGCGGGGCTGAGGCCGCTGCTCGCGGGCGAGTCGGACGCCACCAGCAAGCTGTCGCGCGAGCACACCGTGGCGCATCCGGTGCCCGGGCTCGTCGTCGTGGCGGGCGGCAAGTACACGACGTACCGGGTCATGGCCAAGGACGCGGTGGACGCGGCGGTGCACGGCCTCGACATGCGTGTCGCCGAGTGCGTCACCGAGGACGTGCCGCTGCTGGGCGCCGAGGGCTACCGGGCGCTGTGGAACGCGCGGGCGCGGATCGCCGCCCGGACCGGACTGCACGTGGTGCGGGTGGAGCACCTGCTGAACCGGTACGGGGCGATGACCGAGGAGCTTCTGGAGCTGATCGCCGAGGACCCGTCACTGGGCGAGCCCCTGGCGGCGGCCGACGACTATCTGCGCGCCGAGATCGTGTACGCGGCCTCGCACGAGGGGGCGCGGCATCTGGACGACGTGCTGACCCGGCGGACGCGCATCTCGATCGAGACCTTCGACCGGGGCAGCCGCAGCGCACGCGACGCCGCCGTGCTGATGGCGCCGGTACTCGGCTGGGACAAGGACCAGATCGAGCGCGAGGTCGAGCATTACCAGAAGCGGGTGGAGGCCGAGCGGGAGTCGCAGCGGCAGCCCGATGACCTCACGGCGGACGCGGCGCGGTTGGGGGCGCCGGACATCGTGCCGCGGTAGGCGCCTGCCGTGACCGGGTGTCCGGCCCTGACATCACTCGAACGAGTGTCGTGAGCTGGGATCTCTGTTCGGGGCCCGGTCGTTCTACGAGGTGCGGGGGCAGAACTCGGCCGCGAGCACCGCGGGTTCGAGGTCGGGGTCGGATATCGCGTCCGTGTTCACGCGGAGGGTGAGGACACGCCGGCCGTCGAGGGTGGCCGCGGTGCGCACATAGCTGCCGGATATGTGCCCGTTGTGTCCCCACACCGTGGTGCCGCAGGGGAGCTTCTCGGGAAACAGGCCCATGCCGTACGCGCCGTGTGCGGCACGGGTGTCGAGCATCTCGCGCAGCCATCGCGGGGGCAGCAGCCGCCCGCCGAGCAGGGCCGCGTAGAAGCGGTCCAGATCGGCGAGCGTGGTCACCAGCTCGCCCGCGGCTCCGGCCACCCGGGGGTCGAGGGCGGTGACGTCGGTTCCGTCGGCGGCGTAGGCACGGCCGTGCGGAGAGGGCAGTGAGGAGCGGGAGCCGGGGAAGGAGGTGCCCGTCAGACGCAGGGGAGTGATGATGCGGCGCTCTGCCTCGGTGGCGTACGAGTGGCCGGTCACCTGCTGGACGACCAGGCCGAGCAGGACGTAGTTGGTGTTCGAGTAGGCGAAGCGGCCACGTGCGGCCGGAGGGTGGGTGAGTGCGATGCGTACGGCCTGACGGGGTGTGACGGGTGCGGTTCCGCCGGTGTCCGCGGTGAAGTCGTACAGGCCGCTGGTGTGGGTGAGCAGGGAGCGCAGGGTCAGCGCGCGGCCGTCGTTGCCCGCTCCCCGTACCAGGCCGGGCAGATGCCGCTCCACCGTGTCGGACAGCGACAGCCGATGCTCGGCGGCCAGTTGCAGCACGACCGTCGCGATGAACGTCTTGGTGATGCTGCCGGCGCGGAAATGGTCGGGCCGGGCGATTCCGGGACCGGCGTGGGCATAGCGGGTGGTGCTTCCCTCCCGGGCCAGCAGGGCCGCGGCGGGGGCTCCGCCCCGGGTCGTGAGCAGCGGCAGCACCGCGTCCGTGGGCGGGACCGAAAGAGCCGAGGAGTCGGCCGGGGGCAGGGCGAGGAGGGCGACGGCCAGCGGCAGGGCCGACAGGGCCCGGAACGGCGGCATGCGGGCTCCTCCCTCGTCAGGGCCCATCATGCAAGGCGGCGCGGGGCGCGGCGCACCCGGGTTCCGGGCGTAAGGGCCCGGCGCCCTGGGCCCAGGGGCCCCCTGGGCACGGGGCACTTGTCGGGTGAGAGACAATGGAGGCTCTGTCAGGGCGGGTTGTATGAGGGGACGCATGTCGGAGGCGGAGCGGGCGGGCACATCTCGTCAGGACACTCGTCAGGACAACAGGGAGCGTCTCCTGGCCGGGCGCTACCGGCTGGGCGACGTCCTCGGCCGCGGCGGCATGGGCACGGTGTGGCGCGCCGAGGACGAGACGCTGGGGCGGACGGTCGCCGTCAAGGAGCTGCGGTTCCCGACGAACATCGACCAGGAGGAGAAGCGGCGGCTGATCACGCGGACGCTGCGCGAGGCCAAAGCGATCGCGCGCATCCGCAACAACAGCGCCGTGACCGTCTTCGACGTGGTCCAGGAGGACGACCGGCCCTGGATCGTGATGGAGCTCGTCGAGGGCAAGTCGCTCGCCGAGGTCATCCGGGAGGACGGCCTCCTCGAGCCGAAGCGGGCCGCCGAGGTCGGGCTCGCCGTCCTCGACGTGCTGCGCTCCGCGCACCGCGAAGGCATCCTGCACCGCGACGTGAAACCGTCGAACGTGCTGATCTCCGACGACGGCCGGGTCGTGCTCACCGACTTCGGTATCGCCCAGGTCGAGGGCGACCCGTCCATCACCTCGACCGGCATGCTCGTCGGCGCGCCCTCCTACATCTCCCCGGAGCGGGCGCGCGGGCACAAGCCGGGCCCCGCCGCCGACCTGTGGTCGCTCGGCGGGCTGCTGTACGCGTCGGTGGAGGGAGCGCCGCCGTACGACAAGGGGTCGGCCATAGCGACGCTCACCGCGGTGATGACCGAGCCGCTGGAGGAGCCGAAGAACGCGGGCCCGCTGACGGACGTCATCCACGGGCTGCTCACCAAGGACCCCGCCAAGCGGCTCGACGACGCGGGCGCCCGGGCGATGCTGAACTCCGTCATCAACGCGCCGGAGACGCCCGAGCCGGAGCCGATGGACGCGACGAAGGTCGTGCCGCTGCCGGCGCAGCCGGACAAGGCGTCGCGCAAGGGTGGTTCGGCGGGCACCGGGAGCAAGCGGGGCGAGGAGGCCGGGGAGCGGCTGCGCGGGGCGTTGCGCTCCGTGCGCAAGGCCGCGGCCGGACCGGCCGCTGCGTCGGCGGCGACCCGTACGAAGTCGGAGGATGCCGAGGCCGCTTCCGGACCGAAGGGCGAGGCGGCCGCCGGGGGCGCGGGCACGGCCGCGTCGCAGTCGGGGCCGAAGAGCACCTCGGGTCCGAGGCAGGCCTCGGGTTCGAAGCAGGGCTCGGGTCCAAAGTCGGCGTCGGGTTCGAAGCAGGGCTCGGGGGCGGCGGCTTCCGGGGCCGGGGCCGGGGAGCGGGGCGCGCAGGACGCGCAGGCGAAGTCCGAGGGGCGGAGTTCGGGGTGGCCCGTCATGCCGCCGCCGGACCTGCCGCCGCGGCAGGTGCCCCGGGCGCCGCTCACCGACGTGGTGTCGCGGCGCACCCTGCTGATCATCGCCGTGGTCGTGGTGCTCGCCGTGCTCGGCACGGTGCTCACCATCGCCTTCAGCGGTGACGACGCGGGCGCGCAGGGGGCCGGGGGCGAGAGCGGCGGCAAGACCGTCGCCACCGCGTCGAGCAGCGCCGACACCAAGGACGACGAGAAGGGCGGCGCGCGCCCCGACAACACCGCGACGCAGCCCGCGCCGTCGGGACCCGCCTCCAACACCGAGACGAGCGGCGGGGCGAGCGGCTCGGCCGGCGACGGGAAGGACGGGTCCGCCGGAAAGGACACCGCGGCGAAGTCGACTCACCAGGGCGACCAGGGGTACTCGATCGGTCTGCCGAAGGGGTGGAGCTTCCAGTCCACGGGCTCCGCCGGAGACCGGTTCACCGGCCCCGACGGGCAGAAGCTGCTCATCGCCTGGACGTCCACGCCCAAGGGCGACCCGGTGGCGGACTGGAAGAACCAGGAGCGCTACATGCAGCGCGCCGAATACAAGAAGATCCGAATAGAGAAGGTGGACTACCGCAGCTGGAACACGGCCGACTGGGAGTTCACCTACCGGGAGAGCGGCACCAAGTACCGCACCATCGACCGCGGGTTCGTCGTCGACGGCTCCCAGGGCTACGCGCTGATGTACACGGCGAAGGCGGACGGCTGGGGCGACCAGAAGCGCAAGGACACCTGGGCGACGCTGACCAAGACCTTCGAACCCAAGTCCTGAGCATGAGCCTTCCCGGGTTTGGGGAGGCAGATCTGGCATCCCCACATTGCGGGTTGCCTGCGGCACGTATCGTAAATATTTGCGGTCCGCGCGCAGCCGGAACGGACCGTGGGGCGAACGGATGTGACCGACCGGGCTGACGGGGGAGGCAACGTGGACGACTATGCGGGCCGGGTACTCGCCGACCGCTACCGCCTGCCCCTGCCGCCGTCCGACGAGTACGAACTCACCGAGACCCGGGCCTTCGACACCTACAGCGGACAGGAAGTCCTGGTCCGGCAGGTGCCGTTGCCGGAGGTGGTCGAGGCCGAGGTCCTCGACGCGGAGGGACTGCCCGACGGCTTCACCGCGCGTGACGGCGGTGCGCGGCGCTCCGGTGGGCGTACGGGCACCCGGCGGCCCACGGACCCGGTGGTACGGCGCGCGGTCGACGCCGCCCAGGCCGCCGCGGCCATTCCCGACCATCCGCGGCTCGACCAGGTCTTCGACGTGTTCGCCGAGGGCGGTTCGCTGTGGATCGTCAGTGAACTGGTGGCCGCGCGCCCGCTGGCGGCCCTGCTCGCCGAGAAGCCGCTGACGCCGTACCGGGCGGCCGAGGTCGCCTCCGACGTCCTCATGGCGCTGCGGGTCCTGCACGGCCACGGCTGGGTGCACCGCAACGTCACCGCGCGGACGGTGCTTGTCTGCGACGACGGCCGGGTGATGCTGACCGGTCTCGCGGTGGGCGCGGCGGAGGAGGCGCTGTGCGGGTACGACCCGGTTCCGGCCGCCGAGGAGCTTGACCAGGGGCCGGCCCACGAGGGCGGCGCCGGGCCGGTCAACGGCGTCGGAGGTCCCGGCGGCCTCGGTGGCGCGGCCGACCCGGAGGCCGCGCGGCGAGCCGCCATAGAGGCACGCGAGGCCAGGGGGCTGCCCTCGGCCGGGAGCGATACGCCGGGCGGGGGCACGGCCGTGCCGGCCCGCAGGAGTGTGGACGACAGCGGTGACCCACGGGCCGCGCGAGCCGGGGCCATCGCGGCCTACCGGGCGGGTGCCCGGGCCGCCGCCCGGGTCCAGGAGGCGCAGGAGGGCGGCCGGGCCGCACTGCCCGGTGCCCGCTCCGCCCCGGACAGCGGGGCGCAGTCCTACAGCAACGGCTCGGCGCAGCCGCCGTACATCCCCGGGCAGGGCACGGCGCCCGGTGCGGGCCCGCCGGGGCGGATAGCCGACCCCTACGGCGTGGCCGGCGCCCCCCGGACGACCGCCTGGCACGGTGCCACGCCCCGGGGCGGAACCGGCGGCGCGCCCCTGCCGCAGGGGCAGGAACACGCGGCTCTCCCACCTGCCCCGGGCCCCGCCGCCCAGGATTCGGCCCGGTGGGACGAGCTGGTCGCCGACACCCCCGCACCCCGGCGCGGCCCGGCCACCGCCCTGGCCGCCGAGCGGGCGCGGCAGGCCCGGATGGCCGTGGTGGGTCCCGTGACGGAGCGCTGGGCGCCCGAGCAGGCCGGACCCGTGCACGAGAACTGGCAGTTGGCCGCCCCGATCGGTCCCGCCACCGACCTGTGGGCGCTCGGCGCGCTGCTCTTCAGGGCCGTACAGGGGCACGCGCCCTACCCGGAGGAGTCGACGGCCGAGCTGGTGCAGATGGTGTGCGCCGAACCGCCCGCCTACGCCGAGGAGTGCGGGCCGCTGCGTCCGGTTGTGGAGTCGCTGCTGCGTCAGGACCCCACCGAGCGCCTCGACTTCGAGGAGCTGCGCGGCTGGCTGCGCTCGCTCGTCCGCTCGGCGCCCGAGCCGGAGGCCGGGGTGCATGTCGTCGCCGCGCCGCCCGTCGACGCGAGCCGGCTGCCCGTCGTACGCCGCCGGGGCGAGCTGGTGCGCCGGCGCAAGGCCGGGCTGCCCGCGCACCACGGGCGGCACAAACGGGCCAAACACGAGTCCCGGTCGCCGAACCGTCTCGGCCGCACCCTGCTCGTGCTGGTCCTGCTCGTGATGGCCGCCGCGATCGCCTACGCCATGCTCTTCATGCCCAAGTCGAAGACCGACGGCGCGGAAGGCACGGGCGGCACGGACCGCACCGGTTCCGCCGGTGAGGTCAGCCAGGCGCCCGAGCCGGACGCCAGCAGCGAGCCCCGGCCCGACCAGACCTCGCCCGAGCCGGAGAAGAGCCCGTCGACATCGGCCGGTTCCGCCGAGACCCAGACCGCCGGCCCCGACGTCGCCGACGGCTTCACCCTGCGCAAGGACGCGGCGGGGTTCCAGGTCGCCGTAGCCAAGGGCTGGAGCCACACCCCGAGGAACGGCAGCGGCCAGGTCGTCTACGCGAAGGGCGACTTCGAGCTCATCGTCGTACCCGGCCGGGACAGCGCGTCGGAGTACGGCAGGGACCCGATGGCCTACCAGCGGGAGCGGGAGCGCGAGTTGCAGCCGTACCGCGACTCCAGCTGGGCCACCTCCACCGGGCTGAAGACCATAGAGGTGGGCGGACGGACCATGGCCGAGGGGCAGTTCACCTGGACCGGCGGCGACGGCGGAGAGCTGTATGTGCGCAATCTCGCGATGCTCGTCGAGGGGCGGTACCACGTGGTCCAGGTGCGCGGGCCGGAGGCCGAGCGGGACGAGGTGACGCGGCTGTACGAGCAGGCGGCGGCGACCTACAAGGCCACGGGCTGAGCGTCCGGCGCGCCGCCTGTACGCGGTAGTTCAACCTCTGGTTGCCTCGCGTCCCGACAGGCGACAACCGTCACAGTGCGGTCACCGTGGTACCCCGCTTGTTCCCTGGGGAGGGGCGGGTCCTTACGCTGACCCTGTCAAGACCATTGCGGGGCAACGTGAATCAGATGCAGGGCCAGCTCGTCGCGGGCCGCTACCGGCTCGCCGACTCCATCGGCAGCGGCGGCATGGGCCGGGTGTGGCGCGCCCATGACGAGGTGCTGCACCGGTCCGTCGCCATCAAGGAGTTGACGGCAGCCCTCTACGTCTCCGAGAGCGAACAGGCCATTCTCCTGGCGCGCACCCGGGCGGAGGCGCGGGCCGCCGCCCGGATCAACCACTCGGCGGTCGTCACGGTGCATGACGTGCTGGAGCACGACGGCCGCCCGTGGATCGTGATGGAGCTGGTCGAGGGCCGCTCGCTGGCCGACGCGGTCAAGGAGGAGGGGCGCGTCGAGCCGCGGGAGGCGGCACGCGTCGGCCTCTGGGTGCTGCGGGCCCTGCGCGCCGCGCACACCGCCGGTGTTCTGCACCGCGACGTCAAGCCGGGCAATGTCCTCCTCGGCCGCGACGGACGGGTCCTGCTCACCGACTTCGGCATCGCCCAGATCGAGGGCGACACGACCATCACACGGACCGGCGAGGTCGTCGGCTCCGTCGACTACCTGGCGCCCGAGCGGGTGCGCGGCCACGACCCGGGTCCGTCCTCCGACCTGTGGGCGCTGGCCGCGACGCTCTACACCGCGGTGGAGGGCCGGTCGCCGTTCCGCCGCACCACCCCGCTGACCACCATGCAGGCGGTGGTCGAGGAAGAGGCCGCCCAGCCGCAGCACGCCGGTCCGCTCGGGCCCGTCATCACCGCCCTCCTGCGCAAGGATCCGGCCACCCGCCCCGACGCGTCCGAGGCCGAGCAGATGCTCGCCGAGGCGGCGGAGGGACGGCAGCCGAGCGGGGCGCAGGCGTACGTCCCGACGCAGTACGGGGGGACGCCGTACCGGGACGCCCACAGCGGCACGGGCACGGCGGGCACGGGCATGGGCGTGGGCACGACCGGCCAGGGCCTGCGTGCGGGTCCCTCCGTCACCGGCTCCGGGTCGCACACCCGCACGCCGCTCCCGCCGCTGGCCGGAACCCCCGCCACCGGCACCCCCGTCCCCGGGACGCCGACGTCCGGGACCCCCGTCGTCGGCCATCCGACGACCGGTCCCACCACGGTCGGTCCGACGGCGACGGGCCCGCAGCAGCCGAGTTCGGGTTCGGGCCGGCGCCGTCGGCTGCGCACGCTCGCCCTCGTCGTCGCGCTCGCGGCCATCATCGGCGGGGGCACCGCGGTGGTGCTGCAGCAGTGGAACGAGGACCGGCAGACGCCGGGCGGCGCCTCCGCCTCCGCGGATCCCACGAACACCCAGCAGCCCGGCGGATCGGTTCCCGACAGCTGGGTCCGCCACGACGACCCCGCGGGTTTCAGCCTCTCCCTGCCCAAGGGCTGGAAGCGCAAGCCCTTCAGCGAGCAGGGCGAGCTCAAGCAGATCGACTACACGCCCGACGGCGGACGGCACTTCGTCCGGATCGCCATCGACACCTCCCCGGACTTCGCCGACCCGTACGCACACCAGCTCGATCTGGAGCAGCAGCTCCAGCGGCTCTACGACTACAAGCGGGTCACCCTGGAGCGGAACGTCTACCGCGACCGCGAAGGCGCCCTGTGGGAGTACACCTGGACCGCGCGCGCGAAGGACACCCCGTTCCCCGGGCCGCGCCGCGCCATCGAGGAGACGTACGTCGCCCGCGACGGCACCGAGTACGCGCTCTACATGTCCTCGCCGGCGGCGGACTGGGCGAAGGCGCGCAAGCAGTTCACCTCGCTGCTCCAGGGCTGGCAGGAGAAGACCTCCTGACGCGCGGGCCCGTTCGCACCGAGCCCTTCTGACACGGGCCGTCTGTTTCGGCCACCCGCGAGCGCCGCCCCGGAGCCGGTCCGTCCGGTGGGGCATGATTGCCGCATGGGGACCGAGGGGCACAACACGCGTGTCATCGCGGGCCGCTACCGGTTCGAGGAGAGACTCGGGCGCGGTGGCATGGGCGTGGTGTGGCGGGCGACCGACCAGCTTCTCGGCCGGGGCGTGGCCGTCAAGGAGCTCCCCTACGACGAGACGCTCTCCGCGGCGGAGGCGCGTCGGCAGCGGGACCGTACGCTGCGCGAGGCCCGGGCCGTCGCCCAGCTCAGCCATCCGCACATCATCGTCGTGCATGACGTCGTCGAGGACGACGAACGCCCGTACATCGTCATGGAGCTGATCGAGGGCGGCTCGCTCGCCGACCGGCTCGCCCACCGTGGCCCGGTCGACGCCTCCGAAGCGGCCCGCATCGGCATCGCCCTGCTCGGCGCGCTGAGCGCCGCGCACGCGGCCGGTGTGCTGCACCGCGACCTCAAGCCGGACAACGTGCTGCTGGAGACCGGAACCGACCGCGTCCTCCTGACCGACTTCGGCATCGCCCAGGTCGCCGGAACCCCCACCCTCACCGAGAACAACTCCTTCGTCGGCTCGCCCGAGTACACCGCGCCCGAGCGGATGTCGGGGGCCAGGACCGGGCCCGAGTCCGACCTGTGGTCGCTGGGCGCGCTGCTGTGCGCGGCCCTCAGCGGCGAGTCGCCGTTCCGCCGCGACTCCCTGGGCGGCATCCTGCACGCGGTCGTCGCCGCCGAGATCCGGCCACCCGCGCAGGCCGGGCCGCTCCTGCCCGTCGTACAGGGCCTGCTCGAACGCGATCCGGACCGGCGGCTGGACGCGGACCGGGCGGAGCGGATGCTGCGGGCCTTTCGCGAGACGGGCCGGACGCCGGAGGTGCCGCCGCCCGGGTATGTGCCGACGGTCCGGGACGCGCCGCGCGGCCGGTCGCGCAAGGCACCTCAGGACAGCGCGGGCCGGCAGCCGTTCGCGCCGCCGGCGGGCATGCCCGCCCCGGGCCGGCTCGCCGAACAGCTGATGCGGCAGCCCACCCGGCGGGTGCTCGTGGCCGCGCTGCTGGTCGCCGCGATGGCCGGGGCCGGGGTGTCCGCGGCGGCGCTGCTCATGGACGAGGGCGGTGAGCCGGGAGGAGGCCCCACGCCGACGAGTTCGGCTCCCGGGACGCCCACGACCCGGCCCTCCTCCCCGAGCGCCCCCGCCCCCACGACCACTCCCGCCAGCTCCCCTACCGGCACAAACGGGAGATAAGCCCCGGGCCGGGTCACGGGTCTGTGACCGGTTCGCGGCATTGGTGGATACGTAAGCGCTTGGCGCGATATGGATGACCTCATGAGCAGCAGCGGGGGATCCAGATCCGGGGCCGACGAGCCGACAAGTTTTGTTCTGCAACCGCCCAGTCCGCCTGCGTCGGCGCCGGCGCCGGTTCCTGGCAACCCCTATGCGACGCCCACCCAGGTCGTGCCGCCCCAGTCGGAGAGCGCGGTGCCGGCGGCGACGGAGACGGCCGAGGATCCCGGTGCCGGGCGTCTCATCGCCGGGCGCTACCGGCTGATCGCCAAGCTCGGGCACGGTGGCATGGGCACGGTGTGGCGGGCCCAGGACGAGACGGTGGACCGGGAGGTCGCCGTCAAGGAGCCCCGCGTCCCGGATCATCTTCCCGAACGCGAACGTGCCAACGCCTTCGAGCGGATGCGCCGTGAGGCACGTGCAGCGGCCCGGCTCGACCACCCGGCGGTGGTCGACGTCCACGATGTGGCGGTCGTGGACGACCAGCCGTGGATCGTGATGGAGCTGGTGCGGGGCCGGTCGCTGGGCGACGCCCTCCAGGAGGGCACCCTGTCCGCGCGCGAGGCCGCCCGGATCGGCCTGGAGGTGCTCGGCGCGCTGGAGGCCGCGCACGCGGCGGGCGTCCTGCACCGCGATGTGAAACCGGACAACGTGCTGCTCGGCCGCTACGACCGGGTCGTCCTCACGGACTTCGGCATCGCCCAGATCGAGGGCGAGACCAACCTGACGGACACCGGCGGCTTCGTCGGCTCGCCCGAGTACATCGCGCCGGAGCGGGTGCTGGGCCAGCGCCCGGGCCCGGCCAGCGACCTGTGGTCCCTGGGCGTGGTGCTGTACGCGGCGACCGAGGGCGTCTCGCCGTTCCGCCGCAGCAACACCCCCGCCACGCTCCAGTCCGTCCTCAACGCCACGCCCGCGCCGCCCGCCTCCGCCCCGGGCCCGCTCGCCGAGGTCATCACGGGCCTGCTGCACAAGGATCCCGCCCGCCGCCCGAACGCCGCACAGGTGCGCGCCCGGCTGGAGGCGGCCGCGAACCCGCCCGCCGCCCAGCCCACCCAGACCGTCCCGGTCACCGGCCAGGGCGACGGCGGCCGGGGTGTCCGGCTCGGCCGCGGGGCGTGGACCGGACTCGGCGTGGCCGTCGTCGTCGCGGCGGTGACGGCGGGCCTGATCATCGCGGACCCGTTCGCCGGGCCGCTGCCCGACGGCTGGCAGACCAAGCGGGAGAAGGGCCTCGCCGTGTCGCTGGCCGTCCCCGACGAGTACCGGCGGACCGTGCCCGACCCGGAGAAGGACCAGGGGCACTGGGTCACGTACACGGACTGGAGCGGCAGCGTCTGGATCGGCCTGACCCTCGACAGGAAGGCGGAGGACACCGGCAGCAACATCGCGGGCTCCGCGGCCGCCGAGATGTACGACGACGACAGCCGGTTCAAGGAGAGCGGCAGCTACGACCTGGACATGCCTCAGAATCCGAGGACGAACCCCAGGGTGACGACGTACAGAGACAAGAAGGCCGCCGAGAACACCGTCGGCTACGACACCGACGACAGCGAGAACCCCCGCCCCCGCGAACTCCGCATGTTCTACTACCGGACCCCCGGCGGCGACATGTACAAGCTCACCGTCAGCTACCCGGGCAAGGGCGACTTCACCGACCGCGGACGTGAGGTGGCGAGCACGGCGATCGCGAACCTGGACATCGACGGGACCTGAACACGCCCCTCCAACACCCCTGGAAATGACCCGCGTCGACAACCGCCCGCCCCGCACGGTACTGATGGGGCATGAGCAACGACGGGGGCGGGACGGGCGCCCAGGGCCGGCTGATCGGCGGGCGCTACCGGCTGATCGAGCCCATCGGCTCCGGCGGGACGGGCACCGTCTGGCGGGCCCGCGACGAGCTCGTGCAGCGTGAAGTCGCCGTCAGACAGCCCCGGTTGCCGGGCGGCCCGCGGGACGAGAGCCACCGGCGCGCGGCCCACCGGCTTCACCGCGAGGCCCGGGCCGCCGCCCGCGTCGACCATCCCGCCGCCGTCACCATCCACGACGTGGTCGTGGAGGCGGAGCGGCCGGAGGAGCGCTCGGGTCCCACCGGCCCCGACGAGCTCGACGGGGCCGAGGTGCTCGACGGACTCCCCTGGATCGTCATGGAGTCGGTCCGGGGCGAGTCCCTGGACGAGACGCTCCGGCGCGGACCCGTCGACGCGGTCGAAGCGGCCCGGATCGGCCTGGCCGTCCTCGGTGCCCTGCGCGCCGCGCACTCCGTCGGCATCGTGCACCGGGACGTGAAACCCGCCAATGTGCTGCTCGGCCCCGAGCGGCGCGTCGTTCTCACCGACTTCGGCATCGACCAGGCGGGGGGCAAGGAATTCCTCGAGGCCGCCGGGGAGTTCGTCGCCCCCGAGCGGCTGTCCGGCCGTATCGCCGGGCCCGCGTCCGACCTGTGGTCCCTGGGGGCCCTGCTGTACACCGCCGTGGAGGGCTCGCCTCCGTTCCGCCGCGCCACGCCGGAGGTGACTCGCGCCGCGATCCTCGCCGCCGAGGCGCCCGAGGCGCCCGAGCCGCCCGAGTCGGAGCGGGCCGAGCCGGAGCGGGCCGGACCGCTCGGGCCGCTGATCGTCCGGCTGCTTGCTCACGACCCCGACGGGCGGCCGGACGCCGAAGAGGTCGCGAAGGAACTGGAAGCGGTGGCGGGGCCGACGGCGGCCGAGCCCATACCGGAGTTCACGCAGGAGACGCCGAGGCTTGAAGAGACCGCCGAACCGCCGGAGGCCGGCCCCGCCGAGCGGCACGACGCACCCCCGAAGCGCCAGAGCCTCCTCCGCCCCGCCCCCCTCGCCCTCCTCAGCGCACTGCTCGCCGGCGGCATAGGCGCAGCCACCCACCTCGACGGCACCAGTACCGCCGAGAGCGCCGAACAGACCGCCGACACGGCGGACACCTGGACCCCGCACCACGAGCCGGACCTCGCGGCCGTCCTCCATCTCCCGCGCCCCTACCGCGAACTCGACCGGACCGGCAGCGCGACCGACCAGCCCCGCACCGTGCTCTACGGCGACGAACGGGGCGGCACCGTCCAGGTCCGCCTTCTCCTCTGGGACCGGGCCCCGGGTTCCCCCATGGACCAGGCCCGCGAGGAACCCGTCGTCCCGGGGGACACCCGCTACACCCGCACCAGCGTCCAGGGCCACGACGCCGCCCTAGCCGACACCCCCTACCAGACGGACGAGGGCCCGAGGCGGCTCACGCGCGTGCTGATCCGCACCGGCGAGGACCGCATGTACGAACTGCGCGTCGACATGCCCCGAGGCACGGCCGAGGAGCAGGAAGGCACCTCGGTGTTCGAGGGCGCCCGGGACCGGCTCGGGCTCGGGCCTGGCACGGGATCGTAAAAGGCCGAATCACCCCGACTGCCACCGCACAACGCCCTGATCAGGGTGTTTGTTGCCAGCAGCCACTGGCGTCGTGTGTGTACTCGGTGAAGCCGTATTACCGACGGGTACCCAAAGCCTCCGCCGGGGCATACCCTGCGGCTCATGACGGACGCGCACGCCCCGGAGAAGACCGGCACGGCACAGACCGGCACGAACCCCCTCGCCCCCGCCCCGGAGGGCGCCCGCACGGCCGCCGACGTGGTCACCCCGGAGCTGGTCGCCCAGCTCACCAAGGGCGTGGTCGGTTCAGGTCGCACCGCCAACCACACGCCGTTCACCGGGGAGAAGCTGGCCGAACTCCCCGAGTCGACGCCCGAGGACGTGGCGAGGGCCTTCGAACTGGCCCGCACCGCCCAGGCCGTGTGGGAACAGACGCCCGTACGGCAGCGCGCCGCCGTCCTGCTCCGCTTCCACGACCTGGTGCTGGAGCGCCAGGCCGAGGTGCTCGACCTGATCCAGCTGGAGACCGGCAAGGCACGGCTGCACGCCCACGAGGAGGTCCAGGCCGTCGCGGTCGCCGCCCGGCACTACGGCCGCAAGGCCCCCGCCTACCTCCGGCCCAAGCGGCACGCCGGTGCCATGCCGACCCTCACCAAGGTCACCGAACTGCGCCACCCGCGCGGTGTGATCGGCCAGATCGCCCCCTGGAACTACCCCCTGGAGCTGTCGGTCGGCGACGCGATCCCGGCCTTCGTGGCGGGCAACGCGGTCGTCATGAAGCCGGACACGGAGACCTGCCTCACCGCCCTGTGGGCCCGTGACCTGCTCATCGAGGCCGGCCTGCCCGCCGACGTCTTCCAGGTCGTCCTCGGCGACGGCCCGGTCGTCGGCCCCGAGGTCGTCAAGCACGCCGACTACGTCTCCTTCACCGGCTCCACCCGCACCGGCCGCGAGGTCGCCCGGGGCGCCGCCGCCCGGCTGGTCGGCGTCTCCCTCGAACTCGGCGGCAAGAACGCCATGCTGGTGCTGGAGGACGCCGACATCGAGAAGGCCGCCGCCGGCGCCGTCCGCGCCTGCTTCTCCTCCGCCGGGCAGCTCTGCATCTCCATCGAGCGGCTGTACGTCCACGAGTCGGTCGCGGACGCCTTCCTGGAGCGCTTCGCCGCCCGTACGAGGGCGATGCGCCTGGGCACGTCGCTGGCGTACGGCGCCGACATGGGCTCCCTGGTCGGCGAACGCCAGCTGGAGACCGTCACGCGCCATGTGGAGGAAGCGGTCGCCAAGGGCGCGAAGGTCCTCGCCGGCGGGACGGCCCGCCCGGACATCGGCCCGTACTTCTTCGAGCCCACGATCCTCGACGGCGTCGAAACGGAGATGTCCGTCTGCGCCGAGGAGACCTTCGGCCCGGTCGTCTCGATCTACCGCTTCAAGGACGAGGACGAGGTCATCGAGCGCGCCAACGCCACGGCGTACGGCCTGAACTCCTCGGTCTGGACGAAGAACGGCCGACGCGGCCAGGAGGTCGCCGCCCGGCTGCGCACCGGCACGGTCAACATCAACGAGGGCTACGCCCCCGCGTACGGCAGCGTCCAGTCGCCCATGGGCGGCATGAAGGACTCCGGCCTCGGCCGCCGCCACGGCTCCGAGGGCATCCTCAAGTACACCGAGGCCCAGACGGTCGCCCACCAGAGGGTCCTCCCGATGGCCCCGTCCCTGGGCATGGACGACGAGAAGTACGCCCAGTTCATGAGCAGGAGCCTCCGCCTGATGAAGGCGTTCCGGTTCCGGTGATTCAGCGAGGAGACCACGTGCCTCAGGACGTTCACGACTACGACGTCATCGTCGTAGGCTCCGGCTTCGGCGGCTCCGTGACCGCCCTGCGCCTCACCGAGAAGGGCTACAAGGTCGGCGTCCTGGAAGCAGGCCGCCGCTTCACCCGCGAGTCCCTCCCCAAGAACTCCTGGGACCTCAAGAACTACCTCTGGGCGCCGAAACTCGGCATGTACGGCATCCAGCGCATCCATCTGCTGGGCAACGTCATGGTCCTGGCGGGCGCGGGCGTCGGCGGCGGTTCCCTCAACTACGCCAACACCCTCTACGTCCCGCCGAAGCCGTTCTTCGAGGACCCGCAGTGGCGGGACATCACGGACTGGCAGGACGAGCTGAAGCCGTTCTACGACCAGGCCCGGCGCATGCTGGGCGTGCGGCTCAACCCGACCATGACCCCGTCCGACGTGCATCTGAAGGCCGCCGCGGAGCGCATGGGCTGCGGCGACTCCTTCCATCTCGCCCCGGTCGGCGTCTTCTTCGGCGACGGCGAGGACGCCGACGGCACGGCGAAGGCGAAGCCGGGCCAGGAGGTGCCCGACCCGTACTTCGGCGGCGCGGGCCCGGCCCGCAAGGCCTGCGCGGAGTGCGGCGAGTGCATGACCGGCTGCCGCCACGGCGCGAAGAACACCCTCAACGAGAACTATCTGCACCTGGCCGAGAAGGCCGGTGCCGTCGTCCACCCCCTGACGACGGTCGTCTCGGTCACCGACGACTCGCGCGGCGGGTACGCCGTCGCCACGCTCCCCACCGACGACCGTCGCAAGGCGAAGGGCCGCACCTACACGGCCCGCAAGGTCGTCCTCGCCGCCGGCACCTACGGCACGCAGACCCTGCTGCACCGCATGAAGGCGGGCGGCCAGCTGCCGTACGTCTCCGACAAGCTGGGCGAGCTGACCCGTACCAACTCCGAGGCGCTGGTCGGCGCCCAGACCGACGACCGGCGCTACCGCAAGGTGCACGGCGCCCGGAAGGCCGACTTCACGCGGGGCGTGGCCATCACGTCCTCGATCCACCCGGACGAGAACACCCACATCGAGCCGGTCCGCTACGGCAAGGGCTCCAACTCGATGGGCGGCCTGTCCATCCTCCAGGTCCCCTACGCCGGCCACGGCTCGGGCTCCTCGCGGGTCCTGGGCTTCCTCGCCCACGCGGCGAAACACCCCTTGCTGGTGCTGCGTTCCCTGTCCAACCGCCGCTGGTCGGAGCGGACCATCATCGGCCTGGTGATGCAGTCGCTGGACAACTCCCTGACGACGTATCTGAAACCGTCGGGCGCCGGCCGCGGCCTGCTCACCGCACGCCAGGGCCACGGCGCCCCCAACCCCAAGCAGATCAAGGCCGCCACGGAGAGCGCCTCGGCCCTGGCCGCCGAGATCAACGGCTTCGCGGGCTCGAACGTCGGCGAACTGATGGGCACCCCGCTCACCGCCCACTTCCTGGGCGGCTGCCCCATCGGCGCCTCCCGCGAGACCGGCGTCATCGACCCGTACCACCGCCTCTACGGCCACTCCGGCATCTCGGTGGTCGACGGCGCCGCGGTCTCCGCCAACCTGGGCGTCAACCCGTCCCTCACCATCACCGCCCAGGCCGAGCGGGCGATGTCGTACTGGCCCAACAAGGGCGAGCCCGACCTCCGCCCGAAGCAGGGCGCGGCCTACGAACGTCTCCAGCCTGTCGAGCCCAAGTCCCCGGCGGTCCCGGCGGACGCGTTCGGCGCGCTGCGGCTGCCGTTCCTGGGCGTGCCGTCGGTGCCGCCGAAGAAGTAGCCGAAGCCGACACGGCCGACGCAGAGAAGAGGGACCTGCGCCCCCCTCCGAGCGCAGGTCCCTCTTCCGTCTTGCGTCAAGCTCTGGCGTCCTACGCCTGCGCACCGGCCTTGCGGCGACGCACCACGAAGATCGCACCGGCACCGGCGACGACCGCGGCACCGCCGACGAGGCTGATCATCGGCAGGGCGGAGCTGGAGCCGGTCTCGGCGAGGCTGCCGGTGACCTGCGGCGTGGTGCCGCTCGGCTTCTTGTCGGTGACGGGCGCCTTGCCGCCTTCCTGCGGCTTGGTGCCACCGGTGTCCGTACCGGCGGAGACGATCTGGAACTTGTAGGAGACCTCACCGACGCCCACGCATTCGGCGTCGTCGTCGCTGTAGATCGTCGCGCCGAGCGAGAAGCCGGCGCCGACCGGGGCGGACTTGCTGACGTTGAGGCGCAGCGGGATGTTGACCTCGTAGTCGGGCTTCAGCTCGTCGGTGTAGCCGACGTAGCCGACCGCGAGGCCGTCCTCATTGAGGTCGACCCAGATCTTGTCGTCCGGGTCCCAGGCCTGGAGCTGGACCTGCTTGCTGGAGAACAGGTTCGTGCCGGCCTTGTCGGCGGAGGCACCGGCGTAGAAGTCGAGGTCGTTCAGCGTGGAGTCGGAGTTGTTGAGCACGTTCAGCGAGAACTTGTGCCAGCCGCTGCCCGCCGAGATCTTGCCGGGCAGGCCGCTGATGCCGACGTCGACCGTGGTGTCCTTGCAGATCGAGGGCTCGGGGTCGGGGGACTCCGACTCCTCGGGCTCGGACTCGGTGGGCGCCGGGGAGGACTCGCTCGCGGAGGCGCTCGGCGAGGTGGACGTCTGAGGAGCGGACTCGCTCGCGGACGCGCTCGGAGTCGGCGTCGTCTCGGGCGTGGACTCACTCGCCGACGGCGAGGGGCTGCTGCTCTCGGTCGCCGACTCGCTCACGGAGGTGCTCGGAGTCGGCGTCGTTTCGTCGGTCGCGTACGCGGCCGGTGCCGCGAGCAGTGCCACCGGGGCTATGACCGCCGTAGCGGCCGCTGCTGCCATGGCGCGGCGAAGCTTCATGAAGACCTCGGAGAGTCCGGCGTACCGCAGGGCGCGGTACGAACGTTGGTGAGGCCTCCGCGTGTGGGGCGCGGGAGTGCCCGTGGTTCTGCAGGTTTGATCCGTGAAACCTGTGAATGGTTGCGCTGGCATTCACAGAATTTTTATGTGGCCTGAGTCACGCCCATGACCTTCTTGTGAAGGCGCTTGCCGAACGCCTAGAACTGATCCTCGTGTCTGACAAGCCGTCCGACGGTCATCCGTCGGCCTCCGATATCCCCGACGACGTCTGGGAACAGTTCACCCGCGACACCGAACGGGACATCCGCGGCTCCGCCCCGAAGGAACCCTCCGCGCGGGCGCGCATGGTCACCGAGCGGTTGCGCCTGCAGGAGGAGCGGGGCGAGGTGCCCCCGGGGTGGCGTACCGGCCCCGTACCGCCGGAGTCGAACCGCCGGGCGGGCCGCCGCCGCACGCTGTGGACCGTTCTCGGGGTGGCGGTCGCCGTCACCGTGGCCGTGGTGGCCCTGAAGCCGTCGCTGCTGCCCGGTGACCCTTTCGGTACGGGTGAGTCCGGGGCCGGCGAGGCCTCGTCCCTGCCCGCCGAGACGGCGGCGCCCACCAGCGCGCCCGGGGCGTCGGACCCCGAAACCCCCACCCTGGACAAGCCCTTCGCCGGTTCCCCGGCGCTGAGGTGGGCCGACGGCGAGGCCGGCATCGTCCTGCCCGAGGCGAAGGCCGTCGGCGCGGTTTCCAAGGACCGTGTGGAACAGGCGCTGAAGCTGACGAAGAAGCTGCTGGTCGCCGCCAACCTCGACCCGGCGACGGTACGCGGCGAGCGTCCCGAGGCGGCGCTCGATGTGCTCGACCCCAAGCAGCCGGGCCTCCTCGACAATCTGAACACCGCCCTGCGCTCCCCGAGCGACAAACACGACCCGCTGACGATGTTCAGCCGTTTCGACCCCGACGAGATACGTCCGGTCGGCGACGTGATCAAGACGCGCGGGCGCATGACGTTCGAGAAGGGCTCGCACGCGGGGGTCGCGGTGCGCGCCGACTACACCTTCGTCTACCCCGTCATGCGCGCCGACGGTTCGACCGAGGTCACCCGCACGATCGTGCGCAGGGTCCTCGACGTCGAACTCGCCGACCCCACCCGCTACCGGGTCACCGAGGGCCGGCTGACCGTCCGGGAGTACGACGAGGAGGTCGGCAACTCCGCCTGTGACGTCCACGACGGCTATCTGCACCCGGAGTTCCCGTCGAACCGGGACAAGGGCACCGACCCCACCGGTCCGACGACGGACCCGTACGACCGGAGCAAGGTCCTCGACGACGGTGCCCCCTGCGGGACCGTGACCCGCACCTGAGCAGGCAGTCACAACAGGTCAGCCACGAAACGCGGTCACGAAACGCGGTCACGAAAGCATGAGCGAAGGGCCCCGCGGGGTGGAGCCGCAGGGCCCTTCTTCTCGTCAGCACCGACGTCAGGGCAGCGCCGGTGCCTGGAAGCGGCGCCGGGGGGTTGCGCCGCTGGTCTCGAGTCTTGGCCATGTCCGCCGGGCGGCCCCGGGCGTCCCCGGAGCCGTCCGTTCTCTTGGGTGACCGGGCTGCTGTCCCCTGCCGTCCGGTCACTTCCCTGGAGCGAGGTCCCACGACGCACGGCACGATCCGTACGTCTCATCGCTCCAGTGAGCCACGCGTGGTTCTTTCGGGCCCGCCCCTGGCTGGCACGGACAACGAGACCAACGAGGGGGCCCGGGGCCGGTCACGCGCCGGACGGGTGAGAGGGGTGCGTACGTCTGTCCCGGGAACGCGGATTCCTCCGCCGGACTCAGATCCTGCCCCGGCACAGCTCCAGCAGGGTCATCGCCAGGGCCGTGCCCGGCTTGCCCAGCGCGTCCCTGTAGTGGCCGAGCACCTCCATCTCGCGGGAGAGGTTCACGCGCCGGCCCCCGGAGGTGATCCGCGCCTCCTGGATGACGGCCGATACCGCCACCCGTTCCTGGATCAGGCCGATGATCCGGTCGTCGAGCGCGTCGATCCGCTCACGCGCGCCGGTGATCACCTCGGCGGCCTCGGGGGTGCGGGCGCCGGTCACGTCGCCGGTGGTGGTGGGAACGGTCATGGGAGGGGCTCCTCGTCGTCTGGGGTGCCCCGGAGCGGCAAGGCCCGGACGACGACAGACGCCCCGGGCCTTGTCGGCCCGGGGCGCCTGGGAAGTCGCTTGTCAGTTGCTCAAGCAGCACGACCATGGCAGCCGGCGGGCCGGATGCCATAGGTAAAGCGGAAGGTCTGGTGCGTGAGCATGGCGCTCAGTATGCCCTGGGCCGGCGCGGCGTCCAAGCGGGTTCGCATGGTGAGACACGGCTGCCGGAGCCCGGACCGTCCGTGCGCGGGACGCTGCCCACGAGCACCTCGGTAGAATCGGGTGGCACAAGACCCCCGCCCCACCGCCGGAAGGCACCCCGTGTCATCAGCGACTCCCGCTGCCAACGCCCCCGACACCGTCCTGGTCGTCGACTTCGGCGCGCAGTACGCCCAGCTCATCGCCCGTCGTGTCCGCGAGGCGCGGGTCTACAGCGAGATCGTGCCGAGCACCATGCCGGTCCAGGAGATCCTCGCCAAGAACCCCGCGGCGATCATCCTCTCCGGCGGCCCCTCGTCGGTCTACGAGGAGGGCGCCCCGAGCCTCGACCGCGCGATCTTCGAGGCCGGCGTCCCCGTCTTCGGCATGTGCTACGGCTTCCAGCTGATGGCGCGCACCCTCGGCGGCACCGTCGACAACACCGGAGCCCGCGAGTACGGCCGCACCGATCTGCACGTCTCCAAGGCGTCCTCCACCCTCTTCGAGGGCACCCCCGTCGAGCAGGCCGTCTGGATGTCGCACGGCGACGCCTGCTCCGCCGCCCCCGAGGGCTTCTCCGTCACGGCCTCCACGGACGTCGTGCCCGTGGCCGCCTTCGAGAACGACGAGAAGAAGCTCTACGGCGTCCAGTACCACCCCGAGGTGATGCACTCCACGCACGGGCAGCAGGTGCTGGAGCACTTCCTGTACCGGGGCGCGGGCCTCACGCCGAACTGGACCACCGGCAACGTGATCGAGGAGCAGGTCGCCGCGATCCGCGAGCAGGTCGGTGACCGGCGCGCCATCTGCGGGCTGTCCGGCGGCGTGGACTCCGCCGTCGCCGCCGCCCTCGTCCAGAAGGCCATCGGCTCCCAGCTGACCTGCGTGTACGTTGACCACGGCCTGATGCGCAAGGGCGAGACCGAGCAGGTCGAGAAGGACTTCGTCGCCGCGACCGGCGTCCAGCTGAAGGTCGTGGACGCCGAGGAGCGGTTCCTCAAGGCGCTCGCCGGGGTCTCCGACCCCGAGGAGAAGCGGAAGATCATCGGCCGCGAGTTCATCCGGGTCTTCGAGCAGGCCCAGGCCGAGATCATCGCCGACCAGGGCCCGGCCGTGGAGTTCCTCGTCCAGGGCACCCTCTACCCGGACGTGGTCGAGTCCGGCGGCGGCACCGGCACCGCCAACATCAAGTCCCACCACAATGTGGGCGGTCTGCCCGAGGACCTCGAGTTCAAGCTGATCGAGCCGCTGCGCCAGCTGTTCAAGGACGAGGTCCGGATGGTCGGCCAGGAGCTCGGCCTGCCGGACGAGATCGTCCAGCGCCAGCCCTTCCCCGGCCCGGGCCTGGGCATCCGTATCGTCGGCGCGGTCAGCAAGGAGCGCCTGGACCTGCTGCGCGAGGCCGACGCCATCGCCCGCGAGGAGCTCACGGCGGCCGGCCTCGACCGGGACATCTGGCAGTGCCCGGTGGTCCTGCTCGCGGACGTCCGCAGCGTCGGCGTCCAGGGCGACGGCCGTACGTACGGCCACCCGATCGTGCTGCGTCCCGTCTCCTCCGAGGACGCCATGACGGCCGACTGGTCGCGTCTGCCGTACGACGTCCTGGCGAAGATCTCGACCCGGATCACCAACGAGGTGCGCGACGTCAACCGCGTCGTCCTCGACGTGACGTCGAAGCCGCCGGGGACGATCGAGTGGGAGTGACCCCTAGGTGCGCTTGACGGTGCGCAGGGGATTGCCGGGCGTCCAGACCTGGACGACGAGGTACGTGTCGTCCTCGACGTAGGTCCGCACGACCTCCGTCAGCTCGGTGCGGAAGAGGTGGAACGGCTCCGGCGGTTCCACCTCTTCGACGTATCCGGCCTTGGTCTGCGCATCGTCGACCTCGATCGCCCGGCCGCTGATCCGGACGTCGCCGCCGCCCATGCGCGTGCCCTCCCCGGTGTTCGCCTGGAGCGCGAAGCGCGGGTCGCGGCGCAGGTCCAGTGCCTTCACCGAGTCCGGCATCATGCCGAGCCACAGCTCACCGTTCAGGAACCGCACCTCCAGGCCGCTGGTGCGGGGCGAACCGTCCTTGCGGAGGGTGGCGAGGACGTGGTGGGTATAGGCGCCGAAGCGCTTCTCGACCGTGTCGGCCAGGTCCGGTTCGACGGTGGCGAAAGCCGCCCAGTTCGCTGTCATACGGAGAGTGTGGCGCCGAAATCCGACATCTTCTGTCGGCTATTCGTGGGGTAGGGGCCGTCTAGTGGATCTCCGCAGGAGAAGGAGCGGCGTTCCGTGCGTGCGATCGGCGTGCGGTGCGGAGGGTCATGTGGCGGAGCCACCTGGCCATTCGCGCCGTGCGGCGAGCGGGCGTGCCGGGCGTCGCGACGCTGCGGAGATCCACTAGACGGCCCCCAGGGGAGACCGGGGGCGAAAGGGTGCGCATGGGGTGCTTTCAGGGGCGCTCGTTTCATCTTTACGAAACGGTTCTGTTCATCCCGGCCCCACCGGCGGTAGCTTCCGCCCCGTACGAAGAAACAGCGCTGGAGGACCTATGCACGGGCCCACCCCGCCCCTGCCGCTGCCCACCGACCGGCTGCGGTTCGCGATGCCGCCCATGCACGAGTCGGTCGAGGACGAACGACTGCACCGCAAGGAACGGCTCGCGGGCGCCCTGAGGATCTTCGGGCGGCTCGGCTTCGAGGACGGTGTGTCCGGGCACATCACCGCCCGCGACCCGGAGTACACCGACTGCTTCTGGGTCAACCCGTTCGGGCTGCCCTTCCGGCACGTCACCGTGAGCGACCTGGTGCTCGCCAACCAGGACGGCCAGGTCGTCGAGGGCCGCTACCACGTCAACCAGGCCGCGTTCACCGTGCACGCCCAGGTGCACGCGGCCCGCCCCGACGTGGTCGCCGTCGCCCACTGCCACTCGGTGCACGGCCGGGCGCTCGCGGCCCTCGGCGAACTGCTGGAGCCGATCACCCAGGAGAGCTGCGCGTTCTACGAGGACCACGTCCTCTACGACGCCTACACCGGGGTCTCCGTCGACGCCGAGGAGGGCCGGCGCATCGCGACCGCGCTCGGCTCCCGCAAGGCACTTGTGCTGCGCAACCACGGCCTGCTGACCGTCGGCGACTCGGTGGACGCGGCGGCCTGGTGGTTCGTGTCGATGGAACGGTCCTGCCAGGTGCAGCTCACGGCGCAGGCGGCCGGGCGGCCGGTCCGCATCGACCACCGGATGGCGGTGGCGACGCGGGAGCAGTTGGGCGGCGACCTGGTGGCGTGGATCAACTACCAGCCGATGTGGCAGGACGTCAGCCGGAGTGAGCCGGATCTGCTGAGTTAGGCGGTCGTGGCTGCGGCTGTGGCTGTGGGGCGTGCCGCTGGTGTCAGAAGCCGCGGAGCACCACTGCTTTCGTCCTCGAGAACTCCTCGTCCGTGAGCACCCCGTCCCGGTGCAACCGGCCCAGTTCGCGCAGGCGGCGCAGCAGTACGTCGTGGTGCTTGTCATGGTGCTCGTCGTGGTGCTCGGAGGCGGGCGGACAGTGGGCGGACATGTCGTGCGCGGCTTCGGTGGACGGGTGGGGCAGCCGGGCCGTGACCGCCGTGGCGACGAGTGCCGTGAGCAGATCGCGGCGGGGGCTGCCCCACAGGTCCAGGGCGTACGGATCCTTCTCCGGCGGCAGTTTCGAGACCACCGTCTCGCGGGTCACGAAGCGCAGGAGGCCGTCCTCGTGGCCGGAGTTCGGCAGCCACTCGACCCGGACCAGCTCACCCAGGGTGATGATGCGCGGGCCGGTGGCGCGTTTGACCCGCTCGGAGGTGTCGGCCCAGTCGATCCGTACCCGGCTGCCGTCGAAGGAGACCGTCCCGTCGGACGAACGGACCGACACCGGGACCGGCGGTCCCGGCAGCAGATAGGCCTTCACCGGTGCCTTCGGGATCCGGTCCAGGAGCAGCGCGCGGCGGATCTCCTCGGCGACGTACTCGGCGACCCCCGTCCGGTCCGCGTCCACCGTCAGCCGGTACGGATCGGCCACCTCCGGCAGCCGCCCGCCCGTCGCCTGGAGCAGGGGGTCCGCGCCCTCCCGCAGCCGCAACCGCAGCCGTCCGCGCCTGCGTTCGGGTTCGAGGGCGACACTCGAGACCGCCTCGAGCGGCACGGCGATCTCCCCGTACGTCTGCCGGAACAGCGGTACGGAGCGGTGCAGACCGGGCGTGATCCGGACCGTTTCGCCGTCGAAGGCCCAGGTCCCGTCACGCTGGATGATCTCGGCCATAGGGGAATTCTCCCAGCCAGGTCAACACGGCCCGCTGAAATTCACCCGTGTTGACCAGACCGAGCGGACGTGAACCGCCTGGTGTAGGGGACAATTCGCTGTCGTCGCAGGGGAGTTGTACAGCGGTCTTCCGGGGTCCGGAAGGCCGACGGTGGTTGGGTCGCGGGAAGGCGGGCGTCGGACGTGGCGGTGCGCGAGACGGGGCAGGGCGGCGCGGACGCGGGTGGGTACGCGGACGCGGGAGCGTATGCGGGCCGGTACGCGAGTGGACACGGCAGTGCCTATGGGAGTACTCACGGCACTGCTCTGGGTGGTGCTCACGGCACCGCTCACGAAGGCGGGTGCGCCTGCGGGGACTGCCCGCACGGGGCGCGTGAGGGGCACCGGCGGGCCGTCGCCGCGTTCCTGCGCAGATGCGACGAGTTCGCGGCCGGGCAGGGGCTGCCGGCCGCGGTGGCCCACTCCGCCACGGCATCCCGCAGTTGGGTCTCGGAGGAACTTGCGCAGTCCGCGGAACTCGTCGCCGAGCGCGGCCGGGCCGAGGGCCACGCCTGGCTGACGGGACTGTGGCGCCGCACGGCGGGTGTGGTGTGGGCGGCCGTCGTGCTGTTGCTGCTCGGCCAGTGCCTCACCGCGGTCGGCGCGGGCTGGACGGCGGCGCGTACGGCCGGGCTGGCCGCGGCGCTGGTGGTGGCCGCGGGGGTGACCGCGGCGTCCTGGTTCCACCGGTCGAAGGGCGGTGCGCTGGCCCCTGTGATCGGCGAGGACAACCGCCTGTCGACCTCCCGCACGGTCGCCGCCGCGTGGGTGCTGTTCGTGGCCTACGCGGTGCTCGTCCTGGTGGGGCGGCTGGCTGCCGCCTCCCGGCACCCGGAGCGGGACGCGCTGATCTCCGGGCTGGAACTCGCCCGCGGCGCCGGGGTCGTGACCGTGCTCGCCGTGGTGTGCGGGATCGCCGTGCTCGTACGGCGGGTGGTCGGGCTGCGGGTCCTGGGACAACGGCTGCAGAAGGTGCGCGCCGACCGGCCGCGCGCCGCCGACCTGCTGACCGACGACGCGGGCCGGGGCACCTTCGCCGACATCCAGTACGTCGTCATCAGCGCTGTCGCCCTGGTCTTCGCGGCGGTGCGGCTGGCCAGGCGCCCGGACCAGTTGCCGGACCTGCCGTGGGGTCTCGCGGTGGTGGTCCTGGTGTCGGCCGCGACCTATCTGGCCGGCAAGTACGCCGAGGGCGGCCGGCCGGTCATCCTCTCCGTGGTCCGGGCCCGGGAGGCGGGCGACCTCGACGGGCCGATCCGCACGGGCGACGACATCGAGATCCGGGGCGCCGGCTTCGTGCCGCCGGGCGCGCAGGGTGCCGACCGGCTGGCCCGGATGGTCGTCCGGGTGGGTGCCGTGCACGTCCACGTGCCCCTGGTACCGGTACCCGGCGGCTTCAGCAACCCGGCGGACACCCTGCTGACGGTGCCGGTGCCGGCGGATGTCGAACCGGGGCGGGTGGACGTGCAGGTGGTCACGGCGGCGGGCGTGGAGACGAACCGGTACGCCGTTGATGTGACGGAGTGACGGCTGCCCGCCGGCTCCGGCGGTCGGGCAACAACGGGCAACAATTGGGGACAGACAGGGTTGAGCGCGGTCTGTTTGTCGTACGTATGGTCTGTTGAGGGGGTCTCGGCACCGGCGGCGAGAGGCGGCTTGCAGCGATGACTCACAGTATGCGTACGGACACGAACGGCCCCCACTACCGCGGTGACGGAGGTTGGCGGGACACCCTCGGCCGCTACGCCCTCCTTCCTCTGCGCATCTTCCTCGGCGTCACCTTCATCTACGCCGGCCTGGACAAACTCACCGACAGCGCCTTCATGAAGGACTCCGGCGCCGGGTCGATCGGCGACATGATGCGCGCCGTCCGCGACTCCTCCGCCATTCCCGCCCTGGTCGACCTCTCCCTGAAGAGCCCGGTCGGCTTTGGCTACGCCATCGCCTTCGGCGAACTGGCCGTCGGCATCGGCACCCTGCTCGGCGTGCTCGCCCGTCTGGCCGCACTCGGCGGCGCGCTGATCTCCCTCAGCCTGTGGCTGACCGTGAGCTGGGCCTCCGATCCCTACTACTACGGCAACGACCTCGCCTACCTCATGGCCTGGACACCCCTCGTCCTGGCGGGCGCCCCCCTGCTGTCCGTGGACGCGGCCCTGAGGTCGCGACGACGGCAGAGGCGGGAGTACCGATAGCCGATAGCCGGGGGCCGGGGGCCGCAGCCCAGAGCCCGGAGCCCGAGGCGTCCGGAAGCCCGGGGCGTCGGTGGCTAGTCGGTGGCGGTCCGGCCCGTCGTGCGGCGCCGGCGCAGGCGGCCCGTCAGGAACGCCACCGCGCCGGCCAGGCACAGTCCGCCCGTGACAAGGGGGATCGCCAGGAACCACGGGATCTCCCAGGCGCCGCCCGCATCACCGGCGTACAGGACGCCCGTCAGGACGAGAACGACACCGGCGACCAGCGTTCCGGGCCGGGGCTCATGACGCAGCACGGGTCACCTCCACCTGTCCCATGCCGACCTGGAGGTCCAGGTCGATGGTGCCGGACCTCTCGACACCCTTGGCGGGGGAGAGGGTGATCTCCTTCTGCTGGCCCGGTTTCACATCCACGTCCTTCGTGTCGTCGCCCGGCAACTGGAGGTCGCCGAGCCCCACGTCGACGCTCAGCCGCACGGTCACGTCCTCGGGCACGAGCACCTTCACCCGGCCGATGCCCACGTCGGCGCTGGTCGTCACGGTCTGTCTCCCGGCCATGTCCAGCCCGGTCAGGTCGAGGGTGCCGACGCCGGTGCCCAGTTCGTACTGCTCCCGTACGTCTGCCACCGAGGCGGGCCGCCAGGTCGTGCGGGCCCACTGGGTGCCGATGTCCTTGGGCAGGGCCGCCGACCCGGCGAGCAGCCCGGCCGTGATGACCGCCAGCAGGATCGAGCCCGCCCCTGTCCGCCCCAGGAAGGCGCTGACGGCTATGCCCAGGCCCAGGACGGCGAGCGCGCAGGCCAGGCCCGTCTGCAGGCTGGTGCCCAGCGGGTGCGTTTCCCAGGTCAGGTCGGTGCCCAGGGCGCCTGCGAGCAGGGCCAGCAGGAAGACCCAGCCGCCGATCCAGCGGGGGCCGCGCGGCTCGGGAGGCCGGGTGCGCGGGACGGGTATGTCCTCGCGGCCGCCGGCCCGGGTGCCGCGCCCGATGTTGATGGCTGCCGCGACATCCGGGTCGCGGGCGTCGCGGGGGCCCCACAGATAGCCCGTGCCGCCGATGTGGGTGCCGTCCTTGACGATGGGGTCGCGCCACCAGGAGGGGGCGGTGACGAAGACCGGCGGCGCCTGGGGTTCGGGTGGGGCGTCGGCCACGGCTTGGGCGGCCAGCGGGTCGGGGCTGGGGGCGCCGCGCTGGCGTGACCAGAATCCGGAGCCGGCCAGGAGTATGGACAGGACGAAGGCGAAGGTCAGCACTCCGCCGTTGTTCAGCAGGGTCAGGAACACTCCGCAGCCGACCAGCGCGAACAGCACGGCCGTCAGGGCCTGGCCGTCGACCCGGCCGGTCAGCAGCTTGCGCACCTCGTTCTCTTCCTCGTCCTCGTACGGGACGAGGAGCCAGACGAAGCCGTAGAAGAGCAGACCGATGCCGCCGGTCACGGAGAGCACCGCGAGCGTGATGCGGAAGATCACCGGGTCCATGTCGCACTGCCGCCCGAGCCCGGAGCAGACGCCGGCCAGGGTCTTGTGGCGGCGGTCGCGGCGGAACGCCCGGGGAGGGCCGGGCGCGTCGGCAGGGCCGGGCTGGCCGGGCTCGCCGGGAGGGGCCGTTTCCCCGGCAGGGCCGGTCGCGCCGGTCGCGTCGGCCGTGTCGGGAGCTCCTCCCTGTTCTCCCGCGCCCGCACGCCCCTGCGCGGGGGAGCCCGTGGGCGCGGCGTCCTGCGGCCCGGCGCCCGGTGCGGGGCGCGGGCCGGAGCCGGGTCCCGGACCCGTCGCGGCGTGCTCGTGATCGGTCATGAGTCCATGGTGACGGGCGCGACGCCGCCGCGGCAGTCGGAACGACCCTGGCCGGACCCTGATATCGGCCCTGAGGAACGGCTCGGGAAGCGTTCGACGGGCCGGGGTTCGGAGATCAGGGGAGTCTCCGGGGTCGACCCTGATGCTCCTGCCCTGCGGCCGTGTGACCATCAATGGCATGTCGGAAGCCGCAGCAGCGCCACTCGCCGAACCGCGGCCGCCGCGCAAGCTCTACCGCAGCAGTGACGGACGCTGGCTCGGTGGCGTGGCGCGAGGGCTCGCCGGGCATCTCGGGCTGCCCGTCGTCTGGGTGCGGCTCGTGTTCGTCGGCCTGTTCATGGCCGACGGCCTCGGTGCGCTGCTGTACGCCGCGTTCTGGTTCTTCGTCCCGCTCGGCGTCGGCGGAGTCGACGCGCAGAAGCCGCCGGCCGCCGCGGAGGCCTCGGCCGACGGCCGCCGCAGGCTTGTCGCCCGCAAACCCGACAAGGGCCAGATAGTGGCCCTGCTGCTCATGGTCGCCGTGGCCCTGGTGTTCGTGGGCAATGTGAACCTCAGCGGCGGGGCCCGGGTGTACCTGTGGCCGGCGGTGCTCGTCGGCGCGGGCGTCGCCCTGGTCTGGCGGCAGGCGGACAACGCCCGCCGCGCCCGCTGGGTCGAGGTCGGCCGTCGCCGGCGCACGGTCACGCTGCTGCGCGCGGTGGGCGGGGTGCTGCTGGTGACGGCCGGTGTCTCCGGCATCTTCGTCCTGCAGGGCTCCGCCGCCCACCTCGGCTCCGTCCTGCAGGCGGCCCTCGCGGTCCTCGTCGGGATCACGCTTCTCGCCGGGCCCTATCTGGTGCGTATGACGCAGGACCTCTCCGAGGAGCGCCTGATGCGCATCCGCGCCCAGGAGCGCGCGGAGGTCGCCGCCCATGTCCACGACTCGGTGCTGCACACCCTCACCCTGATCCAGCGCAACGCGGAGAACGCGGGCGAGGTGCGCCGCCTCGCCCGCGCCCAAGAGCGGGACCTGCGCACCTGGCTCTACAAGCCCGAGGGCACCGGCAAGGACGAGGCCGACGAACCCACCACCCTCGCCGACGCCGTGCGGCGCAACGCAGCCGAGGTGGAGGACAAGCACGGCGTGCCCATCGAAGTCGTGGTGGTGGGGGACTGCCCGCTCGACGAGGGGACCGGCGCACAGATGCAGGCCGCGCGGGAAGCGATGGTGAACGCCGCCAAGTACGGTGGCGAGGGCGGAGCCGTACAGGTCTACGCCGAGGTCGAGGGGAAGACGGTCTTCGTGTCCGTCCGGGATCGCGGCCCCGGCTTCGACCTCGACTCGATACCCGCCGACCGCATGGGTGTCAGAGAATCGATCATCGGCCGCATGGAGCGCCACGGCGGCACGGCGCGGCTGCGCGCGGTGCCGGACGGCGGCACGGAGGTCGAGCTGGAGATGGAGAGGGCGGAGAAGACGTCATGAGCGACCCGACCGAGGCGAACGGTACAGGGGGAGCGGCGGAGGCGGCCGGGCCCGGGGAGCCGGGCGGCGGCACCGGCGGGCGTCGGGTGCGCGTGGTCCTCGTCGACGACCACCGCATGTTCCGTACGGGGGTCCAGGCCGAGATCGGGCAGACCGAGCAGACCGGTGTCGAGGTCGTCGGCGAGGCCGCGGACGTCGACCAGGCGGTCACGGTCATCACCGCGACCCGGCCCGAGGTGGTTCTCCTCGACGTGCATCTCCCGGGCGGTGGCGGGGTGGAGGTACTGCGCCGCTGCGCCCCCTTGATGGCCGACCCCGAGCAGCCGGTCCGCTTCCTCGCGCTGTCCGTGTCGGACGCGGCGGAGGACGTGATCGGCGTGATCCGCGGCGGGGCCCGCGGGTATGTCACCAAGACGATCACCGGCACGGACCTCGTCGACTCCGTCTTCCGCGTCCAGGAGGGCGACGCGGTGTTCTCCCCGCGGCTGGCCGGGTTCGTCCTCGACGCCTTCGCCTCCACGGACGCTCCCCCGGTCGACGAGGACCTGGACCGGCTGACGCAGCGCGAGCGCGAGGTGCTGCGGCTCATCGCCCGGGGGTACGCGTACAAGGAGATAGCCAAGCAGCTGTTCATCTCCGTGAAGACGGTCGAGTCGCATGTCTCGGCGGTCCTGCGCAAGCTCCAGCTCTCCAACCGGCACGAGCTGACCAGGTGGGCCACGGCGCGACGGCTGGTGTGACCCGGCGACCGGGTCGGCCTGCGCCGTCGCGGTCCACCCTGCCCGTAGGTCCCGTGCCGGACCACCCGTCAGACCACCCGTGTCGCCCCCGCGTACGGCATCTCGTCGAGCGGGGCGACCCGTACCGGGGCCGATGAGTTGGGGGCGTGGATCATCTGGCCGTTGCCCACGTAGATACCGACGTGGCTGATACCGGCGTAGTAGAAGACCAGGTCACCGGGGAGGAGTTCGGAACGGGAGACGCGGCGGCCGGCGGCGATCTGGGAGTACGTCGTGCGGGGCAGTGCGACGCCCGCGGAGCGGTACGCGGCCTGGACGAGGCCCGAGCAGTCGAAGGCGTCCGGGCCGGTCGCGCCCCAGACGTAGGGGCTGCCGAGCTTCTGGTAGGCGTAGGAGACGGCGGCGGCAGCGCGGGCGTTGGGCGCCTGCGAGGCGGCGGAACCGGGGGCCGCCAGGGTGTCCCGGAGGCCCGTCGAGGAGCGGGAGGCGCGGTCCGTGCCGGGCCCTTCGCCCAGGCCGGCACGTTCCTGCGGGGTGAGCCGGGACAGCAGCTGCCGTGCGGAGCCCAGCTTGCCGGTGATCGTCTTCTTGTGCCGCTTCAGCTCCGTCTGCCGCGACTTCAGGGACGTCAGCTCGATGTGGGCGGCCCCGCGCAGCTGCTCGATCTCCCGGAGCTGCTTGCGGACACCCGCGACGGCGGACTTCTGCCGGTTGCCGGCCCGCTCCACGAACTCGGCGTTCTCGAGGTACCGGTCGGGGTCGTCGGACAGGGCGAGCCGGAGGGCGGGGTCGATGCCGCCGTCCCGGTACTGCGCGGCGGCGAGGGAGCCCAGGGCGTCGCGGGCCGAGTTGAGCCGTTCCTCCTTGCGGGCCGCCTGGTCCTGGAGCTTCCTGATCCGCTCTCCGGCGGCGTCGGCCTTCTCCTTCGCCCTGTTGTACTTCTCGGTGGCGACCTCCGCCTCCTGGTACAGCTTGTCCACCTCGGCCTTGACCTGGCCGGGGGTGAGCTGCGGTTCGGCGTGTCCGGTTCCGTCGAAGCCCGTCGCGGTCGCCGCGCCGGCGAGCGCGATCGTGGCGGCCGTACGGGCCGTGTTGCCGCTCGCGGTGCGCTGTCGGGGCTTGCGGTGCGCTGCCACCTGGGGTGCCACGTCCTTTCCTGCGACCGCCGGGCGTGCGACGACCGCAGTGGGGAGCGGACGGGCGGCCTGCGCGTCCGGCGACGGCCCGCACAGGGGAAGCGGGCCGCCGCCGGACCTTCTGGCGGTGGTGCCCGACTGCCGCCCCTGGCCCGGGCGGCGGTGGGGAGCCGGTCACCTGGGGCAGGACGCTAAACCTCGCCATGGCGGGCCCGTGGCCGGTGCGCGGAACTGTCCCGAGAGGACCGGCGGTGACCGTATGCGACCGTGATCCCGCCCCGGCGCCGTCGTCTTCACTCAGCGTGATGACCGATGCGTCGATTTCCCGGGCGAGTGCCAGTGATCGGGTGCTATGGGGCGCATATATGCATCGGTGGGCCGGTGCCGGGCGGATCGGACCCCCTGATTAGGCTCCGGCCTCATGGACGTTCTCATCCACCTCTTCGTCGGTCTCCACATCATCGGCATCGCCTCGCTCCTGGGCGGCTTTCTCACCCAGATGAAGGCGATGGGCGAGGGCACCGCCCGCTACACCCCGGCGATGCTGCACGGCGCGCTGACGATGCTGGTCACCGGTGTGATCCTGATCGGCCTCAACCAGGCCGACGACCAGTCCGTGAACAACATCAAGATAGGTGTGAAGCTGGCCCTGCTGATCGTGATCCTCGGCCTGGTCTATGTGAAACGGGACGACGAGAAGGTGGACAAGGGCCTGTTCGGCCTGGTCGGGCTGCTGACCACGGCGAACGTCTTCATCGCCGTGCTCTGGACCTGACCCGCCGGCCGGGCCGGGCACCGGACCGGGCCGCGGCGGCCGTCAGGGCGGCGGCCACCAGCCACGCGGCGATGGCGATCCACAACAGTGCCTCCCCGAAACCGTCGAGCCAGGAGACGTCGAGGGCGACGGCGACGCCCAGTGCCGCCGTCCCCGTCGTGGCCCAGGTGAACACGGTCGCCCAGCGGCGGACGTCATCACGGGGCCGGGGCCACAGGAACTCGGCGGCGAGCAGGACGGCGTAACAGACCAGCGCGAGCACGAGCAGGGCGACGGTCATATTGCGCAGGACGTCCCGGTCGTCCACGTTCCACAGGTACAGACGCACGCTGTCGGCGCTGATCAGCAGCGCCCCGGCGAGCGCCGAGAGGGCGAGGGCCCCGCCCGCGAGCCAGTGATCGCCGGTGCCCTCGGCCACCTGCCGCACATCGAAACGGACCAGGGCGAAGACGTACAGCACCAGCCCCAGCCAGAACAGCACCAGCGCCGCGTGCGCGAGCCACGCCTCCGACTCGGCCGCGGCCAGCGTGGCACCGAGCACGGCGAGCCCCTGGGTGGCCATGCAGCGCGCGAACACCGTCCCGGGCCTGCGCCGCTGCTCGCCCTGCGGGACGAGGACGAGCGGCACCGGCCAGAGCAGCACGGCGAGCACCAGCAGCGTCACGGCCAGAGCCTGCGAGCCCGCCGCCGAGAAGGCGGTCCCGAGGACAGCGGTCGCCGCCACGGTGGTGAGGGCCGTCGTCGTCACGCTCTCGAGGACGCCCGGCCTGCGGATGTACGCCCGCCACCTCGTCCCGGCCCGCAGCAGCCGCAGGGTGAAGTCCGCGGCGAACAGCAGCCAGGCCGCGCAGGCGAGAGCGAGGGCGATGAGCGAGAGGACCTCGTACCCCGCCAGATCCAGACCGACCGACAGGGTGCCGGTCGCCAGCACGGCGGCACTGGCCGCCGGGGCACGCCGCGCCCACCAGGCGACGGAGGGGGAGGTCGCGGGCATGGGCCCGATGCTAGGTAGGCCCCGCGCGCGTTACGGGCAGGCCACGCGCGCGGGGTCCCAAAAACCTGCGAGACCCGTCAGGCCGGACGCACCACGCTGTGGATCGACGACTCGCCGTCGTAGTAGATCGACTCCTCGCGCACGTACGTGCCGGGCTTCGGAGCGTGGATCATCATGCCGTTGCCGATGTAGATACCCACGTGGGTGACATCGTCGTAGAAGAAGACCAGGTCACCGGGCTGTGCGTCGGCCAGGGGGACCGTGGTGCCGGCGTTGACCTGGTCGTACGTCGTGCGCGGCAGGGTCACCCCGGCGGCCTTCCAGGCGGCCTGGGTGATGCCGGAGCAGTCGTAGGAGCCAGGGCCGGTGGCGCCCCAGACGTACGGCTTGCCGATCTGGGCGCGGGCGAAGGCGAGCGCCTTGTCGGCCTTGGTGGCGTACGAGGAGTCGGGCGCGGTGGACGACGACCCCGAGGACGAACCCGCCGAGGAGGAGCCGCCGCCCTGCTGCTGGGCGGCCTCCTGCTCCTGCTCCCGCTCCTTCTGCTGCTCGGCCTGCTGCCGGGCCAGCTCGGCGGCCTTGCGGGCCGCCTCCTGCTGCTTCTCCTTCTCGATCGCCGCGAGCCGCGCCTTCTCCTCGGCGGTCAGCTTCGACAGCAACTCGCGCGCGTCCGCGAGCTTCCGCTGGACGGTGGCCTTGGCCGTCTTCAGGTCGCCCTGCGACTCGGTGAGCGTCTCGAGGCTCTCGGCGGCCTCCTGACGCTTCTCCATCGTCTCTGACTGCTGAGTGATGTAGTCGTCGACCGCCACTTTCTGACGGCCGGTCATCCGGTCCATCAGCTGGGTCTGGTCGAAGTAGTCCTGCGGGGTGTCCGCGAGCAGGAACGTCGCCGTGTCCGGGGCGGAGGCGCCGGTGCGGTACTGGGCGGCGGCGAAGGTGCCCAGCTCCTCCCGCGCCTCGTTCAGCTTCTCGGTGCGCTGGGCGACGTCGTCGAGGAGGGTGTCGACGCGCTTGCGCTGCTTGGCGGTCTTCTCCTTCGCCCCGTTGTACTTCTCGGTCGCGGACCCGGCCTGGCGGTAGAGGTCGTCGACCTTCTTCTCGACTTCCTCCAGGCTGGGCTTGTCGTCGGCCTCGGGGGCGGCGTTGGCCGACTGGGACAGCAGGGCCACGGAGGTGAGGGCCGCCGTTGCGAGGGCGGGGGTCCGTATGCCTGCCACGCGCGAACCCGTAGGACGCGACTTGCGGTGCGACGCCAAGGGAGGCGACTCCTTCCATGCTCCGCCTACCGGGTTAGCTGTCGGGTTCGGGCGGGTGCTTCGGAAGGGTTGCCCTACGGCCTTCTCCGGAAAGGGAGTCGGGCCGATTCACCCCGGGGTCTCGGTTGGGTCCCCGGCTCTGGCTGCCGCTGCGGCACGCCGGACTCGGCGGAGGCCACGCGGCCCGGCGAGGTTCGCCGGTGGGGGTCGTGTGGCCTCCTCGCACGGTAGCCAACTCGTGTGGCCCTTGTGAAGGTTGATGGGTGATATGCCCGATACATTTCCGTGACCTTACTCATGAGCGTCGCCGAGAGTGATCAATCGGGGGAGGTCGGTCATCATTCGTCCGCAATTGTGGAGGCCATAGCGGCCTGTGATCACCCGGACCTGGAGGGTGACGGGGGGGTGCTTTCGGCGATGTTCTCAGGGCGGCGGCGGGCTGTCAGTGGGGCGCCCTAGACTCGGAGAGCGATGAGCAGCCTCTTTGACGACAGCTTCCTGGCGGACCTCCAGGCCCAGCGGGGCCCCGCGGACGAGCCCCCGCCGCCGCCCGAGGACGATCACGGACCGGAGCCGGTCCCGGACGATCTGTTCGGCGGGAAGTTCGACGTGCCGCCGGACCGCGACGCCTACTACCGGGGCGGCGCCGCGCGCCCGCCGGTGGACGCCGCCGCGCTCCTGGAGGGGCTGAACGACAACCAGCGCGCCGCCGTCACCCACTCCGGCTCCCCGCTGCTCATCGTCGCCGGCGCCGGCTCCGGCAAGACCCGCGTGCTCACGCACCGCATCGCCCACCTGCTCGCCGAGCGGGACGTCCACCCGGGCCAGATCCTCGCCATCACCTTCACCAACAAGGCCGCCGGCGAGATGAAGGAGCGCGTCGAACAACTCGTCGGCCCGCGCGCGAACGCCATGTGGGTGATGACGTTCCACAGCGCCTGCGTGCGCATCCTGCGCCGGGAGAGCAAGAAGCTCGGCTTCACCTCGAGCTTCTCGATCTACGACGCCGCCGACTCCAAGCGCCTGATGGCCCTGGTCTGCCGCGACCTGGACCTCGACCCCAAGCGCTTCCCGCCGAAGTCCTTCAGCGCCAAGATCAGCAACCTGAAGAACGAGCTGATCGACGAGGAGGATTTCGCCGCCCAGGCCGCCGACGGCTTCGAGAAGACCCTCGCCCAGGCCTACGCGATGTACCAGTCACGGCTGCGCGAGGCGAACGCCCTCGACTTCGACGACCTGATCATGACGACGGTCAACCTGCTGCGCGCCTTCCCGGACGTCGCCGAGCACTACCACCGCCGCTTCCGCCATGTGCTGGTGGACGAGTACCAGGACACCAACCACGCCCAGTACTCCCTCGTCCGGGAGCTCGTGGGCACCTCCGAGCACCCCGTCGACGTACCGCCCAGCGCGGACGACCTGCCGCCCGCCGAGCTGTGCGTGGTGGGCGACGCCGACCAGTCGATCTACGCCTTCCGCGGCGCGACGATCCGCAACATCCTCCAGTTCGAGGAGGACTACCCGGACGCGACGACGATCCTCCTGGAGCAGAACTACCGCTCCACACAGACGATCCTGACCGCGGCCAACGCGGTCATCGAGCGCAACGAGTCCCGCCGCCCCAAGAACCTGTGGACCAACGCGGGCACGGGCGCGCGGATCACCGGCTACGTCGCCGACACCGAGCACGACGAGGCGCAGTTCGTCGCCGACGAGATAGACCGTCTCACCGACGCGGGCGAGGCGAAGGCGGGCGATGTCGCCGTCTTCTACCGCACCAACGCCCAGTCCCGTGTCTTCGAAGAGATCTTCATCCGCGTCGGCCTGCCCTACAAGGTCGTCGGCGGCGTCCGCTTCTACGAGCGCAAGGAGGTCCGGGACGTCCTGGCCTACCTGCGCGTCCTGGCCAACCCGGAGGACTCGGTGCCGCTGCGCCGGATCCTCAACGTCCCCAAGCGGGGCATCGGCGACCGCGCAGAGGCGATGATCGACGCCCTCTCCCAGCGCGAGAAGATCAGCTTCCCGCAGGCGCTGAAGCGCGTCGACGAGGCGTACGGCATGGCCGCGCGCTCCACCAACGCCGTCAAGCGGTTCAACACGCTGATGGAGGACCTCCGTACGGTCGTCGAGTCCGGCGCCGGCCCCGCCACCGTGCTGGAGGCGATCCTGGACCGTACCGGGTACCTCGCCGAACTGCAGGCCTCCACCGACCCGCAGGACGAGACCCGGATCGAGAACCTCCAGGAACTCGCCGCCGTCGCCATGGAGTTCGAGCAGGAGCGCGCCGAGGACGAGCAGGGAACGCTGGCCGACTTCCTTGAGAAGGTCGCGCTGGTCGCCGACTCCGACCAGATCCCCGACGAGGAGGACGGCGACGGCGTCATCACCCTGATGACCCTGCACACCGCCAAGGGCCTGGAGTTCCCGGTCGTCTTCCTGACCGGCATGGAGGACGGCGTCTTCCCGCACATGCGCGCCCTCGGCCAGACCAAGGAGCTGGAGGAGGAGCGGCGCCTGGCGTACGTGGGCATCACGCGCGCGCGGGAACGGCTCTATCTGACCCGCTCCACCCTGCGCAGCGCTTGGGGCCAGCCGTCGTACAACCCGCCCTCCCGGTTCCTGGAGGAGATCCCGCCGACCCATCTGGAGTGGAAGCGGACCGGTGCGACCGCGCCCGCGTCCTCCGGGCCGGTCTCCGCCGTGGCGTCCTCGCTGTCGTCGTCCCGTTCGCGGTCGTCGGCGTCGGGCGCCTCCGGTTTCGCCACGCGCCGCACCGCCGAGAAGCCGGTCGTGTCACTGGCGGTCGGGGACCGGGTCACACACGACCAGTTCGGGCTCGGGACCGTCGTGGCGGTCAAGGGCACGGGCGCGAACGCCGAGGCGACGATCGACTTCGGGGACAAGCCGAAGCGGCTGCTGCTGCGGTACGCGCCGGTGGAGAAGCTGTAGCCCCGGGGCGCTGAAGCCCTGTGAGGTGAGCCTCCGCCGGCCGGACCGGCGGAGGCTGCCGAGACGTTACGTCGGGTCCACGCCGTGGCTGCGCAGCCACGGAAGCGGGTCGATCGGCGAGCCGCCGCCCGGCCGCACCTCGAAGTGCAGATGAGGGCCGGTGGAGTTGCCGGAGTTGCCCGAGCGCGCGATCGAGTCGCCGGCCTTCACGGTCGTACCGGAGGGGACCGTGTAGGTGGAGAGGTGGCAGTACCACGTCTCCGTGCCGTCCTTCGCCGTCAGGATCAGCATGTTGCCGTAGGCGCTGTTCCACTGGGTGCGGACGGTGCCGTCGGTCGCGGCCATCACGGTCGTGCCGTACGAGACGGGGAAGTCGATGCCGGTGTGCAGGGACATCCAGTTGATGCCGGACTGGCCGTACTGCGCGCTGAGTCCGTGGCGGGCGACCGGCATGGCGAACTTCGGGCGCAGCCGCTCCTTGCGGGCCGCCTCTTCCGCCGCCCGCTTCCGCTCGGCCGCCTGCTGAGCCTTGAGGTCGATACGTTCCTGCGTACGGCTGGCCCGGTCGGCGAAGTCGTCCGCGCCGGCGGAGAGACTCTGCAGCTGCGTGTCCAGCTTGTTGTTGGCGGCGGCCGGCTTGACCGGCTGCGCGTCCGCCGCGGTCGTCTGCGCCTCCGCGGCGCTGTCCTCGGTGAGGCTGCCGACGGACGCGGCGGCGATCCCCGCGACGCCCATCACGCACGCCGAGGGCACCGCGATGGTCATCAGCGCCGAGCGCTTGGGGGGCGTACGGCGGCGGGAGCGGGACCCGGCGCGCGAGGCCGCTCGTGCGGCGGTGCGCGGGCCGACCTCCTCCTGGCCGTCCAGGAGCGGGGCGACGATGGGCAGTTCGCCGGTGGCGGCAGGCTCGCCGCCGTCCGCGGCGGGGTCCTCGTAGGGGGCGCCGGTGGCCTCGTCGTAGCCGAGCTGCTCGAACGTCGCCGTCTCTTGCTGGTGGAAGGCGTCCGCGTGCTGCTCGTACCCGTCGGGGGACGGCGCGGCGGAGCCGTCGGAGTTCCACTGCGTGGCGTCGTAGGTGCCGGTGTCGAAGGCCTGCGTGCCCCATTCCCACTGCTGGGTCTGGTCGGCCGGGTTGCCGGACTGGTCGGGCTGGAGCCAGGCGCCGGTGTCCCACTGGCCGGTGGCGTCCGGGGACCCGGCCTGCGGCGGGATGACCGACAGCGGCTGCTGCTGGGGCGTCCAGGAGGTGGTGTCGTACACGCCGGTGTCGTAGGCGGCGTGATGCTGGGCCGCGTACGCGTCGTAGTGCGGGTTCTCGTGCTGGCCCGTGGGCCAGTGGCCTGAGTCGTACGTGCCCGTGTCGGCGCCGCTGCCCGGCAGGTTGCCGAAGAGGGGGTCGCTGGCGAAGCTCGCGGTGGCGTGCCCGGTGGCATCGAAACCGGCGCCGTCCGTACCGGCGGGGTGGGCGCCGGGGGCGTCAAAACCGGTGGCGGCGTAGTCGCCGTACGTGGTGAAGTCGCCGTACTGGGCTTCCTGGGTGCCGTACGACGCGTAGTGCGCCGAGGCGGCCTCGGAAGCCGGAGCCGGGGTCATGGTCCCCGACGGGTGACGGTCGTTCACCAACTTCTCTTTCGCCTCGACAACAGGGGCTGCCAGAGCAGTGCGGCGACTGTACCCGGCGGTACGCGGGCACGACAATCTTCGGCAGGTTTCGCGCGCGCATGAAACGGGCATTCGGCCGTGTTTTGGCGGACGGCGGGCGCGAGTTTGGCTTTGTGTTCGAAGTTTGTTCGACATTTCGATGTGAGGCGCGCGCCGGTCGGTTCCGCTTTCAGGCCACCGTGAGGCCGCCGGTGTGATCTGCGGACGGTTCACCCGGGTGGGCCGTGTCGAGGACCTGCCGTATTCCGTTGGCGACGGCGGGGTGCACGGGCAGCGCGAGGTGGCCGATGCCGGTCACCCGCACGTTCTGCACCGTCAGATCGGGATGGTCGATCCGGGCCGTCTCCAGCGGGTCCATCACATGATCCAGGTCGCTCCAGTAGCTGACGAAGTGCGTACGGCAGTCAGGGGCGGGCCGAGTGAGCTCCTCGAGCACCGGTGAGCCGGGGCGCATCTGGCGCACGATGGGGTGCGCGTCCGCCAGGGGCGCGACCCGGGTCCCGGAGTGCGGCGTGCCGAGGGTGACGAGGGTCCGGACGCGGGCGTCACCGCCGAGCCGCTGCACGTAGTAACGCGCTATCAGGCCACCGAGGCTGTGCCCGACGACATCGATCTGCCGGGCTCCGGTGCGCTCGCAGATCTCCTCCACGCGCCGGCCGAGCAGCTCGGCCGCGGCGCGTATGTCGCAGGTCAGCGGCGAGTAGTTGAGGGACTCGATCTGCTGCCTGCCGTGCTGGGCGAGGCTGCGGCGCAGCAGGACGAAGACCGAGCGGTTGTCGATGAAGCCGTGCAGCAACAGGACCGGGGGCTTGGCCTCCGTGGGCAGTTGGGCGGCGCCGTCCGTGCTGGGCGGTACGGCGGCGGGGGCCCGTCGCTCCTGGGTGATGCCCGAGGGGTAGAGGAGGAGATGCCCGGCCAGGATGGCGATCTCCAGGGCGGTGGCCTTCAGAAGGGCCAGGGAGAGTCCCGTCAGCCGGCTCGGCAGCAGGTGCCTGCAGGACGGGAGAAAGGGCAGAACAGCCCCGGTGACCTTCATGGCCGACCTCCTGTCGGCACGTGGAAGGACGGCTCCGCCCCCCGTGTGCCCTCGTGGAGAGCCGCTGCGAAGTCGGCCGGCGAGAACCATGTGAGCGGCCTGAGCCGCGTGTGCCGTGGGGCCTGAGTGTCGCGTGTGGCGTGTGTGGCGCCAGTGGTCCCCTGGGTGCGGTGCGTGCCGAACGTGCGGTTCTTGCCCTGCGTGTCTTCGCCGAAGTGCCGTACCGCTGCTGTGCGTGGTGGGTGGAGCGGCGGTACGGCGACTTCGTCGCGGCTCCCCTTGCGCTTGTCCCACCGTGTGATTTCCCCCTCGCTCCGCAGCGCGAAACTGCCGGTTGCGGGATCCTGGAGATAACGTTCGTTCACTTGCCCGGACGATGCGGGGCGGGGGGTCCGTGCGGTGCGGCGTGTACGGCGTGCCCGATGTGTGCGGTACTTGTCGGTACGGATGGATGTATTCGCTTCATGGAGGCAGTGATGGGTGTGGCAGCCGGTCCGATCCGCGTAGTGGTGGCCAAGCCGGGGCTCGACGGCCACGATCGCGGGGCCAAGGTGATCGCGAGGGCCCTGCGCGACGCCGGTATGGAGGTCATCTACACCGGGCTCCACCAGACTCCCGAGCAGGTCGTCGACACGGCGATCCAGGAGGACGCCGACGCGATCGGGCTGTCCATCCTCTCCGGCGCGCACAACACGCTCTTCGCGGCGGTGATCGAGCTGCTCAAGGAGCGGGACGCGGCGGACATCCTCGTCTTCGGCGGCGGGATCATTCCCGAGGCGGACATCCCGCTGCTGAAGGAGAAGGGCGTCGCGGAGATCTTCACGCCCGGCGCGACGACGACGTCGATCGTGGAGTGGGTCAAGACGAACGTACGCCAGCCGGCCGGGGCGTAGGCCTCCGGCGGTTCGGCCGGGGCGGCTCGGGTTGGTCGAGGTCGAGGCCCCGGCCGGGGGCGATGTCGGTTTCGGTTTCGGGTTCGGATTTGGCTCCGGTTTTGGCTTCGGTGTCGTGGCTGGTGGGCCCGTTGTCGGCCGAGGTCCTGTCCTCGCGCGGTCGTCGGATGCTCGCCGGGCTACGGCGCGCCCAGTTCCGCCGCCATCGCCGCGCGCAGCCGCAGGGTCGTGACCAGGCGCTGGAAGGCCTCCGCCCAGTAGCCGCCGGCTCCGGGTGAGGCGTTCTCCGGTTCGTCCGGTACGGCCAGCAGGACGTCGAGGCGTCCGGCCTCGGACGGGTCGAGGCAGCGCTCGGCCAGGCCCATGACCCCGCTGAAGCTCCATGGATAACTCCCTGCGTCCCGAGCGATGTTGAGCGCGTCCACCACCGCCCGGCCGAGCGGCCCGGACCACGGCACCGCGCACACCCCGAGCAGCTGAAAGGCCTCGGACAGGCCGTGCGTCGCGATGAAGCCGGCCACCCACTCGGCCCGCTCGGCCGCGCTCAGGGTGCCGAGCAGCTTGGCGCGTTCGGCCAGGGACACCGCGCCGGGGCCGCCCGCCTCCGGTGCCGAGGGGTCGCCGAGCAGCGCACGCGACCACTCGGCGTCCCGCTGGCGCACCGCAGCCCGGCACCAGGCCGCGTGCAGCTCGCCCTGCCAGTCGTCCGCCACCGGCAGCGCCACGATCTCCCGGGGTGTCCGCCCGCCCAGCCGCCGCGACCAGGTCCCGAGCGGTGCGGCCTCGATCAACTGGCCGAACCACCAGGACCGTTCTCCCCGTCCGGCCGGGGCCTTCGCCACGACGCCGTCGCGCTCCATGGCCGGGTCGCACTCGTGAGGTGCTTCGACGGCTATCACCGGTGTGGGCTGAGTGGACTGAGTGGTGGGTGTGGTTGGTGTGGGTGTGGCCTGTGCGGTCTGCGTGTGGTCGACGGCCACGCATGCCTCCGCTCTGACCGCCATCCGCGCGGCGAGTGCCGAACCGGGCAGCGCCGACAGCAGCTCCGCCGCCGTCGCCCGGACGTTGCGGCTGCGGTCGGCCAGGGCCTGTTCCAGGAACGGCTCGTCGTCCGGGCCCAGGCCCGAGCGCAGGGAGTCGAGGAACATCAGCCGGTCCTCGGCCCGTTCCGTCGCCCAGGTCGTCGCGAGCAGTTCGCGTGCGGAGGCCGGTTCGCGGGAACGCAGGGCCGAGAGAAGGGCGACCCGTTCGGCGAACAGGCCCTCCTGCCACAGCTGCTGAGTCCGCTCGTCGTCATCGACGTGCGGCAGGGCCGCGCCACCGCCCCGTGCCGAGCGCAGGGCGAACCGCCAGTCCTGATTCAGCCGCGCCAGCCACAGGGCTCGCGGGCCCGCGAACTCCAGCACCGCCGGACGCAGGTCGGTACGCCCCCGGGCCGCGTCCAGCAGTGCGGGGAGTGTGTGCGGAGGCGGGCCGAAACCGTGGGAGTTGGCCGCCGCGAGCCACTGGGGCAGCAGCTCCATCAGATCGGGCGCGGCGCCCCGGCGGCCGCCGCCGGACGGGCCGGGGCGGTCGGCCAGCAGCAGCGCGAGTCTGCGGGCCGCGGCGGGAGGCAGGGGTGGACGAGGGTCCTCTGGGGCCGCTTGCGGGCGCTCCGCCGCCCTCGCCGGGCGCAGACCGGCCCGGCGTCGTACGGTCTCCGTCGCCGCCGCGTCGAGCAGGGCCACCGGGGCCTCCGGGCCCGGCCTGGAGCCCGGCGGGGTGCGCCGGTCCGTGCCCAGCAGCGCCGTGGTGACGAGCCCCTCCCAGGCGTCCGCGACGGGCGCGTCCACAGGAGCGGAGGTCCTGGTCATGAGCGTCCTTTCCGTGGGGCGCCCGTGAGTGGTTGAAGTCTCACCCTCATCGGTTGTCCCGTGATGCCTGAAAGATGCGTTGATTTGATGGATTCATGGGAAGGGTGGGGCAGGCCGGAACGGCGGGGCCGTCGCCGTCGGTTCAGCACAGGGCCACCGCGTCGCCCGGTCCCTCGGGCCAGGCCGTGAGCGGGGTGAAGCCCTGGTGGCCGCATTCGCCGAAGACCCTGACCGGGGCCCCGCCCGACAGGGCGACGAGCCGCCACAGGCCCGGCCGGGAACGCGCGGCGGGAGTGAGCGGCAGCGCCATGTCCTCGTCGGCGTCCGCCAACTGCCAGGAGCCGCCGTCCGGGGTGGGTACGACGCGGTCCAGCGTCACCGGGACGGACTCCAGCCACGGATCGTCGCGCAGGGCGTCGCCGTAGCGGGCCGCCGCCTGCGATGTCGTCATCCCCGGCGGACGTATGTCCGTGGGCGTGGGCGGGGAGAACCGCTCGCCCAGGGCCACCCGCAGCTGCCCGGCGCCCGGGTAGGCGGATATCTCTGCCTCGAGGGCCAGGCCCACCGGCAACGCCAGCTCCGGGGCGCGGCCGGCGGCGCCGTAGGAGAGGAGCAGCACGGTGCGGTGCGAGTCGGCGCCGTGCAGCCAGATCCGGCGGGTCGTCAGGCGTGGGTCCGTCGTGTCGTACTGGGCGAGCACCAGCCACCGGTCCCGCACCGGCGGGCCCTCCACGGAGGCCGGCAGGCCGATCCGGGAACGGACCGTGGCGGCGAGGCCGTCCGGCAGTCGCTCGCGGCGCAGCCAGCCCTGGCCGAGGAGATGCAGCAGCGCGCACTCCTCCAGCAGCCGCACCGGCCAGCCCGGACCGGTGGACGGGATCGCCCCCAGCTCCCGCACCCGCGCGGCGAGGCCCTGCGCCTGCGCGTCGACCATGCGGGCCGCCGTCTCCTCCCAGAGGCCGTAACCGGACTGCTCCGCCGCCGCCAGACCGCCGCGCAACAGGTCCGTCAGGCGCTGCTCCAGCTCCACCGCACCCGCCGTGACCCGCTCGGCCCGTCGCTCCGCCCGGCGCCGCGCCGCCTCCGGATCAGCGGACCCGGACGGAGAGGCCGGGCTCTCTTCCGAACCCTTCTCCTCCGCGCGCTTGCGCCGCCCCGCTATCCACTGCCCGGCCCACTCCGGTGCCTGCCCCGACGGCACCGCTCCGTCGCCGCCCGCCCAGAGCAGCAGCAGCCCGAGAGCGTGCTTGCACGGGAACTTGCGGCTCGGACAACTGCACTTGTACGCGGGCCCCGAGGCGTCCGCGATGTCCACGATCGTCTGATACGGCTTGCTCCCGCTGCCCTTGCACAGCCCCCACACCGTCCCCTCGTCGGAACTCCCCGCCTCGGACCACGGCCCTGCCGCGCCGAGTTTGCTTCCCGCTTTGCGTGACGCGGTGTCAGGTGCCAGTGCCAGCACCTGGTCCGCCGTCCAGCGCACCCCCTGCTGAGTCATGGCAACGAAGGTAGATCCCACCACTGACAATCGGGTCCGCGAGCGACTCCGGCAGGGCATTTTCGCAGGTCAGAACGCATTGTCAGTGGTGTGGTGCAACGTGGTCACCAGATCCGAACCGGCCGAGCTGGAGGGGGACTCAGCCATGCCTGTGTCCGTTGAACCGACGTCGCAGACCGACGGTGCCGAGGCGCTGCGGCCGCACGCCGAGGACGCTTTCGCCGGCGAACTCGCCGCACTCGCCGCGCAGGACGACCGCCCGCGCCCGGCCCGCTGGAAGCTGTCGCCGTGGGCCGTCGCGACCTACCTGCTCGGCGGCACACTGCCCGACGGCACACTGATCACACCGAAGTACGTGGGCCCGCGCCGCATCGTCGAGGTCGCGGTCACCACGCTCGCCACCGACCGCGCCCTGCTCCTGCTCGGCGTGCCCGGCACCGCGAAGACCTGGGTGTCCGAACACCTGGCCGCGGCGGTCAGCGGCGACTCCACACTGCTGGTGCAGGGCACCGCCGGAACACCGGAGGAGGCCATCCGGTACGGCTGGAATTACGCGCGGTTGCTCGCCCACGGCCCGAGCCGCGACGCCCTCGTGCCCAGTCCGGTCATGCGCGCGATGTCCGACGGCATGACCGCCCGCGTCGAGGAGCTGACGCGCATCCCGGCCGATGTGCAGGACACGCTCATCACGATCCTGTCGGAGAAGACACTGCCGATACCGGAACTGGGCCAGGAGGTGCAGGCGGTCCGCGGCTTCAACCTGATCGCCACGGCCAACGACCGCGACCGCGGGGTCAACGACCTGTCCAGCGCCCTGCGCCGTCGCTTCAACACGGTGGTGCTGCCCTTGCCGGAGAGCCCCGACGCCGAGGTCGACATCGTCTCGCGCCGTGTCGACCAGATCGGCCGCTCCCTCGACCTGCCGGCCGCGCCCGAAGGCCTCGACGAGATCCGCCGGGTCGTCACGGTCTTCCGGGAGCTGCGCGACGGCGTCACGGCCGACGGCCGGACCAAGCTGAAGTCGCCCAGCGGCACGCTGTCCACGGCCGAGGCGATCTCCGTCGTCACCAACGGACTCGCCCTGGCGGCCCACTTCGGCGACGGCGTGCTGCGGCCGAGCGATGTCGCCGCGGGCATCCTCGGCGCGGTGGTCCGCGACCCGGCGGCCGACCGCGTCATCTGGCAGGAGTACCTGGAGACCGTCGTCCGCGAGCGCGACGACTGGAAGGACTTCTACCGCGCCTGCCGTGAGGTGAGCGTGTGAGCGGTACGGGGCGGGGCCGTCGGACATGCGCGTGGAGGGGAGGGGATGGGCGTGACAGGCGTGGAGAAGGCTGAGGGCCGGGGTGTTGGGGCCGGGCCGCTGCTGCTCGGGGTGCGGCATCACGGGCCGGGCTCGGCCCGGGCCGTGAGGGCGGCGCTGGAGGAGGCCCGGCCGCGGGTCGTGCTGATCGAGGGGCCGCCCGAGGCCGATGCCCTGATCCCGCTCGCCGCCGACGAGGAGATGCGGCCTCCGGTCGCCCTGCTCGCCCATGCCGTGGACGAACCCGGCCGCTCGTCGTTCTGGCCCATGGCCGAGTTCTCCCCGGAGTGGGTCGCCATCCGCTGGGCCCTCGCACACGACGTCCCGGCACGCTTCATCGACCTGCCGGCCACGCACACGCTGGCCTGGGGGAGGCAGGAGGACGCGCCGGGGACCGACAGCGAGGGAGACGGCGACGGCGACAGTGAAGGCGACTCGGGCCCCGGCCCCGCCGATCTGCGGATCGATCCGCTCGGCGTGCTCGCCGAGACCGCCGGTTACGACGATCCCGAGCGCTGGTGGGAGGACGTCGTGGAGCACCGGGGCGTCGGGAAGGGGGACGCGCTCGCGCCGTTCACCGTGCTGGAGGAGGCCATGGGGGCGCTGCGCGAGACCTACGGCGCCGGCGGGCACGACCGGGACCTGGTGCGGGAGGCCTATATGCGGCTCCAGGTGCGGGCCGCGCAGCGGGAGTTCGAGGACGGCGTGGCCGTCGTCTGCGGAGCCTGGCACGTGCCCGCCCTGCGGCAGAAGACGACCGTCGCCGCCGACAAGGCACTGCTGAAGGGGCTGCCCAAGGTCAAGACGGACATGACCTGGGTGCCGTGGACCCACCGCAGGCTGTCCCGGAGCAGCGGCTACGGGGCCGGTATCGAGTCGCCGGGCTGGTACGGGCATCTGTTCAGCGCCCCGGACCGGCCGGTCGAGCGGTGGCTGACCAAGGTGGCCGGGCTGCTGCGCGCCGAGGACCGGATCGTCTCCTCCGCGCATGTCATCGAGGCGGTGCGGCTGGCCGAGACGCTCGCCGCGATGCGCGGGCGTCCGCTGCCGGGCCTGAGCGAGACGACCGACGCGGTGCGGGCGGTGATGTGCGAGGGCTCGGATGTGCCGCTGGCGCTGGTGCACGACCGGCTGGTCGTGGGCGATGTGCTGGGGGAGGTGCCGCCGTCGGCGCCGGCGGTTCCGCTGCAGCGGGACCTCGCCCGGCTCCAGCGCAGGCTGCGGCTGAAGCCGGAGGCGCTGGAGCGGGAGTTGGAGCTCGACCTGCGCAAGGAGACCGACGCCGGCCGCAGCAGGCTGCTGCACCGGCTGCGGTTGCTCGGGGTCGCCTGGGGTGAACCGGCCGCCTCGCGGGGCAGCACGGGCACGTTCCGGGAGACCTGGCGGCTGCGCTGGGAGCCCGAGCTGTCGGTGCGGGTCGCCGAGGCCGGAGTGTGGGGGACGACCGTGCTGTCCGCCGCGACCGCGAAGGCCGAGGCGGACGGGGTCGCCGCGCAGGGCCTCGCCGATGTCACCGCGCTCGCCGAGCGCTGTCTGCTGGCCGAACTGCCCGACGCCCTGCCCACGGTGATGCGGATCCTCGCCGACCGGGCCGCCCTCGACTCGGACGTCGGCCATCTCGCCCAAGCGCTGCCTGCCCTGGTCCGCTCCCTGCGCTACGGCGATGTGCGCGGCACGGACACCGGAGCCCTGGGAGAGGTCGCCGCGGGCCTGGCCGAGCGGGTCTTCGTCGGCCTGCCCCCGGCCTGCGCCGCGCTCGACGCGGACGCCGCCGAGGAGATGCGGCGCCATGTGGACGCGGTCCACGGGGCTGTGGGACTCCTGGGCGACGCACCCGCGGCGGGACACGGCCACTTGAGAGGCCGCTGGCAGTCGGTGCTGCGCGGGCTGTGCGGGCGGGACACCGTGCCCGGGGTGATCCGGGGCCGGGCCGTGCGGCTTCTGCTCGACGACGGGGAGCTGGCGCAGGACGAGGCGGCGCTGCTCATGGGGCACGTCCTGTCCCCGGGCACACCGCCCGCGGACGCGGCCGCGTGGATCGAGGGCTTCGTCGGAGGCGGCTCCGGCGGCGGGATGCTCCTGGTGCACGACGAGCGGCTGCTCGGGCTGGTCGACGCGTGGCTGACCGGGGTGCCTGCGGACGCGTTCACGGACGTGCTGCCCCTGCTGCGGCGGACGTTCTCGGCGTACGAGCCCGGGGTGCGCCGGACCCTGGGCGAGCTGGTCCGGCGCGGGCCGGGGGCAGGGGGCGGTGGTGCGGCAGCGGCCGGCTCCGGCATACCCGGCTTCGCGGCCGAGCTGGACACGGCGCGGGCAGACGCCGTGCTGCCGGTCGTGCGGCTGCTGCTCGGGCTGGACGACGTAGGGGAGAAAACCGGTAACGACCTGGCGGGGGTGACGGCATGACGACCGACGGACTGAGGGAGCCGGCTCCGAGGACGGAAGCGGCGGAGCCCATCGGCAATGGACCCCGGGCGGAAGGCCGGCCGACGACGACCGTGCTGGTGATCCCGCTGTGGGAGCGGCTGCGCGGGGGAGGACGCGGATGACGACCGAGGCGACGGACCCGGCGCAGGAGCGGTTGCGGCGGTGGCGGCTGGTGCTCGGCGGTGATGCGGCGGACGGCACCGGGTGCGCGCTGTCGGGGCGGGACGCGGCGATGGACGGGGCGCTGACCGCGCTCTACGGAAAGGGGGAGAAACCGCAGGGGGGCCGGGATCGTTCGGCGGGGCTCGGGGCGTCGGCGCCGTCCGTGGCGCGCTGGCTCGGGGACATCCGGACGTACTTCCCGTCCTCCGTCGTCCAGGTCATGCAGCGCGACGCCATCGACCGGCTCGGTCTCGCCGCACTGCTGCTGGAGCCGGAGATGCTGGAGGCGGTGGAGGCCGACGTGCATCTCGTCGGCACGCTGCTGTCGCTCAACAAGGCCATGCCGGAGACGACGAAGGAGACGGCACGGGCCGTCGTGCGCAAGGTCGTCGAGGACCTGGAGAAGCGGCTCGCAACCCGCACCCGGGCCACCCTCACCGGCGCCCTCGACCGCAGCGCCCGCATCAACCGGCCGCGCCATCACGACATCGACTGGAACCGCACGATCGCGGCCAACCTCAAGCACTACCTGCCCGAGTACCGAACGATCGTGCCGGAGCGGCTCATCGGGTTCGGGCGGGCGACCCAGTCCACGAAGAAGGAGGTCATCCTCTGTATCGACCAGTCGGGATCCATGGCGGCATCGGTTGTCTACGCGTCGGTGTTCGGAGCGGTGCTCGCCTCGATGCGGACGATCTCCACGCGACTCGTCGTCTTCGACACGGCGGTCGTCGACCTCACGGACCAGCTCGACGACCCGGTGGACGTGCTCTTCGGTACGCAACTGGGGGGCGGTACGGACATCAACCGGGCGCTCGCGTACTGCCAGTCGCAGATCACCCGGCCCGCCGAGACGGTGGTCGTGCTGATCAGCGACCTCTACGAAGGGGGCATCCGCAACGAGATGCTCAAGCGGGTCTCGGCGATGAAGGCGTCGGGGGTGCAGTTCGTGACGCTGCTGGCGCTCTCGGACGAGGGGGCACCGGCGTACGACCGGGAGCACGCGGCAGCGCTCGCCGCGCTGGGGGCACCGGCGTTCGCCTGCACGCCCGATCTGTTCCCGGAGGTGATGGCGGCGGCGATCGAGAAGCGGCCGCTGCCGATACCGGACGCGGTGTGACGATTTGCCGACGCGTCGTCGTCCGGTTCGGTCCAGCAAAACGGATATGACGGGCCATCAGTAGAGAGGGGCTTGCGCGACCTCCGCACTCCCGTGCGAGGATCAGCGCCTGCTCGGCAGTGTGTCGTGCCGCTCCGGGCAGTACCGCGTTGTGCCGACTCGTTGCCCGTGACGCGTGATGCGTTCCGCACTTGTTCCGTCGCACGGGAGGAAGCTCCCCCTCTTGACCTCGTCAGCAGCCCTGTCCGATGCCGCTGTGCGCATGCTGCGCACGGCGGCCGGGCGGCGTGCGCTCCAAGTGGCGCTGCTGGTGGGCGGGGTGCTCGTCCTCGGGTTCCTGTGCGGTGAGCGGGCGTATGCGGCGGACGGTGTGCGGGCGTCGGCGGGCAGTGCGGTCGGGCGGTTGGTGAGTGGGCAGGAGAGCGAACCTCTCGGATCCGGGGCTGGGGGTGCTCAGCTCGTCCGGGCCGTGGGGGAGCGGGCCGTCGGAGTGGCCGGTGACGCGAGGGCGTCGGGCGGCGGGGAGCTGGTGAAGGCACCGGCGAAGCTGCCGACGCCGCCGAAGGCTCCCTCGGGGCCGGGTCGGCCGGACCGGCCGTCCTCGCCGGGCCTGTCGGGTGCGCCGGATCGGCCGGACCAGCCAGACGTGCCGAACCAGTCAGACCTGTCGGACGCGCCGCCCCTGCCAGACCTGTCGGACGCGCCGCCCCTGCCGGACCTGCCGGATTCGTCGGCCCTGGCCGTACCTCCGAAGGTGCCGGCACTCCTCGTACCCCCGAAGGCGCCGACGCTCCCCGCCGCTCCGAAGGCGCCGAGGCTCCCAACCGCGCCGAAGACGCCGACGCTCCCCGTCCCGCCGACGGCACCGTCCGTCCCCGCCCTGCCTGCCCTGCCGACCCTGCCTGACGCACCGCCCCTGCCGGACCTGCCCGGCCTTCCAGACCTGCCCAGCCTGCCCGGCCCGCCCGCTCCGCCCAATGGCGACATCGCGCTCCCGGGGATGCCCGCTGAGCCCGGCCTCCCCGGCTACCCGGCGCCCCCGAGCCACCCCCTGCCTGCGCCCCTCCCCACCCCCGCGCTCGCCACGGTCGATCCGCAGCCGGCCGATGCCCCTGCGTCGCGGGGTGCCTCCCCGAGCCCGACCCGGGACGCGACCCCCGAGGCGCACGGCGTGGACGGCGAGCAGTACGGAGCCCCGTACGCCCCCCGCGCAGCCCGCGATCACACGGCTCACGACCCCGCGCATCACGTCAGACGCGCAGCCCGCACCGGCCCCTCCGCGAGTGCCGGAGGCGTCGTGCCGGTCGGGCATGTGCCCGGAGGTCGTCCGGACGGCACGCTCTGCAACCGTTCCATGGCCGACAACGGCACCCCGCGTCACGGCGACACGCATGCCGTCACGCCGAGCGGCCGGGCTCCGCTGGGCCTCGTGCGCGGTGTCGCTGCCCGTGCCTGCGTGGCGGACACCCGGGACGGTCACCGGGACATCCCGGTCTTCCCCGGCTAGCCGAGTCAGGCCGGCGCTCCTCCGTCGCGCGCTCTCGAGCTCCGTTCTCGAGATCTCAAGCTCTCAAGTTCTCAAGACTCCGCGAGCCCTCACGCCCGGACGGTCGAAAGCCGTCGGCGGTCCGAGGCCGAAACCTCGTGGATGAGGTCGGCGGTCCCCATTGGGGTGGGGGCCGACCGACCCGCCCCCCGGAGAGCAGGCCCTGAACTGGGCCTTCGGGCTTCTTCGGGGGTGCTCGGCGGGCCTCACCGGGTTTACCCCGGCCCGGTGAGGCCCCTCACTCCAGGCACGCTGTGCCAGAGAGCGCGGCATCATGTGACAGGTATCACCGCTCAGGTGTGACCCTCGATTTAGGGGCCTCCTGCAAGCAGCGATAACCTGCGAGACGGACATGCCGCGCGCTCGGACACCGTGTGCGCCTCCCTTGTGACTGACAGACGGCGGACGTCACGTTGCCCTCGCGGCACGCCCACGCAGACAACGAACCGCGAGATCACTGATAGGGACGGAAGCGCGTGGACCTGTTCGAGTACCAGGCGAGGGACCTCTTCGCCAAGCACGATGTACCGGTGCTGGCCGGTGAAGTCATCGACACGCCTGAGGCGGCCCGCGCAGCCACCGAGCGCCTCGGTGGCAAGTCCGTCGTCAAGGCCCAGGTGAAGGTCGGCGGCCGTGGCAAGGCCGGCGGCGTCAAGCTGGCGGCGACCACCGACGAGGCGGTCGAGCACGCGAGCAACATCCTCGGCATGGACATCAAGGGCCACACGGTCCACAAGGTGATGATCGCCGAGACGGCTCCGGAGATCCTGGAGGAGTACTACGTCTCCTTCCTCCTGGACCGTGCCAACCGCACCTTCCTCTCCATCGCGTCCGTCGAGGGCGGCATGGAGATCGAGGAGGTGGCGGAGACCCGCCCCGAGGCCGTCGCCAAGACGCCGATCGACGCCAACGTGGGTGTGACCCCCGAGGTCGCGCGCCAGATCGTCGAGGCCGCGAACTTCCCGGCCGAGGTCGCCGACAAGGTCGCGAACATCCTCGTCACCCTGTGGAAGACCTTCGTCGAGGAGGACGCCCTCCTGGTCGAGGTCAACCCGCTGGCCAAGGTCGCCTCCGGTGACGTCATCGCCCTGGACGGCAAGGTCTCCCTCGACGAGAACGCCGAGTTCCGTCAGCCGGAGCACGAGGCCCTCCAGGACAAGGACGCGGCCAACCCGCTCGAGGCCGCCGCCAAGGAGAAGAACCTCAACTACGTCAAGCTCGACGGTGAGGTCGGCATCATCGGCAACGGCGCGGGTCTCGTCATGAGCACCCTGGACGTCGTCGCGTACGCCGGTGAGGCCCACGGCGGCGTCAAGCCCGCCAACTTCCTCGACATCGGCGGTGGCGCCTCCGCCGCCGTCATGGCGAACGGCCTGGAGATCATCCTCGGCGACCCGGACGTCAAGTCCGTCTTCGTCAACGTCTTCGGTGGCATCACCGCCTGCGACGAGGTCGCCAACGGCATCGTCCAGGCGCTGCAGCTCCTCAAGGACAAGGGCGAGGACGTCACCAAGCCCTTGGTCGTCCGTCTGGACGGCAACAACGCGGAGCTGGGCCGCAAGATCCTCTCCGATGCCAACCACCCGCTGGTGCAGCGCGTGGACACCATGGACGGAGCGGCCGACAAGGCCGCCGAGCTCGCGGCTGCGAAGTAAGGGACGAGGGACTAAACAGCCATGGCTATCTTCCTCAACAAGGACAGCAAGGTCATCGTCCAGGGCATGACCGGTGCCACGGGCATGAAGCACACCAAGCTCATGCTGGCCGACGGCACGAACATCGTCGGTGGCGTGAACCCCCGCAAGGCGGGCACGTCCGTCGACATCGACGGCAACGACATCCCGGTCTTCGGCTCGGTCGCCGAGGCGATGGAGAAGACGGGCGCCAACGTATCCGTCCTCTTCGTGCCGCCGGCCTTCGCCAAGGCCGCCGTCGTCGAGGCCATCGACGCCGAGATCCCGCTCGCGGTCGTCATCACCGAGGGCATCGCCGTCCACGACTCGGCCGCGTTCTACGCCTACGCCGTGTCGCAGGGCAACAAGACCCGCATCATCGGCCCGAACTGCCCCGGTCTCATCACCCCGGGCCAGTCGAACGCCGGCATCATCCCGGGCGACATCACGAAGCCGGGCCGCATCGGCCTGGTCTCGAAGTCCGGCACGCTGACGTACCAGATGATGTACGAGCTGCGCGACATCGGCTTCTCGTCCGCCGTCGGCATCGGTGGCGACCCGGTCATCGGCACGACGCACATCGACGCGCTCGCCGCGTTCGAGGCCGACCCCGACACCGACCTGATCGTGATGATCGGTGAGATCGGCGGCGACGCCGAGGAGCGGGCCGCGGCCTTCATCAAGGAGAACGTGAAGAAGCCGGTCGTCGGCTACGTCGCGGGCTTCACCGCGCCCGAGGGCAAGACCATGGGCCACGCCGGCGCCATCGTCTCCGGCTCCTCCGGCACGGCCGCCGCGAAGAAGGAGGCCCTCGAGGCCGCCGGCGTCAAGGTCGGCAAGACGCCGACCGAGACCGCGAAGCTGGCCCGCGCCATCCTCGCCGGCTGAGCATCGCCTCACGGCTCACAGGTGGGCCCGCTCCCCGCAGAGGGGGGCGGGCCCACCGCCGTTTCACGAAAGCCACGAAGCCACGAAGCCACGAAGCCACGAAGCCACGAAGCCGCGAAGCCGCAAAGCCGAAGCCACGAAGGCCGACGTCACCGCGGCTGCGGCATCAGCCGGTCCGGCCCCTTCTGCTGCTCCTTGCGCAGCTTGGACCGCAGGTCCCGCTCCGACTCCGACAGCGGTCCGGGTGCGACCGGCGGTGGCACGCCCTGGACGGTCGCGCCCGGCGGCACGGGCGGCTCGTAGCGCGTCGGGGCCGTGCGCACGGTGAGCACCGTGGTCCCGATCAGCAGGGCCGTGAAGGCGATGGCGGCCCGGGTCCAGAGGCGGGCCCGGCGTTCCCCGGCCTGCCGCACCACCACCGGTTTGGCGGCCCGCAGCCGTTCCGTGGAGGCGAGTTCGACCAGCCGCCAGTGCAGGACCTCCGGGTCCGCCAGCTCCGGCAGCCGCTCGGCGACCGCCTCGCGCGCGTGCGCCAGCCGGTTCACGGCGCCGCGGGTGCTCGCCTCCGTCTCCGCCGCCGTCTCCGGCAGGCCGAGACCGACGCCGTCGTACAGCAGCAGCGTGCGGCGGTACGAGGGCGGAAGCCCCAGCAGGGTGTCCATCAGGGCGCGGTCGAACGCGTCGGGCGGCGGCGGCTCCGGGTGCCGGTAGCGGGGCCGGAGCCGATGCCACGGGGAGAGCGCGCACTCGTACGCCACCGCCCGCACCCAGCCCGCCGGATCCCGGTCGCGGGCCACCTCGGGCCAGCGCTGCCAGGCGATCTGGAACGCCCGCTCGACGGACTCCCGGGCCAGCTCACGGCGCCCGGTCAGCAGATAGGTCTGCCGAACCAGCGCGGGGGCGCAGAAGGCGTACAGCGCGTCGAAGGCCTGTTCGGGGGCGAGCGCGGAGGTCGCGTCGTCCGGCCGGTGCGGGGCCTTCGTACGGTCGGGGGTCCGGCCGCGGTCGCCGAGGGTGACACGGGCGGCGGTACGGCCGCGCTCGGGGACGTGGGAGCGGCCCCGGTCGGAGACATGCCCCCTGTCCCGGTCTCGCTCCCGGTCTCTGGCGGGCGGGCGGCTCCTGGCGCCCCTGCCCGGGGCGGAGGGCCTGCCCCGGTCGGTCGGGCCGGTGCTCCGGTGAGGCTCCGTCACCTCCCGTGCCTCGCCCAGTGAGTTCAGCAGCCTCGCGTACTTCTCCCCCTTCCGGCCGCGTGGCGTGGCGCGGCCGGTCTCCCATCCGCGCACCGTCTCGCTGGTGACGCCCACCCGGGAAGCCAGCTGAGCCCGCGTCAGCGAGGCGGCCTCGCGCAGGCGTCGGCGTTCCTTGGGCGGGGGGAGGGGGAGGGCAGGGCTCTGTGTCACAGGGCGCCCCTCCATACGGAAAAGTACATAAACGTATATTGAGCGACACAACGGTGGTTCGCCTGTTACGCCGGTAAAGCGCGTGTCGTTGGGAGCATGGCGGGCGTGATCAAGATGACCGCAGCCGCTCGCCGCCGTCTGTCGGCGCCCCTGCTCGCCCGGGTGCGCGACCGTTCCCCCGGACTGGGCGACGCCCTCGTGAGTGGTGCGGTGGCGGCGGGCCTGGGGCTCGCGTGGTGCGCCGTGCTGGTGATGCTGCTGTGGATCACCTCGCCGTACCCCGACAGCGGGCCCAGCGGCGTGCTGCACGTCACCGCCGCGCTGTGGCTGCTGGCCCATGGAGCCGAGCTGATCCGCGTCGACACGCTGTCCGGAGTCCCCGCCCCTGTGGGCCTCCCGCCGCTGCTGCTGCTCGCGCTGCCCGTGTGGCTGCTGCTCCGGGCGGCACGCGACGCCACGGACGGCGGGGCGGGGGACGGGGACGACGGCGCCGGTGGCTTCAAGGCCATCGCGACCGTCGAGGACCTCGAGGACGGCGAGGGCCTCCGGGAGGGCGGGCGCGAGGAGGCCGTCGAGGGTGCGGGACCGCCGCTGGTCGACGCCCGTACGGCGTGGACGGGCGTCGTCCTCGGGTATCTGGCCGTTGCCCTCGCCGCCGCGCTGTTCGCCTCCGGTGGCGTGCTGCGGCCGTCCTGGCTGTGGACGGGGGTGTATGTGCCGCTGGTCGCCGCCGTGGTGGCGGGGCTGGGCGTGTGGTCGGCGTACGGCCGTCCGGGCGGGCCCCTGCGACGGCTGCTGCGGGTCCTGCCGAAGGGCCTGCGGCCGCTGCTCCACGGCCCGGACGGGCGCCCGGGGGTCGCCGCCCGGGCCGCGGCGGCCGGAGTGGCGGTGCTGCTCGGGGGCGGTGCGCTGCTGGTGGCGGTGTCGCTGGTGGCGCACGGTACGGAGGCCCAGGCGTCGCTGCTGCGGCTGACCGAGGGGTGGTCGGGGCGGTGCGCGGTGCTGCTGCTGTGTGTGGCCCTGATGCCGAACGCGGCGGTGTGGGGTGCCGCGTACGCCCTCGGTCCCGGCTTCGCTCTCGGCGCCGGGCATGTCGTCGGCCCGTTGTCCTCCGCGCCTCCGCCGTTCCTGCCGACGTTTCCGCTGCTGGCGGCGGTGCCGGAGGCCGGGCAGGGGGCGTGGGCGCACTGGGCGGCCGGGGTCGTGCCGGTGGTCGCCGGGGTGGTGATGGGCCGGACCGTGGCGAAGGGGGCGGCCCCCGGGGAGCGCGGCGGCACGAAGCCGGGCGCCGGACGGGACGTCGCCTGGTCGCCGTGGCGCGGTGCTGCCGCCGCGGCCCTGGCGGCACTGCTGTGCGCGGCCGTACTGGCGGGCCTCGCCGCCTTGGCGGGCGGCCCCCTCGGAGTCGCCGTACTGGCCCGTTTCGGTCCGGAGTGGTGGCAGGTGGGCGCGGCGACCCTGTCCTGGCTGACGCTCGTCGCCGTCCCGACGGCGGTGGGCGTGGGACTGTGGCGCCGCCGCTCACCCCGGACGGAGGACCCGGTGATCGGCAGACAGCGCGAGCAGGCGTCCAAGGGCGCCGGTAGTGCCAAGGGAGCCGGCAAAGCCAAGAGCACCGGAACCGCCGGGGGAGCCGGAGCCGCCCGGGCCGACAAGAACCCCGAGGGCACCCTGCCGGACAAGACGGGAACCACGGCATCGCGCACCCCGGACGTGCCCTACGACCTCTACGAGTACGACGCGCTCTACGGACCGCAGGACCAGGACGACGACACGGGATACCACCCCTACGACTTCCTGCCGACCGACCCCGCCCCCGGCCCCGACCGCGCCTGAAGCCGGCCGCGCCTGAAGCAGGCCGGGTCGGATCAGCCCTTCGTCCCCAGCAGGCCCCGCAGCTCCTCCGGCAGGAGCTTCGCGCAGGACTGTTCGGCCTTGTTGGTGAGGGCGTCGTTGGTGCAGGTGTAGTAGTCGCGGTAGACCAGCTGCGCCGTGAAGGACGCGGCGACCAGGGCGATCGCCAGGGACGCCGTGACCAGGCCGCTGACCGCGGCGGTCGTCTGGGGGCGGCCCGGCTGCTGCTCGGGGGCCGGGGAGTCCGGGTCGGGCCTGCGGGGCTTGGCGCGCAGCGCGCTGATGCCCCAGTAGAGGGAGAGCGCGCCCAGCAGCAGCGCCACGTACGGCCAGCTGAACAGGGCGAAGAAGAAGGCCCACATGCCCGACAGCAGGGCATAGCGCGCACGGCGCTGGGAGGGATCCGTCGGGTCCCAGCGCGGGTTCGGACCGCCCTGCGGGCCGCCGCCCTGGCCCTCGGGGCCGCCGCGGGGGCGGTCGCCGAAGCCGTCGGGGGAGCGGCCGGGCTGCCGGTCGCTCCACTGGCTGCCCCATGGCGCACGGTCGCCCCCGCCGCCGTCCTGGGAGTCGTCGCCCGACGGCCGGCGCGGCTGCCAGGGCCGGTCCGGGGTGCCCTCGGGCGGCGGGGCGAAGGGGTTGTCCTCCTGGGAGCCGCGCTCCCGCCCGTCCCCGCCGGAGCCGTCCGACGGCGCGTCGGGCGGTGAGCCGGGGCGCTCCCGCAGCAGCACGGCGCCGCGCTCCCCTCCCTGTGCCGACGGCGGGGGGAACGTGAGGAGTCGCAGGCTGCGGTCCGGCATCAAGTGAGCGTCTTCCCGTTGGTGAGTGGGGCGGTGTGGAGGAGTGCGGGGATCTGGACTGGACGGACAGAGGTCGGTGCGGCGTCGGGACCGGCTCCGTCACCCTCCTGAACGCACCACGCCCGGACGGCGTTCCCGAACCGGCTCCGCCCAGACGCTACCTTCCGGCCACGCCCCCGTCCCGTGGGGGCCGTCCGGTGTGCCGGTATCGTTGCTGACGGTCGGCCGGTTCGTAGGCTTCCCCGTATCCGGGAGCCCGAAGCATTCGTATGAATGTACAAACGCCACGGTCCGGCCGCCTGGACAGACGCTTCCTTCGAGAAAGGCCCCCACCGTGGCCGCCAAGCCCGTGGCCCCGCGCGCCAAGCGCCTCGTCGTGCTGGTCTCCGGATCCGGCACCAATCTGCAGGCGCTCCTCGACGAGATCGCCGCCACCGGCGCGCAGGCCTACGGGGCCGAGATCGTGGCCGTCGGCGCCGACCGCGAGGGCATCGAGGGGCTGGCGCGCGCCGAGCGCGCCGGGCTGCCGACCTTCGTCCGCAAGGTCAAGGACCACGGGAGCCGCGAGGAGTGGGACACCGCCCTCGCCGAGGCCGTCGCCGCCTTCGAGCCCGACCTCGTCGTCTCCGCCGGCTTCATGAAGATCGTCGGCAAGGAGTTCCTCGCGCGGTTCGGCGGGCGGTTCGTCAACACGCACCCCGCCCTGCTGCCCAGTTTCCCGGGAGCCCACGGTGTGCGGGACGCGCTCGCGTACGGCGCCAAGGTCACCGGCTGCACCGTCCACTTCGTCGACGACGGCGTCGACACCGGGCCGATCATCGCGCAGGGCGTGGTGGAGATCCGGGACGAGGACGACGAGAGCGCTCTGCACGAGCGCATCAAGGACGTCGAGCGAAGGCTGCTCGTCGAGGTCGTGGGGCGGCTCGCCCGCAACGGCCATCGCATTGAGGGACGAAAGGTAGTTATCCAGTGACCGCCGAGAGCAACAAGCGGCCCCTTCGCCGGGCGCTCGTCAGCGTCTACGACAAGACCGGGCTCGAGGAGCTCGCGCGCGGGCTCCACGAGGCCGGGGTCGAGCTCGTCTCCACCGGCTCCACGGCCGCGAAGATCGCCGCTGCCGGCGTCCCCGTCACCAAGGTCGAGGAGCTGACCGGCTTCCCCGAATGCCTGGACGGCCGCGTCAAGACCCTGCACCCGCGCGTGCACGCGGGCATCCTCGCCGACCTGCGCCTGGAGGACCACCGGCGGCAGCTCGCCGAGCTGGGCGTCGAGCCGTTCGACCTGGTCGTCGTCAACCTCTACCCGTTCCGCGAGACCGTCGCCTCGGGTGCCTCGCCCGACGAGTGCGTCGAGCAGATCGACATCGGCGGTCCCTCCATGGTCCGCGCCGCCGCCAAGAACCACCCCTCCGTCGCGGTCGTCACCAGCCCGGACCGCTACGCCGACGTGCTCAAGGCCGTCCAGGGCGGCGGCTTCGACCTCGCCACCCGCAAGCGGCTCGCCGCCGAGGCCTTCCAGCACACGGCCGCCTACGACGTCGCCGTCGCCTCCTGGTTCGCCTCCTCCTACGCGCCCGTCGACGAGTCGCGGTTCCCCGACTTCCTCGGCGCCACCTGGGAGCGCGAGCACACCCTGCGCTACGGCGAGAACCCGCACCAGCCGGCCGCGCTCTACGTCTCCCCGGAGGGCGGCGGCCTCGCCCAGGCCGAGCAGCTGCACGGCAAGGAGATGTCGTACAACAACTACACGGACACGGACGCCGCCCGCCGTGCCGCGTACGACCACGCCGAGCCGTGCGTCGCGATCATCAAGCACGCCAACCCCTGCGGGATCGCGGTCGGCGCGGACGTCGCCGAGGCGCACCGCAAGGCGCACGCCTGCGACCCGCTGTCGGCGTTCGGCGGCGTGATCGCGGTCAACCGCCCGGTCAGCAAGGAGCTGGCCGAGCAGGTCGCCGAGATCTTCACCGAGGTCATCGTCGCGCCGGACTACGAGGACGGCGCCCTGGAGGCCCTCACCAAGAAGAAGAACATCCGCGTGCTGCGCTGCCCCGACGGCCCCGCCGCGCCCGTCGAGGTCAAGCCGATCGACGGCGGCGCGCTGCTCCAGGTGACCGACCGGCTCCAGGCCGACGGCGACGACCCGGCCGGCTGGACGCTGGCGACCGGCGAGGCGCTGAGCGCCGACGAGCTGGCCGAGCTGTCCTTCGCCTGGAAGGCCTGCCGCGCGGTGAAGTCCAACGCGATCCTGCTCGCCAAGGACGGCGCCTCCGTCGGTGTCGGCATGGGGCAGGTCAACCGCGTGGACTCCGCGAAGCTGGCGGTCGAGCGGGCCGGCGCCGAGCGCGCTCAGGGTGCGTACGCCGCCTCCGACGCGTTCTTCCCCTTCCCGGACGGCCTGGAGATCCTCACCGAGGCCGGAGTGAAGGCCGTGGTCCAGCCCGGCGGTTCCGTCCGTGACGAACAGGTCGTCGAGGCCGCGCGCAAGGCGGGCGTCACGATGTACTTCACGGGGACGCGGCACTTCTTCCACTGACAGCGGACGGTTCGGCACGGTGGTCGGACCCCACGAGCGGCGCCACGCGGAAACGCGTGGCGCCGCTCCTGTTTCCGGCTCCTGTTTCCGGCTCCTGTTTCCGGCCCTTGTTTTCCGGGCGCGCGCCCCACTTATCGGATCCCGGGACTCCGGGTAACATACAGACTTATCTGTTTTCCGGTGCTCGCCGTCCGGTTTACCCGCCCTCTTCGCCTCGGAGATCCCGTACATGCCACGTCAGGAACGCGCCCTGCGCACCCGCGCACTGCTGCTCCGGTCCGCCGCCGAATGCATCAAGGAGCACGGCTACGACGGCTCCAGCACCACGGACGTGCTGCGGCGGGCGGGTGTGACCCGGGGGGCCCTCTACTTCCACTTCCCTTCCAAGGAAGCGCTGGCCGATGCCATCGTCGAGTACCAGATGCCGCTGCTGCGGCCGCTTCCCGGGGACTCCTCCCTGCAGTCGGCCATCGACCTCACGCTGTCCTACGCGCGGATGCTGCAGAACGACGTGATCCTGCAGGCCGCCGTGCGGCTGGCCACCGAGGAGACCTCCTACCAGCCCGGCACCCGCCCCTACCTGTGGTCCCAGCAGAGCGTGGCCGACCTTCTGTGCCAGGCCCGCAACAAGGGCGAACTGCTGCCGCACACCGACCCCGACGAGATCGCCGTCCTGATCGTCGGGGCCTTCACCGGCATCCAGTTGCTGTCCCAGCTGTCCTGCGGGCGGACCGACCTGCTGTTCCGCGTCTGCGTGCTGTGGCGGGCCCTGCTGCCCGGGATCGCCGCCCCCGGGCTGCTGCTGCGCCTGCGGACCGACGAGAGGCGGGTGGAGGAGCTGGAGCAGGCCGAGGCGGTGCCCGCCCCGGCGCTGCACGACGTGGGGTGACGCGGGCTGACCGTGTGTGACGCTTCTCGCGTCCGTACGGTGTCAGCCAAAACATGTAGCGCCACCGAAATAAACAGGCGAGTATGTTTGTTTACGAGGGTGAGGCGGCACGGGGGAGCCGCGTGATCCTGGTACATCCGTATGTCCCCCTGCTCCGCCATGAACAGAAGGGGAACCGCAACCGATGGGAAACGCTGCTTCCGCCAGGCGCGTGGCACCTCCGCACCTCCTCGAACTCGGCCGGTTCCTGATGGCACGGCGGGCCGAGGTGTCACCGAACCAGGTAGGCCTCCCGGATGCCGGTAAACGCCGCACGCCCGGCCTGCGCCGGGAGGAGGTGGCGCTGCTCGCCGGCGTGGGCGTCTCCTGGTACACGTGGATCGAGCAGGGCCGCGCCGAGAACGTCTCGGGCGAGGTGCTCGACTCGATCGCCCGCGTGCTGCGCCTGAGTGAGAACCAACGGCTGTATCTGCGCCAGCTCGCCGGTGTGCAGGCCGTCCCGCTGCTGCCGGACGCCCCGCCGGAGGCCGAGGCCATGCGCCCGTTCGTCGAGAACTGGTGGCCCAACCCCGCGTACATCGCCGACCACGCCTGGAACGTCGTGGTCGCCAACGCCGCGGCGGAGTCGCTCCTGGGCATGGTCGACGAACATCCGGGCGACGCCCGCCTCGGGCGCCGGCGGCCGTACAACATCCTGCGGGAGTTCTTCACCAACGACCGCGCGCGGTCCGCCTATCCGCTGTGGGACAAGATCGCCCCGACCGTCGTGGCCCGCTTCCGCAGCCAGGCGGCGCTGCACATCGAGGACGCGGCGATCCCGGCGCTGGTGGCGGAACTGCGCGTCGCCAGCCCTCTGTTCGCGCAGCTCTGGGACCGGCACGAGGTGCTGGAGGACTCCTGCGGCCCCGAGGTGCTCACCCACCCCGCCGTCGGCGACCTGCACTTCACCCGCGCCACGCTCGACTTCACCCGCCGTATCGCCCTGCGGATGACGGTGTTCCTGCCCGCTCCGGGCACCGGCACGGAGGCGGCACTGCGCCGGATGTCCCATGTGACGCTGTCGCAGCGGATGAACAGCCTGAACCGTGACGACCTGGTGGGAGAGGCCCGATGAGCACCGCGGTGAACAGCCATGTGACCGAGCCGGTCCGTGTCGGGCTCGGCACCCACCGGCTGACCTATCTCCCCGACGGCTATGTGCAGTTGCATCCGAGGGCCTGGTTCCCGGACTCACCCGGCGCGTTCTGGGAGGGCCACCGCGGCCGCCTCGACGACGAGGGCTTCCTGCGGGCCTCGGTCGGTGCGCTGCTCGTCGAGTACGAGGACCGGGCCATGCTCTTCGACACCGGCTTCGGGCCCGCCCGCATCCCCGCCGACCACACCATCGCGCCCCTGGGGCGGATCGAGGGCGGAGGCCTGCCCGACGCGTTCGCCGCGGCGGGGATCGCCTGGGACGCGGTGGACACCGTGGCGTTCACGCACCTGCACGACGACCATGTGGGCTGGGCCGGTGACGAGCGGCTGCGCGGAGCCCGGTTCGTGGCCTCGGCCGCGGAATGGCGTGGTGCGCACCGCCGTCCGGCCGGGCAGCCGGTGGCCGTGCGGGACGGCCAGGAGGTCTTCCCCGGCGTCACGGCACTCGCCACCCCGGGACACACCCCGGGCCACCTCTCGTACGTGATCCGTGGCGAGCCGGACGGGCCCGCGGCCGTGGTGGTCGGCGACGTCCTGCACTCCGCCCTGCAACTGGCCGACCTCACCTGGCGTGCGGCCTCGGACCTCGATCCCGCGGAGGCGGTCCGCAGCCGCCGCAAGGTCGTGGCCGAACTCTCCCGTCCCGGCACGATCGGATTCGCCGGCCACTTCTCCGGCGCGGTGTTCGGACGGCTGTCGGCCTCCGACGACCGGCTGCGGTGGGATCCACTGGACTGACCCGCCCCCCCGCTAGCCCACCCGTCGGCCCCCGGTCCCACCAGGACCGGGGGCCGGACGTTTTTCCGGTCTGCGGCCCGCGTCCCTAGAGCTTCCGCCCCCACCGTGCTGTGCGCGACCCCCGTGGATATTCCCGGCCCGGGACAAGTGGCCAGTCCCTTCTGTTGGCGCGAGCAATATGTTGTCTGCGCACTGGCAGGTCACTCGGCCCCGGCTGAGCCTGAGGGCATGTCCTCAACGGTTGTTCCCCCGATGTCCCGCTCGGCACCGGTCGAACCGCGGCGCCTGCGTACCGTCGCCGGACGGTTCACCACCGGAGTGGTGGCCGTGACGGCACTGCGCGGCTGCGACGGCGCTCCCGTGGGGCTGGCCGTCAACTCGTTCACCTCGGTGTCCCTGGACCCTCCCCTCGTGCTGTTCTGCGTGGCCAGGACCAGCAGCAGCTGGCCGGACGTGCGTTCGGCGGACCGGTTCTGCGTGAACATCCTCGGCGAGGGCCAGCGCGACCTCAGCACCCGGTTCGCGACCAGCGGCACCGACAAGTTCGCCGAGGCCTTCTGGACGCCCTCACCGGGCGGGGCGCCCGTGCTCGACGGCTCGATCGGCTGGATCGAGTGCTCCGTCGAGGAGGAGATACCGGCCGGCGACCACGACGTGGTGATAGCCCGCGTCCACGACCTGGACACCCACCACGAGGACGCGCCGCTTCTGTTCTTCCGCGGCCTGTACGGGCGTTACGCCCAGCTCTGACCCTCTTTCCAGGAAAGGACGATGCATTCGTGATGCACACAGCGGCCCCGCTCGGAGTGGGGATCGTCGGACTCAGCGCGGACGGCGGGTGGGGCGGACGCGGTCATCTGCCCGCGCTGCAAGCCGTCGAGGGCTACGAACTGCGCGCGCTGACGGCGTCCACGCCCGACTCCGCGCGCAAGGCCGCCGCCGCGTTCGGACTGCCCGAGTCGGCCGCGGGCACCGACGCCGGCGAACTCGCGGCCCGGGACGACATCGACCTGGTGGTGGTCGCCGTCCGCGTGCCACGCCACCGGGAACTGATCATGCCCGTCCTGCGGGCCGGCAAGACGGTGCTCAGCGAGTGGCCCCTGGGCAACGGCTCGGCCGAGGCCGAGGAACTCGCCGAGCTCGCGGCCGAGTCGGGCGTGCGGACGGCCGTCGGCCTGCAAGCCCGGTCCGCCCCCGTGGTCCGCTACCTCCGGGACCTCGTCGCGGACGGATTCGTCGGCGAGGTGCTGTCCACCACGCTGGTGGGGTCCGGCGGCGGCTGGGGCCCGGTGGTGGCCGAGCGGACCGCCTACACGGCCGACCGCGCCAACGGGGCGACCCTGCTGACCGTTCCGTTCGGGCACACCCTGGACGCCCTGACCATGGTGCTGTCCGGGTTCGCGACCCTGACCGCCACCACGGCGACCAGGCGCCCCCGGGTGCGGATCGCCGAGACCGGTGCCGAACTGCCGATGACCGCCGAGGACCAGATCGCCGTGACCGGGCGCCTGGAGAGCGGGGCGGTCGCCTCCCTGCACTACCGGGGCGGCTCCTCGCGCGGCACCAATCTGCTCTGGGAGATCAACGGCACCGAGGGCGACCTGGTGCTGACCGGTGACTCGGGCCATCTGCAGTTCGGCCAGGTGGAACTGCGCGGTGCCCGGGGCGACCAGCGGGACCTGCGGCCGCTGCCCGTACCCGAGAACTATCTGCTGCCGGACGGCCTCGACCGGCTCGCGGCGCTCGAAGGGCCGGCCGGAGTGGTCGCCCACGCCTACCACCAGTTGCGCGCCGACCTGCGCGACGGCACCTCCGTGGTGCCGGACTTCGCCCACGCCGCCGCCCACCACCGGCTGCTGGACCGCATCACCCGCGCGGCGGAGACCGGCAGCCCGCAATAACCCCCGGCCGTACAGGCCGCCCCCCGACCCGACGGACCCGTGCCGAACCGCGCACCGGCGCCACGGCGTCCGCCGCCACCCCCCGATCACAGGAGCATCATGCACACCGGCTTCGGAGCCTTCCTCTCCCCCCTCCACGCGCCCGGACAGGACCCGCACCTGACCATCCGAAGGGACATCCAGCTCGTCGAGCACCTGGACGAACTCAACTTCGACGAGTGCTGGTTCGGCGAGCACCACTCCCTGTCCTGGCCGACGGTGGGCGCCCCGGAGACGCTGATCGCGGCCCTCGCCGACCGGACCCGGCAGATCAAGCTGGCCAACGGTGTGGTGACACTGCCCTTCCACCACCCGTTCCACGTCGCGAACCGGGCGATCATGCTGGACCACCTGACACGCGGCCGGTACATCCTGGGCGTCGGCCCCGGCGCCACCCCCAACGACGCCCATATGCTCGGAGTCGACCCGGGCGAGCTGAAGCGCATGGCGCGCGAGGCCATCCCCACCGTCATGGAGCTGGTCAACGGCGAGGAGCGGATCTCGGAGAAGACGGACTGGTACACCCTCCAGGACGCCAAGATGCAGCTGCCGCGCTACAGCGAGCCCGGCATCGAGATCGCCGTCTCCAGCGTCGGCACCCCCAACAGCCCCCAGATCGCGGGCAAGTACGGCCTCGGCCTGCTGTCGTTCGGCGCCCCGCCGCCCGGCTGGCCGGCCGTCGACCTGGCCCGGCAGTGGAGTTACGCCGAGGAGTCGGCCGAGGAGCACGGCCGGACCGTGGACCGCCGCACCTGGCGTATCGCCGTGCCCCTGCACATCGCCGAGACCCGCGAGGAGGCCTTCCGGGACGTTCGGGAGGGGTTCGGGAAGTGGCTGCACGGCTACTGGGGCGAGGCGGTCGGCGCCGACGTCCTCGGCGGCCTCGAAGGTGTGCCGGAGTCCCGGCACCTGGAGGCGACCGTGGAACAGGGCCGCGCCGTCGTCGGGTCGGTCGAGGACGCGGTGGAGGCGATCCGCCACCTGCGGGAGACCACCGGCGGCTTCGGCACGTTCCTCACCTACGTCGTCAACTGGGCCTCCTTCGAGAAGGTGAAGCGCAGCTTCGAGCTGCTGGCGACCGAGGTGGCCCCGAGGTTCACCGGCACCGCCGACCGCGGTCTGGAATCGGTGCGGTGGAGCACCGAGAACCGCGCCCTGTTCCCCCACACCGAGCCCCTGCGCACGCGCCTCGCCGCGACGACCCGCTGACCCACCGGCCCGGAGGACCTCGTCACCCGTGCCCGGCCCGCCGCCTCACCGGCGGGCCGGGCACACCCGTGTTACGGAACAATCAATTCCAGCTTCGGTCCCGGGGACATTGCAGTAACGTGTAATCCGGACTTTCCATTTCCGGATTCGAGCTCATCCTGTTGGTCGTGGCAATAGCGTTGATGGCCACTGGTTCAGGTCAAAGTCCCCTGTGATGCTTGATCCGTGACGAAAAGAATCGCCGTCGTTGGCGCCTACGGATCGGGAAAGACAACGCTTTCCGCGGCGCTCTCGCATCTCACCGGCCTGCCCCGCACCCACGGTTCGCCCATGCGGGAGCCGATCGGGGGCGAGGGCCGCAGCGTGCACAACTGGACCGACGGGCAGCTCATCCAGCTCACGGTCAACCGCTACGCGGAACGACTGCTCGGTGAGGCCGCCCAGCCCGGCGGCTTCGTGTCCGACGGCTCGGTGGTGCACGAGTGGGTGTACGCCAAGCTCCGCCTCGTGGCCGGCTCCTACCCGGGCACGACCACCCCGATGGAGGACCGGCACCGCAGCATCACGACGACCGCGCTGGAAGCGGCCGTGGACGACATCGGCCTGCTGATGAAGCACCACGCCCGCACCGCCTACCAGGCCTTCGTGTATGTGCCGGTGGAGTTCGAGCTGGCACCGGACAACCGCCCGATCAACGAGAACTTCCGGCAGCTGTCCGACTCCCTGCTGCTGCCCGCCCTCGAAGCGACGGGCGTCCCCGTGCACACCGTCCACGGCGATCCGGCCGAGCGCCTCACCCAGACCGTGAAGCACCTGGGGCTCCAGGACGCGACGGTCATGACGGTCGACGAGGCCGTCGCCCTCGCCGCCCCCGCCCGCTGACCCACCCATCGAGCCCCGGGGCTCTCTTCCACAAAGGTGACCATCTGTGTCCGCGCTCGAAATACCCAGTTTCAAGGACAATCCCAAGCTGAAGCTCGCCATTTCCGGCACGTATTCGACGGGTAAGTCGACGACGACCGAGGCCCTTTCCATAGCCACCGGAATACCGCGTACCCACGCCAAGACGTCCCGCGAGCTGCTGGTGGACCTCGTCCCCGGCAAGACCGTCATGGAACTCAACGCCATGGAACTCGTGAAACTCGGACTGCGCCGCTTCGAGGAGCGCGTGCACAACGAGTCCAGCGGTGACGCCTTCATCTCCGACGGCGGCGTGTTCCACGAGTGGGTGTACTTCGAAGCGCGGATGCGCGTCGGCATCAACCCCGGCGCCGACTGGTGGTTCAAGGGCATCAAGAAGGTCATGGGCCTGCCGGTGAAGCACTTCTACCAGCGCTACACCGACACCCTGGGCGACATCACCCGCGCCCGCGCCAAGCGGATCTACGACGCCTACGTCCACCTGCCGGTCGAGTTCGACATGGAACCCGACGGCCACCGGCCCGTCTCCGAGAAGTTCCGCCGTCTCTCCGACGACCTGCTCATCGAGGCGCTGGACCGGATGGACATCCCCTACCGGGTCATCGGCGGTCCCATCCCGGACCGGATCGAGAAGATCGTCAAGCTCTTCGACCTGCCGGTGGTGGTCCCGATCGAGGAGGCCATCGAGGAAGCGCAGCGCCGCGTCCTGGCCGACATCGAGGACCTCAAGGCCGACGCCCGCTTCCACGAGGCGCAGCGCGAGAAGTCGCTGGCACGGCGCATCGGTTACGCCCTGCGCTACTGACCGGCGCGGCGCCCGGTCCCCTCCGGATTTCCCCCACGCATCCCCGCCTCCCCCCACCCCCTTCCTCTCCATTCCCGTCCCTCGTCCCCCGACGTCAAACTGAAAGGAACCGGCGTGTCCGGCATCAATTCGACACGGCCGCGTCATCTGGGTGCGGTGCTCGCACTGCTCGCGTTCGCCCAGATGATCATTGCGATCGACTACAACATCGTCTTCGTCTCCCTGCCGGAGATCGGCGACAAGCTCGGCTTCGGCGCCCAGGACCTGCAGTGGGTGGTCTCCGCCTACGCCGTCGCCTTCGGCGGATTCCTGCTGCTGGGCGGCCGGGCCACCGACCTCTTCGGCCGCAAGCGGATGTTCGTCCTCGGCCTCTTCCTCTACGCGGCGTCCTCCCTCGCGGGCGGTCTCGCCGAGGACCCGTGGCTGCTCATCGCCGCGCGTGCGGTGCAGGGCCTGGGCGGCGCGTTCCTCGCGCCGGCGACCCTGTCCCTCGTGACGACGCTCTTCGCGGAGGGCGCCGAACGCAACCGCGCCCTGTCCGTGTGGGGCGGCGCCGGCGGCTCCGGCATGGTGCTCGGCTCGATTCTCGGCGGTCTGCTGACCGACGCCTTCGGCTGGCCCTCGGTCTTCTACGTCAACGTGCTGCTGGCCGGCGCCGCCATGTTCGTGGCGATGTCCCTGCTGCCCGACGACAAGACGCAGGCCGGCAGCGGCTTCGACCTGCCCGGCGCGATCACCGGCACCGTCGCCTCCACGCTGTTCGTCTTCGCCCTCGTGCAGGGCCCCGAGGCGGGCTGGGGCTCCGGCCAGGTCCTCGCCGCACTCGCCGTCGCCGTCCTGACCTTCGTGCTGTTCCTGGTCATCGAGAGCCGGAGCGCGGCCCCCATGGTGCCTCTGCGGCTGTTCGGCAACCGCAACCTGTCCACCGGTGCCGGCATCACGTTCCTGTTCATGGCCACCTTCGGCGCGCTGGCGTACTTCCTCACCCAGTACTGGCAGATCGTGCAGGGCTACAGCGCCTGGACCACCGGCTTCGCCTTCGTGCTGCCGTCCGGCAGCGTCCTGATCGGCACCATCGTGGGCGGCAAGTGGGCCACCAAGTTCGGTGTGCGCAACACCCTGTTCATCGGTTTGACCATGGGCCTGGTGGGCACCGTCGTCCTCGCCCTCACGCTGGGCCAGGACGTCTCCTACGGCGTCATCGCGCCGTCGCTGTTCGTGCTCTCGCTGGGTCAGGGCATCGTCTTCACGACCATGTTCGCCGCGGCCACCACCGGCGTCGAGGCGGCGGACCAGGGCATCGGCTCCGGCATCGCGACGACCGGCCAGCAGATCGGCGGCGCCGTCGGCCTCGCCGTGCTGATCGCCATCGCCAACGCCTCGGGCAGCGGTGACGGCAAGGACCTCGGGCAGATGATGGACGGGGTCACCACGGCCACCTGGGCGATCGCCGTCGGCATCGCGCTGACGTTCCTCGTGGTGCTCAACTTCAAGAAGCCGGCGGCGGGCGACCAGGTCGACCCCTCCGAGACCGAGCCGGTCGCGGGCACCGCCGAGCCCGTCCAGGCCAGCCGGACCGCCTGAGCACCGCTCCGATCCGGACGCCGGCGATACCCGGTCCACTGTTGCGGAGGGTCCCGGGCATCGCCGTCGCCGTTCAACGGCCGTCACCCCGCCGGGGTGTGGCCGCCTACGAAGGAAACTCTATGACTACGGCAGCACCTCTCGACACCCTGGGCACCGTGGACGACTTCCTCGGCGCCAGGGAGGGACGGTTCTTCGGCGAGGGCTTCAAACGGGTGCACCACTCGCTCACCGACCTCACCGTCGACGACCTCGGCATCACCGCCACGGCGGGCCTGGAGATCCCGGGCGCCTGGTCCCGGAAGGGCGACAGCACCCAGCGGCCCCACCTGTCCACCATCGACGTCATGCTCTACGGCGCCCGGCTCGCCGGCCTGCACGCGGCCCACACCCGCGGCCTCGGCCCGGACACGCCCTTCACCGTCCGCTCGCTGACGATCAAGGCCGGGAAGAAGCCGCAGGAGGAGGACCTCGACACGTTCGCGGTCTCCGGCCGGCTCCTGGACACCGCCGACGACGGCACGACGACCATGGAATGCCGCGTCGGCCTGCTCACCGTACGGGTGGAGACGACCGCCGGCACCGGCTCCCCGGAGGCGGCCCCCGCACGGCCGGGCACGGCCCACTACGCGGACGCCGGCGCGCTTCCCGGGCCCTGGAACGACGCGCCCTTCGGCACCCCGCACCGCGACCGGCGGCAGCTGCTCACCTCCGTCGACGTGCACCCCGACGCCTCGCTGGCCAGTGCCGACCTCACCCTCGACCCGGACGGCCCGGCGTCGATGATCGACCTGTTCGTCGCGGCCCTCCAGCTCGGCCAGGTCCTGCTCTACTCGCTGGACGGCGTCACCCGGGCCGACAGCAACACGCTGTGGATGCGGCGCACCGTCATCCGGCCCGCGCCCGAGACCACCGAGGCCGGGGGCCGGTTCGAGGTCCGGCTGCGGGAACCGCAGCTGCTGCGCGGCGCCCAGGGCACCTGGCGGAGCGCCGAGGTGACCGCCGACCACGCCGGCCTGCGGCTGAGCTGCTCCGTCGCCCATCTGCTGCCCGCGTGACGGCCCCTGCGCGGCACCACCCGGAGCTGACAGCTCCGATCCCAGTTCGCGTCCTCGGGCCGCAGCCGGACACCACCGGCGACCGCGGCCCACGGTCCTTCACGGGAGGCGTAAGACATGCCCCTGACCGCCGTACTCACCGGACTCGGCGCCTACCTTCCTCCGCGTCGCGTCAGCAACGAAGAACTCGCTGACCGCTTCGACACCACCGACGAATGGATCACGTCCAGAACCGGCATACGCAGCCGGCGCTGGGCGGACCCCGGCACCTCCACCGGCGACCTCGCCGTCGAGGCCGGGCACCGCGCGCTGAAGTCCGCGGGCGTCGACCCCGAGCCGGGCGCGGTCGACCTCGTGGTCCTCGCGACCACCACACCCGACCACCTCTGCCCGGCCACCGCGCCCGACGTCGCGGCCCGGATCGGCCTCACCGGCGCGGCGGCGTTCGACATCAGCGCCGTCTGCTCCGGATTCGTCTACGCGCTGGAGACCGCGGCCAACGCCATCGGCGCCGGACGGGCGCGAACCGCGCTGGTCATCGGCGCCGAGACCTACTCGACCATCCTGAACCCGGCCGACCGCACCACCTCGGTGATCTTCGGCGACGGCGCCGGCGCGGTCGTCCTCACCGCGGGCGACGCGGACCGGCCCGGCGCCCTGCACGGCTTCGAGCTCGGCTCCGACGGCACGCAGAAGGACGTGATCTGCATCCCGGCCGGGGGCTCCCGGCAGCGCGCCGCGCTGGCCGAACCGGCCCCGGGCGACGAGTACTTCGCCATGGAGGGCCGCAAGGTCTTCCTCTCGGCCGTGCAGCGCATGAGCGAGTCGTCCACGGCCCTGCTCGACCGGATCGGCTGGCCCGTCGAGAGCGTCGGCCACCTGGTCGGCCACCAGGCCAACGTCCGCATCCTGCGCGCGGTCGCCGAGCAACTCGGCATCCCCGCCGAGCGGGCGGTGGTCAACCTCGACCAGGTCGGCAACACCTCGGCCGCGTCCATCCCCATCGCCCTCGCGGACGCCGCGGCCGCCTCCTCCCTCACGGTGGGGGAGCGGGTGCTGCTCACCGCCTTCGGCGGCGGGCTCACCTGGGGCTCCGCTGCCCTGACCTGGCCCGATGTCGTTCCCGCCTGACCCGGCCCGGCCCCACCCGCCGGCCACACCCGACCGTAGGAGAAGGACACCATGACCGTTCCCACCACCGCCCCCGGCGACCTGACCGAGGCCGTACTCGACATCGTCCGCGGCAAGTTCGAGGCACCGCAGGACACGACCGCCACCACGCCGTACGAGGACATGGACTTCGACTCCCTCGTCCTGCTGGAACTCGCGGTGCACCTGTCCAAGGCGTACGGGGTGGAGATCGGCGACGACGAGATACTCGACGCCTCCAATGTCGCCGAGACCGCCAGACTGCTCACCGCGAAGGGCGCGCGCCTTGCCCGGTGACGCCCCGGCCGGCACCGCGGGGGCCGCGTTCTTCGACGTCGACGGCACGCTGACCACCGGGACCACCCTGTTCCGGTTCCTCGAGTACCGCTTCGCCGTCGAAGGACGCCCCCCGCAGGCCTACACCCAGGAGCGGCAGCGGCTGCGCGCCATGACCGAGGCGGGCGTCTGCCGGTCACGCACCAACCGCGCCTACTTCGCCAGCTACGCCCGGCTCAGCGTCTCCTGGGTGACGGAGCTGGCGGAGGAGTGGTTCCGCCACGAGCTGGAGTCCGAGGGCTTCCTGCACGACAGCGCCGTCGCCGCACTGCGCCGGCACCAGGCGGCGGGGGAGCCCGTGGTGCTCGTCTCGGGCTCCTTCCCCGCGCTCCTCGCGCCGCTGGCCCGCCTGCTGGAGGTGGACGCGGTCCTGGCGACGGAGCCCGAGACCGTCCTCGGCCACTACACCGGCGACGCGGCGGTCACGATGATCGGCGGCACCAAGGCGGACGCCGTCCGGTCCTGGTCCGCCGAGCACGGCATCGACCCAGCCGCCGCCACCGCCTACGGCGACCACGCCTCGGACCTGCCCATGCTGCGGGCCACGGGCCGTGGCGTGGTGGTCGGCGGCGACCGGGAACTGCGCGCCATCGCCGCACGGGAGGGCTGGCGCCTGCTGCCCGCCCCGCCTCCGGCGCCCCCGCTGCGGCTCCCCGAGCCCCGCTGGACGGCCCGGACACCCCTCGCTGCCGGGCGTCGCCCGGCCTGACCACCGCGTTCCACCCCACCCCGAGAAAACCCACCCGCAGGCCTCGCGGCCCCACAACGGAAGTGCTCCACCATGCGCGCAGTCGGAATCCTGGAATACGGCGGACCGGACGTGCTCGAGGTCATCGACCGGGGGATACCCGACCCCGGCCCCGGTGAGCTGCGCATCCGCGTGGCCGCCGCAGCCGTCAACCCCACCGACCTCATGCTTCGCTCGGGCGAACTCGCCGACTACATGGCCGCCTTCGAACCCCCGTTCATCCCCGGCATGGACGTCTCCGGCACCGTCGACGCCGCCGGCGCCGGCACCCTGTTCGCCCTCGGCGACCGGGTCATGGCGTTCGTCAACCCGTTCCGCCCGCAGAGCGGGGCACAGGCCGAGTACGTGGTCGTCTCCGCCGCCGACACGGTCCTCGTCCCGCCGGGCATGGACCTGGTCCGGGCTGCCGGGCTGCCGATGAACGCGCTGACGGCCCATCAGGCGCTCGCCCTGCTCGGACTCCGCTCCGGGGCGACCCTGGCCGTCACCGGCGGAGCCGGCGCACTCGGCGGCTTCGTGATCCAGCTCGCCGTGCACCGCGGCCTGCGTGTGGTCGCCGAGGCGGCCGAGCAGGACGAGCCGCTGCTGAAGCAGCTCGGCGCCGAGATCGTCGTGCCGCGGCACGCGGAGCCGACGGACACACCGAGCGAGACCCCCGCGGCGGCGGCCTCGCTCGCCGAGCGGTACCGCCACGCCGTGCCCGAGGGCGTCGACGCGCTGGTGGACGCCGCCGTCCTGGGCGAAGGGGTCCTCGGCGCCGTCCGGGACGGCGGCGCCGTGGTGACCTGCCGTCCGGGCGCACTGGCCCTGCCCCGCGGCATCGTGCGGCACGAGCTGAACGTCATGGCCTACCCGGACAAGGCCGCCGCCCTCACCGAACTCGCCGCGCTCGCCTGCGAGGGACTGCTCTCCCTGCGCACGGACTCCCTGCTCACCCCGTCCGCGGCGCCGGACGCCCACCGCCGGCTCGCCGCGGGCGGTGTTCGAGGACGCCAGCTCGTCGTCTTCAACGGGCGGCGGGAGACCACGGCCGGTTCCTGACCGGCCGTCACCCCGCCCCGCCGTCGCCCGGCGGCAGCCCCACGGTCTTCCGCACCGCCCCGCACCGCCCCGCACGACCCGACATCGAACCCGCCCGAGGAGGCAACACCCATGACAGACGGCGTCCTTTCCTACGCCCGGACCGTCGACCGCGCCCTCACCCACCGGGCCGCCGTCAGCGAGTGCTTCCTGACCGACGCTCTGCGCACCGGCGAGCGCACCTTCCGGGTCGCCGCCCAGCCGCCGCGAGCGCACCTGTACTACAGCGACCATGTGACGGACGCGGGGACGGCCCCGTCCTACGATCCGCTGCTCGTACTGGAGATCTTCCGCCAGTCCTGCATCCTCGCCTCGCACGAGTACCTCGCGGCACCGGCGGACAGCAGCTTCGTCTTCGACCGGGGCGCACTCGAGATCCTCGACCCCGAGGCGCTGCGCGTCGGCGAACTGCCCGCCGCCGTCACCGTGGAGGGCGAGTTCACCGACGTCCGGGAGCGGGCCGGCCGGCCCTGCGGCGCCACCGTGGAGGTGCGGGCCTTCGTCGACGGCAGGGCGGCGGCGACCATGCGGCTCGCCTACCGCTGGATACCGGGCCGGACCATGGGGCAGCTGCGCACCCGGGCCAGAGCCGCCCTCGCCCTGGACCCGAGACGCGCCCACCCGCTGGTCAACCGGCTGGAGCCCGCGGAGGTGGGCCGTGAGCTGTCCGCCAACGTCGTCCTGGGGAGGGTGACCGTGTCCTCGGCCGCGGAGGTGGTCGCCCAGGTGGTCGTCGACCGCACCCACCCCGCGCTCTTCGACCACCCCGTGGACCACATCCCGGGCGCGGTGATGTTCGAGGCACTCCGGCAGACGGCCACCACCGCCGCCCGTGAGCTGTGCGGCCTGGACATCGCCCCCCAGCACCTCGCGCTCACCGGCTGCGACGTGACGTTCCTGAAGTACGGCGAGTTCGAACTGCCCACCGACTGCCGGGCCCGCCCCGCCGACGGTGCCGACGGCCAGCCCGTGCTCGACCTCGTCCTGGAGCAGGAGGGCGACGTCCTGGCGACGGCGCGGGTGACCCTCGCCGCCAGGGACCTCGCTCTCCCGGAGCAGCGCGGCCGCGGCACCAGCGGCGTCGCGGCGACGGATCCCCGCCCCCGGCTCGTGACCGCGGCCTGAGACGGGAGATACACCGTGACGACCACCGACACCACCGTCTGGTTCGACTTCGGCGGTGTCCTGACCCCCACCATGGCCGAGCTGTACGCCCGGTACGCCGAGGAGACCGGCATCTCGCCCGGGCGGCTGCGCCGGGCCGTGGCCGACGTGGGAGCGGACCTCGGCATGCACCCGCTGGCCCCGCTCGAACTGGGCCGGATCAGCGAGGCCGAATGGGGAGGCAGGGTCCGGGCGGCCCTGCGCGCCCGCCACCCCGGCCTGGACCTCGGCGCCGCGAGACTGGAGCGGTTCGGCGAGCAGTGGCTGGGAGGACGACCGGGCAACCCGGTGATGGCGGCGGCGGTCCGCGCCGTCCGGGCCGCCGGTCACCCGGTCGGGCTGCTCACCAACAACGTGCCCGAATGGGAGGGGCACTGGCGGCGTATCACCGCTCCGGCGGGCCGCTTCGACGCCGTCGTGGACTCGTGCCGGGTCGGCGTGCGCAAACCCGATCCGGCCGTCTTCCGCATCGCGGCGGAGGCGTCCCCCACCGCCCGCCACGTCCTCGTCGACGACCTCGCGGAGAACTGCGCGGCCGCCGAGGCGGCGGGCTGGCGGACCGTGTGCTTCCGCGACAACGCGCAGGCGTCCGGCGACCTCTCCGCGCTCCTGGGCATCCCACTGCCCGGCCCCGGCACGCCCCGCGCGGCCGGCCAGGTCACCTCCGGCCGGCCGGCGCGTACTCCGTGAGGTAGTGCGCGACGCGGCCGGCGTAGGCGCGGGTGTCCGCGGGCACGCCGCCCGCCTTGTTCACCGTCTTGTACGACGTCCGGTACGCGGCGGCGACCAGCACCCGTCTGTCGCCCCGCAGCCCGGGCTCCAGACGCGGGGCGATCCAGCACAGATAGCGGCCCATCGCCGGGATGGACTCGGCGGGCGGGAACGGCGGCTGGGGGACGGCCTCGCCGGGAGTGCCGTCCTCGTTCATCCACCAGCGCAGCACCCGCGGGGTCCAGCGGGCGATGCCGTACTCGTCGTTGGCGGGATCGGAGAGGTCCGGGTCGAAGTCGCTCTCCACCTTCAGCATGGCGGCGATCAGGACCGGGGTGACCTCCTTCTGGTCGCAGTCGTGCGCCGTCTTGACGATCAGCAGCCGGTAGGCGGGCGGGACGCCCCGGTCGGTACGCAGGTCGGACGCGCCGTACGTGGCGGCCGCGACGCTCGCGGGGGCGCCCGAGCCGCTGCCGCCGGGCCGGAAACCGACACCGTACGCAAGGGCGGCCAGGGCGGCGAGGGAACCGGCCGCCACCGCCGCGGCGACGGACGTACGGCGCACGCGGCGGCGGGCCGGAAGCAGCCGGGGCAGCCGGAAGGGACGATGAGCCGTCCCGGCGGCGGCCGCCCGGACGCGGCGCAGCAGCGCCTCGCCGGTGATGCGGTCGCGGTACGACCGCGTCAGACAGGCGCCCACGATCTCCCGCCAGCCGTCGGCCAGTTCGGGCGACAGACGCAGCTCGTCGGTGCCGCGGGCGTAGGCCGCCGCCGCGTCGCGGCGGGCCGTCGGAGTGGCGCCGGGCAGCGGGAAGGAGCCCGTGAGGACGAGGTGGGCGAGGACGCCGAAGGCCCACACGTCGGCCGACGGGCGGATCCGGCGGCCCCGTTCGCCGATCTCGGTCCACAGCAGCTCGGGCGGTGTGTAGTCGGGCGTGGAGAACGCCGGGGTGTAGGCGTGGGTGCCCTCCAGCTCGGCCGCCATGTTGAAGTCGGCCAGCCGGACCGAACCGTCCTCCATCAGCAGCACGTTGGCCGGCTTCAGGTCGCCGTGCACCCAGCCGGCGTCGTGCAACTGGGCCAGCCCCTCGCAGATCTGCGCGAGCAGCGCCGGACCCGCCTCGGGCCGGGGCACCGCCCTGAGCAGGGCGGACAGGGAGCCCTCGGCCCGCTCCAGGACGAGCACGGTGGCGCCGTCCAGCTCCGGGCGGCCCGGGTCGTCGACGGTCAGCGTCTCGTACATCCGCACCAGCCGCGGATGCCTCAGCCGCCGGTACAGCGCGACCTCCCGCTCGATCAGCTCGCGCAGGTGGGTGAGCCGGCGGGGCGTGGCCGTACCGGTGGGCAGGAACTTCAGGGCCACGGTCGCGGGCAGCTCCGGGCTTCCCCCGACGCGCCGGGCCGCGTACACACTGCCGAAGGCGCCGGTCGCGATCGGCTCGCGCACCTCCCAGACGCCGACCCGGTACCCCTTCGGCACCGGCACGGCGTAGGGCTCGTTCACCGCGTCACCCCGCCCGGCGAGGCGGCCAGGACGCCCAGGTCGTCCTCCCGGACCAGGTCGAAGCGGAGCGCCAGGGAGACCAGGGACTCCTTCTTGCCGTTGAGCCGCGGGCCCGTGTCCGCGCTCTCCGGGCCCGGTTTGAGACGCAGCTTCACGGCGAGGTAGTCGATGTTCCACTGCACCGACGTGCGGGACGCGGCCGGCCAGGCGGGGCGCAGACGGTCGGCGACCTGCTCGACGGTGGGCAGCGGCGCGTGCGGGGTGCCGCGCAGACGCGGTTCGCACAGGGCGGCCAGGACCGCGAAGTAGCGCTTGGTGCGGTCGAGCGAGAAGGCCGGCGCGGTGGTGGCGCCGTCGAGGCCGCCCGTGCCGCTCAGATAGTCGTGGCGCGGCGCCCACACCTCCAGCGCCAGCAGATCGCCCGCCGCGGGCAGCACGATCCGCGAGAACTCGAAGGGGATCGGCGCGTCCAGCCGCCCCGGCGCCACCTTGACGTGTTCGCCCGCGCCCTCCGGGTTCTCCACCACGTAGGTCTGCTCGCGGCTGAGGTTGCTCAGGATCCAGAAGGCGCCCTGCGCGGTGATCTCACCGGCCCGGCGGGAGACCCCGTCGTGGGTGATGGGCAGGTCGTTGTCGTGCGCGGACCGGCCGAAGGCGAGGCGTTCGCCGGGCGCGAGTCTGCGTTGGGTGCGGTTTCGCTCGTCCTCCGTGGTCGGCGGAGGTACCACGATGATGCTGAACAAGGTGCTCTCCCCGTGCCTGCACAGCTACCACCGTCAGACTAGGGCGACGCACCAGGGCCGTGCCCCCCTCGTACGGGTGAGACACGGCCCTTGGAAGTGATTGGCGTGAACTGGTCCGCCCGCCGGGGGCGGTTCAGTAACGGGGGCGGTTGAACCAGGCCTTGCCGTTGGCGTTGCCGACGAACACCGCGACCAGGATGCCCAGGACGGTGTGCACCAGGCCCATGATGACGAACGGGTAGATGCCGAGGACGGCCGTGACGATGGCGAAGACCAGGATGGTGATCCGGGCGCCGTTGCCGCCGTTCTTGAACTTCGTCGCCAGGACGGCCGCGAACACCAGCCAGGCCAGGCCGAACACCACGTAGCCCCAGATCAGGCCGGTCGACTGGCCGACCAGGTCCTGGAAGGCGGTGTTGTCCTGGAGGGACTCGTCGTCCTTCGCGGCGTTGATGGCCGCGGCGGCGAAGGCGAGGATCGCCACGGCGACGACCTGCAGACCGACGATCACCCACGTCATCACCCGGGCCGCGCTCACCGAGCCCGGCATCGTGGTCGGCGCGGCGGGGCCGCCGCCGTAGGGGGAGACCGGAGGGGCCTGCGGGTAGCCGTAGCCGGGCGCCTGGCCCTGCTGCTGCGGGTAGCCGTAGCCCGGCTGCTGCGGCTGCTGCCCCTGGGGAGCGCCGTAGGGGTTGTTCGGGTCGCCGTAGCTCATGGCTGACTTTCCTCCGTTGATGTTTCGAGTGCGGGGACGACGCGGGTCATCCGCACGGAGGAGAAGTACTTCGTATTGCGACCGTCCCCCCGTTGAACTGCCCGCGGCACTTGTCATGTCATCGTTCTGCACCGGTGACGGGCTTGTCCAGCCGCATTCCCGATGTGTTGTGCAAGTGCAACATCGCTGATCATGGGCGGATACGGGAGGAGCGGCCCCCGGTGCCCGGATTGTGGCCGGATTGGAACCGTGGGCGGGTCATCCGCGAGGATGGGGCCATGACCGCCCAGATTCTCGATGGCAAGGCCACCGCAGCCGCGATCAAGTCCGATCTGACCGCCCGCGTGGCGGCGCTGAAGGAGAAGGGCGTCACGCCCGGCCTCGGCACGATCCTGGTCGGGGACGACCCCGGCAGCCAGAAGTACGTCGCCGGCAAGCACCGTGACTGTGCACAGGTCGGTATCGCCTCGATCCAGCGTGAGCTGCCCGCGACAGCGACGCAGGAGGAGATCGAGGCGGCCGTCCGCGAACTGAACGAGGACCCGGCCTGCACCGGGTACATCGTGCAACTGCCGCTCCCCAAGGGCATCGACGAGAACCGCATCCTCGAACTGATGGACCCGGACAAGGACGCGGACGGGCTCCACCCCATGAACCTCGGCCGCCTCGTCCTGAACGAGCCGGCCCCGCTGCCCTGCACCCCGAACGGCGTGCTGACCCTGCTGCGCCGCTACGGCGTGGAGATCAAGGGCGCGGAGGTCGTCGTGGTCGGCCGGGGCGTGACCATCGGCCGCCCGATGCCGCTGCTGCTCACCCGCCGCAGCGAGAACGCGACCGTCACCCAGTGCCACACCGGCACGCGTGATCTGTCGGCGCACCTCAAGCGCGCGGACATCATCGTCGCCGCGGCCGGTTCCGCCCATCTGATCCGCGCCGAGGACGTCAAGCCGGGCGCGGCCGTCCTCGACGTCGGCGTCTCCCGCAGCGCCGAGGGCAAGATCGTGGGCGATGTCCACCCCGACGTGGCCGAGGTCGCCGGCTGGATCTCCCCGAACCCCGGCGGAGTCGGCCCGATGACCCGTGCCCAGCTTCTCGTCAACGTGGTCGAGGCGGCGGAGCGCAGTGTCGGCTGAGCGGAGCGCACGCGGCGCGGCGGCACGCGGCGGGGGCGTGGAAGGCGCCCCGGCCGCGCGGAGCGGCCTGAGCACGGAGAGCGCCCCGGCCGGCAGGAGTGCGGAGGGCACCGAGGCGACCGCTCGCGGCGCGCGGGCCGGACGAGGTGCCGAGAACGGGCAGGGCGGCCCGAATGCTTCGGGCGAGGCGGACGAGCGGGTCGCTTCGGCCGAGCAGGTCGCTTCGGCCGAGCCGGACGCGCAGGCCGGCGCGAGCGCTCCGGCCGAACGGGCCGAGTCGGATGAATCGCGCGAATCAGATGAGTCGGGCAAGTCGGGTGAGCCGGAAGCGGGTGAGGACGATCTCACCGTCCGGGACCCGGTCAGCGCGCCCGACGCCGAGGGGCGGCCGCGCCGGGTCACCCGGCGGTTCCCGCTCTTCACCAAGGACACCGCGCGGCCCGAGGGCGGCGGCCGGGCCGTGTCCGGGGACGCGCCCGCTCCGGTGCGGCAGTGGCCCGTGCTCGTCGTGCTGGGGCTCGTGGGTCTCGGGCTGCTGGTGACCGCCTTCGACCAGTTCCGGATCGGGACGCTGCTGATCGGCTTCGCCCTGCTGGGCAGCGGTGTGATGCGCTGGCTGCTGCCGGACGTCGGCATGCTCGCCGTCCGCTCCCGCTTCACGGACATCGTCACCTGCGGCGTGCTGGGCCTGGTGATCGTCCTGCTGGCGCTGATGGCGCAGCCGGACCCGTTGCTGAAGATTCCGTTCCTGAAGGACACGCTGCACTTCACGGTCACCAGCGACTGACCGGACGGCGGTCCGTCCTCTCCCCCGAGGAAGGACGGGCCGCCGCCACGCATCACCCTCCGGTACGGCCGACGGCCCGTTCAACGGCTGTCAGTACGCTGTGGCACGGAAGTGACGGTTCCGGTACTTCCTCTGGCGGATTCCGTACGAAGTGGTGCGGCAACGGGGTTGGCGTGGACAATCGGGACGGTCCCGGGTGTATCGCGCGCGGTCACCGTGCTTCTGTGCGCCCCCGGTCAGGGAACTGAGATCCTGAGGTTGCGCATCCCTGTGGGTAACCAGAACGGGGACTCGGCCAAGGCCGCCAACGCGCGGGGCGAACAGCGCGGGAAATATCAGCACGACCGGGGGGAAGAGGGGGGAAGCAATGCCTCGTTGGAAGGCCTTGCCGGAGGAGCTCGATCCACAGATCAGGGAGTTCACCAGCCAGCTGCGCAGGCTCGTGGACCGCAGTGGTCTGAGCATCGCGTCGATCGCGGACCGCACGGGCTACAGCAAGACGTCGTGGGAGCGATATCTGAACGGCCGGCTGCTCGCGCCCAAGGGCGCGATCGTGGCGCTGGCCGAGGTGACCGGGACCAACCCGTTGCACCTGACCACCATGTGGGAGCTCGCCGAGCGCGCCTGGAGCCGCTCGGAGATGCGGCACGACATGACGATGGAGGCCATACGGATCTCCCAGGCGCGCGCCGCGCTCGGGGAGTTCGGCGGCCAGGACTTCGGCGACCCGTCGGCCGGCTCCAAGAGCACCGGATCCAAGAGCGGCGGCACGAGAGCCTCCGGCGGCACGTCCGCTTCGGGCAAGTCGGCGTCCGGGGGTGACGACAAGCCCGCCCGCAGGAGCGGCAGTGCCACGGTCACGCCGGGTATCGCGGGGCCGGCCGGGGTGTCCCCGACCGTGCCGCCGCAGCCGACGGCGCCCGAGGTCCAGGACTCCTCCACCAGCGGTGGTGCGCGGGAGGACGGCGGCCGGGGCGGTGCGCCCGAGGTCAACTCGTGGGGCCTCGCCGGATACCAGGGGCCGTCACCGTCGGGCGGACGCTCCACCGGCACCGGCACCGGCACCGGCACCGGCACCGGCACCGGCACCGGCGTCGGCGCGGGCAGCGGCCTCGGGGCCCGGCCCGGTGCGGGCGGCGGTACTCCCGCGGGGTCGCCCGACGGGCCCGCGCGGACGCCGGGTGCGGGCGCGGGCTCGCAGCACCGGTCGCCGCAGGGCGCTGACCAGGACCGCTCGAAGGGACCCGCCGGGGGCAAGCGGCGGACCGTGACCTTCGTCGCGGGTGTCGTGGGCGTGCTCGTGGTGATCGCCGGCGCGTTCTACCTCACCGGTGGCGGTGGCGACGACGAGGCCAAGGGCGGCGCCAAGTCGCCCAAGCCGAGCGCCACCACGAACCCGGACCTGCCGCCCGGTGTGAAGTGCAGCGGCGAGAGCTGCACCGGCAAGGACGCCGAGAGCATGGGATGCAGCGGTGACCTGGTGACCACGGCGCAGACCGCGACCGTCGGCACCACCGTCGTGGAGGTCCGCTACAGCGAGACCTGCAAGGCGGCCTGGGGCCGTGTCACCCAGGCGACCCAGGGCGACGAGGTCGAGATCAGCGCGGGCAAGGCGAAGCAGACCGGCAGCATCACCGTCGCCGGTGACGCGATCGCCTACACCCCGATGGTCGCCGTGAAGAACGCCGCCGACGCCAAGGCCTGCGCGACCCTGGCCTCGGGCCAGAAGGGCTGCACGGAGTAGCCCCGAGGGGTCGGCCTCCTGAGGGCGCCGCCGGCAGGTCAGGGGGCTTCTGGCGGGCCTCTGGCCGGCCCGCCCGGACTCGTCCGAACTAATTTCGGGGACGCAGGCATGGCCGGGGGAATCCAGGGCACGCGAACCGTACCCCCACGGGAGTCCGGCAGAGTCGGTTCCCCCCGGCGGCCGCCCCAGTCCACCTCTCCCGGACGGGCGGCCGCCTTTTGTATGGGCGCCGGGCGGGTTGTGGGGTGGGCCACACCGACCCGGCCGTGCGAGATACCGGATGCGCGATAGCCTGACCGCTGGTGGATCTCTTGATACCAAGAGATCGATCAGACGTCCGGGGCAGGGACCGCCCCACCGCCAGCTGTCATACGGAGAACGCCATGACCCGCACTCCCGTGAACGTCACCGTCACCGGCGCGGCCGGCCAGATCGGTTACGCCCTGCTCTTCCGCATCGCCTCCGGTCAGCTCCTCGGCCCGGACGTGCCGGTCAAGCTGCGCCTCCTGGAGATCACCCCGGCGCTCAAGGCCGCCGAGGGCACCGCCATGGAGCTCGACGACTGCGCGTTCCCGCTCCTGCAGGGCATCGAGATCTCGGACGACCCGAACGTCGCCTTCGACGGTGCCAACGTCGCGCTGCTCGTCGGCGCCCGCCCCCGCACCAAGGGCATGGAGCGCGGTGACCTCCTCGAGGCCAACGGCGGCATCTTCAAGCCGCAGGGCCAGGCCATCAACGCCCACGCCGCGGACGACATCAAGGTCCTGGTCGTGGGCAACCCGGCCAACACCAACGCCCTGATCGCCCAGGCCGCCGCGCCCGACGTACCGGCCGAGCGCTTCACCGCGATGACCCGCCTCGACCACAACCGCGCGCTGACCCAGCTCGCGAAGAAGACGGGCTCGACGGTCGCCGACATCAAGCGTCTGACGATCTGGGGCAACCACTCCGCCACCCAGTACCCGGACATCTTCCACGCCACGGTCGCCGGCAAGAACGCCGCCGAGGTCGTGAACGACGAGAAGTGGCTGGCCGAGGACTTCATCCCGACCGTCGCCAAGCGCGGCGCCGCCATCATCGAGGCCCGTGGCGCCTCGTCGGCCGCCTCCGCCGCGAACGCCGCCATCGACCACGTCCACTCGTGGGTCAACGGCACCGCCGAGGGCGACTGGGTCTCCATGGGCATCCCGTCGGACGGTTCGTACGGCGTGCCGGAGGGCCTCATCTCCTCCTTCCCCGTCACCACCAAGGACGGCACGTACGACATCGTCCAGGGCCTGGACATCAACGAGTTCTCCCGCGCCCGGATCGACGCCTCCGTCAAGGAGCTCGAGGAGGAGCGCGAGGCGGTCCGCGGCCTCGGCCTCATCTGACCCGAGCCTCTCCACGCGGGCCCCGTACCGGAACCGACCGGTACGGGGCCTGCGTGCTTTCCGCGTTGTCAGACCCCGGTCGTAGTCTTCGCGGCATGACACCGGACGTGGAACGGGACGTGGCGGACGTGCCGCTGGAGCCGCCGATCGCGGGCGACGAGGCCGAGACGCTGGTCGGCTCCCTGGAGCGCCAGCGCAGGACGTTCGCCTGGAAGTGCGAGGGCCTGGACGCGGCCGGCCTGAGCGCGCGGGTGGCCTCCTCGGCCGTCACGCTGGGCGGGCTGCTCAAGCATCTCGCCCTGATCGAGGACCACTACCTGTCCGTGCGGCTGCTGGGGAGGGAGCCCGCCCCGCCGTGGGACGCGGTGGACTGGGACGCGGAGCCGGACTGGGAGTGGAGCTCGGCCGCCGGGGACCCGCCGGAGCGGTTGTACGCGCTGTGGACGGAGGCCGTGCTGCGGTCCCGGGTGAATCTGCGGGAGGTGCTCGCGGGGAGCGACGCCGGCCGCCTCGCCGCCTTCACGACCCGGGACGGCCGGTCGCCGAACGTACGGCGCCTGCTGGCCGATCTCATCGAGGAGTACGCGCGCCATGTCGGCCACGCCGACCTCATACGCGAGGCCGTGGACGGGAGGGTGGGCGAGGACCCGCCGGAGGGCTTCCGACCTCGGACGACTTGACGTCAGCCGTCCCTGATCGGCGGGTGGTTCGCCCGTGTTTGACCGCATCTTCAGTGACACAGCGCACTTTCGGCCATGGATCGTGCATGCATCGGGAGGGTGAGGGCAGGCGCACTCGGTCTCTTAGTGACACGTGTGTGACACAAGGGCGCTGATCAGGAACGGAAGGCGAAAGCGGTCATGGCGGAAAGCAACGTACTTCAGGCGCGCAGCACCATCCACGCGGGAGGGGAGTGGCGTGCGGCCGTCTCCGGCTCCACCCGGGAGATCCTCGACCCCGCGGACGCGCTGCCGTTCGCCGTGGTCGCGGAGGGCGACGAGAAAGACACCGACCTGGCGATCGCCGCCGCCCGGCGCGCCTTCGACGAGGGCGACTGGCCCCGCACGCCCGTCGCCGAGCGCGCCGCGCTGCTGAGGCGCGTCGCCGACCTGCTGGTGCGCGACCGCGAGGAGCTCGGGCGGCTGGAGGCCCAGGACGCGGGCAAGACCGTCGAGGAGGGCCGCGTCGACATCGACTGTGTCGCCGACGCCTTCCGCTACTTCGCCGACCTGGTCGCCGGCGAGGCCCCGGGCCGGGTCGTGGACGCGGGCTCGCCCGACGTCCACAGCGTCGTCGTGCACGAGCCCCTCGGCGTCTGCGCGATGATCACGCCCTGGAACTATCCGCTGCTGCAGGCCAGCTGGAAGATCGCCCCGGCGCTCGCGGCGGGCAACACCTTCGTCATCAAGCCGAGCGAGATCACCCCGATGACGACCATCGCCGTCATCGAGCTGCTGGTCGAGGCCGGGCTGCCCGCCGGCGTCGCCAACATCGTCACCGGCCCCGGCCACTCGGTCGGCGCGCGCCTGTCCGAGCACCCCGACGTCGACCTGGTCTCCTTCACCGGCGGTCTGGTCAGCGGCACCAAGGTCGCCCAGGCCGCCGCGCCCGGCGTCAAGAAGGTCGCCCTGGAACTCGGCGGCAAGAACCCCAACGTGGTCTTCGCCGACGCCTGCGCCACTGAGGAGGGCTTCGACACCGCCGTCGACCAGGCCCTCAACGCCGCCTTCATCCACAGCGGCCAGGTCTGCTCGGCCGGCGCCCGCCTCATCATCGAGGAGTCGGTCCGGGACCGCTTCGTCGCCGAACTGGCCCGGCGCGCCGAGAAGATCCGCCTCGGCCGCGGCACCGAGGACGGCGTCGAGTGTGGCCCGCTCGTCTCCGAGCAGCAGCGCGACAAGGTCGAGATGTACGTCGAGTCCGCCCTCAAGGAGGGCGCGGTGCTGCGCTCCGGCGGCAAGCGCCCCGAGCCGTCCCCGCAGCGCCCCGAGAACGGCTACTTCTACGAGCCGACCGTCCTCGACCACTGCCACCGCGAGATGCGGGTCATCCGTGAGGAGGTCTTCGGACCGGTCCTCACCGTCGAGACCTTCCGCACCGAGGACGAGGCCGTGACCCTCGCCAACGACACCGAGTACGGCCTCGCGGGCGGTGTCTGGACCTCCGACGCGGGCCGCGCCCGGCGCGTGGCCGGCCGGCTGCGTCACGGCACGATCTGGATCAACGACTTCCACCCCTACCTGCCGCAGGCGGAGTGGGGCGGTTTCGGCAAGAGCGGCGTGGGCCGGGAGCTCGGCCCGGCCGGACTCGCCGAGTACCGAGAGACCAAGCACGTCTACCAGAACCTCGCCCCGAAGCCGGTGCGCTGGTTCGCGGGCTGACCTCCCGCGCCCCCGCACGCGCGCACCCGCGCACCCACGCCCTTCGGGCCCGAATTCTTCGTCCCCTCTGGTTCACCCCTCTGGAGCAAGTACGCCATGTCCCACACCAGTCATGAGTACGACTATGTCGTGATAGGCGGCGGAACCGCAGGTTCCGTCATTGCCTCCCGTCTGACCGAGAACCCCGATGTCACCGTCGCTGTCATCGAGGGCGGCCCCAGCGACGTCGGCCGCGACGACGTGCTGACCCTGCGCCGCTGGATGGGCCTGCTGGGCGGCGAGCTCGACTACGACTACCCGACCACCGAGCAGCCACGCGGAAACTCGCATATCCGGCACAGCCGCGCCCGGGTCCTGGGCGGCTGCTCCTCGCACAACACCCTCATCGCCTTCAAGCCGCTGCCGGCCGACTGGGACGAGTGGGAGGCCGCCGGCGCCAAGGGCTGGGGCGCGGTGCAGATGGAGGCGTACTTCGCACGCCTGCTCAACAACGTCGTCCCGGTCGACGAGAAGGACCGGAACGCCATCGCCCGCGACTTCGTCGACGCGGCGCAGGCGGCGCTGAACGTGCCGCGCGTGGAGGGCTTCAACAAGAAGCCGTTCACCGAGGGCGTCGGCTTCTTCGACCTCGCCTACCACCCCGAGAACAACAAGCGCTCCTCGGCGTCGGTGGCGTATCTGCACCCGGTCATGGACGAGCGGCCCAACCTGACGATCCTGCTGGAGACCTGGGCGTACAAGCTGGAGCTGGACGGCAACCGCGCCGAGGGCGTGCACGTCCGCACCAAGGACGGCGAGGAGATCCTCGTCAAGGCCCGCAATGAGGTCCTGCTCTGTGCCGGCGCGGTCGACTCGCCCCGGCTGCTGATGCACTCCGGCATCGGCCCGAAGGCGGACCTGGAGAAGCTCGGCATACCCGTGACGCACGACCTGCCGGGCATCGGTGAGAACCTGCTCGACCACCCCGAGTCGGTGATCGTGTGGGAGACGAACGGCCCCATCCCGGAGAACTCCGCGATGGACTCCGACGCGGGCCTGTTCGTGCGCCGGGACCCCGAACAGCCGCACCCCGATCTGATGTTCCACTTCTACCAGATCCCCTTCACGGACAACCCGGAGCGCCTCGGCTACCAGCGGCCCGAGTTCGGCGTCTCGATGACCCCGAACATCCCCAAGCCCAAGAGCCGCGGCCGGCTCTACCTGACCAGCGCCGACCCCGAGGTCAAGCCGGCCCTGGACTTCCGGTACTTCACCGACGAGGACGACTACGACGGTCAGACCCTCGTCGACGGCATCAAGATCGCCCGTGAGATCGCCAAGACCGAGCCGCTGGCAGGCTGGCTCAAGCGCGAGGTGGCGCCCGGCCCGCACGTGACCGACGACGCGGAGATCAGCGAGTACGCCCGCAAGGTCGCGCACACCGTCTACCACCCCGCGGGCACCTGCAAGATGGGCGACGCCGACGACCGCCTCGCCGTCGTCGACCCCGAGCTGCGCGTCCGCGGCCTGGAGGGCATCCGCATCGCCGACGCCTCCGTGTTCCCGACCATGACCACCGTGAACCCCATGATCGGCGTGCTCATGGTCGGCGAGAAGGCCGCCGAGCTGATCGGCGGTGGTGACCGGTGACCGAGATGACCGAGATCCCGACCCTCGAACCCCCCACGGAGCAGACCATGGACACCACCCCCGTCTTCTCGGTGGAGGGCCTGTGGAAGGTGTTCGGCCCCAAGGCCGAGCGCGTTCCCGCCGACCCCGAGCTCACCGCCCTCGACCCCGCCGAGCTGCGCTCCCGCACCGGCTGCACGGCCGCCGTCCGCGACGTCAGCTTCGATGTGCGCAAGGGCGAGGTATTCGTCGTCATGGGCCTGTCCGGCTCCGGCAAGTCCACGCTGGTGCGCTGTCTGACCCGGCTCATCGAGCCGACGGCCGGCACCATCGCCATCGATGGCGAGGACGTCCGCGCCATGGACCGCTCCCGGCTGCGCGAACTGCGCCGCCACCGCGCCGCCATGGTCTTCCAGCACTTCGGCCTGCTGCCGCACCGCACGGTCCTCGACAACGTCGCCTACGGCCTGGAGATCCAGGGCATGGGCAAGGCCGAGCGCCGTGAGCGCGCCGCCGAGGTCGTCGCCAAGGTCGGTCTGGAAGGCATGGAGCACCGCCGCCCCAGCCAGCTCTCCGGCGGCCAGCGGCAGCGCGTCGGCCTCGCCCGCGCGCTCGCCGTCGACCCCGCGGTCCTGCTCTTCGACGAGCCGTTCAGCGCCCTCGACCCGCTCATCCGGCGCGAGATGCAGGAGGAGGTCGTCCGGCTGCACCGCGAAGAGGGCCGCACGATGGTCTTCATCACCCACGACCTCCAGGAGGCCCTCAAGCTGGGCGACCGCATCGCCCTGATGCGCGACGGCCGGGTCGTGCAGCTCGGCACGCCCGAGGAGATCGTGGGCTCGCCCGCCGACGACTACGTCCGCGAGTTCGTCCGGGACGTCCCGCGCGAGCAGGTCCTCACCGTCCGCACGGCGATGCGCAACCCCTCGGCCGACCAGGACGGCAGCGGACCGGCCGTCCGGCCCGACGCGACCGTCTCCGAGGCGATCGAGGCGGTCGCCCGCGCCGGCGCCCCGGCCCGGGTCGTGGACGAGGGCCGCTGCGTGGGCGTCGTCGACTCCGACACGCTGCTCGGTGTCGTCGCCGGCACGGAGCAGCCAGCTCCGCCCGGGACGGAGAAGTCCAAGGAGGCGGTGTGATGGCGACCATCACCGCGTCCCCGCCCCGCGTGGGCCTGCCCGCCCTCCTCAAGAGCCCCGCCGTCCGCAAGCTGCTGCTGCTCGCCCTGGCCGCCGCGATCCTCGTGCCGCTGGCGAACGCCCGCTGGGCGAGCGGCAGCTGGCCGACCGCCCTGACCGTCGACTTCTCCGAGCCGCTCGCCAAGGCCAGCGACTGGATCATCGACAACCGCGACAGCCACCCGCTGTTCCTGTACTTCTTCGGCCACGTCAGCAATGTCGTCGTCATCGCCGTACGAGCCGTCTACCTCGGCCTCCTGGCTGTCGGCTGGGCGGGCGTCACGGCCCTCGGCGCGCTGGTCGCCTGGCGCGTCGCGGGCGTCCGGCTCGCGCTCGGCACGGGCGTCGCGTTCCTGGCCTGCGGCCTGCTCGGCATGTGGGTGCCGACCATGCAGACGCTCGCCCTGATGGTCGTCGCGGTCCTCGCGTCGGTCCTCGTGGGCGCAGTGCTCGGGCTCGCCGCCGGGCTCTCCGACCGGATGGACCGCGTCCTGCGCCCGGTCCTGGACACCATGCAGGTGCTCCCGGCCTTCGCCTATCTGCTGCCCGTCGTGCTGGTCTTCGGCATCGGCGTCCCGGCGGCCGTCCTGGCCACCGTCATCTACGCCGCCCCGCCCATGGCCCGGCTCACCTCGCTCGGTCTGCGCGGAGCCGACAAGGAGGTGCTGGAGGCGGTCGAGTCGCTCGGCTCCACCGCGCGCCAGCGGCTGCTGACGGCCCGTATCCCGCTGGCCCGCAAGGAACTCCTGCTCGGCCTCAACCAGACCATCATGATGGCGCTGTCGATGGCCGTCATCGCGGCCGTCATCGGCGCGGGCGGTCTCGGTGACCGCGTCTACCAGGCGCTGGCCTCGGTCGACGTCGGTGCCGCGCTCGCCGCCGGTATCCCGATCGTGCTGCTGGCCGTCGTCCTGGACCGCGTCACGGGCGCGGCGGGGGAGCGGCTCGGCGCCGAACCGGAGCCCCGGCAGGGACTCGGCTGGCTGTACGCCCTGGTCGCCTTCGCCGCCGTGGCGGTCGCCGGGCGTCTCGTCGGCCGGCTCGACTGGCCCGAGTCGTGGGTCGTCGGCATCGCCGAGCCCGTCAACCGCGCGGTCGACTGGATGACCGCGCATCTCTACTCCGGCGTCCCCGTCATCGGCGGCACCGCCGACTGGGCCGGCCACTTCACCACCTGGGTCCTCGACCCGATGCGCGACGGCCTGCAAGGGCTGCCCTGGTGGTCGGTGCTGCTGATCGTCGCCGCCCTGGCCTGGGTGATCGGCACCTGGCGCACCGCGCTCACCGCCGTCCTCGCCATGGCCGCGATCGGCGCCCTCGGCGTCTGGAAGCCCTCCCTCGACACCCTGTCGCAGGTCCTCGCCGCCGTCGCCGTCACCCTCGTCCTCGGCTTCGCCACCGGCATCGCGGCGGCCCGCAGCGACCGTCTGGAGCGGCTGCTGCGTCCCGTCCTCGACGTGTTCCAGACGATGCCGCAGTTCGTGTACCTGATCCCGGTCGTCGCCCTGTTCGGCGTCGGCCGCGCCCCGGCCGTCGCGGCCGCGATCGTCTACGCGCTGCCGGCCGTCGTCCGCATCACCACCCAGGGCCTGCGCCAGGTCGACCCGGCCGCGCTGGAGTCCTCCAGCTCGCTCGGCGCGACCAGCTGGCAGCAGCTGCGGCAGGTCCAGCTCCCGCTGGCCCGCCCGGCGCTGCTCCTCGCCGTCAACCAGGGCCTCGTCCTGGTCCTCGCCGTCGTCGTCATCGGCGGCCTGGTCGGCGGTGGCGCGCTCGGCTACGACGTGGTCTTCGGCCTCGCCCAGGGCGACCTGGCGACCGGTCTGGTGGCCGGCGGGGCGATCGTCTGCCTCGGCCTGATGCTCGACCGGGTGACCCAGCCCACCGAGCGACGTGCGAAGAAGGGAGCGTGACATGCGAGTCCGTACGACTGCCCTGATCGCCGCCGTGGGTTCCCTGGCGCTGCTCACCGGCTGCGGCGCCGCCGACATGACCAAGCAGGCCTCGCCCTTCGCCAACGCGCAGGGCGCCAAGTCCGTGACCCTGTCCGTGCAGTCCTGGGTGGGCGCGCAGGCCAATGTGGCCGTCGCCCAGTACCTCCTGGAGCACGAGCTGGGCTACCGCGTCGACACCGTCCAGGTCGACGAGGTGCCCGCCTGGGACGCCCTCAGCCAGGGCCGCGTCGACGCGCTCCTGGAGGACTGGGGCCACCCCGAGCAGGAGCAGCGCTACGTCAAGGACAAGAAGACGATCGCGCCCGGCGGCGGACTCGGCGTCACCGGCCACATCGGCTGGTTCGTCCCGACGTACTTCGCCAAGAAGCACCCGGACATCACGAACTGGAAGAACCTCAACAAGTACGCCGATCAGTTCCGCACCCCGGAGAGCGGCAGCAAGGGCCAGCTGATGGACGGTTCGCCGTCCTATGTCACCAACGACAAGGCGCTGGTGAAGAACCTGAAGCTGGACTACCAGGTGGTGTTCGCCGGCTCCGAGGCGGCGCAGATCACCCAGATGAAGCAGTTCGCCAAGGAGAAGAAGCCCTTCCTCACCTACTGGTACTCCCCGCAGTGGCTGTTCAAGAAGGTCCCGATGACCGAGGTGAAGCTGCCGGAGTACAAGGAGGGCTGCGACGCCGACCTGGAGAAGGTCGCCTGCGCCTACCCGCACACGCCGCTGCAGAAGTACCTCAACGCGGACTTCGCCAAGAACGGCGGCAAGGCGGCGGCCTTCCTGAAGAAGTTCAAGTGGACGACCGAGGACCAGAACGAGGTCTCCCTGATGATCGCCGACAAGAAGATGACCCCGGAGGACGCGGCGAAGAAGTGGGTGGACAGCCACAAGTCCACCTGGAAGAAGTGGCTGTCCTGACGTCCTACGTCAACTGAGCGGCGATCTCCCGCAGGGCCCGTGCGGCCCGCCGCTGGAGTCGCGGCCCGAAGGTGATCCGGGTGGCCCCTCGCGCGCCGAGTTCGGCGGGTGAGGGGCCTTCGTCCGTCGGGGCCCCGATGTTGATCGGCCCCTGCGTCCCGGCCCGCAGCAGCGGCAGCACCTCGTACGGGGCCCCGATCGGATAGACGCAGTCGGCGCCCGCGGCGACGTACAACGCGGCCCGCTCGATGGCCCGTCCGGGATCGGCCACCCCGCAGGAGAAGGTGTCCACACGGGCGTTCACGAAGAGCCGGTCACCGGCCGCCGCCCGCACCTCGGCCAGCCAGTCGGCGTGTGCGCGCGGGTCCTTGAGCACCCCGTCCTCGGAGTCCTCCAGATTGCAGCCCACCGCCCCCGTCTCCAGCAGCCGCTCCACCAGCTCCTTCGGGGCGAGTCCATAGCCGCCCTCGACGTCCGCCGACACCGGCACGTCGACGGCCCGGACGATCCGGGCGACCGCGGCGAACATCTCGTCGGCCGGGGTCCGCCCGTCCTCGTACCCGAGGGACGCGGCGACCCCGGCGCTGGGCGTGGCGAGCGCGGGGAAGCCCGCCTCCTCGAACACCCGCGCACTGGCCGCGTCCCAGGGACCGGGCAGCACGAGCGGATCACCGGGCACCCGGTGGTGGTGCAGGGCGCGGAACACTTCGGCCTTGCTCATGGCGTGTGACCCCCCGGCGGGATCCGGCGGCTCACCATCACCCGGTTCCAGTTGTTGATGGCGACGACCAGCCCGATCAGATGGGCCAGCCGGGCCTCGTCGAAGTGCTTGGCGGCGTTCTCGTACACCTCGTCGGGCACGGAGCCCTCCGTCAGCAGGGTCACCGCCTCCGTCAGCGCCAGCGCGGCCCGCTCCCGCTCGTCGAAGACGTCCTCGGCCTCCTCCCACGCGGCCAGCAGGTCGAGCTGCTTCTCACTCACCCCGTACTCGCGGGCGAGCGCGAGATGCATGTCGAGGCAGAACGCGCAGTGGTTGAGCTGCGAGGCGCGGATCACGACGAGTTCGGCGAGCGCCGGGTCGCCGAGGCCCCGCTTGGCGACCTTGCTGAGGGCGGCCATGGCCCCGCCGACCGCCGGGTCGAGCAGCCGGGTCCGGGGCGTCACTTGTACTGGCCCGGCTGGTAGTGCCCCGGGGCCATCCGGCAGGTCACGCCGAACCGGTTCCAGGCGTTGATCACCGTGATCGCGGCGATCAGCTGCGCCAGCTCCGCCTCCTCGAAGTGCCGCGCGGCCCGCTCGTACACCGCGTCCGGCACGAAACCGTCCGTCAGGACCGTCACGGCCTCCGTCAGCTCCAGCGCCGCGAGCTCCTTCTCGGTGTAGAAGTGCCGCGACTCGTCCCAGGCGCCGAGCTGCATGATCCGCTCGACGCTCTCACCCGCCGCGAGGGCGTCCTTGGTGTGCATGTCGATGCAGAAGGCGCAGTGGTTGACCTGCGAGGCGCGGATCTTCACCAGCTCGTACAGCGTGTGGTCCAGGCCCTGCCGGGCGGCGGTGTCGAGCCGGACCATCGCCTTGTAGACGTCGGGCGCGTGCTTGGCCCACTCCAGGCGGGCGGGCCGCTCGGCGGCGTACTCCGCACTGGTCGCGGGCGTCGTGTCATCGGTGTGCGTGGTCATGCCCTCGACCCTAGGAAGGAAGCAGCCCAGGGGTATGGTCCATTTCCATGGCGGAACCATGGGCCACTCTGGGCATCGACCTGCATGTGGAGCCGACCGGCCCGGGCCTGCGCCGGGGGCTGACCGACGCCCTGCGCGAGGCGGTGCGCTCCGGCCGGCTGGCCCCCGGCACCCGGCTGCCCTCCTCCCGCGCGCTCGCCGCCGACCTGGGCATCGCCCGCAACACGGTCGCCGACGCCTACGCCGACCTGGCCGCCGAGGGCTGGCTCACCGCCCGGCAGGGCTCGGGGACCCGGGTCGCCGAGCGGACGGTCGTCCCGCCGGCCGGTACGGCACCCCACCCCCGCGCCCGCACCCGCCCGGCCTACGACCTGCGCCCCGGCAGCCCCGACCTCGCTTCCTTCCCGCGCGCCGAGTGGCTCAAGGCCGCCCGCCGCGCCCTCACCGCCGCCCCGTACGACGCGCTGGACTACGGCGACCCCCGGGGCCGCCCGGAGCTGCGGGCCGCGCTCGCCGGCTATCTGTCCCGGGCCCGGGGCGTACGCGCCGACCCCGAACGGATCGTGGTGTGCGCCGGGTTCGCGCACGGTCTGAAGCTGCTCGGCACGGTCCTGCGGGCACGCGGGGCTCGGACCGTCGCGGTCGAGTCGTACGGGCTCGACGTGCACGGCAGGCTCCTCGCCGCGTCCGGCCTGGACACCACCCCGCTGCCCTTCGACGGACTGGGCACGGACCCCGGCGAGTTGTCGGGCGCCGACGCCATCCTGCTCACCCCCGCCCATCAGTTCCCCATGGGCGTGCCCCTGCACCGCGATCGCCGTACGGCCGTCGTGGACTGGGCGCGCCGCACCGGCGGGCTGGTGCTGGAGGACGACTACGACGGTGAGTTCCGCTACGACCGTCAGCCCGTGGGCGCGCTCCAGGGCCTGGACCCCGACCGGGTGATCTACCTCGGCACCGCCAGCAAGTCCCTCGCCCCCGGGCTGCGGCTGGCCTGGATGGTGCTGCCGCCCGGCCTCGCCGAGGAGGTCGCGGCGGCGAAGGGCGGCGTCGACACCTGCGGAGTCCTGGACCAGCTCACCCTGGCCGAGTTCCTCGCCTCCGGGGCCTACGACCGCCATGTGCGCGCGACCCGCCTGCGCTACCGGCGCCGCCGGGACGCCCTGGTCGCCGCCGTCGCCGCCCGCGCTCCCGGGGCCCGGGTCACCGGCATCGCGGCCGGGCTGCACGTCCTGCTGCGGCTGCCGCCCGGCACCGAGCAGTCGGTGGTCCAGGCGGCCCACTGGCGGGGGCTCGCGCTCCACGGACTCGCCCGCTACACCCACCCCGCCGCGCAGGCCGCTCCGGTCGACGCCCTGGTCGTCGGATACGGCACACCCCCGGACCACGCCTGGTCCGGGGCGCTGGACGCGCTGTGCGCGGTACTGCCCGGATAATCGCGCGAATTCCCCATCCATAATGCGCTCGTGAGGATATGGTCACCTCATGAGTGAAAGCCCTTCCCTATCCCGCGTCGCGCTGAAGAAAATCACCCCGGACGTCTCCGTCGCCATGGGTTCCCTGCACGCCGCCGCCGTTTCCGCGGCGCAGGACGCAAAAGTCGAACCGGAACTGCTCGAACTGGTCAGGATCCGCGCCTCGCAGATCAACGGCTGCGCGTTCTGCCTCGACCTGCACACCAAGGACGCCCGCGCCCAGGGCGAGACCGAGCAGCGCCTGTACACCCTGAACGCCTGGCGGGAGACGCCCTTCTTCACCGAGCGGGAGCGCGCAGCGCTGGCGCTGACCGAGGCCGTGACCCTGGTCCACGACGGTCGCGTCCCGGACGCGGTGTACGCCGAGGCGGCCGAGGTCTTCGACGAGAACCAGATCGCGGCATTGATCTGGGCGGCCACCGTCATCAATGCCTACAACCGCATCGCGATAGCCACGCGTATGGTGCCGAAGAACTGAAACAGAGCAGCGAAAATAACGCCGGGTCGAATTCTTCGGCCCGGCGTCTTCATGGCCTGTTGATTCAGCTCGGCAGCGGCTCCATAAGGCCGTCCAGCCAGGTCCGCCATTCCCCGGCCCGCTCCACCGGAGGCACCCGCATCGGGCGTCCCGTCCAGCCCGTCACGGGCCGGATCCCGTGCAGCGCGTTCACCAGCCACACCTCACGGCCGTCCAGCTCGGCCACGGTCCGCTCGCGGTGCGCGACCCGGATCCCGGACCGCAGCGCCCGCTCCTGGATCAGCCCGGCCGTCACACCCGGCAGCACGGGCAGCCCGGGCGGGGGCAGGCACAGGGTGTCGTCCTCCCACCACAGCACGCTCGCGGTGGCCGACTCCAGCACCGTGCCCGAGGGCGCGATCAGCACCGCCTCCTCCGCGCCCTCGCCCACGGCCCGGCTGCGCACCCGGGCCAGGGTCTCCAGGTCCGGGCCCTTGCGGCGGGGCACGGTCCGCGGGTCGGGCTGGCCCGCCGCCCACAGCCGGATCTCGGAGCCGAGCGGCGGGGCGGGCCGCACCAGCAGCCGCAACTCCAGGGAGCCCGCCGCGAGTTCCACCCGCGGGAACCACTCGCCCGTGCGCGGCAGCGCGGCGGTCACGTCCTGCCAGAACGCGACGAGCCGGCGCGGCTCCGGCCCGCCGCACTCGACGCAGGACCGCGAGAACCGCTCCCGGTGCCGGGCATAGGCTCGCACCCGGCCCTTGCGCAGCAGCCACGAGTCCGCGACGAGCAGCCGCCCCCCGGCCTCCTGGTCCGGGGCGGGCGCCAGGCCACGGCCGGGCGTCCACGTCCACACGCCTTCCGCCACCGCCGGTCGAGTCACCACCCGCTCCTCCTCAGTACTTGCGGCCCGCGACGGCCGGCGCCCCGTTCCGGGGCCCGTACGGCGCGTGCTCCAGCCACGATCCGCACCACGGCAGCACCGGCGCCAGGGCCGCCGCCGCACGCTGTCTGACCCGGACGGTACGGCGGTGCGGCCGCAGATGGTCCAGGGCCGTACCGGCGGCGGCGCTGTTGAACAGGCCCGCCGCCCGCCGCACCTCGGCGAAGCGCGCGACCGCCTCGCCGGTCCCCGCGGCGATCGCCTCGGCGGCGGCCGCCGCGTCCGCGATCCCGCTGTTCATGCCGCGTGCCCCGAACGGCGGGAAGAGATGCGCCGCCTCCCCGGCCAGCAGCACCCGCCCGTGCGGGTCGGTGAACGAGGCCGCCACCTTGCGCAGGAAGCGGTACGTCGACACCCACATGATCCGCTCGCCGTAGCCGTCCCCGACGACCCCGGGCAGCCAGCGCCGTACGGCCTCCTCGGTGCCGTACTCCTCCTGCGCGTCGTCGTCCCGGCACTGCAGGTCGACCTGGAAGCCGCCGGTGAACGGCACCCGCATCACACTGCGCCCGCCGACCCCGGGATGCTCGTAGTGGAAGACCCGCTCCAGCGGCAGCTCCGCGCCCGGCACGTCGGCGACGTCCACCACGACATGGAAGCCCTCGCCGTGCGTGCCCTCCATGGGGATGCCCAGCTCGCGCCGGACCGCCGAGCGGGCGCCGTCGGCGGCCACGGCGTACGCGCCCGTCCACACCCGCCCGTCCTCGCCCGTCAGCCGGACCTCCGTCTCCGAGGTGCTCAGGCCCGCCACCCGCGCGCCCCACACGAACTCGACTCCGGCGCCTTCGCAGGCCGCGCGCAGGAACCGTTCGGTGTCCGTCTGGCGCAGGCTGGTGAAGGGCGGCGGTCCGGACGGCGGCGGGAAGGTGCGGGCGTAGACCTCACGCCCCCGGTAGAGGGTGCGCCGGGTGTGCCAGGTCCGCCCGTACGAGGTGATCTCGGCGGCGAGGCCGGGCAGCATCGCGTCCAGCAGGCCGAGGGTCTCCCGGTGCACGAACAGGGCCCTGCTGCCCGGCCGTTCCCGGTCCTCCGGGTCGGCCTCCAGCACCACGACCGGGATTCCGTGCCCGCGCAGCGCCAGAGCCGCCGACAGGCCCACGGGTCCGGCGCCCACGACCACGACCAGGCTCATGCGCGGGCGCCTTCGGCCCTGCTCCCGGCCAGCATCCGGGCGATCTCCACGCGCTTGACCTTCCACGTCGCGGTCATCGGCAGATCCTCGAACCGCCACTGCCGCGGCTCGGCCATCGCCGGCAGCCCCGCCGTCGCCTGCCGCCAGCGCTCCGGGTCCAGGGGCCGCTCGCCGCGCACGCACACCACCGGCACCGGCTCGCGGTCCGCGCCCGGCACGATGACGACCTCGCGCAGCTCCTCCAGGCGGGACATCAGCGCGTCCTCGACCTCCAGATTGCTGTGCACGGCGTCGATCCGGTCCACCTCACGGTCGATCAGGTACAGCGAGCCCAGGCGGCTGCGGTAGCCCATGTCGCCCATCTCCCACCAGCCGTCGGTGAGCTGACGGTCGTAGCGCTCCGGCATGCCCAGGTAGGTGAGGATGCGGCCCCGGGTGCGGGCCTCGATCCGGCCGGGCGTGCCGGGCGCGACCGGTCTGCCCTCGGCGTCGGTGACCCGGACCCGGGTGAAGCCGGGTATCCCGATCCCGACCCGGCGCCCGTCCACCCGGGCGGCACCGCGCCGGGTCACCACCTGGAACGCCACCGGGCCCGTCTCGCTCTGCCCGTACAACTGGATCAGCCAGGGCGTACGCCGCCGGGACGCCCCCAGCAGCCGCCGTACGGTGCGCGGATGGATCGCGTCGAACGTGGAGCCGTACGACCTCACCCGGGACAGCGGGGCCCCGGGCGCGTCGGCCAGCTCCTCCCACAGTACGAAAGTGTTGGGATGCGTCTCCACGATCCCGGGCCGGTGCCGGACCAGCAGCGGGCCCACCGCGGCCGGGTCCGGGTCGGTGATCAGCACGAGCGGGCTGCCGAAGTGCAGCAGGACGCCGAGCAGATGGTAGAAGCGCGAGTGCACGAACGACATGTGCAGCGCCGCCGGCTCGCCCCGGGTGGGCCAGCCCATCGCCTGCTGCGGCACGAGCCGGTTCCACATGGTCTGCGCGCAGTGCACGGCCAGCTTCGGCACCCCGGTGGTGCCCGAGCTGTGGGTGATCAGGGCGGGTTCGCGGGGGTGGAGCCGGACCGGCGGGGGCGGCTCGGCGCCGGCGTACGTCGCCAGGGGCTCCGCCCCGGACGCGTCGTCCACGGAGAGCGTCCGCCGCACGAGCCCGTCCAGGGCGAGGTCCTTCAGCCCGTCCAGGGTGGCGCTGTCGGTGATCAGCCAGGGGCGGCGCAGCCGCGCGAGGAGCTGCCCGGCGATCTGCGGGGCCAGCGTGGGCGACAGCAGCACGGGCACGGCGCCGATCCTGGCGGCGGCGCAGGTCAGCAGCATGATGTCGACGTTGTCGGCCTTGTGCACGACGACCTGCTCCGAGGGCCGCACCCCGGCCTCCCACAGCCGCCCGGACAGTTCCTCGACCACGTCGGCGAGCACGGTGTAGCTCAGGTCGACCCCGAGGGAGGGGTTGACGTCCAGCGACCGGTCCAGGGTGACGAAGACGGCCCCGTGGCGGTCGGCGGCACGCCGGAAGACCGGTCCCAGATAGAAGCCGCGATCGGCGAGCAGAGGCCGGGGCTGAGCCGGGGACTGTCGCATGAGGCCGTTCCTCTCCGTGGTGTTCACCAGGCACCCCGGCGCACCAGATGGCGGCGGAGTTTCCCGGTCGGGGTGCGCGGCAGCGACGGGACGAAGCTGACGCTGCGGGGGACCTTGAAGGCGGCGAGGCTCTCCCGCGCCAGGCCGATCAGCTCGTCCGGCAGACCGTCCCGCACGGCCGCGGCCGGCACCACGAAGGCCCGTAGCCGGCTCGCGCCCCGCCCGTCGGGCACGGCCGCGACCGCCACCTCCCGTACCGCCGGATGGCCGCGCAGCACGGCCTCCACCTCCAGCGGGGAGACGGTGATGCCGCCGACCATCTCCATGTCGTCGGCGCGGCCCAGATGCCGGTAGGAGCCGTCCGGTTCGCGGCACGCCCGGTCGTGGGTGGCCAGCCAGCCGCCGACCAGGGTCCGGGCGGTCTCCTCGGGCCGGTTCAGATAGCCCGGGGTGACCGTCGGCCCGCGCACCCACATCTCGCCCTCCTCGCCGTCCGGCACCGGGCGCCCGTCACGGCCGCGCAGCTCCACCTCGAAGCCGGGCACGGGACGGCCGACGGTCCCGGGGTGGTCGTGGGCGAAGCCGTTGGCGCAGAACGCGTGACCGGCCTCGGTGGAGCCGATCTGCTCCAGCACCGGCGCCCCGAGCAGCGCGGTGAGCTGCCGTGCGAGCCCGTCCGGCAGCCCCTCACCGGCCGACACCGCGGCCCTGACCGAGGCGAAGCAGCCCTCGTGCCCGTGGCCCCGCTCGGCGACCAGCGCGGCGTACGCGGACGGCACCGAGTAGAGCAGCGTCACCCGGTGCCGGGCGACCAGCTCGTCGATGCCGGCCGGGGTCGGACGCCGGTCCACCAGCACCGCGGACGAACCCGAGAACAGCGGGAAGACGAAAGCGTTGCCGAAGCCGTAGGCGAAGTACAGCTTCGACACCGACAGCGTGACGTCGTCCGCCGTGATCCGCAGCACCCGCCGGCCGACCAGGTCGTGGTACGTCCGGGGATCGCCGTGCGTGTGCACGACGCCCTTGGGGCGGCCCGTCGTACCGGAGGTGTACTGGATGTAGAGCGGGGCGTGCGCGTCGACCTGGTGCGTGGGCGCGGGCTCGGCGGCCGGGGCGAGTGCCATCAGCTGATCCGCTCCGAGGCAGGCCCGGCGGGCGAACCGCTCCTCCAGGCCCGGCCCCGTCACGCACAGCAGGGCCCCGGTGTCCTCGGTCAGGAACACATGGTCGGCCGCCGGGAGTTCGGGGTTGACCAGGACCGCGACGGCGCCGAGACGGGCAGTGGCGAGGAACGCCGTCACCCACGCGAGCGAGTCGGGCAGCGCCAGCAGTACCCGGTCCCCGGGGCGCACCCCGTGATCGGCGAGCACGGTGGCCGCCCGGGCCGCGAGGTCGTGCACCTCCCCATGGGTCCAGGCCCGGTGCCCCTGGTGAAACGCGGTCCGCCCGTTCCACCCACGCCGCTCGGCGAGCTCCGCGAGCTGGGCGGCCATGTTCCCGGGGGCCTCGGCCTCGGCCGGACCGAGGCCTTCCTGAAGCGTGGTCACACTGGTCATCTCGACCTGAGAACTGGTCATCGCCGGGCCTCCCCGCCCGCCCCGGCTCTGTCTCCCGGCGGGGTCTGACGCCGTATCCGGTCGGCCGTGTGCTGGTGCAGGGCGCGCATCGGGGCGGCGGTCTTCAGCAGCATCTCGTCGTACTCCGCCTCCGGATCGGAGCCGAGGACGATCGCGCCACCCGCGCCCAGATGCAGCTGGCCGTCGGCGAACACGGCGGTACGGATGACGATGTTGAGATCCGCGCCGCCGCCGCACCCGAAGTAGCCGAGGGCGCCGGAGTACACGCCCCGGGCCTCGGTCTCCAGCGAGTCGATGATCTCCAGCGTGCGCAGCTTCGGCGCGCCGGTCATCGACCCGCCGGGGAAGCAGGCCCGGACGCAGTCCACCGCGTCCGTGCCCGGCCGCAGCCGTCCCACCACGGTCGAGACGAGCTGATGCACCGTGGCGTAGGTCTCCGTGGCCATCAGCTTCGACACCCGTACCGACCCCGTCCTGCAGACCTGCCCCAGGTCGTTGCGGAGCAGATCGACGATCATCAGGTTCTCGGCCCGGGTCTTGTCGTCCGACGCGAGCGCGTCCCGCAGCCGGGCGTCCTCCTCCGGTCCGTCGCCTCGGGGCGCGGTCCCCTTGATGGGCCGGGCCTCGGCGGTACCGTCCCGGCCGATTTTCAGAAACCGCTCGGGCGAGGAACCGGCCACCTCCAGCCCGCCGAATCTCAGGAACGCCGCGTACGGGGCCGGGTTGTCGCGGCGCAGCGTCCGGTAGAACTCGAGCGCGTCGGGCGGAGCGGGTAAACGGGCGGCGTTCGTCAGGCACACCTCATAGCTGGTGCCGGCCCGCAACTCCCGCTGGCACGCCTCGATGTCCGCGAGATACGTCGCCCGGTCCCGTACGAGCCACGGCTCGGCGGCGCCGGGGTCGGCCGGGGCCGACGGCACGGGCAGTGGTGCCCGCTCCGTCGCCACACAGCTCAGCTCCGCCAGCGCGCCCTCCAGCCAGTCGGCGGCCTCGCGCGCCGCCTGCGGGGTGTCCTCCGCCAGGCATACGGCGTAGGTGAAGCCTTCCTCGTGGTCCACCGCGATCACCCGGTCGGCGAACAGCCAGGCGGCGTCCGGGGCGGGGGAGCGGTGCCGGTTGGGCGAGCCGCAGTCGGCCTTCACCTCGTAGCCGAGGTAGCCGACGTAGCCCCCGGTGAAGTCGAACGGCAACCCGGTCGCGTCCACCCACCGGTTCGTCAACTGCCGCTTCAGATAGTCGAAGACACTCGCCGAGACCTTCCGCACCGGCCGTCCGGCCCGCTCGATCTCACAGCGCCCGGCGGTGACGTCGTACCGCACGAACTCGGAGAGCGGCCCGCTGTCGTCCCCGAGGAACGAGAACCGCGACCGCCCGGGCTCGACCAGGGAGCTGTCCAGCCAGAACGCCCGCGCGGACCCGGCGAACATCCGGGTGAAGACCGCCTCGGTGTCGACGGCACCGGTGACCCGACGGGTGTGCAGCCGGTAGCCGACGCGCCCGGGGCGCCGGGGGCGGGGAATGGCGACGGTGGGAGGTGTGGGGGACAGGGGGGCGTCGTCGCCCGCGCCGGAACGGCCGGCCACAGCCTCTCCGGCGGGGTTCACCGCCGCCCGGGACATCGCCGAGACGGGAAAGACGGCCGCAGCCCGAGGACCCCCGGCCCGCAGCGGGCCCGCCACCGGCCCGGACCGACCACCGGCCTCGGCGCCGGAAACCCCCGCCGCCCGACCACTCAGCCGAGCCTCGGAAGCAGCCGCCGCCCGAGCACCGCGAGCCCCTGCCGGCCGCCGGACCCCCGCGTCGCACTCCGGCACCGACGCCCGGCGTCGGGTCGGTGCCTCGGGGGACGGCACCGCCGTGTTCTTCGTACGCAGCTTCCCCGCCCGCGCTGCGGTCAGGTTGCGGAAGTTCACGAGCATGCGGTGGCCGTACTCCGTGAGGACGGACTCCGGGTGGAACTGCACGCCCCACAGCGGCCGGTCGCGGTGCCGCAGCCCCATCAGGACGCCGTCCTCGGACCAGGCCGTGGCCTCCAGCGCCGGAGGCAAGGGCTCGCGCACGGCCAGTGAGTGATAGCGGACGGCGGTGAAATGCTGCGGCAGGCCCTGGAACAGATCCTGTTCGTCGTGCCGGATCGTGGAGAGATGCCCGTGGCGCGGCTGCGGAGCCGGCTCCACCAGACCCCGCTCCCCGAGCGCGATGCCCTGATGGCCGAGACACACACCGAGCACGGGAACCGGGGAGGACGCGAGCAGCCTGGTCCCGATGCCGAAGTCACGCGTGTCGCCCGGGTGCCCGGGGCCCGGGGACACCACCAGATTGTCGAACTCCCGGAGATCCGGAATCCCGTCGACGGGCGCGTCGTTACGGACGACCACCGGCTCCTCGCCATTGACCTCGGCGATGAGCTGGAACAGGTTGTACGTGTACGAGTCGTAATTGTCGATGAGCAGGGTCTTCACCCGCCCACCTCCCTCTGTTCGTTCGCGGACCTACGTGGTCCGGCGTTTGTGCCGCCCACGAAGCGCCTGAAGCGACGGGTACAGCCATTTCCTGAAGAAACGCTGGAGGCGCGGCATGAGAATCCAGGTGACAAGGGCGGTCACACACAGACATAACAACAGCGTGCGAATCAGTGCGTTGAGGTCACCGAGATAGGGAAGAACCGTCAGATTGAACAGGAGCACCGGAGGGAAAACCGCGCTCATATTCACGAACCACAGTTTCCATTTCTTCGGCGGTGCCGGTGGCGCGGGTGTCAGAGTCTGCGCTTCGAACCAGGCCCGGGCGCCCGGCACCCTCCGGCGCTCCGCCTCCCGGGCGACCCCCTCCAGCCGGGCGTCCCACTGTGTCCGGGAAAGCGATTGCTCCCAGGCCAGGGCCGACCCCTCGCTGGCGAAGCGATAGACGACATGCCACTCCGCGCCTCCGTCGACAAGTACCCCACCCCCCAGAAAACCCGGCTGTCGCGCGGTCGCGCCCAGCATGGCCCACCCCCAGGAGTGGAAGTCGGCCGCACGGCCCGGCGTCACGCGATAGGCCACGGTGACCGTGACGGGATTACTGGTCACGCCGTCCCATACGGAAAGCGGTTCCCGCGCGTTCAAGTTTCAACAAACAATTTTCCGGCCGCCCGGAAGTTGCCCGGAAGCCGCCAGGAAGAACCCCCGAAGCCCCCCGGAAGACGTCCGGATCGTGAGGCCTTACGGCAGGTGCGCACCCTGCGCGAAAGCCCAGCTCACTTCGGCGCGACCGCGTCCTCCCCGGCCTCCCCGGCCGCCCCGCCCTCGGCCTCCACCGGCGCCTCCCCGAACCGCGACAGCGCCAGCGCCCCGGCCACCGCCACCGCGAAACCGAGCACCGCCAGCCAGCCCAGCCCCTCCCGCGTACGGTCCCCGAGCCAGATCACGCCGATCAGCGCGGGCGCGACCGTCTCCCCGAGGACCAGCCCCGCGGTCGCCGTGGTCACAGAGCCGCGCTGCAGGGCCGAGGTCAGCAGCAGGAACGCGGCCCCGCCCCCGAGCACCAGCGCGTACGCCGCCGGGTTCGTGAAGAGTTCCCCGGGCGACAGCCCGTCGATGAGCCGGACCGCCACCTCCACCACCCCGAACCCGCAGCCGGCCCCCAGACCGAGCGCGAGCGCCCGCCCCCGCTCCGGCAGCCGTCCGCCCACCGCCCCGAGCAGCAGCACCCCGGCCGCCGCCCCGAGCATCGCCCACTTCAGCCAGCCCGGCCCGGACTCGTCGCCCTCCGCCCCGGACGCAAGACCCAGCAGCGCGAGCCCGGCGCACACCACCCCCACCGCGGCCCATTCCATCCGGCTCAGCCGCACCTTGAGCAGCCGCGCCGCGACCACCGCCGTCACCGCGAGGCTCGCGGCCAGCGCCGCCCCCACGGCGTAGATCGGCACCGACCGCAGCGCGATGATCTGGAGCAGGAAGCCGAGCCCGTCCAGCGCGAGCCCCACCAGATACCGCCACTGCCGCAGCGCCCGCCACAGCAGCGCCACGTCCCCGACCGGGCCGGTCGCCGCGACCGACCGCGCGGCCATCGCCTGCAACACCGTCGCCGTACCGAAGCAGACGGCGGCACCAAGGGCGCACAGCATTCCAAAGATCACAAAACGACAGTAGGGGAGGGGGCGCGGGCAGGGGGGCATGCGCGCCCGCTCTCACCCCTCTCTAGGCTGACCGCTCGGCAGTACACGGCGCGGTACCGAAGCGGTACCCGACGCCGTACACGACACGGAGAACACGGGGGAGAGACGAACATGGCCGAAACACGACGGCGACTGCGCTCCAGCACGGTGGTGCTGGGCGGCATGGGTGTCCTCGCGGCGGCCCTGTCGGCCTGCGGCTCCGACCCGGACCGCCGCTGTGTGGACCGGGACAGCTACGACTACATCAACGGTTACAAGATCGTCGCCGACAAGAACTGCGCCTCGTCCTCCTCGTCCGGCTCCTCCTACGGCAAGGGCAAGGGCGGCAAGAAGACCGGCAAGGCCAGGACCACGGACGCCGACTGGTACTACGACGCCGACGTCAACGCCGGCTGGGCCGACGACGGCACCTTCAGCCGCAGCGAGGCCGTCGACCGGGGCGGCTTCGGCTGCTCGGGCTCCGGCAGCGGCGGCGGCTGACCGGGCCCGCGCCGATGGAACGCCACACGATGGAGCCCCGCCCCGGCTGGCAGCAGACCGTCGAGGAACAGGGCCTGATCTACCCCCTGACCCGCTACCCCGACGACTCCCTGCGCCCCTACTGGGACGAGAGCGCGTACTACGTCTTCACCCTGCCGGAGATCGAGGCCCTGGAAGAGGTCGTCGAGGAACTCCACCGCATGTGCCTGGCGGCGGCCGCCCACATCGTCACCGAGGACCGTTTCGCCGACCTGGGCATCACCGACCCCCGCGTCGCCGAGGCGGTCGCCGAGTCCTGGCACCGCCGCGCCGAACTCCCCTCCCTCTACGGCCGTTTCGACCTCCGCTACGACGGAACCGGCCCGGCCAAGCTCCTGGAGTACAACGCCGACACCCCCACCTCGCTGGTGGAGGCCGCGTCACCCCAGTGGTTCTGGATGGAGGAGCGCTTCCCCGGCGCCGACCAGTGGAACTCCCTCCACGAGCGCCTGATCGACGCCTGGAAGAAGCAGGCCGGCCTCCTACCGCCCGGCAGCCCCCTGTACTTCGCGTACTCCTCCGCCGACGAGCTCGGCGAGGACATGATGACGGTCGCCTACCTCAAGGAGACGGCCGAGCAGGCGGGCCTGGAGACCGACTGGATCTCCATGGAGGAGATCGGCTGGGACCGCCTCTCCGGCCGCTTCGTCGACCAGCGCCTGCGCTTCATCCGCAGCGCCTTCAAGCTCTACCCCTGGGAGTGGCTCACCACCGACCGCTTCGCCGGCCATGTCCTGGACACCCTCGACAACGGCGGCGGCACGGGCTCCACCCTGTGGATCGAACCGGCCTGGAAGATGCTCCTCAGCAACAAGGCCCTGCTCGCCATCCTCTGGGAGCTCTACCCCGACCACCCCAACCTCCTCCCGGCCCACCTGGACGGCCCCCGCGACCTCCCCGCCCAGGGCTGGGTCGCCAAGCCCCTCCTCGGCCGAGAGGGCGCGGGCGTCACGATCCACCCCCCGGGCTCCGACCCCTTCGTCCGCGACGAGCCTTGCGTCTACCAGCAGCTCGCCCCCCTCCCGGACTTCGACGGCAACAGGGTGGTCCTGGGCGCCTGGATGGTGGAGAACGAGTCGGCGGGCCTGGGAATCAGAGAGTCCTCGGGCTTGATCACAGACGAGTACGCCCGCTTCCTGCCCCACGTGATCCTTTAGCGACCTGCTTCTAAGGGGCGCGGGGAACTGCGCGACCAGCCACAACGAAACCCGCACACACCGTCCGGTAGGCTGCCCGCGGGCCGTGACTGGCGCGCTGGGATGGACAAACCATCGGGGAGCGGCCCGAACGACAAGAGCCGTGCGCCTGGGCCGTACCGTGAACGCTGAACGCAACGTCCGGAGGTCCCCCATGCCCGAGCAACTCTCCCCCGCTTCCACCGCCTACCGCGCCGCCCTCGACGTCATCCGCACCGTCGAACCCCGCGTAGCGGACGCCATCGGCCAGGAGGTCGCCGACCAGCGCGAGATGCTCAAGCTGATCGCCTCCGAGAACTACGCCTCCCCGGCCACGCTCCTGACCATGGGCAACTGGTTCAGCGACAAGTACGCCGAGGGCACCATCGGCCGCCGCTTCTACGCCGGCTGCCGCAACGTCGACACCGTCGAGTCGCTGGCCGCCGAGCACGCCAAGGAGCTCTTCGGCGCCCGCCACGCCTACGTCCAGCCGCACTCCGGCATCGACGCCAACCTCGTCGCCTTCTGGGCCGTCCTCGGCGCCCGCGTCGAGGTGCCCTTCCTGGAGAAGACCGGCGTCCGCCAGATCAACGACCTCACGGACGCCGACTGGGCCGAGCTGCGCCAGGCCTTCGGCAACCAGCGCATGCTGGGCATGTCCCTGGACGCCGGCGGCCACCTCACCCACGGCTTCCGCCCCAACATCTCCGGCAAGATGTTCGACCAGCGCGCCTACGGCACGGACCCGGCCACGGGCCTGCTGGACTACGAGGCCGTGCGCGCCACCGCCCGCGAGTTCAAGCCGCTGATCATCGTCGCGGGCTACTCGGCCTACCCCCGCCTGGTGAACTTCCGGATCATGCGCGAGATCGCCGACGAGGTCGGCGCGACCCTCATGGTCGACATGGCGCACTTCGCCGGCCTGGTCGCGGGCAAGGTCCTGACCGGCGACTTCGACCCGGTCCCGCACGCGCAGATCGTGACGACGACCACGCACAAGTCGCTGCGCGGCCCGCGCGGCGGCATGGTCCTGTGCGACGACTCGCTCAAGGACCAGGTCGACCGCGGCTGCCCGATGGTCCTCGGCGGCCCGCTCCCGCACGTGATGGCCGCCAAGGCCGTCGCCCTCGCGGAGGCCCGCCAGGACTCCTTCCGCGACTACGCCCAGCGCATCGTCGACAACTCCCGCGCTCTCGCCGAGGGCCTGATGCGCCGCGGTGCCACGCTGGTCACGGGCGGCACGGACAACCACCTGAACCTGATCGACGTCGCTTCCTCCTACGGCCTCACCGGCCGCCAGGCCGAGGCCGCCCTGCTCGACTCGGGCATCGTCACCAACCGCAACGCGATCCCCTCCGACCCGAACGGCGCCTGGTACACGTCCGGCATCCGCATCGGCACCCCGGCCCTGACCACGCGCGGCCTCGGCACGGCGGAGATGGACGAGGTCGCGGGCCTGATCGACCGCGTCCTCACCAGCACGGAAGCGGGCACGACCAAGTCGGGCGCCCCCTCCAAGGCCCAGCACGTCCTGGACGCGAAGATCGCCGACGAGATCTCCCAGAGGGCGACGGACCTGGTCGCGGGCTTCCCGCTGTACCCCGAGATCGACCTCGGCTGACAAACGCCCTCAGGGGCAGCGCCTCAGTGGCGCGGGGCCGCATTGATTTGCGGCTCCGCCGCGGGGCGCGACCAGCCACAACGGGCGCGCGGTTCCCCACCCGCCGAAACCACCCACACCCCTCTGAGACAATAAAGAACATGGCCTCTGACCGTCCCCGCGTGCTCTCCGGTATCCAGCCCACCGCCGGCTCGTTCCACCTCGGCAACTACCTCGGCGCCGTCCGCCAGTGGGTGGCCCTCCAGGAGAGCCACGACGCGTTCTACATGGTCGTCGACCTGCACGCGATCACCATCCCGCAGGACCCGAAGGACCTGCGCGCGAACACGCGTCTGGCCGCCGCCCAGCTCCTCGCCGCCGGTCTCGACCCGGACCGCTGCACGCTCTTCGTCCAGAGCCACGTCCCCGAGCACGCCCAGCTCGCCTGGATCATGAACTGCCTCACCGGCTTCGGCGAGGCCGGCCGGATGACCCAGTTCAAGGACAAGTCCGCCAAGCAGGGCGCCGAGCGCGCCTCCGTCGGCCTGTTCACGTACCCGATCCTCCAGGTCGCGGACATCCTGCTCTACCAGGCCCACGAGGTCCCGGTCGGCGAGGACCAGCGCCAGCACATCGAGCTCACCCGCGACCTCGCCGAGCGCTTCAACGGCCGGTTCGGCCCGACCTTCACCGTGCCGAAGCCGTACATCCTCAAGGAGACGGCGAAGATCTACGATCTTCAGGACCCGTCGATCAAGATGAGCAAGTCGGCGTCCACGCCGAAGGGCCTCATCAACCTCCTCGACGAGCCGAAGGCCACCGCGAAGAAGGTCAAGAGCGCGGTCACGGACACCGACACCGTCATCCGCTTCGACGCGGCCGAGAAGCCCGGCGTCAGCAACCTCCTCGGCATCTACTCGACGCTCACCGGCGAGACCATCGCCGAGCTGGAGCAGAAGTACGAGGGCAAGGGCTACGGCGCGCTCAAGACGGACCTCGCGGAGGTCATGGTCGATTTCGTGACGCCGTTCCGGGAGCGCACCCAGCAGTACCTGGACGACCCCGAGACGCTCGACTCGATCCTCGCCAAGGGCGCCGAGAAGGCGCGCGCGGTCGCCGCGGAAACGCTTTCCCAGGCGTACGACAAGGTCGGTTTCCTGCCCGCCAAGCACTGAACCCGCCCCCGCGCACAGCCGTACCACCCGACAGCGCTGTACATCACTCCGGTTGCGCCTGCCCGTAACCCGCCCGTGGCCGTACAGTCGATAACCGGGTGGTCGTATCAGCGACCCGCCAACTGAACGACAGGAGACGACGTGGGGACCGTAACGATCGGTGTTTCGATCGCGGTCCCGGAGCCTCACGGCAGCGAGCTCCAGCAGCTGCGCGCGGGCTTCGGCGACGCCTCGGCTCACGGCATCCCCACGCACGTCACCCTGCTGCCGCCGACGGAGATCGACGAGGACGCCCTGGCGGCCGTCGAGGCGCATCTGACCGAGGTCGCCGCGGCCGGCCGGCCGTTCCCCATGCGGCTGTCCGGCACGGGCACGTTCCGGCCCGTGTCGCCGGTCGTCTTCGTCCAGGTCGTCTCGGGCGCGGAGGCCTGCACGGGGCTCCAGCAGCAGGTCCGCGACCCCTCCGGACCGGTCCCGCGCGAACTGCAGTTCCCGTACCACCCGCACGTCACGGTGGCGCACGGCATCGACGAGGCGGCGATGGACCGCGCCTTCGAGGAACTCTCCGGCTACGAGGCCGAGTGGCCCTGCACCGGCTTCGCCCTCTACGAGCAGGGCGCCGACGCCGTCTGGCGCAAGCTCCGCGAGTTCCCCTTCGGCGGCGCGGTCGTCCCGACCCAGGCCGGCCCGGCGGAACGCGGCTCGATCCCCACCCGCTGACCCGGCGTCAGATCGGCGCCCGCGCCGGACCGACGGCCCCACACCGGACCGGCCGCCGCGTCAGATCGGCAGCCGCCGGAACACCCCGCGCGGCAGATGACGCAGGGCCGCCATCACCACGCGCAGGGCGCCCGGTACCCACACCGTCTCCGAGCGGCGGCGCAGACCCAGCTCCACGGCCGTCGCGACCGCCTCGGGCGTGGTCGCCAGGGGCGCGTCGGGCAGGCCGGCGGTCATCCGCGTACGGACGAAGCCGGGGCGTACGACCATGACGTGCACGCCCGTGCCGTGCAGCGCGTCGCCCAGGCCCTGTGCGAAGGCGTCGAGGCCGGCCTTGCTGGAGCCGTAGATGAAGTTCGCGCGGCGGGCCCGCTCGCCCGCGACGGAGGACATGACGACCAGGGAGCCGTGACCCTGGGCCTGGAGGGCGCGGGCGCACACCAGGCTCGCGGAGACCGCGCCGGTGTAGTTGGTCTGCGCGACCCGCACCGCCGCCTCCGGCTCCCGCTCGTCACGGGCCTGGTCGCCGAGCAGCCCGAAGGCGAGCAGCACCATGTCGATGTCGCCCTCGGCGAAGACCTTGCCGAGCACGGCCTCGTGGGAGCCGGGGTCGAGCGCGTCGAAGGCGATGGTGTGCACATCGGCCCCGAGCCCGCGCAGCCGTCCGGCGGCCTCCTCCAGGGCGGCCGAGGGGCGGCCCGCGAGCCAGACCGTGCGGGTGCGGCGGGCGACCAGCCGGCGGGCCGTCGCCAGCGCGATCTCCGACGTACCGCCGAGGACGAGCAGGGACTGGGGGAGACCGAAGGCGTCCTTCATGACAGCTCCTAAATGCCTAGAGGTGGAGGCGGCGGGCCAGGTCGGACACGAACACCCCGTGCGGGTCCAGTTCGGCGCGCAGTGCGCGGAAGTCGTCCAGGCGCGGGTACATGGCCGCGAGCAGCTCCGGACGCAGCCGGGCGTCCTTGGCGAGGTAGACGCGCCCGTCCGCGGCGGCGACCTCCTCGTCGAGTTCGTCGAGGAACGCCCCGAGGCCGGGCAGCCCCGCCGGGATGTCCAGCGCCAGCGTCCAGCCCGGCAGGGGGAAGGACAGCCAGCCCGGGTCGGACTCCCCGAAGCGCTTGAGGACGGCCAGGAAGGACGGGCAGCGGCGCTCCGCGATACGGCGGACGATGCGGCGCAGCGCGTCCTCCCGGCCGTGGCCGACGACGAACTGGTACTGCACGAAGCCGCCGCGGCCGTAGACCCGGTTCCAGTGGGGCACCCCGTCCAGGGGGTGGAAGAACGCGGAGATGCGCTGGAGCCGGCCGATCCGCGCCCGGGGGGACTTGCGGTACCAGAGCTCGTTGAAGAGGCCCACGGTGGTCCGGCTGAGCAGACCCTCGGGGACGACGGCCGGGGCGGCCGGGAGACGGGCGGTGCGGAAGGCCAGCGGGTCCGTGCGCAGCCGGGCGGGCAGCGCGTCCAGGGGCGCGTGGTCGCCGCGGGTGAGGACCGCCCGGCCGGTGGCGGCGCCCCGGGCCAGCAGATCGATCCAGGCGACCGAGTAGCGGTAGCGGTGGTCGGTGGCCGCCAGCCGGGCCATCAGATCGTCGAGGTCCGCCGCCCGTTCGGTGTCGACCGACATCAGCGAGGTCTCGACCGGCTGGAGGCGGAGCGTCGCGGTGAGGATCACGCCGGTCAGTCCCATGCCGCCCGCGGTGGCGTCGAACAGGGGCGTGCCGGGGATCACCGTGCGGATCTCGCCGTCGGCGGTGAGCAGTTCGAAGGACAGCACGTGCCGCGCGAACGAGCCCGAGACATGGTGGTTCTTGCCGTGGATGTCGGCGCCGATCGCCCCGCCGACGGTGACATAGCGCGTGCCGGGGGTGACCGGCACGAACCAGCCGAGCGGCAGCAGCACCTGCATCAGCCGGTGCAGGGAGACGCCCGCGTCGCACAGCACCGTGCCGCCGGTGGCGTCGATCGCGTGGACGCGGTCCAGGCCCGTCATGTCGAGCACGGACCCGCCCGCGTTCTGCGCCGCGTCCCCGTACGCCCGTCCCAGGCCCCGGGGGATCCCGCCCCGGGCCCCGCACTCCCGTACGGCCGCCGCCGCCTCCTCGTACGTCCTCGGGCGGATCAGCCAGCCCGCGGTGGGAGCGGTGCGGCCCCAGCCGGTGACGGTGGTGTGGTCCGGGCCCAGGACGTCCGGGTCGGAATCGGTGTCGGCAGACATGTTCGTGACCGTATCGCCCTCTTGTGGGTGATTAGTTAGGGAACATGGCATCCCTCCCCGAAATGGGTGATTAATGGGATGTCGCTCAATATTGCCGGAGTTCGGGCCGCATGGGCATGAACAGTGAGTCCACATGGACGACCTCGACGACCTGCACGGCATGGACCACCGGATCGTTTCGGCGCTCAGGGCGTGCGGCACCGACCCGCGCGTGGCGGGCGCCGCGCGCGCCCTGTCGTGGGCGGGGGAGCACGCGGCGCTGTGGCTGGCGGCGGGGCTCGCCGGAGCCGCCGTGGACCGCGGGCGGCGCGGCGCCTGGCTGCGCGGCACCGCGCTGACCGCCGGGGCGCATCTCGTCAGCATGGGCGTGAAACGGGTCGTGCGCCGACCGCGCCCCGCGCATGTCGAGCCCCTGGTGCGCACCGCCGGCCGGCACTCCTTCCCCAGTTCGCACGCCGCCTCCGCCACGGCAGCCGCCGTCGCCTTCGGCGCCCTCGGAGTGCGCGGGGTCCCGCCGCTGGCCGCCGCCGTGTGCGTCTCGCGGCTGGTGGCCGGCGTCCACTACCCCTCGGACGTCGCGGCCGGCGCCGCCCTGGGCGCGCTCACGGCCCGGCTCGGCGCCCGCTGGGTGCAGGGAGGCGCCCGACATGACTGAGGCGCCCGCCATGGCCGAGACGGCCGTACTGCGGCAGCGCGGGGGCGAGAAACGGCCCGCGCCACCCCGCGGGGGCGGTCTCCTGGCCGGTCTCCTCAGGACCGCGCGCCCCCGGCAGTGGATCAAGAACATCCTCGTGGTCGCCGCCCCCGCGGCGGCCGGGGAGCTCTTCTCCCGGCACGCTCTCGTGCAACTCGCCCTGGTCTTCACCCTCTTCACCGCCTGCGCCGCCGCCGTCTACCTCGTCAACGACGCCCGCGACGCCGAGGCCGACCGTGCCCACCCCACCAAGCGGCACCGCCCGGTCGCCGCCGGGCAGGTCCCCGTACCCGTCGCCTACGCCGTCGGCGGCGTCCTGGCCGTCCTCGCGCCCGCCGCCGCGTCCTGGCTCTGCTCCCCGGCCGTCGCCGCCCTGCTGGCCGCCTACCTCGGCATGCAACTGGCCTACTGCGTCAGCCTCAAGCACGTCCTCGTCGTCGACCTCGCCGTCGTCACGACGGGCTTCCTGATGCGGGCGATGATCGGCGGACTCGCCCTCGGCATCCCGCTGTCGCGCTGGTTCCTGATCACCACCGGCTTCGGCGCGCTGTTCATGGTGTCGGCCAAGCGCTACTCCGAGGCCGTGCAGATGGCAGGGAAGGCGGGTGCCACGCGCGCGTTGCTCACCGAGTACACCGCCGGCTACCTCCGCTTCGTCTGGCAGCTCGCCGCCGGGGTCGCCGTCCTCGGCTACTGCCTGTGGGCCATGGAGGAGGGCGGCGTCCCGCACACCAGCGTGCTGCCCTGGCGGCAGCTGTCCATGGTCGCCTTCATCCTCGCCATCCTCCGATACGCCGTCTTCGCCGACCGCGGCACGGCCGGGGAACCCGAGGACGTCGTCCTGCGCGACCGGGCGCTCGCCCTCATCGGACTGGTGTGGATGGCGATGTACGGCCTGGCGGTGGCCAATTGGTGACCACGCGCGCGTGGCGAATCCGGTCGGTCTTCCCCTCGCGCCGGGAACTGACCGGCTTCGCCGCCGTGGGTCTCCTCGCCTACGCCGTCGACCTGGCCCTGTTCACCTGCCTGCGCGGCCCCGCCGCACTCGACCCGCTCACCGCCAAGTCCCTGTCCTTCGTGGCCGCCTGCTCGGTCGCCTACGCGGGCAACGCCCTCGGCCCCTACCGGGCGGCACGGGGCCGGGGCTGGCGGCCGTACGCCGTCTTCTGCGCGGTGAACCTCGCCGGGGCCGCCGTCCAGCTCCTCTGCCTCACCGTCAGCCACTACGGCCTCGGGCTCACCTCCCAGCGCGCCGACACGGTCTCCGGAGCGGTCGTCGGCATGGCCCTGGCCACGATTCTGCGGTTCTGGGGTACCCGTACATGGGTGTTCCGGGCGGAGGGCAGAAGCGGATCATGGACTGGCTGAAAAAGCTTCCGGTGGTCGGGCCGTGGATGGCACGGCTGATGATCACGCACGCGTGGCGGTCGTACGAGCGGCTGGACCGCGTGGCGTGGACGCGGCTGGCCGCCGCGATGACCTTCACCAGCTTCGTCGCGCTGTTCCCGCTGCTGACCGTGGCCGCCGCGATCGCCGCCGCCACGCTCGGCAAGGACCAGCAGGACAAGCTGCAGGACACGATCGCCGAGCAGGTGCCCGGCATCTCCGACCAGCTCGACATCTCCGGCCTGGTGGACAACGCCGGCGCCATCGGCCTCATCGCGGGCGCGCTGCTGTTCTTCACCGGCATCAGCTGGGCCGGCTCCATGCGCGAGTGTCTGCGCGCGGTGTGGGAGCTGCCCGAGGAGGACGAGAATCCGGCCCTGCGCAAGGCCAAGGACGCGGGCGTCCTGGTCGGCCTCGGCGGCGCCATCCTCGTCACCCTCGCCGCCTCCGCCGTCGCCTCCGCGATGGTCGGCTGGATCATCCGGCAGCTCGGCATCGACGAGGGCGGCTGGGGCGGGGTCCTGCTCCGCGTCGCCGCGTTCCTGGTCGCCGTCCTCGCCGACTTCCTGCTCCTGCTCTACGTCCTGACCCTGCTGCCCGGCGTCGAGCCGACCCGCCACCGCCTGGTCGTCGCCGCGCTGACCGGCGCGGTCGGCTTCGAACTCCTCAAGCTCCTCCTCAGCGGCTACCTCCAGGGCGTCGCCGCGAAGAGCATGTACGGCGCGTTCGGTGTCCCCGTCGCCCTTCTCCTGTGGATCAACTTCACCTCGAAGCTGGTCCTGTTCTGCGCGTCCTGGACGGCGACACAAAGCAAGCAGGACGAAGTCCCGGCCGAGGGCCAGGGCCGCCCGGAGGGGTCGGGCGGGGCAGCGGACGCGGCGGTGGCGGGGGGCGGCTGACGGCACGGGCGCCGACAGCGCGCTGTGGGCTCCTGACAGCCAGGCGCCCCCGGGGCCGGTCGGCCGGCCTACCAGGTTCCGCTGGCGGCCGGCGGGGTGCCGGATGCGGTGGCGGCCGGGGCGGCTGTCCTGACGGACGCTGCCCGACCGGCCCCGGTGTCGTGCCGTGCCTCCCCAGCGCGGTGGTGGCTCCCGCGCGTCAGCCGTCGTCGCCCGAACGGGCCCTGCGGCGGACCAGGTCCGGGAGGGGCCAGCGGCGGTTGATCAGGAAGGCGCCGGCCGCGAGCAGTACCAGGACGCCGCCGGTGATGCCGAGCGCGGTTCCGATGCCGCTGTAGCCGTCCGCGGTGGAGGCGCTGGCCACCGGCTTGGAGCCGGTTCCGGCCTTGCCGCCGTCGCCGGAGCCGCCGGCCTCGCCGGAGGGGTTCGAGCCGGGCCGGTCGGCGCCCTGCGCGGCGCTCCTCGGCGGCACCAGCTCGCCCACCGGCTGCACCTTCCCGGCCGCCTTGAACCCCCAGTCGAACAGCCGGGCGGTCTCCTTGTAGACCTCGTTGTGCTCGTCCTTCGACGGGTTCATCACCGTCACCAGCAGCACCTTGCCGTTCCGCTCGGCGACGCCGGTGAACGTGGCACCCGCGTTGGTGGTGTTGCCGTTCTTCACACCCGCGATGCCCTGGTAGACGGGCACGTCCGCGTCACCGCTCAGCAGCCGGTTGGTGTTCTGGATCTCGAAGGGCTTGCGGACGGTCTTGCCCTTCTTGTCCTTCGTCGTCTCGCCGGGGAACTTCGCGCTGACCGTCGAGGCGTACTCGCGGAAGTCCTTCTTCTGCAGCCCGGAACGGGCGATCAGCGTCAGGTCGTACGCCGACGACACCTGCCCCTCCGCGTCGTAGCCGTCCGGGCTGACGACATGCGTGTCGAGGGCCTGCAGCTCCTCGGCGTGCGCGTTCATCTCCTTGACGGTGTTCTCGACGCCCTTGTTCATGGCGGACAGCACATGCACCGCGTCGTTGCCGGAGCGCAGGAAGACGCCGAGCCACAGGTCGTGGACGGTGTAGGTCTCGTCCTCCTTTATCCCGACCATGCTGGAGCCCGAGCCGATGCCCGCCAGGTCGGAGGGCAGGACCTTGTGCTGGGTCGTGCTCGGGAACTTCGGCAGCAGCGTGTCCGCGAACAGCATCTTCAGCGTGCTCGCCGGGGCCAGCCGCCAGTGCGCGTTGTGCGCCGCGAGCACGTCACCGGTCTCGGCGTCGGAGACGATCCAGGAGCGGGCGCTCAGGTCCTTCGGCAGCACCGGCACCCCGCTCGCCAGGTTCACCTGCGTCCCCGGCCGCCCGAGCCGGGCACCGCCCACGGTCGACATCGACGCCGGGGGAGTGGCCGAGGGGCTCGCCGACGGGCTCCCCGAGGGCTTCGGGGCCGCGACGGCGGCGGGTGAGGCCAGGGCGAGGGACGACAGGACGGCGGTGGTGACCAGCAGGGATCGCCTGGCGGTCTTCTTCGGTGCGGGCACGGTCGGAAACGTACATGCCGTGCGCAGGGAAGTCCCGCTTCCACCCCCACCCCGGGAACGGAACAGGACACGCTCTGGCGATACTGGACTCATGAAGCTCAGCCGCCCCGTCTCCTGGTTCCTGCTCGCCTTCGGGGTGTGGAGCTGGGTCATCTGGATCACTTTCGTCAAAAACCTTGTCAAGGACGGCAGCGGGCTCGCCTTCGACGACGGTCATCCCACGGCGTACTTCTGGGTGCACCTGCTGCTCGCCGTCGTGTCCTTCGTATTGGGGACGGTCGTCGGCGCCATCGGGTTGCGTGGTCTGCGCGCATTGCGCCGGACGTCATAACGGCAATCGGGAGACACGACACCGTGGCCATCGTCTTCGTACTCGTCGCCCTGCTGGTCCTGGCCGTCGTCGTGACGGCCAACTGGTACGTGTGGCGCCGCCTGTTCCGCGACACGACCCGCGGCCCGGGCCTCACCCGCCGCGCGGGCGCGGTCCTGATCGCGGGCGGCTGGGCCCTGGCGATCACGGCCCTGGTCGCCGAACGCTCCGGCGCCCCCTTCTGGCTCCAGCAGACCCTCGCCTGGCCGGGCTTCCTCTGGCTGGCCCTGTCGATATACCTCCTGCTGGCGGTACTGGCGGGCGAGCTCGTACGCCCCCTGCTGCGCCGGTTCCTGGAATGCCGGGACAGATCGAGGACCGACCCCGGGACGGCCCCGACGGTGTCGCCTGCGGCGCCCCTGAACACCGAGCAGACCCCGCACACCCCCGCCACCTCCGACGAAGCGACCGCCCCGCCGCAGACGGGTGTCGGCGCCGCCGCACCCGGCGTAGCGGCGGCAGCCGCCGCACAGGCCGCCTCCCGCGGCGGGGCGACGGCCTCCGCCACCGAGTCCCACCCCCGGACGGAACCCACCCCGGACACCCCGGAGACCCCGGAAGCCACCCCCCAGCCCCTCACCCTCACCGGCACCACTGACACCACCCCCGCTCCCCCCACCGGCCCCTCCCGCCGTCTTTTCGTCTCCCGGGTGGTCGCCGGAGCCGCCGCGGCCGCCGCCGTCGGGACGGTCGGGTACGGGACGTACGGCGTGCTGCGCGGGCCGAAGGTCAGGCGGGTCACGGTCCCTCTGGCCAAGCTGCCGCGCGCGGCGCACGGCTTCCGGATCGCGGTGGTCAGCGACGTGCACCTCGGCCCGGTCCTGGGCCGCGGCTTCGCCCAGACGGTCGTCGACACGATCAACGCGACCCAGCCCGACCTGATCGCGGTCGTCGGCGACCTGGTCGACGGCAGCGTCAAGGATCTCGGCCCCGCCGCGGCCCCGCTGGCCGGGCTGAAGGCCCGTCACGGGTCCTACTTCGTCACCGGCAACCACGAGTACTTCTCCGGCGCCGAACAGTGGGTCGAGGAGGTCCGCAGCCTCGGCATCAACCCCCTGGAGAACGCCCGCCGGGAACTCCCGTACTTCGACCTGGCCGGAGTCAACGACATCGCCGGCGAGGAGGAGGGCCAGGGCCCCGACTTCGCCCGGGCACTCGGCGACCGGGACACCGCACGCGCGTGCGTGCTGCTCGCCCACCAGCCCGTGCAGATCCACGACGCCGTCGAACACGGCGTCGACCTCCAGCTCTCCGGCCACACCCACGGCGGCCAGCTCTGGCCCGGCAACCTCATCGCCTCCGCCGCCAACCCCACCCTCGCGGGCCTGGAACGCTACGGCGACACCCAGCTCTACGTCTCCCGCGGCGCGGGCGCCTGGGGCCCACCCACCCGCGTCGGCGCCCCCTCGGACATCACCCTGATCGAACTGGCGTCGAAGCAGGCCTGACCACCCGTCACTCCGGCCCAGAGGACGCTACGGAGGCTCCCCATGTCCCGAACCGTCCGCACCACTCCCAGGCAACTCCGCATCCAGGACATCCCTTCGGAGTCCATGTCCCTGTACGACCTGCGCTACGCGCACGCCGAACTGGCCCGGGCCACCCGCGAAGGCCGCCGCCCCGCCCCGGCGAAGCTGCTGCACCGGATCACCTCCTGGCCGTGGATGGAGCTCCACTGCAGAAAGGGCTCGTTCTCCGCCGAGATCGCCACGGCCGAACGCCGGGCCCGGCTCCAGGGGCGGCTCGCGGCGCAGCGGATCCGTGGACTGCACCACGCCGGCCACGACCTCGACGACGCGGACGTCCCTCCGGTCCGCCACCGTCACGACGGGCTCTGGAACGCTTGGTAGACACGCAGCACCCAGGACCGGCCGGAGCCGTGAAACCGGACCGAAACGCCCATCGGGCCCATCGGTAAGTTCTTTCCCAAGTCGCCAGATCTCCCTTCCCCGGCCGCAAAAGCCTGTGATTGGGTGAGGCCGCCATGAAGGGGTGTGGCACCGGCACAAGGGCCCGAAGGGTCTGGGGAGGGCAAGGCCGATGCGATCGGTTCGCATGCGGATACTCGCGGGGCTGCTCGTCCTGGCCGCCGCGGGCGTGGGCGCCTGGCAGTTCCTGCCGTCCAAGAGCGACGGCAGGACCATCACGGTCGGCACGACGGACGCCGTCACCTCGCTCGACCCGGCCGGTGCCTACGACGCCGGATCCTGGGCGCTGTTCAGCAACGTCTTCCAGTCGCTGCTCACCTTCACGCCGGGCGGCGCCGCCCCCGTCCCGGACGCGGCCAAGAGCTGTGCGTTCGCCCGCGGCGACCTGACGACGTACCGCTGCGAACTGCGCTCCGGCCTCGCCTTCCCGAGCGGCCGGACGATGACCGCCGAGGACGTGAAGTACTCCTTCGACCGGATCCTGAGGATCAAGTCGCCCGTCGGCCCCGCGCCCCTGCTCGACACCCTGCGCTCCGTCGACGCCGACCGGCTGACCGTCACCTTCCACCTGTCCTCGCCCGACGCGACGTTCCCCTTCAAGGTGGCCACCGGCGCCGGCTCGATCGTCGACCACACCGCCTACCCGGCCGCCGAGCTGCGCACCGACAACGGTGTCGACGGCACCGGCCCCTACACCCTCACCTCCTACACGAAGAACGCCAAGGCGGTCCTCGCCCCCAACGCCGGTTACCAGGGCGCAGTCAAGGGCGGCGCCGACCGCTCCGTGGAGCTCCGCTACTACGACACCCCCGACGCCCTCGACACTGCCTGGAAGGACAGACAGGTAGAGGTCGCGACCCGCCAGCTGCCGCCCCAGGTCCTCGCCGGCCTGAACCCGAGCGACCCGGCCCAGCGCGTCTTCGAGGCGGACGGCTCCGAGACCCGCAACCTGTACTTCAACACCCGCGCGGGCAAACCCCTGCACAAGCCCGAGGTCCGTCAGGCCCTGGCTTGGCTGATCGACCGCGAGCGGCTGGCCGCCACCGTCTACGACGGCACCGTGGACCCCCTGTACTCCCTCATCCCGGCAGGCATCACCGGCCACACCGCCTCCTTCTTCGACGACTATCCCGAGCAGGACGCGAAGAAGGCACGGCGGCTGCTCACCGAGGCCGGCGTCACCCTGCCGGTCCACATCAGCTACGGCTACGCCGAGGGCCGCGGCGCAGGCGCCCAGGAGGGCGCCGAGATCAAACGGGAGCTGGAGGCGAGCGGACTGTTCAAGGTCACTCTCCAGGGCTACGAGTGGACCGACTTCCAGAAGCGCTGGGCGGACGGCAAGCTCGACGCGTACGCCGTCGGCTGGGTCGCCGACTTCCCCGACCCGGACACCTTCGGCGCCGCGCTCGTCGGCACCGGCAGCGCCATGAACACCGGCTACAGCAGCAAGACCGTGGACCGGCTCATCAAGGACAGCCAGCGCTACGCCGACCGCGGCGAGGCCGACCGGGACTTCCGCGAGGTGCAGCAGACCGTCGCGCGGGACGTGCCGGTGCTCCCGCTGTGGCAGGCGAAGGAGTACGTCGTCACCACCGAGGACATCGGCGGCGGCCAGTACCTCTCGGACGGCACGGGCGTCTTCCGCCTCTGGAGCCTCACAAGGCTCTGAAGGCGATGAAGGCGCTGAGGCGCCCCGCGTGGCCCTACGACTCGGTCCCTACGACTCGGTGCGGCGCGCCGCCGGGTCCGGGATCGCCCGCGTCATCCCCGGCAGGAAGTCCGTGAACAGCTCGTGCACCTCCCGCACCAGCGGCCGCAGCACCCGGAAGCGGGCCAGGGCGACGCCCCGCGAGGTGAGCCGGGCGCCCCGCTCGGCGAGCCGGTAGCTGCGCTCCCGCCCCTCCGTACGGTCGAAGATCCAGTACAGGACGAGCCCCATCTGGGACAGCCACATCAGCTCGGGAAGGATGTCCCGCAGTTCCTCGGGCACCTTCGTCTTCGTCGCCCCGGCCAGCACCTCCTTGTGGACGCTGATGGCCTCCACGCGCGCGTGCTCCGACTCGGGGGAGAAGGGGCTGAGCGGGCTGTCCGGGTCGGCGGCGTTCTTGAAGAACTGCACCGCGAACTCGTGGTAGGGCGCGGCGATGTCCAGCCAGGTCCGCAGGACACCCGCGAGCCGCGTCTCCAGGTCGGTCTCCCGGTCCAGGATCTCCCGGACCGCCACCTGGTGCTCGGCGGCGATCCGGTCGTAGAAGCCCTGGATCAGATGCTCCTTGCCCGCGAAGTAGTAGTACGCGTTGCCGACGGAGACCCCGGCCTCCTGGGCGATGGCCCGCATCGTCGTCTTGTCGTAGCCGCGCTCCTGGAACAGCCGCATGGCCGTCTCCAGGATCAGGGCGCGGGTCTGTTCGGACTTCGTGGGGGTGGCGCCGTCGTCGGGGCCGTCGTTCTTCGCGGACACGGGAAGAGAGCCTAACGTCAGCACCGGTGCGGCTACCGAGGGGCGCAGGTGCCGTCGGCGCAGCCCGGCGCGGTGTAGGTCCAGCCGGCCTCCGGGGTGTACGCCCACCCGTCCGCCCGCCGGTACACCCGGCCGCCCCACCGCGTCCCGCCCCACTGCGACCCGCGCCATTTCGCGGCGGCCAGCACCGCGCCCTTGGCGAGCAGGGCACCGGAAGGGGTGCTGAGCCGGTGGGCGAGCGGACGGTGCTCGCGCAGCGCCCACAGGGTGACGATCCAGGCGGCGGGCCCCAGATAGACCTGCCCGGCGTCGCCGACGACGGTGATCTCGTCGAGGGTGGCGCCGTGGTCGAGTCCGGGAAAGCGCCGCCGGGCCTCCTCGGAGGCGGCCGGGACCAGCTCCAGCGGCACCAGTTGCGGCTGCCGCAGGAGCCAGTCGCGCAGGAACGCGCACAGGGAGCACTCGGCGTCGTACAGGACGGTGAGCCGGCGGACCGGTGCGGTGGCGTTCACCCGGGCCTCCGCTCAGGCCCGCGCCGACGGAGCCGCCCAGCCCTGCGGCGGCACGGGCGGCACCTGCTCCCGCTCCATCACACCCCGCCGCCGGATCCGGTTCAGCACATAGACGTTGGCCAGGTGCATCACACCGAGCACCAGCAGCACCACACCGAGCTTCGTCGACAGGGCCTCGAAGACCCCGCGGGTGTCGGTGATGGTCTCGTCCCCGCTCAGATACAGCGCGACGAACCCGAGGTTGACGAGATAGAACCCGACCACCAGCAGGTGGTTGACGGCATCGGCGAGCTTCTCGTTGCCGTGCAGCACATCGGCCAGGAACACCTTCCCGTTCCGACTGAGCGTGCGAGCCACCCAGACCGTCAACGCGACGCTGACCACCAGGTAGATGACATAGGCGATGACCGTGCGGTCCATTGCCCCACCCTTCTTGAACACGTTCAAAACGCTGTCGAGGAAGACTGTAGACCCTTTTTTGAACACGTTCAACACAGGGGTCGGGGTGATTGTCAGTGGCGCCTCGTACTGTCTGCGGCATGGCAATCGTGACGTTCGTCGACGAGACGACAGCGGGGGAGCGACGGGCGGGCTGGGGGCTCGAGATCGCCGAGGAGCGGCTGACCGTGCGGGAGTTGATCCGGCGCCGGGTGTTCCAGGAGGTCGCGGAGTTCAACGCCCGTACGCCGAAGGTGTTCCAGGGGCTCGTCCAGCCCGAGGACACCGAGCGCGTGCTGAACGGATACGCGGTGCGCACACCCCGCCGCATCGACCCCGAGGCGCAGACGGCCCTGGCCCTGCGCGCCTTCGCGGGGAACGGCTTCCTGGTGCTGGTGGGGGACCGTCAGATCACGGACCCGGACGAGGAGATCGAGCTGCCGCTCGGTACCGAGATCACCTTCCTGAAGCTCGTTCCCCTGGTGGGTAGCTGATGAGCGCCTTCCGGTCGCCCCGGTCGCACACGGACCGGCTGCGCAACAGGATCGAGGACGGCGACATGGGCCGGGTCGCCGACGAGGCGCTGCGGGTCATGGACTCCAGCCGCGGCGCCTGGGGAGGCAGTTGGCAGCAGGTGCTGGACCAGCTCCGGGAGCTGCCGGCCGAGCGCCGCCGCGCCCTGCTGTACGCCCTGGCCGACCGCTTCGGCCAGGCCGGTGACGAGACGGAGGCCCGCTGCCGCCATCTCGCCCTGTGCGGCATGGTCTCCGAGGGCCTCACCGACGACCCGCTGGCCGCCGAGCGCCACCGGGCCCTGGCCGATCTGGCCCGGCACCAGTCCTTCTGGTACGCGGCCCGTTTCGACGTGCTGTTCCGGGCCGAACTGGCCGCGGGACGCCCGCTCCCCGCGCCCGTCGTGGCCGTGGTCCGCCGCGCCGCCCTGGACGCCTACCGCGCGGGCGACCTCACGGAACTGGCCGGGCAGCTCACCGACCCCGTCCTCAACGTCGGCGAGGAATGGGCCGAACAGGCCATGCGCGACGCCGCCGCCCCCGACTGGCAGGCCCTCCTCGCGCACGCCCTCACGGCCACCGCCTCCAAGCCCACGGCCAAGTGGGACAAGGGCGCCCGCGCCCTGCTCGACACCCTCGGCCCCGACGACGTCCGCGAGCGACTCCACTCCTGGCTCGCCCTCGTCGGCCGCCCTCGCACCCTCCTCCTGGAACGCCAGGCGTGGCAGCCGGACATCAACAACGCCTACGACCCGTACAACGCGACCGCCCTGCGCGGCCTGGCCTGGCTCCTCTCCCTCCTGCCGCCCCACCCCGACACGGCCCGGGCCCTCGGCGCCCTCGTCGAGACCTCGCTGAAGAAGGCCGCCGGACTCGGACCCCGCAATCCCAAGGTCGCCAACGCCGGCGTCGTCGCGCTCGCCCGCATCGACAGCGAGGCCGCCCTCGCCGAACTCGCCCGGCTGGCCACCCGGGTGACGTACAAGAACACCGCCAAGCTCCTCGACACGGCCCTGGAGACACGGGCCACCGCGCTCGGCCTCAGCCGCGAGGAGATCGAGGAACTGGCGGTCCCCGCCTACGGCCTCACAGAGGTCGGCCGGGCGGAGCACCGCTTCGGCGAGGTGACCGCGCTGCTGGAGGTCCAGGGCACCCGGGCCGTGCTCGGCTGGCGCAACGCCGCGGGCAAGCCCGTCAAGAGCGTGCCCGCCGCGGTGAAGCGCGACCACGCCGAGGAGCTCAAGGAGCTGAAGGCCGGGCTCAAGGACATCGACAAGATGCTCTCCGCGCAGAGCGAGCGCCTGGACCGCCAGTTCCTGGCCCGCCGCACCTGGTCGTACACCACCTGGCGCGAGCGCTACCTCGACCATCCGCTGGTCGGCACCCTGGCCCGCCGCCTGCTGTGGACCGTCGACGGTACGACGGCCGGATTCGCGGACGGCGAGCTGCGGACACTGACCGACGACCCCCTCACTCAGGGCACGCGGGTCGAACTCTGGCACCCGGCCGGCCATGAACCCGCCGAGATCGTCGCCTGGCGCGACTGGCTGGAACGGCACGCCGTCACCCAGCCGTTCAAACAGGCCCACCGCGAGATCTACCTGCTCACGGACGCCGAGCGCACCACCGGCAGCTACTCCAACCGCTTCGCCGCCCACATCCTGCGCCAGCACCAGTTCCACTCCCTGGCCGCCGTCCGCGGCTGGCGCAACAAGCTCCGCCTGTGCGTCGACGACTCGGCCCCGCCCGCCACCCGCGAGCTGCCCCAGTGGGGCCTGCGCGCCGAGTACTGGATCGAGGGCGACGGCGAGGACTACGGCGTCGACACCACCGACTCCGGCAGCTATCTGCGCCTGCGCACCGACCAGGTCCGCTTCTATCCGATCGACGCCCCGCAGAACTCGGCGCACTGCTCCGGCGGCGAGTACGGCATGTGGCTCCGCGACGGCCAGGACCCCGTCGACCCGCTCCCCCTGGCGGACATCCCGCCCCTGGTCCTCTCCGAAGTCCTGCGCGACGTCGACCTGTTCGTCGGCGTCGCCAGCATCGGCAACGACCCGACCTGGCAGGACGGCGGCCCCGGCGGCCGCTTCCGGGAGTACTGGACGTCGTACGGCTTCGGCGAACTGAACCAGAGCGCCGAGACGCGACGCGCGCTGCTGCAGCGCCTGATACCTCGCCTGGCCATCGCCGACCGCTGCACCCTGGAGGGCCGCTTCCTGCATGTGAAGGGCGAACGCCACACGTACAAGATCCACCTCGGCTCGGGCAACATCCTCATGACCCCGAACGACCAGTACCTCTGCATCGTCCCGAAGTCCGACCCGGCCGCCCCGGGGACGGGCTACCTCCCCTTCGAGGGCGACCGCATGCTGGCGGTCATCCTGAGCAAGGCGATGCTCCTGGCGGCGGACACGAAGATCACGGACCCCACGATCCTGAGCCAGCTGTGACTCAGTCGCTCGTCGCCGGCTGTCCCGCCTTCAGAATCGCGGCGACATCGAGGGTGACCTCGGCGCCGATGGAGTCGGGGAGCGTGACGAGTTCGCCGGGGGCATGGGGACGGTGGTTCTCGTACTTGTCCCCGGCTGGGGCGGTGAGGACGTGGAGGCGCTGGTGTTTGCGGTCGACGATGACATACACCGGGACCTTCGCCTCCGCGTACGCGGTGACCTTGGTGCGCAGGTCGGTCCGGTAGTTGCTGGAGGTGACCTCCAGGACCAGGCGGAAGCAGACGGGGTCGTAGCAGTTGTTCTCGATGAGGTGGTCGTCGATGTCGCCGTCCACGAGAGACAGATCGGGAATCGCGTAGTCCTCCGTGCCGGTCGGCAGCCAGAGGCCGATGCCCTGAACCAGCTTCGAGTCCGGCCCGTGAAGGCCCGCTGCCATGAAAGGCAGCATGAGGTCGGTCAGGGCCACCGCGTGCGAACCGTCGGGAGGTGGAGACGCGAGGATCTGGCCTCCGATGATCTCGACTCGGTAGCCCGGGTTGCGCTCCATGAGCCGGTTGGCCTCCGTGATCAGCGGACGCCTTCCGTAAGGCCGCTCGACGGCTGCAGCGGACATCAGGTGCCTCCCGTGGCTGGTGTCGAGAGCATCATCGTAGGTCGGACGCCCCCCGAGCGTCGCTCTCGGCCTCCTTCACCCGATGGTGTGGCATATGCCCGAGGGCCCCGTTCCCAGCGGAAACGGGGCCCTCGAAGGACTGCGGAACGCGAACTCAGAAGCGGCGCGTGATCAGCGCTCGCTTCACCTCCGCGATCGCCTTGGTGACCTCGATGCCGCGCGGGCAGGCGTCCGTGCAGTTGAAGGTCGTGCGGCAGCGCCAGACGCCGTCGCGGTCGTTGAGGACCTCCAGGCGCTGCTCTCCGGCCTCGTCGCGCGAGTCGAAGATGAAGCGGTGCGCGTTGACGATGGCCGCCGGGCCGAAGTACTGGCCGTCGTTCCAGAAGACCGGGCACGACGTGGTGCAGGCCGCGCAGAGGATGCACTTCGTGGTGTCGTCGAAGCGCTCGCGGTCCTCGGCCGACTGAAGGCGCTCACGCGTCGGCTCGTTCGTGTCCTTCGTGATGAGGAAGGGCATGACGTCGCGGTACGCCTGGAAGAACGGCTCCATGTCGACCACGAGGTCCTTCAGGACCGTCAGGCCCTTGATGGCCTCGACCGTGATCGGCTTCTCGGGGTTGATGTCCTTGATCAGCGTCTTGCACGCGAGGCGGTTCTTGCCGTTGATCCGCATGGCGTCGGAGCCGCAGATGCCGTGCGCGCAGGAGCGGCGGAACGTCAGCGTGCCGTCGACGTCCCACTTGATCTTGTGGAGGGCATCGAGGACGCGCTCCTTGGGGTCGATCTCCAGCTGGAAGTCTTCCCAGGTCGCCTCGGCCGAGACCTCCGGGTTGAAGCGGCGGACCCGGAAGGTGACGGTGATGTAGGGGGAGTCGGCGAAGCCGGGCTCGGGCTGGCCGGCCGCTTCCGCCTTGTCCACAACAGGGGTAGCCATCAGTACTTACGCTCCATCGGCTGGTAGCGGGTCTGGACGACCGGCTTGTAGTCGAGACGGACGGTTTCGGAACCGTCGGCGCCGACCTCGCGGTACGCCATGGTGTGCCGCATGAAGTTGACGTCGTCGCGGTTCGGGTAGTCCTCGCGGTAGTGACCGCCGCGGGACTCCTTGCGGGCGAGCGCGGAGACCGCCATGACCTCGGCGAGGTCCAGCAGGTTGCCCAGCTCGATGGCCTCCAGCAGGTCCGTGTTGAACCGCTTGCCCTTGTCCTGGATCGACACGTTCTTGAACCGCTCGCGCAGCTCCGCGATCTTCTCGACCGCCGTCTTGATCGTCTGCTCGGTGCGGAACACCATGACGTTGGCGTCCATGGTCTCCTGCAGTTCGCGGCGGATCGCCGTCACACGCTCGGTGCCGGTGGAGTCGCGCAGGCGCTCCACCTGCTCGACCACGAGCTCCGCCGGGTTCTCCGGCAGCTCGACGAACTCCGCCGTCTGCGCGTACTCGGCGGCGGCGATGCCCGCGCGCTTGCCGAACACGTTGATGTCCAGCAGCGAGTTGGTGCCGAGGCGGTTGGCGCCGTGCACGGACACACAGGCGACCTCGCCGGCCGCGTACAGGCCCGGGACGACGGTGGTGTTGTCCGACAGGACCTCACCCTCGACGTTCGTCGGGATGCCGCCCATGACGTAGTGCGCGGTGGGCTGGATCGGGATCGGGTCCGTGTAGGGCTCGATGCCGAGGTAGGTGCGGGCGAACTCCGTGATGTCCGGGAGCTTCGCGTCCAGCTGCTCCGGCGGGAGGTGCGTCAGGTCCAGGTAGACGTGGTCGCCCTCGGGGCCGCAGCCGCGGCCTTCCCGGATCTCCGTGTAGATGGAGCGGGAGACGACGTCACGGGACGCGAGGTCCTTCATGACCGGCGCGTACTTCTCCATGAAGCGCTCGCCGTCCTTGTTGCGGAGGATGCCGCCCTCACCGCGGGCGCCCTCCGTCAGCAGGATGCCCATGCGCCAGATGCCGGTCGGGTGGAACTGGAAGAACTCCATGTCCTCCAGCGGCAGACCCCGGCGGTAGACCGCCGCCTGGCCGTCACCGGTCAGGGTGTGCGCGTTGGACGTCACCTTGAAGAACTTGCCGCAGCCGCCGGACGCGTAGACCACGGACTTCGCCTGGAAGACGTGGATCTCGCCGGTGGCGAGCTCGTACGCCACCACACCGGCCGACTTCTTGACGCCGTCGACCTCGGTGATCAGCTGGTCCAGGACGTAGAACTCGTTGTAGAACTCCACGCCCTCCTTGACGCAGTTCTGGTACAGCGTCTGGAGGATCATGTGGCCGGTGCGGTCGGCCGCGTAGCAGGAGCGGCGGACCGGGGCCTCGCCGTGGTTACGGCTGTGACCGCCGAAGCGGCGCTGGTCGATGGTGCCGTTCGGCGTGCGGTTGAACGGCAGGCCCATCTTCTCCAGGTCGAGGACGGAGTCGATGGCCTCCTTCGCCAGGATCTCGGCGGCGTCCTGGTCGACCAGGTAGTCACCACCCTTGACCGTGTCGAAGGTGTGCCACTCCCAGTTGTCCTCCTCCACGTTGGCCAGCGCGGCGGCCATGCCGCCCTGCGCGGCGCCCGTGTGGGAGCGGGTGGGGTACAGCTTCGTCAGGACCGCGGTGCGGCTGCGCTTCGTCGACTCGATGGCGGCGCGCATGCCCGCGCCACCGGCGCCGACGATGACGGTGTCGTACTTGTGGATCTTCATGATTCTCGCAGCCCCGTGCCTAGCGGATGTTCGGGTCGAAGGTGAAGATCACCAGCGTGCCCAGCAGGATGGTGAACACCGTGGCGGTGTAGAGCAGGCCCTTGAGCCACAGCCGGGTGTTCGCGCGCTCCGCGTAGTCGTTGATGACCGTGCGCAGGCCGTTGGCGCCGTGCAGCATCGCGAGCCACAGCATCAGCAGGTCCCAGACCTGCCAGAAGGGGCTCGCCCAGCGGCCCGCCACGAAGGCGAAGCCGATCTTCGACACACCGCCGTCCAGCACGAGCTGGATCACCAGGTGGCCGATGACCAGCACGACCAGCACCACGCCGGACAGGCGCATGAACAGCCAGGCGGCCAGCTCGAAGTTGCCCCGCGTGGACTTCGGGGTCTTCTTGGTGCGCTTGCGCGGGGCCTCGATGAAGGGGGCCGGGTTGTCGACGGTGTAGACGTCGCCCTCGACGGGGCCGACGCCCGCAGCGGTCTTCTCAGTCGTGGACATTGGCGTCAGCTCCCGAACAGTTCACGAGCGGCGTGGCCGAGGACGGGGTAGATCGCCCCGAGCATCAGCACGGCCCACAGGGCTACGACGGTCCAGAGCATCTGCTTCTGGTAGCGAGCGCCCTTGGTCCAGAAGTCGACGGCGATGACGCGCAGACCGTTGAGCGCGTGGAAGAGGATGGCGGCGACGAGGCCGTACTCCAGCAGCGCGACGATCGGCGTCTTGTACGTGGCCACGACGGTGTCGTAGGCCTCAGGGGACACGCGGACGAGAGCGGTGTCCAGCACGTGAACGAACAGGAAGAAGAAGATGAGGACGCCGGTGACTCGATGAGCCACCCAGGACCACATTCCTTCCCGGCCGCGGTACAGCGTTCCAGCCGGCACGGAAGTTTCCTCCGGGAGCGGGGATTGGGGCCGCGCCGGCTTGGTGTGTCGGTCGGGCCCGGCCGGGTACGGTCCACCGGCCCCCAGCATCGTAGCGATGCGTTGTCGCTGGGCTTAGCGGGGGTCTGGCTGTGTGATCAAACTGGCATGCTTACGGGCTAGTGTCTGCGGCTTCTGGGGTGTGATTTCCCGTTATCTGCCGGGTGCGGCGCCGTTGTGGCTTGTCGCGCCCACGCGGCGGTAGCCGCACATCGACTACAGCCCCGCGCCCCTGAGGGTGTCGATCAGCCGCTCCGTTGCCAGGCGCCGCAGCTCGTCTGCCACCACCGCTCGCTCCTCTTCGGGATCGTTGGTCAATCGTGACCGGATGGCTTGCAGGAGGTGGTCCAGGGTCTCGTCCGGGGTCAGGCCGTCCAGGCAGATGACGAACACATGGCCGAAGCGGGCCTCGTAGGCGGCGTAGGCCGCGCTGAGGGCCGTGTGCGCGACGGCGTAGGTGTCCGGGGCGAGGGCGGGCAGGGGCTCGGCCGCCAGGGCTTCCGTGAGGTCGGGCCAGGCCAGGTCGTAGGCCGCCTCGTCGGAGGCGGCGAGCAGGGAGGCCAGGTCCGGATAGGGGCGGTGTTCCGCGACACGCCGGGACCAGCGGGGGCTGCGCAGGCAGGTGAGGAGAGTCCGCTCCAGCTCCGGAGCGGAGGCCGCGTTGACATGCTCCACCGGTATGGCGGCTCGGCCGGGGAGATCTGGGAGACGGTGGGCGGGCAGCGTGGGTCCTCGTGGGCTTCACGTGTGTCGGCAGGGCAAGGTGTGAGAGATGTGACGTCACGCTATCGAGTGCGACCGAGACGTGTCCGACGGATGCCCGAATTTCACCCGGGCGAGAGAGTTTCGGAACGTGTGGTGGACGCGCGCCACGCGCCGTGGGGTTTTAGGTTGGCCGTGTGAGTCAGCACAGGCGCCGGGGTACGGCGAAGCAGGTGAAATCACGGCCAGTGCTGGTCGTGGCCATGGCCGTCGCACTGGTCGTGATCGCGGCCGGGGTGAGTCTGGGGCTCTGGGCGGCCTCGGACGGCGACGGCGGGTCCACCGGGGCCGAGGCCAGACCCTCCGACGGCCGGACCGCCGCCGCCCCGCGCGGCACCACGCCGGAGAGCAGCCCCAGCCCGAGCCGCTCGTACGCCCTGTCGAAGGCGCCTCGGACGATTCCCTCCGTGCGCGACCACGAGCCGGCGCGCGGCCCGGGCTGGAAGCCGGAGAGCGGCAACCGCGTGGTCGTGGACGACGCCTCCCTGGCCGACGAGGGGCGGCTGGTCGCCGGTGAGCTGGGGATGAGCTACGCGGGCGAGAAGGGCGACCGGCGCGCCGGGGACCTGCGGCTGGCGCTCGGCGGCGACAAGAAGGCGAACCCGGAGTCGTACGTCATGACCGTGCGCGAGGGGCGTACGGAGATCACCGGGCCCACCGACGCGGGCGTCTTCTACGGCACCCGCACGCTCAAGCAGGAGACGCACGACGGCGGGACGGCGCCCGAGGGCGTGGTGCGGGACGAGCCGGCCAAGCCGCAGCGCGGCTTCATGCTGGACATCGCGCGCAAGCCCTTCACGGCCGGCTGGATCGAGGACCGGGTCCGGGAGCTGGGTGATCTGAAGTTCAACCAGCTCGGCCTGCACTTCTCCGACGACCAGGGCTTCCGGATCGAGTCCGACACGCAGCCGGAGATCGTGTCCCAGCCGCATCTGACCAAGGCGCAGGTGCGGAAGATCATCGACCTCGCGGAGAGCCGGCACATCACCGTCGTGCCCGAGATCGACTCGCCCGGGCACCTGGGCGCGGTCCTGCGCGCCCACCCCGACCTGCAGCTGCGCACCGCGCAGGGGTCGGCGGTGCAGGGCGCCATCGACATCTCCAAGCCCGAGAGCGCCGAGATCGTCGACGAGCTGCTGAACGAGTACGCGGAGCTCTTCCCCGGCAAGCCCTGGCACCTCGGGGCCGACGAGTACCAGGCGCTGGTCCGCTCCGACCCGGAGGCGGCGTTCCCGCAGCTGGCCGCAGCGGCGCAGAAGAAGTACGGCTCCGGTGCCACGGTCGCCGACCTCACCACCGGCTGGCTCAACGACCGGGCCGCCACCGTCCGCGAGAACGACCGCACCCCGCGCGCCTGGAACGACGGCTTCTTCCGCGGCACGTCCGTCGAGCCCGACAAGGACATCCAGGTCGCCTACTGGACCGGCAAGGAGATCGGCGCCCGGGAGCCCCTGGAGTACCTGGAGGCCGGCCGCAAGGTGATCAACTACAACGACGAGTACCTGTACTACGTGCTCGGCGAGCCGCAGACCTTCGTCTATCCGACGGGGCAGCGGATCTACGAGCAGTGGACACCACGGGTGCTGCGCGGCACCGCGGCCGTGCCGGAGCGCTACGACGGCCAGATCCTCGGCGGGAACTTCGCCGTCTGGTGCGACCTCGCGAACTCGCAGACGCAGGACCAGGTGGCGGACGGGATCCGGATGCCGCTGCGGGCGACCGTCCAGAAGCTGTGGGACCCGGACAGGCCCGAACTGTCCTGGGCGGAGTTCCGGACGCTGGCGGACAGGCTCGGCTGACTCCGCACGAATTGGCCCATACGGCTGCGAACTCCCGTACGACTGTGGTGGTCTACTGACGCGAGTCGAAGCGAATATGCCGGGGGGAACCGGAACATGGGCTACTGGGGTTACTTCGTCGTGGGCAGAGCGGAGCAGCCGCTGGGGGAGCTGGCCGCGCTGCCGGGGGCCGAGGGCGGTATGACGCCGCATGCCTCGGCGCCCGGCGGATGGCAGTTGTGGGAGTACCCGAGCGGCGAGGGCGACATCGGGAACATGAACGACCTCGCCCGGGAGACCGGGGCGCCCGCGCTCTTCGGGTACGTCATGAACAGCGAGTGCGTGGTGCTGGAGGCCGCGGCGCCTCAGAGCGGGGCGTGGACGACCTGCCTCGCGCGGGCCGCGATGGCCGGTTACTTAGGCGCGGACCGGGAGGGCCTCACGCTGGAGGACTACTTCCTCGAACCGGGCGACGCCGCCGAGCGCGCGGTGCGCTGGGCCGCCGAGGCGGGACACGAAGTGAACGCCGACGCCCTGGTGGACGTACTGACTTCAGACCCCGATCCTCTGGCCGAAAATCTCTTTTTCCGCTTCCTCGACCGACTGGGCGTGGTACCCCTGTGACACTCCGAGGCTGTTGCGCGCAGTAAGGGGAAGTGCGGGTTCCGTGAGGGTGAGGGCTGGTAGCGGCCTGGTAGGGCCCTGGAAAAGGCCCGCGGAGGGAGGCGTGGATGAGCCTGGTGGAGTTGATCGCACAGGCCGACGAACGCGGGCTGGCCGCGAGCGGGCTGGCTTGTTTGGATCGGTGCGTGCCCCTGCTGGGCGGCGACGACGAGATCCTGCGGCCGCTGTGGGCGAGCCTCACCGATGACGCCGGTGCCGGCGACTGGGGTGACGGTCTTGAGCAGGCGCGCGGGAAGCTGGACGCCGCGGGCGACGGGGACGAGGCGGTCGCGCTCGCCCACCGGATGCTCGAGGCCGCTCCCGCCGAGCGGTCCGCCGCCGAGGTGCGGGTGTGGGCCGACGCCTGCTCCGTCGCCTCCCTCCAGATCCACCGCCTCCTGGACACCGCCCCGGACGAGGCCTCCTCGGTCGACACCCGCCGCCAGGGCCGTACGGAGGGCATGTCGCCGCTCGTCGCCGCCGAACTGCGCCGCCAGGTCACCGTCCTCGAGGTCCTGGCCGGACACGGTCCGGCCGGGCTGCGGCGGGCGCTGGAGGTCTCGACGGAGGGCCGCCGGGTGCTGCGCGCGGTGGTCTCCCGCCGGATCCGGCAGCAGGGCTAAACCTCGTTCCTGAAAGAGTCCTGTGACTGTCGTAAGGCCGAGGTGGGGCGGTCCTGCGCCACTTCAGGGAAGTCGCCGATTTCGCGTGACGAAACACCGCCCGGCAGCGCATTGAAGGGGTGTGACGACTCAAGCGGAGACCAGGCCATCCGCGGCTGCGAAGCCGCTGCGGTGGGCGGCGGACACAGTGGCGACGATGCGCGAGGGAGCCCGACTGCGCCTCGACTACTCGGCACAGAGCCTGTGGAGCATCGACCGGATGATCGAAGGCATACGGCGGGAGGGAGCGCCGTACGCGGCCGTGGAGGAGGTGCTGCGCGGATTCGGGGCCTATGCCGGTGAGGTGATGGCACGGCAGACCGGGGCCGAGTGGTGGGCCACCGGCGGCGACCACTGGATACGCACCCCCGACGGGCGCCTCTGGGACCCGATCGACGAGGCCCGCCGCTGCTACGGCGGTCAGGGATCGCTGCGGCTGCTGTGCCGGGACGCGGTGGGTACGGCGCCCCGGCGGTAGCGTCAGCGGGCGAACACGCCCTCGATGCCCAGCTCGGCGAGGTCCCCTTCCCAGTCCGGCTCGAGTGCGGGCTCCGGGGCCGGTTCGGGTGCCGGTTCCGGTTCCGTCGCCGGTTGCGGTGCGACGAGCGTGCCGGCCTTCGCGGCGAGGGCGCGGATCTCGGGCAGGTCGTTGTAGAGGTTCTGTCCGGGGCACTCCGTCGGGGAGCCGTCGCGGTGCCCGGAGATGCGGTTGAGCGTGACCTTCTGGCCCGCCTGGTACTTGCCGTTGTCGGCGCCGGAGGTCAGCACCACGGTCCCGGCCGGGTCGTGGCCGTACAGGCCGAGCTTCCAGGCCGCCACCTTGGCGACCGACGCGCGCACCGCGGCGTTGGTGGCCGCCGTGGAGTAGTCGCCGAGCACCGACACGCTGCTGGTGGCGGTGTTGAAGCCGTAGGTGTGCGCGCCGAGGACGGGCTTGTCGATGCCGCCCGCACGGCCCTCGAAGACGGTTCCGCACTTGTCGACGAGGAAGTGGTAGCCGATGTCGTTCCAGCCGTTGCTCTGCACGTGGTAGAGGAACACACCGCGCACGATCGACGCCGACTGGGCGCAGGTGTAGTCGTTGGTGCCCGCCGTGTGGTGGACGAACATGGCCTGGGTGCCGGTGGTGTAGGTGGGCGGGTCCTTCACCAGGGACTCGTCGGCGCCCCAGGCGGAGCGCGACGTCACGGTGGGGCGGCCGGCCAGGGACGGGGCTCCGGGGGCCGGTTCGGCGGCGCCCGGTTCGGAGGCGCCGGGTTCGGGGACGCCGGGTTCGACGACCGAGGTCTGCACGGCCTCCGACCCGCCGTCGGGGTCGACCAGTTCGACACGCAGCCCCTGGGGCAGCCGCCCGCCCGAGACGCGTACCTGGACGCCGTCCGAAGGGCCGGTCCACAGCGGCTGGGTACCGCCGCGCACCCCGGTGTGTTCGCGGTCGGGGCCGCTCTCGGGCATGCGCACATCGGCGTCCAGCGCCCGCCACGCGCTCCACTCGCCGCTCGCGCGGGAACGGGTGCGCACATACGCGGTGCCGTCCAGGGCGGCGTCCGGGTCCGCCCAGGTGACACCGACCATGCTGAACGGCTCGGTGGTGCGCGGGGCGAGGGACCGTTTGTGCGGATCGCCGTCCGGCACCCGGACGGTGTACACGCCGTCCGAGGACGAGGCCCGGGCGGGCTGGGCCAGACCGAGGGCACCGAGGGCCAGAGCGGTGGCGACGGCGGTGCGCAGGAGGGGAGAGGGCATACGGCGCTCGCCTTTCGTCGGGCGGTTGCATCGCCTCACAGAGCTCCCCGGTACGTCACTTGGCCCAAACCTCAACGGGCCGGCGCTCCCGAGGACGGCGGGTCGGGTTGACCCGAACGGTGGTCGGCCGCCGGGCGTCTGACGCGCTGTGACACATCCGCGCGCACCGGCGCTGATCAGCGTGGGGGCGTGGTACGGGAGGGCGCGCACTCGGTACGGACGGGGACGGGTACGTGGGTCAGGGAGCGGCGCCCCGGCACATGCGGGCGTACGACGGGGAACTGGGCGCGGCCGTCGCGCGCGCCCAACAGGGAGACGAGGCGGCCTTCGCGGTCGCCTACCGGCTGGTGCAGCCCGGCCTGCTCGGCTATCTGCGCGGCCTGGTCGGGGACGACGCGGAGGACGTGGCGTCCGACGCCTGGCTGGAGATCGCCCGGGACCTCGGCCGGTTCCAGGGCGACGGGGCCGGTTTCCGCGGCTGGACGGCGACCATCGCCCGGCACCGGGCGCTGGACCATCTGCGCCGGCAGCGGGTACGGCCCCGGCCGGCCGTGCTGGAACAGGACGTCCTGGACCTGCCCGGGCCGCACAGCACGCACGACCAGGCGCTGGAGGCCCTGTCCACCGCGCACGCCCTGGAGCTGGTCCGCGGTCTGCCCCGCGACCAGGCCGAGGCCGTGCTGCTGCGCGTCGTGGTCGGCCTCGACGGCCCGGCCGCCGCGCGCGTCCTCGGCAAGCGGCCGGGCGCGGTCCGCACGGCCGCCTACCGGGGGATCAGGCGCCTCGCCCGGCAGTTGGGCGCGGAGGGTGTGACGGATGAGGCTCCCCGGACGCTGGGGGAGTCGACGTGAACGAAGCTCAGCTTCGCCGGCGGGGCTGACGGGACCGCGCGGCAGATCCGCCGTGAACAGGCCGGACGTGCGGGACGTACTGGTGGCCCGGCGGCGGTGCGGGCGTGCGGCCGTGCGGGCGAGTGGGTCGAGCGGGACCGAGCGGGAACCGAGCAGGGACGGGATGGGACATGGGTGTCGGGCATGGGTGAACGGCAGAGCGGCGGCGGGCCTCCCGGCCGTGCCGCCGGCCGTGGTGCCCGTCCCGCCCTGCTCGACGCCGAGGTCGAGGCGCTGATCGTCGCCTCCCTCGTCCGGGACGGAGTCGACGCCGAGGCCGAGCAGCGGGCCGTGGCCGCGTTCCGCGCCGCGCGGGACGCCGGGGACCACCGGACCCGTGCCCGCCGCCGGGGCGACGGGGAGCCCCGGGAACGGCGGTCCCCGGGGCGGTCTCTACGGACGGCGCTCTCCGTGCTGTTCGGCGGTCTCGTGCTGGTCGGTGTCGTCATGGGCGTGATCGGCGCGGCGGGGTTCCCGGCGGACGACGGTCCCCCGGCCCCCGCCCCGGCCACCGAGGACGACTGCCGCGACTATCGGACGGTCGGGGGAAACGGCCGGGTCATGAACGCGATGGTCTGGCAGCGTCTCGTGGCGGCGGCGGGCGGTGCGCGGAACGTCACGGCGTACTGCACGGCACAACTGGCCGAGCCGAAGCCGGACGGGAACGACGGCCGCGCCACCCCCTAGGAGTGTCCTGAAGAATTCTCCTGTCCCCCTTCAGTCGCACAGGCTGGCCACCACGAGGCTGTCGAAGGCCAGCCGTCCGGACTGCCACGCGGTGACCCGGATCGCGGCGTCCTCGCTCGCGTCCTGCGCGGGGAGCCTGGTCGCGGAGACACGGCAGGGGAGGCCCAGGGCCAGGGGGAAGTGGAAGGCGCTGCGCAGTTCCACGGGGAGCACGCGGTACGGGGCGCAGGCCGCCTGTACGGCCTGGCGGGCGGCCTCCAGGAGCACCATGCCGGGGATCTCGTGGGTGGGGTGGTCGAAGAGCACCGGGTGGCCGGGGTCGATCCGCAGGTCCCAGTTCAGGCCCCGGCGGGCGGCGGCGGAGCGGGGGACGCCGAGGACGACGTCGCGTTCGTCGAGGCGGCCCACGATCGCGGGAGGCACGGGGTCGGGCAGGGACGGGTACCCGCCGCCCTCCCCTGCGGCGGGGTCCCGGGGGGCGGACGCGTGCAGGGTCAGCCGTCCCGCGCCGGCGAAGTCGTCGCCGCGCAGCAGGTCGGCCTCCAGGGTGAGCGCGGTCGGGGGGCCGTGACGGTCCGTGGCGCCCCGGACGTCGGTGGCCGCGGCCTCCAGGCGCATCTCGGCGGGGCGGGTGCCGAGCAGGATGACGCCCGGTACGACCTCGAACTCCAGTTCGGCGATGGTGAAGTGATGGTCCGCCGGGACGCCGTAGTACGTCTGGCCGACCAGGACGGAGGCCTGCCGTAGCGACTCCGCTGTGAGCAGGGGGTCGTACCAGGCGCCCGCGATCGGCGCGTAGAAGTGGTGCCCGCGCGGCCACTGCGCGCCCAGCCGGAACGTGTCGGGGCCCAGCCGCCGCCAGTCGGTGATCAGCACCTCGGCCACGGCACTGCGGTCGACGAGATGACGCGGGGCGGTCCGGACGAAGCGGAGGTCGGCCTCCGGCCCGGCATCCGGCGGCCGGGGGAGGGTGAGCGCCTTGGGTGTCGGATCGGTGTGGGACACGCGGGTTGCCTTTCTCATGGGCGTCGACGCGACGAACGCGCCCCGGGGGCGGGTCCCGGGCGGGTCCGCCCCCGCCGAGCCGGGCCGGGGCAGGGGGAGTGCGGAGTCGGGTCCCTGTGCGGTACGGGGTCCCGGGCCGGCGCCGCCCGGCCGGCTGGACCCCTGGGCGGACGGGCCAGGCCCGGGGCTCGTACAAGCCGGGCTGCACCCTGACGGGCGGAGCCGGGTCCCGGGCCGGGTGGGGTGCGGAGTCGGGTCCCGGGGTGGTGCGGGGTCCGGGGCTTGGTCGACGCCGCTCGGTCGGCTGGACCCCCGGGGTCGGCGGGGGCCAGGTCCGGGGCGGGCCCTTGCCGGCCGGGCTGGGCACTGCCGGGGTCGAGTTGGGTCCCGGGGTGGGCGGAGTTGTCGGGCGCAGGGCCGATTCGGGTCCCGGGCCGGGCGGAGTTCTCGGAGTCGGGGGCGGGGTCGAGTTGGGTCCCGGGCCGGAGTTCTCGGAGTCGGGGCCGGGGCGGGTCCCGGGCTCGGCGGGCCGTCCCATCGGGCCGGGCCCCCTCGCCGGGCCGAGGACGCCGGTGGCCTCGGATCGGCGGGTGGTGGGCGGGCAGGGTAGGTGGCGGGTGCGGGTGCGGGTGCGGGTGCGGCGGGTGGTGAGTGACGTGGTGCCGCGTCTTGCCTGGCGGCCCGGCCCGTACAGCGGCCGGGCCCGGTGCGGGAAGGGACCCGTAGTTACGGCCAGGGCCGTGCTTGCGGTTGGGGCCCGGTGTCCGTGTGGGACCCGGTGCCTGTGCTGGACCAGTGCCCGTGCGGTACCCGTGCCCGTGCGGGAGCCGGTGCCGGAACGGGACCGTAGCCACGACCAGGGCCGTGCTTGCGGTTGGGGCCCGGTGTCCGTGTGGGACCCGGTGCCTGTGCTGGACCAGTGCCCGTGCGGTACCCGTGCCCGTGCGGGAGCCGGTGCCGGAACGGGACCGTAGCCACGACCAGGGCCGTGCCCGCGACTGGACCCGGCGCCCCTACGGGACTCGGTGCCCCTGCTGAGCCGTTGCCCCTGCTGGGCCGGTGCCCCTCCGTGACCCGGACCCGGTGCCCCTGATGGGCCCGCATCGAGGGTCGTTCGGCCGTAGCCGGAAGGAGATGTCAGGCCGCTGCCAGAGCCGTGAAGCGGCCCGCGTGGAAGACCAGGGGGCCCTCCTGGGCTGTCAGGGCGCCTTCCAGGGCCTCGGCGATGACCAACTCGTGGTCGCCCGCCGGGTGGACCGTGGTGATGCGGCAGTCCAGCCAGCCGAGACCGTCCGCGGGGATGGGATGCCCGGCCCGGGTCGTGGACCAGGCGCCCGCGGCGAAACGGTCGGCGCCCTTGGTGCTGAACAGGCGGCACAGCTCGGCGTGCCGGTCGCCGAGGATCGTGACCGCGAAGGAACCGGCCTCACGGATCGCCGGCCAGGTCGAGGACGTGTCCGCGGCGCACAGGGCGACCAGCGGCGGGGTGAGGGAGACGGAGGTGAAGGAGTTGACCGCCATGCCCTTGGGGCCTTCGGCCGTGTCGGCGGTGACCAGGACCACTCCCGTGGTGAACCGGCCGAGTATGTCGCGGAACGAGCGTTGCTCCAGCATGAGTTCTTTCCGATCGGGTGAGACGCACGGCCGGGCCGAGGGAACGGCCCGACCCGGCGTGACATGACGTGGCATACGGCGGGCTCGGCGAGGACGCCCCTCGCGCTACTTCTTCCGGCTGGCGATCGCGAAGTCCACGGCCTCCTGCGGCCGGGCCGCCGAGCCGTTGATGCGGGGGGCGACATGACGGGCCAGCAGCTCCATGCTGCGGTTGGTCTTCTCCCAGGACGTCCAGTCGGCGACGTAGACGAGCAGCGTGCCGAAGCCGCCGGTGATCTCGTGCAGCCGCTCGATGCCGGCGACCACGTCGTCCACCGAGCCGACGAGCGCGCCGCCCGCCTCGACCCGGGCCTCCAGCGCCTTCTCGCGCGGCACGTCGGGGCTGAGGACCTCACGGCCGGCCGCCTTGCCGAAGTACTCGAACAGCCAGCGGTCGTAGCCCTCGCGGACGTCCGCGAACGCCTCCTCGCGGGTCTCGGCCACGTGCACCGGCAGCGCGATACGCCACTTGTCGCGGTCCAGGGTCTGCCCGTGCTCGGCGGCGGCCTCCTCCGCGTACTTCCACTGGTGGGCCAGGTTGATGTGCGCGGGGGCGCCCGGCGTGAGGAGGGCGAAGGGCAGCGCGAACGAGGTCATGCTCAGCCCGTACTGGCCGATCAGGCGCGGGCTGGACTGCGAGGTGCCGGACGTCGCGACCGCGACCTCGATGCCCTGCGGGCTGAAGCGCGGCAGCTGGAGCTTGGCGTCGCGCAGGTCGAACCAGTCCGTCTGCTGTGTGATCCGCTCGTCGCCGTTGACCAGCTCCAGGACCGTCGGCAGGGCCTCCTCCAGCCGGCGGCGCTGCACCGGCTGCTCCAGGCCGAACATCTTCGCGTCGAAGGGCACGCCCGGGCCGACGCCCAGGATGTACCGGCCGCGGGTGAGGTGGTCGAGGTGGACCGCGCGGCTCGCCACGTGGAAGGGGTGGTGGCCGGAGAGCGGTACGACGCCGTGGGCCAGCTTGATCTGGGTGGTGCGCTGGGACGCGGCGGCTATCAGCGTCTCGGGCGCACCGACCAGGCCCCAGCCCAGCGTGTGGTGCTCGCCGAACCACGCCTCGTCGAAGTTGAGGTCGTCGACGTACTCGACGAGGTCCAGGTTGCGGCGGATCGCGAGGTGCGGGTCCTGGCCGGTCTCGTGGACGGGGGACAGGAAGAGACCGATACGGCTGTGCATGACAGACCTCCGGGAAGCAGGTAGAGAGAACAAAGGCAGGGCAGGGCAGGGAGTGGGTGAGGGTCAGGCGACCCGGTACACCGCGTCCTTCAGCGCGCGGACCTTCTCGTAGCCGGCCGTCAGGGCCGTCTCGTCCGGTGCCGTGAGGAACACCCGCATCGAGCTGGTCAGCAGGTCGACCGTGGGCTTGATCCGGGCGCCGGGCGTGTACTTGACCGTCGCGAGGAAGACGCTCTCCAGGCCGCGGATCTCGGCCACGGCCGTCTCATCGACGGAGGACACGACCCCGTCGAGCTCGGTCGGGGCGTTGTAGACGACGGCGGGCTGAAGCCTCGTGTACGTCCGGCCGGCGTACTCGGCGCGGAACGCGTCGGGCCGGGTGTACGCCTGCGCGGTGAGCGCCGCCTGGTTGTGGCCGAGGCACACGTCGTGGAAGGGGGCGTTGATGTTGCCGTTGAGGCGGGTGCCGATCTCGACCAGGACGGGACCCTCGTCGGTGACGATGACCTCGGCGTGGGCCGGCCCCCAGGCGACGCCGAGGGCGGCGAGGACCTCGTCGACGTACGCGGTGAGTTCGGCGACCACCGGGTTGTCGTACGGGTCGGCGAGGAGGTCGCGGTTGTAGATGTTCTTGCCGGACGGCAGCAGCGTCTTCTCGTACTCCCAGACCCCGCAGACGTACCGCTCGCCGCCGCGGCTGACGGTGTCGACGATGTACTCGGTGCCCTTGAGGTAGGACTGCACGAGGATCTCGGTGTTGGCGAGGCCGAACATGTTCGGGGCGTCGAGGACGGTCCGGGCGGCCGCGCGCACCGCGTCGGGGCCGTCGCAGACGAAGACGCCGTCGGAGGCCGCCGAGCTCAGCGGTTTGACGACCACCGGGTAACTGCCGTGCTCCTCGGCCCAGTCGACCGCCGCGTCCGGGTCGTCGGTCTTGAGCTGGCGTGCGCAGCGCACCCCGGCGCGGCGCAGCGTCTCGATCATCTCGTACTTGTCGCGGCGGGCCGGTGACAGCGCCGAGCCGTTGGAGGGGACGCCGACCGCCTCGCTCAGCCGGTCGGCGAGCGGTACGGACGACTCCTGGCCGGCGATCACGCACACCGGGTCGAGGGCCCGCAGCCGCTCGACGAGGGCGCTCTCGTCGCCGTGTCCGGGGATGTTCTCCCGGTAGGCGGTGAGGTCCGGCGGTGCCATCGCCGGGATCAGCTCCGGGGTGGACTGGACGTGGACGACGTCCGTGCCGTACGCGGCGAAGGCGGCGGGGTAGAAGTTGCCGGCGGAGTAGCCGTCGACGATCACCGCCACGGGGCGCGTGGGCGTGCTGCTCATGAGGTGGCCTCCGGTTCGGGCGTGGACTCGGCCTCGATGAAGCGGGCCAGGCGGGCGATGCCCTCGCGGATCGCGGCGGGCGTGAGGTTGCTGAAGCCGAGGCGCAGGGCGCGTTCGCCGCTGCCGTCGAGGTGGAACATCCTCATCGGCGCCCAGCTGACGGCGTAGTCGCGGGCCGACCGCTCCATGGCGACGAGGTCGGCCTCGAAGGGCACCTCGACGACCAGGAAGAAACCGCCGCGCGGCCGGTTCCAGCGCACGCCGTGCTCGGCGTACCGCTCGGGCGGGAAGTGCTCGGCGAGGGCGTCGAGGGTGGCGGCGAGCCGCTCCTGGTAGACGGCGGCCAGATCGCGGGTGGCGGAGCGCAGGTCGTAGCCGGCGTCGACGAGGATGCCGCCGATCGCGGCCTGGGAGAGCGAGGACGAGCCGACCGTGAACATCGCCTTGGCCTTGGAGAGTTCCTGGGCGAGGGTGCGCCGGGTGCCGTCCTCGCCGACGACCTCCCGGTCACCGACCAGATAGCCGAGGCGGGCGCCCGGGAACGCGGACTTGGCGAAGGAGCCGAGGTAGACGACGTCACCGCGGGTGTCCAGCGCCTTGAGCGTCGGCAGCCGCTCCTCGTCGTCCGCGAAGAGCCCGTAGGGGTTGTCCTCCAGGATGGTGAACCCTTCCTCGGCGGCCAGTTCGAGCAGCCGCCGCCGGGCCTCCAGGGGGACGACCGTGCCGGACGGGTTGGAGAAGTCGGGGACCAGGTAGAGCGCGGTGGGCCGCTTGCCCTCGGCGCGCACGGCGCGTACGGCGGCGGCCACGGCCTCCGGCTCCAGTCCGTTGGGCCCCTCGGTGATGCCCTTGACCGGAATGTCCAGCATGCGGGCGGCGCCGCGGATCCCGACGTAGGCCGGCGACACGGACAGCAGGACGTCGTCGGGCGAGCGGAACAGCCCCCGCAGGGCGACGAGTGCCGCCTCCTGGAAGCCGTGCGTGATCATGATGGCCTCGGGCGCGACATCGATGTCCTCGTCCTTGGCGAGCATCCGGGCGACCTCTTCCTGGATGAACCCGTTGACGGGTCCGTACTGGAAGTGCAGCCGGGTGACGCGCTGCTCGGGCACCCCCTGCTCCCGCAGGTGCGCGATGTAACGGTCGACGTAGTACGAGAGCTTGGTGAGGTCGTGCGTACCGTCGTGGGGCGCACCCGACGAGAACGACAGCGCCTCGGGGAACTTCATCGCCGTCTCGCTGAGCAGCCGCATCGAGTCCATGCCCGGGTCGACGATCCCGGCGTGCAGGGCTTCCCGGCGCAGCGGGGCGGGGGTTTGCTGAACTGGCGTCACGAGCACGTCAGTCGGTCCTTTCGGGGGAGGCTTTCTTCATTACGGGGAGGGTGGCGAAGCCCCGGGCTCAGGCCGCGGCCTGCTCCGACGCCGCGGCGGCCCAGGTGCCCTTGCCCGGCGCCCACTGCCGGATACGGACCCGGCGGACGATGCCGCCCTTGACGTAGGGCTCGGCGTCCAGGACCTCCTGGAGGCGGTCGCGGTCCTCGGCCTCGTAGACCAGCAGGCCGCCGTTGGTGTCCTTGAGCGGTCCGGCCAGTAGCAGGACGCCGCTGTCGGTGAGGGACCGCAGATACTCGGTGTGGGCGGGGTGCAGATGCTCCCGGCCCGCACGGTCGACGTTGTACTCGAACTCGACGACGAACTTCGCCATGGATGCCTCCGGTGTCACTGGGCGTGGGGACGGTGTGCGGGCGGGACTCACATGTAGATGCCGCCGTTGATGTCGATGACGGACCCGGTCGAGTAGCCGGCGCTCTCGGAGCAGAGGTGCAGCACACTGCCGACGGCCTCGGCGACGGTGCCGTAGCGGCCCATCGGCAGCTTGGCCAGGACGGCCCGCTGCTGCTCCGGGTCACGCCGCTCGAACGCCCCGGCGACCCGCTCGGTGGCGATGGGCCCGTGGGCGACGACGTTGACGACGACCCCGGTCGGGGCCAGCTCGAACGCCAGCTGCTTGGTCATGCCGATGACGGCGGCCTTGGCGGCGACGTACGCGGCGTTGTTGAAGCGGCTGTAGGTACGGCCGCCCGCCGAGGCGAAGTTGACGATGCGGCCGTAGCCGTCGGCGGCCATGCGCGGGGCGCACACCTTGACCGCGATCCAGCTGCTGACCACGTTCTCCAGGAAGGACTCGTCGAAGTGGTCGGTGGTGAGGTCGGCGTAGCCGATCACCCGGGTGTCGCCGCCGACGCCGTTGACGAGGATGGACGGGGCGAACCGGTCGACGATGTCGGTCAACTGGCGTTCCGCCGCCGCGATGTCGGTGATGTCACCGACGACCGTCTCGACCTTGGTGATCCGTCCCAGCTCCTCGGCGAGCCGGCCGACGGCCTCGGCGTCCCGGTCGAACAGGACCAGCGTGTGGCCCTCCTCGGCGAGCTCGCGGGAGACCTCCTTGAGGATGCCGCCGGCGGCGCCGACGAGGAGTGCGGTGCGGGGGGTGGGTGCGGGCATGGTGGGTCACCTTGTCTCTCGGGTGGGGGCTTACGGGGTGGTCGCTCGGGCGCTGGTGACGGAGTCGGTGTCCGGATCGGAGGCGGAGTCGGGGTCGGGGCCGGACTTGGTCACGAACCCGGCCAGCCGGGGCAGCAGGGCGAAGCCGGCCGTCACCGCGAGCCCGAGGCCCAGGACGGACATCCACAGCGCCTCGTAGCCGTGGGAGTGGGCGAGGGCGAGTCCGGCGGGACTGCCGACCATGAACGCCGCGTTCCAGGCGAAGAAGTAGGAGCCCTGGTAGGTGCCGCTGCGTCCGGCCGGGGCCCGGTCGGCGATGAACGTGGCGGACATCGGGGCCCACAGCACCTCGCCGAGCGTCCAGACGACGGTGGCGATCGTGAAGGAGACCATGCCGCCGGCGAGGGCGTTGCCGCCGAAGCCGAGCGCCATGAACACGGCCGCCAGGATCAGCGGGACATGGGCGCGCAGTCCGCCGACCAGGCGGGGCACGAGCGGGAGCAGCAGTACGGACAGGACGGCGTTGACGGCGAGGACGAAGCCGATGTCCCCGGTGGACAGCCCGCTGGCCCGCATGTCGAGCGGCAACGCGGAGTTGACCTGGAGGTAGATGCAGGCCAGCAGGAAGGTCAGCAGGAGGAAGGCGACCAGGACGGGGGTCCGGAAGGGTTCGGCGATCCCGCGTGCGGCCGACTTGAGGGCCGCCGCGGCCCCGGCGGGCCGGTCGGCGTCCCGCACGGGCGGCGGATCGGCCGGCACCGCGAGGACGAGGGCCGCGTAGGCGAGGCTGGAGGCCGCCCAGACGACGAACAGGGCGCCGGGGCTGACTTCGAGCAGGAAGCCGGAGAGCACGGGGCTCAGCGACATGCCGATGTTGAAGCCGACGAGGAAGAGGCTGTACGCCTTCGCGAACTGCTCCTGCGGAACGATCGCGGAGATCAGCCCGGCCCCGGCCGGCCGGTCGACGGCCGAGAGGAACCCGGTGATCAGCGACAGCGCGCACAGGGCGACGACGTTCTCGGCGACGGCGAAGAGCAGCGCCATCGCGGCGGAGACCGGCTGGGCGGCGACGATGGTGCGACGCGGCCCGATCAGATCGGCGACCGCCCCTCCCACCAGCCCGGACAACACGACACCGGCACCGAAGAGCCCGACGACGAGCGGGGTCGTACCCGGGGCGACGAGCCCGTCCTGCTCCATGTAGAGCACGAGGAAAGCAGGGGCGAGCGTCCCGAGCCGACTGACGGTCTGCCCGAACCACAACAACCAGAACGCTTTGGGAAGGGCCATCAGGATTCCGTTCGTATCGGGGTGGGGAGGGGGTGCGAGGCGGCTGCGGCGGACCGCGTGCGTCTCGCGGATGCCGGTGTCGACCCCGGGGGTGCGGAGGGCTGGGCCGGGGGCGAGGGCGGCTGCGCCGATGCCGTGACAGGGGCGGGTGGGGCCGTGGAGATCCGTGCCGGTGCCGCAGGGGTCCGTGGGGGAGCAGCGGTCGGCCGCGGCGGAGCGACCGGGGTCGGCTCCGGTGTCCCGGCAGCCCGCGCCAGGGCCATGGGAGTTCGCGCCGTAGCCGCATCGGCCTGAGAGGGAGGCTCCGGAGTCCGAATGAGGTCCTCGGCAGTCCGGACGGGGCCCTCGGCAGTCCGGATGGGGTCCCCGGCAGTCCGGACGGGTTCCTCGGTAATTCGCCTGAGGAGCACGGCAGTTCGGGCCTCGGTGCCCGCATCCCGCGTGAGAGGCCCCGGAGTCCGCGCCCGAGCCCCGGCAGGGGGCGCCGAAGGCGTCGGAACCTCCGAGCCCCGCTCACGAGCCCCGACGGCGCCGCCCGCGACAGCTTCCGTGCGCGTCACCCCCGCAGAGGTCTGTGCCGAACCCGCCGTGCCCCATGGCGGAGCCACGCCTGCCCGTCCCCGAGCCCCGGTGGCCCGCGTCGACGGCTCGGCCGTGCGCGTCGGAGCCGCCAGGGAGCGCCCGGGTGCCGTGAGCGGCCGGGCCGGAGCCCCGGGGGCGCGCCCCGGTGCCGTGCCGGCGCGTCCGCCGGTCGTCGACGTCCGGGTCCGGTGCGGTGGGCGGGTGGTGCGTGGGCGGTGCGGTGTGTGGGCCGGGGCGGTGGAGCCGAGCACGCTGTAGGCGTAGGCGGCGGAGACCAGGGTCTTGTGGTGGTGCCAGCCGGCGAACGAGCGGCCCTCGAAGGCGCGCAGGCCGAAGTCGTCGGCCAGTCGCTCCACCGTGTCGAGGGCACCCGTGTGCAGCCGGGCCAGCGCCAGCACCTCGCGCGGCGACCTGTCGACGAGGTCCGTGAGCCAGATCCGGCCACCTCCGGGCTCGCCGATCAACCGGAGGGCGACGGGGATGCCGGGGAGGCGGACCACCCCCGTCGCCACGCGCGCCGGGTGGTCGGTGAGGAGGCTGCGCGCGCTCACCCCACCGGTGTCCGCACCGGCACGCGAGCCGGGCCCGAGGAGAGCCGGGCGGTCCGGGTGCACCACGAAGTCATCGGGTACGGCCACGACGAACCGCCGCCCCCGGCCGGCGAGTCCGCCCACCAGTGCGGTGGTGTCCGCGAACCCGAGCAGGTCGGCGACGACCGGCACCCCGCCCGGGCCGGCCCCGTCCACCAGGTCCGACGCCAGGGCGTCGGCCGCCCCCGCGGCCGGAACCGAACCGGTCCGCCCATGGGCCTCGGCCTCCTCGGCCCACCGCCCGGGCAGCAGTAACCGCCAGTCGACCGGCACCGTCCCCTGCTCCACCGCGAGGAACGCCCCGACGCCGACCTGGCAGTTGACCGTACGGCCGTCCCGGGGGACGAAGCGGCGGTGCACTCCGCAGGAGCGGTCACCCCGCTTGGGCAGCACCGCCGTGGCGATGACCAGGGCACGCGGCCGGGACCTCCGTACGACCCAGTCGGCCAGCCGGGCGCGGACCGGCTCCCAGTCCCAAGGGCTGGCGTTGACGAACTGGTGCAGGGCCTGGGCCGCCGTGGCGGAGTCCGAGACGGACTCGGCGAGCCGGCGAACGGTCTTGCGCCCCGGCGTCACCAGCAGGCCGCGTGTGTAGACATGGGCCCATCCGCGCTGATCGGCGCGGGGCAGCCGTTCGAAGATCTCCGCGATGAAGGTGTCGAAGGCGCCGGAGGAGGCGCGGCGTGCGGAGGATCCGCTCCGCCCGGGAGCCACGCTGGAAATCGCCGTCACCATGACGCGTCCCCTTCCTCTGGACCGGTCGCACTGGGCGGGCCCCCGCCGGTTCGAACGAAGCCCGCCCTCAAAAAATAGAGAACGAACTCTTTGTTTTCAATCGAGGGGACCATCTCCAGCTACGACTTTGAGGAGTCCGCACTCCCGCAGGGCTCTCACCTGCGGTGGAGCAAAAGCATGGCGTCGCTCAACTCCCGCTCGGCCACCGCCGCCCAGGGCCCGCCGACGGCCAGCCCCACCGTCAACGCCCCCTTGAAGGTCGACAGATGCAGCGCCCCGTCGAGCGCCCCGTCGCCCCGGGCCACCACGGTCCGCAGCCCCGTGACCCGCCCCGCGTGCGGCCCGAGCACGGTGTCCACCGAACCGGCGTCGGTCACCCGCAGCTCCGGCCCCGCGCCCCCCGCCGCCTCCCGTTCCACGGCCCGGCGGATCGCGGTGTGCGCCCGCCGCTCCGGACGCCACTCCCGCCCGGCCGAGCACAGCACCTCCGCATGGCCCCGCGCCCGGCCCACGAGGTCGCCCCCCGCACCCACCGCTTCACGACCGGCGCCGCCCGCCCGCAGCCGCGCCCGCACCACGCCCAGCACACACCCGGGCTCGCTGATCAGCGCCCGCTCGGCATAACGCCGGCGCAGCGACACCGCCCTGGCGACCGTGACCTCCCGGCGGCCGCTCTCCCGGGCGAACGCGTCGGCCAGCACGGTCGCGAGGAACCCGCTGACCGTCAACCGCCGCGCCCCGCACCAGTCCCGCAGCCGCCGGGTCTCGTACGCACCGAGGGCGAGGGTCACACCCTCACCGCCCTCACGCACCACCCCGGTCCACCGCCCACGCCCCGGCCCCGCGCCCGCTCCTCCTCCGTACGACGACATCGCCCGCCGCGCCGGCCCCGGCGCGCACACCCCGCACACCCCGCCGCTCTCGTACGTCAGCTCGTCGGTGTCCGGCGGCAGCTCCTCCTCGGCTCCGGCACCCGGCACGCCGAACAGGGCGTCCAGCAGCGGCCGTACGAGACGCCCGACGGAGTGGCCGTCGCAGATCGCGGGGTGCAGGCTCAGGGAGAAACGCGTCGCGCCCTCCGAAGCCCGCCCGACCCGCAGCCCCCACAGCCGCTCACCCGACGGCGGCCCGGGCTCCCCCCGCCGGAACCACAGCCCCCCGGACCCGGTGTCCTCGATCCGCAGCGAAAGCAGCGGCAGCCGCCGCAGCCACAGCTCCACGGCCGCCTCCACCCGCTCCGGCGAGAACACGCCGTTCACGGTGAAGGAGGTGGTGAGGCCGCCCCTGCCGCGCATCAGCGCATGGGTGTACGCGAACGTCGCCTCCGTGTCACCGAGCCTGCGCACCCCGCCGACCGGCGTACCCGGCCTGCCGGCCTGCGCGCGCCCCCGCTCACCGCCGCTCACGATCCCTCGCGCGCGGCGGCCGCGAGCATCGGCGACGCACATCGAACGGTGTTCGACAGGGTGACCCCGTGGCTCGCGAAGTCCAGGGTGACGCGGTCGCGGTCGGTCATCCGGAAGCCGTCGTGGAAGCTGCTGCGGTCGGCGCCGATGTAGACGTAGTGCACCCGGCCGGGGGCGAGCAGGGCATCGTAGGAGAACAGCTCCGACATGATGTCGTCGAGCCCGTAGTGCAGGGCCTTGGTGCCGGTGGTGAACTCGCCCCGCCAGGCCGGCTCGCCGTCCCGCTCGATCGTGACGTGCCCGGTGACCTGGCGCGGCGGTTCGTCGAGGAAGAGCCAGGGCGCCACGCCCGCGTCGCACAGCTTGGCGTACGAGAGGTGCCCGCGGTGGCGGCGGAAGCGGCCGATGTCGGTGAGGTCGTTGCCGAAGGTGTAGCCGACGTAGCGGGGCATGCCGTCCGCGTCGGTGACGTAGACGAGGACGACCTCCGCCTCCTCGGTCAGCGCGACGGACCCGGCCGGCGCGCGCAGGTCCTGACCGGAGGTCCGCAGCACATCGCCGAGGCCCTTGAGGAACCAGTTCGGCTGGGACGGGGTGTCCGCGTCCACCTTGACGTTGTGGGTCTGCATGAAGCCGCCGACGACCGCGTCACCGAGGTGGTCGGGCAGCAGCGGCGGGCGGAAGGACACGGTGTCGAGTTCGCTCACGGGAACGGTCACGGTCTCGGAGGCGGCGAGGAGCACGGCGACGTCACCGCCCTCGGTGAGCAGCTTCCCCAGGTTCCGGTCGGTGAGCGGAGTGAGGCTCAACGGCTCGTCGGACTTGGGCAGTCCGAGGCCGAAGTAACGGCCACCCCGGTAGGTGCATTCGAACAGTACGGTCATGACGGTCCCGCCTTTCGGGCATGGGTGTGGTGGGTGATGTGCTTCGGTGAAGTGCGTCGGTGCTGTGCGTCGGTGGGGTGCGCGTGGGCAGGGCCGGGTCAGAAATCCCGTACGGCCCAGCGCTCCGCGTTCGCGGCGAGGTCCATGCCCCAGCCGGGGCCGTCCGCCGGTGCCAGCGTGTTGGTGTGGCGGTCGACGGCCGGGGGCGGGGCGACGATCATCTCGGGGAAGAAGCGGTCGGACTGCCCGGCCTCGACGGTGAGCGCGTCCGGGTGGCCGAAGGCCAGGGCCCGGCCGGAGTTGATGAGCGGGCCCACCTCGGCGACCTGGACCCCGAACTGGAAGCGGACGCCGTTCTCCCGGGCGTAGGCGACGAGCCCGGCGGCCGGCAGCGGCCCCCCGTTCTTCGACACCCGGATGTTGAACGCGTCGCAGGCCCCGGACTCGACCGCCGTACGGGCGTCCTGGGCCGTGCACACCGACTCGTCCAGCATGATCCGCAGCCCGCCGTCCTGGCGCAGCGCGCGCAGCGCCTCCCAGGAGCCCTTGGGCAGCGGTTCCTCCACATAGTCGACGCCGGCCTCGCGCAGCCGGTGGGCGTGGCCGACCGAGTTCTCGGGCGTCCAGCACATGTTGGCGTCGACCATGACCGGTACGTCGTCGCCGATCTTGTCGCGGATCGTCCGGACGGTACGGGCGTCGTGCTCGATGTCGTCCGACGCCTTGATCTTCACGAAGTGGAAGGGCCCTCGGGTGGCGAGGAACTCCTCGGCGTCCAGGCTGAGATCGAGCACCTGCGAGACGGGCAGCGACCGCCGCTCCTCGTCGGCCTCGCCCGGCAGCAGCTCCCGCGCGCCCAGCCCCGTCCGGCGCCCCAGCCAGTCGAGGACCGCCGTCTCCAGCAGGCAGAGCAGGTTGTTGCCGCCGTCGATCCCGAAGGTCCGCGCGAAGCCGTCCCGGTGCAGCAGCTCCAGCAGCTCGTGCGGATCCCGGCCGGTCAGCAGCGCGAACAGGGCCTCGAAGTCGACCTGTTCGAGCGCGGTGCGCACACTCGCGGTGGTCTCCCCGGTGACGTACGACCGGGGCGCGCACTCGCCGATGCCGTCCACGCCGTCGGCCGAGAGCCTCAGGACCAGGCTGTCGGACGTCCGCCGCCGGGCGGCCGGATGGTCGAACGGTGTCCGCATGGGCAACTCGACGTGGTACAGCCGCGCCCGCCCGGACCTCCCGGCGTCAGGCGCCACGGTTCACCCCCTGGAGCAGGGTGTACGTCGACGTCCAGTCGACCAGGTCGGCGCTGACGTCGGTGTAGAAGAGGTAGTGCTTGTCGGTGGGGAACTTCATGATCGAGCCGCGCCCGGAGACCAGGTCCTGGAAGACGGAGTGCGCGGCGTCGAGGTCCACGATCGGGTCGGTCATCCCGGAGACGAAGGTCGCGGCGGGGACCGTCGGGCTCAGACGCCCGCGCGTCAGATACCGCTGCTCCAGTTCCAGCAACACGGCCCGCGACCGCCGCGTCAACTGCCGTACCGCCAGGTCGTCGTGGTCGATGAAGTGCTGGTACTTGACCTCGTCGGTGAAGTCGCCGGCCTTGAGCCCCGCGTCCCACAGCTCCTCGCTCCGGCTCGCCGCGACGGCCTCGCGTGCCTCCGGGTCGAGGGTCGCGTGCATCCGGCCGAGCCAGGACGAGCAGAACACGGCCGCGTCGTACGAGGTGGTGAACCCCTCGTAGGACATCAGGGCCGCCAGGAAGGAGCCGCCGAGGCAGTGCCCGAACAGGGACAGCGGCACGGTCTCGCCGATCATGTCCCGGACGAACGCGACGGCCTTCGCGTAGTCGTCGAGGACGGTGTCGGCGTCCGGTATCTCGTGCCGCGGCCCGGGGCTGATACCGCTGCCGCGCCGGTCGAGGACGAAGAACGCGATGTCGTTGTCGGCGAACTGCGGTCCCACTTCCCACAGCCACCCGGCGTGGCTCTGCAGCCCGTGGAAGTAGAAGACCGCTCCCTTGATCTGCTCCGGCCGCCACAGGTGCAGGGCGAGCCGGGTGTCGCCGCAGGGCAGGTCGATGATCTCGCGGCGGGTGTTCTGCGGGGGCCTGAGGGTCTCCAGCATGGTCAACTCTCCTTGATCGGTACTCGGTGGATGAGGGGCGGACGTGTTCAGTCGGCGAGGATCGCGTCGACGAAGTCGATGTCCTTCTGGAACGGCTTGTACTTGTACTGAGTGGCGTTGCCCCGCTGCCGCCGCGACTCGACGTACGCGGCGATCGCGCCCTGCGCCACGGTCCGCACCCGGAGCGCGGAGAGCCGTCCGCTGTCCCGCTTCGAGGCGTACTCGATGTTGATGATCGACAGTTCGCGGTCGATCGCGGCGGACAGCACCTCGTCGAGGTCCGCCCCGGGTTCCGGTACCTCGACGACGACGGTGTAGGACGGCGGCTCGTCCCAGCGCGGCCCGCACATGTACAGCCCGGTGTCGAGCCCGCTGCCTTCGAGGCCCTGCCGGATGGCCTGGGTGACCTGGCCCTCGGTGATCTTCTCGCCGGTGAAGGAGTGGAAGACGCCGTCGCGGTGGGTGAAGTGGACCCAGGGGGTGCCGTCCACGATCCGGTCCACGCGGTAGATGTCACCGGTCCACAGCCGGTAGAGGCCGTTCCCCTGGGACATGATCAGGTGGTAGTCGCGGCCCGCCTCGACCTCGTCGTACAGCAGCGTCGGAACCTTCTCGCCGGCGTCGAGGAGCGCGCCGAGCGGTACGTCGGCGGGGACGAACTCGAAGTAGGCCTGGCTGACGGCGAGCGGCTGGCTCTCCAGGGTGTCGTCCACGGGGATGGTGGTGACGCCCTCGGTCCCGCAGCTCATGAACGGCAGCTTGGCGACACCGGGCAGTACGGCGTCCAGGCGCGGCCGGTACAGCTCGGCGGAGGCCGACAGCCAGCAGCTGTACAGCGTCAGCGACGGCCATAGGTCGACGAGGCTGAACTCGCCCTTGGCCAGCACCCGTTCCAGGTGCTGCGCGGCCTTCTCGTCGGGCTCGGTGCACGGCTTGCCCTGCAGGGTGCCCTCTCTGAGGTCGCGCACCAGCTCGGCGCCGTGCTCGGCGATCAGATCGCGCAGCGAGACGAGCGTGCTGGGGTTGATCGCCGAGATGTAGTGCAGGTCCTTGCCGACGAGGTGCCGTACCCGGTGGTACATCCGCCCGGCGTGGCTGGTGGGCGTGTCGGGGCCGAACCACGGCGACTCGTACCACGGCGGGTTCCAGTCCCGGCTGTTGATCTGCGGATGCCGGTTGCTGATCGCCTGGTGCTCGACGCCGTGCACGAAGTCGTACACGTCCTCGCGGACGGTCTGGGTGTCGAGGGTGGCCCAGGGGTGGGCGAGGATCTCGGGGTGGTGCTCCAGATAGGTGCCCCACATCGCCTTCATCGCGGGGATGCGGTACTTGAGCAGCCAGTGCAGGGTGTACGGGACGCGCTTGGGGGTGCCGGTCGTCCCGCTGGTCTTGAGCCAGCGCAGTACGGGGCTGCACGACAGGATGCCGCCCTTGGTGCGGGTCTCCCGGTCGATCTGCTCGACGAAGTCGTTGTAGCGCATGATCGGCAGCACCGCCCGGAAGGTGCCCGGGTCGGCGGCGACGGCGTCGTACCCCTGCTCCTTCCAGTGCAGCGAGGCGGTGCCGATGTCGATGAGGTCGTCGAGGACACGGGCCTGGGCGGTGGCGGGGTCCTTCAGATCGGCGAGCAGGTTCTCGCGGGCCCGGAAGCACTCCTCGACGAAGGGGTCGCGCCGGTCCTGCCAGTGCTGCTGCCACTGCGATGTGCCGTGCGTCTCCATGGCTGTCTCTCCTCAAGAGCTGTGCGGCGGCCCGTTTTCGGGCATGCCGAAGGGCCGCGCGGCGATGGCCGAACGGTGGTGGGGGTGCTGTGGGGGAGGTCTCTAGGGGTGGGGCTGGGGTCGGGGGCGGGGCTTCGGGGGGGGGAGTTACGCTCCGCTCTCCCCGGCCGCCGCGAGCGCGGCGAGCTCGTTCAGGTCGTACAGGGCCTGGCGTTTGGTCCCGTACCGGGTGATCTTGCCGCGCCGGGCCCACTGGCGGATCGTGCCCTCGCGGACGCCGAGGGCGAGGGCGGCGAGCGAGGTGGGGACGCGTTTGCCGCGCGGGGCGCGCAGGTCGTCGTTCATGCCGACTCCTTGGTCTCGAGCGTCGATTGACGATGGTTCATCAGCAGCCACTGGCGTGGCGTGAGCACATGCCCCGCGCCGCACATCGGCCCGCGCAGCACCAGCTCGTCGCCGCCGCGCCCGGGGAGCGACACCTCCGCGTCGCAGTCCGGCTCCACGCACCGGCCGAGCGGTACGAGGTCGGGCTTGGGCGGCGCGACGAGGCGCCGCAGGGCGGTGGCGGTGCGGGCGATCTCGTCGGCCGCCGCGCCCGCGGCGGGGTGGGCGGTCAGGAAGCCGATGTGCCGGCCGAGGAAGGCGGCCAGGTCCGGCACGGTCCGCTCCGGCGGTGCCCCGGCGGCCGGGTCCTCGTCTAGGACGAGCCGGGCCCAGGAGGCCAGCCGTACGACGGCGTCGTGCCGGGCGTCCAGCGCCGCGTCGCTCACGGGCGGCGCGTCCGGCCGGTGGCCGGTGACCCGGGCGAGGCCCCCCTGCCGCGCGGGGAGTACGAGCCGCTGCTCGCTCTCGTGGTGGAGCGCGGGCAGGGCGGTCAGATCGGCCGCGAGGGCGCGTGCGCAGGGGCCGCAGAGCCGGGCGCCGGGCGCGGCGGTCCTGCGCCGCAGCCCTTCGGAGCGGGCCGCACGGCGGCAGCGGTTCGACGCGCACCGCTCCGGGAGGGGCTGCGAGGGGGTCGGGTCGGCCATGGTCACTGGTCGCCTCACCTTCGGGAGACAAGGAGATGCGGGGAAACGGGAGAACCGGGAAGCGGGGTGGTGCGGAAGCGGAACCCGGAAAACAAAAAAGCGCCGCTCGACGGCGACGCGATGGCAGTGCGAAGGCTCCTGGAAGTGGGCAGACTGCCTCGCGAAAGAGTGTTACACGTCTGCCTTGTGGGCCGCAAGAGGTCACCGGAAAATATCCAACACGTCTGTATCGCCTGGCAGTTGGCCGCGCACAGACGACAGGTGCCGTCCGCCCCGGCACTCGCGGGGCGGACGGCACCTGTCGCCGACGGTCGGTCAGCGGGGCGTCGGCACACCGAGAACACGGTCGCGAAGGGCGGGGAACTCGGCACGGGTCTTGGCGACGAGCGCCGGGTCGAGGTCGACGACGAGTGTCTCCTCGCCCGCCCCGGCCTCGGCGAGGACCTCGCCCCATGGATCGACCACCACGCTGTGGCCCGCCTGTTCCACCCCGGCGTGCGCACCGGCCGTACCGCAGGCGAGGACGTACGCCTGGGACTCGACGGCCCGTGCGCGGGCCAGCAGCGACCAGTGGGCGCGGCGGGCGGCGGGCCAGCCGGCCGGGACGACGAACATGCCCGCTCCGGCGTCCACCAGGAGCCGGAACTGCTCGGGGAAGCGCAGGTCGTAGCAGGTGGCGAGCCCTGCCGTCAGCTCCGCCGGGCCGCCCTCGCCCAGCGTGAGAGTGACGGTCTCCTCGCCCCGGCCCAGCAGGGTGGCCTCGCCGCGGTCGAAGCCGAAGCGGTGGATCTTCCGGTACGTCCGGCGCAGCCGGCCGTCGGGCGCGAAGACGAGGGAGGTGTTGAACAACGTGCCGTCCGGGCCGTCTTCGATGATCGAGCCCGCGTGCAGCCAGACCCGGGCGTCGGCAGCGGCCGCGCCCATCGCCTGTGCCGTGGGCCCGTCCAGTGGCTCGGCGTGGGCGCGGAACGCGTCGAAGGCGAACGCGCCGACCGTCCAGAGTTCCGGCAGCACCACCAGGTCGGCGGTGTGCTGTTCACGGACGAGACCGGCCACGCGGGCACGCCGCTCGGCGACGGTCTCGTCCGGTCGTACGGCGATCTGCGACAGCGCGGCGCGCACGGGATCTCCCTAGAGGTGTGGAGCGGCCCGGGAGGGCCGGGTGGGGGTGTCAGCGCAGGTGCGAGGCGCCGTTGACGTCGATCACGGCGCCGCTGCACCACTCGGCCCGCTCACTGCTGAGCCAGGCCACGGCGGCGGCGACGTCCGAGGGCGCGGCGATCCTGCCGAGCGGGCTCTGGCGGCGCACCTGCTCCTCGGCGTCCCCGACGAGCATGCTTTCCGCCAGGTCCGTACGGACGAAGCCCGGCGCCACCGCGGTCACCGCGATGCCGAGCGGGCCCAGGGACTGGGCGAGCGACCCGGTCAGCGCGTGCAGGGCGGCCTTGGTGGCGCCGTAGGCGGGGGCGTCGGGTTCGCCCCGGTGGGCGCCGCGCGAGCCGACGTTGACGATCCGGGCGCCCCGCGGGCCCTGCGGCCGCTGCCGCAGGTGGTCGACGAGGTGCCAGATCAGGTCGGCGGGCCCGAGCAGGTTGACGTCGACGAGACGCCGCCAGTCGGCCTGCCAGTCCTCGTACGAGGTGGTGGCGACGGGCTGCTCGGCGTAGACGCCGGCGTTGTTGACGAGGACGTCCACGGTGCCCAGTTGCCGGGCGGCGGACTCGATGATCTCCCGGGCCGCGCCCGGGGTGCCGACATCGCCGGTGACCAGGGCGTGGCCGGTGCCGGGCAGGGCGTCCAGGACGGCCTTCGCGGCGGCGGAGTCGGCACGGCAGTGCACGGCCACGCGGTGTCCGTCGGCGGCGAGTTCGGTCGCGATGGCGGCCCCGATGCCCCGGGAACCACCGGTGACGAGCGCGCAGCGTCGAGTCATGGGATGAGCCTTTTCGTCGGATCGGTCTGGAAACAAACAAGGGGGTCAGCGAGGCCCGACCGGACACTCCTTGGGGGAGTGCACCAGGGCCCACAGACACTCCAGTTGGGTCTGCACCTCCGGGCCGGTGCTCCCCGCCCGCAGGGCCGCCTCGGCGCCGGCGGTCAGATAGACCGCCAGCAGCTCCAGCTCGTCGGGCGCGGGCGGGGCATCGGCCGGTTCCCTGGTCGCTGCCACCAGGTCCCGCAGGGCTGCCCGCCAGAGGGTGTACCAGCAGGACGGGACGGCCCGTTCCCGGGCGAGCCGGGCCGCCGCGCGGACGGTGACCTCCCGCTCCAGCAGCCGGGCCACTTCGAGGGTGAACTCGGCGACCGGCGGGAGCGGTCCGGCCGGTACGAGCTTGGCGAGCGCCTCGCCGGTGAGGGCCTCGGCCTCACGGCAGACGGCGGTGGCCAGGTCGGCCTTGGCGGGGAAGTGGAAGGTGAGTGCTCCCATCGTCGCCCCGCAGGCCCGGTGCACGGCGGACAGCGAGGTCCCGGCGTACCCCTGCCGGTCGAACTCGACGGCCGCCGCCGCGATCAGCGCCTGACGGGTACGTTCCGCTCTCACCTGCTTCACCATGGGCTCGACCTCTGCATCCATCACGGGAAATGACTCCCACGGGCCCGCCGCGGACGGGGGCGGGCGGGGGCACGGGGGAGGACGGAGGGCCACGCCTCCAGTCCTGTGAACGTACCGCCGCTTTCCCTCGCGGACGCCTCCCGTGCCCAACCCCGCAACCACTTGGCCAAGTCGGGCGCGCCACCTTGACGTCACCCGGCGCGCAGATGCTCCCGGTACCAGGCCGCCGCCCCGGCCAGCCGCTCCAGCGGTCCCGGCCCGGGGGCGCAGCCCGTGAGCCGCCAGATCTCCTCGCTCTCGTACCAGTGGTCCCGCGCCAGCAGGGCGAACTGCCGCTCGCTGATCCGCCCCGGCGTCTCCCGCAGCCGCGCGAGGCACGTGTCCCAGTCCCAGTCCTCGGCGCCGGCCGACGGCAGTACGTCCAGCTCGGCGAGTCTCGCCATGAGGTCGCCGCCCCGCACCGGCACCGGGTGGCTGGCGTGGTGGACACCGGGGGCGACGGCGCCGCCGTCCGGTGCCGTGGCCAGGGCGGTGACGAGGCGGGCCAGGTCGTCGACGTCCACGACGGAGACGCGGCTGTGCCCGCCGTCCCAGCGGGCCGGTACCCGCTGGAGCAGTTCGCCGAGCGCGGGCACCACCCAGCGGTCCCCGGGGCCGAGGACCAGCCCGGGGCGCAGGACGACGGCCCCCGCGTCGAGCGCGATCCGCTCGGCCGCCAGCCGCGTACGGCTGGCCGCCGACACGGGTGCGGGCACCACCCCGTCCACGGGGATGCCCCGGTGCGGACCGGGCCCGTACACCGCCGCCGTGGACAGCTGGACGATCCGCCTCACCCCCGCACGCCGCGCCTCGTCGACGATCGCCCGGGTGCCGCCGACGTTCGTCCGCTCGCACTCGTCCGCCCCGCCGGAGACCCGGCAGGCGAGGTGGACGAGGACATCCGTGCCGCTCGCCGCACCGTGGAGGGAGGCGGGGTCCGACAGGTCCGCGCGCACCCACTCCACGCCCGCCCGCTCACCCGCGCCGGCGGGAACCGTGCGGGCTGGAACCGTGCGGGCGACGGCCCGCACCTCGACCCCTTGCCCGTCGGCCCCGCGGGCGCGCGGCAGCCGATTCAGGACCGCCCGCCCGACGAACCCGGTCGAGCCGGTCAGCAACACCCGGACAGGTGTCATGAGGCCGCACCCTCCTCGGGCTCGGCCGCCCCCACCGATTCCCCCGCCGGCTCCCCGTTCCCCGGGAACTCCAGCGAGGCGACGATCTCCGCCGGCGCGATGGCCGGCAACAGACATCGCAGCATGTTCTCTATGCGTGCGGGCAGGTCGGACCGGTTGGTGGAGAGCCGGGACATGATCTGCGTACCGGTGTACGAGGCGACGATCACCTGGGCGAACGCGGCCTCGTCCACCTCCGGGTTGAGCTGGCCGAGTTCACGCGCCTCGGTCAGATGGGTGCGGAACTGATCGGACCACCAGTCGTAGATCGAGTAGTCGAGCAGATTCACCTCGCTCTGCTCGACGGCGAGCCGGACGCCCGCCCGGAACAGCACGTTGGAGCGCATCTCCACGGCCAGGTACTGGCACACGTCGACGAGCTGCTGCAACCCCTTCTTGCCCTGGGGCCATTGCAGCTCGGCGGCCTGGTCGACGATGACCGCGCGGGCCAGTTCCTCCTTGGACTTGAAGTGGAAGTACATGGCTCCGGTCGTGATGCCGGCTCTCTGCAGGATCGCGTTCAGACCCGCGCCGTGGTACCCGGCCTGGTCGAACACCTCCGCGGCCGCGTGGATGAGCGCGGCACGAGTACGTTCCGCGCGTTCCTGCCGTTGTCGTGCCATCGGCAGACTCCCTCAACCCGTAGACAAACAAAAAGAACGACCTCTATTTTATTCACGTCGGCGCGGTCCTGTCACCGGGAGCGCCTTCGCTTCACCTGCGCGTGCCCATTTCGAGAGTCACCGCAACAGGGGGGAACACCATGTCCATCAGCCTTGCCCAGCACAGTGTCGAAGACCGTTTTGAGACGGTTTCGCCCGTCCTTACGCACAAGACGAACCAGGACGAAGTACTGCTGCGCAACTGGCGGCGGACCGCGCCCGACGCCTTCACGGTCACGGCCGCCTGGCCCGCCACCCACCCGTTCTACGTCAACCGGCTGGGTCTGCACGACCCGCTGATGCTCAGCGAGACCGTACGCCAGACGCTGCCGCTGCTGTCCCACGGTGCCTACAACGTGCCGTTCGGCCACCAACTGCTGTGGAAGGACTTCAGCTGGACGCTCGACCCTGCGGTCGCTCATGCCGACGGGGGGCCGGCCGAGCTGGAACTGCACATCACCTGCGACGAGGTGACCTACCGTCGTGAGCGGGCGTCCGCGATATCCCTGAGAGTCGACGTCGAGCGCGCCGGCCGCCCGCTGGCCTCGGTGCGCTCGCGCTTCACCATCCAGGACCGCACCGTCTACAACCGGCTGCGCGGCCCGTACGCCGACGCGGCCGCGGCCACCGCGCGCGCCGTGCCGCTGCCGCCTCCGGCGGGCCTCACCCCGTTCGGCCGCGACCGCTTCGAGGACGTGGTGCTCGCCGCGACCGACCGGCCCGACCGCTGGCAGCTCCGGGTGGACACGACCCACCCCATCCTCTTCGACCACCTCGTGGACCACGCCCCGGGCATGCTGCTGCTGGAGGCCGCCCGGCAGGCGGCGCTGGCCACGGCCCACCCCGACACGGTGACGATCACCGGCATGGACAACGACTTCGTCCGCTACGCCGAGATGGACATCCCCTGCTGGCTGGAGGCGGAGCAGCTCGCGGACCCGGACCAGGTCAGGATCAGCGCACGGCAGCACGGCAAGGAGATCTTCGCCAGCGTGGTGACCCTGGCCGCCGCGCCCGCCGATTCCACCGCCCACCGCGTCTGACATGTGCCTCTTCCGTCCTCGCCGCCGATCCGCGCCCCCGGGGCGGCGGTCAGTCCGCCCCGGGTCCGCCGGGCGGGTCGGCGGTGGCGGCCGCGTCCCGCAGGGCGTCCAGCAGGCCGCGCAGGGCGGGCTGTTCGAGGGCGGTCTCCCGGACGGCCGCCGAGATCACCCGGACCGGTTCGGGGTTGCGGACCGGGCGTACGACGACGCCGGGGTGCTGGTTGCGCAGCCCCAGCCCCGGCATCAGACCGACGCCGAGACCGGCCGCGACGAAGCCCTGCGCGGTGGCGTAGTCCTCGCTCTGGATGACGAAGTCCGGGCTGAAGCCGGCCGCCGCGCAGGAGTCGATGACGGGTTCGAGGCAGGGGCCGGGGGGCTCGCTGCCGACCCACTGCTCACCGGCCAGCTCATGGAGGTCGACCACCTCCTTGCCGGCGAGCGGGTGACCGAGCGGCAGTACGGCGGCGTACGGGTCGTCGAGGAGGTGGACGAGCCGGAAGCCGTCGCCCGCGCGGTCCCGGGCCTGGACGACCACGGCCAGGTCGGCCCGGCCCCGCGCCACCTCCTGGAACGGGTCCTCCGGGTCGGTGAGTTCGAGGTCGACGCGGACGCCGGGGTGCTCGGCGCGCAGCCGGGCCAGGGCGGGCGCCACCAGAGTGGAGCCGGCCGTGGCGAAGTAACGGACCGACAGCAGGCCGGTGCGTCCGGCGCGGAGGTCCGCGAGGGCGGACTCCGCCTGCGCGACCGCCGAGCTGATCAGGGCCGCGTGCTCGGTGAGCAGCAGACCCGCGGCCGTGGGGCGGACCCCTCGGCCGATCCGCTCCAGCAGTGCCGTACCGGCCTGCTTCTCCAGTGCCGCCACCTGCTGGCTGACGGCGGACGGTGTGTAGCCGAGGTGGGCCGCGGCGGCGGTGACCGTGCCGCTGGTGACCACCGCGCGCAGGACCTGGAGCCGCCTTACATCAAGCATGTAGCTGAGCTTAACAGAATAGGTAGAACCATTTGCTTGTCCTCAAAGCTTGACTGAGGCACCTTCGTAGGACCGGGACGAGAACGCACCGGGCGGGCTTCATGGGACGGAGGAACATCGTGAACAGCGGTACGCGGAGTCTGTGGGGCGGATTGCGAGTGGCCGTGCTCGCCCTGCTGTGGGGATCGACGTTCCTCTGGATCGAGTTGGCGCTGCGCGGGCTCTCCCCGCTCCAGGTCACGTTCGTCCGCTGTGCCCTCGGCGCGCTGGTCCTCGTCGTCGCCTGTTACGCGACGGGCCATCGGATGCCCCGGGGCGTGACCGTCTGGCGGCACATCGCCGTCGCGGCCTTCTTCTGCAACGCGCTGCCGTTCGCGCTGTTCAGCCTGGGCCAGCAGACGGTCGACTCGGGTCTCGCCGGTGTCCTGAACGCCACGACCCCGCTCTGGTCGATCGCCCTCGGCCTGGCCCTCGGCTCGGAGCGCGGACTGCGTCCCGTACGGCTGGCGGGCCTGCTGCTGGGCTTCACCGGGACGATCGTGATCTTCGCCCCCTGGCAGACGACCGGCGCGACCGGCTGGGGCGCCCTCGCGATCCTCGGCGCGGCGGCCAGTTACGCCGTCGCGTTCACGTACATGGGCCGCACGCTGGTCCGCAAGGGCACCCCCACGATCTCGCTCTCCGCCGCCCAACTCGTGGCGGCGAGCGGGCTGACGGGCCTTGTGGTGCCGGTGGGCGGCCTGGAGTCGATCGACGTCGGTCCTGCCGTGGTGACCGCGGCGGTCGTCCTGAGCGTCTTCTGCACGGCGATCACCTTCCATCTCACGTACCGGATCATCAACGACGAGGGTGCGACGAACGCGGCGGTGGTGGGGTATCTGCTGCCGGTCGTGTCCGTACTGCTGGGGGCGGTGGTCCTGGGCGAGAGCCTGAGTGTGCGGGTGGTGCTGGGCATGGTTGTGGTGCTGGTGGGGGTGGGGCTGACTCGGCGGAAGGGGGCGGCGGGTTCGGGTTCTGGGTCGGGTTCTGGGTCGGGTTCGGGTTCGGGTTCGGGTTCGGGTTCGCGGGATGGTGGGCTGGGCTCCGAGGGGCTGGTCGCTGAGGGGCGGGCTTCTGGGGAGTTGGCCTCCGAGCAGCCGGCTGCTGTGGAGCCGACCCACGGTGGCGGCACGTCAGGTGGTTCTCGCCGCACCCTCCTGGAGAACGCACGATGAGCTTCGGCGTATCAGAGCCCCGGCTGTGGTCGGCGTATCGCGCGCTGACCGAGGGGGCGGTGTTCACGGACCTCACCCATGCCTTCCGGCCGGGCCAGCCGCACTTCCCCGGCTTCGGGGACGAGCGGCGCGAGACGCTCTTCGACCTGGAGCGCGGCGACGGTTTCACCGTCCATCGCTACACACTGGTCGGCCAGTGGGGCACGCACGTCGACCCGCCCTCCCACTTCGTGGCCGGGGCCCGCGCGCTGGACCGTATCCCGGTCGAGGAGATGATCCTGCCGCTGGTGGTGCTCGACATCACCGCCCGGGTGGAGACCGACCCCGATGCCACGCCCACCCTGGACGACGTGCGGTCATGGGAGGAGCGCAACGGCCGTATCCCGTCCGGCTCGTTCGTCGCCCTGCGCACCGGATGGAGCCGGCGCTGGCCGGACCCGGTGGCGCTGGTCAACCGGGACGAGGCGGGCGTCAGCCACACGCCGGGCTGGTCGGCCGAGGTGCTGCGGTATCTGTTCGAGGACGCGGGCGTCACCGCCATCGGCCACGAACAGTCCGACACCGACCCGGGCCTCGCCGCCTCCTCGGGCGACTACAGCCTGGAGGGCTACGTCCTGGGACGCGACCGCTGGCAGATCGAACTCCTGGCCAACCTCGACCGGCTCCCCGAGGCAGGCGCCCTGATCATCGCCACCTGGCCCAAGCCCCAGGGAGGTTCGGGCTTCCCGGCACGGGTCTTCGCCGTGCATCCCTCGGAGTGAGCCCGCGGCGGACTCCGTAACTCAGGGACGCGACTTCCTGGGACGCGGCGACCCACCCATCGCCATCGCGACGCCCCCACCGGGGCGGGACGATGGAGCCATGGCCGGCAATGTGGACCTCTCCCAGTTCCTGCGCCGCTGCCGGGACCGCATCGACCCCGCATCGGTCGGCCTCCCCGAGCGCGGCGCCTACCGTCGCGTACCGGGGCTTCGCCGCGAGGAAGTCGCCCAACTCGCCGGGGTGAGCACCGACTACTACACCCGCCTGGAACAGGGCCGGAACATCACCCCCTCCGACAGCGTCCTGGACGCCGTCGCCGACGCGCTGCGGCTGGACGACGCGGAACGGGCGCACCTGCACGACCTGATCAAGACCCGCCCCGGCCGCCGTACGCGGCGCACCGCCCCCGGCGTGCAGCGTGCCCGCCCGGGACTGCTGCGGTTCCTGGACTCCTTTCACGACCACGCCGCCTTCATCCTCGGCAGACGCGGCGACGTCCTGGCCACCAACCACCTGTGCCGGGTCCTGATCGCCGACTTCGACGCCATGCCCTACCGGGAGCGCAACCTCACCCGCTGGATCGTCCTGTCCCCCGAGGCCCGCGACCTGTACGTGGACTGGGAGCGGCTGGCCGCGGAGATGACGGCGATCCTGCGCCTGGACGCCGGCCGCCACCCGGACGACGCCCGCACCGCCGAACTGATCGGCGAGCTGACGATGAAGAGCGAGCACTTCCCTCGCTGGTGGGACGACCACAAGGTGCTCACCCGCACCCACGGCCAGAAACGCTTCAACCACCCGCTGGTCGGCGGGCTGACCATCGACTACCAGGCGCTCACCCCGCCCGGTGAGGACGACCAGACCCTCTTCCTCTACATGCCGGCCCAGGACCGGACGTCCGAGGAGGCCTGGCGCCTGCTCGCCGACTGGAACACCCCCGGCCCCGACCGTCCCCAGCCGGACGACACCGCCACCACTCCCTCCCCCTCCCCCTCCGAAGACAGGAGCAGCCCGTGAACACCCCCTCCACCCGCCCGTTGGCCCTGGTCACCGGCGCCTCCAACGGCATCGGCTACGAGCTCGCCCGCCTGTGCGCGGCCAACGGCTTCGACCTGGTCGCCACCGGCCGCAGCGAGAGGATCGACGAGGCGGCCGAGCGGTTCACCCGCGACGGCGCCCACGTCATCCCGGTCCGCGCCGACCTCGCCGAGGCGAACGGAGTCGAGGCGGTGTGGAAGGCCGTGGAGGAAACCGGCCGCCCCCTGGCCGCCGCGGTGCTCAACGCCGGGCGCAGCATCGGCGGAGCGTTCATCGACACCGACCTGGACGACGAACTCTCCCTGATCGCCCTGAACGTGACCTCGGTCGTCCACCTCGCCAAGCACGTCGCCCGGCACATGGCAGCCCACGGCACAGGCAGGATCCTCATCACCTCGTCGCTGTCCGCGACCCTGCCCACCCCCTACGAGACCGTGTACGGCCCGTCCCGCGCCTTCACCCGCATGTTCGCCCTCGGCCTGCGCGAGGAACTCAAGGAGCGCGGCGTCACCGTCACCACGCTGATGCCCGGCGCCACCGACAGCGACTTCCATGCCCGCGCCGGTATGAACGACACCGCCTTCGGTGTCGGAGCGAAGAAGAACAGCCGCAAGGAAGTCGCCCGCCAGGGCTTCATCGCCATGATGGAAGGCCGCCCCGAGATCGTCGGCGGCGACACCGCCACCAAGCGCACCGCCCTCGAACACCGCTTCCTGCCCGAGCCCTACAAGGCCGCCCGCCACGCCACCAAGGCCAAACCCCGGCCCCAGCACTGAGCCCCGTCGCGAAGAGCTCGCGACAAGGTCGGCGGCAAACCGTGGCAACGGCCGGGGCCGCCACCCCCCACAGGAGAGGCCCCGGCCGTCGCGCGGTACGGACCGCGCGGCGGCCCGTACTTCCTACAGCGCCATGTCTGCGTTTTCTGTCACACCCTGGCGGGTCACGGCTTAGTTGCATCCTGGACGGACATGGACGGGGAATGGTTTCAGGACGTAACGTGCCTTTCGCGCCAACGCGGAGGCGGCAGACCACCGCAACCACCTGCGGTCTTGACACCGCAACCATCAATTGAGGAACCACGACGGCGAGAACCCGGTCCGCGAGAGCGGCGCCGGTTTAGGCGCATAAGGGGTGCGGTGCTGGGGGACGACGCGGAGCTGACCGCCGCGGTGCGTGCGGCACAGGACGGAGATGAAACCGCGTTCCGGACTGTGTACCGAGCCGTGCACCCGCGGCTGCTCGGGTATGTGAGGACGCTGGTCGGCGACCCCGACGCCGAGGATGTGACGTCCGAGGCGTGGCTGCAGATAGCCCGTGACCTGGAGCGGTTCACCGGCGACGCGGACCGGTTCCGCGGCTGGGCCGCCCGTATCGCCCGAAATCGTGCGCTGGACCATATACGTATGCGTGGGCGCCGGCCCGCGATCGGCGGTGACGAGACCGAGCTGACCGGCCGGGCCGCGGAGTCCGACACCGCCGGTGAGGCCATGGAGGCGCTCGCCACGAACGGCACCTTCTCCCTGATCTCCCGGCTGCCGCAGGACCAGGCCGAGGCGGTCGTGCTGCGGGTGGTCGTGGGGCTCGACGCGAAGTCCGCCGCTGAGACGCTCGGCAAGCGCCCGGGCGCTGTCCGGACGGCGGCACACCGGGGTCTGCGGCGGCTCGCCGAGCTGCTCGGCGACGACCCGGAGGCCGATCCGGAATCAGCCGGGGTGCTCGACGCCCTGCCGCCCCAGAGAGAACCGCGCGGTGGCGCGGTGACGTCCGCAGGTGTGACGCATAGCGTCCCGCGGACGCAGAAGGATGTGTGATGGCCGACGAGCAGTACAGGTGGCTGGACCGCGAAACGGCGGAGCGTTTGCTGAGCGGAGAGCCACTCGAAGCTGTCGACGGCGCCGACCGGGGCGAGGCCGAACGACTCGCCAGGACGCTCGGTGCGCTGTCCGCGTCACCCCCGCTGACCAGCGAGGAACTCCCCGGTGAGGCCGCGGCGATGGCCGCTTTCCGCAAGGTGCGCGCGGAACGTGCCGACGCCGCCGCGGCCCTCGCGGCCACAGGTGCCCCAGGGGCCACGGGCGGACAGGCCGCCGCCGAGGTCGTGGACGCCGGACTCGTCCGGATCGGAACCTCGCGCGGCAGTGACGGCGGGAGCGGTTCCGCCCCCGCCCCGCGGCCCCGCTGGACCCGTCCCGCACGCCTCGCCCTGGCCGCCGTACTGGCCGTCGGCATGGTCGGCGGGGTCGCCGTCGCGGCCGGAACCGGAGTCCTGACGCCGTTCGGCGGCGACGAGCCCGACCCCGGTGCCTCGGTCTCCGCCGCCGTCTCGCCTCCCGGGCATCCGCTGGCCTCGCCCTCGCCGAGCGACGCCGTACAGGGCGGCTCCACCCCCGACATCACCCCGGACGACGCCTCCAGCGGCCCCGCCGCGGGCGGCGCCGGTGCCTCCGGACGGGACGACGCACGCGACGACACCGCCCCGAAGCCCGGCCCCGGCAAGCAGTCGGACCGCCCGGGCGACAGCCGCGGGAACATCGCCTCCGCCTGCCGCGACCTCCGCGACGGCAAGCGGCTGAACGCCGACCGCAGACGCGCCCTGCGCGACGCGGCGGGCGGCACCCGGGTGTGGAAGTACTGCAAGGGCCTCCTGTCCACGACCGGAACCCGCTCCACGGACCGCTACGACGGGGACAGCGGCACGGGCAGGCACCAGAGCAACAAGGACAAGAACGACCAGGACGAGAACAACAAGGACGAGAAAAAGGACCGGGACCGATACGGGGATCGCAAGCAGGACCGCGACCGTTACAACCGGAACGACGACGATGACGACGCGCGCCGCAGCCACACCCGGCAGTCCCTCGCACCCCTCCGACCTGCGGTTTCGTACTCCGTGAAAATCTCCTGGCCGAGGGTGTGACGTTTTCGGCCGCCCCGGCGCAGTAATGAGTGAGCCGACTGGTCATCGGCCGTCGCACAGAGCCGGGGTTCCCCCCGTACCTACGGCTCGTGCACCTGAGCGCGGGCGGGACACGTTCCCCGGTCCCGCCCGCGCCCCAACTTCCCGCACTTCCGTCCCGCGTCCTCACCAGGACACGACGACCTTGTCGCCGTTGCGGACCTGCCCGTACAGCTCCGCGATCGCCGCCTCGTCCCGTACGTTGACGCAGCCGTGCGAGGCCCCCGCGTAGCCCCGGGCGGCGAAGTCCGCCGAGTAGTGCACGGCCTGGCCGCCGCTGAAGAACATCGCGTACGGCATGGGTGAGTCGTAGAGCGTCGACACATGGTCGCGGGACTTCCAGTAGACCGAGAACACACCCTCCCGCGTCGGCGTGCCGCTCGAACCGAAGCGGACCGCCACCGTCGACACGGTCCGGCCGTCGATCATCCAGCGCAGTGTCCTGCTGGTCTTGTCGATGCACAGCACCCGGCCCCTGGCGCAGCGCGGGTCCGGCGGGTCGGCCGGCTGGCCGCCCATCAGATACAGATCCCAGCGGCCCGGCTCGCGGGTCATCCCCAGCAGCCGCTGCCAGGTGACGGTGTCGGTCCGCCCGGTGCGCGGCAGCCCGCGCTTGCCCTGGAAGCCGCTGACCGCCCGCTCCGTCTGCTCGCCGTACGTCCCGGTCGGCCCCTCGAAGAGCCAGGCGACCTGCCGCAGCCGGGCCTGGAGCTCACGGACGTCGCGGCCGGTCGCACCGCGCGACCACAGCACGCGGGGCGGGGCGGGCGCCGCACTGGGCTTGTCGTCGTCGGGCGGGGCGGGGGCGGTACTCGGGCTGCTGCCGCCGCCGTTCGGAGCGCCGCCGTCTGTCGGGGTGCGCGCCGGGGACGGGGTGCCGCTCGGTAACTCGATGTGCACCGGTGAGCGGCGCTTTCCGTCGCCGTCGGGCGGCTGCACCGTGCAGCCGGGCAGCGCGGCCAGTGCGGCCAGCGCGGCGAGTGCCGCTGTGATCGCTCTCCCCATGCCCGTAGTACGCACGCGGCCCCCTGTCGTCTCACCGGTCTGCCCGGATGTCACCTCAGATGTGTTCCCCCGGCGGGCCCCGTCGCGAACCAGGGGGCATGGTGGGGAGCGAGGTCCCGACCACCCACTGCTCGGCGGGAGGCATCGCACCATGACGCGTGAGTCGGAGTCCGGGCTGCCCATCGAGCCGGTCTACGGACCGGAGGCCCTCGCGGGCTGGGATCCGGCGGAGAAGCTGGGGGAGCCGGGGGCGTATCCCTTCACCCGGGGCGTGTACCCGTCGATGTACACGGGCCGGCCCTGGACGATGCGCCAGTACGCCGGCTTCGGTACGGCGACGGAGTCCAACGCCCGCTACCGGCAGCTCATCGCCCACGGCACGACGGGCCTGTCCGTCGCCTTCGACCTGCCCACCCAGATGGGCCACGACTCCGACGCCCCCCTCGCGCACGGCGAGGTCGGCAAGGTCGGCGTCGCCATCGACTCCCTCGACGACATGCGGGTGCTGTTCGGCGGCATCCCGCTGGACCAGGTCTCGACGTCGATGACGATCAACGCCCCCGCGGCCCTGCTGCTCCTGCTCTACCAGCTCGTCGCCGAGGAGCAGGGAATCGGCGCGGACCGGCTGACCGGCACGATCCAGAACGATGTGCTGAAGGAGTACATCGCCCGGGGCACCTACATCTTCCCGCCGAAGCCGTCGCTGCGGCTGACCGCCGACATCTTCAAGTACTGCAAGGCCGAGATCCCGAGGTGGAACACGATCTCCATCTCCGGCTACCACATGGCCGAGGCGGGCGCCTCGCCCGCGCAGGAGATCGCGTTCACCCTCGCGGACGGCGTGGAGTACGTCCGGACGGCCGTCGCGGCAGGGATGGACGTCGACGACTTCGCACCGCGCCTGTCGTTCTTCTTCGTCGCCCGTACGACGTTCCTGGAGGAGGTCGCCAAGTTCCGTGCCGCGCGCCGGATCTGGGCGCGGGTGATGAGGGAGGAGTTCGGCGCGAGGAACCCCAAGTCGCTGATGCTGCGCTTCCACACGCAGACGGCCGGGGTGCAGCTCACGGCCCAGCAGCCCGAGGTGAACCTGGTCCGGGTCGCCGTACAGGGCCTGGGCGCGGTCCTCGGCGGCACCCAGTCCCTGCACACCAACTCCTTCGACGAGGCGATCGCCCTCCCGACCGACAAGAGCTCCCGCCTGGCCCTGCGCACCCAGCAGGTCCTCGCCTACGAGACCGATGTCACGGCTACCGTCGACCCCTTCGCGGGCTCCTATGTCGTCGAGAGGATGACCGACGACGTCGAGGAAGCGGCCGTCGCGCTGATGGCCAGGGTCGAGGAACTCGGCGGCGCTGTCGGCGCCATCGAGCGCGGCTTCCAGAAGAACGAGATCGAGCGCAGCGCCTACCGGATCGCCCGGGAGACCGACTCCGGCGAGCGGGTCGTGGTCGGCGTCAACCGCTTCCGACTCGACGAGGAGGAGCCCTACGAGCCGCTGCGCGTCGACCCCGCCATCGAGGCCCGGCAGGCCGAACGCCTGGCCGCGCTCCGCGCGGAGCGCGACCAGCGGGCGGTGGACACCGCGCTGACGGCCCTGCAGAAGGCCGCCCGGGGGTCGGACAACGTCCTGTATCCGATGCGGGAGGCCCTGCGGGAGCGGGCGACCGTGGGCGAGGTGTGCGACGCGCTGCGGGAGGTGTGGGGCGCGTACGTCCCCTCGGACGTCTTCTGACGGCGGCTGTATGTCTGACGGCGGCTGTCTGTCTGACGGCGGCCGATGGCCGATGGCGGCGGCACCGGGGGAGGGGCGTTGTCAGACCCCCGTGCGACACTCCTTTGCATGTTCGGTGTCATCGATCTGCCCACCTACCTCGTGGGCCTCGTCCTGATTGTCCTGCTGCCCGGCCCCAACTCGCTGTACGTGATCTCCGTCGCCGCGCGACGCGGTACACGCACCGCGTATCGGGCCGCGGCCGGCGTGTGGTGCGGGGACGCGGTGCTGATGACGCTGTCGGCGGCCGGGGTCGCCTCGCTGCTCCAGGCGAACGCCGTGCTGTTCGGGATAGTGAAGTACGCCGGTGCCGGATATCTGGCCTGGCTGGCGGTCGGGATGCTGCGCGCCGCCTGGGGGCTGTGGCGGACCCGCCGCGAGCGGGCCGTGGACGCGGGCGCGCCCGGGGCCGCCGCCGATGAGCGGCCCTTCCGCAGGGCGCTGGTCATCAGCCTCCTCAACCCCAAGGCGATCCTGTTCTTCGTCGCCTTCTTCGTGCAGTTCGTCGACCCGGGCTACGCCTACCCGGCCGTCTCCTTCGTCGTCCTCGGCACCTTCGCCACGCTGGCCAGCGTCCTCTACCTCAGCGCGCTGATATTCGGCGGCACCCGGCTGGCCGCCGCGTTCCGCAGCCGCAAGCGGCTCGCCGCGGGCGCCACCTCGGCGGCGGGAGCCCTGTTCCTGGGCTTCGCGGTGAAGCTGTCCCTGGCGTCGAGCGCGTAGCGCGTCACCCTCACTGGCCGCACCCTTCCAGGCCTCAGCCGCGCCGGCCGAACTGGCCGAGATACTCCGCGACCCCGGTCGGCGCGTCTCCCGCCCAGCCGACGTATCCGTCGGGCCGTACGAGGAACAGCCCGGCCCCGTACGCCCCGTGCGCCGGGCCCTGGACGGTCCGCACCCCCACCCCCTCGCCGAGGGCGAGAGGCGGCACCGCCCCGCCCAGGGCCAGCAGCGTCCAGTGCGGTCCTCGGAACGCGTCGAAAAGGCGGGTCCCGTCCACGGTCCCGTCGGGTGCCCGGTCCCCGGCCCGCACCGGACCGGGGTCGGTGCGCGTCTCCCGCGTGAGCGACGACGTCCGGTAGCCGAGGCCGAGCTGCTGAGTCGCCTCGCCCCTCCGGGTCTCGCCGCGGTGCACGCTCGTGGACAGCCCGAGCATGTCGGCGGCGATGGGACGCCGCTCCTCCTCGTAGGAGTCGAGCAGGGCCGCGTCCGTGCCGTCGCGCAGCACCGCGCCCAGCTTCCAGCCCAGGTTGTAGGCGTCCTGGACGCTGGTGTTGAGGCCCTGGCCACCGGCGGGGGAGTGCACATGGGCCGCGTCGCCGGCGAGGAAGACCCGCCCGGAGCGGAAGCGGTCCGCGAGGGCCGCCCGGGGGCGGAAGTCCGAGGCCCAGCGCAGCTCGGTCACGCTCTCGGGGGCGAGGTGCGTGCGGGCGGCGACGACCTTCCGTATGCCCTCCAGGGAGAGGTCCGGTGCCGTCCCGTCCGGGAACTGCGCCACCAGCTGGAAGTCCTCCGTACCGGCCAGCGGGCAGAGCGCGAGGTAGCCGTCGCTGTCGCCGCCCGGCGGGAAGATGTGCCAGTTGTCCCGGTCCAGGCCGCTGATCCGGACGTCGGCCACCAGCGTCGGGTTGGGGTCGAGGGTCTCGCCCGCCATGCCGATGCCGAGCAGTCTGCGCACCGTCGAGCGGCCGCCGTCCGCCGCGACCGCGTACCGGGCGGTGACGGGCTCGCCCGAGGCGAATTCCGCGCGCACCCCGTCGGCGTCCTGCGTCAGGCCCACGAACTCCCGGCCGAAGGCCACCTCACCCCCGAGCCCGGTCAGCCGCGCGTACAGGATCTCCTGCGTGCGCCACTGCGGCACCATCCACGGCTCCGTGTACGGCGCGTCCTCGCTCGCCTCGGCCGGGTCGAACATCCGGTGCTCGCCCGCCCGCCTGCCGTCCTGCCAGATCATCCCCACCGGGTAGCGACCGCCCGCCGCGCGGATGGCGTCCAGCACACCCAGATCGTCGAAGACCTCCATCGTGCGCGGCTGGATGCCCTTGCCCCGCGAGCCGGGGAACAGCGCGTCCGCCCGCTCGACGACCAGCGCGTTCACACCGCGCCGCGCGAGATCGATGCCGAGCGCCAGGCCGGTCGGGCCCGCGCCCACCACCAGTACGTCAGTGTCCATGATCCACCCTCTCCTTAACGTTGTTAAGTTCCCTCGCTTCCGAGGGTGGCCTTAACGGTGTTAAGTTGTCAAGCGTGAGTACGGAACGACGTGAGCCCCTGGACCGGCGGCGGGTCGCGGACACCGCCCTGCGGCTGCTGAACGAGGTGGGACTGGACGGCCTGACCCTGCGGGCCATCGCCCGGGAGCTGGACGTGAAGGCACCCGCCCTCTACTGGCACTTCAAGGACAAGCAGGCGCTGCTCGACGAGATGGCGACGGAGATGTACCGCCGGATGGTCGCCGACGTCTCGCTCGACCCCGCCGACACCTGGCGGGAACGGCTGCTGAAGGCCAACCGGGGACTGCGTACGGCCCTGCTCGGCTACCGGGACGGCGCGAAGGTGTTCAGCGGCTCACGCTTCACCGGCATCGAGCACGCCGGGCAGATGGAGGAGAACCTGCGCCTGTTCACGGCCGCCGGTTTCACCCTCGCCCAGGCGGTCCGCGCCCTCACCACGGGCTATATGTACACGCTCGGCTTCGTCACCGAGGAGCAGGGCGTGCAGCCCCTGCCGGACGAACGCCGCGAGGGCTACGACGTCGACGAACGCGCCCGCCTGATGGCCGACTTTCCCTTGTCGGCCCAGGCGGGCGCGGAGATCTTCGAGGACTACGAACAGCACTTCGAGGAGGGACTCGCCCTCGTGATCGACGGGATCGGGGCGCGCTACGGGGTCTCATGACACCCCGCGTCAGGCACGCTTCGCGCGTGCCCGCCGTACGGCCCGGGTGACCAGGGGCGGCAGCAGGTCCTTGGCGAGCCGGCGCGCCCGGGACGGGGCCGGCCGGGCCGGTCGCGCCGCGCGGGACTCGGTCACCTCGGCGGCGGGGGCCTTGGCCGCGGCCGGAGGCGCCACATAGTGCCGGGAGACCGGGAACGGCGGCGGCTTCATGCCCCGGGACCGGGCCCGGACCAGCCGGTGCCCGGCCGCCGACTGCACGCTCAGCCCGACGTCGGAGCGCAGCCGCAGCATCTCGAGCAGCTCCTCCTGGAGCGGCTCGGGGTCGCCCCAGGTGCCGTACAGCTTCTGTGTGCTGAGGCAGATCGGGCGCAGGCCCCGGTTGAGGACGGCCTCCCAGGCGGCGACCGAGACTCCGGGGGTGTGCTCGGAGCGGAAGTCGTCCAGGACGACGATGCCCTCGGGCACCAGGATGTCGTGGGCCGCGCCGATGTCGCCGTGCACATGCTCGTACAGGTGCGAGGCGTCGACGTGGATGAAGCGGCAGCTCGCAGGGGACACCTTCTCGGGCACCACGGAGCTGGGGGCGGCGATCACCGTGGGCAGCTCGTCGTGGAAGGAGAGATAGTTCCGCTCGAAGGTCTGCCGGGTCAGCGAGGCGTAGGACTTCGCCGACTCCGCCTGGTTGGCCCCGTCGGGGGCGTCGCCCTCGAACAGGTCGCAGACCGTGAACTTCTCGCCGTTCTGGAGGTGTTGGCCGAGCAGGATCGCGCTCTTGCCCATGTAGACGCCGAGTTCCAGCAGGTCACCCTTTATGCCCTGCTTCTGCTGCCCCTCCAGGAACCAGGTGAACAGCATCTGGTCCAGCGGGGGGAACCAGCCCGGAACATCCGTGAGTTCGCCGGGGTGCTTGTCGGTCGCTTGTGCGTTGGTCATGAGACGAGCCTTCTCTCTGAGCGTTGCCCGAACCGACGGTCGGTTGAACGTCCCGTGAACAGCTCAGCGATCCTTCGCCAGTACTGCCCGCAACCGTGGCGTCAGGGGCTTCTCCACATACTGGTTCAGCAGCCACGCCAGCAGCAGCATTGAGGCCGCGGTCAGCGCGAATGTCGCCCCGGATGGCAGGCCCAGGCCGCTGTGCAGCGCGTGGATCACCACCCAGCCGAGGTGTTCGTGGACGAGGTAGAACGGATACGTCAGCGCCCCCGCCACCGTCAGCCAGCCCCAGTTGGCCCAGCGCAGCCAGCCCAGGGCGATCGCGGCGACCGCCAGGAAGCCGAAGGTCACGACGAGGACGATGCCGGTCGAGGAGCGGTAGGAGAAACCGTCCTCACCGGCCGCGTGCCACAGGCTCTGCACCGCGTAGTGCTGCCCGATCAGCCAGCTGACGGCGACGATGCCCCACGCGTAGGCGTCCCGCCGGTCGAGGTGGACGAGGTAGAGGCCGACACCGCCGATGAAGTACGGGGCGTACTCCGGCATCAGGACGATGTCGAGCAGCGGCATGTTCGCGTTGTCCGCGATCACCGCCGCCAGCATCCAGCCCGCGCAGAACATGATCACCCGGCGGCGGCTCGCCCCCGGGAGCACCACGCACAGCGCGAACAGGGCGTAGAAGCGGACCTCCGCCCACAGCGTCCAGCACACCCCGAGCACCCGGTCCACGCCCAGCGGCATCTGCAGCATGGTCATATTGACCAGCGCGTCACTCGGCGACACCGCCTTGTAGGCCACCACCGGCAGGGCGAAGACCAGGGTCACTATCGCGACCGCCACCCAGTAGGCGGGCAGCAACCGGGAAGCGCGGGAGGCGAAGAACGACTTCAGGGGACGGCCCCAGCCGCTCATGCAGATCACGAACCCGCTGATCACGAAGAACACCTGGACGCCGAGGCAGCCGTAGGCGAAGAACTCGTGCAGCGTGGGGAACTGGACCTTGGGCGAGCTGCCCCAGGCCTCGCCGACCTCACCGTCGCGGCCGCCGTAGTGGTACGCCGCCACCATCAGCGCGGCCACCAGTCGCAGGCCGTCCAGGGCGCGCAGCCGGCCGCCGGGGCCCTTCTTGCGCCGCGGGGCGGTCGTGGCTCCCGGTGGTTCGACCAGCACGCTGACTTCGGGCCGGGGCTTGTGGGTGCTGACGACCGTATCGGTCACGCTGGAACCTCTGTAGCTCGTATGTCCTTCACCTGAGCCGCCTGTGGGCGGGCAGGGCGCCGCCTGTCACCCTAGGGCGGGAATTGACGCTTAAACGTTCGACGGAAACAGGCTTCGCCTTCCTGTTTCCAGGGATTCATCTGGATGTCGGAAACCAGTGGCGAAAACGCGGAGGCGCCGGTCCGCCTCTGTGGGGGACCGACGCCTTTGCGGTGCTCGGCATACGTTTTCAGCGGCGTACCGCCTTGCGCAGTGCCCTGGCCCGCCGGACCACCCGGCGTGCGGTGGAATTGCGCGGCAGGAATGCCAGCCGCTGCGGAATACCGCCGGGCAGGCCGAGCGAGGTGAGACGGCGCTTCTTGAAGTAGCGCCGGGTGCGCGGACCGAGATACCGGGCGAGGAACCGCTCCGCCTGCGGGCGCAGCTCCGGGTAGATCTGCGGCTGCATGGTGAACCCGACGGCGGTGACCAGACCGGACAGCCGTTCGGCCGGCAGGACGTCGCCGTCCTGGCCACCGTCCAGGTCGGGCAGCAGCGCGTCCGCGAGCGTGGTGGGGATCCGGTTGCTGTTCTGGTACGGCGTCAGCCGCTCCAGCAGCAGCTCGGTGCCGATGCGCGCGACCGGCAGGTCGTAGAGCGCCGAGGCCGTGAACAGCGCCGTCGAGAAGCAGCCGACGACCAGCGCGGGCCGGGCCCGGTCGAAGAGCACCTCGGCGAGGACGGGCGTGTCCAGCACGGTGAGGTCCACGCCGAGCTTCTCGGCCTCGGTCTCCAGGGCGCGGCTGTAACGGGCCGGCGCGGTCGGGTGCGGCTTGAAGACGACCGTGCGGTGCCCCTGGGCGACCGCGCCGCGCATCATCCGCATATGCAGGTCTTCCTCTTCCTCCGGGGAGAGGATGTTCAGCGCCGACAGGTACTGGCCGAGCAGCAGTGCCGCGTCACCGGGCACGTCGGGCAGCTCGGGGACGGTCTCGGTGACCTCGCCCAGCACCTTCAGGAACGCGGGCGACGGCACCAGATGCGCCGGCACCTCGAACTCGGTCAGCAGCATCGGCGTGAGCCCCGGCACCAGATCGAGGTGCAGCAGCCGCCGCACCCGCGTGCCGACCAGCGGGTCCAGCTTGTTGCGCGTGGGGCCGTAGCTCATCAGCCCGTCGGCGTAGACGTCGATGGGGGCGTCGGTGAACAACTGGGCCACCGTGAGCGCGGGCGCTACCTGGATGGACTCCAGCACCAGGCTCACGCGGTCGTCGCCGAGGCCCCACAGCATCCGCAGATACCGCTCGAACAGCGGGATGTCGTCGGAGCGCGGCGTCCAGGCCCCGGGGTGGAAGGGGCGGATCGCCTCGTTCCAGGACAGCACCTCGTCGAAGTGCTCGCGCAGCGGCGCGAAGCCCGGCATCTCGTCCAGGGCCGGGGTGGTCTCCGGGGTCGCGGAGTTGTTGAACACCAGCAGCACCCGGCGGTCCGGCTCCTCGAAGAGGTCCGAGTCGATCGCGGCGGCCAGGGTGGCGACGCCGTACAGCGTCGAGGCGCAGAAGATCTGAGTGGTCCCGGGCATCAGGCGGCCGCCTCCGTGGTGGTAGCCCGGCGCCGCAGGCGCCGCAGCCTGGACGAGCGGTCCATGTCCATCGCCTCCAGTGCGTCACCGAGCGCGTCCTGCGGCATGCGCTTGATGGCCGCCGCGCTCATCGACCGCAGCTGCCTCGCCACGGCCGGTTCGAACCTGTCTTCGTTGGAGAGGTGGTGCGCGATGATCGCGCAGTAGGTCCGCACCGCCTTGGGCAGCAGCCGGTCCGCCTCCCGGTCCGCGGCGGTCTCCTCGATCACCTGGTCGAAGGCCCGGATGAAGTCGAGCTGGCGGACATCACCGATCTGGGTCAGCGACGAGGCCACCCCGCGCCGGTAGAACACACCGAGCAGGCTCACCACGGCGAACGACTCCGCCTCCCGGTGCAGCTTCCAGATCCACGGCCGGTCCTCGGCCGTGCGCAGACCATGGGTGAAGTGGAGCACGCCCTGGTCGAGGAGGCGGCGGTGGTAGGCGCCGGCCCAGGCGTAGGCGTAGTCCACCGACGTCGAGCGGTGGGCGGGCAGGATGGCGTCGCGCGGGCTGAACACCTCCCAGCGGCGGCCGACGGGCACCCGGCTGACGGAACGGGCGCGCGCGGTGGCCTGCACATGGTCGGTGCGCACGAAGTCGCATCCCAACTCATCCATGGCGGACACCAGTTCGGTGAAGTAGCCGGGGGCCAGCCAGTCGTCGCCGTCCAGGAACGTCAGGTACTCGCCCTGGGCAGCGTCCAGGCCGGTGTTCCGGGCGGTGGCGAGCCCGCCGTTCTCCTCATGGCGGATGTAGCGCACCTGGGCGACGTCCGACAGTTCCTCGGCCGCTCGCTCGAGAATGGCCGGGGTTTCATCCTTCGAATGGTCGTCCACCAGGATGAACTCGAAATCACGGTCGGCGTTCAACCGAAGGCTTCTGAGGGTGTCCGGGGCATATTGCTGCACGTTGTAGAACGGCACGATCACGGAAAGCTTAGGCACCTGCAAAACGTTAGGAGCCCGCCCGGCAGCGCAACTTTCCGGTGAACGTACACCGGGTGAACTCAATGTGTCAGAACGGTGCACCACGTGTACTTCCGGCCTTCCAGCGGGCCAGTTCGGCTCTCGGTGGGGTGTTGTTAACTTTTCGTTGAGTCGCGGTTCCGCCGTACCTCGGATTCGCTTCCTAGCGTCATCGACGTGCCAGCAAGTACACCGAAGCGCCCGCGAATCGCCGTCCTCGCGGACTCAGACACCCGATGGAAATGGGGTGCGCTGACCGCGGACCGCATCGCCCCGGGCCCGTCCATGGAAGCCGGACCGCGCGAGGGCGCGCAAGTCCGCCCGGTCCTCGACGGCTACCTGCTGCGCGGCCGGGCGACGCCCACCCCGCGCCAGCTGGAGGAAGTGGGCGTGCGCGCCGACTCGCTGCGGGAGGTCACCGCCGTCGAGTTCCTGCGCGCCATGGAGGAGGAGTCGTACGACCTCCTGGTCCTGGCCCTCGTCGGCGGCGGGGTACAGGCGATGCTGCACGGCCTGGCGCGCGTCTGGCAGGACCGCACCGAGCGGCCCGTCGTCGTCACCGGCTACGTCGGTGTCGTCTACGAGAAGCTCGCCGACGGCCTGCTGCTGCGGCACGGCGCGGACCTCGTCCTCGCCAACTCCCGACAGGACGCGGACCGCTTCCGGGCCGTCTACGAAGGGGTCGGCGCCGACGCCTCGGCCGTGACCGAGGTGGCCCTGCCCTTCCTCGGCGGTGCGGCCTACGAAGGTGAGCACGAGCCCTACACGGTCGTCTTCGCCGCCCAGCCCTCCGTCCCGGACAGCCGCAAGGACCGTACGTACCTGCTGAGCCGCCTGGTGCAGCACGCCCGCCGGCACCCCGAGCGCGAGGTGCTGCTGAAGCTGCGCTCCAAGCCGGGCGAGCACACCACCCACATCGAGGAACTGCCGTACCAGAAGCTGGTGCAGCGCCTCGATCCGCCGGACAACTTCCGCCTCGTCTACGGAAACATGGGCGAGGTCCTCGACCGCACCGACCTGCTGGTCACGGTCAGCTCCACGGCCGCCCTGGAGTCGCTGCACCGCCGCGTCCCGACCGTCGTCCTGACCGACCTCGGCATCCGCGAGTCGCTCGGCAACCACCACTTCGTGGGCTCCGGCTGCCTCGCCTCCTGGGACCAGCTGGACGCCGGGCACCGGCCCACGCCCGACGAGGAGTGGGTCGCCCGGCAGGGCGTCGCAGCGGACGGCTCGTACGAGTCCGCCTTCGACGCGGCCCGCGAACGCATCGCCAAGCTCCTCGGCCGGCCCGGCGGCCTGCCCCCGCTGGCCCCGTACTACACACCCGTCACCGCGCCCGGCTATCTGCCCGGGATCCTCGCCCGCCACCACCTCGGCCCGGACGGCACCCCGCTGCCCGGCGCGCCCGCCGCCGACAAGGACCCCGGAGCGGTCCGGCAGATCGTGCGCCGGGCGGCGCGCGGCGCCTACCGGCACGGCGTGCAGCGCGTGGCGCCCGTCATCCGGCGGATGGGCGAGCTGTGAGCCGCCCCGAGTCCCCTGCCCAAGGAGTAGTCCCCATGTCACAACCGGAAGCGGGCCAAGGCGCCTCGGTGCGCCGCGTGCTCGCGGTGATCCCCGCGCGCGGCGGCTCCAAGGGCGTGCCCGCGAAGAACCTCCTGCCCGTCGGCGGCGTCCCGCTGGTGGCGCGTGCGGTGCGCGAGTGCCGCGCCGCCCGGCTGGTGACGGACGTCGTGGTCTCCACCGACGACCAGGCCATCGCGGCCGCCGCCCGCGAGGCGGGTGCCGAGGTCGTGCTGCGGCCCGCCGCCATCGCCGGCGACACCGCCACCTCCGAGGCCGCCGTCCTGCACGCCGTGGACGCCCACGAGGCCCTGCACGGCGCGGTCGTGGACGTGGTGCTGCTGGTGCAGTGCACCAGCCCGTTCATCACCCGCGAGGACGTCGACGGCGTCGCCGAGGCCATCGTCGAGAACGGCGCCGACACGGCCCTCACCGTGGCACCGTTCCACGGCTTCGTATGGCGCGACGCGGACGACGAGGTGGCGGCCGGCACCGTCACGGAGGCCGACGCGGCCACCGGCGGCGGCTACGGCGTCAACCACGACAAGTCCTTCCGCCCGCGCCGCCAGGACCGCCCCCAGGACCTGCTGGAGACCGGCGCCGCCTACGGCATGGAGGCGGTCGGCTTCCGCAAGCACCAGCACCGCTTCTTCGGCCGCACCGAACTGGTGCGCACCGACCCCGCGCGCGTGCTGGAGATCGACGACCCGCACGACCTCGCCCGCGCCCGGGCCCTCGCCCCGCTCTTCGACGCGGACCGGCCCGGCGCGCTCCCGACCGCCGACGACATCGACGCGGTCGTCCTCGACTTCGACGGCACCCAGACCGACGACCGGGTGCTCGTCGACTCCGACGGACGGGAGTTCGTCTCCGTGCACCGCGGAGACGGACTCGGCATCGCGGCCCTCCGCAGGAGCGGCCTGAAGATGCTGATCCTGTCCACGGAACAGAACCCTGTGGTCGCCGCCCGGGCCCGGAAGCTCAAGCTCCCGGTGCTGCACGGCATCGACCGCAAGGACCTCGCACTGAAGCAGTGGTGCGAGGAGCAGGGCATCGCGCCGGAGCGCGTGCTCTACGTCGGCAACGACGTCAATGACCTCCCGTGCTTCGCCCTCGCGGGCTGGCCCGTGGCGGTCGCGAGCGCCCACGACGTCGTGCGCGGCGCCGCACGCGCGGTCACCACCGTCCCCGGTGGCGACGGCGCGATCCGAGAGATCGCCAGCTGGATCCTCGGCCCCTCTCTCGATTCCCTCACCAAGTAAGGACATCTGCGCCATGAGCAACAACTCCCGCATCCGCAAGTTCGGTACTCGCGAGGCCGGCCCGGGCCGCCCCGTCTACGTCACCGGCGAGATCGGCATCAACCACAACGGCGACATCGAGAACGCGTTCAAGCTGATCGACGCCGCCGCCGAGGCCGGCTGCGACGCGGTCAAGTTCCAGAAGCGCACGCCGGAGATCTGCACCCCGCGCGACCAGTGGGACATCGAGCGCGACACCCCCTGGGGCCGGATGACCTACATCGACTACCGCCACCGCGTCGAGTTCGGCGAGGACGAGTACGGCCAGATCGACGCCTACTGCAAGAAGCGCGGCATCGACTGGTTCGCCTCCCCGTGGGACACCGAGGCCGTCGCCTTCCTGGAGAAGTTCGACGTCCCCGCCCACAAGGTCGCCTCGGCCTCCCTCACCGACGACGAGCTGCTGCGCGCCCTGCGCGCCACCGGCCGTACGGTCATCCTCTCCACGGGCATGTCCACCCCGAAGCAGATCCGCCACGCGGTCGAGGTCCTGGGCAGCGAGAACATCCTCATGTGCCACGCCACCTCGACCTACCCGGCGCAGGCCGAGGAGCTCAACCTCCGCGTCATCAACACCCTGCAGCAGGAGTACCCGAACGTCCCGATCGGCTACTCCGGCCACGAGACCGGTCTGCAGACCACCCTCGCCGCGGTCGCCCTGGGCGCCACCTTCGTCGAGCGTCACATCACCCTCGACCGCGCCATGTGGGGCTCGGACCAGGCCGCGTCCGTGGAGCCGCAGGGCCTCACGCGCCTCGTCCGCGACATCCGCACCATCGAGGCCTCCCTCGGTGACGGCGTGAAGAAGGTCTACGACTCCGAGCTGGCCCCGATGAAGAAGCTGCGCCGCGTCGCCGGTGTGGTCGCCGAGGCGGAGATCGCCGACGCGGCGGGCGAGCCGGTCGGCGTCTGAGCGCACAACTCCCCACACCCCCCTTACGACGGGACGGTCGTACGTCGATGAGCCCCCGCGCCGGGAACGCCGGCCCCCACACTCTCGCGTTCGTCGAGAGTCCGGTACAGCTGCTGAACGTGCTGGAGTGGGCGCACGCGCATGCGCCCGGCGTGGGGCTCACCCTCGTGGTGCTGTCACCCGTCGACCCGATGACACGCGGCCAGTTGCGGCGGATGTCCGACCTGGCCCGTGACGAGGGGCACGAGGTCCGCTGGGAGGAGGCGCGCGGCGGCCCGCTGGCGCCCTTCCAGACCATCGGCGGCCTGACGGGCATACTCCGCAAGGCCCGCCGGATCGTCCTGGGGGACCCCTTCTCCCGCTACGTTCAGCTCCTGCTGACCATCACCCGCGCCCGTGACCTGGTCGTCGTCGACGACGGTACGGCGACGATGGAGTTCGTGGGCCAGCTCGCCCGGGGCGAGCGACTGGTGCGCTGGCACCGCAAGGGCGGCCGCCCCGGCCCCCGCGACCTGATCTTCGCGCCGGTGTCCTCCTCGGCCCGCCGCCGCCTCACCCCCGGGGGCAGTCGCCGGGTGGAGATCTTCTCCTCCATGCCGATGGAGGAGACCCCCGAGGGCGTCACGATCAGCGCCAACGACTTCGCCTGGACCCGGGCCCGCTTCGGCCCGCCGCGCATCACCAAGGGCGCCGACATGGTGGGCACGTCCCTGGTCGAGACGGGCGTCGTCGACGACGACCGCTACCTGGAAGCCGTCCGCGCCCTGGCCGCCGCCCACGGCGCCACCCGCTACTTCGCCCACCGCCGCGAGAGCCCGACCAAGCTCCGTCGCCTCGCGCTCGAGACGGGCCTGGAGATCGTCCGCCCCGAACTCCCCCTGGAACTGATCGCCCGCCGCGGCCCCATCGGCCGCACGATCCTCAGCTTTCCCTCCACCGTCGTCCACACCCTCCCCCTGGCCCTCTCCGGCACCGAGGTCCGCGTAGCGGTCTGCGACATCGACCCCACCTGGCTGACCGAAACGGCCTCCCCCCGAGCCCAGGGCTTCCTCTCGGGCGTGACGGGAACAGCACGGGACGTACACCGGCTGTCCCCGGGCGGTTCCGGAGGCCAGGAGGCTTCGGAGAACCCGCCGAGCCCGCCGAGCCCGGGAAGCATCCCGGGCCCGGCGACGATGACCGGCCCGGGCAGTGTCACGGGCCCGACGAGTTCGGCGACCATGACCGGCTCGGCCGGCGCGGGCAGTATCCCGGGCCCGACAGCCAGGGCGACCGTGTCCGGCCCCACGGGCACGGTGGGCCCGGCAAGCAGGCCGGGCCCGGGCCCTGCGGACGCCGCAGGCGCGGTGGCGGCCGGCTGAGACCGTGCGGGGCCTCTACGGCAGGAGGCCGGGGGAGCCAGGCGCCCTCGCGTTCCCGGTCTGCCGACCAGGCCTGCGGGATCGGCAGGGCCGGGCGGCGAGGGCCTCCGGTCTGACACGGGAGGCCTGTGGGACCGAGCGGGCCAGGCGGCGAGGGCCTCCGGTCCTGCGGCGGGTTCACGCCCCGACCAGGGCTGACCCACGCTCCGAGTGGGCGGACCGTTCCGCCGATCGGCGCCGCCCGAAGCCGCTCCACCGGCCTGGCCGAGGCAGGCTCACGCTCCGAGTGAGCCGACCGTTCCCCCGAACGGCGCCCACCGAAGCCCCTCGATGAGCCCGACCGAGCCACACCCACGCTCCGCCTGCGCTGACGCCCGTACGCGACCGGTACGGATCCACGCCCCGGCCAACGCGGACCGGCGCACGCCGAAGCGAAGCCGCGTGCCCTCAGGCCCGGCCCCCGACCGGCTCACTCCCGCACAGAGCCCGGCCTGTACGCCAGCAGAAACGCGCGGGGCAGCTTCTCCTCGCCCTCCGGCTCCCGGAACACGCGGGCGTGCACGCGCAGGCCCGCCTCCCTGAGGGCGGTCGTGACCGACTCCGGGGTGCGCCAGTAGTAGTCGAGGGAGATCGGGCTGCCGAAGCGCTCGGTGAGACGCTGATGCCCGTCCTCGGCGCCGGACTGGAAGCCGAGCAGGACCGGCGCGCCCGGCAGCAGCACGCGGTGGAACTCGGCGAAGACCGAGGGCAGATGATCGTCCGGCACATGGATGATCGAGTAGAGCGCGACGATCCCGCCGAGCGTCTCGTCCGGCAGGTCGAGGGCCGTCATCGAACCGACGTGGAACCGCAGCCCCGGGTGCGCCCGACGGGCCAGGGCCACCATGCGGGGCGAGACGTCGATGCCGAACACCGGCAGCCCGAGCCCGTGCAGCCGCGCCGCGACGTACCCGGGGCCACTGCCGATGTCCGCGACCGGGGGCCGCACCGCCGCCCCGGGCGCTCCTGCCGTGCCGGGCGCCCGGACCAGGTCCACGAAGGCCGTGAGCAGCGCCCGCTCCAGCGGTCTCCCGGCCAGGCTGTCGGGGAGCCCGGCGGCATAGGCCTCGGCGATGGCGTCGTACGAGGTCTGGGTGGCTGTGAGGAACTCCGGGCTGTCGGCGCGCACGGGCCGCACACTATCGGGGCCCTGTGGCAGTGAGATGAACAAGACAGTGTTCCCCGCGCGGGGCGTGGTATCCGTGGAGAGGATGGATGGGTACCGGAGTCCCGACCGAGGTGTGTCCGACGTCACACTCCGGGGATGCGGTGACCGGCTCAGCCCAAAAGGCGGGCGAGTTTACCCATCTCACTTGATAGCTATACGTCCGGCGGTCATATTTTCTTCCCCTAACGGGTTGAAAATTTGTTGATCGAGGGTCAGCCGACCGCCTTGGCGCCCTACCCTTCAGAGGGTGAAGCAATTGATGTCACTGGAGTCCGAGGTCGATCTTCCCGGCGAAGCCGTACTTCCCGGCGCACTGCCCGACGCCCTGCGCGCAGAGCTCATCGCGTTCCGGCGCGACATGCACATGCACCCGGAGCTGGGCAACCAGGAGTTCCGCACGACCGCCGCGATCAAGGAGCGGCTCGAGCGGGCCGGCCTCAAACCGCGCGTCCTCGCCGTCGGAACCGGACTCGTCTGTGACATCGGCGTAGAGGGCGAGCAGTGGGACGGCGGCCCCAGCATGCTCGCGCTGCGGGCCGACATCGACGGCCTGCCCATCCCGGACACCAAGGCCGACTGCCCGTACCGCTCGACCGTGCCCGACCGCGCCCACGCCTGCGGCCACGACGTGCACACCACCGTCGTCCTCGGCGCCGGCCTGGTCCTCGCCGAACTGCACAAGCAGGGCCTGCTGCCCCGCCCCGTCCGGCTGATCTTCCAGCCCGCCGAGGAGGTCCTGCCCGGCGGCGCCGCCGATGTCATCAAGTGCGGTGCGCTGGAGGGGGTCGGCGCGATCATCGCCGTGCACTGCGACCCCCGGGTGGACGCGGGGTACGTCGGACTCCGCGAGGGTCCCATCACCTCCGCCTGCGACCGGCTGGAGATCTCCCTCGACGGCCCGGGCGGTCACACCGCACGCCCCCACCTCACGACCGACCTGGTCACCGCGGCGGCCCGCGTCGTCACCGACGTACCCGCCCTGGTCGGCCGCCGCTTCGACAGTCGCAGCGGACTCGCCATCACCTGGGGCCGCGTCGAGTCGGGCCACGCGCCGAACGTGATCCCGCAGCACGCCGAACTCTCCGGCACGGTGCGCTGCCTCGACATCGAGGCCTGGCGGCAGGCCCCCGACGTCGTGGTCGCGGCGATCGACGAGATCGCCAATCTGCACCGCGCCAAGTCGGAGATCAACTACGTGCGCGGCGTACCGCCCGTCGTCAACGAACCCGGCGTGACCGAGCTGCTGCGCGACGCCATGATCGCCCGCCGCGGGGTCGACTCCGTCCTGGGCACCGAGCAGAGCCTCGGCGGCGAGGACTTCTCCTGGTACCTGGAACACGTCCCCGGCGCCATGGCGCGCCTCGGCGTCCGCACCCCGGGCGAACGCCACGTCCGCGACCTCCACCAGGGCGACTTCGACGTGGACGAGTCGGCGATCACCGTAGGCGTGGAACTCTTCACGGCGGCGGCCCTGGTGAACGGCCTGCGTTAGGGCGGCCCCTGACCTGCGAAAAGGAATCCGGCCGGGGATGAGCGACGGCGCGCGGTGAAAAGGATCGCGCCATGTCCCCGGCCGCACTTTTCGACCCCGTTCGCTCCCGTGGTTCACAAGGGCGTAACCGGCCATCGGCACGAATGGATAACGGCCCCACGGTGAACCGTTCCCAAGGGTGTCTACGCGCGTTAATGTGCGCCGCACTGAGCGCCCACTGCGGGGCTTTGGAGAATGGGGAACTTCAGATGCGTCGGATTTCCAAACTGACCCGTGTCGCGGTGGGGGTCGCGTCGCTCGGGCTCGCCGCCACGGCCTGTGGCAGCACCAGCAGTGAGAGCGGTGGCAGCGACACGAAGGAAGACAAGGGTCTCGCCATCGCCTACGACATCGGCGGCAAGGGTGACCAGTCCTTCAACGACGCCGCCTACGCGGGCCTGACGAAGGCCAAGGACGAGTACGGCTACAAGACGGCCGACATCGAGCCCACCGAGGGCGAGACCGACGCCGACAAGGAACAGCGGCTGGCCTCGCTGGCCAAGCAGGGCTACAACCCGGTCATCGGCGTCGGCTTCGCCTACGGCCCGGCGATGAAGGCCGTGGCCGCCAAGTACCCGAAGACCACCTTCGGCATCGTCGACTCCGTGGTCGAGGGCAAGAACGTCGCCTCCCTCGTCTTCGCCGAGGAGCAGGCCTCGTACCTCGCCGGTGTCGCCGCCGCCAAGGTCACCAAGTCGAACACCGTCGGTTTCGTCGGCGGTGTGGACATCCCGCTGATCCACAAGTTCGAGGCCGGCTACAAGCAGGGCGTGCAGGACACCAACCCCAAGGTGAAGGTCGTCTCGCAGTACCTGACGCAGACGGCCGAGGAGGGCGGCTTCGCCAGCCCCGACAAGGGCAAGGCCGCCGCCGAGGGCCAGATCGAGAAGAAGGCCGACGTCGTCTACCAGGCGGCCGGTCTCTCGGGCCAGGGCGTCATAGAGGCCGCCGCCAAGGCGAAGGTCTGGGCGATCGGCGTCGACTCCGACCAGTACAAGCAGGCACCCCTCGCCGCGTACAAGCAGTACATCCTCACCTCCGCCCTCAAGGACGTCGGCGGCGCGGTCTACGCGCTGTCCAAGTCGGTCCACGACGGCAAGCCGCTGTCCGGGACCCAGACCTTCGACCTGAAGGTCAACGGTGTCGGAGTCTCCGAGGCCAACCCGGAGTTCGGCCAGGTCGCGGGGCTCAAGGACGCCGTGGACAAGGCCAAGAAGGGCATCATCGACGGCTCCATCAAGGTCAAGACCGAGTAGCGGTACCGGTCTGCGACAGCCACGGAGGGCGGGCACCCCAGGGTGCCCGCCCTCCGTGGCGTTCCCGGGGCGAATCGCCCCGAGCCACCCGGATCACCCTGCGCCACCCCTCGTTCGCGGTCGGCGACACCCGACCCGAGACCCGGGGATGGCTTGGCCACGGGCGGATAACAAGGTGGACAGAAGGGGTTTTCAGGCAGGTCTACGCGCGTTAATCTGCGGCGAAGCCAGCGTCGACGCTGAACCGTTCCGGCGCTTGGCGACCCCGGGGTAGTGAGAGCACGTCCCCACGCCGCCCGGCACGCACCCTCGCCGCACCGGGCCCGCCAGTACGACAGGAGCACCCACACATGCGCCGGATTTCCCGGATCACGGTCGCAGGCGCAGCGACCGCCTCCCTGGCCCTCGCCCTCTCCGCCTGCGGCAGCACCTCGACCTCTGCCGGGTCGTCGGACTCGAAGGGGAACAAGGGTCTCGCCATCGCGTACGACGTCGGTGGCAAGGGCGACCAGTCCTTCAACGACGCCGCGTACGCGGGTCTGGAGAAGGCGCAGAAGGAGTTCGGCTACAAGACGGCCGACGTGGAGCCCACCGAGGGCGAGACCGACGCCGACAAGGAGCAGCGTCTGGTCTCGCTGGCGAAGCAGGGTCACAACCCGGTCATCGGCGTCGGCTACGCGTACGCCTCGGCCGTCAAGGGTGCCGCGGAGAAGTTCCCGGACACCACCTTCGGCATCGTCGACGACGCCACGATCAACAGCAAGAACGTCGCCGACCTGGTCTTCAACGAGGAGCAGGCCTCCTACCTGGCCGGTGTCGCCGCCGCCAAGAGCACCAAGTCCAAGGTCGTCGGCTTCGTGGGCGGTGTGGACATCCCGCTGATCCACAAGTTCCAGGCGGGCTTCGCGCAGGGCGTCAAGGACACCGACCCGAAGGTCAAGGTGCTCTCCCAGTACCTGACGCAGACGGCCGAGGAGGGCGGCTTCGCCAGCCCCGACAAGGGCAAGACGGCCGCCGAGGGCCAGATCGAGAAGAAGGCCGACGTGGTCTACGCGGCCGCCGGTCTGTCCGGTCAGGGCGTCATCGAGGCCGCCGCCGCCAAGAAGGTGTGGGCGATCGGCGTCGACTCCGACCAGTACGAGCAGGCCGCCCTCGCCAAGTACAAGGACTTCATCCTGACCTCGGCGATGAAGGACGTCGCCAAGGCGGTGTACAACCTCGCGAAGTCGGTCGAGGACGGCAAGCCCGAGACCGGTATCGTTCGTGGCGATCTGAAGACCGGCGAGGTGAGCCTCTCGGACTCCAACCCGAAGTTCGCGGACGACGCCGAGCTTCAGGAAGCCATCAAGACGGCCAAGGAGAAGATCATCAGCGGCGAGATCAAGGTCAAGAGCAGCTGACGACTTACTGCCTCGAGCAGGCAGTGACCCCCGGGGGTCGCGTCCGCTCAACGGGGCGCGGGGAGGCTGCTCTCCGTGCCCCGTTGGCGCGGGGGCCCGGCCCCTTTGTATGCCGTAGGGGCGCTACGCGCGTAGACGACCCCCGTCCCCAGGAGAGTGCGTTATCAACGCGTCCAGCAGCCCTCCGGCCGGAGCGGCGGTCAACGAATCGGTGACCGCCGTCGAACTCGCCGGGATCACCAAGCGTTTCCCCGGCGTCGTGGCCAACCACGACATCCACCTCAGCGTCCGCAAGGGCACCGTCCACGCCCTGGTCGGTGAGAACGGCGCCGGCAAGTCGACCCTGATGAAGATCCTCTACGGCATGCAGAAGCCGGACGAGGGCACCATCGCCGTGGGCGGCGAGCAGGTCGCCTTCTCGTCGCCGGCCGATGCCATCGTCCGCGGCATCGGCATGGTCCACCAGCACTTCATGCTCGCCGACAACCTCACGGTCCTCGAGAACGTGGTGCTCGGCAGCGAGAAGCTCCACGGCATCGGCGCCAAGGCCCGCCGCAAGATCAAGGAGCTCTCCGAGCGCTACGGCCTCGACGTCAAGCCCGACCTCCTGGTCGAGGAGCTCGGCGTCGCCGCCCGCCAGCGCGTGGAGATCCTCAAGGTCCTCTACCGCGGCGCCACCACGCTGATCCTCGACGAGCCCACGGCCGTCCTGGTGCCGCAGGAGGTCGACGCCCTCTTCGCCAACCTGCGCGAACTGAAGTCCGAGGGCCTGTCGGTCATCTTCATCTCGCACAAGCTCGGCGAAGTGCTCTCCGTCGCCGACGAGATCACCGTCATCCGCCGCGGCACCACCGTCGGTACGGCCGTCCCCGCCGAGACGACGCCGCGTCAGCTCGCCGAGATGATGGTGGGCAGCGAACTGCCCACGCCCGAGACGGCCGAGTCCACGGTCACCGACCGCCCGGTCATCACCGTCGACAAGCTCCGCCTGGAGGCCCCCGGCGGCAAGGCCCTCCTCGACGACATCACCTTCACCATCCACGAGGGCGAAGTCCTCGGCATCGCCGGCGTCGAGGGCAACGGCCAGACCGAGCTGGTGGACGCGCTCATCGGCCTCAAGCACGCCGACTCCGGCACGATCCGGCTCGCCGACGAGGAGATCACCGCCTGGCCCACCCGCAGGCGCCGCGAGCAGGGCATCGGCTACATCCCCGAGGACCGCCACCGCCACGGTCTGCTCCTGGAGGCACCCCTCTGGGAGAACCGCATCCTCGGCCATGTCACCGAGAAGCCCCTCGCCAAGGGCGTCTGGCTGGACCCGAAGGCCGCCCAGGAGGACACCCGCCGGATCGTGACGGAGTACGACGTCCGCACCCCCGGCATCGACGTCACCGCCGCCTCCCTGTCCGGCGGCAACCAGCAGAAGCTGATCGTCGGCCGCGAGATGAGCCACAAGCCGCGCTTCCTGATCGCCGCCCACCCCACCCGGGGCGTGGACGTCGGTGCCCAGTCCGCCATCTGGGACCTCATCCGCGAGGCCCGCCGCGAGGGCCTGGCCGTGCTGCTGATCTCCGCCGACCTCGACGAGCTGATCGGTCTGTCCGACACCCTGCGCGTGATCTACAACGGCAAGCTGGTCGCCGACGCCGACCCGGCCGGCATCACGCCCGAGGAACTCGGCTCGGCGATGACCGGCGCCGCGACCGGCCACCTGGAACACGAAGAGACCCCCGAGACCCGCAAGTCTCCCGAGTCTGGGGAAGACGAGGCCCGCTGATGAAGAAGTTCGACAAGGAGCGCGTGCTCCTCGCGGTGGCCGGGCCGGTCATCGCGCTCGCCGTGGCCTTCGTCCTGATCGCGATCGTGCTGATCGCGTCGGGCAAGAACCCGATCGAGCCGTTCGCCCTGATGTTTGAGCAGCTCGGCTTCTCCGACATCCAGGTGCTGATCATCAACCAGGCGTCGATGTACTACATCGCGGCGCTCGCGGTGGCCATCGGCTTCCGGATGAACCTGTTCAACATCGGCGTCGACGGCCAGTACCAGCTCGCCGCCATGATGGCCGCCATCGTCGGCGCCCACGCCAGCATGCCGGCCGCGATCCAGGTGCCGCTGCTGCTCCTGACGGCCGTCCTCACCGGCGCCTTCTGGGCCGGTATCGCCGGTGTCCTCAAGGTCACCCGCGGCGTCAGCGAGGTCGTCGCCACGATCATGCTCAACGCCATCGCCACCTCGGTGATCTCCTACCTGTGGCTGCCGGACGTCTTCGGCGTCAAGGTCGGCAACAACAACACCACCGGCGAGATGCACGAGTCCGGCTGGATCCCCGGCATCTCGATGGGCGCGGCCGGCGAGATCTACGGCCTGGTCCTGCTCGCCGTCCTGCTCGGCATCGGCTACTGGGTCGTCCTGAACCGCACCCGCTTCGGCTTCGACCTGCGTGCCTCCGGCGCCTCCTCGACCGCGGCCGCGGCCAGCGGCGTCGACCCCAAGCGCATGGTGCTGACCGCCATGCTGCTCTCCGGCGGCCTCGCGGGCCTGGCCGGTCTGCCGATCCTGCTCGGCGACACCCACACCTACAGCCTGAACTTCCCCACCGGAATCGGCTTCCTCGGCATCGGCATCGCCCTGCTCGGCCGCAACAGCCCGGTCGGCATCGCCTTCGCCGCCCTGCTGTGGGCCTGGCTCGACAAGGCCTCGCCCGAACTGGACTTCCACGGCTACGACAAGGAGATCGCGGTCATCATGCAGGGCCTGATCGTCCTCTCGGTCGTCGTCTCCTACGAGGCCGTCCGCGAATGGGGCCTGCGCCGCCAGCAGCGCCGGGTCGGCGCCGAACTGGCCGCCGGTCACGTCCTCGGCACCACCACCCACAACGCCACGAAGGAGGTGGCTGGCCGATGACCACCGTGACCGACCTCAACCAGCCCACGCTGCAGCCCGCGGCGCCCACCGGCCGCCGCCTGTCGTGGCCCGTCCTGCTGCTGGTCATCGCCGGCGGTCTGGCGCTGACCTCGATCGTCCGCATCATCACCGGCGCCGACGGCATCACCAACGTCAGCCAGATGTCCACCGCGCTCCAGCTCGCCGTGCCGATCGGCCTCGCCGGTCTCGGCGGTCTGTGGGCCGAGCGCGCGGGTGTCGTCAACATCGGCCTCGAGGGCATGATGATCCTCGGCACCTGGTTCGGTGCCTGGGCCGGATTCCAGTGGGGCCCGTGGACCGGTGTCCTGGTGGGCATCGCGGGCGGCGCGATCGGCGGCCTGCTGCACGCCTTCGTCACCGTCACCTTCAACGTCAACCACATCGTCTCCGGTGTGGCCATCAACATCCTCGCCCTGGGCGCCACCCGCTACCTCGCGCCCCTCGCCTTCGAGGGCCACACGGGCGGCTCCGCCAAGCAGTCCCCGGCGGTGGAATCCCTCGGCAACTTCACGGTGCCGGGCCTCTCCGACGCGCTGCGCGACCTCAACGCCCACGGCTGGTTCCTGATCTCGGACATCGCCGGCCTGCTCGGCGGCCTGGTCACCAACGTCTCCTGGCTGACCCTGATCGCCATCGCGCTGATCCCCGCCACCTGGTGGATCCTGTGGCGCACCGCCTTCGGCCTGCGGCTGCGCTCCTGCGGCGAGAACCCGGTCGCCGCCGAGTCCCTCGGCGTCAACGTCTACAAGTACAAGTACATCGCCGTGATCATCTCCGGCGGTCTGGCCGGCCTCGGCGGCGCCTTCCTGTCCATCGTGGCCAACCCCTTCTACCTGGAGGGCCAGGTCAGCGGCCGCGGCTACATCGGCCTCGCCGCGATGATCTTCGGCAACTGGATGCCCGGCGGACTCGCCCTCGGCGCGGGCCTGTTCGGCTACACCGACAGCCTCAACCTGCGCGGCGGCTCGGCCAACGTGCACGCCCTGCTGCTGCTCGGCGCGCTCCTGCTGCTCATCGGCGCCATCTGGCTGGTGGTCCGCAAGAAGTACGTCCAGGCCGCGATCACCCTGGTCGTCGGCGGCCTGGTCTTCGCCTGGTACGCGACCACCGACGAGGTCCCCAACCAGGTCGTCTCCGCCACGCCGTACGTCATCACCCTGGTGGTGCTCGCCCTGTCCGCGCAGCGTCTGAGGATGCCCAAGGCGGACGGCATGCCGTACCGGAAGGGACAGGGCAAGTGACCGACGCCGGCCCGGCCGTCGACTGGGAGAAGCTGCGCGCGGTGGCCCGGGACGCCATGTCCCGGGCGTACGCCCCCTACTCCGGCTATCCGGTGGGCGTGGCCGCCCTGGTCGACGACGGCCGGATCATCTCCGGCTGCAACGTCGAGAACGCCTCGTACGGCCTCGGCCTGTGCGCCGAGTGCGGCCTGGTGTCGGAGCTGCACAACACCGGCGGCGGCCGGCTGACGCACTTCACCTGCGTCGACCGCGACGGCGACCCGCTCGTACCGTGCGGCCGCTGCCGCCAGTTGCTGCACGAGTTCGGCGGCCCGGAGCTGCTGCTGGAGACCCCGGAGGGCATCCTGCCGCTGTCGGCGATGCTGCCCCAGGCCTTCGGCCCCGGCCACCTCGACAAGTAGTCATTCCCGTACGGCCCCTCCGAGTCGCCAGTCGCTCAGGAGGGGCCGTACGGCTTCTGGAAATCCTCGGAAGGAAGCCCAAGCCATGGCCATGGACGCCATCTCCGTCATCCGCACCAAGCGGGACCGCGGCGAGCTCAGTGACGAGCAGATCGACTGGGTCATCGACGCGTACACCCGCGGGGAGGTGGCCGACGAGCAGATGTCCGCCCTCGCGATGGCCATCCTGCTCAACGGCATGAACCGCCGTGAGATCGCCCGCTGGACCGCCGCGATGATCGCCTCCGGCGAGCGCATGGACTTCTCGTCCCTGTCCCGCCCGACGGCCGACAAGCACTCCACGGGCGGCGTCGGCGACAAGATCACGCTCCCGCTGGCCCCCCTGGTCGCCGCGTGCGGCGCCGCCGTACCGCAGCTCTCGGGCCGCGGCCTCGGCCACACCGGCGGCACGCTGGACAAGCTGGAGTCCGTCCCCGGCTGGCAGGCCCTGCTCTCCAACGAGCGGATGCTGAACGTCCTGGACACCACCGGCGCGGTCATCTGCGCGGCGGGCGACGGCCTGGCCCCCGCGGACAAGAAGCTCTACGCCCTGCGCGACGTCACGGGCACCGTCGAGGCGATCCCCCTGATCGCCTCCTCGATCATGTCGAAGAAGATCGCCGAGGGCACGGGCTCGCTCGTCCTGGACGTCAAGGTAGGCACGGGCGCCTTCATGAAGACTCTGGACGACGCCCGCGAACTGGCCTCCACGATGGTCGGCCTGGGCACGGACCACGGGGTGCGTACGGTCGCCCTGCTCACGGACATGTCGACCCCGCTCGGCCTCACCGCGGGCAACGCCCTGGAGGTCCGCGAGTCGGTGGAGGTCCTGGCGGGCGGCGGCCCGGCGGACGTGGTCGAACTGACCATCGCCCTGGCCCGCGAAATGCTGGACGCCGCAGGTGTGAAGGACGCCGACCCGGCGAAGGCCCTGGCCGACGGCTCCGCGATGGACGTCTGGCGCCGCATGATCGCGGCCCAGGGCGGCGACCCGGACGCGGCGCTCCCGGTGGCCCGCGAACAGCACGTGATCAAGGCCCCGGCCTCGGGCACCCTGACCCGCCTCGACGCCTACGACATCGGCATCGCCGCCTGGCGCCTCGGCGCGGGCCGCGCCCGCAAGGAGGACCCGGTCCAGGCAGGCGCCGGCATCGAACTCCACGCCAAGCCGGGCGACCCGGTGAAGGAGGGCCAGCCCCTGCTGACCCTGCACACCGACACCCCGGAGCGTTTCGAGTACGCGCTCCAGGCGGTGGAGGGCTCCTACGACATCGCGGCCCAGGGGACGGACTTCACGGCGTCGCCGGTAGTGCTGGAACGTATCGCCTGACCTGGGGGTTTTCCTTTCGGGTGAACGGGATCGGTGGACCTCCGCCGGTCCCGTTCGGCATGCTGGGATCGGTGACGCACTGATTGGAGAACCGCCATGAGCGCACTCACCGTCGACCACTCGGCTGCCAACGGCCACGAGTGGGACGACCTCGTTCGGATCTGGCAGGAGACGGACGCGCCCGAGGGCTGCAAGGTGGAGATCATCGAGGGGATCGTCACCGTGGCACCACCGCCGTCCAATGCCCACAACGACATCGCTGACCTGGTCCAGCGAGTCCTGTACGAGGTCATCCCCAGGCACTGGGGCATCTACCAGACCCTGGGCACGGCGGTCCCGTCCCGTGACGGGCTCTACATCCCTGACCTCGCAGTCGCCCCCAGGCAGGTGCTGCGTGACGAGGGCGGCCACTTCATCCCAGCGGCTGCCGCGGAACTCATTGTCGAGATCACGTCCAAGGGGAATGCGGCCCACGATCGGATCAAGAAAGCCGCCGGTTATGCCCACGCCGGCGTTCCGCTGTACCTGCTCATCGACGGCTGGGCCCCCGGAGGGCCCGTCATCACGCTCTACGGCGAACCGCGGGGGAAGGTCTACCGGGTTCTGGATGAGGGCAAATTCGGAGATCGCATCACGCTGCCCGAGCCCTTCACCCTAGAACTCGACACCGCCGAGTTCCCCCACGACTGACTCACCCCAGCACCGCCGCCACCACCACAAGCACCGGCACCGCCAGCACCGTCGACAGCAGGATCGCCTCCCTCGCCAGCACCTCGCCCACTCGGTAGCTACTCGCGTACGTGAACAGGTTCTGTGCCGCAGGCAGGGCAGAGGTGACGACCACGTCGAGCAGGGACGCTCCGTGGAGGCCGAAGACGGTCGTCGCCAGGGCCCAGGCGATCAGGGGCTGGGCGATCGCCTTCAGGGCCACGGCGAGGAGGACGGGGGCCCGTTCCGCGCCGCGCAGGGGGAGTGTGCTGCCGCGCAGGGAGATGCCGAAGGCGAGGAGGACGGCCGGGACCGACATGTTGCCGATCAGGGTGAGGGGGTCCATCAGCGGGCCCGGGACATGGAGGCCGGTCGCCGACGCCGCCACCCCGGCGAGGGAGCCCAGGGCGATCGGATTGCGGAGCGGGGTGAGCAGGCTCTGCCACAGGGGGCGCTTGTCCTCCTCCGAGACGGTCGCCAGGTCCAGGACCGTCAGCGCCACCGGTGTGACGGCGACCAGCTGGAACAGCAGCACCGGCGCGACCAGCGACGCGTCACCGAGGACGTACACGGCGATCGGGATGCCGAGATTCCCCGAGTTCACGTAGCTGGAGCACAGCGCGCCGATCGTCGTCCGGCCCGCACCCCACCGGCGCACCGCACCCACCGCCACGAAGACCCCCGCCGCCGCTGCCGTGCTCATCGCCGTGACCAGCAGCCGGTCGGAGAAGATCACCGACAGGTCGGCCTGCGCGAGCGTCGTGAAGAGCAGCGCCGGGGACGCCACATGGAAGGCCAGCTTGGTCAGGACCTCGCGGCCCCCGTCCCCCAGATAGCCCCGGCGGCCGATCAGGTAGCCGACCCCGATGACCACGGCGATGACCGCGAACCCGCTCAGCACCCCCTGCACGACGCCCCCTCACCGGCGAAGAGAGCATCGGGCAGCGCGGGAGGGGCAGGTGCATGGGGCATACAGCCAACCCTCCGGGGAAGGCCATGTCCCGGTCAATGTGATCTTCCCTGCGCACCGACAGAAGGGACCGTCGCGATGAGTTACCGCCGCCCGCCCGGTCTACCGATCGTGGACGCCATGACACCGCCCGTGCTCGTACTGCCCGGCCCCGTCACCCGGGACGAGGTGAGAGGGCTGAGCGACGACGTACGGGCACTGCTGCACACCAGCGGTGCCCGGGTCGTGGTGTGCGATGTCGGGGGCCTCGGACCGCCGGGCCTCGCCACCGTCGACCTGCTGGCGCGGCTCCAGCTCGCCGCCCGCCGGGCGGGAGGCCGGATCAGGCTCCGCGACCCCGACCCGGCCCTAGGCGCCCTGCTCGACCTGGTCGGCCTCCGCTTCGAGACGGAGGGGCAGGTCGAAGAGCGGGAACCAGCGCTCGGTGTCGAGGAAGCAGTGGAACCCGGTGATCCGGCCGTCTGAGATCTCCAGCACCTGGACCGCCCACGGCATGAAGCCGCCGCCCTCCGGGTCGGGCTTGTACTGGGCGAACCCCGGCAGCCCGTTGACCTCGACCGGCACCAGCCGGGAGCCCGCGCAGGGCGCGCCGAGCGTCGTCATGAAGCCGGTGATGTCGCCGACGCCGGTCAGCCACAGGTCGAACGGCGGCATCGTCATGACCGCGTCCTCGTGCAGCAGGGCCGTCAGCGCCGCCATGTCGTAGCCCTCGAAGGCCGCCACATAGCGGTCCAGCAGCTTCTGCTGGTCCTCGTCGAGCGGGTCGGAGACGACCGCGTCGGCGCCCGGCTGCTGCCGCTCGGCCAGGGTGGCGCGGGCCCGCTGGAGGGCGCTGTTGACCGACGCCACCGAGGTGTCCAGCAGCTCGGCGACCTCGCTCGCCCTCCAGGCCAGCACCTCGCGCAGGATCAGCACGGCCCGCTGCTTGGCCGGAAGCTGCTGCAGCGCGGCCATGAAGGCGAGCCGCACGGACTCCTTGGCGACCGCCGCCTCCGCCGGGTCCTCGGTCGTGGGCAGCACACGGGCGTCCGGCATCGGCTCCAGCCAGGTGTTGTCCGGGCGGGGGGACAGGGCCGCCCGGGCGAGCGGCGTGGACTCGGTGAGATCCATGGGCCGGGCGCGCTTGTTGCCCGCGGTCAGCATGTCCAGGCACACGTTCGTCGCGATGCGGTAGAGCCAGGAGCGAAGGCTGGAGCGGCCCTCGAACTTGTCGTAGCTGCGCCAGGCGCGGACCATCGTGTCCTGCACCGCGTCCTCGGCCTCGAAGGAGGAGCCGAGCATCCGGTAGCAGTACCCGGTCAGCTCGGTGCGGTGTGCCTCCAGCCTGGTGTCCAGGTCCGTCGGTGCCGCCGTGCCGTTCGTCATCGTCCACCCACCCCTGTGGAATGTCTGTCACGCGCCATTGCGCCCAGTACTCCGGAAGCTACCGCAGCCCACTGACAACGGCCCCCCGAGCGCACGAACCCGCAGGTGGGAGCACCCGCCTCGGACCGGTCTCAGCCGCCTCAGACGAGCTGCTTCACCGACATCAGCAGATGCCGGTGCGCCCCGGCCTCCGCCGTGCCCGCCTCCGCCGTGCCCGCCTCCGCCGTGCCCGCCTCCGCCGTGCCCGCCCCAACCCCGCCGCCGTCCGCCACCCCGTGCAGCAGCGCCCGCTGCCCCGCCCCCAGCAGCTCCAGCCGTACCCGCGGGCTCTCGAAGGACGTCAGCGCGTCCAGCAGATAGGCCGGGTTGAAGGCCACCGGCACCTCGTCGGCGCCGCTCAGCGTGGCCGGCAGCCGCTGAGCCGCCACATCGTCCCCGAAGCCGGCCCGCAGCATCACGAACCCCTCGGCCGAGAAGTCCAGCCGCACCGAACTGTTCGCCTCCGCCACCACCGCGACCCGCCGCACGGCCTCCGCGAGCCCCTCGCGCTCCACCTCGGCGACCGCCGCCCCCGCCATGTCGAACAGCGATGTGTAGGCGGGCAGCCGCCCGTCCAGGAGCCGCAGCGCCGTCCGCGACTGCCCGCCCTCGAAGCCCATCAGCCCGCCGCCCCCGGCCGGATCCCATCCGATGACCACGTCCCCGCAGCGCCCCAGCGACCGCGCGACATCCAGCAGCCGCCGCGACGGCAGCAAAGCCTCCACCACCCCCTCGGCGGCCTCCACCACCCCGTCGGCCGCCGCCCCCGGCTTCCACTCCAGCCGCCGCACCGCGTACCGGTAGCGATCCGAGGCCGACAGCGTCATCTCCCCGCCGTCGAGACGCAGTTGGACGCCCGTCAGCAGCGGCAGCGTGTCGTCCCGTCCGGCGGCGAGGGCGACCTGCGCGACGGCGGTCGCGAACGCGGCGGCGTCCACCGTGCCGTACGGCGCGGGCGCGGCGGGCAGGGCCGGGTACTCGGCGATTGGCAGTGTCGAGAGCCCGAAGCGCGTCCCGTCCGCCTCCACGGTGAACCGCGACGCCTCCAGCGCACAGCTCACCGGCCCCTCCGGCAGCACCCGGCACACCTCCAGCAGCCGCCGCCCCGGGACGAGCACCCGCCCTTCAGCCGCGACCTCCGCTTCGGCCTCCACCCGTACCGCCGCCTCGAAGTCGAACCCCGTCACGGCGAGCCGTCCCGCGTCCGCCTCCAGCAGCAGTCCGCCCAGCACCGGCACCGGCGTCCGCGCGGGCAGTGCCCGCCCCGCCCGGCCCACGGCCTCGGCGAACGCCGTACGGTCGATGCGGAACTCCATGAGAAATCCCCCTGCTCGGATCCGGTGGTCAGTCAGACGCGGACGTTATCCGCGCCCACTGACAACCGGCCCCGACCAGGGGGATTGACGCGCTGTACGGTCAGGCGGCCGTGGCCAGCCTCCGCTGCAGCCGAGCCGCCCGCGTGCCGAACACCGTGATCGTCACGACGCCGAGCACCGCCAGCAGTCCGACGCCGACCGTTCCGGCCCAGCCGCCCGCGTGGAAGGCGATCGCGCCGACCGTGCTGCCCGCGCTGGAGCCGATGTAGTACGACGACTGGTAGAGCGCCGAGGCCTGCGCGCGGCCGGTCGTGGCCGTCTTGCTGACCGCCGAGGAGGCCACCGCGTGGCCCGCGAAGAAGCCGCCCGTGATCAGGACCAGACCCAGCAGGACCAGCGGCAGCGACCCGGCCAGGGACAGCAGCAGGCCCGCCGCCGTCGTACCGCCCGCGGCGTACAGCGCGCCCCGGCGGCCCATCCGGCCCACCAGCCGGCCCGCCGTCGACGCCGACACCGTACCGACGAGGTACACGAGGAAGATCGAGCCGATGATGCCCTGCGGCAGTGAGAACGGGGCCTCGGTCAGTCGGTAGCCGATGACCGTGTACACGCCGCCGAACACCGTCATGAACAGCGCGCCGATCGCGTACAGCCGGCACAGCAGCGGGTTGGACAGGTGGTCGCGGACCGTGCGCGCCAGGACGCGCGGGCGCAGCGAGCCCGGCTTGAAGTGCCTGGGGGCGGGGAGCAGCGCCCGGAAGGCCACCGCACACGCCACGGCGAGCGCGCCGATGACACCGACGGCGACCCGCCAGCCCCACTCCTGTGCGACCCAGCCGGTGATGACCCGGCCGCTCATCCCGCCGACGCTGTTGCCGGCGACGAACAGCCCGATCGCGGTGACCAGCGCCTTGGGGCTGACCTCCTCCGCGAGGTACGCGGTCGCCGACGCGGGCAGCCCGGCCAGGGCCGCGCCCTGGAGGGCCCGCAGCACGACCAGCACACCCAGCGACGGGGCGAGCGGCACCAGCAGCCCGATCGTGACCGCCACGGCCAGCGACGCCGTCATGACCGCACGCCGTCCGAAACGCTCGGACAGGGCGCTCATCGGCAGCACGAACAGCGCCAGCCCGCCCGTCGCGGCGGCCACGGTCCAGCTCGCGTCGCTCGCCGCCACCCCGAACTCACCGGAGATCAGCGGAAGCAGCGCCTGCGTGGAGTACAGCAGCGCGAAGGTCGCGACACCCGCGAGGAAGAGGGCGAAACTCATCCGGCGGTAGCCGGGCCCGCCCGGCGACATACGGGAGTCGGAAGCAGGGACAGAGACATCGGCGCCCACGGTGGTGGACGCCCCGGTACTGGCGGGAGTCATGCCTCGAAATTACGTACGCCCCCACTGATCCGTCCAATGCATGGAACGGCGATAATCGTTCCCATGGTGCATCAATCCAGTTCAGCGGCTCGCCTGTCACCATCCAGTGACACAGAAGACATGGCGGAGATGTCCAAGGTGCTGGCCCCCCGCCTCGCCTACTTCGCAGGCGTCGCGCGCACCGAGCACGTCACCCGTGCCGCCCAGGAGATGAACGTCCCGCAGTCGACCCTCTCCCGCTCCATGGCCCGTCTGGAGCAGGACCTGGGCGTCGACCTCTTCGCCCGCCACGGCCGTACGGTCTCCCTCACCCCGGCCGGCCGCACCTTCCTCGCCTCGGTCGAGCGCGCCCTGGCCGAGGTCGAGCGCGCCGCCGAGGAGGTGCGGGCCGACGCCGACCCCTTCACCGGCAAGGTCGCCTTCGGCTTCCTGCACACCATGGGCGCCGAGACCGTCCCGGGCCTCCTCCAGGCCTTCCGCGCCGACCATCCCCGCGTCCGCTTCAGCCTGGTCCAGAACTACGGCGAGGCCATGCTCGAACGCCTCCGCGCCGGCGAACTCGACCTCTGCCTGACCTCCCCGGTCCCCGACGCCCCCGACCTGGTCGCCCGCCGCCTCGACGAACAGAAACTCCGCCTGGTCGTCCCCGCCGACCACTCCCTCGCCACCCGCCGCCGCATCCGCCTCGCGGAAGCGGCCGACGAAACCTTCGTCACCCTCGAACCCGGCTACGGCCTGCGCCGCATCACCGACGACCTCTGCCAGGAAGCGGGCTTCAAGCCCCGCATCGCCTTCGAGGGCGAGGAAGCCGAAACCCTCCGAGGCCTGGTGGCAGCAGGCCTCGGAGTAGCCCTCCTGCCCCCACCGGCCGTCCCTCGCCCCGGAGTGGTCGAACTGACGGTGACGGCCCCCCGAGCAGTCCGCGAAATCGGCGTGGCCTGGCTGGAAGGCCACCCGGACACACCCCCCGTAGCAGCCTTCAAAAGGTTCCTGCTCTCAAGAAGAGGCAGTCTGCTGCCCTAGTCAGGGGCGCGGGGAACTGCGCGATCAACCACAACGAACCCGCACTCCGAAAACCACATGCACCCCAGCGGCGCTACCGCCTCGAAGGACTGAACCCCGCAGCCAACGGCATCCGCAACCCCAACGGCGGCGGCGCGGCCAACGCATCCCGCACAGGCCGGGACACCGCCCGCCCGTACACCGCCCCCATCACGAAGTCCTCGGCCAACGCCAGCACTTCGTCCCGGTACTGATGCAACCCGTGCCCATCCGCATGCACTTCGAACCGGCACACATCCCGATTCGCCTTCTTCACCCGCGCCGCCAGCCGGAACGACAACTCGGGATCCGTCCGCTCGTCATTCGTGCCGTGCACGATCAGCACCTGCCGCCCCACCAACTGCTTCACCGGTTCGGGTGGCGCCGCCACATCCTCCTCCGGCAGCCAGGGGGCCAGCGCCAGCACGGAGTTGACGGCCTCGTGCCCACCCGCGCGCAGCCCGGCCCGGCCGCCCATGCCGATCCCCGCGAGGCAGACGGGCACGTCCCCGTACCGCCGTACGACCTCGTCGGCCGCCCAGACGGCATCGGCCGCGAGGTTGGCCTCACTGCCGTTCCAGCCGCGGCAGCGGTAGTGCACCACGTGCGCGGCGAGCCCCTCGTCCCGGCCCGCGCGGGCCAGCCGGCGCCCCAGGGCGCGTACGGAGGCGGTCGCCAGCAGGGGCGACGGTCTGCGGCCGGAGACCTCGTCCCCGCCCGGCAGCAGCAGCACCACGCCGCTCACCGCCGTCGGCTCCGGACCGAGTGTCCTGCCCAGCCGGGCCCTGCGAACCGGCGTCGCTTGGTGTGCCATGACAGAACAGTGTCAGAAACACAGGTGTATTCGACCCGTCCCCGGGGTCACCGTTACGTATCGACGAAAACGTAAAGCGGCCGAAGAGGAGCCATCTACGCGCGTAGGAGTTAGAGTGCGGAAATGACGAGCCAGACCATCGCGAACACCCCGACACCGGACCAGATCCGCCGGGCGCCCAAGGTTCTGCTGCACGACCATCTCGACGGCGGCCTGCGCCCCGCGACGATCGTCGAACTCGCCCGCGAAACCGGCTATACCCAGCTCCCCGAGACCGACCCGGAGAAGCTCGGCATCTGGTTCCGCGAGGCCGCCGACTCCGGTTCCCTGGAGCGGTACCTGGAGACCTTCTCCCACACCGTCGGCGTCATGCAGACCCGCGACGCCCTGGTCCGGGTCGCCGCCGAGTGCGCCGAGGACCTCGCCGAGGACGGCGTCGTCTACGCCGAGGTGCGCTACGCCCCCGAGCAGCACCTCGAAGGCGGGCTGAGCCTCGAAGAGGTGGTCGAGGCCGTCAACGAGGGTTTCCGGGAAGGGGAGCGGCGCGCCAGGGAGAACGGCCACCGCATCCGCGTCGGCGCCCTGCTCACCGCCATGCGGCACGCGGCCCGGGCCCTGGAGATCGCCGAACTCGCCAACCGCCACCGGGACCTGGGGGTGGTGGGTTTCGACATCGCCGGTGCCGAGGCCGGCTACCCGCCCACCCGGCACCTGGACGCCTTCGAGTATCTGAAGCGCGAGAACAACCACTTCACCATCCACGCCGGCGAGGCCTTCGGACTGCCCTCCATCTGGCAGGCCCTGCAGTGGTGCGGCGCCGACCGGCTCGGGCACGGCGTGCGGATCATCGACGACATCCAGGTCCACGAGGACGGCCGCGTCGAACTCGGGCGGCTCGCCTCGTACGTCCGGGACAAGCGCATCCCGCTGGAGCTGTGCCCGAGCTCCAACCTGCAGACCGGGGCGGCGTCCTCGTACGCCGAACACCCCATCGGGCTGCTGCGGCGGCTGCATTTCCGAGCCACCGTAAATACGGACAATCGACTCATGTCTTACACCAGCATGAGCCGGGAATTCGAGCACCTTGTCGAGGCGTTCGGTTACACGCTCGACGACATGCAGTGGTTCTCAGTCAATGCGATGAAATCAGCGTTCATTCCTTTCGATGAACGACTGGCCATGATCAATGACGTGATCAAGCCGGGATACGCCGAGCTGAAATCCGAATGGCTGTTCCGGCAGACCGCTTCGACCAGCGGCTCTGCGGATTCGGAGGGCTGACCGGGCGGGAAATGGCGCACAGGGAATGCGGACGGTGTTCACAAGCCGTCCGCATTTCGATGTTTGCGGCGGGTGGTGCCGCGTGATTACGGTCGCCGCACCGCTCACACACCCCGTCATCCCATTGCGAGGACGCGTTTTCATGAAGCAGTCTGCTGCCAAGTCCCTCGGTGTCGCCGCTCTCGGTGCCGCCTTCGCCGCCACCGGTGCGGGCGCCGCCAATGCCGCCCCGGCCGTCCCGGACGCCACCCAGGCGCTGGGGGGCCTCACCCAGGCCCTCCCGGCGGAGCAGCTCTCCCAGACGCTGCCGGCGGGCTCGGGCGAGGCGGTGGGTCAGGGCCAGAGCCTGGCCGGTACCGGTCTCGCCGCCGCCCAGCCGGTCGCAGGCCAGCTGCTCGCCCAGGGCCCGAACGGACCGGCCCCCAAGCTGCTCGGCGGGCTCCCGGTGAACGGCATTCCGCTCGCCTGACCCTCCCGCCCGTGCGGACGCACACGCCGATGGGGCGCACCCCTGGACACAGGGTGCGCCCCATCGGCGCTTCAGCGGCGGGCGGTCACCAGGCCGTCTGGGCCTTGTGCCGCACCTTGTCCTCGGAGGGCAGCACGATCCACAGCGCGATGTACAGCAGGAACTGCGGCCCGGGCAGCAGACACGAGACCAGGAAGATCACCCGCATCGTCGTCGTGGAGGTGCCGAAGCGCCGGGCCAGCGCGGCGCACACTCCGCCGATCATGCGGCCGTGGGTGGGGCGGGCGAGGCGGGACATGTGCGACTCCTTCAGCGTCGATGTGCGAGGTCTCTCGTCCGAGTACCCCATCTGCACTCCACGCTACGGAGACGAAGGCGGCAAAGCGTCGCTCCACGGAGCGATCCCGACCCTGGGAATCGTCGGGGTCCGACCCTGAGCCGGCTCCTCCGGGGGGAGGGGCGCCCGGGTCAGGGGCGCGAGGGCGCGGCGGCGCAGCCAGGAGCGGCCCGCCGGGACGAGCGCGAGATGCGCGAGGCCCACGCCCGCGGTGTTGAGGAACAGCGAGTCGACGTCCACGACCTGACCGGGCACGCCGGTCTGCAACAGCTCGATGCCCATCGACAGCAGCGCACCGGCCGCGACGGCGCGCAGCAGGGACGCCAGCGGCGAGACGGCCAGCCTGCCGCTCGCCATCGGCAGCAGCACGCCCAGCGGGGCGAGCAGGGCCAGCTTCTCGCCGATGTGGCGGGCCGCCTCGGGCCAGCCCAGGGCGAGATCGGCCCGGATCCCGGCGAACGGCCGCAGATTGGCGGGCATCACCCAGGGCACCTCCAACGGCCGCAGCGTGAACCAGGCGACGAACGCGAGGTGTGCGACGAGGAGGACACCCCCCGTCACACGGATGCGGAACTCGGCGCTGCCGCCGATGGAGCCTTGACGCTGCACGCCCCCCTAGACGCGGCCTCCGGCAGGATCGGTTCCGGGATACCCCCCGGGACGCGTGTGAGGCGTGCGCCACAGCCGGGCGGAGCCCGCCCGCGGCCTCACTCGCCGGCCACGTCCTTGGACGGCGGCTCGGTGCTGCCCGGGCGGGCCCGCACCTCGTCGGTGCACGCGTAGCGGCGCGGGGACTCGGGACCGGGGCCGCCCAGGACCACGGAACCGTCGCCCTCGGCGGCGGCCGAGTCGGAGAAGGTGCAGACGATCTGGGCCAGGGCGTACGAGGTGAGGCTGTCCGGCGCCGTGCTCAGCCGCAGCGTTTCCTCCGGGTCGCCCTTCAGCGGCCCGCCCACGGTGATGCCACCGCGTACGTCCGTGCTGTAGCCGGCCTCCTTCTCGGCGGGCGACGGAGTCTCGGCGAGCTGGTCCAGCAGGCCCTGCGCCACCAGCATGCGCCGCTCGGAGTCCGCCGCGCCGTCCGGGACCCGTACGGTCCGGTCGACGGTCACCAGCGAGGACCCGCACAGCAGGAACACCTGCACCGGCAGCCCCCGCGCGGCCCGCGTCGACACGTCCGGCTCGGCCAGCGAGCACTGCACCCGCGAGGGCGCGGGCCCGAAGTTCGTCGGCACCTCCGTCGCCCGGATCCCGCAGCCGGCCAGCGATACGGCGAGGGCGGGCACGGCGAGCAGACGAGACACGGCCGCGAGACGTACCGTCATCAGGCGTCCCCCCTCGAGTCCTCGCCCTTGGGCTGGTCGGTATCGCTCTCGGGCCGCTGCCCGTCGTCGGCGGGCTCTTCCGCCGGAGCGGTGCCGCGCGGGAGCCGCAGGGTGAACACCGCCCCCGAGTCCGCCGAGTTGGCCGCGGTGATCTCGCCGCCGTGGATGTGGGCGTTCTCCAGGGCGATGGACAGGCCGAGGCCGCTGCCCTCGGAGCGCGGCCGGGAGGCGCTGGCCTTGTAGAACCGGTCGAAGACATGCGGCAGCACGTCCTCGGGGATGCCGGGCCCGTGGTCCTGCACCTCGATGACGAGCGAGTCGTCGTCCGCGCGGACGGTCACCCGCACGGGGGAGCCGCCGTGCTTGAGCGCGTTGCCGATGAGGTTGGCCAGGATGACGTCGAGGCGCCGCGGATCCAGCCGGGCGTGGATACCGCGCTCGGCGTCCAGCTCCACCGCGTCCAGCCAGGCCCGGGCGTCGATGCACGCGGTGATCTGGTCGGCGATGTCGACGTCGTCCAGGACGAGCCGGGCGGTGCCCGCGTCGAAGCGGGTGACCTCCATCAGGTTCTCGACCAGGTCGTTCAGCCGCCGCGTCTCACTCACCACCAGCCGGACGGCGGGCTCGATCATCGGGTCCATGCTCCCGGTCTCCGCCTCCAGCTCCTCCTCCAGCACCTCCGTCACGGCGGTGATGGCGGTGAGCGGCGTACGCAGTTCATGGCTCATGTCCGCGACGAACCGCCGGGACGCCTCGTCCCGCGCGGCCATGTCGGCGACCCGCTTCTCCAGCGCCTCGGCCGCGTTGTTGAACGTCCGCGACAGATCGGCGAGTTCGTCGGTGCCGGACACCCTGAGCCGGGTGTCCAGCTTGCCCTCGCCGAGCCGGCGCGCGGCCGTCCCGAGCCGTTGTACGGGCTTCAGCACCGTCGTCGCGGCGGCCTGCGCGAGCAGCGCCGAGCCGATCAGCGCGAGCGCCGTGGCGATTCCCAGCGACCAGGCGAGCGAGTTCAGGTCCTTCGCCTCCGGTTCCAGCGACTTGAGCATGTAGCCGGTCGGGCCGCCGCCGATCACCCGCGTCCCGGCCACGAGGTAGGGCGTGTCGTGGTCTATGACCCGCTGCCAGTACAGGTGGTACGGGTGCTTGTTGGCCCCGTCGACCTTCTGCGTCTTGTTCACCGCCGTGCGCAGCGAGGCCGGCACGTCCCGCAGCGAGAAGCCGCTCAACCCGCCGGAGCTGCCGTAGACGGTCCTGCCGTCGGCGTCACGGGCGACCAGCAGCACACTGAAGCGCTGGTCGCTGCCCGCCATCTGGCCCGCGGTGTGCTGCAACTCGTCCTGCGTCGGCCGCTCGGGCAGCGCGCCCGCCCGGTTCTGCATCTCCTGCTCGAAGTCGCGCAGCACCGCGTCCTGCGCACGGGTGAGGACCGCCTCGCGGTTGAGCCAGTACGCGATCCCGGACGCGGACACGGCGGCCGTCAGGGCCACCAGGCCGAAGACGACGACCAGCCTCAGACGCAGACTGGTAAAGCGCAGCCGCGACAGAACTCCCTTGCGCGCCCCGGTCCAGCCGCGGGCCCCCCCTTGGTGCGCCTGTGTCACTGAGGCGCGTCCAGCCGGTAGCCGACACCCCGCACGGTACGGATCAGAGTGGGCGACGACGGCACGTCCTCGACCTTGGCGCGCAGCCGCTGCACACAGGCGTCCACGAGCCGCGAGTCACCCAGGTAGTCGTGCTCCCACACCAGCCGCAGCAGCTGCTGCCGGGACAGCGCCTGCCCCGGCCGCCGGCTCAGCTCCAGCAGCAGCCGCAGCTCGGTCGGCGTGAGCTGGAGGTCCTCGCCGTTCTTCGTCACGGTCATCGCCGAGCGGTCGATGACGAGGCTGCCGAACGACGCCGCGTCGTTGGACTCCCGCTCGCCGCGCCGCAGCACCGCCCGGATCCGGGCGTCGAGCACGCGCCCCTGCACCGGTTTGACGACATAGTCGTCGGCGCCGGACTCCAGCCCGACGACCACGTCGATGTCGTCGTTGCGCGCGGTCAGCAGGATGATCGGCAACTGGTCCGTGCGCCGGATGCGCCGGCACACCTCGAACCCGTCGATGCCGGGCAGCATCACATCCAGCACGATCAGATCCGGCCGCTGCTCGCGCAGCAGCTGCAGACCGTCCTCACCACTGGCAGCGGTCGCCACGCGGTGACCCTGGCGCGTCAGTGAGAGCTCCAGGGCCGTCCGGATGGCGTCGTCGTCCTCGATCAGCAACAGGGAAGGCACGGGCTCATTCTGGCCCATGAGGGGGGCGGGGTTCGACCTGTGGGCCGAGATCAGCGCCGCTCCTACCGCCGACACCTGTGGATGAACCGTGCTCGTCCTGTGGCCGACCCCTGTGACAGGCCTGTGACAGTCGGCGGACACGGCGATGAAAGTGCCGGGGCAAGCTTTTCGGCACAGGCAAGGAAGCCCGCCGGACCGGCGGGCCGCACACCGGAAGTCCACGACGGGGGGCGCGAGATGAACACGCTGCACGGCATCAGCACGAGCGCAGTGATCACGCGTCTGCACGACGTGCACCGGGGTTCCGAGAAGTCCGGTGCCGTGAGCGGGCGGGGGTGCGCTCGCGGCACCGGGCGTCAGCACACCGCCTACATGACGGTGGTTGACGCACCGACGGGGGAGATCAACAAGGGGGCTCACGGGGGAGCCGCGTACAGGGAGGACTCGGGGGAGCGCCGTTCGCTGTCGGAGGCGGAGTTCACCGCCTACGTCCAGGAGCGCCGCGCCTCCCTGTACGCCACCGCCTATCACCTCACCGGCGACCGCTTCGAGGCCGAGGACCTGCTGCAGAGCGCGCTGTTCTCGACCTACCGGGCGTGGGAACGGATCAGTGACAAGGCTGCGGTCGGCGGATATCTCCGCCGCACCATGACCAACCTGCACATCAGCGCGTGGCGCCGCCGCAAGCTGAACGAGTACCCGACCGAGGAGCTGCCGGAGACGCCCGGCGACACGGACGCGATGCGCGGCACCGAGCTGCGCGCGGTCCTGTGGCAGGCGCTGGCCCGGCTGCCCGAACTCCAGCGCACCATGCTGGTCCTTCGTTACTACGAGGGCCGCACGGACCCGGAGATCGCGGAGATCCTCGACATCAGTGTCGGCACGGTGAAGTCCAGCATCTGGCGGTCGCTCCGCCGGCTGCGCGAGGACGAGGTCCTCAGCTTCGGCCGTGACGAGGAAGACGCCTTCGGCGAGCTCGTGGCCTGAAGGTTCGGGGGGAGCACCACAAAGGGGGCCCACGGGGGACTGGGAAGACGCTGGGGGGCGTCTGCTCAGGAGAGTGGGGACACGGGGGGAACGAGGGGGGAAACGGGGGAGCACCCTGGGGGGGAGCACCACGGGGGAACACAAGAGCGGGACTGGAGGGCCGGGGGGTCCGTCCAGTCCCGCTTCTCTCGTTGCCGTGTCTCGGCCTCGTGCCTCAGGGGCTTGTTTCTCAGGCTTGCTTCTCAGGCCGCCGTACGGAGACTCGCGCACCGGCCCGCCGCGGCGGCCGCCAGCCGGCCCATCGCCTCGTCGCGGTCGCAGGCGTACGCGCCCAGCGCGCTCTGCCGGGCGACGATCGAGCGCTCCTGCCGCATCAGACGCCAGCCGCGGCGCAGCAGGAACGGCACCGACTTGCGGCCCTCCTTCAGATCCCGCAGGAACCGGCGGCGGAACGTCTTCACCGGGCCGCGGCTCAGGCACAGCGCGTCGGCCAGGACGCCCAGTTCCCGGCAGCGTGTGACGATCTCCGCGGCGAAGATGCCCTCCGCGAGGAACAGCGGGGTCCGTCCGATGTCGACCGTCTCCTCGCCGGTGCGGGCGCTGAGGGAGAGGTCGTAGACGGGGACGGCCGTACGGCCCGTACGGCACAGCCGGGTGATCGCGGCGACGGCCGTGTCCGCGTCCCAGGAGTCCGGATGGTCCCAGTCGATGTCCGAACTCCCCTCCACCAGAGGCAGAGTCGGGTCGTCGCCCTCCTTGTAGAAGTCGTCGAGCCGCAGCACCGGAAGGCCGGAGCGGGCCGCGAGGAGGGACTTGCCGGAGCCGGAAGGGCCGCAGAGCAGCACGACTCGCGTCGGTATGGGCAGAGGGGAACTCACGGGACACCAGTGTGAGGCATCCATCGGGCGTCGTACGACCCCGCGGGTCGCCTTTGATGCGCGCGTCACATCTCAACTACCCTTCGTGTCGTTCCGATTACCCAGAGCGTCAGAAGGTGGCAACGATGGCCCGACACGTCTCACCCAAGAAGCCGACCGTCCAGCGTGCCCTGGCCGTCCTCGCGACCGCGGGAGTGGCGCTGGGGGCGGGTGCGGGGGCGGCGTCGGCCGCGGCGGGCGCCGGCTCGGTCCTGGACATGGCCCACACCTCCCTGGGCAAGACCGACCTCCGCTCCGGCCTCCAGGCCGCCGGCGACACCCTCGCCTACACCACCGGCACGGTCACGGGCCTCAAGCCCAACCCCCTCTCCGGCACGGGAGTCGACCCCCTCGACAACAGCGTCGGCACCGAGGTCGCCGACTTCAAGCCGATGACGTCCCGCGAGGTGACGGGGCCGGTGGCGCAGGCACCGTCGGTCGGGGGTCTCCCGGTGGTGGAGCAGGCGGCCGGGGCGCTCTCGCGGTAACTCGCGGCCCGTGCGGAGAAGCCCCGGACCTCCTGGACGGAGGAGAGCCGGGGCTTCCGTATGAGGGGGGGGCGGGGGTGGCGTCAGTAGGAGGAACCCGACGCGCCCAGTGACCCCGTGGGGTGCCAGACCGTTTTGGTTTCCAGGAATGCCGTCATGCGGTCGGTGCCCGGGGGCTCCGTGTAATCCACAGGCTGTGGACGGAGGACGCGCTTGAGGTTGTCGGCTGCCGCGATCTCCAGGTCCTTCGCGAGGGGCTCGTCGGCGCCCGCGAGGTCGATCGCGTTGACGTCCTGGTGGGAGGCGAGGGGGGTCGCGATCTCCGCTGTGCGGCCCGAGAGGATGTTGACCACGCCGCCGGGGACGTCCGAGGTGGCCAGGACCTCGGCCAGGGACAGGGCGGGGAGAGGGGACTTCTCGCTGGCTACGACGATCGCCGTGTTGCCTGTGGCGATGACCGGGGCCAGCACCGAGACGAGGCCCAGGAAAGACGACTCCTGGGGTGCCAGGACCGCGACCACGCCCGTCGGCTCGGGGGAGGACAGGTTGAAGAACGGGCCCGCCACCGGGTTGCCGCCGCCGACCACCTGGGCGATCTTGTCGGTCCAGCCCGCGTACCAGACCCAGCGGTCGATCGTCGCGTCCACGACCGCCGCCGCCTTGGACTTCGACAGGCCCTCCGCGTCGGCCACCTCGCGGGTGAACTGGTCGCGGCGGCCCTCCAGCATCTCGGCGACGCGGTAGAGGACCTGGCCGCGGTTGTACGCCGTCGCGCCGGACCAGGCGCCGAACGCCTTGCGGGCCGCGACCACGGCGTCACGGGCGTCCTTGCGGGACGACAGCGGTGCGTTCGCCAGCCACTTGCCCTTGGAGTCGCTCACCTCGTACACCCGGCCGCTCTCGGAACGCGGGAACTTTCCGCCCACGTACAGCTTGTAGGTCTTGAGGACACTGAGTCGGTCAGACATCGAGGTACGCCTCCAGGCCGTGACGGCCGCCCTCGCGGCCGAAGCCCGACTCCTTGTAGCCGCCGAAGGGCGAGGTCGGGTCGAACTTGTTGAACGTGTTGGACCAGACGACACCCGCGCGGAGCTTGTTCGCGACCGCCAGGATGCGCGAGCCCTTCTCCGTCCAGATGCCGGCGGAGAGGCCGTACTGCGTGTTGTTGGCCTTGGCGACGGCCTCGTCCGGGGTGCGGAAGGTCAGGACCGACAGCACCGGGCCGAAGATCTCGTCGCGGGCGATGCGGTGCGCCTGGGTGACGTTCGTGAAGAGCGTCGGGGCGAACCAGTAGCCGCTCTCCGGGAGTTCGCAGGCCGGGGACCAGCGCTCGGCGCCCTCCGCCTCGCCCTGCTCGACGAGGGAGGTGATGCGGGTGAGCTGCTCCTCGGAGTTGATCGCCCCGATGTCGGTGTTCTTGTCGAGCGGGTCGCCGAGGCGCAGCGTCGACAGGCGGCGCTTGAGGGAGTCGAGCAGCTCGTCCTGGATCGACTCCTGGACCAGGAGGCGGCTGCCGGCGCAGCAGACCTGGCCCTGGTTGAAGAAGATGCCGTTCACGATGCCCTCGACGGCCTGGTCGATGGGGGCGTCGTCGAAGACGATGTTGGCGCCCTTGCCGCCCAGTTCCAGCGTGAGCTTCTTGCGGGTGCCGGCGACCGTGCGCGCGATCTCCTTGCCGACGGCCGTGGAGCCCGTGAAGGCGACCTTGTTCACGTCCGGGTGGGCCACCAGCGCTGCGCCCGTGTCGCCGTAGCCGGGGAGGATGTTGACGACGCCCTTGGGGAGACCGGCCTGGCGGCAGATGTCCGCGAAGAACAGCGCCGAGAGGGGCGTCGTCTCGGCCGGCTTCAGGACGACCGTGTTGCCCGTCGCGAGGGCCGGGGCGATCTTCCACGCCAGCATCAGGAGCGGGAAGTTCCAGGGGATGACCTGGCCCGCCACACCGAGCGGCTTCGGGTTCGCGCCGTAGCCGGCGTGGTCGAGCTTGTCGGCCCAGCCCGCGTAGTAGAAGAAGTGCGCGGCGACCAGGGGCAGGTCGGCGTCGCGCGTCTCCTTGATCGGCTTGCCGTTGTCGAGGGTCTCGAGGACGGCCAGCTCGCGGGAGCGCTCCTGGATGATGCGGGCGATGCGGAAGAGGTACTTCGCGCGCTCCGCGCCCGGCAGCGCCGACCACTTCTCGAAGGCCTTGCGGGCGGCCTGGACGGCGCGGTCCACGTCCGCCTCGGTCGCCTGGGCGATCTCGGCGAGGACCTCCTCGGTGGAGGGGCTGACCGTCTTGAAGACCTTGCCGTCGGCCGCCTCGGTGAACTCACCGTCGATGAACAGGCCGTACGAGGGCGCGATGTCGACGACCGCGCGGGACTCGGGGGCCGGGGCGTAGGCGAATGCGGGTGCAGACGCGGGTGCGGATGCCACGTTTTCCATACTCATGGGGTCTCAGTCCACCGTCACGTAGTCGGGGCCGGAGTAGCGGCCGGTGGCCAGCTTCTGGCGCTGCATCAGGAGGTCGTTCAGCAGCGAGGAGGCGCCGAAACGGAACCAGTGGTTGTCCAGCCAGTCGTCGCCCGCGGTCTCGTTGACCAGGACGAGGAACTTGATGGCGTCCTTGGTGGTGCGGATGCCGCCGGCCGGCTTCACGCCGACCTGGACACCGGTCTGGGCGCGGAAGTCCCGGACGGCCTCCAGCATGAGGAGGGTGTTGGCCGGGGTGGCGTTCACCGCGACCTTGCCGGTGGAGGTCTTGATGAAGTCCGCGCCCGCCAGCATCCCGAGCCAGCTCGCGCGGCGGATGTTGTCGTACGTGGACAGCTCGCCCGTCTCGAAGATGACCTTCAGGCGCGCGGATGTGCCGCAGGCCTCGCGGACGGCGGCGATCTCGTCGTACACCTTCAGATAGCGGCCCGCGAGGAACGCGCCGCGGTCGATGACCATGTCGATCTCGTCCGCGCCCGCGGCGACGGCCTCGCGGACGTCCGCCAGCTTGATGGTGAGCGGGGCGCGGCCCGCCGGGAACGACGTGGCGACGGAGGCGACCTTCACATCGGAGCCGGCTACGGCCTCCTTGGCCACGGCCACCATGTCGGGGTAGACGCAGACCGCTGCCGTGGCGGGCGTCGTACGGTCCGTCGGGTCGGGCTTGGCCGCCTTGGCGCCGAGCGCCCGGACCTTGCCCGGGGTGTCCGCGCCTTCCAGCGTCGTCAGGTCGACCATCGAGATGGCGAGGTCGATGGCGTACGCCTTCGCGGTCGTCTTGATCGAACGTGTGCCGAGGGAGGCCGCGCGTCCCTCGAGTCCGACCGCGTCGACGCCGGGGAGCCCGTGGAGGAAGCGGCGCAGCGCGCTGTCGGACGTGGTGACGTCCTTGAGGGGGTGAGCTGCGGTGAGTGCAGAACTGGGCATGGTCACCAGACGAGCATATCTACGCGCGTAGCGGCTGTACAGCCCTGGGGTTGTCTTGGGTGGGAGGTGGTGGGGGTGTTCTGAGTGGGGTGGGGAGCGGTGGGGTGCGGGTGGTGGCTTTCGCTTTGAGGGGGTGGTGGCTTTCGCTTTGAGGGGGGCAGGGGCTTGAGCTGGGGTGCCAGGGGTGGGGTGGGCCGCGTCCGGCAGAATCGGGGTATGACGAGTCCCGAGTCCCAGTCGCCCGAGTTCAAGGACCGGGTCTACCGGTCGGTCCCGGCCATCGCCGGTGGCGTGATGCTGCTCGCCATCGCCGCGTGGCTCGGCATCGACGCGCTCGTGTCGGGGCAGGGGCGCACGCAGTGGCTGACGCTCGCGGTCATGCTGTTCGTCGTGCCGCTCGTCGTCGCCTTCACCCTGCGGCCCGCCGTGTACGCGGGCGACGACCTGCTGCGGATCCGCAATCCCTTCCGCGTCATCGTGCTGCCCTGGGGGCAGGTCGCCGCGCTGAAGTCCGCCTACTCGAACGAGGTCCTCACCGAGTCCGGCGCCAAGTACCAGATGTGGGCCGTCCCCGTGTCGCTGCGCGCCCGCAAGAAGGCCGCGCGGCGTGAGATGCGGGCGACCGCGCAGGCGCGGCGGACCATGGGGCGGGACGAGGGGCGGGGCGGTGCGCTCGGGATGGGGTCCGGGCTGGGGCAGGGGCTCGGTGGGGGCGGTCCGGAGTCCCAGGGGCCCGCGCGTGCGGGGACCGACCAGATCATGGACGAATTGCGGGGGTTGCACGAGGAGCGGCACGGGGCTGAGGCCGCGCAGGGTGAGGTGACCGTGCGGTGGGCCTATGAGGTGGTGGGGCCGGCGGTTGCCGGGGCGGTGCTTGTCGCGATTCTGCTGGCTGTGGGGTAGCTGCTGGCTGTGGGGTAGCGGCAGGCAGGGTTTGTGCAGGGGTGCCCCCGGGGGCACCCCTTTGTTGTGGTCAGATGCCCGCTGACTTCGAGAGGTCGCGTTTGATCGACTCCAGCAGCGTCGTCGCCTTCGCTCGGGCCGTGGGGAGGTCCGTGGGTGACGCGACCGGGATCACGACCTCCAGGTAGCACTTCAGCTTCGGCTCCGTGCCGCTCGGGCGGACGATGACCCGGGCGCCGTCCAGCGTGTAGCGCAGGCCGTCGGTGGGCGGGAGGGTTTCCGTGCCCTGGGTGAGGTCTTCGGTGCGGGTGACGGGGAGGCCGGCCAGTTCCGTCGGGGGCTGTTCGCGCAGGCGGTGCATCGCGGCGGCGATGAGGGAGAGGTCCTCCACGCGGACCGACAGCTGGTCCGTGGCGTGCAGGCCGTGTTCCACGGCCAGGTCGTCGAGGAGGTCCAGGAGGGTGCGGCCCTCCGACTTCAGCCGCGACGCCAGTTCCGTGATCAGGAGCGCGGCCGTGATGCCGTCCTTGTCGCGTACGCCGTCGGGGTCCACGCAGTAGCCGAGGGCCTCCTCGTAGCCGTAGCGCAGGCCCTCGGCGCGGGCGATCCACTTGAAGCCGGTGAGTGTCTCGACGTGGGGGAGGCCCGCCTTCTCGGCGATACGGCCGAGGAGGGAGGACGAGACGATCGACTCCGCGAAGGTGCCGGTCGCTCCGCGCTGGACCAGGTGGGCGGCGAGGAGGGCGCCGACCTCGTCGCCGTGGAGCATGCGCCAGTCGTTGCCGTCGCCGTTGCCGTCGCCGTCCCGTACTGCGACGGCGCAGCGGTCCGCGTCCGGGTCATTGGCGATGATCAAGTCGGGGGCGGTTTCGCGGGCCTTGGCGAAGGCCAGGTCCATCGCGCCGGGTTCCTCCGGGTTGGGGAACGCGACGGTCGGGAAGTCCGGGTCGGGGTCGGCCTGTTCCGTGACGAGGGCCGGGGGCGGGAAGCCCGCGCGGGCGAAGGCCGCCAGGAGGACGTCCTTGCCTACGCCGTGCATCGCCGTGTACACCGTGCGGGCCGTGCGGGGGGAACCCTTGGCCAGGACGGCGTCGGTGCGGGTGAGGTAGGCGTCGAGGACGCTGTCGTCGAGGGTGTACCAGCCGTGGGTGGGGCGGGGGACGGTGGTGAGAGTCTCGATGGCGGCGATCTCTGCCGCGATGTCGATGTCGGCCGGGGGGACGATCTGGGAGCCGTCGCCCAGGTAGACCTTGTAGCCGTTGTCGCGGGGTGGGTTGTGACTGGCGGTGACCTCTACGCCCGCGACCGCGCCGAGGTGCCGTATGGCGAAGGCGAGGACGGGGGTGGGGAGGGGGCGGGGGAGGACCGCGGCGCGGAGGCCGGCGCCGGTCATGACGGCGGCGGTGTCCTGGGCGAAGTCGAATGACTTGTGGCGGGCGTCGTAGCCGATGACGACCAGGCCGTTGTCGTGGCCCTGCTTCTTGAGGTAGGCGGCGAGGCCCGCGGCTGCGCGGATGACGACCGAGCGGTTCATGCGCATGGGGCCGGCGCCGAGTTCGCCTCGGAGGCCGGCGGTGCCGAACTGGAGCGTGCCGGAGAAGCGGGCGGCGAGTTCGGTGTGGTCGTCGGCGTCGAGGAGGCGGGCGAGCTCGGCGCGGGTGTCCGGGTCGGGGTCCTCGGTGAGCCACGCCTGGGCCTGTGCGATGAGTTCGTCGTGCACGGTCGGTCTCAGCCTCTCGGTTGTCGGGGGTGCGCGATGCCTGCGGCGCCTGTGCGGCCTCGGTGGGGGTGTGCGTAGCGCCTGTCGCGGGGTGGTGGGTCGGGGCCGCGTCGGGGGGTGTCCGTCCTCGGAACGGCGCGATGGGGTCGGACGCCGACTGGCTGTTCGTTGACGCGCCAACCGCTGCGGGCGGACACCCCCCGACACGTCCCCTGCTCGCCGTACGCGGGTGCGCGTGCGTACCGGCTGAGCGGCCGCCGGCCCGTCGCCGTGGGCGCGGCGGTGCCCCGCTCCGCCGGGTTGCGGGCCCAGCCGGCTCCGGCACCGACGCCGGGTGTCTTACAGGCGTCCCAGGACCTGGGCGAGCAGGGAGCCCATCCTCGTCGCCGAGTCGCGGCCGGCCTGGAGGACCTCCTCGTGGTTGAGGGGCTCTCCGGTCATGCCCGCGGCGAGGTTGGTCACCAGGGAGATGCCGAGAACCTCCGCACCCGCTTCCCGGGCGGCGATCGCTTCGAGGACCGTGGACATGCCGACGAGGTCCGCGCCGATGACGCGGGCCATGCGGATCTCGGCCGGAGTCTCGTAGTGCGGGCCGGGGAACTGGGCGTAGACGCCCTCCTCCAGGGTGGGGTCGACCTCCTTGCACAGGGCCCGCAGGCGCGGGGAGTAGAGGTCGGTGAGGTCGACGAAGTTGGCGCCGATGATGGGGGAGGTGGCCGTGAGGTTGATGTGGTCGCTGATCAGGACCGGCTGGCCGGGGCGCATGCCCTCGCGCAGGCCGCCGCAGCCGTTGGTGAGGACGATCGTCTTGCAGCCGGCCGCCACGGCGGTGCGGACGCCGTGGGAGACGGCGGCGACGCCGCGGCCCTCGTAGTAGTGCGTGCGGCCGAGGAAGACCAGCGCGCGCTTGTCGCCGATCTCGTACGAGCGGATCTTGCCTCCGTGGCCCTCGACCGCCGGGGGCGGGAAGCCGGGCAGCTCGGTGACCTGGAACTCGGCGGCGGGATCGCCCAGGGCGTCCACGGCCGGGGCCCAGCCGGAGCCCATCACGAGGGCGACGTCGTGGGTCTCGGCGCCCGTCAGTTCGCGCAGGCGGGCCGCGGCGGCGTCGGCGGCGGCCCTGGGGTCGATCGGGGCGGCGCCCTGGATGTCGTCCGGAAGAAGAGATGCGTTCACGCCGACGAGGGTAGCCGGTGAATGCCTACGCGCGTAGATGGTGGAGCCGACGGGGTGGCGATCGTTGTCTTGTCGTTTCCGACAGGCAGAGGCTCAGCAGGGGCGCTTGCGGAGTTCCATCACATAGTCGTGCGGGGCGCCCGCCGATTCGGCCGCGTCGGCGATCTCGCCCAGGTAGCGGGCGGAGGGCAGGCCGCCCTCGTAGGCGTTGAGGGCGTAGGACCAGGCCGGCTCGTCGGCCTCCAGGGTGTGCACCCGTACACGGGTACGCCGGTAGATTTCCAGGCCCACGCCCTCCCAGCGGTCCATCGAGTCCTCGTCCATGGGGGCGATGTCGTAGAGGGAGACGAAGACCTGGGAGGTGGGGTCCTCGACGATCGTCGGCAGGGCGCCCTCCCAGCCCATGTGCTCGCCGCCGAAGGTCAGCCGCCACCCGTTCAGCCAGCCGGTGGCGCGCAGCGGCGAGTGCGGGGCGCGGCGGGACATCAGCCGCGCGTCGAGGTTGCCGGCGTACGCGGCGTAGAGCGACATGGGGGAAGGGTACGGCAGGTGGACTCGCGTCACTCGCGTAACGGAGCCGCATCGCGGCGGGCCCCCGGGCGGTGTCCCGTTGAGCGGTGCGGGACAATGGAGTACGTGACTCGGATCGTGATCATCGGTGGCGGACCCGGCGGATACGAAGCGGCGCTGGTGGCCGCTCAACTCGGCGCGGAGGTGACCGTCGTCGACTGCGACGGTCTGGGCGGGGCGTCGGTGCTCACCGACTGCGTGCCGTCGAAGACTCTGATCGCGACGGCCGAGGTGATGACCACCTTCGACTCGTCGTACGAGGAACTGGGCATCATCGTCGCCGACGACACCCCGCCCATGGAGCAGGCCGCCAAGGTGGTGGGCGTCGACCTGGGGAAGGTCAACCGGCGTGTGAAGCGGCTCGCGCTCGCCCAGTCGCACGACATCGCGGCCTCCGTGACGCGTGCCGGGGCGCGTGTCATGCGCGGGCGCGGGCGGCTGGAGGGCATGCAGGCGCTCGACGGGTCGCGGAAGGTCGTGGTGCGCGCCGCCGACGGGAGTGAAGAGACTCTTACGGCTGACGCGGTGCTCATCGCCACCGGTGGGCATCCGCGTGAGCTGCCCGATGCGCTCCCGGACGGTGAGCGGATCCTTAACTGGACCCAGGTGTACGACCTCAATGAGCTCCCCGAGGAGCTGATCGTGGTCGGGTCGGGTGTGACCGGTGCCGAGTTCGCGGGTGCCTACCAGGCGTTGGGTTCGCGGGTGACGCTCGTGTCGTCGCGGGACCGCGTGCTGCCGGGCGAGGACCCGGACGCGGCCGCCGTGCTGGAGGACGTCTTCCGGCGGCGCGGCATGAACGTCATGGGGCGTACCCGGGCGCAGTCCGCCAAGCGGGTCGGGGACCGGGTCGAGGTGACCCTCTCCGACGGGCGTGTCATCACCGGGTCGCACTGTCTGATGGCCGTCGGCGCCGTGCCCAACAGCGCGGGCATGGGGCTGGAGGACGCCGGTGTCCGGCTGCGCGAGTCCGGGCACATCTGGACCGACAAGGTGTCGCGTACGACCGCTCCGGGCGTGTATGCCGCCGGTGACGTGACCGGGGTGTTCGCCCTCGCGTCCGTGGCCGCCATGCAGGGGCGGATCGCGATGTACCACTTCCTCGGTGACGCCGTGGCGCCGCTGAACCTGAAGACCGTCTCGTCGAACGTCTTCACCGACCCGGAGATCGCCACCGTCGGCTACACCCAGGCCGATGTCGACGGTGGGAAGATCGACGCCCGCGTCGTGAAGCTGCCGCTGCTGCGCAACCCGCGCGCCAAGATGCAGGGCATCCGCGACGGCTTCGTCAAGATCTTCTGCCGGCCCGGCACCGGGATCGTGGTCGGCGGTGTCGTCGTGGCGCCGCGGGCCTCGGAGCTGATCCACCCGATCTCGATCGCGGTCGACAACAATCTGACCGTCGAGCAGATCGCGAACGCCTTCACCGTCTATCCCTCGCTGTCGGGCTCGATCGCCGAGGTGGCACGGCAGTTGCACACGCGCAAGGAGACCGGCGAGGGCTAGGGCAGGCCCTGAGGCCGAAACCGGCTCCTCCCTGGTCACGGGGAGTATTCGACCGTGCGTACGGCATAGGCGGCGGGACTAGGCTCTATACCACTTCGTGCTGCTCGGTGCGAACATCTTCTGCTATTCAGCGCAAACTGCTGAAAGCAGACGGTCGCTGGCGTTACTGTCAGTTTCGTGTTCGCTGCAGAACGTCGCCAATTGATCCTCGAAATGGTGCGAGCGAACGGGGCCGTGTCGCTCCGTGAGCTCGCCCGCGTCGTCCAGACCTCCGAAGTGACCGTACGGCGGGACGTGCGCGCGCTGGAGGCAGAAGGACTCCTCGACCGCCGGCACGGCGGTGCGGTACTGCCGGGCGGTTTCACGCGGGAGTCCGGCTTTCCGCAGAAATCCCATCTCGCGACCGCCGAGAAGACCGCCATCGCCGACCTCGCCGCGAACCTCGTGGAAGAGGGCGAGGCGATCGTGGTCGGGGCGGGTACGACGACCCAGGAGCTGGCGCGCCGGCTCGCCCGGGTGCCCGGACTGACCGTCGTCACCAACTCGCTGCTGGTGGCACAGGCATTGGCCCATGCCAACCGGGTCGAGGTCGTGATGACCGGCGGTACGCTCCGCGGTTCGAACTACGCCCTCGTCGGCAGTGGTGCCGAGCAGTCCCTGCACGGGCTGCGGGTGTCTCGGGCCTTCCTGTCCGGGAGCGGTCTGACCGCCGAGCGTGGGCTGTCCACGTCCAACATGCTGTCGGCGTCCGTCGACCGGGCGTTGGTGCAGGCCGCCGCGGAGGTGGTGGTGCTCGCCGACCATACGAAGCTCGGGACGGACACCATGTTCCAGACCGTGCCTACGGATCTCATCACCCGGCTGGTGACCGATGAGCCGCCCGCGCATGACGATCGGGCGGGTACGGAGCTTCAGGCCCTCGCCGATCAGGGTGTGCAGATCGCTGTGGCCGGGGGGCAAGGGGGGTCGGCCGGGGTGGCCGGGCCGGGGGGTGATCCTGCTTCGGCGCGGCAGCAGCGGCGGGATGTGCCGTTGCCCGGGCCTCGGCGGCAGGTGCCGGGGGCGGGGGGTGGGGGGTTGCGGTCTGCTTCCGCCGCGATGTTGGGGGAGCAGGGGCCTGGGGCTGAGCGGGCTCGGGTGGCGGATCTGCGGCGGCGGTAGGGAGCCGGGCAGGTCGGTCCAGTTGCTGTGGTGTGTCGGGCACCGGCGTTGTTGCTGGGGCCGGGTGGGGCCGCAACCCGGCGGAGCGGGGTGCCGCTGCGCCCACCCGTGCCGCCCCTAGCGGCACGCATGCCCGCAGCTCAGCCACCGACATGAGTCGGGCGGGCAGGTGCTTGTGCGCCTGCCCGCCCGACTCGTGTTGTCTCAGTCCTTGATTTCGCAGATCGCCGCGCCGGACGTGACCGAGGCGCCGATTTCCGCGCTCAGGGCCTTGATCGTGCCGGACCTGTGGGCGTTGAGGGGCTGTTCCATCTTCATGGCTTCCAGGACGACGACCAGGTCGCCTTCCTTGACCTCCTGGCCCTCCTCGACGGCCACCTTGACGATGGTGCCCTGCATGGGGGAGGCGAGGGTGTCGCCGGAGGCGACGGGGCCCGACTTCTTCGCCGCGCGGCGCTTGGGCTTGGCGCCCGCCGCCAGGCCCGTGCGGGCCAGGGACATGCCCAGCGAGGCCGGCAGGGAGACCTCCAGGCGCTTGCCGCCGACCTCGACGACGACCGTCTCGCGGTCCAGTTCCTCGTCCGCCTCGGTGTCGGCCGACGCGGCGAAGGGCTTGATCTCGTTGACGAACTCCGTCTCGATCCAGCGGGTGTGGACCGTGAACGGGTCGGACGAGCCGGTGAGCTCGGGGGCGAACGCCGGGTCCTTCACCACCGTGCGGTGGAACGGGATCGCCGTGGCCATGCCCTCGACCTGGAACTCCTCCAGCGCGCGGGACGCCCGCTCCAGGGCCTCCTTGCGCGTGCGGCCGGTGACGATCAGCTTGGCCAGCAGGGAGTCCCACGCCGGGCCGATGACCGAGCCGGACTCCACGCCCGCGTCCAGGCGGACACCGGGACCGGCCGGCGGGTCGAACTTCGTGACCGAGCCGGGCGCCGGGAGGAAGTTGCGGCCCGGGTCCTCGCCGTTGATGCGGAACTCGAAGGAGTGACCGCGCAGCACCGGGTCGTCGTAGCCGAGGACCTCGCCGTCGGCGATGCGGAACATCTCGCGGACGAGGTCGATGCCGGCGACCTCCTCGGTGACCGGGTGCTCCACCTGGAGACGGGTGTTGACCTCCAGGAAGGAGATCGTGCCGTCGAGGCCGACGAGGAACTCGACCGTGCCGGCGCCGACGTAGCCGGCCTCCTTCAGGATCGCCTTGGAGGACGAGTACAGCTCCTCCACCTGCGCGTCGGACAGGAAGGGCGCGGGAGCCTCCTCCACCAGCTTCTGGTGCCGGCGCTGGAGGGAGCAGTCACGGGTGGAGACCACGACGACGTTGCCGTGCTGGTCGGCCAGGCACTGGGTCTCCACGTGCCGAGGCTTGTCCAGGTAGCGCTCGACGAAGCACTCGCCACGGCCGAATGCGGCGACCGCCTCGCGCACCGCCGAGTCGTACAGCTCGGGCACCTCTTCGAGCGTGCGCGCGACCTTCAGGCCGCGGCCGCCGCCGCCGAAGGCCGCCTTGATGGCGATCGGCAGACCGTGCTGCTCGGCGAAGGCGACGACCTCGTCGGCACCGGAGACCGGGTCGGGCGTGCCCGCCACCAGCGGGGCGCCCGCGCGCTGCGCGATGTGCCGGGCGGCGACCTTGTCACCGAGGTCGCGGATCGCCTGCGGGGGCGGGCCGATCCAGATCAGATCCGCGTCCAGCACCGCCTGGGCGAAGTCCGCGTTCTCGGAGAGAAAGCCGTACCCGGGGTGGATGGCGTCCGCGCCCGATTCCCGCGCGGCCTTGAGCACCTTCTCGATGTCGAGGTAGCTGGTGCCCGGAGTGTCACCGCCCAGGGCGAACGCCTCATCCGCGGCGCGGACATGCAGAGCGTCCCGATCCGGGTCGGCGTAGACGGCCACGCTCGCGATGCCGGCATCCCGGCAGGCCCGGGCCACACGGACAGCGATTTCGCCACGGTTGGCGATGAGCACCTTGCGCACGATGAGGCTCCCTCCTTGAAACAAGCCGAGTTTAGGGACTGCCGACACGGCACTTCGACCCGTCCCCAGTGGTGAGCTTGCCCACACGGAGCGTGATGCGAGGCTCGATCGACCCGCGAAATCCCTTGTCGCACCGCGGTACGCAGCACTCCTGCGGGAAACCCTAGCCGTCCCCTGTGGTCAAGGTCTCTGTCATCACGTGCTGCGGGCCACTCCGTTTCTTTGTGGAGTCCCTACGAATGGCCCAATGATTCTTTGCCCGCCCCGGAACCCTTGTCCCAGGGTTTACCAGTCAGTAGCGTTCGCGATGTCTCGAACGTACTAGGGGTAAGAGGGTGGGCCCGGTGGTGCGCAGGCCGGTGGCGTGGGTCGTGGCGGTGGTGCTGTTCGGCGAGGCGTTCGGCATCGCCGGGCTGAACTGGTTTCTCGGGGTCGTCGTCGACCGGCAGGACATGTCCCTGGCCGGGCTCGACCCGCACATGATGTCGGTGTCGTCGAAGATCGGCGGGGTCGCCTTCGGCCTCTACTTCGCGCTGTGCGGCCTGGTCGCCCTGCTCGTGGCGCTGCGCAACCGCCCCCCGGCGGGCCTCGGGCGGGTGCTGCTGATCAGCGCGGCGGTCGTGCACGGGCTGCTGGGCGCCTTCACCTGGGGGCTGGTCGGCTGGCCCGCGTTCCTGTTCATGATGCTGGTGCTGGGCCTGATCGTCCTGCTGCTGATGACCTACGACCGCGTGGCCGAGCCGGTCACCGCTCCGCCGGCGCCCACAACTCCGTGATGCCCACGCCCAGGTCGGCGAGGAGCCGCCGGACCAGGGGCAGGCTGATGCCGATCACGTTGCCGTGGTCGCCGTCGATGCCGTTGATGAACGGGGCCGAGCGGCCGTCCAGGGTGAAGGCACCGGCGACGTAGAGGGGTTCGCCGGAGGCGACGTAGGAGGCGATCTCCTCGTCCGTGGGGTCGCCGAAGTGGACGACCGTGGACGCGGTGGCGGAGACATAGCGGCCGGTGAGCGTGTCGTAGACGCAGTGGCCGGTCTGCAGGGTGCCAGCGCGGCCGCGCATCGACTTCCAGCGGGCCGTGGCCTCCTCGGCGTCCGCGGGCTTGCCGAGGGCCTGGCCGTCCAGGTCGAGCACCGAGTCGCAGCCGATCACCAGCGCGCCCTTGACCTCCGGGCGGGCCGCCACGACGGAGGCCTTCGCCTCGGCGAGGGCGAGTGCCAGCTCGGCGGGGGTGGGGGCGGTGACGGCGTCCTCGTCGACGCCGCTCACGATCACCTCGGGGGTGAGTCCGGCCTGGCGGAGCAGTCCGAGCCGGGCGGGGGACTGGGAGGCGAGGACGAGTCGCCTGCGGTGCTCATCGGTCATGCCGTCAGGTTAGTGCGCGAGGGGGACTCACCTCACGCCGATCACCAGCATGGCCACGAACATGGCCAACGCCATGAGAACGCCCAGCCGCCGAAGCATGTCCTGCATGTCGCGCAGTTCTTTTGGCGGTTCATTCTCGGGGTCGGACCACAGCATGAGTCCAGCGTGCGGCTCGGCAGGGCGGGGCGCCTGAGTAGGCGTACTCAAATCGGCGCCCCGCCTTGTCGAGCGATCAGGCCGGCCAGTAGGTCCTGCCCCAGGCCGTCGGGCCCGGCTGGGGCAGGCGGTGGGACGCGATGCGGGACGGGTCGGACCAGGAGTCGCGGGCGGCCGGTGCGCCGGGCGGGTCCTCTGTCGCCGCCGCGGCGCGGGCCCTGACCACCGCCAGTGCGGCGGCCAGCTCCTCCGGGGTCGGGTTGCCCCGTACGACCTTGATCGTCATGTGGGCCTCCTGGGCTCGCTGAGGGCTAGAGGGGGATGTTGCCGTGCTTCTTCGGAGGCAGGGATTCCCGCTTCGTGCGCAGTTGACGCAGACCCCGTACGACATGGCAGCGGGTGTCGGACGGCATGATCACCGCGTCGACGTAGCCGCGCTCGGCCGCGACGTAGGGGTTGAGCAGGGCGTCCTCGTACTCCTGGATCAGCCGGGCGCGGACCGCCTCGAGATCGTCGCCGTTGGCCTCCGCCTCCGCGATCGTGCGGCGGTGCAGGATGTTGACCGCGCCCTGGGCGCCCATGACGGCGATCTGGGCGGTGGGCCAGGCGAGGTTGAGGTCGGCGCCCAGGTGCTTGGAGCCCATGACGTCGTAGGCGCCGCCGAAGGCCTTGCGCGTGATGATCGTGATGAGCGGGACGGTGGCCTCGGCGTAGGCGTAGATCAGCTTGGCGCCGCGGCGGATGATGCCGTCGTGCTCCTGGTCGACGCCGGGCAGGAAGCCGGGGACGTCCACGAAGGTGATGACCGGGACGTTGAAGGCGTCGCAGGTGCGCACGAAGCGGGCCGCCTTCTCGGAGGCCGTGATGTCGAGACAGCCGGCGAACTGCATCGGCTGGTTGGCGACGATGCCGACGGGGTGTCCCTCGACCCGGCCGAAGCCGGTGACGATGTTCGGCGCGTACAGCGGCTGCGTCTCGAAGAACTCGGCGTCGTCCAGGATGTGCTCGATCACCGCGTGCATGTCGTACGGCTGGTTCGCGCTGTCCGGGACGATGACGTCCAGCTCGCGGTCCTCGTCGGTGATCTCGAGGTCGGCCTCCTCCGCGAACACCGGCGGCTCGGAGAGGTTGTTGGACGGCAGGTACGACAGCAGCTGCTTGACGTACTCGATGGCGTCCTTCTCGTCGCCGGCCATGTGGTGGGCCACGCCCGAGGTCGCGTTGTGGGTGCGGGCGCCGCCCAGCTCCTCGAAGCCGACGTCCTCGCCGGTGACCGTCTTGATGACGTCGGGGCCGGTGATGAACATGTGCGAGGTCTGGTCGACCATGACCGTGAAGTCGGTGATGGCCGGGGAGTACACGGCTCCGCCCGCGCACGGGCCCACCACCAGGCTGATCTGCGGGATGACACCCGAGGCGTGGGTGTTGCGGCGGAAGATCTCGCCGTAGGCGCCGAGCGAGGCGACGCCCTCCTGGATCCTGGCTCCGCCGGAGTCGTTGATGCCGATGACCGGGCAACCGGTCTTCAGCGCGAAGTCCATGACCTTGACGATCTTCTGGCCGTAGACCTCGCCGAGCGCCCCGCCGAAGACCGTGAAGTCCTGCGAGAAGACGGCGACCGGGCGGCCGTCGACGGTGCCGTACCCGGTGACGACGCCGTCGCCGTACGGGCGGTTCTGGTCCAGACCGAAGTTGGTGGACCGGTGCCGGGCGAACTCGTCCAGCTCGACGAAGGAGGCTTCGTCCAGGAGGAGTTCGATCCGCTCACGGGCCGTCAGCTTGCCCTTGGCGTGCTGCTTTTCGACGGCGCGTGCGGAGCCGGCGTGCGTCGCTTCCTCGATACGGCGCTGGAGATCCGCGAGCTTGCCCGCGGTCGTGTGAATGTCAGGCTGCTGCAGCTCTTCCGGCTCGGACATCGGGATGCGGCTCCCTGCCTGCTCAAAAGGGGGGACGGTTACTCATCCGTAGAGTAGTGCGGTGCCCTCGGGTCGGCAGTGCGGCGTTTACCACACCTAGTGTGGCTTGCATGACGCCGCGAGATGCAGCAGAGCCGCAAGAGCCGAACGGCAGCCGTTGGTCGGATCTGGACCGTCCGCCCCTCAATGTCACCGCCCTGCGCCGGGGGCTGGTGCGGGAGGGAGGGCTGTGGTCCGAGGTGGACGTGGTGCAGCGCACCGGCTCCACCAACTCCGACCTCGTGGACCGGGCGGCGAAGGGGGAGGCCGTCGAGGGGGCGGTGCTCGTCGCCGAGGAGCAGACGGCCGGGCGCGGGCGCCTGGACCGGCAGTGGACGGCGCCGCCGCGGTCGGGCCTGTTCTTCTCCGTGCTGCTCACGCCGAGCGAGGTGCCGGTGGCGCGGTGGGGGTGGCTGCCGCTGCTCACGGGCGTGGCGGTGGCTACGGGGCTGTCGCGGGCGGCGGGTGTCGACACGGCCCTGAAGTGGCCGAACGACGTGCTGGTCACGGTCCGGGGAGAGGAGCGCAAGGCCGGGGGGATCCTCGCCGAGCGGGCCGGTGACGACGGGGTCGTGATCGGGGTCGGCATCAATGTCTCGCTGAAGGAGAAGGAGCTGCCGGTGCCGACGGCGGGGTCGGTGGGGCTGGCCGGATCGGTGAGCACGGATCGGGATCCGCTGCTGCGGGGTGTGCTTCGGTCCCTGGAGGAGTGGTACGGGAAGTGGCGTGCGGCCGGGGGTGACCCCGAGGTGAGCGGGCTGCAGAAGGCGTACGCGGCGTCGTGCGCGACGCTCGGGCGGACCGTGCGGGCGGAGCTGCCCGGGGATCGGGGCGTCGTGGGGGAGGCCGTGGCTGTGGATGGGGACGGGCGGTTGGTGCTGGCTACGGAGGAGGGGGTGCAGGAGCCGGTGGGAGCGGGGGACATCGTGCACCTGAGGCCGGCTTGAGCTGGGGGCAGGGCGTTGCGCAACCCGGCGCGACGGGGTGCCGCTGCGCCCACCCGTGCCGCCCCTGGCGGCACGCATGCCCGCAGCGGGGTGCCTGACGGAGTGAGCTGGCGCACACCTGCCGTAGAGTTGAGGCCGGTCGATACATGACCGTGACAGATCGGAAGGGCAGCACGCGTGACCGTCGAAGACCCGGATTCCGGTACGGACGCGCAGGGCGCCGACCCCGGCGAGGACCCGCTGGCCCTGCGCCTCGAAGGGCTCATTCTGGGGGCCGAGCGCCGGTACACCCCGTTTCAGGCGGCCCGTAGCGCCGGTGTCTCCATGGAGCTGGCCTCCCGCTTCTGGCGGGCGATGGGCTTCGCGGACATCGGGCAGGCCAAGGCCCTCACCGAGGCGGACGTCCTCGCCCTGCGGCGCCTCGCCGGTCTCGTCGAGGCGGGGCTGCTGAGCGAGGCGATGGCCGTACAGGTGGCCCGTTCCACCGGGCAGACCACCGCACGGCTCGCCGAGTGGCAGATCGACTCGTTCCTGGAGGGGCTGACCGAGCCGCCCGAGCCGGGCATGACCCGTACCGAGGTGACGTACCCGATCGTCGAGCTGCTCCTGCCCGAGCTGGAGGAGTTCCTCGTCTACGTCTGGCGGCGTCAGCTCGCCGCCTCGGCCGGACGGGTCGTGCAGGCCGCCGACGACGAGGAGATGGTCGACCGGCGTCTCGCCGTCGGCTTCGCGGACCTGGTCGGCTTCACCCGGCTCACCCGCCGCATGGAGGAGGAGGAGCTCGGCGAGCTGGTCGAGGCCTTCGAGACCACGGCCGCCGACCTGGTGGCCGCGAACGGCGGACGGCTGATCAAGACCCTCGGCGACGAGGTGCTGTACGCCGCCGACGACGCGGGCATCGCCGCCGAGATCGCCCTGCGGCTGATCGAGACCATGGCGCACGACGAGACGATGCCGGAGCTGCGCGTCGGCATGGCGTTCGGCACCGTCACCACCCGAATGGGCGATGTGTTCGGTACGACCGTGAATCTGGCCTCCCGGCTCACCTCGATAGCTCCGAAGGACGCCGTCCTCGTCGACACCGCCTTCGCCGAGGAGCTGATCCGCACGCAGGACGCGCCGTCCTCCGAGGCGGAGGCGGCCGAGGAGGCCGTCGCGGCGGAGAAGGAGGGCGAGGAGCCTCCGGAGTACCGGTTCGCGCTGCAGCCGATGTGGCAGCGGCCCGTGCGTGGGCTGGGCGTCGTGGAGCCGTGGCTGCTCACCCGGCGGGACCTGGGCTGAGCTGACGGGGGCGGTCAGCCGGGGCGGCCCGGTGTGTCCACGCACAGGCCGATGATCGGCACGCACAGGCCGGGGTCGTCGTCCGGTTTCTTCGGTTTCTTCGGTTTCTCGGGGTCGGGCGCCGGGGCGGGCGTGGTCCGGCTCGGTGGAGCGGGCGTGGCCGGGGCCGGGCGTGGGGCGTCGCCCTGGGTGGCCGGTGCCGGGGTGTTCGGTGCGTCGGGGATGGTCGTGGGCTTGTGAGCGGCGGTCGTGGTGGCGCTTCGGGTGTCGGCCGGGGCGGTCGGGGCCGGGCGTGCGCCCCGGGTGGCCGGGGACGGGGTCAGGCCGCCCAGGGCCGTGGGTGACGAGGGGCTGACCTCGGGGGTGGCGGCCGGGAAGGTCGCGGCGGTGTCGGCGGTCCGGTCCGTGTCCGTGCCGGTGGTGACCGGGTCCGGGCTGGGTCCGGCCTCGACGGTGCCGACGCCGTCGGGGCTCGGGCCGGAGGTCAGGCGTACGAGGCTCAGGGCGCCGGCGGCCAGGGCGAGGCCGCCCGCGGCGAGCAGGGCCTTGGGGGAGCGGGGCTTGCGGTGGCGGCCTCGGACGCGGGGGGCGAAGAGGCCGGTTTCCGTCGCCCCGGTGTCCCGCTGTGGCCTCGTCGGCGTGTTCGTCGTCCTCATCACGGTTCCTCCCGCTGCGCACGCGCCCCCTGTGCGCCATTGGCGGACGCACGCTATGCGCTCCCTTGGGCGGTCGGGCCGGAATTGAGGTGATGTCACTCGAACGGGTGGGCGGGTGATCGCGTGGGAACCGGTCGCGTCCGCTCTTTCGTGCGGGGGGTGCGGCTGCGATGATCGGGGCGCTGAGGTTGTTAACCCGCGTTAACCGGAGGGTGTCATGAGTGAGGAACGGTTCGGGGACTTCGTGCTGGTGCGGCGGCATGAGCAGGGGCGTGTCGCGGAGCTCGTCCTCGACCGGCCCAAGGCTATGAACGCCGTGTCGACCGAGATGGCGCGGTCCGTCGCCGGGGCGTGTGCGGCGCTGGGGGAGGACCGGGACGTACGGGTGGTCGTACTGACCTCGACGCATGAGCGGGCGTTCTGCGTGGGGGCCGATCTGAAGGAGCGGAACTCCTTCAGCGACGCGGATCTGGTGCGGCAGCGGCCGGTGACGCGTGGGGCGTACACCGGGGTGCTGGAGGTGCCGGTGCCGACGGTGGCGGCGGTGCACGGGTTCGCGCTGGGGGGTGGGTTCGAGCTGGCGCTCGCCTGTGACGTGATCGTGGCGGACCGTACGGCGGTGGTGGGGCTGCCGGAGGTGTCGGTGGGGGTGATTCCCGGGGGTGGGGGCACGCAGCTGCTGCCGCGTCGGGTGGGGGCTGCTCGGGCGGCTGAGCTGATCTTCTCCGCGCGGCGGGTGGAGGCCGTGGAGGCGGGCGAGTTGGGGCTGGTCGATCAGGTGGTGGAGGAGGGGCGGGACCGGGAGGTGGCGTTGGAGCTGGCGTCTCGGATCGCGGGGAATTCGCCGGTGGGGTTGCGGGCGGCGAAGCGGGCGTTGCGGTTGGGGCAGGGGTTGGATCTGCGGGCGGGGCTTGAGGTGGAGGACGCGGCGTGGAGGGCTGTGGCGTTTTCCGGGGACCGGGCGGAGGGTGTCGCGGCGTTCAACGAGAAGCGGAAGCCGGAGTGGCCGGGGGAGTGAGCTGGGGTTTGTTGTCCGGTGCTCGGGGTTGGGGCTGGGGGCGGGTGGGTCCGCAGCCCGGCGTAGCGGGGTGCCGCCTGCGCCCACCCGTGCCGCCCTTAGCGGCACGCATGCCCGCAGACGAGGCGGGGCGCGCCCGCAGCTAAAGGCTCCCCGTTCGCGTCGTCTACCGGACAGATTGGCTGAAAAGTCCCTAGCCTGGAGTGATGGGTGAGGACAGACGGCTGCTGGCCGTCGTCGCGTTGGCTCAGGGGATGGCGGCCGCGCACGGGTCGCGTGAGGCGTGGCGTGCGGCGGCTGCCGGGGCGTGCCGGGCGCTGGGCGGGAGTTTCGCCGCGCTGTCGGTGTGGGAGCGGGAACTCGGGCGGCTGAAAGTCCTCGTGAACGTGGGGGCGCTCGCCGACGGGGAGGAGGAGTTCCCCGAGGACGAGGCCTATCCGGTGCACCAGTTCGCGGAGATCACCGAGTTCCTGCACGAGCGGTGGGCGGCCGGGGGTGGGGAGCCCGACGCGTGGGTGGAGACCGCCGAGGGGCCCGCCGCCGGGCGGCGCCCCGGGTACTGCCATCAGCGCGTCGCGGCTCTGCGCCGCCGGGGCCGCGGCTGCTGCGTGGTCGCGCCGATCGTGCTGCACGGGCGGGCCTGGGGCGAGCTGTATGTCGCCCGGCCGGCCGGTGAGGCCGTCTTCGCGCGGGCCGACGCCGATTTCGCCACCGTCCTGGCCTCCGTCGTCGCCGCCGGCATCGCCCAGACCGAGCGGCTGGAGGAGGCCCGGCGGCTCGCGTTCACCGACGCGCTGACGGGACTCGCCAACCGCCGTGCCGTGGACGTACGCCTGGAGCAGGCCATCGAGCGACACCGCAGGGACGGCGTGGTCGTCAGCCTCGTCGTCTGCGATCTGAACGGGCTCAAGCAGGTCAACGACACCCATGGGCACGCCGTCGGCGACCGGCTCCTGGAGCGGTTCGGCTCGGTGCTGTCGCTGTGCGGGGCCATGCTGCCGGGGGCGCTCGCGGCACGGCTCGGCGGGGACGAGTTCTGTCTGCTCGCGGTCGGGCCGCCCGCCGACCAGGTGGTGAAGGCGGCCGGTGAACTGTGCCGCCGGGCGTCCGAGTTGGAACTCGGGGAGGGCGTGGCCTGCGGGGTCGCCTCCACGGAGGACCCGATCGGGCCCGTACGCTCCGCGCGGCGGCTGTTCCGGCTCGCGGACGCGGCCCAGTACCGGGCCAAGGCCGAGCGGGCCGCGCGGCCGGTGGTCGCGGGCCGGGCCGGGCCCGACGACCCCGTCATGCGGCTGGCGGACGAGCCGTCCAAGGGGGCCGACGGGGAGCGCCGGCGCTTCCGCGGACGGCACGCGCCGTAGCCGTCGGGGAGCGGCCCGGGGGTGTGACGTATCGGTAAGGGGCGGAGCCCGTCCCCAGTGGTGACATCATCGAATTCACTGCGTACGCTCCTGAATATGGATATGCACACTGTGGTGGTGGGGACGTCCGGCGTGACCGCGTCCGACGTGCTCGCCGTGGCGCGTGCCGGAGCCCGCGTCGAGCTCTCCGGGGAGGCGGTGGCCGCCCTCGCCGCGGCCCGCGAGATCGTCGAGGCGCTGGCGGCCAAGCCGGACCCCGTGTACGGCGTGAGCACCGGCTTCGGGGCCCTGGCGACCCGGCACATCAGCCCCGAGCTGCGCGCACAGCTCCAGCGCAACATCGTCCGCTCGCACGCCGCCGGGATGGGGCCGAGGGTGGAGCGGGAGGTCGTGCGCGCCCTGATGTTCCTGCGGCTGAAGACCGTCTGCTCCGGGCGCACGGGCGTACGGCCCGAGGTCGCGCAGACCATGGCCGACCTCCTCAACGCCGGGATCACCCCGGTCGTGCACGAGTACGGCTCCCTCGGCTGCTCCGGCGACCTCGCGCCGCTGTCCCACTGCGCCCTCGCGCTGATGGGCGAGGGCGACGCCGAGGGCCCCGACGGTGTCGTACGCCCGGCCGCCGAACTCCTCGCCGCGCACGGCATCCAGCCGGTCGAACTGCGTGAGAAGGAGGGCCTCGCCCTCCTCAACGGCACCGACGGCATGCTCGGCATGCTGGTCATGGCCCTGGCCGACCTGGACACGCTCTACCGGTCCGCCGACATCACGGCCGCCCTGTCGATGGAGGCCCTGCTCGGCACCGACCGGGTCCTCGCCCCCGAACTGCACGCCATCCGGCCGCACCCGGGGCAGGCCGCCAGTGCCGCCAACATGCTGGCCGTGCTGAAGGGTTCGGGCCTGACCGGGCACCACCAGGACGACGCCCCGCGCGTCCAGGACGCCTACTCGGTGCGCTGCGCCCCGCAGGTCGCCGGGGCCGGGCGGGACACCATGGCCCACGCCCGGCTGGTCGCCGACCGCGAGCTGGCCTCGGCGGTGGACAACCCGGTGGTGCTGCCCGACGGACGGGTGGAGTCCAACGGCAACTTCCACGGGGCGCCCGTCGCCTACGTCCTGGACTTCCTCGCCATCGCCGCCGCCGACCTCGGCTCCATCGCCGAGCGGCGCACCGACCGGCTGCTCGACAAGAACCGCAGCCACGGCCTGCCGCCGTTCCTCGCCGACGACGCCGGTGTGGACTCGGGCCTGATGATCGCTCAGTACACGCAGGCCGCGCTGGTGAGCGAGCTGAAGCGGCTCGCCGTACCGGCGTCCGCCGACTCGATCCCGTCCTCCGCGATGCAGGAGGACCATGTCTCGATGGGCTGGTCGGCGGCGCGCAAGCTGCGCACGGCCGTCGACAACCTCACCCGGGTCCTCGCCGTCGAGCTGTACGCCGCCACCCGCGCCGTCGAACTGCGCGAGGGCCTGACGCCCGCGCCCGCGACACGGGCGGTCCTCGACGCCGTACGGGAAGCGGGAGTTCAGGGCCCCGGTCCGGACCGGTTCCTGGCGCCCGACCTGGCCGCCGCGGACGCCTTCGTGCGCGACGGGCGGCTGCTCGCCGCTGTGGAGACGGTCACCGGGCCGCTCCAGTAGTACGACGAACGCGGCCGGGGCCTTGCCGGGTGGCAGGGCCCCGGGGCGGTCGCCCTTGCGCCAAGTGCGCTCAGAAGCCGAGCCGTTCCCGGCGGACCGAGTAGGCGACGAAGCCCGCGCCCAGCATGAGGAACATCGTGCCGCCGGCCACGTAGGGGGTGCTGTCGAAGCTGCCCGTGTCGGCGAGGCGGGTGTCCGTGACGGTGTTGCCCGCGGTCGTGGCCGCGATCCGCGCCTGCTCTGTGACCTGCGGCGACGGGGTCGCCGAGACCGCGTCTCTCACCGGGGAGTCCGACGTCGCGTTGGCGGACGGGACGAACCACAGGGCCCCCAGCAGGGACGCCGCGGCGGTGGCGGTCAGCAACGGACGGCGAGCGGATGACACGGAATATCGATCCCCTTGTGGCACTGGCGAATTGGCCGTGTGGGGTGATGTTAGTAAAAGGCGCGGGTCACGGGAAAGTCACGGGAGGCCCCGGACGTACGCTCCCGCCATGAGCACTCCTGAGGAATCACGTTTTGTGCGGGTTCGGGTGGAACTCGTTCTGGAGGTCGGCGACGCGGACGCGGTCACCAAGTCCGCGCTGCGCCGGATCGCCGACGACGCCGAGTTGCCGGCGTCGGAACGGGTACACGCCGAGAGCGCTGTGACGGAAGACACCGCTGAGGCCCTCGCGTACCTCGTGGACCCGTTCGACCTGGTCAGCCAGGTTCCGGGGGTCGAACTCCAGCAGGCCTCCTGGAGCAGCGAGAGGATCGAGTACGACCCCGATTCGCCGGAGTGGGACTACGACGAGGATGATGAAGACGACAACCTCGGCTGAGGCTGCCCGGAAAAACATCGACCCCGGGCGGCAACCGCCGCCCGGGGTCTTCTCGTCTCAAACGGGGGACGTGACGCACCTGGCGCATGTGGTGGACGTGGTGATCCCCACACTTGTGCGCCATGGGGAACCGGACGAACCGGTCGTAGCGTTGAAAGGTCTCGACGAGGACTCACGAGTCCGCGCGGGGGCACTTGGTCTTTGACGGGGACACACTCGGGGTCTTGGGGAAATCGGCAACGATGGAGAAGCGTGTGATAACGGTCAGTAAGCGGCGCAAGGGCCTGGCGGTCGCGTCCGCACTGCTCGGAGGAGTGCTGGCGCTCTCGGCCTGTACCGGCGGCGACGACAACGCCTCCGGGAGTGACGGCGGCGACAGCTCCCAGTCGAAGGTCGACGAGGCCGCGGCGAAGAAGACCTCCGCGGCCCAGATCAAGATCACGCCCGAGGACGGCTCCGACAACGCCTCCATCAACAACTCCGCCGCCGTCACCGTCAGCAAGGGCACGCTCACGGACGTCACGATGACGACGTCCGACGGCAAGGAGGTCGGTGGCGAGATATCCGCCGACAAGAAGAGCTGGAAGCCCAGCGCCCAGCTGGAGCGCTCCACGAACTACAAGCTCTCCGCCGAGGCGAAGGACTCCGACGGCCGGGTCGCCCACGAGAACGCCTCCTTCACCACGGTCTCCCCGGCCAACAGCTTCATCGGCAACTTCACGCCGGACGACGGCACCACCGTCGGCGTCGGCATGCCGGTCTCGATCAACTTCGACAAGGCGATCACCAACAAGGCCGCCGTCCAGAAGGGCATCAAGGTCAGCACGACCGGCGGCCAGGAGGTCGCCTGCCACTGGTTCAACGCCAACCGCATGGACTGCCGCCCCGACGAGTACTGGAAGGAAGGCTCCACCGTCACGCTGAAGCTCGACCTCGACGGCGTCGAGGGCGCCAAGGGTGTCTACGGCGTCCAGCAGAAGACGGTCACCTTCAAGATCGGCCGCAACCAGGTCTCGTACGTCGACGCGAAGACCAAGCAGATGAAGATCACGCAGGACGGCAAGACCGTGCGGACCATCCCGATCTCCGCCGGCTCGCCCGAGAACAAGACCTACGAGGGCATCATGGTGATGTCCGAGAAGTTCAAGGAGACGCGCATGAACGGCGCGACCGTGGGCTTCACGGACGACGACGGCAAGGGCGAGTACGACATCAAGGACGTGCCGCACGCCATCCGCCTCTCCGCCAGCGGCACCTTCCTCCACGGCAACTACTGGGGCGCGAAGTCCATCTTCGGCAGCGCGAACACCAGCCACGGCTGCGTCGGCCTCCAGGACGTGAAGGGCGCCGACGACCCGAAGACGCCGGGCGCGTGGTTCTACAACAACTCGATCCTCGGTGACGTGGTCGTCGTCCAGAACACCGGCGACAAGACGGTCGCGCCGGACAACGGCCTCAACGGCTGGAACATGAGCTGGGCCGACTGGAAGGCCGGTTCCGCCGTCTGACGGTCCGCCTGCTCCGGCAGCTCCTGAACGGAAGCCGCCGCCCGCCCTGGAAACAGGGACGGACGGCGGCTTCCGTCGTTTCTCCCGGCTCTTCTCATCCACCTCTTATGCGTGGCTCAAGTCCTCATCACAGACCGTCCCTAGCTTGCGGCCATGTTCTTCACCTATCTGAGGCGCGAGCTGCGCCGCCGCAGAAAGGCGGCCCTCGTCGTCGCCTCAGGCCTCGCGCTGGGTATCGCGCTGGTCATCGTCGTCACCTCCGTGTCCGCCGGCATGAGCAAGGCCCAGGACAAGGTCCTCCAGTCCCTCTACGGGCTGGGCACGGACATGACCGTCACCAAGGCCGCCGCACCGCCCGGCAGCGGCTCCGAGCGGCCGCGCTTCCGCTTCGACGCCCAGGACGACGACTCCGGCGGTGAGCAGAGCAGCGACCGCGTCATGGTGCAGGGCCTCCAGACGCTGGCGGGCTCGACCGTGGGCAAGGTCGACGCGCAGAGCGGGGTCGCGGACGCGGTGGGCGGGCTGAGCCTCCAGGTCGTCAAGGTCAGCGGCGAGTTCACGCGCGGCCGGTTCCAGCAGGGCGAGAGCGGAGGACAGGAAGGCGGCGGGCAGGAAGGCGGCCGGGGCGGCGGCCTCGGGGGAGCCCAGCCGTCCCCGCAGGGCCGGGTCGAGGGCGGCGGCGCCGACTTCGACGTCAACAGCTACTCCGTCTACGGCACGGACGTCACCAAGCCGGCCCTCGGCCCGCTGACCTCCTCCAAGATCACCAGCGGCCGTACGTTCAAGACGAGCGAGACCGACGCCAAGGTCGCCGTCGCGGACGCGGCGTACGCCAAGGAGAAGAAGCTCAAGGCGGGGTCCACGGTCACCGTCAAGGGCACGAAGTTCCAGGTCGTCGGCATCGCCACGGCCGACAGCGGGGACGCGGCCGCCAACCTCTACATCCCGCTGAGGCGCGCGCAGACGCTGGCCGACGCGAAGGACAAGGTCACCACGATCTATGTCAAGGCGACCGACTCGCAGCGCATCGACTCCGTCAAGGCGGCCCTGCAGAAGAACATCTCCGGTACGACGGTGACGACCTCCGCCGACCTCGCTGACACGGTGTCCGGCTCACTGTCCACGGCGTCCTCGCTGGCAGCGAGCGTCGGCAAGTGGCTGTCGGTCGTGGTGCTCGTGGCCGCGTTCCTGGTCGCGGGCCTGCTCACGTCCTCGGCGGTCTCCCGTCGCGTCCGCGAGTTCGGCACGCTCAAGGCGCTGGGCTGGAAGTCGGGGCGGGTGACCCGTCAGGTGGTGGGCGAGGCGGTCGTCAACGGGCTGGTGGGCGGGGTGCTGGGCATCGCGCTGGGGCTGGCGGGGGCGTATGCGGTGACCGCTGTCAGCCCGACGCTTCAGGCGCAGTTGGGCTCCGGGGGCGGTGAGGGCCTCAGAGGCGGCTTCGGCGGACCCGGCCGCCAGGCCGCGACGAAGACCCTCGACGTCGCCCTCACCGCACCGGTCGCCCTGACGACGATCGCGCTGGCGGTGGGGCTGGCGGTGGCGGGCGGTCTGATCGCCGGTGCGTTCGGCGGCTGGAGGGCTTCACGACTCCGACCCGCTGACGCTCTACGCCGAGTCGAGTAGCCGACCGACCAACCCATCCAGGAGCCACACCATGTACGAACTAAAAGCAGTCACCAAGCACTACACCCGAGCCAAAGACACCGTCCAAGCCCTCGACGGCATAGACCTCACCATCCCCGACGGCGACCGACTGGTCATCCAGGGCCCCACCGGCGGCGGAAAGTCCACCCTGCTCCAAATGCTCGGCGCCCTGGACCGCCCCACCTCCGGCGAGATCATCCTGGACGGCACGGACCTCGCCGCGCTCCCGGAGGCGAGACTCACCCGGGTGAGAAGCGAAAGCATCGGCTTCGTCTTCCAGTCCTTCAACCTGATCCCGACGCTCACCGCACAGGAGAACGTGGAGACGGCCCTCGTCCCCCTCGGCATGAAGCCGAAGCAGCGCCGCGAACGGGCCGCGGAGGCCCTGGAATCGGTCGGCCTCGGCGAACGCCTCGCGCATCTGCCCGGCGAGATGTCCGGCGGTCAGCAGCAGCGCGTCGCCATCGCCCGGGCCCTCGTGAAGCAGCCGAAGGTGCTGCTCGCCGACGAACCCACCGGAAACCTGGACGAGTCGACGCGCGATGAGATCATGGACGTGCTGATCCGCATGTGGAAGGAGCTCGGGCTCACCTTCGTGATGGTCACCCACGACTCGGCCCTCGCGAAGCAGGCCCCGCGCGTGGCGACCATCCGCAAGGGGCGGATCACCGTCCAGGAGAACGCGCGGGCGTAACCATGCGGTCCTGTAACGGAGTTCCGGCGGCCGTGTAACAGTCAGCCGACGGATTTCTTACCTTCCTCTCATCTATTGAGCACCTGATCACCCCTCGGCATACTGCGTATTCCGGGGGGTGTACGTCCATGCGTACGAGATGACCCCCGGCCGGGTGAACGGGGAATTCACCTGGCTCTTCTGCAAGGGGGACTCTTGCGCAGACAAATGAAAAAGGCGTGCGTGGCCACGGTCGCCACCGCGGCGGCCGTGGCCCTGGCGGCGGGTATGACCAGCCCGGCGTCGGCGAACGGCGAGCAGACGGCCGCAGCCTCCAAGCCCACCTCGCTAACCGCCAAGCAGCGCGTCACGCTGATCACCGGTGACCGGGTCGTCCTGGACGCCAAGGGGCGCGTGGTCGGTCTGGAGCGGGCCAAGGGCCGCGAGGACATTCCTGTCCAGATCCGCAGGCTCGACGGCCACACCCTCGTGATCCCCGCCGACGCGGCCCGCCTGGTCGCCACCGGCAAGCTCGACCAGCGGCTCTTCGATGTCACCGAGCTCAACAAGTCCGCGACCCGCAAGGCCCAGAAGAAGGGCCTGAAGGTCATCGTCGGCTACCGGGGCAGCGCCGCGGCGGCCAAGGCCGACGTCCGCGACGCGGGCACCCTGAGCCACTCGCTGAAGTCCGTGAACGCGGACGCGGTGCAGGCGCCCAAGGAGGACACGCCCGACCTGTGGGACGCGGTCACCAACGGCGACAAGACCGCCTCCGGCATCGCGCACGTCTGGCTCGACGGCGTCCGCAAGGCCAGCCTCGACAAGTCCGTCGCGCAGATCGGCACCCCCAAGGCGTGGTCGGCCGGCTTCGACGGCAAGGGCGTGAAGATCGCCGTCCTGGACACCGGTGTCGACGCCACCCACGCCGATCTCAAGGGCCAGGTGATCGGCGCCAAGAACTTCACCACCTCGCCCGACACCACCGACAAGGTCGGCCACGGCACGCACGTCGCCTCGATCGCGGCGGGCACCGGCGCGAAGTCGGGCGGCAAGTACAAGGGCGTCGCGCCCGGCGCGAAGATCCTCAACGGCAAGGTGCTCGACGACGGCGGATTCGGCAGCGACTCCGAGGTCCTCGCCGGCATCGAGTGGGCGGCCGCCGAGGGCGCCGACGTCGTCAACATGAGCCTGGGCGGCGGCGACACGCCCGCGATCGACCCGCTGGAAGCGGCGGTGAACAAGCTGTCCGAGGAGAAGGGCATCCTGTTCGCCATAGCCGCCGGCAACGAGGGCGAGCTCGGCGACCAGACCATCGGCTCCCCGGGCAGCGCCGCCGCGGCCCTGACCGTCGGCGCCGTCGACGACAAGGACGTGCTGGCCGACTTCTCCAGCCGCGGCCCCGGCATGGACGGCGCCCTCAAGCCCGACGTGACCGCGCCCGGCGTGGACATCACCGCGGCCTCCGCCCCGGGCAACCAGATAGCCCAGGAGGTCGGCGAGAACCCGGCCGGCTACATGTCCATCTCCGGTACGTCGATGGCGACCCCGCATGTCGCGGGCGCGGCGGCGATCCTGAAGCAGCAGCACCCGACGTGGAAGTACTCCGAGCTGAAGGGCGCCCTCACCGGCTCCACCAAGGGCGGCAAGTACACCCCGTTCGAGCAGGGTTCGGGCCGTATCCAGGTCGACAAGGCCATCACGCAGTCCGTGATAGGCGAGCCGGGCTCGGTGAGCTTCGGCCTCCAGCAGTGGCCGCACACCGACGACAAGCCGGTCACCAAGGAGCTGACGTACCGCAACCTCGGTACGAAGGACGTCACGCTGAAGCTGACGTCGACCGCCACCAACCCCAAGGGCCAGGCCGCCCCGGCCGGCTTCTTCACGCTCGGCGCCACCTCGGTGACCGTCCCGGCCGGCGGCAAGGCCTCCGTCCCCTTCACGGTGAACACCAAGCTGGGCGGCACCGTCGACGGCGCGTACTCGTCGTACGTGACGGCGACCGGCGGCGGCCAGAGTGTCCGCACGGCCGCGGCCGTGCAGCGCGAGGTCGAGTCCTACGACGTCACGCTGAAGTTCCTCGACCGTGACGGCAAGCCCGCCTCGAACTACAACGCCGACCTGGCCGGTCTCTCCGGCCTGGGCACCGGCAAGTTCTTCACGCCGTACGACGCGGACGGCACCGTCACCGCCCGGGTGCCCAAGGGCGGTTACGTCCTCAACACGAGCCTCTACGCGGGCGACGACCCGGAGAAGTTCGAGGGCGCCGACTGGCTGGCCCAGCCCAAGCTGAACGTCGCCAAGGGCACCACGATCACGCTGGACGCCCGCAAGGCCAAGCCGGTGGACATCACCGTCCCGGACGCCGCCGCCAAGTCGGAGTTCGCCTCGGCCGACTACACGGTGGAGGCGGGGGACTCCAGCTTCGGCTTCGGCTGGTGGCTGGACTCGTACGCCGGCTTCCGCACCGCGCACGTCGGCCCGCAGGTCACCGACGGTTCGGTGACCCAGCAGTGGGACGCCCACTGGAGCAAGGGCGCCAAGGAGCAGTACGACGTCACCGGCGGCGGTCCGGTCAAGCAGCTCGCCACCGGCTACACCAAGCACTACAAGGCGAGCGAGCTCGCCACGGTGAAGGCGGGCCTCGGTGCCGCGGCGAGCGGCAAGAAGGGCTCGATCAACGCGGTGGGCTGGCTGCCGTGGAGCAGCGGCGCCTCCTCGATCGGCTTCGAGCAGACCCTGCCGGGCACGCGGACGCTGCACCTGTCCACCCTGGGCGGTGTGAAGTGGGACCTCGAGTTCGCCCAGAGCGGCGGCGTCGACGCCGACGGCTTCCCGATCTACGAGGCCGGCTACTCGCTGGAGGGCCAGAAGTTCACCGGCGGCAAGAGCTACTCGAAGACGTTCAACACCGCTGTCTTCGGGCCGCGCATCAGCGCCGGCTTCGGCCTGTTCCGTGACGGCAACCAGATCCACGGCTCCCTGCCGCTGTTCGCCGACAGCAAGGGCAACCCGGGCTCCTCGCTGTTCACCTCGGTGGACACGACCCTGTACCGCAACGGCACCAAGGTCGGCAGCAACGACGACCCGCTGTTCGGCGGTGAGGCGTTCAAGGTCCCGGCCGGCGACGCCGAGTACAAGCTGACGACGTCGGTCAAGCGCAGCGTCAAGGTCGCGGCGGCCTCCACCCGCATCGACGCCAGCTGGACGTTCCGCTCGAAGAAGACCACTGACCTCAAGCAGCTGCCCGCCTCCACGGCCCGCTTCGGCGCGACCACCGGTCTGGACAGCAAGGTCCCGGCCGGCAAGACCGTCAAGGTCCCGGTCACCGTCGAGGGCGCGGCCAAGGGCAGCAACCTGAAGTCGCTGTCGGTGTACGTGTCGTACGACTACGGCAAGACCTGGAAGAAGCTCACGGTCAAGGACGGCAAGGTCAGCGTCAAGAACCCGGAGAAGGGGAAGGCCATCTCCTTCCACGCCAAGATCGCCGACAAGAAGGGCAACAAGTCGACGGTCTCGATCTACAACGCGTACTACGGCAAGTGAGTACCCGTTAGCGAACGGCCCGTCGGAAGCCTCGGTTTCCGGCGGGCCGTTCGTGTGGGCGGCGGGCGTTCGCGTGTGTCAGGCCGGTGGGGCCGTGCTCCCGGCCCCCGCCCGGGTCGCGTCCGCGCCCCAGCTCGCCAGCAGGCGCAGGGCCTGGGCCGAGGGGGTGTCCGGTTCCGCGTGGTACGTGATCAGGGACTGCTCGGCCTCGTCGACCAGGCGGAACGTCTCGAAGGACAGGGTCAGATCGCCGACCAGCGGGTGCCGCAGCCGCTTGACGCCGAAGCTCTTCTCCTTGACGTCGTGCGCCGCCCACAGCCGGCGGAACTCCTCGCTCTTCACGGAGAGCTCGCCCACCAGGGCGGACAGCCGCGGGTCGTCCGGGTGGCGGCCCGCGTCCATGCGCAGATAGCCGACCATGTCCTGCGCCTTCCGGTCCCACTCGACGAACAGGTCGTGGTACTCGGGCCGCAGGAACACCAGCCGCGCCCAGTTCCGCTCCGGCGCCGGCAGCTCCGCCCAGTCGCCGAAGAGGGCCGCGGCCATCCGGTTCCACGCCAGGATGTCCGAGCGGCGCCCCACGATGTACGCCGGGACGGTCTCGATCGAGTCCAGCAGATGCCGCAGCGTCGGCCGCACCTGCTGGGTGCGCGCCACCGGCTTCTTCTTGTGCTGCTTCGGCTTCGCCAGGTGCGTCAGATGGGCGTGCTCGGCGTCGCTCAGCCGCAGGGCCCGTGCGATCGCGTCCAGCACCTCCGCCGAGACGTTGCGCCCGTTGCCCTGCTCCAGCCGTGTGTAGTACGCCACGGAGACCCCGGCCAGCTGCGCCAGCTCCTCGCGGCGCAGCCCGGGCACGCGCCGCCGTCCGAAGTCGGGCAGCCCCACGTCCTCCGGCTTCAGCCGGGCCCGCCGGGTGCGCAGGAACTCACTGAGCTCGGCACGCCGGTCCAGGCCCCCGCCGGACTGCGCTGCGGGCTCCTGTGCGGATTCGGGCTGTTCGTCCATGCCCTCCAGTATTCACGGTCGTACGCACACGAGCCTGACCCCGCCAGTGGTACGCACCGTGTGCGTACGCAAAACGGTGGTCTGGGTAGACGCTCGCGTTTTCGGCACGCTGGGATGCGTGCCCGGTCAGAGGATCCAGAAGGCAGCCGGGCGCACAACCCCCGCTAGGAGAACCCCGGCATGACCACTGTCGCCGCGTACGCCGCACCCGCCCCCAAGGCTCCGCTGGAGCGCACCACCATCGAGCGCCGCGAGGTCCGCGAGTTCGATGTCCTGATCGACATCAAGTTCGCCGGTATCTGCCACTCCGACATCCACCAGGCCCGTGAGGGCTGGGGCGAGGCCATCTTCCCGATGGTCCCCGGCCACGAGATCGCCGGTGTCGTCACCGAGGTCGGCCCGGGTGTGACGAAGTTCGCCGTCGGCGACCGCGTGGGCGTCGGCTGCATGGTCGACTCCTGCCGCGAGTGCGAGAACTGCAAGGCCGGGAACGAGCAGTACTGCGTCGAGGGCAACACCCAGACGTACAACTCCATCGGCAGGGACGGCGAGCCCACCTACGGCGGCTACTCGCAGAAGGTCGTCGTCGACGAGAACTTCGTCGTCCGCATCCCCGACGGCCTCTCCCTGGACGTCGCCGCGCCGCTGCTGTGCGCCGGCATCACCCTCTACTCCCCGCTCAAGCGCTTCGGCGCCGGCCCCGGCAAGAAGGTCGCGATCCTGGGCCTCGGCGGCCTCGGCCACATGGGCGTGAAGATCGCGCACGCCCTCGGTGCCGAGGTCACCGTGCTGTCGCAGTCCCTGCGCAAGCAGGAGGACGGCCTGCGCTTCGGCGCCGACCACTACTACGCCACCAGCGACCCGAAGACCTTCGAGGAGCTGAACGGCACGTTCGACCTGATCGTGTCCACGGTCGCGGCCCCGCTGGACTTCAACGCCTACCTGGGGCTGCTGAAGCCCGAGGGCACGCTGGCGAACGTCGGCGCCCCCGAGGAGCCGATCTCCCTCAGCCTCTTCTCGGTGATCGGCGGCGGCAAGTCGCTCGCCGGTTCCTTCATCGGCGGCCTGCCGCAGACCCAGGAGATGCTGGACTTCTGCGCCGAGCACGGCCTCGGTGCCGAGATCGAGCTGATCGGCGCCGACCAGATCAACGAGGCGTACAAGCGCGTGGAGGACAGCGACGTGCGGTACCGGTTCGTGATCGACACGGCGACGATCTGAGACCTTGCGGTCTGAGAGCGAGGGCCTCGGCTGTGCGCCGGGGCCCTCAGCGTCGTCCCAGGAGCCACAGCAGGTACGGCCCGCCCACCAGCGAGGTGAGCGCGCCCACCGGGATCTCCAGCGGCGGCAGCAGCGTCCGGGCCGCCAGATCGGCACCGACCAGGATCACCGCACCCGTCAGAGCCGAGGAGAGCAGCGGCAGCTGAGGCGTGCGCGTGAGGCGTCTCGCCAGCTGCGGAGCGGTCAGTGCGACGAAGCCGATGGGGCCCGCCGCGCCGGTCGCCGTCGCCGCGAGCACCACGCCCAGGACCGTCAGTCCCAGCCGGGCCCGGTCCACCCGTACACCGAGCGAGGCCGCGGTCTCGGGGCCGAGCCCCAGCGGGCGCACCGCCCGGCTCGCCCACACCAGCCCCGGCAGACACAGCAGGCACACCACGGCCAGCGGCCCGGCCTGCTCCCAGCCCCGCCCGTTCAGGCTCCCGGTCAGCCACAGCTTGACCTGCTCGGCGGCCTCCAGCTCGCTGTCCGTCAGATACAGCTGCACCACGGCGCCCAGTGCGACGCCGATCCCGACGCCGGTCAGCACGAACCGGCTCGGCTGCATGCCGTGCCGCCAGGCCAGCACATAGACCAGCGCGGCGGCGGCCAGCCCGCCCGCGACCGACACGGCGGGCAGCGCGCCCGGTGAACTCACCGCCCCCGTCGCCAGCGCGAACACGGTCGCCGCGGCCGCCCCGTGCCCGACCCCGATCACATCCGGACTGGCCAGCGGATTGCGCGTCACGGCCTGCACCAGGGCCCCCGCCACGCCCAGCGCCCCGCCGACCAGCGCCCCCAGCACGATCCGGGGCACCCGCAACTCGCCCACGACCAGCTCGTGAGGGCCGCTCCCGGTCCGCAGGGTGTGCCACACCTCGCCGGGCGACACGTACGCCTGCCCCACACAGGCGGAGACGAGCATGACGACGCCGAGGAGCAGGACGAGGGCCAGGGCGACGGCGGCGGAGCGGCGGTGGAGGAGGAGGGAGACGCGAGGGTGGGGCCGTAGGACGGAGACCTGGCGGTGAGCCGGCTCGGCCGGGGACAGTCGTGCGGTATCGGTCACGTCACAGCTCCTCTGCGCCGTACCAGCGCGACCAGCACCGGAACCCCCACCACCGCCGTCATGACCCCCGCCGGCACCTCGGCGGGAGCCCGGACCACACGCCCCGCCACATCGGCCCCCACCAGCAGCCCCGCCCCGAGGAGTCCGGACAGCGGCAGTACGACGCGATGGCCTCCGGCCACCATCCGCCGGGCGAGGTGCGGCACGGCCAGTCCCACGAAGGCGATCGGACCGGCGGCGGCCACCGCGGCGGCGGTCAGCAATGTCGCCCCCGCCGCTGCCACGCCCCGCACCAGCCCGACCCGATGCCCCAGAGCCCGTGCCGCGTCGTCTCCGAGTGCCAGCGCGTCCAGTCCCCGGGCGCACGCCAGCACCGCCAGCAGTCCCGCGCCGAGGAACGGCAGCATCGCGCCGACCGTGTCCGCGTCCCGGCCGCTGAGCGCCCCGACCTGCCAGAACCGGAACTGGTCCAGCGTCGCCGAATCGGCCGTCAGGACGACCGTCGTGGCACCCGCCGTCATCGCCGACAGGGCCGTCCCGGCCAGCGCCAGCTTCACCGGCGAGGCCCCGCCCCGCCCGCGCGCGGCGATGCCGTACACCAGGCACGCGGCCACGACCGCGCCGGTGAAGGCGTACCAGACGTAGCCGCCGAAGCCGCCCGCGAGCCCGGACGCGACGGCGACGACGACCCCGGCCGCGGCGCCCTGGCTCAGCCCGAGGATCCCCGGGTCGGCGAGCGGATTGCGGGTGACCGCCTGCAACGCGGCCCCGGCGATGCCGAGCGCGGCGCCCGCGGCCAGCCCCACCGCGGTCCGCGGCACCCGCAGGGACCGTACGACGAGCGCGTCCGGGGAGCCGCCGCCGTGCAGCAGCGCGTCGAGCACGCGGTCCGGCGCCACGGGCCGGGTGCCGACGGCGAGCGAGAGGAGACCGGCGACGGCCACCACCAGCACGGCACCCAGTACGGCGAGCGCGGCCGGCGGCCGGACGGCGAGACGCCGGGTCACCTGCCGAGGTGCTCGGCGAGCTGCCGTACGACGAGGCGGGCGGCGGTGGGACCGGCGTTGAGGTACCAGGGGTCGTCGTCGACCTTCACGGCGTGCCCGGCGTCGACGGCCTTCATCGACTTCCACAGCGGCCCGGCCAGCACACTCCCGGCGTCCGTCTTCTCCGGGTCGCCCTGCACCGAGTAGAAGATCCAGTCGCCGTCGGCGACATCGATGCTCTCCGGCCCGACGTCCTCGGAGATCGCCGTGAACCGCTGGGACTCCGGCCGCTTCAGGCCCATGTCCACGGCGAGGGACCCGGTGAAGGAGGAGACGCCGAACATGCGCGTCCGGTCGGGCGTGAACCGCACCATGGAGACGGCCGGGTCGCCCTGCACGTCGCGCCCCTCGGCGCGAGCGTCCGCGGCGATGCCGTCGAGCAGGCGCTGCGCCCGCTGCCCCTTGCCGACGGCCTCGCCGACGAGCAGCAGGTCGCGCTTCCAGTTGATGCCGTTGCCTGCGGTGATCACGGTCGGCGCGATCTTCGACAGCTTGGGGTAGAGCTCGCCGAGCGAGTCGTTGGCGAGGATCAGGTCCGGCTGGGCGGCGGCCAGGGTCTCCAGATTGGGGGCGGAGCGGGTGCCCGCGTCGGTCATGCCGGCCAGCCGGTCCTTGTGACGCGGGAAGGCGTCGGCCAGGTAGCCGGGCACGAGGCCGGCGTTGTCGGCGCGGGTGGTCGCCGTCGGGACGATGCCCAGCGACAGCAGGTCGTCGAGCTGCCCGGTGCTGAGCACGGCGATGTTCCGCGGCTCGGCCTTGATCGCCGTACTGCCCTCGAAGTGCTTGACGGTGCGCGGGAAGACCCCGTCCTCGTCGGTGTCGGCGCCCATGCCCTTCGCGAGGGCGCTCGGCGCGGCGGAGGGTCCGGCGGAGCCCTCGGCGGCGCCGATGACCTCGCTGCGCGAGCCGTCCCCCTGCTTGCCGGCCCCGCTGCCGCCGCCCGGCGACGAGCAACCGGCCAGCAGCCCTCCGGCGACGGCCAGGGCCAGGACGGCCCTCGATCCCACTGCGCGCACCACGTACTCCGATCAATGAATAAGGTGAGGCTTACCTTAATATGTGCCGGAGTATGGTGGGTCGGGAGGGGAGGCCCACCATGACCGTGCAGCTGAACCACACCATCGTCGTCGCGCACGACAAGCGCGCCTCGGCCCGGTTCCTCGCCGACCTCCTGGGACTCGAAGTGAGCCCGCCCTACGGCCCGTTCCTCCCGGTCGAGATCCCCAACGGCGTGACGCTCGACTACATGGACACCCCCGGCGCCATCACGCCGCAGCACTACGCCTTCCTCGTCTCGGAGGAAGAGTTCGACGTGATCTTCGGCCGTATCCAGGAGGCCGGTCTGACGTACTGGGCGGACCCGTTCCACAGCCGCCCCGGCGAGATCAACCACAACGACGGCGGCCGGGGCGCGTACTTCGACGACCCCGACGGCCACCGACTGGAGATCATCACGCGGCCGTACGGCAGCGGCGGCTGACCTTCCTCTCGGCCCGCGTCTGTCACATCTCCCCGCCGCCCTCCGTCATACCGGCGAAGGCGGACCGCGACAGCGAACCGCGAAGTCGACATCGGGGAGTGGTCATGACGTCATCCATCCTGGTCACCGGCGGTACGGGCACCCTGGGCGGCCATGTCGTCCCGCTGCTGCGCGCGGCCGGCCACGAGGTGCGGATCCTCAGCCGGACCGCCCGCCCGGCCGCCGACGGCATCGAGTACGTCACCGGCGATCTGCTGAAGAACGAGGGTGTCGATGCCGCCATCGAGGGCGCGGGCACCGTGCTGCACCTGGCGGGCGGCCCCAAGGGCGACGACGAGGCGACCCGCAATCTGGTGCGCGCCGCGTCCCGGGCCGGGGTACGGCACCTGGTCTACATCTCGGTCATCGGCGCGGACCGGGTGCCGCTGGCCTGGATGCGCACGAAGCTGGAGTCCGAGCGGGCCGTCGCCGACTCGGGCATCCCGTGGACGACCCTGCGCGCGGCCCAGTTCCACGACCTCACGCTGACCATGGTCGAGAAGATGGCCAAGCTGCCGGTGTTCCCGGTCCCGGGCGGCCTGCGGCTCCAGCCGGTCGACTCCCGCGAAGTCGCCGCCCGACTCGCGGAGTTGACCCTCGGCGCCCCGTCCGGCCTCGTCCCGGACCTGGCCGGGCCGCACGTCCACACCCTCGCCGAACTGGCCCGCCCCTACCTCCGCCTGAGGGGGCGGCGCCGCCCGATGCTGCCGGTGCGCATCCCCGGCAAGGCGGGGCGGGCGTACCGGGCCGGGGCGAACCTCACCCTGCGGGGGGCGGAGGAGGGGAAGCGGACGTGGGAGGAGTTCCTGGTGGAGCGGCTGGGCTAGGGGGCTCGGGGGCTCCTGGGGGCCTTACGGGCCTTACCGGGAAGCCGGCCGGTCCTGGTCGTCGAAGGTCCACACGGCACGGGACCCCGGGCCGACGGTGAGGGTCGAGTGACCGATGCGCTCCTCGTGCCGGTACGACACCGGCCGGTTCAGCGACATCCGGACCTGCCGCAGGCCCACCTGGTCGAGGGGCACGGCGTCGAAGCGGAGCGTGGTGGTGCCGCCCTTCGCGACGACGCCCCCGTCCGGCAGGGAACGCACGGCGAACCCGCCGGCCTGCAGCAGCGGCACCGTGTTGGCGAGGTCGCGTGCGGTCACCGCGAGCCGGATGCCCGTCACGTCCCGCATCAGACGGTCGCGGTAGGCGTCGGGCAGATAGCGCTCCCGGCCCACGTCACCGGGGTGTGCGGCGGGCTCGGTGTTGCCGCGCGGGTCGGCGAAGTACTCCGGCCGGTACTCCATGCCCCAGGCGCCGAAGCGGTCGTACTGGTCGGTGGTGAAGACGGCGTCGAACCACGGCACGGGGACGCCGTCGCCGAAGTCGCGTGTCTGCTGGAACTCGATCGGGTCGCCGACTCCCTGCTCGCGCAGCCGCGCGAGCACCGTCACCAGGTCGCCCTTCCGCTCGGTCGAGACGCCCATGCCGGTGGCGCCGAGGGCGGCCTCCTTGCCGGGCAGGTCGCCGACCCCGAACAGCTCCAGGTAGGTCTCGCGCCCCATCAGATAGCGGCCGGTCCAGGTCTGCCCGCCGGAACCCGTCGTGGTGCGGACCTGGAAGTCGGCGAAGTCGCGCAGATAGGCGGAGTGCTCGATGGCGTCGGCGGTCTCCCGGTCGAGGACGCCGTAGGCGTGGTTGTAGAACAGCAATTGCCGTCCGGAGTCGGTCGCCCGCGCCGAAACCGCCCCGCCCTGGACCGCCCCCGCGAGGGCCAGAGTGACGACCATGATCACCTGTAACGCTCGTCTGAGAACCATGCGAAGGAGCGTAGGGCGGGAGGAATCGATTCCGCTGGGGCGCGGCGTTGTCAGAGGCTCTTCGCCGGGGATTCCTGGCCGCCCAGGTCGAGCCGGAACGGCGGGTACTGGTCGGTCATCAGGGCGGCGTAGGCGGTCACCCGCGCGCACCAGCGGGCGAGGCCCAGCAGGAAGTCGAAGAGGTGCCGCGGATAGCGGGCGGTGAACAGCAGGATGACCACCGCGACCAGGGAGAGCCAGGGCATCAGCCCGGCGCCGCGCCAACTGTCCCCGCCCCAGCCGCCCCCGACGAACATCGCGACCACGATGTACTGCGGGATCGCCAGCAGCCACCACTTCACCAGGACCAGCCCGCGCGACAGCCGCTCGGGGTAGACGACGTCGAAGCGCGCCGGATAGTCGGGCACGTCGGCGAGGGTGAACGGCGGGTACCGGTCGGTGCCGAGGGCGGTGTGGGCGTAGTAGCCGACCCGCCAGTTCCAGCGCAGCACGCCGACACTGAAGTCGAAGAGGGACCGGGGGTACCGGGCCGTGATCAGGATGGCGAAGAACGCGATGACCGTCACGACCGCGAAGGCGATCCACAGGAAGAACAGCACGATGTAGTGCGGGATGGCGAGCAGCCACTTCACCAGCCACAGCCATCGGGACAGCCGGGCGTCCACAGACGCCTCGATACGCACGGGCGACGCGGTGACAGGGTTCATGTGGCGGAACTCCTTTCGCCTGCAGATTCGCAAGCGAGGAGGAGCCCCGCGACCCGGGCGGGGCCGTTCGCGCGTCCATGACCGGTCGCGCGAACGGGGCCGTTACGACAGCACGGGCGCGACGGCGTCCGGCTCGTCGGTGTCGTCCGGTTCCCGCGGCGGGTCGCTGAGCTGCTCGCGTACGTAGTTCCACACCACCGCGATCAGCGCGGCGATGGGGACGGCGAGCAGACTGCCCACGATGCCGGCCAGACTGCCGCCCAGCGTTACAGCGAGCAGCACCACGGCCGCGTGGAGCCCGAGACCACGGCTCTGGATCATGGGCTGGAAGACGTTCCCCTCCAGCTGCTGCACCACCACGATGATGGCCAGCACCATCAGCGCGTCCGTGACGCCGTTGGAGACCAGCGCGATGAGGACCGCGACGAAACCGGCGAACAGGGCGCCGATGATCGGCACGAACGCCGAGACGAAGGTCAGCACCGCCAGCGGCAGCACCAGCGGCACGCCCAGGATCCACAGGCCCAGCCCGATCAGCACCGCGTCGAGCAGGCCGACGGCCGCCTGGGACCGTACGAAGCTGCCCAGGGTGGCCCAGCCGCGCGCGAACACGATCGGGACGTCGGCGGCGAACCGGCCCGGGAGCTGCCGGGACAGCCACGGCAGGAACTTCGGCCCGTCCTTGAGGAAGAAGAACATCAGGAACAGCGCGAGGACAGCGGTGACCACTCCGCTCACCACGGTGCTGACACCGGTGACGACCGTGCCGACCATGCTGCCGACGCCCTCCTGGGCGCGGGCGACCGCCGAGTCGAACGCCTTGTTGATCTGGGCGTCACCGATGTTCAACGGCGGCCCCGCCGCCCACTCGCGCAGCCGCTGGATGCCCTCGACCACACCGTCGGTCAGCTCACCGGACTGCGACGCCACCGGCACCGCGATCAACGCCACCACACCCACGGCGACCAGCAGGAACAGCACGGTCACCAGCGACGCGGCGAGCGCGGGCGGCCACCCGCGACGACGGAGGGCGCGGGCCGCGGGCCAGGTCAGCGTGGTCAGCAGCAGCCCGACGACGAGCGGCCACACCACCGACCACATCCGGCCCAGCAGCCACAGAGACACGGCCAGCATCACGAAGACCAGCAGCAACTCCGCGGACACGCGCGCGGACAGCCGCAGCGCGTGACGGGCTTTCGCCGGACTCAGGGTCGAATTCGAGGGGGCAGTCACGGGGGCACCCTATTGCCAGGGAGCCCCCGCGTATCCAGCGGTACCGGTGTTCAGCACTCGGCCTCGGCTTCAGCGGTACCGGGTTCGGCTCTGCCGGTACCGGGGTTCAGCCCTCGGCCTTGGCCACACCGATCGGGCAGGACAGGCCCGTGCCGCCGATGCCGCAGTATCCCGCCGGGTTCTTGTCCAGGTACTGCTGGTGGTAGCCCTCGGCCGGGTAGAAGGGACGGCCCTGTGCCGGGGCGATCTCCGTCGTGATCTCGCCGAACCCGGAGGAGGAGAGGACCTGCTGGTAGGAGTCGCGGGAGGACTTGGCGGTGGCCGCCTGCCCGGGGGTGTGGGTGTAGACCGCCGAGCGGTACTGCGTGCCCACGTCGTTGCCCTGGCGGAAGCCCTGCGTGGGGTCGTGCGACTCCCAGAACGTCTTCAGCAGGCGCTCGTACGAGATCAGCTTCGGGTCGAAGACCACGCGCACGACCTCCGTGTGGCCGGTCAGGCCCGAGCAGACCTCCTCGTAGGTGGGGTTCTCGGTGTGACCGCCCTGGTAGCCGGCCAGGGTCGTCCACACCCCCGCCGGGAGCTGCCAGAACTTGCGCTCGGCGCCCCAGAAGCAGCCCAGACCGAAGTCGGCGACCTCCAGGCCCTCCGGGTAGGGGCCGAGCAGGGGGTTGCCGAGGACGGTGTGGCGGTCGGGCACCGTGAACGACGGCACCGGGCGGCCGGGCAGCGTCTGCTCGGGGGAGGGCAGCTGGGGCGTACGGCTGTGCAGGAACATGCGGTCTCCAGCGGTCTTCCAGGGGGCGGCGCCATCTGCGGCCGTCTACGGGACGCCCTCTACAACGTGCGGAGGCCGGAGGGAATTCCGGCCTTCCGCGGCCCGGGCCCTCAGTGCGGCAGGCTCGCCGGGCTGCCGCCGTTCGCCTCGTAGCCCGCCACCGCCAGCGCCCGGTACACCGCGAACTCCGCCGCCGGGTCCTGGGACAGCGTCCACGGCAGGGCGCCGACATGGCCGTCGATGTGTATGAGCTGGCTCATGGCCTCCGCCCAGCGCTCGCTGCGGACCAGGAAGAACATCAGGAGATGCCGCGCGTGTGCCAGCATCGGGTCGTCGGCGCGGGCCGAGTGCACCGCGTGCAGCGCGCCGTGCATCGCCTTCGTGACGACCTCCGACTGCCAGAAGCTGCTGACCAGGGTCACCTCGGGGAGGTGCTCGAACACCGCGAAGAGGGGCATCGCAGCGAGCAGCGAGCCCTGGGGCGCACGGGCCGCCGCGGCCTCGGCGAACGAGTACGCCAGCTCACGCGAGCCGTGCCACTTCTCGCACCAGTAGTGCAGCGCCGCCAGATGCGCGCCCATGTGCGCCGGGTCGCGGTCCAGGATCTTCAGCCAGAGCTGCTCGAAGTCCTTCCGTGAATAGCCGAGCCCGCGGGCCACCGACAGCTCGACGATGTACGGAACGGGATCGCCGGGGGAGAGCAGCGCCGCGTCGCCGCACGCTGATCTGGCCTCCTCCATGATGATCCGGAACTCGTCCGTCCCCGGTGTCGCCGTCCGCCACGCCTGCTGCACCAGGAACTCGGCCTGCACCGCGGCGCCGCCCGCGTCCTTGGGCGCCTCGGCCCGCCACACCCGCAGCCACTGACCGCCCGGCGCCTCGCCGACCCCGCCGGGCCGCCGCGCGAGCTCCAGTGATGCGGCACCCGCGAAGGCCTGCACCCGCTGCCAGCGACGCTCGCCCTCCGTCTCCGTGCCCGCGAGGAGCTGCTGCGCCGCGCGGTAGTCCCCCGAGCGCTGCACCACGTCCAGGACGTCCAGCAGGTCCTGGTCGGGGCCGGGCATGCGGATGTCGAGCTCCTCCTCGCGGACGAAGCCGTAGTTCGCCGGGTCCGCGGCGTCCGGGTGGTCGGGCGAGACCAGTCCGACCGCACCGCGCCGGCGTCGCAGGAAGGGGAGCAGCACGAAGCCCAGCATGACCAGTGCGATCAGGACCCACAGAATCTCCATGCAACAAGCGAACCAGACCGCGCCGACAATTGGCCAACCCCCTCCCCGAACCTGTGGAAAACCCCCGCCGGGCAGCCCCCGGCGGTCCTGTGGAGAACCCTGCGCCGAGCGCGCGTCGACTCGTACTCCGGCACTCTTCGTCTCGGCGCACTACCCTCGGTCCTCATGAGCGACAGGCACATCAGTCAGCACTTCGAGACGCTCGCGATCCACGCGGGCAACACGGCCGACCCCCTGACGGGCGCGGTCGTCCCGCCGATCTACCAGGTCTCGACCTACAAGCAGGACGGCGTCGGCGGTCTGCGCGGCGGCTACGAGTACAGCCGCAGCGCCAACCCCACCAGGACCGCGCTGGAGGAGAACCTCGCCGCCCTGGAGGGCGGCCGCCGCGGCCTCGCGTTCGCGTCCGGGCTGGCGGCCGAGGACTGCCTGCTGCGTACGCTGCTCAGCCCCGGCGACCACGTGGTCATCCCCAACGACGCCTACGGCGGCACGTTCCGGCTGTTCGCCAAGGTCGTCGCCCGCTGGGGCGTGGAGTGGTCGGTCGCCGACACCAGCGACCCGGCGGCCGTGCGGGCGGCCCTCACCCCGAAGACCAAGGTGGTGTGGGTGGAGACCCCCTCCAACCCGCTGCTCGGCATCACCGACATCGCCGCCGTCGCTCAGATCGCCCGGGACGCGGGCGCCCGCCTCGTCGTCGACAACACCTTCGCCACGCCCTACCTCCAGCAGCCGCTGGCCCTGGGCGCGGACGTCGTCGTGCACTCGCTGACCAAGTACATGGGCGGCCACTCGGACGTCGTCGGCGGCGCGCTGATCACCAGCGACGCCGACCTGGGCGAGGAACTGACCTTCCACCAGAACGCGATGGGCGCCGTCGCCGGCCCCTTCGACTCATGGCTGGTGCTGCGCGGCACCAAGACGCTCTCGGTCCGCATGGACCGGCACAGCGAGAACGCCGTCAAGGTCGCCGACATGCTCACCCGGCACGCGCGCGTGAGCAGCGTGCTGTACCCGGGCCTGCCGGAGCACCCGGGCCACGAGATCGCCGCCAAGCAGATGAAGTCGTTCGGCGGCATGGTCTCGTTCCGTGTCGAGGGCGGCGAGGAGGCGGCCGTCGAGGTCTGCAACCGCGCCAAGGTGTTCACGCTGGGCGAGTCCCTGGGCGGCGTGGAGTCGCTCATCGAGCACCCCGGCCGTATGACGCACGCGTCCGCCGCCGGCTCGGCCCTGGAGGTCCCGGCCGACCTGGTGCGTCTGTCCGTCGGCATCGAGAACGCCGACGACCTGCTGGAAGACCTGCAGCAGGCGCTCGGCTAGAACGGCCCGGCCCCTTCGGGGGTCACCAGCCGGTGAGGGGTGGAGTCGTCTCCGACGGCGGCTCCACCCACGGGCGGACCGTCAGCGCCCACACGGTGAACGCCACGGCCGCCGTGAGCAGCAGCAGCCACAGCATCCGGCGGGCCAGCGCCCTGCGCCGCAGCATGCGGCCGCCCCGGCGCACCGCCTCCGTGTGGATCTCGGGCGGCACGGGCCGCGGCGCCTGCTCCATCAGCCGCCGCACGGTCGCCTCGCGGTCGTTCCCTCTCATGACGGCACCGCCTTCGCGGAAGCCGCCACCGCAGGTGCCGGACCCCGCTGCCGGTGCAGCAGGGTCGACATCGCCCGGTGACAGATGGCCCTTACGCGCTCCACGGAAAGCCCGAGCAGGGCCGCCGTCTGCTCCTCGGCGACGCCCTCGTAGAGCCTGAGGACCAGGATCAGACGTTCCTGCGGAGTGAGCGGGGCCAGCGGTGCGGCGGGGTGCGGGCGGGTGCGGCCGAGCGGGCCGTGGTGATGCCAGGTGCCGCGTGCGAAGCGGGTGGCGAGGTACTGGCGGGTGCGGTCGTAGGGATCCTCGCCGCGCAGCCGGTCCCAGCACGCGTACGTGTGCGCCAAGGACAGGGTCAGCAGGCGCCGCGCACGGGGGTTGTCGTCCGGGTCCTCTGCGGTGAGCAGGGTGGCGGCACGCAGCAGCCGACCCGCCGCGCCCGCGACGAACGCCTCGAACTCCCGGGCCCGACGGGTCTCCCGGGACGCATGCCGTTGCCGCATCGCGCCTCCCGCCCGCCGGCGACCCTGAGGATGCGGGCCCGGCCGCGTACGGACGCGTACGACAGGACCCGGTCTCATATCAGGCCAGGGTCGGCCCCGCGGTCAAGAGCCGCGCACGGCCGGTGCTCAGGAGGGCGACTGCGTCTCCGGCCCCGGCACTCCCGGCACCGCCATCCGGGCGGACAGCGCGCTGTTGAAGCGCGTCAGGAGCGTGCAGAACGCCTCGCGCTCCTCCGGCTCCCACTCCTCGGTCAGCTCGGCCATCAACTGCCGCCGCGACGAGCGCACTTCCTCCAGCCGGGCCTGCCCGCGCGGGGACAGCTGGAGCACCACCGCGCGTCCGTCCTCGGGGTGCGAGGTGCGCTTCACCAGACCCGTGTCCACCAGCGGAGCCACCTGCCGGGTGACCGTCGACGAGTCGATCCCCATGCTCGCGGCGAGCGCCTTGACGCCCATCGGGCCTTCCTTGTCGAGACGGTTGAGCAGGAGATACGCGGCGCGGTCCATGGAGTTGCGCACCTGCCCGACTCCGCCGAGCCGGGTCTGTTCGGCACGGCGGGCGAACAGTGCCACCTCGTGCTGCAGCGTGTCGAGAAGACCGGTGTCACCGACGGTCGTCATGTCCATCGACATTTCAGGTGTTGTGGGCATCGCCGGGGGCTCACTTCGTGGAGGGCTGGCTGATTGGGGGACAGGGTACGCGGCCGGGAGGCGGGTCGTACCGGCGCTTCACAAAGCGGGTCTCGGAGGTTGGTCACAACCGTCGTTCCCGCCTGTGAACTGCGATGCTGGTGTCATGAGCTACAGCACGGCTGACTCCTTGCGACCCGTCACCCTCGACGATGTGCGCGGCGCCCAGAAGATGCTCTCGGGTGTGGCGCGGGTGACCGCGATGGAAGGCAGCAGGCACCTCTCCCAGATGGTCGGCGCGCCCGTACACCTCAAGTGCGAGAACCTCCAGCGGACCGGTTCGTTCAAGCTGCGCGGCGCGTACGTCCGGATCGCCGGTCTGCTGCCCGAGGAGCGCGCCGCCGGTGTCGTCGCCGCGAGCGCCGGAAACCACGCGCAGGGCGTCGCCCTCGCGTCCGCACTGCTCGGTGTGCGCTCCACGGTGTTCATGCCGAAGGGCGCCCCGTTGCCCAAGGTCAGCGCCACCCGGGACTACGGGGCCGAGGTGCGGCTGCACGGCCAGGTGGTCGACGAGACGCTGGCCGCGGCGCAGGAGTACGCGGCCGAGACGAGCGCGGTGTTCATCCACCCCTTCGACCACCCCGACATCATCGCGGGCCAGGGCACGGTGGGCCTGGAGATCCTCGAGCAGTGCCCCGAGGCGCGCACGATCGTCGTCGGCATCGGCGGGGGCGGTCTCGCCGCCGGGATCGCGGTCGCGGTGAAGGCCCTGCGGCCGGACCTCAGGATCGTGGGAGTCCAGGCGGAGGGCGCGGCGGCCTACCCGCCCTCACTCGCGGCGGGCCGGCCCATGACGGTGGAGAACCCGGCGACGATGGCCGACGGGATCAAGGTCGGACGGCCCGGCGATGTGCCGTTCGGGCTCGTCGGCGAGCTGGTCGACGAGGTGCGCACGGTCAGCGAGGACGAGCTGTCCGCCGCGCTGCTGCTGTGCCTGGAGCGGGCCAAGCTGGTGGTGGAGCCCGCCGGGGCGAGCCCGGTCGCGGCGCTGCTGAGCGAGCCCGGCGCCTTCGAGGGGCCGGTCGTCGCGGTGCTCTCGGGCGGCAACGTCGACCCGGTGCTGATGGAGCGGGTGCTGCGGCACGGCATGGCCGCGCAGGGCCGCTACCTGGCCGTACGGCTGCGGCTGACGGACCGTCCCGGTGCTCTCGCCACACTTCTGGGTGTGTTGTCAGTGGTGGACGCTAACGTCCTCGATGTGAGCCATGTACGGACCGACCCACGGCTCGGGCTCACGGAGGCGGAGGTCGAGCTGCACCTGGAGACGAAGGGCCCGGAGCACTGCGTCGAGGTCGGCCGCGCGCTCCGCGAGGCGGGTTACACGGTCATGAGCTGACCCGGCGCCGGAGCCCGTCAAGATCCCTTCTTCTCACGGAACGCGACATGGGAAGTTCGATTGTGAGACGCGATACATCGCGTTATGGTGTGTCCGTGTACTGCCTTGTTCATCTGTCCGGAGATCCCCGAAGACGTGGAGACTCACATGCCAGGTGCCATCCATGCCGAAGGTCTGGTCAAGACCTTCGGTGACGTCAAAGCCTTGGACGGTGTCGATCTGGACGTGCCCGAGGGCACGGTCCTGGGCCTGCTCGGGCCGAACGGCGCGGGTAAGACGACCACCGTCCGCTGCCTGACCACCCTGCTGCGACCCGACAGCGGGCGAGCGGTCGTCGCGGGCATCGACGTGCTCAAGCAGCCCGACGCCGTCCGCCGCTCGATCGGCCTGTCCGGCCAGTTCGCGGCCGTCGACGAATACCTGACCGGCCGTGAGAACCTCCAGATGGTCGGCCAGCTCTACCAGATGAGGGCGAAGGCGGCGAAGGAGCGCGCGGTCGAGCTGCTGGAGCAGTTCCACCTCACGGACGCCGCCGACCGCCCCACCAAGACCTACTCCGGAGGCATGCGCCGCCGGCTCGACCTCGCGGCGGCCCTCGTCGTCTCGCCGCCCGTGATGTTCATGGACGAGCCGACGACCGGCCTCGACCCCCGCAACCGCCAGCAGTTGTGGGAGGTCATCAAGCAACTGGTCTCCGGCGGTACGACGCTGCTGCTGACCACCCAGTACCTGGAAGAGGCCGACCACCTGGCGCACGACATCGCGGTCGTCGACCAGGGCCGGGTCATCGCCCAGGGCACCTCCGACCAGCTCAAGGCCCGCACCGGCGGTGAGCGCGTGGAGCTCGTGGTGCACGAGCGCGAGCACATCCAGGCGGCCGCCGAGGTCCTCGCCGGCTTCGGCAAGGGCGAGACCGCCGTCGAGGAGCACATGCGCAAGCTGACCGCGCCCGTGACCGGCGGCGCCAAGCTCCTCGCCGAGGTCATCCGGGAACTGGACACCCGAGGCATCGAGATCGACGACATCGGCCTGCGCCGGCCGACCCTCGACGACGTCTTCCTGTCCCTGACGGGACACGTGGCCGAAGCCAAGGACGAGGAGATGGACGAAGAGATCGACAAGAGGGTCGACAAGGAGGCCGCCCAGTGAGCGCCGTCAGCGATGCCGTGCGGGTCGCACCCGCCGCGAACCCGGTCAGCCAGTCGATCCGGGACTCGATGGTCGTTGCGAAACGCAATCTGATCAGAATGTCCCGCATCCCCGAGATGATTATCTACGGGCTGATCCAGCCCATCATGTTCGTGGTGCTCTTCACCTATGTCTTCGGCGGTTCCATGCAGATCGGCAGCAGCACCAGCGCCGTCGACTACAAGAACTTCCTGATGGCCGGCATCTTCGCGCAGACCGTCACCTTCGCCACCGCCAGCTCAGGCGCGGGCATCGCCGACGACATGCACAAGGGCCTCATCGACCGCTTCCGCTCCCTGCCCATGGCACGCGGCGCGGTGCTCACCGGGCGCACCCTCGCCGACTCGGTGCAGACGGCCCTGACCCTGGTGGTGCTCGCGGTGGTCGCCCTCCTGGTGGGCTGGCGCGTCGGGTCGGACGGCAGCACCAACGCCGGCAAGGTGCTCGGCGCCTTCGGCCTGCTGCTCCTGCTCGGTTACGCGTTCACCTGGATCGGCGCCCTGATCGGCATGTCCGTCAGAACCCCCGAGGCGGCCACGTCCAGCGGGCTCATCTGGCTCTTCCCGGTCACATTCATCTCGAACGCCTTCGTGGACACCAGCCATATGACCCCGTGGCTGCGCCACATCGCCGAGTGGAACCCCTTCAGTGCCACGGTCCAGGCCTGCCGTGTGCTGTTCGCCAACCCGGGCCAGTCACCGTCGGACGCCTGGCCCATGCAGCACCCGGTCTGGGCCTCGTTGATCTACTCGATCCTCATCCTGGTCGTCTTCCGGACCCTGGCGGTGCGCAAGTACCGGTCGGCGACGGCGTGACACGGCATGACGATGCCCCCGGTGCCGCAGCGACACCGGGGGCAGGTCGAGGCTCGACGGGCGGGTCAGCCGTCGTACGGGTCGGCCTTGATGATCTTCACCGAGGCCTTCTTGCCGTTCGGCAGCTCGTACTCGGCGTCCTCGCCGACCTTGTGGCCGATCACGCCGGAGCCCAGCGGGGACTGCGGCGAGTACGTCTCGATGTCGGAGCTCGCGTATTCGCGTGAGGCGAGCAGGAACGTCAGCGTGTCGTCCTCGTCGCCGTCGAACGCGATCGTGACGACCATGCCGGGCGCCACCGCACCGTCCGCTGCGGGCGCCTCGCCGACCTTCGCGCTCTCGAGAAGCTGGGTGAGCTGGCGCACACGGAGTTCCTGCTTGCCCTGTTCCTCCTTGGCCGCGTGGTACCCGCCGTTCTCACGCAGGTCGCCCTCCTCGCGCGCAGCGGCGATCTTCGCGGAGATCTCCGTTCGCGCGGGACCAGTAAGGTGCGCAAGCTCAGCCTTGAGCTTGTTGTACGCCTCCTGGGTCAGCCAGGTGACGTTCTCGCTGGTCTGGGTCACAGGTGCTCCTCGTAGGTACTGGGAATACAAAGCATCGCCCTACCCAGAAGAATGTTCCTTCACGGATGGGCGAAACCACGAGCCTAACAATTCAGGAGCAGAAGGGGGAGGACATAAGCCACCAGAATCGCGTCAACGCAGGTCAGCCGCTGCGTATTGCAGGTGACGTCCTGGCGGCCTCAGTCGGCCTGGCAGCCCTGCAGCTCAGCGGTCGTCCCGGGTGAGGTCGTGCGCAGCGTGAAGACCTTGTCGATGACGGTGTCGTCCCCGTCGAAGCGCACTTCGGCCCGGCCCACCACGGAACCGTCCTCGGCCTGTGAGCGCACGGTGCAGTAGCCGGCGGCACCGGCGTCCTTGCGGACCTCCAGATGCACCTTCACGGATTCCTTGCCGGGCTCGAAGCTGATCACTTCGGCGCTGATCTCGTTCTTGACGACGTAGTGGTAGCCGAACCAGCCGACCAGGCCGAGCAGCGCCACCGCGAGGACGGACCCGATGATCTTGAGCTTGCGGTCGGCGCGCTCGTCCGAGGTACGGCCGTAACGGCCCTCGGGCAGTCGCGTGCTCGCCGTACTCATGATCGTCCTCCTGGCAGGGGCCCGGGCGAAGGGGCCGGGAGAGGCCCTGTGGCCCGGTCCCGGAATTATTCGTCCCCCGGTTCGGTCACTATAGAAGCCGCTGATTGCGCCGACGCACACAGGGCGCCGACTTACTGAGGATTGAGTCTTGACTGACCAGTTGCGACTGATGGCCGTTCACGCCCACCCCGACGACGAGTCGAGCAAGGGCGCGGCCACCATGGCGAAGTACGTGTCCGAGGGGGTGGACGTGCTGGTCGTGACCTGCACGGGCGGGGAGCGCGGCTCCATCCTCAATCCCAAGCTTCAGGGCGACAAGTACATCGAGGAGCACATCCACGAGGTACGCAAGAAGGAGATGGACGAGGCCCGGGAGATCCTCGGGGTCAAGCAGGAGTGGCTCGGCTTCGTCGACTCGGGGCTGCCCGAGGGCGACCCGCTGCCGCCGCTGCCGGAGGGCTGCTTCGCCCTGGAGGACGTCGACGTGGCGGCCGGAGAGCTGGTGCGGAAGATCCGCGCCTTCCGCCCCCAGGTGATCACCACCTACGACGAGAACGGCGGCTACCCGCACCCCGACCACATCATGACCCACAAGATCTCGATGGTCGCGTTCGAGGGGGCGGCGGACACCGAGAAGTACCCGGAGGCCGAGTACGGCCCGGCGTACCAGCCGCTGAAGATGTACTACAACCAGGGCTTCAACCGCCCCCGCACCGAGGCGCTGCACCAGGCGATGCTCGACCGGGGCCTGGAGTCGCCGTACGGGGACTGGCTCAAGCGCTGGGACGAGTTCGGTATGAAGCAGCGCACACTCACCACGCACGTCCCCTGCGCCGACTTCTACGAGATCCGTGACAAGGCGCTGATCGCGCACGCCACGCAGATCGATCCGGACGGGGGCTGGTTCCGGGTGCCGATGGACATCCAGAAGGAGGTCTGGCCGACGGAGGAGTACGAGCTGGCGAAGTCGCTCGCCGATACTTCCCTCCCCGAGGACGACCTCTTCGCGGGCGTCCGCGACAATGCCTGACATGAGCGCAAGCGCAAGCCTGGCAATGACGCACCTCGTCTCCTTCGCCAAGGAGGTCGACGAGGACAAGGTCACCCCCGGCGTCCTCGGCTTCATCGTCTTCGCGGCGATGGCCCTGGCGGTGTGGGCCCTGATGAAGTCCATGAGCCGGCACATGAACAGGGTCGACTTCACCCAGGTCCCGGACCCCAAGGCCGACCAGGCGGAGGCGGCTGCGGAGCCGAAGCCGGAGTCGGAGTCGGAGTCCGTGGAGTCGAAGGGTTCCGCCGAGAGCGCCGCCGGGTCCGCGAAGAAGCCGTCCGCGAACGGCTGACCACCCGGCTGCCGCCCGTCGGCAGCGCACTGTCACCGGCTGCGGGCGGCCGGTGACAGCAGCAGGTGTGCCGTCTCCCGCCCCAGACGGCCGGAGCGTGCGCCCCGCTGGGCGGCAGCATCAGGACCGCCGAGACGGGGGCGGGCCGCGCAGGGGCGCCTCGGACAGGGCCGGGAAGCCGGTCGCGAAGGCGTCGCGCGGAGCCGCCGTCTGCAACAGCGGCAGCGAGTCCACAGTGAAGCCGTGAAGCCGTGAAGCCGTCCGGCCCCAGGCCGACGGTGTGCACGGTCGCGTCGGCAGGGGTCATACAGGCACCTCCCGCCCGGCGTCCGCGTCGGGGGCGGCGGTCCGTTCCAGGCGGGTGTCCATGCCGTGGTGGAGGGCATAGGCGAGGCCCAGGGGGTTGCGCAGTTCGTCGGCGAAGTGCCTGGTCACCGCGAGGGCGATGCTGCCGGCGGTCTGCGTCCCGTCCAGGTAGCGGGTCAGGAACTCCAGCGCGTACTCGGCCGCGAAGACCTGGGGTATCTCTATCTGCGGGCCCAGCACCCCGCGTGCCCCCGCATCGACGAACGCCCTGCTCAGGAACCTGGCGTCCGCGCTCCCCTCGGGCAGCCCCGCGTAGCAGGCGTTGAGGACGACGAACGGCTGGAAGGGGTGGTCGGTGCCGAAGCGGCGCCGGCGTTCGCGGATGGTGTGCGCGTCGATGCTCTTGTGGTCGGTCAGGCTGAGCACCAGGGAGGGCGGCTGTGCCCCGTCGGCGGTGAAGCGGCCGTGGCACCAGAAGTACATGAGCTGCTCGCACAGATCGGACCGAGCCAGCGCGCTCACCAGTTCCTGCCAGGTGGACCGCTCGACGAACCGGGTGCCCTTGGCGAGGAGGGCCGCTACGTCGGCGGCCCGGGTGCGGCCCGCCCGGTCGACGCGCGTGTCGTGGTTCAGGCTCACGGCCGGCACCTCGGGGGCGTCACGGAGCCCGTCGAGCCAGGGATAGGCACCGCCGGTCTGCTCGATCTGATGGCGGTGGCCGAGGAAACGGCGGAAGAGCGCGGGGAGGACCTCGGCGCGGGTCCCGGGGCCGGGCGGCAGATCCTCCGCCGCCAGGCACACCATCGGCCAGGGCAGATGCAGGTCCGAGTCGAAACGGATCCGCATGCCCTCGCCCTGGGCCAGGGCCTCCGTCAGATAGCCGCGGAAACGGGCGATGCGCGGGTCGGTGCCGCCCAGCAGCACGCCGTACAGCAACTCCGAGCCGACCAGCGCGAGTTCCTCCAGGAGAGTCGTCAGCTCGTCCACGGGGCGGGAGCGCAGGTCCACCAGGGAGGCGTACGGCGTCTCCGGCTCACCGGCGACGGGGCGGCCGTCCGGCGCCATGGGACGGTGGTCGAGCAGGAGCTCCTTCCACATCCGGCACAGCCGCGCCGCGGCGGAGCGCACCTCGGCCGGATGCACCGCCAGATCCACCCGGTGCTCCGTGCCGTACAGCGACGGCACGGCCGGGCCGTAGAGCCGTGCCCTGAGCCGGTCCTCGCCCAGGACGTCCAGGGACACCGTGATGTCCGGCCCCTCGGTCCGAGCGTCGGGCAGGTTCGTGAAGCCGCGGCTGGGGTCCTGGACGACGCGTACGTGAAGCTCTCTTGGCATGCGCGGGGCGTTCCTAGCGGCCTCGGTGCGTGACGGCCTCGGGCGAGGACAGCCCGCCGTGCTCGTCGTGATCCAGGATGTCGAGTTCTGTTTCCACTTGCTGCAGGACCGTCCCGGTGCGTTCGAGGGCGATGGTGAAGCGGATGCGGTGGGTGCCGGTGCGGTGCGCGGTGAAGGTGAACTCGGCGCCGTGCACCGCCTGTTCCGAGGGTCGTAGCAGGGCGCTGGCGGGGTCGACGGACGCGGGGGTGAGGGGCGCGGCGGTCACGGTCAGCCAGGGCCGGTCCGCCCCTGAAGCGCCCCAGGGGTGGCCGTCCTCGGGGGAGACCCGCAGGAGCAGGCGGGCGGTGGTGTCCTCGGCGGGGGTGTCGTCGAGCAGGGTGACGCGGACGCGGCAGTGGGGGCCGGTACGGCCGGGCACGTCCACGAACCAGGGGCCGGTGTGGCGGACGGCGACGGTGTTCCGGGCGCTCAGGGGAATGGTCCGGCCGCTCAGCACGCCCCCGGCCTCCAGGTAGCGCCTGATCTCCGCGACCAGTCGCTCCCGGTCCGGAACCGGGAGTTCGGGCGGCAGGGAGGCGACGAAGGCCCGGACCCAATACGGACCGTCCAATTGCGGGTGGTGCTGGTGGTCGGCCCGCACGGCGGCGGCCCACGCCATTCCGTAGGCGTCTCCCAGGGCCCGGAAGTGTTCCTCCGCCGAGTCCAGGAGCGGCAGATCGCGGTCACTGGGCCTGCGGCGGGCGACCATCTCCAGCTCGGTCCACGCCGTCCCGAGCGTGCAGCCGAGCCTCCCGAACAGCGCCCAGGCGGGCCTCAGCGACACCTGTGCGGGTGCGGAGTAGTCGTTGTCGGGGGCGGAGAACAGGAGAGCCGACCAGTGCTCCGTCCACGCGCTGCCGAGGTCGTCTCCGCATTCCCGGAAGAGCTGCGCGGCTCGCCCCAGCGCCCCGCGGGCACCGTGGCGGTCGCCCCGCTCCAGCGCGGCGAGGGCCCGGTAGAAGGCCGTCCACCCGTCGCCGCGGATGTCCTCGGCGAGCTGGTGCCGGGCGTGGGCCCCCCGGCCCAGTTCATCGGCTGCCTCCGGCACGCCGTGCCGCAGCGCGAGCCGGAGCCGCTGCGTCGTGACCCAGTTCATGCCGCGGGTGTCCGCGACGGACAGCAGTTCCGCGTCGGCCTGTTCGAGCAGCAGTCCGGCTTCGTCGTCCCGGCCGCTCAGGAGGCACACCCGGGCACTGTGCAGCAGGGTCCAGCCGAGCCCGCGCCGGCATCCGGAGGCCCGGTGCAGGGCGGCCGCCCGCAGCAGCGCCCGCTCGGCCTCCACCACCTCGCCCTGGTCGCACCGCACGGCCCCGAGGACCAGCAGCGCCCAGGCCGTGTGCCGGTCGTCGGGGCGGGCCTCGTCCCTGAGCAGGCCGTCCAGCACTGTCAGCGCCTCGGACAGTCGCCCCGCCCGATGGCACAGGGCGGCGGCGTGCGGGACGGCGTCCGCGTTGCTCCACTTGTCGGTGTCGTACAGCGCCGCGGCCTGCTCCAGCAGGCCCACATCGGCGGCGAGCGAGCTCAGGGCACGGCGAACGGAGAGGATGGGCCACAGCCGGTGCAGTGCCACTAGCCGGTGCGCGTCACCGAGGACGGCCAGCAGCACGGCCAGGCCGTCCGCGATCGCGTCCTCCCGCCGCCCCCGCTGAGCGCTGCCCGCGAGCAGGGACAGGAAGTCGTCGAGGTGGGGGACGAGGTCGCGGGGGGCGAGTCCTGGCGGGGTAGGGCCGAGGGGGTGCTCGGTCCGGCCGTCCAGTGCGACGGCGGTGCCCTGCAGGGCGTGCTCCGCCCACAGGGCCGTGACCTTCTCCACCGAGAACACCGGCTCCGCCGCCCGTACGACATCCGCCACCGGCTGGGGAAGACAGTAGGTCCCGTCTCGGCTCCACCGCTGTAACAGCTCCTTGTCGAGCAGGCCGCCCAGCATGGAACGCACGTGGTCCGGGCCGTCCTCCGGCGAGCCGAGCAACTCCGCCGTGCGCTCGGTGAACGGCGCCGCGGAGTTCCGCGCCGACAGACGTCCCAGCAGCGCCCGCTGATCGGTCGTGCAGTCCTCCAGGGCCAGCCGGACGAGCCGTCCGGGCCCCGACTCGCCCGGTCGCGGCCCTTCGCGCGGCGCCGTCCCACGGGCGATGAGGGAGCTCGCGATCCGGGCGAGCGCGGGCAGCCCCTGCGCCGCGCCTGCCAGCGAAGCCGGCCAGGACGCGGGCCCGTATCCGGCCGTCCAGGGCCCCCCGGTCGCCATCCGGGCGACGAGATCCCTGCTCGTCCCGGGGTCCAGGGGGTCGACGGCGAGCAGTCGGGCGCCGATGCGCCGCCAGCCGGACTCCTGACGTGAGGTGACGAGCACGGCCAGGCCGCGGCAGTCACGCAGGAAGAGCAGCAGGGCCCGCACCACCGGGGGCGTGGTTCCGTCCAGGACGAGGAGGCGGTCGCGAAGCCGCCGGGCGAGTTCGCCGCGCAGGGTGCGCCGGAACGCACGGTCGGTGCCCAGGGCCGCCCCCACGATGACGGCGCGTGACCCGCCGCACTCGCCGAGCAGCCGTAACAGCGTGGGTTCCACGTCCGCGAGCGTGGCGTCGTAGAGGGAGATCCAGTGCGTGCGTACGCCGGACCGGTGGGCAGCCTGGGCGGCCACGGCGGACTTGCCGACGCCCGCCGGGCCGTGCAGCACCATCAGGGTGGGCAGGCTGCGGCCGGACGGCGGGGGCGGGGCCGTGCGCAGCTCCAGCCACGTCCCGATGCGGGCGAGTTCGTCCGCCCGCCCGAAGAATTCCCCGAACGTCGGAGGCGGTGTCGGATCGCGCGGGTCCTTTACCAATGGCTTTCCCCCCGTCGGCCCGCCCCATCGGCACTGTCCGTCAACCGTTGCAGTCCCCGGCCCCCACCGTCAGCGAAACGTCCGACAATGACCCGTCCGGGCCCGCCTCACCCCCGTGCCGCCGAAACCGACACTCCCATCACCTCCCGCGCATGCCGGCTCGGCGTCATCCCCAGCCCCCACGCCTGCCAGCCCGCCTCCAGGCTCACGCCCCGTTCCAGCAGCAGCCCCCACGCGTCGATGTACTCGTCGAGCTTCTCGTCCCGCAGGGGATGGCCCGCGCGGGACAGCTCGGACAGTTCCTCCTGGGCGACGGCCGTGCCGACCTCCACGCCGCCGGGGGCCGCGTACGGCAGGAGCGTGCAGCGCAGGAAGCGGGCCCAGTCCTCGCCGCGGCGGTCGCCGTAGGACGTGAAGAGGGTCGTCGCCTCCTCGCAGAGGGCGAGGGCCTGCTGGGTGCGGGCGTTGCCGGCGTCCACGACGGCCAGTTCGAGGCAGGTCCAGGCCTCGCCGTGGGCGACGCCGATGCGCTGGAAGTCGGCGCGGGCGTCTACGAGGAGCTGGCGGGCGAAGCCGGAGTTGCGCAGCGAGCCGGTCTGGGCGGCGCGCTGGTCGCGGGTGGCGCGGGCCGAGTGGTGGCGGGCGCAGGCCAGGCCGTAGACGTCGCGCATACGGGAGAACATCGTGCGGGAGCGTTCGAGTTCGCGGACCGCCTGGTCGAGGTTGCCCGTCTCCTCCAGGGCCTGGCCCAGGTAGTAGAGGGTCCAGGCCTCGCCGCGCGCGTCCTCGTTGTCGCGGTGCCGGGCCGCGGCGCCGCGCAGTTCCTCCACGGCTGGGGACGCATCGCCGGCGACCAGCAGGGCCCGGGCGAGCTGGGTCAGGGCCCAGGCCTCGCCGCGGGCGTCGCGGGTACGGCCGTAGAGGTCGAGGGCCGCGCGCAGTTCGGACTCGGCGCGCGGGACGTCGCCCATGCGCAGGCCCAGTTGGCCGAGCTGGAAGTGGGCCCAGGCCTGGCCGTGCACGGACTCGCCGGCGCGGTGCAGGACCAGGGACTCGGTGAGCAGGTCCAGGGCCTCGGCGACCCGGGCGCGGTCCCGCTCCACCGCAGCCAGGGCGTGCATCGTCCACGCCCGGTCCGTCGCCAGCTCGGCGGAGGACTGCAGGGCCAGGGCCTCCCGGAGCTTCGCCGACGCCTCCGTCAGATTGCCCTGGTGGTGCAGGGTGATGCCGAGGGAGCACAGGGCGCGGGCGGCACCCGCGTCGTGATGGGCCTCCCGGTAGAGGTCGACGACCGAGGCGAGGGTGGTGCGGGCCTTGTCGAGTTCGCCGAGCTGCCGTGCCGCGATGCCGGTGCGCCACTGCACCGAGCGGACCAGCAGTCCCTCGTCCACCGCCTGCGCCAGTTCGCTGATCTCGCCCAGGCGGTAGAGGTCGCCGCGCAGCAGGCAGTAGTCGCACAGGGCGCCCAGGAGGTTCAGCACCGCCCCCTGGTCCACGCCCTCGGCGTGCCGCAGCGCCGCCGTGATGAAGCTCGACTCGTCGTCCAGCCAGCGCAGCGCCTCGTCGAGGGAGGTGAAGCCGTACGGGCTGAAGCGGTTGGTGCGGGTCGACATGTTGCCGTCGACCATGCGCAGCACCGAGTCGGCCAGCTCGGCGTAGTTCACGATCAGCCGCTCCTGCGCCGCCGTGCGCTCGGCGGGTTCCTCCTCGTCGAGGAGGCGGGCCTGGGCGAAGGCGCGGACCAGGTCGTGCAGCCGGTAGCGGTCGCCCCGGACGTGGTCGATCAGGCCCGCGCGGGTCAGGGCCTGCAGATGGCGCTTGGCCTCCGCCTCGTCGGTGGCCAGCAGCGCGGCGGCCGCGGCGGCGCCGAGCGAGGCCCGTCCGGCCAGGGCCAGCCGGCGCAGCAGCCGCCGTACGGTGTCCGGCTGGTCGGTGTAGCGCAGCCACAGGGCGCGCTCCACCGGCTCGACCGGGCCGTACGCGCCGAGGTCGGTGGCCAGCGCGCGCGGGGAGCGCGGGCCGAGGCAGGAGCCCACGATGCGCAGCGCCAGCGGCAGCCCGCCGCACAGCTCCCGGACCTGGTCGGCGGACTCGGCGTCGTACGGCCCGGAACGGTCCTGCGCCGCCGCCCCCAGCAGTTCCTCCGCACCCGCCGCGTCCAGCGGCTCCACCGCGAGCTGATGCACCCGCGCGGGCAGCTCGTCCAACTTCAGCGGGCCCCGCGCCGTCACCAGCACCAGGCTGTCGGACCGCTCCGGGACCAGGGCGCGGATCTGCTCGGCGTCCGAGGCGTCGTCCAGGACGATCGTGACGGGCAGGCCGGTCAGGTGCTGGTGGTACAGCTCGCTCAGCCGCTTGACCTGCTGGTCGGGGGAGGAGCGCTCACGGAACAGCAGTTGCTCACGGGGCGCCCCGAGCCGGTTGAGCAGATGCAGCAGGGCGTCACGGGTGGACAGCGGTGACCCGGCCGGGCCCGCGGCCCGCAGATCGACGACGCAGGCACCGCGGAAGTAGTCCCGCAGATCATGTGTGGCTTGCACCGCGAGCGTCGTACGGCCGCTGCCGGGCGTGCCGTGCAGGACGACCACCGTCGGCCGGGTCTCCGTGCTCGCACGGGCCGCCTGCACCCACTGCCGGATCTGCGCCAGCTCCGGCCGCCGCCCCGCGAACGGCTCCGCCGGATCCGGGAGTTGCGCGAAGGACTGCTCCAGCACATTGCGCCCGCGCGCCGCCGCGCTCTTGTCGGCGCCCCGCAGCCGCGGCCCGGTCTTCTTCGGTCCGGTGGAGGCGGCCAGCACCCGCTGCTGGTCGAGGAACGGCCGGATGCCCCGCACCTCCAGCGCCGTCAGCCACTGCAGCCGCAGCTGTTCGGGCCCGCCCGGCTGGCCCACGGCCCCGGCCCGGCGGTGCGCGGCCGGCACATGCGATCCGACGACCTTCACGACCGTCGCCGCGGCGCCCACGACCCCGACGGTCACGCCCGCGCCCAGCGCCGTCCCGGTGCCCGTGCCGAGGGCCATGTCGGCGACGACAGCCGCGACCGCCGCCACCCCGGCCACCAGCAGCGGAGTCCCGGCGCCCTCCCGCGCGTAGCGCTGCCCGAAGGTGAGCTGTCCGGCCGCCGCCTCGTCCAGGGCGCGCGTATAGGCCTCGTACTCCTCGGCCGCGCTCCGCGCCATCCCGTCGAGCCCCCCGCGCGCCCGCGCGAGCAGCACCTTCCCGTCGCTGCGCCCGCCCGTCCGCCGCACCTCCTCCTCCACGGCCCGCGCCAACAGCCCCTCGGCCTCCGCCCGATGACTGTCCCGCATGTCACGTCCCCCTCGCGCGGCACCGGCGTTCTCTCCCGCTGCCTCGGTCGTGTCCTCGATCGTTTCCTTGGTCAAGTGTGCTGCGGACGGCGCATCGTTGCGAGGGGGCGTACCCGGCACGATTGTGTGAAGACACGGGCCCGTCGGCGCGCCGGATGCCTCGCGGGCGGGCCCCGGGAACGTCGCCAGGGCAGCGCCTGACGCGAGACCGGCGGGGTACTGCGGCAGGATGGACACCATGCCGAACCGACTGGCGCACGAGACGTCCCCCTACCTCCTTCAGCACGCAGACAACCCCGTCGACTGGTGGCCCTGGTCGGCGGAGGCCTTCGAGGAGGCCCGCAAGCGGGACGTGCCCGTGCTGCTCAGCGTCGGCTACAGCAGCTGTCACTGGTGTCACGTCATGGCCCACGAATCCTTCGAGGACCAGCAGACCGCCGAGTACCTCAACGCCCACTACGTGAGCGTCAAGGTCGACCGGGAAGAGCGTCCCGACGTGGACGCCGTCTACATGGAGGCCGTGCAGGCGGCGACCGGGCAGGGCGGCTGGCCCATGACCGTGTTTCTGACGCCGGACGCCGAGCCGTTCTACTTCGGTACGTACTTCCCGCCCGCGCCCCGCCAGGGCATGCCCTCCTTCCGGCAGGTGCTCCAGGGCGTGCACCAGGCGTGGGACGAGCGGCGGGACGAGGTCACCGAGGTCGCCGGGAAGATCGTCCGGGATCTGGCGGCCCGGGAGATCTCCTACGGGGATGACCGGACACCCGGGGAGGAGGAGCTCGCGCAGGCGCTGCTCGGGCTCACCCGGGAGTACGACCCGCAGCGCGGCGGATTCGGCGGGGCGCCGAAGTTCCCGCCGTCCATGGTGCTGGAGTTCCTGCTGAGGCACCACGCGCGGACCGGTGCCGAAGGTGCGCTGCAGATGGCGTCCGACACCTGCGAGCGGATGGCCCGGGGCGGGATCTACGACCAGCTCGGGGGCGGGTTCGCCCGCTACTCCGTCGACCGCGACTGGGTCGTGCCGCACTTCGAGAAGATGCTGTACGACAACGCCCTGCTGTGCCGGGTGTACGCCCACCTCTGGCGTGCCACGGGGTCGGAACTCGCCCGCCGGGTCGCCCTGGAGACCGCCGACTTCATGGTGCGGGAACTGCGCACGAACGAGGGCGGGTTCGCCTCCGCGCTCGATGCCGACAGCGACGACGGCACCGGCAAGCACATCGAGGGCGCCTACTACGTGTGGACGCCCGAGCAGCTGCGTGAGGTGCTGGGGGAGGAGGACGCCGACCTGGCCGCGCAGTACTTCGGTGTGACCGAGGAGGGCACCTTCGAAGAGGGGGCCTCCGTCCTGCAGCTGCCTCAGCAGCAGGAAGGGCTGGTCGACGCCGGGAAGATCGCCTCCATCCGGGAGCGGCTGCTCGCTGCGCGGGCCGAGCGGTCCGCGCCCGGCCGGGACGACAAGGTCGTGGCCGCCTGGAACGGGCTCGCGATCGCCGCGCTCGCCGAGACCGGCGCCTACTTCGACCGGCCCGACCTCGTCGACGCCGCCGTCGCCGCCGCCGATCTGATGGTGCGGCTGCACCTGGACGAGCAGGCCCGGCTCACCCGCACCAGCAAGGACGGCCACGCCGGCGCCAACGCGGGCGTCCTGGAGGACTACGCCGATGTGGCGGAGGGCTTCCTCGCGCTCGCGTCCGTGACCGGTGAGGGCGTCTGGCTGGAGTTCGCCGGGTTCCTCCTGGACCACGTCCTGGTCCGCTTCACCGACCCGGAGTCGGGCTCCCTGTACGACACCGCCGCCGACGCCGAGCGGCTCATCCGCCGCCCGCAGGACCCGACCGACAACGCCGCCCCGTCCGGCTGGACCGCGGCGGCGAACGCCCTGCTCGGCTATGCCGCGCACACCGCCTCAGAGCCGCACCGCACCGCGGCCGAGCGGGCGCTGGGTGTCGTCAAGGCGCTCGGTCCGCGCGTGCCCCGCTTCATCGGCTGGGGGCTCGCCGCGGCGGAGGCCGTGCTGGACGGGCCGCGCGAGGTCGCGATCGTGGGGCCGTCCCTCGACCACGAGGGCACGAGGGCCTTGCACCGCGCGGCACTTCTGGGCACCGCGCCGGGCGCGGTCGTCGCCGTCGGCGCTCCGGAGAGCGACGAGTTTCCGCTGCTCGCGGACCGTCCACTGGTCGGCGGTGAACCGGCGGCGTACGTCTGCCGCAACTTCACCTGCGATGCCCCGACGACCGAAGTCGAAAGGCTGCGCTCGGTGCTGAGTGACTGAGGGGCTGAGCGGCTGAGGGCTCAGCCCTGACCGTCTGACTCCGCCAGGGCGCGTTCCACGATGGCCTCCAGCTGCTCGTGGTGCGCGCCCTTCCAATAGGCCCGCCCACACGCACCGCACTGCGCGAACACGTCGTACGTCGCATGCGTCCCGCGCTTCAGCTGATCGGCGACCTCGTCCTTGCTCGCCTTGCGGAGCAGCCCGTTGCAGGCGGTGCAGCGCGTCCAGGGAAGCAGCTCGGGGCGGAACCGGTCCAGGACGTCCCGGAGCTGTTCCTCGGGTCGGGTGCTGTAGACGAACGCCCCCGCCCACAGCTCGCGGCGCCGCAGCAGCCCCCGGTCCCGGCTCAGCATGACCCGCTGCTCCGCCGCCGAGAGAGCGGCCAGCGCCGGGTCGCCGATGTCGGTCGACTCATAGGCCGTGTCCACGCCGAGCAGCCGCAGCCGGCGGGCCAGCGTGCCGAGGTGCACATCGAGGAGGAAGCGCAGGGGAGCGCCCGGCACCTTCTGGGGGCGCGCGACGGTCCGTACGGTCACGGACTCGCCGGCCGCCGGCACGTAGGAGACGGGCACCTCGCGGCCGTCCACGACCAGGGCGCCCACCTCGGTCAGCGGCACGCCCAGCGACTCGACGACATGGCCGAGGCCGGCGACGCCGTCGGTGGCGGTCGGGACGGTGCCCGTGGGCCGGGCCCGGGGGACGAACACCTGCAGCTCGGGGGCGAACTCGACGTGGATCTCGGGACCGTTCACCCGGTCAGGATGACATGACGAGGGGCCGCGGCCTCAGGGTTTTCCGGCGGGCAGGCCGTGTTCCAGGACGTCCAGGGCGCGGTCGACGAGGTCGCGGATGTCGTCCCGGTGGCCGGTCTCGGCCCAGTAGTGGGAGACCTCCATCAGCCCGCCCATCACGGACATGGCGAAGACGCGCAGCTCCGGGCCGTCCGGGTCGAGCCCGGAGCGCTCGGCGAGGGCCTCGCGCAGCAGCAGGGCGGTCGCCGCGGTGCTCTCGAGCATGCGGGCCCGGACCGCGGGCACCTCGACCCCGAGCCGGGCCCGCAGCCGGGTCACCTCGGGCTCCTCGGCGAGGCTCTGGTCGAGTGCCTTGCGCATCACATGCCTGAGGACGTCGGCCCACGACTCGTCCTCCGGGCGGGCCCGCAGCTCCGCCGTCGTCAGCGGGTCCCACGCGTCGGTGACGACGATGTCCTCTTTGGTCGGGAAGTAGCGGAACACCGTCGACGGCGACACCTCGGCACGGTCGGCGATCTGCTCGATCGTCGTGGCGTCGTAGCCCTGCTCCTCGATCAGCGCGTAGGTCGCGCCGCGGATCGCCCGGCGGGTCTTGATCTTCTTCCGCTCCCGGAGCCCCGGCGGGGGCCGGTCGTCGGGGGTGGTGCGTGGGGCCGTCATGACATGACGGTAACTGTCAAAAGGCATGCACTGTCTACGCGTGCTGGTACGCCACCAGCGAGATCCCCACGTAGTGCGTGATGAAGGCCGCCAGGGTGAAGGAGTGGAACACCTCGTGGAAGCCGAACCAGCGCGGTGACGGGTTGGGCCTCTTTATGCCGTAGACCACGCCGCCCGCGCTGTAGAGCAGTCCGCCGACGATGACCAGGACGAGGACGGCGATCCCGCCGGTCCGCATGAAGTCCGGCAGATAGAAGACGGCCGCCCAGCCCATCGCGATGTAACAGGGGGTGTAGAGCCAGCGCGGGGCGCCCACCCAGAAGACGCGGAAGATGATCCCGGCCGCCGCCGCGGCCCAGACGCCCCACAGCAGCCACTGCCCCTTCGCCCCGGGCAGGAGCAGCATGGTCAGCGGTGTGTACGTGCCCGCGATGATCAGGAAGATGTTGGCGTGATCCAGGCGGCGCAGAACGCCGTCCATGCGCGGACTCCAGTTGCCCCGGTGGTACAGCGCGCTCACGCCGAACAGCAGGCACGCCGTCAGCACGTAGATACCGCAGGCGATGCGCCCTCTGGAGGAGTCGGCGAGGGCGGTCAGGACCAGGCCCGCGACGAGCACGGCCGGAAACATGCCGAGGTGCAGCCAGCCGCGCAGCTTGGGCTTCACCGGGTGCGGCAGGGAGAGAGCCACCGGGCCACGGCCATCGGCCGGCGTATCCGAGGGCGCGTCGGGGACGAACGCAGTCATGGCCGAATGGTAGCTACGGAAGCGTAAGTGACCCATCAGCCCGGTCGTTTGGCCGATGAAGAGTGGCCATCCTCTCACCGCCCCCGAACGATGGTTACGCAAACGGACGGTCATGTGAACCCAACGTGCACGCAAAGCGTCCCCGAGAAACCGTGGCGATCCTCACGTTGCTCACCTGTGCGCTCCTCTGGACAGATGGGCGCGGACGTCGGATGATCAAATGAGTGCGGTCGGCACCGGATGAGCGCCAAGTTGCACCGTGAAGCATCCGGGTCGCAGCCCCCACGGGGCCTCCACATCAACAAAAAACCCTCATTTAGGAGCAATCGTGGCGCGCGACATCGCGGCTCCCACCGTCCCCACCACTCACCAGGGGCTGATCTCGTGGGTGAACGAGATCGCCGAGCTGACCCAGCCGGACAACGTGGTCTGGTGTGACGGATCCGAGGCCGAGTACGAGCGCCTGTGCGAGGAGCTCGTCCAGAAGGGCACCTTCCGGAAACTCGACCCGATCAAGCGCCCCCACTCCTACTACGCGGCCTCCGACCCCACCGACGTCGCCCGCGTGGAGGACCGGACGTTCATCTGCTCCGAGAAGGAGGAGGACGCGGGCCCGACCAACCACTGGAAGGCCCCCGCCGAGATGCGGGAGATCTTCCAGGGCTCCGGGGGTCAGGGCGGCCTGTTCCGCGGCTCGATGCGCGGCCGCACGCTGTACGTCGTGCCCTTCTGCATGGGCCCGCTCGGCTCGCCGCTCTCCGCGCTCGGCGTCGAGATCACCGACTCGGCCTACGTCGCCGTCGCCATGCGCACGATGACGCGCATGGGCCAGGCGGTCCTGGACGAGCTCGGCTCCGACGGCTTCTTCGTCAAGGCCGTGCACACCCTGGGCGCCCCGCTGGAGCCCGGCCAGGAGGACGTCCCCTGGCCCTGCAACCAGACCAAGTACATCTCGCACTTCCCCGAGGACCGCGAGATCTGGTCCTACGGCTCCGGCTACGGCGGCAACGCCCTGCTCGGCAAGAAGTGCTACGCCCTGCGCATCGCCTCCGTGATGGCGCGTGACGAGGGCTGGCTGGCCGAGCACATGCTCGTCCTGAAGCTCACCCCGCCGCGCGGCGAGGCCAAGTACGTCGCAGCGGCCTTCCCGAGCGCCTGCGGCAAGACCAACCTCGCCATGCTGGAGCCGACCGTCCCCGGCTGGACGGTCGAGACCATCGGCGACGACATCGCCTGGATGCGCTTCGGCGAGGACGGCCGGCTCTACGCCATCAACCCCGAGGCCGGCTTCTTCGGTGTCGCCCCCGGCACCGGCGAGCACACCAACGCCAACGCGATGAAGACGCTGTGGGGCAACTCCGTCTTCACCAACGTCGCCCTCACCGACGACAACGACATCTGGTGGGAGGGCATGACGGAGGAGACTCCGGCCCACCTGACGGACTGGAAGGGCAACGACTGGACCCCGGAGTCGGGCGTCCCGGCCGCGCACCCCAACGCCCGCTTCACCGTCCCGGCCTCGCAGTGCCCGATCATCGCGCCCGAGTGGGAGGACCCCAAGGGCGTGCCGATCTCGGCGATCCTCTTCGGCGGCCGCCGCGCCACCGCCGTACCGCTGGTGACGGAGTCCTTCGACTGGAACCACGGCGTCTTCCTCGGCGCCAACGTGGCCTCCGAGAAGACCGCCGCCGCCGAGGGCAAGGTCGGCGAGCTGCGCCGCGACCCGTTCGCGATGCTGCCGTTCTGCGGCTACAACATGGGCGACTACATGGCCCACTGGATCGACGTGGCCAAGGACAAGGACCAGTCCAAGCTGCCGAAGATCTACTACGTCAACTGGTTCCGCAAGGACGACCAGGGCAAGTTCGTGTGGCCCGGCTTCGGTGAGAACGCCCGTGTCCTGAAGTGGATCGTGGGCCGCCTGGACGGCTCGGCCGAGGGTGTCGAGTCGCCGATCGGCGTCCTGCCGGCGAAGGGCGCCCTCGACACGGACGGCCTCGAGCTGTCCGACGCCGACCTGGACTTCCTGCTCACGGTCGACAAGGAGGTCTGGCGCGAGGAGGCCGCCCTGGTCCCCGAGCACCTCAACACCTTCGGCGACCACACGCCGAAGGAGCTGTGGGACGAGTACCGCGCGCTGGTGAAGCGCCTGGGCTGACACCCACCCCCAAGACTCCGCGGCCGGTCTACCGAGAGTGCCCTGACCAGCAACATCGTCACGGCCGGCCGCGGTGCCAGCAGGACCGGAGGCAGGGGTTCGCACAACGGCGTGCGAGCCCCTGCCTTCGTCGTTCCCGTCGCGCCCCCTTGCTCACCGAATCTTCACGGCTGTTTCATGCTTCAGGCGCCTCACCGGTCCCGGTGGGGCTCTCAAAACAGTCTGTGGGGGGCACAGTTGAATACCGCACACCGTTCCAGACGGCTCGCCGCCACGCTGTCCGCCGCGTTACTCGCGGGGACCGGCCTGACCGTCGCCGCCGCACCCGCGGCGCACGCGGCGGCCTCCGACGCCGTGGCCAAGTTGCCGATCTCGTCGTACTCGGCGCTGGCCGTCGACAACGTCCACCAGCGCGTCTTCGTCGCCGACAGCAACGTCGGCTACTACCTCAACTCCGGCACCATCGCCGTCTACACCTTCGGGGGCGAGCGCCTGACGACGCTCACCACCAACCAGGCCCATGTCTCGGGCCTCGCGGTCAGCGCCGACGGCAACACGCTCTACGCGGGGCTGCGCGACCGTATCGAGGCCTTCGACACCACCACCTACCAGCGCACCACCGTCGCCTCCGTCAGCACCGACACCTGCGGCCGGGAGGTCGCCCAGTCCGGCGGCCAGACCTATTTCACGACGCCCTACGCGTCCTCGACCTCCCAGTGCGCCACCGCCGAGACCCACCTCGACGGGATCGTGAACGGCACCCACACCCGCACCGGCTGGAACGACAGCGGCGATCTGCTGCTGGAGGCCGGAGCCGGGGACCGCATGCTCATGGGCCAGCCGCTCAACGCGAAGGCGGCCGACCCCTTCCTCGCCGTGTACGACACCAGCGACGGCGCCCTCGTGCGCAACGCCGCGCGGCGCTTCGCCGACGGCCAGGGCAACGGCGCCCTGAACCTCAAGGACCTGGCGTTCTCCGCCGACGGCGGCAAGGTCGCCCTGGCCGACGCCACGGCGGGCACCCGGCTGCTGAACACCGGCGACCTCTCGGACGCGGCGACCGGCTACCGGGCCCTGCCCGAGGGGGCCACCGCCAGCGCGGTCGCCTTCAGCGGCGACGGCAAGTACATCGCCCGCGGAGCCTCCGCCACGGGTTCCGTGCCCGACCTGCTGGTGCAGCCCGCCGACCCGGGCGACTCCACCACCCCGCTGGAGTTCGTCTTCGAGGGCAGCCTCGACGGCGACCGCGTCGTGCCGCGCGGCATGAAGTGGTCGGCGGACGGCTCCCGGCTGTTCGCGGTCACCACCAACGCGTCCGGCGGCCAGTACTGGCTGCACATCATCAAGCCGCCCGCCGTCCAGTACGACGCCCGCTTCACCGGCGGCCTCACCCACAGCCCCGGCCAGGCCGTGGCGGGCGAGCCGCTGGCCGTGCGCGGCAAGCTGGAGCACGACGGGCCCGCGCCCGCCGAGCCGCTGAAGGTCAAGGCGACCCGCACCGACGCGAGCGGCACCCATGACCTGGGCACCGCCACCGTCAAGGCGGACGGCACCTTCACGGTCCTCGACGAGCCCGACCGCCTCGGCGAGGCCACCTACACCGTCTCCTACCTCGGCGACCTGACCCACCGCCCGGCCACGGACATCACCCACACGGTGACCGTCGCCAAGGCCCCCACCGCCATCGCCCTCACGGCACCGGAGGAGGCGAACCTCTCCGACGGCATCGAGATCACCGGCAAGTTCACCGCCCAGGGCAAGCCCCTCGCGGACCGAGCCGTGCTCAAGGTCGTACGCGAGGACCGCCTCGGCAGGGGCACCCTCTCCTCGGTGACCGCCGCCGCCGACGGCACCTTCACCATCAACGACATCCCCCGCACCTACGGCGACACGACCTACACGGTGACGTGGCCGGGCGACGCCCTGCACGAGAACTCGACGGCATCGGCGGAGACCTACGTGAGGCGCTAGTTCTTGCGATGCCGTTAGGGGGACGTCCCCAAGGGGCGCGGGGAACTGCGCGACCAGCCCAACTCAACCCGCACCCACTCACAAACTGTGGCACCCGGCCCGCGCGTCGCTGCGGGTGCGCGCGGACCGGGGCCGTTCAAGGGAGCCCGTTAAACAGGCTCAGTGGGAGGCGAGCTCGCGCGGATCGAGGGCCGCCGAGTGCACATCCATCTGCTCGGCGGCCAGAATCGCCGCAGCCGTATCAGCCCGGGACGCGGCGACAACCAACGCCCGCCCCGCCAGGGCATGCGCCCGCCGATGGAGCGCCACCGCACTCCGCTCGCGGCGCCCCCGGGACGCCCGGGTCGGCGTACGCCCACCCCGCAGCCGGGCCACCTGCTCCGTGAGCCGTTCCGCCGAGGCGTCCAGGTCGGCCGAGGGCGCTGCCGCGCGGAGTTCGTCCGTGACGGCGAGGAGCGCGGCGAGATGGCCGGCGAGCTGGATGTCCAGCTCTTCCTCACGCGAGCGGTGGGGGAAGTCGGCGGTGGTGCCGGCCATCGTGCTGTGGACCGACTTGGCGCGGATCGGTTCGTACATGGGACGGCCTCCTGAGTGCTTCAGGAAGCCATCCTAGCTTAGATTTCGTCTAAAGTTGAGTTGTTCACAAAACCGGACCGCCCGCACACGCAGTGTGAGCGGGGTCTCTTCGGTCAGGGCTGGCTGTAGCCGTCCAGGAAGTGCCCGATCCGGCCCATCGCGTCCCGCAGGTCGCCCACCGACGGCAGGGTCACCACCCGGAAGTGGTCCGGCTCGGGCCAGTTGAAGCCGGTGCCCTGGACGACCATGATCTTCTCGCGCCGCAGCAGGTCCAGGACCATGCGCCGGTCGTCCTTGATCTTGAAGACCTTGGGGTCGAGACGCGGGAAGAGATACAGCGCGCCCTTCGGCTTCACACAGGTCACGCCCGGGATCTGGGTCAGCAGCTCGTACGCCACGTCGCGCTGCTCGCGCAGCCGGCCGCCCGGCAGGACCAGGTCGTTGATCGTCTGCCGTCCGCTGAGCGCCGCGACCACGCCGTGCTGTCCCGGCATGTTCGCGCACAGCCGCATGTTCGCGAGGATCGTCAGGCCCTCGATGTAGGAGTCGGCGTGGGCGCGCGGCCCGGAGATCGACATCCAGCCGACGCGGTAGCCGGCGACCCGGTACGCCTTCGACATGCCGTTGAAGGTGAGGGTGAGCAGGTCGGGGGCGACGGCGGCGGTCGGGGTGTGCGTGGCCTCGTCGTAGAGGATCTTGTCGTAGATCTCGTCCGAGCAGACCAGCAGGTTGTGGCGGCGGGCGATGTCGGTGAGCCCCTTGATCATCGCCTCGTCGTAGACGGCCCCGGTCGGGTTGTTCGGGTTGATGATCACGATCGCCTTGGTGCGGTCGGTGACCTTGCGCTCGATGTCGGCCAGATCCGGCATCCAGTCGGCCTGCTCGTCGCACCGGTAGTGCACGGCCGTGCCGCCGGACAGGGAGACGGCGGCGGTCCACAGCGGGTAGTCCGGCGCGGGGACGAGGACCTCGTCGCCGTCGTCGAGCAGCGCCTGCATCGCCATCACGATCAGCTCGGAGACGCCGTTGCCGATGAAGACGTGCTCGACGTCCGTCTCGATGCCGAGGGTCTGGTTGTGCATGACGACCGCGCGGCGTGCGGCCAGCAGCCCCTTGGCGTCTCCGTATCCGTGGGCCGAGGAGACGTTCCGGAGGACGTCCTCCAGGATCTCGGGCGGGCATTCGAAGCCGAACGCCGCCGGGTTGCCGGTGTTGAGCTTGAGGATGCGGTGACCTGCTGCTTCCAGGCGCATCGCCTCCTCGAGCACCGGGCCCCGGATCTCGTAACAGACGTTGGCGAGCTTGGTCGACTGGATCACCTGCATGACAGGGAGCTTACGGCCCGGTAATGCCCCGTGGCTCGTGTTTTCCGCCACGCGAGACGCGCCGGTTTCGCATGAAATCGCCATACGCAGCCTCATCGGCCTCCGGGGGCGCCGGGAGCGCGCGCGGAGGCGGATTGGGCCAAAGGGGCGACGGGTGCGTGGTTCCCCGCACCCCGGGGCGGGGCGCCCGCTACCCGGGCAAAACCCGACGAAGCTCGGAAGCGGCCACCAAGTCCCCCAACCGTGCCCCCCAAGTTCCCGGCAGGTCACGGCGGTTGCGTAGGGTCGGCCCGGACGCCGAGGGTCCCGTTGTGAAACAGGTTCTTGTGCCGCCCGCCTTGCGACGATCACAATGCACATGACAACAGTGCGGGCGGCCGGAGGATTTCCGGCCGCCTCCGTCGCAAGAGGGGACCCCCCATGAGAAAACCTCTCGCCGCCGCGTTCTTCGCCCTGGCGATAGCCGGGGCCGGCGCGGCTCCCGCGACCGCTGCCGAAGCAGGCCCCCAGGGCTTCGGCAAGGGCGCGGAAACGGGCAAGGTCACGTCCGCCGTCACGGACGTGGTCACGTCCGCAACGGAGACCCTGTCCGGGCTCAGGAGCCCGTCGGCCAAGGCTGTGAACTTCGCCGGCACCGTCGCGCTCAGCAACTGCTCCGGCTCCGTCGTCCGCATGCCGGACGCCGAGGCGAACGACCCGGCGCTGGTGATGACCAACGGCCACTGTCTGGACGGCGGCATGCCCGGTCCCGGCGAGGTCCGTGTCGACCAGGCCTCCAGCCGTACCTTCGGACTGCTCAACTCCTCCGGCTCGCGGGTGGCCACCCTGCGCGCCAACAAGCTCGCGTACGGCACGATGACCGACACGGACGTCGCGTTCTACCAGCTCACCACCACGTACGGGCAGATCAAGAGCTCGTACGGCATCGACGCGCTGACGCTGAACGACGCGCACCCGGTCGCCGGCACCGCCATCAGCATCCCCTCGGGCTACTGGAAGCGGATCTACAGCTGCGACATCGACGGGTTCGCACACAGCCTGAAGGAAGGCGACTGGACCTTCAAGGACTCGGTCCGCTACACCTCCGCCTGCAACACCATCGGCGGCACGTCCGGCTCGCCCGTCGTCGACCAGGCCACCGGCAAGGTCGTCGCGATCAACAACACCGGCAACGAGGACGGCCAGCGCTGCACGGTGAACAACCCCTGTGAGGTCGACGCGAACGGCAACGTGACCGTCCGCAAGGGCATCAACTACGCCCAGCAGATCTACCAGGTCCCGGCCTGCTTCGGCGTCGACAGCAAGCTCGACCTGAGCGCGAGCGGCTGCACCCTGCCCAAGCCGTAGGGCAGGGTGCCGGGCCGGGTGGTCACACGAGAGCGGTTCTGCGGACCGCCCGGCCCGCCAGGACGTCCGTGCGCCGGCCGTCCTCGATCACGAAACAGCCGTCGACCAGGACGTACGGGATGCCCGTAGGGAGCGTGCGGGGTTCGTCGAAAGTGGACCCCGCCGCCACCGTCGCCGGATCGAAGAGGACCAGGTCGGCGACATACCCCTCGCGCACCAGGCCCCGGTCCGGCAGTCGCAGCCGGGCCGCCGGGCGTGCGGTGAGGTGCGCGACGCACTCCTCCAGCGACAGCACCCCCAACTCCCGCACGTAGTGGCCGAGGTAGTGCGGGAAGGTGCCGTAGGCGCGCGGGTGCGGCTTGGCGCCCTGGAGGATGCCGTCCGAGCCGCCGGTGTGCACGCGGTGGCGCATGATCGCCCGGACGTTCTCCTCGTGGCCGACGTGCTGGAGGATCGTCGGGGCCAGCCGGTCGGCCAGCAGCAGCCCGCGCGCGGTCGCCCAGGGGGCCTCGCCGCGCACGTCCGCCGACTCCTTCACCGTCCGGCCGACGAACTCCGCCAGGGCCGGATCGCCCACGCCCGAGATCTCGATCGTGTCCCACTCGATGGGCACGCCGTGACAGCCGTCCGAGCCCGTGATCTCCAGGTCGTGGCGGATCAGCGCCGCCGTCTCCTCGTCCGCCAGCCGCTTCAGTGCCTGCTCGGGGCCGCCCTCGTTCGCCCAGCTCGGCAGCATGGCCGCCAGGGTCGTACAGCCCGGGGTGTAGGGGTAGGTGTCGAGGCTGATGTCGGCCCCGGCCGCCAGCGCCTCGTCCAGGAGGGACAGCAGCTCCGGCGCCCGGCCCTTGTTCACGCCGAAGTTCATGGTGGCGTGGGCGAGATGCAGGGAGCAGCCCGCCTCACGGGTCAGGGCGACCATCTCCCGGTAGGCCTCCAGGGCGCCCGCGCCGTAGGAGCGGTGGTGCGGGCAGTAGTAGCCGCCGTACGACGCCACCACCCGGCACAGCTCGGTGAGTTCGGCGTCCTGCGCGTACATGCCGGGCGTGTACGTCAGCCCGGACGACATGCCGACGGCGCCCTGCTCCATGCCCTCGGCGACCAGCCGCCGCATCCGGTCCAGCTCGTCGGGGGTCGCCTCGCGGTCCTCCCAGCCGACGGCGAGCGCGCGGACCGTGCCCTGGGGGATCAGATAGGCCGCGTTGACCGCGATCCCCCGGTCCAGCCGGTCCAGATACTCGCCCACCGACCGCCAGTCGAAGTCGATGTCGTCACCGGAGCCGTTCCACCCGGCGATCGCCCGGCGCACCTCGCCGAGCGTGCGGTCGTCGACCGGCGCGTACGACAGTCCGTCCTGGCCGATGACCTCCAGGGTGACGCCCTGGGCGGCCTTGGCGCTGTGGTCGGGGTCGCGCAGCAGGGCCAGGTCGCTGTGGGCGTGCATGTCGACGAAGCCGGGGGAGAGGACCAGCCCCTCCGCGTCCAGCTCCCGGCGCGCCCGGGGGCGCTGGCAGCCGGCCGCGGCCGCCTCCTTGACGATCGACACGATCCGGCCGCCGTCGACCACGACATCGGCCCGGTAGGAGGGTCCGCCGGAGCCGTCCACGACCTCCGCGTCCCGGATGACGAGCTCTTCCATCGCGGGCCTCCTCAGAAGAACGTACGGACGTAGTCGACGACCGTGCCGTCCGCCGCCACGACCGGGATCAGCTGCCACTTGTCGAACGACGTGCACGGATGGGACAGCCCCAGACCGACCCAGTCACCGACCTCCAGATCCGCCTCCGGCGTGGTGCTCAGCCACGCGTGCTGGTCGGACAGGCCCGTCACCGACACCCCGGTGGCCGGGCGCTCGGCGCCGTCCCGGCGGATCACCTGCGCGAAGGGCAGATCGAGGTCGTAGGCCGCGTCCCGCTTGCCCGCGTTGACGAAGGCCTGCTCGGCGGAGGGCCGCGACACCACCTGCGTCCACAGGCGGAACGCCGGCTCCAGGGCGCCCTCCTCGGGGACCCGGTTGAACGGGGTCAGCTTGCGGTAGTGGCCGTCGTCGTGCGAGACGTAGGCGCCCGAGCGCAGCAACTTGCAGACGGGACGGGAGAGTTCGGGGATCTCCGCGAAGACCTCGGCGACCGCGTCGAACCAGGCGCTGCCGCCCGCGCTGACGACGATCTCGTCCAGGCCCTCGAAGCGCCCGGCCTCGTCGAAGCCGGCGGCGAGCGCGACCAGCCGCCGCAGCCACGCCGTCACCCGCTCCTGGTCGGCCTTCGGCACCTCGCCCTCGTAGCCCGCGACACCGACGAGCCGCAGGGTCCGGGTGCGCGCCACCGCGTCCGCGACCGCCGCGCACTCCTCCTCCGTACGGACCCCGGTCCGGGCGCCCTCCCCGGCGGCGAGTTCGACGACGACGTCCACCGGGCGCCCGGCACCGCTCAGGGCCGCGTCCATCAGCTCCACTCCGCGCACGGAGTCGACGTAGCAGACGAAGCGGAAGTCCGGGTCGGCGTCCAGCTCGGCGGAGACCCAGCGCAGGGCCGCCGCGTCGACCAGCTCGTTGGCGAGGAAGATCCGCCGGGTCCCGAACGCGCGCGCCACCCGCGCCTGGTGGGGGACCGCCAGCGTGATGCCCCACGCCCCGTGCTCGATCTGCCGCTGGAAGAGCTGCGGGGCCATGGAGGTCTTGCCGTGCGGAGCGAAGGCCAGGCCGTGCCGGGTCGCGTACGTCTCCATGAGCCTCAGGTTGTGCTCCAGGCGCTCGGCGGACAGCGCGAGCACGGGCGTGGCGAAGCCGCCGGTGAAGAGGTTGCGGCGCTCGGCGGCCAGCTCGCCCACGGTCAGTCCGTCGGCGTCCGGCGGGAGGCCCTTGAAGCGGTGGTCGACGCGCTCGGCGGCGAGCCGGGCGAGGGACTCGGCGGCGGTGTCGGCTGTCATGGAGCCTCCTGATCAGCAGTGTTGCGTTCTGTGCAACCGTCATTGCGTATGTCGATGCACGCTGTCTAACATCTCGGCCACCCCCGGTCAATGAAACCGTCACCGGCCGGCCCGACGCCTCGAAGAGGAGCCACGAGCATCGTGACCCCCACCGGACCCTGCAACGCCCCCGACGTCGTGGACGTCGTCGCGCTCGGCGAGTCCATGGTCACGTTCCTGCCCTCCCGGCCGGGGCGGCTCGCCGATGTGCCCTCCTTCGAACGGGGCATCGGCGGGGCCGAGTCGAACGTGGCGTGCGTGCTGGCCGCCGCCGGGCATTCCGTGCGGTGGGTGAGCCGGGTGGGGGACGACCCGTTCGGTGATCACCTGGTCGAGGCGATCGGCGGGTACGGGGTCGACGTGGCCCACGTCCGGCGCGATCCCGGCCGCCCCACCGGCATCTACTTCCGCACTGCCGGGGACCGGGCCACCGACGCGCACGAGGTGGCGTACTACCGGGCCGGTTCCGCGGCGTCCGCGATGAGTGTCACGGACCCCGACCCTGCGGCGGTGCGCTCCGGGCGCGTGCTGCACCTGTCCGGGATCACGCCCGCGCTCTCCACGAGCTGCCTGGAGCTGATGCGCGAGCTGACCGCCCGCCGCCCCGGCCGCCCCCTGGTCTCCTTCGACGTCAACCACCGGCCCGGACTCTGGGGCGACACCGACGCCCCCAAGGTGCTGCGGGACCTCGCACGCGGCGCCGACCTCGTCTTCGTCGGGCAGGACGAGGCCTGGGGGCTGGACAGCCCCGAGGCCGTCCGCGCCGCCCTCCCCGAACCCGAGGTACTGGTCGTCAAGCAGGGCGCCGCCGGGGCCACCGTCTTCGAGAAGCGGGACGTCACCTTCGTCCCCGCCCCGAAGGTCGACGTCGTCGCCGAGGTCGGCGCCGGAGACGCCTTCGCCGCCGGGTTCCTCTCCGCCACCCTGCGCGCACTGCCCGTCCGGGACCGGCTGCGGCACGGGCATCTGATGGCCGCCGCCGCCCTCACCGTCCCCGGCGACCACGCCACGCCGCCTTCCCGGGAGCACGCCGACCGGCTCGCCGCCCTGGACGACGCGGCATGGGGGAGACTGCGACTCGGCCCGGGCTGGACCGCGGAGGCACAGCGGGCCGACGAGGAGGTACGTACGCCATGAGCCAGACCGTCGACCGCGCGCTCAGCATCCTGCCGCTGCTCGCCGAGGGCCCCGCCGACCTGGGGCAGGTCGCCGACCGCCTCGACGTGCACAAGTCCACGGCCCTGCGCCTGCTGCGCACCCTCCACGAGCACGGCCTCGTCTACCGCCAGTCCGACCAGCGCTACCGCCTCGGCGCCCGGCTCTTCGCGCTCGCCCAGGAGGCGATGGAGAACCTCGACGTCCGCGAGATCGCCCATCCCCATCTGATCCGCCTCAACGAGAGCTGCGGGCACACCGTGCACCTCGCCGTGTACGAGGAGAACGAGGTCCTCTACATCGACAAGGTCGAGAGCCGCTACCCCGTGCGGATGTACTCCCGCATCGGCAAGCCCGTCGCCATCACCGTCGCCGCGGTCGCGAAGCTGCTGCTCGCCGACCTGCCCGAGCACGAGCGCCGGGCCGTGGCCGAGAAGCTCGACTACCCCACGTACACGGCCCGTTCGACACCCAACGCCGGCGCGTTCCTGCGCGAGCTGGACAAGGTGCGCGAACAGGGCTGGGCCACCGATCTCGGTGGCCACGAGGAGTCCATCAACTGCGTCGCGGCGCCCATCCGCGGCGCCGACGGCCGGGTCGTCGCCGCGATGTCGGTCTCCGCGCCGAACGTCGTCGTCACCGCCGACGAACTCCTCACCCTCCTGCCGCTGGTGCGCCGTACGGCGGACGCCATCAGCGGCGAGTACTCCGGCAGGACACCAGTGAAGGGCACCGTATGACGGACAAGATCGCACTCACCCCGAAGACCCACACCACCCCGCCGGCGAAGTTCTCGCACGGGGTGAAGAAGGGCAACATCCTCCAGGTCGCCGGCCAGGTCGGCTTCCTGCCCGCCGAGGAGGGCAAGGCGCCCACCCCCGCCGGGCCGACCCTGCGCGAGCAGACCCTCCAGACCCTGGCCAACGTCAAGGCCATCCTCGAAGAGGGCGGCTCCGGCTGGGACGACGTGATGATGATCCGTGTCTACCTCACCGACGTCGACCACTTCGCCGAGATGAACGCGATCTACAACGCGTACTTCGAGGAGCAGGGCCTCACCCAGCCGCCCGCCGCGCGCACCACGGTCTACGTCGGCCTGCCCGCGGGTCTCCTCATCGAGATCGACGCGCTGGCCGTACTCGGCTGACACACCCCTCTTTTCGTTGAGGCGCGGCGCCTTCGGAGCGCCGCGCCGCGCTCCCCCCTACCCCGAAACCGAATGCATTTACGTAGAGGACCCCCCCATGTCCCTTCCGCTCGCCGCGGCCGCCCCTGCCGAGACCCCACCCCACACCGGAGGCCTGCTCCTCCTCGTGGACGGCACGGCCGGACTGCTGCTCACCGCCGCCCTCGGCATCGGGCTCCTGCTGTTCCTCATCATCAAGATGAGACTCCAGCCGTTCGTCGCGCTGCTCGCGGTCTCCATAGCCGTCGGCCTCGCGGCCGGTCTCTCGGTCACCGAACTCTTCGGCACGGTCCAGAAGTCGGACGCCGTCTCCACGATCGAGTCCGGCATGGGCGGCATCCTCGGCCATGTCGCGATCATCATCGGCCTCGGCACCATGCTCGGCGCGATCCTCGAAGTCAGCGGCGGCGCGGAGGTACTGGCGAGCCGTCTCCTGGGCCTCTTCGGCGAGAAGCGCGCCCCGCTCGCCATGGGCCTCACGGGCCTGATCTTCGGCATCCCGGTCTTCTTCGACGTCGGCATCTTCGTCCTGGCCCCGATCGTCTACGCCGCCGCCAAGCGCTCGGGCAAGTCGATCCTGCTCTACTGTCTGCCCCTGCTCGCGGGCCTCTCCGTCACCCACGCCTTCCTGCCGCCGCACCCCGGCCCGGTGGCCGCGGCCGGTCTCCTCAATGTCGACCTCGGCTGGGTCATCCTCATGGGCATCGTCTGCGGACTGCCCGCCGTGCTGGCCGCGTGGGCGTACTCGGCGTGGATCGGCCGCCGCATCTTCGTCGCCGTGCCGCAGGACATGGTCGAGGCGGCCGAAGAGGCCAAGCAGGCGGTCCTCGACGAGCAGCGGGCGACCGGCACCGAGCCGCGCGAGCAGCCGGTCTCCCTCGGCACGGTCCTCGGCATCATCGGCACGCCCCTGGTCCTCATCCTCGCCGCGACGTTCTCCTCGATCGCCCTGGACCCCTCCACGCTCCGCTCGGTGATCGAGTTCTTCGGCAACCCCTTCGTGGCGCTCACGCTTGCCCTGTTCCTCGCGTACTACCTGCTCGGCATCCGGCGCGGCTGGTCCCGCAAGTCCCTGGAGACGGTGTCCACGGCGTCTCTCAAGCCGGTCGGCAACATCCTGCTGGTCGTCGGCGCGGGCGGCATCTTCGGCGCCGTCCTCAAGGCCAGCGGCGTCGCCCAGGCCCTCTCCGACACGTTCAACGACGTGGGCCTGCCGGTGATCGTCCTCTCCTACCTGATCTCCGTGGTCCTGCGCGTCGCCCAGGGCTCGGCGACGGTCGCCATCGTCACGACGGCGGGCATCGTCGCCCCGCTCCTCTCCGAGGGCGACCACTCCCAGGCCTTCGTCGCCCTGGTCATCATGTCCATCTCGGCCGGCTCCATCTTCGCCTCGCACGTCAACGACGGGGGCTTCTGGATGGTCTCCAAGTACTTCGGCATCAGCGAGCGGGACACGCTCAAGTCGTGGACGGTGCTGGAGAGTGTGCTGTCGGTGGCGGGGTTCGTGGTGGCCGCGGTGCTGAGCCTGTTCGTGTAGGCGTCTGATAACGATGCAGGGGCTGGTTGTGTGCGGCACAGGTTTGTCGACCATACTGCTCCGCTGTGGAGCAGCGCATAGGTTCGAGCAGCCAGCCCCTGGAAGGCGCCGGATTCGACCCGGCCTTCATCCCCGGGCTCACGTCACCCGCGTCCGGACGGACGAAGGACGAGGAGCCGGAGAAGGAGCCCGAGGTCGCGGAAGCCGAAGACGCCGAAGACGCCGACGACACGGAGGAGACCGAGGAAGCCGAGGGGGCCGAAGAGGCCGCCCCGGAGCCGGTGGAGGAAGCCGCGGCGGAGGACGCCGCACCGGAAGACGGTCCCGTCTTCGAGGCCTCCGACCGCCGCGCGAAACTGGTCGCCGACCACAGAGGCGTACGCCTCTTCCTGGACGACCAGGAGTGCGAGTTCCGCTGGGACGAGATCGGCGCGGTCGAGACGGAGACCGCCCGCTTCGGCAAGCGCTGGACCGTCACCGTCCACACCCCTGACCGGCGCTGGTACCCGATCGAGATCGAAGCACCGGCCAGGAGCCGTTTCACGGAGTGGGACAGCCAGTTGGACGCGGTTCTGGACGCTTACTTCGACGAGAACGCCGAGTAGGGGCGCGGGGAACCGCGCACCTCAGCTGCAGTACTGAGTTTCCTTTCCGATCGACCGGTACATGCAGTCCGCGTTCTCCAGAAGTTGCAGCACCGCGTCGCGGTTACGCGAAGTCTCCCGCTCGATGACCTCGTCGGGCGGGTAGAACCCGCCTCCACCGGACCTCGGATACATCTCGAACGTGTAGCCGAAGATCTTGTGCGTGCCCCAGAGGTAGTCGTCGATCGACCCGTCGGTGATGTACAGATCGCTCGACTGCTCCGCCGTGTAGCCGTTGCTCGCGGCCATCTTCTGCCCGACCGACTTGAACGCCGCGTGGTCGTCCGCGGTCATCCCCGTCGTGGTGTCCGAGTACGTGTAGCCGAACGGCCACAGCACCAGCTCGCTGTACGTGTGGAAGTCGACACCGGCCCTGATCTGCTGCTTCCCGCCGACGACCCGGCTGCGCACGAAGTCGGCGACGACCTTCACCTCGGGCGCCGACTCCGCCGCCGTGCCCCGGTAGGTGTCGGAGGACGGCGAGCCGGAGGAGCCGCCGCAGCAGCCCCAGCGGTAGTTCCAGTTGCGGTTCAGGTCCGTGCCGACGTACGACGAACCCGAGTTGGGCTGGCGGTTCTTGCGCCACGAGCGGTACGACCCGGTGGCGATGTCGTACTCGCCGCCGTCCGGGTTGAGATCCGGGACGATCCAGATCTCACGGTTGTTCACCATGCTGGTGACGCGTGAGTCGGAACCGTAGTCGGAGGTCAGCTCGCGCAGCAGGTAGAGCGCCATCTCGACGGTCAGGTGCTCGCGGGCGTGCTGGTGGTGCGTGAACAGCACCTCCGGCTCGGCCTCGTCGGTGGCGACGTTGTCGCTGATCTTGAGGGCGACGATGTCCCGGCCCTGGTACGACTTGCCGATCACGCGCCGGCTCGCGATCGACGGGTTGGCCGAGACGATCGAGTTGATCTCGGTCGTCATCTCCGCGTAGTTGTGGTAGCGCGAGTCGGCGGACGGGAAGTCGTAGATCCGGACGTCGTCCTCGCCCGCGGACCGGTCGGGCACCGCGCCGAGCGGCGTGACCTCGTAGCCCAGGGCGCGCAGCTTTCTGATCTGGTCCGCGCGGCCGGAGACGACGACACCGTGACTGTGGGACTCGTCCACGGTCACGCCCGTGCGCTGAAGTGCCGTGCGGTCCTTGGCCGTCGCGTGCAGATGGACCTCGTACTGCCTGACGTCGTCGGCCGAGGGGGCCGCCTTGGGGGCGCTGTCGGCGGTGGCGTCCGGCGCCGTCGCCGAGAGGGGCGCCGCGAGGGCGAGTGCGAGAAGGGCGGCGAGGGCGGCGGTGCGTCTGCCGGTGCCGGCCCCGGAACCTCGTATGCGAAGTCGCATGAAATCTCCTTGTGGGAGGTGGGGTTGTTCGTGCGACGTACGTAGTGCGGGTGGCGCACATCGTTCTGCCAATGGCATGAGCAGGTCAAGACTGAAAGCGGTCGCGCAGTGTACGCGTGCGGCGTGTCCGTCGAGGTGTCACGGGCGAAGTACACCCACGGGTGTGACGCGCGCGTGCATATATGTAGGCGGCGGGGGAGAGTGAGGATTCGCGCAAGGGGAGCCGGACTGCCCGGATCCTCGGACCACACCCCCCCCAGAGGACTGGCTGATCATGGGCGGATCAGCGCCACGACGGGACAACCAGCTACCGGCCGAGACGACCAGCTTCGTCGACCGGCGTGGCGAACTGACCGAAGGCCGTGAACTGCTGTCCCGCGCACGGCTGGTGACGCTCACCGGACCGGGCGGCGTCGGCAAGACCCGGCTCGCCGCACGCATCGCGGCCCGCGTGCAGCGCGCCTTCCCGGACGGCGTGCGCTTCGTGCACCTCTCCGGGCTGCACGACCCGGCGCTCGTGCCGCTCGCCGCCGCCGACGCGCTGGGACTGCACGACCACTCCGCGCAGCCGCCGCTGGACGCCCTCGTCGAGCAGGTACGGGACCGGCGGCTGCTCCTCGTCGTCGACAACTGCGAGCATCTGGCCGGTGCGTGCGCCCGGCTGGCCGCGGCCCTGCTGCACGGCACCGCGGGCGTCCGGATCCTCGCCACCAGCCGGCACCGCCTCGGCCTCACCGAGGAACATCTGCTGGAGGTACGGCCGCTGCCGGTGCCCGACCCCGACGGCGACCTGTCCGCCGCCGAGGGCTATCCGGCCCTCACCCTCTTCGCCGACCGGGCCGCCGCCGTCGTCCCCGGCTTCCGCCTCACCCCCGGCAACCTCGCCTCCGTGGCCCGCCTCTGCCGCCGCCTGGACGGCCTGCCCCTGGCCATCGAACTGGCCGCCGTCCGCATGCGCGTCCTCGACGTCGACCAGCTCCTGGACCGCCTCGACGACCGCTACCGCTTCCTCACCACCGGCAGCCCCGCGGCCCTGCCCCGCCACCAGACCCTGCGCGCGGCCGTCGCCTGGTCCCACGACCTGTGCACCGCCCCCGAACAGACGGTCTGGGCCCGCCTGTCGGTCCTGGCGGGCGGCTTCGACCTGGAAACGGCGGAAGCGGTGTGCGCGGACGAGCCGGGGGAGAGGGACGCCGGCTGGGGAACGGGCTCGGCACCGGCCGGGGTTCTCCCGCCGGAGGACGCGGCGGGCTTCGCCGACGCGGCCGTGCGGGGGGTGGCGGCCGGAGCCCGCCCTCTCCCGGCGCAGGAGCTCACGGGACCCAGGACCCTGCCCCCGCGCGACACCGACCGCGGCCCGGCCGCCGGCATCGCGACGCGACCCGTGCCACGCCGCTACCCCCTGGCCGCTCCCCGCGCCGGTGAGGGCCCCGGTGGCGGAACGCTGCCCTCGCCCGTGCCGTGTCCGGGCGGTGTGCCGCTGTTCCTGGGCGTGCCGGGCCCCGGCGGTGTGTCTCCGTCCCCGGCTGTGCCGGGCTCGGGCGGTGCGGTGCTGGCCTCGCCGGTGCCGTGTCCTGGCGGTGCGTCGCCGTCCCTGGCCGTGCCCGGCCCAGGCGGTGCGTCTCCGTCCCCGGCTGTGCCCGGCCCAGGCGGTGCGTCTCCGTCCCCGGCTGTGCCCGGCCCCGGCGGTGCGATGCTGGCCTCGCCCGTGCCGTGTCCTGGCGGTGTGCCGCTGTCCGTGGGCGTGCCGGGCCCTGTTGGTGTGACGGAGTCTCTGGGCGTGCCCGGCCTTGGCGGTGCGACATTGCCGTCGCCCCCACCCGGCCCTGGCGGTGCGACGTTGCCCTCGCCCGTGGCGTGTCCTGGCGGTGCGCCGCCGTCCCTGGCCGCGCCAGGCCCCGGCGGTGTCGCCGCGCCCCCTGCCAGGGAAGCCGGGGACGCCATAGGTGAGTGGCAGGACCGGTCCGGACCCGTCGCGCTCCGGGCCGATGAAGTCCTCGACGCCGTCGCCGGGCTCGTGGACAAGTCCGTGTTGTGCCGGGAGCCGGGGCCCGGTGGGGTGCGGTATCGGATGCTCGACACGTTGCGGCAGTACGGGCTGGAGCGGTTGCGGCGGACGGTGGGGGAGGAGGGGGCCGCGCGGCGGCGGCAGCGGGACCGGATGCTGTGGCTGGCCGAGGAGTGCGAGCGGGGCTGGTTCGGGCCGGGGCAGCCGGAGACCGTCGCACGGCTGCGTGCCGACCGGGACAATCTGCGTGCCGCCCTCGACTTCAGCCTGTCCACCCCGGACGAGGAACGCGCCGCACTCAGGCTCGCCGGCGCCCTGTGGTTCTACTGGCACGCCTGCGGCGCCCCCCGCGAGGGCCTGTACTGGCTCGAACGGGCCCTGGCCGCCAGCCCCGAGCCGACCCGGGAACGGGCCCGCGGACTCTGGGTCGCCGGGCTGCTGGCCGCCACCACCCAGGACTTCCCCCGGGGCCGCCGCCAGGCCTCCGACGCCCTCGCCCTCGCCCGTGCCCTGGGCGACACCGCCGAGGCCGCCCACGCCGAGTACGTCATCGGCGTCATCCGGCTGTTCGGCGACGACCTGCCCGGCGCGCTGACGCACTTCGAAGCCACCGTCGCCCGCGGCCCCGTACCCGGCCAGCATCTGAGCCTCGTCGGCCTCGACCAGGTCGAACTCGCCTGCGCGCTGGGCTTCCTGGGCGAGGCCGACCGCGCCGTCGAGGTCTGCGAGCAGGCCCTGCGGCTGTGCGAACGGCACGGCGAGCAGTGGGTACGGTCGTACGTGCTGCGCATCCTCGCCCTCGCGCACACCGTGCGCCGCGACTGGCCCCGGGCCGAACGGCACGCCCGTGAGGCCCTGCGGCTCAAACACGCCGTCCACGACATCATCGGCATCGCCCTCACCCTCGACCTGCTCGCGTCGATCGCCGCCGAACGCGGCGCCCACCGGCACGCGGCCCTGCTGATGGGCGGCGCCGACCGCGTCTGGGCCGACATCGACACCGGCCGCTGGGGCGCCCACACCCTGAACTCCGTACGCCGGGACAGCGAGGAGCGGGCCACCCGGGCTCTCGGACGGGACGCGTTCGAGCGGGCCCACCGGCGCGGCGGCGGACTCGGCCTCGCGGAACTCGTCGGCCAGGCCCTCCAGGAACCGGCCCGCCCGCGCCCCGCGGCCTCCCCGGCCCCGCAGGACGACACCACGGTCCGTCTGACCCGCCGCGAGTCGGAGGTCGCCCGGCTCGTCGCCGAGGGGCTCGCCAACCAGCAGATCGCCGACCGCCTGGTGATCGCCCGCCGCACCGCCGAAGGCCATGTGGAACGCATCCTCAGCAAGCTCGGCTTCAGCAACCGCAGCCAGATCGCCGCCTGGGTGACGGCGCAGCGCTGACCCTCCCGCACCGGAACACCCACCCACCTCCCGAGGGGAACACATGACCGTCCGACAGCCCTCCGCACCCACCCCCTTCGACCACCGCATGGCCGTCTTCGACTCCGACGAGGACTTCCTGGCCGCCGCCCTGCCCTTCCTCGGCGAAGGCCTCGCCGCCCCCGGCGAACCACCGCCCGTCGCCATCGCCGACCCCCGCAACCTGGACCTGCTCCGGGACGCCCTCGGCGGCGACGCCAAGGACATCACCTGCATCCCGCACACCGACTGGTACACCGGCTCCGCCGCCAACGCCGTCGCCCGGGCCGCCGCCTACCTCGCCGCCCACGCGGCCCCGGGCGGCGGGATCCACCTCCTCATGGAACCCGTGTGGAGCGGCCGCGCCGGCCGCTCGGCCCGCGAGACCACCGAGTGGATCCGCTACGAGGCCCTCGCCAACCCCCTCTTCGCCCCCATGGCCACCACCGCCCTGTGCGCGTACGACACCCGCACCGCCGGGCCCGCCGTCGTCGCCGCGGCCCGCCGCACCCACCCCGACACGGAGGTGTACGAGGACCCGGTACGGCTCACGGCCGAACTCGACGCCGTACCCCTGCCGCTGCCCCCCGTCGGCGTCGAGCGCCTCGCACAGCCGCACGCCGGGGCCGTCCAGTCCTGGGCGCAGACCCGCGGCCTGCCCGCCGCCGACGCCGAACTGTTCGCCACGGCCGTCGCGGAGACGGCGGCGGCCCTCGCCCCCCTCGACGGCGCCGCCCTGCTGTGGGGCGAGGCACCCGCCTGCGTCTGCGAACTCCGCTCGGCCCGCCGCATCGACGACCCCCTCGCCGGATTCGTCCCGCCGCCGCCCACCGGCCAGGACCCCGGACCGGGCCTGTGGTACGCGCGCCAGGTGTGCGCGTACGTCGACATCCGCGACGACACCGAGGGCGCCACCGTGCGGCTCCAGTACGCGTGACCTGCACAAGCAGGTAGGGGATCGGGTAGTCCTCCCCCTGCGCCGGACCGACCGGCTGGATCACCCTGGACCCATGCTGCAACTCTCCGGGCGCCACCTCCCGGACCCCGACGCACGGTACGGTCCGTTTCCCCAGCCACCCCTGGGAGCGGGCCACCTCAGCGTCGAGTACGGGCCCCGGCCCTCCGCCGTCCGCGAGGCACGCGCGGAGGTCCGCAGACAGTTGGAAAGCTGGGGGCTCGCGGAGCACGGGGAGGTGGCGGACGTGGCCGAACTCCTCGTCGGCGAACTGGCCACCAACGCCCTGGTGCACGCCGGGAGCGGCTTCCGGCTGACGCTCTTCGCCGCGCACGGCGTACTGCGCTGCGAGGTCGCCGACGCGGAGCGCCGGGTGCCGCGGGTGCTGGACGCGGGCACCGGGGAGAACGGCCGTGGAATATTCCTGGTGGACGCGCTCGCCCAGCGCTGGGGCTGCCACCGGGACGGGCCGGGCAAGACCGTGTGGTTCGAGCTCGGTACGTGTGGGGCGGACGGCTGTGGTCGGCGACAGCCGTGACGCTCCGCTGGGTGGGCCAATGGCGGTTTGTCAGAGCCGCCTTGGCCTGTTCCCGGGCTGCGGGTTCGTTGTGGTTGTTCGCGCAGTTCCCCGCGCCCCTAAGGGTGATTGCGCCACGCCCTCTTGTCGGTCCGGGTTCTTTGATGTTTCTTGACCTGCATGGCGGACACCACGGGAAACACCACGGAGAACGAAGCCCAGCAGCCTCCTCAGCCGCGTAAGGCGAGTTGGAAGTACATCGGGCCGGGCATCGTCGTCGCGGCGACCGGGGTCGGCGCCGGGGACCTGGTCGCCACGCTCATCGCGGGCAGCAACTTCGGCTACACCCTCCTGTGGGCCGCGATCATCGGCTGTCTGGTGAAGATCTCACTGGCCGAGGCGGCGGGCCGCTGGCATCTGTCCACGGGGCGCACCCTGTTCGACGGCTGGGCGAGCCTCGGCCGCTGGACCACATGGTTCTTCGCCGTGTACGTCGTCGTCTGGGGCTTCGTCTACGGCGCGGCGGCGATGTCGTCGAGCGCGCTGCCGCTGCAGGCGCTGTTCCCGGACGTGATGGACCTGAAGTGGTGGGCCATCGCCTGCGGTCTGGTCGGACTGGTCTTCGTCTGGTTCAACAAGTACGCGGTGTTCGAGAAGGTCATGACGGTCCTGGTGGGCGTCATGTTCGTGGTGACGGTGTATCTGGCCATCCGGGTCACCCCGAACCTCCTCGACGCCTTCGCCGGTCTTCTGCCGGTGCTGCCCGACGAGAAGGACTCGATCCTCAACACCCTGGGCCTGATCGGCGGCGTCGGCGGCACGATCACGCTCGCTGCGTACGGCTACTGGGTCAACGCCAAGGGCTGGACCGACACCGGCTGGATGAAGGTCATGCGCCTGGACAACCGCGTCGCCTACGCCACGACCGGCATCTTCGTGATCGCCATGCTCTTCGTCGGCGCGGAGCTGCTCCACTCGGCGAACGTCGCGATCGCGAGCGGCGACAAGGGCCTGATCCAGCTCGGCGACATCCTGGAGGCCGAGTACGGCGCGGCCACGGCGAAGTTCTTCCTGATCGGCTTCTTCGCCACGTCGTTCACCTCGCTGATCGGCGTCTGGCACGGCGTGAGCCTGATGTTCGCCGACTTCGTGGCCCGGCTCGCGGGCAAGGAGGCCGTCAAGGGCGAGGAGATCGCCTCCGGCAAGCGCGAACGCTCCTGGCCCTTCCGCGCCTACCTGCTCTGGCTCACCTTCCCGCCGATGGTCCTGCTGTTCCAGGGCCAGCCCTTCCGCCTGATCATCATCTACGGCGTCCTGGGCGCGGCCTTCATGCCCTTCCTGGCGGGCACCCTGATCTGGCTGCTGAACTCCTCCCGCACGCCCCGGGAGTGGCGCAACGGCCCGCTCAGCAACATCATGCTCGCCATCGCCGGTCTGCTGTTCCTGGTCCTGTGCACGAAGCAGATCTGGGACCAGCCGTGGGCCGACTTCTTCTGAGGCGTGAGAATGGCCGGATGACCCAGCAGCCCCCGCCACCCGGCCCTGGCTTCGGCCCGCCCCCGCCGCAGTACGCGCCCGCACCACCGCAGTACGCACCGCAGTACGCGCCGCCCGTACCGCCGTCGTACGGTCAGGCCGGCCAGGTTCCGCCCCCGCAGGTGCCGGCCGGTCCGGACTTCCTCGCCGTCGACAAGCGCAACGCGGTCGTCGTCGACGCGAGCGGCGTCGCCTTCGAGTCGTCCGGTCAGACGATCGAGTTCCGCTGGCCGGAGATCCGCGGTGTCCACTACCGGGCGAGCCCGGACGGCAAGGCGCTGATGGTCGCCGTGGTCCACATGGACGGCCGGTTCTACGAGTGCGTGGTGGAGGCCAAGCCCAGGACACGGCTCCAGGAGTGGTTCCCGCAGCTGGCCTGGGTCCTTGGCCACTACCGTCCGATGGGCTAGGGGAGGCTACGGCAGCCCGTGCACATGCGGACCCACCGCGTTGGACCACGCGTTGCCCGCGGTCGCGTCCCAGTTGGTCGACCAGGTCATCGCGCCTCGCAGGTCGGGATAGGTACGCGACGGCTTGAAGGACCCGCAGCCCGTGCCCCTGGTCAGGCAGTCCAGGGCGTTGTTCACGACGGACGGCGACACATAGCCGCTCCCCGCGCCCCGGGTCGAGGCGGGCAGGCCGAGTCCGACCTGGGACGGGGCGAGGCCGCCCTCCAGCTGGATGCAGGCCAGGGCGGTCAGGAAGTCCACCGAGCCCTGGCTGTAGACCTTGCCGTCGCAGCCCAGCATGGAACCGCTGTTGTAGTACTGCATGTTGACGACGGTGAGGATGTCCTTGATGTTCAGGGCCGTCTGGAAGTAGGAGTTCGACGTCGACTGCATGTCGATGGTCTGCGGCGCCATCGTGATGATCAGCGACGAGCCCGCCTTCGCCGACAGCGACCGCAGGGCCTGGGTCATGTAGGTCGCGTTGAGGCCGTTCTCCAGGTCGATGTCGACGCCGTCGAAGCCGTACGTCTGCATGAGGGAGTGGACGGAGTTCGCGAAGTTCGTCGCCGACGCGGCGTCGCTCACCGCCACCGTGCCGCGCTCACCGCCGACCGAGATGATGACCTTCTTGCCGGCGGCCTGCTTGGCCCTGACATCCGCCTTGAACTGGTCGACGGTGTAGCCGCCCAGCCCCGCTGAGTCCAGGTTGAAGGTCACCGTGCCCGGCGTCGAGGTCGCGTCCGCGAAGGCGACGGCGATGATGTCGTACTGCGACTGGACGTCCGCGAGCTTCTGGACCGCGGCCCCGTTGTTGAAGTTCTGCCAGTAGCCGGTCACCGCGTGCTTGGGCAGGGCGGGACCGGGGCCGGTCGGCGCGTTCGTCCGGCCCGTCACCGCCGCCGACTTGGGAGACTCGCCCGCCGCGTTGGTCGCCGTGACCTGGAAGGAGTACGACGTCGAGGCCGCGAGCCCGGTCACCGTCGCCGAGGTGCCCGAGACGGCCGTCACCTTCGTGCCGTCGCGATAGACGGTGTAGCCCGTCGCCCCGGAGACGGTGTTCCACGCCAGGGACACCGACGAGGACGACGTCCCGGAGACGTTCAGACCGCCCGGCGCGGCCGGGACCGTGGGGCCGGGGTCGGTGCCGCCGCCCCCGTCGGGCCCGAACACCGACACGTCGTCCGCGTAGTAAGCGGCCTGCCCGTACCAGCCGTGCGTGTACACCGTCACCGAGTTGGTTGACGAGCCCGTCCTGAAGGTCGTCGACAGCTGCTTCCAGGAGGAGGAGTCCGGGGTCCAGGTGGACACATCGGTCGTGCCCGTGCCCGAGACGCCGAGATAGGCGTAGCCGCCCCGGACCCAGGCGCCCAGGGTGTACGTCGAGCCGGGCTTCACCCGCACCGTCTGGGCGCACCGGGCGTTGTCCTGCCCCGCCGGGGTCCCCTTCAGCGCGGCCGTGCCGGCGTGCACCGGGGAGGAGACGGCCGTACCGCTGCCGGCGGAACAGGTCCAGTCGCTCAGGCCCGACTCGAAGCCGGCGTTCCTGGCGTTGTTGACGTCGGCCGCGGAGGCCTGGCCGACGGTCGTGACAGTGAGGGCCAGGGCAGCCGTGACGGCACCCGACCACAGCCGCAGGGATCGTCTGTGTCTGGACATGACAAGAAAATGGTCCAGACCAGAGGTGCTGTCAAGAGGTCCAGACCAACTTGGGGCTTCGCCCTGAGTCCTCGCCCTCGACCGGCAAGATGCTCAACCTGCCCCGTTTTGGCGCATCTTGTGCAACGACAGTTGCTCCCGAGCTACACAAACGCTGTTCTCCGGTCACAGAGCCGTGGATACAGTGCTGAGGTAGTCACGCAGTGAAGTCACCGAAGTCGGCCGGAGTCACACCGGCGCGCCGACGGGCATGGGGAAACGGGGAGCTGCGCGTGCCAACTGCCATTGCCGTGACAGGTGCCGACATGGCACTGCCGCCACAGGACGAACGCACCCTGCCCGCCGTCGTGCTGAGGGACATCGACAAGCGCCCCCTGGAACAGGCGCTCGCCGAGATGCAGGCCCTGGTCGAGCACCACGGACACGTCATCGTGGTCTGCTCCCAGGCCGCGCCCACCGCCGTACAGCGCCGCCTGCACACCCTGCGCTCCCTCATGGAGAGCGACCGCATCGCCCTCTTCCGCCCGGATCTGCCTCCGCTCGGACTGGCGGTCCTGGCCCGTCAGTTACGGCAGCTCGCGTCCTGCGACATCAGCCCCGGCGTGCTCGCCTCGGCGGGCCGGCTGCTCGTCCACTACATCCACGCCGGGGCGCTGCTGGGCTCCGTCACCCGCCTCGACCGCGTCCCCGTCGGCCTGAAATCACACGCCAAGTCCTGGGTCCCGGGCAGCCAGTTCGGCGTCCTCGCCCACCCCGAGCCACGGCTCGTGAAGATCACCCCCGAAGCCGCCCTCCCCGGCCCCGAGTTCGGCACGTGGATGCTCGTCGCCAAGGGGCAGCTCCAGTCCGACTGGGTCACCACCACCCTCGCCCCCTCCTGGAAGGTGCAGGGGCTGCGCGAGATCCCGCTCCCGGCCGAGTCCCCCGGCTGGTGGGGCACCGGCAAGCTCATCGAGTTCTGCAGCTTCCTGCCCGACCTGTCGGTCCTCTACCAACTGGTCACCTCCGTACGGCGCGGCAGTTGCCACTGGTGCGGCATCGACGTCATCGGCGACCGCTGCGTGTTCTGCTCGGCCATGCCACCCGTTTACGACGGCCCGCCCCCCAAACAGCTCGAGAACCGAACGGCCGTCGGGTGAGCCCTGACACCGCTCGCGCGCACCGCTCCGATCCCGACCGACCGCTATCCCCAACGAGGTTGCACGGTTCATGAATTCCCGTCAGCGCCGCGGCGTGCTTCTCCTGCTCCTGTCGGTCGTCTGCGCCCTGGGCGCCTTCACCGGCGTGCTCTCCGTCATAGGCGACGTGAAGTCCAAGGTCGGCCCCGAGGTCACCGCCTACCGGCTGAAATCCGACGTGCCGCCCTACACCACGCTCACCACGGGCCAGTTCGAGAAGATCAAGATGCCCGAACGGTGGCTGTCCGACAACGCCGTCACCGATCTGCGGGAGATCCAGGGCAAGATCGCCGTCACGACGCTGCGTTCGGGCTCCCTGCTCCAGTCCGACATGATCGTCCGCCAGCCCGCCCTCCAGCCGGGCCAGCAGGAGGTCGCCATCATGATCGACGCGGCGACCGGCGTGGCCGGCAAGATCACGCCCGGCTCCTCGGTCAACGTGTACGCCACCTTCGAGGGCAAGCGCGAGGGCGACCCCGACCAGTCGAAGATCATCGTGACCAACGCCAAGGTCATCGACGTGGGCGATCTGACCGCGCTGAAGCCGGACGAGAACAACCGCACCCAGCAGCCCACCGACGCCGTCCCCATCACCTTCGCGCTGTCCGCCCTCGACGCCCAGCGCATCACCTACGCCGAGTCGTTCGCCCAGCGGGTCCGGCTCGCCCTCGTCGCGCCCGGCGGCGACACCACGGTCCCCGAGCAGGACCGGACGTACGAACTCGCGAAGGACAAGTGAGAGGCCCGCATGCCCACGAGGATCCTCCCGGCAGTCGGTGAAGCGGACGCCGTCCGGTCCATCACGACCCTGCTCAGCCAGCTCCCGGACGCCGAGCCGGTGGCCCCGGTGGGCGACTCCACCCAGCTCATCGACACCCTCGCGCGGCTCGCCGCCGAGTCCGTCGACGAACTGCCCGAGGTCGTGGTCGTGCACGAGCGGATCGGCCCGGTCCCCGCGCTGGAGCTGATCCGAGAAGTGGCCCTGCGCTTCCCGGCCGTCGGCGTCATCCTCGTCACCTCGGACGCCAGCCCCGGCCTCTTCCAGGCCGCCATGGACTACGGCGCCCGCGGCCTCGTCGCCCTGCCCCTGAGCTACGAGGAACTGGCCAGCCGCGTCCAGGCGGTCGCCCAGTGGTCCGTGGGCGTACGGCGGCACCTGGGCGCCGGCGGCGACGTCTTCACCGGCGTCGGAGGCACCGTCGTCACCGTCAGCGGCGCCAAGGGCGGCACCGGAGCCACCCTGACCGCCATCCAGCTCGCCCTGGCAGCCCAGGCCTCCGGCCGCAGCACCGCCCTGGTCGACATGGACCTCCAGACCGGCGACATCGCCTCCTACCTCGACGTCCAGTTCCGCCGCTCCGTCGTCGACCTGGCCGCCATCACGGACATCTCCCCGCGCGTTCTGGCCGACGCGGTCTTCCGTCACGACACCGGCCTCGCCCTGCTGCTCGCCCCGGCCGAGGGGGAGCGCGGCGAGGACGTCACCGACCGCGCCGCCCGCCAGATCGTCAGCGCCCTGCGCTCCCGCTACGAGATCGTCGTCATCGACTGCGGCGCCCAGCTCGGCGGCGCGGGCGCGGCGGCCGTGGAGATGGCGGACCGGGCCCTGCTCGTCACCACGCCGGACGTGGTCGCCGTACGGGGCGCCAAACGGGCGGTACGGATGTGGGACCGGCTGCAGATCCGCAAGGCCGAGGAGACGACCGTCGTCGTCAACCGGCACAGCCGCGGTACGGAGATCCAGCCGCCCCTGATCCAGAAGATCACCGGCACGGCGGTCGCCGCCACCGTCGTCCCCGCCAACTTCAAGGAACTGCAGAGCGTCGTGGACGCGGGCCGCATCCACGAACTGGAGAACAAGAGCGCGGTGAAACAGGCCCTGTGGGGCCTCGCGGGAGAACTGGGCCTGGTCAAGGTCCCCGACGGCGCCCAGAAGGGGGGCCGGGGGTTCCGCGGCGGCGACCGGGGGTCGGTGAGCTTTCGACGGCGGAGGGAGGGATGAACGTGCCTGTGAGGGAGCGAGAACGGGACCGGGGCCAGGTCACCATCGAGTTCCTCGGGATGACACCGACGATCATCGTGACGCTGGTGGCGCTGTGGCAGGTCGTCCTCGTGGGCTACACCTACATCCTCGCGGGGAACGCGGCGGACGAGGCGGTGCGGGCGGCGACGGCGACGGAGCGCGGCGCGCGCGACGGCGCCTGCCGGGCCGCCGGGCTCAAGCACCTCTCGGAGGCGTGGAGCTCCGGCGCCGAGGTGACCTGCGGCGGCACCGGCTATGTCACGGCCGACGTCAAGCTCGAAGTCCCCATCCTCTTCCCGGGCACGCTCTCCGTCCCGTTCCCGGTCCGGGGGCACGCCGGTGCGGTCGAGGAGGCGGACTCAGATGGCGCGTCCTGACAAGGGCCGCGACCGGGACCAGGTCGCGATCGAGGGCCGTGACCGGGGCCAGGTCGCGACAGAGGGCCGTGACCGGGGCCAGGTCGCGATCGAGTTCATCGGCTTCCTGCCGATCCTGATCCTCGTCGGGCTGGCCGCCGTACAGCTCGGCCTGATCGCGTACACGGCCCAGCAGGCGGGGACGGCGGCCCGGACGGGGGCGCGCAGTGCGTCGCTGGAGGGGCCGCACGAGGCGGACTGCCGGGCGGCGGTGAGCAGCTGGCTGAACGTGACCGGCTGTCCTGCGTCGTACGGCCCGGACGAGGTCACCGTCACGGCCACCGTGGAGATCCCGTCCCTCGTGCCCGGCTGGAAGTTCGACCCGGCGGTCAAGACCGCCACGATGCCGCGCGACCACTGAACGGAGCACCGCACCCATGAGCCTGCGAGCACGCATCAACTCCCCCGAGGAGCACGGGAACCGGGGCGAGGACGGTCACATGGTCGCCTCCTACCGGGCCAAGCTCCTGGAGGAGATCGACCTCGCGGAGATGAGCTCGCTGGCCGCCGCCGAGCGCAGGGCGCGGCTGGAGCGGGTGCTCGGGCACATCATCAGCCGCGAGGGCCCGGTGCTGTCGACCGTGGAACGCTCGCAGCTCATCCGCAGGGTGGTCGACGAGGCGCTGGGCCTCGGCATCCTGGAGCCGCTCCTGGAGGACGCCTCCATCACGGAGATCATGGTGAACGGCCCGGACGCGATCTTCGTGGAGCGCGGCGGCCGGGTGGAGCAACTGCCCCTGCGCTTCGCCTCGAACGACCAGCTCATGCAGACGATCGAGCGGATCGTCTCGACGGTCAACCGCCGTGTCGACGAGTCGAACCCGATGGTCGACGCCCGTCTTCCCTCCGGCGAGCGTGTCAACGTCATCATCCCGCCCCTGTCCCTGACGGGCGCCACCCTCACGATCCGCCGCTTCCCGCGCTCCTTCACGCTCCAGGAGCTCATCGGCCTCGGCTCGCTCGACGAGCACATGCTGTACCTGCTGGCGGGCCTGGTGCAGGCGAAGTTCAACGTCATCGTCTCGGGCGCGACCGGCACGGGAAAGACGACCCTGCTGAACGCGCTCTCCGGGCTCATCCCCGGAGGCGAACGCATCATCACCATCGAGGACTCCGCCGAACTCCAGCTCCAGCAGGCCCATGTGATCCGCCTGGAGTCACGCCCGCCGAACGTCGAGGGCAAGGGCCAGGTCTCCATCCGCGACCTGGTCCGCAACTCCCTGCGCATGCGCCCCGACCGCATCGTGGTCGGTGAGGTCCGAGGCGGGGAGTCCCTGGACATGCTCCAGGCGATGTCGACCGGCCACGACGGCTCGCTGGCCACCGTCCACGCCAACAGCGCGGAGGACGCGCTGATGCGCCTGCAGACCCTCGCCTCCATGTCGGACGTGGAGATCCCCTTCGTGGCGCTGCACGACCAGATCAACAGCGCGGTGGACGTCATCGTGCAGCTCACCCGGTTCGCGGACGGCGCCCGCCGCATCACCGAGATCGCCCTGATGGACAGCCACGGCAGCGACCCGTACCGGCTGGTCACGGTCGCCCGTTTCAACGCGCGGCCCATGAGCTCCGACGGCCGTATCCACGGCAACTTCGAGTACTTCCCCGTCCCACGCCGCACCGCCGACCGCCTCTACATGGCGAGCCAGCCCCTCCCGCAGGCCTTCGGCATCGCCCGGTCCGCGGACCAGCTAGCCACCCGAGAAGCCAGGTAGGACCGACCGATGGATCTGCACACGCTCATCACGCTCACCACGGGCATCACCCTGCTGACGTGCGTCCTCGCGGTCGTCGGCCTGCACTCCTGGGCCACGGGCAAGGCACAGCGTCAGGCGCTCGTCGACCGCCTGACCGCCGCCGGCCAGGTCCCGGTCGGCGGCCGGCGCCGGCACTTCCCGAACCTGGACCGCCGGCTGCGGCGCACCGGGCTCGGCAGGAAGCTGGAACTCCGCCTGGCGGCGACGGGCCTGGACATCACCCCGGGTGAGTTCTTCGTCTACATGCTCGCCATGGTCGCCGGCCTGTGGCTGATCGGCCAGGCAGCCCTCGCCCCGTTCTTCGGCCCGCTGGCGGGCCTCCTCGGCATCGGGGTGGCGATCCAGTTCCTCAACTGGCAACGCCAGAAACGCATCGAGAAGTTCATCAACCAGCTCCCCGAGATGGCCCGGATCCTCGCCAACGCGACCCAGGCGGGCCTTGCTCTGCGCACGGCCATCGGCATGGCGGCGGAGGAGATGGAGGCCCCGGCGGGCGAGGAACTGGGCAAGGTCTCCGCGCAGCTCGCGGTGGGAGCGTCGCTGGACGAGGCACTCGACGAGATGGCGGACCGCCTCCCGTCCCGCGAACTCGTCGTCCTCGTCACCACCCTCGTCCTGTCCAACCGGGCGGGCGGCCAGGTCGTGAGCGCCCTGCGGAACCTGACGGAGACCTTGGAGGAACGCAAGGAGACCCGACGCGAGGTCCGCACCCAGCTCTCCCAGGTCAGCATGACGTCCTACGCCGTGCCGGTCCTGGGCGTGGGCTCACTGTTCCTGATGAACGGGGTGAAGGACGGCGCCCTGGACCGTATGACCGGCTCCCCCTTCGGCCAGGGGGCGGTCATCATCGCCTTCGCGCTCTACGCCGTCGGCTTCGTCCTCATCCGCCGCCTGTCCCGCATCGACGTCTGAGAAGCCAGGAGGGAACGGACCCATGGGACTTCTCCTCGCCCTGCTGATGGGCCTCAGCGTCTGGGGCATCTTCGCCGGCATCCGCATGTACCGCGCCGAGGCGAAACTGCCCGGCGACCTCGCGCTGGCGTTGGAGGTCGGCTCCACGCGTACGGGAGCGGTCGACTCGCTCATCGACCGCATGGGCATGCGCTACGCCCCCGCGGTGCTGCGCCTCATGGGCCCCAAGCAGGTGGCCAAGTACCGCCGCAAGATCGACCTGGCGGGCAACCCGGGCGGCCTGACGATCGACCGCTACGCGGCTCGCCGGGCGGTCTACGGAGCCCTGGGCGGGGTCGGCTTCCTGGTCTTCCTGATGCGGGGCCAACTCCTGGTGGCCTTGTTGTTGCTGGCCTTCGGCGCGTTCTGGACGGAGGTCGGCATCTGGTCGGCCATCCGTATCCGCAAGGACGTCATCGAACGGACCCTGCCGGACTTCCTCGACGTCCTCGCGGTCGTGGTGAGCGCCGGCCTCGGCTTCCGCCAGGCCCTGGACCGGGTCGCGTCCAAGTACGAGGGCCCCTGGGCGGACGAACTGCGCATCACCCTCCGCCAGATGGACCTCGGCATGAGCCGCCGCCAGGCCTTCGCGGAACTGCGCCGCCGCAACGACTCCGAGCAGGTCGCCATGTTCGTCACGGCGCTGCAGCAGGGCGAGGAACTGGGCGCGCCGATCGTCGACACGCTGGTGGCTCTCGCCAAGGACATGCGGCGCACGGATGCCCAGAACGCCCGCCGCAAGGCCGCCCGGGCCGTTCCCAAGGCCACGATGATGATCACGACCTTCATGGTCCCGGCCACGATGCTCCTCCTCGGCGCCGGCCTCATCCTCGGCTCGGGCACGGACTTCGGCTCGGTGACGGGCAAGTAGGGGGGCGGGCGACAGCATGCCGATGACAGGGGAACGCGCCGGGCTGCTGCGCCGCCGCCCCAAGACACCCGAGATCACCACCCCACCGGCGGGCACGGTCCTCCCGACCCACGCCCGCACGGGCGCACCGGACATCCCGGTGACGTCGGTCACACCGGCGTTGCCGCCGGGGTGGGAGGCGGTGGAGGGGGGTGGGGAGGCGGGCACGGGTGCCGGATACGTGGGCTACGCGGGTGGTAGGTCGGAGGGGCAGCCGAACGACGGCCCGGCCCTCTGCGCGGTCGGCCGGTCAGCCGCCGACGGCGCTGAGCCCCGACCGGGGCCACCCGCAGGCGACCACGAAAGCCGCACGGGTGGTGCGGGTGGGAACTCCATCCCGGCCGAAGGCCGGGACACGGGCACCCTCACGAGCCCCGCGATCGACATCCAGGTCAACGCCCTACAGGCACTGTCCCGACAGGTCTTCGGCTTCCGCCTGGCCATGATCGCCCTGGCCACCCCCACCGCCCTCCTCAACGCCAACGAGGGCCTCCCCACCCGCCTGGTCGGCGCAGCCGTAGTCGTCACCTTCATGACCTCCTACGTCCTCTTCAGAGACTGGGAACGCTTCGGCCCCCTCCTCCTCCGCCACCCCACCCTCCTCGCCGCCGACACCCTCTTCGGCGCCCTCCTCCTCATCTCCGCGGGCCCCGACAGCACCCTCGCCTACGTCAGCGTCTGCACCCCCCTCCTCGCCGGCCTTGTCTACGGCTGGCGAGGAGCCGCCGTCTTCGCCAGCCTCCAGGCCCTCCTGCTCCTCCTCATCCACGCGGCACAGGAGAACCCACCCCCCGGCCTCGCGGAGGCGACCCTCCTGCCCGGCCTCTGCGTCGTCGCCGGCGCCGTCGGCTCCAGCCTCCGTAACCTCATGCTCCGCTTCGGCGCGGCCACCCAGGCCCTCACCACCGTCCAGGCCAGGCTCGCCGTAACGGAAGCGGTCAGCGCGGAACGCGCCCGCCTGGCCCGCGAGATGCACGACTCAGTCGCGAAGACCCTGCACGGCGTAGCGCTGGCCGCGGACGGCCTGGAAGGCTCCACAGCCGCCGACCGGATGAACCCCACCCTGATCAGACAGCAGGCGGCACTGGTCGCCCGCTCGGCCCGCCGGGCAGCCGCCGAATCCCGCGAACTCCTGGCGGACCTGCGCCGCGAATCGGACCCGTCCCAGGCCACGGACGTCCTGGTCGAACTGGCCGCCCGCACCCGCGACTTCAGCGCCCGCACGGGTCTCACCGCCGTCTACCGCCCCACCGGCGAGCACTCCGTACCCCCCGTCCCACCCGCGGTGGCCCGCCAGCTCCTCACCATCGCCGCGGAAGCGATGGAGAACGCCCACCGCCACGCACACCCCACCCGCGTCGACGTCAGCGCGGGCGTCCACGGCGACCTGCTCCGCATCAGCGTCTACGACGACGGAAAGGGCCTTCCCCCCGGCACGACACTCGAACAACTCCGCCGAGCGGGCCACTTCGGCCTGGTCGGCATGGTCGAACGCGCCGCCTCGGTGGGCGCCCGCATCCGCATCGGCCGCGGCAGCCACCCCCAGGGAACGGAAGTCCGCCTGGAACTCCCCTTGGCGGCCCTGACCACCCCCACCGCATAACCCACGACACGAGAGGAGGCCCCCGATGCCGAACCAGCCGCAGCCACCGCAGAACCCGTTCGCCGACCTCCCGGGGCCCGCACAGCCGAGCCGCAGCCTCCGAGTCGTCGTGGCGGACGACAACCCCGTGGTCCGCGCGGGCCTCACCGCGCTCCTCTCCGGCCGCGCGGACATCACGGTCGTAGCGGAAGCGGCCGACGGCCTCCAGGCCTACGAGGCCGCCCACCAGCATCGCCCGGACGTAGTCCTCCTGGACGTCCGCATGCCCGGCGTGGACGGCATCTCGGCCCTCCCGTACCTGGTGGGAATCGCCCCGGTCGTGATGCTGACGTACAGCAGGGAGTCGGAGATCGTCCAGGAAGCCCTGCGCCGAGGAGCGGGCGGCTATCTGGTCCACGGCGAATTCACGGCCGACCAGCTGGTCGAGGCCGTACGGGACATCAAGGAGGGCAGGGCCCACTTCACCCCCACGGCAGCGGGCGCCCTGCTGGCCCGACTCCGCCAGGACCGGACCCCGACGCCCACCCTCCCCGAGGGCCTGGGCCAGTCATCAAATGCGACTGCATACGGAATTCCCCCCTCCGCAAACCCGCATACTCAATCTCAACAACCGCACCCACCAGCGAGTTTCACTCCACGCCCCACTCAGCGATCACCCATTTCTCCAGAAAACCTTTCGCAAGTGCAACCGCATGTGGGACAGTCATCGTCTGGATGGACGACGCATGGCCGCCCGGCTCCGGACAGGTCGCGTTTCCAACTGAGCACGAGGGAGGCAGAGATCATGGACCTCATCGCATCCGGCATGAACAACCAGCAGATCGCCGCCACGTGCTTCATCAGCGAGAAGACCGTCAAGAACCACATCAACCGCATCTTCGCCAAACTCCACAGCACCAGCCGCTCCGAGGCCGCAGCCAAATGGATCGGCACAGCACCGGACTCACACCGAGGGCTGGGGTGACCTTCGGTGACAGTCTGGGGAAAGACCCGCCCTGCCCCGCACGATTGGGCCCGGAATTGGGCCCTGGGGCCCTCTCACGGACGGCACCTCCCGCCGTACGTTCCTCCCGTCGAAAGCGACACAGCCGAAACCGGAGGGGAACACCATGAGCGACCTGATGCTGAAGACCGCCGTCGCGACCAAGGTCCGCGTGAACGGCTGGAAGAACACCACAGCCGAAGCGATGCGCCGCCGCGCCGGCGACAAGGGCCAGACGGCGGTCGAGTACCTGGGTATCATCGCGGTGGTGGTGGCGATCGTGCTGGCGATCACGGGCACGAGCATCGGCACGACGATCCTCAACAAGATCACGACCCTGGTCAACCGGGTCGGAAATTGACGCGACCTCGCAGGTACGGCGACGCCGGGCAGGCCTTCCCCATCTACATCACGGTGGTGGGGGGCCTGCTCTTCCTTGCGCTCGCCTACTTTGCGGTCGGCCAGGCCACGGTGAACCGGGGAGGCGCTCAGACAGCGGCCGACGCTGCTGCACTCGCGGCGGCCCAGGACGCCCGGGACCAGCTCGCAGCCGCATGGGTCCTGTCCGTTCTCGACCCGGACAAGTGGCAGGACATCTTCAACGGCGACGTACCACTGGCCACAGACCCCTGCTCGCGCGCCAATCAGCTGGCCGACCGGAACGACGCCGACGTTCAGGGGTGCTTCGACGCCGGATGGCCCATGGGTTACGAGGTCAACGTGCAGACCAGGAAGCCCATGGGAGAGTCCATAGTCCCGGCCACAGCGCAGAAGAGATCGAGAGCAAGTGCCACAGCCGTCATCGAGCCTCTCTGCGAATTCAAGCCCCCTGCCGAGGACGCGGAGGACGATGTGCTCCCACGCCTCACCTGCGAGGGCGACAGGAACTGGGACCTGAACCCGGATGATCTCACCGACCTTCCGGAACCCGAGGAACTTTTCGACGTTCACCTGGCCGACTGAGAAGCGAACGACGAGTGATGAAGGAAGCGGAGAGATGAGTATGCGGTTCACCGGGCGGGCCCGCAGGGGGATGTTCGCGCTGACTCTGGCGGTCGGACTGGCCCTCGGTACAGTCGGCTGTAGTGGCGACGACGACAAGAAGCCGGACACATCGGCCTCCGCTTCCAGGGACCGCGGCTCTGCGCCGAGCGCTCAGGAGGGGAAGTCAACGGCCCCTCTGGCTGAGCTGAAGGGCAGGGACGGCCTACTTCTTCAGATCACGTCAGCGCAACGGGACGGGGGTGGATTCCTCACCGTGAACGCCCAGTTCAAGAACGACGGATCCGGTTCGCTGACCATCCCCGCCGAACTGCGCGGTGACGAGACGGAGATCCTCAAGCACGGTACGTCGCTCGGCGGCGCGACGCTGGTCGACTCGGGAGGGAAGAAGCGCTACTACGTGCTGCGTGACACGGATGGTCGGCCGCTCACGACCACGGGCCTCACCACCATCGAGTCCGGACAGACGATCCCCGTCTTCATGCAGTTCCCGACGCCCCCTTCGAGTACCACCGACGTCACTCTCCAGATCCCGACCTTCGCCAGCGCCCCCATCAAGATCTCCGGATGAGGCCGGCCATGACCCCCACACGCCCCCGACCGACAACCCCACGCCTCGCCCTGGTCCTCACCGCCGCCACCCTCATGGTCGCCACCAACATCTACGGCGCCGTCTCGGCCCACGCCGACGAAACCCCCGGCGTCCCCCCAGGCACCGAGGCCTCCCCCTCCGCCCCCGTAGAGGTCGACCCCAACGACCCCGACCTCAAACTCCCCGAGGGCGCCACCCTGGCCTCCGCCAAGGTCCTCGACATCAAACAGGTCGTAGAAGACCAAAGCGGCGACGAACGCCGAGAAGACACCAACGCCGACGTCAAGTTCGCCCTCCAGGCCGAGGTCCTCTTCGGCAAGGACAGCGCGAAACTCAGCGCGGAGGCGAAGTCCCGGATCTCCGCGATCGCCGAGGAGATCAAGACACAGAACGCGACGAAGATCCGGGTCTTCGGCTTCACGGACAACCTGGGCTCCTCGGCCCACGGCGACGTCCTGTCCAGGAAACGCGCCGACGCCGTACAGAACGTCCTGGACCAGGAACTGACCGACTCCGACGTCACCTACGAGGTACGCGGCTACGGCGAGCAGTACCCCATCGCGGACAACTCCTCGGAACCCGGCCGCAAGAAGAACCGCCGCGTCGAGGTCTCCTTCCCCCGCTCGGAGAGCTGAGTCACCCGCACCCACTCACCCGGGGCCCGTTCAAGTTGGGCCAGGGGTGGGCCCGGGGGCCCATGTGTCAGCGTTCGATCCTCATTAGCGTCAGCCGGGCGCCTCCCTCGAATGCCCGCCCCGCTGAACCGAGGTCACACATGGCCGGTACCGGTAACTCGATACCCCCGAACGGGATGTGGGGTGCGCAGAACACCCCTCCCTGGGAACGACGTTCGCCGTTGCCAAGGGAGTTGGGCTGGGCGCAGGTGCTGCTGTGGGTGCAGTTCGCGCTGACGGCGCTGTACGTGGTCACCGTGCTGTCGGTGGTGTCGTTCTACTCCGGTGAGATCTTCGGGATCCTGGTGTACGACTCGCTGCCCAGCGTGGCCGGGGTCTGTCTGGCCCGGCGCCTGTGGCGGGGCGGGGTGTGGACGAGCCGCGCGCTGATCGGCGTACAGGCGTGGATCGTGTGGCTGTCGTTCGGCACGCTGACGCACGGTGATCTGCGAGGCATCACGCAGGCGGCGATGCCGGTGGCGGTCATCGTGCTGTTGCGTCGAGCCCGGTCGCGGGAGTGGTTCGAAGCCGCTCCTCAGGACAGGGAGGAGCGGCGGGCGTTCAGCCTGGAGAGGATGATCCGCTGGCGCCGGGACGAGGGCCAGACCGCGGTGGAGTACGCGGGGCTCGTAGCGGTCGTCGCCGCGATCATCCTCGCACTGTCGGTGGGCGGCCTCGGCGGGCGCATCGCCGACGGCATCCGGTCGGCGGTCTGCTCGGTGACGGGCACGGCCTGCGCCGCTCCGCAGGGCGATGGTGCGCAGACGGGTGCGGCCGGGGACGACGACGATGCCCGTAACGGTGGTTCGGACGCCGGCGCCGACGCTGGCAACGGCGCTGATCCAGAGGGTGGCGCGGACGCGGCCGGCGGCGCGGATGCGGCTGGTGGCGCGGGGGCAGACCGTGGCTCGGGCGCGAACGGCGAGGCGGGTGCCGAAGGCGACTCGGGTACCCAGGGCGGTTCGAGTGGACAGGGAGGCACGGGCGCCGGTGGTGGCACGGGCGGCAACAACAGCGGCGGCCGTCCGGCGTGGTCGACTCAGATCATCACCCATGAGGGCGCGGAGCCGGGCGATACGGTTCCGCTCGCTCCGGGTCCCTTCGACGACAAATCCCTCTGGGACGCCGTTCATGACCAGGAACGTCATGACAGGACGTTCATGGACCACGTCCGGGGCTTCTTCGTGGCACCGACCAAGAGCTTCCTGGCCGGCACCATGGACTTGGTGAGCGACCCCGTCGGCTCGATCAAGGACACCTGGAACGGCCTGAAGGGCTACACCACGAACTGGTGGGGCGACAAGGCCGACGAACTGGGCAAGGAGTGGGACAAGGGGAACTACGTCTCCTCCGTATGGGGCTGGGTCAACTCGCCCGAGGACTTCGTGTCCGACCTGGCGACCGACACGTTCGTCGACAAGGAGAACTGGAAGAAGGGCAACTACGGGGCCTCCATCGGCAACACCGTGGTCAACGTCGTCGGCATCTTCAGCCCGAAGACCATCACGAAATTCACCAAGTTCAAGAAGCTGGCCGAGATCGGTGAATCCCTCGACAAGGCGGCGGACGCTGCGGAGGCGGCCCGCAAGGCCGCCAAGGCGGGCGATGCCGAGGGCGCTCGGAAGGCGGCGAAGGACGCCGACGAGGCGGCGGACGCAGCCGAAAAGCAGGCCCGCGATTCGGGCTGCACCATCGCGGCGCCGACTCGCCGGATCCCGTACGGCGACGGCCCGCCCGGAGCCACCCCTGGCCCCCTCACCGGATCCTCCGGCGCAGGCACCACGGTCATCGCCGCCGGCCCTTCCGGCTACCCGTACGTCATCCTCGCCGAGGACGGCTGCGACGAGGAGGCCAAGCAGCAGGCCCAGGACGCCCGCAAGCAGGCCGACGAGGCGGACACGGCCGCGGACGGGGCCGAATTGGCGGATCGCCATGAGGCCGCCAGAAAGGCACTCGAGGACGAGGGCGTCCAGCACGCACCGCGGAAGATCGACGAGTTCGTTCAGCAGGCGAAGGACAACCCGGACCCGGACAAGAAGGAGATCGGCAAGGAGGACGCGGCTCAGGCGCTGGATGAGATCTCCAGACTGGCCGGGACGAAGAGCATCTCCAAGGAGGCACGTTCGTCGCTGACCAGCAAGGTCACGAACGCCAAGAACACCGACGAGCTCAGTCAGGCACGTGCTGAACTGAACGCCGTCCAGCGAGCAGCCGACGGCGAGGCAGTACCTGGCACGACCGTGCACACCGCTGTCGGCAAGGACTTCGGCAAGGAGAACGTCGATCTCGGCAACGGCGAAACGGTGAACATCTCCGAGATCAACGACGCCGACGTGCTCTATCGGGGCAAGGACGGCAAGGTCCACGCCGTGGAGGTCAAGAACACGGGCAATGCCACCATCAAGGCCGACTTCGAACGGCAGGTCGAGGATCTGGCTGATTGGGAGGGGAAGGGCGGCGCAGGCAGGGCGACGCGTGTCGAGATCGAGACCACGGACAAATGGACCAATATCTTCAGCGGCTACAAGAGCGGAAAGCGGGACGGCGTCAAGTACAAGCCTGAAGGGACACCGGCCGGAACCATGGCGAAGAACGGGGTACCGGTACGGATCGCGGGGACGGACATCTCCCCGAGTCAGCTCAAGCGGATGGAGACAGAAATCCAGGCCCGGAAGCAGGCTGGGACGATGAATTGGTCCAGGATGAAGACCCCGAAGGAAGCAATGGATTACCTGGGCGTCTCGTGACGCCAGCGCCTCGGGGGAGCTGCCGGGGCACGGACGGAGAGCGACTAGTGGACACCTACCTGCTGCCCGCCGCCATGCGCGAGCTGCCACCGCCTTGGCACGATCTGACCTACCGCAGGTCTCAGGCTCTGGAGGCACTTGCCCCCACGGAGGAGCGACGTGAGCAGGCCCGGCACGTGCTGCGCGCGTGCCTGCCCGCCCGACGGCAGAGTGTGCATGACTGGGACGAGGAACTACGGGATTTCTACGACGACCGCGATGACCACACCTTGGACGAGGCGGACGCCTGGCTGACCCGCACCATGCCGACCACGTCCCAGGTCACTCGGGAGCGAGTGGCGCGGGTGGTCGGAGCCTGGGCTGACATGGGGATCCCCACGGTGCCTGAGCCCCCGACTGAACAGTGGGTCGACGAAGTGGCGGCAGAGTGGGCCGCCTCGGTGCGGCAGGCGCTGGCGTACGACGCCTTCTCTTTCATCGAGCGCGCCACCACCGCCGGATTGCGCAACGACGGGGAGGCTGAAGACGTCGCGCTGCTCGCAGCCGCGTTCGTGCGGGTCGGCGTGGCGGTCGAGGCGGCGGTGCGCGTGCTTGTCTCGCTCGGTCGTCCGCGCGGCGAACAGGCCCTGCGGGAACTTGTGAACGACGACGAGGTCAGGGACCTCCGCCCGTATGTGCGTTCCCGGCTTCTCGGGCTGCGCCGTCCGGTGTACGAGGCCCGGGCCCGTGAAGTCACCCGCGACGAGGAGCCGCTGCTGCCCCAAGGGCTGCGGGGCCTTCCGTATTCCTGGCAGAACGACTTCGACTGGGGAACGACCGAGCCGGATTCCCACGGCCTCGCCCAGGCGCGTTCGGCACTGGAGGCGTGTCTGACCGTCGAGCGGGTGCCGGACGACGGGCAGATGTGCACTGACACTCCGGCGGACCGCAGCGCCGTCGCCGAGGTGGTGCGTGCCCTGATGCCCTACCCACGGCTGGTCACTCGCGAGCGCATGAACGAGGCGTGGCGCGAGTGCCAGTCGTTGGGGTTCGAGTTCCGAGGCATGGACGCCGCCTGTTTCGCCGACGTCTGGTGCATGAGGATCGCCGACCGGGTCACCGCAGCCGTCTTCCGCTGGCTCGCCGACCTCCCGCAAGGCGGAGGAGTGGCAGACGACAAGGAACCGGCTGTCCTGTCGGCAACGGCCCTCTGGGCTGCGGGACTCGCCGAGCGGTGCGCCCGGTGCGGCAGCGCGGTACAGGAGGCCATCTGGTTCCTCCACCGCACGGATGACGTGCCGAGCAGCCGTGAAGCCCTGGCACGACTGGCCTTCGACCCGAGCCTGCCGGCCACGACGAGGAATACCGCGCAGGAGTGGGCGCCATGATGCCCTGCACCCGTTGCTGGACCCTGAAATTCCCGCACCCCCGGCACACTGCCGGGCGGGTCTACCCGAAGGTGGATGACGAGACCTACCGATGATCTATGACCTGCTGCTGGTCGGGCCGCCGGTGTCCCCCATGTCACTCGCCGAGGCTCTGGCGGGAGCCGTGAGACCAGAAGGCGCAGACGTGGACGTGGCCGACCGGGACGGCGACCAGAGCCAACGCGACTGGACCGCACCCGTCCTCTGCGGCTACAGCAGACTGCGAGGCGACCTGTCGTTGGCCCTGGACATCTACGTAGAGGACGCCTTGGTCAACGAGGCGCCGCCCGAGCCCGAACTCGCTCGACGCTTGGCGGCAGCGCTGGGTGTTCCCGTCCTGTACCCGGCCGAGGTGGACCTTCCGCCGTCGGCATACTGGCTGGCGACCTCTTCGGGACAGTCCGTCCGCGCCCGTCTGCTGTCCTCGGACGACGAACCACCCGTGCACGTGATCGACGCGGTCGAGGCGAAGGTCCCCGGCCTGCCCCGGGCAACCGTCGAGATCCTCCCGGAGATCCTCGAAAGAGACCCCATCCCCACCCCCGTCTCCGACACCGCCCTCGCCACACTCCCCCCAGGCACGGCAGCGAGCGCAGAAGGCCATGTGCACTACTACCTACGCGTCTGGGAAAGGCTGACCCACGCCCTGGAAGGCCTCATCCCGGAGCCGGGCGAGCCACACGCGGACCCCCTACGGGACGCGGTCACCCGCCTCGACCGAACCTTCGGCGAGCACACCGTCCCCGACCCCACACAAGACAACGCGGAAGCGGCCCCGTGGTGGCAGAACCGCGTCCCTCGCCACATTCCCTGGTGAATCACCAACAGGGCACCACCTGGGCATCGACTATCGACTGACGGGACGCCGGGGAGGGACCTTAATGAATGAGCCGGGCACGGAGCAGCCGAATGCCGAGGAGACGTGGGATCCGCAGATCGATCGGTGGCGCGATCCGGAGGGTGACTACGCCCTGCCCCGTGCCATGCGGTCCTTGCCACCGCCGTGGAACGAGTGCGACTGGGGTCGGATCGCGGAACTGCCCCGTTCCGAGGAGCGACTCGCGGAAGCCCGGCGAGTGGTGACCGTACTCCTCGAAGACCCGGAGCTGGCTCCGCATGTGCCTCAGCCACCGTCGCCCGGCCTGCTCCATCATGCGTGGGAGGAGTTCCATCAGGCCGTCGTGAAGAGCATGCCCCGCACGAGCCAGGTGACGTGGTCCGGCGCGGACGACCTGGTCCGCGCGTGGCAGGACCGACCGCACCTGTATCCGCTGCAACTGCACGTCGTACGGCACGTCGAAGCGGCGATGCCGGCCATGATCGCGTCTCTGCGGGACGACATCGCCGACTCGGCCATCGAACTGCTGACGGTGGGCGGACCAGAGGCCCAGCTGGCACTCAAGCGGCTGTCGGTGAAGCCGGGCGGCCCGGCAAACTGGGACAACGCGGAGGCGGCCCGGAGCAGGCTCCTCGGCCTGGGGAGTGAAGGTACGAGCGACTGACAGCAGTACACGTCGGACGACGCCCCCCCCGTGGACCTAACTGCCCTTCTCCACCACGACAACCTCCACCTGGGCACCTTCCCGCACCCCCCACTCACCCATCACTCCCATCCCCGCCTCCACCACATGCCGAGCCCGCAGCCGAGGCATCCCCAGCCGCCCCGGCCGCATGGTGCGTACGGCGATGACACGCAGGTGCCGATCGAGATAGGCGACATCGATCGGCATGCGCATCCGAAAGGTGTGCACGCCGTTGGCGGGGGACAGCAGAATCGCCCCGTCGATGAAGTCCCGCCCCAACAGCCCTTTCGTCCGGGCCCGATACGAGGTGGCGATCTCCAAGGGCACCCGGACAGACGGCCCCCCACCACCCCCACTCACGACCAACTCCCCACGCCCGTCCCGCCAGCGCCGCCCCATACGAGCCCCTTCCACCGTGCCACCTGCTACCTGTCACCGGCTGTCCGACTTTGCTGATTCATAGTTGAAACCGTGTTATGCAACCGTTACGGCCCATACCGGTCGGCGAATCGCCGCTTTCTCCCCATACACCGCGCCAGTTGACAACCCTCACCCTGGTGCGTCCCCACCCCGCTGTATAGCTTTGGTTCGCTCAAGAGAAGCCTCGCCTCTGACCGGGAGCCGACCGTGAACCGCCGCCCCACCCTCCTCGCAGCGCTCACGCTGACCGCCGCTGCGGCCCTGACGCTGTCCGCGTGCGGGAGCGATGACAGCTCCAAGAGCAAGGACAACGACAAGATCGCGGGAGCCGACACGGGAGAAAAGGCATCCGCCTCCCCCTCGGAGAGCGCCGCGGAATCGGCCGACCGGCCGAAGATCGACCTGCCGTCCGACCTCTCCTACACCTTCGACTGGCCCAAGTCCGGGGACAAGGAGAAGGACGCGGTCCTGGCGGACAGCGAGCAGTCCATCAAGGCAGTGGACATGGCGATCGCCAACCAGGACGCGCTCGACAAGCCGTACCTCTACTACTTCGAGGGTGAGGCGGCTGCCTCGACGCAGAAGTTCATTCAGAACTACGTCGATCACAAGGCTTCCATCACCGGCGTCTATCGCTTCTACGCCCCGGAAGTGGCAGTCGACAAGGACGGCACGGCGTCCCTCAGCTATTGCGAGGACCAGGGCAAGGCGTATGTGAAGTACCTCAAGACAGACAAGGTCAAGAAGACCGAGGTGACTGCCAAGAGTTACGTCATCTATCACACGTCGCTCAAGAAGAACGACAAAGGTGTCTGGGTGATTCAGAAGATGATTTCGCAGAGCGGGAGTGCCAAGTGCCGGCCCTGACACGTCCGTTGCGGACGCTTTCTTCGGTGGTCGTAGTCGGCACATGCTGGTCACTCCTCGCACTCCCAGGCGTGGCGCGCGCTGATGACACCCTGGGCGGCGACACACAGGGAAGCAACCAGGGGGCCGACGCCGACGACGACGGCACCCTCTCCGTGACCGCCGGCGGCGTCGTCTTCGACCGCTCCAAGAACGGCACGGGCAACTCCGCCGGTGCCCTGAAGTCGTCCACCTCCTGGACGCCACCGCCCTGCTGGTACGCCCCCAAGTACACGCCGGAGCAACTGCAGAAGACCCTGGAGCCGACCTGGGAAGTCGGTTCGACGGGGTACGAGTGGGACGCCGAGCAGCGCGACCGCTACGTCAACGGGCACCCGTACAAGGACTTCAACAAGGAGAAGACCGGCAAGGGCTACTTCTGGGACTCGTACGTGGACGAGAGTTTCCCTCCGGGGTGGGATTCCTGCGATGAGGACGTTTTCTGGGTGGACCAGGGCGATCCTCCGCCCGCCAACATCGAGAACGCCGTCACTCCCAAGATCCTCGCCGACCTCGCCTACGCGGAGATCCGCGTCCCCAGCACCAGGGTCACCCTGGCACCCGCCGCCGCGACCAAGGTCAACCTGCCGACCTGGTCCTGGCTGGACGCCGCCGACTTCAAGCCGGTCTCCGTCACCGCGTCCGTACCGGCCATCGGCATCACGGCGACCGCGACCGCCGTGCCGCAGTCACTCAGGATCGAGCCCGGCACCGAGGACGCCGTGACCTACCCGGACTCCGGCGTCTGCGAGATCAACAACGGCCGCATCGGCGAGCCCTACGCCAAGGGCAAGGCGGACCAGACACCCCCCTGCGGAGTGAGGTACCTGCGTTCCTCGGGCGACGGCACGTATCCGCTCCAGGCCACCGTCACCTGGAAGATCGACTGGACCGGCAGCGGCGGCGCGGGCGGTACCCTCCCCGACGGCACGTTCGGTGCGACGCAGGACGTCGTCGTCCAGGAGATCCAGGCCGTCAACCGCTGAGCCGGATCGATCCCACCCGGCACGTGTGCTGACTCGGAGGACAGAGAACTCGTATGAACCCCACCGAGCATGCCGTCGCCTGGGAGCATCCGCCGACCCGGCGCGCCTGGTCGATGCAGTTGGCTGCGAACGTGCTCGCTCTGCTCGGCTGGATCGCGCTGTGGACGGGCCTGTTGGCGATCCTGGTGGTCTTCGTTCCTCCCGGGTACACGATCCTCTTCGTGCCGTTCCTGCTGTACAGCTTCTACCGCGCGTTCATCCAGCTCTTCGTCTTCCCCGTTGCCTTCGGGATGAGAAGGGTCCTGCGGGAACACCCGTGGTGTCTGTACCGAGACGCCGCGCACGGCCTTGCCGATCGGCCCGACGTCGTCGGCAGGCAGTGCGGGTGGTTCGAGTTCCCGAACCCCGCCCGCCCGGAGGAGCGCCTGCCCATGGTGTTTCCCCGGCACTGGGGAGTGGGCTGGTGGCACCGGAGGATGGCTCCTCGCGCGGCGCCTGAGGTGAAGGCCCAGATCGGCCTGGTGTGGCTCGCGGGTGACCCTCGCTTCATCGGCGTGATCGCCGCGCCCGCCTCGGACGAGTCGACGCCCCGCCGATTCCGCTTCCTGAGCGGGAACACGGGATCGGACGGAGAGCGCAGTTCTCTCGCCGATCGGGGAGCTACCGCCGAGGACATCGAACGTGGCCGCCGCGCCGGCGTCCGCCTTGCCCGCTCCTGATCCGTCACGCGGCAAGGCTTCCTTGTCTGCCGCTACCGGCCCGGGTAGGAAGACCCCATGACCGAACTCGGCGCAGTATTCCGTCCGCAGCTCGCCCCCGAGCGGCTTCGTGCCGTTGCCCGTGTGGCCGATGAGACAGGCCTCGACCAACTCTGGCTCTGGGAGGACTGCTTCCGAGAAGGCGGTATCTCCACCGCCGCCGCAGCCCTCGCGTGGACCGAGCGCGTGCGGGTCGGGGTCGGGCTGTTGCCTGTGCCGTTGCGGAATGTGGCTATCACGGCGATGGAGGCGGCGTCGCTGCACCGGATGTTCCCGGGGCGGGTGATCGTCGGTGTGGGGCACGGGGTGCAGGACTGGATGGGGCAGGTGGGGGCGCGGGTCGAGTCGCCGGTGACGTTGTTGCGGGAGCATCTTGTGGCGCTTCGGGCCTTGTTGGGAGGGGAGAGGGTGACCACCGAGGGTCGGTACGTGACGCTGGACGACGTCGCGCTCGACTGGCCGCCGGAGGCTGGGGGAGGCGGGGTGCTGGCCGGGGCCACCGGGCCGCGGTCGCTGCGGCTCACCGGGGAGGCCGCCGACGGGACGATCCTCACCGCCGCCACCAACGCCGAGGGCGTGCGCAAGGCGCGGCAGCTCATCGACGCGGGGCGGGAGGCCTCCGGGCGAGGGGCCGGACCGCATCCCGTCGTCGTGTATCTGCTCACCGCGACCGGCACCGACGCCGCCGACCGGCTCCGTGCCGAGCTGGCCGACGAGGGGCTCGAGTCCGTTCCCGATCTGGGGGTCGCCGGGGACGCCGGTGCCGTCGCCAAGGCCGTCGGGCGGCTGGTCGAGGCCGGGGCCGACACCGTGGTGCTGCAACCGACCGGGGACGAGCCCGACCCGGAGGGGTTCGTGCGGTTCGTCGCGGAGGAAGTGCGTCCGCTCGTGCCCTGAGGGCCGTTGTCAGTGGTGGCTGACACACTCCGGGCATGAGTACTGCGGGCAAGAGCGGTGACGACGTGGACGTGCGGCTGCGAGCCGTGGTGGAAGCGGACCTGGAGTTCTTCCTGGAGTACGAGCATGATCCGGAAGCCGTCCGGCGGTCCAGGTTCACGCCCCGGCCTCGCGACGCGTTCCTGCGGCACTGGAAGGCCAACGTCCTCGGGGACGACACCGTCTTCGTGCGGACCGTGACCGTGGGCGGCGACGTCGCCGGCAGCGTCGTCGCCTGGTGGGACGGCGACCGCCGCTTCCTCGGGTACTGGCTCGGACGCCCGTACTGGGGACGCGGCATCGGCAGCCGGGCCATGGCCCTCTTCCTGGAGCGGGAGCGGAACCGGCCGCTGTACGCCGACCCCTTCAGTGGGAACGCCGGCTCCGTTCGTCTCCTGGAGAAGCAGGGCTTCCGCCGCGACGGCATCGTCCGGCACGGAGACGACGAGCATGTCGTGCTGGTCCTGTCATGAGACCGCAGCGCACCTTCGAGGACCTCGTCGCCGAAGGGGCCTCCGTGCCCACGGAAGGCTGGGACTTCTCCTGGTTCGAGGGGCGGGCCACCGAGGCGCGGCCGTCCTGGGGGTATGCCACGTCGATGGCCGCGCGGCTGGGGCGGGCGAGTGCCGTGCTCGACATCCAGACCGGGGGAGGGGAAGTCCTCGACTTCGCCCTTGCCCAAGTGGCCCCCGCACAGCCCCCGCTCGCCGTCGCCACCGAGGGCTGGCCGCCCAACGTGGCCAAGGCGACCGCCCTGCTCCGGCCGCGCGGAGTCGTGGTCGTCGCCGCCCCCGAGGACGCGCCGCTGCCGTTCGCCGACGGTGCCTTCGACCTGGTCGTGAGCCGGCATCCCGTCCGCCCGCAGTGGGACGAGATCGCCCGGGTCCTCCGGCCCGGAGGGACCTATTTCGCCCAGCACGTCGGACCGGCCAGCGTCTTCGAACTCGTCGAGCGCTTCCTCGGGCCCCAGCCGGAGGACGTGCGCGGCGGGCGCCGTCCCGACCGTGAGCGCGCCGACGCCGAGGCCGCCGGGCTCGACGTCGTCGGTCTGCGGGCGGAGCGGCTGCGGATGGAGTTCCACGACATCGCCGCGGTCGTGCACTTCCTGCGCAAGGTCGTCTGGATGGTTCCCGGCTTCACCGTCGAGGCGTACGAGCCACAGCTCCGCGCGCTGCACGAGCGGATCCGGGCCGAGGGGCCCTTCGTCGCCCACAGCACCCGCCACCTCTTCGACGCCCGCAAGCCGGACCCACCCTCCCCTCGCCACCCCTGATCACGCGTGCGGCCTCACCGTCACCCTCCCCTCGCCACCCCTGATCACGCGTGCGGCCCCACCGTCACCCTCCCCTCGCCACCCCTGATCACGGTGCGGCCCCACCGTCACCCACCCCTCACCACCCCTGATCACGCGTGCGGCCCCACCGTCACGTCCCCCACCACCAACTCCGCCGTCGCCTCCAGCACCTCACCCACCCGCTCCGCCTGCTCGCCCAGCTCCCGCTCCTGCCGTGCCGTCAGCCGGACGAGCGGCTCGACCGTGACGGTCGTACGACGGCCCCGGCGCCGCTGGTGCCACACCCCCGCCGCCACGCCGTCGACGAGCAGCACCGGATAGTTGCCCGCCTGGCCGCCCGCGAGGGCGCGCCGGTACGCCGCCCCGGGGAAGAGCCGCTCGCGGGGCTGCCCGGCGATGACGTACGCGTCGAAGTAGGGGAGCAGCCGCACACCCCGAGGGGGCCCGTCGGGGAAGTCGGTGTCGCCCGCCGCCACCCACGCCGGTGTCCCCTCGAAGTCGACCTCCTCGATGCGGCCCGCGGCGGCCAGTTCTCCGAACAGGGTGGTGGCCCAGCCGGGCGGTGCGGCCAGCCACTTCGCGAAGTGCCGCGGGGTGGCCGGTCCGTAGGCGTGCAGATAGCGGCGTACGAAGGTGCCCAGCGCGTCGGGCACGGGCTCCGCGCGCGGCGGGCGGGTGTACGTCGCCTTGCGACCGCGGTTCGGGCCGAAGCACAGCGTGCCCGCCCAGCCCGCCCGGTGCATCACCTGCCGCCAGCGCGGCCACAGGTCCTGGAACGCCTCCACCACCCGGTCACCGGCCCACGGGCCCGTACGGGCCACGATCTCCTCGGTCAGCTCGTCGAGGGTCAGACACCTGCCGTCGAGCGCGTCGCCGATCGCCGTGATGATCTGGCCCGCCTGCTCCTCGGTGAGCCGTACGTCGGGTGGGAACGGGCTCGGTCCGGTCGGAACCGCCGTCAGGGCGGCGGACCAGAGGGGGAGTTCCGCCGCGGGGAGCAGATGTAGCGTGCCGCGCGGGCCGTACGTCTTGATCAGGGACCGGTCGTCCCAGAGCGCCGTCCGTACGTCCGCCCTTGTCAGCCCGGCCGTGCGCATTCCCACCGAGACCTCGGCCGCGGACAGCACCTGCGCGTGCGCGCCCGCCATCGCGCCGACCACCTCGGCGACCGGCGTGCCGCTCCCTGCCGGGTCGGCCAGGAACTGCCGCTCCGCCCGCCGTGCGCTCGCGGAGTCCCATGTGATCCTCACGGTCGTCGTCATGGGGCGACGTTAGGCGCGAATAAGGACAGAAACTGTCCTCTTGGGCCCTCGCTGGTGCGTCACTCCTTTCACTCACTCCACTTGCGCAACTTCCGTCGATGTTTTTCACATCGTTATCGCTCGCGACTCGCCTTCGGTGCCGCCGCTCACGTAAGTTCAGACCAAGGTAATTCGCGTCAGCAAAGCTGCGCGGGCGGTACCGCGCAGTGGAGGGGGCTGCGCGGTGCCAGGGCCTCCCTGTTGGGGTGGCGGCGCGGCCGCCGCGGGGTCAAGCCGGCGTTCGCAGCCGGGTCACCCGTCGGAGGGACGCCGGGGACAACTCGCCGAGCGAGTCTCAAGATGTGGCAAATCCCCCGGATCTTGCCTGAGGGTGCCCGATTTCGCTGCGTATCGGCCGTCTTTCCGTCGAGAACAAGCCACGAACGAGGGCTTCCGCGGGCATCGCCCCGTCGCCGGGTGGCTCCGGAGAGTAGTTGTGGCACGCCGATGCACGCAGCATCACTTACGAAGGGTTATGGTGGAAACCCCCCTCGGGCCGGTCCGTCTCCCCCCCACGGACCGGCCCGATTTTTTTGTGCGCCGGGGCGGGCCGGAGCATCGGCCGGAATCCTTCCCTCCGCACCCGTTGGCGGCCCGCGGGCACAGCGGGGGTAGGCTTCGCCTCCGGGGACTGCCGCACGGGCAGGGACCGCCCGCGGCCACGACCGGGCCGCACATCGCGGCCTGTCCGATCCTTACGGAGGGGCTGACAATCACGTGAACCTGCGCGACAAGCTGCGTGGCCTGCTGGTCAGGCTGTACGCACGCCGGGTGGAAGGTCACCTGGACCACGCTCAGGTGCCCAAGCACATCGGCGTCATCATGGACGGCAACCGGCGCTGGGCGAAGGCCGCCGGTTCCAGCACCGTCGACGGCCACCGGGCCGGCGCCGGGAAGATCGAGGAGTTCCTCGGCTGGTGCAGTGAGACCGACGTCGAGGTCGTGACCCTCTGGCTGCTGTCGACGGACAACTTCGACCGGCCGCAGGACGAGCTCGGTCCGCTGCTCGGCATCATCGAGGACGTCGTGCGCACCCTGGCCGCCGACGGCCGCTGGCGTGTGCACCACGTGGGCACCCCCGACCTGCTGCCCTCCGGGATGCAGACGGTCCTGAAGGAAGCCGAGGAGACCACCGCGCACGTCGACGGGATACTGGTCAACGTCGCCATCGGCTACGGCGGCCGCCAGGAGATCGCCTACGCCGTGCGCTCCATGCTGCTCGACGCGCAGGAGAAGGGCACCTCGATGGAGGAGCTCGCCGAGGCCGTCGACACCGACATGATCGGGCGTCACCTCTACACGAGCGACCAGCCCGACCCCGACCTGGTGATCCGCACCAGCGGCGAGCAGCGGCTGTCCGGATTCATGCTCTGGCAGACGGCGCACTCCGAGTACTACTTCTGCGACGTGTTCTGGCCGGCCTTCCGCAAGGTCGACTTCCTCCGCGCCATGCGCGACTACGCCGCCCGCCACCGGCGCTTCGGCGGCTAGAGCCCGCCGCTCGCCCGGATCGCGCCGCAGACGCGGGGCCCGGCACGCGCCGCCTCTGCCGTGTTGTCGCCGGTCGCGCCGTTGCCGTAGGTCGCCGACGCCCCCGCCGCGCGGGCGTGCGCAGCGGCCCGCTCCCCGGTGCTCGGGCGGCCGAGCCGTACAACGCTGAACTTTTCGCGGGAGGGCCAACGGTGCCCGGCCGCCGCCCGGGCACCGTGGTCACCGCACGTCGCAACACTTCCCGGTACCCCTCCGAAGACGCGCGTCACACGGAGTTCACCGGCTCGCCGTCATATGCCGTGGCATGGCGGCGCTCGTTCGAGGGCATAAGTCAGACAGGTCGACGCCCGAATCACGGGTGTCGTATCTCAGCGGACGGCACGGGGCCGTCCGCCCGGGAGGCCCTTTGCACCAGCCCGATCGTGCGGTCACAGCACGGACGAAGAAGGCGGAGGGCCGGTCCTCGGCCCGCGCAGGGCGGCCGAGCACCGGTCGGGATTTTTCCCACCCCTCCCGGTCCAGCTTCCACTCCGTCGCTCCCCGACCTCATCCGAGGGGGTACGTCCTTCCGTGGTGACCAGCACAAAGCGCCACAAGCCAGACCGGCGCACCTATGTCCTCGACACCAGCGTTCTGCTGGCCGACCCCAACGCCCTGAGCCGCTTCGACGAGCACGAGGTCGTGCTCCCCATCGTCGTGGTGACGGAACTGGAGGCCAAGAGGCACCATCCCGAACTCGGCTACTTCGCGCGGCAGGCCCTGCGTCTGCTCGACGACTACCGGATTCGTCATGGGCGCCTGGATTCGCCGATCCCGATCGGGGATCTCGGCGGGACCGTCCGTGTCGAGCTCAACCACTCGGACCCCAGCGTGCTGCCCAGCGGCTACCGCCTGGGGGACAACGACTCCCGCATCCTCGCGGTCGCCCGCAATCTGCAGGCCGAGGGGTTCGACGTCACCGTCGTGTCGAAGGACCTCCCGCTCAGGATCAAGGCGTCGTCCGTGGGGCTCCTCGCCGAGGAGTACCGCGCCGAACTCGCCATCACGGACTCCTCCGGCTGGACCGGAATGTCCGAACTGACCCTGCCGGGCGAGCAGGTGGACATCCTCTTCGAGGAGGGGCACGTCTACGTCCCCGAGGCCGCCGAACTCCCGGTGCACACGGGCCTGACCATCCAGTCCGAGCGCGGCAAGGCGCTCGGCCGGGTCACGCCCGAGGGCAACATCCGTGTCGTACGCGGGGATCGGGAGGCGTTCGGCATCAAGGGCCGCAGCGCCGAGCAGCGCATCGCGCTCGATCTGCTGCTCGATCCGGATGTCGGGATCGTCTCCATGGGCGGCCGGGCCGGCACCGGAAAGTCGGCGCTGGCGCTGTGCGCGGGTCTGGAGGCGGTGCTGGAGCGCCGTCAGCACCAAAAGGTGATGGTCTTCCGTCCGCTGTACGCGGTGGGCGGGCAGGAGCTCGGCTATCTGCCCGGCTCCGAGGCGGAGAAGATGAGCCCCTGGGCGCAGGCCGTGTTCGACACGCTGTCGGCGGTCACCAGCCGGGAGGTCATCGAGGAGGTCACCGCGCGCGGGATGCTGGAGGTCCTGCCGCTCACCCACATCCGGGGCCGCTCGCTGCACGACGCGTTCGTGATCGTGGACGAGGCGCAGTCACTGGAAAGGAATGTGCTTCTTACCGTTCTGTCCCGGATCGGGGCCAATTCACGGGTGGTTCTCACCCATGACGTGGCCCAGCGGGACAACCTCAGGGTCGGCCGCTACGACGGTGTCGTCGCCGTCGTGGAGAAGCTGAAGGGGCATCCGCTCTTCGCGCACGTGACCCTGAACCGGTCCGAGAGGTCCCAGATCGCTGCCCTTGTGACCGAAATGCTCGAAGACGGGCAGATCTGACCGTCCCGCCCCAAGCGGTGGTGGTTACGCAGTAGTTGGCGCCGTCCGAAAAGGCGAAGAGCCTAGCCGGGCGGCGCCTTCGCGCGTGAGGGTTTCCGTGAATCTCCTGCATCAAACGGGATGTGAGCTTTCACACCCAGCACAGAATTGCCTTGCCCCGTCGTGGTACGGCAGAGTCTCAGTCCTGTCAGGCCCCGCATACGACACACCTGTACCCCCAGCGGTACGGCACCACAAAAGCAACAGCATCAACTGCATAGCGATGTCGTATGCCGCCCGCGCACCACGCGGCGCTCCCTCCCGAGGGAGTTGCCCACCGGGCCCGTGCCTCCCGTGACCCGTAGTTGGGGAGGCCAGTGCCAGGGGCACGATTGCGTCCGCGAGGGTCACCGAAGCGGGCGATGCTGGAAGGAAACCGTGTGAGCCGGATCTCGGTCCGGGGATTCGCAGTGGCTTCGGCCACGGCGGTCACCGCTGTCGGAAGCGTCGTCGGCGTTGCCTCGGGCAGCACCGCGCAGAACAACGACGCCGAAGCGACGGCAAACGGCACCACGTTGCTCGCGGACATCCCCTCGGGTCAGCAGGCCCAGGTGCAGACCGCGTCCCTGACGCAGCAGGCCGACGTACAGGCCATCGCCGCCGACGTGAGCGCGAAGAAGGACGCCGAGGAGGCCGCCCGCAAGGCCGCCGCCGACACGGCCATCGCGAAGAAGGAGGCCGCCGAGAAGGCGGCGAAGGCGGCGAAGGAAGCCAAGGAGCGCGAGGAGGCCGACAAGGCCGCCAGCCGTTCCAAGGACATCTCCGACATCCCCGTCTCGAGCTCCTACACGATCGCGCAGATCCAGGCGATGGCCCGGCAGATCGTGCCCTCCGGTCAGTTCCAGTGCTTCAGCAACATCGTGGACCACGAGTCCGACTGGAACTACAAGGCCGTCAACCCCTCCTCCGGGGCCTACGGCATGTTCCAGGCACTGCCCGGTACCAAGATGTCGTCCGCCGGTGCCGACTGGCGGACCAACCCGGCCACCCAGATCAAGTGGGGCCTCGGCTACATGAACGACCGCTACGGCAGCCCGTGTGACGCCTGGTCGTTCTGGCAGGCCAACAACTGGTACTGAGCCACCCGGCCTTCGGGCCCCTGTCATCCTCAGCACGAGCCCCGCACCGTCGTACGGTGCGGGGCTCGCGCCATGTACGGTCGGACCATGTCGCGAGTGCCAGGGTGGCTCGGCCGGCTCGGCGCCGGACTGACCGAGATGAGCGAGCAGTGGAACGAGCGCCGCGCCGAGGCCGAACGGGAGCGCGGCGAAGCCGAGTCCAGGACCGGGCCCGACGAGTACGTGCCGCCGCCCCCGGACTACGCGCCCGACGTTCCCGCCCGGCCCGATCCCGCGCTGGCCGTGCCGTGGGGCGTGCGGGTCGCGGCGGAGGCCGCCTGGCGGCTGCTCATCCTCGCGGGCACCCTGTGGGTGCTGATGCGGATCATCAGCGCCGTCCAACTGGTGGTGCTGGCGTTCGTGAGCGCCTTGCTGATCACCGCGCTGCTCCACCCGACCGTGGGCAGGCTCCGGCGGCTCGGAGTGCCGCGCGGGCCGGCCACCGCGCTGACCGCGATCCTCGGCTTCGTCATCATGGGGCTGATCGGCTGGTTCGTGACCTGGCAGGTCATGGAGAACATCGACGATCTCTCGGGCCAGATCCAGGACGGCATCGACGAGTTGCGGAACTGGCTGCTGAACAGCCCCTTCCACGTCACGGACAAGCAGATCAACGAGATCGCGGCGAACCTGCGTGAGGCGGTCGGCGCCAACACCGACCAGATCACCTCGGCGGGCCTGGAGGGCGTGACGGTCGTCGTCGAAGCCCTGACCGGGATCCTGCTGGCCGTCTTCTCCACCCTGTTCCTGCTCTACGACGGCAAGCGGATCTGGGAGTGGACGCTGAAGCTGGTCCCGGCGGCGGCGCGGCCGGGAGTGGCCGGGGCCGGGCCGGCGGCGTGGCGGACGCTGACGGCGTATGTGCGGGGCACGGTGATCGTCGCGCTGATCGACGCGATCTTCATCGGGCTGGGGATCTACTTCCTCGATGTGCCGATGGCCGTGCCGCTGGCGGTGTTCATCTTCCTGTTCGCGTTCATCCCGCTGGTCGGCGCCGTGGTGTCCGGGGCGCTGGCCGTGGTGGTCGCGCTGGTCACCCAGGGCGTGTTCACGGCCGTCATGACGCTGGTGGTGGTGCTCGCGGTGCAGCAGATCGAGGGCCACATCCTGCAGCCGTTCATCCTCGGGCGGGCGGTGCGGGTGCATCCGCTGGCCGTGGTGCTGTCCGTCGCGTGCGGGGGGATGGTGGCCGGGATCGGCGGTGCGGTGGTCGCCGTGCCGCTGGTCGCGGTGACGAACACGGTGGCCGGGTATCTGCGGGCGCATTCACGGGGGTCGGCGCTGCGGCATTCGGTACGGCCGCGGGGTGCCACGGCGGTGAGCGCCGAGCCGCCGCCTGCCACGGACCCGCCGTCGGAGTAGCCCGGCCACATCCACGCCGGCATGAAACAGGGCCCCGTCCACCATGCCCAGGGGACGGGGCCCTGCGGTTCATCGCCCGCGGTGCAATGCCCGCGGTTCATCGCCCGCGGTGGGGAGTTACTCCGCCAGGACCGCCTCGGCGTCCAGCGTCACGCCGACCGCCTGGATCACGGACGCGATCTTGAAGGACTCCTGGATGACGTCGCGGTCGATGCCGGCCTTGCGCAGGACCTGCTCGTGCGAGTCGAGGCACATGCCGCAGCCGTTGATGGCGGAGACCGCGAAGGACCAGAGCTCGAAGTCGACCTTGTCGACGCCAGGGTTGCCGATGACGTTCATCCGCAGGCCCGCGCGCAGGGTGCCGTACTCGTGGTCCGAGAGCAGGTGACGCGTGCGGTAGAAGACGTTGTTCATCGCCATCACCGCGGCCGCGGCCTTCGCCGCCGTGTAGGCCTCCGGCGACAGGTTGGCCTTCGCCTCCGGCTCCAGCTCGCGCAGCACGATCGGGGAGCGCGAGGCGATGGCCGTGGCCAGCACCGTGCCCCAGAGCTGCTGGGCCGGCAGGTCGGAGTTGCCGATGACCGAGCCCAGGTTGAGCTTCAGGTCCTTGGCGTAGTCCGGTATCGCGGACTTGAGGTTGTCGAGGGACATCTCAGATCACTCCCCGGAGAGCAGCGCGACGGGGTCGAGCGTCTCGTCGCCCTTGCTCCAGTTGCAGGGGCAGAGCTCGTCGGTCTGCAGGGCGTCGAGGACCCGCAGGACCTCCTTGGGGTTACGGCCGACCGAACCCGCGGTCACCATGGAGAACTGGATCTCGTTGTTCTGGTCCACGATGAACACCGCGCGCTTGGCGAAGCCGTCCTCGCCCTCGATGCCGAGGTCGCGCATCAGCTCGTGCTTGGAGTCGGCCATCATCGGGAAGGGCAGGTCACGAAGGTCGTCGTGGTCCTTGCGCCAGGCGTGGTGGACGAACTCGGAGTCGCCGGAGAAGCCGAGGACCTGCGCGTCGCGGTCGGCGAACTCCTCGTTCAGCTTGCCGAAGGCGGCGATCTCGGTCGGGCACACGAAGGTGAAGTCCTTGGGCCAGGCGAAGATGACCTTCCACTGACCCTCGTAGGTCTTGTGGTTGATCTGCTCGAACTCCGCGCCCTTCTCCAGCGAGACACAGGCGGTCAGGTCGAACTCGGGGAACTTGTCACCGACGGTGAGCACACACTCTCCTTGCAGCGAAGAAACACCCGGATTGCGGGTGTTTCCCATGGGTTGGACTGTGTTGATGTTGGCACAGCCTCGATTGATTACGGAAATAGCTACACTCGGTCGGGTTGATCGGAGGTAGTTATTAGTGACTGTGGGTAATAAGCGCAGGCAGCCCAGCCTCGCCCAGCTGCGTGCCTTCGCGGCCGTGGCCGAGCATCTGCACTTCCGGGACGCCGCCGGGGCGATCGGCATGAGCCAGCCCGCCCTCTCGGGTGCCGTCTCGGCGCTGGAGGAGACACTCGGAGTGACGCTCCTGGAGCGTACGACGCGCAAGGTGCTGCTCTCACCCGAGGGCGAGCGGATCGCCGTACGGGCCAAGGCGGTGCTGAGCGAGGTGGGCGCGCTGATGGAGGAGGCCGATGCCGCGCGGGCCCCGTTCACCGGGGTGCTGCGGCTCGGGGTGATCCCGACGGTGGCGCCCTATCTGCTGCCCACGGTTCTGCGGCTCGTCCATGAACGGTATCCGCACCTCGACCTCCAGGTGCACGAGGAGCAGACCACCAGCCTGCTCGACGGTCTCACCAGCGGGCGGCTCGATCTGCTGCTGCTCGCGGTGCCGCTCGGCGTTCCGGGCGTGAGCGAACTGCCGCTCTTCGACGAGGACTTCGTGCTCGTCACCCCGCTCGACCACCGGCTCGGCGGACGCGAGGGCATTCCGCGCGAGGCGCTGCGCGAGCTGAACCTGCTGCTCCTGGACGAGGGACACTGCCTGCGCGACCAGGCCCTCGACATCTGCCGGGAGGCAGGCCGCGACGACGTGCCCGTCACCACGACCGCCGCCGGGCTGTCCACGCTGGTGCAGCTCGTCGCCGGCGGACTCGGAGTCACGCTGCTGCCGCGCACCGCCCTCACGGTCGAGACCTCCCGCAGCAACCAGCTCCTCACCGGCTACTTCGCCGACCCGGCCCCCACCCGCCGGATCGCCCTGGCCATGCGCACGGGCGCGGCACGCGGCGCCGAGTACGAGGAACTGGCGGCGGCCCTGCGACAGGCACTGCGGCCGCTGTCCGTACGGGTCGTCGGCGAGGACGCGTGACGATCCGTACGGACAGCGGCTCGTACGAAAGACCTCTGCTCGAGACCTACTCGGTCCGCAGGCCCTCCGGCCTCATCAGCTTCCACAGCGGCGGCAGGCTCAGCAGGGTCACCACCAGGACGACCCCCGCGCCGATGCCGGTCATCGACAGCACGCTCGGCCAGTCCACGCGGACGGACGTGTCCGTCATGCGCAGCAGGACCGCGCCCAGGGCGATCCCCACCGTCGCGGCGAGCAGCAGGCCGAGGCCGATCGGGATCGCCGTCTGCCACAGGACCGACAGGCTGAGCGTGCGGCGCCGGGTGCCGAAGGCGACCAGCGACGACAGCAGCTTGCGGCGTTCGCGCAACTGCTCCAGCTGCGAGACCAGCAGGCTCGCCCCGATCAGCGCCAGCACACACGCGGCGCCGACGGACAGGCCCGTGCGGATGGTGGCGTAGCGCTCGTTGCTCTCGGTGCCGCTCCACGTCATCGGCTCGACCGTCGGGTCCAGCCGCGCGGCGGTGTTGCGCACGTGTTCGTACGCGTCCGGCACGGAGAGGTCCAGGCTGATGAAGATCTCCGTGGAGGCGGCCGCCCCGAGCGTCTCGGGCAGCGCGGCGGGCGTGACCAGGATGCCGCCGCGCTCGTACCCGGTGGGGTCCTCGCGGGGCTGGGCCTGCCGGATGTCCTTCGGCACGGTCCAGGAGACCCAGCCGTCGTCGGAGCGGAGGGTGTCCTGAGGGTCGGCCCACAAGGTCGTGCCGGGCTCGGTCAGATGGTCGTTGGCGCTGTCGTACTCCGAGCCCCTGACGGCGAAGACGTCCCCGTCGCGACAGGAGGGGAGCGTGGCCACCTCGCGCAGCGAAGCGCAGTCGGCCACGGTGAGCTGGGCCATGGACTCCGACTCGCCGCGCCGGTCGCCGAGATAGACATCGGACAGTGCGGTGAGCCCCCGCACGCCCTCGGTGTCGCGGTACTTCCCGGCGATGGCCGCGGGGTCGTCCCCGTCCGGCACCTGCACGCTCATCTGGGCCCGGGAGACGTCGTACCGGGACGCCTGGGTGTACTGGCCCTCGACACCCGCGAACAGCATCTGAAGGGCGATCGCCCCGGCCACCGCCACCGCGATGCCGTTGACCATCCGGGCCGCCGTGCCACTGCTCAACTGGAGCCTGCGCACGGCGAGCTGCCAGGCGATGCCGCCCGAGCCGAGCCGCGCCACCACCCTCTCCACCACCCAGGGGAGCAGCGCCGTGACGCCGACCAGCAGGAGCATCACGCCGCCGACGACGAGGTACTGGTTGAAGTTCCCGCCGTCGTCGCCCTGCCCGACCATCGGGGCGAGCAGGGCGAGCCCGCCCAGCGGCAGCAGCAGCCGCCACCACAGCCGGCGCCGCGTCGGCTTTGCCGAGCGCACCACGCCGAGCGGCTCGATGACCACCCCGCGCAGGGCGAGGATCGTCACCAGGACCGCCGCCGCCGGCACCGCCAGCGCGACCAGGACGGCCAGCAGGGGAGAGGGGTTCAGATAGCTCGGGAACACGCTGACCTGGAACACCTCGGCGGTCGCCGCCAGTTCGCGTCCGATCAGGAAGAACCCGGTGCCCAGGACGAGCCCCAGCACGGAACCGGCGAGCGCCTCACCGGCGGCGATCCTCCGGGTCATGCGGCTGTCGGAGCCGACCAGTCGCAGCGCCGCCAGCCTGCGGTCGCGCCGCTCACCGCCGAACCGCACGGCCGCGGCGATGAACACGGCCACCGGCATCAGCAGCACCACGAAGACGACCAGGACCAGCAGGAGCAGCACCGGGTCCCAGGGGTCGGACGACGCCAGGTCCGGGTTGCCGAAGCTGTCGATCCGGGCCCCGCTGGCGGGTCCCTCCAGCAGCTTCTCGAGCCCCTTGCCGCCCGCGAAGTAGGCGAGTTCCTGCGAGCCGACGAGCCCCTGCTCGCCGATGGTGCCCACGACGCGGTAGTCCAGCCGCTCCCGCAGCAGCCTGCCGTCGTCGGAGGCGAGCAGCTCCTTCAGCGCGGGGGAGACGACCATCTCGCCCGCCGCGGGGAACTCGGCGACTCCCGGCGGCAGCGGGGCCAGCGGGCCCTCCGGCTCCAGCAGCCGCCCGCGGACGGACACGTCCCGGAACGTGGTGTCCGCGTCCAGGACCATCAGCGTGTCGTCGGCCTTCGGTATCTCCTGCTGGCCGATGGTGTGGTCGCTGCGCGCCTCCTCACGCCGGTCCCGCTCCGCCAGCGCGTTCGGGATGGCGGTGGTGAGCAGCAGCAGCGCCACGCCGAGCCCGACGCCGACGGCCGTGAGCAGTGCCCGGGTCCATCCCTCGCGTCCGCCGGCGAAGGCGTACCGGGTGCCCATGGCCAGGTCCCGGGCCCACTGCCGTGCGCTCATACGACGCGCTCCATGTCCCGGGACTTCCCGTCGCGGACGACGATCTCGCGGTCGGAGTAGGCGGCGACCCGCGCCTCGTGCGTGACGAGCACCACGGCCGCGTTGGTGGACCGGGCGGCCTCGGTGAGCAGCTCCATCACGCGCTCGCCGTTGAGCGAGTCGAGCGCGCCGGTCGGCTCGTCGGCGAAGATCACCCGCGGGCTCGTCACCAGGGAACGGGCGACGGCGACGCGCTGCCCCTGACCGCCGGAGACCTCGCCGGGTCGCTTCTTGCGCAGGTCGTCGACCTCGAGCCGCTCCATCCACGCCAGCGCGGTCCGCTCGGACTCCTTGCGGGAGGACCCGCTCAGCCGCAGCGGGAGCGCGACGTTCTCCACGCAGGTGAGTTCCGGCACGAGCTGGCCGAACTGGAACACGAACCCGAACTCGGAGCGCCGCAGCGCACTGCGCTCGGCATCGCTCATCGAGGTCACCTCGCGCCCGTTGTACGTGATCGAGCCCGAGTCGGGTGTGACGATCCCGGCGAGGCAGTGCAGCAGCGTCGACTTGCCCGAGCCGGAGGGGCCCATCACGGCGACGACCTCGCCCGGGTGGATGGAGAACTCGGCGCCGTCGAGCGCGGTGGTCGGGCCGTACGCCTTGCGCAGGTCCTGGGCGGTGAGCAGCGAACCAGCGGGATGGGTCATCGGGCCACCGCCTCACGGAGCTTGTCCAGACGGGCCGCGGTCAGTTCCAGCCAGCGCAGGTCGGCCTCCAGGTGGAACAGGGCGTGGTCGCAGATGAGCTGGTCGGCCAGGTCGCCCTTGCGCTTGCGGTCGGTGAGGATCCGCATGCTGCGCAGATGCTCGGAGCGCTGGGTGTCGAGGATGTCGGAGGCGTCGCGGTGGGTGAGCAGCGCGAGGACGACCTTGGTGTAGAGGGTCGACTGGAGGTACGGCTCCGGCTTCTCGGGCGTCGCGAGCCAGCGCTCGACGTCGGTGATGCCGGCCTCGGTGATCGCGTACCGCTTGCGCTCGGGCCCGCCGCCCGCCTCGATGCCGTCGACCTCGACGAGCCCGTTCTTCAGCAGGCGGGACATCGTCGAGTAGACCTGGCCGTAGTGGAGCGGCCGGTCGTGACCGAACTTCTCGTCGAAGGCCCGCTTCAGGTCGTAACCGTGGCGCGGGCCGGACTCCAGGAGCCCCAGGAGAGTGTGACCGATGGACATGCCAAGCACTCTACATACTGTGTATACGCCGCATGTATACGCGGGGTGTGCAGTCCATGGCGGGCGGTGCGGTCGTGCAGGTCGGGGGCTGTTGTCACGGTTGCGCAACAGCCTCAGGCCGGCGGAGGTCCAGGCGGGGGCTCGGGGGCCGAGGTGCCGGGCGGCCGCCCGCGCCGGGGGATGGGCCCGGTCTCCCGCGGCAGCCTCCCGGTCTCGGCCAGCGCCTTCCGCAGCAGGAACTCGATCTGGGCGTTCGCCGACCGCAGCTCGTCCCCGGCCCACCGGGCCAGCGCCTCGTACACCGCCGGGTCCAGCCGCAGCAGCACCTGCTTGCGCTGCTGCTGCGGCCGGCGCTGCGGGCCCGGACCCTCGGACGGTGCGGTCACTGGTAGAGGGACCCGGTGTTGAGGACGGGCTGCGCGGCGCGGTCCCCGCACAGCACCACCATGAGGTTGGAGACCATGGCCGCCTTCCGTTCGGAGTCCAGCTCCACGATGTCCCGCTCGGAGATCCGGGCGATCGCGGCCTCCACCATGCCGACCGCTCCGTCCACGATCTGCCGCCGGGCCGCGACGACCGCGCCGGCCTGCTGCCGCTGGAGCATCGCCGAGGCGATCTCGGGGGCGTACGCGAGGTGCGTGAAGCGCGACTCGATGATCTGCACCCCGGCGGCCTCCACGCGCGCGTGGAGTTCGACGGCGAGCTTCTCGGTGATCTCCTCGGCGTTGCCGCGCAGCGAGAGGCCGTCCTCCTCATGTGCGTCGTAGGGGTACTCGATGGCGATGTGCCGCACGGCCGCCTCGGTCTGGGTGGAGACGAACTCGATGTAGTCGTCCACCTCGAAGGTGGCCTGGGCGGTGTCCTCGACCCGCCACACCACGACCGCGGCGAGCTCGATCGGGTTGCCGTAGGCGTCGTTGACCTTCAGGACGGCGGTCTCGTGGTTGCGCACGCGGGTCGAGATCTTCGTGCGCGAGGTGAGCGGGTTCACCCAGCGCAGGCCGTCCTCGCGGATCGTCCCCCGGTAGCGACCGAAGAGCTGGACGACCCGGGCCTCGCCGGGCGCCACCATGTTCAGCCCGCACATGGCCAGGAACGCCGCGAGCGCGACCAGGATGCCGCCGATGATCAGGCCGGCCTTCGCCCCGGAGCCGTCCACCGCCGTGGCGGTCGCGATCAGCCCGGCACCGGCCAGCAGCCCGAGCAGCCCGAGGAACAGGGCGAGCCCGCCGCCGATGCTCTGCGCGGTGAACTCCCGTACGCGTGGTGCCGGCATCTCGGGCACATCGGCGGTGACCTGCGCGTCGTGTGTGGACATGGGTGATCCCCCGTTCTTCTCGCGGACCCATCCTGCATAGCGTCCGTCTAACTAAGTGATATCACTTTATCGTGTCCTGGCAACCCTTCGGGTGTCTCGAACGTCGGTTCCGTTGGGATGGGTGCTGATTGTCACGCCCGCAAAGGGCCGGATCGGCAGCCCTATCTCTTATCTCCCGGTGTTAGCTTTCTGAGCTGACCTGAGCGGCGAACCTGTGTGACACACGAGCACACATGAACGAAGCGGAGCGGATCGGACCCATGGGACGAGCGGAAGAAAGACGCGCCAGACAGCGCGCCGGGCGCCGGGCGGCACCCAAGGGCCACCGTTCGTCGGCCCCTGCCGGGAAGAGCGGCATACGCAGGCTCTTCACCTGGAAGAAGATCCTCGGCACCTTCTTCGGCCTGTGCCTGCTCGGCATGGGCGCCTTCATCGTGCTGTACATGGTGATCGACATCCCCGAGGGGAACGCCGACGCCAAGCGCCAGAGCAACATCTACAAGTACAGCGACGGCTCGATCATGGCCCGCGACGGCAAGGTCAACCGCGAGGTCGTCGACCTGTCCAGGGTCCCCAAGGAAGTCCGGAAGACCTTCGTCGCCGCCGAGAACAAGACCTTCTACAAGGACGCCGGCGTCGACCTCAAGGGCACCGCCCGCGGCGTGGTGAACACGCTCTCCGGCCGTGGCGCGCAGGGCGGTTCGACGATCACCCAGCAGTACGTCAAGAACTACTACCTGACGCAGGAACAGACCGTCTCGCGCAAGCTGAAGGAACTGGTCATCTCGCTGAAGCTGGACCGGGAGAAGTCCAAGGACTACATCCTCGCCGGCTACATCAACACCAGCTACTACGGCCGCAACGCCTACGGCATCCAGGCCGCCGCCCAGGCCTACTACCGCAAGGACGCCGAGGACCTCACGGTCGCGCAGGGCGCCTACCTCGCCGCGCTGCTCCAGGCACCGAGCCAGTACGACTGGGCGGTCGCCTCCGAGGGCGGTAAGAAGATGGCCAAGGCGCGCTGGAACTACGTCCTGAAGAACATGGTCGAGGAGGGCTGGCTGAGCCAGTCCGAGCGTGACGGCATGAAGTTCCCGGTGCCCAAGGAGCCCAAGCCCGCCCCCGGCATGGAGGGCCAGAAGGGCTATCTGGTCAACTCGGCCAACGCGACCCTGGAGAAGCAGCTCGTCGCCGAGGGCAAAGCGAGCAGCCGCAAAGAAGCCGAGGCGCTGGTCAACGCCGGCGGCTGGACCATCACGCTGAACATCGACAAGAAGAAGCAGGCCGCGCTGGAGAAGTCCGTCCGGCAGCAGCTGAACAGCAAGCTCGACCCCGACAAGCGCGAGGTCGACGCGGACGTCCAGGCCGGTGCCGCGTCCGTGAACCCCAAGACGGGCGCCGTGGTCGCGATGTACGGCGGCCAGGACTACTTCAAGCACTGGTCCAACAACGCCACCCGCACCGACTACCAGCCGGCCTCCACCTTCAAGCCGGTCATCCTGGCCGCCGCCCTGGAGGAGCAGGCGAAGACGCAGGACGGCGAGCCGATCAACGCGCGCACGGTCTACGACGGCACAAGCAAGCGCCCGGTCATGGAGGACGGCAGCAAGGTCGGCTTCGCCCCCGAGAACGAGGACGACCAGAACTACGGGCCCATCAGCGTCCAGACGGCGATGAACAAGTCCGTCAACTCCGTCTTCGCGCAGATGGGCGTCGACGTCGGCATGTCCGAGGTGGTCGACGTCGCCGGCAAGCTCGGCATGGACACCGAGAACATGGAGGCCGTGCCCGCGCAGACCCTGGGCAGCATGGGCGCGAGCCCCCTGCAGATGGCCGGGGTCTACGCGACCCTCGACAACCACGGCAAGAAGGTCACCCCGTCCCTCGTGAAGTCGGCGGAGCACCTGAACCAGAAGGTCACCATGCCCGACCCGATCGGCGAGCAGGTCATCAGCCGTGAGGCGGCCGACTCGGTGACCTCGGTGCTGACCGGCGTGGTCGACGACGGCACCGCGCAGGGGTCCGTACGCAACAATCCGGCCCGCGACGGCCAGCAGGTGGCGGGCAAGACGGGTACGTCCGACAACAACAAGTCGGCCTGGTTCACCGGCTACACGCCGAACCTGGTCACCTCGGTCGGGATGTTCGGCGAGGACAACAAGCCCCCCTACAAGCAGGTCCCGATGTACAAGGCGGCCGGCGAGCCCCGTATCAACGGCGGCGATTTCCCGGCTCGGATCTGGGCGGCGTACACCTTCGGCGTCATGGGCGATGTCACCAAGTTCAACCTGGACACCCAGCAGGGCGCGGCCGTCCAGCCCACCTGGACGCCGACGCCCACGCAGTCGGAGACCGAGGAGCCTACCGAGGAGCCGACGACCGAGGAACCGTCGTCTTCCGCGCCGCCGACGACGGAGGAGCCGAGCACCTCGGCGCCCCCGACCCCGTCGACGTCACCGCCGACCATCACGCCGCCGACGACCCCGGGGACGGCGTCGCCGCCGACCGACGGCGACCCGTTCGACCCGGTGAATCCGGGCGACGAGGACTAGGAGACGCGAAAGGGCGCCCGGCATCACGCCGGGCGCCCTTTCGCCGTGTCGTCCCCCGCGTCAGCCGCGGTTGAGCTCGAACCAGACCACCTTGCCCGTGCTCAGCCGCGTCGCGCCCCAGCGCCGGGCCAGGCGGTTCACCAGGTACAGGCCGCGGCCGCCCTCGTCGGTCGCGCGGGCCTGCCTCAGGCGCGGCAACTGCGGCACGTCGTCGCCCACTTCGCAGCGCAGGACGTCCGTGCGCAGCAGGCGCACGGTGACCGGCCGGGTCGCGTACCGCACGGCGTTGGTGACGACCTCGCTGACCAGCAGCTCGACGGAGTCGCTGAGTTCCTCCAGGCCCCAGCGCTGCAGCGCGCGCCGGGCCAGCCGGCGGGCGCGGCCGGGGGCGGCGTCCTCCGGCTCCAGGAACCAGTACGCCACATCGCTGGGCGCGATCCCGTCGAAGCGGGCGGCGAGCAGCGCGATGTCGTCGTCCCGGTCGCCCGGGCCGAGCATGTCGAGCACCTCGTCGCAGAGGGCCTCCAGCGGCGGCGGATGGTCGGGGCCGGTGAGCTGCGCGGTCGCGGCGAGCTTCTCGCGCAGCTGCTCGATGCCGGTCCAGACGTCCCTGAGGCGCGACTCCACCAGGCCGTCGGTGTACAGCAGCAGGGTCGCGCCGGCGGGCGCGTCCAGCTCCACCGCCTCGAAGTCGACGCCGCCGACCCCGATGGGGGCACCGGCCGGCACGCGCAGCACCTCGGCACGGCCGCCCAGGTGGAGCAGGACGGGCGGCGGGTGACCGGCGTTGGCGATGGTGATGCGGTGCGATACCGGGTCGTAGACGGCGTAGAGGCAGGTCGCCATGCGGTCCACGCCGAGGCGCTGGGCCTGTTCGTCGAGGTGGTGCAGCACCTCCTGCGGCGGCAGATCGAGGCCCGCGAGGGTCTGGGCGGTGGTGCGCAGCTGGCCCATGATGGCGGCCGAGGTCATGGAATGGCCCATGACGTCACCGACGACCAGGGCGACCCGGCTGCCGGGCAGCGGGATCGCGTCGTACCAGTCGCCGCCGACCCGGGCCGTCTCCGCGGCCGGCAGATAGCGGGAGGCGAGCCGTACGCCGGTGGGGCGGGGCAGCGTCTCGGGCAGCATGGTGCGCTGCAACTCGTCCGCGATGTACGCCTCACGCCCGTACAGCACGGCCTTGTCGATGCCCAGCGCGCTGTGCGTGGCGAGCTGGGCGGCCACCAGCAGGTCGTCCGGCTCGAAGGCGACGCGCTCGGGGCGGCGCAGGAACAGGGCGGCGCCGATCACCCGGCGCCGGCCGCGCAGCGGGGCGAGGATCGCCCGCTGTCCGTCCGGTACGGCGAACTCGCCGCCCTCGCCGAGCAGCTCGGGCAGCGCGGCACGGGCCGCGGGAGCGTCGGTGAAAACCGGGCGCACACCCCGCAGGACCTCGGCGAGCGCGCTGCCGGGCCGCACCTCGCACAGCTCGGCGCCGACCGCGTCCAGCTCGTCCGGCTCGGGCTGGGTGGCCGGCTGGAAGCCGTTCTCGGTGTCGCGCTCCGCCGGTATCCGGTCGGTGCGGCGCAGCCGCAGCACCAGCGGGCCGGTGGGCCGCTCGTCGCCCACGGGCAGCGGGTCGCGCAGATAGACCAGGATCGCGTCGGAGAAGGTGGGCACGGTGGCCCGGCACAGCCCCATCACGATCTCGTCGAGATCGATGCCGCGGGCGATCCGCCGGGTGGCGGCGCCGACGAACCGGAGCCGGTCGCCGTCCCGCCGCATCGGCGTGGGCTTGCCCGGCGGCAGGCTCTGGCCGCTGCGGCGCTCGGGCCCCTCGGGATTCGGCGCGGGCCGGTCCTGCTCGTCGGCCGGCTGGACCGGAATGCTCTCGGGAGACGGGCGCGGCCGCGGGGTCTCGCGCTCGGCGGTCTGCTCGGCACCCGGCTGGGAGTGCTCGGAGGCGGGGTCGCTCACGGTGTCCTTGCCCTTGCCGAACGGCGTGGAGGTGCCCGGCTCCGAGGTGCCCGGCGTGGTGTGCGCCGTCGTGACCGGAACGGTGACGTCGCCGCCTGAGCGGCCCTGTACCGGTAAGGCGCCCGAGCCGGGCGTGCGCGCCGGTGTCGAGGTATGCACGAGCGCCCCGCGGGGATCCGCGGGGTCGATGCCCGTCTGCGGGCGTTCGAAGGAGGTCGGCTGCTCCGTCACGCGTGTCGAATCCATCCGTCCGGGGCTGCACGCCAGAGGTGCAGGTGGTCCCGCCGAAACTCCGATACCCGGAATACGTGCCCCAGGAACGAAATTCCCGCGTGGTCAGAGGTTGTTTCTGTGCCACCGGCAGACCGTCTGCGGTCCTCAGAGGCCCGCTGACGGCCCCCAGGGCCCGTGGAGCAGGCCCCGCCGGTGTTGCCCTCGTACCCCTCGCTCACGTCCTGCCGCCCCTCGGTGACGATCGGTCAAGCCCAGCGCGTGCTCCGGTAGTTGCCGCCGCGCGCCCTTGCGGAGGACGATCCTACGTTTCTTGCCCGGGGGCGCATCAAGGGTCTCATGAGGACACATGCGCGGGCGTACGATCCCAGTCCTCCGGCAGTGACGGTACCGCCCAGGACGGATCCGGGCGCCAGTGCTGCCAGCCTTCCGAGAACGGCGGCCCCCACGCGCGGATCACCTCCACCGCGGCCTGCCCCGCCGCTCGTACCTTTTCCGCCTGTTGGTCGTCCATCAACCCGTCCCGCCGGGCCTGGGCGAACTCGTCCTCGTCCCGCCAGTGCCAACTGCGGTCCGGATGGACGGAGATGTCCAGGAAGTGGTCCACGGAATCCACACCGCCCTCCCAACGGGCCAGCGGCTCCTCCAGGTTCACGTACCAGTTCTTGAACTGCCACCCCGGATCCCAGAACAGCCACACCGACCAGGGCTCGCCGGGGTGGGCCAGTTTCAGGACACCCGTACCGAACCACCGGTCGCGCTGCACGGCGCGCGGCTTGGTGTAGCGCGTCTCCAGCGGCTCCAGATGCACGGGGGTGCCGTCGGCGAGCACCGGCTTCACACACTCGGTGCCGGGCGCCAGCCACACGGCGAGCAGCTCGGCGTCGTCCCGTACGACGGTGACGGGACGGGCGATGTGCAGACGCGTGCCGCCGTTCTCCCGGTACCGCCACAGGATCCGGCTCCCGGGCGCCCAGAAGCCTGCCGCACCACCCGTTTCCACGCGTCTCACCGCTCCACCCTCTGCCATGGACAGATATTAGGTGCCATAGGCATACGACGCTGCGGCGCGTGTCACGGTTCACGCGCCGGGCGTAGTCGCTCCACACATCGTCACGGGTGCGTCATCCGCAGGACATCCAGTGCCTCGTCGAGCTGCTCCCGGGTCAGGTCGCCGCGCTCCACGTACCCGCCGTCCAGGACGACCTGACGGATGGTCTTCCGCTCGGCCAGCGCCTTCTTGGCGACCTTCGCGGCCTCCTCGTACCCGATGTACTTGTTGAGCGGGGTGACGACGGAAGGGGAGGACTCGGCGTACTCCCGCGCCCGCTCGCGGTCGGCGGTGACGCCGTCGACGGTCCGGTCGGCGAGCAGCCGCGAGACGTTGGCGAGCAGCCGGATCGACTCCAGCACGTTCTTCGCGATGACCGGCAGCATGACGTTGAGCTCGAAGTTTCCGGCGGCGCCCGCCGTGGCCACGGTCGCGTCGTTCCCGACGACCTGGGCCGCCACCATCAGCACGGCCTCCGGAATGACCGGATTCACCTTGCCCGGCATGATCGAGGAGCCGGGCTGGAGGTCGGGCAGGGCGATCTCGGCGAGGCCGGTGCGCGGGCCCGAGGACATCCACCGCAAGTCGTTGGCGATCTTCGTCAGCCCGACCGCGATGGTCCGCAGCTGCCCGCTGGTCTCGACGATGCCGTCCCGGGCGCCCTGTGCCTCGAAGTGGTCCCGGGCCTCGGTCAGGGGCAGCCCGGTCGTGCGGGCGACCTCCTCGATCACGGCGGCGGAGAAACCGGGCGGGGTGTTGATGCCGGTGCCGACGGCCGTGCCGCCGAGGGGCAGTTCGGCGAGCCGGGGGAGGGAGGCCTCGAGCCGCTCGGCGCCGTACCGCACCTGGGCGGCGTACCCGCCGAACTCCTGGCCCAGCGTCACGGGCGTGGCGTCCATCAGATGGGTCCGGCCCGACTTCACGACGTCGGCGAACTCCTCGGCCTTGCGCCCGAGAGAGGCCGAAAGGTGCGTGAGGGCGGGGACGAGGTCGCGGATGACGGCGGCGGTGGCGGCGATGTGGATCGACGAGGGGAAGACGTCGTTCGACGACTGGGAGGCGTTGACGTGGTCGTTGGGATGCACGCTCCGGCCCAGCCGCTCGGTGGCCAGGGTCGCGATGACCTCGTTGGTGTTCATGTTGGACGAGGTCCCGGACCCGGTCTGGAACACATCGACCGGGAAGTGCTCGTCCCACCTGCCCTCGGCCACCTCGGCGGCAGCCGCCTGGATCGCCTCGGCGATCTCCTTGTCCAGGACCCCCAGCTCGGCGTTGACCTTGGCCGCCGCCCCCTTGATCCGCGCCAGCGCCTCGATGTGCGCCCGCTCGATCCGCTGCCCGGAGACGGGGAAGTTCTCCACGGCCCGCTGCGTCTGGGCCCGCCACTTGGCATGGGCGGGCACCCGCACCTCTCCCATGGAGTCGTGCTCGGTGCGGTACTCGGTCCTGTCCTGCTCGCCGGTCATCGACGATCACCTCCACGTGGCACAGCGTCCGCGACGCGACCACTGTTCCCCGTGGAGGCGAACAGTCACCCCTGTTCTCAGGCGAGTCCGGGGGCCAGTACCGGAATGGCGGTGAACCTCGGCGCCGGGGCCCCGGGCGGGGTCGAAGGGGCGGAGCCCCAGGAGGACGGGACGGGTAGGGGCGGCGGGGGCGAGATCCGTCCCCCGCCGTACCCGAGGTACTACGCCAGCCCGGGGCCCCGCACCGGGATAGACGTGAACGTCGGCGCCGGAGCCGGGTCCTGGAAGAAGTCGTTGCCCTTGTCGTCCACGACGATGAACGCCGGGAAGTCCTCGACCTCGATCTTCCAGACGGCCTCCATGCCGAGCTCCTCGTACTCGACGACCTCGACCTTCTTGATGCAGTCCTGGGCGAGGCGGGCGGCCGGGCCGCCGATGGAGCCGAGGTAGAAGCCGCCGTGGCTGCCGCAGGCGTCGGTGACCTGTTTGCTGCGGTTGCCCTTGGCCAGCATCACCTTGGAGCCGCCGGCCGCCTGGAACTGCTCCACGTAGGAGTCCATCCGGCCGGCCGTGGTCGGGCCGAAGGAGCCGGACGCGTACCCCTCAGGCGTCTTCGCGGGGCCCGCGTAGTACACCGGGTGGTCCTTCAGGTACTGCGGCATCTCCTCGCCCGCGTCCAGCCGCTCCTTGATCTTGGCGTGCGCGATGTCACGCGCCACGACCAGCGGGCCGGTCAGCGACAGCCGCGTCTTCACCGGGTACTTCGTGAGCGCGGCGAGGATCTCGTCCATCGGCTGGTTCAGGTCGATCTTGACGACGTCGCCCTCCGACTCGAGCTGCTCGTCCGTCGTCTCCGGCAGGAACCGCGCCGGGTCCTTCTCCAGCTGCTCCAGGAAGACGCCCTCGGCCGTGATCTTCGCGACGGCCTGGCGGTCGGCGGAGCAGGACACCGCGATGGCGACCGGGCAGGACGCCCCGTGCCGCGGCAGGCGCACCACGCGCACGTCGTGGCAGAAGTACTTGCCGCCGAACTGCGCCCCGATCCCGATCTTCTGCGTCAGCTCGAAGACCTTCTGCTCCAGGTCCTCGTCCCGGAAGCCGTGCCCGAGCTCCGACCCCTCGGCCGGGATCTCGTCCAGGTAGTGCGCGGAGGCGTACTTCGCCGTCTTCAGCGCGTACTCGGCGGACGTACCGCCGACCACGATCGCCAGGTGGTACGGCGGGCAGGCGGCCGTACCGAGCGAGCGGATCTTCTCCTCCAGGAACTTCATCATGGAGGCCTCGTTCAGCACGGCCTTCGTCTCCTGGTACAGGAACGACTTGTTGGCCGAACCGCCGCCCTTGGCCATGAAGAGGAACTTGTAGGCGCCGCCGTCGGTCGCGTACAGCTCGATCTGCGCCGGGAGGTTGGAGCCCGTGTTCTTCTCGTCCCACATGGTCAGCGGGGCCATCTGCGAGTAGCGCAGGTTCAGGTTCTGGTACGCGTCGTAGATGCCGCGCGACAGGGCCGCCTCGTCGCCGCCCTCCGTCAGCACGTTCTGCCCGCGCTTGCCCATGACGATCGCCGTGCCGGTGTCCTGGCACATGGGCAGGACGCCCGCCGCCGCGATGTTCGCGTTCTTCAGCAGGTCCAGCGCCACGAACTTGTCGTTGCCCGACGCCTCGGGGTCGTCGATGATGCGGCGCAGCTGCGTGAGGTGGGCCGGGCGCAGGTAGTGCTGGATGTCGTGGATGGCCTCCTCGGCGAGCTTGCGCAGCGCCTGAGGCTCCACCTTGAGGAAGGTCCGCCCGTCCGGCCCCTCGACCGTGGAGACACCCTCGGAGGTCACCAGCCGGTACGGGGTGGTGTCCTCTCCCTGGGGGAGCAGATCGGTGTACGCGAACTCAGGCATCTCGCCCATTCCTCACTCGACAGACGCGACCCGCCTCCTTTGGCGAGCGCCAACCAGCGTAGAACCTGCCTCTGGCGGCGAGCTTGTGAGGTAAGGCTCAGTTCGTCACACACCGGCCTTCACGCGGGGGTGTCGCGATCTATCGTGTGTGGGTACGCTGCTGTCGTGGACCTTCAGAAGCAGGACCTTCAGACGCAGGGGGCGCCCGTCGGCTCCGAGTTCCGCGCCTCCGACGCGGAGCGTGACCGCATCGCCGACATCCTGCACGACGCCCTCGCCGAGGGCCGTCTCACCGCGGACGAGCACGCCGAGCGGGTCGACGGGGTGCTGCGCGCCAAGACGGTCGGCGAGCTGGAGGTGTTCATACGGGACCTGCCCGCCGCCCACCGTCAGGGCCGGGCGCCGTCCCCCGCCCCGTATCGCCCGACCGCCGGCGCCATCCCGATGGACCCCGACGACAACGTGGTCGCGATCTTCAGCGGAGCCGTCCGCAAGGGCCGCCGGCGAGCGGGCCGCCGTATCCACGCGTACGCGATCTTCGGCAGTGTCGAGATAGACCTCAGCGAGGCCCTCTTCGACCACCAGCAGGTCGTGATCAAGTCCTTCGCGGTCTTCGGCAGCGTCGACATCCGCGTCCCGGAGAACGTGTCGCTGCGCGGCATGGGCGGTGGTGTGCTCGGCAGCTTCGAGGTGGACACCCTCGACTCGGACGAACCCCAGGCCCCCGTCGTCTACGTGGACGGCTGGGCCGTCCTGGGCAGCGTCGAGGCGCGGCCCAAGCGCGGCAGGTTCGTCGCGGACATCCTGGACCGGGTGCAGCGCAAGGTCGAGGGGGGTCTTCGGGGGCGCCTGGATCATTGACGGTCGCGAATCCGCCCCGGGCCCGGAGCAAATCGGGGCACCGGGTGACAGGGCCCCACGGGTGCTGCGAACGGGGCGAATCCAGCGGTTCGGAACTCAGTGCATAGGCGCGGGTACAGCGGGTAGGCCTTGCTGCATCGTCTCTCGCTCGCGAAGCCGTCGTCAGGAGTAGACCGTGCTGCAACCGCCGCATTCGTCCCTGCAGGTAGCTGCCGTTCCGGCCCCGCGGGTGCCAGCGCGAGACAGGGATCAAGACGCCCCGTGGCACACCGAGGCGGTGTGCCGGCGGGACGAAGCGGGCCTGTTCTTCGCTCCCTCCAAGGAGCCCACCGCTGCCCGGCTCTCCCGCGAGGAGGCGGCGAAGCGCGTCTGCGCCCGCTGTCCGGTGATGGTCGAGTGCCGCGAACACGCCCTGCTCCAGCCCGAACCGTACGGCGTCTGGGGCGGCCTCACGGCGGCGGAGCGCCGCGTGGTGCTGGCCCGGCGCCGCCGTCGTGACCTGGAGCTGAAGAAGGCGGCCCACTCCTCGGACCGCATAGCCGCGGCAGGCTGAGCGACAGAGGAAGAGGGCGCCCCCACCGCACCGGGGGCGCCCTCTTTTTCAGCGGTCCTTCGACCGTCGGCCCTTGGGGCGCAGGGCTACTTGCCCTTGTCGAAGTCGATCGCGCTGTACGCCCGCAGCTTGCTCAGGCGGTGCTCGGAATCGATTCTGCGGACCGTGCCCGACCGCGAGCGCATCACGATCGAGTCGGTCGTGGCGGTCTCCGCCCGGTAGCGAACCCCCCGCAGCAGCTCCCCGTCGGTGATGCCGGTCGCGACGAAGAACACGTTCTCGCCGGTGACCAGGTCCTCCGTGGTCAGCACCCGGTCCAGATCGTGCCCGGCGTCGATCGCCCGCTGCCGCTCCTCGTCGTCCTTGGGCCACAGCTTGCCCTGGATCGTGCCGCCCAGGCACTTCACGGCACAGGCCGAGATGATGCCCTCCGGCGTCCCGCCGATGCCGAGCAGCAGGTCGACGCCGGTGCCCTCGCGCAGCGCCAGGATCGAGCCGGCGACGTCACCGTCGGAGATCAGCCTGATCCGCGCACCGGCCTCCCGGATCTCCTTGATGATGCCCTCGTGCCGCGGCCGGTCCAGGATCACCACCGTCACGTCCTCGGGCGCGGACCGCTTGGCCTTGGCGACCCGGCGGATGTTCACCGACACCGGGGCGTTGATGTCGACGAAGTCGGCCGCCTCGGGGCCGGTGACGAGCTTGTCCATGTAGAAGACCGCCGACGGGTCGAACATGGAGCCGCGCTCGGCCGCGGCCAGCACCGCGATCGCGTTGGTCATGCCCTTCGCGGTCAGCGTGGTGCCGTCGATCGGGTCCACGGCGATGTCGCACTCGGGCCCGGTCCCGTCCCCGACGCGCTCCCCGTTGAACAGCATGGGGGCTTCGTCCTTCTCGCCCTCGCCGATGACGACGACGCCGTTCATCGAGACGGTGGAGACGAGGGTCCGCATGGCGCGCACCGCGGCGCCGTCGGCGCCGTTCTTGTCCCCGCGTCCCACCCAACGGCCCGCGGCCATCGCCGCCGCCTCGGTCACCCGGACCAGTTCCAGGGCGAGGTTGCGGTCGGGGGCCTCGGAGGGCACATCGAGTTCGGACGGCAAGTGATGATGCTCGGTCATCGGAGCGCACCTTTCTGTACGACGACGGCCGGATGAGGGCTTTGTCGCCCGACTCTATCTCCGAGTGCGCAAAATGAGCAGGGGCCCCCACGGATGAGCGCTCGGGAGACCTGCGACGATAGGGGGCGTGGCAGGCACGAACGGTAAGCAGAAAACGGCGCGGGACATGATCCTCTCCATGGGCGTCATCGTCCTCGTGGCGGGCTTCGTGTACCTCTTCATCCCGCACGACGACTCCCCGCCCGAGACCAAGGTGGTCGACTACCGGGTCGAACTGCTCACCGCACGCCGCGCCGCCCCCTACCCCGTGGCCGCGCCCGAGGGCCTGACGGACGCGTGGAAGGCCACCTCCGTCCGCTACAAGGGCGACGACTTCGACACCTGGCATCTCGGCTTCCACGACCCCGAGGGGGAGTACGTGGCGGTCGAGCAGTCCACTCAGCGGCGCCCCGTCTTCCTCGACGAGGCGACCCAGGGCGCCGAGGAGACCGGGAAGACCGAGAAGATCGCGGGCCGGACCTGGACCCGCTGGGAGGGCGGCCGGTACGACGCGCTGGTCCTCGAAGGCGCCAAGGGCTCGACGACGGTCGTGACGGGCACCGCGTCGTTCGCGCAGCTGTCGAAGATGGCGGAGTCGCTGAAGACGAAGTGAGCCGCGGCCGCGCATCCGCGCACGCATGACGAAGGCCCCCGGCGTGCTGCCGGGGGCCTTGTCCGTGTCCGGGGTCCGGGGTCCGGGATCCGTGTCCGGGAGGGGCTCAGACCGTGGTGACGACCTGGTCGAACTCCAGGCGCGGGGAGCGCGGGTGCCAGGCGTCCGGGCCCGGGCGGCCGATGTTGACGACCATCAGCGGGGTGTGGTCGTCGTCCAGGAACTCCTTGCGCACGCCCTCGAAGTCGAAGCCGGTCATCGGGCCGGCGGCGAGACCGGCGGCGCGGACGCCGACGATGAAGTAGGCGGCCTGGAGCGCGGCGTTCAGGCCTGCGGCGTTCTCACGGACCGGGCGCTCGGTGAAGAAGACGTCCTTGATCTGCGGCGCGGCCGGGAACAGGTGCGGCAGCTCCTCGTGGAACTCGTTGTCCGCGGAGAGGATCGCGACCAGCGGGGCGCTCGCCGTCTTGGCGCGGTTGCCCTCGGCCAGGTGCGGCACCAGGCGCTCGCGGGCCTCGGGGGAGCGGACCAGGGTGATGCGCAGCGGGGTCTGGTTGAAGGCCGTCGGACCGTACTTGACCAGGTCGTAGATCGCCTGCACCTGCTCGTCGGTCACCGGCTCGTCGGTGAAGGCGTTGGCGGTGCGGGCCTCACGGAACAGCAGGTCCTGGGCGGCGGGGTCAAGAACGAGGGACATGAGTGCACTTTCTCGCGACGGTCGGTCCGAAAGATCGGCTGACGTCTTCGACCGTACGCGAGTGAAGTTCAACGTTCAACTAACCTCAGGGTGTCGTGTGTCACCCCGCGCGGACCGGCCCGGCCCCGCTCGGTCTACTCGCTCTCCTCGTCCTCCGCGGACTCCTCGGCCAGCGCCGCGTCCAGCCGCGCCCGCGCCCCGTCCAGCCAGCGGCGGCAGACCTTGGCCAGCTCCTCGCCGCGCTCCCAGAGCGCGAGGGACTCCTCCAGCGTCGTACCGCCCGCCTCCAGGCGCCGGACGACCTCGATCAGCTCGTCCCGTGCCTGCTCGTACCCGAGCGCCTCGGTCGCGCCCGGCGCCTCATCAACCTCGCTGGTCATCCACCCACCCTATGTGTCCACTCGTACGGAGAACTCACCCTCGGAGACCCGCGCGCGCAGCGCCTCTCCGGCCTCCACCTCGCCGGGATCGCGCACAGCGTGACCGTCCGCCTTCTGCAGCACGGCGTACCCGCGCTTCAGGGTCGCGGCGGGGGAGAGGGCCACCACGCGCGCGTGCGTGTGCGTCAGCTCCGAGTCGGCCCGGTCCAGCTGGTGCCGCAGACAGCGCCGCCCCCGGTCGAGCAGGTCCGCCACATGGTCGGCGCGCTCGTCGATCATCCGGTGCGGATCCTCTATCGACGGCCGCGCGAGGGCGTGGGCCAGCCCGCGCTCCTCCCGCTCGACCAGCGCCGCCACGCACCGCCGCGCCCGGTCCCGCAGCAGCCGCACGCGCTCGTACTCCTCGCCGACGTCCGGTACGACCTTCTTGGCGGCGTCGGTCGGGGTGGAGGCGCGCAGGTCGGCGACATGGTCGAGGAGCGGGTTGTCGGGCTCGTGCCCGATCGCGGACACCACCGGCGTACGGCACTGGGAGACCGTCCGGATCAGCTGCTCGTCGGAGAACGGCAGCAGGTCCTCCACGCTGCCGCCGCCGCGCGCGACGATGATCACGTCGACGTCCTCGATCGCGTCGAGCTCCTTCACGGCCTGCACGACCTGCGGTACGGCGTGCACGCCCTGCACGGCGACGTTGCGCACCTCGAAGCGGACGGCGGGCCAGCGGTGCCGGGCGTTCTCCAGGACGTCGCGCTCGGCGGCCGAGGCCCGTCCGCAGACCAGCCCCACGAGCTGCGGCAGGAACGGCAGCGGCTTCTTCCGCTCCGGCGCGAACAGCCCCTCCCGCGCGAGGGCCTTCTTCAGCCGCTCCAGACGCGCGAGCAGCTCACCGACCCCGACGGGCCTTATCTCGGCGGCCCGCAACGACAACTGCCCCCGCGGCGCGTACCACTCCGGCTTCGCCAGGACGACGACCCGGGCGCCCTCGCTCACCACGTCCGCGACGGCGTCGAACACCTGCCGGTAGCAGGTCACCCCCACGGAGATGTCGTGCGCCGGATCCCGCAGCGTCAGGAACACCACACCGGCGCCCGGCCGCCGCGACAACTGGGTGATCTGCCCCTCGACCCACACCGCCCCGAGCCGGTCGATCCATCCCCCGATGAGCCGCGACACCTCACCGACGGGCAGCGGGGATTCCGCGGACGTGTTCACAGCCATGCCCGCGAGAGTAGTGGGAGCCGCTGACAACGCGGCTCAGCCGCCCGGAGGCTCCTGCCACCGGCACCACGACGGGCCGCCCCCTTGCAGCCTCCCCGGGAACCTCACAGCGACTTCCCGGGGACCTCACACCGGCGCGATCTTCGCCCTGCCGAACGCGGCCTTACGATGGGACGCATGTCTGCTTCGCCTGGCCGCCGTGTCCTGCTCGCCGCCCCCCGTGGCTACTGCGCGGGTGTGGACCGCGCCGTCATCGCCGTCGAGAAAGCGCTGGAGCAGTACGGGGCTCCGGTCTACGTCCGGCATGAGATCGTCCACAACAAGTACGTCGTGCAGACCCTGGAGAAGAAGGGCGCGATCTTCGTCGAGCAGACGGAGGAAGTGCCCCCGGGGAACATCGTCATGTTCTCCGCCCACGGCGTTGCCCCTGTCGTCCACGAGGAGGCCGAGCGCGGCCGCCTCGCCACCATCGACGCCACCTGCCCCCTGGTCACCAAGGTCCACAAGGAAGCCGTCCGGTTCGCCAAGGACGACTACGACATCCTCCTGATCGGCCACGAGGGCCACGAAGAGGTCATCGGCACCTCCGGCGAGGCCCCCGAGCACATCCAGCTGGTCGACGGCCCGGGCGATGTCGCGAAGGTCGAGGTCCGCGACCCCTCCAAGGTCGTCTGGCTCTCCCAGACCACACTGTCCGTCGACGAGACCATGGAGACCGTCGACGCGCTGCAGGAGAAGTTCCCGCAGCTCATCTCCCCGCCCAGCGACGACATCTGCTACGCCACGCAGAACCGTCAGCTGGCCGTGAAGCAGATGGGAGCCGAGTCGGAGCTGGTGATCGTCGTCGGCTCCCGCAACTCCTCCAACTCCGTGCGGCTCGTGGAGGTCGCCAAGAACGCGGGTGCGCGCGAGGCGTACCTCGTGGACTTCGCCGACGAGATCGACGAGACCTGGCTGGAGGGCGTCTCCACGGTCGGTGTCACCTCGGGCGCCTCCGTCCCGGAGGTCCTGGTCGAGCAGGTCCTGGAGTGGCTCTCGCAGCGCGGCTTCGAGGACGTCGAGCTCGTCAAGGCGGCCGAGGAGTCCATCACGTTCTCCCTGCCGAAGGAGCTGCGCCGCGACCTGCGCGAGGAGGCGGCGACGCTGGCCGCGGAGCGTGGTGGGGCGGGGACCGGCACCGAGGCCCGTGAAAATTCCGGGGAGTGATCGCGAACGGGCTGGGCAGCGACCGCTGTCCGGCCTGTGACTGTCAGTCGTTCGTCGTAACGTAGGGCCATGCAGATCTTCGGTGTGGACATCGGCGGTTCCGGGATCAAGGGCGCCCCGGTGGACCTGGACAAGGGTGACCTGGCGCAGGAGCGCCACAAGGTCCTCACCCCGCACCCGGCCACGCCCGACGGGGTGGCCGACGGCGTCAAGCAGGTCGTCGACCACTTCGGCTGGACGGGCCCGATCGGGGTCACCTTCCCGGGCGTGGTCACCGACGGCGCCGTGATCCGTACGGCGGCCAACGTCGACGACGGCTGGATCGACACCGACGCCCGCGCGCTCCTCGGCGAGCGGCTGGGCGGCTCGCAGGTGACGGTGGTGAACGACGCGGACGCGGCGGGCATCGCCGAGATGCACTTCGGCGCCGGCCGCGGCCGCCACGGCACGGTGATCGTGCTCACGCTCGGCACGGGCATCGGCAGCGCGGTCTTCGTCGACGGTGTCCTCGTCCCCAACACCGAGCTCGGCCATCTGGAGCTCGACGGGCACGACGCGGAGAAGCGGGCCTCCAGCAAGGCCCGCGAGGACCACGACATGACCTGGGAGCACTGGGCGTCGCACCGCGTGCGCAAGTACCTCGCCCACGTCGAGATGCTGTTCTCTCCGGAGCTGTTCATCATCGGCGGCGGCGTCAGCCGCAAGTCCCACAAGTTCCTGCCCCACATCGAGGGCATCAAGGCGGAGATCGTCCCGGCGCAGCTGCAGAACAACGCGGGGATCGTGGGGGCGGCGATGAGGGCGGCCGGGCACTAGGGCATTGCCTTCGGCGGGTGTCGGAGGGGTGGGCGTTTTCCGGCGGCCGTCCTGCGGGCGGTTCTCCCGGCGCCGGGGGCACATGGACGGTTGTCCGACGGGGCGGGTAGGACGCTGGGGGACGCCGCACCGCTAGGCGTTGCTCCGGCAGGTGCCCACCGTCTGGCGTGGCCGTCCTGGCAGGTGTCTACCTGCGGGGGCAGCCCGGGCAGTCGCCACCCCCGGCAGGTGTCCCACCGGCAGCCGCCGCCCGGGCTGGTGTCCGGCAGGGGGGCGCCCCGGCAGTCGCCATCCCGGGCAGGTGCCCACCGTCTGGCTTCGCTGCCCTGGCTGGTGTCCCACCGGCGGGTGCCACACCGCCAGGCGGCCCCCGCAGCAGGCGTCAAACCGGCGGACGGGCCCCGGCTGCTGCTGCTGCTGCTGTCGCCGCCGCCCGGCGCCTGTGTACCAGCCGGATTCGCCGGACGAGGACGATGAGGGCGGCGACGAGCGTCCCCCCGTACAGCCACCCGGCCTGCGTGGCGAGTGCCGTCACCAGCCCCATGAGCCTGCCGCCGGTTCCTCCCTCGCCGTCGGCCATCGGCAGCAGCCCCACGGCGAACGCGATCGGCACGACGACGGGCGCGATCATCAGATCCCCCCGGCGCACCCAGACGGCGGTCAGCACACACACCGGCAGGAACAGCACGCCGTACGCCGTCAGCGAGGCCCCGAAGAGCACCGCGCACAATCCGCCGAGCAGGAACATCACCAGTCCGCAGAACAGTCCGCTGCCCAGCCCGGTCAGCCGGGGATTCGGCAGGCGTCCCACCGTGGGTGCCGCCGACGCGGGCGCGGTCCGCCGTACCGCGACCCCGCTCTCCGCTCCTCCCACTCCTCGTTTCGCCTGGGGCGGCAGTGACGATCTCGGCCGGTCGCGTCGCGGTCCGTACCGGGCAGGTCGCGTCCTGTATTGCTCCACGGCACCAACGTAGGTCGTTTAATGTGCCGAATCGCCCACCAGACACGCCGTGGACCCCGGCTTGGCCAAGCGTTCGACAGCCCGCCGGGCCGCTTGCGGGTACGCCGTAGACTGGTGGATCGGCCGGTCCCCTGGCCCCCTGGCCCTCTCCACTCACGGGAAGTCGCAACGTGTCGCTCACGATCGGAATCGTCGGTCTGCCGAATGTCGGCAAGTCGACCCTGTTCAACGCCCTGACCAAGAACGACGTGCTGGCGGCCAACTACCCGTTCGCCACCATCGAGCCGAATGTGGGCGTCGTCGGCGTCCCCGACCCCCGGCTCGGCAAGCTGGCCGAGATCTTCAAGTCGGAGAAGGTCCTCCCGGCCACGGTCGACTTCGTCGACATCGCGGGCATCGTCCGCGGCGCCTCAGAAGGTGAGGGCCTGGGCAACAAGTTCCTGGCGAACATCCGTGAGTCGGACGCGATCTGCCAGGTCATCCGTGCCTTCGCGGACGAGAATGTCGTGCACGTGGACGGCAAGGTCTCGCCCAAGGACGACATCGAGACGATCAACACCGAGCTGATCCTGGCGGACCTCCAGACGATCGAGAAGGTCCTCCCGCGCCTCCAGAAGGAGTCGCGCATCAAGAAGGACATCGCCCCGAAGGTCAAGGCCGTCGAGGAGGCCAAGGAGATCCTGGAGAAGGGCGACACCCTCTTCGCCCACGGGATCGTCCAGGGCAGCGAGCGCAACGAGCTGCTGCACGACCTGCACCTGCTCACCACCAAGCCGTTCCTCTACGTCTTCAACGTCGACGAGGACGAGCTGGTCGACGAGGACTTCAAGAACGAGCAGCGGGCCCTGGTCGCCCCCGCCGAGGCGATCTTCCTCAACGCCAAGCTGGAGGCGGACCTCGCCGAACTCGACGAGGACGAGGCCCTCGAACTCCTCCAGTCCGTCGGCCAGGAAGAGCCCGGCCTCGCCACCCTCGCCCACGTCGGCTTCAACACCCTCGGCCTCCAGACCTACCTCACGGCCGGCCCCAAGGAATCCCGCGCCTGGACCATCAAGAAGGGCGCCACGGCCCCTGAGGCGGCCGGCGTCATCCACACCGACTTCCAGAAGGGCTTCATCAAGGCGGAGGTCATCTCCTTCGACGACCTGATGGAGACAGGCTCGGTGGCGGAAGCCCGCGCGAAGGGCAAGGCCCGCATGGAGGGCAAGGAGTATGTGATGCAGGACGGGGATGTCGTGGAGTTCCGCTTCAACGTGTAGCGGCTGACATGCCACCACGTCGCTGACCTGGTGAGACGTGCATTCACAAGGGGTCTGGCCTTCGAGGTCGGACCCCTTGTCATTTTCCGTACGGCCAGGGCGCCGGTCGAACGTCCTCCTCCCGCGCGGACAGCAGGGAGCCCGACTGTGACCATGCGCATGAAGCCCCACAGCCACACGGTTGCCGAGCGCAGCCGGTGCGAGGCCGCAGAGTCACTGGGCGACACGAAGACCGATGACGAACCGAGCGGCTGGCGAGGGAGTCTACTAATGTCTATGTTAGTAACGTCGCCGTTAGTATCATGCGTGGAGGTCGGCCGCGTGGTGGACTTTGTGGGTCGTCGGCAGGAGCTGGCCGCACTGGAGCGAGAGCTGCAGAAGGTGGCGGCAGGGATGGGCGGGGAGCGGCCCGGTCGGTGCGTGATGCTGCGTGGGCGGCGCCGGGTGGGCAAGTCGCGGCTGGTCGAGCGGTTCGCGGAGCGTTCCGGGGCTCCGTTCTTGTTCTACGCGGCGACAGGTGCGACCCCGAGGGATGATCTGGCACGGCTCGTCCGGGACGCCGAGGTGTCGACGCTGCCGATGGCACGGCTCGTGACCGCCGCACGGCCGGAGAGCTGGGACGCCGCGTTCGACGTGCTGGCCGCGGCGCTGCCCGCCGACCGGGCGAGTGTGCTGGTCATCGACGAAGTGCCGTACCTGATGGACGCCGACGGCGCCTTCGAGGGGATGTTGCAACGGGCCTGGGACCGGGTGCTGGAGAGCAAGCCCGTGCTGCTGGTCCTCATCGGCTCCGATCTGTCGATGATGGAGGCACTGAACAGCTACGGACGCCCCTTTCACCAGCGCGGCCGGGAAATGGTGCTGGGACCGCTGAACCCTGCCGAGGTGGGGCGGATGCTCGGGCTGGATCCGGCGGCGGCCTTCGACGCCGCACTGGTCACCGGCGGGCTGCCGCTGATCTGCGCGGAGTGGCCGAGAGGAGCAGGCCTGTGGGACTTCCTCGGTGAGGCGTTGACCGACCCCGTCTCGGCCCTGCTGGTGTCGGCCGAGCGCTCGCTGGCTGCCGAATTCCCTCCACAGGCTCAGGCGCGTACGGTGCTGGCGGCCATCGGCAGTGGTGAGCGGACCTTCACCAACATCGCCCGTGCAGCCGGCGGAATCGGGGCCACGCCCCTGCAGCGGGCGCTGGAGCTGCTTACGGACAAGCGGATCGTGGCCGCGGAGCTGCCCGTATCGCTGCGTCCGTCGAAGGACCGCCGCTACCGGGTGGCAGATCCCTACCTGCGGTTCTGGCTGCACCTGCTCGGCCCGGCCATCGAGGAGATCGAGCGGGGGCGGGGCGACCTGACCCTGGCGCGCATCCGGGAGAACTGGACCAGTTGGCGCGGCCGAGCCGTCGAGCCCCTTGTCCGCGAGGCCCTGGCGCGGATTCTGCCCGATGACAGGCTGCCCGCGGCCCCCGCAGTGGGCGGCTACTGGACCCGTACCAACGACGTCGAGATCGATATCGTCGGGGCGGACCGCGCTCCCATCGCCAAGGAACTGCTCTTCGTCGGCTCCATCAAGTGGCTGGAGCATTCGCCCTTCGACCGGCACGACCTGGCCGCTCTCCATCGACACCGGGCCGCCCTCACCGGCGAACCTGTTCCCGTCGTGGCGGTCTCGCGCAGCGGAGTCGACTGCTCGGGGCTCGATGCCGCCTACGGTCCTGACGACTTGCTGACCGCCTGGCCGCTGTGAGTGGCAGGTGGCGGGAGAATCGTACGGCTCGTGAGCAGCCGTCCCGCCATGGCAGGACGAGTCAGCGATGTCGGGCGCGGTAGAGGTCGCGCAGCAGGGCGATTTCGGCGCCGTGGTGGAGCAGTTCCTGGTTGACCCACCAGATGATGTCGAGGAACGGCTCTTCCGGGTCGCTGCCGTGGGGGTAGGTGCAGTACCCGGTGGTGTCGAGGGCCGTGTCGTCCGCGTTCAGCAGGGCCTTTCGCCAGGCCTCGGCGCCGGCGGCGAAGGCGGTGAGCGCCGCTGCGGTGTCTCCGGCGACGGGGTGGTCGTCGCGGGTCAGGGTGTGGGTGCCGGCGGTGTGGTCGGCGCGCAGGGTCAGCATCTCGCTGAGGTGGCTCAGGCGCCAGGCGATGGTGGTGAAGGGCGGGGGCCAGGGGTGCGGATAGGAGGCGGCGTCGCGGCCCCAGTCGCCGGTACCGGCCAGGAGAGTCGCGCGCGGCCCGGGCCCGTCCACACGCCGCCGCACCGACCAGCAGTCGGGCACCGGTTCCCAGAGGTATTCCTCGTCGGTCATGGCGTCGACCTTGGTGTCCGTCCCGTCGCCGCTGTCCATGACGGGCCCTGCCATGCGCCCGACGAGACGCTCGCGTGCGAAGTCGAACTGGTCCAGCAACGGAGCCAGGCGGGGCGGTGTCGTCATCGCGTGCTCCTGTGCGTGAACCGGTCCGGGCGATCCGCCAGCCTGGCACAGCGGGTACTGCGGCCGCGCCTCATTTTCCCAGGGCCGTCGCGTACTCCTCGTCCGTCACCCGCTCCAGCCAGGTCGTGCCGTCGCCGGTCGGGTCGCCGGTGACGATGGCGATGTGGGCCAGCAGGTTGATGTCGGTGGCGCCGTGCCAGTGTTCCTCGTTCGGGGGGCACTTGACGGTCTCGCCGGCGCGGACACGGATGACGTCGCCGTCCCGGGTGCCGACGAGGCCGATGCCGTCGGTGATGTGCAGGACCTGGCCGAGGGCGTGGGAGTGCCAGTGGGTGCGGGCGCCGGGGGTGAAGCGGACCAGGGCGGCGGCCAGGTGGGCCGGTTCCGTCGGGGTCTCGATCATGTTGAGGTAGACATCGCCGGTGAAGCGCTCGGCCGGGGCCTTGAGGGTGGGGGTGTCGGTGATGTGTTCCATGGGGTCTCTCCTGTCGTCAGTGACTCGTCAGTGACTCGTCAGTGACTCGTCAGCGTCTCGTCAGGCGGCTCGTCAAGCGTCTCGTCAGACGTCTTGGCAGGTGACTCGTCAGGCGTCTCGCGCGTCGGTGATCTGCTTGAGCCTGGTGATCGCCGTCATCGCGTTGGGCCAGCCCGCGTAGAAGGCCAGGTGCGTGATCGCCTCGGACAGCTCCTCGGTGCTCAGGCCGTTGTCCAGGGCCACACCGAGGTGGTAGCCGAGCTGCTCGCCGCGGTACAGGGCGGCCAGCACGCTCACGGTCACCAGGCTGCGGTCGCGCGGGGACAGTCCGGGGCGTTCCCAGACGTCGGCGAACAGGACCTCGTCGGTGACCTCGACGAGCTTCGGCGCGATGTCGGCCAGCTCCCGGGGTGCGGACTGCTTCGGCATGTGAACGACTCCTCGATCAAGACGGACTGTGCGGGCTCCGGCCCGCTGCCGATATCGAGGAGAACGCAGTCCGGAGCGGTGGAGAAGGGACCGCTGTTACAGGTACTGACAGGGCCCCCCACCCGTGGGGCGTCCGGCCTAGCCTGGAACGTGTGAGTACCGAGAGCGACGCCCGCGAGTTCCTGGCATCCCGCCGGGCCAGGATCACGCCGCAGCAGGCGGGGCTGCCCGCCTACGGTGGGAATCGGCGCGTGCCGGGCCTGCGCCGGGAAGAGGTCGCGCTGCTCGCCGGGGTCAGCATCGACTACTACGTCCGCCTCGAACGCGGTCACCTCGGCGGTGCCTCCGAGGAGGTCCTGGACGCCGTGGCGAACGCTCTCCAGCTCGACGACGCCGAGCGCGCGCATCTGTTCGACCTGGCCCGTGCCGCCGCCAAGCGCCCTGCCCGCCGTGCCAGACGTGCCCGCGGCCCCCTGCCGGACAGCGTCCTACGCGTCCTGCGCTCGATGACCGACTCCCCGGCCTTCATCCGCAACGGCCGTCTGGACATCCTCGCGACCAACCACCTCGGCCGCGCCCTGTACTCCCCGCTGTTCCCCGACCGCACCACCCGGACGGCCAACATCGCGCGGTTCCAGTTCCTCGACGCCCGTGGCCGTGACTTCCTTCCCGACTGGGAGGAGTCCTTGAACACCACCGTCTCCCTGCTGCGGACCGAGGCCGGACGCGCCCCTCACGACACCGGGCTGACCGGTCTGATCGGCGAGCTCGTCACCCGCAGCGAGGAGTTCCGCACCGCCTGGGCCAGGCACAACGTGCGTCTGCACCACACCGGCCGCAAGTCCTTCCGCCACCCCGAGGTCGGTGTCCTCACCCTCGACTTCGATGCCATGGAACTGCCCGCCCAGCCCGGCCTGACCCTCACCGCCTACAGCGCCGCACCCGGTTCCGCCGACCACGAGGCACTCCAGTTGCTCGCCGCGTGGGCCGCCACCGAGGAGGCGCTGTTCGCCGGTGATCCGGCTGTCGGCTCCGACCGGCGGCAAGGCTGAGTACGACGGACTCTCGCACGGTCGGCGCGGCGTACGGCCGATCCGGGACGCCGTAGAGCAGCCCGCGCACACGCTGCTCGCCGAGTTCGGCGTCCCGGACCGGTCAATGAGCCGACGGACCTTCACACACGGGGCTCAGAACTGCAGCGCCCAGGCATCGATCCGCCCGGTGTCCAGACGGGCGTTGTCGCTCACCCGGAGGGTCCACGTGCCGTTGGCGGTCTCGGCCGAGGCGTTCACGGAGTACGTGGTGTCGATGTTGTCGGCACTGCCGCCGGTGCCGTACGACTTCAGGGTGTACGCCGTGCCGTCGGGGGCGATCAGCTGGACCTGGAGATCGCCGATGTAGGTGTGGACGATGTGGACCTCGACGGCCAGGGCCGAGGGCGCGTTGCCGGAGACGCCGGAGACGGTCACCGGGGACTCGGCGGTGGAGTTGTCGGCGATGGCCTGGTCGGCGGTGTTCTCGAAGCGCGGGCCGGGCGGGGTGGTCGTACCGCCGCCCACGTAGAGGAGCCGGTTGGGGGAGCCGCTGCCGGGGCTGGTGACGACGCCGGTGGTGGCGGCGGCCGTCAGCGCGGCGGAGACCTGCGCGGGAGTGGCCGTGGGGTTGGCGGCCAGGTGGAGGGCGGCGGCCCCGGCGACGTGCGGGCTCGCCATCGACGTACCGGAGATGGTGTTGGTCGCCGAGTCGCCGGAGTTCCAGGCCGAGGTGATGGACGAGCCGGGCGCGAACAGGTCCAGCACCGCACCGTAGTTGGAGTAGCTCGCCTTCGCGTCGCTCGACGTCGTGGCGCCGACCGTGACGGCCTCGGTGACACGCGCCGGGGACCGGGTGGAGGCGTTGGTGGACTCGTTCCCGGCCGCGACCACGAAGGTGACGCCGGAGGTGATGGCGTTGCGTACGGCGGTGTCGATGGCCGTGTCGGCCGGACCGCCCAGGGACATGTTCGCGACGGCCGGCTTGACCGCGTTCCGCGCCACCCAGTCGATGCCCGCGACGACCTGGGCGGTGGTGCCCTGGCCGGAGTTGTTCAGCACGCGGACCCCGACGACCTTGGCCTGCTTGGCGACGCCGTAGGCGCTCCCGGCGACGGTGCCGGCGACGTGCGTACCGTGACCGTGGCCGTCCTGGGCGGTGTTGTCGTTGTCGACGGCGTCGTAGCCGTAGGAGGCGCGTCCGCCGAAGTCGCCGTGGGTGATGCGGACACCGGTGTCGATGACGTACGCCGTGACGCCCTGCCCGGCCGAATCCGGGTAGGTGTAGGAGCTGTTCAGCGGCAGGTTCTTCTGGTCGATGCGGTCCAGGCCCCAGGAGGGCGGGCTGGGCTGCGTCCCGGTGACGCTGTAGATCCTGTCCTGGACGACGGAGGCGATGGCCGGATCGGCGGCGAGACGTTTCGCCTCGGACGCGGACGCCTCGACGGCGTAGCCGTTCAGGGCCTTGGTGTACGTCCGCTCGATCTCGGCGCCGTGCTTGTGGGCGAGGGCGCGGCCCTCGGCGGAACCGGCCTTCTCGGTCTTCAGGGTGACGATGTAGCTGCCGGCGACGGCGTTCGCGGCGCCCTCGTACTGGACGCGTCCCCCGTCGGCGACCGGGGCCGCGCCGGCGGGGAGGGCGGAGACGAGGCTCGCGACGAGCGCCGCGGTGGCCGTCGCGCCGAGCGCGGCCAGTCTTCGCCGGGTGGATCCGTGCGGGGTGCGGGGAGTACGCATCACTGCCATCTGAGGGATCCTCCTCATCGGTGGTGCGCTGTGGGGTGTGGTGCACGCCCGTCGGAGCCACCCGGAAGCCTGGAGTCATGGTCATGTCAGACAAAGGGTGACTCCTGTGCGTCAGCCGAAAGATTGAGGCCTCCACAGGAATTGCACAAGGGCCCTGCACGCACAGGGCCCTTGTCCCGCACTCGGTCGGCTCGTCAGCGGGTCGAGGTGGACTGCTCCAGCGCCTCCGCCGGCAGGGCGGCCTCGGCGCCGATGACCTCGATGCCGAGCAGCCGGCCCGACGCGTCCACGTCGAGGAACACCTCGGCGTCCGCCCCGATCCCGGTGACGGGGATCTGCCGGACGGCGGCGCCGTCCGCGATGTGCGCGACGAGCGACACATAGGCGGTGTCGTTCTCGCGGTCGTACTCGATGTGCATGGTTCGCCTCTCGGGAACGGGCTCAGTTGCGGCCGACGGACACGACGTTCCCGGCCTTGTTGACGACGACCCAGACCTTGCCGGTGGTGTACTTCCACGTGCCCGGCGACTTGCCCTTGGTCTTCTTGCCGGTCTTCACCGTACGCGCGACCATCTCCTGGCTGATGCCGCGCTGGGCCATGCGCTGGGCCGCGTGCCGGGAGATGCTCTTGACGCCCTGGGTGAGCAGCAGCCGCCCGGCGACGATCGCGATCGGGATGAACCACGCCGGGTCCGCCACCACCGGGAAGGCCGTGCCGGGCCCGGGCCGCACGGTCTGGATCAGGGCACCGCCCTCGACGCGGTACTCGGTGGGTACGGCCTCGCCGCGCGCGTCCTTCGCCCAGGGCGCGTCGAACGTACCGAGGTACTCCTCACCGCGGCTGACCAGGATGGAACCGTCCTCGAGGACCTCGGTGGCCGCGTCCGCGGGCAGGCCGAGCGGGAAGCGGTACTCGGTCGGGGCGTCCGCGTCCTTGAGCGTGACGAGGGTGCGCACACCGTCGCGGTTGGGCTGCACGGCCAGGTCGATGTCCTCGCCCGCGCCCGGGTAGACGACGGTGCCGTTGGCGCCCGCGGTGGCCTGCGAGGCGGCGCTGCCGGGCAGGGTGAGGCGCAGCACGTCCGTGCCGTAGGCGAACTCCACGGCTCCGTCTGCGGTCGCGGGCGCGGTGATGCGGGCCGCGGACGTCTCGGTGGTCACCTCCGCGCGGGTGGCGCCGCCGCCGAGCGGCGTGCCGGGAACGAGGTCGGAGGTGCCCGTGACGCGCTCGACCGTCTCGGCCGCCTGCACGGCCAGTGACGTCCGGGCCTCGGCGCCGCCGGTCTCCGCGTGCGCGCCCGCGGCGGTCAGCAGCACCGCTCCGGCGGTGCAGCCGGCCACCAGGATGCGGGCGTGGAGGCGTCGGCGTCGGGCGGGGCGGTCCTGGGTGTGGTGCATGTGCGTCCTTGCTGAAGGCCCGTACGACGGGCAGGTGGTGAATCGGCGACCTGACGGATCGTGACAGCGGGGCACCCACCGGGGACATCCGCCCGAGGACGGGAACCGACCCCGCCGACCGGCGGGGGGCGCGCGGCCGTGTGTGTCAGGTGGCACACGGCGGCCGCGCAACGTCTCGCGGGGGTGGGCCGTCGTAACGAGCGTTGAGAGCGACGGGGTGGGGGATGCGGGCGTGATACGGGTCGCGGTGGTGGACGACGAGCCTCTGGTGCGTGCCGGGCTGCGGGTGATCCTCGGTTCGGCGGAGGACATCACCGTGGTCGCCGACTGCGGGGGAGCGAGCGCCGTGGAGACCGTGCGCAGCGGGCGGGTGGACGTCCTGCTGCTCGACATCCGGATGCCGGTCCTGGACGGGCCGTCCGTACTGCGCCGGGTCGCCTGCCTGCCGAAGCCCCCGGCGGTGGCGATGCTGACCACCTTCGACGCCCGTGAGCACGTCGACGAGGCGTTGCGGCTGGGCGCCGCCGGGTTCCTGCTGAAGAACACCGCTCCGGAGCAACTGATCGAAGCGGTACGGGCGTTGGCCGCCGGTCGCAGGGTGCTGGCGCCCGAGGCCGTGGGGCAGGTGATCGACGGCTATCTGCTGTCCGGCCGTGACGAGGAGGCCGTACGGCGGGTGCGGGCGCTCACCTGCCGGGAGCGCGAGGTGCTCGCGCTGGTGGGAGCGGGGCTCAGCAACCGTGCCATCGCGGGCCGGCTCCACCTGGCGCACGGCACGGTCAAGGACCATGTCAGCGCGGTACTCGCGAAACTCGGCGGCCTCAACCGGGTCCAGGCGGCGGTGGTCGCCGACCGGGCGGATCTGGTCGAGGGCGGGGTGGGACGGGGGTGAGCGGCCCTCCGACCACCCGAGCCCGTGCCCGTGCCCGTGCCGGTGCCGTACGCCGCATCGCCTCCCGCGCCCTCCCGGTCCTGGTCGCCCTCGTGGACGGGATGGTGGTCAACGGCCTGACCGCCGGTCACGGCACATGGCTGGCCCTCGTCGCGGCCGCTGCGCTGCTGCTGCGGCGACGGGCTCCGGAGGTGGCCGTGCTCGCCGGACTGCCGGGGCTGTACCTCGGGCACATCGCCTTCGCCCCGCTGATCGCGCTGTACTGCGTCGCCGTACGGCGCGACCGTCTCCTGGTCGCCGCGACGGGTGCGGCAGCGGTCGCGGTGGCGTGGTTCCTGCCCCACCCGGCGGCCGGTGTCTCCTCCCTCGTGCTCGACCGGGAGACCGCGCTGCTGGCCCTGGACTGCTGCGGACTGGCGGCGGGCATCGTCGTACTGGGCCGCTCCGTACGGTCACGGCAGGAGCGCCTGCGGGAGGCGACGGCCCGGCGCGCCTGGGAGAACCAGGTCCTGACCGAGCGGGTGCTGGCCACCGAACGCAACCGGCTGGCCCGGGAGATGCACGACGTGGTCGCGCACAAGGTGAGCCTGATCAGTCTGCAGGCCGGAGCGCTGCAAGTGAGCCGGCCCGGGGACACGGACGTACGCACGACCGCCCGGTCGATCCACGAACTGTCCGCGCAGACCCTCACCGAACTGCGGCACCTGGTGGGGGTGTTGCGCACCGCGGGAGGCACGGACGCGGGGGCCGCCCCCCGGGCCGGACTGGCCGACATCCCGGACCTGGTCCGCGACAGCGGCCTCCCGGTGGACCTCGACCTACCGGCATGCCCTGCCCCGGTGCCCGAAGCGGTCGAACGCGCCGCGTACCGCACCGTCCAGGAGGCCCTGACCAACATCCGCAAGCACGCCCCGGGCGCCCGTGCGCGCGTCCGCGTCCACTTCGCGGCCGGTCTGCACATCGAGGTGCACAACACGCCCCCACCCGCCCGCGACACCTCCCGACCGGCACTCCCCGGGGGCGGCCACGGCCTGGTGGGCCTGCGGGAACGCGCGCACCTCCTGTCCGGCGAGTTCCACGCGGGGCCCGGTACGGACGGCGGCTTCACCGTACGGGCCGTGTTCCCCGTGGGGTGGGCGCCGTCCGACGGGCCGGAGAGCCACGGCCCGCTGACCGGGACAGCGCGGGCCGAACCGGTGCCCTGAACCGACCGGCCGCAGGCGTGTTGCAGCCCCTCCGCGCCGAAATGCAGCCGTCCCGCCCCGCCTTGCCCCCTTACGATGCGCCCAGCCGTACGACAGACCCCCGCCCACCGCCTCAGCCAGGAGCCCCCTACCCGTGTCCATACCCCCGCCCCCTGGGAACCCGCAGCCCCAGGACCCGTACGGCCGTCCTCCTGCCAACTGGCCGCCCCCGCGGCGTCCGTACGGCACCCCGGTCTCCGTCAACGCGCTCGCCGTGGCCGCTCTCGTGCTCGGCGTGCTCTGCTTCCTGCCCGCGGTGGGGCTCGTCCTCGGGCTGGTCGCGCTGTGGCAGATCCGGCGGTCCGGGCAGAGCGGACGGGGCCTGGCGATCGCCGGGGTGGCGCTGTCGACCGTCGGAGCCGTGCTGTGGGGAGTGGTGCTGGCCACGGGCGCCGCGTCCGAGGTCTGGGCGAAGATCGAGGACGGCGCGCGGGGCAACGAGAGCCTGTCCCTGCGCACGGGCGACTGCTTCGACGCGCCCGACGGCCTGGAAGGCGACACCTACGACGTCGACCCGGTCCCCTGCGAAGGCGGGCACGACGGCGAGGTGTTCGGGGTCGTCACGCTGCCGGGCGGTGCCTTCCCGGGCGACGCCAGGATCGGCGACATCGCCGACGAGCGGTGCTACCCGCTCGAGTCGCAGTACGCCATGGACACCTGGGCGATGCCGGCCGACGTCGACGTGTACTACCTCATGCCGTCCCGGGAGACCTGGCGCTTCGGTGACCGCTCGATCATCTGCGTCTTCGGCAAGACCGACGCGAAGGCCGAGCTGACCGGCTCCCTGCGCGAGGACTTCACCACGCTCGCCACCGACCAGGTCGTCTTCCTGTCCACGGCCAACGCCGTCGACGCGGCGCTGTACGAGGAGCCGGAGGAGTCCCCGGATGACGACCTCGCCGGAGCCCGGGCCTGGGCCGCGCAGGTGCGCGACGTGCTCGGCGAACAGACCGAGGCCCTGCGCGGCCACACCTGGCCGTCGGCTGCCCGCAAGCCCGTCGCCGACCTGGTCGAGGAGATGGAGGACGCCCGCGAGGAGTGGTCGAAGGCGAGCGAAGCCGGTGACGTGGACACCTACTTCACGCACTACGAGAAGGCGTACGTGTACGTCGACGGCCCGGAGACCGTCACGGCGCGCAAGGCCCTCGGGCTGGACTCCACGCCGCCGTCGTTCGACGACAGTGAGAGCGGGAACTCCGAACTCGAGGTGTGACGGCGGCTATAGCGGGGAGAAAGTGCCTGCGTAAAGCCCCCAGGGCCACCATGTCATCACATCGAGTGATTCTCTGGCCTTTGCTTGCATCGCACAACCTACGGTTGCCAGGCTGTTGCTGTCTGTACAACCTGATGGGAGCGGCCAGTGACATTCGGTGAGCAGCCGGCGTACCTGCGCGTCGCGGGTGATCTCCGCCAGAAGATCGTCGACGGTCAGCTGCCACCGCACACCCGCCTCCCCTCCCAGGCCAGAATCCGCCAGGAGTACGGCGTCTCGGACACCGTCGCCCTGGAGGCCCGCAAGGTGCTCATGGCGGAGGGGCTGGTCGAGGGCCGCTCCGGCTCGGGGACCTATGTGCGCGAGCGGCCCGTCCCCCGGCGCGTCTCCCGCTCCGGCTACCGCCCGCCCGGCGGGGCCACGCCGTTCCGCCAGGAGCAGGCCGACGGTGAGGGGCGCGGCACCTGGGAGTCGAGCAGCGAGCAGTCCGAGGCCAGTGTCGCGGTCGCCGAGCGGCTGGACATCGAGCCGGGCGACCGGGTGATGTGCACGAAGTACCTCTTCCGCGAGGGCGGCGAGGCGATGATGCTCTCCACATCCTGGGAGCCGCTCGCCGTGACGGGCCGTACGCCGGTGATGCTGCCGGAGGAGGGGCCGCTCGGCGGCATGGGCGTCGTGGAGCGCATGCGCGCGATCGAGGTGATCGTGGACAACGTCACCGAGGAGGTCGGCGCCCGTCCGGGGCTCGCCGAGGAACTGCTCGTCCTGGGCGGCGTCCCCGGCCATGTGGTGGTGGTCGTCCACCGCACGTTCTACGCCTCCGGCCGCCCGGTCGAGACGGCCGATGTGGTGATTCCGGCCGATCGGTACCGAGTCGCCTACCACCTTCCGGTCAAGTAGCGAACGCTCACATCCGTCCCGGGGCGCGCTCCTTGCGCGCCCCGCTCACGCGATCGCCGAGGCGGCCGTCGTCGAACGGGGCGGTCCGTATCCCCTGACCGGTCGTCGTCTCCGCAGGTCGGCAGTAGTGCATACGGGCCGCCGGCGGTGCCTCCCGTATGCCCGCGCCCAGGTGCGATGAGGCACTCAGACGGCGCGTTCATCATCGCGCGCCCCCTGCGTTCTGGCTGGTTGCGTACCTCTTTGTGAAAACCCGTATTCGCTCCGTGAAGGTTAGGCGTAGGCTCGGGCATATGCGCATTGCGGTTTCCTTAGCGGGAGGGGCGCGGCACAGGCCGCGGGTGGGAAGTGGAGGGGCGCGATGAACGACAGCACGATCACTCTTCCCTGGCTCGTGATACGAGAGGACGACAACGGCAACCGCTACCGGGTGGGCCGGTACGCGACCAGGACCGAGGCCCAGAAGATCGCGGACAGCCTCGACGGCCGCGGTCACAAGCAGCTCTACTGGGTCGAGCGGCTGGGGCAGAACGGGGCGGGTGCGTGACGCACGGCTGAGTCACCCGGTGCCCGCGTGAGGAGCCGGAGCCGACGTCGCCGTCCGGCCGTACTCCCGTAGGCTCCCCGCATGAGTGAGCGGATCGTCGTCGTGGGTGCCGCGCTGGTCGACGACGGGCGGCTGCTGGCGGCCCGGCGCAGCGCGCCCGTGGAGCTGGCCGGGCGCTGGGAGTTGCCCGGCGGCAAGGTCGAGCCCGGGGAGAGCGCTGACGCGGCGCTGGTACGGGAACTGCGCGAGGAACTCGGCGTCGACGCCGAGGCCGGCGGTCGCGTCCCGGGGGAGTGGCCCCTGAAGTCGCCCTACGTCCTGCACGTGTGGACCGCCCGGCTGCGACCCGGCTCCGCCGCGCCCGAGCCCCTCGAGGACCACGACGAACTGCGCTGGCTCGGCCCGGGTGAGATCTGGGACGTGCACTGGCTGGATCAGGATGTCCCGGCCGTACGGCAGACTCTGGCGCACCTCGGAGCCGCGGGCGGCCTGACCTCTTCCGGCCCCGGTTCTTCCCGCCCCGGCGCGGAGGAAGTGCCCGGCGCCTGAGGCGAACCGGGGGCGTGCGGGGTCGGGGCATTGCCGTACGGGCGCCCCCTGTGCATTTCGTGCCACTGTGCGCCGCCCGCACGATACTCCGCCCCGGATATCGGGTATGTGCTCATTAACCCCATGAAACCGGACATGGGCGGGCCTCTTGCCTGGGAAGTGATCGGCGTGATCGACACCGAAGGTGACCGCGCCGAGTGGACCTTTCCCGCCGAACCGGGCGCCGTGCGCACCGCCCGCCAGGCCGTCCGCGGCCAACTCCGCGGCTGGGAACTCGACAGCCTGTCCGACCTCGCGGTGCTGCTGGTCAGCGAGTTGGTCACCAACGCCCTGCGGCACGCCACCGGGCCCATCGGGGTCCGCCTGGTCCGCCCGTCCGACCTGGACGGCGTCCTGCGGGTCGAGGTCTCCGACCCGCTCCCGGACCCGCCCCGCGAGCGCGCCCCCCGGCTCGACGACGAGAGCGGCCGCGGACTGCAACTGGTCGCCTCCTCCTGCCGCCGCTGGGGCACCCGGCCCGGCGCCGCGGGCAAGACGGTGTGGTTCGAACTCACCGTGCCGGGGTGAAAAATCGGTGTACGTACGCCCTGTCACTGTCGAGCGATTGGTTCAGGCCAGTGGCGGTTGTCGGCAGACGTGATTCGACGACGTGTCCCCTGGTTAGAAGACTGGAAGTGTTGTCACGGTCCGGACCGAAAACCATCGGGACCGTGCTGTGATCGTGAACACCGTGTTGTGCGGCACCGTAGTGCTGGATACTGCGGGCAGCCGCCCCCGGTGACCGGTGCCGGACGCGGTGAGCTGGAGGGGACGGTTCGCGTGAGCGAGATACCAGCGAAGGCCACGGAGTCCGAGGACCCGTCGGACGGCGCGAGGGCCAGGGCCGCGGACGGCCTGGCCTCCGCGGTGGGAGGTGCGCTGGCGGCCGACGGGGTCCAGACCGGGGACGCCATGTGGCAGAGCAGTCCCCCGGGATCCATCTACGACTACATCAAGGTCGCGTCCTTCTCGATCGGCCCCGACGGTCTGGTCGATCAGTGGAGCCTGCGCGCCGAGCACCTCTTCGGCATCCCCGCCGCACGCGCCGTCGGCATGGACCCGATCGAGGCGTTCATCGACCCGCGCCATCACGAGCGCGGCATGCGCAAGATGGCCGAGATCCTCGACGGCCGCGAGTGGACCGGCGTGGTGCCCTTCCGGATGCCCAAGGACGCCGAGGGCGGCGAATGCGGGCACGAGGGACTCGCCGAGGTGTACGTCATGCCGACGCGCACCGAGGACGGCGAGAAGGCCGCCGTATGCATCGTCGTCGACGTCCGCACCCTGCGCAGCATCGAGACTGACCTCGCCGCCTCGCAGGCCATTTTCGGTCAATCCCCGTTCGGTTTCGTGCTGATCGACCCCGATCTGCGGGTCCGCCGTGTCAACCATCGGTTCGCTTCCGTCTTCGGCGGCACACCCGACGACCACCGGGGCAAGGACGTCCACGACTTCCTCCAGCGCGGTGAGGGAGACCGGGTCGCCGCCACGCTGCGCCGCGTACTGGAGACGGGCAACTCCATCACGGACATGCACGTCACGGGCTTCGTGCCGGGCTCCGACGAGCGCCGCCACTGGTCCGTCAACCTCTATCGCGTGCACAGCGGTTCGGGCCGGCCCATCGGGATCGCCTGGCTCGGAACCGACATCACCTCGCGCCGGGAGGCCGCCCGCGAGGCCGCCGCCGCCCGGCGCAATCTGGCTCTGCTGAACGAGGCCGGCGCCCGCATCGGCAACTCCCTCGACCTGGAGACCACGGCCAGGCAGCTTCTCGACGTGGTCGTGCCCGGCTTCTGCGACCTGGCCACCGTCGACCTCTACCAGGGGCTGCTGGTCGGCGACGAGACCCCGCCCGGGCTCGCCGACGGCAGCGCCGAGCTGCGCCGGGTGGCCTTCGCCAGTGCCGTCTCCGACGAGCCGTTCGCCGGCAGCGGTGTGCCCGTCTCGGTCGGCGCCGTCCACCACTACCCGTTCAACTCGCCCTGCGCGGACGCCCTGCGCACGGCCCGTCCCCAGTTCGTCCCCGGCGAGGACGGGGGGCTCGTGCAGTCCACGCTCGCCGTGCCGATGGTCGCCCACGACACCGTCGTCGGGCTCGTGCAGTTCGCCCGTACGAAGGGCAGCGAGCCGTTCGGCGACCGGGACCGCGACCTCGGCGTGGAGCTGGCGGCGCGCGCGGCCGTCTGCATCGACAACGCCCGGCTCTACCGGCGCGAGCACGAACGCGCGTTGATACTGCAACGGTCCCTGCTCCCGCCCGGCGACCCGGAGGCCTCCGGCCTCGACATCGCCTGCCGCTATCTGCCCGGCAACGCCAACACCGGCCGGCCCAGCGAGGTCGGCGGCGACTGGTTCGACGTCATCGAACTCCCCGGGCACCGCACCGCGCTCGTCGTCGGCGACGTCATGGGCCGCGGCCTGCGCGCCGCCGTCGCCATGGGCGAACTCCGTACGGCGGTCCGGACCCTGGCGCAGCTCGACCTCGAACCGGCCGAGGTGCTCTCCCAGCTGGACGAGATCGCCCGCGGCCTCGGCGCCCCCGGGGGCGTCCAGCAGGCGACCAGGGCAGCTCGCCGCCCGCGTGAGGCGGACCTCTCAGAGGTGTATCTCGCCACCTGCGTCTACGCCGTCTACGACTCCGTCACCCGGCGCTGCACGTTTGCCAACGCGGGCCATCTGCCGCCCGTCCTGGTCGAGCCGGGCGAGTCCGCCCTGATGCTCGACGTGCCGCCGGGCATGCCCCTCGGGGTCGGCGGCGAGCCCTTCGAGGAGGTCGAGGTCGAACTCCCCGAGGGCGCTCTGCTCGCGCTCTACACGGATGGACTGGTCGAAAGCCGCGACCATCCCCTGGACGAGGGCCTCCAGGCCTTCGTCAGTGCCCTGTCCGACTCCTCCCAGCCGCTGGAGGACGTCTGCGACCACGTCCTCAACACCCTCGACACCCACCACGGCGAGGACGACATCGCGTTGCTGATGGCACGTGTACAGGGCCTGCCGAACGAATCCGTGGGCGACTGGACCCTGCCGCGCGAGCCGCGCAGTGTGGGCCGGGCCCGGGAGTACGCGCGGGCCCAACTGATGAGCTGGGACATGGAACCCCTGGTCGACACCACAGAGCTCCTGGTCAGCGAGCTGGTCACCAACGCCCTGCGCTACGGCGAGGGCGAGATCCGCCTCCGGCTGCTGCTCGACCGCACCCTGGTCTGCGAGGTCTGGGACTCCGGCCTGGTCCAGCCCCGCCGCCGCCGGGCCCGCGACACCGACGAGGGCGGCCGCGGCCTGCAACTCGTCGGCCTCCTCAGCGCCGCGTGGGGCTCCCGCCGCACCCCCCGGGGCAAGACGGTCTGGTTCGAACTCCCCCTGCCCGGCGGCGAAACCCGCCTGACGGATCCGGCGGAGGCGCTGCTGAGCCTGTTCTGAGAACGCCCCGCCGCGCCCGTACGCTCACGCCATGTCGATACCCACCACACGGCTGCGAGCGGCCACACCGACGGCCCCCGCCCTGATCCTGCGTCCCTGGACCCCCGAGGACGCCGCGGGGCTGGCCGCCCTGGGGCGCCGGGACGACGCCGCCCTGCGCCGCTGGACGGCCTTCGCCGTCGACGACGAGCCGAGCGCCGCCCAGTGGCTGCGCGAGCAGCAGCAGGGCTGGGAACAGGGCCACCGCTACGCGTTCGCCGTCGAGGAAGCCAACCCCTCCGGCTCGCCCGGCCCGCCGGCCGGCCACGTCGTCCTCAAGGACATCGCCCCCGGCGCCGCCTCCGCCGAGGTCGGCTACTGGACAGCCGCACACGCCCGCGGCCGCGGCATCGCCTCCCGCGCCCTGCACACCCTCACCGACTGGGCCTTCACCACCTTCGCCCCCACCGGCCTGACCCGCCTCGAACTCCTGCACCAGGTCGACAACACGGCGTCGTGCCGGGTGGCGGACAAGAGCGGCTACCCCCTCACGGGCATCCGCCCGCCGTGGCCGCCGGACTATCCGCTGGAGGGGCATGTGCATGTGCGGCACCTGGCCCAAGGGCTCGGCTGACCGCACCTCCCGGGCCGCCGGCCGCGGTCGGAAAATCCCGGAAGAAGGCCGAGCCGACTCCGTACGCTCGGCGCGGTGACAGCGACCCGACGCACCCTCACCCGCACCGACCTCGCCCCCTTGGCCCGCGCAGCCCTGGGCCCGGGCTGGGCGCTGACGGGCGTGGAACGCCTGCGCGGAGGCACCAAGAAGGGCGTCTACCGTCTGGCTCTCGACGACGGCTCCACCGCCATCGCCTATGTCTGGTCCGCCGACGAGGACTTCTGGGACGCCGGCCCGTCCGATCCCCGTGACCCGTTCTCCCACGGCACGGGCCTCGGCCTGTTCACGGCGGCCCACGACCGGCTCGTCGCCGTCGGCGTCCGCACGCCGCGCCTGCTGTACGCCGACGCCACGCACAGGCACCTCCCGGCCGACGCGGCCGTCGTGGAGGACATGTCCGGCGGCAGCCTGGAGGACGCCCTGGCCCGTGAGCCGGACCAGGCGCCGCGGGCCATGGAGCGGATGGCGGAGCTTCTTGTCACCTTGCACGCCCGCACCGGCCCCCGCCTCGGCAAGGTCGCCCTCGTCGACAACGGCGGCTCCTCCCGCCCCGCCTCCTGCGAGCAGCGTGTGACCGAGGGCGCCCTGCGCTGTATCGCGGAAGCGGCCCGTCGTGAGCCTCGTGTCGCCGCCGTACGTCGGGAACTGGAGGAGACCGTCCTCGCCCTGGCCGCCGAGGTCCGTCCCCGGGATCGGCACACCCTCATCCATGGCGAACTCGGCCCGGACCATGTCCTGCTGACGCCCGACGGGCAACCGGCGCTCATCGACATCGAGGGCCTGATGTACTTCGACCTGGAGCACGAGCACGTCTTTCTCCGGCTCCGCTTCGGCCCTCACTACGACGCCCTGCGGGTCCCCGGCCTGGACGAGGCCCGTCTGCGTCTGTACCGCCTGGCGATGCACATCGGGCTCGTCTCGGGCCCGCTGACGCTCATCGAGGGGGACTTCCCGCACCCGGAGCGGATGCGGGAGATCGCCGAACACAACCTCCGGGAGACGCTCAGCCTGCTGAGGAGCGCCTCCTGATCTTCGAGCCCAGCCACACCAGTGGGTCGTACTTGCGGTCCACCGCCCGTTCCTTCAGAGGGATCAGCGCGTTGTCCGTGATCTTGATGCCCTCGGGGCAGACCTCCGTGCAGCACTTGGTGATGTTGCAGTAGCCCAGGCCGTGTTCGTCCTGGGCGGTGGTCTTGCGGTCCAGGCCGGATTCGGAGGCCGCGTCGAGGGGGTGCATGTCGAGTTCCGCCACCCGCATCAGGAAGCGGGGGCCCGCGAAGGCCTGTTTGTTCTCCTCGTGGTCGCGGACGACATGGCAGGTGTCCTGGCACAGGAAGCACTCGATGCACTTGCGGAACTCCTGCGAGCGGTCGACGTCCTCCTGCATCATGCGGTACTCGCCGGGCGCGACCCCGGCCGGCGGTACGAAGGACGGGACCTCCCTGGCCTTGGTGTAGTTGAAGCCGACGTCGGTGACCAGGTCGCGGACGACCGGGAACGCCCGCAGTGGCGTCACCGTGATCGTCTCTTCCCGCTCGAACACCGACATGCGGGTCATGCACATCAGCCGGGGCCTGCCGTTGATCTCCGCCGAGCAGGAACCGCACTTGCCCGCCTTGCAGTTCCAGCGCACGGCGAGATCGGGGGCCTGCGTGGCCTGGAGGCGGTGGATGATGTCGAGGACGACCTCGCCCTCGTTGACCTCGACCTTGAAGTCCTCCAGGCCGCCGCCCCCGGTATCGCCCCGCCACACCTTGAACCGGGCCTCGTAGCCGCTCACTCGTACAGCTCCTCTTCGGCCAGGTACTTCACCAGCTCCTCCTTGTCGAACAGGGCGAGCAGGTCCGCACGGACGGGTTCGGTGGTCTCGCTGGTGAGGGTGATCTGGCCGCGGACCGGATCCGCCGCCAGGCCGCCCGTCGGGTCGGCGAGCGCGCACAGCAGGTTGATACGGCGCCACTTGCGGTCCATCCCCGGATGGTCCTCACGCGTGTGACCGCCACGCGACTCGGTGCGCTCCAGCGCGGCCCGCGCCACACACTCGCTGACCAGCAGCATGTTCCTGAGGTCCAGGGCGAGATGCCAGCCCGGGTTGAACTGCCGGTGCCCCTCGACCCCGGCCCGGCGCGCCCGTACCCGCAGCTCGGCCAGCTTCTCCAGGGCCTGCTTCATCTCCGGCTCGCGGCGGATGATGCCGACCAGGTCGTTCATCGTCTGCTGGAGTTCCTGGTGCAGGGTGTACGGGTTCTCCGGCGGGCCGCCCGAGGGCTCCTCGCTCTCCGCCTCGGCGGAGAAGGGCCGCAGGGCCTCGGCCGCCGCCGAGTCGACCTGGACGTCGTCCACCAGCGGGCGGGCACCGGCCAGCCCCGCCGTGTACTCGGCCGCGTGCCAGCCCGCCCGGCGGCCGAACACCAGCAGGTCGGACAGCGAGTTGCCGCCGAGCCGGTTGGAGCCGTGCATGCCGCCGGCCACCTCACCGGCCGCGAACAGCCCCGGCACCCCCCGGGCCGCCGCCGTGTCGGACTCGACCGCGACCCCGCCCATCACGTAGTGACAGGTGGGCCCGACCTCCATCGCCTCCGCCGTGATGTCGACGTCCGCCAGCTCCTTGAACTGGTGGTACATCGACGGCAGCCGGCGCTTGATGACCTCGGCCGGCATCCGCGTCGACACATCGAGGAACACGCCGCCGTGCGGCGAGCCACGCCCCTCCTTCACCTCGGCGTTGATCGCCCGGGCGACCTCGTCGCGGGGGAGCAGCTCGGGGGGACGCCGGTTGTTGTCCGGGTCGTCGTACCAGCGGTCGCCCTCGGCCTCCGACTCCGCGTACTTGTCCTTGAAGACATCGGGGACGTAGTCGAACATGAACCGCTTGCCGTCGGAGTTGCGCAGCACCCCGCCGTCGCCGCGCACCGACTCGGTGACGAGGATGCCCTTCACCGACGGCGGCCAGACCATGCCGGTCGGGTGGAACTGCACGAACTCCATGTTCAGCAGGGGAGCGCCCGCGAGGAGGGCCAGCGCGTGGCCGTCGCCGGTGTACTCCCAGGAGTTCGATGTCACCTTGAAGGACTTGCCGATACCGCCGGTAGAGATCACGACGGCCGGTGCCTCGAGGACGAAGAAGCGGCCGGACTCGCGCTCGTAGGCGAAGACGCCCGAGACCCGGCCGTCCTCCTTCAGGACGCGCGTGACCGTGCACTCCTGGAAGACCTTCAGCCGGGACTCGTAGTCGCCGGTCTCCTTGAAGTCCTCCTGCTGGAGCTGGACGATCTTCTGCTGGAGGGTGCGGATCAGCTCCAGGCCCGTGCGGTCGCCGACGTGCGCGAGGCGCGGGTACTCGTGGCCGCCGAAGTTGCGCTGGGAGATCCGGCCGTCCTTGGTGCGGTCGAACAGCGCGCCCCAGGTCTCCAGCTCCCACACCCGCTGCGGCGCCTCCTGCGCGTGCAGCTCGGCCATCCGCCACTGGTTGAGGAACTTGCCGCCGCGCATGGTGTCGCGGAAGTGGACCTGCCAGTTGTCGCCGGTGTTGACGTTGGCCATCGCCGCGGCGATACCGCCCTCGGCCATCACGGTGTGCGCCTTGCCGAACAGCGACTTGCAGATCACGGCCGTACGGGCACCCCGCTCGCGGGCCTCGATGGCGGCGCGCAGTCCGGCCCCGCCCGCGCCCACCACGACGACGTCCCACTCCTGCCGGTCGACCACGGACATCAGAACGCCCCCCTCATCAGAAGAACCGCGGATCGTCGAAGGCGCCGGAGGCGACCAGATAGACGTAGAAGTCGGCGAGCGCCACGCTCACCAGCGAGGCCCAGGCGAGCTGCATGTGCCGGGCGTTGAGCTTCCCGGCCCACTGCCACATCCGGTAGCGCACGGGATGCTTCGAGAAGTGCTTGAGCTTGCCGCCGACGATGTGCCGGCAGGAGTGGCAGGAGATCGTGTACGCCCAGATCAGCACGATGTTGACCAGGAACACCAGGGTGCCGAGGCCCATGTGGCCCCACGCGTAGTTCTCGTCGCGGAAGGCGAGCACGGTGTCGTAGGTGAGGATCCCGGCGACGACGAGCGCGGCGTAGAAGAAGTACCGGTGGATGTTCTGCAGCACCAGCGGGAAGCGGGTCTCACCGGTGTACTTCTTGTGCGGCTCGGCCACCGCGCAGGCCGGCGGGGACGCCCAGAAGCCCCGGTAGTAGGCCTTGCGGTAGTAGTAGCAGGTCAGCCGGAAGCCGAGCGGGAAGATCAGGATGATGATGGCGGGCGAGATGCCCCACCAGCTGCCGAAGATCTCCCAGTTCGGGCCGGCCTTCATCGGCTCGCAGCGCTCCGCCAGGCACGGGGAGTAGAAGGGCGAGACGTACGGCGCCGCGTAGTAGTGCGCGTCGGCGAAGGCCCGCCAGGTCGAGTAGACGATGAAGGCCAGCAGGCCGGCGGCCGTACCGGCCGGGGCCAGCCACCAGCGGTCGGTGCGCAGGTGCGGGGCGGAGATAGCGGCGCGCGTACCCGCCCGTACGCCGCCGCTTCTGGGTTGGGGTTCGGTGGCGGGAGGTTCCGTACCAGTGGCCACGTGACGACTCCGGTCGGGTTCGGGGGAGGTGCCGGTCGTACCACTCCGGACCGGTCAGGGAGCGCGCCGGTCCCGGGCGCCGAGCCCCTCGTCGTCCGAGTCGCGCCACAGGGCGGAGTCGTACGGCGCGTCCGAGATGGTGACGAGCTCGGGGCGCTTCGGCGTTGCCGGGGAGGCGGCGGCGTCGCGCAGCAGGGCGACGCTCTCGCGCAGATGGTTGGCGTCGGCACGGACGCGGCGCATCTCCAGGCCGCCGGTGCCGAGCTGCTTCTCCAGGCGTCCCACCGACCGGAGCAGGTCGTCGAGGCTGCGCTGGACTGACGTCAGTTCGTCGTGAACGGACATGACTTGCCCTCACTTCCGCGGGTCCTTCAAGGCCCAAGGCGGCAACGTTCATGCGCCTGCGAGTGTTGCGCGTCACACCTTGTGCTGTGAAGGGATGTGCACCGATTGGCCGAGGCGCATGGGTGCGCTTCTGCCGTGTATTGCTCCGCACGGGTGACTCTCCGACCGTGACCGCCGTGTCGCCCTGTGTTGCCGAACCCTTTCCTCTTCAGTGGGCCGCATACATCAGATGAAATCCAAATACCGCCAAAAGTGATCATAACGCCCGCGGCTTTCCGGAGGTAGCACAGATGTCCCAGCACGCCGTCGGCCCGCGTGCGGTCTCGCGCTCGGTCGCCTTCCTCCTCACCGCGGGAGTGCTCGCGGTGCCCGCGCTCGCCGGATGCGGCTCCGAGGACCCGGCGGGCAAGCCGCTCGCCGGGCAGGACATCCAGCCCGCCCCCCGCGACCGGATCACCGACGGCGGCACCCTGCGCTGGGCCGTCGACTCCGTGCCCGACACCCTGAACACCTTCCAGTCGGACGCCGACGCCACCACCACCCGCGTGGCCCAGGCCGTCCTGCCCTCGATGTTCCGGATGAACGCCGACGGCCGCCCGGAGCGCAACCCGGCCTACCTGGAGTCCGCCAAGGTCGTCGAGACGGAGCCCAAGCAGGTAGTCCTCTACAAGCTCGACCAGCAGGCCGTCTGGAGCGACGGCCGGGAGATCGGCGCCGCCGACTTCGCCGCCCAGTGGCGCGCCCTGTCCGGCAAGGACACCGCCTACTGGACCGCCCGCAACGCCGGCTACGACCGCATCCAGAAGATCGAGCGCGGGGACAACGCCCTGGAGGTCCGGGTCACCTTCAGCCGCACCTACGCCGACTGGCGCTCCCTGTTCTCGCCGCTGTACCCGAAGGACGTCATGGGCACCCCGGACTCCTTCAACGACGGGGCACGCAAGAAGCTCAAGGTCACCGCGGGCCCCTTCACGGTGAAGAAGCTCAGCCGCAAGAACGAGGAGATCACCCTCACCCGCAATCCGCGCTGGTGGGGACGGCCGGCCAAGCTCTCCGAGATCGTGCTGCGCACCGTCCCGCGCGAGAAGCGGGCCAAGGAGCTGGCCGCCGGCACCCTCGACCTGGCCGAGATCGCCCCCTCCGAGGCCCGCCGCATCACCGTCGCCGCCCGCCCCCGGGGCTCCAGCAGCCCGGTGATGGGCCCCGAGGCGGACCAGAAGCCGCAGGGCAGCCAGGCCGCCGCCAAGTACGCCCGGCAACAGCAGGCCCTGCGCGGCTTCGAGGTGCGCAAGTCCCTGGAGCCGGCCTTCACCCAGCTCGCCCTGAACGGGGCCGAGGGGCCGCTCGCCGACGAGCGCGTCCGCAGGGCCGTCGCCCGCGCCCTGGACCGCAAGGAACTGGCCGAGGCGGTGCTGAAGCCCCTCGGGCTGCCCGCCGTCCCCGTCGGCAGCCACCTCGCCCTGTCCGGGCAGGCCGCCTACGCCGACAACAGCGGCGCCCTCGGCGGCCAGGACACCAAGGAGGCCCAGGCGCTGCTCGCGGACGCCGGGTGGGTGCGGGGCGGCCCGATCAAGGAAGAGAAGAAGAAGGGCGAGAAGGCGGCCGGCGCCGAGGGCGAGAAGGCCGGCAAGTCCTCCGACGGCGACTCCGGGAACGACGACGGCGAATACATCGTCGGCTCGGACGACAAGGACCAGCAGGACAAGAAGGACCAGCGGAACGACAACGACCAGCAGGACGGCAAGGCGCACCGCGAGAACGACCCGGCCCACCTCGCCCAGGACGGCAAGCAGTACAAGCAGCCCCACCAGGGCGGTGCCCCCGGCGCATACGCCCCCATGGGCACCGCCGCCCCGGCCGGCCGCGAGTCCGCCCCGCTCGCCAAGAACGGCAAGCCCCTCACCCTCCGCTTCGTGCTCCCCTCAGGGCCCGGCTCCCAGACGCTGCGCACGGTGGCCGACCGCGTCGCCCGCATGCTGAAGCGCGTCGGCATCGGCACGGAGATCTCCAAGGTCTCCGACGAGTCCTACTTCAAGGACCACATCGCCTCCGGCCAGTACGACCTCGCCCTGTACTCCTGGCCCGCCTCCGCCTTCCCCGCCACCGACGCCCGCCCCGTCTACGCCAAGCCCGTCCCGGCCGCCGACGGTTCGCTGAACGTCGAGCAGAACTACACCCGCGTCGGCACCGACCAGGTCGACCAGCTCTTCGACCAGGCCGTGGCCACCCTCGACGAGGGCGAGTCCCGCTCCCTGATCCGCAAGGCGGACTCCCGCATCTGGGCCGCGGCCGGCTCGATCCCCCTCTTCCAGCGCCCCCAGCTCATCGCCGCCCGCAAGAACCTGGTCAACATCGGCGCCTTCGGCCTCGGTACACCGGTCTACGAGGACATGGGCTTCCTGAAGAAGGGCGCGAAGCCGGCGTCCGGCCCGTCGGCGAAGGGCTCCGCGACCCCGTAGCTCCCTTGTCACCCGCGCGGGGCGCCCGCATCATGAACACGACAGTGATCATGGTGCGGGCTCCCTGGCGTCCGTACACGGGGGACGGGGCCGGCGCATGCGCGGCAGAGTACGGCTGACCTGGGCGACGGGGCTGGTCATCGGGGCGCTGATGACGGGGCTGACGGCGTGCACGGGGGACTCCGGCGGCAGCGGGGAGGACAAGGCCGAGGCCTGCGCGGACGGTACGTACGCATGGTCCGGCGTCCGCCGGGAGCAGCGGCTGACCGCGCTGTCCGACCCGATCAGGTTCAAGAAGAAGACCGCCACCTACTCGGCCCGTCTCGAGCCCGTCGGTGACACGGTGTACCGGCCTTCGGTGACCGGTACCCCCGAGGGCGCCGACGCGGCCGGTGTGATCAAGGCGCTGGGCAAGCACCTGAAGGTCGATGAACCGCTCGCGGGCCCGTCGGAGACGGAGCGGCCTCGGGACGACCACTACTTCGAGTCGGCGACCGGCGACCACTTCGGCGCGTACTACTCGTGGGCGGCGATCGACCTGGTCGAGGCCGACTTCACCCACACCTGCGGGGACGGCGAGCCCGCCAAGGGCCATGTGCGGACCTGGGAAGGGACCGGCGCCGGATTCCTGCCCTGTTCCATGTCCTCGGACGAAGAGGCCGGCCGGCTCGCCGCCGAGCAGACCTGTCCCGCCGGATCCGAGGCCGCGCAGGACCTCTGACCTGCACTGACGTATCCCGGCTCACCCCAACGGCCGCGCACCCGTACCATGGGGTGTGGCCGTGGCACGTTCAGCCCGGCAGGGCCCGCGCACCGCAGACGTCCGCGCAGGGCATTCCTCACACTCCGGGAGTACGCCTTCTTATGGCCACGCGCCACGACATCCGCAACGTCGCCATCGTCGCCCACGTCGACCACGGCAAGACGACCATCGTCGACGGCATGCTGAAGCAGGCCGGTGCCTTCGCCGCCCACCAGCTCGAAGGCGTCGACGACCGCATGATGGACTCGAACGACCTGGAGCGTGAGAAGGGCATCACGATCCTGGCCAAGAACACGGCGGTGAAGTACCACCCGAAGGACGGCGGGGAGGTCATCACCATCAACATCATCGACACCCCCGGCCACGCCGACTTCGGCGGTGAGGTCGAGCGCGGTCTGTCGATGGTCGACGGTGTCGTCCTGCTCGTCGACGCCTCCGAGGGCCCGCTGCCGCAGACCCGCTTCGTGCTGCGCAAGGCGCTGCAGCAGCGTCTGCCCGTCATCCTGTGCATCAACAAGACGGACCGCCCGGACTCCCGGATCGACGAGGTCGTCAACGAGACGTACGACCTCTTCCTCGACCTGGACGCCGACGAGGAGCAGATCGAGTTCCCGATCGTCTACGCCTGCGGCCGTGACGGCATCGCCTCGCTGACCAAGCCCGACAACGGCACGGTCCCGGGCGACTCCACCAGCCTGGAGCCGTTCTTCTCCACGATCCTGGAGCACATCCCGGCGCCGACGTACGACGAGGCCGCCCCGCTCCAGGCCCACGTCACCAACCTGGACGCCGACAACTTCCTCGGCCGTATCGCGCTGCTCCGCGTCGAGCAGGGCGAGCTGCGCAAGGGCCAGACGGTCGCGTGGATGAAGCGCGACGGGTCCGTCAGCAACGTCCGCATCACCGAGCTGATGATGACCGAGGCGCTCACCCGCAAGCCGGCCGAGATGGCCGGCCCCGGTGACATCTGCGCGGTCGCCGGTATCCCGGACATCATGATCGGCGAGACCCTGGCCGACCCGGAGAACCCGGTCGCACTGCCGCTGATCACGGTCGACCAGCCCGCGATCTCCATGGTCATCGGCACCAACACCTCCCCGCTGGTCGGCCGTGGTGCCACCGGCAAGGGCGCCGACAACAAGGGCGCCGTCAAGGACCGCAAGGTCACCGCCCGCCAGGTCAAGGACCGCCTCGACCGCGAGCTGATCGGTAACGTCAGCCTCCGCGTGCTGGACACCGAGCGCCCCGACGCCTGGGAGGTCCAGGGCCGTGGCGAGCTGGCCCTCGCGATCCTCGTCGAGACCATGCGCCGGGAAGGCTTCGAGCTGACCATCGGCAAGCCGCAGGTCGTCACCAAGGAGGTCGACGGCAAGACGCACGAGCCCGTCGAGCGCATGACGATCGACGTGCCCGAGGAGCACATGGGCGCCGTCACGCAGCTCATGGGCGTCCGCAAGGGCCGCATGGACAACATGTCCAACCACGGCTCCGGCTGGGTCCGCATGGAGTTCGTCGTCCCCTCCCGCGGTCTGATCGGTTTCCGTACGGAGTTCCTGACCCAGACCCGCGGCACGGGCATCGGCCACTCCATCCACGAGGGCTTCGAGCCCTGGTTCGGCGCGCTCCAGACCCGTAACAACGGCTCCCTGGTCGCCGACCGCTCCGGTGCGGTCACCGCGTTCGCGATGACCAACCTCCAGGAGCGCGGCGTGCTGTTCACCGAGCCGGGCACCGAGGTGTACGAGGGCATGATCGTCGGCGAGAACTCCCGCGCCGACGACATGGACGTCAACATCACCAAGGAGAAGAAGCTCACGAACATGCGGTCCTCGTCGGCCGACTCGTTCGAGGCGATCGTCCCGCCGCGCAAGCTCTCCCTGGAGCAGTCCCTGGAGTTCTGCCGCGACGACGAGTGCGTCGAGGTCACCCCGGAGGCCGTGCGCATCCGCAAGGTGAACCTGGACGCCCGCGAGCGCGCCCGCGCCGCGAGCCGCGCCAAGCACGGCTGACGCCTCTCACCGCACGACGACGCCGGGCACCCCGCATCAGCGGGGTGCCCGGCGTCGTCGTAAAGGGTCGTCGTAAAGACGGGGGAACGCGAAGGCAAGGGTGAGGGAAAACCCTCGATTTGGCCGGCGCAGCACTGCGGAACGCCCCGCTCCCACTAACCTGTCGCGAAAGCGCTGCACCCTGCCCTGAGCCAGGAGCCGGTCAACGGCCTTACGGCGGAAGCCTCTTGAGACGGCGACAGCCGCCGGTGGCACCCTGCACGGCAGCCACGGGAGTCGCAACCCGTTTATCTCATCTCTGTGTCCGGAATGCGGACACCAGCCACCGATAGATGTGTAACAAGTCCGTTTCGCAGGGATCTTTCACCAAACCCTTTGTCCGGATTTTGGAAGAAGTAGGCTTGAGCTGTGATCGAACCGAGACCTCGAGAGTGTGGTTCGGTCTGGGCGTTTGGCAGATAGTTAGGCGCGTAGAGCTCGGATGTACGGGTCAGTAGCCGGCAGCGGCGCGACTCACGAGCGCGGGGGCACTCGACGAATTCCGGCACCGGCGACGGGCGGGCGCCGTGATCTGTCCTGTGCTCCCTTCGCGGTGAACCAATGACTTCATAGGAGGAACCCATGCGCGGTGCCAGGAGCGCCAAGTGGGTCGCGGGGGCGATAGTCGTCGCCCTGGCCGCCACCGCCTGCGGCGGCGACAGTGACGGCGAGGGGAACAGCAAGGGTTCCGGGCCGGCCGGATACGTCTCGATCGACGTCGGTGAGCCCCAGAAGCCGCTGATCCCGGCTGACACCAACGAGAGCAACGGCTCGTACGTCATCCAGTCCCTGTTCACGCAGCTGCTGGACTTCGACTCCAAGGGCGAGATCGTCTACACGAACGCGGAGTCGGTCACCACCGACGACTCCAAGACGTGGACGGTCAAGCTCAAGAAGGGCTGGAAGTTCCACAACGGCGAGGAAGTCACCTCCAAGTCGTACATCGACGCTTGGAACTGGTACGCCAACATCAAGAACAACCAGCAGAACTCCTTCTGGTTCCAGGACATCAAGGGCTACGACGATGTCCACCCGGAGAAGGGTGACCCGAAGGCCGAGACCATGTCCGGTCTGAAGGCCGTGGACGACCACACCTTCACCATCGAGTTGAAGAACACGATGCCGTACTTCAACTACAAGCTCGGCTACACCACGTGGGCCCCGCTGCCCAAGGTCTTCTACGACGACCCGAAGGCCTTCGGCCAGAAGCCGGTCGGCAACGGTCCCTACAAGTTCGAGAAGTGGGACCACAAGAAGCTCATCCAGGTCAAGGCCTGGGACGAGTACCAGGGCCCGAACAAGGCGAAGAACAAGGGCGTCCAGTTCAAGGCCTACACGACGCTCGAGGCCGCCTACAAGGACGTCGTCTCCGGCAACCTGGACATGATCCGCCAGGTCGGCCCGACGGACCTGCCGAAGTACAAGCAGGACCTGGGCGACGGCGCCATCGAGCAGCCGTACGCGGCCATCCAGACGCTGACCCCGGCGTTCTACTCCAAGACCTTCAAGGACATCGACCCGAAGGTCCTGCAGGGTCTGTCGATGGCGATCGACCGCAACACGATCACCAAGACGGTTCTGAACAACACCCGTACGCCGGCCGAGTCCTTCACTCCGCCCGGCGTCAAGGGCAACCAGAACCTGGACACCGACGTGTTCACGTACAACCCGACGAAGGCCAAGCAGCTCATCGAGGAGGGCGGTGGCGTTCCGGGCAACAAGTTCACCGTCCAGTACAACACCGACGGTGGGCACAAGGAGTGGGTGACCGCGGTCTGCGAGTCCATCCGCAAGGCCACCGGTGTCGACTGCGTCGGCGACCCCAAGCCGGACTTCGCCACGGACCTCGAGGCCCGTGACAACGACCAGGTGAAGGGCATGTACCGCGGTGGCTGGGTCGCCGACTACCCGGTCAACGCCAACTTCATGAAGGAGCTGTACCACACCACCGCCGAGGCCAACAACGGTCGCTTCTCCAACAAGGAGATCGACAAGCTGATGAACGAGGCCGACAAGGCCAAGTCCCTCGACGAGTCGGTGAAGGCCTTCCAGGAGGTCGAGAAGAAGCTGGTCGAGCACATGCCGGCCATCCCGCTCTGGTACTACCGCATCAACGGCGGCCACGGTAAGAACGTCGACAACGTCAACGTCGACTTCCACGGTGACCTCGAAGTGTGGGCCGTCACCACCAAGTAAGAGGAGCCTCGCAGGCTCTTCCCACTCGGCCGTAAGCCCGCCGCCGCCCTCGGTGGCGGTGGGAGGTGCGTGGGGCCGTCTCGTGACCAGGAGACGGCCCCCGCACCTGCGTTAACCCCTCACGGAGGCACCTATGGGGCGCTATGTCGCACGACGACTGCTCCAGATGATCCCGGTGTTCATCGGATCAACCTTGCTCATCTTCTGCATGATGTACGCCCTGCCCGGCGATCCCGTCCGGGCGATGATGGGGGATCAGGCGTACGACCCGACGGTGGTCGCGAGCATCAAGAAGGACCTCGGCCTCGATCAGCCGCTCATCCAGCAGTACGTGAACTACATGACCGGGCTGCTCCAGGGCGACTTCGGTACCCAGATCGCCAGTCAGCGGCCCATCGCGGACGTCATCGCCGACGCGTTCCCGGTGACGATCAGACTGACGATCTTCGCCTTCACCTTCGTCACGGTCGTGGGCATCGGCCTCGGTGTCGTCGCCGGCCTGCGCCCCGACACGCTGCGGGACCGCGGCCTGCTGACGCTGACGCTGATCCTCGTCTCGATGCCGTCCTTCGTGCTGGGCTTCCTGCTGCAGTACCTGCTGGCGTTCAAGTGGCAGGTCACGACGCCGACGGTGACCGACTCGACCGACTTCGGCCAGCTCGCGCTGCCCGCGACGGTACTGGCGTCGCTCTCCCTGGCCTACGTCGCCCGACTGACCCGCACGTCGATCGCGGAGAACCTGCGCTCCGACTACATCCGCACCGCCGTGGCCAAGGGGCTGCCGCGCCGCCGTGTCGTCGGGGTCCACCTGATGCGCAACTCGCTGATTCCCGTGGTCACCTTCCTCGGTATCGAGATCGGCAGCCTGATGACCGGCGCCATCGTGACCGAGGGCATCTTCAACGTGCGCGGTATCGGTATCGAGATCTACGACGCGCTCAGCCGTCGCGAGGGCGCCACGGTCGTGGGAATCGCCTCGCTGATGGTGCTCATCTACCTCGCTGCCAGCTTGATCGTGGACCTGCTCTACGCGGTCCTGGACCCGAGGATCCGGTATGCCTGACAAAACCGTCGAGAAGAAGGTCGAAGCCCTTCCCGGTGACACCGTGAGCACCGCGGGCGTCGTCGTGACCGACGCCGGCCCGGCTCCCGAGAAGGCCCGCAGCCTGTGGTCCGACGCCTGGCACGATCTGCGGCGCAACCCGCTGTTCCTGGTGTCGGCCGTGCTGATCGTGTTCCTGCTGGTGATGTCGATCTGGCCGGGACTGTTCACCAGCGCCTCGCCGCGCGACGCCGACCTCGCCAAGCACTACCTCGGCAAGCCGAACTGGGGCCACCTCTTCGCCCCGGACTGGTTCGGCTACGACGTCCAGGGCCGCTCGATCTACGCACGGGTCGTCTACGGTGCCCGCGCCTCGATCACCGTCGCCGTGGGTGTCACCGTCGCCGTCACCGTCATCGGCACGTTCATCGGCATGGTCGCCGGCTACTTCGGCGGCTGGACCGACACCCTGCTCTCGCGGGTGACCGACATCTTCCTCGGCATCCCGTTCCTGCTCGGCGCCCTGGTCGTGCTCAACTCCTTCGACAACCGCACCGTCTGGGTCGTCATCATGGCCCTCGCCTTCCTCGGCTGGACCCAGATCGCCCGCGTCGCCCGCGGTGCCGTGATCACCATCAAGCAGGCGGACTACGTGGTGGCCGCCAAGGCACTCGGCGCGTCGACGTCCCGGATCCTGTTCCGGCACATCCTGCCCAACGCGCTCGCACCCATCATCGTCGTGGCGACCATCGCGCTCGGCGGCTACATCGCGGCCGAAGCCACCCTGTCCTTCCTGGGCGTGGGTCTCGGTGACACGGCGGTGTCCTGGGGCGGCGACGTGGCGCGTGGACGTGAGCAGCTCCGTATCGCCCCCCACACCCTGATCATCCCGTCGGTGATGGTCTCGATCACGGTGCTCTCGTTCCTGATGTTCGGCGATGCGGTACGCAACGCCCTCGACCCCAAGCTGCGCTGAGGGAGGCGTACGTGACCATCATCGATGAAACGGCCGGGAGCCCCGCCCCGGACAGCTCCGGGGACGCGGGCCGCCCGCTGCTCGAAGTCCGTGACCTGCACGTGGAGTTCCGCACCCGCGACGGCGTCGCCAAGGCCGTCAACGGCGTCAACTACTCCGTCGCCGCCGGTGAGACGCTCGCCGTGCTCGGCGAGTCCGGCTCCGGCAAGTCCGTGACCGCGCAGGCGATCATGGGCATCCTCGACATGCCCCCCGGCCGCATCCCCAAGGGGGAGATCCTCTTCCGCGGCCAGGACATGCTGAAGATGTCCGCCGAGGAGCGGCGGAAGATCCGCGGCAGCAAGATCGCGATGATCTTCCAGGACGCGCTCTCCTCGCTGAACCCGGTGCTCTCCGTGGGCTACCAGCTCAGCGAGATGTTCCGCGTCCACCAGGGCATGTCCAAGAAGGACGCCAAGGCCAAGTCGATCGAGCTCATGGACCGGGTGAAGATCCCGGCCGCCGCGGCGCGCGTCAGCGACTACCCGCACCAGTTCTCCGGCGGTATGCGCCAGCGCATCATGATCGCGATGGCGCTCGCCCTGGAGCCGGACCTGATCATCGCCGACGAGCCGACCACGGCGCTCGACGTGACGGTCCAGGCCCAGGTCATGGACCTGCTGGCGGAGCTGCAGCGCGAGTACAACATGGGCCTCATCCTGATCACCCACGACCTCGGCGTCGTCGCCGACGTCGCGGACAAGATCGCGGTGATGTACGCGGGCCGGATCGTGGAGACCGCCCCGGTGCACGAGCTGTACAAGCGGCCCGCGCACCCGTACACCAAGGGTCTGCTGGACTCGATCCCGCGCCTGGACCAGAAGGGCCAGGAGCTGTACGCGATCAAGGGTCTGCCGCCCAACCTGCTGCGCATCCCGAGCGGTTGCGCCTTCAACCCGCGCTGCCCCCAGGCCCAGGACGTCTGCCGTACGGACATTCCGGCGCTGCACCCGGTCGCCGAGCGGGACGGCGGCGAACTGGCCGGCCGCGGATCGGCCTGCCACTTCTGGAAGGAGACGATCCATGGCTGAGCTCAGCAAGACCGACGAGCCGCAGGACGCCACGCCGCACGTCTCCGAGGTCGACGTCGTCGACGCCCACTCCGAGTCGGAGGCGGTCGCCGCGATCGAGGCGCCGGTAGAGCGGGGCGAGCCGATCCTTCAGGTGCGCAACCTGGTGAAACACTTCCCCCTGACCCAGGGCATCCTGTTCAAGAAACAGGTCGGGGCGGTCAAGGCGGTCGACGGCATCTCCTTCGACCTCTACCAGGGCGAGACGCTCGGCATCGTGGGCGAGTCCGGCTGTGGCAAGTCCACGGTCGCCAAGCTGCTGATGCTGCTGGAGAAGGCGACCGCGGGCGAGATCTTCTACAAGGGCCAGGACATCACCAAGCTGTCCGGGCGTGCGCTGAAGGCGGTGCGCCGGAACATCCAGATGGTGTTCCAGGACCCGTACACCTCACTCAACCCCCGTATGACGGTGGGTGACATCATCGGGGAGACCTTCGAGATCCACCCCGAGGTGGCCCCGAAGGGCGACCGCCGCCGCAAGGTCCAGGAGCTCCTGGACGTCGTCGGCCTCAACCCCGAGTACATCAACCGCTATCCGCACCAGTTCTCGGGCGGTCAGCGCCAGCGCATCGGCATCGCCCGCGGCCTCGCGCTCAACCCCGAGATCATCATCTGCGACGAGCCGGTCTCCGCGCTGGACGTGTCCGTCCAGGCGCAGGTCATCAACCTGATGGAGAAGCTCCAGGACGAGTTCAACCTCTCCTACCTCTTCATCGCGCACGACCTGTCGATCGTCCGGCACATCTCGGACCGGGTCGGGGTCATGTACCTCGGCAAGATGGCCGAGATCGGAACCGACGAGCAGATCTACGACCACCCGACGCACCCCTACACCCAGGCGCTGCTGTCGGCGGTCCCGGTGCCGGACCCGGAGGCCCGTGAGGGCCGCGAGCGGATCATCCTGACCGGCGACGTCCCGTCCCCGGCCAACCCGCCCTCCGGCTGCCGGTTCCGCACCCGGTGCTGGAAGGCGCAGGACAGGTGCGCCGAGGAGGTGCCCCTGCTGGCGATCCCCGCGCGCTTCGAGGACGCCGACACCCCGGCGGCCCACGAGTCGGCCTGCCACTTCGCCGAGGAGAAGGACGTGGTCCACGCGGCCTGACGGCCCCGCACGACGTCCCTCCCGGTTCCCGGTGCCTTCTGACGAGGGCACCGGGAACCGGCGTTTCCCACGGGGGTCAGGAATGCTGCATCACATCGAGCTGTGGGTCCCCGATCTGCCCCGGGCGGCCCGTGCGTGGGGCTGGCTCCTGGGCCGCCTCGGCTATGTCCCGTACCAGGAGTGGGAACGGGGGCGCAGTTGGCGCCTGGGCGCGACGTACCTCGTCGTCGAGCAGTCCCCCGCCCTGCGGGGAGCCGAGCACGACCGTATGCGGCCCGGCCTCAACCATCTGGCGTTCCACGCCGGGACGGCCGCGGAGGTCGACGCGCTGGCCAGCGAGGCGCCCGCACACGGCTGGACGCCCCTCTTCGCCGACCGCTACCCCCACGCCGGGGGCCCGGACCACCACGCCGCCTACCTCGCCGACACCGACGGGTTCGAGGTCGAGCTGGTGGCGTCCCAAGTGCCCGCAAACCCCCGCCAACTGCGTTAACAAGCAGGCAACTTCGGCGACCCGGTCCCGATATACGGACGCGTCAGGCTGAACTCCGTACGGCCGTGCGGGTGCCGTAAGCGGGCCGGGACGCGCCATGTCGTCCCGGCCCGTTGCCGTGGGCTCAGGCGGTGGTGATGCCCAGGGAGCGCTTGAGGAAGTCGACCTGGAGGAGGAGCAGGTTCTCGGCGACCTGTTCCTGCGGGGTGATGTGCGTGACCCCGGACAGCGGCAGGACCTCGTGCGGGCGGCCGGCGGCCAGGAGGGCCGAGGAGAGGCGCAGGGCGTGGGCCACGACCACGTTGTCGTCGGCGAGGCCGTGCACGACCATCAGGGGGCGGTGCGGCTCGGCGGGGGAGGACAGCCCGTCGGCGGTCACCAGGGAGCTCCCCGCGTACGACTCCGGGTGCTCCGCCGGGGTGCCCAGGTAGCGCTCGGTGTAGTGCGTGTCGTAGAGGCTCCAGTCCGTCACCGGCGCCCCCGCGATGCCCGCGTGGAAGACATCCGGGCGGCGCAGCACCGCGAGGCCCGCCAGCCAGCCGCCGAAGGACCAGCCGCGGATCGCCACCCGGGACAGATCCAGGGGATACCGCTCCGCGAGGTCGTGCAGCGCCTCCACCTGGTCGTCGAGCGACAGCGTGAAGTCGTGGTGGATGCCCTTCTCCCAGGCCGGGGACCGCCCCGGGGTGCCGCGGCCGTCCGCGACGATCACCGCGAAGCCCTGGTCCGCGAACCACTGCGAGGTGAGGTGCGGGTTGTGCGCTGCGACCACCCGCTGCCCGTGCGGCCCGCCATAGGGGTCCATGAGCACCGGCAGGGGGGTGTCACCGGCGTAGTCCCGAGGCATAAGCACGGCGCACGGGATGCGGCGTGCGCCCCCCTCGGTCAGCGTCACGCGGGGGGACATACCGGGGTCTTCGGCGTAAGAGGGGACAGTCGCCGTCGCTTTTCCGTCGCGCAGTACCTGCAGCCGCACACCTGGCTGATTCAGCGTCGCCGAGACCAGAACGGTGACGTCCCCGGCCCGCGCGGCCGAGTGCACCCCCGGCTCCTGCGACAACCGCTCCACGCCCAGCTCGTTCACCCGGTACACATGCACCTGGCCCGTCTCCGCCTCGGCGGCCTCCTCGCCCGCAGACGCCGAGACCAGCACATCGTCGTCGGAGACGTCCAGCACGGTCCGGACATGCAACTGCGCTCCCGTGAGCGGCCGTTCCCCGACCGCCAGCACCCGCGCACCGCCCTCGTCCGCGATCCGGACCAGCTGCCCGGACGGGCTCCAGCACGGCACCCCGGGGAAAAGATCAAGCCATGTTCGATCTTCGTCGGCGTGCACCATCCGCGTCGCGCCCGACCCCGGATCCACGGCCAGGATCAACTGGCTGCGCTGATCGCGCGCCTGGACGAGCAGCAGCGGCGCGCCCGCCGCTGACCAGTGGACATGCGCCAGATACGGATACCGCGCCCGGTCCCAGGCGACCTCCGTGCGCACCCCGTCCAGGCCGATCACGAACAGCCGCACCTCCGCGTTGCCGGTGCCCGCCGCCGGATACGCCACCCGCTGCGGCTCACGCCCCGGATGCGCCGGATCGGAGATCCACCACCGCTGCACCGGGGTGTCGTCCACCCGGGCCACCAGCAGCCGGTCCGACTCCGGAGCCCACCAGAAGCCGCGCGAACGCCCCATCTCCTCGGCCGCGATGAACTCGGCGAGCCCGAATGAGACATTCTCCGAATCCGGCTCGGCGAGCGCCCGGTCACCGTCCCCCTCCGCGCCCACCACCCGCAGGGCGCCCTGCGCGACATAGGCGATGTGCCGCCCGTCGGGCGACGGACGCGGGTCGATCACCGGCCCCGGCGTGGCGAGCCCACGCGCCGTCCCGGCCCGCAGCTCGGCCGCGAAAAGCCGCCCTGACAAGGCGAAAGAGGCCAGCTCCACGGCCGCGTCGGTGGCGTACCCGACGATCCCCGCCCCGCCCTCGCGGCTGCGCTCACGCCGCGCCCGCTCCTCGGGCGACAGATCCTCCGAGGCACCGCCCAGCAGGGCACGCGGGTCGGCGGCCACGCGCTCCGCGCCCTCCTCCGTGTCGAGGACCCACAGCGAACTCGCCCGGTCCGTACCGGAACCGGAGCGCAGGAAAACAACACGTGAACCGTCGGGCGCCACACTGAACGAACGCGGCGCGCCGAGCGTGAAGCGCTGGGTGCGGGCGTGCCGGCGGGGGAAGGAGTCAGGCTCGGTCGTCATGCCCTGACCATATTGGCCATGCGCCCCCTTGTGCGGCCGTGCGCCGATCGATGCGCACGGACGGATAGTTATGATCAATGTCGCATAGTGGGTATGAACCTGCTGGCTGCTGTACGGATTTAATGCCCCCATAGTCCGACCCCCCGCGCCCTTGTGGATCTTTGGAGGTGAGCCGCCGTGGCACTCTCGATTTCGGCGGTGGTGCTGCTGGCGATCATCGTCTTCTTGCTCATCAAGAAGTCGGGACTCAAAGCCGGGCATGCCGTGGTGTGCATGCTGCTCGGCTTCTACCTCGCCTCTTCGACCGTCGCTCCCACGATCAGCGAGCTGACGACGAACATCGCGGGCATGATCGGCAGCATCAAGTTCTGACCGCCCGGGTCCCGCGTACGGCCTCGTGAGCAGGGGTCGCGGGACCTCGTAGGGTGGTTCCCATGACGGAACTGCCCGACCGGCGTCTGCTGCTGGTGCACGCGCACCCGGACGACGAGTCGATCAACAACGGCGCCACCATGGCCAGGTACGCGGCAGAGGGTGCGCACGTCACCCTCGTCACCTGCACCCTCGGTGAACGCGGGGAGGTCATCCCGCCCGAGCTCGCGCACCTGACCGGCGCCGCCCTCGGGCAGTACCGCCGCCAGGAGCTCGCCGCCGCCATGGCCGAGCTCGGCGTCCGGGACGTCCGCCTGCTCGGCGGCGCCGGACGCTACAGCGACTCCGGGATGATGGGCCTGCCCGACAACGACGACCCCGGCTGCTTCTGGCAGGCCGACGTCGACGAGGCCGCCGCCCACCTCGTCGAGGTGATCCGCGAGGTACGCCCCCAGGTCCTCGTCACCTACGACGACGACGGCGGCTACGGCCACCCCGACCACATCCAGGCCCACCGCGTCGCCATGCGCGCGGCCGAACTCTCCGCCGAGGCCGGCGCCCCGGTCGCGAAGGTGTACTGGAACCGGGTCCCACGCCCCGTTGTGGAGGAGGCCTTCGCCCGGCTCCACGACGACCTGCCCGGCCTCCCCTTCACCAAGGCGGCCGCGGTCGACGACGTCCCCGGTGTGGTCGCCGAGGAGCGCGTCACCACGGTGGTCGACGGCACCGCCCACGCCGCCGCCAAGGCCGCCGCGATGCGCGCCCACGCCACCCAGGTCACCGTGGCCGAGCCGTACTTCGTGCTGTCCAACGAACTCGCCCAGCCCATCCTGGCGACCGAGTACTACGAGCTGGTGCGGGGCGAGCGTGGTCCCGGTGAGCGGGAGACCGACCTGTTCGCCGGTGTCGAGGAGACCTCATGAGCGACCGGAGTCCGATGCTCGCCCAGCCCGTGCGGCCGCCGTCCGCCGCACGGGTCACCGCCTGTCTGGGGTTCTTCCTGCTCGGCGCCGTGGTCGGCGTGGCCGGGGCGCTGGTGCAGCCCGCGTGGTTCCCGGGCGGGCTGCTGCTCGCCCTCGCCGGGGAGGCCGGAGCCGTCCTGGGCGCGTCACTCGTCACCCGCGGCCGGATCGGCGGCGTCGCGGCCGCCGCAGGCTGGATGCTCGCCGTCATCCTGCTCACGGCCAGCCGCCCCGAGGGCGACTTCCTCTTCGCCGCGGGAAGCGGCTCCTATCTCTACCTGCTCGGAGGCATCGGTGTTGCTGTGATCTGCGCCACCCTTGCCCCGGGGCGGCAACCGGACGGCGGCCCCGTCCGACTTGCCAAATGACGTACCACTTCGCCAGGACGTGCCCGTGGGGGTCCGGTGTGGGATTCCCGGCGGTCGTGGGATACGGGCCAGAAGTGGCCAGTATGGTGGTGCGCGCCGCCGAGCTGCCCGCGTGAGGTTGTGTCGGGCGGCGGAGCCAACCGGGAGAACCTGCCTTGAGTCGTGAAACTGACACTCCGTCCTCCGGGCCCAACGGGCGCGGTGGAGCCGCCTACCCGTCGGGTACGCCGCCGTACGGGACCCCCGCGGTCTCCGACGCCGGTACGGACGCGGGCCGTTCGGCCGCGCGGCCGGAGGAACGCAAGACCGAGACCACGCTGACGACCCGGATCCGGATCAACATCCCCGGGTCACGGCCCATTCCGCCCGTCGTGGTGCGCAAGCCCGTCGCGGACGCGGAGAGCTCGGCCGACACCGGGACCGCCGCGGGCAGCGGCAACGAGGCCTCCGCGCCGGGTGCCGCGACCTCCAGAGGCACCGGCACGGTCGAGCCTCCCGCCGAGCCCGCGCAGCCCGCCGACGACAAGCCGACCAGCGACTGGTTCGCGCCCCGCAAGTCCGGCACGGGACCGGGCGGTCAGGGCGGCGGTTCCACCAACGGGGCCGGTATCCCGGGCGGTTCGAACCCGGCGGCGGGCGGTTCCGGCGCGGGCGCCCCTGGTCCGGGTGCTCCCGGCGCGGGCGCTCCCGGTGCGCCCGGTGGGGCCCGGCCGGGTGCCGGGCGGCCCGGAGGCGTGGTCGGCTCCATGGGCGCGCCGGGCGGCTCCCGGCCCGGCGGTACGAACGGTGCGGGGCTTCCCGGCGGCGCGACCGGCGGACCCGTCGCGCCCGGGCACGGCGGCGGCACCGGCTCCTTCGACGTCACCGAGGCACTGGCGGCGGGCCCGCTGGGCAACGGCTCGCGTCCCGCCCCGGGCAGTGGCGGTGGCGGTGGTGACGCGCGCCGCGACGATCTGCCGTTCTTCGCGGAGAACGACCGCGGCGGCCAGGGCGGTCCCGGCTCCCCGGGCCCGTCCGGCCCGACGGGCGGTCCGGTCACCGGCGACGGCCCGATGGTGCCGCCGGCCGGTGGACCCGGCGCCCCGGGCAGCGGTCCCGACGCCTTCTTCGACGGACCGGGTGGACGCGGTGCCCCGGGCCGACCGGGTGGCCCCGGCGGTCCTGGCGGCCCCGGCGCCTTCAGAGAGCCGGGCAGGCCCGGTGGTCCCGGCGGCCCCGGCGCCTTCGACGAGCCCGGCCGCTCCGGCGGCCCCGGCGCCCCCAGCGCCTTCAATGACCCCGGCCGACCGGGCGGGCCCGGAGCCATAGGCGGGCCCGGTGGCCCCGGACGCCCGGGCGCACCCGGCGGCCCCGCCGGCAAGAGCGGCCCCGGTGGCCCTGCCGGCGCAGGCGGCCCCGGCCCTCTGGGCGGCGCCCCCGGCGGCGGCATGAGCGACGACACCGCCATCCTCACCCCGCAGAAGCCGGCCCCCGAACCGGACGGCCCGGGCTTCGGCCCCCGCCACGACAACGTCTCCGGGCACACCGTCACCAGCGGCATCCCGGTCGTACCGTCCGGCGCGGCCTCCCCGTTCGGCCCGGGCGCGCCCGGCGACGGCCCGGTGCCGCCCGGGGCCCCGAAGCTGCCCGAGCCGGTCTCCCCGCCCCCGGCCAGCTCCTCGAAGGCGCCGAAGAAGAAGGGCCGCAACAAGCTGGTGCTGCTCGCGGTCGGCGTGGTCGTCGCCGCCGGTGGCCTCTACGGCGCCGGTCTGCTGATGAACCGCACCGACGTCCCCAAGGGCACCAGCGTCCTCGGCGTCGACATCGGCGGCACCACCCGCGACGGCGCGGTCAAGAAGCTCGACGAGGCCTTCGACGACCGGGCGGGCAAGCCGCTGAAGCTGTCGGCGGGCGGCAAGGCCGTGTCCCTCGACCCGGACAACGCGGGCCTCCAGTTCGACATGGACGCCACGGCCGACGCGGCGGCCAAGAGCGACTACAACCCGGTCTCCGTGATCGGCTCGCTCTTCGGCAACCACCGCGTCGTCACTCCCGTCATGCCCATCGACGAGGAGAAGCTGCACGCGTCCCTGGAGACCGCGGCCGGCGGCTCCGGCTCGTCCTCCGACGGCACCATCAAGTTCCAGAACGGCAAGGCCGTCGCCGTGTACGGCAAGGCGGGCCAGGGCGTCGACCTCGCCAAGTCGACGGCCGCGGTCGAGGAGGCCTACCGCTCCCAGGTGGAGACGGGCACCGCCGGCACGGTGGACCTCCCGACCACGACCCGGCAGCCGACCGTCTCGAATGCCGAGGTCGACCGGGTGCTGAAGGACTTCGCGCAGCCCGCGATGTCGGCCAAGGCCTTCGTACAGACCGACGCGGCGCACAGCATCCCGTTCGGCGCGCTGTCGCTGCCGAAGATCCTCGGGTTCAAGGCCGTCGACGGCAAGCTTGTGGAGACCTACGACCTGAAGGCGCTCAAGGAGGCGTACGGCACGACCTTCGACGGCGTGCAGATCGAGGGTGCGAGCGGCAAGCGCGACGTCCTTCCGCAGGACGTCGTCGCGGCGCTGCGCAAGGCGCTGCGCGGCAAGACGACGGCGGAGCGCGTCGGGGTCATCGAGACCAAGCCGAACTGACCTCGGACGGTCCGCACAGACCGCACGGACGGACAGCCCCTGCCCCCGACCGGGCAGGGGCTGTTCCGCGTCGTCACCCGCACGGCATGACATCTGTCATCCGGCACTCCGGACGCCCGACACTGCCCCCGCCCACACCCCCGAAGCCACCATGGCCGTATGACAACGACAGCCTCGGTGGTCGCGTTCGACCAGGTGAGCAAGGCATACGGCACCGTCCGGGCCGTGGACGGACTGACTCTGACCCTGCGTCCGGGGGAGACCGTGGCGCTGCTCGGCCCCAACGGTGCCGGCAAGTCCACCACCCTCGATCTGCTCCTCGGTCTCAAGAAGCCCGACAGCGGCACGGTCCGGCTCTTCGGCGAGGGCCCCCGGGAGGCGATCGTCGCCGGGCGCGTGGGCGCCATGCTGCAGAGCGGCGGGCTGATGGACGAGGTCACGGTCGCCGAACTGGTGCGGCTCGCCTGCGATCTGCACCCGAAGCCGTACCGGCCCTCCGAGGTGCTGTCCCGCGCGGGCATCGCGCAGATCGCCGACCGCAAGGTCAACAAGCTCTCCGGCGGCCAGGCCCAGCGCGTCCGCTTCGCCCTCGCCACCGCGGGCGACAGCGACCTCATCGTCCTGGACGAGCCCACCACCGGCATGGACGTCACCACCCGCCAGGCCTTCTGGGCCACCATGCGCGAACAGGCCGACCAGGGCCGGACCGTCCTCTTCGCCACCCACTACCTCGAAGAGGCCGACGCCGTCGCCGACCGGGTCCTGGTGCTGCACCGCGGCCGGCTCCTCGCCGACGGCACGGCCGCCGAGATCAAGGCCAAGGCGGGCGCCCGCCGCGTCTCCTTCGACCTCGCGGGCGACGTCGACGAGGCGGCCCTGCGCGGCCTGCCGTTCCTGACCTCCCTGGCCCTCTCCGGCCGGACCGTGCGCATCCAGTCCACCGACGCCGACGCGACCGTCCACGCCCTCTACGGCCTCGGCGTCTACCCCCGCAACCTCGAAGTCGCCGGGCTCGGCCTGGAGCAGGCCTTCGTCGCGATCACCGCCGCCGAGGAGGCGAAGTCGAAGTGAACAGCCTGATCAAACTGGAACTCACTCGCGCCCTGCGCAACCGCAAGTTCCTCTTCTTCTCGGTGATCTACCCGTCGATCCTGTTCCTGATCATCGCGGGCAACTCCGACAGCACCACGAAACTCCCCGGCACCGGCCTGACCCTGCCGACCTACATGATGGTCTCGATGGCCTCCTTCGGCGCTCTCACGGCCGTCCTCATGGGCAACAGCGAGCGCATCGCCAAGGAGCGCGAGGGCGGCTGGGTGCGGCAACTGCGCCTGACCACCCTGCCGGGCCGCGGCTACGTCCTCGCCAAGACCGCGAGCGCCGCCGTCGTCAGCCTGCCGTCCATCGTCATCGTCTTCGCCGTCGCGGCGGCCGTGAAGCACGTACGACTGGACGCCTGGCAGTGGCTCGCCCTCACCGGCGCGATCTGGGCCGGCAGCCTCGTCTTCGCCGCGCTCGGCGTCGCCCTCGGCTACCTCGCCAGCGGCGACGCGGTCCGCCCGATCACGATGATCACCTACTTCGGCCTGTCGATGCTCGGCGGCCTGTGGATGCCGACGACGACCTTCCCGGCCTGGCTCCAGGACATCGCGAAGTGGCTTCCCACGCACGCGTACGCTGCCCTGGGGCAGGCCATCGAGCAGAGCCGCGCCCCGCACGTCCAGGACCTCGCCGTCCTCGTGGTGTCGTTCGTCCTGTTCGCGGGCGGCGCGGCCTGGCTGTACCGGAAGGACACCCTGAAGGCGTGAGCGGCGTCGGGTTCGGTATCGGGCAGCGCCCGGTGAACCGCAGGCAGCGGGCGGTGAAGTCGCTGTGGACCGGCATCTGGCTGGTCTATCTGAGCGCACCCGTCACCGACCTGCTGCACGGCGGCCACAGCACGGGCGTACGGATCCTCGGCTGGCTGGGCCTGGCCGCGTTCGTCACCTGGTACATGCTGCTGGTCTTCCGCACCGGCCGCGGCGAGCGCAACGGCCTGGTGCTCGCCTCGCTCGGGGTCCTCGCGGCCCAGTCCACGCTCCTCGCCCTCACCCTGGGCCGCGAGTGGCTGGTGCTGTTCGTGTACGTCTCGATCGCGTCCGGGGCCGCCCTGCCCCTGCGCCTGGCCCGCTGGACGATCCCGGTCGCTTGCGCCCTGCTGACCGCCGTGGCACTCGCGACGCACGACGGCCTGGCCTATCTGTCCGGGCTCCTCATCCCGGCCCTGCTCGGCGGCTTCGCCATGACCGGCGTACGCGAACTCGTGCGCACCACCATCGCCCTGCGCGAGGCCCGCGCCACCGTCGCCCAGCTCGCCGCCAACGAGGAACGCCTGCGGCTGGCCAGGGACCTGCACGACCTGCTCGGCCACTCCCTCTCCCTGATCACCCTCAAGAGCGAGCTGGCCGGCCGGATGCTCCCCGGCCGGCCCGACGAGGCGGCCCAGCAGGTCGCCGACATCGAGCAGGTCAGCCGCCAGGCCCTCGTCGACGTACGCGAGGCCGTCACCGGCTACCGGCGCCCCCGCCTCGCCGCCGAACTCGCCGGTGCCCGGGTCGCCCTGACCGCGGCCGGTGTCACCGCCGACCTGCCCGCCGAGCCGCCCGGCCTCGCCGGTGTCCCCGAGGAGAGCGAGTCCGCCCTCGCCTGGGCCCTGCGCGAGGCCGTCACCAACGTCGTACGGCACAGCGGCGCCCGCCGCTGCACGGTCGGGCTGCTGCCCCGCCAGACCCTCGACGGCCCGGTGCTCGAACTCACCGTCGAGGACAACGGCTCCGGCGGCCCGGGCGGGGGCCACGGCAACGGCCTCACGGGCCTCACCGAACGCCTGGCCAAGGCGGGCGGCACCCTGGAGGCGGGCCCGCTCAAGCACGGCTTCCGCCTGGTCGCCCGCGTGCCGACGGCCCATCCGGCGGACGTAGGATCCCCGGCATGAGCCGCACGATCAAGGTCCTCCTCGCCGAGGACCAGTCGATGGTCCGCGAGGCCCTGGCCGCTCTGCTCGGCCTGGAGGAGGACATCGAGGTCGTCGCCCAGGTGGCCCGCGGCGACGAGGTCCTGGAAGCGGCCCGCGCACACGCCGTCGACGTCGCCCTCCTGGACATCGAGATGCCCGGTGCGACCGGCATAGAGGCCGCGGCCCGCCTCCACGAGGAGCTCCCGGCGGTGAAGCTGGTCATCCTCACGACCTTCGGCCGCCCCGGCTATCTCCGCAGCGCCATGGAGTCCGGCGCCGACGCCTTCCTGGTCAAGGACGCCCCCGCCGCCCAGCTCGCCGACGCGATCCGCAAGGTCCTCACCGGCGAACGCGTCATCGACCCCACCCTCGCGGCAGCGGCCCTGGCCGACGGCGCCAACCCCCTCACGGACCGAGAACGAGAGGTCCTGCGAGCAGCCGCCGACGGCTCCACCAACGCCGAACTGGCAACCACCCTGCACCTCTCCCAGGGCACGGTCCGCAACTACCTCAGCACAGCCATCCAGAAGCTCGCGGTGAGAAACCGAGCAGAGGCGGTCCGAACAGCACGCGAAAAGGGCTGGTTGTAAAAACGCCCCCTCAGGGGCGCGGGGAACTGCGCGACCAGCCACAACGCACCCGCACAAGCGACGCGACACAAGCCCCCACGGCGAGAAGGCGTCAATTGAGCATCGCCCGAGCCGCAAAAGCCTCCCCCCGAACCTGCTCGGCCGCAGCCTCATCCACGGCCTCCACCACCTCCGCATAGGCCTCCAGCTCCGAGGCCCCGCCCAGGAACTCCCCCCGCTGCACCAGCAACTGCGCCCGCTCGTACCGCAACCGAGCCGGATGCGAGGGCAACAACAGCGACAGCTCGACCGCCCACAGCGCGACATCCGACCGCTCCGGCCGAGCCGCGGCCCACGCCCGCACGTTGTTCAGAATCCGCAGCACCACATCCAGCGGATCCGCAGGCCGCAGCATCGCCGGATCGATCCCCGCCCCCGTCGCCCCGGCGACCAGCACCTCCGCGTCCTCCCCCGTCAGCACCCGCCCCCCGTCGAACGGATCGGCGAGCACCTGCCCCTCGTCAGGCCCGAACCCGACGACGAAATGCCCCGGCAGGGCCACCCCGTACACCGGCGCCCCGGCCCGCCGGGCGACCTCCATCCACACCACGGACAGCAGAATCGGCAACCCCCTGCGCCGCACCAGCACCTCGTGCAGCAGCGAGGACTCCAGCCGCTGGTAGTCGGCCGGGCTGCCGCCGAAGCCCATCCGCTCACCCAGCAGCTCGCGCAGGGCGACCGCCCAGGCGCGCGGCCCGCCGGGCCGGTACGGCAGCAGCCCGGCCAGCCGGTCCAGCTCGACCTGCGCGGCATCCAGGCCCGCCTCGTCCAGCTCCCGGTCCGCCTCCGCGCCCACCAGCAGGCACAGCGTCGACAGATCGGGCCGCTCGGAGCGGGCCTCCTCGGCGAAGCGCCGCCGCAGCTCGGCGGAGCGCTCAGGGGACGGGGGACAGGGGGGACGCATAGTTGGCTCGTGCCCTCTCGCGACGATCGGTTACCGGCCGGTGCCGCCGGATTCCGGCGCCCGGTAGTGGTGGTAGGCGTGGTGCGCGGCGAAGCCCATCCCGGCGTACAGCTCCCGCGCTCCCGCGTTCTCGGCCTCGACCTGGAGCCACGCGGCCGACGCCCCCTCGTCGAGGGCCCGCCGGGCCAGCGCCGCCATCACGGCGGTGCCCAGCCCCTGCCGCCGCAGCGCCGGATCGACCTCGACGGCGGCGAACCCGGCCCACCGCCCGTCGACGACACACCGCCCGATGGCGGCCGGAGCGGCACCCTCCGTGGCACCGGGCACGGTCGCGAACCACACCGAGGGCCCGCTCCCGAGCACCCGCAGCGCCACCTCGCTCACGCCCTTGCGCTGGTACCGCGCCAGCCACGCCTCGTCCGCCTCCCGGGACAGCACGACCCCGGACGGCTCCTCCCGGTCGGCGACCGGCGCCAGCGGCCCGACCCACAGCTCGGCGGTCACCTCCCGCACCCAGCCCCGCGCCTCCAGCTCCGCGCAGAGCAGCTCCTGCGTGCCCTCGGCGCCGGTCGCGGTCTGGACGTAGGCGGGCAGCCCGCGCTCGTCGTACCAGCGCCGGACGGCGCCGAGCGCCTCGTCGAGCGGCAGGCCCGGCTCGCCGAGCGGCAGCACCGAATTGGCCCGCCGCGTGAACCCGGAGGCGGCCCGCAGCTCCCAGTCTCCGAGCCGCTCGCTCTCCACGGACCGCCAGGCCCGCGCGGCGACCCGGGCCAGCTCCTCGTACGAGGCGGCCGGACCACGGCGACGCGCCGGAGCGGCGGGTACGACCTTCCCCGCGACCAGCGAGGATTCCGCGATGCGGACGCTCTCGCCGCTTCTGCGTGTGATCAGCAGCACACCGCTGTCCCATGATGTGAGAACGCCGACCGTGTCGGTGAACTTCTCACCCGGAGCCGCGTGTTCGATCAAGCTCCGTACGGAGACCCGTTTGCCCACGTCAGCAGCGGTGATGGCCACCTCGAGACGCCCGCCGGCTGAGATTTCCACAGGTCCGTACACCCCTCCTGTTCGGATCATGCCCAAGAACGGAGATACTAGGGGCGGGCATCGACGACGCCGCGCTCCCGCGCGCCAGGCGGCGGAGCCTGAGGAGGCCCGCCAGCGCCCTATCGAGGAGGAACGACAGCGTGACCTACGTCATCGCGCAGCCTTGTGTCGACGTCAAGGACAAGGCGTGCATCGAGGAGTGCCCGGTCGACTGCATCTACGAGGGCTCCCGGTCCTTGTACATCCACCCGGACGAATGCGTCGACTGTGGTGCCTGTGAGCCGGTCTGCCCGGTCGAGGCGATCTTCTACGAGGACGACACCCCGGAGGAGTGGAAGGACTACTACAAGGCGAACGTCGAGTTCTTCGACGAACTCGGCTCGCCCGGCGGCGCCAGCAAGCTGGGGCTGATCGAGCGCGACCACCCCTTCATCGCCGCGCTGCCGCCACAGGCCTAGCCACCGCAAGCGGCCCGCACACCGCGCCGCTGGGCCTGTCGTTTGGATCAGGTCGCAGGGAATCGGCGGTGTCTCGTCATCGCCGGTGAGCGGGGTCTGGTGCGTGCGGCTGCAAGGCGGAGGAGGGAGTCGACGCGGAGCGTCGGCGACCGACGACAACGCCGCAGACGTGCGTGCCGGGCCCCGCGTCTGCGGCCTGATCCAAACGGCAGGCCCTGAGGTCCCGTACGGCCCGATCACGCCCTGATCGCCGTACGGGGCCGAGGCGTTTGCCCTACGACGGCTCGTACGCACCAGAAAGTGAGCCAGATCCGTGTCCGCAGTCTCCGACCGTCTCCCCGCTTTTCCCTGGGACAAGCTGACGCCGTTCAAGGCCACGGCCGCCGCCCACCCGGACGGCATCGTGGACCTGTCCGTCGGCACCCCGGTCGACCCGGTCCCCGAGCTGATCCAGAAAGCGCTGGTCGACGCGGCGGACTCGCCGGGCTACCCCACCGTCTGGGGCACGCCCGAGCTGCGCGACGCGATCACCGGCTGGGTCGAGCGCCGCCTCGGCGCCCGCGACGTCACCCACCGCCACGTCCTGCCGATCGTCGGCTCCAAGGAACTCGTCGCCTGGCTCCCGACCCAGCTGGGCCTCGGCCCCGGCGACCGGGTGGCCTACCCGCGCCTGGCCTACCCGACGTACGAGGTGGGCGCCCGCCTGGCCCGCGCCGAGTACGAGGTCTACGACGACCCGACGGAGCTGGACCCGAAGGGCCTGAAGCTCCTCTGGCTGAACTCCCCGTCGAACCCCACGGGCAAGGTCCTGTCGAAGGCGGAGCTCACCCGGATCGTGGCCTGGGCCCGTGAGCACGGCGTCCTGCTCTTCTCCGACGAGTGCTACCTGGAGCTGGGCTGGGAGGCCGACCCGGTCTCGGTGCTGCACCCCGACGTCAACGGCGGCTCGTACGACGGCATCGTGTCCGTCCACTCCCTCTCCAAGCGCTCGAACCTCGCGGGCTACCGCGCGGCCTTCCTGGCCGGCGACCCGGCCGTCCTGAGCCCCCTCCTGGAGATCCGCAAGCACGGCGGCATGATGACGTCCGCGCCGACACAGGCGGCCGTCGTGGCGGCCCTGAGCGACGACGAGCACGTCCGCGTCCAGCGCGAGCGCTACGCGTCCCGCCGCGCCCTCCTGCGCGAGGCTCTGCTGTCCCACGGCTTCCGCATCGAGCACAGCGAGGCCAGCCTCTACCTGTGGGCCACCCGGGGCGAGTCCTGCTGGGACACGGTCGCCCATCTCGCGGAACGAGGCATCCTCGTGGCCCCGGGCGACTTCTACGGCACGGCCGGCGCGGAGTTCGTCCGCGTGGCCCTGACGGCGACGGACGAGCGGATCGCGGCGGCCGTACGGCGCCTGTAGCCCCCCGCGGGCCGTCAGCGAAACGGAACACGGCGAAGGGGTCCAGGGAATTCCCTGGACCCCTTCGCCGTGTTCCGGGACCGGCGTCAGCCGATCGGCAGGCCCTTCGCCGGCAGCGTCTTCGCGGACGGCACGCCGCCCTTCGTCAGCGAGTCGGTCGGCAGACCGCCCTGCGCCGAACCGGCGGCCTCGCCGACGAGCTGCCCGGCGGAGCCCGCCGCCTCACCGGCCGCCTTCTGGGCGACGGGCGTGGCCTTCTTGACCGTCTTGCCGCCGAGCTTGCCCGCGGCCGGCACCGCCTTCTTGACGGCCTTGCCGCCGGTGTCACCGGCGGACTTGCTGACGTCCGTCGCCGCGCCGTCGACGGTGTTGCCGACGTTCGCCCCGTCCAGGGCGGTCAGGCCGCCGAGGTTCGGGTTGGCCGGCAGCTCGGGGGCCGCACTCGCGGAGCCGGCCGCACCGACCCCGGCAGCCGCCCCCGCAGCGACAATGAGCGCGGCACGGGCGATCCGGCGGGTCAGGGGGAGGGACATGGTGCTCCTTCGACGGAGAGAACAGTGAGGTTCGTGAAGTGTCCGACCGGCTCCGGGAGTTGATCGACTGGCTGTTGACCACCCCGGCTCGGACGCAGTGACTACCGCTCGAAGCCCGGGAAGGTTGCGGCGTCGCAACGTAAAGAGTTGGTAATGCGTCGCATAATCGGCTGCGGACAAACGGGCAAAAAGACCCACCCCGGAAAGTCCGCCGAATCCTTCCAGCCCTGTACGCCCAAGGGTTTTCACGGATTCCCGGGTGAGGACGCGAAAACCTGCGCACACCGTCGCGGCCGAGCCGCGCGGGTAATCCCCAGGGGTGAGTTCCCGTACCTCTGCGCGATCCGGGTACGAGTCAGCGCATCGTGACAATACGGACGTCGTCCGCGTCCCGCTGCGCGCCCGCGGTGCCCTTCGTCGCCGGAGCGCGCCATTCGCTGGCCGTGTTCCCGGCGACCCACTCACGCCCGGCGTACGTCACGCGCGCGATGTGCAGCTCGGAGGCGTTGGCCACGGCCCAGTGCGCGAGCTGCCAGCCGCGCTGCTCCGTGCTCCGCCCGGTCGCGGAACCCGGGGCGGTGGTCACCGGCAGCGTCACCGTCCGCCCGCCGGACTCGCCCGTACCGCCGCTCGGGGACGGCGTCGGCGTGGCCGCCGAGGAGCCGCCCACCTCGGCGGCGGCCGGCTCCAGCACATCGCGTCCGAAGTCCCGCACGAGCGCGGTACGCACCCCGTCCGGGCCCGTCGCCCGGGTCGCGCCCGGACGGCCCTCGCAGGTCAGCGTGGCCGAGGACTGGCCGGTGAGGGCGGCGGCGAGCAGCGCGGCGTCCGGCTCGTGCTTGGCGTAGGCCTGCGGGAAGCCGCTGCGCTGCACGCGCTGCGCGGCGACGGTGAGGGGCAGCCGGGTGTAGCCGGGCACCTTGACCAGGTGGTCGTAGAACTCGCCGGCCGAGTACGTCGGGTCCAGGATCTCCTCGCGCGTGCCCCAGCCCTGCGAGGGCCGCTGCTGGAACAGGCCGAGGGAGTCCCGGTCGCCGTGGTTGATGTTGCGCAGGCTCGACTCCTGCAGCGCGGTCGCCAGCGCGATGGTCACGGCCCGCTCCGGCAGCCCGCGCCCGGTGCCCACGGCGGTGATCGTCGCCGCGTTCACGGCCTGCTCCGGGGAGAACGTGTACGACGCCCCGTCGCCCTTGCCCGAGACGACCTTGCAGCCCGGTTCGCCCGTGCCTCCGGTGATGTACTGCACGACGAGGTATCCGGCGACCGCGAGCAGGGCCATGAAGGCGGACCCGCATCGAAAGAGGCGGCCGCGACGCTTGGGGGAGGACGGCTCTGGCACGCCGTACAAGGTACTGGAGAGTATGGATGCCCATGTGCCCGGTGGGGAGACTGGGCACCGGGTCTGGCGCGTTAGGGTCGACGGCATGGCCGACACCTCGCTTGACCTCACGCTGGACGCCGCGGAGCTCACCGCCCGGCTCGTCGACTTCCGCTCCGAGAGCGGCACCGAGAAGCCGCTCGCGGACGCCATCGAGAACGCGCTGCGCGCGCTGCCCCACCTGACGGTCGACCGGTACGGCAACAACGTCGTGGCCCGTACGAACCTGGGCCGCTCGGAGCGGGTGATCCTGGCCGGTCACATCGACACCGTCCCGATCGCGGACAACGTCCCCTCCCGGCTCGACGAGGACGGCGTCCTGTGGGGCTGCGGCACCTGCGACATGAAGGCGGGTGTCGCGGTGCAGCTGCGCATCGCGGCGACGGTCCCGGCCCCCAACCGCGACCTGACCTTCGTCTTCTACGACAACGAGGAGGTCGACGCCGAGCTGAACGGCCTCAAGCACGTCTCCGAGACGCACCCCGAGTGGCTTGAGGGCGACTTCGCGGTCCTCCTGGAGCCCTCGGACGGCCAGGTCGAGGGCGGCTGCCAGGGCACCCTGCGGGTGCTGCTGAAGACCGCGGGCGAGCGGGCCCACTCGGCGCGCGGCTGGATGGGCTCCAACGCGATCCACGCGGCCGCCCCGATCCTCGCCCGCCTGGCCTCCTACGAGCCCCGCTGGCCGGTCATCGACGGCCTGGAGTACCGCGAGGGCCTGAACGCCGTGGGGATCGGCGGGGGAGTGGCCGGCAACGTCATCCCCGACGAGTGCGTCGTCACGGTCAATTTCCGCTACGCGCCCGACCGCACGCCCGAGGAGGCCGTCGCCCACGTGCGGGAGGTCTTCGCGGACTGCGGCGTGACGGAGTTCGAGGTCGTCGACCACAGCGGCGCGGCGATGCCGGGCCTGTCCCACCCGGCGGCCAAGGCGTTCATCGAGGCGGTGGGCGGCACCCCGATGCCAAAGTACGGCTGGACGGATGTCTCCCGCTTCTCCGCGCTCGGAGTCCCCGCGGTCAACTACGGCCCCGGCAACCCCCACTTGGCCCACAAGCGGGACGAGCGTGTGGAGACCGCGAAGATCCTCGCGGGCGAGGAGCGTCTGCGGAGTTGGCTGACGGCCTGATCCCGTCCGGGGCGCCCCCGTGTTTACGGCGCTTTATCGCGGACATGCTCACGTCCCTCGTTCGTAACCCGCGTAGATCTACGCTGAGGTGGAACGACAGGCACGACGGAGGGAGCGCACATGGCGACCGGCAACCCCGAGGGGAAGAAGCAGCCGCCGGAGGAGAAGCGCCTGGGCCCGGTCCTCCGGAGGCGGGACCAGGTGCAGGCCAGCACGACCGACCAGCGGCTGCTGGACGCGGGCGGCCCCTCCGACTGGGTGCACACCGACCCCTGGCGCGTGCTGCGCATCCAGTCGGAGTTCATCGAGGGCTTCGGCACGCTCGCCGAACTCCCGCCCGCGATCAGCGTGTTCGGCTCGGCCAGGACATCGGCCGAGTCGCCCGAGTACGACGCGGGCGTCCAGCTGGGCCGGGGCCTGGTGGAGGCGGGTTTCGCGGTCATCACGGGCGGCGGCCCGGGGGCGATGGAGGCGGCCAACAAGGGCGCCCTGGAGGCCAAGGGCATCTCCGTCGGCCTGGGCATCGAGCTGCCCTTCGAGCAGGGGCTGAACCCGTACGTCGACATCGGCCTGAACTTCCGCTACTTCTTCGTCCGGAAGATGATGTTCGTCAAGTACGCCCAGGGCTTCGTGGTCCTGCCCGGCGGCCTCGGCACCCTCGACGAACTCTTCGAGGCCCTCACCCTCGTCCAGACCCAGAAGGTCACCCGCTTCCCCATCGTCCTCTTCGGCAGCGACTACTGGGGCGGCCTCGTCGACTGGCTCCGCGGCACGGTCATCGCCCAGGGCAAGGCCGCGGACAAGGACCTCCTCCTGTTCCACGTCACGGACGACGTGGACGAGGCGGTGGCTCTGGTGTCGAAGGAAGCGGGCAGGTAGAGGTCTTTTCGAGCTCAGGTACCTCGGGGTGACGCCCTAGGCCAACCCACGCCGGGCAACGGCAGGAGCCCGATGCCCGGCGATGGATGCCACCATGTCCAGCACCTGCCGCGTCTCGGCGACCTCATGCACCCGGTACACCTGCGCCCCCAGCCACGCGGACACGGCCGTCGTCGCCAACGTCCCCACGACCCGCTCCTTCACGGGCCGGTCCAACGTCTCTCCCACGAAGTCCTTGTTGGACAGCGACACCAGCACCGGCCACCCCGTGTCGACCATCTCGCCCAGCCGCCGAGTCGCCTCCAGGCTGTGCCGCGTGTTCTTCCCGAAGTCGTGCCCGGGATCGATCAGCACCGACTCCCTCGGCACCCCCAGCGCCACCGCCCGCTCCGCCAGCCCGACGGTCACGTCCAGAATGTCGGCGACGACATCGTCGTACTCGATCCGGTGCGGCCGCGTCCGCGGCTCCGCACCGCCCGCGTGCGTGCACACCAACCCCACCCCGTACCGCGCGGCGACCTCGGCGAGCCCCGGATCGACCCCGCCCCACGCGTCGTTCAGCAGATCGGCCCCGGCCTCGCACACGGCCCGGCCGACCTCGGCCCGCCAGGTGTCCACGCTGATGATCACGTCCGGGAACCGCCGCCGCACCTCGGCCACGAACCCGACCGTCCGCCGGGCCTCCTCCTCGGCCGTGACCTCCTCGCCCGGCCCGGCCTTGACCCCGCCGATGTCGATGATCGCGGCTCCCTCGGCCACCGCCTGCTCCACGCGCGCGAGGGCCGGCTCGTCGAGGAAGGTCGCGCCCCGGTCGTAGAAGGAGTCCGGGGTCCGGTTGACGATCGCCATGATCACCGGCTCACGCGGCTCGAATTCCCGCCTGCCCAGCCTGAGCATCCCCTGTGACCTTTCCTGGTACGTCCCCGTCTTCCGCCGCCTGCGACCCTAACTGTCAGACTCGCATGGCACGATCGGAGCCTGACAACATCCGTCTTTCGAAGACTCCGAGACACCTGACCGTGGGGGCCCCGCGATGGTTATGTTCTTGTTCCTGGTCGTCGCGCTGGTCCTCGTGGTCGGCGCGGTGACCCTGGCCGTGCTGGGCGGCGGCGAGAACGGCCCGCTGCCCGAGGCCGCCCCCGAGCAGCTCCGCGACCCGCTGCCCCCGGACCGCCCCGTCGACCGCGCCGATGTGGAGAGCCTCCGCTTCCCGCTGGCCGCCCGCGGCTACCGCATGGGGGACGTGGACGACGCCCTCAGCCGCCTCGGCGCCGAGCTCGCCGAGCGCGACGCCCGCATCGCGGACCTGGAATCGGCCCTGGCGGGCGCCCGCACGGCCGCCACCCACGGCCCGGTGTCCCCGCCGCACCACGCGTCCGCGGAGAACCACGTGTCCATGGACAAGCCCGGTCCGCGACAGGAGGACCGGCCGTGAGCGACGGCGCCGCCCTCGCCGGCCCGGACGGCGCGCCGCGCTGCCCCTGGGCCCTGTCCGCCCCGGAGTACGTGACGTACCACGACGAGGAGTGGGGCCGCCCGGTCCACGGCGACGACGCCCTCTTCGAACGGCTGAGCCTGGAGGCCTTCCAGTCCGGCCTGTCCTGGATCACGATCCTGCGCCGCCGCCCCGGCTTCCGTGCCGCCTTCGCCGATTTCAAGATCGCCTCGGTGGCCGCCTTCACCGACGAGGACCGCGAGCGCCTGCTGGCCGACACCGGCATCATCCGCAACCGCGCCAAGATCGACGCGACACTCGCCAACGCGCGCGTGCTGACCGAGTGGGCCCCGGGCGACCTGGACGAGCTGATCTGGTCCCACGCCCCCGAGCCGGGCACCCGCCCGGTCCCGAAGGCGCTCTCCGACGTCCCGGCCGTCACCCCCGAGTCGACGGCCCTGGCCAAGGCGCTGAAGAAGCGGGGGCTGCGTTTCATCGGCCCGACGACGGCGTACGCCCTGATGCAGGCCTGCGGACTGGTCGACGACCATCTGCAGACCTGCGTGGCGCGTCGGTCCTGACGCCGTTTCCGCAGGTCAGCGGCCCAGGTACTTCGGCTTCTCCTTGTTGACGAAGGCCTGCACCGCGATCGCGTGGTCCTCGGAGGAGCCCGCCCGCGTCTGGAGTTCGTCCTCCTTGTCCAGGGTCTCCTCCAGGGAGTGCGTCAGCCCGTAGGCCACCGCCTCCTTGAGCGCCGCGTACGCCACCGTCGGACCCTCGGCCAGCGCCCGTGCCACCTTCTCGGCCTCCGCGCGCAGCTCGCCGGCGGGCACCAGGCGGTTGGCGATACCGAGCTCGTACGCCTCCTGCGCGCTGATGCTCCTCGGGAAGAACAGCAGGTCGGCCGCCCGGCCGGGGCCGATCACGCGCGGCAGCGTCCACGAGATGCCCGAGTCGGCGGTCAGGGCCACCCCGGCGAAGGAGGTGTTGAACGCGGCCGTGTCCGCCACGATCCGGTAGTCCGCCGCCAGCGCGAAGCCGAAGCCCGCCCCGGCCGCCACGCCGTTCACGGCGGCGACGACCGGCTTCGCCGCCTCGGCCAGCGCCCGCACGATCGGGTTGTAGTGCTCCCGCACCGTGTTCATGGTCTGCCGCGAGCCGGTCTCCCGGTCCTGGACCAGCAGCCCGATGTGTTCCTTGAGGTCCTGCCCGACGCAGAACGCCCGGTCACCGGCGGCGGTCAGCAGCACCGCCCGCACGGCGGCGTCGTCCGCCGCGGACCTGACCGCCTCCCGCAGGGCGACCTTGGCCTCCACGTTCAGCGCGTTCATCGCCTCGGGGCGGTTCAGCGTGATCGTCGCGAGCCCGTCGCTCACCTCGTAGAGCACGGTGTCGGCCATGGCGTATCCCCTCCGTGTCGCTGCTCGGGGACCTACCGGCCGGTAGGTCCCGGGTCTGCAGGACAGCATGACGGAGATCGCCGACGGGTGACCGCACCGGACGTGTGACCTGCGTCAAAGAATTCTCGCCCGTTTCCGTTCGGCGGATGTGTGTGCGGTGGCGGAGTATCGCAGTCACTTCGCCGAATTGAGTGGTTTTGCTCGCGTGCGTTGCCCAAGCGATGCCTACTGATGTTGGTCATCGGGTCCTGCGATGCGGGATAATGGCTTGGAAGCAATGTGTTCGATGCCGGTGTCGCGAGTCCTGCTCAGGGCCGCACGTGTGCCCTTCTCGGGGCCGACGGCTTTGACGATGAGCTGGGTTTCAGGAAGGGGAACGAGCATGGCGGCCATGAAGCCGCGGACGGGCGATGGCCCGCTCGAGGTGACCAAGGAGGGGCGGGGCATCGTCATGCGCGTTCCGCTCGAAGGCGGCGGTCGGCTCGTCGTCGAGCTGACCCCGGACGAGGCCGACGCGCTGGGCGATGCCCTCAAGAAGGTCGTCGGCTGAGGCGCAAGCGACCATACCCTTTCAGCTGCCCCGGCATCATCCGCGATGCCGGGGCGGTTGTTTTCTCATCAACTTCCGACTGCCCCGGCTGCCGCTTCGCTAACGTGCGATCCGGCTAGCGTTTCACCGCGCACAGCAGCCCGTCGCCCACCGGCAGCAGCGACGGCACCAGCTCCGGGCTCTCGCGCACCGTGCGCAGCAGCTCCCGCAGCCGCAGCACCTCCGTGGGCTGCGGTCCGGAGTCCACCGTCCGGCCGTTGGCGAAGGCGCCCTCGAAGACCACGAGCCCACCGGGGCGCAGCAGCCGCAACGATTCAGCGAGGTAGTCCATGACCTCGAGCCGGTCACCGTCGCAGAAGACGAGGTCGTAGCCGGAGTCGGCGAGGCGGGGCAGCACATCGAGGGCGCGGCCCGGGATGAAGCGGGCCCGGTTGCTGGCGAAGCCGGAGGCACGGAAGGCCTGGCGGGCGAACTGCTGGTGCTCCGGCTCGGGATCCACGGTCGTCAGCACACCGTCGGGCCGCATACCGTGCAGGAGGTGGATCCCGGAGACACCGCAGCCGGTCCCGATCTCCGCGACGGCCTTGGCGTCGACGGAGGCGGCCAGCAACCCCAGCGCGGAGCCCGTGCCGGGCGTCACCGAGCGCAGCCCCGCGTCACGGGCCCGGTCCCGGGCCCAGCGCAGCGCGTCGTCCTCGGCGACATAGGCGTCGGCGAACGCCCAGCTCGTCTGCCGGTTGCCGGTAATGACCCTCTCCTGTCCCCGTGAATGCCTCGGCGTGACTGTATCCGTTGGGCGCGGGAACCCGCAGATGGGACCGGTCGTTTAAAGGGATGAGCAAACGGCGCGGACCGGGACGGGGGGCGGGCAGTGGACGAGGACGCCGAGCAAGTGCCGTCGCAGCAGTACGAGGCGTATCAGCCCAGATCAAATTCTCGTAAAACCGCTTATCCGGTCCTAACGGGCGAGGTGGCTATGGTAGGGGCTCCACTGGACACCACCAGAGCTGACAGGGGAGGTGCGGCTGCGCCTGTGGATCGCGGAGGAGTGTTCCGGCGCTTCCTCGGATCAGCGGGCAGGCCGACATCCGTGAACGACACCGCTGACCACAGCCACGCCGCTGACTTCGCCCAGACCGCGACCTTCTCCACCGACGCGGACGGGCAGGCGTGGACTCCGCCCACCTGGGAGGAGATCGTCAGCACGCACAGCGGCCGGGTCTACCGGCTCGCCTACCGCCTCACCGGCAACCAGCACGATGCCGAGGACCTCACACAGGAGGTCTTCGTCCGTGTCTTCCGCTCCCTGTCGACCTACACGCCGGGCACCTTCGAGGGCTGGCTGCACCGCATCACCACGAACCTGTTCCTGGACATGGTGCGCCGCAAGCAGCGCATCCGCTTCGACGCGCTCGGCGAGGACGCGGCCGAGCGGCTGCCCAGCAAGGAGCCCACGCCCCAGCAGGTCTTCAACGACGCGCACTTCGACGCGGACGTCCAGCAGGCCCTCGACACCCTGGCCCCCGAGTTCCGCGCCGCGGTCGTCCTGTGCGACATCGAAGGACTGTCGTACGAGGAGATCGCCGCGACCCTCGGCGTCAAGCTCGGCACGGTCCGCTCGCGGATCCACCGTGGTCGCTCCCAGCTGCGCAAGGCCCTCGCGCACCGCTCCCCGCAGGCACGGGCCGAGCGCCGCTCGTTCGTGCCCCGTGTTCCCGCACTGGGAGGAGGGGGCGCGAGCGCGTGAGCGGATCACGTCCTGAGTCTTCCGAGGGACACCTCGCAGAGCAGCACCTGGGAGACCGACTCTCCGCCCTGGTGGACGGAGAGCTCGGTCATGACGCGCGGGAGCGCGTACTGGCGCATGTGGCCACCTGCCCGAAATGCAAGACGGAGGTGGACGCCCAGCGCCGGCTGAAGAACGTGTTCGCGGAGGCGGCCCCACCGCCTCCCTCGGAGAGTTTCCTGGCCCGCCTGCAGGGACTACCCGCGGGCGGCGACCCGGACGGTGACGGTATGCCCCCGGGTGGCGGAGGGCTGCCCGGCGGACTGTCCGGACGGTTCGGATCGTCCGGGGCCTTCGGCGCGAAGCGCGGCGAGCGGTTCGAGTTCGGGTACGCCCCGTCCCGGCCGCATGTCCCCGTGCTGCCGTCCGACAACCGAGGCCTTCCCTCGGGGAGCCGGGGTTTCCGTATCCACGACGTCGGCCGCCCCGAGCCCGACAGATCCTCCTCGCGGCTGCGGTTCGCCTTCGCCGCCGCCGGGGCGGTGTCCCTGGCCGCGATCGCCCTGGGCGGCGTCAGCACCGTCACCCCCGGCGACGTGGAAGCCCGCGGCGGCTCCGGCACGGGAAGCAATGTGACGCCGACACGTACACAGGGTTCGGGCGCGACGACCACGCCCGAGTCCCAGCGACGCCGGGGCGCGGCGCCGCTGCTCGGACAGGGGCAGGGCCAGAGCATGCTCGGCCGGACGCCGGTCGCCCCGACCGAGGCGTCCGCACCGCTGCTGCCCGGAATCCCGCCGGTCGGAGGGCACCATGCCGTGCACGCGCTGACCGCCCCCGTGGTGGCCGGTGCCGTGGCCATGTCCCCGCTGATACATCCCCTCGCGGCGGCCGCCCCGGCCGCCCTGACCTCGTGGTCCGCGGCCCCCGAGATCGCGGCGCCCCTGCTCGCCGTGCCCCTCCCGGACCCGGCCCCGTCCCCCTCTCCTCCCGCCTCCTCGCGGACGGCCCGCTGACCGGCTCCCCTGCGCACCGGGCGGCGAACCTGATTGAATCCGGGGGTTGTCGCCCGCTGCCGAGGTGTGGCCGGGCGCCGATTCGACGAACCGCGGCCACCGCATCGAGCCGTGCCGCGGCTGTGGGGAGAGCATGAACGAGGGGAAGCCCACGAAGGCGAAGTGGTGGAGCCGTCCACGGCCGCAGGACGCTCCGGGGGAGCAGGGGGAGTCAGGGGAGCATGAGGGGCAGGGGGCGGCCCCGGAGGACTCAGCCGACACCGACGGTGACTTCGAGCTGGCGCGGCCCGCCGTGCGGCAGGACGAGGACGCGGGGGACTACGAGTTGAGGGGTCCGGAGGAGCCCGCCGACACCGCGGTGGAGCCCGCTGACGCCGTCGTGGAGCCCGCCGTGCCGGTCGGCGGCGCTCCCAAGCCGCTGCACGATCCCGACCCCTACAGCACCCCGCCCTACGGCGAACCGGGCCCCTGGGCGCCCGCGCCGCCCGTCCAGCACCCGGCGGCGACGCCGACGCACGGCACGGCGATACCGAGTCAGCCGAACCAGACGTCCATACCGGCGGCGTCGGCACCCCCTCCCGGCATCCCGGCACCGGCCCCGGCTCCGGCACCCGCACCGGCTCCTGAATCCGCGGCCCCCGCCCCCGCCCCCGCTCCCGACCCCTGGCAGCGTTACGACCCCTGGGCGGCTCCCGCGGCCGCCGGGCCTCTCCAGCAGACCGGGGCCGGTGTGCCCAGTACGGAGCAGCGGCGCAGGCGGGGCAGGAAGGCGCTGGTGGGTGCCGCCGTGGTGCTGGCGCTCGTGTCCGGGGGGTTCGGCGGCGTGGTAGGGACGTATCTGGAGCGGAACGGGGGCATCGGGTCCGTCGAGCTGCCGCAGGCCGGGAAGGAGTCCGCGGGGCGGGACTCCGGCAGTGTGGCCGGGATCGCCCAGCGGACTCTGCCCAGCGTGGTCACCCTGCATGTGAGCGGCGGCGGAGAACAGGGCACCGGCACCGGCTTCGTGCTCGACGACCGCGGGCACATCCTCACCAACAATCACGTCGTGCGGCCCGCCGGATCCACCGGCGAGATCACCGTGACCTTCAACAGCGGGGAGACCGCCCAGGCCGAGCTCGTCGGCCAGGACAGCGGCTACGACCTCGCCGTCGTGAAGGTGAAGGGCGTACGCGGCCTCACCCCGCTGCCCCTCGGCAACTCGGACAACATGCAGGTCGGCGATCCGGTCGTGGCCATCGGCGCGCCCTTCGACCTGGCCGGCACCGTCACCTCCGGCATCATCAGCGCCAAGCAGCGGCCCATCACGGCGGGCGGCGAGAAGGGCGACGGCAGCGACGTGTCGTACGTCGACGCGCTCCAGACCGACGCGCCCATCAACCCCGGCAACTCCGGCGGGCCGCTGCTGGACTCCCGGGGCCGGGTCATCGGCATCAACTCGGCCATCCGCTCGGCGGGCAGCGGCTCCGAACCGGACAGCGGCCAGTCCGGCTCCATAGGCCTCGGCTTCGCCATACCCATCAACCAGGGCAAACGCGTGGCCGAGGAGCTGATCAACACCGGGAAGGCGACCCACCCGGTGATCGGCGTCACCCTGGACATGGACTACACGGGCGACGGCGCCCGGGTCGCCGCCGAGGGCAGCGAGGGCGGAGCCCCGGTCACCGCGGGCGGGCCGGGTGCCAAGGCCGGGATCAAGGCGGGCGACGTCATCACAGCCGTCGATGGCCAGCGGGTCCACTCGGGCGAGGAACTGATCGTCAAGACCCGGGCCCACCGCCCCGGCGACCGGCTGGAGCTGACGCTGGAGCGCGGAGGCAAGGAACGGACTCTCTCCCTCGTCCTCGGCTCCTCCGGCGGCGGCTGAGACGTGATGTCCGGGACGCACAGGGACCAAGAAGGCAAACAATTCGGAAAGCGCTCCCACTCCCCGCGGCCGGAGGTCTCGGGACAGTACCGGTCGGACAGGAACGCCGGGTACCGTGGATCCGGCCCGGACCACGGCAAGACCCGCACCGACCACCGAGGGCCGACCACCGAGGGCCGAGGACCGCGGACATCGCAAGGAGCTTCAGGTGTTCAATGACATAGGACCACTCGAGCTGGTGACGCTCATCGTCCTCGCCGTGCTCGTCTTCGGTCCGGACAAGCTCCCCAAGGTCATCCAGGACGTGACGCGCACCATCCGGAAGATCCGCGAGTTCTCGGAGAGCGCCAAGCACGACATCCGGGAGGAACTCGGCCCGGAGTTCAAGGACTTCGAGTTCGAGGACCTCAACCCCAAGGCGTTCATCCGCAAGCAGCTGGACAACGAGGACCTGGGGCTCAAGGAGATCCGCAACGGCTTCGACCTGAAGAAGGAGATGGCCGAGGTCACCGACGCCGTCCACAGCCGTGACTCCGACGCGTCCTCCTCCTCGTCGTCCTCCGCTGCCGCAGGTTCGTCGGGGGGCCGTATCGACATGACGAAGAAGCCCGAGACGCCCGACCGGGACAACCGTCCGCCCTTCGACGCGGACGCCACCTGAGCGACGCGCGTGACGCGTTTCATACTCCGGTCGGGCTGTGTACGGCCTGAACAAGGCCCCCGTGCGGCCCATGCGCCGGGCGCTTTCCCTGCTGCTCGCAGCGGTGTGGCTATGCTGCCGAGTTGTTGTGCGGACCGGAAGAGTACGCCCGAAGGGGGGCGGGCCGTTCCGGACCGACTAGAGCGAGGAGGCGTCCGGGCACATGGAGACGACGAGTCCAGGAGTCGCGCAGGCGCCGGCCGCGGAGGACGGACAACAGGTCCCCTCCGCCCGGCGTAACGTCGACGGCTACCTGCGCGCGCCCTTCCCGTGGTACGGCCTCGACGAGGCCTTCACGGGACCGCGCTGGCTGATGCAGGTCGGTACGGCGGCCGACGGGGCCGTGGAACACGGGTCGATCGGGCACGGAGACGAGCCCAGGGTGCGCAACGAGTTCGTGGCCGGGGGTGATCAGGAGGCCAAGGAGAAGTTCGCGGTCGTGGTCACCGTCGCGGCGCATCCCTCGCGGCGTACGGCGGACGGTACGGGGCTGCTGGAGGCCACGTCGGTGTCCTCCGCGGCGTGGCTCGCGGGTGTGGGGCTGCTGTCCTCCACCTGGCCCGGGCAGATGGACCACTCCCTGCGGGACGACTGGCTGGAGCAGCAGACGGAGACGGCGTGGGTGCTGGCGGACGACCTCGACGGGGCCGACTGGTCGACGTTGTCGTTGCCGGTTGACGGTGTGCCGACGACGTTCCACTACCGGGAGTCGGAGTTCGGGTGGGTGCTGGCCGGGTCTACCTCGGCCGGGGTTCATGTCGGGGCGTACGGCAGAGGGATGAGTGCGTATGGGATTGGCTTCGCCGTGGTGAAGGACATCGCCGACTACGCGTGATCGAAGGGGCGCCGGGTGTTTCGGCGCCCCTTTGCCCAGCCGCGTCCAGATCTAGAACTTGTTCCTCGGAGTGATCCCCAGGGACAGGCCCGACAGGCCCCTCTGGCGGCCTCCCAGCTTGCCCGCGATGGCGCGCAGGGCGGAGCCCGCCGGGGAGTCCGGGTCCGTCAGGACGACCGGCCTGCCGTCGTCGCCGCCCTCGCGGAGGCGGACGTCGATGGGGATGTTGCCGAGGACCGGGACGGTGGCGCCGGTCGTGCGGGTCAGACCGTCGGCCACCACCTGGCCGCCGCCCGTGCCGAAGACGTCGACCATCTCGTCGCAGTGCGGGCAGGGCAGGCCGGACATGTTCTCTACGACGCCGACGATCTTCTGGTGGGTCTGCACGGCGATGGAGCCCGCGCGCTCGGCGACCTCGGCCGCCGCCTGCTGCGGGGTCGTGACGACCAGGATCTCGGCGTTCGGGACGAGCTGGGCGACGGAGATGGCGATGTCGCCGGTGCCGGGCGGCAGGTCCAGCAGGAGGACGTCCAGGTCGCCCCAGTACACGTCCGCGAGGAACTGCTGCAGGGCGCGGTGGAGCATCGGGCCGCGCCAGACGACCGGGGCGTTGCCCGGGGTGAACATGCCGATGGAGATGACCTTCACGCCGTTCGCCGACGGCGGCATGATCATGTTCTCGACCTGGGTGGGACGGCCGTCGGCGCCGAGCATGCGCGGCACGGAGTGGCCGTAGATGTCGGCGTCCACGACACCGACCTTGAGGCCGTCGGCCGCCATGGCCGCCGCCAGGTTCACCGTCACCGAGGACTTGCCCACGCCGCCCTTGCCGGAGGCCACCGCGTAGACGCGGGTCAGGCTGCCGGGCTTGGCGAAGGGCACCTCGCGCTCGGTCTGGCCGCCGCGCAGGGCGCTGGCCAGCTCCTTGCGCTGCTCGTCGCTCATCACATCGAGCGTGACATCGACGCGGGTGACGCCCTCGACGCCGGAGACCGCGTCGGTCACGCGCTGCGTGATCGTCTCCCGCATCGGACAGCCCGAGACCGTGAGGTACACGGTGACCGCGACCGCCCCGTCCGCGCCGATCTCGACCGACTTGACCATCCCGAGTTCGGTGATGGGCTTGTGGATCTCGGGGTCGTTCACCGTCGCCAGTGCCTCGCGCACCGCGTCTTCCGTAGCCATAGGACGATGGTACGGCGCTGTACCGGTGCGTAGGAAAGGCTGTCAGCGGTCGTCTGCGTCACGTCCCCGTGGCCGTTCCGCCGGGAATACGACGGGGTCGTGACGGTGGCCGTTGTGGCGTTCCTCCAGCTCCTTGATCGTGTCCTGGAGCTCCGAGCGGATCCAGTCCCGGGTGGCGACCTCGCCCAGGCCGATCCGCAGGGCGGCGATCTCGCGGGTCAGATACTCGGTGTCCGCGATCGACCGCTCGTTCTGCTTGCGATCCTGCTCAAGATTGACCCGGTCACGGTCGTCCTGCCGGTTCTGCGCGAGCAGGATCAGCGGAGCGGCGTAGGAGGCCTGGAGCGAGAGCATCAGGGTCAGGAAGATGAACGGGTACTCGTCGAAGCGCAGATCGCGCGGGGCGAGGCTGTTCCAGGCCACCCACAGCACGATGGCGGCCGTCATCCAGACCAGGAACCGCCCGGTGCCGAGGAAACGCGCGATGCGTTCCGACATCCGCCCGAAGGCCTCCGGGTCGTACTCGGGCAGGAACCGGTGCTTGGGCACACCGGGCTGGTCGAGCCGGGCCGTGCGCGGCCGGCTCGCGGCCGTGGCGCCGGTCGGCGTGCGCTCGCGCAGGGTCTCGCGCTCAGGAACCATCGGTCGCCACCTCCTCGTCCAGATGGAACTCCGTCTCCCGCCAGTCCTCGGGCAGCATGTGGTCGAGGACGTCGTCCACGGTCACCGCGCCCAGCAGCGACCCCGCCTCGTCCACCACGGGCGCCGCGACCATGTCGTACGTCGCGAAGAACCCGGCGATGGCCGGCAGGTCCGCCTCGGGGTCGAGCGGTTGCAGATCGCTGTCCAGGATCGAGCTGACCAGCGAGGGCGGTGGCTCGCGCAGCAGGCGCTGGAAGTGGACCGTGCCCAGATACTTGCCGGTCGGTGTCTCGTCCGGTGGCCGGCAGACGTAGACCTGGGCGGCCAGGGCGGGGGAGAGGTCGGGCTCGCGGATGCGGGCGAGGGCGTCGGCGACGGACGCGTCCGGGCGCAGCACGATGGGCTCGGTGGTCATCAGACCGCCCGCCGTGCGTTCCTCGTACGACATCAGGCGCCGCATGTCGGCCGCGTCGCCGGGCTGCATCAGGTTCAGCAGCCGCTCCTGCTCGTCCGTCGGCAGCTCGCCCAGCAGGTCGGCCGCGTCGTCCGGGTCCATGGCCTCCAGGACGTCGGCGGCGCGCTCCTCCTTCAGCTTGCCGAGGATCTCGATCTGGTCGTCCTCCGGCAGCTCCTCCAGCACATCGGCCAGCCGGTCGTCGTCGAGGGCGGCGGCGACCTCGGCCCGGCGCTTGGGGGAGAGGTGGTGCAGGACGTTGGCCAGGTCGGCGGCGCGCAACTGCTCGAAGGTGGCGAGCAGGTTCTCCGCGCCCTGCCCCTGCTCCTCCAGGGAGAAGCCGGTGACGGCGGTCCACTCGACGGTCAGCGCCTCGCCCTTGGCCCGCCGGAAGGCGCTGCCCTTTCTGCCCTTGCGGACGAAGACCCGGTCGATCTCCCACTCCCGGCGGGCCGGCAGCTGATGCACCGACAGGTCGAGGACGGTGACGTCCTCGCCGGTCTCGGTGAGCGTCACACGCCGGTCCAGCAGCTCCCCGAAGACCAGCCGCTCGGTGGGCCGCTGCTCGAAGCGCCGCACGTTGAGCACGCCGGTCGTGATGACCTGGCCCGACTGGATGGCGGTGACCCGGGTCATGGGCAGGAAGATGCGGCGGCGGGTGGCGAGTTCGACGACGAGGCCGAGCAGTCTCGGCGGCCGTTGCGCCACCCGCAGCATGACGACCAGATCGCGCACCCGCCCCACCTGGTCCCCCGCGGGGTCGAAGACGGCGACACCGGAGAGGTGCGATACGAAGATCCGGGGGGCGCCCGCTGCCATGGCCGCGGCTCCTTTACGTGCGGGGTGTTTCGTGGTGCCTGTCCTTGCGTCCGGCTCTGTGCCGGTCTGTGTAGCCGTCTGTTCCGAATTGCCCGCTCGGGTGGGCTTCAGGCTAGCCCGTCCCGATCGGTGGTGCGTCGGCGGGCGGTCCGGACGGACTGGCTCCGACCTGCCCGCACGTGCCCGGTACCCTGCGGTACGCCGTTCAGGTCTCCCCGCAGAGAGGCAGCTCCACCAGTGACTCCGATTCGCCACGGCCGAAGCCGTAGTGCCGTCCTCGCGAGCGCGATGTGCGCACTGCTCGTGACGGGGACGGTGCTCACCGGCTGCGCGGAGGATCCGAACGAGGGCACCAACGGGGTCGGCAGGCTTCCCGCCGGGAAGATCCAGACCAAGACCCGCACGGCCGCCGAGTCCGCCGGGGCGGTCCGGGTGCACGGCAGCGTCGTCAGCGGCGAGAAGACGTACGCGCTCGACATGCGGCTGAAGGACGACGGCGGCGAGGGATCGGTGACCACCGAGGGGACGACCTTCCAGGTGCTGCGCATCGGCGAGCAGCTCTTCGTCAAGGCCGACGCCGAGTTCTGGAGTCACGGCGACGGCCAGGGCGGGAAGGGCGACGGGGACGCGGCGGCGGCCTCCAAGCTCGGCGGCAAGTTCGTGAAGGTGCCGCAGGGCGACCCGGCGTACAAGAAGTTCAGTGGTTTCACGGACAAGGGTGTCCTCCTCGACGGTCTGCTGACCCTGCACGGCACACTCGCGACGGACGGCCACGAGGAGCAGGCGGGCGTCCGCACCATCCGCATCACCGGCGACAAGGGCTCCGGCGGCGCCCTGGAGGTCTCCCTGGAGGGCACGCCGTATCCGCTGCGCCTGGAGCGGGCCGGCGGCGCGGGCACCCTCACCTTCTCCGCCTGGGGAGAGGACTTCTCCCTCAGGGAGCCGGAGAAGAACGAGACGGTGGACTACGGCCGGCAGCTGCCGACGTCGTAGCGACGGCTCCGCGCGTCCGGCGGCTATGTGCGTTTGCGCTTCTTCAGCAGCAGACGGGGCAGGCCCGCCGGGATCGGCCGGCGGGTGATCGCCGGGGACGGCAGCGGCGGCTCGGACAGGGAGCCGTCGGGCAGGGGTGCCCTCGCCCCGGTCGGTTCCAGGCGCAGCACCCGGCATTCGCGGGCCCAGCGGCCGGTCATCGCCTCGCCGTCGGGCGCGTTCAGCCGTTTGCCCTTGAGCTCGGCGACCGTCGCGTCCCACGCCTCGGAGCCCGGCGCCAGCTCGGTGACCCGGGCCGTCCAGGAGACCAGCCGGCCTCCCTTGTCCTTGCTGCGGACCGTCACCCGGGCCTCGGCCCCGTCGGCGAGACCCGGCAGGGGCTGCTCGCCCGGCCCGTCGCCGATCAGGCACGCGGCACCCTCGTGCCACACGTGCCAGAGCGCACGCGCCGGGCCGTCGGGGCCCTGCACCCAGACGAGGCCGGACTTCTTGGTGGCCTCCTCGACGAGGGCCTGGCCGAGCAGCTCGCTTGTCATGGTCCCCAGCCTATCCAGGCTGCTCACAGCCACCCGTTCCGCTTCAGCGTGCGGTGGATGCCGAGGCAGATGACCACGGTGATGCCCATGATCACCGGGTAGCCGTACCGCCAGTGCAGCTCCGGCATGTGGTCGAAGTTCATGCCGTACACCCCGCACACCATCGTCGGTACGGCGATGATCGCGGCCCATGAGGTGATCTTCCGCATGTCCTCGTTCTGCGCGACGGACGCCTGCGCGAGGTTGGCCTGGAGGATGGAGTTGAGCAGCTCGTCGAAGCCGAGGACCTGCTCCTGGACCCGGGCCAGGTGGTCGGCCACGTCCCGGAAGTACTTCTGGATGTCCGGGTCGATCAGCAGCATCGGCCGCTCGCTCAGCAGCTGCATGGGCCGCAGCAGCGGCGACACGGCCCGCTTGAACTCCAGCACCTCGCGCTTGAGTTGGTAGATCCGGCCGGCGTCCGAACCGCGCGGCGAGCCCTTGCGCCCCGGGGAGAACACCTCGGTCTCCACCTCGTCGATGTCGTCCTGCACCGCGTCGGCGACCGCGATGTAGCCGTCGACGACGTGGTCGGCGATGGCGTGCAGTACGGCCGAGGGGCCCTTGGCCAGCAGCTCGGGGTCGTCCTGGAGGCGGTGCCTGAGGGCCCGCAGGGAGCCCTGGCCGCCGTGCCGGACGGTGATGAAGAAGTCCCGTCCGGTGAAGCACATGACCTCGCCGGACTCGACGACCTCGCTGTTGGCGTCGAGCTGGTCGTGCTCGACGTAGTGGATGGTCTTGAAGACCGTGAAGAGCGAGTCGTCGTAGCGCTCCAGCTTGGGCCGCTGGTGGGCCTGGACGGCGTCCTCCACGGCCAGCGGGTGCAGTCCGAACTCACTGGCGATGCCGGAGAATTCGGCCTCGGTCGGCTCGTGCAGGCCGATCCACACGAAGCCCCCGTCGCGGCGCACCAGGCGCACCGCCTCGTGCGGGGTCAGCGGGGCCTCGGTCTCGATGCGGCGGCCGTCGCGGTAGACGGCGCAGTCGACGACGGCGGTGGCCGTCGCCGGGCTGCGGGTGGCGTCGTACGGGCCGCTGTCCTTGCGCAGCGAGACGCGGGACGGACGGACCACGGCGCGCAGGTCGCGAATCATCGACATGGCGGGCTCCTTCGCGGGGAGGGCAACGAAAGGCGCCGACGGCGACGGGTGGAACTACCCGGAATGAGGACGTAAGGACTACGGATGTTTGGCACGTCCACAAAGCGGGGAGCACCGCACCGTCGCGGTGGCGGGCTTCGTTACTGATTCAGCTACTGAGGCAGATCAGGAAAAACGAAACGAAGCGCTCTTCCGCGGTGAAGCGAGTGCGAGAGGTGGCGGCCGGCCAGAGAGACAGAGCGGCTACATCAGCGGCGGGAGAGCGTGGTGCTACTGCACGGTCGACTTCGATCCATTGCAGCCCCACCTCCTCCGGCCGGTCCCTCGTAAGGGAGTTCCTTCGGCGTCGGGGCTTGATCGCGACGCTTCTGCGTGCTGCCCCGAACCAGGGGGCAAGAGTAGCAGCCGTCAAAACTGTCAAGGTGCTCCTTTGCCCGCTACTGACGAGTTCTATGCTCACCGCATGGCTGATGTTCTTCCTCTGGTCGAGGCCCGGTTGCGCAGCGCCCTGGGCGAACCGGACGCGCGCGCGGCAGTGACGTTCCTCGGTACGGACCGCATCGAGGTGCTGCGCTTCCAGGACGGCGGCATCGCCCGCTACGCCACGCTCGGCATGTCCGCGCAGCCCATGACGGAGCCCACGGCGACGCTCGCCGACCCGGTCAAGGGTCCGCGCGCGGAGCTGGTCCTGTCGGTGCGCGCGGGGCTCGCCGAGACGGACAAGGTGCTCCGCCCGCTCGCCGTTCTCGCCGCGTCTCCGCAGGTCGAGGGCGTGGTCGTGGCCCCCGGTGCCTCCCTCGACGTCGGCGAGCCGCTGTGGCCCGGCGCCCCCTTCACCTCGGTCCTGGTCGCCGAACCGGGCGGCCTGGTCGAGGACCTCGAGCTCGACGAACCCCTCGACCCCGTACGGTTCCTGCCGCTGCTGCCGATGACCCCGAACGAGGCCGCCTGGAAGCGGGTGCACGGCGCGCAGGCGCTCCAGGAGCGGTGGCTGAACCAAGGGACGGACCTCCGGGATCCGTCCCGGAAGTCCGTCCCGCTGGAGTGAGGTGGACTGAGGCCTGAGTGAGGAACCTCACCAACCCATGGCCGAAAAGCATCAGTTGGCTCAGTTGGCGAAGACGGTGACGCTGTCCTCGGTCGCGTGCCTCGGCTCCAGCTCCTCGGCCTCGTGGGTGAGGGCCTTGCGGCGTACGACCACGACGACGGCGCCCAGTACGGCCGTGACGGCCGCGACCACGAAGGGGATGTGGATGTCGGTCCACTCCTCGATCCTCGGTGCGAAGAACGGTGCGGCCGCCGCCGCGAACCAGCGCACGAAGTTGTAGCCCGCGCTCGCCACCGGCCGGGGCGCGTCCGAGACGCCGAGGGCCAGCTCGGTGTAGACGGTGTTGTTCACGCCGATGAAGGCACCGGACAGGATCGTGCAGACGACGGCCGTGGTGTGGTCGCCGTAGCCGAGCACGAGCACGTCGGCAGCGAGCAGCACCAGGGAACCGCCGAGCACCTTCAGCGAGCCGAACCGCTTCTGCAGGCGCGGTGCCACGATCACCGAGAACACGGCGAGCAGCACACCCCAGGCGAAGAACACCGCACCCGAGCGGTACGGGCTCATGTTCAGCACGAACGGGGTGAAGGCCAGCACGGTGAAGAACGTGTAGTTGTAGAAGAACGCCGAGATCGCCGCCGAGGCGAGGCCGCCGTGCCCGAGGGCCTTGATCGGGTCCAGGAGTGAGGTCTTGCGGGCCGGCTTCGGCTGCTCCCGCAGGAACACCGCGATGCACAGGAAGCCGACGGCCATCAGGAAGGCCGTACCGAAGAACGGGTAGCGCCAGCTCGCGTCGCCGAGCAGGGCGCCCAGCAGCGGACCGCAGGCCATGCCGAGGCCGAGGGCCGACTCGTACAGCAGGATCGCCGCCGCGCTGCCGCCCGCCGCCGCTCCGACGATGACCGCGAGGGCCGTCGAGACGAACAGCGCGTTGCCGAGGCCCCAGCCGGCCCGGAATCCGACCAGTTCGCCGACGGATCCGGAGGTGCCCGACAGTCCCGCGAAGACCACGACCAGGGCGAGGCCGAGCAGCAGGGTCTTCCTTCCGCCGATGCGGCTGGAGACGAAGCCGGTGACCAGCATCGCGATCGCGGTGATGAGGAAGTACGAGGTGAACAGCAGGGAGACCTGGCCGGCCGAGGCGTTCAGGCCCGAGGCGATGGACGGCAGGATCGGGTCGACGAGTCCGATGCCCATGAAGGCGACGACCGACGCTCCGGCGGTCGCCCACACGGACTTGGGCTGCTTGAGGAGGCCGCCCGCTCCGGCGTCGAAGGGGTCCATTGCTTGCTCCCTTTCCCGAGACGAGGTAGTTGGTATATACACATACTAAGTTAGCCACGCTAACTAATGCAAGTTACATCTAATATGGGGGTGAAGGGTTCCGTCCGGTTGGGTGATCGTCCTTGACGCGGCGGGGCGGGGGTAGGACCGTGGGGCCCTATGAGGGGCGAACCCAGTTGCCCGAAGTGCGGTGGCCGGGTCAGGGCTCCCGGCCTCTTCTCCGACTCCTGGCAGTGCGATGTGCACGGCACCGTTCATCCGGTGCAGCCTGTGATACCGCCCAGCGTCGACGCCCTCAACGTCGTGGTGCACCGGACTCAGGTGCCGGTGTGGATGCCCTGGCCGCTGCCGGTCGGCTGGCTGTTCACGGGCGTGGCCTGCGCGGGCGACGACCGCACGGGCGGCCGCGCCACGGCCGTGGCCTGCACCGGGCCCGGGCCGCTCGGCGGGATGGGCGAGCTGATCCTGGTGGCCGAGGAGTTGGGTGTCGGCCTCGGCGCGCGGTACGCGGGTATCGACGGTCCGGACCCGGGGCCGTCCATGGACGTCGGCAAGCCGGCTCACGCCAAGGTGCTCGCCGCGGGGCGGCCGACGCCGCTGTGGCATGTCACCGGAGCGCCGGGCGACCGGGCCGTTTTCGCCGGTGAGGCGCTCGGCATGTGGCTGTGGGCGGTGGTCTGGCCCGAGCAGTCGGGGTTGCTGATGTACGACGAACTGGTGCTGGCGGATGTGCGGGACGCGGGGGCGGAGGTGGAGCTGGTGCCGTGCGGGGCCCTGTCGCCGCGCTTGCTTGAGCCGTAGCGCCTCGGGGGGCGGTGGTTCGGTTTGCGCGCGGCCGCGGGGCGGACGTGGCTGGTCGCGCAGTTCCCCGCGCCCCTTTGGGGGCGTCGGGGTGTAGGGGGCGCTTCCTTGGTTCGGGTGTGACATCGGATGTTGAAAATCCGGTTATCCTTGAGCAGCCCTGTTCGTCCCGTGAGCGTCTGGAGTCCGTGTCGTGCGTATCGATCTGCACACCCACTCCACCGCTTCCGACGGCACGGACACCCCGGCCGAGCTGGTGCGCAAGGCTGCCGCGGCCGGGCTGGACGTCGTCGCGCTCACCGATCACGACACCACCCGCGGGCATGCCGAGGCGATCGCCGCGCTGCCCGAGGGGCTGACGCTGGTCACCGGGGCCGAGTTCTCCTGCCGACTCGACGGCGTCAGCATGCACATGCTCGCCTACCTCTTCGACGCCGCGGAACCGGCGCTGCTCGCCGAGCGCGAGCTGGTGCGGGACGACCGGGTGCCCCGGGCGCAGGGCATGATCGCCAAGCTCCAGGCGCTGGGCGTGCCCGTGACCTGGGAGCAGGTGGCGCGGATCGCCGGTGACGGGTCCGTCGGTCGCCCGCATGTCGCGAGCGCGCTCGTCGAGCTGGGTGTCGTGCCGACCGTGAACGACGCCTTCAGCCCGGACTGGCTGGCCGACGGCGGCCGGGCCTACGTCGAGAAGCACGAGACCGACCCCTTCGAGGCGATCCGGTTGATCAAGGGCGCGGGCGGGGTCGCCGTGTTCGCGCATCCCGCGGCGAGCAAGCGGGGGCGTACGGTGCCGGAGGCCGCGATCGCGGAGATGGCGGCGGCCGGGCTGGACGGGGTCGAGGTCGACCACATGGAGCACGACGCGGATACGCGGGCGCGGCTGCGGGGGCTGGCGAAGGAGCTGGGGCTCCTGGTGACCGGGTCGTCGGACTATCACGGCAGTCGGAAGACGTGTGTGCTCGGGGAGTACACGACGGATCCCGAGGTGTACGGGGAGATCACTCGGCGGGCTTTCGGGGCGTTTCCCGTGCCGGGGGCTGGCGGGGTCTGAGGTTTCTCTCCTGTAGGTCCGTTTCAAGGCACCCGGCGCTGTCGGCTGTGCCCACCCGTTCCTCCCCCAGTGCCTGAAGGGCCTGGGGGGACCCCCAACGGAACGCCTGCCCACAGCGGTAACCGCGCGTTTCATCAACCCTGCAAGGCCATCACCCATGTTCGAACTCGCCGTCTTCGGCTCCCTCTTCCTCACTCTCTTCGTCATCATGGATCCCCCCGGGATCACCCCGATCTTCCTCGCGCTCACCGCCGGCCGGCCCGCCAAGGTGCAGAAGCGGATGGCCTTTCAGGCCGTCTGTGTCGCCGGTGGGGTGATCACCGTGTTCGGGCTGCTCGGGCACCAGATCCTCGACTATCTGCATGTCTCCGTGCCCGCGCTGATGATCGCGGGCGGGCTGCTGCTCCTGCTGATCGCGCTCGATCTGCTCACCGGGAAGACCGACGAGCCGAAGCAGACCAAGGACGTCAACGTCGCCCTCGTGCCGCTGGGCATGCCGCTGCTGGCCGGGCCGGGGGCGATCGTGTCGGTCATCCTCGCCGTGCAGAAGGCGCACAGCGTCGCCGCGCAGGTGTCCGTGTGGGCGGCGATCCTGGCCATCCATGTCGTGCTGTGGCTGGTGATGCGCTACTCGCTGGTGATCATCCGGATCATCAAGGACGGCGGCGTGGTCCTGGTGACACGGCTCGCGGGCATGATGCTGTCCGCGATCGCCGTGCAGCAGATCATCAACGGCGTCACCCAGGTGATCCAGGGGAGCTGACGGGGCGGGCGCGTCAGGTCCGGCCGAGCACCGAGCCGATCGCACCGGCCGCTTCCGAGTGGGCGAGGTACTCGTCGATCTTGTGCGCACGGTCGCGGCCGTTGGAGACGGCGAGCTGCGTGAGCTTGCCCCAGCGCTCGTCCTCCAGCGGGCAGCCGATGGCCACCGAGTCGGTGGGGCACCAGACGTTGACCCAGTCACGCACCCGGGGCGGCCGGTGCGGGCCGCGGGCGAGGAGCCGTTCGTTGACGCCGTCCAGGCCGAGCGGGCTGCCCGCGGTGACGAGCAGGACCGGGTCGAGGGTCTCCGGGAGCCGGGTCAGCAGGTCCAGGCCGACGACCGTGCCCAGGCTGTGCGTGACCAGCACCAGTTCGCCGGTGGTGGGCATGGTCGCCATGACGCTGTCCAGCACGGACTGCCGTACGGCGCTGTCGCCGAGGTACAGATCGACGTCCCGCAGGAACGTGGCGATGGTCCACTCGTCCAGGTCGGACCGTGCGGCCAGCCAGCTCAGCGGCCGGTGCAGCGTCCCGACCAGGCCCGCCCCGAAGCCCTCGGTGGCCGCCGGGCCGTTCTGCGGCATGCCGGCCCGGGCGGCCGCCTCGTAGAGCAGTCGGTCGTAGGAACCGGTCGGTGACTTCGCGGCGAAGATCTCGGCGGCAGCGGCGGCGCTCACCTCGTCCAGGCCGATGGCCTCGACCGCGCTCTCCTGGCCGGTCACGAGGTTGTGCAGTCTCGTGCCGTAGAAGGGGAACCACACGTCCTGCGGGTCGATCGGGGGCAGGCTGGCGAGGGTGAGTCCGCGGTTCAGGCCCGCCGTCCACTCCCGGCGGAGGACCTCGGGAACCTTGCCGTGCTGGTCCCTGCCGTGCAGGAAGAGCAGGTGGCGGCGGCCGCCGAAGGCGGTGCTCCGCGCCGGGCGTCCGACCTTGGGCTGCTGGGCATCCGTTCCGCTCTCGGTTGCCGGAGTGGTGGAGGCCGGTGGGGGCGTGACGCCGGGCAGCGTCGGCGCGGGGAGCGGGGCCGTGCTCTGGTCCAGGCCCGAGTCCGGGCCCATCTCGGTCAGCAGGGCGCGCCGGGCGGGGTCGAGGTCCAGCCGGGCCAGGTGTTTGAGGATCACGCTGATGCGGACGCCCTCGTTGGCGACCCACTCGATCGCGTCGTCGCCGTCTCCCTCGTGCCAGGGCTGCCCGTCCTTGCGCAGGACGCGGCCCCGGTCGTCCTTCTTCGGCACGCCGCTGTGATGCAGGGCCACGACCTCCCACTGGTCGTTGAAGACGGGGGAGCCGGAGTTGCCGGGGCGCGTGTCGGTCCGGTAGTGGACGAAGTCGTCGAGCCGTACCAGCACCGCGTTGTCGCGCAGAACGATCTCCTTGAGGCGCCCGTCCGGGTGACCGATGATGTTCACCTTCTCGCCGAGCACCAGCTTGCCGATCTGCACGCTGAGCCGGTTCCAGCCGAAGATCTCGCCCGGCGGGCGGCCGTCCGGGGCGGGTGCGACCGCGACCAGGGCGAAGTCCAGCCGTCTGTCCGCGGCGAAGAAGGCCCCCGGGTCGAGCTCCATGCGGACGGTGGCGTCGGGGAGGTTGTCGACCGTGACCTGGGCGTTGAACTCGGCGAAGCACCGGCGGGCGAAGCTCTCGTCGGGCAGTACGTGGTGGTTGGTCAGCATCAGCCGCGGCGACACCAGGAAGCCGGTGCCGTGCGGCAGCTCACGGCCGTCGCGGCGCAGGGTGATCCGGGCGACCGAGGACCCGGCCCTGACCCCGCGCGGCAGGAAGCTCCAGGCCTGAAGCTCGTTGGACAGGTCGATGATGCGTTCGTTGGCGTCGGGCAGGTCCATGGCCTCGGCGTGGATGTCCGCCACGACCGCGGAGGGCGACAGACCGCCCCGCTCGAGGATCCGGTCCGCGCGGACGGCGAGCGCGTCCGGGGCGTCCGGGAAGCGCACCCCGGCCGCCAGCTCGCCCTCGATCCGCTCACGCTCCGCGGTGGAGTCCTCGTACCGCCGCGCGGCCTCGTCCCTGGCCTGCTGGTGCAGCTCCCCGTTCGACCGGCCCGTCTCGGACATGTGTCCCACCGTCCTGTTCGCTCTCGCTGGGCCCCCCAGCCAGTACGCCCCCGGTCACAGCGGTCCGCAACAGCGACAGCCCCCGCGCGGCCGGTGCCGGGCGGGGGCTGTCGAAGTGGGGGAGAGCTGCGCGCGTTATGAGGCCGTGGTCCCGGCCGGGCGGATCCAGAGGCGCTGCCCGGTGGCGGCGGCCTGCTGAACGATCCGGTTGACGGAGGCGGCGTCCACGACGGTCGTGTCCACGGGCGTGCCGTCGACATCGTCGAGGTGCATGATTTCGAAGCGCAAGGGCTTCTCCCTTCGTCTGGTCATCCTCCTGAGGAGAACTACTTGGTGTGGCGGCCCACGAGGCGTCGGTGCCCGGTGTTCCATATGGGTCAACAGGACTGCATGGTTCAAACATTCCCTACGCTAAGGAAATTTTTCGAACGGCTAATTACTGTGCCGTAAGAGTGTCGTTACGGGACCGACCGGGACCGTTTGTGTTCGCAGCGTGACCGCCAGGACAATGGAAGTGATGAACGACGACCTCGCGGCCCTGAGCGCCCGCATCGACCACACCAACGAGCTGCTCCAGCGCATGCTCGCCGAGGTGGCGAAGACACCCTCGACCCATGCGATCTTCGTCGATGCCGGGTACCTCTACGCGGCCGCGGGACGGCTCGCCGCCGGTACGGAGGACCGCCGCGCGTTCGATCTGGACGCCGAGGGCCTGATCGACGCGCTGATCGACAAGGCCCGCACGATCTTCGCGGACAGCAGGCTGCTGCGGGTCTACTGGTACGACGGCGCCCGCCGCCGCATCCACACGGCGGAGCAGCAGACCATCGCGGAGCTGCCGGACGTCAAGGTGCGCCTGGGCAACCTGAACGCCAACAACCAGCAGAAGGGCGTCGACTCCCTCATCCGCTCCGACCTGGAGTCACTCGCCCGGCACCGCGCCATCAGCGACGCGGCCCTGCTCGGCGGCGACGAGGACCTGGTGTCGGCGGTGGAGGCGGCGCAGGGCTACGGCGCCCGGGTCCACCTGTGGGGCATCGAGGCGCCGGAGGGCCGCAACCAGGCGGAGCCCCTGCTGTGGGAGGTCGACAGCCAGCGCACGCTCGACCTGGACTTCTTCAAGCCCTACGTCTCCCGCCGCACGGCCGCCGCCTTCGAGGCGACCACGGGCCGGCCGACCCGCGAGGACGTGCGGTTCGTGGGCGCCCAGATCGCGGCGAAGTGGCTGGCGGCACGCGGCCGGGAGACGCTCGGGGAGCTGCTGCACGGCCACCCCTATCTGCCCGGCTCGGTCGACCAGGACCTGCTCGTGGAGGCGGAGGGACTGTTGCAGTACTCGCTGCGCGGACAGGCCGATCTGCGGCGCGCCCTGCGGGACGGGTTCTGGGAGCATCTGCGGGCGCAGTACTAGACCGTCCGGACGCCGTCCCAGAAGTCGGCGAGGGCGGCGGCCATCGGCAGGGGCCGGTCGGCGTTGGGGGAGTGCTCGGCCCCCGTGATGACCGTGCGGTGCGCGTTCAGCCGCAGGGCCATGTCGTCGAGGAGTGCCACCGGCCAGGTGTCGTCGTGCGCGCCCGACAGGACGTGGAACGGCAGCGGTGCGCCGGCGAGTTCGCCGACGCGGTCCGGCTCGGTGCACAACTGGCGTCCGGCCGCGCGCAGTTGGGCGGGCTTGTTGCCCAGCCAGCGTCGGCGCAACTGCTCCTGGTCGCCGATGCCGCGGGCGGGCCCGCCGACCTCCTCCGGCGGCCCCATGGCCTGGATGGCCCCCCACACCTCCTCCATCGACATCACGGCGAGCGCGTCCCGCAGCAGCTTCACGCGCTGCTGCTGGGAGACGGAGATCTCCGCCGGGCCCGACGAGACCAGGGTCAGGGAGAGGAAGGGGGCGTGGTCGAGCAGCACGGCCGCACGGGCGACCTGGCCGCCGAACGAGTGGCCCAGGAGATGCAGGGGAACGCCGACCGCCTCGGCCTGCGCGAGCACGTCCCGGGCCAGTTCCGGCCGGCTGTAGGCGGATTCGTCGGCCTCCGGTCCGTCCGACTCGTGCTGCCCCCGACCGTCCAGGGCGACGACCCGGTACCCGCGCTCTCCGAGCGGCTCGTGGAGCAGGCTGAAGTCCTCCTTGCTCCCGGTGAACCCGGGCAGCATCAGGACGACCCCCCTGACCCGCGCACCCGCCTTCGGTGACGACTCGACGGCGGCGAACTCACCGCGTGCCGTGCGCAGGGGGTAGGCGCGGGCGCCCGGGGGCGGGGTGAAGGTGGCTTGCCTGCTCACGGGGTGAGGGTAGCGGGTGGGGCGCGCTCCGCGGTGGGTGGCCCGCGCGCACCCGTGCACGCCGACGGCCCGGCCCCACCTGGGTGGGAACCGGGCCGTCGGGCGGAGAGTGTCAGCCCTCCGTGGGCTCCGCGGTGGCCGTGGCCTTGCGGGTGCGGCGGGCCTTCGGCTTCGCCTCGGCCGTGCCGTCGGCGGAGGCCGTGGCGGCAGCGGCGGCCGTCTTCCGCGTGCGGCGCGGCTTGGCTGCGTCGGGCTCCTGAGCCGTCTGGGCCGGGATCTCGGCGGTGACGGCCCCGGCTGCCTCGACTGCCTCGGCGGCCTTGCGGGTGCGGCGGCGCGGCTTGGCCTCCGCGGCTTCGGCCGTGTCGACGGCGGTCTCGGCCGCTGCGGCGGCCTTCCGGGTCCGGCGCGGCTTGGCCTCGGCGGCTTCGGCATCCGGAGCCACCGCGGCGGTCTTCCGCGTGCGGCGCGGCTTCGCCTCGGTCGCCTCGGCCGTGTCGACGCTCGCCTCGGCCTTGGGCGCCGCCTTGCGGGCACGGCGCGGCTTGGCCTCGGCCTTCTCGACGACCTCGGGCTCCTGAGCCGTCTGGGCCGGGATCTCGGCGGTGACGGTCTCGACGGCCGTGGCTGTCTCGGCGGCCTTGCGGGTGCGGCGGCGCGGCTTGGCCTCCGTGTCCTCGGCGGTGTCGACGGCGGCTTCGGCCGCCGCTGCGGTCTTCCGCGTGCGGCGGGGCTTGGTCTCGGCGGCCTCGGCCGTGTCGACTGCGCCCGCAGCCGGTGCCGTCGCCTTGCGCGTGCGCTTCGGCTTCGCCTCGGTGGCCTCGGCGGTGTCGACGGCGGCTTCGGCCGCTGTCGCGGTCTTCCGCGTCCGGCGGGGCTTGGTCTCAGCGGCCTCCGCCGTGTCCACGGCGGCTTCCGCCGCTGCCGTCGCCTTGCGGGTGCGGCGCGGCTTGGCCTCGGGGGCCTCGCCTTCCGGAGCCACGGCGGCCGTCTTGCGCGTACGCCGCGGCTTCGTCTCCACCGGCTCCGTGACGGACTCGGTGGTGCCCTCGGCCGTGTCGACCGCGGCCTCGGCAGCGGACGCCGCCGTGCTCTTGCGGGTGCGGCGACGCGGCTTGGTGGCGGAAGCCTCGGGCTCCGCGGTCACCGGGGCGTCGGCCACGACGGCCGCGGACTCCGTGGCCGACGGCGTCACCGCGGCCTCGGTCTCCACCACCGGCGTCTCCACCGGCGTCTCCGACCGGCGCGTACGACGCCGGCGAGACTTCGCCGCCTCGGGCGCCTCCACGCTCGTGCCCTCCGCCGTCGCCACGGCGTCCGCCGCCTGCTCGGACGGGGCGGGCGAGGCGGACTCGACGGCCGTGACCGGCGCCGACTCGGCCGAGGCGCCACCGCGGGTGCGGCGGCGGCGACGCGGGGTGCGCGGAGCCGTGACGGCGTCCGCCTCGGCGGTGCCGCCGGTTGCCGTGGCGTCGGGTGCGGTGGTGCCGGTGGACTCCGGCGCCGAGCCCAGCGCCGCTCCGCCGCGCGTACGGCGGCGGCGTCGCGGCGTGCGCTCGGAACGCTCGCGCTCGGCCGGCTTGGACTCGTCCCGGCCGCCGCGGCCGTTCCGGCCACCGCGCCCGCGCGGCGCCCGGCCGCCCGGCTCGCCCAGATCCTCCAGCTCCTCCGCGTCCAGCCCGGCGCGCGTGCGCTCCGAGCGCGGCAGGACGCCCTTGGTGCCCTCGGGGATGCCGAGGTCGGAGAAGAGGTGCGGGGACGTGGAGTACGTCTCCGGCGGGTCGTTGAAGCCCAGCTCCAGCGCCTTGTTGATCAGCTGCCAGCGCGGGATGTCGTCCCAGTCGACGAGGGTGATCGCCGTACCCTTCGCGCCCGCGCGGCCCGTACGGCCGATGCGGTGCAGGTACGTTTTCTCCTCTTCCGGCGACTGGTAGTTGATGACGTGGGTCACGCCCTCGACGTCGATGCCGCGGGCGGCGACGTCGGTGCAGACGAGCACGTCCACCTTGCCGTTGCGGAAGGCGCGCAGGGCCTGCTCGCGGGCGCCCTGCCCGAGGTCGCCGTGGACCGCGCCGGAGGCGAAGCCGCGCTGCTTGAGCTGGTCGGCGAGATCAGCCGCCGTGCGCTTCGTCCGGCAGAAGACCATCGCGAGCCCGCGGCCGTCGGCCTGCAGGATGCGCGCGACCATCTCGGGCTTGTCCATGTTGTGCGCGCGGTAGATGAACTGCTTGGTGTTCGCGACGGTCGCGCCCGCGTCGTCCGGCGCCGTGGCGCGGATGTGCGTGGGCTGCGACATGTAGCGGCGGGCCAGGCCGATGACCGCGCCCGGCATGGTCGCCGAGAACAGCATCGTCTGGCGGCGGACCGGAAGCATGTTGATGATCTTCTCGACGTCGGGCAGGAAGCCCAGGTCGAGCATCTCGTCGGCCTCGTCGAGGACCAGGCACTTGACGTGCTTCAGGTTCAGCTTCTTCTGCCCGGCGAGGTCGAGCAGCCGGCCCGGGGTGCCGATGACCACATCGACGCCCTTCTTCAGGGCCTCGACCTGGGGCTCGTATGCCCGGCCGCCGTAGATCGCCGTCACGCGCACGTTACGGGCCTTGCCGGCCGTCAGGAGGTCGTTGGTCACCTGCTGGCACAGCTCGCGCGTGGGGACGACGACGAGCGCCTGCGGGGTGTCGGTGAGGTCCTCGGGCTTGGCGCGTCCGGCCTCGACATCGGCGGGAACGGTGACGCGATCGAGGAGCGGGAGGCCGAAGCCCAGCGTCTTGCCGGTGCCGGTCTTGGCCTGGCCGATGACGTCCGTGCCCGAAAGGGCCACGGGCAGCGTCAGCTCCTGGATGGGGAAGGGGGTGGTGATGCCGACGGCCTCAAGGGCCTCGGCGGTCTCGGGAAGGATTCCGAGCTCTCGGAACGTCGTAGTCAGGGTGCTGCCTCTTCTGTGTGGGGCGGTGCGAGGCGAGCGCGGGGGTCGTGTACGGACCGTGCCGGGGACGTCGGCGGCCTTGCGGCGGTGCCGTTGGGCACGGGACCACTGTCGACGCTCTAGCGCTCGTACCGCTGAGGGTGTCCCTCCGGGCTCCGTACGCACAGTGCCATACGGACGCGGAGGTCTGTCGGGTCGGAGCCGATCGGGCCACCGACCGGGCATCCTCATACGTGCGGCCTGTCGAGGTACGTCGAAGTACCAGCAGGCGCATTACCACCATACCCCGGATTCCCGCACATGCGATGGCCGATTTGGTCACGTAGCCGTTGTCACAGTGATTGACCAGGGCCTTACGCCTTCCGGCGGGCGGGCTATTGTGCGCTTCATGACGAGCTCTGACAAGCCTGAGAACGCCTCGGACACCACCGCCACCCCGGCCGAACACACCGGAGTCGCCGCCCGGGACTGGGCGACGGCCTCCGCCGACCCGCAGTACCGCGCCGCTGTCGTGGACCTGCTCGGCGCGCTCGCCTACGGGGAGCTGGCGGCGTTCGAGCGACTCGCGGAGGACGCCAAGCTGGCGCCGACGCTGGCGGACAAGGCGGAGCTGGCCAAGATGGCCTCGGCCGAGTTCCACCACTTCGAGAGGCTGCGCGACCGGCTCGCCGAGATCGGGGAGGAGCCGACGCGGGCGATGCAGCCGTTCGTCGGCGCCTACGACGGCTTCCACAAGCAGACCGCCCCCTCGGACTGGCTGGAGGGGCTGGTCAAGGCCTACGTCGGCGACTCCATCGCCAGTGACTTCTACCGGGAGGTCGCCGCCCGCCTGGACTCCGACTCCCGCGATCTGGTGCTGGCCGTGCTCGACGACACCGGCCACGGCGGCTTCGCCGTGGAGAAGGTGCGGGCCGCGATCGACGCCGACCCGCGCGTGGGCGGACGGCTCGCGCTGTGGGCGCGGCGGCTGATGGGCGAGGCCCTGTCGCAGTCCCAGCGGGTGGTCGCCGACCGGGACGCGCTGTCGACCATGCTGGTGGGCGGCGTCGCGGACGGGTTCGACCTGGCCGAGGTCGGCAAGATGTTCTCCCGGATCACCGAGGCCCACACCAAGCGGATGGCCGCGCTGGGGCTGGCCGCGTAGCGCTCTCCCAGAGGGTGGCGCTTCCGCGGGGGTGTGGGGAGACCGCGGGCCGCCGGTGGCCGGCCGCGCGGTTCCCCGCGCCCCTGTCAGGTGCGTAGTCCGCCGCCCCGGACGGCTACGCCGTGGCTGATCGTCGGCGCAGGTGGCGCCCCGCCGGGCGCAGCAGCAGCGACAGCGAGGCCACCGAGACGATCGCCGCGCCGAGCAGGACCAGCAGCAGATGCCCGGCCTCCAGCGCGCTGTGCATGACGAAGGCTCCGAAGAGGGCTCCGGCGACACCGGTCGACAGGACCAGGGGGCGGGCCGGGAGCCTGTGCGACAGGCGTTGCGTGGCCGCCCAGGCCAGAGCCAGACCGAGGATCGCGGAGCTCAACGCTTCCAGGAGCATGTCGGGGTCCCTCCCACATGGCCGGCCTACCCAAATCGGTCGTAGCCCGTCTTACCCCTGACCTGCGGAATCCAATCCCTTTCTGTGGGCCCTCTGTGCTCCATCCGTGGAGGAACCCAGGTGCCGCACGGGGCCCCGGAGAACACGAACGGGGCGGGACGGCCGATGGCTGTCCCGCCCCGCTGCGCTCACGCGTCTACAGCGCGCCGAAGCCCACCTTGCGCGGGGCCGGCTCGCCGATCTCGACGTATGCGAGACGGTCGGCCGGGACCAGGATCTTGCGGCCGTGTTCGTCCACGAGGCTCAGCAGCTGCGACTTTCCGGCCAGTGCCTCGGCCACGACGCGCTCGACCTCCTCGGGGCTCTGACCGCTCTCCAGAACGATCTCGCGGGGCGCGTGCTGCACGCCGATCTTGACCTCCACGGCTATGTCCCTCCGACGGTCAGTGATGTGCGCGACCTTCCGCGCCGTACGCAGCACACATTAGCCCGGCGAGGGGACCCGCAGTCCCCGCCCGAGAACGCCACGAGCGAACATCGGGCGGGAACAAAGCACGCGTCAGTGGTGATCGGTCCCGTGCAGCGGGAAGCCCGCGATGCCGCGCCACGCCAGCGAGGTCAGCAGCTGCACCGCCTGATCGCGGGGCACGCTGCGGTCGCTGTGCAGCCAGGACCGCGCCACGACCTGGGCAAGGCCGCCCAGGCCCGAGGCGAGCAGCATCGACTCCGCCTGCGAGAGGCCGGTGTCCTCGGCGATGACCTCGCAGATCGCCTCCGCGCACTCGTTGGTGACCTTGTCGACGCGCTCGCGCACGGCGGGCTCGTTCGTCAGGTCCGACTCGAAGACCAGGCGGAACGCGCCGCCGTCGTCCTCGACGTACGCGAAATACGCGTCCATCGTCGCCCGCACGCGCTGCTTGTTGTCCGTCGTCGAGGCGAGCGCGTGGCGCACGGACTGGATGAGCGACTCGCAGTGCTGGTCGAGCAGGGCGAGGTAGAGATCGAGCTTGCCCGGGAAGTGCTGGTAGAGCACCGGCTTGCTGACGCCCGCGCGCTCGGCGATGTCGTCCATCGCCGCCGCGTGATAGCCCTGGGCCACGAAGACCTCCTGGGCGGCGCCCAGGAGCTGGTTCCGTCGGGCACGGCGTGGCAGGCGTGTACCCCGCGGGCGAACCGCCTCTGTCTGCTCGATGGCTGTCACGCCGCCTCCCATAGTCGTCCACGTGCGGATCTGGCCGCGTCGCCATCGTACTTTTCGGTAACCGTGGTGTGCGCGGTGAGAACGCAGAATTTCACGGACCGGACGGTTGCGAAAGCGGTTGCGAAGGTTTCAAACAGGGGCAGAGCGGGCAAAATGCAGCCTCTTTCCTGTTCAACGGCGCTGCTTGCCGCCCCCGGTGGGGAGCGTCACCGGTAGTCGTCCTCGTCGAGCGAGACGACCCGGGCCTGCTCCGCGAGATCGGCCTCGTTGGCGCGGTCCGGGTCGACGCCGGTCAGCGGGTCGTCGCGGTCCGGCGCGAGGTCCGCCTGCTGCTCGGCCGCGTCGACCTCGGGGGCCTCGACGTCGTACTCCCGCGCCTGGGGCGCGTCCTCGGCCTCGAATGTCTCGGGGTCGGTGGGGTCTACGGCCATGCTGGGCTCCCTTCCTACGAACGTCCCTGAGGATCAGGGGCCACATGCGGGTGCCCTCTGTACGAGCCTAGGAGACACCCGATCCGGACGCTATGCGATCCGCGTCCGGGGTGTGACGCAGTGCGCACCCCCTGAACTGCTCCTGTCCGATTCTTGTGACGGCGAACACAGGCGAACACATGAGCCACTGCGTGATCGTCTCGTAACATTGCCGCATGTCTTCGACCGAGCTGCCGTTCGTGCCGCCCGCCAATGTGCTGCCGAGGGTGGGGGGCGTCAGGGTCGCGGAGGGCGAGCGGCTGCGGTCGGTGGAGCTGCCCGGGGTCACGCTGACGGTGCGCTCGCGACCGCCCGCCCGCGAGGGGCTGCCGCCCGCGCTCTACGTGCACGGGCTCGGCGGTTCCTCGCAGAACTGGTCGGCGCTGATGCCGCTGCTGGAGGACGCCGTCGACAGTGAGGCCGTCGACCTGCCGGGCTTCGGCGACTCCCCGCCACCGGACGACGGCGACTACTCCGTCACCGGGCACGCGCGCGCGGTCATCCGCTACCTCGACGCCTCCGGCCGCGGTCCCGTGCACCTGTTCGGGAACTCGCTCGGTGGCGCCATCACCACCCGTGTCGCGGCCGTACGGCCCGATCTCGTCCGTACGCTCACGCTCGTGTCGCCCGCCCTGCCGGAAATCCGCGTGCAGCGCTCCGCCGTGCCCACCGGGCTGCTGGCGGTGCCCGGAGTCGCCCTGCTCTTCACCCGGCTCACCCGCGCCTGGACGGCGGAGCAGCGGGTCCGCGGCGTCATGGCACTGTGTTACGGGGATCCGGGCATGGTGACGCCGGAAGGTTTCCGCAACGCCGTGCAGGAGATGGAGCGGCGGCTGCGGCTGCCGTACTTCTGGGACGCCATGGCGCGGTCCGCGCGCGGGATCGTCAACGCGTACACGCTGGGCGGCCAGCAGGGGCTGTGGCGCCAGGCCGAGCGCGTTCTCGCGCCCACCCTTCTCGTCTACGGTGGCCGTGACCAACTGGTCGGCTTCCGCATGGCGCAGAAGGCGGCCCGGGCCTTTCGTGACTCGCGGCTGGTGACGTTGCCGGACGCGGGGCACGTGGCCATGATGGAGTACCCGGAGACAGTGGCCCTGGCGTTTCGCGAACTCCTCGCGGACTCCGGAGAGTTGGGCACGCGGCGAGCACGGCGGGCCAAGGACGGCGCCGTCGACAGGGAAAGCACCGACGAGAGCATGGGGGGCTGAGGCGCGAAGTGGGACGCCACAGCCGCCGCGGGGCGGTCGCCAAGGGCGACACCGCGGACGCGACCGCAGTACGGGACGACCGGGCCGGGTCGGCGCAGGGAGAGAGACCAGGGCAGGGCCAGGCGCCGGACCCCGGCTGGGGAGGCCGGCCGGTACCGCCCGGCGCCGGGCAGGGCGGCTGGCCGCCGCCGGGCGCGGGTCCTCGCCGTACGCCGGGGCCGCGGCCCGCGCCGGGCTCCGGTCCCGCGCCGGGTTCCGGCACGCCTCCGTACGGGACGCCGCAGCCGCCGGACGGATGGCGTCCGGACGGCATGCCGGGACGCGGTGTGCCGCGGCTGCCCGACGGCACCCCCGCGCAGGGCTTCCCCGCCGCCCGGGGAGGCCACCCCGAGCAGCGGGAACCCGGCGGCGGCTGGGGCGAGTTGAGGGAGAACGGCCGGGGCGCCGCTCCCATACCGCGGCAGCGGCGGGCGTCCGTGCCCGGACCGCGGCAGGACTACCTCGACGCCTTCGGCGAAGGGGACGACGTCTTCGCGCCCCGTACGGCCGCCTCCGCCCACGCGGCGGACGGATACGCCTCCGTCACGGACTGGGGCGCGGGCACTCCGGCCGACACGCCCTTCGACGACCAGGACCGCGACTTCGGCCGTGACCGCGGCTTCGGCCGTGACCGCGGCTTCGGCCGTGACCGCGACTTCGGCCCCGGACTCGACGGTGACCAGGACCGCGACCGTGACGACGCGGAGCCCACCGGTGCGCCCGCGCCGGTCAAGGGCGGCAAGGGCCGTACCTTCACCGGCATCGCGGCCGCCGCCGTCACCACCGTGCTGGCCGTGGTCGTCGCCGGCCAGGTCGCCGACGACCAGGGCGGTTCCGGCGTGCAGTCGCAGTCCGCCACGGACCAGGCCCGCGACGTCCGGGACCCCGCGCCCCAGAGCGGCGGGCAGACCCCCGCCCCGGAGTCCGACGCCAAGCCGCTCACGTACAACGAGAAGATGGCCAGGACGTACCCGCTCGGCGCCGAGCTCAAGGGCTCGGGGAAGTTCGACGCCGTCCCCGGAGTCGCGAAGGCACCCGGCAGGGGACAGAAGCACACCTACCGCGTCGACGTGGAGCAGGGACTCGGGCTGGACGGCGCACTCTTCGCCGAGGCCGTGCAGAAGACGCTCAACGACGAGCGCAGCTGGGCCCACAACGGCGCGCACACCTTCGAGCGCGTCTACTCCGGCAACCCCGACTTCGTGATCACTCTCGCCAGCCCCGGCACGACCGCCGACTGGTGCGCCAAGTCCGGCCTGGACACCACCGTGGACAACGTCTCCTGCGACTCGGCCGCGACCGAGCGCGTGATGATCAACGCCTACCGGTGGGCGCAGGGTTCGCCGACATACGGCGACAAGATCCACGCCTACCGGCAGATGCTGATCAACCACGAGGTCGGACACCGTCTCGGCTACAACCACGTCACCTGCGACAAGGACGGCGACCTCGCGCCGGTCATGCAGCAGCAGACCAAGTTCCTCAACCACGACGGCATCCGCTGCCGTGCCAACCCCTGGGCCTACCCCGGGAATTGACCGGCATCACAGGGGCCGGCCAGCGCCGCGCGTTGACATGCGCAGAAAAGTCGTACATATTTCTGCGCATGTCCCCCCGTCCCGCCTCCGTTCGCGCCGCCTTCGAGCTGGCGCTCATCGGCGTGACCCCGCTCTGCGTGGCCGACATTCACTGTTGCTGACGCCCGCTCCAGGCGCGCGTCGCGAAAACCCCTGCTCTCCGTGACCCGGTCACGGCTTCATCGGTCACGGCTTCTTCGACGACCCGGCGCCGGGCAGACGTCTGTTCCCGTTCGTCTCACCCTTCGTCATTTCGTCTCGCGATCCGAGACATCATCGAGAGGTCGTCAATCCGATGCGCCAACCGTCCGTCACAGCGCGCCGCGTGGCCGCGGCATCCGTCAGCCTGGTCCTGGCAGCGGGCGCCGCCGCCTGCGGGCCCAAGGACAACGATGCCAAGGGCGCCGGCGGCGACACCACGCCCCACAAGGGCGGCACTCTCACGGTCCTGAACGCCAATCCGCAGCAGGATTTCGACCCGGCACGGCTGTACACCTCCGGCGGCGGCAACGTCCCGTCCCTGGTCTTCCGTACGCTCACCACCCGCAACCGCGAGGACGGCGCCGCCGGCACCGAGGTCGTCCCCGACCTCGCCACCGACACCGGGCGCCCCAGCAAGGACGCGAAGGTGTGGACGTACACCCTGAAGAAGGGCCTCAAGTACGAGGACGGCACCCCGATCACCTCGGCCGACATCAAGTACGGCATCGAGCGCTCCTTCGCCCCCGAGCTGTCGGGCGGCGCCCCCTATCTGCGGGACTGGCTGGTCGGGGCCGCCGACTACCAAGGCCCGTACAAGGACAAGAAGGGCCTCGACGCGATCGAGACGCCGGACGAGCGGACCATCGTCTTCCATCTGAACAAGCCCGAGGGCGAGTTCCCGTACCTGGCCACGCAGACGCAGTTCACGCCCGTCCCGAAGAGCAAGGACACGGGCACCAAGTACGAGGAGCACCCGGTCTCCTCCGGGCCGTACAAGGTCGTGAAGAACGAGAACGACGGTGAGCGGCTGACCCTGGAGCGCAACACGCACTGGTCCGCCTCGACCGACGCCGAGCGCAAGGCCTACCCGGACAAGATCGACGTACGGTCCGGGCTCGACTCGTCCGTGATCAACCAGCGGCTGTCCGCGTCCCAGGGGGCGGACGCCGCCGCGGTCACCACGGACACCAACCTCGGCCCGGCCGAGCTGGCCAAGGTCAGCGGCGACAAGGAGCTCGCCGCCCGCGTCGGCACCGGGCACTTCGGCTACACCAACTACATCGCGTTCAACCCGACGATCAAGCCGTTCGACGACCCCAGGGTGCGGCAGGCGATCTCGTACGCCATCGACCGGTCGTCCGTGGTCAACGCCGCCGGCGGCTCCGCGCTCGCCGAGCCCGCGACCACCTTCCTGCCCGACCAGAAGTCCTTCGGCTACACGCCGTACGACCTGTTCCCGGCGGGCAAGGGCGGCGACCCGCAGAAGGCCGAGGAGCTGCTGAAGGAGGCCGGGCACGCGAACGGTCTCACCATCACGCTGACCCACTCCAACGCCAAGGACTTCGAGACCAGCCCGGAGATCGCGACCGCCATCCAGGACGCGCTCAAGAAGGCCGGCATCACGGTCAAGCTGCAGGGCCTGGAGGAGAACGACTACTCCGACAAGATCCACAACGTGAAGACCGAGCCGGGCTTCTTCCTCGCCCACTGGGGCGCCGACTGGCCCTCCGGCGGTCCGTTCCTCGCCCCGATCTTCGACGGCCGGCAGATCGTCAAGGACGGCGCGAACTTCAACACGGGCCTGCTCAATGACAAGTCGGTCAATGCCGAGATTGACGCGATCAACAAGTTGACGGATCTTGACCAGGCCGCCAAGAGGTGGGGTGCACTGGACAAGAAGATCGGCGAGAAGGCCCTGACCGTCCCGCTGTTCCACCCCGTCTACAAGCGCCTGTACGGCGAGGACGTCAAGAACATCGTGATCAGTGACTGGACCGGTGTGCTGGACATCTCCCAGGTCGCGGTGAAGTAGCGCCGTGAGTGAGGCAGTTCTCGCCGTCGAGGCTCCCGGAGCGCCCGCTCCGGGAGCCTCGGGGGCCCGTCAGTTCTGGCGGCGGCTGCGCACGCAGCGCGCCGCCCTCGTCGCGGCGGTCGTCGTCGCGCTGCTCGTCCTGATCGCGGTGGCCGCACCCCTGCTCACCGCGATCGAGGGGCAGGACCCGACCACCTACCACCCCTCGCTCATCGACTCCGCGCGCGGAGGCGTGCCCATCGGGTCGTTCGGAGGGATGAGCGCCGAGCACTGGCTCGGCGTCGAACCGCAGACCGGACGCGATCTGTTCGCCCGGCTGACATACGGCGCGCGGGTCTCGCTGGGCGTGGCGCTGGCCGCCACGGTGGTGCAGGTGCTGCTCGGCGTCGTGCTGGGCGTCGTCGCGGGACTCGGCAACCGCTGGGTGGACCTCGCCGTCACCCGGATCGCCGACATCTTCGTCTCCATGCCCCTGATGGTCATCGCGCTGGCCCTGCTCGCCATCGTGCCGACGAGCTTCCCGCGTCCCGTCCTGGTCGCCCTCGTCGTGGGGCTGGTCTCCGGCTGGGGCACGCTGGCCAAGATGGTGCGCGCGCAGACGCTCACCCTCAAGCAGCTCGACTACGTCTCCGCGGCACGGCTCAGCGGCTGGGGCACCGCCCGGATCGCACGCCGCGAACTGCTGCCCGGCCTCGCGGCCCCCGTCATCACGTACTCGGCGCTGCTCATCCCGACGAACATCACCGTCGAGGCGGCGCTGTCCTTCCTCGGCGTGGGCGTGAAGCCGCCGACGCCGTCCTGGGGACAGATGCTCACCGCGGCCGACGTCTGGTACCAGGCGGCCCCGCAGTACCTGCTGCTGCCCGCGGGCGCGCTGTTCGTGACCGTGCTGTCCCTGACCGTCCTCGGCGACGGAGTGCGCACCGCCCTCGACCCGCGCGCGGCCTCACGGCTGCGCATCGGCACGGGACGGAAGCGGGAGGCGAAGGCGGCCGAAGGGGGTGCGGCATGAGCGGCTTCGGCGGATTCGTACTGCGCCGCGTCCTCGGCGCCCTGGTCACCCTCTTCGCCCTCTCCGTGATCATCTACGTCGTCTTCTACGCCACGCCCGGCAACGTCGCCCAGATCACCTGCGGCCCGCGCTGCTCACCGGAACAGGTCCACCAGGTCGCTCAGCAGCTCAGGCTCGACGACCCGTTGTACGTGCGGTACTGGCACTTCCTGTCGGGCCTCGTCGCCGGCCAGGACTTCTCCACCGGTACGTCCGTGCAGCACTGCCCGGCGCCCTGCCTCGGCCTGTCGTACCAGAGCGACCAGCCGGTCACCGACCTGATCCTGGCGAAGCTGCCGGTCACCGGCTCGCTCGCGCTCGGCGCCATGGTGCTGTGGCTGATCATCGGCATCGGCACGGGCGTGCTGTCGGTGTGGCGGCGGGGCCGGCTCACCGAACGGCTGCTGACCGGCCTGACGCTGGTCGGCACGGCCACGCCCGTCTTCGTCATCGGACTGATCCTGATGATCGTCGTCTGCGGACAGCTTCAACTGCTGCCGTTCCCGCAGTACGTCGCCTTCACCGACGACCCCGAGCAGTGGGCCTGGAACCTGCTGCTGCCCTGGCTGTCGCTCGCGCTGATCGAGTCGGCCACCTACGCCCGGCTGACCCGGGCCGCGATGCTGGAGACCCTCGCCGAGGACCATGTGCGGACCTTCCGCGCGTACGGCATCGGGGAGCGGTCCATCATCGGGCGGCACGCGCTGCGCGGCGCGGTGGCACCGCTCATCGCCGTGAACGCCAACAACCTCGGGGTGCTCTTCGGCGGTGCCGTGCTCACCGAGACGCTCTTCGGGCTGCCCGGCATCGGCCAGGCGCTGGTGGGGGCGGTGAAGGTCGTCGACCTGCCGGTGGTCGTCGGCATGGTCCTGGTGACCGGTTTCTTCGTGGTCCTCGCAGGCGCCGTCGCCGACGTGCTGTACGCGGTGGCCGACCGACGGGTGGTGCTGACATGAGCCTGGTCGACGTGACCGACCTGAGCGTGGACTTCGGCGAGTCGCGTGCCGTCGACGGACTCTCCTTCCGCCTCGAACAGGGCGCCGCCCTGGCCCTGGTCGGCGAGTCCGGCTCCGGCAAGTCGACCGTGGCGTCCGCCCTGCTCGGCCTGCACCGTGGCACGGGAGCGCGGGTCCAGGGCTCGGTCGAGGTGGCCGGCACCGACGTGCAGCGGGCCTCCGACGGGGATCTGCGGCGGCTGCGCGGCGGGCAGGCGGCGATGGTGTTCCAGGATCCGCTGTCCTCCCTCGACCCGTACTACGCGATCGGCGACCAGATCGCCGAGGTGTACCGCGCCCACGCGCGCGTGTCCCGGCGGGCGGCACGCGCGCGTGCCGTCGAGGTCCTGGACCGGGTGGGGATTCCGGACGCGGCCCGGCGCTCGCGTTCCCGGCCGCACGAGTTCAGCGGCGGCATGCGCCAGCGCGCCCTGATCGCCATGGCGCTCGCGTGCGAGCCCCGCCTGCTGATCGCCGACGAGCCGACGACGGCCCTCGACGTCACCGTCCAGGCCCAGGTCCTCGACCTGCTGCACACGCTCCGCGAGGAGACCGGCATGGGCCTGCTGCTCGTCACCCACGACGTGGGCGTCGCCGCCGAGAGCGTCGACGAGGTGCTGGTGATGCGGCACGGGCGGGCGGTCGAGCACGGGCCGGTCTCGGGTGTGCTGGGCGCGCCGGCCCAGCCGTACACCCGGGAACTGCTGGCCGCGGTGCCCCGGCTGGACGCGCCCCGGAAGGACTCGTCGGAGCCCGAGGAGATCGTGCTGGAGGCGACCGGCCTCACGCGCGTGTTCGGGCGCGGGAAGCGGGCGTTCACGGCCGTGGACGAGGTGTCGCTGACCTTGCGGCGCGGTGAGACGCTCGGCATCGTGGGCGAGAGCGGCAGCGGGAAGACGACCCTGGGGCGGATGCTCGTCGGGCTGCTGGAGCCGACGACCGGATCACTGCGGTTCGAGGGCCGCGCGCACACCGGGGTGAACCCGGCCGTGCAGATGGTCTTCCAGGACCCCGTCTCCTCCCTCAACCCCCGCCGCAGCGTGGGCGAGTCCATCGCCGATCCGCTCCGCGCGCGCGGCGAGTCCGAGGGGCGCATTCGGGAGCGCGTGGCAGAACTGCTGGAGCGCGTGGGGCTCGAAGCGGCGCATCACGACCGCTACCCGCACGAGTTCAGCGGCGGCCAGCGCCAGCGCATCGGGATCGCGCGGGCGCTCGCGGCGGACCCGCGCGTCATCGTCTGCGACGAGCCGGTCTCGGCCCTCGACGTCACCACCCAGGCGCACGTGGTCGACCTGCTGGGGGAGTTGCAGCGCGAACTCGGGCTCGCGCTGGTCTTCATCGCGCACGACCTGGCCGTCGTCCGCCAGGTCAGCGACCGGGTCGCGGTGATGCGCGAGGGCGTCGTCGTCGAGGAAGGACCCGTCGCCGACGTGTACGGGGCGCCGCGCGAGCCGTACACCAGGCAGCTGCTCGCCGCCGTACCGGCGCTCGACCCGGAGGCCGCCGCGCGACGCCGGGCGGAGCGACGGGAGTTGGCCGCGGCATGACGATCCGTGTCCACTTGATCTCCTAGCGCGACGGAACGCGACCCGCACGGGAAAGTTACGACCGTTCACCCCTTTTGGTGGTGCGACGGACAACCGTCCGTCGTACCACCGCCCTGACCGCATACGTTCGTCCCGCTGCGAGCCGCCGGGCAACGGCGGCTCCCCATACGGGAGATCGGGGGTGGACACATGCGCATCGGACTGCTCACGGAAGGTGGCTATCCGTATGTGAGCGGTGACGCCAGGCTCTGGTGCGACCGGCTGGTGCGCGGGCTCGCACAGCACGAGTTCGACGTCTACGCGCTCAGCCGCAGTGAACACCAGGAGGACGAGGGCTGGACCCCGCTCTCGCCGAACGTCCGCAGGGTACGGACCGCGCCGCTGTGGATGACCGAGGACGACGGGGTGGTCCTGGGGCGCCGTGCGCGCCGGCGGTTCACCGAGTGCTTCGGGGAACTGGCCGCCGTGCTCTGCGGGGCGGCGTCCGAGCCGTGCGGGGCGACGTCCGAGGGGGCCTCGACCCCCGAGGCGGACCGTTTCGCCAACGCTCTGTACGGGCTTGCCGAACTCGCCCGTGAGGAGGGCGGGCTGGCCAGTGCTCTCCGCTCCGAGGCCGCCGTACGCGCGCTGGAACGCGCCTGTCGTGCGCCGGGCGCCCACCGCGCCGCGCGTGAGGCCCGGGTCCCGGACCTGCTCGCCGTGGCCGCACACCTCGAACGGGCGCTGCGCCCCCTCTCCCTCGACTGGTACGAGGACGACGGACTCGGCGCGGTCGACCTCTGCCACGCCGCGTCCGGCGGCCCGGCCGCCCTGCCGGGCCTGCTGGCCCGCCACTTCACCGGCGTCCCCCTGCTGGTGACCGAGTACGGCGTGCGCCTGCGGACGCACTACCTCACCGCCCCCGACGCCCCGCCCGCCGTTCGGTCCCTGCTGGCGGCCTTCCACGGCGGACTCGCCGCCGAGGTCTACGGGCAGGCCGAGGTCGTCACCGCCGGCAACACGCACGCCCGCCGCTGGCAGGAGCGCTGCGGTGCCGGCCGCGAGAAGCTCCGCACGATCTACCCCGGCATGGACGCCCGGCCCTTCGCCGAGGTGGGCGAGTCCGCGGAGTGCGCCGACCCGGACGCGCTCGTCTGGGTCGGCCGCGTCGAACCCGCCAAGGACCTGGTCTCGCTGCTGCACGCCTTCGCCGAGGTCCGCAAGCAGCAGCCGCGGACGCGCCTGCGCATCGTCGGAGCCCCCGCCGGGACCGAGGGCGCGGCCTATCTCGCCCACTGCAGGGCGCTGGCCGCCCATCTCTTCCCCGACGAGGCCGAGGGCCCGCACACCGCCGGCCACAACCCGGTGTCCTTCGAGGAGGTCGGAGAGCCGGAACTCCCGGCCCTCGCCGACGCCTACGCCTCGGGCGCCGTGACCGTCCTGTCCAGCGTCGTCGAGGGCTTCCCGACCGGCCTGGTCGAGGCCATGCTCTGCGGACGCGCCACGGTGTCGACGGACGTCGGCGCGGTCGTGGAGGTCATCGGCGGCACCGGCTTGGTCGTGCCCCCGCGCAACCCACGAGCGCTCGCCGAGGCGTGCGTCGCGTTGCTGCGCGACCCGGAGCGCCGTGAGCGCTTGGGCGCAGCCGCCCGGGCCCGTGCTCTCGAACTGTTCACGGTCGAGCAGAACATCGAGGCGTTTCACAGCATTTACCTGGAGATCGTCTCGCGCGCTCCCGTCCGCCGTGTCGTCCTAGACGCTGCGGGTGAGCCGCTGCCCTTCGCGGTGCCCGCCGAGGCCCGTGTCCCGGTCAGCTGGGCCGGCCCGACCCCCGGCCTCGCCGCCCGCGGCGTCCCCGGCTGGGCCGGAGGCAGCCCCGTACGAGCCACCACCGCCGTCCCCGCCCCGGAGAGAGCACGATGAACGACTTGGGCGAACTGGACCGTCCTGGAACCCCGGCCGGACCCGGCACCTCTGCCGGTACGGGAGCGTCGGATGCCCCCTCGGAGAGGGCGCTCGGGCCGGCGGCCACGGCCTCACCGGCACCGGAACCGGCTGCCGACCGTGAGTCGCCCGGGAAGCGCGAGCCGGCCGACGGCCGCGAGGCATCCGTGGCGCAGGGGCAGGCCGCCGATCGCAAGCCGCCCTCCGCGCGTCGGGGTGCCGACCCGGTGAAGGCGCTGATGCACCGTCACCGGGAACTCTGCGAACGGGCGGTGGACCCCCTCGAGATCGCCGCGGGACTCGAAGCGCACGGCATCACCGAGCGCACCGCGGCCCGCTTCCGCCACCGGGACGTCTTCTCCCTCGCCGAGGAGATGTACGCCCGAGTCACCCGGGACGGGGACGCCCCCGCGTCGCCGGCGCCCACGGCCCCCCGGGCGCGTGCCGACTGGGTCCTCCTGACGCTCCTGCCGGGCGCGCTGTGCGCCGCCGCCGTGAACGCCGCGCACCTCACCCACGGACGGACGCGCCTGATCGCCGTGGCAGCGGGCATCCTCGCCGTGGGCCTGGCCCTCCGCGCCGCACTCCGCCGCGGCCCGCTGAGCCGGACCGACCACACCGGCCCCCGCGGCAGCGCCCTGTGGATCTCCTGGCTCGTCGCCTACTCCGTCCTGGGCGACGGCCTGCTCCACAGCGCCGTCACCGGCGGCCCCGACGGTCCGCCCACCGGCGCGGCCGGCGGCTCCTGGCCCCTCGCCGTCGCCCCCGTCCTGGCCCTCGCCCTGGCGTGCGCGCCCGCGGCCTGGACCGCCCACCTCTTCACCGCGCGGGGCCGCCGCAGGCTCGCCGCCAGCCGTGGCCTCGAGGACTTCGCCGCCGCCGTACGCCCGCTGCTGCTCGGCACCGTCGCCCTCTTCCTGGGCGCCTTGGCGGGCCTGCTCGCCCTCTGCGCGGCAGTCCTCGACGAGCCCGCGGACCACGCGGAGGTCCTCGCCCTGGGCGCCCTCCTCTTCATCGCCCGCCTCCTCACCACCCACTGCTTCCCCTACGCCCCGGCCGCAGTGCTCGCCGCGACGGCAACGGTCCAGGCCGCCGCCCTCGCCACGGTCTTCATCGCCCGCCTCCCCGGACTCGGCTTCCTGGGCACCCCCGTGGAGACCCTCGTCACCCTCTGGGGCGCCGGCAGCGTCCCCACCCTCGCCTGCGGCGCGGCGGCCCTGACCCTCCTCGTCCACGCGACGCGCAGGCTGACCAGGGCCTCGGCCCACGCACCCCCGGTCCCCTCCCGGTGACCGCCGGGGGAGCCAGGACCGTCGGAGAGCGACTCCCGAGCCCCCCGGCCGAAGCCCCGTCACCTGTAGCCGCAGACACCGGCCCACCGCCGGAGGCACCCGCACCACCCCGTCCGCCCCGCACCAAGGAGAACCCGATGACCACCCACCCAGGAGTCCCAGCCGCCCCAGGAGCCGCGCGATGAGAGTCCTGCTGATCGGAGCCAACGGCTACATCGGGCGCTTCGTCGCCGACCGCCTGCTCGCCGACCCCGCCGTGCAGCTCACCGCCCTCGGCCGCGGCGACGACGCCGACGTCCGCTTCGATCTCGCCTCCGGCAGCCCCGGCGCCCTCACGCGCTTCCTCGACGCGGTCCACCCGGGCGTTGTCGTCAACTGCGCCGGCGCCACCAGGGGCGGTGCCCGCGAACTCACCCGCCACAACACCGTCGCCGTCGCCACCGTCTGCGAGGCCCTGCGCCGCAGCGGCTGCGGCGCCCGTCTGGTGCAGATCGGGTGCAGCGCGGAGTACGGCCCCAGCCAGCCCGGCTCCTCCACGGCCGAGGACGCCGTCCCCCGGCCCGGCGGCCCGTACGGCGTCAGCAAACTCGCCGCCACCGAACTGGTCCTCGGCTCCGGCCTGGACGCCGTCGTCCTGCGCGTCTTCTCGCCGGCCGGACCCGGCACCCCCGCGGGCTCCCCGCTCGGGCGTCTCGCCGAGGCCATGCGTCGCGCCATGCAGTCCGGCGACGGCGAGCTGAAGCTCGGCGGCCTGGGCGCGCAGCGCGACTTCGTCGACGTCCGCGATGTCGCCCGCGCCGTCCACGCCGCCTCGCTCTCCGCCGCGCAGGGCGTCATCAACATCGGCTCCGGCCGCGCCGTGCGCCTGCGCGACGCCGCCGCGGTCCTCGCCCGCGTGGCCGGATACGGCGGCGCCCTCCATGAACTCGACGGCCCTCCCGGCGCCCTGCGCCCGGCCATCGGCCATCCCCGCCCGGACTCGGACCACGCCCCCCAGGTCGCGTACCCGTACCCCGACGGCTGCGGCAGCTGGCAGCAGGCCGATGTGCGCACCGCCCGCGACCGGCTCGGCTGGCGCCCCCGGATCGGCCTCGAGGAGTCCCTCGCGGACATCTGGATGGAGGCGGCATGCCGCATCTGACCAGCCCACAGCCGCGCACCTCCGGCACGGAACTCCGCCCCGGCGTCGGCGTCCCCGGCTACGCCCACCCCCTCCTCGCACCCACCGAATGGGGTGAGCTCACCCGCCCCGGCACCCCGCTGCACTGGGTTGTCCTCAACGTGGCCGACGGCCCCGGCACCCGCCCCGACCCGCACTGCCTGGAGGCGGCCGGCCGCCTGCGCAACGCGGGCATCCGGGTCCTCGGCCACCTCGACACCCGGTACGGCACCCGGAACTTCGGAGAGCTGATCTCGGACGCCCACCGGTTCGTCGACTGGTACCAGGTCGACGGCTTCCTCCTGGAGCGCTGCCCGGCGGACCACGCCGGGCTGCCCGAGGTGCGCCGCACGGTGGCCACCCTCCGTGTGATCCGTGACGCGGCCCACATCGTCCTCGGCCACGGCATCCACCCGCACCCGGGGTACGTCGAACTCGCCGACCAGCTCGTCACCTTCTCCGGACCGTGGAGCGACTACCGCTGGTCGCAGGTGGCCGAGTGGACCGCGGACCACTCGCCGGAGCGCTTCTGTCACTTCGTCCACGGAGTGCCCCGCCCCCATCTGGGGGAGGCGCTGGGCATCGCGCGCTGGCAGGGCGCCGCGACGATCTACTTCACCGACCGCACGGACCGTACCGACCGCGGCGGAGACGCCGATCCCTGGGAGGCCATGCCCGGCTACTGGGACGAAATCGTCTCGCGTGTCGGAACAGGTGTCTCGGAATGAAAAAGCGCATGGCACTGTTACGGGGAGAACAACCGTAGTGATTGACCGACCAACGGAGCCCCCGTGTCGCTGCCACCCCTGGTCGAGCCGGCTTCCGAGCTCACCGTAGACGAGGTCCGCAGGTACTCCCGCCACCTGATCATCCCCGACGTCGGGATGGACGGGCAGAAGCGGCTGAAGAACGCCAAGGTGCTGTGCGTGGGCGCCGGCGGCCTGGGCTCGCCGGCGCTGATGTACCTGGCCGCCGCGGGCGTCGGCACCCTCGGCATCGTGGAGTTCGACGAGGTCGACGAGTCGAATCTGCAGCGCCAGATCATCCACAGCCAGTCCGACATCGGCCGCCCCAAGGCCGAGTCCGCCCGTGACTCCGTCCTCGGCATCAACCCGTACGTGAACGTGATCCTTCACGAGGAGCGGCTCGAGGCCGACAACGTGATGGACATCTTCAGTCAGTACGACCTGATCGTCGACGGCACGGACAACTTCGCGACCCGCTACCTGGTCAACGACGCCTGCGTGCTGCTGAACAAGCCGTACGTCTGGGGCTCGATCTACCGCTTCGACGGCCAGGCCTCCGTCTTCTGGTCCGAGCACGGCCCCTGCTACCGCTGCCTCTACCCGGAGCCCCCGCCCCCCGGCATGGTCCCCTCCTGCGCCGAGGGCGGTGTCCTGGGCGTGCTGTGCGCGTCCATCGGCTCCATCCAGGTCAACGAGGCCATCAAGCTGCTCGCCGGCATCGGCGACCCGCTGGTCGGCCGACTGATGATCTACGACGCCCTGGAGATGCAGTACCGCCAGGTCAAGGTCCGCAAGGATCCCGACTGCGCGGTCTGCGGCGAGAACCCGACCGTCACCGAGCTCATCGACTACGAGGCCTTCTGCGGCGTCGTCTCCGAAGAGGCCCAGGCGGCGGCGGCCGACTCCACGATCACTCCCAAGCAGCTCAAGGAGTGGATCGACGACGGCGAAGGCATCGACATCATCGACGTCCGCGAGCCGAACGAGTACGAGATCGTCTCCATCCCGGGCGCCCGGCTGATCCCGAAGAACGAGTTCCTCATGGGCACCGCCCTGGAGAGCCTCCCCCAGGACAAGAAGATCGTCCTGCACTGCAAGACGGGTGTCCGCAGTGCGGAAGTCCTCGCGGTCCTGAAGTCCGCGGGCTTCTCGGACGCGGTCCACGTCGGCGGCGGCGTGATCGGCTGGGTCAACCAGATCGAGCCGGACAAGCCGGTGTACTGAGCCGTATCCGGCCACCCTTCCCGACCGGCGGGGGCTTCGGGCACCACGAGTGCGCGAAGCCCCCGCCGTCGTCATGAGCAGACCTTGCCGTCCTTCGGGATCGAGCCGTTCAGCAGATACGAATTCACGGTGGAGTCCACGCAGTCGCTGCCGCTGCCGTACGCGCCATGGCCCTGGCCCCGCCAGGTGAGCAGCACGCCGACGCCCTTGCCCAGCTCGCCGGACATCTTCCGGGCGCCCTCGTAGGGGGTGGCCGGGTCGCCGGTGTTGCCGACCACCAGGATCGGTGCCGCCTCGGGGGCGCTGACCTCCGGGGTGTCGTGCTGTCCGGGCACCGGCCAGTCGTGGCACCAGCCGGCCGTGTCCCAGCCCAGGAAGGGGCCGAAGACCGGGGAGATCTTCTCGAACTCCGGCAGCAGCTCCTTCGTCCGGGCCGCGGTCGGCCGCTGCCTGTCGTCCAGGCACGATATGACCCGTTGCGAGTGGGTGGTCGTGCCGTAGTGGCCCGAAGGGGCGCGGTCGTTGTAGCCGTCGGCGAGGGTGAGCAGCTCCGAGCCGTCACCCCGCTCGGCCGCGTCGAGGGCGCTGGTCAGGGTCGGCCAGCTCTCCTTGTTGTACAGCGGCAGGGTGAGGCCGGTGACAGCGAGCGTCTCGGTCAGCTTCCGCCCGGGGGTGGCCGTCGGCAGGGGCCGGGCGTCGATCCGTCGCAGCAGGGCCGCGATCTTCCGCGTGCCCTCCTCGGGGTCCTGGCCCGTGGACTCGAGATAGCCGTTCAGCGCCCGCTGGAAGCCCCTGGCCTGGTTCTGGGCGTGGCCCACGGTGTCGGCGTCGGGGTCGACGACCGCGTCCAGCGTCATCCGCCCCACCCTCCTCGGGAACAAGTGGGCATAGGTGCCGCCCAGTTCGGTGCCGTAGGAGATGCCGAAGTAGTGCATCCTGTCGTCGCCGAGGACGTCCCGGATGCGGTCCATGTCGCGGGCCGAGTCGGCGGTCGAGACATGCGCCATGAGCTTCCCGGCGTCCTTCTGGCAGCCCTCGCCGAAGTCGGCGGCGTCCTGGAAGTACGCCTTCTCCTCGGCCGGTGTGTCGGGGGTGACGTCCACCGACTCGGCGGCCTGGATCTCCTTGTCGCCGCGGCAGCGCACCCCCTCGCTGGCGCCCACCCCGCGCGGGTCCCAGCTCACCAGGTCGTACCGCTCACGGAGCCGGGAGACCGTCGGGGCGTACGACGGCATCATGGACAGGCCCGAGGCGCCGGGGCCGCCGAAGTTGAACAGGAGCGAGCCGACGCGGTCGTCGCCGCGTGCCTTGGCGCGGATCAGCGCGAGTCCTATCGTCTCGCCGTCCGGCTTCGACCAGTCCAGCGGCACCTTCAACGTGGCGCACTGCCAGTCGTTGCCCGGCGCGGGGGCGTCGGCGGTGGCCTTGCAGCGGCCCCAGGAGAGCCCGCCGCCGCCCTTGTCGTCGTCGGACGAGCCGCCGCCGCAGCCCGCCGCGAGCAGTGCCGAGGCGACCGCCACAGCGGTCCACCGTACGAAGCGCGACATGCGCCCAGTCCCCCCTCGCAGGCCGTCCGCACCGTGCTGCGGATGGCGGTCAGGCCATGGTAGGCAGATCCCGCGTCGGCCGTGTCCGCCTGTGGATAACCTTCTGACCTGCGGCTTTGCTGGGTGTGGCCTTCCTCAGGTGCAGTCTCACGTGCAGCCTTGGGTGCCGTCTCAGGTACAGACGGTCCCCGCCTGCGGCACCTTCCCGTCCAGCAGATAGCCGTCCACCGCGCTCTGCACGCACTTGTTCTTGCTGTTGTAGGCGCCGTGCCCCTCACCCCGGTACGTCAGCTCGACCCCGACGCCCTTGCCCAGCGCGTCCACCATCTTCCGGGCCCCTTCGTAGGGGGTGGCCGGGTCGCCGGTGTTGCCCACGACCAGGATCGGCGCCGAACCCGGCGCGCTCACGTCCGGGTGGTTCGCGGCGCCCGCCACGGCCCAGTCGGTGCAGCCGATCATGCCCCACGCCAGATAGTCACCGAACAGCGCGGACGCGGCCCGGAACTCGGGCAGCTTCTGCTCCACATAGGCCGTGTCGTAGCGCGGCTTGGAGTCGGAGCAGCTGATGGCGGTGTGGGCGGCGGTCGAGTTGTCGTACTCGCCGTTCTCGCTGCGCCCGTTCATCGAGTCGGAGAGCAGCATCAGGATGCTGCCGTCGCCGTCGTACGCCTGCTCGAGGCCGTCCGTGAGGTACTCCCAGAAGTCCTTTGAGTACAGCGCCTGCACGATGCCGCTGGTCGCCGCGGTCTGGGTGAGCTGGCGGGGGAAGACGCCCGGGATCGGCTTGCGGTCGAGGTCCCTCAGCAGCGTGGCGATACGGTCCTTCACATCCTGCGCGCTGTCGCCGACGGGGCACTCCTCGGTCTTGGACACACAGTCCTCGGCGAAGTTGTCGAGTGCGAGCTGGAAGCCCTTGGCCTGCCCGAGCGAGCCCTGCTCGGGGTTCTGCGTGGGATCGACGACGGCGTCGAACACGGCACGACCGACCCGCTTGGGGAACAGGTGTGCGTAGACGCCGCCCAGTTCGGTGCCGTAGGAGATGCCGAAGTAGTGCAGCTTGTCGTCGCCGAGGACCTGGCGCATCAGGTCGAGGTCGCGGGCCGCGTCGGTGGTGCGCACATGCGGAAGGATCTTCTCGGAGTTCTCCTCGCAGGCGTCGTTGAACTCCGTGGTGCTGTCCAGGAGCTCGGTGCGCTCGGCGGAGTCGTCGGGCGTGGCGTCCTGCTGGAAGTACGCGTCGAGCTGCTGGTCGTTCTCGCAGATCACGGGGTCGCTGCGGCCGACTCCGCGCGGGTCGAAGCTGACCAGGTCGTAGCGGGTGCGCAGGGTCTTGTAGTCCTCGGCGAAGCCGGGCAGCGCGGTCACGCCCGAGCCGCCGGGTCCGCCGAAGTTGAAGATGAGCGAGCCGATGCGTTCGCTCGCGGGGCCGCTGGTGCGGACCCGGATCAGCTCGATGCCGATCGTGTCGCCCTTGGGGTCGTCCCAGTCGAGCGGGGCCTTCATGGTGGCGCACTGCCACTCGCCGTCGTCCGGCAGGGGAGAGGGCGGAGTGCCTCCGCCCTGGGCCTCGTCCGGCGCCGGGCAGGCCTTCCAGCTCAGCTCCTGCCGTGTGAGGTCCTCGCCCTTGGTGTCGTCGTCACCGCAGCCCGCCAGCACGGTGGACAACAGCACGGCGGTGGCGGTGAGGACGACGGCGCGCAGGCGGAGGAGCGAAGGCATGGTTCCATCCTGCGGCGGCACGGGCGCCCCCGCGCGGGACGCGTGTCGTACGAGGTAGGAGGGACTGGTGTTGCCAAAAGCTGTGCCGAGAGCTGTGCCAAGAGCCGTGCCGAAAGGCGGGTCGAAAGCCCTGCCCGGCCGGCCCTGGCGTCAGAGGGCCTGCTTGCGGGTGAGGTGGTTGAAGGCCAGCCAGCCCGGCAGCACGGGCAGCCATAGCGTCAGCAGGCGGAACAGCAGCACCGCCGGTGCCGCGACCTCCTTCGGGAGGCCGACGGCGATCAGACCGACCGTCAGGGTCGCCTCGACCGCGCCCACACCGCCCGGCGTCGGAGCCGCGGATCCCAGGGCGTTGCCCGCGAGGAAGACGACGGCGACGCTGGCGAGGCTGATCGAGGTGGACTCGTCGCCGAACGCGCGGATCGACGCGTCCAGGCACATCACGAAGCAGGCGGTCAGCAGCAGCATGCCGCCGATGCCGGTGACCAGCTTCTGCGGCCGCTGCAACACGTCCAGCATGCGCGGCACGACACCCGCGAACAGCGACCGCACGCGCGTGACGACGAACTTCCGCAGGAACGGCACCGAGGTCACCACGAGCACGAGCACCGCCACCGTCAGCAGACCGGCGATGACCGTCCGGGACGGCGACAGCGACGGCGTCTTCTCGGTCCCGGTCAGATAGCCGAAGGCCAGCAGCATCAGGATGTGGCAGCCGAGCCCGAACAACTGCGACGCGCCCACACTCGCCACCGCGAGCCCCGGCCGCACCCCCGCGCGCTGCAGGAAGCGCGTGTTCAGGGCGACGCCGCCCACCGCCGCCGGGGCGACGATCTTCACGAACGAGCCGGCGACCTGTGCCGCCACGGTCCGCAGGAACGGCACCCGCTCGGGCACGAACCCCAGCAGCGCCATCGCCGCCGCGAGATAACTGCACATCGAGAACAGCACCGCGGCCGCGACCCAGCCCCACTCGGCGTTCGCGATGAGCGGTCCGAACTCGATGTGCGTGAGCTGCGTCAGCAGGAAGTACGCGCCGATCGCGCCGGCCATGAAACTGATCAGTGTGCGCGGCCGTACCCGCTCCAGCCGGGCCGGCTCGACCGGTGCCTGCGGCCTGATCAGCAGCACCTCGTGGCGGATCTGCGTGAGCAGGTCCTCCTCGCGTGCCTCCTCCACGGCCTCGTCGATGGCCCGCTTCTCGGCCCGCTGCTCCGCCCGTACGGTCTTCTTGTCCGTCTTCTCGGGGACCGGCGGCTCCTCGTCCGAGGACTCCTCCAGGCGCGCCTGTTTGGCCAGCCGGGACGCCTCCAGCACCGCCTCGCGCTCGCGCTGTGCCCGCTCCCTGGCCAGTTTGCGCAACGTCGCGCGCGTGGAGCGGCTGAGCGCGATGGGCTGGAGCATCGGCAGACAGTCCGCCACCGCGTCCGGGCCGAGCACGCCCACCGCCGAGGCCACCGCACGCTCGGCGCCCACCCGCAGGCCGAGGGTCACCAGCAGCTGGGAGATGTCCATACGCAGCAGCAGGTCGCCGGCCGCGATCTCGCCGCCGCGCAGGTCGGTGAGGATCACCGTGCCTGAACGATCCACCAGGATCGCGTCGCCCACCAGCCTGCGGTGCGCGATACGCCGGGACTGCAGGGCCTTCACCTGGTGCCAGGTGTCGCGCAGCAGATTGTCGGTGATCTCCTCGTCCGGCAGCGAGTCGAGGGTGTGTGCGCCGCTGTGCTCGTAGACGAGCATGACCGCGTCGGGGCCGAGCTCGGAGGTGGCGATCAGCTTGGGCGCGTTGGCACCGGCCGCGATGGCCGCGTACGCCAGCAGCGCCTCCTGCTCCAGGGCCTGGCGCAGCGACTGGAGGCTGCTGCGGGTGGCGAAGCCGCGCAGGGTCAGATTGCGCCACGCGCGGTAGAAGAACCCCTGGGCCTGCTGCTCCCGGTCGACCACCGTGACGTCCAGCGGAGGGCCGTCCTCGAGCGTGACGAAGTAGCGCCGGCCCCGGTCGCCGGTGTCGGGGTTGTCCGAGGTGTCCTCGCGTGACGCGCTGACCGGGCGGAATCCGACGGTCCGCAGACCGGCCATCAGGGTCTGCCCGGTGGGACGGACATTGGGCGAGCCGACCGCGTACAGCGTGCCGTATGCCACGGTCCAGCCGATCAGCACGGTCAGGATGATCGAGAACGGGGTCGTGTACCCGGTGACGAGCATCGAGAAGGCGTCGAGCAGCAGCACGACCCACAGCACCGTGCGCCACCTGGGTCTGCGTGACATGCCCACGGCTGTCATATAGGCGATGACCGGCGCCAGATAGCCGTGCACGGGGTCGGTCAGCGCGTGGATGTCCCCGGGGGAGGGCTGGGTCAGCGCCTCCTGGATCGAGTCGGGGGCGGCCCGGGCGACCCACAGATCGGTGGCGAGTGTCACACCGTGCGCGAGGACCGCCGCGAGCACGCCGTCGGCGATTCTGAGGCCGTCCCGCTTGATCAGCCGCTCGATGGCGAAGGCGACCGGCACCAGCAGGATGGCGATGCTGGAGGCCAGCCCCGCGATCTTGATGAGCAGATCGGGTGCCTGCCCGGTGCCCTTGTTGATGTCCTGTTCGAGGCCCGAGGTGGTGCCGTGCGCGAACGCGGCGATGCCGATCAGTACCGCTACCGCGAGCACGCCCACCAGGAGCCGCATCAGATCGGACGGGCGGTGCACGCGCGCGGGGAGCAGCGGTTCGTCGCCCTCCACCTCGTCGATGTGCGCGATGTCGGGCTCCTCGGCGACCGGCCGTTCCTTCGTGCCTGCCTCCTCGGGGCCGTGCTCGCCGTCCGTCTTCGGGCGGTCGCCCGGAGTGCCCGGGCGCGACGAAGCGTCAGAGGTGCTCCCCGTGTCCTCGGAATGCGCGCCCTGCTGCTTCATCGTCTCTTCTTGGTCTCGTATCACCGGTCACCGCCCGCACGATGGTGGCATGCCGCACCGATACGCGGGGGCATCAGGGTGCACATGCGGGGGCGGACAGTCTGCCCGACGCGGTCCTGCCGGGCGAGGGAACGCCCGTGGGCACACGCGTCCCGTTGTCGGTGGGGTGCGGCAGGATGGGGCGGATGAGCGAGGAGAGTCTTCCGCAGGACGCCGGCGCGCGGGACACCCGCACGGGGGACGACGGCGCCCCCGCGGAACCCGGGGAAGCCCTGCCCGCGTATGCCGAGCGGGTCCTCGACGTCGCCGAACTGATCCCGCCGGGCCGTGTCATGACATACGGGGACGTCGCCGAGTGGCTCGAGGAGGGCGGCCCGCGGCAGGTCGGCCGGGCCATGGCTCTCTACGGGGGAGCCGTTCCGTGGTGGCGGGTCGTCCGCGCGGACGGCCGCCTGCTCCCGGGACACGAGCAGCGGGCGCTCGGCCACTACCGCGCGGAGGGCACACCCCTGAAGGAAGCGAGCCGGGCCGCCGAGGACCACCTGCCGCGGATCGACATGCGACGGGCGCGGTGGGACGGCGGCGAACGCGCGGAGGGTCACACCTGACAGCTTCCGCCATCGGACGGCCGCCCGTGTGGCCCGTGATCCGGACGGGGGAATCGGGGCACGTCGGTGCCATGACGTACGTTCGTGAGGCGAGGGGCATGAGTGGCGCGAGCGCCGCGAGTGGCCGGCGGGAAGAAGGGGAAGCCCTGCTTCCGCCTCATCCGTCGGCGTAGCGTCGGCTGCGCGTGCCCCCGTCACCCCGAGGTCACCTCCCGCCACGCGCGGTGGCCCGCCCACCAGTACTTCCACCAGGACCGGCGAACCACGTGAGCTCCTCTTCCTCCACCAGCGGCCTGTCGCACCCCCGGGTGCGGCGGGGGAGCCGTGGCGCTTATCGACTGGTTCGTACCCCTCCTGCCCGGGTGGACCCCCCTCTTCTGGACGCCGCGCAGCGCTCCGTGGTTGACCACGGGTCCGGCCCGCTGCTCGTCCTCGCAGGTCCGGGCACCGGCAAGACCACCACGCTCGTCGAGTCCGTGACCGAGCGCATCGCCCGGGGCGGGGACCCCGAGCGCGTCCTGGTCCTCACCTTCAGCCGCAGGGCGGCCGTCGAACTGCGCGACCGCATGGCCACCCGGGCCGGGGCGGCCCGCGCTCCCCGGGCGACCACCTTCCACTCGTTCTGCTACGCCCTGGTCCGCGCCCACCAGGACAGCGACCTGTTCGTGGAGCCGATGCGACTGCTGTCCGGCCCCGAGCAGGACGTGTCCGTACGGGAGCTGCTCGCGGGCCAGGTGGACCTGGAGCGGCTCGGCCTCGCGCACGTGCGCTGGCCGGACGAACTGCGCGCCTGCCTGACCACGCGCGGTTTCGCCGACGAGGTCCGGGCGGTCCTCGCCCGCAGCCGTGAACTGGGCCTCGGCCCCGACGCCCTGGACGCCTTCGCCCGCAGCACGGGCCGCCCCGACTGGCGCGCGGCGGCCGCCTTCCTCGCCGAGTACCTCGACGTCCTCGATCTCCAGGGCGTGATCGACTACGCGGAACTCGTCCACCGCGCGGTACTCCTCGCCCGCCGCCCCGAGGTCGCCGCGTGGCTCGCCGCCCGGTACGACGCCGTCTACGTCGACGAGTACCAGGACACGGATCCCTCTCAGGTACGACTTCTGCACGCCCTGGCGGGCGGTGGCCGCACCCTCGTCGCCTTCGGTGACCCCGACCAGTCGATCTACACGTTCCGCGGGGCGGACGTGAACGGCATCCTCGACTTCCCGCACACCTTCCCGCGCGCGGACGGCCGCCCGGCCCCCGTCGCGGTGCTGCGCACGTCCCGCCGCTCCGGCGCCGGCCTGCTGGCCGCCACCCGGCTGCTGACCCAGCGCATGCCGCTGACCCGCCTGCCCGCCGAGAAGGTGCGCGCCCATCGCGAACTCGCGCCCGTGCGGGACGGCGGCCGGGTCGAGGCGTACACGTACCCGACCTCGGGGACCGAGCTGGACAACATCGCCGACATCCTCCGCAGGGCCCACCTGGAGGACGGCGTCCCGTGGAGCGAGATGGCCGTGCTGGTGCGCGCCGGCTCCCGCACCGTCCCCACGGTCCGCCGCGCCCTCACGGCGGCCGGTGTCCCGGTGGACGTCGACGGCGACGACGTACCCCTCCGGCACGAACCGGCGGTGGCACCACTCCTGACGGCGCTACGGGCGGTGGCCGCGGCGGAGGCGTCGAGGGCTCCCGAGGGGGAGGCCTCTTCCAAGGACGAACCCTCCGCTTCCGAGGACGAATCCTCCGCTTCCAAGGACGAACTCTCCGCTTCCGAGGATGCCCCTTCCGCTTCCGGGGGCAGCCCATCCGCCGAGCCGGACCCCTCCTGGCTCGACACCGAGACCGCCCTCACCCTCCTCACCTCCCCCCTCGCGAGCATGGACGCCGCCGACCTGCGCCGTCTCGGCCGGGCCCTGCGGGACGAGGAGCGGGCTGCGGGCAACCCGCTGCCGCCGCCCTCCGACGTGCTGCTCGCGCAGGCCCTCGCCGAGCCGGAGCGGCTGGCCGTGCACGACCCCGCGTACGTGCGCGGGGCACAGCGCCTCGGCGCGCTGCTCCGCAAGGCCCGCGAACGCCTGGCGGGCGGCGGTACGGCCGAGGAGGCGCTGTGGGACCTGTGGAACGGCACACCGTGGCCCGCCCGGCTGGAGCGGGCCGCCCGCCGCGGCGGCGCGGCCGGGCGCAACGCGGACCGTGACCTGGACGCGGTCTGCGCGCTGTTCGCGACGGCGGCCCGCGCCGAGGAGCGCACCGGCGGCCGGGGCACGCTGAACTTCCTGGAGGAGATCGAGGCCGAGGACATCGCCGCCGACACCCTCACACGACGTGCCGTACGCCCCGAAGCCGTCCGCCTGATGACCGCGCACCGTTCCAAGGGCCTCCAGTGGCGCCTCGTGGTCGTCGCGGGCGTCCAGGAGGGGCTCTGGCCCGACCTGCGCCGCCGCGGCTCCCTCCTGGAGGCCGACCGCATCGGGCGCGACGGACTCGCCGAACCCCTCACCCCCGGCGCGCTGCTCGCCGAGGAACGCCGCCTGTTCTACGTGGCCGCCACGCGCGCGCGTGAGCGTCTCGTCGTCACCGCGGTCAAGGCCCCGGCGGACGACGGCGACCAGCCCTCCCGCTTCCTCACCGAGCTCGGCGTCGAACCCAAGGACGTCACCGGACGCCCGCGCCGCCCGCTGTCCGTCGCGGCACTCGTCGCCGAACTGCGCGCCACCACCGTCGACCCGCGCGTCTCCGACGCCCTCCGGGAAGCCGCCGCCCGGCGCCTCGCCCGGCTCGCCGCCCTCGCCGACGAGGACGGCCGCCCCCTGGTGCCGTCCGCGCACCCCTACCGCTGGTGGGGCATGTTCGAGCCGACGCAGTCCAAGATGCCGCTGCGCAACCGCGACCAGCCCGTCGTGCTCTCCGGCAGTGCCCTCGACCAGCTGGCCAACACCTGCGCCCTGCAGTGGTTCCTGGGCCGCGAGGTGAAGGCCGACGCGCCCGCGACCGCCGCACAGGGCTTCGGCAACGTCGTGCACGTCCTCGCCGACGAGGTCGCCTCCGGGCACACCCCGGCCGACCTCTCCGTCCTCATGGAACGCCTCGACTCCGTGTGGAACGCGCTCGCCTTCGACGCGCCCTGGAAGTCGGACCAGGAGAAGGACAACGCGCGCGTGGCGCTCGAACGGTTCCTCCAGTGGCACGTCATGGACCGCACCGGGCGTACCCCGGTCGCCAGCGAGCACGACTTCGACGTCACCCTCGAAGCGGGCGAATACGAGGTGCGCATCAGGGGCCAGATGGACCGCGTCGAGGCGGACGGCGACGGCCGCGCCTACGTGGTCGACTTCAAGACCGGCAAGCAGGCGCCCACCGGCAAGGAGGTCGAACGCCACCCGCAGCTCGCCGTCTACCAGCTCGCCGTCCGCGAGGGCGCCGTCGACGACGCCTTCGACGGCGTGCGTCCCGAGCCGGGCGGCGCCGAACTCGTCCACCTCCGGCAGGGCGCCGCCCGGCGCGACGGCGGCGAGACCCTGCCCAAGGTGCAGGCCCAGGAGCCGCTGGAGGGGGAGTGGGTCGGCGATCTGCTGGCCACCGCCGCCGGGAAGGTCCTCGACGAGCGGTTCACGCCGACCGCCGGACAGCACTGCACGCACTGCTCGTTCAGGGCCTCGTGCAGCGCGCGCCAGGAGGGCCGCCATGTCGTCGAGTGAGCTATCGCACCACCTGCGCTGACCTGCGCCTCTTCGTCCCCGGGGCCTCTGCGGATCCTCCCCGGAGACCGATCCGGCCACCACTGTCAGTGGTCGCTACTAGCCTCTGTCGTTGTGCCCGCCCGAATCACCGATCCCGAACAGCTCAAGGAGCTCCTCGGCATCCCGTTCACCCCGGAGCAGTCGGCCTGCATCACCGCGCCGCCCGCCCCGCAGGTGATCGTGGCCGGCGCCGGCTCGGGCAAGACGACGGTGATGGCGGCCCGTGTGGTGTGGCTGGTCGGCACCGGCCAGGTCGCCCCCGAGCAGGTGCTCGGACTCACCTTCACCAACAAGGCCGCCGCCGAACTCGCCGAGCGCGTGCGCAAGGCGCTGGTCAAGGCCGGTGTCACCGACCCGGACGCCATCGACCCGGACAACCCGCCGGGCGAGCCGGTGATCTCCACGTACCACTCCTTCGCGGGCCGTCTGCTGACCGACCACGGCCTGCGCATCGGGCTCGAGCCGACCTCCCGGCTGCTCGCCGACGCGACCCGCTTCCAGCTCGCCGCGCGCGTCCTGCGCGAGGCCCCGGGCTCCTATCCGGCCCTGACCCGTTCCTTCCCGGACCTGGTCGGCGACCTCCTCGCCCTCGACTCCGAACTCGCCGAGCACCTCGTACGCCCGGAGGCGCTGCGCGCGTACGACGCCGAACTGCTGCTGACCCTGGGCGGCGTCAAGCTCAGCAACGGCGATCTGCGCAAGGTCCCCGAAGCAGCCGCCGCGCGGCGTGAACTGGCCGAGTTGGTGACCCGCTACCGGGCCGCCAAGCGCGAGCGGGACCTGCTCGACTTCGGCGACCAGATCGCCCTGTCGGCCCGGCTCGCCGGGATCCCCGAGGTGGGCCGCCTCCTGCGCGACGAGTTCCGGGTGGTCCTGCTCGACGAGTACCAGGACACCTCTGTCGCCCAGCGCGTCCTCCTTGCGGGCCTGTTCGGCGAGGGCACCGGCCACCCGGTCACCGCGGTCGGCGACCCCTGCCAGGCGATCTACGGCTGGCGCGGCGCCTCCGTCGCCAACCTCGACGACTTCCCCGAGCACTTCGCCCGCGCCGACGGCCGCCCCGCGACCCGGCAGGCGCTCAGCGAGAACCGCCGCAGCGGCGGCCGCCTCCTCGACCTCGCCAACGGCCTCGCGGAGCCGCTGCGCGCCCTGCACGCGGGCGTGGAGGCGCTTCGCCCCGCCCCCGGGGCCGAACGCGACGGCATCGTGCGCTGCGCCCTGCTGCGCACGCACGCCGAGGAGATCGACTGGGCCGCCGACTCCGTCGCCCACCTCGTGAGGACCGGGACGGCCCCCGGCGAGATCGCGGTCCTGTGCCGCACGGCGACCGACTTCTCCGAGATCCAGGGCGCACTCGTGGCCCGGGACATCCCGGTCGAGGTCGTCGGCCTGTCCGGGTTGCTGCACCTGCCCGAGATCGCCGACCTCGTCGCCGTCTGCGAGGTCCTCCAGGACCCCGGCGCCAACGCCTCCCTGGTCCGCCTGCTGACCGGCCCGCGCTGGCGCATCGGCCCGCGCGACCTCGCCCTGCTGGGGCGGCGGGCCCGGTTCCTCGTCACCCACGCGCGCGTGGAGGGCGAGGACGACCCGGACCGGCGCCTCGCCGAGGCCGTCGAGGGGGTCGACCCGGCCGAGGTGATCTCCCTCGCGGACGCCCTCGACACCTTCCTGGAGACGCCGCTGGACGGCCAGGGGGACGACGACGGGCTGCCCTTCTCGCCCGACGCGCGCGTGCGCTTCGCCCGTCTGGCCACCGAACTGCGCGACCTGCGCCGCTCCCTGTCCGACCCTCTGATGGACGTCCTGCACCGCGTCCTCGCCGTCACCGGCCTGGAGGTGGAGCTGTCGGCGTCCCCGCACGCCCTGGCGGCGCGCCGCCGCGAGACCCTCTCCAACTTCCTGGACGTCGCCGCCTCCTTCGCCGCCGGTGACAACGAAGCGAGCCTGCTCGCCTTCCTCGGCTTCCTGCGCACCGCCGCGCAGTACGAGAAGGGCCTCGACAACGCCCTCCCCGGCGGCGAGAACACCGTCAAGGTGCTCACCGCCCACAAGTCCAAGGGCCTGGAATGGGACGTCGTGGTCGTCCCCGGCCTGGTCACCGGCACCTTCCCCAGCAGCCAGGGCCGCGAGAAGTGGACCTCCCAGGGCAAGGTCCTGCCCCACGAACTGCGCGGCGACGCCGACACCCTCCCCGGCATCACCTCCTGGGACGCCAAGGGCCTCAAGGCCTTCCAGGAGGCCATGAAGGACCACCAGCACACCGAGGAACTCCGCCTCGGCTACGTCACCTTCACCCGCCCCCGCTCCCTGCTTCTGGGCTCCGGCCACTGGTGGGGCCCCACCCAGAAGAAGCGCCGAGGCCCCTCGGCGTTCCTCCAGGACCTCTACGAGCACTGCGCGGCCGGGTACGGCGAGATCGAGGCCTGGGCGGACGAACCCGCCGAGGACGAGGAGAACCCGGCCCTGCACCAGGCCACCGCCGACCAGGTCTGGCCCCTGCCCCTGGACGAGGCGGCCCTGGCCCGCCGCCGCGCCGCCGCCGAGACCGTCCTGGCCCACCTGGAGGACCTCGCCTCCCAGGAGGACGGGCACCCGGCGGCCGTGCACGACCCGGACGCGATCGACGACCCGGAGTGGCCCCCGCCCCCCGAGGACGACGAGCCTCCGTACGACGAGCCCGACCCGTTCGACTTCGACGAGGACACCGTGGGCTTCGACGACCCAGCGGCCGGAGACGCACGGCCGGCAGACGGCCCCACAGTCCCCCACCAGGCGGGACCACCGGAACCTCAGGACTCACACCCATACCTCACCCCGGAGGAATCCCGCACCGTCGCCTCCTGGGACCGCGACCTCGACGCCCTCACCGGCGAGCTCCTGCGCGCCCGCGACAGCGTCACCGAGGTCCCCCTGCCCACCTCCCTCACGGCCACCCAGCTCCTGCTCCTGGCCGCCGACCCGGACGGCCTCGCTCAGGAGCTGGCCCGGCCCATGCCCCGCCCGCCCCAGCCCGCCGCCCGCCGCGGCACCCGCTTCCACGCCTGGGTCGAGGCCCGCTTCGAAGAGCTGACGCTGCCCCTGCTGGAGCCGGAGGAGCTGCCCGGCCGCGAAGCGGAGATCGCCGACGAACGGGACCTGGAGGCCCTCAAGGACGCCTTCGAGCAGACCGAGTACGCCCACCGCACGCCCTACCGGGTGGAGGCCCCCTTCCAGCTCGCGCTCGCCGGCCGCGTCGTACGGGGCCGCATCGACGCCGTCTACAAGGAGGGCGACGGCGAGAGCGCGACGTACGAGATCGTCGACTGGAAGACCCACCGCGCACGCACCGCGGACCCCCTCCAGCTCGCCGTCTACCGCCTCGCCTGGGCCGAGCAGCAGGGCGTACCCCCGGAATCCGTCACGGCCGGATTCCTGTACGTACGCACCGGCGAGATCGTCCGCCCCGACGATCTGCCGGACCGCGCGGCGCTGGAGCGGCTGCTGAGCGAGGAGCCGCCCGGTGAGGAACCGCACTCCGAGGACGTCGGTGCGGGCCGATAGGCTCGTGACCATGAGCCAGACCCCGGACAGCGTCGTCCGTACGTACATCCAGCAGCACCGCGACGCCTTCCTCGACGACCTCGCCGAGTGGCTGCGCATCCCGTCGGTGTCCGCCCAGCCGGACCACGCGCCCGACGTACGACGCAGTGCCGACTGGCTCGCCGCCGAGCTGAAGGAGACCGGGTTCCCGACGGCCGAGGTCTGGCAGACCCCCGGCGCCCCCGCCGTCTTCGCCGAGTGGCCCTCCGACGACCCGCAGGCGCCCACGGTGCTGGTCTACGGCCACCACGACGTGCAGCCCGCCGCCCGGGAGGACGGCTGGGACAGCGACCCCTTCGAGCCCGTCGTCCGCGAGAACCGTCTCTACGCGCGCGGGGCGGCCGACGACAAGGGCCAGGTGTTCTTCCACACCCTCGGCGTCCGCGCCCACCTCGCCGCCACCGGCCGCAGCACCCCGGCCGTGCATCTGAAGCTGCTGATCGAGGGCGAGGAGGAGTCCGGCTCGCCCCACTTCCGGGCCCTCGTCGAGGAGCACGCCGAGCGGCTCGCCGCCGACGCCGTGATCGTCTCCGACACCGGCATGTGGTCCGAGGACACCCCCACGGTGTGCACGGGCATGCGCGGCCTCGCCGAATGCGAGATACGGCTGCACGGCCCCGACCAGGACATCCACTCCGGCTCCTTCGGCGGCGCGGTGCCCAACCCGGCGACCACGGCCGCCCGCCTCGTCGCCGCCCTGCACGACGAGCACGCGCGCGTGGCGATCCCGGGCTTCTACGACGGCGTGGTCGACCTCACCGACCGCGAGCGCGAACTCCTCGCCGAACTGCCCTTCGACGAGTCGCAGTGGCTGCGCACGGCCAAGTCGTACGCCACTCAAGGGGAGGCCGGGTACACCACCCTGGAGCGTGTCTGGGCCCGCCCCACCGCCGAGGTCAACGGCATCGGCGGCGGTTACCAGGGCCCCGGCAGCAAGACGATCATTCCGTCCTCCGCCCTGGTGAAGCTGTCCTTCCGGCTGGTGGCGGGCCAGGACCCCGACCATGTGGAGCAGGCCGTCCGCGCCTGGGCCGAGCGGCAGGTGCCCGCCGGGATCCGCTGCGAGATCACCTTCAGCGGCGCCACGCGCCCGTGCCTGACCCCGCTGGACCACCCGGCCCTCCGGTCGGTGGCCCGCGCGATGGGACGGGCCTTCGAAAAGCCCGTCCGCTTCACCCGAGAGGGAGGCTCCGGACCGGCCGCGGACCTCCAGGACGTCCTCGGTGCTCCGGTGCTCTTCCTCGGCATCTCCGTCCCGTCCGACGGCTGGCACGCGCCGAACGAGAAAGTCGAACTCGACCTGCTCCTCAAGGGCGTCGAGACCACCGCGTACCTGTGGGGCGACCTCGCCGAGAACTGGCGCGATGCGCCCTGAGCGTCCCGGGTCGCCCGGACCGGCCGCGCGCGAGGGGCACACTGGAGGAACTGCCCCGCACCGCCCGAGCCCCGCCGGACCCGGTCACCTCCCGCCGCATGTCCCGCTGATCAGCCCGCAGAACCCGACCGTTCCACCGGGGAGTTGGAAGCACCAGTGACCACCTGGACCGACCGATACGCCGACCGACCCATCTCGCTCACCGCCCCGAGCGGCATCGACAGGGGCGCGCACCACCGGCTCGACGAGGCCTGGCTCGCGGCGGCGTGGAGCCACCCCTCGACGCGCTGTTTCGTGGTCTCCGGCGGCCAGGTCCTCATCGACGAGACGGCGGACGGGCACACCGAACTCGTCATGATCCCCTCCTTCGAGGCCCCCCTCACCGAGGCGCACCGGTACTTCCTCGGCATAGACGAGGACGGCGTCAGCTACTTCGCCCTCCAGAAGGACTCGCTGCCCGGGCGCATGGACCAGTCCGCCCGCCCGGCGGGCCTGCGCGAGGCGGGCCTGCTCCTGTCGGCCCGTGACGTGGGCCTGATGGTGCACGCGGTGGGTCTGGAGAACTGGCAGCGCACGCACCGTTTCTGCTCGCGCTGCGGCGAGCGCACCGTCATCGCCGCGGCCGGCCACATCCGCCGCTGCCAGGCCTGCGGCGCCGAGCACTACCCGCGCACGGACCCCGCCGTGATCATGGCCGTGACCGACGAGGACGACCGCATCCTGCTCGGCCGCCAGGTCCACTGGCCCGAAGGCCGCTTCTCGACGCTCGCCGGCTTCGTCGAGCCCGGCGAGTCCATCGAGCAGTCGGTGCGCCGCGAGGTCCACGAGGAGGTCGGCATCACCGTCGGCCCGGTCGAGTACGTCGCCAGCCAGCCCTGGCCCTTCCCGTCCAGCCTCATGCTGGGCTTCATGGCCCGCGCCACCTCGACCGAGATCGAGGTCGACGGCGACGAGATCCACGAGGCCCGCTGGTTCTCCCGCGACGACCTGCGCGCCGCCTTCGAGTCCGGCGAGGTGCTCCCGCCGTACGGCATCTCCATCGCGGCCCGCCTGATCGAACTCTGGTACGGCAAGCCGCTCCCGACGAGGAGCGCGGCCTGACGCCCGTGTGAGCCGCGTCCCCGCCCCGGCCGCAGAGACGGAGAAGGCGGTTCCCGAGCCGCCTCAGGAACCGCCTTCCCCGCACAACCGTGCCGCGCCTACGCGCCGACCTTCTGCTTCACCTGGGCCAGCGACGGGTTGGTGAGGGTCGAGCCGTCCGGGAAGAGAACGGTGGGCACCGTCTGGTTTCCGCCATTCGCCTTCTCCACGAACGCGGCGGACTCCGGGTCCTGCTCGATGTTGATCTCGGTGTACGCGATGCCCTCGCGGTCCATCTGGCTCTTCAGCCGGCGGCAGTAGCCGCACCACGTGGTGCTGTACATCGTCACAGTGCCCAGCATGTCTCTCGTGCTCCTTCGGGGGGCTCGGGGCGGGTGGTCGCAGAGGTGGAACGTACGCGAAGGGGCCGCCATTCCCGGGGGCCGGGCCCTGCCGGACGTGACGCCTGCCGCATTAGTACGACTATCAGGGCCCGCCTGTGGACAACCGGCACGGCCGTCTCCCGCGACCTGGCAGCATGGCCGTGTGACAGCAGCAACGCACTCCACCCTGTTCCCGCAGGTACCGGACTCGGCCGACGCGGTGCTCGAAGGGCTCGACCCCGAGCAGCGCGAGGTGGCCACCGCCCTGCACGGTCCGGTGTGCGTCCTGGCGGGCGCGGGCACGGGCAAGACCCGGGCGATCACCCACCGCATCGCCTACGGGGTGCGCGCGGGCGTCCTCCACCCCTCCAGCGTGCTCGCCGTCACCTTCACCAACCGCGCCGCCGGAGAGATGCGCGGCCGGCTGCGCCAGCTCGGCGCGGCAGGTGTCCAGGCGCGCACCTTCCACTCGGCGGCCCTGCGGCAGCTCCAGTACTTCTGGCCGAAAGCGATCGGCGGCTCCATGCCCCGGCTCGTCGACCGCAAGATCCAGCTCGTCGCCGACGCGGCCGCCGCCTGCCGCATCCGGCTCGACCGGGGCGAGCTGCGCGACGTCACCGCCGAGATCGAATGGTCCAAGGTCACCCAGACCGTCCCCGCGGACTACGCCCCCGCCGTCGCCAAGTCCGGCCGAGACGCCCCTCGCGACCCCGCTGAGATCGCCCAGCTCTACGCCGCCTACGAGGACGTCAAGCGCGAGCGCTCCGTCATCGACTTCGAGGACGTGCTGCTGCTGACCGTGGCCGTCCTCCAGGACCGGCACGACATCGCCGAACAGGTCCGCTCCCAGTACCAGCACTTCGTGGTCGACGAGTACCAGGACGTCAGCCCTCTCCAGCAGCGCCTGCTGGATCTGTGGCTCGGCGAGCGGGACAGCCTGTGCGTGGTCGGAGACGCCAGCCAGACGATCTACTCCTTCACGGGGGCGACTCCGGACCATCTGCTCGATTTCCGCACCCGCCACCCCGGTGCCACTGTCGTCAAGCTGGTCCGCGACTACCGCTCGACGCCCCAGGTCGTGCACCTCGCCAACGGCCTGTTGTCCCAGGCCAAGGGCCGCGCGGCCGACCACCGTCTTGAGCTCGTCTCCCAACGCGCGCCGGGGCCGGAACCGGTCTACACGGAGTACACCGATGAGCCCGCCGAGGCGGAGGGCGCGGCCCGCCGCATCCGTGAACTCATCGACTCGGGGGTCCCGGCCGCCGAGATCGCCATCCTGTTCCGGACGAACGCGCAGTCCGAGACCTACGAACAGGCCCTCGCCGACGCCGGGGTGCCCTACCAGCTGCGCGGCGCCGAGCGGTTCTTCGACCGCCCCGAGGTGCGCAAGGCGGGCGTCGCCCTGCGCGGCGCGGCGCGCTTCGGCGGCAACGACTCCCTCCTGGACGACGTCGTCGACCTGCCCTCGCAGGTACGCGCCGTGCTCTCGGGCGAGGGCTGGACACCGCGACCACCGGCCGGCTCCGGGGCCGTCAGAGAGCGCTGGGAGTCCCTGGCCGCCCTGGTGAACCTCGCCCAGGACTTCGCCGCCGCCAAACCCGGCGCCACCCTGGCGGACCTCGTCGCCGAGCTCGACGAACGGGCGAACGCCCAGCACGCCCCGACCGTGCAGGGCGTCACCCTCGCCTCCCTGCACTCGGCCAAGGGCCTGGAGTGGGACGTCGTCTTCCTGGTCGGCGTGGCCGAGGGCATGATGCCGATCACCTACGCGAAGACCGACGAACAGATCGAGGAGGAGCGCCGCCTGCTGTACGTCGGCGTCACCCGCGCGCGGGAACACCTCCATGTCTCCTGGTCCCTCTCCCGCTCACCCGGCGGCCGTCCCAACCGCCGCCCCAGCCGTTTCCTCGACGGGCTGCGCCCCGGCTCGACGGCCACCAAGGGCCGTGCAACCGGCGGTGGCGCGGGCGGTATCGAGCGCGGAATCCCCGGAACCAGGGGCTCCGCCCCGAGACGAGTGCAACGAACCCCCGCCCGCTGCCGGGTTTGCGGCCGCACGCTCACCGACGCGGGCGAGATGAAGCTGATGCGCTGCGACGACTGCCCCTCCGACATGAACGAGGGCCTCTACGAGCAGCTCCGCGAGTGGCGCGCCGAACAGGCAAGGAGCAGTGGTCAGCCCGCCTTCTGCGTCTTCACCGACAGGACACTGGTGGCGATCGCCGAGGCCGCGCCCGACGACGAGCACGAGCTGGCGCGCATCCCGGGCGTCGGGATGCGCAAGCTCAACCGCTACGGAGCCGATGTCCTGGCCATCTGCGCAGGCCAGTACCCCGCAGGGGACACAGATCAAGACTGACACCAACTCGTCGAAAAAATAGTTTGCGCATGCCCCAGCAATCCCCATAGGTTCTTAGGCACGAGAGCAGCGGCCTTCTCGAAGGCCCTCACTCCGTGTTGTACTTGCATATCCGTCGGACTGGTTCGCCCAGTCCCCCGAGACGCCGAGAGGAGGCGAGTCCAGTGATCAGCATCAACACCAGCTCCATCAGCACCGTGAAAATGACCGATCCCTCGGCCGTCTCCACGTGCATGCTCGGCGTTTCGAACCTGGGCACCGGTCTGTCCGGCATTCGTGCCGTCCGTCCGGCGTCCTCCTCCCTTGCTCCCGCGGGCCTTGTCGTCCGTGAGCGCAATGAGCGACCGACCAAGGCACTGGAAGCAGCAGTAAAGGCGCAGGCGCGGGCCTATGCCTTTGCGGCGACCGGTGCCGGATTCCGGAAGCAGACGACGCAGCACCACCAGATGTGGGCCTTCCGTGGGCCAGAACCCTGGAGTGATCCAGCCTGATTAGATCAGGCCGGCGCCTTCAGGGCCGCGGAACCCCATCCGGGATCCGCGGCCCTTCTGTTTGTCCCTGACCAGGGACGACGGACCGAAGGAGCCTCGGGACAAGAAAAGAACCGGGTACCAGCCGCCCCCCGGCCAAACAGGCCGGAACGACCAGACGAGGAAGACGAATCGTGCAACTCGAAGCGCACGCCCCGTCCGTACCGCCTTCCGACACGATCCCCAAGCCCGGCCCCACGGAGGACTCCGCCTTGACCCCGCTCACCGCGCTCACCGCGCTCGACGACGCCATCGAGAACCTCGGCGTACCCGTCCCGTGCCGCTCCTACGACCCGGAGGTCTTCTTCGCCGAGTCGCCCGCGGACGTCGAGTACGCCAAGTCCCTGTGCCGCACCTGCCCGCTGGTCGAGGCCTGCCTCGCCGGCGCCAAGGAGCGGCGTGAGCCTTGGGGCGTCTGGGGTGGCGAGCTGTTCGTGCAGGGTGTCGTCGTCGCCCGGAAGCGGCCGCGTGGCCGCCCGCGCAAGAACCCGGTCACGGCATGAACACCGCAGGAACGATCGACCGTCCCTTCACGCACGACCCCCAGAAGCAGGCCCCGATGAAGCCGTCCACCCACGAGCCCGCCGGCTCCGCGACTCAAGACTGCACCCCGCGCGACGCGAAGGACTCGCGTCAGAACAGGACCCGAGAGATGCAACTCATCCCAGAAGCCATGGCTCGTGCACATATGCACGAGCGACTGCAGGAGGCGGACCGAGACCGCCGGGCCGCGCGCCTGGTGGCCGCCCGCCGAATGCAGCGCAAGGCGGAGCGCGCCTCACGGCGTGCCCGCCGGGCGCTCGCCATGGCGGTCATGCAGTAACCGAACCCGTCTGAAGCGCCCTTCTGAAGCGCCCCATCCGAAGCGGTGGCCTCCCGGCCCGGGAGGCCGAGCTCACCCCGCGGGGGCCGGTCCGTGCCGAACGGACCAGCCCCCGCGGTGCGTTGTGTCCGCGAAGCCGCCGGGCACGGCGATATCGTCGGCGCGTGACGAGTCCTCCCGGAGGAAACGACGACGACCGCTCCGCCGCGAAGTCGGGACGCCTCGTGTGCGCCCGCTGCGGCACCTCGGCCGAAGCCCCGCAGCTCACCTGGGCCTCCTCCGTGGAGCACGGCGCTCGCCGGGACTTCTGCGAGACCTGCTCCCGGAAGAACCTCAGATCGATCGAGGGGCGGCTGGACTCGGACTGGTGGTAGCGCGCGGGCAGCGGACCACCCGTCGCGCCCGGCCGGTGCTCACGCCTCCGCCGCCTCGTCACCGTCCACCGGGTCCTCCGGGACGAACCCCGGCAGCCACTCCTCCAACTCCTCGCGCAGACGCACCGCAGCCCCCAGCTGGCACAGCACCCCGATCGTGCTCAGGGTCACCCGGTGGATCAGCAGATACGACGGGGGCAGGTTGAGCTGCTTGCCGAGCTGGTAGGCGGGGGAGCGGGGGTCGGCGACCCGGCCCGCCTGGCTGCGCATCCAGCCGCGGGTGAAGGTGAACTCATCGACCTGGGCCGGTTCGATGATCGGCAGCAGATAGTCCAGGACCGCGTCGGGATCGAGCTCTATCGTCTCCTTGACGAACCCCTCCGCGCACAGCAGCTCGTAGACCGCCTCGGCCTCTCCGTCGAGGGTCATCCGCAGGGACTCGCCGATGGTGGCCGGCAGACCACCCGGGAGCCGGTCGACCGTGCCGAAGTCCAGGACGCCCAGGCGCCAGTCGTCCTCGCCCTCCGGTCCGCCGGGCAGCAGCCGGAAGTTGCCCGGGTGCGGATCGGCGTGCAGCAGGCCGGTGCGGGCGGGGCCGGAGAACAGGAAACGGGCCAGAAGCTGGCCGGCGCGGTCACGCTGCTCCTGGGTGCCGTCCGAGATGATCTCCGACAGCGGGACACCGTCGATCCACTCGGTGACCAGGACCTGGTCGGACTGGTGCACCACCTGCGGTACGACGACGTCCGGGTCGTCCTCGAACTCGTCCGCGTGCGCTTGCTGGGCCTGGGCCTCCAGGCCGTAGTCCAGCTCCTCCGAGACGCGGTCCTTCAGCTCCGCGATCAGCGGCTTGATGTCCATCCCGGGGATCAGCGGACCGAGCAGACGGGAGAAGCGGCTCAGCTGGTTCAGATCGGACAGCAAGGCCTCGCCGGCACCCGGGTACTGCACCTTGACCGCCACCTCACGGCCGTCGTGCCACACCCCTCGATGCACCTGGCCGATCGAGGCCGCCGCGGCGGGCTTGTCCTCGAACTCCAGGAACAGCTCGTGCCAGCCCTCGCCGAGCCGCTCCTCGAGCACCGCGTGCACGGTGCGCGTCGGCATCGGCGGCGCCGCCTCCTGGAGCTTCGTCAGCGCCGCTCGGTACGGGCCGGCCACCTCCTCGGGCAGGGCCGACTCGAAGACGGACAGGGCCTGGCCGAACTTCATCGCGCCGCCCTTGAGCTCGCCGAGCACCTTGAAAAGCTGCTCCGCGGTGCGCTGTTGGAGCTCGCGGCCGACAAGCTCCGCCGACTCACCGACGATCCGCTTGCCGAATCCCCAGGTCGCCCGCCCGGCGATGCCGAGCGGGAGTGCGGCGAGCTTGGCGGTCCGGGTGACCGCCTTCCGGGGAAGATCAGACATGCGCCCTCCAAGTCCCAGCCGGCCGCTCCGCCTCTGCCTCACGGCACTGCTCCGACGGCCGTTGCACCGCCATTGTCTCGTGCGACTGCCCTTCCTCCGAGAGGCGCTCCCCTTTTCCTCTCTCCGCCGCAGCGCACGGGCATGCCGGATGCGCCCAGATCGGCCGAGCATGCCAGTGGAGACCGGGGAGGGACACCTCCCAGCGTGCCCCCGCGCTCGACGGAACCCGGCCGTCCAGGAAGGCGAGCGCGTGGGCGGCCGCCAACCCGGCCACGGTCGTGGCCAGTGTCAGGTCGCAGGGCCGCACCTGCCGCTGCCTGCCGGAGCGCCACTGGGCGACCAGACGAGGCCAGGTCGGATCCCGGTCGGCGCGGCTGTGATGCAGACAACCCGCGCAGCTTGTCTCCCCGGGCAGGACGAGAGGGCCGACCATGCCGGTCCCCTCCACGACACCGGCGTACAGATGAGGCGTCCCGGCGGACATCAGCGACTCCGCGGCGGACGGGTCCGGCGCGTACATCGCCACATCGTCCCGCGGGGCGATGATCACCAGTGAGAAACCGGGATCGCCTTCCGCCGGACGCGCCTGCGCTGTCGCGGGGCGCGGCGGCCGGTCCGGGGCCGCCCGGCGCGCGGCGCGTCGGGCCGCCTCGTCGCGGCGGTCGCCGACGGCGTCGGCGGGCAGCCCGCCCGGCGCGACGTCCCACGGCTCCACCTGTCCGAGATCGCGCACATCGACCTCACCGACACCGGCCCCCGCCAGCAGCGAGGCCAGCACGGCACCGACCCGGCCCGCGCCCCGCACCTGGACGCGCTGCGCGCGCCGGGCGGCCAGCTGCCCGATCGCGTCGCCGGGAGCGGAGGTGGTCAAAGACAGGGAGGCCAGATCGGGGCGCAACCGGTCGAGGACCTCCTTCTTGCCGCGCAGGGCGTCGGCGGCCGGTCCGCCGCCGCGCGCGTCGTCCAGGAGCCCGGCCCGCGCGAGCCGCCGCACCAGCCCGTCCACATGACCGTCGGGCAGATCCATGCGGCGGCCCTCCTCGCGCAGCAGCTCCAGCCCCCGTGTGCCGTTCAGTAGGTCGAGGAAGCTGCCCGTCGCTTGGTCCATCGGGCCGAGTGTCATGGCATGCGCCGGTGTCATCCCGAACTGCACCGTGTTGAGGTCGCGCCAGCCGCGCCTGAGCGCGGGTTTCACCATCGGATGCATGACAGGCCCCCGTATATCAGAGAACGTCCCCGTATGTCGGCCGCGCGCGGGAGCAGCCCGAGACTGGCCGCGGACTCGGTCCTGGTCCCGGACCGAAGTCGCCCATCGCTTCGCCGACAAGAGTCAGCATGCCCACCCCCGACGCGGGCTGCAGAAAGTTGTCCACAGTCACGGGCATTCGTCGTACAAATCCGGCGGGCGGTGGGGGCATCGGCACGGAACCGTCCCGGAGCCGGGACTTCCCCGTGTGCAGCGGGTAACGTCGGGGCGTGCCCGCCGACCCACTGCACCGCGCCGGAAAGCCACAGCGCAGCACGACGAGCCAGCCGCCGAGCGGCTCCAGGGCGAGCGCGATCGAGGTCCGCAGGAGCACCCGCCGACGCCGAACGGTCTCCGCGTACCGCGAGGGCGATCGCACCGTTGTGCTCATCCCCGCCCGGATGTCCGAGGCGGAGGAGCAGCGCTGGGTGACCGTCATGCTCGACAAGCTGGCCGCCCAGGAGAGCAAGCGGACCCTCGGTGACACCGAGCTGGCCGAGCGGGCCCGGCGTCTTTCGGACCAGTACTTCGGCGGGCGGGCCCGGCCCGCTTCGGTGCGCTGGGTGACCAACCAGAACACGCGCTGGGGATCCTGCACCCCGTCCGAGGGCAGCATCCGTCTGTCGCACCGTCTGCAGGGCATGCCCGAGTACGTGGTCGACTACGTCCTCGTCCACGAACTCGCCCATCTGCTCGTCCCCGGACACGGCCCCCGCTTCTGGGAGCTGCTGGAGTCCTATCCGCGGACGGAGCGGGCCCGGGGCTACCTCGAAGGCGTGGTCGCCGCCGAGCGGTTGCCGCATGTGCCCGGTGCGCGGGGTGAAGACCCCACGGGGTGAGTGCCCGCTTTGCGTGAGCGAGCAGCGGATACGGCCCCGCGCGGGTTGTGTACCGGGTCTGTACCGACTTCGTCCGGTGTCAGACTTTGCCGTTAGCCTGGCGCGACGCAATCACGTTCTGGATGGGGGACGGTCGTTACGCATGGCCAGGGAATTCCAACGCGGCCACAAGGCCAGGATCAGTGACCTCACCGCGGGCACGGATCTGTACGTAGGCGTACAGATCTCCGGCCCCGGGCTGAGCTTCGACATCAGCTGCTTCGGCCTCGACGCCGACGAACGGCTCTCGGACGACCGTTACTTCGTCTTCTTCAACCAGCCGAAGTCCCCCGAGGAATCCCTTCAGCTCCTGGGCGCCCAGGCGGGCGACACGGAGTCCTTCCGGGTGACGCTCGACCGGATCCCCTCGCAGATCCAGAAGCTGTCCTTCACGGCGACGATCGACGGCGCCGGGCAGATGTCGCAGATCGCCCCCGGGTACATCCGCATCGTCGCGGGCGGCGAGGAGGTGGCCCGGTACTCCTTCGACGGCTCTGAGTTCTCCACCGAACGCGCCGTGATGCTGGGCGACTTCTACCTCAAGGACGTCTGGCGGTTCGCCGCCGTCGGGCAGGGCTTCGACGGCGGTCTCGACGCGCTGCTGAAGAACTTCGGCGGCGAGGTGGCCGAGGAGGAAACGCCCGAGCCCGCCCCGCAGCAGCAGCCGCAGGCCGGCGCCGCCCCGGGCTTCGCCCCGCCCGCGTTCGGCGTCCCCAGCACTCCGGAACCGGCCCCGGCTCCCGCCCCGGCAGCGCCTCCGGCCCCGGCTCCCGCGCCGCCGCCCGCTCCCCAGCCCGCCGCGCAGGGCTTCGCCCCGCCTCCGGCACCGGCGCCCGGAGTGCATGGCGCCCCCACCATCGCCGCGCCCATGAACACCCAGCCGGACGGCGCCCCGGTGCCGCCCCCGGCCCCGGCGCCCGCGCCCTACGGCCAGCCGGGCCAGCAGCCGCCGCCGTACGGCCAGGTCCCCGGCCAGACGGCCCCACTGCCTCCCGGCTACGGCCAGCCCCAGGCACCCCAGGCACCCCAAGCCCCGGCCCCGCCCCCCGGTTACGGGCAGCCCACCCCGCCCCCGGGCTACGGCCAGCAGCCGCCGTTCGGACAGGCCCCCTACGGTGCCCCGCAGCAGGGCGCCGCCCCGCAGGCCGCCGCTCCCCAGGGCGCCGGTGTGTCCGCCGCGCTCCAGCAGTTCAAGGAGACCCCCACCGGGCAGCGCTGGACGCAGCAGAATAAGAAGCTCGTCCGCGTCGACCTCGGCATCGGCGGACAGCCCGTACTGGCCCGGCAGGGCAGCATGGTGCTCTACCAGGGCAAGGTCGACTTCAGCTACAAGGGCGCCGGCTTCGCCGGCCGGATCGTGGGCAACGCGACCGGCCAGGAGATGCAGCTCATGCGCTGTACCGGCCAGGGGCAGGTGTTCCTCGCCGAGAACTCGACCATGCTGCACCCCATCGAGCTCCAGGGCGACGCCGTCTGCGTCTCCGCCGAGAACGTCCTCGCGTTCGACGAGAGCCTCACCTACGAGGTCCGCCGCATCGAGGGACACGGCATCCCCGGAGGCGCGCTGTTCACGATGCAGTTCCAGGGGAGCGGCACCATCGTCGTGAAGACGCACGGCACGCCCGTGGTGCTGCCGGTCACGCCCACCACGTTCGCCGACTGCAACGCCGTGGTCGCCTGGTCCGCCGCCGCCCAGGTCGTCGTCTCCAGCCAGGTGCGGATGCGCCGCAACGCCTACCCCGGGGACACCGGCGAGAGCGTGAACCTCCAGTTCCGGGGAGCGCCCGGCAACTTCATCGTCGTCCAGCCGTACGAGGTCTGAGGGAGCCCGTCATGACACAGCAACTCGCGGGCCACGCCCCCGCACCCGTCACCGCCCGCATGGAGAACCACGGCAATCACATGCTGAAGGTCGCCATGCAGACCGGGAACGACCTCTTCGCGCGCGTGGGGTCGATGGCCGCCTATGAAGGGTTCGTCCAGTACGAGCCCAACCCGCCGGCCGTGCGCCAGATCGCCAAGGACTGGATGACCGGCGAGGGCGCGCCCCTGATGAAGTGCTCAGGCGACGGCCTGCTCTACCTCTCCGACTACGGTGCGAACGTCGTCGTCATCAACCTCAACGGCGACGGCATCTCCGTCAACGCCACCAACCTGCTCGCCTTCGACGCCCACCTCACGTGGGGCGTCGAGCGGGTCAAGGGCCTGGCGAAGTTCGCCGGGCAGGGCCTGTGGAACACCAAGATCTCCGGGCAGGGCTGGGTCGCGCTGACCTCCCGGGGCAAGCCGATCGTCGTCGACTGCGGAGGCGGCGAGGACGAGACGTACGTCGACCCCGACGCGCTCGTCGCCTGGTCCCCGAACCTCAAGGTCAAGGGCAAGCGCAGCTTCAGGGCACAGTCGCTGATCGGCCGCGGCAGCGGCGAGGCCTACCAGATGGCCTTCTCCGGTCAGGGCATCGTCGTCGTCCAGCCCAGCGAGGACAGCACCGACCGCCTCCGGGTCCGGGGCTGAGGGGGAGCAACACGCCATGCAGAGCCCGATTTTCGCCTACAACGAGCAGCAGACCCAGGACCGCTGGAGCCTGCAGAACAAGCAGATGCTGCGCGTGACCCTGGAGGGCCACGACGACATCCTGGCCCGCAAGGGCACCATGGTCGCCTACCAGGGCCTCGTCGAGTTCGACGCCGAGTACCAGAGCAACGACCAGTCACGCGCGCGTGCGCACACCGGTGAGGGACTCGACCTGATGCGCTGCCACGGGCAGGGCACGGTCTACCTCGCCAACCTCAAGCAGCACGTCCACGTCATGGAGGTCGAGCAGGACGGCCTCACCGTCGACAGCAGCTATGTGCTGGCGATGGACTCCTCCCTGCACCACGAGGTCATCGCCGTCGACAGCCTGTACGGCATCTCCGGCTCCGGGAAGTACCAGCTCAACATCACCGGCCGGGGCAAGATCGCCCTGATGACCTCGGGCATGCCGCTGCTGATGCAGGTCACCCCCGACAAGTACGTCAACTGCGACGCCGACGCGATCGTCGCCTGGTCGACGAGCCTGCGCGTGCAGATGCAGGCCCAGACGCACTCCTCCGGGGTGTGGCGGCGCCGCGGCAACACCGGTGAGGGCTGGGAGCTGAGCTTCATGGGCACCGGCTACGCGCTGGTCCAGCCCAGCGAGCTGCTGCCGCCGCAGAACGCCCAGGTCGGCTCGGGTCTCTCCGCGCAGTACGGCATGGGCCAGCAGGGAGCGCGCGGGCAGAACCAGGGCAACGTCTGGAGCTGAGCGCTCCGCGGGTTCGGCCGGCGGGGTCCAGCGGGATACGGGCCGTTTGTTGGCTGCGGGCTGTTCGTGGCTTGTCGCGCCCACGCGGCGGAGCCGCACATCGATACAGCCCCGCGCCCCTGAGGGAGTGCAGCCGACGTCAGGAGCGAAAGTAGGGGCGGCCGCCCGGCGGTCGCCCCTTACACATGCCTCAGGCCGCGAGCCTCGCGCGCGTCGCCTCCAGCAGGCGTACGACCGACTCGTCGGCCACCTCCGCGACCTCGTCGTACCCGAACCAGCGCACGTCGAGCGACTCGTCGCTGACCTCGTGCGCGGCGTCCGGGGGTGCCAGGGCCGCGTACTGGACGTCGAAGTGGCAGTGGCACGGCGGTGGGATGGGATGACGGTCCAGGCGCACCGGGCCGCCGGGCAGCAAGGAGAGCCCCGGTACGCCGGACTCCTCCGTGGCCTCACGCAGGGCCGCGTCCGCGAGGGAGGCGTCACCCGGCTCGCAGTGGCCGCCCATCTGCAGCCACATCTGCAGCTTCCTGTGCAGGGTCAGCAGCACCCGGCCGCCCTCGGGGTCGATCACCAGGGCGCTCGCCGTGATGTGACCCGCCTGGCACGGCTTCCACAGGCCGTCCGGGTGCTCCGCCAGATGGTGCAGGTAGGCCTGGCGCAGGTCCGTCTGGTCCTCGTACTCCTTCAGCACGAGGACCGCGTCGTCGTACAGGCTCACCCGGCGTCGTCGCCCTTGTTCTTGTCCTCGCCTTCGCCCTCGCCCTCGGCCCCGGACTCGTCCTTCTTCTTCAGATCGGGCTTGTCCGCCGCCTCGCCGAGCATCTTGTCCAGCTCGGAGAAGTCGATCTGCTCGCGGTGCACGAAGCCGTCCGGGTCGTCCAGGTCGCTCGCCGTCGGCAGCATGTCCGGGTGGGCCCACAGGCCGTCCCGGCCGTCGACACCGCGCGCGTCCGTGAGCGAGGCCCACAGGCGGGAGGCGTCGCGCAGGCGGCGCGGGCGCAGCTCCAGACCGATCAGCGTGGCGAACGTCTGCTCGGCCGGGCCGCCCGAGGCGCGGCGGCGGCGCAGCGTCTCGCGAAGGGCGTCGGCGGACGACAGACGGGGCTTCGCGGCGGCGTGGACCACCGCGTCCACCCAGCCCTCCACGAGCGCCAGAGCCGTCTCCAGACGCGCCAGGGCGGCCTTCTGCTCCGGCGTGTCCTCCGGCTGGAACATGCCCTGCTGGAGAGCCTCCTGCAACTGCTCCGGGTTCTGCGGGTCGAACTGGCCGACCACGTCCTCCAGCTTGGCCGTGTCGACCTTGATCCCGCGGGCGTAGCCGTCGACCGCGCCGAACAGATGCGAGCGCAGCCACGGCACGTGCGCGAAGAGGCGCTGGTGGGCGGCCTCGCGCAGGGCGAGATACAGCCGCACCTCCTCCTGCGGGACGCTCAGGTCCTTGCCGAACGTCTCCACGTTCACCGGCAGCAGCGCGGCCTTGCCTGCCGGGCCGAGCGGCAGGCCGATGTCGGAGGAGCCGACGACCTCGCCCGCGAGCACGCCGACGGCCTGCCCGATCTGCGTGCCGAACATGGCGCCGCCCATCGAGCGCATCATGCCGATCAGCGGGCCGGCCATGGCCTGCATCTCCTCCGGCAGGACATCGCCCATGGCGGTGCCCACGCGCTCGGCGACCGGGTCGACGAGCTCCTTCCAGGCGGGCAGGGTCGCCTCGACCCACTCCGCGCGGCTCCAGGCCACCGCGGAGGTCGCGCCGGACGGCAGGGACGTGGCGTCGTCGAGCCAGAGGTCGGCCAGGCGGACGGCCTCCTCGACGGACTTGCGGTCGGCGGGGCCGACGCTCGCGTCCTTGGTGCCGTCAGGGCTGCCCTGGGAGACCGTCTGGCGGGCGATCTGCTTGGCCATGTCCCAGTTCACCGGGCCGCCCTCGTAGGAGAGCATCTGGCCCAGCTGCTGGAACGCGGCGCCCAGGTCGTTGGGGTTCAGGGAACCGAACATGGCAGCGAACGGATTGTCCGCACCGGGGCCACCAGGGCCGCCGCCAAAGCCTCCGGCGCCTGGCAGGCCGCCGAATCCGAACGGATTGGCCGGTCCCTGACCACCACCGCTCTGCTGGTCCTTCTTCTTGCCCTCGTCGCCGTCGTCCGGCTCCTCCGGCGGAAGGCCGAATCCGAATGGGGTGTCACTCACGGGATTCCTCGGCTTGTAGGGCCGCCGGTTCTTTCCGGCGGCACGGCTGCCCGACATCACCACCCAGCGTAGACACCTCGGGGCGGATCGGGCCTCGGTGCTTCGCCGAGTGACGGCCTGCGGCAGGATGGATGCCACCTGGTACGCACGCTTCACTCGTGCTCGTACTGAAGACAACCGCTGGAGACGCCCGGTGAGTTCCCCAGATCCGCAGGTTCGCGCAGCGCGAAACCAGTCAACCAGTTCCGCGAGTCCCGCGGGGCGCGGGCCCGTCGTCGCGGTCACCGGTGCCGCGTACGGCATCGGAGCGCTGCTCACCGAGCAGCTCGCCGCGTCCGACGAGGTCAAACAGGTCGTCGCCATCGACGAGCGGCGCGGCGAGTGCGCGGCGGCGCAGTGGCACATCCTGGACGTACGGGATCCGGCCATCGCGGACAAGCTGCGCGGCGCCGACGTGGTGGTGCACCTGGCGCTGGATCTCGATCTGGAGACCGACGCGGCCGCCCGGACGGCCTACAACGTACGGGGGACGCAGACCGTCCTGACGGCGGCGGCCGCGGCCGGAGTGCACCGGGTCGTGCTGTGCACCTCGGCGATGGTCTACGGGGCGCTGCCGGACAACGAGCTGCCGTTGTCCGAGGACGCCGAGCTGCGGGCCACGGCCGAGGCGACGGGCGTCGGCGACCTGCTGGAGATCGAGCGGCTGGCCCGGCGGGCCCCGCGGGCGCACCCGGGTCTCAATGTCACCGTGGTCCGTCCCGCCGTGCTGGTGGGAGGCACGGACACCGCGCTGACCAGGTACTTCGAGTCGCCTCGACTGCTCGTCGTCGCCGGGTCGCGGCCCGCGTGGCAGTTCTGCCACGTCGAGGACCTGTGCAGCGCGCTCGAGTACGCCGTCCTGGAGAAGGTCGACGGGGAACTGGCCGTCGGCTGCGACGGGTGGCTGGAGCAGGAGGAGGTCGAGGAGCTCAGCGGCATCCGGCGGATGGAGCTGCCGTCGGCGGTCGCCCTGGGCGCGGCGGCGCGACTGCACCGGATCGGGCTCACGCCGTCCCCGGCCGGGGACCTGGCGTACACGATGTACCCCTGGGTGGTGAGCGGCAGCCGGCTGCACGACTCCGGGTGGCGCCCGCAGTACACCAACGAGGAGGTGCTGGCCGAGCTCCTGGAGGAGGTCTCCGGCCGGCACACGGTGGCCGGGCGGCGCCTCGGCCGCAAGGACGCGACGGCCGCGGGCGCAGCGGGCGCGACGGTGGCTCTGCTGGGCGCGGCCGCGGTGGTACGCCGGGCCCGCAAGGCCCGTCGGCGGATCTGAGGGACACGCCTTCGCAGAGACCTCCTACAGGTGCGCACCTGTAGGAGGCTCCAACGCGCACGCGCGCGTGCCGGTCGATAGGTCTATTCCGCGTTGTCGGTCCCGTGCGGCACGATGGAGGCATGGCAGCCACGAGCGATCACCCGGGTGAGCAGGGAGCACAGGATCCGATCAAGCTGATCGGGATCCGGGACACGGCCCTCTCCCTGGACGAGGTGTTCCGGGCCGTCGGGGACGACGCGGCCGGCGGCACCGCGCTCTTCGTGGGGACCGTGCGCGACCACGACGGGGGTGCCGACGTCGCGGGGCTGGGATATTCCTGCCACCCCAGCGCCGAGGCCGAGATGCGGCGGATCGCCGAGAAGGTCGCCGCCGATTTCCCCGTGCGGGCGCTGGCGGCCGTGCACCGCGTGGGGGACCTCCGGGTCGGAGACCTCGCCGTGGTCGTCGCCGTCTCCTGTCCGCACCGGGGAGAGGCCTTCGAGGCCTGCCGGAAGCTGATCGACGACCTGAAGCACGAAGTGCCCATCTGGAAACACCAGAAGTTCTCCGACGGCACCGAGGAATGGGTCGGTGCCTGCTGATCCCCGGAACGGCCCTCCGGTTGCGTAACCGCACCCCTGGCGTGAGCGTTGTCACTGCGGATGGTTAATCTGCTGATCAGTCAGTTGCGGACGCTCAATGGGGTTGGAGGTCGGCATGGCGGCTCTCGCCTGGTTGCTGATTCCGCTTGTGGCTGCCATCGGCGCGGGGCTCTGGGGCAGTTGGGCCAACAGGACTCGCAAGTCCCGCGGCGACGGCCCGGAGCTCACCGGATATGCCCGCTTTCGCGAGGCCATGGAGAAGCCCGGGCCGGGTAGCTGAAGGCCAAGGAACAGCAGGTCACAGACGGTATGGACCGCAGGGCCGCCCCGGACGGGCGGCCCTGACGGTGCGCTGACAGGCCCGTCCCGTACTGTCGAGTCATGCCACGCCGCACCGCGACGATGCTCGCCTCCACCCTGATGCTGATCGCGCTCCTGTGCGCGGGAGTGTTCATCCGCGTCCCGTACGCGGAGATGTCCCCGGGGCCGACGGTGAACACACTTGGCGATCATGACGGCGAGCCGGTGCTGCAGATCTCCGGGCGCAAGACCTACGCGGCCGATGGCCACCTGAACATGACCACGGTCCGGGTCACGAGCGCCGATTACCGGATGAACCTGGTCGAAGCGGTCTACGGCTGGCTCGCGCACGACAACAAGGTCGTGCCGCGCGAGACGCTCTACCCGGACGGCAAGACCGAGGAGCAGTCGACCCAGGAGAACGCCGAGGAGTTCAGCCAGTCCCAGGAGAGCGCCAAGGTCGCCGCCCTGAAGGAACTCGACATTCCGGTGAAGTCGTGGGTGATCGTCTCGACGGTCGTCAAGGGATCCCCGGCCGAGGGCAAGCTGCACGCCGGCGATGTGATCAAGGCCGTCGACGGTACGACGGTCAAGGAGCCGGCCGACGTGGCGAAGCTCGTCACCCGGCACAAGCCGGGCCAGGACGTCCGCTTCACGATCGTGCCGGCCAAGGAGCAGGCCGCCGCGGAGAAGGAGAAGCGGACGCCGACGAAGACGCAGGACATCACCATCACCACGACGACCTCGGACGACGGCGGCGAGAAGCGCGCCATCGTGGGGATCTCCGCGGGGACCGACCACACGTTCCCGTTCACCGTCGACATCAAGCTGGCCGACGTCGGCGGGCCGAGCGCCGGGCTGATGTTCGCGCTCGGCATCTACGACAAGCTCACGCCGGGCGATCTGACCGGGGGCAAGTTCGTGGCCGGCACCGGCACCATCGACGACACCGGCAAGGTCGGCCCGATCGGCGGCATCGAGATGAAGACCGTCGGCGCCCGGGCCAAGGGCGCGCAGTACTTCCTGACGCCCGCCGACAACTGCGCCGCCGCCGTCAAGGACACCCCGGAGGGCCTCACCCTCATCAAGGTGGACACCATCCAGGACGCCCTCGGCGCCCTCAAGGACCTCCGCAGCGGCGACACCGCGGACCTGCCGAAGTGCGGCAAGTAGTCCGCGGGGCCGAGGACAGGTCGGCGCAAGGCGAACGGCGCGGCTGAGGGGGCCTGCGGGACCGGTGGGGCCCGAGGGTCCCAAGGGACCGGCGGGCCCCCTCACACCGCCGTGCTCCCGCTCTACTCCTCCTCGAACGTCGCCGACAGCGCCTCCGCCAGGCCCGGGACCAGGTCGGACCCGGTGAGGACCTCCGTGGCGGAGTCCTTCTCACGCAGGCGCAGGGCGGACTCGCGGGCGCCGTCGCGCAGGACCGCGACCGTCATCCGGACCTCCTGACGGTCCGGGTGGTCCGCCACCCACTTCGTCAGCGCGGCCTCGCTCAGACCCTTCGGAACCTGGGCCTCCGCGGACGGCGGCAGCATCAGTCGTTCCACGGCGAGGGCGCAGCCGACCACCGCGTCGGGCCAGGCGATGGTGGCGAGGAACTCGTCGAGCGGCTTGCCCGTTGGCACCTCGTCCTGCTCGATCGGGGTGAGGCCGGGGTTCTCGGACTCCTCCCCGAGACCGAGCCGGTCGGCGAGCGAGGGCTGTTCGGCCCGCAGTCGTGCGGTGTCGACGAGGGCGAAAAGGCGGGCGGGCTGGTCCCAGCCGAGGCCGGAGACGTACTCGTCGATCTCGAGAACGGCCCGGGTGAGCGGGTTCGCAGCCATGGGAGTGTTGGACATGGTCACAATCCTGCCTCGTTCCTGGCCGGAATCGGGAACCGAGTAAACGGTGAGTAAGTTGCATAGGTGGGGGCCCACGATCACCGGGGGCCACGCACGGTCCGTGAAGACGCGGGCCTGACGGATCAACAGCGAACTTCGAGGTGCGCACCTTGGCTTTCCAGATGCCGGACCGCGGCGGAGGCCCGACAGGGCCGCGGATGAGAGTGGGCCGCCCGTCCCGGCGTGTCCGCACCCTGCTCATGACGCTGGGCGTCCTGGCCGTCCTCGGCATGGCGTTCACCATGTTCGCGGGCTTTTGGACGGACTGGCTCTGGTACCGGTCGGTGAACTACTCGTCGGTCTTCACCACGACCCTGTGGACCAAGATCGGACTCTTCTTCGTCTTCGGCCTGCTCATGGCAGTCGCCGTCGGCGTCAACATCTGGCTGGCGCACCGGCTGCGGCCACCGCTGAGCGCCATGTCGATGGAGCAGCAGAACCTCGACCGCTACCGGATGGGCATCGCGCCCTACAAGAAGTGGCTGCTGTTCGGGATCACCGCCCTGGTGGGCCTGATCGCCGGAGCCTCGGCGTCCGGCCAGTGGCGGACCTGGCTGATGTGGGTCAACGGCGTGCCGTTCGGCGAGAAGGACCCGCAGTTCAAGCTGGACGTCTCGTTCTACGCCTTCGACCTGCCCTGGTACCGGTTCCTGCTCGGCTTCGGCTTCGCCGCCGCGATCCTGTCCGTGATCGCCGCGGCGCTCACGCACTACCTGTACGGCGGCCTGCGCGTCACCAGCCCGGGCGCGCGCGCCACGGCGGCGGCCACCGGGCACCTGTCGGTGCTCATCGGCGTCTTCGTGGCCCTGAAGGCGGTCGCGTACTGGCTCGACCGGTACGGACTCGCGGTCAAGTCCAGCGACTTCAGAGCGACCGACAACTGGACGGGCCTGAGGTACGTCGACGCCAACGCCTACCTGCCGGCCAAGACGATTCTGTTCTGCATCGCCGTCATCTGCGCGCTGCTGTTCTTCGCCACTCTGTGGCGGCGCACCTGGCAGCTGCCCGTGATCGGCTTCGGCCTGATGGTGCTCTCCGCGATCCTCATCGGCGGCCTGTACCCGGCGATCGTGCAGAAGTTCCAGGTCCAGCCGAACGAGCAGGCCAAGGAAGCGCCGTACGTCGAGAAGAACCTCGACGCGACGCGCAAGGCCTACGGCATCGACGGCACCAAGGTCACCGACTACACGGGTACCAGCAAGACGGAGGACAAGACCAAGCTCCGCGATGACGTCGACTCCACGGCGAGCATCCGGATCATGGACCCGAACATCGTCTCGCCGACGTTCCAGCAGCTCCAGCAGATCAGGAACTACTACGCGTTCCCGAACAACCTGGACGTGGACCGCTACCCCAAGGACGGCAAGGACCAGGACACGGTGATCGGCCTGCGTGAGCTGAACCTCGCGGGCATCCCGAAGAAGAACTGGATCAACAACCACTTCCGCTACACCCACGGGTACGGAGCGGTGGCCGCCGAGGGCACCAGCGCCGACGCCCAGGGCCGTCCCAACTTCACGGAGTCCGACCTGCCCTCCAAGGGCGATCTCGGCTCCTACGAGCAGCGGATCTACTACGGCGAGAAGACCACCACGTACTCGATCGTCGGCGGTCCCCAGAAGGAGATCGACTACTCCGACGACAACGGCGAGAAGACCACCAGCTACAAGGGCGACAGCGGGGTCAACCTCTCCAACCCGGTCAACCGGGCCGCCTACGCGGTGGCGTTCGGCGAACCGCAGATCCTCTACTCGGGCGCCATCGGCGAGGGTTCGCGGGTCCTGTACAACCGCACGCCCAAGGAGCGCGTCGAGGCGGTCGCTCCCTGGCTGACCATCGACGGCGACGCCTACCCGGCGGTCGTGAACGGCCGTATCCAGTGGATCGTCGACGCGTACACGACGACGAACGGCTACCCGTACTCCTCGCGTACGACCCTCGGTGACACCACGGCCGACTCGCTGACCGCCACCAACGACAACCGCGCGGTGGTGGCCCAGCAGAACCAGGTCAACTACATCCGCAACTCGGTGAAGGCGACCGTCGACGCGTACACCGGCGAGGTCAAGCTCTTCCAGTGGGACACCAAGGACCCGGTCCTGAAGACCTGGATGAAGGCATTCCCGGACACGGTGAAGCCCAAGAGCGAGATCTCCAAGCCGCTGATGGACCATCTGCGCTATCCCCAGGACCTGTTCAAGGTCCAGCGGGAGCTGCTCACGCGCTACCACGTGAAGGACGCGACGACGTTCCTCAGTGGCAGCGAGGTGTGGCAGGTGCCGGACGACCCGACGAACCGGTCGGGCAGCGCGGTGCCGCCGTACTACCTGAGCATGAAGATGCCCGACCAGAAGGCACAGGCGTTCTCGCTTACGACGACCCTCACGCCCAACGGCCGGGACAACCTCAGTGCGTTCATGGCTGTCGACGCCGAGGCGGGCACCAGCGACTACGGCAAGATCAGAATCCTGAAACTGCCGACGAACACCACGGTCAACGGACCCAAGCAGGTCCAGAGCCAGTTCAACTCGCAAGAGGACATCGCCGAGTCCATCAGGCTCCTGAGAGGCGGTGACTCCGAGGTCGAGTACGGCAACCTGCTGACGGTGCCCCTCGACGGAGGACTGCTGTACGTGGAGCCGGTCTACGTCCGCGGTGGCGGACTGAAGTACCCGCTGCTGCGCAAGGTGCTGGTCACCTACGGAGGCCAGACGGCCTTCGAGAACACGCTCGACGAAGCCCTCAACAAGATCTTCGGGGCGGAGGGCGCGACGCCGGAGCCACCGGACGACGGCGATACGACACCACCGCCGACGGCCGAGGACCCGACGGTCCAGCAGGCCCTGGAAGACGCCCAGAAGGCGTTCACCGAGGGCCAGGACGCCCTGAAGGAGAACGACTGGGAGGCGTACGGCAAGGCGCAGAAGGACCTGGAGGACGCGCTGCAGCGCGCCGAGGAGGCACAGGCCGAGGCGGACAAGGCCGGCGGCGCCGGGGGCGGCGAGAGCACGCCCAGCGGCAGCCCCAGCGCGAGCCCGAGCGGCAGTCCGAGTCCGAAGCCGAGCAGTTAGGCCTCCGGCCTGGTCAAATGCTCCACCCGCGCCGTGATACGGTTGTGAACACAACGGCGCGGGGTGGAGCAGCTCGGTAGCTCGCTGGGCTCATAACCCAGAGGTCGCAGGTTCAAATCCTGTCCCCGCTACTGAAATCGCGAAGTCCGAGTGACGGAGCGACATCGAAGGCCCGGATTCCACACAGGAATCCGGGCCTTCGTGATGTGTGAACGCATGTGCTGGTGCGGGCTGCGGCCGTGCCGCCGGGGGGAGTTGGGAAAACTGTGTTTGACTTGTCTCTCTGTGGGCATGTCGACAAAACGCTGTAGTGACCTCAATGGCTGCGGTATACCAGGTGTACCCAGGTTGCAGGTGGTGCGACGATGGACGTTATGGGGGACAAGGCAACTCTGTTCGAGACAGGGCGTTTTGTGCAGCCTTCCAGCCGGGAGGACACCGACACCCCGGACGAGACCGGGGAAATCGCCGATGAGGCGGCCGAGGAGCTGCGTCAGCGGCTCGCCGCGGAGACCGGCGACGTAGAGGCGATGAGTGTCCTCGGGGCCATGCTGCTGCGCCGTGGTGATCTCGACGGTGCCGAACCCCATCTGCGTGCCGCGACCGCCGCGGGCGACCGGGCCGCGGCCAACAATCTGGGAGTCCTGCTCCACCAGCGGGGATACGCCGACGAGGCCGCCGGATGGTGGCGGATCGCCGCCGTCGCCGGATCCACGGCGGCCGCGCACGCCCTCGGCCGGCACCACCGCGAGCGCGGCGACGAACCCGCTGCCGAGTACTGGCTGCGCCAGTCCGCGGAACAGGGCCACACCCTGGGCGCGTACGCCCTCGCGGACCTGCTGGAGCACCGCGGGGACCCCGGGGCCGAGCACTGGATGCGGGCCGCGGCCGAGCGGGGGCACCGGGAGGCGGCGTACCGGCTGGCGCGTGCGCTGGACCGCAAGGCGGCGCGGGACGCCGACGACGACGGCGCGTCCGTGCCGGACGAGGCCGAGCAGTGGTACCGGCAGGCCGCCGCGCGCGGGCACCGGCGTGCCGCGCTGCACCTCGGGACGATCCTGGAGAGGCGCGGCGAGCTCAAGGAGGCCGGGCGCTGGTACCTGACGTCCGCCAAGGACGGCGAGGCGCGGGCCGCCTGCGCGCTCGGCTTCCTGCTGCGCGACGCGGGAGACACCGAGAACGCCGCCGTGTGGTGGCTGCGGGCCGCTCAGGACGGCGACGGCAACGCGGCCAACGCGCTGGGCGCGCTGCACGCCGAGCGGGGCGAGACCCAGACCGCCGAGCGGTGGTACCGGGCCGCGATGGACGCGGGCGACGTCAACGGCGCGTACAACCTCGGGCTGCTCTGCGTCGAGCAGGGACGCACCCCGCACGCCGAGCAGTGGTACCGGCGCGCGGCCTACGCCGGGCATCAGGAGGCCGCGAACGCGCTGGCGATCCTGCTGCTGCGGGCCGGGGACGAGACGGGCGCGGAGCCGTGGTTCTCCAAGGCCGCGGAGGCCGGGAGCGTGGACGCCGCCTTCAACCTGGGCATCCTCCACGCCGGACGGGGCGAGGAGCAGACCGCGCTGCGCTGGTACGAGCGGGCCGCCGCCGCCGGGCACACGGAGGCCGCGCTGCAGGTCGGCATGGCGCTGCTGCGGGACGGCGAGGACCAGGAGGCCGAACGGCATCTGCGGTGTGCGGCCGGGGGCGGGAGCGCCGAGGCCGCGTACCGGCTGGCGACCGTGCTCGACGCGCGCCGGCCGCCGGAGCCGGCGCACGAGCTCGGGGAGCCGGTGCACCAGCGGAGCGAGTGCGAGGAGTGGTACGAGCGGGCTGCCTCGCAGGGGCACCGGCGGGCGCAGGTGCGGGTCGGTATGCACGCCGCGGCCCGGGGGGACGTCGTCGAGGCGGCTCGCTGGTACCGGGAGGCGGCCGAGGCCGGGTCCCGCAACGGTGCGTTCAATCTGGGGCTGCTGCTGGCCCGGGAGGGCAGCGAGCCCGAGGCGGCGGTGTGGTGGACGCGCGCGGCCGACGCGGGGCACGGGCGGGCGGCGTTGCGGCTGGCCCTGGTCTACGCGCGTCGGGGAGAGCTGGCCGAGGGGCAGCGCTGGGCCGACCGCGCGGTGTCTCTCGGGCCCGAGTCCGTGGCGGAGCGGGCGGCTCGGCTGCGGGACGCGTTGCGGCAGGAGCTGTCGGCGTAGAACCGGTCCGGGCCGCGAGGTGCGCGGCCCGGCTGCCGCACCCTCCGCAAGGCCTCGCCGTTAAGCGATTTGCATCCGGCCTCCGCGTTCACGTAACGTTGCATTCAACGACGCGGGGTGGAGCAGCTCGGTAGCTCGCTGGGCTCATAACCCAGAGGTCGCAGGTTCAAATCCTGTCCCCGCTACTGAAGGCCGAGGGCCGGAACCCGAAAGGGTTCCGGCCCTCGGTGTTTTGCCCAGGGGCAGGTGCTCAGGGGCGGTGGCCCACGGCCTCCGCGTAGAGGGAACGGTTCACGGTCCGGGACTCGGGGAGCGTGTCGGCTTCTGCCACGCCCTGGGCCCGGTAGGCCGCCTGGAGACGGGCCGTCGTGCCGGTGCGGATCTCCCAGTCCATACGGAGGGACGGGGTGGAGCGGAGGATCGCCTCGTCCGTCTTCAGGAGCTTCGCCAGGTAGGTGACGTACCTCTCGTTCTGTTTGTATTCGGCCGCGAAGTACGTGTTCACCGTGCGGATGTACGCCCGCAGCAGGGCCACCCCCGCGTCCACGTCGTCGTCCAGCAGGCTCGGGCCGTAGAGCATGCCGCCCAGCGGCTCGCCGGGCGGCTGGCCGCCCAGGAAGGCGTAGCCCGGCTCGCCGTCGACCCGGCGCCAGACCGGGTCCAGCAGCCACGCGGAGTCGACGCCGCCGTTCTGCAGGGCCGTGAGGACATCGGCCGAGCCCAGCTGCTGGTAGCGGATCCGGTCGAGGCCGCCGCCGTGCTGCTCCAGGGCCTGTTCCATGGGGTAGGCGATCACCGAGCCCTTGCCGATCATCGTGCCGAGTGTCCGGTCGGCCATCCGGACGGCGGCCGGCGTCTCGCCGTCCTTGAGCCGGACCCACAGGCCGCTCTTGGACTTCGGGTCCGGGGAGAAGTTCCCCGCGACCCAGCGGATGACGAAGCCGCCGCGGATACCGTTCATGACCGCCGCCTCCGGGGCCGCCCAGAGGGCGTCGACCTCGCCCTTGGCCAGCAACGGGAGGGCCTCGGGCGTCGGCAGCACCTTCAGCGTGACGTCCAGGCCCTCCTTGTCGAACTCGCCCTTGTCGAGGGCGACCCGCAGCGGTGCCACGTACTCGGCGCTCAGCGTGCCCGTCGCGATCGTCAGCTTCCGGGGCTCGGCGAGCCGCTGCGGGGCCGGGGCGCCCGGTCGGCAGCGGGCCGGGGCGCGATCGGGGGAGCGGTCGGCGGGGTCCGTCCAGGACGCGGCGCCGCAGCCCTGGACCGGGCGGACCGTGCGCGTCGCCGTGTCGGCCTTCGGCTGCCCCGAGGACGGCCCCGAGGAGGGCGACGAGCAGGCCGCCGAGGCCAGCAGCGCGCCCGCGAGCAGGGCGAGGCCGTACGTACGTGCCCTCATGCCTGCCCCCGTCCCCGGTCGCGCGGTGCCCAGGGGGTGAGCAACCGGCCGGCGAAGCGGACCAGTTCGGAGAAGAGCACGCCCAGGACGGCGACGCAGACGATGCCGACGAACATCACGTCGTTCTGGAAGAGGGCGCGGGAGTCGAAGATCAGATGCCCCAGGCCGTCGGTCGCGGCGATCTGCTCGGAGGCGACGATCACCAGGACCGCCACGCCCGCCGCGATCCGCGCGCCGACCAGGACGGCGGGCAGGGAGGCCGGGAGCAGGACATGGCGGAACATCTGCCACGGGGAGGCCCCGAAGACCCGGCCCGCGTCCCGGTGCCCGTCGGGGACGGCCATGACCGCGGACATCGTGGAGATCCAGACGAAGAAGAAGACCGTGGCCGCCACCAGGGCCACCTGCGGCCCTCGCCCAGGCCGAACATGTTCAGGAAGACGGGCAGCAGGGCCAGCTTCGGTACGACGTACAGGGCGTCCAGGAGGGGTTCCAGGGCGGCCCGTACCAGGGACAGCGAACCCATCAGCAGGCCCAGCAGGTATCCGGCCGCCGTACCGACGGCGTACCCGGCCAGGACGCGCTTGAGTGTCGCCCACACGTCCGGCCACAGATCACCGGCGGCGGCCCGGTCCCAGCCGTCGGCGAGGATCGTGGACGGTGCCGGGTAGACGCGCTCGTCGATCCAGCCCCGGACGGCCGCGAGCTGCCAGAGCAGCACCAGGAGGAGGGGGACGGCGGCCGCGAGGGACAGTTCGAGGGCGCGGCGGCGGCGATGGGTGCGTACGGGGTGCATCTCGTGCGGGCCGGGGCGGCGGACCAGGGCCGGGCCTCGTGTCCCGGGGGCGACGGTGGTCATGCGGGCACCGCCTCCTTCCGCAGCAGATCCCACAGCTCGCTCTTCAGCGCGGTGAACTCGGGGGTGGCGCGGACGTCGCCGGTGCGAGGGCGCGGGAAGGGCGGGCGGTGTGCGGCGATGATCCGGCCGGGGCGGGCGGACATCACCAGCACGCGGTCGCCGAGGACGATCGCCTCCTCCAGGCTGTGCGTGATGAAGAGGGTCGTCGTGCGCAGGGCCTGGGTGATCTCCAGCAGTTCGTCCTGGAGGATCGTGCGGAGCTGGGCGTCGAGGGCGGCGAACGGTTCGTCCATCAGCAGCAGTTCGGGTTCGACGGCGAGGGCGCGGGCGATGGCGACCCGCTGGCGCATACCGCCCGAGAGGGTCGCCGGATAGGCCTGCGCGAAGTCGGCGAGGCCCATGCGGGCCAGCCACTCTAAGGCGCGGGCGTTCGCCTCCCGGCGCGGGACGCCCTGCACATCGAGGCCGAAGCGGACGTTGGCCTGGACGGTCTTCCAGTCGTAGATGCCGTAGTCCTGGAAGATCATGGCGGCCGGGCGTGCGCTGGAGGTGCGGATCTCCAGCGTGCCGGTGCTGGGGCGGAGCAGGCCGGCGGCGATGCGCAGCAAGGTGGACTTGCCGCAGCCCGAGGGGCCTACGAGGCAGAGGAACTCGCCGGGAGCGACAGTCAGGTCGAGGGGGCCGAGGGCGTCGACCGCGCGGGGGCCCCGGCCGAAGGTGCGCGTCAGGTCATGGGCGGTGAGTTTTGGATACGGCTCTCCCACTTCGGTCTCCTCGCGGAGTGCGGAACGGACTGGTGGGTGCCGTTGACCATATGACGACCCGTCAGATACGGGAAGTGCGCAGACACGGACAAGCCCCGGCGTCCATCGATGCCGGGGCTTGTCGCGAAGAGAAGGGGGGGCGGCTAGGCGGCCGCGCAGTTCGGGCAGACGCCGCGGTACGTCACCTCGACGTCCGAGACCGTGAAACCGAAGCGCTCCGAGTCGGGGAGGTCCGCCAGCGGGTTGCCGATCGGGTGGACGTCCCGGATCGCGCCGCACTGCGCGCAGACCAGGTGGTGATGCGGCTGGTGGGCGTTCGGGTCGTACCGCTTGGCGCGCTGGTCGGTGGAGACCTCCAGCACCTCGCCGAGGGTCACGAGCTCACCGAGTGTGTTGTAGACGGTCGCCCGGGAGATCTCGGGCAGCTTGGCGACGGCCCGGGAGTGGACCTCGTCGGCCGTCAGATGGACGTGTTCGCCGTCGAGGACCTCGGCCACGACACGCCGCTGCGCGGTCATCCGCCATCCGCGTCCGCGCAGCCGTTCCAGAAGGTCACTCATGGCGACCAGCCTAACAGCAAAACGGACCAGGTCCCGAACAGGTGTGAGTTTAGAATCTATCCGGTTTTAGATGGTGTCTATGGGGATGGCGGGGGTGAGTGTGGGCGGGCCGGGCCCTCGGGGGAGGGGCCGGCCCGGTCGTGCGGTCAGGCGGGTACCTGCTGGCGGGCCGGTACCCAGCAGCGGATGATGTCGCGGACCGAGACGATGCCGGCGGGTTCGTCGTCGTCCAGCACGATGAGATGGCGGAAGCCGCCGTGGGTCATGGCTCGTGCCGCCTCCTCCAGGGTCCAGGACGGAGCCGCGAACACGACGTCGGTGGTGGTGTGGGCGTGGGCGCGTTCCGTGTCCGGGTCCTGGCCCAGGCCCACGGAGTTGAGGATGTCGCGTTCGGTGAGGATGCCGATGCCGCCGGCGTCGGGGTCGTGGACCACGGCCGCCCCGACCCGGCGCGCGGACATCAGTGCGGCGGCCTGTCGAAGGGTGTGGGTCGGGCCGATGGTGAGGACGACGGTGCTCATGGCGTCACGGACGAGCATGGATCGAGCCACCTCCTGGGAGTGCCCCCGCCGTTTGGTCCGCCGTTTGTTCAGCGTTTCACAAGTTCACAAGTTGGGGGGACTCTCAGGGTGGCAGGTAAAGGGAGGGTCAACAAGGGGGCGCTCGGTAACAGCGGGGCGCGCTCAGTAGCGCTGGTTGAGATATCCGAGCAACTCGTCGTGCAGCAGGCCGTTCGACGCGGCCGCGTTGCCGCTGTGCGGGCCCGGGCGGGCGTCGAGGCCCGTGAAGGTGCCGCCGGCCTCGGTGACGATGATCGCGGTGGCGGCCATGTCCCACAGGGACAGCTCGGGCTCGGCGCACATGTCGATGGAGCCCTCGGCGACCATCATGTACGGCCAGAAGTCGCCGTACGCGCGCGTGCGCCACACCTCTCGGGTGAGGTCCAGGAAGCCGTCCAGACGGCCCTGCGCCTCCCAGCCGCTGAGTGACGAGTACGCGAAGGAGGCGTCGGCGAGCTTGTTGACGCGGGAGACGTCCAGGCGGGAGGCCTTGGTGAGGCTGCGGCCGGTGAAGGCGCCGTGGCCCTTCGCGGCCCACCAGCGGCGGCCCAGGGCGGGGGCGGAGACGACGCCGACGACGGGCTGGAAACCGCCCTCGCCGGCCTCCATCAGGGAGATGAGGGTGGCCCAGACGGGGACGCCGCGTACGTAGTTCTTGGTGCCGTCGATCGGGTCGATGACCCAGCGGCGGGGGCCGGTGCCCTCGACGCCGTACTCCTCGCCGAGGACCGCGTCCCGGGGGCGGGCGCGCTGGAGTTGGCCGCGGATGAGTTCTTCCGCGGCCTTGTCCGCTTCGCTCACCGGCGTCATGTCCGGTTTGGTCTCCACCTTGAGGTCGAGGGCCTTGAACCGGTCCGTCGTCGCGGCGTCGGCGGCGTCGGCGAGGACGTGGGCGAGACGCAGGTCGTCGAGGTAGTCGGGCATGCGACGAACCTATCTGCCGAGGTGGGGGTGGGGCTACAGGGGGTTTGTGCCGGGGTGTGGGGGCGTTGTGGTTGCCGGGGGTGCTCGGCGTGGCACATGGGGCGTGTGTGTCCTGGTGGCTTCGGGGTGCTCGGCGTGGGGGCTCGGGGCGGGTGGGTGCGCAACCCGGCGCGACGGGGTGCCGTCTGCGCCCACCCGTGCCGCCCCTAGCGGTACGCATGCCCGCAGTCAGAGAGACGCACCGCGCAGGTCGGCTCAAAGGCGACCCCGCATGCCTTCGTGAACCCTTGACAGTGGGTGCGGGCGCGTCAAATCTGGGCGCAGAGCCGCTGGCCCCCAGGGGAGGCAATGATGCCTGCAGCGCGGGAATCTCTGTTGGACGCCGCCTACGCGGCGCTGGCGCGCCGGGCGTGGTCCGGGGTGCGGATGGTGGACGTGGCCGTGGCGGCCGGAGTGTCCCGGCAGACGCTGTACAACGAGTTCGGCAGCAAGGACGGCCTCGCCCGGGCGCTCGTGAGGAGAGAGGCCGACGGCTACCTCGCCGGTGTGGACCGCGCGCTCACCGGCCACAGCGACCTGCGCGACCGGCTCACCGCCACCGCCGAGTGGACCACGTCGGCGGCTCGCGAAAACGCCCTGGTCCGCGCCATGCTCACCGGCTGCTGGAGCGAACGGCTGCCCTCGCCGCCCCTCTCGGCCGTGCCCTCCACCTCCGCCGTACCGGCACAGCGCCGCGCCGACGGCCCGCTGCCCTCACCCGGCGACCTCGTCACCCTCATCCGCGACCGGGCCGTCACCGTCCTGTCCGCACCCGGCACGCCCAAGTCCGACACCGCCGACCTGGCCCGCTCCTGCGAACTCGCCGTCCGGCTCGCCCTGTCCTGCGTGGCCGCGCCGCCCGGCGAGGGCGGCGTCACCGACCTGGTCCGCAGCGCCCTGCACCGGCAGTCCGGGTGACAGGGCGTCAGTGCGCCGAGCCCGACAACTGCAGCCCGATCACGCCGACGATGACGAGACTGATCGACACCAGCTTCAGCGTCGACACCAGGTCGCCCAGGAACACCATGCCGTAGATCGCCGTCCCCGCCGCCCCGATGCCGGTCCACACCGCGTACGCGGGACCCACGTCGAGCCTTCTCAGCGCCAGGGTCAGCAGCCCGAAACTGCCGAGGGCGAAAACGCAGAACGCCACCGTCGGCCAGAGCCGGGTGAAGCCGTGCGACAGCTTCAGACACACGGCGAAGCCGGTCTCCAGCAATCCGGCCACGATGACCAGCAGCCACGCCATGAGCCGTTCCTCCCGTGTGCCACGCTAAGTGACCGCTTGCATTCGGCTTGGTGCGATGAGTGATTATGCACTTACCGTCCGCCCGCCATGACAAACAACGCTGAGGTCAGTCGCCTTCCTTCCGCTCCCGCGTGGCCAGCAGCCGCCGCAGCGAGTACAGCCGCGCCGGGTCCGCGTGCCCCTCGGTCACCCACGCGTCCAGCGCGCAGTCCTGTTCGTCGTGGCTGCACGCGCGCGGGCAGCCCTCGGTGCCCGGCTCCAGGTCGGGGAAGGCGTGGATGACCCGGGACGGGTCCACGTGGTGCAGCCCGAAGGACCGCAGGCCAGGGGTGTCGATCACCCAGCCGTCGTTGTCCGACAGCGGCAGTGCCAGCGCCGAGGTGGTGGTGTGCCGGCCTCGGCCCGTCACCGCGTTCACATGCCCGGTCGTACGCCGCCGCTCCTGAGGTACGAGCGCGTTGACCAGGGTCGTCTTGCCGACTCCGGAGTGCCCGACGAACGCGGTGATCTTGCCGTCGAGCTGTTCGCGCACCCGGGCGATGGCGGTGCCGTTCTGCAGTTCCTCGCGGCTGGTGACGACGTAGGGCGTGTCGAGGTCGCCGTACAGCTCCAGGAGCTTGTCGGGCGGGGCGAGGTCCGACTTGGTCAGCACCAGCAGCGGGTCCAGGCCGCCGTCGTAGGCCGCGACCAGACAGCGGTCGATCAGACGGGGGCGGGGTTCCGGGTCGGCCAGGGCGGTGACGATGGCCAGCTGGTCCGCGTTGGCGACGACCACGCGCTCGAACGGATCGTCGTCGTCAGCGGTCCGTCGCAGCACGGAGGTGCGTTCCTCGATGCGGACGATCCGGGCGAGGGTGTCCTTCTTGCCTGACATATCGCCCACGAGCGCCACGCGGTCGCCGACCACGGCGGCCTTGCGGCCCAGCTCGCGGGCCTTCATCGCCATGACCACGCGGTCATCGACGAGGCAGGTGAGGCGGCCCCGGTCGACGGTGAGGACGAGCCCCTCGGCGGCGTCCTCGTGCTTGGGCCTGATGTTCGTCCGGGGCCGGGTGTTCCGGCGCCCGGGACGGGTGCGGATGTCGTCCTCGTCGGTGTGCTTGCCGTAGCGGCGCATGACGTGATCCCCGCGTCCTACGCCCCGAGCATCCCGGTCCACAGATCGGGGAAGTCCGGCAGCGTCTTGGCCGTCGTCGCCACGTTCTCGATCTGCACCCCCTCGACCGCGAGGCCGATGATCGCACCGGCCGTGGCCATGCGGTGGTCGTCGTACGTGTGGAAGATCCCGCCGTGCAGCCGGCGCGGGCGGATGTGCAGGCCGTCGGCCGTCTCCGTCACGTCGCCGCCGAGTTCGTTGATCTCCTTCGTCAGCGCGGCCAGCCGGTCCGTCTCGTGCAGCCGCAGATGGGCCACGCCGCGCAGGGTCGAGGGGGAGTCGGCGAGCGCCGCGACCGCCGCGATGCCCGGCGTCAGCTCGCCGACCTCGCTCAGGTCGACATCGATGCCATGGACCGAACCGGAGCCGGTGAAGGCGAGGCCCTGCTCGGTCAGCTCGCAGGAGCCGCCCATCTCGGTGAAGATCTCGCGCAGCCGGTCACCGGGCTGGGTGGTGCGGTCCGGCCAGGCCGGGATGACGACCTTGCCGCCGGTCACCAGCGCGGCCGCCAGGAACGGCTGGGCGTTGGACAGGTCCGGCTCGATGACCAGGTCCCGGCCGAGCAGGGCACCCGGCGTGACCCGCCAGACGTTCGGCTCGCCGCCCGACTCGGGCGTGTCCACCTGGGCGCCGACCGCGCGCAGCATGTCGACGGTCATCCGGATGTGCGGCATGGAGGGCAGCGTGGCGCCGGTGTGGCGGACCTCGACGCCCTGGTTGAAGCGCGGCCCGGACAGCAGCAGCGCGCTCACGAACTGCGACGAGGAGGACGCGTCGATCGAGACCTGGCCGCCCTCCAGGGCACCGCTGCCGTGCACGGTCATCGGCAGCGCGCCGCGCCCGTCGTCGTCGATCCGGGCGCCGAGCCGGCGCAGCGCGTCGATGACTCCGTTCAGCGGACGCTCGTACGAGCGGGGGTCACCGTCGAACCGGACGGGACCGTCGGCGAGCGTGGCGACCGGCGGCAGGAAGCGCATCACCGTGCCGGCGTTGCCGACGTCGACCGTGGCCGGTCCGCGCAGGCCCGTGGGGAGCACACGCCAGGCCTCGCCGGTGCCGTCGGGGCCCACGCCCTCCTCGATCTCGATGCCCATCGCGCGCAGGGCACCGGCCATCAGCAGGGTGTCGCGGGAGCGCAGCGGGCGGCGCAGCCAGCCGGGCTCGGAGGCGAGGGAGGCGAGGACGAGGGCGCGGTTGGTGACGGACTTGGACCCGGGCACGTGGACCGTCGCGTCGACGGCTCCGCTCGCGTGCGGGGCGGGCCAGAGGGCGGTGTCTGCGGTGTTCGGGGCCATGCCCTTACTTTATAAGCAGGCCGTACTTCGAGTGCGGCGCCGTGGGAGCTGCTCGCGCCCGCGCGGCGGAGCCGCACATCGGCACAGCCCCGCGCCCCTGGGTCGGCTGGTCACAAGCCCAGTAGCCAGCGACCCCCACCTATCAGCGAGCACAGCGACACCGCGTGGAACAGGAAGAACCACAGCCCCGCCGGTACGTGCGTCAGGCGCGACAACTGGTCCGCGTCCGAGTCGCCCGCGCCGCCCCGGGCCCGCTTCGCCTGGAGTTCGAAGGCCGGGCGGACCCCGCCCAGCAGCAGGAACCACACCACCACGTACGCGAACGCCGCCTGCACCTGAGGGCCGGCCAGCCAGGACACCAGGACGAACAGGCCGCCGGTGACGATCATGGTCAGGGCGCCGTACGCGTTGCGGATCATCACGAGCATGGCCAGGAGCAGGGCCGTGGCCAGCCAGAGCAGGAGCGTGATGCGGCCGGCGCCCAGCAGGGCCGCTCCGCCCAGGCCCAGCAGGGGCGGGGCGGTGTAGCCGGCGGCGGCCGTGAGGATCATGCCGATGCCGTGCGGCTTGCCGCGGCTGACGGTCAGGCCACTGGTGTCCGAGTGCAGGCGTATGCCGGTGAGGGTGCGGCCGGTGAGCAGGGCCACGAGCCCGTGGCCGCCCTCGTGGGCGATGGTGATGGCGTTGCGGGAGATGCGCCACAGGCCGTGCGGGATCACCACGGCGAGCGCGGCGGCCAGCGTCGCGATCACCACCCACAGGTCGGGATCGGGCTGCGTGCCGGAGACCTCGTCCCAGAGGGAGGCGAGCGAGGCGGTAGCGGTGCTGTCCATGTGCGGCGTTGGCTCCCTGTGGTCGGATGGAATCTGGCAGTGTGGCACGTATGTGCGGACGGTATTCAGCGAGTCGCAGGCCAGAGGATCTCGCAGGAATCTTTGAGATCGAGAAGTGGGAGCCCGAGGAGACCCTCGAGCCGGACTACAACGTGGCGCCCACCAAAGAGGTCTACGCCGTCCTCGACCGCCCTCTGAAAGACGTGGACGACCCGCGCCCGGTTCGGCAGCTGCGCAAGCTGAAGTGGGGGCTCGTCCCGTCCTGGTCGAAGACCCCCGAGGGCGGCGCCCGGATGATCAACGCCCGCGCGGAGACCGTCCACGAGAAGCCGTCCTTCCGCCGTGCCTTCACCTCCCGGCGCTGCGTCCTGCCCGCCGACGGCTACTACGAGTGGGTCACCGGTCAGCAGGAGCGCGAGCTGGAGGTCGAGGGCAAGAAGAAGCGGCCCCGCAAGCAGCCGTACTTCGTGACACCGGCGGACGGGTCGGTCTTCGCCATGGCCGGGCTGTACGAGTTCTGGCGGGACCGGACGCTGCCCGACGACCACCCGCAGTCCTGGTGGGTGACCTGCTCCGTCATCACCACCGAGGCCGAGACGAGCCCGCTGGCGGTCTCCCCGGCGGACGGCCCGCGGGCCCTGGCCGAGATCCACCCCCGGATGCCGCTGATGCTGACGCCCGACCGCTGGGACGACTGGCTCGACCCCTCCCGCACGGACCCCGACGACCTGCGCGGGCTGCTCGCCCCGCCGCCCGCCGGGCTGATGCGCGCCTACCCCGTCGCCACGGCCGTCAGCAACGTCCGCAACAACGGACCGGAGCTGCTGAAGGAGCTGGAAGGGCCCGAAGAGGGCACACTCTTCTGACGTGACGCATGTGACGAAAGCGACCAGCACGGCCACCGAGACCGTCGAGACCGACGCCGGAACCGCCCGCATCACCTGGCACCCGGCGAAGAAGGCCCGGCTCGTGCTCGCCGTCAGCCACGGCGCCGGCGGCGGTATCGAGGCCCGCGACCTGAAGGCCCTGGCCGAGGTCCTGCCCGCGCACGGCGTGACCGTCGCCCGGGTGGAGCAGCCCTGGCGGGTGGCCGGGAAGAAGCTGGCGCCCGCGCCCAAGACCCTGGACGTCGGCTGGCGCGGCATCTGGCCCGCCCTGGCCGGGCCCGGACTGCCGGTGATCTCCGGCGGCCGCAGCGCCGGGGCCCGGGTCGCCTGCCGTACCGCCACCGAACTGGGCGCGCACGCGGTCCTGGCCCTCAGCTTCCCCCTCCACCCGCCGGGCAAGCCGGAGAAGTCCCGCGCCGACGAACTGCTCGGTTCCGGGGTGCCCACCCTGGTCGTCCAGGGCGGGAACGACCCCTTCGGGAAGCCGGAGGAATTCCCCGCGGGTTCCCACGAACTCGTCGAGGTGCCGTACGGCGATCACGGCTTCGCGGTCCCCAAGCGGGCGGAGATCTCCCAGGACGAGGCCGTGGCGCTCATCACGGACGCGGTCCTGGAGTGGACCGGGTCACTCGGGTAAAGCTCCGGGAATGCCGGGACGGCGAGCACTGTTGTGCGGGACGTACGTGCTGGAGACCAGCGCAGACGCCGTAGGAGAGGAAGTCCGCCGCATGGGTTCGACCATCTGCCCGACCCGCAGCAGCCGTGCCGACCTGGACTGGACGGTGCTGCACGCGGCCAGGACCGCCCCTGTTCGGGCGGCGGGCGGACCGGATCGTCGTCTATCCTCCGATTCGGGTGAGACCGGTCTCGGTCTCACGAGAACACTCGAGGAGGTGGGTCCGGTCACAGGGACCGACGCAGGGACCGAACACGGCCAGGCGGAGCAGCCCGGGGGCCAGAGCGGCACGGGCGCGGAGACGGCCGCGGAGCGCAGTGCGCGCTTCGAGCGGGACGCTCTCGAGTTCCTCGACCAGATGTACTCGGCCGCGCTGCGCATGACGCGCAACCCGGCGGACGCCGAAGACCTGGTGCAGGAGACGTACGCCAAGGCGTACGCGTCCTTCCATCAGTTCCGCGAGGGCACCAACCTCAAGGCGTGGCTGTACCGGATCCTCACCAACACCTTCATCAACTCGTACCGCAAGAAGCAGCGCGAACCTCAGCGCTCCGCGGCCGAGGAGATCGAGGACTGGCAGCTCGCCCGCGCCGAGTCGCACATGTCGACGGGCTTGCGCTCCGCGGAGTCGCAGGCGCTCGACCACCTGCCCGACTCGGACGTGAAGGAAGCGCTCCAGGCGATCCCCGAGGAGTTCCGCATCGCCGTGTATCTCGCGGACGTCGAGGGGTTTGCCTACAAGGAGATCGCCGACATCATGGGCACACCCATCGGTACGGTGATGTCCCGGCTGCACCGGGGCCGCCGTCAGCTGCGCGGCATGCTGGAGGACTACGCCCGTGACCGCGGGATGGTCCCGGCCGGCGCCGGAGAGTCGAACGAAGCGAAAGGCTCGGGGTCATGAGCTGCGGAGAGCCGCACGAGACGGATTGCAGCGAAATCCTCGATCATCTCTACGAGTTCCTCGACCGGGAGATGCCGGACTCGGACTGCGTGAAGTTCGAGTCCCACTTCGAGGAGTGCTCGCCCTGCCTCGAGAAGTACGGGCTCGAACAGGCCGTGAAGAAGCTCGTCAAGCGCTGCTGCGGGCATGACGACGTGCCGGGTGACCTGCGGGCCAAGGTCATGGGGCGGATCGACCTGATCCGTTCCGGCCAGGCCGTCCCCGATCAGGACGTCACGGCCTCGCCTGCCACGCCCCAGGAGTCCTGAGACTCCTGCGCTTTTCAACTACCCCGCCTCTCCAGGGGTAGTCATCCTCTCGGCATCGTCGAACGCGTCACTCGAACGTGCTAATCCATGGGCTATCGGCCCATGGAGCCCCCCATCTGCGGCCTAGGCTCCGGGCCTGACGGACATGGCCGGGGAGGGGCTCATGGAAGCGGTATCGGCGCGGGCACGTGTGTATGTCGCCTCTGTCGCCGTCGCCGCCCTGTGCTGTCTGCTCCCGCTGCCGGGCGTTCGTACGCCCTGGTGGGCCGTCGCCCTGCTGGCCGCGCTGTACGCCGGGTGCGAGCGCGTCGCCCGGTCCCGGTTCGTCGGCATCTCGCATCCGGCCGGGACCTTCTATCCCGTGCTGCTCGCCGGTGCCTTCCTGCTGCCGGCGCCCGCCGCCGCCCTGGTCGCCGTGCCCGCCGCGCTGCTCTCGCCCGTGGAACAGCGGCCCGCGACGCTACGGCGGATCTGGCGGGCCGCCCAGCTCGTCCTCGGCGTGTGGGCCGCTGCCCGGGTGCACTGGGCGCTCGGCGGGCGGGACGCGGTCGTCGCGGGCGACGTCCCCTACGCGCTCGGGCCGGCCGGTGCCGCCGTGCTGGCGTTCTGCCTGGTGCTCGCGCTGCTGGACGGGGGGATCCTCGCCGCCGCCGAGCGGGTGCCGGTGCGGCGCGCCTGGCGGGGGCTGGTGCCGCGTTCGCTCGCGCCGATCGCCGTGCACGGGCTCGCCGGGCTGATGATGGCCGTCCTGTGGCGCAGCCCGTACGGTCCCGTGGCCGCGCTGCTCGTGCTGCTGCCGATGTGCGTCTCGTGGTGGGCGTTCGCCCAGTACCACCGGGAACGGGCCGCCCACCAGGCGACCATCCGGGCGCTGGTGCAGGCCGTCGACATCAAGGACGGGTACACCCGCGGGCACAGCGAGCGCGTCGGACAGGCCTCCATGATGATCGCGCGCGAGCTGGGCATGGACGACGAGCGCGTCGAGGTGCTCCGCTTCGCCGGGATCCTGCACGACGTCGGCAAGCTGGGCGTGCCCACCCGGCTGCTCAGGAAGAACGGGCCGCTGACCCCCGAGGAACGGCGTGTGATCGAGCTGCACCCCGAGTACGGGCACGAGATGGTGCGCGGCATCGGCTTCCTCGGTGAGGCCCGCGCCGCAGTACTGCACCACCACGAGCGGCTGGACGGCAGCGGGTACCCCTACGGGCTGGTGGGCCGTCAGATCCCGGAGTCCGCACGGGTCGTGGCGGTCGCCGACGCCTTCGACGCCATGACCTCCACCCGGAGCTACAGCAGGGCCTGCCCCGTCCCGGTGGCCCTGGAGGAGCTGGAGCGGTGCGCGGGCAGCCACTTCGACCCCGTGATGGTCACGGCCCTGGTCGCGGCCGTACGGAGGGCGGGCTGGCACCCCGCGGTGACCGCCGACGACGTCCACACGCCCCGGGTGCCCCCGCCCGGCGCACCCGTCTCCAGCCGGCCGGGAGCACACCGATGAGCGGGTGCGGGGCGCCGCACCTGCGCACCCTGGTCCACGCCTCCGCCGCCCTCCTCGCCACCGGCTCCCTCGCCGTCACGCTCTACAACGGGCTCGAGGAACGCCGGGTCGCCCTCGCCTTCGGGGTCCTCGTCACCGTCGGGGAGCTCACCCGGCGGGGCGGGGCGCGGATCCGGGAGCCGGCACCGCTCGGAGCCGCGGCGGCCCTGTCGTACGCGCTGCTCGGGGAGGCCGGCGGGCGGGCCACGCACCACGGCCTCGCCCAGGTCCTCGCCGTCGTCCTGGCCGCCTCGCTGCTCGGCAGCGTGCCGCACGTCGCGCGCGGACAGGGGCCCACGCTCGACCATCTGGCGCGCCGCATGCTCACCGTCGGCTTCGTCGCCGTGTGCTTCCAGCCCCCGTACAACCGGGGGATGTTCGACGACTGGGGCGGACCCGCCTACGCGCTGCTGCTGCTCGCGCTGCTGTCCCTGACCGCGCTGTGCGACGCGGTGCTCGCCGCCGCCCTGGCCCACTCGCGCACCGGCTGGCCCTTCGGCCCGGTGCTGCGGGACGAGCTGCGGGCCGTGTGCGGCATCGGCTCCGCCGTCATCGCCACCGGGGCCGTGATGGCCCTCGCGGTCGCCGTGGTCGGGCTGTGGGCGCTGCCCGTCTTCTCCGTGCCGCTGCTGCTCGCCCAGATGTCGTTCCGGCGCTACGCAGCCGTCCGGGCCACCTACGGGCAGACCATCGCCTCCCTCGCACGGGCCACCGAGGTCGCCGGCTGCACCCCCTGCGGGCACGCCCGGCGCGTCGCCGCGCTCGGCCAGGCGGTGGGGCGGGACCTGGGCCTGACCGAGCCCGAACTGGCCGTGCTGGAGTACGCCGCGCTCATGCACGACATCGGCCAGCTCAGCCTCGTCGACCCGGTGCCCGCGGGAGCCACCGCCGACCTGCCCGCGGCGGAACAGCGGCGGATCGCGCTGCTCGGCGGTGCCGTCGTACGGCAGACGGGCGTCGACGAGGCGGTCGCCGTGGTCGTGGAGCGGCAGGCCGACCCCTACGCCGAGCAGCCGCTCGCCGCGCGAATCGTCCGGGCCGTGAACGCGTACGAGGAGAAGTCCAGGGAAGGCGGGCCCGGCGGGCCGCTGACGGCGCTGGAGGAACTCCGGCTCGCCACCGCCGGGAAGTACGCGCCGGAGGTGGTGGAATCACTGGCCCGGGTACTGGCAAGGAGCAGTCTGAGTCTGCCCGTGGCTGGGTAACCCATGGGTAATGAGCGCCTCGGAGGCCGTACGTGGTTGGATGCGAAGGAGAAGGTGTCCGGGGGCTCGAAACACAGCTACGGCCAGCCCACCGCACGGAACTGGCAGGCGGGAATCGTGAGGATCTTCGGCAAGGGACGGCACCGGCCCTCCGCCTCCTGGCGGCAGGCCACAGACCGGGCGTTCACACTTATCGGCGACGGTAGGTACGAGGACGCGGGCGCACTGTTGACACGTGCCGCCGACCTCGAGCCCTGGTTGTCCGAGTCGTGGTTCAACCTCGCCCTGCTGCACAAGTTCCGGCACGACTGGGAGCAGGCGCGGGCGGCGGGCCTCAGGGCCGTGGCCCTGCTCGACCGGGACACCGGTGCGCCCGACTGGTGGAACGTCGGCATCGCCGCGACCGCCCTCCAGGACTGGCCGCTGGCCCGCCGCGCCTGGCAGGCCTACGGGCTGCGGATGCCGGGTTCGGCCACCGCCGCCGGCGAGCCCGTCGGCATGGACCTCGGCAGCGCGGCCGTGCGGCTGTCCCCCGAGGGGGAGGCCGAGGTCGTGTGGGGGCGGCGGCTGGATCCCGCGCGGATCGAGGTGCTGTCCATTCCGCTGCCGTCGTCGGGGCGGCGCTGGGGCGAGGTCGTCCTGCACGACGGGGTGCCGCACGGGGAGCGGACCACGGCCGCCGGGCACACCTACCCGGTGTTCGACGAGATCGAGCTGTGGGCGCCGTCGCCGGTGCCGACCTGGGTGGTGCTGCTGGAGGCGGCGACCGAGTCCGACCGGGACGCGCTGGAGCAGCTGGCGGGTGACGCCGGGTTCGCGGCGGAGGACTGGTCCTCGTCGGTGCGGTTGCTGTGCCGGATGTGCTCGGAGTCCCGGATGCCGTCGGACGAGGGTGACGGGGAGCATCTCGATCCGCATGATCACAGTGAGCCGGGGCATCCCGGGCCGCTGGGGCATCGGACGGACGGGCAGCTGTGGGTGCCGGAGCGGGAGTGCGGGCTGGCCGCGCCGGCTTCGCTGGTGAGGGGGTTGCTGGACGGGTGGGTGGCCGACAGTCCGGATTCCCGGGATTGGCGGGATCTGGAAGAGGTCTGTTAGGTCGCCTGACGGGTGCGGCGCCGCGGGGGCTGGTCGCGCAGTTCCCCGCGCCCCCAAGAAAAAAAGGGCGTCCGATACCGGCGTAACCTGTATCAGCATCTCAGCCCGGTCAGTTTCAGGAAGGCGTACATAACGTCATGGCTCAGCAGGACACCGATCAGCAGCACGCGGGCGTGCTCCCCGTCGATGACGAGGGGTACGTGATCGACACGGAGGACTGCGAGGAGCGCGAGGCGGCCTGGCGGGAGCGGGGGACCTCGCGGCCGATCACGGTGGTCGGGAACCCGGTGCTGCACAAGGAGTGCAAGGACGTCACCGAGTTCGGCGAGGAGTTCCAGCAGCTCGTCGCGGACATGTTCGCCAGCCAGCGCACCGCCGAGGGCGTGGGCCTGGCCGCCAACCAGATCGGTGTCGACCAGAAGGTCTTCATCTACGACTGCCCCGACGACGAGGGCGTCCGCCACACCGGCGTGATCTGCAACCCCAAGCTCGTCGAACTGCCCGCCGAGACGCGCCGGCTGGACGACAGCAACGAGGGCTGCCTGTCCGTGCCCACCGCGTACGCCCCGCTCGCCCGGCCCGACTACGCCGAGGTGACCGGGCAGGACGAGAAGGGCAACCCGATCAAGGTGCGCGGCACCGGATACTTCGCTCGGTGTTTGCAGCACGAGACCGACCACCTGTACGGCTCCCTGTACATCGACCGGCTCTCCAAGCGCGAGCGCAAGGACGCGCTGCGGCAGATGGCCGAGAACGAGCCCCGCTACCCCGTGGTCGCGAACGACTGAGACCTCACACGCACCAGACGAACGGCGTCTGTCCGGGAATCCCGTCCCGAACAGACGCCGTTCGTCTGTGTCGTTCGCCTGTCCGTCGCACGTTCGATCGCTTCTGCTCTCCTGGCGATCCGCCACCAGTCACACACCGGGAGGATCCCGGCACTGTGGGGTAGTGAATGAAGCAAATGCGTTCCCAGAACGGTCAGTTGTAGTGCTGAATGGGATGAGCGGGGTATGCAACGGCGCACGCCCGGCACGAAGGGAGGGGCGCCCGCGCCAACTGGCGGCTGAGAGGGGTTAGTTCGTGCATGCTTTGCCAGACGGCACCACATCGGCACCGACCACCATCGCAGTTCCACCGTCGCTCTCTCTACCGGTGATCGAGGCGGCGTTCGATCGGCAACTCCACCCGTATTGGCCGAAGTGCCAGGAGAAGACCCGGGCCTGGCTGCTCGAAAAGCGGCTCATGCCCGCGGACAAGGTGGAGGAATATGCCGACGGCCTTTGCTACACCGACCTCATGGCGGGGTACTACATCGGTGCCTCCGACGAGGTCCTCCAGGCGATCGCGGACTACAGCGCCTGGTTCTTCGTCTGGGACGACCGGCACGACCGCGACATCGTGCACGGCCGTCCGGTCGCCTGGCGGCGGCTGCGGGACCGGCTGCACACGGCCCTCGACTTCCCCGGGGCGCATCTGCACCACGAGGACCCACTGGTCGCCGGGTTCGCGGACAGCGTGTCCCGGCTGTACGCGTTCCTGCCGAGGACGTGGAACCTCCGGTTCGCCCGGCACTTCCACGCGGTGGTCGACGCCTACGACCGGGAGTTCCACAACCGTACCCATGGAATCGTGCCCACGGTCGACGAATATCTCCGGTTGCGCCGGCTCACCTTCGCTCACTGGATATGGACGGATCTACTGGAGCCGGTCGCGGGATGCGAGATACCCGACCCCGTCCGGAAACACCCGGCATACCGGCGGGCAGCGCTGCTGAGCCAGGAATTCGCCGCCTGGTACAACGACCTCTGCTCCCTTCCGAAGGAAATTGCGGGCGATGAGGTGCACAATCTCGGAATCAGTCTCATCACCCATGAGGGGCTGACTCTGGAACAGGCGGTCGTGGAGCTGAGAAACCGTGTCGAGAAGTGCATCACGGAATTCATCGAGGTCGAAGGGGAAGCATTACGGTTCGCCGACGACCTCGCCGACGGCACCGTGCGGGGAAAGGAACTGAGCGCCGCCGTGCGGGCCTGTCTGAGCAATATGCGCAACTGGTTCAGTTCCGTCTACTGGTTCCACCACGAGTCCGGCCGGTACATGGTCGACAGCTGGGACGACCGGTCCACGCCCCCGTACGTCAACAACGAAGCGGCAGGTGAGAAATGACCGTCGAGTCCGTGCAACCCGAAGCCCTGGCTCCGGATCTGCGTGAGCCGCCCCGGGCGGGCGGCGGTGTCCCCGGCCTCGGCCACGGCTGGAAGCTGGTGCGCGACCCGCTGGCGTTCATGTCCCGGCTGCGCGAGCACGGCGACGTGGTCCGCCTGAAGCTCGGGCCGAAGACCGTGTACGCCGTGACCACCCCGGATCTCACCGGGGCGCTGGCGCTGAGCAACGACTTCATCATCGCCGGCCCGCTCTGGGAGTCCCTGGAGGGCCTGCTCGGCAAGGAGGGCGTGGCCACCGCGAACGGGCCGCAGCACCGGCGCCAGCGACGCACCATCCAGCCCGCCTTCCGGCTCGACGCCATACCCGGCTACGGGCCGATCATGGAGGAGGAGGCGCACGCGCTGACCGAGCGCCTGAGCGCCGGGGAGACCATCGACTGCACCTCCGAGTCGTTCCGGGTGGCCGTGCGCATCGCGGCCCGCTGTCTGCTGCGCGGCAACTACATGGACGAGCGGGCGGAGCGGCTGTCCGTCGCGCTCGCCACCGTCTTCCGCGGGATGTACCGGCGGATGGTGGTCCCGCTCGGGCCGCTGTACAACCTGCCGCTCCCGGCCAACCGCGAATTCAACCGGGCATTGGCCGATTTGCATCTCCTGGTCGACGAGATCGTCGCCGAGCGCCGGGCATCCGGTCAAAAGCCGAACGATTTGCTGACGGCATTGCTGGAGGCGAAGGACGAGAATGGCGACCCCATCGGGGAACAGGAGATCCACGATCAGGTCGTCGCGATCCTCACCCCCGGCAGCGAAACCGTCGCCTCCACGATCATGTGGCTGTTGCATATGCTCGCGGAACACCCTGAACAGGCGGACCGGGTGCGGGACGAAGTAGAAGCCGTCACCGGTGGGAGGCCGGTGGCATTCGAGGACGTCCGGGGGCTCAGGCACACCAACAATGTCGTCGTCGAGGCCCTGCGTTTGCGCCCCGCCGTCTGGATTCTGACGCGCCGGGCGGTACGGGACACGGAACTCGGCGGATACCGGATTCCGGCCGGGGCGGACATCGTCTACAGCCCGTACGCCATCCAGCGCGATGCGAAGTCGTACGACCGGAACCTCGAGTTCGACCCCGACCGGTGGCTGCCCGACCGGGTCAAGGACATCCCGAAGCACGCCATGAGCCCGTTCAGCACGGGCAACCGCAAGTGCCCGAGCGACCACTTCTCGATGGCCCAGCTGACGCTGATCACGGCGGCGCTGGCCGCCGGGTACCGCTTCGAGCAGGTGGCCGGTTCGAACGACGCCACCCGCGTCGGCATCACGCTCCGGCCGCACGATCTGCGGCTGCGGCCGGTGCCGAGGTGACGGGCCGGTGATCGTCAGGCCGCTTCGGGGCCCCTGAACGTGCGCCGGTACGCGTTCGGCGTGGTGCCCACCGCCCGGACGAAGTGGTGGCGCAGCGTGGCCGCGTTGCCGAACCCCGTTCGGCCGGCGATCGCGTCCATCGTCTCGTCCGTCGCCTCCAGCAGCCGCTGGGCCAGCAGCACTCGCTGGCGCAGGACCCAGCGGTAGGGAGTCGTCCCCGTCTCCTGCTGGAAGCGGCGGGCGAAGGTGCGCGGCGACATATGGGCGCGGACGGCGAGCTGCTCGACGGTGACCTCCTCGTCGAGATGCCGCTCCATCCACGCCAGCACCTCGCCGATCGCGTCGGCCTCGGAGATCGGCAGCGGACGCTCGATGTACTGGGCCTGGCCCCCGTCGCGGTGCGGCGGCACCACCATCCGCCGGGCGATCTTGTTGGCGACCTCCGAGCCCTGCTCCTTGCGCACCAGGTGCAGACAGGCGTCGATCCCCGCGGCCGTGCCGGCGGAGGTGATCACCGGGTCCTCGTCGACGTAGAGCACGTCCGGCTCCACGGCCACCCGGGGATACCGCCGGGCGAGGTCCCGCGCGTGCTTCCAGTGCACGGCACAGCGACGGTCGTCCAGCAGCCCGGCCGCGGCCAGCACGAAGACGCCGGAGCAGACGCTGAGCACGCGCGAGCCGCGGTCCACCGCGCGGCGCAGGGCGTCCAGCAGCTCCGGCGGGAACTCACGGGTCGCGTAGCTCTGCCCCGCCGGCACCGCGATGAGATCGGCCGTCTCCAGCCGCTGCAGCCCGTGCTCGGCGTGCAGCGAGAAGCCGGAGTTCATGCGCAGGACCGGGCCCTCGGCCGAGGCGACCGCGAAATCGTAGACCGGCAGGCCGTCGTCGCTGCGGTCGGTGCCGAAGACCTCGCACACCACACCCAGTTCGAAGGGGTTCACGCCGTCGAGCAGGACGACGGCCACATTCTGGAGCATGTCTCCAGTGTGCCTCGCCGGTGGCAGTAATTCGAGGGTCTACGGCAGTACTGCCACTGACGGTAAGGAGTCATCGGCGCGACAGTGGTGTCCATGGAAACGAACCAGGCACAGACACTCATCGCAATGATCTTCGTACTCGGGACGCTGGTCCTCCTGGTCCTCCCGTCAGTGATCGGCCTCGTGCGCGACAAGCGCGTCGACCGTCAGATCAGGGAGGCCCAGGAGGCCAGGGAGAGCGAACCGGCTCAGAAGTCCTCGTCCAGGTCGACGGTGCCCTCCACCGCAACCTGGTACGCCGAGGGGCGCCGCTCGAAGAAGTTGGTCAGCTCCTGAACACCCTGGAGCTCCATGAAGGAGAAGGGGTTCTCGGAGCCGTACACCGGAGCGAAGCCGAGCCGGGTGAGCCGCTGGTCGGCGACGCACTCCAGGTACTGCCGCATCGACTCGGTGTTCATGCCCGGGAGGCCGTCACCGCACAGGTCGCGCGCGAACTGCAGCTCGGCCTCGACGGCCTCCCGCAGCATGTCCGTGACCTGCTGCTCGAGCTGGTCGTCGAAGAGCTCCGGCTCCTCCTTGCGGACGGTGTCGACCACGTCGAAGGCGAAGGACATGTGCATCGTCTCGTCCCGGAACACCCAGTTGGTGCCGGTGGCCAGGCCGTGCAGCAGACCACGGCTGCGGAACCAGTAGACGTAGGCGAAGGCGCCGTAGAAGAACAGGCCCTCGATGCACGCGGCGAAGCAGATCAGGTTCAGCAGGAAGCGGCGGCGGTCGGACTGGGTCTCCAGCCGGTCCAGCTTCTCCACCGAGTCCATCCACTTGAAGCAGAACCCGGCCTTCTCGCGGATGGAGGGGATGTTCTCCACGGCGTCGAACGCCGCGGCACGGTCCTCCGGGTCGGGGAGGTAGGTGTCGAGCAGCGTCAGATAGAACTGGACGTGCACGGCCTCCTCGAAGAGCTGGCGGGACAGGTACAGCCGCGCCTCGGGGGAGTTGATGTGCTTGTACAGCGTCAGCACCAGGTTGTTCGCGACGATCGAGTCGCCCGTCGCGAAGAAGGCGACCAGCCGGCCGATCAGGTGCTGCTCCATCGGGGACAGCTTGGCGAGGTCGGCGACGTCCGAGTGGAGGTCGACCTCTTCCACGGTCCAGGTGTTCTTGATGGCGTCCCGGTAGCGCTCGTAGAAGTCCGGGTAGCGCATGGGACGCAGGGTGAGCTCGAAGCCGGGGTCGAGAAGGTTCTGGGTGGTCATTACTGGCAGGCCTCGCAGGACTCGGGGTTTTCCAGGGAGCAGGCGACCGCGTCGGGGTCGGCCGTCTGCTGGACGGGGATGGTCTTCTCAGGCTGTGCCTGGCCCTGCGCGGCGCGGGCGATGCGGGTCGCCGGGCGCGAGCGCAGGTAGTACGTCGTCTTCAGCCCGGCCTTCCAGGCGTACGCGTACATCGAGGAGAGCTTGCCGATGGTCGGCGTCTCCAAGAAGAGGTTCAGCGACTGGGACTGGTCCAGGAACGGTGTCCTGGCGGCCGCCATGTCGATCAGGCCGCGCTGCGGAACCTCCCACGCCGTGCGGTAGAGCGCCCGTACGTCCGCGGGGATCCAGGCGAACTCCTGCACCGAGCCGTTGGCCTCGCGCAGCGCCTCCCGGCTGCGGGCGTCCCACACGCCGAGCCGCTTCAGCTCGTCCACCAGGTAGGAGTTGACCTGGAGGAACTCGCCCGACAGCGTCTCACGCTTGAACAGGTTGGACACCTGCGGCTCGATGCACTCGTACACGCCCGCGATGGAGGCGATCGTGGCCGTGGGCGCGATGGCGAGGAGCAGGGAGTTGCGCATACCGGTCGCGGCGATGCGCTCGCGCAGGGCCGCCCAGCGCTCGGGCCAGGTCAGCTCCACGTCGTAGTGATCGGGGTGCAGCACACCCCGGGCCGTACGGGTCTTCTCCCAGGCCGGCAGCGGGCCGTTGCGCTCGGCCAGGTCGGCGGAGGCCTCGTAGGAGGCGAGCATGATGCGCTCGGCGATACGGGTGGACAGCGCCTTCGCCTCGGGCGAGTCGAAGGGCAGGCGCAGCTTGAAGAAGACGTCCTGCAGGCCCATGGCCCCGAGGCCGACCGGACGCCAGCGGGCGTTGGAGCGGCCCGCCTGCTCGGTCGGGTAGAAGTTGATGTCCACGACACGGTCGAGGAAGGTCACGGCCGTGCGGACGGTCTCGTCCAGCCGCTCCCAGTCGATGTCCCTGCGGGCCAGGTCGACGAAGGCGCCGAGGTTGACCGAGCCCAGGTTGCAGACCGCCGTCTCCCCGTCGTCGGTGACCTCCAGGATCTCCGTGCAGAGATTGGAGGAGTGGACGACGTGGCCCGGCTCGGCCGTCTGGTTGGCGGTGCGGTTGGCGGCGTCCTTGAAGGTCATCCAGCCGTTGCCGGTCTGCGCGAGGGCGCGCATCATGCGGCCGTACAGCTCACGGGCCGGCAGGGTCTTCTTCGCCAGGCCCTTCGCCTCGGCCGCCCGGTACGCGGCGTCGAACTCCTCGCCGAACAGGTCGACCAGCTCGGGCACGTCCGAGGGGGAGAACAGCGACCACTGCCCGTCGGCGTTGACCCGCCGCATGAACTCGTCCGGCACCCAGTGCGCGAGGTTCAGATTGTGCGTACGGCGGGCGTCCTCGCCGGTGTTGTCGCGCAGCTCCAGGAACTCCTCGATGTCGGAGTGCCAGGTCTCCAGGTACACCGCGGCGGCGCCCTTGCGGCGGCCGCCCTGGTTCACGGCGGCGACCGAGGCGTCGAGGGTCTTCAGGAACGGGACGATGCCGTTGGAGTGGCCGTTGGTGCCGCGGATCAGCGAACCGCGGGAACGGATACGGGAGTACGACAGCCCGATGCCGCCCGCGTGCTTCGACAGCCGCGCCACCTGGTGGTACCGGTCGTAGATCGAGTCCAGCTCGTCCTTGGGGGAGTCCAGGAGGTAGCAGGACGACATCTGGGGGTGCCGGGTGCCGGAGTTGAAGAGGGTGGGCGAGGAGGGGAGGTAGTCCAGGCGGCTCATGAGCCCGTAGAGCGCGGCGACCTCGTCGACGGACTGTGCCGTGTCGTCCTCGGCGAGACCGGCGGCGACGCGCAGCATGAAGTGCTGGGGCGTCTCGACGACCTTGCGGGTGATCGGGTGGCGCAGCAGGTAGCGGCTGTGCAGCGTCCGCAGGCCGAAGTAGCCGAAGCGGTCGTCGGCGGCCCGGTCGATCAGCGCGTCGAGCCGGGCGGCGTGCAGGAGCACGAACTCGGCGGTCCGGTCGGCGATCAGACCCTCGCGGTGGCCGACCGCGACGGACTCGGTGAAGGACGTGACACCCTGCGAGGCGGCCTCTTCACGGATGCCGATCGTCAGCAGACGGGCGGCCAGCCGGGAGTAGGCGGGGTCCTCGGAGATGAGGCCGGCGGCCGACTCCGTCGCGAGCTCGCGCAGCTCCGCCTCGTCCGCCCGCGCGGACCGGCCCCGCAACGCGGCGGCGGCGACCCGGCCGGGGTCGGCGTCGGGGAGGTCGGCGGTCAGCTCGGTCAGGGTCCGCAGCAGCGCGGCACCGGGACCGTCGTGCTCTTCTTCGGCAGCTGAGACCGGTTCGGCTGGCGCGATGGTCACGTGGGGCTCTCCCTCGCTCGGCAAGGGGCCTCGCGCAGGGCAGGGGGCAGCACACGAGCGCACACGGCGTCGCGTCCACCGGCCCATTCCACGAGGCCCGGACGTCAGGGCACCCCGGCCGGACGGCCGGGCGCGCTGTCGGCAGGTCCTCGGACTGAAGCCTGTGCGCCCCGCCTTGGGGGCGGATACGCATAAGTACACCGTTGCGGGACAGTTCCGGATTCGCACCGGATTCCCCTGCGGCGACAGCGAGCACGAGCATACATCTTGTGCTGGGTTCGGGTGGCACCCCCAGATGTTGTGTCGCATTGGTGTCAGAGCGTCAACTTCACGTGACAGCGGGCCGCCGTGAATCCTTCTCACGGCGGCCCGCTGCGGGCTGTGTGCGGTTGTTCGCGCTGTTCCCCGCGCCCCTAGTGGGCGCTGCCGGCGGTGGCGGGCGGGAGTTCCACCTGGACGCCCGGGTCGCCCGCGTCGGCCGTGTAGTCCTCCGGCTTGGTCTCGTCGATGCCGTCGGGGGCCTTGAGGGCCTTCAGGACGAAGGTGAGGACCACCGTCACCACCACGTTCAGGACGAACGCCGTGAGGCCGATGTAGCCGATCTCACCGATGCCGGGGATCTCCTTCGAGGAGCCGCCGAAGTGCTTCTGGGTCGGCGAGGCGACCCCGTACGCGGCGGCTGTGCCGTAGATCATGCCGACCGCCCAGCCCGCGAGCAGCGCCCAGCGGTGGAACCAGCGGGTGAACAGGCCGCCGACCAGGGCCGGGAAGGTCTGCAGGATCCAGATGCCGCCGAGCAGCTGGAAGTTGATGGCGACGGTCTTGTCCATGGTGAGGACGAAGGCCAGCGCGCCCACCTTCACCAGCAGGGAGACCAGCTTGGAGACCTTGGTCTCCTGCGCCGGTGTGGCGTCCGGCTTGATGAAGTCCTTGTAGATGTTGCGGGTGAAGAGGTTCGCGGCCGCGATGGACATGATGGCCGCCGGCACGAGCGCTCCGATGCCGATCGCCGCGAAGGCCACGCCCGCGAACCAGTCCGGGAACATCGTCTCGAACAGCTGCGGGATCGCCAGCTGCCCGTTCTGCACCTTGATGCCGGCCGCGATCGCCATGAAGCCGAGCAGCGCGAGCAGGCCCAGCATCAGCGAGTACAGGGGCAGGATCGTGGTGTTGCGGCGGATCACCTCACGGCTGCGCGAGGACAGCGTCGCCGTGATCGAGTGCGGGTACATGAACAGCGCGAGCGCCGAGCCGAGCGCCAGCGTGGCGTACGTCCACTGCCCCGCCTCCGGCGGCACCAGCGCACCGCGCGCCGCACCCGTCGCCGGGTTGGTCTGGCTGTACGCGTCGCCCGCCTTGGCGAAGATCTCGTCGAAGCCGCCCAGCTTGATCGGGATGTAGATGATCGCCACCGCGATGACGATGTAGATCAGGGTGTCCTTGACGAAGGCGATCAGCGCCGGGGCCCGCAGGCCCGACGAGTACGTGTAGGCGGCCAGCACACCGAACGCGATCAGCAGCGGCAGGTCCTTGATGAACCAGTTGGTGTCCTCGCCGCCCCCGACGCCCATCACGTCCAGCACGGCCTGGATGCCGACGAGCTGGAGCGCGATGTACGGCATGGTCGCGAGGATGCCGGTGACGGCCACGGCCAGCGACAGGCCCTTGGAGCCGAAGCGGCCGCGCACGAAGTCGGACGTCGTCACATACCCGTGCTTGTGGGACACCGACCACAGACGGGGGAGGAAGGTGAAGATCAGCGGATAGACCAGGATCGTGTACGGCACCGCGAAGAAGCCGGCCGCGCCCGCCGCGTAGATCGCCGCCGGAACGGCCACGAAGGTGTAGGCCGTGTACAGGTCGCCGCCGAGCAGGAACCAGGTGACCCAGGTGCCGAACGACCGGCCGCCCAGGCCCCACTCGTCGAGGCTGTTCTCGTTCTCGGCCTTGCGCCAGCGCGAGGCCAGGAAGCCCATGACCGTGACGAGCAGGAAGAAGAAGATGAAGACGGCGAGCGCGACGCCGTTCACGCCGTCCTTCACCGCGCACCTTCCTTACGGGCGCGCTGGTCACGCTGCCACAGCTTGTAGGCGGTCATCGTCAGCGCGGTGGAGATGAGCACCCACGCCATCTGGTACCAGTAGAAGAACGGGATCCCGATGAAGGCCGGGTCGGTCTTGGCGTACGAGCCGACCCACAGCATGGCCACGAACGGCGCTATGAGGCACAGGGCGATGACGACACGCATCGGCGTCACCACCGGCCCTCTGCTGGCTTCTGGGGCTTGCGACATCAAGCGACTCCGTCCCCTCAGTGATCACCTGTGTAATGCGCAGGCAATCTAGGTCAGGGTGTGGCGGGAACGGAACCCCTCGTCCGCAATGCGGTACCCAATAGAAACCGGGGCCCACCAGCGGTCCGCGTGGCGTGCGCTACTCGACGGGCCGCTTCAGCCGGGCCACGAACTTGTACCGGTCCCCCCGGTACACCGACCGCACCCACTCCACCGGCTGTCCCTCCCGGTCCAGCGAGTGCCGGGACAGCATCAGCATCGGCAGGCCGACGTCCGTGCCGAGCAGGCCGGCCTCGCGCGGGGTGGCCAGCGAGGTCTCGATGGTCTCCTCGGCCTCCGCGAGATGGACGTCGTAGACCTCGGCGAGCGCGGTGTACAGGGACGTGTACTTCACCAGTGACCGCCGCAGCGCGGGGAAGCGCTTGGCGGACAGGTGGGTGGTCTCGATGGCCATCGGCTCGCCGTTGGCCATGCGCAGCCGCTCGATGCGCAGCACGCGTCCGCCGGGCGCGATGTCGAGCAGGCCGGCGAGGCGGTCGTCGGCGGTGATGTAGCCGATGTCCAGGAGCTGCGAGGTGGGCTCCAGGCCCTGGGCGCGCATGTCCTCGGTGTACGAGGTCAGTTGCAGCGCCTGGGAGACCTTCGGCTTGGCGACGAACGTGCCCTTGCCCTGGATGCGCTCCAGCCGGCCCTCGACGACCAGTTCCTGAAGGGCCTGGCGCACGGTGGTGCGCGAGGTGTCGAACTCCGCCGCCAGCGTGCGCTCGGGCGGGACCGGTGTGCCGGGCGCCTGCGTGTCCGTCATGTCGAGCAGGTGCTTCTTCAGGCGGTAGTACTTGGGCACGCGTGCGGTACGGACGGGTGCCCCGTTCTCGTTCTCCGCACTGCTGACGTCGGTGCTCATGCTCCGCCTTCCCGGCTCGGTCCGCCGAACGATCCCACTTGTATACCGTCGGCGCCGATTTTGGTCTAGTCCACCACGTCCAGTGGTCTACCTGAAGTATGGCGTGTACAGCCGGTATTTCGCTGGCTTATTACTTAAAGGTCCCTGCATATGTAGGTCGCATAACGGCTGGTCAGAGCCTTATCGGGCCTCTTGACAGGTCCCGTGGTCCAGGCCAAGCTCCTCCCTACTGGTCTACACCAATGGTCCAGCTGAGGAGGGTGGCGTGAAGCGCAAGCTGATATCCGCGATCGGTATCGCGGGCATGATGGTCTCCATCGCGGCGTGCGGGGGCGGGGGCGGTGGTTCGGACAAGGGCGGCGCGGACGCCAAGGAGCTGACGGTCTGGCTCACCGTCGACGCCCAGAACAACTGGCCGCAGCTGGTGAAGGCCGCCGACGCGGCCGTCAAGAAGAAGCACCCCGGCCTCAAGATCAACCACGAGTACTACGGCTGGCCCGACAAGAACGCCAAGCTCGACGCCGTCCTCGCCACCGACAAGGCCCCCGACGTGGTCGAGATGGGCAACACCGAGATGCTCGGCTACATGGTCAAGGGCGCCTTCGCTCCCCTGGACCCGGCGAAGTTCGACAACTCCGACGCCTGGCTGGACGGCCTCAAGGCCTCGGTCACCTACGAGGACAAGACCTACGGCGTCCCGTACTACGCCGGCGGCCGCGTCGCCAACTGGCGGGGGGACATCGCGGCTTCGGTCGGGGTGAAGACGCCCCCGAAGACCTACAAGGAGCTGACCGCCGCCCTGGACAAGATCCAGAAGAAGGAGGGCGGCAAGTTCAACGCCTGGTACCAGCCGACCCGCGACTGGTACGCGGCCATGTCCTTCGTCTACGACGCCGGCGGCGCCATCGCCACCGAGTCGGGCGGCCAGTGGAAGGCCTCGCTCTCCTCGCCCGAGTCCCTCAAGGGCCTGGGCGAGTTCAAGAAGGTCGTCGACTCCTACATGCACGGCGACAAGACCAAGGACGAGTCCGACCGCTACATCGTCTACGGCCAGGGCAAGTCCGCCATGATCTTCGCCGCCGCCTGGGAGGGCGCGACCGCCGAGGACCCCAAGAACGACAAGACCGGCAAGCTCAAGGGCAAACTCGAGAACTTCGTGATGCCCGGCCCGTCCGGCAAGAACATGCCCGTCTTCCTGGGCGGCTCCGACCTCGCCGTGCCGGTGAAGTCCGACGCGCAGGACCTCGCCGCCGAGTGGATCAACGCCTACACCGGCTCCTCCGGGCAGAAGGGCCTGATGGCCAAGGGCAATCTGCCCAACAACAAGACCGACCTCGCGACCCTGAAGAACGACCCGGCGACGGCGGTCCCCGCCACCGCGGCCGAGTCCAACTGGTTCGTCCCGATGGCCCCCGGCTGGGGCCAGGTCGAGAAGGCGCAGATCCTGCAGACCATGCTGCAGAGCATCGGCACCGGCAAGAAGTCGGTCGAGGCCGCCGCCAAGGACGCGGACGCCGCGATCGACAAGGTCATCAACACGAAGTGACCCGCGGGCGGGGCTCCCTCACCGGGTGGGGCCCCGCCGCCGTCACCTGGCGGAGACCCGCCGCCGTTCACCGGGCGGAGCCCCGCCCCGTCAGACCTGAGGGAGCGCCGAGGAGCACGCGATGAGTGCCGCAGACACCACCACCCCCGCCAAGGTGCCGCCGCCGCGGCAGGCACCGCCACCCCCTGCCGACGATCTGCCACGGGTGAAGCGGCCGTCGGGCGGGGCCACGGCCCCCTGGCTGCTGCTCGCGCCCTGCCTGCTGATCCTCGCCCTGGTCATGGGCTATCCGCTGGCCCGGCTGGTCACCCTGTCCTTCCAGAAGTTCGGGCAGTCCCAGCTGTGGGGCTTCCAGCCGGCCGAGTCGGTCGGGTTCGACAACTTCGCGAAGGTGCTGGGCGACGGCGAGTTCTGGGCCGTCGTCGTGCGCACCGTCGTCTTCGCGGCCGGAGCCGTCGTCTTCACGATGGTGATCGGCATGGCGCTCGCCCTGCTGCTCCAGCGGGTCTCCGGCTGGCTGAAGGTGCTCATCAACATCGTGCTGGTGGCGAGCTGGGGCATGCCCGTGATCGTGGCGACCACGGTCTTCAAATGGCTCTTCGACTCGGACTACGGCGTCTTCAACGCGCTGCTCAGCAAGCTGCCCGGCGTCGACATGATCGGCCACAACTGGTTCGCCAGCGGCCCCCAGGGCTTGGCCGTGATCATGCTGCTGGTCGTCTGGGGAGCCGTGCCGTTCGTGGTGATCACGCTCAGCGCGGGTCTCACCCAGGTCCCCAAGGAACTGGAGGAGGCGGCCCGCCTGGACGGCGCCGGCTCCTGGGGCGTCTTCCGCTACGTCACCCTCCCCGTCCTCAAGCCGATCATCGTGATGCTCACGACCCTGTCGGTCATCTGGGACATGGGCGTCTTCCCTCAGGTGTTCGTCATGCGCAACGGCCACCCCGAGCCGGAGTTCCAGGTCCTCAACACCTACTCCTACGACCGGGCGTTCGTCGTCAACGACTACGCCCAGGGCTCCGCCATCGCGCTGATCACCGTCCTGCTGCTGCTCGGCGTCGTCGCCGTCTACATGCGGCAGATGCTGAAGATCGGAGAGGTCGAATGAGCACGCTCGCCGGAGCCGGCCGCCGGAAGTCAGCCGTCCGCCGTCAGCCGGCCGGCCGCGGTCAGTCGCGGCTCGGCTGGAACCTCCTCGGCCTCTTGGTCTTCCTCGTCGCCGGCTTCCCGCTCTACTGGATGCTCAACACGGCGTTCAAGCCCGCCAAGGACGCCATCGACCCGGACCCGAGCCTGCTGCCGACCGGCATCACCTTCTCCAACTTCGGCCGGGCGCTGGACATCGCCGACTTCTGGGGCCCGGTGGGCCGCAGCCTCGTGGTGTCGCTGGCGGTCGTCGTCATCGGCATGGCCGTCGGGCTGCTGGCCGCGCTCGCCATCTCCCGGTTCGCCTTCCGCGGCCGGAAGGTCGTGATCGTGGGCATCCTGGCGGTCCAGATGGTCCCGCTGGTCGCCATGATCATCCCGGTGTTCCTGCTGCTCAACGACCTGGGCCAGTACGACCGGCTGACCGGCCTCATCATCACGTACCTCACCTTCGTCCTCCCGTTCACGGTGTGGACGCTGCGCGGCTTCATCGTCAACATCCCGAAGGAACTGGAGGAGGCGGCCATGGTCGACGGCTGCTCCCGCACCGGCGCCTTCCTCCGGGTCGTCTTCCCGCTCCTGGCCCCCGGCATGGTCGCCACCTCGGTCTACGGCTTCATCCAGGCCTGGAACGAGTACCTCTACGCCCTGATGCTGCTCAGCCAGAAGAACCAGACCGCGACCGTCTGGCTCGGCAACTTCACCACCAAGCACGGCACCGAATACGCCCCGATGATGGCCGGCGCCACGATGATGGCCGTGCCCATCGTCGCCCTTTTCCTCCTCGTCCAGCGCAAGATGGCCGCGGGCCTGACCGCGGGCGCCGTGAAGGGATGACCTCACCCGATGACGACACTCGCCAGCGGTGCCGACACGCTCACGCGTGACGCCCTGACGGTTCTCCAGCCCGGCTTCACCGGCACCACCGCCCCCGACTGGCTGCTGCGCAGGCTCGGCGAGGGCCTTGCCTCCGTCGGCCTGTTCGGCCGCAACATCGCCTCGCCCGGCCAACTGGGCGCACTCACCGCGCAACTGCGGGCCGAGCGCGACGACGTCCTGGTCGCGATCGACGAGGAAGGCGGTGACGTGACCCGCCTGGAGGTGCGGTCCGGCTCCTCCTTCCCGGGCAACCACGCCCTCGGCGCGGTCGACGACGTCGAGCTGACGCGCGCCGTCGCCCACGAACTGGGCCGCCGTCTCGCCGCCTGCGGCGTGAACCTCAACTGGGCCCCCTCCGCCGACGTGAACTCCAACCCGTCCAACCCGGTGATCGGCGTCCGCTCCTTCGGCGCCGACACCGATCTGGCCGCCCGGCACACCGCCGCCTACGTCGACGGCCTCCAGTCCGCCGGAGTCGCCGCCTGCACCAAGCACTTCCCCGGCCACGGCGACACGGCTGTCGACTCCCACCACTCCCTTCCGCACATCGACGTCCCCGCGGACGTCCTCACCGACCGCGAACTCACCCCGTTCCGCGCCGCCGTCGCCGCCGGCACCCGGGCCGTGATGAGCGCCCACATCCTGGTCCCGGCCCTGGACCCCGACCACCCGGCCACCCTCTCCCGGCGCATCCTGACCGGCCTCCTGCGCGGCGAACTCGGCTACGACGGCCTCATCGTCACCGACGGCATGGAGATGCGGGCCATCGCCGGCACCTACGGCATCGAACGCGGCAGCGTCCTCGCCGTCGCCGCCGGAGCCGACGCGATCTGCGTGGGCGGCGGCCTGGCCGACGACGCGACCGTACTGCGCCTGCGCGACGCCCTGGTCGCCGCGGTCCGCGCGGGCGAACTCCCGGAGGAACGCCTCGCCGACGCCGCCGACCGGGTGCGCGCACTGGCCCGCTGGGCGGGCACGGCCGGCCGCTCACCCGAGCCGGGTACGACACCCGGCGACGACATCGGCCTGCGGGCCGCCCGCCGCGCCCTCACGGTGACCGTCGCCCCGGGCCTGGAGGGCCCGGAGAGCTTCAAGCCCCTCACCGAACCCCCCTACGTCGCCGCCCTCACCCCCGTCGCCAACATCGCGGTCGGCGACGAGACCCCCTGGGGCGTCGCCGCGGAACTCATCCACCTCCTGCCGGGCACCGTGACCGGCAGCTTCTCCGCCGAGCCCGACAAGACCGGCGAGGGCCCAGACGGCGAGAGCGGGGCGAGCGCCGGACGGGCGGCACTTCAAGCGGCCGGTCCGCGCCGGATTGTCGCCGTCGTCCGGGACGAACACCGCCACCCCTGGATGGCCTCGGCCCTGGACACCCTCCTTGCGGCCCGCCCCGACACCGTCGTGGTCGAGATGGGCGTCCCCCAGGCCGCCCCGCGCGGCGCCCTGCACATCGCCACCCATGGCGCGGCCCGCGTCTGCGGCCGGGCGGCAGCCGAGGTGATCACGGGGCTGGCCGGGATCACGGGGTTGTAGGCATCCGGCGGGTGTAGGCATCAGGGGGTTGTAGGGATACCTCCGAATGTAGTACTTCTTATACATGAGCGAGCAGGTGCACAACAGGTTGGCCATGGTGCGTGCCGAACGGAAGGTGTCGCGCCAGAGCCTGGCCGAGGCAGTGGGAGCCCACTACCAGACCATCGGCTACATCGAGCGGGGGCAGTACAACCCGAGCCTCGACCTGGCGCTGAAGATCTCGAAGTTCTTCGGCCTGCCGGTCGAGGCCGTGTTCTCCCTCGAACCGTTCCGCCCGCTCACGGACGAGGTCTACGGGAGGAACCAGCCATGACGACGACACGCCTGACCCGCTACGACCGCAGCATGCTGCGGCTGATGAACGACCGCCGGGGCCAGGCCTGGTACGCCACGGCGACCCGCCGACGTCTGGCCGTCGCCGCGCACATCACCCTCACCGTGGCCCTCGGCGGACTGATGACCCACCTCTTCCTCGCCCAGGGCGAGCCGCTGTGGCCCGTCGCCGCCATGGCCGTCCTGCTGCTTCCCTGGATGGTCGCGACCGGCGTCATCAACGGCGCCACCAGGGGGCTGCTGGAGCTGCGCGAGCACGTCCTGGACGAGAGGCAGTCGGCGGAACGCAGCCGCGTCCTGGCCCGCGCCCACCGCATGACGACCCTGCTCCTGGCCGCGGCGGCGACTGCCCTGCTGACCACGGGCGGCGTCGCCGGCGACGCCCCGAAGGCCTACGCCGCGCCCCTGCTCATCGCCGTCCTCGTCGTCCACTGGGTGATGCCGCTGTGGGTGGCCGGCCTGCGCGCCCAGGACGAGCCGGCCGAGGATGACGCAGTGGAGGCCGGGGACCTCGCGTCTGCGGGGTGATCCGAAGGGAAGGGCAGGGTCTCCGGCGACCGGGACTCCAGCAACCGGGCTCCAGCGGCCGGGGCTCTGGCGGCAGGGACTCGGAAGGGCAGGCCCTATATCCCCTGCCACTCCGGCTTGTTGACGTACGTGTGCCGGAAGTAGTCCGCGAGCTTCAGCTTCGACGCGGCGGCCTCGTCCACGACGACGGTCGCGTGCGGGTGGAGCTGGAGCGCGGACGCGGGGCACACCGCGGCGACCGGCCCTTCCACCGTCGCCGCGACCGCGTCCGCCTTGCCCTCGCCGGTGGCGAGCAGCACCAGATGCCGCGCCTCCAGGATGGTGCCGATGCCCTGTGTGATCACGTGATGCGGCACCTGGTCGATGTCGCCGTCGAAGAACCGCGCGTTGTCTATCCGGGTCTGCTCGGTCAGCGTCTTGATCCGGGTCCGCGACGCCAGCGACGAGCACGGCTCGTTGAACCCTATGTGCCCGTCGGTCCCGATCCCGAGCAACTGAAGGTCCACACCCCCGGCGTCCGACAGCGCCTTGTCGTACGCCTCGCACGCGGCCTGCACATCCTCGGACGCACCGTCCGGTCCCGTGAACTGCTCCATCCCGATCCCGAGCGGCTCCAGCACCTCACGCCGCAGCACCGATCGGTACGACTCCGGATGGTCGGCGGGCAGCCCCACGTACTCGTCGAGCTGCGCGATCCGCGCCCCCGCGACGTCCACGGCACCGGACAGCGCCTTGGCCGCCAGCGCCTCGTACACGGGCAGTGGTGTCGAGCCCGTGGCCACGCCGAGCAGCGCGTCGGGCTTGCGCCGGAGCAACTGGGCCATGGCCTCGGCGATGAGCTCGCCGCCCGCCTTGGCGTCCGGAACGATGACAACTTCCACGCTGGGCCTGCCGATCTGAGTGGAATGCTCGACTGGGACTGGACCCACGAGGGGTCATGTGGTTTAGACCAATCTAACAGAGCGGGGCCCCCGCTCCCAGGGTGCGGGCCCTCGCTCCCGAGCAGGCGGCACGACTGTGCCGACCAGGCCTCGACCAGGTGAACAGTGCCGGTCTCGCGGGGGCGTTCTCGGGCCCGGGGGGAGTGGAATGGGAGTTGCAGCCGCCCGCGCCCCGCGCCCCGTGCCCACGGAAGGAACCTGACATGACTGCCGCCGTCACCCCGGACCCCTTCAGCGACCTCCCGGGCCGGACCATGGCCCGGGAGATGGCGGAGCAGCCCGCCGTCCTGCGCCGGATCCTGGCCGACGGCGCCCCTGCCGTTCGGGACGTGGCGCGGCAGATCGCCGCCCGTGCACCCCGCTTCGTCCTGCTGACGGCCCGCGGCACGTCCGACAACGCCGCCCTCTACGCCAAGTACCTGCTGGAGATCCGCCTCGGCCTGCCCTGCGGACTCACCTCGATGTCCACCACCACGGCCTACGGCGCCCGACCCGACCTCACGGACGTCCTCGTCGTCACCGTCAGCCAGTCCGGCGGCTCCCCGGACCTGGTCGCCTCGACCCGGGCCGCCCGCGAGGCCGGCGCGATCACCCTGGCCGTCACCAACAACCCCGACTCACCGCTCGCCGGCGTCTCCGAGTACCACATCGACATCATGGCCGGACCGGAGAAGGCGCTCCCCGCGACCAAGACCTACACCGCCTCCCTTCTCGCGCTCTACCTGTTCGTCGAGGGACTGCGCGGCGGTGACGGCGGGGCCGCGCACGCCCTGCCGGACCTCGCCGGGCAACTGCTCGCCCGGCAGGACGAGGTGCGCACCCTCGCCGCCCGCTACCGCTTCGCCGAGCGCATGGTGATCACCTCGCGCGGCTACGGCTACCCCACGGCCAAGGAGGCCGCCCTCAAGTTGATGGAGACCAGCTACATCCCCGCCCTCTCCTACTCCGGCGCCGATCTGCTGCACGGCCCGCTCGCGATGGTCGACAACGTCTCTCCGGTCATCGCCGTGGTCACCGACGGCAGGGGCGGCGAAGCGCTCCAGCCCGTCCTCGACCGCTTGCGCGGCCGGGGCGCCGACCTGGTCGTCATCGGCCCCAGGCATCAGGTCGAGCAGGCGACGGCCGGCTTCGTCCTGCCCACGGACGGCGTGGCCGAAGAGGTCCAGCCCGTCCTGGAGATCATCCCCCTCCAACTCCTCGCCTACGAGGTCACCATCGCCCGGGGCCAGGACCCGGACGCGCCGCGCGCGCTGGCGAAGGTGACGGAGACGCGCTGAACGGTGGGGGATCGCGGGCGCCGGGGGAGTGCTCTCGGTCTGATCGCCGTCGGGTGAGGCTGACTCAGGCAACCGTTGTGGGTGAGTCCGGTCCAGGCCCTATCGGCGCGTGAGCCCGACCTCGTCGCGGCGCCGGCCGTCCGCCCCCCCGCATCGTCGAGGGATACCGGCGACGCCTACGTAAGCGAACCCCCCGTCACATCCACCCAGCTCCCCGTCACCCACCGGCCCCCGTCCGAGGCCAGGAACGCCACCACGTCGGCGACGTCGGCGGACTCGCCCACTCCGCCCAGTGCCGATATCGCTGCGGCCTTCGCCCAGCCGTCGGGACTTCCGTGCAGCAGCGCGGCCGTGTTGTCCGTGTCGATGATCCCGGGCGCCACCGAGTTCACGGTGATGCCCCGAGGGCCCAGCACCTTGGACAGGTCCCGTGAGAAGACGTCCAGGGCGCCCTTCGTCATCGCGTACGCCATGTTGTCCGGCATCACCGCCGTGCGGGCCAGCCCCGACGAGATGTTGACGACCCGCCCGCCGTCCCGCAGTCGCGTCATGCCGTGCTGGAGGATGAAGAACGGCGCCTTCACATTGACCGCGAAGACCTGGTCGAACTCCCGCTCCTCCAGTTCCCCGATCGGTCGCGTGTTCCCGATCCCCGCGTTGTTCACCAGGATGTCGAGCCCGTCCGCGTGCCGGTCGAACTCCTCCCACAGGGCCTCGGCGTCGCCCGGTACTCCGAGCTCCACGCCCACCGCGAACGCCGAGCCGCCCGCCGCCTCGATCGCCGCGATCGTCTCCTTCGCCGCCGTCTCGTTCCTGCCGTAGTGCACCCCGACCCGCGCGCCGTCGCGCCCGAGCCGCTCGGCGATGCCTCGCCCGATGCCCCTGCTCGCCCCCGTGACGAGAGCCGTCCTACCCGTGAGCACGCCCATGGCGGCGCCCCCTTCTCATTTTCCTAGTGGTCGCTACAGAAATGACCGTACAGCAGCCCGCCGACATTTCTCTAGCGTCCGCTATAAAATGCACCCCATGGTGAACGACGACGACGCGACCGCGAAGCCGGAGCGGCCCGCCACCGCGGACGACCGGAGGGTGGCTACCGCGGGGGACGGCAAGAAGAAGGGCAGGCCTCGCGGCCGCCCCCGCTCCTTCGATCGTGAAACCGCACTGGAGAAGGCCCTCCTGGCCTTCTGGGAGCACGGCTACGAGGCCACGTCGGTCTCCGATCTCACCCGCGTCATGGACATCGGCACCCCCAGCCTCTACGCGGCCTTCGGCGACAAGCGCTCCCTCTTCGAGGAGGTCGTCCGCGTATACGGCACGGGTCACGGCTCGTTCACCGACCGCGCCCTCGCCGAGGAGCCCACCGCCCGGGCCGCCGTCGAGCGCACGCTGCGCGAGGCCGCCACGGCGTACACGGAACCCGGCCACCCGCACGGCTGCCTCGTCGTCCACGCGGCCACGAACTGCTCGGACACCGAGGTCGAGCAGTCGCTGCGGGACCGCCGCAACGCCAACATCGCCGCGTTCGAGAGCCGTATCGGCGCCGATGTCGCCGCCGGCGTGCTGCCCCCGGACACCGACGCCGCCGCCCTGGCCCGTCACGTCGGCGCGATGATCCAGGGCATGTCACAACAGGCGCGGGACGGGGCGAGCCGGGAGGAACTGGAGGCGGTCGCGGAAATTGCCATGACCATCTGGCCCCGCACAGGAACCCACAAGGGTTAGGCTGCGTGGTGGACGTCACTGCGTCCGACGCGCGGAAGACAGCACAACAACGAACAGCCTCCAACGCATGGACACCTCCTAGTGGTCTAGTCCACAATGCGTACGAAGGCGCTTGCGAAGCGCGTACAAGCCTCCGTCCTCCCCGCACAGGAGGACGGACCGAGGAACCGAGGGCTCTCTGCCCTGACTGCCCCGGGTCCTCATCCTTCGGCCGACCGGGACCGCACACCCCACGGCCGATGCTGCTCCGGGCTGCGGTGCCGAGAGGGTTGAGGGTCCCTCTCAGGCGCCGCGGCCCGCGGGTGTCTCAGGGCCCGTGGAGCATCCGAACATTTCAGAGCCGTACAAACCCCCGGGTACGCTCGCACACGTGCCCTCCATGAACGAACTCGTACGCCAGCACACCGCACTCGACGACACCGATCTCGAGTGGCTGCACCTGCTGGTCTCGGAGTGGCAGTTGCTCTCCGACCTCTCCTTCGCCGACCTGGTCCTGTGGGTCCCCACGAGCGACGGCACCCGGTACGTCTCGGTCGCCCAGATGCGGCCCAACACCGGACCGACCTCGTACCAGGACGACATGGTGGGCCACCTCGTCCCGCGAGGCCGCCGGCCCATGCTGGACGCCGCCCTCGACGAGGGCCGCATCGTACGCGAGGGTGACCCGGAGTGGCGCGAAGAGGTTCCCGTCCGGGTCGAGTCGATCCCCGTCCGGCGGGAGGGGCGCGTCCTCGGCGTCATCGCGCGCAACACCAACCTCCTCACCGTGCGTACCCCGAGCCGCCTGGAGCTCACCTACCTGCAGAGCGCCTCCGACCTCGCGCAGATGATCGCGGCCGGCTCCTTCCCGTTCGCGAACCAGCAGCTCGACATGGACGCCTCGCCCCGCGTGGGCGACGGACTGATCCGGCTCGACGCCGACGCCCTCGTCCAGTACGCCTCGCCGAACGCCCTCTCCGCCTACCACCGGCTCGGCCTCGCCTCCGACCTGGTCGGCCAGCACCTGGGCAGGACCACCGCCGAACTCGCCCCGACCCGGGGCCCGGTGGACGAGGCGCTCGCCAAGGTCGCCAGCGGCTGGGCGCCGCGCGAGTTCGAGATCGAGGCCACCGACGGGGTCATCCAGTTCCGCGCGATCCCCCTCAGTCCCAAGGGCACCCGCATCGGCTCGCTGGTCCTGCTCCGTGACGTCACCGAACTCCGTCGCCGCGAACGCGAGTTGATCACCAAGGACGCGACGATCCGGGAGATCCACCACCGGGTCAAGAACAACCTCCAGACGGTGGCCGCCCTGCTCCGGCTCCAGGCCCGGCGCATCGAGTCCGACCGCGGCCGCGAGGCCCTCGAAGAAGCGGTGCGACGCGTCGGATCGATTGCGATCGTGCACGAGACGCTCTCTCAGAACCTGGACGAGCGCGTCGAGTTCGACGACATCGCCGACCGTGTCCTGGCCATGGTCGCGGAAATCTCCCCGGGTAAAGTCACGGGCCGGCGCACCGGCCGCTTCGGCATTCTCGACGCCGAGGTCGCCACGCCCTTGTCCATGGTGCTGACCGAAATTCTGCAGAACGCTTTGGAGCACGGTTTCCGCGAGGGCGACACCGGCACGGTCGAGGTGTCGGCGATCCGCGGCGGTACTACCAAGGAAGCGAGGCTGCTGGTCACCGTTCAGGACGACGGCGTCGGTCTTCCGGAAGGCTTCGATCCGCACACCGCGGGCAACCTCGGTCTGCAGATCGTACGGACCTTGGTGGAGGGCGAGTTGAGCGGCACCTTCGACATGGTCCCGGCCCCGGAGCGCGGAACCCGCGTGATCCTCGACATCCCCGTGCGGTCACAGAAGTAGGGAAACGGCGGCTCGTCGGCGAAGCCCCCCGAACAGCATTGAGCCCCAGGCCACTTGGGGGCCCGGGGCTCAAGCTCGTTGCTGCTTTGCTAAGCGCATCGGGGGAACTGCGCGCTGCGGCTCGGGGGCGGGAGATGCGTACTCGCTGTACGCGCCGCCAAGCTCAGGCTGTCAGCAGGGGTGGGTTGTCAGGCGGAGGCCTGACGAGCCCGGTTGCGGGCGGCGCGGCGCTTCATGGCACGGCGCTCGTCCTCGCTGAGACCACCCCAGACGCCGGAGTCCTGGCCGGACTCGAGCGCCCACTGCAGACACTGCTCCATTACCGGGCAGCGACGGCAGACGGCCTTGGCTTCCTCGATCTGCAGCAGCGCAGGACCGGTGTTGCCGATGGGGAAGAAGAGCTCGGGGTCTTCCTCGCGGCAAACGGCGTTGTGACGCCAGTCCATGGCTGCTACCTCTCCTTGGTATTACGTGCAGGGCTTGCTTGTGAATGTGAACGCTTTCACGAATCCCTCAACAAGTGAAGGGCCGACCGCCAGGTTCCCTGGCGTAGGTCCTGTGATGTGGAGAGGGATTCTGGTGATCAGTGGAGGCCGGTCTTGCGGGCCATCCCGATCGCCACGTAGAGACTCGCAAACCTCAGCGGCGGATACAACCCCTTCTGGAAAGTTTTTTTTGATTCTTCGGTGTCGACTAGGTCACAGCCGTACTTCCATGGGGTGGATCCTGGCCTAAACGTTCGAGTGAAAGGACTTTAGCCAGTTCTGCTCACACAATCACACGCAGTGCACGGCGTACGCCTGTGAACGTCACGCTCGTTCGCAGACCCAGGTGGTCACCGTCCATCTGGAGGGGGAGCGGCACCTTGGAATGCAAGGTGAACTCGGTCAAGTCATGCAGGGAAGTGGCGTGTTTGCCATGGGGTCCACGCTCGGGGGACGAAGTGAGCAACTGGGTCCCATACCGGGCAACAGCGGCGGTGGACAGACGGCTGAGACCGAAGAGATCGAGCCCGGTATCGAACGAGGCCTTAGGTGCCGCGTAGATCGGGCGATTCCCCAGAAACGTCCACGGGGAGGTGTTCGAGACTATGGACAGCACCAGATCGGTGACCGGATCCTCGCCGGCCCGCTCCAGCGTGATCATGCCGTGCCGGCGATTGGTCTCACCGAGGAGTTGACGCACGACCTGGCGTACGTAGAGAGCGTGTGTGGATTTCCGGCCGCGCTCGCGGTGCTGTTCCACCCGGCCGACCACTCCGGCGTCGAAGCCGAGCCCCGCGTTGAAGGTGAACCAGCGGGCCGGCACCGTCTCGTCCTCCGTGCCGGGCGTGCCCGAGGCCAGGCCCAGGCCGACGGTGCGTTCGCTGCCGTCGCGCAGGGCGTCCAGCAGAGCGCCGGTGGCCTCCACGGCGTCATTGGGCAGGCCGAGGGCGCGGGCGAAGACATTGGTGGAACCGCCCGGGACCACGGCGAGGCCGGGGAGGTGCCCCGGGGCGGGGCCGGCGTGCAGGAGGCCGTTGACCACTTCGTTGACCGTGCCGTCGCCGCCGAGGGCCACCACGAGGTCGATGTCCTCGCTGTCCGCCGCCTGCCGGCCGAGGTCGCGCGCGTGGCCGCGGTACTCGGTGGTGACCGCCTCCAGCTTCATCTCGCTGGCGAGCGCGTGGATCAGTACGTCGCGCGTGCGCGCACTGGTGGTGGTTGCCGCCGGATTGACCACGAGAAGTGCACGCATGACTGGCAGCGTACCTACTGGGGGGTACCTGGCCCAGACCGAGGTAGGGATCCGGTAAGAGACCAGGGGTGAACCTGGCTACGGGAGGCGCGTACGACGAGGGCTACTCTTCAGGGGTGAGCAGTGAGCAGACCCCCACCACCGAGGTAACCACCGGCCCCCGCCCCCGGCGTCTGACGTACGCCGCGCTGCTGGCCGCGCTCGAGGGGCTCGCGCTGGTCGTCGGCGGCGTGTGGATCCTCGTCCTCGGCCTCACGGGGCATCCGGACGACCGGCAGCAAGCCGTGACCGGAGGCATCACGCTCGTGGTGCTCGCACTGCTGCCGCTGCTCGCGGCCCGTGGTCTGCTCGCCCTGCGCAGCTGGAGCCGCGGCCCGGCCGTCATCACCCAGCTCCTGGCGCTGCCGGTGGCCTACAACCTGCTGCAGGCCGACAGCATGGCCATTCCGGCCGGGATCGCTCTCGCGGTCGTGGCCGTCACGTCGCTCGTCCTGCTGGTGAACCCCGAGACGACCCGGGCCCTGGGGATCCGCGGGCCCGGCAACCCCGACAACGTGGGGAAGTAGCCGTCACTCCTCGACGAGGAGCTTCTCCCGCAGCTGCGCGAGTGTGCGCGCCAGTAGCCGCGAGACGTGCATCTGGGAGATGCCGACCTCCTGCGCGATCTGCGACTGGGTCATGTTGCCGAAGAACCGCAGCAGCAGGATCCGCTTCTCCCGCGGCGGGAGGTCCTCCAGCAGCGGCTTGAGGGACTCCCGGTACTCCACGCCCTCCAGCGCCTCGTCCTCCGCGCCGAGGGTGTCCGCGACCGCCGGGGACTCGTCGTCGGTGTCGGGGACGTCCAGGGACAGCGTGGAGTACGCGTTGGCGGACTCCAGGCCTTCCAGGACCTCCTCCTCCGAGATCGCCAGCTTCTCGGCGAGCTCGTGGACCGTGGGGGAGCGGCCGTGCAGCTGCGAGAGCTCGGCCGTGGCCGTGGTCAGCGCCAGGCGCAGCTCCTGCAGCCGGCGCGGGACGCGCACCGCCCAGCCCTTGTCCCGGAAGTGCCGCTTGATCTCGCCGACGACCGTCGGGGTCGCGTACGTCGAGAACTCCACGCCGCGATCCGGGTCGAAACGGTCGACGGACTTGATCAGTCCGATCGTGGCGACCTGGGTGAGGTCGTCCAGCGGCTCGCCGCGGTTGCGGAAGCGGCGTGCGAGATGCTCGACGAGCGGCAGGTGCATGCGGACCAGCTGATTGCGCAGTTCCGCGTACTCGGGGCTGCTGTCCCCCAGGGTGCGCAGTTTGAGGAACATCTCGCGCGCCCCGCTGCGGTCCGGAGAGCCATGGTGCGCACCCTGTGCGCGGGGCGCGCTCGGTGCCTGATGCTCGGAGTCCCGCTCGTGCTCGCTCATCGTCCCGCCCGTCGCCCTTCCCCGAGCCCTCGCCTCCTCCGCCACTCTCGACTTCGCGTGAGTGGGAGGACCCCCTGGGACAGGGGATGCGGTGATCCCCCCGCCCGGAGGCGCGCTCCGCACGGCACCGCCTTGGTCCAGCGGCCCGCCGCCCTGGAGGACGGCCCCCGCGGAGTCGTCCTCAGGGTGCGGGCGGGCCTGCTCGGGGATGCCGTCGATGCCGTCCGCCATGCGCCGGGCCCCGCTCGGACCGCTCGTGCCCGTGCCCTCGGCCGGCAGCTCCTGTGTGCTGCGCTCTTCGTCCCGCACCGGCCCGTCCTCGCTCCTCACGCCGGCCCGGGTCCCGCGCCGCGCTGTTTGTAGAGGCTGATCGAAACGGTTTTGTCCTTGTCCACGGCGGAGGAGACCTTGCCCGCGAGGGCGGACAGGACGGTCCAGGCGAAGGTGTCCCGCGAGGGGGCATGGCCATCCGTGGTCGGAGCCGAGACAGTGACCTCGAGTGAGTCGTCGACGAGGCGGAACACACAGCTGAGCACCGAGCCGGGCACGGCCTGCTGAAGCAGGATCGCGCAGGCCTCGTCCACCGCGATGCGCAGGTCCTCGATCTCGTCGAGGGTGAAGTCCAAACGGGCCGCGAGACCGGCCGTGGCCGTACGCAGCACCGACAGGTAGGCACCCGCGGCCGGCAGCCGGACTTCCACGAAGTCCTGGGTCGCGGGCTCGCCTGCGATCTGGGACACCCTCACCTCCATGGTGGTACAAGCGTTTCAGGGCCGAGGGTCGCCCCCCGGGGTAACGCGATACGTGGTTCAGCGGTGACGCTATCGCGCTCTCGACGGTTCTGTCCTCGGGACCCCAACCCCTTGTCGTCACTCACAGTAAACCTGTGGATACGCTCCGTGTCTAGGGGTTGGGCGGGCCCAAATGGGAAGAGCGCGCGCCGGGTTGACGTACCCAGACGTCAGACGGTCGAACCGTCCCCCGCCGGGGTCTTGCCGAGTCACACCAGGACATGGTCGACGAAGCACCATCGCCAGGTCTCCCCGGGCTCGTGCGTCCGCATCACGGGATGGCCGGACTCCTTGTGGTGCCCCGCCGCGTGCCGCCCCGGCGAGGAGTCGCAGCAGCCGACGTGACCGCAGCTGAGGCACAGCCGCAGTTGCACCGGATCCATGCCTTCCGCCAAGCACTCCGGACACGTCTCGCTGAGCGGGCCGGGTTCGGGGTGCGGCAGCGCGTCGGCGTGCGTGCACTGTTTCATGATTGCCAGGTTACGACGGTCGAGCGGAAGACCGCGCGGAAAAAAGAGGGCGGGCGAGAACGATGGACGTGATGCCACTGCTGTTGCTGGTGGCGGGCAGTGCCGCGATCGCGGCGGCCGCGCGGCGCACCCCGGTGCCGGCGCCGCTGCTGCTGGTGGCGATCGGGCTGGCGGTCAGCTACGTCCCCGGGGTGCCCGAGTACACGCTCGACCCGCACATCGTCCTGCCGCTCATCCTGCCTCCGCTGCTGTACACGGCCGCCACCGACAGCTCCTACCTCGACCTGAGAGCCCAGCTCAGGCCGGTCGCGATGCTGTCCGTCGGCTACGTGCTCTTCGCGACCTTCGTCGTCGGCTGGGCCCTGTACCTGATCGTGCCCGACCTGCCGCTGACCGCGGCCCTGGTCTTCGGCGCGGTGGTGGCGCCGCCGGACGCCGTCGCGGCGACGGCGGTGGCACGCCGGGTCGGGCTGCCGTCCCGGATCACCACGATCCTCCAGGGCGAGTCCCTGCTGAACGACGCCACCGCGATCACCGCCTACCGGGTGGCCCTCGCGGCCGCCATCGGTGAGGGCGCGACCTGGGCCGGGGGTATCGGCGAGTTCCTGCTCGCGGCGGTCGGCGGTGTCGTCGTCGGGCTGCTGCTGATGGCGCCGATCCACTGGCTGCGCACGCACGTGAAGGAGGCGCTGCTGCAGAACACGCTCTCCTTGCTGATCCCGTTCGTCGCCTACGCCGTCGCCGAGCAGGTGCACGCCTCCGGTGTCCTCGCGGTCGTGGTCGTCGCGCTCTACCTGGGACACCGCGCGTGGGAGGTCGATTTCGCCACGCGCCTCCAGGAGGAGGCGGTGTGGAAGATGGTGGCCTTCGTCCTGGAGTCGGCGGTGTTCGCGCTGATCGGACTGCAGCTTCCGGTGGTCCTGAAGGGCCTCGGACAGTACGAGGGCGCCGAAGCCGCCTGGTACGCGCTCGTCGTGTTCCTGGTGGTCGTCGCGGCCCGGTTCGTCTGGGTGTACCCGGCGGCCTTCCTGCCCCGGCTGCTGTCGGCCCGGATCCGGGAGAGGGAGGCGAGCCTGACCTGGAAGGGGCCGTTCATCGTCGCGTGGGCCGGTATGCGGGGGGTGGTCTCGCTGGCCATCGCCTTCTCCATCCCGCTGACCATGCACGACGGCGAGGTGCCCTTCCCGCACCGCAACCTGATCCTCTTCCTGACCTTCACGACGGTCATCGCCACCCTGGTCGTGCAGGGCCTGACCCTGCCCCCGCTGATCCGGCTGCTGAAGGTCCCCGGACGGGACGTCCAGGCCGAGACGCTCGCCGAGGCGAACGCCCAGGCGCAGGCCTCCCGGGCCGCCGAGCGGCGCCTGGACGAACTCCTCGCCGACGAGCGCAACGCCCTGCCCGCCCCGCTCGCCGACCGGCTGCGCATCGTCCTGGAGCGCCGCCGCAACGCCGTCTGGGAACGGCTCGGGCAGGCCAACCCGGTCACCGGGGAGTCCGTCGACGACACCTACCGGCGGCTGTCGCGGGAGATGATCAGCGCCGAGCGCGAGGTGTTCGTCAGACTCAGGGACGGCCGGTACATCGACGACGAGATGCTGCGGACCCTGCTGCGCAGGCTGGACCTGGAGGAGGCGGCGGCCTTCCGGGAGGCGGCGTAGGGACGGCGAGGAGTCGCTGTGGGCGTCAGGAGAGGCTGCCCTGCTGCCGGAGGCCGGGTCGGGTGTGACGAGGCGCTGCCGGCCGTCACGGGAAGGGGCGGCCGGTGATGACGGCCGCCACCGTCGTCCCGCGCGGGAAGGCGCCTTCGTCGGCCAGGGCGACGAGGCCGTAGAGCAGCTTGGCCACATACAGGCGTTCGACAGGCAGGCCGTGACGGCGTTCGAAGTTCGCGGCGAAGGCGTCGAGCTCGTCGGGCACGCGCGCGTAGCCGCCGAAGTGGAAGCGGTCGTCGAGGCTCCAGGAGCCGCGCGGGCCGCCGAAGGCCTGCCGCTGCAGGGCCTCGGTCTCGGCGGTCAGGAAGCCGCCCTTGAGGACCGGCACGCCCAGAGCGCGCTGCGCGGGAGCGAGCCCGGCGGCCAGTCCGGCCAGCGTGCCTCCGGTGCCGCAGGCCACGGCCACGACATCGGCCCGGTCGCGCAGTTCTTCGCCGAGCGCCCGGCATCCGCGTACGGCCTCGGCGTTGCTGCCGCCCTCGGGGACGACGTAGGCGCCCTCGGCGTCAGCCGCGCGAAGGATGCCGGCCAGGGCCTCCGGCTCCGACTTGCGGCGGTACGTCGTCCTGTCCGCGAAGTGCAGCCGCATGCCGTCGGCCGCACACCGTGCGAGGGAGGGGTTGAGGGGGCGGCCGGCCAGTTCGTCGCCGCGTACGACGCCGACCGTGGGAATGCCGAGCAGGCGCCCGGCCGCGGCCGTGGCGCGCAGGTGGTTGGAGTAGGCGCCGCCGAAGGTGACGACGGGGCGACCGGCCGCCGCCGCGAGGTTCGGCGCCAGCTTGCGCCACTTGTTGCCGATCAGCTCCGGGTGGATCAGATCGTCCCGCTTCAGCAGCAGCCGGACGCCCCGGCGCTCGAACCGGTCGTCGACGACTTCCCGCACCGGCGAGGGCAGCCGGGGGCGCAGGGCCGCGAGGCCGGGCGCGTCGGGGGCGTCGGGGCTGGTCACCCCGTCATTGTGACTCGGGGCGAAGGCGGCCCGGCCGTCGGCCCGCTCCGTCAGCCGGCCGTCGTTGTCGGTGTCGGCTCGGAACCCTCGGGGCGGCGTCGGCCACGCACGAACTCGACGAGCGAGGGTCCGCCTCGCAGGCACCAGAGCGCGATCACCGGGTCGCAGATCGCGCAGCCCAGGGACGAGGTGTGGAGGAACGGGATGATCGGGGCGCCCTTGACGTGGTGGACGAGGTCCCACGCCGTGTGCAGCAGCCAGCCGACGCCGATCCACGTCCACGACTCCAGACCGCGGAAGGCGACGTAGGTGACCAGCGCGGTGAAGGGGAACTCCCAGCCGCCCATGCCACCGCCGCTGAGATACGCGGCACCGGCGCCCGCGACCATCACCGCGTTCAGGCGCCGCCGGTGCGGTTCGCGGACCAGGGACATCAGCAGGGCGTAGAGGATGCCGATGCCGATCGGCGCGATGTACTGCATCGATGGGGCCGTTTCTGGAGCCGGGACGGGAACGGCTCATCACGCTAGATCCCGGCAGGCCCGCTCCCCAGGGGCGTGAGCGACAGCTTTCCACGGGTTGTCGCCACCCGGCCCGGCTCGGGCCACGGCACCTTCGAAGTCCAAAAAGGGCCTCCTCTGCCCAGTGATACGAAGATCCATTCCCCCTCTTTCGGGTAATAGCACCGCGACGCTGAGTGAGGAAGGCTTGCCCGTGGACATCGATGCCCGAGGCATATGGGCGTTGGGCATAACCGGGAGGGCAGTTCTCTATGTCGGTAGGCGAAGAGGTCCGCACGGAGGAGACCAAGCCGCAGCAGAGTCTCGGCACGGCGGCCGCGCGGAACCTGGCCACCACGACCAAGTCCGTGCCGCAGATGCAGGAGATCAGCTCCCGCTGGCTGCTGCGGACGCTGCCCTGGGTGGACATCCAGGGCGGTACGTACCGGGTGAACCGGCGGCTGACCTTCGCCGTCGGCGACGGCCGGGTGACGTTCGTGAAGACCGGCGACCGCGTCGAGATCATCCCCGCGGAGCTGGGCGAACTGCCGGCGCTGCGGTCGTACGAGGACCAGGAGGTGCTCTCCGAGATCGCCCGTCGCTGCGAGCAGCGGGAGATCCGGGCGGGCGAGGTGATCGCCTCGTTCGGCAGCCCGTCCGACGAGGTGTACCTGCTGGCGCACGGCAGGGTGGAGAAGGTCGGCACGGGACCGTACGGGGACGACGAGTCCCTCGGAGTCCTCGCCGACGGCGCCTACTTCGGTGAGGACGCCCTGCTGGACGAGGACGCGATCTGGGAGTACACGGCCCGCGCGCTCACCGCGTGCACCGTGCTGGTGCTGCCCCGACAGGAGTTCGCGCAGATCGCGGAGCGCTCGGACTCGCTGCGCGAACACCTGCACCAGAGCCGCGCGATCCCCGAGCAGCGCTCCAACAAGTACGGCGAGAAGGAGATCGACGTCTCCTCCGGCCACTCCGGCGAGCCGGACATCCCGCACACCTTCGTCGACTACGAGGCCAGTCCCCGCGAGTACGAACTGAGCGTCGCCCAGACCGTGCTGCGCATGCACACGCGCGTGGCCGACCTCTACAACCAGCCCATGAACCAGACCGAGCAGCAGATCCGGCTGACGGTCGAGGCGCTGAAGGAGCGCCAGGAGCACGAGCTCGTCAACAACCGCGACTTCGGGCTCCTGCACAACTGCGAGTACGAGCAGCGGATCCAGCCGCACGACGGTGTGCCCAGCCCGGACGACATGGACGAGCTGCTCAGCAGGCGCCGGGGCACCAAACTGCTCCTCGCCCACCCGCGTGCGATCGCCGCGTTCGGGCGTGAGCTCAACAAGCGCGGGCTGGTGCCCGAGACCATCGACGTCGGCGGCAACCGCATCCCCACCTGGCGCGGTGTGCCGATCTACCCGTGCAACAAGATCCCGGTGACCGAGGCCCGTACGACGTCGATCATCGCCATGCGTACCGGCGAGGCCGACCAGGGTGTCATCGGGCTGCGGGCCTCCGGCATCCCGGACGAGATCGAGCCGAGTCTGTCGGTGCGCTTCATGGGCATCAATGAACAGGCCATCATCAAGTACCTGGTCACGGCCTACTACTCGGCCGCGGTGCTGGTACCGGACGCGCTCGGAGTCCTGGAGAACGTCGAGATCGGCCGCTGGCGGTGACGCTCCCGGTGCATCGGCCGTGTCCCTGTCCGCCCGGGCGGGTACACCCTGGGGGTACGCGCCCAGCGGCAGCGGAAGCGCCACCGTCCGCTCATACTCCGAGGCGGTCCCATGGGTGAGTCCCTTACGGAGTTCAGGACGGAGGCGACGCTGCCCGCCCCTGGTGAGCAGCGAGCCGCCCGTGATGAGCAGCGTGCCGCCCCGGGTGAGCAGCGAGGTGCCGAGCTTCGGGGCGCGGCCGGAGTGCCGGAAAGGCGGGGGTCCATCGGGACGCAGCGGGACGGCCGGCCCGTACCGGCCGAGGGGCACGAGGCGGTCATGCTCCTGGAGCGGGCCCGGGCGGAGGTCGACCCGGTGCTGCGGGCCGCGCTCGACTCGCTGCCCGGGCCGATGCGCCGGATCGCGCTCTACCACTTCGGCTGGGAGGAGGCGGACGGAACACCGTCCGAGGGCGGCTCGGGCAAGGCGATCCGCCCCGCGCTCGTCCTGGCCGCGGCGTCCGCTCTCGGGGGGCCCGAGGCACGGGCGGGGGCGGTCCGGGCGGCCGCGGCGGTGGAGCTTGTCCACAACTTCACGTTGTTGCACGACGACGTGATGGACCGGGATGCCACCCGTCGGCACCGGCCCACCGCGTGGACCGTGTTCGGAGACGCCGACGCGATCCTCGGCGGGGACGCGCTGCAGGCGCTCGCCCTGCGACTGCTGGCGACGGATCCGCACCCGGCGGCCCGGGCCGCGGCGGTCCGGCTCGCGGACTGCGTGGTCGAACTGTGCGCGGGGCAGCACGCGGACACGGCCATGGAGCGGTGCGACCCCGGCGACGTCACCCTCGAGGAGGTGCTCGCCATGGCGAAGGCCAAGACGGGCGCACTGCTGGGGAGTGCCTGTGCGATCGGGGGCCTGTACGCGGGCGCCGGGGACGGGGATGTGGCGGCGCTGGACGCGTTCGGCCGTGAGGCCGGGCTCGCCTTCCAGCTCATCGACGACGTCATCGGTATATGGGGCGACCCGCACCGCACCGGCAAGCCCGTCGGTGCGGACCTGGCCGCCCGCAAGAAGTCACTGCCGGTCGTCGCGGCCTTCACCTCCGGTACGCCGGCGGCCGCCGAGCTGGCCGAACTGTACGCACGGCCTTGCGAGAAGGAGGACCTGGACCACATCGCCCTGACCGTGGAGCGCGCGGGTGGCCGTGACTGGGCGCAGGGCCAGGCGGCCGACCGGATGGCGCGGGCGATGCAGCAGCTAGCGCGCGCGGTGCCGGATCCGGAGGCGGCGGGCGGTCTGCTGGCCCTCGCCGAGTTCGTGACACGGCGCAGTAGTTGATGTTCGGTGACCCTTGACGGCCCGCGGTGGTTGACGGCTTTGGCGGTCGACCGCCGGCAGTGGTCGACCGTCGGCAGCGGTCGACGGCCGACAGTCGGTCTGCCGGATGCAGGGGCCGGCGGCCTGCAGCACAGCATGACCCTTCGGGCGACCGAAGGCAGGACCCCGGAGCGTCGGGGCCGTGCGGCTCCTGACCCCGCACGGCTTGCGGCCTCCGGTCGGCGGGTCCCGCACTGCCCCACGGTGTGCGGGGCCCGCCCCTTCTCACGCATCACACGACCGAGTTTGGACAGACGTTCGACTGGATTCCGCCAAGCTGCCGCCCCGCCTGCCCCGGACGGCCCTCAACCCCCTTACGATCAACGCCCGTCGGGACGATCGAAGGGGCGGGGCATGGGCGTGGCGATCCGTACGGCGGGCGAGGCGGACCGGGAGACGGTCGTCCGGCTGCTGGACGAGGCGTTCCAGGACGACCCCGTGAGCGGTTGGGTCTTCCCCGGTGCGGAGGACCGTCGTGAACGCCACCCCGGGCTGATGGCCGCCTTCACCGACATCGTGCTCGAGGCGGGGCGTATCGACGTCACCGAGGACGGCTCGGCCTGCGCGCTCTGGCTGTCCATGCCGGCCGACGACCATGACGGTGACCCCGAGGACGACGACGGTCCGGCCCAGGTGCGGGCGGCCGTCGACCCGGACAACGAGCGCATCGAGCTGATCGGCCGGCTGACCGCCGCCATCCATCCCTCGGGGCGGGCCCACGAGTACCTGTGGATGATCGGTGTCGCCCCCGGCCGTCAGGGCGAGGGGCTCGGCACCGCGCTCATCGAGTCGGTCCTCGATCGTTGCGACCGCGAGGGGCTGTCCGCCTATCTGGAGGCCAGCAGCGCGCGCAGTCGCACGTTGTACGAGCGCCTCGGCTTCGAGGTCGCCGGTCAGGTCCTCGACCTCCCGGACGGCCCGGCCATGTGGCCGATGTGGCGGGAGCCGCGCACGGGCGCGGGCTCTTAGGGCCTGCCTTCGCGATCCCGATGGCCGGCTTCGACCCGACCTTGATTTCCCGGTCTGGCCCGGCCTTGGTCCTGCCCAGGCCCTACCCCTGCTCCCGCACCCCGGGCAGTACGCCCTCCAGGACGCCCGGCAGGGGCAGGTGCTCCAAGAGCAGTCCGAGCATGGCCAGATAGGGCACGGTGACGGACTCGTCGCCGCCGGGCAGTCCGGCACCTCGACACCGGCGTCGACGAGCACGGCCCGGCGCCCGGGATTGCCGGCCATGCGGAGTTACTTCTCCCACTTTCGACGGCTCGCGAAAATCACCTTGCAACCACTACAGGGGGAGTACTATAACTGAAGTTATTCAACCGGCGGCCTACGAAAAGAGACCGGCTTGCGAAAGCTCACGTACTTCATCGCCTGTTCCATCGACGGCTTCATCGGGGACCCGGACGGCGACGCGACAGCGATGATGCGTTTCCTCGACGAGGAGTTCCTCGGCTTCCTGACGTCGGAGTATCCGGAGACCGTGGCGACCCACGGCCGCCGGGCCCTCGGTATCGACGACCTGCCGAACCGGCGGTTCGACACCGTCGTTCAGGGCCGGGGCAGCTACGACCTCGCCCTGGCGGAGGGCATCACCAGCCCCTACGCGCACCTGCGCGAGTACGTCGCCTCCGGCACGCTGAAGGAGTCGCCCGACCCGAACGTCGAGATCATCGCGGAAGACCTGGTGGGCAAGGTCCGGGACCTGAAGGCCGAGGACGGCGAGCTCGGCATCTACCTGTGCGGCGGATCGAAGGTCGCGGGCGAGCTGCTCGACGAGATCGACGAGGTCGTGATCAAGACCTACCCGCTGGTGTACGGCTCGGGCATGCCCATGTTCGGGGAAGCGTTCGCGATCTCGGAGTTCGCCCTGGAGTCCGTGCGTACGTTCGGCAACGGCGTGCTGGTGCGCTCGTACAGCAGGAAGCGCTGAGCCCCCGACCGTCCTACTCTGAGGGCATGGGCAGAGACGAACACGTCTGTCCGACCTGCGGACAGCCAGTCGAAACAGTCGTCCGGCGCCACAAGACGCTGGGCGCATGGGTCCCCCTGTGGGTGGCGGGCCCCTGCCACAACCCCCGGTGCGGGGTCCAGGACGCGGAGGGCGCGGACAGCGGCCCCGCCGCCGAGGACACGCGGCCCGCCGGGGAAGCACGGCCCGAAGCGGCCCCCCGGCCCGCCGATGACACCGCCCCACCCGCGACGACCCCACCCGCGACGACCCCAACCGCCACGACTCCACCCGCGACGACCCCCGGAGAAACCGTCTCGGAAAGCTCCTGAGCTCGTGTCGAGAATCCCGGCCCGGCTCCGACGTCCCCTGTGAGAGCCGCCCGGAAGGGTGGTGAGAGCCGAAGGAGCGGACTGATGAAGTACCTGGTCATGGTGCAGGGCACACAGGCGGACTACGAGGCCATGCGCGGCAAGGCGTCAGCGGAATCGCCCGCCTGGAACGAGGACGAGCTGCAGGCGATGTTCGCCTACATGGGGGCCATCAACGACGATCTCTCCGAGACCGGCGAGTTCGTCGACGGGCAGGGCCTGGCCGAGCCGGCGCAGACCCGGCATGTCACCCTCGGTGACGACGGCAAGGCCGTGATCACCGACGGCCCGTACAGCGAGACCAAGGAGCTGCTGGCCGGCTACTGGGTCCTGGAGTGCGAGAGCCTGGAGCGGGTCACGGAGATCGCCGACCGCATCTCCCGCTGCCCCCAGCCGGCCGGTGCCCCCGACTACCCGGTCGTGATCCGCCCGATCATGGACGGCAGCGGGGACATCTGACGAGCCGGCCCGTGCGAGGCCGACGGACCCGCCGGTGAGGAACACACCCGAGGTCGAGGACCTGCTGCGCCGGAACGCGCCGCAGGTCCTCGGCGCGCTGGTCAGACGGTACGGGCACTTCGACGCCGCCGAGGACGCCGTACAGGAGGCGCTGCTCGCGGCGGCCGGGCAGTGGCCTGAAGCGGGCGTGCCCGGCAATCCGCGCGGCTGGCTGATCAAGGTGGCCTCGCGGCGGCTGACCGACGCCCTGCGCAGTGAGGAGGCCCGGCGACAGCGCGAGGAACGGGCGGCGGCGCTCACGCCCCGCGACGCCTTCACCGCCCCGCCGCCGGGGGAGCGGGCTCCCCGTGAGGACGACACCCTCTCGCTGCTCATCCTGTGCTGCCATCCGGACCTCACCCCGTCCGCCCAGATCGCGCTCACGCTGCGTGCCGTCGGCGGTCTGACCACGGCGGAGATCGCCCGTGCGTATCTGGTCCCGGAGGCGACGATGGCGCAGCGCATCAGCCGGGCCAAGCAGAGGGTGCGGGGCGTGCGCTTCGGCCGCCCGGACCGCTGGGAGCAGCGGCTGCCGTCCGTTCTGCAGACCCTCTATCTGATCTTCAATGAGGGCTACACCGCCACTTCAGGCACGGCCCTGCAGCGCCCCGACCTGGCGGGCGAGGCCGTACGGCTGACCCGTACGGTCCACCGGCTGCTCCCCGACGACCGCGAGGTGGCCGGGCTGCTCGCGCTGCTGCTGCTCACCGACGCCCGGCGCGATGAGCGCACCGGACCGGGCGGGGAGCTGATCCCCCTCGACGAGCAGGACCGCGACCGCTGGGACAAGGCTGCCATCGAGGAGGGTGTCGCGCTGGTGACCCGGGCGCTGTCCCGGGGCAGGCCCGGGCCGTACCAACTGCGGGCCGCGATCGCCGCCGTGCACGACGAGGCGCCTTCGCCCGAGGCGACGGACTGGGCCGAGATCCTGGGCCTGTACGACGTCCTCGTCGACCTGCTCCCCGGGCCGGTCGAACGCCTCAACCGCGCGGTGGCCGTCGCGATGGTCCACGGCCCGCGCGCCGGCCTGGCCGAACTGGACGCGTTGCCGGGCACGTTGAAAGGCCACCGCCTGGACGCCGTACGCGCGCACCTCCTTGAACGCGCGGGCGAGCCCGAAGCCGCCCGGGTCGCCTACGAGTCGGCGGCCGCCCAGACCCTCAGCCTGCCCGAGCAGCGCTATCTCCAGGCGCGGGCGGCGCGGTTGAGGGACTAGCGTGTCAGGCATGGGCATGACGGGGGAGGGGCGTCGCGGGGTGTGGCGCTGGGTGGTCATCGTGTGGGCGCTTGCCGTGGTCGTCGCGGGTGGGCTGACCTTGTGGATGCAGGACTCGACGGAGCCTCAGGGGCCGTACGTCTGGGAAGAGGCGAATCCCGACGAGATGCCGAGCCTGCCGCCCTGCCCGACGCCGGAGGGCGTCGCCGATGTGGCGTGCGCGTACGCGTCGTATGCGGAGGCCGACTAGCGGCGCCGCCCGCCCGTCTCCGGATCCCGGGTCGTCAGGCAGTACGTGCCGCCCGCCGGGTCGCGCATCACCGACCAGCCGGAGCGGTCGGCCACGTGTACGGCCCCGAGTTTCTCGTGCCACGCCCGGGTGGCGCCGACGTCCGTACAAGCGAGGTCGAAGTGGGCGGAGGCCGGGCGCTCCTCGCCGAGGCGTTGCAGAAGCAGCCGGACGGGCAGGCCGGGAGGCGGCTCGACCACATGGAACTCCGGGAGCGCGCCGGGACGCGACACCCAGCCGTCCAGCAGGCCGCTCCAGAAGGCGACTTCGGCGTCGTACGACGACGGCGGTACGTCCAGGCACACCTGGTCGAGCCGGCTGCCGCGCACCACACCCGGGCGCGACGACTGGCCGCGCCACGGGTCCCCGCAGAACAACTGCCCGCCGGGCGAACGCAGCACGACGAGCGACCCGAGGTCCAACACCACGCTCGCCCCGAGCCGCACCGCCGAGTCCCTGAACCCCGCCACGTCGTCCACGCAGAAGTCGAGATGCGCCCCGCCGTCCCCCGACCGCACCGCCTGGGCCTTGACGTAGGCGTCGGCGCCGTCGGGGAGCAGGGTCACGAACTCGGAGTGCTGCCCGCGGAGTTCGGAAAGTCGCGTGTCCGTGACGGCCGTCCAGAAGTCACATGCGGTCCCGAAGGTCTCGCGAGGCCGGTCGGCGAAGGCGTATGTCCAGCGGATCCTCATGGGCGCGATCGTAGAGGGGTCCCGTCACGGCCACCTGCGTGAACCTTGACCAGCCTTTGCCTCGCCGTTCCCCGCGCATGGGGCCGCGCTTGTTTGCATTCAGGAATGGACCACATCACGTTCCTCGTGGCGGTCGTCATCGTCACGGCGCTCGCCTTCGACTTCACCAACGGATTCCACGACACGGCGAACGCGATGGCCACGTCCATCGCCACCGGCGCGCTGGCTCCCCGTACTGCGGTCCTGATCAGCGGTGTCCTCAATGTCGCCGGTGCCTTTCTCTCCACCGAGGTGGCCAGAACCATCTCGGGCGGCATCGTGGACGACACCCTCGTCAGCCCGGGGATGATCTTCGCGGGACTGGTCGGGGCGATCCTGTGGAACCTGCTGACCTGGCTCGTCGGACTGCCGTCGAGCTCCTCGCACGCCCTGTTCGGCGGGCTCATCGGGGCCGTGTGGGTCGGGGCGGGCAGCCACGGCGTCAACTTCGACAAGGTCGTCGAGAAGGTGCTCGTCCCGGCGGTGGCCTCGCCGCTCGTGGCCGGTGTCGCCGCGCTGATCGCCACCTACCTCGCCTACCGGCTCACCGACCGCGCCCGCAAGGAGTCCGTCACCAAGGGCTTCCGGATCGGCCAGATCGCCTCCGCCTCGCTGGTCTCCCTCGCCCACGGCACGAACGACGCGCAGAAGACCATGGGCGTCATCACCCTCACCCTCATCTCGGCCGGCGCGCTCGGCCACGACGCCGGCCCGCCCCTGTGGGTCATCGCCTCCGCCGGCCTCGCCATCGGCCTCGGCACCTACCTCGGCGGCTGGCGGATCATCCGCACCATGGGCAAGGGCCTCACCGAGATCCAGTCCCCGCAGGGCTTCGCCGCCGAGACCGCCTCCACCACCGTCATCCTCACCTCCGCCCACCTCGGCTTCGCCCTGTCCACCACCCAGGTCGCCTCGGGCAGCATCCTCGGCGCGGGGCTCGGCCGCAGGCTCGCGGAGGTCCGCTGGGGCGTCGCGGGCCGGATGGTGATCGCCTGGATGGTCACCCTGCCCGCCGCCGCGCTGGTCGGGGGCCTGGCCGCGAGCGTCGTCCAGAACGGCGGCGACCTCGGTACGGCGGTCGTCGCACTGGTCGGCGCGGCCCTGGCCGCGGGCATCGTGGCCGTCTCGCGCCGCAACCCGGTACACGCGCACAACGTCAACGACGCGCACGAGGTCAGCATCCGCACCGAGCCGCCCGCCAAGGTCGGCACGGCAGCCTGAACGACGGGGAGTCGACATGCATCTGGACTGGACCGCGCTCGGCCAGGTCGCCGCGGTGAGCGTCGGCGCCACCGTCGCCGTGGTCGTCCTGTTCGCCTTCGGCGTCCTCGGCCTCGCGCGCCTGGAGGGCGCCCGCGAACAACCGGGCGGCACCCCCGCCCTCGGACTCACCCAGGCCGCCCTGTGCTTCCTCACCTGCGCGGCGGTGGTGGCGTACGGGATCTCACTGATCGTGCCTCAGTTCCACTGACCCACGGCTACGAGTGACCCGTACGTACGACGAAGGGGCCCGACCGGTACACCCGGCAGGGCCCCTTCGCGTGGCCCATGGACTTCAGGCCTTCTTGGTCTCCCAGAAGATCTTGTCGATCTGGGCGATGTAGTCCAGAGCCTTCTGGCCGGTCGCCGGGTCGGTCGAGCCCTTGGCGGCCGAGAGGGCCTTGAGGGCGTCGTTGACCAGCTGGTGCAGCTCCGGGTACTTCTCGAAGTGCGGGGGCTTGAAGTAGTCGCTCCAGAGCACGGACACGTGGTGCTTGGCGAGCTCCGCGCGCTGCTCCTTGATGACGGTGGCGCGCGCCTGGAAGTGCGGGTCGTCGTTTCCGGCCATCTTCTCCTGGACAGCCTTGACCGACTCCGCCTCGATGCGGGCCTGGGCAGGGTCGTACACACCGCAGGGCAGGTCGCAGTGAGCGCTGACCTTGACCTTGGGGGCAAACAGGCGGGAAAGCATGGAGCATTCCTCCCTCGTGATCGTCTTCTCACAGGGGACATTACTCCGTGGCGGACGGGTTTTCGCGAGTGCCCCCGTGGGCTTAGGACGAAAGTCCGGGGTGAGACTGAGACTGGTGGAGAAGAACCGGGGAGGTGCCGGGTGATGCCGGAGCTGTCGCAGGAGTCCGAGCGGGGGAGGTCGGCCGCGCCCTTCGGCGTCGCCGAGGTGACCGGGCCGTCCATGGTGCCCACGCTGTACCACGGGGACCTGCTCCTGGTGCACTACGGGACCCGGGTCAGGCCCGGTGACGTCGTCGTACTGCGGCATCCCTTCCAGCAGGACCTGCTCGTGGTGAAGCGGGTCGCCCAGCGGCGTGAGAGCGGCTGGTGGGTGCTCGGGGACAACGCGTACGCAGGTGGTGACAGCACCGACTACGGCGTCGTGCCGGACGACCTGGTGCTGGGGCGGGTCCGCTTCCGCTACCGGCCGCGCGGGACCGGGCGTTCGCCGTGGGCGCTGCTCGGCTGGGTGTTGTCGGCCGCCAGGCCCGTCTTCTCCGACAGGTCGGGCAGGGCGGCCTCGCGGCGTTTGCGGGCGCGGTAGGCCGCCACGTTGGCGCGGGTCGCGCAGCGGTCGGAGCAGTAGCGCCGGGAGCGGTTCGTGGAGGTGTCCAGGTAGGCGTTGCGACAGGGCGCGGCCTCGCACAGGCCGAGCCGGTCCACGCCGTACTCGGTCAGATGGAACGCCAGGCCCATCGCCGCGATCGCCGCGTAGCCGGCAGTGGCGTTGGACGGGTGGTCCGCCAGATGCATGTGCCACAGGGGGCGGCCGTCGTCGTCGCGGAAGTCGTGCCCGGAGATCTGCGGGCTCACCGGGAACTCCAGGAGGAGGGAGTTCAGCAGGTCGACGGCCAGGGTCTCGTCGCCGGTGTCGGCCGCCTCGAAGACCGCGCGCAGCCGGGCCCGGATCGAGCGGAACCGCGTCACGTCCGAGTCGGTGGCGCGACGGGCCGCCGACTGGCTGGCGCCGAACAGGTCGCGGACGGCCTCGACCGACGTCAGCGTGTCCTTGCCCCGGACCGGTTCCTCGGTGTTGACGAGGCGCACGGCATAGTCCGAGTAATAGGCCAGTTCCACTTGTAGTCCTTACGGAGGGGCTTTATTGTCGTGAGCGCGCACTTGTAACAGCTGATGGTGCTTCCAGGGTATTACGAGGGAGGGGCTCGATGACGGACTCCGACACCACGACGGCCACCACCGACTGGCGTGCCTGGCAGGAGAGCTGGGACCGGCAGCAGGAGTGGTACCTGCCCGACCGCGAGCAGCGGTTCGAGATCATGCTCGACATGGTCGAGGCCCTGGTGGGCACCGCCCCGCGCGTGCTCGACCTCGCCTGCGGCACGGGCAGCATCACCGCCCGGCTGCTCGCCCGGTTCCCCGACGCCACCAGCACCGGCGTCGACCTCGACCCGGCGCTCCTCGCCATCGCCGAGGGCACCTTCGCGGACGACGACCGGGTCGGCCTCGTCACCGCCGACCTCAAGGACCCCGACTGGCCGGCGAGGCTGCCGTACGACGCGTACGACGCCGTCCTGACCGCGACGGCCCTGCACTGGCTGCACCGGGAACCCCTCGCGAACCTCTACGGCCAGGTCGCGGGAGTCGTCCGCGACGGCGGTGTCTTCATGAACGCGGATCACATGATCGACGAGTCGACGCCCCGGATCAACGCGGCCGAGAGCGCGCTGCGGCACGCCCGTATGGATCAGGCCAAGCGGGACGGCGTCCTCGACTGGTCCGAATGGTGGCAGCTCGCCGCCAAGGACCCGGTTCTCGCCGAGCCCACGGCCCGGCGCTACGAGATCTACGGCGAACACGCCGACGGTGACATGCCCTCGGCTGCCTGGCACGCGCGCGTGCTGCGCGAGAAGGGGTTCGGCGAGGCCAGGCCGGTGTGGTGCTCGCCCTCGGACACCCTGCTGCTCGCCCTGAAGTAACCGGACGCGGACCACGCGAAGGGGGCGGTACGGAGATCCGTACCGCCCCCTCGGTGTGCGTTTCCTCAGAGCACCTTGGACAGGAACGACTTCGTCCGCTCGTGCTGCGGGTTGGTCAGCACCTCGCGCGGGTGACCGGATTCGACCACCACACCGCCGTCCATGAAGACCAGGCTGTCGCCCACCTCGCGGGCGAAGCCCATCTCGTGGGTGACGACGATCATCGTCATGCCCGACTCGGCGAGGTCGCGCATGACGTCCAGGACGTCACCGACCAGCTCCGGGTCGAGCGCCGAGGTCGGCTCGTCGAACAGCATCAGCTTCGGGTCCATGGCGAGGGCCCGGGCGATGGCGACACGCTGCTGCTGGCCGCCGGAGAGCTGGGAGGGGTAGTTGCCCGCCTTGTCGGCCAGGCCCACCCGGTCCAGCAGCTCTTGGGCGCGGCTGCGGGCCTGGCTCCTGCTCACGCCCTTGACCTGGACCGGTGCCTCCATGACGTTCTCGACGGCCGTCATGTGCGGGAACAGGTTGAAGCGCTGGAAGACCATGCCGATGTCCCGGCGCTTGACCGCGACCTCGCTGTCCTTGAGCTCGTAGAGCTTGTCGCCCTTCTGGCGGTAGCCGACCAGCTCACCGTCCACGTACAGACGGCCGGCGTTGATCTTCTCCAGGTGGTTGATGCACCTCAGGAAGGTCGACTTGCCGGAGCCGGAGGGGCCGATGAGGCAGAACACCTCGCCGGACTTCACCTCCAGGTCGATGCCCTTGAGGACTTCAACGGGGCCGAAGGACTTGTGGACGCCCTCGGCCTTGACCATGGCGGTCATGCGGTGCCTCCCTTCGGCTTGGAGCGGCTGGACAGGGACAGCACGTTCGCCTTGATCTTCTGGAAGGGGGTGGCCGGGAGCGACCGGCTCGAACCACGCGCGTAGTAGCGCTCCAGGTAGTACTGGCCCACGCTGAAGATCGAGGTCAGCAGCAGGTACCAGGCCGCCGCCAGGAACAGCATCTCGGCGGGGGCGCCGGAGGTCTGTCCGATGTCCTGGGCGGCGCGGAGCAGCTCGGGATACTGGACGACCGAGACCAGCGAGGTCGTCTTCAGCATGTTGATGACCTCGTTGCCCGTCGGCGGCACGATCACGCGCATCGCCTGCGGGATGACGATCCGGCGCAGCGTCTTGGTGTGGCTCATGCCGAGCGCGTGCGACGCCTCCGTCTGGCCCTCGTCGACCGAGAGCAGACCGGCACGGCAGATCTCCGCCATGTAGGCCGCCTCGTTGAGGCCGAGGCCCAGCAGTGCCGTCAGGAACGGGGTCATGAAGTCCGACCACTCGTCCTTGTAGAACGGCCCGAGGTTGATGTACTCGAAGACCAGGCCCAGGTTGAACCAGACGATGAGCTGGACCAGGACCGGGGTGCCGCGGAAGAACCAGATGTAGAACCACGCGATCGACGAGGTCACCGGGTTCTTCGACAGGCGCATCACGGCCAGCAGGACGCCGCCGATGATGCCGATCGCCATGGACAGGACGGTCAGCAGGAGCGTCTTGCCCACGCCGTCCAGGATGCGGTCGTCGAAGAAGTAGTCCGGGATCGCGTCCCAGTTGATCTTGCCCTGGGAGAACGCGTAGACGATGCCGCCCAGCAGGGCGAGGGCGACGACGGCGGAGACGTACCGCCCGTAGTGCCGGACCGGGATGGCCTTGATGGCCTCCGGCCCGGCCGGGGGCGTGTCGGCCGGCGTCTTGTCGATGTCAACAGTCACGGGTGTTGCCTTTCAGTGCCGCTGGGGCGCGGTCACTTGCCGCCGTTGATGGTGGCTTCGTCGATGGAGCCGTCCGTGACGCCCCACTTCTTCATGATCTTCTCGTACTCACCGTTGTCGATGATCGCGTCCAGCGCGGCCTTGAGCGCGTCACGCAGCTCCGTCTGGTTCTTGGCGACCGCGATGCCGTACGGAGCGGCCTCGACCTGCTCGCCGACCAGCTGGAAGTCCTTGCCGCCGCCCGAGGTCTTTACCGCGTACGCGGCGACCGGGAAGTCGGACGAACCGGCGGCCGCGCCGCCCGCGCGCAGACGGGTCTGGGCCTGCTGGTCGTTGTCGAAGGGCTCGATGGCGATCTTCTTGCCGGCCGGGCACTTCTTCGACTCCGCCTTGGCGAGGTCCTCGGAGACCGTGCCGCGCTGCAGCACGATCTTCTTGCCGCACAGGTCGGACCAGGTCTTGATGCCCTGGTCATCGCCCTTCTTGGTGTAGATCGAGACACCGGCGGTGAAGTAGTCGACGAAGTCGACGCCCTCACCGACCTTCTTGCCGGTGTCGGAGTCGATGCCCTCCTGGCGGTCCTTGGTGTCGGTCATCGCGGACATGGCGATGTCGTACCGCTTGGAGCGCAGGCCCGTGATCAGCGTGTCGAAGGTGCCGTTCTCGAACTCGAAGTCGACCCCGAGCTGCTTGCCCATGGCGGCGGCGAGGTCCGGGTCGATACCGACCGTCTTGCCCGCGTTGTCCTTGAACTCGACCGGGGCGTAGGCGATGTCCGAACCGACCTTGATGACGCCCTTGTCACGGATGGACTTCGGCAGCTTGTCGGCGAGCGGGGCCGAGGCCGCCGTGTCGCTGTCCGAGCCGTTGTCCTGGGTCTGGTCACCGCATCCGGTGAGCAGCAGCGCGCCTGCGACCGCGATCGCACCGACCGCTGCTAGCCGGGAGTGCGCGGCGGTCGTACGACGGGTGGAGCTTGCGGTCATGGTGGGTTCCTCCGGCGGATGGGTGGAGTTGCCGATGGGGCCGGCGTCTGCTGGTACAGCAGTGCCATAGGTCGACGAGAGCACACGCCTTCGAGTGTCGCGACCTCGTGTGATTACGGCATCTTGCCATTCGGACTGCGGCATTCTGGGCGCCATCCATGTCAAAATCGGATAACGGGCGACCCCCGAACCGCACCACTCCGGTACATCACGGCCGGACCTTCTGTTGGAATCTTTCCTTCCGGCCGGAAGATCTTCGGCGAATCCCGGGATTTCGGTACGGGGGCCGTGGGCTTCGCCGACGCTTGAGCGGTTGCCGCTGGTTTGTCCAGACCTTGTCCCGGTTTTGGGCGAAGAGTCGGAGCGCGTGCATGTGACCTTCGCGTTATGGACTCGTCGTCGATGCCGTCCGTCCGGTAAGAAGGGTCTTTACACCCCTCATCCGGGGCTCAGGGCGCGTGTGCGGCGCGCCCGTCGCGTATGTGCCCGTACGAAACTCGTACACAGCACGACCATGGCCGTACGCGGTGCCCGCCCACCCCTCACCAGGAGTGGCCACCCTCAAACCAATGAAGATTTAAGGGGTAAAACGAAGTGGCAGCGGAGATCGTCAATCCTCGCAGCGGAAGCACGACGGACCATACGGGTCACGAGGGCGGTGCGGAGCCCCTCGACTCCTTCGACCCGGCGTTCGCGTTGCATCGCGGCGGCAAGATGGCCGTGCAGGCCACGGTGCCGGTCCGTGACAAGGACGACCTGTCCCTGGCGTACACGCCCGGGGTCGCGAAGGTGTGCAGCGCGATCGCGGAGCAGCCGGACCTCGTCCACGATTACACGTGGAAGTCCTCGGTCGTCGCCGTCGTGACGGACGGTACGGCCGTGCTCGGACTCGGTGACATCGGGCCCGAGGCCTCCCTCCCGGTGATGGAGGGCAAGGCGATCCTGTTCAAGCAGTTCGGGGGCGTGGACGCGGTTCCGATCGCGCTGAACTGCACGGACGTCGACGAGATCGTCGAGACCGTGGTGCGGCTCGCGCCCTCGTTCGGCGGGGTCAACCTGGAGGACATCTCGGCGCCCCGGTGCTTCGAGATCGAGCGGAAGCTGCAGGAGCGGCTGGACATTCCCGTCTTCCACGACGACCAGCACGGTACGGCCGTGGTGACGCTGGCGGCCCTGCGGAACGCTGCGCGGCTGAGCCAGCGGTCGCTGGGGGAGCTGCGGGCGGTCATCTCGGGCGCCGGTGCGGCCGGTGTCGCCATCGCGCGGATGCTGGTCGAGGCCGGGATCGGGGATGTCGCGGTCGCCGACCGCAAGGGTGTCGTGTCGGCGGACCGGGACGACCTCACGGCGGTGAAGCAGGAGCTGGCCGGGTTCACGAACAAGGCGGGGATCAGCGGGCCGCTGGAGGCCGCGCTGGACGGGGCCGATGTGTTCATCGGGGTGTCCGGGGGGACGGTGCCGGAGGCGGCGGTCGCCTCCATGGCCAAGGGTGCGTTTGTGTTCGCCATGGCGAACCCGAACCCCGAGGTGCATCCCGAGGTCGCGCACAAGTACGCGTCCGTGGTGGCTACCGGGCGGTCGGACTTCCCCAACCAGATCAACAACGTGCTGGCGTTTCCGGGGATCTTCGCGGGGGCGCTGCAGGTGCGGGCCTCTCGGATCACGGAGGGGATGAAGCTGGCGGCTGCCGAGGCGCTGGCGTCGGTGGTCGGGGACGATCTCGCCGCCGACTACGTCATTCCGTCGCCGTTCGACGAGCGGGTCGCGCCGGCGGTTACGGCGGCTGTGGCTGCGGCTGCGCGGGCTGAGGGTGTGGCTCGGCGCTGACGTGACGTGACGTTGCGGTGATGTGGCCCCGTCCGGGTTGGGCGGGGTCATTTCTTTTGCTGGTGCGGCTGTTTGGGTGGTGGGGGTGCCTGCGGCGCCTGTGCGGGTAGCGCCATCTCGCCGGTGGTGGGTCGGGGCCGCGCCGGGGGGTGTCCGTCCTCGGAACGGCGCGATGGGGTCAGACGCCGACTAGCTGTTCGTTGACGCGCCAACCGCTGCGGGCGGACACCCCCCGACACGTCCCCTTCTCGCCGTACGCGGGTGCGGGCGCGTCCCGGCTGAGCTGCCGTCCGGCCGTCGCCGCGGGCCCGCACCCGCCGCCTAGCCGCGGGCCCGCCCTGCCGCCGCCGCTGCGGGCATGCGTGCCGCTAGGGGCGGCACGGGTGGGCGCGGCGGCACCCCGCTGCGCCGGGTTGCGGACCTACCCGGCACCGGCATCAACGTGGTGCGTCTGGCAAGAGGGTGTGTCTCACATGTGGCGGTGGTTCCAACGGTTGGGTGGGGAACTTATCGTCAAGGTCATGTTCGCTGTCTATGCCGCCCGAATCGACCGCGACCAGCCGCTGACCGGCCTGGAGTTGGGAGAGCGTCCGGCTCCCGAGGCCCGGCCCGGCTGGAGTACCGTCACGGTCAAGGCCGCCTCCCTCAACCACCATGACCTGTGGTCCCTGCGCGGCGTCGGCCTCGCAGAGGACAAGCTGCCGATGATCCTCGGCTGTGACGCCGCCGGTGTCGACGAGGACGGCAACGAGGTCGTCCTGCATTCCGTGATCGGACAGACCGGGCACGGGGTGGGGCCGAACGAGCCCCGTTCCATCCTCACCGAGCGGTATCAGGGCACGTTCGCGGAGCAGGTCGCCGTGCCGACCTGGAACATCCTGCCCAAGCCCAAGGAGCTCTCCTTCGAGGAGGCCGCTTGTCTGCCGACGGCGTGGCTGACCGCGTATCGGATGCTGTTCACCAACGCGGGGGTCCGGCCCGGCGACTCCGTGCTGGTGCAGGGGGCCGGTGGCGGTGTCGCCACGGCCGCCATCGTGCTGGGGAAGGCTGCGGGGCTGCGGGTCTTCGCCACCAGCCGGGACGAGGCCAAGCGGAAGCGGGCCGTGGAGCTGGGGGCCGTGGAGGCGGTGGAGGCCGGGGCGCGGCTGCCGCAGCGGGTCGACGCGGTGATCGAGACGGTCGGGGCGGCGACATGGTCGCACTCCGTGAAGTCGCTGAAGCCCGGGGGCGCGCTGGTGATCTCCGGTGCGACGAGTGGTGACCGGCCGTCGCACGCCGAGCTGACCCGGATCTTCTTCCTCGAGCTCAAGGTCGTCGGCTCCACGATGGGGACCAAGGACGAGCTGGAGGATCTGCTCGCCTTCTGTGCCGCCACCGGTGTGCGGCCCGTGATCGACGAGGTGCTGCCCATGGACCGTGCGCGTGAGGGCTTCGAGCGGCTGGCTTCGGGTGAGCAGTTCGGGAAGGTCGTGCTGACGAACTCCTGAGGTGCTTCGTGCGGGGCGTTGGCGGTCGGTCCGGGACGGGCCGGCCGTTTTCGTTTGTCAACTGGGGTTGACGAGTGTTGGGTGTCAACGTAGGTTGACGGTATGACCGAAGCAACGGATCTGGCCGAGCGCGCGGGTGACCGTGATCCACGGGTCGGCTTGCGGGCCGTCGCCGCGCTGCGCAGGCTGCTGGAGCAGTTGGAAGCCGTACAGGTGCGCAATGCGCGCAATCAGGGCTGGTCGTGGCAGGAGATCGCCGCCGAACTCGGTGTGAGCAGGCAGGCCGTGCACAAGAAGTACGGGAGGCATTGATGTTCGAGCGGTTCACGAAAGACGCCCGGGGTGTGGTGAAGAGCGCCTTCGCGTACGTGGAGGGTGGTGACGGGCAGAGTGTGGAGCCGGAGCATCTGCTGCTGGCGCTGCTCGACCGGGAGGGCAGTCGCGGGTCCTTCGCGCTGACCGCTCTCGGGCTGGGGGAGCGGCGGGAGTCCGTGCGTCAGGCGCTGCGTCAGGCGCGGCGGCGGGCCGGGCTTTCGCAGGCGGATACGGATGCGCTCGCCGGGCTGGGGATCGATGTGGCGGAGATCGTCGCCCGGGTGGAGGAGGTGCACGGGGTCGGCGCACTGTCCGGTGACCACGGCGACAAGGGGTGGTGGTCCGGGCGGGCCTCGTTCGGGCGGGGTGCCAAGGGCGTTCTGGAGCACTCCTTGCGCGTCGCTCTCGCCCAGCGGGACCGGCATATCGGTGATGAGCACATCCTGCTGGCCCTGACCATGCGCCCCGGCGTGCCGGCCGAGGTCCTCGCCGACCACGGGGTGACGTACGAGTCCCTGGTGCGGGTGCTGTACGGCGGTGGCGAGGCCAAGGCCGGGTGACGGGGCTTCCCTGCCGGCCGCCTACTTCTTCGGCGAGCGCAGCAGTGCTCCCAGGTGGGCCGCCGCTGTCGACAGGTGGTGGCGGGCGTCGCGGAGTTGGTCGGAGGTGACGCCGTGGTCGCGGGCCGCGTCGCGGATGTCGTCCCGGAAGCGGTCGAGCAGGCGGTCCAGGTCGCGGGCCGGGTCGCCGGTGGAGTCCGCCGCGTCCTCGTGGGCCCAGGCCGGTTCGTAGGCGGCCGGGAAGTCCGCGGGGGGCTGGGATGAGGGGGGCTGGGATGACGGGGACGGCTCGGGGGCCGGCCGCTGGGTGTCGGCCCCCGAGCCGGTGCCCGTCCAGTCGAAGCCGAAGTCCTTGCCGTAGCCCTTTCCGAACTCGCCGACCTCCTTCACCAGTTCGCTCAAGCCCTCGCGCAGGCCCGTCGGCCAGTCGCCCCGGGTGAAGTGGTCCTGCACCTGCTCCTGGACCTTGCGGGCGATGTGCTGCACCTGCTCCTGGGCCTGGGCCCGGGCCTGCTCCTGGGCCTCCTTGGCCTGGCGGCGGGCGCGCTGGGCGTCCTCGCGGGCGCGGCGGCTCTCGTCCTTGGCGCGGCGGGCCTGTTCCTTCCACTCCTGCCGGGCGCGCCGCATCTCCTCCTTGGCGACGCGCCAGGCCTCCTTGTCGCCGTAGGCCGTGAAGTCCCCGAAGGGGGTGTCCTGCGCGCCGGAGGTCTTGCCGCCGTTGCCGCGGCGGGCCTCGGTCGCCGCCGCGCGCATCTCGCGGCGCAGGTCGCCCGCGGCTCCGCGCACATCGGCCTGGATCTCGGCGGCCAGCTCGGCGACCGACTCCCGGATCTCCAGTTCCAGATCGGCCAGTTCGCCGCTGCGGTCGGCCAGTTCGGCCCGGCCGGCGTCCGTGATCGAGTAGACCTTGCGGCCGCCCTCGGTGGTGTGGGTGACCAGGCCCTCGGTCTCCAGCTTGGCCAGGCGCGGGTAGACCGTGCCCGCCGAGGGTGCGTACAGCCCCTGGAAGCGCTCCTCGAGGAGGCGGATCACCTCGTAGCCGTGGCGGGGGGCCTCGTCCAGCAGCTTCAGCAGGTAGAGGCGGAGGCGGCCGTGGGCGAAGACGGGGGGCATGTCAGAGCACCTTCTTGTCGGTCGTGCCGTCGGCCGGGACGCCGGTGGCGCCCTCGCCCCGGCCGGAGACGGAATTGTCTCCCGAGTCGCCCTGCGGGCCGGCCGGCGGGTCCGTCGGCGAGCCGCTCGTGCCGGGGTGCGTCTCCCAGGGCTCCTCCTCGTCCTCTCCGGCCGGGCGGCGCAGCAGGGCGATCGAGCCGGAGACGGTGGTGGCCCGCAGCGTGCCGTTGCCCGCGCCGAGACGGCCTGTGATCTTGTGGGCGCCCCACTGGCCGTGTACCCGCAGACCGTCGAAGGTGTTGGAGATCGCTCCGCTCGCGGTGTTGGCCTCGACCTCCGCGTCCGCCGGGTAGGGCAGGCGGATCGCGATCTCGCCCGAGACGCTGGTCAGCCGCACATCGGTGGGGCCGTCCGGGTCGAGGTCGATGATCATGGAGCCGCTGACCGATTCGGCCCGCACGGAGGGGCCGGAGCCCTCGACCACCGTGAGGTCGCCGGAGACGGAGTTGAACCGGAGGTCACCGGTCACGTCCTGGGCCTCCAGGCTGCCGGAGACCGTGTCGGCGCGGACCGGGCCGGAGAGCCCCACCAGGGTCGTGTCGCCCGTGACGCCCTTCACCACCGACGGTCCCTGGATCCCGGAGACCACGGCGGCCGCGCCGACCACCCCCACCTCCACCCGGGTGGAGGCCGGGACCGCCAGGGAGACCACCGCGCTGCGACGCCAGCCCTTGCGGTCCAGCCACTTGAGGAAGCCCTTCCAGGGCAGGTCCTCGTAGGCCACGGTGAGGGTGCCGTCCTCCTGGGTCACCACCAGGGGTGGGCCCTCGATCTCGGAGATCTCCAGGCGGGCGGAACCTTCGTCGGTGCCCACCACGTTCACCGTTCCGTTGACGAGTCGCACATGCAGATCGCTCACGGGCTCGTCGAAGGTGAGCTTCTTCGGTTCCGCGACGGACCACTCGGACATGGTGCAGACCTCCCCGACTCAACGCGCCATATCGCGTCTTCTCGTATTCACGATATATCGTGGACAAGGAAAGTCAAGGCACTCGTTCTGGGGATGGCAGGGCGGGCAAAAGTGTTCAAAGGTGAGCGATTCGCCCTAGCGTGTGACCATGTCGACGGAAGCTGGCCGTACCGGTCCCGAGGGTTCCGCCCCTGGCGCGCTGCTGCTGTGCCGGGCGGTGCCCGGGGCCGTCGCTCCCGTCGCCCACCTGCTGCGTGAGCCCATGCAGGTCGTCCGCGCGGGCGATGAATGGAGCGTGCTCGTCCCGGAGGGCGGGCCCTGGCGGGACGGCGGCGAGCCCGTCGACCGGGTGATCAGCGGCTGGGCCACGGCCCTCGCCGTCGGGGCGCCCTGGCCCGTGCTCGCCCTGTGGTGGGACGCCGACCACGCGGGTTTCCTGCTGGCGTCCGGTTTCCGCCGCCCGGTCGGCTTCGTCTGGCTCGCGAGCGGCGTCCCGGTGGGGGAGGACGAGGCGATGCGCACCTTCGCCGCGCGCGTGGGCCTCGATCCCGTCCTGGACGTCCAGGCCCTCGAGCGACTGGCGAAGGCCGACACCGCCGCCGACGCCCGCGCCCGGCTGCGCGGCCTGCTGGCGGTCCTTGCGCGCGTGGGCGTCTCGCCGCCTCCCGAACTCGCCCTCGGCGAGCCCGCCGACCGCCTCCGGGCAGCCGCCGCGCTCCTGCCGGACAGCCTCCCGGTCGCATGGCCGGGCGGGCGCGAGGCCGTCGGCGAACGCCGCGCGGCTGCTCACAGCCGCCTCGGCCCCTGGATGCCCTGGACCGGCGACCCCAGGGCCCGCGCCCTGGCACTCGCTCAGGTGGCGGCGGGCGTACCGCTCCTGGCCTGGGCGCTACGGCGGCGCAGCGGGGGCTGGGCCGCGGCCGGAGGGCTGCTTCTGGCCAACGGCACGCTGGGACTGGCGTACGGCCTCATGTATCCACGCGACTGACACCCTGAAAGGCCGCCCGGAGCCGGCGGATCCCTACTCGTCGTCCTCGTCGTCCAGCCGTGCCAGCCAGGTCGCCAGGCGCTCCACCGGCACCTCGAAGTCGGGGTTCAGGTCGACGAACGTCCGCAGTTGCTCGGCGAGCCACTCGAAGGTGACCTCCTCCTCGCCGCGCCGCTTCTCCAGTTCCTCGATGCCACGGTCCGTGAAGTACATGCCGTCAAGGATAGGTGCGCACACACGGCCGGGCCGCACCCCCGTAGCGGGGATGCGGCCCGGTCACATGCGACGCGCGAGGGTGCTTACGCCTCGAACACCTCACGCACCAACTGCTCCTGCTCGGCCTGGTGCCGCTTCGCGGAACCGACCGCCGGGGACGAGCTGTGCGGGCGCGAGATGCGGCGCAGGCGCTCGCCGTGCGGGACGTCGGCGCCGACCGCCAGGTCCAGGTGGTCGATCAGGTTGAGCGCGATGAACGGCCAGGCACCCTGGTTCGCCGGCTCCTCCTGGGCCCACAGGTACTTCTCGGCGTTCGGGTACTTCTTGATCTCCGCCTGGAGCTCGGCACCCGGCAGCGGGTACAGGCGCTCGATGCGGATGATCGCCGTGTCCGTGACGCCGCGCTTCTGACGCTCGGCCTCCAGGTCGTAGTAGACCTTGCCGGCGCAGAAGACGACCTTCTTGACCGCGGCCGGGTCGACCGACGCGTCGCCGATGACCGGCTGGAACTGGCCCGTCGTGAACTCCTCCGCCTGAGCCGCCGCCGCCTTCAGGCGCAGCATCGACTTCGGCGTGAAGACCACCAGCGGCTTGTGGTGCGGGTTGTGCACCTGCCACCGCAGGAGGTGGAAGTAGTTCGACGGCGACGTCGGCGTGGCGACCGTCATGTTGTTCTGGGCGCACATCTGGAGGAAGCGCTCTGGGCGGGCCGAGGAGTGGTCCGGGCCCTGGCCCTCGTAGCCGTGCGGCAGGAGCAGGACGACGCCGGACGTCTGGGCCCACTTCTGCTCGGCCGACGAGATGAACTCGTCCACGACCGTCTGGGCGCCGTTGACGAAGTCGCCGAACTGCGCCTCCCACATCACGAGCGCCTCGGGGCGGGCCAGCGAGTAGCCGTACTCGAAGCCCATCGCCGCGTACTCGGAGAGGAGGGAGTTGTAGACGTTCAGCCGCGCCTGGTCCTCGGAGAGGTACTGCAGCGGCGTGTACTCCTCGCCGGTGCTGCGGTCGATGATGACCGCGTGGCGCTGGCCGAACGTACCGCGCTGCGAGTCCTGGCCCGCCAGGCGGACCGGGACGCCCTCCAGCAGGAGGGAGCCGATGGCGAGGGTCTCGCCCATGCCCCAGTCGATGGTGCCGTCCTCGACCATCGCCGCCCGGCGCTGCAGCTGCGGCAGCAGACGCGGGTGGACGGTGATGTGGTCGGGGATGTTGACCTGGGACTCGGCGATCCGCTTGACGACCTCCGAGGTGACCGCGGTGTTCACGGCGACCGGGAACTCGGCCTGCGGGTCGCTGGGCTCCGCGGCGGCCGGCTGCGAGGTGGCCTCGCGGACCTCCGTGAAGACCTTCTCGAGCTGGCCCTGGTAGTCCTGCAGCGCCTGCTCGGCCTCTTCCAGGGTGATGTCGCCGCGACCGATGAGGGACTCGGTGTAGAGCTTGCGCACCGAGCGCTTCTTGTCGATCAGGTCGTACATCAGCGGCTGGGTGAAGGCCGGGTTGTCCGACTCGTTGTGACCGCGGCGGCGGTAGCAGATGAGGTCGATCACCACGTCCTTGTTGAACGCCTGGCGGAACTCGAAGGCCAGCCGCGCGACGCGCACGACGGCCTCGGGGTCGTCGCCGTTCACATGGAAGATCGGGGCCTCGATCATGCGGGCCACGTCCGTCGCGTACATGGAGGAACGCGAGGACTCGGGGGCCGCGGTGAAGCCGACCTGGTTGTTGATGACGATGTGGACCGTGCCGCCGGTGCGGTAGCCGCGCAGCTGCGACATGTTCAGGGTCTCGGCCACCACGCCCTGGCCCGCGAAGGCCGCGTCGCCGTGGATCGCCACCGGCAGGACCGTGAAGTCGGTGCCGCCCTTGTTGATGATGTCCTGCTTGGCGCGCGAGACGCCCTCCAGGACCGGGTCCACCGCCTCCAGGTGCGAGGGGTTGGCGGTGAGCGAGACCTTGATCTGCTCGCCGTCCAGGCCGGTGAAGGTGCCCTCGGCGCCCAGGTGGTACTTCACGTCGCCGGAGCCGTGCATCGACTTCGGGTCGAGGTTGCCCTCGAACTCGCGGAAGATCTGCGCGTACGACTTGCCGACGATGTTCGCCAGGACGTTCAGCCGGCCGCGGTGGGCCATGCCGACGACGACCTCGTCGAGACGGGACTCCGCCGCGCTGTCGAGGACCGCGTCCAGCAGCGGGATGACGGACTCGCCGCCCTCCAGGGAGAACCGCTTCTGGCCGACGTACTTCGTCTGCAGGAAGGTCTCGAAGGCCTCGGCGGCGTTCAGCCGGCGCAGGATGCGCAGCTGCTCCTCGCGCTCCGGCTTGGTGTGCGCGCGCTCGATCCGGTCCTGGATCCACCGGCGCTGCTTCGGGTCCTGGATGTGCATGAACTCGACGCCGGTGGTGCGGCAGTACGAGTCGCGCAGCACACCGAGGATGTCGCGCAGCTTCATCAGGGACTTGCCGGAGAAGCCGCCGACGGCGAACTCGCGCTCCAGGTCCCACAGGGTGAGCCCGTGCTCGGTGATGTCGAGGTCGGGGTGCTTGCGCTGCTGGTACTCCAGCGGGTCGGTGTCGGCCATGACGTGGCCGCGGACCCGGTAGGAGTGGATCAGCTCGAAGACGCGGGCGGCCTTCGTGACGTCGTCGTCGTGGCTGGCGTCGATGTCCTTGAGCCAGCGGACCGGCTCGTAGGGGATGCGCAGCGCCTCGAAGATGTCGTCGTAGAAGCCGTTCTCACCGAGGAGGAGGTTCGCGACGATCCGCAGGAACTCGCCGGAGGCGGCGCCCTGGATGACCCGGTGGTCGTAGGTCGACGTGAGCGTCATGACCTTCGAGATGCCGAGCTTGTTCAGGGTGTCCTGGGACGTGCCCTGGAACTCCGCCGGGTAGTCCATGGAGCCGACGCCCATGATCACCGACTGGCCGGGCATCAGCCGCGGCACGGAGTGGACGGTGCCGAGGCCGCCGGGGTTGGTCAGGGAGACCGTCACGCCGGTGAAGTCGTCCATGCCGAGCTTGCCGTCGCGAGCACGGCGGACGATGTCCTCGTAGGCCTGCCAGAACTCGAAGAAGTTCAGCGTCTCGGCCTTCTTGATGCCCGCGACCACGAGCTGGCGGTCGCCGTTGGGCTTGACCAGGTCGATGGCGAGGCCGAAGTTGACGTGCTCCGGCTTGACCAGGGTCGGCTTGCCGTCCTTCTCCACGAAGGAGTAGTTCATCGACGGCATGGCCTTGATGGCCTGCACCATCGCGTAGCCGATCAGGTGCGTGAAGGAGATCTTCCCGCCCCGGGCGCGCTTCAGGTGGTTGTTGATGACGATGCGGTTGTCGAAGAGCAGCTTCACCGGGACGGCGCGCACGGACGTGGCCGTGGGCACCTCCAGCGAGGCGTTCATGTTCTTCGCGACGGCGGCGGCGGGGCCGCGCAGCACGACCTGCTCGGGGCCCGAGGGGGCCTCGGCGGCGGGCTCGGCCTTCGGCTTCGCGGCGGCCGGCTTGGCGGGGGCCGGAGCGGCCTTCGCCGGGGCGGCGGTCTGGGCCGGGGCCTGCGCGGCGGGCTTCGCCTGGGCCGGAGCCGAGGGAGCCGGCGCGGCGGCGGGCTTCTCGGCCGCCGGGGCGGGGGCCGCGGCCTGTGCGGGGGCGGCCTGGGCCGCAGGCTGTGCGGTGGTGGTGCCCGCGGCCCCCGCGGCCGCGGTACCCGCCGGAGCCGAGGCGGCGGCCGCCCCTGGCTTGTAGTCGGCGAAGAAGTCCCACCAGGCTCGGTCTACCGAGTTCGGGTCCTGGAGGTACTGCTGATAGATCTCGTCGACGAGCCACTCGTTGGCACCGAACGACGCGGCAGGGTTCTTCCCCGCTTGGTCGGTGTCGGTCGAGATGCTCGAGTTACTGGGGGACTGTGGCGACACGGCGGCAACCGCCCTCTTCCGCTTCACAAGATGATGGACAGCGGGAATCAAGGCTACGCCTCCCGGACCGTGAAGGTCAGGCCGGGCCCGTTCAACGTCACGCAAGTCACACTTTGAAGAGTGTTTCAGGGCTTGAAATGGCGGGAAACAAGCGTGGTTCCGCTTAGGGAGGGAAGGGGGGAGCGGCACCCGGGGCGCCGACGGCGCGGGTCTGTGCCTGATCACACGTGTCCGTCAGCGCGGACGCCCGTGGATCTTGAGGCTCCGCTTCGAACTTTACGTCAACTTGGCAGAGAGGGAAGCCCTGGAAGAGTGACAAGAATCCGGCAACCTCGCTCGGATTCGGCCACTCCGATCCGACCGCCGTGCAGATCCACCGCCCAGCGGGCGATGGCGAGGCCGAGACCTGTGCCGCCGTCGCTGCCCGGGCCCTGCGGCCGCTTGGCGCTGCCGCGGTTGAACCGCTCGAACACCCGGTGCCACTCGGACTTCGGAATGCCGGGTCCCTCGTCCAGGACCTCCAGCTCCAGCGACTCCGGCAGCGCCCCGCGCCGCGCCTTGACCGTCACCCGGCCGTGCGGCGGGCTGTGCTTGACCGCGTTGTCGATGAGGTTGGCCACGACCTGGTGGATGCGCTCCGGGTCGGCGTGCGCGGTCAGCTCCGGCGGGGAGACGTCGAGGTGCAGATGGACGTCCGTACGGGTGTGACTGCCCGAGCCGGTGGCGATGCCCGCGCGCACGGAGGCGACCATGTTGGCCTCCTTCAGCACGCCCGACAGATACGGCCACACCTCGAAGCGCCGCTGTTTCAGCGGTACGACGCCGTTGTCCAGGCGGGACAGGTCCAGCAGCGTCTCCACCAGCCGGCCGAGCCGCTCGGTCTGCTTCAGGGCCGTGCGCATCGTCTCCGGGTCGGCCTGGGTGACGCCGTCGACGATGTTCTCCAGCACCGCGCGCAGCCCCGCGATGGGCGTGCGCAGCTCGTGCGAGACATTCGCCACCAGCTCCTTGCGCTGGCGGTCCTGGGCCTCCAGCTCGTCGGCCATGGCGTTGATCGTCACCGCAAGGTCGCCCAGCTCGTCACGGCGGTTGTCCCGCACCCGGCGGGTGTAGTCGCCCTGTGAGATGGAGCGGGCCACAGCGGTCATCTCGTCCAGCGGCGCGGTGAGCGAATGGGCCACGAACTGCGTAATGAGGAGCGTGGCGATCATCGAGAAGACCGTGATGAAGCGCAGCTCCGTCTTCGTGTGCACCGCGATCACCGAAAGGCCTGTGGTGATCAGCACCGAGATGACGACCAGCGCGCCCAGCTTGGTCTTGATCGAGAACGGGCTCACCCCGCCCCAGGGTTCCGGCTCCCCGGGGTTTCTCCGTGCGGCCGGCCCGCCGCTCATGGCGTCGGGGTCTCCAGGGCGTAGCCCACACCGTGCACGGTGCGGATCCGCTCGGCGCCGATCTTCCGGCGCAGCGCCTTGATGTGGCTGTCGACGGTCCGGGTGCCGGAGGCGTCCGCCCAGTCCCAGACCTCGGCGAGCAGCTGCTCGCGCGAGAGCACCGCGCGCGGGGTGTTCGCCAGACAGACCAGCAGGTCGAACTCGGTCGGGGTGAGGTGAACATCCTCACTGCGCACCCGCACGCGCCGCTGCGCGTGGTCGATCTCCAGCTCGCCGAGGCGCAGGATGCCGCTGCGCGGCGTCGCTGCGGCCAGCGCGGCCCGCTCCACACGGCGCAGCAGCACGTGCACACGCGCCGCCAGCTCCCGCATCGAGAACGGCTTCGTCATGTAGTCGTCGGCGCCGACGCCCAGACCGACCAGCATGTCGGTCTCGTCGTCGCGCGCGGTGAGCATCATCACCGGCACCGGCCGGGCGGCCTGCACACGCCGGCAGACCTCCAGACCGTCGAAGCCGGGCAGCATGATGTCGAGGATCAGCAGGTCGGGCTGCCAGGCCTCGGCCGTGTCGACCGCCGCCGGACCGTCGCCCGCCGTTTGCACGAGGAACCCCTCGGCGCGCAGGCGGGTCGCGATGGCGTCCACGATCGTGGCGTCGTCCTCGACGACGAGAACCCGGCGCTGTGCACCCGGGCTGGCCGTCGCCGAACCGTTGTGGGAGGTCTGTGTCTGCTCCATCGCCCGCCCCTGGGGTGTGCTTTCCGGAATCAGTGGGGTGATTCCTTCTGACTGGCTGTGCCTGCGCATGGTTGCGATTGACGCTTGAATGATCGGCGTCAGAGGAGCAGCGTACGGGGAGTCAGCACGCCTTTGCTATCCAGGGCGGATGCCGAGGTGCACGACGTCGGGAACGCCCCGGGCAACCGGGATCTCTTCGGTACGCACCCGCTGGAACCCGGCATTCCGCAAGGTTTCTTCGAATTCCGGAGAGGGCTGGGCGGACCAGACGGCGAGTACCCCACCGGGTCTCAACACCCGCGCGCAGCTTGCCAGTCCGGCCTGCGAGTAGAGATTTCCGTTGCCCTCCGTGACAGTCCAGCCGGGGCCGTTGTCGATGTCGAGACACAGGGCGTCGAACGTGTCGGATGTCTCATTGACGTAGGTCACGAGATCGGCTTCGACGATTTTCGCGCGAGGGTCGGCCAGAGCCTCGGCGGAGAACACGGAGAGCGGGCCGTCGAGGTGCCATTCGACGATCGCATGCTCGCGTTCCACGACCGCGATCCCTCCCCAACGGGGGTCCGCCGCCGCGTGGGCCAGGGAGAAGCCGACGCCGAGCCCGCCGATCAGCACGTCCGGACGGTCCCGGCCCTCCAGCGCGTCCAGGGCCGCGTCGACCAGCCGCCGCTCCGAGCGGCCGTCGGAGGTGTCCATCAGGAAACAGCCGTTGGCGATGATCTCCAGCCGGTCTCCGTGCCGCCGCAGCACGACCTCGCCGTGCGGGCCCTCGCGACGGTCCAGTACATCGGGAAGGTCGTTCGAGGTGGGCATCGGAACATCCTGGCAGGTGCGGGGTGCCGGGCGCCAAGCATTACGGAGCGGGCGCGGCGGACGAGGTGTGCGGCAGGGAGTGGTGCGGCGGGCGGGTGTGCGGCAGGGAGTGGTGCGGCGGACGTCGTGTGCGGCGGAGGCGGGGGCGGTGCGGAGTGGCGGCTTGGACGCGGTGTGCGGCGTGGAGCGGGTGCGGCGGACGAGGTGTGCGGCAGGGGGCGCGGCGGGCGGGTGTGCGGCAGGGAGTGGTGCGGCGGACGTCGTGTGCGGCGGAGGCGGGGGCGGTGCGGAGTGGCGGCTTGGACGCGGTGTGCGGCGTGGAGCGGGTGCGGCGGACGAGGTGTGCGGCAGGGGGCGCGGCGGGCGGGTGTGCGGCAGGGAGTGGTGCGGCGGACGTCGTGTGCGGCGGAGGCGGGGGCGGTGCGGAGTGGCGGCTTGGACGCGGTGTGCGGCGTGGAGCGGGTGCGGCGGACGCCGTGCGCGGCTCTCGGGTTGCTGTGAATCGCCTCTCGCGTGGCGCCGGTCACAGACAGTGGGGTAGGTGTACGCGAAGGCTGGGGCCTGACGGAAGGAGCGCCCGTGGCGGAACGCACCGCGCCGCCCGACGAGACGGCTGTGACGGCGCCGACGGGCGCGCCCGTCTCCGATACGCCGGGGCTGCTGGACGGGGTTCCCCGGCAGCGGGGCCCGCGGGAGAGCGTGGACGCGGGCGTACGGGAATCCCTCCCGGTGCGGGAGCCGCGGCTCCGGGTGCCGCTGCGGCCCTGGCGGTTGGTGCCCACGCCCACCGGCACGCCCTTCACCTTCGGGTACGCGGTCGTCCTCTGTGTCACCTCGCTGATCTCCGCCTACGCGGACCCCGCGCTGGTGCACGCCCTGCTCCAAGGCTCCAGCACCGATGTGGCGCATCTGGTGCGGACGCCGGAGCTGGTGCTGATCGGCAGCGCGCTGTGGGTCGCGGGCGGGGTGGCCTCGCCGTTCACGATCGGGTTCGTGCTGGTGCTGACCGCCCTGGAGCGGCGGATCGGCGGCCTGCGCACGGCCGGTGTCTTCCTGCTCGGGCATGTCCTCGCCACTCTGGCGACCGAGGTCCCGGTGGGGCTGGCGGTGCTGGCCGGGCATCTCCCCGACAGTTCGCTGCACCGGCTCGACTACGGCGTCAGCTTCGGTGTCGCGGCCGGCACCGGCGCCCTGGCCGGTCTGCTCTCCCCCTGGCTGCGCGTGCCCCTGCTGGCCGTCTTCGGCGGGATGCTGCTCCAGGACCTCCTCGCCTTCACCGACCCGATGACGAACTGGGGCCATCTGATCGCCCTGGCCATCGGCATCGCGACCTGGCCGGTGCTGCGGCGGTGGGGCGCGAAGCGCGCCCGTGCCGGGAGCTGAGAGCGAGGCTCGTCAGGCCGGCGTGACGTCGTGCCTGGCACTGGTCAGCAGTGCCGTCGCCTCCCAGCCCAGTGCCTCGTAGAGCCCTCGTCCCGCAGGGGTCCCGGACAGGACGCCGGTGCGTGCCCCCTGCTGGAAGGCGGCGTTCTGCAGGGTCCGCATGACGAGGCTGCCGAGCCCTCTGCGGCGATGCCCGGGTGCCGTCTCTATCTGGTCGGCGACGGCGGTCGCGCCCGTCGGGGCGATCTGGCCGCGCGCCGCGAGGGAGCCGTCCGGCGCGGCGACCAGGACGCGCGTGACCCCGCCGCGTGACCAGGTCCGCAGCCGGTAGCCGTCGGGCACGTCCGGAACGTCGTCCGCCGTCAGGGGAACCGTCATCAGATAGCCGGGCTCGGGGTCGATCCACCAGCTCTCGTCCAGCCAGCCGGCGACCACCGAAGGATCCTGGAACGCCTTCAGCCAGACCGCGTCCCCGGTCACGTCGCCGGCCACCTTGCGCACGGTCGACTCGTCGAGATTCCCGCCCGTCGCGCCGAACACATGGCGTGTGACGTGGCCGAACGCCCCCACGTCGATCGTGCAGCCCCAGGGCTCGGCCACCGGTGGAGCCGCCCCGCGCGACACGACCCATCCGTCCACCCATGCCCGCACGGTCGCTTCCACGCCGCCCCCCAAGTAATAGTCACTGATGCCCTTTATCTATTACGGGAGTGACCTTACGCGCCCGGCCTTCTCTCGTGTCACAAGTGATCGCTCACAGCGAACGGCGGTGGGGGAACATCCGGCGGCTCCCGTGCATTGAGTCGGCATAGCTCAACTTGACTGCCGAAGGGGAGATCATGGCTGCTGAGTCCAAGGCGTTCACACCGCTCACCCTGCCCGTGCTGCCGCTCGACGGTGAGGTCGTGCTGCCCGGAATGGTGGTCCCGCTGGATCTGAGCGACTCCGAGGTCCGTGCCGCGGTGGAGGCCGCTCAGGCCGCTGCCAGGTCAACGCCGGGGAAGCCCCGGGTACTCCTGGTGCCGCGGATCGACGGGACCTACGCGAACACCGGTGTCCTCGGCACCGTCGAACAGGTCGGCAGGCTCGCCGACGGCGACCCGGGCGCGCTGATCCGAGGCCGGGACCGGGTGCGTATCGGGGCGGGGACCACGGGCCCCGGTGCCGCCCTCTGGGTCGAGGGCACCCGTCTCGAGGAGACCGTCCCGGAGCCGCTGCCCGGCCAGGTCGCCGAACTGGTGAAGGAATACAAGGCCCTCGCCACCGCATGGCTGCGGGGTCGCGGAGCGTGGCAGGTCGTCGACCGGGTCCAGGCCATCGACGACGTCCCGGCGCTCGCCGACAACTCCGGCTACTCACCGTTCCTGACCACCGACCAGAAGATCGAACTGCTGGAGACCACCGACCCGGTGGCCCGGCTGAAGCTCGCCACCCAGCAGTTGCGCGACCACCTCGCCGAGCAGGACGTGGCCGAGTCCATCGCCAAGGACGTCCAGGAGGGCGTCGACAAGCAGCAGCGCGAGTTCCTGCTGCGGCGTCAGCTGGAAGCCGTCCGCAAGGAGCTGCGCGAGCTGAACGGCGAGCAGGACGGTGAGGAGTCCGACGACTACCGCGCCCGTGTGGAGGCCGCCGACCTGCCCGGACACGTCCGCGAGGCCGCCCTCAAGGAGGTCGACAAGCTGGAGCGGTCCTCCGACCAGTCCCCCGAGGGCTCCTGGATCCGCACCTGGCTCGACACGGTCCTGGAGATGCCGTGGAACGAGCGCACCGAGGACGCCTACGACATCCAGGGCGCCCAAGCCGTCCTCGACGCCGAGCACGCGGGCCTCGAGGACGTGAAGGAGCGGATCACCGAATACCTCGCGGTGCGCAAGCGGCGTACCGACCGGGGCCTCGGCGTGGTCGGCGGGCGGCGCGGCGGCGCCGTGCTCGCGCTCGTGGGACCGCCCGGCGTCGGCAAGACCAGCCTCGGCGAGTCCGTCGCCCACGCCATGGGCCGCAAGTTCGTGCGCGTCGCCCTCGGCGGTGTGCGCGACGAGGCCGAGATCCGCGGTCACCGGCGTACGTACGTGGGCGCGCTGCCCGGCCGGGTCGTCCGGGCCATCAAGGAGGCCGGGTCGATGAACCCGGTCGTGCTGCTCGACGAGATCGACAAGGTGGGCTCGGACTTCCGGGGCGACCCGGCCGCCGCCCTCCTCGAAGTCCTCGACCCGGCGCAGAACCACACCTTCCGGGACCACTACCTGGAGGTGGAGCTCGACCTGTCGGACGTGGTCTTCCTGGCCACCGCCAACGTCCTGGAGGCCATCCCGGAGGCGCTGGCCGACCGGATGGAGATCGTCCGCCTGGACGGCTACACCGAGGACGAGAAGGTCGTCATCGCCCGCGACCACCTGCTGCCGCGCCAGCTGGAGCGGGCCGGGCTCGGCGCCGACGAGGTGACCGTCGACGAGGGCGCGCTGCGCAAGCTCGCCGGTGAGTACACCCGCGAGGCGGGCGTCCGGAATCTGGAGCGCTCCGTCGCACGGCTGCTGCGCAAGGTCGCGGCCCAGCACGAACTGGGCGAGCGGAAGCTGCCGTACACCGTCACGGACGGGGATCTGCGCGCACTGATCGGCCGGCCGCACCACGTGCCCGAGTCCGCGCAGGACCCGGCGGAGCGGCGGACGTCGGTGCCGGGTGTGGCGACCGGGCTCGCGGTGACGGGAGCGGGCGGTGACGTGCTGTTCGTGGAGGCGTCGCTGGCCGACCCGGAGACGGGCGCGGCCGGGCTGACCCTGACCGGCCAGCTCGGTGACGTGATGAAGGAGTCCGCGCAGATCGCGCTGAGCTTCCTGCGCTCGCGAGGCGCCGAGCTCGAACTGCCGGTGGCCGATCTCAAGGACCGGGGCGTGCACATCCACTTCCCGGCGGGCGCGGTCCCCAAGGACGGCCCCAGCGCCGGCATCACGATGACCACGGCCCTCGCGTCCCTGCTGTCCGGGCGGCTGGTCCGCACGGACGTGGCGATGACCGGCGAGGTCTCGCTGACCGGGCGGGTCCTGCCGATCGGCGGCGTGAAGCAGAAGCTGCTGGCCGCGCACCGCGCCGGGGTGACCACCGTGATCATCCCCAAGCGCAACGAACCCGACCTGGACGACGTCCCGGCCGAGGTGCTGGACCGGCTCGACGTCCACGCCGTGACCGACGTCCGCCAGGTCCTGGAGCTGGCGCTCGCGCCCGCGACGAACGGGGCGACGCCGGAGGTTCCGGTCGCGGCGTGACGGGCGCGGCCGGATAAAGGAGGCCCGGGCTCTCGTGAGGGAGGCCCGGGCCTTCACCGTGTGGCGGCCCTGTGTACGAGTACGCCGTGACCTGCGGAATACTTGCCGAACTGCGGTGATGACGGCAGGTGACGGAAAATTCCAGTACGGGGCGAGAACCGAGGCAGGGGCTGACGTGCAGGACAACGGGAACGGCGACGGGCCGGGAGGCGAATCCGCGCTGGCCGCGAGCGGTGTGGACCAGCCCGCCTTCCTCGCGCTGGAGCGTGAGCTGACCGTGCTGCTGCGGCGTGCTCGGGCCAACCAGGGCGAGATGGCCCGCGAGGTCCACCCCGACCTGGAGTCCTCCGCGTACGGGCTCCTCGTCCGGCTCGACGAGTGCGGCAACCAGCGGGCCACCGAGCTCGCCGGCTACATCGGCGTCGGCAAGGCCACCATGTCCCGCCAGCTGCGCGCCCTGGAGGAACTGGGACTGGTCGCGCGCGAGCCCGACCCCGCCGACGGACGCGCCTGGCTCGTCGCCCTCACCCAGGAGGGCCACGACCGTGTCCGCCGGGTGCGGGAGGCCCGCCGCGCCCGCTACGCCGGCCGCCTGGCCGACTGGGACACCCACGAGGTCACGGAACTGGCCCGGCTGCTGCACCAGCTCAACCGCGGCATGGAGAAGTGACCACGGCACCCGGGCCCCGGCCCCGCGCCTAGAACTCGACGAAGACCACCGTCGCGTCGTCATGCGTCTTGCTCCGGCCCAGGAACGTCCTGGCGGAGTCCCCCCGCTCCAGCGCCCGAACGCGGTCCACCAGCGCCTGGGGTCCCTCCTTGCGCAGGAGGTGGAAGCAGTCCGTCCAGTCGCCCTCCTCGAACCGCTCCACCCAGCGGCCGGCGCCGTCCGTGAGGGCGGCCAGGGCGCGTACCTCGTGGCGGGGCACGGTGCCGGTCACCGCCCGCGCGGCCACCGAGGGGTCGGCGGCCGCGGTGAAGAAGCCGCCCTCCTTGTTGCGGACCGTGGAGTCCACCAGCGCGTCCGTGGCCAGGGCCGACCGGGGGAGGAGGGAGAGGCGGTCGTCGAGGACGGGCGTCACCACGCCGTCGGGGGACTCCAGCAGAAGCGCGGAGTCCGAGAGCACCAGGTACTCCACCGTGGCCGGGGTCCAGCGGGCGATCACCACCGTGGCCTGCGGAGTCCTGGGGTGAGAAAGGTCACAGGTTGCGGCGTGCGCCTCGGAGGTACGCGCGATGGCGCGGGACAAGGCGTCGACCAGGGGAGCATCCGGGAGTGAAACGGTCAGTTCGGTCAGAGCTCCGCCGAGGCGTGCGGTGAACCAGGGGACGGAATGCAGACAGCCCGTCCCGTCCTTCGGTGGCGTGACGCCGTCCAGGACGACGACCGAACCGCCCTGTCCGGAGGCCGGTAGTCCGACACTGGCGAAGTCCTCGTTGGGGCGGTCGGCGTCTCCCGGCTCCGAGGCGAGTTCAGTACGCATCCAGCCAGTCTGCACGAGCCCTTCACAAGGGTCGCAAAAGGCTGGCAATGGTTGCGAGATCACTGCCGCAACGCAGGTCAGACGCCTGTTTTGGGATGGAATGATTTGTTCCGGGAAGGCGTGGTGGCGAATACTGCCACCGCCCGCCTCCGGCGTCCAACCGGCGTGCCGCGCACGGCCGCTGCAAGGGCCAGCGGAACTTGCCCCTCAACTCTCGTCCGGGGTTCACTCCTTCGGGTGGCGGGTCAGGTGATGCGCGTGCGCTGCCCACCGGCGCTGGGAGGGTCGGGAAATGTACCGGGAGTACGCGCCAGTTGACGGAACGTCACCCGGGCCCATGGGTTCACGAGTCAGGAATGCGAGCACCGGTGCAGAAGACGCGGCCTCGTCGTACAGGCAAGCAGACGGCCCCCGCTCAGGGCGCTGAGCCGACGCCCCCCACCGGCAAGGGCCGCCCCACGCATGTACGCAACCGGCTCATCGTCGCCGTGGCCGTCGTCGCCGCGGCCATCGCCGGTGCCGGCACCCCGTCCGTCCTGGCGGCCTCCGGGCAACTGCACGACTCCCAGGAACTGGTGACGCTCGCCGAGCAGACGCAGGACGCCCTCGGGCTCGCGCACTCCCTCGCCGACGAGCGGGACGACGTCACCTCCTACATAGCGGCCGGCCGCCCCAAGTCCAAGGCCCCCTCCGAGCAGCGCAGCGCCCGCGTGGACCGGCAGGTCGAGGAGTTGCGGGCCGACACCGACACACCCGCCTCGCTCCGTTCGGACCTCGACGACATCGCGGCCGTCCGGCGGGCCGCGCTCACCGGCAAGAGCAGCGCCCTCGAAGCGCACCAGGCGTACTCCACCTCCATCACCCAACTCCACCGGCTCGCGGAACGACTGGCGCAGCAGACGCCGCCCCGTGCGGGCGCCGGCGCCTACGCCCGGGCCGAGCTGGACTCCGCCGTCCAGCAGGCCGCCGCGGCCCGCGGGCTGCTGCTCGCCGCCCTCAGCGTGCCGCGCGGCGAGACGGTCACCGACCCCGTCACGGGCCTGCCGGCCGAGAACTCCTCCGACGCCGGCACCCGGCAGCGCGACGCCCTGAGCGCCGCCGCCCAGCAGGCCCGGCTGCGCTCCGACGCGGCGCTGGCCGACTTCCGCGACACCGCGCCCAAGGAGTCCCGCACCTCCTTCGACTCCACGGTCACCGGCACCGAGGTCAACTCCGCCGAGAAGTACCTCGCCGCCCTCACCGGCCAGCCGACGCTGTCCGGGGACGAGCTCTCCGTCAACACCAAGCGGCTGGACGCGGCCCTCTCGGCCCGGGTCGACCTGATGCGCGGCGTGGAGTCCGCCCTCTACGACCGGAGCACCAAGGACCTCGAGGCGCTGCGCGACGACGACGTCACCGCGCTGGAGATCCGCATCGCCGTCCTCGGCGCCCTCATGCTGCTCGCCGTCGGCGTCGCCACGGGCATGGCCCGCAGCCTCACCCGGCCCCTGGCGGTCCTGCGGCTGGGCTCGAAGCGCCTCGCCGAGGCCGAGGACCCGGCGGCCGAGGAGCCGGTGAAGTTCACCGGCCGCAACGACGAGTTCGCCCAGGTCGTCCGCTCCGTCAACGCCCTGCACGCGCACGCGGCCGGCCTCACCGAGCGGATCACCACGCTGGAGTCCGACCGCAAGCACCTCGTCGGCCAGCGCCAGAAGATGGCCGACGCGCGCGAGGAACTGCGCGGCGAACTCGCCGAGTCCGTCGCCCAGCTCGAGCGGGTGCGCACGGCCATCGGCGGTACGTTCGTCAACCTCGCGCTGCGCACCCTCGGACTGGTCGAGCGGCAACTGGCCGTCATCGAGAACCTGGAGGAGCGCGAGCAGGACCCGGACCGGCTCGCGACCCTCTTCAAGCTCGACCACTTCGCGACGGTCATGCGCCGGCACAGCGAGAACCTCCTGGTCCTCGCCGGCACCGAGCACGTCCAGCACGCCGCCGGGCCCGTCCCGCTCGTGGACATCGTCCGTGCCGCGGTGAGCGAGATCGAGCGGTACGAGCGGGTCCGTATCGCCGCGCTGCCGCCGCACGCGCACATAGCCGGATTCGCCGCGGACGACCTCTCCCACCTGCTGGCCGAACTCATGGAGAACGCCACCTCGTTCTCCCCGCCCGACCTGCCCGTCGAGGTCTCCGGCTGGCTGCTGGAGAACGGCGAGGTCATGCTCTCCGTCCAGGACGAGGGCATCGGCATGACCGAGGACCGGCTGGAGCGCCTCAACTCCCGCCTCGCCGACTTCGACCCCGAGGCGCCCTACGACCAGGAGGGCGAGGACGGTCTCGGCCTCGGCCTGTACGTCGTGGCCCGCCTCGCCCACCGGCACGGGGTGCGCGTGCAGTTGCGTGAGCAGAAGCAGGGCGGTGTCGCGGCGGTCGTCGTCCTGCCCCGCAACCTCTTCGCTGCCGCCCCGCACACCGCCGTCCCGGCCTCCGGCCCGCTCTCCGGCACGACCCACACCGTCTCCTTCCCGGGCGCCGACGCCGAGGCCAACTCCAACGTCCTGCACGGCCGCGCCGGCGGCGGGGACCCCTTGGTGGCACTGGCGGAGAAGGCGGTACGGCGGGACGAGGCAGCCGAGCACCCGGAGCCCAACGCAGAGGTTGCCGAGCACCCGGAGCCGACGGCGGCGGACGTACCGGACGTACCGGTGGCACCGCCGGAAACCCCTGCAGAGACCACGATGGAGCTGCTGCTCCCGGCGCCGCAGCCGGACCCGGAGCCGACGCAGCACGAATCCGCGGCCGCCGACGGCGATTTCGCCCCGCAGGGGCCGCAGGCACAGGACCAGGAAACCCGCACGGGGGGTGCGGGTGGGCACGACAGCGCCGACGGCGAAGCCGAGGCCGACGTGGAGCACGAGCGTGTCACCGACAAGGGCCTCCCCAAGCGCACCCCGAAGGTCACCGCCCAGACCACCGCCCCGCGCCAGCGCAGCGGCTCCGTGGACGCCGAGGCCCTCCGCCGCCGGCTCGGCGGCTTCCGCCAGGGTGCCCAGGCCGGCTACCGCGAGGTGGAGGCGGAGATCGCCGAGCAGACGGCCTCGCACAAGCGGCCGGTCACCGGCACATCAGGACCAGCTGTATCCGAAGAAGCCACGGGGGGCACAGCCGAGGAGGCAAGCAGTTGACCGCTCCCAGTACCTTCGGACTGATCGGGCTGAGCAGTGAGGCCCGCAACCTGCACTGGCTGCTGACCAACCTCGTCGAGGAGGTACCCGGCATCCAGTCGGTCGCGGTCGTCTCCTCCGACGGACTGCTCCTGCTCTCCTCCGACGACCACCGCAACCGGCAGGCCAGGGAAGCCCTGCAGGCCCGCGGCACCAAGCGGACCGGCCCGCGCGGCTCGGCCGCCGACCTGGCCACCATCGTCTCCGGCATCGGCAGCCTCACCGTCGGCGCCGCCAAGCTGATGGACTTCGGCGGGGTCCGGCACACCATGGTCGCGATGGACGAGGGCAGCCTGTTCGTGATGTCGATCAGCGACGGCTCGCTGCTCGGCGTCCACGGCTCCGCGGAATGCGACATGAGCGTGGTGGCGTACCACATGGCCCTGTTCGTCGGCCGCGCCGGCCATGTCCTGACGCCCGAACTCCGCAGCGAGCTCCGTAGTTCCCTGGAGCGGTCCCAGACGACGGGGAGTGCCCGATGAGCAGTACGCCGAAGCATCACCTCCCGGTCCGCGGCGGTGACCGCAAACCCGCCCGGGTCCGCCCCTACTCGCTCACCGGCGGCCGCACCCGCTTCGGCCACGTCCTCCTGGTGGAGACGTTCGTGGCGAGCACGGCCGCGCTGGAGGCCCCGGAGGAGCGCAAGGAGCTGACGAACGGCTCCCTCTCCACCCGGGTGATGCCGGAGCTCCAGGCCATCGTCGAACTGTGCCGCCGGATGCGTACGGTGGCCGAGATCGCCGCGCTGCTGAAGATGCCGCTCGGCGTGGTCCGCGTGCTCCTCAGCGACCTCGCGGACCAGGGAAAGATTCGTGTGTACGGCACGGGAACCGGCCACGGCACGGGCCGCCCGGACCGGGCTCTGCTGGAAAGGGTGCTGAGTGGACTCCGTCGTCTCTGACGCCGCTCACGGCGTCTCCGCAACTTCCCCGTTCGTCCAGCCCGACGCGAGCATGCACGCCTGGGAGACGGACCGCACCCGCGCACCCATCGCCACGAAGATCGTGGTGGCGGGCGGCTTCGGCGTGGGCAAGACCACCCTGGTCACCGCCGTCTCGGAGATCACGCCTCTGCAGACCGAGGCGCTGATGACCGAGGCGAGCGAGGCCACCGACGACCTCACCGCCACACCGGGCAAGAGCACCACCACCGTGGCCATGGACTTCGGGCGCCTCACGCTCGACGACGACCTGGTGCTCTACCTGTTCGGCACGCCGGGCCAGCAGCGGTTCTGGTTCATGTGGGACGACATCGTGCGCGGTGCGATCGGCGCAGTCGTCCTGGCCGACACCCGCCGGCTGAAGGACTGCTTCCCGGTACTGGACTACTTCGAGAGCTCCGGGCTGCCGTACGTGGTCGCGGTGAACCACTTCGACGAGAGCGAGCTGTTCGAGCCGGAGGATGTGCGGGAGGCCTTGACCATCCCGCGACACATACCTGTCATGATCATGGACGCGCGTCGCCGGATCTCCGTGATCGAGACCCTCCTGGCCCTGGTGGGCCACGCGCTCGACGAAACCCCCGAGTAGAGGACAGCCCCGCATGCGGAAGATACTCGTCGTCGGAGCCGGTCAGTCCGGGCTCCAGATCGCTCTCGGCCTCCAGTCGCAGGGGTACGAGGTCACCCTGATGTCCAACCGGACGGCGGACGAGATCCGCACGGGCCGGGTCATGTCGACGCAGTGCATGTTCCACACGGCACTGCAGCACGAGCGCGATCTCCAGCTGAACTTCTGGGAGTCCCAGGCCCCGAAGATCCAGGGACTCGGCGTCTCGGTCGCCGCCCCCGGCTCCTGGGCCGAGGGTCCCGCGGCGCGTGCCATCGACTGGCTGGGCAGGCTCGACGGGTACGCGCAGTCGGTCGACCAGCGCGTGAAGATGGCCGGCTGGATGGAGACGTTCGCACAGCGCGGCGGACAACTCGTCATCCACGGCGCGGCCGTCGGCGACCTCGACTACTTCTCCCGCACGTACGACCTGGTCCTCGTCGCGGCCGGCAAGGGCGAGCTCGTGCAGATGTTCGGCCGGGACGCCGAGCGCTCCCCCTACAGCGAGCCGCAGCGCGCACTGGCCGTGTCGTACGTCCACGGCCTCGGCCCGCGCCCCGAGCACCCGGACACCGAAGGGGTCCGCTGCAACCTCGTGCCGGGCGTCGGCGAACTGTTCGTCATGCCGACTCTGACGACCTCCGGCCGTGCCGACATCCTGTTCTGGGAGGGCATACCCGGCGGCCCGCTCGACGCCTTCGGCGGCGTCAAGGACCCCGCGGAGCACCTCTCCCTGACCCTGGAACTCATGGAGCGGTACGTCCCCTGGGAGTACGCGCGGGCCACCAAGGTCGAGCTGACCGACGCGGGCGGCGCGCTGGCCGGCCGTTACGCCCCCACCGTCCGCAACCCCATCGGCCGCCTCCCTGGCGGCGGACTCGTGCTGGGTGTGGCGGACGTCGTCGTGGCGAACGACCCGATCACCGGCCAGGGCTCCAACTCGGCGTCCAAGTGCGCCGCCGCGTACCTGTCCGCGATCGTCGAGCACGGTGACAAGCCGTTCGACGAGGAGTGGATGCGGTCGGCCTTCGACCGCTACTGGGACACCGCCCAGCACGTCACCAAGTGGACCAACGCGATGCTCGCGCCGCCGCCGGAGCACATCCTGAACCTGATCGGCGCCGCCGGCGAGCTCCAGCCGGCCGCCGACCGCTTCGCCAACGGCTTCAACGACCCGTCCGACTTCGAGAACTTCTTCTACGACCCGGAGAAGACGGGCGCCTACCTCGCCGAGCTGTCCGGCGCGGGCGCGGCGTAACCGTCGTAGCCGCTGTCCGACCCGTCCGTGGCGCCCTTGGGGAGCTTCGGCGGCGCGTACCGCCGCAGGGGCTTCCCGGACGGGTCCGGGCGCACGGCGCCCAGGAGCGGGTTGGCCGCGATCGGTGACACCTTCACCTTCGCGCCCGGACGGGGGGCCTGGACGACCATGCCGTCGCCGAGGTACAGCGCCACATGCGTGGCCTCCGGGAAGTACACGACCAGGTCCCCCGGGCGCAGCTCGGCGAGCGGGATCCGCTTCAGCCGCTTCCACTGCTCCTGGCTGGTCCTGGGGATGGGCGCCCCGGCCTCGGCCCACGCCTGCGAGGTCAGGCCCGAGCAGTCGTACGACTTCGGGCCCTCCGCGCCCCACTCGTACGGCTTGCCGAGCTGCCCGACCACGTAGCGCAGGGCTCGATCGCCCTCCGCCGACGGTCTGCGGGCGCTGCTGAGCGCGCCGGACGCCATGAACTTCTTCTGGGCCTTGGTGATCCCGCTCGTCTCGAACGCGGAGAGGGCGGCGAGCTGGTCGCGGCTGAGGGAGGCGAGGAGGTCCTCCACGTCGTGCAGGCGTTTGACGACCTGGTCCTGTTCCTTCTTTCGCCGTTCGGTGAGGGTGAGCTGTTGGTCGAGGGCCTTGCGGGCCTTGCGGGCCAGGTCGTCGGCCTTTCGCTCGGCGCCGGTCAGGCGGTTGATGGTGGCGGCCCGTTCCCGGGCGATCCTTCCGATCACATGGCCCTGGTCGATCGCGTGCTGGGGATCGCGGGCCAGGAGCAGGTGTACGTACGGGGAGATGTCCGTGCTGCTCTGGTACTGCTGCCTGGCCAGGCGGCCGACCTCGCTCCGGCTGTCGTGCAGGGAGAGCCGGGCGCGGGCCAGGGCGTGGTTCAGGCGGTCGGTCTCCGTGCGCTGCTTCTTCAGCTTCTCCTCGGTGGCGTTGTAGGCCTCGGTGGCCTGTTCGGCCTTGCGGTAGAGCTGCTGAAGGTCCGTCAGGAGGTAGGCGAGGGAGGCGGGGGGTGGTCCGGGGGCGGCGGTGGATGTGGGTGTGGGGGTGGGAGTTGGGTCCGGGGCTGCTGTGGCGGGGGTGGGTGCGAGGGTTGCTGCTGCCATCGCCGCCGTACAGGCCAGACGCAGAAGGGTTCCTGACATGCCATCACCTCCGATGCGGGGGCGGCCCTTCGGCCACCGGACATCGTGAGGATGAGGGGTGTGGGACGGTCTGTGCGGTAGGCCTGCGCGATTCGGCGCAACAGGGTCACCCGTCGGCGTCGTCCCGTTTGCCGGGCGGCGTGGCGTGTGGCTTCGACCAGGGCCATGTGAGCCGCCGGGGCGGGACGCCCTCCGGGGCGTACTCGTACTTCCAGCGGTTGGTCAGGCCGACCTTGCCCGGGCCGCGGGGGACACGGCGGTAGGCGAGCACCGTGGGCGGGCCGCCGGCCGGGTCCGGGACGGGGATGCGGTACGTCTTGGGCGGGTGGCCGGTGATGCCGAGCAGGACGGGCAGGACCCTGCCGTCCATGGGGCCGCCCTCGAAGGGGGTGTCTTCGCTCTTCACCAGATCAGTGTCAGACATCCTCGGCGAGCGCCTGGACCAGGGCGTCGGTCTGCGGGTCACGGCGGGCGGTCACCGACAGCATGGCCACGAACTGCTCGACGAGCCAGTCGCGGAGGTCCTCGGCGGGGGGCTGCTTGTCCTCGTCGAGCCAGATGAGGCTCGATGCCTCCACGGCCGTGATCCACATGCGGATGGTCATGCGCAGGCGGGGGCCGGGGGTGGTGACCTCCAGGTGCCTGACGATGTGCTCGGCGGCGGCGCGGCGGACGCCGTCGACGATGGCGGTGGTCCGTGAGGTCTCCACGACGCTGCCACCCTGGAGGAGGGCGCTGAAGCCGGCGTCGTGCTGGTCGACGAACGTGAGGTAGCGGTCGAGGGCGCGGGACAGGCGGGGGAGGAGGGGGCCCTCTCGGGGTTCGTCGAAGCAGGTCCGGAGCTCGTCGGCGGCGGAGCGGAGGGCGGCCTCGTAGAGCTGCTGCTTGCCGCCGGGGAAGTAGCGGTACACCAGGGGGCGTGACACCCCCGCCGCCTCCGCCACGTCGTCCAGGGAGACGTCCTCCGGGGCGCGGTGCGCGAAGAGCGACAGCGCGGAGGTGAGCAGTTGGCTGCGGCGTTCCTCGACGCTGAGGCGCCGGTAGGCGGGGGTGGGGGCGGCTGGTGTCATGCCTCGCAGCGTAGCCGGGAGCCGGGGCGGGGGCCGGATGCCTGCGGCGGCCTGTGGCTGCTTCGGTGGGGGTGCGCGTAGCGCCTACGCCGTGGGTGGTGGGTCGGGGCCGCGCCGGGGGGTGTCCGTCCTCGGAACGGCGCGATTGAGTTTCATACCGACTGACCGGCGTTGACGCGCCAACCGCTGCGGGCGGACACCCCCCGACACGTCCCCTTCTCGCCGTACGCGGGTGCGGGCGCGTCGTGGTCCCGCCTAGCGCGCGTCCACGTGCTGGAAGTCGACGTTGGTGAGGCGGGCGGCCTTCGGGGTCAGTTCGGCCAGGCCCTGGCCCTCGAAGGTGTCGGTGATCAGGGGGCCGCTGGTGGCGCCCAGGGCGGCCTGCTCGTCGTTGGGGACGAGGCTCGCGATGGAGCGGTAGGACTCCTTGAGCAGGGATTCCTGCTTGTGGGCGAGGGGGACCAGGGCGAGGACGCCGCCGTCGGCTGTGCGCAGGGCGTAGACGCTCGGGTCGGCGGGGGCCTTGGCGAAGAACTTCTCGGTGGCCTTGCCCTCGGCCGCGCCCTTGGTGCTGCTGCGCTGGTAGGTCTTCTTGGCGTTCTCGACGGGCTGCGTGGAGGTCAGGGACTTGCCCTTCTTCTTGCCGCCGGTTTCGAGGTAGTCCGCGTAGGCGGCGCGTATGTCGGTGGGGGCCAGTCCGCCGATCTTGGTGCCGGGGTCGACGGCCTCGGCGAGCCCGTCCTTGTCGAGGGCCGGCTTGGGGATGTCCGCCGCGGCGGCCCAGAGGGACAGCACCATCTTGTAGGTGCCGTCGACCTTGTCGAAGACCAGGAGCACTCTTTCCTCGTCGTTCACGCTGGACTTGGCCTGGACGGCGAACCAGTCGCCCGCGCCCTTCTTCGGGATCACGTAGGTGCGGTCCGTGTAGGAGAAGGGCTTGGCGTAGTCCTTCTGGTCCTTCTTCGGCCAGGTGTCGAAGAGGGTGTAGACGGCCTTGTCCATCGCGTAGACCTGGCCGCCCTCGACCGTCGCGAGGAGCTTCTCGTCCTGGGCCGCGTTCGCCTTGTTGTTGACCTTCTCGTAGCGGTCGGCGATCTTCTTGGCGGTCGCCTTGCTGACGACGCCCTGTGGGGCGGGCGCCTTGTCGGTGTCGGCGGACTCGCTGCCGCACGCGGTCAGGGCGAGGGCGGCAGCGGCGCCTACGGCGGCGGTGCGCAGGGAGTGGGGGGACATGCCGGGTGATCTCCTTTGTGGCCACTGACAGTGACGGGGTCACAGAGGACAGTAGCCACCCTGCATGGACATGACCCGGGCGGGGTCTATGCCAGCAAACCGGAGGACTTCCAGAGCCGGCGTCCCACTCCGCGCAGCACCCCGATGTCGTCGAGGAAGTCCGTCAGCCGCTTCGAGCCGTTCTGCATGACCTCGCGGCGGTGGCCGCTGGCCTTGACCTGGGCGAGGGCCTCACGCCTGTCCAGGCCGACGTTCGTGTAGACGTCCGGGTTCACGAACGCCACCGAGAAGACCCGGGCGAACTCGCCGGAGGTGACCCGGGTGAACTCCTGGGACCACCTCGGGGCCGTCACCATCTGGCGGCGGAGTTCCTCGCGGGCGTAGCGCACATGGCGGGCCTCCTCCACGACGTGGATGCGGGTGACGCCCCGGACCAGGGTCTGGACGCGCTCGTCGGGGAACGTCAGGCGCTGCATCCAGTCCAGGACCTCCTCACCGAGGAGGGTGGCGGTGAAGGAGCCGGGGGTGGTGGAGATGGTCTTGAAGAGGCGGCCCAGGTGCTGGTGGGCGCGGCTGACCGGGTACCAGGGTGTGTCGCCGTGGGAGATCAGCCGGGCGAACATCTTGGAGTGGCGGCACTCGTCCTCGATCTCCGTGAGGGCGTAGCGGACGTGTGCGCTCGTCGCGGCCTTGTCGTAGATGTGGCGGACGAGGAGCTGCATGAGGATGATCTCGAACCAGATGCCCAGGGAGGCCAGGGCCGCCGCCTCGTGCTGGGAGAGCAGGATGCGCTGCTCCTCGCTCATGCGCTTCCAGAGCGGGGTGTCGTAGAGCGAGACCAGCTCCGGGGGCCAGAACCACTTGCCCTCCTCGAAGGGCGCGTCCCAGTCCAGTTCCTTGTCCGGGTCGAAGGAGTGCTTGGCGGAGGAGTCGAGGAGCCGCTGGGCCACCTGCTCCCGGTCCTTGAGCAGGCCGAGGGCGTCGCGCAGGCCGTCGAGCGCGTCGGCTTCCGTCAGGGTCGTCATGGCTGCCCACCTCGTTGTGCACACGTCACTGTCCCTCTTATGAGACTGCGTGTCAGCAAGGCCGTCAATCCCCTGTGCGCGATTTGTTGACGCGGCGTCTACCACGTAGGAGCCTGCGGGGCATGCCGACCTTCGACCTGTACGCCGAGGAACCGGAAGAGTCCGTGTGGCAGGTGCCGGCGAGCGGAGCTGCCCGTTTCAACTGGGAGTACGACGGTGGCCGCGACCGGCTCCTGGCCCTCTATCAGAAGGGCAAGGACAAGCAGTGGGACGGTCAGAAGCGGATCGACTGGGAGCTGGAGGTGGATCCGTACGATCCGCTGGGGACTCCCGACGAGGCGATGTCCCTCTACGGGACCAGGCACTGGGCGAAGCTGACGGAGAAGGACAAGGGGGAGTTGCGCCTGCACTACGCCTCCTGGCAGTTCAGCCAGTTTCTGCACGGTGAGCAGGGCGCGATGATCTGTGCCGCGCGGATCGTCGAGTCCGTCCCTGATCTGGACGCGAAGTTCTACTCCGCGACCCAGACCATGGACGAGGCCCGGCACGCCGAGATCTACGGCCGGTTCCTGCACGAGAAGGTCGGGCTGCTGTACCCGATCAACGACAACCTCCAGTCCCTGCTGGGCGACACGCTGCGCGACTCGCGCTGGGACATGCCGTATCTGGGCATGCAGGTGCTGATCGAGGGACTGGCGCTGGCGGCCTTCGGCATGATCAGGGACACCACGGACAAGCCGCTGCCGAAGCAGATCCTCGCGTACGTCATGCAGGACGAGGCCCGGCACGTGGCCTTCGGGCGGATGGCGCTCAGGGACTACTACCAGCAGCTCAGCGACGCCGAGCTCCGCGAGCGCGAGGAGTTCGTCATCGAGGGCTGCTACCTCATGCGCGACCGGTTGCGGGGCGTGGAGGTGCTGGAGAACTTCGGCATCCCGAAGGCCGAGGCGGAGGCCTGCAGCGAGCAGTCCGAGTTCCTCGCCCTCTTCCGCAAGCTCCTCTTCAGCCGCATCGTCCCCTGCGTCAAGGACATCGGCCTGTGGGGCAAACGCCTCCAGCAGGCCTACGTCGACATGGGCGTCCTGGACATGGGCGACTCCAACCTCGACCTGCTGATGTCCCAGGACGAGGAGATCGCCGAGAAGCTCGACGCGGAGCGCTTCGCGGTGGAGGAGGGGGAGCGGGTCGCGGAGGTGGAGGCAGTCATCGAGGCCGGTCAACGACTCGACGGTTGATCACTCGTTCGACGGGCGAATCGGCATATTCCCCTGGGTACGCTGGCTGTGCCAGGCAGACTCCGGCACATGGGAGCGATCATGAGCGCCGCGCGTGACTACGGGCTGGACGACGACTACGAGTGGCCTCGTCCGCCCGAGGGCGGCTGGACGGCGGACGACCTCGACGAGCTTCCCAACCTGCCTCCGCACACGGAGCTGATCGACGGGAGTCTTGTCTTCGTGAGTCCGCAGACCAACTTCCACTCACGTGCCATCCGCTTGCTGGACAACACCCTGCTGGATCAGGTGCCGGAGGAGTTCGACGTCATCCGTGAGATGACCATCAAGCTGAACAAGCGCAATCGGCCGGAACCCGATGTCCTGGTGTTTCAAGCGGGTGCCGACACTGGCCCCAAACAGACCTGGTACCGGCCGGAAGACGTCGTCATCGCTGTCGAGGTCGTCTCCGCGGACTCGGAGGACCGGGACCGTGAGGTCAAGCCGCTGAAGTATGCGCGTGCCGGAATTCCGCACTACTGGCGCGTCGAGGAGAACGAAGGCCTCCCGGTGGTTTATGTGTACGAGCTCGACCCCGCGACCCAGGCCTACGGCCTGACCGGCATCTTCCACGACAAGCTCGAACTCACCGTCCCCTTCCCCCTCGCCATCGACCTCACCGCCATCGACCGCCGCCGCTAGACCGAGCAGCCCAGCCCCTCCGGTACCTCGCCCAGGAGGGGCGTCGCGCCCTGGGGCGGGTACGACGTGCGCAGGGTGAAGGCGTAGGGGGTCGGGCCGTGGGTGCGGAGGTGGAGGAGGCGGGATTCGGCCTCGGCGACGGTCGGGCGGTGGCCGGCCGGGACCCACCAGAGCGCGACCATGGCCTCCTGGACCCGGTCGAACCACTCGCGGCGGCGGGCGAGCATCTCCCGGTGCCTGCCCTGGTACATGTACGCCGTGAGCGCGTCCGTGTTCCGCCACACCGACATGTTGATGATCAGCCAGGAGTCTCCGAAGACGGCCACGTCCGTCGCGTCGCCTGAGTCGCCCTGCAAGCGCCACACGAAACCGTCGGCGGCGTCGGCGTCCGCGTTCACGGGGTCCAGGGCGTCGACGAAGTCCTTCAACTGCGGGGAGTCCAGCGGGGCCTTGAGGCGGGCGATGTTGACCTGGGCGAGTTCGAAGGCGGCGGCAGCAGTCATGACCGAACGGTAGGTCGGGGCCCCGGTCTCCCGGTAGAGCCGTCTCAGGAACCGGGCAGCCGGTCCCGGGACTTCAGTACCGCCTCCATCACCGCCCGCGCGATCGGCGCCGCGTCGCCGCCCCCGCTGATGTCCCCGCGGTTGGCGTCCGCGTCCTCCACGACGACCGCGACCGCCACCCGCGGCTGCAGATCACGACCGCCCTGCGCCCAGGAGACGAACCAGGCGTACGGCGTACCGGAGTTGCCGATGCCGTGCTGGGCCGTGCCCGTCTTGCCGCCCACCTTGGCACCGCGGATCGCGGCGTTGCGCCCGGTGCCGCCCCTGACCACGCCCAGCATCAGCCCGCGCAGCCGCGCGGCGGTCGCGGGCGTCATCGCCTGGCGGATCGGGCGCGAGCCGGCGGTCGCGAGGGTGCTGCCGCCCGGCCGGGTCGTGCGCTCCACCAGATAGGGATCCCGTACCTGCCCGCCGTTCGCCACGGCCGCCGCCACCATCGCCATCTGCAGCGGGGTGGCGCGGGTGTTGTACTGGCCGATCGACGACAGCGCGAGCTGTGCCTGGTCCAGCGAGGTGTCGAACGTGGACCGCGCCACCGCGAAGGGGATCCGCAGCGCCCGGTCGTTGAAGCCGAAGGACCGGGCCGCCGCCGTCATGCCCGGCACCCCCACCTGCACACCGAGCTGGGCGAAGACGGTGTTGCAGGAGAAGACGAACGCCTCGCGCACGGAGGCGTCCGCGCAGCCCTTGGCATAGTTCGACAGACGCGTCCTCGTACGGGGCAGCCGGTAGGCGTCGGGGGAGTCGGTCGGCTTGTCGAGGTCCGGGACCAGGCCGGCGTCCAGCGCCGCGGCCAAGGTGACGATCTTGAAGGTCGAACCCGGCGGATACGTCTGCCGCACCGCCCGGTTGAGCATCGGCCGGTCCCGGTCGGCGTTCAGCCGCTGCCAGGCCCGGGCCGCCGCCGCCCCGTTCCCGGACAGCGGCTGGGGGTCGTAGGACGGGGCGGACACCAGGGCCAGGATCCGGCCGGTGGACGGCTCCAGGGCGGCCACGGCCCCCTTGCGTCCGGCGAGCCCTTGGTACGCGGCCCGTTGCGCGGCCGGGTCGAGTGTCGTCACCACGTTCCCGCCGGCGTTGCGCGCCCGCGTGAAGTCGTTCCACAGCGGGAACGGCGCGAGCATCGGGTGCGAGCCGGACAGGATGCCGTCCTCGGTGTGCTCCAGCAGCGTCGTGCCGTAGAGCTGGGAGGCGAAGCCGGTGACCGGCGCGTACATCGGGCCGTCGGCGTAGGTCCGCTCGTAGCGCAGATGCTCGCGGGTGTCCTGCGAGCCGGTGATCGGCCGGTCGCCGACCAGGATGTTCCCGCGCGGCTGCTCGTAGCGGGCGATCTCCGGGCGACGGTTGGCGGGGTGGCCGTCGTACAGCGGCGCCTGGACGACCTGGACGCGGGCGGCGTTCAGCAGCAGGGCCACCAGCAGCAGGGCGCAGAAGAGGCCGGCGTGCCGGATGTGCCGCGTCATGGGGTCTCCTGCCCGTCGTGCTGACGCCGCGCCGAGTCGCTCACCCGGACCAGCAGCGCCACGATCGCCCAGTTGGTCACCACCGACGAGCCGCCCTGCGCCAGGAACGGCATCGCCATACCGGTCAGCGGGATCAGGCCGGTCACCCCGCCCGCGATCACGAACACCTGGAGCGCCACGAGCGAGGAGAGGCCCACCGCGAGCAGCCTGCCGAAGGGCTCGCGCAGCGCCAGGCCCGCCCGGTAGCCGCGCTCCACCAGCAGGCCGTAGAGGACGAAGATGGCCGACAGACCCGCCAGGCCCAGTTCCTCGCCCGCCGTCGCCAGGATGAAGTCCGACTTCACGGCGAAGCCGATGAGGACCGAGTGGCCGAGACCCAGCCCCGTGCCGAGGAAACCGCCCTCCGCGAAGGCGAACAGCGACTGCGCGAGCTGGTTCGGGCCCTCGCCCGCCTCGACCGAGGCGAACGGATGCAGCCACGTCTCGATCCTGCTGTGCACATGCGGCTCCAGACGCCCGACGGCGACCGCGCCCAGCGTGGCCAGGAGCAGTCCCACGGTGATCCAGCCGGTGCGGCCCGTGGCGACGTAGAGGAGGACGACGAACAGGCCGAAGAAGAGCAGCGACGTCCCGAGGTCCCGCTCCAGGATCAGTACGCCCACGCTCACCAGCCAGACGGCGACGATCGGCCCGAGCACCCGTCCGGTGGGGAACTGGAACCTCCAGATACGGCGGCCGGTGTACGCCAGGGCATTGCGGTTCGCGGCCAGATACGCGGCGAAGAACACCGCCAGCAGCACCTTCGCGAACTCGCCCGGCTGGATCGAGAACCCGGCGATCCGGATCCAGATGCGGGCCCCGTTCACCGCCGGGAACAGGATCGGCAGGGTGAGCAGGACCAGCACGGCGACGACACAGACGTAGGTGTAGCGCTGGAGCACCCGGTGGTCGCGCAGAAGCAGCACGACCAGGATGAACAGCGTCACGCCCAGCGTCGACCACACCAGTTGGGCCGGTGCCGCCCGGTCGCCCGGGGTCTCCAGGTCGAGCCGGTAGATGAGCACCAGGCCGAGCCCGTTGAGCAGCACGCCGATGGGCAGCAGGAGGGGGTCGGCGTGCGGGGCCCGCAGCCGCACCGCCAGATGCGCCAGCAGCGCGAGCACGCCGAGCCCGGCGCCGTAGCCTGCGGCGCCGGGCGGGAGGGTGCCGTGCTGGGCGAGGCCCACCGCGCAGTAGCCGTACACGGACAGCAGTACGGCCACGACGATGAGGGCGAGCTCGATGCCACGGCGCCGGGGGAGGGGGCGGACGGCGGGCGCGGGCGGGTCCGCCGTCGCCACGGTGATTCCGGCCTTGCTCATGTCCGGAACCTACCCAAACGGTACGTCTTGTGTGTGTTTGGGTGACCGAGTGTCAGCACCAGCGTGGCGCGGGGCCGATGTTGTCGATGAAGCGGGCCGCGCCCCAGGCCCAGGTGCCGTCCGCCAGGAGATACCAGAGCGGGTTGCCCTGCACGGTCTGGCCGGGGGCCTTGCAGAAGATCTTGACCTTGTCCCCCCGGTGGGCGAACCGGATGATCCGCGAGCCGCGGTTCGGGGCGCTGCGCAGCGCCAGGGTGTTCGCCGTGACGACACCCCGGTAGAAGCGCCGGTCGTCGTGGCGGTGGTATCCGTCGCCGCCCATCGTGCCGGCGTCCGTCGTGTCGGACCCCAACGTGTCGGCGCTCATCGAGCTGGCGCCGGACGCGTCCCACTCGTCGTCCGCGACGGCGGGCGTGACGGCGGCAGCGGCGGCGAGGAGCGCGGCGGCGGTGGTTATGGAGAGGCGGGAGCGCAGAGACATGGGGAGTGACATCGGGAGTACCTCCATGTGGGGGCGGAAGGACCGAAGCTGACTAATCGCCACATTAGGAGCGCCCCTCGGGCCCCGCCCGTCACGCTGGGCCATAGGAGGAAGGCCCCTACGCCCTCACTCCACCGCCAGTGCCAGGGTGGCCACCGCCCCGCCGTCCGGCGCGTTCGCGAACCTCAGCCGCGCGCCCAGCACCTCGGCCTGCCCCAGCGCGATGGTCAGCCCCAGCCCGTGCCCCCTGGACCCGCCCTCCGTACGGAACCGCTGCGGACCGTGCGCCACCAGGTACTCCGGAAAGCCGTCCCCGTGGTCGCGAACCGTCACCACCGGCCCGTCCACGGTCAGTACGACCGGGCCCCGGCCGTGCTTGTGCGCGTTCGCCACGAGATTGCCGAGCACCCGCTCCAGCCGCCGCCGGTCCGTCTCCACGGACACATCCCGTACGACCCTGACCTCCGTGCCGTTCCCCGCGGCCCGCACCGCCCGCTCGGCCAGCGGCCCCAACTGCTCCGTGTCCAGCTCCAGCAGCTCCCGCCCGGTGTCCAGCCGGGAGATCTCCAGCAGGTCCTCGGTGAGCGTGCGCAGTGCCGCGACCCGGTCCCGCACCAGCTCCGTCGGGCGGCCGGGAGGCAGCAGTTCGGCCGCCGCGTGCAGCCCGGTCAGCGGAGTGCGCAGCTCATGGGCCACGTCCGCCGTGAACCGCTGCTCGGCCAGCAGCTTGCCCTGCAGCGACGACGCCATGGAGTCCAGCGCGGCGGCGACCGCGGCCACCTCGTCCGGTGGCCGCGCCGGAGTCTTCGTACGCGGATCGGTCCGGGGGTCGTTCACGCGCGCGTCCAGGTCGCCCGCGCTGATCCGCCGGGCCACCCGCGCCGTGGTGTGCAGCCGCCGCGTCACCCGCGTCACCGCGAACGCGCCGACCAGCAGCGTCGCCCCGATCGCCAGGCCCGACGACCACAGGATCGCCCGGTCCAGGCCCGCGATGGTGCGCGCCTGCTGCGAGTAGTCCACCGCCACGGCCAGGGCCCTGCCGCCGTCGGCCGGCCCGGCCGCCCACATCGTGGGGCGCCCTTCGCGGTCGGCCACCATCGTGCCCCGGTCACCGGCCACCGCGAGGTCCCGCAGCTTCCGGGGCAGCTCCGGCGGATCCAGCGCGGCGCCCCGCCGCAACGGGTCACCGGCCTCGTACCGCTCCGTCGCCTGCTCCAGCCGCTGCAGCGCCTGGTCGCGGGCCTGGCCTACGGTCTGGTCGGTCACCTGCACATGCACCAGGACGCCGAGCAGGGCGGCCAGCGCGCAGCACATCACCGTGATGAAGGCGGCGGCCTTCACGGCGAGCGTCCCCGACCACTGGGGGAGCACGGGTCTCATCCGGTGCTCGCCGAGGGGGAGGCGGCCGGGTGGCGGGAGTGCTTGCGCGGCCCGGTGCGCAGCATCTCGTCGTGGGTGAGGAGCATCGCCCGCTGGTCCCGGTCCCAGGTCCACTGCAGGCGGTACTCGTAGCCCGCCACCTCGGAGGGCGAGCGGATGACCAGGGAACGCCCGGCCAGTTCCACGCCGCTCAGCGCGTCCTCCCACGACATCACCTGCACGAGCCGGTGCTTCTCGACGGTGTAGACGCGCACCGCGGTCGTCTTGCCGGGCAGCAGCCGGAAGCCCAGTGTCAGGTCGTCGCGCCCGTCGCCGGTCAGGTCCCGGTAGTACGGCTTCAGGACCGGGCACCGCCCGTGCCCGGGGCCCTTGCCGCAGCCGGTCATCCGCCCGGCCGTGTCCCGGTACGGCGCCTTGCCGCCGTCGTAGTCGCCCGGGCTCGCGGCGATCTCGGCCCGGACGACCTCGACCGGGTCCACCCCGCGGATGTCGTCACCTGCCGGGACCTTGACGCCCTTGACCACCTCGGTGTTCACCTCACCGATCTCGAAGGCCGGGCTGGACGCGGGCGTCTGCTCCGGCCAGAGCCGCGCCGGCCCGACCGCCGTCGGCGTCGCCCCGGCACCTTCGAGCCCACCGGTGTCCCCGCAGGCCGCGGCGGTCGCCAGCAGGAGAGTGACGAGGAGGGCGCGACGGGCGGCTCGGATGATGCGAGGGGTGGCTTGGCGGGGGTGGCGGGCTGCTTGGCCGGGGCGGCCGGAGGCTTCGCCGGGTTGGCGGGCTGCTTGGCCGGGGCTGTGGTCGGTTTGGCCGGGGTGCGGGTCGGCTTGGCCGCTGTGGCGCAGGTCGGCTCGGTCAGGGCTGACGTCGGCTCGGCCAGGGCAGCGGGAGGCTTCGCCGGGTCGGCAGTCGGCCTCGCCGGGTCGGCCGGAGGCGTCGCCCGGTCGGCAGAGGGCTTCGCCGGGTCGGCTTCCGAGAAGGCCTCCGGGACGGCTGAGGGGCACTGCACTCCTGCGGTTCGAGGGGGTGATCACGCGGCTCGGGCACGACCCGCCGGCCCGGCCCACTTTATTCGCGGGGACGTCCCATTTGCGCGCGAGGGAGCCCGTTTGCCGAGGCACCGGCCGGGTGCTGTGCTGGTGGGGTGGCGTGTCACTCGGTGAGTTCCTCCAGCAGCCGGGCCGTGGCCAGACCGGCCCGCAGGTACTCGACGAACAGTTCGTTGTGCAGCGCCCAGGGCGAACGGCGGTCCCGGATCAGCCGGATCGCCGTCTCCGCGGAGTCGCCCCGGCGCATCAGCGCGTGCGCGACGACCAGCCCCGAGCGGTTGTACCCGTGGTAACAGCGAACGAGGACCCTGCGGCCCTCGTCCAGCGCCTCGCAGGCCGCCTCGGCCAATCGGATCACCCCGGCGAGCTGCGTCCCGTCGAGCGGCCCGTCGGGAATGGGCCAGACGTGATGCCGGACGCCCGGATCGGGGCCGTGGCCGGGCAGCCGCAGCAGCGTCTGCACGAGGTCGAACTCGTCCCGTACGACGGCGAACTCCACCTGCCCCGGGGTGCCCGCGTACTCGTGGCCGCCCATCCACAGGCCGGGCACCACCTCGCTCCACGGGCTCTCCGGAGCCGGCACATCGGGTTTCCTGCGGGTACGCAACAAAGCCTCCCCACCATCACCGACCGGGGGCCTGCCCAACTGCTCTCCAAGGTAACCGGGTTCTTGCCCCCGCAGCACCCCGCCTGTTCCCATGGTCGGGGGTGATGGTGCATGGACGGACTGCGCGTCGTACCGACCCGGCGACACGGCCAGGAACGGCTCTACGTCTGCCTCCCGGACGGCAGGAACATCGCCTGGTACGACCGTGAGGCCGCCCGGGTCAACCTGCTCGGCACGGACCGCGAGGACGAGGTCCTCCGGGCTCTCGGGCCCTTCATCACCGGCCCGGTGACGGTCGGCCCGCCCCCGGTGCCGACCCCCTCCGACCTCGCCCGGCTGGCGCTCCACCCCGACGACGACCTGGCGCCCAACCGCCCCGGCGAGGCCCTCGTCGTCGCCCTCGACCGCGAACCCGGCCCGGCCCACCGGCTCCGCCCCGACCCGCGCCGCCGGGCCCTGACGGCCGAGCAGACCGTGGGGGAGGCCCTGGACCGCCTGGACGGCGCGGGCTGGCACACCCTGCACTCCGTCCCGCTCCCCGGCGGCGGCCGCATCCACCATCTGCTGATCGGCCCCGGCGGCCTGTACGCCGTACACACCCTCTACGCCCGCAAGCACCGCGTGACGGTCACCGACCCCATGGTCACCCTGAGCCGCCGCGACCCCCACCCCCTGCTCCGCCGCGTCCGCACCGACGCCGACCGCGCCTCCTACGCCCTGACAGCCGAGGTCCACCCCGTACTCGCCCTGCTGGCCCCCACGACGGTGTCGGTCCAGGCCCGGCCGCGCGACCTCCGCATCCTGACGGACACCGACATCCAGAGCCTGACCGCCCAGGACGCCGTCCTGAAACCGGCGGACGTGGAAGCCCTGCACGCGGCCGCCCGGGACCGGAAGACATGGGCGAGGGTGTGAGGCCACGAGGGCAGCGGGTGTGGACACACCTGAGGTTCCCGTGGCTACGGCAACGACCCGGCCCGCCCCGGATCGAGCAGCGGCCCGAGCAGATCCCCGTGGTCCTGGACCCGTGACGCGAGATCCCGCGCCTCGAAGTCCAGCCGGCCGGGCGCCTCGCACTGCTCGACCTCCTCCCAGGTCACCGGCGCCGAGACGGTCGGCTCGGGGCGGGCCCGGAGGGTGTAGGGGGTCGCCGTGGTCTTGCGGGCGGCGTTCTGACTCCAGTCGACGAAGACCTTCCCCGGCCGCAGGCTCCGCGTCATCCGGTGCAGCGCGAGCCGCGGCATGGCCCTCTCCGCCTCGACCGCCAGCTCCTTGGCGTACTCGGACACCTGCTCGGAAGACGCCCCGCGCACGGCGGCGAGCAGATGCAGCCCCTTCGAGCCGGAGGTCTTTGCGTAGGCCTCGATGCCGTCGTCCGCGAGCCGTTCCCGCAGCCACAGCGCGACCTCGCAGCACTGCACGATGCTCGCCGGCGCCCCCGGATCGAGGTCGAAGACGATCCGGTCGGCCGTCTCCGGCGTGTCCACGAGCCACTGGTGGGTGTGGAACTCGGTGACGAGGTTGGCCGCCCACATCAGGCTCGGCAGATCCTGCACCAGGACCATCCGCGAGGGCCCCTCGACCCTCGGCACCTCGGCGGTGGTGACCCACTCGGGCGTACCCGGCGGCACGTTCTTCGTGAAGAAGACCTGCCCGTCCGGCCCGTCCGGATACCGCAGGAAGGACACCGCCCGGTCCCGCAGATGGGGCAGCAGGACCTCGGCGACGGTCGCGTAGTAGTGCAGCACCTCGCCTTTGGTGAAGCCGGTGGCGGGATACAGCACCTTCTCCAGATTGCTGAGCGCGAGCCGTCGCCCCTCCACCACTGTGATAGGCGCCATACGATAAGAATCCCACGCGAACCAGGACGAACACTCCCGAGAGTGACCGGAAGGGTGCTGCACGTGAGATCCATCTGGAACGGCGCCATCTCGTTCGGGCTGGTCAGCATCCCGATCAAGCTGGTGAACGCCACCGAGAGCCACTCGATCTCCTTCCGCCAGATCCACACCGAGGACGGCGGCCGCATCCGTTACCGCAAGTTCTGCGAGCTGGAGGACCGCGAGGTCACCCAGGGGGAGATCGGCAAGGGCTACGAGGACGCGGACGGCACGATCATCCCGATCACCGAGGAGGACCTCTCCAGCCTGCCCATCCCCACGGCCAGGACGATCGAGATCGTGGCCTTCGTCCCGGGCGACCGGATCGATCCGCTCCAGATGGACGCCGCGTACTACCTCCAGGCCAGCGGCGCCCCCGCGGCGAAGCCGTACACCCTCCTCCGCGAGGCACTGAAGCGCAGCAACAAGGTGGCGATCGCCAAGTTCGCCCTGCGCGGCAGGGAACGCCTGGGCATGCTCCGGGTGGTCGGCGAGGCCATCGCGATGCACGGTCTGCTGTGGCCGGACGAGGTCCGCGCCCCCGAGGGCGTGGCCCCCGACACGGACGTCACGGTCCGCGACCAGGAACTGGACCTGGCGGACGCCCTGATGGACACCCTGGGCGAGGTCGACCTGGAGGATCTGCACGACGAGTACCGCGAGGCCGTGGAGGAGGTCATCGCCGCGAAGGCCGCCGGCGAGACCCCGCGCCAAGCCCCGGAACCGGCCAAGGGCGGCAAGGTCCTGGACCTGATGGCGGCCCTGGAGAACAGCGTCCGCGCGGCCCGCGAATCCCGCGGCGAGGAACCCGACGACCACGCCGAGGTCAAGCCGCTCCCGCAGCGCAAGACGGCCCGCGCGGCCCCCAAGCAGACCGGCGGCAAGAAGTCGACGTCGACGGCGAAGAAGACGGCGGCCAAGAAGACGACGGCGGCCAAGAAGTCCACGGCGAAGTCGGGCCAGGGCGCGAAAAAGACGGCCGCGAAGAAGACGACGGCGAAGAAGTCGACGTCACGCAAGCGCACGGCCTGACCCACCCCGGGGCGCGCACACGGCGCCCCGGAGAGGGCGCTGAACCTGGGGGAGCCGGGCTCCCTCAGGCCACGCGCCGCTGCCCCTCCTGCTCGGACTCGTCCTCCTCATCCGGCAGATGTACGTCGTCGACGGCGATGTTGACCTCCACGACCTCCAGACCGGTCATCCGTTCCACCGCGTTGACGACGTTGGTCCGGACATCCGCCGCGGTGTCGGTGATGGCGGCGCCGTACTCGACGACGAGATCCAGATCGACGGCGGCCTGACGCTCGCCGACCTCCACCTTCACACCCTGGGTGACCCCACTGCCCCCACCCGGCACCCGCTGGCGCACGGCCCCGAAGGCCCTGGTCATCCCTCCGCCGAGGTTGTACACCTCCGGAATCTCCCGGGCGGCCATCCCCGCGATCTTCGCCACGACCGTGTCCGCGATCTCCGTACTGCCACGGGCTTCAGCGGAGGTCCCGCCCCCTCTGCCGCCCTGCGATGCCGTGGCCCCGTCCTGCTTGCCCGTCCTGGTACCCGGAGGGGTGTTCCTGCGCTGTGTGGTCTCCGTCATGACCGTCACCTCGATGACTGGGTGCGGGGGTATGAGCAGCGTCGTTCCTCTCTACGGTAGAACAACGGTGCGTATGGGGCGAAAGTGATGCAAAAGCCCGCCCCGCCCCACGCACGACAACAAGGAAAAACGGGACCCAGTACCACTGGGTCCCGCTCTCCATCTCAGGCATCCACGCTGATCAACCACAAGATCATGTCAGCTGAAGCGAAGTGCCCCCGGCAGGATTCGAACCTGCGCACACGGCTCCGGAGGCCGTTGCTCTATCCCCTGAGCTACGGGGGCGTGTCCGGCGCGATTGCTCGCGGCGACGGGTAGAACACTACCAGCTCCCTCGGGGTGGTCATCAACGGGTTTGCGCTGCCGGGGGCGGGTGTGCGGGTCGCCCGTGCGGGGTGGAAGTGGGGAAAACCCGGACGCGATGGCGGGGGCCGACCTACTCTCGAGTTGTGCCAGGCGCGTCGGGTCGGGTGCTTGTTGTGGACGACAACAAGGTCATCCGGCAGTTGATCAGGGTCAACCTCGAGCTGGAGGGGCTGGAGGTCGTGACCGCGGCCGATGGTGCCGAGTGCCTTGACGTCATTCATCAGGTGCGGCCCGATGTCGTGACCCTCGACGTCGTCATGCCCCGGCTGGACGGGATCAGGACCGCCGCCCGGCTGCGGACCGATCCGCTCACCCGTGATCTGCCCCTCGCCATCATCAGCGCCTGTACGCAGGCCGAGGTCGAGGCCGGGCTCGACCTCGGCGTCGACGCCTTCCTCGCCAAGCCCTTCGAGCCCGCCGAACTGGTCCTGATGGTGAGGCAGTTGATGGAGCGGGCCCGGCGCCGGGAAAGGCAGGGCGGTGGTGGCCCCGACATCGGGGGCGACGGTGCCCCGGCGCAGACCGTCGACCAGCCGGCCGTACCGTAGGTGACGAGCCGCCGCTCGGCCTCCTGAGGGAAGCCGCGTCCATATCCCGGACCCTCCCCAAACCGGGTCGCATACCCACCCCCCTCCTCCCATACGCTTGTGCCCGTGACCCCCGTCGAGCTCTCCCGCACCGTGCTGCACGCCGTGCGTCGCGCTGTCGACGACGGTGAGCTCAGCGTGACCGTGCCGGAGCGGGCCGTGGTCACACCGCCGGGGCCCGGGGGCTGCGGCGACTACGCCACCAACATCGCCCTCCAGCTCGCCCGCGCGGCGGAGCAGCCGCCCCGGCGCGTGGCCGAGATCCTGCGGGGGCGTCTCCTCGACGACCACCGCATCACCGACGTCGTCGTCACCGGGGCCGGGTTCCTCAACCTCAGCCTGGAGAGCGCCGCGTCCGCCGCGCTCGTCGACGAGATCCGGCGGCGCGGGCGGCGGTACGGGCACGCCGCGCGGCCCAGCGGGAACAGCGTCGAACTCCGGTGTCCGGCTGAGGTCCGTGCCGTCGTGGCCGCGGATGCCGTCGCCCGTCTGCTGCGCAGCCAGGGCGACTCCGTCCGCGTCAGGTACGACGGCCGGCCCGCGCCGGAGTGGGAATCCGTCCTGGGCGTGGACCTCAGGGACGGCGTGGACCTCAGGGACGGCGTGGACCTCAGCGAGGTGGACAGCGAGGGCACGGACACCGACAGCGCGGACGTCACCATCCGGCCCGTCCCCGTCCCCGTTCCCCTCCTCGTCCCCGTCCCTGCCCCCACCAACCCCCTCCCCCTAGGCCGAGACGCCGCCCGCTGGGCCCTGCTCCACCCCGCCGCGCACGACCGCCCTCGGATCCCCGGCGACCATCTGATCCAGCGGGAGACCAACCCCCTCTTCCGCGTCCGGTACGCCCACGCCCGCACCCGGGCCCTGCTGCGCAACGCCGCCGACCTCGGCTTCGACCCCGAGCCCGGCCCCGTCAGTCGTACCGAAGAGCTGGTCGCCCTGCTCGGCGATCACCCCCGCATCCTCACGGCCGCCGCCACGCACCACACCCCCGACCGCCTGGCCCGGCACCTCGTCACCGTCGCCGACGCCACGTCGCCGCTGCTCCCCGCCGTGCTGCCGCTCGGCGAGGAGAAACCCTCGGCCGCCCACCGTGCCCGGCTCGCGCTCGCCGAAGCCGCCGGGACGGTGCTGGCCGGCGGCCTGTCCCTGCTCGGCATCGACGCACCCGATCACCTCTGAAAGACACGAAACATGAGCCGTTCCGCACACCCCGCCGGGCCCCGTCACGCCGATGTCTACCCCGAGGGCCACTACTCCGCCCCGCCCGCCGACCTCAACGCCCTGGACCCCAAGGTGTGGGCCGAGACCGTCACGCGGGACGAGGACGGGGTCGTCACCGTCGGCGGCATCCCCGTGACCCGGCTCGCCGAGGAGTTCGGCACCCCCGCCTACGTCCTCGACGAGGCCGACTTCCGGGCACGCGCGCGTGCGTGGCGCACCGCCTTCGGGACCGACGCCGACGTCTTCTACGCGGGCAAGGCGTTCCTCTCCCGTGCCGTCGTGCGCTGGCTGCACGAGGAAGGGCTGAACGTCGACGTCTGCTCCGGCGGCGAGCTGGCCACCGCCCTCAGCGCCGGCATGCCCGCCGAGCGCATCGCCTTCCACGGCAACAACAAGTCCGTCGACGAGATCACCCGGGCCGTCGAGGCCGGCGTGGGCCACATCGTGCTCGACTCCTTCCAGGAGATCGTCCGGGTCGCCCACATCGCGCAGAGCCTCGGCAAGCGGCAGAAGGTCCTGATCCGGATCACCGTCGGCGTCGAGGCCCACACCCACGAGTTCATCGCCACGGCCCACGAGGACCAGAAGTTCGGCATCCCGCTGGCCGGCGGACAAGCCGCCGAGGCCGTACGCCGGGCCCTGCAGCTCGACGGGCTCGAACTCGTCGGCATCCACAGCCACATCGGCTCGCAGATCTTCGACATGTCCGGGTTCGAGGTCGCCGCCCACCGGGTCGTCTCGCTGCTCAAGGACGTCCGCGACGAGCACGGCGTCGAGCTGCCGGAGATCGACCTCGGCGGCGGGCTCGGTATCGCGTACACCAGCGACGACGACCCGCGCGAGCCGCACGAGATCGCCAAGGCGCTCACCGAGATCGTCACGCGGGAGTGCGAGTCCGCCAAGCTGCGCACGCCGCGCATCTCCGTCGAGCCCGGGCGCGCCATCGTCGGCCCGACCGCCTTCACGCTCTATGAGGTCGGCACCATCAAGCCCCTCGACGGGCTGCGGACGTACGTCTCCGTCGACGGCGGCATGTCGGACAACATCCGCACCGCGCTGTACGACGCCGAGTACAGCGTCGCGCTGGTCTCCCGCACCTCCGACGCCGAGCCGATGCTCGCCCGTGTCGTCGGCAAGCACTGCGAGAGCGGGGACATCGTGGTCAAGGACGCGTTCCTGCCGGCCGACCTGGCACCGGGTGACCTCATCGCCGTCCCCGCGACGGGCGCCTACTGCCGCTCCATGGCCAGCAACTACAACCACGTGCTGCGGCCGCCGGTCGTCACCGTGCAGAACGGCGAGGCCCGGGTGATCGTCCGCCGCGAGACCGAGGAGGACCTGCTGCGTCTCGACGTCGGCTGAAACCATCCCCGGGTGGGGTGGAAGATCTCCTGCCTTCCACCCCCGTACAAATGAAATAGATATCTCACGATCCGGACGAAGGGCAGAAAGTCCCGTCCGGTGAGTGAGACTGGTGAAACCGTAGACGGTATGAGGAAACGAGGTCGGATGATGCGTACGCGTCCGCTGAAGGTGGCGCTGCTGGGCTGTGGAGTGGTCGGCTCAGAGGTGGCGCGCATCATGACGACGCACGCCGACGACCTCACAGCCCGGATCGGTGCCCCCGTGGAGCTCGCGGGCGTGGCCGTACGACGGCCCGACCGGGTCAGGGAGGGCATCGACCCGGCCCTCGTCACCACCGACGCCACCGCCCTCGTCAAGCGCGGCGACATCGACGTCGTCGTCGAGGTGATCGGCGGGATCGAGCCCGCCCGGACCCTCATCACCACCGCGTTCGAGTACGGCGCCTCCGTCGTCTCCGCCAACAAGGCGCTGCTCGCCCAGGACGGAGCGGCCCTGCACGCCGCCGCCGGCGACCACGACGCCGACCTCTACTACGAGGCCGCCGTCGCCGGTGCCATCCCGCTGATCCGGCCGCTGCGCGAGTCCCTCGCCGGCGACAAGATCAACCGCGTGATGGGCATCGTCAACGGCACGACCAACTTCATCCTCGACAAGATGGACTCCACCGGGGCCGGCTACCAGGAGGCCCTCGACGAGGCCACCGCCCTCGGATACGCCGAGGCCGACCCCACCGCCGACGTCGAGGGCTTCGACGCCGCCGCCAAGGCCGCCATCCTCGCCGGTATCGCCTTCCACACGCGCGTGCGTCTCGACGACGTCTACCGCGAGGGCATGACCGAGGTGACGGCGGCCGACTTCGCCTCCGCCAGGGAGATGGGCTGCACCATCAAGCTGCTCGCCATCTGCGAGCGGGCCGCGGACGGCGCCTCCGTCACCGCGCGCGTGCACCCCGCCATGATCCCGCTGAGCCACCCGCTGGCCTCCGTGCGCGGCGCCTACAACGCCGTGTTCGTCGAGTCCGACGCCGCCGGGCAGCTCATGTTCTACGGTCCCGGAGCGGGCGGTTCCCCCACCGCCTCCGCCGTGCTCGGCGATCTCGTCGCCGTCTGCCGCAACCGCCTCAACGGCGCGACCGGACCGGGCGAGTCCGCCTACGCCGCCCTGCCGGTGTCGCCGATGGGCGAGGTGGTCACGCGCTATCACATCAGCCTCGACGTGGCCGACAAACCGGGCGTTCTCGCCCAGGTCGCGACCGTGTTCGCCGAGCACGGAGTCTCGATCGATACGGTTCGCCAGTCGGGGAAGGACGGCGAGGCCTCCCTCGTCGTCGTCACGCACCGCGCGTCCGACGCCGCCCTCACCGGGACCGTCGAGGCGTTGCGCAAGCTCGACACCGTGCGTGGTGTCGCCAGCATCATGCGGGTTGAAGGAGAGTAACCAGCAATGACCCACCAGTGGCGCGGAATCATCGAGGAGTACCGGGACCGGCTGCCGGTATCCGACACCACGCCGGTCGTGACGCTCCGCGAGGGCGGCACGCCGCTCGTGCCCGCGCAGGTGCTCTCCGAGCGCACGGGCTGCGAGGTCCACCTGAAGGTGGAGGGCGCGAACCCCACCGGGTCCTTCAAGGACCGCGGCATGACCATGGCCATCACCCGGGCCAAGGAGGAGGGGGCGAAGGCCGTCATCTGCGCCTCCACCGGCAATACGTCGGCCTCCGCCGCCGCGTACGCCGTGCGCGCCGGGATGGTCTGCGCCGTGCTCGTGCCGCAGGGCAAGATCGCGCTCGGCAAGATGGGCCAGGCCCTCGTGCACGGCGCGAAGATCCTCCAGGTCGACGGCAACTTCGACGACTGCCTCACCCTCGCGCGCGCACTGAGCGACAACTACCCCGTCGCGCTGGTCAATTCGGTCAACCCGGTACGTATCGAGGGTCAGAAGACCGCCGCCTTCGAGATCGTGGACATGCTCGGCGACGCGCCCGACATCCACGTCCTGCCGGTGGGCAACGCGGGCAACATCACGGCCTATTGGAAGGGCTACAAGGAGTACGCCGCCGACGGCGTCTCCGCCCGGACCCCCCGGATGTGGGGCTTCCAGGCCTCCGGCAGCGCCCCGATCGTGCGCGGCGAGATCGTCAAGGACCCGTCGACCGTCGCCACCGCCATCCGCATCGGCAACCCGGCGTCGTGGAACCACGCGATCGCCGCGCGGGACGAGTCCGGCGGCTCCATCGACGAGGTGACGGACCGTGAGATCCTGCGCGCCTACCGGCTGTTGGCCTCGCAGGAGGGCGTCTTCGTCGAGCCCGCGTCCGCCGCGTCCGTCGCCGGTCTGCTGAAGGCCGCCGAGCAGGGCAAGGTCGACCCGGGGCAGCGGATCGTGTGCACCGTCACCGGCAACGGTCTGAAGGACCCCGACTGGGCCGTCGCCGGCGCCCCGCAGCCGGTCACCGTCCCCGTCGACTCGGCGGCCGCGGCGGAGCGCCTCGGACTCGTCTGACGTGCGCGGACGTGCCGAGCGCCGGTGGAGCGCTCGGCACGGTCCGGCGTAAGACGGCGCTTGCTCCGGGACGTTCCCCGCAGGGGGTGCACAGGGCTCATACGACACGCATCGTGCGCCTCCTGTGCGCCCTATGTCGCCACAGAACCTTCTTTCGATAGGCTGTACTGAACCCGCCCGCCGCATATGCCTCCGCATAGAGCACGGTGCCGCGCCGTCTTTGCGGCCGGGACAGCGGCCGGCCATCCCGGTCGGCAGCGGCCCCCAGGGTTCTCGTACGCATCGAATGTCCATCGAACGTCATTCGACAATCACGCAGCTCAAGGAGAGTCATCGAGCGATGGCCGGTCCAGCGTTCCGCGCCGCCGCCGTCCGGGTGCGCGTCCCCGCCACCAGCGCCAACCTCGGCCCGGGCTTCGACGCCCTCGGCCTCGCGCTGGGCTTGTACGACGACGTAGTCGTCCGGGTGGCCGACTCCGGGCTGCACATCGACATCGCGGGTGAGGGCAGCGAGACGCTCCCGCGCGACGAGAAGCACCTCCTCGTCCGTTCCCTGCGCACGGCCTTCGACCTGCTCGGCGGACAGCCGCGCGGCCTGGAGATCGTCTGCGCCAACCGCATTCCGCACGGCCGGGGCCTGGGCTCCTCCTCGGCCGCCATCTGCGCCGGGATCGTCGCCGCCCGCGCCGTGACCATAGGCGCCGACGCCAAGCTCGACGACACCGCTCTGCTCGAGCTCGCCACCGAGATCGAGGGCCACCCCGACAATGTCGCGGCCTGTCTGCTGGGCGGCTTCACCCTTTCCTGGATGGAGGGCGGCGCGGCCCGCGCGATCAGGATGGAGCCCGCCGATTCCATCGTTCCGGTGGTTTTCGTGCCCGGAAAGCCAGTGCTGACGGAGACGGCGCGCGGCCTGCTCCCGCGCTCCGTTCCGCACGTCGATGCCGCGGTCAACGCGGGCCGGGCCGCCCTGCTCGTCGAGGCCCTGACGCGGCGCCCCGAGCTGCTGCTGCCCGCCACCGAGGACCGCCTGCACCAGGAGTACCGCGCGCCCGCCATGCCCGAGAGCGCGGCGCTGGTCGAGCGGCTGCGGGCCGAGGGCGTCCCCGCGGTCATCTCCGGCGCCGGACCGACGGTCATGGCGCTCACCGACGCGGGCACCGCCGACAAGGTCGAGGCGCTGGCGGGCGCGGACTGGGCCGCGAACCGGCTGAGCCTCGATCAGCAGGGCGCGAGTGTTCTTCCGCTCGCGGCCCCCGGTGACTTCTAAAAGCACACGGTTGCCGGATTTCGAGAGGGGGAATGTTTGTTGGATCCGGTAGTGTTAACCTCAAGTCTGCACCCGACCCCACCATGGCGAGGTGCCTCGTGTCCCCGTCCGGGACAGACATTCTTCCGGGAGCCCCCCAAGCCGCACTGTGTTTCGTACGTCGGACCGTACGCCGTACGCGGACACTGAGCGGGGCGCAGGGCACGCTCCGGAACCGGTGCGACCACGCCGCGTGACACTGACACTGGGTGCCACGGCTCAAGGAAGCGCCATCACCAGATTCCTCCGCCGCTTAGGCGGACCACCGCCCCGGCACGGTTCACACCACACGGACCGAAGTCGGACAGCACAACCGGTCGCCGAGCCAGACAGGCCGACGTCCGCTCCAGGGAAGGACCCTTCGTGAGCGACACCACCGATCTGATGGGCGCACGTGTCGAGGAGACCGCTGCCGCGCCCGCCACGGACGCCTCCGCGCCTGCATCCGGTGCCGGCTCCCGGCGGCGCCGCGGTACCGGCCTCGAGGGCATGGTGCTGGCCGAGCTGCAGCAGGTCGCATCCGGCCTCGGCATCAAGGGCACGGCGCGCATGCGCAAGAGCCAGCTGATCGAGGTCATCAAGGAGGCGCAGGCGTCCGGCGGCGCCGCTCCGGCCGCGAAGGCGGCCGACGCCCCCGCCGAGACCAAGCCGAAGCGCCGCGCCACCTCCCGGACCCGTACGGGGGACAACGCCGAGAAGGCGGAGAAGAAGGCGGACGCTAAGCAGGCCTCCGAGGCCCCCGCCGAGAAGGCCGACAAGGCCGACAAGGCCGTCGCCCAGCAGCAGATCGAGATCCCGGGCCAGCCCGCCAGCGACGACGCGCCTTCCGAGCGCCGTCGTCGCCGGGCCACCGCCGACGCCGGATCCCCGGCTTCCGCTGCCGAGACGGTCGCCGCCGAGGCGAAGAACGACGCCAAGGCCGAGGCTCCGGCGCAGCAGTCGCAGCAGCAGTCCCAGAACGACGCCAAGTCCGACTCGGGCGACGGCGGCGAGGGCCGCCGCCGCGACCGCCGTGACCGCGGCCGGGACCGTGACCGCGGTGACCGCGGTGACCGCGGTGGCCGGGGCAACAAGGGCGACGACCAGCAGGGCGGCCAGCGCGGCCAGCAGCAGAACCAGCAGCAGGGCGGCGGTGGCGGTCGTCAGGACCGTGGCCAGCAGCAGCAGGACGACGACGACTTCGAGGGCGGCCGTCGCGGCCGTCGCGGGCGCTACCGCGACCGCCGGGGCCGTCGCGGCCGCGACGACGTGCAGGAGCCGCAGATCACCGAGGACGACGTCCTGATCCCCGTCGCGGGCATCCTGGACATCCTCGACAACTACGCCTTCATCCGCACCTCCGGCTACCTGCCCGGCCCGAACGACGTGTACGTCTCCCTCGCCCAGGTCCGTAAGAACGGCCTGCGCAAGGGTGACCACATCACCGGTGCCGTGCGTCAGCCGAAGGAGGGCGAGCGCCGCGAGAAGTTCAACGCGCTGGTCCGTCTGGACTCCGTCAACGGCATGGCGCCCGAATCCGGGCGCGGTCGGCCGGAGTTCAACAAGCTGACGCCGCTTTACCCCCAGGACCGGCTCCGTCTGGAGACCGACCCGGGCGTGCTGACCACCCGCATCATCGACCTGGTCTCGCCGATCGGTAAGGGCCAGCGCGGTCTGATCGTGGCCCCGCCGAAGACCGGCAAGACCATGATCATGCAGGCCATCGCCAACGCGATCACGCACAACAACCCCGAGTGCCACCTGATGGTCGTCCTGGTCGACGAGCGTCCGGAAGAGGTCACCGACATGCAGCGGTCGGTCAAGGGCGAGGTCATCTCCTCGACCTTCGACCGCCCGGCCGAGGACCACACGACGGTCGCCGAGCTCGCCATCGAGCGCGCCAAGCGTCTCGTCGAGCTGGGCCACGACGTGGTCGTGCTGCTCGACTCGATCACGCGTCTGGGCCGTGCGTACAACCTCGCCGCCCCGGCCTCCGGCCGCATCCTGTCCGGTGGTGTCGACTCGACGGCCCTGTACCCGCCGAAGCGCTTCTTCGGTGCGGCCCGCAACATCGAGGACGGCGGCTCGCTGACCATCCTCGCCACCGCCCTGGTGGACACCGGGTCCCGCATGGACGAGGTGATCTTCGAGGAGTTCAAGGGCACCGGCAACGCGGAGCTCAAGCTCGACCGGAAGCTCGCCGACAAGCGCATCTTCCCGGCGGTGGACGTGGACGCGTCCGGCACCCGTAAGGAAGAGATCCTGCTCGGCAGCGACGAGCTCGCCATCACCTGGAAGCTGCGCCGTGTGCTGCACGCGCTCGACCAGCAGCAGGCGATCGAGCTGCTCCTGGACAAGATGAAGCAGACCAAGTCGAACGCCGAGTTCCTGATGCAGATCCAGAAGACGACGCCGATGCCGGGCAACGGCGACTAGGCACCTTTTGGCCAAAGGGCCGCGCCCGTCCGGAAACGGACGGGCGCGGCCCTTTGTGGTGTTCATGTGCAGGTAGGATCACGCTCTCTTCGAACATGTGATCCCGAGGGGGGACCTACGTGGGTACATCCATGCCTGGGGGCGGGCGGCACAGACGTCGCATACGCATCGCGCTGCCCGTGGCATCGGCCGGAATCGCCGCCGCCGTGGCCGCGGCGCTGCTGACGTCGTCGGCCGACGCGGCCACTCCGCTGCCGCAGCCGACGGTCAAGCCCGCCATCAGCTCACCGTCGTCCGCCGAGCTGGAGAAGCGCGTCGCCGGCGCCCTGGCCGGCGACGACATCGCGGGCAAGACGAGCAAGGCGTCGCTGAACGCGAGCACGAACGAGGGTCGCGTCGACCCGAAGATCATCGGCGGCAGCCAGACCGCCATCACCACGGCCCCGTGGATGGCGCAGCTCCACTACTTCGACGACCGGGGCACGTCCAGCACCAGCGACGACATCGGCTTCTTCTGCGGCGGTGCCGTCGTCGCGCCGACGAAGATCCTCACCGCCGCGCACTGCGTCAAGGGCTACGACTGGAACGCCAACGGCGCCGTCGTCACCGGCACCGCCCAGCTGCCCTCGGCGAACGGCACCGACCTGCACGGTGGCACCGCCACCGCCGTCTGGCGGCAGTGGAACCACCCGTCGTACAACGCGTCGACCATCGACAACGACATCGCGGTGCTCACCCTGCCCCAGCCGGTCAAGGCCAAGACGATCCGGATGACGACGTCCGGCGACACCACCTCGTACAAGGCCGGTACCAACGCCAAGGTCTACGGCTGGGGCCGCACCACCTCCACCAGCGACGCCGTCTCCGAGAGGCTGAAGACGGCCACGCTGCCCCTGCAGTCCGACAGCACCTGCGCCGGCGCCTACGGCAGGGACTTCGTCAAGGGCCACATGGTGTGCGCGGGCAAGCCCGCCACCGGCAGCGACACCGGCACCACCTCCGCCTGCAACGGCGACTCCGGCGGCCCGCTGGTCGTCAACAACCGGATCGTCGGTGTCGTGTCCTGGGGCGTGACCGACTGCGTCGCCAAGGGCGCCTACAGCGTCTTCGCGAAGGTCAGCTCCTACGTCGGCTCCGCCTATCCGCGCGTCGACGACACCAACATCAGCGGTGACCACAGGGCCGACCTGTGGGTGCGCAACGCCTCCACGAAGACCGGCTACTCCAAGGACTCCAAGGGCACGTCGTTCGCCGCCCGCCAGTCCTGGGGCAACTGGGACGGCTTCAACGTCGTCCTGCAGACCGACTTCGACCGCGACGGCTACCAGGACCTCGTCTACCGGCGCAGCAGCGACGGCGATGTCTTCTGGACCCACTTCGTGCTCGCCGACAACGCCTGGTCCACCAAGAAGATCGCCGACAACTGGAAGACCCGCACCCGCATCATCACCCCCGGTGACGTCACCGGCGACTACCTGGCCGACCTGCTCTCGGTCGACTCCGCGGGCGTGCTGTGGATCTACCCCGGCAAGGGCAACGGCACCTTCGCCCCCCGTGTGAAGGCCGGCTCGGGCTGGAACCAGTACAACTCCGTGCGCGGCAAGGGCGACTTCACCGGCGACGGCAAGACGGACCTGATCGCCCGCAGCAAGTCGGGCAGCCACATCTACCTCTACAAGGGCACCGGCAAGTCCGGCTCCGGCGCCTTCTCGGCCCGGGTCAAGGTGCGCTCCTGGGGCGGCTACAACGCCTTCGACGCGACCGGTGACATGACCGGCGACGGCAAGGCCGACTTCCTGGCCCGCACCCCCGGCGGCACGCTCTACCTCTACCCGGGGACCGGAAAGGCGACCAGCGAGATCTTTGCCACAAGAAAGTCCGTAGGTACCGATTTCAAGCAGTACGACATCTTCGGCTGAAGCCGCAGGTGAGCGGGATACACCCCGCTGTGACGAACACGCACTGTGCCCACCGCCGTACGCGGTGGGCACAGTCCGTTGTGCAACCCTTTCCCGAGTTTCCCCGTCTGACCAGGCGGAGCGACGATGGTGCCAGGGGGAAGTCCCCCGACCGAGAACGCCTGGCACCGACAGCAGGGGGTAATCGACCGAAGACGAGCCGAGGAGCACATGTCTGCCGAGAGCACGCCGGGTCCGGGTATACCGGACGAGACCGGCACCACCGGACCGCGCCACCGCGCCAAGGGCCGACGCCGCAAGCCCCGCAAGCGTCACAAGGGCATGATGATCATGGCCTGGACCGCTGCGGGCATCGTCGTCCTCGGCGGGACCGGGGCGGGGTACGTGTACTTCAAGCTCAACGGCAACCTCAAGAGCGTCGACATCGACCAGGCCCTCGGCACCGACCGGCCCGAGAAGGCCGACAACGGCTCCGAGAACATCCTGGTCCTCGGCTCCGACACCCGCGCCGGCGGCAACAAGAAGCTCGGCGGTGGCAGCGACGACGGCAGCGCCCGCTCCGACACGGCGATGATCGTGCACGTCAACAAGGGCCACAAGAAGGCCAGCGTGGTCTCCATCCCGCGTGACACCCTCATCGACCGGCCCTCCTGCACGGACACCAAGGGCGAGAAGTACCCCGCCGCGAACAGCGTCATGTTCAACTCCGCGTACTCCACGGGCGGAGCCGCCTGCGCCGTGAAGACCGTCGAGTCGATCACCGACCTGCGCATGGACCACTACCTGGAGGTCGACTTCGCCGGCTTCCAGACGCTCATCGACGACCTCGGCGGCGTCGAGGTGACCACGACCAAGCGCATCGACGACCCCGACAGCCACCTGAAGCTGAGCGCCGGCACCCACAGACTCGACGGCGAGCAGGCCCTCGGCCTGGTCCGCACCCGGCACGGCGTGGGCGACGGCTCCGACCTGGGCCGCATCCAGCTCCAGCAGGCCTTCATCAAGGCCCTGCTCAACCAGGTCAAGGACGTCGGCGTCTTCTCCAACCCGAAGAAGCTCTACGACCTCGCGCAGACCGCGACCAAGACGGTGACGACCGACTCCGAACTCGGCTCGGTCAACAAGCTCGTCTCCTTCGCGAACGGCCTCAAGACCATCACCCCGGCGAACATGAACATGGTCACGATGCCGGTCGCCTACGACCCCGCCGACCCGAACCGCGTCCTCCTCCAGAAGAAGCAGGCCGACCAGATCTGGAAGGCCCTGGAGCACGACAAGCCGATCCCGAAGAGCGCGACCAAGGGCTCGGCAGCGGGTGAGGCCAAGGGCGTCGTCAGCGCCCCTTGAGGGCACGTCCCCAGGGGCGCGGGGAACTGCGCGACCAGCCCCCACCGGCCCGCAGGGAACAAACAACGGCAACCCCCGGTTTTGGGGGATGGGCCCAGTCCTGGCAGACTGGTACGTCGGCTCCGGTTCACGCTCCCGCACCCCGCGTCAGCGACCCGGCGCCCTCCCGAAACCTAGGAGACACCTTGAAGCGCGACATCCACCCCGAGTACGTCGAGACGCAGGTCAGCTGCACCTGCGGCGCGTCGTTCACGACTCGCAGCACCATCGAGTCCGGCACCATCCGTGCCGACGTCTGCTCCGAGTGCCACCCGTTCTACACGGGCAAGCAGAAGATCCTCGACACCGGTGGCCGTGTGGCCCGCTTCGAGGCCCGCTTCGGCAAGGCCGCCGGCTCCAAGAAGTAGCGAGCCTCCATTCGCCGGTCCGCGGACGCGCCCCCTCACCGGGCGCTCCGGGACCGGCGTTTTTGGTCGCCCGCCCTTCACCCCCGTCCGTACACAGGAGCCCAAGATGTTCGAGGCCGTCGAGGAACTCGTCGCCGAGCACGCCGACCTGGAGAAGAAGCTCGCCGACCCGTCGGTGCACTCCGACCAGGCCAACGCGCGCAAGCTGAACAAGCGTTACGCCGAGCTCACCCCGATCATCGCCACGTACCGCTCCTGGACGCAGACGGGCGACGACATCGAGACCGCGCGCGAACTGGCCGCCGACGACCCCGACTTCGCCGCCGAGGTCAAGGACCTGGAGCGGCAGCGCGAGGAGCTCACGGAGAAGCTGCGCCTGCTCCTCGTCCCGCGCGACCCCAGTGACGACAAGGACGTCATCCTCGAGATCAAGGCCGGCGCCGGCGGCGACGAGTCGGCGCTGTTCGCCGGCGACCTGCTGCGCATGTACCTGCGCTACGCCGAGCGGGTCGGCTGGAAGACCGAGATCATCGACGCCACCGAGTCCGAGCTGGGCGGCTACAAGGACGTCCAGGTCGCCGTGAAGACCAAGGGCGGCCAGGGCGCCACCGAGCCCGGCCAGGGCGTCTGGGCGCGGCTGAAGTACGAGGGCGGCGTGCACCGCGTGCAGCGGGTGCCGGCCACGGAGTCCCAGGGCCGTATCCACACCTCCGCCGCCGGTGTGCTGGTCACCCCGGAGGCCGAGGAGGTCGACGTGGAGATCAACCCCAACGACCTCCGCATCGACGTCTACCGCTCCTCGGGACCGGGCGGACAGTCCGTCAACACCACCGACTCCGCGGTGCGCATCACGCACATTCCCACCGGAGTCGTCGCCTCCTGCCAGAACGAGAAGAGCCAGCTGCAGAACAAGGAGCAGGCACTGCGTATCCTGCGCTCGAGGCTGCTCGCAGCGGCGCAGGAGGAGGCGGAGAGGGAGGCCGCCGACGCCCGCCGCAGCCAGGTCCGCACCGTCGACCGCTCCGAGAAGATCCGCACGTACAACTTCCCGGAGAACCGCATCTCGGACCACCGCGTCGGCTTCAAGGCGTACAACCTGGACCAGGTCCTGGACGGCGACCTCGCCGCGGTGATCCAGGCCTGTGTCGACGCGGACTCGGCGGCCAAGCTGGCCGCCGCGTAAAACACGTAGGAGACGAGTACCGGAGGACTGGCGTGCAGCAGTCATTTGGGGGGCGACCCCCAAGCCCCCGCAGCGTGCTGCTCGCGGAGGTGGCCCAGGCCACTCAGCGGCTCGCCGACGCCGGCGTGCCCTCGCCGCGCACCGACGCGGAGGAACTCGCCGCGTTCGTGCACGGCGTCAAGCGCGGCGCGCTGCACACCGTCAAGGACTCCGACTTCGACGCCCGTTACTGGGAGGTCATCGCCCGCCGCGAGGCCCGCGAGCCGCTCCAGCACATCACCGGGCGTGCCTACTTCCGGTACCTGGAACTCCAGGTCGGCCCCGGGGTGTTCGTGCCGCGCCCCGAGACCGAGTCCGTGGTCGGCTGGGCCATAGACGCCGTACGGGCCATGGACGTCGTCGAGCCGTGCATCGTCGACCTGTGCACCGGCTCCGGCGCCATCGCGCTCGCCCTCGCCCAGGAGGTGCCGCGCTCGCGCGTGCACGCCGTGGAGCTGTCCGAGGACGCCCTCAGGTGGACCCGCAAGAACGTCGAGGGGTCCAGGGTCGAGCTGCGCCAGGGCGATGCCCTGACGGCCTTCCCGGACCTGGACGGCCAGGTCGACCTGGTCATCACCAACCCGCCGTACATCCCGCTCACCGAGTGGGAGTACGTCGCCCCGGAGGCGCGGGACTACGACCCCGACCTCGCCCTCTTCTCCGGCGAGGACGGACTCGACCTCATCCGCGGCCTGGAACGCACCGCGCACCGGCTGCTGCGCCCCGGTGGCGTGGTGGTCGTGGAGCACGCCGACACCCAGGGCGGCCAGGTGCCGTGGATCTTCACCGAGGAGCGGGGCTGGGCCGACGCGGCCGACCATCCGGACCTCAACAAGCGCCCGCGCTTCGCCACGGCCCGCAAGGCGCTGCCGTGAGCACACCGAGCGCCACGAGCGCACAGCAGTCTTCGCAGTCTTCACCCCAGCAGCACGTGTACGAGGAGGCCAGCTAAAGATGGCACGGCGATACGACACCAACGACGCGACCGACCGTGTGACCGGTCTGCGTGAGGCAGGGTCCGCCGTCCGCCGTGGCGAGCTCGTGGTGCTGCCGACGGACACGGTGTACGGCATCGGCGCCGACGCGTTCTCCTCGGAGGCCGTCGCCGACCTGCTGGACGCGAAGGGCCGGGGCCGCAACATGCCCACCCCCGTCCTCATCGGCTCCCCGAACACCCTGCACGGGCTCGTCACGGACTTCTCCGAGCTGGCCTGGGAACTCGTCGACGCCTTCTGGCCGGGCGCGCTCACCCTCGTCGCCAAGCACCAGCCGTCCCTCCAGTGGGACCTCGGGGACACCCGTGGCACCGTCGCCGTGCGCATGCCGCTGCACCCGGTCGCCATCGAGCTGCTCACCGAGGTCGGCCCGATGGCCGTGTCGTCCGCCAACCTCACCGGCCACCCGGCGCCGGAGGACTGCGACGCCGCGCAGGAGATGCTCGGCGACTCCGTCTCCGTCTACCTCGACGGCGGCCCCACCCCCGGCAACGTGCCGTCGTCGATCGTCGACGTGACCCGGGAGGTGCCGCTGCTGCTGCGCGCGGGCGCGATCTCGGCGGACGAGCTGCGAAAGGTCGTACCCGACCTCGAGGTGGCGAATTGACGGCCCCTGGAGCGGGGCGTGGCATAGGCAACGGGGAAAGCGCGGCGGAGATCACGACGACGTTCGTGGGGCTTCCGCGTGACAGCTTCCGCATCCTCCACGTCAGTACCGGCAATGTGTGCCGCTCGCCGATCACCGAGCGGCTGACCCGTCATGCCGTGCGGGAGCGGCTGGGGATCCTGGGCGGCGGGCTGATCGTGGAGAGCGCGGGCACCTGGGGCCACGAGGGCGCGCCCATGGAGTCCCACGCGGAGACGGTCCTCGCCGACTTCGGCGCGGACGCCTCCGGCTTCACCGGCCGTGAACTCCTCGACGAGCATGTGATCCGCGCCGACCTGGTGCTGACCGCCACCCGGGACCACCGGGCCCAGGTCATCTCCATGGGGCACTCGGCGGGCCTGCGGACCTTCACGCTCAAGGAGTTCACCCGCCTGGTCAAGGCCATCGACCCGGCGACCCTGCCTCCCCTGGAGGAGGGTGTGGTCACGCGCGCGCGTGCGCTGGTGCGTGCCGCCGCGGCTCTACGCGGGTGGCTCCTGGCGCCGAACGCCGAGGCCGACGAGGTGTACGACCCGTACGGGGCGCCCCTGACGTTCTTCCGGTCCATCGGGGACGAGATACACCAGGCACTCGATCCGGTGGTCACGGCCCTCACGGGTGTCCCCGCAAAGACGTAACAGCCGAGCGCCCCGGGGGCCCCGGGCCTACATTGGACGTACGTCACCGTCGACGCCGCCCGGAGCCCATCATGACGGTCACCCCTGCCATCGAGGCCGACGTCCTGCGCCACCAGGACCCCGAACTCGCCGACATCCTGCTCGGCGAGCGGGAGCGGCAGTCGACGACGCTCCAGCTCATCGCCGCCGAGAACTTCACCTCGCCGGCCGTGCTGGCCGCCCTCGGCTCGCCGCTGGCCAACAAGTACGCCGAAGGCTACCCGGGGGCGCGGCACCACGGCGGCTGCGAGATCGTCGACGTCGCCGAGCGGCTCGCCGTGGACCGGGCCAGGGCCCTGTTCGGCGCCGACCACGCCAACGTCCAGGCGCACTCGGGCTCTTCGGCGGTGCTGGCCGCCTACGCCGCCCTGCTCCGCCCCGGCGACACCGTCCTCGCCCTGGGCCTGCCCCACGGCGGCCACCTCACCCACGGCTCGCCCGCCAACTTCTCAGGCCGCTGGTTCGACTTCGCGGGCTACGGCGTGGAGGCCGAGTCCGGGCTCATCGACCACGAGCAGGTGCGCACCCTCGCCCGCACACGCCGGCCCAAGGCGATCGTGTGCGGTTCGATCGCCTATCCCCGGCACATCGACTACGCCTTCTTCCGCGAGGTCGCCGACGAGGTGGGCGCCTACCTCGTCGCGGACGCCGCGCACCCCATCGGGCTGGTCGCCGGGAGGGCGGCGCCGAATCCGGTGCCGTACGCGGACATCGTCTGTGCGACCACTCACAAGGTGCTGCGCGGCCCGCGCGGCGGCATGATCCTGTGCCGCGCGGAGCTGGCCGAGCGGGTGGACCGGGCGGTGTTTCCTTTCACACAGGGCGGCGCGCAGATGCACACCATCGCCGCCAAGGCGGTCGCGTTCGGTGAGGCGGCAACACCGGCGTTCGTCGCGTACGCCCATCAGGTGGTCGCCAATGCGAGGGTTCTCGCGGCCCGGCTGGCCGCCGAGGGCCTGGTCGTCACCACCGGCGGCACCGACACCCACCTCATCACGGCGGACCCGTCACCCCTTGGCGTAGACGGACGCACCGCCCGCGGCCGGCTCGCCGCGGCCGGTCTGGTCCTGGACTGCTGTGCGCTTCCTCACGGCGACGCCCGGGGGCTCAGGCTCGGCACGGCCGCGGTGACCACGCAGGGTATGGGGGAGGCGGAGATGGCGAGGATCGCCAAGCTGCTCGCGGGCGTGCTCAGAGGCGTGACGGAGACCGCGAGGGCGCGTGAAGAAGTGCGGGAGCTGGCCGGTGGATTTCCGCCGTATCCGCGCTGAGTGGGGGTAGACGCACCGGGGTGCACAGCCACTCGTGCAACCATCGTCGCTACCCGGAAGTCCCCACCCATATGCGCGCATCGCTAGGGTGTGGGGCTGTGATGGCCAGCGAGACCTGTGGGGAAGCCCGTGCGTGAATACCTGCTGACGCTCTGCATCACGGCCGCGGTGACGTATCTGCTGACAGGGCCGGTACGGAAATTCGCGATCGTGGCCGGAGCGATGCCGGAGATCCGGGCACGTGATGTGCACCGGGAACCCACTCCGCGGCTCGGCGGGATCGCGATGTTCTTCGGCCTGTGCGCGGGCCTGCTGGTCGCCGACCACCTGACCAACCTCAGCCAGGTCTTCGAGACGTCGAACGAACCCCGGGCACTGCTGTCCGGGGCGGCGCTGATCTGGCTGATCGGGGTACTGGACGACAAGTTCGAGATCGACGCCCTGATCAAGCTGGGCGGCCAGATGATCGCCGCGGGCGTGATGGTCGTGCAGGGTCTGACGATCCTGTGGCTGCCGATCCCGGGCGTCGGCTCGGTCGCGCTCTCCCAGGGCCAGGGCACGCTGCTGACGGTGGCGCTCGTCGTCATCACCATCAACGCGGTCAACTTCGTGGACGGCCTGGACGGTCTGGCGGCGGGCATGGTGTGCATCGCGGCCGCGGCGTTCTTCCTGTACGCCTACCGCATCTGGTACTCGTACGGCGTCGAGGCCGCCGCCCCCGCCACCCTCTTCTCGGCGATCCTGATGGGCATGTGCCTGGGCTTCCTGCCGCACAACATGCACCCGGCGCGGATCTTCATGGGCGACTCGGGCTCCATGCTCATCGGCCTGGTCCTGGCCGCCGGTGCGATCTCCGTCACCGGTCAGGTCGACCCGGACGCGCTCAACCTGTACGTCGGGTCCGAGAAGGAGGCCGTGCACCAGACGGTCCCCGTCTACATCCCGCTGCTGCTGCCGCTGACCATCATCGCGGTGCCGGCCGCCGACCTGATCCTGGCGATCGTGCGGCGCACCTGGCGGGGCCAGTCGCCGTTCGCCGCCGACCGCGGCCACCTGCACCACCGCCTCCTGGAGATCGGCCACTCGCACAGCCGCGCGGTGCTGATCATGTACTTCTGGTCGGCGCTGATCGCCTTCGGGGCGCTCGCCTACTCGGTCAACTCGGCGTCCATGTGGATCGTGCTCGGCGTCGTGTTCCTCAGCGCGATCGGTCTCCTGCTGCTTCTGCTGCCGCGCTTCACACCGCGCGCCCCGCGCTGGATGGAGCGCTTCGTGCCGCCGCGCTACCGGCGCCGTGTCTCCGTCTCGGCGCTCTCACCCGAGGCCTCGACGCCGGCGTCGGCGGCTGTGGCGCCCGGGGTGTCCGGGGTGGCCGGGGTCTCCGGTGTCAACGGGGCGACCGCCATCGGCCCCCGTTCGCGTCTGGCGGACCGGCGCAAGGCCGGGACAAGGTAAGAATCTGACTAGAGCATTGCCAAGTCGTGGGGTGACGATGGGGGAGCGAAGCACCCCAATACCAGACAAGTCGGCGCTGTTCTTGCACAGACGCGCAGCGTCACTCTCATGTGTGACAGCCCGCACACCCCCAGGTAAAGACTGCATCAAATAGTTTGTGATACGGTTCACGAGAACCCCCGGATAGAGCCGAAGGACCGCAGTGCGACGGTCCATTGGCGTGAGGACTCCACTCAGCCCGGGACTACGCTCGTCCATGACGACACCCCTGCCCCCTGCGAAAGCGGAGTTGCCGCCATGCCGTCCAATGACGCCCGGAACCTCTTGCAGTGCGCTGTGCCCACAGCGGCTGCCGGTGCGGTCGCGGTCGCCGTCAGTGGCGTGGTGGCCGGAGGCAAGGGAGCCCTCGGGGCGGCCGTCGGCACCCTGCTGGCCATCCTCTTCATGGGGATCGGTCTGTACGTTCTGCAGCGGACGGCGAAATCGCTCCCGCAGTTGTTCCAGGCCATGGGTCTGATGCTTTATATGGCTCAGCTCCTGCTGCTCTTGATCTTCGTGGCCCTCTTCAAGGACACCTCTCTCTTCAACGCGAAGACGTTCGCCGTCGGGCTCGTCGTCGCGACGGTCGTGTGGATGGCCGCGCAGGCTCGTGCGCATATGAAGGCCAAGATCTTCTACATCGACCCTGACTCCGAGAAGAGCGAGAAGCCCGAGAAGACCGGGTCGTCGTCGTGACGAGTAGGGGCGCGATAAAGAGCACGGAGAACTCCTGCTATCGTCCGGTGCCAACTGCGGCATCGCGGGCGCGGGCATCTGAGCTGACGCCTGCTCGAACGCGAGGCTCGATGCCCCAAAGCCGCCCTCACATCCGTAACACCAGTCCAGTGCCGATCCGCGGCTGCGCGCCGCGCCGACACAACGAGGTTGCCGTACCCATGCGTCACGCCGAAGGAGCCCCCGGTGAGTGCTGACCAGACCCAGCTCGCCTTTGACTGGAGCTGTCGGATCATGTCCGACGGGTGTGGTTTTCCGGCACCGGGCCTGCACTCGTTCCTCTTCAAGCCGATCGCCACGGTCGGAGGGTTCGAGTTCAACAAGGTGATGCTGCTCGCGCTCGTCACCACCGTCCTCGTCATCGGCTTCTTCTATGCGGCCTTCGGCAAGGCCAAGGTGGTGCCGGGCAAGCTGCAGATGGTCGGTGAGGCCGGCTACGACTTCGTCCGCCGCGGCATCGTCTACGAGACGCTCGGCAAGCGCGAGGGCGAGAAGTACGTCCCGTTCATGGTCTCGCTGTTCTTCTTCATCTGGATCATGAACATCTGGTCCGTGATCCCGCTGGCGCAGTTCCCGGTGTCGTCGATCATCGCCTTCCCGGCGGTCCTCGCCGCGATCGTCTACGTGACCTGGGTCTCGCTGACCTTCAAGCGGCACGGCTTCGTCGGGTTCTTCAAGAACGTCACCGGCTACGACAAGTCGCTCGGCCCGGTGCTGCCGCTCGTGATGGTCATCGAGTTCTTCTCGAACCTGCTGGTCCGGCCGTTCACGCACGCGGTGCGACTCTTCGCCAACATGTTCGCCGGCCACCTGATGCTGGTCATGTTCACCGTCGCATCCTGGTACCTGCTCAACAGCTGGATGATCCCGGCGGCCGGTGTCTCGTTCGTGATGACTATCGCCATGATCGGCTTCGAGCTTTTCGTGCAGGCCGTCCAGGCGTACGTCTTCGTACTCCTCGCCTGCACGTACATCCAGGGCGCTCTCGCTGAGCATCACTGAGCCCCACCCCACCCCCGGTCGTCCGGTGGCCAACCCCCACCGGTCCGTTAAGAGAAGGAAGATTCAGCATGGCTGCCACTGAGACCCTCGCCGCTGTCTCCGGTTCCATCGGTTCCGTCGGTTACGGCCTCTCGGCTATCGGCCCCGGCATCGGCGTCGGCATCATCTTCGGCAACGGCACCCAGGCCCTCGCCCGCCAGCCCGAGGCCGCCGGCCTGATCCGTGCCAACCAGATCCTGGGCTTCGCCTTCTGTGAGGCGCTCGCCCTCATCGGCATCGTCATGCCGTTCGTGTTCGGTACGAAGTAAGAACTTCCCTACCGACACGTTTCGACGAAAGGCACTGATGTGATCGCCAACCTGGTGCAGCTGGCGGCCGAGGAAGAGCAGAACCCGCTCGTTCCTCCGGGCCCCGAGCTGCTCATCGGCACCATCGCCTTCGCCATCGTGTTCTTCTTCTTCTGGAAGAAGCTGCTTCCGAACATCAACAAGGTTCTGGAGGAGCGCCGCGCGGCGATCGAAGGCGGTATCGAAGAGGCCGAGACCATGAAGGTCGAGGCCCAGAGCGTCCTTGAGCAGTACAAGGCACAGCTCGCCGAGGCCCGGCACGAGGCCGCGCGCCTGCGCCAGGAGGCGCAGGAGCAGGGCGCGACGCTCATCGCCGAGATGCGGGCCGAGGGCCAGCGTCAGCGCGAGGAGATCGTCGCCGCCGGCCACTCGCAGATCGAGGCCGACCGCAAGGCCGCCGCGTCCGCGCTGCGTCAGGACGTCGGCAAGCTCGCCACCGACCTGGCCGGCAAGCTCGTCGGGGAGTCCCTCGAGGACCACGCCCGCCAGAGCCGTGTGATCGACCGGTTCCTCGACGACCTCGAGGAGAAGGCCGAGGCCGGGCGATGAACGGAGCGAGCCGCGAGGCCCTGGCAGCCGCACGAGAGCGTCTCGACGCGTTGACGGACTCCACGTCCGTCGACGCGGGCTCGCTCGCCGACGAGCTGGCCGCCGTCACCGCTCTGCTCCACCGCGAGGTTTCGCTGCGTCGGGTCCTCACCGACCCGGCGCAGGACGGCGAGGCGAAGGCCCAACTGGCCCAGCGTCTGCTCGGCACCCAGGTCAGCGGCCCGGCCGCCGACCTGGTCGCCGGCATGGTGCGCTCCCGCTGGTCGCAGTCGCGCGACCTGGTGGACGCCCTGGAGCAGCTGGCCGACACCGCCGACCTCACCGCCGCGCAGCAGGCCGGCAAGCTCGACGACGTCGAGGACGAGCTGTTCCGGTTCGGCCGGATCGTCTCCGGCAGCACCGGGCTGCGGGCCGCGCTGACCGACCGGAAGGCCACCACCTCGGCCAAGAGCGAGCTGCTGCGCAGCCTGCTCGGCGGCAGGGCGCAGTCGGCCACCGAGCGTCTGGTGACGCGCCTTGTGACCGCGCCGCGGGGACGTAGCCTGGAGTCGGGACTGGAGTCCCTGTCCAAGCTCGCCGCCGAGCGCCGGGACCGCATGGTGGCCATCGTCACCTCGGCGGTGCCGCTGAGCGACCCGCAGAAGCGGCGCCTGGGCGACGCCCTCGCGAAGATCTACGGCCGCCGGATGCACCTCAACCTGGACGTGGACCCCGAGGTCCTCGGCGGAATCCGGGTGCAGGTCGGCGACGAGGTCATCAACGGCTCCCTCGCGGACCGGCTGGAGGACGCGAGCCGCCGCCTGGCGAGCTGAGCAGCAACTCAATAGCACGACGTACTTACGACGGCCCTGGTTGGGCCGTGCAGAAGAATCCTGGGGGTCGCCCCCAGACCCCCTAAGAAACTTCGGGCCCAACAAGGAGAGCAGGGAACCCAGATGGCGGAGCTCACGATCCGGCCGGAGGAGATCCGGGACGCGCTGGAGAACTTCGTCCAGGCGTACAAGCCGGACGCGGCCTCGCGCGAGGAGGTCGGTACGGTCACCTTTGCCGGCGACGGCATCGCGAAGGTCGAGGGTCTGCCCTCGGCCATGGCCAACGAGCTGCTGAAGTTCGAGGACGGCACCCTCGGCCTCGCCCTCAACCTCGAGGAGCGCGAGATCGGTGCCATCGTCCTCGGTGAGTTCAGCGGCATCGAGGAGGGGCAGCCGGTCTCGCGTACCGGTGAGGTTCTCTCCGTAGCGGTCGGCGAGGGCTACCTCGGCCGTGTGGTCGACCCCCTCGGCGCCCCGATCGACGGCCTCGGCGAGATCGAGACCCAGGGCCGCCGTGCCCTGGAGCTGCAGGCCCCCACGGTCATGGACCGCAAGTCGGTCCACCAGCCGATGGAGACCGGCTACAAGGCCGTCGACACCATGACCCCGATCGGCCGTGGCCAGCGTCAGCTGATCATCGGTGACCGCCAGACCGGCAAGACCGCCCTGGCCGTCGACACGATCATCAACCAGCGCGACAACTGGCGCTCGGGCGACCCGGAGAAGCAGGTCCGCTGCATCTACGTCGCCATCGGCCAGAAGGGCTCCACCATCGCCGGCGTGCGCGGCGCTCTGGAGGAGGCCGGCGCGCTGGAGTACACGACCATCGTCGCCGCCCCGGCGTCCGACCCGGCCGGCTTCAAGTACCTGGCGCCGTACACCGGTTCGGCCATCGGTCAGCAGTGGATGTACGAGGGCAAGCACGTCCTCATCATCTTCGACGACCTGTCGAAGCAGGCCGACGCCTACCGCGCCGTGTCGCTGCTGCTGCGCCGCCCGCCGGGCCGTGAGGCCTACCCGGGTGACGTCTTCTACCTGCACTCCCGCCTGCTGGAGCGCTGCGCCAAGCTCTCCGACGAGATGGGCGCCGGTTCGATGACCGGTCTGCCGATCGTGGAGACCAAGGCCAACGACGTCTCGGCGTTCATCCCGACCAACGTCATCTCCATCACCGACGGCCAGTGCTTCCTGGAGTCGGACCTGTTCAACGCCGGTCAGCGCCCCGCGCTGAACGTCGGTATCTCCGTCTCCCGAGTCGGTGGTTCCGCCCAGCACAAGGCGATCCGCCAGGTGTCCGGCCGCCTCCGCGTGGACCTCGCCCAGTTCCGTGAGCTGGAGGCGTTCGCCGCCTTCGGTTCCGACCTGGACGCCGCGTCCAAGGCGCAGCTCGAGCGTGGTCAGCGCATGGTCGAGCTGCTGAAGCAGCCGCAGTACCAGCCGATGGCCACCGAGGACCAGGTCGTCTCCATCTGGGCCGGCACCACCGGCAAGATGGACGAGGTCCCGGTCGTCGACATCCGCCGCTTCGAGAAGGAGCTGCTGGAGTACCTGCACCGCAAGGAGCAGGGCCTGCTGACCTCCATCCGCGAGGGCGCCAAGATGTCGGACGACACCCTCCAGGCCATGGCCGACGCCATCGCGGAGTTCAAGAAGCAGTTCGAGACCTCCGACGGCAAGCTGCTCGGCGAGGACACCCCGGCTGCCGGTAAGTGACGACGGAAGGGACCTGACTCATGGGAGCCCAGCTCCGGGTCTACAAGCGTCGCATCCGATCCGTCTCCGCGACCAAGAAGATCACGAAGGCGATGGAGATGATCGCCGCCTCGCGCGTCGTCAAGGCGCAGCGCAAGGTGGCGGCCTCCACCCCGTATGCGACCGAGCTCACCCGCGCGGTCACCGCGGTCGCCACCGGGTCGAACACCAAGCACCCGCTGACGACGGAGGCGGAGAACCCGACCCGCGTCGCGGTCCTGCTCCTCACGAGCGACCGCGGTCTGGCCGGCGCCTTCAACTCCAACGCCATCAAGGCCGCGGAGAGGCTCACCGCGCAGCTCGAGGGTGAGGGCAAGGAGGTCGTCAACTACATCGTCGGCCGCCGTGGTCTCGCCCACTACAACTTCCGCGAGCGCAAGGTCGCGGAGTCGTTCACGGGCTTCACCGACGAGCCCTCGTACGCGGACGCCAAGAAGGTCGCGGCCCCGCTGATCGAGGCGATCGAGACGGAGACGGCCGAGGGCGGCGTGGACGAGCTCCACATCGTCTACACCGAGTTCGTGTCGATGATGACGCAGACGGCGGTCGAGGCGCGGCTGCTGCCGCTCAGCCTCGACGAGGTCGCCGAGGAGGCCAAGCCCAACAAGGGCGAGATCCTCCCGCTGTTCGACTTCGAGCCCTCGGCGGAGGACGTCCTGGACGCCCTGCTGCCGCGCTACGTGGAGAGCCGCATCTACAACGCGCTGCTCCAGTCGGCCGCCTCGAAGCACGCCGCCACGCGGCGCGCGATGAAGTCGGCAACCGACAACGCCGGTGATCTCATCGAGAATCTCACCCGGCTTGCCAACCAGGCCCGCCAGGCCGAAATCACCCAGGAAATCAGCGAGATCGTCGGTGGTGCCAGTGCCCTGGCCGACGCGACCGCGGGGAGTGACTGAAAATGACCACCACTGTTGAGACGGCCACGGCGACGGGCCGCGTCGCGCGGGTCATCGGCCCGGTCGTCGACGTGGAGTTCCCCGTCGACGCGATGCCGGACATCTACAACGCCCTTCACGTCGAGGTCTCCGACCCGGCGAAGGCGGGCGAGAAGAAGACGCTGACCCTGGAGGTCGCCCAGCACCTGGGTGACGGCCTGGTCCGCGCGATCTCCATGCAGCCCACCGACGGTCTGGTCCGCCAGGCCCCGGTCGTCAACACCGGCGTGGGCATCTCCGTCCCGGTCGGCGACTTCACCAAGGGCAAGGTGTTCAACACCCTCGGTGAGGTGCTGAACAGCGACGAGGAGTACGACGGCGAGCGCTGGACCATCCACCGCAAGGCCCCCGCGTTCGACCAGCTCGAGTCGAAGACCGAGATGTTCGAGACGGGCCTGAAGGTCGTCGACCTGCTCACCCCGTACGTCAAGGGCGGCAAGATCGGTCTGTTCGGTGGTGCCGGTGTCGGCAAGACCGTGCTGATCCAGGAAATGATCATGCGTGTCGCCAACCTCCACGAGGGCGTCTCCGTCTTCGCGGGCGTCGGTGAGCGCACCCGTGAGGGCAACGACCTCATCGCGGAGATGGAAGAGTCCGGCGTTCTGGACAAGACCGCCCTGGTCTTCGGCCAGATGGACGAGCCCCCGGGCACCCGTCTGCGCGTGGCCCTGGCCGGCCTGACGATGGCGGAGTACTTCCGTGACGTCCAGAAGCAGGACGTGCTGTTCTTCATCGACAACATCTTCCGCTTCACCCAGGCCGGTTCCGAGGTGTCGACCCTGCTCGGCCGTATGCCCTCCGCGGTGGGCTACCAGCCGAACCTGGCCGACGAGATGGGCACCCTGCAGGAGCGCATCACCTCGACCCGTGGTCACTCGATCACCTCGATGCAGGCGATCTACGTCCCCGCGGACGACCTGACCGACCCGGCCCCGGCCACCACCTTCGCCCACCTCGACGCGACGACGGTTCTCTCCCGTCCGATCTCCGAGAAGGGCATCTACCCGGCCGTGGACCCGCTGGACTCGACGTCCCGCATCCTCGACCCGCGGTACATCGCGGCGGACCACTACAACGCCGCGATGCGCGTGAAGAACATCCTGCAGAAGTACAAGGACCTGCAGGACATCATCGCGATCCTCGGTATCGACGAGCTCGGCGAGGAGGACAAGCTCGTTGTCCACCGCGCCCGTCGCGTGGAGCGCTTCCTGTCCCAGAACACCCACGCCGCCAAGCAGTTCACCGGCGTGGACGGTTCGGACGTGCCGCTGGACGAGTCGATCGCCGCGTTCAACGCGATCTGCGACGGCGAGTACGACCACTTCCCGGAGCAGGCGTTCTTCATGTGCGGTGGTCTCGAGGACCTGAAGAACAACGCCAAGGAGCTGGGCGTCTCCTGACCCGGGCCGCGCTCGAGTTCATGAGGGGGCGGGGCTCGTCCCGCCCCCTCTGTCACGCCTACTAGACTTGTAACCAACACCCGGCACTACCGCCGGGTGGTGACCCGAGGAGCCACCTTGGCTGCTGAGCTGCACGTCGCGCTGGTCGCCGCCGACCGTGAGGTCTGGTCCGGCCAGGCCACCCTGGTCGTCGCGCGCACCACGTCCGGCGACATCGGCGTCATGCCCGGTCACCAGCCGCTGCTCGGTGTGCTGGAGTCGGGCCCGGTGACCATCCGTACGAGCGAGGGCGGGACCGTCGTCGCCGCCGTCCACGGCGGTTTCATCTCGTTCGCGGACGACAAGCTCTCGCTGCTGGCCGAAGTCGCCGAGCTGTCGGACGAGATCGATGTCCAGCGCGCTGAGCAGGAGCTGGAGCGCGCGAAGGCGGAGGACGACGCGGAGGCCAAGCGCCGCGCTGACGTCCGTCTGCGTGCGGCCACGGCGGCGCGCTGATCCTGTCCGCCGTGTGAAGACGTCACTCAGCCGCGGCTGGGTACCGGAGAGATCCGGACCCAGTCGCGGCTGAGGCAGATGTGGGAGTTTTTTCCGTTCCGTTACCTAGGAGACGAGGAGGTCGGTGTCGATGGTCCTCGCTCTGACTGTGTGCGGAATCGTGGTGGCGCTCGTGGTGGTGGGGCTTTTCGTCTTCGGTCTGCGCCGCCGGCTCATCCAGCGTTCGGGGGGCACCTTCGACGCCAGCCTGCGCTGGGACGCCCCCGAGCAGGGCGACAGCAACGGCAAAGGGTGGGCGTACGGGGTGGCCCGGTACAACGGCGACCGCGTCGAGTGGTACCGCGTCTTCTCGTACTCACCGCGCCCGCGCCGCATCCTGGAGCGCTCCGCGATCGAGGTGGCCGGCCGCCGCGTCCCGGAGGGCGAGGAGGAGCTGGCCCTGCTCTCCGACCATGTGATCCTGACCTGCCTGCACCGGGGCTCGCGTCTCGAACTCGCGATGAGCGAAGACGCGCTGACCGGTTTCCTCGCGTGGCTTGAGGCAGCCCCGCCCGGTCAGCGCGTCAATGTGGCTTGATCAGCCGAACCTGTCTACGACAGGCCGTTGTTGATCGCTGTCACCAGCTCTCCGTTGCCGGTGTCGCCGCTGAACTCCCAGAAGAACGCGCCGCCGAGCCCCTGGTTCTTGGCCCATGTCATCTTCGAGCCGATGGTGGCGGGGGTGTCGTACGACCACCAGTTGCTGCCGCAGTGGGCGTACGCCGTGCCCGCGATCGTGCCGGTGGCCGGGCAGGAGTTCTTCAGGACCTTGTAGTCCTCGATGCCCGCCTCATACGTACCGGGCGCCGCGCCGGTCGCCGATCCGCCCGGTGCGGACTGGGTGACGCCGGTCCAGCCGCGGCCGTAGAAGCCGATGCCGAGCAGCAGCTTGGCGGAGGGGACGCCCTTCGCCTTCAGCTTGGCGATCGCGTCGGCCGAGTTGAAGCCGGCCTGCGGGATCCCGGGGTACGAGGTGAGCGGGGAGTGCGGGGCGGTCGGGCCGTCCTTGTCGAAGGCGCCGAAGTAGTCGTACGTCATCACGTTGTACCAGTCGAGGTACTGCGCGGCGCCGCCGTAGTCGGCCGCGTCGATCTTGCCGCCGGAGGAGCCGTCGGCGGTGATGGCCGCGGTGACCAGGTACTTCGAGCCGAACTCCGTGCGCAGCGCGGACATCAGGTTCTTGAACGCGGCCGGGCCGGATGTGTCGCAGGTCAGGCCGCAGGCGTTCGGGTACTCCCAGTCGATGTCGATGCCGTCGAAGACATCGGCCCAGCGCGGGTCCTCGACGACGGCCTTGCAGGACTTGGCGAACGCGGCCGCGTTCTGCGCGGCCTGGCCGAAGCCGCCCGAGTAGGTCCAGCCGCCGAAGGAGTACAGCACCTTGATGTGCGGGTACTTGGCCTTGAGCTGGCGGAGCTGGTTGAAGTTGCCGCGCAGCGGCTGGTCCCAGGTGTCGGCGGTGCCGCTGACGGACTGGTCGGCGGTGTAGGCCTTGTCGTAGGCGGCGTAGGTGTCGTCGACGGTGCACTGACCGTTCTTGACGTTGCCGAACGCGTAGTTGATGTGGGTGATCTTCGAGGCCGAGCCCGAGGACACCAGGTTCTTGACGTGGTAGTTGCGGCCGTAGACGCCCCACTCGACGAAGTAGCCGAGCTTGACCTTGTCGCCCGTGGGCGGGGGCTCGGTGGTGCCGCCGGTGGTGCGGACCGCGCGGGCGCCGCTGACCGGGCCGGTCTGGTCGGCGGTGTCACGGGCCTGGACGGTGTAGGAGTAGTCGGTTCCGGCGGTCAGGCCGGTGTTCGTGTACGACGTGGTGGTCACGGTGGCGACCTTGGCGCCGTCGCGCAGGACGTCGTAGTTCTTGATGCCCTTGTCGTCGGTGGCGGCGCTCCAGGACAGCTTCACCGAGGTGTCGGTGATGTCCGAGGCGGTGGGCGTGCCGGGGGCGCTCGGGGCCTTGTCGCCGGGTTCGGTGGTGCCGCCGTCGCAGCTTCCGCCGTTGAGCTTGCAGTTCGCGGGGGAGCCGGAGCCGGTGCCGTTGAAGCCGAAGGAGACGGAGGCGCCGGGGGCGAGGGTGCCGTTCCAGGACTTGTTCTTGGCGGTCCAGTGGGTGCCGGAGGAGGTGACGTCGGCGTCCCAGGCGGAGGTGACGGACGTACCGGAGGGGAAGTCCCACTCGACGGTCCAGGAGCTGAGGGCGGTCGTGCCGGTGTTCTTCACCGTCCACTTGCCCTCGAAGCCGGAGCCCCAGTCCTGGGTCTTGGCGTAGGTGGCGGTCGCGGATGTCGCGGCCTCGGCGGGACTCGCGAGGCCGACGAGACCGGCCAGTGGGAGCAACAGGGACGCGAACCCTGCCGCGGCTCTGTGTCTGAAGCGCATGCTGCGCCTCCCTTGTGGGGTTCTCGGGGCGTGACTGAGCCTCACGCCCCTCATGGTGCGGTGAGAATAGAAAGGTCTGGACCACCGGTCAATAGGTCTGGACCACCGCTCCCACGGTCGGGTCAGACACCCAACTCCTGTGCCAGCACCGCCGCTTGCACCCGGCTGCGCAGCTCCAGCTTCCCCAACAGCCTGCTGACGTGGGTCTTCACGGTCGCCTCGGCCATGTCGAGCCGGTCGGCGATGTCCGCGTTGGACAGGCCCTCGCCGAGGCAGGACAGCACCTCGCGCTCGCGCCGGGTCAGCCGGTCCAGAACGGCCGGGTCGGCCGTGGGCTCCCGGGTCGGCTTCGCGGCGAACTCCGCGATCAGCCGCCGGGTGACCGCCGGGGAGATCAGCCCTTCCCCGCGCGCGACCGTGCGCACGGCCTCCAGCAGCTGCCTGGCCTCGGTGTTCTTCAGCAGGAAGCCGGACGCGCCTGCCCGCAGCGCCCCGAAGACGTACTCGTCGAGGTCGAAGGTGGTCAGCACCAGTACATCGGCGAGCCCTTCCGAGACGACCTGGCGGGTCGCCGACACCCCGTCCAGGCGTGGCATCTGAACGTCCATCAGCACCAGGTCCGGCCGCAGCTCGCGGGCCAGCTCCACCGCCTGCTCGCCGTCCGCCGCCTCGCCGGCCACCTCGATGTCGGGCGCGCTGCGCAGGATGAGGACCAGTCCCGCGCGGACGGCGGACTGGTCCTCGGCGACCAGGACGCGGATCATTCGGATTCTCCTTCGACGATGGGCAGAGCGGCGCGTACGGCCCAGATCTTGCCGTCCGGTGAGTCCTCGGGGCCGGCCTCGAACGTGCCGTCCAGCAGTGCCGCCCGCTCGCGCATGCCGACCAGACCGGCGCCGGAGCCGGGCGCGCGGGGGGCGTCCCGGTCGCCGTAGGGGCTGGTCACGGTGACGACGAGCGAGCCGTTCCGCTGGGCGAGGGACACGGTGACACGGCCCGAGTCGGAGTGCTTGAGCGCGTTGGTCAGTGACTCCTGCACGATGCGGTAGGCGGCGAGTTCGACCGGCGTCGGCACCTCGCCCTGTCCGGTGTTCTCCAGCGTGACGTCGAGGCCGTTGGCGCGGGCGCCCGTCACCAGCGCGCCGAGGCCGTCGAGCGTCGGGGCCGCGGCCGGTTCCAGGTCACCGCTGCTGTCGCGCAGGATGCCGATCAGCCGCCGCATCTCCGAGAGCCCCTCCACGCTGTTCTCGCGGATGACGACCAGCGCGTCCTGGGAGGTCTTGGGGTCGTCGAGGGAGAGGGCGGCCGTGGAGTGGATGGCGATGGCGGACAGATGGTTGGCGACCATGTCGTGCAGTTCGCGGGCCATTCGGGCGCGTTCGGCGGTGACCGCCTGGGTGCGGTCCATCTCGGCGAGCAGCGCGGTCTGCTCGGCGCGCAGCCGGGCGGACTCGGCGGCGTCGCGGTGGTTGCGGACGATCAGCCCGGTGGCGGCGGGGCCGAAGGCCACGATGCCCGTGACCACCCCGATCAGCAGTACCTCGGGCTCGCGCCACAGGGCGAACGGCACCACGGCCCCGATCACCGAGAGCAGCCCGGTGATGCGTGGAATGCGGCGGGCCGAGGCGGGTGTGCCGTACAGGACGGCCGCGTACATCAGGTCGGTGTACATCAGGATCGTGACCAGGTTGCCCTGGGTGAGGGTGTCCAGGACGATCGCGGCCGTGCCGGTCAGCAGGGCGGTGCGCGGGGCGGCCCGGCGCAGCAGCTCACAGCCGGCCATGACGAAGAGGGGCAACAGCACCGGCCAGCGTCCCGGCAGCAGCACGTACACCTCGGTGTGCGGACGGGTGGCCAGGCCTACGCCCCACAGCAGCAGTCCGCCGAGCAGGCCGCCCGCCGCGATGTAGACGTCGAAGCGGCGTGGGCGGGGGAGTCGTACGGCCATGACTCCATCCAACACGGCAGGGACGCCTTGTGCGTGATCCCCGCGTAGGGTCCCTGGCTGCATCTTTCGATGTACGGCGCTTTCGTCAGTCACGACGACGATTCCGGCCGCCCCGACCGGAAGCCTTGAAGGTGACCGAGAGGAGCGAACCGTGATCGTCGCCTTGATCGCCGCCTGCGAGATCGGCTTCTGGGTACTGCTGGCCGCCGGACTGGGCGCCCGCTACCTGCTGAAGATGCCGCGCACCGGCCTGGCGCTGCTGCTGTGCGAGCCGCTGCTGGAGGTCGTGCTGCTGATCGCCACCGCGCTGGACCTGAAGAACGGTGCCGACCCGAACTGGACCCACGGCCTGGCCGCGCTGTACATCGGCTACACCGTCGGGCACGGCCACCGCACCGTGAAGTGGCTCGACGGCCACGCGGCCCACCGGTTCGGCGGCGCCCCGCCACCGCAGAAGCCCCCGCAGGGCGGCATGGCCCGCGCGCGCCACGAGGCCAGGATCTGGCTGGGCACGCTGATCGGCGCGGTCGTCGCGACCGTGCTGCTCCAGGGAGCCATCTGGTACGTGGACGACCCGAGCCGCGTCACCTCCCTGGAGAGCTGGCGCTACGTGGCCTGGCGCGCGGCCGGCATCCACGGCCTGATCGCGCTGAGCTACTTCGTCTGGCCGCGCAAGCCCTCCGCCGGGGAGCAGGACACCACCGTCAGCACATCGAAGGAAAGGATCCCGTCATGACCAAGGCGAAGCAGTATGTGACCGAAGGCGTCGTCACCTTCCTGATCGGCCTGCTGCTGTGGCGCTTCACCGGAGACGTGGACGTCCCCGTCGTCACCCTCACCAAGGTCGGCATCGTGATGATGATCGTCGGCGGGGTCCTCTCCGCCAACGGCGTCTGGCACGCGGCGCGGGGGAGAACCTAGCGCTCTCCGCCCGGCACCCACAACACGTCTCCGACCTGCTTGTTCGCCGTCCTCGCGAGGATGAACAGCAGGTCGGAGGCGCGGTTGAGGTAGGTCGCCGTCAGGGGGTTCATCGTCTCGCCGTGCACCTCCAGGGCGGCCCACGTCGAGCGCTCCGCCCGGCGTACGACCGTGCAGGCCTGATGGAGCAGGGCCGCGCCCGGGGTGCCGCCCGGAAGGATGAAGGAGCGGAGCTTCTCCACCTGTTCGAGGAAGCGGTCGCAGTCCGCCTCCAGCTTGTCGATGTAGAACTGCTCGACCCGCAGCGGCGGGAACTCCGGGTTCTCCACCACCGGCGTCGACAGGTCCGCACCCACGTCGAACAGGTCGTTCTGCACACGGGTGAGGACCTTGACGACCTCCTCGTCCAGGCCGCCCAGGGCGATCGCGGTGCCGATCGCCGCGTTCGCCTCGTTGGCGTCGGCGTACGCGGAGATCCTGAGGTCGGTCTTGGCGACCCTGCTCATGTCGCCGAGGGCGGTGGTGCCCTGGTCGCCGGTCCTGGTGTAGATGCGCGTCAGATTGACCATGTGGCCAGCGTAGTTACGCTCCGGCGGTTCGGAACACGCGTGTGCCCACTGTCACGGACAGCGCCGTGAGGCCGACGGCCACCAGAACGCCGTAGAGCATGGGCCATGTCGTGTAGCCGCCGACGTATGCCTCGCGCACCGCGTCCACCAGATAGCGGAACGGCATGAGGTGCGACAGGACGTCCAGCCAGGCCGGGCCCAGGGTCATCGGGAGCATCAGGCCGGACAGCAGCATGGACGGCATGGTCAGCGCGTTGATCGCCGGGCCGAAGCTCTGCGGGGTGTCCAGCTTCATGGCCAGCGCGTACGACAGCGAGGCCAGCGAGAGCGAGAGCAGGGCGACGAACCCGAAGCCGATCAGCACACCGGCCAGCGGGGCCCGCAGGCCCATCGCCACCGCCGCCAGCACCAGCAGCACCGCCTGGAAGACGAACACCGTGGCGTCCCGCAGCACCCGGCCCAGCAGCAGGGCCAGCCGGCTGACCGGGGTGACGCGCATGCGTTCGACCACCCCCTGTCCCTTCTCGATGATGATCGAGAAGCCGGCGAACGACGCCCCGAACAGACCCAGTTGGAGCAGCAGCCCGGGGACGAGCACCTGCCAGGAGCTGCCCCGCTCACCGAGCGGCAGATCCGTGAGCAGGGGACCGAAGAACAGCAGATAGAGCAGCGGCATCAGCACGCCGAAGAGCAGCGCGAAACGGGAGCGCAGGGACTGGCGGAGATAGCGCCCGTAGACGAGCGCGGTGTCGTGCAACAGCATCGGGAGTCCTCTGTTTCCTCTCTCGCGCCTATACGGCGACGGGGGCCCGGTCGGCGGGGTCGGCGCTGCGCCCGGTGATGGCGAGGAACGTGTCCTGGAGCGAGGCGTCGATCGAGCCGCCGTGGCGGAGCTTCAGCGCGCTCGGGGTGCCCTCGGCGACCACCACGCCCCGGTCGACGACGACCAGCCGGTCGGAGAGCGCGTCGGCCTCGTCGAGGTAGTGGGTGGTCAGGAAGACGGTCGTGCCGTGCTCGTCGCGCAGCCGGCGCACCAGGTCCCACAGGTCGGCCCGCCTGCCGGGGTCGAGACCGGTCGTCGGCTCGTCGAGGAACAGCACCTTCGGGCGGTGGGTGAGCGCCATCGCGATGTCCAGACGCCGCCGCTGTCCGCCGGAGAGCGCGGCGCACTTGCTCTCGAGCAGGTCGGCAAGGCCCAGGTCGCGCGCCAGCTCCTCGGCGCGCTCGGCGGCGTCCGCCCTGCTCAGCCGGTACAGGCGCCCCTGGGTGACCAGCTCCTCCCGCACGGTGATGCCCGGGTCCACGCCGCCGGACTGCGCCACGTAGCCGCAGGCCCGCCGCACCCCGGCCGGGTCGGTCGCCAGGTCGTGGCCCGCGACGGTGGCGGCTCCGCCGGTCGGCTCCAGCAGGGTCGTCAGCATCCGCAGGGTGGTCGTCTTGCCGGCGCCGTTCGGGCCGAGGAAGCCGAGGATCTCGCCCTCGCGGACGGTCAGATCGATGCCGCGCACGGCGGGCACCGGGCCGCGCTTCGTCTGGAAGGTACGCGCCAGTCCAGCCGTACTGATGATCGCCATGCCCCTGTTCTCCATGTTGTTCATGGCCACAGAAAAACAGAGTCTCTTAAAGTTTGCAATGACCCCAAGTTTTGAGAAGCCCCAGGGAAGCTAGGATTCGGACATGGCTGAGGGGCTCAGGGAACGGAAGAAGCGCGAGACCAGGCAGCGCATCTCGGACATCGCCACCGGGCTGTTCCTGGAGCACGGGTTCGTGACGGTGACGATCGCGGACGTGGCGGAGGCGGCCGACGTCTCCGTGAACACCGTCTACAACTACTTCCCGGCCAAGGAGGACCTCTTCTTCGACCGCTCCCAGGGCGTCGTCGACCGCCTCTCCCGCTGGGTGCGCGGCCGGGACGAGGGAGAGTCGGCCGCCCGGGCGGTCCTGCGCGAACTGCGCGCCGAGACCGAGGCCGTCTCCCCCCGGATGGGCCTCATCGAGGGCTACGACCGCTTCATGCGCTGCATCGACGAGGCGCCGCCGCTGCGCTCCCGGCTGTGGAGCATCCAGCAGGAGGTCCAGGACAACCTGGAGGCGACCCTCCGTGAGGAGACCGGTGCCGGTGCCGGCGACCCGCTGCCGGGGCTGATCGCCGGTCAGATCTGCTGGATCCACGGCACCGTCTTCGTCGCCGTCGGCCGCGAGATGGTCAAGGGGCGCAACCCGGACGAAGTGTCACGAGAGATGCTCGTCCTCCTCGACGACATCGAGGAGCTGTTGAGCGAGAAGGTGCTCAACTACGCCGTACGAGGCGCTCCCTGACCCTGCCCGGTGTGATGTCCGTCATGTGAGACGTGACGCGCGTTACTTAGCGGTCACACAGCGCCTCACGAACGCTAGTGTCCGCCCGAGAGGCATACATAAGAGCCGTGTCAGCAGGGAGTCGTAACGTGGCAGGGAAGCTCGCCGTCATCGGAGCCGGCCTCATGGGAGCCGGTATCGCCCAGGTCTCGGCGCAGGCGGGCTGGGACGTCGTCCTGCGCGACGTCACCGACGAGGCGTTGAAGCGGGGTACTGACGGCATCAAGGCCTCGTACGACAAGTTCGTCGCCAAGGGCAAGCTGGAGGCGCACGACGCCGACGCCGCCGTCGCCCGGATCACCGCCACCACCGACCTGGACGCCGTGGCCGACGCGGACGTCGTCGTGGAGGCCGTGTTCGAGAAGCTCGAGATCAAGCACGAGATCTTCCGCACGCTCGACAAGCTCGTGAAGGACGAGGCGATCCTCGCCTCCAACACCTCCGCCATCCCGATCACCAAGATCGCGGCCGCGACGGAGCGCCCCGAGCGGGTCGTCGGCGCGCACTTCTTCTCGCCGGTGCCGATGATGCAGCTGTGCGAACTGGTCCGCGGCTACAAGACCAGCGATGAAACCCTGGCCAAGGCCCGGGAGTTCGCCGAGTCCGTCGGCAAGACCTGCATCGTCGTCAACCGCGACGTCGCCGGCTTCGTGACGACCCGTCTCATCTGCGCCCTGGTCGTCGAGGCCGCGAAGCTGCAGGAGTCGGGCGTGGCGAGCGCCGAGGACATCGACCTCGCCTGCAAGCTGGGCTTCGGCCACGCCATGGGACCGCTGGCGACGGCGGACCTGACGGGCGTCGACATCCTGCTGCACGCCACGAACAACATCTACACCGAGTCCCAGGACGAGAAGTTCGCGGCTCCCGAACTGATGCGCCGGATGGTTGACGCCGGTGACATCGGACGCAAGAGCGGGCAGGGCTTCTACAAGCACTGAAACCGCACATGCCCCGGGGGCATCACACCCCCGGGTGAATTCGGTATCGGTTCGCTTACAAGAAGCAACCTCTGCCGCCTCCACACAGTCAGAGGTTGCATCACCGGCATCAGAAACGCGGAGCACGAGACGCACGCACGGGGAGCGCATATGCACATCAGGGGCGACCACGCCGAGCTGGTCGTCGGGGGCCGCCTCGACGTCCGGAGCGCGGCGGACGCCCGTACGGTCCTGCACTCGGCCGTCGACGACGGAGTCGGCGACCTCGTGCTCGACCTGTCCGAACTGGACTCCTGGGACGCCACCGGACTGGGTGTGATCATGGGAGCCCACCGGCGGGCCGGCCGCTGCGGCCGGCGCCTGGTGCTGCGCGGTGTACCGCCGCAGATGCAGCGCCTGCTGGTGGCCACCCGCCTGCACCGGATCCTGGCGATCGAAGGGGGCATCGGGGTGGAGACACTGCCCCGCGTGTGACGCCGACGTACGGGTGGGAACCGGGAGACCGGGGAGGACCCGGACGGACGTCGTCGAATCGTGCGACGCGCACAATCCTCACGAGACCGTGACGTCTCGGACGCCGCGGTACCCCGGACTGTCGTAGATACTGTGCGAAGGTTTAGGGTTCGGCTGCCCGCTGCCTTGCCACCCTTCGAGCGGGCCCGGACCAGAAGCGACAGCGCGGTGTGCAGCAAGGCCGGGAAGGGCTTTCACAGCACACACCCGCTTTTGGGGGGCTTGACTTATGGACCCGAACACCCGGGGACCCGAGGAGTACGGCCACGAGGGCGACGGCCAGGGGCCGCGCCAGCGCCCGCCCCGGGACTCCCTCACACCCGACTTCGCGCAGCACGCGCCCGCACTCGCCCGCACCGTGCGGCTCGTCGCCGGCGACTTCCTGCTGACCGTCAACCCCGTCGACGGCAGCGAAATAGAGGTCTGCCCGCCCGCCGAACGGCCCGCCCGGCCCGTGAAGCTCACCCCGGCCGAACGCGCCGAGGCCGAGCGCGCGGCCCGGCCGCCCGTCCCGCCCGGCCCCGCGCGTCCCGCCCTGCCGCTGCTGGCCCGCCAGGACGAACGCGAGCAACTGGTGCGCCTGCTCGCCCGCGGCCGCTCCGTCCGCCTCACCGGACCCGCCGGCTCGGGCCGCACCCGCCTCCTCGACCTCGTCGCCGAGGACTGCGCGGACCTCGCCCCCGACGGCGTCGTCCGCCTGGGCGGCTTCGGCCGCACCTGCGAGGACCTGCGGCACGACCTCTTCCGCGCCGTCTTCAACGCCCCCCTGTACCGCCCGGACCGGGACGAACTGCTCACCCACCTCCGTGAGATCGGCGCGGTCGTCGTCCTCGACGACCTCGAGTTCGGCGGCGCCGCGCTCGACGAGCTGCTGGAGGCGACCCCGGAGTGCGCCTTCCTGCTGGGCGCCACCCCCGACGTGCCCGCTCCCTCCGCCGACTCCGCCGTCGAGGAGGTCGCCCTCGGCGGCCTGGACCGCGCGGCCGGACTCGACCTGCTGGAGCACGCGGTGGGCCGGACCCTCACCGACGAGGAGTCCAACTGGGCGGGCGACCTCTGGTTCGAGTCCGAGGGCCTGCCGCTGCGCTTCGTCCAGGCCGGTGCCCTGCTGCGGCAGCGCGACCGGCTGCGCGCCGGGACGAGCGCCGTCGACGAGTTCGGCGTCTTCGAGGACGCGCCCCCGGCCGAGGGCTGCGACGCCGCCGACGGCGACGACGTACCGCTGCCCGCGCTCGGCGAGGCCGCCGCCCCCGCCCCGCTGCTCGCCGCCCGGCTGAGCGCCTCCGCCCGCGCCACCCTGCGCTTCGCCGTGGCCCTCGGCGGCGAGGTCCCGCACCAGGCGCATCTGCCCGCCCTGGTCGGCGACACCCACGCGGACGCCGCCCTCGGCGAACTGGCCGACTGCGGTCTGGTCTCCCCGGTCGGCTCCCGCTACCGGCTCGCCGCGGGCGTGCCGGCCCAGCTGGAGGCCGCCGGATACGCCGACGAGGCCGAGGCCGGGGCCCGCAGCGCCGCCCAGCACTACTCCTGGTGGGCCGGGCACCCCTCGGTCACCCCGGAACGGGTGTGCGCCGAGTCCGACGCCGTCCTCGCCGCCCTGGCCGTCCTCGGGCCCCTCACCGAGCCGCCCGCCGAGGACGAGGAGAGCCCGGCCGTCCACCTGGCCCGCACCGCCGCCCCCGCGTTCGCCGCCGGACTGCACTGGAGCGCCTGGGAACGCGCCCTGCGCACCGGCGCCGAGGCCGCCCGGCTCGCCGGGGACGTCGCCGAGGAGGCCTACTTCCACCACGAGCTCGGCATCCTCGCCCTGTGCGGCGGCCGGCTCGACCGGGCCCGGGCCGAACTGGAGGCCTCCATCGGCCTGCGCGGCGCCCTGTCCGACAAGCGCGGCACCGTCGCCGGCCGCCGCGCCCTCGCCCTGGTCTCCGACCGCTCGGGCACCCCGATCGGGCTCGGCCCGACCGCGGGGGAGGAGGTGCCCGACGCCCGGTACGAGGAGTCGGCGTCCCCGGCCGGCGGTGTTCCGGCGGCCTTCCCGACGCTCCAGCAGCCCTCCGCGCCGACCGTGGTCACCCACCACAGCCCGGCCGCGCCCTCGCACAAGGCCCGGCTCGGTCTCAAGGGCCTGGCCCGGCGCAACCTGGTGGCCGCGGGCGCCGGTGCCCTGCTCGTCGCCGTGCTCGGCACCGTGGTGACCCTCGGCGCCACCTCCGACAAGGACCGCAACCCGCCGTCCGACCAGGTCGGCGTCAACCCCTCGGCCAGCCAGGGCCTGGGCGACGGCAGCCTGGGCGCCGACCCGGCGGCGAACGAGGGCGGCGACACGGGCGCTGCGACCAGCCGCCCGACCGACCCGGGTCCGGACGGCACGCTCGGCACGTCGGACGATCCGACGCCGACGGACGAACCGAGCGGTTCGCAGGACCCGAGTGATCCGGCGTCCACGTCGAAGCCGCCGACGACGTCGAAGCCTCCGACGTCCTCCAAGCCGCCGACGACCCCGACCAAGCCGCCGTCCTCACCGACCAAGCCGCCGTCGAGTTCCACGCCGCCCTCGTCGACGCCGACGCCGACGGACACCGGGGAGCCCACGCCGACGACGACTCCGCCGACGACCACCCCGTCCACCTCCGACTCGGCCAGCGGCCCGGCGTCGAGCGCGCCCGCGAGCACCACCGCGAGCGCGCCGCAGAGCAGCGGCGCGAGCACGCCCGGCAAGTCGGAGCAGGTGATCTGACACCCCGTACACACGGCAGGGCCGGGTCCGCGCTCGCGGACCCGGCCCTCTTTGTCTGGCGGGGTGGGTAGAGACGGGGCAGGTCAGAACAGGCGCAGCTTGTCGTCCTCGATGCCGCGCATCGCGTCGTAGTCGAGGACCTGGCAGCCGATGCCCCGGTCCGTCGCGAGGACGCGGGCCTGGGGCTTGATCTCCTGCGCGGCGAAGACACCGCGGACCGGCGCGAGATGGGGGTCGCGGTTCAGCAGCTCCAGATAGCGCGTCAGCTGCTCCACGCCGTCGATCTCACCACGCCGCTTGATCTCCACCGCGACGGTCTTGCCGTCGGCGTCCCGGCACAGGATGTCCACCGGCCCGATGGCCGTCGGGTACTCGCGGCGGATCAGGGTGTAGCCCTCGCCGAGTGTCTCGATGCGGTCGGCGAGCAGCTCCTGAAGGTGCGCTTCCACGCCGTCCTTGATCAGGCCGGGATCCACGCCCAGTTCGTGCGAGGAGTCGTGGAGAACCTCCTCCATCGTGATGATGAGCTTCTCGCCCGCCTTGTTGATGACGGTCCAGACGCCCTCTTCCTCGCCGGTGCCCTCCTTCAGGGTGCAGGGCGGCGACATCCAGTTCAGGGGCTTGTAGGCCCGGTCGTCGGCGTGGATCGAGACGCTGCCGTCCGCCTTCACCAGGATCAGGCGCGGGGCCGAGGGAAGGTGGGCGGTGAGCCGCCCGGCGTAGTCCACGGAACAGCGGGCAATGACGAGACGCATGGTCGGCAACGCTACTCGACGGGCGCCTGCCGACGCGATTCGCCCTGGAAAACGCGTGTTCGGTAATGGCCGATTGTGTGCACGGTGTGCTCATTGAGAGTGTCCCATCTGCGCATTCTCCTGGTGCCGTCACCGCCGGTTGCTTACCGTATGAACGGGAGGTCGCGAGGTGTGTACGCAGCGTGTCCGGTATCGCGATCCTCCCCTATCTGTCCGGCAACCCCCACGCGTTGGGGGTGCGAGAGGAGAACTCATGTCGCTCGACGTCTCACCGGCCCTACTCGAACAGGCCGAGCGAGGCGAGGTCGACGAAGCGGAATTCGTCGACTGCGTCCGGACCTCCCTGCCCTTTGCATGGGAGATGATCAGCTCCCTGGTGGCCCAGCTGAAGGTGGACGGCGGTGCGTTCGCCGACAACCAGACGCCTCCGCCGGACGAGCAGGCACGCGGTCAGTTGCTGCGTGCGCTTGCGAGTGACGCGATACGCGGCGCGCTGCAACGGCACTTCGGTGTGCGGCTGGCTTTCCAGAACTGCCACCGGGTGGCCGTGTTCCCGCTTGACTCCTCGGTCGACGAGAAGCTGAACCGCTTCACCTCGGTCCGCAGCCAGGTGCTGAACCAGTCACCCGAGTTCCGGGACTGCTGACGCGGCGCCGCTTGCTTGCCGCTCCGTACGCGGGAGGTGCGCTTTTGTACCGGAGCGGCAAGCCCCCAGGAATCCACCGCGCGCTCAGACGAGTTGGGGGAGCACCTCGGTCCCCAGCCGCCGCACGTTCTCCTCGGTCGCCGCCAGGTCCCCGGAGCCCTCGACGAGCAGCGCGAAGCGCGAGATGCCCGTCCGCTCGCTGGTCGCCGCGAGCCGGTCGGCGCACAGCCGCGGAGTCCCCACCGGGTGGAGCCCGCAGAGCAGTTCGGTGTACGCCAGCGGGTCGCGCATCCGGCGGGTGCGCCCGTCGACCGTGACATGCGCCTCCAGGCCCTGCTTCAGCCAGCCCGGCATCGCCTTCATCAGCGTCTCCGCCGCGTCGACCCGACGGTCCGCGATCTGGCAGACGCCCGCCGACACATGGGACGCGCCGAGGATCTCCTCGGCGGGCCGGCCGCACGCCCGCGCGTGCTGCCGCCACAGGGCGACCATCTCGGCCTTCTCCTCGTCCCCCACATGCATCCCGAGCAGCATCGACAGACCCCGCTCGGCGGCCAGCCGCACGCTCGCCGGGGAGGTGCAGGCGACGACCAGCTCGGGCCCCTGGACGTCCGTCAGGGCCTCCGAGGGCCTCGGGACCACCGGGACCTCACGGAAGCGGAAGCGCTCCCCGTCCGCCGACACGGACGGTTCGCGCAGCCAGCGCTCCAGGAGGTCCAGGGCTTCCGGGAACCCCTCCTCGTACGCCTCCAGGCCCGCGCCGAACACCTCCAGGTCGACCCACGGGCCGCCGCGCCCGACACCGAGCGTGAACCTGCCGCCGCTCGTGTGGTGCAGCAGCGCGGCCTGTTCGCCGAGGGCCACGGGGTGGGCGGTGGGCAGGACGCTCACCGCCGTACCGACCCGGATGCGGCGGGTGCGGCCCAGCAGTAAGGCCGCCAGAGTGATCGCCGACGGACATGTGCCGTACGGCACGAAGTGGTGCTCGGCCAGCCAGACCGCGTCGAGCCCCGACTCCTCGGCCACCTCGGCCGAGCGGACCGCGCGGTGCAGCGCCTCGCCCTCGCCCTGGCCGGGGAACTGGGCCGCCAACACGAAACTTCCAACGTGCATTGCTTTCCTGCTTCCTTGGCTCCGACACGGAGCTCCCCCACAGGGCATAACCGTCTGACACGTGCCGAGGACACGGCCGGGCGGAGTATTTTGCGGATTGTCTGCAGAATGGGGCGTTCCGCTGAGAGCCGGGGAGCACCCGCCTCGCCCGGAGAGGGACTTGTGGCGATTGGTGCCGTACGCGTACCCTCGTCCGCGCCGCGTAGGCTGGACACGGCCCGTGCTCCCTGTATATCCCCGAGAGGTGTCCCGTGTCCCCGCGTCGTAACCGACCCAAGGATGCCGGTTCGTCCGGCCGGAGCGCCGAGGACGACAGCCCCGGCCGCTACGGCGGCTGGCAGTCCTCGGAGAACTGGCAGGGTGAGAACTGGAGCGTGCGGCATGTGGCCGGCGCGAGCGCGCAGGGCAAGTCCTACCGCTGCCCCGGCTGCGACCAGCTGATCCCCGACGGTGTGCCGCACGTGGTGGCCTGGTCCGAGCACGCGGGCGTCGACGACCGCCGGCACTGGCACAAGGCCTGCTGGAACGCGCGGGACCGCCGCACCCCGGGGGTGCAGCGGTCCCGTAACTCGCCCAGATTCTGAGGGGACTCAGACGTCCCGCTTCTCCAGCAGCGCGAAGGCGGCGGCGAAGGCCACGGCCGTCGCGGCGAGGATGATCCACAGCGGGTCCCAGCCGGACGGGCCGGACTCGCTGAGGGAGTTGGCGTAGAAGATGCTCAGCTGGTTCGGGATGGAGTACTCGAACAGCGCGTCGCGCACGGCCACCAGCGACTCCGAGAACATGAACAGCGCGATCACCAGCGGGGCGAGCACCGTGCCGATCATGATGGTGATGGCGCCCGCAGAGTGCCGGATGATCGAGCCGACGGCGAGCGAGAGCAGGCCCAGCAGCGCGATGTAGGCCGACATGCCGACCGTGGCCTTCAGCCACTCCCCGCCGGTGGGGGACTTGGCGCCGTCGCCCTCCAGCATGGCGACGTGCAGGAAGGCGACGAGGGACGAGGACACCAGCGTCACCACGAACGCGACCAGGAAGAACACGATGGCCTTCGCCGCCAGCACCCGGCCGCGGCTCGGGCAGGCGACCATCGTGGTGCGCACCATGCCGGTGCCGTACTCCGAGGCGGTGGTCAGCACGCCCAGCGTGATGACGCACATGCTGCCCAGCAGCAGCCCGAAGAAGCCGAGGCCGAGCGGGCTCTCGCCGGACAGGGCCGGGTCGGAGTTCGCCACCACCACGCCGGTCAGCAGGCCGATGCCGACGACGAGCAGGACGAACACGCCGAGCGTCCACATGGTGGAGCGCACCGAACGGATCTTCGTCCACTCCGAGGCGATGGCGTGCCCGAGGTGCGTGCGCACGACCGGGATCGGCGAGGTGTAGCCGGGGGCGGGGTAAGCAGAGCCGGGGGCCGCCGCCTGCTGCCAGGTGGGCGCGGCCTGCGGTGTCTGGGGCTGGGGGCTGCTCATCGGGCGTCCTCGGGCTTGGTCAGGTCGGAGGTCGGGGCGGGAGCCGGCGGAGCGGCGGGCGCCTGCGGGGGCACGGGCGGCTGGGCAGCCGCCTGCGGAGCCGGAGCGGCGGCGGGCCGCGCGGGAGCGGCGGAGGCCTGCGGCGCCTGACCGGCGGGCTGCCCGGGGGCCTGGGGCGCCTGGGAGGCGGGCTGCGCCGGAGCCTGGGGCGCCTGCGGCGCCTGAGGCGCGGGCTGGGCGTACGGGTTGGGTGCTCCCGCGCCGGAGGCGCCGGGTGTGCTGGGGGCGCTCGGAGCGGACCCGGGCGCGCTGGGAGCCACGGGCGCCCCGGGTGCGCCGTACGGGCCCGCCGGAGCCTGACCGGGCGCGCCCTGCGGCGGCATCGGCAGCGGCTGCCCGCCCTGCTGGGGCGGCGGCGGGGCGTACCAGCCCGGCTGGCCCTGCCCCGGCACCGGCATCGGCGGCTGCGCGCCGGGCGGCAGCTGCTGCTGGAGGCCTTCCTTCTGGTCGATGGTCGAGCGGTAGTCGACGGCGCCCTGCGTCATCCGCATGTACGCCTCCTCCAGCGAGGCCTGGTGCGGCGACAGCTCCCACAGCCGTACGTCGGCGGTGTGCGCGATGTCGCTGATGCGGGGGAGCGGCAGCCCGGTCACGCGCAGCGCGCCGTCCTGCTCGGGCAGCACGTGCCCGCCCGACTCGGTGAGCGCGGCCGACAGCTTCTCGCGCTGCTGCGGCTCGGTGTCGGGTGTGCGGACCCGGGCGAAGTCCGCGGAGTTCGCGGAGATGAAGGCCGTGACGCTCATGTCGGCGAGCAGCTGTCCGCGCCCGATGACGATGAGGTGGTCGGCGGTCAGCGCCATCTCGCTCATCAGATGGGAGGAGACGAAGACCGTACGGCCCTCCGCCGCCAGCGCCTTCATCAGGTTGCGCACCCAGAGGATGCCCTCGGGGTCGAGGCCGTTGACCGGCTCGTCAAACAGCAGCACCTGCGGGTCGCCGAGCAGCGCGGCGGCGATGCCGAGGCGCTGCCCCATGCCGAGGGAGAAGCCCTTGGACCGCTTCTTGGCCACCTCCTGCAGACCGACGACCCCGAGCACCTCGTCCACGCGCCGGGCCGGGATGCCGGAGAGCTGGGCCAGGCACAGCAGGTGGTTGCGGGCGGCCCGGCCACCGTGCACGGCCTTGGCGTCCAGCAGGGCGCCGACCTGGCGGGCGGCGTTGGGCAGCTTGCGGTACGGATAGCCCCCGATCGTGACCTGCCCGGCCGTCGGGTTGTCCAGGCCGAGGATCATCCGCATCGTCGTCGACTTGCCCGAGCCGTTCGGCCCGAGGAAGCCGGTGACGGCTCCGGGCCGCACCTGGAAGGAAAGGTTGTACACAGCGGTCTTGTCGCCGTAGCGCTTCGTCAGGCCGACTGCTTCGATCATGCTCCGCACCCATCGCAAGGTTCAGGACAGCGGGGCACACGCCCCCCGTAAGGGTTAGGAGGATATCGAGGCGCTGACGGTTCCGCCCAAATGAAAGTAAAGGGTGGGGCCCCTGAAGGCCCCGACAGCCCCCTCCCCGACGCCCAGCCTAGGCGTCGCGCTTCTTCAGCAGCACGTACCCGCCGATCAGGGCGACGAGCACCCACAGCCCCATGATCCCGAGGCCGCCCCAGGGCCCGTACGGGGTGTCGTCGTCGATCGGCGTGACCACCTGCATGATCTTGCTGCCGGCCTGGTCGGGCAGGAACTGGCCGACCTTCTTCGTCGCGTCGACATTGCCGAGGATGTTGGAGATCAGGAAGAAGAACGGCATCAGGATGCCCAGCGACAGCATCGGCGAGCGCAGCATCGCGGCGACGCCCATGGAGAACATCGCGATCAGCGCCATATAGAGGCCGCCGCCGAACACGGCCCGCAGCACACCCGTGTCACCGATCTCCGCCCGGTGCCCGCCGAGCATCGCCTGCCCCAGGAAGAACGCGGCGAAGCTGGTGACGAGCCCGACCAGCAGGGCGAGGCCGCTCGCCACCGCGATCTTGCTGAACAGAAAGGAGCCGCGCTGCGGCACGGCGGCCAGCGAGGTGCGGATCATTCCGGTGCTGTACTCGTTCGACACCACCAGCACACCGAACACGATCATCGCGAGCTGACCGAGGCTCATCCCCGCGAAGCTGATGAACGTCGGATCGAACTCCGCCCGGGCCTGCGCGCTCATGCTGTCGAACTCGTTCTTCGACAGCGCCGAGATCAGCATGCCGAGGGCGACCGTCACGACCACCACGAGCGAGAGCGTCCACACCGTGGACGCCACCGACCTGATCTTGGTCCACTCCGACCGAACGACCTGAGTCGTCGCCATGCTCCTCAGCCCCTCTTCCAGCCGTCGCCCCACTGCTGCTGCTGTGGCGGCTGCGGGCTCGTCTCGCTGTGTGCGTGATACTCGACCGACTCCGCGGTCAGCTGCATGAACGCCTCTTCCAGCGAGGCCTGTTGCGGGCTCAGCTCGTGCAGCGTCAGCCCGTGCCGCGCCGCCAGCTCACCGACCAGCTCGGCCTTGCCGCCGTCCACCTCCAGCACCCCGTCGCCGCTCTCCACGGCCACGATCCCGGCCTCGTGCAGCACATCGAGCAGCCGCTCCCGCTGCGGGCTGCGGACCCGGACGTACGACCGTGAGTTGCGCGCGATGAAGTCGGCCATGGAGGTGTCCGCGAGCAGCCGCCCCTGCCCGATGACGACGAGATGCTCGGCCGTCAGGGCCATCTCGCTCATCAGATGGGAGGAGACGAACACGGTCCGGCCCTGCCCGGCCAGCGACTTCATCAGGGTGCGGATCCAGTGGATGCCCTCGGGGTCGAGGCCGTTGACCGGCTCGTCGAACATCAGGATCCGCGGGTCGCCGAGCAGCGCGGCCGCGATGCCGAGCCGCTGCCCCATGCCCATCGAGAAGCCCTTGGTCTTCTTCTTCGCGACCGCCGTCAGCCCGACCGTCTCCAGCACCTCCCGCACCCGGCCGCGCGGAATGCCGTTGCTCTGCGCGAGGCACAGCAGATGGTTGTAGGCGGTGCGCCCGCCGTGCCAGGCCTTGGCCTCCAGCAAGGCGCCGATGTACGTCAGCGGATCCTTGAGCTGCTGGTAGTGCTTGCCGTCGATACGGACATCGCCGGCGGTGGGGTGGTCGAGACCGAGGATCATCCGCATGGTCGTGGACTTCCCCGCGCCGTTGGGCCCGAGAAAGCCGGTGACGATACCTGGTCTGACAGTGAAGGACAGGTTGTTGACCGCCACCTTCTCGCCGTAACGCTTGGTCAGCCCCTCGAGCTCAATCATGCCGCCACGCTAGAACGCAACAAAGCCCTCTGCCACCCGAGCGGCAGAGGGCTTTGCGGAGATTCAGACTCCGGATGCCCGCGTGTTACCGGGACTGCTGAGCCGGGACCCCACGGGAGATCGGCTCCTCCTCGGCCGGCGTACCGGCGGCGGCCACCGCGGCGCCCGTGAGCGTCGCGAGCATCTCGCGGACGTTCGTCAGCTGGGCGTTGATGCTGTCGCGGCGGTTGGTGAGGGCGGCCAGCTCGCGCTCGGATTCCGAACGGATGCGGTCGGCCTTGGCGTTGGCGTCGGCCACGATGTCCTCGGCCTGGCGCTGGGCCGTCTCCACCGTCTGACGGGCGCGGCGCTCGGCGTCCGTGCGCAGCTTCTCCGCCTCCAGGCGGAGCTGCTCGGCGCGGTGCTCGATCTCGGCGAGACGCTTCTCGGCCTTGGCCTGACGGGACGCCAGGTCGCGCTCGGACTGCTCGCGGCGCTTGGCGAGGTTCGTCTCGAAGTCCGCGGCGGCCTGCGCGGCCTTGGCACGGGTCTCCTCGAAGAGGGCGTCCGCCTCCTCGCGCTTGGACTGCGCGTCCTTCTGCGCCTCGGAACGCAGCTGCGAGGCGTCACTCTTGGCCTTCTCGACGATCCGCAGGCCCTCGTCCTCGGCCTTCGCCTTGCGCTCCGAGGAGTACGCCTCGGCGTCGTTGCGCACCTGCTGGGCCGCCGACTCGGCGAGCTCACGGTGCTGCTCGGCGGCGCGCCGGGCCTCCTCGCGCAGGTCCTTCGCCTCCTCCTCGGCGAGGCGGAGAATCTTCTCCACGCGCGCACCGAGACCCGCGTACGACGGCTCGGCGTCGGTGACCTGGGCCTGGGCGTTCTGCGTCTCGAGGTGGAGCTCTTCGATGCGCTTTTCCAGAGCGGTGATGCGGGCGAGAGCGCTGTCACGGTCGGAGACGAGCTTGGAGATACGTTCGTCCACCTGAGCGCGGTCGTATCCACGCCGCACAAGCTCGAAGCCGTAGGGGGAAGTGTCGCTCATGGGGTTCCTGTCGAATGAGACCGGTGAGGTGATAGGTGGAATCCTAGGGGCCGAAACGGTGTGTCATCGAGCGGATGCGCGTTTGATCTGGAAAATGAGACCCCTTTTGGGTGGCTGAGCGGCAGAGGGCTTGCCAAAACTTGGTCAAAGCCCCCGGATGGCCCCGGAATCGGGCTCCCGTCCAGGGTGGCACGGGCCGCCGGAAGGCCCCTAGCTCTCCGAGGACTTGCCACCCGAACGAGGTGCGCCGACCGTCGCGCCCGCCTTGACCCCGTTGTCCTTGCCCCCGCCCGGCGCCTCGAAGGACTCCAGCGCCTCCAGGACGTCCTGGACACGGGAGATCTCCGCGTTGATGTCCTCGCGACGGCGGACCAGGACCTCCAGCTCGCGCTTGCCCTCCTCGACCGTGCGCTTGGCCTCGCGGATCGCCTCGGCCTTGAGCTCCTCGGCCTCCCGGATCAGCGTGGACTTCTTCTGCTCGGCCTCCTTGAGCAGCCCCTCGGCCTTCTTCACCGCGGCGATACGGACCTTGCCCGCCTCGGAGTTGGCCTCCGAGACGATCTCCTTCGACTTCGACTGCGCCTTGGCGAGCTGCTCCTCGGCGGCCTTGACGAGCGCGTCGCAGCGGTCGCCCGCCGACTTCATCGTCTCGGCCGACTCCCGGCGGGCCCGCTCGTGCAGTTCCTCGATCTCACCCGTGATCCGGTCGCGCAGCTCCTCGGCGCGCTCCCTGATCTGTGTGGCGTCCCGACGCGCGCCGACCAGCAGCTCGTCCGCGTCCGTACGGGCCTTCTCCACCAGCGAGTTGCCCTCGACCGTCGACTCGGACACCAGCCGGTCGGCCTCCGTGCGGGCCGCGCCCACCATCGTGTCGGCCTGCGACTCGGCCTCCGCGGTGGTCTTGTGCGCCTGCTGCTGGGCCTCGCTCAGCAGCTTGTCGGCCTCGGCCGTGGTCTCCGTGATGAGCTTGTCGACCTGCTCGGCCGCCTCGGAACGCCGCTTGTTGGCGTCCTTGCGGACCTCGTCCAGGGTGCGGTCGGCCTCCTCGCGCGCGGTGGCGACGAGCCGCTCCGCCTCCGCCTCCGCGTCGGCCTTGACCCGGCCGGCCTCGCCGCGGACCCGTTCGGCGTGCTGCTGCGCCGAGCCGACCGTCTCGGCGGCCTCGGCCCGCAGCCGCTCCGCCTCGCCGGTGGCCTCCCCGACGAGCTGGTCGGCCTTGGCGACCGACTCGGCCCTGACCCGCTCGGCCTCGTTCAGCGATTCGGTGCGGACCCGCTCGGCCTCGTTGACCGTCTCCATCCGCAGGCGGTCGGTCTCCGTGACCGTCTCGGTGGTGAGGCGCTCCGCCTCGCCCCGCGCCTCGGTGATGAGGGTGTCCGCCTGCGTCGCCGCGTCCGACCGGATGCGGTTGGCGTCCTCACGGGCGTCCGCCCGGGTGCGCGAGGCGTTCTGCTCGGCCTCGGCGATGGCGTCCGACGCCTCCGTGCGCGCCCGCTGGGCGTGCTCGGCGACCTCCGTACGGATGCGGTCCGCCTCGGTGATCGCCTCGGACATCGTGCGCTCGGCGAGCGCCTTGGCGGCCTCGGTCTCCTCGTGCGCCTCGCGCCGCAGCCGGCCGGCGTCCTCGCTGGCCCGCTCCCGCTCCGCGTAGGCGTCGGTGCGGACCCGGTCCGCCTCCTCCTGGGCCTCGCGCCGCGTCCGGTCCGCGACATGCTCGGCGGCGCTGCGCAGCCCGGCGATCTCGTCCTGGGCCTGCTCGTGCAGCCCCGCGACGGAGTCCCGCACCTGCTGGGCGTGCTGCTCGGCGGCCGACACCATCTCCGTGGCCCGCCGGTCCGCCTCCTCGACCAGGCGTACGGCCTCGGCCTGCGCCTCCTCCACGCGCTTGCGCGCCGAGGCCAGCAGCTCCTCGCTCTGCTCGCGGGCCCGCTCGCGCTCCTGGTCGGCCTCCTGCCGGGCGCTGCCGAGGAGCTCCTCGGCCTCGCGGCGCCGACGGCTCGCCTCCTCCTGGGCGGCGGCCAGCGTCTCGGACGCCTCCGTGCCGATCCGCTCGGCGGCGGCCTGTGCCTCCGCGCGCATCCGGTCGGCGCTCTCCTGCGCCTCCGACTTCAGCCGCTCGGCCTCGTTCGAAGCCTCCGAGCGCAGGCGTACGGCGACGGCCTCGCCCTCGGCCCGCGAGGCGGACGCGTCGGACGCGGCCTCGTCGCGCAGCCGTTCGGCCTCGGTCTCGGCCTGCTGCCGCAGCGTACGGATCCGCTCGGCGGCCTCGTCGCGCAGCCGCTCGTTCTCCTCGGCGGCCTCGCGGCGGATCCGCGCGGCCTCCTCACGGGCGTCCGACAGCGCCTGCTCGGCGGCCGTCAGCCGCTCCTCGGCCTCCGTCTGGAGCCGCGTCAGCTCCTCGGCGGCGTCCGTGCGGCGGGCCTCTATGGCGCGCTCGGTCTCCTCGTGCAGCTCGACCGCCGCGCGCTCGGCGTCCGCCTTGATGCCCTCGGCCTGCTCGACGACCTCCTCGCGGTGCCGCTCGGCCTCCTGCCGGGTGCGCTGAAGGGTCTCCTCGGCCTGCCGGCGCAGGGTCGTCGCCCGCTCGATGGCCTCGGTGCGGACCTTCTCGCTGTCCCCCTGGGCATTCGTGCGCAGCTCGTCCGCGTCCGCCTTGGCCTTGGCGAGCAGCTCCTCGGCGGACCTCGCCGCCTCCTCGATCTGCGCCACGGCCTCCTTGCGGGCCTCGGCGCGGATCTTCTCGCCCTCTTCGACGGCGTCCGCCCGCAGCTGCTCGGCGTCGCCGCGCAGGCGGCGGGCCTCCTCCTGCAGCTCGACCGTCTTGGCGCGGTACTCCTTGGTGTCGTCCTTCGCCGTGCCCTTGAGCTCCTCGGCGATGTCGTGCGCCTCGGCGCGCAGCCGGTCCGCCTCGGCCTCGGCCTCACTGCGGATCCGCTCGGCCTCCTCGGCTGCGGCCTTGGTGGTCTTCTTGGCGTCCTCGGACGCCTTGTTGAGGACCTCCTCGGCGGTCCTGGCCGCCTTGGAGAGCTGGGTCGCGGTCTCCTCGGCGGTGGACGTACGCGCGTTCTCGGAGGCCTCCGCGACGATCTTCTCGGCCTCGGCGCGGGCATCGGCGACGAGCTGCTCGGCCTCGGCCTTGGTGTTCTCGAACTCCTTGGTGGCCTCCTCGACCAGCCGGGCGACCTGCTCCTTGGCGGTGCGCGTACGCGTCTCGTTCGCGGACTCGGCACTCGACAGGGCCTTGGCGGCGGCCTCCTTGGCCTCCGTGACCAGCTTCTCCGACTCGGTCTGCGCCTTGCGCAGCGCCTCCTCGGCCTCGGCCATCCGCTGCTCGGCGGCCTTGCTCAGCTCCGTGGCCTCGCGGCGCGCGGACTCCGACTCGGTGGCGGTGGAGGTCCGCAGCTGCTCGGCGTGGTCCGTGGCCTCCTGGGCCTGGGAGGAGGCGGCGTTCAGCAGCCGCTCGGCGTCCGTACGGGCGCGGCGCAGGATCTGCTCGGCCTCGGCCCGGGCCTCCTCGGCGGAGTTCGTCAGCCGCTGGCGGGCCTCGGTCGCCAGCCGCTCGGCCTCCGCGCGGGCCGTGGACATGGCCTGCTCGGCCTCGGCCCGGGACTCCTCCATGAGGCGCCGGGCCTGCTGCTCGCTGCGGGCCCGCAGCTGCTCGGCCCAGGCCACGTTCTCGTTGACGTGCGACTCGACCGTCTGGCGGCGCTCGGCCAGCTCCTGGTCGAGCTGCTGGCGGCGGGTCACCGCCTCCTGGTGCAGCTCCGACTGGAGCCGGGCCGCCTGCTCGGCGTGCTCCTGGAGGATCCGCTGGGTCTGTGCCCGGGCCTCGCTCAGCTCACGGTCGGCGTCCGTCCGGATCTGATCGGCCTGCATCTGAGCGTTGCGCAGCAACTGCTCGGCCTGCCAGCCGATGTCGCCCCCGTCGAAGGAGGGCCGGGTCATGATGGTGCGCCGTGCCTCGTGCAGCTTGGCACGCAGCACCTCGACCTGGTAGCCGAGGTCCTCGGCGTGCTGGATCGCCTTTTCCCGCTCGGTCTTCAGCCGCTTCATCTCGGCTTCGAACCGAGAGAGGTGGTCGACGTCAGCCGCCGGCTCTCGCTCCTGGCTCTCGTAGCCCCGCACTGCGCGGTCCCATCCGTCCCCTGGTCGCAACTCTCTCCAAACGAGCTCCGTCCATCCGCCGAACGGGGCCCCCGGGGAATGGTGTCAGATCATCGGCGGAGCATGGGCTGCTGCCCCGACGCTCGTCCCCCGAAACCCGGACCCCGGAATGCGGTCGCCGCAGCTTGAGCGGTGACCGCACCCAACCCTACCGGCCCTTATGTACGAGGGTCAGTGCTCAGGTGACTCAACAGGCGCCGAAGTGACCAGTTCTGTCAGTACGCCATGACAGTCCTTGGGGTGCAGGAAGGTGATCCGTGACCCCATGGAACCGCGTCGGGGCTCTTCGTACAGCACGCGTACGCCCTTGTCGCGGATATCGGCCGCCTCCGCGTCCACATCTGCCGTACCGAAAGCGATGTGGTGCACCCCCTCGCCGTTCTTGTCGAGCCACTTCGCGACGGTGGAGTCCGGGCGGGTGGGTTCGAGAAGCTGCAGGTACGAGGCGCCGCCGTCGGACGTATCGTTGATCTTGAGCATGGCCTCGCGCACGCCCTGCTCCTCGTTGACCTCGGAGTGGAACACCTCGAAGCCGTAGGTGGCACGGTAGAACTCGACGGTCTTGTCGAGGTCGAAACAGGCGATTCCGATGTGGTCGATTCGCGTCAGCATGTTTTCAGTGCAGCGCCCCGGAGGTGGTTACGCAACGTGCGCGCGATCACACCGACAGCCCGATGACGGCACGGAGTGCCACTCAGTACATTCGAAGTAAACCCTCGTTCACTCCTCGGCTGTGCAGCCGGTAAGGGGATCGCAGCTCATGTCTTCTGGAACTTCTGGAGCGACCAGCACGGTGATCGTCGCGGGCGCGCGTACGCCCATGGGGCGCTTGCTCGGATCGCTGAAGTCCTTCTCCGGAGCCGACCTCGGCGGCTTCGCGATCAAGGCCGCCCTCGACCGCGCGGGGATCGGCGGCGACCAGGTGCAGTACGTGATCATGGGGCAGGTGCTCCAGGCCGGGGCGGGGCAGATCCCTGCCCGTCAGGCCGCGGTCAAGGCCGGCATCCCGATGAACGTGCCCGCCCTGACGATCAACAAGGTGTGTCTGTCGGGCCTGGACGCGATCGCGCTGGCCGACCAGCTCATCCGCGCGGGTGAGTTCGACGTGGTCGTCGCGGGCGGTCAGGAATCCATGACCAACGCCCCGCACCTGCTGCCCAAGTCCCGTGAGGGCTTCAAGTACGGCGCCGTCGAGATGATCGACGCCATGGCCTACGACGGGCTCACCGACTCCTTCGAGAACGTCGCCATGGGCGAGTCGACGGAGAAGCACAACACCCGGCTGGGCATCGGCCGCGCCGAGCAGGACGAGATCGCCGCGCAGTCGCACCAGCGGGCCGCCGCCGCGCAGAAGAACGGCCTGTTCGACGCGGAGATCACGCCCGTCGAGATCCCGCAGCGCAAGGGCGACCCGGTGCTGTTCAGCAAGGACGAGGGCATCCGGGGTGACACCACCGCCGAGTCCCTCGGGAAGCTGCGTCCGGCGTTCGCCAAGGACGGCACGATCACGGCCGGTTCGGCCTCGCAGATCTCCGACGGCGCGGCCGCCGTCGTGGTGATGAGCAAGGCCAAGGCGCAGGAGCTCGGCCTGGAGTGGATCGCCGAGATCGGCTCCCACGGGAACGTGGCCGGTCCTGACAACTCGCTGCAGTCCCAGCCGTCCAACGCGATCCTGCACGCGCTGAAGAAGGAGGGGCTGGGCGTCGAGGACCTCGACCTGGTCGAGATCAACGAGGCGTTCGCGGCGGTGGCCGTGCAGTCAATGAAGGATCTTGGGGTGTCCACCGAAAAGGTGAATGTCAACGGTGGCGCGATTGCCCTGGGTCACCCGATCGGGATGTCCGGTGCGCGTCTCGTGCTGCATCTCGCGCTGGAGCTGAAGCGGCGGGGCGGTGGTGTGGGTGCGGCGGCGCTGTGCGGTGGCGGTGGGCAGGGTGACGCGCTGATCGTGCGGGTACCGAAGGGCTGAGCGGCGGTTCTACGGCCGTACCTCGGCCTTCGCCTGTTGGTCCTCGTTCATGAACGGAGCTGTGATGCAGGACGTCTCCACGCTGGTCGCCCAGGCCAGGGAGGGCCGGCCGCGGGCCGTGGCCCGGTTGATCTCCCTGGTGGAGGGGGCGTCCCCGCAGTTGCGGGAGGTCATGGCGGCGCTGGCGCCGCTGACGGGCGGGGCGTACGTGGTCGGGCTGACCGGGTCGCCCGGGGTCGGCAAGTCCACGTCCACGTCGGCGCTGGTGACGGCGTATCGCAAGCAGGGGAAGCGGGTCGGCGTGCTCGCCGTCGACCCGTCGTCCCCGTTCTCGGGCGGGGCGCTGCTCGGGGACCGGGTGCGGATGTCGGACCACGCGTCCGACCCGGGGGTGTACATCCGTTCGATGGCGACGCGGGGGCATCTGGGCGGGCTCGCGTGGGCCGCGCCCCAGGCGATCCGGGTGCTGGACGCGGCGGGCTGTGACGTGATCCTCGTCGAGACGGTGGGGGTCGGGCAGTCCGAGGTGGAGATCGCCTCGCAGGCGGACACGTCCGTGGTGCTGCTGGCGCCGGGGATGGGGGACGGGATCCAGGCGGCCAAGGCCGGGATCCTGGAGATCGGTGACGTGTACGTCGTGAACAAGGCGGACCGGGACGGGGCCGATGCGACGGCTCGGGAGCTGAACCACATGCTGGGGCTCGGGGAGTCCCGGGGGCCGGGGGACTGGCGTCCGCCGATCGTGAAGACGGTCGCGGCGCGCGGGGAGGGCATGGACGAGGTCGTCGAGGCGCTGGAGAAGCATCGGGCCTGGATGGAGGAGCGGGGGGTGCTGGCGGAGCGGCGGGCCGCGCGGGCTGCCCGTGAGGTCGAGACGATCGCGGTGACGGCGCTGCGGGAGCGGATCGGTGACCTGCACGGCGACCGGCGCCTGGGGGCACTGGCCGAGCGGATCGTGGCCGGGGAGCTGGATCCTTATCGTGCGGCTGACGAGCTGGTGACGGGGTTGACGGAGGGCTGAGAGGCGCCTGCTTCGGTGGGGGTGCGCGTCCGCGCCTGGTCGCCGGTGGTGGGTCGGGGCCGCGCCGGGGGGTGTCCGTCCTCGGAACGGCGCGATGGGCTCGGACACCGACTGACTGTCCGCTGACGCGCCAACCGCTGCGGGCGGACACCCCCCGACACGTCCCCTTCCGTGATCCGGCGGGTGCGGGCGCGTCGTGGCTCCCGCCATCCGCCGGGCTTCGGCTCTCCGCGCCGGTCGCGGGTTTCCGCCTCTGCCGCAGCCGCGGGCGCCGCACTCGCCCTGGCTGCCGCCGGCCGCCGCACTCGCCCTGGCTGCCGCCGGCCGCCGCCGCTGCCCTAGCTGCGGGCATGCGTGCCGCTAGGGGCGGCACGGGTGGGCGCAGCGGCACCCCGCTCCGCCGGGTTGCGGGCCCACCCGGCATCAGCATCGACGCCGGGTGCCTTGAAACGCCGCGGCAGTCCTCTCGCGTACGGGGACGCCCCGGCGTCAGGGAGACGCCGGGGCGGTCGGAATGGGGCAGGAGGGTCAGTCCTGGTCGTCGGTGTCGTCCGCGTCGTTGTCCTGGGCGTCCGAATGGTCCGCCGTGACCTTGCCCGTGGTGAGGTCGATCTTCCAGTCCTGCTCGGCGCCGCCGGACTTGTGGGTCTCGGCCTCCCAGGACTTGTTCTTGCCGTCCTCGTCGAGGTCGACGGACGTGACCGTGCCCTTGCCGGCGGCGGCCTTCGCGGCCTCCTCGGCCGTAACGGAGGAGCCCTTCAGTGCGGCACGCACCTGCGCCGTGTCGTCCTCGTCGTCCGTCTGCGCACCGAGGACCTTGCCGCTGGACGGGTCGACGCTGACGCTGTGCCAGGCGTTGTCACCGGACAGGACGTCGACCTTCCAGATCACCTTGTCGCTGTCGTCCTCGTCGTCCAGCTCGGCGGAGACGACCGTGCCGGGCGTGTGCTTCAGCGCGGAGGCGATCGCCTCGGGCGCCGTCACGTCGCCGGAAGCCGCCCGCGCGGTGTCGTCGTCCCGGCCGTCGTCGTCGCCGCGGTCGTCCTGGTCGTCACGGACGTCGTCGTCCGACAGCCGGGTGTTGCCCGCCTGCTGCGCCGAGCCCCCGCCGTCTCCCGTGGTCGCGAGGGCCGTGGCCGTGCCGCCTCCGATCAGGGCGGCGGCGGTCACAGCGGCGATCACGATGTTGCGCTTCATGGGGGTTCCTCCCGAGTCGGTTTGTTTTCGACGTGTTCCAAGGTGGCTGACCGAGGCTGAGAGGAAGCTGAAGCCCCCTGAAGGGATCTTCAGCTTGGTTTTGCGACTCTTTACCCATGCGCCTGTTGATCGTGGAGGACGAGAAGCGGCTGGCCCTGTCGCTCGCCAGGGGCCTGACGGCCGAGGGGTACGCCGTGGACGTCGTCCACGACGGACGGGAGGGGCTGCACCAGGCCTCGGAGGGGACGTACGACCTGGTGATCCTCGACATCATGCTGCCCGGCCTCAACGGCTACCGGGTCTGCGCCGCCCTGCGCGCCGCCGGGCACGAGGTGCCGATCCTGATGCTGACCGCCAAGGACGGCGAGTACGACGAGGCCGAGGGGCTCGACACGGGGGCGGACGACTATCTGACCAAGCCCTTCTCGTACGTCGTGCTCGTCGCCCGGATCAAGGCGCTGCTGCGGCGGCGCGGGGTGGGGGCCGGGGCCTCGCCCGTGCATGTGCACGGGGAGCTGAAGGTGGACACGGCCGCCCGCCGGGTGTTTCTGGAGGAGGACGAAGTCTCCTTGACCACCAAGGAGTTCTCCGTGCTGGAGCAGCTCGTGCTGCGGGCCGGGGAGGTCGTGTCCAAGTCCGAGATCCTCGAACACGTGTGGGACTTCGCGTACGAGGGCGATCCCAACATCGTCGAGGTGTACATCAGCACCCTGCGGCGGAAGCTGCGGCCGGGGCTGATCCGGACCGTGCGCGGGGCCGGGTACCGGCTGGAGAAGTCGCCATGAGGCGGCTCTTCGGGTCCGTCCGGGCGCGGGCCACGCTGGGCGCCACGCTCGTGGTCGCGGTGGCGCTCGTCGCGGCCGGGGCCGCCGTGCTGCTGTCCCTGCGGTCGAATCTGATCGGCGAGGCCGGGACGCAGGCCGAGCAGTCCGCCCGGGCCGTCGCCTCCGAGCTCGCCGCCGGGACGCCGTACGACAAGCTGTCCGGGCTCGACGGTGACGACGGGCCGGTGCAGGTCCTCGACGAGAACAAGCGGCTGGTCGCGGCCAGTGAGGACCTCCAGGAGATCAGCGGCACCGACTCCGACCAGGTGAAGCCGCAGCCGCCGGCCACGCCCCGGGCGGACGATGACGACGACGCCGACGAACACGAGGAGGCCGCCCTCGAACCCGGGGAGATCGCCGGGGAGAGCGTCTTCAGCAACGGGTCGGCGACGATCGACGGTGACGCGGAGGACTACCGGTTCGCCGCCGTGGAGGTCGAGACCCAGGACCGGGGGACCCTCAAGGTCTACGCCGGTTCGCCGCTGGCCGCCGAGCACGGCGCCGTGCGGACCGCGCTGACGGTGATGCTGATCGGGTTCCCGCTGCTGCTCGGCGTCGTCGCGGGAGTGACCTGGCTGGTCACCCGGCGGGCGCTGCGGCCGGTCGAGGGCATCCGGAGCGAGATGGCCGCGATCACCCAGTCCGAGGATCTCGCGCGGCGCGTCCCGGAACCGGACACGCACGACGAGATCGCCCGGCTCGCCAGCACCACCAACGAGACGCTCGCGGCGCTGGAGACCTCCGTGGAGCGGCAGCGGCGCTTCGTCGCCGACGCGTCCCACGAGCTGCGCAGTCCCATCGCCTCGCTGCGCACGCAGTTGGAAGTGGCCGCCGCCCATCCCGAGCTGCTGGACCTCGACGGGGCCGTGGAGGACACCGTGCGGCTCCAGCACCTGGCCGCCGACCTGCTGCTGCTCGCCCGGCTGGACGCGGGGGAGCGGCCCAATGACGCGGGGGTCGACCTCGCCGCGCTGGCCCGGGAGGAGGCCGAGGGGCGGACGGGGGTGACGGTGGACGCGGAGCCGGTTGAAGTGGCCGGATCGCGGGGGCAGCTGGGGCGAGTGCTCGCCAATCTGCTCGACAACGCCCAGCGGCACGCCCGGGCGGCCGTCACCGTCAGCGTGCGACGGGAGGGTGACCGGGCCGTGGTCGGCGTGGCGGACGACGGCGACGGGGTGCCGGAGGCCGACCGGGAGCGGATCTTCGAACGGTTCGTACGGCTGGACGCCGCCCGCAGCCGGGACGACGGCGGGGCCGGACTGGGGCTCGCCATCGCCCGGGACGTCGCCGTACGGCACGGCGGCACGCTCACGGCCGGAGAGGGACCCGCAGGCGGAGCCCTGTTCGAACTCCGCCTGCCGCTCGCCTAGGGCCCTCGGCCGGCCCGGGGTGTGCTGTCGGGGTCAGGGGCGCCCGCGCTGTCCGCGCAGGTGCTCCGCGATGGGCTTGAGGGCCTTGTCGAGCTCCGTCAGGGCCTCGGGGGACAGCAGGTCGATGAAGTGCCTCCGCACGGACGCCACATGGTGGGGCGCGACCTTCTGCATCGTCGCCATGCCGTGGTCGGTGAGGACCGCGTAGAGCCCCCGGCGGTCGGATTCGCAGTTCTCCCGCCGGACCAGGTCCGCGTTCTCCATGCGCGTGATCTGGTGCGAGAGGCGGCTCTTGGACTGGAGGGTGGCGGAGGCGAGGTCACTCATCCGCATCCGCTGGTCCTCCGACTCGGAGAGGTTCACCAGGATCTCGTAGTCGTTCATTGTCAGTCCGAACGGCTGCAGGTCCTTCTCGAGCTGGTACGTCAACAGCCTGTTGACCTCCAGGTGGGTGCGCCAAGCGCACTGCTCCGCATCGGTCAGCCAGCGCGTGGCCGTCTCGGTCTCCATGAATGAAGTCTACCTAAAAGGTTGAAAGGCGAACTAGTGAGGGTTTTCGTATGACGGCGCACGCCTGCCGAACAATGGTGCGCAGGCGTTCGATGTCACACTCCGCAGACTACCGCTCACAGCCCGAAGCGACGCTGGAGGTCCCCCAGCTGTCCGGGAAGACGCGGTGCGCCGGATTGACCGGGGTGGGGTCCGGATGCCCCGCCGCCGGGCACACCGGCCTGATGCGGAACGGCTCCGGTGGCCTGCTCGGCCATCAGGGTCTCGGAGGACTGCAGCAGCACTGTGCCGGCACCGACGAACTCGAACTGGTGCTCCTCTCCGGAGGCCCCTCCGAGGCCCGTCAGCGCACGTAGACCGCCCATGACGCCGGTCATGTACCCGTGGTCGTAGTGGTGGCAGGGCGAGGGGCAGTCGGCCCATCCGACCAGGGCCTGGGGGTCGACCCGGATCGGGGGTTCCATGAACACCACCGGACCGTTCGACGCGGCCACGAACTTTCCGGTTCCGATGAGGGTCAGAAAACCCGGCACGATTGATTGCTTCAGTGCGAGAGTTGGCTGAAAAGCGAGGAGGTTGCCCGAGCGAATGGTCAGGTTGCCGTCCTCGAGGTCGAACGAATTCACGTCGAAGGCCCGGTCGGCGAGGAGCATCTTGCCCGAGCCCTCCGCCACGACCCAGTCGCTCGCGTGCAGTGGCGAATGGAACGACGTACGGACCAGACGGTCCAGCCGGCCGTGTCCGACGCCGTTGAAGTCGATCGAGCCGTAGTAGGCGATCATCTTCCCCTTCTGCAGGAACCACTGGCTCCCCTTCAGTTCCACGCAGAAGGTGTACGGATTGACGTTGTCGTCGGGCGGCAGCGACGCAGGGTCGAAGACCGCGGGGCCGGCGCCCGGAGTTCCGTAGGTGCTCACAGCTTCTCCTCCGACGCCTGGACGTACACCGCACCGCTGCCGCTGAGCTCCAGCTGGAAGGCCTCGCCCGAGCCGCGGCCCACCATGTCCCGCCAGCCCAGGGCGGTGGACAGCTTGTTGCGGACGTCGCCGTGGTGGGCGACGTAGGCCTGCGGGTCCACATGCACCGGCCGCTGGGGTGTGATCGGGATCTCGATCACACCGCCGTGGGCCATGACCGCGACGGCCCCGTGCCCCTTCAGCGTGGTCGTGAACAGCCCCTGGCCGCTGACCTGGCCGCGGACCATGCCCATGACGCCGCCCTGCGAGCCGAGGAACATCGTGCCCTGCTGGAGCGAGCCCTCGAAGGCCAGCAGGCGGTCCGCCTCCACGTAGAGGGTGTCGCCGGTGAGCTGAATCACCTGGATGTGATGGCCGCCGTGCCCGAACAGGACCGTGCCGCTGCCCTCCACGGTCATCAGCGGTGTGTCCTCGTCCGCCACCCGGCGCCCGATCATCGACACGATCCCGCCCTGCCCGCCCGCCGTATTGGGCGTGAACGACACCTCGCCGCGGTACGCGAGCATCGCGCCGCGCTGGCTGAACAGCCGCTGACCGGGCGTCACCGTCGCCTCGACCATCTTCGCGTTGATCTCCCGGAAGGCCATCTCACACGTCTCCCGCGATCGTGTTCCGCTCGCTCGGCTGTACGTACACCAGCCCGTCGCCCTCGAACCGCATCTGGAAGGCCTCGCCGCCGCCCTCCCCGAGCAACGTGCGGAACGTCACACCGGACTGGAAGGACTGCCGGAGGTTGCCCTGATGCGCCACATACGCCCCCGGGTCGACGGTCAGTGGATACTGCGGACTCACCCGCAGCACCACTGCCGGCCCGTCGGACATGATCGCCGCCTGGCCGTGGCCCTCGACGGACGTCGTGAACAGCCCGTTTCCCTGTGAGGCGCCGCGCAGGCCGGTGAACTCCGTCCCCGTGCGCAGCCCGCCGTCGGTCGCCAGCAGATTGCTCGACTCGACGTAGAGCTTGTCGCCCTGGAGGCCGACCAGGTTGATCTCGGAGGCGCGGTCCGCGAACCAGCAGGTGCCGCGCCCCTTCACCTCCATCAACGTCATCTGCTCACCGGTCAGCCGCCGGGTCACCATGCCCCGGATGCCCTCGCCGCCGCCGCTGAGCTTCTTGAAGGCCATCTCGCCGTCGTACGCGACCATCGAGCCGTTCTTCGCCTTCACGGCATCTCCGGTCATGTCGACGGCGAGCACCTTGTTGCTCTGAAGTCGGAACATCGCCACGTACGGGAAGGTATCCGCAGGCCGGGTCCTGTGGACAGGGTCCGTGGGTGGAGAAAGTCCCTGATCGCACCCTTAGGGGGCGGGGAGCCGGACCCCGGGCCGGGGGCCCGTCGGCTGTTTGCCACAATGGGCGGGACGCTTGTGCGTGCGTTCACAAACCCTCAGTCTGTCAAGCTCATCCAGATCCGTTCAGACCGCCGCGTCTCTCCCACCGAAGGTGACCCGTGGACCTCAAGACCGCCACCGCCCTCCGCCGCCTCCGCCTGGTCTCGGCACCCGAGGCGATCTCCTTCCTTCTTCTGCTGGTCTGCTCGGTGCTGAAGCGGACCACGGAGTTCAATGCCGTGCCGGTGATGGGCATGGTGCACGGTGTTCTGTTCATCCTGTACGTGATCTTCTGGGCCGACGCGTGGAACCGGACGAAGTGGCCCGTGAAGACCGGCGCGCTGTACTTCGTCCTCTCGGTGCTGCCCACCGGTGGCTTCTTCGCCGACCGGAAGCTGCGGCGTGAGGCCGAGGACGCGGTCATCGCGTCCCGGGCGCGCCAGGAAGGGACCGTGAGCGCGTGATCGTCGCCTTTTCCGTGACGCCGCTCGGGGTCGGTGAGGACGTGGGGGAGTACGTCGCCGACGCCGTGCGGGTGGTGCGCGAGTCGGGGTTGCCCAACCGGACCGACGCGATGTTCACGACCGTCGAAGGTGACTGGCACGAGGTCATGGACGTCGTCCATCGCGCGGTGGCCGCGGTCGAGCGGCGCGCGCCCCGGGTCTCCCTCGTCCTCAAGGCGGACATCCGGCCCGGCGTGACGGACGGCCTGACCTCCAAGGTCGCGACAGTGGAGCGGCATCTCGCCGAGTAGGCGTACGCGGCGAGCGGCAACGACGACGAGAACCCTGGTCCGATACGGGCCGGGGTTCTTTCGTGTCACTGCAGGGTGGGTCCGCAGCCCGGCGGGGCGGGGTGCCGCTGCGCCCACCCGTGCCGCCCCTAGCGGCACGCATGCCCGCAGCTGGGTGGGCCCCCGCTCAAGCCGCTGAGGCTGCCGCAGGCATATGCGGGGGTCCACCCACCTGGACGCCCTCAGTTCGACACTGCGTCAAAGGTCCACTTTTGTATGAGTATCGGGGTATCGGTGCTCCGGTCAGGCCTCAATCACCTGGAGGGCGCTGTGCGGCCGGAGGGCTACGACTACGACTCCTACAGCCGACTCGCCGGACCGCTCACGGAGCCGTCCGGTGAGGAGTACCGGGTGCAGTACGTCTCGCTCCTCGCCCGTGAGCCCCGCCGAATACGAGCCGTCCTCCTGATGTGCCTGGCACCGCTGCTCACCGGTGCCCTGCTGGTCTACCTCGTCTGGCCCACCCACTGGGTGGAACGCGAGGGCGCCCAGCGCTGGCTCATCGGTCTCGACGTCACCATGCTGATGGCGATCGGCCTCATCGAGCTCTTCATGCTCGTCAACGTCGCCTCCGTCGCCCACGCCACGATGGTCGCCTGCGACCCCGTCCCCGTAGTCCCCGAACCCGGCACCCGCGTCGCCTTCCTCACCACCTACGTCCCCGGCAAGGAACCCCTCGCCATGGTCCGCGCGACCCTGGAAGGAGCCACCCGCATCCACCACACCGGCCCCTGCGACGTCTGGCTCCTCGACGAGGGCGACGACGCCGAGGTCAAGGCCATGTGCGCGGAACTCGGCGTACGCCACTTCACCCGCCGCGGCATCCCCGAGTGGAACCGCGAAACCGGCGTCCACAAGGCCCGCACCAAGCACGGCAACTACAACGCCTGGATCGCCATGCACGGCGACGCGTACGACTTCTTCGCGTCCGTCGACACCGACCACATCCCGATGCCCAACTACCTGGAACGGATGATGGGCTACTTCAGGGACCCCGACGTGGCCTTCGTCGTCGGCCCCCAGGTGTACGGGAACTACCACAACCCCGTCACCAAGGCCGCCGAGTCCCAGCAGTTCCTCTTCCACGCCCTCATCCAGCGCGCGGGCAACCACTATCGCGCCCCCATGTTCGTCGGCACGAACAACGTCGTACGGATCTCCGTCCTCAAGCAGATCGGCGGCCTGTACGACTCCATCACCGAGGACATGGCCACCGGCTTCGAGATCCACCAGCACCGCAACCCGGACACGAACCGCTTCTGGACGTCCGTCTACACCCCGGACGTGCTCGCCGTCGGCGAGGGCCCCGCCTCCTGGACCGACTTCTTCACCCAGCAGATGCGCTGGTCGCGCGGCACCTACGAAACGCTCATCACGCAGTACTGGAAGGCGCCCGTGAGCATGCCGCCGGGCCGGCTGCTGTCCTACACGCTCATGCTCGTGTACTACCCGATGACGGCGGTCAACTGGTTCCTCGGCATCTTCAGCTGCTTCCTCTTCCTCTGGTTCGGCGCCTCCGGCACGGAGGTCGCCGTGTCGGTCTGGTTGATGCTCTACAGCGACGCCGCCGCCTGCCAGATCGGGCTGTACCTGTGGAACCGCCGGCACAACGTCTCACCGCACGAACCGGAGGGCTCGGGCGGCCTGGCCGGCATGGGGATGTCGGCCCTGTCCGCGCCGATCTACCTCAAGTCCCTCAGCGAGGCGGTCATGCGCCGCCCCAGCCGGTTCGTCGTCACGCCCAAGGGTGACGACGCCAGCCCCGACCAGCTGGCCACCTTCCGTATCCACCTCTTCTGGGCGGCCCTGCTGGCCACGTCCCTGGCCGCCTCGGTGGCCCTGGACCACACGCACGCCGCGATGCGCACCTGGGCCCTGCTCGGCATGGCCATCTCCCTGGCACCGGCCGGGGTCTGGGCCGCCACGGCCTGGAAGGACCACCGGGAGCGGCACCGCCGGCTCGCCCACGCCGAGGCACCCCCGCACCCGCACCCCCGCGCACCCGAAGCCGACGAGCCCGCCCTCGCCACCACGCCCACGCCCACGCCCGCACCCACGCCCACCCCGGCCCTCGCCACCGTGTCCCCCGCGGCCCCGGTCTCCGGCACCCCGACAGGAGGCAGCTAGGCCATGGCCTACCAGCTCTCGCAGAAGACCAAGAAAACCGTCCTGGGCATCGGCGGCATCGCGGTCCTGGCGGGCCTCAACGCCCCGGCCGCGCTGGACTTCGTCTCCACGCAGTACCACGAGTACAAGATCGCCCAGCCGGACTACATGGCGAAGTACGGCTCCTGGACCCAGCTCGACATCCCGGAGGAGTTCCGCACCAACGCCATCCACGCGGCCCTGCTGCACACCGGCAAGGTGCTGATCGTCGCCGGGTCGGGCAACGAGCAGCGCAAGTTCGACGCGGGCGAGTTCGACACCATCCTGTGGGACCCGGACAAGAACACGTACAAGAAGATCCCCACCCCGGAGGACTTCTTCTGCGCCGGTCACGCCCAGCTCCCCGACGGCCGCCTGCTGGTGGCCGGCGGCACCGCCCGCTACGAACGCCTCGGCGCCGAGGTGACCCGGGCCGGCGGCGGCATGCGTGTGAAGAACGAGAGCCCCGACAAGGCGGTGTTCCTGAAGAAGGGCACCCGCTTCCGCTCACCGTCCGGCTTCGAGTACGTCACCAAGTTCGACGTCACCGTCCCGAAGGCCAAGCGCACCCAGAAGATCACGTACAACAGCCGGGGTGTGATGCAGCCCTGGAAGACCAAGGTCACCGCCAGCGAGGCCCGTGTCTGGGTGGACGCCGTGGACAAGGGCTCCCTGTCGGCGACCCGGAAGCAGGCGCAGTACGCCGTCGTCGGCCTGACGGGCAAGGCCGGTGACAACGTGTACGGCCTGTCGGAGAAGATCACCCTCGACAAGCAGGACTTCCAGGGCATCCGCGGCGCCTACGAGTTCGACCCGAAGGCGGAGAAGTACATCCCCGTCGAGCCGATGGACAAGGCCCGCTGGTACCCGACGCTCGTCGGCCTCGACGACGGCAGGGTCCTGGCGGTGTCCGGCCTGGACGACGTCGGCATGATCGACCCGGGCGACAACGAGATCTACGACCCCGAGACCAAGAAGTGGACACCGGGACCCAAGCGGTACTTCCCGACGTACCCCGCCCTGTTCCTCACCAAGGGCGGCAAGCTGTTCTACCCGGCCTCCAACGCCGGTTACGGGCCCGCCGACCGCGGCCGTGAGCCGGGGCTGTGGGACGTGGAGAAGAACACGTTCCGCAAGGTGCCGGGACTGACGGACCTCGACCAGACCGAGACCTCGGCCTCCCTGCTGCTGCCCCCGGCGCAGGACCAGAAGGTGATGATCCTGGGCGGAGGCGGCGTCGGCGAGTCACGCAAGGCGACCCCGCGCACGGCCGTCGTGGACCTGAACAAGGACAACCCGGCCTTCGAGGACGGCCCCGACCTGCCGCAGGGCACGCGCTACCTGAACAGCGTGATCATGCCGGACGACACGGTGTTCACGTCCAACGGCTCCAGGGACTACCGCGGCCGCAGCGCCAGCAACATCCTCAAGGCGCAGTTCTACGACCCGAAGAGCAACGCCTTCCGGGAGGCCGCCGCGCCGAGGGTGGGCCGCAACTACCACTCCGAGGCGCTGCTGCTGCCCGACGGCAGGATCGCCACCTTCGGCTCCGACCCGCTCTTCGACAACCAGCAGAACACCAAGCTGGGCCACTTCGAGCAGCGCATGGAGGTCTTCACCCCGCCCGCGCTGCACAAGAACCTCCAAAACCGCCCCGTGCTGAAGGGCGGTTCCCAGAAGCTGAACAAGAAGCACAGCATCACGTTCCGTACGGCCCACCCGGAACGCGTGGCCGAAGCGCGGCTGATGCGGCCCAGCGCGGTCACGCACACGACCGACGTCGAGCAGCGCTCCATCGAGCTGGACATCACCAGGAAGGGCGACGCGCTGACGTTCGAGGTACCCCGCGACCCGGCCCTGGTCCCGCCCGGCTGGTACATGCTCTTCGTGACGGACGGCGCGGGCACGCCCTCGCGGGCCAAGTGGATCCACGTGGAGTGACTGAGTGAGCGAGGGGGGGAAGGGAGCGGAGGGAGGAGCCGGAATCAGTCCCCGACGCTGCTCGACCCTCCGCGGCGCTCCATCCTCAGCGTTCCCGTCGTGCCCAGTCCTCCGCGTTGCGCGCCAGCTCCAACGCGTACTCCGGCCACCAGCGACCGGCGTCCGGGCCGCCCTCGCAGTCTCCGTCCGACTCGCCGGGCCGCTTGATCCACAGGTAGGCGTCCAGGGTCCGTTCGCCGGTCTGGGTCGTGGGCGGGGTGCCGAGCGCCCGGCCCGGCGGGTTGCACCAGACGCCGGGCAGGGGGCCGTTGCCGTTGCGGCTGGTGTCGATGACGAAGTGCTTGCCGTCGAGGGCCTCGGCGAGCCGGAGGCCGTACTCCGTGGTCTCGTCGTCGGTCTGGAAGTTGGAGACGTTGAGCGCGAAGCCGTCCGCCTGTTCGATCCCGGCCCGCCGCAGCGGCTCCACCAGCTTGTCCGGCTCCCGGATCCAGTCCGCGTTGCCCGCGTCCAGATACACCTTGGTGTTCGGCTGCTGCTTCAGCCGCGTGATCGCCTCGCTGAGCAGCTGCTCGCGCTCGGCGTGGTACTCGCCGGGCGTGCAGCCGTCCACGATGTGCGCGACCGCGTCGGGCTCCAGGACGACCAGGGCCTCCGCCTCGCCGAGGGCGTCGGCGAACTGCCCGATCCACTGCCGGTAGGCGTCCGCGTCCTGCGCCCCGCCCGCCGAGTGCTGGCCGCAGTCCCGGTGCGGGATGTTGTACGCGACGAAGACCGCCGTCTTCCCCTCCTCGCTCGCGGCCGAGGCGGCCGCCCGCACCGTCGGTGCCGGGTCGGTCTCGCCGGGCGGCCACAGCGCGGCCGGCCGGTCGGCGATCAGTCGGATCAGCTCGGCGTCGTAGTCCCGGTCCTGCTGCTCCCAGAGCCGCGCCTGCTGGGCCGCGGAGCTCTCGGGGTCGACCCAGAAGGGGGAGCCGGCCGTGTAGCCGGCCTTCGTGGTGTCGTCGCCGGTGTCGGACGCCGTGTCGGCGCGACCGTGAGCGGACGAGCAGCCCGCAGCGAGACCGAGCACCGCGAGGACCGCGAGGGCGTGGTTCAGCCGTCTCATGCCGCTCCCTGTGAGGAAGGTGACGTTCAGTGATGGAGCTGTTATCAATAGTTACATACTCGTATGAATAGCCATGTAAAGGACATGGGCTCGCCCTGCCCCCGTATGGCGGAGCCGGAGGCGCCGGACCGAAGGGCGAGACGGGGCTGACCACCATGTGACCGGCCGGTAAGGTCGGGTTCGTGCCGAAGCCGCTCAGTCTCTCCTTCGATCCGATCGCGCGCGCCGACGAACGCTGGAAGCAGCGCTGGGGAAACGTGCCGTCCATGGCCGCGATCACCTCGATCATGCGCGCCCAGCAGATCCTGCTCGCCGAGGTCGACTCGGTGGTCAAGCCGTACGGGCTGACGTTCGCGCGCTACGAGGCGCTGGTGCTGCTCACCTTCTCCAAGTCCGGCGAGCTGCCGATGTCCAAGATCGGCGAGCGGCTCATGGTGCACCCCACGTCCGTGACGAACACCGTGGACCGGCTGGTGAAGTCGGGTCTCGTCGACAAGCGGCCCAACCCCAACGACGGGCGCGGCACCCTGGCCAGCATCACCGAGAAGGGCCGCGAGGTGGTCGAGGCGGCCACCCGCGACCTGATGGCGATGGACTTCGGGCTCGGGGCGTACGACGCCGAGGAGTGCGGGGAGATCTTCGCGATGCTGCGGCCGCTGCGGATCGCGGCGGGGGACTTCGAGGAGCAGTGACCCGGGGCAAGATCCCCCGGAACGGGTCGTTACGCTCGACGGCATGAAAAAGAGCGTGCTGACCCGCTACCGCGTGATGGCCTATGTCACCGGCGTGCTGCTGGTCCTGCTGACCCTGGGCATGATCGGCAAGTATCTGCTCGACCTGAACGGCGCGGCCGACTTCACGCGCGTCGTCAGCATCGCGCACGGCTGGCTGTACGTCCTGTACCTGGTCTTCGCCTTCGACCTGGGCTCCAAGGCGAAGTGGCCGGTCGGCAAGCAGGTCTGGGTGCTGCTCGCCGGGACCGTTCCGACGGCCGCCTTCTTCGTGGAGCGCAAGATCAGCCACGAGCTGGAGTCCCGGCTCGCGGAGGACTCGCCCGCGCCCGCCAAGGCGTAGCTCGCACGACCCGACCGCCGTACGGACGAACGTACGGCGGTCTCCCATCGACATTTACTAGGACGTCCTAGTAAATTCGAGGGTATGGACGCTGACGCCATCGAGGAGGGCCGCCGCCGCTGGCAGGCCCGGTACGACGCCGCGCGCAAGCGCGAGGCCGACTTCACCACGCTCTCCGGCGACCCCGTGGAGCCGGTGTACGGGCCGCGGCCCGGGGACAGGTACGACGGTTTCGAGCGGATCGGGTGGCCCGGGGAGTATCCCTACACCCGCGGCCTGTACGCGACCGGCTACCGAGGGCGTACGTGGACCATCCGGCAGTTCGCCGGGTTCGGCAACGCCGAGCAGACCAACGAGCGCTACAAGATGATCCTCGGCAACGGCGGGGGCGGGCTCTCGGTCGCCTTCGACATGCCGACGCTCATGGGCCGTGACTCCGACGACGCGCGCTCCCTGGGCGAGGTCGGGCACTGCGGTGTCGCCATCGACTCGGCCGCCGACATGGAGGTCCTCTTCAAGGACATCCCGCTGGGCGACGTCACGACGTCGATGACCATCAGCGGCCCGGCCGTCCCCGTCTTCTGCATGTACCTGGTCGCCGCCGAACGCCAGGGCATCGACCCGGCCGTCCTGAACGGCACGCTCCAGACGGACATCTTCAAGGAGTACATCGCCCAGAAGGAGTGGCTCTTCCAGCCCGAGCCGCATCTGCGGCTCATCGGCGACCTGATGGAGCACTGCGCGGCCGGCATCCCCGCGTACAAGCCGCTGTCCGTCTCCGGCTACCACATCCGCGAGGCCGGGGCGACGGCCGCGCAGGAGCTGGCGTACACGCTCGCGGACGGCTTCGGATACGTGGAGTTGGGGCTGTCGCGCGGGCTCGACGTCGATGTCTTCGCCCCCGGCCTCTCCTTCTTCTTCGACGCGCACGTCGACTTCTTCGAGGAGATCGCCAAGTTCCGTGCGGCGCGCCGGATCTGGGCTCGCTGGATGCGGGACGTGTACGGCGCGAAGAGCGAGAAGGCGCAGTGGCTGCGCTTCCACACCCAGACGGCCGGGGTCTCCCTCACCGCGCAGCAGCCGTACAACAACGTCGTACGGACAGCCGTGGAGGCGCTGGCGGCCGTGCTCGGCGGGACCAACTCGCTGCACACCAACGCCCTCGACGAGACGCTCGCGCTGCCCAGTGAGCAGGCGGCGGAGATCGCGCTGCGGACGCAGCAGGTGCTGATGGAGGAGACCGGCGTCGCCAACGTGGCCGATCCGCTGGGCGGTTCCTGGTACGTCGAGCAGCTCACCGACCGCATCGAGGCCGACGCGGAGAAGATCTTCGAGCAGATAAGGGAACGGGGTCTGCGGGCCCACCCCGACGGACGGCACCCGATCGGGCCGATCACCTCCGGGATCCTGCGCGGCATCGAGGACGGCTGGTTCACCGGGGAGATCGCCGAGTCGGCCTTCCAGTACCAGCGGGCGCTGGAGAAGGGCGACAAGCGGGTCGTCGGGGTCAACGCCCACCACGGGTCCGTGACCGGGGATCTGGAGATCCTGCGGGTCAGCCATGAGGTGGAGCGGGAGCAGGTGCGGGTGCTGGCTGCGCGCAAGGCGGGCCGCGACGACACCGCGGTCCGGACGGCCCTGGACGCGATGCTGGCCGCCGCCCGCAGCGGCGCGAACATGATCACGCCGATGCTGGACGCGGTGCGGGCGGAGGCGACCCTCGGCGAGATCTGCGACGTGCTGCGGGACGAGTGGGGGGTGTACACCGAGCCGGCGGGGTTCTAGCTGTAGGCCCTGTGAGGTCAGCTGGAGGCCATGAGGGGGTGGCACTTGCCTCACAACCTCTTCGCACAGTGCGACGAGATTCAGTCAATCTCACGAGCTGCCGGGGCCCGACGGCTGTTTCACATTCACGAGTCCCGCACAAATGATCCGCGGTGTGAGCACGCGGATTGCGCATGCGGGGTGTGAACATCCGCCACGGATATATCGCGCCACGTCGCCCCAGCCCCTGAGTCAACACTGTCCCGACCTGGTTACCCGCGCGTATGGTGATCGTCGCGCCCGGCGGAGCTGACCCCTCCGCCACAGCGCGCGTCACCGGCGACCGGGGGGACATCGTCGCCATGGGGAGGGACGCACCGTCATGCCGGGACACCGGCTTTTCACGCATTTCCTCCGCTCCTTCTGACGGGCACCCCCAGCGCCTTCCTTTGCGATGAGGGGATACTTCCTTGCGCCCAAGACCTGGGCCCTTCCTGCCCAGAACCCGTGTTTCGTCCGGATCGGGTAAGTCCCGGTTCCTGACTTCCGTCGTGACGTCCGCGGTGGCCGTGGCCGTGTTGGCCGGCGTGGCGGTCCAGCCCGACGTGCTGGATCGGCTCACCGGATCGGAGGTGGCCGCCCCGGCGAACGGCTCGTCCGACTGGTCCGAGGACACCGCGGCTGAGCACCTGCGGCAGGACCAGTGCCTGATGGCGGATGTGCTGCGTCTGGGTGGGCCGTCCATGGCCGCGACCGCGCAGGACGGGTTGAACCAGCCGTCGGACAAGCTGCATGCCCTGGCCAACCGGCAGCACTGGGAGGACACCCCGCTGGCCGTTGCGTACCAGCAGGACAGGGACGCGGCCTCGAAGGAGCTCAACGCCCTCAACAACCGGCTTGGGGAATGGGGCAAGCCGCTCGACGGGCTGTCGCAGCCGGGTGGCTTCGACTCGTTGGCCGACTGGAAGGACCCTCCCGGCTCGACCGGCAGCAAGGAAAGCGACTTCTATACGCAGACCGGACTGACCTCTTGGGTGGCCGCCAGGTTCTGGAAAGACGACGGCGACTTCTATGAGGATTCGACGCCGAAGGCGGACGAGAAGACGCTCAAGGCCGTGACCGATCTGGGGGCCCCGCTTTACGGCGAGAGGCCCTACGATCCGGACCTGCCCAACGAGGAGCGGCAGCGCCAGTACGAGGAACGACGGGCCTTCGAGGGGTTGTTTGACACTTTCAACGGCAAGGGCGCTGATGACGCCCGTATGTTCCTGGCCTCCGGCGGATTCTCCCGCACCGCACCGGAGCCCGGTACCGCCGAACACCGGATCGCGGTCGAGGACCTGAAGACCAGGTTCGCGGCCTGTGCCTGGCGGGATCCGATTGACCCGAACAGGGTCTGGGGCGGTATTGCCGAGACGGCCGCTTCGGAGTGGCAGCGGGAGATCACTGCCCAGGCCGGTCAGCGCAACCAGATCCTGAAGTCCAGCAAGGACACTACCAACTCCCTCGCTGCCGGTGCGAAGGCGTTGGGGAACCTGCTGGGGCACTCGTGGGTCGCCGACCGTCTGGTCCGTTGGCAGGACTACTGGGCTCCGGGTGGTATCGGCTGGATCGGGGACTCCCCGACGGTGATCCAGGTCGAGGCGGCCAAGGGCAAGTGCCTGGACGCCGAGGGCGGCAAGACGGCTTCCGGCACGCCGGTGCAGGTCTACACGTGCAACAACGCCTCGGGGCAGCAGTGGCAGCTCCGCAGTGCTTCCGGTGGCAGCTACAACCTCGTCAATGTCAAGTCCGACAAGTGCCTGGACGTAGAGAACAGTGACCCTGCCAACGGCACGAAGATCCAGATCTGGACGTGCAACGGCAGCAAGGCGCAGCAGTGGAAGTTCGATGTCCGGGCTGTCAGTGAGCTGCGCAACGTCGCCACGGACAAGTGCCTGGACCTGAACAAGTTCGACAACAGTCACAACGCCTGGCTGTGGGGGTGCAACGGCACGAACCCGCAGAAGTTCCGGGTCGTTCCCACGGGCCACAAGGGCACGGACGACCATGACTACCCGGACAAGGCGCAGTTCGACCAGGCCAAGAAGAACATCGCAGCGGCACAGACGCAGGCGAAGAAGCAGCTCGACATCCTCAAGGCTCAGTCGGACGCGGCACAGAAGAGCGCCGTCGGCACGGACGCCGCGCAGAAGGCCGCTTATGCCATCGCCGACGAGGCCGGTGCCCCGCGCGGCCGTGGCCTGCTGGTCGGCCAGCAGAAGGCTCAGATCACCAAGGGCGCGGCAGCGGCGCTTGAGGCGATGGTGAAGGCAGGTACGACAGCAGAGGCCGCCACCCGCGCCTCGGCCGGTGACAGCGCGACCATCGCGCAACGGGCCCTGGCCCAGGCCGCGCAGACGAAGGCGGAGTTCCGCAAGGCCGCCGCGGCGATGGCCGAGTCCCAGGCGAAGGCCGCGGCCGACGCCGCGAAGCTGCACCGCGATAACGCCAAGAAGGACAAGGAGACGGCGGAGGCCAAGCTCGCCGAAGCGCTGAAGGCCGAGGGCGAGGCCAAGGCGGCAGCCGCCGAGGCCCATTCCGAGCGTCTGGCCGCCGAGGCCGAGGAGAAGACGGCCGAGGCGGAGAAGAAGACGGCCGCCGCGAAGCAGGCCGAGGCCGCCCAGCACAGGAAGAACGCCGAAGCCGAGGCGACGAAGGCCGAGGACGCCAAGGACAAGGCTGAGGCGGCCGAGGGCACGGCGGTCGAGAAGAAGAACGCCGCTGTGAAGGCTCGCGACAAGGCGCGCGACCTGCGCGACGACGCCTGGGACGCCGAGCAGAAGGCCGACGCCGCCCGCGCCAAGGCCGACGCCAAGGAGGCCTACGCCCAGGCCCACGAGTCCGACAGCAACGCCCAGGAGGCCAGAGCGGCGGCCGACGCCGCGGCCGGGCACGCGGATGACGCCGAGGCTGCCGCCACGAGGTCCCGTTCCGCGGCGGACGCCGCGACCAAGGCGGCAGCAGACGCCGACGCGGCGGCCACCCGGGCGGAGGCGGCGGCCAAGCGGTCCCGCGCCCACGCGGACGGCGCCCAGGCGGCGAAGCTGAAGTCCGACGCCGCGGTGAAGACCGCGACCAGCGCCGCGGCCGACGCCATCGACGCCTCCGAGCACGCCTCCTCGGAGGCGAAGGCCGCGGTCGCGATGGCCGACGAGGCGGAGAAGCAGGCCAAGACCGCCAAGTCCCACGCGGACGAGGCGAACAAGGAGGCCGCCAAGGCACTGGCCGCCTCCGCGAAGGCCGCGGGCTACGCCCACGTCACCGCACAGGCCGCCGTGGACGCCGGCAACGCCGCCGCCCAGGTCGCCAAGCCCGCCAACGACGCGATCCAGCTCGGCTCCCCGTACGTCACCACCGACTCGGCCGCCGGCCTGGTCGTCCTCACCGGCCAGGCATCCAAGACGATCGCCGAACAGCAGAAGGCCGTCGCCGACGCCCACGCCAAGAACGCGGCGGCAGAGGCCTCAGCCGCCAAGAACCTGGCCGACCAGGCGAAGGGCGATGCCAAGGCCGCCTACCAGCACGCGGCCAACGCAGCCGGACATGCCTCCGACGCCCGCGCCTACGCCAAGGAAGCCCTCGGCTACGCCGCCGACGCCGCCAAGGCCGCGTCCAAGGCAACCGCGTCCCTGGCCCGCACCCTCGAATACAACCGCCAGGCCACCGAGGACGCGGCGGCTGCTGACAAGGCAGCCGGGCGGGCCGAGGGCCATGCCAGAGACGCCCGCGACTCCGCCGACCAGGCCGCCCTTGACGCCGAAGCCGCCCGCACCGCCGCCGCGGCAGCCGAAGAGGCAGCCAACGACGCCCGCGCAGCAGCCAACCGCGCCGACGCCGCGGCGACTGAGGCGGAGGAAGCGGCCAAGGACGCGAAGAAGTACGCAGACGAGGCGCAGGAAGCAGCGGAGTCCGCCGAGCGGAAGGCTGCCAACAAGCAGATCTCGAGCGGCAGCGGCACCGGGATCGGCGGCCTGTTCTACGTCGTCAATGAGGACAGCGTAGAGGTAACCGACGCAAAGCAGCAGAACCCGTGCGTCATCGAAGTCGGTTTCGAGGGCTGCACCGTCACGTTCCTGGTGACGTTCAGCGCCACGGTGGACTTCTTCCTGTGCACTAATCCCGAGGTTCCGGCCACCGCCTCCGGCTGCCCCACCTCGGACACGGTGCTGCTCGACACGCAGCCATTCAAGGGCTTGAAGAAGGAGGTCACCCGGTCGTTCAGCAAGCTGGATCTCATTCAGCAGACCGTCGTCTACAAGATACTCAAGGCCGTTTTGGTCCAGGACTTCGTCGACTGCTGGCACGGCAGCGCGAGTGGTTGCGCCTGGGCCGCCAGCAACTTCATCCCCGGCAAGGCGTTCGGCAAAGTCGCTGAGGCGATCCACGCGCTGGACGCCGCGATGCATACCGGAGTCGGAGTCAGCGACGCGTTCAAGGCACTGAAGGCTCTGGATCTGGACACGGCTTCCCTCGCCAAGATCGAGAGCACGATCAACGGCTACGAGGACGTCGTCACTGCCTGTAGGGTCAACAGCTTTCCCGGTGACACGCGGGTGCTCATGGCGGACGGCTCGCGGAAGGAGATCCGCGACGTACGCGTCGGCGACCTCGTACTTGCGACGGACCTGGTGTCCGGTCGGTCGACCGCTCAGCCGGTGATCGACACGTTCCGGCACGACACCCGGCGCCTGGTGGACATCACCGTGGCTGACGGGACCCTGAGTAGCACGGCGGGTCACCTCTTCCATGTCGAGGGGCGCGGCTGGACCGTGGTCTCCGACCTACGCCCGGGCGACCGGTTGCGCACACCGGACGGCGAACTCCGGACGGTCACCGCTCTCCGGGATCGAGCCGGTCTCGTCCCCCGCGAGGTGTACGACCTGACAGTCGACAGGTTGCGCACCTTCTACGTCGGCACTGCAGGGGGACGTCCCCAGGACGTCCTCGTCCACAATTGCACGAACATCGTGGCCGACGAGGGGCTCGAGGAAGCCCATACGCTGAGGGAACACGTACGCCCGAACGACAATGCCATGGCGCAAAAGGCGGAGAAGTCGAAGAACGGCATCGCAACGAGATGGACCAGTGAGGCGATCGCCGCGGAGGCCGTCGACAAGGCCATGACAGCGTGGATCAAACAGGCTGGCAAGGCGAAGGAACTAGACGACTGGAAGATCCAGCAGGCCCAGAGAATCGGAAAGAAGATCGGCTTCATGCCGGACCGGGACCTGAAGACGATTAGGTGGACGATCCGGGACATGGGCCCGTCACTCGGGCAGAAGTGGGTGAGGAACGGCCCGCAGGGAGTGGCGGCCGGTACGACGGTGATCATCAAACTGAAGTATGTGGGCAAGCAGCACAAGCCCAGCAAATACGTCGTCTACACCGCCTACCTGGAAAGCTGACCATGACGGAAGAGACTGGGTTGTCCTGGGTGGCCGCCGAGTGCGACGACTTGGAGGACCTCCCTGTGGAAGAACTCGACTGCCTTGCCGAGCGAGGGCCTGTCGAAGCGATGCTCTGTGTCGCGGAGAGGGCAGTGGCGGTCCTGTCTCAACCGGCGGCGGTACGGCTGGGACAAGACGTGCGGCGTCTGATGGAGTCCTCGCTGCCTGACGCGACGATCCGCACGGTGTGGCTGGGTGCGACGGACCATGTCTTTGACCCGGCCAAGGACGGCATAAGCACCCGCACCTGGCTGTGGAAGATGGAACAGGCATGGCTCACAGCCGAACGCCGCAACGACCCTGCGTTCATCTCCCCACCCGCCGCCCCTGAAACAGACGAGCGACTACGACGGGACGTTCTCCAGGCCATCGGACGGATCGACCATGACCTCACGGGCGCCGTCGAGAACCGGATCTATCCGCTCTCCCTGCCGGGTCTTGTTCCAGCCCTTGAGCTGGTAACCGTCCGGGCCTGCGCGGACCTCGGGTACCGGATGGTCCTGCGCGCGCTAAAGGCGAACTACGTGGCTGTCGATGCAAAGAGCCGCGACATGTTCGTCGAGCTCGGAAGCCGTTTCGGCCACGCACGGTCCCTGGTGACAAAGGACCTCAATCACCAGGCGTGACCGTCGCATGCGGACGGGTGCGCGCAGCTCGCCTGCCACGCAACCGTCTGCTGAATGAGGCCGCCGGAGCGGAGGGGCTACCCCTCCGCTCCACCCGGTCCCCAACCCACACGGGACAGGCCCTCCGTCGGCCGGCCGCATGGCAACGAGAGAGGTCACCATCCCTCTCCGCTCCACCCAATGAGCCGCGAGCGGGCGTCAGACTGCCGCCGCTGCCGCCAGGCCGTTGAGCAGGAGTGCGGTGAGACTCCACGCCCACGTCGCGTCGACGGGCTCGGCGCTCACCAAGGCCCGATGTACGACAGCGCCCGCGATTACGTCGAAGATCAGGTCCACCGTGCGGGCCGACTCCGACGGGTCTGTCTCCGGGGGTAGCTCGCCACGGGCCTGTGCTCTGGTCCGGCCCTCCACGACCAGGCGCTTCTGGCGGTTCACGATCGACTCGCGGATACGTTCCCGAAGGGCGTCGTCTCTCGTCGACTCCGCGACCACCGCCATCAGTCCGCTCCGCGCCTCAGGGCGGGCCAGAATCGTGGCGAACTGGAGGACGACGCCCTCGATGTCCGCGGCCAGTGAGCCGCTGTCCGGCAGCTCCAGTTCGTCGAAGAGTTCCGCCACCGCGTCGACGACCAGTTCGTTCTTGCCCGCCCAGCGGCGATAGAGGGTTGTTTTTGCAACCCCGGCGCGGGTTGCGACGTCTCCCAGGGTGAGTTTGGACCAGCCCAGTTCCACCAGGGCCGCCCGGGTGGCGGCCAGGATCGCGGCGTCCGCCGCGGCGCTGCGCGGGCGCCCGGTGCGGCTGGCTGGGCTGCGGCTCTGCATGCCATGACCATAACGGGCGGTTCCTGTGTGGCCGTGAGGGAGATCACCGGGGGGTGGTGGTCCGGCGGCACGGCGTGCCATTACGCTACGTCTCGTAGCGAAAGCCCGTGATGGACGTACACGGGCTTCGGCGACTTGGCGTGGGGTGGGGACCCGGCGCCGAACGGGACCCGACCGGCCCGGCTTTCACACCGTTTTTCACACGCGCGCGCAGTACGGGGGAGGATAGACGCATGCAGCCACGGAACATGTCCATGAGCGGAGTCGTCGACCTCGCCGCGGTGAAGGCGGCCCAGGAGGCCAAGGCGAAGGCGGAGCAGGCGCGTGCCCAGACCGCCCGGGAGGGCGGTGCGGGGGCGATCTCCCCGGCCGACCTCGTCATCGACGTCGATGAGGCGGGATTCGAGACCGACGTCCTGCAGCGGTCCGCCGAAGTGCCCGTCGTCATCGACTTCTGGGCCGAGTGGTGTCAGCCCTGCAAGCAGCTGAGCCCGGTCCTGGAGCGGCTGGCCGTCGAGTACAACGGCCGTTTCCTGCTCGCCAAGATCGACGTCGACGCCAACCAGATGCTGATGCAGCAGTTCGGCATCCAGGGGATCCCCGCGGTGTTCGCGGTCGTCGCGGGGCAGGCGCTGCCGCTCTTCCAGGGGGCCGCGGGCGAGGAGCAGATCCGGGGAACCCTGGACCAGCTCGTGCAGGTCGCCGAGCAGCGCTTCGGCCTGACGGGTCTCACTGTCGACCCCGACGCCGAGGCGGGCGGTGCCCCGGAGACTCCCGAGCGTCCGGCCGGTCCGCACGACGCGGTCCTCGAGGCCGCCGTACAGGCGCTGGACTCGGGTGATCTGAGCGGTGCGATCCAGGCGTACAAGAACGTACTGAACGAGGACCCGGGCAACGAAGAGGCCAAACTGGGTCTCGCCCAGGCCGAGTTGCTCCAGCGGGTGCAGGGCGTCGACCCGCAGCAGGTGCGCAAGGACGCGGCCGACAAGCCGGCCGATGTGCGGGCGCAGATCGCCGCGGCCGACCTGGATCTGGTGGGCGGCCATGTCGAGGACGCTTTCGGCCGTCTGATCGAGACCGTGGCGCGCACGGTGGGTGACGACCGGGACACCGTGCGGATGCGGCTGCTGGAGCTGTTCGAGGTGGTCGGGCCCGAGGATCCGCGGGTGATCGCGGCGCGCAGGGCCCTGGCACGCGCCCTGTTCTGACCAGTCGTTAAACACGCGGGCTTGTGGTGCCCACGTGAAAGATTTGCCCACGGAACGTCACCGCGGCCGCGCTTTACCAAAACTTGGTAATCGCGGCCGCTGTTACTGCGAGTAAGTCACGGGCGTTGATCTGTCGGTTTCTGTCCATTGATCAACAGCTTTGTACCGCAGGTGAGGACCACCCTGCGTCGTCGGCCGAGACCGATGGGTCGTTGTTCGGTTATACGGCCGTTACTAGCCAGTAACGAACCCCCTTGTGCGGGCGGCGAGAATGCACCACGATCGGCCACGCTCGGTCCATTCCCGTACCCCGGCAGCCGGTTGGGTCGCGGGACATCCAGGGTCCCCACCGAGCAGAGCCGGCGGCAGTGGCGCCGGCTCTTGGACAGGGGGGTCTTCGCCCACCCGGCGAAGCCTGTCCAGCAGGGTTGTGCGTGATGCGTGTCAGGCGCGACCAGTGGTTGTCGCTCGGGGGTGATCGCCGGTGATTCGGGCGCGAGTTGCGCCGCCGAGTGCAGGCGCTCTCCTTCCCGAGGACGTAGCACTTCTCCCATCCCTGCCCGGCTGAGCCGCCATTCGGGGCGAGCCAGGGCAGGAGATGTACGTCCGAGAAGGAGGAAATATGGAGTCCCAGGTGCGTGGCGGGACGAGATGGAAGCGGTTCGCTGTGGTGATGGTGCCCAGCGTCGCCGCCACGGCTGTGATAGGTGTCGCCCTCGCGCAGGGTGCACTCGCCGCGTCGTTCAGTGTGTCGGGGCAGTCGTTCAAGGTCACGGCGAAGGAGCTCAACGGTACGGGCTTCTCCCAGTACGGGGCCGTCGACCAGGGGACTACTCTCTCCGGCGAGAAGACGGGGCACGCGGTGGCGGTCTCGGCATTCGAGTCGGCCTACATCGAGAAGATGTGCCAGTCCGTTGTCACCCCGAGTGTGCCTTTCGTCGGGGACATCACTCTGAGGCTGGAGGCAGGTGACAGCAGCGACCAGAAGAAGCAGGTCTATGCCAAGAACCTGTACATCGACGTCGAGGACCTTCAGGCGGATGCCGAGTTCCGCAACATCGACATCGGTGTAGCGGCCGGGGACATGAAGAACGGCCCCGGCCCCGGCATGAAGGGTGGCAAGGAACAGGCCAACCCGAACGGCTTCGGTCAGCAGGCGGAGTCTGCGACGCTGAAGAACGTGAAGCAGACGGCGTGGGCGACCACTGCCGGAACCTTCAAGCTGAGCGGTCTGCACATGTCGCTGCACAAGGGCAAGGGTGCCGGCGTCGAGTGCTACTGAGCACTCCGTGGCGGGCGGGGGGCCGATGGCGCCCCGCCCGTCGGGGCTTCGGCCGCCTCTTCACCCTCAACCCCTCATCGCAGTACCACCCTCACCACAGCAACGCCGCACCAGGGAGCTGTTTTCCATGAGCGCCGAGATCTCTGCCGCGCCCGGTCAGTTCGCCCGCCGGAGGCTGCAGTTCCGCGCCTGGCGGGGCACTAGGCCGTTCTGGGCCGGCCTGTTCATCATGATCGGTGGCTTTCCGATCATGTACTTCCCGTACGCGAACCTTCAGATCGGCCACCTGACCCTGGCGATGGCGACCACCGCGGGCGCCGGCTCCCTGATCATCGGTGTGCTGCTCGTTGTGCTGGGCATCAGTCTGTGGTTCCAGAAGCACATCCGGACCTTCGCGGGCGTCGCGGCGATTCTGCTGGGCCTGGTGTCCATTCCGGTGTCCAACTTCGGCGGTTTCGTCGTCGGTTTCCTGTTCACCCTCGTCGGCGGCGCGATGGCTGTGGCGTGGGCGCCAGGCGGGGACACCGACGCACAGCCGGCGCAGCAGGTCGCGGTAGGCGGAGGGGGCGCACCCGCGGGTGTCGCTGACTCCGACACCACGATTCTCAGGCCCGTGGCGGGCGAGCCGAACGATCTGTCAGGAACGAGCCCGGCGAACGGGGCGAACGGGAGGCGCAGTGCCGGCTGACGACGTGACTCACAGGGATGATGCGGAAGCGTCCCGTGTGAGAACCGGGCCGCGCCACGCGGCACCCAAGAAGCCGCTCTTCACCCGGTTCCAGATGCCGGGCGGCAAGGCGATAGCCATGGCCGCGATGCCGACCGCGGTTCTCATGGGGATGGGCTTCACATCGACGCTCGCGATCGCCGACAGCAAGACCCCGGCGACGCCCTCGGCGAAGAGCCTGACGGCCGACGAGTACAAGGACTGTGTGGCGTCCATGGAGGGCTCCGAGAAGGAGCCCAAGGGGGACGACCCGGCCTCGCCCACACCGTCTCCGTCGGCGAGCAATGGCGAGACGGACGACAAGGGCGACACCGCACCGGCGCCGTCCCCGTCGAGCAACACGGGCAAGGGCGGTTCCTCCTCGTCGGATTCAGGTTCCGACGACACGGGCGACAAGACCGAGCCCACCCCGACCCCTTCGGCATCCGAGGCCACGCCCAGCCCGTCGGAGTCCGAGGGTGGCGGCAACGTCCTCGAGGACATCGGCGAGGCGATCGGCGGCATCTTCAAGGGCGGCAAGTCCACGGAGAGCCCGAGCGCCACGCCCTCCGCGTCCGCCTCGCCCTCCGAGGACACCGACAAGGCCTCGGACACGAGCAAGGACAGCGCGTCCGACGCCGTCGAGAAGACGACCGACACGGTCGAGGACACCGTCAAGGACACGACGGACACGGCGTCCAAGGCAGCCGAGGGCACGACCGACGCCGTCGAGAAGGCGGCCGAGAAGGCCGAGGACGCGGCAGGGAAGGCCACCGCCTCCCCCAGCCCGTCCGAGAGCCCCTCGGTGGACCCCGAGGACTGCCCGGCCGCCACGGACGCCGAGGGCGGCGTCGACAACGAACTCCTCGTGCCCGACGAGCCCTGGCGCCTGGAGGCCAGCTCGCTGAAGCTGCACGGCGCCGACTACCAGGGCATCGTGCAGGTGAAGACAGCGAGCGGTGCCACCAAGAAGGTCCTGAAGTTCGTCATCTCCAAGGGCACCGAGATCGGGGATCTGCACCAGCTCGTCACGGACAAGCAGTCCGGCAAGACCCACCACGTCCAGGCGGCCAAGGGGTCGACGTCCACGATCACCGACGGCAAGACGGTGATGTACACGGAGAAGATCTCGGGCAACCTGCTCGGGCTGGTCCCGCTCACGTTCGACCCCGAGCACCCGCCGCCCCTGAACCTGCCGGAGATCTACTTCACCAACGTGAAGGTCGTCCAGGCCGGCCAGTTCGGCGGCACGCTGACCGTGCCGGGGCTGCACCAGTACATCACCGACTGACACCGCCTCAGAGGCCTCTCCGGGAGCCGCAACAGACTGTGCCCCGCCGGGTTCGACCCGGCGGGGCACAGTCGCGTCCTACGAGACGAGGGCGCCCCCTGGATCGCAGGGGGCGCCCTCGGGGCCGTTCAGGGGCCTGTGTGGCCCTTGTGGGTCAGGACTTGGCTTCGCCCAGGTGGTGGACGCGGACCATGTTGGTGGTGCCGGGGACGCCGGGGGGTGAGCCGGCGGTGATGACCACGATGTCGCCGTCGTTGAAGCGGTTGAGCTTGACCAGCTCCTGCTCCACCAGGTCGACCATCTCGTCGGTGCTGTTCACGAACGGCACGACGTACGGCTCGACGCCCCAGCTGAGGGCCATTTGGTTGCGGGTGCCCTCGTCGGTGGTGAAGGCGATGATCGGCTGCTGGGCGCGGTAGCGGGACAGGCGGCGGGCGGTGTCGCCGGACTGGGTGAAGGCCACCAGGCCCCGGCCGCCGAGGAAGTCGGCGATCTCGCAGGCGGCACGGGCCACCGAGCCGCCCTGGGTGCGGGGCTTCTTGCCCGGGACGAGCGGCTGCAGGCCCTTGGAGAGCAGCTCCTGCTCGGCGGCGGTGACGATCTTCGACATCGTCTTGACCGTCTCGATCGGGTAGGCGCCGACGGAGGACTCCGCCGACAGCATGACCGCGTCGGCGCCGTCCAGGATCGCGTTGGCCACGTCGGAGGCCTCGGCGCGGGTCGGACGGGAGTTGGTGATCATCGACTCCATCATCTGGGTCGCCACGATCACCGGCTTGGCGTTGCGCCGGCACAGCTCGATCAGGCGCTTCTGCACCATGGGGACCTTCTCGAGCGGATACTCGACGGCGAGGTCACCGCGGGCGACCATCACACCGTCGAACGCCATCACGACGTCCTCCATGTTCTGCACCGCCTGCGGCTTCTCCACCTTGGCGACGACGGGGACGCGGCGGCCCTCCTCGTCCATGACGCGGTGCACGTCCTGGACGTCCTTGGCGTCGCGGACGAAGGACAGCGCGACCAGGTCGCAGCCCATGCGCAGCGCGAAGCGGAGGTCCTCGATGTCCTTCTCGCTCAGCGCGGGCACGTTGACGGCCGCGCCGGGCAGGTTGATGCCCTTGTGGTCGGAGATGACGCCGCCCTCGATGACGATCGTCTTCACCCGGGGGCCTTCGACCTCGGTGACCTTCAGTTCGACGTTGCCGTCGTTGATCAGGACCTGGTCGCCCTTGGTCACGTCGCCGGGCAGGCCCTTGTAGGTCGTCCCGCAGATCGTCTTGTCGCCCGGGACGTCCTCGGTGGTGATGGTGAACTCGTCACCGCGCACCAGCTCCACGGGGCCTTCTGCGAAGGTCTCCAGACGGATCTTCGGGCCCTGGAGGTCGGCGAGGACACCGATGGCCCGGCCGGTCTCCTTGGCGGCGGCACGGACCCGGTCGTACCGGCCCTGGTGCTCGGCGTGCGAGCCGTGGCTGAAGTTGAAGCGGGCCACGTTCATACCGGCTTCGATCAACGCGACAAGCTGCTCGTGGGAGTCGACCGCGGGGCCGAGAGTACAGACGATTTTCGAACGGCGCATGGGGGCGATCCTATCGGTTTGTTTCGCAACGGAATATTCCGTCTGGCGGAAAATACAAAAGGGCGGGATGCCGCTCAGGTGTGATTCCCCGAACCAATTACCAGCGCGTAGGTCTGCGTCGCGATCTCCAATTCCTCGTCAGTAGGTACCACCGCCACCGCCACCCGGGAGCCCTCGGGCGAGATCAGCCGCGCCTCGTCGCCGCGTACGGCGTTGCGCTCGCCGTCCACCACCAGGCCCAGCTCCTCCAGGCCGGCCAGGGCGGCCTCCCGTACGGGCGCCGCGTTCTCGCCGACACCGGCGGTGAAGGCCACCGCGTCCACCCGTCCGAGCACGGCGTAATAGGCACCGATGTACTTCTTCAGGCGGTGAATGTAGATGTCGAAGGCCAGCTCCGCCTGCTCGTCGCCTTCGTCGACGCGACGGCGGATCTCCCGCATGTCGTTGTCGCCGCACAGACCGATCAGACCGCTCTTCTTGTTGAGAAGAGTGTCGATCTCGTCCGCGGACATTCCACCAACACGCATCAAATGGAAGATGACGGCCGGGTCCATGTCTCCCGAGCGCGTACCCATCACGAGCCCCTCCAAAGGCGTCAGCCCCATGGAGGTGTCCACACACTTGCCGCCCCGAACGGCCGAGGCGGACGCCCCGTTGCCCAGGTGCAGCACGATCACGTTCGTCTCGGCGGGGTCCTTGCCCAGCAGCCCGGCGGTGGCCCGGGAGACGTAGGCGTGCGAGGTGCCGTGGAAGCCGTAGCGCCGCACGCGGTGCTCGTCGGCCGTCTTCACGTCGATCGCGTAGCGGGCGGCCGACTCCGGCATGGTCGTGTGGAACGCGGTGTCGAACACGGCGACCTGCGGCAGATCGGGCCGCAGCGCCTGGGCCGTGCGGATGCCCGTGAGGTTGGCCGGGTTGTGCAGCGGGGCCACCGGGATGAGCCGCTCGATCTCGGCGAGCACGGCGTCGTCGACGACGGTCGGCTCGGTGAAGGACTTCCCGCCGTGCACCACGCGGTGGCCGATCGCGGCCAGTTCGGGCGAGTCCAGACCGAGGCCGTCCTTGGCGAGCTCCTCGGCCACGGCCTTCAGCGCGGCGTCGTGATCGGCGATCGCGCCGCCCCGCTCGCGGCTCTCGCCGCCCGCCGGGGTGTGCTTGAGCCGGGAGGTCTGCTCGCCGATGCGTTCGACGAGCCCCACCGCCAGCCGGCTGCTGTCGCCCATGTCGAGCAGCTGGTACTTCAGCGACGAGGAGCCGGAGTTGAGGACGAGGACACGGGACGGGCTCACTGGGCGGTTGCCTTCTCACTCGGGGACGGGGCCGGGGACGGGGGCTGGGCCTGTATCGCCGTGATGGCGACGGTGTTGACGATGTCCTGGACGAGAGCGCCCCGGGACAGGTCGTTGACCGGCTTGCGCAGGCCCTGGAGCACCGGGCCGACGGCGATCGCGCCGGCCGAGCGCTGCACGGCCTTGTAGGTGTTGTTGCCGGTGTTCAGGTCGGGGAAGATCAGCACGGTCGCCTGCCCGGCGACCTCGGAGCCGGGCAGCTTGGTCGCCGCGACCGACGGCTCCACGGCGGCGTCGTACTGGATCGGGCCCTCGATCTTCAGGTCGGGCCGGCGGGAGCGGACCAGCTCGGTGGCCTCGCGGACCTTGTCCACGTCCGCGCCGGAGCCGGAAGTGCCGGTGGAGTACGACAGCATCGCGATGCGCGGCTCCACACCGAACTGCTCCGCCGTCGTCGCCGACTGCATGGCGATGTCCGCGAGCTGCTCGGCGTTCGGGTCGGGGTTGACCGCGCAGTCGCCGTAGACGAGGACCTTGTCCGCCAGGCACATGAAGAACACCGACGAGACGATGTCCGCGTCCGGCTTGGTCTTGATGATCTCGAAGGCCGGGCGGATGGTCGCGGCCGTGGAGTGCACCGAGCCCGAGACCATGCCGTCGGCGAGGCCCTCCTGGACCATCAGCGTGCCGAAGTAGTTCACGTCGGAGACCACGTCGTACGCCAGCTCCACGGTGACGCCCCGGTGGGCGCGCAGGGCCGCGTACTTCTCGGCGAAGGCGTCGCGCAGGTCGGAGGCGGCCGGGTCGATCAGCTGGGACTCGCCGAGGTCGATGCCCAGGTCGGCGGCCTTCTTGCGGATCCGGTCGACCGGGCCCAGCAGGGTCAGCTCGCACACGCCCCGGCGCAGCAGCACCTCGGCGGCGTGCAGCACCCGCTCCTCGGTGCCCTCGGGCAGCACCACACGGCGCAGGTCGGAGCGGGCCTGCTCCAGCAGCTTGTGCTCGAACATCATCGGTGTGACGCGGTCGCTGCTGGGCGCGGAGACCCGGCGCGTGAGCTCAGCGGTGTCGGTGAACCGCTCGAACAGGCCCAGTGCCCGCTCGGCCTTGCGCGGGGTGGCCGCGTTCAGCTTCCCCTCCAGGGAGAAGAGCTGCTCGGCGGTGGGGAAGCTGGTGCCCGCCACCGACAGCACCGGGGTGCCCGGCGCGAGGCGGTCGGCGAGGGTGAGGATGTCGGGGCCGGGCACCTCGTCCAGGGTGAGCAGCACCCCGGCTATCGGCGGGGTGCCGGCGCTGTGCGCGGCGAGCGCGCCGACGACCAGGTCGGCCCGGTCGCCCGGGGTGACGACGAGGCAGCCCGGGGTCAGGGCGCCCAGGAAGTTCGGCAGCATCGCGCCGCCGAAGACGAAGCCCAGCACGTCCCGGGCGAGCCCCGAGTCGTCGCCGAGGACCACCCTGCCGCCGAGCGCGTGGCTGATCTGCGAGACGGTCGGGGCGGACAGCGCGGGCTCGTCGGGCAGGACGTAACAAGGTGCGGGGAGCCGGGAGTCGAGCCGGCGGGCGATCTCGTCGCGGTCCTCGCGGGCCACCCGGTTGGTGACCATGGCGAGGACGTCGCAGCCGAGTGTGTCGTAGGCCCGGTAGGCGTTGCGCGTCTCGGCGAGCACCGACTCGACGGTCTGCTTGCGGCCGCCGACGACCGGGATCACGGAGGCTCCGAACTCGTTCGCCAGCCGGGCGTTCAGCGACAGCTCGTCGGGGAGCTGGGTGTCGGCGAAGTCGGTGCCGAGGACCAGGACCACGTCGTACTCGCGGGCGACCAGGTGGAACCGTTCCACCAGCGTGGACACCAGCTCGTCCGTGCCGGCCTCGGCCTGCAGGGCGGACGCCTCCTGGTAGTCCATGCCGTAGACGGTCGACGCGTCCTGGGCGAGCCGGTAGCGGGCGCGCAGCAGCTCGAAGAGGCGGTCGGGCCCGTCGTGGACGAGGGGGCGGAAGACACCGACCCGGTCCACCTGCCGGGTGAGGAGCTCCATGACCCCCAGTTCGACGACCTGGCGTCCGTCGCCGCGGTCGATGCCGGTCACGTACACGCTGCGGGTCACGCGCGCTCTCCGTTTCGTCTCAGTGGCATGTCTCTGTTCGGGATGTCTCTGTGGGACGTCGAATCTCTGCGGACGTCGAAAAATCGCCCATCGGGGTGAGCGGAACCGCCTTGACAATACCTCCGCCGATGGATAAGGCGCCCGTCAGAGGCGGGTACCCCACCCGGCTGGGGAGCGTGAAACAATCGGCAGAAGCTCACCGGTGTCAACAGCGAGCAGGAGACACAGCACGATGCGTATCGGAGTTCTCACCGCAGGCGGCGACTGCCCCGGCCTGAACGCCGTGATCCGGTCGGTCGTGCACCGGGCGGTCGACAACTACGGCGACGAGGTCATCGGCTTCGAGGACGGCTACTCGGGCCTGCTGGACGGCCGCTACCGCGCCCTCGACCTCAACGCCGTCAGCGGCATCCTGGCCCGCGGCGGCACCATCCTGGGATCGTCCAGGCTGGAGCGCGACCGGCTGCGCGAGGCCTGCGAGAACGCCTCCGACATGATCCACGAGTTCGGCATCGACGCGCTGATCCCGATCGGCGGCGAGGGCACACTGACGGCGGCCCGGATGCTGTCCGACGCGGGCCTGCCCGTCGTGGGCGTCCCGAAGACGATCGACAACGACATCTCCTCCACGGACCGCACCTTCGGCTTCGACACGGCCGTGGGGGTCGCCACCGAGGCGATGGACCGTCTGAAGACGACCGCCGAGTCCCACCAGCGGGTGATGGTGGTGGAGGTCATGGGCCGGCACGCCGGGTGGATCGCGCTGGAGTCCGGCATGGCGGCGGGTGCGCACGGCATCTGTCTGCCCGAGCGTCCGTTCGACCCCGCCGATCTCGTCAAGATGGTCGAGGAGCGCTTCGCCCGCGGCAAGAAGTTCGCGGTGATCGCCGTCGCCGAGGGCGCCCACCCCGAGGACGGCACCATGGACTATGGCAAGGGCGCGATCGACAAGTTCGGCCACGAGCGCTTCCAGGGCATCGGCGCGGCACTCGCCCATGAGCTGGAGCGGCGGCTCGGCAAGGAGGCCAAGCCGGTCATCCTCGGCCACGTCCAGCGCGGCGGCTCACCGACCGCCTACGACCGGGTGCTCGCCACCCGGTTCGGCTGGCACGCGGTGGAGGCGGCGCACCAGGGCCGCTTCGGCCGGATGACCGCGCTGCGCGGGACGGACATCGTGATGGTGCCGCTCGCGGAGGCCGTGACCGAGCTGAAGACGGTGCCGAAGGACCGGATGGACGAGGCCGAGTCGGTCTTCTAGTCGTTTCGGATGTTCCAGACGTTCTGGATGTTCCAGACGTCCTGGGTGTTCCGGGGCTCTGGACGTTCTGGAGGTTCTAGGCAGGGATCTCCTGGATTCTCGTCCAGAAGTGGTCGACGATCCGGTTCAGGAAGTCGCGGGCGGTGTCGCCCGCGTCGCTGTTGCCGCCGCCCCAGCTCAGGGTGGCGGCCATATGGCCCTGGTAGTCCTCGTGCAGCGCCCGCAGGGCGCCCTCCAGGAAGGGCCGGTCCAGGGGTACGAGTTTGGCCACCGGGCGTACGTAGGCCTGCCAGCGGGTGCTGACCGCGCTGCGCAGCAGATCGCCGAGCTTGGCGTTCCGGCCCGTGACGGTGACGAAGTCGGGCAGGCCGAGGCCGAGCAGGTCGGCGAGGGCGCCGGACTGGCGGTCCGTGCCGCGCCAGGTGTCGGTCTCCTCCATGCGCAGATAGGCGTGGACCTCGTGTCCCACGGCCCGCGCCACGTCCTCGGGGGCGAGGCAGCGGGCGATGCGATGCTCGCGCAGGGTGCGGGGTCTGCCGATGAGCTCGCCGGGGGAGCACCACAACACTCCGGCGAGGGCGGTGAGTTCGGAGTTGGACGGGGCCGCGGTCCCGCGCTCCCAGTCGACGACGTGGTCCGGGGTGACGCGGGGATGCCCGTACGAGACGCGCATCCCGTGAGCGACGTGCTCGGGCGTCATGCCGAGCGCCGCGCGCAGACGGCGGGCAGCCGGGGCGTTGAAGGGCGGGGCCGTCGGGGCGGACTGTGGAGGGGGAGGGGCGGCGGGCTTGCTCGGACGGGCTGAAGGTCGGCGCACGCGCCACAAGCTAGGGGGACGGGGGTGCGGTGACTACGGTCTGTTCGGCCAGGATCACGGATTGTAGGAAGCTACGGCTACCGGTGGGTTCGGCCGGGGCCGAAGATCGGCTTGTCGCTCGGGGCGGGTTGGGGGTAGGGATGACCCCGGGCCCGATGATCATGGGTCCGGAAAGGCAGTGACTTAGGTGAACGGCAAGCTCAACGGGCATATTCGCGAGCGACTTCTCGCGCCGAACTTCTGGCATCTCGCGACGGTGGGGGCTGACGGGGCGCCTCAGGTGTCGCCCATGTGGGCGGACATCGAAGACGAGTACGTCATGGTCAACACCTCGATCGGGCGGGTGAAGGAGGAGAATCTGCGGCGCAATCCGTACGTTTCGCTGTCCCACCACGACCCGGAGAACCCCTACGACCGGGCCGAGATCCGGGGGAAGGTCGTCCGGTTCGTGGAGGGCGAGGAGGCGGAGCGGGGCATGGACCGGCTGACGCGCAAGTACCTCGGGCAGGACCGGTATCCGTGGATGCTGCCGGGTGAGCGGCGGGTGATGCTGCTGATCGAGCCGACGCGGGTGCGGACGCTGGAAGGGGTGGAGCCGTTCCGGGCGGGGGTTTTGCCGGACGGGGCGGCTGGGTGAACGTCTGAGTCCGGGATCCGGGCTCGGTGGAGAAGGTGCTGGTCACGATCGTGTGGCCGGCACTTTTTTGTGTGGTGTGTCGTGTGTGTGGGTGGCGGTGGGTTCTAGCGCCAGTCCACGCCCGAGACCGGCGGCAGTTGGAATTCGATCCTGGTGCGGATGTCGCTCATCACGGAGATGATGCGGGTCTCGTGTTCCGGGGTCAGCCGGGCCACCGGGACCGAGCAGCTGATGGCGTCCATCGCCGGTGTGCCGTAGCGCAGAGCGAAGCCGAAGCCCGCGATGCCCGGCACCGTCTCCTCGCGGTCGACGGAGTAACCGCGCTCGCGCACCCCGGCCAGGTCGGCGAGCAGGGCGGCGCGGTCGGTGTGCGTGTTCGCGGTGAGGCCGGTCAACGGGCCGTCTCCGAGGGGTAGTTCGTCATCGGCTCGCTCGGCGAGGAGCGCCTTGCCCAGTGCGCCGGCGTGGGCCGGGACGCGGCGGCCGACCCTGCTGATGGTGCGCAGGTACTCGTGGGACTCGCGCGTGGCGAGATAGACGACGTCCCGGCCGTCGAGCCGTGCCATGTGGATCGTCTCGCCGAGCGCGTCCGACGCCTCGTCGAGGTACGGCCGGACCACCCGGATGCGGCGGTCCCCGTCGAGATACCCGGTGCCGGTGAGCAGCGCGCGGATCCCGATGCCGTAGAGGGAGCCGGTGGCGTCGGTGCGGACCCAGCCGGAGTCGACGAGCGTCTGGAGTAGTTGGTACATGCTGCTGCGCGGCACGTCCAGGTCCTCGGCGAGCTGGTCGAGGCGCGAGGGTTCCTCGCCCCGCTCGGCGAGCAGTTCCAGCAGCGCGACGGTTCTGGCCGCCGACTTCACACCGCGGACGCCTCTGCTCTCCTGCATGGGCTCATCGTAGGTCCGCATCAATCTGTGATCGTCCGGGGCATTGACCCGTCCCGTTCACGCACTTAGCCTCCATCTGCATACGTGGACGCCATCTGCATACAGGGATGAGAGCTCCCACCAGTTCAAAGGGGAACTGCCTTGCCTCTGCTCGTCGTCGGGATCAGCGTTGTGGTCCTGCTCCTGCTCATGACCCGGCTGAGAATGAACGGCTTCGCGGCGCTGCTGCTGGTCGCGGTCGGTGTCGCACTGGTCCGTGGCATTCCGGTGGCGACCATCCCGGACGTCCTCTCCGAGGGCATCGGGGACCAGATCGGCGACACCATGCTGACCATCGGGCTCGGTGCCATGGTCGGCCGGGTGATGGGGGACTCGGGCGCCGCACAGCGCATAGCCGGCAAGCTCCTCGACGCCTTCGGCCCGCGGTGGGTGCAGGTGGCCATGGTGGTCACGTCCATGCTCATCGGCGTGACCATGTTCTACGAGGTCGCGTTCGTCATCATCGTGCCGATCGCGTTCACGCTGGTCAGGGTCACCGGCGCGAAGCTGCTGTGGGTCGGGCTGCCGATGTCCATCGCGCTGTCCACCATGCACAGCTTCCTGCCGCCGCACCCCGGCCCCACCGCCGTCGCCGCGACCTTCCACGCCTCCGTCGGACTGACGCTGTTCTACGGCCTGTTCATCGCCGTGCCCGCGGGGGCGCTCATCGCCCTGGCCTGGCCGCGTCTTCCGTTCGTCGCCCGGATGACGCCCACCATCCCCAAGGGGCTGGTCAGTGAGCGCGAGTTCAGTGAGGAGGAGATGCCGGGGCTCGGGTGGTCGCTGTTCGTGGCGCTGTTCCCCGTGGTGCTGATCGTGGCCGCGGCTGTCACTGACATGGCCGCTTCGGGCGACAGTCCGTTCCTGCACGTCGTCGCCTTCATCGGGTCGGCGCCGATCGCCCTGCTGCTGACCCTGTGTCTGGCGATCTGGGTGTTCGGGCCGCGGATCGGGCGGAGCCTGAGCGAGGTCGGCGCCTCCTGTTCTTCGGCGGCCCAGGCCATGGCGATGATCCTGCTGGTGATCGGCGCGGGCGGGGCCTTCAAGAACGTCCTCGTCGAGGGCGGCATCTCCGACTACATCAAGGACGTCACCGACGGCTGGTCCGTCTCGCCGATCGTCCTCGCCTGGCTGGTCGCCGTCATTCTGCGGATCGCGCTCGGGTCGGCGACGGTCGCCGTTGTCACGGCCTCAGGTGTGGCGCTGCCGTTGCTGGCGGGGGGTGGGGTGCATCCGGAGGTGATGGTGCTGGCCGTCGCGTGCGGCTCCATCGCGTTCTCGCATGTCAATGATCCCGGGTTCTGGCTGTTCAAGGAGTACTTCAACCTGTCCGTCGTCGAGGCGATCAAGGTGCGGACGTCTTATACGACGGTGCTGGCGGTGCTCGGGCTCGGGGGTGTGCTGGCGGTCGAGTGGGCGTTGGACGTTTTCGGGTTGTAGGTCGACTTGTGTATGGATGAGAGGGTTTGGATCGCAATGGGCAGCAACCAGCCGACCGTTACCGGGTTCGCCGTCTATCCCGTCGCCGGGCGGGACAGCATGGAGCTCAATCTGTCCGGTGCGCACGGGCCGTACTTCACTCGCAACGTCGTCGTGCTCACCGATTCCGAGGGGCGTACCGGGCTGGGGGAGGTGCCCGGTGGGGAGAAGATCACGCGGACCTTGCGGGATGCCGAGTCGCTCGTAGTCGGGGCCACGGTGGGGGACTACCAGCGAGTGCTGCGGGAGATCGGGGAGCGGTTCGCCGACCGGGACGCGGGTGGGCGGGGTGCGCAGACGTTCGATCTGCGGACCACGGTTCATACGGTGACGGCGGTGGAGTCGGCGTTGCTCGATCTGCTCGGGCAGCATCTCGATGTGCCGGTCGCCGCGCTGTTGGGGGACGGGCAGCAGCGGTCTTCCGTGCGGGTGCTGGGCTATCTCTTCTACGTTGGTGATCCGGGGCGGACCGATCTGGAGTATGTCCGGGAGCCCGACTCGGACGTGGAGTGGTACCGGGTGCGGCATGAGGAGGCGTTGTCGCCGGAGGCGATCGTGCGGCAGGCGGAGGCGGCGTACGAGCTGTACGGGTTTCGGGACTTCAAGCTCAAGGGGGGTGTGCTGGAGGGGGTGGAGGAAGTCGCGGCGGTGCGGGCGTTGAAGGAGCGGTTTCCCGAGGCGCGGGTCACGCTGGATCCGAACGGGGCGTGGTCGTTGCGGGAGGCGGTTGAGCTGTGTCGGCCGTTGGTGGGGACGTTGGCGTATGCGGAGGATCCTTGTGGGGCGGAGGGGGGTTACTCCGGGCGGGAGGTGCTCGCGGAGTTTCGTCGGGCTACCGGGTTGCCTACGGCGACGAACATGATCGCTACGGACTGGCGGGAGATGGCGCATGCGTTGGCTCTGCAGTCCGTGTCGATTCCGTTGGCTGATCCGCACTTCTGGACGATGCGGGGGTCGGTGCGGGTGGCGCAGTTGTGCAACGCGATGGGGTTGACGTGGGGGTGTCACTCGAACAACCACTTCGACATCTCGCTGGCGATGGTGACGCACTGTGGGGCGGCGGCGCCGGGGGAGTACAACGCGCTGGATACGCACTGGATCTGGCAGGAGGGGTTGGAGCGGCTCACTGTCGCTCCGCCTCGGATCGTGGGTGGGGAGGTCGCGGTGCCGGATGCTCCGGGGCTGGGGGTGCGGGTTGATATGGACCGGCTTCTTGCGGCGCATGAGCTGTACCGGGAGAAGGGGCTGGGGGCGCGGGACGATGCGGTGGGGATGCGGTATCTGGTTCCGGGGTGGGAGTTCGACGGGAAGCGGCCGTGTCTCGTGCGGTGAGTGGGTGGATGCCTGCGGCGGCCTGTGGCTGCTTCGGTGGGGGTGCGCGTAGCGCCTATCGCCGGGTGGTGGGTCGGGGCCGCGCCGGGGGGTGTCCGTCCTCGGAACGGCGCGATGGGCTCGGACGCCGACTGACTGTCCGCTGACGCGCCAACCGCTGCGGGCGGACACCCCCCGACACGTCCCCTTCCGTGAGCCGGCGGGTGCGGGAGCGTCGTGGCTCCCGCCATCCGCCGCGGCTTCGGCTCTCCGCGCCGGTCGCGGGCTTCCGCCTCTGCCGCAGCCGCGGGCGCCGCACCCGCCCTGGCTGCCGCAGGCCGCCGCCGCTGCCCTAGCTGCGGGCATGCGTGCCGCTAGGGGCGGCACGGGTGGGCGCAGCGGTACCCCGCTCCGCCGGGTTGCGGGCCCACCCGGCCTCAGCGCCGACGCCGGGTACCTGCCGACGCCGGGCCGTGAATCCACCCGGTCCAGCCACAAGCAGCCTCAGCCCTTGACCGCCCCGCCCAGTGCGAAGCCCCCTCCCAGGCGGCGGGAGATCAGGACGTACAGGAGGATCACGGGGGTCGAGTAGATGATCGAGAACGCGGCCAGTTGCCCGTACGCCACCATGCCCCGGTTGCCGAAGAAGTCGTTGATGCTGACGGATGCCGGCATCTGGTCGGGGGTGAGCAGGAGCATGAAGGGGACGAAGAAGTTGCCCCACATCATGACGAAGGAGAAGACCGTCACGACGGCCACGCCGGGGCCCATGAGGGGGAGGACGATGCGGAGGAGGGACTGGAGGGGGCTCGCTCCGTCGGTCCAGGCGGCCTCTTCGAGTTCCTTGGGGACGCCGTCCATGAAGTTCTTCATCAGCCAGATGGCGAAGGGCAGTTGGGACGCGGCGAAGAAGAAGATCGTGCCCTGCATGGTGTCGATCAGGTCCACTTGGACGAAGAGCGCGTAGACCGGAACCATGATCGCCGTGATGGGCAGGCTGGTGGCGAAGAGGATCGTCAGCAGGAACGGGCGGTTGAAGCGGGAGCGGAAGCGGGACAGCGGGTAGGCGGCCAGGGCCGCGCAGACCACCGTCAGCAGGGTCGCGCCGCCGCACAGGAGCAGGCTGTTGAGGAGGGGGGTGAAGGTGATCTCGGGGGTCAGGATCGCGTCGAAGTTGGTGAGGGTGAGGCCGTCGGGGGTCTTCACCCGGAGACCGGCGTGGGGGTCGAGGGAGGACAGGACCACCCAGGCCAGGGGGAGGACGAAGGCCGCGGCGACGACCAGGAGGCCCGCGTCGGCCGCCAGGCGGCGGGTCGTGCGGCGGGAGGAGAGGGTGTGGGGCATGCGGGTCAGACCTCCGTGCGGAGCAGGCGCAGGTAGACCAGGGAGAACAGGGAGCCGACCAGGAGCAGGAGTAGGGCGACCGCCGTGCCGTAGCCGATGAGGCTGTTCTGGAAGGCCTGTTCGTACATGAAGAGCGGGAGTGTCTGGCTCTTGCCGCCCGGGCCGCCTCTCGTCATCACCCAGATCAGGCCGAAGACCGAGAGGGTCTGGAGGGTGTTGAGCATCAGGTTGGTGCCGATGGAGCGGCGGATCATCGGCAGTGTGATGTGCCAGAGGCGGCGCCAGCCGCCCGCGCCGTCGACCTCCGCCGCCTCGGTGATCTCCTGGGGGATCTCGTTCAGGGCCGCTGAGTAGACCAGCATCGAGAAGGCCGTACCGCGCCAGACGTTCGCGAAGGACACCGCCAGGATCGGGAGCGTGAACAGCCAGTTCTGGGAGGGCAGATGCAGCCAGTCCAGGATGGCGTTCAGGGTGCCCTCGCGGCGGAAGAAGGCGTAGAGGAGGAAGCCCGCCACGACCTCCGGCAGGACCCAGGCCGTGACGACGATGCCGCCGGTGAGCGTGCGCACCGGTTTCGACGCGCGCTGCATCAGTGCCGCCAGGGCCAGGCCGAGTGTGTTCTGTCCGATGAGGGAGGAGAGGACCGTGAACACCAGCGTCAGCCATACGGCGTTCAGGAACGCCTCGTCCCCGAAGGCCCGGGTGAAGTTGTCGAGGCCGACGAACGTCTCCTGGGCCTGGCCGGTGAGCTGGAGGTCGGTGAAGGCGATGTAGACGCAGTAGGCGATCGGGCCGGCCAGGAAGAGGAGCAGGAGGACGATCGCCGGGGTCAGGGGCAGGACGCGCAGCGGCCCGCGGGGGCCGCGCGCCGGGCGGGTGTCCCTGAGAGACTTGGTGGGTTGGGGGTGCGGTGCGGTGGTGGTCATCGGGCTCCGCTCACCGTTCGACCACCTGGTTGTCCGTCGCGTCCTTCAGCGCGTCCGTGTAGCCGCTCGCCGCCTCGTCCACCGATGTGTCGCCCGTGGTGACGCCTTCCATCGCCTCCTGGATCGCCACCGAGACCTTGGGGTAGGCCGGGTAGGCGGGGCGGTAGTGGGTGTTGGCCACGAGGTCCGTGAAGAACTCGGTGCCGGGCTGGGCGGTGGCGTACGCGGGGTCCTTCGCCACGTCCTCGCGGACCGCGATGCCGGAGTTGGCGACGTACCACTTCTGCGCGTTGGCCTTGGTCTGCATCGTCGTGATGAACTCGAACGCCAGGTCCGGGTTGCCCGCCTTGGCGGGGATCGACCAGGTCCAGCCGCCGGACATGCTCACCTTGCCGGGCGCCTGGCCGTTCTGGGTCGGCATGGCGGCCAGGCCCAGTTCTTCCGACCACTCGGGCCACTCGTGGCCGCTGCCGGGCAGCCAGTCCTGCGGCAGCCAGGAGCCGTCGAGGGCGATGCCGAGCTTGCCCTGCGGGAGCCACTCGCCGCGGACCCGGGTCATGACGTTCGGGTCGAGCGCGTCGGAGACGTCCGGGCCGAGCTTCTCCTTGTAGACCGTCTCGACGAAGGAGAGCGCGTCCTTGAAGCCCTGGCCGCCGGCGATCCACTTCTTGCCCGACTTGTCGTAGAGGGGGTCCGTGGTGCCGTCGTTGGTGCCGTAGAGCAGCATTTCGAACGTCTGCATGGTGGCCGCCTCGCCGACCGGCTTCCCCGTGTAGATGTTGAGGGGGATGGTGTCGGGGGCTTTGCGTTTGATGGTGCGGGCGGCCGTGAGGATGTCGTTCCAGGTCTTCGGCTGCCAGTCGGCGGGCAGGCCCGCCTTCTTGAAGATGTCCTTGTCGAACCAGAGGCCGCGGGTGTCGGTGCCGTCGGGGACGCCGTACGTCTTGCCGTCCTCGCCCTTGGCCGCCGTCTTCGCCGTGTCGATGAACTTGTCCCAGTCCGGCCACTTGGCGAGGTAGGGGTCGAGGGGCTTGAGATAGCCGCTGGTGATGTCCGAGTTGATGAGGAACGTGTCCTCGTAGACCAGGTCGGGGGCGGTCTTGGGGGAGCGGAGCATCTGCTGGAGCTTGGTGTAGTACTCCGAGTCCGGGGCCTTGATCGGGACGAGCTCGACCTTCTTGCCCGGGTGGGCCTTCTCGAACTGCTTCTTGATGTCCGCGAGATACGTGTCCATCACCTTGATGGAGTTGTCCGTGGACTGTTTGAAGGAGATCTTCACGGTGTCCGGGTCGCTGCCGGAGCCCCCGCCGCAGGCGGTGAGGGCGGACGCGGCGAGGGCCAGGGCGACGAGGGGGGTGAGAGCGGCGGTGGGGCGCACGGGCACGACCTCCTGCGGGCGCACTTCTTTGTGGCCTGGACGGCTGCGTCGTGAACCTAAGTTGAGTGGTCTAGTCAGGTCAATGCGTGTGCGGTGGATTGACCGGCGTACGGTCAACCGTCATTGACCCGTGACCCAGCGGTACTGCAACTCCGGGCGCCCCACCGTGCCGTACTGAGGGCGGCGGGCCGCGCGGCCCGCGTCCACCAGGTGCTCCAGATAACGGCGGGCCGTGATGCGGGAGATGCCCACGGTCTCCGCGACACCCGCGGCGGTGAGGCCCTCCGCGCTGTCCCGCAACGTCACCGTCACCCGCTCCAGTGTCGGCGCGCTCAGACCTTTGGGCAGCGCGGCCGGGCCGGGGGCGCGCAGGGCCGCCAGGGCCCGGTCCACCTCGTCCTGGCCGCTCGCCTCGCCGACCGCCGCGTGGAACTCGGCGTACCGCACGAGACGGTCCCGCAGCGTCGCGAAGGTGAACGGCTTCAGGACGTACTGCACGACACCGAGCGAGACACCCTCGCGTACGACGGCCAGATCGCGCGCCGAGGTCACCGCGATCACGTCCGCGTGGTGGCCGGCCGCTCTGAGAGACCGGGCGAGGTGCAGTCCGTGCACGTCCGGCAGGTGCAGGTCGAGCAGGAGGAGGTCCACCGGGGTGCGCTCCAGGGCCCGGCGGGCCTCCGCGCCCGTGTGCGCCTTGCCCACGGCGACGAACCCGGGGACCCGGCCGACGTACATGACATGGGCGTCGGCGGCGACCGGGTCGTCCTCCACCACCAGGACCCGGATGGATTTCGCGTGTGTCGTGTCGCTCGTCATGCGGGGCCTCCAGAGCCCTCGGACACCGGGCCTCCGGATGTCACGCCTGCGGCGACCGCGCCGGACTCGCGCAGCGGCAGCCGTACCTCGAACCGAGCCCCGCCCCCGTCGGCCTCCGCCACCGACAGCGTCCCCTCGTGCCGCTGCGCCGCCTGCCGTACGAGCGCCAGTCCGAGACCGCGCCCGCCCGGGCCGGACGGCTTGGTCGTGAAGCCCCGCTGGAAGACCGCCTCGGCGTGCTCCGGGTCGACGCCCGGGCCCGTGTCCGAGACCCGCAGCACCAGCTCCGGGCAGTCCTCGGTGCCCCGGGTGTACGCCGCCACCGTCACCCGCGCCGACACGCTGCCCTGCGCCGCGTCCACGGCGTTGTCGATCAGATTGCCGAGGATCGTCACCAGGTCCCGCGCCGGGAGGGTCTCGGGCAGCAGACCGTCGTCCAGGCTGCTGTCCTCCGACACCATCAGCTCCACGCCCCGCTCGTTCGCCTGGGCCGTCTTGCCCAGCAGCAGTGCCGCCAGCACCGGCTCGCTCACCGCCGCCACCACCTGGTCGGTCAGGGCCTGCGCCAGCTCCAGCTCGGCCGTCGCGAAGTCCACCGCCTCCTCCGCCCGGCCCAGCTCGATCAGCGAGACGACCGTGTGCAGCCGGTTCGCCGCCTCGTGCGCCTGCGAGCGGAGCGCCTGCGTGAAGCCCCGCTCGGAATCCAACTCGCCCATCAGCGACTGGAGTTCGGTGACATCGCGCAGGGTGACGACCGTACCGCGCCGCTCGCCGCCCGACACCGGGGAGGTGTTGATGACCAGGACCCGCGACGCCGTCAGATGCACCTCGTCCACCCGCGGCTCCGACGCCAGCAGCGCGCCCGTCAGCGGGGCGGGGAGCCCCAGCTCGGCCACCGACCTGCCCACCACGTCCCCCTCCACGCCGAGCAGCTCCCGCCCCCCGTCGTTGATCAACGCCACACGGTACTGCCCGTCCAGCATCAGCAGCCCCTCCCGTACGGCGTGCAGGGCGGCCTGGTGGTAGTCGTGCATCCGGCTGAGCTCGGCCGCGTTCATGCCGTGGGTGTGGCGGCGCAGCCGGGCGTTGACCACATAGGTGCCGATGGCGCCCAGGGCCAGCGCCCCGGCGGCGACGCCCAGCAGGGCCGTGACCTGGCTCTGCACGCGCTCACTGATCGCCTCGACCCGTATGCCCGCGCTGACCAGGCCGACGATCTGCTTGCCGTTCTTGATCGGGGTGACCGCGCGGACCGACGGGCCGAGGGTGCCGGTGTAGGTCTCGGTGAAGGTCTCGCCCCTCAGGGCCCGCTCGGTGTGGCCCTGGAAGGTCTGGCCGATCTGGTCCGGGTCGGGATGCGTCCAGCGGATGCCCCGCGGGTTCATGATCGTGATGAAGTCGACCTCGGTGTCCCGCATGACCTTCAGCGCGTACGGCTGGAGCTCCGCGGTCGGGTCGGAGGCGCGGGTCGCAGCCAGCACCGACGGGGAGTCGGCGACGGAGCGCGCCACGGCCTTGGCCTGGCGCTTCGCGGCCTCCTCGGCCTGGCTGCGGTCGCTGACATAGGTGAACAGTGCACATCCGGCCACGACGACCGCGATCAGCACCGCCTGCATGGCGAAGAGCTGGGCCGCCAGGCTGCGGGGTCGGGGGACGGAGAAGCGCATGTCGTCAGTCTGCCTCGTGGCTGATTGTGAACTAAATGAACGGAAGGGTGACCGCGCTCACAGAGCAGGACATAGTCACGGCATTCCCCATAACGCATCTGCGGGAGCCCCGCTCCCGGTTTTCCGGACGTGAGCCGCACGCCGGTGATGCCGACGACGTCGTCAAGGAGGGCCGCCGTGACCAGCGCAGCCGATACGGCACCTGCCGCACGCAAACCCAAGCGGGACCGCACCCACTATCTCTACATCGCGGTGATCATCGCGGTCGCTGCCGGTATCGCGGTGGGTCTGGCCGCACCGGACTTCGCTGTCGGGCTGAAGCCGATCGGCACGGGCTTCGTCAACCTGATCAAGATGATGATCTCGCCGATCATCTTCTGCACGATCGTGCTGGGCATCGGTTCGGTGCGGAAGGCCGCCAAGGTCGGTGCCGTCGGCGGTATCGCCCTGGGCTACTTCACCGTGATGTCGCTGGTCGCGCTGGGCATCGGCCTGGTCGTCGGCAACATCCTGGACCCGGGCACCGGCCTCGCCGTGACCGACGCGGTCAAGGACGCCGGTCACGCGCAGATCGATGCCGAGGCCAAGGACACCACCGAGTTCCTGCTCGGGATCATCCCGACCACGATCGTCTCCGCCTTCACCAACGAGTCGGTCCTGCAGACCCTGCTGATCGCCCTGCTCGCCGGCTTCGCCCTCCAGGGCATGGGCTCGGCCGGCCAGCCGATCCTGCGCGGCATCGAGCACATCCAGCGGCTCGTCTTCCGCATCCTCGCCATGGTCATGTGGGCCGCCCCGATCGGTGCCTTCGGCGCCATCGCCGCCGTCACCGGCTCCGCCGGCCTGGAAGCGCTCAAGAGCCTCGCCGTGCTGATGCTCGGCTTCTACGTCACCTGCTTCCTCTTCGTCTTCATCGTGCTCGGCGCCCTGCTGCGCGTGATCTCCGGGCTGAACATCCTCGCGCTGTTCAAGTACCTGGGCCGGGAGTTCCTGCTGATCCTGTCCACCTCCTCCTCCGAGTCCGCGCTGCCGCGGCTCATCGCGAAGATGGAGCACCTGGGCGTCAGCAAGCCGGTGGTCGGCATCACCGTCCCGACCGGCTACTCCTTCAACCTCGACGGCACCATGATCTACATGACCATGGCCTCGCTGTTCATCGCCGACGCCATGGGCACCCCGATGTCCATCGGCGAGCAGATCCCGCTGCTGCTCTTCCTGCTGGTCGCCTCCAAGGGCGCCGCCGGTGTCACCGGCGCCGGCCTCGCGACCCTGGCCGGTGGTCTGCAGTCGCACAAGCCGGCCCTGGTGGACGGCATCGGCCTCATCGTCGGTATCGACCGCTTCATGAGCGAGGCCCGCGCCCTGACCAACTTCGCGGGCAACGCCGTGGCCACCGTGCTGATCGGTACCTGGACGAAGGAGATCGACAAGGAGCGGGTGGGCGAGGTCCTCGCCGGCCGGCTGCCCTTCGACGAGAAGACCCTGCTGGACGACGGCCACGGCGGCCCGTCCGATGAGCACGTCGAGGTGCCCGAGCAGGGCGGCGAGAAGGAGCTGGCGAAGACCTGACGGTTCTCGCCGCCGCGCTCCCCGAGAATCCGGGCGGCTGAACGTCCCCCCCGTCGCTCAGCCGCCCGGTCCGTGAAACGCCGAGCGGACAGGTCCTCCTCCCCTAGGGACCTGCCCGCTCGGCGTCGCCGTTTTCCCCGACGGTGATGGCTCCGGCGGGGCAGAGACCGGCGGCCATCCTGGCGGTGGGCCGGTGCTCGGGGGGCGGGTCGGGGCGCAGGAGCACCACCAGGCCCTCCTCGTCGTCCTGGTCGAAGACCTCGGGGGCCGTCAGGGCGCACATGCCGGCGCCGGCGCAGCGGTCGCGGTCGACCTCGATCCGCAGCGGCTCGTGTCGGTCGCTCATGGGCTACGCCTCGTCCCAGGTGACGGGCAGGCTGATCACGCCGTAGATGTTGGAGCGTTCGCGCAGCGGCACCTCCTGGGGCGGCACCGCGAGGCGCAGGGTGGGGAAGCGGGCGAGGAGCGCGGGGAAGACGACGGCCATCTCGACGCGGGCGAGCTGCTGGCCCAGGCACTGGTGGGCGCCGTGCCCGAAGGAGAGATGTCCGGTGGCCTTGCGGTGGATGTCGAGCCGGTCGGGGTCGGGGAACCGGAGCGGGTCGCGGTTGGCGGCCTGCACGGACACGGTCACCGTCTCGCCCGCCCTGATCGTCTCGCCCTCCACCTCGACGTCCTCGAGCGCCGCCCGCAGAATCGGGTCGGCCACGCTGAGATAGCGCAGCAGTTCCTCCACGGCCTGACCGGCGAGGCCGGGGTCGGCGCGCAGGGCGTCGAGCTGGTCGGGGTTGCTCAGCAGGGCGAAGGTGCCGAGGGCGAGCATGTTCGCCGTGGTGTCGAGTCCGGCGGCGAGCAGCAGCCCGCCGATGCCGGCCAGCTCCTCGTCGGTGAGGTCGGAGGCGGTCAGGTCGCTGAGCAGGTCGTCGGTGGGTTCGGCGCGCTTGGCGAGGACCAGTTCGTTCAGGTACTGGAGCAGCCCCGCGTAGGCACCGCCCCTCGCCTCCGCGTCCGCCGCCTGGTCGAAGATGACCGCCACCTGGCTCTGGAACCGGTCGCGGTCGGCGTACGGCACGCCGAGCAGTTCGCAGATCATGAGCGCGGGCACGGGTTGCGCCAGCGCCTCGACCAGGTCGGCCGTGGGCCCGGCCTGCTCCATGGCGTCCAGGCACTCGGCGGTGAACCGCTCGACGCGCTCGGTGAGTTGACGCATCCGCCGGACGGTGAACCTGCCGGTGAGCAGACGCCGGTAGCGGGTGTGCTCGGGGGCGTCGAGGCCGGTGATGTCGCCGACCGGGGCCGGCGGCAGCTCCGCGGGCATCCCGGGGACCGGTACCGGCATGTGCAGGAGTTCGTAGCGTGAGCTGAAGCGCGGGTCGGCCAGGATCGCGCGGGCCGCGGCGTGACCGGTGGCCAAGTGGCCCGTGTGTCCGTCGGCGTAGCGCAGGCGGCGCAGCGGCCGGTCGCTCAGCGCGGTGAGTTCGGCGGGCGGGTCGAAGGGGCAGCCGGTGTGGCGGCCGGTGGGCAGGGTGGGTGGCTCTTCGGCGGCGGTGGTGGTGATCTCGGTGGTGGTGTCGGCGGTGGTGTTGTCGGCGGTCGTGGTGGAGCCGGCTGTGGGGGTGTCGGCCGTTGGAGAGTCGACCGTGGTGGTGTCGGTGTCCGGCGGGTCGTACGGCATGCGGTCCTCCTGCGATCGGCGGGCGGGTGGGCGGGCGTGCGTCGTGAGGAGCGGGTGCGGAGCCGGGGGTGTGTGCCGGGTCAGGCGCGGCGGATGACGATGTCGCCGGCCGAGGTACGGGCGAGCACTTCGACTGTCTCGTCGGAGTCCGCGGGGCCGGCCGAGGAGCCGAGCGAGTTGCGGACGGTGCCGTACTTGGCGTTCAGGTCGAGCCAGGCGGCGGTGCCCTCGTGGATGCCCACTTCGAGGTCACCGACGGAGGTGCGCAGTTCGATGCGGCCGCGGCTGGCGTCGCCGACGCGGATACGGCCGTTGGAGGCCATCGCGTCGACCCCGGCGTGGGCGACGCCGATCTCGATCCGGCCGTTGGCGCACTTGGCGCCGACGTCGCCGTGCGCGATGCCGACGGAGATGTCGCCGTTGGCCGCGTTGGTCTTCAGGCCGCCGGTGACCTCGCCGACCTCGGTGGCGCCGTTGCTGTTCTTGACGGTCGCCGTGCCGGTCACCGTGCCGACCTCGACCCGGCCGGCGCCGGTGATCTCGATGTCTCCGGTCGAGCGCGCCAGACGGATGTCGCCGTGGTCCGTCTTGAGGACGGCACCGGCCGCCTCGTCGACCTGGAGGTCGCCTAGCGAGGTCTTGAGCGTGACGTCCCCGAAGCCCCCTTCGCAGAAGAAGCCGCCCATGGCCGTGGTGCCGCGGAGGTCGGATCCGGCGGGCAGTCCGACGCTCACCTCGATGGCGCCCGGCTTGCCGAACAGCGACCGCTTCTTGGGTGTCTTGATGGTGAGGCGGCCGCCCGAGAAGGTGACCTGGGTCTGCTGCACGGCGCGTACGTCGTTGTCGTCGGAGCCGTTGCGCGGCAGCACCTCCACGACCGTGTCGGTGCGCTTGCCCGCGGTGATGCGGGCTGTGCCGGCCTCCAGTTCGAGGGTGACGGAGATCGGCTCGGGGGTGTCGAAAGCAGGCATGGCTGTCCCGTTCTTCTCGTGGCTCATGGCTTGGGCAGGTAGGGCGGGTGGTGCGTGACGTCGGGGGTAGGCAGGCCGGGCCCTAGTGGACCCAGCCGGTGAGGCCCGGCGGGCTCGCGCGCGCCCCGGTGTCGAGGGCGAGGGACACGGCCCGCACCAGCCAGGCGTTGACCGACAGGCCCTCGGCCGCCGCGGCTTCCTCGGTGCGGGTCTTGAGGTGGGCGGGGAGACGGAAGTTGATCCGCGCCATCGTGCCGTCGTCGGCGTCCGGGGGAGTCGCGACCGGCTCCCGTGCCTCCCGGAACGGCTCGGGGGCGTGCGGCGCCGTCACCACGAACTCCGGGTCGGATCCGCGCAGCCGCACATCGACCGAGCCCGGCGCCAGCTCCCGCGTGACCTCGCCCATGGCGGCGGACAGCGCGTCGAGCAGGGTCAGGCGGGCGGCGGACTCCAGAGGGCCGGTGAGCCGCTCCGCCAGGGCGCGGGCGTCGTCGTTGCCGCCGGCCTCGGCGGCGACGGCCAGCTCGTGCCGCAGGGAGTCGACGTAGGGCGTGAGGTCCATGACGTCATGATGGCACAGGCGTGGCGCCATAGCGAGCCATCTTGGCTCATCTCTGTAAAAGTCGCCTCTGAGCTGCTCTTTCTTCATCTCGCTAAGGGGCAATCGCGCGGCGATGGTCATGAAGGGGCTTGCGGGAGAGTCGGAGTGGTGCCATGGTGGCGTCACTTCAGCGCCAGAGTCTGGTGCCATTCCTCGCCCACCGACAGGAGTTCCCCGCCGTGGCTACCTTCCTTTACAAACTGGGCCGTCTCGCCTTCCGGCGCCGATGGCTGATGGTGTTGCTGTGGGTGGTGGTCCTCTTCGGTGCGGGCTTCGCCGCCTCCGCCGCACCGGCGCCGCCCGCGGACACCTTCTCGATGCCCGGCACGGAGTCGCAGAAGGCCTTCGACCTGCTGCAGAAGAAGTTCCCCGACGCGAGCGCCGACGGTGCCGGCGCCCGGGTCGTGGTCCGCGCGCCCGAGGGCGGGAAGATCTCCGAGCCCGCGCAGAAGGCCCATGTCGCCACGCTGGTCGCGGAGTTGAGGAAGTCTCCGCAGGTCGCCTCGGTGAGCGACCCCTTCGCGACGAAGGCGGTCAGCGAGGACGGCTCCACCGCCTACGCCATCGCCACCTACAAGGTCCCCGCCGCCGAGGTCGGCGACAAGGCGCACGACGCCCTCGACGACGCACTGGCCCGGGCCCGCGACGCCGGCCTGACCGCGGAGGCCGGCGGCGACGCCGTGAAGATCGACGCCGCCATGAGCGGCACCGGCGAGAAGATCGGCATCCTGGTCTCCGCCCTGGTCCTGCTTCTCACCTTCGGCTCCGTGATCGCCGCAGGGATGCCCCTGCTCACGGCCCTCATCGGTGTCGGCGTCGGCATCTCCGCGATCACCGCGCTCGGCGCCACCCTCGGCCTGTCCAGCACCACCTCCACCCTTGCGATGATGCTCGGCCTCGCCGTCGGCATCGACTACGCCCTGTTCATCGTCTCCCGCTACCGCGCCGAACTCACCGAGGGCCGCGACCGCGCCGACGCCGCCGGGAGGGCCGTCGGCACCGCGGGCTCCGCGGTCGTCTTCGCCGGGCTCACCGTCATCGTGGCCCTCGCGGGACTGGCCGTGGTGAACATCCCGATGCTCACCAAGATGGGCCTGGCCGCCGCCGGAACCGTCGCCATCGCCGTCCTGGTCGCCCTCACCTTCGTACCGGCGCTGCTCGGCTTCGCACCGGTCAAGGTCCTGCGCCGCCGGGACCGTCACCGCTTCTCCGGCAAGCCCCTCAGCGCCCGCCGTCAGCGCAAGGCCGACAAGCTCGCCGCGAAGGACGCCCGTCGCAAGCCCAACCTCGGCTCCCGCTGGGCCGGTTACGTCCTGCGCCACCCCGTCGCCGTCCTGGTCCTGGCCGTCCTCGGCCTCGGCGCGGTCGCCGTACCCGCCGCCAGTCTGGAGCTCGGCCTGCCCGGCGAGGGCACCATGGCCCCCGACACCACCCAGCGCAAGGCCTACGACCTGCTCTCGGGCTCCTTCGGCCCCGGGTTCAACGGGCCGCTGACGATCACCGTGGAGGGCCCGGACGCCAAGGCCGCAGCCGACACCGTCGGCAACCGCCTCGCCGGGCAGGACGGCGTCGCCACCGTCACCCCGGCCACGCCCAACGAGGCCGGAGACACCGCGATCCTGAACGTCGTCCCCACCACCGGCCCCACCGACGCCGCGACCGAGGACCTGGTACGTCATCTGCGCTCCCTCGCCGACGGCTTCCGGGCCGACACCGGCGCCGAGGTCCTGGTCACCGGCCAGACCGCGATGTTCATCGACTTCTCCGAGACCCTCGACGACGCGCTGCTGCCCTATCTCGCCCTGGTCGTGGGCTTGGCGTTCCTGCTTCTGGTGGTGGTCTTCCGCTCGGTCCTCGTGCCGCTCAAGGCCGCGCTCGGCTTCCTGCTCTCGGTGACCGCCGCGCTCGGCGCCGTCGTCGCGGTCTTCCAGTGGGGCTGGCTCGCCGACGTCTTCGGCGTCGACCAGCCGAGCCCGATCATGAGCACCATGCCGATCTTCATGATCGGTGTGGTCTTCGGACTCGCCATGGACTACGAGGTGTTCCTGGTGACCCGGATGCGGGAGGCCTACGTCCACGGGGCGCGGCCCGCCGAGGCCGTCGTCACCGGCTTCCGCTACGGCGGCCGGGTGGTCGCCGCGGCCGCCGCCATCATGATCAGCGTGTTCTCCGGCTTCATCGTGGAGGACAACGACTTCGTCAAGATGATCGGCTTCGGTCTCGCGGCCGCGGTGCTCTTCGACGCCTTCCTGGTCCGCATGACGATCGTCCCCGCCCTGTTCGCCCTGCTCGGCAAGTCGGCCTGGTGGCTGCCGCGGTGGCTCGACCGGGTGCTTCCGAACCTCGACGTCGAAGGCGCGAAGCTCTCCGGCACGGCACCGGCCGGTCAGGCGGCGCCGCAGCCCCGCGCACCCGAACTGGTCGACTAGCCGGCCCCGTCGACCGTGACCGGCTCGGCGGCCTCGTCCAGGCGGGCCTGTTCCTCTTCGCCGAGGAGCAGGTCCGCCGCGGCCGCCGAGTCCCCGGCCGTCTCCGGCCGGCTCGACCCCGGGATCGGGATGACGGCCGGGGAGCGTGCCAGCAGCCAGGCCAGCCCGACCCGCTGGGGACTGACACCGCGCTCCGCGGCGACGGCGTGGAAGGCGGCGAAGCGGTCCGCTCCCTCCGTCCGCGACGGCCCGTCCAGGGAGCTGCGGGACAGCCCGCCCAGCGGACTCCACGGCAGGAACGCCAGCCCCAGTTCCGCGCACAGCCGCAGCTCCGGCTCGCTGTCCCGGACGGCGGGGGAGTACCGGTTCTGCACCGACACCAGCCGGTCGCCGAGGATCGCACGCGCCCGGCGGATCTGGTCCGCGTCCACGTTGGAGATCCCGGCCAGCCGGATCGTGCCCGCGTCGAGCAGCTCGCGCAGGGCGCCGACCGACTCCTCGAACGGCACCGATGGGTCCGGCTTGTGGAGCTGGTAGAGGCCGATCGCCTCCACGCCAAGGCGCGTGCGGGAGGCCTCGGCGGCGGCCTTGAGGTGGCGCGGGTGGCCGTTCACCGTCCAGTCGCCGTCGGCCGGGCGGCCGCGCCCGCCCTTCGTCGCCACCAGCACGCCGGAGGTGTCACCGCCATAAGTGGCGAGGGCCCGCGCCAGCAGGCGTTCGTTGTGGCCGGGCTCCGCGCCCGGCAGATGGTAGGAGTCGGCCGTGTCCAGGAGGGTCACGCCCGCGTCGAGCGCGGCGTGCACGGTGGCCAGGGCGCGCTTCTCGTCCGGCCGGCCTTCGAGGGACAGCGGCATCGCGCCGAGCCCGATCGCGCTCACCGGCAGTCCGCCCAGTGTTCTGTACCGCATGTCAGTCGCCCTTTCCGAGCGTCTCGGCGACGGCACGCGGCAGCCACTGCCGGGCGTCGGCGAAGGCGAACCCGAGCCGGCCGGCCCGGGTGTTGTCCATGCCGTAGGAGCGGCGGAAGGAGAACGGGGAGACCTCGCCGACGTCCACCGGCCGGAACACGGCCCGCCCGCCCGGGACGTGCGCGGCCACCGCCTCGCACAACTCCTCGGTGCTCAGCGTCCCGTGGGAGGCGGCGTTCACCGGCCCGGTGAATGTCTCACCCGTTGCCCAGGCCAGGAAGCGGGCGATCTCCTCGACGTGGATGTAGGTGGCGGGCCGGTTCGCCACCGGCACGGCGATCGGCTCGCCGGTGCGTATCCGCTCCGCGTAGTGGGCCAGCCGTCCGGTGAAGTCGTCGTCCCCGCCCAGCACATGGGCCACCCGCACCGCCGTGTACGGCAGCGCGGGGCCGTCGGCCGCGAGGACCGCCTCGGCCTGCCGCTTGCCCTCCCCGTAGTGCGACTCCAGGAACACCGGGTCGTCCCAGGGCAGTTCGAGATCGACGGTGACCTTGGCCGGGTCGACGGCCTCCTCGCGCACGAGGGCCGGGGAGTCCTCGTACTCGTACACCTCGACGGTCGAGGTCATGACGTAGCGGCGAGTACGGCCGGAGAAGACGCGGCGGGCGAGTGCCGCCTGGCGCGGGGTGTAGCAGACCTGGTCGACGACGACGTCGAAGACGCGCGAGCCGAGCGCCCCGGTCAGCGAGTGCTCGTCGTCCCGGTCGGCGACGAGATGCTCCACCCCGTCCGGCGGCGGGGAGGACCCCCGGTTCAGCACGCTGACCCGGTGCCCTTCGTCCCGCAGCCGTGCGATCAGGCGCTTGCCGAAGTAGCGGTTTCCACCGATGACCAGTACGTTCCGGGCGTTTTCCATGGCCATAATTCTCCTGGCGTACATCCGCGTACTGAAGGGGGAACCATGGGAGTTCAGGCGACCACGCCGAAAGAACCACGGCATCTGCGCCCCGCCGCCGACGAAACCTCGGTGGCCTTCGACGCGCTGGACCGGCAGATCCTCCACCTGCTCCAGACCGACGGCCGGATCAAGCTCAGCGAGCTGGGCCGCCGGGTCCGGCTCAGCCCGGCGGCGGTCACCGAACGGGTACGGCGACTGGAGGCCGCGGGCGTGATCAGCGGCTACGGCGCCCAGGTCGTCCCGGCCCGCCTCGGCTACGGCATCCAGGCGTTCATCCGCGTCAACCCGCACGGCGGCTACAACCTCAAGCACCCGAGGACCCTGGAGCTGATCGAGCGGCCCGAGATCACCGAAGTGCACCACGTGGTCGGCGAGGACTGCTGGATCCTCAAGGTCGCCGTCCGCGACACCGTCCACCTGGAGGAGGTCCTGGAGGGCGTCTCCGCGCTGGGGCGCACGACGACGTCGATCGTGCTGACCTCCCCGGTGGAGCGGAAACCGCTGTTGCCTTGACGCGGGCGTCAAGGAATACGTTCGTACGCATGCGAATCGGCGAGCTGGCCGCACGGGCCGGGACCACGACGCGGACGCTGCGGTACTACGAATCGCGGGGGCTGCTGCCCGCGCGGCGTACGGGCAACGGATACCGGAGCTACGACGAGAGCGATCTGCGGCTGCTCCGGCAGATCCGCACGCTCCAGGACTTCGGGTTCGACCTGGAGGAGACGCGGCCCTTCGTGGAGTGTCTGCGGGCCGGGCACCCCGAGGGCGACTCGTGCCCGGCGTCGCTCGCGGTCTACCGGCGCAAGCTGGGCGAGCTGGACTCCCTGATCGGTGAGCTGACCACCGTCCGGGACACGGTCGCGCGGCAGCTGGCGCGGGCCGAGCTGGCCGCCGAGGCGGAGGCTCCGGGCGGTCCGGAGCCGCAGTGCGAGCTGGGAGGGGACCCCTGGTGACCGACGTGAGCGATGTGACCGGCGTGAGCGGCGTAAGTGATGCGACCGGCGTGACAGACGTGACGGACGCGGATTTCGAGGCCGAGGTGATCGGCGCCGATCTGCCGGTGCTCGTGGAGTTCACCGCCGACTGGTGCCCGCCGTGCCGGCAGATGGCCCCGGTGCTGAAGGCCCTCGCCTTCGAGGAGGGCGACCGGCTGAAGGTGGTGCAACTGGACGTGGACGCCAACCCGGAGACGACCAACGCCTACAAGGTGCTGTCGATGCCGACCTTCATGGTGTTCCGGGGCGGCGAGCCCGTGAAGTCGATGGTGGGGGCGCGGGCCAAGCGGCGGCTGCTGGAGGAGCTGGCCGACGTGCTCTAGGCAACCCGCCCGGACAACAGGAAATCCCCCGAGCAATTGCGCTCGGGGGATTTCCTTGCGTATATTTGTTTGTTCGTGACTTCAACCCGAAAGAAGTCACGCGAAGTTCAGTGAGCACAGTATATCCGGGCGGGAGCGGAATTGTCAAACACCGAATTTCCGGACGATGAATTGCGACAGGAACAGGAATTCATCGACGGGTTGTACGCGCGCGTGGACGCGCTGCGCGGCGACGCCGAGACCTCCGTCACGGACGCGCTCGCGCAGGGCAACACGCCCATGCAGGCCAGACTCGAGCGGGACATCCTCGTCGCCGAGCGCTCCGGGCTGCTCGCCGCGCTGAACGCGGTGGACGGCTCTCTGTGCTTCGGCCGGATCGACCTCACCTCGGGTGTCACCCACCACATCGGCAGGATCGGGCTGCGCACCGACGACGCCGAGCGCACCCCCGTCCTGATCGACTGGCGTGCCGATGTCGCCCGCCCCTTCTACCTGGCCACCGGCCACACCCCGATGGACCTCAGGCGTCGGCGGCACATCGCGACCGACGGCCGGCAGGTCACGCATCTGCACGACGAGATCCTGGACCTCGGCGACGAGACCCGCACCGGCCACGAGGACCCGACGGGTGACGCCGTGCTGCTCTCCGCGCTCAACTCGGCCCGCACCGGCCGCATGAGCGACATCGTGCAGACCATCCAGGCCGACCAGGACCGCATCATCCGCGCCCCGCACCGCGGCGTCATGGTGGTGGAGGGCGGTCCGGGCACCGGCAAGACGGCCGTCGCCCTGCACCGCGCCGCCTATCTGCTGTACGAGCACCGCGAGCTGCTCGCCAAGCGGGCCGTACTCATCGTCGGGCCCAACCCGGCGTTCCTCGGCTACATCGGCGAGGTGCTGCCCTCCCTCGGCGAGACGGGCGTGCTCCTCGCGACCGTCGGCGAGCTGTTCCCCGGCGTGAAGGCGACCGCGACCGACACGCCCGAGGCCGCCGCCGTCAAGGGCCGGGCGGACATGGCCGACGTCCTCGCCGAGGTCGTCCACAGCCGGCAGGCGCTGCCCGACCCGGTCATCGCCATCGAGCACGACCGCGAGATCCTCATGCTCGACGACGGCCTGGTGAACGTCGCCCGCGAACGCACCCGCGCCGCCAAGCTGCCGCACAACGCGGCCCGCGAGCACTTCGAGGGCCACATCCTCAACGCGCTCACGGACCTGTACGCCGAACGGATCGGCACCGACCCCTTCGACGGGTCCAGCCTGCTCGACCCCAGCGACATCACCCAGATCCGCGACGACATCGCCGACAACCCCGACGTCTGGTCCGCCATCGACCAGCTCTGGCCGGTGCTCACCCCCGAGCGGCTCGTCGCCGACTTCCTCGCCGCGCCCGAGGAGTTCCTGCCCGCCGAGGACGCCGAGGCCGTACGCCGCCCGGTGACCCGGCGCTGGAGCGTCGCGGACGTGCCGCTGCTCGACGAGGCCGCCGAACTCCTCGGCGACGACGACCGGCTGGCCCGGGAGCGCGCCGCGCGTGAGCGGGAGGAGCAGATCGCCTACGCGCAGGGCGTGCTGGAGGTGTCGTACGCCTCCCGGACCTACGAGTTCGAGGACAAGGAGGACGGCGACCCCGACGGCAGCGAGGTGCTGTCCGCGCACGACGTCATCGACGCCGAGCGGTTCGCCGAGCGGCACGAGGAGGACGACCACCGCAGCGCCGCCGAGCGCGCGGCGGCCGACCGCACCTGGGCGTTCGGGCACATCATCGTCGACGAGGCGCAGGAGCTGTCGCCGATGGCCTGGCGGCTGCTGATGCGCCGCAGCCCGACCCGCTCGATGACCCTGGTCGGCGACCCCGCGCAGACGGCGGAGGCGGCCGGTGTCGGCTCCTGGGCGGGCATCCTCGACCCGTACGTCGAGGACCGCTGGGAGCACACCCGGCTGGGCGTCAACTACCGCACCCCGGCCGAGATCATGGACGCCGCGGCGGCCGTGGTCCGCGCCGAGCACCCGGACTTCGAGCCGCCCAGCTCGGTCCGCTCCACGGGCGTACGGCCGTGGGCACGGGCCACCGACGACCTCCCGGGCGCCGTCGCCAAGGCGGTCGGGGAACTCACCCCGGACGAGGGGCGGCTCGCGGTGATCGCCCCGCGCGACCTCCACCGCGGCCTCGCGGCCCGGCTGGACGGCGTGACGGCCGGCGCCGAACCCGACCTCACCCACACGGTCGTCCTCCTCGACCCGCGCCAGGCCAAGGGCCTGGAGTTCGACTCCGTCCTGGTCGTCGAGCCCGGCCGCTACGGCACCAGCGACCTGTACGTGGCCCTGACCCGGGCCACCCAACGGCTCGGCGTGCTGCACACCGGGGAACTGCCGAAGGCGCTGGCCGAACACTTCGGATAGCCCGACCGGCGGGGGCTCTCCGACGCCCGGGAGTCATGCCCCCGCCGGTGCCCTCCGGGCGCGGAACTCCGTCGCGTAGCCCGCGCTGATGCCGAGCCCGGCGGCGGACAGGGCGCAGGACATGCTCGCCCAGTTCATCCACAGGTAGGAGGAGTCGGCGCTGTAGACGGTGCCGTCCTCGCGTACGCAGTCGAAGCGCAACGGCAGGTACGAGGAGCGGTGGTGGGACAGGCCCGCGGTCGTGTCCCGGTCGAAGTCGTCGAGGCAGGCTCGGGCCGGGACCGAGGAGGCGCCTTCGCCGAACTCCCACTCCGAGTCCAGCACGGCGAAGAGCCCCAGGGAGTAGACGGACACGGCCGCCCAGGCGAACATCGCCGCCGCCCGGCGCAGCAGCAGTGGCAGCCAGGGTTCGGGGCGGCCGGGAAACGCCATGGCGACGACTCCCGCGGCCGCGACCAGCGCGCCGAGGGCACAGATGACGGAGATGCCCAGACCGATCAGCACGCCGTGACCCCATCCCGCGCGGGCGGACCCCCACGGCCCGGTGGGGTGGCACGGCGCATGCCGCCACCCCACCAGGGCCCGACGGGACGGGCTGTGGCGGAAGCCACACCTCCCGTCACAGAGGTGTCACAGGTCGCCGGAGGCCTGTCGTTTCACGCCGGGCGCAGCCACACCGTCGACAGCGGCGGCAGGGTCAGGCGGATGCTGGCCGGGCGGCCGTGCCAGGGCTGGGCCTCGGGCTTGACCGGGTCGGGGTTGGTGATGTCGCTGCCGCCGTAGCGGGCGGCGTCGGTGTTGACGGCCTCGTGCCAGGCGGGGACGTCCTCGGGCACGCCGAGGCGGTAGTCCTGGCGGGTGACCGGCGCGAAGTTCGACACCGCCAGGATCGGGGTGCCCTCCGGGTCCAGCCTGAGGAACGCGAGGACGTTGTCGTCGGCGGCGTCCCCGACGATCCACTCGAAACCGGCCGGGTCGGTGTCGAGGCGCCACAGCGCCGGGGTGGCCCGGTAGACGGTGTTGAGGTCGCGGACCAGGTCACGCACGCCCCGGTGGTCGGGCTCGGCCCCGTAGCCGGGGTCCAGCAGCCACCAGTCCGGGCCGTGCGCCTCGGACCATTCGGCGCCCTGCGCGAACTCCTGCCCCATGAACAGCAGTTGCTTGCCCGGGTGGGCCCACATGAAGCCGAGGTAGGCCCGGTGCCCGGCCCGTTGCTGCCACCAGTCGCCGGGCATCTTCGACACCAGGGACCGCTTGCCGTGCACGACCTCGTCGTGGGAGATGGGCAGGACGTAGTTCTCGCTGTACGCGTACACCATCGAGAACGTCATCTCATGGTGGTGGTACTTGCGGTGCACCGGTTCATGGCTCATGTACTGGAGCGAGTCGTGCATCCAGCCCATGTTCCACTTCAGCCCGAAACCGAGCCCGCCGAAGCCGCTCGGGCCCTCGTGGTGCGTGGCCCGGGTGACCCCGTCCCAGGCGGTCGACTCCTCGGCGATCGTGACCACGCCGGGCACCCTGCGGTACACCGTCGCGTTCATCTCCTGGAGGAAGGCCACCGCGTCCAGGTTCTCCCGGCCGCCGTGCTCGTTGGGCGTCCACTGCCCCGCCTCGCGCGAGTAGTCGAGGTAGAGCATGGACGCCACCGCGTCCACCCGCAGCCCGTCGATGTGGAACTCCTCGCACCAGTACAGGGCGTTGGAGACGAGGAAGTTGCGCACCTCCCGCCGCCCGAAGTCGAACTCCAGCGTGCCCCAGTCGGGATGCGCGGCCCGTAGCGGATCCTCGTGCTCGTACAGGGGCCGCCCGTCGAACTCGGCCAGCGCCCAGTCGTCGCGCGGGAAATGGGCCGGTACCCAGTCCATGAGGACGCCGATCCCGGCCCGGTGCAGCGAGTCGACCAGGTGCCGGAAGTCGTCCGGCGTACCGAGCCGGGCCGTCGGCGCGTAGAAACCGGTGACCTGGTAGCCCCAGGAACCGCCGAACGGATGCTCCGCGACCGGCATCAGCTCGACGTGCGTGAAGCCCAGGTTCTTCACATACCCGGGGAGCTGATCGGCGAGCTGCCGGTACGTCAGCCCCGGCCGCCAGGAGGCCAGATGCACCTCGTACACCGAGAACGGCGCCTCGTGCGCCGGGGCCTCGGCCCGCCGGGCCAGCCACTCGGCGTCGCCCCACTCGTACGCCGAGGACGTGATGACCGACGAGGTCGCGGGCGGCACCTCCGTGCGGCGGGCCAGCGGGTCGGCGCGCAGCGTCTTCGAACCGTCGGGGCGGGTGATGTCGAACTTGTACAGCTCGCCCTCGCCGATGTCCGGCAGGAACAGCTCCCACACGCCCGACGAGCCCAGCGACCGCATGGCGTGGCCGGTGCCGTCCCAGAAGTTGAAGGTGCCGGCCACGCGCACGCCGCGCGCGTTCGGCGCCCACACCGAGAACCGGGTGCCGGTCACGCCCTCGTGGATCGTCGGGTGCGCGCCCAGCGCCGTCCACAGCTCCTCGTGCCGGCCCTCGCCGATCAGATGCAGATCGAGGTCGCCCAGCGTGGGCAGGAAGCGGTAGGCGTCCTCGGTGTCCAGGAGCGTGCCCTCGTACGCCACGAGCAGCCGGTACGCCGGCACCTCCCGCAGCGGCAGCAGCCCGGAGAAGAACCCCTGCCCGTCGTCGTGCAGCTCCGCCCGCAGTTCCCCGGCGACGACGGTCACCGACAGCGCGTACGGCCGGAACGCCCGGAACGCGACCCCGCCGGGCACGGGGTGCGCGCCGAGCACGGAGTGCGGGTCGTGATGCGTCCCGCCGAGCAGCCGCTCCCGGTCCACCGCGTCGACGGCGGGCGAGACGGCGATCTCCATCTCCGGCGGGAAGACCTGGGCGGGGGCGGCCTTCTTGGCAGCGGCTTTCCCGGCTCCCGCCGCCTTGGCGCCCGCTGTCTTGGCCGGGGTCTTCTTGGCGGTGGCTGTCTTGGCAGGTGCCCTCTTGGCGGTGGCCCTCTTGGCGGTGGCCTTCTTCGCCGCGGCCTTCTTGGCAGGGGTACCGGCGGCCGTGGTCCGGGTGGCCGCGGCCTTCGCGGTCGTGGCCTTCTTGGCGACGGCCTTAGCGGTCGTCGTCTTCTGGGCAGCCGTCTTCTTCGCGGCGGCCTTCTTCGCAGGGGTCTTCTTGGCGGCCGCCTTCGTCGCGGCCACCTTCTTGGCGGTCGACTTCGCCGCCGTCGCCTGCGCGGGATCCGCCTTCTTCGCCACGGCCTTCTTCGCCGCAGACGTCGTCTTCGCCGGTGACTGCGCCGAGGCCGACTTCTTGGCGGCGGCCTTCTTCGCCGCCTGTTTCGGTACCGCCGTCTTCTTCGCGGCGCTCTTGCGCTGGGCGGCCGTCGGCTGCTCGGGGATCTTCTCCCCGGCCGTCTTCTTCGGGTGCGAACCGCTGGACTCGGAGCGGGGGGTCACGGGCGCAGCCTCCTGGGCGCAGGTGGTCGGTCAGGTCAGATGGCCGGACGAGGACAGCCGGCTTATGGCGGCCAGCGGCACCGGCAGCCAGTCGGGGCGATGGCGGGCCTCGTACACCACCTCGTAGATCGCCTTGTCCGTCTCGTAGGCCCGCAGCAGCACCGGGTCGGTGCGCGGATCGCGGCCGGAGGCCTCGGCGTAGCCGGAGCAGTACGCGGACCGGCAGGTCTCGGCCCAGTCCGGCTGGGGCGGATCGGCCGAGCGGGCCGCGTAGTCGAAGGAGCGCAGCATGCCGGCGACGTCCCGCACCGCCGGCTGCGGCATCCGCCGCTCGGGCAGCGGCCGGGCCGGCTCGCCCTCGAAGTCGATCAGCCACCACTCACCGCCCGGTGAGCGCAGGCACTGCCCGAGATGCAGATCGCCGTGCACGCGCTGCGCGGTCCAGGTGCGGCCCTCGGAGGCCAGATCGCCCAGCGCCGTGAACGCCGAGCGCAACCCGTCGGCGTAGGGCCGCAGCGCGGCGACCGCCTGGACGGCCGCCTCCAGCCGCTCGATCATGCCGTCCACCATGAGCTGGAGCTGCATGTGACCGAGCGTGACCGTCGGCAGCGCCCGGGCGAGCGCGGTGTGCACCTCGGCGGTGGCCCGCCCCAGCGCCCGCGCCTCGGCGCCGAAGTCCTCGCCCTTGGCCAGCTCGCGCAGCGCCAGCTCCCAGCCGTCGGAGGCGCCCTGCAGATACGGCTGGAGCACCCCCAGCACGTACGGATGCTGGGCGAGGTCCGCCTGGCCCGCCGCGATCACCGGGTCCGCCGTGGGGTCGATGTCCGCGACCATCCAGGCCGTCGGCGCGGGCACCCGGGGGCTGCCCTCGCGGGCCAGCGCCAGCGGCAGCTCCAGATCGGGGTTGATCCCGGGCACGATCCGGCGCAGCAGCTTCAGGATGAACGTATCTCCGTAGACGACGGACGAGTTGGACTGCTCTGCGGTCACCACGCGGGGCACCAGCCCGGAGCGGATGTCCTGGCCGGGGTCCCGCTCGAAGCGGAGCCTGCCGATACGGGCCTGGGTGCGCAGCGCCTCCAGGAGCAGCTCGGCGGGCCGGGTGTCGTGCAGGGCGTCGTAGACGGTGCGGCCGGCCAGCGGCCCCGTCGGTACGTGTCCGATCAGCGCGGGCGCCAGCCGAGGCGGCAGCGCCTCGCGCACGCCTATCAGGAGCTGGTAGCAGTCGCCGGGGTGGCCGGGCGCGCCGGGGGACGGCACAAGCGGCTGATGGGCGCGTACCAGCAGGTGGTACAGGCCGAGCTTGGCACTGGCGGGCAGCAGCTCGGTGGCCTCGACCAGTGTGAACCCGGTGACCGGACGGCCCTTGCCGGCGAACCAGCGCTGCCGTGGCAGCCATTCCCGCAGCAGGGGATCCAGAGAGGCGAGAAGGCCGGGCGGGGTGGTGACGGTGCGTGTGACGGCTTCCGACATGACGTCGCGTCCTTTCACCCATGTGTGATGCGTCACCGGGTGGGGTGTTCTTCATGCGTGCCCCGGGCGGGGCAGGGGAAACGCCCCGCCGCGGGGGTTTGCGGCCTGCCCCGCGGAACAGGCCTCAGCAGGCCGATCCGGGCCTCATACGGCCCTCATACGGTGTCCCCGCGGAGCCGGAACCAGTAGAAACCGTGGCCCCCGAGGGTCAGCAGATACGGCAGCTCGCCGATGGCCGGGAAGCGCACCCCGCCGAACAGCTCCACCGGGTGCCGCCCCTCGAAGGCGCTCAGATCCAGCTCCGTGGGCTGCGCGAACCGGGAGAAGTTGTTCACGCACAGCACCAGGTCGTCCTCGTACTCCCTGAGGAAGGCCAGCACCGCCGGGTTCGTCGACGGCAGCTCGGTGTAGGTGCCGAGTCCGAAGGCGGGGTTCTGCTTACGGATCTCGATCATCCGCCGCGTCCAGTGCAGCAGCGACGACGGCGAGGACATCGACGCCTCGACGTTCGTGACCTGGTAGCCGTAGACCGGGTCCATGATCGTCGGCAGGAACAGCCGCCCGGGGTCACAGGACGAGAAGCCCGCGTTGCGGTCGGGCGTCCACTGCATCGGCGTGCGCACCGCGTCCCGGTCGCCGAGCCAGATGTTGTCGCCCATGCCGATCTCGTCGCCGTAGTACAGGATCGGCGAGCCCGGCAGGGCCAGCAGCAGGGCCGTGAACAGCTCGATCTGGTTGCGGTCGTTGTCGAGCAGCGGGGCCAGCCTGCGCCGGATGCCGATGTTGGCGCGCATCCGTGGGTCCTTGGCGTACTCGGCCCACATGTAGTCGCGCTCTTCGTCGGTGACCATCTCGAGCGTGAGCTCGTCGTGGTTGCGCAGGAAGATGCCCCACTGGCAGTTCGAGGGGATGGCCGGGGTCTTGGCCAGGATCTCGGAGACCGGGTAGCGGGACTCACGGCGTACGGCCATGAAGATGCGCGGCATGACCGGGAAGTGGAAGGCCATGTGGCACTCGTCGCCGCCGCTGGGGTAGTCGCCGAAGTAGTCGACGACGTCCTCGGGCCACTGGTTGGCCTCGGCGAGCAGCACCGTGTCCGGGTACTGCGCGTCGATCTCCTTGCGCACCCGCTTCAGGAAGTCGTGCGTCTCCGGGAGGTTCTCGCAGTTCGTGCCCTCCTGCTGGTACAGGTAGGGCACCGCGTCCAGCCGGAACCCGTCGATGCCCAGGTCCAGCCAGAACTTCAGCGCGGAGATCATCTCCTCCTGCACGGCCGGGTTCTCGTAGTTGAGGTCCGGCTGGTGGGAGAAGAAACGATGCCAGTAGTACTGCTTGCGGACCGGGTCGAAGGTCCAGTTGGAGGCCTCGGTGTCGACGAAGATGATCCGCGCGTCCGGGAACTGCTTGTCGTCGTCGGCCCACACGTAGTAGTCGCCGTAGGGCCCGTCCGGGTCCTTCCTCGACTCCTGGAACCACGGGTGCTGGTCGCTGGTGTGGTTCATGACGAAGTCGATGATCACGCGCATGCCGCGCTGGTGGGCGGCGTCGACGAATTCCACGAAGTCGGCGAGATCGCCGAACTCGGGGAGCACGGCCGTGTAGTCGGAGACGTCGTAGCCGCCGTCGCGGAGCGGGGACTTGAAGAACGGCGGCAGCCACAGGCAGTCGACGCCGAGCCACTGGAGGTAGTCGAGCTTGGCGGTGATGCCCTTCAGGTCACCGACACCGTCGCCGTTGCTGTCCTGGAACGAGCGGACGAGCACCTCGTAGAAGACGGCGCGCTTGAACCACTCGGGGTCGCGGTCCCTGGCGGGAGTGTCCTCGAAGGTGTCCGGAACGGGTTCGTTGACGATCATGTTGTGGGTGACCCTCCCATCTGCGGGGTGGACGGTCGCAGCACCGTGAAGACGTGCGCGGGGCTCCGGCCCGGTTCGAGACGCACGTAGTTGGCCCTGCCCCAGTGATAGGTCTCGCCGGTGAGCTCGTCCCGCACCGGCACCGACTCGTGCCAGTCCAGGCCGAGTTGCGGCATGTCCAACGAGACCGTCGCCTCCTGGGTGTGGTGGGGGTCGAGGTTGGCGACCACCAGAACCGTGTTCGAACCCTGCCGCTTCGAGTAGGCGATCACCGCCTCCTGGTCCGCGTCGTGGAAGTGGATGTCGCGCAGCTGCTGGAGGGCCGGATTCTCCCGCCGGATGGTGTTGAGCCTGGTCAGCAGCCGGGTGATGCTGCGCCCCTCACGCTCGGCCGCTTCCCAGTCGCGATGCCTGAGCTGGTACTTCTCCGAGTGGAGGTACTCCTCGCTGCCTTCCTTGAGCGGGGTGTTCTCGCACAGCTCGTAGCCCGAGTAGATGCCCCAGGTCGGCGACAGGGTTGCCGCCAGCACCGCCCGGACCTCGAAGGCGGGGCGCCCGCCGTTCTGGAGGTAGGCGTGCAGGATGTCGGGGGTGTTGGCGAAGAAGTTCGGCCGCATGTAGGAGGCGGCTTCGCCGGAAAGTTCGGTGAGGTAGTCGGTCAGCTCCTGCTTGGTGTTGCGCCAGGTGAAGTACGTGTAGGACTGCTGGAAGCCGATCTGGGCCAGGGTGGCCATCATCGCCGGGCGGGTGAAGGCCTCGGCCAGGAAGATCACGTCGGGGTCGGTGCGGTTGATGTCCGCGATGACCCGCTCCCAGAAGACGACCGGCTTGGTGTGCGGGTTGTCCACGCGGAAGATCCGCACGCCGGTGTCCATCCAGTGCCGCAGCACCCGGACGGTCTCGGCGATGAGGCCGTCCATGTCGGCGTCGAAGGCGATGGGGTAGATGTCCTGGTACTTCTTCGGCGGGTTCTCGGCGTAGGCGATGGTGCCGTCGGGGCGGTGGTGGAACCACTCGGGGTGCTTCTGCACCCAGGGATGGTCCGGCGAGCACTGCAGGGCGAAGTCGAGAGCCACCTCCATGCCCAGGTCCCGGGCCTGCTCCACGAACCAGGTGAAGTCCTCCAGGGTGCCCAGGGCGGGGTGCACGGCGTCGTGGCCGCCCTCGGGCGAGCCGATCGCCCAGGGCACGCCGACGTCGTCGGGGCCGGGGGAGAGGGTGTTGTTCTTGCCCTTGCGGAAGGTCGTGCCGATCGGGTGGATCGGGGGCAGGTAGACGACGTCGAAGCCCATCGCGGCGATCGCCGGGAGGCGCCGGGCCGCGGTGCGGAACGTGCCGTGCGGCTGCTTCGGGGTGCCTTCGGAGCGGGGGAAGAACTCGTACCAGGAGCCGTACAGGGCCCGCTCCCGCTCCACGAGGAGCGGCAGGGGTTCGGAGGTGGTGACCAGGTCCCGGAGGGGATGGCGGGCCAGTACCTCGTCCACCTCCGGCGTCAACGCCGCCGCGAGACGTGAGGCCGCCGGGCGGCTCTCGTCCCGCAAGGCGTCGACGGCGGCCAGGACCACGTCCCGCAGGCCCTCCTCCTCGGGGACGCCGTCGGCCGCCCGCTCGTACAGGCGTGCGCCCTCCTCCAGGACTACGTCCGTGTCCATGCCGGCCGGGATCTTGATCTGCGCGTGGTGGCGCCAGGTGCCGACCGGGTCGCCCCACGCCTCCACGGTGAACGTCCACAGGCCGGGCTCCCCGGCGGTGACCGTGGCGCCCCAGCGGTCCGTGCCGGGGGCCAGCTCCCGCAGCGGTGTCCAGGGCCCGGGGCAGCCCTCGGGGTCCCTCAGGACGGCATTGGCGGCCACCGCGTCGTGCCCCTCCCGGAACACGGTCGCCGAGATGTCGAAGGTCTCCCCGGTCACGGCCTTGGCCGGACGGCGGCCGTGCTGGACGACCGGGCGGACATCGAGCACGGGTATGCGCCCGACGGCGGTCGCCTCGCCCGCGGGCGACGGTGGCGGGGCCGGTGGGCCGGTGTCGGCCGGGCGCACGGGACGTTCCCCGCCGCCGGGCGCGCGCGCCCCGGTGCGGCGGGTGGGGGGTGGTGACGAAGGGTGCTTGGCGGGCATGACCGCTCCTGTCCGCGTCAACGTGGGTGGGCGGAGGTCTATGGGGAGGTGGGTCCTGCGTGGTGCTCCTGAGAGGGGTACCCGCAGGAGCCTTCCCACCCTATTCGGGTGGGCAATCCGGCACTTTGTTAACTACTCACGCGTATGTCGACACACAAGACCGGCCTCGTCCGCGACGGACGAGGCCGGCCCTGGTGTGTGGCTGCTCCTTCGCCCTACGGGTGCGGCACCCGCAGTAACTTGTCCGGCGAACCCGCGCCCCGACCGGAGATCTTCCCGGTCGCCGCTCCCGTGGTCAGAGCCCTCCCGACCTGGGACGGAGTCGCTTTCGGATGATCGGCCAGATACAGCGCGGCCGCGCCCGCCGCGTGCGGAGAGGCCATCGAGGTACCCGAGAAGGTGGCCCGCGCGGTGTCGCTCGCGGCGGTGGCGGAGGTGATTTCGACGCCCGGGGCGAACAGATCGAGGGCCGGACCGTGGTTGGAGAAGGCCGGTTTTGTATCCCTGCGGTCGGTCGCGCCGACCGTGATCGCCTGCTTGACGCCCGCCGGGGAGTACAGCCCGGCCGGCCTGCCGTCGTTGCCCGCGGCGATCGTGTAGCTGACGCCGGAGGCGATGGAGGCACGGACGGCGGCGTCCAGCCGGTCGTTGCGCGGGCCGCCCAGACTGAGGTTGGCGACCGCGGGCTTCCTCGCGTGCCGCGTCACCCAGTCGATCCCGGCGATCACCCGGGCCGTGGTGCCGGCGCCCGCCGCGTCCAGGACGCGCACGGAGACGATCCGGGCCTTGCCGGCGACGCCGTGGGTCTTCCCTGCGACCGTGCCGGCCACGTGCGTGCCGTGGCCGCCTGCGTCCGCCGCGACCTTGTCGTTCCCGACGAAGTCCCAGCCGTGGCTCGCCCGGCCCCCGAAGTCCCGGTGGGTGGTCCGGACGCCGGTGTCGATCACGTACACCGTCACCCCGGCCCCCGCCGACTCGGGCCAGGAGTAGCTGCGGTCCAGGGGCAGACTCGGCTGGTCGACGCGGTCCAGTCCCCAGGACGCGGGGTCGCGCCGCGTGCCCTCCAGCCGTACCCGGGTGTCCTGGACGACCGAGGCGACCCGGGGATCGGCGGCGAGCCGTGCGGCCTGTCTCGCGTTCGCCCTGATCGCGTAGCCGTTCAGGACGGTCCCGTAGGTGTGGCTTATATCGACCCCGTACGTCTCGGCCAGGCCCCTTCCGGCCCCCGACGGTGCCCGCGTGCCCTCCTTCAGTGTCACCAGATAACTGCCGTGCACGGAGCCGGGTCCTCCGGCGCCGAGTATCCGCCCCTCCGGTACGGCGTGCGCGGGCAGGGTGATGGCCGAAAACGCCGCGATGCAGATCGCCGCGGCCAGGCCCCCCGTCCAGCGCGGGCGCCGTGTGCGCGTCCGTGCCATGGTCCGAGTTCCCCTCCTCGACTCGGCGTACGGCGGCCCGCGCGACGCCGTGAGCGGCGGGCGCGGGCCGGTACGCCAGAGGCAGCCTCTCGTGGCGCGTGAAACACCACAAGGACGCCTATGGGGGTGGAATCGGCCATATCCGTGAATGGTGCTGTTCAGGCCGATCGGGGGTCCGACGGCGGAGCCTCAGCGGCGGCGGCACATCCGCCGGTACTGTCGTAGGAGACGTCGATGAAGCCCTGTGTCAAAGCCCTGCGTCAACCTGCGAACGCGCCGAGGTGGAACCCGTGAAGGCGATCCGTCGATTCACCGTCCGACCCGTTCTCCCCGACCCGCTCCGGCCGCTGAGCGATCTGGCCCGCAATCTGCGGTGGTCGTGGCACACGGAGACCCGTGACCTCTTCCAGTCCGTCGACCCCGAGCGCTGGGCCGCCTCCGGGCGCGACCCGGTCCGGCTGCTGGGCAGCGTGCCGCCCGCGCGGCTCGCGGCCCTGGCCGAGGACCGCCGCTTCCTGCGCCGCCTCGCCGCCGTCGCGGGCGATCTGCACGACTACATGACCGGCGAGCGCTGGTACCAGGCCCAGCCCGAGGAACTGCCCGCCGCGATCGCCTACTTCTCACCCGAGTTCGGCATCACGGCTGCCCTGCCGCAGTACTCCGGCGGCCTCGGCATCCTGGCCGGCGACCATCTGAAGGCGGCCAGCGACCTGGGCGTCCCGCTGATCGGCGTCGGCCTGCTCTACCGGCACGGCTACTTCCGCCAGACCCTCTCCCGGGACGGCTGGCAGCAGGAGCACTACCCCGTCCTCGACCCGAACGAGCTGCCCCTGGTCCTCCTGGAGGAGCCCGACGGCACCCCCGCCCAGGTCGCCCTCGCCCTGCCCGGCGGCAAACAGCTGCGCGCCCGGATCTGGCTGGCGCAGGTCGGCCGGGTCCCGCTGCTGATGCTCGACTCGGACGTCGAGGAGAACGACCTCGGCGAGCGCGGTGTCACCGACCGGCTCTACGGCGGCGGCAGCGAGCACCGGCTGCTGCAGGAGATGCTGCTGGGCATAGGAGGTGTGCGGGCGGTCCGGACGTACTGCCGGCTGACCGGGCATCCCGCGCCCGAGGTCTTCCACACCAACGAGGGGCACGCCGGGTTCCTCGGCCTGGAGCGGATCGCCGAACTCTGCGCGGCGGGCTCGGACTTCGACGCGGCCCTGGAGGCGGTCCGCTCCGGGACCGTCTTCACCACCCACACCCCCGTCCCGGCCGGCATCGACCGCTTCGACCGCGAACTGGTCGCCCGCCACTTCGGCCCCGACGCGGAGCTGCCCCGCATCGACGTCCAGCGCGTCCTGCGGCTCGGCATGGAGACCTACCCAGGCGGGGAGCCCAACCTGTTCAACATGGCCGTGATGGGCCTGCGCCTGGCCCAGCGCGCCAACGGTGTCTCCCTGCTGCACGGCAACGTCAGCCGCGAGATGTTCTCCGGCCTGTGGCCCGGCTTCGACGCCGACGAGGTGCCGATCACGTCCGTGACCAACGGGGTGCACGCACCCACCTGGGTCGCCCCCGAGGTGTTCCGGCTCGGCGCCCGGCAGATCGGTGTGCAGCGCGCCGAGGACGCGCTGACCGTCGGCGGCTCGGACCGCTGGGACTCGGTGGCGGACATCCCCGACCAGGAGATCTGGGAGCTGCGCCGCGGCCTGCGCGAACAGCTCGTGACCGAGGTGCGGGAGCGGCTGCGGGCCTCCTGGCGGCAGCGCGGTGCCGGTACGGCCGAGCTGGGCTGGATCGACGGCGTGCTCGACCCGGACGTCCTCACCATCGGCTTCGCCCGGCGCGTCCCCTCGTACAAGCGTCTGACGCTGATGCTGCGCGACCGCGACCGGCTGATGGACCTGCTGCTGCACTCCGAGCGGCCGGTCCAGATCGTCGTCGCGGGCAAGGCGCACCCCGCGGACGACGGCGGGAAGCGGCTGGTGCAGGAGCTGGTGCGGTTCGCGGACGATCCGCGGGTGCGGCACCGGCTCGTGTTCCTGCCTGACTACGGCATGGCCATGGCGCAGAAGCTGTACCCGGGCTGCGACATCTGGCTGAACAATCCGCTGCGGCCGCTGGAGGCCTGCGGCACGTCCGGCATGAAGGCCGCGCTCAACGGTTGTCTCAATCTGTCCGTCCTCGACGGCTGGTGGGACGAGTGGTTCCAGCCCGACTTCGGCTGGGCCATCCCCACCGCCGACGGTGTCGGGACCGACCCGGACCGCCGCGACGACATAGAGGCCGCGGCGCTGTACGACCTGCTGGAGCAGCGGGTGACGCCCCGCTTCTACGAGCGCGGCCGCAGCGGGCTGCCCGACCGCTGGATCGAGATGGTCCGCCGGACCCTCAGCCTGCTCGGGCCGAAGGTGCTGGCCGGGCGCATGGTCCGCGAGTACGTCGAGCGGCTCTACGCGCCTGCGGCGCTGGCGCATCGCTCGATGGGGGTGGATGCGGCGCGGGAGCTCGCCGAGTGGAAGGGCAGGGTGCGGGGTGCGTGGCCGGGGGTCACGGTCGACCATGTGGAGACGTCCGTGTCCGAGGCGTTGGCGGAGCTGGGTACGACGCTGGGGGTGCGGGTGCGGGTCGGTCTCGGTGTGCTCGGGCCGGATGACGTGGATGTGCAGGTCGTCTCGGGGCGGGTGGACGAGGAGGACCGTATCGGTGACGCGACGGTCGTTCCTCTGAAGCCGGTCGGGTCCCCCGGGGAGGACGGGCGGTGGGCCTATGAAGGGGCCTTGTCGTTGGATCGCACCGGGCCTTTCGGGTATACGGTGCGGATCCTTCCTGCGCATCGGTTGTTGGCCTCTAGTGCGGAGTTGGGGCTGGTGGCCGGGCCGTCCGAGGAGCTCGTGGAGGCGGCCGGGTTGTTGATGCGTTGAGTCTTGTCCGCGGGTGCGTGGGGGCTGGTCGCGCCCACGCGGCGGAGCCGCAAATCGATACAGCCCCGCGCCCCTAAAGACCGTCGCCACCCTCCGTTGCGATGTTCCGTAGGACCGCTCCACACCTGCGCGCGTACGCGTGCTGCAAGCCCCTGGTCGCCAGGCCTCCGGCCCTCGCGTACCACTTTGCTGCCCTGCTGAAGGCGTTCACCGTCAGCCAGACCGTGCCGTCTCCCGTGCGGTCGACGACGAAGGATTCCTCGCCGCACTCGGGGTGGCCGGTCAGGGTGCCGTAGGCCCAGCCGGTGCGGCGGGGTTCCTCCAGGGTCCAGACGACGCGGCAGGGGGCCTTGATCATGCCGGCGAGGGTGACGGTGACGTCGACGCCGGGGGCGGCCCGTTCCGCGCTCGCGTCGACGCCGACGCCCATGGCCCGGTGCATCTCCCAGGTGAGCACCGCCTCCGAGGCCCGCCGGAAGACCTCCTCGCCCTCCCCCAGGCGCGTGCGCACGTTCATGGGGTGGAAGCCCGGCGGGCAGAAGTGCTCCTCGCGGGTGGCGCCGACATCGGCGTAGGTGAAGTCCTCCGAAGACATGGTCCCCAAGAGTAAGGCGGTACCCGGAGCCGCCGTCGCTCCGGGTACCGCCCTGGGGTCGTGCTTCGGTCAGCCGACGTTGACCGCGGACCAGGCGGCCGCGACCGCCTTGTACTCGGTGCTGGTGGCGCCGTAGAGGTCCTTGGCCGCGTTCAGGGTCGCCGTGCGGGCGGCCGCGTACTTGGTCGTCGACGTCATGTACGTCGTCAGCGCCTTGTACCAGACCTGCAGGGCCTTGGTGCGGCCGATGCCGGTGACCGTGGAGCCGTTGGAGGTGGGCGAGTTGTAGGTCACGCCGTTGATGGTCTTCGAGCCGCTGCCCTCGGACAGCAGGTAGAAGAAGTGGTTGGCGGGACCGGAGGAGTAGTGGACGTCCAGGCCGCCGAGGCTGGAGGACCAGGCGTCCTTGGACGAGCCGTCCTTGCTGGGCTTGTCCATGTAGCGCAGCGGGGAGCCGTCGCCGTTGATGTCGATCTCCTCGCCGATGAGGTAGTCACCGACGTCGGAGGAGTTGCCGGCGAAGAACTCGGCGCCCGCGCCGAAGATGTCGCTGGTGGCCTCGTTCAGACCGCCGGACTCGCCGCTGTAGTTGAGGCCGGCCGTGGCCGACGTCAGACCGTGGCTCATCTCGTGGGCGGCCACGTCGAGCGAGGTCAGCGGGTTGGCGTTGCCCTCGCCGTCGCCGTAGGTCATGCAGAAGCAGCTGTCCGACCAGAAGGCGTTGACATAGGCGTTGCCGTAGTGGACGCGTGAGTAGGCGGCCTTGCCGTCGTTGCGGATGCCGCTGCGGCCGAAGGTGCTCTTGTAGAAGTCCCAGGTGACCTGGGCGCCGTAGTGCGCGTCGGCGGCGGCGGTCTCCAGGTTGGACGGGTTGCCGGTGCCCCAGACGTCGTCCGCGCCGGAGAACAGGGTGCCGGTGCCGGAGGTGCCGCGGTTGAGGTTGTAGGTCTTGTGGCCGCCGCGGGTGCTGTCCGTCAGGTTGTACGTCGACCCGGACTTGGTGGTCGTGAGGTCGACCTTGCCGCTGTACGTGGTGTTGCCGGTGCCGGTCTCGATCGCCTGGTGCTCGTAGAGCTTCTTGCCGGTGGCGGCGTCGGTGACGACGTGCAGCTCGTTCGGCGTGCCGTCCTCCTGGAGGCCGCCGACGACCGTCTCGTAGGCGAGGACGGGCTTGCCGTCGGCCGCCCAGATCACCTTGCGGGGCGCGGAGTTCGCCTCGGTCTTCTCCGAGCCGGCCGCCTTGGCGAGCGTCACGGCCTGCTTCTCGGCCTTGGCGGCGGCGACCGTCGGCTTGAGCGAGGCGACCTTGAGGGTGGCCTTCGTCGCTCTGGTCACGCCCTCGGTCGCACCGGACTTCGACTCGTGCACGACGAGGTCGCCGCCGAGGACCGGCAGGCCCGCGTAGGTGCGCTCGTAGCGCGTGTGGACCGAGCCGTCGACGTCCTTCACGACGTCCTTGACGACCAGCTTCTCCTGCTCGCCGAGGCCTATCTCGTCGGCGGTCTCCGGGGCGTCCGCCTGCTGCTCCTTGACCAGGGCCGTGCGGGCGGGTGCCGAGAGCAGGACGGGGGCGGCGGCGAGGGCCGGCTTGGAGGAGGAGTCGGCGGCGACGCTGCTGCCGGAGGTCAGGCCGGTGGTGAGCAGGGCGCCGGCGGCGACGGCGGTGGCGATGGCGAGCGTGGTGCGCTTGTGACGCGCGTAGAGGGGGGTCACACGAGCTCCTTGATGTGGGGGAACTGCTGGGGTGCTGTGCGGCGGGTGGGGGAAGAGTGGCACCAAGGGCGCGTACATGTCAGGAGTAACGAGTGATGTTGGCCGGAAATCGACGACAGGCTGACGGGTCCGGGCATGTGAAGCGGGCGCCGCCCCGGGGGATTCGAACCCACCGGGGCGGCGCCCTGACTTGGGGACCGATGCGGCCTACGGGAAGGTGAGCTTCCAGCTGTTGATGTAGCCGGTGTCGATGGCTGCGTTGTCCTGGACCCGCAGCTGCCAGGTGCCGTTGGCGACCTCGGAGGAGGCGTTCACCGTGTAGGTCTCGTTGATGTTGTCCGCGCTGCCGCCGGTGCCGTAGCCCTTCAGCGTGTACGCGGTGCCGTCGGGGGCGACCAGATCCACCTTGAGGTCACCGATGTAGGTGTGGACGATGTCCACCGCGACCTGGAGGTTGGAGGGCGCGTTGCCCGTCCGGCCGGTGACGGTGACCGGCGAGGTGACCGCCGCGCCCCGGTCCGGGATCGCCACGTCGGCGGCGTTCTCGAAGGACGTACCGCCGCCGCCTCCGTCGCCGGGACGGGTGCCGACGTTGATGCCCGCCCACGCGTGCTGGACCGCCGTGTACTCGGCGCTGTCGGTGCCGTAGAGCTCACCGGTCGCGGCGAGGGTGCCGGTGCGGGCGCCCGCGTAGTTGGTCGTGGACGTGAACTTCGTGGTCAGCGCGCGGAACCAGATCTTCTCCGCCTTGTCCCGGCCGATGCCGGTGACCGGAAGCCCGTCCGAGGTGGCCGAGTTGTAGGTGACACCGTTGATGGTCTTGGTGCCGCTGCCCTCGCTCAGCAGGTAGAAGAAGTGGTTCGCGGGGCCCGAGGAGTAGTGCACGTCGATCGAGCCGATGCCGGAGTACCAGCTGTCCTTGGACGAGCCGTCCTTGCTCGGCTTGTCCATGTAGCGCAGCGGGGTCCCGTCGCCGTTGATGTTGATCTCCTCGCCGATGAGGTAGTCACCGACGTCGGAGGAGTTGTTCGCGTAGAACTCGACGGTCGCGCCGAAGATGTCGCTGGTGGCCTCGTTCAGACCGCCGGACTCGCCGCTGTAGTTGAGGCCCGCGGTGTTCGACGTCAGCCCGTGGGTCATCTCGTGGGCGGCCACGTCGATCGACGTCAGCGGGTTGGCGTTGCCCGAGCCGTCGCCGTAGGTCATGCAGAAGCAGCTGTCCGACCAGAACGCGTTGACGTAGTTGTTGCCGTAGTGGACCCGGGAGTACGCGCCCACGCCGTCACCGCGGATACCGCTGCGGCCGTGCACGTTCTTGTAGTAGTCCCAGGTCAGCGCGGCCCCGTAGTGGGCGTCGGCGCCGGCCGACTCCAGGTTGGAGGGCGTGCCGTTGCCCCACACGTCGTCGGGGCCGGAGAAGAGGGTGCCGGTGCCGGAGGTGCCGCGGTTGAGGTTGTACGTCTTGTGGTTGCCGCGGGCGCCGTCGGTGAGGTTGTACGTCGACCCGGACTGGGTCGTGGTGAGGTCGACCGTGCCGCTGTAGACCGTGTTGCCGGTGCCGGTCTCGATGGCCTCCCACTCGAACAGCTTGGCGCCGGTGGTGGCGTCGGTGACCACGTGCAGTTCCTGCGGGGTGCCGTCGTGCTGGAAGCCGCCGACGACCGTCTCGTACGCCACGACCGGCTTGCCGCTCGCGGCCCAGATCACCTTGCGGGGCTCGCGGTTGATGTCCGGGCTCTTGGCCTCGTCGGCCTTCCCCGCGGTGAGGGCCTGCTGCCGGGCCTTGGCGGCGGAGACCGCCGCCTTCGTCGTCGCCGGCTTGATCGCGGCGCGGGTGGCCTTCACGACGGCCGCGGTGGCGTCGGCCTTCGTGCTCTCCACGACCAGGTCGCCGCCGAGGACGGGCAGGCCCGCGTAGGTGCGCTCGTAGCGCGTGTGCACGGTGCCGTCGCGGTCCTTCAGGACATCGCGGACGACCAGCTTCTCCTGGGCGCCGAGGCCCAGGTCCTTCGCGGTCTCCGCCTTGCCGGCGTTCGCCTCCCGGATCAGCGCGGCGCGCTGCGCGGGGGTGAGCCGGACCGATTCCGATCCAGGCTTCGCCTTGCTCGCGGCCGCCGGAGCCCTGTTCTCCGGAGTCGCGGTGGCGGTGCCGGCCTGCACGGCGGTGGCGATCAGCGCGGCGACGCCGGCGAGGGCCACGACCGCGGTACGGCGAGGGGTGTGGGGAGTGCGTCTGTGGGAGGTGCCTCTTCGCGAGGAACTGCTTCTCAACACTGACTCCTTCTGCATGGCCGGGGGTCGCCCGGCCTGGGGAGGTGGAGGTGTTGCAGTGGGGTTTCTGTGGAGCAGTCGTGGGAAGCGTGGCAGGGGAGTGCGCTTTCTGTCAGGACCGCGTCAACAGTATGGCCGGAAAAGGTTCGTTGACCGGAAGTTCATGTTCGCTATACGAACGCTTGCCTAGGCGGACCCTTGACGGCCCTCGGGCAGGTCCCCGTGCCAGGAGTGCCACAGGGCCGCGTACGCCCCGCCGGCCGCCACCAGCTCGTCGTGCGTGCCCAGTTCGGTCAGCCGGCCGTCCTCCATCACCGCGACCCGGTCGGCGTCGTGCGCGGTGTGCAGCCGGTGGGCGACGGCGATGACCGTGCGCCCCTCCAGGACGGCGGCCAGGGCGCGCTCGGTGTGCCGGGCGGTCGTCGGATCGAGCAGGGCGGTCGCCTCGTCCAGGATCAGCGTGTGCGGATCCGCCAGCACCACCCGGGCGAGGGCGAGTTGCTGGGCCTGCGAGCCGTCGGTGCGGCAACCGCCCTGGCCCAGCCGGGTGTCCAGGCCCTCCGGCAGCTCCCGCACCCAGGTGTCGGCGCCGACCACGGCCAGCGCTTTCCACACCTGTGCGTCATCGGCGGACGGTTCGGCGATCCGCAGGTTGTCACGGACCGAGCCGAGGAACACATGGTGCTCCTGGGTGACCAGGACGACCTGGCGGCGCAGCCGCTCCGGTCCGAGCCCGACCACGGGCACACCACCGACCGTCACCGAGCCGGCGGTCGGCGCGTCGATGCCCGCCATCAGCCGGCTCAGCGTGGTCTTGCCCGCCCCGGACGGCCCGACCATGGCCAGCCGCTCCCCGGGCGTCACCGTCAGATCGACGCCGCGCAGCACCTCGACACCGCCGTCGTAGGCGTAGCGCATGCCGGTGACGTCGATGCGGTCGCCGTCCGGATCCGGACACTCGCCCTCCCCGGGAGTGCGCGGGGCCCGGGCCAGTCCCTCCACCCGGGCGAAGGAGGCGCCGCCCGCCTGGAGTTGCTCGATCCGGACCAGGACCTCGTCCAGCGGCGCGCTGAGCTGCGTCAGATACAGGGCCGCCGCCACCACCGCCCCGAGACTCATCGACCCGGACGCGTGCAGCGCGCCGCCGATCACCAGCACACCGGCCACCGGCAGGACGTACGACGTCTCCATCACCGGGAAGAACACCGAGCGCAGGAAGAGCGTGTAGTAGCGCGTACGGCGGGAGGTCTCCAGAGCGTCCCGGCTCGCGGCCGTGCGCTGCTCCTGGAGCCCGAACGCCTCCACCGTGCGCGCCCCGGCCGCCGTCGACGCCACGATCTCCGCCACGTCCGAGGTCGCGGCACCCTCGGCGAGGTACCCGTCGCGGGCCCTGCGCAGATACCAGCGCAACGCGATCCAGATCGGCGTCAGCGCCAGCACCGCCAGGGCGCCCAGCAGCGGGTTCGTCAGGAACACCGCGGCGACCAGGAACAACGCCTGCACCAGGTTGACGAGCAGGACCGGACCCGCGTCCCGCAGGGTGTTGCCGACGGTCGTCACATCCGCCGTCCCCCGCGCGGTCAGATCACCCGTACCGGCCCGCTCCACCACCGACGCGGGCAGCGTCAGCGCCCGGTCCACGAACCGCTCCCGCACCCGGGCCAGCGTCCGCTCCCCGAAGCGATGCCCCACGGACCGGGCCCAGCGCGCCAGCAGCACCTGTGCCAGTGCGCTCAGCAGGAGGAGCAGGGCCAGCCGGTCCACGGCGGCCACGCCCTGCCCGGCCCGCACGTCGTCGATCATCCTGCCCAGCAGCCACGGTCCGGCGAGCCCGGCCACGGCCGCGAGCGCGTTCAGGCCCAGGACGACACCGAAGGCACGGGCGTCGGCCCGTACGAGTCCGAGCAGGGCGCGCCGGACGTCGGCCCGGGCGGCGACCGGCAGTTGTCCCTGGCTCATCCCGCGACCTCTTCCGTTTCCCTCGCGACGAGTGCGCGGTAGGCGGGGGCGGTGTCGAGGAGTTCGTGGTGGGTGCCGGAGGCTTCGACCTTGCCGTCCTTCAGGTAGAGGACGGTGTCCGTGCGGTCCAGGACCAGGGGGGAGGTGGTGGTGACGACGGTGGTGCGGCCTTGGCGGGCGTCTCTGAGCCGGGCGGCGACTGTGGCCTCTGTGTGGGCGTCGAGGGCGGAGGTGGGTTCGATGGTGAGGAGGATGTCGGGGTCGGTGAGGAGGGCTCTTGCCAGGCGGATGCGTTGGCGTTGGCCGCCGCTGAGATTTCTCGCCTGGGCGTCCATCTGGGTGTTCAGGCCGTGGGGGAGGGCTTGGACGATGTCTTCGGCTGCGGCGGTGTGGAGCGCCTTCTGAAGTGCGGGGTTGAGTTGTGTGGCGTGTGCGGGTGCGTTGTGGCTTGTCGCGCAGTTCGCCGCGCCCCTGAAGGAAGGGGCGATCATCTCCTGGAGGGTTCCCGCGAACAGGTCGGCCTCGTGGTCCGCCACCACGATGTGGGATCGGAGCTGGTTCAGGGCGATCTCGTCCAGGCGGATGTCTCCCCAGGTCGCGTTCGACGGGGTGTAGCGGCCCAGGCGGTCCACCACCGCTGTGGCATCCGCCGGGTGTTCGGCCACCAGAGCCGTCAAGCGGCCCGGCAGGACCCGTACGCCCGACTCGGGGTCGTACAGGGCCGACGGTTCGGAGGGGGCGTCCAGGGTGCCGGTGTCGGGCATCGGGTCCAGGCGCAGGAACCGTACGACGCGCCGTGCGCACACCAGGCCCCGGCTGAGCTGGTAGCCGCACTCGACCAGGAAGGCCACCGGCCACACCAGCACGGCCACATAGCCGTAGACGGACACCAACTGGCCCACCGTGATGTCGCCCTGGGCGGTGAGCCGGGCCGCCAGCCAGGTCACCACCGCCAGGAACAGGGTCGGCAGCCCCGTTCCCAGCGCCTGCACCCAGCTGGTCACCCTCCCCACCCGGTAGCCCTGCTCGCGCAGCCGCCGTGAGTCCTGCTGGAAGGCGTCCGCCACCAGTTGCTTGCCGCCCAGGCCGGCGAGGACGCGCAGCCCGCCCGCGAGGTCGCCGATCCGGGCCGTCAGCACGCCCTGCCGCTCGCGGTACTCCGCCTCCGACCCCCGCAACCGGCCGAGCAACGGCCCGACCAGCAGGAGGATCACCGGCAGGCCGAGCAGCACGACCGCGGCGACCAGCCCCGAGACCGACATCAGCAGCAGGGCGGTGACCAGATAGCCCAGGACCGCCCCGACCCCGGGCCCCACCACCGTCAGCGACTGGCTGACCGTCTGCACATCGCCCACGCCGATCGTGACGACCTCACCCGCACTCGCCTGTCGCCGCAGCGAGGCGCCGAGGCGCACCGCCTGGCCGACGACCACCTTCACCGTGCGGAAGTTGGCGTCCATCCGCACCCGGGTCATCGTGCGGTGCCGCATGACGCTCAGCCAGGCGTTGAACGCGCCCACCGCGAACAGCGCCCCGCTCCACAGGACCAGGGCGCGCATGTCGCCGGGCTCGAGACCGTCGTCGATCGCCCGGGACATCAGATACGGCGTGGCCGCCAGCAGCACCATCCACACACTGCCGAACACCGCCCCGGCCGCACACCGCCCGGGCTGCCGGGTGACCAGCCACCACAGGTAGCGGCCCCCGCCTCGGCGGTCGGGTGTGCCCGGGTCCTCGTACGCGTCGATCATCCGCCCGCCCTCCGCCGCCGCTACGCCAGACTGTCCCGCCAGGCCCGGTGCAGATCGGCGAACCTGCCCGTGCCCGCGACGAGTTCGGCCGGTGCGCCGTCCTCGACGATCTTCCCCTGCTCCATCACCAGGACGCGGTCCGCGATCTCGACGGTCGACAGCCGGTGGGCGATGACCACCGCCGTGCGTCCCTTCAGCACCGTCGCCATCGCCCGCTGCACCGCGCGCTCGCCCGGGATGTCCAGCGAGCTGGTGGCCTCGTCGAGGATCAGCACCGCCGGATCGGCCAGCAACGCCCTTGCGAACGCGACCAGTTGCCGCTGCCCGGCCGAGATGCGGCCGCCGCGCTTGCGTACGTCGGTGTCGTAGCCGTCGGGCAGGGCGCTGATGAAGTCGTGGGCGCCGATCTCCTTCGCGGCCTGCTCCATCTCCGCGCGGGTGGCGTCCGGGCGGCCGATCGCGATGTTCTCGGCGACCGTGCCCGAGAACAGGAAGGCTTCCTGCGTCACCATGACCACCCCGCGCCGCAGGTCGGGCACCGCGAGGTCGCGCAGGTCGACGCCGTCCAGCAGCACCCGGCCCTCGGAGGGGTCGTAGAACCGGGCCAGCAGCTTGGCCAGCGTGGACTTCCCGGCGCCCGTGGAGCCGACGACCGCGACGGTCTGCCCGGCCGGGATCGTCAGGTCGAAGCGGGGCAGCACCTCGCCGCCGGTGCGGTAGCCGAAGCCGACGCCGTCGAAGACGACCTCGCGGCCCGGGTGCTCGCTCGCCAGGGGCGGGAGCGGCCGGGGGCCGGCCGGCTCGGGGACGGACGGGGTCTGGGCGAGCAGCCCGGCGATCTTCTCCAGCGAGGCTGCCGCCGACTGGTAGGAGTTGAGGAACATCCCGAGCCGGTCGATCGGGTCGTACAGCCGCCGCAGGTACAGCACGGCCGCCGCCAGCACCCCGAGGGCCAGGGTGCCGCCCGCGACGCGGTAGGCGCCCCACAGGACGATCCCCGCGACCGCCGTGTTGGCGACCAGCCGCGAGCCGGTGACGTAACGGGCCATCTCCAGCAGCGCGTTGCCGTTGGTCCGCTCGTGCCGCTCGTTGAGCAGGCCGAAGTCCGCGTCGTTGACGGCCTCGCGGCGGAAGGCGCGCACGGGCCGGATGCCGTTCATCGTCTCGACGAACTTCACGATGACGGCCGCGATGGCGGTGGACCGCGCCCGGTACACCCGCCCGGCGCGCCGCTGGTACAGCCGTACCAGGGCGTAGAGCGGCACGAAGGACGCCACCGCCACACCACCGAGGCCCAGGTCGAGCCAGAGCAGCATCGCCGAGATGTAGACGAAGGACAGGACGACCGTCACGAGTTCCTGCAGGCCCTCTTCCAGCAGTTCGCGCAGCGACTCCACGTCCGCCGTGGAGCGGGAGATGAGCCGGCCCGAGGTGTAGCGCTCGTGGAAGTCGACGCTCAGCGCCTGCGCGTGGCGGAAGATCCGGCCGCGCAGGTCGAGCAGCACGTCCTGGCTGACGCGGGCCGCGGCGAGGACGAAGGCCCACTGCAACCCGCCCGCGGCCAGCGCGCAGACGAGATAGCCGGCGCCCACCGCGATCAGCGGCCCGTGGTCGCCGGCCCGGAACGCCGGTACGGCACGGTCGATGGCGTACGCCACGAGCAGCGGGCCCGCCTGCACGACCGCCTGCTGGAGCAGCAGCAGAACCGTCGTGACCGTGACCCGGGTCCTCAGGGGCGCGAGCAGGGAGCGCAGCAGGGCGGCGGTGGCGCCCGGGGGAGTGGGCAGGACGTCCTGGTCGAAGGGGTCGCCGGTGGCGGCGGGCCGGTCGTCGGGTTCCTCGTCGGGTTTCCTGTCGGCCGGTGTGCTGGTGGCCGCCGTCATCGTGCGCCCTCCTCTTCCCCTGACATCAGGTGCGCGTACTCCGCGTTCGTCCGCAGCAGTTCCTGGTGGGTGCCGACCGCGGCGATCCGGCCGCCGGACAGCAGCGCGACCCGGTCGGCGAGCAGCACGGTGGACGGGCGGTGTGCCACGATCAGGGCGGTCGTGTCCGCGAGGACGTCCCGCAGGGCGGCCTCCACGGCGGCCTCGGTGTGCACGTCCAGCGCCGACAGCGGATCGTCCAGGACGAGGAACTCCGGCCGGCCGACGACGGCCCTGGCCAGCGCGAGACGCTGCCGCTGCCCGCCGGAGAGGCTGAGGCCCTGCTCGCCGACCTGGGTGTCCGTCCCCTGCGGCAGCGCGTGCACGAAGTCGGCCTGGGCGACGGCGAGGGCGCGCTCCAGCTCCGCCGTCCCGGCCGTGCCGTCGGCCCCCATGAGAACGTTGTCGCCCACCGCTGCCGAGAAGAGCGTGGGCTCCTCGAACGCGACGGCCACCTTGGCGCGCAGCGCGTCCCTCGACAGCTCGGTGACGCCGACGCCGTCGAGGGTGATGCGGCCCGAGGTCACCTCGTAGAGACGCGGGATGAGCGCGGTGAGGGTCGTCTTGCCACTGCCGGTGGCGCCGACCAGGGCCATCGATTCGCCGGGGCGGACGTGCAGGTCGATGTGCTGGAGGACGGGCGGGGAGTCGGCGGGGGCGTCGGGGTAGCGGAAGGTGACGCCGTGAAAGCGCAAGCCCGCCCGAGCCGCGGGCGGCCGCACCACCGATGCGGCCCGCGCGGGCGCGTCGGCACCTCGTGACGCCGAGTCACGTGCCCGGTCCTCCGACAGGGACGCCGAGTCGTGCGCCGGGTTCTCCCGTAGGAACGCCGAGTCGCGTGCCGGGCCCGCGGGAAGGGACGCCGAGGTCCCGGCCACCACCGGCGCCCGGTCCTCCGGCGGCGACGCCGAGTCACGCGCCCCGCCTCCCGGCAGCGACGCCGGACTTCCAGCCGCTCCCGGCTCCTCCACCTCCTCGTCCATCACCTCGAAATACCGCTCCGTCGCCGTCGCCGCCTCCTGGCTCATCGCCAGCAGGAAGCCGATCGACTCCACCGGCCACCGCAGGGCCAGTGCCGTCGACAGGAACGCCACCAGCGTGCCCGCCGACAAGCCGCCGTCGGCGACCTGTACGACGCCCACGACCAGCGCCGCGCCGATCGCCATCTCGGGCAGCGTCACGATGACGCCCCAGATCGTCGCCAGCAGCCGCGCCTTGCGCAGTTCCGTGCCGCGCAGCTTCCCCGACAGGTCCCGGAACGCCCGCGCCTGGCTCCGGTGGCGGCCGAACCCCTTGATGACGCGGATGCCGAGCACGCTCTCCTCGACGACCGTCGTCAGATCGCCGACCTGGTCCTGCGCGCGCCGCGCCACCTCGGCGTACCGCTTCTCGAAGACCACGCAGGTCACCATCACGGGCACGGCGGGCCCGAGGATCACCAGCCCCAGCGTCCAGTCCTGGAGCAGCATGATGATCACGCCGATCACTATCGTCACCCCGTTGACCAGCAGGAACGTCAGCGGGAAGGCGAGGAACATACGGACGAGGCCCAGGTCCGCGATCCCCCGCGACAGCAACTGCCCGGAGGCCCAGCGGTCGTGGAAGGACACCGGCAGCCGCTGCAGGTGCCGGTACAGATCCGCCCGCATCGACGCCTCGACATGGGCCAGCGGCCGGGCCACCAGCCAGCGCCGCAGCCCGAACAGCAGGGCCTCCGCGAAGCCGAGCAGCAGCAGGAACAGCGCCCCGAGCCACACCCCGGCCGGGTCCCGGTCGGCGACCGGCCCGTCCACCAGCCACTTCAGGACGAGCGGGATCACCAGGCCCGTGCTGGAGGCGACTATCGCCACGAACGCGGCGCTGAACAGCCGTGCCCGCGCGGGCCGCACGTACGGCCACAGGCGCAACAGGGAGCGCACGGCAGAACGGTCGGGGGCGGGGGCGGATGTCGTGGCCATCAGCGGTGAGCCTACGGACCGCCACTGACACTGCCCACCGAGTTTTCCCCGAGTCCGGCTCGGTCCTTGGTCCTACGACCTGGGTGTTCGGGGGGTCGTAGGGCGGGCATCAGCCGATCGGCTGATGCCCGTTCGAGCGCGACGGGCGATGTGCGCGGACCCGCCGCACCGGGACCCTCGGTCCATGTCCGTCATCGAAGTCACCGATCTGCGCAAGGCCTATGCCGGCCGCCCGGCCGTGGACGGCGTCTCCTTCGCCGTCGAGGAGGGCGAGATCTTCGGGATCCTCGGCCCGAACGGCGCCGGCAAGACCACCACCGTGGAGTGCGTCGAGGGCCTGCGTGTCCCCGACTCCGGCCGGGTCCGCGTCACCGGCCTCGACCCGGTCGCCGACCACGAGCGCGTCGCCCAGGTCCTGGGCGCCCAGCTCCAGGAGAGCCGGCTCCAGCCCAAACTCACCGTCCGAGAGGCGCTGGAGCTCTACAGCGCGTTCTATCCGCGCCCCGTCGACTGGCGCCCGCTGGCCGAACGCCTCGGCCTGGAGGAGAAGCTGACCACCCGCTTCGCCAAGCTGTCGGGCGGTCAGAAGCAGCGCCTGTTCATCGCGCTCGCCCTGATCGGCGACCCCCGGGTCGTCGTCCTGGACGAGCTCACCACCGGCCTCGACCCACGCGCCCGCCGCGCCACCTGGCAGCTCATCGAGGACGTCCGCGCCGGGGGCGTCACGGTCCTGCTCGTCACGCACTTCATGGAGGAGGCACAGCGGCTCTGCGACCGGATCGCCGTGATCGACAAGGGCCGGGTCGCCGCCCTCGACACCCCCTCCGGGCTGATCCGCCGCTCGGCGGGCGCCACCGTCATCAGCTTCACCCCGTCCACGCCCCTGGACGACCGTGAGCTGAACACGCTCCCCGCCCTGGTCGCCGTCGAGAACAAGGACGGCCGGATCACGCTGTCCGGCACGGACGACACGGTCAACGCCGTGCTGTCGCTGCTCGCCCGCCACCACATCACCGCCCGCCAACTCCGCGTCACCGACGCCACGCTGGACGACGCGTTCCTGGACCTCACGGAGGCCTCCGCATGAGCACGGCCCTCATCAACCCCGCTGTGCTGCGCAGCGAGTTCCGGCTCTTCCGGCGCGAGCCGGGCAGCCTCTTCTGGATCCTGCTGTTCCCGGCCCTGCTGCTGGGCGTCCTCGGTTCCGTGCCGTCGTTCCGCGAGGCGCAGGACGGGCTCGGCGGGCTGCGGATCGTCGACGTCTACGTGCCCGTCTGCGTCCTGGTCGCCCTCATCATGGCCGGAGTGCAGGCGATGCCGCCCACCCTCACCGGCTACCGCGAGAACGGCATCCTGCGCCGGCTCTCCACCACTCCCGTCCGGCCCTCGGCCCTGCTGGCCGCCCAGATGCTGGTGAACGGCGTGGCGGCCCTGGCCTCCGCGCTGCTCACACTCCTCGTCGGACGGCTCGCCTGGGACGTGACGCTGCCCGAACAGCCCGTCGGGTACCTGCTCGCGCTGCTCCTCGCCGTGCTCGCCGCCATCTCGCTGGGCGCGGTGATCTCGGCACGGGCCCGCACGACGAAGATCGCGACCGCGATCGGGACGGCCGTGTTCTTCCCGATGATGTTCTGCGCCGGGGTCTGGGTGCCCGTGCAGGCCATGCCGGACCTGCTGGGCCGCATCGTCCAGTGCACCCCCTTCGGCGCCGCCGCACGGGCCCTGGACCAGGCCGCAGCGGGCGACTGGCCGGGCTGGGGCCATCTGGCCGTCCTCGCCGCCTGGACCGCGGTGCTCTCGGCGTCGGCCGCGCGCTGGTTCCGCTGGGAATGACCGGCGCCCGGGGAGGGGACACGGCCGTGGCCGACACTGTGGGCATGACGGACGTGGCGGGTGTGGAGCAGCGGTGGGCGGCGTACTTCCGCTGGGGGCCGTACGGGATGCTCGCGGCGGGCACCGTGCTCTGCGTGGCCACGGTCGACGCGGTCGGCATGACCGGGCGGGAGCGGTACGCCACCGTCGTCCTGGTCGGCGCCGCCGTGGCCCTCCAAGTCTGGTGGGGGCGCTGGTCCCGCGGCCGGCCCCTGGCCCCGTCGGTGCCGGGCGCCTGCTACTACTTCGTGCGCTGGGCGCTGGCCTTCGCGCTGAGCTGGTTCAACCCGTTCTTCGCCTTCTACGCCGCCGCCGGATTCGTCGGCCCCGACCGGCTGCTGCGGGGGCGCCCGCTCAGACTCGGGCTGCTGGCGACCGCGGTGACCATCGCGGGGTCGCAGTCCGGCGGCATGCCCCTGCACGGGCCGCTGAACTGGGCGGTGTTCGGCGCGCTGCTCTGCGTCCACATCGCGCTGCTGATCGTCTTCGGGCAGCTCGCCGCGCGCGAGGAGGAACGCACCCGGATCCAGACCGCCAGCATCACCGAACTGGAACGCACCAACGCGGCCCTGCAGCAGGCCCTCGACGAGAACGCCGCCCTGCACGCCCAGCTCCTGGTGCAGGCCCGGGAGGCCGGCGTCGCCGACGAGCGCCGGAGGCTCGCCGCCGAGATCCACGACACCATCGCCCAGGGGCTGACCGGCATCATCGCCCAGCTCCAGGTCGTCGCGAACGCCCCCGACCTGGCCGTGGCCCGCACCCACCTCGAACGCGCCTCGGACCTGGCCCGGCACAGCCTCGGCGAGGCCCGCCGCTCCGTGCACAACCTCGCCCCCGTGGCACTGGCCGACGCCGGACTGCCCGAAGCCCTGAAGAAGACGGTCGCCGAATGGGGCGAACGGACCGGAGTGCGCGCCGAGTTCACGGTCACCGGCACCGACGAGCGACTCCACGAGGAGATCGCGGCCACGCTCCTGCGGATCGTCCAGGAGGCCCTCTCCAACACCGCCCGGCACGCCGCCGCAGGCCGGGTCGGTGTCACCCTGTCCTTCGTCGGTGACGAGGTCATCCTCGACATCCGTGACGACGGCCGCGGCTTCGACCCGCTCACCGTCCCCGAACGCGACCGGGCCGGCGGCTTCGGCCTCGACGGTATGCGCGCCCGCGCCGAACGCGTCGCCGGGTCCCTCACCGTCGAGTCGGAGCCGGGCCACGGTACGGCCGTCTCCGCTCGCGTACCGTTGGTCCGCCATGACTGACGCCGCCGCGATCACCCTGCTCGTCGTCGACGACCACCCCGTCGTACGGGACGGCCTGCGCGGCATGTTCGAGTCCGCGCCGGGCTTCGGCGTGCTGGGGGAGGCGTCGAACGGCGTCGAGGCGGTCGCGCTCGCCGCCGCCCTGGACCCGGACGTGATCCTGATGGACCTGCGCATGCCGGGCGGCGGGGGAGTGGACGCCATCCGCGAGCTGACCCGCACCGGCGCCCGCGCCAAGATCCTCGTCCTCACCACGTACGACACCGACTCCGACACCCTCCCCGCGATAGAGGCGGGCGCGACGGGCTACCTCCTGAAGGACGCCCCGAGGGACGAACTGTTCGCGGCGGTCCGCGCGGCGGCGGAAGGCCGGACCGTCCTCTCCCCGGCCGTGGCCTCCCGCCTGGTCTCCGCGGTCCGCACGCCCCGCACCCCCGGCAACGACACCCTCTCCGTCCGCGAGCGCGAGGTCCTGGCCCTCGTCGCCAAGGGCACCTCCAACCGCGAGATCGCCCGCGAACTGTTCGTCAGCGAGGCCACGGTCAAGACCCACCTCACGCACCTCTACGCCAAGCTGGGCGTGAAGGACCGTGCGGCGGCGGTGGCCACGGCGTACGAGCGAGGCATCCTGGGCTAGCCGGCCCGGCTAGCCCGGGTACGGCAGCAGCCCCGCCGCGGTCTGCTCCCAGGCCGCCTTCAGCTCGGTGAGCAACTCCGGCTCGTCGGGGGCGAGGTCGGCCTGTTCGCGGGAGTCGGTGGCCAGGTCGTACAGGTGGTCGGTGCCCTTGGCGTCCCGGTAGTACTTCCAGTCGCCGCGCCTCAGGGCCCGGTTGCCGCGCGTCCGCCAGAACAGGTCCCGCTCGGGCAGCCGTTCGCCGCGCAGCAGGTAGCCGGCGAGGCTCGTGCCGTCCAGCGGATACGCCGGGTCGGGCCGGGCACCGGCCAGCTCCAGCAGGGTCGCGGTCCAGTCGGGGGAGAAGTTCGGCTCGTGGCTGACCTGGCGGCCGTCGATCCGGGCGGGCCAGCGCAGGATCGTGGGCACCCGGATGCCGCCCTCCTGGAGGGAGAACTTCTGGCCGCTGAGAGGCCACAGATACGACCAGCGTTCGCCGCCGTTGTCGCTGGCGAACAGCACGACGGTGTTCTCCTCCTGGCCCGAGCGGCGCAGGGCGGCGAGCACCTCGCCGACGGCCGCGTCCAGGCTCTGAACCATCTGCGTGTACTTCTCGACCGAGCCGCCGTCGTAGTGGTTCAGGGCCTTGCTGACCTCGGCCTGGGACGTCGCCGCCCGGATCTTCGCCGCGATCTCGGCACCGGTCTCCTCGTCGCCCTCGGCGAGCCAGGGCCAGTGCGGGGTGGTGAAGTTGAGGTTGAGCAACCAGGGCCGGTCATGGTCCCGGCCGACGTACTCGACGGCCCGCTCGGTCAGCACCGTCGTGTAGTACCGCAGATCCTTGTACTCGGCGTCCCCCTCGTAGAGGTCGTGGTCGCCGAGCTGGCCGAGCTTGGAGAAGTACTCCAGCACGCCCCCGTGATTGCCGAAGAACTCGTCCCAGCCCGACTTGGTGGGGCTGAAGTCGGGCAGCCAGCCGCAGTGCCACTTGCCGATGAGGGCGGTGGCGTAGCCCGCCTTCTTCAGCAGGGAGGCGAGGGTGGGGTGGTGGGGGTCCAGGCCCTGCGAACGGTCGGCCATCGGCTCGGCGAGCCCGCCTTTGGTACGGCCCGGATAGCGCCCGGTGTAGAGGCTGAACCGGGTCGGGGAGCAGGTCGAGGAGCCGGAGTAGGCGTCGGTGAACCGCACGCCCTGGCGGGCCAGCCGGTCCAGGTTCGGCGTCCTGATGTGCGGGGCGCCGTAGGAGGACAGGTCGGCCCAGCCGAGGTCGTCGCCCAGGATGACGAGGACGTTGGGGCGACGGCCGGAGGCGGCACCGGGGCGGGCCCGGAACGGCCGCTCGGCGGGCACGGCTTCGGCGCCGGTGGCCGTACCGGCGACGGCGCCCACGGCACCACCACCGACGAGGGCACCGAGGGCACGACGGGATATCTCGGGCATGCGGAAGTCCTGGAGGTGTCGACGAGCAGGAGGGGGAGGGAGGCGCCGCGGCTCAGCAGGGACGCTGCCAGCGGTCCGACGACGGGGTCAAGAAGATCCCCGCCGAGTTCACGGACCCGCAACGCCCCGCAACAAAGCGGCAGCCTTACCGGGCGAAACGCTGCCTCAGCCCGCCACCCGCAGCAGCAGCACCGCCCGCCCCGGCATCGTGATCTCCGCCCCCGCCCGGTGCTCCACGCCCGGTGCCTCCCCCTGCTCCTCCAGGCTCGTGTCGACGACGACCTCGTACCGCTCCGCCCAGGGCGGCCCCGGCAGTTCGAAACTCACCGGTCCCTCGCCCGCGTGCAGCACGGCGAGGAAACTGTCGTCGAGGATCTGCGCCCCGCGCTCGTCCCGGCCCGGGATGTCCCGGCCGGACAGATACATCCCCAGCGTGGCGGCGGGCGCGTACCAGTCCTGCTCCGTCATCTCCGTGCCCCGGGACGTGAACCAGGCCAGGTCGCGCAGCCCGTCCGCGGTCTGCGCCCGGCCCGAGAAGAACGCCCGGCGGCGGAGCACCGGGTGCCGGTGGCGCAGCGCGATCAGCCGGGAGGTCAGCTCGAACAGGGCATGCCAACCGGGATCCTCCAGCAGCCCCCAGTCCACCCAGCTGATCTCGTTGTCCTGGCAGTAGGCGTTGTTGTTGCCGCGCTGGGTGCGGCCCAGTTCGTCGCCCGCGACCAGCATCGGCACGCCCGTCGACAGCAGCAGCGTGGTCAGCAGGTTCCGCAGCTGCCGGCGCCGCAGCGCCCTGACCCCCTCGTCCTCGGTCTCGCCCTCGGCGCCGCAGTTCCAGGCCCGGTTGTCGTTCGTGCCGTCGCGATTGCCCTCGCCGTTGGCCTCGTTGTGCTTGCGCTCGTAACTCACCAGGTCGCGCAGGGTGAAGCCGTCGTGCGCCGTCACGAAGTTGACGGACGCGTACGGCCGGCGCCCGCCCCAGGCGTACAGATCGCTGGAGCCCGACAGCCGGTAGCCCATCTCCCGTACGTCGGGCAGCGCGTGCCGCCAGAAGTCCCGTACGGCGTCGCGGTAGCGGTCGTTCCACTCCGTCCACAGCGGCGGGAACGCCCCCACCTGGTAGCCGCCCGACCCCACGTCCCACGGCTCGGCGATCAGCTTCACCCGGCGCAGCACCGGGTCCTGGGCGATGACCGCGAGGAACGGGGAGAGCATGTCGACGTCGTGCATCGAGCGGGCCAGCGCCGCCGCCAGGTCGAAGCGGAAGCCGTCCACGCCCATCTCCGTCACCCAGTACCGCAGCGAGTCCGTGATCAGGCGCAGCACCTGCGGCTGGACCACGTGCAGGGTGTTGCCGCAGCCGGTGTAGTCGGCGTAGCGGCGCGGATCGTTCTGGAGCCGGTAGTAGCCGCGGTTGTCGATGCCCTTCAGGGACAGCGTCGGGCCGAGTTCGCCCGCCTCCGCCGTGTGGTTGTAGACCACGTCGAGGATGACCTCGATCCCGGCCGCGTGCAGGGCGCGCACCATGCGCTTGAACTCGCCGACCTGCTCACCCCTCGTCCCGGAGGCCGCGTAGGCCGCGTGCGGGGCGAAGTAGCCGATGGAGTTGTAGCCCCAGTAGTTGCCGAGGCCTCTGCGCAGCAGATGGTCCTCGTGCGCGAACTGGTGCACCGGCAGCAGCTCCACCGCCGTCACGCCCAGCCTCACCAGGTGCTCGATCGCGGCCGGGTGCGCGAGCCCGGCGTAGGTGCCGCGCAGCTCCTCGGGGATGCCCGGGTGCAGCGCGGTGAAGCCCTTGACGTGCAGCTCGTAGATCACCGAGTCCGCCCACGGCGTCTTCGGGCGGCGGTCGTCGGACCAGTCGTCGTCATCGTGGACGACGACACCCTTGGGGACGTACGGCGCCGAGTCCCGGTCGTCGCGCACGGTGTCGGCGACATGCTGCTGCGGCCAGTCGCGCACATGCCCGTACACCTCCGGCGGCAGGCCGAAGTCTCCGTCCACCGCGCGGGCGTACGGGTCGAGCAGCAGCTTCGCCGGGTTCCAGCGGGCTCCGGTCCACGGGTCCCAGCGGCCGTGCACCCGGTAGCCGTAGCGCCGGCCGGGCAGCACGCCGGGGACGAAGCCGTGCCAGATCTCGTGGGTCAGCTCGGTCAGCCGGGCCCGCGACTCCTTGCCCGCCTCGTCGAAGAGGCACAGCTCCACCCCCTCCGCCCCGCCCGCCCACAACGCGAAGTTGGTCCCCGCCACCCCGTCCGGGCCGACCCGGAACCGGGCGCCCAGCGGCGTCGCCGCACCCGGCCAGGCGGACACCATGGGCGGCGGCGCGGGCCGCCGTACGCCGTTCGCGGCGGCGGCCTGGCGCCCGTTCCCGGTGGCCTGATGGCCGGCCACCGCCTCCTGCTCGGCTGCGCTGGACACCTGTCAGCCTCCCGCGGCTCGTGGAACGACCGGGGACAGAGGGATGCGGACCTGTACTGCGGCCCGGGCCGCGGCTCCCCTGCGCGTCGTCCTCCCCACTGTTCTGCCCAGAGCATGGGTCGCACTCACGTTTCCCCGGGGGCGGGCATGGTCGTTTCCCGGGGACGCGGCCGGTCGTTGGGTACCCCGTGAGGCACGTACAAGGGCGCGCGCGGCGCGCGAGGGCCGCGCTGGCCGCCGTAGTGACATGGGCAGGGCTGCTGGCCGGGGCCACGGGCTGTACCTCGGACGACGCGGGCGGGATCGCGGGGGCGTTCGGCGCGCCCCCGGCGCCCGAGGACGTCATCAAGGTCTCGCCCGAGGACGGCAGCAGGGGCGTACGCCCCGGGAGGACGCTGCGGGTGCGCGTGCCCGACGGCAGGCTGGAGTCGGTGAAGGTCACCCGGTCCCAGGACGCGCAGGAGTCCCCGGTGCCCGGGCGGGTCTCCGCCGACGGCCTGACCTGGGAGCCCGACGAGAAGCGCCTGGGGCTCGCCGCCGAGTACACGGTCGACGCGGTGGCCGTGGACGGCGACGGCCACCGCTCGGCCCGGCACACCACCTTCACCACGTACGTCCCCGAGGAACGCTTCATCGGCTACGTCGCCCCGGAGAACCGCGCCACGGTCGGCACCGGCATGATCGTCTCCCTGGAGTTCAACCGGGAGATCGCCGACCGCGCCGTCGTCGAACGCGCGGTGCGGGTCACCTCCCGCCCGGCCGTCGAGATCCGCCCGCACTGGTTCGGCCGGAGCCGCCTCGACTTCCGCCCCGAGGACTACTGGAAACCCGGCACCCAGGTCACCGTCGACCTGCGCCTGCGCGACGTCGAGGGCGCGCCCGGGGTCTACGGCCTGCAGCACAAGACGTTCTCCTTCACCGTCGGCCGCGGCCAGGTCTCCGTGGTCGACGCCGCCCGGCACACCATGGAGGTCCGGCGCGACGGCGAGACCCTCGCCACCGTGCCGGTCACGGCCGGCGCCCCCGAGACGACCACGTACAACGGGAAGATGGTGGTGACCGAGATGCTCGACGTCACCCGGATGAACGGCGCCACGGTCGGCTTCAAGAAGCGCGACGGCAAGGGCGAGTACGACATCCCGGACGTCCCGCACGCCATGCGCCTGACCGACTCCGGCACCTTCCTGCACGGCAACTACTGGGCGGACCACACCGTCTTCGGGCGGAGCAACGTCAGCCACGGCTGCATCGGACTGCGCGATGTGAAGGGTGGCGGCGCCGCCACCCCGGCCGGCTGGTTCTTCGACCGCAGCCTGATCGGGGACGTCGTCGAAGTCGTCAACAGCAAGGACAAAGAGGTCTCTCCCGACAACGGCCTCGGAGGCTGGAACATGAGCTGGGACGCATGGAAAGCGGGCAGTGCGGTGAAGTAGTCCGACAGGGGGCGGATCGACCCCGCGCTGTTGGGACGGAACAGTGACAATCGCGGGCCGCCGGTGCCCGGCGCCTTGTGGTTACTATGCGCCGGGGCGCGGGGGACGCGCAGGGGTTGTGGGCCTGACCAGGCCCGGGGAGGGGAGTACGACTTGAACGGGCGACCGATATCGGGGGCGTCGGTTGGGGGCAGGCACGGACTGCTCGCGCTGATACTCGGCGGGGTGCTCCTCGCCGTCACGGCGTGTGGCGGCGGGGAGAGCGGAGCCGGTGCCGCAGGGGGCGGCGGCGCGGGCAAGGGCTCGGACACCGCGCAGAGCAAGCAGTCCGAGGCCGTGGTGAGCATCACCCCCAAGGACGGCACGAAGTCCGTCGACACCAGCGGGAAGCTGAAGGTCACGGCCGCCAAGGGCAAACTGACCGAGGTCGAGGTCAAGGACGCCAAGGGCAAGAAGGTCGACGGCGAGATATCCGGCGACGGCGCCACCTGGACGCCGTCCAGCCATCTGGCCGCCGCCACCAAGTACACGGTCCACGCGGTCGCGAAGGACTCCGAGGGCCGCACGGCCGCCGAGGACGCGGGCTTCACCACGCTGACGCCCGAGAACACCTTCACCGGCACCTTCACTCCCGAGGACGGCTCGAAGGTCGGCGTCGGGATGCCGTTCTCCATCCGCTTCGACCGGGGCATCACCAACCCGGAGGACGTCGAGAAGGCCATCCGCATCAAGACGGAGCCGGCCGTGGACGTCGAGGGCCACTGGTTCGGCAACGACCGTCTCGACTTCCGCCCCGAGAAGTACTGGAAGACCGGCACCAAGGTGACCGTCGACCTGAACCTCGACGGCGTCGAGGGACGCTCCGGCGTCTACGGCGAGCAGGACAAGACGGTCGACTTCACCATCGGCCGCAACCAGGTCTCCGTCGTGGACGCCAAGAAGCTCACGATGAAGGTCATGCGCGACGGCAAGCTGTTCAAGACCATCCCCGTCACCACCGGCAAGCCCGGCATGGAGACCTGGAACGGCCAGATGGTCGTCAGCGAGATGCTCCCGGTGACCCGCATGAACGGCGAGACCGTCGGCTACGGCGGGGAGTACGACATCAAGGACGTCCCGCACGCCATCCGCCTCACCACCTCCGGCACCTTCCTGCACGGCAACTACTGGGCGGGCGGCGCCTTCGGCGAGTACAACGCCAGCCACGGCTGCATCGGCCTGCGCGACGTGCGCGGCGGCTGGGACAAGAAGGTGCCGGCCGCCTGGTTCTTCAACCACTCGATGATCGGCGACGTGGTCGTCGTCAAGAACTCCGAGGACCGGATCGTCGCCCCGGACAACGGGCTCAACGGCTGGAACATGTCGTGGGAGAAGTGGAAGAAGTAGCGCCCGGCTCACGATGAGCCGACGCTGATTCGACGGCAGGGCCCCGGTGTGACGGACAGCACCGGGGCCCTCGCCGTTAGTCGCCGTTAACCTGCTCCCATGACCGTCTCTCTCGAAGTCGCTGAAGGCGTCGGCACCCTGCGCCTGGACCGCCCGCCCATGAACGCGCTGGACATCGCCACCCAGGACCGGCTGAAGGAACTCGCCGAGGAGGCCACGCGCCGCGACGATGTGCGGGCCGTGGTGGTCTACGGCGGCGAGAAGGTGTTCGCGGCCGGCGCGGACATCAAGGAGATGCAGGCGATGGACCACGCCGCGATGGTCCTGCGCTCCCGCGCCCTGCAGGACTCCTTCACGGCGGTGGCCCGTATCCCCAAGCCGGTCGTCGCGGCCGTCACGGGTTACGCGCTCGGCGGCGGCTGCGAACTCGCGCTCTGCGCGGACTACCGCATCGCCGGCGAGAACGCCAAGCTCGGCCAGCCCGAGATCCTGCTCGGCCTGATCCCCGGCGCGGGCGGCACCCAGCGCCTGGCCCGGCTGGTCGGCCCCTCCAAGGCCAAGGACCTGATCTTCACCGGCCGGATGGTGAAGGCCGACGAGGCGCGGGAGATCGGCCTGGTGGACCGGGTCGTGCCCGCCGACGAGGTGTACACGCAGGCGCACGCCTGGGCCGCCAAGCTGGCACAGGGCCCGGCGCTCGCCCTGCGTGCCGCCAAGGAGGCGATCGACGCCGGCCTGGAGACCGACATCGAGACGGGCCTGACCATCGAACGCAACTGGTTCGCGGGCCTGTTCGCCACCGAGGACCGTGAGCGGGGCATGCGCAGCTTCGTGGAGGAGGGACCGGGCAAGGCGAAGTTCCTCTGACCCCCCCTCCAGGGGCTTGCAATTGACGAGGCGTCTGATCCGGGTCCCTCGAAGGGGCGGTTTATGTCAGCCTTAAGGCAACCTTAAGCGTGTTCGGGCGGTGAACTTCGCCGCTTGCCCCGGAACGAGCCGTTCTCGCAGGTCACACCGGGCGTGAGAGGCTCCGAAGTGCCTTGGGCATATGCCGTCCGACTGCCGGTTCCGGGCCCGTTCCGGGGGGTCTATTCCCCGGGAACGGCCCCGTCGGGCGCGCCGGGCGGCCATGATGGGGGGCATGGCGGGGCTGGAGGGTATGGAACAGCCGCGGGGACACGCACATGCGGCCGCGGCGCGCTGGTCACCGACCGTCGAGGACGAACGGGCGCTCAAGGCGCTGGAGTTGTACGGCAATCCGACGGAGGCAGAGGTTCCACTGCCGTCCCGCCCCGAGTCCGCGGCCACCGCCAGACGGCTCACCCAGGTCGTGGTCCTGCGCCACTGGGGGCTCACCCCCAAGATCACCGAGGAAGCGGTCTTACTCGTCTCCGAACTGGTCGGCAACGCCGTACGCCACACCGGTGCCCGTGTCTTCGGGCTGCGGCTGCACCGGCGCCGCGGCTGGATCCGCGTCGAGGTCCGCGACCCCTCCCGGGGGCTGCCCTGTCTGATGCCGGTCCAGGAGATGGACGTCAGCGGCCGGGGTCTCTTCCTCGTCGACAAGCTGGCCGACCGCTGGGGGGTCGATCTGCTGCCCCGGGGGAAGACGACGTGGTTCGAGATGCGGGTCGTCGAGCGCTGACGGCCGCTTGTCGCCCGCCGGTGGCGGCCGGGGCTCGACCGGGGGTGTGACCTGCGACGACTCACCTGGACGTCGATCGGGCGAATCACCGATTTCCCCGTGAAGCGCCCCTTAAATGGTCCAATGCACCGCCACTTCCTCAAGAGCACCCTCGTCGCGGGCGCCGCCCTCCTCGCCCTCGCCGCCTGCGGCACCCCGGGCGAGGAGCGGACCTCCCCGGCACGCCCCACCAAGGCCGCCGTGCCCGCCCCGCACGAGAAGAAGACCGTCCAGGGCCTGCCGGGCATGCCGCCCGTCCTCGACCCGAAGGACGTGTACGCGGCCGACCGCCCCAACAAGCTGTCGCCCGTGGTCAAGGGCTTCCCGTCCCGGGTCTACGTCCCCAACACCGAGTCCGACACCGTCTCCGTCATCGACCCGAAGACGTACGAGATCATCGAGACGATCCCCGTCGGCCGGCAGCCCCAGCACGTCGTGCCCTCCTGGGACCTGAAGACGCTCTGGGTCAACAACAACCGCGGCCACACCCTCACCCCGATCGACCCGAAGACCGGCAAGGCGGGCAAGGAGGTCGAGGTCCACGACCCGTACAACCTCTACTTCACGCCCAACGGCAAGTACGCCGTCGTGATGGCCTCCCTCGACCGCGAGCTGGTCTTCCGCGACCCCCACACCATGGAGATCAAGAAGACCGTGCCGGTCTCCTGCTACGGCGTCAACCACGCCGACTTCTCCCTCGACGGCCGCTACTTCATCGTCTCCTGCGAGTTCAGCGGCGAACTGCTCAAGGTCGACACCGAGAAGATGAAGGTCGTGGGGCAGCAGCGGCTGCCGTTCGAGGGCGCCATGCCGCAGGACGTGAAGGTCTCGCCGGACGGCAAGCGGTTCTACATCGCCGACATGATGGCCCACGGCATGTGGGTCCTCGACGGCGACACGTTCACCGAGCCCACCCTGCTGCCCACCGGCAAGGGCTGCCACGGCCTCTACGTCAGCCGCGACTCCCGCGAGATGTTCGTCTCCAACCGCGGCGAAGGCACCGTCTCCGTCTTCGACTTCACCCGGAACAAGCTCACCAAGAAGTGGGACCTGCCCGACGGCGGCAGCCCCGACATGGGCGGCGTCTCCGCCGACGGCAAGGTCCTGTGGCTCTCCGGCCGCTACGACGCCGAGGTCTACGCCATCGACACCCGCACCGGCGCCCAGCTCGCCCGCATCCCCGTCGGCAGCGGCCCGCACGGCCTCGCGGTCTACCCGCAGCCGGGCCGCTACTCCCTCGGCCACACGGGCATCTTCCGGTGAGCGCCGGCTGCCCTCCACCGAAGGGAGTCGGCACGCCCTGCTCGTGCCCTCGTGATCACGTGCGAGAGCGATCCGCACCACGAGCCCTGGCACTGAGCAGCGCCTCCGAGCCCACGGGACGGTAGCCGGCCGCCTGGAACGCCCGCAGACTACGGGCGTTCCCCGCCGACACCTGGGCCCACACCGGGGCGTCCCCGACCAGGTGCCGCGCCGCCTCCACCAGCCGCCGCCCCAGCCCTCGCCGCCGCGCCTCCTCCGCCACCTCGACGGCGACCTCCCACCGCCCGGCCACCCCACGGCCGAGGACGAGGACCCCGCCGTCCGCCGCCCACACCCGCACGTCGTCACGCCGGCGGCGTGCGGAGACCACCCGTGGATGGCCGGGATCGTCGATCTCCGTCAACGCGAGCGGAGGCTCCCCGGGCAGCGCGGCGCCGGTCAGCAGCACGTCGATGGTGTCGGACGTACGCCCGGTGCGGTCCATGAGTGCCGCCAGGAAACGGGCGTTCATCGTGGCCGCGAGACCGTCGCAGTCGGTGCCGGCCAGCGTCCGGCGTATCCACCCGGGATCCTCGTCGGTGAAGACCACCGAGTGGGCCGTGAAGGCGAGGACCCCCGCGTCCCGGTGCGAGGGCTGGTTCACGATCGTCGTCCCGCCGTCCGCCGGCGGGAAGACCCCTCGGGCCGCCGCGTCCAGAATGTCCCGCAGAGTGTCCGCCACCGACGCGCTCCTTGAGTCTCCACCCACTGGAGGGCCCAGACTCCCAGACATGACCGACGAAGCCACCGGACTTCTCACCATCGGGGACCTGGCCCGGGTCACCGGGCTGACCGTGCGCACCATCCGCTACTGGTCGGACGAGGGCGCCCTGCCCCCGGTGGCCCGGTCCGCGGGCGGCTACCGGCTGTACGACGCCGCGTCCGTGGCGCGCCTGGAGCTGATCCGCACCCTGCGCGAACTCGGCCTCGGCCTGGCGGACGTCCGCCGGGTGCTGGCAGGCGAGACGACGGTCGCGCGGGTGGCCGCCGCGCACGTGGTCGCGCTGGACGCGCAGATCAGCTCGCTCAAGGTGACCCGTGCGGTGCTGTCGACGGTGGCGAAGCGGGGTTCCAGCGCGGAGGAGATGACACTCATGAACAGACTGGCACGGCTCTCGGCGGCCGAACGGCGGCAGATCGTCGAGGACTTCATGGCGGAGGTCTTCGAGGGGATCGACACGGCCGACCCGGACATCCGCCGCAGGCTGCGTCTCGCCGCCGCCGAGCTGCCCGACGACCCCACGCCCGAGCAGGTCGACGCCTGGGTGGAGCTCGCCGAGCTGATCCAGGACCCCGGCTTCCGCGCCCAGATGCGGCAGATGGTCGAGTTCAACGCGGCCGACCGGGGGCCGGACGTCCCGGCCGGTTCGTCCCTGTGGTTCGTCAGCCGGCTCGTACAGCTCGCGGCCGACGCCCGGCGGCGCGGCATCGCCCCCGGGGCACCGGAGGCCGACGCCGTCCTGAGGGACCTGCTCGGCGACACCGACCGGTCCGCCGTACTCGACCGCCTCACGGCCGCCTCCAACGTCCGGGTCGCCCGCTATCGCGAACTTCAGGCCGTCGTGGGCGGCCTCGACCCCCAGCCGACCCACGACGAGGAGTTCGCCTGGGTGGTCGCCGCGCTGGAAGCACGCACGGCCAGTTAATCTGACCTGCGTCAGCAGGACAGAGAACACGAGAGCACGAGAGTAGGGGCGGATCGGTGGCGGACATCGAGGAAGCACGCAAGCAGTTCGAGCGGATCGATACGGACGGCGACGGATTCATCACCGCTGCCGAGTTCAAGACCGCCCTGGCCCGGTCGGGTGACTGGAACGTCACCGAGTCCGTCGCCGAGGTCGTCATCAAGACCCGCGACCTCGACGGCGACAAGCAGCTCAGCTTCGACGAGTTCTGGGCCTACCTGAACAAGTAGTCGCCCGCTGCCGGGGGCGCTCCGCTTCCTGAACGAAGGGGCCCGGTCCGACCTCGGTCGGACCGGGCCCTCGTCATGCCCCGCGCGCCGTGCGCACGCTCCAGCGGCCGTCGTGCCGTTCCAGGGCCAGCGGCAGGTCGAAGCACTTGCCGAGCCCGTCCGCGGTCAGCACCTCAGCCACCGGGCCCCCGGCCAGCGGACGGCCCTCGCGCAGCAGCAGGGCGTGCGTGGTGTGCGGCGGCAGCTCCTCCAGGTGGTGGGTGACCAGGACCGTCGCCAGGCGGGGGTGATCCCGGCGCAGCTCCGCCAGCGCCACGATCAGCCGCTCCCGGCCGGGCAGGTCCAGCCCGGTGGCCGGTTCGTCCAGGAGCAGCAGCCGGGGCTCGGGCATCAGGGCCCGGGCGATCAGCGTCCGGCCGCGCTGGCCCTGGGAGAGAGTGGGCCAGCGCGCCTCACGGTGCTCCGCCAGCCCCAGCGTCCGGATCAGCCGCTCCGCCCGTTCCTCCTGCTCCGGCGTCGGACGCCACCGGGGCAGCGGCTCCACGGAGTTGGTCAGGCCGGTCAGGACGACGTCCCGTACCCGCAGCGGCGAGCCGAGCGGATGCCGCGGATCGACATGCCCGACGTGCGCGCGCAACTCCCGCAGATCGACCCGGCCCAGCCGGTGCCCCAGCACCTCCACGGTGCCCCGGGTGGGGTGAACGAGCGCGCCGAGCAGACGGAGCAGAGTGGACTTGCCCGCCCCGTTGGCCCCGAGCAACGCCCAGTGCTCACCGGCCCGCACCGTGAGGGACACCTCCTGAAGGATCGGCCGCCCGTCGCGCACGACGGCCACGTCCTGGGCACGCAGGACGACCGCCGTCATCGCAGGGCCCGGTTCACCGCGGACAGCACCGCCCGGACGGACGCGGCCAGGGCCGAGGAGTCCCGGCCCGCGCCCCAGCACGTCGTACCGCGGACCCGGCACTGGGCGAAGGCATGCGCACCGTCGCCACCGGCCTGCTCGTGGAAGTCGAGCACCTCCACGTCGACTCCCGCCCCGGCCAGCGCGTCGACGAACGCGGAGACCGGGCCGCTGCCGGTGCCCTCGTAGTCGCCGGTGCGCTCACCGGTTCGCAGCGTGCAGACGAACCGATGGCCGCCGCCGGACTCGTCCGGGTGCACGGACCAGGCCTCCAGCGCCACCTCCCCGTCCTCCACGACGTACGTGGCCCGGAACAGCTCGTACAGCTCCTTCGCCGCCATCTCCCGGCCGCTGTCGTCCGTCGCCCGCTGCACCGCCCGGGAGAAGTCCGGCCGCATGCGCGCGGGCAGGTCGACGCCATGGTGGGCGCGCAGCAGATAGGCCATGCCGCCCTTGCCCGACTGCGAGTTCACCCGGATCACCGCCTCGTAGGAGCGGCCCACGTCGGCCGGGTCGACCGGCAGATACGGGACCGACCAGGGCGCCCGCCGCTCCGGCACGCCCAGCTCCCGCGCCCGCTCGGCGTGCCGGGCCAGGCCCTTGCTGATCGCGTCCTGGTGGGTGCCCGAGAAAGCGGTGTGGACGAGGTCCCCGGCGTACGGGTGGCGCGGGTGCACGGGCAGCCGGTTGCAGTGCTCGACTGTCTCCCTCACCGTGTCGATGTCCCGGAAGTCGATCATCGGGTCGACGCCCTGGGCGTACAGGTTCAGCGCGAGGGTCACCAGATCGACGTTGCCGGTGCGCTCCCCGTTGCCGAACAGGCAGCCCTCGACGCGCTGGGCACCGGCCAGGACGGCCAGTTCGGCGCAGGCGACCCCGGTGCCGCGGTCGTTGTGCGGATGCACGGAGAGGATCACGCTGTCGCGCCGGGACAGATGGCGGTGCACGTACTCGATCTGGTCGGCGTAGACGTTCGGCGTCGCGATCTCCACGGTCGCCGGGAGGTTGTGGGTCACCGGCCGGTCCGGGCTCGCGTCCCACAGCTCGGTCAGCCCGTCGCACAGTTCCAGGACGAAGTCGGGCTCGGTCAGGTTGAAGGTCTCCGGGGAGAACTGGAAGCGGACGTACGATGCCCGGTCCGCCCGTCGGGCCATGTGCTCGGCGGCCTCCCGCACGGTCCGCCACACCTCCGCCCGGTCCCGCCCCAGGACGACGTCCCGCCACACCGGCGAGGTCGCGATGTACAGGTGTACGACCGCTCTCGGCATCCCCTCGATCGCCTCGAAGGTGCGGTCGATCAGGTCCCGGCGGGCCGGGGTGAACACGACGGGCGTGACATCGTCCGGTACGGCGTCGCCGGTCGCCAGGTGCCGTACGAAGTCGAAGTCGGCGCGGCTCGCGGACGGGTAGCCGACCTCGATCTCCTTGAAGCCCATGCCGGTCAGCAGATCGAAGAAGCGGCGCTTGCGGGGTGTGTCCATCGGCTCGGCGAGGGCCTGGTTGCCGTCGCGCAGGTCGACGGGGACCCAGAGGGGGGCGCGCTCGATCGTGGCGGCGGGCCAGTCGCGGCCGGCGGCGGGGACGCGCACGCGGTCCTGGAAGGGGCGGTAGCGGTGGAAGGGCATGGGGCCCGGGCGCTGGGGGTTCCAGGCCGGGGCGGGGGTGGTGGTCATCGTCGGCTGTGGCCTTCGGCTCGGTCGGACGGTGACCGGCAGCACGGCGCCCCGCGGCGGGGTGCCGGTCGCGTCAGGCCCCGCCGCGGCAGCCGAGAAGAAGGAGACCGCGGAACGTCATACGCCGTACGCTAGCCACTCCTCAGCTCCTCAGACAAGTGAATCCCCGCTAGAATCCTTCCACTCCTCAGACAAGTTGGTGAAACACATGCCGCTCGGCGCCGTCCGCCCCAGCCCCCTGGTAGAGCAGGCCGCCGCCCGGCTGCGCGAGCAGATCACCGGCGGCCACTGGCCGGTCGGCACCAAGCTCCCCGGCGAGACGACCCTCGCGAAGGAACTGGGCGTGGGCCGCTCCACCGTCCGCGAGGCGCTGCGCGCCCTGGCCGGAGCCGGGCTGGTGCAGCCGCGCCAGGGCGCCGGCGTCTTCGTCCTCGCGACCGAGCCGGTCGAGGACTGGCCCACCCGACTGCGCCGGGCCGCCGTGACCGATGTCTACGAGGTCCGTATGGCGGTCGAGGTCCACGCCGCCCGGCTCGCCGCACGCCGCCGCACCCCCGACGACATCACGGCACTGCGCGCCGCGCTGGAGGGCCGCCGGGCCGCCTCCACCGCCGACGACGCGGCCTTCGTCGACGCGGACATCGCCTTCCACGCCTCCGTGGTCGCCGCCGCCCGCAACCCGGTGCTCGCGGACCTCTTCACCGAGATCACCCCCGTCCTGCGCGAGGGCCTGATCGAACTCCTCACCCTGACCGGCCTGCGCGCCCACGACCCGAACACCGCCGACGACGCCCACGAGGCGCTCGTCCGGGCGGTGGAGGACGGGGACGCGGAGGCGGCGGCGGAGGTGCTGCGCGGGGAGTTGGAGGACCCGTTTGCACCCGTGGGCAAGCCGGAATAGCCCGACCGCACCGGCGGTCGAGCCCTCCGTTCGGTCAGGCGCTCTCCGCCCATCTCCGCAACGCGGCCTTGCTCTCGAAGTCGGCCACGTTCTTGTCCAGCGGGTCGTCCGTGTACTGGTGGAAGCGCCACTTCGCCTTGATGCGGGGCTTGCCCGCGGAGACGTAGTCGGCGATCCAGAGGCCGTCGCCCGCGTAGGAGGTCTTGTCGACCGTGAGCCAGAAGTGCCGGTTGCAGTAGAGCACCACCTGGTTCTCCGGCCGGAGGTCCTTCAGCTTGCGGATGAAGAGGTCCTTCTCCGCGTTGCTCGCGTGTGTTCCGTTGCTGGTCGTCTCCCAGTCGACGGCGAGGATGTCGCCCGGGCGGTCCGGGGCCTTGCCGACGAAGTACTCGGCCTGGGCCGTCAGGTTGCCGGGCCACAGGAAGTGGTAGAAGCCGACGACCAGCCCGGCGTCACGCGCCCGCTTCGTCTGGGCGGCCAGCTTCGGGTTGACGTAGGAACGCCCCTCGGTCGCCTTGACGAAGACGAAGGAGAGGCCGTCGGTGCCGTAGGAGGAGGACTGGTACGCACTCACGTCGATGCCGCGCAGCATGGGGGGCTCCCTGAAGTGCTGGTGGGGGAGGGGAGTTGGTGCTCACCACCATGGCACGTCCCGCTGCGGACTGACGTGGCAATGTCAACTTCGGTGGGCGGCCGGATGCGCGCCGGGCCGGAGGGGCGATCGATGCGACCACATGGTGGACACTCGAAAACATTTCCATCAGCGGTGGTTGGCGGCCCGTGACCGGGGTGTCACCGCCGGTTCACCTGGGTTTCTCCCACTCAGGAGCCGTCCGGCGGGGCCGAGTTGGGGCGCATGAGGCACCCCTTTCTCCGCCGGCGATGGTTGCCCGCGGATGTCGCCGAGGTTAAGGTCTGCTCGCACAGCGGATTCCCGAGAAAGTCCGGGCCGCTGTCGCCGGAGTCGCAACGGGGCTTTTCCGGCATCGCAGGGGGAGGACCACCGGCGTTCGCTTCCCTTCCGCCAGGGGTATCGCAGTGCGTGGCCGATCGGCCGTATTCGCACGGCTCTTCACGCTTTTCAATTCGCGTTCCGTACGGGCATGTGAGCGTTCGCCGAAGAACGCCTCGCTCGCATGCCTCACAGGCACGCCTTCCATCGGGGGAAACGCGCAATGGGGCTTTTACGTACCGAGGGCTTCGACAAACTCCTGGAGACGGTCGCCTCGGAAGCCGTGGCGCACAAGGCCGCCGGCCCCGCCGTCAGACATCTCGCCACGATCGGCGAACGGCTCGCGCCCGAGGTGGCGCTCGGCGCGCTGAGACCGGGCGAACGCCATCTGCTCGACGCGGCCGAAACCGCCCGCGCCACCGTCGCCCCGGCCCCCGCGGACCAAGACCACACGGACCAGGATCACGCGGACGGGTACCGCTTCGGCCAGCTCAAGGCCGGCAAGGTCTGCATCCTGGGCCCCGGCGAGACGGGCGAGCCGGGCCTGCGCGTCATCGCCCTCATCGACTGGCCCGACGGGGCCCCGGAGGGGCTCGAAGCCGAACGCGCCCGCCTCGCCGCACGCGAGGCCGCGGAGATCGAGTCCTGCCGCCTCTGGCTCCAGGGCCAGGGCGAAGAACACGCCGCACAGCTCGTGGCCCGGCTGCGCTTCCTGTTCCGGCACGTCGGGCCGATACGCCTCTACATCGGGGATGCCTGTTACACGAACCTGGGCCGCGAGGGCAATCTCGTCGGCAAGTCCGTGGGCCCGGAGTCCGACCGTTGCCGGATGAAGGTACTTTCCGAAACGCCCCTGGGTGAGTGGAGCGCGGCAGACGCCTGCTTCGTCGTCTGCATGTCGGCGCTGATTTCCTCCGGCACCCCTTCCCGCACCGAGGAGTTCAGCGGTACGCAGCTCATTCCGAGCAGGCTCACGGCATTCCTCGAGGGTCGCGTTCTCGCGTACGACGGAGACATTCCCGACATCGCGGATTCCGCCTCGCCGATCGGCAGGCTTTTCGAACTCGCGGATCTCGCCCGGGAACTGAGGGCGCGGAAACTGGAGTCCGGAGCGGTGGTGTACCGCACGGTCCAGTCGATGACCATCAACAAGAAGGAACACTTCTTCGCCACCGCGGTGACCGGCGCCGACGTGCCGGAGGAGTTCCTCGACACGCTCTCCGGCTTTGTGCCCTCCGCGCCAGACGCCGTCCGCGGCGGTGCGCTGGAAGTGGACTGGCAGCCGCTCCTCGACGGCGACCCACGGCCCTCGCGGCCCGGGTTCGGCAGCCGCTTCGAGGAAGTGCTGCACGAACTCGTCGGCGCCGCAGGGGCCGGCACCGGGTCCGACGTCAGCATGTCCCGCGGCCCCCGCGACACCCTCCGGCTCAGCATGCTGCTGGCCGAGGGCAGCATCGAGCCCGGCCACTGGAAGACCGGCGAGTACTACTGCTGCGTCGTACCCGGTGAGGGCTTTCGCCGCCGGCTCATCGACGCGGGGGCGGCCGCCGAGGTGCCTCAGGTGGTGCGCGCCATCGCGGCCCGTATGCGCTGGAACGGCTGGCACTTCATGCCCCATGCCGCCGCCGTCACGGACGACGAGAGCCTCGCCGAACGCGACTGGTTCTTCGCCCCGTCCATGCCCGACATGACGGAGTGGACCTCGCACCACCACCAGGGACACGTGGCGAACGGTGTGCGGCACGCCATCCGTGTCCCCTTCGGCATCACCCTCGCCGGCGCGCACCGGCCCGGCGTGCACGACCTGCGGCTGATGCGCAGCGAGGGCGATGTCTACACCCCGCGCGACCTGCGCGCGGCGATCGCGATGGGCGAGATCCTGCGCGGCCTCTACCAGGAACGCGCCCTGCGACTGGAGAAACGGGCGGAGACCGCCGTGGTCGACGACTTCACCAACACCTGGTACCAGCACCGCTACGGTACCGAGGCCCCTCGGGGCGCACAGGCCACGACGGCGAACGAGAACGGTGTCTGACAGATGACCACAGCCCACACCCCCGCGGCGAACCCGACGACGGCGGACCACGACGACGAGGCCGGCAGCGGCACGGTGCTCTACCTCGGCCTGCGACGCTCCCCCCTGGAATGGCGCGCCGAACTCGACGCCGCCGCGGCCCGGGGACTGAGCGTCCATGTCGCGTCCGACGCCGACGTCTCCCACACCGGGCTCCCCGGTCACCGGCTCGGCTCCTTCGACCGCGGCGCCCCGCTCCCGGAACAGGCCGCTCAGGCCTCGCCCGGCCGGGCCCCCGCCGCCGTCGCCTGCTGGGGTGACAAGTACGTCGGTCTGACCGCGCTGCTCGCCGAGCGCTTCGGGGTGCGCGGCATCGGCACCACCGCCGCGGACGTCGTGACGGACAAGGCCGCCCAGCGCCGGGCCATGGAACCGTACGGGCTCAACCCGCCGTGGCGGGCGGGCCGGACGGCCGACGATCTGCGGACCATCGCCGCGGAGCTGGGCGCCGCCGGGAAGCCCCTGGTGTTCAAGCCCGCCCACTGCTCCGGCGGCCGCGGCATGGCGCTGATCACCGAGGACACCGGCCTGGACGAGGTGTTCGCGCTCACGTCCGCCAACTACTCCAAGACCAGCGACTTCCTCGTCGAGGAGTACGTGGACGGCTCCGAGCACTCCGTCTCCGGCGTCGTCTCCGAGGGCACGGTGCGGATCCTCGGCGTCACCGACAAGAGCGTCGACGGGCCGCTGTCCCCGTCGTGGGCCACGGCCGTCCCCTCAGCCCTGACGGAGACGGAGGTCAAGGACCTCAAGCGGGCCGCCGAGCAGGCCGTGATCGCCGTCGGCCTCGGGACCGGCGGGTTCCACGTCGATCTGCGCCTCGGCTCCGGCGGCCCCGTCGTCCTGGAGGTCGGCGGACGGCTCGGCGGCGACCTGATCAACTCCCACCTCATCCCCTGTGCGCATCAGGACGCGGTCCGGCCCTACGAGGCGCTGCTCGCCCTGCTCGTCGACGGCGAACTGCCGGACGAGACCCCCGATCCGGCACGCGGTGCCGCGATGGTGCTGCTGCCCACGTCGGGGCGCCCGGCCGCCGAGGTGGCCGAGGCCGCGCTCACCCACCCGCGGGTCGTCCTCGCCGAGGACTGGCCCGGCACGGACACCGTCGTGGCCCTCGTCGTCACCGACGACCCGGCCGGACTGCCCGCCGCCGTCGCGGACGTACGCGAGTCGGCCCGGTGACCGGCGGCCCGCCGCACCTCCCGCTGGTCGGAGTCCTCGCCTGCCAAAAGGAACGGGCCAACGGCACCACGTACTCCCGGGTCAACGACCATCTGACCGAGCCGCTCCTGGACCACGCGGGCGTGGCCGCCGTCCTGATCCACACCGTGCGCCCCGAGCACGCCCGCAGTGTCCTGGCCCGCCTGGACGGGCTGGTGCTGCCCGGCAGCGGCTCGTTCGTCCACCCGGCCCGCTACGGCGGCCGGGAGGCCGACGCCGTGTCCGGCAGGGAGTACGACCCGGCCCGGGACGAGACCGCGGCCGCGCTGCTGCGGGCCGCCGACGAGATGCCCGGCCTGCCCGTGCTCGCCAGCTGCCGCGGCATGCAGGAGCTGGCCGTGCACCACGGCGGCACCCTCGCCCAGGTGCCGCCCTCGGAGGTCAAGCACCGGCTGCGGGCCGGAGTGGACGGGCCCGACCGGTGGGCGCCGGCCCACACGGTGGCCGTGCGGCCGGGAGGTCTCCTCGCGGAGCTGGCGGGCCCCGCACCGGACCCGGCCGCCGTGCCGGTCAACTCGCAGCACAGCGACCGGCTGGACAAGATCCCCGGCGAGGTCTTCGTCGAGGCCGTGGCCCCGGACGGGACCGTCGAGGCGATCAGCGTCGGCGCGCCGGACCGCTTCGTCCTCGGGGTGCAGTGGCACTTCGAGCACCACACCGACCGATCAGTTCTGGACCGCGCGGTCCTGGCAGCGTTCGGCAGCCGCTGCCGGTCCCGGATGACGTCGAGGAAGCCGCAGTGAACGCATCAGGAAGCCCGACCGCCTCCGTGCAAGGGGAGGGCGAGCGGACCGTCGATCTCGAGGCGCTCGCCGTCACCGCCCTCGCGGCGGCCGGCGGCAGTGGCGAGGAACTGCTGTTCCTCGCCGGCTCCACGACCGACGGCCTCGCCAACCGCAACTCCGACCTCGACCTGTATGTCGTCGGCGACCTGCGGGTCACCGGATCGGAGACAGCGGCCCGGCGGGGCGAGCGCACCGCGACCGTGGCGTACCACGAGGGCCGGGAGGTCAACGTCGCCGTCCTCGATCCGGCCGCTCTCGGCAGTCTGCGGGAGGCCTTCGGCGCCAGCGTGGCGAGTCTGTCGGGGGAGAAGGGCATCGCCCAGCTCGTCGACGAGGACAATCTCAAGATCCTGCACCGTGTCCGCACCGGCCGCGCCCTGCGGCGCCCCGACCGGCTGCGGGAGCTGCGCGAGGAACTGGGCACCGATGACCTGCCCCGCTATCTGCTGAACGTCGCCGCCGTCGCCGCCGTCAACCGGCTCACCGACGTGTCGGGCGAACTGGCCGACGGACACGCCGACTCGGCCGCGTGGATGTACCGAGAGGCTCTCGTGCACACCGGCCAGTGCGCGCTCGCCGCCGCGGGCGTGACCGTTCCCTCGGTCAAGTGGCTCGTCCGGCTGCTCCAGCGGGAGGCGGCCCGCCACGTCGACGGCGGCTGTGCCGCGCACGTCGCCCGGCACCTGCTCGCCCCGCCCTCCGACACCGCCGCCGCGGTGGCACGGACCCGGGCCGAGCTCGCCGCCGTCATCGACGCGGCAGGCGACCTGGCGGGCCCGTACGTCCGCACCGTGGCCCGACCGAAGCTGGGATGACGCCGATGCCCCTCGTCGACCATGACGACCTGAGCGAAACCGCCCGTGGTGAGGGTGACGTCCGAGTCGTCGGCATCCCGGCGGAGACCGTCGCACCTCGGACCGGGCGCGGGTTCACGCCCGTCGAGCTGTACGACCTGCCCGACGCGCTGATACCCCGCGAGCCCCGGCTGGGCGGCGCGTGTGTCCCCGTCCCCGCCGACCGGCTCGCGTCCCTCGCCCGGTCCGGGCCCGTCGTCCTCGGGCTGCAGCCCGGCTTCGCCCACACCGACGGCTTCCTCGCGTCGCTCCTGAAGGAACTGCGCGCGCTGCTGCACCTGCCGGACGGCCATTCTTGCGTCCTCGTCCCCGCCCCGCCGCACGCCGTGGCCCGGCTGATCGCCGAGGAGAAGTGGGCCCGGGCCCACGACGCCGTCCCCCGGCCGGTCGACGGGGGCGAGCGGCCGACCGGGTCCCCCGGCAGCGGGGGATGGGCCGCCGCGGACCTCTCGCGCACGACCTGGCCGCTCGACGACAGCCTCCTCGGCGCACTGGACGTCGCCTGCTTCTGCCCCAGTTGGCTCTTCGGTGTCGTGCCCGGCTCCACCGTCCTCACCCTGTCCCCCCGGGCCGCCGCGGCCGCCCGGGCGGAGGAGGGCGGCGGACCCTTCAGCGTCCGCGCCCTGCTGGACGCGGACGCGCCCGGTGCCCCGCGCCCCAGCGCCTCGGACCTGATGATGCTCGCCCACGGGGTGCGCACGCTCGCCGAGTCGCACCCCGAGTGCCTGGAGAGCGAGATCGAGGCCCGCATGGAGTTGCTGCGCGCCCACACGGCCGGCCGCTCCTGGCTCGCCGGCCCGCCGCGGCGGCCGGGACGCGACCTCGCCGCCGTGCTGCCCACCGCCCTCGCACCGGCCGCCGTGCGCGATGTGACGGAGTTCCTGGCGACCTGGGCCCTGGCCTACGGGCTCGCGGACCCCGCGCTGCCGGGCGCGTTGCGGATCGGCCTGTACCGCACCGTCACCGACGACGACCTCGTCCGCCTGCTCGGACTGCTCGACCTGCTTCTGGGGGAGGCCCGATGAGCGCGGGCGCGTTGCTCATTCTGAAACCCGACATCCTCGCCGGCCCCTACGCGCGGTGCCCTGCCGCGGCGGCCAGGGACGCGGTGCGCGGACTCCTGCGCGTGTACGAGCCCGCCACCGCCCAGGCCTTCGAGGTCGACACCTCCGCGCAGGCCGTCGCCTGGGCGCTGGCCAACATCGAACGCAAGGTGCGCGCCCGGGACTGGTACGTCCGCACCCTCCACGCCCCCGGCCCGCGGCTCGCCGCGCTGCGGAACCTGCTCTCCGGGCCGGTCCTCGCCCCCCGCGAGGACGGATCCGTCCGCACGTCCGACCTGGTGCTGGGCATCGCGGACGCGTTCGGCTTCACGGTCGCCGACCGCCGGCGCACCCGGTGCACCCAGCGCGACTTCCTCGGCCTGTACGCGGACAACACCCACTTCACCCGGCTCGCCGGCAGCCTGCGCGGCTACCTGGTGGACCAGGAGGTGGAGCTGTACCGCTACGCGGGCGAGGAGGAGCTGTCGACCCTGCACATCGCCAAGGAGATGGTGCGCCGGGTCGTCCGCTACCCCACCACGCACTACGACGCGGTGGAGAACCTGCTGCACGTCTCGGATCCGGGCGCACGGGACTGGACGTACTTCCTGAACACGGCCTTCACGCAACGGGACACGGCCGCGTGAGCGGGGGGCAGGGCTCCGCGCGGCGCCTCACCGCGGCCGACGTGCTGATCCTCGTCAACGGCGTGTCGGCGTTCGGCTCCGGTCTGGTGTACCCGTACACCGCGCTCTACCTGTCGGACCTGCCCGCCATGGGCACGGCCGGCGTCAGCGTCTTCTACGGGGCCGCAGCCGCGGCGAACCTCGCGACCTCGGGTGTCCTCGCGACCGGCCGGCTCGCACCGAGGCCCGCGCTGCTCGGGCTCGCGGGCACGCTGATGCTCGCCGTGGGGTTCGCGGGCGCCGCCGTCGCGGGCTCCCTGGCCTTCCTGTGCGCGGCCGTCCTGTTCATCGGCTGCGGTCAGGGCTGCCTGCTGGTGGCCATGGTGCCGGTGCTCAACTCCCTGACGCCGCAGGAGGAGCGACGCTCGGTCTTCGCCCGCCGCTACCGGGCGATCAACGTCGGCCTCGGACTCGGCGCCGTCGTCGCCGGCCTGACCACGGGCATCCTCACCACCTCGGCCGTGCCGTGGCTGTTCGTCTGCAACGCGGCGAGCTATCTGCCGCTGGCCTACGTCTTCCACCGGGTCCGGGCACGGGAGCGCGACGACGCGGCCCGAACCGCGGACGCCGAGCGCCCGACCGGCCCCGAGGACAAGAGGCGTGACACCGTCGGGCGCTGGAAGTGGCTCGGCGTGGCCGGCACGCTCGCCGTCCTGTTCCAGCTCGGCGCCTACCTCTTCGGGCACAGCCAGTTCGAGGCGACCGCGCCGCTCGTCGCCGTCCGGCTGATGGGCATCGGCCTCGGCACCGTCTCGGGCCTGCTGCTCGTGAACACCCTGGTGGTGGCGCTCGGGCAGACCTGGGTGACCCGCGTGCTGAGCAGCCGTGACGAGGCGTACGGACTCCGGGCCGCCGTCGTGCTGTGGGCCGCGGCGTACGGCCTGGCCGCGGCCTCGGCGTTCGGCCCGCTGCCCGTGCGCTACGCCGGACTCCTGCTCTTCGCCGTCGTCTTCGCGCTCGGCGAGTGCGCCTACTCCTGCTCGTTCCACCCGTGGCTGATCGACTCGGTGGGCCCGAAGGACGTCACCCGCGTCTCCGCGCTGGCCGCGGGCGCGATGGGCGTCGGCACGGCCGCGGGGCCCTCCGTCGGCGTCGCCCTGACCCTCACCGGCGAGGCCACCGCCGTCTGGCTGAGCCTCGCCTCGCTCTGCCTGCTGCTGCTCCTGGCCGTCGGCCGGAGGCGCGCGGCGGCGCCGGAACCCGCCGCCGGCACACCCGAACCGACACCCGCGTCACACACAGGGGACACGACATGACGGACACACTGCTGCTGGTCGGCGCGGGCATCATGGGACGGGGCTACGTCGACGCCGCCCACGACCTCGGCCTGCGCACCGTCCTGCTCGACGACGAGGCCTGGCGCGAGCACCACGAGAGCCGCGTCGCGCACTTCGCCACCCCCTCGGGCGGCACCGAGACGGACTGGCTCCAGGGCGCGCTGAGCCTGGCGGACCGGCACCGCCCCCAGGGTGTCGTGCCCTTCGCCGAACAGCACGTGCTGGCCGCGGCCCGGGTGCAGGAGCGGCTCGGACTGCCCGGCCCTTCCCTCGCCGCCGCCGAGGCCAGCCGCAACAAGGCGGTCCAGCGCGCCCTGTTCGCGCACGCCGGACTTCCCCAGCCCGAGCACACCGTCGTCGACGACGCCGACCGGGCCGCCGAGTGGAGCCGTGGCCGCTACCCGGTCGTCGTCAAGCCGCTGCGCGGCATGGGCAGCGTCGGCGTGCACTGTGTCGCGGACGAGGACGAACTGCGCGCCGACCTGGACCGCCGGGACGTGGGCGGGCTGGTGCTGATCGAGGAGTACCTCGACGCCCCCGAGTACAGCTGGGAAGGACTGGTCCGGGACGGCGAGGTGATCTTCGGCAACCACACCCGCAAGGTGACCACCGGACCGCCCGAGTTCGTCGAACTCCAGCACCAACTGCCGTACGTTCCCGCCGATCGTGACCGCGCCGACGCCCAGACCGCCGCACTCGTGGCCGCCGCCGGCATCCGCACCGGCATCGTGCACCTGGAGTACCGCGACGACGGCAGCGCGCTGCGGCCGATGGAGTTCGCCGTACGCACCCCCGGCGACCACATCATGGAACTGATGTGCCGGGCGTACGGGCACGACTTCTTCCGCAGCGTCATCGAGCTGTCACTCGGCCGGGCCGTGAGCCTCCCGGCCGGGCGCCCCCGCACCGCGGGCGTACTGTTCCTGCCCGCACCGAGCCCGGGCCGCATCGCGTCCGTGGACGGCACCGGGGAAGCGGCGAAACGCCCCGAGGTGGTCAGGGTCGGGCAGAAGAAGCACGCCGGGGACCTCGTCGCCGGTCTGCACTCGTCCGGCGACCGGGTCGCCCATGTGCTGCTCCTCGCCGACGGCCCCGCGGAGGTGGACGCCGCCGCCGACCTCGTCCGCGGGCAGATCCGGATCCGCATGGAACCCGGCACCGCCGCCCCGGCACCACACCCCGCCCCGGAAGCCGAACCCCCCGCCCTCGCCGAGGACGGGCCCACCGTCGTGCTCTGCAAGTGGCGCCCCGACATGGTCCGGGCGCTGCTCGCCGCCACCCCGCACCTCCACCTGGTCCTCGACGAGGCCGAGGCGGACCGCGCCGCCGCGTCCCCCGAACTGCTCGGCGCGGCCCGCGCCGTCTACCGCGTCGGCAGCACCGACTCGGTCGAGGAGATGACCGGCGTCGCCGTCGACCTCACGGTGCGCGGTGTCCGGGTCGACCAGGTGCTCTGCTTCTCCGAGGACGGCCAGCTCGGCGCCGCCCAGCTGCGCGGCCTGCTCGACCGCACCGCGGCGAGCGCGGCGATGCAGGCGGCCGTCCGTGACAAGCGGCTGATGAAACACCTCGTGGCCGGTGCCGGAGTCCCCGTCACCCCGTGGGCCTCCCTGCCCGTCGGCGTGACCTTCGCCGACGGCGATCCCCTGCCCGACGTGGGGTTCCCGGCCGTGGTGAAACCGGCGTTCGGCTTCGGCACCATGAGCACCGTCCGGGTCGAGAGCGCGAGGGAGATCGCCGCCGTCCTGCGCGACCTGCCGAAGCCCGAGCGGCTCAGCTCCGGGCACCTCGTCGTCGAACGCTTCGTGCACGGCCGCGAACTGCACATCGACGCGCTCTGGTCGGCGGGCAAACCGCTCTTCCTGACCGTGAGCGCGTACTACGCGCCCCGGCTCGACCACGTCCCGGCGCGCGACGAGCACGAGACCCCGCGCTCCCGGGACGGCTCGTACATCCTCCCCAGGGAGGACCACCCCGAGCTCTACGAACGCCTCCTCGGCATGCACACCAGCGTCAACGAGGCCCTGGGAATCGAGACCGCCGTGACCCACATGGAGGTGTTCGAGACCCCCTCGGGCGACCTGGTCTTCTCCGAGATCGCCACCCGCATCGGCGGCGGCTGGGTCCCCGACATGCTCTCCGCGGGCCTCGGGCACAGCGTGTACGACACCGTCGCCACCGGCCTTCTGTACGGTCGCACGGCGGATGCGACGCCCCCGCGCCGCCACATCGGGGCGCTGCACCTGCGCCCGCCGCGCGCCGGGACCATCACGGCGATGCCGACGGACCGTCAGATGCGGGCGGTCGACGGTGTGCTCGGCTGGCGCCGCTCCAAGAGCACCGGCGACACCTTCGGCGTCTCGCACGCCATGGACTGGTGCCTGCTCGTCGTCCTGGGGGCGGACACGGCCGAGGAGTTCGAGGCGCTCCTCGACCGCGTCGAGTCCGAGTTCGTCATCGAGGTGGAGTGACCGTGCCCGAGCCCGCCCCGCGCCCCGTCGTCGTCTTCGTCGGGCTGCGCAAGAACCCGCTCGAACACCGCCCCGCCCTGGAGGCCGCCCACCGGTGCGGCTTCTCCGTGGCACTCCTCGCGGGCAAGCCCCCCGCCGGACTGCCGGGCGCCCTGCTCGCCGAGGTACGCGCGGTCGATCCGCACGACACCGAGGCTTTCGACGCGGCCGTGGACGCCGTCGCCACCGCGCACACCGTCGCCGGTGTCGTCGCCTGGGGGGACGCGGGCGTCGAACCGGCGGCCCGCGCCGCCCGGCGCCTCGGCCTGCCCGGCATCGCCCCCGCCGCGGCCCGCCTCGCCCGCAACAAGTACCTCATGCGCCAGGCCCTCGCGGACCGGCCGCACCTCATCCCCCGCTTCGCCCGGGTACGGACCTGGCGGGACGCCGTGCGGTCGCTGGCGGACATCGGGCTCCCGGCGGTGCTGAAGCCGGCCGCCGGCAGCGGCAGCAAGGGCATCTTCCTGCTGCGGGACGAACAGGAACTGCGGCCCGCCTTCGACGAGTTGACGCGCCTGACCGGCGCGGACGGCGACGGCATCTTCCGCCACGACCGCGGCGAGCTGATCCTCGAGGAGCTGCTGCGCGGCAGTGAGCACAGCGTCGAGGGCTTCGTGCACCGGGGCGAGGTGACCGTCTGCGGAATCACCGACAAGACGACCACCGAGCCGTTCCGCCTGGAACTCGCCCATCTGCATCCCAGCGCCCTGCCCGGCGCCGCGCGCTCGGCCGTGCACGCGCTCACCCGCGAGACCGTCCTCGCCCTCGGCTTCGACGACTGCGCCTTCCACCTGGAGTGCATGTACGACCCGGGGACGGGCGCCCGCCTGATCGAGGTCGCGGCCCGGGCCGGCGGCGACTTCATCGGCTCCCACCTCGTGGGCCTGGCGACCGGGGTCCCCTTCCACGAGAACGTGATCCGGGTCGCCACCGGACAGGCTCCGCGCCTGCCCGACCAGCCGCCCCTGCACGCGGGCCTGCGGAAGATCACGGCCCCGGCGGCGGGCGAACTCGTCCGGATCGACGGCCTCGACACCGCGCTGGGCGTCCCCGGTGTCCAGCACCTCGTGCTCGACCGGAGCCCGGGCACGACCATCAGGCTGCCGCCCGAGCACTTCTCCTCCAGCCTGCTCGGCGCGGTGATCGCCACCGGAGAGACCGGCGAGGCCGTCCGGGGCACCCTGGAGGCGGCGGCGAAGGCACTACGGGCGGAGATCGCCCCGCCCTCGTGACCTCAGCACTCGATGATGTTCACCGCCAGCCCGCCCCGGGCCGTCTCCTTGTACTTCACCGACATGTCCGCCCCGGTGTCCTTCATCGTCTTGATGACCTTGTCGAGGGAGACCTTGTGGGAGCCGTCGCCGCGCATGGCCATGCGGGCGGCGGTGACGGCCTTGACCGCGGCCATGCCGTTGCGCTCGATGCAGGGGATCTGGACCAGCCCGCCGACCGGGTCGCAGGTGAGGCCGAGGTTGTGCTCCATGCCGATCTCGGCGGCGTTCTCGACCTGCTCGGGGGAGCCGCCGAGGACCTCGGCGAGGGCGCCCGCGGCCATCGAGCAGGCGGAGCCGACCTCGCCCTGGCAGCCGACCTCGGCGCCCGAGATGGAGGCGTTCTCCTTGAACAGCATGCCGATCGCGCCCGCGGCGAGCAGGAAGCGGACCACGCCCTCCTCGTCGGCGCCCGGCACGAAGTTGACGTAGTAGTGCAGCACCGCCGGGATGATGCCGGCCGCGCCGTTGGTGGGGGCGGTGACGACCCGGCCGCCGGCCGCGTTCTCCTCGTTGACCGCCATCGCGTAGAGGGTGATCCACTCCATGGCGAGGGCCTTCGGGTCGCCCTCGGAGCGGAGCTTGCGCGCGGTGTTCGCGGCGCGGCGGCGGACCTTCAGGCCGCCCGGCAGGATGCCCTCGCGGGACATGCCGCGCGCCACGCACGACTGCATCACGCGCCAGATCTCCAGCAGACCGGCCCGGATCTCCTCCTCGGTGCGCCAGGCGCGCTCGTTCTCCAGCATCAGCGCCGAGATGGACAGGCCCGTCTCCTCCGTCAGGCGGAGCAGCTCGTCGCCCGTGCGGAAGGGGTACTTCAGGGCGGTGTCGTCGAGTTTGATGCGGTCCGCGCCGACGGCCTCCTCGTCGACGACGAAGCCGCCGCCGACCGAGTAGTAGGTCTTCGTCAGCAGCTCGGCGCCCGAGGCGTCGTACGCCCACAGGGTCATGCCGTTGGCGTGGTAGGGCAGGGCCTTGCGGCGGTGCAGGACCATGTCGTCGTCGAAGGAGAACGCGATCTCGTGCTCGCCGAGCAGATTCAGCCGGCCGTCGGTCTTGATCGCCTCCACCCGGTCGTCGGCCTTCTCCACGTCGACCGTGCGCGGCGAGTCGCCCTCCAGGCCGAGCAGGACCGCCTTGGGCGTGCCGTGGCCGTGGCCGGTGGCGCCGAGGGAGCCGTACAGCTCGGCACGGACGGATCCGACCGACTCCAGCAGCTCCTCGTTGCGCAGCCGCCGGACGAAGAGGCCGGCCGCGCGCATCGGGCCGACCGTGTGGGAGCTGGACGGGCCGATGCCGATCGAGAACAGGTCGAAGACCGAGATGGCCACGGGAACTCCTGACTACGGGGGTGGTGCAGTGGGGCCGGGCGCCGCGACCGCTTGTGGCGGGCGCGGCGCCCTGAAAGGTTTCTTCGCTCTTGTGCAGGTGTTACTTGTGCGGGTGCTACTTGTTGAGGCCCGGGTACAGCGGGTGCCGGTCGGCGAGGGCCTTCACCCGGGCCTTGAGCGCGTCCGAGTCGTAGGACGGCTTCAGCGTCTCGGCGATGACGTCCGCGACCTCCGCGAAGTCCTCGGCCGTAAAGCCCCGGGTCGCCAGGGCCGGCGTGCCGATCCGCAGACCGGACGTCACCATCGGCGGGCGCGGGTCGTTCGGGATCGCGTTGCGGTTGACCGTGATGCCCACCTCGTGGAGGCGGTCCTCGGCCTGCCGGCCGTCCAGCTCCGAGTGGCGCAGGTCGACCAGGACCAGGTGCACGTCCGTGCCGCCGGACAGGACGTCCACACCCACGGCCCGGACGTCGTCCTTCACCAGACGCTCGGCCAGGATGCGGGCACCCTCCAGCGTACGGCGCTGGCGCTCCTTGAAGTCCTCGGAGGCCGCGACCTTGAACGAGACCGCCTTGGCCGCGATCACATGCTCCAGCGGACCGCCCTGCTGACCGGGGAAGACAGCCGAGTTGATCTTCTTGGCGAGCTCGGACGTGGAGAGGATCACACCGCCGCGCGGGCCGCCCAGCGTCTTGTGGGTGGTGGTGGTCACCACGTGCGCGTGCGGAACGGGGTTCGGGTGCAGGCCCGCCGCCACCAGCCCGGCGAAGTGCGCCATGTCGACCATCAGGTACGCGCCGACCTCGTCCGCGATCCGGCGGAACTCGGCGAAGTCCAGCTGCCGCGGGTAGGCCGACCAGCCCGCGACGATCAGCTTCGGCCGGGACTCCTTCGCCAGCCGCTCCACCTCGGCCATATCGACCCGGCCGTCCTCGCCCACGTGGTAGGCGACGACGTCGTAGAGCTTGCCGGAGAAGTTGATCTTCATGCCGTGGGTCAGGTGCCCGCCGTGCGCGAGGTTCAGACCCATGATGGTGTCGCCCGGCTTGAGCAGCGCGAACATCGCGGCGGCGTTGGCCTGGGCGCCGGAGTGCGGCTGGACGTTGGCGTGCTCGGCGCCGAACAGCTCCTTGACGCGGTCGATCGCGATCTGCTCGACCACGTCGACGTGCTCGCAGCCGCCGTAGTAGCGGCGGCCCGGGTAGCCCTCGGCGTACTTGTTGGTGAGGACCGAGCCCTGCGCCTCCATGACCGCGACCGGGGCGAAGTTCTCCGAGGCGATCATCTCGAGCGTGGACTGCTGCCGGTGCAGCTCGGCGTCGACCGCGGCGGCGACGGCCGGGTCGAACTCGTGCAGGGACGTGTTCAGGACGGACATACGGCTACGACCTCTCAGCCGGCGGAGAAGGCGGTGTACTCGTCGGCGGAGAGCAGGTCGCCCGGCTCGTCCGTGACGCGCACCTTGAACAGCCAGCCGCCCTCGAAGGGGGCCGAGTTCACCAGGGACGGGTCGTTCACCACGTCCTCGTTGACCTCGGTGACCTCGCCGGAGACCGGGGAGTAGAGGTCGGAGACGGACTTGGTCGACTCCAGCTCGCCGCAGGTCTCGCCGGCGGACACGGCGTCACCGACCTCGGGGAGCTGGACGAAGACGACGTCGCCGAGCGCGTTGGCCGCGTGCTCCGTGATGCCGATCGTCGAGACGCCGTCCTGGGCGCCCGACAGCCACTCGTGCTCCTTGCTGTACCGCAGCTCATTGGGGTTGCTCATGGCCTGGATTCTCCTGTACGCGCGGGAGTGCTGATGTATGTCGAGGAATGCTTGTGCATGCCGGTGAAGGGGACCGCTGGTGAGCGGGGGTGAGACGGCCCGGGACCGCGGTGGCGGCCCGCGCGCCGGTGCCTGCTTCTGGCGCTGGGCCAGTCTCTACTTCTGGCGCTTGTAGAACGGCAGCGCCACGACCTCGTACGGCTCGTGACTGCCCCGGATGTCCACGGCCACACCGGGTGTGCCGGGAGCCGCGTGCGCGGGGTCGACGTACGCCATCGCGATCGGCTTGCCGAGCGTCGGGGAGGGCGCGCCGGAGGTGATCTCGCCGATCACCTCACCGCCGGTGACGACCGGGTACCCGGCTCGCGGGACCCTACGGCCCTCGGCGACGAGGCCGACCAGGACGCGGGGCGGGTTCTGCTCGGCGCGCGCGGCGGCCTCGGTGAGGGCCTCGCGGCCGACGAAGTCGCCCTCCTTCTCGAACTTCACCACCCGGCCGAGCCCGGCGTCGAAGGGCGTCAGGGAGGTGCTCAGCTCGTGCCCGTACAGCGGCATGCCCGCCTCCAGGCGCAGCGTGTCGCGGCAGGACAGCCCGCACGGGACCAGGCCGGCGGCCTCGCCCGCCTTGGTCAGGGCCTGCCACAGCTCGACCGCGTGCTCCGGCTTCACGAACAGCTCGAAGCCGTCCTCGCCGGTGTACCCGGTGCGGGCGATCAGCGCCGGGACGCCCGCGACGGTGCCGGGCAGGCCGGCGTAGTACTTCAGGCCGTCCAGGTCGGCGTCGGTGAGGGACTTCAGGATCCCCGGGGACTCGGGGCCCTGTACGGCGAGCAGTGCGTAGGCGTCCCGGTCGTCGCGCACCTCGGCGTCGAAGCCGACGGAACGTTCCACCAGGGCGTCCAGGACCACCTGGGCGTTGGAGGCGTTGGCGACGACCATGTACTCCTGCTCGGCCAGCCGGTAGACGATCAGGTCGTCGAGGATGCCGCCGTCGGCCTGGCAGATCATGGTGTAGCGGGCGCGGCCGGGCTTGACCCCGCCGATGTTGCCGACCAGCGCGTGGTCGAGCAGGGCGGCGGCCCCGGGGCCCGTGACGGTGATCTCGCCCATGTGGGAGAGGTCGAACAGCCCGGCCTTCGTGCGCACGGCGTTGTGCTCGTCGCGCTCGGAGCCGTAGCGCAGGGGCATGTCCCAGCCGGCGAAGTCGGTCATCGTCGCGCCGAGGGCACGATGCAGGGCATCGAGCGCGGTGTGGCGGAGTTCTCCTGTACTGCTCACGGTCGGTCGTCTCCCAAGGCATAAGGCATGACGGGCGAGGTCGTTCCTCCCCATCTGTCATCGGAACCTGAGAGGTTCGCCATGACCGCGCAGGTCATCGGCTTGCACCTTGGGTGGGGCCACGCCGCTTCCCCGGACTCCGGAGGAAGGGTGCGGCCCGCTTTTCAGATGTGCCTCGCCCGCGCGGTAACGGGGCCTGAGAGATTCAAGGGAGGGACTTGCTCCTTCGGCGCCCCAGTGGTGAAACGGTGCTGGGGACTCTCCCGCGCGGATTCAAACGGCCGGTATGCAGTTGGCGGGCACATCATTGCACGCATCGTCGCGGGGTGGCAGGGGGACCACCCTGTAGCAGGGCTGTTGCAGGAAGAGGACTAAAACCAGAGACATCGGGCATTACCTTCTCTTTACACTCGGCGGGCATGGGACTCCGTACCTGGCCCCAGGGGAGGACGATCACGGTGAACAGGACCACCGCGTACGCCACGACGTCGGGCATCGCGCTGCCCGAGCAGCCGGCCGCTCCGGTGCGTGCGGTCTGCGGCCCGCAGCCCGCGCCGGTCGTCCGCGATCTGCGCGAGCGCGCCGGCCGCGGCCCGCACGCGCTGCTGTTCGGCTCCCGCGACATCGTCGTGGTCACGGGCCTGCCCGGCAGCGGCAAGTCCACGCTGATGCGGCGCACCGTGCCGGGCCGGCGCATCGACTCCCAGGACACCCGCGACCACTGGGACGGCCGCATGCCGCGCGCCCTGCCGTACGCGGTCTACCGCCCGCTCGTCCGCCTCGCCCACTACGCCGGGCTGCGCCGCGCCCTGCGCACCGGTGAGGGCGTCGTCGTGCACGACTGCGGCACCCAGGCCTGGGTCCGCCGCTGGCTCGCCCGCGAGGCCCGCCGCCGGGGCGGCACGCTCCACCTGCTGATGCTCGACGTCACCCCCCAGCAGGCCCTGGCCGGCCAGCGCGACCGCGGCCGGGGCGTCTCGCGCTACGCCTTCCTGCGCCACCGCGCCGCCACCACCCGCCTCCTCCACGAGGTCGAACGCGGCGAACTCCCCACCGGCTGCGGCTCAGCCATCCTCGCCGACCGCGACGCAGCAAACACCCTCCACCGCATCGCCTTCACGGGCTGACGCCCCGGGCGCACGGGGCTGCGTTCACGGCCCGACTGTGGTGGGCACGGGCCGGCTGTCCAGGGCTGGGGGTTGTGGTTCATGGGGCCGGTGATCCGGGGCCGGGGAGTTGTGGTTCGGGCCGGTGACCCGTGTGCACGGGGCGGTGCCGTCGGCCGGGCGTCCGGGAAGAAGGGGCCGTCCGCCGACCCCGCTGTGCGCAGGGGGGCCGGCGCGCGCCGGGGAGCACAGGCCGTCCGCGTGCGGCCCCGTGCAGCGGGCCCGCGTCCGCGGTTGGTGAGCCCGGAGGCGGGGGCGGCGGCGCGGCGGTCGGCGATCCGTGTGTATAGGACAGGCATCCGCGCGGTCGTCTGCGCCGGACAGCCCAGCCCATCCGCATTCCGGCCCTGAGCCGTGTGCACGCGGCAGGCGCCTGCGGTCGGTGCGCCGCGCACAAAGCCCGTCCGCCCGCAGCCCCGGCCGTGTGCCCGCGGCACGCATCCACGGTCGGAGCACCCCCCACACACAGCCCGTCCTCCCGCCAGGATTCGGCAGGCCCGGGGCCGCCGTCCGGCCACCCCCGTCACCAGTCATGCTTCACGGGGTGGCAGCCCCCCGTTCCCGAGCCGCTAGCCTTTCAGTCACAGCAGTGGTTTCAGGCAGGCGGTAGGCAGATGGACTTCCCGGCGGACTTCTCCGCGGACTTCCCGGCGCAGACGCAGACACACCCGCACGGCGGATGGCCCGGCAACGAGCTGGAGGAGGTGCTCTCGGCCTCCCTCGGTGCCGGGCCGTCCGCCGGCGGGCGGATCGTCGAGGTGCTCGGCCGGAGCTTCGTGTGGATCCCGCTGCCCAGCGGCGGCGGCCCGCAGAGCGGCCCCCTCGATCTCCCCGGCATCGAGATCGAGGGCCAGGCGTACGTGCCGGTGTTCAGCTCCGAGGAGCAGTTCCGCCAGGTCGTCGGCTCGCACATGTCGTACACCATCGCGCCCGCCGTGGAGTTCGCCCGCGGTCTGCCCCCGCACGCGGGGATCGCCATCAACCCCGGCGGCGTCGTCGGCGTCCCGCTCCCGCCGCCGGCCGTCGCCGAGCTGTGCCGGGCCGGCCGGACCCCGCTGGACGGCCCCGCGAGCGGCGGACGGGTCCGCCTCTTCGAGCCCGACTGGCAGGACGACCCGGTGGACTTCCTCGCCGCCGCCTCCGCCGAGTTCGAGGCGATCGGCGTCGTCGTCACCGCCCGCCGCTGCCTCGCCGCGATCGAGACCGCCGACCCGGTGATGTTCGTCGGCGTCGAACTCTCCCAGTGGGAAGGCGACCTGCGCGCCCTCCCGCTGGACGCCCTCACCCGCGCGGTCACCGAGTCCCCGGCCCCCTGGCCCGTCAACCTGGTGCTCCTGGATGTGGCGGAGGACCCGGTGGGCAATTGGATGAAGGACCGGGTCCGGCCCTTCTTCCAGCGGTAGGTCAGGCACCTCAGGGGCGCGGGGCTGTGACACTATGCGGCTCCGCCGCGTGGGGGCGACGAGCCACATACGAACCGCACTCGCGAACCGGCACCAATCTCCGGGCACCTGCGCGGGCTTAAGCTAGGTCACGGTCGAGGCGTTGTACGAAGGGGCGGTAAAGGTGAGCGCGAGCGGCACGGCCGCGGCCGGACAGGTCGAGCACATGCTGCGCCAGGTCACGCCCGGGCGTTATGACGCCTATGAGGCCCTCCTGCGCGCGCTCGCGACCCCCCACAGCGGCCAGATCTGGATGCTCCTGTGGCAGGGCCAGGCCGGATCCCCCGACGCCCAGTACGGAAACATGGAGGTCGAGGGCCACGGCTACGCCCCCTGTGTGACCTCCGCGCAGGAGCTCTCGGCCAGCGGCTGGAACCGCAGTTACGAGGTCGTCGACGGCATCGACGTGGCCCGCGCCCTCTACCCCGACCACTACGGCCTCTGGCTCAACCCGCACGCCCCCGGCGGCGGCGTCGGCATCCCCTGGCTCGACCTGCGGCGGATCGCCACGGGCCTGGACCGCCAGCCCGCCGGACCCCTGCGGCTGTCCGAACCGGCCATCGAGATCCCGCAGTTCTACGCCCTGCTCGCGCAGAACGCCCACCGCACCCCGGCCGTCCGCTCACTGCGCCGCGCCTGGGTCCAACCCGCGCTCGGGGCGCCGTATCTGGCCATCGGACTGGACGTCTACGACACCTCGCCGCCGGCCGTGGACTCGGTGCGCGCGATGATGCAGCAGTCCCTCGGCGCCGTACCCGACGGGCTCCCCGTCTCGACCGTCGCGATGTCCGACGAGCACGACCCGGTCGCCATGTGGCTGCGCGCCGGCGCACGCCCCTTCTACGACCGTGAGGCCCACGCCACCGCCCCCGTCCAGGCGCCGGCTTCGGGCTACGGATACCCCCCGGTCCAGGGCAGGTACTGACTCCGCCCCCAGGTCCCTCAAGGCCGTCCCCGAACGCGACGACCTTTCAACTCTCCGCGCGTAGATAAGGGTAAAAAGGGCGGCTGCGTCCTAATATGCCCCTGACGTTGCGCGTCCGACCCCTGCTACCCGCTGTCCGGATAACGGAACCTCGCAGACAGCATCACGTTTACGCATCCTTTCATCGCCAAGTCTGGCAACAGATCGCCAAAGCGTTGAAGACTCCCCGCAAGACACGGGCCGGGTCGGTCTCGTGTACGAGACAAACAAACCGCTACAGCGGCAGCCAGGGGGTCGGCCATCGCCGGCCCGAGAGGGGTCAATCGCACCGTGACCGCACCGATCGAGACCACCGGGGCGGAAGCCGGAGCACAGCCCGAGGCCGTGCTCGCCGGGGTCAAGAAGAGCCAGATCGAAGGGCGCTCGCTCACTCAGATCGCCTGGATGCGCTTCAAGCGGGACAAGGTGGCGATGGCGGGAGGCGTCGTCGTCATCCTGCTCGTCACGATGGCGGTGCTCTCCAAGCCGATTCAGTGGATCTTCAACCTCGATCCCAACAAGTTCAACCAGGACCTCATCGACCCCGCTCTGCTCGCCCCCAAGGGCGGCTGGGGAGGCATGAGTTGGGACCACCCGCTCGGCGTGGACCCCCAGTACGGCCGGGACATGCTCGCCCGCATCATCGACGGCTCCTGGGTCTCCCTGCTGGTCGCGGGCGGCGCCACGCTGCTGTCCGTGTGCATCGGCACCGTGCTCGGAGTCGTCGCCGGGTACTACGGCGGCTGGATCGACAGCGTCATCAGCCGGATGATGGACACCTTCCTGGCGTTCCCGCTGCTGCTGTTCGCCATCTCGATCTCGGCCTCGGTGCAGGACGGCTTCTTCGGTCTCGACGGACTGTCCCTGCGCATCTGCGTGCTGATCTTCGTGATCGGCTTCTTCAGCTGGCCGTACATCGGACGCATCGTGCGGGCGCAGACCATGACCCTGCGCAAGCGGGAGTTCATCGAGGCCGCCACGAGCCTCGGAGCGCGCGGTCCGTACGTCCTGTTCCGGGAACTGCTCCCCAACCTCGTCGCGCCGATCCTCGTCTACTCGACGCTGATCATCCCGACGAACATCCTGTTCGAGGCCGCGCTGAGCTTCCTCGGCGTCGGTATCGCTCCGCCGCAGGCCTCCTGGGGCGGCATGCTCAGCAACGCTGTGGATCTCTACACGGCTGATCCGCAGTACATGTTCGTGCCCGGACTGGCGATCTTCATCACCGTCCTGGCCTTCAACCTGCTGGGTGACGGGCTGCGTGACGCCCTCGACCCTCGCAGCAAGTGATCCATCGAATGAGGGGGCTTCCTCAGGTGAAGACGAGAAGGGTGACCGCCGGCGTTGCGTCGGTCCTGGCACTGTCGCTGGGTGCTGCCGCGTGCGGCGGCGGAGGTGACGACAACGACGGGGGAGGCAACGGCAAGAAGGACGCCGCGCTGAACTCGATCGTCAACGCGTCGAGCAAGAAGGGCGGGACGGTCTCGTACGAGCACTCGGACGTGCCGGACTCCCTCGACCCGGGCAACACGTACTACGGCTGGGTGCAGAACTTCTCCCGCCTCTACGGCAGAACGCTCACCACGTTCAAACCGGCGGCGGGCAAGGAAGGCCTGGAGGTCGTGCCGGACCTCGCCGAGGGCCTCGGCAAGTCCAGCACGGACGCCAAGACCTGGACGTACAAGCTGCGTACGGGTGTGAAGTTCCAGGACGGCACCCCGGTGACGTCCAAGGACGTGAAGTACGCCATCGAGCGTTCCAACTTCGCGCCCGAGGCGCTGTCCAACGGCCCGACGTACTTCAAGGCGTACCTGGACGGCGGCGACAAGTACAAGGGCCCGTACAAGGACAAGTCCGCCGAGGGCATCAAGTCCATCGAGACGCCGGACGACCAGACGATCGTCTTCAAGCTGAAGCAGCCGTTCGCCGACTTCGACTACCTGGCGACGTTCTCGCAGACGGCCCCGGTGCAGCAGTCGAAGGACACCGGCGCGAAGTACGTGCAGTCCATCCAGTCCACGGGCCCGTACCAGTTCCAGTCCTACGAGGAGGGCCGCGGCGCCACCCTCGTGCGCAACCCGCAGTGGGACGCGAAGACGGACCCGATCCGCAAGGCTCTGCCGGACAAGGTCACGATCAAGTTCAAGGTCAACCCGGTGACGGTCGACAACGACCTGCTCTCCGACAAGATCACGGCTGACGCGGCCGGCACGGGTGTGCAGCCGCAGACCCAGCCGAAGGTCCTGCGCGGCCCGAAGGCCAACCAGACGGACAGCTCCTACGCCGGTGCGACGCAGTACATCGCGCTGAACGTGAACGTGAAGCCGTTCGACAACGCCGACTGCCGCAAGGCCGTTCAGTGGGGCCTCGACAAGCAGTCGGTGCTCGACGCCATGGGCGGTTCGCCGAAGGGCGACGTGGCGACCACGCTGCTGCCGCCGTCGGTCAACGGCTACACCAAGTTCGACACCTACGCGACCGAGGGTCACAAGGGTGACGTGGCCAAGGCCAAGGCGGCGCTGAAGGCGTGCGGCAAGCCGAACGGCTTCAACACGATCCTGACGGCCCGTTCCGACCGGCCCGCCGAGGTCGCGCAGGCCACGGCCGTCCAGGCGTCGCTGAAGAAGATCGGCATCAACGTCGAGATCAAGCAGTTCCCCTCCGGCAAGTACTTCTCCAACTTCGCCGGTGTCCCGAGCTACGTCCACGACAACAAGCTCGGCATGCTCTCGATGGCGTGGGGCGCCGACTGGCCGACCGGCTACGGCTTCCTCGACCAGATCATCAACGGTGCGGCCATCAAGCCCTCGGGCGGCAACAACCTGATGGAGCTGGACGACCCGAAGATCAACAAGGCCCTGACGGACGCGATCGCCAACACCGACGACGCGGCCCGCACCAAGGCCTGGGGCGACATCGACAAGATGGTGCTCGACAACGCCTCGGTCGTTCCGATCATCTACCGCAAGAACCTGCTGCTCAGGCCGACGTCCGCGGCCAACGTCACGGTCACGCAGGCCTACCTCGGCATGTACGACTACCTGCTGATGAGCTCCGCGAAGTAAGCCAGCAGGCCGGATCCTTTCGAAAGGCAGGTGAAGGCACCGGGTGGCCGCGTCGGACGATCCCGCCGCGGCCACCCGGGGCCGTACAGCTGTGGCTGCGTACATCCTCCGACGCGTCATGGGCGCCGTGCTGTTGCTGCTGGTGGTCAGCGCAGTCACTTTCGCCATCTTCTTCCTGGTTCCCCGCATCGGGGGCCAGACGGCCGACCAGTTGGCCACCCAGTACGTCGGCAAGGACGCGAACCCCGAGTCCGTCGCCGCGATCAAGCAGAACCTCGGCCTGGACCAGCCGGTCTACGTCCAGTACTGGGACTTCATCAAGGGCATCGTGATCGGCGCCGACTACAAGTTCGGTCCCGACGCGACGCACTGCAGCGCACCCTGCTTCGGGTACTCCTTCAAGAACCACGTCGAGGTGTGGCCCCAGCTTCAGGAACGGATCCCCGTCTCCTTCTCGCTGGCCGTCGGCGCCGCGGTGATCTGGGTGGTCTTCGGTGTCACGACCGGTGTGATCTCAGCGCTGCGCAAGGGCAAGCCCATCGACCGCATCGCCATGTTCATCGCCCTCTCCGGCGTCTCGCTCCCGATCTTCTTCACCGGCCAGATCCTGCTCGCGCTCTTCGTCTACGAGATCCCCATCTGGGACAGCGTCGACTACGTCCCCTTCACCGAGAACCCCGCGGAATGGGCCTGGCACCTGATCCTGCCCTGGGTCAGCCTCGCCTTCCTCTTCTCGGCTCTCTACGCCCGGCTCACCCGGGCGGGCATGCTGGAGACGATGGGCGAGGACTACATCAGAACGGCCCGGGCCAAGGGTCTGAAGGAGACCACGGTCGTCGCCAAGCACGGCCTGCGCTCCGCGCTGACCCCGATCGTCACGATCTTCGGCATGGACTTCGGTCTGCTGGTCGGCAGCGCGGTGCTCACCGAGACGGTCTTCTCGCTGCAGGGCATCGGCGCCTACGCCATCCAGTCCATCCAGCAGAACGACCTGCCCATCATCATGGGTGTGACCATGGTCGCCGCGTTCTTCATCGTCTTCTGCAATCTGATCGTCGACCTGGTGAACGCCGCCATCGACCCCCGGGTGAGGTACTCGTGAGCAAGCTCGACAAAGCCGCTCTCGGCGAACCGGACCCCGTCGCCCCGTCCACCGCGGACGACGTGTTCCTGTCCGTACGGGATCTGCGCATCCACTTCGACACGGACGACGGTCTGGTCAGGTCGGTGGACGGCGTCAGCTTCGACGTGCGCAAGGGCAAGACCCTGGGCATCGTGGGCGAGTCCGGCTCCGGCAAGTCCGTCACCTCCCTCGGGCTGATGGGCCTGCACCGCTCGGCCCGTGCCAAGGTCTCCGGCGAGGTGTGGCTGGACGGCCAGGAGCTGATCGCGGCCGACCCCGACGAGGTACGGCGGCTGCGCGGCCGGAAGATGGCCATGATCTTCCAGGACCCGCTGTCGGCGATGCACCCCTACTACTCGGTCGGACACCAGATCGTCGAGGCGTACCGGGTCCACCACGACGTCAGCAGGAAGGCCGCCAAGCAGCGGGCGGTCGAGATGCTCGACCGGGTCGGCATCCCCGAGCCGGCCAAGCGCGTGGACGGCTACCCGCACGAGTTCTCCGGCGGTATGCGCCAGCGCGCGATGATCGCCATGGCGCTGGTGAACAACCCCGAGCTGCTCATCGCCGACGAGCCGACCACCGCCCTGGACGTCACCGTGCAGGCGCAGATCCTCGATCTGATCCATGATCTGCAGAAGGAGTTCGGCTCCGCGGTCATCATGATCACCCACGACCTGGGTGTGGTCGCCGAGATGGCCGACGACCTGCTGGTCATGTACGGCGGCCGGTGCGTGGAGCGCGGTTCCGCCGAGGACGTGTTCTCCGAGCCCCGGCACCCCTACACCTGGGGTCTGCTCGGCTCGATGCCGCGTATGGACCGGGAGGAGACCGACCGGCTCATCCCGATCAAGGGGGCTCCGCCCTCCCTCATCAACCTCCCGTCCGGCTGCGCCTTCAACCCGCGCTGCCCGTACGCGGACCTCCCGAAGGACAACGTCACCCGCACGGTCCGCCCCGAGCTGACCGAGGTCGGCGGCGGTCACTGGGCCGCCTGCCACATGACCCAGGAGCAGCGGGAGCGTATCTGGACCGAAGAGATTGCGCCGAAGCTGTGAGCGACGAGAAACCGGTGACCAAACCGGACACCAGCGGGGCCACCCTCACCAAGGACTCCGCCGCCGACGGCGAGATCCTGCTGAAGGTCACCGGCCTGCAGAAGCACTTCCCGATCCGCAAGGGCCTGCTCCAGCGGCAGACCGGCGCGGTGCGCGCCGTCGACGGCATCGACTTCGAGGTCCGCAGCGGCGAGACGCTCGGCGTCGTGGGCGAGTCGGGCTGCGGCAAGTCCACCATGGGCCGGCTGATCACCCGGCTGCTCGAACCGACCGGCGGCTCGGTCGAGTTCGAGGGCAAGGACATCACACACCTCGGCACGAGCGATCTGCGCCCGATGCGCCGTGATGTGCAGATGATCTTCCAGGACCCCTACTCCTCGCTGAACCCCCGGCACACGATCGGCACGATCGTCGGCGCCCCCTTCAGGCTCCAGGGCGTCGAGCCCGAGGGCGGCGTGAAGAAGGAGGTCCAGCGGCTGCTGTCGGTGGTCGGCCTCAACCCCGAGCACTACAACCGCTATCCGCACGAGTTCTCCGGCGGCCAGCGCCAGCGCATCGGCATCGCCCGCGCGCTCGCGCTCAACCCCAAGCTGGTCGTGGCCGACGAGCCGGTCTCCGCGCTGGACGTGTCGATCCAGGCGCAGGTGGTGAACCTGCTGGACGACCTTCAGGAGGAACTGGGCCTGACGTACGTGATCATCGCGCACGACCTGTCGGTCGTCCGGCACGTCTCGGACCGGATCGCGGTGATGTACCTCGGCAAGATCGTCGAGCTGGCCGATCGCGACAAGCTGTACAAGTCGCCGATGCACCCGTATTCCAAGGCCCTGCTGTCGGCTGTGCCGATACCGGATCCGAAGCGCCGGGGCACCAAGAGCGGGCGCATCCTGCTCAGGGGCGACGTGCCCTCGCCGATCGCCCCGCCGAGCGGCTGCCGTTTCCACACCCGGTGCTGGAAGGCGACCCAGATCTGCAAGACGACCGAGCCGCCGCTCAAGGAGCTGCGGGCCGGGCAGCGCGTCGCCTGCCACCACCCGGAGAACTTCGAGGACCAGCAGCCGCAGGACACCGAGCTGCTGATCTCGGCCCACAAGGCCGCCGCGGAGAAGACCACTCCCTCCGTCGAGAAGTGATTCCGCCCGAGCCCCCGCCCCTCACTCGGGGGGCGGGGGCTCGGCCGTGGGTAAAAATGTTCGGGTGCTCCAGGAACTCTTCACCCCGTCCGTCCAGCACTCGCTCGAGCTGATCGGCATCTTCGTCTTCGCGATCTCCGGCGCCCTGCTGGCCGTCCGGAAGAACTTCGACGTGTTCGGCATGGCCGTCCTCGCCGAGGTCACCGCACTGGGCGGCGGTCTCTTCCGCGACCTGGTCATCGGGGCGGTGCCGCCCGCCGCCTTCACGGACCTGGGGTACTTCCTCACCCCGCTGCTCGCCACCCTCCTCGTCTTCTTCCTGCACCCCCATGTGGAACGCATCCAGGTCGCCGTGAACGTCTTCGACGCGGCCGGCCTCGGCCTGTTCTGCGTCGCCGGGACGACGAAGGCGTACGAGTACGGGCTCGGCCTGACCGCCTCCGCGTGCCTGGGCATGGCCACCGCGGTGGGCGGGGGAGTGCTGCGGGACGTGCTCGCCAACGAGGTGCCCTCCCTGCTGCGCTGGGACCGCGACCTCTACGCGGTCCCGGCGATCGTCGGCTCCACCATCGTGGTGCTGTGCATCCGGTACGACGCCCTGTCCCCGCTGACCAGCGCCCTCGCGGTGATCACCGGCTTCGTCCTGCGGCTGCTCGCGATGCGGTACCACTGGCGAGCCCCGCGGGCCTGGCACCGGCGGTCCACGGTGAGCGAGGAGGAGGAGCCCGTCCTGCCGTGACGGGCACGCGGCCCGTCATCGCCGTCAGCCACATGCACGGTCGTCGGGGCCTTCGCGGCGTGCTCGAGCGCCACGGCGTCCTCGTAGCCGTCGTGCGGCCGGCCGGAGAGGCACAGCGCGAGCCGCGGCGGGACGGGCGCCTCGCGGAGCAGCGTGTACGGGTCGTTCCCCGGCACGCAGGGCGGGGCTCCGCGCGGCGAGCGAGTCGCGCTCGCCCAGCCCCCGGGGGCGGACCGCCTTCGCCGAGCCGGGGTAGCCGGGCAGCAGCTCGACGCCGGTTCAGCGCGATACCGCCCGTGCCGTCGGCGCCCAGATCGGCCGCCTGCCGCACATGGTCGCCGGTGCCGAACAGGTCGTCCCACTGAGAAGTTGCCCATGTCTCACCAAGTCGGGGGCGCGGGCCGAGCGAGAAAAGCTACCGCTTAGTAGTCGGTTCTTGTACTGTTCAGCCATGCCAGAAGCAGCCACCGCCCCGGACGTCCGGGCCACGATCGGCGACAGCGAGTTCGACCGCGACACCGCGCTCACCCCCCGTGCGCCCGGCGTCTACGACATCGACCTCTCCGCCGGCTGGACGATCATCAGTGCCGTCAACGGCGGCTATCTGCTGGCCGTCCTGGGCCGCGCGCTCGCGGACGCCCTGCCGCATGCCGACCCGTTCACCATCTCGGCGCACTACCTGACCGCATCCCAGCCCGGCCCGGCGGTCGTCCGCACGGACCTCGTCCGCACCGGCCGCACCCTGTCGACCGGCCAGGCCTCCCTCTTCCAGTACGACGACGAGGGCCGCGAGGTCGAACGCATCCGCGTCCTCGCCTCCTACGGCGACCTGGACGCCCTGCCCGACGACGTCCGTACGACGGCCCAGCCGCCCGCGATCCCGCCGATGGAGCACTGCTTCGGCCCCGAGGACGGGCCGGCCCCCGTCGACGGCAGCTCGGCCATCGCCGACCGTCTGATGCTCAAGCTGGACCCTTCGACGCTGGGCTGGGCCCTCGGGCAACCGTCCGGCAAGGGCGAGATGCGCGCCTGGTTCGGTCTCGCGGACGGCCGCGACCACGACCCGCTCTCCTTGCTGCTCGCGGTGGACGCCCTGCCGCCCACCGCCTTCGAGATCGGGCTGAAGGGCTGGGTCCCCACCGTCGAGCTGACCGTGCACGTCCGCTGCCGCCCGGCACCGGGCCCCCTGCGCGTCTCGATCACCACACGCAACCTCGCCGGCGGCTTCCTGGAGGAGGACGCCGAGGTCTGGGACAGCGCCGACCGCCTGGTCGCCCAGTCCCGGCAGCTCGCCCGGGTCAGGCTCGGCTGAATTTTGCCTCACTGACAGGCAGATCACAGGGCGTCCCGAGGGGAGTCCTGAGCGGCGTTGGTTGAGTGCTCGCCTCAGGACTTCCTCATCCTCCCTGGAGCTGTCTCTCATGAAGCGTGCCCGTCTCCTTCCTGCCGTGGCCCTGCTGGCGTTGTCGCCCCTCGCTCTGGCGGCCTGCGGCTCGGGTGACTCCTCGTCGTCCTCGAACAGCGGCGGCGACTCCGGACAGCAGCAGGCGTGCCAGGCGCCGTCGGGTGCGCCTTCGGGGGCTCCGTCCGGTGCGCCGTCGGGCGCCGCTTCCGGGGGTTCGAAGCCATCGGGTATGCCGTCGGGTACGCCGTCCGGGGCGCCTTCGGGTGCGCCCAGCGGTGCGCCAGGCGGCGCTCAGGGCGGCCCCGGCGGTGGCCAGGGCGGCGGCTGCGGCGGGCCGGGCGGCGGTGGTCAGGCCTCGGGCGGGCAGGGGCAGCAGACCCCGCAGGCGCAGAAGGAGCAGTAGGCGTAGAGGGTACGGAGGGGCCGACGGGACCCTCCGGGATACGACAGGGGCGGCGTGCTCGGCGAACGGGCGTGCCGCCCCGGTGCGTTGTGCGCGGGAGGTCAGTCCAGCCAGTGGTGGCGGCCGAGGCCGATCAGCCGCATCTGGCGGGTCGCCACCTGTGTGACGTGCCGCGTCCGCTCCGCACGCTCCTTCTCCGGGCCCTCCAGCGCCTCCAGGAAGAGCGACGCCGTGATCAGCATCTGGTCGACGTAGAGGTGCGCGAGCATCAGCAGGTCGTCCTCGGTCCACCCCTCGGACACCGAGTCCTTGGCCAGCTCCTCCTTGACCTCCTGGGCGAAACGCACCAGTTGCTCCCGTATCGCCTCCCGTACCGGCTGGACTCCGCCGTGCCGTTCACGGGCGATGAATCGGACATGCGCGGGGTACCCGTCGACATGACGGGCAATCAGCTCGATGGCGCGGGTGATGCGTTCCTCGTGGTCGCCGGTCGTGGACACCGTCGTCCGGATCATCGGGTGCAGGCTGCCCAGCGCCTCCTCGACCAGGGCCACGCCCAGATCCGCCGTGGAGCGGAAGTGGCGGTAGAAGGCCGTCGGGGCGACACCGACGGCGCGCGTGACCTCGCGCAGCCCCAGGCTGCTCAGGCTCTGCTCCTCCAGCAGCCCCAGGGCCGCGTCCAGGAGTGCCTGCCGGGTCTTCTGTTTCTGGGCCTGCCGGATGCCGAGGGTGTGACTCATACCATGCAGTTAACAACTGTTCTCTGGAATTGAAAAGTCATAGGAGACGCTAGACTGGGAAGTCAGTGAACAACTGTAACCACAACCGTTCACCGAAACCCTGGGGGCTGTACCCATGCTGTTCATCGTCGCCGCGCTCCTGCTGCTGGGAGTCGTGCTGGGCACCGTGGCCCACGCGCCGCTCACCTTCTCCGTCGCCGCCGGCGTGGTCATCGCCGCCTGGCTCGGCATCTTCGCGATCCGCGAGCGCCACAGCCGCCGGCGTCACACGCAGGCCCACTGACCCGGGCCCACCGGCTCAGGCCCGCCGACCACCGTTCCCTTCGACCCGACTGGGAGTCGACCATCATGCAGCTCACCGCTCCGGCCTCGCGCCGCACCGGTATCCGCGACACCGACGGCATGGCCGTCGCGTCCTTCATCCTCGGCCTGCTCGGCCTGCTCGTCCTCAACCTCTTCCTCGGCCCGATCGCCATCGCGCTCGCCAGCATCGCCCTGTGGCGCGGCACCGAGCGCCCCGGCCGCGCCTACCTCGGCCTCGGCCTGGGCATCGCGGACCTGCTGGTCCTGGCGGCGTTCATGGAGTTCGACAGCTCGATCTCCTGGAGCTTCTGAGCCGCACTCCTGAGCCGCTGAGCCGCCGTCGGACGACCGTGCGCCGGCACGGCGCGGCCGAGCCCGTGGACGACGGGCGGCAGCCGCGCGGGAAAGCGGTTCACGTTCGGCCAACCTTGCTCTGAGGCCCGTGGAACCGGAGCCGTAGAATCGGGCTCACCATGGCTTACCTCGACCACGCCGCGACCACCCCGATGCTTCCGGAGGCGGCAGAGGCGCTCACCGCGCACCTGGGTGCCACCGGCAACGCCTCCTCCCTCCACTCATCCGGCAGGCAGGCCCGCCGTACCGTCGAGGAGGCCCGCGAGACCCTCGCCGAAGCCCTCGGCGCCCGCCCCAGCGAGGTCGTCTTCACCTCGGGCGGCACGGAGGCCGACAACCTCGCCGTCAAGGGCCTGTACTGGTCACGCCGCGACGCCGACCCGGCCCGCACCCGCGTCCTCGCCAGCCCCGTCGAGCACCACGCCGTCCTCGACGCCGTCCACTGGCTCGGCGAACACGAGGGCGCCACCATCGAGTACCTGCCGGTCGACGCCCACGGCCGTGTCCAGCCGGACGCCCTGCGCGAGGCGATCGCCCGTAACCCCGACGACGTGGCCCTCGCCACCGTCATGTGGGCGAACAACGAGATCGGGACGATCCTGCCGATCCGCGAACTCGCCGATGTGGCAGCGGAGTTCGGCGTCCCCCTGCACTCGGACGCCGTCCAGGCCTTCGGCCAGATCCCCGTGGACTTCGCCGCCTCCGGCCTCGCCGCGATGACGGTCTCCGGCCACAAGATCGGCGGCCCCTACGGCATCGGCGCCCTGCTCCTCGGCCGCGAGCACGCCCCCGTACCGGTCCTGCACGGCGGCGGCCAGGAACGCCATGTGCGCTCCGGCACCCTCGACGTACCCGCCATCGCCTCCTTCGCGGTCGCCGGACGGCTGGCCGCCGAACAGCGCGAATGGTTCGCCCGCGAGGTCGGCGCCCTGCGCGACACCCTGGTCACCGCCGTCCGCTCGGCCGTGCCGGACGCGATCCTCGGCGGCGACCCCGCGCCGGAGGGCCGCCTCCCCGCCAACGCGCACTTCACCTTCCCCGGCTGCGAGGGCGACTCCCTCCTCCTCCTGCTCGACGCCCAGGGCATCGAATGCTCCACCGGCTCCGCCTGCACCGCCGGCGTCGCCCAGCCCAGCCACGTCCTCCTCGCCACCGGCACCGACCCCGACCTCGCCCGCGGCACCCTCCGCTTCTCCCTCGGCCACACCTCCACCGAGTCCGACGTCAAAGCCCTCGCGAAGGCCATCGGCCCGGCGGTGGAACGGGCGCGGGCGGCGGGGCTGACGTAGCGCGGCGGGACCGACGTAGCGAGCAGGGACCGGCCGGTCAGGCCGGTGCCGTGCGCGCCCGCTTCACCAAGCGCATGTACTTGTCCCAGTCCCAATGCGGCCCCGGATCCGTGTGGTCCGTGCCCGGGACCTCCACGTGGCCGATGATGTGCTCGCGGTCGACGGGTATGTCGTAGCGCGCGCAGATGCGGGCCGTGAGGCGGGCCGAGGCCTCGTACATCTCGTCCGTGAAGTCCTGGGGGCGGTCCACGAAGCCCTCGTGCTCGATGCCGACGCTGCGTTCGTTGTAGTCGCGGTTGCCCGCGTGGTACGCCACGTCCAGCTCGCGGATCATCTGCGTGACGTGCCCGTCCTGGCGGACTATGTAGTGCGTGGCCGCCTGGTGCCCCGGGTCCTGGAAGGCCTTCACCGCGCTGTCGAAGCTGCCCTGCGTGACATGGACGATCACCATGTCTATGCCGAAGTCGTCCGGGCGGTCCGCCCGCCGCCAGTTCGCCTCCGACGCCGCCACCCAGCGGGCGCCCGTGTAGTCGACCTCGCCCGCCTTGCGCGGCTTCTCGACGCCGGGAGTCCGCCACCACAGGCGCGCGAGCTCGTCCCGGGCCAGCGCGGCCGTGCCCGCCGCTGCCGCCGCCCCGCCGATCAGCAGCGCGCGACGCCCGACCTTCCGGTCGCCGTCCTTCGAAGCCTTCCGCTGTCCCATGTGATCGTCAACGGATACTCGTGAGCCCTGGTTCCCGCGCCCCCGTACCCTGGAAGGGCTATGACTGAAACCCCGCAGCGCTCCCGTCCCCTCCGCGTCCTGGCCGCCATGTCCGGCGGAGTCGACTCCGCCGTAGCCGCCGCCCGCGCGGCCGAGGCCGGTCACGATGTGACCGGCGTCCACCTCGCGCTCTCCGCCAACCCCCAATCCTTCCGGACGGGCGCGCGCGGCTGCTGCACCATCGAGGACTCGCGCGACGCCCGCCGCGCCGCCGACGTCATCGGCATCCCCTTCTACGTGTGGGATCTCGCCGACCGCTTCCGCGAGGACGTGGTCGAGGACTTCGTCGCCGAGTACGAGGCCGGCCGCACCCCCAACCCCTGCCTGCGCTGCAACGAGAAGATCAAGTTCGCCGCCCTCCTCGACAAGGCGCTCGCGCTGGGCTTCGACGCGGTGTGCACCGGCCACTACGCCAAGGTCGTCACCCTCGCCGACGGCACCCGTGAGCTGCACCGCGCCTCCGACATGGCCAAGGACCAGTCGTACGTCCTCGGCGTGCTGGACGACCGGCAGCTCGCCCACGCGCTCTTCCCCCTCGGCGACACCCTCACCACCAAGGACGAGATCCGCGCGGAGGCCGAGCGCCGGGACCTCGCGGTGGCCAAGAAGCCCGACTCCCACGACATCTGCTTCATCGCCGACGGCGACACCCAGGGCTTCCTCGCGGACCGGCTCGGCAGGTCCGAGGGCGACATCGTCGACGAGTCCGGCAACCGGATCGGCACGCACGAGGGCGCGTACGGCTTCACCATCGGACAGCGCAAGGGCCTGCGCATCGGCACCCCGGCCCCCGACGGCAAGCCGCGCTACGTCCTCGACATCTCCCCGGTGGACAACACGGTCACGGTCGGCCCGGCCGCCGCGCTGGACGTCAGCGCCCTGACCGCGATCAAGCCGCGCTGGTGCGGCGCCGCCCCCACGGGCCCCGGCACCTACACGGCCCAGCTGCGCGCCCACGGCGGCGAGACCGAGGTGAGCGCCGAACTCGTCGACGGCTCCCTGGAGGTCACCTTCACCGAGCCGGTCCGCGGCGTCGCCCCCGGCCAGGCGATCGTGCTGTACGACGGCACCCGCGTGGTGGGCTCGGCGACGATCGCCTCGACGACCCGGGCGACGGCGGGCGTGGCCTGACGGAGTCGACCGACGGCGTCGGCCTGACGAGGCCCCGCCGTCGGCCCTAGCCCTGCAGGAAGAAGTCCGTCAGCACCGGCGTCAGCACGTTCGGCTCGACCATGTGCGTCTGGCCCTGGAGCGTGCGGCACGTGCCCGTGGGGACCGAGTCCGCGATCGCCCGGGCCGCCTCGCGCAGCCAGGCGGGGCTCGCGTCGCCCGCGACCGCCAGGACGGGGACCCCGACCGCGGCCAGCCGGTCGCGGGGCACCCGGCCGTCGCGCATGACGGCGTCGTCGTAGGCGAGGCTCCCGGCGATCGCCTCCATGCCGGCCCACATGGGGGACTGGCGGGCCCCCTGGATCATCCCCTCGGCCAGACCGGCCAGCCGCAGGAACAGCTCGACCGCGTCCCCGCGCCGTCCCTCGCCGAGCGCCTCCGTCAGCCGCCCGGTGTACTCCGCGCGCTCCTCGGCGCCCTCCTCGGACATCGCGAACGGCGTCTCGTACACCGCGACGCGCCGCACCGGCAGCCCGCTCGCCGCCGCCTCCAAGGCCAGCGCCCCTCCCGAGGAGATGCCGTACAGGAACGCCTCGCCGCCCACCGCCTCGATCACCGCCGCCAGGTCCTCGAGCTCACGCTCCACGGCGTACGGCGCGGTGTCCCCGCTGGCGCCCCGGCCCCGGCGGTCGTACACGACGGCCTGGAAACGCTCCGAGAGCGACACGGCCAGCGGCGCCAGCGTGCCGCCCGTCGACATCGCGCCGCTCACCAGGACGACCGCGGGGCCCTGTCCGGTGCTCTCGTAGGCGATGCGGGTGCCGTCGCGCGAAAGGATCTTCTTGTCCATGCTCATGCAGACTGCCGCACGGCGGGGTGTTCATCGGTGAGGCGGGCCGAGCGTCGGCCGATCACATCACTTCCACCTCGTAGAAGCACAGGTGGTCCTTGATCTCAGCGACGTCCGGCTCGGGATCCGGATACGCCCACACGAGGTCCGCCGCGCCCGGCAGCGACCAGTAGGAGGCGTCCCCCTTGAACGGGCAGTGTGTGTGAGTGCCCGACGGTGTCAGCAGATCCAGGCGTACGTCCTCGGCGGGGATGTAGTACCGCTCGGGACAGCCCGTCTCGCGCAGGACCAGCGACCGGTCGCTCTCCGCCAGGATCTGTCCGCCGTGCACCACGCGCACGTGGCGGCCGCTCGGTTCGACGGTGATGCGGTGCCCTCTGGTCACGATCGCCCTCCTTGGGTAGCCGAGTCCTTCGATACAGCGCACGCTGTAGCGGAGTTCTTCCCACGCCGCAGGAGGCCCCGATGCGAGCAACGGAACCGGCCGGAAACCGCAGCACCCTGGCCCACCAGGTCAGGTACGCCCTGCGCCACCCGGGGCGCGTGCCCGCGCACGCCCGGCGCGCGGCGCGGGACGCCTGGCTGCGGCTGCGCTACCGCGACCACATCTCCTACTACCGCGCCGTCATGGCCTCCGACGCGGCCCGCAGCGCGGAGGCGGCGGTGGGGCACAACCCCTCCCGCGAGGCGTGGGCGCGGATCGGGCGCATGCAGTTCGACTACCTGGTGGGGCACGGCCTCCAGCCGCGGCACCGGATGCTGGAGATCGGCTGCGGCAATCTGCGCGCCGGGCGTCTGTTCATCGACCACCTCGACGCCGGCCACTACTACGGCATCGACATCTCGCCGCACATCCTGCTCGCCGCCCAGGACACCCTCGTCGCCGAGGGCCTCCAGTCCAAGATGCCCTACCTGGCGCTCGCCGACGACCTCACCTTCGCCTTCCTGCCCGACGCGCACTTCGACGTCGTGCACGCGCACAGCGTCTTCTCGCACTCGCCGCCGCACGTCATAGAGGAGTGCTTCGCCCACGTCGGCCGGATCCTCGCACCCGGCGGCTTCTTCGACTTCACCTTCGACCGCACCGAGGGCGAGGAGCACCAGGTGCTCCACGAGGACTTCTACTACCGGACGCGGACGCTCACCGAACTCGCCGCCAAGCACGGCCTGGACGCCCGGTTCATGGACGACTGGGAGAAGCTCCCGCACCGGCAGTCCAAAATGCGGGTCACCGCGGCTCCCGACCGGGCCCGTACGGTGGGCTCATGAACATCTGTGTCTTCCTCTCCGCCGCCGACCTCGACGAGCGCTACACCCGTCCCGCGCGGGAGTTCGCCACCCTGCTGGGCAAGGGCGGACACACCCTGGTGTGGGGCGGCTCGGACGTCGGCCTCATGAAGGTGGTCGCCGACGGTGTGCAGGAGGCGGGCGGCCGGCTCACCGGCGTCTCCGTGAAATTCCTCTCGGCGAAGGCCCGCCCGGGCGTCGACGAGATGGTCGTCGCCGAGGACCTCGCCGAGCGCAAGAGGATCCTGCTGGAGAAGGCCGACGCCGTGGTCGTCATGGTCGGCGGCACCGGCACGCTCGACGAGGCGACCGAGATCCTGGAGCTGAAGAAGCACGGCCACACGGACAAGCCGGTCGTGCTGCTCAACACCGCGGGCTTCTACGACGGCCTGAAGGAGCAGTTCCGCCGCATGGAGGACGAGGGCTTCCTGCCCCGCCCCCTCACCGACCTGGTGTTCTTCGCGGAGGAGCCGGTGGGCGCCCTGGCGTACCTGGAGGAGAGCCGCGGCATCGAGTGACCTGAGGCTGATGCGAGCATGGCGGGCATGGCTACTCATGTGATCACCGGAGCGGGCTCCGGCATCGGCGCGGCCGTGGCCCGCCGTCTGCACGCGCGCGGGGACGACCTCGTGCTGCACGCGCGCGACGCGGGCCGCGCCAAGGAGCTGGCGGCCGAGTTCCCGGGGGCGAAGACGCTCGTCGGGGACCTGTCCGACCCCGACAGGCTCTCCTGGGCCTTCTCCCACCAGTCGCTGCCCGACCGCGTGGACTCGCTGCTGCACATCGCCGGGGTCGTCGACCTCGGCCCCATCGGCGAACTCACCCCGAAGACCTGGCGCCATCAGCTCAACGTCAACCTCGTCGCCCCCGCCGAGCTGACCCGGCACTTCCTGCCCCAGCTGCGCGCCGCCCGGGGCCACGTCGTCTTCGTCAACTCCGGCGCCGGCCTCAACGCCCACGCCGGCTGGTCCGCGTACGCCGCGTCCAAGCACGGCCTCAAGGCCCTGGCGGACTCCCTGCGCCACGAGGAGCACGCGGCCGGCGTCCGGGTCACCTCGGTCTACCCCGGCCGCACCGCCAGCCCCATGCAGGCCAAGGTCCATCAGCAGGAGGGCAAGGAGTACGACGCCGCCAAGTGGATCGACCCGGAGTCGGTGGCCACGACGATCCTGACGGCCCTGGACCTGCCGAGGGACGCCGAGGTCAACGACCTGACGGTGCGACCTGGGAACTGACCCCGGCGGAGCCGCTGCGTAGGCTTCTCCGGTGAGCGAAAACAGCCAGTTCAGGTTCGGCGCCGCCACCGGTGTGGGGTCCATGCCGGGCGGCGACGCCCGAGAAGCCGCCAAAACCGTCACCGGAACCTTCGAGGACTTCCCCTTCCTGCCCGAACTGCCCGCCCGGGGACCGGGAGCGGACATGATCGGGCGGACCGCCGGACTGCTCGTCGAGCTGTACGCGCGCGTGGAGCCCAGCGGCTGGCGCCTGGGGGACCGGCCCGGTCGGGACACCAAGCGGGCCCGCTCCTGGCTCGGCGAGGACCTCGACGCGCTGGAGGAGTTCACCCAGGAGTACGAGGGGCCGCTGAAGGTCCAGGCCGTCGGGCCCTGGACGCTCGCCGCCAACCTGGAATTGCGTAACGGCGAGGCGGTCCTCTCCGACCCCGGGGCCTGCCGCGACCTCGCCGCCTCCCTCGCCGAGGGACTGCGTCTGCATCTCGACGAGGTGCGGCGGCGCATCCCGGGCGCGCGGCTCGTCCTGCAACTCGACGAGCCGTCCCTCACGGCCGTGCTGCGCGGCCAGGTGAAGTCCGCCAGCGGCTACCGCACCCACCGGGCCGTCGACCGGCAGATCGTCGAGGCCACGCTCCGCGACGCCATGGGGGTGCACGACGGCCCGGTCGTCGTCCACTCCTGCGCACCGGACGTCCCGTTCGCCCTGCTCCGCCGGTCGGGCGCGGCGGCCGTCTCCTTCGACTTCTCCCTGCTCACCGAGCGTGACGACGACGCGATCGGTGAGGCGGTGGAGGCCGGCACCCGGCTCTTCACCGGTGTCGTCCCGGGCACCGAGGGCCCATTGTCAGACCCTGCCGGTAGCGTCATGGGTGTCAGGACGCTGTGGCGCAGGCTGGGGCTGTCACCGGGGCTTCTCGCGGAGGCGGTCACGGTCACCCCGGCGTGCGGACTCGCGGGGGCCTCCCCGGGGTACGCGCGCACGGCTCTCGCCCACTGCGTCCGGGCGGCGAGATCTCTCGCGGACAACCCAGAGTAACGGGAGGACGACACGGTGGCCGGGGACAAGCAAGCGGAGACGACGACGGTGCCCGCCGAGGCACGGGAGAAGCACGCGCGCCTCGCTGAGCAGATCGAGGAGCACCGCTTCCGGTACTACGTGAAGGACGCTCCCGTCGTCAGCGACGCGGAGTTCGACGAACTGCTGCGTTCCCTGGAGGCGCTGGAGGAGCGGTATCCGGAACTGCGCACGCCGGACTCGCCGACCCAGAAGGTCTCCGGGTCGTACGAGACGGAGTTCACGGCGGTCGAGCACCGCCAGCGCATGCTCTCCCTCGACAACACGTTCAACGACGAGGCGATGGCCGCCTGGACGGAGCGCATCGCCCGCGAACTGGGCGAGCAGGACTACCACTTCCTGTGCGAGACGAAGGTCGACGGCCTCGCCGTGAACCTCACCTACGAGCACGGCCGTCTCACCCGCGCGGCCACCCGCGGCGACGGCCGCACCGGCGAGGACATCACACCGAACGTCCGGACGATCGCCGAGATCCCGGAGCGCCTCAAGGGCGACTCGGTCCCCGACCTCGTGGAGATCCGCGGCGAGGTCTACTTCCCGATGGAGAAGTTCCAGGAGCTCAACGCCCGGCTGGTCGAGGCCGGCGACAAGCCCTTCGCCAACCCGCGCAACGCGGCGGCCGGTTCACTGCGCCAGAAGGACCCGCGCGTCACCGCCACCCGCCCCCTGCACATGGTGGTCCACGGCATCGGCGCCCTGGAGGGCTTCACCGGTCTCAGCCGCCTCTCCGAGGCCTACGCCCTCCTCAAGACCTGGGGCCTGCCCGTTTCCGGCCACAACCGCGTCGTCGACGGCCTCGACGGCATCCGGGAGTTCATCGCGTACTTCGGCGAGAACCGCCACTCCGTGGAGTGGGAGATCGACGGCGTCGTCGTCAAGCTCGACCAGATCCCCCTCCAGGGCCGGCTCGGCTCCACCTCGCGCGCGCCGCGCTGGGCCATCGCCTACAAGTACGCGCCGGAGGAGGTCAACACCAAGCTCGTCAACATCCGCGTGGGCGTGGGCCGCACGGGCCGTGTCACACCGTACGCGCAGGTCGAGCCGGTGACGGTCGCCGGATCCGAGGTCGAGTTCGCCACCCTGCACAACCAGGACGTGGTCAAGGCCAAGGGCGTCCTCATCGGCGACACCGTGGTGCTGCGCAAGGCCGGTGACGTCATCCCCGAGATCCTCGGGCCGGTCGCCGACCTGCGCGACGGCAGCGAGCGCGAGTTCGTGATGCCGAGCGAGTGCCCCGAATGCGGTACGGCGCTCAGGCCCATGAAGGAGGGCGACGTCGACCTGCGCTGCCCGAACGCCCGCACCTGCCCGGCCCAGTTGCGCGAGCGCCTGTTCTACCTCGCGGGCCGCAAGTCGCTGGACATCGAGCACTTCGGCTATGTGGCCGCGGCGGCCCTCACCGCGCCGCTGGAGCCGAAGGAGCCGCCGCTGCTCGACGAGGGCGACCTGTTCGACCTCACCATCGACCGGTTGCTGCCCATCAAGGCCTACGTCCTCGACCCGGACAGCGGCCTGCCCAAGCGCGACCCGAAGAGCGGCGAGGAGAAGGTCGCCACGATCTTCGCCAACCAGGAGGGCAACCCCCGCAAGAACGCGCTCGCCATGCTGGAGAACATCGCGGCGGCCAAGCAGCGCCCGCTCGCCCGCATCCTCACCGGCCTGTCGATCCGTCACGTCGGACCGGTCGCGGCCGAGGCGCTGGCCAGGGAGTTCCGCTCGATCGAGCGCATCGACCAGGCCAGCGAGGAGGAGCTGAAGAACACGGACGGCGTCGGCCCGATCGTCGCCGCGGCCGTCAAGGAGTGGTTCGCCGAGGACTGGCACCGCGAGATCATCCGTAAGTGGAAGGCCTCCGGAGTCCGCATGGAGGAGGAGAGCACCGGCGAGGGCGAGGGGCCGCGCCCGCTCGAAGGGCTCACCGTCGTCGTCACCGGCACCCTCGAACACTTCACCCGGGACGGCGCCAAGGAGGCGCTGCAGAGCCGCGGTGCGAAGGTGACCGGATCGGTTTCGAAGAAGACGTCGTTCGTCGTGGTGGGTGACAGCCCCGGATCGAAGTACGACAAGGCGATGCAGATGAAGGTGCCGGTCCTGAACGAGGAGGGTTTCGCGGTCCTGCTGGAGCAGGGACCGGACGCGGCGGCCGAAGTCGCGCTTTCGGCCGAGGAGTAGCGGTTGAAGGCCACCCGTTCAGCGCATATCAGATGCATACGGGTGGCCGGGGCGCATTCGGGCAACCGTCCGCGACCGCTGCCCGTGGAAGCCTTCTGCGGCCTACTGTTGAGATGTGCGCCTGCCGTGCCCAGCTGCGGTCGGGGCATCTTCGTGCTCGCACAGAGCGCGGGGAAGGGTTTTCCAACGCGGGCCGCCAGAGGGTTGTCGGGCACCGGTCCGCGGGGCGTGGGCACCGCCGGCTGTGAGAGGGACGGGAATGGAACCGACCGAGAGCGCCGTGCCGGGCGCACGGCTGCGCCTGCGCCGCATGGCGGCCGTATGGCGTGCGGTCCGTGGGGTCGGACTGCCGGCGGTGCGTCCGGGTGCGGAGGGGCGCGCCGTCGGACAGTACACCGCGGACGGGCGTACCCCCGGTGGGCGCGCCGCGGCGGACGGCCGCGGCGGGCCACAGCCGGTCACCGAGCACACCCCGGGACTGACCGGCGAGGACGCGGACGGCGGACGGCACCACTCCTGGCCCGCGCTGCCCGCCGCGGTCGTCGCCGCGGCCGGGTTCGTCCTGGGCGCCGGCTTCTACCGCGCCTTCACCGGCGGCCACGCGCTGTTCCCGTCCGGCACGGCCGGCTGGGCGCTCGCCGTGCTGACCGGCGTCATCGTCGGCCACCTCGTCATGCTCGGCCGCTCCCGCTGGTGGGGCGGCACCGGCTCGGGCGCCGCCCTCACCCTCGCCGTGCTGCTGCTCTACGGCTGGGTTCCGGCCGGCATGGTCAGCCTCACGGTCGTCGTGCTGGTCGGCGTGGCCCGCCGCAACCGCTGGCGCCAGGGCGTGCTGCACGGGGCGGTCGACCTCCTCGGCATCGGCGCCGGCGCCCTGGTGCTCGCCGTGTTCGGGACCGTGCCGTCCGTCGAGTCGCCCGCGCGGCCCGACGCCTGGACGCTCGCCACCGCGCCCCAGGTGGCCCTGGTCGCCGCCTCCTACCTGCTGGTCACCCGCGTCCTGCTCTGGTATCTGCACGCCCCGCGCCCCGGGCTGCCCACCGTCGCCCGCACCGCCCTGGTCCGGCAGGGCCTGGTCGCGGTCGCGCTGCTCGGGATCGCGCCGCTGGTCTGCGTGGTGGCCGTGGCCAAGCCGATCCTGCTGCCCCTGTTCTCCATCCCCCTCATCGCCCTGGACTCCACCCTGTGGATAGCCCGGGCCCGCGCCGAGGAGCAGCTGCGCGACCCGCTGACCGGGCTGCCCAACCGGCAGTGGCTGCTGGAGCGCATCTGGACCGCGCTGGACGACGCCGAGCGGATCGACGCCCGCGCCGCCCTGATGCTGATCGACCTCGACCGCTTCCGGTCGGTCAACGACACGCTGGGTCATCTCGCCGGTGACCGGCTGCTGCTGCAGATCGCCGACCGGCTGCGGGTGGCACTGCCGCGCGGGGCCGAGGCCGCCCGGCTCGGCGGGGACGAGTTCGCCGTCTTACTGCCCGTCGCCGACTCCACGACGTCCGCGACCCGGGTCGCCCGGAGCCTGGTCGCCGCCCTCAGCTCCCCCCTCGACCTCGACGGCCTCACCCTCGTCCTGGAGGCCAGCGCCGGGGTCGCCGTCTTCCCCGACCACGCCCTGGACGCCGAAGGGCTGCTGCGGCGGGCGGACGTGGCGATGTACCAGGCGAAGCGGGACCGTACGGGCGTGGAGGTCTACGAGTCCAAGCGCGACTCGAACACCCCCGACCGGCTCGGCCTGCTGGGCGATCTGCGCCGCGCCCTCGAAGCGGGCGATGTGCATCTGCACTACCAGCCGAAGGTCCGCTTCGACGGACAGGTCGTGGGCCTGGAGGCCCTGGTCCGCTGGGTGCACCCCGAGCGGGGCAAGGTGCCGCCGGACGAGTTCATAGCGATCGCCGAGTCCTCGGGCCTGATGCCCCACCTCACCGAGTACGTCCTGGAGGCCGCGCTCGGCCAGGTCGCGCGCTGGCGTTCCCAGGACCTGTTCGTACCGGTCGCGGTCAACGTCTCCCCGCGTGATGTGCACACGCCCGGCTTCGCGGGCTCCGTCGCCGCCCGGCTGGCCCGGCACGGCGTGCCCGCGGGAGCGCTCCAACTGGAGATCACGGAACACGTCCTCCTGGAGGACCCGCAGCGCGCCGCCGACACCCTCAACGCCCTGACCGGGCACGGCGTGAAGATGTCCCTGGACGACTTCGGCACGGGCTACTCCTCGCTCGTGCACCTGCGCCGGCTCCCGGTCAGCGAACTGAAGATCGACCGCTCGTTCGTGGCCCGGCTCGCCGTCGACACCGAGGACGCGGAGATCGTGCGCTGCACCGTCGACCTCGCGCACTCCCTCGGCCTGCTCGTCGTCGCCGAGGGCGTCGAGGACGACGAGACCTGGGAGCGCCTGCGCGACCTCGGCTGCGACGCCGTCCAGGGCTGGCTGGTCGCCGCCGCGATGCCCCCCGACGAGACGACGGCCTGGCTGCGCGCCCGGGGCTCGCGCGGCTGGCAGCGGCCCCGCGCCGCCCTGCCGGCGGCGACGGCGGACGACTCGGGCCGCGTCGGCTAGCCCTCCGCGCGACAGGGCCCGGCAAACCGTTTCACGGGCACGGCCTCCCGCCCCATAGGATTGGGCCAAACCACACTCACTCACCACCCCAGAGGATCGCTGCATGCCTGGCATCACGCGCGAGGAGGTCGCCCACCTCGCCCGGCTGGCGCGTCTGGAGCTGAAGCCCGAAGAGCTCGACCACTTCGCGGGACAGCTGGACGACATCATCGGCGCGGTCGCCCGCGTCAGCGAGGTCGCCGACCAAGACGTACCGCCGACCTCGCACCCGCTCCCGCTGACGAACGTCATGCGCGTGGACGAGGTCCGTCCGTCGCTCACCCCCGAGCAGGCGCTCTCCGGCGCCCCGGCCCAGGAGCAGCAGCGTTTCAAGGTGCCGCAGATCCTGGGGGAGGACTAAGAAGTCATGACGGACATCATCAAGCTCACGGCCGCCGAGACCGCCGCGAAGATCGCCTCCGGCGAGCTCACGGCCGTCCAGGTCACCGAGGCCCACCTCGCCCGCATCGAGGCCGTCGACGAGAAGGTGCACGCCTTCCTGCACGTCGACCGTGAGGGCGCCCTGGCGCAGGCCCGTGCCGTCGACGAGAAGCGTGCCAAGGGGGAGAAGCTCGGTCCGCTGGCCGGCGTTCCCCTCGCGCTCAAGGACATCTTCACCACCGAGGGCATCCCGACCACCGTCGGTTCGAAGATCCTCGAGGGCTGGATCCCGCCGTACGACGCGACGCTCACCCAGCGCCTGAAGGCCGCCGACGTCGTCATCCTCGGCAAGACCAACATGGACGAGTTCGCCATGGGGTCCTCCACCGAGAACAGCGCCTACGGCCCGACCGGCAACCCCTGGGACCTCACCAAGATCCCCGGCGGCTCCGGCGGCGGCTCCTCCGCCGCGCTCGCTTCCTTCCAGGCGCCGCTCGCCATCGGCACCGACACCGGCGGCTCCATCCGCCAGCCCGCCGCCGTCACCGGCACGGTCGGTGTGAAGCCGACGTACGGCGCGGTCTCGCGCTACGGCATGGTCGCCTTCTCCTCCTCCCTCGACCAGGGCGGCCCCTGCGCCCGCACGGTCCTGGACGCCGCTCTGCTGCACGAGGTCATCGCCGGGCACGACCCGCTCGACTCGACCTCCATCGACGAGCCCGTCCCGGCGGTCGTCGAGGCCGCCCGCAACGGCTCGGTCGAGGGCATGCGCGTCGGCGTCGTCAAGCAGTTCCGCGGCGAGGGCTACCAGGCCGGCGTCATCCAGCGGTTCGACGAGTCCGTCGCGCTGCTGAAGGAGCTGGGCGCCGAGATCGTCGAGCTGGACTGCCCGTCCTTCGACCTCGCGCTGTCGGCGTACTACCTGATCGCGCCGTCCGAGTGCTCCTCCAACCTCGCCCGCTTCGACGGCCTGCGCTACGGCCGCCGGACCGGCGACGACGGCGCGCACTCCGCGGAGGAGGTCACCTCCCTCACCCGCGAGGCCGGTTTCGGACCCGAGGTCAAGCGCCGCATCATGCTCGGCACGTACGCCCTGTCGAGCGGCTACTACGACGCCTACTACGGCAGCGCCCAGAAGGTCCGCACGCTCATCAAGCAGGACTTCGACAAGGCGTTCGAGCAGGTCGACGTCATCGTCTCGCCGACGACCCCGACCACCGCCTTCGCGATCGGCGAGCGCGCCGACGACCCGATGGCGATGTACCTCGCCGACCTGTGCACCATCCCGACCAACCTGGCGGGCAACGCGGCCATGTCGCTGCCGTGCGGTCTCGCCCCGGAGGACAACCTCCCGGTCGGCCTGCAGATCATCGCCCCCGTCATGAAGGACGACCGCCTGTACAAGGTGGGAGCCGCCGTAGAGGCCGCCTTCGTGGAAAAGTGGGGCCATCCGCTGATCGAGGAGGCTCCGTCGCTGTGAGTGCACTGACCAAGGCCAAGGGCTTCAAGAAGTCCAAGTCCGGCACGTACCTGTCCATGGCCGGGACCGCGTTCGGCGCGATCGGCGTCGCCAAGCGGCTGAAGAAGGCCCGCGCCGAGCAGGACACGCTGGTCCTGATCGACGCCACCGTGTCCGCCGTCGCCATCGTCACCGGCCTCGCCATCCTCTACCGCGAGCTGAAGCGGCTGGGCGACGACGACGTCCTGCTGGGCTGAGAGGGAAGTTTCACCGTGACCACCACGACCGACCTGGTGTCGTACGAGGACGCACTCGCGTCGTACGACCCCGTCATGGGCCTCGAGGTCCATGTCGAACTCGGCACCAAGACCAAGATGTTCTGCGGCTGTTCGACCGCGCTCGGCCAGGACGCGAACACGCAGACCTGCCCCGTCTGCCTCGGCCTGCCCGGCGCGCTCCCGGTCGTCAACGCGACCGGCGTCGAGTCCGCGATCAAGATCGGCCTCGCGCTGAACTGCGAGATCGCCGAATGGTGCCGCTTCGCCCGGAAGAACTACTTCTATCCGGACATGCCGAAGAACTTCCAGACCTCCCAGTACGACGAGCCGATCGCCTTCAACGGCTACCTCGACGTACAGCTGGAGGACGGCGAGACCTTCCGCGTGGACATCGAGCGCGCCCACATGGAGGAGGACACCGGCAAGTCGACGCACGTCGGCGGCGCCACGGGCCGTATCCACGGCGCGTCCCACTCCCTGCTCGACTACAACCGCGCCGGCATCCCGCTCATCGAGATCGTCACCAAGCCGATCGAGGGCGCGGGCGAGCGTGCCCCCGAGGTCGCGCGGGCCTACGTCCGTGAGCTGCGCGAGCTCATCAAGGCGCTCGGCGTCTCCGAGGCCCGGATGGAGATGGGCCAGATGCGCTGCGACGTGAACCTGTCGCTGCGCCCGAACGGCACCGAGAAGTTCGGCACCCGCTCGGAGACGAAGAACGTCAACTCCCTGCGGTCCGTGGAGCGCGCGGCCCGCTTCGAGATCCAGCGGCACGCGGCTGTCCTCGGCAGCGGCGGCACGATCATCCAGGAGACCCGGCACTTCCACGAGGACACGGGGTCGACGACCTCGGGCCGTGTGAAGGAGGAGGCCGAGGACTACCGGTACTTCCCGGAGCCCGACCTGGTGCCCGTGGCCCCGTCGCGCGCGTGGGTCGAGGAGCTGCGGGGCGCCCTGCCCGAGCTGCCGCTGGTCCGCCGCAGCCGGCTCCGTGAGGAGTGGGGCGTCTCGGCCGTCGAGATGCAGGCGATCCTCAACGCCGGTGCGCTGGAGCCGATCGTCGCCACCATCGAGGCCGGGGCCGACGCCGCCTCCGCCCGCAAGTGGTGGATGGGCGAGCTGGCCCGCAGCGCCAACGAGTCGGGCAAGGCGCTCGACGAGCTGGCGATCACGCCGCAGCAGGTCGCCCGGGTCACCGAGCTGGTGACGAAGGGCGATCTGAACGACAAGCTGGCCCGGCAGGTCATCGAGGGCGTCCTCGCGGGCGAGGGCACCCCGGACGAGGTCGTCGACAAGCGCGGTCTCAAGGTCGTCTCCGACGAGGGCGCGCTGACGGCGGCCGTCGAGGAGGCCATCGCGGGCAACCCGGGCGTCGCGGACAAGATCCGCGGCGGCAAGGTGGCCGCGGCCGGCGCCCTGGTCGGCGCGGTCATGAAGGCGACCCGGGGCCAGGCCGACGCGGCTCGCGTCAAGGAGCTGATCCTTCAGAAGCTGGGCGTCAGCGAGGGCTGACCTTCGCGGACCCGGCCTGCACGCAGCTGACAGGGGGGATGCACCGGACCCGGTGCATCCCCCCTGCGCGTGTTCTACGGCTTGCGCCCGACGACCCGGACGAAGCCCAGCGTGCCGCCCTGGTCGAGTCGCAGCATCTCGGCGCACTGGCCGGCCATCCGGACGTGCCAGTCGTCCGTGTGCTCGTCGGCGACGATCTCGCACCAGCGCAGCCAGTCGCGCCAGCCGTCATCCAGCCAGTCGGCCGTCTCGACCTCCACGGCCCCGCTGCGGGTCCAGTGGCGACGCCACCAGGCGGCCGAGTGGAAGCACCAGAAATCGGGCTCCCAGAACGGCTTGAGGTGCTCCGGCGGCTCGACGCCGTCGATCTCCTCGCGCAGCGCCGGTACGACAACACCGATCCGCCCGCCGGGCTTCAGCAGCCGCGTCAGCCGGGGCAGGTACAGATCATCGGTGCCGAAGTACTGGTAGGCGTCGACGGAGACGATCGCGTCGAAGCTGCCCTCGCCGAACGGCAGGTCGTGCGCCTCGGCGAGCACGGGCAGGACACGGTCGGCCACGCCCGCCCCGGCGATGCGCGGGGCGTTCTCGCCCGGCTTGATCCACAGGTCGGCGGCGGTGACCGACACGTCGTACTCCTTGGCGAGGAAGATCGACGTCATGGCGCGTCCGCAGCCCAGGTCGAGCACGCGCGAGCCGGGGCTCAGGGTGTCGAGTCCCAGCGCCGGGGCCAGCCACTCCAGCAGCCAGAGCGCGTGCGGGCCCATCTGGTTGTCGATGGCCCAGCGGGCGTCGTAGCGGTTGCTGCGCGGGTAGCGGGGGTGGTCGGTGCGGTCAGCGAGGGGGTCGTTCGGGGTCCGGGAAGTGTGGTCCGACATCGGTGAACGGGCTCCTTGAGTCCTTGGAGAGGAAAGGGGATGCGTAGGAGCTCGGTCGGACCGTCAAACAATGCACCTGCTTCGGCCGGGCGGCGGGCTGCCGCGGGCGTTCCTCGGACCGGCGGACGCTAACAGGGGGGCGCACGACCCCGCACCCGGTTTTTCGTTCATGACGCGCTACCGTCTCGCCCATGCATGGACGCGCTGAATCCGACACCGACCCAGAGATAGCGGACTCGGAGCCGGCCGCCGTTCAGAAAGCCGACCAGGACGAGGAGCGGGAGCCGGACGACGAGCCGGATGGCGCGGACCATCCCGACGGCGCGGACCGTCCGGACGATGCGGACGCCGACGATGACGACGACGACCTGGATGACGACGACGATCCGGATGACGACGACGACCTGTATGACGAGGACGTGCGGCGGGCCCGCTGGACCGCCGCCGGGACCGGTGCCCTGCTGACCCTCGCGGGCCTGGCCGCGGCGCTGCTCCGTCTCACCCGCCCGGCGCTCGTCCCGGCGGCGTACGCCTGCGGTGCGCTCGTGTGCGCCGGCGCCGCCGCGCTGGGCTACCGGGGACGCACCCGGCGGGCGCTGTGGCTGCTGATCGCGGGGACGATGGTGATGGCGCTGGGGGACCAGTTCGACTGATCACGGCCACTGTGAATAAGCCCACGAAAGCGACAAAGGATCTCGCGCGCCTGTAAGAGTGGCTTCGCATTGCTCATGCGTTCTTTGCTGGATGTTCAGGTCGCGGACGACTGCTCCCGGTCAAAGATCCACAAAAAGTCACCCTGGGAGCACGTCTCGTGGCAGCCCTAGCACGCTGGTGTGTCCAACGCCGTCTGGTCACCGTTCTGCTCTGGCTGCTCGCCTGCGCGGGGGTGGCCGCGGGCGCCGCCGTCGCCGGCTCCGCGTACTCGAACGACTACCAGGTCCCCGGCACCGAGTCGGGCCGCGCCACCGAGCTGCTGCACGAGGGCTTCCCGAAGCTCGGCGGCGACAGCGACACCGTCGTCTGGCACACCACGTCCGGCACCGTCCGCGCCGCCGACGTCGAGCAGACGATGACCCGCACCCTGGACAAGATCGAGCACCTGCCCGGCGTGGCCTCCGTGACCAGCCCCTACGACGGGCCGGGCACGGGCCGGATCAGCGCGGACGCCCGCACGGCGTACGCCACGGTCACCTTCGACGACCGGGCCGAGGACATCGACCAGGGCGAGGCCAGGGCCGTCGTCGACACCGCGAAGAGCGCGGAGACCGACGGGCTCCAGGTGGAGCTGGGCGGCAGCGCCGTCGCCCTCACCCAGTCCTCCGGCGGGCACATCGCCGAGATCGTCGGCGTGGTCGTCGCCGCGGTCGTGCTGTTCCTCGCCTTCGGCTCGCTCGCCGCCTCCCTGCTGCCCATCGCCACCGCGCTGGTCGGCGTCGGCACCGCCTACGCGGGGATCGTGCTGCTCGGGCACGCCATGACCGTCGCCGACTTCGCCCCCATGCTCGGCATGCTGATCGGGCTCGGCGTCGGCATCGACTACGCGCTGTTCATCGTGACGCGGCACCGGCGCGGGCTGAAACGCGGTCTTTCGGTCACCGAGGCGGCCACCAACGCCGTCGCCACCACGGGACGCGCGGTCGTCTTCGCGGGTGCCACCGTTTGCATCGCCCTGCTCGGCATGCTGATCCTGCGGCTGAGCTTCCTCAACGGCGTCGCCATCGCGGCCAGCCTGACCGTGGTCCTCACCGTCGCGGCCTCCGTGACCCTGCTGCCCGCCCTGTTGTCCTTCATCGGCCCCCGCGCGCTCAGCCGCCGCGAACGCCGCCGCCTCGCGGAGCACGGGCCCCAGCCGGAGCTGCCCACCGGCTTCGCCGCCCGCTGGTCGGCCTTCGTGGAGCGCCACCCCAAGGTGCTCGGCGGGGTCGCCCTGGTCGTCATGGCCGTCCTCGCGCTGCCCACGTTCTCCCTGCACCTGGGCACCTCCGACCAGGGCAACGACCCCAGGACGGCCACCACCCGGCAGGCCTACGACCTCCTCGCCGACGGCTTCGGGCCCGGCGTGAACGGCCCGCTCACCCTCGTCACCAAGGTCGACGGAGCCGACGACAAGCTCGCCCTGGACAACCTCGACGGCACACTCCGCGCCACCGACGGCGTCGCCTCGGTCACCCCGGCGACCTTCGACTCCGGCGGCCACACCGCGTACCTCACCGTCGTACCGGAGTCCTCGCCGCAGTCGAAGCAGACCAGCGACCTCGTCGACCGGCTGCGCGGCGAGGTGCTGCCGCGCGCCGAGGCGGGCACCTCGCTCGACACGCACGTCGGCGGCATGACGGCCGGCTACGACGACTTCGCCGACGTCATCGTCTCCAAGCTGCCCGTCTTCGTCGGCGTCGTCATCGGCCTCGGCTGTCTGCTGCTCCTGCTGGCCTTCCGGTCGATCGGCATACCGCTGAAGGCCGCCGCGATGAACGTCGCCGCCGTGGCCTCCGCCTTCGGGGTGGTGGTCGCGATGTTCCAGTGGGGCTGGGGCAGCGAACTGCTCGGCCTCGGCAGCGCGGGCCCCATCGAGCCCTTCCTGCCCGTGATCATGGTCTCGGTGCTCTTCGGCCTCTCCATGGACTACCAGGTGTTCCTGGTCAGCCGGATGTACGAGGAGTGGCTGGAGACCGGCGACAACCGGCGAGCCGTGCGCGTCGGCCTCGCCGAGACCAGCCGGGTCATCAACTCGGCGGCGGTCATCATGATCTCCGTCTTCCTGGCCTTCGTCCTCAGCGGCGACCGCGTGATCGCCATGTTCGGCATCGCCCTGGCCGCCGCCGTCGCCCTGGACGCCTTCGTCCTGCGCACGCTCCTCGTCCCCGCCCTCATGCACATGCTCGGCGGCGCCAACTGGTGGCTGCCCCGCTGGCTCGACAAGCGCCTGCCGCGGATCAGCATCGAACCGCCCGAGGCCCGGGCCGCCCATGAGAGGCTGGCCGCCGCGACGGACGCCGAGGTGGCGGACGTCCTGGCGGAGGAGGAGCGGCAGCGGGATGTACGCGATATCCCTGGGTGACGACGCCGAGCTGAGGCCCCTCGAGCCCTGGCACGCCGAGGAGTTCTTCGCGCACCTGGAGCGGGGCAGGGACTTCATCGGGCAGTTCATCAGCTTCGGTTCGCAGGAGACGGACGTGGAGTCCGCGCGGGCCATGCTCCAGCGGTACGCCGACATGCGCGCGGCCGACACCCGCTCGCTGCACGGCCTGTGGCTGAACGGCAAACTCGTGGGCGGCGTGCTGTTCCTGAACTTCGACGCGGCGAGCGGCAACTGCGAGGTCGGCTGCTGGCTGGAGCCCGCCGGGACGGGGCGCGGCCTGGTCACCCGGGCCATGCGCGTCCTCATCGACTGGGCGGTCGAGGAGCGCGGCATTCACCGGATCGAGTGGGTCGCCGCAGCGGGAAATCAGCCCAGTCTGAACGTGGCCCGGCGCCTCGGCATGACCCGCGACGGTGTGCGACGCGAGGCGCACCCCTATCGTGGCGTACGGCACGATCTCGAAGTCTGGTCGGTGCTGGCGCCCGAGTGGCGGGCGGCCCGCGCGCGTGCCGCTCACAACGATCATTAAGAGACTTCTCAGACAGCGACTTTACGGTGCGAGACATGGCAACGAACGCAGTGGACGAGACCAAGGCCACCGAGGCCACGACCGAGAAGGCGGTGGACACCACCGAGTCCGACGAGGCGACCACGACCGAGGCCCCGGCCGAGGCGGAGGTCGTCGAGACAGAGGTTGCCGAGACCGAGGTCGTCGCGACCAAGGAGGAGACCCCCTCCGGCACCGGCCAGGGTGCCGCCGCCGTGGTCTCCGCCGCGCTGGGCGTCGTCTCGCTCACCGGCAGCTGGGTCGGCACGATCGCCGCGGCGCGCCAGAACCTGGTCGGCCAGCTGGAGACCGCGCAGGGAGCGGGCGTGGCCCAGCAGATCCAGGCGGTCTACGGCGACGCCTGGCAGGCCACCGCCCTGTGGGCCGGCCTGTTCGCGGTCGTCGCGCTGGTCGTCGGCGTCGTGACGCTGGCCCGGCCCGCGTTCGGCACGCCCGGCAGGATCCAGGCCCCCTGGATCAAGTCCGTCGCCTGGGCGGGCGTCGCGCTCGGTGTCATCGGCCTGTTCCTGGCCGTCCTCAAGTACACCGGCATCCTGCTCGGACTGCCCTCCGCAGGCTGAGTCACCGCAGGTCCTGAGGGGTCTTAGGAGTTCCGTAAGCACCTTACGGAGCCCCTGGGACCCCTCAGCCGTGTCCTAAGGCCCCGGCCGCCGCCGAAGATGCGGAACTCTCCCGATGTGGCGGGCCCGCCTGGGAGACGAGAGTGAGGTCAGCACGGAGAAACCCTCCGTGACCGACCCTCTCACCTCGAAGGACACACCATGTTCGAGTACGAACTCCAGCAGTTGCGCACCGCCGACCTCATCAGCCGGGCCGAACACCAGCGCCTGGTCCGCGAGGCCGCCCGGGCCCGCCGGGAAGCGGCCGAGAACTCCGCCGAGCACGAGAGCCATACCCGGGGCTTGCGCCGGACCCGGTCCACCCGGGCCGCGTGAACGCCGGGGCGGCACCGGCCGGAGCGGCGGCCGTCGGTGTCCTGTCCTCCGATCGGAAGACCGGTGATCGGAAGACCGCTGATCGGAAAACCGGTGCCGCTGTGTCGGACACGCATGCGATGCTCGGGCCCGTGGAGACCAGGTCCGTCAGCCCCGTGTTCGTCGGCCGTGCCGAGGAGTCGGGCGCGCTGCACGACGCCCTCGCCCGCTCCCGCGAGGGCGAGCCGCAGGCCCTGCTCATCGGCGGAGAGGCCGGGGTCGGCAAGACCCGCCTCATCGAGGAGTTCGCCACCGCCGCCCGCCGCCGGGGGGCGGTGGTCGCACTCGGCGGCTGTGTGGAGATCGGCGCCGACGGACTGCCCTTCGCGCCGTTCTCCACCGCGCTGCGCGCCCTGCGCCGCGAACTCCCCGGCGAGCTGGCCGCCGCGGCCGCCGGACAGGAGGAGGAGCTGGCCCGGCTGCTGCCCGAGCTGGGCGAGTCCGGCACCGGGCGGCGCGACGAGGACGGCATGGCCCGCCTCTTCGAACTCACCGCCCGCCTGCTGGAGCGCGTCGCCGCCGATCACACGGTCGTCCTCGCCCTGGAGGACCTGCACTGGGCCGACGCCTCCACCCGCCATCTGCTCGCCTATCTCTTCCGCACCCTGCGCACCGGCCGCCTCGTCGTCCTCGCCACCTACCGCTCCGACGACATCCACCGCCGCCATCCGCTCAGGCCCCTGCTCGCCGAACTCGACCGGCTCCGCACCGTCCGCCGCCTCGAACTCGCCCGCTTCACCCGCGAGGAGGTGTGCCGCCAGGTCGCCGGCATCCTCGCCCAGGAACCCGACGCGGACCGGATCGACGCGATCTTCGAACGCTCCGACGGCAACGCCTTCTTCGTCGAGGAACTCGCCGTCGCCGGACTCGAGGGCTGCCGCAGGGGGCTGACCGACTCCCTGCGCGACCTGCTGCTCGTCCGCGTGGAAGGGCTGCCCGAGGAGGCCCAGCAGATCGCCCGGATCGTCGCCGAGGGCGGCTCCACCGTCGAGTACCGGCTGCTGGCCGCCGTCGCCCGGCTCGCCGAGGACGATCTCATCGAGGCGCTGCGGGCCGCCGTGAACGCCAGCATCCTCGCCCCCGCCCGCGGCGGCGACGGCTACCGCTTCCGTCACTCCCTGGTCCGCGAGGCCGTCAGCGACGACCTGCTCCCCGGCGAACGCTCCCGCCTGAACCGCCGCTACGCCGAAGCCCTGGAGGCCGACCCGACGCTCGTCCCCGCCGACCAGCGCGCGGCCCGCCTGGCCAGCTACTGGTACCACGCCCACGACCCCGCCAAGGCCTTGCCCGCCGTCCTCGACGCCTCCGTCGAGGCCCGCCACCGCCACGCCTACGCCGAGCAACTGCGGCTGCTGGAACGGGCCATGGAACTGTGGGACGCCACCCCCGACGCCGTACGGAGCACCCTGCGCCCCGTCGACTACGCCGAGGTCTACCCTCCCTGCGGCTGCGACCCGGCCACCACCGCGCTGCGCCATCTCGACCTGCTGGCCGAGGCGGCCGTGGCCGGACGGCTCTGCGGGGAGCGCGAACGCGCCCTGAAGATCACCAAGCGGGCGCTGCGCCTGCTGGACGACGAGGACGACCCCCTGCGCGCCGCCTGGTTCTGGATCCAGCGCTCCCGGCTGGTGCAGAGCCTCGCCCGCGGCGACGGCTGGAAGGAGATCGCCACCGCGCAGGACCTGGTCCGGGGCCTGCCGCCGTCCGAGGTGCACGCCGAGGTGCTCGCCCTGGCCGCCCACTGGTCGATGCTCCACGAGCCCGGCCCGGAGGCCCTGACGGCCGCCGAGCGCGCCGTCGAGTACGCGCGCATGGTGAGCGCCGACGACATCGAGTCCAACGCCCGGCTCACCCTCGGCGGCCTCATGGTCGACGCCGGGCAGATCGAGGCCGGGCTCACGCACATGTACGAGGTCAGGGACGAGGTGGTCGCCCGGAGCCTCGCGGCGGTCGTGGGCCGCAGCCATGTGAACCTGCCCCACGCCCTCGAAGGCCTCGGCCGCTCCGAGGCGTCCGTCGACATCCTGCGCGAGGGCCTGCGGCTCACCGGGGCGATGGGCCTGCGGGTCGCCGAGGCCTGGATCTGGAGCAACCTCGCGGAGTCGCTCATCTCGCTGGGCCGCTGGGACGAGGCCGCCGAAGCGGCGGGCAACGCCCAGCGGCGCGGTCAGACGGCCGGGCCGCACGGCTCCGGCGCCAACAGCCTGGCGTTCCTCGCACTCGCCCGCGGCCGGGTCCCCGAGGCCGCCCGCCATCTCGCCGAGGGCCGCGCCGCCTACGGTCCGCTCGACCCCATGCCGCAGCACGAGCTCCCGGTCTCCTGCCTCACCATCGCCGTCGCCGTCGCCGAGGGCCGCCTCCCCGACGCCCGCGCCGAACTGGCCCGCACCCTGGAATCCGGCTTCCCGCCCGGCACCCAGCGCTACGCCTGGCCGCTGCTGCTCGAAGCGGCCACCGCGGAGGCCGACGCCCGCGCCCTGCCCGCCGCGCGGGACGGCCGCGCCGAGGCCCTGGACGGCATCCTCAAGGCCACCAAGCGCCTCACCACCAACGCCCCCGTCTGGCTCGCCCACGAGAGTTGGGTCCGCGCCGAACTCCAGCGCGCCGAGGGCCTGAGCACCCCGGACACCTGGTCGCGGGTGGTCACCGCCTTCGAACCCCTGGAGCGGCCCTACGACCTCGCCCGCGTCCGGTACCGCCTGGCCGAGTCCCTGCTGACGGGCGGCGGCGAGGACGAACGCGACCGCGCCACGGAGCTGCTGCGCCTCACCCAGACCGTCGCCCGCCACCTCGCCGCCCGGCCCCTCGCCGAGTCCGCCGCCGCGCTCGCCCAGCGCGCCCGCCTCCCGGTCGCACCCGCCTCGCAACCCGCCCCCGCCCCGGCCGACCCCGCCGAGGCCCTCGGCCTCACCAGCCGGGAACGGGATGTACTGCGCCTGGTCGCCGTCGGCCATACCAACCGCCGGATCGCCGAGGAGCTGTTCATCTCCCCGAAGACCGCGAGCGTCCACGTCTCCAACATCCTGGCGAAGCTCGGCGTCTCCGGGCGCGGCGAGGCGGCGGCGGTGGCGCACCGGCTGGGGCTGTTTCCGGCCGAATCGGTCATACCCCGCCCGGCGGGCTGAGGCATACGCTGTAAGGGAGGCCGCTGTCGCCGCGGCCGAGGGAGGCACCGTGTTCAACGTGTTCGAGGAGCTGTTCTCGCCCGGCCGCAAGCACACCCGCGACGAGCAGAACCGCCTGGAACTGACCCGGGAGGACACCGGCGACGGTGATCCCGGACGCGGGCCGATAGACCTGGCGTCCGGGAAGGTCGTCGTACGCCCGCAGCAGGAGCCGGAGGACCACGAGGGCTAGAGCTTGTCTCCTTGAAACGCTATGGGCGCCATTCCTGCCGGTAGGCGGGGTGCTCGGCGTATGACTGGGCTAGGACCCGAAGTACGTATGCCAGGCCGGCCATGCGGGAGTCCGAGGGATCTATGGCCTTGTAGTCGTGCGCCAGTTGCTCGGTCAGGTCGAGCATGGGGAGATGGCTGTCGAGAAGAGCCTCGCCGCCCAGGGTGTCGGCCACGTAGGCATAGGCGTGGTTGTCGTCCATGATGCGCGCGACGAGGAACTTCACAAGATCGTCCATGTGGTCATCTTCGCGGGCAAGGCGCTTCGGCCGTCAAGCGGCTGTCCAGATGAGGATGGCCGCGAGGTGGAGTCCGGCCTGGTAGGCGATGGCGAGCTTGTCCGTTCGCATGGCCAGGCCGCGCCACTGCTTCAGCCGGTTGATGCACCGCTCGACGGCGTTGCGCTGCTTGTACGCCTCGGCGTCGAATGCCGGCGGGCGGCCTCCGTCGCGGCCCCGGCGCAGCCGGTGGCCGACCTGGTCGGACGGCTGGGGGATGACCGCACGGATCCCGCGTCGCCGGAGATGATTGCGGATCGCGCGGGATGAATACGCGCGGTCCGCCAGGACGGTATCGGGACGGTTTCTCGGTCGTCCGGGTCCGCTTCGCGGAACACGGATGCCTGCCATGACCGTCTCGAAGGCCGGAGCGTCGCCCGCCTGGCCTGCGGTGACGCGGAGGACCAGGGGCCGTGCACGGCTGTCGCTGGCGAGGTGGACTTTCGTGCTCAGGCCGCCGCGGGAGCGTCCGAGGGCATGGTCATCGGGTTCGGCCCGGCCTGGCGCCCCCTTTTCCTGGCTCCGGCGGCGTGCTGGTGAGCCCGGCAGACAGTGGAGTCCACCGAGACAGTCCAGCCGATGTCGTCAGCGTCGTCGGCCGCTGCCAGGACCGCGGCAAGGATGAGTTCCCAGGTGCCGTCCACGGCCCACCTGATCAGGCGTTTGTGAGCGGTCTGGAACGAGCCGAGCTCGTCCGGCAAGTCCCGCCAGGGCGAGCAGGTGCGGTACTTCCACGCGATGGCCTCCAACGTTCGGCGGTGATCGGCCCATCGCCGACCGCGGACCGGATCGGCCGGCATCAGCGGCTCGATCCGGCCCCACATCGCATCAGTGATCACTAACCGGACGGACACATCCGATCAACTGACCAACCGATCAAAGAGACACGCTCTAGGCGGCTACGACACCCGCAGCTCGAGGATCCGGTCGTCCCCGTCCTCGGGGCTGCCCCGGCCGTCCGTGTTGCTGGTCACGAGCCACAGCCGGTCGCCGCCCGCCGGGACGACCGTGCGCAGCCGGCCGTACTCGCCGTCCAGGAAGGCCTGCGGTTCGGCCGAGGCCTCCGTGCCGTTCAGCGGGATGCGCCACAGCCGCTTGCCGCGCAGGCCCGCCATCCAGACCGAACCCTCGGCGTAGGCGATGCCGCTGGGGGACGCCTCGGCCGTCGTCCACTGGTCGATCGGGTTGTGGAAGTCCCCGTCGCCCGACCTGCCCTCGGCCTCCGGCCAGCCGTAGTTGTCGCCCGGCTTGATCGCGTTGAGCTCGTCCCAGGTGTCCTGGCCGAACTCCGAGGCGAAGAGCCGCTGCTTGGTGTCCCAGGCGAGGCCCTGCACATTGCGGTGGCCCAACGAGTACACCGGCGAGCCGGGGAACGGGTTGCCCGGCGCGGGCTCGCCCTCCGGGGTCAGGCGCAGGATCTTGCCGCCCACGGAGTCCTTGTCCTGGGACAGACCGGTGTCGCCGCTCTCGCCGGTGCCGACGTAGAGCATCTTGTCCGGGCCGAACTCGATCCGCCCGCCGTTGTGGATGAAGCCCTTGGGGATGCCCCTGAAGACCGTGTCGGGAGCGCCGAGCTGCTCACCGGCGGGCTTCTTCTCGTCGTAGAGCATGCGGACGATGCGGTTGTCGCCGGCGGAGGTGAAGTACGCGTAGACCATGTGGTCCGAGGCGTAGTCGGGCGACAGGGCGATGCCCAGCAGGCCGCCCTCGCCGGCGGCCGATACGCCCGGCACCTCGCCCAGCTCGGTCTTCTTCCCGGTCTTCTCGTCGACCCGGACGATCGTCCCGTCGTCCCGGGAGGAGACGAGCAGACCGCCGCCCGGCAGCGGAGCGAGACCCCAGGGGGAGTCGAGGCCCTCGGCGACGGTGCGCACCACCTTCACCGAGCCCTTCGCGGGAGGTGTCTCCTCGGCGGCCTTCCCCGGCGGCGCGGAGGACTGCGGTGCCGTACGACCGGGGGAGGCGCCCTCGTCGGAGCCGGAGGTTCCTCCGCCGTCGGAGGAGCAGCCGGCCGTCAGCAGGAGCGCGGCGGCGGCCAACACGGCCGGGACGGCTCGACGTTGCACGATCATGGTCCCTTCGACGCGGCGGGTTCTCCCTGTCATACACCGCTCGGGCCTCACAAGTTCCCGATCGCCGAACCCCGAACCGCGAACGGGGGGCCCTGGGCGGGTTTGTGCCGTACGCACCCGGCCGGCGTCAGGGTCCGGACCCGGCTCAGTCCCACGACCCCTGGGCCCGGGGCAGCACTGCCACTTCCCGCAGATTGTCCGGCGTCAGACGCAGGGCCGTCGCGGCCGCGTTCTCCGTGACCCAGCGCTCCTGCTTCGTGCCCGGGACCGGGACCACGTGCGGGCCCTGGGCGAGGACCCAGGCGAGGGCGACCTGGGCGGTGGTGACGTGCTCGCCGTGGCGGCGGGCCACGCGGCGCAGGCCCGCGACGATCGGCTGGTTCGCGGCCATCATCTCGCCCGTGAACCGGGGGTGCCGGGCGCGCAGATCGTCCGCCTCGAAGCCCGCGCCGGTCCGCAGCCTGCCGGTCAGATAGCCGTTGCCGAGCGGCATCGCGGCGAGGAAGCCGACGCCCCGCGTCTGACACCACGGCAGCAGGGTCTCCAGCGCCTCGGGCGACCACACCGACAGCTCCGCCTCCACCGCGCTCACCGGGAAGACCTGCTGCACCCGCTCCAGCTGCCGTATCGTCGCGTCGTGCGGGCGGGCCCCGCCCCGGCGGCCCGCCCGCGCGCCCACCGCGCACAGACCGAGCGCCCGCACCTTCCCGGCCTGGACGAGCTCGGCCATCGCGCCCCACGTCTCCTCGACGGGCACCTCCGGGTCGGCCCGGTGCAGCTGGTAGAGGTCTATGACGTCCGTCTGCAGACGCCGCAGCGAGGCGTCGCAGGCACGTTTCACATACCCCGGGCGGCCGTTGGCGACGATGTGCTGGTCGCCCACCAGCAGACCGACCTTGGTCGACACGAACGCGTCGGACCGGCGCTCCTTCAACGCCCGCCCCACCAGCAGTTCGTTGGTGAAGGGGCCGTACATGTCGGCCGTGTCCAGCAGGGACACGCCCAGGTCCAGGGCCCGGTGCACCGCCCTGAGCGACTCGTCACCACGCTGCCGAGAGGTGCTGTAGGCCCAGCTCATCGGCATGCACCCGAGTCCGACGGCCCCCACCGCGAGCGCCGCCGCGCCGATCGTCCTGCGCTCCACCTGGTCGTGACCCTCCCTGTTCCGGCCACCCCAACCTAACCTCTGCCGTCGCACGCTCCTGACATAGCCTCCAGAGCATGACTGCTGACGTGTGGCTGCCCATCCCGCCGGAAGAGATCGAGGGACTCCCCGAGGGTCCCGGCTACCGCTACTGGAACGGCGAGGACGACTTCCCCGCCGACCCGGCGGACTGCGCCTTCTACGTCGTCCCCTACATGAAGCCGAGCCCGCTGTGCGTGCGTCCCATGCCGCAGATGAGTCATGTAGAGGTCGTGCAGACCCTCTCGGCCGGGATCGACCACGTGCAGCCCGGGCTGCCGCACCTGCCTCCGGGCGTGCGGCTGTGCAACGCGCGCGGGGTGCACGAGGCCAGCACCGGAGAGCTCACCCTCGCGCTGATCCTGGCCTCGCTCCGCGGGATCCCCGACTTCGTCCGCGCGCAGGACCGGGGGGAGTGGCTCGGCGGATTCCGGCCCGCGCTCGCCGACAAGAACATCCTCATCGTGGGATACGGATCGATCGGCGCGGCCATCGAGGACCGGCTCGTTCCGTTCGAGGTGGCGCGGGTGGCGCGCGTCGCGCGCTCCGAGCGCACCACGGCGCGCGGTCCGGTGCACCCGCTCACCGAACTCGCCTCCCTGCTCCCCGAAGCGGACGTCGTCATCCTGTCCACACCGCTCACCGAGGCCACCCGCGGCCTGGCCGGGGCCGACTTCCTGTCCCGGATGAAGGACGGCGCGCTCCTGGTCAACGTGGCCCGCGGCCCCGTCGTCGACACCAAGGCCCTGCTCGCCGAGGTGGAGACCGGCCGCATCACCGCCGCCCTAGACGTCACCGACCCCGAGCCCCTGCCGCGCGAACACCGGCTGTGGCGTGCGCCGGGGGTACTCATCAGCCCTCATGTCGGCGGACCCACCTCCGCGTTCCTTCCGCGCGCCGAGCGGCTCCTGGTGGACCAGTTGAACCGTTATGTGAACCGGGAGCCGCTCCGCAACGTGATCCTCACGACGGGTGCATCAACAGACTGAAGCGACCTCGGGTACCGTCCGCAATCCTTCGGGTGCGGTGGGTACTCATATATCTGTTGATCGTCACGGAGAGTAGAGAACCTATGTCCCTGAGTGACGAGACTGGTGTATCGTCCCGACAGGGGCAGCGCCGGGGGATATTCGGCGCCGGGGACGGACACTTCGGACTGTGAGGGGGGCGACAGGCGATGCACGGCCCATGGACGAGCGATCCGACCGGACGGGGCGGCCGGCGGCGACCCTGGCGGACGGCCGCGTTCCGACGCGGTCACCACGCCGATCACGGCGGCCACCACACCCACCGCAGCGATCATGACCAAGGCGCACGGACCGGGAGGGCCCGGTGAGTGCGCCCCCGACCCCCATGCTGGACGGAGCGCTGCGGGCACAGCCTCCGTCGCCAGGGGTGCTGCTGCCCCGTACGCCGCTCTCCGGCCCTCGGCCGGGCCTGGCCCTCCAACTCGTCCTCGCCCTCGTCTGCGCGGGATACGCCGTCGGTTCCGCGCTCGGCTGGGGCTCCTACCAAGTGGCGCTCATCATGGGCGACTTCGGGCTGAGCGCCGCAGCGGCCACGGCCTCCGTGTCGTGCTTCCTCTACGCCCGCAACCGCCGCACCCGCTTTCGACCCGCATGGCTGCTCTTCGGCCTCTCCTCGGCCATGGCGGCCCTCGGCAACCTCGTCTGGGGGTGGTACGAGGTGGTCCTCGGACTGCCCGTGCCCAGCCCCAGCTACGCCGACCTGTTCTTCCTCTGCTTCGCGCCGCCCGCCATCGTCGGGCTGCTCGTGCTCGCCAAGCGGCCGGCGTCCAAGGCCGGCTGGGTCTGTCTCGGGCTGGACGCCTGGCTGATCGGCGGCTCGCTGCTCACCCTGGCCTGGAGCCTCGCCCTTGCCCAGGCCGCCAAGTCCGAAGGGCCCGGCGTGGCGCACACCGCGCTGTCGCTGGCCTACCCGCTGCTCGACATCGCACTGGTCAGCATGGTCCTCGCGCTGCACTTCAGGCGCTCCGCGGTGAACCGCTCCGCGGTCAACACCGCCATCGGCGCGCTCGCGCTGACCGTGATGTGCGACGCCCTGTTCACCTCGCCGCTGATGCACCACGACTACCGCTCCGGCCAGTTGCTCGACGCGGGCTGGTTCGCCGGCTCGCTGCTCCTGGCGTACGCCCCGTGGGCCGCGCCCCGCACGCCGGACACCGACCGGCACGGCCTCGACCGGCAGAGCACGACCGGGCACACGCGCGTGGTGCACGAGCACCTGCCCGGGCAGCGCAGCGGGCCGCACCACCAGCCGCCCGCACCCGGAGGCGAGCTCGGCCGCTATCCGGCCGCCCGGCCCATCTCCGGCTCCCTCGCCGCCCTCACGCCGTATCTCGCGGCCGCCGTGTGCACGCTGGGGATCCTCTACAACGTCCTCAACGGCCGCAGCGTCGACCGCGTGGTCCTGCTGACCGGGGGCACGGTCGTGCTCGCGCTCGTCGTGCGCCAGGGCATCATGCTGCTCGACAACATCACCCTCACCCAGGAACTGGCCCAGGCGGAGAACCACTTCCGCTCCCTGGTGCAGGGCTCCAGCGACGTCATCATGATCGCCGCGCCCAGCGGAGTCCTGAGGTACGTCTCCCCGGCCGCCGCCGGTGTCTACGGCCGCTCGGCGGAGGATCTGGTGGGTACGGAACTGGCCAATCTCATCCACCCGGAGGACCTCGGCTGCGTCGTGCATGAGGCGCGCAGGTTCCTCGCCGCCAGCCCCGTCGAGGAACCCACTACGCGCATCGAGTGCCGCTTCCGGTCGGGTGACGGAGCCTGGCTCAACGTCGAATCGACCGTCAACCGCCATCACGGCGGCCTCATCTTCAACAGCAGGGACGTGACCGAAAGGGTCCGGCTCCAGGCCCAGTTGCAGCACAACGCCGAGCACGACCCGCTCACGGACCTGCCCAACCGCGCCCTGTTCACCCGGCGCGTCCAGCACGCCCTCTCGGGCCGAAGGGCCTCCGACCGGGGCGTGGCCCTGCGGAACACGGCCGTGCTGTTCATCGACCTCGACGGCTTCAAGGCCGTCAACGACACCATCGGGCACCAGGCGGGGGACGAGCTGCTCGTCCAGGCCGCCCGCAGACTCCAGGACTCCGTCCGCCAGGGCGACACCGCCTCCCGGCTGGGCGGCGACGAGTTCGCGGCCCTGATCGTCGGCGACAACACCCGCGACCGGGCCGCCCGGGAGCGGCACATAGTGGAACTCGCCGACCGCCTCAGGACGACGCTGTCCCAGCCGTACCTCATCGACGGCAACGATGTCCGTGTCAACGCCTCCATCGGCGTCGCCTTCGCGGACGCGGGCCTCGGCGCGGGCGAGCTGCTGCGCAACGCCGACCTGGCCATGTACCGCGCCAAGGCCGGCGGCAAGGGCCGCGTCGAGCTGTACAAGCCACAGATGCAGCAGGACGTCGTACGCAAGGTGGAGCTGGCCACGCGCCTGCGGGCCGCGCTGCACGACGGCGAGTTCGCCCTGCTGCACCAGCCGGTGGTCTGCCTGGAGGACGGCCGGATCACATCGGTGTCCGCGCAGGCGCGCTGGCGCTCCTCACAGGGGGTGCTGTTCACCCCGGCGGAGTTCCTGCGCGTGGCCGAGGACAGCGACAAGACCGCCGAGCTGGGCCGGTGGGTGATCGAGGAAGCCGTCGAGCAGGCCGCCGAGCGGCAGGCGACCGGGCTGTCCGTGCCGGTCGTGGTCCGGATGAGCGCGCGCCGCCTGCTGGACCGGTCGATGCCGCTCGGCTCGATCGAGGCGCTGCTCACCCGGCACGGGCTGCCCTCCGGGTCGCTGATCATCGAGCTGTCCGACACCGGCCCGAAGGTCTCGCCGGACGAGCTGGAGCGGCGCCTCGGCGCCCTGCGGCGGGTCGGCGTCCGGATCGCGCTCGACGGGTTCGGCAGCGACTGCGCGGCGATCACGGCCCTCAGGCGGTTCCCCGTCGACATCCTGAAACTCGACCGCGCGCTGGTCGAGGGCGTCGTCGAGTCGGCCCGGCTGTACAAAATCACCAGTGGGCTGCTGCGCATCGCCACCGATCTCGGGCTGAAGTCCGTGGCCGAGGGGGTGGACCTGCCCGAGCAGGTCGTCGCCCTGCGCGCGATGGGCTGCACGCACGGGCAGGGCATGGCGTTCTCCGGACCGCTCGACGAGTACCGGCTGCGCCGGGCGCTCGCCGGTGGCCACTACCCGGTGCCGAACGCACCGGCCGAGCCGGTGTTCGCGGGCGGCGCCCCGCGGGTGTACAGCTCGGGAGTGTCCGCCGTCATCGGAGGCGGTACGGCCCTACGCTCACATAATGAGACTCCCGTCCCACCCACTTGACAGTGAGTGTGCGCCGGGGGGAGGGTCTGTGCCATGCGCACCCGAATTCTCGTACTTGGAAAGCGCGTCGGCTGACGCTGAGCCTCGACCGCTCAGCGACTCCACCCGGCGCGCTCCCCTCGCTTGCCTTATGGCACGAGGGGTTTTTTGTTGCACAGGCGCCTGACGTGCAGCAGCCGAAAACCGCACGAACCTCGCAAAAAACCCTCAGCATCTGAGAAGAGAATGCCGATGACCGAGCAGGCCACCGGGGCCCACCACCCGCAGCCCCGGCCCCGATCCGGAGGACACTCCGCCCCCGAGCAGGTGACGGGCGCGCAGTCCCTCATCCGCTCTCTCGAGGAGGTCGGCGCCGACACGGTATTCGGCATTCCCGGCGGTGCGATCCTTCCGGCCTACGACCCGCTGATGGACTCCACCAGGGTGCGCCACGTCCTGGTCCGGCACGAGCAGGGCGCCGGTCACGCCGCCACCGGCTACGCGCAGGCCACCGGCAAGGTCGGCGTCTGCATGGCCACCTCGGGGCCCGGCGCGACCAACCTGGTCACCCCGATCGCCGACGCGCACATGGACTCCGTGCCGCTGGTCGCGATCACCGGCCAGGTGGCGTCCAAGGCGATCGGCACGGACGCCTTCCAGGAGGCGGACATCGTCGGCATCACCATGCCGATCACCAAGCACAACTTCCTCGTCACCAAGGCCGAGGACATCCCGCAGATCATCGCGCAGGCCTTCCACATCGCCTCCACCGGCCGCCCCGGACCGGTCCTGGTCGACATCGCCAAGGACGCCCTCCAGGCGAAGACCACCTTCTCCTGGCCGCCCGCCATGGACCTGCCCGGCTACCGCCCGGTGACCAAGCCGCACGCCAAGCAGATCCGCGAGGCAGCCAAGCTGATCACCCAGGCCAGGCGTCCCGTGCTGTACGTCGGCGGCGGCGTGCTCAAGGCCAGGGCCACCGCCGAGCTGAAGGTCCTCGCCGAGCTCACCGGCGCGCCCGTCACCACCACCCTGATGGCGCTCGGCGCGTTCCCCGACGACCACCCCCAGCACCTGGGCATGCCCGGCATGCACGGCTCGGTGGCCGCCGTCACCGGTCTGCAGAAGGCGGACCTGATCGTCGCCCTCGGCGCCCGCTTCGACGACCGCGTCACCGGCAAGCTGGACAGCTTCGCCCCCTTCGCCAAGATCGTCCACGCGGACATCGACCCGGCCGAGATCGGCAAGAACCGCGCCGCCGACGTGCCGATCGTCGGAGACGCCCGCGAGGTCATCGCCGACCTGATCCAGGCCGTCCAGAAGGAGCACAGCGAAGGCCAGCAGGGCGACTACAGCGCCTGGTGGAAGGACCTGAGCCGCTGGCGCGACACCTACCCGCTCGGCTACGACCAGCCCGACGACGGCTCGCTCTCCCCGCAGCACGTCATCCAGCGCATCGGCCAGCTCGCCCCCGAGGGCACGATCTTCGCGGCGGGCGTCGGCCAGCACCAGATGTGGGCCGCCCACTTCATCGAGTACGACAAGCCGGGCACCTGGCTGAACTCCGGCGGCGCCGGAACCATGGGCTACGCCGTCCCCGCCGCCATGGGCGCCAAGGCCGGTGCCCCTGAGCGGGCCGTCTGGGCCATCGACGGCGACGGCTGCTTCCAGATGACCAACCAGGAACTCACCACCTGCGCCCTGAACAACATCCCGATCAAGGTCGCCGTCATCAACAACGGCGCCCTCGGGATGGTCCGCCAGTGGCAGACCCTCTTCTACAACCAGCGGTACTCCAACACGGTCCTGCACTCCGGCCCGGAGGACATCAACCCGCAGGCCCGCGGCACCCGCGTCCCCGACTTCGTGAAGCTGTCGGAGGCCATGGGCTGCTACGCCATCCGCTGCGAGTCCCCGGACGACCTCGACAAGGTCATCGAGGAGGCGAACTCCATCAACGACCGCCCCGTCGTCGTCGACTTCATCGTCCACGAGGACGCGATGGTCTGGCCGATGGTCGCCGCCGGCACCTCCAACGACGAGATCATGGCCGCCCGGGACGTCCGCCCCGACTTCGGCGACAACGAAGACGACTGAGCGAGAGAGACGTAAAAGATCATGTCCAAGCACACGCTCTCCGTCCTGGTGGAGAACACGCCCGGCATCCTCGCCCGGATCGCCGCCCTGTTCTCCCGCCGCGGCTTCAACATCGACTCGCTCGCCGTCGGTGTCACCGAGCACCCCGACATCTCCCGCATCACCATCGTCGTGGGGGTGGAGGACCTGCCGCTGGAGCAGGTGACCAAGCAGCTCAACAAGCTCGTCAACGTGCTCAAGATCGTCGAGCTGGAGCCGTCGCAGGCGGTGCAGCGCGAACTCGTTCTGGTGAAGGTGCGCGCCGACAACGAGACGCGCTCCCAGATCGTCGAGATCGTCCAGCTGTTCCGCGCCAAGACCGTCGACGTCTCCCCGGAGGCCGTCACCATCGAGGCCACCGGATCCGGCGAGAAGCTCTCCGCCATGCTCAAGATGCTGGAGCCGTACGGCATCAAGGAGCTGGTCCAGTCCGGCACGATCGCGATCGGCCGCGGCGCCCGCTCCATCACGGACCGGTCGCTGCGCGCCCTGGACCGGTCGGCGTAATACCTGGGAACGGGCGGTCGGCGCGCCGTCGGCCGCCCGTATTCCGAGACCCTCAGACTTCCCTTCCGCCCTCCGTCATACGGTGGGACGCAACACCTGCACTCCCGAGGAGAGAACCCAAAGTGGCCGAGCTGTTCTACGACGCCGACGCCGACCTGTCCATCATCCAGGGCCGCAAGGTCGCGGTCATCGGGTACGGCAGCCAGGGCCACGCCCACGCGCTGTCGCTCCGTGACTCGGGTGTCGACGTCCGCGTCGGTCTGCACGAGGGCTCCAAGTCCAAGGCCAAGGCCGAGGAGCAGGGCCTGCGCGTGGTGAGCCCGTCGGAGGCCGCCGCCGAGGCCGACGTCATCATGATCCTCGTCCCGGACCCGATCCAGGCCCAGGTCTACGAGGAGCACATCAAGGACAACCTGAACGACGGCGACGCGCTGTTCTTCGGGCACGGCCTGAACATCCGCTTCGACTTCATCAAGCCCCCGGCCGGCGTGGACGTCTGCATGGTCGCCCCGAAGGGCCCGGGCCACCTGGTCCGCCGCCAGTACGAGGAGGGCCGCGGCGTTCCGTGCATCGCCGCCGTCGAGCAGGACGCCACGGGCAACGGCTTCGCGCTGGCCCTGTCGTACGCCAAGGGCATCGGCGGCACCCGCGCCGGCGTCATCAAGACGACCTTCACCGAGGAGACCGAGACCGACCTCTTCGGCGAGCAGGCCGTTCTCTGCGGTGGCACCGCCGCTCTGGTCAAGGCGGGCTTCGAGACCCTGACCGAGGCCGGCTACCAGCCGGAGATCGCCTACTTCGAGTGCCTGCACGAGCTGAAGCTGATCGTGGACCTCATGTACGAGGGCGGCCTGGAGAAGATGCGCTGGTCGATCTCCGAGACCGCCGAGTGGGGCGACTACGTCACCGGCCCGCGGATCATCACGGACGCCACCAAGGCCGAGATGAAGAAGGTCCTCGCCGAGATCCAGGACGGCACCTTCGCCCAGCAGTGGATGGACGAGTACCACGGCGGTCTGAAGAAGTACAACGAGTACAAGACCCAGGACTCCGAGCACCTGCTGGAGACCACCGGCAAGGAGCTGCGCAAGCTCATGAGCTGGGTCGACGAGGAGGCGTGAGCCCCCGGGGCCGGCCGCGGCACCGCTGCCGCGACCGGCCCCTTTCTCGTCCGGGTGATCCTTCCGCACAGGCGTGAGGCGCCCACCGCAGCACCACTACACTGCTGCATATATACGCGTCAGGCTCACAGCGTCGTGCGTCTTCCACGCGGCTAGCCCCTCCACCGCCTGCGGCCGTCGGGACGGCCGTCCGCAGCACTGGACTTGTGAGGACTCACGTGAGCTCGAAACCCGTCGTACTCATCGCTGAAGAGCTGTCGCCCGCAACCGTCGACGCGCTTGGCCCGGACTTCGAGATCCGGCATTGCAACGGCGGGGACCGAGCCGAGCTGCTCCCGGCCATCGCCGATGTCGACGCGATCCTGATCCGTTCGGCCACCAAGGTCGACGCCGAGGCGATCGCCGCGGCGAACAAGCTCAAGGTCGTCGCACGAGCCGGCGTCGGCCTGGACAACGTGGACGTCTCCGCCGCCACCAAGGCCGGCGTGATGGTCGTCAACGCCCCCACCTCGAACATCGTGACCGCCGCCGAGCTGGCCTGCGGTCTGCTGCTCGCCACCGCCCGCAACATTCCGCAGGCCAACGCCGCGCTGAAGAACAGCGAGTGGAAGCGCAGCAAGTACACCGGCGTCGAGCTGGCCGAGAAGACCCTCGGCGTCGTCGGCCTCGGCCGCATCGGTGCCCTCGTCGCCCAGCGCATGTCGGCCTTCGGCATGAAGGTCGTCGCCTACGACCCCTATGTGCAGCCGGCCCGCGCCGCGCAGATGGGCGTCAAGGTGCTGTCGCTGGACGAGCTGCTCGAGGTCTCCGACTTCATCACCGTCCACCTCCCGAAGACGCCCGAGACCCTCGGTCTGATCGGCGACGAGGCACTGCGCAAGGTCAAGCCGAGCGTGCGCATCGTCAACGCCGCGCGCGGCGGGATCGTCGACGAGGAGGCGCTGTACTCCGCCCTCAAGGAGGGCCGGGTCGCCGGTGCCGGTCTCGACGTGTACGCGAAGGAGCCCTGCACGGACTCCCCGCTCTTCGAGTTCGACCAGGTCGTCGCCACCCCGCACCTCGGTGCCTCCACGGACGAGGCGCAGGAGAAGGCCGGTATCGCCGTCGCCCGCTCGGTGCGGCTCGCCCTCGCCGGTGAGCTCGTCCCGGACGCGGTGAACGTGCAGGGCGGTGTCATCGCCGAGGACGTCAAGCCGGGCCTGCCGCTCGCCGAGCGTCTCGGCCGGATCTTCACGGCGCTCGCCGGTGAGGTCGCGGTCCGCCTCGACGTCGAGGTGTACGGCGAGATCACCCAGCACGATGTGAAGGTGCTGGAGCTGTCCGCCCTCAAGGGTGTCTTCGAGGACGTCGTCGACGAGACGGTGTCCTATGTGAACGCCCCGCTGTTCGCGCAGGAGCGCGGGGTCGAGGTGCGCCTGACCACCAGCTCCGAGGCGTCCGAGCACCGCAATGTCGTCACCGTGCGCGGCACCCTCGCCGACGGCGAGGAGGTGTCGGTCTCCGGCACGCTGGCCGGCCCGAAGCACCTCCAGAAGATCGTCGCGGTCGGGGAGTACGACGTCGACCTCGCGCTCGCCGAGCACATGGTCGTGCTGCGGTACGAGGACCGTCCGGGTGTCGTCGGCACCGTGGGCCGCATCCTCGGCGAGGCGGGCATCAACATCGCCGGCATGCAGGTCTCGCGGGCCGCGGTCGGCGGCGAGGCGCTGGCGGTGCTGACCGTGGACGACACGGTGACCGCCGGGGTGCTGGCCGAGGTGGCGGCGGAGATCGGTACGACCTCCGCTCGTTCCGTGAACCTGGTCTGACCTGCCTTCAGACGCCGGACGGGCTGAGCTGATCAGCCCGTCCGGCGTTTTCCTTTTCGGGGACCCGCCGCAGGAGCACCGTGGCGGCCACCGCCGCTCCCACCAGCAGCACCGCGCTGGTGATCGCCGCCGCGTGCATACCGCTGGTGAAGGCCTCGCGGGCCGCCGTCGCCAGGGCGTCTCCCGCGCGCCCCGGCAGCCGGTCGGCGACGGCCAAGGCGCCGCCCAGGGTCTCGCGGGCCGGGGCGGGCGCCGAGGCCGGGATCTCGTGGCGGTAGACGGCCGTACCGATGGAGCCCAGGAACGCCATGCTCAGCGCGCCGCCGAACTCGGTGCCCGTCTCCAGCAGGGACGAGGCCGCGCCCGCCTTCTCCACCGGGGCGGCGTTCAGGGCCAGGTCCGCCACCTGCGACATGACGACGACCACGCCGGAGGCCAGAACGGCGCACGCGGCGAGCAGCAGCCACAGCGAGTCCGTCCCGGCCAGGGCCAGCAGCACATAGCCGCACGCGGTGACCGCGAAGCCTCCGCCGACGACATGCGCGCGGGGAACGCCCCGCTGCACCAACTGCGCGCCGGCCACGGCCGCCAGCCCGATCGGCACCGACGGCAGCAGGCTCCACAGCGCCGCCTCCAGGGGGCCCATGTCCAGGACCGACTGGATGTACTGCGTCGTGAAGTACGCCGAGCCCATCATGCCGAAGGCGGCGACGAGGTTGAGGACGACGGCCGGGCCGAAACCGCGGGCCCGGAACAGCTCCGGTGAGATCAGCGGGGACACCGCCGTGCGCTGGCGGTGGACGAAGAGCGCGGCGAAGACCAGGCCGACGGACACCGACATCGCGTACCGCACGTCCCAGCCCTGCGACGCGAGTTCCTTCAGGCCGTAGATCACGGGGAGCACCGCCGCCATCGACAGCGGAACGCTCAGCCGGTCGAAGCGGCCGGGGTGCGGGTTCCTCGACTCGGGCAGCAGGAAGGGCCCGAGGACCAGGAGCAGTGCCATCGCGGGCAGATTGACCAGGAAGACCGAGCCCCACCAGAAGTGCTCGACCAGCACACCGCTCATCACCGAGCCGAGCGCGATGCCGGCCGTCATCACCCCCGACCACACGCCGATCGCCTTGGTGCGCTGCGCGGGGTCGGTGAACATCGTGCGCACCAGCGCCATCGTCGAGGGCATCAGTGTCGCGCCGCCGATGCCGAGGACCGCCCGGGCGGCGATCAGGGTCTCGGCGCTGTTCGCATAGGCCGCCACCAGGGAGGCCGCGCCGAAGGCGGCGGCGCCGAACAGCAGGAGCCTGCGGCGGCCGATGCGGTCGCCGAGGGAGCCCATGGTCATCAGCAGGCCGGCCAGGACGAAGCCGTAGATGTCGAAGATCCAGAGCTGCTGGGTGGCGCTCGGCTCCAGGTCGGCGCTGATCGCGGGGACCGCGAAGTACAGGACGGAGACGTCCATCGAGACCAGCAGCAACGGCAGCATCAGCACGCCGAGCGCCGTCCATTCACGGCGGCCGGCACGGGCCGGAGGGGTGGGGTTCGTCGTCATGGGCAGGACTGTACGAGCGTCTTAAACGCTTGTCTAGTACGCATGTATAAAACGTACGTCTGGGACGGGTGTATGAATGCCGGGGTAGAGTGGGCTGTCATGGGACACCGTGAGGATCTGCTCGAGGGCGCCAAGCGCTGCCTGTTGGCGAAGGGGTTCATGCGCACGACCGCGCGCGACATCGTCAAGGAGTCGGGGACCAACCTGGCTTCGATCGGCTATCACTACGGCTCGAAGGACGCGCTGGTCGCGGAGGCGTATCTGTCGCTGGTCGGTGAGCTCTCCGACGCCTTCGAGGGGGAGAAGCCCGGGGGGAGCGAGGCCGAGCCCGGCTCGCTGGAGCGGTTCCAGGAGGTGTGGTCCAACATCATCGGGACCATGCGGGGGCCCGGTTCGATGTGGCGCCTCAGCATGGAGATCGTGGCCATGGGGGACCAGCTGCCCGTGGTGCGCGACCATCTGGCGCAACAGCAGCGGGATGCCGAGCGTGCCCTGGTCGCGCTCTTCATGGGGGTCCGTGAGGAGGACATCCCGGACAAGACCCTGGATACGCTCGGCAGGTTCTACACGACGCTGATGACGGGGCTCATCGCACAGTGGAACTTCGACCCCGAGCGTGCGCCGGACGCCGACGCGCTCACCGACGGGCTGCGCCAGGTCATCGAGGCCGCTGACCGGACGTGAGGCGGCCCTCGCGCATCTCGATCACCCGGTCCGCGAAGTGCCGTACGAGCGCTCGGTCGTGGCAGATGAACAGGTAGCCGAGGCCCAGGTCGTCCTGGAGGTCGGCCAGCAGGTTCAGTACGCCCGCCCGCACCGACGGGTCGAGCGACGACACCGGCTCGTCGAGGACCAGCAGGCGTGGTTCGCAGGCCAGGGCGCGGGCGATGCCGGCACGCTGGCACTGGCCGCCGGAGAGTTCGTGCGGCCGGCGGTCGCCGTACGCGGGGTCGAGGCCGACCCGGTCGAGGAGTTCGGCCACCCGGGCGGGCCCGGCCGTGGGGCGCCAGCGGCCCTGGACCTTCAGCGGTTCGGCGACGGCGTCCCGGATGCGGTGGCGGGGGCTCAGCGAGCCGTACGGGTCCTGGAAGACGGGCTGCATACGGGGACGCAGCGGACGCAGTTCGTGTTCCGGGAGGGACGTCAACTCCCGCCCCTCGAAATGGACTTCACCTCCGGCCGGGCGGCGGAGCTGGAGCACCGCGAGGGCCGTGGAGGACTTGCCGCAGCCGGACGGGCCGTTCAGGGCGAGGGTTTCTCCGGGGGCCAGGGAGAAGGAGACGCCGTCCACGGCGGTGACCTGGCCGTAGCGGACGACCAGGTCGCGGACGTCGAGCAGGGGATCGGTCATGCCGGTTGTCCCTCCTTCATGAACAACTCCGTCGCGGGGTGGGGGAGTTCCTCATGGCGATGGCAGGCGACCAGGCGTCCGGCCACCTGCCGGGGCTCCGGTTCCGTCGTGTGGCAGGGGTCCGCGGCGAGCGGGCAGCGCGGGGCGAAGGCGCAGCCCGGCGGGAGCGCGCCCGGGGCGGGCGGGGTGCCGCGCAGGGCGGGCAGGCGGCGGCCCGGGGGAGCGTGCTGCGGGAGGGACGCCAGCAGGCCGGCCGTATAGGGGGCGCGGGGGCGGGCCAGTACCTCTTCCGCCGGGCCGAGTTCGGTGAGGCGGCCGGCGTACATGACCAGCACCCGGTCCGCGTGGGCCGCCACGGCGTCCAGGTCGTGGGTGACCAGGACGAGCGCGGCGCCGACCGCCTCCCGCTGCTCGGCGAGCAGCCGCAGGACCTGGTCGCGGCGCTCCTCGTCGAGGGCGGTGGTGGGCTCGTCGGCGATGACGAGGTCGGGCTCGTTGATCGTGGCCATGGCGATCACGGCGCGCTGTCGCATGCCGCCGGAGTACTCGTGCGGATACGCCCGTGCCGTGCGTGCCGCGTCCGGGATGCCTACGCGGTCCAGGGCCGCGACCGCCCGGGCCCGGGCCTCCTTGCGGGAGGCCCCGGTCACCGACCGTACAGCGGCGGCGAGTTGGTCGCCGACCGGGTGCACGGGGGAGAGGGCGGACAGGGCGTCCTGCGGGACGAGGGAGATACGGCGGCCGCGGTGGGCGGAGAGGTCCGGGGTGATCGTCCCGCCGGTGGTCGCGCCGCGCGGCGTCATGCCGAGGAGCGCGCGGGCCGTGAGGGACTTGCCCGCTCCTGACTCGCCGACGATTCCCAGGACTTCACGCGGCAGCACGTCGAAGGAGAGACCGCGCACGGCCTCGACCCCGTCGAAGGCGATCCGCAGCTCGCGCACGGACAGCAGGGGCTCAGACTCCAACGGGGGCCTCCTTCTTCGCCTTGGTCTCGACGGGCGCCGGGGTGGTTCGCCGTACTCTCCGGCCTTGCGTGAGCGCCGCGCCCGACACGGCGAGGCCCGCCAGCAGGGCCAGGGCCACCGCCGGGGCGAGGGCCGCCCACGGGGCGCGTTCCACATAGGCCCGGGACTCCTCCAGCAGCAGGCCCCACTCGGGGGCGGGCGGCTGGGCGCCGAGGCCCAGGAAGCCGAGGGAGGCCAGGGCCAGGGCGATGCCCGGCAGCCGCAGCAGGGCATGGCGGGCGACCGGGGCGGCGACGGACGGCAGGACATGCCGGGTGAGGATCCAGAACGGGCTTGCGCCGATGGCCCGTTGGGCGGTGAGGAACGCGGACGCCCGCACCTCCTGGACCAGGGCCGCCGCGTGCGCGGACAGGGCGGGCCAGGAGATCAGAGCCACCGCCAGGGCCGCCCCTCCGGTGCCCGGTCCGACGGCCGCCGCGACCAGGATGCCGACGATCACCGGCGGCAGGGCGTTGGCGATGTCCGACGCGCCCGCCGCGAGGCCCGGCGCGAAGCCCAGCACGAGTGCGATCAGCAGGCCCAGCAGACAGACCGCCGTCGCCGTGCCGACCGTCGAGGCGGCGCCGTGACCGAGCCGGGCGAGCACATCACGGCCGAGACCGTCGGTGCCGAGCGGATGTGACCAGGAAGGCGCGGCGAGACGGACGGTGGTGTCCACGGTGTAGGGGTCGCGCAGCAGGCCCCAGCCGATGGTGAGCAGCAGAACGGCGGCCAGGACCACCGGAACGGCCGGGTGCGCGCGGACCGGGCGGGCCGGTGGCAGCGTCAGCCCGGCGTCCCGCAGCGAGGGCCCCAGCAGCCGGTGTCGTACGCCCGCCGCCACCGCGCCCGCGACCAGCCCGAGCAGCAGCAGCGCGAGGACCGAGCCCTGCAGCAGCGGAAGATCCTGCGACCGGGCCGCGCCGAGGGCCGTACGGCCGATGCCCGGCACCGCGAACACCGTCTCCACGGCCACCGCACCACCCGTCAGACCGACGGCGACCATCCCGAACTGCGGTACCAGCGGCGGCAGAACGCGCCGCAGCGCCGCCCCCGCGATCCGCGCCCGGCTCACCCCGGCGCCCCGCCACAGCTCCGCCCACCGCTCGTCGAGCACGGCGGGCAGCGCGTCCGCCACCAGCCGCCCGAGCAGCCCGCCCGCCGGGACGCCCAGGGCGAGCGCGGGCAGCACCAGATACTCGACGCTCTGCCAGCCGGACGTCGGCAGCCATCCGAGCCACACCCCGAACACCAGCAGCGCCACGGTGGCCAGCAGGAACTCGGGTACGGCGGCCAGCATCGCGGCGAACGCCCCGGCCGAGCCCCGCCCGCGCACCAGCACCGGCGTCACCAGCGCGGCGGCCAGCAGGACCGCCACGCCGAGCGCCGCACCCATCAGCCCCAGCGACACCTGGAGCCCGGCGATCACGGAGGGCAGGACGTCGTGGCCCGACACCCAGGAGGTGCCGAAGTCGCCGTGCAGCAGGTCGGCGGCCCACCGGCCGAGCAGGGACAGCGGACCGGCGTCCAGGCCGAGGTCGGCGCGGATCGCGGCCAGGGCCTCCTCGGTCGCCTCCTGCTCGGCCGACCGGGCGCGCAGCACGGTGAGTGCCGGGTCGCGGTGGGAGAGCCAGGGCAGCAGGCCGACGACGGCCAGGACGGCGAGGAGACCGGCGCAGCGGGTCAGCCCGGCCGTGTGCTTCGCGAGGGACTTCACTTGACGTAGGTGTCCGCGGTGACGAGTTCCCGCTCGCGCGGGTCGTGCGCGGCGTTCACGACCCCGGCGGCATCGCCCTGGATCACGCGCTCGTGGAGCATCGGAACGGCCGCGTCCGTGGCCAGGACGGCGGCCTCGGCCTCGGCGATCGCCTTGCGGCGGGCGTCGCCGACCGGGGTGTCGGTGGCCTTCTTCAGGGCCTTGTCGACCTCGGGGTCCTTCAGGTGCGAGAGATTGAAGGTGCCCTGGGAGGCGAAGTCGCTGTAGAGATACGCGGCCGGGTCGCCGGAGTCGAGGACGGTGGCGCGGGAGAGGACGAACGCGTCGAAGCGGCCCGCGAGCGCGTCGGACTCGATGTTGGCGTACTCGCGCACGTCCAGCTTCACCTTGAACCCGGCCTTCTGGAGCTGCTGTTGCAGCGCTGCGGCGGCCTCGGGCATCTCGGAGCGGTCGGTGTACGTGCCGATCGTGACGGTCTTGCCCGCCGGGTCGCCGGGCTCGGCGCGCTCGACCGGGGTGCGCAGCTCGGCAGCCCAGGGGAGGGCGGGCCCGAGCAGGCCCTTCGCGACGTCGGCGCGGCCCTCGTAGACGCCCTTCACGATCGACTCGGCGTCGATCGCCGCCCTGGCCGCGGCGCGGATCGCGGGGTCCTTGAACGCGCCCTTCCCGGTGTTCAGGTAGAGGGTGTTGGTGCGCGGCATCGGGACCTCGGTGACCAGGTCCTGGTCCAGGACGGCGGCCTGCGAGACGGGGATCGCCTCGACGATGTCGGCCTCGCCGCTGCGCAGCGCCGCCGCGCGGGCGGTGCCGTCGGGGACGAACTTCACGTCGATGCCGGGGGATTCGGCCTTGCCGCCCCAGTAGCCGTCGTAGCGGTCGAGGGTGGCGGAGGAGGTGCCGGTGACCTTCGTCAGCTCGAAGGGGCCGGTGCCGGCGCCGACGGGGTTCACGGTCTTTCCCCGGTAGGCCTTCGCCGCGAGGATCGCGAGCTGCGGGGAGCTGAGGCGCTGCGGGACCAGGGGGTCCTCGGTGGCGGTGGTGACGGTGACCTTCTCGCCGTCGGCCTTCGCGGTCAGGTCCACGCCGTCGAGGATGCGGGGCTTGGGGGAGGCGGTGGCGGCCTCGGTGAGGGCCCGGACGACGGCTTCGGGGGTGAGCTTCGTGCCGTCGTGGAAGGTGACGCCGTCGCGGAGGCTGAAGGTCCAGGTGCGGCCGGACTGCTTCCACTCGGTGGCGAGCGCGGGCCGGGCGTCGCCCTCCCGGTCCAGCTTCACCAGCGTCTCGGCGGTCGACCAGCGCGACAGCTTGAACGCGTCGTCGGAGAGCGGGGAGAGGCCGGAGCGGGGTGGCTGGAGCATGGCGACGCGTATGCGCTTGCCTCCCGGCCCGGAGTCGTCCGTGGCCTGCTGGGTGCCGGTGAAGCAGCCGGTGAGCAGGGCGGAAGCGGCCGTGAGGGCGGTGGCGGGAAGCAGGCGGCGAGCGGGCAGGCGCACGGGGCCCTCCGGGTAAAGGGGTGGTCAAGAGAGCGGTTGCGCCGACCTTAGCATTGACAATCGTTTTCAACAATTGACGGTTGGATCACATGCGGGCGGCCGATGTGATCAGGGGCGGGTGAGGACGACCGAGTCGATGGCGGAGGCCGCGTCGGAGCTGGTTCGGGTGGGGCGGAGTGCCGCGTCCGACCAGGCACGGCCCGCCGACACCCAGACACTCGGGACGCCGATGGCCGCCGCGCCGGCGATGTCGGCGTGCGCGGAGTCGCCGATCACCCAGGCGCCGTCGAGGGAGGCGCCGACGGTGGCGGCCGCGGCGTGGAAGATCTCCGGCGCGGGCTTCTTGTGCCCGACCGCCTCGGAGACGACCCAGCCGTGCGTCAGCCCGTCGAGGCCGGTGTTGCGGATCTTCGCCTCCTGTTGCGCGGTACGGCCGTTGGTGACGATGACCAGGGTCCAGCCGGCGGTGGCCGCACGGTCGAGGGCGGTGCGGGTGGAGCCGTCCAGGACGACACGGTCGGCCACGCCCCGGTCGAGCAGGGCGCGGACGGTGTCCTGGCCGATGCCGTACCGGTCGTACAGGGCCCGGGCGACCTCCTGGCGGGGCGTGTATCCGCTCGCGTCGAGGGTCATGACCCACTCGACGTCCTGCGGGGGCAGCCCGTACTCGGCGAGAAACGCCGTCACCGCACCGCGGAACGCCCCGTCCCGGTCGATGAGGGTGTTGTCGAGGTCGAGCAGCAGCAGGGGCATGTCCGGGCCGGTCCTCACAGTCGGTGCGCCTTCAGGGCCATGTGCAGCAGCAGCCGGTCCTCGCCGTCGTCCAGGTCGAGGCCCGTCAGCTTCTCTATCCGGGACAGGCGGTAGTACAGGGTCTGGCGGTGGATGCCCAGTTCGGCGGCGGCCCGGGCGGCCTGCCCGGCGCAGTCGAGGTAGATCTCGGCGGTACGGGCCAGCTCCCGGTGCACCGGGAAGAGCAGGGCGTGTACGGCCGGGTCGTGGGCCACGTCCGGCGGCAGCGCGGTGAGCAGCCGGAACGGCCCGATCTCCGCCCACTGCGCGACCGGCCCGAACCGGGCCTCGGCCAGCGCGGCCCGGGCCGCGGCGGACGCCTCCCACCAGGCGGTGCCGAGCTCTGCGAGGCCTGAGCGAGGGGTGGCGAGGCCGGCGGCGGGGCCGCTTGGACCGTGGGGGGAGGAGCCCGCTTGACGGGACCCGGACCCGGACCCGGGCCTCGATGCCGACCCGGCACCGGCCCCGGACACGGACCCGGGCCTCGATGCCGACCCGGCACCGGACCCCGACCCGGACCCCGACCCGGACCCCGACCCGGACCCCGACCCGGACCCGGACCCCGACCTGGCCCCGGACCCCGAGCCGGACGCGGACCCGGACCCGGACCTCGGCGCCGACCCGGACCTCGACCCGGACCCGCCGGAGGCAGCGCCACCGCCCGCCCGCTCCAGCAGCCGTGCCGCCGCCGTTGTCGCCGGAGTCAGTACGTCCGCCGAGCGCAGGCGGATCAGCAGGGCCACGCACTGGGACGCGGCGCCCCACGGCAGGGTGCACAGGGCCGTCGCGCCCGGCATCGTGCGGACCGAGGGCGCGTCGTCGGGGTCGGTCGAGGGCCAGGGAGCCACACAGATCACCGTGTGCAGACCGTCGGCGCGGGGGCCGAGGGCGGTGCGGAGTTCCGCTATGGCCATGTCGCGCTGCCAGTCGCGTTCCGCCGTGAGGACGGCGCGCAGCTCGCGGCTGAGGTCGGCACCGTGCTGGGCCTCGTCCGCGAGCAGCGCCCCGATCCGGGTCGTGACCTGCATGGCGGCGGAGAGCTGGCGTTCGCTCGGGCCGGGATCGTCGTCCAGGAGCCAGACATAGCCGTGGACGACGCCCCGGTGACGGACCGGGAGGCAGATCCGGCCCCGGTTCACCCCCGCCTCCGGCGTCGGCGGGATCCGCACCGGGCCCGTCGCACGCGTGATGCCGAAGCCCTCGAACCACGCCCGCACGGCAGCCGTCGAACGGCGGGTCAGGATCGAGCGGGTGCGCACCGGATCCAGGGCCGACGGATCGAGGTCGCCCTCACTGTCGTACGCCCCGAAGGTGATCAGCTCGAAGTCCCGGTTCTCCAGCGTCGCGGGCGCGCCGAGCAGCTCCGAGATCTCGTCGACCAGCTCCTCGTAGTCGCCCCGGTGTTCCGACGTCATGCGGGCATTGTCCCCCACGGGCCACAAGCCTTCATACATCTGTCTGAGATCTGCGGCACGGATGCGTGACAGCTGTCGATGGTCGACGATCGAGGGGATCCCTAGGTTTCACGGTGGTTCTCCGCGCCGTACCCGAAGCGTCATCCGCCTGAGGTTCGGCCATCCGTTTGGTTGTGCTCTGGAGGTGCCCCGTGCTGGGTCCCGTGATTCTCGCCGCGTCTCGCAGCGACCGGATGCGACGTCTGATCTCGGCGGCCCCGGTGACCAAGCAGGTCGTCGACCGCTTCATCCCGGGCGAAGGCGTCGACGACATCGTCCCGGTGGTCCAGGGCCTCGCCGGCCGGGGTCTGGAGCTGACGATGGACGTCGTCGGCGAGGACATCACCAACCCCGCGCAGGCCGCCGCCGCCCGGGACGCCTACCTGGAGCTGATCGACCGCCTCAAGCCGCTGGAGCTCGGCACCCGCGCCGAGATGTCGGTGAAGCTGTCGATGTTCGGGCAGGCGCTGGAGGACGGCCACGAGCTGGCCCTGAAGAACGTCCGCCCGGTCGTCGAGGCCGCCGCCGAGATCGGCACCACGGTCACCCTCGACGCCGAGGACCACACCACCCTCGACTCGATGTTCGCCATCCACGAGGAGCTGCGGAAGGACTTCCCCCAGACCGGCTGCGTCATCCAGGCCTACCTCTTCCGCACCGAGGCCGACGCCCGCCGCCTCGCCGCGAACGGCAGCCGGGTGCGCCTGGTCAAGGGCGCCTACAAGGAGCCCGCCTCCGTCGCGTACCAGGACAAGCACGAGATCGATCGGGCGTACGTACGGATTCTCGGTACGTTGATGGAGGGGACGGGGTACCCGATGATCGGGTCCCACGACCCGCGCCTGATCGCCATCGGCCAGGAGCTCGCGCACCGCGCCGGGCGCAAACTGGACGAGTACGAGTTCCAGATGCTCTACGGCATCCGCGGCGACGAGCAGACCCGCCTCGCCGCCGAGGGCCACCGCATGCGCGTGTACACCGCCTACGGCACCGACTGGTACGGCTACTTCATGCGCCGGCTCGCCGAGAAACCGGCCAACCTGCGGTTCTTCGCACGATCGATGCTCACCAAGGGCTGACCGACACACCGCTCAGTAAGGAGTTTGGGAAAACATGGACGCTGTGACCCAGGTCCCCACCCCCGTCAACGAGCCGGTGCACGGCTACGCCCCCGGCTCGCCCGAGCGTGCCCGGCTGGAGGCCAGGCTGAAGGAGCTGGCCGACAACCCCGTCGACCTGCCCTGCACCATCGGCGGCGAGAAGCGGATGGGCGGCGGCGAGGCCTTCCAGGTCGTCCAGCCGCACAACCACCAGGCCGTGCTGGGCACGTACCGCAACGCCACGCAGGCCGACGCCCAGGACGCCATCGACGCGGCCCTGGCCGCCGCGCCCGCCTGGCGCGCGATGTCCTTCGACGACCGCGCCGCGATCATCCTGCGCGCCGCCGAGCTGCTGTCCGGCCCCTGGCGCGAGACGCTCGCCGCCTCCACCATGCTCGGCCAGTCCAAGACCGCGCAGCAGGCCGAGATCGACACGCCCTGTGAGCTGATCGACTTCTGGCGCTTCAACGTCGCCTACGCCCGCAACCTGCTCGCCGAGCAGCCCCCGGCGAACTCCCCGGGCGTGTGGAACCGTCTGGACCACCGCCCGCTGGAGGGCTTCGTCTACGCGGTCACGCCCTTCAACTTCACCGCCATCGCGGGCAACCTCCCGACGGCCCCCGCCCTGATGGGCAACGTCGTCGTCTGGAAGCCGTCCCCGACGCAGACCCACGCCGCCGTGCTGCTCATGCAGCTGCTGGAGGAGGCCGGTCTGCCCAAGGGCGTCATCAACCTCGTCACCGGCGACGGCATCGAGGTCTCGAAGGTCGCCCTGGAGCACCGCGACCTCGCGGGCATCCACTTCACCGGGTCGACCCCCACCTTCCAGTACCTGTGGAAGACGGTCGGCAACAACATCGAGAAGTACCGCACCTACCCGCGTCTGGTCGGCGAGACCGGCGGCAAGGACTTCCTCGTCGCCCACCCCTCGGCCGACCCGGCGATCCTGAAGACGGCCTTCACCCGGGGTGCCTTCGAGTTCCAGGGCCAGAAGTGCAGCGCCACCTCCCGCGCGTACATCCCCGCCTCGATCTGGAACGCGGGCTTCAAGGAGGAGCTGGCCGCCGAGGTCGACGGCATCAAGATGGGTGACGTCACCGACCTGTCGAACTTCATCGGCGCCGTCATCGACGAGCGTGCCTTCGCCAAGAACAAGGCCGCCATCGACCGCGCCAAGGAGGACGCCACCTGCACGATCGTCGCGGGCGGCACCTACGACGACTCCGAGGGCTACTTCGTCCGGCCGACCGTCATCGAGTGCACCGACCCGGAGAACGAGGTCTTCCGCACCGAGTACTTCGGCCCGATCATCGCCGTGCACGTCTACGAGGACGACCGCTACGACGAGATGCTGACCCAGATGGAGTCCGTCTCCGACTACGCCCTGACCGGCTCGGTCATCGCGAACGACCGCGCGGCGGCGGCCTACACGGCCGACAAGCTCCGCTACGCGGCCGGCAACTTCTACATCAACGACAAGTCGACCGGTGCCGTCGTCGGCCAGCAGCCCTTCGGCGGCGGCCGTGCCTCCGGCACCAACGACAAGGCCGGTGCCCCGCAGAACCTGATGCGCTGGACCCTGACCCGCGCCATCAAGGAGACGCTGGTCCCGCCGACCGACTACACCTACCCGCACATGGGCTGAGCCCTCGCGGAACCGACGGGCCGGGTCGTCCGACCCGGCCCGTCGGCGTATATCCGGTCGAGAGCCTCCCGGCCCCTTCCCATACTGGGCCGATGACCATCCGCGTGCGCACCGCTCACACCGCCGACCTCGCCCCCGCCGAACTGGCCGCCGTACGGGCCCTCCTGGACGCCGCCTTCGAGGGCGACTTCGGCGACGACGACTGGGACCACGGCCTCGGCGGCATGCACGCCCTCGTGCACGACGACTCCGGTCTCGCCGCGCACGGGGCGGTCGTGATGCGCCGGGTGGGGCACCGCGGGCGCTGGCTGCGCGCCGGGTACGTCGAGAACGTCGCCGTCCGCTCCGACGCCCGCCGCCGCGGCCTCGGCGGGCGGATCATGGGCGAGCTGGAACGCGTCGTCGAGCGGGCCTACGACCTCGGCGCGCTGTCCGCCAGCGACGACGGCGCCCGGCTCTACACCTCCCGCGGCTGGCGGCTGTGGAGCGGTGAGGTGCACGCCCTCAGCCCGCGGGAGGGCGACATCCGCCTGCCGGACGAAGAGGACAGCACCTATGTCCGCCCGGCCCTCGCCGGTGCGCTCGACCCCGCGCACGCGCTGCTCTTCGACTGGCGCGACGGAGACGTGCTCTAGGAATCACCGCAGCTCAGCGCAGTGTGACGCAGTCCACCGTCTCAGATAGTAGGAAGTCCGAGTAATTGTGGAGACAGACGCTCCGGCCTCCCTTAGTTTTGTAGGAGCCGAACGTCTCGCTCGACCAAGCGAATGGCGGTCGTGAGCCGGGCCCCGTGCAGGCAACCCCTGCGGCACCGCTCCCCGCCCCCTCCGGCGTCTCCCATCACTCTGTGCGCTCCATGCTGTCGAAGGAGTCGATTTCCCATGGCCGAGACGACCGTCCGCCGCCGAGTCCGTCACGTTTCCCGGACGACCGAGTCCGACCGCAAGAACGCCGCCGCCGCGCTCCAGCGCGCCCTCGACCGCAGGGACAACGGCGGATCCACCGGCCACTGAGCCGCACCGGAGCCGCTGACAGGACCGGGAGCCGCCCGACGAGGCGCGGTGCGGGGCCTCACGCCCCGCGCCGCACCTCGAAATGGTCGATCCGCTCACCGCTCGACGCCAGCGCCGACACCTTCAGCTTCGGCGCGGCGCCGCTCTCCGCCTCCACCGAGAGGAACGAGAACCCGCGGTAGCGCACCCGCGACCACTCCACCGACTCGCCCTTCGTGTCCTGGGACTTGGTCCACCGGAACGTGGCGACCGCGTCATGGTCGGCGGTGTTCCCCTCGTAGCTCTCCTTCACCCCGTCGGGGAAGCCGTACAGCTCCTTGCCGCCGCCGCCCGCGGTGACGTAGACGATCCCGTCCCGCCTCGGGTCCGTCGTCCCGCCGACCGGCACCGGCCTGCCCACCTCGCCGTTCTTGATCGCGTCGGTCCGCTCGTACACGTGGTTGTGCCCGTTGATCACCAGGTCCACCTCGTGCTTCGCGAACAGCGGCAGCCACTCGGCGCGCACCCCGCCGTCGGAGGCGTGCGTGGACGTCGAGTACGCGCAGTGGTGGAAGTAGACGACGATGAAGTCCACGTCCTTCGCGGCCCTCAGCTCACCGAGCTTCTTCTCCAGCCACTTCGTCTGCCGCCCCTCCGTGTAGCCGAAGTTGGCGGGGATCTCGTACGACACGTCGTTCGCGTCCAGCGCGACCACGCCGACGTTGCCGTACGTGAAGGCGTACACGCCCGGTGCCGTACGCGCGTCGAAGCCGCTGTCCGGCAGGGAGAAGCGGGCGAGCTGGCCGCCGTAGCCGTCCGGCGAGTACCAGGCCTCCATGTCGTGGTTGCCGGTCGTCACCATCCACGGCACCGACCGGGCGACCGGCTCGGTCTGCTTGAGGAACCGGTCCCACTGCCCGGCGTCGAAGACGTCCGACTCCTTGCCCTTGCCGGTCGGATCGGCGTAGCAGATGTCACCGGCGTGGAGGTGGAAGGCGGGGCTCTGCCGCAGCAGCAGACGGTCGTTGAGCGCCGCCTCCTCGCCGACGCCCTGATCGCCGAACGCGGTGAACACGAACCGCTCGGGCGGGCTCGCGGGCGCCGTGCGGAAGGAGGCGATGGTGGACCGGCGGTCGGGGGAGGCGGGGTCGAAGCCTTCATGGCCGACGCCGTAGTAGTACGTCGTGCCGGGCCGCAGCCCGTCCAGCGCCGCGTGCAGGTAGTACTGGTCGACCGCCGCCCGTACGCCCTTCAGCTCCGGGGTGTGCAGATCGCGCAGCTCAGCTTCCACCTTGCGGCCGAGGTCGTCGGGGCGCAGGCCGACCCGGATGTACGGCTTCCGCACCGCGAGCGGCACCTGCCAGGAGATCCGCATCTGGGACTTCGGGTCGGCGCCGAAGGCGAGATGGCGGCCGAAGGGGGGGACGAAGGAGCCGGGGGCCTTCGACGTGCTCGGCGACGGGTCCCCGGTCGCCGTGGCGCCCCCGGATCCGGATCCGGACCCCGAGCCCGAGCCCGAGCAGCCGGTCAGCAGCCCGCTCGCCACCGCGCCGGCCGTCACCAGCGTGCGCCGCCGCGACAGCCGCGTCCGCAGATACTCGTGCTGTTCCGCCATGCTCATCCGGTCCGCGAGCCGCCGGGGAATGCCGAAGTCGGGAGTCTCCATGGGAGTCAACTTCCCAGCAAGGCCCAACACCGGTCTGACATACGGGTGAACGAGGGGCGACGTGTCCGTATCGCGGACACTGCGTGTCATCCCATGGGACGAGGAGTAGGGTGCCCGCATGTCTCGCAGCATCAATCTCGCAGTGATCCCCGGTGACGGAATCGGCCAGGAGGTCGTGACCGAAGGGCTGAAGGTCCTCTCCGCCGTCCTTCCGCAGGATGTGAAGCTGGAGACCAAGGAGTACGACTTCGGCGCGCGGCGCTACCACGCCACCGGTGAGACCCTCACCGACGCCGACCTAGACGCCCTCAAGAAGCACGACGCCATCCTCCTCGGCGCCATCGGAGACCCGAGCGTGCCGTCCGGCATCCTGGAGCGCGGCTTCCTGCTCAAGCTCCGCTTCGCCTTCGACCACCACGTCAACCTGCGCCCGTCGAAGCTGCTCCCGGGTGTCGCCACCCCGCTGGCCGGCGAGCCGGAGATCGACTTCGTGGTGGTCCGCGAGGGCACCGAGGGCCCGTACACCGGCAACGGCGGCACGATCCGCAAGGGCACCGAGCACGAGGTCGCCACCGAGGTCTCCGTGAACACGGCCTTCGGTGTCGAGCGCGTGGTCCGCGACGCCTTCGCGCGTGCCCAGGCCCGTCCGCGCAAGAAGCTGGCGCTGATCCACAAGAACAACGTGCTGACCTTCGCGGGTCACCTGTGGACGAACATCTTCAACAAGGTGGCCGAGGAGTTCCCCGAGGTCACCACCGAGTACATGCACGTGGACGCGGCGACGATCTACCTCGTCACGCAGCCCGAGCGCTTCGACGTCGTCGTCACGGACAACCTCTTCGGCGACATCGTCACCGACCTCGCCGCGGCCGTCTCCGGCGGCATCGGCGTGGCCGCCTCCGGCAACATCAACCCGTCCGGAGACTTCCCGTCCATGTTCGAGCCCGTGCACGGCTCGGCCCCGGACATCGCAGGCCAGGGCAAGGCCGACCCGACCGCCACGGTGCTGTCCGTCGCCCTGCTCCTGCGCCACCTCGGCCACGAGGCCGAGGCCGACCGTATCGACGAGGCGGTCGCCGCCGACCTCTCCGAGCGGAAGGGCAAGCCCGCCCGCTCCACCACGGAGATCGGCGATGCGCTCGCCGTACGAGTAGCCGGCTGACCCGCCGCTGCTTTTCACGAAGCCGCCGGGTCGCATCCGCACCCGGCGGCTTTCGCATGTTCCCCGCCGGGTGCCACCATCGACCACCGGGTCGCATTCACCCCGTTCCTTCCTCCGCCGCCCACGGGCGATAATCGAACGCGAGGCCGCGGAATGAGGGAATGCTCGGACGTCCTAGCACTGGTCACATTCAGAGCAGTACCGAGCGCGGCCCGTCACTACAACCGGTGAAGGACATCAACCCATGACGACGCCCACGATCGAGCTCAAGCCCTCCGCCAACCCGCTCTCCGACGCAGAGCGCGAGGCGATCCTGGCCAACCCCGGGTTCGGCCGCCACTTCACCGACCACATGGTGACGATCAAGTGGACGGAAGGCCGCGGCTGGCACGACGGACAGCTCGTGCCGTACGCGCCGATCTCCCTCGACCCCGCCACCACGGTCCTGCACTACGCCCAGGAGATCTTCGAGGGGCTGAAGGCCTACCGGCGCCCCGACGGCTCGGTCGCCACGTTCCGGCCCGAGAAGAACGCCGAGCGTTTCCAGCGGTCCGCGCGCCGGCTCGCCATGCCCGAGCTGCCGGTCGAGACGTTCATCGAGGCGTGCGACGCGCTGGTGAAGCAGGACAAGGCGTGGGTTCCGGCGCACGGTGGCGAGGAGTCCCTGTACCTCCGTCCGTTCATGATCGCGACCGAGGTCGGGCTGGGCGTGAAGCCGGCCAACGAGTACCTGTTCCTGGTCATCGCCTCCCCGGCCGGGGCGTACTTCCCCGGCGGCGTGAAGCCGGTCTCCATCTGGGTCTCCGAGGACCGGGTGCGTGCCGTGCCCGGCGGCATGGGCGACGCGAAGACGGGCGGCAACTATGCCGCGTCCCTGCTCGCGCAGGCCGAGGCCGCGACGAAGGGCTGCGACCAGGTCTGCTACCTCGACGCCGTCGAGCACACCTGGGTCGAGGAGCTGGGCGGGATGAACCTGTACTTCGTGTACGGGGACAGGATCGTCACGCCCTCGTTGACCGGGTCGATCCTGGAGGGCGTCACGCGGGACTCCCTGCTCGCCGTCGCCCGTGACCTCGGGTACAAGGCCGAGGAGGGCCGGGTTTCGGTCGACCAGTGGCAGCGGGACTCGGAGAGCGGGGCGCTGACCGAGGTGTTCGCCTGCGGTACGGCGGCTGTGATCACTCCGGTCGGTACGGTGAAGAGGGCCGGGGCGGAGTGGAAGCAGAGCGGGGGAGAGCCGGGCGAGGTCACGCTCCGGCTCCGCCAGGCTCTGCTGGACATTCAGCGGGGTACGGCTCCTGACGCGCACGGTTGGATGCACCCGCTGGGCTGAGTGGCCCTGGCCCCCGGGGGCTCCGCCCCCGGACCCCCGGCCTATGCCCACCCGCCGCCCGAAGCGGTTGGGCTGGAAGCCCGACTTGCCTCATCGGCCCCGCGCTCCACCGAAACCGAGCCCGGGGCCGAGAGCACATAAGCCACCCCGCCCACCAGCCCCGACAGCAGAAAACTGCAGTCCACCCCGCCGGTCAGCGACAGCAGTGGCCCCTCGTACGACGGCAAGGACACCGCCAGGACGCCCACGCCCGCTCCCGCGGCCCAGGAGAGTGTCGCCGGGACGTTCCAGCCCGCGCGGTACCAGTAGGCGCCGCCCCGCGCCCGGCGGTTGAATACCTGGAGGGCCTCCGCGTCGTACGCCCCGCCGCAGCGGGCGAAGCCGATGAGGGTGATGACCGCCCAGGGCGTGCCGATCGCGGTCAGCAGCAGCACGAAGGACGTCATCGCGTTCTGCGCGGTCGAGTGGTAGTGCCCGGCGAAGACGCAGGCCGTGGCCACGACGGCGACCGTGTACGTGGCCGTGGCGCGGGAGGCGCGCGGCAGGATCGCGTCCAGGTCGAGGCCCATCGAGTACAGCATCAGGCCCGCGTTGCCGACCGACCCGGCGGAGGCCGCGAGGAGCAGCGGGACGAGGTACCAGGCCGGGGCGGCGGCGACCAGCGGGCCCGCGTAGTCGAGAGCGGCTCCGGCCGCGTACGCCGTGAAGGTGCCGAAGAGTTGCGGCACCAGCAGGCCCAGCGTCAGCCCGAGCCAGGTCGCGTGCAGCACCCGGCGTGAGGAGTGGCGGGTCGGGGAGATGTAGCGGGTGTAGTCGCCGAGCAGCGTGATGAACGCGATCGGCCCGGACAGTCCGGCCGCCACGGCCGCGAGCAGCCAGGTCGGCCAGAAGCCGTCCAGCAGATAGCCACCGGCCTCCGGCAGCGCGGCGGTGGTGAAGCCGGGGGCGTAGGCCGCCACGCCGAGCACGAGCAGGGCCGTCATACCGAACGCCAGCACCCGGGACATCGCGAGCAGCACCCGGTAGCCGTACACCGCGCCCGCGACGGTGCCCGCGGCGAGCAGCCCGTAGACGATGCCGTACGACACCCCGCCCTGCGGCAGCCCGGCCAGCCGGCCCAGCGCGCCCACCATCACGTCCCCGCCGATCCACACGGTCAGCGCGGTGTAGCCGAGGGCCAGCAGCAGCCCGACCACCGAGCCGACCAGCCGGCCGCGCACGCCGAACTGGGCGCCGGAGGAGGTCGACAGGTTGGTGCCCGTGCGCAGTGAGACCAGCGCCAGCGGAGCCGTGAACACCACGCCCGCCACCGTGCCCGCGAGCACCGCGCTGACCGAGCCCCACCAGTCCAGGCCGAAGGACGGCGGCAGCCAGCCGAAGACGATCACGCCCAGGCAGAGGTTGGAGCCGAGCAGGATCGAGACGAGGTCGCGTGGCCCGCTGGTGCGCTCCTCCTCGGGGATGGTGTCGACTCCGCGCTGTTCGATCGGCATGCTGGTCTCCCTTGGTTAGAGCGACGTTCAATGTGATGTGTGCATCGCCTCACCGTCAACCTTTCGGACAGGGGGATTTCATGTTTAGAGTGATGCTCTAAATGGAGGGAGTGACATGCGGCTGACCCCGACCGAACGCGACCGGCTGCTGCTCTTCGGCGCCGCCGAACTCGCCCGCGCCCGAAGGGCCAGGGGGCTGAGGCTCAACGTCCCCGAGGCGACCGCGCTCATCGCCGACACGGTGTGCGAGGCCGCCCGGGACGGCAAGCGGCTCGCGGAGGCCGTCGAGGCCGCACGGTCCGTGCTCGGGCCCGGCGATGTGCTGCCCGGTGTCGCCGACGTCGTCACCGAGGTGCATGTCGAGGCGGTCTTCGACGACGGTTCGCGGCTCGCGGTCGTCTCCGACCCCATCGGCGGCGGATCGGGGCCGGCCGCGCCGGGCGCGCTGCTGCCAGGACCCGAGTACGCCGAGCCCGAGCCGGCCGCGCGGCTGACGGTCACCAATACCGCGACGGTGCCGGTCTCCGTCACCTCCCACTTCCACTTCTTCGAGGCGAACCCGCGCCTCGACTTCGACCGCGGGCGGGCCTACGGCATGCGACTCGCCGTGCCCGCCGGGTCCACCGTGCGGTTCGGGCCGGGGGAGAGCGTCGAGGTCGGGCTGGTGCCCATGGGCGGCGACCGGATCGCGATCGGGTTCGCCGGCCTGGTGGACGGGCCGCTGGATGCGCCGGGCGCCCGAGAGGAGGCCCTGCGCCGTGCCGCCGCTTGCGGCTACCTGGGCGTGCCGGATCTGCCCGGTGGCGTACCGGGCCCGCCCGACGACGGCGTACCGAACCCGCCCGATGGCATATCGGACACCGCTGATCAGGAGGTCGAGCGATGAGCCGCCCAGGAGGGCACCCCGCCGAGGCCCGCCGCCTCACCCCGTACGAGTACGCCGCCGCTCATGGTCCCCGGGCGGGTGACCGCATCCGGTTGGGGGACTCCGGCCTGACCATCAGGGTCGAGTCCGACTCCCAGCGCTACGGGGACGAATTCCTCGCCGGGTTCGGCAAGACCGCCCGTGACGGGCTGCATCTCAAGGCCGCCGCCGTCCGGGAGACCTGTGACGTCGTCGTCAGCAATGTCGTCGTGATCGACGCCGTGCAGGGCATCCGGAAGGTCTCCATCGGGATCAGGGAGGGCCGGATCTGCTCGATCGGGCGGGCCGGGAACCCCGACACCCTCGACGGGGTCGACGTCGTCGTCGGCACCGGTACGTCGATCGTCTCCGGTGAGGGCCTCATCGCCACGGCCGGGTCCGTCGACACGCACGTGCACCTGCTGTCGCCGCGTGTCATGGAGGCCTCGCTCGCCTCCGGCGTGACCACGATCATCGGGCAGGAGTTCGGCCCGGTGTGGGGCGTCGGCGTCAACTCGCCCTGGGCGCTGCGGCACGCGTTCAACGCGTTCGACGCCTGGCCGGTCAACATCGGCTTTCTGGGCCGGGGTTCGTCGTCCGACCCGGCCCCACTGGTGGAGGCCCTCGCCGAGGGCGGCGCCTCCGGCTTCAAGGTGCACGAGGACATGGGCGCCCACACCCGCGCCCTGGACACCGCCCTGCGCGTCGCCGAGGAGCACGATGTCCAAGTGGCCCTGCACAGCGACGGGTTGAACGAGTGTCTGTCCGTCGAGGACACCCTGCGCGTCCTGGAGGGGCGGACCATCCACGCCTTCCACATCGAGGGCTGCGGCGGCGGACACGTCCCCAACGTCCTGAAGATGGCGGGCGTGCCGAACGTCATCGGCTCCTCCACCAACCCCACCCTGCCCTTCGGCCGGGACGCCGTCGCCGAGCACTACGGGATGATCGTCTCCGTCCACGACCTCAAGACCGACCTGCCCGGCGACGCCGCCATGGCCCGCGACCGCATCCGCGCCGGCACCATGGGCGCCGAGGACGTCCTGCACGACCTGGGCGCGATCGGCATCACCTCGTCGGACGCGCAGGGCATGGGACGCGCGGGCGAGACGGTCCGCCGCACCTTCGCCATGGCCGGGAAGATGAAGTCCGAGTTCGGCGCCCCGGACGACCACGACAACGAACGCGTCCTGCGCTACATGGCCAAGCTGACCATCAACCCGGCCCTCGCGCACGGCCTCGCGCACGAGGTGGGGTCGCTGGAGCCCGGCAAGCTCGCCGACATCGTGCTGTGGCGCCCGGAGTACTTCGGCGCCAAGCCGCAGCTGGTGCTGAAGTCCGGCTTCCCGGCGTACGGCGTGACCGGCGACCCGAACGCGGCGACCGACACCTGCGAACCCCTGGTGCTGGGACCGCAGTTCGGCGCGCACGGGGCGACACCGGCCGACATCTCGGTGGTGTTCGTCGCGCAGGCCGCCCTGGACCAGGGGAGCGACACGATGCCGACCCGCCGCCGCAGGGTCGCCGTGCGCGGCACCCGCGGGATCGGCCCGGCCGACCTGCGCCACAACTCCCGTACCGGAGCGGTCGACGTCGACCAGCGCACCGGCCTGGTCACCCTCGACGGCGAGCCCCTGCGTTCGGATCCCGCCGACTCGGTCTCCCTCAACCGCCTGTACTTCCTCTGAGCACCCCGGACAAGGACCCCTGATGAACAAGGCTGCCGCCGACGGCTTCCGCATGCCCGCCGAGTGGGCCCCGCACGAGCGCACCTGGATGGCCTGGCCCGGCGAGAACCCCACCTTCGACGATCCGGGGGAGCTGGCCGCCGCCCGTGTCGCCTGGGCCGCGGTCGCCCGGGCCGTGCGCCGCTTCGAACCGGTGACGGTGGTGTGCGGGCCGGGGCAGTCGGACCAGGCGCGCACCCTGCTGGGCGAGGGCATCGACACGGTCGAGCGGGACCTCGACGACGCCTGGATGCGCGACATCGGCCCGACCTTCCTGACCGACGGGAAGGGTGCACTGGCCGCCGTCGACTGGACGTTCAACGGCTGGGGCGCCCAGGAGTGGGCCCGCTGGGAGCGCGACGAGAAGGTGGCCGCGCATGTCGCGGACCTCGCCGGGGCACGGACGTACGCCTCGCGGCTCGTCAACGAGGGCGGGGCGATCCATGTGGACGGCGAGGGCACCGTCCTGCTGACGGAGACGGTCCAGCTCGGCCCGGAGCGCAACCCCGGCTGGACGCGGGAGCAGGTCGAGGAGGAGATCCACGCCCAGCTCGGCACCCGCAAGGCGATCTGGCTGCCGCGCGGACTGACCGGCGACTATCCGCCGTACGGATTCGGCACCCTGGGTCATGTCGACATCGTCGCCGCCTTCGCTCGGCCGGGGGTCGTCGTGGCGCACTCCCAGCCGGACCCGGCGCACCCCGACCACGAGGTGACCAAGGAGGTCATCGGCCTGCTGAAGGCCCAGACGGACGCGCGCGGCCGCCGCCTGGAGGTGGTGGAGGTCCCCGCACCGACCGTCCTGGAGGCCGACGGCCACTGGGCCGACTACTCCTACATCAACCACTACCTCTGCAACGGCGGCGTGGTGCTGTGCGGCTTCGACGACCCTCGCGACGAACTCGCGGCCGGTGTCTTCCGCCGGCTCTTCCCCGAGCGGACCGTGACCCTGGTGGACGCCCGTACGATCTTCGCTGGTGGTGGAGGCATCCACTGCATCACACAGCAACAGCCCAAGATCTAGAACCCGGGAGCCGCAGATGGCCGGTGGGCGCAGGCAGGCGCCGCCCCGCGAGGACGTGCTCGCCGTCGCCATGGAGATGATCGCCGAGCGCGGTCTGGAGAAGCTCACCATGGCGGCGCTCGGCCGCGAGGTCGGGATGAGCAGCGGGCACTTGCTCTACTACTTCGGCTCCAAGGACGAACTGCTGCTGCGCACCCTGGAGTGGAGCGAGGGCCGGCTGGGCGCCGAGCGCGGACGGCTGCTGACCCGGACCGCCCCCGCCCGCGAACGCCTAGACGCCTACGTCGACCTGTACGTCCCCGACGGCCATCGCGACCCGCACTGGACCCTGTGGCTGGAGGTCTGGAACCGCTCGCAGAACGCCGACGAGGCCGCCCGCGACCGGCAGGCCGCCATCGAGGGCGTCTGGCACCGCGACCTGGTCGCCCTGCTCGCCGAGGGCGTCTCACGCGGCGAGTTCCGCCCTGTCGACCCCGACCGCTTCGCCGCCCGCCTGCGGTCGCTGCTGGACGGCTTCGCCATCCATGTGGCGATCGGCCTGCGCGGCACCGACCGGTCACAAGTCCTCCAGCACGTACGGGAGTTCCTTGAGGACAGCCTCCTCGCGGACACCTGAACGCCCGCCCGCGTTGTACTCAATTCGGCGGATTGACCCCCTGTCCGGTGGTGATGTTGGCTCTGGAGGAGCCCTCGGCGCGGGGCCGGGGGAACACAGGGGGAAAACAGCACATGACCAGCATCAGGAGGGCCACGTCCGTCGCGCTCGGACTGGCCCTGGCCGTCACGCTCGGCACCGCCGCCGCGCTGCCCGCGACCGCCGCGCCGGCGCCGGTGCCGCGCACCGAGAAGGCGAGCGTCGCCCCGGACGGCAGCGACGGCGACGCGCCCTCGGGCGGACCGAGCCTCAGCGCCGACGGCCGCCGTCTGGCCTTCGTCTCCCGCGCCGACAACCTCGTCGCCGGTGACACCGACGGCCTCGACGACGCCTTCGTACGCGACCTCGACACCGGCACGACCCGGTCGGCGAGCGGCGGTGTGGACGGCTCCGTCGACGACGTCGCCCTGAGCGGCAACGGCCGCTATCTGGCCTTCGCCGCCACCGGCGCGAGCGACGGCCGCAGCCACATCTGGGTCAAGGACCTGAAGACCGGCACCCTCCAGCGCATCGCGGACACCGTCGCCGGCGGCTACGACACCGGCAGGGCGCCCGCCATCAGCGCCGACGGCCGCTACGTCGCCTTCGTCGCCGAGCGCTCCGCGTTCACCCAGGGCGACGACGTCTGGGGACGTGTCTACAGAGTTGACCGGACCAGCGGCGAGGCCGTCCGCATCAGCCAGGTGCCCGGCGCGACCGACCGGAAGACCGCCGCCACCAACCCGTCCATCAGCGCCGACGGCAGCCGTGTCGGCTACCAGTTCTTCGTCCCGCACCCCTCCTCGGGTGACTGGAGCGACGCCTGGGTCCGTGATGTGCCGAGCGGGAAGCTGTTCCACACCGACCTGGCGCCGGACGGCCTGACGTCCGACGGGCAGACCGAGTTCCCGCAGGTCAGCGCCGACGGCCGGTACGCGGTCTTCAACTCGCTGGACTCGCGGCTGACCCCGGGCGACACCAACAAGGGGCACAACGTCTTCGTCCGCGACCTCAAGACGGGCGAGCTGCGCCGGATCGACGCCGCCGACCCGGCCGCCTTCACCGCGTTCCCCCGGCTCAGCGCCGACAGCCGGTACCTCGCCTTCGTCTCGGCCGACCCGGGCGACCCGGACCGTACGACGCGTGCCTACGTCCGTGACCTGCGCACCGGGCGCACGGTCCTGGCCAGCCCGGACGCCGAGGGCGGGCCGAACGACCAGAGCGTGTCGGCCCCGGTGATCGACCGGCACGGCCGCGCGGTCGCCTTCAGCAGCTCCTCACCCGACCTGGTGCCCGGCGACACGTACGACACCTCGCACGTCTACGTGCGCCGTATCAGGTGACCGACCGCATCCTGAGACAACCGTGAGCGAGGCACGGGGGCTGTGCCAGACTGCCCCCGTGCTCTCGTTCGCCATGATTATTGGCAGCAGGCGCGCCGGTCCGCAGTGACCGCCACGTACGACCAGGTACGGGCGGACACCGTCGTCCTCGACCCGCGCGCAGACCTCTCGCACCCGCGAGGGGTTTTTCGCTTTTTCTGGCCCACCCGCAGCCAGGAGCGAGAGCGCGAGGGAGTATGTGGGGGCGGTGGAGCCGGTCATTCCGGTACGACCGAGATCCAATCCTCAGGAGCCTTGAGACCATGACCGCAACCAGCGAGCTCGACGATTCGTTCCACGTCTTCGACACCACCCTGCGCGACGGCGCCCAGCGTGAGGGCATCAACCTCACCGTCGCCGACAAGCTGGCCATCGCACGGCACCTGGACGACTTCGGCGTGGGCTTCATCGAGGGCGGCTGGCCGGGCGCGAATCCCCGGGACACCGAGTTCTTCGCCCGCGCCCAGCAGGAGATCGACTTCCGGCACGCCCAGCTCGTCGCGTTCGGCGCGACCCGGCGCGCGGGAGCCAAGGCGGCCGAGGACCCGCAGGTCAAGGCGCTGCTGGAGTCGGGCGCCGAGGTGATCACGCTGGTCGCGAAGTCCCACGACCGGCATGTCGAGCTCGCCCTGCGCACCACCCTGGACGAGAACCTGGAGATGATCCGCGACACGGTGTCGTTCCTGACGGAACAGGGCCGCCGGGTCTTCGTCGACTGCGAGCACTTCTTCGACGGCTACCGGGCGAACCCGGAGTACGCCAAGGCCGTCGTCCGTACGGCGTCGGAGGCCGGCGCGGACGTGGTGATCCTCTGCGACACCAACGGCGGCATGCTCCCGGCGCAGATCCAGGCGGTCGTCGCCACGGTCCTGGCCGACACGGGCGCCCGGCTCGGCATCCACGCCCAGGACGACACGGGCTGCGCGGTGGCGAACACGCTGGCCGCCGTCGACGCCGGGGCGACGCATGTGCAGTGCACCGCCAACGGCTACGGCGAGCGCGTGGGCAACGCGAACCTCTTCCCGGTCGTGGCGGCGCTGGAACTGAAGTACGGCAAGAAGGTGCTGCCCGACGGCCATCTGCGCGAGATGACCCGTATCTCGCACGCCATCGCCGAGGTCGTCAACCTCACCCCCTCCACGCATCAGCCCTACGTCGGTCTCTCCGCCTTCGCCCACAAGGCCGGGCTGCACGCCTCTGCCATCAAGGTCGACCCGGACCTGTACCAGCACATCGACCCCGAGCTGGTCGGCAACACCATGCGGATGCTGGTCTCCGACATGGCGGGACGCGCGTCCATCGAGCTCAAGGGCAAGGAACTCGGCATCGACCTCGGCGGCGACCGGGAGCTGGTCGGCCGGGTCGTGGAGCGGGTGAAGGAACGCGAACTCCAGGGCTACACCTACGAGGCGGCCGACGCGAGCTTCGAACTCCTGCTGCGCACCGAGGTCCAGGGCAAGCCGCTGCGCTACTTCGAGGTCGAGTCCTGGCGGGCCATCGTCGAGGATCGGCCCGACGGGTCCCACGCCAACGAGGCCACGGTCAAGCTGTGGGCCAAGGGTGAGCGCATCGTCGCCACGGCCGAGGGCAACGGCCCGGTCAACGCCCTCGACCGTGCCCTGCGCGTCGGCCTGGAGAAGATCTACCCCCAGCTCGCCAAGCTCGAGCTCGTCGACTACAAGGTCCGCATCCTCGAAGGCAAACACGGCACCCAGTCCACGACCCGCGTCCTCATCTCCACGTCCGACGGCACGGGCGAGTGGTCCACGGTCGGCGTCGCCGAGAACGTCATCGCAGCGAGCTGGCAGTCCCTGGAGGACGCGTACACGTACGGCTTGCTGCGGGCGGGGGTGACGCCGGCGGAGTAGCGGGCCGCGTCTGTGCCTGCGCCTACGCGGTGGTGGTGGGTCGGGGCCGCGCCGGGGGGGGTCCGTCCTCGGAACGGCGCGATGGGGTCGGACGCCGACTGACTGTCCGTTGACGCGCCAACCGCTGCGGGCGGACACCCCCCGACACGTCCCCTTCCGTGGTCCGGCGGGTGCGGGCGCGTAACGGCTGAGCTGCCGTCGATCGCCGTGTGGCCGCTCTAGTCGCGGGTGGCCGCGAGCCGCCCTGGCTGCCGGCGGCCGTCACCGCCCCTAGCTGCGGGCATGCGTGCCGCTAGGGGCGGCACGGGTGGGCGCAGCGGCACCCCGCTACGCCGGGTTGCGGACCCACCCGGCGCCAGCGCCGGTGCCGGGTGCCGGGAAGCGGCCAGGTGGGTCACATGGCGGAGTCGCGGGCGCGTGGCACCTGGGCCTCACCCAGGCGCTCACGCCCCGCCCCCCGCTCCAGCCGGAACAACCCCGCCCCGTTCGACCGCTGCCCGGGCGCGTGCACGGTGGCGCGGGTCAGTTCCTCCACCCCGTCGGCCAGGTAACCGACCCACGCCGACCCCTCGTCCTCGATGATCCGCTGCGCGTCCGTCCGCAACCGCTCGATCACCCCGAGCAGCGCGGCCTGCTCCTTGTCGCTGGGAGAGTCCGTGGCCCGCAGATACGTCTGCGCCCACTCGGACTGCGCCCTCTTGAGGATCTGCTGCAGCGCCTGCTGCGTACGGATGTAGCGCGTCCAGGACGCCGAGAACCCGAAGATCCGATCGAACAGGACACACCCCGCCCCACCGGCCAGGAACACGAAGCCCCACTCGGGCGGCAACGCGGAAGGGGTGGCCGCGTGCACCAGCGGAGTCAGCGTGCCGACGATGCCCAGCAGCGCGGCCAGCGCCCGCAGCCACCGCGACCACAGCGACGGCCCCCGGCGCCGCGCCAGGTACCAGCCGATCGCCGTCGTCACCTCCGCCTCGGCATGCCGGAACAGCTCCCACAACAGGTCGGCCCGCGAACGCGACCGGTCCAGCTCGGCGAGTGCGGACACCGTCATGTCCGCGGCCCTGCGTCTTCCGAACATGCCCCTGATCCGCCCTTTCCCCTGCGACCCGTGGCGTGGGCCGGACCCGGCCCGGCCCACGGAGGTGAGCCAGAAGGCATCGTAGGCGCAGCGGCGTCCCGAAATCCCCGCCCCTATCGATATCCCTTCTGTGCTGATTCGGGTAGCTTCGAACATATGAAGGCCGCACTGGTGCGTACTGTCGTACGACTGCTGATCGCGCCGGTCGCCGCCCTGGTGGCGGTACTGGTGGTGATGACGGCCGTCGCGCCGGGCGCGCACGCGGCCACCGACCTCTCGAAGGTCGCCGAGGAACTGCGCGAGAACCCCGTCTACGTCGACCCGGCCGCCTCCGACCAGCTCGCGGCGTCGGACGCCGAGGCCCTCGCCGACAAGATCAAGGACGCGGACAAGCCCGTCTTCGTGGCGGTCCTCCCGGCCGATACCCCCACAAAGGACCTCTTCCGCAACCTCCGCACCGAGACCGGCGTCACCGGCCTGTACGGCGTCCGCGTCGGCGAGCAGTTCGACGCCCGTGCCGACAGCGCGGTGATGAGCCGCCAGGCGGTCTCCAACCTGGTCAGTGCCGTGCAGGACACGGGCGACACCAAGGCCCAGCTCAACGACTTCGTCGACGACGCCCTGCGCAGCATGGGCGGCACGGCGCCGAGCAGCTGGAGCGACGGCTCGGAGACCGGCGTACCGGTCGGCGGTCTGATCACGTTCGGCGCCCTGGTCGCGGCCGGCGGCGCGGGCACCTACGCCGTGGTCCGGCGCAACCGCCGCCGCCACGAGGAGGAGCAGCGGGCCGCTCTGGAGAAGCTGCGGGTCGTCGTCGACGAGGACATCACCGCCTTCGGCGAGGAGCTCGACCGCCTTGACTTCCACCCCGGGGAGCCCGCCGCCGACGACGCGATGCGCGCCGACTACGAACGCGCCCTGGACTCCTACGAGCGGGCGAAGTCCCTGATGGCGGCCGCGACGAAACCGGAGGACGTCCGGCCCGTCACCCAGACCGTGGAGGACGGCCGCTTCTCCCTGGCCCGGCTCGCGGCCCGGCGCGAGGGCGACCGGCTGCCCGAGCGCCGCCCGCCCTGCTTCTTCGACCCGCGCCACGGCCCCTCGGTCGCCGACATGAGCTGGACGCCCTCGGGCGGCACCACACGCGACGTCCCCGTCTGCGCGGCCGACCGGACCCGGCTCACCGAGGGCCGCGACCCGGCGATCCGCGAGGTCGACACCGACTACGGCCGCCGCCCCTACTGGGAGGCCGGCCCGGCGTACGGCCCCTGGGCCGGCGGCTACTTCGCCGGCGGCATCCTGCCCGGCCTCCTCGTCGGCACCATGCTCGGCAGCATGATGGCCGCCCCCGCCTACGCGGCCGACTACGGCTCCGGCTACGGAGACTTCGGCGGTTACGAGGGCGGTGACGTCTCCGGCGCCAACTTCGACTCCGGCGACTTCGGGGGCGGCTTCGGCGGAGGCGACTTCGGCGGTGGAGGCTTCGGTGGAGGGGACTTCGGGGGCGGGTTCTGAACCACGCCATCGACTGACCGCGGCGGTCACTGAAACCGGCCGCGACTGACCACGGCGGTCACTGAACCCGATGGGTCCCGTTGGGTTCTGCGATCGCCGCGGGCTCCGACCCGCCTCGCGCGCCCGCCCGGGGCTCAGCGCCGTAGCGCGTCCCGGTCCGCGAGCCGCGCCCGCTGACGCCACACCACCCCGGCCACGACGCCCGCGAGCGCGATCAGCCCCGCGCTCACCCACACCGGCGACCGGTACCCGAACCCGGCGCCGATCGCCGTGCCACCGGCCCAAGGGCCCAGCGCGGCGCCGACGTTGAACGCGGCCGTCGCGAAACCCCCGGCCAGTGTGGGTGCTCCCGGTGCCGCGTAGAGCGCCTGGGCGATCAGCGTGGAGCCGACGCCGAAGGAAAGCGCTCCCTGGGCGAAGACGAGCCCGAGGGCCAGGACCGGGTGCCCGGCCCCGAGGGCCAGCAGGCACCAGCCCACGCAGGCCGCGACGCCCCCACCGGCGAGGAGCGGCACGGGGCTGCGGTCGGCGAACCGCCCCGCCGCGGTCACCCCCACGAACGACCCGGCGCCGAACAGCGCGAGCACCCCGGGCACCCACCCGCTGCCCAGCCCCGTCACCTCGGTGACCAGCGGCGCGAGATAGGTGAAGGTGCAGAACGTCGCGCCGTTCACGAGGGCGCCCAGCAGCAGCGTGACGACCAGCCGAGGGCTGCGCAGTGACCGCAGTTCACCGCGCAGGGCGGGCGGCGCACCCTCGGCGGTCCCGCCCGGCACGGACCACGCCACCGCCACCAGGGCCGGCAGCGACAGCAGCGCCACGGCCCAGAACGCCGTACGCCAGCCCCACAGCCCGCCCAGCAGGGCCCCGGCGGGCACCCCGGCCACACACGCCAGTGTCACGCCGCCCAGCAGTGTGGACGTGGCCCGGCCCTTCGCGTCAGCCGGGACCATTCCCGCGGCGGCTACGAGGGCGACGGCGAGGAACCCCGCGTTGGCGAGCGCCCCCACCACCCGCGTGGCGAGCAGGACCTCGAAACTGCCGGTGAGAGCACCGACGACATGGACGGCGAGAAAGACGACGAGGAACGCCGACAGCGCGCCCCGCCGCGACCAGCGCCGCGCGAGACCCGCCACGAGCGGCGCCCCTACGACCATTCCCGCCGCGAAGGCGGAGGTCAGCGCACCCGCGGCGGGAACGGACACCCCCAGATCCCGCGCGATGTCCGGCACCAGCCCGGACAGCATGAACTCGGACGTCCCTTGCGCGAACACGGCAAGGCCCAGCAGAAGTAGAGCGAACGGCATGAGGAAACTCCGCACCCGGAAGTCGACGACGAACACGACACGTCGGTCGGCGATCCGGTGGCGGAGCGAAGAAGGGGCCTGCCTCAGCGGCCCGGCATCACAAGCAGCCACCGGAGAGCCGGTGGCCGCACTCTGGATGCCTCGGGGCTGGACACGACAGGGACGTTAGGCGGATTCGGAGGACCGGGTCCACCGGTTTTCCCGCCGCTCTCCCCGGGCGGCGGTCACGGCAGCGTCCCCCCGGTGCCCGCCGCGGTGGACGATGACGACGGCCGCGAGGCAGACGGCCAGCCCGAGGGCGGTCTGGAGGCCGAACGGCTCGCCGAACATGAGCGCGCCCCAGACGGCCGTGACCGGGGCCATGAGGAACATCAGGGTGTTGACCTCGGTGACGCCGGAGCGCTTCAGGATGAGCCAGTACAGCCCGTACCCGCCGAACGTGGACAGGCCCACGAGCCAGGCGACCGCCACCCAGAAGGCTCCCTCGGCCGGCGGCGCGGCGGCTCCGGCGGCCAGCGCAAGCACGGTGAAGAGGACGGCGCTGGTGACGCAGTGGACGGTCAGCGACACCGAAGGGGCGACCCGCGAGCGGGAGCGGCTCTCCAGGAACGTCGCCGCGACCAGGGACAGCATGCCGAGCAGCGGGACGGCGTACGCCCACCAGACCACGTCGGTCCCGGCGGCGTCGGCCAGGGTGACCACGGCGACGCCGCTCAGCCCGAGGCCCAGGCCGATCCACTGCCGTCCCGAGACGTGGCTCCCGAGCAGCGGTCCCGCGAGGGCTCCGGCGACGAGGGGCTGGATGCCGTCGATCAGGGCCGTGGTGCCGCTGGAGACGCCGAGCTGGATGGCGTAGTAGACGCTCAGCAGATAGCCGCTCTGCGACAGCACGCCGATCACGGCCTGCCGGGTCACGTCCCGGGCGGTGAGCCCCCGCCACGCGGAGCGCGTGAGGACGGCGACGGCGATCAGGACGACGGCCAGCGGCAGGAACCGCCACATCAGGACCGTGAGCGCGGACGCGCTGCCCGCGCCGAGCTTGGCTCCGATGAACCCGGAGCTCCAGCACAGGACGAAGGCGAGGGAGAGCAGGATGTTCACGACACCACAACCACTAGACAGATCGGTTTACCCGTTCCTCGTCGACTATACAGATCGGTATACTCGGGTGCCATGGGTACCACTGCCTCCGAAACCCCCCGCCGGATCACGCTGACGCCGGCCGCCCGCCGCGCCCTCCAGGCCGCCGCGCGGCTGTTCTACGAACGCGGCATCCATGCCGTCGGGGTCGACCTCATCGCCGCCGAGGCCGGGGTCACGAAGAAGACCCTCTACGACCGGTTCGGCTCCAAGGAGCAGATCGTCGTGGAGTACCTCGCCGACCGCGACGAGCGCTGGCGGGCCTTCCTCGGCGAGCGCCTCGACGCGGCCGGGCCGGACCCGGGGGAGCGCGTCCTGACGGTCTTCGACGCCTCACGCGATTGGGCGCGGGACAGCAGCCCGAAGGGGTGCAGCATGGTCAACGCCCACGCGGAGATCAGCGACCCCGCGCACCCGGCCCACCCGATCATCACCGGCCAGAAGCGGTGGATGCTCGACCTGTTCACGAGTCTCGCCGCGGACATCACCCCGGACGAACCAGCCCGTCTGGCCCGGGCGTTGATGCTGCTCCACGAGGGCGCGCTCGTCGCCCACGGCCTCGGCATCTTCCCGGACGCCATCGACCACGCCCGCGAACAGGCGCGCGCGCTGCTCGCGTAGCGGACGGAATCTGTCCTACTCGGTCCCTACGGTGGTGCCATGACCTCCTCCGACGGCCCGGCCCCGCTCCCCTTCGCCACCGTGGCCGACCTGGACTCCTGGCTGACCACCCACCCCGCCCCGCATCCCGGCCTCTGGGTCAAGGTCGCCAAGAAGGGTTCGGGCATCCCCTCCGTCAGCGCCGCCGACGTCAACGACGTGGCGCTCTGCCACGGGTGGATCACCGGGCAGCGCAAGCGCCTCGACGCGTCGTACTACCTCCAGAGGATCACCCCGCGCCGCCCCGGCAGCCTCTGGTCCATGGTCAACGTCCGCCGGGTGGAGGAACTCACCGCCGCCGGACGTATGCGCCCCGCCGGGCATGACGAGGTGACCACCGCGAAGGCGGACGGCCGTTGGGACGCGGCCTACGCCTCCCAGCAGGAGGCCGAGGTCCCGGAGGACTTCGCGACAGCGCTGGCACGCAGCCCGCGAGCCGCAGCAGCTTTCGAGTCCCTCGGCCGAACGGACCGCTACCTCACGATGCTCCCCGTCCTCCGCGCCCTGACACCGGGGAGCCGGGCAGCGCAGGTGACGGCGGCGGTGGCGAAGTTGGAGGCGGGTGGTCGGGGGTGAGCGGCCTGACGGGGCGGGCTGGGGCGACGGGGGTTGTTCTGGCGCGAGCGTTCGGGCTCGGGCTCGGTGGCGCGGGCCGGATCGGCTGAGGCCAGCCCCAACACCCGGGCGCGGGCCCGCCATCGGACGGGTCGGGCAGGTAGGCGGACCCTGGCCGTCTGGGCGTGGGCCCGCCGACGGCCGGGCCGGATTGACGGGGGCGCTCCAGCGCGCGACGCAGACTCGGCGGGGGGGAGGGGCCGAGGTGACGGGAGTTCGCCCCATCGCCCGTGCGGGGACCCTCCTCGGGCGGGGCAACTCACCCCACAGGCGCGGGCCCGGCCCCGGATGACCCGACCCGACCGGCAGTCACCCGACCGCACAGCCACGGGCCCGGTGCCCAACCGCCCGCACCGGACCCGCAAGCCGCTTCGTCACTGCCGAGGGCGCGTCAGAGGGTGGACGCCGCCGAGGCTATCGCCGAGGCGAACGTGGAGACCTCCGTGTAGACGCCGGGGGCCTCGGGGCGGGCGCAGCCCTCGCCCCAGCTGACGATGCCGACCTGGATCCAGGCGCCGGCGTTGTCCTTGCGGAACATGGGGCCGCCGGAGTCGCCCTGGCAGGTGTCGACGCCGCCCGCGTCGAAGCCGGCGCAGATCTCCTCGCTCGCGACGAGGCCGCTGTACAGACCGCCGTAGGCCTTGCACGCGGCGTCGCTGACGAAGGGCACGGTCGCCTTCAGGAGGTAGCGCTGCTGGGAGCCGCCCTCACGGTTCGCGCCCCAGCCGGCGACGGTGAAGTCACCGGTGTTGTACTGCGAGGTCGTGGCTGTCTTCAGGGTCGGCAGATTGATCGGCTGGGCGAGCTTGATGAGCGCCCAGTCCTTGCCGGTGCCGTTGTAGCCGGGCGCGCGGAGCACCTTGGTGGAGCGGACCTGGACCCGGCCGCTCGTGGACTGGAGGTCGACGACCCCCGCGGTGGCGGTGATGCTGGTGTTGTTGCCGGAACTGCCCACACAGTGCGCGGCCGTGAGCACGATCTGCTGGGTGTAGAGCGCGCCGCCACAGCCCATGGACAGCCTGACCATGAACGGGAACTCGCCCTGCGCGGCCCGCGTCCCGCCGACGACGGGCGAGGGCGCGGCCTGCGCGGCGGTGACGGGCTGAAGGCTGGCGATCGCGAGCGCGGCGGCGCCGAGGACCGCGCATCTCTTGAGAGCCGTGAGAAGTCTCTTCAACGTGATGCCTTCCGTGGGGGGTTGACCTGGGGAGATGTGCAACCGAAGCATCCGTTTGACGAGCTCATGTCAGCAGCAGGAGCAAAAAGAACGTCCATGTGCTGGCATGGACCGGTCAAAATTCTGCTGCTGGATTATGAGAACGCCGTGAGTCCTCGCACAAGAGGCCCGATTCGGCCACGCCGCACGGAGTGGTCCCGTGCGGCGTGGCCGGTGGTGCGGGCGATGCGGGAGGTTCAGGCGTTCCTGATCGCCGAGATGTCGAAGTTGAGCTTGATCTTGTCGGAGACGAGCACGCCGCCGGTCTCCAGCGCGGCGTTCCAGGTCAGGCCCCACTCGGAGCGCAGGATCTCCGCCTTGCCCTCGAAGCCGACGCGCTCGTTGCCGAAGGGGTCCTTCGCGGCGCCGTTGAACTCCAGGTCGATGGAGAGGGGGCGGGTGGTGCCGAGGATCGTCAGGTCGCCGGTGATGCGGTAGTCGTCGCCGCCGAGGGACTCCGCCTTCGTGGAGCGGAACGTCATGGTCGGGAACTCGTCCGCCTTGAAGAAGTCCGCGCTCTTGAGATGGCCGTCCCGGTCCGCGTTGCCCGTCTCGATGCTGTCCATCACGACGTCGAGGGAGGCCGCGGACCGCGAGGGGTCGGTGCCGTCGAGGCTGAGCGTGCCCGTGAAGTCCTGGAAGCCGCCCTTGACGTTGGTGACCATGGCGTGGCGGGCGACGAAGCCGATCGTCGAGTGCGCGGGGTCGATCGTGTAGTCGCCGGTCAGGGCGGCCAGCTCCGGCCGTACGGCGCCGGACGTGCCGGTGGCGGTCTCGATGTCCTTGCTGCTGAAGATGCTCATGGGTAGGCCTCCTGCGAGTGATGCGATGAGAAGTCTCGATGTTGAATCTTGAACTACATCAACGCGCACCACCGTAGACCTATTCCGGTTCAATGTTCAACATCATTGGAGGCCGTGTCGCGATACCGCCGCCTGGCGGCACCGCGCGGCCCGCAGGGGTGGTCCTGCCGCGGGCGTCGCGGACGGGCCCGGCCCGTGGACCGCCAACGGAAACGGGCACGTCGGGCCGGGTGAGCCAGGCCCGCGAGCAGGGCTCCAGCGCTGGCGGGACGCACCGGGATGGCGGTGTCCTGGGAGAGGAGGTTCCGTGTGAAGGGACCCGCATGGATACAGACGAGACCACGGCGGACGTACACCGCAGGGAGACCGACCGATGACACTCACCGGCTCCGGCTCGGCCTACGACCCACCGGGCCCCGCCCCACGCGGCCCCGTAGCCCCCTCACACGTGCGCGAGCACGGACCGGCACGGCGTCTGGACCGGCGCGTGGCCCTCGTCACCGGGGCCTCCTCGGGGATCGGGGCGGCGACGGCACGGCGATTCGCCATGGACGGCTGGCAACTGCTCCTCAACGGACGCGACCGGCGCTGTCTGGAGCAGACGGCCTCCGGCACCTCGGCGCTCGTGCTGCCCGCCGACCTCGCCGCCCCGGGCGGACCGCGCCTGCTGGCCCAGTCCGCGCTGCACGCGACCGGCCGGATCGACGTCCTGGTCGCCGGGGCGGGCATCGGCTGGACGGGCCCGTTCGCCGCCATGCCGCACACCGACATCGACCGGGTGCTGGCCTTGGACCTCAACGCCACGCTCCACCTTGTGCGTGAAGTGCTGCCGTCCATGATCGAGGCCGGCCGGGGCCGGGTGGTGCTGCTCGGCTCGGCCGCGGGCTGCTCGGGCGTACGGGAGGAGGCGGTGCACTCCGCCGCCAAGGCGGGCCTCGCCGCCTTCGCCGACGCCCTCCGCCAGGAACTGCGCGGCACGGGCGTGGGCGTGACCCTGGTCGTCCCCACCCGCAGGGACAGCGGCCCCTACGACCACACCACCCCCCGTCCCGTCTCACCCGGCAACGTCGCCCGCGACATCTTCGAGTCCGTACGCCAGGACAGCGACGAGGCGCCCCCCACCCCCACCTGGCGAGCCCTCCCGAGCCGCCTCAGGGCCCTGACCCCGGGGCTGAACCGCCGCATAGCGAACCGCCGCTACTGACCGGCAGGGGCCCGCGCCGGGAGGCCGGCCTCGGTGTGCATCCGGCCGAAAGCACCGTTCAGGTGGCCGTCTGCCCGGGCTCGGGCGTGGGCATGATCGTCGAGAGTCGTGTCCCCCCCCGGCCTGGCGAGGCGTCCCGGGCCGCCTCAGGGCCCGGCGGCCGGGGCACGTGCCGGGAGGCCGGCCTCGGTGTGCATCCGGCCGAAAGCACCGTTCAGGTGGCCCTCTGCCCGGGCTCGGGCGTGGGCATGATCGTCGAGAGCCGTGTCCCCCCCGGCCTGGCGAGCCGTCCCGGGCCGCCTCAGGGCCCGGCGGCGGGGGCACGTGCCGGGAGGCCGGCCTCGGTGTGCATCCGGCCGAAAGCACCGTTCAGGTGGCCGTCTGCCCGGGCTCGGGCGTGGGCATGATCGTCGAGAGTCGTGTCCCCCGGCCTGGCGAGGCGTCCCGGGCCGCCTCAGGGCCCGGCGGCCGACCCGGCGCCGGGAGGCCGGCCTCGGTGTGCATCCGGCCGAAAGCACCGTTCAGGTGGCCCTCTGCCCGGGCTAGGGCGTGGGCATGACCGTCGAGAGCCGTGTCCCCCCCCCGGCCTGGCGAGCCGTCCCGAGCCGCCTCAGGGCCCGGCGGCCGGCCCGCGCCGGGAGGCCGGCCTCGGTGGGCATCCGGCCGAAAGCACCGTTCAGGTGGCCCTCTCCCCGTGGTAGGGCATGGGCATGACCCCCGAGCGTCGCGAATTTCCCCGCCGCACGGCCAAGGACGCCACCACCCTGCCGAGCCCTGGCCGTCGGGCCCTGCTGCTCGCGGTCGGGGCGCTGGCGGCGACCGGCTGGGCGGCGTCCATGCCCCGCGCCGCGTATGCCTCCGAAGCCGAGGACCCCTACGAGACCCTCCGCCGCCGCTGGCTCGGTATCGCCCTCGGCGAGGGCTACGACCCGGCAGCGGAGCCGTACGCCACCCGGCTCGCCGAGACCGGTGCACTCGCCCGCGGGCTGCGCGCCTCCATGGCCCCGGCGGCGAACTCCCTCTGGCCCGGGCACCCCTTCGACCCGCCGGCCGGCATCACCCTCAGCTACGGGCGTCTGTGGACCATGACCCAGGCCTACGTTCAGAAAGGCACCGGCTCGACCGCCGACCCGGGCCTGCTCGCCGACGTCCTGCGCGGCCTCGACCACCTCAACGCGACCGTCTACAACCCTTCCACCACCCGCTACGGCAACTGGTGGGAGTGGCAGATCGGCAGCCCCCGCCTGCTCACCGACATCACCGCCGCCCTCTACGACGAACTGGGCGAAACCCGCGTCCGGGCCGCCTGCGCCGCCGTCGACCACTTCGTCCCCGACTCCGCCCTCGGCGACTACACCGGCACCTCCACCGGCGCCAACCGCGTCGACCTGTGCCGCTCCGTCGCCCTGCGCGGCATCCTCGGCCGCGACCCGGCCAAGATCGCCCTCGCCCGGGACGCGCTCTCCCCGGTCTTCCCCTACGTCACCCGGGGCGACGGCCTCTACGCCGACGGCTCCTTCGTCCAGCACACCTGGGTCGCCTACTCGGGCACCTACGGACAGGTCATGCTCGACGGCCTCGGCCGGCTCTTCACCCTGCTCGCCGGATCCGACTGGGCGGTCACCGACCCGAACCGGCAGATCATCCTCGACAGCGTCGAGCGGGCCTACGCCCCGCTCATCCACGACGGACTGGTCATGGACAGCGTCAACGGCCGTGCCATCAGCCGCGGTTACCTCATCACCGACGACCGCAAGGTGATGCGCAGCGACCACTTCCACGGCCAGCAGCTCATCGCGGCCATCGCCCTCCTCGCCGCCGCCGCGACCCCCGCGGAACGCGACCGCTGGCACGCCCGCGTCAAGGGCTGGATCGAACGGGACACGGTCACCCCGATCCTCACCGCACCCCAGTTCGGCGTCGCCACCCTCGCCCGGCTGCACGCCATCGCCGCCTCACCCGCCCCGGCCGCACCCGAACCCACCGGGCACCACCTCTTCGCCGCCATGGACCGCGCCGTCCACCGCCGCCCCGGCTTCACCGTGAACATCGCCATGGCCAGCGACCGCATCGCCCACTACGAGTGCGGCAACGGCGAGAACCCACGCGGCTGGCACACCGGCGCGGGGATGGTCAGCTGGTGGTCCGGTACGAGCGACCAGTACACGGACTGGTTCTGGCCGACGGTGGACTGGTACCGCCTGCCCGGCACCACCGTCTCCACCAAGCGCCTCGCCGACCGGGAAGGAGGCGAGTGGGGATCCGCCCGCCCGGACGCCCGCTGGGTCGGCGGCACCACCGACGGCACCTGCGCGGCCCTCGGTCAGCACCTCAAGGGCCTCGGCTCCACCCTCCAGGCCCGCAAGTCCTGGTTCTGCGTCGCGGACGCGGTGATCTGCCTCGGCGCCGGGATCGGCTGCGCCGACGGCGTCCCGGTGGAGACGATCGTCGACAACCGCAACCTCGGCGAGTCCGGCACCCAGCGCTTCGCCCAGGGCCCGAACTGGGCCCACCTGGAGGACCACGGCGGCTGGGTCCTGCTCGACGGCGAGCCGAAGGCGCTCCGCGAGGACCGCACCGGCGCCTGGGCCGACATCAACACCGGCAGCACCCCGGAGCGCCGCACCCGCCGCTGGCAGACCCTCTGGCTCGACCACGGCACCGACCCCGAGGACGCCACATACGCCTACGTCCTGATGCCCGGGGCGTCCCGCCGCGCGGTCGCCCGCCGCGCCGCCCACCGGCACTGGCTGTCGGTCCTCGCCAACGACGCGGACCGCCAGGCGGTCACCGTGCCCTCCCTCGGCTTCCTGGCAGCGAACTTCTGGCAGGCCGGCACGGCAGGTCCGCTCACCGCCTCCGCCGCCGCGAGCGTGCTGACCGTCCGCCGGGGCCGTACCGCTACCCTCTGTGCGAGCGAGCCGCCCCGCACGGGCACGCCGCTGGAGATCACCTGGGACCGCCCGGTCCGCCAGGTCGTGCGCGCGGACGAGACCGTCGAGGTGCTCTCGACCGGCCCTCGACTGAGGCTGCGCATCACCCCGGGGGAGGTATGCGCGACCCACCGATGTGAGGTGACTCTCGGTTGAGGTCTTTGTGCGACCCCTACAAGCCGCACACCCTCTGAGCAGTCGGATTGGCTGCACTCCACCATGGTTCTGTTCAGGGGTACCAGGAAAACACGCCGGAGACTGTGAGGAGTCGACGGCCCGCTTTCCTGGGTTGGCTTCGTAAGGTCACTACATGACCGTTTTGGATGAGGCGCCGGGTGAGCCGACCGACGCGCGTGGACGCGTGGCCGAACTGCACGAGATCCGTGCGCAGGCGGTGGCCGGACCGAGCGAGAAGGCGACCAAGGCGCAGCACGCCAAGGGCAAGCTGACCGCACGGGAGCGCATCGAGCTGCTCCTCGACCCGGATTCCTTCCGTGAGGTCGAGCAGCTCCGCCGGCACCGGGCCACGGGTTTCGGCCTGGAGGCCAAGAAGCCGTACACCGACGGTGTGATCACCGGCTGGGGGACGGTCGAGGGCCGGACGGTCTTCGTCTACGCCCATGACTTCCGGGTCTTCGGCGGCGCGCTGGGCGAGGCCCACGCCACCAAGATCCACAAGATCATGGACATGGCCATCGCGGCCGGCGCGCCCCTGGTCTCCCTGAACGACGGCGCCGGTGCCCGTATCCAGGAGGGCGTCTCCGCCCTCGCCGGCTACGGCGGCATCTTCCAGCGCAACACCAAGGCCTCGGGCGTGATCCCGCAGATCAGCGTCATGCTGGGGCCCTGCGCGGGCGGCGCGGCCTACAGCCCCGCCCTGACGGACTTCGTGTTCATGGTCCGCGAGACCTCGCAGATGTTCATCACCGGCCCGGACGTCGTCAAGGCGGTCACCGGCGAGGAGATCACCCAGAACGGCCTGGGCGGCGCCGACGTGCACGCCGAGACCAGCGGCGTCTGCCACTTCGCCTACGACGACGAAGAGACCTGCATCGCCGAGGTCCGCTACCTGCTCTCCCTGCTCCCGCAGAACAACCGCGAGAACCCGCCGCGCGCCGAGGCCTCGGACGCCGTCGACCGCCGCTCGGACGTCCTGCTGGACCTGGTCCCGGCGGACGGCAACCGGCCGTACGACATGGCCAAGGTCATCGAGGAGATCGTCGACGACGGCGACTACCTGGAGGTCCACGAGCGCTGGGCGCGGAACATCATCTGCGCGCTGGGCCGGATGGACGGCCAGGTCGTCGGCATCGTCGCCAATCAGCCGCAGGCCCTCGCGGGCGTCCTGGACATCGAGGCCTCCGAGAAGGCGGCCCGCTTCGTCCAGATGTGCGACGCCTTCAACATCCCGATCATCACTCTTCTGGACGTACCCGGCTTCCTGCCCGGCGTCGACCAGGAGCACGGTGGGATCATCCGCCACGGCGCCAAGCTGCTCTACGCGTACTGCAACGCGACCGTGCCGAGGATCTCGCTGATCCTGCGCAAGGCCTACGGAGGTGCGTACATCGTCATGGACAGCCAGTCCATCGGTGCTGACCTCACCTACGCCTGGCCGACGAACGAGATCGCCGTCATGGGCGCGGAGGGTGCGGCCAACGTCATCTTCCGCCGCCAGATCGCCGAGGCCGAGGACCCCGAGGCCATGCGCGCCCGCATGGTCAAGGAGTACAAGTCCGAGCTGATGCACCCGTACTACGCGGCGGAGCGCGGCCTGGTCGACGACGTCATCGACCCCGCCGAGACCCGCGAGGTCCTCATCAAGTCCCTCGCGATGCTCCAGACCAAGCACGCCGACCTGCCTTCCCGCAAGCACGGCAACCCTCCGCAGTAACCCCGCGGACATCTCTCTCACGGAGACTGACACCCATGAGCACCCCTGACATCCGCGTCGAGAAGGGCCACGCCGAGCCCGAGGAAGTCGCCGCCATCACGGCGATCCTCCTGGCCCGCGCCGCCGCCCGCCCCACCGACCCCACCCCGACGCACCGAGGCCGCGACAAGGCCGGCTGGCGCCGCCTGGAACGCGAGCCGGGCTTCCGAGCCCCGCACAGCTGGCGCTGACCCCAGCACCTGAAAGAGGCCCCTCCACCAGGAGGGGCCTCTTTTGCTTTTTGCCTTTAGGGGCGCGGGGAACTGCGCGACAAGCCACGATCAACCCGCACCCGGCAACGCAACAGCCCCCGGCAACCCAGAGGCCGCCAGGGGCTGTCCCACAGCAAGAAACTAACGAAGCCGTGCCATCAGCGCGTGCTCAACCAGCGTGATCAACGCCGACTTCGCATCGGCCCGATGCCGCGCGTCCGTCGTGATGATCGGCGTGTCCGGCCCGATCTGCAGAGCCTCCCGCACCTCGTCCGGGTTGTACGGCTGCTGCCCGTCGAACCCGTTCAGCGCGATCACGAACGGCAGACCCGAGTTCTCGAAGTAGTCGACGGCCGGGAAGCAGTCGGCGAGACGCCGCGTGTCCACCAGGACGATCGCGCCGATGGCGCCGCGCACCAGGTCGTCCCACATGAACCAGAAGCGGTCCTGACCGGGCGTACCGAAGAGGTACAGGATCAGGTCCTGGTCCAGGGTGATACGGCCGAAGTCCATGGCGACCGTGGTGGTCGTCTTGTCCCCGGTGTGGGTGAGGTCGTCGATGCCGGCCGAAGCTGACGTCATGACGGCCTCGGTACGCAGCGGGTTGATCTCCGAGACGGCCCCGACGAACGTGGTCTTGCCCACGCCGAAGCCACCCGCCACCACGATCTTCGCTGAGGTGGTGGAGCGGGAAGGACCGCCGCTAGAGCTTGCGAAGTCCACTGAGCACCCTTTCGAGCAGTGTCACGTCTGGCTGGCCGCCGGCGTTCTCGTCGCCGCCGGGCTGATGGATGGCGACCAGTCCCGCCTCCGCCAAGTCGGCGACGAGGATCCTGGCCACGCCGAGAGGGATCGTGAGGAGCGCCGAGATCTCGGCGACCGACTTGATTTCCCGGCAGAGGTTGCAGATCCGCTGATGCTCGGGCAACTGGCCCTGCATCTGGTGCGGCTGCGCAGTGGTGTGCACCAGCGCCTCGATGGCGAGCTGGTAACGCGGGCGGGTCCGGCCACCGGTCATGGCGTACGGACGCACCAGCGGGTTGTTCGACGCCCCGGCGGGCGCCGGCTCGGGGGTGCGGCGCTGCGGCTGCACAGGCTGGATACGCGGGGCCGGCGGCTGGTCGTACGGCGACGGGCCGGGGCCCTGCGGCGCGTACGGCTGCCGGTGGCTCGGTGTGGAGGGGAAGTTGTAACGGTTCGGGTTCTGGGCACCGTCGTTCTGGCCCTGTGCGGGGCCGTACGACCAGTTGCCCGAAGACGAACCGCCTGGGGGTGTTGCCACTTTCTCCTCCTCCGACTGTGCTGGCACCCATGGCTGTGGAGCCGCGTCCCGAAACTTTACGGCCACGGGACGCCAAAACGCACCGTCCGTCTGTTAGTTGAGCAGGCTCCCCTGGAGCTCCGCACGAAGGTCCGGTGTCAGGACCGTACCGGCTCGGTCCACCAGCAGCGCCATCTCGTACCCGATGAGGCCGATGTCCGCCTCGGGATGTGCGAGAACAGCGAGCGAGGAGCCGTCGGATACGGACATGATGAAGAGGAATCCCCGCTCCATCTCCACAACCGTCTGGTTCACAGCGCCTCCCTCGAAGATCCGGGAGGCGCCTGCCGTCAGGGACGTCAGACCGGAAGCGACGGCCGCGAGCTGGTCGGCGCGGTCGCGGGGGAAGCCTTCGGACATAGCCAGAAGGAGTCCGTCGGCGGAGACCACCACCGTGTGGGACACCCCCGGGGTGTTGTCCACGAAGTTGGTGATCAACCAGTTCAGGTTCTGTGCCGCCTGGCTCATCGGGCTCACACTAACGCTCCTGGTTGTAGGTGCTGTCAGGACCACCGTGCTGATTCCACGTGGCCTGGCCGTTCGTTTCAGTGCCTGCGTTGCGTCCGCGTTCCACGCCGCGCCGCAGGTTGCTCAGCCTGCCCCGGACGTCCTCCGGGGCGCGGGAGACCTGTGGGCCTCCCTGGGGGGTGCTCTCGGCGGCACCCTCGATCAGGTTGGCCTTGGGTACCCGCCTCGGCAGGCCGGAGGAGGTGACCCCGCCCGCCCTGGGCTTCCGGAGCTGCGAAGCCTGCTGCCACCGCTCGTCGTTCGCCGAGCGCCAGTCGCTGTCGCCGGTGCTCTCCGGGGCGGAGGCCTCAGGCTCCTGGCTCACGTGCCGCGCGCCGCCCGTGCCGTTCGCACCGCTCCCGGTGGAGCCGCGGCGGGGAAGTCCCGCGTCGGTCATCGAGTGGGCGGCGGAGTGGGCCGGTCCCGGACGGTCGAAGCCTACGCGGTCCTGCTCACTCGCGTCAGCGGCCTGCGCAGATTCCGTTTCCTGGGCCTGAGAAGGGTACTGGCTCGGGTAGCCGTTCTGGTAACCGTCCTGCTGCGGCCAGTCGTCCTGGTGACGGCGCTGCTCGAAGGCGGGGAAGCTCTCGCGCCCGCCCGCACCCTGCGCCGGGGGCTCCTCGTGAGCCGGCTCCGCATAGGAGGGCTCCGGGTAGCCGCCGTTCGGCGCGAAGGTGTCGTTCTGCGGCATGCCGCCGCCCGGCGCGAAGTACTGATCGCCGTACGCAGGCTGCTGCGGCTCCTCGTACGCCGTGTGCCGCTGCTCCTCGTACTGCGCCTGCTGGTTCTCGTACGTCGGCTGACGGTCGTACGCGGAGGGCTGCTGCTGGGGGTAGCCGGTCCGGCCGGTGTCGTAGGCCTGGCCGGTGTCGTAGCCCTGCTGCCCGTTGAACTCCTCGGGGTACGCGTGCCCCTCGTCGGGGTCCTGCGGGTTCCGTCCGGGCAGGGCGGGCTGCTCGTCGTGGGACTGGGCCTCCAGGGCCGCCCTGCGCTCCTCGCGCATCAGGGAACGGCCGACGGGGTCCAGCTCACGTATGTCGTCCGGGACCTCGGAGTAGCGGCTGTCGTCGAAGCCGAGCTCCGCCGCCGTACGCATGGGCTGCTGGTTGAAGTTCTCGCCGCCGCCGAAGTTCTGCTCCGGGATGATCTGCGAGACGGTGAACTCGTCGCGGTCCACATGCTGCTCGCCGCCACCACCGTGGGTGATCGCGTCGGGCAGCATGACCAGCGAGGTCGTACCGGCCTGCTCGCCCGAGGGGCGGAGCTGGACGCGGATGCCGTGCCGGTCGGACAGCCGGCCGACCACGAAGAGGCCCATGCGCTGCGAGATCGCGGCGTCCACGGTCGGCGGGTTGGCCAGCTTGTGGTTGATGTCCGCGAAGTCCTCGGCGGTGAGGCCGATGCCCTTGTCGTGGATCTCGATCATGACCCGACCGTCGGGGAGACGGGTGGCGGTCACGCGAACCTTGGTCTGCGGGGAGGAGAACGTCGTGGCGTTCTCCAGCAGCTCGGCGAGCAGGTGCACGAGGTCGGTCACGGCACGGCCGTGGATCTCGGCCTCCGGGACACCGGACAGCTCGATGCGCTCGTACTGCTCCACCTCGGAGGAGGCGGCGCGCAGCACGTCGACCAGCGGCACCGGCTGGTCCCAGCGGCGGCCGGGCTCCTCGCCGGCGAGGACCAGGAGGTTCTCGCCGTTGCGGCGCATACGGGTCGCGAGGTGGTCCAGGCGGAAGAGGTTCTCCAGCTGGTCCGGGTCGGCCTCGTTGTTCTCCAGGTCGGTGATCAGGGTCAGCTGGCCCTCGATCAGCGACTGGTTGCGGCGCGACAGGTTGGTGAAGATCGCGTTGATGTTGCCCCGCAGCAGGGCCTGCTCGGCGGCGAGCCGGACGGCCTCGCGGTGGACCTGGTCGAAGGCGCGGGCGACTTCGCCGATCTCGTCGGTGGTGGTGATCGGGATGGCCTGGACCCGGGTGTCGACGCGGCCGGGGTCGGTGCGCGAGAGCTGGTCGACCAGCATCGGCAGACGCTGCTCGGCGATGCCGAAGGCGGCGTTGCGCAGCTGGCGCATCGAGCGGCTCATCTGGCGGGCGACCGCGCCGGCCAGGATGAAGGCGAGGAGCAGCGCGACCACGACGGCGGCACCGGTGACGTAGGCGTCACGCTGGGCGTCGGCGGCGATGTCCGAGGCTTCGGCCACGGCCTTGTCGGCCATGTCCGCCTCGATCTTCTCGTACGCGTTGAACTTGAGCGTGTTGACCGCCCACCAGTTCTCGGCGGTGATGCCCTTCTCGGCGAGGGCGGCGCGGGCGCTCGGGTCGGTGTTCGGGAGCGTCGCGACGGCCGAGACCATCGTCGTCGGGTTGGCCGGCGGGGGCACGTAGTCCGGGTTCTTGGCCTTCGCCTCCCGGGCCATCGCGGCACCGTCGGTCTTGATCTTGGCCTCGGCCGCATCGAGCTTGTCCGCGTCCTGCTGGGTGCCACCGCCGATGTACTCCTGCACGGCGATGCGCTCGAGGTAGGCGTACGAGGACAGGGCGATGCGCTGGCTGGCCAGGTTGCCGTCGTCCGGGCCCGGCTTGATCAGGATGTGCATGCCGATGGAGCGCTGCAGCGACAGGGCCGCCTTGGTGAGCTCGATGGCGTACACGGTCCGGCCGTAGCTGGTGATGTTGCCGGTGCCCAGGCCGAGCTCGTTGGCGAACTCCGTCAGCGGGTGGGCGACCTCGACGTAGCCCTCCTCGGTCTGCACACCCTTGAGCTTGGAGGTGTACGCGACCTGGCGCAGCGTCTGCAGCTTCGGCTCCAGCTTGCGGAACACATCCAGCCGGCGTTCCAGACCGGGCTTCGCCGGCATGTTCTGGGCCGCGGCGTCGAAGTCGTCGGCCGCCTGGTCGGTGGCCTTGCGGAGCTGGGTGACGGTCGCCTTGTCCTGGGCCGTCTGGGCGCTGCCCTTCAGCAGGGGCGCCGCCGAGGTGTCGCGCTCGTTGTAGAGGGCGTTGGCGTACAGCAGGGAGGCCCGCACCAGACGCGCGGTGTTCTCCGCGTCCTCGGCCTCCTGCCAGGTGTCGATCGAGCTCTTCACCTGGAAGCCGCCCATGACGAGGCCGACCAGCACGGGTATGAGCAGGATCGCGTTGAGCCTGGTCGCCACGCGCCAGTTGCGCGGGGAGAGACGGCCGCTGCTCTCGGCAGGCGTGGCCGTCGGCTCCGAACCGGGCACGGGGGCGGGCGCCGCTGTGCGCGGCGGCGGGGTGAAGTTGCCCCGGGCCGACGGCTCGGGACTGTTCTTGCTTCGCCTCACTCGACCAACAACCTCTCGGCGGTCGGCACCAACGTTGTGCCGCAGTGTCTCAGAGCCCAACACGCCATCGACGGACGAGTGCGTCATTGACTATTGGGCAGTTCAGGCATTCCAGCACGACGACCTGCGCTCTTCCAAACAGTCCGAGGCAGGGAATCAGGGCCATGTAAGCCCCAGATAAAACGGTCATAAAGAGCGAGCCCCGCCAAAAGGCGGGGCGATTGTGCGCGCAGCGAGACCGGATGTGCGCGACGCGTGGCCGTACCACCAGATTCCTCTGCCGAAACGTTATGAACACCTTGGCCGACCGTGTCAAAGGACACAGCCGGCTCCGGTGCATCTACGACAACTGCCGTATGGCGCGCTCTGATTGGGTGCTACCTCAGCCGTGCCATCAAAGCGTGCTCGACCAGCGTGATCAGGGCACTCTTCGCATCGGCCCGGTGGCGGGCGTCCGTCGTGATGATCGGGGTGTCGGGCCCGATCTGCAGCGCCTCGCGCACCTCCTCCGGCTGGTAGGGCTGCTGCCCGTCGAAGCCGTTCAGCGCGACCACGAAGGGCAGGCCGCTGTTCTCGAAGTAGTCGACGGCCGGGAAGCAGTCGGCCAGCCGGCGCGTGTCCACCAGGACCACCGCGCCGATGGCGCCGCGCACCAGGTCGTCCCACATGAACCAGAAGCGGTCCTGGCCCGGCGTACCGAACAGGTACAGGATCAGGTCCTGGTCCAGGGTGATGCGGCCGAAGTCCATGGCCACCGTGGTGGTGGTCTTGTCCCCGGTGTGGGTCAGGTCGTCGATCCCCGCGCTGGCGGAGGTCATGACGGCCTCCGTGCGCAGCGGGTTGATCTCCGAGACGGCACCGACGAACGTGGTCTTGCCCACGCCGAAGCCGCCCGCCACCACGATCTTCGCGGAGGTGGTGGAACGACCCGCGTCAGAGCTTGCGAAGTCCACTGAGCACCCTTTCGAGCAGTGTCACGTCCGGTGCGCCGGTGGCGTCGTCGCCGCCCGGCTGGTGGATCGCGACGAGACCGGCCTCCGCGAGGTCCGCGACGAGGATCCTGGCCACACCCAGCGGCATGTTGAGCAGCGCCGAGACCTCGGCGACCGACTTCACCTCACGGCACAGGTGGCAGATGCGCTGGTGCTCCGGCAGCAGCCCCATGAGTGCCGCGGGGTCCGCGGTCGTGCTGATCAGAGCCTCGATGGCCAGCTGGTAGCGCGGCCGCGTCCGGCCGCCGGTCATGGCGTAAGGCCGTACCAGCGGCTGGTCGCCCTCATCCTCGTACGGCTCCGCGTACGGATCATGAGAGGCGGGGGGCGGGGTCATGGGTCCTCCGGGCGGGACAGCAAGTCGGTCAGTCGAGCCGTCTGACGGGGCCTGTGTGGGGTGTGTGGCGGCCGGACGGTGATGTGGTGAGACGGGTGGTGCCGGGCCGTTCAGTGGAGCAGACTGCCTTGGAGCTCGGCTCGCAGGTCGGGGGTGAGGACCGCGCCCGCGCGGTCGACCAGGAGCGCCATCTCGTAGCCGACGAGGCCGATGTCGCATTCGGGGTGTGCCAGGACGGCCAGTGACGAGCCGTCCGAGACGGACATCAGGAAGAGGAACCCCCGCTCCATCTCCACCACCGTCTGCGCGACGTCGCCCCCCTCGAAGATCCGGGAAGCGCCTGCCGTCAGGGACGTCAGGCCGGAGGCGACGGCCGCGAGCTGGTCCGCGCGGTCACGCGGGAAGCCCTCCGACAGCGCCAGAAGGAGACCGTCGGCGGACACGACGACGGTGTGGGACACCCCGGGGGTGTTGTCCACGAAGTTGGTGATCAACCAGTTGAGGTTCTGTGCCGCCTGGCTCATCGGACTCAACTAACGCTCCTGCTGGTGAGAGGGTCGAGGGAAGCTGCCGGTCTGTGTGGACCCGGCCTGACGACCCTGTGCGATACCGCGGCGGAGATTGGTCAGCCGGCCCCGGACGTCATCGGGCGCCCGGGAGATCTGCGGACCGCTCTGCTGCGCCGGTTGCTGCTGAGCCGTGCCCGCGACGAGGTTCGCCCGGGGTACACGACGCGGCAGGCCGGAGGTGGTGACACCGCCCGCGGCGGGCTGGCGGACGCGCTCGGCCTGGCGGCCGAGATCGTCGTTCGGTGAACTGCGCCAGCCGGCGGGGGCGGACGACCGCTGCGGACCGGTGGGTCCCTGCGGTTGCTGCGGGGCCGGAGCCGAGCCGTTGTTCTGCGGCTGCTGCTCCTGCTCCTGCTGGCCGTGTTGGCCGTGGAACCAGTTGGTCTCCAGTGTGTCGTACAGCGGCGTACGACCGTCGCCCGGACCGGAGGCCGGCGGCAGGGCCTCGGGCTCCTGCCGGGCGGGCCGGGCCTGCGGGGCGGGCGGGCGCGGGGCGCCGAAGTCCGCCGGGCCGCGGCCGCCGCCCGCCTGCGTCCGGTCGAACTGGCCCCTGCCACCGGGGTCGGCCGGGGTGGCCGGACCCGGAAGGGAGGGCCGGCCGGAGCCGTTGTCCTGGCGGGGTGCCGGGTACTGGCTGCCGTTGTTGTCCTGGCGCTGCCCCTGGTACTGGCCGGTCGAGCCGTTGTCCTGGCGCTGCGCGGGGTACTGGCCGCCGTTGTTGTCCTGGCGCTGCGCCGGGTACTGACCCGTGGAGCCGTTGTCGTAGGACTGCGGGGCCTGCGGGGCCGGGTACTGGCCCGTCTGGGGCGACGAGTCGCGGCGGCCGGCCGCGGAGCCGAAGACGTCCGGGCGGACGAACTGACCCGGGTCCTGCGATCCGTTCGTGCCGGTGGAGAACTGGTCCGACTGCGGCACGGCCGGGATCTCCGCCGTCGCGCCCGGACCCTGGCGGTCGTCGACGCGCGGCATCTGAGACGTACGGGCGACGTCCGGCTCCTCGTGACCACGCGGGGCGTCCAGCGAGGCACGCGGCACCGGCGGCTGGGCGTTCTCGTCGCTCCAGCTCGGCACGCGCTGCTGCGCGTCGCCACCGGGCAGCTCGGCCCGCGGACCACCGCGCGGCGGGAGCTGCGGCCGACGGCCCTGGCCCTGCTCGCTGTTGCCGCCCGGGTTCTGCCGGCCACGGCCGCCACCGAAGGCGTCCTGGCCCTGCGGCCCGTTGGTGCCCGCGGCCTGCAGGCCCTGCGGAGCGCCCGGGGCCTGTCCGAACCCGGCACCGGCCGGAGCCGGACGGCCCTGCGGCGGCCCGGAGGGGGCACCCTGATCGAACAACGACGGGGACTTCTCGGGACCCTGGGGCCCACGGGCTCCGCCCGGCGCTCCCGGACGGCCACCCTCGGCGTCCCGCCCGGGCAGCGCGGCCCGCGGGCTCTGGCCCGGAGCCAGCCGGCCCGCGCCGGACGCACCCGAAGCACCGGCACCGAAGGCACCGCCACCGGAGGGACCCGCCCCGAGGGCGCCACCGCCCTGGCCGCCACCGGCGCCACGCCGGGCCGCTGCCACACCGGCGGCGGCCTGCGCGGCGGCCGGACCACCACCGCCGAGCGGCGGCTGGCCGGGCTGCTTGGGCTGGGGCTTCCGGCCGCCCTGGGCGACATCGACGGGCAGCATGACCAGCGCGGTCGTACCACCGGAGTCGGACGGGCGGAGCTGGATGCGGATGCCGTGGCGCTGCGACAGACGGCCGACCACGAACAGACCCATGCGGCGGGAGACGGAGACGTCCACCGTCGGGGGAGAGGCGAGCCGCTCGTTGATCGCGGCCAGGTCCTCCGGCGACAGACCGATACCGGTGTCGTGGATCTCGATCAGCACACGGCCGTCGGGCAGGGCGTGACCGGTGACCTTGACCTTGGTCTGCGGGGAGGAGAACGAGGTCGCGTTCTCCAGCAGCTCGGCGAGCAGGTGCACGAGGTCGTTGACCACGCGGCCGGCGACCTCGGTCGTCGGCACGGAGGCCAGTTCGATGCGCTCGTACTGCTCCACCTCGGAGGCGGCGGCGCGGAGGACGTCGACCAGCGGGACCGGGCGGGTCCAGCGGCGGCCGGGCTCCTCACCCGCGAGGACGAGGAGGTTCTCACCGTTACGGCGCATGCGGGTGGCGAGGTGGTCGAGCTTGAACAGCGAGGAGAGCTGGTCCGGGTCGGCCTCGCGGGACTCCAGTTCGGAGATGAGCGAGAGCTGACGCTGTATGAGGCCCTGGGAGCGGCGCGAGAGGTTGGTGAACATCGCGTTGACGTTGCCCCGCAGCAGGGCCTGCTCGGCGGCGAGGCGGACCGCCTCGCGGTGCACGTCGTCGAAGGCCGAGGCCACGCGGCCGATCTCGTCCCGGGAGTGCACACCGACCGACTCCACGGACGTGTCGACGTCCTGCGGGTCGGACTCGGAGAGCTGCTTGACCAGCTCGGGCAGACGGTCGGAGGCGACCTTGGTCGCGGTCTCCTCCAGCCGGCGCAGCGAGCGGATCATGGAGCGGGCCACGACGAAGGCGCCGACGAGCGACACACCGAGCACGATCAGGATCAGCGCACCGGAGATGATCGCGTCGCGCTCGGTGGCGCTGCGCAGCTCGCGGGCCTTCTGTTCCATCTCCTCGAGCAGGGTGTGCTCGATGTTCTTCATCTGCTGGATCTTGGTGGAGCTGTCGTCCAGCCAGTCGCGGTAGGACCGCTTGTCCTGCTGGGCGAGACCGCTCGCGGAGACCAGGGCACGGCCGGCGTAGGTGTCGGTCGCCTTGATCGTGGAGTTGCCGCCGTCCTCGATCGGCTTCAGCAGCTCGGCGGCGGCGTCCTCGCCGTAGATGCTCTTGAAGCTGCGGATCTCGGACTTCTGGCTCTCCAGGGACGACTCGGCGTAGAGCCGGTCGTTCGGCGAGAGCTTGCCGGTCGTGGTGTTGCTCGCGGGCAGTGCCGCCGCGAGGGCCGCGCGCTGGATGGAGGAGTACTCCTTGGCGGAGGAGAAGGCCGCCAGGGCGCGGGTGCGCTGGATCATGTCCGGGTTGCTGGTCGCCTCGGCCATGTCCTGGGAGAGGTCGACCAGGTTCTCGATCAGACGGTGGTACGCCTCGATCGTCTGCGTGGAGTTGCCCTCGGAGGCGTAGGCGCTCTTGCGGATCTGCGCCAGGTCGCCCAGCTCGCCGGCGAGCTGGATGAGGTACTCGCGGACGCCCTTGAGGTTGCCGTCCTTGCTGGCGCTGTCGATCTCCTCGGAACTGTCGAGGAAGTTCTTCATCGCCCGGTCGGTCTTCTCACGAAGACCCTTGACCGTGAAGTCGGTCGCCTTGCCGCCGTGCGCGAGCGGGCCGGCCGACTGGTCGCGCTCCTCCTGGAGCGCGGCCGACAGCTCGGTGGCCTGCTTGGTCATGTCCGTCAGCAGCTTCATGTTGTCGAGCTGCTGGATGTCGTCCATGGACTGGTTGATACGCAGCGCGCCGAGCGAGGTGGCCGCGACCACCGGCAGCGCGAGCAGCGAGACCAGTCGGGTGGAGATGCGCCAGTTGCGCAGGGCTATTCGCGGGCCGGGGCCGGTGGGTCCCGTCGGCGGCTTCAGCGCCGGGGAGGGGTTGGAGGCCCCCGAGGGGGCCGATGGACCGGATCGCCCGGAGCGCTCACCGCCGTCGCCGGCCGAGCCCGGGTTCTGGGCGTGCTGGGGCGCGGGGCCGCCCTTCATGGCGCCAGTCCCGCCGTGCGGCTCCGGCTCCGCCGAAGCGCTGCCATCCCTCTTGAAACGTCCCTGCACTAGCGTCGCAACCTCTGGACCAGGCACCCCGTCGCGTGAGCGGCGGGGCACGGTGTCGGCGTTCTGGGGACGCCCTGAGTACGCCCCCGTGGTGGTCGTGAGTGACCGGCGCTGGCTCCCCCTTCTCGCCGCCACTCGGCGCGTCTGTGCGCCCCCTGTGCGCCGGCTCGATCCTGCGGCGGTCCGTGAGATTCCAGCACAGCACAGGATCTCCAACAAGGCCCGTAGGCCAGGCCGTGACATAGGTGACACCACGTGAGGGCCGGATCACCGGTCGTAGAAAGTGAGTTCGTCCATTTCGGACGTAAGCCCGCGAGTCGTCAGGGCGGGACGGGTGTCCCAGTCGCCATGATCAGGAGCGGAATGGTGGCTTCAGGGAGTCAATGTCCGTTTCGTGGGGGTGGGGCATGAGTCCGGATTGACCGATTCGGACTCTGATTCGTGAGGAAACTCACATGCCGATCATGGCCCCTCCGCGATTGGGCCGGGAATCCCATGTTTAGCCTGACGCTTTACAGCGATGGCAAAACCGACAAGCCGCGCCCGGCGCGAGGTCCACGGATCCGCCCGGCGCCGTCACAGGACAGGGTGCAAGTAAACAGTGACTACGACGACGATGTTCCACAAGATCGCCAACCCGCGACGCACGACGCTGGCGCACCTGGAAGGCGCCGACGAACTGCGGACGCCGGAGCAGCCGGAGCACAGCGTCGAACTCCCCGCCCAGACAGCCAACCCCAAGCGCACCATCCTCACCGAGGTCCCCGTCGCGGCCGCCGCGGCCGCGGTGTGACACCAGGTAATACGCGCACCGGCCGCCGACTGCTCAAGGCGGCGGGAGACGAACATCGAGGGCGCCCTCCGACGGCCGGGGGCGCCCTTCATCATGAGCGCGGCGCGGACACCCGCCCGCGTTAGCCTGGAGCGTCAGACTCCAGCCGCTTCAGTCAAGGGGCCAAGCCACCCGTGCGCATCGCCAGATTCTCCATCGACGGGAACGTCGCCTTCGGCGCCATCGAGGGCGAAAAGCAGGACGAGCTCGTCCTGGACATCATCAAGGGCATCCCGTTCGCGGACTTCGAACTCTCCGGTACGAAGGTGCCGGTGAGCAAGGTCAGGCTGCTGCCGCCGGTGCTCCCCAACAAGGTCGTGGCCTTCGGCCGCAACTACGCGGAGCACGCGCGCGAGCTCGGCAACGAGGTCCCCGACGCCCCCTTCGCGTTCTTCAAGCCCTCCACCTCGGTGATCGGCCCCGGCGACGACATCCAGTACCCCTCCTTCTCCGAGGAGGTGCACCACGAGGCCGAGCTGGCCGTCGTCATCGGCCGGATGTGCCGCGAGGTCCCGCGCGAGCGCGTCCGGGACGTGATCTTCGGTTACACCTGCGCCAACGACATCACCGCCCGCGACGTCCAGCGGCGCGAGAAGCAGTGGGCCCGCGCCAAGGGCTTCGACTCCGCCTGCCCGCTCGGCCCCTGGGTGGAGACGGACCTGGACCCGGCCGACCTCACCATCCAGCTCACGGTCAACGGCCAGCAGCGCCAGCTCGGCCGTACGAGCGAGATGATCCACTCGGTCGAGGACCTGATCGTCAACATCTCCGAGGCCATGACGCTGCTCCCCGGCGACGTGATCCTCACGGGCACCCCGGCTGGGGTCGGCCCCCTGAACGTCGGCGACGAGGTCGCCGTCACCATCGAAGGCATCGGCACTCTCACCAACAAGGTTGTCAAGCGTGGCTAGCGCACCCGGCACTCCCGTACGCGTCCGTTTCTGTCCGTCGCCCACCGGTAACCCCCACGTGGGCCTGGTCCGCACCGCCCTGTTCAACTGGGCGTTCGCCAAGCACCACCAGGGCACCCTGGTCTTCCGCATCGAGGACACCGACGCGGCCCGCGACTCCGAGGAGTCCTACACCCAGCTGCTCGACTCGATGCGCTGGCTGGGCTTCGACTGGGACGAGGGCCCCGAGGTCGGCGGCCCGCACGCGCCGTACCGTCAGTCGCAGCGCATGGACCTCTACAAGGACGTCGCGGCCAAGCTGCTCGACGCCGGCCACGCCTACCGCTGCTACTGCTCCCAGGACGAGCTGGACACCCGCCGCGAGGCCGCCCGCGCCGCCGGCAAGCCCTCCGGCTACGATGGCCACTGCCGCGAGCTGGCCGACGCCCAGGTCGAGGAGTACCAGGCCCAGGGCCGCGAGCCGATCGTCCGCTTCCGGATGCCCGACGAGACGATCACCTTCACGGACCTGGTCCGCGGCGAGCTGACCTTCACCCCGGAGAACGTCCCGGACTTTGGGCTCGTCCGCGCCAACGGCGCCCCGCTCTACACGCTCGTCAACCCGGTCGACGACGCCCTGATGGAGATCACCCACGTCCTGCGCGGCGAGGACCTGCTCTCCTCCACCCCGCGGCAGATCGCCCTGTACAAGGCGCTGACCGAGCTGGGCATCGCCAAGGAGACCCCCTCCTTCGGCCACCTGCCCTACGTCATGGGCGAGGGCAACAAGAAGCTCTCCAAGCGCGACCCGCAGTCCTCCCTCAACCTCTACCGGGAGCGCGGCTTCCTCCCCGAGGGCCTGCTCAACTACCTCTCCCTGCTCGGCTGGTCCCTCTCGGCCGACCAGGACGTCTTCTCGATCGACGAGATGATCGCGGCGTTCGAGATCTCCGACGTGAACCCCAACCCGGCCCGCTTCGACCTGAAGAAGTGCGAGGCCATCAACAGCGACCACATCCGGCTGCTGGACGTGAAGGACTTCACGGAGCGCTGCGCCCCGTGGCTGCGGGCCCCCTTCGCCCCCTGGGCCCCGGAGGCCTTCGACGAGGCGAAGTGGCAGGCCATCGCGCCGCACGCGCAGACCCGCCTCAAGGTGCTCTCCGAGATCACCGACAACGTCGACTTCCTGTTCCTGCCGGAGCCGGCGGTGGACGAGGCCAGCTGGACCAAGGCCATGAAGGAGGGCTCGGACGCCCTTCTGCGCACCGCCCGCGAGAAGCTGGAGGCCGCCGACTGGACCTCCGCCGAGTCGCTGAAGGAGGCCGTCCTGGCCGCCGGCGAGGCCCACGGCCTCAAGCTCGGCAAGGCCCAGGCCCCCGTCCGCGTCGCCGTCACCGGGCGCACGGTCGGCCTGCCGCTGTTCGAGTCCCTGGAGGTCCTGGGCAAGGAGCAGACCCTGGCCCGGATCGACGCGGCGCTGGCGAAGCTGGCCGCGTAACGCACCACCCACCACGAGGGCGGCGTCCGCTTCGGACGCTGCCCTCGTCGTGTCCGCCCAGCCGTCACCCGGAGTTCATCCTTCCGGCCGACTCCGGCTCCCCGAGGGGACCTTGGATGTCCCTCGTGCACACGGTGTGCGTGTGCGCCCTGGTACCGGGGGAGAGGCCATGAGCCGTTCACGAAGACTTGTCCACGCGGCCGTCGGCGGGGTGGTGGCCCTGTCCTGCACCGTGCTGACCACACCCGCGCAGGCGGCACCCGAGCCCGAGGCGCCGGTGGGCACGGTGCGCCTCGTCACCGAGAAGCGCGTGACCGTCGACTACCCGTGGGCCGGCGCCTCCGGCTTCCAGTACCGGCCGGGAACCACCACGGTCACCACGGTCGACCACCCCGACACGGTCCCGCCCGCCCACGCCGGCCCGGACGACCTGGCCAGTGGCACCGACGTGATGAGCACCCGCGCCGGCCAGACCGTCACCCAGCGGCACCGCTCCACGGGCGTCACCGCCACCGTCACGATCCCCTCCGGCCAGGCCTACCGCGCCGCCGTGGGCTGGAGCGTGCTGACCATGGACGGCACCGGCGCCCTGCACGTCCTGCGCGCCACCGCCGGCGGGACCACCGCGGACACCCCGGTCACCGGCTTCCCGACGGGCGCCCGGCCCGTCCACTACCGCACCGGCGGCTCGGTCACCCATCTCGCGATCGTCTCCGCGCTGGACGGCAAGACGTCCGTCGGCCTGGTCGACCTCTCCGACGGCGCCTTCCGCACGTACGTCACCACCGCCGAGGCCACCCCGCAGCTCGCCTTCAACGACCGCTGGCTGGTCGCCGACTGGAAGGCGATCCGGGTGGACGCCGGACCCGGCACCGAGCCCACCGCCCTCACCAGGACCGACGCCCAGCTCGAAGCCGTCGTCGGCGACCAACTCCTGCTCGGCAACCCGATGTTCGTCCTGGGCGGCACCGAGGCCGCCCTGACCGCCCGCTCCCTGGTCACGGGCGCCTCCAGCACCGTGCTCCCCTCGTCCTTCGGCGGAATCGGCCCCACCCTGGACGGCGGAGCCCTGGCCACCGCGGGCCCCTCCAGCCTCGACTGGGACATCCACCGGATCACCCTCACCGACAGCGGCGGCCTCACCACCACCAAGGTGGCCCGGGTCCCCGCGGCCTCCACCGGAGTGCAGGGACTGGCCGTCGCGGGCGGCGAGTTGTTCCTCTACGGCGCGACACCGGGCGCCTCGCTCCGCTACAACGGCTTCCAGCTCGCCTCCGACGGCCGTCCCACCGGCCGGCAGACCCGCCGCAGCCCGGCCCTCACCGCCCCCACCTGCCTCTCCGGCGACGCCGCCTGCCCCCAGCTGGAGGCCCTGGGCGACGGCCGGGTCGGCCAGCTCTGGACCGACGGGACGGGCCAGGAATCCGTCCTCAACGTCGGCCTCGACACCACCACCACGCTCAGCGAGGCCACGGACGGCGACTCCGGCGGCCGGATCGGCGGCGGCACCGGCCGCTACGTGCTCTACAACGGCGGTTCCGGCAAGCAGCGGATCGTCGACTTCCCGCGCGGCGCGACCGGCGGCGAGACCACCCTCACCCGCGACCGCACCGCCGCCGCCGTCTGGGGACAGACCCTGTGGACCCCGGGCAGCACCCAGGGCGAGGTCACCGGCCGCAACCTCAAGACCGGCACGACCACCACCCTCGCCACCGGCGCCCCCTGCACCCCCACCGACATCCAGGCCGTCAACACCTGGCTCTACTGGTCCTGCGGCAGCTCCGCGGGCGTCTATGACCGGGCCACGGGCCGCAGGATCACGGTCCCGGCCGACACCGGCCCGGCCCGCCTCGCCGACGGCTTCCTGCTCCGCGAGAACCGCGCCACCCACGACCTGCTGCTCACCGACTTCCACACCGGGACGGCCACCACCCGCACCCTGGTGAAACTGCCGGCCACGGACCAGAACACCGGCGGCAGCAACGGCCGCTGGGCCGTCGACCGCTTCGGCGGCCACATCGCCTACCTCAACGGCACCTACGGCGAGGTGTCGATCGTCCCCAGCGGCGTCCCCACCTCACCGCTCGCGCAGACGGAGGCCCAGGTCTACTCGCCGTCCGTGATCGGCAGATCGTTCCCCTGGTCACCGGTCTGGCAGCTCAACAAGCCCTCCACCTGGACCCTCACCCTGACCACGGCCTCCGGAACCACCGTCCGCACCCTGACCGGCACCTCCACCGGAGCCGCCGTACGCCCCGCCTGGGACGGCACCACCGGCACCGGCGCGGGAGCCCCCTCCGGCGCCTACACCTGGAAGCTCACCGCCCACCCCCGCGACGACCAGGGACCGGACCTCACGCTCTCCGGCACGATGAACCTGGGCTGAGCGCGGGACGCGGTGGGTACGGTCGGAGCATGAGCATCCAAGCCGTGGTCTGGGACGTCGACGACACCCTCTTCGACTACACCACCGCCGACCGCCTCGGCATGCGCGCCCACCTCACGACCGAGGGCCTCCTCGACGACTACGGCACCGTCGAGCAGGCCCTCGCCCGCTGGCGGGAGATCACCGACCTGCAATGGGCGCGCTTCGCGGCCGGGGAGGCCACCTTCGAGGCCCAGCGGCGCGACCGCGTACGGGTGTTCCTGGGCCGGGAGCTGACCGACGACGAGGCCGACGCGTGGTTCCGGCGCTACCGCGACCGCTACGAGGAGGTCTGGACCCTCTTCCCGGACGTCCTGCCCGTCCTCGACGCCCTCGCCGCCAGCCACCGGCACGCCGTGCTCTCCAACTCCAGCATCCACGTCCAGGACCACAAGCTGCGCGTCCTCGGCGTCCACGACCGCTTCGAGAGCATCCTGTGCGCCGCCGAACTCGGCGTCTCCAAGCCCGACGCCGGCGCCTTCCTCGCCGCCTGCACGGCCCTCGATCTGCCGCCGCACCAGGTCGCCTACGTCGGTGACCACCCGGAGATCGACGGGCGCGGCGCCGCCGAAGCCGGGCTGCTGTCGGTGTGGATCGACCGCGGCGGCCTGTACGCCACGATCGAGCCGCCCGTCGGTCCGCACCGCATCGCCTCCCTCGCCGAACTGCCCTCACTGCTCGGCCCGGATAGTCGTTTTGGAGCCCCGTCCACCTTCAGGTAATGTTCTTCCTGCGCCGCGGGGAGCGGGCCGAAAGGCAGGAACCCCAGGCGCACTACTAGAACAAGAACCCCCTCAGGGGCTTGCGTTCCAGTGGCCTATGGTGTAATTGGCAGCACGACTGATTCTGGTTCAGTTAGTCTTGGTTCGAGTCCAGGTAGGCCAGCTCGCAGAGCTCATCTGCAAGGCCCCCGTTGTGTAGCGGCCTAGCACGCCGCCCTCTCAAGGCGGTAGCGCCGGTTCGAATCCGGTCGGGGGTACAGGGTTCCGGAAGATCGACGATCATCTCGGAACTGCTAGGGCCCCCGTTGTGTAGCGGCCTAGCACGCCGCCCTCTCAAGGCGGTAGCGCCGGTTCGAATCCGGTCGGGGGTACTGACTGGTCTAAACCACATTGGTCTATGGTGTAATTGGCAGCACGACTGATTCTGGTTCAGTTAGTCTTGGTTCGAGTCCAGGTAGACCAGCTCGGACCTGCGGCGGTGTAGTACTAAACGCCTGCAGGCTCCACGCCCCCGTTGTGTAGCGGCCTAGCACGCCGCCCTCTCAAGGCGGTAGCGCCGGTTCGAATCCGGTCGGGGGTACAACAGAGAACGGCCCTCCACTTCGGTGGGGGGCCTTTTCGTATGCCCTGTCGTTTGGGGGCGCGGGGAACTGCGCGAGCAACCACTTCCGGGCCCGCACCCGACGACGAAACCGTCCCTGTCATGGCGCTTGGTCGGGGAAAAGCCTGCCGCGGCGTTGAGGCCGACCTTCCCCGAGAACACCCCGTCGGTTCAGCCAGTGCGTCGCAGCGCCTCGGAGAGGCGCCCGGCGGCGTCGATCACGGCCTGGGCGTGCATCCGCCCCGGGTGACGGGTCAGACGCTCGATCGGCCCGGAGACGGAGACGGCCGCCACCACCCGGTTCGACGGCCCCCGCACCGGCGCGGAGACGGACGCGACGCCCGGCTCGCGCTCGCCGATCGACTGGGCCCAGCCCCGGCGCCGTACGCCCGACAGGGCCGTCGCCGTGAAGCGGGCGCCCTGCAGACCCCGGTGCAGCCGCTCCGGCTCCTCCCAGGCCAGCAGGATCTGTGCCGAGGAGCCGGCCTTCATCGTGAGCGTCGAACCGACCGGGACGGTGTCCCGCAGTCCGGACAGACGCTCCGCCGCGGCCACGCAGATCCGCATGTCGCCTTGGCGGCGGTAGAGCTGCGCGCTCTCGCCCGTGATGTCACGGACATGCGTGAGCACCGGGCCGGCCGTGGCGAGGAGACGGTCCTCACCCGCCGCCGCTGCGAGTTCTGCCAGGCGAGGGCCGAGAATGAAACGGCCCTGCATGTCGCGCGCCACCATGCGGTGGTGTTCCAGGGCCACGGCCAGGCGGTGGGCCGTGGGTCGTGCCAGTCCGGTAGCGCCGACCAGGCCCGCGAGGGTGGCCGGACCGGACTCCAGAGCGCTCAGGACGAGGGCCGCCTTGTCCAGAACGCCGACGCCGCTACTGTTGTCCATGAAACGATACTCGCGTCTCACTCTGTGAAACGCAAGTTCAATTTTCCGTGGAACCCGCCACTCTTGAAGACACGAAGTCACAACGGCCCGTGACGTACGGGCCTGGCGGCGGATGCCCGGAATCCAGGGGCGCGGGCCCGCCTCCTCAAGATCTCTAGTTGGGCCGGCGGATCGTCGTCGGCCGGAGGGAACAGCGATGGGTAGGACACTCGCGGAGAAAGTCTGGGACGACCATGTCGTCCGGCGCGCCGAGGGCGAGCCCGACCTTCTCTTCATCGATCTGCACCTGCTGCACGAGGTGACCAGCCCGCAGGCCTTCGACGGTCTGCGCAAGAGCGGCCGCAAGGTCCGGCGCCTCGACCTCACCATCGCCACCGAGGACCACAACACCCCCACCCTCGACATCGACAAGCCCATCGCCGACCCGGTCTCCCGGGTTCAGCTGGAGACGCTGCGCAAGAACGCCGCCGACTTCGGCGTGCGTCTGCACCCGCTGGGCGACGTCGAGCAGGGCGTCGTGCACGTCGTCGGCCCCCAGCTGGGCCTGACCCAGCCCGGCACCACCGTCGTCTGCGGCGACTCGCACACCTCCACGCACGGCGCCTTCGGCGCGCTGGCGTTCGGCATCGGCACCTCCCAGGTGGAGCACGTGCTGGCCACCCAGACGCTGCCGATGTCCCGCCCCAAGACCATGGCGATCACGGTCAACGGCGAGCTGCCCGACGGCGTCACCGCCAAGGACCTGATCCTGGCGATCATCGCGCGGATCGGCACCGGCGGCGGCCAGGGCTACGTCCTGGAGTACCGCGGCGAGGCCATCGAGAAGCTGTCGATGGAAGCCCGCATGACCATCTGCAACATGTCGATCGAGGCCGGTGCCCGCGCGGGCATGATCGCCCCCGACGAGACCACGTTCGCGTACCTCCAGGGCCGCCCGCACGCCCCCGAGGGTGCCGACTGGGACGCGGCCGTCGAGTACTGGAAGACGCTCAGGACCGACGAGGACGCCGAGTTCGACGCCGAGGTCGTCATCGACGCCACCGAGCTGGCGCCGTTCGTCACCTGGGGCACCAACCCCGGCCAGGGCGCACCCCTTTCGGCGTCCGTCCCCGACCCTGCTTCGTACGAAGACGCATCGGAGCGCTTCGCCGCCGAAAAGGCCCTGGAGTACATGGGGTTGGAGGCCGGGCAGCCGCTGCGCTCCATCAAGGTGGACACCGTCTTCGTAGGCTCCTGCACCAACGGCCGCATCGAGGACCTGCGCGCGGCCGCCGAGCTCGTCAAGGGCCGCAAAGTCGCCGACGGCGTACGGATGCTGGTCGTCCCGGGCTCCGCGCGGGTCGGTCTGCAGGCCGTTTCCGAGGGTCTGGACGTCGTCTTCAAGGACGCCGGCGCCGAATGGCGGCACGCGGGCTGCTCGATGTGTCTGGGCATGAACCCCGACCAGCTGGCCCCGGGTGAGCGCTCCGCGTCCACCTCCAACCGCAACTTCGAGGGCCGGCAGGGCAAGGGCGGCCGGACGCACCTGGTGTCGCCGCAGGTCGCGGCCGCGACCGCCGTCCTCGGCCACCTGGCCTCCCCGGCCGACCTGTCCGCCGACGACCGTACGCCCGCTGGAGTCTGAGAACCATGGAAGCCTTCACCACCCACACCGGCCGGGCCGTCCCGCTGCGCCGCAGCAACGTCGACACCGACCAGATCATCCCCGCCCACTGGCTCAAGAAGGTCACGCGCGACGGGTTCGAGGACGGGCTGTTCGAGGCCTGGCGCAAGGACGAGTCGTTCGTGCTCAACCAGCCCGAGCGGCAGGGCGCGACCGTCCTGGTCGCCGGCCCCGACTTCGGCACCGGCTCCTCCCGTGAGCACGCCGTCTGGGCGCTGCAGAACTACGGCTTCAAGACCGTGATCTCCTCCCGCTTCGCCGATATCTTCCGCGGCAACTCGCTCAAGAACGGCCTGCTCACGGTGGTTCTGGAGCAGAAGATCGTGGACGCGCTGATGGAGCTCGCCGAGAAGGACCCGCAGGCCGAGATCACCGTCGACCTGGTCGCCCGCGAGGTGCGCGCCGAGGGCGTCACCGCCTCCTTCGAGCTGGACGAGAACTCTCGCTGGCGGCTGCTGAACGGCCTCGACGACATCTCGATCACCCTCCAGAACGAGGAAGACATCGCCGCGTACGAGGCGAAGCGTCCCGTGTTCAAGCCGCAGACGATCCAGCTCTGATCCCGAGCACGGTGCGGCGCCTCTGAACAAGGCGACTTTCGGCCACCGCAACACCCCCTCTGTACCCCCGATCAGCCCGATCGGGGGTACAGCCGTGTCTGCACCCGAACGGCCCTGTCCGCCCGGAGGGTGACGCTCAACTTCCCACGTTATGCGGGTGGTTGCCGGGGTACGCGAGGTGTACAGCCGTGACTTCCGCGCGTGCCAGGAAGGCCGTTTGCGGCGGTAGTTGTCCCCTGCGCAGGCGACAACTCGCCCCAGATGGCACAATCTGTGCATGGAACACGACGGCCAACTCGAGCTCTATGCGGCAGTCGCGGACCAACTCAAGGAAGCGCACGCAAGGGTGCGCGCACTGCAAGTCCCGGAGGGCGTACGGATGGCGCTGACCCGGAAGCTGCTGGTCATTACGGCCGCGGCCAAGCACGATCTCGCCGACGCGGCAAGGCGGCTGGAACGGTTCACCGCGGACCTCGACGAGGGACGTCTCCCCGACGAGGAACGCTGAACCGGACGACACCGTCGAGTTCGTTGCGGCACAAGGGTGAGAAGCCCGTTTCGTGTTTGATTTGCGGTATATATCTGCCTAACGTGCGAAAAAGCTTGAACACATTCGTTCTGGCGATGTCTCCGAAGGGGAAGACGTGAACAAGGCGCAGCTCGTAGAAGCGATTGCCGACAAGATGGGCGGCCGCCAGCAGGCCGCCGATGCTGTCGACCACGTACTGGACGCCATCGTCCGCGCGGTCGTCTCGGGTGAGCGGGTTTCCGTCACCGGCTTCGGTTCGTTCGAGAAGGTCGACCGTCCGGCCCGGTACGCCCGTAACCCCCAGACGGGCGAGCGGGTTCGGGTCAAGAAGACCTCCGTTCCGCGCTTCCGTGCGGGTCAGGGCTTCAAGGACCTGGTCAGCGGCTCGAAGAAGCTGCCGCGCGGTGGCGAGGTCTCGGTCAAGAAGGCGCCGAAGGGCAGCCTGACCGGCGGTGCCGGCGCGACGGTCAAGAAGGCCGCCGCGAAGAAGGCGACCGCGAAGAAGGCCGCCGCCAAGAAGACCACCGCCAAGAAGACGACGGCGAAGAAGGCGACCACGAAGACGGCGGCCGCGAAGAAGACGACGGCGAAGAAGGCGCCCGCCAAGAAGACCACGGCGACCGCCAAGAGCACCGCCGCGAAGAAGACCACCGCCAAGAAGGCCCCGGCGAAGAAGGCCACGGCCAAGAAGGCGCCCGCCAAGAAGTCGACGGCGCGCAAGACCACCGCCAAGAAGACCACCGCCCGCAAGAAGTAAGGGCACCGGGTCACTCACGCGACGGGCCGGACTCCCACATGGAGTCCGGCCCGCGGCGTGTTCGCGCAGAGGTCGTTCAAAAGCCCGCTCAAGCAGAGGTCAGAGGGTCTGCAGCGTCACCAGAGTGATCCTGAGGTCGTCCTTCGCGCCTTCCACCTCGATACGCACGCGCTGCCCGGGGCGCAGCAGCCTGAGACCCCCCGCGTCGAACGCCGGCGCGTCGAAGGGCACCGGGGTGCCGTCGTCCAGAAGAACCTGTCCGCTGCGGCTTTCGGGGTCGTACGTGTACGCGGTCGCCTGCATGGCCGCAGCCTACTGCCCGGGGATCAGCAACCGCGCGGCGGCCGCGGCCGTATGAGGACCGACCCCCAGGGCCAGCGCGTTGCGCAGGTCGTCGCCGGTGTCCACGTCCTGGCGTACGGAATCCACGTCGGCGAGGCCCAGTTCCACGGCCCCTGACGCCCGGTGCCGGGCCCGGGAATCGGTGCCGAAGGCCGGGAGCAATTCACGGCCCGGGGCAGCGGCCAGCAGGGTCGTTCCGATAGCGGCCGCGTCCGGGAGAAATGCGCGCGGGAATTCAGCGGCCGCGTCGAGTACCCGGGTCAATTCCGGCGGGCGCAGTGCCGGCAGATCGGCGTTGAGCGCGGCCACCGGACTTTCCCGGCGAGTGGACCGTATGATCCGCGCCCCGTGTGCGAGAGCGGCGTTGAGGCCGCTTCCCGGCTCGTCGGGGATGATCGCGGCGCCGAGTACGGCCAGCTCACGGCCCGCCCGGGCGTCGTCCGTGACGACTGCCACATCCCGTACCGCGGGACAGGCCAGCGCGGCCGCCACGGTGTCCTGGGCGAAGGCGAGCGCCAGGCCCGGCCGCAGCCTGTCGTCCGCGGTGTCCGCAAGCCTGCTCTTGGCCTGGGCCAGGGGTTTCAGGGGTACGACCAACGTCCACTGCACAGGTGTTCCGTCCCTCTCTTGTCGCGGTCATTGTCACCCGGGGCCTCGGGCGGCGGGCAGGTCGGGGCGTACGGTGTTCTCGACAGACCGGCGGCCTGGGGCGACACTTGTGCGGCCCCCCGGTGGCCCCCGCTCCAGGCCCTAGAGGAAGGTGTCCGCGTGCCCCGCCGCAGAATCGGCTTCTGGTACCGCTTCGCCGCGGTGATCTGCAAACCGCCGCTGGTGGTTCTGCTCAGGCGGGACTGGCGCGGAATCGAGCACATTCCGGCTGATGGTGGATTTATCACCGCGGTGAACCACAATTCGCACGTCGATCCCTTCGCTTACGCGCACTTTCAGTACAACACCGGGCGCGTTCCGCGATTCCTCGCGAAGAGCGGGCTTTTCAAGAGCGGATTCGTCGGGGCCGCCATGCGAGGTACCGGGCAGATCCCCGTCTACCGCGAGAGCACGGACGCGCTCAGCGCATTCCGGGCCGCGATCGACGCCGTGAACCGCGGTGAATGCGTCGCCTTCTATCCCGAGGGCACGCTCACCCGCGACCCGGAGGGCTGGCCCATGACCGGCAAGACCGGGGCGGCGCGCGTCGCCCTGGAGACCAAGTGCCCGGTGATCCCCGTCGCCCAGTGGGGCTGCAACGAATTGCTGCCGCCGTACGCGAAGAAGCCGCACCTCCTGCCGCGCAAGACGCACCGCGTGCTCGCCGGACCGCCCGTGGACCTCTCGCGGTTCTACGACCAGGAGATGACGGCGGACCTGCTGAAGGAAGCCACCGAGGTCATCATGGCCGCCGTCACCTGTCAGCTCGAGGAGATCCGCGGGGAGAAGGCGCCCGCCACGCCCTACGACCCGCGCCGGGAGCGGGTCGAACAGCGGCGCCGCACCCAGGCGCAGGCACAGCGGGGCGGGCAGGAATCGGTGCAGTCGGTGCAGTCGGCGCAGGAAGAGGGGCTGGGCAAGTGAGCAAGCCGGTCAAGGCGGCGGTGCTGAGCGCCGGTTCGTGGGGTACGGCGTTCGGCATGGTGCTCGCCGACGCGGGGTGCGAGGTCACCCTGTGGGGGCGCCGTCCGGAGCTCGTGGAGGCCATCAACTCCACCCGCACCAATCCCGACTACTTCCCGGGCGTCGAGCTGCCGGAGAACGTACGGGCCACCACGGATCCCGCGGAAGCCGCCGCGGACGCCGACTTCACGGTCCTCTCGGTCCCCTCGCAGACCCTGCGCGGCAATCTCGCCGACTGGAGCCCGCTGCTCGCCCCGAACACGGTCCTCGTGTCGCTGATGAAGGGCGTCGAACTCGGCTCCGCGATGCGGATGAGCGAGGTCATCGACGACGTCGCCAAGGTCGGCCCGGAGCGCATCGCCGTGGTCACGGGGCCCAATCTGGCCCGGGAGATCGCCGCGCGGATGCCGGCCGCCGCCGTGGTCGCCTGCACCGACGAGGCCGTCGCCCAGCGGCTCCAGGCCGCCTGCCACACGCCGTACTTCCGCCCGTACACCAACACCGACGTCGTCGGCTGTGAACTCGGCGGCGCGGTGAAGAACGTCATCGGGCTGGCCGTCGGCATCGCGGACGGCATGGGCCTCGGCGACAACGCCAAGGGCTCGCTCATCACCCGCGGTCTCGCCGAGACGACCCGGCTCGGCATGGCCCTGGGCGCCGACCCGCTGACCTTCTCCGGACTCGCGGGCCTGGGCGACCTGGTGGCCACCTGCTCCTCGCCGCTGTCCCGCAACCACACCTTCGGCACCAACCTCGGCAAGGGCATGACCCTGCAGGAGACCATCGCGGTCACCAAGCAGACCGCCGAGGGCGTCAAGTCCTGCGAGTCGGTGCTGGATCTGGCCCGGCGGCACGGAGTCGACATGCCGATCACCGAGACGGTCGTGGACATCGTGCACGAGGGCAAGCCTCCGGTGGTGGCCCTCAAGGAGCTGATGTCGCGCAGCGCGAAGCCCGAACGACGCTGAGCGACGCGACGCCGGGGGCGCTGTATCCCAGTCCTACCAACGGGTACTCTCAACCCGATATGAGCACCGAGAACCTCCCCCAGAGCCCCGAGCAGCCGCCTCGCAAGCCGCGTGTGGCCGTCGTGTTCGGCGGGCGCAGCTCCGAACACGGGATCTCCGTGGTCACCGCCGGCGCCGTCCTCAAGGCCATCGACCGGACCAAGTACGACGTCCTGCCGATCGGCATCACCCAGGACGGCCGCTGGGCGCTCACGGCGGACGAACCGGAGCGGATGGCGATCGTCGACCGGCGCCCGCCGAGCGTCGACGCGCTCGCCGAGTCCGACGAGGGCGGCGTGATCCTCCCGGTCGACCCCGCCAACCGCGAAGTCGTCTACAGCGAGCCGGGATCGGTTCCCAAGGCGCTCGGCGAGGTCGACGTGGTCTTTCCGGTGCTGCACGGCCCGTACGGCGAGGACGGCACCCTCCAGGGCCTTCTGGAGCTCTCCGGTGTCCCGTACGTGGGTTCGGGTGTGCTCGCCTCGGCCGTGGGCCAGGACAAGGAGTACATGAAGCGGGTGTTCACCTCCTTCGGGCTCAAGGTGGGCCCGTACGTGGTGGTCCGCCCGCGTGAGTGGGAGCAGGACGAGACCGCCGCCCGCAAGAAGATCGTCGACTTCGCCGGCGAGCACGGCTGGCCGCTGTTCGTGAAGCCCGCGCGCGCCGGTTCCTCGATCGGCATCACCAAGGTCGACGACCTCTCCGGACTCGACGAGGCGATCGCCGAGGCCCAGCGCCACGACCCGAAGATCCTGGTGGAGGCCGCGCTGCGGGGCCGCGAGATCGAGTGCGGCGTCCTGGAGTTCGAGGACGGCCCCCGGGCCTCCGCCCCGGCCGAGATCCCCACGCCCGAGGCGCACGCGTACTACGACTTCGAGGCCAAGTACATCGACTCGACGCCGGGGATCGTGCCCGCGCCGCTGACGCCCGAGGAGACGGCCGAGGTCCAGCGTCTGGCGGTCGGCGCCTTCGACGCGGCGTCCTGCGAGGGCCTGGTCCGCGCGGACTTCTTCCTCACCGAGGACGGCGAGTTCGTGATCAACGAGATCAACACGATGCCCGGCTTCACACCCATCTCGATGTACCCGCAGATGTGGCAGGCGAGCGGGGTGTCCTACCCGGAGCTGGTGGACCGCCTGGTGCAGGCGGCGCTGCGCCGCTCGACGGGCCTGCGCTGAGGCGACCGCGCGTCGCGGGAGGCGTCCGGAGAGGTCAGGAGGCGATCCCCTCGGGGATCGCCTTCTTCACTGCGGAGGCCAGATCGATCAGCACCCCGGAGGTGTCCGGCCCGTCCGGCACGCGTACTTCCACGTACGCCTCCCGGTTGGCGGTGGTGAAGACATGCCCCCCGTCGCCGCGCTCCTCCATCAGCCAGTCCACCCCGTTCACACCCCCGGCGACCGCGTCCGGATCACGTCCGTCGGCCACCTTCGGATCGACCATCTTCGGCGGCTGCGGAACACCGCAGCGCAGTATGATCGCCGGGCTGCCCCAGCCCGCCGTCAGCGCCGACGCGGGCTCGGGATCCTCGCGGCGCTCACCGTCCACCTTCGCGGGCAGTACCTTGTCCAGGTTCCGGCACAGTTCGGTGGCCTTGGCGCCCGGACTGGGAACCGCCGCCGACGCGCTGTCGTCTGCTGAGGAGCAGCCCGCGACAGTGATCAACAGCGCGAGAGCGGGCAGGCGGAACATGCGGAAGACAAAACGGTGCCGGTGACGGAAAGAGTTCACCGGCACAGGGTAGACGGGGGCTAGATATGGACGATCGGGCAGGTCAGGGTGCGGGTGATGCCGTCCACCTGCTGGACCCTGGCGACCACCAGGCGACCGAGATCGTCGACGGTGTCGGCCTGGGCCCGCACGATGACGTCGTACGGTCCTGTCACGTCCTCGGCCTGGACGACCCCAGGGATCTTGCTGATCGTCTCGGCGACGGTCGACGCCTTGCCGACCTCCGTCTGGATCAGGATGTACGCCTGTACCACGGAACCTCCAGGGCGGCCACGAGGATCATGTGGGGAAAAGGAACGCCACGGTATCGCGTCGCCGCTCACCACGGGGAGACCCGTGGGGACCGGGTCTTGCGCGCCGGGGCCCGGGTCCGGCAGAACATGACGGTCACTTCGACCGTAGCGAGGCCCCAGTTGCCTCGCGACCGGGCATGCACAGGGACAGAAGGGGAGAGAGGGCGATGAAGGGCACTGTTGGTGAGCTCGGTGAGTTCGGGCTCATCAGGGAGCTCACCTCCCGTCTGACCACCACCCCGGCGGTCCGGGTCGGCCCCGGCGACGACGCCGCCGTGGTGGCCGCGCCCGACCGCAGGGTCGTGGCCAGTACGGACATCCTGGTGGAGGGCCGGCACTTCCGCCGGGACTGGTCGACGGCCTACGACGTGGGCCGCAAGGCCGCCGCGCAGAACCTCGCCGACATCGCCGCCATGGGCGCCGTACCGACCGCGCTGCTGCTCGGTCTGGTCGTCCCGGCCGAACTGCCGGTGACCTGGCCGAGCGAGCTGATGGACGGCCTGCGCGACGAATGCCAGGTGGCGGGCGCGGCCGTGGTCGGCGGTGACGTCGTACGCGGCGACTCGATCATGGTGTCGATCACGGCGCTCGGCGATCTGCGCAACCAGGAGCCCGTGACGCGGGCGGGCGCGCAGCCCGGCGACCTCGTCGCGGTGACCGGCTGGCTGGGCTGGTCGGCGGCCGGGTACGCGGTGTTGTCGCGGGGGTTCCGCTCGCCGCGCGCGTTCGTGGAGGCCCATCGGCGTCCCGAGCCGCCCTATCACGCGGGTCCGGCCGCCGCCGGGCTCGGGGCGACCGCGATGTGCGATGTGAGCGACGGGCTGATCGCCGACCTCGGGCACATCGCCGAGGCCAGCAAGGTGCGGATCGACATCCGCTCCGGGGCGATCGACATCCCGACCCAGATGAACGACATCGGGCAGGCCGTCGGCGTCGACCCCATGCAGTGGGTGCTGACCGGGGGAGAGGATCACGCGATCGTGGCGACGTTCCCCTCGGACGTGAAGCTGCCCGCCCGCTGGAAGGTCATCGGCGAGGTCCTCAACCCCTCGGCGCTGCCCCAGGTCACGGTCGACGGAGCGCCGTGGACCAGCAAGGGCGGCTGGGACCACTTCGGAGACATAGAGACATGATCCCCAACGTCCTTACGGTGGCGGGCTCCGACTCCGGCGGAGGCGCGGGCATCCAGGCCGACCTGAAGACGATGCTCGCGCTCGGCGTGCACGGCATGAGCGTCGTCACGGCGGTGACCGCGCAGAACTCCCTCGGCGTGCAGGGCGCTTGGGAGCTGCCCGTGGAGGCCGTGCGGGCCCAGTACCGCAGTGTCGTCGACGACATCGGCGTCCAGGCGGTCAAGACCGGCATGCTGGCCTCCGCGGAACTCGTGGAGGCGGTGGCCGAGTTGCTCGCGGGGACGGACGCCCCGGCGGTCGTCGACCCGGTGGGTGTCTCCAAGCACGGCGACTCCCTGCTCGCCGCCTCGGCGCTGGACTCCGTCCGTACGAGGCTGCTGCCGGTGGCGACGGTCGCCACCCCGAACCTCGACGAGGTGGCCCAGCTCACGGGGGTGCGGGTCGAGTCGGAGGAGGAGCTGCGGCGGGCCGCGGCGGCCGTGCTCGCCTATGGGCCGCGCTGGGTGCTGATCAAGGGCGGGCATCTGCCCGGGGACGCGGTCGATCTGCTCACCGACGGCTCCGAGGAGCACTGGCTGCGGGCCCCGCGCCATGACAACCGGCACACGCACGGTACGGGCTGCACGCTGGCCTCCGCGATCGCCTCAGGGCTGGCGAAGGGGCGGTCGGTGCCGGAGGCGGTGACGGCGGCCAAGCAGTACGTCACGGGGGCCGTCGCGGCCGGCTTCGCGCTCGGCGGGGGCATCGGGCCGGTGGATCACGGCTGGCGGTTCCGGGCCGGGGCCTGAGCGAAGGGGCACGGCAAAGAGCCGGTCCACCCTCAGGTGGACCGGCTCTGTAAGCGAACCAGCAGTGGCCGCGCGCTAGCTGAGCGTCAGCGCGAGACCTTGCCGGCCTTGATGCACGAGGTGCAAGCGTTCACGCGCTTCGGCGTCCCGCCCACCACGGTACGCACACGCTGGATGTTCGGGTTCCAGCGACGGGGCGTACGGCGGTGCGAGTGCGAGATGTTGTTGCCGAAGCCCGGCCCCTTGCCGCAGACGTCGCAGTTGGCAGCCACGGGTCACTCCAAAGACTTCAGATGCACTTACGGTTGATCCCGGCATGCCGGGATCAGAATCTAGGAGTCTGAGTGGCGTTGCCAGGGGAATGGCCCGATTGGGATCGGGCAACCGGAGCAGCATACAACGACTGCTCCAGGACAACGAAATTACCATGGCCGGGCCGTGTTCCCACCTGGCCCGCTTCCGGTGAGGACCGCCCCGGAGACTACGCTGCGTGCCACGTCCAGCAGCTGAGGGAGGCGCGGTGGCGCAGGTGCCGCAGACATTCTTCGATGCTCTCGCGGTGCGCACCTGGTGCGGTCTCGCTCTCGAGACCCTGGGGCGGGCGCGTGAGGAGATCGACGCGATCAATGTCTACCCCGTGGCGGACGGGGACACCGGCACGAACCTGTATCTGACCGTGGAGTCCGCGGTCGCGGCGGTCGAGGCGGTGTTCGCGGGCCATGCGGCGGGGTCGGATCCCGAGGGGCCGACCTTCGCCGATGCCGCCCGGGCGATGGCGCACGGGGCGCTCATCGGCGCCCGTGGCAACTCCGGGACGATCCTCGCCCAGCTACTGCGCGGCATGGCCCAGGTGCTGGCCGACGACGAGGCCGCCCACGCGGACGGCCCGGGCCTGCGGCTCGCCCTGCGGCACGCGGCCGACTCCGCCCGTCAGGCCGTGGCCCACCCCGTCGAGGGCACCGTCCTCACGGTCGCCTCGGCCGCCGCCGACGCCGCCGACGGTGCCGAGGGCGACTGCGGGAAGGTGGCCCGGGCGGCCTATGAGGGAGCGCGCACGGCCCTCGCCGCGACCCCGGCCCAGCTGCCCGTCCTGGAACGCGCCGGGGTGGTCGACGCCGGTGGGCGAGGGCTGGTGGCGGTGCTCGGGGCGCTGGTGGAGACGTTCACGGGGGAGACGCCCCGGGTGGTCGCGGCCGGTGTGGTGAGCCTGCCGGGGGCCAGGGCGTCCGGGGGAGTGGCGGCTGCCGGGGCAGTGGTGGCCGAGGAGCCGGTGGGCTTGCGCCCCGGCCCGGATGAGGACCCCCGTGATCTCCACGCGCGCGTGGAGCCCGCCGACGGTCCCGCGCAGGGCGAGTGCGCGGACAGCACCGCCACGGCGCACCAGGACGGCCCCGCCTTCGAGGTGATCTACCTCTTGGAGGCCGAGGACGCGGCCGTGGCGCGGTTGCGGGGGCGGCTCGACGCTCTCGGGGACTCCCTCGTCGTGGTCGGCGGCGACGGGCTGTGGAACGTCCATGTCCATGTCGACGACGCGGGCGCCGCCGTAGAGGCCGGCATCGAGGCCGGGCGGCCCTACCGGATCCGCATCACGCACTTCGGCGCCGGCGATGTGCACACCACCGGCGCCGAGCGGCCGCCCCGGGAACGCGCCCAGCGCGCCGTCGTGGCCGTCGTGCCCGGCGAGGGCCTGGCCGGGCTGTACACCGAGTCCGGCGCGACCACCGTGCTCGCACGCCCCGGGGAGCCGCCCGCGAGCGGAGAGCTCGTACAGGCCGTACGGCGGGCCCACGCGCGCGAGGTCGTGCTGCTGCCCAACGACGCCGAGCTGCGTCACACCGCCGCGGCGGCGGCCGAGCAGGCCCGTACGGAGGGCATCCGCGTGGCCCTCATCCCGACCCGCTCCGCGGTCCAGGGCATCGCCGCGCTGGCCGTGCACGAGCCGGAGCGCCGCTTCGACGAGGACGTGGTGTCGATGACCTCGGCGGCCGGAGCGACCCGCTACGCCGAGGTCACCGTCGCCGAACGCCAGTCCTGGACCATGGCCGGCATCTGCCAGGCCGGCGACGTCCTCGGCCTGATCGACGGCGACGTGGCCGTGATCGGCACGGACGTCGCGGCCACCGCCGGGACCGTCCTGGACCGGATGCTCGCGGCCGGGGGCGAGATGGTCACCCTGGTGCTCGGCGACGAGGCCCCCGAGGCGATCGCCGAGCACCTGGAGGGCCGGGTCCGCGAGGGGTACCTCGCCGTCGACACGGTCGTCTACCGGGGCGGACGGCAGGGGTCCCTGCTCCTCATCGGCGTGGAGTAGGCCCGGATCGGCGCGGGGCAGGCCGGCGACTCACCCCTGCCGCTCCGCCACCGACCGGAGCAGGTGCCCGGCCTCGGCCCGCCGGGCCCGTACCTCCTGGTCCTCGGCGGCCTCCGCGTCGTCGAGGCCGTCGTGTCCCTCGTACGCCGCCAGCACCGTACGCGCGCGTGCGGTGGCCTCGGCGGGGCGGCCCAGGTCGGCCTCCAGCCAGCCCGCGGCCAGTTCGGCGCCGGTGCGGCTGTGCAGGGCGCCGTCGCCGAGAGAGGCGAACACCTCCACCGACCGGACCACTTGGGACAGGGCCGCCTCGATCACGTCCCGGGTCGAGGCGTCTTCGACGTCCTCGGAGACGGAGCGGGCCAGCAGGTCGCCGAACTGTCGGTGGGTGTGGCCGAGTTCGGCTGTGAGCCGGAACCGGGACTCCTCGTCGGCGGCCGTGTCCCGCGCCGCCTCGCACTCCCGGACCGCGCTCGCCATCAGGCCGCGTGCCTCCTCCCGTCCGTCCGGCTCGTGCAACGCCAGCCAGGCGCGGGCGCGCAGGGAGCGGACCAGCCCATGGGTGTTGCCGAGTGCGCGCCACAGGTCGCCCGCACGCGCGTAGGCCCGGTCCGCCTCGGCGGCCAGCCCGGCCTGTCCGAGGGACTCACCGGCCAGGTGGGCGAGGGTGGCGTGGTCGTGCTGCTCGGGCCAGTGCCGGGCGATCTCGGCCGCCTGGAGGCGCTGTTCGGCCGCCGCGCGGTGCTCGCCGAGTTCGCCCAGGCAGTCGCCGAGCCACCACCGCGTCTGCACGACCGCCCCGTCGCCGTGTGTCTCGGCGGTCAGGTCGGGCAGCGCCGACTCCAGCACCTCGGCGGCCTCGGCCCACCGCTCCTGCCGCAGCAGGAACCCGCCGAGCTGCTGCCGTGCCCAGGCACCCAGCGTGGCGCTCTCGCCCGCCTCGTCGGCCCAGTGCGCGGCCTGCAGGGCGTGCTCGGCGGCCTCCACGGCCTCGCCCCGGCCGCCGGTCACCTCGGCGAGCTGGAGATGCAGCTGGGCCTTCCCCGGCGCCTCAAGATGGGCCCCGCCGTGCTCCAGGGCCGCCCGCAGCGCCCGTTCCGCCTCCGCCATGTCGTCGAGGTGGTGGGCCAGGGAGGCCAGCCGGGCCTCGTACTCCACCGCGTACCAGGGCAGCCCGGCCGCGACGAACGCCGCCGCGCCCCGCGCGAACAGCTCCGCGGCCGACTTCAGGTCCCCGGCCAGTCCCGCCAGCTCGGCGAGCATCGCCTGCGCCTCGGCGGCCCGCGCGGCCAGTCGTACGTCCTCGCCGGTCCGTCCGTCGACGAGTGCCAGGAGTGCGCGGACGGCGGCCTCGGCCTCGGCGAGCGCCGCCTCCGTCCCGGGCCCCTCGGCCTCGTGCGCCCGGCGCATCAGGATCCGGGCCCGGCCCATCACGACGGACGCCGTCTGGCGCAGGCCCGTGCGGTCGGCTGCGTACAGCGCCAGGATCTCGTCGTACGGGCCGGCCACGGCCGCGACCGCCTCGGTCACCTCGCCCCCGAGTGCGCGTACGTACGCCGCACGCGCGCGTGCCGCCAGGGCCTCGCCCGGGTCGCCGGCCTCCGCGTACAGCTCGGCGGCCCGCTCGAAGAGCGCGGCACCCTCCGGGCCGAGGCCCATCGCCTCGTGGTCCGCGATCTCGGCCCGGTCGCGCGGGTCCAGCTCGACGCCCTCCGCCGCCCCGGCGACCGCCGCCCACGCCTCCACGGCGTTCGGCCGCAGGGTGTCCGACAGCCGCCGCGCCTCGGCCAGCAGGGCCGGCAGGTCCGGCCGCGCGGTGACAGCGGTCGTCACGGCAGGGGGAGCGGGCGCGGGGACCGTCCGCACCGACCGCACCCCAAGCGGCAGCCGCTCCACCAGGGGTTGCCGCTCCATACGCGCGCGTGCCCGCTCGCTGACGTGGGCCGTGCCGTTGCGCTCGTCGAAGCGCGCCGCCAGCGCCAGGGCCTCCGCACGCGCGTGCGCGGCCAGTTCCCGGGCGGTCCACTCCCGGCCGGGCGGGCCCGGCACCTGCCGGTCGCCGAGACCGAGTCCGGTCAGACGGTCCATGAGCAGGGCCACCACGCTCATGAAGTCCAGCCTGCTCTGCGGCTGCCCGTCGTCCGTGAAGTAGGCGGGCCGCTCCGCGAGCAGTTCGAGTCCGCGCGCCTCGTTCCCGGTCAGCGCGCAGAACTCCACGTGCTCCGCGTAGGCGCCGCGCATGCTCTCCATGGCCCGGACGAGCCGGACGCCCCGCAGATGGTGCGCGCGGGCCTCGTCGAGGCGGCCCAGCCGCAGCAGCGGCACCAGGGAGGAGGCGAGGGCCGTGTGCGGCTCGTGGGCGCAGGCGTACTCGCCCTCCAGCACCGGCCGCCACAGCTCCACGGCCTCCGCGTCCCGGCCCAGCTCCGCCTGCCACCAGCCCTGCCCGTGCAGCTCGCACGCGTGGCAGTCGGCCATGGCGTCCCGGTCGGCGGCCAGCCACGCGGCGTACGCACGCTCGGCTCGCGCGACGTCCCCGACATGGGCGGCCACGCTGTGCTCGGCGCCGCGCACGGCCCGCTCGGAGTGCCCGGCGAGCCGGTAGCGGTGCTCCATCTCGCCGAGCCACTTCTCGATCGACGCGAGCGGGATGTGCGGCTGGTCGAGCATGCCGGACGACACCCACTTGAAGACCCAGTGCAGCGAGTGCGTCTCGTACTCGTCGAAGTCCTCGGGGTGTTCGTCCCACAGGCGCAGCAGCCGCGCGAAGGGGACGAACATCTTCCCCTTCTCGGAGCTGTAGTTGTAGACCTTGAGCTGGTGCCCGAGCGCCTCGATCACGGCGAGCGGCACGTTCAGCTTCTCGGCCGCCGTCAGCAGCTCCTCCGCCCGCGCGTTGCGGGCGGGCCCCTCCGGTTCGTCGGAGTTCTCCGCCATCGCCCGGCGCAGGGCGTCGAAGTCGGTGATCTCACTCATGCCTGACCGTCCTCGCTGTGCGTGGCCCACTCCAGGAGACCGATGAACGCGCGGTTGAGCAGCGCCGAGTCGGCGGGCCTCAGCGGCCGCTGCGCCATCAGCAGGGCCTGCCCGTACAGCGACTCCGTCGCCGTGCCGATCAGCTCCGGGTCGTGCAGCGCGCTGATCCGCCGGACCAGCGGATTGAGGTGGTTGAGCACCAGACGCGCGCGGGGAGCACTGCCGCGCAGGGAGCCGAGGATGCCCGCCCACAGGTCGTCGGCCTGCGCCTCGGCGTCGGCCCGGGCCTGTTCGTGCCGGGCGTCCCGGTCGTCGAGGTGCAGCGCGGGCACCGAGAGCGGGTTGAAGGCCCGCAGCACCACATCGCAGCCCAGCTGGTCGAGCCGGGCCCGTGCCGCCGCGAGGAAGCCCGACAGGGCCAGCTCCTCGGCCGGGTCGACCGCGTCCAGATGGGCGGTCACCGTGTCCGCGTCCAGCTCGGCGACCACGGTCCCCGGCCGCACCGAGGGCAACGCCTCCACCAGCTCGCTGTCGTACGTGTAGCCGCCGTTGATCACGCCGATGCCCTGCGCGGACGCGATCGGCGCGACCTGCCGGTACTCCTCGACGGTCCGCGTGAAGTGCACCACCGGGTGCCGCTGCGCGAACTCCTCCAGGGACAGCCGCCCGTCGGTCGTCTCGAAGGGCAGCCACGGCAGCATCGTGCGCAGCATCTCGCGGTCGTGCCGGGCCAGCGACTTCACACCCAGGTGGTGCACCGACAGGAACGCGGCCAGCCGCTCCGGATCACCGGCCGCCAGGCCCGTCAGCCACCCGCGGATCCGCTCGCCCAGCGCCTCCCGTACGGCGGCCAGGGTCTCGTCCTCGTACAGCGACTCGCGCGAGGCCGTCGGCCGCAGACTGTCCGTGTCGAGCACACAGCGCACGAAGAACGCCCAGTCGGGCAGCAGCTGCTCGGCCCGCTCGGTCAGCAGCATGCCCTTGAGGTGCACGCGATGACCCGCGCGCTGGGCCGGGCTGACCGCCGACGGCAGCACATACGCCACCCCGCGGATGCCGGCCAGCGGCACGGCCAGGTCGATCGTGTCCAACGGCGTGAAGCCGAACAGGTCGTGGCAGTGCCGGGCGAGGGCGACGCGGCGACCCGCCGGGCTCGGATACGAACGGTCCCAGGGCGCGGGCAGGTCGGTGACCGCCTCGCCGCCCACCCGGACGTCGTACGGCAGCAGCGACCCGAAGTCTCGTGCCAGGGCCGCGACCCGCTCGGGCGTGAGCCACTCCGCCGCCCCCGCCCGGGCCACCAGATGCACGGTGGTGCCCGGTTCGGGGCGCTCGGCGTCCGGCAGCGTCCGCACGGTGTACGAACCGTCGTCCCGGGCCGTCCACTCCACGGGCGGCTCCCCGGGCGCACGGGCGCTGCGGCTGACGACCCGGATCCGCTCGGCCACGACGAAACAGGCCAGCAGCCCGATGCCGAACTGCCCGAGGAAGTCGGAGCGGGCCTCCTGAAGGCCCTCGGCACGCTTGGAACTGCGTCCGATCGTGGCGAGCAGACTGTGCACGTCCGCCTCGGTGAGCCCGACGCCGGTGTCCTCGACCCGCAGGGCGCCGCCCTCCGCGTACAACCGCACCCGGGCGGGGGCGTCGGGCTCCGCCGCGCGTCTGGCGGTGATGGCGTCCACCGCGTTCTGCAGCAGCTCGCGCAGATACACCTTGGGACTGGAGTAGAGATGGTGGGAGAGCAGGTCCACCAGACCACGCAGGTCGACCTGGAAGGTGTGAGGTGACTGGGGCGAACGGGGTGCCTGGGAAGCCTGTGAGGTCTCGGAATCCATCTTCACGGCGCCGGTGGGGGACTCGCGACGGCGCGGGGTCGGGCGGTCCCGATGAGGCGGTGACCGCGAGGAAGGGCCGGGAGCGCGTCATCCTAAGGCCGGAACCACCCGTCTGACCAGCGATTTCCGGGACGTGTACGGCAACGTGCGCCGCCGCCTCTACGGCATTGTCAGTGGCGTGGTGTGCAATGGATCTCGTGCCCGCACTGGAAGAACCGCTGCAACAACCGCTGAAGTCGGTGCTCGGCCCCGCCACCGCGAAGGTGATGGCCGAGCATCTCGGCCTGCTCACCGTCGGCGACCTGCTCCACCACTACCCGCGCAGATACGAGGAGCGCGGCCAGCTCACCCACCTCGCCGAACTCCCCATGGACGAGCACGTCACCGTGGTCGCCCAGGTGGCCGACGCCCGCCTGCACAGCTTCGCCTCCGCCAAGGCCCCGCGCGGCAAGGGCCAGCGCCTGGAGGTCACCATCACGGACGGCAGCGGCCGCCTCCAACTGGTCTTCTTCGGCGCCGGTGTTCACAAGCCCCACAAGGAGCTCCTGCCGGGCACGCGCGCGATGTTCGCGGGCAAGGTCTCCGTCTTCAACCGCCGCCTCCAACTCGCCCACCCGGCCTACGAGTTGCTGCGCGGCGACCCCGATGACCCCGACGAGTCCGTCGAGACCTGGGCCGGCGCCCTGATCCCGATCTACCCCGCCACCGCCAAGCTGGAGTCCTGGAAGATCGGCAAGGCCCTCCAGACGGTCCTGCCCACGGCCCAGGAGGCCCTCGACCCGCTGCCGGACTCCCTGCGCCAGGGCCGCGGCCTGGTCCCCCTCCCCGAGGCCCTGCTCAAGATCCACCGCCCGCACACCAAGGCGGACATCGAGGACGCCCGGGCCCGCCTCAAGTGGGACGAGGCCTTCGTCCTCCAGGTCGCCCTCGCCCGTCGCCGCCACGCGGACGCCCAACTCCCGGCGGTGCCCCGCAAGCTCACGCCCGACGGCCTCCTCGCCTCTTTCGACGACCGCCTCCCCTTCACCCTCACCGACGGCCAGCAGCGGGTCTCCCGGGAGATCTTCGACGACCTGGCCACCGACCATCCGATGCACCGGCTGCTCCAGGGCGAGGTCGGATCGGGCAAGACCATGGTCGCCCTGCGCGCCATGCTCGCCGTGGTCGACGCCGGCGGGCAGGCCGCCATGCTCGCGCCCACCGAAGTGCTCGCCCAGCAGCACCACAGATCGATCGTCGAGATGATGGGCGAGCTGGCCGAGGGCGGCATGCTGGGCGGCGCCGAGAAGGCCACCAAGGTGGTGCTGCTCACCGGCTCCATGGGCGCGGCGGCCCGCCGTCACGCCCTGCTCGACCTCACCACCGGCGAGGCCGGCGTCGTCATCGGCACCCACGCGCTGATCGAGGACAAGGTGCGGTTCCACGACCTGGGCCTGGTCGTGGTCGACGAACAGCACCGCTTCGGCGTCGAGCAGCGCGACGCCCTGCGCGGCAAGGGCAAACAGCCCCCGCACCTCCTGGTCATGACCGCCACGCCCATCCCGCGCACGGTGGCCATGACGGTCTTCGGCGACCTGGAGACCTCCGTCCTCGACCAGCTCCCGGCCGGCCGCTCGCCCATCGCCAGCCATGTCGTTCCGGCCGCCGACAAGCCCCACTTCCTGGCCCGCGCCTGGGAGCGGGTCCGCGAGGAAGTGGGCAACGGCCATCAGGCCTATGTCGTCTGCCCGCGCATCGGTGACGAGGAGGACGACCCCAAGAAGCCCGGCAAGAAGAAGCCGCCCGAGTCCCCGGAGGACGCCGCCGAGAAGCGCCCGCCCCTCGCGGTCCTCGACGTGGCGGACCAGCTCTCCAAGGGCCCCCTCCAAGGCGTCCGGGTCGAGGTCCTGCACGGCCGTATGCAGCCCGACGACAAGGACGCGGTCATGCGCCGCTTCGCCGCAGGCGAGACCGACGTCCTGGTCGCCACCACGGTCATCGAGGTCGGCGTCAACGTCCCCAACGCCACCGTCATGGTGATCATGGACGCCGACCGCTTCGGCGTCTCCCAGCTCCACCAGCTGCGCGGCCGCGTCGGCCGTGGCTCGGCGCCCGGCCTGTGCCTCCTCGTCAGCGAGATGCCCGAGGCGAGCGCGGCCCGCCAGCGCCTGAACGCCGTCGCCGCCACCCTCGACGGCTTCGAGCTCTCCCGCATCGACCTGGAACAACGCCGCGAGGGCGACGTCCTGGGCCAGGCCCAGTCGGGCGCCCGGACGTCTCTGCGGATGCTCGCGGTCATCGAGGACGAGGAGATCATCGCCGAGGCGCGGGAGGAGGCGACAGCGGTGGTGGCATCCGACCCGGACCTGACCCACCTGCCCGCGCTCAGGACGGCTCTGGACGCCCTCCTGGACGAGGAGAGGGAGCAGTACCTGGAAAAGGGCTGAGGGCGAATGCCCCTCTCTTAGGGGCGCGGGGAACTGCGCGACCAGCCACACTGATACCTGAACCCGCCCACGACCAAGGACCACAGATGACGCGCGTGATCGCCGGCCAGGCCGGCGGACGCCGCCTGGCCGTCCCGCCAGGCACCGGAACCCGCCCCACATCGGACCGCGCCCGAGAGGGCCTGTTCTCCACCTGGCAATCCCTCCTCGGCGGCCCCCTGGAAGGCGAACGCGTCCTCGACCTCTACGCCGGCTCGGGAGCCGTAGGCCTGGAGGCCCTCTCCCGAGGCGCGGGCCACACCCTCCTCGTCGAAGCCGACGCCCGAGCGACCCGCACGGTCCGCGAGAACGTGAAGTCCCTGGGTCTCCCCGGCGCCGAGGTCAGATCAGGCAAAGCGGAACAGATCATCCGTACGCCGAACCCCGGCGACCCCTACGACCTCGTCTTCCTCGACCCCCCGTACGCCGTCACGGACGACGATCTTCGCGAGATCCTGCTCACACTCCGCACGGAAGGCTGGCTCGCGGAAGAAGCCCTCGTCACCGTGGAGCGCAGCACCAGAGGCGGTGAATTCCGGTGGCCCGAGGGTTTCGAACCCCTCCGGGCCCGCCGCTACGGCGAGGGAACGTTTTGGTACGGTCGCGCCGCCTCTACGTGCGAAGACGCACGATGACCGGACCGGAGAGCGAGGGAACACAAGTGCGCCGCGCCGTCTGTCCCGGGTCGTTCGACCCGATCACCAACGGACACCTCGACATCATCTCCCGCGCCTCCAGGCTGTACGACGAGGTCTATGTCGCGGTGATGATCAACCAGGCCAAGAAGGGCCTGTTCGAGATCGAGGAGCGGATCGACCTGATCCGCCGGGTCACCGCCGAGTACGGCAACGTCCGGGTCGAGGCCTTCCACGGCCTGCTCGTCGACTTCTGCAAGCAGCGCGACATCCCCGCCATCGTCAAGGGCCTGCGCGCGGTCAGCGACTTCGACTACGAGCTGCAGATGGCCCAGATGAACAACGGCCTCTCGGGCGTGGAGACCCTCTTCATCCCCACCAACCCCACCTACAGCTTCCTGTCGTCCTCCCTGGTCAAGGAGGTCGCGACCTGGGGCGGGGACGTCTCCCACCTGGTCCCGGCGGAGGTCCTCCAGGAGCTCAACGAGCGTCTGCGCAAGGACTGATGGGACTACAGTCGTCCCGTCCGTCTCCAACGCATCTGTAGAGAGTGGCGAGCACACGGTGGACGTGCAGAAGAAGCTCGACGAGATCGTCTCCGCGGTCTCCGGCGCCCGGTCCATGCCCATGTCGGCCTCGTGCGTGGTCAACCGCGCCGAACTGCTCTCGCTGCTGGAAGAGGTGCGCGCGGCGCTGCCCGACTCGCTCGCCCAGGCCCAGGAGCTGATCGGCGGCCGCGAGCAGATGGTCGAGCACGCCCGCCAGGAGGCCGAGCGCATCATCGGGCAGGCGCACGCCGAGCGCGGCTCCCTGATCTCCGACACCGAGGTCGCCCGCCGTTCCCAGGCGGAGGCCGACCGGATCCTCACCGAGGCCCGCCAGGAGGCCGAGGAGGTCCGCGCCGAGGCCGACGACTACGTCGACTCCAAGCTCGCCAACTTCGAGGTCGTCCTCACCAAGACCCTCGGCTCCGTCGGCCGCGGCCGCGAGAAGCTCCTCGGTACCGGCCCCGGCATCGACGAGCAGGGCTACGAGGACGAGGACGCCCCCGAGCGCAGCCAGGACCCGGAGACCCTGCGCCGTACGGCCGACGAGTACGTCCACGCCAAGCTGGGCTCCTTCGAGGCGGTCCTCGCCAAGACCCTGGAGGCCGTCGGCCGCGGCCGGCAGAAGCTGCACGGCCGTATCGCCAGCGACGACCTCGGCGCCCTCGCCGGCGACCTCAGCACGGTCCAGCACTCCAGCGACGCCGACTACCTCGCCGACCTGGCCGCCCTCGCGGACCAGAAGCCCCCGGCCGAGCAGCCCGCCCAGCAGCCCGACTACGGGCCGCCGCAGCCGGCCTACGCCCCGGCCGCCGCCTACGATCCGGCGACCGGCGCTCCCGTCCCGCAGCAGCCCGCCCCCTACGGCGGCGGCTACCCGCAGCAGCCCTACGCCGCCCAGCAGGACCCGTACGGCTACCAGCACGCCGATCCCTACGCCTACCAGGGCTACGACCCTCAGCAGGCCGCGTACGACCCGAACCAGGCCCAGCAGGCCCAGCAGGCGCAACAAGCCCAGCAGGGCCAGCAGGGATACGCCCTCGACGAGACCAGCCTCTTCGACACCGGCATGATCACCGCCGAGCAGATCCGCGCCTACGAGCAGGGTCGCGGCAACGGCTGAGCACCGGATTGGGCCGACAGCGAAAGGTCCAGTATCCTGGCTCTTCGGTCGCGCGTACGTCCGCGATCCACGCTGCCCGCAACACCGAAGGGCGGCGACCTCTCAGCTCGCAAGATCGAAAGCAGGAATGGCTCTGAACGCCCGCCTCGACCACCGAAACCCCCTCGTGTTCGACACGCACGAGCTGGGCCGGCGGCCCGGTGCGCTGCAGCGCCTGACCCGCACGGTCGACGCTCCCAAGGACTTCGGTATCAAGGGAGTCATCGGAGTGCCGGAAGGCGCCCCGGTGGAGCTCGAACTCCGCCTGGAGTCGGTCATGGAAGGGGTGCTTGTCACAGGCACCGCCCGTGCCGGGGCCGAGGGGGAGTGCGTAAGGTGTCTGGAGCCGCTTCAGCTCGACGTCGAAGCGGAATTCCAGGAGATGTTCTCGTACCCTGACGCCGACGACCGGGGCCGCGTGATCGCGGAACCGGGCGACGACGCCGAGGACGACGAGGACAGGCTCTTCCTCGAGGACGGCTTGTTCGACCTCGAGACCGTGCTGCGTGATGCGGTGGTGCTCGCACTGCCGATGCAGCCGGTGTGCCAGGAAGACTGCCCTGGTCTGTGTGCCGAATGCGGCGCGCGGCTGGCGGACGACCCGGACCACCACCACGACGCCGTCGACATCCGTTGGGCGGCTTTGCAGGGACTCGCCGGCACCATGAAGGACGGCGAGAAGGACGAGATGAGCGGCGCCGAACCGGGCGTCGACGAGAAGCAGGAGAAGTAGCCGTGGCTGTTCCGAAGCGGAAGATGTCGCGCAGCAACACGCGCCACCGCCGGTCGCAGTGGAAGGCTGCGGTCCCCACCCTGGTTGCGTGCGAGCGCTGCCACGAGCCCAAGCAGCAGCACATCGCGTGCCCGTCTTGCGGCACCTACAACAAGCGCCAGGTCCTCGAGGTCTGAGCGGCTGGTGAGAGGCACTGTGTCCACGCCGAAGAAAAACTCTGCGGACAACCAGGCCTCGTCCCACACGCTGTTGGAAGGGCGGCTCGGGTACAAGCTCGAGTCCGCCCTTCTGGTGCGTGCGCTGACCCACCGTTCCTACGCGTACGAGAACGGCGGTCTGCCGACCAACGAGCGCCTGGAGTTCCTCGGGGACTCCGTCCTCGGCCTCGTGGTCACGGACACGCTGTACCGAACCCACCCCGATCTGCCCGAAGGCCAGCTGGCCAAGCTGCGGGCCGCGGTGGTCAACTCGCGTGCGCTGGCGGAGGTGGGCCGTGGGCTCGACCTGGGCTCCTTCATCCGGCTCGGCCGCGGTGAAGAGGGAACGGGCGGCCGGGACAAGGCGTCCATCCTCGCCGACACCCTCGAAGCGGTGATCGGTGCGGTCTATCTCGACCAGGGACTGGAGTCCGCGGCGGAGCTCGTGCACCGTCTGTTCGACCCCCTGATCGAGAAGTCCTCGAACCTCGGAGCCGGCCTGGACTGGAAGACCAGTCTCCAGGAGCTCACCGCGACCGAGGGGCTCGGTGTACCCGAGTACCTGGTCACGGAGACCGGCCCCGACCACGAGAAGACCTTCACTGCTGCCGCCCGCGTCGGAGGCGTCTCGTACGGCACCGGCACCGGCCGCAGCAAGAAGGAGGCGGAACAGCAGGCCGCGGAATCCGCGTGGCGGGCCATCAAGGCCGCAGCGGACGAGCGCGCCAAGGAGGCGGCCACCAAACAGGCCGCCGCCGACGAGAGCGCCGGCCCCGAGCCGGCGTCCGCCTGACCGAACAGAAACAAGCGCACCCGAGCGCCCGCCCCTGCCCGGGGGCGGGCGCTCGGCTCGTACACCGGGGGAGCCCATGCCCGAGTTGCCCGAGGTCGAGGTCGTCCGGCGCGGCCTGGAGCGGTGGGTCGCCCACCGGACCGTCGCCGAGGTCGAGGTGCTGCACCCGCGCGCGGTGCGCCGCCACCTCGCGGGCGGCGCCGACTTCGCGGACCGCCTGAAGGGCCACCGCATCGGCACACCCAGCCGCCGCGGCAAATACCTGTGGCTGCCCCTGGAGGACACGGACCAGTCGATCCTGGCCCACCTCGGCATGAGCGGCCAGTTGCTGGTGCAGCCCCACACGGCTCCGGACGAGAAGCACCTGCGCATCCGCGCCCGCTTCACGGACGCCCTGGACACCGAACTCCGCTTCGTCGACCAGCGCACCTTCGGCGGGCTGTCACTGCACGACAACACCCCCGAGGGCCTGCCCGACGTCATCGCGCACATCGCCCGAGACCCGCTCGACCCGCTCTTCGACGAAGAGGGCTTCCACCAGGCGCTGCGCCGCAAGCGGTCCACGATCAAACGGGCCCTGCTCGACCAGTCGCTGATCAGCGGCGTCGGCAACATCTACGCCGACGAGGCCCTCTGGCGCGCCCGCATCCACTACGAGCGCCCGACCGCGACCTTCACACGCCCCCGCACACTGCTGCTCCTCGGCCATGTGCGGGACGTGATGAACTCCGCCCTCGCGGTCGGCGGCACCAGCTTCGACAGCCTCTACGTCAACGTCAACGGCGAGTCGGGCTACTTCGACCGGTCCCTCGACGCGTACGGCCGCGAGGGCCTGCCCTGCCGACGCTGCGGCACACCGATGCGCCGGCGGTCCTGGATGAACCGCTCCAGCTACTACTGCCCGAAGTGCCAGCGACCGCCGCGGATCACGCCCTAGCGGAGTCGTACCGCTCGCGGGCGGCCAGGACGTCGTCCATGCTGCCCTCCACGAAGTGGATCAGGGCGAGCAGGCGCTCGGCCACACCGCGTCCCAGCGGCGTCAGTTCGTAGTCCACCCGGGGCGGGTTGGTCGGCTGGGCCTCACGATGGACCAGGCCGTCGCGCTCCAGCGCGTGCAGCGTCTGGGAGAGCATCTTCTCGCTCACACCGTCGACCCGGCGGCGCAGCTCGTTGAAGCGCAGCGACCCCTCGTACAGAGCGGTCAGCGCGAGCCCGCCCCAGCGGCCCGTGACATGCTCCAGCGTGCCGCGCGAAGGGCAGGCCCTGGCGAACACGTTGTACGGGAGGTCGTCCAGCCCCTCCGTGAGCTCCTGGGTGGTGGTCATGCCCCAAGAGTACGCCAGCACAGCGCTCACTCCTAGGGTGCGCTAACTTCTGGTTAGCGCACCCCGAGGGTCTAGTAGCCGAAGTTCTGGGTCCACCACGGGCCGCCCGACCCGAGCTCGACGCCGACGCCCAGCGTCTTGAAGTCGCAGTTCAGGATGTTGGCGCGGTGGCCGGGGCTGTTCATCCAGGCGTCCATCACGGCCGCGGCGTCAGCCTGGCCGCGGGCTATGTTCTCCCCGCCGAGGTTGGATATCCCGGCGGCCTCGGCCCGGTCCCACGGCGTCTTGCCGTCGGGGTCGGTGTGGTCGAAGAAGCCCCGGGCGCGCATGTCCTCGCTGTAGTTCTGCGCCAGCTCGGCCAGCGCGCTGTTCGCGGCGAGGGCGCTGCAGCCCACCTTGGCCCGCTCCTCGTTCACGAGCTTGAGCACCTGGGCCGCGGCGGCCGACTCCTCGGAGAGGGCGGCGGGGGCACTGGGCTTCTCGGGCGCCTCCTGCGCGGCCGTACGGGAGGGCGAGCTCTCCGGCTCCTCGCGGGGAGTCGCCGCCGGCTTCTTCTTCTCCGGGGTCTTCTCCTGTGTATTCTCCGCCTTCTCGGGCGTCTTGGTCGGCGCGGCCGACGACGTCGAGGCGGACGGTGACGGCGACAGGGAGCGCTCGGCGTCCCGGCTCGTGGGCGTGGAGCCCCGGCCGTCGGTGCTGCCGGAGGTGCCGCCCTGCCCGCTCGGGGTGTTGGTCGGCGTGTCGGCGGCCTGCACCTTGTCGGCGCCGCCGTCTCCGCCGAGCTTGTAGTTCTCGAGGCCGGGAACGGCGCCCGTGGCCACCGCGACGGTGCCGATGGCGACCGCGGCGGACACACCGAGCAGACCGGTGCGCATCGGCCGTGCGGCCTTCTTCCGGCGGCGGTGCGAGCCGGCCCGACGGGAGCCGCCCTCGGGCGTGAAGCCCTCGCTCGCGAAGACGGCCGTCTCGGCGGTCCGCTGGCGGGGAATCCCGGCGTACCCGTCACCCGCCGAGGCGGCCTCCGTCTCGAACAGGTAGGCCTCGCTCCGGGCGTAGGTGTCGGCGTAGGCCTCCGGGTTCAGATAGGGCGCGATGCCCATGGTCGGGCCGTCCTCCGCGCCGTGCAGCGGATCGTGGCCCTCCGCGGTGCCGTCGGCCTGCATGATCCCCGTGGCGCTGCCCGTGGCGGCGCTGCCGGCGTCGGAGCGACGGTGGCGTCCCATGTTCTGGCCTTCCTCGTCCTGGCGGTCGACTCGTCCTCGAGATCAACACCAAACTCACTCGATGGTGTGAGTTTCATATGAGATTCGTTGGGTGGGGACGGTACCGCATGGCGCAAGTGAAGGAAGTGCGCCCGAGGGAGTTTGGGCGGTTAGGTTGCAGTCATGAGCGAGGATGTGCGACTGGTCGCCTGGGTGCGGGGACGCGTCCAAGGTGTGGGTTTCCGCTGGTTCACGCGGGCCAAGGCCCTGGAGATCGGCGGCCTGAGTGGTTTTGCTCTCAATTTGGGCGACGGTCGGGTCCAAGTGGTCGCGGAGGGCGCGCGAGAAGGCTGTGAAGGCTTGCTGGAGTGGCTCGAGGGCGACGACACGCCCGGCCGTGTGGACGGCGTCACCGAGATCTGGGACACACCCCGTGGCGGCTACGACGGCTTTGCCATCCGCTGATCCCGTACCGGAGGGCGGGCCTCAGGGGCGCCCCAGGACAGGCCTCCGACGGCCGTCCCGGACGGAAACTGGCTGGTGATTGCCAAGAATCGCTTGCCTTGGCAGACTCCGCACGCAAGGATGATCGCCACGCCCCGAGGGCCCCGCAGAAGCCGCTGTGCCGCCGCATCAGGCCGCACGCGCCCGGTCGGCCCCCAATACGGGGCGTGATCGTGTTGACCGTCAAACTTTTTGGTGAGACGCTGAAAGCCCCGCGCACCTTAGCTGTTTGGCATGGCTGAACGGCGGAACAACTCCAGGCCGTACCAAGCATCGCGGGTGCGAATCCCTCACGACCCACACCGCATCGGTCGGTCACGCATTGTGGAGGACCATCCATCATGGCAAAGGCGCTTCTCGGTTACGTCGGCGGCTCCGACCCTCGACTCCTCGCCGAGATGCGACGGCTCCAGCAGCGCGTCCAGGACCTGGAATCCGAGCTCGGACGGATCCAGGCCGAGAACGAGGCGCTGACGGCTGCCGCTTCTCACGACAGGATCATGGAGAGCGTTGACGCACACCAGGCGGAGCCTGCGCTCACCTGATCACTGCATCGCTCCACAACAGCAGAGCAGTGGTTGGGCCGCCCGTCATAACCGCTGAGTTGTCAGAAGTGCAAGGGACGCCGTCGGCGTCCCTTCTTTCTTTCCCCCGCATCCTTTCACCGTCTTTAACGTGTGGTGTGCCCTGCGCGTTCAGCGGCGAAACCGTGGGTTCATGGAGTGAGACGAACCCGGGCGGTAGAGTCCGGCGGCGTGCACCTCAAGGCCCTGACCCTCCGCGGGTTCAAGTCGTTCGCCTCGGCGACCACCCTCCGGTTCGAACCGGGGATCACGTGCGTCGTAGGGCCGAACGGCTCGGGCAAGTCCAATGTCGTGGACGCGCTGAGCTGGGTCATGGGCGAGCAGGGCGCCAAATCGCTGCGCGGCGGCAAGATGGAGGACGTCATCTTCGCCGGCACCACCGGCCGCCCTCCGCTGGGCCGCGCCGAGGTGTCGCTGACCATCGACAACTCCGACGGGGCCCTGCCCATCGAGTACGCCGAGGTCACCATCACGCGGATCATGTTCCGCAACGGCGGCAGCGAGTACCAGCTCAACGGCGACACCTGCCGCCTCCTCGACATCCAGGAGCTCCTCTCCGACTCCGGCATCGGCCGCGAGATGCACGTCATCGTCGGGCAGGGGCAGCTCGACGGCGTGCTGCACGCCGACCCCATGGGCCGCCGCGCCTTCATCGAGGAGGCCGCCGGAGTCCTCAAGCACCGCAAGCGCAAGGAGAAGGCGCTGCGCAAGCTGGACGCGATGCAGGCCAACCTCGCGCGCGTGCAGGACCTCACCGACGAACTCCGGCGCCAGCTCAAGCCCCTCGGCCGCCAGGCCGCCGTCGCCCGCCGGGCCGCAGTCATCCAGGCCGACCTGCGCGACGCCCGCCTGCGACTGCTGGCCGACGACCTCGTACGGCTGAAGGAAGCCCTCAACGCCGAGGTCGCCGACGAGGCCGCGCTGAAGGAGCGCAAGGAGGCCGCCGAGCGGGAGCTGCGCAAGGCGCTCCAGCGCGAGGCCCTTCTGGAGGACGAGGTACGGCAGCTCACGCCACGCCTCCAGCGCGCCCAGCAGACCTGGTACGAGCTCTCCCAGCTCGCCGAGCGGGTGCGCGGCACGATCTCGCTGGCCGACGCCCGGGTGAAGAGCGCCACCTCCGCACCCCCCGAGGAGCGGCGCGGCCGCGACCCCGAGGACATGGAGCGCGAGGCCGCCCGCATCCGCGAGCAGGAGGCCGAGCTGGAAGCGGCCCTGGAGGCGGCCGAACGCGCCCTGGAGGACACGGTCTCCCACCGCGCCGAGCTGGAACGCGCGCTCACCCAGGAGGAACGGCGCCTGAAGGACGCCGCCCGCGCCATCGCCGACCGGCGCGAAGGCCTGGCCCGACTGAGCGGCCAGGTCAACGCGGCCCGCTCCCGCGCCGCCTCCGCCCAGGCCGAGATCGAACGCCTGGCCGCCGCCCGCGACGAGGCCCAGGAGCGAGCCGTCGCCGCGCAGGAGGAGTACGAGGCCCTCAAGGCCGAGGTCGACGGCCTCGACGCCGGCGACGCGGAACTCGCCGAACAGCACGAGGCCGCCAAGCAGCGGCTCGCCGACGCCGAGTCCGCCCTCACCGCAGCCCGCGAGTCCGCCACGGCGGCGGAACGCAAGCGCGCCGCGACCCAGGCCCGCCACGAGGCCCTGGCCATGGGCCTGCGCCGCAAGGACGGCACCGGAATACTGCTCGCGGCGAAGGATCGCCTCTCCGGCCTGCTCGGCCCGGCGGCGGAACTGCTGACGGTGACCCCGGGACACGAGGTCGCCCTGGCAGCGGCCTTCGGAGCGGCAGCGGACGCGATCGCCGTGACGACCCCGGCATCAGCGGCCGACGCCATCAGACTCCTCCGCAAGCAGGACGGAGGCAGGGCCACTCTGCTCCTGGCAGGAGCACCGGGCGCGGGGAACGGCGCGAACCATCACGACGCACCCGCAGACGCGGGACGAACGTTCGCCGTCGACCTGGTCCGCGGCCCCACCGACCTCATGCCGGCCGTCCGACGGCTCCTCCACGGCATCGTCGTGGTCGACACCCTCGAAGCCGCCGAAGACCTCGTCTACACCCACCCCGACCTCACCGCCGTCACCGCCGAAGGCGACCTCCTCGGCGCGCACTTCGCCCACGGCGGCTCCGCCGGTGCCCCCAGCCTCCTCGAAGTACAGGCCTCCGTCGACGAGGCCGCCGCCGAACTGGAAGAGCTGGCGGTGCGCTGCGAGGAGCTGACCGAGGCCCAGCACCAGGCCGTCGAGCGGCGCAAGGAGTGCGCCGCGCTCGTCGAGGACGTGGGGGAGCGGCGCCGGGCCGCCGACCGGGAGAAGTCCTCCGTCGCTCAGCAACTCGGAGCGCTCGCCGGGCAGGCCCGGGGCGCGGCCGGGGAGGCCGAGCGGTCCACGGCCGCCGCCGCCCGGGCCCAGGAGGCCCTCGACAAGGCCCTCGCCGAGGTCGAGGAACTCGCCGAGCGGCTCGCCGTCGCCGAGGAGATGCCGATCGAGGAGGAGCCCGACACCTCCGTACGGGACCGGCTCGCCGCCGACGGTGCCAACGCCCGCCAGACCGAGATGGAGGCCCGGCTCCAGGCCCGTACGCACGAGGAACGGGTCAAGGGCCTGGCCGGACGGGCCGACTCGCTCGACCGTGCCGCCCGGGCGGAGCGTGAGGCACGCGCGCGTGCGGAGCAGCGGCGGTCCCGGCTGCGGCACGAGGCGGCCGTCGCCGAGGCCGTCGGCGCGGGCGCCCGGCAGCTCCTCGCGCACGTCGAGGTCTCCCTGGCCCGCGCCGACGAGGAGCGCGTCGCCGCCGATGCCGCCAAGGCCCGCCGCGAACAGGAACTCGCCCGCGCCCGAACCGAGGGACGAGATCTCAAGGCCGAACTCGACAAGTTGACGGATTCGGTCCATCGAGGCGAGGTACTCGGCGCCGAGAAGCGGCTGCGGATCGAGCAGCTGGAGACGAAGGCGCTGGAGGAGCTGGGTGTCGAACCGGCCGGACTGGTGGCGGAGTACGGACCGCACCAGCTCGTGCCGCCCTCGCCCCCCGCCGAGGGCGAGGAGCTGCCGGAGGACCCGGAGCACCCGCGCAACCGGCCGAAGCCGTATCTGAGGTCCGAGCAGGAGAAGCGTCTGAAGTCGGCCGAGCGTGCCTACCAGCAGCTCGGCAAGGTGAACCCGCTCGCCCTGGAGGAGTTCGCGGCACTGGAGGAACGCCACCAGTTCCTCAGCGAGCAGCTCGAGGACCTGAAGAAGACACGGGCGGACCTCCTCCAGGTGGTGAAGGAGGTCGACGAGCGCGTCGAGCAGGTCTTCACCGAGGCCTACCGGGACACGGCCCGGGAGTTCGAGGGCGTCTTCAGCCGGCTCTTCCCCGGGGGTGACGGGCGGCTGATCCTGACCGACCCCGACAACATGCTCACCACGGGCGTGGACGTCGAGGCCAGGCCGCCGGGCAAGAAGGTCAAGCGGCTGTCGCTGCTCTCGGGCGGGGAGCGGTCGCTGACCGCCGTGGCGCTGCTCGTGTCGATCTTCAAGGCGCGGCCCAGCCCGTTCTACGTCATGGACGAGGTCGAGGCCGCCCTCGACGACACCAACCTCCAGCGGCTCATCCGGATCATGCAGGAGCTGCAGGAGGCCTCGCAGCTCATCGTGATCACCCATCAGAAGCGCACGATGGAGGTCGCCGACGCGCTGTACGGCGTCTCCATGCAGGGCGACGGTGTGTCGAAGGTCATCAGCCAGCGTCTGCGCTAGATGAATGCCGTGTACATCCTTCTCACCTGCGACGCTTGATGGATTCAATTCTTGAACACATCGCCCCCACACTCCTGACGCAGATTCACGTCTGCCGACCTATTGACTTCGAAACTTGAAGGCATAGTCTCGGCAACGTTCCTTTTACCTTCAGGTACCTTCAGGTGGACCTCGAAGGGCTGATCCCCTCCGGCAGCGTTGCCGGTGGCCCGAGGAGTACACGTGACCAGCACAGCGCAGGCACCCAAGTCCGGAGCCAGGACGGCTCACCCCGAACATCTCGGGCACGTCATCTTCATCGCGGCGGCGGCCGCGATGGGCGGTTTCCTCTTCGGCTACGACAGTTCCGTGATCAACGGTGCCGTCGAAGCCATCCGAGGCCGCTACGACATCGGCTCCGCAGCCCTCGCCCAGGTCATCGCCGTCGCCCTCATCGGCTGCGCCATCGGCGCCGCGACCGCCGGCCGGATAGCCGACCGCATCGGCCGCATCCGGTGCATGCAGATCGCCGCGGCCCTCTTCACCGTCAGCGCCGTCGGCTCGGCGCTCCCCTTCGCCCTGTGGGACCTCGCCTTCTGGCGCGTCGTCGGCGGCTTCGCCATCGGTATGGCCTCCGTGATCGGCCCGGCCTACATCGCCGAGGTCGCCCCGCCCGCCTACCGCGGCAGGCTCGGCTCCTTCCAGCAGGCCGCGATCGTCATCGGCATCGCCGTGTCGCAGCTGGTCAACTGGGGCCTGCTGAACGCCGCCGACGGCGACCAGCGCGGCGAGCTGATGGGCCTGGAGGCCTGGCAGGTCATGCTGGGCGTCATGGTCATCCCGGCCATCCTGTACGGCCTGCTCTCCTTCCGGATCCCCGAGTCCCCGCGCTTCCTGATCTCCGTCGGCAAGCACGAGCGCGCCCGGGAGATCCTCGCCGAGGTCGAGGGCAAGGACATCGACCTGGACGCCCGCGTCGCCGAGATCGAGCACGCGATGACCAGCGAGCACAAGTCCAGCTTCAAGGACCTGCTCGGCGGGAGCTTCTTCTTCAAGCCGATCGTCTGGATCGGTATCGGCCTGTCGGTCTTCCAGCAGTTCGTCGGCATCAACGTCGCGTTCTACTACTCCTCGACGCTGTGGCAGTCGGTCGGCGTCGACCCGGCGGACTCGTTCTTCTACTCCTTCACCACGTCGATCATCAACATCGTCGGCACCGTGATCGCGATGATCTTCGTCGACCGCATCGGCCGCAAGCCGCTCGCGATCATCGGCTCGGTCGGCATGGTCGTCGGCCTGGCGCTGGAGGCCTGGGCGTTCTCCCACCCGCTGGTCGACGGCACGCTGCCGGCCGCGCAGGGCTGGATCGCGCTGATCGCCGCGCACGTCTTCGTCCTCTTCTTCGCCCTGTCCTGGGGTGTGGTCGTCTGGGTCATGCTCGGCGAGATGTTCCCCAACCGGATCCGCGCCGCCGCCCTGGGTGTGGCCGCCGCCGCGCAGTGGATCGCCAACTGGGCCATCACCGCGAGCTTCCCGTCGCTGGCCGAGTGGAACCTCTCCATGACGTACGTGATCTACACGGCCTTCGCGGCGCTCTCCATCCCCTTCATCCTGAAGTTCGTCAGCGAGACGAAGGGCAAGGCCCTGGAGGAGATGGGCTGAGCCAGCCCCCGCACTCGGGGAGAAGGGCCAAAGTCCCCGCTGCCCCTCTCCCCGTAACCCGCCGTCGCCCCGGTTCGGCCACTGCCCGAGCCGGGGCGGCGGTCTGTCTCGTCACCAGACGAGGACGCCGCCGCCGATCACCCGGGCGTGCAGGGCGGCCACCTCCAGATTCCGCAGCCGCCTCACCAGCCCCTCCCGGTGCTCCGCGAGCCCTCGCGGCCGCTGAGTGCTCTCGGCGATGGCGTCGAGATGGTCACACAGCAGCGCCACCTCGCCCAGGAACTCCGCGACGCTCTCGGCCTCGATCTCCAGGTCGCCGTCAGCCAGCACGGGAAGGAAGCGGGCGCCCAGCGCGCGTACCGGCTCGGACCCCCACACCGTCGTCCGCCAGGACTCGAACCCGGCCGAGTCGTCGCGCCCCTCGGGGACGTCGAGTATCTGCCGCTGTCCGTCCGGCTCCAGCAGGAACACATCAACCGACAGAGTCATGGAGTCAGTGGATCACCGAGAGGCCGGGGCGGGCCAGCGGATATCCGCGAGCGTCAGCTCCCCAGCCCCGGCAGCACCCGCTCGCAGAAGAGCTGCAGACTCCGCCACCCCTCCTCCGCCGGCATCCCGCCCGCCAGCGGATGCAGCACATAGGAGTCCAGGCCCAGCTCCGCGCACGCCTCGGGCGTGAGGATGCGGTACACGCCCTCGGCGCGCAGCTCCTCGACGGTCGTCGCGGCCGACTTCACCGCCGAGCGCACCCCGCCCGACTGCCAGGAGGCGTACGTCCGCGCCTCGTGCAGGAAGTGCTGGCCGTACTCCGCCCAGGCCCGGTCCGGGTCCTCGGCCAGGTGCAGCAGCGGTGTCTCGGCCGCGGGCATCATCACCCAGCCCTCGGTGCCGTACTCGGCGAGCCGGTCCTTGTAGTACGCCTCCAGCTCCGGGAGGTGCGCGCTGGGGAAGAAGGGCAGGCCGAGCCGGGCGGCCCGGCGGGCGGCGGCCTTGGAGGAGCCGCCGACCAGGAGCAGCGGATGCGGGTCGGTGAACGGGCGCGGGGTGATGCGGACCGTGCGCCCCCGGAAGGCGAAGGGCTCGCCGGTCCACGCCCGCAGCAGTGTCTCCAGCAGCTCGTCCTGGAGCCGGCCGCGCCGGGCGAACTCGACGCCGAACAGGTCGTACTCCTCGGGCCGGTACCCGATGCCGGCGACCGTCACCAGCCGGCCGCCGCTCAGCAGGTCCAGCACGGCGATCTCCTCGGCCAGCCGCAGCGGGTCGTGCAGCGGGCCGATCACCGCCGAGACGGTGACCGCGACACGCCGGGTCGCGCCGAAGACCGCCCCCGCGAAGGCGAACGGCGACGGCAGCCAGTTGTTGTCGGCCCCGTGGTGCTCCTCCGTCTGCACCGTGGTGACGCCCCGGTCGTCGGCGTACGAGGCCATCTCCAGGGCCGCCCGATAGCGGGCGCCGAGCTCGGCGGGGGAGGCCCCGGGAGCGACGAGGTTGAAGCGTACGACCGTGACGGGCATGGGGACGTCTCCCTTCACCGGGCGGGTGACCGGCTTCACCGGGCGGGTGTCCGGGGGACGTTAGCTGACGGGGCATCAGACATCCAGGGGTGTGGAGATCCGGCGGCCCTCGGCCCCGCGCGACGGTACAAGCGGGGTGACCCGGGGGCCCATGGCTGATACTGGACGCGTTATGGACATCGTCATCCTTGCTGTAGTCATCGCCGTGGTCGTGCTCGGCGCGCTCGGCGGGCTCATCGTCGGCAGCCGGCGCAAGAAGCAGCTGCCCCCGCCCCCGCCCGCAGCGCCCGACATCACCGTCCCACCGGCCGAGCCGCACGTCGGCGACGAGGCCGAGACGCCGCGGGAGGAACCGCGGCGAACCATAGAGGAGGTGGATCTCCCGGACGGCTCGGCTCCCGTCACCGTCGAGGAGCCGCCCGCCGAAGCTCCCGAGATCGAGATCCCGGAGCCCACCGCGGGCCGCCTGGTCCGGCTGCGGGCCCGTCTCTCCCGCTCGCAGAACGCCCTCGGTCAGGGGCTGCTCACGCTGCTGTCGCGCGAGCACCTCGACGAGGACACCTGGGAGGAGATCGAGGACACGCTGCTCACCGCCGACGTCGGCGTGCAGCCCACCCAGGAACTGGTCGAGCGCCTGCGCGAGCGGGTGAAGGTGCTCGGCACCCGCACCCCGGTCGAACTGCGCACCCTGCTGCGCGAGGAACTGCTCACCCTGGTCGGCCGCGACATGGACCGCGTGGTCAAGACCGAGCCGGAGGACCGCAAGCCGGGCATCGTGATGGTCGTCGGGGTCAACGGCACCGGCAAGACCACCACCACCGGCAAGCTCGCCCGCGTCCTGGTCGCCGACGGTCAGAGCGTGGTCCTGGGCGCCGCCGACACCTTCCGGGCCGCCGCCGCCGACCAGCTCCAGACCTGGGGCGAGCGCGTCGGCGCCCACACCGTGCGCGGACCGGAGGAGGGCGACCCCGCCTCCGTCGCCTTCGACGCGGTCAAGGAGGGCAAGGAGAGGGGCGCGAACGTCGTGCTCATCGACACCGCCGGCCGCCTGCACACCAAGACCGGCCTCATGGACGAGCTCGGCAAGGTCAAGCGGGTCGTGGAGAAGCACGCCCCGGTGGACGAGGTGCTGCTCGTGCTCGACGCCACCACCGGCCAGAACGGCCTGGTCCAGGCCCGGGTCTTCGCCGAGGTCGTCGACATCACCGGCATCGTCCTCACCAAGCTGGACGGCACGGCCAAGGGCGGCATCGTGGTCGCGGTCCAGCGCGAGCTGGGCGTTCCGGTCAAGCTCGTCGGGCTCGGCGAGGGCGCGGACGACCTGGCGCCGTTCGAGCCGGAGGCGTTCGTTGACGCCCTTATCGGGGAGTGACCTCCGGATACAGCCGAGTGACCTCCGGACATCCGCGTCCACTGACGAAGCGCCCGCCCCGATACACCGTCGGGACGGGCGCTTCGCTGTGTGGGGACGTCTCCCGGCTAGGCCCGGGACCGATGCGCCACATACGCCAGCGTGCCCAGCACCAGGCGGGCCTCCGGCGCCCGGGACTCCGAGTCCAGGGCGGGGGAGCGCAGCCAGCGCACCGGGCCGAGACCGCCGCGGTCGGAGGGCGGCGCCGTGATGTGCGTGCCGGGGCCGAGGCCGCGCAGGTCGAGGGAGGCCGGGTCGTCCCAGCCCATGCGGTAGAGCAGGCCGGACAGATCGGCGGCGGCGCCGGGGGCGACGAAGAAGTGGGCGCGGCCGTCCGGGGTCGCCGCGACCGGGCCGACGGGCAGACCCATGCGCTCCAGCCGGGCCAGCGCCCGGCAGCCGGCGGGTTCGGCCACCTCGATGACGTCGAACGCCCTGCCGACCGGCAGCATCACCGAGGCGCCGGGGAACTCGCCCCAGGACTCGGTCACGTCGTCCAGCGTCGCCCCGGCGGGGATCACCGGCGCGAAGTCCAGCGGATGCGCACCCGGCGCCGGGCAGTCGCGGCGTCCGCAGGAGCAGGCGCCCCCCGAGGCCCGGGCGCCCGGCACCACGTCCCAGCCCCACAGCCCGGTGTACTCGGCCACGGCGGTGCCGTCCGAAGTGCGGCCTCGGCGGCGCGAGCCAGACCGGATGTCGCGCATGCCCCGGCTGATGCCGATCGTGAAGACCATGCCCCCTCCAACGGGTCCGACGCACCGGTGGTTACGCAGCGGTCGCTCTGCGTGACTCTCTGTTTCCGCCTTCCCGAGCGGCGTTCCCTTCACTCAGCGCCCGGAGGTGTCCAGGGTGGTGCGCTCGGCGACACGCGCCCCTCAGTGCATCGCTGCACCCGCTCCTGGTTGTGCTGTGTCAAGTGAATCGCGGTCAGCCGTACGTGAGTTCATTCGAAGGGGTGGCGAATGGTGGCGTTTCCGTGTGAGCCGTGGCTGGACGGGTGATCGTAGGATTACTTTGTGTGCACGAGTCCTGGGGGCACATGCACTCGTGGGTATGCCGGAGGCAAGTCGGTATTCCGTTCGATGGGTGACAAGGGCCGGACGGATGACCGTGCGAACCGGCATGCTGATAGGCCTTGGCGCACACGGCGACAAGTGGTCTCAGGGATGGGGGCGTTCCAGTGAGCGGCAACGGCGGAGGCGGAACGAACGCTGCGAGCGCGACGCACGCGGACAAGCGCCCGAACGAGCTGCTCACCTCCTGGTTCGTGCGCAGCGGCTGGTCCAAGGGCGAGCTGGCCCGCCAGGTCAACCGCCGGGCACGCCAGCTGGGCGCCAACCACATCTCCACGGACACCTCGCGCGTGCGCCGCTGGCTCGACGGCGAGAACCCCCGCGAGCCGATCCCCAGGATCCTCTCCGAGCTGTTCTCGGAGCGTTTCGGTGTGGTCGTCTCCGTCGAGGACCTGGGGCTGCGCACCGCGCGCCAGTCACCCTCCGCGACCGGCGTCGACCTGCCCTGGACGGGCCCGCAGACCGTGGCCCTGCTCAGCGAGTTCTCGCGCAGCGACCTGATGCTGGCGCGGCGCGGCTTCCTCGGGAGCTCGCTGGCCCTGTCTGCGGGCCCGGCCCTCATCGAGCCCATGCAGCGCTGGCTCGTCCCCTCGCCCCCGGCCCAGCGTTCGGAGCCCGAGCCCTCCTCCGGGCGCGCCCGGGGCCGGCTCTCCAAACCCGAGCTGGACCTCCTGGAGTCCACGACCGTGATGTTCCGGCAGTGGGACGCCCAGTGCGGCGGCGGCCTGCGCCGCAAGGCGGTCGTCGGCCAGCTGCACGAGGTGACGGACCTGCTCCAGGAGCCCCAGCCCGAGGCCACCACCCGGCGGCTGTTCAAGGTCGCCGCCGAACTGGCCGAGCTGGCCGGCTGGATGTCGTACGACATCGGGCTCCAGCCGACCGCGCAGAAGTACTTCGTCCTCGCGCTGCACGCCGCGAAGGAGGCTGGTGACCGGCCCCTCGGCTCCTATGTGCTGTCCAGCATGAGCCGGCAGATGATCCACCTCGGGCGGCCCGACGACGCGCTGGAGCTGATCCACCTCGCGCAGTACGGCAGCCGCGACTGCGCGAGCCCGCGCACCCAGTCGATGCTGTATGCGATGGAGGCCCGCGCCTACGCCAACATGGGACAGCCCGGCAAGTGCAAGCGGGCGGTCCGGATGGCCGAGGACACCTTCGCCGACGCCGGCGAGTGGGACGAGCCGGACCCCGACTGGATCCGCTTCTTCTCCGAGGCCGAGCTGTACGGCGAGAACTCCCACTCCTACCGCGACCTGGCCTATGTCGCCGGCCGCAGCCCGACCTACGCCTCGCTGGCCGAGCCCCTGATGGAGCGGGCCGTGCAGCTGTTCGCCGAGGACGGCGAGCACCAGCGGTCGTACGCGCTCAACCTGATCGGCATGGCCACCGTGCACCTCCTGCGGCGCGAGGCCGAGCAGAGCACGGTCTTCGCCACGCAGGCCATGCACGTGGCCAAGAAGGTCCGTTCCGAGCGGGTCAACACTCGTATCCGAAAGACGGTCGACACCGCCGCGCGGGACTTCGGCGACCTCGGCGAGGTCGTCGACCTCACCGAGCGGCTCGCCGCCGAGCTGCCCGAGACCGCGGAGGCGGTCTGACCGCCGCCCTCCGGCACCCCTGAACCCCGGCCGCGGCCGGCCCTCCCGAACTGCCCGACTCGGCTCCCCCATGCCAGGTCATCGGAAGGCCGACCGCGGCCGGCCTTGTCGTTCCCACGGCCGCGAGAGCCGAAGGTTGCGCCACGATAACGATCGGCGCGCCCGCGATCCGGCAGTTCATCGACGCGTAACACAGCACGCGCCTTCGTCACGGCGGCGAAACAACGAGGGGCTTCGACCGAAACGGCGCTGCGTCAATCTCGTGGCGCATAACCGGCCCACCCCTCAATCCGCTCGAGGCTTCGCCCGCACGGGGCCGTACCAACGACGAGGAGACGCCGATGGCACCAGCCATCACCCTTGCCGCAGAGGCGCCCAAGCTGTCTGCCGCCAACACAGGGTTCATGCTCATCTGTTCCGCCCTGGTGATGCTCATGACCCCGGGTCTGGCCTTCTTCTACGGAGGCATGGTCCGCGTCAAAAGCACCCTGAACATGCTGATGATGAGCTTCATCAGCCTCGGGATCGTCACCATCCTGTGGGTGCTGTACGGCTTCTCCATGGCGTTCGGCACCGACTCCGGGAGCCTCATCGGCTGGAACTCGGACTGGGTCGGCCTCACCGGGGTCGACAAGGGCGAGCTGTGGGGCACGTACAACATCCCGCTGCTGGCCTTCATGGTCTTCCAGCTGATGTTCGCCATCATCACGCCCGCCCTGATCAGCGGTGCTCTCGCGGACCGTGTGAAGTTCTCCGCCTGGGCGCTGTTCATCGCGCTGTGGGCCACGATCGTCTACTTCCCCGTCGCCCACTGGGTCTGGGGTGAGGGCGGCTGGGCCTTCGACATGGGCGTGATCGACTTCGCCGGTGGTACCGCGGTCCACATCAACGCCGGTGCCGCGGCGCTCGGCGTGATCCTCGTCATCGGCAAGCGCGTCGGCTTCAAGCGTGACCCGATGCGCCCGCACAGCCTCCCGCTGGTCATGCTCGGCGCCGGTCTGCTGTGGTTCGGCTGGTTCGGCTTCAACGCGGGTTCGTGGCTCGGCAACGACGACGGCGTCGGCACCCTGATGTTCGTCAACACGCAGGTCGCCACCGCCGCCGCCATGCTGGCCTGGCTCGCCTACGAGAAGATCCGCCACGGCGCGTTCACCACGCTGGGCGCCGCCTCCGGCGCGGTCGCGGGTCTGGTCGCCATCACCCCGGCCGGTGGTTCGGTCACTCCGATGGGCGCGATCGCCGTCGGCGCCATCGCCGGTGTCCTGTGCGCCATGGCCGTGGGCCTGAAGTACAAGTTCGGCTACGACGACTCGCTCGACGTCGTGGGTGTCCACCTCGTCGGCGGTATCGCCGGCTCCATCCTGATCGGCTTCTTCGCCAGCGGTAAGGGCCAGTCCGACGCCACGGGCGTGTTCTACGGCGACCACACGTTCGACCAGCTCTGGAAGCAGCTCGCCGGTGTCGGCGGTGTGCTCGCCTACTCGCTGATCGTCTCCGCGATCCTCGCCTTCGTCCTCCACAAGACCATCGGTATGCGGGTCTCCGAGGACGAGGAGGTGGCCGGCATCGACCAGGCCGAGCACGCCGAGACCGCATACGACTTCAGTGGCGCCGGTGGCGGTGCCGCCAAGACGGCCGTCACGGCCCCGGTCGCCGCAGCCGCGAGCAAGAAGGTGGACGCATGAAGCTCATCACCGCCGTCGTCAAGCCGCACCGGCTCGACGAGATCAAGGAGGCCCTGCAGGCCTTCGGAGTACACGGCCTGACCGTCACCGAGGCCAGCGGCTACGGTCGTCAGCGGGGCCACACCGAGGTCTACCGCGGTGCCGAGTACACCGTCGACCTGGTCCCCAAGATCCGTATCGAGGTCCTGGTCGAGGACGACGACGCCGAGCAGCTCGTCGACGTCGTGGTCAAGGCCGCCCGCACCGGCAAGATCGGTGACGGCAAGGTCTGGTCCGTCCCGGTCGAGACGGCCGTACGGGTCCGGACCGGCGAGCGCGGCCCCGACGCGCTCTGAGGGCCCCAAGGCAGGCAAACAGAACAGGAGTCGCCGGGTGACGGGTACGGACGTGCAGAAGGAAGCAGAGGACTCGGGACCCAGCGGCTACGCGGCGGCCCGGCTGCGTCTCCTCACCGAGGAGACGCGGTCCGGGCCGCCGCGCCGTTCGGCCCTGGCCGAACTGACGGACGAGTGGCTCACCGGCCTGTTCGCCGCCGGGGCGGAGGGACTGCGCGGGGCCTCCCTGGTCGCCGTCGGCGGCTACGGACGCGGCGAGCTGTCGCCCCGCAGCGACCTCGACCTGCTCCTGCTGCACGACGGCGGCGACCCCAAGGCGGTCGCCGCCCTCGCCGACCGGCTCTGGTATCCCGTCTGGGACCTGGGCCTGGACCTCGACCACTCCGTGCGCACGCCCGCGGAGGCCCGCAAGACGGCCGGCGAGGACCTCAAGGTGCAGCTCGGCCTGCTGGACGCCCGGCACATCGCCGGCGACCTGGGCCTCACCGCCGGGCTGCGCACGGCCGTGCTGGCCGACTGGCGCAACCAGGCGCCCAAGCGCCTCCCCGAACTCCAGGAACTGTGCGCGGAGCGCGCCGAGCGCCAGGGCGAGCTGCAGTACCTGCTGGAGCCCGACCTGAAGGAGGCCCGGGGCGGGCTGCGCGACGCCACCACCCTGCGCGCCGTCGCCGCCTCCTGGCTCGCCGACGCCCCGCGCGAGGGCCTCGCCGACGCCCGGCGCCGGCTGCTCGACGTACGGGACGCCCTGCACCTGGCCACCGGGCGCGCCACCGACCGGCTCGCGCTCCAGGAGCAGGACCAGGTGGCCGCCGAGCTCGGCCTGCTCGACGCAGACACCCTGCTGCGGCAGGTGTACGAGGCGGCACGGCTCGTCTCGTACGCCAGCGATGTCACCTGGCGCGAGGTGGGGCGCGTGCTGCGGTCGCGCGCGGTGCGGCCCAGGCTGCGCGCCATGCTGGGCGGCGGGAAGCCCGTGGCGGAGCGGTCTCCGCTGGCCGAGGGGGTGGTGGAGCAGGACGGCGAGGTGGTGCTCGCCCGTGCCGCGCGCCCCGAGCGCGACCCCGTGCTGCCGCTGCGCGCCGCGGCGGCCGCCGCGCAGGCCGGACTCCCGCTCTCCCTGCACGCCGTACGGCGCATGGCCGCCGCCACGCGCCCAGTGCCCACGCCTTGGCCCGCCGAGGCGCGCGAACAGCTCGTGACCCTGCTCGGCTCCGGCCGCCCGACCGTGGAGGTCTGGGAGGCGCTGGAGGCCGAGGGGCTGATCACCCGGCTGCTGCCCGACTGGGAGCGGGTCCGCTGCCGCCCGCAGCGCAACGCCGTGCACCTGTGGACCGTCGACCGGCACCTCATCGAGACCGCCGTCCAGGCCTCCGAGTTCACCCGCCGGGTCAGCCGCCCCGACCTGCTGCTGGTCGCGGCGCTGCTGCACGACATCGGCAAGGGCTGGCCCGGCGACCACTCCGTGGCCGGCGAGATCATCGCCAAGGACGTGGCCGCCCGCATCGGCTTCGACCGCCACGACGTGACGGTCGTCGCCACCCTCGTACGGCACCATCTGCTCCTCGTCGAGACGGCCACCCGGCGTGACCTGGAGGATCCGGCCACCGTGCGCTCCGTCGCCGACGCCGTCGGCTCCCAGGGCACCCTGGAGCTGCTGCACGCGCTCACCGAGGCCGACGCCCTGGCCACCGGACCGGCCGCCTGGTCGTCCTGGCGCGGCTCGCTCGTCGCCGACCTCGTCAAGCGGGTCGCGGCGGTGCTCGCCGGGGACGCCCCCGACGACCCGGAGGAGGGCGCGCCGACCGCCGAGCAGGAGCGGCTCGCCCTAGAGGCGGCCGCGACGGGCAGTCCGGTCCTCGCCCTGCGGGCGCAGACCGAGCCGCCCGCCGGACAGGAGCCGTCCGGTGATCCCGAGCCGCTGGGTGTGGAACTTCTCATCGCCGTCCCCGACCAGCCGGGCGTGCTGCCCGCGGTCGCCGGTGTCCTCGCCATGCACCGGCTGACCGTGCGCACGGCGGAACTGCGCTCCCTGACCCTCCCGGACGGCGTCGACGGCTCCGTCCTGCTGCTGGACTGGCGGGTCGCCGCCGAGTACGGCTCCCTGCCGCAGGCTGCCCGGCTGCGCGCGGACCTGGTGAGGGCCCTGGACGGCTCCCTGGACATCGCAGGCCGCCTCGCCGAACGGGACGCGGCCTATCCGCGCCGCCGGGGCGTGGTCGCCCCGCCGCCCCGGGTGTCGGTCCACCCCGCCGCCTCTCGGCTGGCCACGGTCATCGAGGTACGCTCCCAGGACGCCCCCGGCCTGCTGTTCCGCATCGGCCGCGCCCTGGAGGACGCGAGCGTGCGGGTGCGCAGCGCGCATGTCTCGACGCTCGGCGCCAACGCCGTGGACGCCTTCTACGTGACCGGCCCGGAGGGCGCGCCCCTGCCCGGGGACGAGGCGGTGTCGGTGGCGCGGAAGCTGGAGGAGACACTGCGTGGGTGAGGCCGACCCGGCGACTTGTCACGCCGGGATACCCTGGAGGGCGATTCCCTGTAGCCACCAACCCTGAGGACCGCGAGCGCCGTGTTCGATACTCTTTCCGATCGCCTCTCAGCGACCTTCAAGAACCTGCGCGGCAAGGGGCGTCTCAGCGAAGCGGACATCGACGCCACGGCCCGGGACATCCGGATCGCCCTCCTCGAGGCGGACGTGGCGCTGCCGGTCGTCCGGACGTTCATCAAGAACGTCAAGGAGCGCGCCCTCGGTGCCGAGGTCAGCAAGGCGCTGAACCCCGCCCAGCAGGTCCTCAAGATCGTCAACGAGGAACTCGTCACCATCCTCGGCGGCGAGACCCGGCGCCTGCGCTTCGCCAAGCAGCCGCCCACCGTGATCATGCTGGCGGGTCTGCAGGGTGCCGGTAAGACCACCCTCGCGGGCAAGCTGGGCCGCTGGCTGAAGGAGCAGGGCCACTCGCCGCTGCTGGTCGCCTGTGACCTCCAGCGCCCGAACGCCGTGAACCAGCTCAGCGTCGTCGCCCAGCGCGCGGGCGTAGGCATCTACGCCCCGGAGCCGGGCAACGGCGTCGGCGACCCGGTCAAGGTCGCCAAGGACTCCATCGAGCACGCCAAGTCCAAGGTCCACGACATCGTGATCGTGGACACCGCCGGCCGCCTGGGCATCGACCAGGAGATGATGCAGCAGGCCGCCGACATCCGGGACGCGGTCAGCCCCGAGGAGATCCTGTTCGTCGTCGACGCGATGATCGGCCAGGACGCGGTCAACACCGCCGAGGCCTTCCGCGACGGCGTCGGCTTCGACGGCGTGGTGCTCTCCAAGCTCGACGGTGACGCCCGCGGTGGTGCGGCCCTGTCGATCCGGCAGATCACCGGCAAGCCGATCATGTTCGCGTCGAACGGCGAGAAGCTCGACGACTTCGACGCCTTCCACCCTGACCGGATGGCCTCCCGCATCCTCGACATGGGTGACCTGCTCACCCTGATCGAGCAGGCGGAGAAGACGTTCAGCCAGGAAGAGGCCGAGAAGATGGCCTCCAAGCTGGCGTCCAAGAAGGGCCAGGACTTCACCCTGGACGACTTCCTGGCCCAGATGGAGCAGGTCCGGAAGATGGGCTCCATCTCCAAGCTGCTCGGCATGCTCCCGGGCATGGGCCAGATGAAGGACCAGATCCAGAACCTCGACGAGCGCGACGTCGACCGTACGGCCGCCATCATCAAGTCGATGACCCCGGCCGAGCGCCAGGAGCCGACGATCATCAACGGCTCGCGCCGCGCCCGTATCGCGCGGGGTTCCGGTGTCGACGTCAGCGCGGTGAAGAACCTGGTCGAGCGCTTCTTCGAGGCCCGCAAGATGATGTCCCGCATGGCCCAGGGCGGCGGCATGCCCGGGATGCCCGGCATGCCGGGCATGGGCGGCGGTCCCGGCCGGACGAAGAAGAAGCAGAAGCAGGCCAAGGGCAAGCAGCGCTCCGGCAACCCGATGAAGCGCAAGCAGCAGGAGCAGGAGGAGGCCGCCCGCCGGGCCGCTGCGGCCGAGGGCGGCGGCGCCTTCGGGCTGCCGCAGCAGGGCGGCAAGGACTTCGAGCTCCCCGACGAGTTCAAGAAGTTCATGGGCTGACGGCCCCTCCCGCACGAACGACACAGAGGGCGCCCCCTTCCGAGAAGGGGGCGCCCTCTGGCGTTGCGGTCAGGTCAGGCGTTGGGGAACTTCCAGACGAAGGGCTCGCCGTCCTCCTCGGACCAGTTGACCTCGACGCTCTTGGCGTTCGCCGGGATCACGTAGGTCTCGCAGAAGACGTGGCTCTCGCCCTGCTTCCAGCTGTCGACGTCGTAGGGGTCCTCGCAGCCCGCGGCGTCCTCGGCCGCGCCGATGAGGACGCTGCCGCGCTGCCCGTCCGCGGAGAGGGTGGTGCTGTCGTGCACGTCGGATCCGTCGGTGAGGGCGGGGCCGCTCTTGTGGGTGTACTTCAGGTACGCGGTGGCCAGCACCTTGCCCTTGACCTTGCTCGGTTCCGAGACGGCCTTGGCGGCCTCGGCCTCGGTGCCCACCTCGACCTTCTGCGCCAGGATCTCGTAGGTGACCTTGCCCGGGTCCTCGTCGACCTTGCCCGTGGCGCTCTCGCCGCTGCCCATCTCGCCGCCGGACGTCGGCTCCGGCGAGGGGGAGACCTTGGCCTTCCCGGTGGCCGGGCTCTTCGCGTCGGCGTTGTCGTCGCCGCCTCCGCAGGCGGTGAGAGACAGGGCGAGAACGGCGACGGGCGCGACGAGACGCAGCGCGGTCGTGTGGTGCGGCAAAGCAGCTCCTGTATGCAGATGTGTAGATCCCCCGAGCGGTGGATCAGATTAAGCGCTCAAGATCCACTTGAGGCCGCCAGAAGCACCGCACCGCGCTTTCTTCACACCATTCACACCTGCACCGGAGAAACTGCGATCTTTATGGAACCCGGGCGATCAGATACCGGAACACATTGGGCATCCACACGGTCCCGTCCTGCCGCTGATGCGGATGCAGTGCCTCGGTCAGCTCCTTGTCGACCTGCACCTGATCGGTCGCGGTCATGGCCGCGTCGAACAGCCCCGTCGACTTGAGCCCGCGCACCGCGCTGTCCACGTCCGCGTAGCCGAAGGGGCACGCCACCCGCCCGGATCCGTCCGGCTTGAGCCCGGCCCGCTGGGCGACGTCCTCCAGGTCGTCACGGAGGGCGGGACGCCAACTGCCCGTGTTGCGCAGCGGCTCCGCCAGCTTCGTGGCGACCCGCAGCACGGACGTCGTGGCGCACCGCTCCGGAGGCCCCCAGCCGGCCAGCACCACGGCCGCACCGCGCTCGGCGAGCGGCGTCGCCTCCGCGAGCAGCTCGCTCATCCCCTCCGAGTCGCCCGCCAGGCACCCGATCGGCTCGAAGGCGGTCACCAGGGTGTACGCCGGAGCAGCCGGCACCTCCGCGTCCCGGGGCGAGCCCTCGACCAGCCGGGCCTCGGCACGCGCGCGCGTGCCCCACGCCTCGGGCCGCAGCCGCTCCCGCGCGAAGGTCATTCTTTCGGGGGAGGAGTCGACACCGGTGACCGCGGCTCCCCGGGCGGCGGCCATCAGCAGGGCGAGCCCGGAGCCGCAGCCGAGGCCGAGCAGCCGCGTGGCGGGACCCACGTCCAGTCGCTCGTGGACGGCCTCGTAGAGCGGTACGAGCATCCGCTCCTGGATCTCGGACCAGTCACGCGCGCGTGCACGCAGGTCCACGCGGGGTGCGGCCCCCGCGTGAGGCAGGTGCTGCCGCACGAGCGTAGGTGTCATAAGTAAGCGCCCCAATCCGCCGAGAGTTGCCTCTTGCCCGATTCCATGGCCCCCGTGACAGTGCGCTCGCACTACCCCCGTATGCCAGGAAACTCCCCCCTCGACCTGTCGTCCAGTGGAATGCGCCCGGGCATGTGAGTTGTCATGTGCCTATGGCGAGATTTCACATTCCGGCAACTTGGGCCCGTACCATCTCGCCATGGCCAAGGCACCCGTACTCACTCCCAGGGCGGACGATTTCCCGCGCTGGTACCAGGACTTGATCACCAAGGCGGAACTCGCCGACAACGGTCCGGTGCGCGGCACCATGGTCATCCGACCGTACGGGTACGGGCTGTGGGAGCGGATGCAGTCCGAGATGGACGCCCGCATCAAGGAGACGGGCACCCAGAACGCGTACTTCCCGCTGCTGATCCCCCAGTCGTACCTGGCCAGGGAAGCGGACCACGTCGAGGGCTTCGCGCCCGAGCTGGCCGTGGTCACCCACGGCGGCGGCAAGGAACTCGAAGAGCCCGCCGTGGTCCGGCCCACCTCCGAGATGATCATCAACGACTACTTCTCGAAGTGGGTGCAGAGCTACCGCGACCTGCCGCTGCTCATCAACCAGTGGGCGAACGTCGTGCGCTGGGAACTGCGGCCCCGCCTGTTCCTGCGCACCTCCGAGTTCCTCTGGCAGGAGGGCCACACCGCACACGCCACCTACGAGGAGGCGCGCGACTTCGCCGCGCACATCCACCGGCAGGTCTACGAGGACTTCATGCTCAACGTCCTCGCGATGGACGTCGTCCCGGGCCGCAAGACGGTCAAGGAACGGTTCGCCGGAGCGGTCAACACCCTCACGCTCGAAGGCATGATGGGCGACGGCAAGGCCCTCCAGATGGCCACCAGCCATGAGCTGGGCCAGAACTTCGCGAAGGCCTTCAACACCCGGTACCTGTCCAAGGACGGCAAGCAGGAACTGGTCTGGCAGACCTCCTGGGGCTCCACCACCCGCATGATCGGCGCCCTGGTGATGATGCACGGCGACGACAACGGCCTGCGGGTCCCGCCGCGGCTCGCGCAGATCCAGGCCGTGGTGCTCGCGATCAAGGGCGACGAGGCGGTTCTGGCCAAGGTCCGCGAGCTCGGCGACCGGCTGAAGGCGGCCGGTGTCCGCGTCCAGGTCGACGACCGCACCGACACCCCCTTCGGCCGCCGCGCCGTCGACTGGGAGCTCAAGGGCGTCCCGGTGCGCATCGAGGTCGGACCGCGCGATCTGGAGAACGGCACGGCGATGCTGGCCCGCCGCATCCCGGGCGGCAAGGAGCCGGTGTCCCTGGACTCCCTGGTGTCGCTGCTGCCCGAGATCCTGGAGGAGGACCAGGCACTGCTGCTGAAGCAGTCCCGCGAGCGCCGCGAGTCCCGTACGACCGAGGTCTCCACCTTCGAGGAGGCCGTCGAGGCGGCCACCGCCGGCGGCTGGGCGCGTATCCCCTGGGCCGTGCTCGGCGAGGAGGGCGAGTCCAAGCTCGCCGATCACGCGGCGACCGTACGGTGTCTGGTCGCGGAGGACGGGTCGGTGCCGGACGCCGACGACGCACCCGGTAACGTCGCCGTCGTGGCACGCGCTTACTGATCGGGACGAAGGCGGCCGAAACGCCTCTTGCGTGCGCGCGGACCTCTGGCTCCCCGGCGCGTGGACCTGATCTACGCGCCGGGGCGTACGCGGAACTACGCACCACCTTGTGGTGAGCTGCGAGGCTTCTCCACAGATCAGCGCAGGCGCCCTCGTCGGGACGCATCAGAGGCAACTGACGGGTACGTGCAAATTATTTGGGATGGCCCGGAATCGGAACACTGTGGCCCCCCGGCTCGTTGTCATTACGTGAGCACGACACAGACACCACCTGTTCTCGCCGCAGAGCTGGCACAGGCGTGGGCCGACATTCAGCGGTACCACCCCGAGTTGCCCGACCTTGCCGCGCCAGAGTCCCTGATCGGGGAGTCGTCGTCCGCGTGCGGTCACGAGCTCTCCTTCGAGCGACTGCTCCATGAGGCAGTCCATGGCATCGCCGCCTCGCGCGGCGTCCGCGACACCTCCCGTGCCGGCCGCTACCACAACCGCAGATTCCTCGCGATCGCCGAGGAGCTGGGCCTGGACCACCCCGAGGAACCGCATCCCAGCAGCGGTTTCTCCCTGGTCACGCTCACCCCCGAGGCGAAGCGCCGCTACCGCCCGACGATGGAACGCCTCCAGCGCGCCCTGAAGGCCCACACGGCCGCGACCTCCTCCGACACCTCCCGCACCTTCCGGGGCCCGGCCGCGCGCCATGGCTCCTCCGGTGGCGGCGTACGCGTCAAGGCGGTCTGCGACTGCGGTCGCAACGTCCGCGTGGTGCCGTCCGTACTCGCCCAGGCGCCGATCGTCTGCGGCGGCTGCGGCAAGCCGTTCCGCATCCCGGACGTCGTGGGGGCGGGAGCGGTGGCTGGCTGACGTCTGCACCGGCATCTCGTGGCTGCCGGTCGAGACGCGCCGCCGGGGTGTGCACCCGACGCATCTCACCTCCGCGCCGGGTGCCGGCCCGGCATGCCCGGGGAGCGGCGCACCCCCGGCAAAGCCGCCCGGCGGGGTGTGGCACAATGGCTAGCTGTACTCGACAGTCGCACAGGACCCCTCTCTCCTCCGGCTGACGCGTCCATCGGGCACTCGGGTACCGCAACCCCACGCGGCTTCTCTCGCCGTGCCCAACCACGTCAAAACCAGGAGAATCCACTCCCGTGGCAGTCAAGATCAAGCTGAAGCGTCTGGGCAAGATCCGTTCGCCTCACTACCGCATCGTCGTCGCCGACTCCCGCACCCGCCGTGACGGCCGTGCGATCGAGGAGATCGGCAAGTACCACCCGACGTACAACCCGTCGGTGATCGAGGTCGACGCCGAGCGTGTGGCGTACTGGCTGGGTGTCGGCGCGCAGCCGACCGAGCCCGTGCTCGCCATCCTCAAGAAGACCGGCGACTGGCAGAAGTACAAGGGCGAGCCCGCCCCGGCTCCGCTGCTGCAGGCCGCCGAGAAGTCGGCCCGCCCGTCGTTCGAGGCCCTTGGTGGCGAGGACGAGGGCAAGGGTGAGGCCATCACCCAGAAGAAGAAGGCTGAGAAGAAGGACGAGGCGGCCGCTGAGTCCGCGTCGACCGAGGCCTGAGCATGCTCGAGGAGGCTCTCGAGCACCTCGTGAAGGGCATCGTCGACAACCCTGACGATGTGCAGGTCGCCTCGCGCAACCTGCGCCGCGGGCGGGTACTCGAGGTCCGGGTGCACCCGGACGACCTCGGCAAGGTGATCGGCCGCAACGGCCGCACCGCACGCGCCCTGCGCACCGTCGTGGGCGCCATCGGCGGTCGCGGTGTCCGCGTCGACCTCGTCGACGTGGACCACGTCCGCTGACGCTTATCGCAACCGGCTCGGGCCGGGGAGGGCCCACAGGGCCGTCCCCGGCCCGCAGTCGTATGACAGGAGAGTTGGACACGTGCAGCTGGTAGTCGCACGGATCGGCCGTGCCCATGGCATCAAGGGCGAGGTCACCGTCGAGGTCCGTACCGACGAGCCGGAGCTCAGGCTCGCGCCCGGCGCCGTACTCGCCACCGATCCCGCCGCCACGGGACCGCTCACCATCGAGACGGGCCGCGTCCACAGCGGCCGTCTCCTGCTGCGCTTCGAGGGCGTCAGCGACCGCACCGGCGCCGAAGCCCTGCGCAACACCCTCCTGATCGCCGAGATCGACCCGGAGGAACTGCCCGAGGGCGAGGACGAGTACTACGACCACCAGCTCATGGACCTCGATGTGGTCACCGCCGACGGCACCGAGGTCGGCCGGATCACGGAGATCTCGCACCTGCCCTCGCAGGACCTGTTCATCGTGGAGCGCCCCGACGGCAGCGAGGTGCTGATCCCCTTCGTCGAGGAGATCGTCGCCGAGATCGACCTCGAGGAGCAGAAGGCCGTCATCACCCCGCCGCCGGGCCTGATCGACGACCGCGCCGAGATCGCCTCCAGCCGGGACGAGTCGTGATGCGCCTCGACGTCGTCACGATCTTCCCCGAGTACCTGGAACCGCTGAACGTCTCCCTCGTCGGCAAGGCACGCGCGCGTGGACAGCTCGACGTCCAGGTGCACGACCTGCGGTCCTGGACCTACGACCGCCACAACACCGTCGACGACACGCCCTACGGCGGCGGCCCCGGCATGGTCATGAAGACCGAGCCCTGGGGAGACGCGCTCGACTCGGTCCTGGCCGACGGCTACGAGACCGGCTCCCGCGAGCCCGCCCTCATCGTGCCCACGCCGAGCGGACGCCCCTTCACCCAGGAACTCGCCGTCCAGCTCTCCGAGCGCCCCTGGCTGATCTTCACGCCGGCCCGCTACGAGGGCATCGACCGGCGGGTCGTCGACGAGTACGCGACACGGATGCCGGTGTACGAGGTGTCCATCGGCGACTACGTCCTGGCCGGCGGCGAGGCGGCCGTCCTCGTCGTCACCGAGGCCGTGGCGCGACTGCTGCCGGGCGTCCTCGGCAACGCCGAGTCCCACCGGGACGACTCCTTCGCGCCCGGTGCCATGGCGAGCCTGCTGGAGGGGCCCGTCTACACCAAGCCGCCCGAGTGGCGCGGCCGGGACATCCCCGACGTGCTGCTCAGCGGCCACCACGGGAAGATCGCCCGCTGGCGCCGGGACGAGGCCCTGAAGCGTACGACCGCGCACCGGCCCGACCTCATCGAGCGGTGCGACCCGAAGGCCTTCGACAAGAAGGACCGCGAGATGCTCTCCATCCTGGGCTGGTCACCGGACCCGGCGGGGGAGCCGTACGGCCGATTTTGGCGCAGGACCGACGGCGTGGAAGAATAGCTCGCTGTTGTGCGTCCGTCCGGCGTGCGCCCCTGCCACAGGGGGAGATGACGCCCGTTCCGACGCGTACAGCCCAGATCCGAAACACCTAGTTTCCGTTGATGACCTGTGGCATCAGCGAAGAAAGCAGACGAAATGTCTCACCTGCTCGACACCGTCGACTCCGCGTCGCTGCGCAGCGACGTCCCGGCCTTCCGCCCGGGTGACACCGTCAACGTCCACGTGCGCGTCATCGAGGGCAACCGCTCCCGTGTGCAGCAGTTCAAGGGCGTTGTGATCCGCCGCCAGGGCTCCGGCGTGCGCGAGACCTTCACGGTCCGCAAGGTCTCCTTCTCCGTCGGCGTCGAGCGCACCTTCCCGGTGCACACCCCGATCGTCGAGAAGATCGAGCTCGTCACCAAGGGTGACGTCCGCCGCGCCAAGCTGTACTACCTGCGCGAGCTGCGCGGCAAGGCCGCGAAGATCAAGGAGAAGCGCGAGAACTGAGCGCTCTCCGGGGTTCGCGTCGGGGCCGGATAACATCTGGCTCCGATGGACACCGAAGCACAGCCGACGGAGCGCGACCGCTCCTCCCGCCCTTCCGACTCCGAGGAGACCTCGGACCCAGGAGCGCCGGAGGAACGGTCGCGTTTCGCGTTGGTGTCGCGTGTCAGCGCCTGGGTACCCGGCGGCCGGATCACTCTGACCCTGCTCACATGCCTGATTTTCCTGCTGCTGCTCAGTACGTTCGTGCTGCGCCCGTTCCAGATCCCCAGCGGATCCATGGAGCGGGGATTGAGGATCGGGGACCGGGTTCTCGTAAATAAGTTGGCGTACCGTTTCGGTGCCCGGCCGCAGCGGGGAGACATCGTCGTGTTCGACGGGACGGGGTACTTCGGGCACGCGGACTACATCAAGCGCGTTGTCGGTGTGGGAGCGGACCGCGTGGTCTGCTGCGACAAGAAGGGGAGGATCCAGGTGAACGGCCGGCCGGTCGACGAGTCGGGCTTCCTGTACCCCGGGGACAGCCCCTCCGAGGTTCCCTTCGACGTCGTGGTGCCCGACGGCACCCTGTTCGTGCTCGGCGACCACCGAGCCGACTCCAGCGACTCCCGCGACCACCTCGGCTCCCCGGGCGGCGGCATGATCCCCGTCGGCGGCGTGATCGGCCGCGCCGACTGGATCGTCTGGCCCTTCGGCCACGCCACCCGGCTGCAGCGCCCGGACGCCTACGCGCGCGTGCCCGCGCCCGCCGACAGGGCGGGCGCCCATGGGTAACCGCGGCAAGCCGCGCGGCGTCGCCACGAGCGCCGCGGAAAACCTGCTGCCCACCGGCGCCCGGCGCGCCGCCAGCCCGTCCGGCGGACGTACCCGCGCCGAGCGGCGCAAGCTTCAGCGCAAGGTCAAGCGGCGCCGCAGGCGCGGCGCCGTCAAGGAGATACCGCTCCTCGTCGGCGTCGCCGTCCTCATAGCCCTCGTGCTGAAGACCTTCCTCGTCCAGGCCTTCGTCATCCCGTCGGGCTCCATGGAGCAGACGATCCAGATCGGCGACCGCGTCCTGGTCGACAAGCTCACCCCGTGGTTCGGCTCCGAGCCGCAGCGCGGGGACGTCGTCGTCTTCAAGGACCCCGGCGGCTGGCTCCAGGACGACCAGACCGCCACCCCGAAGGAAGACCCCGTCGTCATCAAGCAGGTCAAGGAAGGGCTCACCTTCATCGGCCTGCTGCCGTCCGAGGACGAGAAGGACCTCATCAAGCGGGTCGTCGGCGTCGGCGGCGACAAGGTCAAGTGCTGTGACACCCAAGGGCGCGTGACCGTCAACGGCATCCCGCTGAACGAGGACTATCTGTACCCCGGCAACGCCCCGTCCGACACGCCGTTCGAGATCACGGTCCCCCAGGGGCGGTACTGGGTGATGGGCGACCACCGGAACAACTCAGCGGACTCCCGCGCCCACCAGGACACCGACTACGGCGGCACGGTCTCCGAGGACGAGGTCGTGGGCCGCGCCATGGTCATCGCCTGGCCCTTCGGCCACTGGAACATGCTGGAGGAACCGACCACGTACGCCTCCGTGTCCGACTCGGCCACCGGGTCGACCGCTGCCGACCCGCTGTCGCATAGGGTTGCCTCCGACGATTCGAACGGAACGATCCAGCTCCCGACCCCTGCGGAACTCCCGCTCGTTATGGGAGTGGTGGGCCTGCGTCGTGTATGGGGCAGGCGGCGGCACAGAGTGAGGAGTTGGCGTGGGGGATGTGGCGGTCGGCGCACGGTCCGGACACGATGGCGAGGAGCATCGCGGGCACCCCGCGGAATCCGCCGTCCCGGCCGCGGACAGCGCCGTGACCTCCGGGAATGACTCCGGAGCAGCCGAGGGCGACAGGGTGACAGGCACGCACAGCACAGCCGATGGCCAGGGGCCGGGCGGTACGAACCGGACGCCGAAGAAGGCGCGTTCCTTCTGGAAGGAGCTGCCCATCCTGATCGGCATCGCGCTGGTGCTGGCGCTGCTGATCAAGACCTTCCTGGTGCAGGCGTTCTCCATCCCGTCCGACTCGATGCAGAACACGCTCCAGCAGGGCGACCGCGTCCTGGTCGACAAGCTCACCCCCTGGTTCGGCTCCGAGCCCGAGCGCGGAGAGGTCGTCGTCTTCCACGACCCCGACAACTGGCTGGCGGGCGAGCCGACCACGGATCCGAACGCCCTGCAGACGTTCCTCAGCTGGATCGGCCTCATGCCGTCCGCCGAGGAGAAGGACCTCATCAAGCGCGTCGTCGGCGTCGGCGGCGACACGATCGAGTGCAAGGGCACAGGCCCGCTGACGGTCAACGGCAAGGCACTGGACGAGCGGGCGTACGTCTACCCGGGCAACACGCCGTGCAGCGTCGACGACCAGGGCGGCCAGTTCAAGGTCAAGGTCCCCGAGGGCTACATCTGGGTCATGGGCGACCACCGGCAGAACTCCCGGGACTCCCGCTACAACCAGGCGGACCGGCACAAGGGCATGGTCCCGGTGAAGGAGGTCGTCGGGCGGGCCGTCGTCATCGCCTGGCCGATCAACCGCTGGGACAACCTGCCGGTGCCGGACACCTTCGACCAGTCCGGTCTGAACGCCCGGTCGGCCGCGGCCGCCCTTACGGTGGCGCCGCAGGGACTGGCGCTCGCCGGTGCGGTGCCCGTGGTGCTGTGGTGGCGCCGGAAGCGGTGATTCCGACCGCGGGCTGACCACGGCTGGTACCCCCGGGTAGGGTGCGGACCCATGGGTGGCGAGAGCATGACGCACACGGCCCCGCGCAGCGGTGGCACAGGTACGGGCCCGGTGGGCAGCCGGACCGGACAGCGGTTGTCCGGGCTGGCCGTCGCGCTGGGCCTCGTGCTTTTCCTCGGCGGGTTCGCCTGGGGAGCGGTGGTCTACCGGCCTTACACCGTGCCCACCAGTTCCATGACGCCGACGATCGACGCGGGCGACCGGATCCTCGCGCAGCGCGTCGACGGCGATGATGTGCGCCGCGGCGATGTCGTCGTCTTCAAGGACACGACCTGGGCCAACGCGCCGATGGTCAAGCGCGTGGTCGCCATCGGCGGCGACACGGTCTCCTGCTGCCAGGACGGCAAGCTCAAGGTCAACGGCAAGGAGATCGACGAGCCCTACCTGCCCAAGGGCACGGCGGCCGAGATCAGCAACTTCCCGACCGTGACCGTCCCCAAGGGGCGGCTGTTCCTGCTCGGCGACGAGCGCGGCAGCTCCGTGGACTCCACCGCCCATCTGACCGACGCCGCCAGCGGCACGGTGTCGCGCTCCGCCGTCGACGCCCGCGTCGACTCCGTCGTGTACCCGATGAAGGGCATGCTGGAGCGCCCGACCGGCTTCGAGGCGCTCGGCGGCCTCTCCTCGCCCGGACCGCTGCGGACGATCATCGCCGCCGTGATCGCCGGCGCCGTGCTCGTCCTGGGCGGGGGCGCCTACGGCCCGATCGCCAAGCGTGCGGGCGCGGCCCGTGCCCGGCGGGGCGGTGCGGAGCCCGCGGGTGTCCGCTGAGGCCGTGGGGGCGGGCCAGGACTCCTTTGAGGGCGGGCTGCGCAAGGTCGCCCGGGTGGTGCTGCTCGACCCGCAGGACCGCATCCTGCTGCTGCACGGGCACGAGCCGGACGATCCGGCCGACGACTGGTGGTTCACCCCCGGCGGCGGAGTGGAGGGCGACGAGACCCGTGAACAGGCCGCCCTGCGGGAACTCGCCGAGGAGACGGGCATCACCGAGGTGGAGCTCGGCCCGGTGCTGTGGCGGCGGAAGTGCTCGTTCCCGTTCGCGGGCCGCCGCTGGAACCAGGACGAGTGGTACTACCTGGCTCGTACGGACCGTACGGAGATCGCGGCCGCCGGGCTGACCGAGCTGGAGCGGCGCAGTGTCGCCGGAGCGCGCTGGTGGACGTGTCCGGAACTGACCCGGGCACATGAGACGGTGTATCCGACCAGACTCGCCGGGCTGCTGCGTACGCTGCTCGACGAAGGTCCCCCGGCCAGGCCCGTGATCCTTGACCCGGAAATCGTCTAGGGGCTCACAGGACTGGCGCACAATGGTGGGATCGCACGGCTGAAGGGGAACATGCCATGAGCGCCGAGGACCTCGAGAAGTACGAGACCGAGATGGAGCTGAAGCTCTACCGGGAGTACCGCGATGTCGTCGGTCTGTTCAAATACGTGATCGAGACCGAGCGGCGCTTCTACCTGACCAACGACTACGAGATGCAGGTGCACTCGGTCCAGGGTGAGGTGTTCTTCGAGGTGTCCATGGCGGATGCCTGGGTGTGGGACATGTATCGGCCGGCGCGGTTCGTGAAGCAGGTTCGGGTGCTCACGTTCAAGGACGTGAACATCGAGGAGCTGAACAAGAGCGATCTCGAGCTGCCGAGCGGGTGACGCTCACCCGGGTGGGTGAGGGAGTTTTCCACACCCGCTGAGCTGTCCACCAAGATCCACTTCTTGGGGGCGGGTGCGTGATCGTTGGCGCCGGAGGTGGTGCCGACATGAACGCACATCGAGCGCGCAGCGCCATGGGCAAGTACGGCGAGAGCCTGGCCGCGCGGCGGCTGGCCGAGGCAGGTCTGACGGTCGTGGAGCGCAACTGGCGCTCCGGCCGGACGGGTGAGATCGACATCGTGGCCAGGGACGGCGACGTCCTGGTCGTCTGCGAGGTGAAGACCCGCAGGGAGGGTCGCTTCGAGCATCCGATGGCGGCCGTGACCCCGCAGAAGGCGGAGCGGCTGCGGGATCTCGCCGAGCGGTGGATCCAGAGCCACGGGGGCGCACCGCCCGGCGGGGTCCGCATCGACGTGGTCGGCGTGCTGCTGCCGAACCGCGGCGCGGCCGTGGTCGAGCATGTGCGGGGGGTGGCCTGATGGGATTCGCCCGTACGTGTTCGGTGGCGCTGGTGGGCGTCGAGGGTGTGGTCGTCGAGGTCCAGGCCGATCTCGAACCGGGTGTCGCGGCGTTCACGCTGGTGGGGCTGCCCGACAAGAGCCTCACGGAGAGCCGCGACCGGGTGCGCGCCGCGGTCGTCAACTCGGGCGCGGCCTGGCCGCAGAAGAAACTCACGGTGGGCTTGAGCCCGGCCTCCGTCCCCAAGTCCGGCAGCGGCTTCGACCTGGCCGTCGCGGCGGCTGTCCTCGGCGCGGCGGAGCGCATCGACCCCCGGGTCCTCGCCGACATCGTGATGATCGGGGAACTGGGGCTGGACGGGCGGGTACGGCCGGTCCGAGGGGTGCTGCCGGCGGTGCTGGCGGCGGCGGACGCGGGGTATGAGCAGGTGGTGGTGCCGGAATGCGCCGCCGCCGAGGCATCCCTGGTGCCCGGCGTCTCGGTGCTCGGCGTCAGGAGCCTGCGGCAGCTGATCGCCATCCTCGCCGACGAACCCGTGCCCGACGAGGAGTCGGACGAGCAGGGTCGCCCGGACCCGCTCCTCGCCGGGCTGCGCGTGCCGGGAACGGGCGCGGCCACGGGCATGCACAGCGTCGGCGCGGCCCAGCACGACCACGGTCACGACCTCGCGGACGTCGTAGGCCAGACCTCGGCGCGCACCGCGGTGGAGGTGGCCGCGGCGGGCGGACACCACCTCTTCCTCGAAGGGCCTCCCGGCGCGGGCAAGACGATGCTCGCGGAGCGGCTGCCGACCATCCTGCCCCTGCTCGGCCGGCAGGAGTCGCTGGAGGTCACCGCGGTCCACTCGGTGGCGGGCCTGCTGCCCCCGGGGAAGCCGTTGATCGACGTCGCCCCCTACTGCGCCCCGCACCACTCGGCCACGATGCAGGCACTGGTCGGCGGCGGCCCGGGTATCGCGCGGGCCGGAGCGGTGTCGCTGTCCCACCGGGGTGTGCTCTTCCTGGACGAGACGCCCGAGTTCAACAGCCAGGCCCTGGACGCCCTGCGCCAGCCGCTGGAGGCCGGGCACGTGGTGATCGCACGCAGTGCGGGAGTCGTGCGCTTCCCGGCGAAGTTCCTCATGGTGCTCGCGGCCAACCCCTGCCCGTGCGGCCGGTTCTCGCAGCGGGACGACCTGTGCGAATGCCCGCCCTCGGCGATCCGCCGCTACCAGGCCAGGCTCTCCGGCCCCCTGCTCGACCGGGTCGACCTGCGCGTCGAAGTGGACCGCGTCACCCGCACCGAGCTGACCGCCATCGGAGCGCGGGGCGAGTCCACGGCGACGGTCGCCGACCGGGTCAGGGCGGCCCGGGAGAGGGCCACGGAGCGCCTCGCCGGCACTCCCTGGCGCACCAACAGCGAGGTACCCGGCCGCGAGCTGCGAAGCCGCTGGTACGCGGTGCCCGGCGCGATGGACGAGGCCGAGCGGAACCTGGAGCGGGGTGTCCTGACCGCCCGAGGCCTGGACCGCGTCCTGCGGGTGGCCTGGACCGTCGCCGACCTCGTCGGCCACGACCGGCCCGACGCCACGGACGTCGCCCTCGCGCTCCAACTGCGGACCGGTGTGCCCCGGGGCGTCCCGATGGCCATCGGAGCGCTGACGTGAGCGTCGTCGACGAACCGGACGACGAACTGCTCGCCCGGGTGTTCCTCACCCGGGTCCTCGAGCCCGGGGACGAGGTCGGTGGGCGGTGGGTGCGGGAGTTCGGGGTCGGGGAAGTGGTCCGGCGGCTGGTGGAGGGCGGGCGGCCCCTGCCCGGGGTCAGCGGCAAGCGGTGGGCGGGGTTGCTGGCCAGGGCCGGGGTGGCTCGGCCTCGTGAGGACCTGGCCGTCGCCCGGGAGGCCGGGGTGCGCTTCGTGTGGCCAGGGGACCCGGAGTGGCCCGGGCAGCTCGACGATCTCGGGGATGCCCGGCCCCTCGGGCTGTGGGTGAGGGGGCGGGCCGGTCTGCGGATGTGGGCGCTGAGGTCTGTGGCCGTCGTCGGGGCAAGGGCCTGCACCGAGTACGGGGCACACATGGCGGCCACCCTCGCCGCCGGCCTGGCCGAGCAGGGCTGGGTCGTGGTGTCCGGCGGCGCCTACGGAGTCGACGGCGCCGCCCACCGCGGCGCCCTCGGCGCGGGCGGCGCCACCGTCGCCGTCCTCGCCTGCGGCGTCGACCGCCCCTACCCGCGCGGACACACCCAGCTGATCAGCAGAATCGCCGAACAGGGCCTGGTCGTGGGCGAGTTGCCACCCGGCGATCACCCGACGCCGAGCCGGTTCATCCTCCGCAACCGCGTCATCGCGGCGCTCACCCGCGGCACCGTGGTCGTCGAGGCCGCCCACCGCAGCGGCTCCCTGGTCACGGCGCGGGCGGCACAGCGCCTCGGCCGTCACACGATGGGGGTACCGGGCCCGGCCACCAGCGGACTCTCCGCCGGCGTGCACGAACTGCTGCGCGGCGAGGCGGCCCTGGTCACCGACGCCGCCGATGTCGTCGAGCTGGTCGGCGACATCGGACAGCTGGCTCCCGACCGACGTGGCCCCGTCCTGCCCCGGGATCTGCTGGAACCCGCCGCCCGGCAGGTGCTCGCCGCCCTGCCGGGTGGCCGGGCCGCCCCGCCGGACGAGATCGCGCGCCGGGCACAGACCGCACAGGAGGACGCAGTCGCGAGACTGTACGAACTCAGGGCACTCGGTTACGTCGAACGACACGGCGATGGCTGGAAGTTGACACGCCAGGCGGTGATGTCGGTCCGCGATGCTCCCGGGCCATGCTGACCGCCCGTGTTCGGCCGTCCGGGGGAACCTCGACACCCCTTGGAAATGCGCCCAGTTGGGGTCCCGTGGTGATCACACTGAGCGACCGCGGCGATCCGTCGGGACACCTCCGGAACGTATCCGCGTCCGCCTTGGCCTCCGTTCTTCGCACACCGCGACACCGCAGTCACGCTACGCTCACGAGGATCCCGACACGGACAGGCAACTCGACATCAGACAGACAGCTCAGCCCAGCAACACCACTCCGCAGCAGAACGGCACAAGGCGACGAATGCCCCAGCACACCTCCGGGTCCGACCGGGCGGCGATCCCCCCAGCCGCCCGTGACGGTGGCAGCGTACGGCCGCCCGCTCCCTCGACGCTCGACGAGCTGTGGCGGTCGTACAAGGCGACGGGGGACGAGCGGCTGCGGGAGCAGCTGATCCTGCACTACTCGCCGCTCGTGAAGTACGTCGCGGGACGGGTCAGCGTGGGCCTGCCGTCCAACGTGGAGCAGGCGGACTTCGTCTCGTCCGGGGTGTTCGGGCTGATCGACGCGATCGAGAAGTTCGACATCGACCGGGAGATCAAGTTCGAGACATACGCGATCACCCGGATCCGGGGCGCGATGATCGACGAGCTGCGGGCGCTCGACTGGATCCCCCGCTCGGTACGGCAGAAGGCGCGCAACGTGGAGCGGGCGTACGCCACGCTGGAGGCGCGGCTGCGGCGGACGCCGACGGAGGGCGAGGTGGCCGGCGAGCTGGGTATCGCGGTGGAGGAACTCCACGCGGTGTTCAGCCAGTTGTCGCTGGCCAACGTGGTGGCCTTGGAGGAGCTGCTGCACGGCGGGGGTGAGGGCGGCGACGGGCTGAGCGTGATGGACACGCTGGAGGACACCGCCGCCGACAACCCCGTGGAGGTCGCCGAGGACCGGGAGCTGCGGAGGTTCCTGGCGCGGGCGATCAACACGCTGCCCGAGCGCGAGAAGACCGTGGTCACGCTGTACTACTACGAGGGCCTCACCCTGGCCGAGATCGGGAACGTGCTGGGCGTGACCGAGAGCCGGGTCAGCCAGATCCACACCAAGTCGGTGCTGCAGCTCAGAGCGAAACTGGCGAGCTTCGGCCGCTGACCTGGGCGAATGTCGATGGATCGGCGTGAGCCACTCCCGCCGGGCGTGACGCGTCCGTAGAGTGTTGACGTGCCAAGGATTCGAGCGGCCTCCGTGGCCGAGCACCGGTCGATGCAGCGAGCCGCCCTGCTGGACGCGGCTCGTTCCTTGTTGTCCGAGGGCGGTACGGAGGCGCTGACCTTCCCGGCCCTCGCCGAGCGGACGGGCCTCGCGCGATCGTCCGTCTACGAATACTTCCGGTCACGGGCGGCCGTGGTCGAGGAACTGTGCGAGGTCGACTTCCCCGTCTGGGCGGCGGAGGTGTCGGCGGCGATGGAGCGGGCCGAGACCGCCGAGGCCAAGGTCGAGGCGTATGTGCGCCAGCAACTGGAGCTGGTCGGGGACCGGCGGCACCGTGCCGTGGTCGCGATCTCCGCGAGTGAACTCGACGCGGGGGCCCGGGAGAAGATCCGGGCGGCGCACGGCGGGCTGGTCGCGATGATCGTCGAGGCGCTGGCCGAGATGGGTCATGCGCAGCCCCGGCTCGCGGCGATGCTGTTGCAGGGGGTTGTCGACGCGGCCGTGCGGCGGATCGAGCTGGGAGCCGCGGAGGAGCCGGGTGCTATCGCGGAGGCGGCGGTGGGTATGGCGCTGCGGGGTGTGCTGGGCTGAGCGGCGTCGGTGCCGGTGCCAGGGCCGGGTGGGTGCGCTGCCCGGCGTGGCGGGGTGCCGTCCTGCGCCCACCCGTGCCGCCCCCAGCGGCACGCATGCCCGCAGCTGAGTCAGTAGACCGGCAGCAGCCTCGACGGGCCCCTGTGCAGCAGCCATGGGGGCAGTAGCGACAACGGATTCAAGTACGTGTCGCCTCTGCGCAGGCCCCAGTGCACGCACGTGGCCGTGCAGTGGGAGCCCGACGCGTCCACCGTGCCGATCACCTCGCCGGGTGTCACCTCCTCGTCCTCCTTCACCGTCGCCGTCACCGGTTCGTATGTGGTGCGCAGGGGTGGATCGCCGGTTCCCGTGAGTTCCACGGACACGACTCCCTTGCCGGCCACCCGGCCCGCGAAGGAGACCCGGCCCCCGGCCACCGCCCGTACCGGTGTGCCCGGCGGCGCCGCCAGGTCCACGCCCCGGTGGCCCGGGCCGTACGCCGTCGCCGGGGGTTCCCAGCCGCGCAGGACCTGCGGGCGTAAACCGACGGGCCAGGCGCGTCCCACCGCCGGAACGGTGGTGTCCGGGCCGGGCGGGGCCGCGAACAGCCGGGGCGGCGGGGACAGCAGGACGGCCGCCGTCAGGACCAGCAGCAGGATCAGCCGCGTACACACACGCACACATCGCTTCGCTCGCATGCGCAGAGCGTCCCGCACCACCGCGATCACCGTGCGTGGCTGTGGACCGCTGCCCGGCTGTGGACAACGGCGTCACCCGGCACCCCGCGGGTCCCGTACACTTCTGGTGGCGACCCGGGTCACCGGGTCGACTTCGCACGCCCCGATACGCACCCCGGCAACGGGCTGTATCAGCGCCCCTCGGTCCCTCGTGGAACGGCGCGCAGTGGGCGTCAGGCGCGGAAGCCGTCCGGCATCCGCGGCACAACCGAGAAATTCAAGGAGATACGGCCATGGCCGTCGTCACGATGCGGGAGCTGCTGGAAAGCGGCGTCCACTTCGGTCACCAGACCCGTCGTTGGAACCCGAAGATGAAGCGCTTCATCTTCACGGAGCGCAACGGCATCTACATCATCGACCTGCTCCAGTCGCTGTCGTACATCGACCGCGCCTTCGAGTTCGTCAAGGAGACCGTCGCCCACGGCGGCACGGTCATGTTCGTCGGCACGAAGAAGCAGGCGCAGGAGGCCATCGCCGAGCAGGCCACCCGCGTCGGCATGCCCTTCGTCAACCAGCGCTGGCTGGGCGGCATGCTCACCAACTTCTCGACCGTCTACAAGCGTCTGCAGCGCCTCAAGGAGCTCGAGCAGATCGACTTCGAGGACGTCGCCGCGTCCGGTCTCACCAAGAAGGAGCTTCTCGTGCTCTCGCGCGAGAAGGCCAAGCTGGAGAAGACCCTCGGTGGTATCCGCGAGATGCAGAAGGTGCCCAGCGCCGTCTGGATCGTGGACACCAAGAAGGAGCACATCGCCGTTGGTGAGGCCCGGAAGCTGAACATCCCGGTCGTCGCGATCCTCGACACCAACTGCGACCCCGACGAGGTCGACTACAAGATCCCGGGCAACGACGACGCGATCCGCTCCGTCACCCTGCTCACCCGCGTCATCGCCGACGCCGTCGCCGAGGGTCTCATCGCCCGCTCCGGCGTCGCCACCGGCGACAAGGGCGAGAAGGCCGCGGGCGAGCCGCTGGCCGAGTGGGAGCGCGACCTGCTCGAGGGCGAGAAGAAGGCCGACGAGGCTGCCCCCGCCGCCGAGGCCGCTCCGGCCGCCGAGGCTGAGGCTGCTCCGGCCGCTGACGCCGCTCCGGCTGCCGAGGCCGCCCCCGCCGCCGAGGCCGAGAAGCCGGCCGAGGGCGAGAAGGCCGCCGAGGCCGAGCAGGCCTGACCCGTCAGTCCGAGGTGACGGCGGGAGCGGGACCGCAACCAGTAGCGTCTTCGGCGCGGTTGAAGTCCGCTCCCGCCGTTCACCCGTAGGTCAGCGGAAAGACAGCGCCCTCCTGCTCCATGGGGGGCGCATCCGCAGATCTTCGATCTTCCAGACTTCGAGAAAGATTCACAGACTCATGGCGAACTACACCGCCGCCGACGTCAAGAAGCTCCGTGAGCTCACGGGCGCCGGCATGATGGACTGCAAGAAGGCGCTGGACGAGGCCGAGGGCAACGTCGAGAAGGCCGTCGAGGCGCTCCGCATCAAGGGCCAGAAGGGCGTCGCCAAGCGCGAGGGCCGTTCCGCCGAGAACGGTGCCGTGGTCTCGATCATCGCCGACGACAACTCCTCCGGTGTCATCGTCGAGCTGAAGTGCGAGACGGACTTCGTCGCCAAGGGTGACAAGTTCCAGGCCGTGGCCACCACCATCGCCGAGCACGTCGCCAAGACCTCCCCGGCCGACCTCGAGGCCCTGCTCGCCTCCGAGATCGAGGCCGGCAAGACCGTCCAGGCATTCGTCGACGAGGCCAACGCCAACCTGGGCGAGAAGATCGTCCTGGACCGCTTCGCGCAGTTCGGTGACGGCTACGTGACGGCGTACATGCACCGCACGATGCCCGACCTGCCGCCGCAGATCGGTGTCCTCGTCGAGCTGGACAAGCCGAACGCGGAGATCGCCAAGGGCGTCGCCCAGCACATCGCCGCCTTCGCGCCGAAGTACCTCTCCAAGGAGGACGTGCCGGCCGACGTCGTCGAGTCCGAGCGCCGCGTCGCCGAGGAGACCACCCGCGCCGAGGGCAAGCCCGAGGCCGCCCTGCCGAAGATCGTCGAGGGTCGCCTCAACGGCTTCTTCAAGGACGCCACGCTGCTCGGCCAGCCCTACGCGCTGGACAACAAGAAGTCCGTCCAGAAGGTCCTGGACGAGGCCGGTGTCACCCTGAAGCGCTTCTCGCGCATCAAGGTCGGCATCTGAGTCCGTACCGCGATCGACGCCCGACCCCGATAAGGTCGGCAGCAGTCGTCCGTGTACGCCGTCACATGGGTGGCGGACGACAGCAGATCTGACAAGGAGGCCATTGCCGCATGGGATGCGAAACACGCCCCACCGGCAATGGCCTTCTTGGTATGTGCAACACGTGAAAGAGGCGGAATCCCCCATGACCACCAAGCCCCAGAAGAGCGACGACGGCAAAGTGCGCGGCCGGTTTCTGCTGAAGCTGTCCGGAGAGGCCTTCTCCGGTGGCGGGGGCCTGGGCGTCGACCCCGACGTGGTGCACAAGATCGCCCGCGAGATCGCGGCGGTCGTACGAGACGGCGCGCAGGTCGCGGTCGTCATCGGCGGCGGCAACTTCTTCCGCGGTGCCGAACTCCAGCAGCGCGGCATGGACCGGGCCCGCTCCGACTACATGGGCATGCTCGGCACCGTGATGAACTGCCTCGCCCTCCAGGACTTCCTGGAGAAGGTCGGCGTGGAGACCCGCGTGCAGACCGCCATCACCATGGGCCAGGTCGCCGAGCCCTACATCCCGCTGCGCGCCGTACGGCACCTGGAGAAGGGCCGTGTGGTGATCTTCGGCGCCGGGATGGGCATGCCCTACTTCTCCACCGACACCACCGCCGCGCAGCGCGCCCTGGAGATCGACGCCGAGGCGCTGCTGATGGGCAAGAACGGCGTGGACGGGGTCTACGACTCCGACCCGAAGACCAACCCGGACGCGGTGAAGTTCGATCACCTCGGCTACGGCGAGGTCATCACGCGCGACCTCAAGGTCGCCGACGCCACGGCCGTCACGCTGTGCCGCGACAACAAGCTCCCGATCGTGGTCTTCGAGCTGCTGGCGGAGGGCAACATCGGTCGCGCCGTCAAGGGTGAGAAGATCGGCACTCTCGTGGGGGACGCGGCCAGCCGGGACTGAGGACCGCACCACCCCGTCCGGGGGACGGACGGGTCGGAGCCGGGCCGGGGGATGGACAATGTCCTGCCGGTCGGGAACCGTGCAGGAAGAAGACGCGACGCAGCCGGCCGCCGCCCCACATGGAACCGCAGCCGGGCCTACTCAAGACACGCAGGAGCAAGTGGTGATCGAAGAGACCCTCCTCGAGGCCGAGGAGAAGATGGAGAAGGCCGTCGTGGTCGCCAAGGAGGACTTCGCCGCGATCCGCACCGGCCGTGCGCACCCGGCGATGTTCAACAAGATCGTGGCCGACTACTACGGCGCGCCGACGCCGATCAACCAGCTGGCTTCGTTCTCCGTGCCGGAGCCGCGCATGGCGGTAGTGACCCCGTTCGACAAGACGGCCCTGCGCAACATCGAGCAGGCGATCCGTGACTCCGACCTGGGCGTCAACCCGAGCAACGACGGCAACATCATCCGAGTGGTGTTCCCCGAGCTGACCGAGGAGCGCCGCCGCGAGTACATCAAGGTCGCCAAGGGCAAGGGCGAGGACGCGAAGATCTCGATTCGCTCCGTGCGCCGCAAGGCCAAGGAGGCCATCGACAAGCTGATCAAGGACGGCGAGGTCGGCGAGGACGAGGGCCGCCGTGCGGAGAAGGAGCTCGACGACACCACCGCGAAGTACGTCGCGCAGGTGGACGAGCTCCTGAAGCACAAGGAAGCGGAGCTGCTCGAGGTCTGATGAACGACTCTTCCTGGGGGGCGCCGCCACAGGCCGGGTACTGGGGGCCCACCGACCAAGGGCATGGCCACGGGCACGTCCAGAGCCCGGGCCACGTCCAGAGTCCTGGCCATGGGCACGTCCAAGGGGCCGCTCCGGCGGGCCCCGCATACGATGCGTATGAAGCGCCTCAGACTCGCCCCATGCCCATCGTGCCCGACGTAGCCGACCACGGTGAAAACCAGGATGACGACCGGAGGGCTGCTCGGCCGAGCGGCCCCCCGGTCCGAAACGAGACGAATCCGGAACCCATGCCCGACGCCTCGCAGCCGGCACCCAAGCCGCAGAAGAAGAGCGCGGGCCGCGACCTGAGTGCCGCGATAGGAGTCGGGGTCGGGCTCGGCGCGGTGATCGTCGCCTCGCTGTTCGTCGTCAAGGCCGTGTTCGTCGGCGTCGTCGCGGTCGCCGTCGTGGTCGGTCTGTGGGAGCTGACGAAGCGGCTGGACGAGCGCAAGGGCATCCGGGCGCCGCTCGTTCCGCTCGCGCTCGGCGGTGCCGCGATGGTCGTCTCCGGGTACGTCCGGGGCGCCGAGGGCGCCTGGGTCGCCATGGCGCTCACCGCGCTGGCCGTGCTCGTCTGGCGTATGACGGAACCGCCCGAGGGCTACCTCAGGGATGTCACCGCGGGCGTCTTCGCGGCGTTCTACGTGCCGTTCCTGGCGACCTTCGTCGCGATGATGCTGACCGCCGACGACGGGCCGCAGCGGGTGCTCACCTTCCTGCTGCTCACGGTCGTCAGCGACACCGGTGCCTACGCCGTCGGCTGGCGCTTCGGCCGGACCAAGCTCGCCCCGCGCATCAGCCCCGGCAAGACCCGCGAGGGCTTGCTCGGCGCGGTCGCCTTCGCCATGGTCGTGGGCGCGCTGTGCATGGAGTTCCTCATCGACGACGGCGCCTGGTGGCAGGGCCTGGTGCTCGGCCTGGCGGTCGCGGTCAGCGCCACGCTCGGCGACCTCGGCGAGTCCATGATCAAGCGGGACCTCGGCATCAAGGACATGGGCACGCTGCTGCCCGGTCACGGTGGCATCATGGACCGGCTGGACTCTCTGCTGCCCACGGCTCCGGTGGTGTGGCTGCTGCTCGTGCTCTTCGTGGGGTCCGGCTGAACGGACCTCGTCCGGTGAGCTCCCGTCCTTGTGGGCGGGAGCTCACTGTCGTTTCCGGGGCCGTTCGGGGGCCGTTCCGGGGAGGCACGGGTGGTCGCCGAGTGGGACGATTCAGGTGTACGTCGCAAAGGGGGTCATCATGGCCATCATTCGACAGAGCATCGATGTCGACCGGCGTCCGGAGGACGTCTACGACTACGTCATGGACACCCCGCGGATCCCGGAGTGGCAGCTGAGCGCCGTGTCCGCGGAACGCCTCGACGAGGGGCCCTTCGGCATCGGCTCCCGGTTCCGGGTCACCCGGCACGTCGGCCGCCGCGTGATGCCGATGACCATGGAGGTCGTCGAGTACGACCCGCCCCACACCTGGGGCATGCGCGGTGTCGACGGCCCCGTCCGGGCCCGGGTGCACGGCGAGGTCGAGCCGTTCGACGAGGGACAGCGCTCCCATGTGACGATCGAGATCGACTTCGAGAGTCACGGCGTCGGCAAGGTCCTGGTCCCGCTCGTCATGCGCCCCCAGGTCCGCAAGGAACTCCCACGCAACGAGCAACTCCTCAAGGACCGGCTGGAGCACGCGGGCGCGTAGGGCGTATTCCCACCGGTGTCGCGGGTGGAGCGGGCGGGGCACGGGCCACCGTCGGCGATCTGCGACACTGGTTGAGCCATGCCTAAGCCCGGAGAACTCACATTCGTCGCCCCCCGCGGAGCCAAGAAGCCGCCGCGGCATCTCGCTGATCTCACTCCTGCCGAGCGCAAGGAGGCCGTTGCGGCTGTCGGGGAGAAGCCGTTTCGTGCCAAGCAGCTCTCGCAGCACTACTTCGCGCGGTACGCGCACGATCCGGAGCAGTGGACCGATATTCCGGCCGGTGCCCGGGGGAAGCTGCAGGAGGCGCTGCTGCCCGAGCTGATGAGCGTCGTGCGGCATCTGTCGACCGACCAGGGCACCACGCGCAAGACGCTGTGGCGGCTGTTCGACGGGACGCTCGTCGAGTCCGTGCTGATGCGGTACCCGGACCGGGTGACCATGTGCATCAGCTCGCAGGCGGGGTGCGGGATGAACTGCCCGTTCTGTGCGACCGGGCAGGCGGGTCTGGACCGGAATCTGTCCACCGCCGAGATCGTGCACCAGATCGTCGACGGCATGCGGGCGCTGCGGGACGGGGAGGTCCCCGGCGGTCCGGCGCGGCTCAGCAACATCGTGTTCATGGGCATGGGCGAGCCGCTCGCCAACTACAACCGGGTCATCGGGTCCATCCGCCGGCTCACCGACCCCGAGCCCGACGGGCTGGGGCTCTCGCAGCGCGGGATCACCGTCTCGACGGTCGGTCTCGTCCCGGCGATTCACCGGTTCGCCGACGAGGGCTTCAAGTGCCGGCTGGCCATCTCGCTGCACGCGCCCGACGACGAGCTGCGCGACACCCTCGTCCCCGTGAACACGCGGTGGAAGGTCCGGGAGGTGCTGGACGCCGGATTCGAGTACAGCGCCAAGTCCGGGCGGCGGCTGTCCATCGAGTACGCGCTGATCCGGGACATCAACGACCAGGCCTGGCGCGGTGACCGGCTCGGGCGGCTGCTCAAGGGCAAGCCCGTGCACGTCAATCTCATCCCGCTGAACCCGACGCCCGGGTCGAAGTGGACGGCCTCGCGGCCCGAGGACGAGAAGGCGTTCGTGGAGGCCATCGCCGCCCATGGTGTGCCGGTGACGATCCGGGACACCCGTGGACAGGAGATCGACGGGGCGTGTGGTCAGCTCGCGGCCACCGAACGGTAGTCTGACCGGCGTAAGAACATCTGCATATCCGACACCTGCATATTCCGACAGGGGAGCGCCACAGCGCTGAGAGTGCGGCACACGGCCGCAGACCCTCCGAACCTGGCCCAGGTCATTCTGGGTAGGGAGATCGGTCATCACTCGAGCTGTTGCGCCCTGCCCGGGATCCCCTGAGTTCCCGGGCGGGGCCGCGTCTTCTCCTGGTCATCCAGGAGGAATCCAGTGAGCAACAAGAGCAAGCGGCTGACGGCTGTGGTCGTCGGGCTCGGCATGGTCGGCACGCTCGCCGCCTGCGGGTCGTCCGATGGCGGCCAGGGGTCCGGCGACTCCAAGACCGTGACCCTCGTCAGCCATGACTCGTGGGCCGCGTCCAAGGGCGTCATCGCCGCCTTCGAGAAGCAGTCCGGCTACAAGGTGAATGTCCTGAAGGACGGCGACGCCGGGCAGGCCGTGAACAAGGCGATCCTCACCAAGGACAACCCGCAGGGCGACGTCTTCTTCGGCGTCGACAACACCCTGCTGTCCCGCGCCCTCGACAACGGCCTGTTCCAGCCGTACGAGGCGAAGGGCTCCGAGCAGATCAAGGCCGAGTACCGGGCCGACCGGGACCAGCACCGGGTCACGCCCGTCGACACCGGCGACATCTGCGTCAACTACGACAAGAAGTACTTCGCCGACCACAAGCTGGAGCCGCCGAAGAGCTTCGACGACCTGGTCGAGCCGCAGTACAAGAACCTGCTCGTCACCGAGAACGCCTCCGCCTCCTCGCCCGGCCTCGGGTTCCTGCTCGGCACCGCCGCGAAGTACGGCGACGACGGGTGGGAGAGCTACTGGAAGAAGCTCAAGGCCAATGGCGTGAAGGTCGTCGACGGCTGGGAGCAGGCCTACAACGAGGAGTTCTCCGGCTCGGCCGGCGGCAAGAAGGCCAAGGGCGAGAGGCCGCTCGTCGTGTCGTACGCCTCCTCGCCGCCCGCCGAGGTCATCTTCGCCGACCCCAAGCCGGATGCGGCACCGACCGGGGTCGCCGAGGGCACCTGCTTCCGGCAGGTCGAGTACGCCGGGCTGCTGAGCAACGCCAAGAACACCAAGGGCGGCAAGGCGTTCCTCGACTTCCTGCTCAGCAAGAAGTTCCAGGAGGACATGCCGCTCAACATGTTCGTGTACCCGGTGCGCGAGGGCGCCCAGGTGCCGCCGGAGTTCGTGAAGTTCGGGCCGCAGGCCAAGGACCCCGAGACCCTGGACCCGGCGAAGATCGCCGACCACCGTGACCAGTGGGTCAAGTCGTGGACCTCACTCGTACTGAAGTGACCGGCCGGACGAGGGGCGCGGCGGCGCGGTTCGGGCTCATCGCCCTGCCCGTCGCGTTCTTCGCGGCGTTCTTCGCCTACCCCGTCGCCGCGATCGTCGCGCGCGGGCTGAAGATCGACGGCGCCTGGCAGTTCGGGCGGATCGGGGAGGTGCTGGCGCAGTCCGACGTCCGGCACGTCCTGTGGTTCACCACCTGGCAGGCGCTCGTCTCCACCGCGCTCACGCTGCTGATCGCGCTCCCGGGCGCGTATGTCTTCGCGCGCTTCGACTTCCGGGGCAAGCAGGTGCTGCGGGCGGCCGTGACCGTCCCGTTCGTGCTGCCCACGGTCGTCGTCGGTACGGCGTTCCTGGCGCTGGTCGGGCGGGGCGGGCTGCTCGACGAGCTGTGGGGCGTACGCCTGGACACCACCGTGTGGGCGATCCTGCTTGCGCACGTCTTCTTCAACTACGCGGTCGTCGTTCGGACCGTCGGCGGGCTCTGGGCGCAGCTGGACCCGCGGCAGGAGGAGGCAGCGCGGATGCTCGGGGCGTCCCCGCTGAAGGCATGGCGGCAGGTGACCCTCCCGGCCCTCGCCCCGGCCGTGGCCGCCGCCGCGCTCATGGTCTTCCTGTTCACCTTCACCTCCTTCGGTGTCGTCCAGATCCTCGGCGGGCCCACCTTCTCGACCCTGGAGGTGGAGATCTACCGGCAGACGTCGGAGATCTTCGACCTGTCCACGGCGGCCGTGCTGACACTGATCCAGTTCGTCGCCGTGGGCGCGATCCTCGTCCTGCACGCCTGGACCGTACGGCGGCGGGAGACGGCGCTGCGGCTGGTGGACGCGTCGGTGACCGCGCGCCGGCCACGCGGCGCCGGGCAGTGGGCGCTGCTGGGCGGGGTGCTGCTCACGGTCGTCGTGCTGCTTCTGCTGCCGCTCGCCGTACTGGTCCAGCGGTCCCTGGACGCGCCGGGCTTCGGCTACTACCGCGCGCTGACCAGGGAGGACGGCGGGATCTTCCTGGTGGCGCCGATCGAGGCGATCCGCAACTCGCTGGAGTACGCCCTGGCCGCCACGGTCATCGCGGTGGTGATCGGCGGCCTCGCCGCCGTCGCGCTCACCCGCCGGGACGCCGGGCGGTTCGTGCGCGGGTTTGACGCGCTGCTGATGCTGCCGCTCGGGGTGTCCGCGGTGACCGTCGGCTTCGGGTTCCTGATCACCCTCGACGAGCCGCCGCTGGACCTGAGGGCCTCGTGGATCCTGGTGCCGCTCGCGCAGGCGCTGGTCGGGGTGCCGTTCGTCGTGCGGACCATGCTGCCAGTGCTGCGGGCGGTGGACGTGCGGTTGCGGGAGGCGGCCTCGGTGCTGGGGGCCTCGCCCTGGCGGGTGTGGCGGGAGGTGGACCTGCCGATGGTGCGGCGGGCGCTGCTGATCGCCGCCGGGTTCGCCTTCGCGGTGTCGCTCGGGGAGTTCGGCGCGACGGTGTTCATCGCGCGGCCCGACAACCCGACGCTGCCGGTGGCCGTGGCGCGGCTGCTGGGGCGGCCCGGGGAGCTGAACTACGGCCAGGCGATGGCCCTTTCGACGATTCTGATGGTGGTGTGCGCCGTGGCCCTGCTGGTGCTGGAGAGGCTCAGGATCGCCGACCGGACAGGGGAGTTCTGATGCTGCTGGCACTGGAGGGCGCGACGGTCCGTTTCGGCGGGCGGGCCGTACTGGACGCCGTCGATCTGGAGGTCGCCGAGCACGAGATCGTGTGCGTGCTCGGGCCCAGCGGCAGCGGCAAGTCGACCCTGCTGCGGGCCGTGGCCGGGCTGCAGCCGCTGGACTCCGGGCGGGTGTCGCTCGACGGGCGCGACCAGGCCGGCGTGCCCGCGCACCGGCGCGGGGTCGGGCTGATGTTCCAGGACCACCAGCTGTTCCCGCAGCGGGACGTGGGCGGCAATGTCGCCTTCGGGCTGCGGATGCACGGGGCGTCCAAGCGGCAGCAGGCCGAGCGGGTAAGGGAGTTGCTGGACCTGGTGGGGCTGCCCGGCGCGGACCGTCGGGCCGTCGCCGCGCTGTCCGGCGGGGAGCAGCAGCGGGTGGCGCTGGCCCGGGCCCTGGCGCCGAGCCCCACACTGCTGATGCTGGACGAGCCGCTGGGGCAGCTCGACCGGTCGCTGAGGGAGCGGCTGGTCGTGGAACTGCGCGAGCTGTTCGGCCGGTTGGGCACCACCGTGCTCGCCGTGACGCACGACCAGGGGGAGGCCTTCGCGCTGGCCGACCGGGTCGTGGTGATGCGGGACGGGCGGATCGCCCAGTCCGGTACGCCGCTTGAGGTGTGGCAGCGGCCGGCCGACGCGTTCGTGGCGCGCTTCCTCGGCTTCGAGAACGTCGTCGAGGCGACCGTGGGTGCGGAGGCCGCGGACACGCCCTGGGGCAAGGTGCCGGTGCCGGAGGGCGCGCCGCAGGGCACGCGGACCCTTCTGGTGCGGCCCGCCGGTGTACGTCTGGTGCCCGCCGGTGAGGGCCTGCGCTGCACGGTGACCGGCCGCACCTTCAAGGGCACGCATGTCGCCGTCCACCTCCAGCCGGAGGACGCCCCGCGCCTGGAGGCGGCGTGCGCGCTGCGGGCGGCGCCCGAGGTAGGGGCCGAGGCCGGGGTGGAGTTCGACGCGGCGGAAATCGCCGTGCTCGACTGATCGCCGCCCGCCTATGGTGCGGGCATGACACTCCTCGCGCACGAGCGCTACTGCGACGAAATCGCCCATCAGGTCGGTCTGTTGAGGTCGGTGGTGACCTCCGGGGCCGACCTGTCCGCCACCGTGCCGAATTGCCCCGACTGGTCGCTGGAGGAACTCGTCCGGCACACGGGCGGCGCCCTGCGCTGGGTGGAGCTCATGGTGCGGACCCGGGCCCAGGAGGAGGTGCCCGAGGAGGAGGTGCCGGGGGCCGAGGGGCCCGAGGCCCGGGGTGACGCAGCGGCGCTGGACGCGTGGCTGGGGGAGGCGGGCGAGCAGGTCGTCGCCGCGCTGCGGGAGGCCGGGCCGGACGCGAAGGTGTGGGGCTGGGCGGGGATCCTCAACGCCGGGTTCTGGGCCCGCCGGATGGCGCACGAGGTCACCGTGCACCGGGCGGACGCCACGCTCACCGCCGGGCTGCCCTACGAGGTCGCGCCCGACATCGCCGCCGACGCGATCGACGAGTGGCTGCAGATCGTGGAGTACGCGCAGACGGACCCGCACGACGAGGCGGCGAGGGAACTGCGCGGCCCGGGCCGCAGCATCCATCTGCACGCCACCGACGCCGGGCCGGAGGTGAACGCCGAGTGGCTGATCGCGCTCACCGAGGACGGTGTCACCTGGCGCCGGGGCCACGAGAAGGCCACGGTCGCCCTGCGCGGGCCGCTGACCTCTGTCCTGCTCGCGTTCTACCGGCGGCTGCCGCTGGACGCTCCGGAGCTGGAGGTGCTGGGGGAGCGGGAGTTGCTGGAGTTCTGGCTGGAGCGGGCGACGTTCGGATGAGACGGACGTGGCCCGCCCCCCTGTCAGGGTCGGGCCACATCAGGGTGTGCGCGGGCGTCAGCCTTCGCTGTTCGCCCCACGACGGCGCATGCCGAAGAACACCGCGCCACCACCGACGACGACCAGGGCCGCCGCGATGCCGGCGATGATTCCGGTGTTGGAGTCGGCGCCCGTCTCGGCGAGGTTGGAGTCACCGGCCGGGCCGGGCGCGTTGCCCGCCGGCGTGGTGCTCTCGCTCTCCGACGGCGTCGGAGCCGGGGTGTCGGTCTCCTCGGCCGGCTTCGAGGGGGAGGCCGACGGGGTGGAGGGGGTCGGGGTGGCCGGGGGAGTCGAAGCCGGGGGCTCCTCCTCCTTCTTGCAGGCCGTGGCCGGGGTGACGAGGTTCGGCTTGATGTCCTCGTCGACGTACGGAGCGGCCTTCACGTGGATGCGGTACTCCGCGTTCGGCTTCCAGTCCTCGGCGAAGGTGATGGTGGTGCCTTCGCGCGAGCCCTTGACCTCCTGCTCGCCGATCTTCTGCGCGTCGGCGCCGTTGTTCTGCAGGTATACGGTGACCTTCGCCTTGATGCCGGCGGGGTCCACGTCGGTGACGGTGATGACGCCCTTGTCGCCGTCACACTTCGCCTCGGCGGAGAACTCGTTGATGTTGCAGGCGAGCGCGTTGCCGGCGGTACCGAGCGCGAGCGCGGCCGAGGCGGAGACGACACCGAGGATGCGCACGGCGCGTGCGCGGCGGGATACGGACAGAACTGCCACGTTTGTCCTTTACAGGATGTGTTAAAGCGGGGGGAAGAGGCAGCGGTGACGGAACATCAGCACTACCTGGAGACTCACAGGTTTATAAGTGCCGCATAAGTAGTGTCAACGCATATGCAGTCTGCAAGCACTTGCTTTGCCTGCTTATTAACCGCCGAGGCGTTTCAACGCCTCCGGCGCCTCCTCGATCCGCTCGACCAGCGCGATCCGCGTCTCCATCGAACGCCCCTTGGCCAGCGACTGGAGCAGCGGCCACGTCGGCAGCTTCTCCGTCCAGTGCGCGCGGTTCACGAGCACCATGGGCGTCGGCTCGCCGCGCGACTCGTAGTAGTTCGGCGTCGCGTTGTCGAAGATCTCCTGTACGGTGCCGGCGGCTCCCGGCAGGAACACCACACCCGCTGTCGACCGGGCCAGCAGGCCGTCCTCGCGGGTGGCGTTGGCGAAGTACTTGGCGATGTGCGAGGCGAAGGCGTTCGGCGGCTCGTGGCCGTAGAACCAGGTCGGGATGCCGACGGAGCGGCCGCCCTGCGGCCAGCGGGTGCGTATCTCGAAGGCGGCCGAGGCCCACTGGGTGATCGACGGGGTGAAGTGCGGTGCCTTGCCGAGCAGTTCCAGCGAGTCGGTGAGCATCTCGTCGTCGAACGGGGCCGCGTACGCGCCGAAGTTGGCCGCCTCCATCGCGCCCGGGCCGCCGCCGGTGGCGACCGTGAAACCGGCGCGGGCCAGTTCGCGGCCGAGCCGCGCCGCCCCCGCGTACTCCTCGGTGCCCCGGGCCATCGCGTGGCCGCCCATCACGCCCACGACCCGGGCGCCGGACAGGAGTTCGTCGAGCGCGTCCGAGACGGAGTCGTCGTGGACCGCGCGCAGCATGGACGCGTAGATGTCGCCGTCGGCCTTCGTGCGCTGGAACCAGGCGTAGGCGCGGGCGTCGGGAGTCGCCTCGTAGCCGTCCGGCAGGGACGCGAACAGCTCGTCCGGTGAGTAGACCAGGCCGCGGTACGGGTCGAAGGGCAGGTCCGGGACCGGCGGGAAGACCAGGGCGCCGTCCGCGCGTATCTTCGCGGCCGCGTCCTCGCGCATCGCGCAGCCGAGGAAGATCGCGCCCGCGGTGTCCGTGGTGAGCAGCTCGCGCGTACGGTCCGTCAGGTCGACGGCCTGGACGCGGTGACCGGCGAGTGTGCCGCGCGCCGCGACGGTCGCGTCGAACTCCTCGAGCGTCTCGATCTCACGGTCGTCATGGTGGGCCGCATGGGCGGGCATCGTCTGCACCCGCCCATGCTGGCACAGCGCGTGTCAGCCCTGGACGGCCGCCGGGTCCATCCACACGACCTCGAAGGTGTGGCCGTCCGGGTCGTCGAAGGCGCGGCCGTACATGAAACCGTGGTCCTGCGTCTCGCCGGAGACGGACCCACCGGCCGCCACCGCCTTCTCCACCAGCTCGTCGACCTTCTCGCGACTCTCCGAACTCAGCGCGATCAGCACCTCGCTGTTCTTCTTGGAGTCCGCGATCTCCTTCTTGGTGAACTGGGAGTACTTCTCCTTGGTGTGCACCATCACGACGATGGTCTCGCTGATCACGACCGACGCGGTGGTGTCGTCGCTGAACTGCTCGTTGATCGTGTAGCCGAGCTCCGTGAAGAACTTCTTCGAGGCGGCGATGTCGCTGACACACAGGTTCACGAAGATCATCTGCTGGTACATGTGCGGTCTCCCATCGGGGCGGTGCTACCGGGTCCGTGTCGTTACGCGGGGTTAGACCGGGGCCCCGCGCGGAACTCATCGCCGCCCGGAAATTTTTCTCGTACGACTTTCTCAGCGCGCCAGCGGCAGCGCCGCCAACTCCGCGACCGTCAGGGTGAGCGGGGCGAACAGGGCGAACAACGCGCCCGCGCGCAGGGCCGCGGCGCTGCGCAGCATGGTCGCGGGTGCGCCGAGACGCAGCAGCGCGGAGGTGGTGTCGGCCCGGGCCTGCCGGGCCTCGACGGCGGCCGTCAGGAGCGTCGCCACGGTGCAGCCGGTCACGAGGAGCACACCGAGGAGGGTGAGCGGACCGAGCGACAGTCCGTCCGGGGCGTGCAGCAGCACCATGGCGTACGTGGCCGACAGCACCGCGCAGACCACGCCCAGGGGGCGGCCGATGCGGGTGGCCTCCGTCATCAGGATGCGGCCGGCCAGCAACCGCAGGGCGCCGGGGCGGGCCGACTGGAGCAGCCGGCCGCACAGGTGGGTCAGACCGGGACCGGCCAGGGCCAGGCCGACGGCGGCCAGCGTCCAGCCCGCCATGACACCGGGGGAGGCGCCGGAGAAGGTGAGGTCGGGCGCCTTGGGGGCGGTGCGGCTCGCGTAGGTCTCCACGGCGAGCCCCGCGGCCAGGACGGTGATGCCCCAGGGGAGGCCGGAGGGGGCGGCGGTGGGGGCGGCGTCGGCCGTGACGAGGTCCGGCAGCAGCACCGCATCGGGGACCGCGAGGACGTCGGTGGGGTCCGGTGCGGTGGCGTGCGGGGCGGAGAGCCGGGGGAGTTCCTCGATCGTGCTCACCGCGCTCCCGGCGTCCGTGACCGTCGCCGCCGAGGCCGGTTCGCCCGCCCGCGCCGACGGGGGCGCGCTCTGCTGCCCGGCGGGAGCGCCCCCGGGCCGGTTGATCTGGCGGCCGAAACGGCCGTACGCCCCGAAGGTGTCGAGCGGGCTGGCGCGCCGGTACGCGCCGAAGCGGCCGTACACCACCCTGGCCGCCGCGGCCGCCCTCTGCTCCCTGGGCCGCAGCGTCAGCACCACCGCGATCGAGGCGCCCGCGGGCACGAGCGCCAGCAGCGTCAGGGCTCCCGGCAGCGGCAGCGGCCGGCCCGCGCCGAGGGCCTCGGCGGCCGCGCCGTCGAAGGGCAGGCCCGTCAGATCGCCCCGCAGATGCAGGAAGAGCAGCAGGGCCAGCATCGAGCCCAGGGTGCAGGACAGGGCCGTCGTCGTCACCGCGATGGCCATCAGGCGCAGCGGGCCCAGGCCGATCGCCGAGAGGCCGGTGCGGGGCTTGGTGCCGGGGTCGGTGCGGGCCACCGCGAGGGCGAAGTACACCGTGGCGGCGAGGGGCGCCGCGCACCAGGCCAGGCGCAGCGCGGCGGCACCGGGGGAGCCGGGGTGGCCCAGCGCGTAACCGAGGGCGCACAGCAGCAGGAAACCCGTGCCCGCCGAGGCCGCCGCGACCAGGAGGCGGCGCAGTTGGACGGCGGGGTGGGCGGCGCGGGTCAGACGGAGAGCGAGCACGCCGCCCGGCCCTCCGGCTCGGTGGTCTCGGCGACCGGAGGCAGGTGCACCGTCCGCACGCGCCGCCCGTCGAGCAGGAAGACCGTGCGGTCGGCGAGTGCCGCGGTGTCCGGGTCGTGGGTGGCCAGGACGACCGTGATGCCGTGCGAGCGGGCCGCCGTGGTGAGGGTGCGCAGCGCGTGGGCGCGGTCGGCGCGGTGCAGGGGAGCCGTCGGCTCGTCGGCGAACAGCACCGAGGGCGCCGGTGCGAGGGCGCGGGCGATGCACACCCGCTGGCGCTCGGCCTGCTTCAACTGGTGCGGGCGCTTGCGGGCGCCGTCGCCGATGTCCAGGCGCTCCAGCCACTCCAGTGCCGCCCGCTTGGCGCGGCGCCTGCTGGTGCCGCGCAGCATCAGCGGCAGGGCGGCGTTCTCCCAGGCGTTCAGCTCCGGGACCAGGGAGGGGACCGGGTCGATCCAGCCGAAGCGGTCGCGGCGCAGCCGCTCGCGGGTGAGGGCGCCCATGGTGTGCACGGGCACGCTGTTGAACCAGACCTCGCCGCGCCGCACGGGCTCCAGGCCGGACAGGCACCGCAGCAGGGTCGTCTTGCCGCTGCCGCGCGGGCCGCTGACGGCGAGGATCTCGCTCTCCCGGACGCCGAGGGAGACGCCGCAGAGCGCGGGCGAGCCGTCGTGGTGCTGGAAGTGCAGGGCGCGTGCCCAGAGCACGTCGTTGTCCGGCGGGGCCTCCATGCGTACACCTCGGTTCAGATCCGTAGTTCCCGTGCCATCCCCCGTGCGGGGGAACGAAGGCGGGGCCGATCAGTCACTGGGCACGCTAGGCAGCGGGAGGCGGGACGCCGGACAGCACGCGGCCCCGGGCCGCCGTTTCTCACTCGAACGGCGGGCACCGGGGCTGGTGTTGATCGTCCGATCAGACGATCGGAGCGGCGACGCTCAGAGCTTCGTCCACGCCTCCGAGAGGGTGGCCCGCAGGATCTGCTCGATCTCGTCGAACGTCGACTGGTCGGAGATCAGCGGCGGGGCGAGCTGGACGACCGGGTCGCCGCGGTCGTCGGCGCGGCAGTACAGGCCGTTGTCGTACAGCGCCTTGGAGAGGAAGCCGTACAGGACGCGCTCCGTCTCCTCGTCGTTGAAGGACTCCTTGGTGTTCTTGTCCTTGACCAGCTCGATGCCGTAGAAGAAGCCGTTGCCGCGGACGTCGCCGACGATCGGCAGGTCGTGGAGCTTCTCCAGGGTGGAGCGGAAGGCGCCCTCGTTGTCGAGGACGTGCTGGGGGAGGTTCTCGCGCTCGAAGAGGTCGAGGTTGGCGAGGCCCACCGCCGCGGAGACCGGGTGGCCGCCGAAGGTGTAGCCGTGCAGGAAGGTGTTGTCGCCCTTGTAGAACGGCTCGGCCAGGCGGTCGGAGATGATGCAGGCGCCGATCGGGGAGTAGCCCGAAGTCATGCCCTTGGCGCAGGTGATCATGTCCGGGACGTAGTCGAACTTGTCGCAGGCGAAGATCGTGCCGAGGCGGCCGAAGGCGCAGATGACCTCGTCGGAGACGAGCAGCACGTCGTATTGGTCGCAGATCTCGCGGACGCGCTGGAAGTAGCCGGGCGGGGGCGGGAAGCAGCCGCCCGCGTTCTGCACCGGCTCCAGGAAGACCGCGGCGACCGTGTCCGGGCCCTCGAAGAGGATCTGCTGCTCGATCTGGTCGGCGGCCCAGCGGCCGAAGGCCTCCGGGTCGTCGCCGAAGTAGGGGGCCCGGTAGATGTTGGTGTTCGGGACCTTGTGCGCGCCCGGGACCAGCGGCTCGAACGGGGCCTTCAGGCCCGGCAGGCCGGTGATGGACAGGGCGCCTTGCGGGGTGCCGTGGTAGGCGACCGCGCGGGAGATGACCTTGTGCTTGGTGGGCTTGCCGGTCAGCTTGAAGTACTGCTTGGCCAGCTTCCAGGCGGTCTCGACGGCCTCGCCGCCGCCGGTGGTGAAGAAGACCTTGTTCAGGTCGCCCGGGGCGTGGTGCGCGAGGCGCTCGGCCAGCTCGACGGCCTTGGGGTGGGCGTAGGACCACACCGGGAAGAACGCCAGCTCCTGCGCCTGCTTGAAGGCGGTCTCGGCGAGCTCGACACGGCCGTGCCCGGCCTGCACCACGAACAGTCCGGCGAGACCGTCCAGGTAGCGCTTGCCCTGGTCGTCGTAGATGTAGGTGCCCTCGCCACGGACGATGGTGGGTACGGGGGCCTTCTCGTACGACGACATGCGCGTGAAGTGCATCCACAGGTGGTCGTACGCGGACTGGGAGAGGTCCTTGCTCACGGCTATCGGGTCCTCACGGTTATCGGGTTCCCCACATGTAGGTCTGCTTCTTGAGCTTCAGGTAAACGAAACTCTCGGTGGAGCGCACTCCGGGCACCGCCCGGATGCGTTTGTTGATGACCTCCAGAAGGTGGTCGTCGTCCTCGCAGACGATCTCCACCATCAGGTCGAAGGAGCCCGCGGTCATCACCACGTACTCGCACTCGGGCATGGCCGTCAGCGCCTCCGCGACCGACTCCACGTCGCCCTCGACGTTGACGCCGACCATCGCCTGTCTGCGGAAGCCCACGGTGAGCGGGTCCGTGACGGCGACGATCTGCATCACGCCCTGGTCGAGCAGCTTCTGGACGCGCTGACGCACGGCCGCCTCGGAGAGGCCCACGGCCTTGCCGATGGCGGCGTACGGCCGGCGGCCGTCCTCCTGGAGCTGTTCGATGATGGCGAGGGAGACGGCGTCCAGCTGGGGCGAGCTGCCGTTCCTGGACTCGCGGGAGGACTCGCGGAGTTCCCGCGAGCCCTTCTGGTCTGCGCTTCGACTGGCCACGAGGTCACTGTGCACGAGGTCTCGTCACTTCCGCAAGGCGTGATCGATGAAATCCGTTGTTTTGATTGCCGAAGCCTGCGGATTCCGCACGAATGAAGGGAGTGGGGGTGTTGAAAACGTGGACCGGGCGACTAGGGTGGGTGTCTCAAGTACTGGACATCCGAACTGGAGGGCCGGCAGTGAGCACCGAGCTTCGTCGTCTGCGCAATTACATCGGCGGTGAGTTCCGGGACGCCGCCGACGGACGGACCACCGAGGTGGTCAATCCCGCGACGGGTGAGGCGTACGCGACCGCTCCGCTGTCCGGGCAGGCGGACGTGGACGCCGCGATGGCGGCGGCCGCCGAGGCCTTTCCCGGCTGGCGCGACACCACGCCCGCCGAGCGTCAGAAGGCCCTGCTGAAGATCGCGGACGCCTTCGAGGAGCGCGCCGAGGAGCTGATCGCGGCCGAGGTGGAGAACACGGGCAAGCCCATCGGGCTGACCCGCTCCGAGGAGATCCCGCCGATGGTCGACCAGATCCGCTTCTTCGCGGGCGCGGCGCGGATGCTGGAGGGCCGCTCGGCCGGCGAGTACATGGAGGGCCTGACCTCCATCGTCCGCCGTGAGCCGGTCGGTGTCTGCGCGCAGGTCGCGCCGTGGAACTACCCGATGATGATGGCCGTGTGGAAGTTCGCCCCGGCGCTCGCGGCGGGCAACACCGTCGTCCTGAAGCCGTCGGACACCACCCCGGCCTCGACGGCACTGATGGCCGAGATCATCGGCTCGATCGTCCCCAAGGGCGTCTTCAACGTCATCTGCGGCGACCGCGACACCGGCCGCATGATGGTCGAGCACGACACCCCGGCGATGGCCTCCATCACCGGCTCGGTGCGCGCCGGCATCCAGGTCGCCGAGTCCGCCTCCAAGGACGTCAAGCGCGTCCACCTGGAGCTGGGCGGCAAGGCGCCCGTCGTGGTCTTCGAGGACACCGACATCGCCAAGGCCGTCGAGGACATCTCGGTCGCGGGCTACTTCAACGCGGGCCAGGACTGTACGGCCGCCACCCGCGTGCTCGTCCACGAGTCCATCCACGACGAGTTCGTCTCCGCGCTGGCGAAGGCCGCGTCCGAGACGAAGACGGGCCAGCCGGACGACGAGGACGTGCTGTTCGGCCCGCTCAACAACCCCAACCAGCTCAAGCAGGTCGAGGGCTTCATCGGCCGGCTGCCCGCGCACGCGCGCGTGGAGGCCGGCGGCAAGCGCGTCGGCGACAAGGGCTACTTCTACGCGCCGACCGTCGTCTCGGGCCTGAAGCAGGACGACGAGATCGTCCAGAACGAGGTCTTCGGCCCGGTCATCACCGTCCAGTCCTTCTCCGACGAGGAGCAGGCCGTGACGTGGGCCAACGACGTCGAGTACGCGCTCGCCTCCTCCGTGTGGACCAAGGACCACGGCCGCGCGATGCGCATGTCCAAGAAGCTCGACTTCGGCTGCGTGTGGATCAACACCCACATCCCGCTGGTCGCCGAGATGCCGCACGGCGGCTTCAAGAAGTCCGGCTACGGCAAGGACCTCTCGTCGTACGGCTTCGACGACTACACGCGGATCAAGCACGTGATGACGTCGCTGGACGCGTAGTCACCCCGGTCGTCGTACGCCGCGGCCCCGGACGGTTCGTCTCCGTCCGGGGCCGCGGCGCGTTCAGCCGCTGTTCGCGCTCGACGGGCCGAAGAACTCGATCTCCGCGATGGCGACCTGCTTCTCCCCCGAGATGCCGTGGGCGGACTCGATGGTGAAGCGGACGGAGGTGACCTCGCCCACGCGGAACGAACGCCGCTGCGGGCCCGCGCCCTGGTCGAGAGTGACCTGACGGGTCGTCTTCTTGCCGTCGGCCCCCGTGATCGTGGCCTCCAGACGGTGCGGGAGCGCCGACTCGCGGAGCTTGTCGGGGCGGACGGAGACGCCCGGCGTGATGATCAGGTCCAGGAGCCGGGTCGGCTGGTCGAAACGGGCCTCCACCCACTGGCCCTTGCCCGACTCGGAGACGCCCGGGCCCCACCAGGTGTCGTTGAGCTTGTCGAAGGCCAGGTCCGGCTTGTGGCCCGGGAAGTAGCGGGACGCGGCGTAGCGGTCCGGGGACACCTCGGCGCGCTTGGCGAAGTGGTCGCGGGTGGCCTGGATGCCCTGCGGGATGTTGATCACCAGAACGACCAGCAGGGACAGCACGATCACGATGCCCAGCCAGGTCAGGACCCGGTCGAAGGCTCGGCGCAGCCGGGGGCGGTCGCCCGCCCACGGGGCCTCCTGACTGCCGAAGAGGCGTCGCCACCAGGGGAGCCGCAGCGGGCCGGCCGGTCCGTCGCCGGTCATGGGCATCGCGCACCGGGCGCAGAAGTGCCGCTCGGGCCGGTTGCGGGTGGCGCACCAGGGGCAGGGGGCGCCGCCGTCCGCGCCGTGCTCCTGACCCGGGGCGCGTACGGACTGCGGGCGCTGCGGCTCGGGGCGGCCGGGCAGGACCGGGGTGACGGAGGGGTGCGGGTCGGGCCGGGGCTCGGGGTCGCCGACCGGGATGAGGAGGCTGCGGGCGCGGTCGGTCATGCCGTGGGTGTCGGCGTCGGGGTCGGCGGGGTGCTGGCTCTGGGCGACCGGGGGGACGGGCTCGGTGGGGGCGGTGTCGTCCGGGAAGCGGTCGGTGGGGGAGGGGGTGCCGGGGCCGGTGGTGTCGTGGTGAGGGGAGGCTCCGGAGCCGGAGGCTGTGTCCGGGTGAGCGGTGGCGCCCGGCGTGCCGGGGTGCTCGCCGTGCCGGGCGGAGGCCGCGTCGGTGGCGGCGTTTTCGGCGGTGGCCGGGTCGGAGGTGCGGGGGCCGGTGGACGCCGTACGGGTGGCGCCCTGGTGCGTCGTCGCCGTGCCGGTGCCGAGCCGGTCGCGGGCGGTGGGGGCCAGGCCCGTGCCGCCGTCCGGCCGGGCGAAGGCGTCCCAGCCCGGCTCGGGTGACGAGGCGCCGCCCGGCTCACCGTCGGGCCTCGCGTGGCCGGTGGGCTCCGAAGCCCTGGAAACTCCGGCGGGTCCGGTGGTCCCGGTGGTCCCGGAGACGCGGGCCGGCTCGGACGTCCGGGCCGGGCGGCCGGCCTCGGGCTCCCCGGCCGGTTCGGAGGCCCGAGCCGGGCGGGACGCCTCGGGAGTCCCGGCTGCCCCTGCGCGAGGGCCGGAGCCGCCGGACGGGCGGTCCGTCCAGCTCAGTACCGCCCCGCAGGCGTCGCAGAAGGACTGGCCCGGTTCCGCGCGGGTGCCGCAGTCGGCGCAGTTCTGGGGGGTTGTCATGTCTCCCGGGTCCTTTCGGCGGGGGCACCGGCGGTCACCTGGACCGTGTACGGCATATGAGCGGGGCGGGCGGCGGACACGAGGGTCTCCAGGCGGTAGTGGTCCGCGGGGGTCGGGGCGGGAAGTCGTAGATGGACGTGCAGACGCGGGCGGGGCGCGCCGGGGAACGGGCCGAGCGGCCGGGCGCTCCACGCGGCGCCGCCGCTCTCGGTGATCTCGGGCTCCACACCGAACGCGAGCCGGACCGTCTCGGACAGCCCGCGCCGGGTGCCGCGGATGCGGTGCAGATACGCGGCGGCGGCCACGGCCGCCCGCAGGCGGGCCTCGGGCTCGTCGCCCGCCGTCTCCGCACCCACCCAGCTCCCCAGCCACTGGGTGAAGTCGAGCGGGGTGAGGGACGGGCGGAAGTAGGTGTCGAGACAGTCCAGCACGCTCAGGATCGGGGCGATCACGTCGTCGAGTCCGGCGACGAACCGCTGGGCCAGGTCGTCGTCGGCGAAGACGGCCGGCAGCATCGTGCCGATCGGCGTGGAGGATCCGAGGCCGTCGATCGAGCCCCTCATACGCCCCTCCCCGCCCTCGGGTCCCCGTTCACGAACCGTCTCCGATCACCCGGACGCGGTGGTCGAACGAGAACACCAGCGACGGCGCGGACAGATCGATCCGGTTCGTCGCCTCGCCGCGCTTGCCGGTGAGCGGGTCGGCGGGGTGCAGGACCACCTCGTCGACCAGTTCCACCCCCGGCACGCGTTGCAGCACCGCGAACACCTCACCGGACTGCACGGGCCGGCCGAACGGCCAGCCGGTGCCGTCCGCGCCGCCGGTCAGCGGATCGAGGTGCCGGTAGAGGGCGTCATGCGCCTGACGGCGCACCCGGTCGGTGTCGACACCCCGGAAGGCATGCACCGTGGCCACCACGGTGACGCCCTGGTAGTACGGCGGGCCCACCGCCAACCGGGTCCCGATCAGGCGCCGTTCGTCCAGATGCCGGGTGATGCGGTCCAGCAGCGCGTCACCGGGCACGAGTTGCTCGAAGCGCAGCCGGCCGCCGGGGTCCGGCACGGCCTGCGGCACGACCAGCACCCGTACCGCGTAGGCCCCGTGCTCGCCCTCCTCGCCCTCCAGGCAGGTGATGCGCGCGGTCTCCGGGGCGGCGCGGCGGGCCAGCTCCTCGTAGTCGCGCAGCGTCACGGCACGCTCCTGGGCGCGCAGGGTGATCGGGGCCCGGACCTTCGCCTCCTGAACCGTCTCCCCGTCCACACCGCCGCGCGCGGCCTCGCGGTTGACGACCTCGGAGACGTACGGGATGGAGGTGCGCAGCACCTGGACGGCACCGCGCGCCACATTGCCGGCGCGCCCGCCGCCCGTGCGATAGCGGCGGGCCCGGACGGGGGCGCCCTTGGGGGCGACCGTCCCGTACTGCCGCAGGGACCCGTCGGGTTCGCGCACGGCCGGGCCGAAGGCGATCTCGCCGGTCGTGGCGTCGAGGGTGATGTGCCGGTCGTTGGGCCCGGAGCCCGCGAAGTTCGGGACGACCCGCCAGTCCGTCCAGCCGTCGTGCTCGGCGGTCTGCAGCAGCAGCGGCGGGTCGTCGCCGACCACGGGCGCGTGCAGCAGGCGCAGCCGCTGGCCCGGCAGCCCGGTGGACTCGCCGAGCGCCTCGTCGTACACCGTCTCGGCGTGCACGGTCTGGGTGGTGCCGCCGATGGTGAAGGCCTCGGCGGCGCGCACGGTGGGCGAGGTCGTGTAGAAGGGCTGGTTCGGCCGGGGGTCGGTGACGCGGCAGCGCAGCCAGCCGGCCTCCTGCCCGGCGTTGCGGGACAGCACATGCCCGCCGGGGATGTGCAGCACGACCTCGCCGGGCCGGTTCAGACCGCCGGTGCCGTCCCGGTCGACCTCGCAGATCTGCCAGCCGTCCGCGGTCCACGCCTCCCACACCAGCGGCGGCTGGCGCGGGTCCACGCCGACGCCGTCCACCCGGCTGTCCAGGTCCAGGGCGATCGCGCAGTGCGGGACCGCGGCGGTCAGGCCGAACAGCACGGAGTCACCGGGCTCGGGCGACTCGGAGAAGCACAGCAGGTCCTTGTCCTCCTCCGCGAGGTCGGACGTCCGGTCGGCCATCGGCTCACCCCGGTGCTGCACCAGCAGATGGCGCAACGCGCAGGGCACCAACGTCAGTTCGCGCTCGGTGGCGAAGACCACCGCCTCCTCGCTCTCGGTGCGCAGCGTGGCGACCTCCGTGCCCACCGGCACCCACACCGCCTCCTCCTGCGGAGCCGACAGCCAGAACGTCACCTCGGTGCGGGCCGCGGACGGCGGGAACAGGGTGATCCCGACGAGGTCCAGGAACGCCAAGTGGTTCTTCTCCGGCACCCGGTTGAGCCGGTAGACGATCTGGTCGGCCATGTGCGCGACCGTCTCCACGAGGGTGACGCCGGGGTCGGAGACGTTGTGGTCCGTCCACTCCGGGGCGCGCTGCTGGATATAGCGCTTGGCGTCGTCGACGAACTGCTGGAAGCGGCGGTCGTCGAGGTTGGGGGAGGGCAGTGCCATCAGCGGTCGCTTTCGGGGGCGTCGGGCTCGTCGTGGGACGGAATGACGTAGAAGGGGAAGACCAGGCTGCGCGGGTTGTTGGTGCCGCGGATCGAGTACCGGACGTCGATGTAGAGGACGCTCTGGTCGGTGCCGGCGGTGACCTCGACGTCGTCGACCTCGATCCGCGGCTCCCAGCGGTCCAGGCTGGCGTACACCTCGTGCTGGATACGGCCCGCGGTCTGCTCGTTGACCGGCGCGAACACCAGGTCGTGGATCGCGCAGCCGAAGTCCGGCCGCATCGGCCGCTCGCCCGGAGCGGTCGACAGGACCAGCCGGATCGCCTCCTCGATCTCCCGCTCCCCGCTGACCAGCGCGATCCCGCCGGTCGGCCCGATGCGCAGCGGGAACGACCAGCCGGAGCCGACGAACTGCTCGGCCATCAGCACCACACCCTGTCTTTCGGAGAACGTCTCTTCCGGCAGCCTTCTGCGGAATCGGTCATGGGATCGGCATCGGCACGGGAATGGTGGTGACGCCGAACACCTTCGAACCGATGAGGGTGGTCGGGGACTTGATCGTCGTGTTGGCGAGCGAGTTGATCTGCACGGTGCCGACGCCGGTGAGGTTCGCGACGCCCTTGGCGTCCAGGTTCAGGGCGCCCAGCGCGTTCACGCTGATCGCTCCGGCGGCCCGCATGTTGACCACCCCGCCGCCCTGGATGGTGAGCGGACCGCCGCTCTTGAGGGTCAGGCTGCGCCGGGCGCTGAGCAGGAGATCGGTGCCGGCCTCCACCGACACCGACCGGCTGCCCTTGATGGTGACCGACCCCTTGCTGTCCACGACGATCTCGGTCTTCGTCCGGTCCAGATTGATGACCAGCTGCTTGTCGCCGGAGGTCAGCCGGACCCCCTGTTTGCGCAGGCCGGTCTTCTGGCTGAGCAGGTCCATCCGGTTGCCGTCCCGGTCCGAGACGGTGTGCCGGCTCGCCTTCTTGCGCACGGTGTCGTGCAGCGGCACGTCGTTCACGGGCGTCGGCTTGTCCTTGCCGTTGTAGAGCCCGCCGATGACGAAGGGATGGTCGAGGGCGCCCCGGTCGAACGCCACGAGCACCTCGTCGTTGACGTCCATGGGGAAGATGCCCCCGCCGCCGAGGCCGCCCCACTGCACGGTCCGCGTCCAGTCGCTGACATAACTGTCGTCCAGCCAGGGGAACTGCAACCGCACCCGGCCCTGCTTGAGCGGGTCGTTCACATCGGTGACCAGCGCGTTGGCCACGCTCGGCAGCCGCGGCGCGCTCTCGGCGCCCCCGGAGGCCAGCCCGTACAGCGACCGCCACTGCCGCCCGCTGACCGTCACCCACGCCTCGTAGTGCCTGCCGTCGCCGAACACATGCCGTACGGACGTCGCCGTGTACTTGCCCTCGAAGGGCTCCCCGACGTCCGACAGCGTCACCGGAACCCCCGGGCGCAGCTTGGGATTTCCGCGGGCGACGACCTCCATCTCGGCGAACGAGGAGGTGAGGTCGTCGGCGAGGGCGTCGGCGGCGAACTTCACCTCGTTCTGCCGGTCGTACGGTGTGCTCGTCTCGACGAGCGTGGCCGGCTTGAACTTGCCGGCCGCCGCGCCGGGTGTCGTGCCGATGCCGATGCCCGGGTTGTCGATGGCGGGCGCGGTCGCCGTCAGCCTCTTCTTCGTCGTGACGTCCCAGCCCCGCGACTCGACCTTGCCGACCTGGTCGGCGGCGGTGACGGCGGACCGCAGCCGCAGGATGTCGTGCCCGGCCTGGAGCACGAACGGGCTCCGGTCGCCGTCGGTCTGCGGCGAGGGCGCCCCGGACGACGGCTTCGGCTTCACGAACTGGAACTTGCCGTCCGCGTCGACGGACATCACCATCTCGTTCTCGTCGGCGAGCCGGGCGAGGAAGTCCCAGTCGGTGACGTTGGACTGGCTGATGAAGTCGTACACCGTCTTCGTCGACTGCACCCGCCCCACCGGCACCCCGCCCTGCGCGGCGAGCTTGCGCGCGATGTCCGACGCGCTCTGGTTGCGGTAGGCGGCCACCCGGCGGCGGCGCAGCAGACGGTGCCCGAGGTCGTAGCCGCGGATCACGGTGAAGGTGCCCGTGCCGTCGTAGTCGGCCTCCAGGCCGGTGACCTCGCCGGTCAGCAGCGGGTCGGCGGCGCCCTGCCCGTCGGACACCGGCGCGATGACCACCGGCGTGCCGAAGGTGACCTTCAGATCGCGCAGCAGGACCCGGTAGGGGTCCCGGAACGTCAGCCGGAACGCGGCCGGCACCCCGGCGCCCTGGTCGACATGGCTGTCGACCAGCGCCCGGGCGAACTCCTGCGGCAGCTTGGCGCCCCCGAGCTTCACCTCGACGACATTGGAGAACGCGGACTGCACCATTACGGACGTACCTCCTCGGCGGCGGGCAGCACCAGTTCCGCACCGGCCCGCAGCCGGGACGGGTCGTCGATGCCGTTGGCCTCGGCGATCGAGCGCCAGGCGGCGGCGTTGCCGTACTCCCGCCAGGCCAGCGACTGCAGGGAGTCGCCCGCCACGACCCGGTGCACGCGCTGCGCGGTGAGCGCGCCCGACGTCGGGTTCTGCCTCTTGGTCTTGCTGGGGATCTCGTGCAGCTGGAGCCGGCAGGTGGCGCGGATGGGCACGCCCGTCGTGCCGAAGAGGGAGTACGTCGCCTCCACCGAGCTCACGTACGCCGTGAACCGGGCCGTGGAGAACGACCCCCACTGGAACACCACCCAGGGCGGCGACGGCTGCTTCGCCGCGATGCTGGCGTTGGTCACCTCGCAGCAGGCGAGCAGCGACTCCACCTTCTTCAGCACGGTGTTGCCGGTCGGCTTGGCGGAGGAGTCCAGGAAGATCTCCACGCCCATCTCCCGCGCCTCTGCGCCCATGAACTCCGGCAGGGCGCCGTCCCGTTCGATCTGCGCGGGCGTCGACTTCCACTGGGCGCGGCGGGTCAGGGACAGCTGCGCGGGATTGAAGTCGAAGCCGAAGGTCTTGATGATCCCGCCGGGCGTGGTGCTCTTGCCGACGGGCGGTTCGTGGATCGCGAGCGTCGCCCTGACGAGGCTCTTTCCCGCGCCCTTGCTGCTGGCTCGTGCCATGTCTCTGTCCCGCCCCTTCAGTCAGTGAACCCGTGGTGCGTGATCTCCAGGACCTCGGTCGCCACGGCCGGGTTGGCCGGGTCCAGGCTGGGACCGCTCCAGCTCACCGGCAGTACGTCGATCAGCCCCCAGCGGGCCACCTCGGAGCCGTCCGCGCGCAGCGCGGCGATCTGGGCGGTGGGCCGCTTGATGCCCGTCTGCACGGACGAGATCCACTTGGCCACTTTCGTGGTGTCCGGGGTGAGCGGGCGGGTCAGCCGGATGGTGGAGAAGGTGACACGGGTGGGCAGCTGCCAGACGAACCCGTTGTTGCCGCCCTCCTGGCGCTGCTCGACCTCCACCTGGGACGACAGCCCTTCGCATCCGTTGAAGTAGCCGAGGCTCTCACCGTCGATGCTGAGGGTGAACCAGATCGTGGAGCCCGGGTCCTGGCGGGACATCGAGGGCCTTTCTGTGTCAGTGGCGGGGGTCGCGGAGTCTGCCGATCCGCTCGCGGTCCATGCGGAGTTCTGTGCGGATCAGCCGGGTGATGCGGCCGATGAGGCGGTGGACCAGTTCGTCGAGCTGGAAGTCGGTGAGGTCCCGGGGGTCGAAGCCGCCGTTCGGGACCTCTGCGTAGGGGGGTGGGGCGGAGGGGGCGGGCTCGGCGGAGTACGGGGGTGGGGGGTTTCGGGGTGGAGCGGGGGCGGGTGCGGGTGCGGGCGGTGTGTACGGGGGTGGTGCGGCGGTCCGGGGGTCTGGGCGGTGCGGGGGGTGAGGCTGTTGGCGATGGTGGCGGCCGCGGCGGATGCGAGGGCGCCGGTGGTGTTCATGGGGGCGGTTTCGGTGGTCTTCTTCGGCTTCTTCCAGAAGCGTTGGACCACGGGGAGGGGGGTGGTGGCGGATGGGGTGGTGGGGGTGCTGGTGGCCGGGGGTGTGGGGGCCTTGCTTGCCGGGGCGCCGAGTGGGGAGCGGCGGGGGGTGGTCGGGGTGGTGGGCGTGGTGGTTGTGGCGGGGAAGGGTGGGGCCGGCTGTGGGGTGATCGGGGCGCCGAGGCCCAGGTGGGGGGTGTGGCGTGTGGTGACTGGGGGCTGTGTGGGGCCGGGGGCCTTGGTGTGAGGGAGTGCCGCTCGCTGAACGGTGGGGGGTGACGGTGGGGTGGCGGTTGTTCTGGCGGCGGGTGATGCGGGTGATGCGGGTGTGGGTGGCGCAGGTGGTGTGGTTCGGGTGGCGTGGGGTGGCTGTGGTGCGGGGGGCGTGGGGGACGGCGTGATGTTGGTGGGTGCGGGGGCGGACCTGTCGGCGGGCGGCCGTGGTGGTGCGGTGGGGGAGGTGGTCCGGCTGGTGTGGGCCGGGGTTGGGGCCGGGGCTGGAGCGGTCTGTTGGCGTTGGACCGTTGGGGCCGGGCTGGGGCTGGTGCTTGTGCTGGTGCGGGCAGGTGTGGGGCGCGCCGGAGCGGGGGTGGCTGGCGTCGGTGTGGGTGCGGTGGTGTTGATGCCTGGCTGTGTGCGTGGGGGCAGGGCGGGGGTGCTCGACGGCGGTGTGGGGGCGGTGGGTGTTGCGGCGCCGTTGCCGGGCTGGGGGCGTGGCGGTCGGGCGGGGGCGGTCTGTTGGCGTTGGACCGTCGGGGCCGGGCTGGTGCGGGCAAGCGGGTGGGGCGGCGGGGCGGCGGGATTGGCTGTCGGCGGTGTGGGGCCGCTGGTGGGTGTGGCGGGGGCGGGGGCGATCTCGCCGGTGGGTGGGGTGGTGCTGGTGCTGGTGCCGGGCTGCGGGCGTGGGGCGGGGGTGCCCGTCGGGTGGCTGTCGCGGGCGGGTGTCGGTGTGGTGTTGCCGGTGCGTGGCGTCGTAGCGGCGTTGCCCGGCTGCGTGGGTCGCGTGGCCGAGGTGTGAGCCGGGCCCGTGCCCTTGGGGGTGGCCGGCCGTCGTTGGACTGGCGGCGTCGGTGTTGCCGCCGCGTCGGTCGTGCTGTGCGCGGACTTGCCTTCCGCTCTGCCGGACAGGGTGGGTCCTTGCGCCCCGGCCGGTCCTGACGGCGGCGTCACCGCACCCGGCCGGGGCTGCGTGGGGGCTGTCTGCGCAGCCGGGCTGTTCGTCGTAGGGCTTGTGACGGTCGTCGGGCCTGACGGGAGAGCGTGGGCGCGTTCGGCAGTGTCCGGGGTGTGAACTGCCGTCTGGCTGGTGCCGGTTGGCATCTTGGAGGTGGCGTCCGCTGTGGGCGGCAGGGGCGACGGGGTGTCGCTGTGGCCCGTATCGGTAGGGCTGGTGACTGTCTGTGGAGCATGGGCGGCCCGGTTGATGCCGGTCGGCGTCTTGAAGGTGGCGTCCGCTCCGGGCGGCCGTGTCGACGGGGTGTCGCTGTGGCCCGTATCGGAAGAGCTGGTGACAGCCCGCTGCACAGAGGCAGAGGGCGTGGATTCAGGTGTGTGGACTCGCGCCTGACTGCCGCCGGTTGACGCGTTGGACGTGGCGGCTGCCGCAGGTCGCCGCGTCGACGGGAGCGTCCGTCGCTGAACCGGGGCCGCTCCTGCCTGTGTCTTCGTCAGGGAGTTGGGCCGGGACGGTCGGCTGCTTGCCGGTACGGGCTTCACGCGGAGGCCGGGAACGGGGAGCGGTGCAGGGGCCTCCCCCTGGGCGGGTGGGGGTATCGGGGACACCACGGGTACCCCCGTGGCCGGCAGTGACCTGCCGCCCGAAGGAGTGGAGCGGTCCGTACCCAGCCGCTGGCGGACGGGCGTGTGTGGCCCGGCAGCCTGTGCGCTCCCGCCGGTCCCCGCGCTTGCGGCAGGCCCCGGGAGCATGCCGGCTTCCACCCCGCCGTCGGCACGTTCCGAGCCGCCGGGGATGTCTGAGGACCCGAGACTCCTGGAGGCCTCAGGAGTCTCCGAGGCCGGGGCACTTTTCGACCCCCTTGCACTCTTCGAAGTCTTGGGAGCCGTCGAGCCCCCGTGGCTCCTCGAAGCCTTGGGGGCCTCCGGGGCCGTGGCGCTCTTCGGAGGCTCGGGAGTCGTCGCGGCTTCGGGGTTCTTCGAGGCCGTGGGAGTCCCTGAAGAGTGGGGAATCTTCGGGCTCTCAGCACTCTTGGAGGCCCTGGCACGCTTCGAAGCCCTGGGAGTGCTTGAGGCTCTCGGCGCCTTCGACCGCCGGGCACCCTTCGGAGTCACAGGAGTTCCCGAGCCCTCGGACACCATGGAACCCCGGGCAACCTCCGAGTCCCCCGACGTTCCGGCCATACCTCCAGCCCCGGGGGCACCCGCACCGGTACTGCCACCGGAACCTGGGACGGCGCCACCGGCCCCCGCACCCGCACCCGCACGGGCCCCGCCACCCCCGACCCCTCTCCCAGGAATCTCCCGCAACGGCACCGCCGGTGCCCGCTGCACCACCGGCTCCGGGCCGGTCAACGGCAAAGTCCCCGTGGGGCGTTCGAGGCCGAACACCGGTCGGCCCGTCGTCGGGTGGTGTGAGAGGTCGCCGAGCAGCGTCTGCGACTGCCCGTTCAGGATCGCGGGCGACGCCGTGCCCGAGAACGACGGGTTCTGCCACGTCGGCAGGCGCCCGCCGAACCCGGCGTCCGCGACCCCGGCCTCCTGCCCGGAAGCCAGGGTCCGCTGGATCGACGGCAGCCTCGACCAGGCGGCGCGCACCACAGGCCCGGCACCCACAGGCCCGGCACCCGCAGGCGCCGCACCCGCACCCGTACTCGCGGAACCACCGTCCACCGGAACCGGCACCGATACCGGCACCGCCTCAGCGGCAGCGCCCCCGTCGTCCCGTCGTCCCCGCAACCGGTCCAGGAACCCCATGTCTCAGTCCTCCGCCCCGGCGCGCGTGACCAGGGACGCGATCTCGGCCGTGTAGCGGCGGCGGTCGCGGTGTTCCAGGTTCAGGATCTCGTCCATGCTCCAGTGGAAGTGGTAGGCGACGTACGCGATCTCCTCGTGCAGCCGGTCGGTCGCGTACGTCACGATTCCCCCAGGCGGCTCCCGCCGAGTTCGACCTCGAAGGGCTCCGCGCAGTGCGGGCACTCCACGGCCGCGCGGGTGTGGCCCTCCGCGTTGATCTGGCGGTAGAAGTCCTGGAGGAAGGCGAGGTCCGAGGCGAACATGTTCTCCACGGTCCCGTCGTGCACGTTCGGCAGCGTGCCGAGCCGGGTGATGACCCGGCCCAGCAGCACCACCGACAGGAACGCCGGGTTCTCCTGCACCCGCACGTCCCGCAGCGGCACGAGTTCGTCCCGGGCCGTCGACAGGCGCATCACACCGTCGCGGTGGACGGTGCCCGACTCGTCGACGTACCCGCGGGGGAGCTGGAAGGGGAACTCCGTGCGCAGTTCGTGCTGTTGCAGCGGCGGGGCCTGCTCCGGGACCGGGGCGGCGGGAGGAGCCTGCATCGGCCCTGGCCCCGGTCCAGGTCCAGGTCCCGGGCCGGGTCCCACCGACCCCGCCGCGTCGGCGCCCGCGTGCGTGACCGCGCCGCCGGCCCTGGCAGCCGTACGCCGCATTACTCGATGTCCAGTTCTTCGAACACGATGGTGACGGTCTCGGTGAGCGCCGACGCCTCGCCCGCCTTCACGGTGCTCGTGTCGATCTTGCTGCACCACGCGTTGCGCATGTTGTAGCGCTTCACCGGGTTGCTCTGGTAATCCATCATGATGATGGACGCGTTCTTGCGGGCCGTGCTCATCTGGCCGGTGATCGACTGGTTGATCCACTCGGTGAACGCGGCCGACTGGGTCATACCGCGGACGACCGTGCAGGTCCCGTTCTTCTTCACGCCCGGCAGGTTCACGACCTTGTTCTGGCCGTTCATCGTGTTCTGCTGGTACGTGATGACGTCCTGCTCCATGGACAGGCCGCTGACCTCGGCGAGGTACTCGACCATGACGCCGTCGATCTGCAGCCCGAAATTGTGTGAGGTGAGGGAGTCACCCGGCGAAAGGCTCATGTGCTGTTCGCAGTCCTTCTAGGGGGTCTTGGTGGATGGCGGACGCGCGGCCGGGGCTACTCCTCCAGTTCCCCGCCGCCGCTGGAGAACTGGGCCAGCCTGAAGATCACGAACTCGGCGGGCTTCACCGGGGCGATGCCGATCTCGCAGATCACGCGGCCGACGTCGACCGACTCCGGCGGGTTCGTCTCCTCGTCGCACTTGACGTAGTACGCCTCCTCGGGACGCCGGCCGAACAGGGCGCCGTCGCGCCACTCGTTGACCAGGAACGCCGAGATGTTGCGCCGGATCCGGGCCCACAGATTGTGGTCGTTCGGCTCGAACACCACCCACTGGGTGCCGATCAGGATCGACTCCTCCAGGTAGTTGAAGTACCGGCGGATGTTGAGGTAGCGCCAGGCCGGGTCGGAGGAGAGGGTGCGGGCGCCCCAGACGCGGATGCCGCGGCCGGGGAAGGCGCGGATGCAGTTGACGCCGATCGGGTTGAGCAGGTCCTGCTCGCCGCGGGTGATCTGCAGTTCGAGGTCGACGGCGCCGCGCACGACCTCGTTGGCGGGGGCCTTGTGGACGCCGCGCTCGGAGTCGTTGCGGGCCCAGATGCCGGCGACATGGCCGCTCGGCGGGACCAGCCGGGAGTGGCCGGTGGCCGGGTCGAAGGTCTTGATCCAGGGGTAGTACAGGGCCGCGTACTTGGAGTCGTAGCCGGCGGTCTCCTGGCGCCAGACCCGGATCTGGCGGGCGTTCATGCCCGGCGGCGGGTCGATCACGGCGACCCGGTCGCCCATCAGCTCGCAGTGCGCGATCAGCCCGAGCTGGACCGCCTTGACGGCCTCCAGGTCGATCGCGCCGCGCTGGTAGGCGGCCATCAGGTCGGGGACGGCGACCATGGAGACCTCGTCGACGGCCTCCAGGCCACCGAAGCCGGTGCGGTCGGCGGAGTCGCCGAGGTACTGGGCCGGACCCGGGTGCGCGGCGTCCGGGTGGCTGTCGGAGGCGGCGGGGGGCGCGGGCGCCGGGGCCGCGAGGGCCACCGTCTGGTTGTCCGGGCGGGCCAGCTGCGCGGCCGGCGCGGCCTCGGTGACGGCGATGAGCTTGGAGCGCTCCTTGACCTGTGTGACGACGTAGTTGCGGCCGCCCTTCTTGGCGGTCACGTCGAACGTCTCGACCGGCTTGTCGCCGTCCTTGACGATCAGCTTGAACCGCTCGGCGGGGCCCTCGCCCTCGGGGTCCGCGACCTCGACGCTCAGTTCGCCCTGCGCCACCGCGGTGACGGCGAAGGTGCCGAGCTGCTTCGGCTCGCCCGCGGGCAGCGCGGCGGGGGCGCCGCCGGAACGGCCGGTGACGGCGGCGGGACCCTGGCCGGCCTCGGCGGGAACGCCCTCGGCGGAGCCTCCCACGCGCACGACGTACGCGGCGGAACCGCCGTTGTTGAAGAAGCCGTAGACGGAGTGCGCGAGGTAGTACCCGTCGGTGAACTCACCGAAGGCCGCCACGTACTGCGTCCAGTTGGTGACCAGTGTCGGCTCGTTCAGCGGTCCGGTCGGCGCGAGTCCGACGAAGGCCGCCACCGACGTCCCCACCCCCTCGATCGGGCGCGAGCCGCTGGCCACCTCCTCGACGTAGACGCCGGGCGACAGGTAGGACGGCATGCTCTGCTCTCCTCGGGGTACGAGACACGAACAGCCCTCACCCTCGCGCGCGCCGGACCGGCGCGGGAACGGCCTCCGGTGCCGAAGCGGGGGCAATCCGGTTGCCCGCAAGGGCAGTCACCGAGGTGCCCCGGCCCTCGTCACGCGCGCCCTGCCCTCATCTCTGCCCTCCCGGCCCTCCCGTTCCACCTCAACGGCGGGTGAGACTTGCGGGTCAGCCGTCCAGTGGCGAGTCGAGTGTCGAGGAGAACGCCGTGCACGCACACGGAACAGGGGGCAAACGGGCCGCCGGCCGGGACGATCGCGGCGCCGACGCGCCCGGCGTGCCGGTGCACCCGATGCTCGCGCTCCAGCGCATGGCCGGCAACGCCGCCGTGGCCCGGACCGTGGCGGAGGAGCGCCACGAGCACGACGCGCACTGCGGGCACACCCCCTCCGTGCAGCGCCGCGCCCTGGTGCACGACGTGCTGAACACCCCGGGACAGCGCATGGACTCCGGGCTGCGGACCGAGATGGAGGCCCGTTTCGGCGGCGCCGACTTCAGCGGCGTACGCGTCCACAAGGGGCCGCTGGCCCAGGAGTCGGCGGCGGAGCTGGGCGCGAAGGCGTACACCTCCGGGACCCACATCGTCGAGGGCGCGCCGCTGACCAAGGAGGACTGGGCTCACGAACTCACCCACTTCCAGGACCAGATGGCCGGCCCCGTCCCCGGCACGGACACCGGCGCCGGAGTCAAGATGTCCGACGTCGGCGACGCGGGCGAGCGGCACGCGGTGGACAACGCCCGGCGGGTGATGAACGGGCCGGTGCCCGCCGTCCAGCCGGTCCCGGCGGAGGGCGCGGCGCAGCCGGCCGCGAACACACCGGCCGCGGGGGCGGCGGTCCAGCGGACCGTGTGGACATTCGACCAGGGCGCCAGCGTCCAGGACGAACGCGAACGACCGCACTACCGGTGGCGGAGCGAAGGCGGCTCCGGCGCCCTCAAGACCTCCGCCGAGCTGGGCCTCGACCCCGGGCGGAAGCCCCACCCGGGTGACACCTACGACGACGACAGCCGGCAGCTCCACAGCAGCGAGAACGTCGCGTTCTCCACCAAGGGCCGGATCCCCGAGAAGGACCTCGCCCGGCGCAGGACACAGACCAGCCGCGCGGTGGCCGAGGCCAAACACCGCATCGCCACGGCGCTGAAGATGCTCAAGGACGCCAATGGCGCGCCCGCGGGCCCGCTGCTGGCCGGCCTGCAGTCGGGCTTCCCCGTGTTCCGGACCGCCCCTCCCGGGCAGCTCGCCCCCTTCCTGCCGCGGATCGCCGAGATCGTCCAGCGCATCCACGACGGACTGAACGCGCAGGGCGCGAAGATCGCCCTGGTCGGCAGCGGGGTGCCGGGCGTGCCCGGCAACGCCACCGCCTGGGTCGACGGGAACCTGTCGGAGAACATGGCGGGTCTGATGGGCCTCGGCCACGACAAGACGAGCGAGGAACTGCCGCCCCTGACGGAGCGCTCGGGCCCGATCCACCTGCTGGAGCCGGGCCAGATCGCGTGGTACATCGTCCACGAGGCCACGCACCGGTTCGCCGGAACGCTCGACTACCAGTACAGCCCGTACTTCGAGGAGGTGCAGGAGGACGAGTTCACGGCCTCGGCGGATCCCGAGGTGGCGGCCGCGATGGAGCCCGCCATGCTCGACCGGCGCAAGGTGCGCGATCCGAAGGAGTTCAACGGCAAGGACGAGCAGACGTACCTGGGCAAGCAGTCCAACTGGTACGCCCTGGGCCGGCGCGCCCTCATGAACGCCGACTCCTACGCCCAGTTCATCCTGACGGCGACCGGAGCGCCCATGCCCCGGACCTGACGGCCCGCACCCTGGCCCGTTCGGCCCTCCCATCGTGCCCTTTCGCTTCCTGACGGGCCGTGGACACCCCGGCTAGCGTCGCGACGTGAGCCTGTGGACATCTCTGGAACCCGCCTCCGCGACCGTCGACCCGGGCAGCAGCACGCGCGTGCGCCTGCGCCTGCGCAACACCGGTGATGTCGTCGACGAGTACCGCTTCGAACCGGTCGGCCCCGTCGCCCCCTGGACGACCGTGGAGCCGGCGTCCCTGCGCCTCTACCCCGGCACGACCGGCACGGTGGAGCTGACGTTCGCGCCACCGCGTACGCCGGACGCCACGGCGGGCCCGAACCCCTACGCGGTGCGGATCACCCCGACCGAGCACCCCGAGGCGACGACCGTCCCCGAGGGGAACCTGACCATCACGCCGTTCACCGAGGTGCGGGCGGAGCTGGTGCCGCCCACGGTCAAGGGGCGGTTCCGGGGACGGCCCCGGCTCGCCGTCGACAACGTGGGCAACACCAAGCTGACCGCGTCCCTCAGCGGCAGCGACAACGGCGACGAACTGTCGTACGACATCCACCCGGCCAATGTGCAGATCGAGCCGGGCCGGGCGGCGTTCGTCAAGACCACCCTGAAGCCCAAGAACATCATCTGGTTCGGGTCGAAGGAGCAGCGGCCCTACACCCTCGCCGTGCAGCGGTCCGGTGCCACGGCGATGCCCGTGGAGGGCACGTTCGTCCAGCGCGGGTTCCTGCCCGGCTGGCTCGCGACCGTCTTCGGGATCCTGTTCGCCCTCGCGTTCACGTTCCTCATGCTGTGGCTCGCCTACAAGCCCTCGGTCACCACCAAGGCCGACGCGTCGCCCGTCGGCGCCGGCAGCACCCTTGCGCCGTCCCCGACACCCACCCCGTCCCTGACCTCGGCGCCGCCCCCGTCGCCGACGCCGCAGGAACAGGAGTCGCAGGCCGGTGCGGGGCAGGGCGGCGGCGGGGGTGCCGCGGCGCCGCCGCCCGCCAAGAAGAAGCCCAAGCCCGTGGTGCCCGCGATGAACGTCCTGCTGTACAACCCCACCACCAAGAAGTGCGCGGCCGCCCCCGAGAACAAGGCCGACGCACCGGTCAAGCAGTTCACCTGCGACGAGACCGGGCAGGACAACCAGCGGTGGAACCTCGAGGTGAAGTACGAGAACAAGGGACCGGGCGGGCACGCGCTCTTCCAGATCCGCAACGTCAAGGACCAGCTCTGCGTGGACCTGCCGTACTACGGGGCGGCCCCCGTGCCGTCCGGGATCACCGAGTACACCTGCGACGGCACGATGAAGGACAACCAGCTCTGGTGGATCGACAAGCAGGAGAGCGGCGCCTACTGGATCCGCAACTACGCCAGCAACAACAAGTGCCTGGACGTGTCCGGCTACAGCACCGGCGGTGACGACAGCACCCTCACCCTGTTCCACTGCTCCAACACGGACGACCAGGAGTGGAAGATCGTGCAGCCCTCGGACGGCTGACGGACCGGCCGGCCGCTACCAGGTGCCTTCCCCCGGCACCAGGCGGCCGGCCTTGCGGTACTCACGGCGGGCGCCCTCCAGGAGGTCGTCCGCCGTGACCGTGTCCCCGCGCCCGGCGGCCAGGTACGCGGCGGTCACCACCGCACTGCGGATGGAGCCGCCCGCCAGCTCGAAGCCGTCCGCCACCGCCTCGAACGCGATGCCGTCCGCGCACGGCACGTGCGCGAGGCTGTGCCGCCACAGCGCGAGACGCTGCCCGGCGTCCGGGAAGGGGAAGTCGACGATCAGGTCCAGGCGCCGGGTGAACGCCTCGTCGATGTTGGCGCGCAGATTGGTGGTGAGCAGCGCGATGCCGTCGAAGGACTCCAGCCGCTGGAGCAGATAGGCGCTCTCCAGGTTGGCGTACCGGTCGTGCGCGTCCTTCACCTCGGACCGCTTGCCGAAGACGGCGTCGGCCTCGTCGAAGAGGAGTACCGCGTCGGTGCGGTCGGCCTCGGTGAAGATGCGTTCCAGGTTCTTCTCGGTCTCGCCGACGTACTTGTCGACGACGGACGACAGCTGGACGACGTAGAGATCGAGTCCGAGGTCGGCGGCGACGACCTCCGCCGAGAGTGTCTTGCCGGTGCCGGACTCGCCCGCGAACAGGCCGAGGACGCCCCGGCCCCGGCCGCCGCCCGCGCTGAGCCGCCAGTCGCCGAGGACCCGGTCGCGGTGGCGGGCGCGCAGGGCGAGTTCCCGGAGCTGGGTCAGGGGCCCGTCGGGCAGGACGAGGTCCCGCCAGTCCACGTCGGGCCGGATCCGGCGGGCATGCTGCTCCAGCCCGGAGGCCGACTGCTGCCGGGCGGCGAGGCGCAGATGGGCGGGGGAGAGCGGGGTGCCGTCGAAGTCGGCGAGGCTCCGGGCCGCGCGGGCGGCACGCGTGATGTGGTCACCGGCCAGGTGGTACGGGGCGACGGTGGCGGCCAGGTCGAAGCCGGGTTCCCCGCCGAGGGCGGCCGACCAGGCGTCCACCGCACCGGCGCGCTGTGCGGGCGCCTCCAGGACGAGAGGATCCTCGTCGCACCACCGGGGGTCGTACGGGCGGGCCCCGGTCACCAGCACGGGGACATCGACCGCAGCGGCCAACTCCCGCAGCAGCGAAGCCGGTTGCTCCGGCAGCACCGTGACGACGACCGCCCGGTCACTCAGCCGGGCCTCCCGCAGCAGGTCCGGGACGCGCTCCTCGGGCCCGGTGAACCGCACGGCCGGGACGCCCGCGGCGCGCAGGGCGGCGGTGACGCAGGGCAGCCCGTCGCCCTCGCGGCGCTCACGCAGATACACGGTGAGCGGCGTCCCGGAGACCAGCCGCTCGGCGAGCCGGTGGGTGAGCCGCGCGGCTTCGTCGTCCTGGGCGAGCAGGCCCGTACCCGGCTCCGGTGCGGGCAGTTCCCCCAGGTGCCCGGCGAGTGACGCGTCGGGGGTGTCGTCCCCGAGCAGGTGGGACACGAGCCGGTCCGGTACGCGCAACGCCCGGCTGAGGAAGGGGCGTTCGGGCTCCTCCACGGTGAGGAGACCGAGCGCGCAGAGCGGGGCCGTGGGATGCAGCCGGGCCCGTCCCTCGGCCAGATGGACGGGGACGCCGCACAGGTCGAGGGCGAGCGCGACGGTGGCCCGCCGGCGGCTGACGTCGTCGTTGAGGTAGCCGTACAGCGGCTCGAAGCCGCGGTCCAGGTCGGGGGCGAGGGCGATGAGGAGCAGCGCGGTGTCGAGCTCGGTCAGACGGAGCCGGGCGGAGAGGCGGGCCAGCCGGTCATCGGGCGGCGCCCCGAGCCCGGGGCCGGTGAGCGGCGACGGCTCGGCCGGGCGCAGCAGATGCCGTACGGCCTCCTCCGACAGGTACAGGCCGCGCAGTGGATCGCCGGCCGTGGGGTCGCCCGCGGAGCGGTGCTCCACCAGCAGGGCGACCCTCTCCCGCAGTTCGGCGAGGCGGGAGAGGAGCGCGAGGGCGGAGGGCTCGGTATCGGGGGTCTGCGTGGTCATGTCGCGCGGTTCAGTCCCAGGTTCCCTCGTGCGGCCTTCCTGGCTTTCCTGGCCTCCCGGGTCTCCTGGGCCGCCGCCACCTGCCGTGCGCTGTGCGCGCGTTCCTCCGTGCGCGGCTGGGTGTCGTCCATGGTGCGGACCCGGACCGCGACGCCCTCGGTGACGGGTGGACCGGCGTCGTACTCGGGGTAGGCCGGGAAGGGAGCGGTGATCACCAGGTCGAGGGACGGCTTGAGTTCGCCGCCGAGCGCGGACCAGATCTCCGCGAGGGAGCGCGACTCGGTCTGGGTGCCGGCCACGGACATCGGGATCGTCATGCCCAACGCGCCGAGGGAACCGGGCAGTTCGGAGGGAGCGATCAGCTCGCGCGGGATCAGGGTGGCCAGCACCGCGGACAGCAGCCGGTGTTCGTCCTGGGGCTGTTTCGTCCACGCCGTCACCAGGTACGACAGCCGGAACCAGCGGGGCGGCTGCCGGTGCTTGACGACGAAGTCCCGGTCGTCGTGGATCGGGACATGCCCCCGCTGGCGGCGGGCGACGTCCTCCCGGATGTCGTACAGATAGGCGTTGATCGTGGGCGCGTTGCGGCGGGCGGCCCAGTCACGGGTCGGCGCGTCGAGGGCGACGTCGATGCCGGAACCGGCCAGTGCGCCGCCGCTGAGCAGGCCCTTGAGGACCTCGTCCACCTCGTGGATCACCGATGTGCTCCCGTTCCCGCCCTGCCGTGCTGTGCGCCGCCGTGTCCGATCCTGCCCTCCGCCCCGCCCCTGCCCGCAGGGACGCCGGGGACGGCCGCAGGGCAGAAAGCGCTGCCCGTGGGGGCGAGTTCGGATGCCCGTTCGGTCAGATGTAGCCTTCCCGCAGGGCATGGGCCACGGCGTGTGCCCGGTTACGCAGGTGCAGTCGGGTGGTCAGCCCGTGCATCACGTTCTTGACGGTGCGTTCGGAGTAGGACAGCTTGCTGGCGATCTCACCGGTGTCGAGTCCCTCGGACACCAGCCGCAGTACGTCCACCTCCCGGGGTGTCATCCCCGAGGCCGGAGCGCCGGTACGGCCGGCGGCGCCGCGATGCAGCGTCCCCACCTGGTTGATCAGCCGGCCGAGCAGATCCGCGGGCAGGTCGCCGTCGCCGCGGGCGGCCGCGAGTACGGCCTGCACGAGCCGGGTCGCGGTGGCCTCGCGGCGCCACACGATGGCACCGACCCCGCACTCGATCACATCGAGCAGCTCCGTCTCCCGCAGCGCGGACACCACGAGCACCGCCCGCGCGCCCTCGCTGCGCACCAGCCGGCGCAGCCGGGTCAGGGCCGTGTCGTCGAGCACGTCGTCGATGAGCAGGGCGACCGTGCCCGGTCCGGACTCGGTCTCCTCCCGCAGGTCGATCTCCGGGAACCGGCGCAGCTGGCTGAGCGCTCCCTCGCGCGATATCGGGTCCGTGGCGTGCACCGCCACGGGTATCCGGGTCGCGGGGTCGGCCGTGCCGGGGCGGGTGGTCCGCGATGAGGTGAGCAACCGTTTCCCCTATGTCCACGTACGCGCCACCCCGGTGGGGCCGGTGGCGGATGTGCACTCCTCACCCTTCTGGGGCGGACGGTCCGGTCGCAATCGTGGATCACCACGAGACACACCACGAGATCGACCCACGCGGACCACGGGATCGGGCCGTACCGGCTACGGAATTGCCCGTGCCGGTCACGGAATTGCCCGTGCCGGCCGGGGATCGGCCCGTGCCGACTGCGAAACGGCGCGTGCCGGTCGTGGATCGGCCCGTACTGGCCACGGAATGGCCCGTGCCGACTGCGGATCGGCCCGTACCGGCCATGGAATTGCCCGTGCCGGTCGCGGAATTGCCCGTGCCGGCCGGGGATCGGCCCGTGCCGACTGCGAAACGGCGCGTGCCGGTCGTGGATCGGCCCGTACTGGCCACGGAATGGCCCGTGCCGACTGCGGATCGGCCCGTACCGGCCATGGAATTGCCCGTGCCGGTCACGGAATTGCCCGTGCCGGCCGGGGATCGGCCCGTGCCGACTGCGAAACGGCGCGTGCCGGTCGTGGATCGGCCCGTACCGGCCACGGATCGTCCCGCGCCGACTACGGATCTGCCCGTACCGGCCACGGATCGTCCCGCGCCGACTACGGATCGGCCCGTACCGGCCACGGAATGGCGCGCGCCCACTACGAAACGGCCCGTACCACCCACGGAACTGCCCGCGCCGACCACGAGACCGCAACCGGCCCCGCAACGGCCGTGCCGTGACGGTCCGTTCGGTTCCGTCGGGGCCGGAACTCGCCGCCGTGGCTCTTGTCACGGCACCCGCCCCGGGCGCAGGCCGTCCTCGACGGGGGAAGACGCCACGTCCGACCAGGGAGGCAGGAATGCCCGATCCTCAGCCCGAGCAGTCGGGGCCCGCGCAGCCGGCCGAACACCGGGAGGCCGCCGCCCTGCTGGCGGCCGGTCTCGCACGCGCCCGGTCCGGGACGGGCGGCCTCGTGCTGGTGCGCGGAGCCACCGGCACCGGCCGGACCAGCGTCCTGGAGGCGGCCGCCGAGGCCGCCGCCGCACAAGGCGTGCGGGTGATGCGTGCCCGCTGCTCGCCGGGATACGCGCCCGGGCCCTTCGCCGCCGTGCTCCAGCTCCTCGGACCCCTGCCGGGCTCGGGGCGGTTCGACCCGGCCGGCGACGAACGCGAACAGGGCGCCCTGTTCCGGCATGTGCTGCACTCGTACGCCGCCGAGTCCCCGCTGCTGCTCGCGGTGGACGACGTCCACCTCGCCGACGGCCCCTCCTACCGCTGGCTCGTGGAGGCCGCCCGGCACGTGGACCGATTACCTCTGCCGGTCCTGCTGGCCGTCACCGAACGCGGCCAGTACGACATCGATCCGCCCGACCCGGGCTTCACCCACACCCTCTCTCCCGCCCTCGTCGACACCCACACCCTGTCCCCGCTCACCCCGGACTCGGCGACCGGCCTGGTGCGCGCGGAGCATCCGGACGCCCCGACGGCATGGGTCGAGAGCTGCGTCCGGGCCGGCGCGGGCAGCCCGCTGCTGCTGAGGGCCCTCCTGGACGACCTCGGTGCCTCCGGCGGTTACACGACCGACGCCCCGCTCCCGTACCCCGCCCTTCCCGAGACCTCCGCCGCCCTCTACCAGGGCTCCTACGTGGCCGCCGTGCGGTGGTGGCTGGACAGCGCCGGGAACGGCACGGCGGAGGTGGCCCGGTCCCTCGCCGTGCTGGAGGAGGGATGGGGGCGGGCGGAAGGGGGAGCGGGCGGGGGCGAGGCGCCGGCCGGCCTGCTCGCGGAACTCGCCGGCGCCGACCCGGCCCGGGTGGCGGGCTGGCTCACCGCGATGACCGGGCTCGGCCCGCTGCGCCCCGGCCCGGACGGCCTGCCCCGCTACGCCCATCCGCTGCTCAGGGACGCCGTACTCACCGGCGTCCCCGCCGCCCGGCGGCACGCGGTGCACGAAGCCGCCGCCGAGGCGTTGCTGCAGCGCGGCGCCCCCACCCGGGCGGTGGCACGACACCTGCTGCGCTCCGGCCCCGTGGGCGCCGGCTGGGCCCCGGCCGTGCTGCGGGACGCCGCCTCCCTCGCGCTGCGCGACGGCCGCTCCGAGGACGCCGTCGCGTTCCTGCGCAGGGCCCTGCGGGAGCCGCTGCCCGACGACCACCGGCAGCGGGTGCTGACCGAGCTGGGCTCCCTGGAGTGCGCGGGCCGGGACTCCTCGGCCGGCATCCCCCGGCTCACCGAGGCACTGGGGCTGCACGGCTCACCGCAGGACCGGGTGCGGGCCGCCGTGGCTCTCGGCACCGCGCTGGCGGGACGCGGCCGGGCCGGCGCCGCCGTGGAGGTCCTGCGCACCGTCGACGGCCAGCTCACCGGACACCCCGACCTGGGAAACGCCCTCCAGACCGCGTCCGCCCTGCTCTCCGACCAGGACCAGACGGTCCGCAGCGATGTGTACGGCCGGCTGTCCGAGACCGCCGAGCGTTCACCGGAACTCGTCGGACCGGCGACCCGGGCACTGCTCGTGCGGTACGCGGCCAGCGCCGCACTCGCATCGGCGGACGACGCGATGCGCCAGGTGCGCGCGCTGCTCGCCGAGCCGGCCCATCCGCTGACCGAGCCCTTCCTGCTGGGCACGTCCGCCGCCGTCGCCCAGTGGGCCGACGAACTCGACGAGGCCGACCGCCTCGTGGACCGCGGACTGGCCGGACAGCGCCCCGACCTGCTGCACCCCATGCACGCGGCGCTGCTCAACACACGGGCCGACATCGCCGCCGCGCGCGGCCAGTACACGCTGCTGCCCGCCGAACCGCCCACCCCCGCCCAGGGGCCCTCCAACGTGCACGCCACCACCCTGATCGCACTCGTGGAGACCGGCCGCACCACCGAGGCCAGGCGGCTCGCGGACGGCTTCGATCTGCGTGAGGCGCCCGACAACTGGGAGCTGAACCGCTTCCTGTACGCGCGGGGCGTGCAGCGCGCCGACGCGGGCGACACGGCCGGGGCCCTGCACGACTTCCTGGAGTGCGGCCGCCGCCAGACCGCCCGCGATGTGATCAGCCCGGTCGTCACCCCGTGGCGTTCCGCCGCCGCCGAATGCCGGCTGGCTCTCGGCAGCCCCCAGGAGGCGCTCGCCCTGGCCGAGGAGGAGGTCCGCCTGGCCCGGGTGTGGGGCACGCCCCGCACGGTCGGCCGCGCCCTCAGGGTGCTCGGCACGGTCACCGGCGGCCGCCGGGGCCTCGACCTGGCCGAGGAGGCCGTGGCCCTCCTCGCGGACGGGCCGGCCGCCACGGAGGGGGAGTTGGCGGCCGCGCTCCTCGCACAGGGCCGGCAGCTCACCGCCGCGGGCGAACGCGCCCGCGCCCGGGACTGTCTGCGCGGCGCCGCCGAACGCGCCGAACGCCTGGGCGCGGTGCGGCTGCGGCTCCTCGCGGAGGAGGCCCTGCGCGAGGGCGGGGCCCGCCGCGCCGCCACTGCCCGCACCGGCTCCGGCGCCCTCACCGGAAGCGAGCTGCGCATCGCCCGGCTGGCGGCCGACGGCAGCACGAACGCCGAGATAGCGGGCCTGCTCCACCTCGCCCGGCGCACCGTGGAGACCCATCTGACCAGCACGTACAAGAAGCTGGGCATACGGCGGCGGGGAGAGCTGGGGCGGGCGCTGAGCGGGAACTGAGAAAAGTGTTATCGCCGGCCCTTCACGCCGTCTCCACCCTGTGATCCCCGACATGGCGGGGACCCCGGGACCGCCTGAGAGGGTGCGTGCGGAACATCAGTGACACCAGGCGTCGAGAGGCCACCGTGGACAGTCAGCACTGGCGCGCCACCGTCACGGCGGCGCAGGACGGCGACCGGCGGGCGCTGGACGAGCTGGTCGCGGGCTGGCTGCCGCTGGTCTACAACATCGTGGGCCGGGCCCTGAACGGCCACGCCGACGTCGACGACGTCGTCCAGGAGACCATGCTGCGCGCGGTCGGCAACCTCGGCTCCCTGCGCGACCCGGACAGCTTCCGGTCCTGGCTGGTGGCGATCGCCATGCGGCAGATACGGGACCGCGCGCGCCGCAGGACCCCGGACCGGCTGGAGGAGACGGAGTCCTCCGACTTCGCCGAACTGACCGTGCTGCGACTCCAGTTGGAGGGTCAGCGGCGCGAGGTCGCCGAGGCGGCGCGCTGGCTCGACGACGAGGACCGGCAGTTGCTGTCGCTGTGGTGGCTGGAGGTCGCGGGCGAACTGACCCGGCGCGAACTGGCCGCCGCCGTCGGCATCACCCGGCAGCACGCCGCCGTGCGCGTCCAGCGGATGAAGGAGCGCCTGGAGACCTCGCGCGGCATCGTCCGCGCCCTGGACGGCGCCTGCGCCGACCTGCGCGAGCTGACCGGCCGCTGGAGTGGCCGGCCGGACTCGGTGTGGCGCAAGCGGCTGGCCCGGCACATCCGCGGCTGCGGCTACTGCGGCGGCACCCGCGAGTCCGTCGTACCGGCGGAACGCCTCCTGGTCGGTATGGCGCTCGTCCCGCTGCCCGTCGGGTTCACCCTGTCGCTCGCCTTCGGCGGCAAGACGGCCGTGGCCGCGGGCGCCGCGGGCTCCGTCGGCTGGTCGGCCAAGCTGCTCGGCGCCCTCACCAAGCCGGCCGTCGCGATGACCGCCGGCGCGACCATCGTCGCGGGCGGCGCCTACGTCGTCACCCAGCCGCCGGACGCCCCGCCGCCCCGGGCCGCGGTCACCCCCACGGCGACGGCCACCACCTCCGGCCCCGAGCCCCCGCCGACCTCCGCCCCGCCCGCCCCGCAGCCCTCGCCGACGAAGAAGGCCGACCTCTACGGCACGGTCGTCGACGCCGTGGACCGCGCCCCCGACCCGAACACCCGGCCCGCCGCCCTGCCGCGCCGCCCCGAGCCCGGCATCACCAGCACCGGCGGCCCGAAGGCGGTCATGCAGCACCGGGGCGACAGTGTGACGCTGAGCGGCCGGGGCTATGTCCTGGTCCGCTGGCAGATCTCGCCCAAGTCCCGCCCCGGCGCACTGGTCATGCCCTCCTGGACCGGACTGAAGGGCAAGCTCTTCCACGTGGCGTCCGGCGGCTGGCGCCGGATGGACGACCCGCTGCCCGGCGCCCCGGACGGCTACGCCACCGGCATGGGCGGGCCCGCCATCGGCTACGCCGAACTGCCGTCCGGCACCCAGCAGATGTGGCAGAACGAGTACTTCTACGTCGACGGCACCGTCACCCTCACCCAGAACGAACGGGGCTGCGACTACGGCCTGACCGTCTTCCCCTCGAACCGCCGGGCCGTCGAGGAGGACATCAACGCGGGCCCCGACCGGGGCGCCCTGCGCTACGGGCTCGTCCGCGACACCGGCACGGACAGCGCGCCGGTGCCGCAGTACGTCACCCGCCGGGCCCCGGCCGATCCGGCGACGGTGCCGCAGCGCTCGCGCGTGTAGCGCACAGCACGTCGACGCGGTTGGTCGTGATCGAGTCCACCCCGGCGTCCAGGAGCCGTCGCATGGAGCGTCGGGTGTCGGGCGTCCACACGGACAGCAGATACCCGTCGCGGCGCACCCGCTCGGCGAGGGGCCGGTCCACCAGGGAGAAACGGTAGTTGAGCCAGCGCGGGCGGATCGCCTCCAGCAGGACCGGCCGGGGCGGGGCCAGGGTCGTCCAGGTGAGGGCGATCTCCGCCTCCGGGTCCGCCGCGCGCACGGCGAGCATGGCGTCGGCGCCCGCGCAGTAGTACACGCGCTCCGCCGCCCCGGACTCCCGTACGGCGTCCATGATCCGGCGCACCGCCCGCACACCGGGCGAGCCGGGCAGGTCGATCATCACGCGGTGCCCCTCGGTCGCGGCCAGCGCCTCCGCCAGGGACGGCACCCCGCCCCCGGTCAGTCCGCGTACCTCCTCCCAGGACAGCGCGCGCACCGGCCGCTCCTGCTCCCAGAGCCGCTTCAGCGTCTCGTCGTGCAGCAGCACCGGCACGCCGTCCCGGGTGAGGCGTACGTCGATCTCCACGGCGTCCGCGCCCCGCCGCAGCGCGGAGCGCAGCGAGGCGACGGTGTTCTCGCGGTGCCGGTAGGGGTCGCCCCGGTGTCCGACGGCGAGGGGGACAGGGCTGCTCACCGGTCGAGCCACCCCGCGGTGTACGTGTCGATCTCGCCCTTGATCCGGGCCTTGCCCGCCGCGTCCAGGAAGGACACGTCGACGGCGTTCTTCGCCAGCTCGGCGAGCCCCCGCTCGTCGAGGCCGAGCAGCCTGGCGGCCACCGCGTACTCGTTGTCGAGGTCGGTGCCGAACATCGGCGGGTCGTCGGAGTTGATCGTCACGACGACCCCGGCCTCGACGAAGTCCTTGATGGGGTGCTCGTCGAGGGTGCGGACCGCGCGTGTGGCGATGTTGGAGGTCGGGCACACCTCCAGCGCGATCCGGTGCTCGGCGAGGTGCGCGAGGAGCTTGGGGTCCTGCGCGGAGCTGGTGCCGTGGCCGATGCGCTCGGCCCGCAGATGCGTGAGGGCGTCCCACACCGTCTCCGGTCCGGTCGTCTCGCCCGCGTGCGGTACGGAGTGCAGCCCGGCCGCGATCGCCCGGTCGAAGTACGGCTTGAACTGCGGACGCGGCACACCGACTTCGGGCCCGCCCAGACCGAAGGAGACCAGGCCCTCCGGGCGCAGCCGGTCGTCGGTCGCGAGCCGGGCCGTCTCCTCGGCGGCCTCGAGACCCGCCTCGCCGGGGATGTCGAAGCACCAGCGCAGCACCGTCCCGAACTCGGACTCGGCGGCCTTGCGGGCGTCCTCGATCGCGTCCATGAAGGCACGCTCGTCGATGCCGCGCCGGGTGGAGGAGAACGGCGTGACGGTCAGCTCGGCGTACCGCACCTGCTGCCGGGCCAGGTCACGGGCCACCTCGAAGGTCAGCAGCCGGACGTCCTCCGGGGTGCGGATCAGATCGACGACCGACAGATACACCTCGATGAAATGGGCGAAGTCGGTGAAGGTGAAGTAGTCGACCAGGGCGGCGGGATCGGTCGGCACCTTGGAGTCGGGATGCCGGGCGGCCAGCTCGGCCACGATCCGGGGAGAGGCGGAGCCCACGTGGTGCACATGCAGTTCGGCCTTGGGCAGTTCCGCGATGAACGCCGCGAGGTCGCGCGGGGCATGGGGGTCGACGAGATGCTGGGTCAAGGTTCCTCCCCGGAACGGCGCCCCGGCCGACGCGAGGCCGGCGGGCGCGGGTGATCGGCTGATCGATGACTCGGATTCATCGTATGCGTGGCTGCATCGCCTTTCTTTTCAGGGGCGCGGGGAACTGCGCGATCAACCCCCACGCACCCGCACGACCGCACGCACCGACCCGCCCCGTAGCATGACGGCACGAACGATCCCGGGGGGATACAAGATGACGGACGCGACGCAACCCGACGGCAGCAGCCACGACCCGTGGGCGCCTCCGGAGCACAAGACCTCACTCGACAAGAACCAGACGCCACCGCCGCCGTCCGTGCACGACCAGGCCACGGTCACCTCGATGCCCAGCGCCGGCTTCACCCCGCCCACCGGCACGCCGCAGTACGACAGCACCGGCTCCGGCCCCACGGTCCCGCCCCCGCCGGCGGCGCCCGGCGGCTACGGCTACCCCGGTTACCCCCAGGCGGGCTCCGGTTACCCGCAAAGCGGCGGCTACGGCTGGCCCGGCATGCCCCCGACCCCCCAGAACGGCATGGGCATCGCGGCGATGGTGCTCGGCATCGTCTCCTGCACCCTCTTCTGCCTGTACGGCGTGGTCTCCCTCGTCACCGGCATCCTCGCCGTGGTCTTCGGCCTCAAGGGCCGCAAGCGCGCCGAGGCCGGAGTGGCCACCAACCACGGCCAGGCCCAGGCCGGCCTGATCATGGGCATCATCGGGATCATCCTCGGCATCGTCGTGATCGTCCTGATCGCCGTCGGCATCACGGCCGCGATCAACAGTGACACCTCGTCCGACGACGACCCGTACTACGGCGCCCGCGGCCCCGTCGCCACCGCCCCGTCCCACCGCTGAAACACCCGCCCTCCTCGGCGGACTTGGCCATTACGATGCCTTGGTCTGACAACGGAGGGGAGATCGTCCATGTCCAACACCAATCCCACCCCAGGTGGGTTCGGTCCGCCGTCCCAGCCGCCGGGGCCCCCGCAGCAGCCGGCCCCCGGGTACGGCTACCCGCAGCAGTCCGGCCCGGGCTACGGCTACCCCCAGAGCAGCCCCGGCTACCCGGCCGCGCCGCCCGTCGGCTACCCGCAGGCGTCCGGCTACGGGATGCCCCCGCAGCCGAGCAACGGCATGGGAACCACCGGTCTGGTGCTGGGCATCATCGGCGTGGTGTGCAGCCTGACCTTCTTCCTCTGGTTCTTCGGCGTGATCCTGGGCATCCTGGGCATCATCTTCGGCGCCATCGGCCGCGGTAAGGCCACCCGCGGCGAGGCCACCAACAAGGGCGCGGCGACCGCCGGCCTCGTCTGCGGCATCATCGCGACCGTGATCCTGCCGCTGCTGGGGTTCCTGCTCTTCGCCAGCATCATGGGCGGACTCGGCGCGGCGAGCTGAGACCGCCGCTCACAGGGGGCCGGTCCCACGGACCGGCCCCTCACTCATGCCCGCCCAGCTCATGCCCGCCCATGACCTGTGCTCAAGCCCTCCGCAGCCGCTCCCGCGCCGCCATCAGCGCGAACCCCAGCAGATTGGGCCCGCGCCACCGCTCCGGATCCGCCGCCGCCTCGTCGTCCGCGGCCAGCCCGATGCCCCACACCCGGTCCACGGGGCTGGCCTCGACCAGCACCCTGTCGCCGGTGCTCAGCAGGAAGTCCCGCAGCCTCGGGTGCGCGGCGAACTTGTGAACGCTGCCGTCCACGACGATCCCGAACCGCTCCCGCGCCCATATCGCCTCGTCGAACCCGCGCACCAGCCGCCCGGCCTTCTTCGCCTGGGAGGGATGCGCGGCGGCCAGCACGGCACGCTCCGCCGCGGGGTCCTCGAACAGCCGGGCCTTGCCCGCCATCATCCAGTGCTCGGCCGTCGCGTACTCCACGCCGGCCACCGTGAACGGCGCGGGCCACCACTGGCTCAAACAGCTCGGTCCGATCCGGCCGTCCGGCCGCGGCCGGTGCCCCCAGAAAGGCAGATACTTGATCTTCGCCCCGCCCCGGGACGCCCTGATCAGGGCCTCCCGGGAATCGACCGCCCCCGTGATCTTCTCCATGCACGCGAGTCTGGCACGCACCACTGACACACCGTCCTGCCTTTTCGCGGCGGACTCGACACCTGGTCGACAGATTCCGTCGCGTAACCAAAAATCAACAACGGAATCCCTTGTTGGTGTGTCATTGCTCTGCCAGGATCGGCACTCAAATCGAGCCTGAGCCACGCCGGCCCCCACCAGGGGACACGGAGGAGAGCCACATGCACAACCCGGGCAACGCCACCCCGGACCGATTTCCGGCCGCGGAGCGCTTCGCGGAGGGCGCGCAGTTCATCGCGGGCCGTCTGACCAGGGGCACCTCCGGCCGTACCCACGCGGTCGTCGACCCGGCGTCGGGCGAGGAGGTCCTCCGCTACGAACTGGCCGGCACGGCCGACGTCGACCGGGCCGTCGCCGCCGCCCGCGAGGCCTTCCCCGGCTGGGCGGGGACCACACCGGGCGAGCGTTCCGACGCCCTGCACCGGTTCGCCGCCGTCCTGGCCGACCGGGCCGAGGACTTCGCCCGCGCCGAGTCGCTGCAGTGCGGCAAGCCGCTGAAGCTGTCCCGCGAGTTCGACGTCCCGGGCTCCATCGACAACACTTCCTTCTTCGCCGGTGCCGCACGGCATCTCCAGGGGCAGTCCGCCGGTGAGTACTCCGGCGACCACACGTCGTACGTCCGGCGTGAGCCCATCGGTGTCGTCGGGTCGATCGCGCCCTGGAACTACCCCCTCCAGATGGCCGCCTGGAAGATCCTCCCGGCGATCGCGGCGGGCAACACCATCGTCCTGAAGCCCGCCGAGCTCACCCCGCTGACCTCGCTGCTCTTCGCCCAGGCGGCGACGGACGCCGGGATCCCGGACGGTGTGATCAACATCGTCACCGGCACCGGCAAGGAGGTCGGCGAGCACCTCGTCGGCCACCCCGACGTGGCCATGACGTCTTTCACCGGCTCCACCGCCGTCGGCAAGCGCGTCGCCGAGATCGCCACCGCCACCGTCAAGCGCCTCCATCTGGAGCTGGGCGGCAAGGCGCCCTTCGTGGTCTTCGACGACGCCGACCCGGAGGCCGCCGCCCACGGCGCGGTCGCGGGCGCGCTCATCAACACCGGGCAGGACTGCACGGCCGCCACGCGCGCGTATGTGCAGCGGCCGCTGTACGAGGCCTTCGTGGAGCGGACCGCCGCGCTCATGGAGAGCGTCCGGCTCGGCGACCCCTTCGCCGCCGGTACCGACCTCGGGCCGCTGATCTCGCACGTCCAGCGGGACCGCGTCGCCGGTTTCGTCGACCGGGCGCGGGCCTACGCGCGCGTGGTGACCGGCGGCGAGGCACCGGAGGGCGAGCTGGCCAAGGGCGCCTACTACCGGCCCACCCTCATCGCCGATGCCGCCCAGGACAGCGAGGTCGTCCAGTCGGAGATCTTCGGGCCGGTCCTGGTGGTGCTGCCCTTCGACACCGACGACGAGGGCATCGCGCTGGCCAACGACACGCCCTACGGCCTCGCGGCCTCCGCCTGGAGCCGGGACGTGTACCGGGCCAACCGGGCCACGCGCGAGATCAAGGCGGGCTGCGTCTGGGTCAACGACCACATCCCGATCATCAGCGAGATGCCGCACGGCGGTCACAAGGCCTCCGGCTACGGCAAGGACATGTCCGCGTACTCGTTCGAGGAGTACACCCAGATCAAGCACGTCATGTTCGACAACACCGCGGTGGCCGCGAAGGACTGGCACCGCACCGTCTTCGGGGACCGATAGCAGGAAGTCAGGCCGCCCGACCCGCGGCCGCCCACCCTCCGAAAGGGCACCACGCGCATGGAGCAGTACGAGCCCGACCGCCTGTCCCCGGCCCAAGTGGCCGCCATGCGGCGCAGCTTCAGGAACGGCAGGGCCGCCCTCACCCGGCGGTCCCTGCTGCGCGCCTCCGCGGGCGGGGCGCTCGCGGCCGGCGGACTCGGGACGCTGAGCGCCTGCGGCATCCCGGCGGCGGGCACGTCGCAGGGCGGCGTCTCGGCGGAGGACCACTCGGCGAAGGAGAAGACGGTCGCCTTCTCCAACTGGACCGAGTACATGGACGTCGACGACAGCGGCAAGCACCACCCGACGCTGGAGCAGTTCACGAAACGCACCGGCGTCAAGGTCAAGTACACCGAGGACATCAACGACAACAACGAGTTCTTCGGCAAGATCAAGCCGCAGCTCGCCGCGGGCCAGGACACCGGCCGCGACCTGATCGTCCTCACCGACTGGCTGGCCGGACGGCTCATCCGCCTGGGCTGGGTGCAGAAACTCGACCCGGCCAACCTGCCGCACGCCTACGCCAACCTCTCCGCCCAGTTCCGCAGCCCCGACTGGGACCCGGGCCGCGCCTACTCGTACGTCTGGCAGGGCATCTCCACCGTCATCGCGTACAACAAGAAGGCCCTCGACGGCGTCGAGGTGAAGTCGCTCTCCGACCTCCTGGACAACCCCAAGCTCAAGGGGCGTGTGGGCTTCCTGTCGGAGATGCGCGACAGCGTCGGCATGACGCTGCTCGACATGGGCAAGGACCCGGCGAAGTTCACCGCCGACGACTACGACGCGGCCATAGCCCGGCTCCAGAAGGCCGTCGACAAGGGCCAGATCCGCCGCTTCACCGGCAACGACTACACCTCGGACCTGACCAGCGGCGACTTCGCGGCCTGCGTCGCCTGGGCCGGTGACGTCGTCCAGCTCAAGGCGGACAGCCCCGACATCGACTTCCTCGTCCCGGACAGCGGCTACATGACGTCGACCGACAACCTGCTGATCCCCAACAAGGCCCGGCACAAGACGAACGCCGAGCGGCTCATCGACTTCTACTACGAGCCGAAGCCGGCCGCCGAACTCGCCGCGTACATCAACTACGTGTGCCCCGTCGACGGGGTGAAGGCCGAGCTGGAGAAGATCGACAAGGACGCGGCGAACAACCCGCTGATCATCCCCGACAAGGCCATGGCCGCGAAGTCCCACGCCTTCCGCTCGCTGAGCTCGAAGGAAGAGACCGAGTTCGAAGCGAAGTTCGCGAAGCTGACGGGGGCGTGACCACCATGACGAACAAGACAGAGGCCACGGGCGAGGTCCGCCTCAAGGGCATAGCCAAGACCTACGGCGCCTTCACCGCCGTCCACCCGCTCGACCTGACCGTGCCGCAGGGCTCCTTCTTCGCCCTGCTCGGCGCGTCCGGCTGCGGCAAGACCACCACCCTGCGCATGATCGCCGGCCTGGAGGAACCTTCCTCCGGGACCGTGTCGCTGGGCGACCAGGACGTGACCGCGCTCCCGCCGTACAAGCGGCCGGTCAACACCGTCTTCCAGTCCTACGCCCTCTTCCCGCACCTCGACATCTTCGAGAACGTCGCCTTCGGTCTGCGCCGGCGCGGCATCAAGTCGGTGAAGAAGCAGGTCGGGGAGATGCTCGACCTCGTGCAGCTCGGCGAGCAGGCCCGCAAGAAGCCGCACCAGCTCTCCGGCGGCCAGCAGCAGCGCGTCGCCGTGGCCCGCGCGCTGATCAACCACCCCAAGGTGCTCCTGCTCGACGAGCCGCTCGGCGCCCTCGACCTCAAGCTGCGCCGCCAGATGCAGCTGGAGCTCAAGCGCATCCAGACCGAGGTCGGCATCACCTTCGTGCACGTCACGCACGACCAGGAGGAGGCCATGACCATGGCCGACACGGTCGCCGTGATGAACGCGGGCCGCGTGGAGCAGCTCGGCGCGCCCACCGACCTCTACGAGAACCCGCGCACCACGTTCGTCGCCAACTTCCTCGGCACCTCGAACTTCATCGAGGCCGAGGTCGACTCCAGGAGCGGCGACGAGATCGTGCTGAAGGCGGGCGGCGGCAAGCTCGTCCTGCCCGAGTCCCGCTGCGGCGCGCCCACGACGACCGGCGGCAGGGTGCTGGTCGGGGTTCGCCCGGAGAAGATATCCCTCACCCACGCGGAAGACGCCGGCGAGATACCGGAGGGCCGCAACCGCATCACGGGCCGGATCGCCGACTCCAGCTTCATCGGCGTCTCCACGCAGTACGTCGTCGACAGCCCGGTCTGTTCCGACTTCGAGGTCTACGCCCAGAACATCGACCGCGACCCCCGCCTGGTCCCCGGCGCCGAGGTCGTCCTGCACTGGAACCCGGCCCACACCTTCGGCCTGGACGCGGCCCAGGACGCCGATGCCGGAGTGGAAGAGGCGGCCTGATGTCCACACTCACCGAGGCGCCACCGCCCCTCGCACCGGAAGCTCCCGAGCCGAAGCCCCCGAAGCGCAGGGGCCGCTGGACGCCGTACTGGCTGCTGCTGCCCGGCATCCTCTGGCTGGTGGTCTTCTTCGCGCTGCCGATGATCTACCAGGCCTCCACGTCCGTACAGACGGGCTCCCTGGAGGAGGGCTACAAGGTCACCTGGCACTTCGCCACGTACTGGGACGCGCTGTCCGCGTACTGGCCGCAGTTCATCAGGTCGGTGCTCTACGCGGGCACGGCCACGGTCCTGTGCCTGCTGCTCGGCTATCCGCTCGCGTATCTGATCGCCTTCCGCGCGGGCCGCTGGCGAAACCTGATCATGATCCTGGTGATCGCGCCGTTCTTCACCAGCTTCCTGATCCGCACCCTCGCCTGGAAGACGATCCTCGCGGACGGCGGACCACTGGTCGGCGCGCTCGACACGCTGCACGTCCTGGACGTCACCAACTGGCTCGGCTGGACCGCCGGCGACCGCGTCCTGGCCACGCCGCTCGCGGTGGTCTGCGGTCTGACGTACAACTTCCTGCCGTTCATGATCCTGCCGCTCTACACCTCGCTCGAGCGGATCGACGGCCGGCTGCACGAGGCCGCGGGGGATCTGTACGCGAAGCCCTCGACGACCTTCCGCAAGGTCACCTTCCCGCTGTCGATGCCCGGTGTCGTCTCCGGCACGCTGCTCACCTTCATCCCGGCGACCGGCGACTATGTCAACGCCGATCTCCTCGGTTCCACGGACACCCGCATGGTCGGAAACGTCATCCAAACGCAGTTCCTGAGGGTGCTGGACTATCCGACGGCGGCCGCGCTCTCCTTCATTCTCATGGCGGCCATTCTGCTCATGGTCACCCTCTACATCCGCAGGTCGGGGACGGAGGATCTGGTTTAAATGCCCTTCGTCAACTGGCTCAAGAAAAATCTCGTCGTCATCGCGGGACTGCTGACACTCGGCTATCTCCTGCTGCCGAACGTCATCGTGACGGTGTTCTCCTTCAACAAACCGAAGGGGCGCTTCAACTACGAATGGCAGCAGTTCTCGCTGGACGCCTGGAAAGACCCGTGCGGCGTCGCCGACCTCTGCGGCTCGCTGTCGCTCAGCCTCCAGATCGCCGTCTGGGCGACGCTCGGCGCCACCCTCCTCGGCACCCTGATCGCCTTCGCGCTGGTCCGCTACCGGTTCCGCGCCCGGGGCGCCGTGAACTCGCTGATCTTCCTGCCGATGGCGATGCCCGAGGTCGTCATGGCCGCCTCGCTGCTCACCCTCTTCCTCAACATGGGCGCCCAGCTCGGCTTCTGGACCATCCTCATCGCGCACATCATGTTCTGCCTGAGTTTCGTGGTCACGGCCGTGAAAGCACGGGTCATGTCGATGGATCCCAAACTGGAGGAGGCGGCGCGGGACCTGTACGCGGGCCCGGTCCAGACCTTCGTACGGGTCACCCTGCCGATCGCCGCCCCCGGAATCGCGGCGGGCGCCCTGCTCGCGTTCGCCCTCTCCTTCGACGACTTCATCATCACCAATTTCAACGCCGGCTCGACCGTCACCTTCCCCATGTTCGTCTGGGGCTCGGCGCAGCGCGGAACGCCCGTTCAGATCAATGTCATCGGCACGGCCATGTTCATCGTCGCCGTACTGTTCGTCCTGGCCTCCATGGTCGCAGGAAATCGCCGTAACAGGCAAAAGGCATAAAGACATAAAGGTTTCACCGTAGGGAGTTGAAATCATGGCCCCGAGCGCCATGAATCAGTGGACTCATTCGCTTTCCGACGTCCAGCCGGTCCCGTACTGGCTCGACGACCCCGGCCGGCCCCGTCCGGAACCCGCCCTCACCACCTCCGAGACCTGCGATCTGCTGGTCGTCGGCGGCGGCTACAGCGGACTGTGGACGGCGCTGATCGCCAAGGAACGTGACCCGGGACGGGACGTGGTGCTGGTGGAGGGCCGCGAGGTGGGCTGGGCCGCCTCCGGCCGCAACGGCGGATTCTGCGCCGCCTCCCTCACCCACGGCCTGCCCAACGGCCTCGCCCGCTGGCCCGACGAGATCCACACGCTCCAGGAGCTCGGCACCCGCAACCTCGACGCCATCGAGGAGGCCGTCTCCCGGCACTCCATCGACTGCGACTTCGAGCGCACCGGCGAGATCGACGTCGCCACCGAGCCGTACCAGGCGGCGGAACTGCGCGACTGGCACGAGGAGACGGCCCGACGCGGGCTCGCCGAGGGCGTCGAGTTCCTGGACGCGGACGCCCTGCGGGAGCAGGTGGACTCACCCACCTTCCAGGCGGGCCTGTGGGACCGCAGGGGTGTGGCGATGCTGCACCCGGCGAAGCTCGCCTGGGGCCTGAAGCGGGCGTGCGTGGAGCTCGGCGTCCGGGTCTACGAGCACACCCCCGCCCTCACCCTGAAGCCGTACGGCCCCGGCATGGCCGTACGCACCCCCTACGGCCGGATCCGCGCCCGCCAGGTCGCCCTCGGCACCAACATCTTCCCGAACCTGGTCAGACGCGTCCGCTCGTACACCGTCCCGGTCTACGACTACGCCCTGATGACCGAGCCGCTCACCGCCGCCCAACTGGCGTCGATCGGCTGGAAGAACCGCCAGGGACTCGGCGACAGCGCCAACCAGTTCCACTACTTCCGCCTCTCCGCCGACAACCGGATCCTGTGGGGCGGCTACGACGCGATCTACCCCTACGGCGGCCGCGTCCGCGCCGAGTACGACGACCGCCCGGAGACCTACGCCAAGCTCGCCGGGCACTTCTTCACCTGCTTCCCGCAACTGGAGGGCGTCCGCTTCAGCCACGCCTGGGGCGGCGCGATCGACACCTGCTCCCGCTTCTCGGCGTTCTTCGGCACCGCCCACCAGAAGAAGGTCGCCTACGCGGCCGGCTACACGGGCCTGGGCGTCGGCTCCACCCGCTTCGGCGCCGAGGTGATGCTGGACCTGCTGTCCGGCGAGCGCACGGAACGCACCGAACTGGAAATGGTCCGCAAGAAGCCCCTGCCCTTCCCGCCGGAGCCCTTCGCCTGGACGGGCATCGCCCTCACCAAGTGGTCCCTGGCCCGCGCGGACGCCCAGGGCGGCCGCCGCAACCTGTGGCTGCGCACGATGGACCGGCTGGGGCTGGGCTTCGACAGCTGATCGAGCGGGCTGATCGAATGAGGTGTGAGCCGGTTCACTCCAACGAGGAGCCGAAACCCGCGTAATGACCCCTGGGAGACCCCTTCTCCTTCGTGACGCCCTCGGGACGCGCCGCGCGTTCGCGAGATTCACGGGCTTCACGAGAGAACAGGGGGTCTTTCTCATGACCGGTGCGAAGACGGCGGTCGAGTGGCTCGCATCCGCCGCACCCGACCCCGAGGCCTGCCGCTGGGAGTGGGAGCGCAACCCGCTCGGGGTCGCGCTGCTGCCGGCCGGCGGCGCCTGGGACGTGCTCATCCTGCCCGGCGACCTCGGCTACGCCACGCTCGACGTGCTCAGCCGTGTGCTCGACCGGCCGGGGCCCGTGCTCGTCGACTTCGGCGACGAGCGCATCGGATTCTTCGTGCCGCCGGGCACCGCGGCCCGCTGGCTCGGCACGGGCATCAGGACGGCGGGCGCCGGCACCTGGATCGTCGTGCCGTACCCGGGCCGCTCCTCACCCGGCGGCGTCCGCTGGCTGATCCCGCCGGACGGCTCGGGCATGCTGACGGACCCGACCCTGCTGGAACTGGCGATGCACGAGGCGGCGGCGCGGCTGGCCGTGGATCGGGGCGACTAGGCCTGTCGTTTGGATCAGGTCGCAGGGAATCGGCGGCATCTTGTCAGCGCCGGTGAGCGGGGTCTGGTGCGTGCAGCTGCAAGGCGGAGGAGGGCGGCGATGCGATGGGGGCACCTCCCGCGCGAGCGAAGCCGAGCGTGGGGGAATCGGCAACCGACGACAACGCGGCAGATGTGCGTGCCAGGCCCCGCGTCTGCGGCGTGATCCAAACGACAGGCCCTCGGGGATGTTCACCGCGGCTGCCCGGCCGTCTCCCGCCTGAGGAACAGCCACAGCGAGGAGAGCAGCACCGCGCACAGACACCAGCTGGCCGCGACGTCCAGTGGCCAGTGGTAGCCGCGGCGGACCAGGCCGTAGCTCGCGCCGAGCACGAGGGCGGCGCAGCCGGCGACCAGGGCGCCGCGGGCGAGGGGGGTGCGGAGCCGGGGGAGGAGGAGCAGGGTGGCGCAGCCGTAGGCGATGGCTGCCGTGGCGGTGTGGCCGGAGGGGTAGTAGCCGGTGCCCGGCGGGACCGCCGGGGTGCCGGGCCGGTCCGTGAGGTCCTTGAGGGGGATGATCAGCGCCGGGACCAGGGCCATGAGGAGGGCCGCCGCGGTGACCGGCAGCCACCAGCGCCGCGTACGGCGGGTCCGCAGCGCGACGAATCCGAGGGCGGCGGCGAGGACCGGGACCGCGACCTGGACGTTGCCGAGGTCGGCGAGGAGCTCGGAGTAGCGGTCCGGGTGGACGAGCTCGGCACTGGCACGCTCGTCGAGGCGGATGAGCGGGCCGTCGGCGACGACCTGCCAGGTGATCAGGACGAAGAGCAGGGCCGGGAGGCTGAGCAGGAGGGCCAGGAAGGGCGAGTACGGCGTGGTGCGCTCGTCGCGGACCTGGTTCCCGGAGATCGGCATGGGACACAGCTTGGCACGGGCACGGATCCGCTTCGTCGCGCGGACGGCCGCCGTGTTGTCAGTGGCGGGTGCCAGACTCCCGGCATGACCCCGACCAGCCCGAAAGCCGACCTGCTCCGCTATCTCCAGGACGCCCGCGACGCCCTGCTCTGGAAGCTCGAAGGGCTCTCCGAGTACGACGTCCGCCGCCCGCTCACACCGACCGGGACCAACCTGCTGGGCCTGGTCAAGCATGTCGCCGGGGTGGAGCTGGGGTATTTCGGCGACACGTTCGGGCGGCCCTACTTCGTCGAGGAGCCGCCCCCGTCCTGGTGGTACACCGAGGACGCCGAGCCCAACGCGGACATGTGGGCCGGTGCGGAGGAGTCGCGCGAGGAGATCACCGGGCTCTATCGCGCGGCCTGGCAGCACTCGGACCGCACGGTCGAGGCGCTGGCCCTGGACGCGACCGGTCGGGTCCCGTGGTGGCCCGAGGCTCGCCGGGAGGTCACGCTGCACCACATCCTGGTCCGGGTGATCGCCGACACGCAGCGGCACGCGGGCCATGCCGACATCGTGCGGGAGCTCATCGACGGCAGGGTCGGGCTGACGAAGAGCAGCGACACCATGCCGGCAGGCGATCAGGAGTGGTGGGAGAAGCACCGGCGCCGGCTGGAACGCGTGGCGCGGGAGGCCGATGGCCGGTGAGGGAGAAGAGGGAGGTCGGCCGCCCCGGAACAGGGGGGGTGGTTCCGAGGCGGCCGTCCGGACCGGAACGTCGCGCGCCCCGGGGGGTTTGGGGCGGGCGACTGTCCGATCGGTGAGGAGATCCAGAGCCTTGAGGCTCCGGTTGTGTGCGCGAGGGCACGACCAGGTCGAAGCTGGGGAGGCCCCGGCCTGATGTCACCCACAGTCCCCTGCGGGCGGGGGTGTATCTCTCATCTGGGTAGAACCTACGACAGGGGCAGGGCGGAGGACAGGCCATAGGGCCGCCTGTCATCCACCTCGCACACCTTCTTCACACGCTCTGCCGCTCGCCGCCGCCGGAGCGGAACCGGAGCGGCTCCTTCGCCCCGACGGCGGCTCGGACGCGTAACTGCCGTGTCAGATACGGGCGAACGCCTGCTCGATGATGTCGAGGCCCTCGTTGAGCAGGTCCTCGCCGATCACCAGCGGGGGCAGGAAGCGGAGCACGTTGCCGTAGGTGCCACAGGTCAGGACCAGCAGGCCCTCCGCGTGGCAGGCCTTGGCGAGCGCGGCGGTCGCCTCCGGGTTCGGCTCCTTCGTGGCACGGTCCTTGACCAGCTCGATGGCGATCATGGCGCCGCGTCCACGGATGTCGCCGACGATGTCGAACTTCTCCGCCATGGCGGTGAGGCGGGCCTTCATGACCGCCTCGATGTGCTTCGCCTTGGTGTTGAGGTCCAGCTCCTTCATCGTCTCGATGGAGCCGAGCGCTCCGGCACACGCGACCGGGTTGCCGCCGTAGGTGCCGCCCAGGCCGCCCGCGTGCGCGGCGTCCATGATCTCGGCGCGACCGGTCACGGCGGCCAGCGGGAGACCGCCCGCGATGCCCTTGGCGGTGGTGATCAGGTCCGGGACGATGCCCTCGTCCTCACACGCGAACCACTGCCCGGTACGGCAGAAGCCGGACTGGATCTCGTCGGCGACGAAGACGATGCCGTTGTCCGAGGCGAACTTCCGGATCGCCGGCAGGAAGCCCTCGGCCGGCTCGATGAAGCCGCCCTCGCCGAGCACCGGCTCGATGATGACCGCGGCCACGTTCTCGGCGCCGACCTGCTTGCTGATCTGGTCGATGGCCTGCGCGGCGGCCTCGGGGCCCGCGTTCTCCGGGCCGGTCGGCCAGCGGTAGCCGTACGCCACCGGTACCCGGTAGACCTCGGGGGCGAACGGCCCGAAGCCGTGCTTGTACGGCATGTTCTTCGAGGTCAGCGCCATGGTCAGGTTGGTACGACCGTGGTAGCCGTGGTCGAAGACGACGACGGCCTGGCGCTTGGTGTGGGCGCGGGCGATCTTGACGGCGTTCTCGACGGCCTCGGCGCCGGAGTTGAACAGGGCGCTCTTCTTGGCGTGGTCACCGGGGGTCAGCTCGGCGAGCGCCTCGGCGACCTCGACGTACCCCTCGTACGGCGTGACCATGAAACAGGTGTGGGTGAAGTCGGCGAGCTGGGCGGAGGCCCGGCGCACGACGGCCTCGGCGGAGGCGCCGACGGACGTCACGGCGATGCCCGAGCCGAAGTCGATGAGCCGGTTGCCGTCGACGTCCTCGATGATCCCGCCGCCCGCGCGCGCCGTGAACACGGGCAGCACGGAGCCCACGCCCTGCGCGACCGCGGCGGTGCGGCGGGCCTGCAGCTCCTGCGACTTCGGTCCGGGGATGGCGGTGACGACGCGGCGCTCCTGCGGAAGTGAGGTCATGCGGGGCTCCTGGGGTGGTGCGAAGGGATTTCTACGGACGCTTGGCTTCTTTTCTCGCAGGCTAGGGCGGGGAAAGGGGGGTGGGCATGCTCCATGTGGGCGTTGTCGGCGGGCCGGCTTGTCCGGGGTGGACATGGCGCTCTGACGGGCTGCTGCCCACGACCCGGCCGTGTAAGCGGTGAACTCCCCAGGGGAGGGCGTTAGATTGGCTCGCTGATGGTGGACGGAGCGGCTGGTCAGGGGGAAAGGGCGATGGACAGCGACGGGACGCAGGAGGCGCGGGGTACGCATGCGAGTCCCGTACCGCGTCCGGCGGGGGCGCCGGAGGTGCCCTCGGTGCCACCGAACGGCCCCGGCGAGCCACCGGGCGGCCGGAGCGGGCCCGTGGCCGGACCGGCCGTGCCGCCCCGGCCCACGCGGGCGCCCGGGACGCCGCCGCCCGACGGCTCGTCCTTCATGACCTGGCTGCGCACCCCCCGGCCCGACGCGGCGCCCGGCGTCTGGCGCTTCGGGCACCGGCCGCGGCCCGCCGAGGAGCCCGAGGAGATCCCCACCCGGCAGCTGCTGAGCGGGGCGCTGATCGCCTTCCTCGTGGGATGGCTGATCTGGTCGCTGCTGCAGAACGGATACCTCGGCAACTGGTGGTGGGTGCCGTTCGACCTGATCATTCCCGACGCCTGGCGCGGCGGCGACAGCGATCTCGGCGAGACCGGCACGTTCATCGTGTACCAGGGCTACGAGCTGCTCGTCGCCCTCGGGATCATGGTCGGGGTGGCCCGGCTCGGCCGCTGGGGCGAGGTATGGCGTCGCTTCGTCGTCCCCCGCTTCCGTCGCCCGGAACCTCAAGAACCCCATCGGGACCCTCAGGACGACCCGGCCCAGTGGAACGAACTCCGCGCCGCCGGAGCCGTCGACGCGGCCGAGCGGCTCGCCGCCGAGGCCCGCTCCGGGCTGATGCGGGACGTCGACCACGCCCGGATCCTCCGGGCCTGGCAGGGCGTGCGCATCGGACGGCACAGCCTCGCCACGTTCAGCTCCACCGTCCTGCGCGACGGTGCCGCCGCCTGCCTGCACCCCTCCGGAGAGCGCGACCTGCCGGCGCGCCTCGCCCGGCACGACCTGTTCACCGGCCAGGTGCGGCTCGGGACCACCGTCGACGACACCCGCAACCCCTACGCCTACCGAGGAGCCGGGCTCGCCCTCGGGCCCGATCTGCTCGGTACCTCGCTCGTGGCCGTGGGCCCCGCCGGGTCCGGCAAGACCGGTAGCGTCGTCCGCCCCCTCGCCGAGTCGCTGTGTCTGCACGCGCTGGCCGGACGGGCCGCCGTGGTCGTGGTCGGCGGGGCGGGCGCGGGGCTCGGGCCGGCCGACGCGTACGACGTCGTCGTGCGGATCGGGAACCAGGACTCCGAGTACGACCTCGATCTGTACGGCGGGACCGCCGACCCGGACGAGGCCGCCGCCGTGCTGGCCGAGGCACTCGTCGGGGACCTCGCCGATCCGCACCCGGGCAGTGACACCCGGCGCTCCACGACCGTCCTCGCCCAGTTGCTCGGACCGTTCCGGGCCGTGCACGGGCGTTTCCCTTCCGTACCGGAGCTGCGGCAGCTCCTGGACGGGGCGCCCGGGCCGTTCGCCGCGCTGCGGCAGGGGCTGCAGGAAGCCGGGCAGGATTCGCTGCTGCGGGAGCTGGACGCCCGGGAGCGGCAGATGGGGCAGCCCGGAGACGTCGGCGGGGTGCTCGGGGACCGGGTCGCGCTGCTGGACCGGCCCGCCTTCGCCTCGTTCTTCGACACGTCCGGGTCCACCCGGCCCTTCACCCTCAAGGCCCTCGACCACCCCGTGCGGGTGCGGATCGACCTGCCCGAGCGCGGGCACGCCGACGCCTCCCGGATGCTGGCGCGGCTGGTGCTCGCCCAGTTCTCGGCGAGTGTCGCCGTACGGGAGGACCGGTCGCTGTTCGCCTGTCTGGTGCTGGACGACGCGACCGGCGTGGTGACGCCGGAGGGCGTGCGCGGCATCCAGCGGCTGCGGTCGGGCAACGCCGGTGTCGTGCTCACCCTGCGGACGCTGGACGACGTGGCCCGGCCGCTGCGCGGGCCGCTGCTCGGGGCCACCGGCTGCCGGATGGCGCTGTCGGGGGTCACGCCCTGGGACGGGCAGGACTTCGCCGAGGTGTGGGGCAAGGAGTGGACCGAGGCCCGGGACGTCACCGACCGGCAGATCATCGCCGAGACCCCGGCGGGCAAGGCCGTGCACATGCTGCGCCGGGTGATCACCGGCAAGGCCCCGACCGCGCGGGCGGTGACCGTGCGGCAGGTCGAGCGGGAGCGCTGGTCCGCGTCCGAGCTGGCGCACGGCGTACCGGCGGGGCACGCGGTGCTGTCGCTGACCGATGTGAAGGGCGAGCACGCGCCGCCGCTGCTGGTCGATCTGCGGGGCTGACGCCCGCCGGCACGGGTGCGGGTACGCGGGGACCCTACGGTGAGGCAGAATCGTCACAGGTCGTTCATACGTGGCGGCCAAAAGTGCACAGAGATCACACAGCCCTGACGCAGACCTGAAGGCCTCATGCCCCCGACGCTCGCCTCGCTCGTCCACCACTCCGCGCTGAAACTGACCGTGCGGGCGGGCGAAGACCGCCTCGATGTGCCGGTGCGCTGGGCCCATGTCAGCGAGCTGGCCGACCCCGTGCCCTACATGGAGGGCGGGGAGCTGCTGCTGATGACCGCGCTCAAGCTGGACGCCGAGGACCCGGAGGCCATGCGCCGGTACGTGCGGCGGCTGGCCGAGGCCGGGGTGGTCGGGCTCGGCTTCGCCATAGGCGTCAACTACGAGGAGACGCCCAAGGCGCTCGTCGACGCGGCCGGGGAAGAGGGCCTGCCGCTGCTGGAGGTGCCGCGCCGCACCCCCTTCCTCGCCATCAGCAAGGCCGTCTCCGCCGCGATCGCCGCCGACCAGTACCGGGCCGTCACGGCCGGTTTCGCCGCCCAGCGCGAGCTGACCCGGCAGGCGCAGACCGGCGGGCCGGAGGGGCTGCTGGCCGCGCTGGCCGCGCAGGTCGACGGCTGGGCCGCGCTGTACGACGCCTCGGGCGCCGTCGTCGCCACGGCACCGGAGTGGGCCGGACGGCGGGCCGCGCGGCTCACCGGCGACGTCGAGCGGCTGCGGGAGCGGCCCGCGCCCGCCTCCTCGGTGGTCGGCGGTCCGGAGAACGAGGACCGGGTCGAACTGCACACCATCGGCACGGGCCGGCGCCCTCGCGCTGCCCTCGCGGTCGGCACGGCCGCCGCCCTCGGCACCGCCGAGCGCTACGCCGTCCACTCCGCCATAGCCCTGCTGACCCTGACCACGGAACGCTCCCGGTCCCTCCAGGCCGCCGAGCAGCGGGTCGGCGAGGCGGTGCTGCGCATGCTGCTGGCCGGGGAGCCGGACCACGCGCGCACGGTCGCCGGGAGCCTGTACGGCGGCCTGCTGGACGCGCCGTTCCGGATGCTGGTCGCCGAGCGGGTGCCGGTGTCGGCGTCGGCCGCGCTGACCCGTGCCGAGTCCCGGGCGGGCGTACCGGCCGTCGACCGCCCCTCCGCCGCCGCGCTCGCCGCCGCCGACACCGGCGGAGACCCCCTCGCGGCGCTCGCCGACGTCATGGAGTCCGCGGCGGCCCGGGCCGGCGAGGCCGTCCTGGTGGTGCCCGAGGGGGAGCGGCTGGTGGTGCTGGCCGCGGACCGGGGCGCCGCCGCCGCGGCCTGCGGGGAGTACGCGGCCGCCCTGGAGACGGCCCGGGCGGGCGCACGCGAGAAGGCGCCGGGCGGCGAGGAGGCCGAGCTGGTCGTGGGCCTGTCGGCACCGGCCGGGCCCATCGCCGCCTCCTCCGCGTACAAGCAGGCCGAGCAGGCCCTGTCGGTGGCCCGGCGGCGCGGACGCGTCCTGGTGGAGCACGAGCAGATGGCGGCCGGATCCGTGCTCCCGCTACTGGCGGACGACGCGGTACGGGCCTTCGCCGACGGGATGCTGCGGCCGCTGTACGAGCACGACGCCACGGGCCGCGGCGACCTCGTCGCCTCCCTGCGCGCCTGGCTGTCCCGGCACGGCCAGTGGGACGCGGCGGCGGCCGACCTCGGCGTCCACCGGCACACCCTGCGGTACCGCATGCGCCGCGTCGAGGAGATCCTCGGCCGCTCCCTGGACGACCCGGACGCCCGGATGGAGCTGTGGCTGGCCCTCAAGGCGACGACCACGGAACCGGCCCCGCCTGCCAAACCGTAGTGTTCGCGGCCGGGACTGCTACACCCCGGACAAACGCCCTTCGGCCACCTCGCCCCTACCGTGGGAACCCGTAGTACAGGACCACCCCCGACGTCGAAGGGCCGGAACCCGGACATGACTTCCACCCACGCCTTCTGGCTCGCCGGCCGTCAGGCCACCGGCGAGGACACCTTCGACGTCAGCTCCCCGTGGGACGGGCGGCTCGTCGGCAAGGTGAGCGTGCCGACGGACGCGCAGGTCGAGGAGGCCGTGGCCGCCGCGTACGCCGTGCGCGACGAGTTCGCCGCCACCCCCGCCCATGTACGGGCCGCCGCCCTCGACCACGTCAGCAAGCGCCTCGTCGAGCGCACCGAGGAGATCGCGCAGCTGATCTCCGCCGAGAACGGCAAGCCGCTCAAGTGGGCGCGCGGCGAGGTCGGCCGGGCCGTGTCCGTCTTCCGGTTCGCCGCCGAGGAGGCCCGGCGCTTCAACGGCGGCGAGGCCCAGCGCCTCGACACCGACCTGGGCGGCCAGGGCCGGCTCGCCCTCACCCGCCGCTTCCCGAAGGGTGTCGTGCTCGGCATCGCGCCCTTCAACTTCCCGCTCAACCTCTGCGCCCACAAGATCGCCCCGGCCATCGCCGCCGGCGCGCCGATCATCCTCAAGCCGGCCCCGGCCACCCCGCTGTCCGGCCTGATCCTCGGCGATCTGCTGGCCGAGACCGAGCTGCCGGCCGGCTCCTGGAGCGTCCTGCCCGTCGCCAACGACAAGATGCCGGCCCTCGTGCAGGACGAGCGCCTGCCCGTCATCTCCTTCACCGGCTCCGAGAAGGTCGGCTACGCGATCATGGACTCGGTGCCCCGCAAGCACTGCACCCTGGAGCTGGGCGGCAACGGCGCGGCCGTCGTCCTCGCCGACTGGGCGAGCGACGAGGACCTGGACAAGGCGGCGCAGCGCATCGCCACCTTCTCCAACTACCAGGGCGGCCAGTCCTGCATCTCCGTCCAGCGCGTCATCGCCGACGCCTCGGTCTACGACCGGCTGCTGCCGCGCGTCGTCGCCGCCGTCGAGGCCCAGGTCACCGGCGACCCGAGCGACGACGCGACCGACGTCGGCCCGCTGGTCAGCGAGGACGCCGCCCAGCGCGTCGAGACCTGGGTCCAGGAGGCCGTGGACGCCGGCGCCGCACTGCTCACCGGCGGCAAGCGCGACGGCGCCTCCTACGCGCCGACCGTCCTGGCCGACGTACCGGCCGACGTCACGATCTCCTGCGAGGAGGTCTTCGGCCCGGTCCTCACGGTGCACAAGGTGAACGGCGAGGCCGAGGCCTTCGCCGCCGTCAACGACTCCAAGTACGGCCTCCAGGCAGGCGTCTTCACCCACGACCTCCAGACCGCCTTCCGCGCCCACCGGGCCCTGGAGGTCGGCGGAGTCGTCATCGGCGACGTGCCGTCCTACCGCGCCGACCAGATGCCGTACGGCGGCGTCAAGCAGTCCGGCGTGGGCCGCGAGGGCGTGCGGTTCGCGATGGAGGACTACACCTACGAGCGCGTGCTGGTCCTGACCGGTATCGACCTCTGAGTTCTAGCTCATGGGAACCATTTTCATATAGGCTCCCCGAAGGGGCCCGGCACCGATGCCTTCCGGTGCCGGGCCCCTTCTTCGCGCCGGCTGGCTCCGGACCCTCAACCGGAGAAGCCGACGTGCGCGAGCCGCAGCGGGCCGCGCAGCCTGAGACGGACGTCGTGCGCGCCCGCGGCGGTGAGGGAGGCGCCGAGGGAGACGTAGTCGTACGGCCCTGATGTCGGTGCGGCGGGGGACAGCACGGCGAGGGCCGGGCCGCCGTCGAGGGAGACCTCGACCGTGCCCTCTCCGGCCACCTCCACCGTCACCTCGGTGACGCCGCGCCCGAAGTCGCAGGCGCGGTAGACCAGTTCACCCGTGGCCCCGCCCATCGGCGTCACCGCGTCGCCCGACACCTTCGTCCGGTCGACGATCTCGATGCCGCTCTGCTCGTCGAAACCGGCCGCCGCCAGCCCGCCCGCGATAACCGCGCGCGGCAGGGTGGGCTCGCCCTCCAGCGTGACGGTCGCCCGCAGCCGGACGTCCTCGCTGGAGGCCCCGGCCAGCAGTTCGTACGCGCCCGGCTCCACGCGCCACCGGTCCTGCGCGACGTCCCAGAACGCGAAGGCGGACAGCGGGACCTCGAAGCTCGGCTCCGCCGTCTCACCGGGCGCGAGGGTGATGCGGCCGTGGTCGAGCAGCTCGCGGCGCGGACGCGGCACGGACGGGTCGACGGCCCGCGTGTAGAGCTGGGCGACCTCGTCGGCGGTGATGTCGCCGGTGTTGGTGACCGTGAACGAGACGTGCAGCGTGCCGTCCTCGACCCGGGTCGTCAGGCCGTCGTACGCGAACGACGTGTACGACAGGCCGTGTCCGAAGGGGAACAGGGGCGTGCCCTCGAAGTACAGATACGTCTGGCGGGCGCCGATCACGTCGTAGTCGAGGAGGCCGGGCAGATCGGCGTCGTCGGCGTACCAGGTCTGCGGCAGCCGGCCGGCGGGGGAGACGTCGCCCGCCAGTACACGGGCCAGGGCGGTGCCGGCCGCCTGGCCGCCGTGCGCCGTCCACAGCGCGGCCGGGAGGATGTCCGGGTCGACGGCGTACGGGTAGGCGGAGACCAGCGCCAGCACGGTCGCCGGGTTCGCCGCGCGGGCCGCCCGCAGCAGCCGCTCCTGGTGCTCCGGCAGCCGCAGGGTCGTACGGTCCTCCGTCTCGCGGCCGTTGATGTGCGGGTCGTTGCCCGCGACCACCACGACCACGTCCGCCTCGGCGGCGGCCCGCGCCACCGCCTCCTCGCCGCGCTCGGCGACGACCAGCTCGAACACCTCGGGATCTTCCTCGGCAACCTTCACGCCGTCGGCGGAGACACACACGTGGCGACCCGTTCCCACGTGCCTCAGGAGGTGCCCGCTCTCGTGCGGTTCCAGGCGGAACGTCTCCTGGACGATCCAGCCGCCCGGCTGGTCGGCGGAGGCGCGGACCCGGCCGTCCTCGGCGACCGAGAGATAACGGCCGTCGGGCGCGCGCAGCGTCAGCACGCCCTCGCCCCAGTCGACCAGCGCCAGTTCGGTGCCGGTCGCGTCGGTGGTCAGCGGGGGCAGGTCGGTGCGGCCCGCGAGCAGCGCCGGGTCGAGCGCGCCCTCGGCGCCGCGCACCTCGTCGGCGGCGTCCGCCGCCGGCGGCACGTGCAGGAACGCGCCCGAAGAGGTCTTCAGCCGGACCCGGTCCACGCCCTCCGCGAACTCCACCCGCTCGGCGCCGAACCGCTCGTACAACCCCTCCAGCGGGGTCGAGCGGTGGATCAGCGTGCCGCTGTACCAGTCGAGCTTGCACTCGTCGGCGAGCAGCCCGACCACGGCGATCCGGGTGTCCGGGGCGAGCGGCAGCACCCCGTCGTTCTTCAGCAGCACGACCGCCTGCTCGGCCGCCTCCCGGGCGAGGGCGCGGTGCCCCGGGGAGTCGAACTCGCTGGTGGCGTCGTGCGGGTCGTACTCCGGGTCGAACTCGCCGAGCCGGAAGCGGACCGAGAGCTGGCGGCGGACGGCCCGGTCGAGGTCGGCCTCCGTCAGCAGACCGCGCTCCAGGGCGCCGCGCAGCCGCCCGGTCATCTGCGAGGAGTCCGTGCCGTGGTCGGTGAAGCTGTCGACGCCCGCCACCAGGGAGGCGGCGGTGGCCTCCTCATGGGTGTCGAAGTAGTGCTCGGAGTCGACCAGATTGCTCGGAGCGCCCGCGTCCGAGCAGACCAGCAGCTCCTCGTCGGTCCAGGCCCGCAGATGCTCGCCCAGGTAGGGCGAGACGTGGTTCGGACGGCCGTTGACCAGGTTGTACGCGGGCATCACCCCGGCCACCGCACCCGCCTCCACGGTCTCGCGGAAGGCCCGCAGGTCGTACTCGTGCAGCACGCGCGGGCGCACCGAACTCGACGTCGTCGACCGGTCCGTCTCGTTGTTGTGGGCGAGCCAGTGCTTCAGCACGGGCGCCGTGCGCCAGTAGGTCGGGTGGTCGCCGCGCAGACCGTGCGTATAGGCGGTGGCGATCGCCGAGGTGAGCTTCGGGTCCTCCGAGTAGCCCTCCTCGTTGCGGCCCCACAGCGGGTGGCGCAGCAGATTGACCGTCGGGGCCCAGACGTTGAGCCCGACCCGGTCGTCCTTGGCGCGCATCGCGCGGACCTCCTTGGACACCGCGTCGCCGACCCGCCGCACCAGCTCCGGATTCCAGGTGGCGCCGAGTCCGACCGCCTGCGGGAACACCGTCGCCGGGCCCATCCACGCCACCCCGTGCAGGGCCTCCTGGCCGGTGCGGAAGGCGGCGACGCCGAGCCGCTCGACGGCGGGCGCGAACTGGTGCAGGAAGGCGGTCTTCTCCTCGCGCGTGAGCCGCGACAGGAGGTCGTCGATCCGCTTCGCGAACGGCAGGCGCGGATCGCGGAACGGCGGCGTGGGCGGCGTGTGTGCGGTCACGTGGGATTCCCTTTGCGATGGAGCGGCGAGACGCTTTCGAAGCGCTTCGATGCTGGTTCGACCCGGGGGTGGGTGTCAAGACACCTCGGCGCAACAACTCCGACCCTGCGGCGCCATTCCAAGCGCCATTCGCGTCACTCCGCGATCGTGCACACCTCGGGAGAATCTTGGAATCGCCCCTTGTGCACCCCTGGGTGTTCACTTAATCTCGCAGCAACATCGAAGCGCTTCGACTGTGAAGTCCGCCACCCGGTGGTGCGCATTCCTCGTCACTCGTCGGAGTATCGCTTCGGCTCAGCCAGTTCCACTCGAGACACCGCAGCCGACGGCCCTCCGCCGGGTGTCCTGGTGTGCCATGAAGGGTTGACGCAATGACGCCGAACGCCGCCTCCGCCTCCTCCGGACCGAGCCGGAGATCCTTCCTCGCCTCCACGGCGGTCGCCACCGCGGCCGTGGCGGGCGGGATGCCGTTGCTCGCCGCGTGCGGCGGTGGGAACGAGGGACAGAAGGAGGGGGCCACGTCGGGCAAGGAAGCCGCGAAGATCCTCCCGGCCTACGTCGCGTCGCAGGTCGTGACTCCGGACATCCCCTCCAAGAACGGCTCCCCGGTCGGCTTCACCAAGGCGATCCCGGCGGCCGAGCTGAAGACCTCGGTGTCGCAGAAGCTGGGCAGCGGCGGAAAGCTGACCATCATGGCCCCCTACTGGGGCGCCCCGCCCAAGGGCGACAACCCGTACTACTCGGCCATGAACAAGGCCGTCGGCGTGGACATCACCTGGCAGAACCAGGACGGCGTCACCTACGACCAGAAGCTCGGCGCGATCCTGGCCTCCAGCGACATCCCCGACGCCGTCGTGGTGCCCGACTGGAACCTCACGGGCCGGATACCCACCGCCATCAACGCAAAGTTCGCCGACCTCGGCCCGTACCTGTCCGGCGACAAGGTCAAGGACTACCCGAACCTCGCGGCCGTGCCCACCGACGCGTGGCAGCGAGGCATCTTCGGCGGCCAGCTCCGCGCGATCCCGATGCCGAACTCCTACGTCACCGGCATGGCGGCCATGTACCGCAAGGACATCTTCGAGAAGAGGGGCTACGCCCTCCCCAAGAGCCCCGACGAGTTCCTGTCCTGGGCGAAGGAGGCGACCCAGGCCAAGTCGAAGGTCTGGGCCTGCGACGACATGAAGTGGTCGGCTCTCCAGATCTTCGGTGTCCAGCCGGGCGGCGACAAGGCGCTGTGGTGGAACCTGGAGGACGGCAAGCTGGTCAACCGCATCGAGACCGAGCAGTACCTGGAAGCCCTGGAGTGGACGCGCAAGCTCTACGCGGCGAAGGTGGTCCACCCGGACGCGGTCTCGGGCAAGGCGGGCGGCAGCGCCGCCAACCGTTTCACCGCCGGACAGGTTCTCGTCTACAACAACAACATCTCCGACTGGTGGGGCAAGACCGCCGAACAGCGGACCCAGAACCCCGACTTCGAGATGGGCGTGTTCGACATCTTCGGGCCTGACGGGGGCGACCCCACGCTCTGGGCCGGCCAGCCGGGCGGCATGTTTTCCTTCATCAGCAAGAAGGCGAGCAAGCAGCAGATCAAGGACTTCCTCGCGCTCTGCAACTACTGCGCCGCCCCCTACGGCACCAAGGAGTTCATGCTCACCGCCTACGGTGTCGAGGGCACCGACTACACGGTGAAGAAGGGCCTGCCGACCAAGACGCAGCAGGGCATCAACGAGGTCAGCAGCACCTACGACCTCACGGGCAACCCCGCCCCGTACGTCGCCTACCCCGACTTCCCGGACATCACCCGGGGCATCGTCGAGTGGCAGCAGCGCATGGGCGCCTTCACCAAGAAGTCCTCCTTCTACGGTCTGACCGTCACCGAGCCCAACCGCTGGGCCAACCTCGCCGACGACTTCGAGCAGCTCGAGGACGACGTGATACGTGGTCGGAAGAAGATCAGCGACGTGCAGCAGGCCGTGTCCGACTGGAAGAAGAAGGGCGGCGACGACCTGCGCGACTGGTACAAGAAGCTGCTCGACGACAACGGCTCGTCGAACTGATCCGGGGCTCGAGCAAGGAGAAGGCCGTGTCCAACAGCACGGTGCCTCGGACCACGACCGAGGCAAAGACCCCCGCGAGGTCCCCGGCGGCGTCCGGCAGCGCCGCCGGACGCCGGGCCCGCGACGGGAAGAACTCGGGCAAGCTGAGCCTGAAGCTCAGATTCAGGCGTGACCGCACGCTGATCCTCATGACCCTGCCGGCGGTCCTGCTGATCCTGGTCTTCAACTACATACCGATCCTCGGCAATGTGGTGGCCTTCCAGGACTACGACCCGTACGCCGGTGACAACGGCTTCGTCGCCATCTTCAACAGCCCCTGGATCGGCTTCGAGCAGTTCGAGCGGATCTTCGCCGACTCGGCCTTCTGGCACGCGGTGCAGAACACCCTGGTGCTGTTCTTCCTGCAACTGGTGCTCTACTTCCCGATCCCCATCCTGCTCGCGCTGCTCATCAACAGTGTGGTCAGGCCCCGGATACGGGCGGTCGCCCAGGCGGTCATGTACCTGCCGCACTTCTTCTCCTGGGTCCTCGTCGTCACCGTCTTCATGCAGATCTTCGGCGGCGCCGGGATCATCGCCCAGACCCTGCGCCAGCACGGCTACGAGGGCTTCGATGTGATGACCGACCCGGAGGTCTTCAAGTACCTGGTCACGGCCCAGACCGTCTGGAAGGACGCGGGCTGGGGCATCATCGTCTTCCTCGCCGCGCTCTCCTCCGTCTCGGGCGACCTCTACGAGGCCGCCGCCATGGACGGAGCCGGACGCTGGCGGCGGATGTGGCACATCACGCTCCCCGCCCTGCGACCGGTGATCGCCCTCCTGCTCGTGCTGCGCGTCGGCGACGCCCTCACCGTCGGCTTCGAGCAGCTGCTCCTCCAACGACAAGCCGTCGGTGTCAACGCCTCGGAGGTCCTCGACACCTACGTGTGGTGGAACGGCATCCGCAACCAGGACTTCAGCTATGCCGCCGCCGCAGGGCTCATCAAGGGCGTGGTGGGGCTGGCGCTCGTACTGATCGCCAACAAAGTGGCCCATCTCATGGGCGAGCAGGGGGTGTACAAGAAGTGACCGCCGTCCTCGACACTCCGCCCGACGACGCGCCGCGCGTCTCGAAACCGAGCCGGTGGGCGGCCCCGCCCCGCCCCGTCTGGGAGGAGCCGCCGAACAAGGCCGGACTGGCGGGCAAGGGCATCGCACTGACCCTGGCCTGTCTGGCGATCCTCTTCCCGCTGTGGATCGTCGTCGTCACCAGCCTCCAGTCGAAGAAGACCATCGACGAGGCCGGCGGCCTGGTGGTGATCCCCAAGGGCATCACCTTCATCGCCTACCAGGAACTCCTCAGCGGCGGCCAGGTCCAGAAGGCCGCCCTGGTCAGCATCGGCGTGACCGTGGTCGGCACGCTGTTCAGCATGACGGTGTCGGTCCTGTGCGCGTACGGACTGTCGCGCAGCGGCTCGCTCGGCCACCGCGGCATCCTGATGACCCTGCTGGCGACGATGTTCTTCGGGGCCGGCCTCATCCCCACCTACCTGCTGGTGCAGGCTCTCGGCCTGACGGACACCTATCTGGCGCTGATCCTGCCCAGCGCCGTGAGCGTCTTCAACATCCTGGTGCTGCGCGCGTTCTTCATGAACATCTCCCAGGAGCTGATCGACAGCGCCCGCATCGACGGTGCCGGCGACTGGCGGATCCTCTGGAAGATCGTTCTGCCGCTCTCCCGCGCGGTTCTCGCGGTGATCGGCCTCTTTTACGCCGTCGGCTACTGGAGCGCCTGGTTCAACGCGTCGATCTACCTGACCGACCAGGACATGATGCCGCTGCAGAACGTGATGATTCAGCTGGTGCAGATGCAGCAGCGGCCGGTGGGGCTTCAGGCACAGATCAACACCGGACAGCTCTCGCCGCTGGCGATCCAGATGGCGGTGATGGTGATGGCGCTGCTGCCGGTGGCTGTCCTCTCGCCGTTCGTCCAGAAGCATTTCAAGAAGGGCATGCTCACGGGGGCGGTCAAGGGCTGACGCCTTGACCGAGTTCTCGCCGTAGGGCTGTCGGTTGTTTGTTTTCCGCGGCTGCGTCGTGGTTGTTCGCGCAGTTCCCCGCGCCCCTAAAAGAAGGCCTCCGCCCCTCCCCTTTCTTGCAAGAACCGAGGTACGTCATGCCCGCTTTCCAGCTCAGCAGACGGTCCGTGCTGGCCGGGACCGCCGCCACCGCCGCGGTAGCCGCCCTTCCGATGGTCCAGGGACGTGCGCAGGCCGCCGCCCCGGCCGACGCGAAGAACGGGTACCGGTGGCGCAACGCCGTCATGGGCGGCACCGGATTCGTCACCGGCGTGCTGTTCCACCCCGCCGTCCGAGGCCTGGCCTACGCCCGTACCGACATCGGCGGCGCCTACCGCTGGGACGACCGCACCGACCGGTGGGTCCCGCTGACCGACCACATCGGCTGGGACGACTGGAACCTGCTCGGCGTGGAGGCCATGGCGGTCGACCCGGCGCATCCGAACCGGCTGTTCCTCGCTCTCGGGACGTACGCGCAGTCCTGGGCCGGCAACGGAGCCGTGCTGCGGTCCGAGGACCGTGGGGCCACCTGGACGCGCACCGACCTCACCGTGAAGCTCGGGGCCAACGAGGACGGGCGCGGTTGCGGGGAGCGGCTGCTCGTGGACCCGAGGGACAGCGACACCCTGTGGCTCGGCACCCGGCACGACGGACTGCTCAAGTCGACCGACCGGGGCGCCACCTGGAAGGCCGTGAGCTTCCCGGCCACCCCCAGCGCCACCGGCCAGGGCGTCACCCTCCTGGTCGCCGCCGGCCGCACCCTCTACGCCGGCTGGGGCGACTCCGACGGCACGACAGGCAAGCCCCACCTCTACCGCACCTCCGACGGCACGACCTGGGAGGCCGTCCCGAAGCAGCCCACCGGCACCGCCGCCAAGGTGCCGATCCGGGCCGCGTACGACCGGCACACGCGCGAGCTGTACGTGACGTACGCCAACGCGCCCGGCCCCAACGGCCAGTCCGACGGCAGTGTGCACAAGCTGCGGACGACGGACGGGAAGTGGACCGAGGTCACGCCGGTGAAGCCCGGCGGGGCGACGGAGGACGGCGGGACCGACTCCTTCGGGTACGGCGGTGTCGCCGTCGACGCGCGCAGGCCCGGCACCGTCGTCGTCTCCACCAACAACCGCTGGGCGCTGATCGACACCCTGTACCGGACCACCGACGGCGGCCGCACCTGGAAGTCCCTGAAGGACAAGGCCGTTCTCGACGTCTCCGAGACGCCGTACCTCAAGTGGGGCGCCGACAAGCCCAAGTTCGGCTGGTGGATCCAGGCCGTCGGCGTCGACCCCTTCGACTCCGGGCACATCGTCTACGGCACGGGCGCGACCCTCTACGGCACCCGCGACCTCAAGCACTGGGCGCCGCAGATCCGCGGCCTGGAGGAGGCGTCCGTGGTGCAGCTGGTGTCGCCGCCGAGCGGGGCGGCGCATCTGATCACCGGCTCCCGGGACATCGGCGTGCTGTACCACGACCGGCTCACCGCCTCCCCGTCGCGCGGCATGGCCACCAACCCCGTGTTCGGCTCGGCCACCGGACTCGCTCAGGCGGCGGCCAAGCCGTCGTACGTGGTGCGCACCGGCTGGGGCGACCACGGCAACGGCGCCTACTCGAACGACGGCGGCAAGACCTGGGCCCCCTTCAAGGCGCAGCCCGCCGTCGCCAAGGACGCCCCCGGGCCGATCGTCACCAACGCCGACGGCAGTGTGCTGCTCTGGTCCTTCGTGCACTGGGACGGCACCACCTACCCGGCCCAGCGGTCCGACGACAACGGCGCCGGCTGGTCCGAGGTCGCCTCCCTGCCGAAGGGGTCCGTCCTGGTCGCCGACCCGGTCGACCGGAAGGTCTTCTACGCCTTCGACTACAGCACGGGCACGCTCCTCGCCAGCACCGACGGCGGTCTCACCTTCACCGCCCGGGCCACCGGCCTCAAGTCGGGCGACAAGGAGTTCCAGCTGACCGCCGCCCCGGGCCGGTCCGGGGACCTGTGGCTGAGCCTGAAGTGGAACGGGCTGTACCGATCCACCGACGGCGGCGCCACCTTCGCCAAGGTGAGCAGTTGCTGGGCCTCGTACACCGTCGGCTTCGGCAAGGCCGCAGAAGGCGCCTCCTACCCGGCGGTCTACATGGTCGGCTCCACCGAGAGCATCACCGCCGTCTACCGCTCCGACGACGAGGCGAAGACCTGGACCCGGATCAACGACGACCGCCACCAGTGGGGCTGGATCGGCGCCGCCATCACCGGCGACCCGCGCATCCACGGCCGGGTCTACATCGCCACCAACGGGCGCGGCGTGCAGTACGGGGAGCCCTCCTGATGTCCGAGACACAACGTCCCGACCTGTCCGACGCCACCCGGGGCCGGCTCCTCTTCGGCGGTGACTACAACCCGGAGCAATGGCCCGAGGAGACCTGGCACGAGGACGTCCGGCTGATGAAGGCCGCCGGCGTCAACTCCGTCACCCTCGGCGTGTTCTCCTGGTCAAAGCTGGAACCGGAGCCCGGGGCACGGGAGTTCGGCTGGCTGGACACGCTGATGGACCTCATGCACGCGAATGGCATCGGGGTCGTCCTCGCCACCCCCACCTCCTCGCCCCCGCCCTGGATGGGCCGGCTGCACCCCGACACCCTGCCCGTCACCGAGGACGGCCGCACCGAGTGGTGGGGCGGCCGTCAGCACTTCTCGCACTCCAGCGCCACCTACCGGCGCTACGCCGCCGCCATCACCGAGGACCTGGCAGCCCGCTACGGCGGCCACCCGGCCCTGACGATGTGGCACATCAACAACGAGTACTGCACCTTCGACCACGGCGACCAGGCCGCCGCCTCCTTCCGGCGGTGGCTGCGCGAGAAGTACCGCACGCTCGACGCCCTCAACGAGGCCTGGGGTACCGCCTTCTGGAGCCAGGGCTACGACACCTGGGACGGCATCCTGCCGCCCCGCCTGCCCCACTACATGCGCAACCCCGGCCAGGTCCTGGACTTCCGGCGCTTCACCTCCGACATGCTCCTGGAGTGTTACGTCGCCGAACGGGACATCGTCCGGCGCCACACCCCGCACCTGCCGGTCACCAGCAACTTCATGCCGCTGTGGTTCGGCCAGGACGCCTGGCGCTGGGCGGGGGAGGAGGACGTCGTCTCCGTCGACCTCTACCCCGACCCGCGCGATCCGCTCGGCGCACAGAACGGGGCCCTGGTGCAGGACATGACCCGCTCCCAGGCACGCGGGCCGTGGATGCTCATGGAACAGGCGGCCGGGCCGGTCAACTGGCGCGGCGTGAACCACCCGAAGCCCCGGGGCCTCAACCGGCTGTGGTCGCTCCAGGCCGTGGCCCGGGGCGCCGACGCCGTCTGCTACTTCCAGTGGCGGCAGTCCCGGCAGGGCGCCGAGAAGTTCCACTCCGGCATGGTCAGCCACGCGGGGGAGGAAGGCCGTACGTATCAGGAGGTCAAGCAGCTCGGGGCGGACCTGGCGAGGATCGCCCCCGAGGTCACCGGGCGGCACATCACCGCCAATATCGCGGTCCTGCACGACTGGGACGCCTGGTGGGCCGGCGCCCAGGACGGCCGCCTCTCCACCCAGGTCGACTACCCGGACGTGCTGCGCGCCTGGCACCGGGCCCTGTGGCAGGCCCACCTCACCACCGACTTCGCCCACCCTGAGCACGATCTGACGCCGTACTCGATGGTCGTCGTGCCCCAGCTGTACGCGCTCACCGACGCGGCGATCGACAACCTCCTCGCCTACGCACGCGGCGGCGGCACCCTCGTCTGCGGATTCCTCACCGGCGTCGCCGACGAGGACGACCGGGTGCGCCCCGGCGGCATGGACGACCGGCTGCGGGAGCTGTTCGGGATCCGCGTGCTGCACGAGTGGTGGCCGCTGGACGCGGGGGAGACCGTCGCCTGCGAGGGCTTCCGGGGCACGCTGTGGTCCGAGGAGATCGAACCCGCCGACCCCGACGACACGACCCGCTACAAGGGCGGCGAACTGGACGGCATGCCCGCCGTCCTGCGCAAGGACAGCGCCTGGTACCTCTCCACGCTCCCGGAGCCCGAGGCGCTGCGCGACCTGCTGGCCCGGATCGCCGACGGCGCGGGCGTCCGGCCCGTGCTCGACGGCCTTCCCGAGCAGGTCGAGGCCGTACGCCGGGGAGAGCTGCTGTTCCTCCTCAACCACGGCCGCGAGCCGGTGACCGTCGAGGCCCCCGGCACCCACCACGACCTGCTGACCGGCACGGCCGTCAGCGACCGGATCACCCTCGGCCGCTACGAGGCGGCGGTACTCCGGCCATGACCCCCTCCGCCCCCGTCCACGGCACCTGGGAGCCGCACCCGGCCGCCCGCTGGGAGGACGGCTTCCTGAGCGGCAACGGCCACCACGGCGCTCTTGTGTTCGGTGACCCGGACGTCGAGCGGGTGGTCGTCACGCACCACACTCTGGTGCGTCCCAATGGCAGGAACTCCCGGCCCCCGCAGCTCGCCGGAGACCTCCCCGCGCTCCAGGACCGTCTCCTGGCCGGCGACACGACCGCCGCCGAAAGCTTCACGGACGGGCGCCCGCACCAGTGGGTGCAGCCTTTCCACCCCGCCTTCCAGATCAGGCTGCGCCGTCCGCCCGGTGCCCGGCGCGACTACCGCCGCGACGTCGACTTCACGACGGGCGTGGTGCGGGCCTCCTGCTCCGGCTGGACCAGCCGGGTCTTCGTCTCCCGCGCCGACGACGTGATCGTCCAGCAGGTCACCGGACCCGGCCTCAGCCTCGACGTCGACCTGGACCACCGGCTCCCCGGCGCCCCCGCCGGACTGGGCATCGGCCACGGCGCCGTCCTCACCCCCGAGGGCGCCCTGCTGAGCCTGCGCGCCCGCTACCCGGACAGCGACCTGGCCTGCACGGGCGTCACCCTGGTCGCCGCCAGGGGCGGCACGACGCGCCTCGCACCGCCCGGTGTGCGCGTCGAGGGCGCCCGTTCCGTGCTGCTCCTCACCCGGGTGCACCGGCACACCGGCGAACTGGACGTCGTCGCCGAGGGCCGCGCCCTGCGGGATCTGCCCCTGGAGTACGACGAACTCCTCGAACGCCACCTCGCCCTGCACCGGACCGCCTATGAGCGCGTCACCCTCGGCCTGGACGCCGACCCCGCCGAACGGGCCCTGCCCGGCTCCGAGTTGCTGAAGCGCCCTCGCAGCGCCGCCCTCCTGGAACGCCTCTTCGCCGCGGGCCGCTACCACCTCCTGTCCGCAAGCGGCCTCTTCCCGCCCCGCCTGACCGGGCTGTGGACCGGCGACTGGAACACTGCCTGGTCGGGCGCCTTCACCAACGACGCCAACCTCAACCTCCAGACCGCCTCCGCCGCTGCCGCCGCCCTCCCCGAGGTCACCGAGGCGCACGCGACCCTGATCCGACGGCAGTTGCCCGACTGGCGCGACAACGCCCGCGCGATCTTCGGCGCCCGGGGCGTCGTCGCCCCCGGCCACACCGACGGCGAGTCCGGGCACTCGTACCACTTCGAGCGCGAATACCCGCTGCACCTGTGGACCGCCGGTGCCGACTGGCTGCTCAAGCCGCTCGTCGACCACGACGAGACCCGGGGCGCCCGTGACCCGCGCACCGCCGCCGCACTCGCCGAAGTCGCCCTGTTCTACGAGGACTTCCTTACCCGTACCGACGAGCACGGCCATCTCGTCGTCGTCCCGTCCTACTCGCCCGAGAACCGCCCCGCCAACGCGAGCTGGGGCACCCTCAACGCCGCCATGGACCTCTCGGCGGCCCGCCACGCCCTGCGCACGGCCGCCGCCTACCACCCCGGCCCCGACGCCGACCGCTGGCACGCCCTCGCCGACCGCCTCCCACCGCACCGGATCAACCCGGACGGGGCGCTGGCCGAATGGGCCTGGCCGGGCCTGGAGGACTCCTACGACCACCGCCACCTCAGCCACCTCTACGGCGTCTGGCCGCTCGACGAGATCACCCCCTACGACAGCCCCGAACTCGCCGCGGCCGCCCACCGCGCCCTCGCACTGCGCGGCGCCGAGAACGACTCCGCGCACGGCCATCTGCACCACGCGCTCATCGCGGCCCGGCTCAGGGACTCCGGCCGCGTCGCCCACGCCCTCGGTCAGGTCCTGGACGGCGACTTCTTCCACGCCTCCCTGATGAGCGCCCACTACCCGAAGCGGGACGTCTACAACGCGGACGCAGCGCACACCCTGCCCGCCGTGCTGATCGAGATGCTCGTGCAGTCGACCCCGGACCGGCTGGTCCTGCTGCCAGCGCTTCCGGCGGCGTATCCGAGCGGCGCACTGCGCGGGGTGCGCACCCGCTTCGGGGCCGAGATCGACCTCACCTGGACCCGGGACGGCGCCGCCGCCGTCATCTGGCCGGGCCGCACCCACCGCGTCGAACTGCGGACTTCCTCCGGCACGGAATCCCTCCACCTGGTCGCCGGAGAAGACCACGTCCTCACCCTGAGGGCGCGGTAGCTCCTCCCCATCCCCCCACCCCTGGAAGGGACCCCATGGCATCACGCACGCTCGGCAGGGTCACCAAGGCCCTGCTCGCCCCGGCCCTGGCACTCGGCACGACCATCGCCCTCGCCTCCGCGCCCGCCTCCGCCGCCGTCTGGAACTCCTGCGACCAGTGGGGCAACACGAGCCTGAACGGCTACACGCTCTACAACAACATCTGGGGCGGCGGCGCCGGCGCCCAGTGCATCTGGGCCAACTCCGGCACCAACTGGGGCGTCAACGCCAACCACCCCAACACCGGCGGCATCAAGTCCTACCCGAACGCCAAGAAGGTGGTGAACAAGTCCATCACCTCGCTGGGTTCGCTCAACAGCAGCTACAACGTCACCGTGCCGTCCTCGGGCTCGTACAACACCTCGTACGACGTCTGGGACACCGACCACGACTACGAGATCATGCTCTGGGTCAACTACAACGGGGCCGTCGGCGCGCTCGGCAGCTACCAGGAGCGCGTCACGGTCGGCGGTCACACCTGGGACGTCTACAAAGGCCGCGCCCAGCGGTCCGACGGTACGTACTGGGACGTCTTCTCGTTCCTGCGCACCTCCGACTCGACCTCGGGTTCCGTGCAGATCCTGCCCGTCCTGAAGTGGATCAAGGACACCAAGGGCTGGATGGGCAACGAGACCATCGGTGACGTCCAGTTCGGCTTCGAGATCACCTCGTCGTCCGGCGGCCTGGACTTCCGCGCCAACAGCATGAGCATCACCAGCAGCTGAGCCGAGAACGGGCCGGGGCCGGCCGCACCTCACGGTGCGGCCGGCCCCGGCCTCTCGCTGTGGCGGGCGGCTACTCGGCCACCGGCAGCCGCGCCCCGTCCCGCAGGAACAGCGGGATCCGGTCCAGCGGGGCGTCGACCGTCACGGACCGGCCGCCCTCGTACGTCTCACCCGTCCACGCGTCCGTCCAGCGGGCCCCCGCCGGGAGATACGCCGTACGGGCGGTGGCACCGGCGGTCAGGACCGGCGCGACCAGCAGATCCGGGCCGAAGAGGTAGGAGTCGTCGACCGACCAGGCCGCCTGGTCGTCCGGGAACTCCAGGAACAGCGGCCGCATCACCGGCAGCCCCTCCTCGTGGGCCGCGCGCATCACGTCCAGCACATACGGCTTCAGCCGCTCGCGCAGCCGCAGATACTTCGCCAGGACGGCCCCGGCCTCCTCGCCGTACGACCACACCTCGTTCGGGCCGCCCGTCATCTCCGGGCCCAGCGGCATGCCCGGGTCGCGGAAGCCGTGCAGGCGCATCAGCGGGGACAGCGCGCCGAACTGGAACCAGCGCACCATCACCTCCCGGTACGCCGGGTCGTCCGGGTCGCCGCCGTGGAAGCCGCCGATGTCGGTGTTCCACCACGGGATGCCCGACAGGGCCGTGTTGAGGCCGGCCGCGATCTGGCGGCGCAGGGTCGGGAAGTCGGTGCCGATGTCACCCGACCACAGGGCGGCGCCGTAGCGCTGACTGCCCGCCCACGCCGAGCGGTTGAGGGTGACGATCTCCTCCTCGCCGGTCGCGCGCAGGCCCTCGTGGAAGGTCCGGGCGTTCTCGGCCGGGTAGGCGTTGCCGACCTCCAGGCCCGGGCCCGCCCAGTAGCGCAGATTCTCCTGGAAGCCCGGCTTCAGCTCCGGCTCGCAGGCGTCCAGCCAGAACGCCGTGATGCCGTACGGGTCGAGGTAGTTCTCCTTGACCTTCGACCACACGAACTCCCGGGCGTCCGGGTTGGTGGCGTCGTAGAAGGCCACCTGGACCGTGGAGGCCACCTCCTTGTCGGGCCAGTCGGCGTGGGCCATCGGGCCGTACTGGGTGCCGATGAAGTACCCGCGCTGCTCCATGACCGGGTGGTTCTCGCTCAGCGGCGACACCGAGGGCCAGACGCTCACCACCAGCTTGATGCCGAGTTCTTCCAGCTCGCGCACCATGGCGGCCGGGTCCGGCCATTCCTTCGGGTCGAACTTCCAGTCGCCCAGGTGCGTCCAGTGGAAGAAGTCGCAGACGATCGCCGAGATGGGCAGGCCGCGCCGCTTGTACTCCCTCGCCACCGCCATGAGTTCGTCCTGGGTGCGGTAGCGCAGCTTGCACTGCCAGAAGCCCGCCGCCCACTCCGGCAGCATCGGGCTGCGGCCGGTCACCGCGCTGTAGCGGCTCTGCGCGCCGGACGGATCGCCCGCCGTGATCCAGTAGTCGATCTGCCGGGCCGAGTCGGCGACCCACCGGGTGCCGTTGTGCGCCAACTCCACGCGGCCGATCGCCGGGTTGTTCCACAGCAGCGTGTAGCCCCGGCTGGAGGTCAGCACCGGGATGCCGACCTCGGCGTTGCGCTGGACCAGGTCCAGCACCAGGCCCTTCTGGTCGAGGCGCCCGTGCTGGTGCTGGCCGAGGCCGAACAGCTTCTCGTCGTCGTAGGCGGCGAAGCGCTGCTCCAGGCGGTGGTGGCCGTTGCCGACGGCCGTGTAGAGGCGCGAGCCGGGCCACCAGAAGTGGGCCCGGTCCTCGGCGAGGATCTCGGCGGAGTCCTCCGTCCGCAGGAAGCGGATCAGACCCTCGGCGTTCACCTCGACGGTGAGCGTGCCGACGGTCACCCGGCCGAGGCCGTCCTCGATCTTCACCGTGGACGGCGTCGCGGGAGCCTCGTCGAGCAGCGCGCCCGGCAGTCCTTCGAGGACCGGGCCGCCGAGCCGGGCACGCACCCGGACCGCGTCCGGACCCCACGGCTCGATCCGTACGGTCTCCTGGCGGCCGCTCCACTCCAGCGCGCCGTCCCGCTCGCGGAACGTGCCGACGGTGGGGGAGGACTGCGCGAGGCTCACCTGGGGCTGGGTTTCAGCAGGCTGATTCACGGGGCGGGCTCCTGTGCGGAAGCAGACATGGGGGTGCCCTGGAAGGGGCGCTCTTCGATGAAGTGGGGCGTTGTTCAGTGAACGGGGATCACGCCCGGCTCGGCGCCGGTCCCGTGCTCGCCCGTACCGTCAGCTCGGGCGCGATGAGCACGACCTCGTCGCTGCCGCGCTCCTCCAGCTTGGCGACCAGGTGGTCCACCGCGTGCCGGCCCATCTCCTGCGCGGGGATGGCGACCGACGTGAGCCGCACGGAGGCCTGCGTCGCGACCTGGTCGGGGCAGATCGCCACCACCGACACGTCCTCCGGCACGGCCCGGCCCTGCTGCCGCAGCAGCGCGAGCAGCGGCTCCACCGCCGACTCGTTCTGCACGATGATCCCGGAGGTGTCCGGGCGCTCGTCGAGGATCCGGGCGAGGGTCACGGCCATCGCGTCGTACCCGCCCTCGCAGGGCCGGTGCAGCAGCCGCACGCCCAGCTCCCGGGCACGGGACCGCAGCCCGTCGAGGGTGCGCTCGGCGAAGCCGGTGTGCCGCTCGTAGACGGCCGGGGCCTCGCCGATGACGGCGATGTCCTGGTGCCCCTGCTTCGCCAGATGCTCCACACACAGCGCGCCCGTCGCCCGGAAGTCCAGATCGACGCAGGTCAGGCCGGAGGTGTCGGCGGGCAGTCCGATGAGCACGGACGGCTGGTCGGTCGCACGCAGCAGCGGCAGCCGCTCGTCGTCCAGCTCGACGTCCATGAGGATCATCCCGTCGGCGAGCCCGCTCCCGGCGACACGGCGCACCGCGTCGGGGCCCTCCTCACCGGTGAGCAGCAGCACGTCGTACCCGTGCGTACGGGCGGAGGTCGCCACCGCGATGGCGATCTCCATCATCACGGGCACATACATGTCCGTGCGCAGCGGGATCATCAGCGCGATGATGTTCGACCTGCTGCTCGCCAGGGCGCGGGCCCCGGCGTTCGGGTGGTACCCGAGCTCGCGGATGCTCCGCTCGACCCGCTGCCGGGTGTTCACGGAGATGGACCGCTTGCCGCTGAGGACATAGCTCACCGTGCTCGCCGAGACTCCGGCGTGCTGGGCGACCTCGGCGAGGGTGACCATCCAGCTCTCCAAGCTTTGTGAAGCGCTTCGACAATGCGCGTTGCTTATATGGGCGGGTGAGGGTGGTTCGACAGTAGCTCCAGCGGGAGTACGTGTCCATAGGTCGTCGAAGCGCTTCGATACCGATTTCTCTCACGTCTTCAAGCGTGTGCTCACCCTAGGCCGAACGGACGCGCGAGGACTGGTGGGAGCGTCCGGATTCGGGTACCAACGATCCAGTAGCACTGGTCGGTAACGTACAGTCATCAATAACCCTAGTTGCGGCGAGGTGCCCCTCATGTCCGCTTCCACCACTCCCTCTTCCCGTCCCGCCGTCACCGAGCGGGAGGCCCGTGAGGTGGCGGAGGCCGCCCGGGAACAGCACTGGCGCAAGCCCAGCTTCGCCAAGGAGCTGTTCCTCGGCCGCTTCCGGCTCGACCTCATCCACCCCCACCCCGTCCCCGGCGACGAGGCGGCGCAGCGCGGCGAGGAGTTCCTCGCCAAGCTCCGCGACTTCGTCGAGACGAAGGTCGACCCGGCCGTCATCGAGCGTGACGCCCGGATCCCCGACGAGGTGATCGACGGCCTGAAGGAGCTCGGCGCCTTCGGCATGAAGATCGACACCAAGTACGGCGGGCTGGGCCTCACACAGGTGTACTACAACAAGGCCCTCTCGCTGGCCGGCTCCGCCAGTCCCGCGATCGGCGTGCTGCTCTCCGCGCACCAGTCGATCGGTGTGCCCCAGCCTCTGAAGCTGTTCGGCACGCAGGAGCAGAAGGAACGCTTCCTGCCGCGCTGCGCCCGCACCGACATCAGCGCCTTCCTGCTCACCGAACCCGATGTCGGCTCCGACCCGGCCCGGCTCGCCACCACCGCGGTGCCCGACGGCGACGACTACGTCCTCGACGGCGTGAAGCTGTGGACCACCAACGGCGTCGTCGCCGACCTGCTGGTCGTCATGGCCCGGGTGCCGAGGAGTGAGGGCCATCGCGGAGGCATCACCGCCTTCGTCGTGGAGACGAACTCGACGGGCGTCACGGTCGAGAACCGCAACGCCTTCATGGGCCTGCGGGGCATCGAGAACGGCGTCACCCGCTTCCACCAGGTCCGCGTCCCCGCCGCCAACCGCGTCGGCGAGGAGGGCCAGGGCCTGAAGATCGCCCTGACCACGCTCAACACCGGGCGGCTCTCGCTGCCCGCCTCCTGCGTCGCGGCCGGCAAGTGGTGCCTGAAGATCGCCCGCGAGTGGTCCGCGGTCCGCGAGCAGTGGGGCAAGCCCGTCGCGCACCACGAGGCGGTCGGCTCCAAGATCTCCTTCATCGCGGCCACCACCTTCGCCCTGGAGGCCGTGACGGACCTGGCCTCGCAGATGGCCGACGAGGACCGCAACGACATCCGCATCGAAGGCGCCCTGGCCAAGCTGTACGCCTCCGAGATGGCCTGGACGATGGCCGACGAACTCGTCCAGATCCGGGGCGGACGCGGCTTCGAGACGGCCGAGTCCCTCCGGGCCCGCGGCGAGCGCGCCGTCCCCGCCGAGCAGCTCCTGCGCGACCTGCGCATCAACCGCATTTTCGAGGGCTCCACCGAGATCATGCACCTGCTGATCGCCCGCGAGGCCGTCGACGCCCACCTCTCCGTCGCCGGCGACCTCATCGACCCGGAGAAATCCCTCGGCGACAAGGCGAAGGCCGGCGCCAACGCGGGCGCCTTCTACGCCAAGTGGCTCCCCAAACTCGTCGCGGGCCCGGGCCAGCTGCCCACGTCCTACGGCGACTTCAAACACGGCGTGGACCTCTCCGGGCACCTGCGCTACGTCGAGCGCACCTCCCGCAAGCTCGCCCGCTCCACCTTCTACGCCATGTCCCGCTGGCAGGGCCGGATGGAGTCCAAGCAGGGCTTCCTCGGCCGGATCGTCGACATCGGCGCCGAGCTGTTCGCCATGAGCGCGGCCTGCGTACGCGCCGAACTCCTGCGCACCCAGGGCCAGAACGGCCGCGAGGCCTACCAGCTCGCCGACGTCTTCTGCCGCCAGGCCCGCATCCGGATCGAAGAGCTCTTCAACCGCCTGTGGACCAACACCGACGACCTCGACCGCAAGGTCGTCAAGGGCGTCCTCTCCGGCACCTACGAGTGGCTGGAACAGGGCATCGTCGACCCCTCGGGCGACGGCCCCTGGATCGCGGACGCCACTCCGGGCCCGAGCGAGAGGGAGAACCTGCACCGCCCGATCCGCTAGACCCGGCCCTCCCAGGGGCGCGAGCTGCCATGGCGCGCGCCCCTGGGAGGGGGATGCGCTGTCCTCACACGCCGGCCTTACGGCAACAATGGAGGAATGAGCGACAGTCCAGCCCCCCTCGCCGACCCGCACCTCGTCTACGACCCCGTAGCGGGCGACGGCCCGAAGGACGTGGTGATCCTCGGCTCCACCGGGTCCATCGGCACACAGGCCATCGACCTCGTGCTGCGCAACCCCGACCGCTTCCGGGTCACCGGCCTGTCCGCCAACGGCGGCCGGGTCGCGCTGCTCGCCGAGCAGGCGTACCGGCTGCGGGTGCCCACGGTCGCGGTCGCCCGCGAGGACGTCGTACCGGCCCTGCGCGAGGCGCTCTCCGCGCAGTACGGCACGGGCGAGCCGCTCCCCGAGATCCTCGCCGGCCCGGACGGTGCCACGCACCTGGCGGCATCCGACTGCCACACCGTCCTGAACGGCATCACCGGCTCCATCGGCCTCGCCCCGACCCTCGCCGCCCTGGAGGCGGGCCGCACCCTCGCGCTCGCCAACAAGGAGTCGCTCATCGTGGGCGGCCCGCTGGTCAAGGCCCTCGCCAAGCCCGGCCAGATCATCCCGGTCGACTCCGAGCACGCCGCCCTCTTCCAGGCCCTGGCCGCCGGCACCCGCGCCGACGTCCGCAAGCTGGTCGTCACCGCCTCCGGCGGCCCCTTCCGCGGCCGTACGAAGCGGGAGCTGGCGAACGTCACCGTCGAGGACGCCCTCGCCCACCCCACCTGGGCGATGGGCCCGGTCATCACGATCAACTCCGCGACCCTCGTCAACAAGGGCCTGGAGGTCATCGAGGCACACCTCCTCTACGACATTCCCTTCGACCTCATTGAGGTCGTCGTGCATCCGCAGTCGTATGTCCACTCGATGGTTGAGTTCACGGATGGATCGACACTGGCCCAGGCGACCCCGCCCGACATGGGCGGGCCCATCGCCATCGGCATCGGCTGGCCCGAGCGCGTCCCCGACGCGGCCCCCACCTTCGACTGGAGCAAGGCCTCGACCTGGGAGTTCTTCCCGCTCGACAACGAGGCCTTCCCCTCGGTGAACCTCGCCCGGCACGTCGGCGAACTCGCGGGCACCGCCCCCGCGGTGTTCAATGCGGCCAACGAGGAGTGCGTGGAGGCGTTCCGCCAGGGCGCGCTGCCCTTCAACGGCATCATGGAGACCGTGACCCGGGTCGTCGAGGAGCACGGCACCCCGTGTACGGGAACCTCACTCACCGTGTCGGACGTCCTCGAAGCGGAGACCTGGGCGCGGACCCGGGCCCGGGAACTGGCGGCACAGACGGCGGAGGCCCGTGCATGACGACCCTGATGTTCATCCTCGGCATAGTGATCTTCGTGGTCGGACTGCTGTTCTCGATCGCGTGGCACGAGCTGGGCCATCTGTCGACCGCCAAGCTGTTCGGCATCCGCGTGCCGCAGTACATGGTCGGTTTCGGACCGACGCTCTGGTCGCGCAAGAAGGGCGAGACCGAGTACGGGATCAAGGCCATCCCGTTCGGCGGCTACATCCGCATGATCGGCATGTTCCCGCCCGGCCCCGACGGCCGCCTCACGGCGCGCTCCACCTCCCCGTGGCGCGGCATGATCGAGGACGCCCGCACCGCCGCCTACGAGGAGCTCCGGCCGGGCGACGAGAACCGCCTGTTCTACACGCGCAAGCCCTGGAAGCGCGTGATCGTGATGTTCGCGGGCCCCTTCATGAACCTGATCCTCGCGGTGGCGCTGTTCCTCGGCATCCTCATGGGCTTCGGCATCACCCAGCAGACGACCACCGTCAGCTCCGTCTCCCAGTGCGTCATCGCCCAGAGCGAGAACCGCGACAAGTGCGAGAAGGGCGACGCGGCCAGCCCGGCCGCCGCCGCCGGCCTGAAGGCGGGCGACAAGATCGTCTCCTTCGACGGCGTGGCCACCGACGACTGGAACAAGCTCTCCGACCTCATCCGCGCCACCCCCGGCCAGGAGGTGCCGATCGTCGTCGATCGCAAGGGCCAGGACGTCACCCTGCAGGCGAAGATCGCCACCAACCAGGTCGCCAAGAAGGACTCGAGCGGACAGGTCGTCGAGGGCCAGTACGTCCAGGCCGGCTTCCTCGGCTTCAGCGCGGCCACCGGCGTGGTCAAGCAGGACTTCGGCGACTCCGTGAGCTGGATGGGGGACCGGATGGGCGACGCCGTCGACTCCCTCGCCGCCCTCCCCGGCAAGATCCCGGCGCTGTGGAACGCGGCCTTCGACGGCGCGCCCCGTGAGGCCGACTCCCCGATGGGCGTGGTCGGCGCGGCCCGCGTCGGCGGCGAGATCTTCACCCTGGACATCCCGCCCACCCAGCAGCTGGCCATGGCCCTCATGCTGGTCGCCGGCTTCAACCTCTCCCTGTTCCTGTTCAACATGCTCCCGCTGCTGCCGCTCGACGGCGGCCATGTCGCGGGCGCGCTGTGGGAGTCGCTGCGCCGCAACACCGCCAAGGTGCTGCGCCGGCCGGACCCGGGCCCCTTCGACGTGGCGAAGCTCATGCCGGTCGCCTACGTGGTCGCGGGGATCTTCATCTGCTTCACGATCCTCGTGCTGATCGCGGACGTCGTTAACCCGGTGAGAATCTCCTAGTCATACGCGGTTCCGCGGCGGCCCGGCACACTTCGTGCCGGGCCGCCCCCATTGGGTGGGGATGCGGGTGGGATGTGCCCGGCCCCGGCCATGTGCCGTAATCTCGAAGCTCGGAGCCCGCTGCTCACGGGACCGGACCTTGATCCACGACTTGGGGTTGCACAGCAGATGACTGCGATTTCTCTCGGCATGCCGTCCGTACCGACCAGGCTCGCCGAGCGCCGGAAGAGCCGCCAGATCCAGGTCGGGGCCGTGGCGGTCGGCGGAGACGCCCCCGTCTCGGTGCAGTCGATGACGACGACGCGTACGTCCGACATCGGCTCCACCCTCCAGCAGATCGCCGAGCTGACCGCCTCCGGCTGTCAGATCGTCCGCGTCGCCTGCCCGACGCAGGACGACGCCGACGCCCTGTCGACCATCGCCCGCAAGTCGCAGATCCCGGTCATCGCCGACATCCACTTCCAGCCGAAGTACGTCTTCGCCGCGATCGAGGCCGGCTGCGCGGCCGTCCGCGTCAACCCGGGCAACATCAAGCAGTTCGACGACAAGGTCAAGGAGATCGCCAAGGCGGCCCGCGACCACGGCACCCCGATCCGCATCGGCGTCAACGCCGGCTCCCTCGACCGGCGCCTGCTCCAGAAGTACGGCAAGGCGACGCCCGAGGCGCTGGCCGAGTCCGCCCTGTGGGAGGCCTCCCTCTTCGAGGAGCACGACTTCCGGGACATCAAGATCTCGGTCAAGCACAACGACCCGGTCGTGATGGTCGAGGCGTACCGCCAGCTCGCGGCCCAGTGCGACTACCCGCTGCACCTCGGCGTGACGGAGGCGGGCCCGGCCTTCCAGGGCACGATCAAGTCGGCCGTGGCCTTCGGCGCGCTGCTCTCCCAGGGCATCGGCGACACGATCCGCGTCTCCCTCTCGGCCCCGCCGGTCGAGGAGGTCAAGGTCGGCCTCCAGATCCTGGAGTCCCTGAACCTCAAGCAGCGCGGCCTGGAGATCGTCTCCTGCCCGTCCTGCGGCCGCGCCCAGGTCGACGTCTACAAGCTCGCCGAAGAGGTCACGGCCGGCCTGACCGGCATGGAGGTCCCCCTCCGCGTCGCCGTCATGGGCTGCGTCGTCAACGGCCCCGGCGAGGCCCGCGAGGCCGACCTCGGCGTCGCCTCCGGCAACGGCAAGGGCCAGATCTTCGTCAAGGGCGAGGTCATCAAGACGGTCCCGGAGTCCAAGATCGTCGAAACCCTCATCGAGGAGGCCATGAAGCTGGCCGAACAGATGGAGGCGGACGGCGTGGCCTCGGGCGAGCCGTCGGTGGCGGTCGCGGGCTGACCGCGCGCAGACCGCCGGCGGACACAGTCCCGCTCACCGGCGGCGCGTCCCGCGCGCACGGCGTGCCGTCAGGGCCGTGGAGTACGCGGCGAAGAGCGACACCCGCGAGGAGTCCTGCCGCGCGCCGCGCAGCGCCCACCGGAAGCCGAGGAAGAGCAGCAGCTGCCGGAGCAGCACCGGTCCGGTGAGCACGGCGAGAGCCAGGACGGCGACGACCGGTGAACCGTCGATCAGACCGGCGGCGTAGCGAAACACGGCACCTCCCAGAACCGCCCGGCAGCCGTGCCGGGCACCTGGGACGAGTTCACCGCGAGCCGCCCCCGGACGGGGAAAGCCCGGATGTCCGGGACACCGGATCCGGACTGATGCGATCCGCTGGACGCCCTCCCGGACGGCCGGACACCATGGACACCTGTCCCGGACCGGTCGTCGAGAGGGCACCGTGGAGACGTGGCGGCACTTCCGGGCGGAGCTTGCCCGGCTCATGAACGAGGGCGAGGTCACCGTCGCGCAGGTGGTCCGGACCATCCCCGTCGGGCGCGAGACCCTCTACGGCTACCTGAGGGACCGTGAGGCCGGCGTCGGCAACGGCGACTGGGAGACCATCGGGGCGCTCCTGCGCTGCATCGAGTCCCTCGCCGGGGCCAACGGCCATCCCCTCGAGATCGATCACACCCGGTGGCAGAGGTCCTGGCAGACTCTCCGCGACCGCCAGGGGACCACCCGCAGACCGAGCAGGGAGTTCGTCCCGCGTCTGCCGGCGGACACCTGGATCGGCGGCTGGGACGGAGCCGCCGACGCCGTGCTGGCCCACTCCTCGGCCCAGGAGCTGGCGGGCTGGCCGAAGGGCCAGGAGCGACTCGACGCGCTGGCGGAGGCGGTCGCCAGGCTCAGCGCCGCTTGCGAACCCGAACTGGCCCGCGATGCCGCCTCGCGACTCGCCTCCGGTGCCGAAGCCGAGTTCGGCGCGGCCGACGCCAGAACCCTGGCCGCCCGGCACGCGCTCGCGTTCTGGACCGGCCACACCCACGACGTCCGCCGCGCGCTGGAGCTGACGGCCGGTCTGCACACGGACTGCGCACGCCACCTGGGACCGGATCACATCCTCACCCGGCTCGCCGCCCTGCGGGAGGCCCTCTGGCTCGGGCACACGGGCTGCTGGCACGAGGCCAACCGGCTCTACGCCCGGACCGCCCACCGCGAGGCCGCGCACTCCGACCGGAACGAGATGCTCTGGCTGCTCGCCCGCTGGGGCATGGCCCGCACGGGAGGGCGGTCGGGCAACTGGATCCACGCGCACATCGAGCTGGACCAGCTGCTGCCGGACGTGATCCAGGCGTTCGGACCGACGGCCCCGGCCACGCTCGACGCCCGGCACTCCCACGCCTGGGCCACAGCACGCGCCGGCGAGCACGACGCGGCGTGCTCGCTGCTCGCCCGGCTCGCCGACGACTCCGACACCGCCCTGGGCCAGGGCCATCCCACAAGCCTGCGTGTCCGCACATCGCTGGCCTACTGGAACCAGCGGCGCGGCTCGGCCGAAGAGGCGCTCCCCATGGCCACGGCCGTGCGGCAGCGCTCCGAGCGGCTGCTCGGACCGGACCACCCCCTGAGCACCGAGGCCGCCGAGGTCCAGGCGCTGTGCGGGCTGGACCTCGATCCGGACACGGCGATCGCCGGCCTGCGGGACGTCGTGACCCGCCGGGAGCGGCACCTCGGCCGCGTGCACCCCCATACGCTGCAGGCACGCTCCAACCACGCGGCGGTTCGGGCCACGCTCGACGGTCCTCTCGCGGCCCTCGGGCTGTTCCGGGAGCTCGCCCGCGACTTCGGCGAGACCCTGGGAGAGGAACACCCCGAGACCCTCCGCGTGCGGATGAACCTCGCCATCGCCACCCTCGAAGCCGAGGGCGCCGAGGAGGCCCGGTGGCTGTGCGCGCGGGTCGTCCAGTCACTCCGCAGGGTTCTGGGGGACGACCACCCGGAAACGGTGCTGGGCAGGGCAGTCCTGCGGAGCGTCGAACAGCGGAAGCGGGAGAGCGTGACGGCGGATCGCCCCGTCGTGGTGCGTCGGCCTCCGTACGGCACGTCGTTCGAGGCGGGAGGCGGGCAGAGCGACCGGGCCCTCAAATCGGCCGTCGAACCCGTCACCTGGTGCGCCGAACCGGACCCCGGCACGCACGCTCCCGACGACGGCTACGCCGTACTGCGTGCCGTCGCCACCCTGCCCGTGAGCACCTGGAGCTACCGCGGCGAAGAGGGCGTACGGCACCTCGGCCCCATGGCGCAGGACTGGTACGCCGCGTTCGGCCTGGGGGCCGACGACCGGACCATCCACCCCATCGACGTCAACGGTGTCTCCGTCGTCGCCGTGCAGGCGCTGTACCGGATGGTGAGCGGCCTCCAGGACGAGGTGAGCCGGCTCAGGAAGCGGCTCGACGACGGGTGAGAGCGGCCCGTACCGGCCTCGCCTGTCTCAGGGCGTCGAGCGCGGCGGCACCGCCCAGCTCCGCCAGGTACAGTGCGAGGATCAGCCGACCCCAGTGTGTGAGGGCCCCGCACGTGTTGACGCAGACCACCTCACGGGTCCTCGAACCGAGCGACCTGGATGCCGCGCTCGCCGTACTCGACCGTGAGCCGGTCGCGAACGCCTTCGTGACGTCCAGGGTGCAGATCGCCGGCCTCGACCCGTGGCGGCTCGGCGGCGAGATGTGGGGCTGGTACGAGGACGGCATGCTGACGTCCCTGTGCTACGCGGGCGCCAACCTCGTCCCGATCTGCGCCGGCCCGCGCGCCGTCCGCGCCTTCGCCGACCGGGCCCGCCGGGCCGGCCGCCGCTGCTCCTCCATCGTCGGGCCCGCCGGGTCCACCGCCGACCTGTGGCGGCTGCTGGAACCCCAGTGGGGCCCGGCCCGCGACGTCCGCCGCCGGCAGCCGCTCATGGTCACCGACGGCCTGCCGGCCGGTATCGCCCCGGACCCCTACGTCCGCCGCGTCCGCAAGGACGAGATGGAAACGCTCATGCCGGCGTGCGTGGCGATGTTCACCGAGGAGGTCGGGATCTCCCCGCTCGCCGGCGACGGCGGCCTCCTCTACCAGGCCCGCGTCGCCGAACTCGTCGGCTCCGGCCGCGCCTTCGCCCGCTTCGACGCGGACGGCAAGGTCGTCTTCAAGGCGGAGATCGGCGCCGCGACGGACCGCGCCTGCCAGATCCAGGGCGTCTGGGTCGCCCCCGAATACCGCGGCACAGGCCTGGCGGCCCCCGGCATGGCAGCCGTCCTCCGCTATGCCCTGGCCGACGTCGCCCCGGTGGTCAGCCTCTACGTGAACGACTTCAACACGGCGGCCAGAAGGACGTACCAGCGAGTGGGCTTCCAGGAAGTGGGAGCCTTCATGAGCGTGCTGTTCTGAAGCGCCCCGAAAGGGGCGCGGGGAACTGCGCGACCAGCCACATCCAAGCCGCCACCCGGCCGACAACCGAAACCCCCCTGTAGGCTCCCCGCCATGGACCTGGTGATCGGCCCACTCGACCTCTCCGCCCACGTAGACGAGGCGCTGGCCATCCAAGCCGTGGCCTTCGGCCTAGGCCCGGACGAGGTAGCCGTCCGCCGCCAGATCGTCCTCCGCCACATGACCTACCCGGGCGCCCGCGCCCTCGGCGCGACAGCCGACGGCGACCTCGTCGGCTTCGTCTACGGCATGCCCAACGACCGCACCCACTGGTGGTCCACCGTCGTGGAGCCGTACCTCAGAGCCAACCACTACGACCACTGGCTCGACGACTCCTTCGTGATCACCGAACTGCACGTCCACCCCGCCCACCAGAGCCGCGGCATCGGACGCACCCTGATCACCACCATCACCGACGGCGCCGCCGAACCCCGCTCGATCCTCTCCGCGATCGACACCGAGAGCCCCGCCCGCGCCCTCTACCGCTCCCTCGGCTACCGGGACCTGGCCCGCCAGGTCCTCTTCCCCAGCGCCCCGAAGCCGTACGCCGTGATGGGCGCTCCGCTCCCGCTCCTGCGCCGCTAACCGATTTCCACCGCCCCGTACCCCCCGGATAACCTCCTGCCATCACCTACACGCAGCAGGAGCTAAACGATGGCGAACGTACCGGTCCAGCGCATGTCCCAGTTGATGGCGAAGACGTTGCGCGACGACCCGGCGGACGCCGAGGTCCTCAGCCACAAGCTCCTCGTCCGCGCCGGGTACGTACGCCGCACCGCCGCCGGCATCTGGAGCTGGCTGCCGCTCGGCAAGCGGGTCCTGGCCAACGTGGAGCGCATCGTCCGCGAGGAGATGGACGCCATCGGCGCCCAGGAGGTGCTGCTCCCCGCCATCCTGCCGCGTGAGCCCTACGACGCCACCGGCCGCTGGGACGAGTACGGCCCCGAGCTGTTCCGTCTCCAGGACCGCAGGGGCGGCGACTACCTGCTCGGCCCCACCCACGAGGAGATCTTCACCCTGCTGGTGAAGGACCAGGCGTCCTCCTACAAGGACCTGCCGGTGATCCTCTACCAGATCCAGCACAAGTACCGCGACGAGGCCCGGCCCCGCGCGGGCATCCTGCGCGGCCGCGAGTTCCTGATGAAGGACTCCTACTCCTTCGACACCGAGGACGAGGGCCTGGCCCGGTCCTACGCGCTGCACCGCGAGGCCTACCAGAAGATCTTCGCGCGCCTCGGCCTCGACTACCGCATCTGCGCCGCCACCGCCGGCGCGATGGGCGGCTCCAAGTCCGAGGAGTTCCTCGCCCCGGCCGAGGCCGGCGAGGACACCTTCGCCGACTGCCCGAACTGCGACTTCGCCGCCAACACCGAGGCGATCACCTACGAGTTGAAGTCCGTCGACGCCTCGGACCTCCCGGCCGCGGAGGACATCCCGACCCCCGACACCCCCACCATCGAGACCCTCGCCGCCTCCCTCGGCGTCCCGGCCTCCGCCACGCTGAAGAACCTCCTGGTCAAGGTCGACGGCGAGATCGTCGCCGTCGGCGTCCCCGGCGACCGCGAGGTCGACATGGACAAGGTCGAGGCGCACTTCGCCCCGGCCACCGTCGAGCTGGTCACCGAGACGGACTTCGCGGCCCGCCCCGACCTGGTGCGCGGCTACGTCGGACCGCAGGGCCTGGAGAAGGTCACCTACATCGCCGACCCGCGCGTGGCCCCCGGCACGGCCTGGATCACCGGCGCCAACAAGGCCGGCACGCACACGAAGAACGTCGTCGCGGGCCGTGACTTCGAGGTCGGCGCGTACGTCGACGTCGTGGTCGTGCAGGAGGGCGACCCCTGCCCGAAGTGCGGCACCGGCCTGGTCCTCGACCGCGCCATCGAGATCGGCCACATCTTCCAGCTCGGCCGCAAGTACACCGACGCCCTCAAGCTCGACGTCCTCGGCCAGAACGGCAAGCCGGTCCGCGTCACCATGGGCTCCTACGGCGTCGGCGTCTCCCGCGCGGTCGCCGCCCTCGCCGAGCAGAGCGCCGACGACAAGGGCCTGTGCTGGCCCCAGGAGGTCGCCCCGGCCGACGTCCACGTGGTCGCCGCGGGCAAGGCCCTGCAGACCGAACTGGCCCTCGACATCTCCCAGAAGCTGGCCGCGGCCGGTGTCCGGGTCCTGGTCGACGACCGCGCCGGCGTCTCCCCGGGCGTCAAGTTCACGGACTCCGAGCTGATCGGCGTACCGCGGATCCTGGTGGCCGGGCGGCGCGCGGCCGACGGTGTGGTGGAGCTGAAGGACCGCCGCACCGGCGAGCGCGAGGAGCTGACGGTCGAGGAGGCCGTCGCCCGGCTCACCGCCTGAGCATGCGCCCCTGTGGGCGCTCCGGTCCTTCCGGGGCGCTCACAGCCAGGCCGCGAACTCCAGCAGCAACTCCGCGTCGCGCGGCCGGCCCACCCGCCCCGCCCGCACACCGGACTCCACGGCCCGGAACAGCGTCCAGCCGCGCAGCCGCTCCTGGTCCACGTCCAGGGACTCCGCCAGCCGCTTCACCCGGCGCCGGGTCGTGGCCGCGCCCGACGGCTGCGCGATCAGGTCCTCCACCCGGTCGCGCACCAGCCGGGCCAGATCGAAGGCGCACTCGCCGACCACCGGGTCGGGGCCCACGGCCAGCCACGGCATCCGCTCCCCGGCGAGCACCTTGCTCTGCCGGAACGTGCCGTGCAGCAGCCGGTGTTCGGGCGGCGCGGCCAGCAACCGCTCACGCGCCGCGAGCGCCACGTCGACGAGCGGGGCCACCTCGGGATCGGCCTGGGCCCGCGCCCGCATCGCCTCGGCCTGCCGCCCGGTCCGCTCGGCCACGGTCTCGAAGGGGAAGTCGGCGGGCGGCTCCACCCACAGCCGCCGCATCGTCCCCGCCGCCTCCAGCAGCGCCTTCGCCTCCGGCAGCGACCGCACCGACACATCCGGATGCAGCCGCTCCAGCAGCAGCACGCCCTCGGCGGTGAAGGGTTCCAGCAGTTGTACGGCGCCCAGGCCGCCCCAGTGGGCGAGCGCGGCCCGCTCCGCCTCCGGGCGGGCCCGGCCCGGCGCCAGCTTGAGCACGGCGGGCGTCCCGTCGGCCGTGCGCACCAGGACGACCAGGCTGCTGCGCCCGCCGGGCACCTGCACCCGTTCCACGGTCAACTCGCGTAGAGCGACGGCCCGCCGCGCCGCCCCGGGCAGCTCCTCCAGCCAGTCGTCACCGTCCGGTGCCGTCTCACCGAGCGCCCTGACCAGGCGGTTCGGCGGTTCGAAAACCATGCGCGAGCGTTCCCTTCGTACTGTCCGCGGTGCGTGCCCTACGGGGTCACGGCGTGGGCGCGGCCGCGGGCGGAGCCGTGTCCGCCCGCTCGGCGAGCCCAGGGAAGGCTACGCTCTCGCCGCGCCAGCGCACCGCCCGCACCGCGGCCTCCCGCAGCGCCTCGGCGGCCAGCATCCGCCGCCCGCCGCCCGCCGCGCGCACCAGGTCGGAGTAGACCCCGGCCACCCGGTCCTCCAGCTCGGCGGCGAGCCGCACCGCGGCCGCGGAGTCCGCCACCGGGAACGGCAGCGCGTACCCGGCGGCCGCCGCCGCGGGCCTGCCGCCCAGGTCCTTCACCTCGCGCGCCAGCGCGTCCCTGCGCGCCCGGTGCGCGTCATACGCCGTCCGTGCCTCGACGCGCTGCCCATCGCCGATCCGCCCGCCGACGACGCCGTACCCGTACACCGCCGCGTGCTCGGCGGCCAGCGCCGCCTGGAGAGCCCGCAGTTCCTGGTCCTTCGCGTCGCTCACGCGTCCCCCTCCGTCAGCAGATAGACGTGCGCCGCCCCGGCGGCCGCCACCGAGGCCAGCAGCCGCGCCAGCTCGCCGTCCACCCCGACCAGCGCCTTCGCCCGCCGGTCGGCGAGGTCCCGCTCCGCCGCGGCGAGCACGGCGAGCGCGTCCCGGTCGTTCCCCGGCACAGCAGCGGCCGAGGGGGACGATGAGGCGGAGGAGGCGGAGGAGGCGGAAGGGGAGACAGCAGGTGAGGGAGACGCTTTTCGGCCGCCGTCGAACGCCCGTGCGTGCCGTACGACCTCCCCCCGCAGCGGCCGCAGCCGCTCCGCGAGCTCCGGGCGGGCGGCGATCACCGCGTCGTACCGCTCGGCCAGTTCCTCGCTGTCCCGCGCCGCACGCGCGCGTGCCCGGCGGTCGGCGGCCGACGGGCCGTCGCCCGGGTCACCGGAGTCCTCGCCGCCGGCGGTGCAGCCGGCCAGGGCGAGGGCCGCCGGGCCGACGGCGAGCAGACTCCTTCTGCGCGGTCCCGAGCGGGCGCGTGGCGATGGGGAAAACGGCACTTCAGACGTCCTCGGGGGGCTCGTACGAGAAAGAAGCGACTGACAGGGCTGCACGCCCGTGATCACGGTACCCGGGCTGTCGCCCGGGACCACTCAGCGGCACCGTTCGTCACCGGGTGGACGGCAACACACCTTGCGACCGGATACCCTTTGACCAGACACGCGCCCCATCCCACAACAGCACACGCGGCCGAGGAGTCACCCGGATGAGCACCACCCAGAGCGAGAGGCTGCGAGAACTACTGGAACCGCTCGTCAGCTCTCAGGGCCTGGACCTCGAAGAGATCGAAGTGGACTCCGTCGGACGCAAGCGTGTGCTGCGTGTGGTCGTCGACTCGGACACGGGCGCCGACCTGGACCAGATCGCCGATGTGAGCCGCGTGCTCTCGGCGAAGCTCGACGAGTCGGACGCGATGGGCGAGGGGGAGTACACCCTCGAGGTCGGCACCCCCGGCGCGGAGCGTCTCCTGACGGAACACCGGCACTACGTGCGCGCCACGGACCGCCTGGTGAAGTTCCAGCTGGCCGAGGGCGGCGAGCTTCTCGCCCGGATCCTGAAGGTCGACGACGACGGTGTCGACACCGAGATCCCCGGAGTCAAGGGCCGCAAGCCCACCGCGCGCAGACTCGCCTTCGACGACATCGTCCGGGCGCGTGTCCAGGTCGAGTTCAGCCGCAAGGACAACAAGAAGGAAGAGGAGGCGTAGCCGTGGACATCGACATGAGCGCCCTGCGGGGCTTGGTTCGGGAGAAGGAGATCTCCTTCGACCTGCTGGTCGAGGCGATCGAGTCGGCCCTCCTCATCGCCTACCACCGCACCGAGGGAAGCCGCCGTCACGCGCGCGTGGAGCTCAACCGGCAGAGCGGCCATGTGACCGTGTGGGCGAAGGAGGACCCCGACGACCTCGAGGAGGGCCAGGAGGCCCGCGAGTTCGACGACACCCCCACGGGCTTCGGCCGTATCGCCGCCACCACGGCCAAGCAGGTCATCCTGCAGCGCCTGCGCGACGCCGAGGACGACGCGACGCTCGGTGAGTACGCCGGCCGCGAGGGCGACATCGTCACCGGTGTGGTCCAGCAGGGCCGCGACCCGAAGAACGTGCTCGTCGACATCGGCAAGCTCGAGGCCATCCTGCCGGTGCAGGAGCAGGTGCCGGGCGAGACGTACCAGCACGGCATGCGCCTGCGGTCGTACGTCGTCCGGGTGGCCAAGGGCGTCCGCGGCCCGTCCGTGACCCTGTCCCGTACGCACCCCAATCTGGTGAAGAAGCTGTTCGCCCTGGAGGTGCCGGAGATCGCCGACGGGTCCGTGGAGATCTCCGCGATCGCCCGCGAGGCCGGTCACCGCACGAAGATCGCCGTACGCTCCACTCGCTCCGGCCTGAACGCCAAGGGCGCCTGCATCGGCCCCATGGGCGGCCGGGTGCGCAATGTGATGGGCGAGCTGAACGGCGAGAAGATCGACATCGTCGACTGGTCGGAGGACCCGGCCGAGATGGTGGCGAACGCGCTGTCCCCGGCCCGTGTCTCCAAGGTGGAGATCGTGGACCTGGCGACCAGGTCGGCCCGGGTGACCGTGCCCGACTACCAGCTCTCCCTGGCCATCGGCAAGGAAGGGCAGAACGCCCGGCTCGCCGCCCGGCTGACCGGCTGGCGGATCGACATCCGCCCGGACACGGAACCGGCCGGGAACGGCGCCGGTGACGGCTCCGCGGACGGTTCCGGGGAATAGATCCAAGCCGCGGGTCGTTCAGATCACGACAGGTTCATGCGCGGCAACTGTTCGAATCCTGCCCCAAAGGGGTGAGGAGCGTACGGGGAGGTAGACTTAACGGTGTCTGGCCGGACGCGCGTCCGCGCATGCCCTGAACGCACTTGTGTGGGGTGTCGGGAGCGAGCGGCCAAGGCCGATCTGTTGCGGATCGTGTTGATCAAGGACGCATGCGCCCCTGATCCTCGCGGTACGCTGCCCGGCCGGGGTGCGTACGTACACCCCGCCCAGATCTGTCTCGACCAGGCGGTACGCCGACGGGCGTTCCCGAGGGCACTGCGCGCCCCGGGACCGCTCGACACAAAGGCGTTGCGCCGATACGTCGAGCAGACAACAGTTGCCGACCAGGCAACACGGTAAAGACGTGTCGCACGGAACACCGTGCGGCTTGGTACCTCGCGAGTCGAAAGCAGGTCGAGATTGCGATGAGCACTCGATGAGTACGCGATGAGTACGCCCATGAACTAGCGACGGTCCGGACGTAACCCGGACCTCAAAGGAGCGAAGTGGCTAAGGTCCGGGTCTACGAACTCGCCAAGGAGTTCGGTGTCGAGAGCAAGGTCGTCATGGCCAAGCTCCAGGAACTCGGTGAATTCGTCCGTTCGGCGTCTTCGACGATCGAAGCGCCCGTCGTACGCAAACTGACTGACGCCTTCCAGGGCGGTGGCAACGGCAAGTCCGCGAAGCCCGCAGCCCCCAAGAAGGCCGCCCCCCGTCCCGCCGCGCCCTCTCCGGCGCAGGCGGCGCGTCCGGCTGCCCCGAAGCCGCCGGCCGCACCCAAGCCCGCCGCGGCCCAGGAGCCGTCGGCCCCCGCGGCCCCGTCGGCCCCCGCGCCGACCCCGGGTCCGCGTCCGACGCCGGGCCCCAAGCCCGCGCCGCGTCCGGCCCCGGCCGCGCCCGAGTTCACGGCGCCGCCCGCTGCGGCTCCGTCCCCGGCCGCGCCGAAGCCCGCAGGCGGGCGCCCCGGTGCCCCCAAGCCCGGTGGTGGCCGCCCCTCCGGCGGTCCCGGCCAGGGCCAGGGCGGCCAGGGCCGTCCCGGTGGCGAGCGTGGCCCGCGTCCCGGTGCTCCGGCGCCGCGTCAGGGCGGTTCCCGTCCGGCCGGTCCGCGTCCGGGCAACAACCCCTTCACCTCCGGTGGCTCCACCGGCATGGCGCGCCCGCAGGCGCCCCGTCCGCAGGGCGGCCGTCCCGGCCCCGGCGGCCAGGGTGGCGGTCCCCGTCCCCAGGCGCCCGGCGCCCAGGGCGGCGGCGGTCCGCGTCCGCAGGCTCCGGGCGGTAACCGTCCGAGCCCGGGCTCGATGCCGCGTCCGCAGGGTGGCGGCCCGCGTCCCGGCGGCGGCTCCGCCGGTCCTCGTCCGAACCCCGGCATGATGCCGCAGCGTCCCGCTGCCGGCCCGCGTCCCGGCGGCGGTGGCCCCGGCGGCCGCGGTCCCGGTGGCGGCGGTCGTCCCGGTGGCGGCGGCGGTCGCCCGGGTGGCGGCGGCTTCGCCGGTCGTCCGGGTGGCGGCGGCGGTTTCGCAGGCCGTCCCGGTGGTCCCGGTGGCGGTGGCGGCGGTTTCGCCGGTCGTCCGGGTGGTCCCGGTGGCGGCGGTCGTCCCGGCTTCGGTGGTCGTCCCGGCGGTCCCGGTGGCCGTGGTGGCACGCAGGGTGCCTTCGGTCGTCCGGGCGGTCCCGCCCGTCGCGGCCGCAAGTCGAAGCGGCAGAGGCGCCAGGAGTACGAGGCCATGCAGGCCCCGTCGGTCGGCGGTGTGATGCTGCCTCGCGGCAACGGCGAGACCGTTCGCCTGTCGCGCGGTGCCTCCCTCACCGACTTCGCGGAGAAGATCAACGCCAACCCGGCGTCGCTCGTCGCGGTCATGATGAACCTCGGCGAGATGGTCACTGCCACGCAGTCCGTCTCCGACGAGACGCTCCAGCTCCTCGCCGGCGAGATGAACTACACGGTTCAGATCGTCAGCCCGGAGGAGGAGGACCGCGAGCTCCTCGAGTCCTTCGACATCGAGTTCGGCGAGGACGAGGGCGACGAGGAGGACCTGATGGTCCGCCCGCCCGTCGTCACCGTCATGGGTCACGTCGACCACGGTAAGACCCGGCTCCTCGACGCCATCCGCAAGACGAACGTCATCGCGGGCGAGGCCGGCGGCATCACCCAGCACATCGGTGCCTACCAGGTCGCGACCGAGGTCAACGAGGAAGAGCGCAAGATCACCTTCATCGACACCCCGGGTCACGAGGCGTTCACCGCCATGCGTGCCCGTGGTGCGAGGTCGACCGACATCGCGATCCTGGTGGTCGCGGCCAACGACGGCGTCATGCCGCAGACGGTCGAGGCGCTCAACCACGCCAAGGCGGCCGAGGTCCCGATCGTCGTCGCGGTCAACAAGATCGACGTCGAGGGCGCGGACCCGACCAAGGTGCGCGGTCAGCTGACCGAGTACGGCCTCGTGGCCGAGGAGTACGGCGGCGAGACCATGTTCGTCGACATCTCCGCCAAGCAGGGTCTGCACATCGACTCCCTGCTGGAGGCCGTGGTCCTCACGGCCGACGCCTCGCTCGACCTGCGGGCCAACCCGAACCAGGACGCGCAGGGCATCTCGATCGAGTCCCGTCTCGACCGCGGCCGCGGTGCCGTGTCGACGGTCCTCGTCCAGCGAGGCACGCTGCGGGTCGGCGACACCATGGTGGTCGGCGACGCGTACGGCCGAGTCCGGGCGATGCACGACGACAACGGCAACAGCGTTTCCGAGGCCGGTCCCTCGACGCCGGTTCAGGTCCTGGGCCTGACCAACGTCCCGGGTGCGGGCGACAACTTCCTGGTGGTCGACGAGGACCGTACGGCCCGTCAGATCGCCGAGAAGCGCGCCGCCCGTGAGCGCAACGCCGCGTTCGCCAAGCGCACGCGCCGCGTCTCCCTCGAGGACCTGGACAAGGTGCTCAAGGCCGGCGAGGTCCAGCAGCTCAACCTCATCATCAAGGGTGACGCTTCTGGTTCCGTCGAGGCGCTGGAGTCCTCGCTGCTCCAGCTGGACGTCGGCGAAGAGGTCGACATCCGGGTCCTGCACCGCGGCGTCGGTGCGGTCACGGAGTCCGACATCGACCTGGCGATGGGCTCCGACGCCATCGTGATCGGCTTCAACGTGCGCGCCGCCGGGCGTGCGCAGCAGATGGCCGAGCGCGAGGGTGTGGACGTCCGCTACTACTCGGTCATCTACCAGGCGATCGAGGAGATCGAGGCGGCCCTCAAGGGCATGCTCAAGCCGGAGTACGAAGAGGTCGAGCTCGGTACGGCGGAGATCCGCGAGGTCTTCAAGTCGTCCAAGCTGGGCAACATCGCGGGTGTTCTCATCCGCTCCGGCGAGGTCAAGCGGAACACCAAGGCCCGCCTGCTGCGCGACGGCAAGGTCGTCGCGGAGAGCCTCAACATCGAGGGCCTGCGTCGCTTCAAGGACGACGTCACCGAGATCCGCGAAGGGTTCGAGGGCGGTATCAACCTCGGCAACTTCAACGACATCAAGGTCGACGACGTCATCGCGACGTACGAGATGCGAGAGAAGCCGCGGGTCTGACCCCCGGCTCCCACCAACCGGCCGACGCGGCATACGCCGCGTCGGCCGGCTGGCCGTTGGCAGGCCGGTACGGGTGCTGAGGTGTTCGGGCCGGGTTGCCGGGCCGGGTTGGGTGCTGAGGTGTTCGGGCCGGTGTGCTGAGGCAGGCCGGTCGGGGCGCTGCGGCACTCTGACCGGGCTGCTGAGGCGGGCCGGGTAGGGCGGCGAGGTGTTCGGGCCGGGTTGCTGAGGCGGGCCGGTCGGGGCGCTGAGGCACTCTGACGGGGCTGCTGAGGCGTGCCGGGTAGGGCGGCGAGGGGTTCAGGCCGGGCGCTGAGGCGTGCCGGGTTTGGTTGCTGAGGCGACTCGGACCAGGTTGCTGAGGCGTGCCGGGTTGGGTGCTGAAGCCTCTCGGACCAGGTCGCTGAGGTGACGGTTTGGGTGCTGCGGCATTCGGACTGGGCTGCTGAGGCGTGCCGGGTGGTGCGTCGAAGTACTTGGACCGGGGTGCTCAGGCCTGCGACGAGCGGGTGCTGGGCGAACTGGTCGGGTGCTGAGACAGGCCGGTCTGGTGCTGAGGCGCGCTGAGCAGGGTGTCGAGGTACTTGGATCGGTATGCCGCGGGGCGTGCCGAGCGGGTGCTGGGCGAACTGGTCGGGTGCTGAGGTGAGCTGGTCGGTGTGCTGGGGCGAAGCCCCGTGAGGGGTGCAGGGGACGTAGTCCCCGCCGGGTCCAGGGCGGAGCCCTGGGCAGCACTTCCCACCCACCGGGTCGGGGTCTGGGGCGGAGCCCCAGGGGGCCCGGCCTCTTGGCCGACCGTGTCGGGCGGGTGGGTGGGCAAAGGAAACCCCGTCGAGCCACCGCCAGGTTCGCGGTACCGTTCTTGATGTCCCTGCCACCCAACCGCAGGGCCATCGATCCCGTACCGGCGGGTCATCCGGATACACATGTACGTGGGGACTCTGTCCTTCGACCTGCTCCTCGGCGACGTCCGGTCGCTGAAGGAGAAGCGCTCCGTCGTCCGCCCCATCGTCGCCGAGCTCCAGCGCAAGTACGCGGTGAGCGCGGCCGAGGTGGACCATATGGACCTCCACCGCAGGGCCGTCGTAGGCCTCGCGTTGGTATCCGGCGACGCGGGGCACCTGAGCGAGGTACTCGACCGGTGCGAACGGCTGGTCGCCGCCCGCCCCGAGGTGGAACTGCTGTCCGTCAGGCGGCGTTTCCACGGCGAAGACGACTGACGACCCAGAGAACGACCCAGACAGGAAAGAACGGGAGACGGACCAGTGGCCGACAACGCGCGGGCTAAAAGGCTGGCGGACCTCATCCGAGAGGTGGTGGCCCAGAAGCTGCAGCGCGGGATCAAGGACCCGCGGCTCGGCTCGCACGTCACCATCACGGACACCCGGGTCACGGGTGACCTGCGGGAAGCGACCGTCTTCTACACCGTGTACGGAGACGACGAAGAGCGCAACGAGGCCGCAGCCGGCCTGGAGAGCGCCAAGGGCATCCTGCGCTCCGAGGTGGGCCGGGCCGCCGGCGTGAAGTTCACGCCGACCCTGACCTTCGTCATGGACGCCCTCCCCGACACGGCCCGGAACATCGAGGACCTCCTCGACAAGGCGCGCCAGTCCGACGAGAAGGTCCGCGAGGCCTCCGCCGGCAAGAAGTACGCCGGCGAAGCCGACCCGTACCGCAAGCCGGGCGAGGAAGACGAGACGGACGACACCGCCGAATGACCCAGAAGCACACCACGCCCGACGGCCTCGTCATCGTCGACAAGCCGTCGGGCTTCACTTCGCACGACGTCGTCGCCAAGATGCGCGGCATCGCCAGAACACGACGCGTCGGGCACGCCGGCACCCTCGACCCTATGGCGACGGGCGTCCTCGTCCTCGGCGTGGAGAAGGCGACCAAGCTCCTCGGCCACCTCGCGCTGACCGAGAAGGAATACCTGGGCACCATCCGGCTCGGGCAGAACACCCTCACGGACGACGCCGAGGGGGAGCTCACCTCCTCCGCCGACGCCTCCGAGGTCACCCGCGAGGCCATCGACGCCGGTGTGGCCAAGCTGAGCGGCGACATCATGCAGGTGCCGTCCAAGGTCAGCGCCATCAAGATCAACGGGGTGCGGTCCTACAAGCGGGCCAGGGAGGGCGAGGAGTTCGACATCCCGGCCCGGCCCGTCACGATCTCCTCCTTCAGCGTGTACGACGTCAGGGACGCCGTCGCCGAGGACGGCACACCCGTACTCGACCTGGTCGTGTCGGTCGTCTGCTCCTCCGGTACGTACATCCGGGCCCTGGCCCGCGACCTGGGCGCCGACCTAGGCGTCGGCGGTCATCTCACCGCCCTGCGCCGGACCCGCGTCGGCCCCTACAAGCTGGACGCGGCCCGCACGCTCGACCAGCACCAGCAGGAGCTGACCGTGATGCCGATCGCGGAGGCCGCGACGGCCGCGTTCCCGCGCTGGGACGTCGACGCCCGGCGGGCCAAGCTGCTCACCAACGGCGTACGCCTGGAGATGCCCGACGAGTACGCGGGCTCCGGCCCCGTCGCCGTCTTCGACCCGGAGGGCCGCTTCCTCGCCCTCGTCGAGCAGGAGCGGGGCAAGGCCAAGAGCCTGGCCGTCTTCAGCTGACGGGCGGGACCGGGGGAGCGGTGTCCGCCCGTGGAGCGGCGACCACGGGGTACCTCCACTGTCGCCGCTCCACGGTCCCCCCTCGGTTCCCCCACCCCTAGGGTGTATCCAGCCGTCCCCGTTGATTCACCCGTGCGTGCGGGCGCTCGGAGTGAACGGGGGGAGCGGAAGGGGGCGCTTTCACCGAGCGGTCTGTCCCGCTGATCATCTCGCCCCTACCGTCGAACGCGAGGGCACGGGTGTACGGCGGGGAGGCTCGACGATGGCGTCGGATCAGGCAACAGCCGAGGCGGAGCAGGCGGGCCCGGCCCCCGGCGAAGCCCTCGTCCGCATCCACGACCTCGCCGGCCGCCCCCGCGGCACCGGCTTCCTGGCCGACCACCACGGCACGGTCGTCACCAGCCACGAGACCGTCGACGGACTGCCCCGGCTCGTCCTGCACGGGGCCGGGGACCAACGCCGTGCCGTGACCGCCGACGCGGTCACCCCGCTGCCCGCCCTAGGCCTCGCCCTCGTACGGACCGAGGGCCTCGACGCGCCGCCGCTGCCGGTCACCGTGCGGGACGGCACCCGGACGGGCACCTATGTGCGGATCGCCGCCGGCGGCTGGCGCGAGGCACGTGTCCTGGGCTCGGCCGCCGCGACGTACACGGCCACCAACCGGGTCCACCGCCTCGACGCGCTGGAGCTGGCGGTCGGCACGGCCGGGCGGGATGCCCTGCGGCCGGCCGGTGGGGCGGCCGGCGGCCCCGTGCTCGACGCCGCCACCGGTGCCGTCGTCGGTGTGCTCGGTACGGCGCTGAGCTCCGACCACCGCGACGTCGGGTTCGCCGTGCCCCTGCGTCCCGGGCTCCCCGGGGCGGCGGGCCCGCTCGCCGAACTGCTCGCCGAGAACGCGGCGACGGTCCCCGCGTACGGCGCCGACCTCAACCTGGCCGGGGTGCTGGAGCTGACCGGCACCTCGGCGGCCCAGGACGGCCCTGCCCACCTCCGGCCGGAACCGGTCGAACGAGCGGCCGTGGCAGCCGAGTTCAGCGCCTTCACGACGGGCCCGGCCGCCGTCCTCGGCCTCGTCGGACCGCCGGGCAGCGGCCGTACGACGGAACTCGCCGCACTCGCGGCCCGCCGGGGTCGTGGCGGGCACCCCACCCTGTGGCTGCGCGGGTCCGAACTGTGGGACGACGACGCGTCGGTGGCGGACGCGGTGGGCCGGGCACTGGCCCGGGCCGCCCTGGCCGTGGCAGCCGACCGCGCCCCCTTCCCGGCCGACCTGGGCGACACCACCCCCGAACGCCTCACCGGCCATGCCCGTGCCCTCGGCCGTCCTCTGCTGCTGCTCCTCGACGCCCCCGAGGAGATGCCGCCCGCCCTGGCCCGCCGTCCGGGCTCGTGGACGGAGGGGACGGTGCGGTGGCTGCGGAAGACGGGAGTGCGGCTGGTGGTGGCGTGCAGGGCGGAGTACTGGGAGGAGGCGCCGTTCCCGGCCGAGGCACTGCACGGGGCGGACGGTGCGGGGGCGCGGCCCGCGTGTGTACGCCTCGGCGATCTCACCGAGGACGAGGCCCGGGAGGCCCGACAGCGGCACGGCATCCCGGACGGCGCCCTCGCCGACACGGACGCCCGGCATCCCCTCGCCCTCGGCCTGCTCTCCGGGATCCGGGCAGCCTTCGCCGATGCCCCGGGCGTGCCGGTCGGCACGGTCGCCCGGCAGGACGGGGTGGCGGATGTGCCCGTCGCCACCGTCGACCGGCACGACGTCTTCGCGGCACACCTGGATCTGATGTCCCTGCGCATCGCCGCACGCCTGGCCGCCGAGAACGGCCTGCGCGGTAGTGCCGTACGGCGGCTGGCCGCCAAGGTCGCGGGGCAGGTGCACGAGGCCGCCCGGCGTGGTCTCGGTCCCGGGTCGGGGGATGTGGACCGGGAGGCGTTCGAGGCGGTGTTCCCGTGGGGGCCTGCCCCCGCGCGGCTCGGTGGCGGCACCGGATGGGCGCGGGCCGTCCTCGCCGAGGGCCTGCTCGTGCCCGCCGGAACCGGCTACCGCTTCGCCCACGAGGAACTCGCCGACTGGCTCCAGGGCGCGCACCTCGACCTCGACGAGGCTCTGCGGGCCCTCGTCCACCACGGCGGGGAACCGCAGTCCGACCCCGTGCCGCACCATCGCGTCGGGCCCGTGGTCCAGGCCCTGCTGCTCCTCGCCCGCCAGCACGGCACCGGTCCGCTGGCCGGCCGGCTGGCCGACCTGGTGCACGCCCTGGACGCCGACCCTCGGTCCTGGTGGGCCGCCCGGCTGCTCGCCGGGACCCTGTCGGCCCTGCCCGACGCGACGCCGTACACCGAGGTGCTGCGGCTGCTCGCCGACCGGATCGTGGCCTGGCGGCGGCAGGAGCGGCCCGTACCGGAGGAGGTCGGGCCCGGATTCTGGAGCGACGTACGCCTGCCGACGGACGTGCGCCTCGGGCTGCTGCGGCGGCTGGTCCACGCCGACGGCCCGCCGTGCGAGGCCGGTCCCCGTTTCCTCGACGCCGTCGCGCGGCTGCTCACCGCCGACCCCACGGGCGTGCAACCACTGCTCGCCGACTGGTTCGACGACGAGCAGCCACTGCCCGCCACCCCGCACGCGACCGTGGCCACGGCCGCGCAGGCGCTGCTGCACACCCACCGCCGACGGGCCCTGGACCAGCTGACGGACGTGCTCGTCGCCCGCCCGCACGTCCGGGCCGACGAACTGCTCGCCGCGCTGGCCGAGGAGGAACCGTCGGCGATGTGCCGGGCCGTGGACCGCTGGGCGCTCGACGAGCGGCCCGCGCGCCGGGACGCCGCGGTGACGCACGGACTGCGCGTCGCACCCCACGCGAGCACAGGAGAGGACCGCGCCCTCCTGCGCTACGCGGCCCTCGCCCTGCTCGCCCGCCCCGCCGGCCACGCCCTGCACGGCGGCGCCCTCGCCCTCCTCGTCCAGGACCCGCACACCCGGGCCAAGTACCTCCCCCGGGCCCTGGAGCGCTTCGCGGCGGGCGACCCGCGCTTCCCTCAGGACGTGCCCGCCGCTGCCCTTCTGGCCCACCCCGAGCCGGTCCTCGGCGCCTACGCGGCCCGGTTGCGGCGGCCGGACGCCGAGGAGGCACTGCGGGCGCTCGCCGACGCCACCCCGCCCGGCCTCGCCCGGCGGGTCGCCGCACTGATCCGGGAGGCGACGGAGCAGCGGCCGGAACTCGCCGGGCAGACGGCCGCCTACGTCGACCAGCGGCTCGACCGCGGCCCGGAAGCCCGGGCCGTGCTGCTGCCCCTGGTCACCGGCCTGCTGGACGGCGGGACGGTCCGGCTGCGCTGCGCCCTCGCCACCGTCCTCACCCCACCCGGGATCCCCGCCTCCCGCCCGCTGCGCCGCGAACTGCGCGACGCGCTCCTGGCACGCGAGCACGACACCGACGTACTGGACGCGCTGCTCCAGGCCGCCGCCCGCACCAGCGGCGACGACCTGCGCGAACTCGTCCACCGCGTCGGCCTGCTCCTCGTCCGCACCCCGGAGGGCGCCGGCCGCTTCGACCGCGCCCTGGTCGATCTGGGCCGGCACGTGCCCGGCTTCGCCGCCCGCGCGGCCCGCTGGCTGGCCGACGCGCCCGAGGAGTGGGCGGCGCTGGTCGGGCCGAGCTCCCACCGGATGATCGAGAACCTGGCGGGCGTACGCGTCCCCGCCTGACCATGCCGATGCGGGCCGAAAGCATGCGGCATGGCACCCTTAGACCTGCGCACGAGGCAACCACGGACACGTTTCGACGAGCTTTCGACAAGGAGCAGGCACAGTGCAGCGCTGGCGTGGCTTGGAGGACATCCCCCAGGACTGGGGGCGCAGCGTCGTCACCATCGGCTCCTACGACGGAGTCCACCGCGGACACCAGCTGATCATCCGGCATGCCGTGAACCGCGCCCGGGAGCTGGGGGTGCCCGCCGTCATCGTCACCTTCGACCCGCACCCCAGCGAGGTCGTCCGGCCCGGCAGCCACCCTCCGCTGCTCGCCCCGCACCACCGCCGCGCCGAACTCATGGCCGACCTGGGCGTGGACGCGGTGCTCATCCTCCCCTTCACGACCGAGTTCTCGAAGCTCTCCCCGGCCGACTTCGTCGTCAAGGTGCTCGTCGACAAGCTGCACGCCAAGGCCGTCGTCGAGGGCCCCAACTTCCGCTTCGGCCACAAGGCCGCGGGCAACGTGGAGTTCCTGGCCACGCAGGGCAAGACCTACGACTTCGAGGTCGAGGTCGTCGACCTGTACGTGACGGGTGAGGCGGGCGGTGGGGAGCCGTTCTCCTCCACGCTGACGCGGCGGTTGGTCGCCGAGGGCGATGTCGAGGGTGCGGGGGAGATCCTGGGGCGTCCGCACCGGGTCGAGGGTGTCGTCGTCCGCGGTGCCCAGCGCGGGCGCGAGCTGGGCTTTCCGACGGCCAATGTCGAGACGCTGCCGCACACGGCCATTCCGGCCGACGGTGTGTATGCCGGGTGGCTGCATGCCCAGGGTGAAGTGATGCCGGCGGCGATCTCCGTCGGGACGAATCCGCAGTTCGAGGGGACCGAGCGGACGGTGGAGGCTTATGCCATCGACCGGGTCGGGCTGGATCTGTACGGGTTGCATGTCGCCGTTGATTTCTTGGCGTTTGTGCGGGGGCAGGCCAAGTTCGACACGTTGGACGCTCTGCTGGAGCAGATGGGGCAGGACGTCAAGAAGTGTCGGGAGTTGGTGGCGGCGGACGGGGCTGTTTAGTCCTCTTGTGGGCCGTGTGCGGGTGCGCTGTGGCTTGTCGCGCAGTTCCCCGCGCCCCTTCAGGGCGATGTCGCTGCTGCCCAATGGCAGGCCACCTGCGAATCTCCGCCCCCGCTCAGCACCTCCAAGTCCTGGCCCCTACATGCGTCCGCCACCCCCGCCCGGGCCGCCTCACCTCCGGCGAGGATCTGGCAACGCACATGGAAGCGGCAGCCGTTCGGTACCCGTGACGGGTCCGGGGGCTCGCCCGTGAGGATCACCGGGGCGCCCGGGGCCTCCGGGAGTACGGACAGCAGGGCCTGGGTGTACGGATGCCGGGGTGCGGTCAGTACCTGTTCCACCGCTCCCGTCTCCACGATCCGGCCCAGGTACATCACGGCGACCCGGTCGGCGATGTTCCATGCCAGGCCCAGGTCGTGGGTGACGACCAGCGCGGACAGGCCGAGCTCGGTGCGCAGCCGCAGCAGCAGGGCGAGGATCTCGCCGCGTACGGAGGCGTCGAGGGATGCCACCGGCTCGTCGGCGACGAGGAGTTCGGGTTGGAGGACGAGCGCGCCCGCGATGACGACCCGCTGGCGCTGCCCGCCGGACAGCTCGTGCGGATAGCGCAGGAAGAAGCGCTCCGGGGGCCGTAGCCCGGCCCGGGACATGGCCTCGGCGACCGCGGTCCGCTCGTCGCCGCCGTAGCCGTGGATGCGCAGGCCCTCGGCGACCGCGTCGTACACCGTGTGCCGTGGGTTGAGCGAGCCGCTCGGGTCCTGCAGCACCAGCTGGACGCGTTTGCGGTACGCCTTCAGGGAGCGGCCGGAGTAGTCCAGGGGGCGGCCGTCGAAGGTGACACGGCCCGCGGTCGGCTGGACCAGGCCCAGCAGGGAGCGGGCCAGGGTCGTCTTGCCGCAGCCGGACTCGCCGACCAGCGCGACGATCTCGCCGGACCGGATGTCGAGGTCCACGCCGTCCACCGCGCGGGCCCGGGGCCCGCCGTGCCGGCCGGGGAAGGTGACGTACAGGCCCTGGGCGCTGAGCAGGGGTGCCGTGGTGACGTCGGATGCCGTGGGGGAGATGGTCATGGCGTGCCGGGCCTCGCTTCCTCCAAGGCGTCGGGATTCTCGCGCGCCTCGTTCACCGGATCGCCGACCAGGACGCATGCCGCCCGGCGTTCGGGCCCGGCCTCGCGCAGCACCGGGTCCTCCTCGGCGCACGTCTCCAGTGCCACCGGACACCGGGGGTGGAACGTGCAGCCGGACGGCAGTGCGGCCGGGTCGGGCGGGTCGCCCGCCAGGCCTTGCGGAGCGAAGCGGGACGCGGGGTCGCCGATGCGCGGGAAGGCGGCGGAGAGGGCCTTGGCGTAGGGGTGCCGGGCGTTCTCGTACACCTCGGCGGCCAGGCCCTCCTCGACCACCCGGCCCGCGTACATCACCGCCAGCCGGTCGCAGGTGTCGGCGAGGACCGCCAGATCGTGGCTGATCATGATCAGACCGAGGTCCTGGTCGGCCACGAGCTGTTCGATGAGCCGGAGGATCTGCGCCTGGATCATCACGTCGAGCGCGGTGGTCGGCTCGTCGGCGATGACCAGCCGGGGGTCGCAGGCCAGCGCCATGGCGATCATGACGCGCTGGCGCTGGCCGCCGGACAGCTCGTGCGGATAGGCGTCCGCGCGGGCCGCGGGCAGGCCGACCTGCTCCAGCAGCTCGCCGGTCTTCTTCTTCGCCCCGGCCGGAGTGGCCTTCCTGTGCAGCAGGATCGGCTCGGCGATCTGGTCGCCGATGCGGTGCACGGCGTTCAGCGAGTGCATCGCGCCCTGGAAGACGACGGAGGCCCCGGCCCAGCGGACCGCCCGTACCCGGCCCCACTTCATCGTCAGCACGTCCTCGCCGTCGAGGAGCACCTCCCCGGTGATCCGGGTGCCCGTCGGCAGCAGCCGCAGCAGGGCCAGGGCCAGGGTGGACTTGCCGCAGCCGGACTCGCCGGCCAGGCCGAGCTTCTGGCCCGCGTCCAGGCGCAGGTCGACGCCGCGCACGGCGGCCGCCCCGCCCGCGTACGTCACCGTCAGATCCCTGACGTCGAGCAGACTCAACGCGACACCCCCAGCCTGGGGTTGAGGACGGACTCCACGGCCCGCCCGCACAGCGTGAACGCCAGCGCCACCACGGCGATGGCGATGCCCGGCGGCACCAGGTACCACCAGTCCCCGGCACTGACCGCGCCCGCCTCCCGCGCGTCCTGAAGCAGCCCGCCCCACGACACGACCGTGGGGTCGCCCAGGCCGAGGAAGGCGAGTGTCGCCTCGGCGAGGATCGCCGAGGAGATGATCAGGGTCGTCTGGGCCAGCACCAGCGGCATGACGTTGGGCAGGACGTGCCGGGACATGATGTGCCCGTGCCCGCCGCCGAGCGCCTTGGCCCGCTCGATGTACGGCCGGGTCTCCACCGCGAGTGTCTGCGCCCGGACCAGCCGGGCCGTGGTCGGCCAGGTGGTGACGCCGATCGCCACCACGGTCGTGGTGAGCGAGCGGGACATCACGGTGGCCAGGGCGATCGCCAGCACCAGCGTCGGCATGACCAGGAACCAGTCGGTGATCCGCATCATCACCGTCGCGTACCAGCCCTTGAAATGCCCGGCCGTCACCCCGATCAGGGTGCCGATCGCCACCGACAGCACGGCGGCCAGCAGCCCGACCAGCAGCGACACCCGCGAGCCCCAGATCACCAGGCCCAGCAGGTCACGGCCGAACTGGTCGGTGCCGAGCGGGAACTCGGCGCTCGGGCTCTGCATCGGACGCCCCGGCGCCTCGGTCACACTGCTCACGTCCGAGCCGACGAACAGCGGCGCGAACAACGCCAGCAGCGCGCACAGCGCCAGCGCGGTCAGGCCGTACAGCCCCGCCCGCTCCGCGCGGTACTGCCGCCAGAAGCGCGCCACGGAGGCCCGGCGGCGCCGGCGGGCGAGGGCGCGCGGGCTCAGGGCGGCCGGGTCGGTTGTCGTCGTCATCGGGCCACCCGGGGGTCCAGCAGCGGATAGACCAGGTCGGCGAGGGTGTTCATCACGATCACCGCGGCGGCGAACACGAAGAACAGACCCTGCACCAGCGGCAGATCGGGCACGCTCAGCGCCTGGTAGAACAGCCCGCCGAGCCCGGGCCAGGAGAACACGGTCTCCACGAGGATCACGCCCGCCACCGTCCGGCCGAGGTTGATGAAGATCAGTGTCACGGTCGGCAGCAGCGCGTTCGGCACGGCATGGCGGCGGCGTACGAGATCGTCCCGCAGCCCCTTGGCCCGCGCGGTCGTCAGATAGTCGCTGCCCATCTCGTCCAGCAGCGCCGACCGGGTGACCAGCAGCGTCTGCCCGTACTCCACCGCCACCAGCGTCACCACCGGCAGCACCAGATGGTGCGCCACATCGAGGACGTACGCGAAGCCCTCCTTGCCGCCCGACTCCATGCCGCCGGTGGGGAACATCCCGGGGAGCGGGCCGATGCCCACCGACAGCACGATGATCAGCAGCAGCCCGAGCCAGAAGGACGGGATGGAGTACAGCGTCAGCGCGAGACCGGTGTTGACCCGGTCCCCGACCGTGCCGCGCCGCCACGCCGAGCGCGTGCCGAGGAAGATGCCCAGCGCGGTGTACAGGACGAAGGCCGTCCCGGTGAGCAGGAGGGTGTTCGGCAGCGCCTCGGTGATCTTGTCGACGACGGGCGAGCGGAACTGGTACGACGTCCCGAAGTCGCCCGTGAGCGCCTTGCCGCAGTAGTCGGTGAACTGCCGCCACAGGGGCAGGTCGAGCCCGAACTCCCTGCGGTAGGCGGCCAGCTGCTCGGCCGACACCTGACGGCCGCCCGTCATGGTCTTCACCGGGTCGCCGGGGATCAGCCGGAAGAGGAAGAAGCTGGTGACGAGCACGGCCAGCAGCGATACGGCGGCCCCGGCCACTTTGCCCGCCAGGTACCGCGGGTACGCGGAGCCCTTGCGTACCCGGGGACCGGCCGCCGGTTCCCTCTCCTCGACCAGCGTGGGTGTCGCGTCAGCGGTCATGGATGCCCGCTCGCCCGCGCTACTCGCGGTCCTCGGCGGTGGCCCGCCGCCGCAGGGCAGCGAAACCGCCGAGCCCGGCGAGGACCACGACAGCGGCGACGATCCCGACCACGACCCCGGTCGAGGACGCGTTGTCCGACGACCCGCCGGAGTCGGCCGGGACCGCCGACCACCAGCTCCAGTAGCCGTCCTGGCCGTAGATGTTCCCCGCCTTCGCCGGCATGGTGGTGATCGACTTGATCTGGTCCGTCCGGTAGGCCTCGACCGCGTTCGGATACGCCATGACGTTCATGTACCCGAGGTCGTACAGCCGCGACTCCATCTGCTTGACGATGTCCGCCCGTTTGGCGGGGTCGTACTCGGCGAGCTGCCGGGCGTAGAGCTCGTCGTACGTCTTGTCGCAGATGAAGTTGTCCGTCGCACCCGTGTCCTCGGGGGTCGCCGGGAGGGCGCCGCAGGTGTGGATGGACATCACGAAGTCCGGGTCGGGGTTGACCGACCAGCCGTCGAACGCCAGGTCGTACTTCCCGGCGAGCCAGGGGTCGGTGACGTTGTCCAGGCAGTTGAGCTGGACGCCGATGCCGAGCTCGCCCCACCACTCCTGGAGGTACTTGCCGACCGCCTTGTCGTTCGGGTCGGTGGCGTGGCACAGCACGCGGTAGCTGATCGGCTTGCCGTCCTTGCCGACGCGCTTGCCGTCGCCGTTCTTCTTGTAGCCCGCCTGGTCGAGCAGCCGGGCCGCCTCGGCCGGGTCGTACGCCAGCTTCTGGTCGGCGGACGGCTTCCAGAAGTAGTTCTGGAAGCGCGGCGGGATATACCCCTCGCCCTCGACCGCGTGTCCCTGGAACACCTTTTCGATGATGGCCTCGCGGTCGACGGCCATGAACAGCGCGTTGCGCACCCGCTGGTCCAGCAGGGAGGGATGGCCGTCGCCGAACTTCTTGCCGTTCTTCGCCTTCGCGCCCGGGTTGGTGGCGAGCGCGTAGAAGCGGCGGCCGGGAGCGTCGTTGACCTGGATGTTGTCCGCGCCCTCCAGGGACGCCGCCTGAGCGGGGGTCAGGGACGGCGACCCGGCGACGAAGGACACCTCGCCCTTGCGCAGCGCCGACACCGCCGCGTCCTGGTCCTTGTAGTAGCGGAAGACGACCTCGTCGAACTTCGGCGTCCCGCGCCAGAAGCCCTTGTTCGCCTTGAGCCGGACGTAGCTGTCGGCCTTGTAGCCGGTCAGCGTGAACGGCCCGTTCCCGACTACGGGGAAGCTCTTGTCGTTGTTGAACTCGGAGAAGTCCGAGACCTTCTCCCACACGTGCCTCGGCACGATCGGCACATCGAGCGAGGTCATCGTGGCCTGCGGCTTCTTCAGCTCGATGACCAGCTCGGTGGGGCTCGGGGCCGTCACCTTCTTGAAATTGCCGACGTAGCTGCCGTTCGCCGTGGCCGCGCCGTCGTCGGTCATCATCTTGTTGAACGTCCACGCCGCGTCCTCGGCGGTGGCCTGCTTGCCGTCCGACCACTTGGAGTTGGAGCGGATCGTGTACGTCCAGGTCAGCTTGTCCGCCGACGACTCCCACTTGGTGGCCAGGCCCGGGATGGCGTGGTTGTCCTTGGGGTCGTAGTTGGTCAGGTACTCGTACATGAGCCGGTGAATGCTCGTACTGAGCAGCCGCACCGCCAGGAACGGGCTGAGCGAGTCCACGCTCTGCGCCACCGCGACGGTCAGCACCTTGCCGTCGTCGGCCGCCCCGGCCTGCCGGGGCGCCGGATCGAGCGGGGTCGCGAGCCCGGCGGTGAGGGTGAGCGCGGCCGCCCCGGCCACGGCGACGAGCCGGAGGCCGCGCGGGAGGCTGCGTGTCTGATCGTTCGTGCCCATGGTCGGACCTCGCGTCATCGCTCGGACGGGAAGGACGGGTTGATCAGCTGTCAGACGTTTGATGTGTGTGTACCAGCGGCCGTCTCCACCCGTCAACGGCACGCTCACCCCTTGTGGCCTGCGGAAATAACGAATTGGCGAGCTTTCCGCACCCATTGGTCGAGACCACTGACGCCCTCCTGGCCAGGGGCTGGCAACGGATTTCGCCCCTGAACGCGCCGAAGCCCGCGCCGAGTGGGAACGGCGCGGGCCGCAAAGGCGAACGGCCCCTCGAAAGGGGCCGATCGGGTGAGGCGATTACTGCGTCGGAGGCGGAGGCGGCGGGGTCTGCCCGTCGGGCTGAGCCGGGTAACCGGGCTGACCCGGCTGGGCCGGGGGCTGGCCCTGCTGGGGGTAGCCGTACCCCGGCTGCGGGGGCGCGGCCGGGGGCTGTCCGGGCTGCGCGTACGGCTGTCCGGGCTGGGCGTAGGGCTGGCCGGGCTGTGGCTGCTGCGGATACGGGCCCGGCTGGCCCGGCTGCGGGTACGGTGGCTGACCGGCGGCCTGCGGATACGGCTGACCCGGCTGGGCCGGGGGCTGGCCCGGCTGGGGGTACGGCTGACCGGGCTGCGCGTACGGCTGACCGGGCTGCGGCTGCGGGTGCTGTGGCTGCTGCGGGTACGGGCCTGGCTGACCCGGAACCGGCTGCCCGGGAACCTGCTGCTCGGGGCCCGGCTGGCCGGGGTACGGGGCCTGGCCCGGGACCTGCTGGCCGGGCAGCGGCGGGGCGGCCACCGGCGGCGGGTTGCCGTCGGAGGTCCACAGGCCGTGCGCCTGCTGGTGGCGGGTGAAGTCCTCGGCGATCAGCGCCGCGAGGTTGAAGTACGCCTCCCGCACCTTCGGCCGCATCATGTCGAGGTTGACCTCGGCACCGGCGGAGAGATGCTCGTCGAACGGCACGACGACGACACCGCGGCAGCGCGTCTCGAAGTGCGACACGATGTCCTCGACCTTGATCATCTTTCCGGTCTCGCGCACCCCGGAGATGACGGTGAGGGACCGCGAGACGAGGTCGGAGTACCCGTGCGCGGACAGCCAGTCCAGCGTCGTGCTCGCGCTGCTCGCACCGTCCACGGACGGCGTCGAGATGATGATGAGCTGGTCGGCGAGGTCCAGCACACCGCGCATGGCGCTGTAGAGCAGACCGGTACCGGAGTCGGTGAGGATCACCGGGTACTGCTTGCCCAGCACGTCGATCGCGCGCCGGTAGTCCTCGTCGTTGAAGGTCGTGGACACGGCCGGGTCGACGTCGTTGGCGATGATCTCCAGCCCGGACGGGGCCTGGGACGTGAAGCGCCGGATGTCCATGTACGAGTTGAGGTGCGGGATCGCCTGGACCAGGTCACGGATGGTGGCCCCGGTCTCCCGACGCACACGGCGCCCGAGGGTGCCGGCGTCCGGGTTGGCGTCGATCGCGAGGATCTTGTCCTGCCGCTCGGTGGCGAGCGTGGAGCCGAGCGCGGTGGTCGTGGTCGTCTTGCCCACGCCGCCCTTGAGGCTGATCACGGCGATCCGGTAGCAGGACAGCACGGGCGTGCGGATCAGGTCCAGCTTCCGCTGCCGCTCGGCCTCCTCCTTCTTGCCACCGATCTTGAACCGACCGCCACCGGCCGCCGGACGGCTGCTCTTCGCTTTCTGCTTCTTGCTGTTGAGCAGCCGGTCGGACGACAGCTCCACGGCGGCGGTGTAACCGAGCGGGGCGGCCCCGGGGTTGGTCGGCTGCCGCTGGTCATGCTGCATGGGCTGCGGCCAGGCGGCCCCGGTCCGCGGGTCCACGGGCTGCTGCCCGGGGTGCCCGGGCTGCTCGGCCTGCCCGGGGTACGGCGGCTGCGCGTGCGGCGGCTGCGCCTGCGGGGGCACGCCGGGCTGGGGCTGAGGCTGGGCCGGGGGCTGCTGGGGGAAGCCGTATCCGCCCTCCGGGCCGGGCCCGGCAGGAGCGGGCCCACCCTGCTGCGGGAAGCCGTAGCCGCCCTGCGGGTGGGGCGCGGGGGTGGGCGGGGTGTCGGGCTGCTGGGCAGCGGGGGCGGGCCCACCCTGCTGCGGGAAGCCGTAGCCGCCCTGCGGGTTGGGTGCGGGGGTCGGCGGGACATCGGGCTGCTGGGCAGCGGGGGCGGGTGCGCCCTGCTGCGGGAAGCCGTAGCCGCCCTGCGGGTTGGGTGCAGGGGCAGGCGGGACCTCGGGCTGTGGGGCCGGGGGCTGCTGAGCGGCCGGGGCCGGGGCTGCCGGGGCGCCGGGGTGGGGGAAGCCGTATCCGCCCTGGGCGGTGGGAGCGCCTTGCTGCGGGAAGCCGTACCCGCCGTGCGCGTGGGGCGCGGGGGCCGGCGGGGTGCCCGGCTGCTGGGCAGCGGGGGCGGGTGCGCCCGGGTGCGGGAAGCCGTAGCCGCCCTGTGCGTCGGGCGCGGCCGGGGCCGGACCGCCCTGCTGCGGGAAGCCGTAACCTCCGGGCTGCGGTGCGGGCTGGCCGGGCGGCTGGTGCGGCGGCGTCGGCGCGCCCTGGTTCCAGGCGGCAGGCGCGGGCTGCGGCGCCTGGGGCTGCTGGAACGGCGGCTGCTGGGCCGGTACCGACGGCTGGGGCGGCACGGGCGGCTGCCCCTGCGCGGCCGTCGGCTGCGGCTGAGCCGGGGCGTCCGGGGCTGCGGGCTGGGCCTGCGGCTGCGCGGGCCACTGGTTCGCGGGCACCGGTGCGGCGGGCTGGTACGACGGCGGCAGCGGCGGCACGCCCTGCGGGGCCGGGGGAGTCCAGGCGGGCGGGGCATCGGCCGCAACCGGCCCGACGGCGTCCTCCGGAACGCTGTCCTCGGGAACGGCGTCCGTGGGCACGGAATCCGTGGGCTCCGCGTCCGTGGGCTCCTCGTCGGCGGGCTCGGGAGCAGCGGAGTCCTCCTCCACGGCCACGGCCACGGCGTCGGCCTCGGGAGCCGGGGGAGTCGGGGGAGCTGGAGGCGCGGGCACCCAGTCCTGAGGTTCGGCGTCCTGCGACACGGCCTCGTCGGGCTCGGCCTCCGCTACCGCGTCCTCCGAAGCCGAGACCTCGTCCTCGGCATCAGCCACGTCCACCGCGTCCACCGCATCGGCGGGCTCGGAGGAACCGCCGTCCTCGTCCTCGTCGGCACCGTCGGAGGGCGCACCCTCGACGTCACCGCCCGATTCCTGGTCCTCGTCCTCGTCCTCGCTCTTGTCCTGCTCCTCGCCCACCGGCTCCAGCCGCGCCTCCGCCTCGGCGGCCCGCTCCGCGATCTCCCGCTTCAGGGCGACGGCGGAGAAGCGCATGGTGGCACCGCTCTCCAGATCACCGTTCTCCGACTCGGCCTCCTCGGCGGCCGGGGCGGCCGGCGAGGCCGAAGCCACCGGAGGCTGCTCCGGCGTGGCAGGCGCGGCAGGCGCCTCGGCTGGTGCCTCCGGCGGAGCCGACGGCGTCCACTGCGCCTGGAACCCACCGACGGGGATGTTCGGCACGGCCGTAGGAGAGGCCGGATCAGCCGCGGGCGTCTCGGGCCGCCCCTGAGGCTGCGGCACCTGCGGCTCGAAACCGCCCTGCATCGGAAGCCTGGGAACGGCGGAAGGACCCTCACCAGAAGGCGCGGGCGGCGTGAACGGCGCACCCGGCGCGGGGGACGCGGGCGGCGTGAACGGAGCGCCCGGAGCGGGCGACGGCGCGGGCGGCGTGAAAGGCGCCCCGGGCGCCGGAGCAGGCCCCTGCGCCGGAGCCGGACCAGAGGACTGCCCCGGAAGGGACGAGGTCCCGGCGGAAGCGTTCGCGTGCGGCGGCGGAGTGAGCCCGGGCAGCGGCGGCACCGGCCCCTTCGGCGGCCCGGAGACCCCCGTCGGCCCGGAAGCCCCCGTCGGCGCCCCGGACCCCCCGGAGTTCGCGGGCGCCCCGGAAGCGCTGGAGTCCTCGGACGCACCCGCCCCCTGCCCCGAGCTCGAACTCGCCGAGGCGTTCTGCGTGTACCAGGCGGGCGGCGCGTAGTCGATGGTGAACTCGCCCGTCACCTCTGCTGCGGACTCCGCGTCGGGCTGGTCATCGCCGGGTGTCGCCCAGCCCCCGCGGATCCCGTCCCGATCGCTGCTCACAGTGTTCCTCCTGGTGTGGTCGAGCACCCTCATGCCGTGCTGGGGCGACCCTTGCTTGTCGTCCGACGTCGTACGAAGTCGATTTGAGGCGTACCGAGGTCGTCCGAGGTCGTCCGATGCACAGGCGCCCCCGCTCTCCCCCTGGGGCACCGACGCCCACTCCACGGGTTCTGACGTGGCGCCCCGTCCCAGCCTAATCACCACAAGCCCCGCCCCGGCAGGCCCGTCCACCCCCGAGCGCCTGTCCGCCGCGTCACAACCTGCTCAGAAGCTGCCCGGAAGTGACGTACACAGCACACACTTTGGTGAACAAACAGGGCGATAAACGTGAAGAACCTCGAACCACCTTGCCGGGAAGGTGCCTTGAGGTCACGAAAAAGGGCGACTCACGAAAAGGCGACGAGGGGCGGCCGGTCACCGGCTCACCCCTCGCCCCGTCGTGCTCCGCGACGACTACTCCTGCCCGGCCTCCGCCGGGGAGCCCCCGTTGTGCGCCCCAGGCTCAAGATCGAACTCGCCGTCCCGCGCCCCCAGCACGAACGCCCGCCACTCCGCCTCCGTGTAGCGCAGCACCGTGTCCGGGTCGAGCGAGGACCGCATCGCCACGGCCCCCTCGGGCAGATACGCGATCTCGACCCGCTCCTCGTGCTCCTCGGTGCCCGGCGCGCTGTGCCACTCCACACCGGAGATGTCCAGGGCGTAGAGCTCGTCCCGCTCCCGCTCCTTGCGTGCCTTGATCTCCTCAGCCGTCTCCGCCATGCCGCAGCGACCCCTTCCCGACGTACCCGTTCCCGAAGTGCGGATCATCGACGTACGGACGATCCGAACCCGCTCACCCTAGTGGCCCCCTCCGTCCCGGCCGGGAGGTTCGGGAACCGGGGCGAAGGCGCCCCTGACCACCTGGTACCCTGGCCGACGGCCGTTTGTGTACGCACCCCCGGAGCTCACCGCCCTGGAGGCCGCGCCCAGCGGATCCCCGCCTCCCGAGTAACGGAAGCTCCCCCGAGACACAGACCGGGGGCACTCGGTGGCCATCACAGACTACGAGGAGTACGCGTGCCGCTCGACGCCGCTACGAAGAAGCAGATCATCACCGAGTTCGGCCAGAAGGAGGGCGACACCGGCTCCCCCGAGGTCCAGGTCGCCATGCTCTCGCGCCGCATCTCGGACCTGACCGAGCACCTCAAGACCCACAAGCACGACCACCACTCCCGCCGTGGTCTGCTGATCCTCGTGGGTCAGCGTCGCCGCCTTCTCCAGTACCTGGCGAAGAAGGACATCCAGCGCTTCCGTGCGCTGGTCGACCGCCTCGGCATCCGCCGTGGTGCGGCGGGCGCCAAGTAAGACGTCGTGAGGGGAGCGGTTCCCGGGGAAAGGGGACCGCTCCCTTTGCTGTACGTGCGGAGTGTCACCACCGCTTTGTAGTGTGGTAGCACAACGCATGTCGTACGACACAGGACGTACGACACAGAACGAGGAGAAGCGCACCTAGCCGCCGCCGGTCCTCGGTAGTGGCCCCCGGGGGAATGCGAGCCCCGGGTGCTTCGATCGAAGACCGGCCCGCACAGCCCGGCGCGCTCTCCGCAACCGTCTCCCTGCCACACGGGCAGCAGGAGACGAAGACGAGGAGATAACGCTAGTGGAGAACGAGACCCACTACGCCGAGGCCGTCATCGACAATGGCGCCTTCGGCACCCGCACCATCCGCTTCGAGACGGGCCGCCTGGCCAAGCAGGCCGCCGGCTCCGCCGTGGCGTACCTGGACGACGACACCATGGTGCTGTCGGCCACCACCGCCTCCAAGAACCCCAAGGACCAGCTCGACTTCTTCCCCCTGACGGTGGACGTCGAGGAGCGGATGTACGCCGCCGGCAAGATCCCCGGCAGCTTCTTCCGCCGTGAGGGCCGTCCCTCCGAGGACGCCATCCTCACCTGCCGCCTGATCGACCGCCCGCTGCGCCCGTCCTTCAAGAAGGGCCTGCGCAACGAGATCCAGGTCGTCGCCACGATCATGGCGCTCAACCCCGACCACCTGTACGACGTCGTGGCGATCAACGCCGCCTCCGCGTCCACGCAGCTGGCCGGCCTGCCCTTCTCCGGCCCGATCGGCGGCGTCCGCGTCGCGCTGATCCGCGGCCAGTGGGTGGCCTTCCCGACGCACACCGAGCTCGAGGACGCCGCCTTCGACATGGTCGTCGCCGGCCGTGTCCTGGAGGACGGCGACGTCGCGATCATGATGGTCGAGGCCGAGGCCACCGACAAGACCATCAAGCTGGTCGAGGGCGGCGTCGAGGCGCCGACCGAGGAGGTCGTCGCCGCCGGTCTGGACGCCGCGAAGCCCTTCATCAAGGTCCTCTGCAAGGCCCAGTCGGACCTCGCCGCCAAGGCCGCCAAGCCGACCGGCGAGTTCCCGATCTTCCTGGACTACCAGGACGACGTCCTCGAGGCGCTCACCGCCGCCGTCCGCCCGGAGCTCGCCTCCGCGCTGACCATCGCCGGCAAGCAGGAGCGCGAGTCCGAGCTGGACCGCGTCAAGGCGCTCGCCGCCGAGAAGCTCCTGCCGGAGTTCGAGGGCCGCGAGAAGGAGATCTCCGCCGCGTACCGCTCGCTGACCAAGACCCTGGTCCGTGAGCGCGTCATCAAGGAGAAGAAGCGCATCGACGGCCGCGGTGTCACCGACATCCGCACCCTGGCCGCCGAGGTCGAGGCCATCCCGCGCGTCCACGGCTCCGCCGTGTTCGAGCGTGGCGAGACCCAGATCCTGGGTGTCACGACGCTGAACATGCTCCGCATGGAGCAGCAGCTCGACACGCTGTCGCCGGTGACGCGCAAGCGCTACATGCACAACTACAACTTCCCGCCGTACTCCACCGGCGAGACCGGCCGCGTCGGCTCCCCGAAGCGCCGCGAGATCGGCCACGGCGCCCTCGCCGAGCGCGCCCTGGTGCCGGTCCTGCCGACGCGCGAGGAGTTCCCCTACGCGATCCGCCAGGTCTCCGAGGCGCTGAGCTCCAACGGCTCGACGTCCATGGGCTCGGTCTGCGCCTCCACCATGTCGCTGCTGAACGCCGGTGTGCCCCTGAAGGCCCCGGTCGCCGGTATCGCCATGGGCCTGATCTCCCAGGAGATCGAGGGCGAGACGCACTACGTCACCCTCACCGACATCCTCGGTGCGGAGGACGCCTTCGGCGACATGGACTTCAAGGTCGCCGGCACGAAGGACTTCGTGACCGCCCTCCAGCTCGACACCAAGCTGGACGGCATCCCGGCCTCCGTCCTGGCCGCCGCTCTCAAGCAGGCCCGTGACGCCCGCCTCCACATCCTCGACGTGATGATGGAAGCGATCGACACGCCGGACGAGATGTCCCCGAACGCCCCGCGGATCATCACCGTCAAGATCCCCGTGGACAAGATCGGTGAGGTCATCGGCCCCAAGGGCAAGATGATCAACCAGATCCAGGAGGACACCGGCGCCGAGATCACCATCGAGGACGACGGCACCATCTACATCGGTGCCGCCGACGGCCCCTCCGCGGAGGCCGCTCGTACGACGATCAACGGCATCGCCAACCCGACCATGCCGGAGGTCGGCGAGCGCTACCTGGGCACGGTCGTGAAGACGACCACCTTCGGCGCGTTCGTGTCGCTGCTCCCGGGCAAGGACGGTCTGCTGCACATCTCGCAGATCCGCAAGCTCGCCGGCGGCAAGCGCGTGGAGAACGTCGAGGACGTCCTCGGTGTGGGCCAGAAGGTCCAGGTCGAGATCGCCGAGATCGACTCCCGCGGCAAGCTCTCCCTGATCCCGGTCATCGAGGGCGAAGAGAACGATGAGACGAAGGACGACACCGACAAGTGACGTCGAGTAGCTCCAAGGCGACGGCCCGCACCTCCTCGGAGGCGCGGGCCGTCGCCCGTACCCAAACCCTGATCAAGGGCACCAGCGGCATCGGCACGGTCCGCAAGACCACCCTCCCGGGCGGCCTGCGCATCGTCACCGAGACCCTGCCCTCGGTCCGCTCCGCCACCTTCGGCATCTGGGCACACGTCGGCTCCCGCGACGAGACCCCCGCTCTGAACGGCGCCACGCACTACCTGGAGCACCTGCTCTTCAAGGGCACCGACCGCAGGTCCGCCCTGGACATCTCCGCCGCGATCGACGCGGTCGGCGGCGAGATGAACGCGTTCACGGCGAAGGAGTACACGTGCTACTACGCGCGTGTCCTCGACACCGACCTGCCGCTCGCCATCGACGTCGTCTGCGACATGCTCACGGGCTCCCGGATCCTCGAGGAGGACGTCGACGTCGAGCGGGGCGCGATCCTCGAAGAGATCGCCATGACCGAGGACGACCCGGGCGACTGCGTGCACGACCTTTTCGCGCACACGATGTTCGGCGACAACCCCCTCGGCCGCCCGGTCCTCGGCACGGTCGACACGGTCAACGCCCTCACCGCCGACCGCATCCGCCGCTTCTACAAGAAGCACTACGACCCGACCCACCTCGTGGTCGCCTGCGCGGGCAACGTCGACCACGCCAAGGTCGTACGACAGGTCCGCGCCGCCTTCGAGAAGGCCGGAGCCTTCCGGGAACCGAGCGCCGAGCCCGTCGCCCCGCGCAGCGGCCGGCGCGCCCTGCGCACCGCGGGCCGCCTGGAGCTGATCGACCGCAAGACCGAGCAGGCCCACGTCGTGCTCGGCATGCCGGGCCTGGCCCGCACGGACGAGCGCCGCTGGGCCCTGGGCGTGCTCAACACCGCGCTCGGCGGCGGCATGTCGTCCCGCCTCTTCCAGGAGGTGCGCGAGAAGCGCGGCCTGGCCTACAGCGTGTACTCGTACACCTCCGGCTTCGCCGACTGCGGCCTCTTCGGCGTGTACGCCGGCTGCCGCCCCTCCCAGGTGCACGACGTGCTGAAGATCTGCCGCGACGAACTCGACCAGGTCGCCGAGCACGGCCTGTCCGACGACGAGATCGGGCGCGCCATCGGCCAGCTCCGGGGCTCCACGGTCCTCGGCCTGGAGGACACCGGCGCGCTGATGAACCGTATCGGCAAGAGCGAGCTGTGCTGGGGCGAGCAGATGTCCGTCGACGACCTGCTGGCCCGGATCACGTCGGTCACCCCGGACGACGTCCGCTCGGTCGCCCGCGAGATCCTGGGACGGCGGCCTTCCCTGTCGGTCATCGGCCCGCTGAAGGACAAACAGGCGGCCCGCCTGCACGACGCCGTCGCCTGACAACCCCCTGGTGAAGGAAGCACAAGAGATGAGCAAGCTGCGCGTGGCGGTCCTCGGCGCCAAGGGCCGGATCGGCTCGGAAGCCGTCCGGGCCGTCGAGGCCGCCGAGGACATGGAACTGGTCGCCGCCCTGAGCCGGGGCGACAAGCTGGAGACGCTGGCCGAGACCGGCGCCCAGGTCGTGGTCGAACTGACCACGCCCGACTCGGTCATGGCCAACCTCGACTACTGCGTGAGCCACGGCATCCACGCGGTCGTCGGCACCACCGGCTGGACCGACGAGCGCCTCGCGCAGCTCAACAGCTGGCTGGCGAAGTCCCCGTCGACCGGCGTGCTCATCGCGCCGAACTTCTCCATCGGCGCCGTCCTGACCATGAAGTTCGCGCAGCTCGCCGCCCCGTACTTCGAGTCCGTCGAGGTCGTCGAGCTGCACCACCCGAACAAGGTGGACGCCCCCTCCGGCACCGCCACGCGCACCGCCCAGCTCATCGCCGAGGCCCGCCGCACCGCCGGCACCGCCCCGGCCCCCGACGCCACGACCACCGCCCTGGACGGCGCCCGCGGCGCCGACGTCGACGGCGTCCCGGTGCACGCCGTCCGGCTGCGCGGTCTGCTGGCCCACCAGGAGGTCCTGCTCGGCGCCGAGGGCGAGACCCTGACGGTCCGGCACGACTCGCTCCACCACAGCAGCTTCATGCCGGGCATCCTGCTCGGCGCCCGCCGCGTGGGGAGTGTTCCCGGCCTGACCTTCGGCCTGGAACACTTCCTGGACCTGAGCTGAGCCCCTGACCGTCATGCGCGCGAAGCTCACCTACGCCCTCACGGCCGCCGTCCTGGTCGTCTACTTCGTCCTGGTCGGCAGCCGCGGCGTCCTGCTCATCGAGACCGGCACGCCCCTCACCGTGACCTTCGGCGTCGCGGTGCTGATCCTGCCGGTCATCGGTCTGTGGTTCCTGTGGAAGAACACCCAGTTCGTCCGCAGGGCCAACCAGCTCGCCGCCGAACTCGACGCCGAGGGCGGTCTGCCGGTCGACGAACTGAAGCGCACCCCCAGCGGGCGCATCGACCGGGACTCGGCCGACGAGGTCTTCGCCCGGCGCAAGGCCGAGACGGAGGCCGCGCCCGGCGACTGGCGCACCTGGTTCCGCCTTGCCGTCGCCTACCACGACGCCCGCGACACCCCGCGCGCCCGCAAGGCGATGCAACGCGCGATCGCCCTGCACGACGGCAGGCGGCCCGAAGCCGCCTGAGCCGCACGCACACATGCCGGCGGGGCCGGACCGAGAACGGTCCGGCCCCGCCGGCATGTCATCAGGACGTCAGCGCGGGCCGTACTCGTCGGCCCACGCCTGCACCGCGTCGGCCGCCCGCCCGAAGGCCTCCGTGCGGCCCAGGAAGTCCGCGTTGTGCGTCGTCAGCAGCGGCGGCACACCGTCCGCGGCCTGTCCCCGCCGGACGAGCAGCAGCGCCTGGCCCTGCAGGGTCCGGGGGAGCCCCAGCCAGCGCACCGGCTGCTGCACCGTGCGCACCGAGACGACCTGCGCCCAGGGCGCCGTACGCGTCGTGAGGAAACCCACGTGCCGCAGCCCGCGCGCGCTCACCCACACGCCCATGCGCAGCAGCCGCAGCGCACCGGCGATGACGAGCAGCGCGAGAGCGAACACCAGCCCGGCCGAGGCCGGTTCGGCCGTCGCCGCGATGATGACCGCCGCGAACAGCACGAACGAGGCGAGCAGCAGCGCCAGCGCCGCCGCCCCCACCCGCCACGGCCCGGGGCGGTACGGCCGCCGCCAGGTGTCACGGTCCTCGTGCGGCAGCGGAACGTCGTCCGCCGCCTCGAAAACGCGGTCGGCCGTCAGGAAGGGCAGGGGCACGGCTGGTCCTCACTCGATCCATGCGTGGGCTGTGCCCGGTGAGGCTACCGATCTGTTTCCGCGGTCACCACCGCCAGGGGGCCGGATGGAGTCACCACCGGCCCGCGGTCGCTCAGTGGTCCTGGGACGCCTGCGACTGCTGCGGATGCGAATCCGGGCGATCGGAGGACAGCGCGGGTGTCCCGACGACCAGGGAACCCACGAGCCCCGCCACGATGGTCAGGCCCATCAGCCAGCGCCCGGCCTGCTGGCTGACCGACAGCCGCTCACGCGGTGGGGGATTGATATTGCTGCGGAACCTGTCGGCCTCGGCGACGAAGGCAAACGGTACGGGTTCACGCCGACCGAACATCAGGGGTGCTTCTCCTTCGGAGGTGGGACGGATCACTTTCATCAGTAGAGACGAAAGAACTCCCTCAGAGGTGCCCTGTTTCACCGACTTCATTGCGGCACGCCACCGATCGCTCTGATTTCGTCGGGCCGTAGAGTGACGTCGCCACACGACGAGATGGGAAGGCCCTGCCAACCGTGACCGACACCCCCGCCGACGACCCCAAGCCCAGCTACCGCAGTGACGTCACCGTCGAGCTGGTCAAGCACACCGCGTCCGACGCGGACGTCCTCTTCGCCGCCCGCGTCTCGACCCTCGGCGAGCAGTCCCTGGAGGAGCTGGGCAAGGACCCCGAGCGTTCCAAGGGCCTGATCAACTACCTGATGCGGGACCGGCACGGCAGCCCCTTCGAGCACAACTCGATGACCTTCCTCATCAGTGCCCCGATCTTCGTCTTCCGCGAGTTCATGCGGCACCGCGTGGGCTGGTCGTACAACGAGGAGTCGGGCCGGTACCGGGAGCTCCAGTCGGTCTTCTACGTCCCCGACGAGTCCCGCAAGCTCGTCCAGGAGGGCCGCCCCGGCAAGTACGTCTTCGTCGAGGGCACCCAGGCCCAGCAGGAGCTGGTCGGCCGTGTGATGGAGGACTCCTACCGGCAGGCGTACGAGGCCTACCAGGAGATGCTCGCCGCCGGCGTCGCCCGCGAGGTCGCCCGCGCGGTCCTCCCGGTCGGCCTGTACTCCTCGATGTACGCCACCTGCAACGCCCGCTCGCTGATGCACTTCCTCGGCCTGCGCACCCAGCACGAGCTGGCCAAGGTCCCCTCCTTCCCGCAGCGCGAGATCGAGATGGTCGGCGAGAAGATGGAGGCCGAGTGGGCCCGGCTCATGCCGCTCACCTACGCCGCCTTCAACGCGAACGGACGCGTCGCGCCGTAACGCGGCCCGGTTCCCCGATCAGGCACAGATGTACGGTTCAGCCGTGCGAAGTGTCCGTATTGCGGCATTTCGAGAAGTTCACTTAGCCTGATCGAACGGGTCCGGCACTGCTTGAACCCCCGAGCAGGCAGTGCCGGGCTCCACCTTTGTCGCGACTTGTCGCCTGCCCCTAGGGCAGACCCGGTCCTGAGCAACGAGTAGCGTGTAACCCATGGCTCCGACCTCCACTCCGCAGACCCCCTTCGGGCGGGTCCTCACCGCCATGGTCACGCCCTTCACGGCGGACGGCGCACTCGACCTCGACGGCGCGCAGCGGCTCGCCACCCACCTGGTGGACGCAGGCAACGACGGCCTGGTCATCAACGGGACCACCGGCGAGTCCCCGACCACCAGCGACGCGGAGAAAGCGGATCTCGTACGGGCGGTCCTGGAAGCGGTCGGCGACCGCGCTTACGTCGTGGCCGGCGTCGGCACCAACGACACCCACCACAGCATCCAACTGGCCCGCGCGGCGGAGCGCACCGGCGCACACGGCCTGCTCGTCGTGACGCCGTACTACAACAAGCCCCCGCAAGAGGGCCTCTACCGGCACTTCACGGCCATCGCCGACGCCGCCGGCCTGCCGGTCATGCTCTACGACATCCCCGGCCGCAGCGGCGTCCCGATCAACACCGAGACGCTCGTCCGCCTCGCCGAGCACCCGCGCATCGTCGCCAACAAGGACGCCAAGGGCGACCTCGGCCGCGCGAGCTGGGCCATCGCCACCTCCGGCCTCGCCTGGTACTCCGGCGACGACATGCTGAACCTCCCGCTGCTCTCCGTCGGCGCCGTCGGCTTCGTCTCGGTCGTCGGCCACGTGGTCACCCCCGAGCTGCGCGCCCTGGTCGAGGCGTACACCTCCGGTGACGTCCAGAAGGCCACCGAGATCCACCAGAAGCTGCTCCCCGTCTACACGGGCATGTTCCGCACCCAGGGCGTGATGACGACCAAGGCGGCGCTCGCCCTGAAGGGCCTGCCCGCCGGGCCCCTGCGCGCCCCCATGGTCGAGTGCGCGCCCGAAGAGATCGAGCAACTCAAGATCGATCTTGCCGCCGGCGGGGTACAGCTCTGACATCAGACTTCGCGCGGGACCCCCGCGCGCGTGCTTCACAACTGAATAAGCGGGCCACCGGTGCCCGCGCACCCCACACAGACAACTGCATCTGCACGAACGTCATGCGCGCCACGTGCCCTACCGGTACGTGGCGCGTGTGGTGAGGAGAGTCTTTTGAGTCATCCGCATCCCGAACTCGGCCCGCCCCCGCCGCTCCCCGACGGCGGCCTGCGCGTCACCCCGCTCGGCGGTCTCGGTGAGATCGGCCGCAACATGACGGTCTTCGAATACGGCGGCCGCCTGCTGATCGTCGACTGCGGAGTGCTCTTCCCCGAGGAGGAGCAGCCCGGAATCGACCTGATCCTGCCGGACTTCTCGTCCATCAGGGACCGCCTCGACGACATCGAGGGCATCGTCCTCACGCACGGCCACGAGGACCACATCGGCGCCGTTCCCTTCCTCCTGCGCGAGAAGCCGGACATCCCGCTGATCGGCTCCAAGCTGACCCTCGCCCTCATCGAGGCCAAGCTCCAGGAGCACCGCATCCGTCCGTACACCCTCGAGGTGGCGGAAGGGCACCGCGAGCGCATCGGCCCCTTCGACTGCGAGTTCGTCGCGGTCAACCACTCCATCCCGGACGCGCTGGCCGTGGCCATCCGCACCCCGGCGGGCATGGTCGTCCACACGGGCGACTTCAAGATGGACCAGCTCCCGCTGGACAACCGTCTGACGGACCTGCACGCGTTCGCACGTCTGAGCGAGGAAGGGATCGACCTCCTCCTCTCCGACTCGACGAACGCCGAGGTCCCGGGGTTCGTCCCGCCCGAGCGGGACATCTCCAACGTCCTGCACCAGGTCTTCGGGAACGCCCGCAAGCGGATCATCGTGGCGAGCTTTGCCAGCCACATCCACCGCATCCAGCAGATCCTGGACGCGGCCAACGAATACGGCCGCAGGGTCGCCTTCGTCGGCCGCTCGATGGTCCGCAACATGGGCATCGCGCGGGACCTGGGCTATCTGAAGGTCCCGCCGGGCCTGGTGGTCGACGTCAAGACGCTCGACGACCTTCCCGACCGCGAGGTGGTCCTGGTCTGCACGGGCTCCCAGGGCGAACCGATGGCGGCCCTGTCCCGCATGGCCAACAGGGACCACCAGATCCGGATCGTCCAGGGCGACACGGTGATCCTGGCGTCGTCCCTGATCCCCGGCAACGAGAACGCGGTCTACCGCGTGATCAACGGCCTCACCCGCTGGGGCGCCAACGTGGTCCACAAGGGCAACGCCAAGGTCCACGTCTCCGGCCACGCGTCCGCGGGCGAGCTGCTGTACTTCTACAACATCTGCCGCCCGAAGAACCTGATGCCGGTGCACGGCGAATGGCGCCACCTGCGCGCCAACGCCGAACTGGGCGCCCTGACCGGCGTCCCGCACGACCGCATCGTCATCGCCGAGGACGGCGTGGTCGTCGACCTCATCGAGGGCAAGGCGAAGATCTCCGGCAAGGTCCAGGCGGGCTATGTCTACGTCGACGGCCTCTCCGTCGGGGACGTGGGCGAGCCGGCCCTCAAGGACCGCAAGATCCTCGGCGACGAGGGCATCATCTCGGTCTTCGTGGTCATCGACTCCTCCACCGGGAAGATCACCGGCGGCCCGCACATCCAGGCCCGCGGTTCCGGCATCGAGGACTCGGCCTTCGGCGACGTGGCCCCCCGGATCACGGAGGTGCTCGAACGCTCCGCCCAGGACGGCGTGGTCGAACCCCACCAGCTCCAGCAGCTCGTTCGCCGCACGCTGGGCAAGTGGGTCTCGGACAACTACCGGCGCCGGCCGATGATCCTGCCTGTGGTCGTGGACGTCTGACGGGCCGTCGGGCCCGAGCGGGCGCCAACTGGGAGCGGGGCTCCTCGATTTGCATCGAGGAGCCCCGCTCCAGTAGGTTTACAACTCCTCCCGACGGGGCACCCGGCCAACTCAGCGCCGGGGATCATGCTTCGGCCGAGGGAGGGGAAATCCGACTCAGGAACTTCTGATAAAGTCGGAACCGCCGGAAAGGGAAACGCGAAAGCGAGAACCTGGAAAGCACCGAGGAAATCGGATCGGAAAGATCTGATAGAGTCGGAAACGCAAGACCGAAGGGAAGCGCCCGGAGGAAAGCCTGAGAGGGTGAGTACAAAGGAAGCGACCGTTCCTTGAGAACTCAACAGCGTGCCAAAAGTCAACGCCAGATATGTTGATACCCCGTCTCCAGCATTCGCTGGGACGAGGTTCCTTTGAAAAAACACAGCGAGGACGCTGTGAACGGTCGGGCCTATTCCGCCTGACTGTTCCGCTCTCGTGGTGTCGACCGGATTACCGGTACACATTCACGGAGAGTTTGATCCTGGCTCAGGACGAACGCTGGCGGCGTGCTTAACACATGCAAGTCGAACGATGAAGCCCTTCGGGGTGGATTAGTGGCGAACGGGTGAGTAACACGTGGGCAATCTGCCCTTCACTCTGGGACAAGCCCTGGAAACGGGGTCTAATACCGGATAACATCTCCACTCTCCTGAGTGGAGGTTAAAAGCTCCGGCGGTGAAGGATGAGCCCGCGGCCTATCAGCTTGTTGGTGAGGTAATGGCTCACCAAGGCGACGACGGGTAGCCGGCCTGAGAGGGCGACCGGCCACACTGGGACTGAGACACGGCCCAGACTCCTACGGGAGGCAGCAGTGGGGAATATTGCACAATGGGCGAAAGCCTGATGCAGCGACGCCGCGTGAGGGATGACGGCCTTCGGGTTGTAAACCTCTTTCAGCAGGGAAGAAGCGAAAGTGACGGTACCTGCAGAAGAAGCGCCGGCTAACTACGTGCCAGCAGCCGCGGTAATACGTAGGGCGCGAGCGTTGTCCGGAATTATTGGGCGTAAAGAGCTCGTAGGCGGCTTGTCACGTCGGTTGTGAAAGCCCGGGGCTTAACCCCGGGTCTGCAGTCGATACGGGCAGGCTAGAGTTCGGTAGGGGAGATCGGAATTCCTGGTGTAGCGGTGAAATGCGCAGATATCAGGAGGAACACCGGTGGCGAAGGCGGATCTCTGGGCCGATACTGACGCTGAGGAGCGAAAGCGTGGGGAGCGAACAGGATTAGATACCCTGGTAGTCCACGCCGTAAACGGTGGGCACTAGGTGTGGGCAACATTCCACGTTGTCCGTGCCGCAGCTAACGCATTAAGTGCCCCGCCTGGGGAGTACGGCCGCAAGGCTAAAACTCAAAGGAATTGACGGGGGCCCGCACAAGCGGCGGAGCATGTGGCTTAATTCGACGCAACGCGAAGAACCTTACCAAGGCTTGACATACACCGGAAACGTCTGGAGACAGGCGCCCCCTTGTGGTCGGTGTACAGGTGGTGCATGGCTGTCGTCAGCTCGTGTCGTGAGATGTTGGGTTAAGTCCCGCAACGAGCGCAACCCTTGTCCCGTGTTGCCAGCAGGCCCTTGTGGTGCTGGGGACTCACGGGAGACCGCCGGGGTCAACTCGGAGGAAGGTGGGGACGACGTCAAGTCATCATGCCCCTTATGTCTTGGGCTGCACACGTGCTACAATGGCCGGTACAATGAGCTGCGATACCGCGAGGTGGAGCGAATCTCAAAAAGCCGGTCTCAGTTCGGATTGGGGTCTGCAACTCGACCCCATGAAGTCGGAGTCGCTAGTAATCGCAGATCAGCATTGCTGCGGTGAATACGTTCCCGGGCCTTGTACACACCGCCCGTCACGTCACGAAAGTCGGTAACACCCGAAGCCGGTGGCCCAACCCCTTGTGGGAGGGAGCTGTCGAAGGTGGGACTGGCGATTGGGACGAAGTCGTAACAAGGTAGCCGTACCGGAAGGTGCGGCTGGATCACCTCCTTTCTAAGGAGCACTTCTTACCGATCCCCTCGGGGTGAGGTCAGAGGCCAGTACATCAGCGAACGTCTGATGCTGGTTGCTCATGGGTGGAACGTTGACTATTCGGCCGGATTCTTGGGTCGGAGGCTGCTAGTACTGCTCCCTTTGGGGGCGTGGAACGCTGATCTTCGGACGGGAGCCGGCCGGGCACGCTGTTGGGTGTCTGAGGGAACGAACTTTTCCTCAGTCGCCGGCCCCAGTGAACTCACCTGGTAAGGGTGGGGTGATGGGTGGCTGGTCGTTGTTTGAGAACTGCACAGTGGACGCGAGCATCTGTGGCCAAGTTTTTAAGGGCGCACGGTGGATGCCTTGGCACCAGGAACCGATGAAGGACGTGGGAGGCCACGATAGTCCCCGGGGAGTCGTCAACCAGGCTTTGATCCGGGGGTTTCCGAATGGGGAAACCCGGCAGTCGTCATGGGCTGTCACCCGCTGCTGAACACATAGGCAGTGTGGAGGGAACGCGGGGAAGTGAAACATCTCAGTACCCGCAGGAAGAGAAAACAACCGTGATTCCGGGAGTAGTGGCGAGCGAAACCGGATGAGGCCAAACCGTATGCGTGTGAGACCCGGCAGGGGTTGCGTATACGGGGTTGTGGGATCTCTCTTCTGTCGTCTGCCGGCGACAGGACGAGTCAGAAACCGTTGATGTAGGCGAAGGACATGCGAAAGGTCCGGCGTAGAGGGTAAGACCCCCGTAGTCGAAACGTCAGCGGCTCGTTTGAGAGACACCCAAGTAGCACGGGGCCCGAGAAATCCCGTGTGAATCTGGCGGGACCACCCGCTAAGCCTAAATATTCCCTGGTGACCGATAGCGGATAGTACCGTGAGGGAATGGTGAAAAGTACCGCGGGAGCGGAGTGAAATAGTACCTGAAACCGTGTGCCTACAAGCCGTGGGAGCGTCGGATGGAAGCTTGCTTCCATCTCGTGACTGCGTGCCTTTTGAAGAATGAGCCTGCGAGTTTGCGGTGTGTTGCGAGGTTAACCCGGGTGGGGAAGCCGTAGCGAAAGCGAGTCCGAACAGGGCGATTCAGTAGCACGCTCAAGACCCGAAGCGGAGTGATCTAGCCATGGGCAGGTTGAAGCGGAGGTAAGACTTCGTGGAGGACCGAACCCACCAGGGTTGAAAACCTGGGGGATGACCTGTGGTTAGGGGTGAAAGGCCAATCAAACTCCGTGATAGCTGGTTCTCCCCGAAATGCATTTAGGTGCAGCGTCGTGTGTTTCTTGCCGGAGGTAGAGCACTGGATAGGCGATGGGCCCTACCGGGTTACTGACCTTAGCCAAACTCCGAATGCCGGTAAGTGAGAGCGCGGCAGTGAGACTGTGGGGGATAAGCTCCATGGTCGAGAGGGAAACAGCCCAGAGCATCGACTAAGGCCCCTAAGCGTACGCTAAGTGGGAAAGGATGTGGAGTCGCAGAGACAACCAGGAGGTTGGCTTAGAAGCAGCCACCCTTGAAAGAGTGCGTAATAGCTCACTGGTCTAGTGATTCCGCGCCGACAATGTAGCGGGGCTCAAGCGTACCGCCGAAGTCGTGTCATTGCAGCAATAAGCCCCAACGGGTGCTGTGATGGGTAGGGGAGCGTCGTCTGCCGGGTGAAGCAGCCGCGTAAGCGAGTTGTGGACGGTTGACGAGTGAGAATGCAGGCATGAGTAGCGATTCACACGTGAGAAACGTGTGCGCCGATTGACTAAGGGTTCCTGGGTCAAGCTGATCTGCCCAGGGTAAGTCGGGACCTAAGGCGAGGCCGACAGGCGTAGTCGATGGATAACCGGTTGATATTCCGGTACCCGCTGTGAAGCGTCAAACATCGAATCCAGTGATGCTAAGCCCGTGAAGCCGTTCCGGACCCTTCGGGGAAAGGAAAGTGGTGGAGCCGGTGACCCAAGTTGGTAGTAGGTGAGTGATGGGGTGACGCAGGAAGGTAGTCCATCCCGGGCGGTGGTTGTCCCGGGGTAAGGGTGTAGGCCGTGCGATAGGTAAATCCGTCGCACACAAGGCTGAGACCTGATGCCGAGCCGATTGTGGTGAAGTGGATGATCCTATGCTGTCGAGAAAAGCCTCTAGCGAGTTTCATGGCGGCCCGTACCCTAAACCGACTCAGGTGGTCAGGTAGAGAATACCGAGGCGTTCGGGTGAACTATGGTTAAGGAACTCGGCAAAATGCCCCCGTAACTTCGGGAGAAGGGGGGCCACATCCGGTGATGAGCTTCGCGCTCTGAGCTGGGGGTGGCCGCAGAGACCAGCGAGAAGCGACTGTTTACTAAAAACACAGGTCCGTGCGAAGCCGTAAGGCGATGTATACGGACTGACGCCTGCCCGGTGCTGGAACGTTAAGGGGACCGGTTAGTCACTCTTCGGGGTGGCGAAGCTGAGAACTTAAGCGCCAGTAAACGGCGGTGGTAACTATAACCATCCTAAGGTAGCGAAATTCCTTGTCGGGTAAGTTCCGACCTGCACGAATGGCGTAACGACTTCTCGACTGTCTCAACCATAGGCCCGGTGAAATTGCACTACGAGTAAAGATGCTCGTTTCGCGCAGCAGGACGGAAAGACCCCGGGACCTTTACTACAGTTTGATATTGGTGTTCGGTTCGGCTTGTGTAGGATAGCTGGGAGACTTTGAAACTCGCACGCCAGTGTGGGTGGAGTCGTCGTTGAAATACCAGTCTGGTCGTGCTGGATGTCTAACCTGGGTCCGTGATCCGGATCAGGGACAGTGTCTGATGGGTAGTTTAACTGGGGCGGTTGCCTCCTAAAGAGTAACGGAGGCGCCCAAAGGTTCCCTCAGCCTGGTTGGCAATCAGGTGTTGAGTGTAAGTGCACAAGGGAGCTTGACTGTGAGACCGACGGGTCGAGCAGGGACGAAAGTCGGGACTAGTGATCCGGCGGTGGCTTGTGGAAGCGCCGTCGCTCAACGGATAAAAGGTACCCCGGGGATAACAGGCTGATCTTCCCCAAGAGTCCATATCGACGGGATGGTTTGGCACCTCGATGTCGGCTCGTCGCATCCTGGGGCTGGAGTCGGTCCCAAGGGTTGGGCTGTTCGCCCATTAAAGCGGTACGCGAGCTGGGTTTAGAACGTCGTGAGACAGTTCGGTCCCTATCCGCTGTGCGCGTAGGAATATTGAGAAGGGCTGTCCCTAGTACGAGAGGACCGGGACGGACGAACCTCTGGTGTGCCAGTTGTTCTGCCAAGGGCATGGCTGGTTGGCTACGTTCGGGAGGGATAACCGCTGAAAGCATCTAAGCGGGAAGCCTGCTTCGAGATGAGTATTCCCACCTCCTTGAGAGGGTAAGGCTCCCAGTAGACGACTGGGTTGATAGGCCGGATATGGAAGCACGGTAACGTGTGGAGTTGACCGGTACTAATAGGCCGAGGGCTTGTCCTCAGTTGCTCGCGTCCACTGTGTTGGTTCTGAAACCACGAACAGCCCCATACCCAGGTCACGGTATGGTGCGGCAGTTTACAGTTTCATAGTGTTTCGGTGGTTTTAGCGTTAGGGAAACGCCCGGTTACATTCCGAACCCGGAAGCTAAGCCTTTCAGCGCCGATGGTACTGCAGGGGGGACCCTGTGGGAGAGTAGGACGCCGCCGAACAATCATTCAAAGGGCCGGTCCCGTAACTTTGGTTACGGGACCGGCCCTTTTTTGTTCCGCGTCACTTGAAGTTCACGTTGCGCGCTCAGCATCCAAAGCATGGGTACTGCTGCAATGCTCAGGGCCGCCGGAGTCGGACTCGGTGACGAGGTCGTCGTGCCGGCCTTCGGGAACGTCGAGGTCGCCGAGGCCGTTGCCATGGCCGGGGCGATGCCGGTGTTCGCCGACATAGATCCTGCCACCTACTGCCTCGACGCCGTCGCTGTGGAAGCGGCGGTAACTCCGCGCACCGCGGCCGTGGTTGTCGTGCACCGCTTCGGACGGCTCGCCGACCTCGCGCGGCTGCACACGCTGGGAGCGCGGCACGGACTGCTCGTGCTGGAACAAGGAGAGTCCGAGGCGCCGTACGACGAGATAGCGCAGCGCAGGGAGCGTGCCGGCTATCTCCACGCGAAGCTGAGGGGAGTGCGGACACCGGACGACGGTGACGGGCACACCTACCAGCAGTACGTCGTTCGGGTTCCGGGTAACGGGCGACCGGACCGGGATGCCTTCGCACGGGCCGTGCGGGCCAAGGGAGTTGAATGCCGGGTGCCGGTGAAGACCCCCGTGCATCGGCTGCCCGAATTCCGGCGGTGTGTTTCTCTCCCGGAGACGGAGCGAGCCGCCGACGAGACGCTCGCGCTGCCCGTCGACGCGACGTTGACCAAGCGGGACATGCAGCGCATAGTCTCCGCGTGCAACGCCCTCGGAGGGCTGCTGCAGCCCGCCTTCTGACGTGGTTGGGAGCACGGGTCTGTTCGGGGTATGATCTATTCCGTTGCCGCGCGGGAAACCGCAAGGCGACAGGCCCCTATAGCTCAGTCGGTAGAGCGTCTCCATGGTAAGGAGAAGGTCAGCGGTTCGATTCCGCTTGGGGGCTCCAGCAGAAAAGGCCCCACCCTAACGGGTGGGGCCTTTTCCCTGTCCTAGTCCTTGTGGAGGCCCGGGACGCGCATGGCCAGGATCGCCATGTCGTCGGACGGGGCGTCCGACGCGAAGCGTTCCACCGCGCGCATGATGCGGGCCGCGACCGCTCCGGCCGTCAGGCCCGTGCAGGTCGTGAGGACGTCGGCGAGGCCGTCGTCGCCCAGCATGCGGGCGCCTTCGCGGCGTTCGGTGACGCCGTCCGTGACGCACAGGAGGACATCGCCCGGGTCGAGGGTGACCGTCTGCTCGTAGAGCTCCAGGTCCTCGATGACGCCGAGGAGCGGCTGGGGTTCGGCCGCAGGTTCGACAGAGCCGTCCTGGCGCAGGCGCAGCGGGAGGGGGTGGCCGGCGCAGACGACCTTCAGCTCGGCGCTGCCGTCCTCCTGGGGCCGCATCTCGCCGTAGAGGAGGGTGAGGAAGCGGCTGCGGGCGCCCTCGTCGAGGATGGCGGAGTTGAGGCGCTCCAGGACCGCCGGGCCGCTGAGGCCCTCGCGGGCCAGGAGGCGCAGGGCGTGGCGGGCCAGGCCGGTGACCGCGGCGGCGTTCGGGCCCGTACCGCATACGTCGCCGATGGCGAAGCCGTAGGCGCCGTCGCTGATGGGGAAGACGTCGTAGAAGTCGCCGCCGACCTCGTTGCCCTCGCCCGCCGCGCGGTAGATGACCTCGACCTCGACGCCCGCGATCACCGGGAGCTCGGGGGGCAGGAGGCTGCGCTGGAGGGACTGGCTGATCGCCGTGCGCTCCGAGTAGAGGCGGGCGTTGTCCAGGGCCAGGGCGGCCCGGCGGGAGAGGTCCTCGGCGAGTTCCAGGATCTCCTGGCGGAAGTGCTCGTCGGTCGGCTTGCCGAGGGTCAGCATGCCGATGACGCGGTTGCGGGCGACCAGCGGCAGGACGACCGTCTCGCCGCCGACGGCGGAGGCCGTGGCGAGGGTCGGGCCGATGCCGGGGGTGACCTGGTGGGTGGGGCCGCCGCTGAGGCCGAGGCTGCGCATGGAGCTGCGCAGGGCCGCCTGGTGGGCCACCTCGCCGGGGGCCGTCCAGACGCGGGCGCCGGGGGTGGGGACCGGGTCGGGCGGGGGGACCTTCGACAGCAGGGACTTGATGCCGTCGATGAGTTCCTCGTCCTCGTGCAGGACGTACGAGAGGTACGGCTCGGAGGCCTGGTCGGCGATCGTGTAGACGGCGCACCAGGTGGCGAGGGTCGGGACCGTCATCTGGGCCATCAGGGCCAGGGTCTGGTCGCGGTCCAGGGTGCCGGCCAGCAGGTCGGACGCCTCGACCAGGAAGCTCAGGGAGCCGCGGCGCAGGCGTTCCAGTTCGCCGAGGCGGGCCGATTCGACGGCGAGGGCGATGCGGTCGGCGGCGAACTGGAGGCGCAGCGCCTCCTCGTTGGAGTATCTGCCGGGGGACTCGGCGGCGACACCGAGGGAGCCTGTGAGGCGGCCCTCCACCTTCAGGGGGACGGTGACGACCGAGCGCATGCCCGTGCTGTTCAGCAGGGGCACGGCTCCGGGGACCGCTGTCAGGTCGTCGTGGACGGCCGGCATACGGGCCGAGCCGTAGCGGCCGGGGCCCGCCTCGACGGGGACGCGGGCGAAGCGCTGGCGGGCGGAGGGCAGGCCCGTGGAGGCGCGGACCTCCAGTTCCGTCTCGTCGTCCGTGGCCAGCAGGAGGAAGGCAGAGTCGCCGTCGAGCATGTCGCGGGCGCGTTCCACCGTGCGCTGGAGGAGGCCGTCGAGGTCGTCCGGGGCGGGGGAGCCGATGAACACCTCGAAGGGGTCGGTGCTCTGGCCCTCGGAGGTGGTCGAGGTGTCCGAGGCGGGACCGCGCAGAGGCGTCTGCAGAACGGCCCTTTCGTGGTCCCTCACGAGGAGGCACACGGTTGACGGCTCGCCGCCGGTGTCGCGGACGCGCAGGTGGGAGGCGTAGACCGGGGTGACGCGGCCGGTGGCGGCACGGATGCCGTAACTGCCCTCCCAGCGGGAGAGTTGGAGCGCCTCGGCGATGCCCGTGCTGGTGCCCGGGGTGTGCGGCCAGGCCGCGAGGTCGGTCAGGGGCTTGCCGGTGACCTGCTCGGCGGGGTAGCCGAAGAGTTCCTCGGCGTCCTCGCTCCAGGCGCTGATGTGGCCGGTGCGGTCGATCTGGACGACGGCCACGCGGACCCGGCCGTCGGCCAGGGGGAGGAGGTCGGCGGGGAGGGCAGGACCGGCCGCTCGGGTGCCGACCGCGCGTGCGGGCAGGTCGAGTTGGAACCAGACGGTTTTGTGCGTGGGGGTGTACTCGACGCCCCAGCGGCCGGCGAGGGCGGCGCAGAGCTGGAGGCCGCGGCCGCCCTCGCGGTCGGGGCTGCCCATGTTGATGGCCGTGCCCTGGAGCGGGATCTCCCGCTCGGGGTACCGGTCGGCCACCTCGATGCGCACGCCCTCGTCGCTGCGCAGGCACAGCAGGTCGGCCGATGTGCCGGCGTGGACCACGGCGTTGGTCACCAGTTCGCTCGTGAGAACCACGGCGTCGTCGACGATGTCGGCGAAGCCCCAGCCCTGGAGGGTGTCGCGAACGAAGGAGCGGGCGCTCGCGACCGAGCGCCCGACGGGCTCGAAACTGGCGGCCGCGCGCGCGGTGATCACAGAACTCCTTGACCGGTTCTCGACGTGCTGGGCTGCGGGGCCGACCGGCTCGCGCCGCTGTTGCGGCAGGCTGCCCGTCGGCCGGGGGTCCGGGGGCTGTCCCCCCGGGATCAGTCCGGTGGTCATGTGTGCGGCCGCCCCTCCGATGCCCGCTCGTCTTCGTGCCACCGCCCAGGCCGGACGGACCGGCGCGGCTGGACAGCCGGATGCAAGGTTACTTACCTTCGCGGTCCATTCGGATGCCGGTCTGCAGTGTTTCCGTCCGGAGGGTGTGCGGACGATGTGCGAAGCTGCCGAACTGTTATGGCCTGGTTCGGCCAGGGTGAAACACTGGGCAAGCTTCTTGTGAAGGTCCGGGCAGGCTGAGTGCCCAGGGCGTACGGCGGGCAGCAGCCCTCTGGCAAGCGCCTGATATGCAGGGCAGAGAATACGCAGTAGTAACTGGTACGCCGAGCGCGGTACCCGAGCACAGCAGTGACGGTCGACCCCTGCGGGAGGGACACAGTGGAGTCTGGCGCAGCGACGCGTGGCACGAAGACGCGCGCGAAAGGCGGACAGTCCCCGAGCAACCAGGGCAAACAGTCCCCGGGTAACCAGGGCAAAACGCGCAATGGCACCACCGAGGTGGATACGGCGGCCCTGAACCGTCTGATGGCGGCCCTGGTGTCGATGCGGGACGGGAACTTCCGCAAGCGGCTCACGGTGTCCGGGGACGGCGTGATGGCCGAGATCGCGGCGGTCTTCAACGAGGTGGCCGACCGGAATCTGCATCTGACGGGCGAGGTGGCCCGGGTGCGGCGGATGGTGGGCCGTGAGGGCAAGCTGACCGAGCGGCTGGAGACCGGGGCCTGCGAGGGCTCCTGGTCGACGGCGATCGACAACTCGAACGCCCTGGTGGACGACCTGGTGCGGCCGGTTTCCGAGGTCAGCCGGGTGCTGTCCGCGGTGGCCGAGGGTGATCTGTCGCCGCGTATGGAGTTGCGGACGCAGGCCCCGGACGGGAACGGGCATCCGCTGCGCGGCGAGTTCCTGAAGGTCGGGCGGACGGTCAACAACCTGGTCGACCAGCTCTCGACGTTCACCGACGAGGTCACGCGTGTGGCCAGTGAGGTGGGCACCGAGGGCAAGCTGGGCGGGCAGGCACGTGTGCGTGGCATGTCGGGTTCGTGGCGGGATCTCACGGATTCCGTCAACACCATGGCGTACCGGCTGACGGCCCAGGTGAGGGACATCGCGCTGGTGACGACGGCGGTCGCCAAGGGTGATCTGTCCCGGAAGGTCACGGTCCAGGTGGCCGGCGAGATGCTGGAGCTGAAGAACACCGTCAACACGATGGTGGACCAGCTGTCGGCGTTCTCCTCCGAGGTGACCCGGGTGGCCCGTGAGGTGGGCACCGAGGGCGCGCTGGGCGGGCAGGCACAGGTGCCCGGGGTCGACGGTGTGTGGAAGGAACTCACCGATTCGGTGAACACCATGGCCGGGAACCTCACGGCCCAGGTGCGTGGGATCGCGGAGGTCACGACGGCGGTCGCCAACGGTGATCTGTCGCGGAAGGTGACCGTGCCGGCGCGCGGCGAGGTCGCGCAGCTGGCCGAGACGATCAACCAGATGACCGAGACGCTGCGGATCTTCGCGGACGAGGTCACGCGTGTGGCCAACGAGGTCGGAGCGGAGGGGCGGCTCGGCGGCCAGGCGAATGTGCCGGGTGCGGCGGGAACGTGGAAGGACCTCACCGATTCGGTGAACACGGTCTTCCGGAATCTGACCACGCAGGTGCGAGACATCGCCGCCGTGACGACGGCCGTCGCCAATGGTGATCTGTCGCAGAAGGTCACGGTCGACGTGGCCGGCGAGATGCTGGAGCTGAAGAACACCGTCAACACGATGGTCGATCAGCTGTCGGCCTTCGGTGCCGAAGTGACGCGTGTGGCACGTGAGATCGGTGTCGAGGGTGAGCTGGGCGGCCAGGCGCAGGTGCCGGGCGCGGCCGGTACGTGGAAGGACCTGACGGACTCCGTCAACACGGCGTTCAGGAATCTCACCGGACAGGTGAGGAACATCGCCCAGGTGACGACGGCGGTGGCCAACGGCGACCTCTCGCAGAAGGTCACGGTCGACGTCTCCGGCGAGATGCTCAAGCTGAAGAACACCGTGAACACGATGGTGGACCAGCTGTCGAGCTTCGCCGACCAGGTGACCCGGATGGCCAGGGACGTGGGCACGGAGGGCCGGCTCGGCGGTCAGGCCCGGGTGGACGGCGTGTCGGGCACGTGGAAGGAGCTCACGGACTCCGTCAACTCGATGGCCGGGAACCTGACCTCTCAGGTGCGCAACATCGCGCAGGTCACGACGGCCGTGGCGCGGGGCGACCTGTCGCAGAAGATCGACGTCGACGCGCGCGGGGAGATCCTCGAGCTGAAGAACACCATCAACACGATGGTCGACCAGCTCTCGGCCTTCGCCGACCAGGTGACCCGGGTCGCGCGTGAGGTGGGTACGGACGGCCGGCTGGGCGGTCAGGCGCAGGTGCCCGGCGTCGCCGGTGTGTGGCGCGACCTGACCGACTCCGTGAACGGCATGGCGTCCAACCTGACCGGCCAGGTGCGCAACATCGCGCAGGTGGCCACGGCGGTGGCCCGGGGTGACCTGTCGCAGAAGATCACCGTGGACGCGCGCGGGGAGATCCTCGAGCTGAAGAACACCCTGAACACGATGGTGGACCAGCTCTCCTCCTTCGCCGAAGAGGTCACGCGTGTGGCCCGCGAGGTGGGTACCGAGGGCATCCTGGGCGGTCAGGCCGAGGTGCAGGGTGTCTCCGGCACCTGGAAGGACCTCACCCAGTCCGTGAACGGCATGGCGAACAACCTGACCATCCAGGTGCGCAACATCGCCGAGGTCACGACCGCGGTCGCCCGGGGCGATCTGTCGAAGAAGATCACCGTCGACGCCAAGGGCGAGATCCTCGAGCTGGTCACCACCGTCAACACGATGGTGGACCAGCTCTCCTCCTTCGCCGAGCAGGTGACCCGGGTGGCCCGTGAGGTGGGCACCGAGGGCATCCTGGGCGGCCAGGCGCACGTGCCGGGTGTCACGGGCATCTGGAAGGACCTGAGTGACAACGTCAACCTGATGGCCAAGAACCTCACCACGCAGGTGCGGAACATCTCCCAGGTCTCGGCGGCGGTCGCCAACGGCGACCTGACACGGCAGGTCACCATCGAGGCGCGCGGTGAGGTCGCGCAGCTCGCCGACACCATCAACACGATGGTGAAGACCCTGAGTTCGTTCGCCGAGCAGGTCACCAAGGTGGCCCGCGAGGTGGGCACGGACGGCATCCTCGGCGGTCAGGCGCATGTGCCGGGTGTGGCCGGTACGTGGAAGGACCTGACCGAGTCCGTGAACGGCATGGCGTCCAACCTCACCGGCCAGGTGCGCAACATCGCCATGGTGACCACGGCCATCGCCAAGGGTGACCTGACGAAGAAGATCGACATCGACGCCCGCGGCGAGATCCTGGAGCTGAAGACGACCATCAACACGATGGTCGACCAGCTGTCGTCCTTCGCCGAGGAGGTCACGCGTGTGGCCCGCGAGGTGGGCACGGAAGGGCAGCTCGGCGGGCAGGCACGCGTGCGTGACGTCGACGGGACGTGGCGCGACCTGACCGAGTCCGTGAACGAGATGGCCGGGAACCTCACCCGGCAGGTGCGTGCCATCGCGCGCGTGGCGACCGCGGTGACCCGTGGCGACCTGAACCTGAAGATCGACGTGGACGCGTCCGGGGAGATCCAGGAGCTCCAGGACTACATCAACAAGATGATCGCCAACCTGCGCGACACCACGATCGCCAACAAGGAGCAGGACTGGCTCAAGGGCAACCTGGCCCGGATCTCGGCGCTGATGCAGGGCCGGCGCGACCTGGAGGACGTGGCCTCGCTGATCATGAGCGAGCTGACGCCGGTGGTGTCCGCGCAGCACGGCGCGTTCTTCCTGGCGATGCCGCTCGTCGACGGCGAGGACAAGAACCCCGCGGGCGACGACCAGTACGAGCTGCGCATGCTCGGCTCGTACGGCTACTCGATGGGCTCCATGCCGACGTCGTTCCAGCCCGGTGAGGCGCTCATCGGGACGGCCGCCACGGAAAAGCGCACGATCCTCGTGGAGAACGCGCCCAGCGGCTATCTGAGGATCTCCTCGGGGCTCGGCGAGGCACCGCCCGCGCAGGTGATCGTGCTGCCGGTGCTGTTCGAGGGCAAGGTGCTCGGGGTCATCGAGTTGGCCTCCTTCACTCCCTTTACGCAGATCCAGAAGGATTTCCTCAACCAGATCGCCGAGATGATCGCGACGAGCGTCAACACCATCTCGGTCAACACCAAGACCGAGCTGCTGCTGGCGCAGTCGCAGGAACTGACCGAGCAACTGCGCGAGCGGTCGGCGGAGTTGGAGCAGCGGCAGAAGGCCCTCCAGGCGTCCAACGCCGAGCTGGAGGAGAAGGCCGAGCTGCTGGCCCAGCAGAACCGCGACATCGAGGTGAAGAACACCGAGATCGAGGAGGCGCGGCAGGTCCTGGAGGAGCGCGCCGAGCAGCTCGCGGTGTCGATGCGCTACAAGAGCGAGTTCCTGGCGAACATGTCGCACGAGCTGCGTACGCCGCTCAACTCGCTGCTGATCCTGGCCAAGCTGCTCGCCGACAACGCCGAGGGGAACCTCTCCCCGAAGCAGGTCGAGTTCGCCGAGACCATCCACGGGGCCGGTTCCGACCTGCTCCAGCTCATCAACGACATCCTCGACCTGTCGAAGGTCGAGGCGGGCAAGATGGACGTCTCCCCGACGCGTATCGCGCTCGTACAGCTCGTGGACTACGTGGAGGCCACGTTCCGCCCGCTGACCGCGGAGAAGGGCCTGGACCTGTCGGTGCGGGTCTCGCCGGAGCTGCCCGCCACGCTGCACACCGACGAGCAGCGGCTGCTGCAGGTGCTGCGCAACCTGCTGTCGAATGCGGTGAAGTTCACCGATTCGGGGTCGGTGGAGCTGGTCATCAGGCCGGCGCGGGACGACGTGCCGCAGCGGATCCGGGAGCAGCTGCTGGAGACCGGGTCGCTGACCGACCCGGACGCCGAGCTGATCGCGTTCTCCGTGACGGACACCGGGATCGGTATCGCCTCCAGCAAGATGCGGGTGATCTTCGAGGCGTTCAAGCAGGCCGACGGCACGACCAGCCGCAAGTACGGCGGTACGGGCCTCGGGCTGTCCATCTCGCGGGAGATCGCCCAGCTGCTCGGCGGTGAGATTTACGCGCAGAGCGAGACGGGCCGTGGCTCGACCTTCACGCTGTATCTGCCGCTGCACCCCAGCGAACTGCCGCCGCAGGGCTACCAGCAGCAGCTTCCCGCCCTGGAGGCCGGTGACCTGATGTCGTCGCCCGACCTGTCGGAGCTGTCCGAGGTGGAGGTCGACACTCCGGCGGAGGTGAAGTCGTACCGGGACACGCAGAACGGACCGGCGGCCCTGTTCCGGCGGCGCCGCAGGATGCCCGAACTGGAGGCGCGTCCCGCGCCGCCGGAGCAGTGGGCGCCCTCCGAGCAGGAACTGGCGCCGAAGACGCAGCGCGGCATCCGATTCGGGGGCCAGAAGGTCCTCATCGTCGACGACGACATCCGCAACGTCTTCGCCCTGACCAGTGTCCTGGAGCAGCACGGCCTGTCCGTGCTGTACGCCGAGAACGGCCGTGAGGGCATCGAGGTGCTGGAGCAGCACGACGATGTGGCGGTCGTCCTGATGGACATCATGATGCCCGAGATGGACGGGTACGCGACGACCACGGCGATCCGCAGGATGCCGCAGTTCGCCGGGCTGCCGATCATCGCGCTGACGGCGAAGGCCATGAAGGGCGACCGGGAGAAGGCGATCGAGTCGGGTGCCTCCGACTACGTCACGAAGCCGGTCGACCCCGATCACCTGCTGACGGTGATGGATCAGTGGATGCGAGGGGAATGAGGGGAACGTCGGGGCGTCGCGCAACCGTGCGGGGAAGGTTCGGTGTTCACGCGGAGTTGCCGACTCGATGTGCGCATAGTCGTGTAGAAGTACAAGATCTGGGGAACCTTCTGGTCTCCTGCTGCGTTTCCGCTACGTGCACAGTGACATCACGGTGACAGGGTGTGGCGACAGGCAGGGTGCGGCTACGATGACCGGCACAAGGACGGGCGACGTAAGGGAGTCGTCCCCTGGGGCGGCACCGACCGGTGCGTCCCCAGGTCCTGCGGACAGGGGAGGCCCCACGCCGGGGCGAGGAGGGCGGGCCATGGTGCAGAAGGCCAAGATCCTCCTGGTCGATGACCGGCCGGAGAATCTGCTGGCGCTGGAGGCGATCCTCTCTGCGCTCGATCAGACGCTGGTGCGGGCATCGTCCGGGGAGGAAGCACTCAAAGCGCTGCTCACGGACGACTTCGCGGTCATTCTGCTGGACGTCCAGATGCCGGGCATGGACGGCTTCGAGACAGCGGCGCACATCAAACGGCGTGAGCGGACGCGGGACATCCCGATCATCTTCCTCACGGCGATCAACCACGGCCCGCACCACACCTTCCGGGGTTACGCGGCGGGCGCGGTCGACTACATCTCCAAGCCGTTCGACCCGTGGGTGCTGCGCGCGAAGGTCTCCGTCTTCGTCGAGCTGTACATGAAGAACTGCCAGCTGCGTGAGCAGGCGTCGCTGCTGCGGCTCCAGTTGGAGGGCGGCGACAAGAGCGCGGGCGGCGAGGCCAAGGAGTCGGCCGGGCTGCTCGCGGAGCTCTCGGCGCGGCTCGCGGCCGTCGAGGAACAGGCCGAGGCGCTGACCAAGCAGCTGAACGACGAGTCGACGGACGCGGCCGCGGTGGCCACGGCGGCTCATCTGGAGCGCAAGCTCACCGGGTTGCGGCGGGCGCTGGACGCCCTGGAGCCGGGCACCGGGAGCACGCCTTCGGTGTCCTCGCAGAACTGACGCGCGGGCGGGCGTGGTTGCCCGTCCATGAACGCGCGTCAGTTTCGCGCCTCTCCCGGAGCGACACGAACGGGTGAAGCCGTAGGCACACGTGTCCCCTGCCGTCTCCACCGGTAACCTCACACCCATGGCCTCACGTTCCTCCGCAGCCAAGAAGCCGCCCGCGAAGAAGGCGGCCGCTTCAGCGAAGGCTCCGGCGAAGAAGGCCGTTGCCAAAAAGGCTCCCGCGAAGAAGCCGCCCGCCAAGAAGGCCGCGGCGAAGAAGCCCGCGCCCAAACCGGCACCCAGCCCGACCGGGGGCATCTACCGGCTCGTGCGGGCCGTGTGGCTCGGCGTCGCGCATGCCGTCGGTGCCGTCTTCCGCGGCATAGGGCAGGGCGCCAGGAACCTCGACCCGGCGCACCGCAAGGACGGGGTCGCACTGCTGCTGCTCGGCATCGCGCTGATCGTCGCCGCTGGCACCTGGGCCGATCTGAAGGGCCCCGTGGGCGATCTGGTCGAGATCCTGGTGACGGGCGCCTTCGGCCGGCTCGACCTGCTCGTGCCGATACTGCTCGCGGTCGTCGCCGTGCGGTTCATCCGCCACCCGGAGAAGCCCGAGGCCAACGGACGCATCGTCATCGGCCTGTCCGCGCTCGTCATCGGCGTGCTCGGCCAGGTCCACATCGCCTGCGGCTCGCCCGCGCGCGGCGCAGGCATGCAGGCCATAAGGGACGCCGGTGGGCTCATCGGCTGGGCCATGGCGACGCCGCTGTCGTACGCCATGGGCCATGTGCTCGCCGTGCCGCTGCTCGTGCTGCTGACGATCTTCGGGCTGCTGGTCGTCACGGCCACTCCCGTCAACGCCATTCCGCAGCGGCTGCGGCTGCTCGGGGTGCGGCTCGGGATCGTCCGCGACCCGGCCGAGGACGAGTTCGACGAGGACGACGAGCGCTACGAGGAGCAGTGGCGGGAGGCGCTGCCCGCCCGGCCGCGCGGCCGGCGCACGCCGGCGCCCGCGGAGTACGACCCCGACACCGCCGAGCAGGAGGCCCTTTCCCGGCGCCGCGGCCGTCCCCGGCGGTCCGCCGTGCCGCAGCCCGACATGAACCGGCCCATGGACGCGGTGGACGTCGCCGCCGCGGCCGCCGCCGCGCTCGACGGTGCCGTCATGCACGGGATGCCGCCCTCGCCGATCGTCGCCGACCTCACCCAGGGCGTGACGGTGGGGGACCGCGAGGCGACCACGCCGACGCCCGTCCCGGCCGCGCGCCCCCAGCAGGACAAGGGCAAGCCCAAGCAGGACAAGCTTCTCAAGCAGGACGAGCCCGAGCGGGAGAAGCCGAAGGCGGGCGTCCGGGACCTCACCAAGGCCCCGCCCTCCGAGCCCCGCGACCTGCCCGCGCGCGCGGAGCAACTGCAGCTCTCCGGTGACATCACCTACTCCCTGCCGTCGCTCGACCTGCTGACGCGCGGCGGCCCGGGCAAGGCCCGCAGCGCCGCCAACGACGCCGTCGTCCAGTCGCTCACCACCGTCTTCACCGAGTTCAAGGTGGACGCCAGTGTCACCGGCTTCACCCGCGGACCGACGGTCACGCGCTACGAGGTCGAGCTCGGCCCCGCCGTGAAGGTCGAGCGGATCACCGCGCTGACCAAGAACATCGCCTACGCCGTCGCCTCCCCGGACGTGCGGATCATCAGCCCGATCCCTGGCAAGTCCGCGGTCGGCATCGAGATCCCGAACACCGACCGGGAGATGGTCAACCTCGGTGACGTACTCCGTCTGGCGGAATCCGCGGAGGACGACGACCCGATGCTGGTCGCCTTCGGCAAGGACGTCGAGGGCGGCTACGTCATGCACTCGCTGGCGAAGATGCCGCACATGCTGGTCGCCGGTGCCACCGGCTCCGGCAAGTCCTCGTGCATCAACTGCCTGATCACCTCGGTCATGATGCGGGCGACCCCCGAGGACGTCCGGATGATCCTCGTCGACCCCAAGCGGGTCGAGCTGACCGCCTACGAGGGCATCCCGCACCTGATCACGCCGATCATCACCAACCCCAAGCGGGCCGCCGAGGCGCTCCAGTGGGTCGTACGCGAGATGGACCTGCGCTACGACGACCTGGCGGCCTACGGGTACCGGCACATCGACGACTTCAACCGGGCCGTGCGCGAGGGCAAGGCCAAGCCGCCCGAGGGCAGCGAGCGGGAGCTTCAGCCGTATCCGTATCTGCTGGTCATCGTGGACGAGCTCGCCGACCTGATGATGGTGGCGCCGAGGGACGTCGAGGACGCGATCGTGCGCATCACCCAGCTCGCGCGCGCGGCCGGCATCCACCTGGTGCTCGCCACGCAGCGGCCGTCGGTCGATGTCGTCACCGGTCTGATCAAGGCGAACGTGCCCTCGCGGCTCGCCTTCGCCACCTCGTCGCTGGCGGACTCGCGCGTCATCCTCGACCAGGCGGGCGCCGAGAAGCTCATCGGCAAGGGCGACGGGCTGTTCCTGCCGATGGGAGCCAGCAAGCCGACCCGTATGCAGGGCGCCTTCGTGACCGAGGAGGAGATCGCGGGCGTCGTCCAGCACTGCAAGGACCAGATGGCGCCCGTCTTCCGGGACGACGTCACCGTCGGCACCAAGCAGAAGAAGGAGATCGACGAGGACATCGGCGACGACCTCGACCTGCTGTGCCAGGCCGCCGAACTGGTCGTCTCCACGCAGTTCGGGTCGACGTCCATGCTCCAGCGCAAACTGCGCGTCGGCTTCGCCAAGGCAGGGCGGCTGATGGACCTGATGGAGTCCCGGAACATCGTCGGACCGAGCGAGGGTTCCAAGGCACGTGACGTTCTTGTGAAGCCTGATGAGCTGGATGGCGTGCTCGCGCTGATCCGGGGGGAGTCTGAAGGGTAGGGAAACGGGACACGGTCGCCTCCCGGGGCCTGTACGGCAACCGGTGGCCGGATCGTGACTCACCCGTTAGGGATCATTGAGCAACCGTTTCCCTCCGGCGTACGTCAAGTTGAGGGAGGCGAAAAGGACCGACCCCACCATCGGAATGTCGGGCCATTCCGATGGCGTACAAAGTGACTCCGCCCGGTTGCCCCACCCTTTCCTACCCCCCCTAGACTGAACCTCCAGCACAGGCGGCTACACGCTCGAAAGGCGCCCCCGTGTCCATCGGCAACTCCCCTGAAGACGAGCGTCCGTTCGAAGACGAGCGCGTCGAAGACGACCGCGAGGAAGCCCGCCCCTCCATCGGCCGTGTCCTGCAGCAGGCGCGTATCGCCGCCGGACTGACCGTCGACGACATCAGTAGCGCCACCCGGGTCCGCATGAACATCGTGCACGCCATCGAGGCCGACGACTTCACCGCCTGCGGCGGCGACGTCTACGCCCGAGGGCACATCAGGACCCTGGCCAAGGCCGTCCACCTCGACCCCGCGCCGCTGCTCGCCCAGTACGGCGACACCCACGGCGGCCGTCCGGCGCCGACCCCGGCAGCTCCCCTGTTCGAGGCGGAACGCATCCGCCCGGAGCGGCGGGGGCCCAACTGGACCGCGGCCATGGTCGCCGCGATCGTCGTCGTGATCGGTTTCGTCGGATTCACCATGTTCCAGGGCGGCGACGACGGCGCCGACGGGGCCAATGTGGCCGACGGCTCCACGCCCGGTGCGTCCGTCTCCCCGACCACCAAGTCCAAGAAGCCCGCCGACCCCAAGCCCAAGCCCTCCGACAGTGCCATCGCGGCCGCGCCCCAGGACAAGGTGACGGTCCGGGTGGCCGCCGCCGACGGCCGCAGCTGGATCGCCGCCAAGGACCACAACGGCCGGATGCTCTTCGACGGTGTCCTCAAGCAGGGCGATTCCAAGACCTTCCAGGACAGCTCGAAGGTGCACCTCGTCCTCGGGGACGCCGGCGCGATCGACCTCTTCGTCAACGGCAAGAAGATCGAGGACGACTTCCAGCCCGGCTCCGTGGAACGTCTCACCTACACGAAGGGCGACCCCGAGGCCGGGTGACCGCGCCCGAGGGGTGCTCGACGTACGGGGTTGGCCGGGAACGGCCAACCCCGTCGACGTGGGGTGTCAGTGGGACGAAGTACTCTTGAGCCCATGCCTGAACGCCGTACCGTCGCACTGGTCACCCTTGGCTGCGCCCGTAACGAGGTGGACTCCGAGGAGCTCGCAGGCCGTTTGGAGGCGGACGGCTGGCAGCTCGTGGAAGCCGCCGAGGACGCCGACGTCGCCGTCGTGAACACCTGCGGCTTCGTCGAGGCCGCCAAGAAGGACTCCGTCGACGCCCTCCTGGAGGCCAACGACCTCAAGGGGCACGGCAGAACCCAGGCCGTCGTGGCGGTGGGCTGCATGGCCGAGCGGTACGGCAAGGAACTCGCCTCGGCGCTCCCCGAGGCCGACGGTGTGCTCGGGTTCGACGACTACACGGACATCTCGGACCGGCTCCAGACCATCCTCAACGGCGGCATCCACGCCTCGCACACCCCGCGCGACCGGCGCAAGCTGCTGCCGATCAGCCCGGCGGAGCGGCAGGAGTCCGCCGCCGAGGTCGCGCTGCCCGGGCACGCCCCGGCCGACCTTCCGGAAGGCCTCGCTCCGGCCTCCGGTCCCCGCGCGCCCCTGCGCCGCCGTCTGGACGGCGCCCCGGTGGCCTCCGTGAAGCTCGCCTCCGGCTGCGACCGGCGCTGCTCCTTCTGCGCCATCCCGTCCTTCCGCGGCTCCTTCATCTCCCGCCGCCCGAGCGACGTGCTGAACGAGACGCGCTGGCTGGCCGAGCAGGGCGTGAAGGAGATCATGCTGGTCTCCGAGAACAACACCTCCTACGGCAAGGACCTGGGCGACATCCGCCTGCTGGAGTCGCTGCTGCCCGAGCTGGCCGAGGTCGACGGCATCGAGCGGGTCCGGGTGAGCTACCTCCAGCCCGCGGAGATGCGGCCCGGGCTGATCGACGTCCTGACGTCCACGCCGAAGGTCGCGCCCTACTTCGACCTCTCCTTCCAGCACTCCGCACCCGGCGTGCTGCGCGCGATGCGCCGCTTCGGCGACACCGACCGCTTCCTGGAGCTGCTCGACACCATCCGGAGCAAGGCGCCCGAGGCGGGTGTGCGCTCCAACTTCATCGTCGGCTTCCCCGGCGAGAGCGAGGCCGACCTCGCCGAACTGGAGCGGTTCCTGAGCGGCGCGCGGCTGGACGCCATCGGCGTCTTCGGCTACTCCGACGAGGAGGGCACCGAGGCGGCGACCTACGAGAACAAGCTCGACGAGGACGTGGTCGCCGAGCGGCTGGCCCGGGTCTCGCGGCTGGCCGAGGAACTCGTCTCGCAGCGCGCCGAGGAGCGCGTCGGCCAGACGCTGCACGTGCTCGTCGAGTCCGTCGACGAGGAGGGCGTCTACGGCCGCGCCGCCCACCAGGCGCCCGAGACGGACGGCCAGGTGCAGCTCACGAGCGGCGCGGGGCTCCGCACCGGTCGTATGGTCGAGGCGAAGGTGGTCGGTACGGAGGGTGTCGACCTGGTGGCCGAGCCCCTGCAGGGTTCGTTCGCCTCGCCTGCGTGGAGTGAGGAGGCGGGCAGATGACCGGTGTCCCGGCAGCCGCGGCGGGAGGCGCCTCCGGCGCGAGGAGGCCCGCGTCCGGCGCGGCCTCGGGGAAGGTGCCCGGCTCGGCGGTCGGCCGTACGGCCGCGAGGTCGGCCGACGGCGGGACGTCCGGTACGGCGCACGGTACGAGTGGCGGTGGGGCTGTCGTCGGTGAGGGCTCGGACGGGGCCGGCGCCGACGCCCAGGGTGAGGACAAGAGCGGGCGGGGCGGGAAACTGACGGCGGCGGCCGTCAACCAGGCCAGCGTCTGGAACATCGCCAACCTCCTGACCATGCTCCGGCTGGTCCTCGTGCCGGCCTTCGTGGCGCTGATGCTCGCGGACGGCGGCTACGACCCGGCCTGGCGTGCCCTCGCCTGGGCGGCCTTCGCCATCGCCATGATCACCGACATCTTCGACGGTCACCTGGCGCGCACGTACAACCTGGTCACGGACTTCGGGAAGATCGCCGACCCCATCGCCGACAAGGCGATCATGGGGGCGGCGCTGATCTGTCTCTCCGCGCTCGGGGATCTGCCGTGGTGGGTGACCGGCGTCATCCTCGGGCGGGAACTCGGGGTCACCCTCCTGCGTTTTGTTGTCATCCGGTACGGCGTCATCCCCGCCAGCCGCGGCGGCAAGCTCAAGACCCTCACCCAGGGCGTGGCCGTGGGCATGTATGTGCTGGCGCTGACGGGGTGGCTGGCCACCCTGAGGTGGTGGGTGATGGCCGCGGCGGTCGTGCTGACCGTGGCGACCGGACTCGACTATGTGAAACAGGCCATTGTGCTGCGCAGGCAGGGAATTGCCGAGCGCAAGGCCGCGTTGGAGGAGAAGGAAGCGTGAGTTCCACGGCCACTGACGTGGTGCGATCACTCACGGTGAAGGGCGGAAAGCTCGCCGTCGTGGAGTCGTCGACCGGTGGCCTCGTCGCGGCGGAGGCCGCATCGGCTTCCAGGGCGACCCACGTCTTCCGGGGCTCCATGAGCGCCTGTCCCGCCGGCGTGACCAGCGGTGTAGCGGGTTCCCGGCCGCAGGACGGACGGGCCGCAGGGACGGACTTCGTCGCCGGGAAGGGGCCCTTCGGGTTTGATTCCGGTTCTGCCCGCGGCGGAAAAGTGGAGGCTTGGCGGTTGAACGGCGACCGCGAGGAAATTCGTAGAGAGAGTGTACGGAGCGTACTCGCACTGCTTCCGAAGGGGCGTGCGGGCGAACAGACCGGGAATGAGCGGGCACAGGATACGGAACGGAACGGGGGGTTTTGATGTTTGCAGCCCTGAGTGAACACGACATCGCTCCCCGCACGGCCGCGGCGCAAGGCGGTACGGTGGGGCGTAATGGATGCGGCTACGCGGTCCGAGGAGGGAGCCACCGATGATTCTGCTCCGTCGCCTGCTGGGTGACGTGCTGCGTCGGCAGCGCCAGCGCCAGGGCCGTACTCTGCGCGAAGTCTCCTCGTCCGCCCGAGTTTCACTCGGCTATCTCTCCGAGGTGGAGCGGGGGCAGAAGGAGGCTTCCTCCGAGCTGCTCTCCGCCATCTGCGACGCGCTGGACGTACGGATGTCCGAGCTCATGCGGGAAGTGAGCGACGAGCTCGCCCTCGCCGAGCTGGCCCAGTCCGCTGCGGCCACCCCCAGCGAGCCTGTACCCACGCCGGTTCGCCCGATGCTGGGTTCCGTTTCGGTGACCGGTGTGCCGCCGGAGCGGGTGACCATCAAGGCGCCCGCCGAGGCGGTGGACGTCGTCGCCGCGTGAGCGTTTTCGCGTACGCGGCATGAGACGAACGGCGCCGATCAGGCGCTGAGAAGTGCTGAGGCCCCGGCCGGGCCTCTCCGGAAGATCCGGAGGGGTGCCCGCCCGGGGTTTTCGCTTGTGCGGGGGCAGTACGGTGTCGGCTGCCCGTTTCATGTGCGTTTGCCGGTGTGGCGTACGGCGGTCATCGTTGAGGGGATGGCGGGGGGCAGTCCACGGAGGTGCGGATGTACGTCGTGAAGAGCCCGTTGTCCGACGCGAGTCTGAAGACCGTGTCGGAGGCGCTGCAAGGTGCGCTGGTCGACCTGGTGGATCTCGCCCTCGTGGCGAAGCAGATCCACTGGAACGTGGTGGGACCGCGCTTCCGTTCCGTTCATCTCCAGCTCGACGAGGTCGTCGACACCGCACGGAAGTACTCCGACACCGTGGCGGAACGCGCCGCGGCGCTCGGTGTCTCGCCCGACGGGCGTGCCGCGACGGTCGCCGTCGGCAGCGGAATCGGTGTGACTCCCGAAGGGTGGGTCGACGACACGACCGCCGTGGGTACGCTCGTCGAGGCGCTGGGCGCGGTGATCGCGCGGATGCGGGAGCGGGTCGAGACGACCGGCGAGCCGGACCCGGTGAGCCAGGACATCTTCATCGGGATCACAGCGGACCTGGAGAAGCATCACTGGATGTTCCAGGCCGAGAACGGCTGACGGAACCGGGTGGCGCAACCGGAGGACGGGCCGGCCGGGCGTGATGCCGCCCGGCTTCGAGGGGTGCGCGGTGCGCCTGTGTGCCGTTGGTGCGCCCTGCCCGCGGGTCCGGGCGGCCGAATAGCGTCGGGCTGGAGGTGGCGGCCATGACGGGGATGGGGCGCCTGGCGGTCCGGGGCTGGGGGGTCCGCGGGGCCGCGCTCGGCATGGGGGTGCTGTGGTGGTGGGCCGTGCTCCGGCTGGCGGTCGTACCCGGGGCCGGGGCGGTGGAGGCGGCGGTCGCGGCCGGGGGGTGGGGGTTGAGCGTGCTGCCGGTGCACTGTGTGCCGAAGGGGCGGGCGCGTGGGGTGCTCGGTGCGGGGCGGTGGCGGAGGGCTTGGGGGGTGTGGGGTGATCGTGGGAGGCGGGCGGGGTGAAGGTGGGGCGCGTGCGGGCGGCGATCGCCGGGGCTCTTGCGGGATGCCGGACACGCACGGGTAGATGCGGACTCGTGCCGGGGGCTGCGGGACGCGCAGAGGTCAACGCGGGGCGGTTGCTACCACGGCATTGCCACGCCCCCGTTCGGGCGGAGGATCTGGCCTGTGGTGAAGGCCGAGGCGTCGGACGCCAGGTGGAGGACCGCGTGCGCGATGTCCTCGGGCTCGCCCACTCGGCCCAGGGGTGACATGCGGGCCATGACGGACTCCGTGTGCGTCTGGGCCTCGCTGTCGTGGCGGTCGGTCATCGGCGTGCGGATCCAGCCGGGGGCGACCGCGTTGACGCGGATGCCGTGCCGGCCGACCTCCGTCGCGAGGGTCTTCGTGAGCTGGACCACCGCTGCCTTCGACGCGCCGTAGCAGAGCAGCCCGGGGCCGCCGGTGTCGACGGCGCCCGAGGCCATGGTGACGATGCTGCCCCTGGTGCCGGTGGCGATCATCAGTCGGGCCGCCTCCTGACAGGCGTACAGCACACCCTTGAAGTTGACGGCGAGCACCCGGTCGAGGTCCTCGTCCCGGGTGTCCAGTACGGGGCTGCTGTGCATGATGCCGGCGATCGCGGCCAGGGTGTCGAGGCGGTCGCAGGAGGTGATGGCCTGCCTCAGCTGGGAGCGGTCGGTGACGTCGAGGGAGTGGGGGTGGGCGGTGCCGCCGGTGTCCTTGATGAAGGTCGCCGTTTCGTGCAGGCCCTCGGTGTCGCGGTCCGCGCAGTGCACGGTCGCGCCCGCCTCGGCGAGCAGCAGGGCCGAGGCGCGGCCGATACCGCTCGCGGCCCCGGTGACGAACGCGGTGCGGCCGGTGAGGTCGTACGCCGTGACGGGCATGCAAGGACCGTACGAGCGGATCTGACGGGTCGTCAATTGCCTGGCGCGGGCCGGATGCGCCCGGCCGGGGCCGGGGTGGGGCCGGGCTGGCAGGTGGGACACCAGTAGGTCGGACGTTCGCGGGAGCCGTCGCCCTGGTCGGCGACGCGGACGGAGGTACCGCAGCGCAGACAGGGGCGGGGTGCGCGGCCGTAGACGAAGAGGTCCTGGCCGCGGTGGCCCGTTGTGCTGCGGACCGGGCGGTCGCGGTTGGTCTCCAGCAGCTTCTTGGCGAGCGCGGGCAGCTTCGCGGCGCGTTCGGCGGGCAGGTCGCCCACGGGGAGCCAGGGGGTGACGCCGAGCAGGAAGCAGAGCTCGCTCTTGTAGACATTGCCGATGCCGGCGAGGTTGCGCTGGTCGAGCAGGGCCTCGCCGAGGGGGCGGGCGGGGTCCTGGAAGACCTGGGCGAGGGCGCGGTCGGGGTCCCAGTCAGGGCCGAGCAGGTCCGGGCCGAGGTGGCCGACCACGCGGTGTTCGTCGGTGGTGCGCAGGAGCTCCAGGACAGGGAGGCGGTAGCCGACGGCTGTGCTGTCGGCGTTCGCGAGGATCGCGCGGATCTGGTGGCCCGGGCCGCCGGTCCAGCGGCGGCCGTTCGCGTAGACCTTCCAGGCGCCGTCCATCCGCAGATGGGAGTGCAGGGTCAGGCCGCCCTCCACACGGGTCAGGAGGTGCTTGCCGCGCGGGGTGACGTCGAGGACCGTGCGGCCCGTGAGGTCGGCTGTGGCGAACCGGGGCACCCGCAGGTCGCTGCGGGTCAGCACCTTGCCCGCGAGGGCGCCGTGCAGCCGCTTCGCGGTCTGCCAGACCGTGTCGCCTTCGGGCATGGGTCAAGGGTGGCATGGGGCGTTCGGGGGTGCCCCGGGAGTGTGGGGGTGGTGGGGTCAGGCGCGCAGGCGGAGCCCGCGGGGGGTCGCGATGAAGCCCGCTCCTTCCAGGAGGGTGCCGATGGGGGAGGTCAGGGCTTGGGTGCCGTTGACCCGCTCCACCGTGACCGTGCCGAGGGAGCCCGCGCGGGCCGCTGCGGCGAGTGCCTCCGCCGCGGTGCGCAGGCGGGGGTCGTCGGTGGGGGCGCCGTCGGGGTCGGCGGCCCAGGCCAGCAGGGTCTTGCCGCCGCGCTCCATGTAGAGCGTCAGCTCGCCCTCGACGAGCACCACCAGGGAGCCCGCCTTGCGGCCCGGCTTGTGCCCGGCGCCGGTCGGGGGCTCGGGCCAGGGCAGGGCGGCGCCGTACGCGTTCGCCGGATCGGCGGCGGCCAGGACGACGGCTCTGGAGGCGGAGTCCGGTCGGGTACGGCGGCCCGGGAACCCCGTGTCGTACGCTCCGCGTCCGCCGTTCTGCCAGGCCGGGGCGGCCTGCGGGGGGTAGTCGCGAGGCGAGACGTAGTCGCCGGGGGACGGCTGGGGCGGCGGGGTGTCCCAGGCGGCGCCGAAGTCGGGGAAGCCGTCGGGGCCGGGGGCGTCGGTGTGGTCGTGGGAGCGGGGCGCGTCGTCCGGCTCGGCGAAGTCATGGGCCGGGTACGGGTCGAGGCCGGGGCCCGGAGGGGGGCCGGGCAGGTCCGCGCCGCGGTCGCGGGCGTTGGACACCGCGCGCAGGCGGTCCACAGCGCCGTCCATCGCGAACTGGGCCGCGCCGAGCCCCTCCACCACATAGCCGCGGCGGGCCTGGCCGCTCTCCTCGAAGACGGACAGGACGCGGTACGTCGCCGAGAACCCGCCCTCGACGCCCTCCGCCGAGACCGCGCCCCTGGTCACCACGCCGTGCCGGTCGAGGAGGGTGCGGGCGAGGGCGTGGGCGCGCACCGTGGGGTCCGGCTCGTGGGAGGGGAGCAGGGACCAGCGGCCGGCGACGGTCGGCGGGCCGGAGCGGGACGCGGCGGGGCGGGCCGCGGCCGTCAGGGAGCCGTACCGGCCGCGCGGGACCGCGCGCTTGGCGCGATGGGCCGTGGAGCCTGCGGTGCGGCCCGAGCCGAGCAGCGAGCGCATGGGGGTGAGTGTGTCGTTGGTCAGGCGGCCGGACCAGGCCAGGTCCCAGAGGACGTCGGCGAGCTGGGGATCGGTGGCGTCGGGGTGGGTGGTGGCGCGGACCTGGTCGGCGATCTGGCGGAAGAACAGGCCGTAGCCGCCGGTCAGGGTGTCCAGGACGGACTGGTGGAGGGCGGTCAGCTCCAAGGGGTGCGGGGGCGGCAGGAGCAGCGGGGCCGTGTCCGCCAGGTAGAGGGAGACCCAGCCGTCCTTGCCGGGGAGCGAGCCGGCCCCGGCCCACACCACCTCGCCCGCGGCGGTGAGTTCGTCCAGCATCCCCGGGGTGTAGTTCGCCACCCGGGAGGGCAGGACGAGCTTCTCCAGGGCGGAGGCCGGCACGGACGCGCCCTGCACCTGCTCGATGGCACGAACCAGGCCGTCGATGCCGCGCAGGGAGTGCCTCTTGCCGATGTGCTGCCACTGGGGGAGGAACTGGGCGAGCGCGGCCGGTGCCACCGGCTCCAGCTCGTGCCGCAGGGCAGCCAGGGAGCGGCGGCGCAGCCGGCGCAGCACGGTCGCGTCGCACCACTCCTGGCCGATCCCGGCCGGGTGGAACTCGCCCTGGACGATCCGGCCCGCCGCGCTGAGCCGCTGGAGGGCGCCCTCGGTGACGGCCACGCCCAGGCCGAAGCGGGCCGCCGCCGTGGTCGAGGTGAACGGGCCGTGGGTGCGGGCGTAGCGTGCGAGGAGGTCACCGAGCGGGTCCTTGACGGGCTCGGTGAACGCCTCCGGGACACCGACCGGCAGGGCGGTTCCGAGGGCGTCGCGCAGCCGGCCCGCGTCCTCGATCGCCGCCCAGTGGTCTCCGCCCGCGATCCGGACCCGGATGGCCCGGCGGGCGCCGGCCAGTTCCTGAGCCCACTGGGGTTCGGCGCCCCGCTCGGCCAGTTCGGCGTCCGTGAGCGGGCCGAGGAGGCGGAGGAGGTCCGCGACGCTTTCGGCGTCCTTGGCGCGGCGGTCCTCGGTGAGCCACTGCAGCTCGCGCTCCAGCTCGGTCAGCACCTCCGCGTCGAGCAGCTCGCGCAGCTCCGCCTGGCCCAGCAGCTCGGCCAGCAGCCGGGAGTCCAGCGACAGGGCGGCGGCCCGGCGCTCGGCGAGCGGGGAGTCGCCCTCGTACAGGAACTGGGCGACATAGCCGAAGAGGAGGGAACGCGCGAAGGGCGACGGTTCGGCCGTGGTGACCTCGACGAGGCGCACCTTGCGGGACTCCAGGTCGCCCATCAGCTCGACGAGCCCGGGGACGTCGAAGACGTCCTGGAGGCACTCGCGGACCGCCTCCAGGACGATCGGGAACGAGCCGAACTCGCTCGCCACCTGCAAGAGCTGGGAGGCGCGCTGCCGCTGCTGCCACAGGGGCGTGCGCTTGCCGGGGTTGCGGCGGGGCAGGAGCAGCGCGCGGGCGGCGCACTCGCGGAAGCGGGACGCGAACAGGGCCGAGCTGCCCACCTGGTCGGTGACGACCTGGTCGACCTCGCCCTTGTCGAAGACCACGTCGGCCGCGCCCACGGGGGCTTGATCGGCGTCGGACTCCCGGCCCATCTTGAGCGGTTCCTGATCCAGCAGGTCCAGACTCATCAGATCGGCGTCCGGCAGGCGCAGCACGATGCCGTCGTCGGCGTGCATGACCTGCGCGTCCATGCCGTAGCGCTCGGAGAGCTTGGCGCCGAGCGCGAGCGCCCAGGGGGCGTGCACCTGGGCGCCGAAGGGGGAGTGCACCACCACCCGCCAGTCGCCGAGCTCGTCGCGGAAGCGCTCCACGACGATCGTCCGGTCGTCCGGGACATGGCCGCAGGCCTCGCGCTGCTCCGCCAGGTACGACAGCACGTTGTCCGCGGCCCACGCGTCCAGGCCCGCGGCGACGAGACGGAGGCGGGCGTCGTCCTGGGGCAGCGAGCCGACCTCGCGCAGGAACGCGCCCAGCGCCCGGCCCAGTTCCAGCGGGCGGCCCAGCTGGTCGCCCTTCCAGAAGGGCAGCCGGCCCGGTACGCCCGGGGCGGGGGAGACCAGGACGCGGTCGCGGGTGATGTCCTCGATGCGCCAGGAACTCGTGCCGAGCGTGAAGACGTCGCCGACGCGGGACTCGTAGACCATCTCCTCGTCTAGCTCGCCGACCCGGCCGCCGCCCTTCTTGGGGTCGGCGCCCGCGAGGAAGACACCGAAGAGGCCGCGGTCGGGGATCGTGCCGCCGGAGGTGACGGCGAGGCGCTGGGCGCCGGGGCGGCCGGTGATCTCGCCGGTGACGCGGTCCCACACCACGCGCGGGCGCAGCTCGGCGAAGGCGTCGGAGGGGTAGCGGCCGGCGAGCATGTCGAGCACCGCCGTGAAGGCGGACTCGGGCAGTGAGGCGAAGGGGGCGGCCCGGCGGACGGCCGCCAGCAGGTCGTCGAACTGCCAGGTGTCCAGGGCCGTCATGGCGACGATCTGCTGCGCCAGGACGTCCAGGGGGTTGGCGGGGACCCTGAGGGACTCGATGGCGCCGGTGCGCATGCGCTCGGTGACCACCGCCGCCTGGACCAGGTCGCCTCGGTACTTGGGGAAGACGACGCCGGTGGAGACCGCGCCCACCTGGTGGCCCGCGCGGCCCACGCGCTGGAGGCCGGAGGCGACCGAGGGCGGGGACTCGACCTGGACGACCAGGTCCACCGCGCCCATGTCGATGCCCAGCTCCAGGCTGGAGGTGGCGACCACCGCGGGCAGGCGGCCCGCCTTGAGGTCCTCCTCGACCAGGGCGCGCTGTTCCTTGGAGACCGAGCCGTGGTGGGCGCGGGCGATGACCTGGGGTGCGCCCTGGGCGGCTCCCGAACCGCCCATCAGCTCGGCGGGGGAGTGCTGCTCGTCGAGAGGCTCGCCGGTGGCCCGCTCGTAGGCGATCTCGTTCAGGCGGTTGCACAGGCGCTCCGCGAGGCGGCGGGAGTTCGCGAAGACGATCGTGGAGCGGTGGGACTGGACGAGGTCGGCGATCCGCTCCTCGACATGCGGCCAGATCGACGGGCGCTCGGCGCCCTCCGAGCCGTCGGACACGGGGGAGCCGCCCAGCTCGCCCAGGTCCTCGACCGGGACGACCACGGACAGATCGAACTCCTTGCCCGACTCCGGCTGGACGATCTCCACCTTGCGCCGGGGCGAGAGGAAGCGGGCCACCTCGTCGACCGGGCGGACCGTCGCGGAGAGGCCGATGCGGCGGGCCGGCTTCGGCAGGAGGCCGTCCAGCCGCTCCAGGGAGAGCGCCAGGTGGGCGCCGCGCTTGGTGCCGGCGACCGCGTGCACCTCGTCGAGGATCACCGTCTCGATACCGGTCAGCGCGTCGCGCGTGGCCGAGGTCAGCATCAGGAACAGCGACTCGGGCGTCGTGATCAGGATGTCCGGCGGGCGGGTCGCCAGGGAGCGGCGCTCGGCGGCCGGGGTGTCGCCCGAGCGGATGCCCACCTTGACCTCGGGCTCGGGCAGGCCCATCCGCACGGATTCCTGGCGGATGCCCGTCAGGGGGCTGCGGAGGTTGCGCTCCACGTCCACGGCCAGCGCCTTGAGGGGCGAGACGTACAGGACCCGGCAGCGCTTCTTGGGATCGGCGGGGGGCGGCGTCGAGGCGAGCTGGTCCAGGGCGGCCAGGAAGGCGGCCAGGGTCTTGCCGGAGCCGGTGGGGGCGACGACCAGCACGTCCGAGCCCTCCCGGATGGCCTGCCACGCTCCGGCCTGGGCGGTGGTGGGCGCGGGGAAGGCACCCGTGAACCAGGCACGGGTCGCGGGGGAGAAGCCCTCCAGGGCTCGGTGCGCATCGCTGGGCATGCGTCCATCGTGCACCCCGGCACTGACAACGGGGCCCGGCGGCGGTTCGGCCGGTGCGTTTCCGCAAGCGTCGCGGGCGCCGGAGACAAGCGACCGGGAAGCCACGAGCGGGGCGGCGGACAATGGCCGTATGACAGAGCGCGCGCGGCACTGGCAGTACGACGAGCTGCCCGGGGTGGATCTGCTGCGGGCCCGGTACGTCCGGAAGACGTTCGTCCGGCACACGCACGAGAACTTCGTGATCGCCGCCATCGCCGACGGGGTGGAGGTGTTCCACCACGGTGGAGGCGATCAGTACGCCGGGGCGGGGGCTCTCGCGCTGGTGAATCCCGATACCCCGCACACCGGGCGGGCCGGTGTGCCCGAGGGATGGCGGTACGGGGCCGTCTATCCGTCGGCCGACGTGGTGGCGGAGATCGCGGCCGAGACGACGGCGCTGCGGGGGACGCCGGGGTTCGTCAGCCCGGTGGTGGACGATCCGTACGCCGTCGCCCTGGTGCACCGGGTGCTGCGCGCGGCCGACGAGGGCAACGCCCTGGCCGCGGACACGCTGCTGCGGGTCGCCGTGACGAGGCTGCTCAGGCTGAACGGCGGGCCCATGCCGCGACGGGAGGTGCGGACGGCCGGGACCCGGATCGCGGCACGCGCGCGTGGTGTGCTGGAGGAGCGGATGGCGCGGCCGCCGACTCTGGAGCGGCTGGCGGCTGACCTCGGGACCAGCCCGTTCGCCCTGCTGCGGGCCTTTCGGGACGTCTACGGGATGCCCCCGCACGCGTGGCTCACGGACGCGCGAGTCCGGCGGGCACGGCGGCTGCTGGACCTCGGTACGGCGCCCTCCGAGGTGGCCGTGGCCGTGGGGTTCACCGACCAGCCGCATCTCAACCGGCACTTCAGCCGGATGGTCGGCGTGCCCCCGGGGGCGTATCAGCGGGAGCGCAAGAACGTACAAGACCCGCGGTAGCGGCTGCTCGTAGCGTGCGGGGCGTGGTGGATCGGACAGCTCTCAGAGATACAGGGACCGGTGGGAAAGCCGACCGGGCCGTCGTACGGGACGCACTGGGCGTCGGGGTGGCCGTCGGGCTGTCCGGGTTCGCCTTCGGAGTGACGTCGGCCGGCAGCGGACTCACGCTGCTGCAGACGTGTGCGCTCAGCCTTCTGGTGTTCACCGGGGCGTCCCAGTTCGCCCTGGTGGGCGCGCTCGCGGCAGGAGGCAGCCCGTTCACGGCGGCTGCCGGGGCCTTCTTCCTGGGCGTGCGGAACGCCTTCTACGGCCTGCGGCTGTCGCAGTTGCTGGCCCTCCCGCGCGCGGTGCGGCCGTTCGCCGCCCAGTGGGTGATCGACGAGACGGCCGCCGTCGCACTGGCGCAGCCCACGCGGCGTACCGCGCGGATCGGGTTCTTCGCGACCGGGCTGACCCTGTACGTCCTGTGGAACCTCACCACGCTGCTCGGTGCCCTGGGCGCCGAGGCCATCGGGGACACCGACGCTTGGGGGCTCGACGCAGCGGGACCGGCGGTCTTCCTGGCCCTGCTCGCGCCGATGCTTCGGACCGGCACCGAGCGGGCCGTCGCCGGGCTGGCCGTGCTGCTCGGGCTCGGACTGCTGCCCGTGCTGCCCGCCGGGGTCCCGGTGCTGCTGGCCGCGCTGGCGGCGCCGGTCGTCCTCTGGGCGGACGGCCGGCGCAACCGGCAGGAGGGCGGGGCGTGAACGTCTGGATCGCCATCGGTGTGACCGTCCTCGGGTGCTACGCCGTCAAGCTGGCCGGGCTGCTGGTGCCGGCCGGAGCCCTGGAGCGGCCCGTCGTCAAGCGGCTGGCGGCCTTGCTGCCCGTCGCGCTGCTCGCGGCCCTCACGGCCCAGCAGACCTTCGCCGACGGGCAGACGCTGGTGCTGGACGCGCGGGCCGCCGGGCTCGGAGCCGCCGCCGTGGCGCTGATGCTGCGCGCCCCGTTCCTGCTCGTCGTCGCGGCGGCCGTGGTGGTGACCGCGGGGGTGCGGGCCATGGGGGCGGGATGATCAGCCGATGGCGCGACCGTAGGCACTGAGGGTGCGCAGGGCCTCGATCGTCACGACCGACCGGGCCTCCAGAGCGGGGGCCGGGGCCCAGTGGCGCCATCGGACGGGCCAGCCGCCGTCCTCCTGCTGCCGGGCCGTGAGGTGGTCCAGGGAGCGGGACATCTCGTCGTCCGTGAACCACGCGCGCGCGAGGGAGCGCGGCGTCCTCGCGAAGTCGTACGGGAAGTGGTGCTCGCCGGCGGCACAGCCGGAGGAGACCGGATACGCCTCCAGGCGGTCGGGGTCCAGGGCCACGAGGCCCTGTGCGCGCACCAGGCGGCCCAGGCGGTCGGCGGCCGCCTCCGCCCGCGGGCGGTCGGGGACGGAGTCCAGGAAGGTCACGGCCGCCTCGATCTCGTGCGGATGCGACTTCTCCAGGGACTCGACCGCCTGCCAGCAGAAGTCCGTGGCCCGGAACAGCCAGGCGTGCCACACCTCGTTGCGGTGCAGCAGCCCCACCACCGGCCCGGTGGCCAGGAGGTCGCCGGGCGGATCGGCCACGACCGGCACGAAGGGGGCCGTCGGATAGCCGCGCCCGCTGGGATGGACCAACGGGAGCGCGCCGTCCGCCGTGGAGACGGACGTCAGGTAGCGGCACATGCGTTCCACGCGCTGGCCGGCGCAGCGCCCCACGGCGTCCAGGACGCGCAGCGCGTGGGCGGTGTGCAGCGGCTGGCTGACCGGGCCGCGCAGATCGGGGTCCAGCGCGTGGCCGTACCCGCCGTCGTCGTTGCGGTAGGCGTCCAGCGCCGTCTCCACCGGGTCGGCGGCGGCGCCGCGGAAGCGGTGGGCGAAGAGGCGCTGCTCCAGCACGCGCGCGGTGAGCCAGACGAAGCGCTCCGCGCGCGTGACAGGGCTGTGCGGCGGGCGCGTCGGGGGGAGTGTGGAAGCTCCTGTTTCGGCCATGGACCAGACCGTAGGACGGAAAGCGGCGCCGGCAGGCGGTCCTGGCTCAGGCCCACCCCCAGGGGCGGGATACTTGAGTCATGCGGTTGACGGTTTTCTGGCAGCGGATGGCGGAGCACTTCGGTTCCGGCTACGCCGACACCTTCGCGCGCGATCACGTGATGACGGAGCTCGGCGGGCGCACCGTGCACGAGGCGCTGGCCTCCGGCTGGGACGCCAAGGACGTCTGGCAGGTGGTCTGCTCGGTGATGGACGTGCCCCGGGAGCGGCGCTGACCGACCCGGAACGGAGGGCGCCGACCGGTCGCGGTGGACGGCCGACGGGTCGCGGGGACCGTTGACGGGTCACGAAGATCGCAGGCGGGCAGACGGCTGTCGGTGGCGTGGGTGAGACTTGGTCCGTGGCACCCATTGACGAGAACGGGCAGGCAGCCCGGCAGTCCTCCCCGTTCGGTACGACACCGCCGGCCGAGCCCCCCGCCGCCGGCGGAACCACCGGGCCGAACGGCCGCATGCCGCGCTGGCTGCCGCGGGCCATGGTGCTGGCGCTCGCCCTCGTCGCCGCGTTCCAGCTGGGCAGCTGGGCCTTCCATCAGGTCACCGGCCTGCTGATCAACATCCTCATCGCGTTCTTCCTGGCACTCGCCATCGAACCGGCGGTGGGCTGGATGGCCTCGCGCGGCATCCGCAGAGGCCTGGCCGCGTTCATCGTCTTCATCGGCGTGGTGATCGTGTCGGCGGGCTTCGTCACGCTGCTCGGCTCCATCCTCGCGGACCAGATCATCAAGATGATCGAGGGCTTCCCGGAGTATCTCGACTCCGTCATCAACTGGATCAACACACACTTCAGGACCGACCTGAAGCGCGTGGACATCCAGGAGGGCGTGCTCCGCTCCGACTGGCTGCGCAACTACGTGCAGAACAGCGCCACGGGCGTCCTGGACGTGTCCGCCCAGGTCCTCGGCGGTCTCTTCCAGCTACTGACGATCGGGCTGTTCTCGTTCTACTTCGCCGCGGACGGCCCGCGTCTGCGCCGCGCGCTCTGCTCCGTGCTGCCGCCCGCGCGGCAGGCCGAGGTGCTGCGCGCCTGGGAGATCGCCGTGATCAAGACCGGCGGCTACATCTACTCGCGCGGCCTGATGGCGCTGATCTCCGGCGCCGCGCACTTCGTCCTGCTGCAGATACTGGGCGTGCCCTACGCGCCCGTGCTCGCGGTGTGGGTGGGCCTGGTGTCGCAGTTCATCCCCACGATCGGCACGTATCTCGCGGGCGCCCTGCCCATGCTGATCGCGTTCACGGTGGATCCCTGGTACGCGCTGTGGGTGCTGATCTTCGTCGTGGTCTACCAGCAGTTCGAGAACTACGTGCTGCAGCCCAAGCTGACCTCGAAGACCGTCGACATCCACCCCGCGGTCGCCTTCGGCTCGGTCATCGCGGGCACCGCGCTCCTCGGCGCCGTCGGCGCGCTGATCGCCATCCCCGCCATCGCCACGCTCCAGGCCTTCCTGGGGGCGTACGTGAAGCGCTACGACGTCACGGACGACCCGCGCGTGCACGGCCATCGGTGGCGGGGTGAGGGGCCGGGCCTGATAGCGCGCACGAGGCGGCTGTGGGCACGGCGGCCGGGCGCGGAGGACCCGGGGCGACCGGAGAAACCCTGAGGACCCGGAGAACCCGGAGCGACCGCAGGACGGAGGGCCCTGGCAGGGCTCCTCCTGATCCCGTCGTCCGGGGAACGGGCCACGGACGCGGCACCGGCTGCCGTCGCGTGCCGCGCTTGACACAAAAATCGAACATCCATTCATATGGAGTCTCCGGCACGGCTCAACGACGAGCGTTTCGACGTACTTTGGGTAGAGATGTGCCCGAGTTATCCACAGGCCGGACGGGCGTCGGGGCCCATTGTCAGTGGCAGGCGTTAGCGTCTTTGACGTGAAGCGATCGACTCAAGCAAATCGGGTGGAACCCATGGCAGGAACCGACCGCGAGAAGGCCCTGGATGCCGCTCTCGCACAGATTGAACGGCAGTTCGGCAAGGGCGCGGTCATGCGCATGGGCGACCGGACGAAGGAGCCCATCGAGGTCATCTCGACCGGGTCGACCGCCCTCGACGTGGCCCTCGGCGTGGGCGGCCTGCCGCGCGGCCGTGTCGTGGAGATCTACGGCCCGGAGTCCTCGGGCAAGACGACCCTGACCCTGCACGCGGTGGCGAACGCGCAGAAGTCCGGCGGCCAGGTCGCCTTCGTCGACGCGGAGCACGCCCTCGACCCCGAGTACGCGCAGAAGCTCGGCGTCGACATCGACAACCTGATCCTGTCCCAGCCGGACAACGGCGAGCAGGCCCTGGAGATCGTGGACATGCTGGTCCGCTCCGGCGCCCTCGACCTCATCGTCATCGACTCCGTCGCCGCGCTCGTCCCGCGCGCGGAGATCGAGGGCGAGATGGGCGACAGCCACGTGGGTCTGCAGGCCCGCCTGATGAGCCAGGCCCTGCGGAAGATCACCAGCGCGCTCAACCAGTCCAAGACCACCGCGATCTTCATCAACCAGCTCCGCGAGAAGATCGGCGTGATGTTCGGCTCCCCGGAGACCACGACCGGTGGCCGGGCGCTGAAGTTCTACGCCTCGGTGCGCATCGACATCCGCCGCATCGAGACCCTGAAGGACGGCACGGACGCGGTCGGCAACCGCACCCGCTGCAAGGTCGTCAAGAACAAGGTCGCGCCGCCCTTCAAGCAGGCCGAGTTCGACATCCTCTACGGCCAGGGCATCAGCCGCGAGGGCGGCCTGATCGACATGGGCGTGGAGCACGGCTTCGTCCGCAAGGCCGGCGCCTGGTACACGTACGAGGGCGACCAGCTCGGCCAGGGCAAGGAGAACGCGCGCAACTTCCTGAAGGACAACCCCGACCTGGCCAACGAGATCGAGAAGAAGATCAAGGAGAAGCTGGGCGTCGGAGTGCGTCCCGAGGAGCCCGCCGCCGAGCCGGGCACGGACGCCGCGGTCTCCCCCGCTCCGGCCGACGCCGCGCCCGCGGTGCCCGCCCCGGCAGCGGCCAAGACCGCCAAGTCCAAGGCCGCCGCAGCCAAGAGCTGACCCGTGACACGACGAACCGACTGGGCGGAGTACGAGTACGCCGCCTCCGGTGCCCCGTGGGGGAGGGGCACCGGGGACGACGCGGGCTCGGCCGTGGACGGTGACGGCGAGTACGGGAGCGACGGGTCGTACTCCGACGGGCCGCACGGGGAGGACGAGGGGCCGTACGGGGGCGGCTCCCAGGGCAGCGACTCACCCGGTACGGGCTCACGCGGAGGCGGCTCCCGCAGGGTCGGCTCACGCGGGGACAGATCACGCGGGGACGGCTCGCGGGACGACGGGGCGCGTCGTGGGCGTGGGCGTCGCCGGCAGGGCTTCGGTGAGGTGATTACCGAAGACGGAGGTTCCCCCTCCTCGTCGAGGGCCGAGCAGGGGGAGCCTCCTGGGGACCCGGTCGAGCAGGCTCGGGCGATCTGCCTGCGTCTGCTCACCGGGACCCCGCGGACCCGCAAGCAACTCGCCGACGCCCTGCGCAAGCGGCAGATCCCGGACGATGCCGCCGAGGAGGTGCTGTCGAGGCTGGAAGAGGTCGGCCTCATCAATGACAGCGCCTTCGCGGACGCCTGGGTGGAGTCCCGCCACCACGGACGGGGGCTGGCGCGGCGTGCGCTCGCCCGTGAGCTGCGGACCAAGGGCGTCGACTCCACGCTGATCGACGAGGCCGTCTCCCAGCTCGAGCCCGAGCAGGAAGAGGAGACCGCGCGTGAACTCGTCGCGCGCAAGCTCCGCTCCACCCGGGGGCTGGACCGCGACAAGCGACTCCGCCGCCTCGCGGGCATGCTCGCCCGCAAGGGCTACTCCGAGGGCATGGCCCTGCGCGTGGTCCGGCAGGCGCTGGAGGAGGAGGGCGAGGACGCGGACTTTCTCGGGGAGGAGCAGTTCTGAGACCTGCGCTTCCGCGACGGGCCGTTCTGAGACCCGCGCTTCCGCAACGGGCCGTTCGGATGCTCCGGCCTGATCACACGACCGGAAGCCCCGACGCCCTCCACGCCTGGAAGCCACCGACCAGGTCGGTGGCCCGGTGCAGGCCCAGCTGGTGCAGGGACTGGGCCGCCAGGCTGGAGGCGTAGCCCTCGTTGCAGATCACGACGACGCGCAGGGAGTGGCTCGTGGCCTCGGCGGCTCGGTGGCTGCCCTGCGGGTCCAGACGCCACTCCAGCTCGTTGCGCTCGACGACGAGCGCGCCGGGGATGAGGCCGTCGCGCTCGCGCAGCGCCGCGTAGCGGATGTCCACCAGCAGCGCGTCACCCGCCTCGGCGGCCTCGTACGCCTGCTGTGGCTCGATCCGCTCGTAGCCCGCGCGTACGCGCTCCAGCAACTCGTCGATGCCGACGGGAGGTTGGACGTCGCCGCTGCCGCTGCCGCTGCCGCTGCCGCTCGCCGGCTCGTGTATGGCGCTCACTGCCAGTCCTCCGGACGCTCCACCTGCTCGAGCCGGAGGATCGGCCCGCTGCGGCTGTAGCGGCGGATCTGCGGCAGGGGCGGGTAGTAGGCGTGGACGGAGATCGCGTGCTGCTCGGGGGACTCGTTGAGCACCTCGTGGACGTGGTGCCGGCCGAAGGCGCGGCCCTGGCCGGACGACAGCCGGCGTTCCCGGTCCACACCGTCGGAGAGCTCCAGGGTCTTCCAGCCGTCGGCGGGCAGTCGCGCGGTGAGCGAGTTCTCCTTGAGCTCGCCCGACGCGGTCAGAAAGGCGCCGACGGACTCGGCGTGGTCGTGCCAGCCGGTGCCCGAGCCGGGCGGCCAGCCGATCAGCCAGGCCTCGCTGCCGCCGGGCCCCTCCAGCCGTACCCAGGTACGGCCTTCCGGGTCGAGCGGCAGGGAGTCGATCAGCTCGGTGTCGGCGGCCGTACGCCGGACGAAGTCGAAGAGGTCGGCCTGGGTGGGCCCGGAAGAAGCGGAGGTGACGGGCGTGGAGACAGGGGAAGGGGATGCGGAGGGGGATACAGACACGGGTGCCGTCCTGGAGGTCCTGATGCGGGTTCGCACGGGAGGCGCGTCGGCCAGCGTGGAGAGCGCGGCGCGCGCGGTGGAAAGAGGGATGCGAAGTCAGCAGGACGGGCGACACACGCAGCCCGCATAGCGGAGGAGGTCCATATGGACCCTCCGCCACAGGCGCACACAGGTGTCGGTCACGCACCGGAGTACACCACGGCCGTCCGGGCCGGTCAACTCACTGTCACCATGCGGACGCACTGTGACAGAGAGCACGTCCCCGCCGGTGCTCGCGGTCAGCGCGAGCCGGCTGAAGCACCGGCCTCCGCCTGCACCTTGACCGGCCCGCCCATCGCGGCCTCGGCCGCCGTGTACAGATCAGCCGGGCGCACCCCGCCCAGCGCGCTCACCAGATGCCCGTCGGGCCGCACCAGGAGCACCGTGTGCGCGGCGGCGCCCGGATAGCTCTCGGCGACCAGCAGCTCGGCGTGGTGGGGCAGTGCCGAGACCGCGGCGGCGAGCTGGGGCATGATGCCGGCGCTCACCCAGTGCCTGCGCTCCCACACGCCCGTGCCCGGGGCGATCAGCACGACGAGCAGCGCGCCGCGGCCGAGCCGGTCCCGCAGCCGTACGAAGGTGCCGTCCTCCGCGGTGACCCGTACGTCGATGACCGACGAGCCGGGCGATGTCCGGACCGGGACCTCTCCTTCCAGGGGCGGGGGAGCGAGCGGCGAGTCGGCGTACGCCCCCGGCGCGCCCAGCTGGCCGTGCCCCAAGTGGCCGTCCGTGAGGAGCGAGTCGTGGCCCCGGGCCGAGCCGGGGACGTAGGAGCGCAGGCCTCCGCCGCCGCGCAGCAGGGGTAGGGCCTGGTCGGCCGCGCGGAGCCGGGCCGCCACGATCGCCCGGCGTTCGGTCTGGTAGCTGTCGAGCAGCGCCTCGTGCGGCCCGTGGTGCCAGGCCAGGGCCAGTTTCCAGGCGAGGTTGTCGGCGTCCCGCAGGCCCTCGTCCAGCCCGTGCGTGCCCAGTGAGCCGAGGAGGTGCGCCGCGTCCCCGGCGAGGAAGACGCGGTCGGCGCGCCAGCGGCGGGCGAGGCGGTGGTGGACGGTGTGCACACCGGTGTCCAGGAGCTCGTACGGCGGGGTCGTGCCGCCCGACCAGCCCGCCAGGGTCTCCCGGATGCGGGTCAGCAGCAGCTCGGGTGTGACCAGGTCCTTTCCGGGCGGCAGCAGCCAGTCCAGACGCCAGACGCCGTCCGGCAGGGGGCGCGCGGTGACCTCGCCGGCCGAGGGACCCGACATGCGCCACGGCGGCAGGCGGTGCAGCAACGCCTCGTTGTACCAGGGCAGTTCCGTCCGCAGGGCAGCGACGGCGTGACGTTCCACCGCCGTACGTCCGGGGAAGCGGATGTCCTGGAGCTTGCGCACGGTCGAGCGGGGGCCGTCGCAGCCGACCAGGTAACTGCCGCGCCACCATGTGCCCTTGGGACCGCGGGTGTGGGCCGTGACGCCCGAGGACTCCTGCTCCATGCCGTCGAGCCGGCTCTCCACCGCGATCTTGACGAGCGGTTCGCCCGCGAGGGCCGCGCGCAGGGCGCCGGTCAGCTCGTGCTGGGCGATGTGCAGGGGGACGGGCTCGCTGCCGTCGAAAAAGACCTCGCGCATCACCTGCTTGCGCCGCACCGACCGCCATCCGGCCCAGTGGGCGCCGATGCGGTCCAAGGGGGCACCGGTCAGCCGTTCGATGAGTGCGGTGGTCTCCTCGTGGAGGACCACGGTGCGCGACGCACGGGGTTCGTCCTTGCCCGGCCCTTCGTCGAGGACCACGCAGGGCACCTCCTGACGCGCCAGGGCCAGGGCGAGCGTGAGCCCGACGGGCCCCGCTCCGACGACGATCACCGGGTCCACGGCGCGGCGCCCCCTGCCCGTGGTGACGTCCTGAGGGACGTAGGTGAACACGAAGTTGGAGCAGGGTGCACGATCACAGAACGTATGCAACCCATTGCCGGTGCTTGCGTCAAGTGACCAGGGGCAGTGGCGATCATGCCACTGCCCCTGAGTATGTCATCCGGGTTGAGCGAGTGTCAGATGCCTCCGGCGCCGGTCCCGGTGGTGCCGGCGATCTGTGCGTCGTTGGCGCCCACGACCGCTCCCGTCGACTTCTTGGCCTGCCGCAGCCGGCGCTCGAGCCAGCTCGCGAAGGACGTGAGGGCGAAGTTGAGCGCGATGAAGATGACGGCCACGACCGTGAAGCTGGCGATGATGTTCGCGCCGTAGTAGCCGCTCATCGTGTTCGCGGCGGAGAGCAGCTCGGAGTAGGTGAGGACGGCGCCGCCGAGCGCGGTGTCCTTCACGATGACGACGAGCTGGCTCACGATGGCCGGGAGCATCGCGGTGACCGCCTGCGGCAGCAGGATCAGCCGCATGAGCTGGCCCTTGCGCAGGCCGATCGCCTGCGCCGCCTCGGCCTGGCCCTTGGGCAGGGCCAGGATGCCCGCGCGGACGATCTCGGCGAGGACGGACGCGTTGTACAGCACCAGGCCGGTGACGACCGCGTAGAGCGGACGGTCGTCGGAGCTGACGTTGGTGTACTCGGCGAACAGGGCGAGGCCGAAGATCATCAGGACCAGCACGGGGATGGACCGGAAGAACTCGACCACGACCGCGGCCGGGATCCGGACCCACACGTGGTCCGAGAGGCGGGCGATGCCGAGCACCGCGCCGAGCGGCATCGCGATGATCACCGCGAGGGCGGCGGCCTTCAGCGTGTTCAGCAGCCCCGGCCAGATGTACGTGGACCAGGCCTCGCTGCCGGAGAAGAACGGCTCCCACAGGGCCCATTCCAGCTGGCCCTTGTCCTTGAGGGTGCCGAACACCCACCACAGCAGGGCCGCGGCGGCGGCCACGAAGACCACCGTGAGGACGGCGTTGCGCCGCTTGGCGCGGGGGCCCTGGGCGTCGTACAGAACGGAGCTCATCGCTTCACCGCCACCTTCTTGCCCACCCAACCGAGGATCAGACCGGTCGGCAGCGTCAGAACCACGAAGCCGAACGCGATGATCGCCGCGATCAGCAGCAGCTGGGCCTCGTTCTCGATCATCTCCTTCATCAGTACCGCCGCCTCGGCGACACCGATGGCGGCCGCGACCGTGGTGTTCTTGATGAGGGCGATCAGCACGTTCGCCAGCGGGACGACCGACGACCGGAACGCCTGCGGCAGCACGACCAGACCCAGCACCTGGCGGAAGCTGAGACCGATCGCCCGAGCCGCCTCCGCCTGCCCGACCGGCACCGTGTTGATGCCGGAGCGCAGCGCCTCGCACACGAAGGACGAGGTGTAGAAGATCAGGCCCAGGACCGCCAGCCGGAAGTTGATCGTCTCGACGTCATCGGCGCCGAGGGAGACACTCAGCGTCTGGTTCAGGCCCAGCGACGTGAACAGGATGATGACGGTCAGCGGGATGTTCCGCACGATGTTCACGTACGCGGTCCCGAAACCGCGCATCAGCGGCACCGGACCGACGCGCATGGCGGCCAGCATGGTGCCCCAGATGAGAGAGCCGACGGCGGACAGCGCAGCGAGTTGCACTGTCGTCCAGAAGGCTCCCAGCAGGTCGTAATCCTCAAGAAAGTCGAACACGATCTCCCGCGCTTCCGCGTATAGGGATGCCCCGGTGCGCCGCCCCGCGGGGCGGCGCACCCGTCAGGCGTTGCCTCAGCTCTTGATTTCGCCGATCTTCGGCGCGGGCTCGTTCTTGTAGTTGGCCGGGCCGAGGTTCTTGTCCACGGCCTCCTGCCAGGCCTTGTCGGCGACCATGGCCTCGAGGGCCTTGTTGATGTCGGCCTTGAGGTCGCTGCCCTTCTTGACGCCGATGCCGTAGTTCTCGTTGGTCAGCTTGAAGCCGCCGAGCTTGAACTTGCCCTTGAACTGGGACTGGGCGGCGTAACCGGCGAGGATGGAGTCGTCGGTGGTCAGCGCGTCGACGGCACCGTTCTGCAGACCGGGCAGACAGGCGGAGTACGTCGGGTACGGCTGCAGCTGGGCCTTCGGCGCCAGCTTGTCCTTCACGTTCTGCGCGGAGGTGGAGCCGGTCACCGAGCAGAGCTTGGCGTTGTTCAGGTCCTTCGGCGACTTGATCTTGTTGTCGTCGGCGCGGACCAGCACATCCTGGTGAGCCAGCAGGTAAGGACCGGCGAAGTCGACCTTCTCCTGGCGCTCCGGGGTGATCGAGTAGGTCGCGGCGATGAAGTCGACGTCACCACGCTGCAGCATGGTCTCGCGGTCGGCGCTCTTCGCTTCCTTCCACTCGATCTGGTCCGCGTCGTAACCGAGCTTCTTCGCGACGTACGTGGCGACGTCGACGTCGAAGCCGGCGTAACCCTGCGGCGTCTTCTGGCCGAGGCCGGGCTGGTCGAACTTGATGCCGACGGTGATCGTCTTGCCACCACCGGAGCCGGAGTCGCCGCCCGTGCTGTTGTCGCCGCCGCACGCGGTGGCGGTGAGGGCGAGGGCGAACACGGTGGCCGAGGCGGCGGTGACCTTGCGGAGCTTCATGATGAACATCCTTTGGCTGGTGAAAGAGATGCGGGCCGTCAGGCGGCAACGCCGGTGGCGTCGCGCGGAGTGCGCCGTCAGTGGTGGAGGATCTTCGACAGGAAGTCCTTGGCACGGTCACTGCGCGGATTGCTGAAGAACTGGTCGGGCGCAGCCTCCTCGACGATGCGGCCGTCCGCCATGAACACCACGCGGTTGGCGGCCGATCGTGCGAAGCCCATCTCATGGGTAACGACGATCATGGTCATGCCGTCGCGGGCGAGCTGCTGCATGACCTCCAGCACCTCGTTGATCATCTCGGGGTCGAGCGCGGAGGTCGGCTCGTCGAAGAGCATGACCTTCGGCTCCATGGCCAGCGCCCGCGCGATCGCGACGCGCTGCTGCTGGCCGCCGGAGAGCTGTGCGGGGTACTTCTCGGCCTGTGCGCCGACGCCGACCCGGTCGAGTAGGGCCCGAGCCCGCTCCTCGGCCGCCTTCTTGTCCTTCTTGCGGACCTTGATCTGGCCGAGCATCACGTTCTCGAGCACGGTCTTGTGCGCGAAGAGGTTGAAGGACTGGAAGACCATTCCGACGTCGGCCCGGAGCTTGGCCAGCTCCTTGCCCTCGTGGGGCAGCGGCTTGCCGTCGATCGTGATCGAGCCGGAGTCGGTCGTCTCCAGGCGGTTGATGGTGCGGCACAGGGTGGACTTACCGGACCCGGAGGGTCCGATGACCACGACGACTTCGCCGCGGGCGATCGTCAGGTCGATGTCCTGGAGTACGTGCAACGCGCCGAAGTGCTTGTTGACGCTCTTCAGGACGACCAGTTCGCCGGTCGCGGCCACATCTTCCTTGGCCACCGATACTTCGGTCATCGCTCTCAGGCTCCGTCCTCCTCGGTTTCGGAGGACAGTAGTTACCCTCTACGACCTGCGTCATTACATCTGAGGGGAATCTGAGCATCACGATCCGATAGCAATCGGACACGTGTCGTAGCACTTGTGAGCAGCGCTCATATCGGCCGGGTAACGGAAGCTCTCCGCAACCGGAACCCTCTTGACGCCGTCCTCATCCATCAGCGTGACTGCAATGCGTGCACGCGCGCGTGCACGCACTTTTTGTACACAGACAGATCGTACGGCCAGTGAACCGAAGGGGGACCGGATGAGACTGCTGCTCGTCGAGGACGACAACCACGTCGCCGCCGCCCTGTCGGCTGTCCTGGCGCGGCACGGATTCGACGTCACGCACGCGCGCAGCGGTGAGGAGGCCCTCCAGGCCCTCGTCCCCGAGAGCGACTGCTTCGGCGTCGTCCTCCTCGACCTCGGCCTGCCCGACCAGGACGGGTACGAGGTCTGCGGCAAGATCCGCAAACGCACCGCCACCCCAGTGATCATGGTCACCGCCCGCTCCGACGTCCGCTCCCGCATCCACGGCCTCAACCTGGGCGCCGACGACTACGTGGTGAAGCCGTACGACACCGGGGAGCTGCTCGCCCGCATCCACGCCGTGAGCCGGCGCACCTCCCACGAGGACACCTCCAGCGGCATCGAGACCGAGCTGCGCCTCGGGCCCGTGCACATAGAGCTGCCCACCCGCCGGGTCAGCGTCGACGGGGCGGTGGTCCAGCTGACCCGCAAGGAGTTCGATCTGCTGGCCCTGCTCGCGCAGCGGCCCGGGGTGGTCTTCCGCCGGGAGCAGATCATCAGCGAGGTGTGGCGGACGAGCTGGGAGGGGACCGGGCGCACCCTGGAGGTGCATGTGGCGTCCCTGCGCGCCAAGCTGCGCATGCCGGCGCTCATCGAGACCGTACGCGGGGTCGGCTACCGGCTCGTCGCGCCTGCCGGTTAGCGGGGCCGGGTGCGCACTCGTCTGCTCCCGCTGCTGATCATCCTGATGGCGGCCGTGCTGCTCGCGCTCGGGGTCCCGCTCGCCGTCAGTCTGGCCGGGGCCCAGCAGCAGAAGGTCGTCGTCGACCGGATCGACGACACCGCGCGCTTCGCCGCCCTCGCCCAGTTCGTCACCGACTCGCCCACCGGCACGGCCGGGGCGTTCGAGAACGAGCGTCTGGCCACGCTCAGCAGCGAGCTCGACAGCTACTACGACGTCTACGGCATCCGGGCCGGTGTCTTCTACCGCAGCGGCAGTGCCATGGCTCATGCACCGGCCAGGTGGTCCCTGCCGGAAGAGGGCGAGGTGCGCGACGCCTTCGAGGAGGCGCTGCTCAGCCGCCGCAGCCACGACCCGAAGCAGGTCTGGCCCTGGCAGCGCCACAACCTGGTGGTCGCCTCGCCGGTCATCCGGGACGGGGACGTCGTCGCGGTCGTCGTCACCGACTCGCCCACCGGGCAGATGCGCTCGCGCACCCTGCACGGCTGGCTGGTCATCGGCGCGGGCGAGGGCGCCGCGATGCTGCTGGCCGTCGGCGCCGCCCTGCGGCTGACCGGCTGGGTCCTGCGGCCGGTGCGCGTCCTCGACGCCACCACCCACGACATCGCCACCGGCCGGCTCAAGTCCCGGGTCGCGGCCGCCGGCGGTCCGCCGGAACTCAGGCGTCTGGCCCGGTCGTTCAATGAGATGGCGGACAACGTCGAGGACGTGCTGGAGCAGCAGCGCGCCTTCGTCGCGGACGCCTCGCACCAGCTCCGCAACCCGCTCGCGGCGCTGCTGCTCCGTATCGAGCTGCTCTCCTTCGAGCTGCCCGAGGGCAACAAGGAGATCGCCTCCGTCCAGGGCGAGGGCAAGCGCCTCGCGCAGGTCCTGGACGATCTGCTGGATCTGGCGCTGGCGGAGCACACCGAGGCGGACCTGCGGATCACCGACATCGGCGAGCTCGCCGCCGAACGCCTCGCGGCCTGGGCCCCGACCGCCGAGGCCAAGGGCGTGCGCCTGGTCGGCGACTGCCCGCCCACGACCGCCTGGGCCGACCCGGTCGCGCTGTCCAGCGCGCTGGACGCGGTCATCGACAACGCGGTGAAGTTCACGCCCGAGGACCAGAGCGTCGAGGTGACCGTCGCCCCCGAAGGCGACACCTCCACCATCGTCGTCACCGACCACGGCCCCGGCCTCACCGACGAGGAGCTGGCCCGGGTCGGCGACCGCTTCTGGCGCAGCGGCCGCCACCAGAACATCAAGGGCTCGGGCCTCGGACTGTCCATCTCGCGGGCACTGCTCGCGGCGGGCGGCGGTTCGATCACGTACGACCGTCATGAGCCGCACGGGCTGCGGGTGACGGTGAGAGTGCCGAGGTCGGGCCCTACGGCTTGACCGACTGGTAGTAGCGCTGGGCGCCGCGATGCAGCTGGAGCGGGTCGGTGTAGATCGCGGTGCGGACATCGACGAGCTGGGCGGAGTGGACGGTCGCGCCGATGCCGTCCCGGCTGTCGATCACCGTACGGGTCAGCCATTCGGTGAGCCGGGGGTCCATGTCGCTGCGCGTGAGCAGCACGTTGGACACCGCCAGGGTCGGCACCGGGTCACCGCGCTGGATCGTGGGGTAGGCCGACTCCGGCATCTTGGTGGCGCGGTAGTACCGCGTGGCACCGCCCTGGTCGTGCAGCTTGGCCACGAGCCCGACGTCGATCGGCACGAAGCGGAAGGCGGAGGCCGATTTCTTGGCGAGGCGGCTGAGCCCGTCCGTGGGCAGTCCGCCCGACCAGAAGAAAGCGTCGAGGCCGTGCCCCAGTCGCCGGGGTCCGGTGTCGATGCCGTCCGAGGAGGGCTTGATGTCCTTCTCCGGGTCGATCCCGGCCGCCTTGAGCACGCCGTTCGCGATCAGCCGCACGCCGGAGTTCGGCAGCCCTATGGCCACACGCTTGCCCCGCAGGTCCGCGACGGAGCGGATGTCCGAGTCGGGCGGCACGACGAGCTGCAGGTAGTCGTCGTACAGGCGGGCCATGCCGCGCAGCCGGCCGGCGCCCGCGCCGTTGTCGAGCTTGTACGTGGCGACCGCGTCGGCCGCCGCGATGGCGAAGTCGGCCTTGCCCGTCGCCACGTCCGAGACGTTCTCCTGCGACCCGGCGCTGGTCAGCAGGCGCACCCCGAGGTCCGGCATGTCCTGGTCGATCTCGGCGCGCAGGAGTTCGCCGTACTCGTGGTAGACCCCGGCGCGCGTGCCCGTGCTGAACGTGATCGACCCGCCCGGCGGCTCCTCGGCCCAGGGGCGCAGCCACCACAGCAGCAGCCCGAGGACCAGGAGGGAGGCCGTGCCGCCCTGCAGGGCCCGGCGCCTGCCGATACGGGGGAACATCTGGGACATGCGCGAGATCCTGCCAGCCTTGGTGCCCCTCTGACCAGGGGCGGCGGTCGGCACCGGGGCGGGGAGGGGTGTCAGTGGGGGCCGCTACTGTCGTCCCCATGAGCTCCTCGCCCGCTGACCTGGTCCGTGAATTCCACCTCGCCTTCGGCCTGGACGCCCGCAGTACCCCGACGGAGGTCTCCCGGGAACTCGCCGCCCATCGCGGCGAACTCCTCGCGGAGGAGGCCGCGGAGGTCGCCGAGGTGTCGGTCCTGGGCCCGCTCGACCGGCTCGCCCACGAACTGGCGGACGTCGTCTATGTCGCGTACGGCACCGCCCTCGTCCACGGCATCGACCTCGACGCGGTACTGACCGAGATCCACCGATCCAACATGACCAAGATCGGCCCCGACGGCTCGGTCTCCCGGCGCGAGGACGGCAAGGTCCTCAAGGGCGAGCACTACGAGGCACCGGATGTGCCCGGGGTGCTGCGGAGGCAGGGGTGGGCTCCCGGCGGTGACCAGAGGCCCCCGAGGTGACCCACCCCCTCCTCAGTCGCCCACCGGCGCCTCCGCCTCGGTCTTCCGGGGCGCGGGCTCCGGGGTTCCCCGGCGGGCCTCGCGGCGTCCGCTCCACCACATCGCCACCGGCTCCGTGTAGCGCGCGGTGAGGGGGCCGAGGACGACCAGGATGAGGACATAGGCCGTGGCCAGGGGGCCGAGGGACGGTTCGATACCGGCCGCGACCGCCAGACCGGCGATGACGATCGAGAACTCGCCCCGGGCCACCAGCGCACCGCCCGCACGCCAGCGGCCCTTGACGGAGATCCCGGCGCGCCGGGCCGCCCAGTACCCGGTGGCGATCTTCGTCAGGGCCGTGACGACGGCCAGCGCGAGGGCGGGCAGCAGGACGGGCGGGATGCTGGACGGGTCGGTGTGCAGTCCGAAGAAGACGAAGAAGACCGCCGCGAACAGGTCCCGCAAGGGGCTGAGCAGGGTGTGCGCACCCTCCGCCACCTCGCCCGACAGCGCGATGCCCACCAGGAAGGCGCCGACCGCCGCCGACACCTGGAGCTGCTGCGCGACGCCCGCGACCAGGATGGTCAGGCCCAGCACCACCAGCAGCAGCTTCTCCGGGTCGTCGCTGGAGACGAACCTCGAGATGAGCCGGCCGTAGCGCACGGCCAGGAACAGCACGAGCCCGGCCGCGCCCAGCGCGATCGCCAGGGTCATGCTGCCGGCCATCAGCCCGACGCCCGCCACCAGTGCCGTGACGATGGGCAGGTACACGGCCATCGCCAGGTCCTCCAGCACCAGGACGCTGAGGATGACGGGGGTCTCGCGGTTGCCGACCCGGCCCAGATCGCCGAGCACCTTCGCGATCACGCCGGACGACGAGATCCAGGTGACACCGGCCAGGACGACGGCGGCCACCGGCCCCCAGCCGAGCAGCAGCGCCATCGCCGCTCCGGGCAGTGCGTTGAGCGCGCAGTCGACCAGTCCGGACGGGTAGTGCGTCTTGAGGTTGGAGACGAGATCGCTCGCCGTGTACTCCAGGCCCAGCATCAGCAGGAGCAGGATGACGCCGATCTCGGCGCCCGTGGCGACGAACTCCTCGCTCGCGCCCAGCGGCAGCAGCCCGCCCTCGCCGAAGGCCAGACCGGCCAGGAGGTACAGCGGTATCGGCGAGAGCCGGAAACGGGCGGCGAACCGTCCGAGCAGGCCGAGGCCGAGGATGATGGAACCGAACTCGATGAGCAGGACCGCGGAGTGCACAGGCTCACTCCCGCCCGAGTATGGTCGCGGCGGCGTCGACGCCCTCACGGGTCCCGACGACGATCAGCGTGTCACCGCCCGCCAGCCGGAAGTCCGGCGCGGGCGACGGAATGGCCTCGGCCCGGCGCAGCACCGCCACGACCGACGCGCCGGTCTCCGTCCGCATCTTCATGTCGCCCAGCACCCGCCCGTTCCAGCGCGAGGTCGCGGCCACCTCGATCCGCTCGGCCACCAGCCCCAGGTCCGTGGTGTACAGCAGGCTCGGACTGTGGTGGGACGGCTTCAGCGCGTCGATCAGCGAACCCGCCTCCGAGCTGGTCAGCCGCAGCGAATGCGCGCAGGAGTCGGGATCGTCGGCCCGGTACATGTTCACCGTGCGCGTGCCGTCGCGGTGCGCCACCACCGACAGATGGCGGTGTTCCCGGGTCTCCAGGTCGTACTGGACCCCGATACCCGGCAGCGGCGTCGCCCTCAGGCGCGGAGCTGACACGTTTCTTCCCCTTTTTCATGTTGTTTGGTTGGTTTGTCTTGTAGGTGTTGCTGTGTCGGTGTCGTGAACGGTGTCGATCAACGGACGGGTCAAGTCCGCATGCTGCCATCCGGCCGTACGGTGACGACATGGGTGTTGTGACGGATATACACAGCGGCCGGTCGCCGGAAAGGGTGGAGCGGGAGGTGCCGTACGCGAAGGCCGGAAGGGGCGGATCCAGGAACGTGTCGTTGTTCTGGCGGATCTTCTCGCTCAACGCCGTGGGCCTGGTCGTGGCCACCGCGTTGCTGCTCGGCCCGGTCACCGTGTCCACCCCCGTCCTCGCGGGCGAGGCGCTCGTCCTGCTCGGCGGCCTGGTGATGCTGCTGGCGGGCAACGCGCTGGTGCTGCGCTTCGGCCTCGCGCCCCTGCAACGGCTCGGCAGGTCCATGGCCACCGCCGACCTGCTGCGCCCGGGATCGCGCCCGGTGGTCGCCGGACCGGCGGAGACGGCCGCGCTGATCACGACGTACAACACGATGCTCGACCGGCTGGAGGCCGAGCGGGCCGCGGGCGCCGCCCGGGCCCTGTCCGCACAGGAGCGCGAACGCCACCGGATCGCCCGTGAGCTGCACGACGAGGTCGGGCAGACCCTGACCGCCGTCCTGCTCCAGCTCAAGCGGGTCGCCGACCGGGCGCCCGAGGATCTGCGCGAGGAGGTGGGCCAGGCGCAGGAGGCGACCCGGGCCGGTCTGGACGAGATCCGCCGGATCGCCCGCCGGCTGCGCCCCGGTGTCCTGGAGGAGCTGGGGCTGGCCAGTGCCCTGCGCTCGCTCGCCTCCGAGTTCACGACCCATGGGCTGACCGTGCGCCACCAGGTCACCGGCGACCTCCCCGCCCTCAGTCCGGAAGCGGAACTCGTCGTCTACCGGGTGGCCCAGGAAGGCCTGACCAATACCGCCCGGCATGCCGGCGCCGACCGCGCCGAACTCCGCCTCCAGCAGGTACCCGGCGGCGTCGAACTCCTCGTACGCGACAACGGCACGGGCGTCGGCGACGCCCCGGAGGGCGCCGGCATCACGGGCATGCGCGAACGCGCCCTCCTGATCGGCGCCGCCCTCACCGTCGAACCGGCCCCCGGCCGGGGCACGGACGTACGCCTGGGCGTGCCGGTGACGGAAGGAGCCCGCTGATGTGTCCCCACCCGTCAGCCCGAGGAGCCCGCTGATGACCGCCCCCACCGCCGCCCCCACCCCGATCCGCGTCCTGCTCGCCGACGACCACACCCTCGTACGCCGGGGAGTGCGCCTCATCCTGGACGGGGAGCCGGACCTGACGGTCGTCGCCGAGGCCGGGGACGGTGCCGAGGCTGTCGCCAAGGCCCGGGAGACCGCCGTGGACCTGGCCGTCCTCGATGTCGCCATGCCGCGTATGACCGGCCTCCAGGCAGCCCGCGAACTCTCCCGCCGACTGCCCGACCTGCACATCCTGATTCTGACGATGTACGACAACGAGGAGTACTTCTTCGAGGCGCTCAGGGCCGGTGCCAGCGGCTACGTCCTCAAGTCCGTCGCCGACCGCGACCTGGTCGAGGCCTGCCGGGCGGCCGTGCGCGACGAGCCGTTCATCTACCCCGGCGCCGAGCGGGCCCTCGTCCGCTCCTACCTGGAGCGGCTGCACCGGGGCGACGGCCTGCCGGAACGGGCCATCACCGAGCGCGAGGAGGAGATCCTCAAGCTGGTCGCCGAGGGCCACACCTCCAAGGAGATCGGCGAACTCCTCTTCATCAGCGCCAAGACGGTCGAACGCCACCGCGCCAACCTCCTCCAGAAGCTCGGCATGCGCGACCGCCTGGAGCTGACCCGGTACGCGATCCGGGCCGGGCTCATCGAGCCGTGAACCCCCGCGCGGTGTCCTCGGCGAGCCCGCCGAGCCCGCCCAGCGCGCGTGCGACCGCGTCCGGAGCGACACCGTCGGCCCGGTTGTCGAACACCAGGCTGTGACGGCTCGACCACCGGCACGCGTTGTCCTGGGACTTCCGCCAGAAGGCGTCCCAGTCGGCGAGCTTGGACAGGTCCCGAGCGCAGCCACGGGCACGGACACGGGCCCGGGCGGTCTCGGAGTCGGTCTCGACCCGCACCACCACCGCTTCGGCCTGCCGGGGCCAGGCGTGACGCTCGGCCACCTCGGCGAGGTACTCCGGGCGGGAGAAGTACCGGCCGAACGGGGCGTCCAGGACGACCGGCCGGCCCACCGCGAGGTTGTCGCGCGCCAGATCCAGGATGGTCAGATACTCCAGGTCCATCACCGCCGACTGGTAATACGGGTTGAGGTCCCGCTCGGAGGGATCCGTGCCGGCGAGTTCCAGGAGCGCCTCCGTGAGGCGGGTGCAGGCGGTGTCCTTGTCGATGTAGGCCGCCCCGGTCAGCCGGGCGAGCAACCGGGCCACGGTGCTCTTTCCCGACCCGGCCGGCCCGATCACGAAGTAGGCCCGTGGAATCGTCATGCGCGGCTCTCCTTCGGGGACCTGCGGTCCTTGACGAAGAACAGGTACGAGGAACCGCCGACCAGCAGCAGCACCCCGCCGACCAGGAAGACGAGGTTGTAGCTGCCTCCCGTGGCATCCAGGATGCTCCCGGTGACGATCGGAGCCAGCGTCGCGCCGAGGAACCCGCCGAAGTTCTGGATGGCACCCAGCGAGGCCACCTGGTGCGGCTCGGCGACGTCGGACGCCAGGGTCCACAGACAGCCGATCGGCACCTGCGCTGCGAAGTACCCCACCGACAGCAGCACCATCGCGAGCGGGGTGCTCTCGACGTAGGCCACGGGAAGTACGGCGGCCGCTGCCAGGGCCGCGCCACCGGCGATCGGGATCTTGCGTGAGGTGACGGCGGAGACCCCGCGGCTGATCAGGCGCCCGGAGAGGTAGCCGCCGAAGAGCACGCCCGCGATACCGCACAGGAACGGCAGGGACGCCAGCCAGCCGGTCGCGGTGAGGCTGAAGCCGCGGGAGGTCTCCAGGTAGCTGGGCAGCCAGGTGAGGTACACCCACACCGTGTAGAAGATGCCGAAGGCGCCGAGGATCATGAAGTACGTGTTCCGCTGCCGGAACAGCTGCCCCCACCCGGCCTTGGCCTTCGCCTCGGCCTCGGGCGCCGGGGGCGCGGACGCCTCGCCCAGGATGGCCACCTGCTCCCGCACCGTCGGGTCGCGGTAGACACGCAGCCACACCAGCACGAGCACGACGCCCAGCGCGCCGATGGTGACGAACATGCCGCGCCACCCGAGCAGCAGCATCAGCGTGGTGAGCAGCGGCGGGGCGATCGCGTTGGCTATCTGCGAGCCCGTGTTGACGATCGAGATCGGCAGCGCGCGCTCGTGCTGGGCGAACCACCGCTGGTTGACCTTCAGGCTGGCGGTGAAGAAGGGCGCCTCGGCGACACCGAGAGCCACCCGGGCCGCGTACATGAAGCCGTACGAACTCGCGGTCGCCGAGAGCATCGACACCAGTGACCACAGCGCGGCCGCCCAGGCGTACATGCGCTTGGGCCCGAAGCGGTCGACGAGGTAGCCGGCCGGGAGGTTGGCCAGCGCGTAGGGCCAGGCGAACGCCGCGAGCAGGAGCCCCATCTGGGTGGAACTCAGGTCGAACTCTTTGGCGACGGTCGTGTTGGCGACGCTCAGGTTGGAGCGGTCGAGGTAGTTGACGACGCCGCCGATCACCAGGAGGGCGACCAGCACCCAGCGGATCCTGATCGACTGCGGGGCGTCGGCGTCAGTTCTCTCGGGAACCTGGGCATCGGAGAGCGGATGGGACATGGGGGGCTCCTGGGGGATCACCACAAGGGTTGGGGAGGGGGACGAGACACCGCAAGGGTCAGGAGTGGGGGGTGGGCGGAGTCGGGGTGCCCGGGCGTCAGGCCCGGGCTTCTTCGATGGACCGCAGGACGGTCCGGGCCGCTTCGGTCACGCGCCGGTAGTCACCGTCGGGACGGGCGGCCTTGGTCACGGAGCTGCCGACGCCGACCGCGACGACACCGGCGTCGAACCACGCCTTGACGTTGTCGGGCGAGACGCCGCCCGCAGGCATGAGCGGTGCCTGGGGGAGGGGAGCCTTGACGGTCCGGACGTAGTCGGGGCCCATGAACTCGGCGGGGAAGAGCTTCACGATGTCGGCGCCCGCCTGCATCGTGTCGACGATCTCCGTCGGGGTGAAGGCACCGCTGACCGTGACGGCCTGATAGCGGTTGGCGGCCGCGATCATCGCCGGGTTCAGATTCGGACTCACCAGCAGATTCGCCCCGGCCGAGACACAGGCGTGGGCCGCCTGCTCGTCCAGGACCGTCCCGGCGCCGATGACCACGCCGTCCTTGCCGTAGCGCTCGGACAGCTTCGAGATGACGTCCAGCGCGCCCGGCACCGAGAGCGTGATCTCCAGTGCGCGCACACCGCCCTCGATCGCCGCCTCGGACACGGCCAAGGCCTCTTCCGCGCTGTCCAGCCGGACGATCAGCAGGGCTCCGGTGCGGACGATCGCGTCAAGGGATTGAAACTTCGTTACCATGGCGGAACACGCTAGAACACAGATTCACATATTGTCACTAGGTCGGGAACGGGAAGTTAATCTGATCTCCCTCGGTACCGGTCTGGAGGAGACGTGATGGTCAGGGCCCCGCTGATTCCGGAACAGCGGCACCAGGAGCTGCTGCGCCTGCTGCGGAGCACCGGCGTGCTGAGCATCCGGGAGCTCATGACGCGGCTGGACGTCTCCCACATGACGGTGCGCCGTGACATCGCTGCCTTGGAGAAGAGCGGCCAGGTGGTCTCCGTCCAGGGCGGCGTCAGGCTCGCGGACTGGACGGGGCACGCCCCGCCCCGCGAGCGGGCGTCCCGGGCCGAGCTGGAACTTCCCCGCAAGCAGGCCATCGCCGAGACCGCGGCGGGCCTCGTCGAGGACGGCATGGCGGTCTTCCTCGACGCGGGAACGACCTGTCAGTCCACCGTCCCGTTCCTGGCCGGCCGCAAGGACCTCACCGTCGTCACCAACGACTTCCACGCCGCGATCGCCCTCTGCGGCCATCCGGAGATCCGCGCCATTCACACCGGGGGCGAGATCGACGTGTCCAGCGGATCGAGCAGCGGTCCGCTCGCCGCCCAGGCTATCGGGGCGCTGAACATCGACATCTGCTTCCTGAGCGCGGGCTCCTGGGACCTGGCCCACGGCGTGACCAGTCCCTCGACCGACAAGGTGCTGCTCAAGCAGACCGTGATGCGGGCGGCGACCTCGGTCGCCCTGCTCGCCGACAGCACGAAGTGGGGCATCGTCGAGCGGTTCAACGTGACCCCCCTGAACGGGCTCGACACCATCGTGACGGACGACGGTCTGCCGCCCGAGGTCGTCGACCGCGTCCTCGAAGAGGGACCGTCGGTGCTCCAGGCGTCCTGAACCGGTCCGGACACGGCCCTCGCCCGGGAGCGCCTACCCTTGAGCCATGACCATCAGCAGCGACCGGAGCCCGGCAGTGGATAAGCAGACATCCAGGACCTATGAAGTTCGCACCTACGGATGTCAGATGAACGTCCACGACTCGGAGCGATTGTCCGGTCTGCTGGAGGACGCGGGGTACGTGCGCGCCCCCGAGGGGTCCGACGGCGAGGCGGACGTCGTCGTCTTCAACACCTGCGCGGTGCGGGAGAACGCCGACAACAAGCTGTACGGCAACCTGGGCCACCTCGCGCCGAAGAAGGCGAGCCGCCCCGGCATGCAGATCGCGGTCGGCGGCTGTCTGGCGCAGAAGGACCGCGACACCATCGTGAAGCGGGCGCCCTGGGTGGACGTCGTCTTCGGCACGCACAACATCGGCAAGCTGCCCGTCCTGCTGGAGCGCGCCCGCGTGCAGGAAGAGGCGCAGGTCGAGATCGCCGAGTCGCTGGAGGAGTTCCCCTCGACGCTGCCGACGCGCCGCGAGAGCGCCTACGCGGCCTGGGTGTCGATCTCCGTCGGCTGCAACAACACCTGTACGTTCTGCATCGTCCCGGCCCTGCGCGGCAAGGAGAAGGACCGCCGCCCCGGCGACATCCTCGCCGAGATCGAGGCCCTGGTCGGCGAGGGCGTCTCCGAGATCACGCTGCTCGGCCAGAACGTCAACGCGTACGGCTCCGACATCGGCGACCGCGAGGCCTTCAGCAAGCTGCTGCGCGCCTGCGGGAGGATCGACGGCCTGGAGCGCGTCCGCTTCACCTCACCGCACCCGCGCGACTTCACCGACGACGTCATCGCCGCGATGGCCGAGACGCCGAATGTGATGCCGCAGCTGCACATGCCGCTGCAGTCCGGCTCGGACCCGGTCCTGAAGGCCATGCGCCGCTCCTACCGCCAGGAGCGCTTCCTCGGGATCATCGACAAGGTCCGCGCCGCCATCCCGCACGCGGCGATCAGCACCGACATCATCGTGGGCTTCCCCGGCGAGACCGAGGAGGACTTCGAGCAGACGCTGCACGTGGTGCGCGAGGCCCGCTTCGCCCAGGCCTTCACCTTCCAGTACTCCAAGCGCCCCGGCACCCCGGCCGCCGAGATGGACGGCCAGATCCCCAAGAAGGTCGTCCAGGAGCGCTACGAGCGTCTCGTCGCCCTCCAGGAGGAGATCTCCTGGGAGGAGAACAAGAAGCAGGTCGGCCGCACCCTGGAGCTGATGGTCGCCGAGGGCGAGGGCCGCAAGGACGACACCACCCACCGCCTGTCCGGCCGCGCCCCCGACAGCCGCCTCGTCCACTTCACCAAGCCGGACCAGGAGGTCCGCCCCGGTGACGTGGTGACGGTCGAGATCACCTACGCCGCCCCGCACCACCTCCTCGCCGAGGGCCCCGTGCTCGCCGTGCGCCGCACCCGCGCGGGCGACGCCTGGGAGAAGCGCAACGCCGAGAAGGCAGGCAAGCCGACCCAGCCTGCCGGCGTCCTGCTCGGCCTCCCGAAGATCGGCGTACCTGAGCCGCTCCCGGCGGCGACGAGCGGCTGCGCCCTGGACTGAGCGAGGCCTCACCGGGGGGTTTCTTGGGCGGTGTCGGGGTCGGGCTCTTGCCCTGCGGTTCCTTGGCCGGTGATCTGCCGGTCGGTCCGCCGGGCGTAGTGCCCCGGCTCGGTTCGCCGGGCGCGGGATGCGTGCGAGCGGGTTCCCGGGGTTACCCTGCCGATCATGCTTGTCGCCGCCGCTGTCTGCCCCTGCCCGCCCCTTCTGGTCCCCGAGGTCGCCGCGGGCGCCGCACCGGAGCTGGACGCCGCGCGGGCGGCCTGCACGGACGCCCTGGGTGTGCTCGCCGCGGCACGGCCCGACCGGCTCGTGGTGGTCGGTCCGCTGGGGGGCGCGGGGCCCGAGACCTACCCGGAGGGGACACGGGGCTCGTTCGGGAGCTTCGGTGTCGATCTCGACGTACGGCTGGGGTCGGCTGAGGGCGCACAGGGGGAAGCGCGGCTGCCGTACTCGCTGGCGGTGGCCGCCTGGCTGCTGGGGCGGACCGGGTGGTCCGACGCCCCGGTCGAGGGGCTCGGCGTCGGGGAATCCCTCACGACCGAGAGGTGCGCCGAGACCGGACGGGACATCGCCGCACGGGCCGAGCGGGTCGCGCTGCTGGTGATGGGGGACGCCAGTGCGTGCCGGACGCTCAAGGCCCCGGGCTATCTGGACGAACGGGCGGCGCCCTTCGACGCGGACGTCGCGCGAGCGCTCGGCGCGGCGGACCTTGCCGCCCTCACGGCGCTGGACGCAGGGCTCGCGCACGAGCTGAAGGCGTCCGGCCGGGCCCCCTGGCAGGTCCTGGCGGGTGCGGCCGAGGGCGCGGACCTCGGCGGATCACTGCTGTACGAGGACGCGCCGTACGGCGTGGGATACCTCGTGGCCACCTGGTCGTAGACCGGACGGCAGGGCACGGGAAACGGCGGACGGCCGGGAGCTCTCGTGCTCCGCGGCCGTCCGCCGTTCCCCGTGCCCGTCAGGAAGTGGGCGGTGGTCCCTCCGGCGGCGCGGTGCCGCCCGCGGTCGGCGGTGGCGTGGTGCCACCCGCCTCCCGCGGCGGTGTCGTGTCCGCCGCGTCCGGTCCGTGGTCGCCCTTGTGCGCGAGTCGGCCCATGGCGCCCTTGGCCTTGCCCGTACCCGACTGGATCTTGTCGCTGTACTTGCCCTTGGTCCTCTTGTCGACGGCATGCGCGGCCTTCTCGAGACCGTGGTGCACCTTGCCCTCGTGCCGCTGCGCGAGGTCCGAGACCTTGCCCTTGGCCGGGCCCAGCTTGGCCTTCATGTTGTCCAGGAGACCCATCGCTTCACCTTCCCTCGCGCGTGGCGGTCACGTACGGGCGCCCTCGCCGGCCTCGTTGTCGGCCGCCTTGTCGGTGGACTGCTGCTTGGGGATGTCGACGCCTTCGCCCTCGGTGGCCTCGGCGGCGGTCTCGGCACTCGCCTCGGCCGCTTCCCCGGCTCCCTCGGCCCCCTTCGCCTCCGGGGCCTCGGCCGCCTCCTCCGCCTCGGACCCGGCCTTCGCCGTGTCCGCCTGAGCCTCGGCGGCAGACGCCTCAGGCGTGGCCTTCGACCGTCGGAGAAGTCGTGCAAAAACGCCCATATCCACTCCATACGTTACTCGTGCGGGCGAAATCCCGCGTTGCCCGGTGCGTCTGTTTGCGCGACCCGGGCCACCGCCTCCGTGATCCGGCGGCAGGAACCTCGCAACGGGCAACGACCCCGGAGCTGCGCCGTCACGTAACTCGTTCGAGAGCGGGGTTCGAGGTTTGCGAGACTGTGTCGGTGAGCAGTGCACCCCCCGCCCCCCGCGTCATCGCCGTCGTCGGACCAACCGCGGCCGGAAAGTCCGATCTGGGCGTTTTCCTGGCCCAGCGTCTCGGCGGCGAGGTCGTCAACGCCGACTCCATGCAGCTCTACCGAGGGATGGACATCGGCACCGCCAAGCTGACGCCCGAGGAGCGCGGCGGCGTCCCGCACCACCTCATGGACATCTGGGACGTGACCGTCACGGCGTCCGTCGCCGAGTACCAGCGCCTCGCCCGGGAGCGGATCGAGGCGCTGCTCGCCGAGGGCCGCTGGCCGGTCCTGGTCGGCGGCTCCGGACTGTATGTGCGCGGAGCCGTCGACAAGATGGAGTTCCCCGGCACCGACCCCGAGCTCCGCGCCCGCCTGGAGGACGAACTCACGCTGCGCGGCCCGGGTGCGCTGCACGCCCGCCTGGCCGCCGCCGACCCGGAGGCCGCGCGCGCGATCCTGCCGAGCAACGGCCGCCGGGTGGTCCGGGCCCTCGAGGTGATCGAGATCACCGGCAGGCCCTTCACCGCCAACCTCCCCGGCCACGACTCCGTCTACGACACCCTCCAGATCGGCGTCGACGTGGCCCGCCCGGAGCTGCACGAGCGCATCACACAGCGGGTCGACCGCATGTGGGACGCCGGCCTCGTGGACGAGGTGCGCGCACTGGAGGCGCAGGGGTTGCGAGAAGGGCGTACGGCCTCGCGCGCACTCGGCTACCAGCAGGTCCTCGCGGCGCTTGCCGGGGAGTGCACGATCGAGGAAGCGCGGGCCGAGACCGTACGCGCCACCAAGCGCTTCGCGCGCCGTCAGGATTCATGGTTCAGGCGCGATCCCCGGGTGCACTGGTTGAGTGGGGCGGCGGCCGATCTCACAGAACTTCCGCAGCTCGCGCTGTCCTTGGTCGAACGACCGGTTACAGCCTGATCACGTCATGGCATCGGGACGCCCAGGCCGTCATCCGGGCCTCCGGCGGCGTGCCATCATCGAGCTTCGATCGACCGAGTGAGTCCTAGTTGGGAGGGCGCGTGGCGATGGAGGCCGGCCCTCGCGACACCGCACATAGCACCGATCACATCACCGCCGACCGGGATGAACCGGAGCGTTTGGACGGACCGGAGCACCGGGACGGACCCGAGCAGGAGACGGACCGTCTCAGCTCCGACGGGCCCGACGACGAGACGCAGGGTGTGACGGACGACGGCCCCGAGCCCGACGAGATGTTCGCGGAGGAGGTCGAGGTCGAGCTGCGCCCGCAGCGCCGGATGCGCATCTGGCAGCTCGCGCCCATCGTGGGCCTCGCCGCACTCGGCTCCCTGATGTTCGCCTTCCCGCTCGCCTTCGACTTCGGCGACAGCGGGGCCGTCATCGCCATGCTCGGCCTGCTGATCTGCTTCTGCGCCGCCGGCTGGGGCATGATGGCCGCCCGCCGCGTCGGCCACACCTGGCCGGGCCTCCCACCCCGAGGCTCCGGCCGCAGACCGGACTGGCGCGTCGTCCTCACCTACGCCCTGATCGTGGCCGTCGTGGTGACCCTCGCCGTCTGGCGCGTAGCAAGGCTCCGCTAGCCCGCGCCCCTTAAGGGGCGCGGGGAACTGCGCGACCAGCCACGACGCACCCGCACGGCCCCACAGCCCCGGCCCCTCCCGCGGCCCTCCCCGCGGAGCGCCCCGTACGATCGAGGAATGAGCACGCGCACGCGGATCCCCTTCCTCAAGGGCCACGGCACCGAGAACGACTTCGTGATCGTCCCGGACCCCGAGAACACCATCGACCTGCCCCCCGCCACCGTCGCCGCCCTGTGCGACCGCCGCGCGGGCATCGGCGGCGACGGACTGCTGCACGTGGTGCGCTCCGCAGCGCACCCCGAGGCAAGGCACCTGGCGGCCGAGGCGGAGTGGTTCATGGACTACCGCAACGGCGACGGCTCGATCGCGGAGATGTGCGGCAACGGCGTGCGCGTGTTCGCGCGCTACCTCCAGCGCGCCGGGCACGTGACCGAAGGGGACATCGCCGTCGCCACGCGCGGGGGCGTGAAGGCCGTGCACATCGCCAAGGAGGGTGACGTCACCGTGGGTATGGGCAGGGCGCTGCTCCCCGAGGGCGACGTCACGGTGAGCGTCGGCGAGCGGAGCTGGCCCGCGCGGAACGTCAACATGGGCAACCCGCACGCCGTCGCCTTCGTGGAGGACCTGTCCCACGCGGGCGACCTGCTCTCCCCGCCGCCCTTCAGCCCGGCCGCGGCCTACCCGGACGGTGTGAACGTCGAGTTCGTGATCGACCGTGGCCCCGGGCACGTCGCGATGCGCGTGCACGAGCGGGGTTCCGGCGAGACCCGCTCGTGCGGCACGGGCGCGTGCGCGGTCGCCGTGGCCACCGCCCGGCGCGACGGCGCCGACCCGGCGGCCACCGGCGCCCCGGCGACGTACACCGTGGACGTCCCCGGCGGCACCCTGGTGATCACCGAGCGGCCCGACGGCGAGATCGAGATGACCGGCCCGGCCGTGATCGTGGCCGAGGGTGAGATCGACTCGGCCTGGCTGGAAACCGCCACCGGCGCGTGAGCAGGAGGCGATCGGCCCGAAACAGCCGCTCGCCCTCGGCCACTCGACCCGAAACCGCCGTCAGATCCGGCCACTTGGCGGAAAACCGATCGGTAGGGTCGCGACGTAACGGGGCACAAACCTCACATTCATCCCTCGAATGGGTGATCAGTTTCACGCTCGGCGAGAGGCGGTCAGTCGGGCATGGTGGGCTCGGTAGCATCAAGCACCGGCCCGGACGGGGGACCGAAGCCGCCCCGTGAGCCGTGTCCGCCCTGGGGCACCCGTCCGCCGGTCCACGCAGCCGGAGGTGCCCATGAGTGCGGAGGCCACGAATTCCGTGACCCCAGGCCCGATGCCGGGTGCGGTGTCAGAACCGGTGACGCCGACAGCCCCGCGGAGAAAGGCCCGCCCCCGGATCGACCTGCGCCGCCTGGGCCGTGCGGCGCTCCTCGGCCCCGCCGCGCGCGACCGGCTGCCCGACGCCATCAGCCATGTGGTCGAGGCCCACCGCGCCCACCACCCCGAGGCCGACCTCGAACCCCTGCGCCACGCCTACGTCCTGGCCGAGTCCTCGCACCGCGGGCAGATGCGCAAGAGCGGCGAGCCGTACATCACGCACCCACTCGCCGTGACCCTGATCCTCGCCGAACTCGGCGCCGAGACCACGACGTTGACCGCATCCCTGCTCCACGACACCGTCGAGGACACGGACGTGACGCTCGACCAGGTCCGCGACCAGTTCGGCGAGGAGGTCCGCTACCTCGTCGACGGCGTCACCAAACTGGAGAAGGTCGACTACGGCGCCGCCGCCGAGTCCGAGACCTTTCGCAAGATGCTCGTCGCCACCGGCAACGACGTCCGCGTGATGTCGATCAAACTCGCCGACCGGCTGCACAACATGCGCACCCTCGGCGTCATGCGCCCCGAGAAACAGGAGCGCATCGCCAAGGTGACACGTGACGTGCTCATTCCGCTCGCCGAACGGCTCGGCGTCCAGGCGCTCAAGACCGAACTGGAAGACTTGGTCTTCGCGATCCTCCACCCCGAGGAGTACGCGCACACCAGAGAGCTGATCGTCCGCAACGCCGCCCGCGCGGACGACCCGCTCGCGGAGGTCGCCGACGAGGTGCGGACCGTGCTGCGCGAGGCGGACATCCCCGCCGAAGTCCTCATCCGGCCCCGCCACTTCGTCTCCGTGCACCGCGTCTCCCGCAAACGCGGCCGGCTCCGCGGCTCCGACTTCGGCCGCCTCCTGGTCCTGGTGAACGAGGACGCCGACTGCTACGGCGTCCTGGGCGAACTCCACACCTGTATGACGCCGGTGGTCTCGGAGTTCAAGGACTTCATCGCCGTACCGAAGTTCAACCTGTACCAGTCCCTGCACACGGCCGTCGCCCGGGAGAACGGGCAGGTCGTCGAAGTCCTGATCCGCACGCACCAGATGCACAAGGTCGCCGAGGCCGGAGTGGTCGCGCTCGGCAACCCCTACGCTCCGGCCCCCGAGGACCCGGCCGACGGCGAGCGCGTCGACCCCACCCGCCCCGGCTGGCTCTCCCGGCTCCTCGACTGGCAGGAGGCGGCGTCCGACCCGGACCACTTCTGGTCGACACTGCGCGAGGACCTCGCCCAGGACCGCGAGATCACCGTGTTCCGGCCCGACGGCGGCACCATCGGCCTGCCCGACGGGGCGACCTGTGTGGACGCCGCCTACGCGCAGTACGGCGAGGACGCCCACGCGTGCATCGGCGCCCGGGTAAACGGCCGCCTGGCGACGCTGAGCACCGTCCTCAAGGACGGCGACACCGTCCAGCTCCTCATGGGCCAGGACGCGGCGTCCGAGCCGTCTCGGGAGTGGCTGGAGCACGCCCACACCCCCGCGGCCCGCATCGCCATCCAGCGCTGGCTGACCGCCCACCCCGCACAGGCCGAGGCCCAGCGGAGCGAGGCCCGGCAGGACCGCCAGGCCGAGGAACGCGCGGCGGCCCCCCGGCCCGCCGGCGGCGACACCTCCGGCGCGGACGGACCGGCCCCCGAACAGACATCCGCCCGCCCCGCCACCGGCCATGTCCTCGCCGACCTCCCCGACGCGACCGTCCGGCTCGCCGGCTGTTGTACGCCGGTACCGCCCGACGAGATCACCGGCTTCTCCGTACGCGGCGGAGCGGTCACCGTGCACCGCGTCGGGTGCGCCGCCGTGGCCCGTATGAAGGACGCGGGGCGGCCGGAGGTCGGCGTGCGCTGGGGCGACACCACCGAGTGCCGGGTCACGCTCACCGCCGAATCGTTCGTCCGGCCCCATCTGCTCGCAGACCTCACCGAGGCCATGGCCCTCGAAGGCGCCGAGATCGTCTCCGCGACCGTCGAGCCCCCGACCCAGCAGCAGGTGCGGCACACGTACACCGTGCAACTCCCGGACGCGGCCCGGCTGCCCGCCCTCATGCGCGCGATGCGCGACGTGGCCGGGGTGTACGACGTCAGCCGGGCGCAGCCGCAGCCGCAGGGCGGCTGACCAGGTACGGACGGACGGCCGGGCGGGTGAGCCCCGGGCGGGCCGGACGCGCGCCGTCCCCACCGCGCTCGCCTGCGCTGATAGCCGTGGGGCATGCTCCTCACCCCCCAGATCCAGGCCCCCCGTTCGCGCCGTCGGAGAACTGCGGCGGCCCTGCTCGCCTCGGCCGTCTCCGTCTGCCTCGTCGCCGCGAGTGCCCCCGCCGTGCCGCTCGGCGTCGGCGACCGCCTCTTCCCGTACCTGGGCAACCCCGGCTACGACGTGGCGTCGTACGACCTCTCGTTCACCTATTCCGGCAGCAACAGCCGGCCGCTGCGGGCCGTCACGACCATCAAGGCCCGGACGACCGCCGACCTGGACCGCGTCAATCTCGACTTCGCCCACGGCACGGTCGACTCGGTCGAGGTCGACGGTGAGCCCGCCGCGTTCAGCGCCGCCGGCGAGGACCTGGTGATCACGCCCCAGGAAGCCGTGCCCAGCGGCGACTGGATGCGCATCACCGTGCGGCACACCAGCGACCCCGTGTCCGCCAAGGGCCTCGAGAGCGGCTGGGTACGCACCACGGACGGGCTCGCCATGGCCAACCAGGCCGATGCCGCGCACCGGGTGTTCCCCTCCAACGACCACCCCTCCGACAAGGCGATGTTCACCATCCGGGTCACCGCGCCCAAGGGCCTCACGGCCGTCGCCAACGGCCTGCCGGCCGGTGTGGCCAAGACCGACGGCTCGACCACGTGGACCTACCGCACCCATCACCCCATGGCCACCGAGCTCACCCAGGTCTCCATCGGCCGCTCCACCGTGCTGCACCGCACCGGCCCCCACAGGCTGCCCCTGCGGGACGTCGTACCGACCCGGGACCGCAAGGTGCTCGAACCCTGGCTGCGGAAGACCCCCGCCCAGATGGCCTGGATGGAGAGGAAGCTCGGCCGCTACCCCTTCGAGACGTACGGCATGCTCGTGGCGGACGCCTCCACCGGCTTCGAACTCGAGACCCAGACGCTCTCCCTCTTCGAGCGGGAGCTCTTCACGCAGTCCGCCTACCCGGAGTGGTACGTCGAGTCGATCATGGTCCATGAGCTGGCCCACCAATGGTTCGGCGACAGCGTCAGCCCCCGCACCTGGTCGGACCTGTGGCTCAACGAGGGATACGCCACCTGGTACGAGGCGCTGTACGCCGAGGCGCGGGGCGGCAAGCCGCTGCGGGACCGGATGAAGGCCGCATACGCCTCCTCCGACGGCTGGCGGACGGTCGGCGGCCCGCCGGCCGCCCCGAAGGTCCCCGAGCCCGGCCGCAAGACCGGCATCTTCCGGCACAACGTGTACGAGGGCGCGGCGCTCGTCCTGTACGCCCTGCGCCAGGAGATCGGCAGCCCGGCCTTCGACCGCCTGCAGCGCGCCTGGGTGGGCCGCCACCAGGACGGCACGGCCTCGACGGCGGACTACGTCCGGCTCGCCGCCGAGATCTCCGGGCGCGACCTGAACGGCTTCTTCAAGAGCTGGCTCTACGGCGAGAAGACCCCGCCGATGCCGGGCCACCCCGACTGGAAGCCTCGGACGCAGGCGCAACCAGGGACGCCGGCGAAGCAGAGCGCCCCCGCGAAGCAGGCCGCGCCCGCCCCGGGAGCCGCCCGATAACACGGTGACGAGACGCCCCGTGCCGTGCGACTATCGACGAGTCGGCGCGGCACGGAGCGCCGGGAATCTCCCGGAGTGCTCGTGCGTTCTGAACAATGAACGGCTTCCCAGCTACGTAAGGATCCAATGACCTCCTCTTCTTCCCCTTCCCAGGACACCAAGCGCTTCACCCAGAGCCACTCCGAGGGTCTTCGGGCCGATGCCCTGATGGAAGAGGACGTCGCCTGGAGCCACGAGATCGACGGAGAGCGGGACGGCGACCAGTTCGACCGCTCCGACCGCGCGGCCCTGCGTCGTGTGGTGGGCCTCTCCACCGAGCTCGAGGACGTCACCGAGGTCGAGTACCGCCAGCTCCGCCTGGAGCGGGTCGTCCTCGTGGGCGTCTGGACGTCGGGAACCATCGAGGACGCGGACAACTCCCTCGCGGAGCTCGCCGCACTCGCGGAGACGGCGGGCGCGCTCGTGCTCGACGGTGTCACCCAGCGCCGCGACAAGCCCGACGCGGCCACCTACATCGGCTCCGGCAAGGCCCAGGAGCTGCGGGACATCGTCCTCGAGTCCGGCGCGGACACCGTCATCTGCGACGGTGAGCTCAGCCCGGGCCAGCTCATCCACCTCGAGGACGTCGTCAAGGTCAAGGTCATCGACCGTACGGCCCTGATCCTGGACATCTTCGCCCAGCACGCCAAGTCCCGAGAGGGCAAGGCGCAGGTCGCGCTCGCGCAGATGCAGTACATGCTGCCGAGGCTGCGCGGCTGGGGTCAGTCGCTGTCCCGGCAGATGGGCGGCGGCAAGGGCGGCGGCCTCGCCACCCGTGGTCCCGGTGAGACCAAGATCGAGACGGACCGGCGGCGGATCCGCGAGAAGATGGCGAAGATGCGCCGGGAGATCGCGGAGATGAAGACCGGCCGCGAGATCAAGCGCCAGGAGCGCAAGCGCAACAAGGTGCCCTCGGTCGCCATCGCGGGCTACACCAACGCCGGCAAGTCCTCGCTGCTCAACCGCCTCACGGGCGCGGGCGTGCTGGTGGAGAACGCCCTGTTCGCGACCCTCGACCCGACCGTGCGCCGGGCCGAGACCCCGAGCGGACGGCTGTACACGCTGGCCGACACCGTCGGCTTCGTCCGCCATCTGCCGCACCACCTGGTCGAGGCGTTCCGCTCCACGATGGAGGAGGTCGGCGAGTCCGACATGATCCTGCACGTGGTGGACGGTTCGCACCCGAACCCGGAGGAGCAGCTGGCCGCCGTGCGCGAGGTGATCAGGGACGTCGGAGCCACCGGCGTACCCGAGATCGTCGTGATCAACAAGGCCGACGCGGCCGACCCGCTGACCCTGCAGCGGCTGCTGCGCGTCGAGAAGCGGTCCATCGCCGTCTCGGCCCGCACCGGCCAGGGCATCGACACGCTGCTCGCGCTCATCGACAACGAGCTCCCGCGCCCCTCGGTCGAGGTCGAGGCGCTCGTGCCGTACACGCACGGCAAGCTGGTCGCCCGCGCCCACGACGAGGGCGAGGTGATCTCCGAGGAGCACACCCCGGAGGGCACCCTGCTCAAGGTGCGGGTGCACGAGGAACTGGCGGCGGAGCTCACGCCGTACGCTCCGGCACCGGCAATCTGACGCAAGCGCGCAAGCACACACACCGAAGGCCCGCCCCCTGTCCGCAGGGAGCGGGCCTTCGGCGTGCTTCGGTCAGCGACCGCCGTATGTCTTGCTCATGTTCTGGTAGAGCGCCTCGGCGTCGCGGCCGAGCTGCGGGCCCGCCAGCCAGGAGTTGTCGGCCGGGCCGATCGAGGTGTTGGACACCAGCACGGACTTGCCGTCTCGCACCCGGAACCAGCCGCCGCCGGACGAACCGCCGGTCATGGTGCAGCCGATGCGGTGCATCGTCGGCAGCGACGGGCTGAGCGAGAACCGGCCGGGGACGTCGACGCACTTGAACATCTTCAGGCCGTTGTAGGGCGGCGCGGCCGGGTAGCCCCAGGCGCCCATCTTGCGCGCCTCGGCTGCGGAGGGGGCGGAGAAGTCCACGTCCAGCGCGGCGCCGACCGTCTCCTCCAGGGACTTGCCGCCCCGCTCGGGCTTCACATGCAGCACGGCGTAGTCGTACGCGGCGCCCTCGCCGCCGGTCTCCGAGCCGCCCTTGATCCACTGGTTCGAGGTCGAGGCCCAGTCCGCCCACCAGTTGCCGTACGGGGCGATCTCGGCCGGGTTCGCGTTGGTCAGCTCCGCCTCGGACTTGCCGTAGTCGTTGTAGGCGGGGACGAAGGTGATGTTGCGGTACCAGCCGCCGTCGCCGCCGGCGTGCACGCAGTGGCCCGCCGTCCACACCAGGTTGGACTTGCCCGGGTGGTTGACGTCCTTGACGACCGTGCCGGAGCAGACGGCCGGGCCGTCGGGGGAGTCGAAGAAGACCTTGCCGACCGGCGCGGCGTTCCGGTGGTACGGCGTCTTCTCCGCCTGCGCCCGCACGGGCGCCGGGTCCGGGTCGCTGACGCCCTGACCGGCCGACGCGTCCTTCGTGGTGACCGTCTTGTCGGCCTCCTTCGCGGACTGCATCCGGTCCGGCTTCCAGAGCCCCTCGATCACCGGGTTGACGAAGTCCTTGGCGTCACTGAGCCACTTGTCCTTGTCCCAGTCCTTCCAGCCCCCGTCCTTCCACCGGTCGGCGTCGATCCCGTGCTCCTCGAGCTTGCCGGCGAGTTCGGCCGGGATCCGGACCTTGCCGCCGCCGTCCGCGGCCTGCGAGGTGGTGGCGTCGGGCTTGTCGCTCGCCGAGTCCGCCGAACCGGCACAGGCGGTGGCCGTGAGTGCCAGGGCGGCGACGAGCCCGGTGGCGGCGAGGACGGTGCGCCGCCCGCGCCTCGGTGCCGCGGGCGTACGTGTGGAACGCATGGTGCGATGACCCCCGTTGGTACGTGCTGTGCGTGTCTGCGCGTGCTGAGTGCGTGCTCAGGTGCTGCGTGTGAATGTCATGGGCTTGTCACGCAGAGGCCCTTGATGTGGCCTGCGATGCGTGACACCCCACTATGCCCGGGGAGTTGGGTGCGAACGGCGGTGGGCCGGTGAAGGTTTCCGTGATCCCCGGCCCCACCACCGCGCTGATCGGCCTGCCGTCAGCGGCCCGCGAACTTCTCGCTCACCGAGTCGTACACGCCCTTGGCCTCTGCGCCCAGGCGCGGTCCGGCCAGCCAGCCCGACGTCACCGGGCCGATGGAGGTGTTCGACACCAGCGCCGGCTTGCCGTCCGGCCCCGGCGCGACCCAGCCGCCGCCCGACGAACCGCCGGTCATGGTGCAGCCGATGCGGTACATCGTCGGATCCGACGCCGCGATCGACAGCCGGCCCGGCCGGTCCTGGCACCGGAACAGCTTCTGCCCGTCGAACGGCGGCGCGGCCGGGTAGCCGATCGCCGTGACGCTCTTCGTCTTCGGTACGGCGGGAGCCTTGAAGTCGACCGGCAGCGCCGAACCGACCATCTCCTCCAGCGACTTGCCGCCGCTGCCCTTCTCCGGCGTCACATGGATCACCGCGAAGTCGTACGGAGCGCCGTCCCCGCCCGTCGAACCGCCCTGCTCGATCCATTGGCCCGAGGTCTGCGCCCAGTCGCCCCACCAGACACCGTAGGGAGCGACGTCCTCCCGGGTGGCGTTCTCCAGCTCCGCGACCGGCTTGCCGTCGTCGTTGTACGACGGCACGAACGCGATGTTGCGGTACCAGCCGCCCTTCTTGCCCGCGTGCACGCAGTGGCCCGCCGTCCACACCAGGTTGGACTTGCCCGGGTGGGCGGGGTCCTTCACCACCGTCGCCGAGCAGACGGCCGATCCCTTGGGGGAGTCGAAGAACACCTTCCCGGCCGTGGGGACGTTGGCGTGGTAGGACGGCGGCACGGCCTGCGCCTCGACGGGCTCGGGCGTGGGGTCGGTGACGCCCTGGTCACCGGAGAGGTCGCTGTCGTCCACGCCCTGGTCGGGCTCCTCGGCCTCCCGCATACGGTCGGGGTCCCAGAGGCCTTCGATGATCGGGTTGATGTACTCGTTGGCCTCGCGCAGCCAGTCGTCCCGGTCCCAGTTCTTCCAGGCGCCGTTCTTCCACTTGTCGACGTCGATCCCGTGCTCGCGGAGCCGGTCCCTGATGTCGTCCGGGATCTTGAGCTTGCCGTCGTCGGAGGCGGAGGCGGAGGCGGCTGCGGACGCGGAGGCCTCACCGCCCGCCGCGGCGTCGCCAGACTCGCAGGCGGTGGCGGTCAGCACGAGCGCAGAGACGAGGGCGGCGGCCAGCACGGGGGAGTTCCTGCGGCGCGTCCACCCCCTTCGGCTGGTGGTGGACGACGGCCGTATGGATCGCATGATCTGACTCCCCCTGATGTGAACGAACTTGGACGAACCGGCTCCTCGGGCGCGGTGTCCGCCGAACTCACGGGGAGTTCGGGCCGGCCGCCCGGCACCCGGGAACGGCACCACACACTATGCGGTGGCTGTGGGGGCGGCCCGACGGAACCGCAACAGTTCCGTCACGGAAAGGATCTTGAAGCAACCCGTAACCCGGTGAGCGGTCGGGGGTTGGTAGCGGTGGGGGGTCTGCTGTCTGTGTGCGGTCCTCCGTGCCCGTGCGCAGTGGGAGGTCGGGGAAGTCGTGGCGGAATCCACCCGTGGGGGATGTGCGTCAGAGGAGGCCGCTGTGGGGCGTACGCCGGTGAGAACCCTCCCCGTTGGTGCGGTCGACGACACCACGGCACCGGGAACGCGCGTCGCGCAGGAGGGGATCCTCCGCCGCCAGTCCGCGCGCGAGTCCGCGGCCCGGACCTATGCTCGGGCCCTGCCGATCGTCCCGGTGCGGGCGCGAGGGCTGACCATCGAGGGCGCGGACGGCCGCCGCTACCTCGACTGCCTCTCGGGCGCCGGCGATCTCGCGCTCGGACACAACCACCCCGTCGTCCTGGAGGCCATCCGCAGGGTCCTCGACTCCGGCGCGCCCCTGAACGTCCTCGACCTGGCCACCCCCGTCAAGGACGCCTTCATCACCGAGTTGTTCCACACCCTGCCCCCAGGACTCGCCGACCGGGCCCGAGTGCGCTTCTGCGGACCGGCCGGCAGCGACGCCGTGGAAACCGCCTGCGAACTCGTCCGCGCGGCGACCGGGCGTACCGGCCTCATCACGTTCACCGCCGCCTGCCACGCAAAGCCCGCCGGGCCGCCCGACGCGCCCACCGTCGTACGGGCCATCCGCCTGCCCTATCCGCAGGACTACCGCTGCCCGTTCGGCGTCGGCGGCGAGGCCGGGGCCGACCTCGCCGCCCGCTGGACCGAGTCCGTGCTCGACGACCCCGGGTCGGGCGTGCCACTCCCCGCCGGGATGATCGTCGAGCCCGTCCAGGGCGAGGGCGGGGTGATCCCCGCAACGGACGTCTGGCTCCGGCGCATGCGGCAGCTCACGGCTGAACGCTCCGTCCCCCTGATCGTCGACGAGACCCAGACGGGCGTCGGGCGGACCGGCGCCTTCTGGGCGGTGGAACACAGCGGAGTGACCCCCGACGTGATGGTCCTCTCCAAGGCCATCGGAGGCAGCCTGCCGCTGGCCGTCGTCGTCCACCGCGACGATCTTGACATCGGCGAATCCGGCGCCCCCACCGGCACCTTCCGCGGCAACCAGCTCGCCATGGCCGCCGGCACGGCGACCCTCGCCCACGTCCGGGAGAACCACCTCGCCGAGCGCGCGGCGACTCTCGGCGCGCGCATGCTGCACCAACTCCGCGGCCTGGCAGCGGACTTTCCCTGCGTGGGGGATGTGCGGGGGAGGGGGCTGATGATCGGGGTGGAGTTTGTGAATCCCGAGGGGGAGGCGGCCGAGGACGCAGGTGCAGCCGGTGCGGCCGGTGCAGCTGGGGAAGTTGGGGGAGTCGGAGGGTTTGGGGGATTCGGCCGGGGTCCCGGTGGAGTGGTAGGTGGTGACTGGATCGGCGGGGGGACTGGCGGACGCCGCCGGGACGACGCCGTGGAGGCATCCGCCGTTTCCGTTTCGGGCGCGTCGGTGGTGCCGGACCGAGCACGTCGTCCCCTCCCCGCCGCCCCCGAACTGGCCGCCGCGGTCCAGCGGGAGTGCCTGCGACGCGGCCTCATCGTCGGACTCGGCGGCCGTCACGCGAGCGTCGTACGACTGCTGCCACCGCTAACGATCACCGACGAACAGGCCGCCGCGGTCCTGGACCGCTTGGCCGATGCCGTCCGAGCAGCCGCTCGATGCCCTGGGGGCGCGGCAGCGGCGCCGTCTACGCCGTGAGCCTTCTGGCTCTCACCAGTGAGCTGAGTGGAACCCCTCGGCTCGCACCCCCGACCCCACGCCCCTGCCCCCCCACGAGGTGCCCGTGTTGAACGCCATCCCCGACTCCGACGAACATGCCACGATGCGGGCAGAAGGTTCCGTCCATGCCCGGCTGTCGGGCGCGTCCGTGGAGTCGGCGGTCCCTGCGCAGAGGCCCGAGGCACCGTCCGCCGAGGGGCGGAACGCCGGACCTGCCACCGACCTCCTGGACCATCCGGACCCGCACATCGCCGCCCAGGCAGCCGCCGTGGAGAACCTGCTGCGCTGCTGGGTGCGCGAGACCGACCAGCCCGCCCCCGCCGACGGGATCCTCCGCATCCCCCTTCCCGCCAGCGGCACGGCCCTTCTCGCCCCGGTCCGCTACTGGTCCCCGACCGGCTGGCACCGCTTCGGCCTGCCACAACTGGCCCACGCCCCCGACCACGCCCCGCCGGCCGACGCCGTCACGGTCGCAGCCCTGCTCACCAGAGAGACGTTCGCGGGAAGCGCCGACATGAGCCCCGGCCCTGGCATTGGCCCCGGGCCCGGGCCCGGCTCCGGCGTCAACCCTGGCATCGGCCTCTGCGTCGACCCCGGCATCGGCCCCGCCTTGGGCTCCGGCCTCACCGGCGGACCCGCCTCCAGCGTTGGTGCCGGTGCCGGTGCCCGTGCTGTTGCCGCTGCCGGCGAAGGCCCCGGCGGCATCGAGCTGGTCGCCGGTGTCGCCGACTCCCTCCGCCGTGTCGCCGCCTTCCTCAGCGATCGCCGGAACCATCCGGCCGACGGCCCTGGTCTCTTCCTCGCCGCAGAGCAGGCACTCCTCCTCGGACACCCCTGGCATCCGTCCCCGAAGAGCCGCGAGGGCCTCTCCGATACCGAAGCCCGGCTCTACTCACCCGAGCTGCGCGGCTCCTTCCCTCTGCACTGGCTGGCTGTCGCTCCCTCCCTCCTCGCCACCGACTCCGCGTGGACCGAACGCGGTCGCCCCGTCCCCGCCGCCCGGCTCACCACACGCCTGGCCGGGACCGGACTGTCTCTGCCGGACGGATACGCCCTGCTGCCCCTGCACCCCTGGCAAGCGTGCGAGGTCCGGCACCGACCTGAGACGGCTGCCCTGCTGGACGCAGGACTGCTCCGCGACCTCGGCACTCATGGCACCCCCTGGCAGCCCACCTCCTCCGTTCGAACCGTCTACCGCTCCGATGCCCCCGCGATGCTCAAGCTGTCGCTCGGCCTGCGCATCACCAACTCCCGCCGCGAGAACCTCCGCAAGGAACTCCACCGGGGCGTCGAGGTCCACCGCCTGCTCCGCAGCGGACTCGCGCAGCAGTGGCATGCCGCGCACCCGGGCTTCGACATCGTGCGCGACCCGGCCTGGCTGGCTGTCGACGATCCCGACGGTGCCCCGTTGCCCGGGCTGGACGTGGTGATCCGCCACAACCCGTTCACCTCCTCCGACGACGTTTCCTGCGTGGCCGGACTCGTCTCGCCACGCCCGGGTTCGCCGACCCGGCCCGGGACCAGTCCGGACCGCCCGGAGGACCATCGCCCAGTACTTCGGTCCAGGCTTGCCGAGGTCGTCACGCGTCTCGCCCGCCGGACCGGCCGACCGCAGGGAGCCGTGGCCGCCGAGTGGTTCCTGCGCTACCTCCAGCACGTAGTGCGCCCCGTCCTGTGGCTCGACTCCGAGGCCGGTATCGCTCTGGAAGCGCACCAGCAGAACACCCTGCTTCTGCTGGACGCCGAGGGCTGGCCCGCGGGCGGCCGCTACCGAGACAACCAGGGCTACTACTTCCGCGAGTCCCGGCGCGCGGAGCTCGATGCCCGGCTGCCCGGTATCGGAGAGCGGAGCGACACGTTCGTCCGTGACGAGGTCGCCGACGAGCGCTTCGCGTACTACCTGGCCGTCAACAACGTCCTCGGCCTCATCGGCGCGTTCGGCTCCCAGGGACTGGCCGATGAGCGGCTGCTGCTCGCCGCCTTCCGCCGTTTCCTCGGAAGCGTCGCAGCCGGCCCGGGTCGGCTGCGCACACCGCTGCCCGCCCGCCTGCTCGACTCACCGGTGCTGCGCTGCAAAGCCAACCTGCTGACCCGGCTGCACGGCCTCGACGAACTCGTCGGCCCGGTCGACACCCAGTCCGTCTACGTCACCATCGCCAACCCCCTGCACTCCTGACCACCCCGAGCGTCTCTGATCACAACCGACCTCCTTCATTCCTGAGGACGTGCCCCACCCCCCTTGCTGAGAGGAGCATTCGGTGCCCTTCGCCGACCCCACCACCGATCCCGGTACCGCTGTTCCCGTCACGGCCGGCCTCGGCTCTGACGCCGGCTGCGACGCACACCGCGCGACCCCCGGTGCGTATGCCGGTGAGCGGGACGCGCGGGGCACGGCTCAGCTCTCCGTCTCCCTCACCATGACCCGCGACACCTCGCTCCTCCCGGCTGAGGCCGACCTCCTAGACCACGTCGCCGACTGGGGCCCAGCCCATACATCCGCAGGCGTCTTCCATCTCGACCCCGTGCGCGTCGACCGTGACCTTCCGCTCATCAGTGGCTGGATGAACGACCCTGCCGCGGGGTTCTGGGAGCTGGCCGGACCGCAGGACGTGACCGAGGAGCACCTACGGGCCCAGCTCGCCTGCGACGGACGCAGCGTGCCCTGCATCGGAGTGCTGGACGGAACGCCGATGAGCTACTGGGAGATCTACCGGGCGGACCTCGACCCGTTGGCCCTCCACTACCCCGCCCGGCCTCATGACACGGGACTCCACCTCCTCTTCGGTGCCGTCGCCGACCGGGGGCGTGGTCTGGGCGGTCTGCTGCTGCGAGCCGTAGCCGATCTCGCTCTCGCGCAGCGTTCCTCCTGCGCACGCGTCATCGCGGAACCCGACATTCGCAACACCCCCTCCATCGCCGCTTTTCTGACCGCAGGCTTCCGGTTCTCCGCCGAGGTCGACCTGCCCGCGAAGCGGGCCGCCCTCATGGTCCGAGACCGGTCTCTCCGGCATCTGTTGTAGCGCTGTGTCACCGCGCCATCACTCATTGAACGCGGTGCGTGACGCCGTAGTTCCCACGAGCACCCACCCCGTCGAGGAGCCCAAGGTCTTGATCCCGTCCCCCGCCCCCGCCTTGATCGCCCGATTGTCAGTGCCGGGTCGTAGGGTGGTCGCGCTATGACGAAGCCCTCGCTCCCCGAACTCCTGCATGCCGCCGTCACTGCCGTCGGCGGTACGGAGCGCCCCGGTCAGGTGACCATGGCCGAATCCGTCGCGGAAGCGATCGACGACGGCTCCCACCTGCTGGTCCAGGCCGGCACCGGCACCGGCAAGTCGCTGGGCTACCTGGTGCCCGCGCTCGCGCACGGGGAGCGCGTGGTCGTCGCGACCGCCACCCTGGCCCTGCAGCGCCAGCTGGCGGAGCGCGACCTGCCGAGAACGGTCGAGTCGCTGCACCCCCTGCTGCGCCGCCGCCCGGAGTTCGCGATGCTCAAGGGCCGGTCGAACTACCTGTGCCTGCACCGGCTGCACGAGGGCGTCCCACAGGACGAGGAAGAGGGCCTCTTCGACCAGTTCGAGGCGGCCGCTCCCACCAGCAAGCTGGGTCAGGACCTGCTGCGGGTGCGGGACTGGGCCGACGAGACCGAGACCGGGGACCGTGACAACCTCACGCCCGGTATCTCGGACCGGGCCTGGGCCCAGGTGTCGGTGTCGTCGAGGGAGTGCCTGGGTGCCTCGAAGTGCGCCTACGGAGCGGAGTGCTTCGCCGAGATGGCCCGCGAGCGGGCCAAACTCTCCGACGTCGTCGTCACCAACCACGCGCTGCTTGCCATCGACGCCATCGAGGGCGCCCCGGTCCTTCCGCAGCACGAGGTGCTGATCGTCGACGAGGCCCATGAGCTGGTCTCCCGGGTCACCGGAGTCGCGACAGGGGAGCTCACCCCCGGCCAGGTCAGCCGCGCGGTGCGCCGCGCCGCGAAGCTCGTCAACGAGAAGGCGGCGGACCAGCTCCAGACGGCCTCCGAGGGGTTCGAGCGGCTGATGGAGCTGGCGCTGCCGGGCCGGCTCGAGGAAATCCCCGAGGACCTCGGCTACGCGCTCATGGCCCTGCGCGACGCGTGCCGCACCGTCATCTCCGCGATCGGCGCGACCCGCGACAAGTCCGTCCAGGACGAGGACGCGATCCGCAAGCAGGCCCTGGCTTCCGTGGAGAACGTGCACGACGTGGCGGAGCGGATCACGAACGGCTCCGAATGGGACGTGGTCTGGTACGAGCGCCACGACCGTTTCGGAGCCTCCCTGCGCGTCGCCCCCATGTCCGTCTCGGGTCTCCTGCGGGAGAAGCTCTTCGCGGACCGCTCCGTGATCCTGACGTCCGCGACGCTGAAGCTGGGCGGCGACTTCAACGGCGTCGGTGCCTCCCTCGGCCTAGCCCCCGAGGGCACCGAGGGCGACGACCTCCCCAAGTGGAAGGGCATCGACGTCGGCTCGCCCTTCGACTACCGCAAGCAGGGCATCCTGTACGTCGCCAAACACCTGGCGCGCCCCGCGCGGGACGGCGATCGCGCCGACATGCTCGACGAGCTCACGGAGCTGATCCAGGCGGCGGGCGGCCGCACCCTCGGCCTGTTCTCCTCCATGCGGGGAGCCCAACTGGCCGCTGAGGAACTGCGCTCCCGGATCCCGGAGTTCCCGATCCTCCTCCAGGGTGAGGAGACGCTCGGCGAGCTCATCAAGAACTTCGCGGCCGACCCGAAGACCTGCCTGTTCGGCACGCTGTCGCTGTGGCAGGGCGTGGACGTACCCGGGCCCAGCTGTCAGCTGGTCGTGATGGACAAGATCCCGTTCCCGCGTCCCGACGACCCCTTGATGAGCGCCCGTCAGAAGGCCGTGGAGGAAGCGGGTGGCAACGGTTTCATGGCGGTCGCCGCCACCCACGCCGCGCTCCTCATGGCCCAGGGCGCCGGCCGTCTCGTACGGGCGTCAGGCGACCGCGGTGTGGTCGCCGTGCTGGACCAGCGGCTCGCGACGGCCCGGTACGGCGGCTATCTGAAGGCGTCCATGCCCGACTTCTGGTTCACGGCCGACCGTAATCAGGTGCGGAAGTCGCTGGCGGCGATCGACGCGGCGGCGCAGCAGACGGAAGCCGGATGAGTCGCGGGGGCTGTCCGTGCCTGCGGACCGGCCCCCTCCAGCACCCGACCCCACCACTGAGGGTCGAGCCTGAGGCTGACCCGCGGGTACCGGCCCCGGACAGCACAGGGCCCCGGAACCGGCGCAGGGGTCCCGGGGCCCGGTCTGAAGGTGGGCCCGCTGGGCCCACCCGACGCGGTGCGTGGCGTCAGACGCGGCGCAGTACGGCCACCACCTTGCCGAGGATGGTCGCGTCGTCGCCGGGGATCGGCTCGTAGGCCGCGTTGTGCGGCAGGAGCCAGACATGGCCGTCCTCGCGCTTGAAGCGCTTGACGGTGGCCTCTCCGTCGAGCATCGCGGCCACGATGTCGCCGTTCTCCGCGACCGGCTGGCGGCGGACCGTGACCCAGTCGCCGTCGCAGATCGCGGCCTCGATCATCGAATCGCCGACGACCTTCAGCACGAACAGCTCACCGTCGCCGACGAGCTGGCGGGGGAGAGGGAAGACGTCCTCGACGGACTCCTCGGCGAGAATCGGGCCACCGGCGGCGATACGGCCGACCAGCGGGACGTAGGACGCGGCCGGCTTGCCCGCGGTGTCCGTGGGCTGCACGGACGCGGCCTGGTCCGAGCCGCGCACCTCGTAGGCGCGCGGACGGTGCGGGTCGCGGCGCAGGAAGCCCTTGCGCTCCAGTGCCATCAGCTGGTGTGCGACGGAGGAGGTGCTGGAAAGGCCGACGGCCTGACCGATCTCCCGCATCGACGGCGGGTAGCCGCGCCGCTGCACTGAGTCCCTGATGACCTCGATCACGCGGCGCTGGCGGTCGGTGAGTCCGGAGCTGTCAGCCCGGATGCCGGGAGGTCGTCCCGGCAAGGAGCGCTTGTGCCCCTCCGGGTTCGTAACTTCGTTCATCGCGTGCACCGGCTCGAGTCGGCCCTGGGAGCGGTCCTGGGCAGTGATGGTGGCACTGTCTGCGGTGGTGGTCACGTCGGCCCCTCTCGATGGTCTCCCTGCTGGACAACGGTAGTTGGTTTCGAAAGGTTGCGCCAAACACACGTTCGAGTGAAAAATCGCGAATCGACTGACGCGATCATGTGTCCGGGTGTATTGGCTGCCGCGTTTCCTGGCGGGCAAAAAGGTCCATTGCTGTACTCTTCACCGCCGGGGTGATCGCCTCGTGGACTGTTGCCCCAGTCTGCCATCCGGCATTCCCCTGCCCTGGGACCGGCGGCCATCTGTGCGGGAGTCCCACGCCCCCTCCTCGCGGCGCCCACGGTATCTCCGCATGCGCCGCGGCGATACGGCCGTGCGTGGACGGAAGCGGTCGTGGGCGAGTGGTGCGTCCGTTCGCGCGCGAACAACGGGGCCGCGGTGTGCGGCCGAGGCCGGTGTGGCTCGGCCGGTCGCGCCTCACCTGCGGCTACGCGTGCGACACGCGTGGACGGCGTGGATGTATGAGCCAATCCCCACATCTAGTGGTTGGATTGCAGCAGCAGCCCACAAGTTGTGGTCCCCCGGGTCTCAGTGCCCATGGTCATCGCCTATGCTTGGGACTGCTTCGTGGGGCGCGAGATGCCCGGCGAGGCCATTGAGTCTGCTGTGAGGAGGGTTGGGAGTTCATGCACTGCCCCTTCTGCAGGCACCCCGACAGCCGTGTCGTCGACAGTCGTACGACCGACGACGGCACGTCGATCCGCAGGCGCCGCCAGTGCCCTGACTGCTCCCGTCGTTTCACGACCGTGGAGACGTGCTCGCTCATGGTGGTCAAGCGGTCCGGAGTCACCGAACCCTTCAGCCGCACCAAGGTGATCAATGGTGTGCGCAAGGCGTGCCAGGGGCGGCCCGTCACCGAGGACGCGCTCGCCCAACTCGGCCAGCGGGTCGAGGAGGCGGTGCGGGCCACCGGAAGCGCCGAGCTGACCACCCACGACGTGGGGCTGGCCATTCTCGGCCCGTTGCAGGAGCTCGATCTCGTCGCCTATCTGCGATTCGCCTCCGTCTATCGGGCGTTCGACTCGCTCGAGGACTTCGAGGCGGCCATCGCGGAACTGAGGGAAGAGACGGGACGCCCCGACGCGGACGACGGCGACCGCGAGGACACGGGTGCGGGGAGCCAGGAAGACGATCGCGGGCCCGGAGGGACGACGAAGGTCCCCGAGCCCGCGGCCACCGCCGACTGACCGGCGGGCCGGATCCGGACGGCAGCTCCGGGCCCGGCCGGGCGGCGGCGATGTGAAGACCTGTTGCGGGCGACGCGAGTGGATGCCCGCAACACCAGACAGAACACCGTGCCACGGGAACAACGGGGCACTTCAGGGCGTTTTCGCCCGTACAGGGAGGCGGCATGACAGAGACGGCGAGCGGTCCGGCACGGAGTTCCCGCGCCAAGGGCACCAAGGCGAACAAGGGCCTGCGTATCGAGCGCATCCACACCACCCCTGGGGTCCACCCCTATGACGAGGTGGCGTGGGAGAGCCGTGACGTCGTCATGACCAACTGGCGCGACGGCTCGGTCAACTTCGAGCAGCGCGGCGTCGAGTTCCCCGAGTTCTGGTCGGTGAACGCGGTCAACATCGTCACCAGCAAGTACTTCCGCGGTGCCGTCGGCACCCCGCAGCGCGAGACCAGCCTCAAGCAGCTGATCGACCGCATCGTGAAGACGTACCGGAAGGCCGGAGAGGACCACAAGTACTTCGCCTCTCCCGCTGACGCCGAGATCTTCGAGCACGAGCTGGCGTACGCCCTCCTGCACCAGATCTTCAGCTTCAACAGCCCTGTCTGGTTCAACGTCGGCACCAAGCAGCCCCAGCAGGTCTCCGCCTGCTTCATCCTGGCCGTCGACGACTCCATGGAGTCGATCCTCGACTGGTACAAGGAAGAGGGCATGATCTTCAAGGGCGGCTCCGGCGCCGGCCTGAACCTCTCCCGGATCCGCTCCTCCAAGGAGCTCCTGTCCTCCGGTGGCAACGCCTCCGGCCCGGTCTCCTTCATGCGCGGCGCCGACGCCTCCGCAGGAACGATCAAGTCCGGTGGCGCCACCCGCCGTGCGGCCAAGATGGTCGTCCTCGACGTGGACCACCCGGACATCGAGGACTTCATCGAGACCAAGGTCAAGGAAGAGGAGAAGATCCGCATCCTGCGGGACGCGGGCTTCGACATGGACCTGGGCGGCGACGACATCGCGTCCGTCCAGTACCAGAACGCCAACAACTCGGTCCGCGTGAACGACGAGTTCATGACCGCGGTCGAGCAGGGCGGCCAGTTCGGGCTGCGCGGCCGGATGACCGGCGAGGTCATCGAGGAGGTCGACGCCAAGGCGCTCTTCCGCAAGATCGCCGAGGCCGCGTGGGCCTGCGCCGACCCCGGCATCCAGTACGACGGCACCATCAACAACTGGCACACCTGCCCCGAGTCCGGCCGGATCACCGCGTCGAACCCGTGCAGCGAGTACATGCACCTGGACAACACGTCCTGCAACCTGGCCTCGCTGAACCTGATGAAGTTCCTCGAGGACGACGGCAAGGGCAACCAGTCCTTCGAGGCCGAGCGCTTCCAGAAGGTCGTCGAGCTGGTCATCACCGCGATGGACATCTCGATCTGCTTCGCCGACTTCCCGACCCAGAAGATCGGCGACAACACGCGCGCGTTCCGCCAGCTCGGCATCGGCTACGCCAACCTCGGCGCCCTGCTGATGGCGACCGGCCACGCCTACGACTCCGACGGCGGCCGTTCCCTCGCCGGCTCCATCACCTCGCTGATGACCGGCACGGCGTACCGGCGCTCCGCCGAACTCGCCGCGGTCGTCGGACCGTACGACGGCTACGCCCGCAACGCCGACGCCCACAAGCGCGTCATGAAGCAGCACTCGGACGCCAACGACACGGCCGTCCGCATGGACGACCTGGACACCCCGGTGTGGGCCGCCGCCAGCGAGGCCTGGCAGGACGTGGTCCGTCTCGGTGAGAAGAACGGTTTCCGTAACTCCCAGGCGTCGGTGCTCGCCCCGACCGGCACCATCGGCCTCGCGATGTCCTGCGACACCACCGGTGTCGAGCCGGACCTCGCGCTGGTCAAGTTCAAGAAGCTGGTCGGCGGCGGCTCGATGCAGATCGTCAACGGCACCGTGCCGCAGGCCCTGCGCCGCCTCGGCTACCTGGAAGAGCAGATCGAGGCGATCGTCGCCCACATCGCCGACTACGGCAACGTGATCGACGCCCCGAGCCTCAAGCCCGAGCACTACGAGGTGTTCGACTGCGCCATGGGCGACCGGTCCATCTCCGCGATGGGCCACGTCCGCATGATGGCCGCGATCCAGCCGTGGATCTCCGGCGCCATCTCCAAGACGGTCAACATGCCGGAGTCGGCGACCGTCGAGGAGGTCGAGGAGATCTACTTCGAGGCCTGGAAGCTGGGCGTCAAGGCGCTCGCGATCTACCGCGACAACTGCAAGGTCGGTCAGCCGCTCTCCGCCAAGAAGAAGGAGGAGGAGAAGGCCGAGGAGCCCGCAGCCGTCGAGGCCAAGGTCGAGAAGGTGGTCGAGTACCGCCCCGTCCGCAAGCGCCTCCCGAAGGGACGTCCCGGCATCACCACGTCCTTCACCGTCGGCGGTGCCGAGGGCTACATGACCGCCAACTCCTACCCGGACGACGGTCTCGGCGAGGTCTTCCTCAAGATGTCCAAGCAGGGCTCGACCCTCGCGGGCATGATGGACGCCTTCTCCATCGCGGTCTCCGTCGGCCTCCAGTACGGCGTCCCCCTGGAGACGTACGTCTCGAAGTTCACGAACATGCGCTTCGAGCCGGCCGGCATGACGGACGACCCGGACGTGCGGATGGCGCAGTCGATCGTCGACTACATCTTCCGCCGCCTGGCGCTGGACTTCCTGCCCTTCGAGACGCGCTCCGCGCTCGGCATCCACTCCGCCGATGAGCGCCAGCGTCACCTCGAAACGGGTTCGTACGAGCCGAACGAGGACGAGGTCGACGTCGAGGGCCTGGCCCAGTCGGCGCCGCGCGCCCAGGAGCTGAAGGCCGTCACCCCGCCGGCGAACGAATCGGCGGCCCAGCCGGCCCCGCAGCAGGCCCACACCAGCGCCGAACTGGTGGAGATGCAGCTGGGCATCCAGGCCGACGCCCCGCTGTGCTTCTCCTGCGGCACGAAGATGCAGCGCGCCGGTTCGTGCTACATCTGCGAGGGCTGCGGCTCGACCAGCGGCTGCAGCTGACGCCGAGGGCATGAGCCGATGACAGAGGGGCACCGCCTTCGGGCGGTGCCCCTCTTGTCGTCACAGGCTGCGGATGTCGCGCATGGCGCTCACGCCTGGCGTGCCGCGCCCATCGTCCTGGTGAAGGTCACGGGGTCGCCCTCGAAACCACGGATGCCGGAGTGGAAGGTCCACGGGCCGGAGCCCTCCCGGGCGAACTCCGCGACCGTCGCGGCCGTCGCCCCCAGGACACCGCCGAAGTCGTCCTCCGTGAGGACCGTGTACCCCTCGCGGATCCGCAGGCCGGGGTTGACCACGCTGACGAAGGTGCGCTCCGCCGGGCGCTGCTGGATGACGACACCGACCACCACGCGCGCGTAACGGTCGTCGAGGCGGTTGAGTTCCAGCATCATGACCTCGTCGTAGCCGAAGCCCTGGCCGTCCTTGCTGTCCCGGTTGAGGTAGATGGTGCCGTCGGGGGAGCGGCTGTCGAAGTGCACCACATAGGCGGGATCGCCGTACGGGTCGTCCGCCAGGTACGTCGCCGCGACGAGGTCCAGATCGGTGGACGGCTGCCCCGCCGGACTGGGATCCCACCTCATCGCGATCTCGATCTTGCTCAGTCCCTTGTTGAGCCCGTCCACCAGAGTCCCCTTCCCCGTACCGACCCGCCTGCTCGCCCCAACTGCCGGGCGCTTACGACTGTTTGTCCATCCTGCCACGCGTGCGGGTGCGCGCGTGGAGGAGCGGTCCGGCCGAGAGTGACCGACGCCACGCTCCGTGGCCTTACCATGGCGCGGTGCTGGTCAAGTGGATTCGCTGCACCGTGGTGGACCGCCGCGGTTTCGAGCGGGGGCAGCGGAAGTGGGCGGGGCTTCTGGGGGAGCCGGGGTTTCGCGGGCAGGGGGGTGGATGGAGCCGGGGGCGGCCGGATGTGGCACACATATTCGCGTTCTGGGAGAGCCGTGCCTTCTACGACTCCTTCATGGCGCGGTCCCACGACCGGCTGGCGACGGCCCAGTCGGGCACCTTCAAGGACGCTCAGGTCAGGCTCTTCGACTACCGCTTCGACGTGAAGACCGGCTTCGAACCGCGCTTCACGGACGCCGACCTGCTGCGGGTGGCGCTCTGCCGTGTCCACGAGGAGCGGGCCGAGCATTTCGTGCTCATGCAGGAGAAGGTCTGGAACCCGGCGATGGCCGGCTCTCCCGGCATGGTGCGCGGGCTGTTCGGCGAGGCGCCCGGGCACGAGTTCCTGGTGCTGTCGATGTGGCGCTCGGACGCCGAGCACGGCAAGTACCGCACCGAGCGTGTGGAGCGGCTCGCCCTGAGGGCCCAGACAGAGGCGGACGTGGCGGCGCTCACCGGGGACATCGTGGGTATGGAGTCGAGCTGGACCGTCTGACTCGGGAACGGTCCGATTCAGAACAGTCTGGATGGATTGGTTCCGGGTGGCGATGGGCGCGACCTGTGGGACCCGTGGTGCAGGATCTGTGTGACCTACGCTGTATGGGTGGGGTATGAGTGCTGCGCAAGCGCTCACCCGATCTAGGGTCTTGGCATGGCACGACCACGGCGCATCGTCCTTGTCCGGCACGGCGAGTCAACGGGCAATGTTGATGACTCCGTGTACGAGCGTGTACCCGACCACGCCCTGTCGCTGACCGAGAAGGGCCGGCGACAGGCGGAGGCGACGGGCGAGCGGCTGCGTGAACGGTTCGGCGGTGAGCGCGTCAGTGTGTACGTCTCCCCTTACCGCCGTACGCACGAGACGCTGCGCTCCTTCCATCTCGACCCCGACCTCATACGCGTACGCGAGGAGCCCCGGCTGCGCGAGCAGGACTGGGGCAACTGGCAGGACCGGGACGAGGTCCGTCTCCAGAAGGCCTACCGGGACGCGTACGGCCACTTCTTCTACCGTTTCGCCCAGGGCGAGTCCGGCGCCGATGTCTACGACCGGGTCGGCGGCTTCCTGGAGAGCCTGTTCCGCAGCTTCGAGGACCCCGACCACCCGCCGAACGTCCTCATCGTGACCCACGGTCTGGCCATGCGGCTGTTCTGCATGCGGTGGTTCCACTGGACGGTCGCGGAGTTCGAGTCGCTGGCGAACCCGGGGAACGGCGAGGTGCGGATGCTCGTTCTGGGGGAGGACGGCAAGTACACGCTTGACCGGCCGTTCGACCGCTGGCGAGATCCCGAACCCTACGGGATCACCGGATAGAGTGGCAGGGCGATGACCGCTGACTCCTCCCCCGAAGGGCGCCTGGACCGCGCCCTGGCCAGCCTGCGCGGACTGTCCGTCGGTGACGCCCTGGGTTCCCAGTACTTCGTGCCGGTGAACTACCCCCTGCTGAAGCGCCGCGAGGTGCCGTCCGGGCCCTGGCAGTGGACCGACGACACGGAGATGGCCGGTTCCGTCGTCGCCGTCCTGGCCGCCCACCACCGCGTCGACCAGGACGCCCTGGCCCGTTCCTTCGCCGAGCACCACGACTTCGACCGCGGCTACGGCCCCGCGGTCAACCGCCTGCTGCGACTCGTCCGGGAGGGCGGGGACTGGCGCGAACTCGCCGCCGCGCTCTTCAACGGCCAGGGGTCCTGGGGCAACGGCGCCGCGATGCGGATCGCCCCGCTGGGCGCCTGGTACGCGGGTGACCCGGAGCAGGCGACCCACCAGGCGGAGATCTCGGCCTACACCACCCACCAGCACCGTGAGGCGGTCGTCGGCGCGATGGCCGTCGCCGCGGCCGCCGCCTTCGCGGCCGACCCCGACGGGCCGCCCGGCGCCGAGGCCCTCCTCGACGGGGTCATCGACCTGGTGCCGAAGAGTGCCGTGGGCGCGGGGCTGCGCCGGGCCCGGGACATGCTCGACTACGGCGACCCGGCCACGGTGGCGGCGGTACTGGGGTGCGGCCGACGCACGACCGCCCACGACACCGTGCCTTTCGCCCTCTGGTCGGCGGCGAGGAGCCTCGGTGACTACGAGCAGGCGTTCTGGACGACCGCGCAGGTCGGCGGGGATGTCGACACCACCTGCGCCATCGTCGGCGGCGTGATCGCCGCGGGCAAGGCAGGGGCACCGCCCGCCGAGTGGGTGGAGCGGACGGAACCGCTTCCGGAGTGGGTGCCCGCGTCGGTCTAGCGGTAATGCCTCTTGCGTCTCTTCGGAAACTCTCCGTACACCCCGGGAACTCTCCGTAATCGGCCGCTCGTTGTCGTGACATCCGCTGTGCGAGCCAGCAGGGCGCGCAGGCACCGGAGTGGAGCGATGGGGGGTGAACATGGCAGTCCTGCTCGCGGTTCTGATCCACTGGTGGGGCGCTCTTGTGTGCCGTCCAGGGAGTAACCGGGTCCCCAACCGGCCCGACAGCCGCCGCCAGGCATGTCGCACGCCTGTCGGCGAGCCGCCGAGGCCGGCTCGTGGTGCTGTCGTGTCAGCCGAGTCCCGGTCCGGCCGACCCGGCGAGTGCCTCCAGGTCGCTCTTGCGGACCCGGATCACCAGCCAGGCCGTGACCAGGGCGAGGGCGGCCATCGCCGCCGCCGGGATGAAGGCCGTCGAGATGCCCTGCGCCAACACCTCGTGCCCCCACGGGGCGGGCAGTTGCTGTGTACGGGCGAACTCCGCCTTCTGCTCCGCGGAGCCCTCGGCCATGAACTGCGGAAGCTGCTTCTCCGCCTCGTCCCGGGTCGCCGTGCCGAAGACCGTCGTCAGGATGGCCAGGCCCAGCGATCCGCCCACCTGCTGCGTCGTGTTGAGCAGCCCGGACGCGGCGCCCGCCTCGTGCGGGGCGACACCGGAGACGGCGGTGAGCGTGAGCGTCACGAAGTTCAGCCCCATGCCGAAGCCGAACACCAGCATCGGACCGAGGACCCCGCTCGCGTAGGAACTGTCGGAGCTGATGAGCGCCTGCCAGGCCAGTCCGATCATCGCGAGCGTCGAGCCGGCGATCATGAACGGCTTGGGGCCCAGCACGGGCAGGAACCGCTGCGAGAGACCCGCGCCGAGCGCGATCACGACCGTCACGGGCAGGAAGGCGAGCCCCGCTTCGATCGGGCTGTAGCCGAGCACGTTCTGCACGAACAGCACGATGTAGAAGAACATGCCGAACATCGCCGCGGCCAGGCTCAGCATGATGACGTAGGTGCCCGAGCGGTTGCGGTCGGCGAACATCCGCAGCGGGGTGATCGGTTCCTTGGCCCGGGACTCGATGATCCCGAAGGCCAGGAGCAGGACCACCGCGGCGCCGAAGGACCCGATGGTGAGGCTGTCCCGCCACCCCTCGTCAGCCGCCCGGATGAAGCCGTAGACGAGGGACGCCATGCCCGTGGTCGAGGTCACCGCACCCGCGATGTCGAACCGGCCGGTGTGCCGGTCGGACTCGCTGATGTAGAGCGGTGTGAGTACGGCGATCAGCACTCCGATCGGCACGTTCACGAAGAGCACCCAGCGCCAGTCGAGCCACTCGGTGAGCATGCCGCCGGCGAGGAGGCCGATGGCGCCACCGCCGGCGGACACGGCGGCGAAGACTCCGAAGGCCCGGTTGCGCTCCGGGCCCTCGGGGAACGTGGTGGTGATGAGTGCCAGCGAGGTGGGCGACGCGATGGCGCCCCCCACGCCCTGCAGGACCCGTGCGGCGAGCAACTGCCAGGGCTCCTGGGCGAGCCCGCCGAGCAGCGAGGCGAGGGTGAACAGCAGGATGCCGGTCATGAAGACCCGGCGGCGGCCGAGGATGTCACCGGCGCGGCCGCCGAGGAGCAGCAGACCGCCGAAGGTGAGTGTGTAAGAGCTGACGACCCAGGTGAGGTCGGTGGTGCTGAACTTGAGCGCGTCTTGAATGTGCGGGAGCGCGATGTTCACAATCGTCGCGTCGAGTACCACCATGAGTTGGCAGGCCGCGATGACGGTGAGTGCGATGCCGGGGTGTCCTTCCCGGCGGGCCGCACCTGGCTTCTGGTCCTGGAGCAATGGAGAGGTTGTCACTATGGGTCCCCCACGAGTGCGTTAGTGAACGCTCGCGTTCACTGCCGCGTCAACGGTAGTGAGTCCCCGACAGTGAACGCAAGCGTTCACTCGCGGCGTTGTTGTTCGGCATGTCCCCCTCTGCCGCCGTCCGGCACGCCCCCATATCCCCGAAATCCCCGCTTCTCTGGTCGTTGGAGAGAGTCAGATGGTTACCCCGAGCTGGGTGGATGCCCCCGCTCAGACAGCCGCCCGCCGCCGCGGCGCCGTGCTCGAGCGCGCGATCCTCGACGCCGCCTTGGATCAACTCAGCACCGTCGGCTGGAACGGCCTGACGATGGAGGGCGTCGCCGCCGGAGCCCAGACCGGCAAGGCCGCGGTCTACCGACGCTGGCCGTCGAAGGAGGATCTTGTCGCCGACGCTCTGCGTGCCGGTCTGCCGCATTTCGACGAGGCGCCCGACGAGGGTGGGGTGCGCGAGGATCTCTTGGTGCTGTGTCTGCGAGCCCGGGACGCGATGTTCTCCCGTCCTGGCGTCGCGCTTCGCTCGGTGATTCACGAATGCGACACGACGCAGGCCGAGCGGTTTCATGCCGTGATCTTCGACGGGGTCGTGGAGCCCACCATCAAGATGCTGCGAGAGGTCATCGAGCGCGGGATGCGGCGTGGAGAGGTGCGTCCCGATGCCGCGAACGGCTATGTCTTCGATGCCATCCCGGCGATGATGATGTATCGCTCCAAGATGTGCGGCTGCGAATGGCAGGATCATGAAATCGAGGAGATGATCGACGAGTTGATGGTTCCGCTGCTGCGGCCGGGCGGCTCCTGACAGGGGCTCGCGAGGGGTGTGACGCCGCCAGGGTGGGCCGGGGTGTCGCGGGCGCTTCCGGGCGGCGTAACCTAGGGGCGCCATGCCGTACGAACCACCTACTCACACCGTCGAGCGCTCCCTTCGAGCCACGACCGGAGCGAAGATCGTTGCAGGTGTCGACGAGGTGGGGCGCGGCGCGTGGGCCGGCCCGGTCACCGTCTGCGCTGCGATCACCGGACTGCGCCGGCCGCCCGAGGGTCTCACGGACTCGAAGCTGCTCACCATCAAGCGACGCACCCAACTCGCCGAGACGCTGCGGACGTGGGTGACGTCGTACGCCCTGGGTCATGCCTCCCCGGAGGAGATAGACGAACTGGGGATGACGGCCGCGCTGCGCCTCGCTGCGGGGCGTGCGCTGGATGGCCTGCCGGTCCGCCCGGACGCGGTCATCCTGGATGGCAAGCATGACTATCTCGGTGCGCCTTGGCGGGTCCGTACGGTGATCAAGGGCGACCAGTCCTGCGTGGCGGTGGCCGCGGCCTCGGTGATCGCCAAGGTTCAGCGCGACAAAATGATGGCCGAACTGGGTATCGACCATGCAGACTTCGGTTTTGCGGACAACGCCGGGTATCCATCCCCCGTGCACAAGGCCGCACTGGCGGAGCGGGGCCCCACCCCCTACCACCGGTTGTCATGGGCGTATCTTGATGCGCTGCCCCAGTGGCGGCACCTCAAGAAGGTCCGCAGCTGGGCGGACGGAAGTGTTCCGGAAATCGAGGGTCAGCTCGGCTTCGATTTCTGACGGTTTCGTTCGCACTCATGCGCCACCCGCCGACGCGGGCCGTACCAGCGTTTGATAAATATCAACTCATGCCTCTCATTCCCGAGGAGCCTCAGATTCACGAGAGTGCCCAGGGTCCCCGCGCCACTCCGGCCAGCGGCCGCACCGCGCCGACCCCCCGTCCCGTACCCGGCCCCCGTCCCGCGGCCCCGTCGCGTCCCGGTCGTCCAGGCCCTCTCCGGCCCGCGCCGCCCGTGCAACGTGCGCCGCGTGACGCAGCCGCCAAGCCCGGCCCGTCCGGGCCCGCCGCCGGTGCCGCCGCTCCGGCCGCCCCGCAGATCCAGCTGATCCCGGCTTCCGCACAGGGCGCGCTCGACGCGGCCGAGGAGGCCGTGGACCTGCTGCTGGACTCCGGTCGCGCCCCCAGCGACGTCCTGGTGATCACGACCGGCGAACAGCACCCGTGGGCCACCCACGAGCTGTCCTTCGGCGAGACCTCCTACTGGGCCCAGCACGACGCCAGTGACGACGTCTTCTACACGGACGCCACCATCGCGGCCCGCGCCGCGTCGCGTCCGGTGGTCGTGGTCGCCGTCAACGGCGGTTCCGAGGCCGTAGCCGCGAGCGCCCTGGCCCTGGCCCACTCCCGGGCCAACACCCTGCTGATCGTCTGCGGTGACCCGCAGCAGATCAACTCGGTGCTGGGCGCGGGCGTCTGAGCCGTTCCTCAGCGTCCGGCCGGACGCTGAGGAGGGCCTCAGGCGCCGCTACGGCGGCTCCGCACGGTGGGCGTTTCTGCATGCCCGGAGAACTGAACGCCGTTGCTGCGTAGGGGCCTTGTCCGGTTGGCGAAGGCGTCCTGCGGCCCTGCGCGGGTCGTCACGCGGGCTCGTATTGCCGTGCCTTGAGGGCACGGCACAACACCCGTGCGGGATGGTCTGGCCAGTGGGCTTCAGCGGGCCGCCGCCGCGCGGCGCAGGACCTCCGAGGCGGCGCCACCGGTGCGCGGCAGCGGTGGCGCCGCCTCGGACGTGGCGAACGGCTCCGGTGCCGAGGCCGAGTGAGGGCGGCGTCCGCCCCGGCCTTCGCCGAGGACCTGCCAGCCGTCACGCGTCAGCGTGATGTACGCCCCGCAGCGCAGCCCGTGCAGGGTGCACGCGTCGCGCAGACCCCACATCCACGCGCCGTCCTCCTCCGTCCAACGCGCGTCGCCCTCACGGCAGTAGAGCAGCACCGCGGTCCGCACCGGAGTGCGGCGCCGCAGATCGTGCGGGATGACCCGGCGCAGCTGTGCGAGCAGCACGTTGCGGAACATCCAGCCGTCGGCCGGGGCCGGGCGGCGTACGAACGAGGCGCTCGCCCGCAGCCGCTCGTCCTGGTCGAGCACGGCGACGACAGCCGTCGCCGGCTGCGGGTGGTGCCGGGCATGCAGTCCGCTGACGACCTCACGGGGGTCGCGCAACAGTGGGATCCCGGCGGCGGCCCATTCCGCGGGTTCGAGCAAGCGGTTGGCGGAAGCGGCGGACGACGACGCCGCTGCCGAGGCCGGAGCGAATCCGAAGGTCACGGTCCTCCCTTCGGCTACGCGCCCACACTGCGGGCGAGGTCGGATTCCTGGGAGCGCGCACCGCAGCGAAGCCCTACCGGATCGGCGGGCGCGCCGTGCGGGAGCGGACTTCAATTCTTCCTGTCGAACTTGGATGCGGCAACGAGCAATTGAGGCCGCCGACCGTTATCAGATGATGCGCGGCTAATATCCCTACCCAGTGCGCCGCCGGGCCACCCATGGGGCGTTCGAGCACGACACGTTCGTACGCCACGAGGGTGCGCGGCGTCCAGAGGCGTGCGCGGGTGGTCAGGTCACGGGTGCCCAGTACTCCGGGGTGGACACCTTGCACCGGAGGCTCGGTCGTCAGCCCTGCAAGGCCAGCACGAGCGGCAACACCCCCTGCGCACCGGAGCGTCGGAGCATGCGGGCCGCGACCGCGAGGGTCCACCCGGTCTCCGTGTAGTCGTCCACGAGGAGGACCGGGCCCTGGGCCTCGGCCAGGGCGGAGGCGAGAGCGGGCGGCACGGTCAGAGCGCCGTCGAGTGCCTTCAGCCGCTGGGCGCTGTTGCTCCGGGAGCTCGGGTACGCGTCGCCGGTGTACTCGATGGCACCCAGCAGCGGGAGCCGACCCACTTCAGCGATGCGCGCCCCCAGAGAGTGGATCAACGCGGGGCGGGTGCGGGACGGCAGAGTCACGACACCGACCGGGCGCGGCTGGGCCTCCGACGCGCCGGCCGCCCAGCCACCCGGGCCCTTGGCCCAGTCGGCCAGCACGCCCACCACGGCCTTCGCCACGTCGTCCGGAACGGGCCCGTCGGGGGCCTGGGGTGCGAGCAGGGGCCGCAGCCGGTTGCCCCAGCCGATGTCCGACAGACGCCCCAAAGCCCGCCCCGACGTGGCCTGTTCGCCGGCCGGGATACGGCCCTTGAGGTCCACCCCGATCGCCGGCAGCCCCGTGGGCCACATACGGCGGGGCTCCACCTCGACTCCCGCCCGGCCCAGGTCCACGCGCGCGGCGTCGAGTGCCTCCTCTGACGTTTCCGCCACGAAGCGCGGGCCCGTGCAGTTGTCGCAGCGACCGCACGGCTTGGCGGCCTCGTCGTCGAGCTGGCGCTGCAGGAACTCCATGCGGCAGTCCGCCGTCGACGCGTACGCGCGCATGGCTTGCTGCTCGGTCTCCCGCTGACGCGCCACCCACGCGTACCGCTCGGCGTCGTACGTCCAAGGCTGTCCGGTGGAGATCCAACCGCCCTTGACCCGCTTGACCGCGCCGTCCACGTCGAGGACCTTGAGCATGGTCTCCAGCCGGGACCTGCGCAGTTCCACCAAGGGTTCCAGGGCGGGCAGCGACAAGGGCTTCTCCGCGTGCGCGAGGAGATCGAGCGTGCGGCGCACCAGGTCTTCCGAGGGGAAGGCGAGCGACGCGAAGTACTTCCAGATCGCCTCGTCCTCCTTCCCCGGGAGCAGGAGCACCTCGGCGTGCTCCACACCGCGTCCCGCGCGGCCGACCTGCTGGTAGTAGGCGATGGGGGAGGAGGGCGAGCCGAGGTGCACCACGAAGCCCAGGTCGGGCTTGTCGAAGCCCATGCCAAGCGCAGAGGTGGCGACCAGCGCCTTCACCTTGTTGGCGAGCAGGTCCTCCTCGGCCTGCTGGCGATCGGCGTTCTCCGTCTTGCCCGTGTACGAGGAGACCGTGTGCCCGCGCTGCCGGAGGAAGGCGGTGACCTCCTCGGCGGCGGCCACGGTGAGTGTGTAGATGATCCCTGAGCCCGGCAGTTCGTCGAGGTGCTCGGCGAGCCAGGCCATCCGATGCGCGGCGTCCGGCAGCCGCAGCACGCTCAGACTCAGGCTGTCGCGGTCCAGTGGGCCCCGCAGCACGAGGGCGTCCGAGCTGCCGCCCGTGCCGAGCTGCTCCGCGACATCGGCCGTCACGCGCGCGTTGGCCGTGGCCGTGGTCGCGAGCACCGGCACACCGGGCGGGAGGTCGGCGAGCATGGTGCGCAGCCGGCGGTAGTCCGGCCGGAAGTCGTGGCCCCAGTCGGAGATGCAGTGGGCCTCGTCCACCACCAGGAGCCCGGTGGCGGCCGCGAGCCGGGGCAGCACCTGATCCCGGAAGTCCGGGTTGTTGAGCCGCTCCGGACTGACCAGCAGGACGTCCACCTCTCCCGCGGCGATCTCGGCCTGGACGGCCTCCCACTCCTCGGTGTTCGAGGAGTTGATGGTCCGGGCGTGGATGCCGGCTCGGGCCGCCGCCTCGACCTGGTTCCGCATGAGGGCGAGCAGTGGGGAGACGATCACCGTCGGGCCGCTGCCCCGCGCCCGCAGGAGCGAGGTCGCCACGAAGTAGACCGCGGACTTGCCCCATCCCGTGCGCTGGACGACCAGGGCACGTCGTCTGTCGGCGACCAGCGCCTCGATCGCCCGCCACTGGTCCTCGCGCAGCCGGGCACCTCCCGAGACGTCCCCGACGAGACGGGCGAGGACCGTGTCGGCCGCCGCCCGTAGATCCGCGTTGCTCGTGTGCTCCATGCGTCCCATGAAACAGGACGGCAGTGACAACGGGAGCGGTGCACCGGGAGAAGCGAGAGCCGGAAGGCTCCGGGTGACGTGCCCCTGATCGAAGTTATCCACAGGGCAAACCGGAGCTGCGGATTCCGGGAGATCGTCTCCGCATGACGAACCACAGCGAAGCGACTGGCTCCCCCGAGAACGGCGACATCACCGGGCCCGACGCACCGGGCAACCGCAAGGACGGTGGGCAGCGGAAGCGGGAGCCGAACGCGGGCGAAACGGCCGGACAGCACGTCCCCGGCCCCGCGCACGACGGTCACGGCGGCGAGCATCAGGTCACCCTGCGCACCCCGGCCGAACTGGCCGACGCCCTGCCGTATCTGCTCGGATACCGCCCCGAGGACAGCATCGTCCTGGTCGCCCTGCACGACAAGGACGGCCGCGGACGGTTCGGAGGGCGGGCCCGGCTCGGTATCCCCGCCAACGCGGACGACTGGCCGTCCGCGGCCGGACAACTGGCCCACGGCCTGGTGACGGGCAGCGAGCGCCGAGGGGCCAGGCCCGAGTCGATGGTCGCCTTCCTCTGCCAGGAGCCGCGGAAGGGCGAGACCGGGCAGCAGGTCATGGAGCGGCTGAGGCCGCTGGCCCAGAGGCTGCGCGTCGAGTGCGGCTCCCGGGACGTGGTGGTGGTCGAGGCGCTGTGCATCTCGGAGGGGCGCTACTGGTCGTACTGCTGTGACAACGCGGCATGCTGCCCGCAGGTGGGAGCACCCATGGGCCTCCCCGGCACCTCCGTGCTGGCCGCCGCGGCCACCTACGCGGGGATCCAGGTGCGCGGCACGCTGAGGGAGCTGCGGGCCCGGCTGCTGCCCTGGGAGAACGCCGCCGCCCTCGAACAGGAGACGGCTCTCGACACCGCCAGCATGGCGCTGGTCCCGAGGCTCCTGGACGAGGTGGGCCGCGCCTCCGTGGCCGATGAGACGCTGGAACTGGCCGGGAGGGTCCTGGACCGCTTCGCCAAGGCGAGGCCCGTTTCCGGCATGCTCCTGGCCGACCTCCGCGACGACGAACTTCTCGGATACGACGAGGCCGCACGGTTGATCCTCGGTCTCCAGGACCGCGCGACCCGCGACCGCGCGGCCGAGTGGATGGAGGGAGACGAGGCCGCACGTGCCCTTCGTCTCTGGCGGACGCTGGCCCGCCGCTGCGTCGGACCCTACGGCGAGCACGCCGCCGCGCCGCTCACTCTCGCCGGCTGGGTCGCCTGGTCCACCGGCGACGAGCTGGAGGCCAGGGAAGCCCTCGCCATGGCCCTGGGCGCGGATCCCGACTACCTCTTCGCCCGTCTCCTGCACCAGGCCTGCAACGAAGGCCTCGACCCGGAATCGATCCGCTCCTGCCTGCGAGCGGAACGCGACGGCCGTGGGCGAGCGGTCGTCGACCACGCCATGATCCGTGCGCACGCCGCCGCCGAAGCTGTTGAGCAAGAGACAGTGGCGCCGCAGCCCGACCCCGAACCCAAGCCTGCGGCGGCGCCCTCCCGTCGCCGCCGCTCCCGTACTACCGGTGCCGCCGACACCGCCTCCGGCCGTACCCGCACCGGCCGCGACACGAGCACGCCTCTCGCGCTCGAGCGTAAGCCGGCAGGCACCACGCGCCCGGCCGGCGCCGCGGAAGCCGGCACACGCCCCGAGCGTGCGACGACGGGGCCCGCGCGGCCCGGCAGTGCGCGCGCGGGCGGTACCCGTCCGCGTGCCTCACGGAGGGCAACCGCCTCCTGCCGGGACGCGGGGCAGGAAAGCGTCCAGCCCGGCCACGGTACGGAGGGGGAGGGGTGACTTCCCGCCACCCCCTGTCGCCGGATGGCCTTGAGGCACAAGGGCCGAGGCGCGGGCGTGACCCGGAGGACACCCACGACGTTCACCTGAGTGGCGGAACGCCTGGACGGGATGTGACGCCGCACCGCCCCTGTCCCGTCGGAGCCCTCCGGCACCGGCGCCGAACCCGATCGAGGCGCACAGAGCGCAGAGGAAGCCTTCCCATGCAACAGCCGACTCCGCCCTCCTCCGCTGCCGGTAACCGCCGCCCCACAGACGGTCCTCCGCCGACGACGCCCTTCGCGCCGGGGGCCGGGGCTCCACGGTCGGGGGATCAGGGCAGCACCCCTCCACGATCCGTGGCCCGTGTCGACGGTTACGGGCCCCGGTTCCCTGGAGGTGCCTCACGCGTCTCGCCGCCCACCGGTCCGGACTCTCGCGCCCCCTCGCCGCCGGGCCCGGGCCGTTCGTCGCCCCGATGGGCGGGCCAGAGCCGCCCCGGATCCACGTCGGGGCAGGGCTCAGCAGCACCGCCCTCGGCTCAGGGCCGGGCGCCCGCGCCCACGGGCCACGCGCCCCCGCCCCGGGGTGCCACGATCCCCGGACTGCGCTGGTCCGCCGACCTGCCGCCCGCCCACACCGCGATGATCTGTGTCGCCCTTCCCGGCCTGGCCATCTCGACGGAGGAAGGGCAGATGACCGGCCGGGGGCTGGAGGGGTTCTACCGCGGCGGTCGGCGCGTGCTCTCCCGGTGCGAGATCCGTGTGGGCGGGCGGGAACCTCTCGCGGTGCAGGCCCGCATGGCCTCGGCCGACCGCGCCAGGTTCGTGGGCACGCTCCGCACGTCCCCGCAGGCCGGCCCGGACCCGGACGTGATCGTGGAACGCAACCGCTTCGCGGACGGCACGGAGCGGATCACCCTGCACAGCGCGGCTCACCGACCCATGCGCCTGCCGGTCGAGGTGACCCTGGGCACCGACCTGGCCGACCTCGGTTCGATCGCCTCGGGCACCGCGGGACCCGAACTGCCCGCCAGCGTCCACAGCTCCGGCCTGCGCTGGACCTGCCCCACCGGCAACGCGTCCGTCACGGCCGAACCACCTCCCTCGGACGCCCTGGCCTCGGCCGGGCTGCTGCGGTGGGAGCTCGACCTGCCGCCGGGTGGAAGCAGCAGCCTGGAACTGCGGGTGCGGCAGGATGGCGCGGGGCCTCTCCGCGCCGTGGGCCGTGCAGCGACCAGCCCCCTGGCCGCGGCGTGCGCGGAAGGCGACGACCCCAGAGTCGCCGCCCTCTTACGGACCAGCATCGAGGACCTCCAGGCCCTCCTGCTGCGTGACTCCGCGAACCCCGCCGACACCCATCTCGCGGCCGGGGCACCCTGGCGCTGCGGTCTGGCACCCGCCGATGCGCTCGTCGCCGCCCGGATGGCCCTGCCGCTCGGCACCGGCCTGGCAGCGGGAACGCTGCGGATCCTCGCCCGGACCCAACTCACCGGACCGGGACCGCAGTTCGGGATGATCCCCGGCCCGAGACGGGACGCCGGGCCTTACCTTCCGCCGCAGTGCACCGGTACGGAGGCGACACTGCTCTTCCCCGTCCTGCTCGCGGAAGCCCGGCGCTGGGGGCTCGGCGAACAGGAGACGGAGGAACTGCTGCCCGTCGCCGAGCGCTGCCTGACCTGGCTGCGGACCACGGTGGGCGACAACGTGTACCTGCGCGACCCGCACCCGGGCGGACCCATCCGCTGCGAGACACAGGCCCACGCGCACCGCGCCGCACTGCTCGGTGCCGATCTGCTCGACGCCTGCGGCCGTACCGGAGCAGCGGCACTCCGGGAGTGGGCGCAGGTCTTACGGCCCGCCTTCCGGGAGGACTTCTGGCTCGACGACCGCGGGGGCGGCAGGCCCGCGGCGGCACGTGCCCCCGACGGCAGGCCCGTGCCTCATCTTGGTGTGGCCGCCGTCCATCTCCTCGACACCGGGCTGCTGGGCGGGGGTGCCCTGGCACCCGGTCTGCTCGACAAGGTCCAGACCGAGAAGCTCGCCCGGCTGCTCGGCAGCCCCGTCATGGACTCGGGCTGGGGTCTGCGTGGACTGGGCGCGAAGGAACCGGGATTCAACCCGTTCGGCCATCGCGCCGGGGCCGTACGGATCCAGGAGACGGCACTCGCCGTCGCCGGTCTGGCCGCCGCGGGCTACGAGAAGGAGGCGAGTTCGCTGCTGCGCGGCGTACTCGAGGCCGCCGAGACCTTCGGCCACCGCCTGCCCGAGATGTACGCGGGCGAACAGCGTACGGAGGGAAGCGCTCCCCTCCCGCACCCTGCGGCCTGCCGCCCCGCGGCCACCCCGGCGGCGGCCGGAGTCCTGCTGCTTACCACGCTCGCAGGGATCCGCCCCGACGCCCCGGCCGGGACCGTCACCCTGCGCCCGGTGCGCAGCGCACCCCTGGGCAAGGTCGGCTTCACGGGGCTGCGCGTGGTGGGCGCCCCGTTCTCCGTGCGGGTCAGCCGGCTCGGCCTCGTCATGGTCGAGGAGGCGGCCGACGGACTGCAGCTGGGTGCCTGACCTGCCACAACAGGTCACTTCCGGATCACCGGGAGCCGACAGTGAAGCCCATACCCGACCGAAGTGGATCAGTCAGCGAAGCGAGCCACGAAGGGAGTGTTTATCGTCAGGCAGACGACTATGATCGCCGCATGCCCTACGACCCGTCAGCGTTTCCGCCCTTCGCCGTCACCGTGGACCTGGTCGTACTGACCGTGCGTCGCCATGCCCTGTGTGCGCTGGCGGTACGCAGGGGCGAACCACCGTTCCAGGGGCGTTGGGCGCTTCCCGGCGGTTTCGTACGGGCCGACGAGGACCTGGCACAGGCCGCGGCGCGTGAGCTGGCCGAGGAGACAGGGCTGCGCGTCCACGACCCTGCCGTCCCCGCCCAGGACAACGGCGCACACCTGGAGCAGCTCGCCACCTACGGCGACCCCAAGCGGGACCCCAGGATGCGGGTCGTCAGTGTCGCCCACCTCGCCCTCGCTCCCGACCTGCCCGCGCCCAGAGCCGGCGGCGACGCCAGCAACGCGCGCTGGGCTCCGGTCGAGGAACTGCTGCAGCAGGGCGGTTACGGGCGTGACGCCGAACCGGGAGCCCCGCTGGCCTTCGACCACGCGCAGATTCTGGCGGACGGAGTGGAGCGAGCCCGCTCCAAGATCGAGTACTCATCGCTGGCCACGGCCTTCTGCCCGCCCGAGTTCACGGTCGGAGAGCTGCGTCGCGTCTACGAGGCGGTGTGGGGCGTGGCGCTCGACCCGCGCAACTTCCACCGCAAGGTCACGGGCACCCCGGGCTTCCTGGTCCCCACCGGTGGGACGACCACCCGCCAGGGCGGCCGCCCGGCCCAGCTCTTCCGGGCAGGGGGCGCGACGCTGCTCAACCCTCCGATGCTGCGCCCCGAGGTGTGACGCCGGGCCTGGAACGCGACCCGCCCACAGCCCGGACAGTGGTGATTGCCCTGCCCGAGACGGCCTCGCGCTGCCCGGAAAATCGGACATAGCGCGCTATCTTGCTGCGAGTGATCCAGGCCTTCGGACTGACCAGCAACCCTCGCAAAGAGCTTCCGCCCGCGGCCGACGATGTCTCCTTCGAGGCGCGGGCGGGCCGCGTCACCGCGCTGCTCGGAGCCCCGGGCGCGGGCAAGACGACAGTCCTCAGGCTCATGCTCGAGCTTCAACAGGGTCGCGGCATCACCTACTTCCGGGGCCGCCCCCTGCACCGCGTCGCCCATCCCTCGCGTGAGGTCGGCGTGCTGCTCGGCGACGTTCCGGGGCACCCGGCCCGCACGGTCCGTGGCCATCTGCGCATGCTGTGTGCCGCCGCGGGGGTTCCGGTCCGGCGTGCGGACGAAGTCCTCGAGGCGGTCGGGCTCGTGAGTCTGCGCGACGAACGCCTCGGTGCCCTCTCGCGTGGCATGGACCGCCGCCTCGGCCTGGCCTGCGTCCTCCTCGCCGACCCGCACACCCTTGTGCTCGACGATCCGGCCGACGGGCTCTCCGTCCGCGAGGGCGGCTGGCTGCACGGCATGCTCCGCGCACACGCCGGTCACGGCGGCACGGTCCTGTTCACCACGGCCGACCCCAAGGAGGCCGCGCGCACCGCCGACCGCGTCGTCACGCTGGAGCAGGGCAGGCTCGTGGCCGACCAGGAGGCCGTGGAGTTCTCACGCACCCGCCTGCGTCCCCGAGTGGCCGTACGCAGCCCGCACGCGGCCCGTCTGGCCGCTCTGCTTGCCAAGCAGGCCCGCACGGCGCAGCGCTCGGTCGAAGTCGTACGAGAGGGCGACAACCGCCTCTCCGTGTACGGCAGTACCTGCGCGGACGTCGGGGAGACCGCGTTCCGTCACGGCATCGTCGTCCACCAACTCGCGGACGAGATCGGTGACATGGGCCCCGGTGCGGGAGCTGCGCAGCCTGGTGAGCCACACGGCGACCTGGACGAGGGCCGGGTCGATCACGACAGCGCCGAGTCGGACCATGACAGCGTCGAGCTGGAGGGGGCCAATCCCGAACCGGAACGGGTCCCCGCGCTGCCGAGGCACGTCACGAACGCCCTCTGGCCAACCGCTCCGCCCCGGGCCGTCGAGCCGGAGCCCGACCTCGAAGCGTCGACGCCGAGCACACCGGACCCCGTCGTCATCACTTCCGAGCTGGAATCCACTCTGGAGCTGAAGCCTGCCGCCGACGTGCCGCGAGCAGCCGCAGGCGAGCAGCCGCCCGCCTCCGAGCATGCGCAGCCCTCCCCTGAGCAGCGCCCCACCCTCGATCAGCAGGCCACCACCGACACTCCGGAGCCAGCCACCGACGGTCCGTTGCCCACCACCGACGCCCCAGAGCCAGCCAACGACGACGATCCGCTGCCAGCCACCGGCCCCACACAGCCCGTCGCCGAGCCCCACGACTCCCCAGACGCACCCGCGGCCGCCCCCTTGGGCGACCCCGCCGCCCCTCCCCACCCCCAGGCCGCAGCCTCCTCACGCCCCGAGCCCCACCCTGCCGAAGCCCGCGGAGCGTCCCGCACGCTCGACGCGCTCCCCCCTCTGCCACCTCCCATCTCCGTCCGCCCCGCTCCCAGCCCGCTCCGCCCCCTCCGATACGAGATCCGCCGTGCCGCCGGGATCGGCACCGGCTTTCTCACCGGGGCCGTGGTGCTCGTCGTGTCCGCCGTGACCGCTGTCGTGCTCGCCCGCATCGGGCACACCCCGCAACCGCGCCTGCTGGCCGCCTGGCCGCGGGAGCTGCCCCTGCCGCCCGCGGCGCTCGGCGCGGGACTGCTCGGCGCGCTGTCCTTCGGTGACGAGTTCCGCCATCCCGCCCTGGCCGCGGACCGCGGCACCGTGCCCCGCCGGCTGGGACTGCTGGCCGCCAAACTGCTCGTCGCCTCGGCCGCCGCGCTGGCGCTGGCCGTCCTCACCGTCGGCTGCGACGCCGAGGTGCTCTATCTCGTCTACGGACGGGAACTCGCCCAGGTTCCCGCCGACTGGCTGCCGCTGAGTGCGAGTTGGATCGGTCTCGTCATCGGCTGCGCCTGGGCGGGCGTACTGGCCGCCGGTGTCTTCCGGTCCACCACGGCCGGCCTCGCCGCGGTGGCCGCCGTGCCCCTCCTCGTCGTACCTGTCGTGCACAAGATCCTGGAGGGACCGTCCGTTCGAACCGCGGCCGGACTGCCTCTGCGAATGCGAGAGGTCCTCGTACCGCGGTGGCCCTTCGGGGGAGAGCGCTACCTGGAAGCCGCGCTCGGAGTGCTGTCCCAACCTGTCGGTGGCGCAATGACGTTGTCGCTGGCCGCGCTGCTCTGCGCGTACCTGCTCACCACCCTGCGGAGCAGATTCCGCTGACGACTGTCCGTAACCCCCCGTCCAGCCATGCGCACAACTCCCCGCAGAACGCCCATTTCTTTCCGATAAGGCGTCAATTGCGACGGGGTGAGCGATCACCCTTTCGTGTGCTTTTCACCAAAGACCTCAAGGGAGTTGGAGACGACGCCGACAAAGGATGCGTGAGTACCCTTGCGCACACCATGATGACCGCCGCCCGCTCCGCTGACTCCGGCCTCACGAGCCCGGGCGAACTCGACCGCTACCCGTACGCCGAGGCGCCCGCCGTCGACCGTGTCGGGGCCTCTGCCTGGGACGGCGCGGACCCCGAGCTGGGCCGTGTGGGCCGACGCGCCGCGGGCAGCCGCGGACGCGGGCTGCACGGCCAACTCGTCCAGCAGCTGGGTCAGATGATCGTCTCCGGCGACCTGGGCGCCGACCGCCCGCTGGTGCCCGAGGAGATCGGCCAGCGCTTCGAGGTCTCCCGTACCGTCGTCCGCGAGTCGCTCCGCGTCCTGGAGGCCAAGGGCCTGGTGAGCGCCCGCCCGAACGTGGGCACGCGCGTGCGCCCGGTCAGCGACTGGAACCTCCTCGACCCGGACATCATCGAGTGGCGGGCCTTCGGGCCGCAGCGCGACGACCAGCGCCGCGAGCTGAGCGAGCTGCGCTGGACGATCGAGCCGCTCGCCGCCCGCCTGGCCGCCGGCCACGGGCGCGAGGACGTCCAGCAGCGCCTCGTGGACATGGTCGAGATCATGGGGCACGCGATGGCCCAGGGTGACGCGCTCACGTTCTCCCGCGCCGACTCCGAGTTCCACTCGCTGCTCATCCAGGTCGCGGGCAACCGCATGCTGGAGCACCTGTCGGGGATCGTCTCGGCGGCCCTCCAGGTCTCAGGCGGTCCGGTCACGGGCTGTGACCGGCCGAACGAGGCGTCGCTGGGGCACCACGGCCGCATCTGTGACGCCCTCGCCGCCGGCGACGGAGCCGCGGCCGAGACGGCGATGCGGCAACTCCTCATGGTCCACCCCGAGGTGGAACGGGTAGTGCCCGCCCCGCGCGAGCACTGACCGCGTTCCGCGGGCGGCGCGGCCGGGTGTGCCACCCCCTCCTGTGGCAGCGCCCGATCATGCACCGCCTCCCGTCGGACCCCGCCGGATCCTCGTGATCCCGCGGGGTCCGACGGCGCGAAGGGGGCCGCCCGTCCGTCGCGGCGGTAAGGTCACGTCCAGGAGTGACAGCCTCTATCCGTATCTGACCGTTTTTATTCGCTTACGGGGTGTGACTCGGGCCACGCGGATTGGGCGTAACGCTCGCGGGGAGAACGCGATGACCTAAGAGGTGACAGCCGCGGAGGGAATACGGACGCCGTTCACGGCGCTGTGCATCTTCCCGGCCCCCGCCCGCGCCGTCGGCCCATCCCCAAGCCGGCGGTCGGCTCCTGTCCACTGTGGACGGGGCCGGAAGCCGTTTTCCAACGTTCCGAGAGGTTGTTCGTGTCGGCCAGCACATCCCGTACGCTCCCGCCGGAGATCGCCGAGTCCGTCTCTGTCATGGCGCTCATTGAGCGGGGAAAGGCTGAGGGGCAGATCGCCGGCGATGACGTGCGTCGGGCCTTCGAAGCTGACCAGATTCCGGCCACTCAGTGGAAGAACGTACTGCGCAGCCTCAACCAGATCCTCGAGGAAGAGGGTGTGACGCTGATGGTCAGTGCCGCAGAGCCCAAGCGCACCCGAAAGAGCGTCGCAGCGAAGAGTCCCGCCAAGCGCACCGCCACCAAGACGGTCGCGGCCAAGGCGGTGACCACCAGGAAGGCCACCGCCACCGCCACGCCGGCGGCGCCCGCAGCCGAGCCCGCCGCTGAGGAAGAGGCGCCTGCCAAGAAGGCAGCCGCCAAGAAGACGACCGCCAAGAAGGCGGCCGCGAAGAAGACCGTCGCCAAGAAGACGGCGGCCAAGAAGACCAGCGCCAAGAAGGACGACGCCGAGCTCCTCGAAGAGGAGGTGCTCGAGGAAGCAGCCCCCGGCAAGCCCGGCGAGGAGCCCGAGAGCACGCCGGAGAACGCGGGCTTCGTCCTGTCCGACGAGGACGAGGACGACGCGCCCGCCCAGCAGGTCGCCGCCGCCGGCGCCACCGCCGACCCGGTCAAGGACTACCTCAAGCAGATCGGCAAGGTCCCGCTGCTCAACGCCGAGCAGGAGGTCGAGCTCGCCAAGCGCATCGAGGCCGGTCTGTTCGCCGAGGACAAGCTGGCCAACGCCGACAAGCTCGCCCCCAAGCTCAAGCGTGAGCTGGAGATCATCGCCGAGGACGGCCGCCGCGCCAAGAACCACCTCCTGGAGGCCAACCTCCGTCTGGTGGTCTCCCTGGCCAAGCGCTACACCGGCCGCGGCATGCTCTTCCTGGACCTCATCCAGGAGGGCAACCTCGGTCTGATCCGCGCGGTCGAGAAGTTCGACTACACCAAGGGCTACAAGTTCTCCACGTACGCCACCTGGTGGATCCGTCAGGCGATCACCCGCGCCATGGCCGACCAGGCCCGCACCATCCGTATCCCGGTGCACATGGTCGAGGTCATCAACAAGCTCGCGCGCGTGCAGCGCCAGATGCTCCAGGACCTGGGCCGCGAGCCCACCCCGGAGGAGCTGGCCAAGGAACTCGACATGACCCCCGAGAAGGTCATCGAGGTCCAGAAGTACGGCCGCGAGCCCATCTCGCTGCACACCCCGCTGGGCGAGGACGGCGACAGCGAGTTCGGTGACCTCATCGAGGACTCCGAGGCGGTCGTCCCGGCCGACGCGGTCAGCTTCACCCTCCTCCAGGAGCAGCTGCACTCCGTCCTGGACACCCTGTCCGAGCGCGAGGCGGGCGTCGTCTCCATGCGCTTCGGTCTCACCGACGGTCAGCCGAAGACCCTCGACGAGATCGGCAAGGTCTACGGCGTCACGCGCGAGCGGATCCGCCAGATCGAGTCCAAGACCATGTCGAAGCTGCGCCACCCGTCCCGTTCGCAGGTGCTGCGCGACTACCTCGACTAGTCGCCGGTCGTACGACGCGGAAGGCCCGGTTCCCTCAGGGGGACCGGGCCTTCGCCGTGCCCTGTCTCCGCGTCATCCCGAGGGTGCGGCGCGGCGCCGGGTGAATCACTCTGGGTGTTCAGTGAACACCACGGAGTGAGGAGTGCGTATGCGTCGTCGCCTTGCCCGGGCCCTGGCCCGACCGCTGGTCCTGGCGGCCGCGGCATCCGCCATATCAGTGGCCTCCAGCGCCCCTGTGGCCGCCGACAGCGTGGTCATAGGCGGATTCCCCGTCGATGTGTCCGAGAGCCCGTGGACGGTCGCCCTGTCCAGCCGTGACCGGTTCGGAGGTACGCGTGCGGGGCAGTTCTGCGGCGGGGTGGCCGTCGGCCGCAGCACGGTGCTCACCGCGGCCCACTGCCTGGACAAGGAGGTCTTGGGCGTGGCCCCGGAGCGCGTACGTGACCTCAAGGTCATAGCAGGGCGCACGGACCTGGTCTCGGACCGCAGCGGCCGGGAGATCGCCGTGCGGCGGTCCTGGGTGAACCCGGCGTACGACGGTGTCAGCAACTTCGGGGACTACGCCGTACTCACTCTGGCCGAACCTCTGCCCGTCGGCTCGGTCATCGGTATGGCGGCCGACGGTGATCCCGCGTACGCGGTGGGCGGTGTTGCGACGGTGTACGGGTGGGGCGACACCTCCGGCGCCGGTGAGTACCCGAACAGTCTGCGCGCCGCGCGTGTGCGTGTGTTCTCCGACGAGCTGTGCGAGGACGCCTATCCGGGCGGATCCGACGGCACGTACGAAGCGGAGAGCATGCTGTGCGCGGGGGAGAGGGAGGGAGGCCGGGACGCCTGCCAGGGAGACAGCGGGGGGCCGCTGGTGGCCCGGGGGCGGGTGATCGGGCTGGTGTCCTGGGGGATCGGCTGCGGGCGGGCCGGCAGTCCGGGGGTGTACATGCGTGTGTCCGAGATCATGCGGACGCTCGGCTGGTCACGGGGGTGAGAGGACCCGGAAGGGGACTCGGAGGGCGTCCGGCGGAGCCTGGGCGGGCTTGTGGGGACGAGGACGGGCGGCTGCCTCTGCTCTTCAGAGGCAGCCGCCCGTTCACCGGCCTGTGCCGTGCTGGCTCGTCGTCGGACGCGAGGTGTCAGCGCTCTTCTTCGGAGGCGGTCGCGGGAACGGTCGTGAGCCGCTCCGTCTCGTCCTGTATCTCAGCGGCGATCTTCTTGAGTTCCGGCTCGAACTTGCGGCCGTGGTGGGCGCAGAAGAGCAGTTCTCCGCCGCTGAGCAGCACGACGCGCAGGTACGCCTGGGCGCCGCAGCGGTCGCAGCGATCAGCGGCCGTCAGGTGGCTCGCGGGGGTCAGAACAGTAGTCACGTCGCCTCTTCTCTAGCTCGACGAGCTGTCGTACCAGGGTCAACATCCAACCAGCCATAAAACGTTCCCGCTCGTGGCTTTTCCTCGAAAAAATCTTGCGAGGCGGCTGTCTGCTGCCGGTTGGCGGCGAATGTGCCGTATTGCGTGTCTATGTGCTTACGGGGCTTCGCGTTGTATCGGTGGTCGGTCCTCCCGGCTGGGTTGCCGGTTGTTCATGAGGACGTGCCCGGAGCCTAAATGGTTCATGCCTGGAAGGGAACGTGATGTGTACTTCACTCCATCGAGGGATCGAACACACATGCGAGCCTGGACTAGTCTGAGTCTCTGACGAGGGTGGCGTTACAACGGCTCTACCAGGCCTCGGTACCCTCTCACCGGTGACTGAAGCCGCGCCCTTACCCACAAGGGCCCCATCTGAAATTCAGCGAGGAGCGAACCGCGTGACCGCCGAATCGTCCGTGCCGTCCACAGCTCTGCTGGCAGGAGCAGACCGGGACGGATCCAACTACACCGCGCGGCACCTGCTCGTCCTTGAGGGGCTCGAAGCCGTGCGCAAGCGCCCGGGCATGTATATCGGGTCGACCGACAGTCGCGGTCTCATGCACTGCCTCTGGGAGATCATCGACAACTCCGTCGACGAGGCCCTGGGCGACTACTGCGACCACATCGAGGTCATCCTCCAGGACGACGGATCCGTAGAGGTCCGGGACAACGGCCGGGGCATCCCGGTCGACGTCGAACCCAAGACCGGCCTCTCCGGTGTCGAGGTCGTCATGACCAAGCTGCACGCCGGCGGCAAGTTCGGCGGCGGCTCGTACGCCGCCTCCGGCGGCCTGCACGGCGTCGGCGCCTCCGTGGTGAATGCCCTCTCCGCCCGCCTGGACATCGAGGTGGACCGCGGCGGGCACACGCACGCCATCAGCTTCCGGCGCGGCGTCCCGGGCGCCTTCACCGGGAACGGCCCGGACGCCAAGTTCGAGGCCAAGGGCGGGCTGCGCAAGGCCAAGAAGATCCCCAAGAGCCGCACCGGCACGCGCGTGCGGTACTGGGCCGACCGCCAGATCTTCCTCAAGGACGCCAAGCTCGCCCTGGAGACGCTGCACCAGCGCGCCCGCCAGACCGCGTTCCTGGTGCCCGGCCTGACCATCGTCGTACGCGACGAGTACGGGCTCGGCGAGGGCGGCAGCAAGGGCGAGGAGTCCTTCCGCTTCGACGGCGGAATCAGCGAGTTCTGCGAGTACCTGGCGAACGACAAGCCGGTCTGCGACGTCCTCCGCTTCTCCGGACAGGGCACCTTCAAGGAGACGGTCCCCGTCCTGGACGACCACGGCCAGATGACGCCCACCGAGGTCACCCGCGAACTCGCCGTCGACGTCGCGATGCGCTGGGGCACGGGATACGACACGACGCTCAAGTCGTTCGTGAACATCATCGCCACCCCCAAGGGCGGTACGCACGTCGCCGGGTTCGAGCAGGCCGTCGCCAAGACGATGAACGAGGTGCTGCGCACCAAGAAGCTCCTGCGCGTCGCCGAGGACGACATCGTCAAGGACGACGCCCTGGAGGGCCTCACCGCGGTCGTCACCGTCCGCCTCGCCGAGCCACAGTTCGAGGGCCAGACCAAGGAGGTCCTCGGCACCTCGGCGGCCCGGCGCATCGTGAACACCGTGATCTCCAAGGAGCTCAAGGCGTTCCTGACGTCCACGAAGCGAGACGCCGCGGCCCAGGCCCGGGTCGTCATGGAGAAGGCCGTCGCCGCCGCCCGCACGCGCATCGCGGCCCGCCAGCACAAGGACGCGCAACGCCGTAAGACGGCCCTGGAGTCGTCCTCGTTGCCGGCCAAGCTCGCCGACTGCCGCAGCGACGACGTCGACCGCAGTGAACTGTTCATCGTCGAGGGCGACTCCGCGCTCGGTACGGCGAAGCTCGCCCGGAACTCCGAGTTCCAGGCGCTGCTGCCGATCCGGGGCAAGATCCTCAACGTCCAGAAGTCGTCCGTGACGGACATGCTGAAGAACGCCGAGTGCGGTGCGATCATCCAGGTCATAGGAGCCGGATCGGGCCGGACGTTCGACATCGACACGGCTCGCTACGGCAAGATCATCATGATGACCGACGCCGACGTCGACGGCTCGCACATCCGCACCCTGCTCCTGACCCTGTTCCACCGCTACATGCGGCCCATGGTCGAGGCCGGCCGGGTCTTCGCGGCGGTGCCGCCGCTGCACCGCGTCGAGATCGTCCAGCCGAAGAAGGGCCAGGACAAGTACGTCTACACGTACTCGGACCGGGAACTGCGCGACAAGCTCATGGAGTTCCAGAGCAAGGGCATCCGCTACAAGGACTCGATCCAGCGCTACAAGGGTCTCGGCGAGATGGACGCCGACCAGCTGGCCGAGACGACCATGGACCCGCGTCACCGCACGCTGCGCCGCATCAACCTCACCGACCTGGAGTCGGCCGAGCAGGTCTTCGATCTGCTGATGGGCAACGACGTGGCACCGCGCAAGGAGTTCATCTCCAACTCGGCGGCGACGCTGGACCGGTCGAGGATCGACGCGTAGCCGCTGGGCCGAGACGGAGGCCAAGGGCCCTGCCCGGGCGGTGCGTTACGCCAAGAGGCAGGGTCTGGTGCGGCCACCAGCGGGTTGAGTCACCTGAAGGGGTGAAGCGGGAGGGGAAGAAGAGTCGGGGATCTTCCCGTTCTGTCCATCCTTGGGCATGCAGCCAAGCAAGGACCGTCCCCGTGACAGCGGGGCGGGGCAGGACAGCTGGGTCGAGACTCTCGACGCTCATGACCCGGACCCGGTCGAGCAGGCCGGGCACCTCAGGTACGACGACCCCTGGTACGACGCCCTCGCCTCCGGCTGGGGCGAATCGGCCGGTGCCGGGGAGCCCGCTCCGGCGGTGGTGCCGTCGGCGCGACGGGAGGGCGAGAGCGGGGCCGCGCCGGCCGAGGTGTACCTGGAGGTGCAGCGCAGCGCCGCCTTTCAGGAGGTGCGGCGGCGGTACCGCAGGTTCGTGGTGCCGGCCTTCGCGGCCTTCTTCGCCTGGTACGTGGGCTATGTCGTGGCCGCCACGACCGCGCCGGAGCTGATGGCCCGGCCCGTGGCGGGAGCGGTGAACGTGGCGATGGCCGTGGGACTCGGGCAGTTCCTGACCACCTTCCTGCTCACCTGGGCATACGCCCGGCACGCGCGGCTGCGCAGGGACCGGGCCGCGCTCGAACTGCGCTGGGATACACAGGAACTGACGCGCGGCGCGAACGGCGGTGTCTCGTGACCGGGGAGCACCAGACCCTGGCGCTGCTGCTGTTCAGCGCGTTCGTCGCCGTCACGCTGGCGATCACGACCTGGGTGAGCCGTAAACGGCGTGGCTCGGCGGAGGAGTTCTACGCGGGCGGGCGGCTCTTCTCACCCATGGAGAATGGTTTTGCCCTCGCCGGTGACTACATGTCGGCGGCCTCCTTCCTGGGCGTCACCGGGCTGATCGCGCTGTTCGGCTACGACGGGCTGCTCTATGTCGTCGGGTTCCTCGTGGCCTGGCTCGTGGTGCTGTTCCTCGTCGCCGAACTGGTCCGCAACTGCGGCCGGTTCACGCTCGCCGACGTCGTGGCGGCCCGGATGAGGGAGCGGCCGGTACGGATCGCGGCGGGAACCTCCTCGGTCACCGTGTCCGTTCTGTATCTGGTGGCGCAGATGGTCGGCGCCGGCAGCCTGGTGGCGCTGCTGCTGGGAGGTACGAGCGAGGCGGCGCGGTCCTGGACCGTCATCGGTGTCGGGGCGCTCATGGTGATCTATGTGTCGTTGGGAGGGATGCGGGCGACCACATGGATCCAGATCGTCAAGGCGGTTCTGCTGCTCGGCGGCACCGTCCTGCTGACCGTGCTCGTCCTGATGCGCTTCCACGGCGATCTGGACCGGCTGCTGCTCACGGCGGCCGAGCGCAGCGGTCACGGGGCGGAGTTCCTGGCGCCAGGCCTGAAGTACGGCGGGGACTGGACCGCTCGCTTCGACTTCATCAGCCTGGGACTGGCCCTCGTGCTGGGCACGGCCGGGCTGCCGCACATCCTGTCCCGCTTCTACACGGTGCCCACCGCGCGCGCCGCACGCCGCTCGGTCGTCTGGGCCGTCGGACTCATCGGCGGCTTCTACCTGATGACGATCGTGCTCGGCTTCGGCGCCGCCGCCATCGTGGGGCCGGACGCCGTCCGCGGGTCGAACGCGTCCGGGAACACGGCGGTTCCGCTGCTGGCGCTCGATCTGGGCGGCGGTGCCGGATCCACGGGCGGCACGGTGCTCTTCGCGATCGTCGCCGCGGTCGCGTTCGCCACCATCCTCGCCGTGGTCGCCGGGATCACGCTCGCGTCCTCGGCCTCGGTGGCCCACGACCTGTACGCGTCCCTGCGGCGCCGTGGCGGCAAGCCGCGCAGCGAGGTCGCGGTGGCCCGTGTCGCGGCCGTCGGAGTGGGCGTGGTGGCGATCGCGCTCGGTCTGCTGGCGCAGGACCTCAACGTGGCGTTCCTGGTCGGTCTCGCCTTCGCCGTCGCCGCGTCGGCGAACCTCCCGGTGCTGCTCTACTCCCTGTTCTGGCGCGGCTTCACGACACGCGGCGCCGTATGGGCCGTCTACGGCGGTCTCGTGCCGGCCGTCGTGCTCGTCGTGCTGTCACCCGTGGTCTCCGGCAGCCCGGACTCGCTGTTCCCGGGCATCGACCTCCAGTACTTCCCACTGCAGAACCCGGGCCTGGTCTCGATCCCGCTGGGCTTCCTCGCGGGCTGGCTGGGCACGGTCACCTCGGCGGACGTACCGGACGAGGCCAAGCACGCGGAGACCGAGGTGCGGTCGCTGACCGGGGCGGGAGCGGCGTAGGACAGCCGCCTTCCCGCGAGGCCGTTGTCGGCTAGGCGCGGGTCGCCCACACGTAACGGTGTTCCGGGCGGCCCGCGTCCCCGTACTTGAGGGTCAGCCTGGCCCGTCCCGTGCGCTCCAGGAGCTTCAGATAGCGCTGGGCGGTCTGACGGCTCACCCCGGTGCGATCGGCGATCTCCTGGGCGGACAGGGGCCCGTCCGCGTGCATCAGGGACTGACGGACCAACTCCGCCGTGGTGGGGGAGTGCCCCTTGGGCAGATCGGGCTCCGACGGGGTCGACAGCGCCCCGAAGATACGGTCCACCTCGGCCTGTTCGGCCTCCCCGCCGCCGTCGAGGGTGCGGCGCAGCTCCGCGTACGCCTCCAGCTTGGCGCGCAGGCCGGCGAAGGCGAACGGCTTGACCAGGTACTGCAGCGCGCCCTGCCGCATCGCCGCCTGCACGGTGGACACGTCCCGGGCGGCCGTCACCATGATCACGTCGGTCTGGTGGCCGCGCCGCCGCATCTCCTGGACGACCGCCAGCCCCGTCTCGTCGGGCAGGTAGTGGTCCAGGAGCACCAGGTCCAGCCGGGGCAGCGCCTCCAGCTGGAGCAGCGCCTCGGCCGCGCTGTGGGCCTCGCCGGCGACATGGAAGCCCGGCACCTTCTCGACGTAGGCGGCGTTGACCCGCGCGACTCTGGTGTCGTCGTCCACGACCAGGACCTCGATCATCAGGACTCCTTCTTGGCGGTCTGCGGAGCTGACGGCGCGGTCAGGGCCGGTTCGGGGCCCGGCTCGGTGAGGGCATCGGGCAGGACGACGGTGAACTCCGCGCCCCCGCCGTAGGCCTCGTCGACGGTCGCGCTGCCCCCCTGCCGTTCGGCGAGCCTGCGCACCAGGGAGAGGCCGATGCCCCGCTCGCGGTGGGCCGGCGGCTTCTTCGTGGACCATCCCGCGGTGAAGATCAACTCACGCTGCTCCGGCGGGATTCCCGGGCCCGTGTCACGCACCCGGAGGATCGCCGTACGCCCCTCGGCGCGCAGTTCGACCTCCACGCGCGCGTGCGGCTTGCCCGCCACGGCGTCGAGGGCGTTGTCCACCAGGTTGCCGACGACGGTCACGAGCCCCTGGGGGTCGATCAGCCGGTCGGGCAGCCGGGTCCGGTCCGAGACCCCCAGGGCGACGCCCCGCTCGGCGGCGACGGTCGCCTTGCCTACGAGCAGGGCGGCGAGCAGCGGGTCCTCGATCCGCTCGGTGACCTGCTCCGCGGTGGCCCGGTGGTCGCCGACCACTTCGCCGACGAACTCGACGGCGTCGTCGTACATCTCGAGTTCCAGCAGCCCCAGGAGCGTGTGCATACGGTTGGCGTGTTCGTGGTCCTGGGCGCGCAGGGCGTCGATCAGACCACGGGTGGAGTCGAGTTCGCGGCCCAGCTGCTCCAGCTCGGTGCGGTCGCGCAGGGTGGCCACCGCGCCGCCGTCGTCGGTGGGCATGCGGTTGGCGACCAGCACCCGCTGACCGCGCACGGTGAGCAGGTCCGTGCCGGTCACGCGCCCGGCCAGCACATCGGCCGTGCGGCCCGCGCCCAGCGCCTCGTCGGGGGAGCTGCCCACCGCCGCGTCGTCGATGCTCAGCAGGCGCTGCGCCTCGTCGTTGAGGAGACGGATGCGGCCGGTGCGGTCCAGGGCGACGACGCCCTCCCTGATGCCGTGCAGCATCGCCTCGCGCTCCGACAGGAGCGCCGCGATGTCGGAGAAGGCCAGGTCCCGGGTCTGCCGGTGGACCCGCCGGGAGATGAGCCACGCGGCCAGCGCACCGACGGCCAAGGCGCCGCCGGCGTACGCGAACAGCCCCGGGATCGCGTGGATCAGCCGGGCCCGGACGCTGTCGTAGGCGATGCCGACCGAGACGGCACCGACGACGGAGCCGTCGCTGTCGCGCAGCGGCACCTTGCCCCGGGCGGAGCGGCCCAGGGTGCCGCTGTCGATCTCCATGACCTCCTTGCCGGCCAGGGCCTGGCCGGGGTCGGTCGAGACGATGCCGCCGATCTGCTTCTTGTCGGTGTGCGACCAGCGCACCCCGCGCCAGTCCATCACCACGATGTACTCGGCCTGGGTGGCCTTGCGGATCCGCTCCGCCTCCCGCTGCACCGGACCGTTCGGAGAGGGCGGGGTGTCCCTCAGGTCCTGAGCGAGATCCGGCTGCTGGGCCGTCGTCTGCGCGATCGCGAGCGCGCGGCGCATCGCCTGGTCGTCCAGCTGGTTGCTCAGCGGCGCGAGGAACAGCCCGGTCGCGAGGACCGCGACTCCCGCGGCGATCGCCACCTGCATCAGCAGCACCTGCGAGAACACCCGCCGCGGGAGGCCGAGGCGCAGGCGGCGTGCGGGGGGAGTGGGGCTCATACCCAAGACGGTACGTGCGGCCGGCTACCTGCCGTAACGGGTGTGGCGTGGATCTCTTGATCAATGCTTGCGAAGACGACGCCGGGCGAAGGCGGCATCAATGGTTGACGGGGGCGGAGGCGCCATGGCGCCGACCGGTCAGCTCGCCAGTGCCGTCGTCATCCTCAGCTCGCGCACCGCCACGACGTCCATCCGCGCGGGCGAACCGAGGACGGACGCCCCGCAGCTCTCCGGGCGGGGCGGCAGGGCCGCACCCTGGGCCACCTCGACCTGCCAGCGGCGCCCGTCGGTGTGGGCGACGGTCACCTCCCAGCGCGGGGCCGCGCCCGACGTCCGTACGACGCTCAGCGCCTCCGCGGCGTACTCGCCGGTCCGGGTACGCACGGCGAGCTCGGCCGCCTGACCGGGCCGTTCCCAGGCCGAGCGGCCCCGGCAGCCCTCCACGACGATCCGCCCCTCCCCGGCGCCGTGCAGGACCTCCTTGAGGGTGTGGGCCTCGGCCCGGCCGTACGCGTATCCGTACGGCAGCACGAGCACGGTCGGGGAGAAGCGGTGACCACCCAGATGAGTGACCTCCCAGACGCCCTCGACGCCCGACGTGGCGAGTTCGGCCGCGAGGGGCCGGCCCAGGAGGGCGCAGCAGCGGTCCCGCTTGCCGTTGGTGCAGACGAGGGCGAGCGGATCACCGTCGTGGGGCCGGCCGCCGAGCACCGCCTCGAACGTGTGGTGCTCGCCCCGGCCGAGCGCGGCGAAGTCGAGATCGAGCAGCCGCTCGGGCTCCGAGGTCGTAGCTTCGTGCAGCCACACGTTTCCCGGCACGGTGTGGGCCGCGTACACCCGGCGCGAGGCGGGCATACGGCGGTCCGCGTGGCGCCCGGGGCGGCGGATCAGCACGATCCGTACCCCTGTGTCCTTCGCGGCCGCCTCCAGGGCACGGCCCAATGCGGGGTCCAGGTGGCTCGAGGTGAGCGCCTTGGCACCCCACGGACCGGGCTGTTCCAGCAACAGCCAGGTCCTCGCGGTGGCGGCGGTTGCCGAAACGGGCTCGTCGAAGTCCCGGGAGACGCTCGTGCACGTACTCACACAGGTGAGCCTAACCTGAGTTGGCGCGCGGCGACGGCCGGGCCCGCCCTGCCCTACTCCGGCAGTGGCTGCGGCGGCTTCGGACCCGCGTAGAGACCGCTCGGGCGCATCCGCAGGGGGCGTTCGCCGTACTCCTCCAGGGCGTGAGCGATCCAGCCCGCTGTCCGCGCGACGGCGAAGATCGTCTCGCCGGCCGTCGAGGGCATGCCGCAGGACGCGGTCAGCACGGCGAGCGCCAGGTCGACGTTGGCGTGCAGCGGGGCGTGACGGGCGGTGGTCTCGACGATGTCGCGGGCCGCGAGCAGGGCGGGCTCCGCGCGCGGGATCTGTTCCAGGTAGGTGAACAGGGCACGCGCGCGTGGGTCCTCGCCGGGGTAGAGCCGGTGGCCGAGTCCCGGGATACGGCGGCCGGCGCGCAGTTCGTCCGCGATCACGGGCGCCGCGTCGCCCTGGTCGAGCACATCGAGGAGCAGCCGGTGGGCGAGTCCGCTGGCCGCGCCGTGCAGCGGGCCCTCGATCACGCCCAGCCCCGCGGAGACCGCCGCGTAGGCGTGGGCACGGGCCGACGCGGCGACGCGCACGGCGAGTGTCGAGGCGGCCAGATCATGGTCGACGAGGAGGGCGAGAGCGGCGTCCAGGGCGCGCAGGGACGCCTCGTCGGCGTCCTGCCCGGTCAGCCGGGTCCACAGGCGGTGGGCCAGGGGGCCTTCGTCGCGACGGTCGTGCCGCACGTGCGGCAGCGCGGCGACGAGCGTGGGAATGAGCGTGCGCGCCGTGCCGAGCACGGCTTCCTCGGACAGGTCGAACCGCAGCGGGTCGGCGGTCGCGGCGGCGATCGTCGCGACGCGCAGCAGATCGGTGGGCGCGGCGTGTTCGGGCAGCGCGTCGACGGCACGGCGGGCCACGGCGACGGAGGCGGGAGGCGCGGTGAATGTGCCTCCCCGGTGCATCCGGCCGGTCCACAGCCACTCGGCGACCTCCTCGTAGGTGTGCCGTGCGGCCAGGTCCACCGCGTCGACACCGCGGAAGGAGTAGCGGTCGCTCTCGATGAGCGTGATGCGCGTCCGCACGGACAGCTCGCCGCCGGATCCGGAACTTCCCGCGCCCTCCCGCCTGTTGCGCCGGGCGAGCGCCTCGACCTCCCCGGCGTCGAAGGTGCTGCCCCGGCCGCCGGTCACCCGCCGGCTGCTGAGCTGACCGCGGCTGACGTACGCGTACACGGTCTCCGGCTTCACACCGAGCAGCTCGGCGGCCTCCTTGGTGCTCAACCGCCGGTCCGCGTCGCGGGGGGCGGGCTCTTGATCGCGCATGGGGGTCACCGTATCCGCCTAGCGGCCTATTGATTGATGTATTGATTGAATCAATATTGACACGTCTTGAGTCAATCATGGACAGTCGAATCAAGTCCAGGGAGGAAGACATGTCAGTCAACAGGTCCGCACCCGCTCTTCTCGACGTGCCGCGGGGGCTCGCCGGGGTCGTCGTCACCGACACCCGGATCGGGGACGTCCGTGGTCTCGAGGGCTTCTACCACTACCGGCAGTACTCGGCCGTCGACCTCGCGCGGACCCGCGGCTTCGAGGACGTCTGGCACCTGCTCGTGCACGGCGAACTGCCGGACGCCGGGAGCGGTGCGGCCTTCGCGGCCGAGACCGCCGCGCTGCGCCGGCTCCCCGACGAGGTGCGAGCCGCCCTGCCGGCCATAGCGGCGGCCGGCGGGCGCTCAGGCCCGCTCGCCGGGATGCGTACGGCGCTGTCGCTGCTGGGGGCGGCAAAGGGGTTCCGTCCTGTGTACGACGTCGACGCCGGGCAGCGCCTGCGGAACACGCTCGAGGCGGCCGCCGCCGTACCCACGCTGCTCACCGCGCTGCACCGGCTGGGGCAGGGGCTCGAGCCCGTGGAGCCGCGCGAGGACCTGTCGTACGCGGCGAACTACCTCTACATGCTGACCGGGTCGGTGCCGACCGAGCAGCACGCACGCGCGATCGAGCAATACCTGATCTCAACCATTGATCACGGATTCAATGCGTCAACCTTCACGGCCCGGGTCATCGCGTCGACCGGCGCGGATGTGGCGGCGTGCCTCGCCGGCGCGGTGGCGGCGCTGTCCGGGCCGCTGCACGGAGGTGCGCCCAGCCGCGCGCTGGACACCCTGGATGCGATCGGCACCCCGGACCGGATCGACTCCTGGGTGCGTCAGAGGGTGCTCGCCGGGGATCGCATCATGGGCTTCGGCCATGCGATCTACCGCACGGAGGACCCGCGGTCCCGGATGCTGCGCGAGGTCGCCCAGGCGTTCGGCGGGCCGCGCGTGGACTTCGCCGTGGAGGTCGAGCGCCACGTCGAGGCGATCCTGGCGGAGCTGAAACCCGGCCGGGAGCTCCACACCAACGTCGAGTACTACGCGGGCGTGGTCATGGAACTGTGCGGTCTGCCCCGGGAGATGTTCACCCCGACCTTCGCCGCGGCGCGAGCGGTGGGCTGGAGCGCCAACATCCTGGAACAGGCGGAGGACACGAAGATCATCAGGCCGGTGGCGCGGTATGTGGGGCCGCCGGCGCCCGAGTCGGTGCCGATCGTGTCGTCGGCGCCGACTGCATAAACAGTCACAACTGTCCTAAACGGGCCGATGATCGATTCTTCACTGCCTTCCGTCACTCTTGCGGATGTTCTCCAGGAACGTGAGTGGCCCCACCCTCGCGGGTGATAAAACAGGGCCGCAAAGATGCCTTGCTTCCTTGGGGCGCGGGGGCGGACCGCGTGCGTGTCGCGCGGCGGCCAAGGCTCGGGCCTGCGAGGATGCCACCGCTCGCGCGGCCGCGGGCGCAGGCGCTTGTGCCTTGAGAACAGAGGGAATTCAACAGTGAGTCAGATCATCCGCCGCCTTGGTGTCGCTCCCCGCTATCGAGGCAGTGCCGGTGGCGGGACATGTCCCGACATCTTTGAATTGGCCGACGGCAACTTCGCGGTCATCGGCACGGATGTCACTGACTCCCTCGACACCCAACTGCCCGACGACGCCGGACGCGCCGACTACGAACGCATCGTCGTCATCACCCGAGAGACCCTGGTCAAGGCGAAGAAGGACATCCCCGACGCCTGACGATCCCGTGGTCGTGAAGGAGCCGGTCCGTATCGGCGTGGTGCCGTGCGGGTCGGCTCCTGCCGTCTCGGGCCATATCGGGCCATCACGTCCCGTCAGGGGTCGGTGGGCGGCTCGCCGACCACCCACCACTCATCGGTGTCCGCTTCATCGAGTTGCAGCAGCAGGTCGTCGACGAGTCGGCCGAGTTCCGCCTCCTCGGTGCCCGTGAGGCTCGCGCGCTGCTGCTGGGTCGCGTACCAGTACTCCCTGACGATCGGGTTCTGGAAAATGCCCCGGACGTGCTTGAAGAACTCGTCTCTTCCCATGTTGCCGATGCGGTAGTAGCAGAGCAGGTTGGTGTACAGCGCGTTGGCGAAGAGGTACTGCCGGCGCCGCTCAGGGGTGACGGGCCTCTCGAAGATGTCCAGGACCTCGGCGAGTTCGGGATCGTCGATCGCCTTGCTCAGCAGCTCCCAGTGCTGCCGCTGCTGCCTGGCCAGGTTGGAGCGCTGCTGCTGTGTGCGGGCGTGCCGTTCCAGCTCGCCCAGGCGTTCGTGCAGCGTGTCCATCGCCTGCTTCTGTGCCGCCATGGCGACGAGAGCGCCGGCCGCCATGCCGAGTCCGGCCGCGGCGGCGGAGCGCAGTCCCTGTATCCCAATTTTCCGTGTGGCCATGTCAACCCCCGAGTCAGGCGGCCGTCCGCCGGTCGTCGGGGTGCGGGTCGACTGGAGGGGACCGGCGAGCAGTGGGCGGCGCTTGCCGTCTCCCCAGAGTGCCGAGCGGCTCTGATCGGCGGGGAGGCGGAGAGGCGGCGCACGGAGGGAAGCGAGGGTCGCACGATCCGGCGCCTTGCCGAACGTCTGCCCCGCAAGTGCTGCTAACAATCGTTCACTTCGGCGCGATTCCTGCGGCTCGTATCCTGGTTCGGCATTCATTCTTCGTCCCAGTGCCGAGAACGCGAGCCGGTGCACGCGTCGGCGTGAGAGAGGTCGCACGGTGAGCCAGCCGAGCCCGAGCCCGAGTCCGCGGCAGAGCCCGAGCCCGAGCGCGGGTCCGCGGCAGATCCCGGTCGTGGTCCTGGCCGGATTCCTCGGATCCGGAAAGACCACACTGCTCAATCACCTCCTGCACCGCAGCGGAGGCAGCCGGATCGGCGCGGTCGTCAATGACTTCGGGGCCATCGAGATCGACGCGATGGCCGTCGCGGGCGCGCTCGGCGATTCGACCGTCTCGCTCGGCAACGGATGCCTGTGCTGTGCCGTCGACGCCGGTGAACTGGATCTCTATCTCGAGCGGCTCACGGAGCCGTCCCTCGGCATCGACGTCATCGTCATCGAGGCCAGCGGTCTCGCCGAGCCGCAGGAACTCGTGCGGATGGTGCTCGCGAGCGAGGATCCGCGCATCGTGTACGGCGGGCTCGTCGAGGTCGTCGACGCCGCCGAGTTCGACGACACCCGGGCCAGGCACCCCGAGATCGACCGGCATCTCGCGCTGGCCGACCTCGTCGTGGTCAACAAGGCCGACCGGGCGACCGACGGCGAGCGCGTCCTCGGGCTGGTCCGGTCCCTGGTCGACCGCGCGGCCGTCGTCCCGGCCACCTACGGCCGGATCGATCCCGAGTTCCTCTTCGACTGCCGGCCGAGCGAGGAACGCGTCGGGCAGCTGTCCTTCGACGACCTGCACGAGACCGGCGCGGAGGGCCACGCCGGGCATCTGCACAGCGCGTACGACAGTCTGTCGTTCGTCTCCCGGGAGCCCCTCGACCCGCGCCGGCTGATGGAGTTCCTCGACAGCCGGCCCGAGGGGCTGTACCGGATCAAGGGCTACGTCGACTTCGGGCCCCACGACGTCCACAACCGCTACGCCGTCCACGCCGTCGGACGGTTCCTGCGCTTCTACCCGGAGCCCTGGCCGGCCGGCGACGAACGCCTCTCCCAGCTGGTCCTCATCGGCTCCGGGATCGACACCGCCGCCCTCGACAAACAGCTCGACGCGTGCCGGAGCGAGGCCCCACACGCCGATGAGCGCGGCATGTGGGGCGTCCTGCGGTACGTACCGGGCACCGAGGAGGATCTCGGGGAGCCCGTCTAGAACGGCTGGGGCCCGCCTACACCGGCCCCGCCACCACCCATACGGTCTTCGCCAGGGAAACCCCCGAGCCGTCCCGCCGCGGGTCGATCTCCGGAAGGTCGACCGGAGTGCCGTTCTTCTGTGCCGCGAGGGCAGGGACCGGGCCCGCCCAGGCCACGGACAGACAGTCCTCGCCCTTCAGGAACCGCTGGCAGCGGACGCCGCCCGTGGCCCGGCCCTTGCGCGGGTACTGGTCGAACGGGGTCAGCTTGGCCGTCGTCTGGACCGAGTCGTCCAGGGTGCCGCGCGAGCCCGCGACGGTGAAGACGACGGCGTCCGCCGCCGGATCCACCGCGGTGAAGGAGATGACCTTCGCGCCCTCCGTGAGCTTGATGCCCGCCATGCCGCCCGCCGCGCGGCCCTGGGCACGGACCTGTGCGGCCGGATAGCGCAGCAACTGCGCGTCGTCGGAGATGAAGATCAGATCCTCGTCGCCGGTGCGCAGCTCCACCGCGCCGACGATCCGGTCGCCCTCCTTGAGGGTGATGACCTCGAGCTCTTCCTTGTGGGACGGATAGTCCGGCACCACGCGCTTGACCACGCCCTGTGCCGTGCCGATCGCCAGGCCCTGCGACGACTCGTCGAGGGTCGTCAGACAGACCACCGTCTCGTCGTCCTCCAGGGAGACGAACTCCGCCAGCGGGGCGCCCCCCGCGAGGTTCGGCGTCGACAGCGACTCCGGGAGCTGGGGCAGGTCGATCACGTTCAGCCGCAGCAGCCGGCCCGTCGAGGTGACCGCGCCCACCTCGCCACGGGCGGTGGCCGGCACCGCCGAGACGATCACGTCGTGCTTCACGCGCTCCGCGCCGGCGTCCTCCGTGAACGGCTCGCCGTTCGCCGTACGGGCCAGCAGACCCGTCGAGGACAGCAGCACCCGGCACGGGTCGTCGGCCACCTGGAGCGGCACGGTCGCGACCGGTGTGCCACCCGCCTCCAGCAGGTCCGTACGCCGGTCGGTGCCGAACTTCTTGGCGACGGTGGCCAGTTCGGAGGAGACCAGCTTGCGCAGCTCGGCGTCCGAGTCGAGGATCCGGGTCAGTTCCTCGATCTCCGCGTTGAGCCGGTCCTTCTCCGCCTCCAGCTCGATGCGGTCGAACTTGGTCAGACGGCGCAGCGGCGTGTCGAGGATGTACTGCGTCTGCACCTCGCTCAGCGAGAACTGCTCCATCAGGCGCTGCTTCGCCTGCGCGGAGTTCTCGCTGGAGCGGATGAGGCGGATGACCTCGTCGATGTCGAGCAGGGCCGTGAGCAGGCCCTCGACCAGGTGCAGCCGGTCGCGCTTCTTGCCGCGGCGGAACTCCGAACGCCGCCGTACGACGGTGAAGCGGTGGTCGAGGTAGACCTCCAGGAGCTCCTTGAGGCCCAGCGTGAGCGGCTGGCCGTCGACCAGGGCCACGTTGTTGATGCCGAAGGACTCCTCCATCGGCGTCAGCTTGTAGAGCTGCTCCAGGACCGCCTCCGGCACGAAGCCGTTCTTGATCTCGATGACCAGGCGCAGGCCGTGCTCCCGGTCGGTGAGGTCCTTGACGTCGGCGATGCCCTGGAGCTTCTTCGAGCCGACCAGGTCCTTGATCTTGGCGATCACCTTCTCCGGGCCGACCGTGAAGGGCAGCTGGGTGACGACCAGTCCCTTGCGGCGGGCCGTCACGGTCTCCACGGCGACGGTCGCCCGCATCTTGAAGGTGCCGCGGCCCGTCTCGTACGCGTCCCGGATGCCGGGGAGGCCCACGATACGGCCGCCGGTGGGCAGGTCGGGGCCCGGGACGTGCTTCATCAGCGCGTCCAGATCGGCGTTCGGGTACCTGATCAGGTGGCGGGCGGCCGCGATGACCTCGCGCAGGTTGTGCGGCGGCATGTTCGTGGCCATACCGACGGCGATGCCCGAGGCGCCGTTGACCAGGAGGTTCGGGAAGGCGGCGGGCAGGGCCACCGGTTCCTGCTCCTGGCCGTCGTAGTTGGGGTTGAAGTCGACGGTGTCCTCGTCGATGGAGTCCGTCATCAGGCTCGTGGCCTCGGCCATCCGGCACTCGGTGTACCGCATGGCGGCCGGCGGGTCGTCGTTGCCCAGCGAGCCGAAGTTGCCGTGGCCGTCGACCAGGGGGACGCGCATCGAGAAGGGCTGGGCCATGCGCACGAGGGCGTCGTAGATCGACGCGTCGCCGTGCGGGTGCAGCTTGCCCATCACCTCGCCGACGACGCGGGCGCACTTGACGTACCCGCGCTCGGGGCGCAGGCCCATCTCGCTCATCTGGTAGACGATGCGGCGGTGCACCGGCTTGAGGCCGTCGCGTGCGTCCGGCAGGGCGCGGGAGTAGATGACCGAGTACGCGTACTCGAGGAAGGAGCCCTGCATCTCGTCGACGACGTCGATGTCGAGGATCCTCTCCTCGTACGAGTCGTCGGGCGGCGGGGTCTTCGTGCTGCGGCGGGCCATCGCTGCCGGCTCCTCCTGTTTGCTGGTCGCTCGCCTGCGGGGCGTTCCTGTCGGTGACGAGACGCCCCTTCGGCTCGCTCTTGCCTCTGCGATCCGGATCTGACGCCGACCATTGTGGACCGCCGCACTGACAACCGGGACAAGGACCCGGTCTCTGACGTCCGCCGCGCCGTCCGGGCCCGGCACAGCGGGTCACTCGATCTCGCTCTGCGCGTACGCGCAGCGGGAACTTCACCAGCGCTCCGCACGCTTGCATACAGTGGCAGGACCGGCAGGAATCCGCGGTCGGACGACCGCACCGCGATCGAAGGGACGTACATGCCCATGGGTCACACGGCCACAGCCCAGGCAGGCTCCGGGGGCCTGACAGCGACCGAGCACCGCCTGGCCAACGGCCTGCGCGTGGTGCTCTCCGAGGACCACTTGACCCCGGTCGCGGCGGTGTGCCTCTGGTACGACGTCGGCTCGCGCCACGAAGTCAAGGGGCGTACCGGCCTGGCTCACCTTTTCGAGCATCTGATGTTCCAGGGTTCCGCCCAGGTGAAGGGCAACGGCCACTTCGAGTTCGTCCAGGGCGCGGGCGGCTCGCTGAACGGCACCACCAGCTTCGAGCGCACCAACTATTTCGAGACCATGCCCGCCCACCAGCTGGAGCTCGCGCTCTGGCTGGAGGCCGACCGGATGGGCTCCCTGCTGACCGCCCTCGACGACGAGTCGATGGAGAACCAGCGCGACGTCGTCAAGAACGAGCGCCGCCAGCGCTACGACAACGTCCCCTACGGCACCGCTTTCGAGAAGCTGACCGCCCTCGCCTACCCGGAGGGCCACCCCTACCACCACACCCCGATCGGCTCGATGGCCGACCTGGACGCGGCGACCCTGGAGGACGCGCGCGCGTTCTTCCGGACCTACTACGCGCCGAACAACGCCGTGCTCTCCGTGGTCGGCGACATCGACCCGGAGCAGACCCTGGCCTGGGTCGAGAAGTACTTCGGCTCCATTCCCGGCCACGACGGCAAGCACCCGCCCCGGGACGGCTCGCTGCCGGAGACCATCGGCGAGCAGCTGCGCGAGGTCGTCGAGGAGGAGGTCCCGGCGCGCGCCCTGATGGCCGCCTACCGGCTGCCGCACGACGGCACACGCGCGTGCGACGCGGCCGACCTGGCCCTCACCGTCCTCGGCGGCGGCGAGTCCTCCCGGCTCTACAACCGCCTGGTACGACGGGACCGTACGGCCGTGGCGGCCGGCTTCGGTCTGCTGCGGCTCGCCGGGGCGCCGTCCCTGGGCTGGCTGGACGTGAAGACGTCCGGTGACGTGGAGGTGCCGGTCATCGAGACCGCCATCGACGAGGAGCTCGCCCGGTTCGCCGAGGAGGGCCCCACGGCCGAGGAGATGGAGCGCGCCCAGGCCCAGTTGGAGCGCGAGTGGCTGGACCGGCTCGGCACGGTCTCCGGCCGGGCGGACGAACTGTGCCGGTACGCCGTGCTGTTCGGCGACCCGCAGCTCGCCCTGACCGCCGTACAGCGCGTGCTGGAGGTCACTGCGGAGGAGGTCCAGGAGGTCGCCAAGGCCCGCCTGCGGCCCGACAACCGCGCGGTGCTCGTCTACGAGCCCGTAGCCGACGAGACCGGCGAGGACGCCGACGACGACACCGCAGCCGCGGCCACGAACGAGAACGAGGAGGCGGCCAAGTGACCGAGCTCGCCACAATGGACTTCCACCCGCAGCCGCAGGCGGGCGACGCCAAGCCGTGGGCCTTCCCGGCCCCCGAGCGCGGCACGCTCGACAACGGCCTCACGGTGCTGCGCTGCCACCGCCCCGGCCAGCAGGTCGTCGCCGTGGAGGTGCTGCTGGACGCGCCCCTGGACGCCGAGCCGGCCGGCCTCGACGGTGTGGCCACGATCATGGCGCGGGCCTTCTCCGAGGGCACCGACAAGCACTCCGCCGAGGAGTTCGCCGCCGAGCTGGAGCGCGCGGGGGCCACCCTCGACGCGCACGCCGACCACCCGGGCGTCCGGCTCAGCCTGGAGGTGCCGGCCTCCCGGCTCGCCAAGGGGCTCAACCTGATCGCCGACGCCCTCAGGGCGCCCGCGTTCGCGGACAGCGAGGTCGAGCGGCTGGTCACCAACCGTCTCGACGAGATCCCGCACGAGCTGGCCAACCCCGCCCGCCGTGCCGCCAAGGAGCTCTCCAAGGAGCTGTTCCCGGCGGGCTCGCGCATGTCGCGGCCCCGGCAGGGCACCGAGGAGACGGTCGCCACGATCGACTCCGCGGCCGTACGCGGCTACTACGAGAAGCACGTCCGCCCGGCGACGGCCACCGCCGTGGTCGTCGGCGACCTCACCGGCATCGACCTCGACGTGCTGCTCGGCGACACGCTGGGCGCCTGGACCGGCTCCTCGGCCGAGCCGCGGCCGGTGCCGCCGGTGACCGCCGACGACACGGGCCGGGTCGTCATCGTGGACCGCCCCGGCGCCGTCCAGACGCAGCTGCTGATCGGCCGGATCGGCTCGGACCGGCACGACCGCGTCTGGCCCGCCCAGGTGCTCGGCACGTACTGCCTCGGCGGCACCCTCACCTCCCGCCTGGACCGCGTCCTGCGCGAGGAGAAGGGCTACACCTACGGCGTGCGGGCGTTCGCCCAGGTCCTCAGGTCCGCCCCGGACGGGACCGGTGCCGCGATGCTCGCCATCAGCGGCTCCGTGGACACCCCCAACACCGGCCCCGCCCTCGAGGACCTCTGGACGGTGCTGCGCACCCTCGCCGCCGAGGGGCTGACCGACGCCGAGCGGGACGTCGCCGTGCAGAACCTGGTCGGCGTGGCGCCGCTCAAGTACGAGACGGCGGCGGCCGTCGCGAGCACGCTGGCGGACCAGGTCGAGCAGCACCTGCCCGACGACTACCAGGCCGCGCTGTACCGGCAGCTCGCCGCGACCGGCACCGTGGAGGCCACCGCGGCGGCCGTCAGCGCCTTCCCGGGGGACCGTCTGGTGACCGTCCTCGTCGGCGACGCGGCGCAGATCAAGGGCCCGGTGGAGGCCCTCGGCATCGGCGAAGTCACCGTCGTCACCGCCGAGTAGCGGGAAGCGAGCGGCACGCGCGCGTAGGGGCCCTGGTTGTCTTCTAAGGCACCAGGGCTCCCTTATGCCCGAATTGATGTGGGAGTTGCCTGTCTGCCCTGTGGGATGCGCTACAAAAGCCTGGATCCGTTTGGGAATTGAAAGTGGCGCCGCTTAGCGTCGTCCGGGCTGTTCGTCAGGCAGTGCGCCGCACCCGCGGCACCGGACAGTCATCGCCGAGTCCCCGTACGGCGCGAGCCAGGGGAGCCGGGGACCCACCGTAGTCCCTGGGGTGAATCGGACGCCCGCGCGAGTCGCGAGGGGGTCCGTAGGAGACCTTCCTGCTCCGAACCCGTCAGCTAACCCGGTAGGCGAGAGGGAAGGAAAGGACCAGCCACCACATGGCGTTCACGCGCGCCACCGGGAAGCACCGTCGTCCCAGCCGGATCCAGCGCCGCACGGCCCGCGCCGCGGGTGTCGCGGCCCTCGCCACCACCGGTGTCGTCGGCGCCGTGGCCGCCCCGGCCTTCGCCGCGGAGCCCGCCGCCGAGCAGACGGGCCTCACCCCGGTCGTCACCATGGGCGACACCGTGGCCCAGAAGATCGACGCCCAGGCCGTCGCCCAGAAGCAGGCGGCCGAAGAGGCCATCGCCAAGAAGAAGGCCGAGGAGGCCGCCCGCGAGCGCGCCGCCGAGGCGGCCAAGGAGGCCAAGGAGCGGGCCGAGAAGGTCCGCGAGGCCAAGGAGCGCGCCGCCCGCGAGGCCGAGCGTAAGCGTCTCAACACCTTCGTCTCCCCGATCTCCGGCTCGTACGTCTCCACCGGCTACAAGTCCGGCGGCGCCGTCTGGTCCTCCGGCAGCCACACCGGTGTCGACTTCCACGCCTCCAGCGGCACGGCCGTCCACTCGGTCGGCATGGGCGAGGTCGTCGAGGCCGGCTGGGGCGGTTCCTACGGCAACCAGGTCGTGATCAAGATGAACGACGGGACGTACACCCAGTACGGCCACCTGTCGTCCAGCAGCGTCTCGGTGGGCCAGAAGGTCACCCCCGGCCAGCAGATCGGCCTGTCCGGCGCGACCGGCAACGTCACCGGCCCGCATCTGCACTTCGAGGCCCGCACCGGCCCCGAGTACGGCTCCGACATCGACCCCGTCGCCTACCTCCGCTCGCACGGTGTGAACGTCTGAACATCCGACGGCGACTGTTCTTCCCGAAAGCCCCGGCTCCCTGAGCCGGGGCTTTCGGCGTTCGCCGCGACCGGCGTTCGTCACGGCTGCCGACTGTCCAAAAAATATCCCTGATTTCCTGCCTGCCGTCGGAAATTCCGGCTCATTGCAATAGAGTCACGGAACACGCGTCACCAGTCGACGTTTCACGGGGATTAATGGGGAGGTCGGTCATGCGTATTCCCGCGCACTCGGTGTGCACGGCCATCCGGGACGACATCGTCGCGGGTGTCTACGAGCGTGGCGGCCGGCTCACCGAGGAACTCCTCGCGCGCCGCTACGGCGTCTCGCGCGTCCCCGTCCGGGAGGCCCTGCGCACCCTGGAGGCCGAGGGCTTCGTGGTCACCCGGCGGCACGCGGGCGCGTGTGTCGCCGAACCCACCGAGCAGGAGGCCGCCGACCTGCTGGAGATGCGCATGCTGCTGGAGCCGCTGGGCGCCGCCCGCGCCGCCCAGCGTCGCACCGAGGCCCATCTGAAGGTGCTGCGCGGCCTGGTCAGGCTCGGCCAGGAGCGCGCCCGCCGGGGCAACAGCGACGACCTGCGCTCGCTGGGCGGCTGGTTCCACGAGACGCTGGCCCAGGCCTCCGGCAGCCCCGCGCTGACCTCGATGCTCACCCAGCTCCGGCACAAGATCGCCTGGATGTACGCCGTGGAGGCACCGGCCGGACCCGTGGAGTGCTGGGCCGAGCACGGCGCGATCGTGGACGCGGTGGCGCGCGGGGACGGCGAGCGCGCGCGGGCGGTCACGGCGCTGCACACCGAGCGCGCGACGGCCGCGCACCGGTTGCGTTTCGGTTCGGCGGGGGAGCGCGCCGAGCGTGTGAGGAACTCGCAACATGCCGTAAACACGGCAAGCCTGCGGCATTAACACAGGAGCCGTATACAAAGAGTGGGTAATTCGCGGGGGATTATTTCTGCTGCCCGCCGACGGGAAATGCACCGGAAAGGCGAAGAGCTCGCCCGAGGAATTCGGACGAGCTCTTCAGTGTGCGCCGGTTCGGGCGCGGGGAAATACTCAGACGGTCTCGGGCAGTTCCTCCAGGCCCTCGGAGACCAGCTTGGCCAGCCGGTCCAGGGCGGCGTCCGCGCCCTCGGCGTCGGAGGCGAGGACGATCTCCTCGCCGCCCTGGGCGCCCAGGCCGAGGACGGCCAGCATGGAGGCCGCGTTGACGGGGTTGCCGTCGGCCTTGGCGATCGTCACCGGGACGCCTGCGGCCGTGGCGGCTCGGACGAAGATGGAAGCGGGGCGGGCGTGGAGGCCCTCGGCCCAGCCGACGTTGACGCGGCGCTCAGCCATGTGTTGCTGCCCTTCGGTGTTCAGGGTTGTCTAGACCAGTTTCCCATAACGTGAAGCTGTGCCGGAGCGGCCCTGCTGACCGCCCCGGGGTGCCGTCGGATCGCGGCCTCGACCCGACTGACGCCCTCCACAGACTGCCTCGCGTCCGCTGTCGGACGCTAGCCGTACTCTGGGGCCCATGCAGACCTCGCCGGACCGGCACGAGTATCCCGCCCACTGGGAAGCCGACGTGGTGCTGCGCGACGGCGGTACCGCGCGCATCCGGCCCATCACCGTTGATGACGCCGATCGTCTGGTCAGCTTCTACGAGCAGGTCTCCGACGAGTCGAAGTACTACCGCTTCTTCGCGCCGTACCCTCGCCTGTCCGCCAAGGACGTCCACCGCTTCACGCACCACGACTTTGTGGACCGGGTGGGACTCGCGGCCACGGTCGGCGGCGAGTTCATCGCCACCGTACGCTACGACCGGATCGGCGCCGACGGAACTCCCGCGTCGGCACCGGCCGACGAGGCCGAGGTCGCCTTCCTCGTCCAGGACGCCCACCAGGGCCGCGGCGTCGCCTCCGCCCTGCTGGAGCACATCGGCGCCGTCGCCCGCGAGCGCGGCATCCGCCGCTTCGCCGCCGAGGTGCTGCCCGCCAACAACAAGATGATCAAGGTGTTCACGGACGCCGGCTACACCCAGAAGCGCAGCTTCGAGGACGGCGTGGTCCGTCTGGAGTTCGACCTCGAACCCACCGACCGCTCCCTCGCCGTGCAGTACGCGCGCGAGCACCGCGCCGAGGCCCGGTCCGTGCAGCGGCTGCTCGCGCCCGGCTCGGTCGCCGTCATCGGCGCCGGGCGCACACCGGGCGGCGTGGGCCGCAGTGTCCTGGGCAACATCCGCGACGCCGGGTTCACCGGCCGTCTGTACGCCGTGAACAAGGCCCTCCCCGAGGACCAGAAGGAACTCGACGGGGTGCCCGCCCACCGCTCGGTGCGCGACATCGACGGCCCGGTCGACGTCGCGGTCGTCGCCGTACCGGCCGAGCACGTCCCCGAGGTCGTCAACGAGTGCGGCGAGCACGGTGTGCAGGGGCTCGTCGTGGTCTCCGCCGGGTACGCCGAGAGCGGCCTCGACGGGCGCGAGAACCAGCGCGCACTCGTGCGGCACGCGCGCACGTACGGCATGCGGATCATCGGCCCGAACGCCTTCGGCGTCATCAACACCTCCCCGCGGGTACGGCTCAACGCCTCCCTCGCCCCCGAGACGCCCCGCCCGGGCCGGATCGGCCTGTTCGCCCAGTCCGGCGCCATCGGCATCGCCCTGCTGTCCCGGCTGCACCGCCGCGGCGGCGGCGTCACGGGCGTGACCGGCGTCTCCACCTTCGTCTCCTCCGGCAACCGGGCCGACGTCTCCGGCAACGACGTACTCCAGTACTGGTACGAGGACCCCGACACCGACGTCGTCCTCATGTACCTGGAGTCCATCGGCAACCCCCGTAAGTTCACCCGCCTCGCCCGCCGGACGGCCGCGGCGAAGCCGCTGGTCGTGGTCCAGGGCGCGCGGCACGGAGCCGCACCCCAGGGGCATGCCGTCCGGGCGACCCGGTTGCCGCACGAGACCGTCTCGGCCCTGCTGCGGCAGGCCGGCGTCATCCGCGTCGACACCATCACCGACCTGGTGGACGCGGGCCTGCTCCTCGCCCGCCAGCCCCTGCCGGCCGGACCCCGGGTGGCGATCCTCGGCAACTCCGAGTCGCTCGGCCTGCTCACCTACGACGCCTGCCTCGCCGAGGGCCTGAGGCCCCACCCCCCGCAGGACCTGACCACGGCGGCCTCCGCGGCGGACTTCCACGCGGCCCTCTCGCGCGCACTGGCCGACGACCGGTGCGACGCGGTCGTCGTGACGGCCATACCGGCGGTGGGCGAGGTCTCGGTCGCGGACGCGGCCCTCGCCGAGGCTCTGAGGTCGGCATCGGCCGCCGCCCCGGCCAAGCCCGTCCTGGTCGTGCACGTGGAGCTGGGCGGTCTGGCCGAGGCCCTGTCGGCGGCGGCGAGCACCGCACCCCAAGCGGAGTCGGGCATCCCGCCGCAAACCGCCCCGCGCCCGTCGCCCACCGAAGAGCGACCCCCCGCGGTCGAGGCCCCCGAAGGCGCCCACCTCATCCCCGCCTACCCCGCCGCCGAACGCGCCGTCCGCGCCCTCGCCCAGGCCGTCACCTACGCGCAGTGGCGGCGCGACGCCGCCGACCCCGGCAGGGTGCCCGAGTACGACGACATCGACCCGCGGGGCGCCGCCACGCTGATCGACGGGCTGCTCGCGCGCGGGCAGGGACTCACACTCGGCGCGGAAGAGACCTGCGACCTGCTCGGCCACTACGGCATCCACGTCCACCGCGCCCTGCCCGCCCCGACCCCCGACGCCGCCGTCGAGGCCGCCCGCACCCTCGGCTACCCCGTGGCCCTCAAGGCCACCGCCCCGCACCTGCGCCACCGCGCCGACCTGGGCGGAGTCCGCCTCGACCTCGCGGACGAGGACCAACTGCGACGCTCGTACACCGAGTTGACCGAGCTGTTCGGCGCACCGGACGAGCTGCGCCCCGTGGTGCAGCGGATGGCGCCGCGCGGCGTGGACGTCGTCGTCCGGGCCGTCATCGACCCCGCGGCCGGAGCCGTGCTCTCCTTCGGGCTCGCCGGCGCCGCCTCACAGCTCCTCGGGGACACGGCCCACCGGCTGATCCCGGTCACCGACCGGGAGGCGGGCTCCCTGGTGCGGTCGATCCGCACCGCACCCCTGCTGTTCGGCTGGCGCGGCTCCGCACCGGCCGACACCCGCGCCCTGGAGGAACTGCTGCTGCGCGTGTCCCGGCTGGTGGACGACCACCCCGAGGTCGTCGCGGTCACCCTGGAGCCGGTCGTCGTCGCCTCGCACGGCCTGAGCGTCCTCGGCGCCTCCGTCCGCCTGGCGACCCCGCCCGCCCGCGACGACCTCGGCCCGCGGACCCTCCCCGCGTACTGACAGGGGGCGAGCTGTGCCTCGCAGTCAGTGGGCCCCCGTAGGATGGGCGTCATGGCCAAGACCAGTACGACGACCCAGGGGCTGCGGGCGGCGATCGAGCGCAGCGGCTACTACCCGGCCCTCGTGGCCGAGGCGGTGGAGGCCGCCGTGGGCGGCGAGCCCATGCGGTCGTACCTGGTCCACCAGGAAACGACGTTCGACCAGAACGAGGTGCGGCGGCACGTGACGGTGCTCGTCCTCACCGACAACCGCTTCATCGTCAGCCACACCGACGAGCAGGCCGCCGACAGCACCTCCCCGACGCCGTACGCCACGACGTCGACGGAGTCCGTGAAGATCGGCCGCATCTCGTCGATCGTGGTCAGCCGGGTCGTCGCCAACCCCGAGTCGTACAAGCCGGGCACCCTGCCCCGCGAGGTCGTCCTCACCATCGGCTGGGGCGCCGTCTCCCGCATCGACCTGGAGCCGGCCGCCTGCGGCGATCCCAACTGCGAGGCGGACCACGGCTACACCGGCAACTCGACGGCGGACGACCTCAGCCTGCGCGTCAGCGAGGCCGGGGACGGACCGGAGACCGTGCGCCAGGCACTCGCCTTCGCGCAGGCCCTCTCCGAGGCGACCGCGGACACCACCCGCTGATGGCACAGCCCGACACGGTCTGGGACCACCACCCCGAACCGCTCGCCGTCTCCTCCGCGCCGGTCCCCGAGTACGGCAGCGGCTCCCTCGCCGACCTGCTGCCCACCCTGGCCGCCGGCCTCGACGTGCCGGGGATGAACGCCGCGATCTCCGAGCTGACCCCCGCCGACCGGAACTGCGTGTTCCTGATCGACGGCCTCGGCTGGGAGCAGCTCAGGGCGCACCCCGAGGACGCCCCGTTCATGACGTCCCTGCTCGCCACCTCGCGCGGCGGCACCGGGCGCCCGCTCACCGCCGGCTACCCGGCGACCACCGCGACCTCCCTCGCCTCCGTCGGCACCGGCCTGCCGCCCGGCGCGCACGGCCTGCCCGGCTACACCGTGCGCAACCCGGACACCGGCGAGCTGATGAACCAGCTCCGCTGGCAGCCGTGGGCCCCGCCCGGCCCCTGGCAGCCCTACCCGACGGTCTTCCAGTTGGCGCACGAGGCGGGTGTGCACGCCGCGCAGGTGTCGTCCCCGACCTTCGAGAACACCCCGCTGACCAAGGTCGCGCTCAGCGGCGGACGGTTCCTCGGGCGGCTGCCCGGCGAGGACCGCGTCGACCTGGCGGCCGAGCAACTGGCCGCCGGTGACCGCTCCCTGGTCTACACGTACTTCGCCGAGGTCGACGGCGCCGGCCACCGCTTCGGCGTCGACTCCGACGCCTGGCGCGGCCAGCTCATGTACGCCGACCGCCTGGTCCAGCGCCTCGCCGAGCAACTGCCGCCCCGCAGCGCCCTCTACGTCACCGCCGACCACGGCATGATCGACGTGCCCTTCGACGAGCAGCACCGCATCGACTTCGACGAGGACTGGGAGCTGAGCGCCGGAGTCGCCCTGCTCGGCGGCGAGGGCCGCGCCCGGCATGTCTACGCGGTACCCGGTGCCGCCAACGACGTCCTGACCTGCTGGCGCGAGGTGCTCGGCGAGCAGTTCTGGGTCGCCTCACGCGACGAGGCCATCGCGGCGGGCTGGTTCGGCCCGCGGATCGACGAGCGCGTGTACGGCCGCATCGGCGACGTGGTCGCCGCCGCCCGGGACGATGTCCTGATCATCGCCTCCGAGCGGGAGCCGAACGAGTCGGCGATGGTCGGCAACCACGGTTCGATGACCCCTGCCGAGCAGCTGGTCCCCCTGCTCGAAGTACGCTCCTGACGTCCCGCCACATCCCCGCTTCACCGAAAGGTGCTCACCTTCCCATGCCCGAGCTGGTGTTCTTCTCCGGAACGATGGACTGCGGGAAGTCGACCCTGGCTCTCCAGATCGAGCACAACCGCTCGGCGCGCGGCCTCGCGGGCATGATCTTCTCGCGCGACGACCGCGCCGGCGAGGGCAAGCTGTCCTCGCGCCTCGGCCTCGTCACGGACGCGGTGGAGGTCGGGGACGGGCAGGACCTCTATGCCTACCTCGTCGACCACCTCTCGCAGGGCGGCCGCGCGGACTATGTGATCGCCGACGAGGCGCAGTTCCTCGCGCCGGAGCAGATCGACCAACTCGCGCGCGTGGTCGACGACCTGAGCCTCGACGTCTACGCCTTCGGTATTACGACGGACTTCCGCTCCAAGCTGTTCCCCGGCTCCCAGCGGCTGGTGGAACTGGCCGACCGGGTCGAGGTGCTCCAGGTCGAGGCCCTGTGCTGGTGCGGCGCCCGCGCCACGCACAACGCCCGCACCATAGGCGGGGCCATGGTCGTCGAGGGCGCCCAGGTGGTCGTCGGCGACGTCACCCACTCCGCCGACGAGGTCGGCTACGAGGTCCTGTGCCGCCGCCACCACCGCCGCCGGATGACCGCCGCGACGGCCCACGCGGCGGCCCTGTCCCCGGACGTGCTGCCGATGTCCTCGGCCTGACCGCCCCGGCGGTACGTCAGCGCTGCAGCACGGCGAACCGCGCCCCCTCCGGATCCGCCACCGTCGCCACCCGGCCGTGTGCGGTGTCATGGGCCGGCTTGAGGACGTGCCCGCCCAGATGGACGAGATGGTCCAGCGTGTCGTCGACGTCGGCGACCTGGAAGTACGTCACCCAGTGCGGCCCCCGGTCGCGGGGCAGGGCCTGCCCCAGGCCGTGGATGCCGGCGACGGGCTCGCCGTCCCGGAGCAGGGTCACGTAGTCGAAGTCGGCGGAGACCACCGGCTCCTCCTCGTAGCCGAACACCGTCTGGTAGAACTTGGCGACGCTCGCCGACTCGAAGGTCAGCAGCTCGTTCCAGACGGGCGTCCCGGGGACGCCCGAGACCGCCGTGCCGAGGTGCGCGGCGGCCTGCCAGACGCCGAAGACCGCGCCAGCGGGGTCGGAGCCGATCGCGAGGCGGCCGGCGTCGGAGGCATCCAGCGGGCCGACCCCGATCGTGCCGCCGCGGCTGCGCACCATGCCGGCCGTCAAGTCCGCGTTCCGGGAGGCGAAGTAGGGGGTCCACGCGATGGGCAGCTGACGGTCGGGCGGAAGCCGGCCGAGGCCCGCGACCTCACGCCCGTCCAGCAGCGCCCGCACATACGGGCCGAGTTGCTGGGGGCCCGGCCGGAACTCCCAGCCGAACAGAGCCCCGTAGAACTCCTCGGTCGCGGCCAGCCCGTGCACCATCAGGCTCACCCAGCAGGGTGTGCCGGGTGTGTGCCGAGCGGGCGCTTCGCCGGTCGGGCCGGTGGACTCCCGTGCGTCGGTCATCGTCACTCTCTTCTCGGCCTCGCGGTGGCCGTGCTCTCCGCAGCCCTCGTGGGGCCCGCCCTGTGGGGCGAGCCGTGTCCGGGAGAATGCCCGATGTGAGGGGCGCTTTCCCCGGCGGCGCGCTTGTCAGCACGTGTCGTTCAGCTGTACAGCATGTGCTCGTCCCCGTACGCCACGTGATCGTCCCGGTCCGGCCGAGCAGAGTAGCCGGACACGGACGGCTCGGCCACCCCCGTGCGCGAGGATGGGGCCATGAACGCCATCATCTCCGCATCCGACCTCGCGAACGATCTGATGGGCGCGGGCCCGCCGGTCCTGCTCGACGTCCGCTGGCAGCTCACCGCGGCCAGGGCAGCGGGTGAGCCGCCGTACGACGGCCGGGCCGACTACGAGAGGGGGCACCTGCCCGGGGCCGTCTTCGTCGACCTGGACCGGGAGTTGGCCTCCGCGCCGGGCAAGGGCGGCCGGCATCCACTGCCCGGCCTCGAGCACTTCGGCGCCGCGATGCGCCGGGCGGGCGTGTCGTCCGGAACGCCGGTCGTCGTCTACGACGGCGGACAGGGCTGGGCGGCCGCCCGGGCGTGGTGGATGCTGCGCTGGACGGGTCACCCGGACGTGCGGGTCCTCGACGGCGGGTTGCCGTCCTGGGAGGGGGCGTTGGAGAAGTCCGTGCCCGCCCCCGCGGAGGGCGACTTCGTGCCCGAGCCCGGGGCGGGGCTGCTCGACGCCGACGCCGCCGCGGAGTTGGCGCGGTCCGGGGTGCTGCTGGACGCGCGGGCGGGGGAGCGGTACCGGGGAGAGGTGGAGCCGATCGACCCGGTGGCCGGGCACATTCCGGGCGCGCTGTCGGCGCCCACCACCGAGAACGTGGGGGCGGACGGGCGCTACCTCCCCGCCCAGGAGCTGCGGGAGCGCTTCAAGGGGCTCGGGGTGTCCGAGGGTTCACGGGTCGGCGTGTACTGCGGCTCGGGCGTGTCCGCGGCCCATGAGGTCCTGGCGCTGGCGGTCGCGGGGATTCCGGCGGAGCTGTATGTGGGGTCGTGGTCGGAGTGGTCCTCGGACCCGGACCGGCCGGTCGCGGTGGGGCCGGATCCCCAGTAGCCCGGCGTGCACAGAGGGCCGCGCCCGGAAGGCGCGGCCCTCATGGCCGTACGGTCGGCGTCAACGCCGTGTGTTCCGGCTGCTCCCCGCTATTCCTGCTTCTTGCGGCGCGTCCCGAACACGATCTCGTCCCAGCTCGGGACGGCGGCTCTGCGACCCGGACGGACGCCGTCGGCCTCGGCCTGGCGGTCGGTGGAGCCGATGAGCCGGTCGCGGTGGCTGCCGACGGAGCGCGGCATGAGGACGTCCGCGTACGCGGAGCCGGCCGAGGCGGCGGGGGCCGGGGGCTCCTCCTCCTCGGGCTCGACGACGAGGGGCTCCTCGTCCTCGGGCTCCGCTACCGGGCGCTCCGGCACCACCAGATCGCCGCGGAAGCTCGGCACCGCCTCCAGCAGGCTGGTCAGCGAGTCCCGCTCGCCCGTCGCGGTCGTGCTCTCCTCGAGCGGTTCGGACGCCTGCGCGGGCAGGGCGGGCCGCTCGCGCTCGACGGGCCGGTCCAGCGGCCGGTCGCGCGGCAGCCGGGCGATCCGCGGGACGAACGGGAAGCTGGGCTCGGGCGCGGCCAGGTCGTCGGTCTCGCCGATGAGCATGCGTGCCTCGTCGTCGACGGCCTGGACGAGCCGCCGGGGCGGGTCGTAGGTCCAGCTCGCCGAGTGCGGCTCGCTCGCGACGCGGTAGACCAGCAGAACCTCCCACGTGCCGTCGTCACGACGCCACGAGTCCCACTGGACGGTGTCCTTGTCGACACCGCGCACCATCAGCCGCTCCTGCACGGCCTCGCCCAGCGGCGGGCCGGAGTTCTCGCCGGGGCGGCGGACCGGGGTCTTGCGGGCCCGCTCGGCCATGAACGCACGCTCGGCGAGCACCGGGCCCTCGAAGCGGCGCACCCGGTCGACGGGGATGCCTGCCATTTGCGCGACCTCTTCCGCGGTCGCGCCGGCTCGTATACGCGCCTGGATGTCGCGGGGGCGGAGATGGCTCTCCACCTCGATCTCGATCTGGCCGAGGCGGGGACGGTCGCCGCGCACGGCGGCGCGGAGCCGTTCGTCGATCGGAAGCGTGTACTCCGTGCTGTCCGCAGCCTTCAGCACCAGCCGTGTGCCGTCATTCGAGACGGCCACGACACGCAGTTCGGGCATGGGGACCTCCCGGGTGGTGCCTGCCGACGTCACGTGCGTCGCTGCTTCCGCTAGTCGAGTGTGGCCTGCCCGGGTGCAGCCTGCCACAACCTTGCCGAGTTGCCCGGCGTGTCGGGCACGGGCCCTGGATCGCCGTTATGGCACGGTTACCTATTCGCAACGCTAAGTGACGAACTCTGTCACCCTGTGCAACTAGCCCCCTCCCGGCGGTCCTTAAAGGCCCCGTACACCCTGGTGGGAGACCGGACCCAGGGCTCGCCACAGTACTCCATTTGGGCCACGTGCGTGGATTGGCACGCCGCCCAACTTCTGACAAGAGGGGGGACTTGGTCGCCCCGTGCCCCCGATTCGTGATCTTGAACGTGGGGAAGTTCACGTAATCACCAGAAACGGAACTATCAGTTTCGGTCGGCCGTCCCCTTCTTGTGCAGTTGAACGACCATGTACGGGAAGGGCAGGCAAGATCCGGGGATGCGTGAAAGGTCCGATGGTGTCGGTGGAGCGAGCGATCCGGAGCCGGAGGGGCGGCGGCGGATCGACCTGAACATGCCGCAGGTCGCGGGCGGCGCCCTCGCGGCGGTCCTGGCCGCCAAACTGGCGTCCTACTTCGGGGTGTACGGGACGATCCTCGGCGCCGGCGTCGTCAGTGTCGTCGCCACCTGTGGCGGCTCCCTCTTCCAGCACTTCTTCAAGCAGACCGGCGAGCAGATCCGCGGCGCCGCGACCGGGCCCGCCAGGCCGGCGGCCGGGCCCGCGGGACAGGCGCCTCCGGCGCCCGGCGAGTTCACCGAGGGCACCGTCTACCGCGCCCGGGCCAGGGGCTGGAAGCGGCCGGTGCTCGCGGCGGCCGTGGTCTTCGGCGTCACGATGGCCGGAATCACCACCTACGAGCTGGCCTCGGGCCACAACCTCAGCGGCGGACGCAGCACGACCGTCGGCGACGCCCTGACCGGAAACACCTCTTCGGGCTCCGGGGGTTCGGGCGGCCGCGGTTCGAGGGACCCCGGGACCGCCGACGACTCCGGCGGCACCGACTCAGGTGGCTCCGAGTCAGGGGGCTCCGAGTCCGGCGCCGACACCGCGACGCCCAGCCCGTCCGGCACGGGCGAGGGCACCGGCACATCGAGGGGAGGGGGCACATCGCCCTCGCCCGGCGAGGACACCGGCACGGCGACCGACCCGGCGCCCACGCCGAGCGACGAGGGGAGTGCGGACCCCGGGAGCACCACCCCCAGCGCGTCGCCTACGCCCCCAGAACCCGCCGCAAGTAGTCGTTCTGGAACCGCCGATCAGGGTCGAGACGGTCCCGCAGCTCCGTGAACTCGCCGAAGCGCGGATACACCCGGGAGAAGTACTCGGCGTCCCTGGTGTGGACCTTGCCCCAGTGCGGACGGCCCTCGTGGGCGGTGAGGATGCGCTCGGCCGCGGTGAAGTACCGCTGGTAGGGCGTGCCCTGGAACATATGGACGGCGATGTACGCGGTGTCGCGGCCCGAGGCGGTGGACAGCGTGATGTCGTCGGCGGGAGCGGTGCGCACCTCGACGGGGAAGCTGACCCTCAGGCCCGAGCGGTCGACCATGGCCTTCAGCTCGCGCAGCGCGTCCGCGACGGCCGCGCGCTGTACGGCGTACTCCATCTCCACGAAGCGCACCCGGCGCGGAGACGTGAAGACCTTGTAAGGGATGTCGGTGTAGCTCCGCGCGGACAGCGCCTTGCTGGAGATCTGCGCGATCGCGGGGATCGTGGCGGGCACCGCGCGGCCGACCCAGTTGGCCACCTGGAAGACGCCGTTGGAGAGGAACTCGTCCTCGAACCAGCCCTGGAGCTGCGGCACGGGCTTCTCCGGGCCCGCGCTGCGGTTGTTGCGCTTGGTGTTGGTGCTGCCGGTGTGCGGGAACCAGTAGAACTCGAAGTGCTCGTTCTCGGCCCAGAGTTCCTCGAAGTCGGCGAGGACCCTGTCGAACGGCATCGGTTCCTCGCGGGCCGTGAGCAGGAAGACCGGCTCGACGGCGAACGTGATCGCGGTGACGATGCCCAGCGCCCCGAGGCCGATACGGGCCGCCGCGAAGACCTCCGGGTTCTCCTTCTCGGAGCAGCTGAGGACCGAGCCGTCCGCGGTGACCAGTTCCAGTCCCCGGATCTGGGCGGCGATCGAGGCGGAGTCGCGGCCCGTGCCGTGCGTGCCCGTGCTCGTGGCGCCGGAGACGGTCTGCTCCATGATGTCGCCCATGTTGGTGAGCGACAGGCCCTCACGCGCGAGGGCCATGTTGAGCCTCTTGAGCGGGGTGCCCGCCTCCACCGTGACCGTCATGGCATCGCGATCAATACCGCGTATGCCGGTCAACAGTTGAGGGCGGATCAATACGCCGTCCGTCGCGGCTATGGACGTGAAGGAATGTCCCGTGCCGACGGCCTTCACCCTCAGTCCGTCCTCGGCGGCCTGCCGCACGGCGGCGGCCAGCTCGTCGACGGATGCCGGGGTGACCTGCCGCGCGGGACGCGCGGAGACGTTGCCGCCCCAGTTACGCCACGTGCCGTTCTTTCCGTTCGCTGTGCTGCTCAACGGAGCCTCCCCGACCCGGAGCCGGCCGCTTGAGCCGGCGGAATCCCAGGAAACCCACCGCGACCGCGACGGCTCCGGCCACCACCGGAACCCCGTACCCGGCACGTGCCCCGGCCGCGTCGATCACCCAGCCGGCCGCGGAGGAGCCGAGTGCGACTCCCACCGCGAGCCCGGTGCTCACCCAGGTCATGCCCTCGGTGAGCTGCGCACGTGGTACGTGCTCTTCGATGAGGGACATCGTCGTGACCATCGTCGGAGCGACGGACAGACCCGCAACGAACAGCGCCACGGCCAGAAACGGCAAGTTTCCGACCAGTAGGAGGGGGATCATACTCACGGCCATGGCGCACACGCCCAGCAACCACCGACGTTCCGGCGCCCCGGCGAAGTGCAGCAGCCCGAAGATCATGCCCGCCAGGCAGGAACCCGCCGCGTACAGCGCGAGGACGATGCTCGCGGCGGCCTTGTGTCCCTCCTCGTCGGCGAAGGCCACGGTGACCACGTCGACCGACCCGAAGATCGCCCCGGTCGCCACGAACGTGGCCACCAGGACCTGAAGACCCCCCGCGCGGATCGCCGAACCGCCGCCGCCGTGCCGCTCGCGCGGGTGAGGCTCGGGCTCGGTGGCGCGCTGCGCGGTCAGCCAGAAGACGCCGGCCGCCAGGAAGCAGGCGGCGAGCAGCGGACCGGCCTCCGGGAACCAGGCCGTGGACAGGCCGATGGAGATGATCGGCCCGAAGACGAAGCACACCTCGTCCACCACGGACTCGAAGGAGTACGCCGTGTGCAGGTGCGGCGTGCCCCGGTACAGGGCCGCCCAGCGGGCCCGGATCATCGCGCCGACGCTCGGCACGCAGCCGATGCCGGCGCAGGCCACGAACAGCACCCAGTCCGGCCACCCGTAGTGCGCGGCGAACAGCAGCACGGTCGCGGCGGCCAGCGAGATCAGGGTCGCCGGGCGCAGCACCCGCCGCTGTCCGTACTGATCGACCAGCCGGGAGACCTGCGGCCCGGCCACCGCGGCGGAGAGCGCGATGGTCGCCGAAAGCGCGCCGGCCAGCCCGTAGCGCCCGGTGAGCTGCGAGATCATCGTGACCACGCCGATGCCCATCATCGACACCGGGATGCGACCGAGGAAGCCCGCGGCGGAGAAACCCTTGGAGCCTGGGGCTGCGAACAGAGCGCGGTAAGGGCTGGGCAACGGGTTCTCCGAAGGGCTCAGTAAGCTGCGAACGCAGTCGACACAGCTTACGCCCGGAGCGGATCGTTCCACCCGGGCGGACTCAGCCCCGGATCCGTCCCGGCCCGGCTGCCGCGCGGGTGTCACCCCGCCGTTTCCCGGGTGTCAGTGCAGGGTGGCAGGATCGACTCATGCCAGACGCGCGCGATGTCACCCCCTACGACGCCCTGCTGCTGCTCTCCTTCGGCGGCCCGGAAGGCCCGGACGACGTGGTCCCGTTCCTGGAGAACGTGACGCGCGGGCGTGGCATCCCCAAGGAACGCCTCAAGGAAGTCGGGCAGCACTACTTCCTGTTCGGCGGGGTCAGCCCCATCAACGACCAGAACCGCGCCCTGCTGGACGCCCTGCGCAAGGACTTCGCCGACCACGGCCTCGACCTGCCGGTCTACTGGGGCAACCGCAACTGGGCGCCGTACCTGACGGACACCCTGCGCGAGATGGTCCGCGACGGGCGCCGCCGCGTCCTGGTCCTCGCCACCAGCGCCTACGCCTCCTACTCGGGCTGCCGCCAGTACCGCGAGAACCTCGCCGACGCACTCGCGGCCCTGGAGAGCGAGGGCCTGGAGCTGCCCCGGGTCGACAAGCTGCGGCACTACTTCAACCACCCGGGCTTCCTGGAGCCCATGATCGACGGGGTGCTCCGCTCTCTCGCCGAGCTCGACGAGGACGTCCGGGACGGGGCGCACCTCGCCTTCTCGACCCACTCGATCCCGACGGCCTCCGCCGACACCTCCGGGCCCGCCCGGGACCACGGCGACGGCGGCGCCTACGTCCGGCAGCACCTGGACGCGGCGAAGCTGATCGCGGACGCCGTCCGGGAGCGCACCGGCGTCGACCACCCCTGGCAGCTCGTCTACCAGTCGCGGTCCGGCGCCCCGCACATCCCGTGGCTGGAGCCCGACATCTGCGACCACCTGGAGGAGCGGCACGCGGCCGGTGTCCCGGCCGTCGTGATCGCGCCCATCGGGTTCGTCTCCGACCACATGGAGGTCCTGTACGACCTCGACACGGAGGCGAGGGCGAAGGCCGAGGAGCTGGGGCTGCCGATGCGCCGCTCGGCCACCGTCGGTGCCGACCCCCGGTTCGCCGCCGCCGTCCGCGAACTCATCGTGGAGCGGGCCGCCGCCGAGCGCGGGCAGGAGGTCACCCCGTGCGCCCTCGGCGCCCTCGGGGCGAGCCACGACCTCTGCCCGGTCGGCTGCTGCCCGGCCCGCGCCCCCCGGCCCGCCGCGGCGGGCGCCGACAGCACCTACGCGTGAGGAGCCTTGTGACCGACCCCCTGCACTCGGACCTGCTCGACCTCGCCCAGGAGGCCGCCCGCCGCGCCGGCGCCCTGCTGCGGGACGGGCGCCCGGCCGACCTGGCGGTCGCCGCGACCAAGTCCAGCCCCATCGACGTCGTCACGGAGATGGACATCGCGGCCGAGAAGCTGATCACCGGCCTGATCGCCGAGCGCCGCCCGGACGACGGCATCCTCGGCGAGGAGGGCGCCTCCACGGAGGGCACCAGCGGCATCCGCTGGGTCGTCGACCCGCTCGACGGCACGGTCAACTACCTGTACGGGCTGCCCACCTGGTCCGTCTCCATCGCCGCCGAGCAGGACGGCGAGACCGTCGTCGGAGTGGTCACGGCCCCGATGCGCGGCGAGACGTTCCACGCCGTGCGCGGCGGCGGCGCCTGGGCCACGGGAGCCTGGGACGGCGAGCGCCGGCTGGCCTGCCGCCCCGCGCCGCCCCTGGACCAGGCGCTGGTCTCGACGGGCTTCAACTACGTCACCGAGGTCCGCACCCACCAGGCCGAGGTCGCCCAGCGGCTGATCCCGCTGCTGCGCGACATCCGGCGCGGCGGCTCGGCCGCGGTCGACCTGTGCGACCTGGCCGCGGGACGCCTCGACGGCTACTACGAGCGCGGTCTGCACGCCTGGGACCTGGCGGCGGGTGACCTCATCGCCCGGGAGGCGGGCGCCCTGACCGGTGGACGCCCCGGAGAACGCCCGTCGGGTGATCTGACGGTCGCGGGGACCCCGGGTGTCTTCGAACCCTTCCAGCGCCTCCTGGAGGACTTCGGCGCGTGGCACGACTGAGGGCGGCGCGGACCGGCGTACGACGGCCCACGCCGGGCTGAACACCTGGTGAACGAGCCCGTACGACGACGAAGCGGGCCCCGGCGCTGGATTCGCCGGGGCCCGCTTCGTACGCCTTGAGTCAGACGCTCGCTGCGCTGACCTCCACACCGTGCTCGGCGGCGAGGCGGCGCAGGTCGTCGAGCTCGCCCTGCTCCACTTCGACGAGGAAGTCGTCGCCCTCGTCTCGAGCCCGGGACAGATCGGACTCGGTCGCCCTTATGCGCTGCAGAAGTCCTGCGGTGAATGCGTCCATGCTGCGCCCCCTCGTCCTGGGTCGTGGGTCGTCGGCACGGGGGTGTGCCGTTCGGAAGGGACGATCACGCCTCCGGTGGATGCCCAGCGCCGCTCTGCTGGGCGGCGGCGGTGCCGGACACCCACGCCCGCTCTGCGGAAAAGCGGATTGATGCGCACCGCATGGTGGCGCGGTACCAGCAGAGTGTGATCGTGGGATGTAAAGCCGTCCTCCCCAAGCTCTCTTCCGTGGAAACCTAACCGGAGGAGAAAATCTCCTATTCCCCGCGCCCGCACCCGCGCTCACACCCGGGCCCGACCTCTCCCTCACCCGCCTTACCTCCGACTTATGGCCGAAAAGGGCAGGATGGAGGGCAACACACCAACAGACCGTCGAAGACCCCTGCCCGCATGCGCCCGTGAAGCGCCGCGCGGGTGGACATGAGGAAGGACTAGGGACGTGCGCGTACTCGTCGTCGAGGACGAGCAACTGCTCGCCGATGCGGTGGCCACCGGACTGCGCCGGGAGGCCATGGCCGTCGACGTCGTGTACGACGGTGCGGCCGCCCTGGAGCGCATCGGCGTCAACGACTACGACGTGGTCGTCCTCGACCGCGACCTCCCGCTCGTGCACGGCGACGACGTCTGCCGCAAGATCGTCGAGCTCGGCATGCCCACCCGCGTGCTGATGCTCACGGCCTCCGGCGATGTCAGCGACCGGGTCGAGGGCCTGGAGATCGGTGCCGACGACTATCTGCCCAAGCCCTTCGCGTTCAGCGAGCTCATCGCGCGCGTGCGGGCCCTCGGCCGGCGCACCAGCGTGCCCCTGCCGCCCGTGCTGGAGCGCTCCGGCATCAAGCTCGACCCCAACCGCCGCGAGGTCTTCCGCGACGGCAAGGAGGTCCAGCTCGCGCCCAAGGAGTTCGCCGTCCTCGAGGTGCTGATGCGCAGCGAGGGCGCCGTCGTCTCGGCGGAGCAGCTGCTGGAGAAGGCCTGGGACGAGAACACCGACCCGTTCACGAACGTCGTGCGGGTGACCGTCATGACCCTGCGCCGCAAGCTCGGCGAGCCGCCCGTCATCGTCACCGTCCCCGGCTCCGGCTACCGGATCTGATCCCCCGTGGCAGCGACTCCCGCGCCCCCGCAGGCGCCCCCGAAGCCCACCTGGGACCCCAGAAGGCCCGCGCCGCCCATCCCGTGGCTGCGCCCGACCATCCGCATACGGCTCACGCTGCTCTACGGCGGCATGTTCCTGATCGCCGGCATCCTGCTGCTGTCGATCATCTACCTGCTGGCCGCGCAGGCGCTCAACGTGGGCAGCGAGCTGCCGTTCAAGATCGTCGAGGGCAAGGTCACCAGCGACATCTGCAATCTGCCCGGCCAGGCCTCGCCCAGCGAGTTCAACGAGGCCATGAACCGCTGCGTCAACGACCAGCGCCAGCACGCCCTGGACAACCTGCTCAGCCGCTCGCTCCTGGCCTTGCTGGGCCTGGCGGTCATCGCCTTCGCCTTCGGCTACGCGATGGCCGGCCGGGTCCTGTCGCCGCTGGGCCGCATCACCCGTACCGCCCGTACGGTGGCGGGCTCCGACCTGTCCCGCCGGATCGAGCTGGACGGCCCGGACGACGAGCTGAAGGAGCTGGCGGACACCTTCGACGACATGCTGGAGCGGCTGCAGCGCGCCTTCACCGCCCAGCAGCGCTTCGTCGGCAACGCCTCGCACGAGCTGCGGACGCCGCTGGCGATCAACCGCACGCTCCTGGAGGTGCATCTGTCCGACCCGGGCGCGCCGGTGGAGCTCCAGCAGCTCGGAAAAACGCTGCTGGCCACCAACGAGCGCAGCGAGCAGCTCGTCGAGGGCCTGCTGCTGCTCGCCCGCAGCGACAACCAGATCGTGGAGCGGGGGCCGGTGGACCTCGCCGAGGTCGCCTCGCAGGCGATCGACCAGGTGCACGGCGAGGCCGAGGACAAGGGCGTGCGGATCCGTGGCGAACAGAAGCCCGCGGTCGTCCAGGGCAACGGCGTGCTGCTGGAGCGGATCGCGCTCAACCTGGTGCAGAACGCCGTGCGCTACAACGTGGCCGAGGACGGCTGGGTCGAGGTCACCACCGAGATCCAGCACGGCCAGGCGATCCTGGTCGTCTCGAACACGGGCCCGGTCGTACCGGCGTACGAGATCGACAACCTCTTCGAGCCGTTCCGGCGGCTGCGCACGGAGCGCACGGGCAGCGACAAGGGCGTAGGCCTCGGCCTGTCCATCGTCCGGTCCGTGGCCCGGGCGCACGGCGGGCACATCTACGCCCAGCCGCGGGAGGGAGGTGGGCTCGTGATGCGAGTCACGCTGCCCATCTGAGATCATGTCGCCGATCAACTCGGCGGTGCACGGGGATGTTCGCTTTGCGCGGAATTTCTGAGGCCTCACCTCGCGCACCCCGTGTGTGATCGATCACAGGGGCGCCTTTCCGGCCATCTACTCTCCGTGATCATGAGTCCTGTCGGAAAGCCGGGAAAATCCCGGTTTTCGGGGGTCTTGATCACGGGAAGTACAGGGTGAGACGCCTTTGAGGTGCGGCATTCGGACCGTGTACGGTCCCCATCGCCATCCAAGCCGATCACTCGTGAGGAGTCCGGTTGGGTGTCGATTGAGTAACAGACCTTGATGTGAGGCAAAATCTCCGCCTCAGGTCGGGCACAAGTCCGGCCTCTCACGCGTTACGTGCGCTGGAGACACCGCAGACACCCAGAGGGGGAGAGCGACCATGGCAACCGATTACGACACTCCACGCAAGACCGACGACGACGTTGACTCGGACAGCCTCGAAGAGCTGAAGGCTCGACGGAACGACAAGTCGGCTTCCGCAGTGGACGTCGACGAATTCGAGGCCGCCGAAGGCCTCGAGCTGCCCGGAGCCGATCTCTCGAACGAGGAACTGGCCGTCCGGGTGCTCCCGAAGCAGCAGGACGAGTTCACGTGCATGAGCTGCTTCCTGGTGCACCACCGCAGCCAGCTGGCCCGGGAGAAGAACGGCCAGCCGATCTGCCGCGACTGCGACTGAGGCGGGGTCGGCCGTGACTGGCTCGACCCCTCCCTGGAAGCGCCGCTTCTCCAAGCGGAAAGCGGACGAAGGGCCGATGGAAGGCCCGCAGTACGGCGTGCGTGACGACGAGCGAGGCCGGGCCGGCACGGGGGCGGCCTCGCTCGAACCGGTCGCGGACCGGGGTGACCTCCCGGCGTCCGCGGACGTCCCCGCGCCCGTCGCCCGACGGCGGGCGGGGGCGATCCGGGAGAAGGCCAGGGAGAGCGCCCGCAAGGGCGGTGCCCGGGCCCGGGCGGGGCTCGCGTACCTCACCGACCGGATCATCGAACTCTCACCGCGGATCCCCGTGCGGGACCTGGCGACGCTGCGCAGGCAGTTCCCGGGCCTCGGACCGGAAGAGCTCGCGGACAAACTCGTGGCGGGCGCGGCGAGCGCGACGGCGACGGTCGGAGCGGGCATCGGCGCGGCCGCGATGCTTCCCGTACCACCCGCGCTGCCGACGGAACTGGCCGCCGAGGTCACCGGCGTCGCCGCGATCGAGCTGAAGCTGATCGCCGAACTCCACGAGGTCTACGGCGCGCGACCGCCCGGCAACCTCAAGCAGCGCAGCACCGCGTATCTCGACTCGTGGTCGGGGGAGCGCGGGATCGACGCCACCAAGCCGTCGACGCTGAGCGTGGCGCTGAACAGCCGCATGAAGCGGGAGCTGCGGCAGCGGATCATGAAGCGGATGGTCCGCAGCATGCCGAACCTGATCCCGTTCCTGGTGGGCGCAGCCGTCGGGGCGGCCATGAACCGCAGCGAGACGAGAAAGCTCGCCGCCCGGATCCGCGAGGACCTGCGCAGGATTCAGGTGCCCTGGGAGGCCCTGGAGGCGCTTCCCGCACTGGAACGTCCGGCGGACGCCCTGGAGATGGGCGAGATCACCAGCGACCCTCTGGGCCGCCGCGAGGACGCGAAGCACGACATCGAGGGCGACGACAAGCACGACGGGCGCTGAAGCCCTCCCGGCCGCCCGTCGGGTGAAGCCCCGATCGGATGTCCTACTCCGGCTTCCCCGGCTTCGTGGTCTTCAGCGCCTCCGCCAGACGCTCCGGCTCGCGCGTGGACAGATACAGGTACGGAGTCGGGTCCTCCGGGTCCGTGACCTTCACGCGCAGGGCCGTGGGGATGTAGGCGCGCAGCAGCAGAAAGGCGCGCGGGTCGGCCTTGTGCGTGCGCCAGGCGCGCGCCTCCTCCGCGTCCAGGACCTCCGAGTCGCCCAGCGCCGCCAGCGGGATCTTCGCCTCGCCCGCGATCAGCGAATCGCCCACCACACGGATGCGGACGGCGCCGTACGAACTCGCGGCGACGGCCGCGACCGCGGTGCCCCCGGCCAGGCCGCCGAGCATGGGCAGCGTGCCGAACGGCAGCAGGAGCAGGGCCATCGATACGCCGACGAGGAACGAGATCAGCCACCAGGTCCGGGGGGCGGTGAGGCGTTCTTCGTACGGGGCGGCGGAGAGCTGCATGGAGCCAAGCTTGACACGGTGTCCGCGGCGGGCCGACGCGCGGGTAAGGTCTCCGGCTGTGAGTCGTACATCCGCAGCTCTTCAGCCTCCGGCCGACGCCGTGCGACCGGTGCGGCATCCGGACGCTCCGGCGCCCGGTGAGCTCCTCGGCGCGCACTACGGCCAGTGCTTCGGCTGCGGTGGCGACCAGCCGCACGGGCTGCACCTGGAGGCGCGGGCCGGCGAGGGCGTGTCACTCACCGCCGAGTTCACCGTGCGGCCCGCCCACCAGGGCGCCCCCGGCCTCGCGCACGGCGGGGTGCTCGCCACCGCCCTGGACGAGGCCCTCGGCTCGCTGAACTGGCTGCTGCGCACGATCGCCGTGACCGGGCGACTGGAGACCGACTTCGTCGGGCCCGTGCCCGTCGGCACCACGCTGCACCTCCAGGCCGAGGTGACGGCGGTGGCCGGGCGGAAGATCTACTCGACCGCGACCGGACGCGTGGGAGGCCCCGACGGGCCCGTCGCCGTGCGCGCCGACGCGCTCTTCGTCGAGGTGAAGGTCGACCACTTCGTCGACCACGGCCGCCAGGAGGAGATCCAGGCGGCCATGAACGACCCGGACCAGGTCCGGCGCGCCCGTGCCTTCGAGGTGAATCCGTGAGCCTGGAAGGCCCCGTGAGCCCTGCCGGCCTCATCAGCCCCACCGATTCCACCGACCCCGCGAGCCCGGAAAGCCCCATGACTCCCATGAGCCCCGCGAGCCGTCAGCCCCTGGACGTGCTGATCCGGCGCGTCGACCCGGACGTACCCCTTCCGTCGTATGCGCAGCCCGGTGACGCGGGAGCCGATCTGCGCACCACCGAGGCGTGTCAACTGGAGCCGGGCGAGCGGGCCGTGCTGCCCACGGGCGTGTCTGTGGCGCTGCCGGAGGGGTACGCGGCCTTCGTGCACCCGCGATCCGGTCTGGCCGCGCGCTGCGGCGTCGCCCTGGTGAATGCCCCGGGGACGGTTGATGCCGGGTACCGTGGGGAGATCAAGGTGATCGTGGTGAATCTCGACCCGCGCGAGGCCGTGCGGTTCGAGCGCTTCGACCGGATTGCCCAACTGGTAGTCCAGCAGGTCGAGAAGGTTCGCTTCCAAGAGGTGGCAAAACTTCCCGACTCGGCGCGGGCCGAGGGGGGCTTCGGGTCCACCGGAGGCCATGCGGCGGTGGACGGGACGAGCGGCACAAGCGGTCAGGCCGCCCTGGGCGGTCGGACGGGTGGGAATCGATACGCTTCGGTCGTATCCGACCGGGAAGGACAGTGACGTGTTCGGACGTCGCAAGAATAGGGATGCCGCCGAAGACGCGGCCGGCGAGACCGAGCAGGTCGTCGACGGTGTCGACAGTGAGGCGGACGAGGGCGAGCGCCTGAGGCTCGAGCCGGCGCCTCGGCCCGACGGGCCCTGGGACAGCTCCGAGGTCCATGACCCGGCCGAGGGCCGGGTCGACCTGGGCGGTCTGTTCGTGCCCGGCGTCGAGGGCATGGAGCTCAGGGTCGAGGTCGCGGGCGACGCGATCGTCGCGGCGACGGTGGTGCTGCGGGACAGCGCCGTGCAGCTCCAGGGCTTCGCCGCGCCCAAGCGTGAGGGCATCTGGGGCGAGGTGCGCGAGGAGATCGGCTCGGGCATCACCCAGCAGGGCGGCATCGTCGACGAGGTCGAGGGTCCGCTGGGCTGGGAGCTGCGGGCCCAGGTGCCGGTACAGCTGCCGGACGGCACCGGCGGCTTCCAGGTCGTACGGTTCATCGGCGTCGACGGACCCCGGTGGTTCCTGCGCGGGGTCATCTCGGGCCAGGGCGCGGTGCAGCCGCAGGCGGCCGGGCTGCTCGAGCAGATCTTCCGGGACACGGTCGTGGTCCGCGGCGAGGGCCCGATGGCGCCCCGCGACCCGATCGTCCTGAAGCTGCCGAACGACGCCCAGATGGTCCCCGAGGGCGTCCAGCAGGAGGAGGGCTCCCGCTTCGCCGGCGGAATGGGCCAGCTCCAGCGCGGACCGGAGATCACCGAGGTCCGCTGAGGCGGTTGGAGACAGCAGGGCCGTACCCCGCAGGGGGTACGGCCCTTTCTCATGCGTGAACCCTTGACGGCTCATTGGTCTGTACCTACCGTTTCGGTTCATCGCGTCTGTTCATAAAGGCGCTTCACGTTCACATACAAGAACGGAAGGCTCCTGCGCATGCACAGAACCGCTCTGTTGGCCGCCACGGCCTCCCTCGTGGCCGGCCTCCTCGCCTGGCCCGCGAACGCCGCTCCCAGCGACTTCGTCCACCCCGGAGTCACCGTCTCCAAGGGGCAGCTGGACTTCACCCGCTCCAAGGTCGGCTCCGGCGCCCAGCCCTGGAAGGGTGCCTTCGACCGGATGATCGCGAGCAAGTACGCCGACCTGAACCGCACGCCCGAGCCCCGGGCCGTCGTCGAGTGCGGTTCGTACTCCAACCCCAACCACGGCTGCACCGACGAACGCGAGGACGCGATCGCCGCCTACACCCAGGCCCTCGCCTGGTACGTCACCCGCGACGAACGGCACGCGCGCAAGGCCATCGAGCTGATGGACGCCTGGTCGGCCGTGATCAGGGACCACACCAACAGCAACGCGCCCCTGCAGACCGGCTGGGCCGGCTCCTCCTGGCCCAAGGCCGCCGAGATCATCAAGCACACCTACACCGGGACCTGGGCGAACTCCGGCCGCTTCGCCACCATGCTGCGCAACGTCTACCTCCCCGAGGTGATCAACGGCTCCCACTCCAACGGGAACTGGGAGCTGTCGATGATGGAGGCCGCCGTCGGCATCTCCGTCTTCCTGGAGGACAAGACGTCGTACGACAAGGCCATGGCGAAGTTCCGCACGCGGACCGCCGCCTACGTCTACCTGGCCTCCGACGGTGAGCTGCCGAAGACCGTGCCGAGCCAGAACCTCAACACCCGGGAGAAGATCGTCCGGTACTGGCAGGGGCAGTCGACCTTCGTCGACGGCCTCAGCCAGGAGACCTGCCGGGACTTCACCCACACCGGCTACGGCCTCTCGGCCATCTCGCACATCGCCGAGACCAGCCGGATCCAGGGCCAGGACCTCTACGGCACCGACGTGGGCGAGCGGCTGCGGCACGGGCTCGGCTTCCACGCCAAGTACGAGCTCGGCACCGCCGCCCCGGCATGGCTGTGCGGCGGCTCGCTCAAGCCCGGGCTCGGGCCGGTCCCCGAGGTCGGCCACAACGCCCTGGCCAACCGCCTCGGACACGCCATGACCAACACCGGGACACTGACCCAGCGGGGGCGCCCGGCCGGCAGCAACAACCTCTTCGTCGCCTGGGAGACCCTCACCCACGGCGACAATCCCGGGTGAGGCCCTGACCCGCCGGGCGCGTCAGAGTTCCGTCAAAGACGGTCCGCGGCCGCGCCCGGCACCCATATGCCGTAATTGCTGGCCGTAAGGTCGACGCTGCGCAAGCAGCAGACCGGAAGACAATGAGGCCATGGCACGCGGCAAGTTTCGGATCTACCTCGGTGCGGCACCGGGCGTCGGCAAGACGTACGCGATGCTCTCCGAGGCGCATCGCCGCGTCGAGCGGGGCACCGACTGCGTGGTCGCCTTCGTCGAGCACTACGACCGGCCCCGCACCGAGGTGATGCTGCACGGCCTGGAGCAGGTGTCGCGCAAGCAGCTGGAGTACCGCGGCGGCGTCTTCCCCGAGATGGACCTCGACGCCGTCCTGCGGCGCGCCCCCGCCGTCGCCCTGGTGGACGAACTGGCCCACACGAACGTCCCCGGCTCCCGCAACGCCAAGCGCTGGCAGGACGTGGAGGAGCTGCTGGCGGCCGGCATCGACGTGATCTCGACCGTCAACATCCAGCATCTGGAGTCCCTCGGCGACGTCGTCGAGTCGATCACCGGGGTGCGGCAGCAGGAGACCGTGCCGGACGAGGTGGTACGGCGGGCCGACCAGATCGAGCTGGTCGACATGTCGCCCGAGGCGCTGCGGCGGCGGATGGCGCACGGCAACATCTACAAGCCGGACAAGGTCGACGCGGCCCTCTCCAACTACTTCCGGCCCGGGAACCTGACCGCCCTGCGCGAGCTGGCGCTGCTGTGGGTGGCCGACCGGGTCGACGCCTATCTCACGCAGTACCGCAGCGAGCACCGGGTCTCGAGGATCTGGGGCTCGCGCGAGCGGATCGTGGTCGGCCTGACCGGAGGCCCGGAGGGCCGGACGCTGATCCGCCGTGCCGCGCGGCTGGCCGAGAAGGGCGCCGGCGGCGAGGTGCTGGCCGTCTACATAGCCCGCAGCGACGGGCTGACCTCGGCCTCGCCCAAGGAACTGGCGATGCAGCGGACCCTGGCCGAGGACCTCGGCGGTACCTTCCACCACGTCGTGGGCGACGACATACCGGCCGCCCTCCTCGACTTCGCCCGCGGTGTGAACGCCACCCAGATCGTGCTGGGCTCCTCGCGCCGCAAGACCTGGCAGTACGTCTTCGGGCCCGGTGTCGGCGCGACGGTCGCCCGGGAGTCCGGGCCCGACCTCGACGTGCACATCGTCACCCACGACGAGGTCGCCAAGGGCCGCGGCCTTCCCGTGGCCCGGGACGCGCGCCTCGGGCGCTCCCGGCGCGTATGGGGCTGGATCGTCGGCGTCGCCGGACCGCCGGCCCTGGCGGCGCTGCTCAACACCGTCGATCTCGGCCTCGCCAACGACATGCTGCTGTTCCTGGCGCTGACGGTCGCGGCGGCCCTGCTCGGCGGGCTGCTCCCCGCGCTGGCCTCGGCCGCGGTGGGATCCCTGCTGCTGAACTACTTCTACACACCGCCGCTGCACCGGTGGACCATCGCCGACCCGAAGAACATCGTCGCCATCGTCATCTTCGTGGCCGTCGGCGTGGCGGTGGCCTCCGTGGTCGACCTGGCCGCCCGCCGCACCCACCAGGCGGCCAGGCTGCGGGCCGAGTCGGAGATCCTGTCCTTCCTCGCGGGCAACGTGCTGCGCGGTGAGACCGGCCTGGAGGAGCTGCTGGAACGCGTCCGGGAGACCTTCGGGATGGAGTCGGCGGCCCTGCTGGAGCGGGCGAGCGACGTCGAGCCGTGGACCTGCGCGGGCCGCGTCGGGCAGGGGCATCCCGTGGAGCGGCCCGAGCAGGCGGACGTGGACATGCCGGTCGGGGACCATATGGCCCTCGCGCTCACCGGCCGCGTCCTGCCCGCCGAGGACCGCCGGGTGCTGGCCGCCTTCGCCGCCCAGGCCGCCGTCGTACTGGACCGCCGCCGGCTCCAGGAGGAGGCCGACCGGGCCCGCGCGCTCGCGGAGGGCAACCGCATCCGTACGGCGCTGCTGGCCGCCGTCAGCCACGATCTGCGCACCCCGCTCGCCGGGATCAAGGCGGCCGTGACCTCCCTGCGCTCCGAGGACGTCGAGTGGTCCGACGAGGACCAGGCGGAACTGCTGGAGGGCATCGAGGAGGGCGCGGACCGCCTCGACCACCTCGTCGGCAACCTGCTCGACATGTCCCGCCTCCAGACCGGCACGGTCACCCCCCTGATCCGCGAGATCGACCTCGACGAGGTGGTGCCCATGGCGCTCGGCGGGGTGCCCGAGGGCAGCGCCGACCTGGACGTCCCCGAGACCCTGCCGATGGTCGCCGTGGACCCGGGGCTGCTGGAGCGGGCGATGGCCAACCTGGTCGAGAACGCCGTCAAGTACAGTCCGCCCGGCTCGCCCGTGCTGGTCGCCGCCAGCGCGCTCGCCGACCGGGTGGAGGTGCGGGTGGTCGACCGGGGGCCGGGCGTCCCCGACGCGGCCAAGGACCGCATATTCGAACCCTTCCAGCGCTACGGCGACGCCCCCCGCGGCGCAGGCGTGGGCCTGGGGCTCGCGGTGGCGCGAGGCTTCGCCGAGGCCATGAGCGGCACCCTGAACGCCGAGGACACGCCCGGCGGCGGCCTCACCATGGTCCTCACCCTCCGCGCGGCGGGAACCCGCCCGGAGCCGCTGCACGCGGCAGAACCCGAAAGGCAGGTCTCATGACCCGCGTCCTGGTGGTCGACGACGAGCCCCAGATCGTGCGCGCTCTCGTGATCAACCTCAAGGCACGCAAGTACGAGGTCGACGCGGCCCATGACGGCGCCACCGCCCTCCAGCTCGCCGCCGCCCGCCACCCCGACGTGGTCGTCCTCGACCTCGGGCTGCCCGACATGGACGGCGTCGAGGTGATCAGGGGGCTGCGCGGCTGGACACGGGTGCCGATCCTGGTGCTCTCCGCCCGGCACTCCTCCGACGAGAAGGTCGAGGCGCTGGACGCGGGGGCCGACGACTACGTCACCAAGCCGTTCGGCATGGACGAGCTGCTGGCCCGGCTGCGGGCCGCCGTACGCCGGGCCGAGCCGGCCGGAGGAGGTGAGGACGACGTGATCGTGGAGACCGACGAGTTCACCGTCGACCTGGCCGCGAAGAAGGTCAACCGCGCCGGGAAGGACGTACGTCTGACCCCCACGGAATGGCATCTGCTGGAGGTCCTGGTGCGCCACAGCGGCCGCCTGGTCGGGCAGAAGCAGCTGCTCCAGGAGGTGTGGGGGCCGTCGTACGGGACGGAGACGAACTATCTGCGCGTGTACATGGCACAGCTGAGGCGGAAGCTGGAGGCGGACCCGTCGCATCCGAAGCACTTCATCACCGAGCCGGGGATGGGGTACCGCTTCGAGAAGTAGGGCCTGTGCCACAGGGCTACGTAGCTGTCAGCGGGCCCCGGTACGCTCTAGTCATGAGTGCTGTTCCTCGTTCGCAGAAGCCGGCGGGCCGGTTCCGGCGCATGCTCGACCGGCTCTCCTCGTCGCAGGAGGACCTGGAGTCCGAGGAGCTGCGGGAGGACACCGAGACGGCGGGCTGTATCCGGATCGGAGACTGTCAGGACCGGCAGATAGTGACGGTTACTGGTACCTTGCGCACGGTCACCCTGCGGCCGCGCGCGGGAGTCCCGGCCCTGGAGGCCGAGCTGTTCGACGGCTCCGCCGCGCTGGACGTGGTGTGGCTCGGCAGGCGCTCCATCGTGGGCATAGAACCGGGGCGCAGGCTGATCGCATCGGGCCGCGTCTCCATGAGCCGGGGCCGCCGGGTGCTGTTCAATCCCAAGTACGAACTGAGACCCCTCGGACGGGAGTAGCCGGTGACGTCGCTCGACAAGCCGACCGAAGAGACATCTGCGGACGACAACCGGGCGGTGACCGAGGCCGCCCTGTTCGAGGCGTTCGGCGGCGTCCGGGGCATGGTCGAGACGGTGCTGCCCGGCCTGCTCTTCGTCAGCATCTACACGATCAACAAGGATCTGCATCTGTCGGCGATCGCGGCCCTGGCCGTGTCGCTGGTGCTGGTCGTGGTCCGGCTGGTGATGAAGGACACCGTCAAGCACGCCTTCAGCGGTGTCTTCGGCGTCGCCTTCGGTGTCGTCTTCGCGATGATGACCGGCAACGCCAAGGACTTCTACCTGCCGGGCATGCTCTACACGCTGGGCCTCGGACTCGCGTACATCGTCACCACGCTGTGCGGTGTCCCGCTGATCGGGCTGATCCTCGGCCCGGTCTTCAAGGAGAACCTCTCCTGGCGCACGCGTAACCCCGGCCGCAAGAAGGCCTACGCCAAGGCCAGTTACGCGTGGGGCGCGATCCTGCTCGCCAAGTGCGCGATCCTCTTCCCGCTGTACTGGTGGGCCGACACCACGCAGCTCGGCTGGGTCCTGATCGCCCTGAAGATCCCGCCGTTCCTGCTCGCCGTCTGGCTGACCTGGGTGTTCCTGGCGAAGGCGCCCGCGCCGATCGATGTGTTCGCGGAGATGGAGGCGGAGGAGAAGGCCGCCGAGGAGAGGGAGCGGGAGAGGGAGAGGGAAGCCGCTGCCCGGTCCGCCGAGCAGTGAACTCCGAGAGCTGACCTCGAGACCTCGAGAACCGGGGGAGGGGGCGTCCTGGAAGTCCAGGGCGCCCCCTCCTGCTTGCCCCGAAAGGCACCGCCTCAGCTCTTCGCGCTGTCCTTGCGCACCGACAGCAGGTCCTCCAGCTGCTCCTCACGCGCCTGCGCGGCCACGAAGAGGAGTTCGTCGCCCGCCTCCAGGGAGTCCTCCCGGGAGGGGGTGAGGACGCGGGTGCCGCGGATGATCGTCACCAGGGACGTGTCCTCGGGCCACTCCACGTCGCCGACCTGCGTGCCGGCCAGGGCCGACTCCTCCGGCAGGGTCAGCTCGACCAGGTTGGCGTCGCCGTGGCTGAAGCGGAGCAGACGGACCAGGTCGCCGACGCTCACCGCCTCCTCGACCAGGGCGGACATCAGACGCGGCGTGGAGACGGCGACGTCCACGCCCCAGGACTCGTTGAAGAGCCACTCGTTCTTCGGGTTGTTCACCCGCGCGACCACCCGCGGAACGCCGTACTCCGTCTTGGCGAGGAGCGAGACGACCAGGTTCACCTTGTCGTCGCCGGTCGCGGCGATGACGACGTTGCAGCGCTGGAGCGCTGCCTCGTCCAGGGAGGTGATCTCGCAGGCGTCGGCGAGCAGCCACTCGGCCTGCGGGACGCGTTCGACCGAGATGGCCGTCGGCGCCTTGTCGATGAGCAGGACCTCGTGGCCGTTCTCCAGCAGCTCGCCCGCGATCGAGCGGCCGACCGCGCCGGCTCCGGCAATGGCGACCCTCATCAGTGACCGCCCTCCTCTTCAGGACCCTTGGCGAACGCCGCCTCGACCGTGTCGACCTCGTCGGTGCGCATCATCACGTGCACCAGGTCGCCCTCCTGCAACACCGTCTGCGAGGTGGGCAGGACCGCCTCGCCGAGCCGGGTCAGAAACGCCACGCGCACACCCGTCTCCTCCTGGAGCCGGCTGATCTTGTGGCCGACCCAGGCGGTGGAGGCGTGCACCTCGGCGAGCTGGACGCCGCCCGTGGGGTCGCGCCACAGCGGCTCGGCGCCGGAGGGCAGCAGCCGGCGCAGCATCTGGTCGGCCGTCCAGCGGACCGTCGCGACGGTCGGGATGCCCAGGCGCTGGTAGACCTCCGCGCGGCGGGGGTCGTAGATGCGGGCGGCGACGTTCTCGATGCCGAACATCTCGCGGGCCACGCGTGCGGCGATGATGTTGGAGTTGTCACCGCTGGAGACGGCGGCGAAAGCGCCGGCCTCCTCGATGCCGGCCTCCCGCAGGGTGTCCTGGTCGAAGCCGACCCCGGTGACCCGGCGGCCGCCGAAGGAGGACCCCAGGCGGCGGAAGGCGGTGGGGTCCTGGTCGACCACGGCGACCGTGTGGCCCTGTTGCTCCAGGTTCTGGGCGAGGGCGGAGCCCACTCGCCCGCACCCCATGATGACAATATGCATCGCGTCACACCGCGCTTCCTGCAGGCCCTCTGACCTGCATGAATGTCCTGATCATGTCTCTCTTTCGGCTCGCCGGGCATCACATCGCGGCCTGCGTGCGGACCGCCGGGCAACATCATGCCGGGGGAATCAGGCCATGATGCCCTGCGGGGGCGGTGCCGCGTTCGACTGCCCGACTCCAACGTATCGGCAAAGTCGAGGGGGTTGCCGACGGCCCTGCCCGGGCCGGAGCCTGCTTCGACCGGGGCCCGGGGCGGCTGCCCTCGGCGGGGGAGGAACAGACCATGAGCACCCAGATCGACGTCCTGGTCCTGGGCGGCGCCGGCGTGGACACCATCGTGCACGTGCCCGAACTGCCCGTGCCGCTCGCCGACAGCCACATGATCCGGCCCGGGATCGTGACGCGCGCGGGCCAGAGCGGAGACTTCGTCGCCCTCGGGACGAGCGCCCTGGGCCTGCGCACCCACCACCTCGACATGCTGGGCGACGACCCCGAGGGCGACCTCGTCCGCGCCCTGCACCGCGACCGCGGCATCGCCCTCACCGCCGTCCCCCAGCCGCTCGGCACCAAGCGCGCGGTCAACCTCGTCGGCCCCGACGGCGGACGGCTCTCCCTCTACGACGCCACGCGCACGGCGGAGACCGACCGGCTGCCCGAGGCCACCGTGCGGGAGCTGGCCGCCGTCAGCCGGCACGCCCACGTCGTCATCACCCAGCCGTGCGGCCACGCGCTGCCCACCCTGCGCGAGGCGGGCGTGACCGTCTCGACCGACCTGCACGACTGGGACGGGTCCAACCCCTACCACGAGCCCTTCGCGCTCCGGGCCGACCTGGTCTTCCTGTCCAGCGCGGCTCTGGCCGACCCGGAGCGCACCATGCGGTGGATCACCGAGCGGGGCCGGGCCCGGGCGGTCGTCGCCACCGCCGGGGCCGACGGGGCCTGCCTGCTGGCCGACGGTGAGTTCACTCACGTACCCGCCGCCACACCTCCGGCGCCGGTGGTCGACTCCAACGGCGCGGGCGACGCCTTCGCCGCCGCGTTCCTCTACGCCTGGCTGAACGCCGAGCCGCCCCGCCGCTGCGCCCTGTACGGCGCGGTGGCGGGGGCGTACGCCTGCACGGTGCCCTCGACCCGGGCCGACAGCATCGGCCGGGCGGAACTGTGCGCCCGTGTCACCGAGCTGATCAGCGGCGGTTGATGCTGCGCACGCTCGCAAGAGTCAGGATTCCGAGGGCGATGACGGTGGCCGCGGCGCCGATCAGTTCTGCGGACGTGTGCATGGGACCTCCGGGGTCGACAACGGCCGGGAAGCGGACGGAGCTTAGTCATATAGGCATGGGAACCGGGTGACCTGCGGAATCCGCAGCCGCAGCGGCCTCGGAATTCACTCGGAGAGCAGAGCGGGGCCCGATGAGGGGTGGCGGGTGGGCGAGCCCGCAATCGAACGCTTACGATCCTCTGTTGTGTCCAAACTGACCGACGTGCCCAAGCGGATCCTGATCGGGCGCGCACTGCGCAGTGACCGGCTGGGGGAGACCCTCCTGCCGAAGCGCATCGCACTACCCGTCTTCGCCTCCGACCCGCTGTCCTCCGTGGCGTATGCGCCAGGGGAGGTGCTGCTGGTCCTGTCCATCGCGGGCGTGACGGCGTACCACTTCAGTCCGTGGATCGCCGTCGCGGTCGTCGTACTGATGTTCACCGTGGTGGCTTCGTACCGGCAGAACGTGCACGCCTACCCCAGCGGCGGCGGCGACTACGAGGTGGCGAACACCAACCTCGGCCCCAAGGCGGGCCTCACGGTCGCCAGCGCGCTGCTCGTCGACTACGTCCTCACCGTCGCGGTGTCGATCTCCTCCGGCATCGAGAACCTGGGCTCGGCGATCCCGTTCGTCGTCGAGCACAAGGTGCTCTGTGCGATAGGCGTGATCGTGCTGCTCACGCTGATGAACCTGCGCGGGGTGAAGGAGTCCGGCTCGCTGTTCGCGATCCCGACGTACATCTTCGTCGCGGGCGTCTTCACCATGATCGCGTGGGGCGCCTTCCGCGGGCTCGTCCTGGACGACACCATGCGGGCCCCGACGGCGGACTACGTCATCAAACCCGAGCACCAGGGCCTCGCGGGCTTCGCCCTCGTCTTCCTCCTCCTGCGCGCCTTCTCCTCCGGCTGTGCCGCCCTCACCGGCGTCGAGGCGATCTCCAACGGCGTCCCGGCCTTCCGCAAGCCCAAGTCCAAGAACGCCGCGACCACCCTCGCGATGATGGGCCTGCTGGCCGTCACCATGTTCTGCGGCATCATCGCGCTGGCCGCCGCGACCGACGTCCGCATGGCCGAGAACCCGGCCAAGGACCTCATCCACAACGGCGTCCCGCTCGGCGCGGACTACGTCCAGAACCCGGTGATCTCCCAGGTCGCCGAAGCCGTCTTCGGCAAGGGTAGCTTCCTCTTCATCATCCTGGCCGCGGCCACCGCGCTGGTGCTCTTCCTCGCCGCGAACACCGCCTACAACGGCTTCCCGCTGCTCGGCTCGATCCTCGCCCAGGACCGCTACCTGCCCCGCCAGTTGCACACCCGCGGCGACCGCCTGGCCTTCTCCAACGGCATCGTGCTCCTCGCCGGTGCCGCCGGACTCCTGGTCGGGATCTACGGCGCCGACTCCACACGCCTGATCCAGCTCTACATCGTCGGCGTGTTCGTGTCCTTCACGCTCAGCCAGACCGGCATGGTCCGCCACTGGAACCGCCATCTGGCGACGGAGACGGACCCGGCCAAGCGCCGCCACATGATCCGCTCCCGCGCGATCAACGCCTTCGGCGCCTTCTTCACCGGCCTCGTGCTGGTCGTCGTCCTCGTCACCAAGTTCACGCACGGCGCGTGGGTCGCCCTGCTCGGCATGGTGATCTTCTACGTGACGATGTCGGCCATCCGTAAGCACTACGACCGCGTCGCCGAGGAGATCGCCGCCCCCGAGGGCCCGAGCGACGACAGCGTGCGGCCCTCCCGCATCCACTCCGTCGTCCTGATCTCCAAGATCCACCGTCCGACGCTGCGCGCCCTGGCCTACGCCAAGCTGATGCGCTCGGACAGCCTGGAGGCGCTGAGCGTCAACGTCGACCCGGCGGAGACCAAGGCGCTCAGGGACGAGTGGGAGCGGCGCGGCATCGACGTACCGCTGAAGGTCCTGGACTCGCCCTATCGCGAGATCACGCGGCCGATCATCGAGTACGTCAAGGGCCTGCGCAAGGAGTCGCCGCGCGACGCGGTGTCCGTGATCATCCCCGAGTACGTCGTCGGCCACTGGTACGAGCATCTGCTGCACAACCAGAGCGCCCTGCGCCTCAAGGGCCGGCTGCTCTTCACGCCGGGCATCATGGTGACCTCGGTGCCGTACCAGCTCCAGTCCTCCGAGGCGGCCAAGCGGCGCGCCCGCAAGCAGCAGGACTGGAACGCGCCGGGATCGGTGCGGCGGGGGCCGGCGCAGGTGCGGTCGAAGGAGTCTTCGGAGCCGAAGGGCTGAGACCAGGATTCGACGGGCCTGAGGCCCGTGCGAAACGGGCGTGAATCGGCCGGGCGGCAGCCACGTAGACTGGTGGGCTGTTGTCCGGCCGCCTCCGTTCGGCCGCACCCCTTTGATCGTTCCCCTCACGCTTTTGGAGTCACCCCGCCATGCAGGCAGAACCGAGGAAGTCGCTGGTGGGGGAGGAGTACGAGGTCGAGGTCGGCCCCGTCGCCCACGGCGGCCACTGCATCGCCCGTACGTCCGAGGGCCAGGTGCTGTTCGTCCGGCACGCGCTGCCCGGTGAGCGGGTCGTGGCGCGGGTGACGGACGGCGAGGAGGGTGCCCGTTTCCTGCGCGCCGACGCGGTCGAGATCCTGGACGCCTCCAAGGACCGCATCGACGTGCCCTGCCCGTTCGCCGGCCCCGGCCGCTGCGGCGGCTGCGACTGGCAGCACGCCAAGCCGGGGGCGCAGCGGCGCCTGAAGGCCGACGTCATCGCCGAACAGCTCCAGCGGCTCGCCGGGCTCACCCCGGAGGAGGCCGGCTGGGACGGCACGGTGGTGCCCGCCGAGGGCGACAAGCTGCCCGCGGGCCAGGTCCCCGCGTGGCGCACCCGCGTCCAGTACGCCGTCACCGCCGACGGCCGCGCGGGCCTGCGCCGGCACCGCTCCCACGAGGTCGAGCCGATCGACCACTGCATGATCGCCGCCGACGAGGTCAGCGAGCTGGGCATCGAGAAGCGCGACTGGACCGGCATGGACTCCGTCGAGGCGATCGCGGCGACGGGTTCCCAGGACCGCCAGGTGGTCCTGACGCCGAAGCCGGGCGCGCGCCTGCCGCTGGTCGAACTGGACCGCCCCGTCTCCGTCCTGCGGGTCGACGAACGCGACGGCGGTGTTCACCGTGTCCACGGCCGTCCCTTCGTCCGCGAACGCGCGGACGGCCGGACCCACCGGGTCGGCAACGGCGGCTTCTGGCAGGTCCACCCGAAGTCGGCCGACACGCTCGTGACCGCGGTCATGCAGGGCCTGCTGCCCCGCAAGGGCGACATGGCCCTCGACCTCTACTGCGGCGTCGGCCTCTTCGCCGGCGCCCTCGCCGACCGGGTCGGCGACGCCGGGGCGGTCCTCGGAATCGAGTCCGGCAAGCGGGCGGTGGAGGATGCGCGCCACAATCTCGCGGACTTCGACCGCGTCCGCATCGAACAGGGCAAGGTCGAGAGCGTGTTGCCGCGCACGGGCATCACGGACGTCGACCTCATCGTCCTTGACCCGCCGCGCGCGGGCGCCGGGCGGAAGACGGTGAAGCATCTGTCGTCGCTCGGCGCACGGCGCATCGCGTATGTGGCTTGCGATCCGGCGGCGTTGGCGCGGGACTTGGGGTATTTCCGGGATGGGGGGTATCGGGTGCGGATGCTTCGGGCGTTTGATCTGTTCCCGATGACGCATCACGTGGAGTGCGTGGCGATTCTTGAGCCGGCGGCAAAGGGCTCCTGATCTGTCTGTTCTCCGCGTGCGCGTTATGCGCGGTGTGGGCGGCGGCCCTCCCGTCGAAGGGTCTGCGCAGTTACCCGGCCGCCTGGCCGCGGCGGCGCGGATGCGGATGTGGCTGCGGGCCTCACTTGCCGGCGTGCTCCGCGAGCGTGTGGGCGACGAGCGCGTTGGCGTGGCCGTGCCCCAGTCCGTGTTCGGACTTCAGCCAGTTCACCAGCTCCATGTGCCGGGTCAGCGGCGAGGAGCGGATGAGGTCCTGCCAGTCCGCGATCGGGCGGCCGTACTTCTTCTCGATGGAAGGGAAGTAGCTCGCGGGGCCCTTCACGGTCGAGGGCGTGGTGGAGGACGTGGTGGTCATGGCGGTGGTCTCCCGTCTGTTCCGATGCAGTCCGCCGTATGACCTGGGGCCGCGCCCGAAGTCATCGGCGATGGAGAGTGTGCTGCGTCACATGCCGTGCGCGCCGTGCCCCCGCCTCACTTGGGAGGCAGGCTCGCCGCGAACGCGCGTCCCTCGTCGACCCACGCGCCGAGCGCCTGGTCCTCCGCGACCGCGGCGCCCTCGACCACGACCCAGCCGCGCATCGGACGGCCGGTCAAGTCGAAGAACCGTGCCCCGGGCCGTACCAGCGCCGTGTCCGTCGCCTCCGGGCCGACCCTGACCATGAGGTCGTCGCTGGTGACGCCCACGGCCATGTTGCCGCGGTACAGAAAGGCGAGCCCGCCGAACATCCGTTTCTCGCTGATCGCCGGGTCCGCGCCCAGCCGTTCCCGGATTCGCTCGGCCAGTCCTTCGTCGTACGCCATCGCCGTCTCACCCCTGTTCCACAAGCCGTGCTTGCGGGTCGCGCTGGTCCTTGGCGATGTTGCCTCGCGCCTGGCGGACGAGCAGCGGGGAGGTGCCGCCGGTCCGTGGCGTACGCGGCCACCCGCTCGCGCGGCCGCGGGACGACGCGCGTGGCCGTCACGTCGATCGTCATGTCTTCGCCTTCCGCTTCCACCTTCCTCTCTCCCGACCCGCGTCACCACCCGGTGCTCACCAGCTGGTCGAGGAGGAGTGCGAGTACCGCCCGAGCGGCAAGCCAGGGGCGGGACCCGGAATCGATCCAGGGCGCCTGGCGCCCTGTGCGGTGCGCTTCCCGTACGTAGCCCAGCCCCAGCCCCAGCCACCGCTCCTCACCTCGCCGATCGGCGAACCACTCGGCGCCGCACGCTTGGCGACCTTGGCTCGGTCAGTCACAACGTCAAGGCGGTCTACCAGCACTACCTGGGCTGGTTCGACGGCAATCCCGCCCAGCGGTACGTGGACTTCATCGGCGGCCCCGAACACGTACTGCGCCGGGCCCGCGAGTCCTTCGCCGCCGGAGATTTCCGCTGGGTCGCGCAGGTCGTCAACCATGTCGTCTTCACCCATCCCGGCAACGCCGAGGCACGCGCCCTGCAGGCCGACGCCCTGGAACAGCTCGGCTACGGCAGCGAGAACGGTACTTGGCGCAACTTCTACCTGACCGGAGCGCTCGAACTGCGCACGGGCTCGGTGGGCACCCCGACCGTCACCAACTCGCCCGACCTGTTGGCTGCCCTGACTCTTGACCAGCTTGTCGACTCCCTGGCCATCCGAGTCGACGGACCCCGTAGCCGGCACGCGGATCTCACCATCCGCTTCAGCCCGCACGGCGCGGACCCGGTCAACCTGCGCCTGCGCAACGGCGTCCTCGTCCACACCACCGGTACGACACCCGAAATGGCCGAACCTGACACCGACATCACCCTGAGTGACGCCGAACTACGGACCCCGACCCTGACTTCGCCATCGTCACTCCCTGACAGCAATCCTTGCTCCCTGTACAGCCCCGTCGCCCAGCGACCGAGCACCGCCCAGGATCACGAGTCGCCCGTGCGACATCTACGTCACCTGCCTCGCCGCCGTCGCACGCTTCGTCCTGCCATGAGCGGCGGCTGCCGTGTCTGTTCTGCCCGGCGGGTCCGGGCGGTAGCTTGGTGAGGAGGGCCCCAGAAGGAGGGCGATCCGATGCCGTGGTTCGTATGGCTGCTCGCCGCCGCGGCACTGGGTGCCGCGGAGTTCTTCACCCTGACTCTCGTCTTCGGTTTGCTGGCCGGTGCCGCGTTGGTTGCCGCTGTGGTCGCCGGCGTGGGTATTGGCCTTCTCGGCCAGCTCCTGGCCCTCGCAGCGGCAGCGGCGGCGGGCCTCGTCATCGTCCGTCCTGTCGCGCTGCGGCATCTGGCACAGCAGCCCCTGACTCGCGAGGGCAGTGACGCGCTGATCGGCAAGCGTGCCGAGGTCATGCAGGAGGTCACCGCGACCCGTGGCCTGATCAAGCTCTCCGGTGAGGAATGGTCCGCCCGCGCGCTCGACGAAAGCCTCGTCATCCCGGTGGGAGCGCTGGTCGACGTCATGGAGATCGAAGGTGCCACGGCCGTCGTCTACCCCCGCGAGCTTCTTCCGTGAACGGCTGAACGCACAGCAATGGAGGCACTGTGGATCCGGTTGTCGTCCTCGCCCTCGTGGCGGCCATCGTGGTCGTCTTCCTCGTGGCCTCCAGCGTGCGGATCGTTCCGCAGGCTCGCCGCTACAACGTCGAGCGGTTCGGCCGATACCGCCGGACGCTGCAGCCCGGGCTGAACCTGGTCGTGCCGGTGGCGGACCGCATCAACACCAAACTCGACGTGCGCGAGCAGGTCTACTCGTCCGACCCCAGGCCGGTGATCACCGAGGACAACCTCGTGGTGAACATCGACACCGTTCTCTACTACCAGATCACCGACCCCCGGGCCGCGGCCTACGAGGTGGCCGACTACCTCCACGCCATCGATCAGCTCACCGTGACCACCCTCCGGAATGTCATCGGCAGCATGGATCTGGAGGAGACGCTCACCTCGCGCGAGGAGATCAACTCCCGGCTGCGTGCCGTCCTCGACGACGCCACCGGCAAGTGGGGCATCCGGGTCAACCGTGTCGAGATCAAGGCCATCGATCCACCGCACACGATCAAGGAGGCGATGGAGAAGCAGATGCGGGCCGAGCGTGACAAGCGCGCGGCCATCCTGCATGCCGAGGGGGAACGGCAAGCCAAGATCCTTACCGCGGAAGGTACGAAGCAGAAGGACATCCTGGAGGCGCAGGGCACGCAACAAGCCATGATCCTGCGGGCGGACGGTGAGGCGAAGGCGGTGGAGCTGGTGTTCCAGGCCGTCCATCGGAACAACGCCGATCCGAAGATCCTGGCCTACAAGTACCTTGAGACGCTGCCGCACCTGGCAAGCAGCGACAACAACACGTTCTGGGTGATCCCGGGGGAGCTGACCGAGGCGGTCCGGACCGTCACCCGCGCGTTCGGTGATCAGCCGACGGCGGGGCAGCACACAACCGCGCAACCCGATGAAGCGGCCGCTGCCGGTACTGAGGACCTGTCGGACGATGGCCGCACTCCGGAGCTCGGCGCGGGCTGGACGGCATCGCTCGGCGCCGCCGCCGCTGCCGACGAGGCCGGGAAACAGGCCGCCGCCGCGGTGAGCGACGCCAAGGCGGAGGCGGAGGCCGCGAAGTCGCCCCAGACTCCGCGCCGGGGGCAGACGTCCGACGATTGAGCCGACCCTCGGTCGCCGCACGACCCCGGTACATCGCCACAGCGACATCAGCTGTCGTTGTCACGTCCCGGGAGCGTCGTGCTGCGAAAGCAGTGCGTGCACGCGTCGCAGGACGTCGAGCTGCGCCTCGTTGTAGAACTCGGCCAATGCCTGCGCGACAACCGACTGGGTGACCGCCGCTCCCCGGCGGGAGGAGGCTTCCAGGTCCCTCAGGAACGGGTGATCCCTCTGCTGTTTGCGGACTTCGGGCGCGAGGCGTTGCGCGAGCCGTAGGCGAACGTCCTCGGTGGCGTCCGAGGGGAGGGCCTCGAACTCCGCTCCGACGGCACTGCGAGGCGCTGAGAGCTGCTCCTCGAGAGCGGCCATCGCCGAGGGCGTGAGGATGCTGGAGTACGCCACCAGGAGGGATCGCTGAGCCTCGGGCAGGTCGTCGGCGAGTTCCTTGAAGGGCGCCGGCACGTCGATCGAGGCCCGGTTGTCCAGGATCGCCGCCAGTTCCCGCCGCATCCGTTCCTGGCGTTCGATGCTCGCCGCGAGTTCCGCGTCCAGGGCACGCAGGATCTGCTTGCCTGCCTCGTCGCCGGTTTCGGCCGAGGGGATGTCCGGCAGCGGCACGCCGAGGTCGACCAGCCTGCGGATGCGCAGCAGGCGGACCAGGTGATGGATGCCGTACCGCTTGTAGCCGTTGGCCGCTCGTTCCGGCTCGTCCAGCAAACCGACCCGGTGATAGTGCCGGACGGTTTTCAGCGTCGTACCGGCGAGTTCGGCCAGCTGACTCGTGCTCCATGCCACCGCAAGGCCCTTTCCTGAGGGCTCCGTTCTCCGTCGCCGTCGGTGTCCTGCCGGTCGGCGAGACCGTCTCCGGGACGCGATCCATTCAAGACCGTGCCCCAAGGGCACAGTCAACCCCGGCTCCGCTCGTCCCTTCACGGCGGCGGGACGGTATTGACCGTGCCCCAAGGGCACGGAGTGCGATGGGTGGCGACCGACATCGCGCAACCGGTTCTGGAGACTGGACATGAAACGACATCGCAGTATCGGCCGGAGCCCGGCCCTGGCGGTCGTCCTCGGCCTCAGCGGCTCGCTGGTCGCCGTGCCCGCCGCCGCGGACGGGCCGCGGGCATCGCAGGTGCGGTGGGGCGCTTGTCCCGAGGACGTCGTGGCCGAGGCGGCTCCGACCGAGCTGCGGTGCGCCACCGTGCCCGTACCGGTGGACTACGCCGACCCCGGCGGCGCCCGGATCGACCTCATGATCTCCCGGCTGGCCAGTACGAACCCCGAAGAACGACGTGGCACGCTCATGCTCAATCCGGGCGGCCCCGGAGGGGCCGGACTGGCGCAGGCCGCGCTGCTGGTGGCCCGGGGTCTTCCCGCCGACGTCCTCGACAGCTACGACCTGATCGGCATGGACACCCGCGGCATCGGGCACTCGGCACCGGTCACATGCGGGTTCACGCCCGACGGCCCCTACACCTCCAACATTCCTCCCTACGCGGCCGACGACACCGCGGTCACCGAACAGGCGAAGACCGCCGAAAAGGTGGCCGAGCAGTGCGCACGCCAGGACCGCGACGGGCGGCTGCGCCACCTGACCACGGCGAACACCGCCCGCGACCTGGACCGCATCCGGGCCGAGCTCGGCGAGGAGAAGACCAGCTACCTCGGCTACTCCTACGGCACGGCACTGGGCGCCGCCTACGCGTCGATGTTCCCCGAGCGCTCCGACCGGATCGTGCTCGACAGCAACATCGGTGACACCCACCTCGACCGCGACGGCCTGCGCCGCTACGCCCTCGGGATGGAACAGACCTTTCCCGACTTCGCGAAGTGGGCGGCCGCACGGCACGACAGCTACGGGCTGGGCCGCACTCCCGCGCAGGTTCGCGCGACCTACCTCACCCTCGCCGAGCGACTCGACAAGGCTCCGGTGGCAGGCTTCGACGGCAGCCTGCTGCGGCAGTACACCTTCGGTCTCCTGTTCAAGAAGCTGCAGTACCCCAAGCTGGCGCAGCAGTGGCAGGCGCTGGCGGACGGTGACGACACGGCGGCCCGCCGCATGCCGTCCCAGAGCGCCACCGCAGGCGAGGCGACGTCCTCGATCGACAACCCCTTGGCGGTGTTTGCCGCCGTGACCTGCAACGACATCAAGTGGCCCGCGAACGTCGACACCTACCGGAACGGCGTCGCCGAGGACCGCACCCGCTACCCACTGTTCGGCGCCGCCACCGCCAACATCACACCCTGCGCCTTCTGGCCGCACACCCCGGCCGAGCCGCCGGTCGCCGTCAACGACGACGGGCCCCGCAACGTGCTGCTCGTACAGAACCTGCGCGACCCGGCGACGCCCCACCTCGGCGGGAGGATGCTGCGCCAGAAGTTCGCGGACCGATCCCGGCTGCTCAGCGTCGACGACAGCGGGCACGGTGCCTACGTCCTCGGCGACAACCCCTGTGCCCTGAACACCACCACGCGCTACCTCGTCGAAGGCGCGATGCCCGGCAAGGACACACTCTGCCGCGCGGGCTGATCCCGGGCCGGGCGAACAACGGGAGTCAAGCATGATCAAAGAGTGGCGGCGGCGTCGGGCCGTGCAGCGGGTCAAGCCCGGAGACGGGCGAGCCCTGAAGCGTTTCCGCTGGTGGCAATTACCCTTCCGCGCGCTGTTCTGTCTTCGGCTGACGGGCGACGACGGCCAGCGCACGGTCTACGCCGTCGATGTCAGGCACTGGCAGAACCACTCGTCCGACCACCTCAAGGCCCACCTGTACACCGACGGCAGGCAGCGCGCCGTGTCCAGACTCCCCGCCGCCTTCCCCGTCCCGGGCGGCACCGTCGAGGTGAGGATGAGTGCCTTCGGGATCAAGCGGTGCCACTATGTCACCGACGAAGGCCCCGAGTACCGGCTCGTCCCGGACCCCCGGTCCGCCGAGGGACGCCGCGCGCGCCTCGAACGCGATCACCCCGCACTGAGCCGCGCGATCGGTCTCCTCTCACTGTGCGTGCTCGTCGCCGCCCTCGCCCTCCTCCTTCCACAAGCGGCCGAACAGCTCACCAGATCCGAGGGCATCGCCCGGCACACCGGAACCTTCACCTCGCCCGTCGATCTGCCGAAGTGGGGCAACATCGCACTCGGCTTGGCCACGGCGGCGGCCAGCACCGAGCGGGCGCTACGGCTGCGCCACAGCTGGTTGCTCGACGGCGGAACGGGCTGACGCGCGCCCTCTGCTTGCCCCGGCGTCGACGCCGCGCGCTGCTCATGCGCCGCTCGCATCGGCGCGCTGGTAGCTGTCGGGGATGCCGTCCGCGTCCTTGTCGAGGTTCTCCTCCTCGTACAGCTCAAGCCGGGCGAGCGACCCGCGGCGTCCGATCGCCAACCCGGCGGCTGGGCACGCGGCGTGGCCGGTGCCGGAGGGTGGCGGGTCCTGCGACGAGAGGGGCCTGTCCGGCAGTCTGAGAGCTTGTCGCTCAAAGTCTCACGCGTTTCGGTGGACTTGGGCCGTCACGACTTCGGAACCTCCAAGTATGTGTGACTATCCACCCACAGTGGGTAATCATCGCTACCTCGGATCCGAGGCCACCCAGGGGGACACATGAACGACAACGGGTACACCAGCCTGCCGGGATGGAGAGGCGGTGACGCCAACGCCGCGTATCTCGACAAGAACCTGAAGCACGTGCCGGTGGAGACGTCCCTCGACGACTCGGTCAGCTGGCGGCAGCTGCTCCAACTGCTCGTCTACGCCGTCCTCGCCTCGTTCCTGGTTTTCCTCCCGCTCATCTTCTTCGGGCTCATCCTCCTCGTCGGAGGCAGTGGCGAGGGATTCGCCGTCATGGCCGGGCTGGCGTACATCGTCTCCGGAATCGCCTTCTGGGTGACCCTGCTCGGGATGCGCCTGGTCGAACCGATCGCCGAGTGGCGGGTTCTGCTGGCGGACCGGAGGGGATCTCTCGACTCGGCGTACAGCTCCATCAGGGGTACGCTCGCGCGTCGCAGTGTCCCCGTCGACCATGCCGTGCGCATCGTCCCCACCGGGCTGGGCCGGGATCAGGTGCGCAACCGCCTGGTGCTCTCGGAGGGCCAGTGCCAGGCCTACGTCTCGGTCTTCTCGTACGGCACGAACCTCTACCTGGGGTGGCAGATGTGGCGCTCGCGCCGCGGGTACGCCCTGATCGGCCAGTTCGTCTCCGACCTGCTCGCGTCCATCATGGGTCGTCTCAGCCCCGAGCGGATCATGATGCGGACCGAGGGTGTGCGGGCCATGCGGGAGGCGGTGCACGCGGCGTGCCGGGAGGGACTGGCCACGGCGGTGGACCAGGTCGCCGTGCCCGTCAGCTACGGCTTCCCGGAAGGGCTGCCGGCAGTGCAGAACGACCGCGCGAAGTCCGCTCCGACGCCGGGCCTCCAGCCCACGCCCGCCTGGGGGCCGCCCGGCGGACCTCCGCCCGCAAGCGGCCCTCACGCGGGCGGTACCCAAACGGGTAGTTGACGCGCCCCGAGGGAACGGGCGGGCCCGGGAGCACCGACGGACTGGCGGGCCCGCCCGGGAAGACCGGTGAGAGCGGAAAGGGAAGGGCCAGATGACCGAAGCCGGTCCCAGGGACGCGCGGGGCATCCTGCTGCGCGGTGCCCCCAACGGGGAGACCTGGGCCTACGTCGCCTTCGCGCTGAGTCCCGTTCCGCTGCCCGGGGGCCTCTACCCGGAGTTCTCCGAAGCCCGTCGCGGAGCCGACCGGGTCGCCGCCGAGCGGACCTGGCTCGCGGCGCTCTGGACGGATCGCACCACAGCCCGCTGGGATCTGCGGTTCATCAGCGATCCGGCGAGCGGACGGATCGAAACCGTCGTCATCGCCCAGGTGTACGGCGCCGACCCGGCAGCCGCGGTCCGGGCCGCGCGGGAGGCGCTGCCCACCCTGGCCCGGTTCCCGGCGCACGTGACGGGAACCCGGATCGAGGACACCACGGAGCTCGCGCGTCTGCTCGCCCCGTTCGTGCCGGCGGGCGGCGCGATCGCCGAGATCCGCAAACGCATCACCTGCCGGACCTTGACCCGCCTCTGGGGAGCGGAACGCATCGCGACCGCGGTGTCCCGATTCGACGCCCATGAGCCTTCCTGGACCCGGATCTGGGCCCAACTGGCGGCGGAGCCACGGCGGACGGTGGTCAGCGTGTGCCTCGAACCGTGCTCCGCTCCGCCCGGACTGGCCGAGGGCCTGACGATGAGAGCGCAGGTGTTCGGGACCCTCGCGGCACCGGGACCACCCGACCCCATGTACGGGGGGCCCGTGCCGGGCGACCCCTTCGCCCAGGAGGCTCACGCTCTGTACGACGCGGCATCGCGACGCTGCACCGGGCGGCTGCACCGGGCACGCGTCTCGGTCGCCGTCGAGGGCGACGGCCCGGTGTCCGATGTCCTGACCAGCCTCATCGGCCACACCCTGGCGCCGACGAGTTCCGGGGCGAGGGTCGTTCACCCGCAGAGCTGGGAGGAACACCAGGTGGCCTGCGGCAACCTGCTGGGCGTCAACCGGGACTGGCTTCCGGAGGCCTACTGGCAGGAGGTCCCGCCGTTCTTGCGTGTTCCGGCTGCGGGGCAGCTGTGGCTGAGCGACCCGAGTACGGTGACGGCGCTCGCCGATCTCGTGGACGCCGACGAGGTGGCTGCCGTTTTCCGCCTGCCCCACGAGGAGCCCGGCGAGCCCGAACTCTTCGCGCTGAGTCGACAGGCGCCGAGCATCCCGCGCCACGCGGCACCCGCCGGCAGCACCGACGCCGGCTGGGCCGACTTCGACTCCGATGCCTGACCGCCGAACGCCCGGTGTCGCAGCGATCCGACCGCCGAACGCCCGGTGTCCCAGCGATCCGACCACAGAACCCCAGGTCCCGCATCAACCCAACCGCCGAACTCCGGCCCCGCAATGATCCCACCGACCGACAGGAGCCACTGGACATGCCCGAAGCACCCGCATCCCGGCTGCAGGAGAACGCGCTGACCTTCGCCTTCCCGGGTTCGGAGGCTCAAGCCGACACCCTGAACAGGGACCTGGCGGAGTGGATCAACGACACGGATCAGCTGGACGGCAGGGCGAGCCTGCGCACCCAGCCGCCCGCCCCCGGTGAACAGGGCGATGTCGCCGTCGCCGTGGACGTCATCAACGCCTCCGCAGCGGTGATCGCCGCGGTCACCAACACCTTCTTCCTCTGGCTGCAGCAACGGCGTCCGGCCTACCGGCGGATCGATTTCGAAGTGGTGCGGCCCGACGGCACCCGCGTCAGTGGCACGGTCGACGACGAGGACCAACTGGCCGCGGTCATGGACCAGCTGTCCGCGTTCGCCGTCACCCCGCCCGGAGCGGATGGATGACCTGGGCCGTGTGGCCCCCCGCACCCGGCGCCGCGTACGCGCTGCTCGTCGGCACCGGTCGGCACGTCGGCCCCAAGTCCCTGACCCGCATACCTCAGGCTGTGACCACAGCCCGAGCCCTGGGGGCCGCCCTCAGCGGAGAAAGGGGGGTGTTCGACGCGCGCCGAACCACGGTGGTCCTGGATCCCGCCGACACCCGCCAGGTGCTGGATCCCCTGCGCCGTATGGTCCGGGAACCGGACCTCGACCTGCTGCTCTTCTCCTACTGCGGCCATGGACTGCTGGGCCGCAACGACCGTCTCTGCCTGGCCCTCACTCCCACCAGACAGGACGACGGAGGGGGTGAGCCGAGCCCGGCCCTGCCGTTCGCCGAAGTCGCCAGCCTGATGAGGGAATCGTCGGCGAGACACAAGGTCGCGATTCTCGACTGCTGCTTCTCCGCCCGCGCCCTCGGACCGGACGGACACGGCATCCACCTGCTCACCGCGTGCGGCCGCACCGTCAAGGCCCTGTTCCCGCCCGAGGGAACGCATACCGGCTTTACCGGGGAGCTGCTCCGGATCCTCGACGAGGGACTGCCCGACGGGCCTCGCCATCTCGCCCTCTCCGCGCTCTACGACAGGCTGGCGGTGGTACTGCCGACCACCCCGGCACCGCGGGCGGGGATCATCCCCACCGGATATCCCGCGCCCCACCAGCAGACGGTCGACGGCTCGGGCCACATCGCGCTGGCGCTCAACCCGGCTCACGGCACCCAGCGGACACCGGCGGGACTGCGTGCCCGGGCCGCCTTCGCCCAGCGGCTCAAGAACCTCACCGAGCCGTCACCCGAAACCCCCGTGCCCGACCCGGCGCGGCTGCCCCAACTGCTCCACGTCCTGGCCGATCTGGCCCGGGACGCGGCCGAGGTCCTGGGCCCGCTCGACGACTTCAGCATCGACGTCCGCCGCAACCACGCCGTCATGACCGGCATCGCCGGATTCCCCGACCAGGCCACGGCCCTGCTGTCCGCCCTGGTGGACACCCTCCGCACCAAGCCGTCCCCCCACCGGGCCCTTCCCAAGGCGGAACGTGCCTTGGCCTACTGGACCCGAGAGCACTCCAGCGGTGGACCCACGCGAACGTGACGGCGCGGCCATCCCGCCTCCGCCGATGGCCCGGGCAGTCCAAGGGGCGACGGGGCAGTCCGGCTACCTGTGTCGCGGGCTGCAGCGAGTCTGCTGAGGGCGCATCAAGCACTGCCGTCCAGAACTCGATATCAACATGATCCGGCACAGCCGGACCGGCATGGCCTCGGGTACGCCGAGGTGATGCCGTTGCGTAACTCGGGTGACGGTTGGCTGCGGTCGGCGCTAGCGTGCAGCGGTGATCAGTGATGAGGGGGTACGCCTGGGTGCGGAGGCCGCATGTCGTCTGGCACGGACAGGTCTCTATGAGTTCGAGTCGGGGCTGACGGAAGCCGAGTTCACGCGCATCGAGGGCGAGTGCGGCTTCGAGTTCGCGGACGATCACCGAGCGTTTCTTGCGGCCGGGCTTCCGGTCAATGTCCCTCCCGAGGACGGGCAGACCTGGTCCAGGCCCTGGCCGGAGTGGCGCGGCGGCGATTCGGGCAGCTTGCGTCGACAACTCGACTGGCCGGTCGAGGGTGTTCTGCTCGATGTCGAGGACAACGGGTTCTGGTACGAGGGGTGGGGTGAGCGTCCGGCTGACGGGACGACGGCACTGGCGACGGCGCGGCATCATCTGGCAGAGGCGCCGGTGCTGGTGCCCGTGTATGCCCACCGATACCTGCCGGCGGGCCGGGGAAGCTTCGGGCATCCGGTGCTCTCGATGTGGCAGACCGACATCGTGTATTACGGCATGGACCTGGCCGATTACATGAATCGGGAGTTCGACGAGGCGCGGGGCGAGGTCGACGATCGCCTGAGCCCGCGAGCGACTGCCCCCTTCTGGCGGGACCTTCTCTAGCCCGGAGGTGCGTCGGGCGGCCCCAGCTCGGGACGTGGCTCGGGTGGGGCTAATCGACGGTCACCACCACTGAGTGCCAGCCGCTGGCCCCGTCGGGGACCGTGCGGGTGCGTTTCTCGGTCTGGAGGGTGCCGGTGCGGTCGGTGGCGCGCGCTGTGAGGGTGTGGGTGCCCTGGGTGGCCCGCCAGGGGAAGGACCACTGGCGCCAGGTGTCCCGGGAGTCCTCGGTGGCGAGGCGGGCCTCCTGCCAGGGGCCGTCGTCGACGCGGAGTTCGACCTTGTCGATGCCGCGGTGCTGGGCCCAGGCGACGCCGCCGACCATGACCGTGCCGGAACCGGGGCGGGCGAAGGGCTTCGGGGTGTCGATGCGGGACTGGGTCTTGATCGGAGCTCTGCGGGCCCAGTTGCGTTTGACCCAGTACGCGTCGTAGGCGTCGAAGGTGGTGAGTTCGATGTCCTTGATCCATTTGCAGGCCGAGACGTAGCCGTAGAGGCCGGGGACGACCATGCGGACCGGGAAGCCGTGGGCGAAGGGCAGGGGCTCGCCGTTCATGCCGAGGGCGAGGAGGGCGTCGCGGCCGTCCATGATGTCCTCGACGGGGGTTCCGATCGTCATGCCGTCCACCGAGCGGGCCACCAGCTGGTCGGCCGGTCCGCCCCGGGACGGGGGCCGTACCCCGCACTCGGCCAGCAGGTCCGCGAGGCGTACGCCGGTCCAGCGGGCGTTGCCGACGTAGGGGCCGCCGACCTCGTTCGACACACAGGTGAGGGTGATGTCGCGCTCGATCAGCTCCCGCCGCAGCAGGTCGTCGAAGGAGAGGGTGACCGGGCGGGGGACGCCCCGGCCGTGGATGCGCAGCCGCCATCGCGTCGCGTCCACCTTCGGAACGACGAGCGCGGTGTCCACGCGGTAGAAGTCGCTGTTCGGGGTGGTGAAGGCACTGATCCCGGGGATTCGGAGCTGGGCGCCCCTCGGGACGGCGGGGGCCGCAGACGCGGGGGGCGGCAGGGCGACGTCCTTGCGTGAGGCGATCGCCTCCTGGCCGCGTGAACCGTTCAGGGTTCGGCCCAGGGCGCCTGCCCCGGCGGATGCTGCGGCGGCAAGCGTCGCCGCGATCACGAAGCCGCGACGGTCCCAGCCTGGTGAGTGCGCCGAGTCGTCCTCCTCGTGGCCGATCGCGCTCGGCGTGGGGCCGGGCAGTGCGAGGCGTCCGGCCAGGGCGAAAAGGACGCAGGAGCCGATGAGCGCGCCCGCGATCGAGGGCAGCGCGTCTGCCAGTCCGGTCGAGTCGGGGCGCGTCGTGGCCGCTGCCGCTCCGACCACCCCGAACACCAAGACGCCCGCCGCCCCGGACCGCCGGTAGCGCAGTGCCACAAGGCCCAATGCCAGTGCGAACACCGACAGCACAGCGAGGATCCCGAGTTGGAGAACCAGCTTGTCGTTGGTGCCGAAGTTTCGGATCGCCCAGTCCTTCACGCCCGTCGGCGTGCGGTCGATCGCCGCACCTCCGACCGCGACGACGGGACCGGCCTGCGGGCGTACTCCTGCCGACACGAGTTCGGCGACAGCGAGCGCCGCGAATCCCGCGAGGGCGCCGCTGAGTGCCCCGAGCGACCTCCGTAGCCAGGGGCGGGGATTTCGTGGCTTCCTCGTCGTCTCTGTCACGTGGGGAATCCGGTACCGGGGGACCGAAGGATTGGTCGCCCGATCGCTAGATCGGAAGTGACCTTCTCTCCGACCGAGCCGAATCCCATCCGCATCCGCACCTGCAACGGATCACCAGTGAGAAGGAAAGGGATGAGGCGCCATGAGAACGGCATGTGGGGAACTCGTCGGCTCGTCGGCCTGCCGCTTCAGTTCCGTGCGCAGGAATGTCCGCGGCCGGCTGGAGCGCTGGGGCATAGGCGAACTGGCTGATGACGCCGTACTCATCGTCAGTGAGTTGTTGGCCAACGCCTTGCGGTACGGAGAGCCGCCGGTCCGGCTGTCCCTCACTCTTCGGGGCGCGGGCGGAGGCCAGCGGGTCAGGATCGGGGTCACGGACGCCGGCACCCCGTTCAGTAGCGAACTGGTTCGGGCGAAGTGGAGGCATCCCTCGGCGTACCTGAGCGGGGGAGGGCGTGGACTCCGTCTCGTCGACGCGCTCGCCTGTGACTGGGGTGACCTGCCTGACGGCCTCGGCCACACGGTGTGGGCCGAGTTGCCGTGCGGCACCGATGAATGACATCCCGGCGACGTCCCCCCTGCCCGGCTGAACGGCGGAGGGCCCTCGGCCATGACCGCCAGGGGTGTGGAACCGCTGGAGATCCAGCCGAGGGCGACTGCTGTGCCTAGTTCTGGTCGAGGGGCAGGGCGATGTCGAAGACCTGCCGGCCGGCGGGGAAGGCGCCGAGGCTGTCGGTGTCGCCATTGAGGACGTTGACGCTGTAGAAGCGGTATCGACCCGACGTGCTCAGGGCGGCGAAGCCCTTGTTGTCCCCGGTTTCCTTCTTGTAGTAGATGTCGAACCCGGCCGAGGGACCGGCGTTGAAGCCGAGGTTGCCGGTGGGGGCCAGGTTGCCGGCGTTCGCCGGGGACTGCACCACGACGCGGTCGTGGACGGTGTCGATGTCGAACAGCGTCGTCGCGGTCGCCGCGTTGAGGTCGTTGTTCGTGTACGCCGCTCCGGTCACGCCCCGTGCCCTGGTCGGCGGTGTGGTCGGGTTGGTCAGCGCGCCGTCGGCGATGGTGGTGAACCGTGCGGAGGGGTCGTCGATGTTGTGCCGCAGGTTCTGCCCGGTGTCGCTGATCACCCTCAGCCGGTTCGCGGCCGGGTTGAAGTCCACTCCGAAGTTCGTGCCCGACAGCGGGACGGTCAGCCGGGAGACCTTCACCGCCTGGGCCCTGCTGGTGATGGTGTAGATGCCGCCGGCGTTTCCGACACCGTAGAGCTTGCCGTTCTGCACGCGGAAGTCGATCCCGATCAGCCTTCTGTCGCCGGACAGGCCGCTGATCCGGCCCAGGTCCCATGGGTCGCCGGGGGTGTGGATGTCGAAGCCGACCAGGCGCTGGTCCGTGGTCAGCCCGACGCTGAGCAGGCGCTTTCCGTTACCGTCCCAACTGCCCTGGGCGTGGGCGGTGGCTGGGGTGGCGGCGGCCGTGGTGGCGGCCAGGGCGACAGCGACAACTGCGCTACGCATCATGCGTCTCCGAACAGATTCGAGGGCCGCCTGGAAGGCAGCCTCAGCACCCAGCAGAAAACCAGACAAACGGGACTAAAGTGTGGCTGTGGTGCGTGCGCGTGACCGTGTCGCAGCCAACGGAGCAACAGCCCTCGTGCGGAGGGCCCGCCGCGGCGCCCAGTCGTCCTGGGGGAATGGGGCGTCCTCGGGTGGGTCGTAGCCGGACATCGCGTGAGTTCCGCGAGACGCTGCCGTAGGGGCGGCCCGGAGCGCCGTCCTCCCCCCGGTCCTTCACCTGTCCGTTCTCCTCACCGGAGTCCGCCATGGCAGCGCAGCCCGCCTCTCCCACCGATGCCGTGCACCGCTACGACGATCTGACCGCGCTCTACATCAACTGCACCCTCAAGCCGTCTCCGCAGCTCAGCCACACCCAGGGCCTGATCGACAAGAGCCGGGCCATCATGGACGGCGCGGGTGTGACCACGGACCTGATCCGCGCCGTCGACCACGACATCGCACCCGGTGTCCACCCGGACATGACCCGGTATGGCTTCGCCACCGACGCCTGGCCGGAGTTGTACGAGAGGGTGATGGCGGCGGACATCCTCGTCCTGGCCGGCCCCATCTGGCTGGGTGACAACAGTTCGGTGACCAAGCAGATCGTCGAGCGCCTCTACGCGTGCTCCTCCCTGCTGAACTCCCAGGGCCAGTACGCCTACTACGGTCGCGTCGGAGGCTGTCTGATCACCGGCAACGAGGACGGCGTGAAGCACTGCGCCATGAATCTCCTCTACAGCCTCCAGCACCTCGGGTACACGATCCCGCCCCAGGCGGACGCGGGCTGGATCGGTGCGGCCGGCCCGGGGCCGTCGTACCTCGACGCGGGCTCGGGCGGCCCGGAGAACGACTTCACCAACCGCAACACCAGCTTCATGACCTGGAACCTGATGCACCTCGCCGCCCTGCTGAAGCGCGCCGGGGGCGTTCCCGCCCACGGCAACCAACGCTCGGAGTGGGACGCGGGCTGCCGTCCGGGCGCGGACAACCCCGAACACCGCTGAGCCGGACGGACGCCCAGCCCCGCCCACCGGAACATGCGGGGTTCCGCCCCGTCACCAGCCGGTCATGAGCAGGTGGTTCAGGAGCAGGGCCAGTACGGCCTGCGCGGTGAGCCAGGCGCGGGGGTGGGTCAGGAACGCGCAGGCGGCCGGGAGCCACATCGCGAACGGCAGCCAGATGCGCTCGGTCTCCGCCTTGCTCATCCCGGACAGATCGGCGACGAGCAGAGCGGCGAGAGCGGCGGTGGTCAGCAGGGCGAGGCGGAGGTGAGGGGGCAGGTCGGGGGAGTTGGGGAGGGAACGTGCCCTGAGCCGTGTCGCTGACCTGAGGAGCGTGGCCCCGGTGCGTCGCAGGCCCGCCACCGTGGCCGGGCCCACGATCAGGACCGTGCAGGCCAGGTTCGCCCACACCCAGTAGCCGTACGGCCGGACGCCGCCGGCTCCTTGGTAGTAGCGGTCGACGAGCAGCCGGTACGCCTCCCACCAGTTGAAGCCGGTGAAGGTGAACGCGAGCGGGACGACGACGGCTCCGGCGAGGGCGTAGGGCAGGGGGCGGGCTCGTTTCCGACCGAGGAGGATGACCGCGCCCGCGACCACGGCGAAGAGGGTGAGGCCGTAGGAGAGGTAGCAGGTGAGGCCGAAGAGGAGGCCCGAGGCGAAGCCGGTGAGCCGGGGGCGGTGTCCGGTGACGGCGAGGGCGAGGAAGGCGATGGTCCAGGCGGCGACCGCCGTGAAGTAGCCGTCCGCGGACGTCCCCATCCACACGGCTGCCGGTGCCAGCACCAGGAACGGTGCCGCCCGCCGTGCGAGTGCCTCGTCGGCGAGGGCCCGTACGGCGACCAGGACCGCCACGCAGGCCGACGCGCCTACGGTGATGCACCAGGTTCCGGCCCAGCCCCCGCCGCCGAGTCCGGCCCGGTCGAGCAGGACGAAGGTGAGGGGCGCCGCCGGAGGGTGGCCGGCCACATGCGCGGGCCAGTGGTCGGGGGACTGGAGCAGGATGTGGTGGGTGAAGTCCCGCAGGGTCGCCGGGATGTCCTGGAAGCGGTCGACGACCCGCAGATACTCGTGCCGGGTCGTGAGCCGGGCCGCGACCCCGCGCTGCCAGCCGTCGATCAGCGCCAGTGACCACGTCCACGCCATCGCCGTAGCCCAGGCGGCGCCGAGGAGCGCGCGCCACGGCAGTCGGTCGGCCACGCGCGGGCCGTACGTCACCACCAGGACGGCGACGGCGAGCGCCGCCGGGGTGCCGGGGCCGAGGTGAGGGTTCCAGTCGGCCAGGAGGGGAGGCAGGCCCACATGCAGGGTGCCGTGCTCCCGTTCGATCGCGGCGCCGACCAGTGCGGCCGTCGCGACGAGCAGTGCAGCTGCCGTGGTCGCGTACAGGTCGCGGCGAAGAGCACGGCCGGGTCCACGGCGAAGGCCACCGGAAGGACCACGGGCAGGATCACGGGAAGGATCACGGTGAAGATCACGGGTCACACGGGAACGCTAGGCCGCGCGGACCATGCCGAGGCCGCTGCACGTGCGGACGTCAGCGTTTCGTCATGGGTCGCGCACCCTTTTCCGGTGTGGTCCGCGCCTACCGTCGGGACATGCGAGACGACCCACGGCTTCCCTCCTCACCGGGCTTCTGGCGCAGCCCCCTGCGCGGCCCCTGGTTCACCTCGGTGCTGGGCCTCGTCCTGCTCGTCGGCATCACCCTGCTGTTCGTGACGGGACTGGTCTCGTACGCGGCCTACAACCCGGACCTGTCGCCGGTGAACGACAAGACACCGGACAAGGGGATCCTCGGCTTCTATCTGTTCGCCTGGCCCACGAACCCGCACTGGCTGTACCGGCTCAACCAGGGCGTCCACGTCACCCTCGGCATCACCCTGGTCCCCGTCCTGCTCGCCAAGCTGTGGTCGGTGGTGCCGAAGCTGTTCGCGCTGCCGCCGGCCCGCTCGCTCGCCCACGCCCTGGAGCGGATCTCGCTGCTCCTGCTGGTCGGCGGGGCGCTGTTCGAGTTCGTGACGGGCGTGCTCAACATCCAGCTCGACTACGTGTTTCCCGGCTCCTTCTACACGCTGCACTTCTACGGTGCCTGGGTGTTCTTCGCGGCGTTCCTCGCGCACGTGGTGCTGCGGGCGCCGGCCGCCGTACGCAATCTGCGACGTATGCGGGACGAGCGGGGACCGCAGGAGGAGTCCGGCGCGCAGCCCGAGTTCCCTCTCGTCTCTCCCCGGCCCGCGGAGCCCACCGTGACCCGGCGCGGCGGGCTGTGGCTGGTCGGGGGCGGTTCACTGCTGCTGTTCGGGACCACGGTGGGGCAGAGCTTCGACGGTCCGCTGCGGCGGACGGCCCTCCTCGCTCCGCACGGAGGCGCCGATCCGGGCAGCGGACCGAACGGCTTCCAGATCAACAAGACGGCCGCGTCCAGGGGCATCAGCGCGACGGAGACGAGTGAGGCGGCGTGGAGGCTGGTGGTCAGGGGCCGCTCCGGGACCGTCCGGCTGAGCCGGGCCGAGCTGCTGGAGCTCCCCCTGCACAGCGCGGCGTTGCCCATCGCCTGCGTGGAGGGCTGGTCGACCTCCGACCAGTGGTGGCGGGGCGTACGGCTGCGGGATCTCGCCGCCCTGGTCGGCTACGACGCGGACGCGGCGCCCGATGTGTTCGTGGAGTCCCTGCAGCGCAGCGGCGCCTTCCGCAGCGCGGCCCTGCGCGCCAACCAGGTCCGGGACCCGCGCTCCCTGCTGGCGCTGGACGTCAACGGCGAGCCCCTCAGTCCCGACCACGGGCATCCGGCCCGGGTCATCGTGCCCGCGGCGCCCGGTGTGCTCAACACCAAGTGGGTCGCCCGGATGACCTTCGGAGACCTGTGATGCGCACCGTGGTCCCGCCGCTGGGGAGTCCCCTGCGGATCCTGCTCCTGGCCTGTTCGTTCGCGCTCGCGGGATACGCGGGCGTGCGGCTGCTGTCGGACGACTGGTTCGGTGTGGCGCTGTGGTTCGTGGGTGCCGCACTGCTGCACGACCTGGTGTTCCTGCCGCTGTACGCGGTGGCGGACCGGGCGCTCGTCCGGTCGTTCGGGGCGGTCGGTCACCGGGAGCGGACGATGTACGTCCGGGTGCCGACCGCCCTGTCCCTGCTGCTCCTGCTGGTGTGGTTCCCCCTGATCAGCGGCCGGGTGGCGGACCACTACCCGGCGGCGACGGGCCTGTCCGCCGACGGCTTCCTCGCCCGCTGGCTGTTGATCACGGCCGTGCTCTTCGGCGGCTCGGCGCTGCTGCTGGTCCTGCGGTTGCGCAGGGCGAGGAAGCAGCGGCCGCCGGCCGACCACTGAGCGACGGTGTGCCAGCCCAGCGGGCGGGCGTAGCGGATCAGCGCCGGCGTGCCGAGCCGGGCCCAGGGGAACGGGGTGCCGCAGGTGCCCTGATCGCCGGGGCGGCCGGTGCCGTCGGTGCCGCCAGTCGCGCCGGTGCTGCCAGCTCCGCCGGTCCCGCCGGTCCCGCCGGTACCGCCGGTTCCGCCAGTGACACCGACGAGGCGGACGCTGGCCCGCTCGTCGATGTCCAGCGGATCCGTCTCGGCGATGAGCAGGCCGCCGGGGGCGAGGAGCCGGGTGAGCCGTTCGAGCAGGGCACCCGGGTCACCGCCGATACCGAGATTCCCGTCGACGAGCAGGGCGCTGCCCCAGCGGCCCTCACCCGGGAGCGGTTCGAAGACCGAACGCAGCAGCGCCGGGCCGCCGAGCCCCACGGTGTGGGCGACCGCGGCGGAGCTGACGTCGATGCCGAGCGCTGTCCGGCCCCGTGCCGCCAACTCCACGACCAGCCGCCCCGGCCCGCACCCCACGTCGAGGACGGCACCCTCGCACCGGTCGAGCACCTCCCGGTCCACGGCGTCGGCGCGGGCACACCACCGCTCCACCTCCAGGGGCAGCAGCCATCCGTCGCTGCGGCGCAGGAAGAGCGGCCCGCGGCCGGCCCGGAGGGCGTCGGCGTAGGGGTCGGCGGACCAGCTGTGCTCCGCCGTGCCCGGCATCGCAACCGTGCTCATCGGCCGTCGCCGTCCCGCAGCCGGGCCAGCTCGGCGGCGAAACGACCGTGCGGCGCCGCGGCGGCTACCGCTTCGGCGTCCGCAGCGGTGTCCACGTCCCGCAGACACGGCAGTTCACGCACGTGCAGTCCGGCGGCGAGGAGCCGGGAGCGCTGGACAGCGCCGGTCGTGGGAGTCGACATCGGGACCTCGCGCACCAGCTCCGGATCCGGGACGGCCAGTCCGAGCGCCCAGAAGCCGCCGTCCTCGGCGGCGCCGAAGCAGGCGTCGTACCCGTCGAAGTCCACGGCGAGCAGGCCCGGCGTGACCTGCGGGGTGTCCATTCCGATCAGCAGGGCCGGGCCGTCGCAGCCGGCGAAGGCCGCGGCCAGTCGGGCGTCGAGGCCGCCCGCGCACTGCGCCACGACGTCGAAGCCGGGCGGCAGCCAGGGCCCGGCCTCTCCCTCCAGGACCAGGATCCGGCGCCGCGCGGGCGCCGCGGCCACCGCGCACAGGGTGTCGGCGAGGGCCGCCTCGGCCAGCGTCGCCGCCTCCTCCGGCGTGAACGGCGGACAGAGCCGGGTCTTCACCCGTCCCGGGAGAGGCTCCTTGGCGATGACGAGCAGAGTGGTCATCGACGGCTGCCTCCTCGTGAGGGCGCCGCGGCCGTCTCCGGCGGGGCCGGTGCCTCGGCCAGGACGCGGCTCATGTCCCGTACCGCCTGCCACGTGCCGCGCCAGGTGCCGGTCACCTTCGAGGCACCGCTGCGCGGCAGGTAGGGGACGTCGTGCTCGGTGATGTGCCAGTCCGCGTCGGCGGCGCGCACGACCATCTGCAGGGGGTAGCCGCTGCGCCGGTCGGTGAGGTCCAGGGCGAGCAGTGACGCGCGGCGGGCGGCGCGCAGCGGCCCGAGGTCGTGCAGCCGAAGGCCGGTGCGGCGGCGCAGCATCAGGGAGAGCGCGAGATTGCCGGCCCGGGCGTGTGCGGGCCAGGCACCCCTGCCCTGGGGCCGGCGCCGCCCGAGGACCAGGTCGGCCGAGCCGTCGCGCACCTCGCGTACGAAGGGCACGAGCAGGGCCGGATCCAGGGAGGCGTCGCAGTCGCAGAAGCACACGATGCCGGCCGTGGCGGCGGTCAGTCCCGCATGGCAGGCGGCGCCGAAGCCGCGGCGAGGCTCGTCGACGACGGTCGCGCCGAGTGCGCGGGCGATGTCGCCCGAGCCGTCGGTGGACCCGTTGTCCACGACGAGGGCACGCCAGCCGGGAGGGACGCGGTCGAGCACCCAGGGCAGGGCTTCGGCCTCGTTCAGACAGGGGAGGACGACATCGACGTCCTCGGGTGCGGGAGAGGTCATCACGGCTTTCACCCTACGAACGCGAACTGCGCATATCGGACTTCATGTCCTTACGAAACGCGGACGGCGGCGGCAGGGGCCGGCTGGGGGCGCGACGCGCAAGGCCCGGGGTGCGAGGCTGGCGGCATGGACAAGCAACCTGCGGAGCCGGTGGCGGCCGGCCGGGCGTCCGGGGCCGGTCGGGTCCTGGTCGTCGACGACGATCCCACGGTCGCGGAGGTCGTCTCGGGCTACCTCGACCGCGCCGGATACGCGGTGGACCGGGCCGGGGACGGGCCGAGCGCACTGGCCGGCGCCGCCGCGCACTGGCCGGACCTGGTGGTGCTCGATCTGATGCTGCCCGGCATGGACGGCCTGGAGGTGTGCCGCCGGCTGCGCGGCCTCGGGCCCGTCCCGGTCATCATGCTCACCGCCCGCGGGGATGAGGACGATCGCATCATGGGCCTGGAAGTGGGCGCGGACGACTACGTCACCAAGCCGTTCAGTCCCCGCGAGCTGGTGCTGCGGGTGGAGTCGGTGCTGCGCCGGGCGCGGCCCCTCGCCGGCACGCCTCCCCTGAGCGCGGCCGGACTCACCGTCGACCCCGCCGCCCGCCGCGCCGCCAAGAACGGCGTCGAACTCGCCCTCACCCTGCGTGAGTTCGACCTGCTCGCGTTCCTCCTGCGGCATCCGGGCCGGGCGTACAGCCGCGAGGACCTGATGCGCGAGGTGTGGGGCTGGGACTTCGGCGATCTGTCGACCGTCACGGTCCATGTCCGCCGGCTGCGCGGCAAGGTCGAGGACGACCCGGCCCGGCCCCGCCTGATCCAGACCGTGTGGGGCGTGGGCTACCGCTTCGACCCCGACGGAGAGGAGCCCGGACCGTGAACGACACCCTCCTCATCGCGCTGTACGCCCTGCTCGGTGCCGGCGTCGCCGGGCTGCTCGGCGCCGGGACACTGTGGCTGCTGCGCCGCCGGTCGCTGACCGCGTCGCTCACCGTCGTGGCGGCGGTGGCCGTGACCGCGATGCTCGCGGGCACGCTCGTCGTGGCATGGGCGATGTTCCTGTCCGCGCACGACCTGACCGTGGTCACGACCGTCGTCGCGATGGCGGCCGTCGTCTCGCTGGCCACCGCGTTGCTGCTGGGCCGCTGGGTGGTCGCCCGCAGCCGCGAACTCGCCCTCGCCGCACGCTCCTTCGGCGACGGCGGCGACTTCAACGCGCCCCGAGGTCCCGCCACCGCCGAACTCGCCGACGTCAGCCGCGAACTGGAGGCCACGAGCGCGAAGCTCGCCGAGTCCCGGGAGCGTGAGCGCGCCCTGGAGACCTCCCGCCGTGAGCTGGTCGCCTGGATCTCGCACGACCTGCGCACCCCGCTGGCCGGTCTGCGCGCGATGTCCGAGGCGCTGGAGGACGGCGTCGCCGCCGACCCCGACCGCTATCTGAAGCAGATGCGCACCGAGGTCGAACGCCTCAACGACATGGTTGGCGACCTCTTCGAACTCTCCCGCATCCACGCCGGAACCCTGGCCCTGTCGCCCTCCCGGATGTCCGTCTACGACCTGGTCGGCGACGCTCTCGCCGGGGCGTATCCGCTGGCCCACGAACACGGGGTGCGACTGCTCGGGGACCGCGTCGAGCCGGTGCCGGTGGAAGTGGACGGCAAGGAGATGAGCCGAGTGCTGGGCAATCTCCTGGTCAACGCGATCCGGCGCACTCCGGCGGACGGAACCGTCATGGTGGCCGCCGAACGCCTGCCCGACGGCGTCGTGCTGTCCGTCACCGACGGCTGCGGCGGCATCCCCGAGGAGGACCTGCCCCGCGTGTTCGACACCGGCTGGCGCGGCTCCCACGCCCGGACCCCGCCCGCCGGTGCCGGTCTGGGCCTGGCCATCGTCCGCGGCATCGTGGAGGCGCACCAGGGTCGGGCCACCGTCCGCAATATCCCCGGCGGCTGCCGCTTTGAGGTGGTGCTGCCCGCTGCCGCTTCCTGAAAACGGGCAGCACCACCGGTCCATCAGGGCCCTACGAGTCACGCAGGGCCGAACCCGCGAACTCCCGCATGCCCTCGTCGAACCCGACCTCCGGCTTCCACCCCAGCTCCGCCCGCAGCCGGGACGAGTCAGCCGTGATGTGCCGGACGTCCCCGAGCCGGAACTCGCCGGTCACGACCGGCTCGGGCCCGCCGTACGCCGAGGCCAGCGCCCGCGCCATGTCCCCGACGGTGTGCGGGTCGCCGCTGCCGGTGTTGTACGCCGTGAGCACACCCGGGGCGGTCTCCGCCTCCAACGCCACCGCGTTGGCGATCGCCACGTCCCGGACGTGCACGAAGTCCCGCCGCTGCCGTCCGTCCTCGAACACCCGCGGAGCCTCGCCCCGGGCGAGCGCCGAACGGAAGAAGGAGGCGACACCGGCGTACGGCGTGTCCCGGGGCATCCCGGGCCCGTACACGTTGTGATACCGCAACGACACCGCCGCCCCGCCCGTCGAGCGTGCCCAAGCGGCAGCCAGATGCTCCTGAGTGAGCTTGGTCGTCGCGTACACGTTCCGCGGATCGACGGGCGCGTCCTCACCGACCAGCCCCGGCGTCAGCTCCTCCCCGCACATCGGACACGTCGGCTCGAATCGTCCGGCCGCGAGGTCGGTGGCGGCCCGGGGCCCCGGCCGCACCACCCCGTGACGTCCGCAGGTGTACCGACCCTCCCCGTAGACCACCATCGACCCGGCCAGCACCAGTCGCCGCACGCCCTGTTCGGCCATGGCCGTCAGCAGCACGGCGGTCCCGAGGTCGTTGTGGGAGACGTAGTCCGCCGCATCGGCGAACCCGGTGCCCAGCCCCACCATCGCGGCCTGATGACACACGGCGTCCACACCGGACAGCGCACGCAGCACCGCGTCCCGGTCCCGTACGTCCGCGCCCGGGTCCTCGCGCACGTCGAACACGACGGGCTCATGCCCGCGCGCCCGAAGCACGTCGACGACCTGGGACCCGATGAACCCGGCACCGCCGGAGACCAGTACACGCATGCGCCCACGGTAGGGCGGAGCAGCCGCCAGATCATGCGGCCGCGCCTACCTGTCACGGGTCCGTAAGACCTGCCGAGCGCTCTGAGAAGGAGCCGGTCAGTTGCTGCCGGTGAGTTCGCCGCTGAGGGTTCCGTGGATCCGGGCGCTGGGCTCGTTCAGGCCGGTGATCTCGACGGTCTTGCCGCGCTGGGCGTACTTGGTCTCGATGGCGTCCAGGGCGGCCACGGAGGAGGCGTCCCAGACGTGTGCGGCGGAGAAGTCGATGACGACCCGGTCGGGGTCGGCGGCGTAGTCGAACCGGCCGACGAGGTCGTTGGAGGAGGCGAAGAACAGCTCTCCCGTCACCCGGTAGACGACCGTGGTGCCGTCGCGGTCGGTGACAGCGGTGACGTCGGCGAGGTGGGCGACCCGCTTGGCGAAGACGACCATGGCGGTGACCGAGCCGACGACCACGCCGATGGCGAGGTTGTGGGTGGCGACCACGCAGGCGACGGTGACCGCCATGACGGTGATCTCCCCGGCGGGCATGCGCTTCAGCGTCTTCGGCGCGATGGAGTGCCAGTCGAAGGTCGCGAAGCACACCATGACCATCACCGCCACCAGGGCGGCCATGGGAATGTCGGAGACGACCGGCCCGAAGACGATGCACAGCACCATCAGGAACGCGCCCGCCAGGAACGTCGACATCCGCGTACGGGCGCCGGAGACCCGCACGTTGATCATCGTCTGGCCGATCATGGCGCAGCCGCCCATGCCGCCGAAGAACCCCGTGACGATGTTGGCGACGCCCTGCCCGACGGACTCGCGGGTCTTGGAGGAGTGGGTGTCGGTGATCTCGTCGACGAGCTTGGCGGTCATCAGCGACTCCATGAGGCCGACCAGGGCCATGGCGAGCGCGTACGGCGCGATGGTCGTCAGGGTGTCCGGCGTGAACGGCACGTCCGGCAGCCCCGGCACGGGCAGGGAGGACGGCAGCTCGCCCTTGTCACCGACGGTCGGCACGGCGATCCCGGCCGCGACCGTGACGACGGTCAGGACGACGATCGACACCAGCGGCGCCGGGACCACGGTGGTGACCTTCGGGAGGAACACCAGCAGCGCCAGCCCGGCCGCGAGCAGCGGATAGACCGGCCAGGGCACGTCCGTCATCTCCGGTACCTGCGCCATGAAGATGAGGATGGCGAGGGAGTTGACGAAGCCGACCATCACGCTGCGCGGCACGAACCGCATCAGCTTCGCCACGCCGAGCGCGCCGAGGACGATCTGGAACACGCCGGCCAGGATCACGGCGGCGACCAGATAGCCGAAACCGTGCTCGCGGTTCAGCGGAGCGATCACGAGGGCGACGGCACCGGTGGCCGCGGAGATCATCGCCCGTCGTCCGCCGACGATCGCGATGGTCACGGCCATGGTGAAGGAGGCGAACAGGCCGATCGCCGGGTCGACCCCGGCGATGATCGAGAAGGAGATCGCCTCCGGGATCAGCGCGAGAGCGACCACGAGCCCGCCCAGCACCTCGGTGCGCCAGACCTTCGGATCACGCAGCCAGTCGGGCTCGAGGCCGCGCAGCCGTGCGGCGGGAGACAGTACGGAGGAAGACAAGGGAACGGCTACCTGTCGTGCTCGGGCACCCCCCGGGCAGGGCGAGGCGTGCGGAAGACGGCGCGGAAGGCCGGGCGTGCTTCCCGCGATCGGCCCGCTGACGGGCCGGAAGTCCCAAGGCAGAGCCGACGGGCGCGATCGGACGCGCGGCTGGGCTCTGGTCAGGGGCGAAGGGTCACGGCGGACAGCCGGCGGCGTCCGGCACCACGGACTCGCGCACGCGTCTCACCGACAAACTGGAAGTTCCTCGCCGGGGGCGGCATCGGCCCCGACACGGCATCGGCCGGGCCCGCGGCCCGCGCCGCACGGAACTCTACCCTAACGTTAGGGTAGAGATCGGCGGGGACGCTTCGGACGAGGCCGGGGCAGGACAGGGCAGGCAGGGCAGGGACGTGGACGACAAGCACATGCAGATCGGCGAGGTCGCGGCGCGCACCGAGCTGTCCCTGCGCACCATCCGGCACTACGAGGAGACCGGACTCGTGGTCCCCTCGGCCCGCTCCCAGGGCGGCTTCCGCCTCTACACCGAGCGGGACGTCGAGCGGCTGATGGTCATCCGCCGGATGAAGCCGCTCGGGTTCACGCTCGACGAGATGCGTGAACTGCTCGCGGCGACCGACCGCCTCGATTCCGCCGACGAACTGCGCGCTTCCGACCGGGAGGAACTCCTGGAGCGGGTACGCGGTTTCGAACAGGCGGCGCAGCGGCGAGTCGAGGACCTGCGTACGCAGCTGGAGCGCGCCGAGGACTTCGCCGCAACTCTTCGCGACCGGCTGGGCGGCGCGAGCGAGCCGGGTTCCGCCACGGCACGCTGACCGACGGCAGCGCGCGAAGGGTCGCTTGCGGGGAGCCACTCGGAGCTGGCTGCGACGGCCTCGCGCGTGGTGGTTCGCGTCCCTTTCATTCAGCAGCGGTCAGCATCTGCTCCGGCAGGCGACGTCGAGCAAGGTCCGGCCACCGGACGGAGCGGCCTACCGACGGGAAGAGACCATCGCCACGCCGGCTTGCCGGAGCAAACGACCCGTCGCTGCCAGACTCACCACGACACCCGCGAGCACGCACGCCGCCGTGAGCGCCGAGAGCATCCCCCACTCCACGCTCAGCGGTGCCTCGCCACCGAACACCGAGAGCGCCCCCCGGTAGGCCCGCGCGCCCACCGCGACCACTCCCGCGGCGATCAGCACGCCCAGCAGGGAGGTGGACAGCGTCTCCCACAGAGCCATGCGGCGCACCTGCCCGGCGCTGACGCCGACCATCCGCATGCCCGCGATCTCCCCTCCGCGCCGGCTGTACGACATCACCAGCGTGCCCGCCACGGCGATCAGCGCGTACAGCGACGCGGGCACCGTCAGCACGCCCAGCACCAGCCGGTTGAGCCGGTCCTGATCGGACGCGGACTCGCCGAACCACTCGGCCGACGGCACCACCCTGACCCGCTCGGCGCCCACCCGCGCGGTCAGCTCGGCGGCCACCGCACGCGCCGAACCCGCGGCCTCCTCGTCGAGCAGCACCGAAGCACGCGCCGGCGTCGCGGCCGCACCCCGCGTACCACCCGGCAGCAGCAGGGACGGCACGGCCGATCCGCCCTCCAGCACCGCCGCCACACGCGCCTTGACCGGCCGGCCGCCGAACAGCCCATAGGTCACCGTCGATCCCGCGCGATGCCCGTACCAGTCGGCGAACTCCCGCGACACGGCGACCGTTCCCGGCCGGAGCGCCTCGAGCGATCCGTCGACCACGGAGATCCGGTGCGTACGGGCCAGGGCGGCCGGGTCCGCGACCGCGGACTGTTCCCTCCACACCGAGTCCGGACCCGCCACCGCCACCTCCAGCGCGGCGGGCGCCGAGACAGCCGCCACCCTCGGGTCGGCGCGCAGCGCCTTCACGTCGTCCGCGCTCAGCGAGTCGCCCCGGGCGGGCTCCACGACGAGCTGGGCGACGGTACGCGCCCGGTCGTCCGCCTCCGTCGCCGCACCCGTGGTGGACAACACCGTGGTGAAGGCGCCGACGACCGCGAGGATGGCCAGCACCGGTCCGACCAGCGACGCCGTACGACGCCGCGAGGTGCGCACCGACTCCGCGGCCAGGCGCCCGGCCACCGGATCGGCCCAGCGCAGGGGCAGCGCCATCAGCCTCAGCACCGGCGGCAGGTACACCGGCCCCAGCAACGTGGCGGCCACCGCCAGCGCCATGGTGCCGAACAGCGCCAGCGGAGTCGCCGCCTCCGCCCCCGCGCCGGGGGCCAGCGCCAGCATCACGGCGCCGGTCACCAGGGACAGCGCGCCCGCCGTCCCGCGCCCCGCCGTCATGGTCCGGGCGTCCAGGTCCGCCTCGCGCAGCGCCTCCGTCGGGCGGACCCGGGCGGCTCGCTTCGACGCGGCCAGCGTTCCCAGCACGGCCATGAACAGGCCGCCGGCCACCGCGCACACGAGCGGCCAGAGCAACGGTCCCGGCCGCAAATCGACCGGCGACAGGCCGGTCCCGTCGAGCGCCTCCACCGCGACCGGCGCCGCCACGGCGGCGATCACGCAGCCCGTGAGCGCGGCGGGCACCGCCACCGCCAGTGACTCGCCGAGCACCATCCGGCGCACCTGCGGCCCGCCCGCGCCCACCATGCGCAGCAGCCCCATGTCGCGGCGGCGCAGGGCGATCCCGAACGCGCAGGTGCCGGTGATGACGAACACCGTCACGAACGCGGACACCACCCCCGCCATCGCCAGCACGCTCTGCACCCCGCCCAGGTCCACGTCACCGCTGGACAGGGTGCGTGCCGTACCCGTGCCGTCCGTGAGCGTCACCGACGGCCGGCCGGCCTCCGTCGACGTCGGCACCGCCCAGGTCGCGGCCAGCGCCGAGGCGGACATGCCGATCAGTGCCACGCCGAGCGCCAGCGCCACGAACGTACCGGCGAACAGGGCCCAGTAATGCCGCACCGAGTACAGGGAGATCCGCCACATCACCGCTCCCACAGGCTCAGCCGGCCGGCGACCGCTTCGGCGGTCGGGTGGTCGAGCCGCCCGACGACCTTGCCGTCGGAGAGGAACACCACCCGGTCCGCGCACGCCGCGACCGCGGGGTCGTGCGTCACCATGACGACCGTGCGCCCCGCCCGGTCGACCACGGCGCGCAGCAGCTCCATGACCTGCCGTCCGCTCTGCAGGTCCAGGGAACCGGTCGGCTCGTCGGCGAAGACGATCTCCGGCTCGGCCACCAGGGTCCGCGCGATCGCGACACGCTGCTGCTGGCCGCCGGACAGCTGCGCGGGCCGCCGGTCGGCCTTGTCCGCCAGACCCACCTCGCGCAGGGCCTCCATGACCCGGTCCCGTTTCACCGACCGGCGCCGCAGTCGCAGCGGCAGGGCCACGTTCTCGTACGCGGTCAGCATCGGCAGCAGGTTGAACTGCTGGAAGACGAAACCGATCCGGCCCCTGCGCACCGCCGTCAGCTCCCGCTCGTCGCAGACGGCGAGATCCGTGTCACCGAGGAGGACCTTGCCGCTGTCGGGCCTGTCCAGGCCGGCCGCGCAGTTCAGCAGCGTCGTCTTGCCGGAGCCGGACGGTCCCATCACCGCGGTCAGCGCCCGCTGCGAAAAACCCAGACTGACCTCGCGGAGCACCGGGACAGGGCCCGCGGCGCCCGCGTAGCTCTTGGAGACGGCGGCCAGTTGGACGGCCGGGAGTTGGATGTCGGTGAGCAGTGACATGCTCCCAGTCCAGCAGCGCGGGCCGCCCGGGTCAGTGGAGCTGCACAGAGTCCTGGAGGGCGGGTTTTCCCTACCATCCGCCGAGGCCACCGGCCGATTAGAGTGACCGTGGACCCGCACGCGCACGGCCCTCGGAGGAATACCAACCATGACCGTCGCCGTCTGGGAGGCCCTGCGAGAACGCCCCCTGCGTTTCGCGCTCTCCGCCTGGCCGCTGCGGTGCTGGGCGTTCCTGCTGAGCGGCACGGTCGTGGGCTTCTTCGTGCTGCTCCTGCTGGCGGTCCTCCTCTTCGTGGGGGTCGGACTGTCCGTGGTGGGCGTCGGGCTGGTCGTCCTCATGGCCGTCGCCGTCCTGGGCATCCCCGTCGCCACGCTGGAGCGGCACCGGTTACGGCTCGTCGAACCGGAACCACTCCTGGACCCGCACGGTTCCCTGCCCGGCACAGGCGCCTGGCCCTGGCTGCGCACCCGGCTGCGTGAGCGGGCCACCTGGCGGGAGCTGGGCTACACCCTCGCCCTGGGCGTCGTCTTCACCGCCACGGGGATCGGCTTCACGGCCCTGCTCGGCCTGTCCTTGATGCTGACCGCCACACCGGTCATCGTGTGGGCGATCGCCCCCGACACGGTGATGCTGGTGCCCGGCCGGTCCATCTCCGACCCCCTCGCGGCCCTGCCGGGCAGCGCCGCGGGACTGCTCGGACTGCTCGTCTCGGCCTATGTCGGCGGCCTCCTCACCGGCGCACAGGTGTGGGTCGCCCAGTCCCTGCTGTCGGCGCGGGACGAGGACTTGAGCACGCGCGTCATCGAACTGACCCGCTCCCGCGCCCGGTTGGTCGACGCCTTCGAAGCGGAGCGACGACGTATCGAACGCGATCTGCACGACGGTGCGCAGCAGCAACTCGTGGCGCTCAGCATGACCCTGGGGCTGGCCGAACTGGAGCTGCGCGGCAAGGACTCGCCGGCCACCCCGCTCATCGCCCGCGCCCGGGGCGAGGCCCGCCAGGCCCTGGACCAGCTGCGTTCCCTGGTGCGCGGCATCCACCCCCAGGTCCTCACCGACCACGGACTGCCGGCCGCCGTGTCCGAACTGGCCCTGCGCAACCCGATTCCGGTGGCCGTCGACCTGCATCTGCCGGACCGGTTGCCGTCGGCGGTCGAGACGACCGCGTACTTCACCGTCACCGAGGCGCTGACCAACGCCTCCAAGCACAGCGGCGCCGACCAGGTCAGCGTCGTAGGCCGGCTGCGCGACGACAAACTGGTCCTGCTCATCACCGACAACGGGCACGGCGGAGCGGATCCCGCCGCCGGAGCCGGTCTGCAAGGATTGGCCGACCGCGTGGCCATTCTCAAAGGGAGACTCGTCGTGACCAGTCCCGTCGGCGGACCCACACAACTGCGGGTGGAGGTGCCGTGCTCCGCGTAGTGCTCGCCGAGGACGCCGTCCTGCTGCGCGCCGGCCTCGTGGAACTGCTGTCCCGGGTCGGACACGAGGTGACCGCCGCCGTGGGGGACGCCGCGGAACTGGCGCGCGCCGTGGACGCCGACCGGCCGGACGTGGTCATCACCGATGTGCGGATGCCGCCCGACTTCCGCGACGAAGGCCTGAAGGCGGCACTGGAACTGCGCGGCCGGCACCCGGGCCTGCCGGTTCTGGTGCTGTCGCAGTACGTCGCCACGGCCTACGCGACCCAGTTGTTCAGCGGCGGTTCGTCGGCCGAGGGAGGACTCGGGTACCTGCTGAAGGACCGGGTCGGGGAGGTCACCGACTTCCTCGACGCGCTGGACCGCGTCGCCGGCGGGCAGACCGTCATCGACCCGGAGGTGGTCCGGGTGCTGCTGCAGCAGCGGACCGCCGACGAACCGCTGGGGCGCCTGACACCCCGTGAGCGGGAGGTGCTGGCTCTCATGGCGGAGGGACTCAACAACCAGGCCATCGCGGGGCGGCTCACCATCACGGAGGCGTCGGTGGTCAAGCACTCGAGCAACATCTTCATGAAGCTGGACCTCGACCCGGCCGAGGGCAACCGCCGCGTCCTGGCGGTCCTCGCCCACCTCCGGCGGGAGGCCCCACAGGTCTGACCGGCGGGCGCACCGCGACCGCCCGCGGCGGAGCCTGAACCGTCGTCAGCCCTCCCCGTCACCCCGCCCGGACACCACCGCCTCGAGGTCGGCGCCCGGGGAGAGCAGCCGCGTCAGCCGCTGCGCCGACGTGTCCCAGGACCACTGCGAAGCCACCCATGCCCGGCCGGACTCGCTCATCGCCGCGGCCCTCTCCGGGGTGCGCAGGATCCCGGACACCGCGCGGGCCACGGCCCCCGCGTCAGCGCCGTCCACGACGGTGCCCGTCACCCCGTCGACGACCGCGTCCGGCGCACCGCCCGAGTCCCCGGCGACCACGGGCAGCCCGCTGGCGGCCGCCTCCAGGAACACGATGCCCAGCCCCTCCGCCTCGAGCCCGCCCTTCCGGGTCCGGCACGGCATGGCGAACACGTCCGCCGCCGCGTAGTACGAGGCCGTCGCCGAGTGGTCCAGCCCACCGACGAACACCACGTGCCCGTCGGCGTGCCGGCGCGCGAGCCCCCGCAGCCGCTCCTCGTCCGGACCGCTCCCCACGATCACCAGCACCGCCTCCGGCACGGCTCGCCGTATCGCGGGCAACGCCCGTATCAGCATGTCCTGGCCCTTGCGCCGGACCAGCCGCGAGACGCACAGGACGACCTTGCGGCCCACGATGCCGTGCTGCTCCCGGATCTGCCGGGCCCGGCCGGGGAGAGGCAGGAACGCCGCCGCGTCCACGCCCGGAACCAGCCGTACCAGTGCGGCCCGCGGCCCCAGCGCAGGCGCGATACGGCGCCGGGTGTACTCGCCGAGGTACGTGACGGCGTCCACGTGGTCCCCGATGCGCCGCATCACCTGCCGGGCGCCCGGTGTGCGGGCCCACCAGATCTCGTGACCGTGTGTCGTGGCGACCATCCGCCGTATCCCGCCGCGCCGCAGCGCCGGCGCCATCGCCGCGAGCGGAGCGGCGGCCCCGAACCAGACCCGGTCGCAGCCGTACCGCCGGGCGATCTCCAGGGTGCGGCGGGTCACCGCGGGGGTGGGTAACAGCATGCGGCCGGGGTCCCGGACCACCGGGAACGGCAGGGTGGCGTCGTAGGCGGCGGCACCCGGCTCACTGGAGGTGTGGACGACCACGTCATGGCCGGGGACGCGGGTCGCCATGGCATGGACGAAGGTCTCGATGCCTCCTTGGCGGGGCGGAAAATCGTTGGTGACGATCAGAGTGGTGCCCATGATGGGTCGCTGCCTCCGGGACGGGGGTGATCAGGCGGTGAAGAGGTGGTTGCCGCAGTCGTGGGTGACGCCGCTCGATGGGGCGCTCCACCGCAGGGCCGCCCCCACCGCCGCGGTCCGACGGGCCCTCATCGGGCACCCCGCGCCAGCGGAACCGGGACCGGGCGCGCGGGCCGGGACGTCCGTACGACGACGTCGTGGGCGGGCACCTTCCGGCGGGCGCCGCCCACCAGCCGGGCGAGCACGGCCAGGGTGAGAGGCAGCGCGAGGTATCCGAAGCGCCCGGCGGGCGCGAGGAGGAAGGCGACACACAGGCCGACGGCGAGCCGGTCGGCGGCCGACACGAGATCGTGCGGCGGCCGGACCAGGAGGGACACGGCGACGGCCAGCCCACCGGCCGACAGCAGGGCCACCGCCGCGTACCAACCGGCCGGCCCGAGGTCGGCGAGCAACCGGCCCGGCAGCGGACTGGCCGCCGGGGTCTCGAACGGCCCGCGCCCGGTCGGGAACGCGAACACCTGCCGCACCAGGGGGCCGGGTGACAGCAGCGCGCTCGGCAGGACGAGCAGGACGGTGCTTCCCACCGCCACGGCCGCCCCGCGCACGGCCTTCCGGATCCCTCCGTGGTGGGCGAGCAGCGCCACGGCGACCGCGACGGCGGGCCAGGCCGTCCACTTGAGGGAGCAGGCGGCAGCGAGCGCCAGCCCGGCGGCCACCGGTCGCCGCCGCGCCGCGAACACCAGCGCCAGGAACAGCAGTCCGGTCAACGGCAGGTCCACGCCGCTGACGCAGAGCGGAAGCGCCACGGCCGGCGAGGCGACGAGCGCGCCGACGGCGTAACCGCTCGCGACGCCGCCGGTGGCAGCGGAGGGGGCGCCGGTCCGGTGCCCGATCGCACGCCGGGCCGCCCACAGACAGCCCAGGAACGCCACCGCGCACCAGAGGCGGGCATCGCCCAGCAGTCTGGGCAGGGGGCCACCGTCACCCAGCACCGCGCGCGGCAACCCGAACACGGCCATGCCCGGCAGGTAGGGGGTGACCTCGACCACCGTGCGGGGATCCGCCAGATACGGGGTGGCCTGGCGCAGCGTCAGCATCCCCGAGCGCTCGACCACGCCGACCTCGCTCTGTGCCGTGCCGGTCAGCACCAGCAGCGCGAGGGGCACGATGACGGCACCTCCGACGGCCAGCCACACCGAGACGGCGAGGCCGCGAGAGCGGGACGACAGCGCGGCGACCGCCGCGCAGAGGTAACCCAGGCAGGCGCTCATGCCCCACAGACGGTGTGGCTCGGGTGCCGTGATCAACGGAAAGACAGCGGCCCACCCGGCTGCCACGAGCCAGCCGCCGCACCACAATTTCCGCTTGTCTGGACGAAGTTGAGCCCGATGAATCAGCACTCGTCCATTGCATCGGGAGCGTCAGACCAGGTCATGACGGCCAGGTCGAGACCTGATGGTCGGGTTTTCCCCACCAACGTGGGCTTCACCGCACAGGTCATGGAGCGAGCCGTCCGATGGCTGCTGCCGTGCGAGTTCGGCGGCGACCTCGGCGGCCGTCGGGCGATGAGTTGCTATGCGCTGATAAGGCTGCCTGTCGCGAACACCGTTCCCGCCTCGGACGTGGCTCTCGCCGATGATGCCTGTCCAGGATTTCTGAAACGCCAGGCAGGTTGAGTCCTTCGGGTGCTGGCGGGGCCGCAGTGGTGCCGTCAGCTTCCCTCGGAGCGGTTCAGGTGGTCGACAAGCAGGCTCAGCGCCCGCTCCACAGCCTGGCGGCGCACCTCGTCGCGAGTCGTGCCGGTGCTGTTGAACTCGTGGGAGACCGTGCGCCCCGTGTCGGAGATGCCGATGTGGACGAGGCCCACGGGCTTGCCGTCCTGGCCGGTGGGGCCGGCGACGCCGGTGGTCGAGATGCCGAAGGAGCTGCCGAACAACTCCCGTACGCCGTGGGCCATCTGCTCGGCTGTCGCGGGGCTCACAGGGCCGTCGGAGGCGAGGGTCGTCTCGGACACGGAGAGGACCGTCGCCTTGGAGTCCGTCGCGTAGGTGATCGCGCCGCCGCGGTAGTAGTCCGACGCGCCCGGAGTGCTGGTGATCGTCGCGCCGAGCAGGCCGCCGGTGAGGGATTCCGCCGTGCTGACGGACAGACCGCCGGCGCGGAGCAGCGACCCGAGCCGCGCCGCGATGTCCTCCAGTGACACTGAGACTCCTTCGTTGCGGGCGGGCGCGGGGGTGGTGGCCGTCGCCGCGCGTGCCCATTGAATCAGCTGAATCAGCCGAAGTGGGAAGGCCGGGCGATACAGGCCGGCCCCGGGAATCGCCATGGGATTCCCGGGGCCTGGAAGGTGGAGCGTCTAGCGGCCGATGTCGTTGATGTTCACCGGGAGGAGGCTCGTGAGCGGGTTGAGGGCGTGGGTGGTTCGGCTGAGGAGGTTGTCGCCGCTCGTGCTCACGGAGGTGCTGCTGGACCGGTCCTTGGACTGGGCGCCCTTGTCGCCGGGGTCGGCGGCGTGGGCCGTGTGGGCGGTGCTCAGGGCGGCTCCTGCGAGAGCCAGGGCGGCGAGTGCGCGTCGCGTGTTGGTCATGCACTGCTGAACGAGGACGGGCCGTATGCGTAACTAGGCCAAATCGGCGCACTCCGCCGCCCTCTTGAGAGCGTTGAGCCAGCTGCTCAGTGATGCGTCCAGCGCGGCGGCCAGGTTGTCCCGGTCGGCGTCGACCGGCGCGCCCGACCAGGACTCCCGGGTGCGGACCACGACGCCGTCGCCGTCCTCGGTGAAGGTCCACTCGTGTACGCCGGTGATGCCGTGCGCGGGACCGCCCCAGAGGATGCGGCGCCGGGCTTCGACGGCGTAGAGGGTGGAGTCGATGGACAGGCCCGCGGTCGTCCAGTGGAAGGTGCTGCCGGGGGCGAGAGGGCCGTCGAGCCGGGCCTCGGCGATGTCGGGCTGCCAGGCCGGCCAGGAGCCGATCTCGGTGTGCAGCTCCCAGATCCGGTCGAGGGGAGCGGCGATCCGGATGGTGTGGTCGGCGATGACGGGGGCGGTCTCGTCGATCGTCGTGGGGTGGGTCATGGTCAAGGCTTCTCTTCCTCGGGTCTTCCTCGGGGGTTGGGTGTGGTGGAGAGGCCGATCAGGCCGACTGCTCCGCGTCCGGGATCCAGTCCCCGTGGATGCCCGCCGGCACCCTCCGGGGAAGTTCGACGGCGGCCACGGTGCTCAGGTCGCTCGCGTCCAGGACCAGCAGTTCCGAGGCGTCGGCCTTGAGGTCGCTGACGATGGTGAGCAGGTAGCCGTCGTCCTCGGTGGTCGCGCCCTCGGCGGGTGTGAAGACGGCCTCGCCGGGCATGCGGCCCTCGCCGTGGGAGAGGAGCTTCTCCCGGCCGGTGCGGGTGTCGAGTTTGACGGTGTGGTAGCCGGACAGGCCCGCGCCGGGGAAGGCGATGGCGTAGCTGTAGCGGTGGGCCGAGCCGGTGTGGGCCTCGTTGATCGACGGGAACTCGGTGACCAGGCTGTTGAGGGATTCCGTGGTGACCTTGCCCGTGGCCGGGTCGATGATCCACCGGTGGAAGGTGGAGCCGGCGGCGGGGCTGGTGCCGTAGCCGGGAGCGCCGACCCACCACTTCCAGGAGTTCTCCCAGGCGGAACGGTCGAAGCGCGGCGCTTCGAGGACGATCCGGCCCTGGGGGTCGGTGTAGGCGTTGGCGATGTGCAGCAGGGCCGCCTGGTCGGGCGCCTCGAACCACGTGGTCCGGCCGCCGGCGCGCGGCATCACGCCGATGCGCAGCGGGACGTCGTCGTGCCAGCGGTAGGGGATGCCGGAGTGCTCGGCGTGGTCGAAGACCACGGGCGAGTTGATGAAGACGACGTGCTCGCGGGTGATGGCGAAGTCGTGCATCAGCGAAGGGCCGGAGCCGTCGACGAGGTGGGAGGTGACGATGTCGCCGGTCGCGTCGGCGACGTAGTAGGTCAGGTACGGCGGGAAGGGGCTGTAGCTGAAGAAGTGCAGCTCGCCGGTTGCCGGGTCCTCCTTGGGGTGGGCGGTCATCGAGCTGGTGAGCTTGCCGCCGAAGTCGTGGACGCCGATCGTGTCGAGCTCGGCGGTGACCTCGTAGGGCAGGTTGGCCTCCTGCAGGGCCAGATAGCGGCCCCCGTGGAAGACGATGTTGGTGGCGGCGGCGCTGACCTCCAGCTCGGTTCCGGTGAACGGCACGCCGTCCAGGAAGGGAGTGCGCACCCAGCGGTTGCGGTACCACTCGGCCCGGCCATCGGCGAGGCGTACGCCGTGCAGCATGCCTTCGCCGCGGAACCAGTGGGTGGGGGTGACGCCCGGCTTGGGGTTGTGGCCGTTGCGGAAGTAGCGGCCGTTCAGCTCGAGCGGGAGGGTGCCGCGCACCTTCAGCTCGCGGCCGGTGATCTCGTCGGTGACAGGGGTGAAGTGGCCGTTGATGTACGGCTTGTCGAGGGTCATGGTCATGCCTTTCGGGTGGAGGGGGCCGAGAGAGTCGAGAGCGCTGAGATGAGCAGGGCCAGGGCGGCGCAGGCCGCGAACGCCGTGCCGGGGGAGGGGAACAGGGTCAGGAAGGACAGGCCGATGGCTCCGCCGATCTGCCGGGTGGCGTTGACGAGCCCGCCGGCCAGGCCGTTGTCGGCGGCCGGGACGCCCGTGGAGGACAGCGCGGTGAGCCGGACGAAGGCCGCTCCCAGCCCGATGCCGATGAGGAGCGTCGGGCCGAGCAGGTCCACGAGGAAGGTGCCGTCGGTCGGAGTCCGGGACAGCCAGGCCAGTCCGGCCGCGAGGGCCAGCAGGCCCACGGGGAGGAGCACGCGGCGGCCGGAGAGCCGGCCGGTGAGCCACGACGCGAGGGTGACCATGAGGGCGAGGGGGAGCTGGGTCAGCCCGGCCTCCAACGGCGTGTAGCCGAGGGCGCGTTGCTGGTAGAGGGGCAGGAAGTAGAACAGGCCGAGCCAGACCGCGCCCAGCAGGGCCATCAGCACGTTGGGCACCGCCACCACGCTCATGCGCACCGGCAGCAGCGGGTCGGCGGCCCGGCGCTGGAGGACCGCGAACAGGCCGAGCAGCGCCAGACCGATCACCGCGAGCGGCCAGGGGCGGCCTGACAGGCCGTAGGTGAGCGCGACCAGGCCCGCCGTCACCGTCACCGTGCCCGGCGCGTCCATGCTTCCGCCGCGTGGCCGGTCGGCACCGACCAGCAGCCGGGTGGCCACCAGGACGGCCAGGGCGAGGGGCACCATCACGACGAACACCGCACGCCACCCGTACAGGCTGGTGAGCAGACCGCTCAGCAGCACGCCCGCCGCCCCGCCGGCACCGGAGACCGCGCCCCACACACCGAGTGCGGTGCCGCGCCGTCCCCCGTCGGGATAGAGCGTCAGTACGAGGGCCAGCGCCGTGGGCGCCAGCAGCGCGGCACCGATTCCCTGCACCGCCCGGCAGACGATCAGCACCATCGCCGTCGGCGCCAGTGCCGCGCCCAGGGAGGCCAGGGCGAACAGGCCGGTGCCGAGCAGGAACACACGGCGCAGACCGAGGACGTCGCCCGCGCGGCCACCCGGCAGCAGCAGTGCGCCGAAGACCAGGACGTAGGCGTTGACCACCCACGCCTGGCCCGTGTCCGACAGGCCGAGCCCGGTCCGGATCTGCGGCAGGGCGACGTTCACGATCGACGTGCTCAGTACGACCAGGAACTGGGCCGTGGCCAGGACCGCCAGCGGCATCCAGCCGGTGGTGGTGGTCGTCCTTTTCGGTGCGGTGCGGGTCATGGCTCGACACTCGCAGCGGGCGTACGCCGCTCGCGTCGGTAGTCATCACCTATACGTAGCCCAGGAGTTGGGCCGTCGTGCCGGACACCCCGGGGCGCGTTCCCCTGCGGCGTACGACCGCATAGGTTGTCGATCATGCCCGAGAACTGCACAGATGTACTGATCGGTCGCCAGGACGAGATACGCCGGTTCGACGCCCTGCTCCGAGCGGCACGGGAGGGCCGGGGCGGCGCCCTGGTGCTGCGGGGTGAGCCGGGCATCGGCAAGAGCGCGCTGCTGCGGCGTCTGGACGAGTCCGCGACCGGGTTTCTCGTCATGCGGGCGTCCGGCGCCGAGTTCGAGATGGAGCTGCCGTTCGCCGCGCTGCACCAGTTGCTCGCGCCCGTCACCGGCGGGCTGACCGCGTTGCCCGCGCCGCACCGCAAGGCGCTGGAGATCGCCTTCGGCCTCGACACCGGCACACCCGATCCGTTCCTGGTCGGGGTCGCGTCGCTGGGCCTGCTGGCGGAGACCGCGCGGGAACGCCCGCTGCTGTGCGTCGTGGACGACGCGCAGTGGCTGGACCGGGCGTCGGCCAAGGCGCTGGCCTTCCTGGCCCGCCGGGTCTCGGCCGAGTCGATCGTCCTCGTGTTCGCGGCCCGTGAGCCGAGCCGGCTGCCCGAACTGGACGAGCTGCCCGGCCACGCGCTGCGGGGCCTCGGTGCGTCGGATGCCCGCGCGCTGCTGGCCGCGGCGGTCCGCGCACCCCTGGACGAGCGGGTGCGCGACCGCATCCTGGCCGAGGCACGCGGCAACCCCCTCGCGCTGGTGGAGCTGCCCGCGACCGCCGGACTCGCCGGGATGGCGGGCGGCTTCGACCAGCCCGACTCGGTACCCGGCGTGATCGAGCAGAGCTTCCGGTCCCGTCTGGAGCTTCTGCCGGAGGCGGCCAGGACGCTGGTGACCGTCGCCGCCGCCGACCCGATCGGCGATCCGATCCTGCTGTGGCGGGCGGCCGAACACCTGGGCATCGACGCGACCGCCGTCGCGCGGTCCGTCCCGCTGGTCGAGTTCGGCACCAGGATCCGGTTCAGCCACCCGCTCGCCCGCTCGGCGGCCTACCGCGCCGCGGCGCCGGAGGAGCGGCGCAGGGCGCACGAGGCGCTGGCCGCCGTGACCGACCCGGTCGCCGACCCCGACCGGCGGGCCTGGCATCGCGCCCAGGCCAGTGCCGGGCCGGACGAGCAGGTCGCCGACGAGCTCGAAGCCTCCGCCCACCGCGCCCGGGAACGCGGCGGTGTCGCCGCCACGGCGGCCTTCCTCGCCCGCTCGGCGGCGCTCACGATCAGCCCGGTCCGGCGTGCCGAGCGGGCCCTCGCCGCGGTCGAAGCCAAGCTCGCGGCGGGTGACTTCGACACGGCGGCCGATCTGCTCACCACCGTCCCCGCCGACGAGCCGGGCCGGGCCGCGAGGGCCGACCTGCTGCGGGGCAGGCTGTCGTTCGCCCGCCGCCGGGGGGACGAGAGCCCCACGGCGTACCTCGTGCGTGCCGCCGCCCGGCTGGCGGACACCGATCCCGACCGGTCACGGGAGTGCGCGCTGGACGCCATCGAGATGGGGCTCCTGCTGGGCGGTCTCGACGACGTGGTGCAGGCCGTCCGGAAGACGACGCCGCCGGGCGGGGCGGGCCGCGGTTCCGCGGCGGTTCTGGCCGGGCTGATCAGCCTGGTCGGGGAGGGGCATGCGGCGGCGGGGGAGATCCTGCGGCCGGTCGTCGCGGACGCCGGCGACGAGGTGTGGGCCAGACGGCCGTCACTGGGCTTCATGGTGGCCACCGAGCTGTGGGACTTCGACGCCCTGTGCGGCATCGCAGCCCGTGCCGTCGCGGCCGGCCGCGCGTCGGGATCCTTCCACACGCTGCCCGTCGCACTGGCCATGCGGGCCACCGCGAACGTCCACCGGGGCGACTTCGGCGCCGCGACGGAGCTGATCTCCGAGGAGGAGGCGATCGCCGACGCCACCGGCGCGGCACCGCTGGTCTATCCGCGCCTCCACCTGGCCGCCATGCGCGGGCGGCGCCAGGAGGCCCTCGACCTGTTCGCGTCGGTGGACCACCGTATGAGCCTCAGCGTGGCATGGGCGACGGCCGTGCTCGGCAACGGCTTTGCCGACTACCCGGCCGCGCTGGAGGCGGCGAAGCAGGCGGTCGAGTACGGCGCCGTCGGCACGGCGGGCCTTGCCCTGCCCGAACTGGTCGAGGCGGCCGTGCGGTGCGGCGAGACCGAGGTCGCCGCCGCGGCCCTGACGTCCCTCCAGGAGCGCACGCGGGCGGGCCGGCACGCCTGGGGGCTCGGCGTCGAGGCCTGCGCCCGGGCCCAGGTGACCGAGGACGAGTCCGCCTACCAGGAGGCGATCGGCCTGCTCGACGACAGCGCGCTGGTCGTCTACCGGGCCCGGGCGCAGCTCCTGTACGGGGAGTGGCTGCGCCGCCAGGGCCGGCGGCGCGACGCCCGGTCGGCGTTGCGGACGGCGCACGAGTCGCTGTCCGGCCTCGGCATGGAGGCGTTCGCCGAGCGCGCGGCGGGCGAACTGCGCGCCACGGGCGAGCAGGCCCGCGGTCGTACGTCCACGGCATCGGACGAGCTGACGATGCAGGAGACGCACATCGCACGCCTGGTCGCCGACGGCGCCACCTCCAAGGAGGTCGCGGCGAAGCTGTTCCTCAGCCCGCGGACGGTCGACGCGCATCTGCGCAACATCTTCCGCAAGCTCGGGCTCACGTCACGCAGGCAACTGCGGGACCTGCCCGGCCTGCGCTAGCCGCATGGTGGTGGCCGCGGCCTCGGACCCGTTCATGGACTCCACGGGCCCGGGCCAGGCCAGACCGTACTTGACCCGGTAGGCGTCGGAGACCCGACGGACGAGCTCCGGGTCGCCCACCGGCAGGAGACGGACGGGCAGGCGGACCCCGCCCACCGCCACCTCCGTCTCCGCGTGCCGCAGAACCCGGCGGTACCAGGCGCCGCGCCGCCCGAACGCCGAGCGGACGTACGCCTCCCCGTCGACCACCACCACCCAGAGAGTCCTGGCCGACCACCGGCCGCTCGCATGCCGTACCCACAAGACGATCTCCGTGCGATCCATGACAGCGTCCATGGACCGACTGTCGCCGTGTGGGCACGGTGTGCGCGTCGGTGGTCATCACCTAGACGGGGGTGCTGGTTAGGACGGCGAGCGCGCCGTCCCCCGTCAGCCCGAGAACGGGACGGCGTCGGCCGGGTCGGCGTGCCAGTTGGTGGCCACGGGCCGGTCGACCAGGGCGGTGTCGGGGAGGTCGAGGCTGACGGAGTTGGCCTCGTCGCCCGCGACGGACAGGTGGATCCGCTCGAACTCCTTGCCGAAATCGTTGTTGGTGGTCTTGGGGTTGATGCCGGCGTAGGCCCGGGTGGAGCCGGACAGCACGACGTTGTCGCTGACGGCGTGCTCGGCCGGTCCCACCTCGGTGTCGGCGGCCGAGCCGAAGGACGCGGACGGGAAGACACCCTTCAGGTAGCAGGTGACGCCCGACTTGGCCTTGGCGGTCAGGAGGTAGTAGCCACCCGCCTGCGTCTCCGTGGTGATCTTGAAGGTCAGGTCCTTGGTGACACAGGCCCGCGGCGCGGCGCTGCCTCGGCTTTCGGCGGTGGCCGTCGCGGTCGCGGTGGCGGTGAGAGCCACCGCCGCGACGGCGGCCAGGGCGAGGCGGGCGGGACGGGCGGCAAAGCGCGAACGCATCGATATCTCCATCGTGCAGAGGTGTGTCGTCCAGCGGGTCGCTGAGACGACCGAAGCCTGTTCCGCGATCCGTCCCGCCCGCCACAGCCGACGGCGATCCCGGGACGCCGGAACGCTGGAACGGGGTCTGACCAGCGGAGATACCGGTGGCCTGGAACGGGGGACTGGGACGGCTCGCCTCCGAAGCCCGCTCAGCGGCGCGGCTCCCAGCGGAACATGCGGGAGGCCAGGGCGATGGCGACGACGACCCAGCTCAGGGTGGGGGCCAGCAGGAGGAGGGAGTCCGTCACGGGGACGCCGCCGTTCCAGGCGTTGAGGACGAGCTCCGTGGCCGAGCCGCCGGGGAGCAGGCGCTTGAGCAGGGGGAGTTCCTCGGTGCCGCTGATTCCGACCCAGCCGGCGACGGCGATGGTGCCGAGGCTGACCGGCAAGGTGGTCACCTGGGCGTGTTCGGGGGAGTTCGTCAGGCCGGCCGTGGCCAGGCCCAGGCCGAGCATCATGGCGACCGTGGAGAGGATCGCCGCCGCCAGGAGGGGAACCCAGGGAGCGCGTGGGCGACAGCGGAGGAGAGCTGACGGTGGAGCAGACGGACGGGCGCTTCCTCACGGCCGCCGCGTTCTCGCACGGGAGGACCGACCGATGACCACCGTGGTGCTCGCCGACGACGAGGCCCTGCTCCGCAAGGCGCTGGCCGCGTTGCTGAGCCTGGAGGACGAGATCACCGTGCTCGCCGAAGCGCAGGACGGCGAATCCGCGGTCCGGGCCACGCTCCTGCACCGGCCCGACGTGCTCGCCATCGATCTGGAGATGCCCGGTGTGGACGGACTGGGCGCTGTCGCGGAGATCCGCCGTACCCGGCCGGAGCAGGTGATCCTCATGCTGACCCGCCACGCCAGGCCCGGAGTGCTCCGCAAGGCCTTGAAGTTGGGCGTCCAGGGCTTCGTCAGCAAGTCGGCGGAACCCGCGCACATCACGGCGGTCATCAACACCCTGCACGCCGGCAAGCGCTGGATCGACCCGGACGTCTCCGCGCTCGCCGTCGTCGACGACTGTCCCCTCACCGACCGGGAGATCGACGTCCTGCGCGTCACCCGCGACGGCTATTCCGTCGCCGACATCGCCGCCCGCCTCCACCTGGCGGAGGGCACCGTACGCAACTACCTCTCGAACGCCATGCGGAAGACCCAGACCCGGACCCGGCACGCAGCGGCGCGCTACGCCCGGGAGCGCGACTGGCTGTAGCGGCGGGCACCGCGAGAGGGGTGTCAGGAGTGGCCCGGTACGCTGCCGAGGCGTGCGGGGGAACCGACCCTCGCAGCCCGACGCTCCCGAAGGCCCGGCCCTGATGCGACCGCACCGCCCGCGAGGACTCGCCTCCCCGGCGTCCGGTGTGCTGCGCGGGCTCAGGGCGGGTGTGCTCGCGGTGCTGTGTGTGCTGCTGCCGCTGGCCGGGCACGTGCTGGCGCGGTGCCACGCCCCTCGGTGGATCATCGTGGCCGGGATGGCCGCGGTGGCCGTGCCGGGCGCGACGGTGCTGACACGGCGGAGGCTGACGGACACCCAGGTGCTGGCGGTGCTCGCCGCCGCGCAACTGGCCTGTCACGCCGCCTACTCCCTGCCCGGCGCGTGTGCGGCGGTGGCGGAACGGGGCGGCCCGGGCGGCGGCTTGTCCCCGCTGGTCGAACACAGCGCGGTCGCCGGGCCGTCGCCCGGGGCTGTGCTGGCCGGTCATGCGGTCATGCTCCTGCTCGCCGCCCGACTGCTGGGCCTCACCGAGCGGCTGCTGTGGCAGAGCCGGACCCTCTGGACGGTCGTACGACGTCTGCTGCTGTTCCTGTGGCCGCTGCTGAGCCGTCGCCACGGCAACGGCCCGCGGATCGTGGTGCGCGAGAGCGCCGCTCCGCCGGTGTCGGCGCTGCTGGTGCGGCTGAACGAGGGCAGGGCGCCCCCGCGTCACGGGCACGGCCCGTCCGTCCCGCCCCTGCCTCAGCCCCTGCTCCGGCCGATGCCGGTCGCCGGCCCCTGCCTGCCCTGACGGGCACGCGGCCTTGTCGTAACCGCCGTTGTCGTAGCGGTCCTGGGTCGAGGGCGTGACACCTCCCCTGCCCGCACGCCCGCGACGGGCGTCCCGCCGGGCACCACCACGACCACACCCCCCGAGGAATCATGAAGAAGCTGTACAAGCACCTGATCGTCGCCGCCGTCCTCGCCGCCGGTTTCGCCGCCGCCCTCGGCTCCTACCTGTTGCTGCGGCCCGACGACCGCGGCAGCGCCGGGGCGGACGTAAGGCCCGTCGCCGAGGCGCTGCCCGTCCGGGCCTCCAGTCACCGGCTGTCCGAGCCGGAGCGCAGCGAGCTCACGATCGTCGAGTTCCTCGACTTCGAGTGCGAGGCCTGCGGGGCGTACTACCCGGTCGTGGAGCGGCTGCGTGAGGAGTACGGCGACCGGGTCACCTTCGTCGCCCGGTACTTCCCCATGCCCGGACACCGCAACGCCGAGCCGGCCGCACGTGCCGCCGAGGCCGCCGCCCGGCAGGGCGCATTCGAGGCGATGTACACCAAGCTCTTCACCACGCAGAAGGAGTGGGGCGAGTCGCAGGAGTGGAAGGCGCCCGTCTTCCGCGGCTACGCCGAGGAACTCGGCCTGAACATGAAGAAGTTCGACGCCGACTTCGCCGATCCGGAGACGGCCGGACGCGTTCAGGCCGACCAGCGCGACGGCCTCGGCCTGGGCGTCCAGGGCACTCCGACCTTCCTCATCGACGGGACCAGGATCCAACCACCCGCCTCCTACAAGGAGTTCAAGGCGCTCATCGAGGACAGGCTCGGCGACTGACCCCGCCCCGGCACCTCCGGAAACCGCTTAACATCACCGTGATGACGAGCAGGACGCCGCTGACGCAGCGCAGATCCCGCGGAGCGTGGTGGACCACGTGGGCCCGGGTCCTGAGTCCTGCCCTCGCCGTCCTGCTCGCGGCGCTGGTGATGTGCCTGGGGTACGCGGGACACGGCGGCGTCGACGGCGGCCACCGGGCCGGACATCACGCCGTCGCGGCCGTGCATGTGGACGACTGTCCCACCGGGGACGCGTGCTGTGCTCAGGCCGTACACCCGGCGGCGGGGGTGCTCGCAACCCCCGTCCAGCCGATGCCGGCGCTCCTGCCCCGCATGCCGGATCCGCCCAGGCGGCAGGGCGGCCCCGCGCTCCTCGCCCAGCCTCCTCCCGTGAGCGGCGCTCCCGACCTTCATGCCCTTCAGGTGCTGCGGACCTGAGCCGGATGCCGGGACGCCGTGCGCCCACACGAGCGCACGGCGCCCGAGACATCCATGCCATCCCCGCACTGACCGCCGTACGGCGCGAAGGAAGAAGGACACCCCGCCATGAGCAAGAGCAGCAAGAAGGCCGCCGCCGTCTCCCGCAAGGCCCGCATCGAGGAGATGCGCCGCGCAGAGAGAGCCCGCGAGCGCCGCAGCCGCGTCATCACCATCACGCTCAGCGTGGTCATCGTCGCCGGACTGGCCGGCTTCGGCGCCTACGCCCTGAACAAGGCCGACGAGAAGGACGAGCAGCAGGCCGCCGCGGCGAAGAAGCCCGTACGCGGCGAGAAGACCTGGAACGCGAAGAAGCTCGGCCGCGAGCACGTGCAGACGGCCGTCGACTACCCGATGAACCCGCCCGTCGGCGGCGACCACAGCCAGGCGTGGATGACCTGCGACGGCACCGTCTACACCAAGGCCATAGGCAAGGAGAACGCCGTCCACTCGCTCGAACACGGGGCGGTCTGGGTGACGTACAACGACAAGGCCGCCGACGCCGACGTCAAGGCGCTCGGAGACAAGGTCTCCAGGACCCCCTACACACTGATGAGCCCGGTCGACGACCAGGCCGGGAAGATCATGCTGTCGGCCTGGGGCTACCAGCTCACCGTGGACAAGGCGTCGGATCCCCGCGTCGAGCAGTTCCTGACCAAGTACGTCCAGGGCTCGCAGACCCCTGAGCCTGGCGCCGCCTGCACGAACGGACTGACCCAGTAGGTCACCGGGCGACGTGGCCGCCGTCGACGGGAGGGCCCAGGTCGGTGGCGGCGGCCTCGACCTGCGCGGCCATGCCCGCACCCGGCGGGCGCCGCCCCCGGGTGCGCCGGCACAGATAGGCACCGCCTATACGGGGCATCGATTTTTGGTCGTGGACCCCCTGAGCCGGGCCCCGGTTCACTGTGGCGCAAGCTGGCGCGGACCGGTCGGGCCCGGTGTCGCGCGATCAGGGAGGCCGCAATGACGCATACCCCGGGCACCGAGCGAGCCGAGCAAGCCGTGCGGATCGCGGCGACGCCGTGGTACCGGCAGTTGTACGTACAGGTGCTGGTGGCGATCGTGATCGGCATCGTGCTGGGCTGGCGATGGCCGGATCTCGCCACCGACATGGAGCCGATCGGCACCACGTTCATCACCGCGATGAAGATGCTGATCGGCCCGATCGTGTTCCTGACGATCATCGGCGGTATCGCCGGGGTCGCCGATCTGAAGAAGGTCGGCCGGACCGGCATCAAGGCGCTGACCTACTTCCAGGTCGGCACGATCGTCGCCCTGCTGACCGGCCTGGTGGCGATCAACCTCTTTCGGCTCGGCGACGGTGTGCACGCCGACCCGTCGACGCTCAAGGCCTCGGGCGACGCGGGCCAGTACATCGACCAGGGCGAACACCAGCACTGGTGGGAGTTCCTCACCAATATCGTGCCGGACAGCTTCTTCGGGCCGTTCGTCGAGGGCGACATCCTCCAGGTGATCTTCCTGGCCGTCGTCTTCGGCATTGCGCTGAAGATGGTCGGGAAGACGGGCGAGCCGATCATCGCGGCCGTGGGACGGCTGACCGAGGTCGTCTTCAAGGTCCTTTCGTTCGTCATGAAGGCCGCACCGCTGGGCGCCTTCGGCGCGATGTCGTACGCCATCGGGAAGTTCGGCCTGTCCACGCTGACCAGCCTCGGCTCGCTGATCCTCCTCTTCTACGTCACCTCCGCCCTGTTCGTCGTGGTTGTGCTCGGCGGAGTGCTCGCGCTGTACGTGCGGCTGAACATCTTCCAGCTCTTCCGCTACTTCAAGGAGGAGTTCTGGCTGGTCCTCGGCACCTCCACGGCCGAGCCGGCGCTGCCCGGGCTGATGCGCAAGCTGCAGTTCATGGGCGCCGAGCGGTCCACGGTCGGACTGGTCGTGCCGACCGGCTACAGCTTCAACCTCGACGGCGCGGCCATCTACCTCTCACTGGCCACCCTCTACATCGCCCAGGCCACCGACACGTCCCTCTCCCTCGGCCAGCAACTCGGGCTGCTGGCCGTCATGCTGCTGACGTCCAAAGGCGCGGCGGGAGTGGCCGGGGGCGGCTTCATCGCGCTCACCGCGACGCTGTCGACGGTCGGTTCCGTCCCGGCCGCGGGGATCATGCTCATCTTCGGCATCGACAAGTTCATGTCCGAGTGCCGGGCGCTGGTGAACTTCTTCGGCAACGCCGTCGCCACCCTGTTCGTCGCCAAGTGGGAGAACGGACTGGACCTGGCCAGGGCTCGCGCGGTCCTGGCCGGTGAGGCGGGAGAGCCACCGGCGACGGCGGAGTCCGAGGGCGCGGAACGCCCGGCCGGGGCGCCCGCGCCCGTCCAGCGCACCCCCGTCGAACCGGCCGAGGTGACGCCCTGATGGCGTCCGTCCTGATCGCCCCGGACAAGTTCAAGGGCTCCCTCAGCGCCGACGAGGTGGCCCGCGCACTGGAGCGGGGGCTGCTGGAGGCCGCCCCGGACACGCGGGTCGACCGGCTGCCGTTGGCCGACGGCGGAGAGGGCAGCGTGGCCGCCGCCTGCGCGGGCCGGTTCCGCCGCGAGGACCTCGTGGTGACCGGCCCGACCGGGCAGCCTCTCACCGCCGGCGTCGCCATACACGGCCGCACCGTCCTGATCGAAGCCGCGGCCGTCTGCGGACTCGGCGTCCTGCCGGGCGGCCGGAAAGCGCCGCTCACGGCCACGAGTCAGGGCGTCGGCGAGGCGGTCCGGTACGCGTTGGAGGGCGCCGCCGACACGATCGTCCTCGCACTCGGCGGCGTCGCGACCACCGACGGCGGCGCGGGCCTGCTACGGTCCCTCGGCGCGGTGCTCGCCCGAGCGGACGGCACCCCGATCGGCCCGGGCGGCGGCGGACTGGCCGACCTCCGCACCGCCGACCTCACCGAAGCCCGTACCGCCCTGAAAGACATCGACCTCGTCCTCGCCACCGACGTGGACAACCCGCTGCTCGGGCCGACGGGCGCGGCCGCCGTCTACGGACCACAGAAGGGGGCGAGCGCGGCGGAAGTGCGAGAACTGGACGACGCCCTCGCCGGGTTCGTACGCCGGCTGGCGGCGACCGGCGACCCGGACGCCGCGCGAGGAGCGGAGACGCCAGGCGCCGGAGCCGCCGGCGGGCTCGGCTACGCCGGGATGCTGCTCGGCGGGCGCGTGTGCTCCGGGGCGGACTACTTCCTCACCCTGCTCGGAGCCGACGAACTGCTCGCCGCGAGCGACTTCGTCGTCACCGGTGAGGGCAGCCTCGACGAGCAGTCCCTGTCGGGCAAGCTGCCGGTCGCGCTCGCCCGGCGGGCCCGCCGGTACGGCACGGAGGTGCACGCGGTGGCCGGCCGCTGCACCTTGCCCGCCGAGCGGACCGCCGCCCACTTCCGTTCCGTCCAGGCCCTGACCGACCTCACCGACCAGGACTGCGCGCACGACAGCGACTTGTCCGCGCGGCTGCTCGAGCGGTGCGGGCGCGCACTCGCCGAGCGCCGGCTCATAGGTAAGGGACGGGAGACAGCGGAAACCGCCAGGTAGGCTCGCCTGTCGCACCAGGACGGAGCGGGGAGGCACCATGGACGCCCGGCAACTGGAGTACTTCCTCGCCATCGTCGAGCACGGCGGCTTCAGCAAGGCCGCCGCCGCCCTGCACGTCGCCCAGCCCTCGCTGTCCCAGTCGATGGCGAACCTGGAGGCCGACCTCGGGGTGGCCCTCTTCCACCGGGTGGGCCGGGGCGTCGTGCTGAGCGAGGCCGGCCGGGAGCTGCTGGAGCCGAGCAGACGTGTGCTGCGCGACCTGACGGCCGTACGGGACACCGCCGCCGCGCTCGCCGGGCTGCACGGCGGCACCGTCGAGGTCGCCACCATGCCCTCGCCCGGCATCGAACCGCTCACGACCCTCGTCCACCGCTTCGCCGAGCTGCATCCGTCCGTGACGGTGAGCACCCAGGCCGCCTTCACCCCCGACGAGGTGCTCTCCCTGGTCCGCAGCGGCGCCTGCGAACTGGGGCTGCTGGGCAGCGCCGCCCCGGTGCGGCCGGCCGGGCTGGACGTCCTGCACGTCGAGGACCAGCCGTTCGTGGTCGTCGCCGCCCCCGGCGGGGCCGTCGAGGACGACGTCACGATCCGGCCCGGGGACCTCGCCGGGCAGAAACTCATCGCCTCCCGCACCGGCAGCCTGATGCGCGGCATCGTCGACGACATCACCGCGGGCGGCACCGGCACGGAGATCGTGACGGTCGTGGACCACCGCACCTCGATCCTGCCGCTGGTCCTCACCGGGGTGGGCGTCGCGGTCCTGCCGTCCTCCTGGACCCGGCTGGCCCGCCGCTGCGGCGCCGTGGTCGCGCCCATCGAGCCGACCGCCCACCTCCACGTCGCGATGGTCAGCCTGCCCGCGCATCTCACGCCGGCCGCGCGCGCCTTCCTCGCCCTCACCGCATCGCTCGCCCGGCGCCGGGCGGCACACGGCACCGGCGGGCCACCCCCGACGCCTGACGCGTGACCGATCGGCCGCGCCTATACGTCGCATCGGAACCAGGTCTTGGACGCCGTACGACCGCCCTGTGTTGACTCGCAACCGATCCCGTCACAGCGAGCCGGCGAGCCGGCGCCCCGGAGGTACCCATGACCACCGCACCCCGTACGTTCCGTATCGCCGCCATTCCCGCCGACGGCGTGGGCAAGGAGGTCGTCGCCGCCGGGCGGACCGTCCTCGACGCCCTGGCCGCGGAATCCGGCGGCGCCTTCGCCTTCGAGTGGGAGGAGTTCCCCTGGGGCTGCGCCTACTACGAGCGCACCGGCCGGATGATGGACGAGGACGGGCTCAACCGGCTCAAGGACTTCGACGCGATCTACTTCGGTGCCGTCGGCTGGCCCACCGTCCCCGACCACATCAGCCTGTGGGGCCTGCGGCTGAAGATCTGCCAGAGCTTCGACCAGTGGGCCAACGTCCGCCCCGTGCACTTCCTGCCGGGCGTCGTCAGCCCCCTGCGCAAGGCCGACGACACCGAGCTGGACTGGGTCGTCGTCCGGGAGAACAGCGAGGGCGAGTACGCCGGGCTCGGCGGGCGCAACCTCGGCGGTCGCGGGCCGGGCGGCGAAGTCGCCGTACAGTCGGCCCTGTTCACCGAGGTCGGCTGCGAACGCATCATGCGCTTCGCCTTCGACCTGGCCCGCACCCGCGGCCGCCGCAAGGTGTCGTCGGTGACGAAGAGCAACGCCCAGCAGTACGGCATGGTCCTGTGGGACGACGTCTTCAAGCGGGTCGCCGCCGACTACCCGGACGTGGAGACCGAGAGCGTCCTGGTCGACGCCATGTCCGCGAAGTTCGTCCTGCGCCCCGAGGACCTGTCGGTGGTCGTCGCCTCGAACCTGAACGCCGACATCCTCTCCGACCTCGGCAGCGCCCTGGCCGGCAGCCTGGGCCTCGCGGCCAGCGCCAACCTCAACCCGGAGCGCCGCTTCCCGAGCATGTTCGAGCCGGTGCACGGCTCCGCCCCGGACATCGCGGGCCAGGGCCTGGCCAACCCGATCGGCGCCGTCGGCAGCGCGGCCCTGATGCTGGAGCACTTCGGGCTGCCGGACCAGGCGGCCCGGCTGAACAAGGCGATCGAGGCGACCACGGCCGCGGGCATCCTCACCCGCGACGTGGGCGGCACCGCCGCCACGGAGGACGTCACCAAGGCCCTGATCGATGCCCTGACCATCTGAGTCGGCTCGAATCACCCGTAATCGCGAGACTCATCCGCATCGCTCCGTTAGCATGTTCGAGCTTGTGACGAGCACCCATCGCCCATCTTCACCGGAAAACAGACTAAAAAATTGATATCCATGGCATCACGGTTGTTTGCGCGAATAGGCAGCAGAACGACGTTCGCCGCATGGCGTCAACCGCGGGTGCTGCTATGGACCCTGGTGGGGGTGATCACCCTCGGGTTCCTCATCGCGCTGGAGATCGCCGCACGTCGCTACGGCATGCCGGGGCCGATCACCTGCCAGGTGCAAGAGGTGATACTCCCGCCCAAATCGGGCTGGCTGCTGTATGCCTGTCTGGCCATGGCGCTGGTGGTGCTGAACAACCGGCAGCGGTTCATCGCGGTCGGTGTCGCGGTCGGCATCGACGCCGTCTTCCAGCTCGTGCGGTGGGCGATCGGCGCGCCCTTCCTGGCCGAGGGACACCCCTTCGGCAACGGTGCGTTGTGGGTGATTCTGGGCATAGCAGTCATGGCCGTCACGCGCCGCACCGGCGCGGAGCGGGTGCTGCTGCTGAAGGGCGTCGGGCTCGGACTGCTGCTGGTGGCCGGCCGTAAGACCGGAGACACCTGGCTGCTCATCACGTCGAAGACCCAGCCGACGGTTCTCGACCAGTACCTGGCGTCCGCCGACCACGCGCTCGGCAACCCCTCGTGGCTGGTGGGCCGTCTCGTCACGGCGACCGGCCCGGTCGGCATCGGGCTGCTCGACGTCGTCTACGCGCAGCTCGCGGTGGGCGCGGTCGTCGTCGCGCTGTACCAGTTCCGCAACGTGGCGGCCGAGCGCGGCTTCCCGAAGCATCATCTGGTGCGCACGTTCCTGGTGATCGGCCTCCTCGGCCCGGGCATCTACATGATCTTCCCGGTGGTCGGGCCGGTCTACGCCTACGGTGCCGACGGTGGCCAGTGGGCGCTGGCCAACCTCTGGCCCGACCTGCCGCCGCCGATCGGGGCCCCGCAGTCGATGCCGTTCGACGGGATCACCCCGCGCAACTGCATGCCCAGCCTGCACACGGCCTGGGCCGTCGCGATCTACCTCCACTCCCGCCGGGGCCCGCGCCTGCTGCGCTACGGGGGCACGTTCTGGCTGATCGCCACGCTCACCGCGACGCTCGGCTTCGGCTACCACTACGGCGTGGACCTCGTCGCCGGCGTGGTGTTCACGCTCACCATCGAGGCGGCCCTGCGCGCCCAGGCACGCGGCTGGGACCGGTCGGGAATCCAGCTGGTCACCTACGGCACGGCGGTGTTCGGCGCGCTCCTGGTGTCCTACCGCTATCTGCCGGTGGAGATGGCCGCGCACCCGAAGCTGTTCGGCCCGCTCCTCATCGCCTTGATGGCCTCCGTGATCTACGGCTACATCCGGACCACGCGGGTGTGGGAACCCGAGCCCGCGCCGATACCGAAGCCGGAACCGCAGCCCGAGCTGGTCTGACCGCCGGACGGCCCTTCGTCAGGTGTCGCGCAGGTCGGCGGCGAGTTCGTCGCGCCAGTGGAGGGACATCCGCCGCTGGAGGACCGTCTCGGCGGCGATGGGCAACGGGAGCCGGAGGAAGGCCCGTAGCGCGTCGGCCGCGTCTCTTCGCGCGACCCATGCGGTGAGGTCGTCCTGGGACACGGGCCCGCTGTCGTCGCCGGACAGCGTCTCCCTGGTGGCGTGGACCTCCGCGACCAGGGTCCGCATCCGCACGGCCAGGGGTTCGTCCTGGTCGCAGTCGACCGGCAGGCCGTGCCGGATCCGGTCGAGGGCCTCGCTGACCTCCGGGTGGGAGTCGAGGTGCGTCTCGGCGGCCAGTCGGGCGACCTGGGCCGCGACGGCCGTACGCAGTCGCCGGTGCGGGGTGCGCTCCACGAGCCCGGCCAGGTCGAAGTCCCGTACGCAGGACCCGGGTTCACGCTCCGGCAGGTCGTCCAGGAGGGGCAGCAGCAGCGCGCTGGTCAGCTCCGCGGGCCCCTCCGCGTCCGGGTGGTAGGCGATCTTGAACTCCTCCTCCAGGACGGCCAGGAAGTCGGTGTAGGCGGCGGTGGAGCCCGGCCAGAGGTCCACACCGAGGCGCCGCGCCCACGGTCCGCCCATGTGGTTGCCCTCCCGTGGTGACATGACGCGCCGGGTGTCCTCCGCCGGGCCCGGCACCCCGTCCTCCGCGAAGGCGAGAGCGACCTCGGGGCCCTGCCTGGTCAGGACCACCACGCGCGTTCCGGCGGACAGGGCGCGCAGCACCTCCTGCCGGGCGAACTGGGCGGCGCCGCCCTCGATCGTGGCGTACGCCCACCCGTCGAGGGCGCCCGCACGGGCCAGGGGCCGGTGCGCGGCCCACGCCGACTCCACCGCCCGCTGGGCCTGCCGCCGGTCGCGCGGCCGGACCGTGGCGGGTATCGCGCCGAGCCGGCGCAGCATCTCGGCCGGTGTCAGCCCCGCGGCGAACGCCACGTCCGGCTGGTCCGGAAGCGGTTCGCGACGCCGGCGGCCGGTGCGGACGAAGAAGAGCCGCTGCGTCCCCTGCTCCGTGCCGCCCTGCGGGGGTTCCGGCACGGAGCTGTCGGCGTGGTCCGGGAAGACCGGTGTCCGCGGGGGCGGGTCCGACTCCGGCTCGGTCAGCGTGGTGGCATGGGTGAGCGGAGAGACCGCGTCGGCGGGCACGGTTCCCTCCGTCTCCCACAGCAGCCTTCCGTCCACGGCGAGGGGGGTACGGCCGTAGAACCGGCGGCCCTGCTCCAGAGCATCCGCGAAGTCCGCCAGAACGTGGCGCAGCGACGGCCAGTTCGCGCGGGAGAGCATGTCCTCCTCGAAAGAGCGGCCCACCCGGCCGTGGTGGGGCCCGGGACGGCAGGAGACGAACAGGCTGTCCGAGGGCTTCCCCGCGATGCCCGGCGTGATGGGCAGCCGGTCGTCATAGATCTCTGCCGCGACGCCTCGGAGGAAGGTCGCGCTCCGCACGATGTCCCCGACTGCGGACAGCGGCCCGTGATACGTCAACTCCAGAGCGGCAGGGCCGGGTTCCACCCCGTCGTGGCACCGCAGAGACGCCACCAGGTCGGGAGGGAACTCCAGCCCGAGGGTGCGCTCGGCCGCCTCGATGGCGGCCCGGGCCGCCGGCGGGCGCAGGGTGGCGTGGGTGAGAGGGGCGTGCCGGGTCAGCCAGGCGTCCAGGCGGAGCCAGGACTCCTCGACGGCGGGGATGCTCATGGCAGCGGACCCTACGCCGGGCCACTGACAGTGCCCTGCCGTTCCTGAGGCGGCAGGGGCGTAATCCCGCCGAATTTGTGTGCGGGGGTACGGCGAGGTGAGGGAGGCGGCGAGCGGCGGAACAATGGTGAGTGAGGGCCTGGCGAGTTTCCAGGGCAAGTTCCGGCGAAGCGTTCCGCAGGCACGCTCCGTCGCCGGGCCCGCAGTCTTCGGACCGGCGCGAGCGCGCCGAAACGGAGGACCGACGCATGGCCACACCACTCACCGCCGCCCGGCTCGTCGCCGCGTTGAAGGCCGAGGGCTGCGCCGTCCACGAGGTCGGCGGCTGGCGCACCAACAACCGTAATCACAAGGGCCCCTGGGGCCCCGTGCACGGTGTGATGATCCACCACACCGTCACCGGGCCGAGCACGGACGTCGTCGAGTTGATCTACCACGGCCACAGCGCCCTGCCCGGCCCGCTGGCCACCGGCTGCATCACCAAGGACGGCGTCGTCCATCTGACCGGCAACGGCCGGGCCAACCACGCCGGCGGCGGTGACGGTGACGTGCTGAACGCCGTCATAGGCGAGTCGTACGGCACGTATCCGCCGGCGACGCACGAGCACGACGGCTCGGCCGGCGCGGTCGACGGCAACGCCCGGTTCTACGGGTGGGAGTGCGAGAACAAGGGCGACGGCCAGGACCCGTGGCCGCGCGAGCAGTACCTCGCCATGGTCAAGGCCACCGTCGCGATCTGCCGCGCGCACGGCTGGGGCCACAAGAGCGCGATCGGCCACCTGGAATGGAGCGACTGGAAGGTCGACCCGCGCGGATTCGACATGGCCGACTTCCGCCGTGATGTCGCCGACGCCCTGGCCCTCCCGGCGGGCCGGTGGGAAGGAGAGGACCCCATGCCCCACTACGTCAACTTAGGTGTCGCCGGGGAGTACGAGCTCGCGCCCGGCGCCTGGGACTCGGTCGAGTTCACCACGGAGTGGACCGACGAGACCGGCCACCACGCCACCGGCGGGAGCGTGTTCGCCCGTGGACCGTCCCGCTTCAGCGGGACGCTCAGCCTCCAGATCGACGGTCTGCCGGCGGGCGCGGTCGTGCAGGCGCGCATGTCGGAGTACGAGGGCGACGAGCACCGCGCGGACCACCCGATCCACGAGATCGCCGGCACCGGCGGCGGCAGCTTCGTCGTCGTGCCCCTGACGAAGCGGCTCGCCTCCGGGCGCAGCATGCGGGTGCGGCTGCTGAGCCAGGCCGCCGTGCCGGTCACCGTCGCGAACGCGGTGCTGACCGTGCTGGTGTGGACGGAGGCCTGAGACCGGTGTGGACGGAGGCCTGAGGCCGGCGCTCTACCGGACCGTCGGCAGGCCCGGGCCCGCGCAGCGCACGTCCGCCGACGGCACCGTTCCGCGCACCAGATAGTCCGCGACGGTGTCGTCGACGCAGGCGTTCCCACGGCTCGCGAACACGCCGTGGGAGTAGTCGTCGTCGAGGGTGACCAGGCGTGAACCGGGCAGCAGGCGCCGCATGGAGTGGGCCCCCTCGACCGGTGTGACGGGGTCGTGCGCGGAGGCGACCAGGAGGACCGGCGGCGCGTCCGGACTGCCGAGCGGTGTGCGGTGGCCGGGTCGGTGGTGCCAGGAGGCGCAGGCGTTCGCCTCCATGCCCGTCAGAACCGGCTGCGGGTCGAGACGGCGGGTGCGGCGGATGTCCGCGACGATGTCGCGGGCGCTGGGGCCCGGTCCGTCGGCGCACTTGACGACGCGGTTGGCCGCTTCGTAGTTGCGGGAGCCCGGGCCGTCGAATGCGGTGGCCGGAAGCAGTCCGTCCGGGTCACCGTCGGCCAGGTAGCCGCGCAGACCGTCGGCGAGGCCCTCCCAGCGTTCGGTGCGGCCCAGCGCGCGGTACACCGCCCGGTCGAACTCCGCCGGACCGAACCCTGCCACCGGCCGCGCGGCGAGCCCCCGGCGCACCCGCAGATACGCCTCCCGCACCGCGCCCGGTGTCCCGCCCAGGCCGAAACGCTCGCCATGGTCCGCCGCCCAGGCGAAGAACGTCCCGCGCTGACGCAGCAGCGCCCGGCTCTGGATCACGTCGAAGTCGTACCAGTCCCACGGCCCGACCACGCTGTCCAGCACCATCCGCCCGACGCGGTGCGGGAAGCGTGCGCTGTAGGCGGCGCCGAGATAACTGCCGTAGGAGACGCCGAGGAAGCTCGTCCGAGGCTCGCCGAGGGCCTCGCGTATCGCGTCCATGTCGTACGCGGTCTGCTCGGTGGACAGATGCGGCAGCAGGCGGCCCGCGTGCGCCGCGCAGTCGTCGGCCATCGCGCGCAGGGACGACAGATACGCCCGCTCGGCCGGGGCCCCGTCCGGTACCGGGTCACCGCCCGGGCTGTCGAAGAGGCCGCCCATCGGGCCGCAGGAGACCGGGGTGCTCTGCCCGACGCCGCGCGGATCGAAGCCGATCACGTCGTACGCGCGCCGCACGCTCTCGGGGAGCTTGGCGCGCTTGGTGACCGCGTAGGGGAGCCCGGAGCCGCCGGGGCCGCCCGGGTTGACCAGCAGGATGCCGCGCCGTTCGGCGGGGGTGCCCGAGGCGCGGACCCGTGAGACGGCCACCTCGATGCGCGGCCCTCGGGGGCGCCGCGAGTCCAGCGGCACGCTGATCCGCCCGCACTCGACACGCTCCGGCGCGGCCGGCCGGGGGACGGAGTCGGGGCAGTCGGTGAAGCGGAGCGGGGAGCGCGGCTCGGCCGCCCCGACGGGGGCGGCGGGGAGCAGGGCGGTGGCGGCCGCGAGGGCGCACAGCAGTGCGGTGCGGCGTACGGGACGGGTCAAGGGGTCTCCAGAAGATCTTCGCCCGATCAGATGACAATGAAAATGATTATCGATAACGTCTGGGGCGGGCAACCCCCGGCACCCTCCTCCCGGAGGGCTCGCCGGGCTGCCCGCACGCCTCTGACTCACTGCAAGAAAGGGGGAGTTGTGGCTCATCTGTTGGTGGTCGAGAGCTGGGTCGGGTCCATGAGCCGGCTGCTGCCGCGGGCGATCCGGGAGAACGGGCACGCCTTCACGTTCCTCACTCGTGACCTGCACCACTATCTGCGCTCGGCCCCGGAGGGAACGGCCCATCCGCTGCTCGGCGCCCGTCATGTCATCACCGCCGACACCAACGACATCGAGGCGCTGCTGCCCGAGGTCGAGCGGCTGCACGGGGTGCTCGGCTTCGACGGGGTCGTCACGTCCTGCGACTACTACCTGCCGGCCGTGGCGCGGATCGCGGAGCGCCTCGGCCTGCCCGGGCCCGGCCCCGAGGCGGTCCACCACGCCTGCCGCAAGGACGCCACCCGCCGCGTCCTCGGCGACGCGGGCGTGCCGGGCCCGCGCTTCGCCGTCCGGGAGGAGTGGGCCGACCTCGCACGGGCCGCGCGGGACATCGGCTACCCGCTGGTCGTCAAGCCCGTCGACCTGTGCGCGGGCATGTACGTGCGCCGCGTGGACGACGAGGCCCAGCTCGCCGCCGCCTGCCGGGCCCTGGCCGACTTCCCGGTCAACGCGCGCGGACAGCGGCGGACGCCCGCGGTGCTGCTCGAAGAGCTGCTGGACGGTCCCGAGGTGAGCGTCGAGACGGTGTCGTACGCGGGCGCGGTCCATGTCGTGGGCGTGACCGACAAGAGCGTCGGCGGGGCGCCCGCCTTCGTCGAGACCGGGCACATGTTCCCCGCCGACCTGACGCCGGCCGACGCCGAGGCCGCCGAACACACCGCCCTGGCCGCCCTCAAGGCCCTCGGTCTGACCGACGGGGTCGTGGCGCACACGGAGATCAAACTGACCTCGGCCGGGCCGCGCGTGGTCGAGGTCAACCCCCGGCCCGCCGGGAACCGCATCACCGAGCTCGTCCGGCACGTCACCGGCATCGACCTCGCCGCCGCCTTCGTGGACGTCGCCCTCGGCCGCGCACCCGACCTGCGGCACACGGACACCGGGCTGCGCAGCGCGGCCATCGGCTTCCTGGTCCCGGACTCCTCGGGCACCCTCGAAGCGCTGGACGACGAGGGCGTGAGCGACCTGCCCGGTGTGCTGGAGGTCCAACTCGCCGAACCCGGCAGGGCGGTGCAGGCGGCGGGCAGCAACAACGAGTATCTGGGGCACGTCATGGCCGGCGACCCCGACGGACCCGGCGCCCGCGCACGCGTCGAGACCTTGCTGGACGGGTTGCGGACGGGGCTGGTGATCCGATGACCGCCCTCACCGACACCGACACCGACACCGACACCTCCTACGACGACCTCGTGGACCGAGTGCGCGCCGGGGCCCTCGGGCCCGACCCGGGCACGCTGCGCGTCGCCGTCGCCTTCACCACCCGGCAGGCCGTCCGGCACGCCGGGCGGGGCACCGGCTACCGCAACGAGGTGCTCAGCCTGCGCCTCGGCGAGGCGGTCGGCTCCTGCGCGGTCGAACCCGGGGCGCTGCCCGACAGCGCGGTCGAGGAGTGTGTGGGCGCGGACGTGGCCCGGCTGCTGGAACATCCGCTTCAGGCGGTGCGGGTCGCGGCCCTCGACGCCTATCTGATGCACGTCCTGCCGCACACCCCGGCGAACGGGGCCCTCCCCGTCCCGCTGCCCGCCGGTTCGTCGCTGGAGAAGTCCCGGGCCCGGGCTCAGACGGTCGTCGGCCTGCTCGACCTGCCGCCCGGAGCCACCGTGCTGGTCGTGGGGGTGGTCAACTCCCTTCTGGAGGTGCTGCGTTCACGCGGTCTGCGCTATGTCCCGTGTGACCTCAAGGGCGGCGCGACCGAGTGGGACGAGCCGGTCGTCGCCGACGCGCTCGCCGCGGCCGGGCGCTGTGACGCGCTGCTCGTCTCCGGCATGACCCTGGGCAACGGCACCTTCGAACCGCTGCGGCGGCACGCGCTGGCGCACGGCAAGCAGCTGGTGATGTTCGCCCAGACCGGCAGCGCCGTACTGCCGCGCTTCCTCGGGCAGGGCGGCGTCAGCGCGGTGTGCGCGGAGCCGTACCCGTTCTTCTGGCTCGACGGCGGCCCCGGTGTCCTGCACCGCTACGACGGCTCCTGTCCGGGAGGCGCCCGATGAGCGCGACCGTGCTCCGCCCGGCCGCGCGACGGGAACTGCTCTCCCTGGTCGGCCGTACGCCCCTGGCCCGCATCACCGCCGACCTGCCGGGCCCGCACCCCGGGTTCTGGGCCAAGCTCGAAGGGCTCGCCGCGGGCGGCATGAAGGCACGGGCCGCCGTGTCGATGCTGCTGGGCGCCCGAGAGCGCGGCGAACTGCTGCCCGGCGCCCCGGTGGTGGAGTCCACCTCCGGCACCCTCGGTATCGGGCTCGCCTTCGCCGGACAGGCCCTCGGCCATCCCGTCGTGCTGGTCGGCGACCGGGAACTGGAGCCGTCCATGCGTCAGTTGCTGCGCTCCCACGGGGTGCGGCTGGAGATCGCCGACCGTCCGGCCGAGCGGGGCGGCTGGCAGGCAGCGCGCCTGGCGAGGCTGCGGGAACTGCTGGCCGAACTGCCCGGCGCCTACTGGCCCGACCAGTACAACAACCCCGACAACACCGCCGGTTACGCCTCTCTGGCCGCCGAGATCGCCGTCGAGCTGGACCATCTGGACATCCTGGTGTGCAGCGTCGGCACCGGCGGCCACAGCGCGGGCATCATCGGCCCGCTGCGCCGCCACTGGCCCGCCCTGCGGCTCATCGGCGTCGACGCCACCGGCTCCACCATCTTCGGCCAGCCCGCCAGGCCCCGCCTGATGCGCGGCCTCGGCAGCAGCATCCACCCGCGCAACGTCGCCTACGACGCCTTCGACGAGGTCCACTGGGTCGGCCCCGCCGAGGCCGTCGACAGCTGCCGCCGACTGGCGAGGGGCGCCTTCGTCAGCGGCGGCTGGTCCACCGGAGCCGCCGCCCGGGTCGCCGCCTGGGCCGCCCGCGTCCACCCCGGGGCGGTCGTCGCCACCGTCTTCCCCGACGGCCCGCACCGCTACCTCGGCACGGTCTACGACGACGACTTCACCGCCGCCCACGGCCTCGACCCGGACGCCGCGGCCACCCGGCCCGTCGAGATACCGCACCCGTACGCGGCGGAGGCCGCCGGCTGGGTCCGCTGCACGCGTGTCAGCGATCCGCTCGCCGCCCCCGCCCTGAAGAAAGAGACCTTGTGAAGTCCAGCCCGCGCACCGTACGCCTCGAACTCGCCGAGCCGCTGCGCATCTCCCGTTCCACCATGACCGCACGCGACGCCGTATGGCTCACCGTCGAACACGACGGGCTGCGCGGCCACGGCGAGGCCGTCACCAGCGTCTACTACGGACTCGGCACCGAGACCCTCGTACGGCTCCTCACCGCCGTGGACCTGAGCCGTTTCGCCGATCCGGAGAGCGCCCTGGAGGCCCTGCGGGCGGGGGAGCTGACCGCGAGTGACACACCGCCCGCAGTCACCGCCGCCGTCGAGTCGGCGCTGCTCGACCTGGTGGGCAAGCGCGCGGGCGTCCCCGTGCACCGCCTCCTCGGGACCACCGCCCCGCCCGTCGCCGCGACCGCCCGCACCATCGGCATCACTGCACTCGCCCGTGCGGCGGCCGAGGCCCGGCGGCTCGCCGCGAGCGGCTTCGAGGTCATCAAGGTCAAGGCGGGCGCACCCGACCCCGAGGACGACATCGAGCGCGTGCGCGTGATCCGCGACGCCGCTCCCCGTGCCCGGCTGCTCCTCGACCCCAACGGCGCCTGGTCCGTGGCACAGGCGGACGCCCTGCTGCCACGCTTCGCCGACCTCGGTGTGGAGGCCGTCGAGCAGCCCGTCCCGCCCGGCGACCCGGACGCCCTGGGCGCCCTCGCGCAGCGCGCGCCGCTGCCCGTCATCGCCGACGAGGATGCCGTGACCCTGGAGGACGTCCGCCGTCTCGCCGGACGCGTCCAGGGCGTCAACGTCAAGCTCGCCAAGTGCGGCGGCGTCCACGCGGCCCTGCGCATCGCCGAGTTGATCGAGGGCAGCGGCACCGACCTGATGCTCGGCTGCCTGACCGCGAGCACCCTCGGACTCGCCCCCGCCGTCCACCTCGCCGACCAGGCCCGCTGGGCCGACCTCGACGGGCATCTGCTGCTCGCCCACGACCCGTGGACCGGCATCGGCGGCACCGACGGCGTCGTCCGCGCCAGCGGCCTCGCCGGCCTGGGCGTCGAGGAGGTGGCGGCCCGTGCGCACGTGGCATGAGATACGCCGCTTCCCGCTCGCCGTGCGGCTCCTGCTGGTCAACCAGCTCGGCGTCAACACCGGTTTCTATCTGCTCATCCCCTACCTCGCCACCCATCTCACCGAGAACCTCGGCATGTCGGCGGCGGTCGTCGGCATCGTCCTCGGGGTCCGCAACCTCAGCCAGCAGGGCCTGTTCATCATCGGAGGCTCCGCCTCCGACCGGCTCGGCGCACGCGGCGTGATCATCGCGGGCTGTGCCCTGCGCACCCTCGGGTTCGCGCTGTTCGCGCTCGGCGACGGGCTGGCGGTGCTGCTCGCCGCGTCCGTGCTGAGCGGGCTCGCGGGGGCGCTGTTCAACCCGGCCGTGCGGGCGTATCTCGCGCAGGAGTCCGGGGAGCGCAAGGCGGAGGCGTTCGCCCTGTTCAACGTGTTCGCCACGACCGGAGCGCTCATCGGCCCGCTGCTGGGCAGCGCCCTGCTCCTCGTCGACTTCCGCACGTCCGCGCTCACCGCCGCCGGGATCTTCGCCGTCCTCACCGTGGCGCAGGCCCTCGTGCTTCCCGCGCGGAAGGTCGAGCCGAGCGGCGGCGGGGTCCTCGGGGACTGGCGCGAGGTGCTCGGCAACCGGGCCTTCGTTGCCTTCGCCCTCGCCATGGTCGGCATGTTCACCCTGGAGAACCAGCTCTATCTGCTGCTGCCCGACGGCGCCAGGAAGGCGACCGGCTGGGACGGGGCGGCGGGCATCGTCTTCCTCGTCGGCACGGTCGCCAATCTGGCCCTTCAGCTCAGGATCACCAAGCGCCTCAAGTCCTCCGGCGACAGGGCGCGTTGGATAGTCGTCGGGCTCGCGGTGATGGGCGTCGCGTTCCTGCCACCGGCCCTCATGGCAGGTGCCGTGCCCGTGCTGGCGGGCGCGCTGCTGCTCTACCTCGGCATCATGATCGCGCAGCCGTTCGTGATGGAGCTGATCCCGCGCTTCGGCCGGCCCGAGCTGACCGGCACCTACTTCGGGATCTTCTACGTCGTCTCGGGCGTCGCCGCCGCCCTCGGCAACACGGCCGTCGGCTGGGCCATGGACACGGGCGAGCGGGGCGGGCAGTCCTGGCTGCCGTGGGTCTCCTGTGCCCTGTTCGGGCTGGCCTCGGCGGGCGCGGTCGCGTGGCTGTACCGCCGCGGGGCGCTGCCGGAGCCCGTGGAACCGGTGCGTGAGCGGAGCACGGCATGAGCGACTCCCGCAGCGGCACGCCCGGCAACCTCCTCACCGACCACCCGGAGCTGTACGAGGCCCGCTTCCCCGACCCCGAGCGGCTGGCCGCCCGGTGGACGGAGGACACCCTGCGCCGCCACGGAGCCGGGCCGCGCGTCCTGGACCTGGGCTGCGGCACCGGCCGCGACGCCGCCGCCCTGCACCGCTCCGGCCGGACCGTGACCGGCGCCGACCTCTCCGAGGCGATGCTCGCCCACGCCCGCGACCACCATCCCGGCCCCGCCTACGTCCGAGCCGACCTGCACGGCTTCGACCTGGGCCAAGGCGCCTTCGACGCGGTCGTCTGCCTGGACAGCTCCCTGCTGTACTGCCACACCAACGACCAGCTCGACGGCTTCCTCGCCTCCTGCCGCCACGCTCTCGCACCGGGCGGGCTGCTGGTCGCCGAGATGCGCAACGGCTCGTACTTCCTCGGCCGCACCGACCTGCTCGACCGGCCGGCCGTCGCCGAGTTCGCCTGGCAGGGCACGGCCTACCGGTCGCACACCACGCTGACCGTCGACCGCACCGCCCAGCTCCTGCGCCGTACCCGCGTCTGGACCACGGACGACGGCTCGCCGCCCGCCGCACAGCACTCCGCCTGGCGCCTGCTGTTCCCGCAGGAGCTACGGCGCTTCCTCACCGCGCACGGCTTCGAGGTGCTCGAACTGCACGACGGCCCCGGCCCGCGCACCGAACCCCGCTGGCACCACGGCGAGTTGCCGGGCACCACCACCGACGGGGACCGGCTGCACGTCGTAGCGCGCCTCCCCACCCCCTGACCCGAAGGACACGAAGGACCAGCCATGCACGACGAACACTTCCCCGGCCTGCGCCGACGCGGCTTTCTCGCCGCCACCACCGGCGCCGCCGCCCTCGCCCTCACCGGCTGCGGCGGCGGCACGGACGACAAGAAGGGCAGCGGCACCGGCGGCACGCCGAAGCGCGGTGGTCGGCTGCGCGCCGCCTTCGCCGGCGGCGGCGCGAGCGAGACTCTCGATCCGCACCTGGCCAGCCTGTTCGCCGACGTCGCCCGCGCCAAGGCCCTCTACGACAAGCTCGCCGACTATGACGCCGACCTCTCCGCCAGCCCCCGCCTCGCCGCGAAGTGGGAGCCGAACAAGACCCTCGACCGCTGGCAGATCACCCTGCGCGAGGCCACCTTCCACGACGGCAGGCCGGTCACCGCCCAGGACGTCCTCCACAGCTACCGCCGGATCGCCGACCCGAAGCAGGCGTTCCGCGCCAAGGCATCCCTGGAACCCATCGACCTCGACGCCAGCCGCGCCACCGGCGAGCGGTCGGTCGAGTTCGTTCTCAAGCGCCCCACGGCCGAATTCCCCAACGTGCTGGCCGCGTTCGGCGCGTACATCGTCCCCGAGCACGTGAGCGACTTCGACAAGAAGCCGATCGGCTCCGGCCCCTTCCGCTTCGTCTCCTTCGCGCCCGGCCGCTCCGCCGTCTTCCGCCGATACGAGGACCACTGGGACGGAGCCCCGTACCTCGACGAGCTCGAATTCGTCGTCGCCAACGAGGAGTCCGCGCGCGTCAACGCCCTCCTCGCGGGCCAGGTCGAATACGCCCACGAACTCAACCCCACCACCGCACGCGCCCACGAGGGCCGGGGGCAGATCGAGATCGTCCGGCTGCGCAACAGCGCCATGCAGGCGTTCTGCATGAAGACCGACCGGCCGCCCTTCGACGACCGTCGGGTGCGTGAGGCGTTCTTCCTCATCGCCGACCGGAAGGAACTCGTCGACGGCGCCCTGTCCGGCGCGGGCGAGACCGGCAACGACCTGTTCGGCAAGGGCTACGAGTACTACGCCGACGGTCTGCCCCAGCGCGAACAGGACCTCGACCGCGCCCGCGCCCTGCTGAAGAAGGCCGGCGCCGAGAAGCTGAAGGTCACCCTGGACACCTCGGCCGTCGCCGCCGGTTTCACCGAGGCCGCCGGCATCTTCCGCGACCAGGCCGCCAAGGCGGGCGTCACGATCGACGTGCGGATGGGCAGCAAGGACTCCTACTGGAGCGATATCCTCGACGGCGGCACCCTGTGCTGCTACCGCTCCGGCGCCATGCCCATCGAGGCCCACATCTCCCAGCGGCTGCTCACCGACTCCACGACCAACGCCACCCACTGGCGGCACAAGGACTTCGACGCCCTCTACCAGCAGGCGCAGTCCACCCGCGACAAGACCGAGCGGTCCGCCGTCTACGAGCGGATGCAACGCCGCCTGTACGCCGAAGGCGGCTTCCTCGTCTGGGGCTTCGCCGACTGGATCCTGGGCACGGCCCGCAAGGTCAGGGGAGTCGAGACCAAGGCCCCGGCCAACACCCTCGACTGGGCGCGCTTCGACAAGGTATGGCTGACGTGACGGACCTGAAGGGGCGCGGGGAACTGCGCGACCAGCCACGACGGCGCGGCAGCCGTACGTCGAGCGCGGCGCCCGGTGGCATCCGTTCCTTCGTCGCCCGGCGCCTCACCCTCGGCTTGGTACAGACCGTGGCCGTCGTCCTTCTGGTCTTCACCCTCACCGAGGCCCTCCCGGGCGACGCCGCCGTGGCCCTCGCCGGCGACCAGCCGGACCCGGCGCGCATCGCCGCGATCCGCGAGGCCATGGACCTGGACCAGCCTGCCCACGAACGGCTGCTGAGCTGGGCCGCCGGACTGTCGCACGGCGACTTCGGCACCTCCCTGACCTCCGGCCGCCCGGTCGCCGACTACATCACCGACGGCTTCGGCCCGAGCCTGCTGCTCGCCGCGCTCACCGTCGCCCTGCTCGTCCCGCTCGGCTTCGGGCTCGGCGTGCTCGCCGCGCACCACGAGGGGCGGCTGATCGACCGGCTGATCAGCTCCGTGACGCTCGCCGTCTACGCCGTGCCCGAATTCGCCCTCGGGGTGCTGCTGGTGACGGTCGTCGCACTGAAGCTGGCCTGGCTGCCGCCGACGGCCGTGGGCTACGGCACGGACCTGCTCGGCCACCCGGCCGTGCTCGTCCTGCCGGTGCTGGTCCTGCTGTCCCGCCCGGTCTGCTCCCTGTCCCGCCTGGTCCGGGCCGGCATGGTCGACGCCCTCGCCTCGCCCTACACCGCCCACGCCCGCCGCTATGGCGTCCCCGGCGCCCGCGTCCGCTACGCCCATGCCCTGCCCAACGCCCTGGCCCCGGCAGCCCAGCAACTCGCCCGCACCGTCGACTGGCTGCTGTGCGGGGTCATCGTCGTGGAGGCGCTCTTCGTGATCCCCGGCCTCGGAACCGTCCTCCTCAACGCCGTCGCCGAGCGGGACGTGCCGGTGGTGCAGGGGCTGGCGGTGGTGTTCGGCGTCCTGACCGTCGTACTGAACCTGGGCGCGGACCTGGTGGCGTACCGGCTGACGCCACGGGCGGGGGTGGCGGCGTGAGGGCCCCGCGCCGACTGCTGCTCGGCCTCGCCGTCGTCGCGGTCCCGCTGTTTCTCGCCCTCCTTGGGCCCCTGTTCGCCGGCGAGCCCGGCCCCCGCGCCGTCTCCTTCACCCTCGGCGACGGGCACTGGCTCGGCACCGACTTCGTCGGCCGGGACGTCTGGCAGCAGGTGCTGCACGGCGGCCGTACGGTCGTGCTGACCGCGCTCGCCGCGACGGCCCTCGCCTACGCCGTCGCCCTGCCGGTCGGACTCGCCGCCGCGGTCACCCGCGCACGGTGGCTGGAGGAGCTGCTGATGCGGCCGCTGGACGTGCTGCTCGCCGTACCGTCGCTGCTGCTGATCCTGCTGGTGGCGTCCGTGTTCTCGCCGGGCGCGGCCGGACTCGCGCTGCTCGTCGCGCTGGTGAACGTGCCCGACGCCGCCCGGATCGTCCGGGCCGCTGCGGCCGAGGCGGCGGCCCGGCCCGCCGTGGAGGCGCTGCGCATGCAGGGCGAGTCGTGGTGGCGCGTCGCCGTCGGCTACGTCGGCCGCTCCGCCCTGCGCACGCTGGCCGCCGACGCCGGTGTCCGGCTGACCGGCGTGCTGTACCTGGTGTCGACGGCCGCGTTCCTCGGCGTGGGCGTCGCCCCGGACGCCGCCGACTGGGCGGTCATGGTCGACCGCAACCGCACGGGCCTGTTCCTCCAGCCCTGGGCCGTGGTCGTGCCCGCCCTGCTGATCGTCGCCCTGACGACGGGCACCAACCTCCTCTTCGACGCCGCACTGGACAAGAAAGGACGCCGCCCGTGAGCCACGCAACCGAACCGGTCGCCGAGATCCGTGACCTGCGCGTCGAGATCGCCGGCCGGGCCATCGTCGACGGGGTGGACCTGCGCGTGTTCCCCGGCCGGGTGACCGCCCTGGTCGGTGCCTCGGGGAGCGGCAAGACCACCACCGGCCTCGCGCTGCTGGGGGAGTACCCGCCCGGCGCCCGGGTCACCGGAGAGGTACGCCGGTGCGGTGACGGCCCGGTCGGATACGTGCCCCAGCACCCCGCCGCCGTCCTCAACCCGGCCCGCCGCGTCAGCGCCCTGCTCGACGACATCGCCCGCGCTCAGGTACGCCATCTGCCCCGCGCCCAGCGCCGCACGGCGGCTCGGGACCGGGTACGCGAAGCCCTCGCCGCCGCCCAACTTCCCGACCCCGAAGCCCTGTTGCGCCGCTACCCCCACCAGCTCTCCGGCGGCCAGCAGCAACGCGTCGTCCTCGCCCAGGCCCTCCTCCTCGGCGCCCGCGTCATCGTCGCCGACGAACCCACCACCGGCCAGGACGCGCTCACCAAGCGCGGCATCGTCGACCAGCTGGCGGCGGTCGCGGCCCGCGGCATCGCGGTCGTCCTGCTCAGCCACGACCTGGACGTGGTCCGCGCGCTCGCCGACGAGGTCCTCGTCCTGCGCGCCGGCCGGGTCGTCGAGTCGGGCCCCGCGCAACGCCTGTGGCACGCACCCCGCCACGACTGGACCCGCCGTCTGCTCGCCGAACACGTCCCGGCGCTCGCCGACGAGGCCGGCGCCGACTCGGCTCGGAACGGTCTCGCCCCCGCCCGTCCCCCCGTCCTCCGCATCAGCCACCTCACCGCCCGCCACGGCAACGGCACCACCCCCGTCCTGCACACCCCCCACCTCGCCCTGCACCCCGGCGAATGTCTCGCCGTCGTGGGCCGCTCGGGCAGCGGCAAGACCACCCTCGCCCGCTGTCTGGCCGGACTCCATCGGGACCACAACGGCGAGATCCTGCTCGACGGAACCGCCCTGCCGCGCAGCCTGCGGCAGCGCAGCCGCGACCAACTGGCCGCCGTGCAGTACGTCTTCCAGGACGCCCGGGCCGCCTTCGACGAGCACCGGCCCGTCCTCGCCCAAGTCGCCCGCACCGCCGTCCGGCTGCGCGGAACGGAAGGGAAAGCGGCCGTCGACGAGGCCCTGACCACGCTCGCGAGCCTCGGGCTCCCGGAGCCCCTCGTCCGCCGCCGCCCCGGCGAACTCTCCGGTGGTGAACTCCAGCGCGCCGCCCTCGCCCGCGCCCTCCTCGCCCGCCCCCGGGTCCTGGTGTGCGACGAGATCACCTCCGGCCTGGACACCGTCACCCGCCGCGGCATCCTCGACCTGCTCACCGCACTGGTCCGCGACCGCGACGACCTCGCCCTCGTGCTCATCACACACGACCTGGACACGGCGGCGCTCGCCGACCGCCTCGCCGTACTGGACGCGGGCGAACTCGTCGAACAGGGCCCGGCCCGAAGGGTCCTGACCGAGCCGCGGCACCCTTTCACCGCCGCCCTCGCGGAGACGAACGCCCGTCTCGGTACGTATACCCGGGCATGAGCCGAAGCGATTCACACCCGTTACGAGTTGAACGAGGGCACGGCCCTGTGATTAAGGTGCGGGCGATGTTCTGCGCAGACACCACACCTTTACTCCAGGCAAGACGAGGCACAGCCGCTTCGAGTCGCTGGGGGAGGGCCCGTGAGTGACACGGTGACGACGGCCCGACCTGCGGCCGAAGAAGTCCGGGTGACACGGACGAAAGAGCAGGAGGCACCCGCCCGGCCGGTCCGGCAGCGGGACGCGTTCTTCGACAACGCCAAGTATCTGGCGATCGTGCTGGTGGCCGTGGGGCACGCCTGGGAGCCGTTGCGGGAGGGCAGCAGGGCCGTCACCGCGCTCTACATGCTCGTCTACGCCTTCCACATGCCGGCGTTCATCATCATCTCCGGCTACTTCTCGCGCACCTTCGACGGGAGCCCGGGGAAGCTGAAGCGACTGGTCACCGGCGTCGTCGTCCCGTACGTCGTGTTCGAGACGGCGTACACCCTGTTCACCCGCTGGACCAGCCAGGACCCCGACCGGCCGATCACCCTGCTGGATCCGCTGTATCTGACCTGGTTCCTGGCGGCGCTGTTCGTCTGGCGGCTGACCACGCCGCTGTGGCGTCATGTGCGGTGGCCGCTGCCGCTGGCCTTCGTCATCGCGATGCTGGCGACGCTCTCGCCGTCCATCGGCAACGACCTCGACCTGCAACGCACGCTGCAGTTCCTGCCGTACTTCGTCTTCGGGCTGCTGCTGCGGCCGGAGCACTTCCGGCTGGTACGGCGGCGCAAGGCGCGCGTCCTCGCCGTGCCGGTCGCCGTCGGCGCGCTCGCCGTGGCGTACTGGGCGGTTCCGCGGATGAACTACGCCTGGTTCTTCCACGCCGACAGCGCCCGCGCCCTGGCCGCGCCCTTCTGGTACGGGCCCCTGATGACGCTGGCAGCCTTCGGCTGCTCGGTCGTCCTGGTCGCCTGTTTCCTCGCCTGGGTGCCGGGTCGCCGGATGTGGTTCACCGTGCTGGGCGCGGGCACGCTGTGCGGCTATCTGCTGCACGGCTTCGTCGCGCAGGCCGCCAAGTACTGGGGCTGGTACGAACCGGCCTGGGTCCGGGGACCCGTCGGTGCGCTCATCGCCACGCTGGTGGCCGCCGCGGTCATGACCGCGCTGTGCACGCCGTCCGTACGGCGTCTGTTCCGCTGCGTGACGGAGCCGGGGATGGAGTGGGCCTTCGGCCCGGGAGGCAGAGCCGCGGCCCCCCGGTGGCGTTTCTCACTCAGGAACCGGGGCCATGACCCGTCGGCGTGACGCCGTTCAGTGCCTGCGTCACCTGGTGCTGCGTCTCCTCGGCCACCACGCGGGCCTCCTCCACGACGTCTCCGCGTTCGCGCACGAGGCTTTCGTAGATGGGCAGTTCTTCGGTCCGGGTCGAGTCGGATTTCACTGGGCTGGGTCCTATCGCTTTACAGCCGGGGTCTGAGGGCCGCTGCAAGTCTGCGTCATCCCCCTTCGCCGTGTCGACCGCCCCCGTCGTGTCCAGAATTCCGTCATGATCTTCGCGAATTCCTCAACATTGCGACGGCGGGCAGGGTCGCACGGCACGGCGAAGGGCCCCGGGAAGCCTCCCGGGGCCCTTCGCGCGGGGTTTTCAGAGCGAGGTCGTGTGAACGCCCGCGTTCGCGCCCGCCGCGGCGCCCTCCGTCGACAGCGCAGCCTGCAGGTTCCCGCAGACCTCGGCGGTCAGCGGCCCGACCAGGCCGGCGGAGAGGCCGCCCGCGAGCCCCGCGGAGGCGGCGCCGCCCGCGTTGCCGCCGGAGACCTGCTCCAGGTCCGCGTCGGAGAGCTCGGCGATGTCGACCCGGGGGGTGAGGTTCATGGGGGTGTTTCCCTTCGCGTGAATGTGCGCCATGGCGGAGCGGCGCGGGTGATCGCGGGATTCCGGGGACCGGGATTGCGCATCCGCGGCGCCGCCGTGCGCAGGATCAAAACATTCCGCAGGGCGGAGGGCCAGCCGCATGCCGCCGCCGCACCCCGTATTTCGGCGAACGCCTTCACCGCCATGACCACGGGGCCACCGAATTGCGCGCACTCCTTCACACACCCCGCCGCCCGGCGGCACACCCGTGTATTGCGCCCCGAATTCCGAAGCGGGCACTTCGGCGCCAAATTCCCAAGCCGTGGGACGCACTTGGCGCCGGGCGCGACGCCCCACGGCATCCTGGCGAGCGGTGTGCAGATGTGCTGGATGTTCGGTCCCGCCCGCCAGGCCCCGCCCCGTCAGGCCGCGCCCCGTCAGGCCGCGCCCCGTCAGGCCGCGCCCCGTCAGGCCGCCGCGGCCGGCTGCATCAGACGGGCCAGCAGGTCGTCCAGGGTGACCAGCCCGGTGAGACCCCCGGCGGGATCGCGGACGACGGCCAGGGACGCCCGGCGGCGGCGCAGCACCTCGATCGCGTCCGCGACCGTGGTGGCCTCCGTCAGCTCGGGCACCGGCCGGGCCAGTTCCCGCGCGGTCGTCGCGCGCCCCCGGGCCCGGGCCACCAGCGCGTCACGGGCGTGGACCGAGCCGAGGACGACGCCGTTCTCCCGGACGAGCAGCCGGGTGCGGTCGTGCTCGGCGGCGAAACGCAACAGCGCGTCGACGTCCGCGCCGCCCTCGGCCCAGGTGATCTCGGCGGCCGGGATGCGCAGCGCCGCCACCGGCGTCTCCGGCTCGGTCAGCGAGCGGGTCAGCAGCTCCGAGTCGGTCGCGCTGATCAGGCCCAGCCGCTCCGACTCCTCCACCAGATGCGTCAGCTGCTCCCGGTCGTGCACCGAGGCCAGCTCGTCGCGCGGGGCCACCCTGCACAGCCGTACCAGCGCGTTGCTCACCGCGTTGAGCAGCCGGATCAGCGGGCGCACGGCCCGCACCACGGCCCGGAAGGGCGGGGAGAGCAGCATCGCCGAACGCTCCGGGTGGGCGATCGCCCAGGACTTGGGCGCCATCTCGCCGACCACCATGTGCAGGAACACCACCACGACCATCGCCACGGCGAAGGCCACGCCGTAGCTCACGGCGCTGGGCAGGCCCAGCTTGTGCAGCAGCGGGTCCAGTTCGTGCGAGATCGCCGGCTTGGACACCGAACCCAGGCCCAGCGTGCACACGGTGATGCCGAGCTGCGCGCCGGCCAGCATCAGCGACAGCTCGCGGATGCCGGCCAGTGCCGCCCCGGCCCCGCGCCGCCCCTCGGCCGCCGCCTTCTCCATGCGGTGCCGTTTGGCGGCGACCAGCGCGAACTCGGCCGCCACGAAGAAACCGCTGCCGATCAGCAGCAGCACGGTCACGAAGACCGCCATGGGGAAACTCACGCCATCTCCTCGGCTTCCACGAGCGGGTTGATCCGCACCCGGTCGGCCACATGCCGGTCGAGCGTGCGGACCTCGATCACGGCCCGGCCGCCCTCGGGCAGCTCGACCGTGACGCTGTCCCCGACCGTCGGGAAGCGGCCGAGCCGGTCCACGACCAGACCGGCCACGGTGTCGTAGTCGTCGTCCTCCGGCAGCAGGACGCCGGTGGCCTCGGCCACCTCGTCCAGCCGGCGGCCGGCGTCCACCAGCCAGCCGTCGCCGTCCGCGACGGCGAGCACGGTGACGGTGTCGGACTCGTCCGCGATGTCACCGACCAGTTCCTCGGCGATGTCCTCGTAGGTGACGATGCCCGCCACGCCGCCGTGCTCGTCGAGGACGACCGCGAACTCGTCGTCCTGCTCCCGCATCCGCGTCACCGCGTCGGGCAGCGCGAGCGTGTCCGGCAGCAGCAGGGGCCGCCGGGCCAGCTCACCGGCCGTCGCGTGGGCGATGCGGGCGGCGGGCAGCGCCATCAGCTCGCGCACGCCCAGCACCCCCGCGATGTCGTCCGGGTGGTCGCCGAGGACCGGGTAGTTGGAGTGGCCGTGCCCGGCGATCAGACCGATCGCCTCCTCGGCGCCGGCGTCCTTGCGGACGAAGACGGCGTCGGCGCGCGGCACCATCACCTCGTCGAGGGAGCGCTCGGAGAACTCCAGCGCGTGGTCCAGCAGCGCGGCGGTGTCCTTCGGCAGTGCGCCCTGCTCATGGGACTCGCCGATCAGATGGCCCAGCTCCTCCAGCGTGGCGCCGTGGTGCAGTTCCTCGACCGGCTCGATCCCGGCCTTGCGCAGCAGCTTGTTCGCCGCGTTGTCGAAGACGCGGACGACGGGGCCGACGACCTTCAGATACGCCAGCGTGGACGGGGCCAGGGCCTTCGCCAGCCGCTCGGGCACGGCGATCGCGAGGTTCTTCGGGGCCAGCTCGCCCAGCACCATCTGTACGACCGTGGCCAGTACGAAGGCGAGGACGACGGCGATACCGCTGACGGCCGCGTCGGGCAGGCCGAGCCCGGCGAGGGCGGGCCGCAGCAGCGCGGACACCGACGGCTCGGCGATGAAGCCGACGACCAGGCCGGTGACGGTGATGCCGAGCTGCGCGCCGGACAGCATGAACGACAGCCGCTCCAGCACCTTCAGGGCCCGGGCGGCCTTGCGGTCCCCGGCCTCGGCCGCACGCGCGAGGGCGAGGCGGTCGGCGGAGACGTAGGCGAACTCCTGGGCGACGAAGTAGCCGGTGCCGGCGGTCAGCACGAACACGGCGAGCAGGCCCAGCAGGGCCTCGGCGGCACTCATGAAACACCACCCCGCCGTGTGCCGCGATCACTCATGTCGTGGCGGGATGGTCGGGGACTGTGCCCCGGAGGGTCCGTCGATCTGGCGGACAAGGAGTCGCTCCTCATGTGTGGTGGCTACTCGGGTCAACGACCGTCGTCGCGCCCGTGTTCCCGAATTCTACGACGCTGTAGAGAGCAGCGCCCCGCTCCGGGTGCCCCTCACTCCGGGCGGGACTCCTCCGCGAGATCCGGCACCAGCCCGCACAGCGCCGCACGCTGGTCCGGGCCCATGAAGCGGGCGAGGGACCGCGTGACCGTCTCGGCGAGCGCGCCGGAGACCTCGGCCAGCAGGCCCCGGGCCTTGTCCGTCAGGGCGACCTCGATACCGCGCTTGTCCCCGCACACCGACCTGCGGGTGACGAGGCCGGCGTGCTGGAGGCAGGCGATCTGGTAGGTGAGGCGGGTCTTGGGGCGGCCCAGCAGCTCCGCGACGCGCGTCATGCGCAGCCCGCCCTCGGGCTGCTCGGCGAGCAGGCACAGGATCAGGAACTCGTCGTGCGAGATGTCCAGCTTCTCCTTCACGGCCGCCCCCAGCCGCTGCTCCACCGCTCCCGTCGCGGCGAGCAGCAGCATCCAGGCGCGCAACTCGGCGGGCAGCAGCCCACCGCCCCCGGCGGACGGACATCCGGGCAGGTCGGCGGGGTGCTCCTGGGGGTCGGCCATGCGTTCAAGCCTACCTGTCGTCCAAATTTGGAGCAGGGGGTTGTTCAAATTTGGACCAGCCGCTAGCGTGCAGTCAGTGCAGTCATCCAAATTTGGACGACGCGTGGACGACACGAGTGGGAGAAGGATCATGACCGTCGCCGTGGAAACCGGACTGTGGCAGCTCGACGCGACTGCCTCGATCGTCGGCATCCGGCACAGGACCATGTGGGGCCTGGTCACCGTGAAGGGCCGCTTCGGCGCGTTGAGCGGCACGGGCGAGGTCCGGCCCGACGGCTCCGCCGTCGGCACCCTGACCTTCGACGTCGCCTCCCTCGACACCGGGAACGCCAAGCGCGACACCCATCTGAGGTCCGCCGACTTCTTCGACGCCGACCACCACCCCGAGATCACCTTCGCGGCCCGCAGTGCCGAGCTCCGCGACGGCGACCAGGTGCACGTGGTCGGTCAGCTCACCGTGCGCGGCATCAGCCGGCCGCTGTCCCTCACCGCCCGTCTCACGGACGGGGGAGCCACCGGGCTCACCCTGGACACCGAGTTCAGCGTGGACCGGGAGCAGTTCGGCCTGGGCTGGAACCAGCTGGGCATGATCCGCGGCCTGACCACGGTCACCGCGGCCCTCCGGTTCGTCCGGGCGGCGAACTGACGGGCCCCCGGCCCCGCGTCGGCCCGCGGGTCAGTACACGTCCCGCACGTACCGCTTGTCCGCCGCGAGTTGCTTCACATACGCGGCGGCCTCCGTCTCGCTCAGCCCGCCGTGCGTCGCCGCGATGTCCCTGAGCGCCCGGTCCACGTCCTTGGCCATGCGGGAGGCGTCGCCGCAGACGTAGAAACGGGCGCCCTCGCACAGCCAGTGCCACAGCTCGGGCCCGTGCTCGCGCATCCGGTCCTGCACGTACACCTTGTTGCGCTGGTCGCGGGAGAAGGCCGTGTCCAGGCGGCTGAGGGTGCCCTCGTCGAGCAGCGCGGTCAGCTCGTCCTCGTAGTAGAAGTCCGTCGCGCGGTGCTGCTCGCCGAAGAACAGCCAGTTGGGAGCCCGGTGGCCGAGCGCCCGCCGCTCCTGGAGGAAACCGACGAAGGGCGCGACCCCCGTGCCCGGGCCGACCATGACCATCGGCGTCGAGGCGTCGCCCGGGGGCCGGAAGTGCGGGGAGCGCTGCACGAACACGGGCACCTCCGTGTCCGCCTCGGCGTCCGCGAGGAACGGCGAGCAGACCCCGCCGCGCGCCCGGCCGCGCAGATTCTCGTACCGCACCACGGACACCGTCAGCGACACCCGCCGGGCGTCCACCAGCGGGCTCGACGATATGGAGTACAGCCGCGGCTGAAGCCCCCGCAGCACCCCCGCCCACTCCTCGGCGCTCGCCCGCACCGCGTACTCGGCGACCACGTCCACGGCCTGCCGGCCCCAGCTCCACTTCGCCAGCCCGTCCTTGTTGTCGGGCCGCAGGAGCCTGCGCAACTCATGCTTGTCCCGGGCGCGTTCGGCGACGAAGCGCAGCAGGTCGGGCGTGATCCTCGTGATGTCGAAGTGCCGGTGCAGGGCCTCGGCGAACGGCACCTCGCCGATGCCCTTGACCTGCACGGCCGTGGTCGCGTCCAGGCCGGTCACCGCCAGCCACTCGTCCACCAGGGCGGGCGCGTTGACCGGCCGCACACCGAGCGCGTCCCCGGCCTCGTACGCCAGGTCCGTCCCGCTCGTGTCGAAGGTGAACCGGCGGACCTCCTTGCCCGCACCGGGCCGGCTGAGCAGCTCGTTGCCGACGAGCCGGGCCGTGGCGGCGGGCTTGGAGGCGGATTTCGGCTTCTCGGCCGGGGCGGGTGCCGGGGCCGTGCCCGTGCCGCCCAGCGCCGAGAGCACTTCATCGAGCCACTGCCCGGCGGAGGGTTCGTAGTCCGGCTCGCAGTCCGCACGCGGGGCCAGCCGCACCCCGCCCAGCTCGTCGAGCCGCGCGTCCAGCCGCCGTCCGTGCCCGCAGAAGTCGTCGTACGAGGAGTCCCCGAAGGCGAGCACGGCGTACCGCACCCCGTCCAGCCGCGGGGCTCCGGCGTCGGCGAGCGTGTCCCAGAGGCCGCTGCCGTTGTCGGGCGCGTCGCCGTCCCCGAAGGTGCTGGTGATGAAGAGCAGGTCGGACGTGCCGGCCAGCGCCCCGACGTCGGCCTCGTCCATGCCGACGAGTCGCGCGCGATGCCCGGTCGCGGTCAGGCGCTCGGCGGTGGCGGAGGCGAACTCCTCGGCGTTGCCGGTCTGCGAGGCCCACAGCACGACGATCTCGCGCCCGGCCGGCTCCTGCGGCGCGGGCGTCGCCGTCGGCGTCGCGGTCCTGGAGTACATGCCGGCGAGGACCCCGTTGACCCACAGGGCGTGCTCGGGGGAGAAGGGCGCGTCGGGCGGCAGCACCGGGACACCGCCGAGGGTGCCCGAGCGGAGCCCGGCGAGGAAACCGGTGAGGTAGCGGCGTTCCTGGGCGGAGAGGACCGGCGGAGGGGAGGGTTCCAGGCCGAAGGGGTCGGCGGCGCCCGGGGTCACCTCCGTCGGCACGAGCGCCTCGGCGGGCGGTGCCGGTGCCGGTATCGGCGCGGCCACCTTCGCCAGCGACACCGCGCACACCTTGAACTCGGGCTGGAACGACAGCGGATCCACCGCGTCGCTCGTCACCGCGTTGATGCTCAGATACTCGCCGAACAGGTCGTTCCAGTGGAACGGCGCGAAACAGCACCCCGGCCGCACCCGGTCCGTCACCACCGCCGGCAGCACGGCCCGCCCGCGCCGCGAGGCGACCTCGACCAGATCGCCCTCCGCGACACCCTGCGCTGCCGCGTCCAGCGGATGGAGCTCCACGAAGGGCCCGGAGTTCAGCTTGTTGAGCTTCGCGACCTTCCCGGTCTTGGTGAGCGTGTGCCACTGGTGCTGCACCCGCCCGGTGTTGAGCACGAACGGATAGTCGTCGTCCGGCATCTCGGCGGCGGGCAGATGCGGACGCGCGAAGAACACGCCCCGCCCGGAGGCGGTCGGAAAACGCAGCCCCTCGTCGCCGACGTACCGGATGGGATTGCGGTCCGGCCCGTCCTCCCGCGCGGCCGGCCACTGCACGGGCGTCTCGCGCAGCCGCTCGTAGGACACCCCGCGCAGGTCCCACCCGGTCTTCGGGTTCCAGAACCGCCGGATCTCCTCGAAGACCTGCTCGGCGCTGTCGTACGAGAACCCCTTCTCGTACCCCATCGCGCACGCCACCTCCGCGATGATCCGCCAGTCGGCCATCGCCTCCCCGGGCGGGTCCGCGGCCGGCTGCGTCAGCGTGAGGGTGCGCTCGCTGTTGACGAAGACGCCCTCGGCCTCGGTCCACATCGCGCCCGGCAGGACGACGTCGGCGTACGCGTTCGTCTCGGTGTCGGTGAACACGTCCTGCGTGACGACGAACTCGGCGGCCTCCAGTCCCTCGATGACCGTACGGCGGTTGGATACCGAGGCGACGGGGTTGGTGCAGATGATCCAGCAGGCCTTGATCTCCCCGTCGGCCATCTTCCGGAACATCTCGACGGTGCCCTTGCCGACGCCGTCCTTGCGCAGGGTCCCCGGCGGCAGCTCCCACACGTCCTCGACGAACGCCCGCTCCTCGTCCACGAGCACCGACCGCTGCCCCGGCAGCCCCGGGCCCATGTAGCCCATCTCGCGCCCGCCCATGGCGTTCGGCTGACCGGTCAGGGAGAACGGCCCGGCGCCCGGACGGCAGATCGCCCCCGTGGCCAGATGCAGATTGACCAGGGCGTTGGTGTTCCAGGTGCCGTGCGTGGACTGGTTGAGCCCCATGGTCCAGCAGCTCATCCACCGCTTGCCCGCCGCGCCGATCAACCGGGCGGCGGTGCGCAGATCGTCCTCGGCGATCCCGGTGATCTCCGCGACCGCGGCCGGGGCGTAGTCGGCGAGGAACCCGGGCAGGGCCTCCCAGCCCTCGGTGTGCGCGGCCATGAACTCCTGGTCGGTGTGCCCGCCCTCGTGCAGCAGCCGCAGCAGACCGTTCAGCAGCGCCAGGTCGGTCCCCGGCTTGACCTGCAGGAACAGATCGGCCTTCGCCGCGGTCGCGGTCCGCCGCGGATCGACGACGATCAGCTTGGCACCCGCCTTGACCCGCTCCATCATCCGCAGGAACAGGATGGGATGGCAGTCGGCCATGTTCGACCCGATGACCAGAAAGGCATCCGCCTGATCGAAGTCCTCGTACGACCCGGGCGGCCCGTCCGCCCCCAGCGACAGCTTGTAGCCCGTGCCCGCGCTCGCCATGCACAGCCGTGAGTTCGACTCGATCCCGTTCGTCCGCACGAACCCCTTGGCCAGCTTGTTGGCCAGATACTGCGCCTCCAGGCTCATCTGCCCCGAGACGTAGAAGGCGACCGCGTCCGGCCCGTGCTCGTCGACGATCGCCCGCAGCCGCGCCGCGGTCTCGGCGATCGCGTCGGACACCGGCGCCGGAACCGGCTCCTCGCCCCGGTCGCCCCGCACCAGCGCGCCGGTCAGCCGCCCGGGCGCGGCGAGCATGTCGGCCGTGGTCGCGCCCTTGGTGCACAGCCGCCCCGCGTTCGCGGGATGCGCCTTGTCACCGGACGCCTTGAAGATCTTGCGCCGGCCGTCCGGCCCCGCCCCGACATCGAGGACGAGGCCGCAGCCCACACCGCAGTACGAGCAGACGGTGCGCACCTGCTTCGTCTCCTGCTGCGGCCGGGGAGTCGTGGTCATGCCGTCGACGGTACGAAGACCCCGTTACGCAGGTGTGACATTGCTTGATCACGAGGAGTTACGCCCGTCACACAGCCGTCTTCTGGCCGTTGTGAGGTGCATTGAGGTCGCGGAGCGTGTCGCTGTTGGGCCGAACGGGTGACTCTGCGCAAGAATTGCCCGATGCAGACAGTCAGTGCGAGCCAGGACGGAGCATGCCGGTGAACAGCCACGATGTCACCGACGAACAGTGGGAGGGGCTCGCCCAGGTCGTGCCGCTGCGGGGCCGGGACGCCTGGCCGTCCTCCGTCGGCCACCGGTCCATACCCGAGGCGGAGACGGAGACGCGCCGCCGCTTCGTCGTCCTGCGGGTGAACGTCTTCGCCGACGCCCGTGACGTCGCCGAGCGGCTGATGGCGGGGGTGCCCGTGCTGCTCGACCTGACCGGTGCGGAGACGGAGGTCGCCAAGCGCGTCCTCGACTTCAGCACGGGCGTCGTCTTCGGCCTGGCGAGCGGGATGCACCGCGTGGACCGCAATGTGTTCCTGCTGACGCCGGCCGGCACCGAGGTGACGGGGCTGATGGAGGGGGCCGGTCTGCCCGGGGTGTGACGGTTCGACCGGTGTGGCGGTGGCTCGATCGGTGTGACGGCGGCTCGATCGGTGTGACGGTAGCTCGATCGTAGGAAAGGCCCGGAGACGGAACGGTTCGTCCTGTCGCCGGAGCCCTACCGTCCGGATATGACCCAGCCCCCCGCATCCCCGATTGCCCCCGCACCTCACGCGGCTCTCGCGCATCCAGACCGCCCCCGCCTCACCGAGCTGCGCCTGGCCGCCTTCACCACCCACCGCCGCGCCGCCTTCCCGCTCGGGCCGCTCACCCTCCTCGCCGGCCCCAGCGGCTGCGGCAAGACCAGCGCGTTACGGGCGTACGAGGCTCTGGCCCGGCTCGGCGGCGGCGCCGGGCTCGGCGAGGCGTTCCCGGACCCCGTCGCCTGTGTCCCGGAGCGGGCCCGGCCCGACGCGCAGCGCCGCCGCGGCTTCCGCATCGGCTGCACGGCCGACGGCCCCGCGGGCCCGGTCCGGCTCGACGTGGCCGTGCAGGCCGAGCCCGAACTGCGGATCGTGGGGGAGCGGTTGACGGCCGACGGCCTGGTCCTGCTGGAGACGGCCCTGCGCGACCCCGGCAAGCGCGCCGTCCAGGCCGCCTGGCACACGGCCGGGCCGACGCCGGTCACCCGCGGCCCACTGCCGGACGACCGGCTCGGCACGGCCCTGCTGCCGCTGCGCGTGGCCGGCACGACACCCGGCCAGCGCAGGGTGCTGGCCGCCGCCGAGCAGATGGTGGTCGCCCTGCGCTCCGTCTTCGCCTGCGACCCCCAGCCCGCCCGGATGCGCGGCCCCGTACCCTCCGGCTCCGGCCGACTGCTCGGAGGCTGCGGCAATCTGGCCGACGTCCTCGGCCGCACCCGCGCCGAGTGCGGACGACGGCACGCGCTGTTCGTGGCGGCGGTACGCGCCGGCTGCGCCGGGCCGGTCGCCGACGTCCTCGCCAAGGCGGAGGAGGCGACGGGAACGATCCGCGCGATCCTCGACCGGGGCGACGGCGTCCTTACGGACCTGCGGCGCCTCGGCGACGGCGAACTGCGCTACGTGGCCCTCGCGCTGGTCCTGCTCACCGGACCGGGCGTGCTGGAGGTCGACCCGGCCGGCGAGGTGCCCGCCGCGCTCCAGACGCTCACCGTCCTCGCCGACGGCCTCGACCGGGGCCTGGACGGACGGCAGCGGCTGGAACTGCTGCGCCTCGCGGTCCGGATGTGCGACCGGGGGCACATCCGCCTCGTCGGCACGGTCAGTGACGCCTCGTGGGCCGCCGGGACGGAGGGTGTCACGGTGGTACACCTGGACCGTGACTGATCACCTGGACGTGGCCGGACTGCAGCGCCGCCTGGCCGAATTCGCGGCCGCGCGGAACTGGCAGCAGTACCACACCCCCAAGAACCTGGTCGCCGCGCTCAGCGTGGAGGCCTCCGAACTGGTCGAGATCTTCCAGTGGTTGACCCCCGAGGAGTCGGCCCGCGTCATGACCGACCCCGACTCCGCGCACCGCGTCACCGACGAGGTCGCCGACGTGCTCGCGTATCTGCTCCAGCTCTGCGAGGTGCTCGGCATCGACCCGCTGGCGGCGCTGAACGCGAAGATCGACCGGAACGAAGGGAGGTTCCCGATCCAGGAGTAGCAAAGTCCGTTTGTACGCTGCGTAATCAAAATGCGGCCCGAATCCGAATTGTTGTCCGCAGATTTCCGTCTTCCTCTGGCTTTTCGTCTCAGCCCCCTTCACTCTGGGTAGTGAACAAGGGAGTTCGGGCAGGCGTACGCGCGAAAGCGCGTCGGGACAGACGGGGGCAGCGCATGGACGCTGTGCGGCTCATCGTGACGAGCAGGCGGTCCCTGGCCGTCGGCGGGGACCAGCGGGAGATCCTGGCCGAGGTGTGGCAGGCACAGGCCCTCGCGCAGGCGATAGGCAGCCGCCTCGCGGTCGCCGGACCTCCCGAACTACGCGGCGAGGCACTGGGATTGACGGAGCTGGCGGGCCGGGGCTGCGGCGTCCTCGACCCGCCCGAACTGGCCCCCGGTGAGCTGCGGGCGGGCCAGCTCACCGAGTTGGGCGACGCCCGCCACACCCTGATGTTCCTCGGCGGCCTCCTCGGCGAGGTCGGCATCGCCCTCGTCGGCCTCGCCTGCGCCGCCGACGACGAGGGCACGTACTGGCAGTGCATGGAGGCCATCGACGCGGCGGACGAGTCCCGCGACCGCGTCCTGGAAATGCTCCGCAGACTCGCGGACCGCGAGCAGGTGGTACCGGAGCGGGAGGCGGGCTAGGCGCCGCCGCAGTAGCCCTGGCGGCTGCCCCGGCGTTGATCCCGGGCAGGCTTGTCGTCCGGGTGCGGGCCGGTGGGGGTTGTTCGCGCAGTTCCCCGCGCCCCTAGGGCGACGTCCTCAGCCCGAACGCCCCCGGTCGCCCTCCTCGCCCGGCCCCCGGCCCGCATCCCCCGCCGCCTGAAGATCCGCGTCCAACGCCGACAGGTCCGCGTTCAACGCCGCCATCAGCTCCTCCATCTGCTGCAACAGCCCTTTCGGCTGCCCGGTCCCGCCCTGCTGCGGCACGGTCTCTTCGGACATGACGGCCTCCTCGGCCCATGGCCCCCGGGGAGGCCGACGCGGGTGACGCCCCGGCGGTCGCGGGCCGGTGCGGAAGCCGGGGGCTCCGGCTCCGCCCGAGCCAACGATCATCACTGGGGCCGGTCACTGGCCGGGTCAGGCGGCACGCGCGGTATGGACGTAATTTCACCCGACCGGGGCGCGCGGGGGACCGGGGACCGACCGCGTCGCCCCGCACCCCGGCGTGCAGGATGGACGTATGGATCTGCGCATCTTCACCGAGCCCCAGCAGGGGGCCACCTATGACACGCTGCTCGCCGTCGCCAAGGCCACCGAGGACCTGGGATTCGACGCCTTTTTCCGCTCCGACCATTACCTCCGCATGGGCTCCGGCGACGGCCTCCCCGGCCCCACCGACGCCTGGCTGACCCTGGCCGGACTCGCCCGTGAGACCAAGCGCATCCGGCTCGGCACCCTGATGACCGCCGGCACCTTCCGGCTGCCCGGCGTGCTCGCCATCCAGGTCGCGCAGGTCGACCAGATGTCCGGCGGCCGTGTCGAGCTCGGCCTCGGTGCCGGCTGGTTCGAGGAGGAGCACAAGGCCTACGGCATCCCGTTCCCCAAGGAGAAGTTCTCCCGCCTCGAGGAGCAGCTGGAGATCGTCACCGGCCTCTGGGCGACGGAGCCCGGCAAGACCTTCGACTTCCACGGCACCCATTACGACCTCACGGACTCTCCCGCGCTGCCCAAGCCCGCGCAGCGGAAGATCCCCGTGCTCGTCGGCGGCCACGGCGCCACCCGCACCCCGCGGCTGGCCGCGAAGTACGCCGACGAGTTCAACATCCCCTTCGCCTCCCTCGAGGACAGCGCGCGCCAGTTCGGCCGGGTGCGTGCCGCCGCCGAGGAGGCCGGCCGGGACGGCGACGACCTGACCTACTCCAACGCCCTCGTCGTCTGCGTCGGCCGGGACGAGGCGGAGATCGCCCGCCGGGCCGCCGCGATCGGCCGCGAGGCCGACGAGCTGAAGCTCAACGGCCTGGCCGGTTCCCCGTCCGAGGTCGTCGACAAGATCGGCCGCTACGCCGAGATCGGCGCCCAGCGGATCTACCTCCAGATCCTCGACCTGTACGACCTCGACCACCTGGAGCTGATCTCCTCGCAGGTGCAGTCGCAGCTGTCGTAGAACCGGCGGGCACTGCCCGGCCCGGCACGTCGGCCGTCCGGCGGACCGGGCCGTGGAGCGCGAACCGCCGGGCCCGTGTCAGGGCTTGCGGGCGACCGCCACGTAGAGGGGGATCTCGTTGCCCCCGCCGTCCCCTCCACGCCGTTCGCCGAGCCCGGGATGCCACCGCGCGGCCAGGACCACACCCGGGTCCACCAGCTCAAGGCCCGTGAAGAACTCCGAGAACTCCTCCCGGCTGCGCACCTGCGCCGCCGTGCCGCCCTTGCGGTACACCTCGACGACCCGCTCCCAGGTCTCCGGGTCGAAGTCGCCCGTCGCGTGGGAGAGCGTCAAGTGGCTTCCGGGCGGCAGCGGTTCGAGGAGTTCCCGGACCAGCCGGAGGGGCTCGTCCTCGTCGCCCACCAGGTGCAGGAGTGCCACCAGGGACAGGGCGATCGGCCGGCTGAAGTCGAGGGTCTCCCGGGCCGTCGCGATGATCTTTGCGGGGTCCCGCACATCGGCCTGGACGTAGGCGGTCCTCCCCTCGGGCGCGCTGTGCAGCAGGGCCTCGGCGTGCCGGAGCACGATCGGGTCGTTGTCCGCGTAGACCACCCGGGCGTCGGGGGCGACCCCTTGGACGATCTGGTGGAGGTTCGGCTCGGTCGGGATGCCGGTCCCGATGTCGAGGAACTGGCGGACGCCCCGCTCGGCCAGCAGCCGGGAGGCGCGGTGCATGAAGGCGCGATTGGTGCGCGCCATCGCGCTCACGGCGGGGAAGTGCGAGGTCACCTGCTCGGCCGCCGCCACGTCGACCGGGTAGTTGTCCTTCCCGCCCAGGAAGTAGTCGTACATCCGCGCCGAATGGGGCTTGCTGGTGTCGATCGTGCCCACAGTCGCACATCCTCCCTCGAACGCCCGGTCGACCGGAGGCTAGCGAAAATTCCCGGATGCTGCCGAAGTTCGCTCTGTACGGTGAGGGGATCCGCAGTTCAGACCACTGATCAAAGGTCGATCCACCGTGTTTCTGACCATCACCACCACCGGCACCCCGGAGCGCCCCGCCACCGATCTCGGCTTCCTGCTGCACAAGCACCCCGAGAAGGCCCAGGCGTTCTCCACCTCCTACGGCACGGCCCATGTCCTCTACCCCGAGGCGGACGCCGAGCGCTGCACGGCGGCGCTGCTGCTGGAGGTGGATGCCGTGGCACTGGTCAGGCGCGGCAAGGGCAAGGGCCGGGGCGGCGCCCCGGACGCGGCACTCGCGCAGTACGTCAACGACCGCCCCTACGCCGCCTCCTCCCTGCTCGCCGTGGCGCTGAGCAATGTCTTCTCCAGCGCGATGAAGGGCGTCTGCAACGCCCGGCCCGAACTGCCCGCCGTACCGTGGCCGCTGCGTATCGAGGTACCGGCGCTGCCCGCCCGCGGCGGCCCCGGGCTCGTACAGCGGCTGTTCGAGCCGCTGGGCTGGACGGTCACCGCCGAACCCGTGCCGCTGGACACCGAGTTCCCGCAGTGGGGCGACTCCCGCTACGTCCGACTCGAACTGGAGTCCACGGACCGTACTCTCGCCGAGGCCCTGCGCCACCTCTACGTCCTGCTCCCGGTCCTGGACGACGCCAAGCACTACTGGGTCGCCCCCGACGAGGTCGACAAGCTGCTGCGCGCCGGTGAGGGCTGGCTGCCCGGCCACCCCGAGCAGCAGCTGATCACCAGCCGCTACCTCTCGCGCCGCTGGTCGCTGACCCGTGCGGCGACGGAGCGGCTGGAGCTGGTCCGGCTGGCCGAGACCGACGACAGCGAGGTCGAGGAGATCGACAACGCGGTCGGGGCGGAGACCGAGACCGAGGAGCGGCCCACCCCGCTCGCCGTACAGCGCCGGGAGGCCATCACCGCCGCGCTCAAGGCGTCCGGGGCCGCCCGCGTCCTGGATCTCGGCTGCGGCCAGGGCCAGTTGGTGCAGACCCTCCTCAAGGACCCGGCGTTCACCGAGATCGTGGGCGTGGACGTGTCGATGCGGGCGCTCACCATCGCCTCCCGGCGGCTCAAGCTGGATCGCATGGGGGAGCGGCAGGCCTCGCGCGTCAAGCTCTTCCAGGGCTCGCTCGCCTACACCGACCCGCGGATCAAGGGCTACGACGCCGCCGTGCTCAGCGAGGTCGTCGAGCACCTCGACCTGCCCCGGCTGCCCGCCCTGGAGTACGCCGTGTTCGGCTCGGCCCGCCCGCGCGCGGTCCTCGTGACGACCCCGAACGTCGAGTACAACGTGCGCTGGGAGAGCCTCCCGGCCGGCCACGTCCGCCACCGCGACCACCGCTTCGAATGGACCCGCGCCGAGTTCCGGGCCTGGGCGGAGGCGGTCGCCGAACGGCACGGCTACTCGGCCGAGTTCATACCCGTCGGCCCTGACGACCCCGAGGTGGGACCGCCCACCCAGATGGCCGTGTTCACCCTGACCACCCCGACCAGTCCGAAGGAGGCGAAGGCGGCATGACCGACGTACGCGAGGGGCGGGTCCTGCCCGTCACCGACCTCTCCCTGGTGGTGCTCGTCGGTGCCTCCGGCTCCGGCAAGTCCACCTTCGCCCGCAGGCACTTCAAGCCCACGGAGATCATCTCGTCCGACTTCTGCCGCGGCCTCGTCTCGGACGACGAGAACGACCAGAGCGCCACCAAGGACGCCTTCGACGTCCTGCACTACATCGCGGGCAAGCGCCTCGCCGCCGGCCGCCGCACCGTCGTGGACGCGACCAGCGTGCAGCCCGACGCCCGACGCCAGCTGGTCGACCTGGCCCGGAGTCACGACGTCCTGCCGATAGCCATCGTGCTCGACGTGCCCGAGGAGGTGTGCGCCGAGCGCAACGCGGGCCGCACCGACCGCGCCGACATGCCCCGCCGCGTCATCCAGCGCCACACCCGGGAACTGCGCCGTTCCCTCAGGCACCTGGAGCGCGAGGGCTTCCGCAAGGTGCACATCCTGCGCGGCGTCGACGAGGTCGAGCACGCCACCGTCGTCACCGAGAAGCGCTTCAACGACCTCACCCACCTCACCGGCCCCTTCGACATCGTCGGCGACATCCACGGCTGCGCCGCCGAACTGGACTCGCTGCTCGGCAAGCTGGGCTACAAGGACGGAGTCCACCCCGAGGGCCGTACCGCCGTCTTCGTCGGCGACCTGGTCGACCGCGGCCCCGACAGCCCGGGCGTGCTGCGCCGCGTCATGGCGATGGTGAAGTCCGGCAACGCCCTGTGCGTGCCCGGAAACCACGAGAACAAGTACGGCCGTCACCTGCGCGGCCGCAAGGTCCGGCACACCCACGGCCTCGCCGAGACCATCGAGCAGATGACGGGCCAGAGCGAGGAGTTCGTCGCCGAGGTGCGGGAGTTCCTCGACGGCCTCGTCAGCCACTACGTCCTCGACGGCGGCCGCCTGGTCGTCTGCCACGCCGGCCTGCCCGAGAAGTACCACGGCCGCACCTCCGGCCGGGTCCGCAGCCACGCCCTGTACGGCGACACCACCGGCGAGACCGACGAGTTCGGCCTGCCGGTGCGCTACCCCTGGGCGGAGGACTACCGAGGTCGTGCGGCCGTCGTCTACGGTCACACCCCCGTCCCGGAGGCCACCTGGCTCAACAACACCATCTGCCTGGACACCGGCGCCGTCTTCGGCGGCAAGCTCACCGCGCTGCGCTGGCCGGAGCGCGAGCTGGTCGACGTACCGGCGGAGCGCGTCTGGTACGAGCCCGCGAAGCCGCTGCTCACGGAGGCCCCCGGCGGACACGACGGCCGCCCGCTGGCCCTGGCCGACGTGCAGGGCCGCCGGATCGTGGAGACCCGGCACCAGGGCCGGATCTCGATCCGCGAGGAGAACGCGGCGGCGGCCCTGGAGGTCATGAGCCGCTTCGCGGTGGACCCGCGGCTGCTGCCGTACCTCCCGCCCACCATGGCACCGACGGCGACCAGCAAGGTCGATGGCTACCTCGAACACCCCGTCGAGGCCTTCGCGCAGTACGCGGCGGACGGGGTCGAGCGGGTCGTGTGCGAGGAGAAGCACATGGGATCGCGGGCGGTGGCGCTGGTCTGCCGGGACGCGGACGCGGCCCGCAAGCGCTTCGGCGTGGACGGCCCGACCGGGGCGCTCTACACCCGCACCGGCCGCCCCTTCCTCGACGACGACGCCCTCACCGAGGAGATCCTCGACCGGGTGCGCACGGCGATCGGCGAGGCCGGCCTCTGGGACGAACTGGCCACCGACTGGCTGCTGCTGGACGCCGAACTGATGCCCTGGTCCCTGAAGGCCTCCGGCCTGCTGCGCTCCCAGTACGCCGCGGTGGGCGCCGCCTCCGGCGCGGTGCTCCCGGGCGCGCTGGCCGCGCTGGAGGGCACGGCCGCACGCGGCGTGGACGTCACCGGCCTGCTGGCCCGCACCCGCGAACGCTCCGCCGACGCCGCCGCGTTCACCGAGGCCTACCGCCGCTACTGCTGGACCACGGACGGCCTGGACGGCGTCCACCTGGCACCGTTCCAGATCCTCGCCGTCCAGGGCCGCAGCCTCACCGCCCTGCCCCACGACGAGCAGCTCGCCCTGCTCGACCGGCTCGTCGAGCACGACGGCAGCGGCCTGCTGCGCACCACCCGGCGGCTGTACGTCGACACGGCCGACCCGGAGTCCGTCCGGGCCGGTGTCGACTGGTGGCTGGAGATGACCGGCCGCGGCGGCGAGGGCATGGTCGTCAAGCCGATCGGCGCCCTCGTCCGCGACCCCCAGGGCCGCCTCGTCCAGCCCGGCATCAAATGCCGCGGCCGCGAGTACCTGCGGATCATCTACGGCCCCGAGTACACCCGCCCGGAGAACCTCGCCCGCCTGCGCTCCCGCTTCCTCAACCACAAGCGGTCCCTGGCGATCCGCGAGTACGCCCTGGGCCTGGAGGCCCTGGACCGACTCGCCGACGGTGAGCCGCTGTGGCGGGTGCACGAGGCGGTGTTCGGGGTGCTGGCGCTGGAATCGGAGCCGGTGGACCCGAGGCTCTGAGCCGGAAGGGCGGCCTCCACAAGGTCGAGTCCGATCGAATCCGGCCAGGCTTGTCCCGTCTGGGGCGATCCTGGCCGGACGTCGTCCTTCCGGTCCCATTCGTCCCTGGTTAACCGCTGGTTGCCGTGCTAACTTCGCTGGTCGATCAGGCAGGTATACCGGCTCAGGGGGAAAGTCGGTGGAGACACACGCGGGGTTCGGCGAACCCGAGGGCGGGTCCGGGCGTGCGGAAGGCTTACGGCTGCTGCTGGGGCTGACCAACGCCCTGTGCGGTCTGGGCTGCATGGAGGACGCGCAGGGGCGGCTGCACTTCGGTGTCGTCCTCGGAGGCCTGCTGGGGCGCCGGATCGACCTGCGCGGCATCAAGTTGCGCGAGGACGTGGTCCTGCTGACGCGCGCCGCGCTGAACATGCCGGGCGGGGAACGCGTACTGGTCGAGGTGGTGCGGATCCTCGAAGGCGAACTGGCGGGCGACGAACTCGATCAGCTGCTCGACCAGTGGCTCGCGCCCGCCCCGCCCCCTGCCCTCCAGGGGCCCCTCTCCCGCGACGACGAGGCCGGCGCCCGCGCCCTCCTCGCCAAGGGCGAACTCCCCGCCGCCCGGCTGCGCGACGCCCTGGTCGAGGAGCTCAACGGCCTCGACCTGCCCACCGGACTCGCCCCGGAGCAACTCCTCGCGCACGTCCTGGACTGGAACGTGCAGCCGGACGGACTGCCCCCCGCCGTCCTGCTGATCGACCACGCCGCCCTGCTCGCCGCCAGCCCGGGGCACCGCACCGCCCTGTCCGGCTGGGCCGACGACTGGGCCCGGCGCGCGGGCCTGACCGGGCCGGTGGAGGAACGCCGCAAGGCCCGCGGCTCGGCCAAGAGCGATCCGGACATCCCGCGCTGCCTGGTCGTCGCCGTCGAACCGGCACGGGACGGCTCCGGCGAGATCGTCGTCCGCCCCTGGCTCAACACCGTCCCCGGCCGCTGGGACCCACAGCCCGGCGAACCCGCCACGACCACCCTCGACGAGCTCGGCCCGGCCGTCCAGCGCGCGTTACGGCAGGGCGCCCGCCTCTGGTCGGCGCCCCGTGAACCCGACCCGGGCGGACGCCGGCAGCCACCGCCGTACATCGAGTTCGTCCTTCCGTACGAACTCCTCAACCACGATGTGGCCGGTCTGACCTTCCGGATCGGCGACGGGCAGCCGCTGCCGCTCAGCCTGAAGTACGGGGTGCATCTGCGCAGCCTGGAGCGGATGCGCACGGACGACGCCCTGGTCCGCGACCAGTGGCAGGAGCGTTGGCGAACCCTGAACGAGCACGGCGTCCAGGTGCACGGCTGGCGCGAACCGGACGGCGGCCGGATCGGCGCGTGGCAGGCCGGGCTCGCCGGGGAACCAAGACATACGGCGGTGGTGCTCGACGCCCCGTCCGACGTCCTGGCACTGGAGGCTCTCAAGGCCGCCATAGCGGAAGGGGTGGGGCTCGCGATCTGGGACCGCAGAGGTGCCTTCCGCGAGGAGCGCCGGGAAGTGGTGACCGCCCTGTTCGCCGCGGCGCCCACACCGGCGAGGATCCCGGTGGCCGTCCACCTCCTGCGCAGGAACGCCGAGAGCGAGGGCCGGGGCCCAGGCGAGCTGCTCGGCCGGCACATCGGCTTTTTCTGGGACGATCCGACGCGTCCCGTTGACTTCCAGCCCACCGACCCAGGCGATCTCGCCAGCGAGGAGGCATCCGCATGAGCGGGCAGGAGCAGACGGTCCCGAACGACTGGTGGATCTTCCACGGCACGGGCAGCGCCCCCGCCGTCCCGCCCGATCTGCCCGTGCCGCCGCCCTGGCGCAGCTTCCGGGGCGAACCGGCCCGGCCCGTACCGGCGGCCGACCCCCAGGCCGCGCTGCGCCGCCTGGGCCCCGGTGACGTCACTCCGCAGCTGGGCAAGGACGAGATCGACGTCGTCAACACCGCGCTGCTGCTGCGCCGGCCCCTGCTGATCACCGGCCCGCCCGGCGTCGGCAAGTCCACCCTGGCCTACCTCATCTCCCGCGAACTCGGCCTCGGCCGGGTCCTGGAGTGGAACATCGTCAGCCGCACCACCCTGCGCGAGGGCCTCTACGCCCACGACGCCATGGGCCGCGCCCAGGCCATCGCCGCCTGGCGGGCCGGCCTGCGGCATGCCGCGTCCCTGGAACCGGACGACATCGATCCGGCTACGGACGTCAACACCGCGCTTCAGCAAAATCCGCGCCAACTACCCCCGTTTCTCGGTGACTTCATCACGCTGGGCCCCCTGGGGACCGCGCTGCTGCCCTACGATCGTCCCCGTGTGCTTCTCGTCGACGAGCTCGACAAGAGCGACATCGACCTGCCGAACGACCTGTTGCACGTCCTGGAGAACGGAAGCTATGAAGTCCCCGAGCTGGTACGCGACGCCGAGGACAGCGCGCGCGTCCACACCAGCGACCCCGGGGGCCGCGCCGAGGTGCGCGACGGGCGCATCGAGTGCCGGGAGTTCCCGGTCGTGGTGATCACCAGCAACGGAGAACGCGAATTCCCCGCGGCCTTCCGCCGGCGCTGCCTCCCGCTGGAGATGCGCACGCCCACCCGGGAGCAACTCCTGGCCATGGTCGAAGGGCACCTCGGAACCCGCCCGCAGGGCACCGAAGACCTCGTCGACCTGTTCGTTCAGCGGGTCCAGGCCGGCGGAACCCACTCCCTGGACCAGTTGCTCAACGCTGTCCAGATGACGACGGCGGGTGGTTTCCAGGCGGATGGTGACGGGCGTAAGCTCGTGGAAATGCTCCTGCGCGACCTCGCGAAGGGCCGCTGAATTGAAGGGCTATCCCAGGGAGCACGCATCCGGGCTCGGCGACGGATTTCCCGTTTCGGGGTCGTCGCCTCCTTCGGCGTTGCCCGAGTCCGCCGATCAGGCGGCTGAGCACGGAGCGACGCCACCGGACACCCTGGAACAGTCCCTCCCGCGCTGGCAGGACGTCGCCGACGCGGTCTGGCTCGCCGTGCACTGGAACCGCCACGGCGGCCCGGCCTCCTCCGGCCCCGAGCCGGCGCCGGGCCGGACGACGACATCCCCGGCCCCGACTCCCGTACGCCCGCGGGACACGGAGGACACGAACCAGCGGGACACCTCACCGGCCGACCAGCCGGGTCCCTCCCCTGACACCACCCCCGACGCGGTGCGCGCTCCGCGCCCGCCGGCCACTCCCGACGGTCTCGACGACCGTCCGCGGCAGGGGACCGGCTCCCCCCTGCCCGGAGAGCCCCGCGCCTCGGCGCGCCTGTTACCCGACGCCGAGGGCCGTTTCACCCTGCGCCTCGGGCAGCCGCTGCTGCCCGCCGACGACCGCCCGCAGCAGGCCCCGGGCCGCGCCACCGCCCGGTTCGCCCGCGCCCTGCACCAGCTGGCCCGCCGTGTGCCGTCCCGCGACACGCTCGAACTCGACGAGGAGACCACGGCCGAGCAGGGGATCATCGACGGCATGTGGGTGCCGTTCCTGCGTCCCGCCCGGACGGCCGCCTTCGACCTGGTCCTGCTGGTGGACGACGCGCCCACCCTGCGGATCTGGGAGGAGTCCACCGCCCGGCTCGCCCAGGCCGCCGAGCACAGCGGCGCCTTCCGGGCCGTGCGAACGGTCCGGGTGAACGTGCCGCGCACCGGCACCGCCACCCTGCGCTGGAGCGTCGGCCGGGCCGCCGCCGACCCCGCCGAACTCCTCGGCGGACGCGGTGACCGCGTCTTCCTCGTCGTCACCGACGGGCTCGCCCACGGCTGGGCCTCGCCCGCCGCCGACGACCTGCTCGCCCGGCTCGCCCACGCCGGCCCCACGGCCCTGGTGCATCTGCTCCCGCCGCACCTGCGCCACCGCGCCTCGCTCTACCCCCACCCGGCCGTCCTGGAGGCCGGCGGCTTCGGCGCCGCCAACGACGGACTCGAGCACTGGGCGCCGCCCGGCGGCCCCGACCCCCTGCGACCGCTGCCCGACGCGGGCGACGGCTCCGTGCCCGTCCCCGTGCTCTCCCTCAAGCCCGCCTCGCTCGCGGCCTGGGCCGACCTCGTCACCGGGGAACGCGGAGTGCGCCGCGCCCTGCCCGTCGTCCTGGCCGGCACCCTCACCAAGGGATCGCCCGCGCCCGGCCTGCGCGCCCCCCGCTTCCCGCGCGCCGCCAAAGCCGCCGTACGCCGATTCTTCACGCTGGCCACCCCCGCGGCACGCCGCCTCGCAACGCAACTGGCGGCGGTTCCCTTCGAGTTCGACCTCGTGGAACAGCTGCGGCGGCGCACCATGCCGGAGACCGGCCCGGACCACCTCGCCGAGATCCTGATGGGCGGGCTGATCGACTGGGACAGCGGCGGCGAGGGCCGTCCGGAGTTCGCCGACGGGGTCCGCGAGGAACTGCTCGCCACCACCACCCGCAGCCAACTCGCCCACACCGTCAGCGTGGTGGGCGAACTTCCCGCCGCGGGCGCCCGGGGCCTCGCCCTGCGCGCCGCCCTGCGCGACCCGATGGGCGCCACGCTGCCCGACCCGTCCGAGCGGGGCTGGGCGCGCAGCGAGCTGGCCGTGATGCGGGCGCTCTCGGGGCCGTACTCCGAGCGGGCCCGCCGGATCGAGCCCGGTCTGTCCAGGGCCCGAGGGCCCGGTGACGCCGAACGAGTGAGTCCGGGAACGCCCGGAGCTGCAACTTCCGAGGTGAACCGCGCGGCTCCTGGGGGATTGTCCGACGGAACGGGAAGTCTGCCACCGTCGACCGCCCCCCAAGAAGCTGGAGAACCACCCGTGCCACCCCTGGTATCCGACGCCATCCCACAAGAACCCTCGGAGGCTGAGCTCCCCATGCCGAGCACCACGACCGGAACGCCCGCCGCCCTCCTGGTGAACGTGCCTCTGCGCAACACGTCGTTCGTCGGCCGGCAGGCGCTGCTGAGTGCCGTGGAGGAGCAGCTGGCGGCTCAGGACACGGCGGCGGTGCTCCCCAACGCCCTCCATGGGCTCGGTGGCGTCGGCAAGTCCCAGCTGGCACTCGAGTACGTCTACACCCACCAGCACGACTACCGGGTGATCTGCTGGATCCCCGCCGAGCGGGAGAGCCTCATTCTCGCCGCGTTGGCCCAGTTGGCGGCACAGCTCGGCGTCGCCCCCACCGGCCAGGACAGCCTCGGCGCCCCCGCCGCCAACACGGCCGTGCCGGCCGTACTGGAGGCGCTGAGCACCGGAACGCCGTACGACAGCTGGCTGCTCGTCTTCGACAACGCCGAGGACGTCGACACGGTGCGCCAGTACTTCCCGGCCAACGGACCGGGCAAGGTCATCGTCACGTCCCGGAACCGGGCCTGGGAAAGGGTGGCCACGTCGCTGCCGGTCAACGTGTTCGAGCGCGAGGAGTCGATCGAGCTGCTCCAGAGGCGCTCGCCCGACCTGTCCGTCGAGGACGCCGGGCGGCTCGCCGACGCCCTGGGCGACCTGCCGCTCGCGGTGGAGCAGGCGGGCGCTTGGCGCGCGGTGACCGGCATGCAGGTCGACGAGTATCTCGACCTGCTCGCGCAGCGCAGTCCCGAGATCCTCGAACTCGACCCGGCTCCCGACTATCCGGTCTCCGTCGCCGCCGCCTGGGACATCTCGCTGGAGCGGATCAAGGAGAACAACCCGGGCGCCCGGCAGCTGCTCGACATCTGCGCCAGCATGGCCCCCGAGCCCATCCCGAGGGCGATGCTGCGCGGGAGCCGCGGCGTCAATGTCACGCCCGAGGTCGATCCCCTGCTGCGGGAGTCGATCAAACTCAACCGGGCCGTCCGCGACCTGAGCCAGTTCTCCCTGGTCCGGGTGGACCCGCGTTCCGACACCCTCCAGATGCACCGCCTGCTGCAGACGGTGCTCCTGGCCAAACTGAGCGCCGACGAGCGGGAGCGGATGCGTGACGCCGCGCACCAGTTGCTGTCGGCCGCCAAGCCCGGCCCCTCCGGCTCGTCACTGGAATGGCGTGCCTATCAGGCGCTGCTGCCCCATGTGCTCACCTCACAGGCCGTGACCAGCACCGACACCTATGTGCGGGAGCTGGTCTTCGACACGGTGTGGTTCCTCTACTACTGGGGAGACCACGTGGGCGCCGCCGACTTCGCCCGCCAGGCCTGGAGCGCCTGGCTCGGGTCCTCGGACGAGGATGACCTCCACGTCCTCCGGATGACGAAGAGCCTCGGATTCCTGCTGCGGCAGAACGGCCAGGTCCCCGAGTCCATCCCGCTCACCGAGAAGGCCCTGGAGATCTCGCGCCGCTCCGATGTCGACTCCGAGAACCTGATCGACTCGCTGTGCGAGATGGCGGACGCCCGCGGCTACCAGGGCGGGTTCGAGGAAGCCCGGGCGCTGACGCAGGAGGCCACCGAGCTGGCCCGGTCCCTGTTCGGCCCGGACGATCCGATGACGCTGCGGGCCACCCACGCCTGGGGAGTCGCCCTGCGGCTGTGCGGCCGGTTCAGGGAAGCGCTGCCGCTGGACCAGGAGAACGCCCAGCAGCGTGAGCTGCTGTTCGGCCCTGCCAGCTTCTTCACCCTCAACACCCTCAACGCGCTCTCCATCGACATGCGCGAGAGCGGGGACTACCCCGGCGCCCGCGACTTCCAGGAGGACGCGTACCGCCGGGCGCGCACCGAACTCGGTGAGGAACACCCGCTCACCTTGCGCATCGCCCGCAATCTCGCGGTCTGCCGACGCCGGGACGGGGCCCACGAAGAGGCGGCCAAGCTCTCGGACGAGACGCTGCGGCGCTTCGTCTCCCGCTACGGAAAGGACCACTTCGACGCCGTGTCGTCGGCGACCAACGTGTCCGTCGACCGGCGTCTGAACGGCGACCTCGACGGCTCCCGGGAGCTGGCGGAGGAGACCCTGCGTCGATTCGAGCAGCGCCTCGGTCAGGGCCACGCGTACACCCTCCTGACCAAGGCGAACCTGGCCGCCACCCTGCGTGCCCTCGGGGCCCTGGACCAGGCACAGGAGCTGGAGGACGACGCGGCGAGCCGGCTGGCCGCGGGTGTGGGCGCCCGGCACATCACCGCGCTGACCGTCGCCATCGGCCAGGCCAACACGGCCTACGCACGCGTCGACTTCGAGCGGGCGCACGAGATCGACCAGGCCAATCTGCCGCTGCTCGCCGAGATCGCCGGTGAGGAGCACCCGTTGACGCTGGCCTGCACGGCGAACCTCGGCCTCGACCTGCGGGGCCTGGGCCGCAGGGCGGAGGCCGACGAACTGCAGCGCAAGGCGACGGACGGCTTCGCCCGCGTGGTTCGCGCCGACCACCCGTGGCACGTGGCCGCACGCCAGGGCCGCCGTATCGAGTGCGACATGGCGCCGATGCCGCTGTAGACCACCGCCTCGTCCGGGGTGGCACCCGTGTGCCACCCCGGACCGTCAGCCCGCGTCCGCCACCGGTGTGGGGGGCACGCCGTCCGACGGGTGACGAGGTGCCGGGGTGTCGCCCGCGTGGTCCGGGAGAGTCAGATGCACCGGCACGACCTCGGCAGGGCCCGGGGCGCGGGTCGGCTCGTGGTCGGACAGGCGGCGCACCAGGATCAGCAGGGGCTGCGTGAGCAGCGTGGTGGCCAGGGCCATGAAGACCAGCACCGTATAGAGGGGCTTGCTCACCAGGCCCGCCTGGAAGCCGGCGTTGAGGGCGATCAGCTCCGTGAGACCGCGGGCGCTCAGCAGGACACCGACGGTCCGGGCGTCGTCGCGGTCCAGTCCGCCCATCCGGGCCGCCACCACGCCACTGCCGACCTTCGTGGTGACCGCCAGCACCGTCACCACCAGCAGCGCGATCCAGCCGGTGGCATTCATGCTGTTGAGGGTGACGGACTGCCCGGAGAACACGAAGAAGTAGGGCACCAGCAGCGAGCTGACGACATGCAGCGGCCGCAGCAGATCCGGGTCGAGCGTGCCGCGCTGCTCACGCGGGCAGACGATCCCCGCGAGCAGCGCACCGCAGATGGCGTGCAGCCCGAGGTACTGCGTCACGGACGCCGACGCACAGGCGAAGCCGATGAGCACCGCCAGCCGCAGGGACGGCTCCATCCGGGTCCGCCACAGCAGCCTGCGCAGCACGGGCCGGGCCGCCGCCAGCATCAGCAGGGCGAACCCGGCCGCGATGAGGGCCCGCCACTGCCAGCCCAGGACGTGCTCACCGCTGTCGCTGTCCAGCATCGTCCCGGCCAGCACCGTCCACCCGATCACATCGAGCAGCCCGGCCGCGGACACCGCGAGGACGCCCGGCACCGTGTCGGCCAGGTTGTTCTCCCGCACGATGGCCGTCAGGACCGGTACGGCCGTTATCGACAGGGCGACCCCGGCGAACAGCACCATGCCGGTGGTGAGCGGGGGCATGTCCAGGGCCCGCAACTGCTCCCGGAACAGCAGCGCGCAGCCGCTGCCCACGATCATCGGGACCACGAACGCCGCCAGCGCCACCGTCACGACCGTGCGCGCCCGGTCGCCCAGGATCTTCAGATCCAGCTCGTATCCCACCGCGAACAGGAAGACCACCAGGGAGAACTGCGCGAGCCCGGTCAGCGCGGTGCCGATCTCCTGGGGGAACACCGTCCGGTAGACATCCGGCGCCGCACTGCCGAGCAAGGAGGGACCGAGGGCGATGCCCGCCGTCAGCTGCCCCACGATGTACGGCTGCCTCAGCCGCTGGGCCACCCAGCCGGCGCCATGGCCGACCGCCAGGATCAGGGCCGAGGCGAACAGGAAATGCGTGACCACCGCGTCAGCGCTCACTGCGTCCCCCTGTGTCCAGTTGTCATGGCCGGTGGTTCGGCCGCGGGCGGGTCCTCGCACGTGTGCTCGACCCCCAACCTCCTTATGATACTGGTAAGTTGACGGCGTAACGGCAGTCGTACACAACTCTGTACCGGTGTCACGGGGGGCACATGGCGACGGTCGTCTTCATCCATGGAACAGGGGTGCGCGAACCAGGCTTCTCGAAGCTTGCGGGGCGCGTGGCGGCCGGACTGACCGCCCTGCGCGAGGGACTACGCATCGTGCCGTACTACTGGGGCGGCACGCACGGCGCCACGCTCGCGGCGGGCGGGGTCAGCCTTCCCGCCGAGCCGGGCGGCACGGCCCGGGGCCTGCCCGACGGTGACGGCGACGACGCGTCGGCCGCCGCCTGGGCCGCCCTCTACGCCGACCCGTACGCCGAACTCGTGCTCGCCGCGGCCGGCGCGCCGCAGGTCGTCGAGCGTCCGCCCGGCTCCCTGCCTCCCGACCAGGCGATACGAACCGGTCTCCTCGCCCTAGCGGCTCAAGGGGACGTTCCTGCCGCCGAACTGGGCCCGGGACTGGCCCGCGCCGCCACCGATCTGGCCGCCCATCCGCTGCTCGCCCCGGCCGCCGTCGCCCTCGCCCCCGACGACCTCGGGGCCCTCGCCGGACGCAGTCTTGCGGCCCGGGTCATCGCCGACGCCCTGGACTCCGACGTCCCGTTGGTGCCGGTCGGTGACAGCCGTGACGCCGTCGCCGACGTGCTCGCCGTGGCACTCGGTGCACAGCCCCGGGGCACGGAACGCGGGGTGCGCTCTCTGGTGCTGCGGGTCGCGGGTTCGGCGGCATCCCGTGCCGTTGTGCGCCGCCGCCGCGCCCTCACCGAGGCCGCCCACCCCGCCGCCGCCGACATCCTGCGCTACCTCAGCCGCGGCGAGGCGGTCCGCGCCGAACTGCGTCACCTGATCACGGGCCTCGAACCGCCCGTCACCCTGGTCGGCCACAGCCTCGGCGGCATCATCGCCCTGGACACCCTGATCTCCGCGCCGCTGCCACAGGTCCGATTCCTGGTGACGGCGGGATCCCAGGGGCCGTTCCTCTACGAGTCGGGCTCACTGCCCTCCCTCGAACACCCCGCACCCCTGCCGTCGCACGTCCCGGACTGGTTGAACCTGTACGACTCCCGCGACCTGCTCTCCTATCTGGGCGCGGGCCTGTTCCCCGGACGGGTCACGGACGTGGCGGTCGACAGCCGTCAGCCCTTCCCGGCCTCGCACAGCGCCTATTGGACGAACCCCGAGGTCTACCGGCACATCGTGGACCGGCTGCAGTGAACCCCGCCCGGGTGCATGCGCTGATCGTCGGCGTCGAGCGGTACGACGCCGGGTCCGGCTGGGATCTGCCCGGGCCGGCGCGCGATGCGGTGGCCTTTCACCGGCTGCTGCGTGCGGCCGGGGTGCCGGACGACCAGCTCCGTCTGCACCTCGCCCCGCTGCCGCCGTACGTCCCCGAGGTCGCCCACCAGCCCGCCGATCACGCGACTCTGCGCCGCGTCCTCGTCCGCGAACTGCCCCTGGCCCAGGGCGATGTCCTCTGGGTGTGGTGGGGCGGGCACGGCGTCCTCGACCGGGCCGGGCACCTGCGGTTGTTCTGCTCGGACGCCACTACCGCCGACAAGCTGGGCATCGACCTGGACTCCGCGCTCGACCGGTACGCCGGGGACGCCGTAGCGGCCTTCGGTGATCAGCTGTGGATCGTGGACGCCTGCGAGACTTTCGAAGAGGACCTGGCCTTCCGGGAGCAACTGCCGCCGGACGCCCTGCCGGTGGGGCGGCGCAACCTCGCCCATCGGCAGACGCTGCTGCGGGCGGCCGGGCGGGGGCGGGTCGCCGCCAACGACCGGGAGCGCGGGACGGGGCTGTTCTCCGAGATCCTGCTCGGGCTGTTGGCCGACCGAGTCGCCGTTCTGCCCGCGTTGCCCGATCCGGAGGGACTGTTTCCGGCCGTACGGGCACGTATCGCGGCCCTCAGGGAAGCGGGACGTACTCTGCAGTATCCGGAGATTCGGCTGCAGAGCCCCGAGCGCACCGAGATCGTGGCGCCGGCCGTACCGTCGCCCGGGCGGCGTCGGGCCTCGCCGTTGCAGCGGGCGGTGGACGCCCTTCTCGCCTATTCGCTGATGGGAGACCCCATCGAACGACAGGCGGTGGTCGCCTCGTTGGACCCGCGTGTCACTGCCACGCTGCCCCGGCACAGCAAGGCCCGCACCGATGTCGTCGGTATCCTCAACAGGCTGGCCCGGGGCCGCCCGGAGATGTTGTGGGAGCTGTTCGACGCCGTCGTCTCCCTCGATGACGATTCAGATCTCAGGGGCGAACTGGACGCTGCGTTACGGGAGTTCGAGGCCTCCCTGATGCGTCCGCGTGATCGGAAATGATCGAGTGGCGTGATCGTACGGTTTTCGACCGGGGCAGGAATGGCCATGATGGAAAGGACACGGGGCATCGCGTGCCACCGTGCGAGAAGGGGGAACATCTTGGACCAGCCGCCCGCTCTGTGCCACGCCGGAGCCGCCGTTCGTGAGCCGGCCACAGCTGGTGGTACCGACGTCTGGGAGTCGGATCTCGTCGACCTGGCGGGGCTGCCCGTGACCGCGGTGGACCGTCTCGCCCCGCTGCCTCCCTCTGCTCGTCTGCTCGGAGAGGTCCTGCGCGCACGCGAGAGCATCCGAGGGGGCGGCGAGGGGTCCGCCAGGGCCGAATAGCCGCACCCTGCCGCACGGCAGACCCCGGACGGGCATGCCGTGTTCCCGCCGGGGTCTGTACGCCCGTACTCCCCGACCGGAGGTCCCGCATGCCCAGCGAGCCGCGCCACGCCCCGTTCCGCATGCCCGAACGGCTCTTCGCGGAACTGGCGGCGGGAGGCGGCTCCGCCGAGGCCGTCGCCTTCCTCGAACGGGCGGAGCGGGCGCGCAGGCTGCTGCTTCTGCGGACCCTGCTGGACCGGCTCGGCACGCTGCACACGCCGCTGAGCCCGGCCGCCGAGGCCTGGGACGTCCTCAAGGAGGCCGCCGCCGCGGCACCCGGGCCGGTCGACCGGCTGCTGCTCGCCCCGGCGACCGGCGGCTGGCTCGCCCACGCGCTGCGCCGGCTGCACGGCACCGCGTCGGGCCCGCCGCTGTGGGCGGAAGCCGGGCATCTGTGCGCCCTGGCCGTCGCGGCGTCGCTGCACGCCGGGACGCGGGCGGACCTCAAGGTGCCCCTCACCGACGGCGGACTGCCGCTGCCGGGGCTGGGGCTGGCCCGGCTCTCCGGCGCGGAGGACGGGGTGACGGTCGCTCACGCCCGGACGAGCGGCGGCGAGCTGACCCTGTCCGGCCCGGGCCGCGACGGCGGCACCGTCACCGTGACGATCCGCCCGGCGACGCAACCCCTGCCGAGACCGGCACCGACGGCCTCGGACGCCAACCCCGCCTGGACCCCCCTGCGCACCCTCGCCCACCCCACCCCCGCCGGAACCGTCGCCATCCCCCTCGAAGACCTCGACCCCTACCGCGACCTGGACGACCCTCTGCCGCCCGCACCGCTCGACGCCGACGAAGCCGAGGCCTGGCAACGGCTGTTCGAGGAGGCCGTCGGGTTGCTCGCCGCGCCGGGCGGCGAGGGGCCGGGCCGGTTCGACCCCGGCGCGATACGGGCCGTGGTGCCCTGGGGACGTACGAGCACACAGCCGCCAGCGCCGCCGACCGTCCTGGTCTCCGCCACCAGCGGCGACTCCTTCGCCGCCATGGTCATCGCCCGCCCCTCCTGCCCGCTCGCCCTCGCCGAGACCCTCGTGCACGAGTTCCAGCACAGCAAACTGGCCGCGCTCCTGCACCTGTTCCCGCTGCTCGACGACGACCGGGAGGAGCGCTACTACGCCCCCTGGCGGCCGGATCCGCGGCATCTGACGGGGCTGCTGCACGGGGCGTACGCCTTCACCGGGGTCGCGGGGTTCTGGCGGGACCGGATGGCCGTGGCGGGGGACGACGAGGCGGCCGACACGGCCGGGTACCACTTCGCGCTGCGCCGGCTGCAGAGCCGGCTCGTCGTGCGCACCCTGCTGGTGGAGGGGCGTCTCACCCCGCAGGGCCGGGCCCTGGTGTCGGGGCTCGCCCGTACGCTCGACGGCTGGCTGCGCGAGCCGGTGCCGTACGCCGCGCTCACCCGGGCCCGGACGGCCGCGGCGCTGCACCGCACCGAGTGGCGGCTGCGCAACGTCGCCCCGCCGTCCGCCGGTTCCGCGGGCCCCCGCTTCCGTCCCGACCGCACCTCCTGGCCCGACGTCCGCACCCACGCCTTCGCCGCCCGGTCCGTCGCCCCGGACACCGCCGACGAGCGGCTCGCCGCCGGGGACGCCGCCGCCGCGCTCGCCGGGTACGCCGACGAGCTGGCCGACGACCCCGCCGAACCGCACGCCCTGGCCGGCTGGATCGTCGCGCGGGCCGTGCTCGACCCGGGGCGGACGACCCGGCGGATGCTGGCGCGGCCGGAGCTGCTCCAGCCGCTGCCGAGCGGATGACCGCGCTGGTTGTCGTCACTGAGACGTAAACAAGAGTGCGCGGAAACGTGCGAGCAGCGAGTCAACGGGCGCCGCGATGGTCAGGATGGAGGCATGGCATACCACGTCCACTCCGAGGCCGGGCGGCTGCGCCGCGTCATCCTGCACCGGCCCGATCTCGAGCTCAAAAGGCTCACCCCCAGCAACAAGACCTCGCTGCTCTTCGACGACGTGCTGTGGGTGCGCAGGGCCCGCGCCGAGCACGACGGATTCGCCGATGTGCTGCGCGACCGGGGCGTCGCCGTCCACCTCTTCGGTGACCTCCTGGCCGAGACGCTTCAGGTCCCGGTGGCCAGAACCCTCGTCCTGGACCGGGTCTTCGACGAGAAGGAGTACGGCCCCCTGGCCACCGACCACCTCAGAGCCGCCTTCGAGGACCTGCCCGCGCGGGAACTGGCCGAGCTCCTGGTCGGCGGCATGACGAAACGCGAGTTCCTGGACGGGCACCCCGAGCCGACCTCCGTGCGCTTCCACGTCATGGACCTGGACGACTTCCTGCTGGACCCCCTGCCCAACCACCTCTTCACCCGCGACACCTCGGCCTGGATCTACGACGGCGTCTCCATCAACGCCATGCGCTGGCCGGCCCGGCAGCGCGAGACCGTGCACTTCGAGGCGATCTACCGGCACCACCCGCTGTTCCGGGACGAGGCATTCCATGTCTGGTCCGAGGGGCAGGCCGACTATCCGTCGACCATCGAGGGCGGGGACGTCCTGGTCATCGGCAACGGGGCCGTTCTCATCGGCATGAGCGAGCGCACCACCCCGCAGGCCGTCGAGATGCTCGCGCACAAGCTGTTCGCCGCCGGTTCCGCCGAGACGATCGTGGCGCTCGACATGCCCAAGCGGCGTGCCTTCATGCACCTCGACACCGTGATGACCATGGTCGACGGCGACACCTTCACCCAGTACGCGGGCCTCGGCATGCTCCGCTCGTACACCATCGAGCCGGGCGTGGGGGAGAAGGAGCTGAAGGTCACCGACCATCCCGCCGAGCACATGCACCGCGCGATCGCCGCCGCGCTCGGCCTCAACGAGATCCGGGTGCTGACCGCCACCCAGGACGTGCACGCCGCCGAGCGCGAGCAGTGGGACGACGGCTGCAACGTCCTGGCCGTCGAGCCGGGCGTCGTGGTCGCCTACGAACGGAACGCCACCACCAACACCCACCTGCGCAAACAGGGCATCGAGGTGATAGAGATCCCGGGCAGCGAGCTGGGGCGGGGGAGAGGCGGGCCACGCTGTATGAGCTGCCCGGTCGAACGGGGGCCCGTATAGACATGCTGAGCTTCGTATAGTATTCCAGGAGTCTGTGTCCCCGTATCCCTGGAGCGCCCCCATGGCGACAGCCCCGAGCGCCCTCGCCGGCCGCCACTTCCTCAAGGAGCTGGACTTCACCGAGGAGGAGTTCCGCGGTCTGGTCGAGCTGGCCTCCGAGCTGAAGGCCGCCAAGAAGGCCGGGACCGAGACCCAGTACCTGCGGGGCCGGAACATCGCGCTGATCTTCGAGAAGACCTCCACCCGCACCCGCTGCGCGTTCGAGGTCGCGGCCGCCGACCAGGGCGCCTCGACCACGTACCTCGACCCCTCAGGTTCCCAGATCGGCCACAAGGAGTCGGTCAGGGACACCGCGCGGGTGCTGGGCCGGATGTACGACGGGATCGAGTACCGGGGCGACAGCCAGCTGAAGGTCGAGGAGCTGGCGGCGCACGCCGGGGTGCCCGTCTTCAACGGGCTCACCGATGACTGGCACCCCACCCAGATGCTGGCCGACGTGCTGACCATGACCGAGCACTGCGCCAAGCCGCTGAACGAGATCGCCTTCGCCTACCTGGGCGACGCCCGCTTCAACATGGGCAACTCCTACCTGGTCACCGGCGCTCTGCTCGGCATGGACGTGCGTCTGGTCGCGCCGAAGGCCTACTGGCCGGCCGAGGAGGTCGTCGACCGGGCCCGCGCGCTCGCCGAGAGCAGCGGCGCCCGCATCACGCTCACCGAGATCCTGGACGACGGCGTCCGCGGCGTCGACTTCGTCGCCACGGACGTCTGGGTCTCCATGGGCGAGCCCAAGGAGGTCTGGGACGAGCGGATCACCGCCCTCGGCCCGTACGCCGTGACCATGGACGTCCTGCGCGCCACCGGCAACCCGGACGTGCGGTTCCTGCACTGCCTGCCCGCCTTCCACGACCTGGGCACCAAGGTCGGCCGCGAGATCCACGCCTCGCACGGCCTGGCGTACCTGGAGGTCTCCGACGAGGTCTTCGAGTCGGCGCATTCCGTGGTCTTCGACGAGGCGGAGAACCGGATGCACACCATCAAGGCGGTCCTGGTGGCGACCCTGGCCTGAAGAGGCCCTACGCCGACGGACGCCGCTGCTCCGGCACCGCGGGCAGCCTGAACCACACCGCCTTGCCGGACTCGGTCGGCCGGTGCCCGCACGACGAGCTCAGGGCGCGGATCAGCAGCAGCCCCCGCCCGTGCTCCTGCCAGGGGTCGGGCGGCCCGCCGGCCGGGCGGGTGAGGTCGCCGGGCGGCGCCGGGTCGGTGTCGTGCACCTCGACCTGACATCCCGACGGCATCAGCTCCACGACCAGCTCTATCGGAGCCTCGCCGGTGGTGTGCTCCACCGCGTTGGCCACCAGCTCCGCCGTGAGCAGCTCCGCCGTGTCGCAGTCGGCCCCGTACTCCAGCTCGGCCAGCGCCGTACGGACCAGGGCACGGGCCACGGGCACCGCCGCGACGGTGTGCGGCAGCGCGATGCGCCAGGAGGCGGGGGCTGAGGAGAGTTCGTACAAGGCGGGTCCGTTCATGGAGCAGGACATCCTGCTTTCAACCTGATGAATGGTACGGCGCCGCTCTTCAGAGGCGTCCGAGGGGCCGTCGTCCGGGGGCGCCTTCGCCCCCTTGCCGGACGGCTTACCCAGGTGAACGCGGTGCCGCGCACCGCTGCTCCCGCCGTTACGCCGGTGTGGGTGATCTGTGACGGATGTGACCGACCCGGGTCACCCCGGCTCCACACGGAAGTCCTACCCGAACGGTCTATCGCGCACTCATGACGACAGTCACGGATGAGTGATAGCTTCGTGGGGTAGAGCTCAGTGAGACAGTGCCCGCCCGAGGAGGCCGCACGTCATGAGTCCCTTCACCGGCTCCGCCGCCCGCACCCCCCGCTGGGAGCATCTGCGCGTCGATCTCACCGACGGTGTCGCCACCGTCACCCTGGCCCGCCCCGAGAAACTCAACGCGCTCACCTTCGGCGCCTACGCCGACCTGCGCGACCTGCTCGCGGAGCTGTCCCGGGAGCGGTCCGTACGGGCCCTGGTGCTGGCCGGCGAGGGACGCGGCTTCTGCTCCGGCGGCGACGTCGACGAGATCATCGGCGCCACCCTCGGCATGGACACCGCCGGCCTCCTGGACTTCAACCGCATGACCGGCCAGGTGGTGCGCGCCGTCCGGGAGTGCCCCTTCCCGGTGATCGCGGCGCTGCACGGCGTGGCGGCCGGTGCCGGAGCGGTCCTTGCCCTGGCGGCGGACTTCCGCGTCGCCGACCCCTCGGCCCGTTTCGCCTTCCTCTTCACCCGGGTCGGCCTCTCCGGCGGCGACATGGGCGCGGCCTACCTCCTGCCCAGAGTCGTGGGCCTGGGCCACGCGACCCGCCTCCTGATGCTGGGCGACCCGGTCCGCGCCACCGAGGCCGAGCGCATCGGCCTGATCAGCGAACTGACGGAGGACGGCGCCGCCGATGAGACCGCCCAGAACCTGGCTCACCGCCTGGCGAACGGCCCGGCCCTGGCCTACGCCCAGACCAAGGCCCTCCTCACGGCAGAGCTGGACATGCCCCTGGCGGCATCAGTGGAACTGGACGCCTCGACACAGGCCCTCCTGATGACCGGGGAGGACTACGCAGAGTTCCACGCGGCTTTCACGGAAAAGCGCCCCCCGAAATGGAGCGGACGATAGTGAATGTCCCTGAAGGGGCGCGGGGAACTGCGCGATCAACCACAACAAACCCGCACCCGCACAACGACCCGAGCCACCCCCTACGCGTCGCAGTCATCGGCGGCGGCCCCGGCGGCCTCTACGCCGCCGCCCTGCTGAAGCGCCTCGACCCGTCCCGGGACATCACCGTCTGGGAACGCAACGCCCCGGACGACACCTTCGGCTTCGGCGTGGTCCTCTCCGACGAAACCCTCGGCGGCATAGAACACGCCGACCCCCAGGTCTACGAGGCCCTCCAGAGGGACTTCATCCGCTGGGACGACATCGACATCACCCACCGCAACACCCGCCACACCTCCGGCGGCCACGGCTTCGCCGCCCTGGGACGCAAACGGCTCCTGGAAATCCTCCACACCCGCTGCCGCGACCTCGGCGTGGCCCTCCGCTTCCACACCGAGGCCCCGAAAGACCTCCCGGGGACCCACGACCTGGTCATCGCCGCGGACGGCATCCACAGCACCACCCGCGAGACCTACGCGGACGTCTTCCACCCCCGGGTCACCACCCACCACTGCCGCTACATCTGGCTCGCCACCGACTTCCCCTTCGACTCCTTCCGCTTCGACATCGCCGAGACCGAACACGGCGTGATGCAACTGCACGGCTACCCCTACGCCCCGGACGCCTCCACGGTGATCATCGAGATGCGCGAGGAGGTCTGGCAGCGGGCCGGTTTCGACGCGCTCGACGAGACCGAGTCGATCGAACGCTGCGGCAAGATCTTCGCGGAGACACTCCGCGGCCGCCCCCTGCGCTCCAACAACTCGGCGTGGACGACCTTCCGTACGGTCGTCAACGACCGCTGGTCGCACGGCAACCTCGTCCTGCTCGGCGACGCCGCCCACACCGCGCACTTCTCCATCGGCTCCGGCACCAAGCTCGCCGTCGAGGACGCCCTGGCCCTGGCCGCCTGCCTGGAGGAGCGGGACTCCCTGGAGGAGGCCCTGGCCGCGTACGAGGAGGAGCGGCGGCCCGTCGTGTCCTCCACGCAGCGCGCGGCCCGTGCCAGCCTGGAGTGGTTCGAGAACCTCGGCCTGTACCTGGACCAGCCGCCCCGCCAGTTCGCCTTCAACCTGCTCACCCGCAGCCGCCGCGTCACCCACGACAACCTGCGGCTGCGCGACCCGGACTTCACGGAGGCGGTGGAGCGCGAGTTCGGCTGCCCGCCCGGCACGCCCCCGATGTTCACCCCGTTCCGGCTGCGCGGGCTGACCTTGCGCAACCGGGTCGTCGTCTCGCCCATGGACATGTACTCGGCGGCCGACGGCGTCCCCGGCGATTTCCACCTGGTCCATCTGGGCGCGCGGGCGCTCGGCGGGGCCGGGCTGGTGATGACCGAGATGGTGTGCGTCAGCGAGGAGGGCCGGATCACGCCCGGCTGCGCCGGCCTCTACACCGGCCGGCAGGCCGAGGCGTGGCGGCGTATCACCGACTTCGTGCACGCGCAGGCGCCCGGCACCGCGATCGGCGTGCAGCTCGGCCACAGCGGCCGCAAGGGCTCCACGAAGCTGATGTGGGAGGGCATGGACGAGCCCCTCCAGGACGGCAACTGGCCGCTCGTGGCCGCCTCCGCGCTGCCGTACAAGCCGTACAGCCAGACCCCGCGCGCGCTGTCCCGTGCCCAGCTCACCGACATCCGTGAGCAGTTCACGGCAGCCGCAGGCCGCGCCGCCCGGGCCGGCTTCGATCTGCTCGAACTGCACTGCGCGCACGGCTATCTGCTCTCCGGGTTCCTCTCCCCGCTGACCAACCGGCGCACCGACGCCTACGGCGGCTCGCCGGAGAAGCGGCTCCGTTTCCCGCTGGAGGTGTTCGACGCCGTACGGAACGTGTGGCCGGGGGAGCGGCCCCTGACCGTGCGGATCTCCGCCACCGACTGGGCCGAGGGCGGGACCACGGCCGAGGACGCCGTCGAGATCGCCCGGGCCTTCGCCGCGCACGGCGCCGACGCGATCGACGTGTCGACGGGGCAGGTCGTGGCGGACGAGCGGCCGGAGTACGGGCGGTCGTACCAGACGCCGTTCGCGGACCGGATCCGGCGTGCCGCCGGTGTCCCGGTGATCGCGGTCGGCGCGATCTCCTCCTGGGACGACGTCAACTCCCTGATCCTGGCGGGCCGCACGGACCTGTGCGCCCTGGCCCGCCCGCACCTCTACGACCCGCACTGGACCCTGCACGCGGCGGCCGAGCAGGGCTACACGGGCCCGGGCGTCGACTGGCCCGCCCCGTACCGCGCGGGCAGCCGAAGGCCCCAGACGGGCCGGACGGACGCGCCAAAACCGCGGCTGACCATCTAGCTCGCGGCAAGCGGGAAGTCCGTCTCCTTCGCGTCGGTGATCCGGGCGCCCATGTTGCGCTCCATCATCTCCAGGGCGGCGGACGCCAGGTGCGGGTGGATGGAGGCGACGGCGTCCCTCGGCACCGTGACCTCCAGATGGCGGATGTGCGCGTCGAGGGCCGAGTAGAGGACGCACTGCTCGGTGACCTGGCCGGTCAGCACGACGTGTCCGACGCCCAGGCTCCACAGGAGATAGGCGAGGGGCGTCTCGTAGAAGGCCGAATGGCGGGCCTTCACCACGAAGAGCGACTCGTCGTCCGGCCGGATCGGCTCGATCAGGTCGCCGTGCGGCTGGGCCAGCGCCGCGTCGACGAGCTCCCCGTGGTGCGAGCGCCACAGCCCGAAGTTGTCGTTCGCGTAGATCACCGGCACGTCCACCTCGCGGGCCCGGGCGATCAGCTCGGCGATGACGGGCACGACCCGCTCGACGGACGGCACGAGCAGCCCGGCGTCGGCGTGGTCGTACGTGTTGATCATGTCGACCACGATCAGAGCCGGCCGCGTCGGGCCTGCCCGCCGTTCCATCGCGTTCCGCCGTCCGTCCGGTGCTGCCGTACGGGCCACCGGGTACCCGGTGGCCCGGTGGGGCCAAACAAGGCGGCGCGGGTGTCCTGGGGGCGGTGGGAGCCGTGGGACGTGGCCTACAGCCCCACGAAGTCCGCCCCCGCGTCCCGCAGCCGCTCGTGCAGGCCCCGGAACACCGCCGAGGAGCGCTCCCCTGGCCAGTCCCCGGGGAGCAGCGCCGACGGCAGGCCGGGATCGGCGTAGGGCAGGTGGCGCCAGGAGTCCAGGGCGAGGAGATAGTCGCGGTAGGCCTCCTCGGGCGGGGTGTCCTCGCGTTTCTCCCAGCCGAGCAGGACGGGCGCGTGGCGGTCGAGGAACGCCTCGTGCTCCTTGGCGATGGCGGCCAGGTCCCACCAGCGCGTGACGGCCTCGGCGGTCGGCGCGAAGCCGAGGTGGCCGCCCCGGAAGAAGTCCACGTACCCGTCGAGCCGCAGCCGCTGGAGGGTGTGCCGGGACTCCTCGTACAGCCGCGCGGGCGCGATCCACACGCCCGGTGCCGCCGTGCCGAAGCCGAGGCCGGCCAGCCGGGAGCGCAGGACGTGCCGCTTCTGCCGCTCCGACTCCGGCACGGAGAACACGGCGAGCACCCAGCCCTCGTCCTCGGGCGGAGCCGTGGCGTAGATGCGCCGGTCGCCGTCGTCGAGCAACTGCCTCGCGTCCGGTGACAGTTCGTACCCGGCGGCACCCTGAGCGGTGCGGGCGGGCACGAGCAGTCCGCGTCTCTTGAGCCGCGACACCGAGGAGCGGACGGACGGGGCGTCCACACCGACCGCGGCCAGCAGCCGGATCAGTTCGGCTACCGGCACGGGGCCCGGGACGAAGCGGCCGTACGCGCCGTAGAGCGTGACGATGAGAGACCGTGGTGCATGCTGGTCGGACACGTTGATCATCTTAGGTCGTACGGCTCAATCCCGTTGGTCTTCGGGTCCGCCGTCCGGGACCCCTCCGGTACGCAGCCGGAATCGCTGGAGCTTGCCGGTGGCGGTACGCGGCAGCACGTCCAGGAAGACGATCTCGCGCGGGCACTTGTAGGGCGCCAGCTCGCTCTTCACGAAGTCGCGCAGCGCCCCGGCGTCCCGCTGCGCGCCCTCCTTGAGGACGGCGTAGGCCACCACGACCTGCCCGCGCGCCTCGTCGGGCCGTCCCACGACCGCCGCCTCCAGCACGTCCGGGTGCCTGAGCAGGGCGTCCTCGACCTCGGGTCCGGCGATGTTGTACCCGGCCGAGATGATCATGTCGTCGGCGCGGGCGACGTAGCGGAAGTAGCCGTCGGGTTCGCGGACGTAGGTGTCGCCGGTGATGTTCCAGCCGCCCTGTACGTACTCCCGCTGTCGCGGGTCGGCGAGATACCGGCAGCCGACCGGTCCGCGCACGGCGAGCAGCCCCGGCTGCCCGTCGGGCACCGGCCGGCCCTCCGCGTCCTGCACGCGCGCGTGCCAGCCCGGTACGGGCACGCCCGTCGCCCCGGGCCGGATCCGGTCGTCGGCCGCGGAGATGAAGATGTGCAGCAGCTCGGTGGCGCCGATGCCGTTGATGACGCGCACGCCGGTGCGCTCGTGCCAGGCCTGCCAGGTGGCCGCGGGCAGGTTCTCGCCGGCGGAGACGCAGCGGCGCAGGGACGACACGTCGTGGCCGTCGAGCGCGTCGAGCATCGCGCGGTACGCCGTCGGCGCCGTGAACAGCACGGAGACCCGGTGCCGGGCGATGGCGGGCAGCAGCTGCTTCGGACCCGCCTGCTCCAGCAGCAGGGCGCTCGCCCCGGCCCGCAGCGGGAACACCACCAGACCGCCCAGCCCGAAGGTGAAGCCGAGCGGCGGGCTGCCGGTGAAGACGTCGTCGGCCCGGGGCTTCAGCACATGCCGGGAGAAGGTGTCGGCGATCGCCAGCACGTCCCGGTGGAAGTGCATACAGCCCTTGGGGCGGCCGGTGGTGCCGGAGGTGAAGGCGATCAGCGCCACGTCGTCGGCCGCCGTCCGGACGGCCTCGTACGGCGTGCCGGGCGCCTGCCGGTTGAGGAGGTCGTCCGGGGCGTCACCGCCGTACGTCGTGATCCGCAGGTCCGGGATCTCGGCCTTGGCGAGGTCGTCGACGGCCCGGATGTCGCACAGCGCGTGCCGAACCCGGGCGATCTCGCACATCGTGCGCAGCTCGTGCGGGCGCTGCTGGGCGAGCACCGTGACCGCCACGGCCCCCGCCTTCAGCACGGCCAGCCAGCAGGCCGCGAGCCACGGTGTGGTGGGGCCGCGCAGCAGCACCCGGTTGCCGGGGACGACGCCGAGGTCGGCGGTGAGCAGGTGCGCGATGCGGTCGACCCGGGCGCGCAGCTCGCCGTACGTCCAGGGGTCACCGGCGGGGGTGAGGAAGGCGGGCCGGTCGTCCTCAGGGCCGTTCAGCAGTTCGGCGGCGCAGTTGAGCCGTTCGGGGTAGCGCAGCTCCGGCAGGTCGAAGCGGAGCTCGGGCCAGTGGTCCCGGGGTGGCAGATGGTCGCGGCTGAAGGTGTCGATGTGCGCCGTGTCCGGTGGATTCATACGGTTCGCCCCCTTGGCGTGGTGGGCTCGCCCCTGGAGCGTATCGTGTTGGTGACGACAGTCAACGGTCCGCGATAGCCTCGGAGTGGCCCAGCCGGGAAGCAGGGTGGCGGAGAAGGGACCGGCAATGACCGCATTCTCGCTCGAACCGGCACAACTCGCCTGGTGTGCCGAGCTGCGCACCCTGGCCGCCGAGCGGCTCCGCCCGCTCGCAGAGAAGGGGGAACCGGGTCATGTGAACCGCGCCCTGGTCGCCGAACTGGGCCGACTGGGCCTGCTCGGGCGGCTCTTCACATCCGGCGCGCTCGATCTGTGCTTGATGCGCGAGTCCCTGGCCCACGGCTGCACGGAGGCCGAGACGGCCCTCGCCCTCCAAGGCCTCGGCGCCCACCCGGTCCACGCCCACGGCACCCAGTCCCAGCGCGCCCGCTGGCTCCCCCGGGTGGCCGACGGCACCGCGGTCGCGGCGTTCGCGCTGAGCGAGCCGGGCGCCGGGTCGGACGCGGCGGCGCTGGCCCTGCGGGCGGACCGGGACGGCCCGGACCGCTGGCGCCTGACCGGCGAGAAGTGCTGGATCTCCAACGCCCCCGAGGCCGACTTCTACACCGTCTTCGCCCGGACGGCCCCCGACGCCGGGGCCCGGGGTGTCACGGCCTTCCTGCTGCCCGCCGACCGGCCGGGCCTGACCGGCACGGGCCTCGACATGCTCTCCCCGCACCCCATCGGGTCGCTCGACTTCGACGCCGTACCGGTGACGGCCGAGGACGTGCTCGGTGAGGTGGACCGGGGGTTCCGGGTCGCGATGGGGACCCTCAACCTCTTCCGCCCGAGCGTCGGCGCCTTCGCCGTCGGCATGGCCCGGGCCGCCCTCGACGCGACCCTCGCCCACACCGCCGGGCGGGACGCCTTCGGCGGCAAGCTGAAGGACCTTCAGGCCGTCTCCCACCAGGTCGCCGAGATGGCCCTGCGCACGGAGGCGGCCCGGCTGATGGTCTACGCGGCGGCGACGGCCTACGACGAGGGCGCCCCGGACGTGCCCCAGCGCTCCGCCATGGCGAAACTGCTCGCCACCGAGACCGCCCAGTACGTCGTCGACACGGCCGTCCAGCTGCACGGCGCCCGGGCGCTGCGACGCGGGCACCTGCTCGAACACCTCTACCGCGAGGTGCGCGCCCCCCGCGTCTACGAAGGGGCCAGCGAGGTGCAACGCGGCATCATCGCCAAGGAGTTGTACGCCGAGTTGTACGCCCACCAGGAGGCCCGGTGACCACCGAGCGCGTCAACCCGCCCGAGCTGTCCCCGCCGACCGGCTTCTCCCACGCCGTCGTGGCCTCCGGGTCGAGAGTGGTGTTCCTGGCGGGCCAGACCGCCCTCGACACCGACGGCAAGGTGGTGGGCGCGACGCTGCCGGAACAGTTCGCGAGGGCGCTGGCGAACCTGCTGGCCGCTCTCACGGCGGCCGGTGGCACCCCGTCCGACCTCGCCCGCGTCACCGTCTACGCCACGGACGTCGCCGCGTACCGCGCGCACGCCCCCGAGTTGGGACGGCTGTGGCGCGAGGCGGCCGGGCGCGACTACCCCGCCATGGCCGTCGTCGAGGTCGTCCGGCTGTGGGACGAGGAGGCGCTGGTCGAGCTCGACGGCTTCGCGGTGCTGCCTTAGGGGTCCTTATGGCCGCTCTCAGGCCGCGACGGTCAGCCCGGCCGTCACCCGGTGCGGTTCCACCACGCGGCCGTCCGGCAGCAGCTCACCGGTGTCGTCGAAGACGATCGCCCCGTCGCACAGCAGGCTCCAGCCCTGCTCGGGGTGGGCGGCGACGACATGCGCCGCAAGGGAGTCGGTCGCGGGGCACTGGGTCTGGTGGGCACACATGGCGCACCTCCACGTCGGTAGGGCCATCCGGAGGATTCGTATGACTCTTACGTACAGACCATGCTCCCGACTCGAACTCATCGGAACGGCCCGTCAGGAAGCGTGACACGCCCCGGACATTCCCCGGACGGTTCCACGACGGCCGGTGCGGATTCGCCACCGAAGGAGTGAGGGGTACGGGCGTCCGCCCGGGCGCCGGGTACGAGTGGAACAAAAAACCACTCATTTCGGGAGGTTCCCCCCATGCGTGTACGTCCCCTGCTCGGCGCGACGGCCGGTGCCGCGCTGCTCCTGCTCACCGGTGCCACCGCGGCACCCGCCACCGCCTCCGCCGCGGCCCCGTACGAGGCCGTGACGGTCGACGCGGTGGGCCGCATCACCGCCGACGGCACCGTCACCCTCTCCGGCACCTACCGCTGCCGGAGCGCCGTCGGCCCGGTCTTCGTCAGCTCCTCCGTGAGCCAGGGCGCCTCCACCACCCGCTACGGCATCGGCGGCACCCGGGCCGTGTGCGACGGCGTGAAGCACCGCTGGGTCAACACGGGCCGGCCCAAGCCGGGCGCGCTCGCTCCCGGAGCGGCCCACGTCCAGGCCACCCTGATGGAACTGCGCACCTTCAGCGGCCTGCCGCTGCCCAGCTTCCACGCGGTCCACGGACGGGACATCACCCTGTCCCGAGGCTGAGCGGAAGCCGGTGACCTGGGCCTCCCGCACCGCGGTGGTGCGCGGAGGCCCTCCTTGACTGTTTAATTGCGAGGCCTGTGCAAGAACGTGACTAGAGCAACAACGGGGTGAGGTCATATGTCGACCCGTCGGATACGAGGAGCCGCCGCCACGGCGGCACTGGCCGCGGCGGTCACCGCCTGCTCGGCCCCCAGCAGCGGCGGCGGCGAGGGCGACGCCAAGTCCGGATCCGTCGTCATCGGGGTGGCCTCCGAGCCGGACACCCTCAACCCGCTGCTCGGCTACGGCAAGGACGGCAACTCCAAGATCTTCGACGGGCTGCTCGCCCACGACGCCGACCTCAAGCTGAAGCCGGCCCTCGCGGCGGCGCTCCCCGAGGTCGCCGACGGCGGCCGCACCTACACCTACACGCTGCGCGACGGCGTGGAGTTCAGCGACGGCGAGCCGCTGACGGCCGCCGACGTCGTCTACACCTACCGGACCGCCCTCGACGCCAAGACCAACAACACCTTCAAGAGCGAGCTGGACGCCGTCAAGAAGGTCGAGGCGAGCGGCGACGACAAGGTCGTCTTCACCCTCAAGTACCCCTACGCCGCCTTCGCCGCCCGCACCGTGCTGCCCATCGTCCCGGAGCACATCGCCGGCGAGCAGGACCCCAACACCGGCACCTTCAACACCCGGCCGGTCGGCACCGGCCCGTACGTCCTGTCCAAGTGGAGCAAGGGCGAGAAGCTCACCTTCAAGGCCAACCCCCGCTACTGGGGCGGCAAGCCGAAGGTGAAGACCTTCACCATGGCGGTCATCTCCGACGACGACGTACGCGCCACCCGGCTGCGCTCCGGCGACCTCGACGGCGCGGTCCTCCCGCCCAACCTCGCCGCCACCTTCAAGAGCGACGACGGCAAGCGCACGTACGACGCCAAGTCCTACGACTTCCGGGCCGTCACCCTCCCCACCCCGAACAAGGTCACCGGCGACCGCGCGATCCGCCGGGCCCTCGACGCCGCCGTGGACCGCGAGGCCATGGTCGACAAGATCCTCGACGGCGCCGGCCGCCCGGCCTACGGGCCGCTGCCCGTCGACGACCCCGCCTTCACCAAGGCCGTCGAGCGCGACCAGGACCTCGGCAAGGCCAAGAAGATCCTGGACGAGGCCGGCTGGAAGCCCGCCGGGGACGGCATCCGCGCCAAGGACGGACAGCGGGCGTCGTTCACGCTGCTGTACCCCTCCGGCGACAAGGTCCGCCAGGACCACGCCCTCGCCTACGCCTCCGACGCCAAGAAGGCCGGCATCGAGGTGAAGGCGGAGAGCGCCACCTGGGAGGTCATCGAGCCGCGCATGAAGAACACCGCCGTCCTCGCGGGCTTCGGCAGCACCGGCGACCCCGACTTCGGCCTGTACACCCTGCTGCACTCCTCCCTGGCCGGCGACGGCTTCAACAACATGGCCCGCTACGACAACCCGGCCGTGGACCGCGCCCTCGACACCGGCCGCCGCGGCCAGGACCCGGCGGAGCGCAAGGCCGCCTACGACAAGCTCCAGCGCGCCCTGGTGATGGACCCCGGCTACACCTTCCTCACCCACATCGACCACCTCTACGTCCTGGCCGACCGCTGGGAGGACCTGGGCACCCAGCTGGAGCCGCACGAGCACGGCTTCGCCAGCGGCCCCTGGTGGAACATCGAGGACTGGCAGCCGAAGAAGTGACCCGCCTCCCCTGGGGAGCGATGGCACGACTGGCGGGGCGGCGGGCACTGTTCGCCGTCCCCGTCCTGCTCGTCGTCACCTTCGGCGTCTTCGCGATCGCCGCCGCCTCCCCGTTCGACCCCGTCAAGGCCTACGCCGGCACCGCCGCGCTCGGCGCCGACCAGCAGACCCTGGACCGGCTGCGCGAGAACCTCGGCGCGGACCAGCCCTTCGCCGCCCGCTGGTGGCAGTGGCTGACCTCCGCGCTCACCGGCGACCTCGGCGACTCCAGCGTGCTGCGGCAGCCGGTCGCCCAGGTGATCGGTGAACGGCTCGTGTGGTCCTCGCTGCTGTGCGCGGTCGCCTTCGCCGCCGCCGTGCTGGTGGGCACGGTCCTCGGCGTGCTCGCCGCCCGCCGGCCCGGGTCGCTGATCGACCGGACCGTCACCTCCCTCGCCTACACCCTGGAGGCGGCCCCGGTCTTCTGGATCGCCCTGCTCGCCGTCTGGCTGTTCGCCCTCCAGTGGGACGTCCTCCCGGCGGGCGGTCTGACCGACACCGCCAGCGAACAGGTCACGGCGGGCCAGGTCGCGAGCCACGTCATCCTGCCGGCCGGCGTCCTCGCGGTCTCCCAGCTGCCCTGGTTCACGCTCTACGTCCGCCAGGGCGTCGGCGACGCCCTCGCCGAGGACCCCGTACGCGGCGCCCGCGCCCGCGGCCTGAGCGAACGCACCGTCCTGCTCGGCCACGCCCTGCGCTCCGGAGTGCTGCCGGTGCTCACCCTGATCGGCTCCCGCGTACCCGAACTCATCACCGGGGCCCTGCTGGTGGAGAGCGTCTTCAGCTGGCCGGGCATCGCCGCCGCCACCGTCGAGGCGGCCACCGCCGTCGACTTCCCGCTGCTCGCCGCCCTGACGACCCTGGCCACGGCCGCCGTCCTCGCCGGGAACCTGCTCGCCGACCTGCTCTACGGACTGTTCGACCCGAGGGTGAAGCTCAGTGACATGTGACGCACCGGCACCGGCCGAGACCCGGTGGCGCTCGCACGGCCCGAAACGCCGCTCCACCCGTGCCCTGCGCGTGCGCACCTCCGCCGTCATCGTGGGCGCGACGGTCCTCGCCGTGCTGCTCGTACCGCCCCTGGTCCAGCTCGACCAGCAGGCCGTCGACCTGGCCGCCAAGCTCCTGCCGCCGTCCTGGGCCCACCCCTTCGGCACCGACGACGTCGGCCGCGACCTGCTGCTGCGCTGCGTCTACGGCCTGCGCGTCTCGCTGCTCGTGGGAGTGGCGGCGGCGCTGACGGCGACGGTGGTCGGTACGGCCGTGGGCGCTGCGGCGGGCGCCCTGGGCGGCTGGGCCGACCGTGCCCTGATGCGGGTGGTCGACGCGTTCTCGTCCGTGCCGCATCTGCTGCTCGGCATCTTCATCGTCGCGATGTTCCGCCCCGGTGTCTGGCCGGTGGTCATCTCCGTCGCGCTCACCCACTGGCTGTCCACGGCCCGGATCGTCCGCGCCGAGGTGCTGTCCCTGCGCTCCCGGCCCTATGTCGACGCCGCCGTCTCCGGCGGGGCGTCCCGGTGGCGGGTGACCGTACGGCATCTGCTGCCCGCCGTCCTGCCCCAAGCCGCCCTCGCCGCCGTGCTGATGGTGCCGCACGCCATGTGGCACGAGTCGGCGCTGTCCTTCCTCGGGCTCGGCCTGCCCACCCATACGGCGAGCCTCGGCACCCTGATCCAGACGGCCCGCGGCTCCCTGCTCGCCGGACAGTGGTGGCCGACCCTGTTCCCGGGCCTGTTCCTCATCGTCCCCACCCTCGCGATCGCCGGCCTCGCCGGAGCCTGGCGGGAGCGGATCAACCCCCGCCACCGATCGGAGCTGATGCTGTGAGCACCGGAGTCGAGACCGGGCCGGGCGACATCGCCGCGGTGCCGGCCGAAGACCAGCCCGTGCTGTCCGTGCGCGGCCTCTCCGTGCGGTTCCTCATGCCCGGCGGGCGTCGTGTCGCCGCCGTCACCGACGCCCGGTTCGAGGTGGCGGCCGGTGAGTGTCTGGCCCTGATCGGGGAGAGCGGCTGCGGCAAGTCCGTGCTGGCCTCCGCCCTGCTCGGCCTGCTCCCCGGCAACGCGCAGACCGCCGGGGCGGCGCACCTCGGCGACTTGGACCTGCTCGCGGCCGACGAGCGGACCCTCGCCCGTACCGTACGCGGCCGGCTCATCGGCCTCGTACCGCAGAGCCCGGCCGCCCACCTCACCCCCGTGCGCACCGTCCGCTCCCAACTGGAGGAGACGGTCGCAGCGTTGACAGCGACCCGGGGACGCGCCGCCCTGCGCGCCGCCGCCGAGGCCGCCGCCGCACGGGCCGCGTTCCCCGCGGACCACCTCGACCGCCACCCCCACCAGCTCTCCGGAGGCCTCGCCCAGCGCGCCGCCACCGCCCTGGCCCTCGTCGGCGACGCGCCTCTGCTGCTCGCCGACGAACCGACCACCGGCCTCGACCGCGACCTGGTGGACCGTACGGCCGACGAACTGCGGCGGCACGTCGACGAGCCGGGGGAGTCCGGCGGCCGGGGACGGGGCCTGCTGATGATCACCCATGACCTGTCCGCCGCCGAGCGCATCGCCGACCGGGTCGCCGTGATGTACGCGGGCCGGATCGTCGAACTGGCCACCGCCGAGGACTTCTTCGGCTCACCGGGGCCACGCCACCCCTACAGCCGCGGTCTGCTCCAGGCCCTGCCCGAGCGCGCCTTCACGCCCATCCCCGGTATGCCGCCCGAACTCGGTGACCTCCCCGACGGCTGCGCCTTCGCCGCCCGCTGCGACCGGGCCACCGACACCTGTGCCGCCCCGCCGCCCCCGGGCACGGTCGCCTGCCACCACCCGCACCCGGCGGAGGACGCCCGTGCTTGAACTGCGCTCCATCACCGCCGGATACCTCAGGAACGCGCCGGTGGTCCGGGAGGTCTCCCTGACCGTGGCACCGGGGGAGTCCGTCGGCCTGCTCGGCCCGAGCGGCTGCGGCAAGTCGACCCTGGCACGGGTCGCGGCCCTGCTGCACCGGCCCGACTCCGGGACCGTCGTCCTCGACGGCGAACCCGTACGGCACTGGCGCCACCGCGCCCCGCGCGCCCTGCGCACCGCCTTCGGGGTCGTCTTCCAGCAGGCCCGGCTCTCCGCCGACCCCCGGCTGCCGCTCACCGACCTGATCGCCGAACCCCTGCGCGCCACCGGCCGCGGCAAGGAGATCCCCGACCGGGTGGCGGAGCTGACCCCCGTCGTCGGCCTCACCCCGGACCTGCTGACCCGACGGCCGCACGAGGTCAGCGACGGCCAGCTGCAACGCGCCTGCCTCGCCCGGGCCCTCGTGCTGCGCCCGCGCCTGCTGGTGTGCGACGAGATGACCGCCATGCTCGACGCCTCCACGGCCGCCGCCCTGGTCTCGGCCGTCGAGGACTACCGGGCCTCCAGCGGCGCCGCCCTGCTGGCCGTCGGCCACGACCGCACCCTGCTCGGGCGCTGGTGCGACCGCACGGTCGACTGGGACAGCCTGGCGGCCTGAGCAGCGTTACCGCGGGGTTGGCGGGGGTTCAGTGATCGTCCCAGTGCCCCTCGTGGCCGGCGTGCCGGTGACCGTCGTGCACGTAGTCGGTGTGGTCGCCGTGCCGCACGGCCAGATGACCGCAGTCGTCGCCGTGCTGGTGGTCGTGGTTCTGGTGCACCGTGTGTCCGCCGTTCGCGCACTCGTCGACATGGCCTTCGTGCATCCGGTGGATATGGCCGTCATGGGCGTAGTCCGTGTGGTCGCCGTGGGTGAAGGCGACGTGCCCGCAGTCCTCGCCGTGGGCGTGCGGGTGGTTCTCGTGCGTGATGTGCTCGGCGGTGGTCATGGGGTGGCTCCTCACGTGGGGGCGCTACGGCCCGTGGCCCTTCGGCCGGGGCTGCGGTACGGCGGCAGGAATATAGGGCGACATCTGCGTGTATTGTCCGAGCACTCGCCGCCACCCGCCATCCGAGGGAGCACGAAGGGGCCATGCGGGCCCTAGCGCACCGCGACGACCACGCAGCTGTCGCCGTACTGCCAGACCGGCCCCGCCGTGCCGAACCCCGCCTGCCGCAGCAGCTCCAGATGGGCCGAGAGGGGCAGCTCCGCGGGGCGACCGCTGTCGAGCGGGTCCTCCCGGCGGCGGCGCTCCGCGAGGAGGTCGGTCAGCTCGGGGTCGCGGGAGAGGGCGGCCCACCAGGAGCCCCAGTCCTCCTGGGTGAACACTCGCTGCCGGTCGGCCCGGCACCGTCCGACATGGGCGGCGATCCCGGCCGGGCCCGCGGCGTCCTGGGGGAGATGGTCGCCGTTGACGAGGACGCCCCCGGGCCGCAGCAGCGAGGCGAGCTGCCGGTAGGTGCGCAGCAGGGTGTCGCGGTCGAGGTAGTGCAGGGCCGTCGTGGAGACGGCCGCGTCCAGGGGCCGGTCCAGGCCCAGTTCGTCGGCCCAGCCGGGTGCGCCGATCTCCGTGTCGACATAGCGGGCCGCGTCGGGGTGGTGGGTCCGGCCCAGTTCCAGCAGGACGGGGTCCCGGTCCACGGCCACGATCTCCGCGTCCGGCAGCCGCCGCACCAGCCGGGCCGGCAGCGAGCCGGGCCCGCAGCCCAGGTCGACGACGAGGGGCCGCCCCTCGCGCCCCGCCGTGATGTGCTCGACGACATCGGCGATCACCGTGAACCGCTCCTCGCGGTCGACGGCGTACCGCTGCTGCTGGAGCTCCCAGCGCTCCACCCACCGCTCCGCCGTCGCCAGACTCAGCCCCATCCGGACGCGCCACCTCGCCGTCTCGCACCTGACTCCTGTCGATCCGAGCCTACAGGTGGAAACGGTTCTCATTACGCTCAGCGGTACGCCCAAGGGACGCAGTCACTGGAGTGATGCAAGGACGGTCAGCAACCGGTCGATCTCCTCAACGGTGTTGTACACATGCAGACTCACCCGCACCGAACCGGTCTTCTCGCCCGCGTCGCCCTGGCAGTGATGGTCGGAGCGGACCATGAAACCGTGGCTGAAGAGGATGAAGCCCAGGTCGCCCGAGTCGATGGCGCGGTGCCGCAGGGTCACGATGCTCTGGCGCCGCTGCACGGCCGAGTCGGCCGCCAGGCTGAGCGGGCAGCCGAGGATCTCGTAGGCGTCCATACGGCGCAGCCCGTCGGTGAGCCGGGCCGCCAGGGCGACCGTCCACCGCTCGATACGGTCCACTCCGGCGGCGTCCAGCCAGTCCAGGGCCGCCTCCAGCGAGGCGATGCCCACCGTGTTCGGCGTGCCGCTCCACCCGCCGGGCGTGAACGCCGGGCCGCGCGCCTGCCGGGCCCACACCGCGCCCGACCCCGGCAGGGCCAGCGCCTTGTGCCCGGAGAAGACGACGAAGTCGACGTCCGACTCGGCCACGGACACCGGCAGATGCCCGACACTCTGCGCCGCGTCCAGACAGATCACCGCCTCCGGCCCGACCGCCTCGCGGATGCGGTGCACGTTCATGTCGCCGCCGTACACGTGGTGCACATGGGTCGTGGCGACGAACCGGGTGCGCGGCCCGGCCCGTTCGGCCAGCGCGGTGTGGTCGTAGTCCCCGGAACCGCTCTGGTACGGCATCGGCAGCACCCGGACGTGCACGCCCTCCCGCGCGAGCAGCCCCTGGACCTCCAGCCAGGGCGCGATGTTGGCCTGGTGGTCGGCGTCCGGGACGACGATCTCGTCGCCGTCGCGCAGGAACCCCGGCAGCCAGTCGCGGGCGATCGTCCGCAGCCCCTCGGTCGTGCCGCTCGTGAAGTGGACGGCCGACCGCTCAGGCCGGTCGTCCCCGAGGAACCGGGCGACGCGCTCCCGGGTCCGCTCCACCAGCTCCGTGGTCCGGTTGGCCCAGGTGTAGGTGCCGCGCGCGGAGTTGGCGTTGCTGGTGGTGAGGTACGTCTGCACGGCGTCCAATACCGCCTGCGGCTTCTGGGCCGTGGCCGCGCTGTCCAGGTACGCCAGCTCCGGGTGCCCGGTGACGATGGGGAACTGGGCGCGCAGCGCCTGCTGCCACTGCTCCAGGTCCTCGCGGGTGATCGGTGCGGTCATGGCCGTCAGTCCCGCACCAGGGGCGCGCCCGCGTCCCGCCAGGCGATGATGCCGCCGGTCAGGCTGCGCACCTCGGCATGGCCCATCCGGGTCAGCAGCGCCGCGTACCGCGCGGACTGCTCGCCCACCGGACACGCCAGCAGCACCGGCCTGCTCCGGCTGAACGGCAGGCCGCCCCGCAGGAGTTCGGCGAACAGCTCGTCGACGATGTTGACCGACCCGTCGATGTGCAGCGCCGCGTAGGCGAAGGGGCTGCGCAGGTCGACCACGAGCGGCCGGTCGCTGTCGATCCAGCGCCGGGCGTCGGCCACGGTGACCGACGGAGCCCCGCTTACCTCGGCCTCGGTCAGGTCGGCCAGGGTGTTCTTCCGGGCGGGCCGGCCCAGCAGGTCGGGCCGCCGCTGACGGACGTAGCTCAGATAGCTCTCGACCCGGTCGCAGACGATGAACACCGCCGTCCGGCGCTCGTTCAACTCCTCGTCGAGGGCGCGCAGATGGCGGACGGCACCGAAGTAGGCGGCCCCTCCGGTGGGGCCGCCCAGGATGCCGCAGCGGCGGTTGAGGGTCAGCATCCCCTCGATGGCCTCGTCGGCGCTCACCGACTCCATCGTGTCGTAGGTCTCCGGGTCGAACAGGCCGACCTCCTGCACCTCGTCGATGGTGCGGATGCCGGGGATGAAGTCCGACTTGGCCGCGACCAGCCCGACCACCCGCACCGAGGGGTCCTCCTCCCGCAGCGCGCGGGCCACGCCCGTGGAGGAACCGGCCGTGCCCACACAGGCGACGAACCAGTCCGGCACCCGGCCGTCCAGGTCCTTGACGATCTCCGGGCCGGTCCCGGTCAGATGGGCCTCGGTGTTGCGTGGGTTGAAGTACTGGTCGGTGTGCAGATAGGCGCTGCCGGAGGCGGACAGCGTCCGGTGGAAGAGGGTCAGCGGATCGTCCGTCGCCGTCGGGTCCAGGCACTCGCTCTGCCCCGGCAGCTCCTCGATCTCCGCGCCGAGCAGCAGCAGGAGGTCCTTGATCTCCGGTACCCGCATCCGGTTGGTGACGCTCTTGAAGCCCAGTCCGTGCATGCCCGCGACGACCGCCAGCGCCTTCGCGGTGTTGCCGCTGGACAGCTCCACGACCTGGCTGCCGTGTTCGACGGCCTCGGAGAGCAGCGGGCCGGCCATGCTCCAGGCCGCCCGGTCCTTGACCGAGCCCCAGGGGTTGAGCATCTCCAGCTTGGCGAACAGGTCGATGTTCCGCAGTCCGTGCACGGCCGGGTCCAGCCGTACCAGCGGGGTGTTGCCTATCGCCTCCGTGATGCTGTCGTACCTCACTGGGCTCCCCCCGAGGGCGTGATCGGCCAGAACTGGTCGTCGAGACACCAGCGCCACCCGTCGCCGTCCTGCCAGGCGGCGACCTTGCGGGCGGCGGGCTGGTGCTGGGCGCGGGTGGCGTGGAAGTCCATGGCGTACCCGGCGGTGTTGGCGAACGCCAGCAGGTCGCCGGGGACGGGACGGCGCGGCAGGAACACCGTGCGCCGGGTGATCAGGTCGGTCTCCAGGCAGAGGCTGCCGAAGAGGTGGACGGCGACGGGCCCTTCGCCCGGCCCGGCTCCACTCCGGGGCACGACCACGGGGTCCATCAGCACCCCGTGGTCCTCCAGGGCGATGTCGTCCGCCTTCGCGGCCAGCCGTACGAGCAACTCCCCGCCGTTCTCAGTGCCGTTCTCCTGCTCGCGGACCTCCAGCACCTTCGCCAGGGTCAGCCCGCACTGGTCCAGCAGCGCCCGGCCGGGCTCGGTGTGCAGGTCGTACAGGTGCTCCAGCAGCAGTCCGGCCAGCGGACGGCCGCCCAGGGAAGCGGCGGGCTGGGCGAGCAGCTCGTCCAGGTAGGCCGCGCCGGCGACGGGCCGGTGGGCGGGGTAGAGGCCGAGGGCGCCGCGCAGGGTGCCGGACTCGTTCCGCAGCCCGTAGCCGTGTCCGCCCCAGGCCAGCGGCGGGCGGCGGCCCAGGACGGCGTCCGTGAGCGCCGTCGTGTACGCCTCCCACTGCTCCCGCTCGGCGAGGTAGCTGACGCCGAACCCGCCGCCGACGTCCACGGCCCGGGGCCTGAGCCCCCGGCTCCGGCACGCCTCCAGAGCGGCCAGACACCCTTCGAGGGCGGTCGCCTTCTCCGCGACGCTGGTGGTGTCCAGATGGAAGGCCGCGCCCGTCGCCTCCACCGCGTCACCGTGCCGCTCGACCGCCTCCAGCAGCGCCTCCAACTCCCGTACGGGCGTACCGAACCGGCTGCGGCGGCTCAGCACTCTCACCCCCGACGTCTCGAACCCCGACAGCCGCAGCAGCACCCGCACCGGGGCGAGCGCGTGCTTGCGCACCAGCGCGCCGAGCTGGTCCAGCTCGGCCACGCCGTCCACGCCGACCGTGACCCCCGCCCGGGCCGCGAGCCACAGGAACTCGGGGTTCTTCGGCCCGGTGGCGATGATCCGGTCGGCGGAGAATCCGGCACCGAGCGCGTGCTGTAACTCGCCCAGCGAGGCGACGTCCACGCCCGCGTCAGTCGCGGCGAGGCGGCGCAGCAGGGCGCTGGACCGGTTGGCCTTGTGGGCGTAGAACACCTGGCCCGAAAGGTGATGCGCCCGGTACACGGACCGGAAGCGCTCCAGATTCTCGGCGATCTGGTCGGGCACCACCATGTGCAGCGGTGAGCCGAGCGCGTCGATGAGCGAGTGCAACGTCCCTGTCGCCGCCACGAGCGACCTCAGCCGTGGCTCCAGCCGCGGTTCGAGAAACAAGGGCCGGCCGTCCATGCGCGCTCCCTCCCCTGAAGCCGCTGCGCCCGGCATCCGGGCACGTCGGACACTCCCCGCGTTTCGCCGTATAGCCCATATCCATTCTTCGGTCGCTTTACGCCCTGAAAGGGCCGGGCCTGTCCGGTCGCCGCTGTGAAGCCGACCACGGACTTCCTCAGCTTGTCCGGAAGCCGTCCCTGGCGTGGCGCCCTGGTCCGTAGCGCGCCGGTGACATTCGGGACGAATCCGTAGCGGGCGGGCAGGGCAACGTATCCGGGCGGTGGCGGGTCGTACGGGGTGCAAGGGCTGAAGTCCGTGCATTCGAGACGAAGATCATGGGGGAAACATGGGGAAGACCGTGCAGATCCGCGCCCGAGGCATCCGTACCACCGTGGCCGCGCTGGCGGCCGCGGCCGCTGTCGCCGCAGTCGCGGTACCCGCTGCCGCCGCCACCGCACCGGCCGCCGCCACACCCCGGTTCCTGAAGCCGGCCGAACTGCCGCCGCACCCGACCTCGCCCTGGTACGCCGGACCCGTCACGGCCGGTCAGCCCGACCCGCTGCCGCTCTGCGTGGGCGAGGCCCTGCCGTCCATCGCGAGCCACCGCTCCTACGGGACGGAGTTCGACACCAACGCCCAGCAGATCACGGTCGTGGAGCGCACCGAACAGCGCGCCAAGGACTTCGCGGCGCTGCTGCGCGAGGACATCACCGGCTGCGCGAAGAAGCTGATGGAGCAGGACCCCGACCTGACGGCGACGCAGAAGTCCTACGGCCGGCTGAACGTCGAGGAGGGCGCCCACGTCTACGGCCTCCACACCGCCTCGGCGTGGGGCTCCTCCGACATCGGCCTGTTCTCGGTCGGCCGCGACGGCCGGACCGTGACGGTCGTCCTGTGGGGCCAGATGGGCAATTTCCAGCACGCCCAGGTGGCCGACTTCAAGAAGACCACCGTCACGGCCGTCAACAAGCTGTACTGACCGCCCGGCGGCCTCAGATGTCGCGGAACGTCTCGATCTGCGCCCCGATCGAGTTCAGCCGCTCCGCCAGGTCCTCGTAACCCCGGTTGATGACGTACACGTTGCGCAGCACCGACGTGCCCTCGGCCGCCATCATCGCCAGGAGGACGACCACGGCGGGGCGCAGGGCGGGCGGGCACATCATCTCGGCGGCGCGCCAGCGGGTCGGGCCCTCGACCAGGACGCGGTGGGGGTCGAGGAGCTGGAGGCGGCCGCCGAGGCGGTTCAGGTCGGTCAGGTAGATGGCGCGGTTGTCGTAGACCCAGTCGTGGATGAGGGTCTGGCCCTGGGCGACCGCCGCGATGGCCGCGAAGAACGGGACGTTGTCGATGTTCAGGCCGGGGAACGGCATGGGGTGGATCTTGTCGATCGGCGCCTCCAGCTTGGAGGGCCGGACGGTGAGGTCCACCAGCCGGGTGCGGCCGTTGTCGGCGAAGTACTCGGGCGTGCGGTCGTGGTCGAGGCCCATCTCCTCGAGCACGGCCAGCTCGATCTCCAGGAACTCGATCGGCACCCGGCGAACCGTCAGCTGCGACTCGGTGACGACGGCCGCGGCGACCAGGCTCATCGCCTCGACCGGGTCCTCGGAGGGGGAGTAGTCCACGTCGACGTCGATGGTGGGCACGCCGTGCACGGTGAGCGTGGTGGTGCCGATGCCGTCGACCTTGACGCCGAGCGCCTCCAGGAAGAAGCACAGGTCCTGGACCATGTAGTTGGAGGAGGCGTTGCGGATGACGGTGATGCCGTCGTGCCGGGCGGCGGCGAGCAGCGCGTTCTCGGTGACGGTGTCGCCGCGCTCGGTCAGCACGATCGGACGCTCGGGGCGGACCGAGCGGTCCACCACGCCGTGGTACTGGCCCTCGGTCGCGGCGATGTCGAGGCCGAACCGGCGCAGCGCGATCATGTGCGGCTCGACCGTGCGCGTGCCGAGGTCGCAGCCGCCGGCGTACGGCAGCTTGAAGTGGTCCATGCGGTGCAGCAGCGGGCCGAGGAACATGATGATCGAGCGGGTGCGGCGGGCCGCGTCCGCGTCGATCGCCGCCAGGTCCAGCTCGGCCGGCGGCACGATCTCCAGGTCGACACCGTCGTTGATCCACCGGGTGCGGACGCCGATGGAGCCCAGCACCTCCAGGAGGCGGTAGACCTCCTCGATCCGGGCGACGCGACGCAGCACGGTGCGCCCCTGGTTGAGCAGTGAGGCGCACAGCAGCGCCACGCACGCGTTCTTGCTCGTCTTCACGTCGATGGCGCCGGACAGCCGGCGCCCGCCGACCACCCGCAGATGCATCGGACCGGCGTAGCCGAGCGACACGATCTCGCTGTCGAGGGCCTCCCCGATGCGCGCGATCATCTCAAGGCTGATGTTCTGGTTGCCGCGCTCGATCCGGTTGACGGCGCTCTGGCTGGTGCCGAGCGCCTCGGCAAGCTGCGACTGCGTCCAGCCCCGGTGCTGCCGGGCGTCACGGATGAGCTTGCCGATGCGTACGAGGTAGTCGTCTGCCATGAGGTTGAGGTTATCTCAGATATGAGATGGAGCCTGGTAGGGGGGTCCATCCGGGTGACGGGACGTCAATCCCGCCGCCCGGCCCGCCCGGCGGGCTCAGTGCCGCCGCGCCTTGGTGGTGCGCCGCCATCCGAAAGGTCCGGGCAAATCCATCGATGTCGTACGACGTCCTGTGCTGCTGCGCGTGTACCGCGGGCCGTTCTTCCCGCCGCCGGTGGTGATGGACCAGGAGCGCTTGTTGATGTTCAGTCGCACCCCCGGAAGGATCCGGAAACTCTTGCGGAACGTGAGCGGCATGCCTGTCTCCCTTCCGTTCGTGGTGTGGATACCTGGTTCGGTTACCCCGGGATCGGGCTGAGGCACCTCGTCATCGGACGGCGACGGCCAGGCTGACCACGTAGCGCTCCTCGACGGCGCCGTTCGGGAAGGCGCGCGTCAGCAGGTCGCGTTCCTCGGCGAGGAAGGTCTTGGTGGCGTCCTCGCCGAGGACCAGGAAGTCGGAGTAGCTGGCGAGGTTCGCGAGATGGGTGTCGAGCGGCACGCTCCTGGTCCACGACACCTGCCGCCGGGCGAAGTCGAGTTCCGCCGGAAGCCCGCGGAAGCGGGCCAGGGGGTCGGGTGCGCCTTCCTCGGCGCCGAAGAGGCGGCGCAGGCGGGCGTCCTGGTCGGCGATCCAGGGGGCGCTGCCGTCCGAGTCGTTCCACCAGAGGGCGAGCGCGCCGCCGGGGCGCAGGACGCGCAGGGCCTCCGGGACGGACTCGCGCGGATCGGTCCAGTGCCAGGCCTGGGCGTAGGTGAGGAGGTCGACGGACTCGGAGGCGAGCGGCAAGGCGTTGCCACTGCCGAGCACGACGGGCACGTCGGGCAGTCCGCGACGGAACTGGGAGGCCATCCCGGAGCCCGGCTCCACCGCGACGACGCGTGCGCCTCGGGCATGGAGGAGGGCGGTCGCCAGGCCGGTGCCCGCGCCGATGTCCGCGACGCGGGAGCCGCTCAAGGGGCGCCCGGCGAGTTCCTCGACGGCGTCGAGCAGCGCGGGCGGATAGGAGGGGCGGTTCGCGGCGTACTCCGCGGCGGCTTTGTCGAAGGACAGGGCCTGTGAGGTGATCGTCATAAGGCCATCCTGTGGCGCCCCGGGCGGCTCAGGCAGTGCTTTCCCGCCATGGCCGGGGGTGCCGTGGCCGCAGGGCGGCGCGGGCCCGCCGAGGCAGGGCGGAGACAGGGACCGGTCCGGGCATGACCATCCGGCCCTCGTGTATTAGAGTTATCTCGACATCGAGATATCTGCCGAGGTGACACCGCAGCCGCGCGGCACCACCGGTCCGGCGGTAAGGCCTACCTAACTTAGCCTTACCTTAGCGGATCGGCCAAGTAGTCGTCGCGGCAGGATCGTGGTGGTACGCGCACATCAATGAAGGAGACTGTCGTGTCGGCGAACAGCTTCGACGCCCGCAGCACGCTGCAGGTGGGCGACGAGTCGTACGAGATCTTCCGGCTGGACAAGGTCGAGGGCGCCGCGCGCCTCCCCTACAGCCTGAAGGTGCTGCTGGAGAACCTCCTCCGCACCGAGGACGGCGCGAACATCACCGCCGACCACATCCGCGCCCTTGGCGGCTGGGACTCGCAGGCCCAGCCCTCCCAGGAGATCCAGTTCACGCCGGCCCGCGTGATCATGCAGGACTTCACCGGCGTGCCCTGTGTCGTCGACCTCGCCACCATGCGTGAGGCCGTCAAGGAGCTCGGCGGCGACCCCGCGAAGGTCAACCCGCTCTCCCCGGCCGAGCTGGTCATCGACCACTCCGTCATCGCCGACAAGTTCGGCACCAACGACGCCTTCGCGCAGAACGTCGAGCTGGAGTACGGCCGCAACCGCGAGCGCTACCAGTTCCTGCGCTGGGGCCAGACCGCGTTCGACGACTTCAAGGTCGTCCCGCCCGGCACCGGCATCGTCCACCAGGTGAACATCGAGCACCTGGCGCGCACGGTCATGGTCCGTAACGGCCAGGCCTACCCCGACACCCTCGTCGGTACCGACTCGCACACCACCATGGTCAACGGCCTGGGCGTCCTCGGCTGGGGCGTCGGCGGCATCGAGGCCGAGGCCGCGATGCTCGGCCAGCCGGTCTCCATGCTCATCCCGCGCGTCGTCGGCTTCAAGCTGACCGGTGAGCTCAAGGCCGGCACGACCGCCACCGACCTGGTCCTCACGATCACCGAGATGCTGCGCAAGCACGGCGTCGTCGGCAAGTTCGTCGAGTTCTACGGCGAGGGCGTCGCCGCCACCTCGCTCGCCAACCGCGCCACCATCGGCAACATGTCGCCGGAGTTCGGCTCCACCGCCGCGATCTTCCCGATCGACGGCGAGACCCTGAACTACCTCAAGCTCACCGGCCGCTCCGAGCAGCAGGTCGCGCTCGTCGAGGCGTACGCCAAGGAGCAGGGCCTCTGGCTCGACCCGGCCGCCGAGCCCGACTTCTCCGAGAAGCTCGAGCTCGACCTGTCGACGGTCGTCCCCTCCATCGCCGGCCCGAAGCGCCCGCAGGACCGTATCGTCCTCGCGAACGCCGCCGAGCAGTTCAAGCAGGACGTCCTCAACTACGTCGACACCGTCGACGAGTCCGGCAAGGAGTCCTTCCCGGCCTCCGACGCCCCGGCCGTCGCCCCGAACGGCGCCCCGTCCAACCCGGTCACCGTGACCGCCCCCGACGGCACGTCGTACGAGATCGACCACGGTGCGGTGACGGTCGCGGCCATCACCTCCTGCACCAACACCTCCAACCCGTACGTCATGGTCGCCGCCGCCCTGGTGGCCAAGAAGGCGGTGGAGAAGGGCCTGACCCGCAAGCCGTGGGTCAAGACCACCCTCGCCCCGGGCTCCAAGGTCGTCACCGACTACTTCGAGAAGTCGGGCCTCACCCCGTACCTCGACAAGGTCGGCTTCAACCTCGTCGGCTACGGCTGCACCACCTGCATCGGCAACTCCGGCCCGCTGCCGGACGAGGTCTCCAAGGCCGTCAACGACCACGACCTCGCGGTCACCTCGGTCCTCTCCGGCAACCGGAACTTCGAGGGCCGTATCAACCCCGACGTCAAGATGAACTACCTGGCGTCCCCGCCGCTGGTCGTGGCCTACGCGATCGCCGGCTCCATGAAGGTCGACATCACGCGTGACGCCCTGGGCACCGACCAGGACGGCAAGCCGGTCTTCCTCGCGGACATCTGGCCCTCCGAGGCCGAGGTGAACGACGTCGTCGCCAACGCCATCGGCGAGGACATGTTCTCCAAGTCCTACTCGGACGTCTTCGCGGGCGACGCCCAGTGGCAGGCGCTGCCGATCCCGACCGGCAACACCTTCGAGTGGGACGCCGAGTCGACCTACGTCCGCAAGCCCCCGTACTTCGAGGGCATGACGATGGAGACCACCCCGGTCTCCGACATCTCCGGCGCCCGTGTGCTCGCCAAGCTGGGCGACTCGGTGACGACGGACCACATCTCGCCCGCCGGTGCCATCAAGGCCGACACCCCGGCCGGCAAGTACCTCACCGAGCACGGTGTGGAGCGTCGTGACTTCAACTCCTACGGCTCCCGCCGAGGCAACCACGAGGTCATGATCCGCGGCACGTTCGCCAACATCCGCCTGCGCAACCAGCTCGCGCCGGGCACCGAGGGCGGCTACACCCGCGACTTCACCCAGGCCGACGGCCCGGTGTCGTTCATCTACGACGCCTCGCGCAACTACATCGACCAGGGCATCCCGCTGGTCATCCTGGGCGGCAAGGAGTACGGCTCCGGCTCGTCCCGCGACTGGGCCGCCAAGGGCACCGCGCTCCTCGGCGTCAAGGCCGTCATCACCGAGTCGTACGAGCGCATCCACCGCTCGAACCTCATCGGCATGGGCGTCCTGCCGCTCCAGTTCCCCGAGGGTGCCTCCGCCGAGTCCCTCGGCCTGACCGGCGAGGAGACCTTCTCCTTCACCGGTGTCGAGGAGCTCAACAACGGCACCACCCCGCGCACGGTGAAGGTCACCACCGACACCGGCGTCGAGTTCGACGCGGTCGTCCGCATCGACACCCCCGGCGAGGCGGACTACTACCGCAACGGCGGCATCATGCAGTACGTGCTGCGCAGCCTGATCCGCAAGTAAGCGGACCGGTAGGGCAGTTCGAGGCAGTTCGAGGGCCGCGTTCCCGGGTGACCGGGGGCGCGGCCCGCGCCGTTCCCGCAGGGACATCGCCCGTGCTCAGCCGGAACACAGGGTTCCCTCAGCGGACCGGGACACGATCGGGACATGTCTGGCACCCCCGGGTCCCTGCGCACCCGGCTCCTCCTCCGCATCGGCGCCGCCCTCGTCGCCGTCTGCGCCGTGACGGCGCTCGCCGCCGTCCTCGCCCAACGGGCCCTGCTGCTGGACCATCTCGACGGCCGGGTCACGGAGGCCGCCGAACACGGCCTGGCCGGGGCCTCGCTCCGTCCCGGCGACGACCGCGACCTGACGTTCCTCGACGGGAACGGCCACCCCGACGGAACTCTCGCGGCCCGGCTCGACGCACACGGCACGGTCACCGCCGCTGCGGTCACCGGACCGGACCGCACGCCCCGGGCCCTCAGCGCCGGCCAGCGCGCCGCCCTGCGCGGCATCGCCCCCGACGGCACACCCCACACCCGGACCGTCCCCGGCCTCGGCACCTACCGGGTCACCGGGCTGGAGACGAGCGGGGTGCGGATCCTCGCCGGGCTCCCCATGGGCGACGTACGGGACGTGCTGAACCGTCTGGTCCTGGTCGAGGCGGTCGTCGGAGCCGCCGGACTCGCCGTCGCGGGCGGCGTCTGTGCCGTGGTCGTACGGCGTCAGCTGCGCCCCCTCGGCCGGGTCGCCGCCACCGCCGCCGATCTCGCCCGGGCGCCGCTCGGCCACGAACGGCCCACCGGCCTGCCCCGGGTGCCCGAGGCGGACACCGACCCCGGCAGCGAGGCCGGGCAGGTCGGCGCCGCGCTCAACCGCATGATCGACCAGGTGGAGAGCGACCGTGCGGCACGCCGCCGCAGCGAGGAACGCATGCGCCGCTTCCTCGCCGACGCCGGCCATGAACTCCGTACCCCGCTCGCCTCGATCGCCGGATACGCCGAGCTCATGAACCGCGGCGCCGGCCCGGTCGAGCCGACGCTCGCCTGGCGCCGGGTCTCCGCAGAGTCGGCGCGGATGACGGGCCTGGTCGAGGACCTCCTGCTGCTGGCCCGGCTGGACGAGGGCCGGCCCCCGCGGTCCGCCGAGGTGGACCTGGTTGCCTTGGTCGCCGAGGCCGTCCAGGAGGCACGGGCGGCCGACCCGGACCGCACCTGGCGGCTGGCGCTGCGGCTCGACGCGTCGGCGCTGGTCATCGGCGACGAGACGGGGCTGGGCAAGGCCGTGGCGAACCTGCTCGCCAACGCCCGCGCCCACACCCCGCCCGGCACCACGGTCGTGGCCGCGGTGGAGGCCACCGCCGAGCGCCGCGTCGTCCGCGTCCGGGACGACGGCCCCGGCATCCCCCCGCACCTCCTCGCCTCGGTCTTCGACCGCTTCACCCGCGCCGACCCCTCACGCTCCCGCCGCGCCCCCGGCGACGCCGGCTCCGGCCTCGGCCTGGCCGTCGTCCAGGCGATCACAACGGCCCACGGCGGCCGCGCCACGGCACGCAGCACGCCCGGACACACCGAGTTCACCGTGGAACTTCCCCCGGCCCCAGAGCCGGAGGGGGAGCTGCCTCTGGTCCCGGAGGCGGAGGGGGAGCTGCCTCCCGCCCCAGAGGCGGAGGGCGAACCGCCGTTGCGTGCCGAGGTGCCGGAGCTTCCGAGCGGCGCTGGCAGTGGTGTGGAGGGCGCCGGGGGACACCCCGTTCATCATGAGGGGCCTCCGGTCCCGGAGCCGGAGGGGGAGCCGTCGTTGCCGGTCGAGGTGCCGGAGCTCTCCGAGCGGCGCTGACTGTCGGCTCACTCGCCCCGGTACTTCGCCGCCGCGGCCTGGGCGAGGTCCTGGGCCTTGTCCAGGGCCGTGTCCACCGACTGCTGACCGGCGATGGCGGCGGCGATCTGCTGGGAGACCGCCGTGCCGAGCACGGCGAACTCCGGGATGCCCAGGAAGCCGATGCCGGTGTAGGGGCGGGGGCCCACGCCGGGGCTCTTCGGGTCGGCGGAGTCCGTCGCCGCCGTGTATTCCTGCCGGTACCAGGCGCCGGCCGCCTGCTGGTACTCGGGATTGGCGTAGAGCGACTTGCGGTTGCCGGCGGGCGCCGCGGTCCAGCCCATCTCCTGGCCGACCTGCTCCTGGTACTCCTTGGACGAGGCCCAGGAGATGAACTCCCACGCGGCGTCCTTGTCGTCGGAGGCCTTCTGTATGCCCCACGCCCAGGTCCACAGCCAGCCGGCCTTGTCGGTCCTGTCGTGCGGGGCCGGGACATAACCCACCTTGCCCTTGACCGAGGAACCGTCGGCCTCCACCGACGAGGCCAGCGACGTGGCGTCGTACATCATGGCGCACTTGCCCTCGACGAAGCTGTCCAGGATCTCCAGCACGCCCATCCGGTCGGCGCCGGGCTGGCCGTGCGAGCGGAGCAGATCGACGTAGAACTCGACGGCCTTCTTGAACTCGGGGGAGTTCAGGCGCGCGTTCCAGTCCATGTCGTACCAGGACCCGCCGAAGGTGTTGACGACCGTGTTGATCGGGGCGAGGTTCTGGCCCCAGCCGGGCAGCCCGCGCAGACAGATGCCGCTGGTGCCGTCCACGCCGTCGACCTCGGCGGCGAGGTCGGCGACCTGCTTCCAGGTCGGGTTCGGCGGCATGACCAGCCCTTCCTTGCGGAAGAGGTCCTTGCGGTACATCAGGAAGGAGCCCTCGCCGTAGAAGGGCTCGGCGTAGATCTTGCCGTCCTTCCCCGTCAGCGACGCCACCAGGTTGGGGAAGACATCGTCCTGGTCGAAGTCCTCGTCCGCCCGCACATAGGAGTCCAGCGGGGCGAGCCAGCCGTTGTCCGAGTAGATCGGCACCTCGTACGCGCTGACGCTCGCCACGTCGTAGGTACCGCCCTGGGTCGCGAACTCGCGGTTCATCCGCTCCCGCGCCTCGTTCTCCGGCAGCAGGGTGTAGTCGACCGTGATGCCCGTCTCCGCGGTGAAGTGCTCCTTGGTGAGCTTCTTGAGCGTCTGCACCTGGGGCACGTCCATCGCGAGCACCTTGAGGTCGGCCTGCTCGCCGCCGGGCGGGTCGGTGTCACCGCATCCGGCGAGGACCAGGCCGAGGACGGCCGTGGCTGCCAGGGCCATCCGGGCGAGGCGGCTGCGTTTCATGACATTTCGGCCCTTACCCACCTTTCTCTTTCTTAGGCGTAGGGAAAAGAAAGAATGATTCACGGACGGTCCCGGCGTGGCTCCCCGCGTCTGGAGAGCGCGTCGGCCGCCACCGCGGCCAGCAGCACCCCACCGGTGATCATGAACTGCACGGCGTCCTCGACCCCCAGCAGCCCCATCCCCGAGGCGATCGACTGGATGACCAGCACCCCGAGCAGCACCGACCAGGGCGAGCCGCGCCCGCCGAACAGACTCGTACCGCCGATGACGGCCGCCGCGATCGCGTTGATCAGCAGCATCCCGGAACCGGCGGCCCGGGCCGTCGTGGGGCTCGCCGAGGTCAGCTCCGAGGCCACGAACAGCCCGCCGAACGCGGCCAGCGTTCCCGACACCATGAACATCGCGACCCGCACCCGCTCCACCCCGATACCGGCCCGCCGCGCCGCCTCGACCCCGCCGCCGAGCGCGTACACCCGCCGCCCGTAGCGGGTGCGGCGCAGCACGTAGTCCGAGACGACCAGCACCACCAGGAAGATCAGCAGCGCGAGCGGCAGCCCCTGGAACCGGTTGAGGGTGTAGGCGGCGGCGAAGGCGACCGCCGCGAGCAGACCGGTGCGCAGCCAGACATCACCCGTCGGCTGGTGCGGCATCCCGGCGGCCAGATGCCGGGCGCGCTTGCGCCGGGCGGCCAGGAAGTACCCGGCCGTGCCGAGCGCCGCCACCGTGTAGGCCGCCGCGTCGTCCTCGAAGTGGCGGCTGGTCAGGGAGGCGACCAGCCCCTCCTCGTCGATGTTGATCGTGCCGCTCGCGCCCAGCAGGTAGAGCGTCAGGCCGTTCCAGATCAGCAGGCCCGCCAGCGTCACGACGAACGCGGGCACGCCGAGCGAGGCGAAGAAGAACCCGTGGAAGGCGCCCACGGCCATGCCCACCGCGACCGCCACGATCACCGCGAGCCACTCCGGCATCCCGTGGTTCACGTTCAGCACGGCGAACGAGGCGCCCGCCAGGCCGCTGACCGAGCCGACCGACAGATCGATCTCCCGGATCAGCAGCACGAACACGATGCCGACGGCGACCAGACCGGTCCCCACGATGCCCACGCCGAGGTTGGACAGGTTGCGCGGCGAGAGGAACTTGTCGTCCAGACCCTGGAAGACGCACCAGATCACGATCAGCCCGGCGATGACCAGCAGCGGCCCGCGCTCGCTGTCGCGCACACTGCCGCGCACCTCCAGGGCGTACTCGCGCAGATTGCCGGACCAGCCCCGGGTGCGCGGCCCGCGGTCGGGCGCCAGGGGACCGGCGCTGCCCGGTCCGCCGTCCCGGTGCGGCCCGCCCCGGCTCACGGCCAGGCCTCCTCGTCGCCCTTCGAGCGATGCGCCACCGCGTTGTCCGCCGCCCCGGTGACCGAGGAGATGATCTGCTCCTGCGTCACCGTGCTCACGTCGAACAGACCGTTGTTGCGCCCCAGCCGCAGCACGGCCACCCGGTCCGCGACGGCCTTGATGTCGCCCATGTTGTGACTGATCAGGATGATCGCCATCCCGCGGTCGCGCACCTCCTCGATGAGGTCGAGCAGATGGCTGGTCTGCTCCACGCCCAGGGCGGCGGTGGGCTCGTCCAGCAGCAGCACCTTGGGCGCGCCCATGAGCGAGCGGGAGATCGCGACGGCCTGGCGCTGACCGGCGGACAGCGCCGCGACCGGCACCCGCACATCGGGGATCCGGATCGACAGGGCGCGCATCAGGTCACGGGAGCGGCGCTCCATCTCCACCTCGTCGAGGACACCGACCCGGTCGATCTCCCGGCCGAGGAAGAGATTGCCTACGACGTCCAGGTTGTCGCACATGGCGAGGTCCTGGTAGACGGTCGCGATGCCCAGGGCGTGGGCGTCGTGCGGGCGTTTGATCTGCACGAGCCGCCCCTCCCACTCGACGATGCCCCGGTCGGCGGGGCTGACCCCGGAGATCACCTTGATCAGCGTGGACTTGCCGGCGCCGTTGTCGCCCGCCAGGGCCACGACCTCACCGGCCCGGACCTGAAGGTCGACGTCCACGAGCGCCTGCACGCCGCCGAACCGCTTGGAGATGCCGCGCAACGCCAGAACAGGGGGATGGGCCACGGGGAATCACGTCCCTCACCGGGTGAGCCCGATCCGGTCACAGGCCGGCCGGAGCTTCGGGGTGCAGATCTGGTCGATCGTGTAGACGCCGTCCCGGACGAGCGTCCGCCCGATCGTCTCGGCCGTCACGGCGATCGGAGTGAGCAGCACCGCCGGGATGTTCTTCGTGGTCGGGCTGTCCACGCTCCGTGTGACGAGGGCGTCGAGGTCGTTGTCGCGCGCCAGGGCGACGGCCATCGCGGCGGCCGCCTCGGTCTCCAGCCGGAAGGGCTTGTAGACGGTCATGTACTGCTCGCCCTCGACGATGCGCCGCACCGCGTCGAGATCGGCGTCCTGGCCGGTGACCGGGGGCAGCGGCGAGATACGGGCGCTCTTGAGCGCCGCGATGACACCGGCGGCGATGGAGTCGTTGGCCGCCAGCACGCCGTCGATCTGGTTCGGGCCGAGGTCGCTGATCGCGGCGGACATGTGGTCGTTCGCGTTCTCCGTGCGCCACCCCAGGGTGTTGTACGACTTGAGGATCCGCACCTTGTCCTTGAGAACGGACCGGGACCCGCCCTCGTACCAGGCGGCGTTGGGGCTGGAGGGGTCGCCGTTCATCATGACGACGCCGCCGCCGTCGGCCCTGGCCCCCATGCCCTTGAGCAGGTCCTGGCCCTGGAGCCGGCCGACCTGGCCGCCGTTGAAACTGACGAAACCCGAGATCGGGCCCTCGGCGAGCCGGTCGTAGGCGACCACGGGGATGCCCTCGCGGTCCGCCGCCCGGACCGAGGAACGCAGGGCCTTGGGATCCACGACGTCCAGGATCAGGGCCGAGACACCCCTGGTGATCATGGAGTTCATCTGCTGCCGCTGGCTCGCCGCGTCGTTCTCTGCGTTGGCGTACACCACCGAGCACTCGGGGCACAGCTCCTTCACCCGCTTCTCGATCAGGGGCTTGTCGGACTGCTCCCATCGGGGCACCGCACGGCTCGGCAGCAGCAGACCGAGGGTCAGGCTGTCGTCGCCCTCCTCTCCGCTCTCGGTACAGCCGACCAGGGAGGTGGCCAGGACACCGGCCATCAGAGCGACGAACACACGCCAGCTGCGCCCTCTCACGGCGGTCCTCCTTCGTCGGGCCGCGATCGGCTCCGGCCGGCGGTTCGGCCGGGGGCGGGGTTCCAGTCCCGGTCCCTGCTTCGGCCACGGTCTCGGTCGCCCGAGGGGGAGTCCGGAGTCCGGTCCCGGTCCCTGTTCCGGCCGAGGAACCGGCGGCCCAGGGGTGGGTCGGGAGTCCGGTCGCGGCCCTTGTTCCGGTCGCGGCCCCGGCCCATGCCCCAGCTCCGGTCGCGGACCAGGCTCCAGCCGCGGTCCCAGGTCCGGCCCGGCTCCGGCACCCGCTCCGGCTCGGCCCGCGGCGGTTCCGGTCCCCGCTCGGGTTCCGGTTCCTCGTCCTCCGGCCCCGGCCGGGACACGACGATCTCGCTCCACACCTGCTTGCCGCCGCCGACCGGCACCGAACCCCAGCCCGTCGACATCGCCTCGACCAGGAAGAGCCCGCGGCCGCCCGTCGACTCCCAGTCCACCACCACCGGCTTGGCGGGCGCGCGCGGCGAGGAGTCGCTCACCGTCACCCGCAGCCGGTCCGCGGCCAGCGTCAGATCCACCCGGACCGCGCCCTGCGTGTGCACCAGCGCGTTGGTGACCAGTTCCGACACCACCAGCAGCACGGTGTCGGCCTCGGCCACGATGTCCCACGAGCGCAGCGTGCGCGCGCTGAACCGGCGGGCGTGCATGACCGCGTCCGGCAGCCGCCACACCACCCAGCCCGCCCGCACCGGGCGCACCCGCATCCCGTCGTAGCGCAGCAGCAGCACCGCCACGTCGTCCTCCCGGCGGCCGGCGTCGCCCAGCAGCTCGTCGGCCATCCGCCCCGGGTCGGAGGGGTCGGCCGCGGCGAGGGCCTCGCGCACGAGCCGCATGCCCTCGTCCACCTGCAGATCGGTCGACTCGACCAGACCGTCCGTCACCAGCGCGAGCACCGAGCCCGGGGCCAGGGCCAGCGCCGTCAGCGGGAACTCCGCGTCCGCGAGGACGCCCAGCGGCAGTCCGCCCTCCACCGCGATCTCCTCGGTGCCGCCGTCGGGCAGACGCACCAGCGGGGACAGATGCCCGGCCCGCACGAACAGCGCGTTGCCCTCCTCCATGTCCAGTTCGACATAGCAGCAGGTGGCGAAGAGGTCGGTCTCCATGCCGACGAGCAGCCGGTTGGCGTGCCCGACGACCACGTCCGGAGGATGGCCCTCCACGGCGTAGGCCCGGACCGCGGTCCGCATCTGGCCCATGATCGTCGCGGCCCCGGCGCTGTGCCCCTGCACATCACCGATGACCAGGGCGACCTTCCCCTCCGACAGCGCGATCACGTCGTACCAGTCGCCGCCCACCTGGAGCCCGCGCCGGGCGGGCAGATAGCGGGCCACGGCGGTGCCCCCGGGCAGCCGGGGCAGCCGGCGCGGCAGCAGGCTGCGCTGCAGCATCGTCGCCAGCTCCTGCTCGGCGTCATAGGCGTGCGCGCGTTTCAGGGCCTGCCCCACCAGCCCCGCGGTCGCCGTCAGCAGGGCCCGCTCCTCGGGGGCGAACTCGTGCGGCGCGTCCCAGCCGACCAGGCACACCCCGGTCACCCTGCTCTTGGCCGGCAGCGGCAGGACCGCCAGCCCGCCGGGGCCGATCCCCTCCAGCCCGGGTTCCAGCGCGGCCCCGGCCGGCCACAGGCTCATACGGCCGTCCCGCAGCGCCGCCTGGAGCGTGGGCAGGGCGGAGACCGGCGCGTCGGGCCACTCCGAGCGCCACTCGGCACGCCACAGGTCCGGCCAGGCGCCGGCACTCGGCGGATCGAGGACGGTGACCGCCAGCCGGTCCTCCAGCAGCTCGGCGAGCGCCACCCGGTCCGCGTCCAGCGGCTCGCGCAGCGCGGCGACGACCACACGGCCGACGTCCCGGACCGTCACGGCGTCGTCGAGCGCGGCCGTCAGCCACTGGATCCGGGCGACGTCGCTGGCGGACCGGCGCAGCACGGGGGCGGCGGTCACCACGCCGAGCACGCGCTCCGGAGCGCCGTCAGGGCCCTTCCGCACCCGGCAGTTCAGGCGCAGCCAGCACAGTTCACCGGTGGGCCGGCGGATCCGGAACTCCAGTTCCCGGCGGCCCGGGGTCTGCGCGGACGGTTCGATCACCGACATCAGGGCGGGGACGTCCTCCGGGACGCAGGCCGAGAGCAGGGTGTCGGTCTTGCCGTCGAAGCCGTTCTCGGGGATGCCGACGAGTTCGAGCAGGGCCTCGTCCGTCTCGACCAGGCCGGTGCCCGGAGCCAGGGCGAAGGAACCGACGCCCATGGCGCGCAGCGCCGGATCCAGCACGGGGGAGGGGGCGCACCGGTCGGCCTCGCCCCGGAGCCGCCCGGCGACCGCCTCGGCGTACCGCTCCAGGAACTCCCGCTGCTCGGGCCCGAAGCCCTCCCCGGCCTCTCCCACCAGCAGCAGACACCCCAGCCACCCACCGGCGGCGCCCAGCGGCAACGCCCCGAGCGGGGCGGCGGAGGCTCCGCCTTCCTCCGGACCGGCGGACACCGCGCTCCCGAGCCACAACGCCCGCCCGCTCCGGAAGGCCTTGGCGATGGTCGGCCCGCCGTCCTCGGCTCCGCTTCCGGTCGCGGTTAGGCTTCCCGTTCCGTTTCCGTTTCCGTTTCCGGTTCCGTCCTCGGCTGCGGGCGGGACTCCGGGGGAGGGCGGGGGCGACCCGGAAGGTCCCGGGGTGGCTGACGCCTCCGCGACCGGCACACAGCCCTGCAACCCGTACCGCTCCGGCTCGGCGCCGGCCGACTCCACGGAGCGGAGTTCCGTGCCGTCCTCGCTCCGTACGTACACCGCCGCCAGTGCCACCCCGGCGAACGCCAGGACCCGCTCCCGCGCGGCCGGCTCCGGCGCGGGGCGAGGCGGACCGGTGCCCCCGTTCCCCGGCGCCCGAAGACCGGGGACCGCGGCCCGGGCATCGCCGTAATGGGGCATCTCCGCATCCACCTCCCGTCCGTGCCGCCGGCCACCGGCAGGTGGGAGTCCCCGGAACTCGGAGTCCCCGGAACTCAGGCGACGACGACACGGCGGATCCACGCCGCGCATGAGCGGCAGGGCACCCACACAACAGAATCGCACACCTGGATATCAGCGACATATGGGGCATACGGCATGGCCGGTCCGGGCGCGCGGCGTTTTCCGGCCACTCGTACCCCTTCGTGCTCCCGCCCGGCTAGCGTTGCGCCGCATGACCCACACCGAGATCGAGATCACGCCGGAACTGATCCGGGAGTTGCTGCGCGACCAGCACCCCGACCTGGCCGATCGCCCCCTGCGGCTCGGTGCGCGCGGCTGGGACAACCAGCTCTGGCGTCTCGGTGACGACCTGGCCGTGCGGCTGCCCTGGGCGACGGGGCCCGTGGACGCGCTGCTGCGCAAGGAGCACACCTGGCTCCCCGAACTCGCCCCGAGTCTGCCCCTGGAGATTCCGGTCCCGCAGCGCCTCGGTGAGCCCTCCGACCGTTTTCCGCACACCTGGATCGTCACCACCTGGGTGCAGGGCGCCCCCGCCGACCGCGCCCCCGCCACCCGTGCCGCGGAGTCGGCCGAGGCCCTGGCCGCCTTCCTGACGGCGCTGCACCGCCCCGCCCCCGAGGGCGCACCCGTGGGCCGGAGCCGAGGCGGGCCGTTGTCCGAGCACGCCGAGGGGTTCGCCCACCAACTCGCCACGGCCACGGAGCTGGGCCTGGTCGCGAACCCGGAGGCGGTCCGCGCGATCCTGGACGACGCCGTCGCGGCGCCCGACTGGACGGGCCCGGCGGTGTGGATCCACGCCGACCTGCACGCGGCCAACGTGCTCACCGCCGACGGCACCTTCTGCGGTGTGATCGACTTCGGCGATCTCTGCGCCGGTGACCCCGCCTGCGATCTCGCCGCCGCCTGGAACCTGCTGCCGGACGGCGCCGCCGACCGCTTCTTCGATCTCTACCGCCCGGCCGCCGACCCCGCGACCTGGCGCCGCGCCCGGGGCTGGGCCGTCGCGCGGGCCCTCGTCTGCATGATCATCGGGGACGCCGGGGTCCATGGCCGCCTCGGCGGCAAGGCGACGTGGGGCCCACCGGCCGAGGCCGCCCTGCACCGTGTCCTGGCCACGGCGGACGGCCTCTGACCCGGGCGGGTGCGGTCACCCGGCAGCAACGAGCCCGGCGACCGAGGTTCCACCGGTCACCGGGCCCGTCTTGCGAAGCGCCGGTTCAGCCCACCCGGCAGGGCAGGCTCGTCGTACTGTCACCGCCCGGAGCGGTGGCGGTATAGCCGAAGGTCGTGCTCTTGCCCGGAGCCAGGGAGCCGTTCCAGCCGGCGTTGTGGACCATCACCGACTGGCCGTTGTAGGTCGCGTTGCCGCTCCACAAACTCTCGATCTTGTGGCCCGCCGGGAGGTTCCAGTCGACCATCCAGCCGAGCATCGGGACGGTGCCGGTGTTGGTGACGGTCACCTCGGACTGGTAGCCGCCGTTCCAGCTGCCGGTCGTCTTGCGGGTGGCCGTGCAGGTGCCGGGCACCGGCTCGGAGGGGTTGCCCGGCTCCTTGATGCCGGTCACCTCGCCGTTGCCGCCGTCGAAGACGATGTCGGAGCAGGAGTAGAAGGTCTCCTGACTGTCGGAGCGCTGCCAGACCATGTAGACGATGTGGCGGCCCGACTTGTTGGCGGGGAGCTTGCCGGTCCAGGAGTAGTTGGCCTCGACCGTGCCCGGGGAGCCGTTCAGCGGCGGGTGGTCGACGCTCAGGAACGGCCGTTCCTCCATGTCGTTCCAGGTGAGCGTCTTGGCCGGGTCGAAGCCGTCCTTGGTGATGTAGACGTAGAACCAACCCGGGTGCGCCGCCCAGGCGTTGTACGAGAAGTCGACCGTCGCGCCCGAGGTGAGATGGGTGAGCGGCCAGTCCTTGCTGGGGGTGTTGAACCCGGTGAAGTTGGTGTTGCCGCCGCTGCACAGCTCGCCGTCCGGCACGAAGCCCCGGGTGCGGCCGGCGCCGTCGGAGCGGAGCACCGAGAACCAGTTGTAGAACGGCGTGGTGCCGCTGGTCTGCTGGGCGGACCGGCAGGCCGGGTTGACCGGCTTGATCTCGCCGGTGTCGGTCAGACCGTCCTGCCAGCACAGGAAGGTACGGCTGCCGGGCTTCATGGGCGTGCCGTGGGCCTCCGCCTCACCACCGGACGTCATGACCAGACCGAGGGCCGGGACCGTGACGAGCAGGGAGAGCATGACGAGGAAGAGGGACTTGGCCCGGGTGGGGAGCGTTAATCGGCGCATCGGGAGCCTGCCGGGCTCTTTTGTCAGGATCATGACAGCATCATCCGTTCCTTGGGATACGGGTTCGCGGATGCGTGTGTGGGGATGCGCGGGGTGGGGGCGACTTCAGGGCGGGTTCCGGTCCACCGTAATGGGAGCGCTCCCACCCCGCTTGTTGCGGAAGTTAGCGCCGAGGGGCGCGGTTGTAAACGGTTGCCGCACGTGCCGTGTCGGTCAGGCTCTGGGGGTCCGCTGCCGCTGGGGGCTGACAGCCGCGATCGGGAGACTGCGCAGTGTCAGCGCGGTCGGTGGAGGCAGTGGCTCGTCGGCCGTGTCGGCGCGGAACGACTGGAGCAGGTAGGCCACCAGGCGCCGGGAGGCCGCACCGTCGCCCGGCAGGGCGGTCACCAGACCGCAGTGTGCCAACAGGACCACGGCGAGGTCGGAAGGGTGAAAATCGGCCCGCAGAGCGCCCGACGCCTGAGCCCTGCGTACCAGGGTGGTGAAGTCCCGCTCGGCTCGTCGCCGGGACCGCGCGTGCTCCGACGTGCTGTCCGGGAAGGCCGCGACGAACGCGGCAGGGAACCCGCGTTCCTCCCGTTGCAGTGCGCAGACCGTCTCGATCAGCTGCTGGAATCCCTGCCACGGGTCAGGAGCGGCCAGAGCCTCGGTGAGCGCCCGCACGCAGGTGTCCATCTGCTGCGCGAACGCGCCCCGCACCAGGGCGTCGCGGGTCGGGAAATGCCGGTACAGCGTCGCCACGCCGACTCCGGCCCGACGCGCCACGGTCGCCATCGGGGCGTCGATGCCGTGTTCCGCGAAGACCGCACGGGCGGCGGCGAGGACGCGCTCCCGGTTGCGCCGGGCGTCGGCCCGCAGCCCGTCCTCGGCTGCGATCCGAGAGGATTCCACCATCACTGCCTCTCGCTTAGGTCCAAACGGACGATCGCGTCCGATTAGGAGCCTACCGTCGGTGTCAGTTCCCTCCACGACCACCGGCGGCAAAGGCAGAACGATGAACGACCGCATGATGAAGGCAGTGCTCTACGACCGCTACGGCGGCCCCGATGTGCTGTACCTGGGCCGCGTGCCACGCCCCGAGCCGGCCGCCGGCGAGGTGCTGGTGAAGGTGCACGCCTTCAGTGTCAACGGCGGGGAACTGGCAGCCCGTGCCGGCCGCGTCCGCCTCGTGACCGGCCGGAAATTCCCCCAGCGTGTCGGCTTGGACTTCACCGGCGAGGTCGCCGCATCGGGTGCCGGAGTCACACGGCTTGCGGATGGCGACCGCGTATGGGGGGTCCTGGGCCGCACCTCCGGGTTCGGCAGCGCCGCCGAGTACGTGACCGTGCCTGCCGAGCGGATCGGCCGGGTCCCCGACGGACTGGATCTGGTGGACGCGGCCGCGCTGCCGGTGGCCACCACGGCCGTCACCGCCCTGCGGGACAAAGCCGGGCTGCGCCCCGGGGAACGACTCCTCGTCCGGGGCGCGGCGGGCGGCGTCGGCAATGCCGCCGTCCAGCTCGGACGGGCGTACGGCGCCGAGGTCACGGCCCTCGCCCGTGCGGCCAACCTCGACTTCGTCCGCGGGCTCGGCGCGCACCAGGCCGTCGACCACCGGATCGCGCGGCCTGGGGAACTGGACCGCTTCGACGTGGTGCTGGACACCGCGGGGACCGAACTACGGGCCTACCGCGGCCTGCTGAATCCCGGCGGACGCATGGTCACCATCGCCTTCGACCTGAAACGGCCCGCCGCGTCGCTCGGCTACCTCGCCGCCAGCACGGTGCACGGACACGGCCGGGTGCGCTTCTTCAGCGGCGACCCCAAGCGGGCGCACTTCGACGACCTCGCCCGCCATGTGGTCGAGGGCAAGCTGAGCCCCGCGGTGGACACGGTCTTCCCTCTGGAGGAGACCGCGGCGGCCCATCGGGCGCTGGAGGCGGGCGGCGTCCAGGGCAAGTACGTGGTCAGGGTCGCGTAGGACTCCCTGTGGAGGTGCTGATCACAGCCACTCGTTGATCGCCGCTGCTCGTCATGGCGAGTGGCCGCCGTCGGCCGATCTCGGCAAGTGGCGCTTGTGGACGGTCGTCCAGGGGCCGAGGTGTTCGGGCAGCTCCCGTCACCGGCCGCACCGATTGCTGCTCACGGCAGCAGCGGCTCCGGCCCCACGGTCCCCCTGCTCGCGGTGATACGGCTATTCGATGACCGCGGTGGCTTCGACCTCGACCAGAAGGTCGGGTTCCCCCAGCGCCGCAACGCCCAGCAGGGTGATCGGCTTGACCGGATCGATGCCCAGCTTCGCTGCGGCCCGGCCCACGCCCTCACCCAGCAGCGGCATCTTCTCGGGACTCCAGTCGACGACGTAGACGGTCAGCTTCGCCACGTCATCGAAGGAGCCACCGATCCCGGCCAGCGCGGTGGCGATGTTGAGATAGCACTGCTCGACCTGGGCGGCGAAATCTCCCTCGCCCACGGGGCGGCCGTCGGCATCACGGGCGACCTGCCCCGCAAGGAACACCAGCTTCGATCCGGTGGCGACCGACAACTGCCGGTAGACCTCGGGCTTCGGCAACCCCTCGGGATTGACCAGCGTCACGGACATGAACGGCCTCTTCCTCGTGGCGTCGAGAGCAGCAGGATCAGCACCCATGAAAGTATAGCGATGCTATGTATTGTGGGGCCATGGCGAGGACGAAGGATCCAGCGGTCCGCTCTCTGCTGCTCGACCGGGCCGCACAGATGCTGCGGACGAGGCAACCGGTCACACTCCGCACCCTGGTCGCCGGAACCGGCGTGTCAACGATGGCCGTCTACACCTACTTCGGCGGCATGGACGGCCTGTGGAAAGCGTTGCGGCAGGAAGGCTTCACACGCCTGGCCGCCCGACTCGCGGCCGTCAAGATGTCCGCGGACCCGGTACGAGACCTCGCCGCCCTGGGCGCCGCCTACCTGGCCAATGCCATGGAGAACCCCGATCTCTACCGCGTCATGTTCGACGCGGGCTTCGACCTCGAAGACACCGGCGCCGCGGACGAAACACTGCACCGCCTCGTTCGCGCCATCGACCGGGCCAAGACCAGCAGTCGCTTCCGCGACGAGGTCGACCCGCTGGAGCTGGCGACACAAAGCTGGCTCGTCGGCCACGGCCTCGCCTCACTTGTCGCCACAGGACCCCTGCCGCACCAGGCGCTCGCTCACGGAGTGCCCATGCTGACCGCACTGTTCACCAGCGCAGGAGACGAACCTGACCGATGTCGCCAGTCGGTCGAGCGCGGCTGGGGCCGGATGCTCCCGGCCGGCCGCGTCACCAACCTGTCCGGACAGCGCACCTAGCCCCGGCGCAGAACACGCTGTGCCGCCTGCCGCAGCGCGGCGACGAGCGGCTCGTCCCGTCGTCCCGGGAGCCAGCCCAGCGCGGCCGTCCAGGGTGGGAGGTCGGTGACGTCGACGTACGACACTCCGCGGCGCGGGTAGAGCCAGCGGGTCGCGTCCGGCGGCAACTGGATGCCCTGCCCCATGGCGATCAGCGGCAGGGCGCTCTCGTAGTCGACGATGGCGTGCGCGGTGCGCAGCACGGGGGTGCCGTCCGGTCGCGGGTCGGCGGACCAGAAGTCCCGGAACACCTTCGGGACCTGCTCCGACCAGCCGATGCGGGGCTCGTCGGCGAGGTCCGCGAGGGTCAGCGCGTCCCGGGCGGCGAGCGGATGACCGTCGGCCATCGCCACACAGCGCGGCCCGCCGGACAGGGCCAGCGTCTGGACGCCGTCGGGCACGGGCAGAAACAGGAACGCCGCGTCGACCTCGCCCCGCAGGATCGCCGGTCCTGCGTCGAAGCCCATGCGTACGACGTCGACCTCCACCTGCGGGACGTTCTCCCGCAGTTCCTCCAGGACGGCCGGGACGGGGTCCATCGCGGTGATCGCCTCCAGCGAGCCGATCACGATCCGGCCGGAGGCCGCGTTGGCCTGCTTCTCCGCCTCGCGGCGCAGCTCCTCGGCCGCCTCCACCACGGCCCGGGCCCGCCCCACGAGCGCCTCACCCGCCGCGCTCAGAGCGACCCTGCGCGTCGTCCGATCCACCACGGCGACACCCAACCGCTCCTCCAGAACGGTGATGTGCCGCGAGAACGTCGGCTGCGCCATGAACGCCCGCCGCGCCGCCCGACCGAAGTGCAACTCCTCGGCGAGGAGCAGAAACAGCTGCAACTGCTGGATGCTCGGATGTCTCACGTCGCGCCTGCCGCAGCCATGCCGCCGAGGCTACCAACGCCCTACGACCGGCCACGTCACAAGGGCGCCGCGTAACAGCGGACGGCCACCGTCTGGTCCGGACTCCACCGCTGCTCGACCGTGGCCATCAGCTCCCAGCCCAGCCGCTCGTACAGGGCCGTCGCCGCGGTGTCGGAGGCGACGACGTCGAGCACCGGATGCAGGCCACGATGCCGCGCCTCCTCCACTGCCCGGCCGATCAGCAGCGCTCCGATCCCATGCCCCCTCGCCTGCGGGGCAACGAACAGCCTGCTGACCACGGCGGTCATGCTCCGCGTCGCCCCGTTCCGCTCACTCCACAGCCCCGGCGCCAGATCGTCTTCGCCGCCTCGCGACAGACTCACATGCCCGACCAGACCGCCTTCGAGTCCGGCGACCCAGGAGCCCAGCAACGGACCGCCGGACAGCCACTCGCCGGGCTGATCGGGCCAGTTGACCGGATAGCCGTCGCCCGCGTGGACCGCCGCGAGGACCCGTACGCACTCCTCGACATCGCCATCGGTCCTCGGCCGGACCCGAGGGCGCACACTCTCGACAGTCACCCCGGGGCTCTTGGTGTTCACTCCCGCATGGAAACACGGGCCACACAGCCGAGGACAGCGGAAATCATTGGAACGAGGCGACGCCCCGTTGCTACGTTCGTGGTGGACCGTGAAGTCGTCGTAGGGAGGTGAGCCCCGTGAACACAGTTACCCGTGGGTGCTCCCTCAACCCGTCACGGTCCGGCGGCTGACATTCGGTGTCGCCAGGAGCGCCTGAGATCGAGGCACTCCTGGGAGGAGAAGCCGATGGACACAAAGCCTTTCGCAGCCGGCCTGGGCGGGGACGCGGTGATGATCACACGCGTCGCGGACAGGCAATGGCATGCGCTGGAAGACGATCTGGTGGTCGGTCGTGGGCATGCGCAACACCGGCCCGACGGACGCCTGTTCGTCAGTATCGACGCCTGGCATGACGCCACCTTCGACCGGCTCGCCGAGGCGATGTCGGTGGAACTGCCGGCGCCGCTGTACACGGTGGTCGACGAAGCCGACGCCGAGCTGACGGCCGGCTGGCGGCGGGCCGGGTTCACGGTCCGGCGCCGCGAGTGGGAGTACGCCGTACCGACCGACCCGCGCGTCACGGGGCTCGAAGCGGTCCTGCCGCCTCCGGGCGTGACGATCGTGCCGGCCGGTCGGGCGGACGAGCGTCTGCTGCGGGCCGTCGACCGCGCGATCCGTGACGAAGTCGAGGCGAGTGTCGGGTGGCAGTCGATGCCCGCTGAGGTCATGGCCCGCCCCGAGGGCGACACCATCGTCGACCCGGCGATGTACGCGGTGGCCGCGGCGGCGGACCGCTACCTGGGGCTGATCCGGGTGGTCAGGGTGATCCGGCCCCGCATCGGGCTGCTCGCGGTCCGGGCCGGAGAGCAGCGCCGCGGCATCGCGCGGGCGCTGCTGGCCCACGCGTTGGGGACGCTGCACCGCTCCGGATGCGCCGAGGCGTGGACCGAGGTCGACGAGTCCAACCGGGCGGCCTCGGCGCTGTTCGAGGGCATCGGCGCCCGGCCGATGAGCAGCAACCTGGAGCTGGTGCGATGACGAGGAACAAGAACGTCATCGAAGTCGAGGGCAAGGTCGTCGAGTGCCTGCGCAGCGCCATGTTCACCGTGGAACTCGAGAACGGCCATCGGGTGCTCGCGCACATCAGCGGGAAGATCCGCAAGAACTACATCAAAATCATGCTGGAGGACCGGGTGCTGGTGGAACTCCCGCCGTACGACCTGACGCGCGGCCGGATCGTGTTCCGCTACCGGAACTAGCGGCGGTCGGCACCCTCCGAGGCAACTGATCCTGAGGCCCCGGTCACGGCGTTCCCGTGGCCGGGGTCCCGATGGTGGTTCACATGCTGCGGCGGACACGGCACCGGCCGGTCGCCCACAGCTATGACCCGAGCCGCGCCCTACGAAGCACCATCCCCGAGCACCCCGGCCACCCAGGTCAGTTGGCGCCGTACATGCACCGCGTCCCCACCCTCGTGCCCGTTGAACGGATAGGCGTGGATCTCCTTCACCGGGTCCGCCCCCGCCGACTCCCCGTAGACATTGAAGGCCCCGTACGCCCCACTCGGCGGACAGACCGTGTCCCGCAACCCCACGCCGAAGTGGGCGGCGGCCGAGGCCCGGCGGGCGAAGGAGACGCCCTCCATGTACGACAGCGTGCGGTACGCCTCTCGCTCGGCGCCCCGGTGGACGGACAGATACGCGGCGATCTCCCCGTACGGCCCCGCGTCCGTGAGGTCCAGGGCCCGTCGGATGCCGCACAGCAGGGGAGCGGTGACCAGCAGCGCCGCCAGATCGGGGACGAGTCCCGCGACGGCCAACGCCACCCCGCCGCCCTGGCTGTTGCCGGCCGCGACGGTCCGCCCGGCATCCACGCCGGGCAGCGCCCGCACCGCCGAGACCGCCCGCACGGCGTCGGTGATCAGGCGTCGGTAGTGGTAGTCCTCGGGGGTGAGCAGCCCGCGCACGGCAGGCCCGGGCCCGCCCGGCGCCCCGGCGTGCGGATCGGGGGTGTCGCCACCGCAGCCGTACTGGTCGCCCTGGCCGCGGTTGTCCATGAGCAGATGCGCGTACCCGGCGTTCACCCACGTCAGGCGCTCATGCGGAAGCCCGCGCCCGCGCCCGTACCCGGCGAACTCGACCACGGCGGGCAGGGGTTCGTCGACCCCGGCGGGTCGGCTGAACCACGCCCGCACCGGGTCGCCCGCGAAACCCCGGAACGTCACGTCCCAGGTCCGGGTCAGCCGTAGCCCCGTCTCCACCGGCCGCACCGACACCAGGGGATCGGTCTGCCCGGCCTCCTTCAACGTGCTCAGCCAGAACGCGTCGAAGTCGGCGGGCTCCGCCAAGTCCGGGCGGTGGCGCTGCAGTTCCGTCAGCGGCAGGTCGAACGCGGGCACGGCGGCACCTCGCAGGAGTCGGTGGGCATCCAGAAACTTGCGACGGACAACGGGCGGTAGATCTCCGGGGTCTACCCACCTTCGACGCGATTCCAACGCGACACGGACGCCCCACCTGACTGCCGCAGCACCCATTGACAGCGCTTTCTGCTGCCCTTAGGTTGCCGCGAAGTTACCGGTAAGAGCTCGAAAGTTTCGGTTCCGCGTCCCTTGCCCATGGGAGGCCCGAGCAATGAGCACGTCCACCACATCGGCCCCGCCGGGCACCGAGGACTCGCCTCCGGCCAGAGCCGCACCCCGCCGCCGTGGACGGGCACCCGCCCGCACCGGCTGGCGGCGGGCGCTGCGCCGTGACTGGCAGTTGTACTCACTGGCGGTCCTGCCGCTGCTGTTCTTCCTGGTCTTCCGCTATCTGCCGATGATCGGCAACGTGATCGCCTTCCGCCGCTTCGAGCCCGGAGGGTCGATCTTCGGCGAGGACTGGGTGGGGCTGCGCTATGTGGAGATGTTCCTCAGCGACCCCACCTTCTGGCAGGTGTTCCGCAACACGCTGTGGATCGGCGGGCTCACCCTGCTGTTCTGCTTCCCGGTGCCGATCGTGCTGGCGCTGCTGCTCAACGAGGTGCGCCGGCGTTCCCTGAAGCGGTTCGTGCAGTCGGTGTCGTACCTTCCGCACTTCCTGTCGATCGTGATCGTCGCGGGCATCACGATGCAGATGCTGGCCAGTGACGGCCCCGTCAACCACGTCCTCGGCTGGCTGGGGCACGAACCGGTCCGCTTCATCCAGGAGCCCGAGTGGTTCCGCACCATCTACGTCGGCTCGGAGATCTGGCAGACCGCCGGCTGGGGCACGATCCTCTACCTCGCCGCGCTCACCACGATCGACGAGGACCTGTACGAGGCGGCGCGCATCGACGGTGCCAACCGCTGGCAGCAGATCTGGCACGTCACCCTGCCCGGCATCCGGCCCACCATGGTCACGCTGCTGATCCTCAACATCGGCACGTTCATGGTGGTCGGCTTCGAGAAGGTGCTGCTGCTGTACAACCCGCTGACGTATCCGACCGCCGACGTGATCTCGACGTACGTCTACCGGTCCGGGGTGGAGTCCAACAGCTTCAGTTACGCCGCGGCCATCGGGCTCTTCGAGGCGATCATCGGCCTGGTCCTCATCACGTCCGCCAACCAGCTCTCGCGTCGCACAGTGGGGACGAGCCTGTGGTGAAGCCGAGTCGCTCCTACCGGGTCTTCCAGGGCGTCAACGGGGTGGTCCTCACCCTGGTCGTGCTGGTGACGCTCTATCCCTTCACCAACATCCTCGCGCGGTCCTTCAGCGGGGAGCGGCAGATCCGGGCCGGTGAGGTGACGCTGCTGCCCAAGGGGTTCAACCTCACCACGTACAAGATCGTGTTCCAGGACGAGATGTTCTGGCGGAACTACGGCAACACCGTGCTGTACACGGTCGTCGCGACGGCCGTGGCCATGGTGCTGACGACGTGTTACGCCTATGTGCTGTCGAAGAAGAACCTCAAGGGCCGGGGCGTGCTCGTCGGGGTCGCCGTGTTCACCATGTTCTTCACCGGCGGCCTGATCCCGAACTACATCCTGGTCACCAGCCTCGGCCTGAAGAACAGTGTCTGGGCGATCGCCCTGCCGAACGCGATCAGCGTCTTCAACCTCCTGGTGATGAAGGCCTTCTTCGAGAATCTGCCGACCGAGCTGGAGGAGGCCGCGCAGATCGACGGCCTGAGCACCTACGGCACCCTGTTCAGGATCGTGCTGCCGCTGTCCAAGGCGGTCGTGGCGACCATGGTGCTCTTCTACTCGGTGTCCTTCTGGAACTCCTGGTTCAGCGCGTTCCTGTACATGGACCGAACCGATCTGATGCCGGTCACCGTCTACCTCCGCAACCTCATCCAGGGCGCCACGGGCGGCGGCAACGCGGGCGCGGGCACCGAGCAGCTCAGCCAGGTCGCCGCGAACATCCAGTCGGTGACCATCGTCCTCACCGCCCTGCCGATCCTCTGCGTGTACCCCTTCGTCCAGCGCTACTTCGTCTCGGGCGTGATGCTCGGCGCGGTCAAGGGCTGACGCCGCCTCCTCCTCAACTCGCTTACGGAACAAAGGAGTCTCCGTGCAGAACGCAGGACAGCTCTCGCGGCGCCAGATCCTCGCCGCCGCCGGTTTCATCGGGCTCGCCACGGTCACCGGCTGCGGCAGCGGCGAGGACGGGGGCGACTCCAAGGACCTCTCCAAGAAGCGGAACGGCGCGATGAAGAACTACCGCGCCGGCCAGCAGTTCAAGGCGGCCGAGCCGCTGTCCTTCTCCGTTCTGCACAACAACAACCCGGTGTACCCGATGAAGGACGGCTGGCTGTTCTGGAAGGAGCTCACCAAGCGCACCGGGGTCACCCTCAAGCCGGTCGACGTCCCGCTGGCCGACTACGAGAAGAAGCGCAGTGTCCTCATCGGGGCCGGGGACGCCCCGTTCCTCATCCCGAAGACGTACCACCCCTCGGAGGTCGCCTTCGTCTCCTCGGGCGCGGTCCTCGCGGTCAGCGAGTACGTCGATCTGATGCCCAACTTCCGCGACAAGGTGCGCAAGTGGAAGCTGGAGCCCGAGCTCGACTCGATCCGTCAGTCCGACGGCAAGTACTACCTGCTGCCCGGCCTGCACGAGAAGGCCAAGTCCGGCTACTCGCTGTCCTTCCGCACGGACGTCCTCGACAAGCACGGGCTGAGCCTGCCCACCACCTGGGACGAGGTGTACGACGTCCTCAAGGCGCTCAAGGGGGAGTACCCCGGCAAGTACCCCTTCTCCGACCGCTGGAGCACCAACACCCCGTTCCCCTGCGGCGCCCTGTTCAGCTATCTGGGCCAGGCGTTCGGCGTCAAGGCCGGTTGGACGTACGACAACATCAGCTTCGACCACAAGGCGGGGAAGTACGTCTTCACCGGCGCCCGGGACTCCTACCGCCAGATGGTGGAGTATCTGCGCAAGCTCGTCGCCGAGAAGCTCATGGACCCCGAGAGCTTCAGCCAGACCGACGACCAGGCCGTGCAGAAGCTCCTCGCCGAGAAGACCTACGTGATGAGCGCCAACCCCCAGGAGCTGGTGCAGAACTATCGCTACAACCTTCAGAAGCAGGTCAAGGGCGCGAAGATCGAGATGGTCCCGGTGCCCCTCGGGCCCGCCGGTCCGGTGGTGCTGGGCGGCAGCCGCCTGGAGAACGGGGTGATGGTCTCCAGCAAGGCCCTCAAGAGCGACAGCTTCGTCGCGATGATGCAGTTCCTCGACTGGCTCTGGTACTCGGACGAGGGCCAGAAGTTCTGCAAGTGGGGTGTCGAGGGCGTCACCTACACCGGCTCCGGCGGCGGCTACGAGCTGAAGCCCGGCATCTCCCTCATGGGCTCCGACCCGGACGCCCCGAAGGACCTCCAGAAGGACTACGGCTTCTTCAACGGCGTCTTCACCTACGGCGGCAGCTGGGACCTGGTCTCCTCCTCGTTCAGCCCGGACGAGGAGAAGTTCCAGGACGCCATGGCCCAGCGCGAGCAGCTGCCCATCGACCCGGCCCACCCGCTCCAGTCCTTCGAGCAGGAACAGGCGACCCTCTGGGACACCCCCCTCAAGGACACCGTCATCCAGAACACCCTCCAGTTCGTGCTCGGCAAGCGGCCGATGTCCCAGTGGAACGCGTACCTCTCCGAGCTGAAGTCGAAGAACATGCAGCAGCTCGTCGACCTGCACAACAAGGCGTACGAGCGGTTCAAGAAGGAGAACGGGTGATCCTCCGCGTCCCCGATACGCCGAGCGGCCGGCTGACCGACGCCTGGCGGCACTGCGTCGGCACCGGCCGTCTCGAACTCGCCCTGCGCGCCGACTACCAGGAGTCGCTGAGAGTCCTGCGGCGCGACATCGGCTTCCGGTACATCCGGGGCCACGGCCTGCTCAGCGACGGCATGGCGGTGCACCGGCCCTACGAATGGCAGGGCCGCCGGCACGTCCGGCACTCCTTCACCCACGTCGACCAGGTCCTCGACGCCTACCTCGGCCTCGGTATCCGTCCCTTCCTCGAACTCGGCTTCATGCCGGGCGAGCTGGCCTCGGGCGAGCAGACCGTGTTCTGGTGGCGCGGCAACGTCACCCCGCCTCGCTCGCACCAGGAGTGGGCCGACCTGGTCCGCGCCCTCCTCACGCATCTCGTCGACCGCTACGGCCTCGACGAGGTCCGCACCTGGCCCGTCGAGGTGTGGAACGAGCCCAATCTGCCCGACTTCTGGCAGGACGCCGACGAGAAGGCCTACCACCGGCTGTACGAGGTGACCGCGCACGCCGTGAAGGAGGTGGACGCCGGGATCCAGGTCGGCGGTCCGGCGATCTCGCCCGGCGCGGACGAGTGGCTGGAGCGGTTCGCCGAGTTCACCGACCGCCATGACGTGCCGCTGAACTTCGTCTCCCGGCACGCCTACACCTCCGGCCCCGCCCAGCACGTGCCGTTCGGCGTCCACCAGACCCTGGGACCGGCGTCCGGCCTGCTCGACCAGTTCGCCACGCCGAGACGGCAGCTGGAAGGGACCCGGTACGCCGGACTCCCGGTGCACATCACCGAGTTCAACTCCTCCTACCGGCCGGACAATCCGGTGCACGACACCGCCTTCCACGCCGCTTACCTCGCCCCAGTCGTGGCGAACGGCGGCGAGCACGCCGACTCCTTCTCGTACTGGACGTTCAGCGACGTCTTCGAGGAGGCCGGGGTGCCGACCGCGCTGTTCCACGGCGGGTTCGGGCTCCTCACCCACCGGCAGGTGCGCAAGCCGACGTACCACCTCTACGCGTTCATGGCCCGGCTGGGACCCGACGTGCTCGCGCGCGGCGACGACCACCTGGTCACCCGGCACCACGACGGCCGGGTCACCGTCCTGGCCTGGGCACCCGTCGACCCGACCGGCGAGACCCCCGGCCCCGACCGGCACACCCTGCGCCTGTCCCTGCCGGTGCGCGGAGGCGAGGTCTTCGTCCGCCGTTCCTCCGTGGACGAGGAGCGGGGCAACGCGTACACGGCCTGGCGGCACCTGGGCAGCCCGGCCTCCCCGAAACCCGGGCAGCTCGACGTCCTGCACGAGGCCGCCGAGCCCGCGCGCACCCACCGGCGTCTGACCACCGAGGACGGCCGCGTCGACCTCCCGCTCACCCTGAGCCGCCACGAGGTCACCCTGGTCGAGCTCACGCCCGTCGTGGACGAGACGCCGCCCTGGTGGGACGAGCGGCGCCTGCTCGGCCGGGAGGTGACGGCATGAGCACCGTCCGCGCCTCCGACTTCGGCACCGGCGCCCTCTCCCGTGCCGCCGCCCTGATCCACACCGTCCTGACCGTCGAGGCGCTGCTGCTCCTCACCGCCTCCCCGGGCCTGGCGGGCCTGCTCCTGCTCGGCCCCGACCCGGCGGGCCTCCCGCTCGCGGCCCTGTGCCTGCTGCCCCTCGGACCGGCCCTGTCCGCCGCGCTCTACGCCCTCCACCACCGCAGCCGCGACCTCACCGCGCTGCGTCCGGCCCGCGCCTTCCTGCGCGGCTGGCGGCTCAACGCCGTACCGGCCCTGAAGCTGTGGACGCCCCTGCTGGCCTGGCTGACGGTCATCGCCTTCACCCTCACCCACTTCTCCGCGACGGGCCTGCCCGGCTGGTGGGCGCTGCTGCTCGCGGCGATCGGAGCGGGCGCCCTCCTCTGGGGCGCGCACGCCCTCGTCCTCACCTCGCTGTTCACCTTCCGCGCCCGGGACACCGCCCGCCTCGCCGGGTACTTCCTGTTCCGGCACGGCCGAGCCACCCTCGCCGCGGCCTCCCTGCTGATCCTGACGGCCGCCCTGACCGCGTGGCTGACCGAGGCCCTGCCCGCCCTGCTGGCCGCCCCGCTGCTGCTGTCCCTGCTGCACGGCAGCCGCACGGTGATCACCGAGACCCAGGAGGAGTTCACCGCATGAGCGCGCCCCGCACCCCGAAGATCCCCTACGGCGGCGACTACAACCCCGAGCAGTGGCCCGAGGGCGTCTGGGACGACGACCACCGCCTGTTCACCCGGGCCGGCATCGACACGCTCACCGTCGGCGTCTTCACCTGGTCCCTCACCCAACCGGCCCCGGACACCTACGACTTCACGGTCCTGGACCGCGTTCTCGACCGGGCCGCCGCCGAAGGCCGGCAGGTCTGCCTGGCCACCGGTACCGCCGCCCTCCCGCCCTGGCTCGCCAAGCGGCACCCCGAGGTCAACCGCACCGACTTCGAGGGCCGCCGCCACCGCTACGGCCAGCGCCACAACTTCTGCCCCAGCTCACCGGCGTACCGCGAGCACGCCACCGCGATGGCCTCCCGCCTCGCCGAACGGTACGCGCACCACCCGGCCCTGCTCGCCTGGCACATCAACAACGAGTACGGCGGCGTCTGTTACTGCGAGCTGTGCGCCGAGGCGTTCCGGGCGTGGCTGCGCGACCGGCACGGCACCCTCGACGCCCTCAACGACGCCTGGTGGACCACCTTCTGGTCGCACCGCTACACCGACTGGGACCAGATCGAGCCGCCGAACGCCCTCACCGAGCACTGGCGCGGCCCCAACCACACCGCGTTTCAGGGCATCACCCTCGACTACTTCCGCTTCACCACCGACGCCCTCCTCGGCTGCTTCCTCGCCGAGAAGGAGGTGATCCGCGCCCACGACCCCGACACACCCGTCACCACCAACTTCATGGGCACCTTTCGCCCCCTCGACTACCACCGCTGGGCGCCCCACCTCGACTTCGCCTCCTGGGACAGCTACCCGCCCCTCGACGCCCCGCCGACCCGGCCCGCCCTCGCCCACGACCTGATGCGCGGGCTGAAGGACGGCGCCCCCTTCTGGCTGATGGAGCACACGCCGTCCACCACCGCCTGCCGCGACGTCAACCCGCTCCGGCGCCCCGGCGAACTGCGCCTCGCCACCTTCCAGGCCCTCGCCCACGGCGCCGACGCCGCCCTCTACTTCCAGATGCGCGCGTCACGGGGCGCCTGCGAGAAGTACCACGGGGCGGTCATCGGCCACGCGGGTCGCGACGACACCCGTGTCTTCCGCGAAGTCGCCGAACTGGGAGGGGAGTTGGGGATCCTGGGCAACCGGACCCTCGGCGCCCGCACCCCGGCCCGCACCGCCCTGCTCTTCGACTGGGACAGCTGGTGGGCCCTGGAGATCTCCGACGGACCGTCCCGGCTGGTCAAGTACCCGGACGTGGTCCACGCCTACTACCGGGCCGCCCGCGAGGCCGGCGCCGACGTGGACGTCATCCCGCAGACAGCCGACCTCACGCCCTACGACGTGGTCCTCGCGCCCGCCCTGTACGTGGTCAAGGGTGACCTCGCCACCCGCCTCGAAGCTGTGGCGGCACGCGGCGGCACGGTCCTGGCCACCTTCCTCTCCGGCCGCGTCGACGCACACGACCGCGCCTTCCTCACCGACGTCCCCGGCCCGCTCGCCCCCCTCATGGGCGTCCGCGTCGACGAATGGGACGCCCGCCCGCCGGAGTTCACCCAGACCGTCCCCGAGCTGGCGGCCGAGGCCCGGCTCGTCTTCGAGATCGTGCTCCCGCGCGGCGCCGAACCGGTCGCCACCTACGGCACCGACTTCTACGCGGGCACCCCGGCCGTGACCCGCAACCGCTTCGGCGACGGCGAGGGCTGGTACGTCGCCACCGCCCTCGACCAGCCGGGCGTCGACACAGTCGTCCGCCGGATCCTGGCCCGCCACGACCTGCTCGGCCCCTACGCCGACCACCCGGCGGTCGAGACGGCCACCCGGGTCGCCCCCGACGGCACCCGCCTGCTCTTCCTCCTCAACCACGCCCCCGAACCGGCCCGTCTCACCGCCCACTCCACCGCCACCGACCTGCTCACCGGCAAGCGCGTGGACCAGGGCGAACCCCTGGTCCTCGACCCCCTGGGCGTGGCGATCCTTCATTGATGCACACTTGCCCAATAACTTAGGTAAGCCTTACCGTGATCCATCGCACCACTCAGGGCACGGCCGTCCCACCGGTCCGCCCGCGGCGAGCGCTTCAGCGACGCAGCCTGGCCGTTCCTCCCCAGTGCCTCCAGGCGCTGGGAGGTACCCCCAGCCGGCACACGCTCACAGGACCCGCATGCCTCACTCCCCCTTCGGTCTGTACGACCCTGCCCGCGACCACAGCGACTGCGGCGTCGGATTCATCACCCGCCTCGACGGGACGCCGAGCCATGACGTCATCCGCAAGGGCGACGAAGCGCTCTGCGCCATCCCGCACCGCGGCGGCGCCTCCGCCGAGGGCGTGGGGGACGGCGCGGGAGTGAGCGTCGATCTGTCGGTGGAGTTCTTCGGCGCGATCACCGGCGAGAGCCTGCGGGCCGGCCACTTCGGTGTCGCCAACTGCTTCGTGCCGACCGACGCCGGCCGCCGCGGCGACGCCGTGGACCTCGTCGGCCGGTGCCTCGCCGAGCAGGGCTTCGAGACGCTGCTCGTCCGGGACGTCCCCGTCGACCACTCCGTGGCCAGGCCCGCCGCCGAGCGCGACCAACTGCCCCTGGTGCAGTGGGTGTTCCGTGCCCCGGACGCCTGGCGTCGCGCCGACGTCGACGCCGCCGCGAACCGCGCCCTGCTCGCGATCGAGTCCGTCGCCTACGCCGACGACGACACATACGCCGGGCTGTACCCGCTGTCGCTGAGCGCGCGCACCCAGGTGCTCAAGGGGCGGCTCAACTCGGGGGAGGTCATCGGGTACTTCCGTGACCTGTGCGACCCGCAGCACGCCGTCCGGACGCTGTACTTCCACACCCGGTTCTCCACGAACACCGAACCGCACCCGACCATGGCGCAGCCGTTCCGCCTGATGGCGCACAACGGCGAGCTGAACACCGACCGCAAGAACCGGCTCTCCGACGAGGCCCTCGCCCGGGCCCGCACCCGGAGCATCGTGCGTCCGCCCGGGCAGTCCGACTCCAGCCGGCTCGACCAGACCCTGCAGAGCCGGGTGTTCGACGACGGTCTGGACCTCGTCGAGGCGGTCGTGTCGCTGATGCCGCCCGCGTGGGAGAACGACCGCACCCTGCCCTCCGCCGTCCGCGACATGCTGGAGTACTACTCGCTGTACGAGGAGAAGAACGACGGCCCGGCCGCCGTGATCTTCAGCGACGGCGATGTCGTCGGTGCCCGACTCGACCGGCTCGGGCTGCGTCCGCTGCGGACCGTCGAGACCGCCGAGTACCTGATGGTGGCCTCGGAGGCCGGGCAGGTCGCCTTCCCTGACGAGGAGGTCGTGCACCGGGGCCGTATCGAGGCCGGCGGCATGCTCGTCTTCGACCACCGCACCGGCCGCCGGATGCGCACCCGGGACGTCCTCGACGCGCTCGCCGCGCGCCGGCCGTACTCCGAACTGCTCGCCGCGGCCCGGGAGAACCTCGACGACCTGCCCGCCCCCGGCTACGACCGCGGCACGACGACGCTCGGGTACGACGGCGACCTCACCCTCGCCGGGCGGTACGTGGCGTACTCGCTGAACCAGGAGAGCTTCCGGTTCATGCTCGACCCGATGCTCGCCGACGGGTCGGAGCGGATCTCCGCGATGGGCTACGGCAACGCCATCAACGCGCTCAGCGACACCGAGGGCGGCATGGCCAAGTACTTCTCGCAGCGCTTCGCCCAGGTCACCAACCCGCCGCTGGACAGCATCCGCGAGGCCGACGGCATGAGCATGCGGGTCGCGCTCGGCCCGAAGCCCGACGGCACCGGCAGCACCGGCTGCCGGCAGCTCGTGGTGTCCTCGCCGGTGCTCGGGCACCTCGACATGGTCCGGCTGCGCGACCAGCGGACCGTGCCGCTGGAGCGGTTCGACATGCTCTACGAGCCGGTGGCCGGGGACGAGACGGCGAACGCCGACGCGCTGCGGTCGGCGCTGCACAGGCTCTGCGACGACGTCGAGCGGTTCGCCGCCGAGCGGGGCGGCATCGCGCTCCTCACCGACCGGGCCGTGTCCTCCACGCGGGCTCCGCTGCCGGTGATCCTCGCCGTCGCGGCCGTCAACCAGCGGCTCATCGAGACCGGGCTGCGGCTGCGCGTCTCGCTCGTGGCGGAGAGCGGCCAGCTGGCCTCGTCGCACCATGTCGCGACCGCGCTCGGCTTCGGCGCCTCCGCCGTCTACAGCCTCTCCGCCCGGCTGCGCGCCGAGGAGAAGTACCCGAGCGCACCGGCCCCCGCGGGCGAGGTCACCGAGACGGACCGCGCGCTCGCGAGGTTCCGCAAGGCCGCCGAGAAGTCCCTCGCGAAGACGATGGGCCGGGTCGGGCTGTGCACCGCCGAGAGCTACATCGGGGGCGCGTTCTTCGAGCCGAACTACCTCGACACCCGCGACGACGTGTTCGCACGGGTCTTCCCCTACATGGATGCCCCGGTCGGCGGTGTCGGGTTCGCGCGGATCGCGCAGGCCGCGACGGACTGGCACGAACGGGCCCGTACGGTCGGGAGCGAGCAGCAGGTGCCCCTGCTCGGGCTGTTCAAGGAGCGGTCGGACGGCGCCGGGCACTCGTTCGGTGTCTCCGCGGTGCGCGGCTTCGGCGGGATGACCGAGGAGAAGCCGGAGTTCGGCAGGGAGGGCGACCCGGACGCGCTGCGTCTGCTCACGCTCGGACGCCTCGACGACGCCTTCGGCATCACCGACGCCGCCTACCGGAACACCGGCTACGACCGGCTGAGCGACGCCGAGATCGACGCGTTCCGGATCACGCCCGGGTACCGCGCCTTCCTGCGGACCACGCACGAGGAGCGCTCCCGCCGCCCCTCCGCGCTGCGTGACGTGCTCGCCCTGCCGGCCGACGTCACCGGGCTGCGTACGCCGGAGGACTTCGCGCGCGAGCTGGGCCGGTTCTCGACGAGCGGCAACGCGAGCGTCACCGTCCGCGGGGTCACGGCGACCGCCGTGGACCCGGCCACCTTCCGGCTGTGTCTGGCCGGAGACGGCGAGCGCCACGCCGCCCTCGCCGAAGGCCTCGCCCTCGCGCACCCCGGCGAGGTCGAGACGCTCTCCGTGACCGCCGAGGGCGTGGACGTCACCGCCACCGGCACCGCCGCCCGGCTCCTCGCCCTCCTGGACCACGCCCCCGACAGCGTCCCGCTCGACGAGGTGCAGCCGGCGCACGAGATCACCCGCTCCCTCGCCTCCGGCGCGATGAGCCACGGGGCGCTCGTGGCGACCGCGCACGAGGCCGTCGCGCACGGCACGAACATGGTCGGCGCGATGTCCAACAGCGGTGAGGGCGGCGAGCACCACACCCGGTACGGCACCGTCCGGGGCTCCCGGATCAAGCAGTTCGCGTCGGGCCGGTTCGGCATCTGGGCGGGCTATCTCGCCGACCCGATGCTGGAGGAACTCGAGATCAAGATCGGGCAGGGCGCCAAGCCCGGCGAGGGCGGGCAGCTGCCCGCGCCGAAGGTGACGGTGGACATCGCCGCCGCGCGGGGCGGCACCCCCGGCATCGAGCTGATCTCCCCGCCCCCGCACCACGACACCTACTCCATCGAGGACCTCGCCCAGCTCATCCACGACTGCAAGGCCGCCCGGGTCAGGGTCATCGTGAAGCTGGTGTCCTCGGAAGGCATCGGCACCATCGCGGTCGGTGTCGCCAAGGCCGGCGCGGACGTCATCAACATCGCCGGGAACACCGGCGGCACGGGAGCCGCCGCCGTCACGAGCCTGAAGTACGCGGGGCGTTCGGCGGAGATCGGCGTCGCCGAGGTGCACCAGGCGCTGGTCGCCAACGGCCTGCGGCAGAAGGTCGTGCTCCGGTGTTCGGGCGCGCACCAGACCGGGGGCGACGTCGTCACCTCCGCGCTGCTCGGGGCCGACAGCTTCGAGTTCGGTACGACCGCGCTGATGATGCTCGGCTGCGTCATGGCGAAGAACTGCAACGTGAAGTGCCCCGCCGGGCTCACCACCAACGCCGAGGCCTTCGAGGGCGACCCGCGCGCCCTCGCGCAGTACCTGCTCAACATCGCACACGACGTCCGGCAGATCCTCGCCCGCCTCGGGCTGCGGTCCCTGCGGGAGGCCCGGGGGCGTACGGACCTGCTGCAGCTCCTCGACCACCCGGCGAGCGTCGGGCGCCTGGACGTCCGCCGGCTGCTGGCCCGCGCGGCGGAGAAGGTCGTCGCGGAACCGGAATACCTGGAGAAGGACTTCAGCACCGACGACGCCATGATCGAGCGCGTGCGGGAGGCACTCGTCGACCGGCGCGAGCCGTCCCTGCTCGTCGAGGGCGTCCGCCTCGGCAACAGCGACAAGTCGGTCGGCGGGCAGCTCTCCATCGACGTGGAGCGGCTCCTCAACCACGGCGGCCTCACAGCGGATGCCCCCGCCGTCATCACCGACGACCGCGGCCGCCACCGCCTCGTCGACGACGCCGTCCGCATCCGCACCACCGGATCGGCCGGCCAGTCGTACGGTGTGTTCTGCAACGACGGCATCACCCTGGAACACACCGGCACCGCCAACGACGGCGTCGGCAAGAGCCAGAGCGGTGGCCGGATCGTCGTCCGCGCCCCGGGCGGCGGCGCCGCCGAACGCGGCGGCAACGTACTGGTCGGGAACTTCGCGTTGTTCGGTGCGACCGGCGGCCGGACGTTCGTGCAGGGCGAGGCCGGTGACCGGTTCGCCGTGCGCAACTCCGGCGCCACGGCCGTCGTCGAGGGCCTCGGCGACTTCGGCTGCGAGTACATGACCGGCGGCACCGTGCTCAACCTCGGCGGCTTCGGCAAGGGCCTGGGCAACGGCATGAGCGGCGGGTTCCTCTACCAGTACGACCCGTCGGGCGCACTGCGCGACCGGGTGAGCGCCGACTCGCTGCTGGTGTTCCCGGTGACCGACACCGGGCACGGCGCCTTCCACGAGGCGGCCGTACGGCTGCTGCTGGAGTGGCATCTCCAAGCCACCGGATCGCCGCTCGCGGCACGGCTGCTGGAGAACTGGGAGAGCGAACGGCGGCACGTGTACTGCGGGATGCCCCGCGCGCTGCTCCTCTACCAGGACGCCGGCGAGATCCTCGCCGCCGCGACCCGCTCCGAGCTGCTCGACGAGCTGGCCGGCTCGATCGCGACCGACAAGCTCCGCGCGTTCAAGGTCGACTACCGCGACCGCCGCACCGTGCTCGGCGGCCGGGCCCCCGCCTTCGGCGACCAGGGCAGCGACGACATGTTCTCGCTGCTGTCGTCGTACACGGTGCTCGGCGTCGCGCAGGACCTCGCGCTGAAGCGGGTGCCGGGGGCGAGTGGCCCCGACGATCCGCGGGTCGCCGAGGCGGTCCGGAACCTGGTGCTGACCGAGGACTTCTTCGTCAAGCAGCGGGTCGTGAAGTACCTGCGCGGCACGCTGGAGCGGTTCGACGACGGCGAACTCGCCACGCTCATCGCCATCAAGCGCCTCGACGACTACAAGCGCGCGCTGCGGCAGCGCAACAACCTCAGCGTGGACGCCCCCGGCACCTACGGCTGGATCATCCACCAGACCACCAAGAACGCGGGCCGGGTCCGTGCCGCCCGGTTCGACGAACTGCTCGCGACCGCGGCACTCGACGACATCGCCGCACGCCACACCCACATTCCGCAGGCCCCGACCGAGGCGGTGACCGCATGACCCTCATGCCCCCGAGCGGCTCCCTCATCCCGGCCGACGCGCCCTTCTCCGCCCAGCAGGAGTCCTGGCTCGCCGGGTTCATCGCCGGTATCGCCGCCGCCGGACGCCGGGACAGCGCCGGCGCCGACGCGCCCGCGGCCACGATCGACGTGCTGATCGGCACCCAGACCGGCAACGCCGAGCTGGTGGCCGGCGACGTGGTCGCCGGTGCCCGTGCGCGCGGCTTGGGCGGGCGGGCCACCGCGCTCGACGACGTCACGCCCGAGGCGCTCGCCGCCATGTCCCATGTGATCGTGGTGACGTCGACCTACGGCGAGGGCGAGATGCCCGACAACGCCGGGCTGTTCTGGGAGGCGTTGCAGTCCGACACGGTCCCGCGCCTCGAAGGCGTGCGCTACTCGGTGCTCGGCCTCGGCGACCGTGGCTACGACGACTTCTGCCAGGCCGCGAAGCTCATCGACACCCGGCTGGAGCAGCTCGGGGCGACCCGGCTGCATGAACGCGTCGACTGCGACGTGGACTTCGAGGAGCCCGCAGCGGAGTGGACGGCGGCGGTGCTCGACCTGGTCGCCGCCGAGACCGGCGCGAAGGGCACGGGGAGCGGCGCCGCGGAGGCACCGAAGAAGCCCCGCTCCCAGTGGAACAAGCGCACCCCCTACCGGTCCCGGCTCGCCACGAATCGGCTCCTGTCCGCGCCGCACAGTGCGAAGGAGATCCGCCACTACGAGTTCGACCTCGGCGACAGCGGCATCACGTACGAGGCGGGCGACGCCCTGGCCGTCGTACCGCTGAACGATCCCGCACTGGTGGGGGAGTTGCTGGCGCACCTCGGTGCGGCCGGCGACGAGGCGACCGCCGAACTCCTGCGCACGGAACGGGAGATCCGCACCCCGTCGAAGGAGCTGATCGCCGATCTCGTCGAGCGTGCCCCGTCGAGCGAACTCGCCTCGGTCGTCGCGCACGGCGACCGGTCCGACCTCGACTCCTGGCTCTGGGGCCGGGATGTGCTCGACCTGCTCCGGGACGCCGGTCCGGCCGCACCGGGCCTCGCCGAACTGCTGCCGTTCCTGCGGCCGTTGCAGGCCCGCCAGTACTCGATCTCGTCGAGCCCGCTCGCCCACCCGGGCAGCGTCCACCTCACGATCGCGTCCGTGCGGTACGACAGGTACGAGGGCGTGGCGTCGACGTATCTGGCGGACCGGGTCGGCGCGGACTCGACCGTGGGCATCTACCTCCAGCCGAACGCCTCCTTCAGCGTCCCGGCCGACGACGATGCCCCCATGGTCATGATCGGCCCCGGCACGGGCATCGCCCCCTTCCGCGGCTTCCTCCACGAGCGGGCCGCGCGCGGCGCCTCCGGACGGAACTGGCTGTTCTTCGGCGACCGGAACCGCGAGACGGACTTCGTGTACCAGGACGAGCTGACCGAGCTCCAGCAGCGCGGTGTGCTCACCGAGCTGGATCTGGCGTTCTCACGCGACCAGGCCGAGAAGGTCTATGTGCAGACGCGGATGCGGGAGCGGTCGCGCGAGCTCTACGCGTGGCTGGAGGAGGGCGCACACGTCTACGTCTGCGGTGACGCCTCCCGGATGGCGAAGGACGTCGAGAAGGCCCTGCTGGCCGTCGTCGCCGAGCAGCGCCGACGCGGCGGTGACGACGCCGCCGAGTACCTGGCGAACCTGCGCCGGGCCAAGCGCTACGTACGGGACGTGTACTGAGCATGACGGACCACCAAGGGTGCGCCTTCGAAGGGTGCTGCGGCCGGCGCAGGCGCAGTGGGCGGCTGATCGACGCCCGGATGCCGGAGCTGGCACGCTGCCTGACGCTCTTCCGGTACGTCCAGGCGGTCACCGGGGGACCGGTCGCCCGGATCGACCAGGCCGGCAGCTACGCGGTCCCGAGCCTGCGCGGGGACGCGTTCGGCGTGCCCCCGGGCAAGATCGCGCTGCGCATCGACAGCGCCGGGGTCGCCTCGGCCGTCGTCGCGCGGGACGAGGACACGGTGGCGCTGCGACTGCTGGACGCGCGGGGCCGGACCGTGCACCAGGGGCGGCTGCTGTCGGAAGGAGACCGGCTGCTGGCCGGCCTCGCGGGCACCGTCGACGCCGGTTCCCCGGCCGCCGCCCCACCTGCCCCGGCCTCCGGGGCACCGGCCTGGGAGAACGGCGACCAGCTCGCCCAGCTCGACACGATCCTCGCGGACGGCGGCGTCGCCAGACGCCGCTCCTTCCACCGGTACCGCGGCGAACACCGGCCGATCGACACCGGCGTGGTCGCCGCCGTCCTCGACCACGTCTGCTCCGTCGGGCTGCCGATCGGTGTCGCGGTGTTCGCCCCGGCGGCGATGCAGGCCTGCGGCGGCCGGGTGCACGTCACCGACCGGACCGTGGGCGGGCGGGTGTTCGCGGCGGTCGCGGACAGCTCGGTGGAGATCGACCTCGCGCGCGTCCGCGCCTGCCACCTCGTCCGCTCCACGGCCGCGCACGGCCCGACCTCGGCACTCGAACTCGACGACGAGGACGGCCGCTGCGTCGCGGTCATCACCCAGTTCGGCATCGTCGGGGAGCAGGTCCACGGGGCGTGGGAGCACCTCACGGCGTCACTCCCCGACGCCTGACGTGCCGCGCGAGGTCAAGGGTGGACGCGCCGCCCCCGCTCGTCCGGCACCCCGGACTTGCGGAAGAAGTAGCTGTTGATCTGGTCGCGCCACTCGCGGGCACTACGGAGCTGCTCCTCGTAACGCTCCGCCACCCGCGTGTGGCGCACCGGATCCACCAGCCCGGCCAGCGAGGCCCATAGCTCCCGGGCCTCCTCGACCTCCGCCACGCCCTCGAAGTGCGTGTCGTAGATGTGCTGGATCACCGTCTTGCCGCTGTGCAGGGTGTGGCCGTACGACACGTGGTGGAAGAACAGCAGCAGCTCGTCGGGGCAGGTGTCCGGCGACTCGTAGAGCTCGGCCCACGGCTTGGCGTACTGCCCGGCGTACCCGGTGCCGGTCGCCACGCTGCGGTCGACGCCGATGCCGTCCCGGTCGGCGAAGTGGTACGTCCCCCAGGGGCTGTACTCGTAGCCGTCCACGCTCGGCCCGTAGTGATGCCCCGGCTGCACCATGAAGCCCACGCCGAGGGGAGCGGTGTACTTCTCGTACGTCCGCCACGAGCCGTCGAACACGGCGTGCAGCCCGGCCTCGGGCCCCGGTCCGAAGGTGAGCCCGATCCACTCGTCGAGCACCTCTCCCGGCTCGGCGTCCGGCCGCCAGGCCAGCCGCCCGAAGGTGTAGAGGTTCGCTTGGGCGAGGGGATGCCCGGTCCAGAACGGGTCGTCGCCGGCGTTGGACACGGCGATCAGCCCGCCCCGCGTCAACTCGCCGACGGAAGACCCCTGTTCAGCCGGGAAGCGCAGCACCTCGCTCCACATCGGCCCCAGCCAGCACACATGCCGCTGCTGCCCGGTGTACTCCTGGGTGACCTGCAGCTCCACCGCCAGCCGGGTGCCGGGCATCGCCCCGATCAGCGGCGAGACCGGCTCGCGCACCTGGAAGTCGATCGGCCCGTGCTTCACCTGGAGCACGGCGTTGTCGGCGAACGCCCCGTCCAGCGGCACGAAGTGGTCGTACGCGGCCCGGGCCCGGTCCGTCCCCCGGTCCCGCCAGTCCTGGCAGTGGTCGTAGACGAACGCCCTCCAGTGCACGGTGCCGCCGTACGGCTCCAGTGCGGCGGCCAGCAGGTTGGCCCCGTCGGCGTGGCTGCGGCCGTAGGCGAACGGCCCGGGCTGGCCCTCCGAGTCGGCCTTCACCACGTACCCGCCGAAGTCGGGGATCGCCTCGTACACCGCTCCCGTGGCCTCGGCCCACCAGCCGCGCACGCCCTCGTCCAGCGGGTCGGCCGTGGGCAGCCCGCCGAGCAGCACCGGCGCGGCGAAGGACACGGACAGGTGGGTGCGGATCCCGTAGGGCTGCAGCGCCTCGGCGATCGCGGCGACCTCGCCGATCCGGTCGGTCAGCAGATGCGCCTCGGTCTCGTGGACATTGACGTTGTTGACGGCGACCGCGTTGATCCCGCACGCCGCCAGCAGCCTCCCGTAGGCCCGCACCCGCTCCAGGTCCCCGCGCGCCCGCCCGTCCTCCCAGAACAGCGAGCCGCCCGCGTACCCGCGCTCCACCTGGCCCATGACCGGGTGCACGGCGACGTTGTCCCAGTGGTCGAGCATGCGCAGGGCGAGAGCGGGGTGATGTCTCTCCCGCTCCCGCTCGCCCGTGAACGCCGCCTCCCCGAGCCGTACGACATGGAACAGGCCGTAGAGCAGCCCGCGTCCGCCGGAGGCGGTGACGGCCGTCGTGCCGCCCTGCCGGGCGAGCGTGAAGTCCTCGTCGCCGAGGTCATGGACGCCGAGGTCGAGGACCAGGTCGTACGCGCCGCCCTCCGGCTCGGCGTCGCGCACGACCCGGCCCCCGAACCGTCGGCAGGCCTCCGCCACCTCCCCGTGCACCGTCTCCACCAGCGGACCCGATCCACGGATCAGCGTCCGACCGCTGCCCACCGCCCGGAAGGCGGCGGGCGGCAGCCAGGCCGGGTCGACACCCTCGGGCAGGACGGGCACGGGAAGCGGCATGAGACCCCCAACTCGATTGCTCAGGAGAGCAGTTCGACCTCCGCCAGGGTGCCCTCGCCGTCGAGGACCAGGCGGTATTTCTCGTACGTACCCGGTGACCTCACCGTGAACGCGCGGGTCTGCCTGTCCCAGGCGAAGGACTCGTCGGAGCGCCGGTCCAGCGTCCGCCAGGTCTCGCCGTCGGAAGAGCCCTGGAGCGTCCAGCCGGCCGGTGCCTTCGCCCGGTCCGACGACGACGTCAGCGTGTACTGGACCGCCTCGGCGCCCTCCGGGACCGGAAGATCCACGGACGTCACCGCCGCGTCCGTCGCCGACGTGTCGTCGAACAGGGCACCCTCGCCCTTCAGCACGTCCGCGCGGGGCGTCGGCACCTCGTCGTCCCGGGTGATCGACACGGGCTGGGCGTGCTTGCCCGTGCCCCAGGACGACGGCCGCGGGCCCATGTCGAACTCCAGGACACCGCCCTCGGCGACGACCGAGTGCGGCAGGGAGGTCTTGGACCAGGTCCGGCCGTTGACCTTCAGCCCCTGCACATACACGTTCCTCGCGCTGTTCCGGGGCGCCTTCACCACCAGCTCGCGCCCGTTCTCCAGATGCACGGTCGCCTTCGTGAACAGCGGTGAGCCGATCGCGTACTCGCCGCTGCCCATCACCAGCGGATAGAAGCCGAGCGCGGAGAACAGGTACCAGGCCGACTGCTCGCCGTTGTCCTCGTCACCGTGGTAGCCCTGGCCGATCTCGCTGCCCGTGTACAGACGGGACAGCACCTCGCGGACGTTCTTCTGCGCCTTCCAGGGCTGCCCGGCCGCGTCGTACATGTAGATCGCGTGATGGGCGACCTGGTTGGAGTGCCCGTACATGCCCATCCGCACATCCCGCGCCTCGGTCATCTCGTGGATGACACCGCCGTAGGAGCCGACGAACTCGGGGGAGGCGGTCTCCGGCGTGGAGAAGTAGGTGTCGAGCTTGTCTCCCAGCCCCTTCCGGCCGCCGTACAGATTCGCCAGACCCCGGCTGTCCTGAGGGGCGGTAAAGGCGTATCCGTACCCGTTTGTCTCGGTGTAGTCGTGGCCCCAGACCCGCGGGTCGTACTTCGAGGACTCGACCCGCCAGTCGCCCTTCGCGTCCTTGCCCTGGAAGAAACCGGCCTTCGGGTCGAAGAGGTTCACATAGTCCTGGGCGCGGTCGCGGAAGTACTCCGACTCCTCCTTGTAGCGCCGCTCGCCGGTCTCCTCGTAGAGCTTCCGGCCCAAACGGGAGATGCCGTAGTCATTGAGGTAGCCCTCCAGCGCCCACGACAGGCCCTCGTGCGTCTCGGTGCTGGTGTAGCCGAGGAAGGGGGAGGTGGTCATGCCCTTGCGGCCGACGCCCGGGTTCGGGGGGACGACTGTCGCGTTCTTCACGGCCGCGTCGTAGGCCGCCTTCGCGTCGAAGTCGACGCCCTTCACGTACGCGTCTGCGAACGCCACGTCCGAGGACGTGCCCGTCATGAGGTCCGCGTAGCCGGGGGAGGACCAGCGCGAGGTCCAGCCGCCGTCCTTGTACTGCTGCACGAACCCGTCGACCAGCTCACCGGCCCGGGACGGAGTCAGGAACGAGTACGCCGGCCAGGTCGTCCGGTAGGTGTCCCAGAAGCCGTTGTTGACGTACACCTCGCCGTCGACGATCTTCGCGCCGGTGTGGGTCGGGGTGTCCGGGTTCGGCATGGGGGAGAAGGGCGAGGCGTACTGGTGCTTCCCGCCGACCTTCTCGAAACCGGAGTTCGGGTACAGGTACAGCCGGTAGAGGCTGGAGTACAGCGTCGTCAGCTGGTCCGGTGTCGCGCCCTCGACCTCGACCTTGCCGAGCAGCCGGTCCCACTGCCGCTGGGCGCTCTTCTTGACGGCCTCGAAGGACGTGCCGTCGGGGATCTCCTGGCGGAGGTTGTCCTTCGCCTGTTCGAGGCTGATCAGCGAGGTCGCCAGACGCAGGGTGACGGTCCGGTCGTCGGCCTTGAAGCGCAGATGGCCCTTCACTCCGGACGACGAGCCCTCGGTCACCGGCTTGTCGAACGTGCCGTAGACGAACAGCCGGGTCGCGCCCGTCGACAGCCCGGACTTCACGTCCGAGTAGCCGGTGACGATCCCGTTCTCCTTGTCGAGGGTCAGGCCCGCCTGGTCGGTGACATTGTCGAAGAGGACGCTCGCGTCGTCGCCGGGGTAGGTGAAGCGCAGGGCCGCCGCGTGGTCGGTCGGCGCCATCTCGGCCTTCAGCCCGTTCTCGAACCGCACCCCGTAGTAGTACGGCCGCGCCGTCTCGTTCTCGTGCCGGAAGGCCAGCTCCCGGGCCTCCCGGCCGAGGTCGGGGGTGCCGGTGGCGAGGGACGGCATCACCTGGAAGGTCTGCCGGTCGCCCATCCAGGGGCTCGGCTCATGGCTCGCGCTGAACGCCTGGATCGTCGGCAGGTTGTCCGCGTTGTTCCCGCGTGCGTAGTCGTACAGCCAGCTCAGCGAGCCCGCGTTGGTCACCGGCGTCCAGAAGTTGAAGCCGTGCGGCACCGCCGTCGCCGGGAAGTTGTTGCCCCGCGAGAAGCCGCCGCTGGAGTTGGTGCCGCGGGTCGTCACCGCGTAGTCCGACAGATGCGCCTTCGGGCGCTCGGGGGCGACGGAGTCCAGGGTCACGTCGTCCAGCCAGCCCCGGAACTTCGCCGGGCCCTTGGGCGAGTCGTACGCCACCAGGATCCGGTCCACGGTCTTCCCGGCCGCCACCGACCCGATCCGCGAGGCCACGTTGTTCCACTGGTTGACGTAGAGGATCTTCGCCTCGCCCTGCCCGCGCGGGGTGAGCGGGAAGCCGTGCTGGTCGGTGGCGCGCAGCTCGCTCAGCCGGGTGCCGTCGGTGAAGGCGAGGTCGACGGAGACGTTCGTCGCGTCGTAGTCGAGGTCGCCGTCCGCCATCGACGGGAAGATCCGGTAGGACAGCTCGGTGTTCCGGCCGACGGCCACGTTCACGTCGAAGACCTTGTTGTACGAGTAGGCCCGCCCCTCGGCGGTGTGCCGGCCGGCGTAGCGCAGGGCCCGTTTCCCGGTGAACCCGGCGCCCGCCTTGGCGGTGGGGGAGCCGCTCGGGCCGCGGTCGACGAGGGAGAGCATGTCCTGCGGCACGGGCCCTTCGCCGCCGCCCGTGGAGAGCTGGAGGTCGGCGAGCTGGAGGATGTCGCCGCCGTTGTTGCCGGTGATGTCGAGCCGGAAGTGCCGGTACTCGGCCGGGGCGGGCTCCGCGATGTCGTACGTCTTCGTCTGGAAGCGCTCGGAGAAGGACTCGCCGGAGCGGGAGTCGAGGGTCTTCCAGTCCTTGCCGTCGGCGGAGCCCTTCAGGGTCCAGGCCTTCGGGTCGCGCTCGCCGTGGTCGTTGGCCGACGTCAGTGCGTAACGCACCAGTTTGACTGGTTTGTCCAGGTCGAACTCGGCCCAGCCCGTGGGCTCGAAGGTGAGCCACTTGGTGCTCGGCTCGCCGTCGACGAGATTCTCCTTCACCTCACCCCCGCCCGTGTTCTCGGCGCTGGCCCGGACGTCGGTGACATGGTCGGTCACATTGCCCGGTATGCCGCTGCTGTAGCCGCCGTCGACGCCGGAGGCCCTCTTGCTGCCGTCGGGCGCCGTGTCGACGGTGTTCAACCAGTCCGGAACCGGGTCGTCCGGCTCGAACGAGGAGGCGAACCTCCGGTCGGGGGTCTCGGGGGCTTCGGGCAGTGCGACCGCAACGCCCTGTGAGCTCAGGGCCAAAGTGAAGGCGGTCGCCGACACGACCGCCGAACCCCATCTGTGCCGAGCTTTCCGCTGCATCAACGGGTACCCTCCCTGCGCAGTGGACAACGTTGTCAGCTTCGATGCGCAAGGACCAGTAGTTGCCCAAGTGCCGGGGAGTGTCAAGGGTGTTGGTTGTGGCATTCGAGGGCGCCGACCGGGATATTTCCGCCGAGGAGCACACGGACCGCTCGACTTTCCGCGAGGTCTCAACTCGGATAAGACCCACGGCCAACCTTGTGTTCGATCTTGATCCGCTGGCGGGAAGTGGACTATACCTGTCGGGCGCTTCACACCATCCGCACGTCATCACCCGCACTTTCCTGCACGACCCAGCGTGACCCGATCGCGGTGCCGGGGAGGATCCGGTTCACCGCCTGAGTCCTGGAGAAGGCGAGGACTTGAGCATGGGATCCACTTCCGCCGAGAACCACGGCACCGAGGGTGTCGGCCGCCGTGATCTGATCAAGAGGTCCGCAGCGCTCGGGCTGATCTCCGTCCCGACGATGAGCTTCCTGTCCGCCTGTGCCAGCGGCGGCGGAGGCGACAGCGGCGACAAGGCCAAGGCCGGCAAGAAGACCGCGAAGAACCCGCTCGGCGTCAACGACACCGCGGGCATGGAGTTCGTCCTGTTCGACGGCGGCTTCGGCAAGGAGTACGCCGAGGACGCGGTGAAGGTCTACGAGAAGAACTTCCCCAAGGTCGAGGTGAAGTTCTCCGCGACCCAGAAGATCCAGTCCACCCTCCAGCCCCGCTTCAACCAGGGCACCCCGCCGGACCTCATCGACAACTCCGGCGCCGAGCAGATGGACATGGGCGTCCTGGTCGGCAAGGACCAGCTCACCGACCTCACCCCGCTGCTGGACGCGCCCTCCTACGACGATCCGAACAAGAAGGTGCGCGACACCCTGCGCCCCGGCATCGTCGAGATGGGCCAGTTCGACGGCGAGAAGGTCTGGATCTTCTACTACGCCTACACGGTCTACGGCGTCTGGTACTCGCAGAAGGCCCTGGACTCGCTCGACGAGCAGTACCCCGAGACCTGGGACCAGATGCTCGCGGTCTGCGAGAAGGCCAAGAAGAAGGGCATGGCGGGCTGGACGTACGCGGGCAAGTACCCGTACTACCTGCCCTTCTCGCTCTACCCGATGATCGGCAAGGTCGGCGGTGTCGAGGTGCTCGACGCCATCGACAACCTGGAGCCGAACGCCTGGAAGCACCCGGCCGTCAAGGCCTGCTTCGAGGCCTACTACGAGCTCTACAAGAAGGGCTACATCCTCAAGGGCACCCCCGGCCTCGACCACATCCAGTCGCAGACCGCCTGGGCCGAGGGCAAGGCGCTGTTCATCCCGAACGGCTCCTGGGTGGAGAACGAGTCGGCCAACGTCATCCCAGAGGACTTCGCCCTCTCCGTCTCCGCGCCCACCGGAATCGACTCCTCCGACAAGCTGCCCTTCGGCACCATCTGGGCCTCCGGCGGCGAGCCCTTCATCGTCCCGTCCAAGGCGAAGAACGCCGAGGGCGGCATGGAGCAGTTGCGCATCATGCTCAGCGAGGCCTCCTCGAAGAACTTCACGAGCAAGGTGAAGTCGCTCACCGCCTACAACGGCGGCACCGACGGCATCGCCCTCACCCCGGGTCTGAAGTCGGGTGTCGCGGCCCTGGAGAAGGCCGGCGACAACGTGGTGAATCCCCGTCTGCAGGACTGGTACGTGCAGTTGCAGAAGGAGAAGATCGGTGTCTCCGGCCTGGGCGAGATGATGGCCGGCCGTCTCACCCCGGCCGAGGCGATCAAGAAGATCCAGGGCTTCGCCGACGAGGCCGCCAAGGACGACTCGATCAAGCACTACAAGCACCAGTAAGTCCTATTCCGCAAACGGCACCGGAGTGGCGATGCAGCACGGCAAGTACCGGTTCATCGTGGGCTTCCTCGCGTTGCCCCTCGGCCTGTACGCGCTATTCGTGATCTGGCCGTTCATCCAGTCCATCTACTACTCGTTCACGGACTGGACCGGCCTGAGCCCCGAATTCAAGATGGTCGGCTTCGACAACTACAGCCGGATGCTCGACGACGAGATCTTCTGGAAGTCGTTGCAGCACAGCCTGCTGTTCGCCCTCCTGCTGCCGGTGGTGACGATCGGCCTCGCGCTGTTCTTCGCCTTCATGATCAATGTGGGCGGCAGGAAACGGAGGAACGGACCGGTCGTCACCGGCGTCCGGGGCTCCTCGTTCTACAAGATCGTCTATTTCTTTCCGCAGGTCCTCTCGATCGCCATCGTCGCGCTGCTGTTCGCGTTCGCGTACAACCCGGACAGCGGCGCGATCAACTCGATCCTGCGCGGGATCGGCCTCGACGACGTCCAGCCGCTGTGGCTCGGCGACCCCGACCTCGCGCTGTGGGCCGTCATGGCCGTGCTCGTCTGGTCCACGGTCGGCTTCTTCGTGGTGCTCTTCTCCGCCGGCATGGCCTCCATCCCGGCGGAGATGTACGAGGCGGCCCTGCTGGACGGGGCGGGCCGCGCCACGACCTTCTTCCGCGTCACCCTGCCCCTGCTCTGGGACACCGTGCAGTCCGGCTGGGTCTACATGGGCATCCTGGCCCTCGGCGCCGAGTCGTTCGCGGTCGTGCAGATCATGACGACCGGGCCGGGCGGCCCCGACTACTCGACCACCGTCATGGTCCTGTACGTGTACCAGAAGGCGTTCCGTGACGGGCAGGCCGCCTACGCCACCACCATCGGTGTCGCCCTGCTCGTCGTCACGCTGGCCTTCGCCGCCGTGGTGATGCGGCTGGGCCGTCGCGAGCGGCTGGAGTACTGATGAAGACGACGCAGACCCCCGCGCCCGTGCCGGCCGAGTCCGGCGCGCCCGTCACCAAGGAGGACATCCCCCCGGCCCCGCCGCCGAAGGCGAGGAAGGAGGGCACGGTCCTCAACGTCTTCTCCCACGGCGTCCTCGTCATCTGGGCGATCATGGTGGTGATGCCGCTGCTGTGGGCGGTGATGACGTCCTTCAAGGACGACCGGTCCATCTTCTCCTCGCCCTGGTCGCTGCCGGACACCCTGCACTTCGACAACTGGTCGCGGGCGTGGACCCAGGCCAACATGAGCGACTACTTCCTCAACACCGTCCTGGTGGTGGGCGGTTCGCTCGTCGGCACCCTGGTGCTCGGCTCGATGGCGGCCTATGTCCTGGCTCGCTTCGACTTCCCGGGCAACCGCTTCATCTACTTCCTGTTCATCGGCGGCATGAGCTTCCCGATCATGCTCGCGCTGGTCCCGCTCTTCTACGTCGTGAACAACATGGGCCTGCTGAACACCATCCACGGGCTGATCCTGGTCTACATCGCCTACTCGCTGCCGTTCACGGTGTTCTTCCTGACCGCGTTCTTCCGGACCCTGCCGACGTCCATCGCGGAGGCGGCCTTCGTCGACGGCGCCTCCCACAGCCGTACGTTCTTCCAGATCATGCTGCCCATGGCCAAGCCGGGCCTGATCAGCGTCGGCATCTTCAACTTCCTGGGCCAGTGGAACCAGTACATGCTTCCCACGGTCCTCAACACGGACCCGGACAAACGCGTCCTCACCCAGGGCCTGGTGCAGCTCGCGGTCAGCCAGGGCTACAAGGGCGACTGGTCGGGCCTCTTCGCGGGCCTGGTGATGGCGATGCTGCCGGTGCTCGCCGCGTACATCGTCTTCCAGCGGCAGGTGGTGCAGGGGCTGACGGCCGGCGCGCTCAAATAACCCTGCGCGTTCGCTCGCGTACACGCCGCTCCCGGTCTCGGGGGCGGCGTGCGGACGTGTGTCCAGGGACCCGGAAACGGTTCAACCTCTTGACGGGAGGCGACCCGAACAGCTCAGCTTAGAGTTCACTAGTTGGACATGGACGGGGTCTCATCGAAGCGACCCCGCGCGCAGGAGGTCGTCGTGGAGACTCCGGGGTCGCAGTCGTCGCTGCACCGAGCCAACCTGGAGCGGGTCGTACGAGCCGTGCGTCTGGCGGGCTCCCTCACCCAGGCCGAGATCGCGCGGACGACGGGCCTGTCCGCGGCGACGGTCTCCAACATCGTCCGGGAGTTGAAGGACGGCGGCACCGTCGAGGTCACGCCCACCTCCGCCGGCGGGCGCCGGGCCCGCAGCGTCTCGCTGAGCGGGGACGCCGGGATCGTCATAGGAGTCGACTTCGGGCACACCCATCTGCGCGTCGCGGTCGGGAACCTCGCCCACCAGGTGCTCGCCGAGGAGTCCGAGCCACTCGACGTGGACGCCTCCTCGACCCAGGGCTTCGACCGGGCGGAACAACTGGTCAGCCGGCTGATCGAGGCCACCGGGGTCGACCGGTCCAAGATCGCCGGGGTCGGTCTCGGCGTGCCCGGCCCCATCGACGTCGAGTCGGGGACCCTCGGCTCGACCGCCATCCTGCCCGGCTGGACCGGCACCAAGCCCGCCGAGGAGCTGCGGGGGCGGCTCGGCGTGCCGGTGCACGTGGACAACGACGCCAACCTCGGTGCCCTCGGCGAGATGGTCTGGGGCAGCGGTCGCGGGGTGCGCGACCTGGCGTACATCAAGGTCGCCAGCGGTGTCGGCGCCGGTCTGGTGATCAACGGCAAGATCTACCGGGGGCCCGGCGGCACCGCCGGGGAGATCGGACATATCACTCTGGACGAGTCCGGCCCCGTCTGCCGCTGCGGAAACCGCGGCTGCCTGGAGACCTTCGCGGCTGCGCGCTATGTGCTGCCGCTCCTGCAGTCCAGCCACGGCACCGACTTGACCATGGAAGGCGTCGTACGGCTCGCACGGGACGGCGACCCGGGCTGCCGTCGGGTGGTCGCCGACGTCGGCCGCCACATCGGCAGCGGCGTGGCCAACCTCTGCAATCTGCTGAACCCGAGCCGGGTGGTCCTCGGGGGTGATCTCGCCGAGGCCGGTGAGCTGGTGCTGGGGCCGATCAGGGAGTCCGTGGGGCGCTACGCGATCCCCAGCGCGGCCCGGCAGTTGTCCGTGCTCCCGGGGGCCCTCGGAGGCCGTGCGGAGGTCCTCGGAGCGCTTGCTCTCGCCCTCAGCGAGATGGGCGATTCGACCCTTTTGGACGGAACTGCCCCTGGGGTACTGCAGGCTGCGGCGCCCGCCTTCACTTAGAGAACGGATGGCACCGTTGCCATCTCGTTAAGGATTTACTTCTTGACGTCGCACGTGTGGCCGAGTTGACTTCCAGCCACCTCGGCCGCAATGTCGCGGCCTCGTCAGGGAGGTTTCTGAAGTGAACACGCGTATGCGTCGCGCCGCCGTTGCGATCGCCGCCGGTGCGATGGCCGTTTCGCTTGCTGCCTGTGGCAGCGCCAAGGAGTCCGGCGACAACGCCGATTCCAGCGGGTCCGGGTCCGCCAAGAAGGGCGACGACATCAAGGTCGGTCTGCTCCTTCCGGAGAACGCGACCGCGCGCTACGAGAAGTTCGACCGGGTGCTCATCGAGAAGAAGGTCAAGGAACTCACGAGCGGCAAGGGCGAGGTCGTCTACGCCAACGCCAAGCAGGACGCCGCCACGCAGAACCAGCAGGTCGACACCATGGTGACCAACAAGGTCGACGTGCTGATCGTGGACGCGGTGGACTCCAAGGCCATCGCCGGCTCGGTGAAGAAGGCCAAGGACGCCGGCATCCCCGTCGTCGCCTACGACCGCCTGGCCGAGGGCCCGATCGACGCCTACACCTCGTTCGACAACGTCACCGTCGGCAAGACCCAGGGCGAGGCCCTGCTGAAGGCCCTGGGCGACAAGGCCGAGGACGGCCAGATCGTCATGATGAACGGGTCGTCCACCGACCCGAACGCCGCCCTGTTCAAGAAGGGCGCGCACTCCGTCCTCGACGGCAAGGTGAAGGTCGGCCGCGAGTACGACACCAAGGAGTGGAAGCCGGAGAACGCCAACGCCAACATGGAGGGCGCCATCTCCGCCCTCGGCAAGGACAAGATCGTCGGCGTCTACTCCGCCAACGACGGCATGGCCGGCGGCATCATCACGGCCCTGAAGGCCGCGGGCATCGCCGACGTCCCGGTCACCGGCCAGGACGCCGAACTCTCCGGCGTGCAGCGCATCGTGGCCGGCGAGCAGTACATGAGCGTCTACAAGCCCTACCCGCAGGAGGCCGACGTCGCCGCGGAGATGGCCGTCGCGCTCGCCCAGGGCAAGTCGCTCGACTCCATCGCCAAGGACAAGGTCGACAGCCCGACCACCAAGGCCGTCCCCTCCGTCCTCGTCCCGGTCGTGTCGCTGACCAAGGACAACATCAAGGACACCGTCATCAAGGACGGCATCTACACCGTGAGCGAGATCTGCACGGCCAAGTACAAGGCCGCGTGCGACAAGATCGGCCTCAAGTAGTCACCCCGAGTTCCTCCGGCGCCCCGCACACCAGCCCCGCAAAGCTACGCGGGGCGCCGGAGTGATCACTCCTCCCATACTTCTGCACAACCTCCCGCCGGGTCAGGCGGCGAAGGAGATGGTTCACGTGTCCGCTACGCCCGTGCTGGCGTTGCGCGGGGTCTCCAAGCGGTTCGGTGCCGTACAGGCGCTCACCGACGTAGAGCTTGAGGTCCACGCCGGTGAGGTGGTCGCCCTGGTCGGCGACAACGGCGCCGGAAAGTCCACGCTGGTCAAGACGATCGCCGGCGTGCACCCCATCGATGAGGGCGTCATCGAATGGGACGGCAGGTCCGTCCAGATCAACAAGCCGCACGACGCCCAGAACCTGGGCATCGCGACCGTCTACCAGGACCTCGCGCTGTGCGACAACATCGACGTCGTCGGCAACCTCTACCTGGGCCGGGAGATCCGCAAGCGCGGCGTCCTGGACGAGGTGGAGATGGAGCGCCGCTCCCGCGAGCTCCTGCACACGCTGTCGATCCGCATCCCCAGCGTGCGCATCCCGATCGCCTCGCTCTCCGGCGGCCAGCGCCAGACCGTGGCCATCGCCCGGTCCATGCTCGGCGAGCCGAAGCTGGTCATCCTCGACGAGCCCACCGCCGCCCTCGGCGTCGAGCAGACCGCCCAGGTCCTCGACCTCGTCGAGCGGCTGCGCGAGCGCGGCCACGCCGTCATCCTCATCAGCCACAACATGGCCGACGTCAAGGCCGTCGCGGACAAGGTCGCCGTGCTGCGCCTCGGGCGCAACAACGGCATCTTCGAGGTCAAGTCGACCTCGCAGGAAGAGATCATCTCCGCCATCACCGGCGCCACCGACAACGCCGTGACCCGCCGTGCGGCGCGCACGAACGGGGAGGCTTCCAAGTGAGCATCGACAAGACCTCAGCGGCTCCGGGAGCCCCCGAAGACCACGTCGTGGCGAACCCCGAGGCGGCCAAGGCCGCCGTCACGGTCGTCGACCCCCGGCTGCTGGTGCGCGAGCAGGGCTTCGCGGGCTACCTCACCGAGTTCAAGCGGAAGATGAAGTCCGGCGACCTGGGTTCCATCCCGGTGGTCCTCGGCCTGGCCATCATCTGGATCATCTTCCAGAGCCTGAACTCCAACTTCCTCACCGCGGGCAACCTGTCCGACATGTCGGTCGCCATGGTCGGCACCGGCATGATCGCCGTCGGCATCGTCTTCGTGCTGCTGCTCGGCGAGATCGACCTGTCGGTCGGCTCGGTCAGCGGTGTGGCGGGCGCGAGCTTCGCCGTGCTCAACGTCACCAACGGCATGAACGAGTGGCTGGCCTTCGCGCTGTCCATCGTCACCGGCACGGTCGCCGGCGCGCTGCACGGCTTCTTCTTCGCGAAGATCGGCGTCCCCGCCTTCGCCGTCACCCTGGCCGGCCTGCTGTTCTGGAACGGCTTCATGCTCCAGGTCCTGGGCGACAACGGCACGATCAACCTCGACCCGGACGGGGTCGTGGCCCAGCTCACCAGCTACTACTTCTCCGACGTGGCCGCCGCCTACGGTCTGGCCGCGGTGGTGACCGCCGGGTACTTCCTCAGCTCCTTCCTCGGCAACCGGCGGCGCGAGGCCGCGGGCGTGCCGTCGCAGCCGCTGAGCGAGACGGTGGTGCGCACGGTACTGCTCGCGGTCCTGGCCTTCGCCGTCGCGATCGTCTTCAACCAGTACAAGGGCCTGCCGCTCGCCGTGGTGATCTTCATCGTGGTGCTCCTGGTCACGGACTTCGTGCTGCGCCGTACGTCGTACGGGCGGAAGGTGTTCGCGCTCGGCGGCAGCGTCGAGGCGTCGCGACGCGCCGGTATCAACGTGGAGCTGGTCCGGATCTCCGTGTTCGCGATCTCCGGGACCTTCGCCGCGGTCGGCGGTCTGTTCATCGCGTCGAAGATCGCCGCGGCGAACCAGGGCGCGGGCGGCGGTGACCTGCTGATGAACGCGATCGCCGCCGCGGTGATCGGCGGTACGTCGCTCTTCGGCGGACGCGGGCGGACCTGGAACGCGCTGCTCGGCGTGCTGGTCATCGTGTCGATCCAGTACGGGCTCGCCCTGGAGGGCATCGCCTCTCCGGTGCAGTACATGATCACCGGTGGTGTGCTGTTGGCCACGGTCGTGATCGACGCGGTGACGCGCAAGACGCAGAAGACCGCGGGCCGCGCGTAGCACCGGCCGACCCCCTGTGCCCGGCACCTGCAGGTGCCGGGCACAGTTGTGTCGTAGGTATGACACAACTTGGGTACAGCCGAATGCGTGATGTATCCCCCATGGCCTCGGCGCAGTCCTCAGGAGCGGAACATTAGACTCGACACGCCCGGCAACTGCTCGATCAGCTCTACTGCAAGGAGGCACGGGTGCCGCTGCTGACCCGTATCAGGGGACCGCGCGATCTGGACCGGCTCAACCTGGAGGAGCTGAACCAGCTGGCGGAGGAGATCCGGAGCTTCCTCGTCGAAGCGGTCTCCAAGACCGGCGGTCACCTCGGCCCCAATCTCGGCGTGGTGGAGCTCACCATCGCCCTGCACCGGGTCTTCGACTCGCCCCGGGACAAGGTGCTCTGGGACACAGGCCACCAGTCCTACGTCCACAAGCTGCTCACCGGCCGTCAGGACTTCTCCAAGCTCAAGATGAAGGGCGGCCTGTCCGGCTACCCCTCGCAAGGAGAGTCCGAGCACGACGTCATCGAGAACTCGCACGCCTCGACCGTCCTCGGCTGGGCCGACGGCATCGCCAAGGCCAACCAGATCAAGGACCGCGACGACCATGTGGTCGCCGTGATCGGTGACGGTGCCCTGACCGGCGGTATGGCCTGGGAGGCGCTGAACAACATCGCCGACGCCAAGGACCGCCCGCTCGTCATCGTCGTCAACGACAACGAGCGGTCCTACGCGCCGACCATCGGCGGCCTCGCCAACCACCTCGCGACGCTGCGCACGACGGACGGCTACGAGCGCTTCCTCGCCCGCACCAAGGAGGTGCTGGAGCGCACCCCCGTCGTCGGCCAGGCGCTCTACGACACCCTGCACGGCGCCAAGAAGGGCCTGAAGGACTTCATCGCCCCGCAGGGCATGTTCGAGGACCTCGGCCTGAAATACGTCGGCCCGATCGACGGGCACGACCTCGAGGCGCTGGAGTCCGCGCTCGCCAAGGCCAAGCGGTTCGGCGGCCCCGTCATCGTGCACTGCCTCACCGAGAAGGGCCGCGGCTACCAGCCCGCCCTCCAGGACGAGGCCGACCGCTTCCACGCCGTCGGCAAGATCCACCCCGACACCGGCCTGCCCATCAAGAGCTCCGGCGCCGACTGGACCTCCGTCTTCGGCGACGAGATGGTCGAACTCGGCAAGGAGCGCGAGGACATCGTCGCCATCACGGCCGCGATGCTCCAGCCGGTGGGCCTGGAGAAGTTCGCCAAGCGCTTCCCCGACCGGGTCTACGACGTCGGCATCGCCGAGCAGCACGGCGCCGTCTCGGCGGCCGGCCTGGCGACGGGCGGAGTGCACCCCGTGTTCGCGGTGTACGCCACCTTCCTCAACCGCGCCTTCGACCAGGTGCTGATGGATGTGGCCCTGCACAAGTGCGGTGTCACCTTCGTACTGGACCGGGCCGGTGTCACCGGCACCGACGGGGCCTCCCACAACGGCATGTGGGACATGTCGATCCTCCAGGTCGTGCCCGGGCTGCGGCTGGCCGCGCCGCGTGACGCCGACCAGGTCCGCGCGCAGCTGCGCGAGGCCGTCGCGGTCGACGACGCGCCGACCGTGGTCCGCTTCTCCAAGGGCGCCGTCGGCCCCGCCGTACCGGCCGTCGGCCGCGTCGGCGGCATGGACGTGCTGCGCGAGCCCGGCACCGACCGGCCGGACGTCCTGCTGGTCTCCGTCGGCGCCCTCGCCCCGATGTGCCTGGAGATCGCCGCGCTCCTCGACAAGCAGGGCATCTCCACCACCGTCGTCGACCCGCGCTGGGTCAAGCCCGTCGACGAGGCCATGGCCCCGCTCGCCGAGCGGCACCGCGTGGTCGTCACCGTCGAGGACAACAGCCGCGTCGGCGGTGTGGGGTCGGCGATCGCGCAGGCCCTGCGCGACGCGGGCGTGGATGTGCCGCTGCGTGACTTCGGCATCCCGCCGCGCTTCCTCGACCACGCCACGCGTGCCGAGATCCTCGCCGAGATCGGTCTCACCGCGCCGGACATCGCCCGGCAGGTGACCGGGCTGGTCGCCAAGCTGGACGGGCGGTACGAGGGCGGTGCCGTGGAGTCCGTGGAGTCCGTGCGCGACTGACACGGCCGAACGGGTTCGGATGGGCCGGTTTCCCCACCATGAGGGTGGAGAAACCGGCCCATTGGCGTGAATGCGTCCGTGCCGGGGCATACGGATGGTGCCACCTCTCGATCATGTCGAGGACGACAAGCGTGGGAGGTATCCCGTGAGCAGCACCCTCTTCCGGACGAAGAAGGTCGAGCAGTCCATCCTCGATACCGAGGAGCCAGAACACGCGCTCAAGAAGTCCTTGTCCGCGCTGGATCTGACGGTCTTCGGCGTCGGCGTGATCATCGGCACCGGCATCTTCGTACTCACCGGCACTGTCGCCAAGGACAACGCCGGGCCCGCCACGGCCCTGGCGTTCGTCGCGGCCGGCGTCGCCTGCGCCCTGGCCGCGCTCTGTTACGCCGAGTTCGCGTCCACGGTCCCGGTCGCCGGGTCCGCCTACACGTTCTCGTACGCGTCCCTCGGTGAACTGACCGCCTGGATCATCGGCTGGGACCTGGTTCTGGAGTTCGCGCTCGGGACGGCGGTGGTGGCCGTCGGCTGGTCGGGCTACATCCAGTCACTCATGGAGAACGCGGGCTGGACGATGCCCGCGTCGCTGGGCAGCCGGGAGGGCGCCGACGCCTTCGGCTTCGACATCCTCGCCGCCGCGCTGGTCCTCGTCCTCACCTGCATCCTCGTGATCGGCATGAAGCTGTCCGCGCGGATCACCTCGGTCGTCGTCGCCATCAAGGTGACGGTCGTCCTCGTCGTGATCATCGCGGGTGCGTTCCTCATCAACGCCGACAACTACGACCCGTTCATCCCGAAGGAGAAGCCGGTACCGGCCGGCTCCAGTCTCGATTCCCCACTGATCCAGCTCATGTTCGGCTGGGCGCCGTCCAACTTCGGCGTGATGGGCATCTTCACCGCCGCCTCCGTCGTGTTCTTCGCCTTCATCGGCTTCGACGTCGTGGCCACGGCGGCGGAGGAGACCAAGAACCCGCAGCGTGACATGCCGCGCGGCATCCTGGGCTCCCTGGTGATCTGCACGACGCTGTACGTCCTCGTGTCGATCGTCGTCACCGGTATGCAGCACTACAGCGAGCTGTCCGTCGACGCGCCGCTCGCCGACGCGTTCAAGGCGACCGGGCATCCGTGGTTCGCGGGCTTCATCAGCTTCGGGGCCGCGGTCGGTCTGACGACCGTGTGCATGATCCTGCTCCTGGGCCAGACCCGGGTGTTCTTCGCGATGAGCCGTGACGGGCTGCTGCCGCGGTTCTTCTCGCGCGTCCACCCGCGCTTCAAGACCCCGCACCGGCCGACGATCCTGCTCGGCGTGATCATCGCGGTGCTGGCGGGCTTCACGCCGCTGACCGAACTCGCCGCGCTGGTGAACATCGGCACGCTGTTCGCCTTCGTGGTCGTCGCCATCGGCGTGATCATCCTCCGCAGGACGCGCCCCGACCTGCCGCGGTCCTTCCGCACCCCGTGGGTGCCGGTCATCCCGATCCTGTCGGTGTGCGCCTCCCTGTGGCTGATGATCAACCTGCCCGCCGAGACGTGGGTGCGGTTCGGGTTCTGGATGGCCGCCGGGTTCCTCGTGTACTTCCTCTACGGCCGCACGCACAGCCGCCTCGCGACGGGGGAGGAACCGAAGACCGAGAACACGCCGTAGCGGCCGTGGTCGTGGCCGTGGCCTGGCCGTCGCGGGGTGCCTGCGGCGGCCTGTGGCTGCTTCGGTGGGGGTGCGCGTAGCGCCTGCGCGGTGGTGGTGGGTCGGGGCCGCGCCGGGGGGTGTCCGTCCTCGGAACGGCGCGATGGGGTCGGATACCAACTGACTGTCCGTTGACGCGCCAACCGCTGCGGGCGGACACCCCCCGACACGTCCCCTTCCGTGATCCGGCGAGTGCGGGCGCGTCGTGGCTCCCGCCAGCCGCCGCACCCGCCCTGGCCGGCCGCAGGCCGCCGTTGCGGGCCCGCCCTCGCCGCCCCAGCCGCGGGCCCGGCTTTGCCGCCCTAGCCGCGGGCCCGGCCTTGCCGCTCCAGCCGCGGGCCCGCCCCTGCCGCCCCAGCTGCGGGCATGCGTGCCGCTGGGGGCGGCACGGGTGGGCGCAGCGGCACCCCGCTACGCCGGGCTGCGGACCCACCCGGCCTCAGCATCGATGCCGAGGTCAGTTGCACGGGGCCCGGCCCCTACGGCCGTACCGTGCGCGGCCCCGCCACCTCCGCCCCCAGTTCCGCAACCCGCCGCCGTAGCTCCCGGTCCGCCGTGACGACCAGCACGGATCGCCCAGCCGCCCCCGCGACCACGTCCACGATGTGATCGTCACCGCTGCCCGGCGCCGACTCCACCCGCACCCCCGGCACCGACTCCACCCCCCGGGCCGCCCCCTCGACCACGAGGAGGACCTCCACCGGCCCGGCAACCCCCGGCACACCGTCCGACGCCAACCGGTCGCGCAGCCGCTCCGCGGCACCCCGCCGGTCCCGCCACCAGCCGTCCGGTACCGATCCGACGACGTTCGCGGCGTCGACCACGACGAGGACAGGCGCGTTGTCGTTCATGCGGCCAGGGTCGCACGGCGGTTGTCGGCCAGGCAGGGGGGCGGGCCGGACGATGGGCCGTCCCGCCCGACTAAAGTGAACTGGTGAACGGCGACTGGCTCATCCGCGGCCGCGACGGCCGCCTCACCGTCTATCTCCCCTCCGGCGACGCCGTCCTGTGCCGCGCGGAACGCGGCCCCGCGGGCCCCTGGGACGCCGCCCGCACCGTCGGCGGCGGCCAGAAGCTGCTCCCGGGCCCGGCGATCGGCCAGGGCGCCGACGGCTACGCCCATCTGGCCGCCTGGCGGCCCACCGTGCCCGGCGAGTCGGGACTCGTGCACTCGACGCACTTCCGGCCCCGGCTCGCGCCCCTGGACTGGGCCTCGATCGGGCACCCGGACAAGAAGGGCGACCGGACGGGCCCGCCGGCCGTTGCCGTCGACTCGGCGGGGCGTGGCTATGTCTTCGTCCGCAACCAGGGCGGTGGGCTGAGCCTGCGCAACCAGAAGGAGAAGGGCGGCTGGGGGCCCTGGCAGAACCTCGGAGGGCATGACGTGGAGGGCGAGCCGGCCGCCGTGACGGGGGAGTCGGGGCTGGTGGAGGTGTACGCGTCCGTGCCCGGCGGGGTGTTGCACTGGCGACAGGAGGAGCCGGGCAGGACGCCGGTGCGCACGGAGGGCGTCGATGTGCCCGTCCGGCCGGGGACGCTGTGCGCCCTCGCCACGTCCGCCGAGCACACCACCCTCTTCTTCACGGACACCTCGGGCGATGTGTGCGCCTGGCGGCCGGGCGAGAAGCCGGTGACGCTCATCGCCTCCGCCGGACCCGGTCCGGTGTCCGCCGTGCGCTGCGCCATCGAGGGCCACGACTGCACCGTGCTCGCCCAGCGCTCGGCAAGCGGCCGCGTCGCCTTCGCCGCCTATCCGACGGAGCAGGAGCCGGCCGGAGCCTGGTGGACCGAGTCGGGCCCCCAACTGCCCTCCGACGCCGTGGTGTCGGTGGCACTCGACGAGCAGGACGAGGTCGTCGCCGCGAGTGTGTCCCCGTCCACCGGGACGCTCCTGCTCGCCCGCCGCAAGGACGAACCGGGGCTGGCGCTCACCGCGTGGCGGGAACTCTGAGACTTCTCCGAGCCACACCAGCAGTCGATCGACTTCGCACGTCGCAGACAAAGGGAGTTCATATGGCAGTGGGACGAAGACTGTTCCTCGGCGCCTTCACCGCGGGCGCCGTGACCGTCGCCACCGGATCGGAGGCGGCAGCGGCCGACGACGGGTACACCCAGTACGCCGCCCCTGCCGCGTTCTTCGGTGCGTCGCCCACCGAGTACGCCGTGAAGATCAACTACGCGGCCACGTCGGGCGACAAGGCGGCGTTGAATGTGACGTCGGTCAACCCGGAGTCGTCCGCAATGTACCTCAGCGGTGCCGAGCGGGCCCAGCGCGGCACGCTGAAGATCACCCACAACGGGTATGCCGACGGTTCGGACCACGGCGCCTCGGGGATCTCCATCAACCTCAGGACGCAGGGGACGGCCGCCCAGGGCATCTTCGTCACCGCGGGCGACGGCCCGACCAAGGGCGCACTGGTCGTGCTGCGCAACAACCCCGGCCTGGAGGACTTCGTCGTCAAGGGCAGCGGACGCACCGGCATAGGCATCGGCATCGGAGCCACCCCCGGCGGCCAGCTCCACGTGGTTCAGCGGTCCGAGGCGCCCGCCCTGCTCGTCGAGGGCACGACGCGGCTCGACGGCACGGCACGCCTCGACGACGTCGCCGCCGAACCGGCCAAGGAGCAGGGCGGCGGCTCCCTCTTCGCACGGGGCGGTGCCCTGTACTGGAAGGGCGGCAGCGGCAAGGTCACCCTCCTGGCCCAGGCCTAGGGGGACCGCGATGGAACTGACCCCCGAGCAGCTCGTAGCGGAGTTCCAGGACGCCGTGATGGAGCTGTACTTCGCCCGTAAGCGCATCGCCGTCCTGGAGGCGGAGAACGCCGCACTGAGGACACGGCTCGAAGCCACCGAACAGCGCGACACATGAGAAGAGGGCCTCCGCACACCGCGGAGGCCCTCCTCACTTACCCCACAGGGGGAGTCACGCCGGCACGCTCGCCACGCCCTGCGCGAGGAACCGCTTGCCGTTGACCCGCTCGGAGACGCCCTCGCGGTCCAGGTACGGCGTGATGCCGCCCAGGTGGAAGGGCCAGCCGGCGCCCGTGATGAGGCACAGGTCGATGTCCTGGGCCTCGGCGACGACGCCCTCGTCGAGCATGATGCCGATCTCCTGCGCCACCGCGTCCAGCACGCGGGTGCGGACCTGCTCCTCCGTCAGGACGCTGTCGCCCTGCTTGAGGAGCGCGGCGACCTCGGGGTCCAGCTCCGGCTTGCCGGAGTCGTAGACGTAGAAGCCGCGCTTGCCGGCCTTGACGACGGCCGCGAGGTTCGGGGAGACCGTGAAGCGGTCCGGGAACGCCCGGTTGAGCGTCTCCGAGACGTGCAGACCGATCGCCGGGCCGACCAGCTCCAGCAGGACCAGCGGCGACATCGGCAGACCGAGCGGCTCGATGGCCTTCTCTGCGACCTCGACGGGGGTGCCCTCGTCGATGACGTTCTGGATCTCGCCCATGAAGCGCGTCAGGATGCGGTTCACGACGAACGCCGGGGCGTCCTTGGTGAGGACCGCGGTCTTCTTCAGCTTCTTGGCGACGGCGAACGCCGTGGCCAGGGAGGCGTCGTCGGTCTTCTCGCCGCGCACGATCTCCAGCAGCGGGAGCACCGCGACCGGGTTGAAGAAGTGGAAGCCCACGACCCGCTCGGGGTTCTTCAGCTTCGACGCCATCTCCGAGACGGAGAGGGAGGAGGTGTTCGTCGCGAAGATCGCGTGCGCCGGGGCGACCGCCTCGACCTCCGCGAACACCTGCTGCTTGACGCCGATCTCCTCGAACACGGCCTCGATGATGAAGTCCGCGTCCGCGAAGCCCTCGGCCTTGTCCAGCACACCGGACACCAGCGCCTTGAGGCGGTTGGCCTTGTCCTGGTTGACACGGCCCTTGCCGAGCAGCTTGTCGATCTCGGCGTGGACGTAGCCCACACCCTTGTCGACGCGCTCCTGGTCGATGTCGGTCAGCACGACCGGCACCTCCAGGCGGCGCAGGAACAGCAGCGCGAGCTGGCTGGCCATCAGACCGGCGCCGACGACACCGACCTTGGTGACCGGGCGGGCCAGGTTCTTGTCCGGGGCGCCGGCCGGGCGCTTGCCGCGCTTCTGCACCAGGTTGAAGGCGTAGATGCCGGAGCGCAGTTCACCGCCCATGATCAGGTCGGCGAGCGCCTTGTCCTCGGCGTCGTAGCCCTGCTGGAGGTCACCGTCCTTGGCGGCGGCGATGATGTCCAGGGCGCGGTAGGCGGCCGGGGCCGCGCCGTGCACCTTGGAGTCCGCGATGAAACGGCCCTTGGCGACGGCCTGGTCCCAGGCCTCGCCGCGGTCGATCACCGGGCGCTCGATCTGGATCTCGCCCTTGAGGACGGCCGCGGTCCAGATCAGCGACTGCTCCAGGAAGTCCGCGCCCTCGAAGATGGCGTCGGCGATCCCGAGCTCGTAGACCTGCTTGCCCTTGAGCTGCTTGTTCTGGTTGAGGCTGTTCTCGATGATCACCGAGACGGCCTTCTCCGGGCCGATCAGGTTCGGCAGCAGGGCGCAGCCGCCCCAGCCGGGTACCAGACCGAGGAAGACCTCGGGCAGCGAGAACGCCGGCAGGGCCGCGGAGACGGTGCGGTAGGTGCAGTGCAGACCGACCTCGACACCGCCGCCCATCGCGGCGCCGTTGTAGTACGCGAAGGTCGGCACGGCCAGCTCGGACAGCCGCTTGAAGACCTCGTGGCCGCCCTTGCCGATGGCGAGCGCGTGCTCGTACTCCTTGAGGATCTCCACGCCCTTGAGGTCGGCGCCGACCGCGAAGATGAACGGCTTGCCGGTGAGGCCGACGCCGATGATCTCGCCGTCCGCCGCCTCCTTCTCGACCTGGTCGATCGCGGCGTTCAGGTTCGCCAGCGAGGCCGGGCCGAAGGTGGTCGGCTTGGTGTGGTCGTGGCCGTTGTCCAGGGTGATCAGGGCGAAGCGGCCCGCACCCAGCGGCAGGTCGAAGTGGCGCACGTGCGCACTCGTGACGACCTCGTCCGGGAACAGCTCGGAAGCCTGCTTCAGAAGCTCGGCGGTGGTGCTCACTTGTCCCCCTCGAAGTGCGGGTTCTCCCAGATGACCGTCGCGCCCATGCCGAAGCCGACGCACATGGTGGTCAGGCCGTAGCGGACGTGCGGCTGCTCCTCGAACTGGCGGGCCAGCTGCGTCATCAGACGGACGCCGGAGGAGGCCAGCGGGTGGCCGAAGGCGATGGCGCCGCCGTACTGGTTGACGCGCGCGTCGTCGTCGGCGATGCCGTAGTGGTCGAGGAAGGCCAGGACCTGGACGGCGAAGGCCTCGTTGATCTCGAACAGGCCGATGTCGGAGATCGACAGGCCCGCCTGGGCCAGCGCCTTCTCCGTGGCCGGGATCGGGCCGTAGCCCATGACCTCGGGCTCGACGCCCACGAAGGAGTACGAGACCAGACGCATCTTGACGGGAAGGTCGTGCTCCCGCGCGAAGTCCTCGGAGGCGATGACCGAGGCGGTCGCGCCGTCGTTCAGACCGGCCGCGTTACCGGCGGTGACCCGGCCGTGCACACGGAAGGGGGTCTTCAGGCCGGAGAGGTTCTCCAGGGTCGTGCCCGGGCGCATCGGCTCGTCGGCGGTGACCAGGCCCCAGCCCGTCTCGCCGGCCTCGGGGGAGGTACGGCGTACGGAGATCGGCACCAGGTCGGCCTGGATCTTGCCGTCGGCGTACGCCTTGGCGGCCTTCTCCTGGGAGCGCACGGCGTACTCGTCGGCGCGCTGCTTGGTGATCTGCGGGTAACGGTCGTGCAGGTTCTCCGCGGTCATGCCCATGAACAGGGCCGACTCGTCGACCAGCTTCTCGCTCACGAACCGCGGGTTCGGGTCGACGCCCTCACCCATGGGGTGGCGGCCCATGTGCTCGACACCGCCGGCGATGGCGACGTCGTAGGCACCGAAGGCGACGGAACCGGCGACCGCGGTCACGGCCGTCAGGGCACCGGCGCACATGCGGTCGATCGAGTAGCCCGGGACGGACTGCGGGAGACCGGCCAGGATCCCGGCCGTACGGCCGATGGTCAGGCCCTGGTCGCCGATCTGCGTGGTCGCGGCGATGGCGACCTCGTCGATCTTCTTCGGGTCGAGACCGGGGTTGCGGCGCAGCAGCTCCCGGATCGCCTTCACGACGAGGTCGTCGGCACGGGTCTCGTGGTAGATGCCCTTCGGTCCCGCCTTGCCGAACGGGGTGCGGACGCCGTCGACGAAGACGACGTCCCTGACGGTACGAGGCACGATGGCTCTCCTCCAGGGTCCGGAACTGCATTGCTGCTGCGAGGTGCGCTGAGCGCGCGCTCAGGCCCATGCTACTTATGGGTAACGTAGCTGCACAGTCCTGACAGGCGGAGCGGTGAAGGTCACACCTTCGGGGGTGCCGTGGAGCCCCGTGGCGTCAGTACGGGGGTGGGTACGGGATGCGATCCGGCCGCCCCCTCTCCGGTGATCACCCCGAACAACGTCCGGGCCACCTCCGCCCCGAACCCGTGCACGTCATGACTCATCGCGGACAGCGTCGGATGCGTCAGCCGGCACAGCTGCGAGTCGTCCCACGCCAGCAGCGACACGTCGTCCGGGACCCGCAGGCCCATCTCCGCCGCGACCGACAGGCCCGCCACCGCCATGATGTCGTTGTCGTACACGATCGCGGTCGGCCGGTCCGGCGCCGAAGCGCTCAGCAGGGACCGTGTCGCCCGCGCCCCCGCGTCGCCGGAGAAGTCCGTCGCGACCTGCCGTGCCCCGGCCAGGGAGCCCGCCGCCTCGTCGAACGCCGCCGTCCGGATGGCCGTGTGGCCGAGGGCCGCCGCGCCGCCGACGCGGGCGATGCGCCGGTGTCCGAGTGCGGCCAGATAGCGCACCGCCTCCGTCACGGCCGTGGCGTCGTCGGTCCACACCGAGGTGAGGCCCCCGGTCAGCGAGGGATGGCCGACCGCGACCACCGGCAGTCCGAGCCGCTCCACCAGGCCCACCCGGGGATCGTCGGCGCGGAAGTCGACGAGGATCGAACCGCCGATCTGCCGGCCCCGCCACCATGCCTCCTGGACCCCGATCTCCTCGTCCATGTTCCGTACGAGCCGCAGCAGCAGGGAGCAGGAGTGCTCGGCCAGTACGCTCTCGACGCCCGAGACGAAGTCCATGTACCAGGGCTCCAGCCCCAGCATCCGGGCCGGCCGGCACACCGCGAGTCCCACCACGTCCACGCGTGAGCCGGCCAGCGTCCGTGCGGTGAGGTTCGGCGCCCAGCCCAGTTCCCGCGCCGCGCGGAAGATCCGGTCCCGGGTCGCCTCCGACAGGCCCGGCTTGTGGTTGAAGGCGAGCGACACGGCACCTTTGGACACACCGGCACGCGCGGCGACGTCCTTGATGGTGACGCGGGGGGTCGGCGTTGCCGTCATCGGGTGGGCTCCACGCAGTACAGGGCCGAACGGGCACTCCGGGCGTCCGGAGTCTTCCAGCCGCGCACCCCGATGGTCACCTCTTCGCCCGGCAGCAAGGTCACCAGACCCCGGTCGGCCCGGGCCTCGGGGTCCAGCCGGTCGGCCTGGAGGAGCAGGTCCCGGACCAGGGTGCGGGCGGTCACGGTGATGCCGCCGGGCGCGAGAGTGACCTCGAACTGCGGTGTGGGGTAGGGGATTTCGCGGTCCGGCACGGGGAAGTGCAGCGCGCGCAGGCCGTCCGTGTCCGCGACCAGGAACTCCTTCGGCCCGGCGGGCGTCAGCTCCCGTGGGACGGCGACCCGGGCCACCGTCCGCCCCCCGGCCGCGAACTCCACATCCGCCTGCCCCAGCACCTCGCCCTCGACGGACATCCGGCGCAGGGTCAGGCTCCCGGTCCAGCCCTCCGCGCCCTGGTTCACGGCGGCCAGCACCAGCGCGCCGTCCTCCTCCTGGAGCGTCAGCAACCGGTCCGCGTACAGCCGCTTCAGCTCGTGGTAGAGCGGCTTCTCGCGGCCGTCGCCGTCGATCGCTGCCCAGGACGTCACCGGCCAGCAGTCGTTGAGCTGCCAGACGATCGTGCCCGCGCACTCCGGCCAGTGCGAGCGCCAGTGCTCGATCCCGGCGGCGACCGCACGCGCCTGGTTGAGCTGCGTCAGATAGTGCCAGCGGTCGAAGTCGCCGTCGGGTACGGCGAAATGCCGGGCCAGACCTCGTTCCAGTTTGCCGTTGCCGTCGTCGGCCTTCTGGTGGTGCAGCATGCCGGGGGAGTCCGGCGCGAGCGCCTCCCCGGGCAGCGCCCGGCGCAGGGTGGCGTACGCGGGCGGGGCCTGCCAGCCGAACTCCGCGACGAACCGGGGCACGTTCAGCCGGTAGTCGGCGTAGTCCTCGCGGTTCCACACCTCCCAGGAGTGGTGCGTGCCGTGCGCCGGGTCGTTCGGATGGTGCCGCCAGGAACCCGACCAGGGGCTGCCCGCCGTGTACGGCCGGGTCGGATCCAACTCGGCCACCACACGCGGCAGCACACCCAGGTAGTAGCCCTCGCCCCAGGAGTCCCCGGCCAGCCTCGGCTCCCACTCCCAGTCCCTGAAGCCCCACAGGTTCTCGTTGTTGCCGTTCCACAGCACCAGCGACGGATGCGGCATCAGCCGTACGACGTTCTCCCGCGCCTCGGCCTCCACCTCGCCGCGCAGCGGCTGCTCCTCCGGGTAGGCCGCGCACGCGAACGGGAAGTCCTGCCAGACCAGCAGCCCGAGTTCGTCGCAGGCGTCGTAGAAGTCCTCGCTCTCGTAGAGTCCGCCGCCCCAGATCCGTACGAGGTCCACGCCCGCGGCGGCGGCCTGCTCCAGCCGCTGGCGGTAGCGCGCGCGGGTGACGCGGGAGGGGAAGACGTCGTCGGGGATCCAGTTGACGCCGCGTGCGAAGAGCCGCTCGCCGTTGACGACGAGGGTGAAGCCGGTGCCGTGCGCGTCGGGCCGCTGGTCCAGCTCCACCGTCCGGAAGCCGATCCGCCGCCGCCACACGTCCAGGGTGCCGCCCTCGCTCAGCAACCTCAACTCGACGTCGTACAGCGGCTGTTCGCCGTACCCGCGCGGCCACCACAGCTCCGCGTCCGGCACCCGCAGCCGTACCACCCCGTGCGCCCCGTCCAGCTCCGCGCGGGCGCGCACCCCACCGACGGTCGCCTCCACGGCGAGCGGCACCTCCACCCGGGTCCGCTCGACGTCGACGGCCAGTTCGACGACCCCCACGCCCTCCTCGACGGTGACCAGCGGGCGCACCCGGGCGATCCGGGCGGTCGACCAGTGCTCCAGGCGCACCGGACGCCAGATCCCGGCCGTCACCAGGGTCGGCCCCCAGTCCCAGCCGAAGGAGCAGGCCATCTTGCGGACGTACTGGTAGGGCTCGGCGTAGGCGGCGGGCCGTTCGCCCAGCCGTCCCCGCACCGCCTCGGCCTCGGCGTAGGCGGAGACGAACCGCACGGACAGCAGCCCGGACAGCCCCGTCACATCGAAGCGGTACGAGCGGTGCATGTTCCGCACCGTGCCCAGCGGCCGTCCGTCCAGGGAGATCTCGGCGACGGTGTCGAGCCCGTCGAAGACCAGGTCCGTCTGCTCCTGCGTGCCCGGGATCTCGAGCTCCCGCTCGTACGTCCAGTCCCGGCGCCCCACCCACGCCACCTCGGACTCGCCCCGGCCCAGGAACGGATCCGGGATCACCCCGGCCGCCATCAGGTCGGTGTGCACACAGCCCGGCACGGCGGCCGGCAGTGTCTCCGACTCGTGCCGAAGGATCCATCCGTCGCCGAGCGGTGTGGCCTCCAGCATGCGCACTCCTTTGACCGGTCCAGTGAAGAGTCGGGTTCAGACTTCGCAGCGTTGGCGGGAATGGGACTTTACCGGTTGAGGAAAGCGCTGTCAGAGTGCCGAACCAGCCATACCGCACGTGCTCTTCCGTCCCGAGTTCCTCTCCGCGAACGGAGCTGACGCACATGAACCGCCGTACCCTCCTCGCCCTCGCCGTGGGGGCCGCCCTGCTCGCCTCGGGCTGCACCGGTACCGGAGGCACCTCCAAGGGCGCGGATGCCGAGGTACCCGACGATCCCGCCAAGGTGACCGGGACCATCACCGTCCTCACCCACCGCACCGACCTCGTGCAGGACGGGACGATGAAGAAGTACGCCGCCGAGTTCGGCAAGACCTACCCGAAGGTGAAGGTCGAGTTCGAGGGCCTCACCGACTACGAGGGCGAGGTCAAGATCCGGATGAACACGGAGAACTACGGCGACGTCCTGATGATCCCGGCCGTGATCGAGAAGAAGGACTACCCGAAGTTCTTCGCCTCCCTCGGCACCGGCGCCGAGCGGAGCAAGAAGTACCGCTTCACCGACTACTCCACCGTCCAGGGCAAGGTCTACGGGCAGAGCCCGATCGGCGTGGTCCCCGGCTTCGTCTACAACAAGAAGGTCTGGAACGCGGCCGGCGTCACCGACTGGCCCACCACCCCGGCCGGGTTCCTCGACGACCTCAAGGCGATCAAGGCCAAGTCCGAGGCGGTGCCGTACTACACCAACTTCAAGGACATGTGGCCGCTGACCCAGTGGACGAGCGTCAACGGCTCGGTCGGCTGTGACACCGGCGCCACCACGCGGCTCGCCGAGGGCGACCCGTGGGCCGACGGCGCCGATCTGCGCGTCGGCGACACGCTGCTGTACGACATCGTGAAGTCGGGCCTCGTCGAGAAGGACCCGACGACCACCAACTGGGAAGCCTCCAAGCCGAAGTTGGCCAAGGGCGAGATCGCCACGATGTGGCTCGGATCCTGGGCGGTCGTGCAGATGCGGGACGCGGCGAAGCAGGCCGGCACCGACCCCGCCGACATCGGCTTCATGCCCTTCCCCGCCCAGAAGGACGGCGCGTTCTGCGCGGTGACGTCCCCCGACTACCAGCAGGCCGTCAACGTCCACTCCGACCACAAGGCCGCCGCCCGCGCCTGGATCGACTGGTTCACCGACAAGTCCGGCTACGCGGACGCCAACCTCGCCCTCTCGCCGCTCAAGGACGCCCCGCTGCCCGACATCCTGAAGCCCTACGAGGAGGCGGGCGTGAAGCTCCTCGACCTCGACGACACCAAGGGCGCCGAGGTCAAGTCCGTCGACAACCAGTCCGAGGTCGGCATCTACAAGCCCGACTACCGCCAGGACCTCGTCGATCTCGCCCGCGGTGCGCGCAAGGGCGGCCTGGACGACTTCCTCGCCGGGCTCGGCGACAAGTGGACCGAGGCGCAGCGGAACCTGGGGTCCTGATGGCCCGGTCCACCCGGCGGTGGCGGGGCGTGACGCCCTGGCTGTTCCTCCTCGCCCCGCTCGCCTTGCTGATCACGTTCACCTACGCGCCGATCGTCAACATGGTCGCGTACAGCTTCACCGACTGGGACGGCGTCAGCCCCGAGCTGCACTACACGGGCGCCGAGAACTACGCCGAACTCTTCACCCGATCCGAGCTGTTCGAGGTGTTCTTCGTCAGCGGCTACTACCTCGTCGCGTCGGTGGTGCAGATCGTGGCCGCGCTCTACTTCGCCACCGTCCTGAGCTTCAACGTCCGCTTCCGGAACTTCTTCAAGGGCGTGCTCTTCTTCCCGTACCTGATCAACGGCGTCGCGATCGGCTTCGTCTTCCTGTACTTCTTCCAGGACGGCGGCACCCTGGACGCGATCCTGGGACTCGTCGGCTACGACGGCGACCGCGCCTGGCTGGGTACGCCCACCTCGGCCAACGTCTCCCTCGCCGGCGTCTCGGTCTGGCGCTACATGGGCCTGAACTTCGTCCTCTTCCTCGGGGCGATCCAGTCCATCCCGGGGGAGCTGTACGAGGCGGCCGAGATCGACGGGGCGAACCGCTGGCAGCAGTTCCGCCACATCATCGCGCCCGGCATCCGGCCCGTGCTGAGCCTCTCGGTGATCCTGTCCGTCTCCGGGTCGCTGTCCGTCTTCGAGATCCCGTACATCATGACCGGCGGCGCGACCGGCACCGAGACCTTTGTGATCCAGACCGTGAAGCTGGCCTTCCAGTTCAACAAGACGGGCCTCGCCTCGGCGGCGGCCGTCGTACTGCTGCTGATCATCCTGGCGGTGACGTGGGTGCAGCGGCGGCTCGTCCCGGACGACAAGGTGGACCTCGTATGACGCGCCGTACGGTGGCCCGGGCCCTCGTGTATCTGTCCCTGGTCCTCGCGACCCTGGTCGTGTTCCTGCCGCTGGCCGTGGTCTTCCTGACCTCGCTGAAGACCTCCGGGGAGATGGCGGACGACAGCGGCGCGCTCACGCTGCCCGACGATCCGCTCAACTTCTCCAACTACGTGACGGCGTTCCAGGACGGCCGGATGCTCTCGGCGTTCGCCAACACGGCGATCATCCTGGTCGTCGCCATCGGGGGCACGATCCTGATCGGCTCGATGACGGCCTACGCCATCGACCGCTTCCGGTTCCGCTTCCGGAAGCTCATCCTGGCCCTGTTCCTGGTCGCCGCGCTGGTCCCCGGGGTGACCACCCAGGTGGCCACCTTCCAGATCGTCAACAGCGTCGGTATGTTCGACAGTCTCTGGGCGCCGATCGCGCTCTACATGGGCACGGACATCGTCTCGATCTACATCTTCCTGCAGTTCGTACGATCGATCCCGGTCTCGCTCGACGAGTCGGCCCGCCTCGACGGGGCCAACGCCTTCACGATCTACCGGAAGATCATCTTCCCGCTCCTGAAACCGGCGATCGCGACGGTCGTGATCGTGAAGGGGATCAACGTCTACAACGACTTCTACATCCCCTTCCTCTACATGCCCTCCGAAGATCTTGGCGTGATATCGACGTCCCTGTTCCGCTTCAAGGGCCCCTTCGGCGCCCACTGGGAGACCATCTCGGCGGGCGCGATCCTGGTCATCGCCCCCACGCTGATCGTCTTCCTGCTCCTGCAGAGGTTCATCTACAACGGCTTCACCAGGGGAGCGACCAAATGACGACGCCCTAGGGGCGCGGGGAACTGCGCGAACAACCACAACGAGCCCGCAGCCGCCGTACGACGGAAGGAACCACGGCGGCTACGCCTCCTTCACGGACAGCGCCTCCACCAGCACCGGTGTCACCAGCTCCACCTGCCAAGCCCGGGCCCCATACCCTTCAAGGGCCGCGCTCACGGACTCCGCGTCCACCACACCCGGCGGCTCCCAGCACACCCGCCGCACCGTGTCCGGAGTGATCAGATTCTCCTGCGGCATATTGATCTGCTCGGCCAGCGCCGAAACCCCGGCCCGGGCCGCGGACAGCCGCGCCGCGGCGACGGGATCCTTGTCGGCCCAGGCCCGCGGCGGCGGCGGCCCCGCGACCGGCTGCCCCGGCTGCGGCAACTGCGCCTCGGTCAGCGCCTTCGCCCGGTCCACCGCCGCCTGCCACTGCTCCAGCTGCCGCTTGCCCGTGCGGTGTCCGAAACCGTTCAGCGCGGCAAGCGCCTGCACGTTGGCCGGAAGGGCCAGCGCGGCCTCCACGATCGCCGCGTCCCCGAGCACCTTGCCGGGCGAGACGTCCCGCCGCTGCGCGATCCGGTCCCGGGCCTGCCACAGCTCCCGTACGACGGCGAGCTGCCGCCGCCTGCGCACCTTGTGCATGCCGGACGTACGCCGCCAGGGATCCTTGCGGGGCTCGGGCGGCGGGGCCGAGGCGATCGCGTCGAACTCCTGGCGGGCCCACTCCAGCTTGCCCTGCCGGTCCAGCTCCTTCTCCAGCGCGTCACGCAGGTCGACGAGCAGTTCGACGTCGAGCGCCGCGTACCGCAGCCAGGGCTCGGGCAGGGGGCGGGTGGACCAGTCGACCGCGGAGTGGCCCTTCTCCAGGACGAAGCCGAGCACGCCCTCGACCATCGCGCCGAGGCCGACCCGGGGGAACCCGGCGAGCCGCCCGGCCAGCTCGGTGTCGAACAGGCGCGTCGGCACCATGCCTATCTCGCGCAGACAGGGCAGGTCCTGGGTGGCGGCGTGCAGCACCCACTCGACGCCGGAGAGGGCCTCGCCCAGCCCGGACAGGTCGGGGCAGGCCACGGGGTCGATCAGCGCCGAGCCGGCGCCCTCGCGGCGCAGCTGCACCAGATAGGCGCGCTGGCCGTAGCGGTAGCCGGACGCCCGCTCGGCGTCGACGGCGACCGGGCCGGTCCCCGCCGCGAAGGCGGCGATCACCCGGGCCAGGGCGGTCTCGTCCGCGATCACGGGCGGAATGCCCTCGCGCGGCTCCAGCAAGGGGGTCGGCGCCTCCGTAGCAGAAGATCCGCCGTCGTCCGGAGGGGCGCCTCCGGTGGTTCGCAGTGAGCTGTCTGCTGCGGTGTCGTGGGCGTCGGTCACATGTCAAGGGTATCCATGTATGGACAGCGCCCGCCGACGGAACGTTCCGTCGACGGGCGCCCGAGGGTCGCAAACCAGTCACGTCGGGGAAGTACGGGGTTCGCGAGCCACGTGTGGAGCGAAAGGGACCGGCGGACGATCCCGTTCAGGTGAGTGAATGATCACCAAGGGTCATGACGGAGCGGATCAGTGGATGATCCCGGTCCGCAGCGCCACCGCCACCATGCCGGCGCGGTCGCCCGTGCCGAGCTTGCGGGCGATGCGGGCGAGGTGGCTCTTGACGGTCAGTGCGGACAGGCCCATCGAGACGCCGATGGCCTTGTTCGACTGGCCCTCCGCGACCAGTCGCAGCACCTCGACCTCACGGCCGGACAGTTCGCGGTAGCCGCCCGGGTGGCTCGGGGCGCCCGGGGGGCGGCGGTGCAGACGCGCGGCGGCGGCGCCGATGGGGGCGGCGCCCGGCCGGGTGGGGAGCCCGACGTTCGTACGGGTGCCGGTGACGACGTAACCCTTCACCCCGCCGGCGAGCGCGTTGCGCACGGCGGCGATGTCGTCGGCGGCGGAGAGGGCGAGGCCGTTGGGCCAGCCCGCGGCGCGGGTCTCCGACAGCAGGGTGAGGCCGGAGCCGTCGGGCAGGTGGACGTCGGCGACGCAGATGTCGCGGGGGTTGCCGATGCGGGGACGAGCCTCCGCGATGGACGAGGCCTCGATGACGTCGCGCACACCGAGCGCCCACAGATGGCGGGTGACGGTGGAGCGGACGCGCGGGTCGGCCACGACCACCATGGCGGTCGGCTTGTTCGGGCGGTAGGCGACCAGGCTTGCGGGCTGCTCGAGGAGAACGGACACCAGGCCTCCTGGGGTGCGGGACGGGGCCGGCTCGTGGGGATGAAGCCGGGACGAACCGTGCTTTCAAGGTCACAGTCGTCTTCGGCACCGAACCCGTCCGCCTTTAGAGAATGATCACGATTCGGTGATAACAATCCGTGCAATTCGGACACGCGGTCGATCATTCGAAGGTCGAACGGTTTCGCTCTGCGTCGCTACGCGGTCGAAAGTGGCCGTATCGACAAAGTGATTCGGCCAAGAGGAGTACGTGGGTGTGATCGTCGACCGGACATGGTTGACCGCCCCGCACAAGGTCGATCAGTGCGGGGCGGTCAGGGGTCGTTCAGGGTTGGTTCAGCGGGCCTCTGGCCGACGGGACAGGGGTCCCGGGGTCAGCGGGACTGGGGGCCCCGCCGTTGCGGCAGGGTCACCACCGAGGCGTCGCCCGGCCCGGCCGGAGGCAGGCCCGCGACCTGGGCGAGCAGATCGCACCAGGCCGAAAGGTGCGCGGCCGTGTCCGGAACCCCGCCCAGGCCCTCGCGCGGCGTCCACGACGCGCGGATCTCGATCTGCGAGGCGGCCGGGCGCGCGGACAGACCGCCGAAGTAGTGCGAACTCGCGCGCGTGACGGTGCCGCTCGGCTCCCCGCACGCCAGCCCGCGCGCCTGGAGCGCGCCGGTCAGCCAGGTCCAGCACACCTCCGGCAGCAGCGGGTCCGCCGCCATCTCCGGCTCCAGCTCCGCGCGCACCAGCGTCACCAGCCGGAACGTGCCCCGCCAGGCCTCGTGCCCCGCCGGGTCGTGCAGCAGCACCAGCCGGCCGTCGGCCAGATCCTGGTCGCCGTCGACGACCGCCGCCTCCAGCGCGTAGGTGTAGGGGGCGAGCCGCTGCGGCGGGCGCGTCGGCTCGATCTCGATCTGGGGCCGCAGCCGCGCCGTCCTGAGCGCGTCGACGGCGGACCGGAAGGGCAGCGGGGCGGTGTCCGCCTCCCTCCGGTCGTTCTCGGTGTCCTTCGCTTCGTCCGTTCCGCCAGCGTCGTCCGACAGTCGTCCCTGAGCCGCAGCCATGCGGGAAGGTTACGGGGACCGGGCCCCGGGTGCCGGGCTAGACACCCCGCGCCGCTCCAGGGGCTGAATCGCGCTCCTTGACGGCGTGCGAAACTTGGCCCCGTGAGTGCCAACGACGCCCCCCGGGCCCAGCAGCCGTCCGCCACGTACGACTCAGCCTTCCTCAAGGCCTGCCGGCGCGAGCCCGTGCCGCACACGCCGGTGTGGTTCATGCGGCAGGCCGGGCGCTCACTGCCGGAGTACCGCAAGGTGCGCGAGGGCATTCCGATGCTCGAGTCCTGCATGCGGCCCGAACTGGTCACCGAGATCACGCTCCAGCCGGTGCGCCGGCACGACGTGGACGCGGCGATCTACTTCAGCGACATCGTCGTCCCGCTCAAGGCCATCGGCATCGACCTCGACATCAAGCCCGGCGTCGGCCCGGTCGTCGAGCGCCCGATCCGCACCCGCGCCGACCTCGCACAGCTGCGCGACCTGACCCCCGAGGACGTCTCCTACGTCACCGAGGCCATCGGCCTGCTGACGCGCGAGCTCGGCGCCACGCCTCTGATCGGCTTCGCCGGCGCCCCGTTCACCCTCGCCAGCTACCTCGTCGAGGGCGGCCCGTCCCGCACGTACGAGAACGCCAAGGCGATGATGTACGGCGACCCCGAGCTCTGGGCCGACCTGCTCGACCGCCTCGCGGACATCACGACCGCCTTCCTGAAGGTGCAGATCGAGGCGGGCGCCTCCGCGGTCCAGCTCTTCGACTCCTGGGCCGGCGCCCTGGCCCCCGTCGACTACCGGCGTTCGGTGCTGCCCGCCTCGGCGAAGGTCTTCGACGCCGTGGCCGGCTACGGCGTCCCGCGCATCCACTTCGGTGTCGGCACCGGCGAGCTGCTGGGCCTCATGGGCGAGGCCGGCGCGGACGTCGTCGGCGTCGACTGGCGCGTCCCGCTGGACGAGGCCGTCCGCCGCGTCGGCCCCGGCAAGGCGCTCCAGGGCAACCTCGACCCGACCGTGCTCTTCGCCTCGACGGAGGCCGTCGAGGCGAAGACCCGGGAGGTCCTGGACAGCGCGGCGGACCTGGAGGGCCACATCTTCAACCTGGGCCACGGCGTCATGCCGTCCACCGACCCGGACGCGCTGACGCGGCTCGTGGAGTACGTCCACACGCGCAGCGTCCGCTGACGGGCCTTCAGGACGACGGGCCCTCCCGCGTCGCCCGGATCAGCCACCAGGTGGCCGCCAGGCATCCGGCCGCGGGCAGGGCCAGCAGCACCGGTACGGCGTCGACACCGGCCAGTTCGATGCCCTTGCCCAGCACCGGCCCGGCCGCGACCCCGCCGATCATCGACGCGGCGATCACATAGGCCCCCGCCCGCCGCGCCCGCGGCACCGCCCGGGACAGCCAGGGCAGGCCCGTGGGGAAGATCGGCGCGTGGAACAGGCCGACACCGGCGTACGCGTACGGGGCCGCCGCCGGGATCAGGGCCAGCAGAAGGCAGACCACCATGCCGACCGAGCTGACCACCATGATCGTCTGCACCGACCAGCGCAGCGTCAGCGGTGCGACCAGCAGCCGTCCCACGGTCACCATCAGCCAGAAGGCGGAGGTCGCCGTGGCCGCGGTCGCCGCGTCGTGCCCGACGGACTCCAGATGCGTCGGCTCCCAGCCGCCGACCCCGGTCTCCACCGCCACCATCAGGACGTACAGCGCGATGAAGACCGTGACGACCAGGGTCGCGGAAGCCCGCAGTCCGGGTGTCCCCTTCCCGTCCTCCTCTCCGGGTTCTTCGGGCGCCGTCGGGACGGGCGTCTCCCCGCCCTCGCGGACGCCGCGCTGTGCCAGCACCAGTACGGCGGACAGCGCGGCGAACCCGGCGAAGACGGCCGGGTACTCGCCCGGGCCCAGCAGCCCCAGGAGCGCGGGACCGCCCACGGCGCCGAGGCCGTAGGCCGCGCCGATGATGTTGAGCATCGCCGGGCTGCGACGGCCGAACCCCACCGAGAACAGCTGATTGAGTCCGTAGTCGATGCCGCCGAAGCCCACCCCGGTCAGCAGCGCGCAGGCCAGCGCCCACGGCCAGGCGGAGGCCAGCGCGAAGCCGGTCCCGCCGAGTGCCATCAGCGCGTACGAGGCGGACAGCAGGGTTCTGTTGCCCAGCCGCCCGTGCGCCCGGTTGAGCAGCAGCACACCGGCCACGCCGCCGACGAAGTGAGCGCTCAGGCTCAGCCCGGCGGCGGCCGGTGACAGGCCGAACTCCGCGCGGAACGCGGGGATCGCCGGACCGTACAGCGCCTGAAGGGCCCCGATCAGGGCGAAGCCCACGCATGAGGCGACGACGGCGAACGGGCTGAACAGGGGCCGCGCCACAGCGGTGTCGTGCGGCGCGGCCCGCGTCGAGGTCCCGGTCAAGAGACGTTCCTCTTCGCCGCGAAACCGATGCCGATGCCGATGCCCCTGCCCTGTGCGTCGCGCGCGGTCACGAGGGCATCGCCGCGGCGAGCGCGTCCTGCTCGTCGCCCGCCAGCAGGCGTTCCAGCACCCGCTGGCTGCGCAGCCCGTCGCCGAAGCGGGCCAGCGCGCTGTCGGCGGTGTCCCGGGCGGAGACCGCGTCGCGCCACTCCCGCAGCTGGTGCCGGAACGTGTCGCTCCACCCGGGCACCTCGCCGGGCGGCGAGGCGAGCGTCTCCTCGCGGGCGAACGTGCCCTGCTCCCAGGTGACACGGGACTTCAGGAAGTACGTCGTGTCGTCCTTGGAGTGGTAGTACAGCTCCTTGCGGTCGCCGATGATCTTCAACGAGAAGCCGAGCTCCTCCGGCAGCGAGGACTTGGAGGTGACCAGGTTGAAGAAGGTGCCGTTCTCCAGACGGCCGCTGACGAAGGCGTAGTCGTCCACCTGGACGTCCTGGCCCTCCTTCTGCGGCACGTTGACCTGGAGCTTGGTGCGGCAGCTCGTGCTGTCGACCGGGCTGTCGAAGAGCCGGTCGAGCATGTCCACCAGATGCACGCCCAGGTCGCCGAGGGAGCCGCTGGTGGAGCGGCCCAGCGCGCTGTCCCGCCAGGTGAAGCGGGAGCGGGTCAGGGCGCTGCCGCGCCGGAAGCCGGCCTCCGCGAAGAGGATGGAGCCCAGCTCCCTGCTCCGCACCAGGTTCCTGATCTCGCCGATGGCCTCCAGATAGCGGTAGTTGAAGCCCATGGCGCACACCAGGCCGCTCTCCTCGGCCAGCGCGGTGATGCGCTCGGCCTCCGCGACCGTCGTCGTCATCGGCTTCTCGCACAGCACATGCCTGCCGTGCCGGACGGCCTCCTCGGCGTAGTCGGCGTGGGTGTGGTTGGGCGAGGCGATGACGACCGCGTCGACATGCCGGTACAGCTCGGTCGTGGAGGAGAAGACGGGGCAGCCGAAACGCTCGGCCAGTTCCGCCGCCTTCTCGGGCAGTACGTCGTACACGCCGGCCGCGACGACGCCGGGGACGGTCTCGGCGGCGCGCAGGTGGGCGAGGGCGATGCCGCCGGCGCCGATGATTCCTATGTGCATGGTCTGCCTCTTTCAGGACGGCCCTCCGGCCCGGGATCACCGGACCGGGGGAGCGGTTCAGTGGCCGAGGTGGTGGCGGAAGGCGGTGAGGAGGGCCTGGGCGTGCGGGTGCGGCGACACCCGGGTGAAGCGGCTCCTGGCCTCGGGCGTGCAGTTGGCGACGAGGTAGCCGTGGCGCACGGCGCCCAGCATCTCCAGGTCGTTGCCGCTGTCGCCGAACGCGAGGGTCCGCTCCGCTGCGACGCCGAAGCGGGCGCACAGGTGCCGGACGACGTTGCGCTTGCCGCACACCGTCGGGATGAAGTCGACGTCGTAGCAGTCGGCGGGGTCCCCGGTGGCGGGGTTGCAGCGGCTGATGTTGAGCCCGAGGCCGTGCTCGCGGGCCAGGTCCCGCACGAGGTCGAGGCTCTGCGCGTCGCGTCGCGGGTCGCCGAGGGAGCGGAAGTAGTAGTTGAACAGGAACTCGGTGGGGCTGCCGGTGTGCGGGTCGGCTTGCGGGAGCAAGTCGACCCCGTACCGGGCGAGACGCTCCACGGCCGTCCGCACCCGGTCCCGGTCGAAGCCGCTGTCCCGCAGCAGTTGCCCCCACTCGGGGTCGGGGCGGGCGACGCCGTCGGGGAAGAACGTCAGCTCGGTGCCGAGCGAACCGGCCACGAAGTGCGGCAGGACGCGGGCACCGCAGCGCGCCATCTTCTCCCGTACGGAGGCCGGTGAGCTGCCGGTGACCCAGCCGAACAGCAGGCCGTGCTCGACGGCCTCGCTCAGCAGGAACTCCTCCAGCGCGGCGAGGTGGGCGCGTTGTTCAGGGGTCGCGGCATGGGCGAGGTAGGTCTCGTCGAAGTCGGAGAACGCGGCCCAGCCCACCCGGTCCGGCAGGCGCAGATGGGGCGGCGGACCGAGGTCCGGGCCGCCGCCGGCCTCGAACGGCAGGGTGTCGGTCATGCCGCCGCCCGGCGCCTCGCCGCGTACAGGGCCTCGACCACGCGGTCCTGCTCGCCGAGGGACAGCCCCGCGTGCAACGGCAGATGCAGCACCCGGTCGTGCAGCCACTCGGTGCGCGGCAGGTGCGCCTGCCCGAAGAACCGCTCGCGCACCGGGGTCTTCTGCCGGTGCGTCAGGACGGGGTAGTAGACATCCGTCTCCACCCGGCTCGTCCGCGCCAGCCGCTCCAGCAGGGCGTCACGGGCCGCCGCACCACCGGCCGTGAGGACGGGGAACAGGTGCCAGGAGTGGTCGGGAGCGAAGGCGGGCGCCTCGATCAGGCCCTCCTCGGCCAGCGGCCGCAGCGCCTCGACGTAGCGCCGGGCCAGATACGTGCGCCGCAGCCCGCGCAGACTCGTCCAGGGCAGCAGGGCCAGACCGATCGCGGCCATGGTGTTGTCGATGCGCGCGTTGAGCCCGTACGCCTCGCGCTTGACGTTCTTCCGGCCCGGCTCGAAACCGTGGTAGCCGAGCACCCGGCAGCGCTCGGCGATCTCGGCGGAGCCGGTGACCACGGCACCGGCCTTCCCGCACAGTCCGACGTTCTTGTACGGGTTGAAGCTGAGGGCCGCCGCGTCGGAGTACCGCCCGACACCGGTGACCCCGATCGCCTGGCAGGCGTCCTCGACGATCCGCAGCCCGTGCCGGTCGGCGACGGCCCGCAGCCCGGCCATGTCGGCGAGCTTGCCGTACAGATGGACCGGGAGCAGCGCCACGGTGCGCGGGGTGATCCGCTCCGCCACCGACTCGGGGTCCAGGTTGCCGTCCGGGGTGGTCACATCGGCGAGGACGGGTACGGCACCGCAGGCGAACACCGCGTTCTCGGTGGCGGCGAAGCTGTTGGCCGGCAGGATCACCTCGTCGCCCGGCTCGACGCCCACGGCACGCAGGGCGATGGCGAGCGCGTCCGTACCGCTGCCGGTCGCGACGGCGCAGGACAGCCCGGCGTAGTCGGCGAGGGCGTCCTCGAAGGCCGTGACGGCGGGGCCGCTGGTGAACTCGCAGCTCTCCAGCACCTGTGCGAAGGCGTCGGCGGCGGCGCTCTTCTCCCGCGGCGACAGGAGCCGTTCCTTCGGCAGGAAGGGGACGTTCGACGCCGGAGGCGGCTCGGGGAAGAGGGAGGCGACGAACGCGTCGGGATGTTCCGGAGCGGAGTTCCACGACGAAAGGGCCTGCGCCAGTTCCCGGTTGGCGAGGGTGTCCCGTAAGGACCGGGCGACCCTCGTGCCGCGGGCGAGGTCCTCGGCCACGCGGTGCAGGCCGCGGCTGTCGCCGAGGAGGAGGGAGCCGGTGAGCGTGCCGGTTTCGGCGGCGACGGTGGAGACGGTCATGCGTACTCCTTGCGTTCGGATAGCGGGAATCCTGGCGCGAACGCGCGCATGGGTAGGGAATGCGAATTGATTGACGGGCCGAATAGCGCTCGGACCGCATTCCGTGGGGAATGCGAGCGGCGTACGTCGGCGATGCTGTCAGCGGTCGACAAGAGGAGTCAACCGGCAGCTTTTTGCCGCACGTTGTGCATGCAACTCCCGCTCTTGTTACGGTGTGTTCCCCCGGCGATACGCAGAGGGAGTGTTTCCGAGCGGTGTCACGTCATGTCCAGTCTGTTTCCTCGCTGCCCGATCTGCTGCGCGCGTGGCGCGTCGACGCCGGAAACAAAATGAACAGAGGAAGACAGTTACCTCAAAAAGAAGTTGCGGACCGGATGGGTGTCAGCGAGCGCTGGTATCGGAATCTCGAAACCGGGCTGCACGCCCCGCTTTCCGGCGAAATACTCGAGCGCCTTTCCAAGGCCCTGCTGCTCGGCCCCGACGAACGCATGGCCCTTTACGGGAACGCACTCGGCGGTGCGGGCGGGCAGCCGGCCGAGAACGACATCACCGACGCCCTCGCCGAACTCGCCTCGGCGCAGACCGACTTCCCCACCTACCTCACCGACCAGGCGTGGAACCTCCTCGACCACAACGCGGCCATGGCCCGCTGGTTCCCCTGGGTCCTGGAGCCCGGTGCCAACCTGATGCGCTGGGCGCTGACCACGACCGAGGCCCGCGAGCAGATCGTGGACTGGCCCCGGCACGCCGCGCAGTACCTCGCGCTGCTGCGTTTCGCGCTGGTGACGCGCCCCGACGACGCCGACCTCGGCGCGCTGCGCGACGCCGTCCTCGACGACCGGGTGTGCCGCGACCTCTGGGATCGAAGCCCCAAGGTGCTCGCCTACCGGCACGGCCACCGCTACGAACTGCGCCTGCCCCACGTCTGTCCGGAGACCCTCACCGTCACCTCCCAGGTGCTGCTTCCCGCGTACCGGCAGGAGCTTCGCTATGTCCTGCTGCTGCCCGTGGATCGGTGAGCCGGTGAACGCTGCCCCGGGGGCGTGCGTATGTGTCGGCAACCGCCCGCGGCGCGGGGAAGGCGGGTCGCGGGGCCGACGTGAGGAACAGGCGATGAACGACCGAGTGAACCCCGCGATGCACGCACTGCCCGACGGCGAGGCGGAGCTCACGCTGGTGGTGCGGCTGCCCTGGGAGGACGTGGCCCGCCTCGGCCAGGAGGCCGGGCGGCTGGCGTCCCAGATGCGGCGGCCCGTGACGCTGGAGGAGGCGGTGAGCCATCGGTTGCGTTCGTCGCGGGCAGCGGCGCATGCGAAGCCGGCGGGGGAGCAGCCGCCGGCGGTGACGGCTTCGGCGTCGGTGTCGTCGTTGCCGGCGCGGCCGCCGGCGGAGCAGGCGCGGCAGGCGATCGATCGGATCAACGGTACGGCCGGGACCGCGTAGGGGGTTCGCCGTGGGGGTGCGGGTGCGTGGCCGGGTGCGGCGCCCTCGTGGCCGTTCGCGCCCACGCGGCGGAGCCGCACATGGATACAGCCCCGCGCCCCTGAGGAAAAGGACCCTCACCCCGTTACAAAGAACTGCGGACCTTCGTCGCCGCCTTGCGGGCCGCTACCAGGATCGGGTCCCAGACGGGGGAGAAGGGTGGGGCGTAGCCGAGGTCGAGGGTTGTCATCTGTTCCGCCGTCATGCCCGCGGTGAGGGCGACCGCCGCGATGTCGACGCGTTTGCCCGCACCCTCCCTGCCGACGATCTGGACGCCGAGGAGGCGGCCCGTGCGGTGTTCGGCGAGCATCTTGACCGTCATGGGGGAGGAGTTCGGGTAGTAGCCGGCGCGGTTGGTCGACTCGATGGTGACCGTCTCGAAGCGCAGGCCCACACGGTGGGCGTCCTTCTCGCGCAGTCCCGTACGCGCGATCTCCAGATCGCAGACCTTGCTGACGGCGGTGCCGACCACACCGGGGAAGGTGGCGTAGCCGCCGCCCGCGTTGGTGCCGATGACCTGGCCGTGCTTGTTGGCGTGGGTGCCGAGCGGAATGTGCCGTTGCTGGCCGGAGACCAGGTCGAGGACCTCGACGCAGTCGCCGCCCGCCCAGATGTTCTCGTGGCCGCGCACCCGCATCGAGCGGTCCGTGAGAAGACCCTGGTGCGTGCCGAGCGGGAGTCCGGCCGCCCGGGCGAGGGTCGTCTCGGGGCGTACGCCGATGCCGAGCACGACGACGTCCGCCGGGAACTCTCGGTCCTTCGTGGCCACCGCGCGCACCCGGCCGTCGTCGCCCGTCAGGACCTCGGTGACCTCGGTGTCGTTCACCATCGTGATGCCCAGGCCCTCCATGGCCTCGTGCACCAGACGGCCCATGTCGGGGTCGAGGGTCGACATGGGCTCGCTGCCGCGGTTGACGACCGTCACCTCGTAACCGCGGTTGATGAGCGCCTCGGCCATCTCCACGCCGATGTAACCGGCCCCCACGACCACCGCGCGACGGCCACGCGTGCGTGCCAGCGTGTCCAGCAGCGCCTGGCCGTCGTCCAGCGTCTGCACCCCGTGCACCCCGGGCGCGTCCACCCCGGGCAGGCCGGGCCGGATCGGCCGGGCACCGGTCGCGATCACGAGCTTGTCGTACGACGTCCAGGACTCGGCCCCGGAGTCGACGTCACGCGCGCGTACCCGCTGCCCGTCGGGGTCGATCTCGGTGACCTCGGTGCGCAGCCGCAGATCGATGTCCCGCGCGCGGTGCTCCTCGGGGGTGCGGGCGATGAGCCGGTCCCGGTCGGGGACGTCGCCGCCCACCCAGTAGGGGATGCCGCACGCCGAGTACGACGTGAAGTTGCCGCGCTCGAACGCCACGATCTCCAGCTCGTCGGGCTTGTTCAGCCGGCGTGCCTGTGACGCCGCGGACATCCCCGCGGCGTCACCGCCGATCACGACCAGTCGCTCCCGGGTACCCCGCGTACGGTTGATGCTCATGTGAACACGCTACGGGAGCAGGGCACTTCAGTCCTGTCGGTCCTGCTCGCCGGGCGTGCGCGGCTGCCCGGACTCCGGGGCCGGGCGGGCCGTCGGCAGCGGGCCGAGCGCGCTCATCGCGGGCGACGCGGGCCGCGTGCGGCGCGGCAGGCGGGGGCGTACGACACGCAGCCACAGCAGCGTGATCAGGGCCGCGACCGCCGCGAACGGCAGGATCGCGCCGAGGGCCACCGCGAGCCAGCGCAGCATCGTCACGAAGGCGTTCCAGCCGCCCGCGAGCGCGTCCAGGAAGCCCGGGTCGTCGTCCTTCGCCTCCTTCTTCTTCACCGGGGTCTCGGACAGCGAGAGGGTGATGGTGGCCAGGCTCGTGCGGTCCTTCAGGGACTCCTGCCGGGCGAGCAGCGCCTCCAGGTCGGCCTGGCGGGTGCTCAGCTCACCCTCCAGGGTCACCACGTCGCCGATCTTGGTGGCCCGGTCCATCAGCTCGCGGATCCGGGCCACGCTGGCGCGCTGCGACTTGATCCGGCTCTCCACGTCCACGACCTGTTCGGTGACGTCCTCGGCCTTGGCGCTGCGGTCGAGGAGTTTGCCGGTGCCCTCCAGCTCGGCCAGGACCTCGTCGTACTTCTCGACGGGCACGCGCAGCACGACCCGGGTCCGCTCGTGGCCGTCCCCGTCGCGGGTGGTGGTCTCGTTGCCGACGTAGCCGCCCGCGTTCTCGGTGCCGGTGCGGGCCTGGTCCAGGGCCTTCGGGACGTCCTTGACCTGCACGGTCAGCGAGGCCGTGCGGATGATGTGGTTCTCGGTGAGCTTCGGCGGCGCGGTCGCCCGGGCTCCGCTTCCGGCGCCCTCGGGGGCGGCCTCCTGCGCGCCGGACGCGTCGCCCGCCTTGTCGTCGGCCTGAGGGGCGGCGAGCCCGCGGTCGGAGCTCTTGCCGCCGGAGTCGTCGCCCGCGCCGCTGCATCCGGTGAGTGCGAGGGCCGCGGCCAGCAGCAGCGCGACCAGGGTCGGGGCGGGGTGGCGTGCGGGTCGTCGTGTGCGCATGTGGGCTTCCCCCGGGGTTCGATTCCGCTGACGCTTCTTCGACGCCCGGACGGCGCCGGACGTTTGGCCCGGGACGGTTCCGATGCGGTCACGGTCGGGACTCGTCCGGGACACCGGAACACCGGAACACCGGAACACCGGACAGCGGGCCACGGCGGCGCTGTCGGAGGGGTCTGAGAGGCTGGAGACATGCGCGAAGTTCAAGCCCCTGCGGGCGCGGGACAGGTCATCGTCATCGGGGCGGGTATCGCGGGCCTGGCCGCCGCGCACCGGCTGCTGGAGCGCGGGGCGCGGGTGACCGTGCTGGAGGCCTCCGACCGGGTCGGCGGCAAGCTGCTGCCCGGCGAGATCGCGGGCGCGCGCGTGGACCTCGGCGCCGAGTCGATGCTGGCCCGCCGACCCGAGGCGGTGGCGCTCGCGCGCGAGGTGGGCCTCACCGACCGCCTCCGGCCCCCGGCCACGGCCACGGCCTCGATCTGGACCCGGGGTGCGTTGCGCCCGATGCCCAAGGGGCATGTGATGGGTGTCCCCGGCACCGCCGCCGCCCTGTCCGGCCTGCTGTCCGACGAGGGCCTCGCCCGCATCGAGCGCGACGCCGAGCTGCCCCGCACCGAGGTCGGCGACGACGTGGCCGTCGGGGAGTACGTGGCGGAGCGCCTGGGCCGCGAGGTCGTCGACCGCCTGGTGGAACCCCTGCTGGGCGGCGTGTACGCGGGCGACGCCTACCGCATCTCGATGCGCTCGGCCGTCCCCCAGCTCTTCCAGGCCGCCCGCGGCCACACCTCCCTCACGGAGGGAGTCCGCGAGATCCAGGCGAAGGCGGCCGCGGCCCAGCAGACCGGCCCGGTGTTCATGGGCCTCCAGGGCGGGGTGGGCACCCTGCCCCTCGCGGTCGCCGAGTCCGTCCGGGCCCGCGGGGGCGAGATCCTGACGGGGACACCGGTGACCGAGCTGCGCCGTACCCCGGTGGACGGCGGGTGGCGGGTCGTCTCCGGGGTGCACGTGTGGCACGCGGACGCGGTCGTCGTCGCCGTCCCCGCCCCGGCGGCCGCCGGCCTCCTGCGCTCCGACAGCCCCGGGGCCGCCGCCGAGCTCGGCGCCGTCGAGTACGCCTCCCTGGCCCTGGTCACCCTCGCCTATCGCCGCGCCGAGACGGCCCTGCCCGAGGGCAGCGGCTTCCTGGTGCCGCCCGTCGACGGACGCACCATCAAGGCCTCCACCTTCGCCTCCCGCAAATGGGGCTGGATCGCGGAGGAGAACCCCGACCTGCTCGTCCTGCGCACGTCCGTCGGGCGGTACGGCGAGACGGAGATCCTCCAGCGTGACGACAGCGGGCTCGTGGACGTCTCCCGGCACGATCTGAAGGCGGCGACCGGCCTGGACGCCACGCCCGTCGCCACCCGGGTCACCCGCTGGGACGACGGCCTGCCGCAGTACCCGGTCGGCCACCACGCGCGCGTGGCCCGCATCCGCGAGCACATCGCCCGACTGCCCGGGCTCGCCGTGTGCGGCGCCCCCTACGACGGCGTCGGCATCCCGGCGTGCATCGCGAGCGCCTACGCCGCCGTCGACCAGATCCAGGGTGACCTGCGGGGTGTGGAGGAGCTCACCGCCCACCCGGTGCAGAGCCTGCACGGCGGAGCAGGAGAATGAGGACATGAGCAACGACGCCTCCACCCCCGAGACCGGCAGGATCCCGAACAAGGGCAAGCTGGCCAAGGACCTCAACGAGGTCATCCGCTACACGCTCTGGTCCGTCTTCAAGCTGAAGGACGTCCTCCCCGAGGACCGCGCCGGGTACGCCGACGAGGTCCAGGAGCTGTTCGACCAGCTCGCCGCGAAGGACGTGACGATCCGCGGCACGTACGACGTCTCGGGCCTGCGCGCCGACGCCGACGTCATGATCTGGTGGCACGCGGAGACCAGCGACGCGCTGCAGGAGGCGTACAACCTCTTCCGCCGCACGAAGCTGGGCCGGGCGCTCACGCCGGTGTGGTCGAACATGGCGCTGCACCGCCCCGCCGAGTTCAACCGCTCGCACATCCCGGCGTTCCTCGCCGACGAGACGCCCCGCAACTATGTGAGCGTCTACCCCTTCGTGCGCTCCTACGACTGGTACCTGCTGCCCGACGAGGACCGCCGCCGCATGCTCGCCGACCACGGCAAGATGGCCCGCGGCTACCCGGACGTGCGCGCCAACACCGTCGCCTCGTTCTCCCTCGGCGACTACGAGTGGCTCCTCGCCTTCGAGGCCGACGAGCTGTACCGCATCGTCGACCTCATGCGTCACCTGCGCGCCTCCGAGGCCCGGATGCACGTCCGTGAGGAGGTCCCGTTCTTCACGGGCCGCCGCAAGGACGTCGCCGAACTGGTCGCCGGTCTGGCCTGATCAGCGGATCCGTCGCTCGGCCCCGGGCTGCTCCGGGGCCGTCGACCGCGGCTCGGGCTCGGCGTGCGGTGCGCACCCCGCGCTCCGTCCCGGCAGCCGGCCCTCCAGCAGATACGCCTCCATGTGGCCGTTGACGCAGGCGTTCGGCCCGCCCGCCAGGCCGTGCGCGCCCGCGTTCCGCTCCGTCACCAGGACCGAGCCCGGGAGACGGCGGCGGAGTTCCAGGGCACCGTCGTACGGCGTGGCGGCGTCCCGCTCGGCGGCCAGGATCAGCGTCGGCGGGAGCACGCCCGGCGCGGCGCCGACATCGAGCGGCCGCTGTCGCGGCGCCCGCCAGTAGGCGCACGGCAGGTTCGTCCACACGTTGTCCCAGGTCTCGAACGGCGCGACCCGCGCGAGCCGGGTGTTGTCCCGGTCCCACACCCGCCAGTCCGTCGGCCAGGGGGCGTCGTTGCACTCGACGGCCAGATACACCGCGCGGGTGTTCTCCGCCTCGACGGCCGCCTCGGGATACCGGCTCGCCTGCTCGACCAGCGGCTTGGGATCGCCCTTGAGGTACGCCGACAGCGCGTGCGCGAGGAGCGGCCACTGGTCGTCGTAGTACCCGGCCTGAAGGTACGCCTCCTGCAACTGCCCCGGCCCCACCTTCCCGCCGGCCGGGTCGGCGGCCAGCCGTGCGTGCGCACGCGCGTAGCGGCGCTGTACCTCCCGCGCGGTCCCGCCCAGCCCGTACACGCCGTGGTGCCGGGCGACCCACCTCCGGAAGTCCCGCCAGCGGCGCTCGAACGCCGCCGACTGGGCGAGGTTGTTGCGGTACCAGATCTCCGCCGGGTCGGGATCGACCACCGAGTCGAACACCATCCGCCGGACATGCGCGGGGAACAGCGTCGCGTACACGGCCCCGAGGTAGGTGCCGTACGAGGAGCCCAGGAACGTCAGCCGCGTCTCGCCGAGCGCGGCGCGCAGTACGTCCAGGTCGCGGGCGTTGTTCAGCGAGTGGTAGTGCCGCAGCGCGCTGCCGGCCCGCTCGGCGCAGCCGCGCGCGTACGCCTTCGCCTGCGCGACCCGTTCCCTCTTGAACGCCGCCGAGGGGTACGTCTGCGCCTGGGTGGGCGCCTTGAAGAACCGCACGGGGTCCTGGCAGGACAGCGGCGCGGACCGGCCGACACCGCGCGGGGCGTAGCCGACGAGGTCGTAGGCGGCCGCGATGCGCTTCCACTCGGGGAGCAGTCCGACGATCGGGAAGTACAGGCCGGTGGCACCGGGCCCGCCGGGGTTGTAGACCAGGGCGCCCTGCCGGGGGACCTTGCGCTTGCTGTTGTTCGGGTCCTTCTGCGTGGCCCGGGTGCGGCTGACGGCGAGTCGGATCTGCGGGCCGTTCGGCCGGGCGTAGTCCAGCGGGACGGTCACCGTGCCGCACCGCATGCCGCCCGGCAGGTCCTGCGCGTCGTCGCACGGGCCGAACCGGATGCCGGCCGCCTTCGCGCGCGCGGCGGCCACCGCGGTGCCCTGCGACTCGGGCGCCGCGGACCGGCCCTCGACGTCCGGGGCCGCGGTCAGGGCGCTCAACAGCAAGGACCCCGCTGCCGAGTAGAGGAGGGCGGCTCTCATCGCGTTTCCCTTCGGTGCACAGTGGCGACAAAAGGGATGTTTGGTGCGGCGATTGAGGAAGGCAAGCACCGTCCGCCGGTGTCGGAGCCAATGCTCCCGTGCGCCCCCGGTCCGTCAGTCGTGTGCCTCGCGGTGCGCGAAGGCGGCCCGCAGATCCGGTTCGCCGACCGCGCGGACCCCGCGTACGGCCACCGAGGTGAGGTACGTACGGTCGTCGGCGGTGCCGTCCGCGTTCCGGGCCAGCGCGCCGAGCAGCCGCTGACCCGCCGGGGAGGCCCAGCGCGAGTACGGGTGGATCTCGACCCGCGCGACGGCGAGGCAGCTCAGGGTCAGGGTGAGCGGCAGCGCGAACCACAGGGCGACCAGATGGCGCGGCAGGTCCGGCGGGACCGGCGTCAGCAGGGCGGCGACGCCGAGACCGAGCACGGCGACCGTCGCCACGCGGACCTGCCGGACTCCGGTCGCGACCGTCGTACGGGCGCTGTCGGGCACCGCGAGGCCCGCGCGCACCAGTCCGTCGGCGATCCCGCGCACCGCGTCCGCCGCGGCGGCGGTGGCCCGCACCGGGGCGATCCGGGACTGGCCCTCGGGTCCGATGGCCCCTATCACCGAGCGCTCCATCGCGTCCCGGCCGCGCGGATCGACGACCGTCGCCCAGCCGGTGTGCGCCAGCAGCAGACGCCGCTGACGCGCCATCGCGACGAGGGTGACATCGGCGACCCGCCGGGGTCCGCCGGAGAGGAACGCGGCCTCGTACAGGGTGAGTTCATGGACCTGGCCGGTGTCCGCGCCGCCGGTCGCGGCGCGCACGGCGGCCAGGCACAGCCGCGTGCACGCCGTGCCCGCCACGACCCAGGCCGCCAGCAGGAAAAGAACCCAGAGCATATGTTGTTTGTATGTGACACGGTCCCGAAAGCACCATGCCTCATTCACGATCCGGACGGAGTGTTGTCGGTATGTGACGTTCCGTTTCACCGTTCCGGGGGTGGGCGGAAGGCGGGCGGCGGGAGCGTCCGGGACGGGACCGAGGTCGGGGCCGGGGTCGACGGCGTGCCGCCGGTGGCCATGTCACGGGCCACGGCGTCGAAGTCGACGTCGCCCGTCGCCTCCAGGGTCTTGATGTGGCCGAGGACGGTCGTGGTGGCGTCGTCGGCGAGGTCGCGCACCAGGGAGTTGCGGGTGCTCGCGCGGACCTGGGCGACGACCGGGAACACCTGGCCCTGGGCCAGCCGCAGGGCGGTGGCGAACCGCCGGTCGTACTCCTCGCCCCGCGCCTCGTCCAGCGTGGCCAGCCACTGCTTCTGCTGGTCGTCCGCCGCGTCCGGCAGGGTGAAGCTCAGCTGGGCGGCGGCGCCGCGGACCCGCTCGTCCAGGAACCGGTGCCCCTCGACAAGACTCCGGCCGGCCGCCCGCACGGCCGGGGTGGTCCCCTTCGTCCCCGCCTGCCGCCCCGCGGCCGGCTCCCACAGCCCGGCCCGCCGGATCTTGACGAGGAACTCCTGGTCGAGGGCGGACAGCGGGCCGTAGCTCGTCCGCAGCGTCTGCGCGCTCAGCGCGCCCGGCGCCGTCTCCGGCCGGCCGTCGTACGGCCAGAGCGAGAAGACCAGCGCGGCGAGCGTCGCCGCGAGGCACATGACGATGAGTCCGGTGCCGCTGACGATGCCTCGGCCCTTGACGGGGGGTCGGGGTCGCATGGTGGTGCCTCCTGGTACGGCACCGCACGCTAGTGCGCTTCGGGTGCGGAAACGACATGGTACGGCGCGCTCTACGCCAACTGCCGTACACGGGCGAATGGTTGCATCGGGGACAGGACGGGGCGATCGGGGGAGCCGCGTCGGGGGTCCTATCCGCGTAAACAGGCGCATACCGGCCCCTGGGTCTCGGCGGGCCCGGCCCGGGTGTTAGTCCCGGCACACTCGGGCGCGCAGGCGCGGGGCCGGGCGACTAGCCCACCCGGGTCCTCTGGGCGGCCCGGACGCCGTCGCGGCGGTGTGCCCTGTGGCCGCCGACCTCCCGATGGGCCATGTTGCTGACCGTCGAGCCGATCGGCACCGGCCGGATCCGAAGGAGGCCCCGCGGTGGGTGAGCTGTACATCGACGGCGAGTGGACACAGGCCACGGCCGGTGGGCGGCGGGAGGTGGTCAACCCCTACGACGCCTCGGTCGTCACCAGCGTCGACGAGGCCGACGCCTCCGACGTGGACCGCGCCGTACGCGCCGCCCGGCGTGCCTTCGCCGAGGAGGACTGGGCGAACGCCCCCTCCCGCCAGCGCGCCGACCTGCTGCTGCGCGTCCACGACCTGCTGCTGCGCGACCAGGAGGAGATCGCCCGCACCGAGACCCTCGACACCGGCAAGACGCTGGCCGAGGCCCGCATCGACGTGGAGGACGTGGCCAACGCCTTCCGCTACTTCGCCGAACTCGCGGGCAAGGACGGCGGCCGGATCGTGGACGTCGGCCCCGACGTGCTGAGCCGCGTCGTCTACCAGCCGATCGGCGTGTGCGCGCTCATCGCCCCCTGGAACTACCCGCTGCTCCAGGCCTCCTGGAAGGTGGCCCCGGCGCTCGCCGCCGGCAACACCTTCGTCCTCAAGCCCAGCGAGGTCACACCGCTCACCACGATCCACATGGTGCGGCTCATCGAGGAGGCCGGCGCCCCGCCCGGCGTCGCCAACCTGGTGCTGGGCTCCGGGGCGACCGTCGGCGCGGCCCTCACCAGCCACCCCGACGTCGACCTGGTGTCCTTCACCGGCGGCCTCAACACCGGACGGTCCATCATGGCCAGCGCCGCCGAGGGGCCGCGGAACATCGCCCTGGAACTGGGCGGCAAGAACCCCAACATCGTCTTCGCGGACGCCGACTTCGACGCCGCCGTGGACTACGCGCTCGACGCCGCGTTCCTGCACTCCGGGCAGGTCTGCTCGGCCGGTTCGCGCCTGCTCGTCGAGGACTCCCTGCACGACCGGTTCGTCGAGGCCTACGCCGAGCGCGCACGGGCGATCCGGCTCGGCAGCGGCCTGGAGGAGGGCACCGAGAGCGGCCCGCTCAGCTCCGCCGAGCACCGCGACAAGGTCGAGGGCTACATCGCCATCGGCCGGGAGGAGGGCGCCCGGCTCGTCACCGGCGGCACCCGCCCCGACGACCCCGCCCTGAGCCGCGGCTTCTTCCTGCTGCCGACGATCTTCGCCGACTGCGACCGGTCCATGCGCATCGTCCAGGAGGAGGTCTTCGGCCCGGTCGTCACCGTCGAGCGCTTCCGCACCGAGGACGAGGCCGTGGAACTCGCCAACGACACCCGCTACGGCCTGGCCGGCGGCGTATGGACCTCCGACGCGAGCCGCGCCCAGCGCGTCGCGCAGCGGCTGCGGCACGGCACGGTCTGGATCAACGACTTCCACCCCTATGTGCCGCAGGCCGAATGGGGCGGCTTCGGCCGCTCGGGCGTCGGCCGCGAGCTGGGCCCCACCGGGCTGCGCGAGTACCAGGAGGCCAAGCACATCTACCAGAACCTCGCCCCCGCACCCTCCGGCTGGTTCAAGGGCTGACCTTCCGGCAGCACGGCGCCCGCCCGCGGCGCGACGACCACCGAAGACCGGCCGCCCGCCCGCCCGCGGCGCGACGGCCACCGAAGAAAGGCACCGCATGGCCCCCACCACCGCGCACGGCGCCGAGTCCGCCTACGACTACGTCATCGTCGGCGGCGGCACCGCCGGCTGCGTGCTCGCCGCCCGGCTGAGCGAGGACCCCGACTGCCGCGTCTGCGTCATCGAGGGCGGCCCCAGCGATGTCGGCGACGAGCGCATCCTGCGCCTGCGCAACTGGATCAACCTGCTCGACTCGGAGTACGACTACGGGTACACCACGGTCGAACAGCCGCGCGGCAACTCCCACATCCTGCACTCCCGGGCCCGCGTGCTCGGCGGCTGTTCCTCCCACAACACGCTGATCAGCTTCCTGCCGCTGCCGCAGGACCTCGACGACTGGGTGGCCCGGGGCTGCCGCGGCTGGGACCCGGCGACGATCCTCCCCTACCGGGACCGGCTGCGGACGAACATCGTCCCGGTGGCCGAGGCCGACCGCAATCCCATCGCCAAGGACTTCGTCACCGCGGCCACCCGCGCCCTCGGCGTCCCCGTGGTCGACGACTTCAACGCCGAACCCTTCGCCGACGGCACCGGCTTCTTCTCGCTGGCCTACGAGCCGGAGGGCAATCTGCGCTCCTCCGCCTCCGTGGCCTACCTGCACCCGATCATGGACCGGCCCAACCTCACGCTCCTGCTGGAGACCTGGGCGCACCGGCTGCTCACCGACGACGCGGGACGGCTGACCCGGGTCGCCGTGCGCGGCGCAGACGGGGAGCCCGCCACCGTACGCGCCGAACGCGAACTCCTGCTGTGCGCCGGTGCCGTCGACACCCCCCGCCTGCTGATGCTCTCCGGCATCGGCCCCGCCGACGACCTGCGCAAGCTGGGTATCGAGGTACGGGCCGATCTGCCCGGCGTCGGCGAGAACCTGCTCGACCACCCCGAGTCCGTGATCGTCTGGGAGACCGACGGCCCGCTGCCGCCCAACTCCGCGATGGACTCCGACGCCGGACTGTTCCTGCGCCGCGACAAGAGCGGGCCGCGCCCCGACCTGATGTTCCACTTCTACCAGGTGCCGTTCACCGTCAACACCGAACGCCTGGGCTACCCCGTGCCGCAGCACGGCGTCTGCATGACGCCGAACGTGCCGCGCGCCCGGTCCACCGGCCGCATGTGGCTGCGCAGCGCCGACCCCGCCGAGCACCCCGCCCTGGACTTCCGGTACTTCACCGACTCGGAGGGGCACGACGAGCGCACCATCGTGGACGGTCTGAAGATCGCCCGCGAGGTCGCCGCCACCGCCCCGCTGAGCGACTGGCTGGTCCGCGAGGTCGCGCCCGGCCCGGACGTCGTCTCCGACGCCGACCTGTCGGAGTATGGCCGCCGCGTGGCGCACACCGTCTACCACCCCGCCGGCACCTGCCGCATGGGCGCCCCGGACGATCCGCTGGCCGTCTGCGATCCGGAGCTGAGACTGCGCGGCTTCGAGGGCGTACGGATCGTCGACGCGTCGATCTTCCCGACGATGCCCACGATCAACCCCATGGTGACCGTCCTGCTCACCGCCGAACGCGCCGCCGACCTGATCAGCGGCCGCACCCCGGCCGCGGAACGGAGGGCCGGACAGTGACCACCGCACCGCCTCCCGCACCGGCCGCGGGCACCCCGGGAGGGGAGCCCGGCTCGGAGTTCCGCAAGGACATGGGCCCCTGGGCCAACTTCGCCCTCGGCTTCACCTACCTCTCCCCGGTGGTGAGCACCTACACCCTCTTCGGCATCGCGATCGTCGACGGCGGACCGCCGATGATCTGGGCGTTCGTGCTGGCCGGCTGCGGCCAGTTCCTCGTCGCGCTGATCTTCGGCGAGATCGTCGCCCAGTACCCGATCGCGGGCGGCGTCTACCCCTGGGCCCGGCGGCTGTGGGGCAAGCGCTGGGCGTGGATGACCGGCTGGGTGTACATGTGGGCGCTGCTGGTGACCATCACCTCCGTCGCGTACGGCGCAGGCCCCTACATCGCCATCCTCTTCGGCTTCGACGCCACCGTGCACACCACCGTGCTGTGCACCGCCGTGCTCATCGTCGTCGCCATCCTCATCAACTACTGCGGCACCAAGTGGCTCTCGGCGGCGGCCATCATCGGTTTCGCCGGTGAGCTCATCGGCGCCCTCGTCGTCGGCATCTACCTGCTGGCCACCCACCGTCACCACAACATCGGCATCATCTTCGACACCTACGGCACCGAGGGCGACGGCTCCTATCTGCCGGCGTTCCTGGCGGCCGCCATCATCGGCCTCTACCAGTACTACGGCTTCGAGGCGTGCGGCGACACCGCCGAGGAGGTCGCCCACCCGGGCCGGGTCATCCCCCGGGCGATGCGGCGCACCATCTACATCGGCGGCGCGGCGGCCACGTTCACCTGTATGTCGCTGCTGCTGTCGGTCACCGACTTCAACGCGATCATCTCGGGCGAGCAGGCCGACCCGGTGGTGACCGTGCTGTACGACGCGATGGGCGAGACCGGGGCGCGGCTGGTGATGGCCGTGGTGCTGATCTCCTTCCTGTCCTGCACGATCAGCCTCCAGGCGGCGGCCGGGCGGCTCATCTACTCCTACGCCCGGGACGAGATGATCGTCGGGCACAAGCTGCTGCGGCGGTTCGTCCACTCCCGTGCGGTGCCGAGCTGGGCGCTGTTCGTGTCCGCGGCGGTGCCCCTGCTCATCGCCTTCGCCTCACTGCTGTCCGAGGACGCCCTCACCAACATCGTCTCGTTCGCGATCCTCGGCATCTACGGTTCGTTCCAGATGGTGGTCCTGGCCGCGCTGCGCGCCCGCCTCAAGGGCTGGCGTCCGGCGGGGGAGTTCACCCTGGGCCGCTGGGGCCTGACCGTGAACATCGCGGCGCTGGTCTACGGCATCCTCGCCATCATCAACATCTGCTGGGCCCGCTCCCCGGAGAAGTCGTGGTGGGAGAACTGGATCGTCCTGATCTGCGGCGGTGTGGTGGTGGGGTCGGGCCTGATCTACATGTTCACGACGCACCACTACGGCCGGGGCGACGCCCTGGCGGGCGACGCGGTACCGGAGAAGCAGCTCTAGGGGCCGGGGCCCTCAACGCCGCAGCAGGACCCTGCGTGTGGCGCGAGCGAGTCGGTGGCCGGGGCGGCGGGAGCGCGGACTCGGTCCCGACCGCTCCAGCCACCACTCCCGTAGTTCCCGCCGCGCCTGCGCGTCCCCGGGGCGACCTGAGGACAGCAGGTGCTCGGCGAAGGTGAGGGCGTCGCGTCGGTAGCCGTCGGTCATCGGGTGGGTCTGGGCGTAGCCGAGGAAGGCGGTGCGGTAGTCCTCCCCGAGGATCACCGGCAGCTCGGGCGCGACCTTCCCCACGACATCCGCCCGCTTCGCGGCGAGCGCCCGCGCCTGTACAGCGACCCGCACCCGGTCGAACCCCTCGGGCACGGGCGTCCCCGCGACCAGCGCCGACAACAACGCGGCCTGCGCGAGCCCCACCCGCTCCCGGGCCCCGGGGTGGGGCAGGTCGAAGGCGCCCCGTGTCGCCCCGACCGCCCCGGTCTCTGTGGTCCGTCCGGCATCGGTGAGCAGCCCACCGTCGTGACCTGCCCCTTCCTTCGCGCGCCGCGCGGCCGCGCTGCCCTCCTCCAGGAGCTGCGTCTTCACGCGTTCGACCGCGCCCGTCTCCAGTGCCCGTCGGATCGAGCCCAGCTCGCGCTCCAGTTCCGCCGGTTCCGGGAAGTTCTCGTCGCGTTCCAGGAGGACGCCCGGAGGGGAGACGCGGGAGGCGAGGTCGGTGAGGATGTCGAGGACCGGGCGGGGGACGGGGTGGGCGTGGCTGTCGTGCCAGACGCCGTCGCGTTCGAAGCCGCCCGCGACATGGACGTAGGCGATGGCCTCCAGGGGCAGCTCGGAGAGGGCCTTGGCCGGGTCCTCGCCGCGGTTGACGTGGTTGGTGTGCAGGTTGGCCACGTCGATGAGGAGCCGGACACCGGTGCGGTCGGCCAGCTCGTACAGGAACTGGCCCTCCGTCATCTCCTCGCCCGGCCAGGAGATCAGCGCGGCGATGTTCTCGACGGCCAGCGGCACCGGCAGCGACTCCTGCGCGATACGGACGTTCTCGCAGAGGACGTCGAGGGCGTCCCGGGTCCGGGGCACGGGCAGCAGATGGCCCGCCTCCAGGCGCGGGGACGCCGTCAGCGCGCCGCCCGCCCGTACGAACGCGATGTGCTCGGTGACCAGCGGCGAGCCGAGCGCCTCCACCCGCTCGGCCAGCGCGGCCAGCCGCCCTTCGTCGGGCCGGTCCGCGCCCCCGAGGCCGAGCGAGACGCCGTGCGGCACCACGGTGACGCCGCGCTCGCGCAGCCGCTCCAGCGCCTTTGGCAGATGCCCGGGGCAGACGTTCTCGGCCACGGCCTCGACCCAGTCGATCCCCGGCATGCGCTCCACGGCGTCCGCGATCTCCGGCCGCCACCCGATGCCCGTCCCCAGTCGCTCCATTCGTCCCCCTCCTCCGCACGGCCCGTACCTCGAACGTGAGGGGGGTATGGCCCAGCCGCCCGGCCCCGAACCCTGCCCCGGATGCCTTCAGAGGAACATTTGAGGTTCACCGACGGAGGCACCGGGCTAGCGCCACCCCCCGATGCGTCGTAGACCGGACCTATGCGCGACGGCAGCGAGCAGCCGCACCACCCCGCGCGAAAGCGGAGACGGGACCCGGGGCATCCGGCCGTGGCCCGCTGGCTGTGGGCCGGTGCGGGAGTCCTGGTCCTGGCCGGGGGCACCGCCTACTTCCTGCTGCCCCTGGAGGGGCTCAGCGCGGAACGCCCCTGGCTGGGCTGGCCGCTGTTCGTCCTGTGCCTCGGACTGGTGGCCGCGCTGCTGCTGCGCCAGGTGCGCGACATCGTGCTGGAGAAGCCGCACACCCGGTCGGGCCTCGTCATCTCCCTGCTGATGTGCCTGGCCGTACTGGTCTTCTCGTCCGGCTACTACGCACTCGCCCAGCAGCCGGGCCAGTTCACCGGCCTGCGCACCCGGGTCGACGCGCTGTACTTCACCGTCGTCACGCTCGCGACCGTCGGCTACGGCGACATCACCCCGAGCGGGCAGGAGGCCCGCATGGTGGCCGTCGTCCAGATCCTGTACACGTTCGTCTTCCTCACGGCGGCGGCCACCGCGCTGACGCGCCATCTGCACACGGTCGTCGCCCAGCGCGACCGGCGTCCGCCGCCGACGTCCTGACCCCGGGCGGCGGCTACGCCGGTGGGGAGGCGCGGTAGTTGAAGACCGACCACAGCACGAACAGGCCGGTCACGATCATGATGATCGACCAGAACGGCTGGTACGGCAGCCAGATGAAGTTCGCGATCAGCGCCAGCCCGACCACGCCCGCGCCGACGACCCGCGCCCAGGTGGCGCCGGTGAACAGGCCGAACCCGGCCAGCACCACGAGCACCCCGACGACGAGGTGGATCCAGCCCCACGCGGTCAGGTCGAACGCGAAGACGTACTCGCCGAAGCTCGTGTACACCTCGTCGTTCGCGATCGCCGCGATGCCCTGGAACACCGCGAAGAGGCCGTAGACGACCATCAGGGTGCCACCGAGCGTGAGACCCCCGGCAGCCCAGGCGTCGCCACTGCTGCCGGAGTCGCCGGGCGTCCGGTCGGGGGCGGGCGGAGCGGGGGGAGGGGGCGCGGCACTGGTCATGGCTGCCTCCTGGGTCGGGTGTCTGGTAACCCCACTGGAGCACCCGCCCGCGACCGGCGCGCCCGCGGCTGCGCCGAACGGGTGGACGCCCGCGCCTTTGTCAGGGACTTGGGCGCAGGGTCCGGCGGACCGCGTCCCGGAGCCAGCGGTGCGCTCCGTCGGCGGCGTGGCGGGGATGCCAGGCGATGCCGATGACCAGGGGCGGCAGCGGCAGGGGGATGTCGAGCAGGTCGAGACCGAGGGTGCCGGCGGCCTCGGTCACGGGTGACGGCGGGTCGCCGGGCAGGGCGGCGGGGACGAGGCAGACGACGTCGCCGCGGGCGGCGAGGTGCAGTGCGGCCAGGTGGCTGGGGAGGACGGCGCTGACCCGTCGGCGGAGGTTCCGCTCGGCCAGGGCGCTGTCGAGGGGCCCGGTGAACCGGCCGCGGCGGCTGACCACGACATGCTCGGCGGCGGCGAGCCGGTCCGGGGTCAGGGTTTCCCGGGTGAGGGGGTGACCGGGCCGGACCGCCGCCACCATCCGCAGCGTGACCAGCTCCTCGACCCGGGTCTCCGGGTCGACGTGGTCGATCGATCCGACCTCCAGGTCGATCCGGCCGTCGCGGAGGGCCGGCCCGGCCTCCAGCTCCTCGGCGCGCAGCCGCAACGAGACACCCGGCGCCTCCTCCCGGGCCAGGCGCAGCAGCCCGGGGCCCAGCGCCGCGGCGAGCAGGTCGGAGGCCTGGAGGGTGAAGGTGCCGCGCAGGGTGGCGGGGTCGGCCTCGGCGCCGGGGCCGAGCAGTGCCCCGAGGCGGTGCACCACCGCGGCGGCCTCCTCACGCAGCGCCTGGGCACGGGGGGTGGGGACCATGGTCTGCCCCGCCCGCACCAGCAGGGGGTCATGGAGGAGACGGCGGAGCCGGGCGAGGGCGCGGCTCATGGCCGCGGGGGAGGTGTGCAGGCGCGCGGCGGCGCGGGTGACGCTCTGCTCGTCGAGCAGGGCGTGCAGGGCCACGGCGAGATTCGCGTCGATGACCGGGTCCGGGCTGTTCACCAGAGTAATTCCATTCCGGGCAATGATCCCTTGCTGAAGTTCCCATTGTGGCAACGGTGTTGGGCTCCGGAGGATGAGGACCACCGATCCGGCACCCGATCCGTGAGGTTCTCCATGATCGTCATCACCGCTCCCACCGGGAACATCGGCCGCTGTCTGCTGCCGCTGCTCCTGGACTCCGCCCCCGCCCGGGGCGAGGAACTGCGCGTGGTCGTACGCGACCCCGCCCGGCTCCCCGGCACCGTGCGCGACCGCGTCGAGGTGGTCACCGGCTCGCACGGCGACGCCGAGGTCGTCGACCGGGCCTTCGAAGGCGCGGACGCCGTCTTCTGGCTCGTGCCCCCGGACTCCTCCCGGACCCCGTACGACGCCTACTCCGGCTTCACCCTCCCCGCCACGAAGGCGCTCGCCGCCCACCGCGTCGGCCATGTCGTCGGCGTCTCCGCGCTCGGCCGCGGCACCCCGCTCGCCGACCGCGCCGGACTGGTCACCGCCTCCCTCGCCATGGACGACCTCATCGCGGGCACCGGCGTCGCCCACCGGGCCCTCGCCTGCCCGTCGTTCTTCGAGAACCTCCTGGAGGAGGCCGACGCGATCCGCGAGAGGGGCGTCTTCACCGACACCGTCGCCGCCGGCCGCAAGGCCCCGCTCGTCGCGGTCGCCGACATCGCCGCCGTCGCGGCCCGCCTGCTGCTGGACCGCTCCTGGACCGGCACGGACAGCGTCCCGGTCCTCGGCCCCGAGGATCTCTCGCCGGACGATCTCGCCCGCGTCATGAGCGAGCGGTTGGGCCGCCCCGTCCGCTACGCACGCCAGACGCTCGACGACCTGCGCGCCACCCTCGCCGGCCACGGCCTCGACGAGGCGTTCGTCCAGGGCGTCGCCGACATGAAGCGGGCCAAGGACGAGGGCCTCGACGCCGGTGCCGTCCGCACCCCGGACACCGCGACCCCCACCACGTTCGCGCGGTGGTGCGCCGAGACCCTCGATCCCGCGGTCCGGAGCTGACCCCACCCACCCACACCGAAGGAGCCACCATGTCCACCGAGGAAACCACCGCGCCCGTGACGGCTTTCATGCTCGTCAAGACCACACCCGAATGGCTCGCCATGACACCCGGGGAGCGCGTGAACGCCCTCGCCACCGAGGTCGTCCCCGTGGTCAAGGCCAGGACCACGGGCGTCCGGTCACGCTTCTACGACACGGAGTTCTACTCCGCGCGCGTCACCGACGTCTGGGTCTGGGAGGCCGACGACCACCACGCCTACCAGCTCCTCGTCGACGCCCTGCGGGAAACCCCCTTCTGGGACCGCTGGTTCGAGGTCGTCGACCTCCTCGTCGGCACCGAGAACGGCTACGCGCGCACCTACGGCGTCGACGCCGTCACCACCATCACGACCTGACGCCCCGCCCTAGGGCCGTCCCGCACGCGCGAGGGCGCGGATACGGTCGACCCCCTCCACCGCGAAGGTCGGCCCGGGGGCGATCTCCGTGAACCCCGCGTCCCGGACCACCGGCAGCCCGCTGTCCGTCAGCTCCGGCCAGCGGGCCGGGGCGGCCGTCCGCACGGCGAGCGGGAAGCCGGCGTCGCGCCAGGCTGCCTGCTCCTCGCCGGTCAGTTCCCACCAGGCCAGTTGGGCGGCATGACCGGCCTGCGCCATCGCCTTGCCGGCCGTCATGCCGAGGTGCGGGTTCACCCACAGCACGGGAGCGGCCGGATCCGCGGCCACCGGCGCTTCCGGGTCGTCCAGATCGGTGCCGGAGACCTGAAGCCGGGCCAGGTCCTTGGGCCAGCCGTCCAGCGGGACGGGCGGGAAGACCCGCACCTCGGCCGACTCCCCGGTGACCGTGATCCCCGGCAGCGCCTCGGCCCGCCGCCACTCGGCGCCCCGGGCCCGCCGCACCACCTTGCGGATCCGCGCGTCCTGCCAGTCCCGCATGGCCCGCGCCCACTCACCGTCCCCGGCCGACCGCTCGTCGCCCAGAATCGTCAGCACCGCCCGCGCGGCCGTCTCCAGCGCGTCCGTACGCACCGGCGGATCCCCCCGCTCGATCCGCACGACCAACGGCAGCACGAACTGCGGCGCCGTGTCGCGCACCGAGGTCTCGGACCGGAAGGGACTGTCGCTCACGGGCGTCGGGTCTTCGCTCACAAAGCCCAGTGTGCCAGCCGCAAGATCGTGCAGGATGGGCCCCATGCGACCCGACCTGTGCCTGGAGAACGCGGGCCGCCGCTACGGCCTGCGCGGCCCCTGGGTGCTGCGTGGCGTCGACCTGACGGTGGCCCCGGGCCGGCTCGTCCGCGTCGAAGGGGCCAACGGCACCGGCAAGTCCACGCTCCTGCGCCTGCTCGCGGGCATCGACGCCCCCAGCGAGGGCCGGATCACCGGCCGGCCGCGCACGGCGTACGTCCCCGAACGGTTCCCGCCGGCCCTGCCCTTCACGGCCGTCGGCTACCTCACCCACCTCGGCACCGTGCACGGTCTGTCCCGTGCGGCGGCCGCCCGAGCCGCCGGCGAGTGGCTGGAGCGCCTCGGGGCCGCCGCGTACGCCGATACGCCGATGGCCCGGCTGTCCAAGGGCAGCAGCCAGAAGGTCGCGGTCGCGCAGGCCCTGCTGGCGGACCCCGAGCTGCTGGTGCTGGACGAGGCGTGGACCGGCCTGGACAGCGATGCCCGCGCGGAGTTGGAACGGGCGGTCGCCGAACGCACGGCGGCCGGCGGCTCCGTGGTGTTCGTCGACCACGACCCGCGCCGCCTCGCGGGCCTGCCGGACGCGACGTACACCGTGCGCGAGGGGACGCTCGTCCCGTGGGACGTGGCGCAGCCGCTCCCGTCCGGACCGTGTGTCACGGTCGAGGTGCAGGGTCCGCCGGACGGGCGCCTCCCCGACGACGTGCGGCGGACCGCAGCCTCCGCCGAGGAGACAGAGCCGGGCGGCTACCGACTGACCGTCCCCGCCCCGCACTCCGACCTTCTGCTCCGCGCCCTGCTCACGGCCCGCCCGCCCTGGCACGTGGTGCGCGTGGCTCCGCAGCCGGACGCCCCCGGGAGCAGCCGATGACCGCCCTCCTGCGCTACCACGCCGCCCTGCTGCTGCGCTCGCAGCGCTGGCTGCCGCCGTTCCTGCTGTACGCCGCCTTCCTCGCCATCAGCATCCAGGGCGGCCAGCCGGTGCTCGACTCGCTCGGCTACGCCGCCGCCGCGCTGCTGCCCGTCGCGGCCTGGCTGGCGCGGATCTGCGTCACGGGCGAGCCGGAGGCCGCGCGCGGCTGTGCGGCGGCTGCCGTCGGGCCCGCCCGGGCCCATGTGGCCTGCTTGCTGGTGGCGCTGGCCGGCGCGGCGGCGCTCGGTACCGTCACGACCCTTCTCGTGACCCTGCTCAGCGACCCGGTCACCTCGGACCACCGAGCCCGGGTGCCGCTCGCCCCCGCCTGCGGTGCCGGGCTGCTCGCCACCCTGGCCTGCGCCCTGCTCGGCACGGCCGTCGGGGCGCTCACGAGCCGGCCGTTGCTGCGGTCGCGGGGCCGTGCCGTCCTGGCCCTGCTGCTCGCGGCCCTGCTGTCCCTGGTGGCCACCGGCTCCCCGGCACAGGCGGCGGTGCAGGGCCTGGTGACCGGCTCCCGGTCGGGCACCGTCTCCCTCCCGCTGCTGCCCCTGGCGGCGGCAGCCCTGGTCACGGCCGGGGCACTGGCCCTGGCCGGTGCGCTCGCCTCCCGCCGATCACCCTGAGCAGGCCGTGCGCTGGGCCTCCTGCCATTCGCAGACCGGGCAGAGGGTGATGCCCTTGTACGACTCCGGGTACTCCGTGGGCTTGCGGCACAGCACGCACTCGGCGTAGGGCGGGCCCTCCGCCCGGGGTGGCCTGGTCGGGGCGATCAGGCAGTAGTCGTTGTCGTTCATATGTCCAGCGTAGGACGGTCAGGGGCGGTTGCCCACGGCCTCGATCAGCTCGGACACCTTGACGAACCGGAAGCCCCTGCGGCGCAGCTCCGGGACGATCGTCCGCACCGCGCGTTCGGTCGCCGGGGCGGCGCTGCGGGTGCAGTGCAGGACGACGACCGAGCCGGGCCGCACCTCGTCGAGCACCTGCCGGGCGACGACGTCCGGGTCCGTCTCGAAGGCGTCACCGCCGACCACGTCCCACTGCACGGCGGTGACTCCGGTCGGGGCCAGGGCCTTCAGGGCCCGGCGGTCGTAACAGCCGCCGGGGAAGCGGAAGTACGGCAGGGGGTCCCGTACGCCGGCCTTCCGGAGCGCGGCGTAGGCCCGCTCCACGTCCGACCGCCTCCGCTCCTCGGGCACGGTCGGCAGGCCGTAGCAGTCCGGGGTGTAGGCGTAGTGGCTGTAGGAGTGGTTGGCGACCTCGAAGAGCGGGTCCCGGCCGATGGAGCGGGCCTGGGCGGGGTACTCCTCGGCCCAGCGGCCGGTCATGAACACGGTGGCCCGCACCTTCAGCGCGCGCAGCGTCGAGATCAGCCGCGGGTGGTCGAACCGCTCACCGGCCGCCGCCCGGGCCCCCTGACCGGCGGTCATGTCGGCGTCGAAGGTGAGCGCGACGGTCCTGCCGCGGGTGCGGGGGCCGTGCTCGAAAACGGGGGTGAGGCCCGCCGGACCGGGGCCAGGGTCGGGGGTCTCGGCGGTGGAGCGGGCACCGGTGACGTCGCCGCCCGCGGGGGGTGGGTGGTGCCGCAGGCGGCGAGAGCCGTGCACAGGGCGCATGCGGCGGTGACACGACGGAAGAGTGTGATCACTGTATGAAGATATGGGTGGAATCGCCCTCTTATGCGTCGTGGCTTCGGGTGTCACCCGGCCGTCAGATGTCCCGCCGCTCCAGCGGCTTGGTCGCCGGGCCCTGGATCACCTTGCCGTCCGTGTCGAAGCGGGAGCCGTGGCAGGGGCACTCCCAGGCGCGCTCGGCGCCGTTGAAGGCGACCAGGCAACCCAGGTGGGTGCAGCGGGCGGAGACGGCGTGCAGGGAGCCGTCGTCGTCGCGGTAGACCGCGAGGCGGTGGCCGTCGGCGCGGACCACGGCGCCCTCGCCGGGCGGCAGGGCCTCCACGGGCGGCACCGGCCGCAACCGGTCGCCCACGAAGTGGCCGGCGACCTTGGCCTGCGTCCTGAGGAACGACGGCGCCTCCCGCACGGCCGGACGCAGCCGGCGCGGGTCGTACAGCCCGCTCCACGCGCACTCCTCGCCCGTGATCTGCGCCGCGAGGAGGCGGCCCGCCATCATGCCGCCGCTCATGCCCCAGCCGCCGAAGCCGGTGGCCACGTACGTGTGCCGCGCGCCCGGGTGCAGCGGGCCCACCAGCGGCACGGTGTCGGTGGGGTCGGTGTCCTGCGTGGCCCAGCGGTGGGTGACGTCCAGGTCGGGGAAGTGCTCCCTGGCCCAGGCGGTGAGGTGTGCGAAGCGGGCCCGTGGGTCGCCGGTGCCCGGGGTGAAGTGCTCGCCGGTGACGACGAGCAGCCGCCGGTCGCCCTCGTGCGGAGCCGTGCGCACCGAGCGGATGCCCTCGTCGGGCGTGATGAACATGCCGTCGGGGTCCTGGTCCGCGGGGATCGTCCCGGCCACGACCAGCTCGCGGCGCGGCGACAGCCGGGCGAACAGCAGGGCCCGGTCGAAGATCGGGTAGTGCGTCGCCACGACGACGTCCCGGGCCCTGACCGTCGCCCCGGTCGTGGTGGACAGCCGGCACGGCTCGCCCTCGTCCAGGCCGAGGACGGCGGTGTCCTCGTAGATCCGCCCGCCGTGTTCGACCAGGTCGGCGGCGAGCGCCAGCAGGTATTTGCGGGGGTGGAACTGCGCCTGCCCGGTGACCCGGACCGCGCCCGCCACCGGGAAGGGCAGCCCGGTCTCCGTCACGAACGAGGCGGGCAGCCCGGCCTCGGCGGCCGCCCGCGCCTCGGCGCGCAGTTCGTCCACCCGGCCCGTGTCGCACGCGTAGGTGTAGGCGCTCCGGGTCTCCCACGCGCAGTCGATGCCCAGCTCCTCGACGATCCCGGCCGCGCGCTCGATCGCCTCGGACTGGGAGCGGGCGTACAGCCGGGCGCCCTCGGGGCCGCGGGTGCGCCGGAGCTTGTCGTAGACGAGCGTGTGCAGGGCGGTGACCTTGGCGGTGGTGTGTCCGGTGACCCCGGCCGCGACCCGCCCGGCCTCCAGCACCGCCACGCTCCGTCCGGCCCGCGTCAGCTCCCACGCCGTGCACAGTCCGGCGATCCCGGCGCCGATCACCGCCACGTCGACGTCCAGCTCGTCGGCAAGGGCGGGGTGGCGGCCGTCCGGTGCCGTCTGAATCCAGTACGAGCTGCTGACCTGCTCGTTCTCGCTCATGGGGCGCCGAGTACCCCCGTCGGGCCGCTTCAGTGGGCGGGCGTGTCGCGCTTTACAGAAGGGGGCGACGGAGCTAACGTACAACCAAATGGTTGTAGATGTTGCGGATGAACCGGGCGACGAGACGGTGGACCGGCTGTTCCACGCCCTGGCCGACACCACGCGCCGGGACATAGTGCGCCGCTGCGTGCGTGGGGACCTGTCGGTGTCGCGGCTGGCCGAGTCCTACCCGATGAGCTTCGCGGCGGTGCAGAAGCACGTCGCCGTGCTGGAGCGGGCGGGTCTCGTCACCAAGCGGCGCAGCGGACGGGAGCAGCTCGTGTGCACGGACCCCGAAGCGGTGGACCGCGCACGCCAGGCCCTCGACGAACTCGAGTCGGCATGGCGCGGGCGTGTGGACCGGATGGCCCGGCTGCTCGCCGAGGACCCCGGACCGGAAGAGAACCAACAGAACCAAGAGAGCGACGAGAACGCCGAGAACGACGCCACGGAAGGACCCTTGAGATGAGTGTCACCAGTGTCGACAAGGACCTCGACCACCTCACCCTCACCCTGATCGCCGACTTCGCCGCCCCCGTCGAGCGGGTGTGGCTGCTGTGGGCCGACCCCCGGCAGCTGGAGCGCTGGTGGGGACCGCCGACCTACCCGGCGACCGTCGAGCAGCACGATCTGACCCCGGGCGGGGACGTCACGTACTTCATGACCGGCCCGGAGGGCGACCGGCACCGCGGCTGGTGGCGGATCACCTCGGTCACCGCGCCGACGTCCCTGGAGTTCACCGACGGCTTCGCCGACGACGACGGAAAGCCCAAGGACGACATGCCGACCATCTCCGTGCGGGTCACCCTCACCGAGCACGGCGGCGGCACCCGGATGGAGATGCGCTCCCTCTTCGACTCCCGTGAGCAGATGGAGCAGCTCGTCACCATGGGCATGGACGAGGGCCTGAAGGAGGCCGTCGGCCAGATCGACGCCCTGCTCGCCGCCTGACCGGCCCGCTCAGGGCTGCCGCAGCAGCCGCTCCCGGATCTCCGCCACGTCGAAGTCGGCCTCCGGATACCGCGGATCCAGCTCCTCCAGATGCTCCAGGAGCAGGGTGCTGACCGCCCAGTTGCGGTACCACTTGCGGTCGGCCGGGACCAGGTACCAGGGCGCGTACGAGGTGCCGCAGCGCTCCATGGCGATCTCGTAGGCCTCCTGGTACGCGGGCCACAGGGCCCGGTCGTCGATGTCGGAGGCGGCGAACTTCCAGCGCTTCTCCGGCTCGTCGAGCCGCTTGAGCAGCCGGCGGCGCTGCTCCTCGTAGGAGACGTGCAGGAAGCACTTGACCAGGGTCACGCCGTCGTCCGCGAGGGACTTCTCGAAACGGTTGATCTGCTCGTAGCGCCGGTTGATCTCGGGGGCGGACGCCAGGCCGCGCACGCGGGCGATCAGGACGTCCTCGTAGTGCGAGCGGTCGAAGATGCCCAGTTCGCCGGGGAGCGGGAGCGCCTTCTCCACGCGCCACAGGAAGGGGTGCGCGCGCTCCTCGTCCGTGGGCGCCTTGAACGGCGTGATGCGGCAGCCGGACGGGTTGAGCAGGCCGATCACATGCTTGACCGTGCCGCCCTTGCCGCTGGTGTCCATGCCCTGGAGGACCAGCAGGACGCGCCGCCGGTCGCCCGCGGTGCTCGCCGCCCACAGCCGCTCCTGGAGGACGGCGAGGCGCTCGCCGATCCGGGCCGTGGCGGCCTTGCCCGCCGCCTTGCCGTCCGGGCCCCCGGGTGTGGCGGCGGCCCCGTGACGGGACAGGTCGAGCGGCTCACCGGCCGGGACGCGCAGCCGCTCACGCAACGAGGTGCGGTGTTCGTGACCCACCGGGGCCCCTTTCGGCCTGGAGCCTCGATCATCCGCCGGGGCGCCGGGTTCCGCACCCGGCGCCCCGGTCGGGAGCGCGGCCGGCTACCGGCGCCAGGGGCCCGTCACCGCGAACGTGGTGCCGGGGGTGTAGCAGTTGACGTACATCGTGTCGCCGTCGGGGGAGAAGGTCACGCCGGCGAACTCACCCCACTCGGGCTCCTCGGGGGTGCCGATGTTCTGCCGGCCGCGCGCCATCGCGTACACCTCGCCGCGCCGGGTCACGCCGTAGACGTGCTGTGCGCCGTTGCCGTCCTCGCAGACCATGAGGCCGCCGCTGGGCGCCAGGCAGATGTTGTCCGGCGACTCTCCCGGCAGCTGGATGTCGGTGCCCGGGCCGAAGACGATCACCAGGGTCAGCCGGCGGCGCTCGGGGTCGTAGCGCCAGATCTGCCCGTAGTGGTCGGCCGTCGAACCGTCCGAGCGGCGGGCGAAGGACGACACGAAGTACACCGAACGGCCGCCCCAGTAGCAGCCCTCCAGCTTCTGCGCGTGGGTGATGCCCCCGCGGCCGAAGTCCTGGAACCGGATCGGCGTCTCGCCGGCCAGCGGGTCCGGTACGTCCACCCACTCGATGCCGTCGAACTCGGCGCCGATCTCCTGGATCGTGGACAGGTCGGGCACACCGGGCACCCGCATGGCCTGGAGCCGGCCGCCCGCGCGCAGCGAACCCCGGCCGCCCAGCGGCTTCCTCGGCAGGAAGCGGTAGAAGAGGCCGAAGGGCTTCTCGAAGGCGTCCTCCGTCTCGTACACCACACCGCGCCGGGGGTCGACGGCGATCGCCTCGTGCTGGAAGCGGCCCATCGCGGTCAGCGGTACGGCACCGGTGCGGTGCGGGTCGGCCGGGTCGACCTCGAAGATGAAGCCGTGGTCCTTGGTGTAGCCGTTGGTGCCGGCCTTGTCCTCGGTCTCCTCGCAGGTCAGCCAGGTGTCCCACGGGGTGGGGCCGCCCGCGCAGTTCACGGCGGTGCCGGCGATCGCGACGCGCTCCGACACGACGTTGCCCCGGGCGTCCAGCGTCAGGGCCGTACAGCCGCCCTTGCCCGCCGGGTCGTAGGTGAGGCCCTCGACCGTGGGGACGGGGATCCTGCCGTCGGCGCGGTTCTCGTGGTTGCGGACCAGATGGACCCGGCCGCCCTTGCCCGCGAAGGCCGACATGCCGTCGTGGTTGGAGGGGACCTTGCCCTCACCCGAGCGGAGCCGGTCTCCCTCGCGGGACAGGACCCGGTAGCGGAAGCCCTTAGGGAGGTCGAGCAGACCTTTCGGATCGGGGACGAGCGGGCCGTAGCCGTGGTGGCCGAGGCCCTGTGCGGAGGCGGTGCCGGCGAAGAGTTCGGGCAGGGCACCGGAGAATCCGATCCCGATGCCCAGAGCACCCGTTCCGGCGAGCACCTGACGTCGTGTAGCGGTGAAACGACCGGTTTCGGTCATGGGGGAACCTTCCTGCTGGCGGACAGGAACTGTGATCCCGCTGTGTCTATCACCTGGTGCGGGCGGCGTGAACCACGCGCGTAGCGCGGGTCACTGCTCCACCGCCCGTCGCAGGTGCTCCATGGCCTGTTCGGTCTTGTCGAGGGGGTGCTCCCCGTTGTCGAGCGTGTCGAGCGCGGGCTCCGCCGGAGCAGGAGCAGGAGCAGGAGCAGGAGCAGCAGTCGGAGCCGGCTCCGATGTCTGTGCCTGCGTCTGCGGCTGTGCCTGTGTCTGGGACTGCCGGCCTTCCTCGTGGCCCCGCTCCAGGAACCGCAGCAGCTCCACCGGGATGGGCAGCACCAGCGTGGAGTTCTTCTCCGCCGCCACGGCCATCACGGTCTGGAGCAGCCGGAGCTGGAGCGCGGACGGTGTGTCGGCCATCTGGTGCGCGGCCTGGGCCAGCTTCTTCGAGGCCTGGTACTCGGCGTCCGCGTTGATCAGCCGGGCCCGCCGCTCCCGGTCGGCCTCGGCCTGTCGGGCCATGGAACGCTTCATCGTGTCCGGCAGGGACACGTCCTTGATCTCCACCCGGTCGATGGTCACGCCCCACTCCACGGCCGGGCTGTCGATCATCAGCTCCAGGCCCTGGTTGAGCTTCTCCCGGTTGGACAGCAGGTCGTCCAGCTCGCTCTTGCCGATGATCGAGCGCAGGGAGGTCTGCGCCATCTGGGAGACGGCGAAGCGGTAGTCCTCGACGTTGACGATCGCGGCCGACGGGTCCACGACCTTGAAGTACACCACCGCGTCGACCCGCACGGTCACGTTGTCGCGGGAGATGCCCTCCTGGGCGGGGATCGGCATCGTCACGATCTGCAGATTGACTTTGCGCATCCGGTCCACCGCGGGAACGATCATGGTGAACCCGGGCCGCCGCACGTCCCCGTGCACGCGCCCGAGCCGGAAGACGAGCCCGCGTTCGTACTGCTTGACGACCCGCGCCGCCGCGGCCACGTACACGAGGCCACCGGCGCAGACCGCCGCCACCGCCCCCATCAGCTCTTCGACCATGCCGACCTCCCCGTTCAGAGGTCCGATTTCGTATGCTTCTGTAACGATATGCCGGGAGCGGGGGTCGGGGCCATGCCCCGGCGGCACGGGGAACCGCGCGCCCCGTCAGGGCCGGCCCGCGACGGACATGCGAACGGCCCGGAGCGCGCTGGAAGGCGCGTCCCGGGCCGGGGGCGTGGGCGGTGCGGCGGGCCGCTAGGCCACCGTCACCTTCTCGCCCTCTTTCGACTGCTCGGAGTCCAGCTCGGGCTCCGTGACCTTCACCGGCTCCGTGTCCGTGTCGCTGTGGCGCTCGGCCCAGTTCTCCAGGGCCGTGCGGCAGGCGTGGTCGAGGTGGTGCAGACCCGAGAGGTCCAGCTTGATCGGGCGGTCCTGCGGCAGGCCTTCCAGGTTGTCCAGGATCTTCGGCAGCCGCAGGAACGTCGCGTTGCCCGACAGGTACGCCTGGATGGGGCCGGCGCCCTTGTCGATGACCTCGAGCTTGATGTGCGACGCCTCCCAGGCGGTCTTGACGACCGACAGGGCCAGACCGATGAGCACACCCTCGAACATGTTCACCGCGACGATCGACACGGCGGTGACGGCCAGGATGACCGCCTCGCCCCGGTGCTCACGCCACAGCGGCACGATCTTGCGGAACGGGATGAGCTTGAAGCCCGCGTGGACCAGGATGCCGGCGAGCGCGGGCAGCGGGATCAGGGCCAGCGTGGCCGGCAGGAGCGCCGCGAAGAGCAGCAGCCACACACCGTGCATCACCCGGGAGGCCTTGGTCTTGGCACCCGCGCTGACATTGGCCGAGCTGCGGACGATGACCGCGGTCATCGGCAGCGCGCCGAGCACACCGCAGAGCGTGTTGCCCGCGCCCTGCGCCATGAGCTCCTTGTCGTACTGGGTGCGCGGTCCGTCGTGCAGCCGGTCCACCGCGGCGGCGCTGAAGAGGCTCTCGGCGGAGGCGATCAGGGTGAAGGCGATGATCGTGCCGATGATGCCGATGCCCACGCTGCCGAAGGCGTCGAGGCCGGGGGGCTGGATGGAGTCCAGCAGACCCTTCACCTCGACGGTGGCGACCGGCAGGTTGAACGCGGCGGTGGCCGCGATCGCCAGGATCACCGCGGCGAGCGCGCCGGGAACGGCCTGCGCCTGCTTCGGCAGCTTCTTCCACAGCACCATCACCGCGATGGTGGCCGCGCCGAGCGCGAGGGAGGTGAGCGCCTTGGTGCTGCCGAGCGCGTCGACGGCGGCCCCGGGCAGGCCCAGGATCTTGTCGATGCCGGAGGCGGGGGCCTTCAGCCCGGCCGTCGCATACAGCTGACCGGCGATGAGCACCAGACCGATTCCGGCCAGCATGCCCTCGACGACCGAGACGGATATCGCGCGGAACCAGCGGCCGAGCTTGAGCGCGCCCATGATGAGCTGCAGCAGACCGGCGGCCAGCACGATCACACCGAGCGCGGGCAGCCCGTAGGTGTCGACCGCCTCGTAGACGAGCACGGTCAGACCGGCGGCCGGGCCGGACACCTGCAGGCTGCTGCCCGGCAGGAATCCGGTGACGAGGCCGCCCACGATGCCGGTGACCAGGCCGAGTTCGGCCGGGACACCGGAGGCGACGGCCACACCCACGCACAGCGGGAGCGCGACCAGGAAGACGACGAGGGAGGCGGTGAAGTCCTGCCTCAGGTGGGGGAACTTGGTCATGGCGCCCCTCACAGCTTCTCGAAGGTGTCGGTGTCCGCGCGGTGGTCCCGCACGGCGCCGGTGTGCACTTCGTAGAACCAGGCGTGCAGCCGCAGCCGGCCGTCCGCCAGACGGCTCTCCACGCTCGGGTACGAGCGCAGCCGCTCCACCTGGGTCAGGACGTGGTTCTGCACGGCTTCGGCGACCGTCTTGTCGGTCGGGTCCGCGCACTTGGGCTCGTCGCAGGCGTGCGCGAGCCAGTCCCGCACGGCGGGCACGCCGCTGAGGTCGTCGCCCCGCACCACCGCGCCGACGGCGCCGCAGTGCGAGTGGCCGCAGACCACGATCTCCTTGACGCCGAGGACTTCCACGGCGTACTCGATCGTGGCCGCCTCGGAGGTGGGGTGTCCGAGGGTGTAGGGGGGAACGACGTTGCCCGCGGTGCGCAGCTCGAACAGCTCGCCGGGCCGGGCGCCCGTGATCAGAGCCGGTACGACCCTGGAGTCGGAGCAGGTGATGAACAGGACGTCGGGGGACTGGCCCTCGGCGAGGCGGGCGAACTCCTCAGGGCGCTGTCCGTGCGTGCGGGCGTTGTCGATGAGGGGTTGCATGAGTGTGGTGACTCCTCCTGGCGCGCAGTGGGGACGCGTCGGACGGGCATGACAGAGGTGGGGGAAGGAACGACTCTGTTCCTCAGCAGCGGAAGACCTGAAGTGCTGCCGGTGTGTGCGACGTCGAGGATCTCGACGCGCGTTGGTGCGCGGCGCCGGCTCTGACCTGGTCCGGTGCTGTCGGCGGGATGTGCCGCAGCAGGGGCCGCTCCGGCGCGCAGGGCGCGGAGTCGGCGTGGTGGAACCGGTCGCGGGTCCGCAGGGGACCGGTCGGGTCCCCGTGGTGTCCGGTGCGGCAGTGGGCGATCTCGTCGCGCAGCGCCTTCCCGGAGAACGTGCTTCCGGGGCGTGAGGACAGGCCGGAGGGTTCAGTTCCGGGCTGAGCCTTGGCCTCGGCTTTACGGGGTGTGTGCGCGGATGCGAAGGACGCCGTCGGTGCGAAGAACTGAAGGGCGAGCAGGACGGCGGCGAGGATCGAAACCACGGTCCGTGCCGTCGTACCTCGGTACATGCGCCCCCCTTCAGGTGATTGACACGTCTAGCGCTGACCAACACTTGGTCAATGACTGGTCAAGAAACACGTTAACCCTGCAAAGTCATTTGCAGGGTTAACTTAACGTTTCAAGCTGAAGAGAGCCTGAAAACCGTGGGTGGGTTGGCTTGAACCACCCCTTGGCCCCACGGCAGTTGGTGCGGTATTGGGGTTGTGGTTACCGGGAGTTCGCCAGCTTGCCCGCGTCGCGCGCCAGGGCGGTCAGCCGGGAGATGGCCCGGAAGTACTTCTTGCGGTAGCCGCCGTTCAGCATCTCCTCGCTGAAGAGCTGGTCGAAGGGCAGACCCGAGGCCATCACGGGCACCTCGCGGTCGTAGAGCCGGTCCGCGAGGACGACCAGCCTGAGGGCCGTCGACTGGTCGGGAACCGGCCGCACACCGGTGAGGCACACCGCCCTGATTCCGTCGGTCAGCGCGCCGTACCGGCTGGGGTGGACGCGGGCGAGATGCTCCAGGAGGGGCGAGAACGCGTCGAGGGAGGCGCCCTCGGTGGCGTTCGCCGTCTCGGTCACCTGTTCGTCGGAGTACGGTGGCGGCGCCTCGGGCAGACCGCGGTGGCGGTAGTCCTCGCCGTCGATGCGCAGGGCGCGGAAGTGGGCCGACAGGCCCTGGATCTCCCGCAGGAAGTCGGCCGAGGCGAACCGGCCCTCACCGAGCTTGCCGGGCAGCGTGTTGGAGGTGGCGGCGAGCGCCACGCCCGCGTCGACGAGCTTGCCGAGGAGCGTGGAGACCAGGACGGTGTCGCCCGGGTCGTCCAGCTCGAACTCGTCGATGCACAGCAGACGGTGGCCGGACAGGGTCTGGACGGTCTTCTGGAACCCGAGGGCGCCGACCAGGTTGGTCAGCTCCACGAAGGTGCCGAACGCCTTGAGCTCGGGCTCGGCCGGGGTGGCGTGCCACAGGGAGGCCAGCAGATGGGTCTTGCCGACGCCGTAGCCGCCGTCGAGGTAGACACCGCGCGGGCCCACCGGGGCCTTCGGCGCCTTGCCGAAACCGAACAGCCGCCGCTTGCCGGAGGCGCCCGCACCCTGGCCGAGGCCGGCCGCGAAGCTCTCCAGGACCTGGACGGCCTCGGTCTGGCTGGGCTGGTTCGGGTCCGGGATGTACGTGCTGAAGCGCACCGAGTCGAACCGCGGCGGCGGCACCATCTCGGCCACCAGCCGATCCGCGGGGACGTGCGGCTCACGGGCGCACAGGGAGAGCGGGGCCGCGTCGGCTATCGGGCCGGTACCGGAGGGGGCGGGGGAAGAGGACACGGTTCACCATGCTACGGCGCGTGGAACACTGCACGGCATGCGACGTCTGTTCCCTGTGACCGATGAAACAGCAGCTCCGGCCCCGGGTGGGGCGGCCGGTGAGGAGGGTGCCGGGCGCGAGTGGGGCCTGGCCGAGCTGGCCGCCGCCTACGCCTATCCCGAGCCGGGGGCCGGGGGACCGGCGCCGTGGCTGCGCGCCAACATGGTGTCCACGCTGGACGGGGCCGCCCAGCACGACGGCCGTTCGCAGCCCATCTCCAACGCGACCGACATGCGGATCTTCGGCACGCTGCGGGCGCTGGCGGACGTCGTGGTCGTCGGCGCGGAGACGGTACGCCAGGAGGGGTACCGGCCGGCCCGCGCGCGTGCCGAGTTCGCGGCGGCGCGGGAGGCGGCCGGGCAGGGGCCCGCCGCCGCGATCGCGGTCGTCACCGCCGGCCTCGACCTGGACTTCTCGCTCCCGCTCTTCACCTCGCCCCTGGTGCCCACCCTGGTCCTCACCGGAGCCTCCGCCGCCCCGGACCGCGTCGCCGCCGCCGAGAAGGCGGGCGCGCGCGTGGTGGCCGCGGGGGACGGCATCGGCGTGGACCCCGCCCGGGCCGTCCAGGCCCTCGCCGGGCTCGGCCACACGCGGCTGCTGACCGAGGGCGGCCCGCGGCTGCTGGGGCAGCTCGTGGCGGCCGGTGTGCTCGACGAGCTCTGTCTGACCGTCTCCCCGATGCTCACGGCAGGCGACGCCCAGCGCATCGCCGGAGGGCCCGCCGTCACGGTCCCGCGGCGCTTCTCGCTGCTGTCGATGCTGGAGGAGGACGGCTTCCTGTTCACGAGGTACGGGCGGTCCTGACGTACTGAACCGCGCGGCACGGGGTAGAGGCGCTCTGGAAGCCGGACGGTCAGTACGTTCGGAATATGCCGTTCTGTTTGGATTCCGGAGGGCACACTGGATCCGGCAGTTCCCGTGCGAACGCGGGGCAGGATGGTTTCCGCAAGGATGAGAAGGGGCGCCTGGTGTTCACAAGCGTATTGATGATCGAGAAGGCCCTGACGTCCGCCGACGTGGAGTTCGTCACCACCTTGCACGGGGAGGAGCGGGTCTCCTTCCAGGTGCTGCTCCAGCCGCGCGGCGAGCAGGCGGACCGTCTGCTGCGGGCCATCGACGACGTCGCGCTCGGCGAACTCGACGACGCCGTCCGCGAGGGGGAGACCCCGGAGGGCCAGGAGGCGCTGAGCGTCGGGCAGCGGGCGCTGGAGGTGTCCCTCGCGGCGCTGCGGACGTCCGGGAGCGGGGCGGAGGGGCGGCTGATCGAGGATCACCCGCTGGACGCGCTCAAGTCCCTCGTGGAGGAGGTCGGCGCGGACGAGGTGATCGTGCTGACCGACCCCCACTACGTGGAGGAGTTCTTCCACCGGGACTGGGCGTCGCGGGCCCGGCACAAGGTCGGGGTGCCGGTGCTGAAGCTGTTCTCCCACAGCAAGGCGTAGTGCCGGGGCGGATGCGGTGGCGCTTCTGAAATAGGCTGTGGGCGCTCACCGCCCCGATACGCCTTTGGAGATCTGCATGGCACCCGGCCTTCCCACCGCCATGGACCGACCGCACTTCATCGGGATCGGTGGGGCCGGTATGTCGGGTATCGCGAAGATCCTCGCCCAGCGCGGGGCCGTCGTGGCCGGCAGCGACGCGAAGGAGTCGGCGACGGCCGAGGCGCTGCGGGCTCTGGGTGTGACGGTGCACATCGGGCACGCCGCCGAGCACCTGGCCGACGACGCGAGCTGCGTGGTCGTGTCCTCGGCGATCCGGCAGGACAACCCCGAGCTGGCCCGCGCGGCCGCGCTCGGCATCCCCGTCGTGCACCGCTCCGACGCGCTCGCCGCCCTGATGGACGGCCTGCGGCCGATCGCGGTCGCCGGTACGCACGGCAAGACGACCACGACCTCGATGCTCGCGGTGTCGCTGAGCGAGCTGGGCCTGACGCCGTCGTACGCGATCGGCGGGGACCTGGACGCGCCCGGCTCCAACGCGCTGCACGGCGACGGCGAGATCTTCGTCGCCGAGGCCGACGAGTCCGACCGCAGCTTCCACAAGTACGCGCCCGAGGTCGCGATCATCCTCAACGTGGAGCTGGACCACCACGCCAACTACGCCTCGATGGACGAGATCTACGAGTCGTTCGAGACGTTCGTGGACCGGATCACCGAGGGCGGCACGCTGGTCATCGCCGCCGACCACGAGGGCTCCCGGGAGCTGACCCGACGGGTCGCGGGGCGCGGTGTGCGGGTGGTGACCTACGGCGAGTCCGAGGACGCCGGCGTGCGCATCCTGTCGGTCGTGCCGCAGGGCCTCAAGAGCGAGGTCACCGTGGTCCTGGACGGCGAGACGCTGACCTTCACGGTCTCCGTCCCCGGCCGGCACTACGCGCACAACGCGGTCGCCGCGCTGGCGGCGGGCGTCGCCCTCGGCGTCCCGGCGGCCGAGCTGGCCCCGGCGATCGCCGCGTACACGGGCGTGAAGCGGCGGCTGCAGCTCAAGGGCGAGGCCGCGGGCGTCCAGGTCATCGACTCCTACGCGCACCACCCCACCGAGATGACCGCCGACCTGGAGGCCATGCGCGCTGCGGCGGGCGACTCCCGGATCCTGGTCGTCTTCCAGCCGCACCTCTTCTCGCGGACGCAGGAGCTGGGCAAGGAGATGGGGCAGTCCCTGGCCCTCGCGGACGCCTCGGTCGTGCTGGACATCTACCCGGCCCGCGAGGACCCGATCCCCGGCGTGACCAGCGAGCTGATCATCGAGGCGGCCCGGGTGGCGGGCGCGGACGTGACGCCCGTGCACGACAAGGCGGACGTCCCCTCGGTCGTCGCGGGAATGGCGAAGCCGGGTGATCTCGTTCTCACCATGGGAGCGGGCGACGTCACCGACCTCGGCCCGCGCATCCTGGACCGTCTGTCGAACTGAGGGGCTGGAAGCTCATGCCGTACGACGTCGAGAAGCCGGACGAGCAGTGGCGCACGGAACTGACCCCGGGCGAGTACGTGGTCCTGCGCCAGGCGGGCACGGAGCCCGCCTTCACCGGTGAGTACACCGACACCAAGACCCAGGGCGTCTACTCCTGCCGCGCCTGCGGCGCGGAGCTGTTCACCTCGGAAACGAAGTTCGAGTCGCACTGCGGCTGGCCGTCCTTCTTCGACCCGAGGGACACCGACGCGGTGGAACTGATCGAGGACCGGACCCACGGCATGGTGCGCACCGAGGTGCGCTGTGCGCGCTGCGGCTCGCACCTCGGGCATGTGTTCGCGGGCGAGGGCTATCCGACGCCCACGGACCAGCGGTACTGCATCAACAGCATCGCGCTGCGCCTGACCCCCGCCGAGGGCTGAGAGGGCCCTCAGCGTCGGATCCGGCACTCCTTCTGTGTCAGCCGCTTCGTGTCCCCGGCGGCGCGGCTGCACACCACGCGGGGCTCGGAGGTGCCGTCGCGGGCGCGGCGGACCTCTTTCAGGACGATGCTGTGGCCGGTGCGGTCGCCGTACAGCGGGGCGCGGGTGAAGTCGATGGTGCCGGTGGCCATGCCCTCGATCTTGACGTTGCGCAGGTTCACCCAGGTCGAGGCCCGGCTCTGCGGCCGGTCGTCCCGGGTGGCCGCCCAGTACAGGGAACGGGTCGCGTCGTGGGCCAGGGCGGTCTGGCCGCTGGCCAGGGCGGGACTGTCGTAGCGCAGGCGGCCGCCCCCCAGTCCCGGCAGGTGCGCGCCGGCGTCCAGATAGAAGGTCGTCCTGGTGGCGGCCTTCTCGAGCTCGGCCAGGGCCGCGTGGTACAGCGTGACCTTCGGCGCGACGGACTGCCCGCCCGCGGCGAAGTCGGCCTTGGACAGGTCGTCGCCGGTGAGGATGGCCAGGGGCGTGCCGGCGCAGCCCGGCTCGGTGCCGAGCTGGGTCATCAGGGGGTCGATGTCCTCCACCCGTCCGGCGAAGTAGATCACCGACGGGACCCGGCCGCCCCGGCAGATCTCCTGGGCGTGCGAACGGAGTTCCGGCTTGCCGCCGCTGAGGGTGTAGCGGCGCTGTTCGAGCGGGGTGAAGCCCTGCCGGCGCAGCATGTCCTCGCCGTAGCGCGCCTGTTCATCGGTGTAGAGGTCGTCGGTCTTCGCCGTGTCCCGGGCGAGGACTAGGGCGTACTGCCGACGGTCCGTGCGCAACTGGGCCGCTATCAGGCCGAGCTGCTCGGTCTGCCACTGGTCCGTGGCGGCCAGGCTGAACCAGTTGGCGAACTCCCGGGGCAGATAGGTGGCGGAGTTGGTGCCGGAGACGATCGGCAGCCCGGCCTCCATCAGCGTGCGGGTCGTCGCCCTGCTCGACTTCAGGTCACGGCCGGTGCCCACGACCCCCACCACGGTCGGGTCCTGGGCGGCGTAGGAGGCGATCTCCTCGGCCATCTCCTCCTGATGGCCCAGGTCCACGCCGCCGTTGGCGAGCAGGACCCGCAGTTTCACGCTGGAGTTCTCGTTGATGACGGCCTGCGCCAGGTACACGCCCGCCAGTTCCTCGGCGCCCTTCACGAGCGAGGAGCCGTCCGAGGAGTCGGCGCTCAGCGGCCCGGCGTAGACGACGGTGACGTATTTGCCGGAGTGGTGGGCGAGGACGTTCGCGTTCTGCTTCGCGATGCGGTCCTCCAGTTCGTCCACCGTCCAGGGCGTCGCGTCGCCGGCCGTCAGGGCCTTGGGCTCGTCGGCGGGGTCGGGTACGGGCAGCCAGTCGGCGAAGCGGACGCCGTTCGTCGCTATGCCGATGCATTCGGTGCCGCCGCCGGGTGTCTGCGCGCGCCGGGTGTCCCGGTTGGCGGTCAGCACGGACGCCGAGCAGTACCGGTCGTGCAGGGCGTCGGCCCGCATGACGGTCCCGGCCGTCAGCAGGGCGATCACCAGGACCAGGGTGTGCAGGGCCCACACCAGCCGGGCGGGCGTGGGACGGGTGGAGGCCCGCAGATGGCGGGTGCGTTCCTCGACGGGGGCGAGCTGGTCGGGCGGCAGCGGGATCTTCATCACCCAGGGCAGGACGGACCGCTCCCGGCTGGGCGACTGCTCGGCGCGCAGATTGTGCGCCCACTGCCGGTGCCAGGTGCGCAGCCGCTCGCCGAACCGGGGCGGTACGGCGGCCGGGTCGGGCGCCGGCGGCACCACGCCGCGCTCCAGGCGCGGCACGTCCCGCGTGTGCACCGCGGCGACCACCATCAGCGGGTCCAGCTCGCTGCGCCGGCTGCGGACGTCGCTGATGGCCCGGATCAGTTCGATGCCGCCGTTGCGGGCGTCCGCGTGGGGCAGGAACAGCATCGGCGGGCGCGGCCGCTTGAAGCCGCGCAGGTCCCAGCTCCAGCGGCGGTGGTTGTCCCGCAGGTCCTCCCGCAGCGCCAGCACGCACAACTGGAGGTGGAAGTCGCCGCCCGCCGTGAGCGCCTCGGCCACGTCGTACGCCCGGGCCGCGATCGCCTTCCAGGACCGCACCGGCCGCAGCAGCGACACCTCGGTGGGATCCTCGTGGTCCGCCGCCCTGAGGAAGGTCGTCGTCATGAACCAGCGGCTCTCCCGGCGCAGCCACAGGAAGATCGGCGCCCGCCCCGGCAGCACGTAGTTGAGGACGGTCAGCAGCAGCAGGAAGACCAGCCCCGCGCCCACCGCCACGTACCACTCGCTGCGGGCCATGAGCGCGGCGAGCACGGTCACGAGGCTCGCCGGGAGGATGTGCGCCATGTCGAACAGCGGCAGACCGGAGCGCCAGCGCGCGGTGTTCCTGGGCCTCCAGCGCTGCTGGGCGAGCTGGTTCAGCAGCCGTTGCCGCTGGTCCTGACCGGCCTCGGGGCTGCCCGGCTCGGGCGCGGGCCAGGTCTCGCCGAGGGCCGCGACGGCGTCGTCGATGGCATGCACCAGCCGCAGCCGCGGGAACGCGTAGCGCCGGTAGACCGCCTTCGGGCCGCCCCACTTCTTCGGGTCGCTCAGCGCCCGCACCATGGCCGCCGCCCGGCGCACCTCCGTGGCGCCCTCGTAGGCGTCCTGCGCCACCGCGCAGCGCGTGCCGTGCGCCTCCTGACCCGCGTGCAGCTGCCGGACCAGCCCGGTCACCGCGTCGTCGTCCGCACTCTCCTGCGCGTGCACGACGAACACCGGCATCGGCGGCTCGGCGCTCGTGCGGAAGTCCTGGATGAGGATTTCGAGCTGATCCTGGAGGTGGAGCCCGGCGCCACGCTCCGGCATGCCGTCATGCCCCCCGGGACAGTCCGGCGGCGTGCGATCAGCGTTCACCATGGGCAATCCCCCGTTCGCCTTCGGTGACCTACGAGGCTAGCGGGTGTCGGTGAGGTGGGAGTGGGTGACGGACGAACTTCAGGAACGTTTCGGCTAGCTGAATGGTCAATCCATCAAGCTGTTGACATTTGGTTGAACGAGCCAGAGGATTCCCGGGGTGACCCACTCCGCGCACCTGCCCCCCGGCCTCGACGAGGCCGCCCACCGCTGCCTCGTCGCCGGCTTCGCCGGTACCACGGCCGTGCCCGACACCCTCAAGCGACTCGTCGACCGGGGGCTCGGCGGAGTCATCCTCTTCACCCGCAACGTGCGGGACGCCGAGCAGGTGCGGCGGCTCACCGCCGAGTTGCGGTCCCTGCGCCCGGACCTGCTCGTCGGCATCGACAACGAGGGCGGCGGGATCGGGCACCTGGTCGGCGCGGACGCTCCCGAGGTGCCCGGATCGTACGCGCTCGGCGTGGCCGACGACCCCGGGCTGACCGGCCGTTGCGCCGACGCCCTGGCCGGGCATCTGGCCTCGCTCGGCATCACGGTCTCCTACGCCCCGGTCGCCGACCTCCAGCACCATCCGCGCAACCCGATCGTGCGCACCCGGTCCTTCGGCGCCGAACCCGACCTGGCCGCCCGCCATCTGCGGGCCTGGATCACCGCCACCGAGCGCCGGGGCGTCGCCTCCTGCGCCAAGCACTTCCCCGGGCACGGCGGCACCGAGACCGACAGCCACCACGGCATCGCCGTCGACCCGCGGTCGCACGACGAACTGCGGGCCGACTTCGAACCGTTCCGGGCGGCCGTCGCGGCCGGCGTGCCGATGATCATGAGCGCTCATGTCGTCTACCCGGCGCTGGACCCCGAGCGGCCCGCCACCCTGAGCCGCCGCATCCTGGGCGATCTGCTCCGCCACGAGCTGGACTTCGACGGGGTCCTGGTCAGCGACGCCCTGGAGATGAAGGCCATCGCCGAGCGCTACGGCGAGGCCGCCGGGGCGCGGATCGCCCTCGCGGCCGGTGCCGACCAGGTCATCGTGGCCGTGCCGGACCTGGAAGTCACCCTGGCCTGCCGGGACGCGGTGCTCGACGCGCTGCGCTCGGGCGTGCTGCCCGAGGAGCGGGTGCGGGAGGCTGCCGGGCGGGTGCGGCGCCTCGCCGTGCGGTACGCCGCCCCGGCCGCCGGGGCGGTCGACGGCTGGGACGCGGGGGCCGGTCTCGAGGCGGCCCGCCGGGCGGTCCGTAGCCGGGAGGTGCCGTCGGCGGTGCGGGGCGCCCATGTCGTCGACCTGTTTCCGCCGCCGCATCCCGCGCTCAACTGGGGTGGCGAGGACCTGCTGACGGAGGTGCGCGCCCTCGACCCCACGGCCACGGGGACCGCGGTCAGCGGAGAGCACACGGATCCGGCTCCCTTCGTGGAGGAGATCCTGCGCGCCTCCGGTGACACCCCGCTCGTCATCGCCACCTGTGACGCCGGGCTCCACCCCTGGCAGGAACGGTTGTCCGCCGCCCTGCTGTCCCGGCGGCCCGACGCCGTACGGATCGACACCGGGCTGCCGGAGGGCGGCGCGCTCTGCTCCTACGGGCGGGGCCGGGTGAATCTCCGGGCCGTCGCCGAGGCGCTGGTCGGCGCCTGAGCGCTCAGGGCACCCGTACGACCTCCTTGATGCCGCGCGCCGCCAGGTAGGCGGCGTCGTCCGCCCGCCCCGCCAGGACCACCGCCGGGTGCACACCCTCGGCGCGCAGGGCCATCCACGCGTCGAAGTACGCGCCTCCCGGGCCGGATACGGAGCGGGTGGACGGCGTGCAGTCCAGGACCAGGGCCGTGTCGCGGGGCCGGACGGGATGGTGCCCCGCCCGCACCTCGGCGACGGTCTCGGCCAGGGCCGTCGCGATCGGCTTGGCGCCGCCCCGCGCGTCGAACAGGCCCAGGGTGTACTCCAGTTCCGGGTAGTCGGCGAGCGAGCGGTCCACGTCGTGGGAGCACCACCACGTCACGCCCCACAGCCCCTCGCACCCGGCCGCGTTCCGCACGGTCGCCCGCGCGAAGTCCGGGGCGTCGGCCGCCGGGATGTGCGGCTCCGGGGCGCCCGTCTCCTGCACCCAGACCGGGCGGGCCGGGTCCTCGGCGTAGGCCTTGGCGAGTTCCGTGCCGTATTCGGCGAGGTGCTGCACCTGAGGGGAGCGGGGGCCGTAGCGGCGGGCGCAGTCGCCGGAGAACACCCAGGGGTGGACGGTGGTGACATCGCCCTTGCGGGCCGAGGCCTCGGGGGTGAAGGGGTGGTCGTCGCCGTACCAGGCCGCGTCGTAGGCCGAGTGGGTCGCGAGCCGGCCCGGGGGCAGGTGCTCGCGGGTGGCGGCGAGCAGGGTGTCGAGGTAGCGGTCCACCTCGTCCGCGGTCACCGGATTGTGCTCGACCAGGTTGTTGAGCTCGTTGCCGAGTTGCAGGCCGATGAGGTTGGGGCGGCCGGCCAGGGCGCGGCCGAGGGTGCGCATCAGCTCGGCCTGGGCGGCGACGGCCTCCGGGTCGGTGAAGACATTGCGGTGGTGCCAGCTTCGCGTCCACTCCGGGTAGAAGTCGAAGCTGGACAGATGGCCCTGCACACCGTCCACCAGGACGTCGAGACCGGCCTCGGCGGCCAGGTCGACCAGGTGCGCGAGCTGGTCCACGGCGGCGGGGCGGATGAGGGTGCGGTTGGGCTGGAGGAGCGGCCACAGATGGAAGACCCGGACGTGGTCGAGGCCGAGCGCGGCGATCTGGTCCAGGTCCTCGCGGGCGTGCGCCGGGTCGAAGTCGTGCCAGGCGTGGAACCAGCCGCGGCGGGGCGTGTAGTTGACGCCGAAGCGGAGCGTGGGAATGGGATCCTCCTCGGGTCGAGCACCCAGATCCCTTGCTCTGGGTGAATGCATCAATCACCATAGTCAGCGATGGGTAATGAATTGAACCAGGAGCTTCGGGATCTGGTGGTCGGTCTCGACGCGGGCGGCACCCGGACCCGGGCGGTCCTGGCGACCGCCGCCGACGGACGTCCGCTGGGCGAGGGCGCCGCCGGGCCGGGCAACGCCCTGACCGTGCCGGTGCCGCGGCTCACCGAGCATCTCGCCGAGGCCGTCGGACAGGCCGTGCCCGAGTCCGTCCGTGCCCGGATCGTGGCCGTCGCCGGCGGTTTCGCGGGCGCGACGGGCGCCGTCGCCGACGAACCGGGGCGGCGCAACGCCCTGGCCGCCCTCACCGCAGCCCTGAGCCGACTGGGCATCGACGCCGGACCGCCCGTCATCTGCAGCGACATCGAGGCCGCCTTCGCCTCCGCCCCGGGCGCCCCGGCCGACGGCCTCGCCCTGGTGGCCGGCACGGGCGCGGTCGCCATGCGCATCACCGACCGCCGCGGCATCGCCACCGTGGACGGCGACGGCTGGCTCCTCGGCGACGACGGCAGCGGCTTCTGGATCGGCCGCGCGGCGGTCCGGGCCGCACTGCGGATGGCCGACGGGAGGGGCGCGCCGACGGTGCTGGCGGAGCTGGTGGGGCGGGAACTCGGGGTGCCGGGCGAGGTGCTGCCGGGCGGAACCTCCGGCGGTACGGTGCGGCGGCTGTCCCCCGAGGTGGTCCAGGGCATGGAGGAGGGCGGCGCGGGGGACGAGGCGGCGCCACCCGCGAGCGGCCCGGCAGGGACCGGAGCGGCCGGGGCGGTGCCCAACGGCATGACCGGTTCCCCGGTCGAACGGCGCCCCCTCCCGCCCCTCGACGACACCCCCTGGTCCCGCCCCCACCGCGAGGCCTATCGCAGACACCTGCTCCCCGCCGTCATGGCGGAACCCCCCATCCGCCTGGCCCGGCTCGCGCCACTGGTCGTCGAGGCGGCCGGGGACACCGTCGCCCTGGCCATCCTGGACGAGGCCGCCGACCAACTCACCGAGGCAGTACGAGCGTTGGACCCCTCCTCGGGAGAAAGGGTCGTGGCCACCGGAGGCCTCCTCGGCCCCGACGGGCCGCTCACCTCGCGCCTGGACGCCCGCCTCCGCACCCTCGCTCTGACCCTCGACTGGGTCCCCGACGGCCGCCGGGGCGCCGTGGCCCTGGCCCGGCTCGCCCACCAGGGCCGTCCATGACCGCCACCCGGCAGTCCACGCCTGTGTACCGCGACCCCACCGCCCCCGTCGACGACCGCGTTCGCGACCTGCTGTCGCGCATGACCCCGCGCGAGAAGGCCGGCCAGCTCAACCAGCGGATGTACGGCTGGGACGCCTACCGGCGCACCCCCGACGGCGGCTTCGAACTCACCGACGCCCTGTACGCCGAGACCGAGCGCTTCGCCGGACTCGGGGCCCTGTACGGGCTGTTGCGCGCCGACGCCTGGTCGGGCGTCGACCACACCACCGGCTCCGGCGCCGAGGCCGGTGCCGAACTGGCCCACCTCGTCCAGCGGCATGTCGTCGAGCACAGCCGGCTCGGCATCCCGGCCCTGTTCGTCGAGGAGGTGCCGCACGGGCACATGGCCCTTGACGGCACGGTCCTGCCCGTCAACCTGGCCGTCGGCGCCACATGGGACCCCGGGCTGTACGAGCGGGCCGCCGCCCACGCCGCCGCCGAACTGCGCGCCCGGGGCGGCCATGTCGCCCTGGTGTCGGCTCTGGACATCGCCCGGGATCCGCGCTGGGGCCGGACCGAGGAGTGCTTCGGCGAGGACCCGTATCTGGCCGCCCGGCTCACCGAGGCGCTCGTACGCGGTATGCAGGGGGAGCCCCTCGGCCGGCCGGACGGGCTCTTCGCCCCGGACAAGGCGCCCGTCGTCCTCAAGCACTTCGCCGGGCAGGGCGCCACCGTCGGCGGCCGCAACTCCGCCGAGTCCGAACTCGGTCTCCGGGAGCTGCACGAGATCCACCTCCCCGCCGCCCACGCCGGTGTCCGGGCCGGAGCCGCCGCCGTCATGGCCGCCTACAACGAGGTCGACGGCATGCCCTGCTGCGGCAACCGCGCCCTCCTGACCGGACTGCTGCGCCACCGCTGGGGTTTCGACGGACTCGTCATGGCGGACGGACTGGCCGTGGACCGGCTGGCCCGCGTCACCGGGGACAAGGTGGCGGCCGGGGCTCTCGCGCTCCACGCAGGGATCGACCTGAGCCTGTGGGATGAGGGCTTCACCCATCTCGAGGAGGCGGTCGAGCGGGGGCTGGTGAGCGTGGAGGCCCTGGACACGGCCGTCGCGCGGGTGCTGCGGCTCAAGTTCCGGCTCGGGCTGTTCGAACAGCCCTACAGCGCGGGCCCGTTCCCGGACCCCGCCGTCGGACGTGATCTGAGCACCGCCCTCGCCCGGGCCGCCGTGACCCTGCTCCACAACGACCAGGGTGTGCTGCCCGTGCCGACCGGCTCCCGTATCGCCGTCCTGGGGCCGCACGCCGACACCGTCGCCCACCAACTGGGCGACTACACCGCCCCACAACGCCCCGGCACCGGCACCAGCGTCCTCGACGCGCTCCGGCGCACCGGCATCGACGTACGCCACGCCAAGGGCTGCGCCCTGACCGGCGACGACCTCTCCGGCATCCCGGAGGCGATCGCCGAGGCCGCCGCGTCCGACCTCGCCGTGCTCGTACTGGGCGGCAGCAGCGCCCGTACGCCCGGCACGGAGTTCGACGCCAACGGCGCCGCGCGCACCGTCGTGTCCGAGATGACCTGCGGCGAAGGCGTCGACCTGGCCGGGCTCCGGCTCGGCGCGGCCCAGCACGCCCTGCTCGACGCCGTCACGGCGACCGGCACACCCACCGTCGTCGTCCTGCTCCAGGGCCGCCCGCACGCCGTCCCCGAGGCCGCCGAACGGGCCGCCGCGCTGCTCACCGCCTGGTACCCGGGCTCCTGGGGCGGCGAGGCGATCGCGGACGTCCTGCTGGGACGGGCCGAGCCCGTCGGGCGGCTGCCCGTGTCCGTGCCGCGCTCGGCAGGTCAACTGCCCGTCCACTACAACCACAAGGACATCGAGTACGGCGGCTACGCCGATGACAGCGCCGAGCCGCTCTACGGCTTCGGGCACGGGCTGGCGTACACGAGCTTCGCCTACGGTCCGCCCCGGCTGTCGGGGCGGACCGTCGAGGTCGACGTCACCAACACCGGGCAACGGCACGGGCGTACCGTCGCGCAGCTCTATCTGCGCCGCCTCGTCACGCCGGTCTGGCCGCGCGCACTGGAGCTGAGGGGCTTCAGGGCCGTCGAGCTGGAGCCGGGAGAGTGCCGTACGGTCGCGTTCGCTCTCGGTCCGGACCAACTGGCCCAAGTGGGCCCGGACCTGGAGACGGCGGTCCTGCCCGGCACGGTCGAGATCCGCGTGGCGGAGTCGGCGCGCCGGGCCCTGACCGCCGTACCGGTCGGGCTCCGGGTCGATCAGAGCTTCACGGCACCGGACGAGACGCCCCTGTAGAACCACCGCTGCGTGATGACGAACAGCACCAGCACCGGGATCACGGAGATGACGGAACCCGCCATCACCATGCGCTGGTCATAGCCGAACGACGAGCTCTGCAGCCGGGCCAGACCGAGCGTCAGGGTGAAGTGCTCCTCCGAGCGCAGCACGATCAAGGGCCACAGGAAGTCGTCCCAGGCGCTGATGAAGGTGTTGATGGTGACGACGAGGATCGCGCCGTAGGCGGAGGGCAGATACAGATACCGGAAGCGTTTCCACTCGCCCGCCCCGTCCAGCATCGCCGCGTCCTCTATCTCGCGCGGTACGGCGAGGAACGCGGCCCGCATGATGAGGACGTTGATCGCGGCGACGAAGCCGGGCAGCCAGACACCGGCCAGATGGTCGACCAGGCCCATGTCCCGGATGCTGAGGAACAGCGACACCATGATCGACTCGAAGGGGAACATCATGGACGCCATCAGCACCACCCAGATCAGCTTCCGGCCCTTCCAGCCCGGCTTGGAGAGCATGTAGCCCGCCAGGGTGGAGAAGACGAGCTGGCTCGTGACGGACAGCGCGACGATCACCATGCTGTTCCCGATGTACGTCCACACCGGCACCTGGTCGAAGATCTCGCGGTAGGCCCGCAGGGTCGGGTGGTGGGGGATCAGCGAGGCACCGGCGCCGAAGACGTCCTCTCCCGCGCCCTTGAGGGACGACAGCAATTGCCACAGCAGCGGGCCGACGGTGATGAACAGGACGAACACCAGCAGCAGATAGCGGACGACCAGTTCACGCGGCCGGCCGTAGTCCCGCCAGCGGGGTATCAGACGGCGGCGCTTGTCGACGGCGGTCGTCATCCCTCGTCCTCCTTCGTCAGACGCTGGGCGAGCAGCGTGAGGCCCAGGGTCAGGGCGAACAGGGCGACGCTGACGGCGGCGCCGTAGCCGGCGTTGCCGGTGAGCGGGTCGAGGCCGACGTCGCGGATGTAGAAGGGCAGCGTGCGGTCGGCGCCGCCGGGGCCGCCGGTCGCGCCGCCCAGCATGTAGATCTCGGTGAAGACCCGCAGCGAGCCGATGCCGGTCAGGGTGCCGACCAGCATCATCGAGGTGCGTACGCCGGGCACGGTGACGTGCCAGAAGCGGCGCACCACGCCCGCGCCGTCCACGGCCGCCGCCTCGTGCAGCTCCTTGGGGACGTTCCCGAGGGCCGCCAGGTAGAAGATCATGTACCAGCCGAGGCCCTTCCACAGCGTCAGGCCCATCGCCGACAGCAGGATCAGCCACGAGTCCGACAGGAACGGGATCGCCTCGCGGATGATGTGGGCCTTCTGCAGCCAGGTGTTGACCAGCCCCTGGTCGCTCAGCAGCCACTGCCAGCTCAGGCCCACGACCACGCTGGAGGCCAGCACCGGTGTGTAGAAGGCGGAGCGGAAGAAGCCGATGCCCGGCAGGTTCTTCTCCACCAGGATCGCGAGCAGCAGCGGCAGCAGCACCATCAGCGGGACGACGAACAGCGCGTACAGCAGGCTGTTGCGGGTGGCCAGCCAGAAGTCCGGATCGCCCAGCATCCGGCGGTAGTTGTCCAGCCCGACGAGGTTGTACGCACCGCCCAGCGGCTTGGCGTCGGTGAAGGAGACGACGACCGTGTTGAGGAACGGGAACACCCCGAACACGGTCGCGCCGATGATCGCCGGGGTCATCCACAGCCAGGGCAGCCACCAGCGGCGGTGGAGCGCCGCGCCCCCCGCGTCGGCGCTCGGGCCGGGCGTCACGAAGCGGAGGGCGCGGCGCAGGGGCCCCGGCGGCCGGGCGGGGGAGGCGCCGCCGGGGCGTCGGGCGTCCGCACCCGGGGGAGCGGGGACGGGCGCCTGGTGGACGGTCGGTTGCGTCATCCTCAGCTGCCCTGCTCTATCAGCCGGGTGGCCTTGGACTGTGCCTCCTTCAGAGCGTCCTCGGCGCTCTTCTTGCCCTGCATGGCCAGTTGGATCTGGGCCGAGATGGCGTTCAGCTCACCGGGGGTGAGGGCGATCTCGTCGGCCGTGGCGGTCTTGCGGTCACTGGCGACGATCTTGCGGGCCTCGGCGAAGGGGTCGTCGCCCTTGACCGACTGGAAGAACGGGTCGTTCAGGGAGGCCGTAGTGGAGGGGAAGATGACGACGTTCGGGTCCTTGGCCCAGGCGAGCTGGTTCTCGGCGTTCGTCAGGAACTGCGCGAAGGCCAGCGCGGTGGGGGCGTTCTTGCTGGTGGACGCGACGCCGACGTACTGCGGGGCGCCGACGGTGTGGCCGAGGGCGTCGAGCATGAACCGGCCGACACCGGTCTTCTTGTAGACGCTCGGGTTGTTCTGCTGGATGAACCGCAGGAAGTTGGGGTTCGTCGGGCCGTAGACCAGCTTGCCCTGGCCGTAGACGTTGGCCGGGTCCTGCGTGGACGACAGGGAGTCCCTGGGCATGCCGCCGGCCTTGTAGAGCCTGGTCATGGCCTCGACCCACTGCGCGGTCTTCGGGTCGTCGGCGAAGGTGAACTTCTTGCCGTCGGCCGAGAGGATCTCTATGCCCATCTGCTGCCAGTCGGCCGGGATGCGCAGCTGCGGATTGGCGAGGAACGCGTAGTACTTGCCGCCGGAGGCCTTGGCCACCTTCTCCGCGTCGTCGAACAGGCCCAGCACGGTCGTCGGAGGTTTGGCCGGGTCCAGGCCCGCCTTCTTCATCAGATCGGTGTTGAAGGTCTGCACGATGCCGCCGGAGTACCAGGGCAGCACGCTGTGCACCTTCTTGCCGTCCGCGTCGGCGTACATGCTGGACTTCCACAGCGCGGGGGCGAACGGCTTGCCCGCGTCCGGCGCCTTGTTGTCCAGGTTGAGCAGGTAGCCGTTCTTCGTCAGCGCGACCGCCGTGTTGACGTTGACGTTCACCACGTCCGGGAGCGTGCAGCCCTGCGCGTCGGCGACCAGGCGCTGGGTGAAGGTGGCGTCGCCCGGGTCGTCGATCCAGTTCACCTCGGCGCCGGGGTGGGCCTGCTCGAAGGCGTCGATGACGCCGTTGAAGTACGTCCCGAAGTCCTTCTTCAGGTTGGTCGTCTGGAACGTGATCTTTCCCTTGACCTCGCCGGAGAGCTTCCCGGAACCGACGTTGTTCTGGTCGACCTTGCAGCCGCCGGCCGTGGCGTCACCGCCGTCGGAACCGCCGCCGGACAGGCCGCAGCCGGCGGCCGTCAGGGTCAGGACGACCAGACAGGTCAGGGATCCGGTGAGTCTTCTTGCGCGCATTGCTGCCCTCCTGGGACCAGTCGTCGCTGGATCGAGTCGCTGGATCAAATCACCAAGTCGGACTTCGATTGATGAAAATGTGGACCAGAATTCATCGGAGGTCAATGGTTTTGCTCAGTGGCGGTGTTCGTGGTCCTGGTGCGTGGGGTCGCCGGGGTGTTCGTAGCCCTCGGCGTACTCGACGTCCGCGCGGGCCTTGTCGAGCCAGGTGAAGAAGGCGCGGTGGGCTGCGGCTTGGCGTAGTTCGCCTTCGATGTCGTGGCGGACCTGCTCGTACGGATGGATGTCCGAGGGGGCTGGTGCGTCGTAGGGGTCGACGCCGCGGCGTAGGGCGTCGGGGGTGAGGAAGCGGTCCTGGTTGCGGTCGTAGTAGTCGCGTACGGCCGTCTCGGGGATGTGCTGCTCGTTTTCCAGGTCGGTGAGCAGGGCTTGGGCGGCGGGGGAGTGGGTGAGCGCTGCCGCGATGATGCTGCCGAGGGTTGCTACGTCGGGTTCGGGGATGGTGAGCCGGTGTGGGGGGAGGGTGGCGGGGGGTGGGGGGAGGCCTCGTTCCGCGCAGGCGTGGCGGGCTAGTTCGTCTGCGATGAGTACCTGGGTTGCCCAGCGGCGTTGTTGGCGGTGTCGTCTTGCGGGTGCGGCGGTGTTGTGGCTTGTCGCGCAGTTCCCCGCGCCCCTAGGGGGCGATGTGCCGCCCCCACTTAGGAAGGCTGCCACCTTTTCCTTCGGTAGTGCTTCGCCCCGGACGCGTGCCGCGTGATCTTGCGTCATGGCGTCACCACCAGCTCCACGGCCTTCGTGTACGCCACGCAGCCGTGCCAGGCCAGCTTCGCCAGTAGCCAGTACGAACCCGGTGGGATCGCTGAGCCGTCCACCTCGATCATGGACTCGGTCTGCTCCCCGCCCGGCAACGTGAAGCCCTGGCAGCCCGGGGTGACTCCCGGCCAGGTGCCCCAGGAGGAGACGGCCCAGATCGTGCCGTTGACGGGGGTGTGGGTGGGGTTTCGGAGGGTGAGGGGGACCCGAGTCCGTTCTCCCCGGCGGACGGTCACCTGCTCGACTCCCAGGTCCGCCAGCAGGGTCGGGCCGGTGTGGCCGTCCGGTACGTCCAGGGACACCGCGTCCTCGTACGTCTGGCCGCCGTACGACAGCCGGGCGGCGAGTCGGTGGCGGCCGGGGGTGGGGTCCGGGGGCGGGGTCACCGTGATGTCCGTGAGGGTGAAGCCGCCGGGGGCGAGGGAGTACGGGAGTTCGGCGGGGTCGGTGGTCCAGCCGGGTGGGGGCTCGAAGGTCACCGTGCCTGACACGGGGGTGTCGGTGAGTTCCGAGGAGACCCGGACCGTCGCGGTGACGGGGCCGTCGGCGGTGAGGGTGGTGGGGGAGAGGTAGACCGCGAGGGGCATGTTGCCGCGTGGGGCGGGGCCGGAGTTGTGGAGCCAGTAGCGGGTGGCGATCGGCTGGGCGGGCTCGTGGGCGTCGATGCCCGGCCCGGGCGCGAGGTCCGGCGCGTGGGCCGGGGTGGCCAGGATCGTGGCGACCTCGAAGCCGGACAGCTCCACCCCCAAGGCGCCGTCCCCGTCCGGGGCGAGTGGCTCCCCGGGTGTCTCCAGGACGTCGGCGCGGGCGCCCGCCGACCAGGGCAGCGGGCCAACCACTCGTGTCCGCTTCGGGCGTCCGTCGGCCTCGTGCACGCGGACCACGACGCCCTGCCCCGGGTCCACGGGAGCCGCGCCGCCCCGGGCCAGCGGGGAGCCGGCCGGTTTCAGCGCGTCGAGCAGTACCTCGCCGTCGGATTCCAGGCCCAGCAACGTGACTTCCCTCGGGAGAGCGCCCGAGGAGCGACGGAGCCGGGCCGTCAGGGGGCGGTTGAAGGCGTGCCCGGCCTGGGGCAGGCGCAGTGCGCGCCAGTCGCCCGGGCCCGCGACCACGGCGTACTCGAAGGTGTGCGACCAGCGCTGGAGCTGGAAGCCGGAGCCGTCCGGGGCGGTGCGGCGGGGCGGGTCGATCCAGATGCCGGACGGCCAGCCGGTGCAGGAGCGCATCAGGGACATGTAGAGGTCGCCGGAGGAGGTCACCACGCAGCCGGGCGTGCCACGGTTGAGGACGGCGAAGCCGCGTCCGTCCCAGGCGTCGCCGGGCGGGAGTGCCTCGCCGCCGCCCGCTGCCGTGGCCGTCACCGTGAAGTCGTCCAGGTCGGCGACGATCGCGTCGACCGCCTTGGCGTCGTCCTCCGGGCGGGCGCCCGCCACCACCAGCAGCGGCAGGCGTTCCAGGTCGCGCAGGTCGGCGCCGGGGATCCACTCCTCGCGCAGAGAGGCGCGCGGTGCGACCCAGACGGCGGCCACGCCCCGCTCGGCGAGCTGGCGCCGGAGTTCCCGCCCGGCCGCCGGGTCCCAGCCGAGCGCCTCGGCGACCACGGTGCTGCGGTCGGGGCCGCCGACGGCGATCCGGATGTCGGGGAGGTTGGAGTCGACCTCCAGGTCGCCGTAGCGGGGCCCGCCCGCGATGGTCGAGGTCGCCGTGACCCCGGCCCGGACCAGGGCCGCCGCGAGCGGGGCCCCGAGGTCGCCCGCCGTGTCCCAGTCGGCGTAGACGAGTTCGGCGACACCGATCGAGCGGTGCCCGAGGAGCGTGCCGGAGTCGTCGTGCACCGCGACCCGGGCGGTGGAGCCGAGACCGAACCAGGTGTTCGCCGGGTTGTCCAGCGTCCAGGGGAACCGCTCGCTGTCCACCTCCACGAACCCGAACCCGCGCCCGATCACCGCGTCCGCCACCTCGTGCACCGGCAGCCCGCCCCGTACGTCCGACGGCCAGCGCACCCGGATCAGCCGGTCGGCGCCGTCGTAGCCGTCGAGGGTCGTGGTGACGTCGAGCCGGTCGACGCCCTGCCACAGCGTCAGGCGCTGGGTGCAGCGGAAGAGGCCGAGATCGGCGGTGACGGTGAGCCGGGAACCGGCGGCGGAGTGCTCGGCGCGCACCTCGGCTCTCACGTCCCGGCCGCGGGCGGCGGTCGTGCCGGTCGGGGTGAGGTGCCAGGGGCCCTCGCCGAAGCGCGGGTGCCTCGGGTACTCCTCCTGGACGACGATCTCGTTGCCGATGTCCCCGGGCCGCAGCAGCTCCCGGCCGCCCTCGGCCAGGGCGCGCAGACTGCTGACGCCACCGCCGCGTGCCGGATCGACCGTCACCTCGTAGAACTCGTTGCGGATGGTGAGGCCTTCGGCGGGCTCCCAGCCCGGGACCGATCCCTCGGTGAGCGGGAGCGCCTTGAGGCCCATGCCGGGCACCTCCGGGACGACGACATGCAGGCGGCCGTCCTCGCGGACCGCGGGGAGCCCTTGGGGCACGAGGCCCGGGTCGTCGACCGTCAGCACGTCCCGGCGCGTCCAGGTCGCGGAGTTGAAGACGACCAGGTCGGGGCCGTCGCCGGGAGCCACCTGGTCGGCCAGGGCCTGGGTGGCGTCGGCGTGCACGCTCACCGCCAGGTCGTGCAGCTCCCGCCAGCCGGTCATCAGGTCGATGTACACCTGGTCCGACTCCGAGCCGGTGATGGCGTCGTGGTGGGCGCCGTAGACGAGCTGCCGCCAGGCCTTGTCCAGGGCCGCGTCCGGATAGGGGTGCCCGGTGACGAGCGAGGCGAGCGTCGCCCAGGCCTCGGCGTCGGCGAGGAGCGATTCGCCGTGGCGCTGGGCCTGCTTGGTGTCGATGTAGGAGACGTCCTTGCCGGTGTAGATCGGGTTCATGTCGCGGGTCTGCGGGGAGGCCTTGCGGCCCTCCGCCTCCAGCTCCGCGCGGACGGCGGCGAAGAAGTCCCGGGGGATCGCGCTGATGAAGCGCGGCCACACGTACCGGGCGTTCCAGTCGCGGTGGATGTCCATCACCCAGCGGCACGGCGGCGCGTAGTCCCCGCCCACCGGGAGCAGCACATTGCGGGTGAGGGCGACCTGCTTGAGCCGCTGGAACAGCTTGTACGCGGCGGCGTTCGCCTCCGGCAGGGTGGGGGCGTTGTCGATCGCCCAGCCGGCGCCGTAGTGGTTGACCATGTACGCGGTCAGCAGGCCGCGCCCCGACGGGGCGATCCAGTCGAACTCGGCCGGGAACTGCATCCGGCCCGGGTCCCTCGGCTCCTCGCCGAACACCGACAGCGTCGGCCCCCACTGGTGGAACGGCCCGCGCGCCCACGAACTGGACGTGACCCCCGCGTCCGCCATCAGCCCCGGGAATTGCGGGTCGTGCCCGAAGGCGTCCAGCTGCCAGGCCGTCTCGGGCGAGGCCCCGATGATCCCGCGCTGGAAGCCGTCGCCGTACAGGGCGTTGCGCACGGTCGCCTCGGCGCCGGTGAGGTTGGTGTTGGGCTCGTTGTAGGTGCCGCCCATGATCTCGACGCGGCCGGTGCGGATCAGCTGCCGCAGGAAGGCGCGCTCCTCCGGGAAGGAGTCCCAGTAGGGCTTGAGGTAGTCGACCTCGGCGAGCACGAAGGTGTACGCCGGGTCGCGGCGGGCCAGGTCGCAGTGGGCCCTCACCAGGCTCATGCCGGACTGGCCGCGCGAGTCGAAGGTACGGGCGGGCAGCCCGCTGGTCGCCGGGTCGTCGGCGACGTCCCAGGTCTCGGTGTAGGCGCCCTGGGTGTTCCACCAGACGGGGTCGTAGTGGAAGTGGCTGACCATGAACATGGTCCAGCCGGGCTCGGCCGCCGTGAACTCGCCGGTGTGGGTGGTGACTTCGTCCCCGTCCGCGGCGGTGACGGTGATCTCGCGGCGGTCGCCGGGGACCAGGTCCTCGCCGGTCACGGATATCTCGGCCCGTACGGTGCCGTCCTCGCCGACGGTGGTGTCCGTGCTGCCGGTGAGGCCGCCCGGGCCCTCGACCGTGAGCCGGACGGTCCGGCCCGGGGCATGGCTCAGCTCGACGGCCACCACTTGGCGGGGCTGTTCGGTGGTCCCGGTGAAGAGCTCGGTCGACTCGACAGAGGTGAGGCGCATGGGGCTCCTACGCGTGCGCTGGGGGAGCCCCATCCTGCACGGCAGGAATGATTCAAACAACCATCTTCACGTCAACTTGGTGGTTCATCCATGCACCCTCGGCCAGGCTCACCCGCCGCCCTCGCGCCTCCTCGGCCAGGCTCACCTGGTCCGACGGGACTTCACCGCGTGTTGCCCGGCGATGTGGTCGGTCAGTGCCAGTGAGGCGCTCGCGCGCTGGTAGGAGAGCTGGGCGACCCGGACGTACAGGCAGTCGATGAGCACCAGCACGCTGTGCCGGGCGCCGATGCTGCCGGTGCGGAAACTGGTCTCCGAGGACGAGGAGACGAGCCGGACGTCGGCGGCCCGGGCCAGCGGTGAACGGGTGTCGGCCGTGATCGCGATGGTGGTGGCCCCGCGCTCCTTGGCCAGTTCGAACGGCTCGATGGTCTCGCGCGTCACCCCGGAGTGGGAGATGCCGATCGCCACGTCCGCGGGTGTGAGCAGGGCGGCGGAGGTCGTCGCGGCGTGCACCTCGGTCCAGCCGCGCACCGCGCAGCCGATCCGGAACAGCCGGGTCTCGGTCTCCTGCGCCACGGCCCCGCTGCCGCCGACGCCGTAGACGTCGATACGGCGGGCCCGGGCGGTGGCCTGCGCCGCACGCTCGACCGCGTCGAGATCGATCCGGTCGATCGTCTGCTGCACCGCCCGCAGATCCGCACTGCCGACGACCTGCACGACCCGCTCCAGGCTGTCGTCCGGCGAGATGTCCGGACCGATCTCGGCGGTCCCCCAGTCGGAGACCTCGCCCCGGCCGCGCTCCTGGGCCAGTTCGATCAGCAGGTGCTGGTACGAGTCCAGCCCGATGGCCCGGCAGAAACGGGTCACCGTCGCCTGCGAGGTGCCGGTGCGGCGGCCCAGCTCGGCGGCCGAACAGTGGGTGACGGCGGCCGGATCCTCCAGGATCAGCTCGCCGACCTTCCGCAGGGAGCCCGCCAGCCGGGGCAGCTCGGTGCGGATCAGTGTGGTGACGTCCGTGGGAGGCATGGGGAGAAGGTACCAGCCACCCTTCCCCGCGTGACTTGAATACCAGGACCCGATATGGTTGGTGGATTCATCGATGGATAAAATATAGGGTGGTTCAATCCATCAGTGGGGAGTGTGTCGCGTGTCCGTCGAGTCTGTGAGCGCCCAGGGGTTCGCGCGGGAGAGCCTCACCGTCCTCCAGAAGGTCATCGAGTCCGCCCGCGACGATGTGGCCGCCGCCGCCGACCTGGTCGCCGAGTGCGTGCGCGCCGACGGCGTCGTCCATGCCTTCGGCACGGGCCACTCGCAGGCCCTCGTCCTCGAACTGGCCGGGCGCGCCGGCGGGCTGGTCCCCACCAACCGGCTGAGCATCGCCGACCTCGTCCTCTACGGCGGCGAGGACCCGTCCGTCCTCGACGACCCGCTCCTCGAACGGCAGGCCGGGGTGGCGCAGCGGATCTACGACCTCGCCGCCCCGAACCCCCAGGACCTGTTCGTCGTCATCTCCAACTCCGGCGTCAACAACGTCATCGTGGAGATGGCCCTGCACGCCAAGGAGCACGGCCACCGCGTCCTGGCCCTCACCTCCCTCACCCACACCCGGGCCGTCCCCGCCGCCCACCCCAGTGGGCGGAAGCTGGCCGACATCGCCGACGTCGTCCTCGACAACGCGGCCCCGCGCGGCGACTCCCTGCTCGAACTCCCCGGCGGCGGCTCGGTCTGCGCCCTGTCCACGCTCACCGGCGTGATGCTGGTCCAGATGACCGTCGCCGAGGCCGCCGGACGCCTCCTCGCCGCCGGCGAACGCCCCCCGGTCTACGTCTCGGCCAATGTGCCCGGCGGTTTCGAGGGCAACCTGGAGCTGGAGAAGAGGTACGCGGGCCGGATCCGCCGCACCGCGAGCTGAACCGGACCGTACGAGACGGCCGGGGCCCCGATGAGGGACCCCGGCCGTCCGCATCTCACTTCACGGGCACGGGCACGGGCACAGGTACAGGCACCGGCGTCAGCGCGACAGCCAGCGGATACGCCCCGGTCGTCAGCGGCGCCCCGACGGCACCGGACGCCGTGTCCACGGGGACCAGGGCGCCCGCGTCGGCGGTGGTGACGTACGCCGTGCCGCCGTCCCAGTCCAGGGCGACGTCGAAGGCGGACCTGCCGACCGTCACCGTCTTGCCCGGGGCGCCGGTGACCGTGTCGACGGGCGTGACGGTGTCGCCGGTGCTGGGGCTGACCCACAGGGTCCGGCCGTCCGGGGAGAGCGCGAGACCGTAGGCCTGGCCGGAGACCAGGAGGGTCGGCTCGGTGTCGTTCGTGGCCGTGTCGATCGGAGTGACCGTCGAGCCACCGGAGTTGGACACGTACACCGTCTTCCCGTCCGGCGCGGCCACGATGTTGAAGGGGCTCGGGCCCACGGGAACGGCGGCAGCGGCCTTCCGGGTAGTCAGGTCTACCGGCGTGACCGTGTTGTCCTTGATGTTGGGCACGTAGAGCGTCCGGCCGTCCGGCGTGATCGCCATGTTCTCCGGCCCGTTGCCGACCTGGACGGGTGCTCCCGGGGTGAGGGAGGCCGTGTCGACGGGCTGGACCGTGCCGTCCCCGTAGTTGGCGACCCACAGCGTGCGGCCGTCCGGGGTGAGCGCCAGCCCGGCGGGGATCTTGCCGACGGAGACCGTGGCGGTCACCTCGCCCCGCGCCACATCGATCACGCTGACCGTGTTCGAGCCCTGGTTGGCCGCGTAGGCGGTGCGCCCGTCCGCACTCGTCACCACCTCACCGGGGTTGGCACCCACGGCGATGTCGGTGGTCTTCTTCGAGGACAGGTCGACGGAACTGACCGACGCCCCGCTGAAGTTGGCCGTCAGGGCCCTCGACGAGCCCGTGCCGTCGGTGATCTGGACCGGGAGCGCACGGTCGAGGACGCCCTCGCCGGCCACCCCGAGGGACCGCACTCCGGCACGCGCGTTCTCCCCGGCCGTGACGGTGACCGTCGCCGACGCGCTGCCCCCGGCCGGGACGGTCGCGGTGCCCTCGGCGGGGGAGACGGTGACGCCGTCGGGGGCGGTCAGCTTCCAGGTCACCGTCCGGGCGGCGGTGGCGGCCCGGTCGGAGAAGGAGAGCGTGATCTTCGCGGAACCGCCCGGCTTCAGACTGACGGAACCCGGCGCGAACGCCGCGTCCACCCCCGGGTCGGGCGCGTTCTCGATCATCGCCGTGTAGAGGAACCGGTCCATCACGCCCGGAGAGACCTGCTGGGGTATCGCGTCCAGCTCCTTGCGCTGGGACCTCAGCCGGTTCCAGTACGTGGCGACCGCGTCGGAGTCACCGCGCTTGCCGGCCAGCAGCAGATCCACGGCCGTGCGCCCCGCGCCGCCGTAGCGGCCGAGCTTGTCCAGCCAGGCCGACGTCTCCCGGAGGAACCCGGGGTTGTCCAGGCGGGCCCGGAGTTCACGGGGTGTGGCGGCCATATCGGCGAAGTACGACCGGAGCGCGGCGGCGGCATGATCGAGCCCGGAGTCCTCGTCGTACGCCTTGTGGAACGCGGCGATGAGGGCGCTCAGCGTCGGGGACTCGGTCGCGTCCAACTGGGACGAGTAGTTGTTCTCGGCGAAGATCCGCAGCCACTCGGCGGCATCCGGCCCGGCCAGATCGCGGACGGAGGCGAGGAACGCGGCCCGTGGGTCGTAGCTGTCCGGGTTCCACAGATAGGCAGCGGAGGTGAACAGGGCGAGCCGGCTCGCCTGGCCCTGGACCATCGGATTGGCGGTCACCCCGGTCGCCGCCTTCGCCACGCCGGGCTCGCGGCCGGTGTAGGGGCCGAGCAGGAGGCGGCTGGTGACGTAGTCGTTGACCGGGTAGTTGTCCCAGATCAGGATCGGATGGCCGTAGACCTCACGGGCCTTCGCGACCTGCTCGGCCGTGATGGTCGGGGCGATCACGCCGACGCCGGTCCACTCCACGACCACCGACGGGTCCAGCTTCTCCCGCAGCGCCTTCTTGTAGGGGGAGTCGGCGAGGTCGGAGTACTCGGTGGGGACCATCTCCAGGGGGTGCAGGCCGGAGTGGCCGGCCGAGAAGTCCTTCCAGACCTCGTTGAGGAGATGCGCCTGCGCCGCTCCCGCCGCGCCGCCGCCCGTGCCGAACTCTCTCTCGTCGGCCTCGCAGTTCCATTTCGTGTAGCTGATGTCGTCCAGCGGGATCGCGAAGGAGCGCACCCCGATGGCGTACAGCGAGTCGAATTTGCGGGTGAGGGCGGCGATGTCGGCGGCCGAGGAGTAGCAGACGGACAGCCCCGGGGAGAGGGCGTAGGTGAAGCGGACATGGTTGGCGTCGGCCCGGTCGACGAGTTCCTTCAACTGCCGCAGTTCGGCGGGCGGATACTCGTCGCGCCACCGGTCACGCAGGTACGGGTCGTCCTTGGGGGAGTAGACGTAGACGTTCTGCTTGGTGCGGCCGTAGAAGTCGAGCTGGCTCAGCCGCTCGGTGTGCGACCAGGGGGTGCCGTAGAAGCCCTCGATCACTCCGCGCAGCGCGGCCGTGGGCCAGTCCCGGACGGTCACCACCGGCACGGTTCTCGTGACCAGTTGGCGCAGGGTCTGGGCGGCGTAGAAGGTGCCGGTGCGGTCGGTGCCGGACAGGGCGAGGAGGGTGCGGCCGTCCTCGCGGCCGGAGGCGAGGACGTAGCCGCCGGAGGGCAGCCCGGCGGGGGAGGGGGCCTTGAGGTGCTTCAGGGCCGCGGCCGTCGCGGTGTTCTCCTTCGGGCCGCCGATGAAGACGGTGAACCCGGCCTTCGCGGGCGGCTTGTCGGCCGTCACGATCCGCTCGGCTCCGGCGTCGCGCAGGACGCTCTCGACGACCCGCCGGGCCGACGGGTCGCTCCCGCGTCCGACGACCGTCACGACCCGTTCGGGGACCGCGAGCCGGCCGGGCCCCGTGTGCATGCTCTGCGGCCGTGGCCACACCTGGGGCGGGGCGGCGGTTTTCGAGGGCTGGTCCGGTGCGGCGGCCGAAGGCGGCACCTGTGTGAGCGTGAGGCCGAGGGCCAGCAGGAGCGCGGCGCCGGGCAGTCTGAGACGAGTGGCTGGGAACACGGATTCTCCTTCCCGGGAGAGGGATGAAGGGAGAGGTGAATGGAGCCACCGAGTGATGCTAGAGATGCTGAATCAAGCAATCAATGGGGTGTCGGAGATCGGCTCCGTCCGGAGCATTGACGCCGCCCGCCCTTGCTCCCACACTGGCGTGACTACGTAGTCAAGCAAGCTCTTTCTGCCTTGATGCCGCGATTGACTACGTAGTCCATGCCCGTGCCACCTCCTGGGAGCCCTCATGACGACGAGTGGAGCCGCCGACGGCCGTCGCCGTCGTGGTCCCGGCATGACCGAGGTCGCACGGGCCGCCGGGGTGTCGCAGAAGACCGTCTCCCGGGTCGTCAACGGCGAGCCGCATGTCAGCCCGGAGGTGCGCGATCGCGTGCTGAGGGCCATCCGCGAACTGGACTACCGTCCCAACACCGCGGCCCGGGCCCTGCTCCTCGGCCGCTACCGGCGGATCGGCGTGGTCTCGCTGGGCAGTTCGCTCTACGGCCCCTCGACCCTGCTCATCGCCCTGGAGCGGGCGATGCAGCGCGCCGGGTATTCCGTCGCCCTGGCCAGCACCCTGGAGGGGCAGAAGGTCTCGGTCGCCGTGGACGCGCTGCTGGAGCAGGGCGTGGACGGGATCGTGCTGTCCGAGCCCATCGACGACGGCGTGCCGCTCCGGCTCAGCGCCGATGTGCCGGTGGTCAGCGTCGGCGAGGGCGTGGAACTCGCCCAGGGCACCTGTGCCGTGGTCGGCGGCGACGGCGTCACGGCCGCCCGGCTCGCCACCGAGTATCTGCTGTCCCTGGGCCACCGCACCGTCTGGCACCTGCCAGGACCGCAGGACTGGTGGGCCGCCCGGGACCGGCTGCGCGGCTGGCGCGAGGCCCTCGCCGCCGCCGGCGCGCCCGAACCGCCCCTGCCGTCACCCGGCGACTGGAGCCCGGCCTCCGGGTACGCCGCCGGACGGCAGCTCGCCCGGCTCTCCGATGTCACGGCCGTGTTCGCCGCCAACGACGACATGGCCATCGGCGCCCTGCGCGCGTTCGCCGACGCGGGCCGCGCCGTCCCCGGTGACGTGAGCGTCGTCGGCTACGACGACATACCCGCCGCCGCCTATCTCTCCCCGCCGCTGACCACCGTCCGGCAGAACTTCGCCGCCGTCGCCGACCGCGCCGTCGACGTACTCATCGCCCTGATCGAGGGCCGCCCCGCACCGGCCGAACCCGCCGACCAGGCGGTCGAGTTGACCGTGCGGGCCTCCACCGGCCCGGTTCGGGACCCGGGCCTCGCGCACCCCCACCCGTAGCCGCACCACGTGAGGAGTCACGTGTGTACACCGTTCCTAGAGACTGAGTGGGAGTGAGTTCTGTTGCCAGACCCCATGCTCAGCCGAACACCCCGAACGGTCTTGGGTGTTCTGGTTCACCGCGTTCGCTCCGCGTCCGGCGCGAACGGATCGTGTCCGTGGTCCGGGGGCGCGGGGGCGGTTTTCCTCGCTTTCTCGGTCGCCGGGTCGGGCCTGGGCGGTCCGATGCCCGTGCACATCTCTCTGGTGTGCACGGGGCGGTGTCGTCCGTCGCCTGATCCGGTGTCCGAGGGCGCGCCTGCCGATGGCCACCGAAGCGGCGGCGTGTCGGCTGGTCTTGTGGGTGTTGCTGGTGAGGGGAGCTTGCCAGTGCTGGGCGCCCCAGAGGCTGGTGTAGGCGGGGTCGACGGCGATCACGCCGATGCCGGCTTCCGCGCACATGGACAGCAGTCGTGCGCGCAGTCGGCCGGTGGGGATGCCGGAGATGAGCTGCCTGAAGCGCTTACGGCGGCCGTGTTTCTCGCGTGTGGTGGAGTCGGTGAAGTCGAGGTCTTCGATCGCGACGGCCTTGACGCCGGTCTGTTTGGCCCAGTGCAGGAGGCGGGTGAGGGCGTGGCGGAGCTGGGCGTCGCGGTGCGAAGCGCTGCCGCTGAGCTGGTAGTTGAAGCGGCGGGGCGTGCCGCTGGGGTTGCCGTGTTCGTCGAGGCGCCATGCAGCGAGGTGGTCGGCGTTGGTGTCCACGGCAATCACTCCGTGAGCGCGCAGCGTGGCCAGTGGCACGACGGGGAAATCTTTGCGGGTCCAGGAGGCGTCGAGATACCAGCGGCCCCGGGCCGTGTCCAGGTGGATGCGGTAGGCCACAGCCCGGTTCGCTTGGATCCGGTCTCGCCATTCGTCGCCCCGGTGCCAGAAGGTGACCTTCGCGGCCAGCACGTACCGACCATGCTTGGTGTTTGCGTGCTCGGCGAGGGGGGCGGGCAGCTTGATGCTGATCTCGCCGTCGGCGCTGACGCGGATCGTCTCGTTCCCGAACCTTTTACCGGACTCGCCGTCGGCGGTCAGGAACCACCGCGCCGCCTCCCACTGTGCCCGCCACTGCGCCTCGGTCAGGTTCGCGGCGGTGAGGTTGTGACGGGTGCCCAGCAGTCGCCGGCCCCCGCGTGTGATCGACACCCGTCCGGCGTCGCGTTCGGCCCTGATCTGCTCGTAGCGCTCTTCGAGGATCGCCAGGCGCCGGGATTTGTTGAACCACTCGTGCGAGGACCGGTAGCCGCCGGGCTTGCCCCGGCTGCCCTTCTGGCCGACGGGCAGGGACAGCCGGTAGCGGATCATGCGTATACCGGCATCCAGGGATTGCTGGTGCGCGTGCTGCGCACGCCGGGACAGACCCCACTGGTCGTGTGTGCTGGCCGTGATCGAACCGGCCCAGCGGGAGGACGACAACGCCGTCAGGTCGCGTTTGCGCCCGGCCCACGTGTCGGTGGAGTGCTCCAGGCCGTCACGGCACCTGCGGGCCAGATCACGCGAGGCCAGCATGCCCAGGTGCGCGCCGACCAGGCGCAACACCTTCTCGTCGTCGGCCGTCAGTTGCTTGAGTCGGTCGCGGATGCTGACGCCCGTCGGGCCGTCGGCGACGAACGGCCGGGCAATCTGCCGCAGCGGCCTGCGCTGGTCAGCCATGCTCGGCAGCGTGAAGCGCCTTGCGGGCACGGTTCTTCGCCGACCGGTGCCCGTACAGGCGGGCACAGAACGAGGTCAGCACCTCCGCCATATCCGGCACCAGGTCGTCCTCGACCTCGCCGTCGTCTAGCACAACCAGGCGGCGCCCCGTCGCGGACAGGGCGGCCTCGACCAACTCGACGTTCATGCGGCCAAGGCGGTCCTTGTGCTCCACCACCAGAGCCTGCACGGCCGGATCGGCAAGCAGCCGCCTGGCCTTGGGACGGGATCCGCGAATGCCGGAGGCGATTTCGGACTCCACCCGCACCACCCGGTGACCCGCGGCGGCAGCCCACCGGGCCAGCCGGGCGACCTGGCGCTCCAGATCGTCCTTCTGATCGTGCGAGGAGACGCGGGCATACAGACCCAGCCTGGCAAATGCCTCGGGCGCGGCGTTGGCCCCCGCGTTCACGAGGATCGTGCGCGGTCCTACCCGCTGAGCCGGTACCGGCAGCGTCCCCTCACGGAACCAGCGATACGCGGTCTGCGGATGCACGCCCTGCGTCTTGGCCCATTCCGTGAGATTCACGCTCTGACAACGACACTCACTCATACATGGTTACGCTCACTTATCTGACAGCGAGGGCCGGCAGTTGAAGACCTCAGAGCCCCCTGCCCCTCCGACCCGCCGCGCCCTGCTGCGCGGAGCGCTCGGCCTCGGTACGGCCGCCGCGCTCTCCGCCTGCGGACAGGGCGATACGACGCCCCGCACTTCCGGCGACGTCACCCTGTCCCTGTGGACCCACGACCCGGGCTACGAGGCGTTCTTCGTGAAGGGCGTCCCGGCGGCCGACCGGGCCACCGACTTCCGCTACCACCTGAAGGTCACCCGCTCCGGGCCTCCGGACATCGTCACCAAACTGCTCGCGCAGGCCGTCGCCGGGCGCGGCACACCCGACATGGTGGGCTTCGAGATCGGTAGCTTCCCGCGCATGCTGCGCGGCGACATCGCCGAGCGGCTGCTGCACGACTTCACGCCCGACATAGAGGCCGTGCCCGGCCTGAAGGACGATCTGCTGCCCGCCCGTACCGCCCCCTTCAGCAGGGACGGCCGGGTCTACGCGTTCGACTCGGACACCCCGATGGTCGTCTACTTCCACCGCGAGGACCTCTTCGACGCGTACGGGCTCCTGCGAGGCGACCAGACCTGGGAGGAGTTCGCCGAGGCCGGTGCCCGGGTGTACCGGGACCACAACGCGTCGATGTGCGTCGTCTCCACGGTGGGCAGCGACCCGGGCCAGGTCGTGCAGTCCTTCCAGATGCTGCTCTACCAGCGCGGCGGCGCGTTCTTCGACGCGGACGGGACGCTGCGGCTGGACTCGCCGGAGGCCGAGGAGGTGCTGCGGTTCCTCTGCGAGGGGCTGCGCAGCGGGTTCGTCATCGATGTCGCCGACTACTACGGGGCCGCCATGCAGACCGCGCTGAAGAGCGGCCGGGTCATCGGTCTGCCCATGGCGATCTGGTACAAGAACTACGGCCTGTTGTCCAACGTGCCCGAGCAGAAGGGGAAGTGGCGGGTGCGGGCGCTGCCGCCCTTTGCCGGAGGCGGGGGAGTGACCGCCGCGCTCGGCGGGACCGGCTTCGGCGTCATCAAGGACAAGGCCAACACCCGGGCCGCCACGGAGTTCCTCTTCAAGACCTGGCTCACTCACGACGGCCAGGTGCGGCGGTTCACCGAGACCGGGTATCTGCCCACGCGGCGCTCCGTGTACGAGGATCCGCGCCTGGGGGCCTACAAGGACGAGTTCTGCGGCGGGCAGCGGCTGTTCGGGCTCTACCGCTCGCTGCTGCCGGACGTGCCGGCGTTCCATCAGAGTCCGGACCAGTCGATCCTCTACGACGTCCTCGCGGGCAACCTGTTGCGCGCCTATCGCGGCAGCCTGACCCCTCGGCAGGCCCTGAAGCAGACCGCGGCGGATTTTCGTGACCAGGCCGGACGTTAGGAGGACGACGACATGACCACCACCGTCACCGGACCGTCCGGCCTCACGCACCGGCACAGCGACCCGGACCGCACCGCGCACCGCCCCCGCGGATCCTGGGCGCCCTACCTCTTCATCTCCCCCTTCTATCTCCTCTACGTCCTGTTCATGCTGATCCCGGTCGGGGTCTCGCTGTGGCTGAGTCTCACCGAGTGGGTGGGGCTCGGCACCCCGCAGTGGGTGGGGCTGCGCAACTACCGGCTGCTCGCCACCGACATCAGCTTCCACCGGGCCCTCGGGAACACCGCCGTCTTCGTGCTGGTCGCGGTCTGTGTGATCGTGCCGCTCGCGCTGCTGATCGCCCAGGCGCTCAACGCCAAGGGGCTCAGGGCACGTGACCTGTGGCGGACCGCCTACTTCGTGCCGATCGTCGTCTCACCGATCCTCGTCGCCCTGGTCTTCGGCCTGATCTTCGACCGGCAGTTCGGGCTGGCGAACGCGGTGCTGAAAGCACTGTTCGGCACCGGCGGTGTCGACTGGCTCGGCGACCCGACCCTCGCCAGGGTGAGCATCGCCCTGGTCATGCTGTGGCGCTGGACCGGCTACCTCACCGTCTTCTTCCTCGCCGGGCTCCAGAACGTGCCCAGGGAGCTGTACGAGGCCGCCGCGATCGACGGGGCCGGGCGGCTGCGCACCTTCACCACCGTCACCCTGCCGGCGCTGAAGCCCGTGACGGCGTTCGTCGTCGTCACGTCCTTCATCTGCGCGGCGCAGATCTTCGAGGAGCCGTATCTGCTGACCGGCGGCGGACCGGCCGAGTCGACCCTCTCGGTGACCATGTTCATCTACCGGGCCGCCTTCCAACGCCAGCAGTTCGGCTACGCGGCGGCCGCCGCGGTCGTCCTCTTCGTCCTCGTCTTCGGTCTCAGCCGGCTCTGCAACCGTCTCCTCGGCATCGGGAGGGCCACCTCATGACACGCGCCCGACTGCCCCTCTACGGCGTCCTGGTCCTGCTGTTCCTGGGCTTTCTCGCGCCGCTGCTGTGGGCGCTGAGCGGCTCGTTCAAGCCGCGCGGCGAGATCTTCGGCTACCCGCCGGAACTCGTCCCCGACCCCTTCACCCTGGACAACTACCGCACCCTGCTCACCGAGCAGCCCTTCGGCCGCTGGTTCCTGATGAGCACCGTGGTCGCCGTCGTCGCCACCACCGTGTCCGTCTTCGTCTGTGCGCTCGCCGGCTACGGCTTCGCCAAGTTCCGCTTCGCCGGGAAGCGGCTGCTGTTCAACGTCATGTTCAGCTCGCTGTCGATACCGTTCGCGGTGATCCTCGTGCCGCTGTTCGTGATCCTCGTGAAGACCGGGCTCGGCAGCCCGTGGTTCGCGCTGATCGTGCCGTGGGTGGCGCCCGCGTTCGGGATCTTCATGATGCAGCAGTACATCGTGCAGTCGATCCCGGACTCGGTGCTGGAGGCCGCCCGGATCGACGGGGCGAGCGAGTTCGGCATCTTCCGCACCATCGTGCTGCCGCTGCTGCGGCCCTCGCTGGGCGCCCTGGCCGTCTGGCAGTTCCTGCAGAGCTACAACAGCTTCCTGTGGCCGCTGGTGCTGGTCTCCGACAGCTCCCAGTACACCCTGCCGCTGGGCCTGCAGACCCTGTTCGTGTCGGAGCAACGGCAGTACGACCTCGTGCTCGCCGGAGCCGTCCTCGCCGTCCTGCCCGCCGTCGCCCTCTTCGTGCTGCTGCGCAAACAGCTCCTCGAAGGCCTGTCCACGGGCGCGGTCAAGGGCTGACCTCCCGCCAACTCACTTGAAGGAGAAGCATGTTCGAGCTGCCCCGGCGCGTCCTGTTCGGTGCCGCCTACTACCACGAGTACCAGCCGTACGAGCGCCTCAAGGACGACCTCGACCTGATGGCCGAGGCCCGTTTCACGGTGATCCGCGTCGGCGAGTCGGTGTGGTCCACCTGGGAGCCCGAGAACGGCCGCTTCGACCTCGACTGGCTCCAGCCGGTCCTGGACGGCGCGCACGAGCGGGGCATCTCGGTGATCCTCGGGACGCCGACGTACGCGGTGCCGCCGTGGCTGGCCCGGCAGTACCCGGAGATCGCGGGCGAGTCCCGCACCGGCGAGCGCCACGGCTGGGGCGCCCGCCAGGAGGTCGACTTCACCCACCCCGCGTTCCGCTTCCACGCCGAGCGGATCATCCGCAAGGTCGTCGGCCGCTACGCCGACCACCCGGCCGTCATCGGCTTCCAGGTCGACAACGAACCGGGCCTGCACCTCTTCCACAACCACGGCGTCTTCCAGCGCTTCACCGACGAACTGCGCGAGCGGTACGGCGACGTGGAGACCCTCAACCGCGAATGGGGCCTCGTCTACTGGTCGCACCGGCTCTCCACCTGGGCCGACCTGTGGACCCCGGACGGCAACGCCCAGCCGCAGTACGACCTGGCCTGGCGGCGCTTCCAGGCCCGGCTCACCACCGAGTTCATCGCCTGGCAGGCCGGGATCGTGCGCGAGTACGCCCACCCCGGCCAGTTCGTCACGACCTGCATCTCCTACGACCGCCAGGGCGTCGAGGACGACCGCCTCACCGAGCGCCTCGACGTCACCGCGGGTAACCCCTACTACACGATGCAGGACGCCCTCGCCCTGCCCGACGTCAACGGCGACGGGCAGCACTGGACGACCAACGGCACCTGGGCGCTCTACCGCAGCGCCGACCGCATGTACTCCTCCCGCCAGGAGCCCTACCTGGTCACCGAGACCAACGCGCAGGCCATCAGCGGGCCGTGGGACAACCGCCCCGCCTACGACGGCCAGTGGCGCCAGGCCGCCTGGGCGCTGATCTCCCGGGGCGCCTCGATGATCGAGTACTGGCACTGGCACACCCTGCACTTCGGCGCCGAGACCTACTGGGGCGGCATCCTCCCGCACAACGGCCGGCCCGGCCGCGTCTATCGCGAACTGGCCGTACTGGGCGCGGAGTTGGAGAAGGCCGGTGACCTCGTGTCGGCCCTCACCCCGGACGCCGACGTCGCCTTCCTGTACGACGGGCCCAGCAAGTGGGCGCTCAAGGGCCAGCCGCCGCTGGCCGACGCCGACGGAAACCCGGACGGGAGGTCGTACGAGAAGATCTTCGACGCGTTCTATCGCGGTGCCTTCGACGCCGGACTCCAGGCACGCGTCCTGCATCCCGGGCAGCTCCCGGACACCGACCTGCCGCCCCTCCTGGTCGTGCCCGGCTACTACGCCGCCGACGACTCGGTCCTCGACCGACTCCGCGCCTACGCCGAGGCCGGGGGCCATCTCGTCCTCGGTCCGCGCACCGGCTACGGCGACACCGAGGCCAGGGCCCGCACCGACCTCCAGCCGGGCCGCCTGGCCGAGGCCGCAGGGGTGACGTACGACGAGTTCAGCAACCTGCGCGACCCGCTGCCCGTCACCGGCACGGACTCCCTCCCCCTCCCGGCCGACGCGCACGCCCTGCACTGGGCGGACGGACTGCGGCCACAGGGCGCCGAGACGCTGGCGGCGTACACGCATCCGCACTTCGGCCGCTGGCCCGCGATCACCACCCACCGCCACGGCACCGGCCGCATCACCTACGTCGGCACCGTGCCCGATCCGGTCCTCGCCCGGGCCCTGTTCGACCGGTACGCCCCCGACTCCGCCTGGCGCCCCGGCCACCCGAGTGTCACGGCCACCTCGGCGACCGCCCGGGACGGCCGCCGCGTGCGCTTCCTGCACAACTGGTCGTGGGACGAGGTGTCCGTGCCGGTGCCCGTGGCCGTGCGGGACGTGCTCTCGGACACCGTGTACGGCGACACGGTGCCGCTCGGGCCCTGGGACGTGAAGGTGCTTCAGGACGAAGCGGTGTAGCAACCATCCTTGTCCGGCCGGGGAGTTCCGGCCGCCTGTTCGCTGGGCATCGTGTCAGGGGCGTGGGCCGCGCCGCCCCGGAGGGGGAGCGGGCGGGCCCTGTCGGCCGGCGAAGGGATGGGAAGCCATGACGTCACCGCTGCCCCCGGGAGAGACGCTGTCACAGCCGGTGCTGAACCCGCCGGCATCGATCGCGGTGTTCCTGGTCGCCACGATCGAACCCGGCGGGGAGACCGCCGTACGGGAGGCGCTGGGCTCCCTCGCGGGCCTGGTGCGCTCCGTCGGTTTCCCCAGCCCCGACGGCGGTCTCGGCTGTGTCGCCGGGGTCGGGTCCCGGGCCTGGGGACGGCTGTTCGGCGGCCTCCGGCCCGCCGAACTGCACCCGTTCCGCGAACTGGCAGGGCCCCGGCACCACGCCCCGGCCACCCCGGGCGACCTGTTCTTCCACATCAAGGCCGCCCGCACCGACCTGTGCTTCGCGCTCGCCGCCGAGCTGGTGCGGCGGCTGCGCGGCGCGGTCACCGTACGGGACGAGACACAGGCCTTCGCCTACTTCGACTCGCGCAACCTCCTCGGCTTCGTCGACGGCACCGAGAACCCCGTCGGCCCGCCGGCCGCCGACGCGGCACTGGTCGGTGAGGAGGATCCCGCCTTCCGCGGCGGCAGTTACGCGATGGTGCAGAAGTATCTGCACGACGTGGACGCGTGGGAGGCCCTCGCCGTGGAGGCCCAGGAGAAGGTGATCGGCCGCACGAAGCTCACCAACCTCGAACTCGACGCGCCCGGCTCCCACAAGGACGTCAACACCGTCCTCGGCCCGGACGGCTCGGAGCAGAAGATCCTGCGCTCCGCGATGCCGTTCGGCAGGCCGGGGCACGGGGAGTTCGGCACGTACTTCGTGGCCTACGCGCGCACGCCCGGGATACCCGAGACGATGCTGCGCAAGATGTTCCTCGGCGGGCCGGGCTCGGGTCCCGACCCGCTGCTGGACTACTCACGGGCCGTCACCGGCAGCCTGTTCTTCATACCGCCGGCGGACTTCCTGGAGGCCTTGCCGGAGGGCTGACGGGGCCCCGTCTGTGATCAGACGCGTTCCAGCGGCCGGTGCGGTTCCTCGGGGAGCCGCACCTCGACGGTGTCGCCGGGGCGTACGACGCCGCCTTCCCGGACGACGCTCATGATGCCGGCCTTGCGCACGATCCGGCCCGCCTCGTCACGGCCGACGACCTGCTTCAGCAGCCCGTCCTGGAAGGCGTCGATCTGGATGCACGGGTTGCGCAGGCCCGTCACCTCCACCACCGCGGCCTCGCCGATGTGCAGCAGGGTGCCGGCCGGCAGGCCGAGCAGGTCGATGCCGCGGGTGGTGATGTTCTCCCCGAGGGCGCCGGGCGCCACCTCGAACCCCGCGTCCGCGACCTCGGCGAAGAGCTCCTCGTGGATGAGATGCACCTGGCGCAGGTTCGGCTGGGTGGGGTCCTGGGCGATCCGCGAACGGTGCTTGACCGTCACGCCCGCATGGATGTCGCCCTCCACCCCCAGCCCCGCGAGCAGGGTGATGCTGTCCCGGTTCGGCTTGGTGAACGAGTACTCGCCGTTGCTGCTGACCGCCGTCACCGTCGCGCTCATGCCTTCGGCCCCCTTCCGTCCGGCAGTGATCCTTCAGGAGCCTAACCCGCCGACGCCGGGGCCGTCCGTTCGCTCGCGACCGGGAATCCCGGCGACCGCAGGACCCGGCGCCCGGCGTCCACCGCGAACACCTCGCAGTTCTCCCGGGCCGCCGCCCACTCGACGCCCTCGGCGCCCAGCGCGAAGGCCGCCGTCGCGACGGTGTCGGCCTCGGTCAGGGTGGGGGCGACCACCGTGAGGCTGAGCAGCCCGGTCGCCGGGCGCCCGGTACGGCCGTCGACGATGTGGTCGCCGCGCTCGTAGCGGGCGGACGTCGCGACGGCCCGGTCCGTGAGATCCAGGACCGTGCACAACTGGTCGGCGTGCTCGGGATGCCGTACGCCCACCCGCCAGGGGCCGCCGACGGCGACCACGTCACCGCCCGCGTTGAGGCAGAAGCGCCGTGCCCCGGCCGCCGCCAGCAGCTCCGCCCCCTTCTGCACCGACCAGCCCTTCACCACGGCGCAGGGGTCGAGGCCGCGCCCCGGCAGGCGTACGTCGAACGCGCCCCCGGTCGCGACCCGGTACTCCTCGCACAGGTCCAGAACCTCCCGGAGTGCCGGGCTCGGCTCGGACACCTCGCCGCGGTCCAGCCGCGACACCTCGCTGTCCGGCCGGAACGGGCTGAACCGCGCGTCGACCTCGTGCAGCCAGGCGAAGAGGCCGTCCACCGCCGCCTCGGAGAAGCCCTTGTCGTCGATGCGGACCGACACCGGGAACCCCATCACGTGCTCGACGCGCCGCATCCCCTCAGCCCTTCGCGTCGATGGCGGCCTGGAGCGACTCCTTGTAGCCGTCGCTGGTGACCGTGGCACCGGACACCGTGTCGATGTCCGCGCTCTGCGCCTGGAGCGTCTCCTCGATCAGCTTGGGTACGGCGGCCGTGGTCTGCGGATGGTCCGGCTGCTGCAGCATCCGCACCGAGGCGATCTTGTCGCTCTCGAAGGTGACCTCGACCTGCACCGGGCCCTTCTCGGTGTCGAGGGTCGAGCCCTTCACGACCGTGGTCGTGGAGCCGCCCGACGACGAGGCCGAGGGCGTGGACGCCGGCGCCGCGGCCTCCGTGGCGGTCGACGACGACCCGGTGTCGTGGGAGGGCGCGTAGCGCCAGACCGGGATCAGGCCCGCGACGCTCAGGACGAGGACGGGTATGGCTCGCTTCACGACAATCTCCTCGTCATCCGGCCAGGCTGAAGCGTTCGAAGTGGATCTGCGCCTTGGGCACGTCGAGTTCGCGCAGGCTGCCGAGCACGGCGTTCATCATCGGCGGCGGGCCGCACAGATAGATGTCCCGCCCGGCGATGTCCGGCACCAGCCGGGTGAGTTCCCCGGGCGCCAGCAGGTCCGGCACGGGCGGGCCGGTCACCAGGTGCAGTTCGGCGCCCTTGGCGTGCGCGAGGTCGCGCAGTTCGTCGTAGAGGACGGCGTCCTGGTCCGTGGCGACCCGGTAGATCACGACCGCGTGGCCGCGCAGCTCCTCCAGCAGGGCCCGGATCGGCGTGACTCCGACGCCGCCCGCGATGAGCACCGCGTCGGGGCGGGTGCGGTGCAGGGTGGTGAAGGCGCCGTAGGGGCCCTCGGCGAACACGCGGGTGCCCACCTTCAGGTGCCGCAGGGCCTCGCTGCCGTCGCCCGCGCGCTTGGCGGTCAGCCGCAGCGTACGGCCGTCCGGCGCGGCGGACAGCGAGAACGGGTTGGCCTGCCACCAGCGGTCCTTCGTCAGGAACCGCCACAGGAAGAACTGTCCGGCCCGCGCGGGCAGCCGGTCCAGGTCGCGGCCCGTGATGTAGACGGAGACCACGTGGTCGCTCTCGGGGACGACCGCCGTCACACGGAGCTGGTGGCGGAGGTTGCGCCACAGCGGCAGCACCAGACGCCCCACGAAGACCGAGGCGAGGGCCAGGCCCCACACGGCGTACCAGTACGTCTTCGCCGCGGTCGACGAGGTGAACGTCGTGCCCGCCGCGACCTGGTGCGTGAACGCCAGCACCACCGCGACGTAGGTGTACAGATGGATGAAGTGCCAGGTCTCGTAGGCCAGCCGGCGCCGGGCGGAGCGGGCCGAGACCACACCCACCACGATGACGATCGCCAGGGCGGTGATCGCGCGCAGCACGCCCTCGACGGTCTCGGCGAGGTCCACGAGCTGGTTCACCGGGTCCAGGGACGAGGACTGTGCGTAGCCGAAGACGATGAACACCGCGTGCGCGAGCAGCAGCCACAGCACCGAGAAGCCCGTCCAGCGGTGCCAGGACGTCAGCCGGTCCATGCCGATCCGCCGGTCGAACCACGGCAGCCGCGCCACCAGCAGCAGCTGGAACGCCATGAGCAGCGAACCGTACAGCCCGGTCAGCCGGCCCAGCACGATCAGCGTGTTCGAGGCGAAGCCGGCCTGGACGAAGAACACGGCCACCACGACCGCGTTGGCGAGCAGCAGCGCGTACAGGCCGGTGCGCCCCACCACTCTGGGGCGCACGCCCGCGCGGGTCGCCGCGGGAGGTTCTTGGAGGGTCGTCACGGTCGGCAGCTCCTTGATCGGATCCTGGGACACCGAGCTTGTCGCGGGGGAGCTGTCGAAATACTGTCGCCCGACTTTCAAGTGTTTATCGATCGGGCCGCGAAGGGGCGGACGGCTATGGAGGCGAGGGACAGGTGAAGCACTATGAGCGGGTGGAAAAAGTACGCCTCCTCGTCGTCGACGACGACCCGCCCATCGCCGATCTCGTCGCGACCGTCGCCCGCTACGAGGGCTGGGACGCGGTCACGGCGTACACCGGCGAGGACGCGCTGAAGCGGGCCGCCGAGTTCCACCCGGACATCGTGGTGCTCGACCTGATGCTGCCCGGCGTGGACGGCTTCGGCGTCCTGGACCGGCTGCGCGCCTCCGGGACGATGGTGCCGGTGGTGTTCCTCACCGCGCGCGACGGCGTCGCCGACCGGGTCGCGGGCCTGACGCGGGGCGGTGACGACTACCTGGTCAAGCCGTTCGCCGTGGAGGAGCTGATGGCCCGGCTGCGGACCGTGCTGCGGCGCAGCGCCGGACCCTCCTTCCAGCGGTCCGTGCTCCAGGTCGGCGATCTGACGATGGACGAGGACACCCGCGAGGTGCGGCGCGGCGAGCGGCTGCTGTCGCTGACCCCGACCGAGTACGAGGTGCTGCGCTACCTCATGCGCAAGTCGCCCACCGTCCTCACGAAGGCGCAGATCCTCGACCACGTCTGGGAGTACGGCTTCGGCGGCCGCTCCAACGTCGTCGAGCTGGTCGTCAGCCGGCTGCGCCGCAAGCTCGACGAGACCGACGACGGCGGCGCGCCCCTGATCCACACCGTGCGGGGCTTCGGATACGTGCTGCGGCAGGCCTCCGAGTGATCGCCCGGCTGCGGAGCACCTACCGCAGGATGCGCCTGGGCACCCGGCTGGCCCTCGGCCTCGGCGCCCTGGCGCTGGTCGTGTTCGCCGTCGTCGGCACCGCCCTGACCACCTATATGCGGGACTACCTCTCGGCCCAGCTCGACACCCAGCTCGCCCAGGCCCAGATCGCCCAGTCCAAGAGCATCGCGGACTACGGCACCCTCTCGGGCAAGAAGTACTACAGCTGGTTCTACGCCGTGTACGACGTCTCGGACGGCAGACCCGAGCTCCGCAGACCCGAGGACCCCGCCGACCTGCCCAAGGACGTCGACGACTTCACCTCCCTGGCCCGGGCGCAGACCGCCGCGCACACCGAGGTCCTGCGCACCGAGCACCTCAAGGGCGCCGGCTCCTACCGGCTGCGCGCCTGCCAGGTGGAGCCCGGGGTCGTCCTGGTCAGCGCCGCGCCCATGGAGGACATCGAGGACACGGTCGGGCAGCTCATCACCATCCAGGTCGTCATCTTCGGGGCCGCGCTGCTCGCGCTGGTCGTCTTCGGCCGCAGGACGCTGCGCCGCGGACTGAAGCCCCTCAGCGACATGGCGTCCACCGCGCACGGCATCGCCTCGCACGATCTGACCGAGTCCGCGGCCCGGCTGTCGCTGCGCGCCGACGGCCGGGACGGCGGGCCCGAGGTGGACGAACTGCGGACCGCCTTCAACACGATGCTGGAGCACATCGACCACTCCCTCGGCGTGCGCGCCGAGGCCGAGCAGCGGCTGCGCCGCTTCGTCGCCGACGCCTCGCACGAGCTGCGCACCCCGCTGATGTCGGTACGCGGCTACGCCGACCTCTTCCAGTACGCCGCCGCCAACGCCCCCGAGGAACGCGACCGGCATCTGGCCCGGCTGCGCGCCGAGGCCGCCCGCATGGGCGTCCTCCTGGACGACCTGCTGCTGCTCGCCCGGCTGGACGCGGCGGAGGTGGAGGAGCCGCTGCGACTGGAGGACGCCGACCTGGTCGAGTTGGCGGGCCAGGCCGCGGACGCCTTCCGCGCGGGCCGTCCCGACCATGAGCTGACCGTGCTCGCGGGTCCGCGTCCGGTGCGGCTGCGGATGGACCCGCTGCGCATCCGGCAGGTCGTCGACAACCTCCTCGCCAACGCCGCCGTGCACACCCCCGCCGGGACGAAGGTGTCCGTGGAGGTGTGCGTCGCGCCCGGCTCGGCCGAGGTGCGGGTCGCCGACACCGGTCCGGGCATCCCGCCCGACGACCGGGCCCGGGTCTTCGACCGCTTCTACCGCGTCGACAAGGCCCGCAGCCGCGACCGCGGCGGCAGCGGCCTCGGCCTCGCGGTCGCCCAGTCCCTCGTCCGGGCCCACGGCGGTCGCATCGAGCTGGACAGCGAGCCGGGGGCGACGGTGTTCACCGTCCGCCTGCCGCTGAACGGGAACGGGAATGAGCCACCGGCCGCCCAGGGGCCGGAAAACACCGCGGTCTAGACTCGTCCGGCACAGCCCGTACGACCATGGCCAGACGTCTCCGCCAACCCGAAGGGCCCCGGCGCCTTGATACGGATCGAATCAGTCACCAAGCGGTACCCGGACGGCACGGTGGCGGTCGACCGGCTCTCCATGGAGATACCCGACCGCTCGATCACCGTCCTCGTCGGACCCTCGGGCTGCGGCAAGACGACCACCCTGCGGATGATCAACAGAATGGTCGAGCCGAGCGAGGGAACGATCCTCCTCGACGGCGAGGACATCCAGCGGCAGCCCGTCACCACCCTGCGCCGGTCCATGGGCTACGTCATCCAGAACGCCGGACTCTTCCAGCACCGCACGATCGTCGACAACATCGCGACCGTGCCCCGCATGCTCGGCTGGGGCAAGCAGAAGGCCCGGGCCCGGGCGGCCGAACTGATGGAGCGCGTGGGCCTCGACGCCGCGCTCGCCAAGCGGTACCCGTACCAGCTGTCCGGCGGCCAGCAGCAGCGCGTCGGCGTGGCCCGGGCGCTCGCCGCCGACCCGCCGGTGCTGCTCATGGACGAGCCGTTCTCGGCGGTCGACCCCGTGGTGCGCAAGGTCCTCCAGGACGAACTGCTGCGCATCCAGGAAGAGCTGGGCAAGACCATCGTCTTCGTCACCCACGACATCGACGAGGCGATCAAGCTCGGCACGATGGTCGCCGTACTGCGGGAAGGCGGCCACCTCGCCCAGTACGCACCGCCCGCCGAACTGCTCTCCAACCCCGCCGACTCCTTCGTCGAGGACTTCCTCGGCGCCGACCGCGGCATCCGGGGCCTGTCCTTCTTCCCGTCCGCCGGGCTCACGCTCACGACCGACCCGGTGATCCGGGTCGACGCCACCGCCGAGCAGATCGCCGCTCCCGACGCCCCCTGGCTCCTGGTGACCGACGCCGACGGCAGGCCGCTCGGCTGGAGCGCGCCGGACGATCTGACGGCCGGTGACATCAGGCCCGACCGGCTCCTGTCCCACGGGCGGCCGTTCGTGCCCGGCACCGACTCGCTGCGGGCCGCCCTCGACTGCGCCGTGCTCTCCCCGACCGGCTGGGCCGTCGCCGTGGACGCCGGCGGACGGGTCACCGGAGTGGTCGAACAGCACACCATCGGCGAGGCCATCCGCAGCGCCCACGAGGCACGGCGCGACGACGAGCGCGACGACGAGAAGGTCGCCGGATGAGCGAGTACCTCCACGACTTCTTCGACATCCCGAGCGATCTCCAGCACAGCTGGTTCGGGCTGATCGGGCTGCACTTGAGGGAGGCCCTGCTGCCGGTGGCGGCCGGACTGCTCCTGGCACTGCCGATCGCCCAGCTCTGTGTGCGCTTCCGCTGGCTGTACCCGCCCGTCCTCGGCCTGACGACCGTCCTCTACGCGATCCCGTCCCTGGCGTTCTTCGTGGTCCTCATCGACTACACCGGGCAGACCGAACTCACCGTCATGATCCCGCTGGCCGTGTACAGCCTGGTGGTGCTCGTCCCGGCGATCGTCGACGGGGTGCGCTCGGTGCCCCCGGAGACCCTGGCCGCCGCCACCGCCATGGGCTTCGGGCCCGTACGGCGGTACTTCCAGGTGCAGTTGCCGATCGCGGTACCGGCGATCATCGCGGGCCTCAGGGTGGCGACCGTGTCGAGCATCTCCCTCGTCAGCGTCGGCATGCTCATCGGCAACCAGGGCGCGCTCGGCAATCTGCTCCACGACGCGCAGATCTACAACCGGCCCGAGCTCACCTGGAACTCCGTGATCACCACGGCGCTCCTGGCGATCCTCGTCGACGCCCTGCTGGTCCTCGTCCGGGTGCTGCTGACGCCCTGGATGCCGAGCGGGAGGGCCCGTCGCAAGCCGGCGCCCGCCCTTGAGGAAGCCGCCCGGTGAACGTACTCAACTTCGTCCACGCGTTCTTCAGCGACAGCGCCCACTGGCAGGGCTACGACGGCATCCCGGCCCGGCTCGGGGAGCACGTCCAGTACACCCTGGAGGCGCTGCTCCTGGCCGCCGCGATCGGGCTGCCGATCGGCCTGGTCACCGGGCACTACGGGCGCGGCGGCAACGCCCTGTCCCTGGTCGCCACCGCCGGGCGGGCCCTGCCCAGCTTCGGTCTGCTGGTGCTGATGACCACCCTGCTGGGCTTCGGGATGCTGCCCGTGATGATCCCGCTGGTCATCCTCGCCGTCCCGCCGATCCTGGTCACCACCTACGAGGCGATGCGCTCCGTCGACCCCTCGCCGGTGGACGCCGCCCGCGGCATGGGCATGCACGAGTCCCGGATCCTCTTCCAGGTGGAACTGCCGGTCGCCCTGCCGCTGATCCTCAGCGGTCTGCGCTCGGCGGCCATCCAGATCGTGTCGACGGCCACCATCGCCGCCTACGTCAGCCTGGGCGGTCTCGGCCGCTACATCGTGGACGGCCTTTACCAGCGCAACTACGAGAAGGTGGTGGGCGGCGCGACGCTGGTGGCCGTCCTCGCGCTGGTCACGCTCGCCCTGTTCTGGGCGGCGGCCCGGGTCGCGGTGTCTCCGGGTGTGCGCAGGAGATGACGCCAATTGGTGACCAAGCTGCTCTTGACTGACCGAATATCCGCTGGCTTGGATCAGTGGGTGATGACTACACGGAAGAGCAGCACCCGGTCCATATCGAGGCACCCCGGCGCGGCAGCGGTCGCGCTGGCCGCGGCGGCAGCTCTTCTCGGGGGCTGTTCCTCCGGCGGCACCTCCGACGACCCGCTCAAGGGCGGCGGGGCGGAGGGCGGGGCCGTCGTCGTCGGCTCCAACAACTTCGCCGAGTCCATCCTGCTCGCCGACATCTACGGCGAGGCCCTCAAGGCCAAGGGCATCAAGGTCACCTACAAGCCCAACATCGGCAGCCGCGAGACCACCTACGGCCTGATGAAGAACGGCAGCGTCACGGTGCTGCCGGAGTACAACGGCTCCCTGCTGGCCTACCTCGACGCCAAGGCCAAGCCGAAGACGGTCGAGGAGACCACGACCGCCATCAACGGCAAGCTCGACTCCCAGCTGGAGCTGCTGAAGCCGTCGGCCGCGCAGAACAAGGACTCCGTGACGGTCAACGCGGAGACCGCGAAGAAGTACAAGCTGACCGCGGACTCCTCCATCGCGGACCTCAAGGACGTCGCGAAGGACCTGGACTTCGGCGGCTCCCCGGAGTTCCAGACCCGGCACCAGGGCCTGGTGGGCCTGAAGTCCGTCTACGGTCTCGAGTTCAAGTCCTTCAAGTCCCTCGACGCGGGCGGTCCGCTGACCCAGGCGGCGCTGAAGAAGAACACCGTGCAGGCCGCGGACCTCTTCACCACCGACCCGACCATCGCCCGGGACAAGTTCGTCGTCCTGAAGGACCCGGAGAACCTCTTCGGCTTCCAGAACGTGCAGCCGCTGGTCCGCAAGGGCGAGCTGTCCAAGGAGGGCGCCGCGGCACTCGACGCGGTCTCGGCCAAGCTCGACACGAAGGCCCTGCTCGAACTGGACGCGCGGGTACAGCTGGAGAAGCAGGACCCGCTGGACGTCGCCAAGGCCTGGCTGAAGTCGGCGGGCCTGACCTGACGTTCCGCTCCCACGGCCCGGGCGGTGCGCACCGCCCGGGCCGCGGCATGTCGCCCTAGGCCTGCACGGCCGACGCGATCAACTGGTCGATCAGGGCGATCAGCACGTCCCGGCACGACTCCCGGTCCCGCGCGTCGCACAGCAGCACCCGCACATGCTCCGGCAAGGCGAGGGCGTCCCGGATGTCCTCGGGCGGATACGGGTGCTTGCCGTGGAAGCCGTTGACCCCGACGACGAACGGGATCTTCCGGCGTTCGAAGAAGTCGATCGCGGCGAAACTGGACTCGGGTCTGCGGACGTCGACCAGGACCACGGCGCCCAGCGCGCCGAGCGCCAGGTCGTTCCACATGAACCAGAACCGCTGCTGCCCCGGTGTACCGAACAGGTACAGCACCAGTTCCCGGCTGATGGTGATTCTGCCGAAGTCCAGGGCCACCGTGGTGGCGCGCTTCTCCTCGATGCCGTCGAGGTCGTCGATGCCCAGACCGGCCATGGTCAGGGGTTCCTCGGTGCGCAGCGGGGCGATCTCGCTGACCGACCCGACCATGGTGGTCTTGCCCACGCCGAAGCCTCCGGCGATGAGGATCTTGACCGTGTCGGGTGCCGAGGACGCGTCCGTGACGGGGTCAGAGCCGGCCAAGGCCGTCCCTCACTTTCTGCAGCAGGTCCAGGTCCGGAGTGGTACGGGAGACGAGGCGCGGCGGGCGTACGGTGATCCGGCCCGCCTCCAGCAGGTCGCAGAGCAGGATGACGACCACGCTCACCGGCAGGTCCAGCCGCGCGGCCAGCTCCGCCACGGCGAGCGGCTCGGCACACAGCCTCAGGATGCGGGTGTGCTCGGGCTGGCACCGGGCCGCGGTGGCCGGCGGCGGATCGACCGCGGTCACCGTCGCGATGAGCGTGAAGTCGGCGCGGCTGGGCCGGGTCCGGCCACCGGTCAGCGCGAACGGTCGTACGAGCCGGCCCGCCGAGTCGCCTTCGCCCACCTCACACGCCTGGGTCGACGACGGGTCCGGCCATGCCCCGCGGTGCCGCGCTGAGGTGCTCGCCGATCTTCTTCACCAGCATGTTCATCTGGTACGCCACCACACCGACGTCCGCGCCCGGGCCGGTCAGCACCACCAGATGGGCGCCGGGGCCGGCGGAGGTCAGGATCAGATAGCTGTTGGCCATCTCGATGAGTGCCTGGCGCACCGGACCGCCCCGGAAGTCCATGCTGACGCCCTTGCTCAGGCTCATCAGACCGGACGCGGTCGCCGCGAGCCGCTCGGCGTCGTCGCGCAGGAACCCGGTGGACTTGCTGACCACCAGGCCGTCCTCGGAGAGCACCACGGCCTGGTTCACATCGGCGACCCGCTCCACGAGTCCGGTCAGCAGCTGGTCGAGCTGGGTGTGGGTGGCGGGGATGGGGCGTGTCATTGCGGAGTCCTTCGTCAGCGGTCGGCGGGCGGAGTCGAGGGGAGGGAATCGGCGGTGGCCTGCCGGGGTGGTGCGGCCGGGTCCTCGTCACGGGCCCGGAGCGTGCCGCGCTGGAAACCGGCCAGGGAGGAGGCGGCGGCTTCCGCGGTGAAGTCGTCGAGGGAGTCGTCGTCGCGCTCGGGCGCGGACTCCTCACGCAGTTCGTCGACCAGGCTGGTCTGCGGCACCCGCCGGGGCAGCGGGGCGAGACCGTCCCCGCGGGGGGTGCGAGCGGCGGGTGCGGTCCGGGCCGCGACGAGGGGCCGAGGCTCCTCACGAGCGGAAACGGCGTCCTCGGTTCTGCCGGAGACGCTCTCGGGCACCTCGGCGGGCTTGGCGTCCGCCGAGTCCTGCTCGGGCGACGGGGTCTCCCGGACCACGATGTCGTGCGGTATCAGCACGATCGCCGTGGTCCCGCCGTACGGCGACAGCCGCAGGGTGGCGGTGATGCCGTGCCGGTGGGCGAGCTGGGCGATCACGAACATGCCGAGGCGCAGATCGTCGGCGAGGGCGACCACGTCGAACTGCGGGGGCACCGCGAGCTGTTCGTTGAAGGACGCGTAGTCCTCCTCCGACATGCCGAGGCCGCGGTCCTCGACCTCGACGGCGAGGCCCTTGGCGACCATCCCGGCCCGCACCGTGACGGGGCTCGGGGCGGGGGAGTAGGCGGTCGCGTTGTCGATGAGCTCGGCCAGCAGATGGATGACGTCGGCGACCGCGGGAGGGGCGACGTACACCTCCTCCTCGGTGTGCACGTCCACCCGCTGGTACTCGGCGACCTCGCCGACCGCGCTGCGCAGGATGTCCATCAGCGCGACCGGCTCGGCCCAGCTGCGGCCCGGCCGTTCGCCGCTGACGATGACGAGGTTCTCCTCGTAGCGACGCAACTGGCTGGCTGTGGAGTCCAGTTCGTACAGGCCCTTGAGGATGTCGGGGTCGCTGTGCTCGCGCTCCAGCGCGTCGAGCTTGCTGAGCTGGAGGTTGACCAGGTTCTGGCTCTGCCGGGCGATGCCCAGGATGACCTTCTGGAAGCCGCGCCGGGTGTCGGCGAGTTCGACCGCGGTGTGCACGGCCGTGCGCTGGGCGGTGTTGAACGCCTGGGCCACCTGGCCGAGTTCGTCGTGCCCGTAGTCCAGCGGGGTCGTCGCCGACTCCGGGTCGACCGTCTCGCCCCGCTCCAGCCGCGCCACCACGTCCGGCAGCCGCTCCTCGGCGAGGCTGAGCGTGGCCAGGCGCAGACCGCGCAGCCGCCGGGACAGCGAGCGGGTGATCCGCCAGGACATGCCGACGCACAGCAGCAGCGCGAGCAGTCCGCCGGCGCTCAGGGACGCCGCCTTGATCAGCGTCCCGTCCGCCTTGTCGGCACTGCGCTCCAGCAGCCCCGTCGTCTGCTGCTCGATGAGGCTCGCGTAGTGCGCGGACAGCTTGTCCATGGCGGCGTTCCACCGCTTCTGGGCGTCCGGCAGGGCGATCCGGTCCGCGTCGGCGCTGGAGTTCCGGGCCGCCAGCACCTGGTCCTCGATCGACTCCAGCGTCCGCCACTCCGGGCTCGCCAGGATCCGCTCGGTCCGTGCCTTGGCCTCGCCGGTGAGCTGGGGCACGACCTGGTCCTGGACCAGCCAGCGCCGGGTGTTGACGAGTTCCGCGTACTGCACCCACGCCTTGTCGTCCAGATGTCCCGACGGCCAGGCCAGGGTCAGCTGCGCGTCCTCCCGGGAGACCAGCTCCGCCGCGTGTTCCAGCGCGACCAGCGGGCCGGCCTGCGAGGTGAGGTCGCCGTCGTCGACCTGGGAGAGCTCCTGGAAGGCGTGGATCTGGTCGTCGATGATCGAGGAGTACTGGTCCAGCGCCTGCTGGGGGGTGATGTCGGTGGGGTCGTCCACCTGGTCCCGGTAGTACTCCAGGCTTCCCACCGAGCCCAGCACCGAGTACAGCCGGTCGGAGATGCGGGCAGGCGCCTTCTCGATCGCGTCGGCCTGCCCGACCAGCTTCGCGACGGCCTTGTCGGTCTCCTCGCGCTGCGCGTCGAGGGCGGTCCGGGAGCCGTGCGGCGAGGCCAGCCAGGCGGCGGACAGGCTGCGTTCCCGCTGCAGCGCGAGCGTCGCGTCGGTGCCCATGGCGCCGGTCGAGCGGCTCAGCTCCGTCTGGTCGCGCAGCCGCAGGCCCTCCGAGAACATCTGGATCGTCGTCACACCCCACATGGCGGCGAGGGTGACGCTGGGCACCAGGGCCAGCAGCCACAGGGAGAGGCGTATGGAACCGAGACGGCGCCGGGCACCTGTCCGTCGAGACATCGTCGTCCTAGGGCGATCAGCGGGGAGCGAGGAACGGGGAAGATGGGATGCGCAGGATGTTATCCGTACAAGTGGGGGTGCGAACCGGGCCTGACCGAATCTTTGGCGACACCATCACAGGAAGTGTCCGGTCACCGGGTTCCGGCGGCCGCGAACCGTGCCACAGCGGACACGTTCGACCTGGTCACGAACGCGGGACCGGTGAGCACCGGGGCCGTTCCGCCGCCGCTGACGTTGCCGTTGGTGCGGTACAGCCACAGGGCGTCCACCGCGAGGTAGCCCTGCAGATACGGCTGCTGGTCCACGGCGAACTGCACATCGCCGCGCTGGACCGCCTTGACCAGATCCTTGTTGAGGTCGAAGGTGGCCACCTCGGTCCTGCTGCGGGCGCCGGCCTGCTCGACGGCCTTGACCGCGCTGAGCGCGAACTGGGCGCCGTTGGTGACGACCTCGTCGATGCTGGTGTCCTGCCGCAGCCGGGACGCGATCGTGGCGGTCACCGCGTCCATGTCGGCGCCGTCCACGTACAGGTTGTCGGTGTCGCCGCCGAACGTCTTCCGCACACCGGCGCAGCGGGCCTCCAGCGCCACATTGCCCCGCTCGTGCACCACGCACAGGGCGTGCTCGGCCTTGACCTCGTCCAGCTTGTCGCCGACGGCCCGGCCGGCGACGGACTCGTCCTGGCCGAAGTACTCCAGGAGTCCCGCGGGCCGCCAGGCGTCGATGCCGGAGTTGAGCCCGACGACGGGGATGCCGGCCGCCCTGGCCTGGGCGACCGGGCCGCGCATCGCCGCCGGCTTGGCCAGCGTCACGGCGATGCCGTCGACCTTGTCGCGGACCGCGTCCTTCACCAGCGCGGCCTGCGCGGCCGGGTCGGAGTCCCCGGCGTACGTCAGGTCGATGCCGTCCTTGGCGGCCGCCGCCTCCGCGCCTCTGCGCACCAGGTCCCAGAAGGCGTCGCCCTTGCCGCCGTGCGTCACGAGGGCGACCTTCATCCCGCCGCCGGACGTGGCCGCCGTGTCCGCCCCGTCGTCGGCCGCGCCGAGGGCGGAGCAGCCGGACACCAGCAGACAGGCGGCCAGGGCCAGGGCCACGGATCGGGAGAGTCTCGCGGAGGTGGGCTGCGGGGGACGAGTGTTCATGGGGGGTGGACCTCGCTGTGCGGCCGAGCAAGAGCAGGGTGAGAGCACAGCGGGGCCGTGAACGTGCACGACCCGATGACTCTCTCTGGCCCGGAGCCAACCGTGTGTGACCACTGGTCGTCAAGTGAGCGGCCACAAGCCGTGAGTTGATGCTGCCGCATCGTGATGATCCGTCCGACGGGCCGAACGGCGAGGTCAGGGCCCCTTTCCCGGCTACGGCTTGCGCGCCACCGCCCCGTACATCGCGATGTCCTCGTCCCGAATCGTGACACCGTTTCCGGCACCGCCGCTTTCCGTACCGTCCGTGCGGTTCGGGCGCCACTTGTGTACCTGCGCGATACCGGGCTCCACCAGGTCGAGACCCTCGAAGAACTCCGCCGCCTCGGGCAGGGTGCGCAGCCGCATCGGCATGCCGCGCGCGGCGTACTCCCGGGCCACCCGGCCGACCTCGTCGGGCGCGAAGTCGGCGGTGCCGACGGACATCGCGAGACAGCTTCCGGGCGGCAGGGGGTCGAGGAGCCGGCGGACGATGCCGACGGCGTCGTGCTCGTCCAGCATGAAGTGCACGATCGCGATGACGGTCAGCGCGACCGGCTCCGACAGATCGAGGGTTTCCCGGAAGCCCGGGGCGCCGAGGATGGCCGCCGGATCGCGCATGTCCTCCTCGACGTACGCCGTCCTTCCCTCGGGCGTGCTCGACAGCAGGTCCTTGGAGAGGGAGAGGACGAGCGGGTCGTTGTCGACGTAGACGACCCGCGCGTCCGGAGCGGCTGCCTGGGCGATCTCGTGCAGGTTGGGCGGGGTCGGGATGCCGGTGCCGATGTCGAGGAACTGGCGTATCCCCGCCTCGGCGGCCAGGTACCGCACGGCGCGGTGCATGAAGTCGCGGTTGGCCCGCATGTGGACCGGCAGCGCGGGCCACTCACGGCACATGGCGTCGCCCGCCTCCCGGTCGGCGGGGTAGTTGTCGTCGCCGCCGAGGATGTAGTCGTAGATCCGCGCGGAGTGCGCGCTCTCGGTGTCGATACGGTGCTCCGGCATCCGGGCCTCCCGGTCATCAACTCGCTTGCCACCGGCCACGGTTGGACCGCTGCGCGCGATTCCATCACTCCTGGCCCCGCGAGGGAAGAAACGGCTTTCCGGGGCGGGTCCCGCGAGCCGCCTAAACTGGTGCGGCTCGCGGGACGACGGGCGCGACGGACACGACGGAAGGGGCGATCACGGTGGCGGCAGCCGGCAGTGGCTTCGAGGACCCCTCCGCCGATGTGCTCGCCCAGGCCGCCGCGGCCTTCGGGCTGCTGGCCTCGCCCGCCCGGCTGCACATCGTCTGGGCGCTGGCCCAGGGCGAGAGCGACGTGACCGGGCTCGCCGAGCGGGTCGGCGGCGCGCTGCCCGCGGTCAGCCAGCACCTCACCAAGCTGAAGCTGGCCGGCCTCGTCCGCTCCCGCCGCGAGGGCCGCCGGCAGGTCTACTACGTCGACGACCCGGACATCGTCGACGTCGTACGGCTCCTGGTGGACCGGCTCACCGACCGCGCCGCACCGGCGCGCCGCCGGCTCCATGGCCTCTGAGCCCGCCGAGGGCACCACCCTGGAGGTGCTGCGGCGGCTGGAGTCGGGGCCCCGAGGGCTGACCGAGGCCGAGGCCGAGGCGCGGCTGATCGCCTCCGGCGAGAACACGCTGCCGGAGGTGCGCACACCCTCCTGGCCCCTGCGGGCCGTGCGCGCCCTGCGCGACCCCTTCACCGCCGTCCTGCTCTGCCTCGGCCTGGTGTCCGTCGCCATAGCGTCCTGGGGCACCGGGGTGGTCATCCTCGCCCTGGTCGTCGTGAGCTGCGTGCTGCGCGCGACCGGGGAGCACCGGGCCGACCGGTCCATGTCCGCCCTGCGCGAGCTGGTCGCCGGCACCGCCGCGGTACTCCGCCGGGCCGACGGCCGGGAGCCGCCGGAGCCCCGGGAGATACCGGTCGCCGAACTGGTCCCCGGCGATGTGATCCGCCTCGGCCCGGGAGACCTGATCCCGGCCGATGTACGGCTGCTGCGGGCGCGGGGACTCACGGTGCACGAGGCGGCCCTCACCGGGGAGTCGGCGCCGGTGGCCAAGAGGGCGGACGGGACGGGCGAGTCCCTTCTGTGTCTCCAGGGCAGCAGCGTCGCCTCGGGCACCGCCACCGCCGTCGTGGTCGCCACCGGCACCGGGACCCGGTTCGCCGCCGCGCACCGGCAGCCCGCCGCGCGCCGGGAGGGCGGGGCCTTCGACCGGTCCGTGCACGGGATCTCCTGGGTGCTGATCCGGTTCATGCTGCTGACCCCGCCCCTGGTGCTGATGGCCAACGCGGCGCTGCGCGGACGCGGTCTGGAGACCCTGCCCTTCGCCGTCGCGGTCGCCGTCGGTCTGACGCCCGAGATGCTGCCGGTGATCGTCACCACCTGCCTCGCCCGGGGCGCCGCCCTCCTGGCCCGCACCCACGGCGTCATCGTCAAACGGCTGCCCGCGCTGCACGACCTGGGCGCCGTCGACGTGCTGTGCGTCGACAAGACCGGCACCCTCACCCAGGACCGGCCGGTCGTCGCACGCTCCCTCGACCCGGCCGGGCGGGACGACCCGGAGATCCTGCGCTGGGCCGCCGTCGGCGCCTGGTGGACCCTCCAGCTCGCCGAACTGCCCGCCCCCGACGCCCTCGACGAGGCCCTGCTGGAGGCGGCCGGGCCGGTGGGCGAGGAGTACGACGGGGTGGACGCCGTGCCGTTCGACCCGGTACGGCGGATCGCGACGGCGGTGGTACGCGGCTCCCTCGGACGGCACACCGTCGTCGTCACCGGAGCCGTCGAGGCCGTACTGGAGCGCTGCGCGACGGAACCCGGTGAGCGTGACCGGCTGCTGGCGCTTGCCGCCCGGGAGGCGGACACCGGGCTGCGGGTGCTGGCCCTCGCCACGGCCGACCGCCCCGCCGCCGCGAGCCCGCCGACCGACCCCCGGGGCCTCGCCTTCCGGGGCCTGGTGACCTTCCGGGACGCCCTCGCCCCGACCGCCGCCGAAGCCCTGCGCGGCCTGGCCGACCGCGGCGTCACCGTCAAGGTCCTCACCGGCGACCACCCGGCCACCGCGGCCCGGGCCTGCCGGGAACTGGGCCTGGATCTGGGGCGGGTACGGACCGCCGCGGACCTGACGGACGCCGAAGCCGCCGGGACGACCGTGGTCGCCCGCTGCACCCCTCAGGACAAGGCCCGCCTCGTCGCCGCCCTGCGCGCCGCCGGGCACACCGTCGGATTCCTCGGCGACGGCGTGAACGACGTGGCCGCGCTGCGTACCGCCGACGTCTCTCTCGCACCCCGCTGTGCCGTCGGCGTGGCCCGGGAGAGCGCCGATGTCGTCCTCGCCGAGAAGGACCTCACGGCGATCGGCCACGCGGTCACGGCCGGCCGGCACGCGAGCGGCAACATCGCCTCCTACCTGCGCGTCACGCTCTCCTCCAACCTGGGCAACGTCGTCGCCATGCTCGCCGCGGGACTGCTCCTGCCCTTCCTGCCGATGCTCCCGGCCCAGGTGCTCGCGCAGAACCTGTGCTTCGACGCCGCCCAGCTCGCCTTCGCCCACGACCGTCCCGGCGCGGCGGCGCTGCGCGGCCCGGCCGTGCTGCGGCCGCGCTCCTTCCTGCGGTTCGTCACCGGCTTCGGCCTGCTCAACGCGCTCGCCGACCTCGCCACCTTCGCCGTCCTCGCCCTCGCGCTCGACGGCCCCGACGCCGTCGACGACGAGGCCGTGTTCCACTCCGCCTGGTTCACCGAGAACCTGCTCACCCAGGCCCTGGTGATGCTGCTCCTGCGCAGCGGCCGGGGCGTCGAGGGGAGCCGTGTGCCGGGCCCGGTCGGGCTGGCGGCGGCCGGTCTCGCCGCCGTCGGACTGCTGCTGCCGCCGAGCCCCCTCGGCAGCGCCCTCGGCATGACGGTCCTGCCCGCCGCCTACTACCTGCTGCCCGCCGTGGTGCTCGGCCTGTACGCCCTGGCCCTGACGGCGGCCAGGGCCCGGCTCCGGCGGCGTCAGCCGTAGGTGAGGTCCGAGCAGGGATCGTCGTCCGCCGAACGGGCCCCGTCGGCGACCTCGGACGGCAAGGAGGTCGGAGCCGGGGACGCCGACGCCGTCGCTGACGGGTCGTCGGCGTACGACTGCCCCAGTACGACGCTGATCCCGCTGCCGGTCACCGACCGGAGCTCGGCGCCGGGGAAGGCCGCCGCGACGGTCCGCGCCCGGTCCTCCAGGCCCGGGCCGTACTCGACCAGCGTGGCCGTGTGGTCCTGCTCGGACGCCGTCGCCGTATCCGTGACGGTGAAGCCGTCCGCGGTGAGGGACTCGGCGGCGCGGGCGGCCAGACCGGGGACGGCGGTGCCGTTGTAGACGGCGACCTCGATGCCGTCACCGGAGACCGGCGCGGGGGACGAGGAAGCGGAGGGAGACGCCGCCGGGGCGGGGGAATCCGACGATCCGGTCTGCTTTCCGCCGGCGTCCTGGCCGTCGATCGTGCGGTCGGCCTTGAGCGCGGCCCACAGGGCGTCGGCGTCCGGCTGCACGATCGCCACCCGGGAACCCTCGTAGCGCCAGGGCAGGGTGACGAACTTCGTGTTGTGCAGGTCGATGTCCTTCAGGGACATCGCGAAGGAGATCAGCTTGTCGGCGGAGCCGAGGCCAGGGTCGACGGTCAGGGACTCGGTGGCGGCGTCGGCCAGCGGCAACAGCCGCGTCGGGGTGAGGCCCTTGCTCTTCACCTCCTTCAGCAGACCGGCCACGAACGCCTGCTGCCGCTTGATCCGGCCGATGTCACTGCCGTCGCCCATGCCGTGCCGGATCCGGACGTAGTCCAGCGCCCGCTGTCCCGACACGCTCTGCTCGCCCCGGTGGAACAGCAGCTTGCCGGGGGCGGTGAGATGCGGGTTCAGGTCGTTCTCGTACACGTCCTTCGGCAGGCACACCCCTACGCCGCCCACCACCTCCGTCAGCCGTGCGAAACCCTTGAAGTCGACGACGACGGTGTGGTCGACGCGCAGTCCGGTGAGGTGCTCGACCGTGTTCTGGGTGCAGGCGGGGTTGCCCTCGGGGGTCTGCCCGACCGAGTACGCGGCGTTGAACATCGTGTCCGGCCGCGCCTTCGTCCAGCCGCCGTCGGGCAGTTTGCAGGACGGGACGGTGACCAGGGTGTCGCGCGGGATGGAGACGGCGAGCGCGTGCTGGTGGTCGGCGTAGACGTGCAGCAGGAACGCGGTGTCGGAGCGGCCCACGTCGTCCTTCTCGCCGCCGCCCAGCGCGCTGTTGCCGCCGGTGCGCGTGTCGGAGCCGATGACCAGGATGTTCTCGCCCTTCGACGAGCCGGCCCCGGGGCGGTCGTCGGAGAGGCCGCCGGAGTCGAAGGTGCTGATGTTGCCGTCCAGCTTCAGATACAGCCAGCCTGCACCGCCCGCGGCGAGCACCAGCAGGGCCAGGCCGACCAGGAGGGCGACGCGTGGGCCCCGGCGGCGGCGACCGCGCCGACGCCTCTGGTCCCGGGACGCGACCCGGTGCCGTGGTGGCTCTGTCCTGCGCATGCTGCTGACCGTCATCGGCGTCCGCTCGCCTCTCGCCCGGGGGTTGTACAGTTGCGCAATGTAGCAACTGTTGAAGAGAGGGAGGGCATGACGTGCTGCGCAACGGACTGGAGCCCTGGCATCTGCTGATCGTGGCGATCGTCGTGATCGTCCTGTTCGGCTCGAAGAAGCTGCCGGACACGGCGCGTTCACTCGGCCGCTCGATGCGGATCCTGAAGAGCGAGGCGAAGGCGATGAAGGAGGAGGGCGCCGGGGGACCGGCCTCCGCGGAGCCGGACACCCGTGATCCGGCACCCTCCGAGGGGTCCGTCAGCCCGTCAGGACCGGCAGCGTCCGATGGCCGTGCGAGATGAACGAGTCCACCGGCCGCAGCTCCCCGGCCGGTGCGGCCAGGGTGAGGCCGGGGAACCGCTCGAACAGGGCCGGCAGGGCCACGCGCGCCTCCAGCCGGCCGAGCGGGGCGCCGAGACAGTGGTGGACGCCGTAGCCGAAGGCCAGATGGTCCTTCGCGGCACGGGTCACGTCGAAGACGGCGGCGTCCGGGCCGTGGAGCTGCGGGTCGCGTCCGGCGGCGGCGTACGCGGCGAGGATCGCCTCGCCCTGGCGGATCACCGCGCCGTCCGGGCCGCCCAGTTCACCGAGGGGCAGATCCTCGACGGCGTACCGCAGCGGCAGGCTGGCCACCGGTGCCTCGGCCCGCAGGGTCTCCTCGATCACATCGTCCCAGGAGGCCCGCCCGTCGCGGACGTGCGCGAGCTGCCCGGGGTGGGTGAGCAGCGCGTGGACGGCGTTGTCGAGCAGGTTGACCGTCGTCTCGTGACCGGCGCTGATCATCAGCATCAGCGTGTCGAGCAGCTCCTGCTCGCTGAGCCGCGTGCCGCTCTCCTCCTCGTGGGCCGCGATCAGCGCGGAGGTGAGGTCGTCGCCGGGCGCCGCGCGTTTCACGGCGACGAGTTCGCCGAGGACGGCGTAGAACCGGGCGTAGATGTCGGCGACCTCGGCGGCGTCGGCCGAGGTGTAGAAGACGCCGTCCACCACGACCCGCAGTTCGTCCCCCAGCTCCTCGGGCAGCCCGAGGAGTTCGCCGATGACCTGGATGGGCAGCGGGTAGCAGAACTCCTCCCGCAGATCGGCCGCGTGGCCGTCGGCCCCCGCCTTGGCGACCCGGTCGAGCAGCGCGCCGGTGATCTCCTCGATCCGTGGCCGCAGCGCGTTGGTGCGGCGGCCGGTGAACGCCTTGGAGACCAGGGCGCGCAATCGTTTGTGCTCGGTGCTGTAGGCCGTGAACATGCTTCGCACCGCGACCCAGGTGTACAGCGGCCAGTCCGGTGAGACCTCGCCGTCGGTCCAGCGCTGCCAGTGCCGGCGCGGGTCCTTCGACACCCGCGGGTCGGTGAGCAGCCGTTTCAGAAGCGGGGTGCTGCTGACCGCCCAGGCCGGGACACCGTGGGGGAGTTCGACGGGGGTGACGGGTCCGCGCTCGCGGATCCGGGTCGCCTCGCCGTGGATGTCGCGGCCGGTCGGGTCGATCACAATCGGGTGGGTCTGATCCATCGGACTCTCCCTGGGCTGACGGCTGTTGCGCGCCGCGCGCCCGCCGCGTGGGCGAATGCGTGGCCCGCCCAGCCAAGTGGCCGCGGCCGGGCGATGTCAGGGGATGCGGAAGCACTGGCCTGAGAAGAGAGTCACGGGGCCTGATTCAGACGGTCTGGCCGGCCTCCCGCTCCAGGGGCGCTGCCAGGGCCCGCTCGGCCTCGGCGGCCTTCCTGCGCTGCCGCCGGCTGACGCGCGGCTCCTGGTCCGGAAGCCAGCCGAAGGTGAGGCAGCTTCCGACGATGCCCAGGAGCATGCCCACGAAGAAGCCGCCCAGGTTCGAGGTCATCCAGGTGCCCAGGGAGACCAGGACCCCGATGACCGAGTAGAACAGGCGCTGGGCGGGGTTGAAGAGGATCAGCACACCGCACAGCAGCATCACGGTCGGAAGCAGATAGCCGGCGAGCCCCTGCATGCCGACGTGCAGGATGACGTCCAGCGACGCCTTCAGGGTGAGCAGGACCTCCGCCCCGCCCAGGGTGAGCAGCAGCCCGCCCCAGAAGGGACGGCCCGCCCGCCACCGGCGGAAGGCGGGCCGGACCTTTCCGCGTGAGCCGCCGGGCATCAGCAGCCCGACCCGCTGAAGCCCAGCTTCAGCCCGGGCAGCTTGAACACACCGGCTGTCGTGGCGTAGTTGGTCTGCCGCAAGTTCTTGATGCGCACGGTGTCGGACTGCTGGCTGAACACGCCGATCGGCCCGCGGCCCAGCTCCCCGGCCTTGTTGAGCTTGCTGGCGTCGTTGCCGATCTCGATGTTGGTGAAGGCCGCGTCGCCCGAGAGCTGGGTGGAGTCGGTGGTCAGATCGGTGGCCCGGACCTTCTGCGCGCCCTCACCCGCCCGGATGACCAGGTTGGTGCCGCCCAGGTCCACGCTCTGGCACAGCTTGGTGAGCGTCGCGTCCTTGATCACGGAGGTGACGACCAGCACCTGGCCGCCGGTCTCACCGGCGTTGGGGCTGCCCTCGGCCATCTCGTCCAGACCGCCGAACTGGGCGAAGCCGTTGCCCTTCAGCTCCGTCGCGGTGACCGTGAAGGGCATGCCGGAGATGGCGAACTGCACACCCAGCGCCCCCTCCGCGGTGAGGACCGCGAGGCTCGCGGCGACCAAGGTGGCCGGCACCGCCATCACCGCGGCCCGGCGTGCGCGGACCCGGCCGCGGCGCGCGGGGGCGTCGGCGACGGCGGTGCCGTCCGGTCTTTCGGGGGTGTGCTCGGCGGAGGAGGTCATGTCTGCTCCAGGTGCGTGTCGGTGCGGATCGGGACTTCGGTGGCACGTTGCCCTGGCGCGGACACCGACCGCGTACGCACGTCCTCCCGCAACTCCCGTCGGTTGCAAGGGCTTTCTCGTTACGCCGCAGTAGCCGAGTCGGAAGTTACCGGGGGTTACATCAAGGGTCAAGGGAAGTGTGAACAAAGAGTGTGGAATGTGCGCCGGATGTGAGTCAACGGCGTTCGGAAACTCTCAGGCAGCGCACAACTCCCTTGTCATGCCTTGACGTTGACTCACCGGTAGGTCTACAACTCTCCTCGTCTCACCGGATCCGTGGCGCCGGATCCGCCGCGCGGCACCGTTCGCGCGCCCCGGACCGCCCCTCCAGAACGGGCGTCCCGGACGGGCATCCCGCCGCCCGGTGTGTCCGCACGGGCTTTCCATCGCCCGAGTCCACCCCTCCACGGCACGGCCGCTTCCTCTGGAGCCGCGCCACCAGCCACCCCCCGCCCGGCCCGGCCGGAGCCGCGCCCCCCGTGCGTGCCTCCGGCCGGTGACCGGACTGCCGTCGCCGGTCCGTCACGTACGGAGAAGGCGTGACGGACCGGTGGCGGCGGACGCCGACGCGCGTCCCCCGCCCCCTCACCCCCCGCTTCTGAAAGAGGTACACCCGCATGCGCATGCGCACCCTGCTCTCCCTCACCGCCGCCGTCGCCGCCCTGGGCCTCGCCGCCCCCGCCTCCGCGGCCGACACCCCCGTCCTGACCACGACCGACGGCGCGGCCGTCGCGGTCGGCGACGTCCTCGACGCGTCCCTGGCGAGCGGCACCGCCGCCACCTTCTACTCCAGCGCGACCGGCACCAGCGGCATCTCGTGCACCTCGTCGGCGTTCTCCGCCAAGGTCACCGACAACCCGGCCGCCCCGGGCACCGCCACCGAGTCCCTCGCCTCGCACACCTTCGACACCAGCGGCTGTACCACCAACGTCGTCGGCTCGCTCGGCGTCAGCGGCATCACCGTCGACAACCTGCCCTACACCACCAGCGTGTCCTCCGACGGCACCGTCTCCGTGACCCCGGGCGCGAGCTCCGCCATCCAGTCCACCGTCAAGCTGCGCACCCTGCTGGGCAGCATCACCTGCGTCTACCAGGCACCGAGCCTGACCGGCACCGCGAGCAACGCCGACCACAGCATCTCCTTCACCAACCAGCAGTTCACGAAGGTCTCCGGTTCGTCGCTCTGCTTCAGCAACGCCTTCTTCACCGCCAAGTACGCCCCGGTGACGACGGGCGGCGTGGCCATCAACGTCAACTGAGCTGCCAGGAAGGTTCGTTCAGCGTCGCCGTAGTCGTACGGCCAGGGCGGCGCCGCCGGTGAGCAACAGCACCGCCGCGGCGCCGCCCGCCAGCATGGGCGTGGACGGGCCCGAGCCGGGGCCGGAGGTGGCGGCGACCGGGGTGTGCTCGTCCTGGGGCTGCTGCTGCTGCGGCTGCTGGGGCGTCTGCGGGGCGGCGGAGTTCTCCGCCGGGTCCTGCTTCTGCTCCTGCTCTTTCTTCTCCTTCTCTTTCTCCTTCTCCTCTTCCTCTGCCTCCGTCTTCTCGCTCTCCTTCTGCTCCTTCTCCTCCGGAGACGCCGCCGCCTTCTCCGGGAACACCACGTCCGAGCACGAGTAATAGGTGTCCGGCGTACTGCTGTTCTGCCACACCGTGTACAGCACGTGCCGCCCGGTCCGGTCGGACGGCAGGGTCGCCTTCATGCGGTAGGCGCCGTCCGTCAGGGCCGGGTCCGTCACCTCCGCGAACGGCTTCTCGGGCAGGTCGGACCAGGACAGCGGCCCGGCCGGGTCGTAGCCGGGCTTCGTCAGGTACATCCGGAACGTGCCTGTGTGCGGGATCGTCGAGACGTAGCGCATGGTCAGCGTCGCGCCGGGCGTCATCCGGGTCGACGGCCAGTCGGCGCGGGCGAGGTCGAGGCCCCGGTAGGCCGGCAGCCCCCCGCTGCACAGCTTCCCGTCGGGGACGACCTGCCGGTCACGGCCGTTCACGTTCGCGATCCGCAGGTTGTCCCAGGCCGTGAAGGGCGCGCCGTTCGCGGCGACGGCCGCGCGGCACGCCGCCGAGCCGGCGCGCTCGCCGCCCTCGGGGGAGCAGGCCACCACCCGGCTCACCGGATCCGTCGGCGCGCCGTGCGCCCCCGCGGGGCCGGCGGCCCACAGCGGCAGCAGCAGCGGAGTCACGAGGGCGGCCGCGAGTGCGGTGCGGTGTGCGGTCGTACGAGGCATCCCTCTGCGTCTCCTCGGCCGGGGCGGCAACGGTCGGTAGTGCAGTACGGGAAAGCCTCCTGGCGCGTTCACCACGCATGGTGTGTTCGAAAAGAGGCCATTCGCGCCAACTGCCCTCCATAGAGGGTGGGTTCCCGGCCGGATCGAGGGTTTCCCCCGTATCCCGATGACCTTCCCTTTGCCTATCGTTCGACCACAGCCGAGCACAGCCGACCTACAGGTAACCCCGAACGGGTCCGCTCGTCTTCTCGCGCCTGGCCGGCCATCGCGTCGCTTTTCGAACCACCCCCCTCCGCTTCGAGGACGAAGCGAGTCCGCTGCCGCTCCGCCCAGCCCGGAGTCCGGCCACGAAAGGCAACGACCGTGCGTACCTCCCCAGAGCTCAGACGGAAGCTGATATCCGTCGCCGTCGTCTCCGCCGCGCTGCTGACCGCCGCCCCCGCCTCGGTCGCCGTCGCCCAGGAGTCCGCCCCGGGCCCCGCCGCCGTCCCCACCGCGCAGACCGAGGCCGCCCCCGGCGCCACGGCCGAGCGCCTCATCGTCGGTTACAAGTCCGGCGCCACCGAGGCCAAGTCGAACAAGGCCGCTGAGGCCGACGCCGAGGCCAAGGCCGAGAAGACCGGCGAGGACGTCGACTTCCAGCGCCGCCTCGGCACCGGTGCCGCCCTCGTCGACCTGGGCGCCGACACCACCCGCGCGTCCGTCGCCGATGTCGTCGCCCAGTACCAGGCCGACCCGCAGGTCGCCTACGTCGTTCCAGACCGTCTGAACAAGCCGACGGCCGTCACCCCGAACGACACCGACTACAGCAAGCAGTGGGACCTGTTCGAGTCCACCGCGGGCATGAACGTCCCGGCCGCCTGGGACACCACCACCGGCAGCGGTGTGACCGTCGCCGTCATCGACACCGGCTATGTCACCCACTCCGACCTGGCCGCGAACATCGTCGGCGGCTACGACTTCATCTCCGACACCGCCGTCTCCGTCGACGGCAACGGCCGTGACAGCAACCCGGCCGACCCGGGCGACTGGTACAACGCCAATGAGTGCGGCACGGGCATCCCGGCCTCCACCTCCTCCTGGCACGGCACCCACGTGGCCGGCACCATCGCCGCCGCCACCCACAATGGCAAGGGCATCGCCGGCATCGCCTACGGCGCGAAGATCTCCCCGGTCCGCGTCCTCGGCAAGTGCGGCGGCTACGACTCCGACATCATCGACGCCATCACCTGGGCGTCGGGCGGCACCGTCTCCGGTGTGCCCGCCAACACCAACGTCGCCAAGGTCATCAACATGAGCCTCGGCGGGGGCGGCGCCTGCTCCACCGCCACGCAGAGCGCCATCACCGGCGCCGTGAACCGCGGCACCTCGGTCGTCGTCGCGGCCGGCAACGAGAACCAGAACGTCTCCAACTCCTCCCCGGCGAACTGCAACAACGTCATCTCCGTCGCCGCGACCAACCGCGCGGGCAGCCGTGCCTCGTACTCCAACTTCGGCTCGCTGGTGGACATCTCCGCCCCCGGTGGCGAGACCCGCACCTCCTCCGCCAACGGCATCCTGTCGACGCTGAACTCCGGCACGAAGACGCCGTCGAGCGAGAACTACGCCGCCTACCAGGGCACCAGCATGGCCACCCCGCACGTCGCGGGCCTCGCCGCGCTGCTGAAGTCGGCGAACTCCGCCCTCACCCCGGCGCAGATCGAGTCGGCCATCAAGGCCAATGCCCGCGCCCTGCCCGGCACCTGCTCCGGCGGCTGCGGCGCCGGCCTCGCGGACGCCGCCAAGACGGTCCAGGCCGTCAAGGGCGGTACGTCCACCGGCACGACCTTCTCCAGCACCACCGCGGTCGCCGTCCCGGACAACGGCGCGGCGATCGAGTCGCCGATCAGCGTCACCGGCCGCAGCGGCAACGCCCCCTCGGCCCTCCAGGTCGGCGTCGACATCACCCACACCTACCGCGGCGACCTCGTCATCGACCTCGTCGCGCCGGACGGTTCGACGTACCGCCTGAAGTCCGCCGCCTCGGACTCCGCCGACGACGTGCGGACCACCTACACGGTGAACGCGTCCAGCGAGACCGCCAACGGCACCTGGAAGCTGCGCGTCCAGGACACCTCGGCGCAGGACACGGGCACGCTCAACAACTGGAAGCTGACCTTCTGATTCGCGCTCACCAGCGGGCGGGTCGACCGGTGCGGATGGGGCACCGGCCGGCCCGCCTTTACGTCTGCCCGCACAACCCCCACAGTCAGATACCGAACGCGCTGTTTTGTTTCACCGGGCGCGGTTGTTTTGCCGGATGTGCACCCGCACTCCGGCACACTGGGGTGGTGAGCGCCGTCTGAGGGTGAGTTATCGTGTACGAGGGGTAAAAACAAACGGCATGACCCGTTCATTTCCGTCCCGGGAGAGTTCAGCCGATGGCGAGGCAGTTGCGAGCCGAGCAGACCCGCTCGACGATCATCACGGCAGCCGCTGACCTGTTCGACCGTCGCGGCTACGAATCGACCAGTCTCAGCGACATCGTGGAGCACGCTCAGGTCACCAAGGGTGCCCTGTACTTCCACTTCGCGGCGAAGGAGGATCTCGCCCACGCGATCCTCGAACTCCAGTCGCACACCGCCCGCAGACTGGCGACGGAGACCGACAGCCGCGGCCACACCTCACTGGAGGCGCTGATGCGCCTCACGTTCGGCATCACCCGCATGTCCGTCGAGGACCCGGTCCTGCGGGCCGGACTGCGGCTCGCCACGGGTGGGATCGAGCCGCGGCCGCCGCTGAGCCACCCCTTCACGGAGTGGCTGGACATCGTCACGAACCGGCTCGTCGGCGCCGTCAAGGAATCCGACGTCCACCCGGACATCGACGTCGATGTCGTGGCCCACTCCCTGGTCTGCTTCTTCGTCGGCACCCGCGTCGTGGGCCGCTCCCGCGAGCCCGTCGCGCGGCAGCCCCGCAGGACCGCCGAGATGTGGAACATACTCATCCGCAGCCTGGTCCCGGTGACGCGCCGCGCCCGCTATCTGAGTCTGGCGGCCCGGCTGGAGCGGGAGATCGCGCCGGTCTGACCGGTGCGACCCGGGCAGGGGGGCCGCGCGCTACGGTGAGCCGCATGCCCGACACCCCCACCCCACCCGTGCTCCTCGGCAACCAGCCGGGCTCGTTCCCCCACAGCGTGCTGGCCGAGCGGCACCCCGCGATCATCCGGCAGGTCCGCGAGGCCTTCCCCTACGAACCCGGGCAGCACCGCGCGCTCGACGAACTGCTGGCCAACTGCACCAAGGGCGAGATCGAACCGCTCCCCGCCGACGCGCACGACCGGGACCTCTGGGAGACCTGGGGCCTCGGCGAGTACACCGGCCGCTCCTGGTTCGACGTGCCGTGGCTGTGGTCCGAGAGCTGGTTCTACCGGCGACTGCTCCAGGCCGTCGGGTACTTCGGCCCGGGCCCCTGGCAGGGCATTGACCCCTTCCGCTCGTTCAAGCTGGCCGAACTCGACTCCGCCGAGACCGACGAGGAACTGGCCGCACTCGACGACCTCGCGAACCGGCCCGTCGGCGAACAGGCACAGGCCCTGCTGCACGGCTCCCTCTGGGGCAACCGGGCCGACCTCGGCTTCCGTCTCTCCGCCGAGGGAGCGCGGGACGCGGACGCCGCCCCGGGCCTGGTGGCCGACGACAGCGACGCACTGTGGTCGCTGCTCGGCACGACCGGCACCGGCACCCTCTGCCTGGTCGCCGACAACGCGGGCCGCGAACTCGTGCCCGACCTGCTGCTCATCGCCCACCTCCTGGCCCACGGCCGGATCTCACGGGCGGTCCTGCACATCAAGCCGTACCCCTACTACGTCTCCGACGCCACCACCGCCGACGTCGTCGACGCGCTGCGCCGGCTGACCGGAGCCGGGGGAGCGGCCGCCGAGCACGGACGGCAGCTGTGGTCGGCCCTGGCCGACGGCCGCCTCGTCCTGCGCGCCCACCCCTTCTCCAGCGCCCCGCTGCCGTACGAGGAGATGCCCGGCGACCTGCGCGCCGAGTTCGCCTCGGCCACGCTCACGATCTTCAAGGGCGACCTCAACTACCGCCGCCTGGTGGGCGACCGGCTCTGGTCCCCGACGACCCCCTTCGGGGACGTCACCGCGTACTTCCCCGGCCCGGTCGCCGCCCTGCGCACCCTGAAGTCCGATGTGATCACCGGCCTCGACAGCCGTACGGAGGCCGAACTGGTCGCGGCGGAGGACCAGCGCTGGCGCACCAGTGGCACCCACGCGCTGATCCAGGTGCGGGTCCCCGGCTAAGTCAGACCGCCTCCAGAACGGCTGCTTTCACGTTCGATTCACGCGATGGTGTGATCATGTCCCGCCCCGCGGATGCCGCCGCGGGGCGCCGGGTAGGGCCCGGCCATGACGCAGCCGTTCGAACTCCCGCACTTCTACATGCCGCACCCCGCGCGGCTGAACCCCCATCTCGAGGAGGCCCGCGCCCACTCGACCCGGTGGGCGCGCGAGATGGGCATGCTGGAGGGATCCGGCGTCTGGGAGCAGGCCGACCTCGACGCGCACGACTACGGCCTGCTCTGCGCGTACACCCACCCCGACTGCGACGGCCCGGCCCTCTCCCTCGTCACCGACTGGTATGTGTGGGTCTTCTTCTTCGACGACCACTTCCTGGAGAAGTACAAGCGCAGCCAGGACCGCCTCGCCGGCAAGGCCCATCTGGACCGGTTGCCGCTGTTCATGCCGCTGGACCTCTCGACTCCCGTGCCGGAACCGGAGAACCCCGTCGAGGCGGGCCTCGCCGATCTGTGGGCGCGCACCGTGCCGAAGATGTCGGGGGACTGGCGCCGCCGCTTCGCCGTGGCCACCGAGCATCTGCTGAACGAGTCCATGTGGGAGCTGTCCAACATCAACGAGGGGCGGATCTCCAACCCCGTCGAATACATCGAGATGCGCCGCAAGGTGGGCGGCGCCCCCTGGTCGGCGGGGCTCGTGGAGTACGCGACCGCCGAAGTGCCCGCCGCCGTCGCCGGATCGAGGCCGCTGCGGGTGCTGATGGAGACGTTCTCCGACGCCGTGCATCTGCGCAACGACCTGTTCTCCTACCAGCGGGAGGTCGAGGACGAGGGCGAGCTCAGCAACGGCGTGCTCGTCCTGGAGACCTTCTTCGGCTGCACCACCCAGGAGGCCGCCGACACCGTCAACGACGTCCTCACCTCCCGCCTCCACCAGTTCGAGCACACGGCGTTCACCGAAGTGCCCGCGGTGGCGCTGGACAAGGGCCTCACCCCGGGCGAGGTGGCGGCCGTCGCGGCGTACACCAAGGGGCTGCAGGACTGGCAGTCCGGCGGCCACGAGTGGCATCTGCGCTCCAGCCGCTACATGAACGAGAACGCGCGCGGCAGCAAGCCCTGGCCGGGCTGCAGCGGCATGGGCACCTCCGCCGCCGACGTCCGCACCCTGCTCGCCTCCACCGGCGTCGAGCGGCTCCGCTCCTACACACACGTGCCGTATCAGAAGGTCGGGCCCTCCCAAATCCCCGACATCCGCATGCCGTTCCCGCTGTCCCTCAGCCCGCACCTCGACGACGCCCGCCGGAATCTGCGCCACTGGGCGGACCGCGTGGGCATCCTCGCCGAGGGCGTCTGGGACGAGGACAAGCTCAGGGCCTACGACCTCGCGCTCTGCTCGGCGGGCCTCGACCCCGACGCCACACCGGAGGCCCTCGACCTCAGCGCACAGTGGCTCGCCTGGGGCACCTACGGCGACGACTACTACCCGCTGGTCTACGGGCACCGGCGTGACCTGGCGGCCGCCCGGCTGACCACGGCCCGTCTGTCCGACTGCATGCCGGTCGACGGCGAGGCACCGCCGGTCCCGGTCAACGCCATGGAGCGGGGCCTGGCCGACCTGTGGCTGCGCACCACCGCGGGCATGACGCCCGAGGCGCGGCGCACCCTGAAGGACGCGGTGGACGTCATGACCGAGAGCTGGGTCTGGGAGCTGTCCAACCAGCTGCAGAACCGCGTCCCCGACCCGGTCGACTACCTGGAGATGCGCCGCGCGACCTTCGGCTCCGACCTCACCCTCAGCATGTGCCGGATGGGCCACGGCCCGGCCGTCCCGCCCGAGGTCTACCGCAGCGGCCCGGTCCGCTCCCTGGAGAACGCCGCGATCGACTTCGCGTGCCTCATCAACGACGTCTTCTCGTACCAGAAGGAGATCGAGTACGAGGGCGAGATCCACAACGCGATCCTCGTCGTGCAGTCCTTCTTCGGCTGCGACTACCCGGCCGCGCTCGGCGTCGTGCACGACCTGATGAGCCAGCGCATGCGGCAGTTCGAGCACGTGGTCGAACACGAACTGCCCATCCTGTACGACGACTTCCAGCTCTCGGCCGAGGCGCGCGCCGTCATGGCGGAGTACGTCACGGACCTGCGGAACTGGCTGGCGGGCATCCTGCACTGGCACCAGCAGGTGGACCGCTACAAGGCCGACTGGCTGGCCCGCCGCGCCCACGGCTTCCTCCCGGACCGGGCCCCCGCCGTGCCGGTGCCCGCCCTCGGCTGAGGCGGCGCCGGCCTTCCGCCCTTCGTGATCTGCGGCTCGCACCGCACCCGCCTGCCGGGTGCGGTGCGAGCCGTGCCTTGTCTCCGTCTGTTCCGACGGGAGGTATGGCCCGTGTGGGGGCCGGTCAGTCTCACTCGTTCGTGGCTCGTCGCGTGCCGAGGTGCCGGGTAGAGCACCAGCCGTGATCGTCCCGCGTCCGACGGAGGCGATCGGCACCATCCGGAGGCGAGCCATGGAACAGACCGCGCTGCGACCCAAGCCGATGCCCGGTCGGGAACCCGGCGCGGCGGCGCCGGCCACCGAGGCCGGCCCGGACCGGCCGCGCCCGCGCGCCGCCCGGCGGCGCGGCCGGCGGCTCGTCAACGCCCTGTTCGCCGCCTTCCTGGGCGCGGTGCTCGTCCTCTCCGGGATCGGCCTCGCGGCGGTGGGCAGCACGGTGGCCGCCACGGGCGAGGTCCTCGGCCCGCGAGGGTGGCACAAGCCGTCGCCTTCCGGGCCCTCGCCGTCCGCCGCCGCGTCCGTGCCCGCCGCCGTGACGCTCGGCGTACAGGTCATGGACGCCCGGAAGCCGGGAGCCCTGGTCGTCGGCATCCAGGTCCCCGGCCCGGGACACGCGGCGGGCCTGGAGCGCGGCGATCTGCTCCTCGTCTTCGGGAGGACCCGCATCGACACGGCCGCCGACCTGGCCCGGGCCGTCGCCCGCGCCCGGCCCGGCTCCGAGGTCCGGCTGACGGTGCGGCACCGCGGGGGCGGCTACCAGCAGCTGACGGTCGTACCCGCCGTCGTCACATGACCACCCGGAAGTGGCTCGTGAGCCGGCCCGCGTCGTCCAGGACATGGAAGGCGAGTCCGGGCGGCGCGTCCCGGTCCGCGACCTGGTCGCCCTCCCAGGGCAGCCGCAGCGTCCATGTCACACCGGGGCCGGTGACCAGCGGCCGCCCCGCGAACGAGGTGGCGGCGGGGGTGTGGGCGTGGCCGGTGATCAGCCCGGCGATCTCGGGTCGGCGCGCCAGCAGCGAGGCCAGCCGGTCGGGTCGGCGCAGCCGGCAGGAGTCGGGCAGCGGGTGGTGCAGCGCCACCGGCGGGTGGTGGAAGGCGAGCAGCGCCGGAAGGCCGCCGTCGAGTTCGTCCAGGGTCGCCTCGATCCAGTCGTACGTCTCCTCGTCCAGCTCCCCGTCGTCGCTCCCCGGGACGCTGGAGTCGCACATCAGCACGGCGCCGTCCTCGAAGACCTGCACGCTGTTGACCGGCCCCTCGGCCCCGGGCAGGCCCAGCAGCGCCTTGCGATAGGGGGCGCGGCTGTCGTGGTTGCCCGGGCAGGTCAGCACCGGGAACGGGGCGTCGCCGTCGCGCAGCCCCAGCAGACGGGCCGCCTCCTCGTACTCGGACTCCGTGCCGTGGTCCGCGATGTCCCCGGTCACCAGCAGCGCTTCGACGCGCCCCGGCAGTTCCCGCAGACGGTCGCGGACACGCTCGGCACGCTCCGTCGCCCGCGCGCTCCCGTCGAGATGCAGATCGCTGATGTGTGCCAGTACGAGCACGGCGGCACGCCCCCTCGTTCGAACGACTGATGAATGCCACCAGCAGGTGCTGCTGCTAATGGCTATAGCGCATCTAAGCATTAGACCTAACGGTTGGGAAACCTCCTGCCGTTAGGGGGGATCCTCAAGTGGAGTCCGCAGACGGCTCGCGCCGCCCCCTTTGGCCGGGCAGGATGTCTGCCCGTAGCCCCTTCGCCCGTCCTGGGAGGCCCGGATGACCGGAAGCACGGCCGCGTCCTTCACCGCCGACGACTACCGGGCCCGCATGGAGCGCGCCGCCCTTACGGCAGCAGAGGCCGGTCTCGCGGGCCTGCTGGTGGCCCCGGGCCCGGACCTGGTCTGGCTCACCGGCTACACGCCCCCAGCGGTCACCGAGCGGCTCACCCTGCTGGTCCTCGCCGCCGGACAGGACCCCGTCCTCGTCGTCCCCGCCCTGGAGGCCCCGGACGCGCACAAGGCGGCCGGCGCGCCCGCCCTGACCCTGCGTGACTGGACCGACGGCAAGGACCCCTACGCCGCCACCGCCGCCCTGCTCGACGCCTCGGGCCGGTTCGGCATCAGCGACAACGCCTGGGCGCTGCACCTGCTGGCCTTGCGGCAGGCCCTGCCCGGCAGTTCCTACGCCTCGCTCACCGAGGCCCTGCCCATGCTGCGCGCCGTCAAGGACGCGGCCGAGCTGGAGCTCATGGCGGCCGCGGGAGCCGCCGCCGACGCCACGTTCGACGAGATCCGGAACGTCCCGTTCGCCGGGCGCCGGGAATCCGAGGTCGCCGCGGACCTCGACCGGCGTCTGCGCCGGCACGGACACGAACAGGTCGACTTCACCATCGTCGCCTCCGGCCCCAACGGCGCCAACCCGCACCACGAGGCCGGCGACCGCGTCATCGAACGCGGCGACATGGTCGTCCTCGACTTCGGCGGCCTGAAGGACGGCTACGGCTCCGACACCTCCCGCACCGTCCATGTCGGCGAACCCACCGACGAGGAACGCTCCGTGCACGACCTCGTGCGCGCGGCCCAGGAGGCCGGCTTCCGCGCCGTACGGCCCGGGGCCACCTGCCAGGATGTCGACCGGGCCGCCCGCGCGGTCATCGCCGACGCCGGCTACGGCGAGTACTTCATCCACCGCACCGGACACGGCATCGGCGTCACCACCCACGAACCGCCCTACATGATCGAGGGCGAGTTGCAGCCCCTCGTGCCCGGCATGTGCTTCTCCGTGGAACCCGGCGTCTATCTGCCGGGCCGGTTCGGCGTGCGCATCGAGGACATCGTGACCGTCACCGAGGACGGCGGGCGGCGCCTGAACACCACCTCCCGCGAGCTGGTCACAGTGGAGTGACGCCACCATGCCCCCACCACGCCTCCCGAACGGCAACGGCGCGACCATGACCCAGGCACCGACACCCACCGCGGACACCGTCCGCAGGCTGGTCCAGTCCCTCCTCAAGGACAAGAAGGACAAGAAGGACAGGGATGGCAAGGAGACGAAGCGGGGCAGGGAAGGCACCGGCCCCGACGTCCGGCCCGCCGCCCCGGGCGCCGAACCCGCCACCTGGTGGGTCGGCAGCCGCCATGTGCTGCGCCTGGCCCCCGACCGCGAGGCCACCGTGCGCCAGCGCCGCGAACTGCGCCTGCGCGACCTCGTCCGCCCGCACCTCCCGATGGCGGTGCCGGCCAGCGTGGCGCACGGCGAGTGGGCGGCCGGGCTGACCTACACGCTGGACACCAAGGTGCCGGGCGGCTCGGGGCAGGAGCACGACGTGTCCGCCGTCGGCGAGGCCGACCTCGCGGCACTGCTCACCGGGCTGCGCGAGGTGCCGGTCCGGCAGGCCGAGACCCTCGGTGTGCCGCGCGCCGCGCCGCGCTCCCTGGAGGCACTGCGCCGGGCCGCCGTACGCGCCGCCGAACTGTGCGCCGACGCCGACGAGTTCGACGCCGCGCGCCTGCACCAGCTCACCCAGGCCGCCGCGGCCCAGCTCGCCGCCCAGTCCGGCTCGGCCGTCCTCACCCACCACGCCCTCACCGGCGGCCATCTCGTGGTCAGCGCCGACGGCCGGGTGCGCGGCGTCCTCGGCTGGGGCGGCGCGGTCGTCGGCGACCCGGCCGAGGACATCGCGGGCCTCTCACTCGCCGTCGGCTCACCCGCCGCCGTACGCGCCGCCACCCTCGCCGGCTACGGCGCCCGGCCCTGTCTGCGCGGACTGTGGCTCGCCCGCTGCGACAGCGTCGTCCACCTCGCCGAGGCCCTCACGGGCGGCGACGCGCGCCGGCTCGGCGCGTCGCGGACACGGCTGCGCCACGCCTGGGAGCCGATCCTGCTGGAACGCGTGACGGACCTGCGCGAGACGGACGACGACGCCCTGTAGCCGGGCGCCGCCGCCGGTGCCTCACCCCTGCGACAGCACCACGCCCGACTCCCCGGGCAGCCGCAGCACCCCGTCGGCGCCGGGCGTCTCGACCGGCTCCCACGCGGCCAGCAACCGCGCGCGCGGCACACCGAGCGACAGCTCCGCCGGTTCCGGCGCCAGGTTCACCGCCACGAGGACGTCCCCGCGCCGGAAGGCGATCCAGCGGCGCTGCTCGTCATAGGCCACCTTGGTGTCGGCGAGGTCGGGGTCGGTCAGGTCGGGCTGTTCGCGGCGCAGGGCGATCAGGCTCCGGTACCAGGCCAGCACGCGCGCGTGCGGCTCGCGTTCCGGCTCGGACCAGTCGAGGCAGGAGCGGTCCCGGGTCGCCGGATCCTGCGGGTCGGGCACGTCCTCCTCCTTCCAGCCGTGCGCCGCGAACTCCCGCCGCCTGCCCCGCCGTACGGCGTCGGCCAGCTCCGGGTCGGTGTGGTCGGTGAAGAACTGCCAGGGCGTGCCTGCCGCCCACTCCTCGCCCATGAAGAGCATCGGCGTGAACGGCGCCGTCAGCGTCAGCGTCGCCGCACAGGCCAGCAGCCCGGGGGAGAGCTGGGCCGAAAGCCGGTCCCCCTGGGCGCGGTTGCCGATCTGGTCGTGGGTCTGGCTGTAGCCGAGGAGCCGGTGCGCGGCCACGCGGTTGCGGTCCAGGGGCCGTCCGTGGTGGCGCTCGCGGAAGCTCGAGTACGTCCCGTCGTGGAACCAGCCGCCGCCGAGGGTCTTGGCGAGCCCGCCGAGCCCGGCGCGCGCGAAGTCGGCGTAGTAGCCCTGCGACTCGCCGGTCAGCGTGGTGTGCAGGGCGTGGTGGAAGTCGTCGTTCCACTGCGCGTGCAGCCCGAGGCCGCCCCCGGCGCGGGAGGTGATGAGCCGCGGGTCGTTCAGATCCGACTCGGCGACCAGGAACAGCGGCCGGTCCACCTCGGCGGCCAACGCGTCCACGGCCGCCGACAGTTCCTCCAGGAAGTGCCGCGCGCGCGTGTCCACCAGCGCGTGCACCGCGTCCAGGCGCAGCCCGTCGATCCGGTAGTCGCGCAGCCAGGCCAGCGCGCTGCCGACGAGGAACGCGCGCACCTCGTCCGACCCGGGCGCGTCCAGGTTCACCGCGGCGCCCCAGGGCGTGTGATGCGTGTCCGTGAGATACGGCCCGAAGACGGGCAGGTAGTTGCCGGACGGGCCGAAGTGGTTGTGCACCACGTCGAGGACCACGCCCAGGCCGAGTTCATGGGCCCGGTCGACGAAGCGTTTCAGCGCCTCGGGTCCGCCGTACGGCTCGTGCACCGCCCACAGCGACACACCCTCGTACCCCCAGCCGTGCGTGCCCGGGAAGGGGCACAGCGGCATCAGCTGCACATGCGTGACGCCCAGTTCGGCGAGATGACCGAGCCGCTCGGCGGCGGCGTCCAGGGTGCCCTCGCGCGTGTACGTCCCCACATGCAGCTCGTACAGCACCGCGCCGGGCAGCGGCCGCCCCGCCCACCGCGCGCGCCACGCGTACCGGTCGTGGTCGACGACCGCGCTCAGTCCGTCCGGGCCGTCCGGCTGCCGCCGCGAGCGCGGATCGGGCAGCACGGGCCCGTCGTCGAGTGCGAAGCCGTACCGGGACCCCTCGCGCGCCTCGGCCTCGCCCCGCCACCACCCCGGCCGCTCCGGGTCGCGCTCCAACGCGCGTGTGACGTCGTCGCACCGGAGCGTCACACGGCCGGCCTGTGGTGCCCACACCTCGAACTGCACGGACGGTTCCCCTTCGTCTGCTCACCGTGATGTAGCCCGTCCATGGTGCGTCAAACGAGATCAATCCGCTGGCGCATCCTCCCTTTTGCGGCAGGTGTCGCCGGGTACGCGCGCGTGGCGGGCGTTTTCCCGTTTTCTGGACAGCCCGGCCGCGCTGCCCGACAATCACCTGCGTGACGTCGTCCTTCGAGTTCAACACGTACCCCGCGCGACTCTCCGACGTGGAGCGCGAAAGGGCGCTGAAGGTGCTCCGCGACGGCGCCGCCATGGGCCGCCTGTCCCACGACACGTTCGTCCGCCGTATGGAACTGGCGCTGACCGCCCGCCGCCCGGACGAGCTCGCCGTGCTCACCGCCGACCTGCCCTCGGAGAGCCGGTTCTCCCGGATGGTTTTCGGCACCGTCGAGTCGGTCTCCGGATTCACCGTGCGGCTGCGCCGCGCCTGGCAGGCCGAGCGGCTGCCCAAGCTGCTGCTGCCCCACCCGGAGCACGGCCATCCGCTGAGCATAGGCCGCGACCCCGCCAGCGGGCTGCGCCTCACCCACGAGACCGTCTCCCGCGTGCACGCCGAACTCCGCCACCAGGGCGGCATGTGGGTGCTGCGCGACCTCGGCTCCACCAACGGCACGACCGTGAACGGCCGACGGGTCGTCGGCGCGGCCCTCGTCCGCGAGGGCGACCAGGTCGGATTCGGGCAGATGGCGTTCCGGCTGACCGGGGTCCGGCCGGCGGCCGACTGACCTGAAACCGAGGCACTCCCGGGCTCCGGCCTGGGAGTTGTCGGCGGCCCTTCCATCAGGGTGGCTCAAATCCCGTTGTCGTCCGTGGTGTTGACGTACCCCTGAAGTCGTGACTCACTGTGCGTACGCCATCTACATCTGGTGAACCGACGGCACCGCATGGGGGAGGTGTGCCCTGCCGCCCTTTCCGCGCTACCCGACCGTCGACGAACTGGGCGCCCGGGCCGCCGCCCTCGTCGCCCGCCACCCCCGTGACGCCCGGCTGCGCCGGATCGGCACCTCCCGCGCGGGCACCCCCCTGTGGCTGCTCTCCGTCGGCCACGGAAGCCGCCAGGCCCTCGTCGTCGCCGGCCCGCACGCCAACGAACCCGTGGGCGGCGCCACCGTCCTGCGGCTGGCCGAACGGGCCCTGGCCGACGTACGGCTCACCGAGGGCGCCGACGCCACCTGGAATCTGCTGCTGTGCCTCGACCCGGACGGACTGCGCCGCAACGAGGGCTGGCTCACCGGCCCCTACACCCTCGGCCGGTACTTCCGTAACTTCTTCCGGCCCGGCTTCCTGGAACAGCCCGAATGGCTGCCCGACGGCGCGGCCGACGCCGCCCTGCCCGAGACCCGGGCGCTGCTCGACGTCCAGGACGAGCTGCGCCCCTTCCTCCAGTGCTCCCTGCACGGCGTGGACATCGGCGGCGGCTTCGTCGAGCTCACCCGCGACCTGCCCGGTCTCGCCCCGCGCCTCGCCCACATCGCCGCCCGGCTCGGCATCCCCCGCGAACTCGGCGCGTACGACGCCCTGTACTGGCCCGGCCTCGGTCCCGCTGTCTACCGGATACCGCCGCCGCGCCGGGCCGGTCTCGCCGCGGCCATCACGGAGGCGGCCGTGGAGTCGACGTGGTTCCACCCGCAGCGGCACGGCACCGTCACCGCGGTCGTCGAGGCGCCCATGTGGGGCGTGACGGCCGTGTCGGACGGCTCCCCGCCCGCCGACGGGGACGTGGTGCTCCGGTCCGTCAGCCGCGCCCTGCGCCACGACACGGCGCTCCTGCGGCACCTGCTGGCCCGGATCCGCCCGCACCTGTCCGCCGTGCCCGACGCGGAGCGGCTGCTCGCCCCGGTCGACGACTATCTCCTGGTCTGCCCCGGCCTCGCCGACGCCTGGGACCCCGAGACCGGCGACGGCGCGCCCCACCCCCTCCCGCCCCTGACCACCGCCCACCTGGCCGCCCTGCGCATCTCCGGGCGACGGCTGGTGCTGCGCACCGCCGGGCTGCTGCACCAGCTCGTGCGGGCGTCGGGCCGCGACCCGGCCGGGGCCCTGCCGGAGCTGGATCGGCTGATCGACGAGTGGTGCGCCGACTACCGCGACGGCTGCGGGGCGCGCTGGATCCCGGTGGCACGCCAGGCGGAGTACCAGGCGCGGGTGGTGCACTCGGTCTTCGAACTGGCCGGGCGGCACACACGCGCGGGCTCGGGCTCGGGCTCGGGGCAGCCGGAGTGGGAGGCCGGTGCGGTGGTGCCGGTGCAGCGCGACTGAACGCCGCGGGGGCCGCCTACAACGCCCTCTCGCGCGCGTGCAGCGCCGCCGCGACCACCGTGCGGGACTGATGCTCCACCTGGTTCTCCAACGGCACCCAGCGGGCACGGAAGCGCTCCGCGAAGGCGTCGCTCCAGGTCCCGACGAGCTCCTCCAACTGCTTCGCCGCCCGGTCGTCCGTCCCGCGCAGCACCCGCAGCAGCATGGCCGCCGCCCGCAGCGGCACCCGCCGTACGAACGCGTCCACGCTGCCGACGTAGGCCATGGTGCGGTCGGCGGGCGGGGTGTGGACCAGGTCGGAGGCCAGCCCCGGCACCAGCTCCAGACCCCACTTGGCGGCCCGCAGCAACGGCCCGTCCAGACCCGCCAGCCGCGGCAGCGCGCCGTCGAGCACGCGCGTCACCTCCAGCGCGTCGCGCTGCAGCCGGCGCGCGAGCCGGCCGATCGCCGCCGCCGGAGCCGGATGCGGAGCCGGGTCGTCCACCAGGTCGCTCGCCCACATCGGCACCTCGACCACCGCGGTCATACCGCCGTACCGATGGGCGTGGAACCAGGTGCTGTGCCGCGCGTCGTCCGGCAGGCTCGGATACGCCGGACCGATCCCCGGCGCCGGCATCACATGCACCCCCGGCCCCGAGGCCGGCCACCCAGCGGCGTCCGAGGCGCCGGTCTCCACCGGGATGTGCAGCTCCGCCGCGGACTTGGCGAACGGCTCGGCCAGCCCGGGCACGTCCTTCGTCAGCTGCACCCAGCTCCCGCCCAGGTCCGTGCCGTGCAGGGTCACCTGGAGGTAGGGCCGCAGCTCGTCGATGACGCCGGTCAGGGCCAGGGTCTCGGGAGGCAGCCGGTCGGGCGGCAGCACGGACGGCGCCCACTCCGGCTGCTCCGGGCCCGCGGGACGGAAGAAGCCGAGGTGGTAGTCGAACAGGCTGCGCGGCGCCGGCGTCACATGCAGGCTCGCCCCGTCGGGGTCCGCGCACAGCAGGAAGTGCCAGGACATGCCGTCCCGCAACTCCCGCTCGGCCAGCACCCGCCGGGCGAGCGCGAGCAGCGTGCAGGAGCCGGTCGGCTCGTTGGCGTGGGCGCCGGCGACCACCAGTACGGCTCGGCGGGCGCGGCCCACGGACAGTAGGTGCAGCGGTCGGCCGGCCCGCGAGACACCCACCTGCCGCAGGGTGCACACACCGGGGCGGTGAGCGGCCAACGCCCGGGCAGCCGAGACCAGTTCGGTAACCGTCGGGTAGCGCAGCTCCGGCAGGACACTCACCCCCGTCACATCCGCCCGAGTTCGCCATCGCAGTACCCCACGGCCATGGTGCGGTGTCAAGAGCACGGCCGGGGAGCCTCCAGGGGGCGCCCGGAAGCACGGACGGCGGGTGTGCGGCGGGTGCCGTGAACGTGTGGTCCCCGAGGGCCCGCCAGGGTCGCCTGAGCGAGGTGATTCAGCCCCGCCTCACTCGCCCACCCGCTCCAGCAGCGCGACCGGCAGCCCCGCGAAAAGCTCCTCCACGCGTGCGTGCCCCGTGAACTCGCGCCCGGGCTCCAGCACATCCGCCCAGCGCCCCGGCGGCAGCGGCAGCCGGGTGTCACGCCAGCCGCCCGCCTCGGCCAGCCGCAGGGACAGCCGCGTCACGGCCGTGAGCACCTCGCCGGAGCGGACGAACGCCGCGCAGTACGCCGCCGCGGGGCCCTCGGCGGTCAGCGGGGCGTACGTCGCCGTGTCGCCGAAGGCGTCGGGGCGCCGCTTCCGCAGCCCCAGTGCCGCCCGGGTCACCGCGGCCTTCTCCCCGGAGGTCCGGCCCGGCTCCTCGGGCGGGAAGCCCACCGCCCGCCGGTTGTCGGGGTCGACCAGCGCCCGGTACTCGGCCTCCGTGCCCTGGTAGACGTCCGGAACGCCCGGCATCGTCAGCTGCACCAGGGCCATGCCCAGCACGTTCGCCCGGATGTGCGGCTCCAGGGCCTCCCGGAAGGCCGCCACCCGCTCGGCCGGCGCCCCGCACGGCCCGGCCGCCACGAACCCCGCCACCGCCTCCTCGTACGGCGGCTCCTGCTCGGTCCAGCTCGTGTACAGGCCCGCCTCGCGCACATGCTTCAGCAAGGCACCCTGCACCCGCTCGGGCGACCCCGGCTCCGGACCCAGCCCGAACACCGTCTGCCAGGCCGCCCAGGCCAGTTGCGCGTCCGGCACGCCCTCCCCGGTGCGGGTCACCTCGGCGAGGACGTCCGCCCAGCGGTCCGGGCACTCGGTGAGCACGTTCAGCGCCGCCCGGACATCGCCGCTGCGCTTGGTGTCGTGCGTCGAGGCGACCGTTCCGCTCACCGGCCAGTCGCGCTGCACGCGCGCGCAGTAGGCGTGGAACTCCTCCGGCGCCAGCGCGGGAGCGCCCGGATTCCCGCCGACCTCGGTCGCCGACAGCAGCGGCACGTACCGGTAGAACGCCGTGTCCTCCACCGACTTCGCCCGCAGCGCCGACGCGGTCTGCGCGAACCGGGTGCGGAACTCCACCTGCGCGGGCCCGTCGCCGTACCGCCCCAGCACCAGGTCCCGTACGACGTCCACCGCGCCGGCCTCCTCGGGCACGGCGAAGGCCTGCCGGGCCTCGGCCGCGGCCTCCTCGGTGACCACGGACGCGGCGTCGGCCGACTCGTAGGGCCGGTAGACCTCCATGCGCACCAGCAGCTCCTGGAGCGCGGTGCGCAGCGCCCAGGGCGCGCGGTCGCGCAGGGCGGGCTCGGGCGAGGTCGCGCACAGCCGGGCCGCCACCCGGGTCAGCCGGTCCATCTCCGTGGCCAGCTCGTGCGTGAGGACCTTGTACGCCGCCCTGCGCACCGTCGCCTCCCACCGCCCGCCCCGGTCCGTCTGCGGGGCCGCGAACCGCCGGTACTGCCCCAGCAGGTCCCCGAACCCGGCCGGGTCCGTGAAGAGCCCGTCCACATGCCGCAGGGCGTCGTAGCCGGTGGTCCCGGCGACGGGCCAGGACGCCGGGAGATGCTCACCGTCGGCCAGGATCTTCTCCACGACCGTCCAGCGGCCGCCCGTCGCCTCGTGCAGCCGCCTGAGGTAGCCGTCGGGGTCGGCGAGCCCGTCGGGGTGGTCGATCCGCAGCCCGTCGATCACGCCCTCGTGCAGCAGCTCCAGGATCTTGCCGTGGGTCGCCTCGAACACCTCGGGGTCCTCCACCCGCACCCCGATCAGCTCCGAGATGCTGAAGAACCGCCGGTAGTTGAGCTCGGTCCGGGCCAGCCGCCACCACACGGGCCGGTACCACTGCGCGTCCAGCAGATGCGGCAGCGGCAGGTCCTCGGTGCCCTCGCGCAGCGGGAACACATGGTCGTAGTAGCGCAGGACGTCACCGTCGACACGCAGCTCCTCGAGCACCTCGCCCAGCGGCCCGCCGAGCACCGGCAGCAGCACCTGGCCGTCCTGCGCCTCCCAGTCGATGTCGAACCAGCGCGCGTACGGCGACTTGGGGCCCTCGCGCAGCACCTCCCACAGGGCGCGGTTGTGGCGCGGGGCCATGGCCATGTGGTTCGGGACGATGTCCGCCACCAGGCCGAGCCCGTGCTCACGCGCCGTGCGGGCCAGCGCCCGCAGCCCCTCCTCGCCGCCCAGCTCAGCGCGCACGCGCGCGTGGTCGACGACGTCATAGCCGTGCGTCGAACCCGGCACGGCCTCCAGGACGGGGGACAGATGCAGATGCGAGACGCCGAGCGAGGCCAGGTACGGCACCACGGCCGCCGCGGCCCCGAAGGGGAAATCGGGCTGCAGCTGCAGCCGGTACGTGGCCGTGGGCACCACCGGGTCAGGACGCTCAGGTGTCATGGACCGTACGTACCCGCCCCGCCGCCGTATCTGTCATCGCCCGCGCCGGGTGCGCCGCGCGTCGCCCGGACGAGTGGCTCTTTCCGGACGACGCGCCGCCATCGCGAGGCGAGGCCGCGGGGGCGGCTACACGGGCCTCTGGAGCACCGTGAGGCTCCGGTCGGTCAGGGTCAGCCGGTCCCCGGCCTGCACCTTCTCGCCGGTGTCCGCCGGCACCCCGTCGGCGCGGGCCGTGTCGACCACGACCTGCCACTGCCGCCCGTGGTCGACCGGCACCACGAATTCCAGCGTCTTCGGCGAGGCGTTGAACATCAGCAGGAACGAGTCGTCGGAGATGCGCTCCCCGCGCGCGCCCGGCTCCGAGATCGCGTTGCCGTTGAGGAACACGGTCAGCGCCGACGCCTGCGCCGAGTCCCAGTCCCGCTGGGTCATCTCCCGGCCCTCCGGAGTGAACCAGGCGATGTCGGAGAGATCGTCGTGCGTGCCCTCCACCGGCCGGCCGTGGAAGAAGCGGCGTCTGCGGAAGACCGGGTGGTCGCGGCGCAGCCACACCATCGCGCGCGTGAAGGCCAGCAGCTCCCGCTTGAGTCCGCCCTCCTCCTCGTCGCCCTCCGGCCACTCGACCCAGGCCAGCTCGTTGTCCTGGCAGTACGCGTTGTTGTTGCCGCGCTGGGTGCGGGCGAACTCGTCGCCGTGGCTGATCATGGGCACGCCCTGGGACAGCATCAGCGTCGCGATGAAGTTGCGCATCTGCCGGGCCCGCAGCCGCCGCACGTCCGGATCGTCCGTCTCGCCCTCGGCCCCGCAGTTCCAGGACCGGTTGTGGCTCTCGCCGTCCCGGTTGTCCTCGCCGTTGGCGTGGTTGTGCTTGTCGTTGTAGGCCACCAGGTCGTGCATCGTGAAGCCGTCGTGGCAGGTCACGAAGTTGATGGAGGCCAGCGGGCGGCGTCCGTCGTCCTGGTAGAGATCGGACGAGCCGGTCAGCCGTGAGGCGAACTCCGCGAGGGTGCGCTGCTCGCCCCGCCACAGGTCGCGCACGGTGTCCCGGTACTTGCCGTTCCACTCGGTCCACAGCGGCGGGAAATTGCCCACCTGGTAGCCGCCCTCGCCCACGTCCCACGGCTCGGCGATCAGCTTCACCTGCGAGACCACCGGGTCCTGCTGCACCAGGTCGAAGAACGACGACAGCCGGTCCACCTCGTGGAACTGCCGGGCCAGCGTCGCGGCGAGGTCGAAGCGGAACCCGTCGACATGCATCTCCGTGACCCAGTACCGCAGCGAGTCCATGATCAGCTGGAGCACGTGCGGGGACCTCATGAGCAGGGAGTTCCCTGTCCCTGTCGTGTCCATGTAGTAGCGGGGGTCGTCGGTGAGCCGGTAGTAGCGCGCGTTGTCCAGGCCCTTGAAGGACAGCGTCGGGCCCATGTGGTTGCCCTCGGCGGTGTGGTTGTAGACCACGTCGAGGATCACCTCGATCCCGGCCTCGTGCAGCGCCTTCACCGCCGACTTGAACTCCAGCACCTGCTGGCCCCGGTCGCCCCAGGACGCGTAGGCGTTGTGCGGGGCGAAGAAACCGATCGTGTTGTAGCCCCAGTAGTTGTTCAGGCCCATGTCGACCAGGCGGTGATCGTTCACGAACTGGTGTACGGGCATCATCTCCAGGGCCGTGACCCCGAGCTCGGTGAGGTGCTCGATGACCGCCGGGTGGGCGAGGGCCGCGTAGGTGCCGCGCAGCTCCTCCGGCAGCCCCGGGTGGCGCATGGTGAGGCCCTTGACATGGGCCTCGTAGATCACCGTGTGGTGGTACTCGGTGCGCGGGAGCCGGTCGTCGCCCCAGTCGAAGTACGGGTTGACCACGACCGACGTCATCGTGTGCGGCGCCGAGTCCAGGTCGTTGCGCCGGTCGGGCTCGTCGAAGTGGTAGCCGTAGACCTCCTCGCCCCAGCCGATCGAGCCGCTGATCGCACGCGCGTACGGGTCGAGCAGCAGCTTCGCGGAGTTGCAGCGCAGCCCGTGCTCCGGGGCGTACGGTCCGTGCACCCGGAAGCCGTACCGCTGCCCCGGCATGATGCCCGGCACGTACGCGTGCCGCACGAAGGCGTCGCTCTCCCGGAGCTCGATCGCCGTCTCCGAGCCGTCGTCGTGCAGCAGACACAGCTCTACTCGGTCCGCGGCCTCCGTGAAGACCGCGAAGTTGGTACCGGCGCCGTCGTACGTGGCACCGAGTGGATACGCCTCTCCAGGCCAGACCTGCATGGATTCGACTCTTTCAGGTGTGCGGCGCCGGTGGGGACGCCTTGGCCCCGAGTCTCCCCGAAAGTGAGGGAACCTCCTATGACTTATGTCCCTCTTACCGGGTGACCAGTGCATACGCGGTATGCCAAATAAATGGGGCAAGGATGTACTCCCGGGGCTGATGGGGGGAGTAAGGGGATGATGTGCGCAAGATAGTGCACCGTCACTTAGGCAAGGTGGTGGCCGGTACGGCCATCGCCGTGGCCGGGACCGCGGTGATGGTGGGGATCACCCTGCCGGGCACGGCGGGGGCCGACGACACGGCGACCAGGGCGGGGCAGGCGGGGCAGACCCTGCGGCAGGAGGCCGACGCCGGCCGGGCCGTGCCGCCGGGCGTGGTGGAGGAGGCGCCCGCCGAAGGGGAGAAGGGCGCGGGCCGCGACCCGCTGACCGACGACGAGACGGAGCGGGTCGCGAAGATCGCGCTGAACCGGCAGCTGCTCCAGAGCAGCGAGGGCGTCGACGGGGAGCGCGGCCCGCAGCGGCTCGGCGTCGACCTCGCCGAACCGGAGGCCGACGAGGTCGGCGACCCGAACGCGCCGCGGCGCGCCGACGTGACGTTCTACGACTACCGGGACGACACCCTCGTCACCAGGACCGTCGACCTCTCCACCGGCAAGGTGGTGCAGACCGGCACCCAGCGCGGCGTCCAGCCGCCCCTGAGTCGCGACGAGAAGGCCGAGGCGGCGAAGCTGCTGATCGCCGACCCGCTGGGCGCGGGCCTGAAGGCCGACTACCGGGACGCCACCGGCAAGGAGCTCACCTCCGCGGACCAGCTCCAGCTCAGCGGCGCCGTCTACCGGGCCGCGCCGGGAGCCCAGCCCGCCGTGCTCGACCGCTGCGGCGAGCACCGCTGCGTCCGGCTGTTCCCGAAGATCAAGAACGGCCCGTGGGTCGACGCGAGGTCGATCGTGATCGACCTGAGCGCCCGCAAGGCCGCCCGGCTCGACCACTGACCCGCTCGCCTCGCTCTCACTCTCCACTTCAGGGAGTCATCTCGTCATGTCTGTGAACAGACACAGCAAGGTCCGCACCCGGGCGGCCGTGGGCCTGACCGTGGCCACGCTCGCCGCCGGTGTCACGGCCGGCGCGGGACCCGCCACCGCCCGGCCGCAGGCCGCCCCCGCGGCACCGGCCGCCGAGTGCAGCGCCGACTACCGCGTCGAGCAGAAGCTCTCCACCGGCACCACCTGGCGGATGTGCTGGCGCTACGACGGCAAGGCCGGCCTCGTCCTGGAGAACATCTCCTACCAGCCCAAGGGCGAGCCCAAGCCGATCAAGGTCCTCAACAGCGCCCGGCTCGGCCAGATCCACGTCCCGTACGACGACGGGAACGTCGAGTACGACGACCTGACCGGGTTCGACTTCGCCCAGGGCCTGATGAGCCTGGCGCCCAGTGAGTGTCCCGGCGGCACCATCAAGACGGTCAAGGTCCCGGAGTCCTGGAACGAGGACCCGAACGTCAAGGGCCTGTGCACCACCACCCGTTCCCGCGGCCACGCCTACCGCATGCAGGGCGACACCGCGAACAAGGTCTACCAGGCCCAGGGCAAGGACCTGCTCGTCTACACCGTCAACCAGGTCGGCTGGTACGAGTACATGACCGAGTGGCGCTTCCAGGACGACGGCACGATCACCATGAACGTCGGCGCCACCGGCAGCCTGTCGTGGGAGGACTACGACGCCGGGGACGGCCGCGGCTGGCCGATCGGCAAGGGCGCGAACGCCGCCAAGGCCACCAGCCACAGCCACAACGCCTTCTGGCGGCTCGACTTCGCCCTCGACGGCTCCACCGCCAACAAGATCGAGCAGTACGACTCGACCGTCACCGCCCCGGCCGCCGGCCAGCGCGCCCCGAGCACCAAGACGACCCGCACCAAGGTCACCAAGGAACTCGCCGGGGACAGCAAGAACTACCGCTGGTGGCGCGTCGTCAGCGCGACCGGCAAGAACAAGGACGGGCACCCGCGCTCGTACGAGATCGTCCCCGGCCCGACGACCAAGTACCCGGGCCGCAGCTACACCAAGCACGACGTGTACTTCACCGAGTACAACAAGTGCGAGCTGTTCGCCAGCCACAACCCCGGCGCCTGCGGAGCCGGAGCCGGCACCTCCGTCGACAAGTGGGTCAACGGCCAGGCCCTCAAGCACCCGGTGGTCTGGACGAACATCGGCTTCCACCACATAGCCCGGGACGAGGACCAGCAGCCCATGCCCGTCCACTGGCAGGGATTCTCCATCGCCCCGCGCGACGTCACGGCTATGAATCCGCTCACTCCGGCCGAGCTCGGCTGGCAGAACGGGCACTGGCGACCGCGCAGTTGAGAACGACCCTGCCCATCCGGCTGCACCGCCGACCGCTCCCGGAGTACCCTTCCTTGATCGTTGGGTGGGGCCAGGCCCCTCGGGAGGCTCGGGGGAGCGGAAGGCGGTGCGCGGGTGGGCTCGGGAGGGCTGGAGCTGCCCCCTGGTGACGAGGGTCACGAGGGGAACTCCACAGACGTCCCGACCGGTGCGGTGTCCCTGGCGCGGCCGATGGACGCGACGGGCTCGATCGGCCCGGAACTGGACTGGGACACCGACGCCTGGCGCGAGGTACGCACCCGCGCCCAGCGGGCCGGCCGTGCCTACATCTGGCTGAACCTCGTCGAACAGCGGCTGCGCTCGGTCGTCGCCGCCGTCCTGCGGCCCATCTACGAGCCCGTCCACGGCGACGACTGGGTGGTGGCCGCCGCCGGACCCGCCGGGCAGGAATGGGTGCAGCGCGCCGTCGCCGTACGTGAGGTCAGCCGCCGCAAGGGCTATCTGCTCGACCCGGCCGACGACAACGTGCTGTCCTTCCTCACCCTGCCGCAGCTGCGCGAGCTGATGGTGCAGCACTGGCCCTGCTTCGAGCCCTACTTCGACGACCGCCGCGACGTCGAGCTCGCCCTGGACGAGCTGGAGGTCACCCGGAACGTCGTCTCCCGCAACCGGGCCCTGTCCGAGGCCGTCCTGAACCAGGCCGAGCGGGCCTCGGCCCGGCTGCTGGAGATGCTCGGCGCCGACGGTGACGTGCCGTCGGCTCGCCGGCTGCCCGTCGACGCCGTCGAGGACCTGGTCGGCGACCGGTACGCCGACGTGGTCGCCGTCCACCCGGACCGGGTGCGGCTGATGCGCCAGTTCCCGGCCGAGGACATCTTCGGCGGCGCCCGCCGCCTCGACGCCATCGGCATAGGCCTCAACCTGCTCGTGCAGAACTTCTCCGGCCGCCGGCTGGTGCGGCTGGCCGAGTCGGGCTGCCGGGTACGGCTGCTGTTCCTCAACCCGGCCTCCAGCGCGGTCAAGCGGCGCGAGCGCGAACTGGGCATCAAGCGCGGCGAGCTCAGCCGGGCCGTCGAGATGAACATCCTGCACATGCGCCGGGTGCGCGCCCGGCTGCGCGACCCGGGTGCCTTCGAGATCCAGGTCTTCGACGAGACGCCCCGCTTCACGGCGTATCTGGTCGACGGCGACGGTGCGGACGGCATCGCGGTCGTGCAGAACTATCTGCGCCGGACACGCGGCATGGAGGCACCGGTGCTCGTGCTGCGCAACGGCAGCAAGGTGGTCAAGTCGGGCGAGATCGACGAAAGCGGCCTCTTTCCCACCTACCGCGAGGAGTTCGAGGTGATGTGGGCGGATTCGCGGCCGGTGTCGTGAACGGTGCCCCGCGGACCGCGCTCCTCGGATTGTCAGTGGTGCGTGCGAGGGTGGAGACCACTGGGGGACACCACCGGGGGACGCACCACAAGAAGGGGGACCGCCCATGGGCTGGCACCGGGAGCTGCTGATCGGCTTCGACCTGGAGACGACGGGCACCGATCCGCGCGAGGCGCGCATCGTCACGGGGGCCGTGATCGAGGTCAGGGGCGGGGAGCCGATGGGGCGCCGCGAGTGGCTGGCCGACCCGGGGGTTCCGATCCCCGAGGAAGCGGTCGCGGTGCACGGCGTCAGCAATGAACGCGCGGCGGCCGAGGGCCGGCCGGCCGACCAGGTGGCGGACGCCCTCGCCGACGTCCTCACCTCCTACTGGAAGACGGGCGTGCCGGTCGTCGCCTACAACGCGGCCTTCGACCTGACCCTGCTCTCCGCCGAACTGCGGCGGTACGGACTGCCGTCCCTGCGTGACCGCCTGGGCGGCGTGGACCCCGCCCCGGTCATCGACCCGTACACCATCGACCGCTGGGTCGACCGCTACCGCCGGGGCAAACGCAACCTCGCGGCGGTCTGCTCGGAGTACGGCGTGGTCCTCGACTCCGCCCACGACGCCACGGCCGACGCCCTGGCGGCGGCCCGGCTGGCCTGCGCGATAGCCGACCGCCACCCCAAGATCGCGAGCCTGGGCCCGGCGGACCTGCACCACCGCCAGATCGAGTGGTACGCGCAGTGGGCGGCGGACTTCCAGAGTTTCCTGCGCGGCAAGGGCGACGCGACGGCCGTGGTGGACGGGGCGTGGCCGCTGCGGGAGCCGGCCGACGAGCGGGTCTGAGCCGAGGGAGGGTCTGAGCCGAGGGCTCCGGCCCTCAGAACGGATACCACCGCACCGTCTCGTCGCCCTCCCGCAGCGACGCCACCCGCCGCTCGAACTCGGCCAGTGCCTTGGGGTTGCTCGGCGCGTGCTGGGCCACCCACGCACAACTGGCCGTCTCCCGGGCGCCGCGCAGCACCGAGCACCCGTCCCACTCCCGCACGTCCCAGCCGTAGGTCTCGGTGAAGGACGCGTACGCCTCGTCCGTGAGGCCGTACCGGTCGTGGGACAGCGCCATCACCACCAGATCGTGCTCGCGCAGGTCGGCGGAGACCGTCTCCAGGTCGACCAGAACCGGTCCGTCAGGGCCGACATGCACATTGCGGGGCAGCGCGTCGCCGTGGATCGGCCCGGGCGGCAGATGGGGCGTCAGCGCGGCGGCCCGCGCGGCGAAGCCGTCCCGCCGCTCGCGCAGATACGCCGCGTCCGCGGGGGCGATCGCCTCGCCCGCGAGCCGCAGCCAGCGTTCCACACCGCCCAGCAGATCGCGGGCCGGCAGTGCGAAAGGAGGAAGAGGCGTGGCGTGCACGACCCGGAGCAGTTCGGCCAGATCCCTCGGCTCGGCGGGCCGTACGGCATCGGGCAGCCGGTGCCACACCGTCACCGGGTGCCCCTCGACCAGCAGCGCCTTCGGCTCGGCCGCGCGCACCGCGGGCACGCCCGCCTCGGCGAGCCAGACCGCGATGTCCAGCTCGCGGCGCGCCCGGTCCAGGAGTTCGGCGTCGCGGCCGACCTTGACGACCAGGTCGCCGGCGGCGAACACCGCGTTCTCGCCCAGCGCCAGCAGCCGCGCCTCGCGGGCCGCGCCGCCCACCGCGCCCGCCGATGCCAGGACGTCCCGCGCCCGTGCCTCGTCCATCGTCCGCCTCCGTGGTCCCGGTCCTCGTACGTCACCGTCGCGTTCTGGCCATCCGCCCGCCAGTGTCCCATTCGCACAGGTGGGACCGTGTGCGCGGTGCCTTGACGAGGCAGGCCGCCTTCACGACCATGACCTGGCCCGCCCGAGCCGTGCGAAGGGGCTGATGCCGTGACCTCGGTGACCGAGGTGAGGAAGCCGGCCGATCCGGCACCGGGCCGGGCCCGGCCCCGCCGGGTCGTGGACCACGGCGCCTGGTTCCTGGTGCTGCCCGCCCTGATCCCCATCCTCGTCCTCAGCGTCGGCCCGCTGCTGTACGGGATTCTGCTGGCCTTCACCGACGCCCAGTCGGGCCGTACCGAGCCCACGCAGTGGATCGGCGGCCTCAACTTCCGGGACCTGCTGCACGACACGCTGTTCTGGGAGTCGTTCCGCATCGGGCTGGTGTGGGCGGTCGGGGTGACCGTGCCGCAGTTCCTGCTCGCGCTGGGCCTCGCCCTGCTGCTCAATCAGGAGCTGCGGCTGCGCTGGCTGGCCCGCGCCCTGGCGATCATCCCCTGGGCCATGCCCGAGGTCGTCGTAGGCATCATGTGGCGGCTCGTCTACAACCCGGACGCGGGCATCCTCAACGAGACCCTGCGCGACATCGGCCTGGGCGGCGGCCGCGACTGGCTCAGCGGGCTGGCGACCGCACTGCCCGCCGTGATCCTCGTCGGCGTCTGGGCGGGCATGCCCCAGACGACGGTGGCGCTGCTCGCCGGGCTGCAGAACACCCCGCGCGAACTGCACGAGGCGGCGGCGGTCGACGGGGCGGGTGCCTGGCGCCGCTTCCGCACGGTGACCTGGCCCGCCCTCAGACCCATCGCCCTCGCCATCACCGCGCTCAACCTGATCTGGAACTTCAACTCCTTCGCCCTGGTCTACGTACTCACCAACGGCGGCCCCGGCGGCCGGACCCGGCTGCCCATGCTCTTCGCCTACGAAGAGGCCTTCCGCTACGGGCAGTTCGGCTACGCGGCGGCGATGGGCTGCGTGATGGTGGCCGTGATCTCGATCGCCCTGGCCGTCTTCCTCGTCGGCCGCCTCAGGGGAGGTGACGACGCGTGAGGACCTCCGCACCGGCCCGCGTCGGCCAGTACACCGCGCTGCTCGCCTACCTCGTCTTCCTCGCCTTCCCGTTCCTCTGGCTGCTCTCCACGGCGTTCAAGCCGCCGCGCGAACTGGGCAGTCTGCATCCGACGTGGATCCCGAAGGACCCCACCCTCGACAACTTCCGGCAGGCCTTCGACGAACAGCCGCTGCTGCACGCCGCCCTCAACTCCCTCGTCGCGGCGCTCGCGGCGGCGGTCGTCGCCGTGCTGATCGCGACGCCGATGGCCTATGTCGTCGCCCGGCGGCGCACCCGGCTGGCGAAGGCGGTGACGGGCTGGGTGGTGGTCAGCCAGGCGTTCCCGTTCGTGCTGCTGATCATCCCGCTGTTCCTCGTGCTGAAGAACCTCCGAATGATCAACTCCGTGCCGGGGCTGGTGCTGGTGTACGTGGTGTGGGCGCTGCCCTTCGCGCTGTGGATGCTCGCCGGGTATGTGCGGGCGGTGCCGCCCGAGTTGGAGGAGGCCGCCGCTGTCGACGGGGCCGGGCGGGTGCGGACGCTGGTGTCGGTGACGGCACCGCTGCTCGCGCCGGGCATCGTGGCGACGGGCCTGTTCGCGTTCATCACCGCGTGGAACGAGTTCTTCTTCGCGCTGGTGCTGCTCAAGACACCGGAGAAGCAGACCCTGCCGGTGGTGCTCACCCACTTCATCGGGGCCGAGGGCGTCGCCGACCTCGGCCCGCTCGCGGCCGCCGCGTTCCTCGCGACGCTGCCCTCGCTGGTGGTCTTCGCGATCATCCAGCGGCGGATCACGGGCGGCATGCTCACCGGGGCGGTGAAGAGCTGATGCGCGCCCGTCTGCCGGCCCTGGCCCTGGTCCTGCTGCTGCTCCTCGCCGGCTGCTCCTCCGGCGGCACCCGCGACGACGGCCGGATCACCCTGCGCTTCCAGTCCCTGGCCTGGCAGGAGGAGTCCGTCGAGGCCAACAAGGCGCTGGTGAAGGAGTGGAACGCCACCCACCCGGACATCCGCGTCGAGTACGTCCAGGGCTCCTGGGACAGCGTCCACGACCAGCTCCTCACCGCCTTCGAGGGCGGCGAGGCACCCGACATCATCCATGACGCCTCCGACGACCTGGCGGACTTCGCCTACGGCGGCTACCTGGCCGATCTCACCGACCTGCTGCCCGCGCGGCTGAAGTCGGACATCCCGCGGCGCAGTTGGGAGACGACCACCTTCGGGGACGGCGTCTACGGCGTGCCGTTCCTCCAGGAACCGCGCGTGCTGATCGCCAACGCCAAGTGGCTCCGGCAGTCCGGGGTGCGGATCCCGACCCCGGAGAAGCCATGGAGCTGGGCCGAGTTCCGCCGGATCACCGAACGCCTCAGCGGCCGGGGGAAGTACGGCATCGCCTGGCCCCTGAAGGAGCCCGTCTCGGCCACGCTCAACCTCTCCCTCTCAACAGGCGGACAGCTCTTCCACCGCGGGGCGAACGGCAAGGTGACGGTCCGGTTCGGGGAGGCCGACCAGGTGGTGCCGCGCACCATCCACGCCCAGGCCGGCACCGACGGCAGCGCCTCGCCCACGACCCTGGGCAGCGGCGGCTCCGACACCCTGCCCGGCTTCTTCGGCGGCAGATACGCGATGGTCCCGCTCGGCTTCTCCTACCGTCAGCAGATCGTGCAGCAGGCGCCGAAGGGCTTCGACTGGCAGGTGCTGCCCGCCCCCGCAGGCGCCGGAGGGCTCACCCAGGGCGTCAGCCCGCAGACCCTCTCCGTCGCCGAGGACTGCCCGCACAAGAAGGAGGCCGCCGCCTTCATCGACTTCCTCCTCAGACCGCCCAACATGGTCCGCCTCGCCCTCGGCGACTGGATGCTGCCCACGGGCCGCCAGGCTCTGAGCGATCCGGCCCTGCGCACGTCCGAGCACGGCTGGGCCACCGGCACCGCCCTCGCCGAGCACCTGCGCCCTGCACCCGCGCAGACGGTGCGGGGCTACCCCGAGTGGAAGGACAAGGTGGCGACCCCGGCCCTCCAGGAGTACTACAGCGGAGCCATCGGACTCGGCGCACTGCGCGAACGGCTGGAGGAGGACGGCAACTTGGTGCTGGCGCGCTATCAGCGCTGACGGCGTCGCCGGTCCGGCTCCGTTCATGGCACGGCGGGTCCCGTGAGGTAGCGGCCCTGCTCGTCGTAGGGCCAGACATTGGGCGCGCAGCCGCGCATGCCCTTGATCTGCTGCATCATCGCGGGGGCCGGCTTGCCGGGGCCGGGGCAGCCGACATGGCCGTGGCCGAGGAAGTGACCGACCTCGTGGTTGACGATGAGGGCCCGGTAGGCCTTGACGTCCTTGGCGTAGACGGGAGTCGCCAGGAGCCAGCGCTTGAGGTTGACCATGACGTTCTTGGCGACGTTGCAGTTGACCTCGCCGCCGGTGTCCAGGCCGTACTGCCCGCAGATCTTGTCCACGGTCCCGGCGGTGGCGACCTTCACGACGAAGTCGGTGGGCCCGCTCGACACCCTCCGGAAGGCGGAGCGGCCGTCCGCCGTCCAGCCGCGCCGGTCGGCCAGGACGTTCTCCACCTGCCGGGCGACGTCCGGGGCGGACAGGTCGATGCCGTCCTCGACGTCGACCCGGTAGCGCAGGGCCGTGCCCTTCCCCGTCTTGGGGCCCGAGCCGGGGGCGACGGTGAAGGTGCCGGGGCCGGTGGCGGGGATCTTCGGCCGTGCGGTGGGAGAGGGAGGCAGGGTGGGGGAGGGCGAGCCGGTCGGGGAGGACGGGTCCGACGGGGTGAGGGGCCTGGCCGGGGCGGTGGTGGACGGGGAGTCGGGCGCGGGCTCGGTCGCCGGTCCGGAGCCGGCCTCGGCCGCCGTACCTCCGCGCTTCGCCGACGTCCATTCCACCGAGGCGAGTCCGGCCACCCCGAGCAGCGCCAGCGCGGACAGGCCCGCTAACAGCGGGCCCTTGTGGCCGCGGCGGCTCGTGGAGTGTGTGGGTCCGCGGCCCCTGCGGCGGCTGCGGGACGGAGGTGTGGAGTGCGCGGTCATGGTCGTTCAGATTGCGAGGGTCATGTGATCGAACATAGCGCGAATGATAACGGAAAGATTACGAAGATAGGTCGGAAGGCTTGTGTGATCATCCGGTAACAGGAGCCCAACCGTGCGCGGGCCTGCGGATACTGAGCCCATGCCACGAGTTCTGCTGATCGAAGACGACCGCGCCGTCCGTGAAGGAGTCGCCCTCGCCCTGCGCCGCCAGGGGCACGACGTCGCCGCCGTCGAGACGGGGGAGGAGGGACTGGAGCGGCTGCGGTCCTTCCGGCCGGACGTCGTGGTGCTCGACCTGATGCTGCCCGGCATGCCGGGACTGGACGTGTGCCGCGCGATGCGCGCCCTGGACCAGACGCTGCCGATCCTCATGGCGACCGCGCGCGGGGACGACGTGGACATCGTCGTAGGGCTGGAGGCCGGAGCCGACGACTACGTCGTCAAGCCCGTGCGGGCCCGGGTCCTCGAGGCGCGTATCCGGGCCGTCCTGCGCCGGGCGACGGCCGTGGCGGCGGCCGACGGCGGCATACCGAAGATCGACACCTACGGCGAGCTGGCCATCGACCGCGCCGGGCACGCCGTCACCTGGCGGGGCGACCCGGTCCCGCTCGCCCCGTCCGAACTGCGGCTGCTGCTGACGCTGTCCGCCGCACCCGGCCAGGTGTTCAGCCGGCAGCAACTCCTGGAAGCGGTCTGGGAACACAGCTACCACGGCGACGCGCGCCTGGTGGACGCCTGCGTCCGACGGCTGCGGGCCAAGATGGGCGAGCCCTCGCGGGAGCCGCGCTACATCCAGACCGTGCGCGGCTTCGGCTACCGGTTCGTGTCCCCGTGAGAAGCCTCCCCGCGAGAAGCGCCTCGGCCCCTCGCCTGCGCGGGCTGTTCCCGCGTCCGCGCGGGCTGCGCACGCGTCTGGTGGTGGCGTTCGCGCTCGTCGCCGCGCTCACCGCGGCGACCACCGGCGCCCTGAGCTTCCGGGAGGCGCGCACGGGTGTGCTCCAGCAGAGCCAGGACACCGTGATCAAGCAGCTGCGTACCCAGGTCGACCGGCTCGCCCCGCAGCTCTCCTTTCCCCCGGCCGAGGCCGAACTGCGGCGCTTCGCCGGTGACGTGGCCCGCGCCGAGCCGTCCGGAAGCTGGCGGGTGCTGGTCGGCTACGAGGACCTGAGCGCCACGTCCCGCCCCGGCGACCCCTTCGAGGAGCTGACGCCCGATCTGCGCGAGGCCGTGGACTCCAGCCCGGCCACCGTCTTCCAGCGGGTGAATACCGGCGACCACACCTCGCTCGTCGTCGGCATGTCGGTCACCTTCTCCGGTGACGAGAACCGCGGGATCGCCTCCGGGCTCCAGGTCTTCCTCACAGTGCCGCAGGCAACCGAACAGCGCTATGTGGACGCCCTGGTCACCGCCGTGGAACGGGCCACCGTGCCCGCGCTGGGCGTCGCCGTGCTGCTTGCGCTGCTCGCCGCGCGCGGGGTGCTGCGGCCCGTGCGCGCACTGCGGCACGCCACCCGCAGCATCGCCGAAGGGCGGCTCGACACCCGGCTCGCGGTCAACGGCTCCGACGAACTCGCCGATCTGTCCCACACGTTCAACGAGACGGCGGCAGCCCTGGAGGAATCGGTGGCCGAACTGCGCGGCATGGAGGCCCGGGCCCGCCGGTTCGCCGCGGACGTCTCGCACGAACTGCGCACCCCGCTGGCCGCCATGGCGGCCGTCACCGACGTCCTCGACGAGGACGCCGCCCGTCTCGACCCGGACACCGCCACCGCCGTCCGGCTGATCAGCGAGGAGACCGTGAAACTGGCCCGTCTCGTGGACGACCTGATGGAGATCTCCCGTTTCGACGCGGGCGCCGCGGTGCTGCACCTCGACGAGATCGACCTCGCCGAGTCGCTGCGCCGCACCCTCGCCGACCGCGCCTGGGCGGACCTGGTGGACGCCGACCTGCCGCCGCCGGACGCCGTACGCGGCCGGGTCGACCCGCGCCGGCTGGACGTCGTGGTGGCGAACCTGGTCGGCAACGCGCTCCGGCACGGCGCCCGGCCGGTCCGGCTGCGCCTGCGCGCGGACGGCGAGCGGTCGGCGGTCATCGAGGTGCTGGACAGCGGCCCCGGCATCCCCGAGGACGTCCTTCCGCACGTCTTCGAGCGGTTCTACAAGTCGGACACCGCCCGTACCCGGACCGAGGGCAGCGGTCTGGGTCTCGCCATCACCGCGGAGAACGTCCGGGTGCACGGCGGCAGCGTCCGGGCGGGCAACCGTCCGGAGGGCGGCGCGGTGTTCACCGTCGAACTCCCGCTGCGGCGGGACGAATCGGCCCACGGGGAGCACCGGTGAGGGCGGCCCGGCGCCGAGCCGCGCTGCTGGCCGTCCCCGCGCTGTGCGGGCTCGCCTCCTGCGGTATCCCGGCCACCGGAGTGGTGGAGGCGGGCGGTCCCGCCGGCGGGGTCGTGCCGACGCTACGGGTCTACTTCGTGGCGGACGGCAGGCTCTCGCCCGTCCCCCGCAGGGTCGTCGCCCCGATCGGCGCGGCCTCGGCCGTGGAGGTACTGCTGCAGGGGCCCACGGCGGAGGAGCAGGCCTCTGGGCTGAAGTCGTTGCTGCCCCTGACCGGGGCCGACCGGCCGACGGCCACCCCGGCCGACCCTGCCCCGCCTCCGGCGGCGGAGGCGACGCGGACACCGACCGCGGAGGCATCGCTGGCGCCTGCCACGGAGGCCCCGCAGGCGGCCGAGGCCACGGACTTCGCGAAGGTCACCACCCGGGGCGACCGCGTGTCCGTCGAACTGTCCCTGCCCTCCACCGGCGCACTGCCCGATCTCGCGCTGACCCAGCTCATCTGTACCGCGGGCGCCGCCGCCGAGATCTCGACCCCCGGGGGCGACCCGGTGACGGTCACGGTCGAGGGCCGGGACGGCCGCCGCGTCGAAGGCACGGCGGCGCGCTGCCCCACCACCTGATCGGCGCCGGTGGCTCAAACAGTTGCACGAGACGTCTCGTCTCGCGTACGGTCGGCGCATGACCAGTCGCGCGCACATCGCCATGTTCTCCATCGCCGCCCACGGCCACGTGAACCCGAGCCTGGAGGTGATCCGCGAGCTCGTGGCGCGCGGCCACCGGGTGACCTACGCGATCCCGCCGGTCTTCGCGGAGAAGATCGCGGAGACCGGTGCCGAGGTGAAGTCCTGGAACTCCACGCTGCCCTCGCCCGACGACGACCCCGAGGCGTGGGGGAGCACGCTCCTGGACAATGTGGAGCCGTTCCTCGACGACGCGATCCAGGCCCTCCCGCAGCTGATCGAGGCCTACGAGGGTGACGAGCCGGACCTCGTGCTGCACGACATCGCCTCCTACCCGGCCCGCGTCCTCGCCCACCGCTGGGGCGTGCCCGCGATCTCCCTGTCACCGGCCATGGTCGCCTGGGAGGGGTACGAGAAGGAGGTCGCCGAGCCCATGTGGGAGGAGCCGAGGAAGACCGAGCGCGGGCGCGCCTACTACGCCCGGTTCCAGGCCTGGCTGGAGGAGAACGGGATCACCCGGCACCCCGACCCGTTCGCGGGCCGCCCCGCTCGCTCGATCGTCCTGATCCCCAAGGCGCTCCAGCCGAACGCGGACCGTGTCGACGAGACCGTGTACTCCTTCGTCGGGGCCTGCCAGGGCGAGCGTCCCGCCGAGGGCGGCTGGCAGCGGCCGGCCGGTGCCGAGAAGGTCGTCCTCGTCTCCCTCGGGTCCGCGTTCACCAAGCAGCCCGGCTTCTACCGGGAATGCGTCAAGGCGTTCGGCGATCTGCCCGGCTGGCATCTGGTGCTGTCGATCGGCAAGCACGTCGACCCGGCCGACCTCGGGGACGTCCCCGCGAATGTCGAGGTGCGCTCCTGGGTGCCGCAGTTGGCGATCCTGAAGCAGGCCGACCTGTTCGTGACGCACGCCGGCGCGGGCGGCAGTCAGGAGGGCCTCGCCACCGCCACGCCGATGATCGCCGTACCGCAGGCCGTGGACCAGTTCGGCAACGCGGAGATGCTCCGGAACCTCGGCGTCGCCCGGTACCTCGCCACGGAGGAGGCGACCGGCGAGGCCCTGCGCGAAGCGGCCCTCGCCCTCGTCGACGACCCCGAGGTCGCCCGTCGCCTGAAGACCCAGGCGGAGCTGCTCAAGGAGGGCGGCACCCACCGCGCGGCCGACCTCATCGAGGCCGAACTGCCGGTCAGTCAGGGCTAGTCGGGGCGTTCCTCCGCCCCTCGGTGGGCGCCGCTGAAAGGGCCCGTTGGCTGCCGGAGCAACCAACGGGCCCTTTCAGTGGCGGGGATCAGCCCCCGCTGCGGGCATCAGACCCTGACGGGCTCGCCCTCGTCGTCCCGCGCCCCCTGCCCGGCCACGACCGCCTGGGGTGCCTCGTCGTGCGTGAGGTCCGGCAGCCGGTGCAGCCACTTCGGCAGATACCAGTTGCGCTCCCCGAGCAGTGCCATGACCGCCGGCAGCAGCACACCCCGGATGATCGTCGCGTCGATGAGCACCGCCGCCGCGAGGCCGACGCCCATCTGCTTCATGGACTGCATGGACAGCGTCCCGAAGATCGCGAACACGGCGACCATGATGACCGCGGCACTGGTGACGACCCCGGCCGTGGTGACCACGCCGTGCCGGATCGCGTCCTTCGTCTCCAGACCCCGCAGCCGCGCCTCCCGTATCCGGGACACCACGAACACGTGGTAGTCCATCGACAGGCCGAACAGGATCACGAACAGGAACAGCGGCAGCCAGGTGATGATCGCGCCGACGCCCTCCGCGCCCACCAGGGACGCGCCCCAGCCGTGCTGGAAGACCGCGACGAGGATGCCGTAGGCCGCGCCCACCGACAGCAGGTTCAGCACGATCGAGGTGAGCGCGATCGTCAGCGAGCGGAACGACAGCAGCATCAGCGCGAAGGCGAAGACCACCACGAACGCGAAGACCGGGACGACGGCTCCGGCGAGCTGGTCGTTGAAGTCCTTCGACCCCGCGATCTGTCCGGTGATCGGCGCCTCGACCCCGTCGACCCTGCCGAGCGTGGCCGGACGCACCTCGTCGCGCAGCGTGTCCAGGCTCGCGCCCGCCTTGTCCTGGTCGGAGCCGCCGACCAGCGGGACGTAGACGAACGCGACGTTCTGCGTGTCGTGCAGCTTGATCTCCACCGGGCCGCGCGAGGCGCCCGAACTGATCGCCCGGTCACGGAAGTCGGCGAGCGCCGACTTCACCTCCGGCGCGTTGATGTCGTCCGCCTTGACGACCACCTCGGCCGGCTCCGAGCCGCCCGGGAAGGCCTCGTTGAGCCGGTTGTACGTCTGCACGATCGGCAGCGAGTCGCCGAACTCCTGGTCCAGCGTGAACTGCTGCGTCTTCATGCCGAGCGCGGGAGCCGTGATGGCGAGCAGCGCACCGGCCGCCACCGCCGCGGCGATCACGGGCCGGGCGAGGACGCGCCGCAGCACGGCCGTCCAGAACCGGCTGTCCTGGCTGCCGCCCCGCTTGCGCCGGCGCAGGAACGGAATACGGCCCTTCTCCACGCGCCCGCCCAGCAGCGACAGCAGCGCGGGCAGCACCGTCACGGACCCCACCATGGCCACGGCCACCACCATCAGCGAGGCCAGACCCATCGCCTCGAACTCGGCGAGCCCGGTGAACAGCATGCCCGCCATGGCCACGCAGACCGTGACACCGGAGACGACGATCGCGCGGCCACTGGTCGCGGCGGCGATCCTCAGGGCCGTCTGCGCGTCATGGCCGGCCTCGCGCTCCTCACGCTCCCGGCGCAGATAGAACAGGCAGTAGTCGACGCCGACCGCCATGCCGACCAGCAGCATCACGGAGTTGGCGGTGTCGCTCATCGGCTGGAGATGGCTGACGAGGCCCATCAGGCCCATCGTCGCCATGATCGCGGTGACCGCCAGCGCCACCGGCAGCAGCGCCGCCACCAGCGCCCCGAAGGCGATCAGCAGAATGCCGAGGGCCACCGGCACCGCGGAGTACTCGGCCTTCTTGAAGTCGTCCCCGAAGGCGTCGTCGAACGTCTTCATCATGCTGGCGCCGCCGATCTCCTCGATCCGCAGCGACGCGTGGTCCTTCTGGACGCCCTCGACGGCCTTCAGCACCGGCTCGACCCGCTCGCCCGCGGTGTCCGCCGCGCCGCGCATGTCGAACTGCACGAGCGCGCTGCGCCCGTCCTTCGAGATCGTCTTCGTGTCGTACGGCGAGGTCACGTCGGTGACCTCGCCGGTCCCCTCGACGGCCGAGACCACGGCGGTCACGGCGCTCCTGAACTCGGCGTCCGTGGCCTTGAGACCACCGCCCCTGGCCTGGATCAGGACGCTCTCACCGGCCGGTTCGTCGATCCCGGCGTCCTCGATGATCCGCGCGGCGGTGTGGGTCTCCCCCTTGAGCTGGTCGCTGTCCTTGACGTCGACCCGGCCGGCCGCCGAACCGAGCCCCACCGCCAGGACGACGAACAGCACCCAGATGCCGACGGCGGCCCATCGGTGCCGGGCGCTCCAGCCGCCGGCCCGGGCCGCAAAGCCCCGCACCCGCGCTTCTCCGTTCCCCATGACGGGCTCGCCCCCTCGTACAGCGGTGGCGGCCCCCTGCCGCCCCCTGTCGATTCGAAGGTATGGGCCGGATAAAGCCAGCACCTCGTGCTGCCCGGTGAAGTGGCGGGGCCGGAACTCATCCCCATGGACCCGGCCTTCTCCCCACTGGGGAGGACCGCCAGGGACCGTGGCCCCTTACACATACTGTGTGGATCCTGAGCAGATGGTTGTGCCCCTCGGTGACCGATGAGTAATTTACGGGGCCGGGCAGCCGCCCGCCGACGGCCGTCGTGCCCGCCCCCACGGGGCACGACGGCCGTCCTAAGGTGTGCGGATGACGACGACGTACGCGGCACTGCTGCGCGGCATCAACGTGGGCGGCAGCCGGAAGGTCCCGATGGCGGACCTGCGCACACTCCTGGAGAACCTCGGTCACGAGGGCGTGCGCACGTATCTGCAGAGCGGCCAGGCGGTGTTCACCTCCGGTCACGGCGACGAGCGGTCGCTGGCGGCCGGGATCGCACAGGCCGTCGAGCGGCACTTCGGCTTCGGCGTCGACGTGATCGTGCGCGACCACGCCTATCTCAAGGCGATCGCCGACGCGTGCCCCTTCCCGGCCGCCGAGCTGGAGGCCAAGCAGCTCCACGTCACCTACTTCTCCGAACCCGTGGACCCCGCCCGCCTCGCGGAGATCGACCAGGCCGCCTACCTCCCCGAGGAGTTCCGCCTGGGCGACCGCGCCCTGTACCTGTACGCCCCGAACGGCCTCGGCCGCTCCAAACTGGCCGAACATCTGTCGAAGCCGCGCATCAACAAGGGCCTGATCGCCACGACCCGCAACTGGAACACCGTGGTGAAGCTGGTGGAGATGACCGGTGCCTGAACACGACCCGGCCGTCGAGTCCGCCATCGACCGCGAACTGGCCCTGCTCACCCCGGAGGTCCGCCGCTCGCCCGAGCGGGTCGGGGCGCTGCTGCACCCGGACTTCCACGAGTTCGGCGCCTCCGGGCGCCACTGGGACCGGGCCGCCGTCATCGCCTCCCTGGCCGGGACCACCGACCTCGAAGCCCCGCCGATCGCCACCTACCGTATGCGCGGCGTCCAGCTGGCCCCCCACCTCGTCCACCTCACCTTCGACACCGAGTACGACGGCAGACGCGCGCACCGCAACTCGCTGTGGCGGCGGACGGACGCCGGGTGGCTGCTCTACTTCCACCAGGCGACGCCGTACGGCGACCCGCAGGAGTGACCCTCCGCCGGATCCCCGCCCCACCGGCACCGCACGTTTGGCCGAATCGCCCCCACGCGGCCCGGGGCCTTGGCACCGTAGGGCCATGACGAGCACCGATGATCAGACGACTCCCTCCGGTCGTACGACCGCCGTCCAGGCCATGCGCGGCGCGGCGAGCCAGCTCGCCGAACTGCTCGGCAAGACGCCCGACTCCGTCACCGCCGTGCGCCCGACCCCGGACGGCTGGACCGCGGACGTGGAGGTCGCGGAGCTGGAGCGGGTCCCCGACACCATGACCATCATGGCCACCTACCGGGTCACCCTCGACCCGCAAGGCCAGCTGCTCGGCTATGAGCGGGTGCGCCGCTATGCCCGGGGCCAGCTCGACCGGCGCCGCTAGCGCCGGCCCGACGGCTCCCAACTCCCTCTCGCTGCAAGTCTTTTGGTGTTCACGTGAACACGCCCGCCACCACCCCCGTAACTAGGGGCGGCACGGATACGGACTCTCGCGAGAGGAATCGCCCACGTGACCGTCATGACGCAGTCCGGCGGGATGCAACCCGCTGCCACTTCCAGCGGTTCGGGTTCGGCCGGACTCTTCGACATCCTCGAACTGATCCTGGACCGCGGGCTCGTCATCGACGTGTTCGTCCGGGTCTCCCTGGTCGGCATCGAGATCCTGAAGATCGACATACGGATCGTGATCGCCAGCGTCGACACCTACCTCCGCTTCGCCGAGGCCTGCAACCGCCTCGACCTGGAGGCCGGCCGCAAGGCCCCGGACAAGCTCACCGACATCGTCGGCAACCTCGTCGAGAGCGGCGCCCGGGGCAAGACCAGCGGCGCGATCGGCGGGGCCATCGACGCCATCGGGGACATCTTCGACCGCGACGACAAGGACCGGGAGGAGGAGCGGTGAGCGGCGTCTACGTCTACGCCGTCACCCGCTCCGACCACCCCCTGCGGCTCGACGGCCTGCGCACCGTCGGCGGGACCGAGGAGCCCCCGCGGGTGCTCGTGCACGGGCCGCTCGCCGCCGTGGTCAGCGCCGCACCCCCCGGCCTGCGTCCCAAACGCCGTGACCTCGCCGCCCACCAGGAACTCCAGGAACGCCTGATGGCCGACGGATCGGTCCTGCCCATGCGGTTCGGCCTGCTCGCCCCCGACGACACCGCCGTCACCACCGCCCTGGAGCACAAGGGCGAGGAGTACACCCGACGGCTCGGCGAACTGCACGGCACCGCCGAGTTCAACCTCAAGGCCGCCCGCTCCCAGGACGACCTGCTGCGCGAGGTGCTCGAGGAGTCCGAGGAGGCCCGCCGGCTCAACCGGCACACCCGCGAGGGCAGCGGAGCCTACGAGGACCGCCTCGCCCTCGGCGAACTCGTGGCCCGGCAGGTCGAAGCCCGGCAGCGGCACCAGGCCGAGGAGATCGTCGGGCGGCTGTCCGCACTGGCCCGGGCCAGCGTCGTGGCCGACCCCTCCCAGGACGACTTCCTCAATGTCTCCTTCCTCGTCGAACGCGCCCGCGCCGACGAGTTCACCGCGGCCGGGCAGGGCCTGGCCCACGACTACGGCGACGCCTACGACTTCCGGCTGCGCGGCCCGCTGCCTCCCTACAGCTTCGCCGCCTGACCCATGGGCCTGATCACCGGCATCCTCACCCTCCCGCTCGCGCCCCTGCGCACCACCCTCTGGGCCGCCGAGCAGCTCCAGGCCGCCGCCGAGGCGCAGTACTACGACCCCGCCCCCGTCCGCCAGGCCCTCGTCGGCCTGGAACGCGCCCTGCTGGAGGGACGGATCGACGAGACCGAGTACGACCGCCGCGAGGACGAACTGCTCGACCGGCTCGACGAGATCAACGCCCGAGGACAAGGCCCCCGACCATGAGCCACCCGGCAGCAGGCCCACTCACCGGACCGTCCCGCTTTCCCTCCCCCTACGACCAGGGGCCCGGCGCCCAGACCGCCAACCTCGCCGACATCCTCGAACGCGTCCTCGACAAGGGCGTGGTCATCGCCGGGGACATCCGGATCAACCTGCTCGACATCGAACTGCTCACCATCAAGCTGCGCCTGCTCGTCGCCTCCGTCGACAAGGCCAAGGAGATGGGCATCGACTGGTGGGAACACGATCCCTCCCTCTCCTCCCGGGCCGCCCGCCCCGAGCGGTCCCTCGCCGACGAGAACGAACGACTGCGTGCCGAGATCGCCGCACTCAAGGCGGCCGAGAGGAGCCCGGAGCCATGACCGACCCGAACCTCGTCTACATCTACGCCGTCCTGCGCCCCACCCCCGAGGCCACCGCCGCGGTGACGCAGCTGCGCGGGGTCGCCGGAGAGCCGGTCCACCTGGTCGCCCCGGCGGCCGGCACCCACCGGCTCGCCTTCGCCGTCGGCCACGTCCCGGCCGCCGACTACGCCGAGGCGCCCCTCGCGGCCCACCTCGACGACCTGGACTGGCTGGAGTCCACCGTCCGCTCCCACCACGCCGTGGTCGCCGCCCTGGTCGGCTGCGGCGCCGCCGTACTGCCCCTGCGCCTGGCCACCGTCTACCTCGACGAGGCCAGCGCCCGGCAGGCCCTCGACACCCGCCGCGACTACTTCCTGTCCCTGCTGGAGCGCCTCACCGGCCATGTGGAACTCGGCGTCAAGCTCTACGCCACGCCCGACATCACCCCGCCCGAGGCGGACACCGACGCCGCGCGGGAACAGCCCACCGGCCTCGGAGCCGGCCGCGCCTATCTGTCGATCCGCCGCCGCAGACAACGCCGCAACGATGAGGCCTGGCGCACGGTCGCCCAGGCCGCCGCACACCTCACCGAGACGGCCCGCGCCCTCGCCGTCGACCGTGTGGCACACAGCCCGCAACGCGGCAGCCTCGCGGGCCCCGGCCCGGGCACCAACGTCGGCAACGACGCCTACCTCGTCCGCGCCGACCGCGTCGACGCCTTCCGCACCGGCATACTCGCGGCCGCCGAGGGCGTCCCCGGCCTCCGCGTGGAGGTGACCGGCCCCTGGGCGCCCTACTCCTTCGCCCTCCAGCCGGAACCGCAGTCGGAGACCGCCGCGTGAGCGTCGCCCCCTGCACCGAACGCCCCGTCGCCCTCATCGATCTCCTCGACCGGCTCCTCCAGGGCGGTGTCGTCCTCACCGGCGACCTCGTCCTGTCCATCGCGGACGTCGACCTGGTCCGCATCGACCTGCGCGCGGTCATCGCCCCCGTGGCCGCGTCGGCACTCTCCCAGATCAGCGAGGCACCATGCCCCCGGCCACCCGCCGTCTGACCGCCGACCCCGACACCGTCGAACGCGACCTGGTCAAACTCGTCCTGACGGTCGTCGAACTCCTCCGCCAGCTCATGGAACGCCAAGCCCTCCACCGCGTCGACGTAGGAGACCTCACCGAGGAACAGGAGGAACGCGTCGGCCTGACCCTGATGCTCCTCGACGACCGCATGCGGGAACTCTGCGCGCGCTACGACCTCACCCCGGAGGACCTCAACCTGGACCTGGGCCCGCTGGGCACCCTGCTGCCACCCTGGTGACGGCTTCCTGCCGTCAGGCGCTCACGGCGGTCAGCATGGGCGCCCGCGCCGCCTCGTACCGCTCCAGCACCACCCGCGCCACCTCCGGCGCCGGGCCGAGCACGTCGGCCAGGACGTCCGCCTCCGCCGCGCCCCGGGCGATGCGGTCCGGGAGGCGGCCGGGGGCGAGGACGTAGGGGGCGACGGCCACCCTGGAGCAGCCGAGTTCGCGGAGTTCACGGACCGCGTCCTCGGTACGCGGGAGAGATGCGGAGGCGAACGCAGGCCGCACGGCGCACCAGCCGGTGTGCCGCCACTCCCGCGCGATTTCTGCGATCACTGCGATCGCCTCCGGGTCGGTGGACCCCGCCGAGGCCAGGACGACCCCGGTCGAGGACTTGTCGGCGGGCGTGAGGCCCGCCTCGTACAGGCGCCGTTCCAGCGCCGCCGACAGCAGCGGGGACGGGCCCAGGACCTCCGCCTGGTGGACGCGGAGCTGCGGGGGAGCGTCCGCGAGGACCGCCGGGATGTCCGCCTTGGCGTGGAACGCCCGGGTCAGCAGGAGGGGCAGGGCCACGACGTCACGGACGCCCTGGACCGCCAGGGACTCCAGGACCCCCTGCACCGAGGGGACGTTGAAGTCCAGGAAGCCTGTCTCCACCCGTACGTCGGGACGCAGGGCGCGGACCCGCCGCATCAGGGCGTGCACGGTCGCGGCGTGCCGCGGGTCGCGGCTGCCGTGGGCGATGACGAGGAGGACAGGCTTGTTGTTCATGGGACTTCAGCTCTTCACCAGCAGACCGCGGTTGCGCAGCACCCACCGCTCCAGCGGACTGAAGATGAGCAGGTCGATGGCGATACCGACGATCAGGATGAGCAGGATGGCCTCGAACACCATGGCCATGTCGCTGGCGTTGCGGCCGTTCTCCAGCAACTGGCCGAGGCCCACGCCGAGGTCGGGGAAGGACGCGATGATCTCCGCGGCCATCAGCGAGCGCCAGGAGAACGCCCAGCCCTGCTTCAGACCGGCCACATAGCCGGGCAGCGCGGCGGGCAGGACGATGTGCCAGGTGCCCTTCAGGCCGGTGGCGCCGAGGGTGCGGCCCGCGCGCAGGAACAGCGGGGGCACCTGGTCGACACCGGAGACGAGGCCGTTGGCGATCGAGGGGACCGCGCCGAGCAGGATCACCGCGTACATCATCGAGTTGTTCAGGCCCAGCCAGATCACCGCCGGCGGAACCCAGGCGACCGACGGCAGGGACTGCAGGCCCGACAGGATCGGGCCGAGGGCCGCGCGGACGAACTTCACCCGGGCCACCAGCAGACCCAGCGGCGTGCCGATCAGCAGGGCGAAGCAGAAGCCGAGCAGACCGCGCGAGACGCTGGTCCAGATGTAGCCGAGCAGCTCGCCCTCGAGCCACGCCGTGTGGACGACGTTCCACACGGCGGACGGCGCGGGCAGCTTGGTCGGGTCGTCGACGACCTTGAACGAGACGAGGGCCTGCCAGACCGCCAGCACCAGCGCGACGGCGAGGACGGGCGGCAGGATCTTCTGGACGAAGGTCTGCCGGAACGGCGTGCGGTGCGTCTGCCTCGACTCCAGCGCGTCGAGGCCCGCCTCCAGACCGGCGAGATCGCTGCCGTCCTTGGCGACGGTCGTCGAATCAGTGCTGGCCATGACGGCGGATCTCCCCACGCAGTTCTTCGGTGATCTCGACGGACAGCTCCGCCACCTGGGTGTCCTCGATGCGGCGCGGGTGCGGGATGTCCACCGTCCACTCACGGGCGATCTTGCCCGGACGGGAGGACAGCAGCACCACGCGCTGCGCGAGCCGGACCGCCTCGCGCACGTTGTGCGTGACGAACAGGACGGACAGCTGCGTCTCGCGCCAGATGCGGGTCAGCTCGTCGTGCAGCACGTCCCGCGTGATGGCGTCCAGCGCCGCGAACGGCTCGTCCATCAGGAGCAGCTTGCTCTCCTGGGCGAGCGCGCGGGCCAGCGCGACACGCTGGCGCATACCGCCCGACAGCTCGTGCACCCGCTTGCCGTACGCGCCCTTCAGCCGGACGAGTTCGAGCAGTTCCTCGGCCCGCTCGCGGCGCTCGGCCTTCGCGATGCCCCGCAGCTTCAGGGCGAGTTCGATGTTCTTGCCCGCGGTCAGCCACGGGAACAGCGCGTGCTCCTGGAACATCAGCGCCGGACGGCCGTCCGTGGTGATCTCCCCGGCGCTGGGCCGGTCCAGGCCCGCCACCAGGTTGAGCAGGGTGGACTTGCCGCAGCCCGAGGCCCCCAGGAGGGTGACGAACTCGCCGGGCGCGACATCGAGGGTGATGTCGTCCAGGACGAGCTGCTGCCCGGCGGGGCCCGCGAACGACTTCGAAACGTGTTCGATCCGGGCGGCGTGCGTGGCCGACTCAGTGCCGTCGGCGGCCTTGGCGAGGGTGGTGGCCATGGTCGTCACCTCCTGGGAACTCTTCGGGATGCGGGCTACTTGGCGCCGAGACCGGCGTCGTCGACCGCGGGCTCGCCCTCGGCCTTCAGGACCTTGTTCAGCGGCGCGAGGTCGTAGATGCCGTTCAGGTTCGGCTTCTGCAGCAGCCCCGCCTTCACGGCGTGCTCGGCCTCGGTGTTGAGGGTGGAGGCCAGCGGGTCGTCGGTGAACTGGATGGACTTCCACGCCGGGTCGAGCACCTCGGCCGGCAGCGCCTTGCCGGAGTCGGCCTCCAGCTGCTTGTTCGCCGCCGCCTTCGCCGCGTCCGGGTTGGCGTTGATCCACTTGTTGGTCTCGACCGAGCCCTTGAGCACGGCCTCGACGACCTTCGGGTGCTCCTTGAGGAACTCCTGCCGCACGATGATGTTCGTGATCACGAACTTCTTGTCGGGCCACAGCGACGCCTCGTCGAGCAGCACCTTGCCGCCCTCGGCGACCAGCTTCGACGCGGTCGGCTCCGGCACCCAGGCACCGTCGATCGAACCGGACTTGTAGGCGTCCGGGGTGACCTTGTTGTCGCTGCGGACGACGGTGACGTCACCCTTGCCGCTCTGCGGGTCGACCTTCCAGCCCTGCTCGGCCGCCCAGTTCAGGAACGCCACGTCCTGCGTGTTGCCGAGCTGCGGGGTCGCGATCCGCTTGCCCTTGACGTCCTTCAGGGACTTGATCTTGTCCGGGTTCACGACCAGCTTCACACCGCCGGACGCCGAACCGCCGATGATGCGCAGGTTCTTGCCGGCGGCCTTGGTGTAGCCGTTGATCGCCGGGGAGGGGCCGATCCAGCCGATGTCGATGGACTTGGAGTTCAGCGCCTCGATCTCGGACGGACCGGCGTTGAAGATCGCGGGCTTCACCTCGGTGGCCCCCAGGGCCTTCTGGAAGATGCCCTTCTGGAAGCCCACCAGCGCGGTTCCGTGGGTGAGGTTGCCGAAGTAACCGATCCTGACCTGGTCGAGACCGTCGATCTTCTTCGCTCCGGCGGCGACCTTGGCGCCCCCGTCGTCCTCGGCCTTGGAGCCGTAGCCGCAGGCGGCCAGGGTGAGCAGGGGAAGCGCGGCTATGACCGCGAGGGATCGGCGCAGAGCGGATGATGCAGGCACGGGAGGTGTTCCTCTCGGAGGCCCGGCGGTCACGGTCTCTCAGGTCGTGGCCGGGAGGTCGGCAGGTTTGCGTCTACGGCGGTGGGGGGTGAGGGCGCGCAGGCAGTGCGCGTACGTCAGCGCACACATCGCGCCACTCCGCCCTGCCCGCTGCCGAGAGCACCGCTGCCGACGCGGCCGCCCTCCTTCGCGAACGTGGAGTAGAAGTCGGGGGAGTTCATCTCAGAAGTCCCACCCGTCGTCCTCGGCCTCGTCCCGCACCGGCTCGGGGGCGGCGAAGGACTCGCCGACCATGCCCGCGGTGAGGGTCTGGCCGTCGTTCGGGTCGATCAGGATGAACGAGCCGGTGCGGCGCGAGTCGGAGTAGGAGTCGACCGGCAGCGGCTCGGCGGTACGGATCTTCACCCGGCCGATGTCGTTGGCGACGAGCTGCCCCGGGTGCGGGTGCAGGGACAGGTCGTCGAGCGTGAGACGGGACGGGATGTCCTTGACGATCGCCTTGACCGTGCGGGTGCCGTGCTTGAGCAGCACCCGGTGGCCGACGGTCAGCGGGGCGTCCGCCACATGGCAGACGGTCGCCTCGATGTCCTGCGTCGTCGCGGGCGCGTCCTTGGTGGGCACGATCAGGTCGCCGCGCGAGATGTCGATGTCGTCCTCCAGCAGGAGGGTCACCGACTGCGTGGTCCAGGCGACGTCGACCGGCTCGCCCAGCAGATCGATACCGGCGACCTTCGAGGTGCGGCCCGAGGGCAGCACGGTCACCTGCTCGCCGACGTGGAAGGAACCCGCCGCGATCTGGCCGGCGTAGCCCCGGTAGTCCGGGTGGTCGGAGTTCTGCGGCCGGATCACGTACTGCACGGGCAGCCGGGCGTGGCAGTGGCTCAGATCGTGGCTGACCGGCACCGTCTCCAGGTGCTCCAGCACCGTCGGGCCGCCGTACCAGTCCATGTTCGCGGACGGCTCCACCACGTTGTCGCCGACGAGCGCCGAGATCGGGATCGCGGTGACCTCGGGGACGCCCAGCTCGGTCGCGTACGCCGTGAACTCCTCGGCGATGGCGGCGAACACCTTCTCCTCGTAGGCGACGAGGTCCATCTTGTTGACCGCGAGGACCACGTGCGGGACGCGCAGCAGGGCGGCGAGGGCGGCGTGCCGGCGGGTCTGCTCGACGACGCCGTTGCGCGCATCGACCAGGATGACCGTCAGCTCGGCCGTCGAGGCGCCGGTGACCATGTTCCGCGTGTACTGCACATGGCCGGGGGTGTCGGCGAGGATGAACCGCCGCAGGGGCGTGGCGAAGTAGCGGTAGGCCACGTCGATGGTGATGCCCTGCTCCCGCTCGGCCCGCAGGCCGTCCGTCAGCAGCGCGAGGTCCGGAGCCTCCTGGCCCCGGCTCGCCGAAGCGCGCTCCACGGCCTCCAGCTGGTCGGTGAGGACCGACTTGGAGTCGTGCAGCAGCCGGCCCACCAGGGTGGACTTGCCGTCGTCGACGGAACCGGCGGTGGCGAACCGCAGCAGGGTGGTCTCCGCGAGTTCCTCGGTCGTGATGGTGCTCATCTTTAGAAGTACCCCTCGCGCTTGCGGTCTTCCATCGCGGCTTCGGACATCTTGTCGTCGGCGCGGGTGGCGCCCCGCTCGGTGAGCCGGGAGGCGGCGATCTCGACGATCACCTTCTCGATGGTGTCGGCCTCGGAGTCGACCGCCCCGGTGCAGGACATGTCACCGACCGTGCGGTAGCGCACCAGGCGCTTCTCCACGGACTCGTCGTCCTTCGGCCCGCCCCACTCGCCGGCGGTCAGCCACATGCCGCTGCGCCGGAACACCTCACGCTCGTGGGCGTAGTAGATCTGCGGCAGCTCGATGCCCTCGCGGGCGATGTACTGCCACACGTCCAGCTCGGTCCAGTTGGACAGCGGGAACACGCGCACGTGCTCGCCGGGGGCGTGCCGGCCGTTGTACAGGTTCCACAGCTCCGGGCGCTGCCGGCGCGGGTCCCACTGGGAGAACTCGTCCCGCAGGGAGAACACCCGCTCCTTGGCCCGGGCCTTCTCCTCGTCGCGGCGTCCGCCGCCGAAGACGGCGTCGAACTTCTCCGCCTGGATCTTCTCGGTCAGCGGCAGCGTCTGCAGCGGGTTGCGGGTGCCGTCCGGGCGCTCCTTGAGCACACCGCGGTCGATGTAGTCCTGCACGGAGGCGACGTGCAGCCGCAGCCCGTGCTTCTCGACCGTGCGGTCCCGGTAGTCGAGGACCTCGGGGAAGTTGTGCCCGGTGTCCACGTGCAGCAGCGAGAACGGCACCGACGCCGGCCGGAAGGCCTTCAGCGCCAGGTGCAGCATGACGATGGAGTCCTTGCCGCCGGAGAAGAGGATCACCGGCCGCTCGAACTCGCCCGCCACCTCGCGGAAGATGTGCACCGCCTCGGACTCGAGGGCGTCGAGGTGGGACAGCGCGTAGGGGCTGTCGGTCTCCTCGGAAACGGTGGCCGCGGTCGTCATGCCAGTCCCCTTTCGCTGAGCAGGGCGTACACCGACGCCGCGGACTCCTGCACGGTCTGGTTCTGCGACTCGATGCGCAGATCGGGCGACTCGGGCGCCTCGTAGGGGTCGTCGACCCCGGTGAGGCCCGTGAGCTCGCCCGCCGCCTGCTTGGCGTACAGGCCCTTCACATCGCGCTCGCTGCAGACCTCGACCGGCGTGGCCACGTGGATCTCCGCGTACGCCGTGCCGTTCGCCTGGTGCCGCTTGCGCACCGCCTCGCGGCTGTCCTGGTAGGGCGCGATGACCGGGACGAGGGCGAGCACGCCGTTGCGGGCGAGCAGTTCGGCGACGAAGCCGATCCGCTGCACGTTGGTGTGCCGGTCCTCGCGGGTGAAGCCGAGGCCCGCCGAGAGGAACTCGCGGATCTCGTCGCCGTCGAGCACCTCGACGCGGCGGCCCTCGGCGCGCAGCCGGCCGGCCAGCTCGTGGGCGATGGTGGTCTTGCCGGCACTCGGCAGACCCGTGAGCCAGACGGTGGCTCCGGTCGTCACGTCGGTCTCCTGAATCGTCGTCGTCATCCGTGCAGCCCGCACTCGGTCTTGTTGCTCCCCGCCCAGCGGCCGGCACGGGCGTCCTCGCCCTCCAGCACCCGGCGGGTGCAGGGGGCGCAGCCGACGGAGGGGTAGCCGTCCATCAGCAGCGGGTTCGTCAGGACGCCGTGTTCGGTGACGTAGGCGTCCACGTCGTCCTGGGTCCAGCGGGCGATCGGGGAGATCTTCACCTTCTGCCGCTTCTCGTCCCAGCCGACCACCGGGGTGTTCGCCCGGGTCGGGGACTCGTCGCGGCGCAGACCGGTCGCCCAGGCCCGGTAGTCCTTCAGGCCCTCCTGAAGCGGCTGCACCTTGCGCATCGCGCAGCACAGGTCGGGGTCGCGGTCGTGCAGCTTCGGGCCGTACTCGGCGTCCTGCTCGGCGACCGTCAGGCGCGGGGTGAGCGTGATGACGTTGACGTCCATCACGGCGTCGACCGCGTCGCGGGTGCCGATGGTCTCCTCGAAGTGGTAGCCGGTGTCGAGGAAGACGACGTCCACGCCGGGCATCGCCCGGGAGGCGAGGTGGGCGACGACGGCGTCCTCCATGGAGGAGGTCACGCAGAAGCGCTTGCCGAACGTCTCGGCCGCCCAGGTGAGGATCTCCAGCGCGGAGGCGTCCTCCAGGTCGCGGCCCGCCTGCTCGGCGAGCGCCTTCAGTTCTTCGGTGCTGCGCTCTTCCTGAGTGGTCGTCATATCTCTGCCCCTCCGGAGTCGGATCGCTTCAGTCCCTGGGACAGCAGTCCGAGGAACTTCAGCGAGAAGGCCCGGCTGCACGCCGCGCATTCCCACGCCCCGTGCCCCTCCTCGCTGGGACGCAGGTCCTCGTCACCGCAGTAGGGGCAGTAGAACGGGGCCGCGCGCTCGCTCATGTCAGAGACTCCTCGCCGGCCCGGGCGGCCCAGGCGGCGAACCGCTCGCCGTCCTCGCGCTCCGCCTCGAACCGCTTCAGGACGCGCTCGATGTAGTCGGGCAGCTCCTCGGAGGTGACCTTCAGACCGCGCACCTTGCGGCCGAAGCCGGCCTCGAGGCCCAGCGCGCCGCCGAGGTGCACCTGGTAGCCCTCGACCTGCTCGCCCTCGCTGTTGACGACCAGCTGCCCCTTGAGACCGATGTCCGCCACCTGGATACGGGCGCAGGCGTTCGGGCAGCCGTTGAGGTTGATGGTGAGCGGCTCGTCGAAGTCCGGCAGCCGGCGCTCCAGCTCGTCGATCAGCTGCGAGCCGCGCTGCTTGGTCTCGACGATGGCCAGCTTGCAGAACTCGATGCCGGTGCAGGCCATGGTGCCGCGCCGGAACGAGGACGGCCGGGCGGTCAGGTCGAGCGCCTCCAGGCCCTCGACCAGCGAGTCGACCTGGTCCTCCTCGACATCGAGGACGATCATCTTCTGCTCGACGGTGGTACGCACCCGGCCCGAGCCGTGGGCCTCGGCGAGGTCGGCGATCTTGGTGAGGGTGGCGCCGTCGACCCGGCCGACACGCGGCGCGAAACCGACGTAGAAGCGGCCGTCCTGCTGCCGGTGCACGCCGATGTGGTCGCGCCAGCGCTCCACGGGCTCGGCGGGCGGCGGTCCGTCGACGAGCTCACGCTTGAGGTACTCGTCCTGCAGCACCTGGCGGAACTTCTCCGGGCCCCAGTCGGCGACCAGGAACTTCAGCCGGGCGCGGGTGCGCAGGCGCCGGTAGCCGTAGTCGCGGAAGATGCCGATCACGCCGGCCCACACGTCCGGGACCTCGTCCAGCGGCACCCAGGTGCCGAGCCGGACGCCGATCTTCGGGTTGGTGGACAGCCCGCCGCCGACCCACAGGTCGAAGCCGGGGCCGTGCTCGGGGTGGTCGACGCCGACGAACGCCACGTCGTTGATCTCGTGGGCGACGTCGAGCAGCGGCGAGCCCGAGATCGCCGTCTTGAACTTGCGGGGCAGGTTGGAGAATTCCTTGCTGCCGATGTACCGGCGGTGGATCTCGTCGATGGCGGAGCTGCCGTCGACGATCTCGTCCTGCGCGATACCCGCGACCGGCGAGCCGATGACCACACGGGGCGTGTCACCGCAGGCCTCGGTCGTGGACAGGCCGACGGCCTCCAGCCGGTTCCAGATCTCGGGCACGTCCTCGATCCGGATCCAGTGGTACTGCACGTTCTGCCGGTCGGTGATGTCGGCGGTCCCGCGCGCGAACTCCTGCGAGATCTCGCCGACCACCCGCAGCTGGCGGGTGGTGAGCCGGCCGCCGTCGATGCGGACGCGGAGCATGAAGTACTCGTCGTCCAGCTCCTCCGGCTCCAGGATCGCGGTCTTGCCGCCGTCGATCCCGGGGCGGCGCTGGGTGTACAGACCCCACCAGCGCATCCGTCCGCGCAGGTCGTTCGGGTCGATCGAGTCGAAGCCCCGCTTGGAGTAGATCGTCTCAATGCGTGTCCGCACATTGAGACCGTCGTCGTCCTTCTTGAACTGCTCGTTGCCGTTGAGCGGGGTGTGGTGTCCCACGGCCCACTGACCCTCACCGCGGTGACGGCTCACCTTGCGGCGGGGAGTCGCGGCGGCAGGCTTCTGCGGGGTGGCGGCCATGGTTGATACGTCCTTCGGGACAGGCGGGAAAGCGGCTCTGACCTGCGCGTGCGGGCGCACGCTGGTACGGGCGCGTCATTGCGCAGGTATGGAGACAAGAAAGAGGGATGCCGGGCTGCGTGAGTGCTCTCAGCGCGCCGGACAGATGGCGCTGGACATGCGGCCGAGGTCGACGTGCCGCCGACTCACCAAGGCAATTCCAGTTCCAGACATGACGGAAGCGTGTCACGGCGATCTGGACACAGTCCAGCTTCGTCCAAGATTCGGACACTCGTGTCTCGGAATCCAAGACACGCGTGTCCTTGGTCACATCGGGTCATCCCGGGGTGTCCGACCAGGTCAGACGGGGAACGCCCCAGGCCACGGTCCCGGAGCGGCGACGTCCGCCTCCTCCTCGACCTTGGTGTCGAACAGCTGGAACCCACGGCGCTGGTAGTTGTCCATCGCGTGCTCGCCGTCCTTGCTGCAGGTGTGCAGCCAGACCCGCTTCGTCGGCGTCAGTCCCGCCCAGCGGTCCGCGAGGTCCCAGGCCCGGGCCGTGCCGTACGACAGCAGGTGCCCGCCGATGCGCCGGCCCCGGAAGCCGGGCAGCAGCCCGAAGTAGACGATCTCCACGACCGCGTCGTCCTGCGCCTCCAGCTCCACGTACCCGGCGGGCGTGCCCCGGTCGTAGGCCACCCACGTCTCCACGCCGGGCCGCTCCAGGTGCTCCTGCCAGCGGGCGTACGACCAGCTCAGCCGGTCGGTCCAGCGGATGTCGCCGCCCACCGACGCGTACAGGAACCGGCTGAACTCGGGCGAGGGCACCTCGGAGCGCACGACCCGGACGTCCCCTTCCGGCGCGACGGCCGGCAGCAGGTCGGTCGGGGCGGTCTGCTCCAGGGACCAGGTGGTCACGGCGATGGTCGGCATGAGGGTCAGGAAATCATCAGGTGTGACGAACTGTCGAACCCCCGGGGCCCGGGTCATGGGCGGCACGCGGCCGGAGGCGCCCTAGTCGAGGGCCCGGTCGACCGAGGACAGGGGCAGTGCGAACAGCATGCCGCCGGACTGGGACCAGACCTCGCCGGTCTCCTCCCAGTAGGACAGGGAGCCCGACCGGCCGCTCCAGCAGTGCCGGGTCTCGTCCGTCCCGCACTCCGTCGCCCGGGCGCTGCCGGTGTCCTGGCGCCACAGCGTCCCGTGCCCGCCCGGTGAGCCCGCCGCGCGGTCGAGATACCAGCCCGAGCGGTACGCCAGCACGCCCCGCACATCGGTCGTCTTCGTCTCGTACGCCTCGACCGGGTCCGCGCGTCCGAAGGAGTCGGTGCTGAGCAGGCCGGGCCGGGCCGGGTCCCGGCTCAGCGCGTAGCGCCACAGCCGGGTGCGCCGGTCGCCGTCCGCGGGCACCCACTCGCTCGCGACCAGACTGTCGGGGGAGGTACTGCGGTCCAGGGAGACGGTGGCCGGGCGCGCGTCGTCGCCGCCTTGCAGGGTGTACGAGCCGACGGCGGGCAGCACGTACCGGTAGCCGTGCGCCGCCCAGCCGCCGCGCACCCGGCCGACCGCCTCGGAGTCGACGGTGGCGCGCTGGATGCGGTCCATGTCGTACACGTACAGCGCGTTCCGGTCGCCCTCGCGGGTCGTCACCAGCAGCTTGTCCTGGTACCAGACCATGCCGGACAGAGGCGAGACCAGCCCCCGGTAGTCGTGCCCGCCGTCCACCGGGACGGCCAGCAGGGCCCAGGTGTAGCGGAGCCGGTCCGGGTCGTTCGCGTCGACGAAGGCGACCTTGGCCAGGCCCCGCTCGGGCGCCGGGCCGTCCATGGAGCCGCCCTCGGCGCCGTTGGTCCAGCCGGAGAGGATCACACGGTTGTCGCCCCAGCGGCCGTCGTCGTCCGCGTCTCCCGAGGTGGTGACCGCGCCGGGCCGCCAGCCCCGGGTGTCGGCGCCGCCGAAGCAGTACGCGCGGGTGGCCGCCGGTTCTATGGGCAGGGCCTGCTTCTCGGCGGTCGAACAGCCGGCCGCGTCCCGCAGCGGGCGGTCGGCGCTCTCCAGCACCGCGCCGACGCCGACGGGGCGGCCCATCTCGGAGGAGAGCCGGTCGAGCCACTGATCCGGCACCCGGTGCTCGGCCAGCGGCAGCCGCCCGGCCTCGGCGGTCGCACTGATCGGCTTCAGGGTCCCCGGGGCGTCCGTGACCTCGGCCTGCGAAGCGCTGATCAGGGTGGCTGCGGCGGTGAGCGCGAGGGCCGTCCCGGCCAGCGTCGCCCGTACCGCCCTGCCCCGCCTGCGCCGCCGGTGTCTGCCGCGATGCTTCATAACGCCCTCCTGAGGCGGGCCAACTGCGCCTGATGATCCATACGTTGACGGAGGAGCAGGTGGGGTGACCCGTAGAGGGATGCTACGGCAGGTGAGCGGGGTGGCGGACGAAGACCCCGCAAATATGCGAAAGATGTACCCCTGGGCGACAGTCGGGCGACACGTCCGGTGAACCTCAGGGGGCCGGTGCGGAGGCGCGGAGCCCGCGCACCGCCGGTGCCGTGGTGTACGGCAGCAGATCTTGCGGGTCGTCCGGGAGCAGCAGCTCGACCTCGGCGTCCTCGGCGAACCGGTACGGCCGGTGCTCCAGCAACGCCCCCAGATACCGCCGTACCCGCGACATCTCGGCGCGCACCGTCACCGTGCGGGCCGGGTCGCCGAACACGTCCCCGGCCAGGCCCGAGGCGCTGCGCCCGGTGCGGTGGACGGCGAGGAGGTACAGCAACTCGGCATGCCGGGGACTCAGTTCGCGGGCCCAGGACCCGGCGCCTTGGGAGACCTCCACCGACCAGCTCCGCGCCTGTCTGAGGTCCAGCACGATCCTGGTCGCCCCGTGCGGCACCGGCTCGTCGGCGGCGGCCCGCACCAGCCAGCCCCCGGCCAGCGGCTCGACCGAGCACGGCCCGAGCACCGGCAGCCACCGCGGGCCCGCCGACAGCGACTTGGGCAGGGCGATCCGCCGGGTGTACGGCATCCCGCTCACCGCGGCGGTCCAGCCGTCCGGGTCGACCACCAGGGCGCGCCCGCCGAGCCGGGCCAGCACCGGCGCCGCCACCGCGCGCAGCCGCTCCAGCGACTCCACGTGCATCTCCCGCAGCCGGGCCTCGGCGAGCTTGGCCACCGAGTCGACCCAGGCGAGCGTGGCCGGATGCATCGTCTCCAGCGGCCCGCTCACGTCCACCACGCCGAGCAGCCTGCCGTCCCGGGGATCCGTCAGGGGAGCGCCGGCGCAGGTCCAGCCGGCCTGGGAGCGCACGAAGTGCTCGGCGGCGAAGACCTGCACGGGCCGGCGCACCACCGCCGGAGTGCCCAGGCCGTTCGTGCCGACGACGTCCTCGCGCCAGTCCGCGCCGAGTTCGAACCCGAGCCCGTCGGCCTTGCGCAGCACCGGCGCGCTGCCCTCGCGCCACAGCACCCGGCCCTCCTCGTCGGCGACCACCATGATGTGGTGCGCGATGTCCGCGACCGCCAGCAGCCCCTCCCGCAGCACCGGCAGCACATGGCGCAGCGCCGAGGTCTCGCGCCGCCGCCGCACCTCGTCCAGGGGCAGCAGCCCCGCCCGGACGTCGTGGTCCGGGTCGACGCCGCCGCGCAGCATCCGCTCCCAGGACTGCTCGATGACCGGCCGCGGCGCCACGGGGGCGGGCTGCCCGGCGAGCCGGGCGGAACGGACCTCGTCGAGGACCCGGGCCGCCCGCGTGGCGTTCACCGCGGCGAGCTGCGTGACGTCCATCGGCGTGTCCCCCCGGAGCCGTTTCCGACTGTCCGTCTCATAGTGCCGTCTGCCCCTGACGGACGCGCACACTCCGCACACAGTCGGCATCAAGTTGCAACCCCTTGCAACCCTGGTGAACGGCCGGGCCGTGGCTGAAAATTGAGCAGCGCCGTCCCGAGCGGCGTTCGATGGCTCGAACGGGCCAGTGCCGCGGGGGTGGTGCCGTGTCGGCGCAGCACCACCCCCGCTCCCGGGCGAGCGGTTCAGAACACCAGGTCAGAGCACCAGGTCGAACACCGGGTCAGGACACCGGACGCGCCCGCTCCACCACCGCCGCCAGATCCAGCGTGTGCGGCAGCGTCCCGAAGGCCGCGCCCCCGTCACCGCCCAGCCGGGCGGCGCAGAACGCGTCGGCCACCTGCGGCGGCGCGAACCTGACCAGCAGCGATCCCTGGAGCACCAGCGCGAGCCGCTCCGCCAGCCGTCGCGCCCGCCCCTCCACGCCCTCCAGATCGGCCAGTTCGGTCAGCAGGTTCTTGATGGCCCCGTCGAGCCGGTGGTCGGCGCCGCGCGCCTGCCCGACCTCCCGCAGATACGCGTCCAGCGCGCCCGGCTCCCGCTGCAACGCCCGCAGCACATCGAGGGCCTGGACATTGCCCGCGCCCTCCCAGACCGAGTTGAGCGGCGACTCCCGCACCAGCCGGGGCATTCCGGACTCCTCGACGTACCCGTTGCCGCCCAGGCACTCCGCCGCCTCCACCGCCACCGGCGGGCACCGCTTGGTCACCCAGTACTTGGCGGCCGGCACCGCGATCCGCAGCAGCGCCCGCTCCTGCTCGCCGCCGTCGTCGTAGGCGGCCGCGAGCCGCAGCGCCAGCGTCGTCGCCGCCTCCGACTCCAGGGCGAGATCGGCGAGGACATTGCGCATCAGCGGCTTGTCGACGAGCTTCCCGCCGAACGCCTCGCGGTGGGTGCAGTGGTGCACCGCCTGCGCCACGGCCTGCCGCATCAGCCCCGCCGAGCCCAGCACACAGTCGAGCCGGGTCGCCGCGACCATCCCGATGATGGTGCGCACCCCGCGCCCCTCCTCGCCGACCCGGCGCGCCCAGGTCCCGTCGAACTCGACCTCCGCCGAGGCGTTCGACCGGTTGCCGAGCTTGTCCTTGAGCCGCTGGACCAGGAACACGTTGCGCGTCCCGTCCGCCAGCACCCGCGGCACCAGGAAGCAGGTCAGCCCGCCCGGAGCCTGCGCCAGCACCAGGAAGCCGTCGGACATCGGCGCCGAGCAGAACCACTTGTGCCCGGTCAGTTCGTACGTCCCGTCCTCGGCGAGGGGCCGCGCGGAGGTCGTGTTCGCCCGGACGTCGCTGCCGCCCTGCTTCTCCGTCATGCCCATCCCGAACAGCGCGCCGGCCTTCAGGTGCGCGGGCCGCAGCTCACGGTCGTAGACCATGGACGTCAGCCGCGGCTCCCACTCGGCGGCCAGCTCCGGGTCCGTGCGCAGGGCGGGCACCGCCGCGTGCGTCATCGACAGCGGGCAGCCGTTGCCCGCCTCGACCTGCGTCCACACCAGGAACGCCGCCGCCCGCCGGACGTGCCCGCCGGGCCGGGCCCAGGCCGCCGTCAGACCGGCCGAGACACCCTTGCCGAGCAGCCGGTGCCAGGACGGATGGAAGTCGACCTCGTCGATCCGCTCGCCGTACCGGTCGTGGGTGCGCAGCCGCGGCGGATTCTCGTTGGCGCGCACGCCCCACTCCTGCACCTGGGCCGCGCCGGAGGCCCGCCCGAGCGCCGACAGCTCGCCGAGCACCTCGTCGAGCAGCTCCGGATCCAGATGCCGTTCGACCCCGGCCGTGAGGGCCTGGTCCGCGGTGAAGACGTCGTACCCGACCAGCGGCGGGACCTGGTTGCTCACGGAGTGCGTGCTGCCAGCCATGGTGCGAACCTACCGGGTGAGTGCGCTCGGGCGCGACGGATACCGTTAGGGGGTGCAGCCAGGAAGTGAAACCCCCGACACACCCTCCGGACGCCTCCACCGGGCGCGGGCCCTCTACCGGAACGTATCCAAGCGCAGGACCGCCTGGCTGCTGCTCAAGGACACCGTCAACTCCTGCATCGAGTACCGCATCCTGGGCCTCGCCGCCGAGGCCGCGTTCTTCACGCTGCTGTCGGTGCCGCCGCTGCTGCTCAGCATGATCGGACTGCTCGGCTACGTCGACGCCTGGACCGGCGCCGACACCATCGAGAGCCTCCAGGCCAACATCCTGGAGGCCGCGCGCACGATCCTCTCCGACCAGGGCGTCAGGGAGATCGCCGAGCCGATCCTGCACGACGTGATGAAGGGCGGCCGGCCCGACGTCATCTCCATCGGCTTCCTGTTCGCCCTGTGGTCCGGCTCCCGTGCCGTGAACGTCTTCATCGACACCATCACCGTCATGTACGGCCTCGACGGGGTCCGGGGCATCGTCAAGACGCGGCTGCTGGCCTTCGCGCTGTTCATCGTGGCCCTGCTGATCGGCTCCATCGCGCTGCCGCTGATGGTGGCCGGGCCGGACGCGGTGGTGCGGATCGTGCCGTGGTCGACGACGGTCGTGCAGGTCCTGTACTGGCCCGTGGTGATACTGCTGTCGATCGCCTTCCTCACGACCCTCTATCACGTGTCCGTGCCCGTCCGCTCTCCGTGGATCGAGGACGTGCCCGGAGCGCTCGTCGCCCTCGGCATGTGGGTGCTCGGCAGCTTCCTGCTGCGGATCTATCTGACCAGCACGGTCGAGGGCCCCACGATCTACGGCTCCCTGGCCGCGCCCGTCGCCGTGCTGCTGTGGATCGGTGTGTCCGCGTTCGCGGTGCTGGTCGGGGCCGCGGTCAACGCCGCCATCGACCGGGTCTGGCCGGCCGCCGCCACGGCCGCGGCCCGTGAGGCCAACGAGCGGCTGCGCCAGGCGCAGGTCGCCGAGTACGTGGCCCGCGCCGCCGCCCACGGGGAGGCCGACCCCGACATGCCCTCCGAGTTCCCCGAACGCTGGTCCCGCTTCCTGCCCCCGGAGGACGTCTCGGCCCGCCTGCGCACGCATGTGAAGAGCACCCATGTGAAGAGCGCCCACGCGAAGAACAGCGAGGCCAACGGGGAGAGGCAGCCGCCCGAGGAGAAGTGACGGACGGCGGTCTCAGGCCTTCCAGGTCCCGGCCGCCGCCTCCTCCCGCACGAACTCGGCGAAGTCCCGGGGCGCGCGGCCCAGGACCTCGCGCACACCGTCCTCGAGGTGCGCGTTGCGGCCGTCGAGGAGGGTGTCGAAGATGCCGGTCATGGCCGCGACCTCCTCCGGTGGCAGACCGAAGCCGACCATGGCCTCGCCGTAGTCCCGCGTGGAGACGGCCCGGTACGTCAGCGGCCGCCCCGTCGCCGCGGCGATCTCCGCGACCGCCTCCCCGAAGGTCAGCAGCCGCGCCCCCGACAGGGTGAGCGTCCGGCCCACGTACCGCTCGCCGCCCGTCAGCGCGGCCACCACCACGTCCGCGATGTCGCGCACGTCGAGGAACGGCTCGCGCACCTCGTCGGCCGGGAACACCAGCTCACCGCGCTCCCGCAGCTCCGCCACCAGCGGGCCCTCGCTGAAGTTCTGCGCGAACCACGCGGCCCGTACGACCGTCCAGTCCGCTCCCGAGGCGTGCAGCGCCTCCTCGGTCGCCACGGCCTGGTCCTCGCCCCGCGCGGACAGCAGCACCAGCCGCCGCACCCCGAGCCCGACCGCCTCCCGCGCCAGCGCCCCGACCGCCTCGGCGGCGCCGGGCGCGCCGACGTCCGAGGGGTGGGCGAGATAGGCCGCGTCGGCCCCGCGCAGGGTCGCCGCCCAGGTCGAGCGGTCCCACCAGTCGAACCCGGTCGCCCGGGACGCGGCCCGCACCGTGAGCCCCGCGGCCTCCGCGGCCCGCGCCACCCGGCTCCCCGTGCGGCCCGAGGCGCCCGTCACCACCACCGTCATGCCCTGCGTGTTCCGTGTCGTGTTCGTCATGCCGTCGAGTCAACTGCCGTACGCGCCACGGAACCATCGCTGAACGGCTCATTCCCATACGCCCGCGTCTAACCTGGCCCCATGGACGCAGTCGCAGGGCTACTGGACGGCCCCCGCGCGCGGGGCGCGTTCATGATCAGGGCGTGTTTCGACCCGCCGTGGGCGGTCCGCGTGGAGGACCGGGCCCCGCTCACCGTGATGCTCGTAGCGCGCGGCGAGGCCTGGGTGGTGCCCGACCGGGGCGAGCGCGTCCTGCTGCGGGCCGGGGACCTCGCCATCGCCCGCGGCCCGGACCCGTACACCTGCGCCGACGACCCCGGTACGGCCCCGCAGGCACTGATCCTTCCCGACCAGGAGTGCCGCTACCCCGACGGACGGCCCCTCAACGGCTCCATGGACCTGGGGGTGCGCACCTGGGGCGACCGGCTCGACGGCGCCACCGTGATGCTGATCGGCACCTACCCGATGCGGGGCGAGGTCGGCCGACGGCTGCTGGACGCCCTGCCGCCCCTGCTCACCCTCCCTTCCGACGTGTGGGCCTGCCCGCTCACGCCGTACGTCGCCGAGGAGATCGTCCGCGACGAGCCCGGCCAGGAGGTCGTCCTGGACCGGCTGCTCGACCTGCTGGTCATCGCCGCCCTGCGGGCCTGGTTCGCCCGCCCGGAGGCGGCGGCCCCCGCCTGGTACCGGGCCCTCGCCGACCCGGTCGTCGGCGGTGTGCTGCGTCTGCTCCAGGACGACCCCGCCCACCCGTGGACCGTCTCCTCGCTCGCCGCCAAGGCGGGAGTGTCCCGCGCCGCGCTCGCCCGCCGCTTCACCGGCCTGGTGGGCGAGCCCCCGATGACGTACCTCACCGGCTGGCGCCTCGCCCTGGCCGCCGACCGGCTGCGCGACTCCGACGACACGCTCGACGCGGTGGCCCGCCGGGTCGGCTACGGCAGCGCGTTCGCCCTGTCGACCGCGTTCAAGCGGGTGTACGGGGTGAGCCCGGTGGAGTACCGGGCACGGGCGGCGTGAGGGGCCAGGGGCGGCGTAGCCTGGCCACGTGTACGTGGAGTGGGCGTCGCGGCTGGCGGGAGCGGTCGTGTGGACCAACACCCCGGACCGGGACGGGGTGGGGCGCGTGCTGCCCGACGGATGCATGGACCTGCTGTGGCACGAAGGGCGGCTGCTGGTCGCCGGGCCCGACACCCACGCCTACCTGACGGACGGCGAGGCCGGTGCCTGGGCCGGGATCCGCTTCTACCCGGGCACGGCTCCCGCGCTCCTCGGCGTCCCCGCGCACGAGCTGCGAGACCGCCGCGTCGAGCTGGCGGATCTGTGGCCGGCCTCGGAGGTGCGCCGCCTGGCCGACCGCGTGAACGCGGCCCCCGACCCGGCGAGCGGCCTGGAGGAGGCGGCGCTGCGGCAGGCGGCCGGTGCCGGACCCCCGGACCCGGTACTGCGGCAGGTCGTCACGGCCCTCGACACGGGCCGCCCGGTCGCCGCCACCGCCGATGAACTCGGCCTGGGGGCACGCCAGTTGCATCGCCGTTCGCTCGCCGCGTTCGGCTACGGCCCCAAGACCCTGGCCCGTATCCTGCGGCTGCGCCGCGCGCTCGCACTGGCCCGGCGCGGTGTGCCCTTCGCGGATACGGCCGCCCGGGCCGGATACGCCGACCAGGCCCATCTGGCCCGTGACGTCAGGGAGCTGGCGGGTGTGCCGCTGGGTGAGCTACTCGCCGGCCGAGGCTAGCGGGGCGAACAGGTCCACCCCATTGCCGTCAGGGTCGAGCACGACGGCGTACCGCTGGCCCCAGAAGGCGTCCCAGGGCTTGAGTTCGCCGTGGTACCCGGAGCCCACCAGTTCCTCGTACATCGCGTCCACGTCCGCCGGCCCGTCGCACCGCAGGGCCAGCGAGGCCCGGCCCCCGCCGGCGGGCGGCTGCCACGCCGGGAGGAAGGAGCGGACCGTCTCCTCGGTGTCGAACATCAGCCGGAGCCCGCCGGGCAGTTCCGCCTCGGCGTGCGGCTGCTCCTCGGCGCCGTCCGGGAAGGCGAACCCGAGCCGGCGGTAGAAGGCGACGGAGGCGGCCATGTCGGAGACGACCAGGCCGATGGCATCGAATCGTGCGTTCATGGGCCCACCGTAGGCAGGCCCGGGGCGGGCGGTCTTGAAGGAAACGGACACCCGGTCCCACCCCGGCCGCGCCCGTGTCCGATCCGTTCAAGACCCTCTCCCGGCCGCCCGCGTAACGTCGCCGCCATGACGACCACGACACAGCGATCCCGGCACCTCGGCATTCCGATCGACCGTCCCGCCCAGGAGGTCTACGACTACGTCTGCGACCCCGTCAACGTCCCCGGCTGGGCTCCCGGGCTGGCCCGTTCCATGGAGAAGGTGGACGGCCGGTGGGTGGGGGAGTCGCCCATGGGGCGGGTCGTGGTCGTGTTCACGCCCAGGAACGAGTTCGGCGTGCTCGACCACGACGTCACCCTGCCCTCGGGGCAGACCGTGCACAATCCGATGCGGGTGATCGCCGACGGCGACGGCTGCGAGGTGGTGTTCACCCTGCGCCGGCGGCCCGGGATGAGCGACGAGGAGTTCCGCCGCGACGGTGAGGCGGTCTCCGCCGACCTCACCGCCCTCAAGCGGCTGATGGAACGGGCCTAGTCCTTCCTGGGCCTCCCCGGTCCTCCCCGGTCCTCTCTAGTCCGCCGTCTCCGACTCGTAGTGGATGGTGCCGTCCTCGTCCATCGTCGGGTGCATCTTCATGGGGCCGTACTCGTCGATGTCCGAAGGGCGCGGGCCTTCCGGTCCGTCGGGGCCCATGCGCAGAAAGCGTTCGACGCGGCAGATCCGGAAGAGGCGGTCGTCGAAGCGGAACTCGTCGGCGCGGTCGAGTGCCTTGTACTCCTCGGCGGCGCGCGCGTACCGCGCCTTCTTGGCGTCGTCGTACTGGTAGAGCATCGCCCAGATCTCGGACATGCCGTTGTAGAGCAGCCGCCGGGCGTCGTGGGGTGAGGCCATGAGCGTGCCGCATGGCTGCCAGCCGTGCCGGCCGCGCTCGACCACGCCGAATCCGGTGGGCAGCAGCACGGGCTCCGGGTGGGTGGTCACCGCACGCTCGGAGTCCCGGCGGACGTCGGAGGGAAAGCGGGCGCCCGTGTACGCGAAGTCGCTCAGCCCCAGCCGCAGCGCGCCCGCCGCCAGACCGTCCGGGCGGGCCGGGTCGAGGAGGAAGCCGACGTCCGGGGAGGGGGTGTCCTTCGCTCGCTTGTCCCACGACCGCGAGGCCGGCTCCAGGTCGGTGGGGCGCGGCGGTTCGAGACCGTCGTCGTCGCAGCGGGCGAACTCGTCGCCGCGTACGACCCGGTAGCGCACCCCGCACGCCTCCACCTCGTTCACCGGCTCGCGCTCCATCACCGCGACGGCGGCCAGCAGTTCGCGCCGGACGGCCGGGTCGTCGGTGTCGTCCTTCGCCATGAACCACAGGTGCGAGTGCAGCCCGTCCCGGGCCATCTGCGGCATGCCGTCCGTCACCGGCTTCAGCAGCCGCCAGTCCGGTCCCGCTGCGGGATCCTGCGCGGCGACCCCGAAGACCGGCCCGCGCAGCGACAGAGCGGGATAGCGCCGCGAGGCGTCCATCGCGTCGGCCTCCCGGACCCAGGCGGCGGGGTCGTCGCGGCGGACCAACTCCTCCTGGAGAGCGTCGATCTGTTGCTGCCAGTCATCATCCATGCACGCATTGTGCCGTCCGGGGGGAGGTGCGGGGGGCCGGGCGACCCAACAAACACTTTTGTTGGGAACCGGCCCGGATGCCGGGGAGCCGTCTTCCGGCCCAGGACGGCCCCGTGCGTCCCACGCTCGGCCGGGACTTGGCCGCCCCGCGCCCGAGTCGTCCCTGGGCGGTCCGTGAACGCCGGGAACGCTCGCCCTGCCCGGGGGCCGGACGTGAGGCTGTGCGGTGCCAGACGAGACGAGCCGCCCCAGGGGTGACCCGCGGGGGACGGCGGTTCGGAAAGGAACACCGCATGAGCATGCGCATTCGGGCCACGGCGATGGTGACGGCCCTGTTGCTGGGGGGCGGGGCCACCGGGATCGCCCTGGCACCGGCCGCGAACGCCGCCGCGTACTTCGGCATCGACGGCGGCGGCGCTGTCACCAACGACTGGGAGGACGAGGAGAACCTCGGCGTCGATGCCTACTCCAGGGGCAACGCCATCGCCCTGTGGGAGACGGTCCTGTGGGCGGACGGCGCCCTGTGGGAGGACGACGAGGGCGAGTGGCGGCCCTTCAAGAAGAGCCAGATGGACGGCTCGTTCGGACCGGAGACCGAGTCGGCCACGCAGTGGTGGCAGAGCCGGCACAACCTCCCCGAGACCGACGGCACCGTCGTCAGCGAGAGCTGGGACTTCGCCCAGACCCGGCTGCAGAGCCTCCCGGGCAACATCGTCCAGTACAAGGGCGACGCGCGGAACGTCAACTTCAAGCGCGTGGGCGGCAAGTACCAGGTGAAGCTCAAGAACGTCGGGCCCTGGAAGAACGCGCACTACCGCACGGTCGGCTGAGTGCCCGGGCGGGTGACCCCGGGGTCACCCGCTCCCCGTGGGCAGCGCCCACAGCAGCCCCGCCACCAGTACGACGATGACCGCGAAGGAGACCAGCGCCGCCGCTCGCCACCGCCGGTACTCGGCACCGGGCGGCGGCGCCACGACGTCCACCGCCTGCCCGGCCGGCATCGCCGCACCGCGCGGCCATGTCGGATCGGCCAGCTCCCACACCGCCAGCAGCCGTGCCTGATCCGCTCCGGCCACCCGGCACAGCGCCTGCACCGCCCCCCTCGGCGGCTGCTTGGCCCCGCTGAGATACCGCTGCCACGACGACTTGCTGTACGCCGTCCGCCGCGCCAGTTCGGCCAAGCTCAGACCGGTGCGGTCCTTCAGGGCCCGCAGCTGCTCGACCAGATGCCGGGCCTCCCTCGGCAGTGCGTCCGGAAGCGGCTGCCAGCGTGTCATGGTCGTCCCCCCACTGCCCGCCGCCATCCCGCCCCCGGGCAACGGCCCCTCCCCACCGCACCGTTCGACGCCGGCCCGTGCGCACCAGTTCCCCACGGCGACGGGCGCGCGGCGCGCGCAGGGGGTGTGCGACGGACGAGGGAGCGACCGTCAGTGGGGGAGGGCGCACGCGCGTGCCGAACGTCCTACGCTCGCGGCGCCGCCGTACTGGCCCGTTCCACCAGCCGGGTCGACAACTCCGTCCGTGTGCTCTCCGGGCGGTGCCCGTCCATCACGCGCAGCAGCGCGCGCAGGGCCGTCGCGGCCATCTCCGACAGCGGCTGGCGGACCGTCGTCAGGGCGGGGGAGGCCCAGCGGGCCTCGGGCAGGTCGTCGAAGCCCACCACGCTGACGTCGTGCGGGACCTTCAACCCCCGCTCGGCCAGGGCCTCGTACACCCCCAGCGCCATCCGGTCCGAGCAGACGAAGACGGCCGTCGGCGGCTCGGGCAGGTCGAGGAGCTCCAGCATGCGGCCGCGGGCCAGGCCCTCGTCGAAACCGGCGTGCCGTACGTATTCGGCGCGGTGCCGCACCCCGGCCGAGGCGAGCGCCGAGCGGTAACCGGCGACCCGGGCGCTGCTGCACAGCGTGCGCCGGTCGCCGGCGATCACGGCGACGCGCTCATGCCCCAGGGACAGCAGATGCCCGGTGGCCGTCAGACCGCCCTGCCAGTTCGCCGCCCCCACCGAGACGACTCCCTCCGGCGGCTCCTGGACCGGGTCGATCATCACGAACGGGATGCGGTGCTGCTCCAGCCAGGCGTACTGCGAGTCGCTCAGCTCGGCCAGATTGAACAGGACCCCGGAGGAGCCCCGGGCGACCAGCTTGTCCAGCCAGCCGCGCTCCGGGCGGCCGACCCGGGAGCGGGTCAGGGCCGCCGACACCACGACCTCCAGGCCCGCGTCGTGCGCCGCCTCCTCCACCCCGTGCAGCACCGCGCCCGACCAGGAGCTCTCCAGCGAGTGCACGACCAGGTCGACCAGTCGGGGCGCCTTCGCCGCGTCGAAGCGGGGTCTGCGCACATAGCCGAGCCGGTCGAGCGCCTCGGTGACCCGGCGGCGGGTCTCGGGCGCCACGTCCTCCCGGCCGTTGACCACCTTGGACGCGGTCGGCACCGACACCCCCGCCTCACGGGCCACGACCGCCAGCGTCGGACCTGCCGCCACGCTCGCACTCGCCGTACGGACCATCGGGAACCCACCTCTCCACCGGGCAGAAAGCGCTTCCTACTCTAGGTGCGGGGCAGGACGGCGGGTAGACAGGCGACTGAATGCCGGTGGATCACGTCCGGGCCGGGTGTCGTGGCCGGCCGGGGCGTCTCAGCCGACGGGCGGCATCTCCGTCGGGTCCGAGTCGAGGCCGGGCCGTCGGCCGGCCCAGGCGCCACGGGTGAAGTCCGGGATCTCGACCGGGCGGCCCTGCCGCTCCAGGGACGCGGCGCTCAGCGGGACCGCCGCGCACCAGGCGGCCGAGTCGTAGACGTCGATGTCGGGCACCAGCCCGGCGCGCATGAGCTGGACGGTGCGCCACTGCAGGACGTAGTCCATGCCGCCGTGACCGCCGTTGTTCGCGGCGTCGTCGCCGACCTTCCGCCACAGCCAGTGGTCGTACTCCTTGCGGTAGTCGGCGAAGTCGCGCCAGGTGTGGCCGCCGTGGTCCGGTTCCAGGTAGACGCGTGCGCCGGTCGGGCTGGGCCCGGTGTAGTCCTCGACGATCCCGCGGCTGCCGGCGAGGGTGTTGATCCTGCTGTACGGCCGGGGTGAACTCACGTCGTGCTCGGCCCGGACGACCCTGCCCCGTTCCGTCTCGATGAGACAGGTGACCAGGTCCCCGTTGATGTACGTCTCCTTCCAGGACGGGTGGTCCCGGGGGACGAAGCGCTCGCGGTAGTCGGCCAGCCCCTTCGGGGCGGTCGCGGTGGCGGACAGGGTGGCCATGCGGTCACCGCGGTTGACGTCCATGGCCGCCGCGATCGGGGCCAGCCCGTGCATCGGGTAGAGGGACGCGGTGCTGCGGGTGTGCCACAGCCGCCGCCAGGAGTCGGTGTAGTACGTGTCGGAGAAGAGGAGTTCACGCAGGTCGTGGAGGTAGCCGCCATGGCCGTTGGTGATGTCGCCGAACACACCGGCGTGCGCCATCCGCAGCATGGCCAGTTCATTGCGGCCGTAGCTGCAGTTCTCGGCGAGGAGCAGATGCCTGCGGGTGCGCTCGGAGGTGTCGACCAGGTCCCACAGCTCGCGCAGTTCGGTCGCGACGGGCAGCTCCACCACCGCGTGTCTGCCGCTCAGCAGCGCGGCCCTGCCGTGCTCGTGGTGGAACTCCCAGGGCGTGGCGACATATACGAGGTCGATGTCGTCGCGCCGGAGCATGCGGGCGTAGGAGCCGGCCGATCCGCCGTACTCGGCGGGGCGGGGCTTGCCCTTGCTCACCAGCCGGTCGGCGGCGCGGCGCGCCCGGTCGGCGCGGATGTCGCAGACGGCGGTCACGGTGCAGCCGGGCACGGCCGCCCAGCCCTCGACCATGCCCGCGCCGCGGTTGCCCAGGCCGATGACACCGACGCGGACGGTTCTGTGGGCCTCGAACGGCACGCCGATCATCGACTTCTGCCCGGGACGGCGGCGGGGCGCCTGCCCGGTCGCGGCGGCCGCGGCCGGTGCCGCGGAGCTCATCCCGGCCGCGAGCGCACCGGTGGCGACGGCTCCGCCCAGGAGCAGTCGGCGTGAGACAGCGGGTGTTTCGGACATGACGGCAACACTCCTCGGTGAGGTGGCTCGCATCACTGCCGGGGCACTGTCGGGACTTTCGGGGCATGACTCTGAGGGCTTCGACCGTGGCATGTCAATACGTGCTCGGAGAGAAGCAGTTCCGAGCAGAATCGAGCATCGCTTTTCGATACCCCGAACGCGCCGCCGCGCTCAGCCGGGTGTGCAGGTCAGCCGGAATCCCGTGAAGTCCGCCGTGAACGCCGCGTCGACGAGGTCCCGGGCGTGGATGCCCGCCATCGCCCCGGTGAAGCGCAGCCGGGAACCGTGGTCGTCGGACAGCCGGCTGAAGTCCAGGGCCGGTCCGACCGCCGTACGCACCCCGTCCCGTACGTACCAGAACCGGGCGTCGGCCCCCTCGACCGTCGCCCCCAACGTCACCGGTGCCTCCACCGGCACGTCCACCACGGCGACCTGCCGCGCACCGTGCTCATCCCGCTCCACGAGGCTGAGCACCGTACGACCACCCCCGCTCCACTGCTGCCCCCGCTGCGGCTCGCCCTCCGGTTCCGCCCAGGTCAGGTCCAGGCTGAGATACGCCTCGGCGTCGTACCGGAGCACCAGCCCCGCGGCCTGGGCGAAGGTCACCGGCCGTGCCTCGACGGTGACTTCGGCCTCGGCGCGGTGCTCGGTGACGCGCTGCGCCAGCAGGCTGGTCGCCCAGCGGGACTCCGGCCCCTGCCGGCCGCGCAGCCGGATCCAGCCCGGGCGTGCCGTCGTATCGGCCCAGGACGGATCCGGCGCCTCGCGCAGGGTGCTCCACGGCCAGGACAAGCCCTCGGGCGGGGCGGCGGGCGGCAGCGGGTGCGGCCGGGTCGGCACGTCGACGTCGACCGCCGGGTGCCAACCGCCCTGCCGCAGCCGGGGCCAGCCCTCCGCGTCCCAGGTCACCGCCTGGATCGCGGTCTCCCGGCCGAGCGTGCAGCGACGGCCCTGCGGCGTGTGCAGCGGACGGGCCGTCAGATGACCGAGCAGCCACCGCCCCTCCGGCGTCTCGACCAGCTCGCCGTGCCCGGCCTTCTGCAACGGCACGCCCTCGTCGTCCCGCGTGGTCAGCAGCGGCCGGTCGTCGAGCGTGTACGGCCCGGTCAGTTCCCGGCCGCGGGCCACCCGCACCCCGTGCTCCCAGCCCGTGCCGCCCTCGGCGAGCACCAGGTAGTACCAGCCCTCGCGCCGCAGCAGCTTCGGCCCCTCGACCAGCCGGTCGTGCTGGAGCAGCAGACGTGTCCGCCCGACGGGTGTCAGCGTGTCCCGGTCCAGCTCCGTGACGACGATCCCCGCGAACCGCCGCCCTCCCGGCCGATGGTCGTTCTGCAGGTTCAGCAGCCACAGCCGGCCGTCCTCGTGGAACAGCGCCGGATCGAACCCATGGCTCACCACCCGGCGCGGGGCACTCCACGCGCCGCCCACGCCGGTGGCCGTCGAGACGTAGGTGTCCAGGTCGAAGTACGGCGTGCCGACCGACCGTACGACGGTGTACGTCACCCAGAACCGTTCCCCGTCCCAGCTCAGCGACGGAGCCCAGACGCCGCCCGAGTCGGGCACCCCGGCCAGCGTGCCCCCGGGCGCCGCCCCCTCGACGTGCCCCGCGTACTCCCAGTGGGCCAGGTCGCGGGAGCGGTGGATCGGGATCGTCGGGAACCACTCGAAGGAACTCGTGGCCACGTAGTACCAGTCGCCGACCCGGATCAGTGAGGGGTCGGGGGCGAAGCCGCGGAGGACGGGGTTGTGCAGGACGGTCACGCGGGAACTCCGGGGGAGTCGGGCACCCGGGGGCCGCGGGGAGTCGGGTCACCCGCGGCCCCCGGGAGTCAGGGAAGGAGGCCGGCCGGGATCACTTGAGGGCGCCGAGCGTCACGCCCGTCCGCCAGTAGCGGCGCATCGCGACCATCATGATCGCCATCGGCACGATGGACAGCAGCGCCCCGGTCAGCACCAGACCGGTCAGGTCGATGCCGGACTCCAGCCGGGTGCCCGTCCAGTTGTAGAGGCCGAGGTTGAGCGTCCAGTTCTCCTTGCCGCGCAGCACCGTCAGCGGCAGGAAGAAGGCGTTCCAGGTGTTCACGAAGGCCAGCAGGAACACCGTCGCGCCGCCCGTCGTCATCATCCGCAGCACGATGCTGAAGAAGATCCGCAGCTCGCCGGCGCCGTCGATCCGCGCCGCCTCCAGCAGCTCGTAGGGGATCGTGGCCTCGGTGTACACCTTGGCCAGATAGACGCTGAACGGGTTGATGAGGCAGGGGACGAGCATCGCCCAGGGGGTGTCCACCATGCCGATCGCCGAGAACAGCAGATACAGCGGGAGCGTGAGCAGCGCGATCGGGATCAGGAACGAGCCCACGACACACGCGAAGATCGCGTTGCGGCCCGGGAAGTCGAACCGGGCCAGTCCGTACCCGGTCGCGAGGGCGATCAGCGTGCCGCCGAGCGAGCCGACCCCGGCGTACAGCAGCGAGTTGGCCGTCCACCGCAGGAAGATGCCGTCCTGGTAGGTGAACACCTGATGCAGGTTGTCCCACAGATGCCAGCCCGAGAACCACAGGCCGTTGCTCTGGTACAGCGCCGTGCGGTCCTTGGTCGCGGCGACGATCAGCCACCACACCGGGAACAGGCTGTAGACGCTCGCCAGGACCAGCCCGACGAGGAGGAAGCGCTGGCCGCCCCGCCCGCGCGAGGCCGGATCCGGGCGGGACAGGCGCCGCACGCCCCGGACTTCGGGCCGCTCGGTGGCGGTCCGCTCGGTCAGCACCATCAGTCGGCCTCCTTCGAGGTGAGCCGGTAGAAGAGGAAGGAGGCGACACCCAGGATGAGCGCCAGGAGCACGGACAGGGCGGCCGCGTAGTGGTAGTTGCCCGCGTTGAACGCCTGGTTGTAGATGATCATGATCGGGGTGAAGCTGTCGCTGACCGTCTGCGGGGTGATGTTCCGGAACAGCGCCGGCTCGTTGAAGATCTGCAGCATCTGGATGATCGACAGCAGACCGGTCAGGACCAGCGCCCCGCGCACGAACGGGATCTTGATGCTGCGCGCGATCCGCAGCTCGGAGGCGCCGTCCAGCCGCGCCGCCTCGAACAGCTCGCGCGGCACGCCCTGCAGCGCCGAGTAGATGATCACCATGTTGTAGCCGATGCCGTGCCAGGTCAGCAGATTGCCGATGGACGGCCACACCATCGACGGCGCGAAGAAGTTCCAGTCGAAGCCGAGGGCGTGGCCGATCGGGGTGAGCGGGCCGACGTCCGGGCTGTAGAGATTGACCCACACGATCGCCGCGACCACGCCGGGGATCATGTACGGCACCAGCAGCAGGATCCGGAACCGGCTCGCCACCCTGGAGGTCAGCGCGTCCAGGAACAGCGCCAGCAGCAGGCTGACCAGCAGCATGAACGGGATCTGCACACAGGCGAAGAGCACCACCCGCAGGACGGAGTCCATGAACGCCGAGTCGGTCAGGCCCTGGGTGTAGTTGTCGAGCCCGACGAACTCCGTCGTCGCGCCGCCGAGGCCGAGCCCGGACTGCTTCTCCGTGAACAGCGACTCGTAGGCGGCGTAGCCGATCGGGAGCAGATACAGGAAGACGAAGCCGAGCTGGAAGGGCACCGTGAACGCGGCGCCCTTCCAGCGCAGGGAGCGAGTCATCGATGCCTCAGCCCTTGACGCTGATACCGCGGGACTTCAGGTCCTTGACCGTCCACTCCTGCATGTGCGCGAGCAGGTCGGTGACCTTCTCCTGCTTGTTGACCACCTTGGCCCAGCCCGCCTGGAGTTCGGTGAACATCGCGGTCCAGTTGGGTCCGTAGGTCCAGTCGGTGGTGACGGTGCCCAGGCTGTCCGTGACGACCTTCTGCGCCGGCTCGTAGTTCTCGCCGAGCAGCTTCCGCGAGATCGACTCACCGACGTAGGAGCCGCTGTCCTTGAGCGCCGGCATCACGCCGTTGCCGGTCTCCGGGCTCGCCATCGTCTTGACGGCGTCCTGGTTCGTCGACATCCAGAGCGCCGCCTTGGCCGCCTGCTCCTGGTTCTCGCACTGCTTGGTCACCAGGGTCACGCTGCCGGTCAGATTCGTACCGGCCGGCGTCTTGGCCGCCTCGCCCTGGTACGTCGGCCAGGGCGCGAGCGCCCAGTCGCCGAAGGACTTGGTGAAGTTCTGCACCATGCCGGCCATCTGCCAGGTGGAGATCTGCCGGGTCGCGGTGGCGCCGGTGTCGTAACTGCGCTGCACGGCCGCGTAGTCGGCGAAGGACAGCTTGGCGTTCAGATCGTTGTCGATGATCTCCTGGATGACCTTCGCGGCCTTGAGGGTGCCCTCGTCCTGGAAGTTCACCTTCCAGGCGTTGCCGTCGATCGCGTACCAGTGGGCACCGGCCTGCATCGCGAGCACCTCCAGGGTGCTCGGGTCCTCACCGGCGTAGTTGGTGATCTTGATGCCGTGCTTCTTCAGCACCTTGCCGGCGGCGATGAAGTCGTCCCAGGTGGCCGGGGGCTTCAGGCCGTACTTCTCGAAGATGTCGGTGCGGTAGATCGTGAACTGCGGCGCCGAGCTGGTGGGAACGCCGTAGAGCTTGCCCTGCACCTGCGCGCTCGCCCAGGCGCCGGTGTTGAACGTGTCCTTCTCGCCCTCGACATACCGCGTGATGTCGGCGAGCGCGTCCTGCGACACCCAGCTCGTCACGTACTCGGCGGTGTTCTGCACCAGGCAGGGGGCGTTGCCGGCCTTCACCGCGTTGGTGAGCTGCTTCTGCATGGTGAGCTGGTCGGTGACCTTGGTGTACTTCAGCCGGATGTCCTTGTGCGAGGCGTTGAACGCCTTGACGACCGCCTCCTGCCCGTTGGCCCAGCCCCAGTAGGGGAGGGTGACCGGACCGGACTTCGACGCGGCGTCGTCGCCCGAGCCGGATCCGCCGCAGGCGGAGAGCAGACCTGTCAGCGCGATGCCCGCGACAGCGGCGGAGGCGAACCTTCTCCGGGGGCTGGTGAAGTTCATCTGACCGTGATCCTTCGGAATAGGACGTTCTCAGAACGAGAGGACGGCGGACGGCGGCGGCTCGGTGGTGCCGGCCGGGAACGGCGGCCGGAAAACCGTCGGCTCGCGGTTGCGGGGGGTCGGCCAAGCAGAAGCTGTAGTAAGCGGTTGCTGGGACGGTAGGCGGACAGATCCGTTCAGAGCAAGAGGTGCGCGTCAATTTGTTACGGCGGATTGTCCGGCGGGTTATCACCGGGTGCACGGCGAGGCCTCGCACCCGGACCGACATACGTGCAGCTCAAGGCGCTGCAGGAGTCGCCGCTCCGCAGCGGGGCGGGCACGCCGACGGCACCCGTGAGAGGCCGTAAAGTCTCGGGAAAACGGTTACGTAACGACGCTTGCGTGTCAGGCGCGCGCAGCCGGCGGCCGCACCGAGTTGCGGACCACGACATGCGTGCCCAGCACCAGATGGTCGCCGTCGGCGCTCTTGCGGCGGCCCGCGCCGCCCTCGCGCCGGTCCGCCACCGCGCGCAGCGCGACCTGGCCCATCTCCTCGTACGGCACGTGCACGGTGGTCAGTTGGGGCGTGAGCTGGGAGGCGAGGGGGATGTCGTCGTAGCCGACGATCGAGACGTCCTCGGGCACCCGCAGGCCCGCCGCGCGCAGGGCCTGAGCGGCGCCCGCGGCGACCACGTCCGTGCCGGCGAGCACGGCGGTGAAGTCCGGAGTGTCGCGCAGGGCCGCCTCAACCGCCTCGTAGCCGTGCTCGTAGTCGTACGGGCCGTGCCGGACCATGCCCGCCTCGAAGGGCACGCCGTACGCCTCGAAGGCCCGCCGGGCTCCCTTCAACCTGCCCTGGGCGGTGGTCAGTTCCGCGTGTCCGGGCAGGACGAGGACGCGCCGGTGACCGGCCGACAGCAGGTGGCTGGCCATCGCGTAGGCGCCGCCCTCGTTGTCGTAGTCGACGGTCGTCGCCGGGACGTCGCCCTCCAGCGGGGGCCTGCCCACCAGGACCAGATGCGAGCCGGCCGCGTCCAGGGAACGGGCGAAGCGGGCCATGCGCAGCTGGTACTCGTCGTAGTCGTAGGCGCCGCCGAGCAGGATCACGGCCGCCACGCCCTGCTGCCGCATCATGTTCACCAGGGCCAGCTCGCGCTCAGGGTCGTCGCCGGTCGTGCCGACCAGGGAGAGCCAGCCGCGCAGGGTGGCGGCGCCCTCGACGCCCTTCGCGACGTGCGCGAACGCGGCGCCGGTGATGTTGTTGATGAGGATCGCCACCGTCGGTGTGCCGCCGCCGGCGAGGGAGCGGGCGTGCGCGTTGGTGACGTAGTCCAGCTCCCGGACCACCTTCATCACCCGGCGGCGCAGCTCCTCCGACACCGGATAGTTGCCGGACAGCACCCGCGAGACGCTGGCCACGGAGACGCCCGCGCGCTCCGCGACATCGCGGATGGTCGCCCGGCCGGCGTCATTCGTCGCCTTGCGCTGACTCACCCTTGCGGCTCCTTCACGTTGTGGCCCGGCTTGTCGCCGTCCGGCCGGTGGCGGGCCCGGCCGCGCCGACCGCGGCGGTCGTACGCGCGCGGTGCGGAAACCGTATCCCATCGTTACTCCGAGGCCGGAGGGCCTGGGGGCAGAGGTTGAGGGCGACGCCCGCCCGGCGTGCCGTGTGCTCTGGACGCCCGCCGGGCGGTGCCGAGCCGCGACGCGTTCTCACGCCGCCGGTCACCGAGCCGTGACGGGGTCTGTGGCGGCGTCCCTCGGGCGGGCACACTGAGTGGCCGTACGGAAGCGCTGTCGGCACGGGGGAGGCGTGATGGACTCGGCTGCGGCGGGCCTGCTGGCGGCAGTTGTGGGCGTGGGCGGCACGCTGGGGTCGGCGTGGCTGACCCAGCGCCGCGGGGACGTGTCCCGCCGCGAGGAGTGGGAACGGCTCGAAGGGACGCGCCGCGCCGAGATCGCCGCCCAGCTCGCGGAGTCGGGCCGGGAGGCCCGCACAGCGGCGTACACGGAGTTCAACGCCGCCGCCCGCCACTATCTGGCGACCCTCAACGACCACTCCCACGTCCTGCGCATCGGGTACGACCCGCAGGAGTCGCTGGCCGTGGTCGAGGCGGCCCGCGTGGACTACCGTCGCCGGCACGCCGAGGCCCAGATGATCGTGCCGGACGTCGTGCTGACGGAGGTGAAGCGGGTCGACAGCGACCTCAATGCCGTCTACGGCGTCCTGGCCCGCCTGACCCGGGGCACCACACGCGAAGGCGACGACATCGAGGGCGTGCGGGATGCGATCAGGAAGGGCTGGCAGGACCTGTCCAGGATGCGCACCGCCATGCGTGAGGACCTGGGAGTGACCAGGCCGTCCCCGGACTGAGGCGGCTTGGCCGGCCGGCGTCGAGACCCTTCTCCCTGGCCTGGTCGCCCGCCCGAGCAGCGGGCCGGGGCCCGCCATGAGTCCGGGCCGCCGTGAGCCCGTGCCCGTCGTGAGTCCGGGCCGCCCGTTCGTCACGAGCAGTGTGCCCGGACCCTGGCATGCCGTGAGTCCGGGCCGCCGTGAACCCGGGCCCGTCGTGAGTCCGTACCGCCCACCCGTCACGGCGTCACGCCACCCGCGCCAGATCCGCGTGCCGTACCTGGTGCACCGGCGGCGCCCCCGCCGCCAGGCGCTCCAGTTCCTCGACCACGATGCGGCCCAGCCGCTCCAGTTCGTTGCCGAGCGAGCCCGCGATGTGCGGGGTGAGGAACACGTTGGGCAGCCGGTACAGCGGGGATCCGGCGGGCAGCGGCTCCGGGTCGGTGACGTCGAGGACCGCGCTGAGCCGGCCCGAGACCAGCTCGCCGGTGAGTGCCTCGTGGTCGACCAGCGCACCGCGGGCGGTGTTGATGAGCACGCCCCCGTCCCGCACCAGGGCGAGCCGGTCGCGGTCGAGCATGTGGTGGGTCTCGGGGATGTCGGGGGCGTGCAGGCTGACGATGTCACTGCGTCCGAGCAGCTCCTCCAGCGACAGCGACTCGGCCCCGAGCGCGGCGGCCTCGGCCGGGCTCACATACGGGTCGTGCAGCAGGACGGTGAGGTCGAACGGCCGCAGCAGCTCCAGCAGCCGGCGCCCCACCCGGGACGCGCCGATGACCCCGACACGGCGGCCGAGGTTGCCGGTCGCGGCGGTCTCGCCGGGGCCCGGATAGGCATGGGTGCTGCGGAAGTGCTCGCGATGGTCGAAGGCGTCCTTGCCCACCAGCAGGATCATCGCGAGCGTGTACTCCGCGACGGGCAGGGCGTTGCCCGTCACCGCGCTGGAGACGGTGACCCCGCGTTCCCACAGGGCCTCGCCCACCAGGGAGCGCACGGAGCCGGCCGCGTGCAGCACGGTGTCGAGCTTCGGCACCGCCGAGAGGACACCGGCGTCCAGGTGCGGACAGCCCCAGCCGGTGATCAGCACCTCGGCGGACGCCAGGACACCGGCCGCGGCCGGATCGGCGAAGTCCCGCACCACCAGCCCGGGGTCGATATCGGCCGTACGCCTCAGTCGCTCCATCAGCGGCGGAGGGAAGAGCAGCGGGAGGTGCACCGGGTCCATCGCGAACACGGTCCGCGGCAGCTGAGGGCTGGGCATGACTCTCCTGGAGCAGAGGACGGAGAACGGAAACTGTTTCAGAAAGCGCCTTCTACCGTAGATCCGCCGGGAAGCGGCGGTCAATCGGCGGGGCGGTGATCGCTGCGGGGGACGCCGGTTCGGTGCAACGCCCTTGATGAGAGCAGGTCGTGGCGCGACCGGAGAGGGTGAGGTCGGTGGGGTGGGGGAGTGGGGTGGGTGTGGTCGGGGGGATCTGGTCGGGGAGGTGGGCCGACTGTGCGGCTCGCTGTGAGACCTGGCCGTGGAAATCGATTACTGCGGTTTCGGTGAGGGTCGGCGGGGTCTGTGCGCACCGCCGCCGACGCCTCGACGCCCAGACGGCCCGTTAGACAACCGGTTCCCAAATCTGTTGCCGGCTCGACCTCGCGGACATCCCCTGGTCACGACGCTGGGCGCACGCTCCGATGGCTTGATCATGCCGACCGAAAGCAGGTCTGACCCGCCCTCGCGCTGATGACGCCGAGGTTACACAGTCTTTTCGAAAATTCGTCAAGGCCCTTGACGCGCCCTGCCGACCGGAAGAAGCTCTGCCCCACGCACAACAACCGGTTGCCAAGCGCGCCGGAACCGCAAGGAGGTGGTGCGTTCATGCACCCTCGTGCTGGTGCTTCCCTGAGCCGCCGCCGATTCCTCGCCCTCTCGGCAGCGGGCGCCGCGACCGGCGCGGCGACGCTGAGCGGCTGCGCGATGCAGGTCTCCAGTGGCGTCGGCGGCGGCGGTGAGACCGTCACGGTGATGGCCAAGCCCGACGACTTCCCCCCGGAGCTGGTCAGGCAGGCCCGGAAGGACCTCGGCGTCAAGATCGTCACGGTGCGGTACGACATCACCAAGCTCATCGGGATGATGACCAACGGTGCCCCGCCCGACCTGGTGCGCGGGGTCGGCGCCACGGACGCGCCCTACTTCGCGGCGCGGGATGTCATGGAGGACCTGGACCCGTACTTCGCCGGGAGCGACGTCCTCAAGGCCGACGACCTGGACCCGGTCAACGACCTGTGGCGCTTCGACGGCCGCACCCAGGGCAAGGGCCCCCGCTACGGCATGGCGAAGGACTTCTCCCAGGATTCGATGTACTGGTACAACACCGCGCTCTTCGACCGAGCCGGCGAGGCGCACCCGCCGGAGACCGAGCCGGTCACCTTCGAGGAGTGGCTGGAGACCGCCGGGCGACTGACGCGGCGCGAGAACGGCCAGACGACCGTCTTCGGCGGCAGTTACAACGGCGTGCTCACGCCCAATCTGCTGGCGAGTCTCACCGTGGCGGCCGGAGGCAGCCTCTTCACCGACGACTTCTCCCGCGTCGACTTCACCACCCCCGAGGCCCGCAAGGCGCTGAACTGGTACATCGAGTACGGCAGGGCCAGGGTCGGCCCCAGCATCGTCCAGCCCGACCCCAACACCTGGGACGGGCCCACCTTCCAGGCGAACCGCATGGCCATGTCCAACTCCGGCTACTGGCTCGGCGGCCTGATCAACTCCGACAAGAAGCTGGCGCCGCACGCCCGGCTCGCACCGGCCCCGGTGTTCGAGGGCGGCCGGCGGGTCAGCCCCTGCCAGGCGGGCACCGGCCTGTGGATGCCGAGGAAGGCGAGGAACAAGGACGCCGCCTGGCGGGTCTTCGAATGGTTCTTCGGCGAGGGACCCGCCAAGGCCCGCGCCGCCGGCGGCTGGGGCATCCCCACCCTGAAGTCCCTGCGCCCGCTGATGCCGGCCCAGGAGGACTACCAGAAGCGGGTGCTCAAGGTGCAGAACGCCGAGCTGAAGCACTTCTCGGTGATCGCCTACACCCCCTACGCCACGGCGGACTCCCTCTACGCCCTGTTCAACCAGGAGGCCCCGGCCGCGATGAACGGCCACCTGTCCGTCGACGCCCTGGCCGGCCGCCTGAACTCGGTCATGAACGAGCAGCTGAAGCGCGGTAAGGAGCAGGTGGGATGACGGTCGACCAGATACCCGCCACCGGGCGGACCGGCCCGGTCGAGAGCACCGGCCGCACCGCGCCGCCCCAGCGGCCCCGGATCTCCATGACCGCGCGCAGGCATCGCGCCTTCTACCTGTTCACCTCGCCCTGGATCATCGGCTTCCTGCTGCTCACCGTCGTACCCATGGCGTACGCGCTGTGGCTGAGCTTCACCACCTACGACGGCATCTCGCCGCACTGGAGCTATGTCGGCCTCGGAAACTACACCGAGCTGTTCTCCGACCCGCAGACCTGGAACTCCCTCGGTCGCACGGGCCTGTTCGCCCTCACCTCGGTGCCGCTGTCGATCATCGCCGGGCTCGGGCTCGCGGTCCAGGTCAACCGGCCCATCAAGGCACGCGGACTGTTCCGCACCCTGCTCTATCTCCCGGCCGTGGTGCCCCCGGTCGGCGTAGGCCTCACCTTCAAGGCGCTCTTCGACCAGAACTCCGGTGCCGCCAACGGCGTCATCACCCTCTTCGGCTTCGACGCGCTCGGCTGGCTCGCCGACCCCTACGCCCGCTACGTGCTGCTGATGAGCGTGCTGTGGGCCGCCGGGAACGTCATGATCATCTCGCTGGCGGGGCTCCAGGACGTGCCCCGCGAACTGCACGAGGCCGCCCGTATCGACGGGGCGAGCGCCTGGCGGACCTTCCGCAGCATCACCGTGCCGCTGCTGTCGCCGGTCCTGCTCTTCCAGACGGTCACCGGCGTGATCGCCTCGGTGCAGACCATCATGCCGCTGCTGCTCTCCCCGGACGGCACGACCGCCGGCGTCACCGCGCTGCCGCAGTCCAACTACCTCTACATGATGCATGTGTTCTCGCAGTACTTCGCGCTCGGCCGCTACGGCTACGCCTCCGCACTGCTGTGGGTGCTCTTCGTCCTGATCCTCATCGTGACCGGACTCATCTTCAAGTTCACGTCCGGAGTCGTGTTCTACAACGTCGACCCGGAGGCGAAGAAGTGACCGCCACCAGTCTGCCCCCGAACGCCGCGCCCCGGGTGCGGGTGCGCGTCAACCGTCTCGTCCTCTACACGGTCCTCGTCGCCCTCACCGGCCTGTTCATCGGCCCCTTCGGCTGGCTGATCCTGTCCGGCCTGAAGACCCCGGCGGAGCTGGCCGCCTCGCCCGTGCACTGGCTGCCCACCCAGGTCCAGTGGCACAACTTCGCCGACGCCTTCAATCTGATCGACTTCCTCGGCTACGCCCGCAACTCCCTGATCATCGCCCTGATCTACGCCACGCTCGTCACGCTCAGCTCCGCCTGGGTCGGCTTCGGCTTCGCCCGCCTGGACGCCCCCGGCAAGAAGACGCTGTTCGGCATCCTCATCGGCTCGATGATGCTGCCCCAGATGATCACCCTGCTGCCGACGTATCTGATCTTCGCCAAGCTCGGCATGGTCGACACGTACTGGCCGTGGGTGTTCTGGGGACTGGCCGCCGCCCCCTATCTCGTCTTCCTCTTCCGGCAGTTCTTCGCCGGGCTGCCCCGCGAGCTGGAGGAGGCCGCGATCGTCGACGGCTGCGGCTACGGCACCATCTTCTGGCGGATCTTCCTGCCCCAGTCCTGGCCGGTGCTCTCCGCGAGCTTCGTCATCGCCTTCACCTGGTCCTGGGGCGACTACATCGCCCCGCAACTGCTGCTCTCCACCGACAGGTCGACCCTGGCCGTCGCCGTGATGTCCACCTACGTCACCTCGGCCGGAACACCCGTGGCCAACCTCCAGGCCGCGGCCTCCGTGATGTACGTCGTGCCGATCCTGCTGATCTTCCTGATCGCCCAGCGCGGCTTCGTCGCCGGCATGTCCACCACCGGCCTGAAGTGACCTCGGCCGTCTCCCGCCTTCGTATCCGCAAGGAGCTCACCATGACCCCGTCCCTGTCCCGCCGCGGCGCCCTCCAGGCGGCCGGTGCCACCGTGCTCGCCGCGGGCCTCACCGATCTCACGGCCACGGCCGCCCGCGCCGACGCGTCGGCCGCCGCGCCGAAGCTGGTGACCTACCTCCGTCCGGCCGCCATGCCGACCAACACCAGCTTCAGGGTGCGGGTCCGTACCGCGCCCGACGGCGAGTGGCAGACGCTGGACATCTGGCGCCCCCAGCTCGGCGAGATCAACCCGACCACGGGGTCGAGCAAGATCTACAACTCGTCGCTGGCGTACTTCGACTTCCAGGGCTCCGTCGAGGTCGAGGTCACCTATCTCAAGGGCGGCACCACCAAGGTCCGGGTCAGACCGGACTCCTACGGCATCAAGCCCGAAGTGGGCGGCGACACCCTGCGGTTCACCCTCGACCGGCCGCGCAATGTCGTCGTGCAGATCAACGACGACATCTTCGACGTCCTGCATCTGTTCGCCCGCGCGGTGGAGAAGAAGGTCCCGAAGCAGGACGATCCCAACGTCCTTTACTACGGCCCCGGCGTCCACACCACGGCCGACGGCTATCTGAACGTCCCCTCCGGCAAGACCGTGTACCTCGACGGCGGCGCCGTCCTCAAGGCGACCGTCGTCTTCCGGAACGTCGAGCACGCGGGGATCGCCGGCCGTGGCGTCCTCGCCGGGACGGCGGCGGGCGGCGCCCTGGTGGAGAACTCGCGGAACATCTCCATCGGCGCCGTCACCGTCCTCAACCCCAACGGCTACGCCGTCCAGCTCGGCGAGGCCACCGGCGTCACCATCAAGGGCCTCGGCTCCTTCAGCTCCAAGGGCTGGGGCGACGGCATCGACGTCTTCTGCAGCAGCAACGTCGTCATCGACGGCGTCTTCATGCGCAACTCCGACGACTGCATCGCCATATACACCCACCGCTGGGAGTACTACGGCGACACCAGCAACATCACCGTCCGCAACTCCACCCTCTGGGCGGACGTCGCCCACCCCATCAACGTCGGCACGCACGGCAACACCGACAACCCCGAGGTGCTGAAGAACCTCACCTTCAGGAACCTCGACATCTGCGACCACCGCGAGCCCCAGATGGGCTACCAGGGCTGTATCGCCCTCAACCCCGGCGACAGCAACCTGATCAAGAACGTGAAGGTCGACAACGTCCGCGTCGAGGACTTCCGCTGGGGCCAGCTCATCCACATGCGGATCGCGTACAACACGAAGTACAACACCTCGGTCGGCCGCGGCATCCAGAACGTCCACATCAAGGACCTCTCCTACACGGGCAAGCCGCTCGCCACCTGCCTGCTGCTCGGCTACGACGCCAAGCACGCCATCAAGGACGTCACCTTCGAGAACCTCGTCGTCAACGGCACGGTCATCGCCGACTCGATGAAGAAGCCGACCTGGTACCTCACCACCGACACCGTCCCGATGCACGCCAACGAGCACGTGCTGAACCTCAAGTTCCTCACCACCGCCGAGGCGGCCGCCGCGTCATGAGCACCAGCCCCCTGAGACCGATCGCACCGAGCCGCCGGGGCTTCCTCGGCGGTACCGCCGCCCTGCTGCTGGTGTCCGGCGCGAGCGGCCTGCTCGCCCCCGGCACCGCCCGGGCCGCCACAGCCGCCGCCCCCCGGACGTTCACCCACCCCGGACTCCTGCACAGCGCCGACGACCTGGCCCGGATGAAGGCCGCGGTCGCCGCCAAGGAATCGCCCGTCTACGACGGCTACCTCGCCTTCGCCGCCCACGCGCGCTCGAAGGCGACATACGCCGTGCAGAACACCGGCCAGATCACCTCCTGGGGCCGGGGCCCCACCAACTTCCAGAACCAGGCCGTCGCCGACTCGGCCGCCGCCTACCAGACCGCGCTGATGTGGTGCCTCACCGGCGAGCGCGCCTACGCCGACAAGGCCCGGGACATCCTCAACGCCTGGTCGGCGTCCCTCACCGCGATCACCGGCGCCGACGGGCCGCTCGGCGCGGGCCTCCAGGTCTTCAAGTTCGTCAACGCGGCCGAACTGCTGCGCCACAGCGGCTACGACGGCTGGGCGAAGGAGGACATCGCCCGCTGCGAGGAGTCCTTCCTGCGCGTCTGGTATCCGGCGATCTCCGGCTACATGCTCTACGCCAACGGCAACTGGGACCTCACCTCCGTCCAGTCGATCCTGGCCATCGGCGTGTTCTGCGAGGAGCCCACCCTCTTCGAGGACGCCCTGCGCTTCGCCGCCGCCGGAGCCGGCAACGGCAGCGTCCCGCACCGCATCGTCACCGACGCGGGCCAGGGCCAGGAGTCCGGCCGCGACCAGGGCCATGAGCAGCTCGCCGTCGGCCTGCTCGCCGACGCCGCGCAGGTCGCCTGGAACCAGGGCGTCGACCTGTACGCCTTCGACGACAACCGGCTGCTGAAGAACACCGAGTACGCCGCCCGCTACAACCTCGGCGGCGAGGTCCCCTTCGTCCCCGACCTGGACCGCACCGGCAAGTACGTCAAGACGTCGGTCTCGGCCGTCGGACGCGGCACCCTGCCCCCCATCTACGAGATGGCGTACGCGCACTACGCCGGTGTCCGCGGCCTCGACACCCCCTACACCAAAGCGGCCGTCTTCCGAGGCACGGGCGGCGCCCGCGTCGTCGAGGGCAGCAATGACGACCTGCCCGGCTGGGGCACCCTCACCTTCGCCGGTACGAAGGCCCCGGCCCCGTCCGTACCGACGGCCCCGGCCGGGGTCACTGCGGTCGGCGGCGACCGGTCCGTCACCGTGGCCTGGCTGCCCTCGGCGTGGGCCGAGTCGTACACCGTCCTGCGGGCGAGCAGCCCCGACGGGCCGTACGAGAAGATCGCCACGGGTCTCGGCGAGCCGACGTACACCGACCGCCGCGCCCGCCCCGGCCGCACCTCCTACTACACCGTGGCAGCCGTCAACTCCCAGGGCAGGAGCGGCCGTTCCGCATGGGCCTCCGCAGTGCCCGGCCTGCCCGCCCCCTGGTCCACCCGGGACATCGGCGACGTCAGAATCCCCGGGGCGGCGGTCTTCGACGGCGAGCGGTTCGTGCTGGAGGCCTCCGGCACCGCCGACGCCCACCGCCTGGCCCATCTGCCGCTGCGCGGCGACGGCACCATCACCGCGCGGATCGTATGGCCGCTCAGCTCCCAGTACTCCAGGATCGGCGTCACCGTACGGGCCGGGCTGGACGCGGACGCGGCCCACGCCGCCATGCTGATCCAGGGCCTGCCGCTGCACACCTGGAGCGGAGTGTGGAGCGTACGGGCCAAGGCGGGAGCCGGGATCAAGGGCACCGGCAGTACGCCCGTGCCGCCCTCCCAGCAACAGGCGATCACGACCGGCGCCGCCTTCCCGATCTCCTCCCTCGGCGAACTGCCCGAGTCGGCGACCCCGCTCCGGGCCCCCTACGTCGAGGGGGCGGGCGACGGCTACCGGCTGCGGATGCCCTACTGGGTCCGGGTGACCCGCAAGGGCGACCGCTGCACCGGGGCCATCTCCCCGGACGGCGTCCGCTGGACCGAAGTCGGCTCCAGTGACGTGGAGGTGGGCAGGACCGTGCACGTCGGACTCACCCTCACCTCCTGCCTGGGAGTGGCAGAGGACTACGCCGAGACCGGCACCGGCGCCTTCGACAACGTCAGCGTCGTCTCCCGTACGGGCGGTGAGGTCTGGTCCGTGCCGCGCCCGGCCCGCGCCGCGGGTGACCTCCGGGCCGTCGCCGGCGCCGACGCGGTCGAGTTGGCCTGGACCGACCCGGACCTCTCGGCCCGCTACACGGTGCTGCGCTCCACCTCCGCCAAGGGCCCGTTCCGGACGATCGCGACCGGCATCGGCCCCGTCGGCTTCGGCACCCGCGTCCGGTACGCCGACGCCACCGGCAGGCCCGGCACGACGTACCACTACGCCGTCGCCAAGACGAACAGCTCCGGGCGCGGGCCCCTGTCCGAGGCGGCGAAGGCCGCGATGCCGACCCCGTCCGCGCCCCGACTCACCTCACCCACGACGGCGTTCGCGAACAAAGGCGTCCCCTTCCGGCACCTCCTGCGCGCCGCGCACGAGCCGATCCGGTTCACGGCGAAGGGACTCCCCGACGGCCTCCATCTGGACAGGCGCACCGGCCTGATCTCCGGAACCCCCACCCGGACCGGCGAGTTCACCGTCACCGCCGGCGCGGGCAACGCCGCCGGAGACACCACCGGCACCCTCACGCTCACGGTCGGCACCCCGCCGCCCGCGCCCTGGAGCCACGGCGACCTGGGCGATGTCATCCTCGACGACCGCGCCTACGGCACTCTCGGCGTGGTCGCCGTCCAGACCCCCGGCTCCACCGCCCACGAGGACGGGACCTTCGTGGTGCGGGGCGCCGGGACCGACCTCACCGTCAACAACCAGGGCATGACGGGCCAGTTCGTACGACGGCCCGTCAGCGGTGACTGCGAGGTCACCGTCCGCCTGGTCTCCCGTTCCGGAGCCGGCGGCGACCGGGTCGGCCTGCTGATGGCCAAGTCCCTGTCGCCGTTCGACCAGGCGGCCGGGGCGATCGTCACCGGCGGCACGAGCGCCCAGCTGATGCTGCGCCCGACCGTCGCCGGAAAGTCCACCTTCACGGGCAACGCGGCCGTCACCGCCCCCTGCCTGCTGCGGCTGAGGCGCACCGGGACGCACTTCACCGCATCCGCCTCGACCGACGGCGGCGCCACCTTCACCCCCCTCGCCGAGGGAGACCTCCCCGGCTTCGGTGACGCCCCCTACTACGTGGGCCTCGTGGTCTGCTCCCGCGACCCCCTGGCCCGCAGCACCACCGAGTTCGACGAGGTGAGCATCACCCCCCTGTAGGCCTCCACCGAACGAAAGAAGCCCCCACATGAGCCGCACTTCCCCCCACACGCACCACGAGGGCGGCCGGGTGAGCCGCCGCGGTCTGCTCAAGACCGCCGGCGGCCTCACCGCGGCCCTCGCCCTCGGCGCCGGAGCCACCGCCACCACGGCGGACGCCGCCCCCGGCACCTTCACCCACCCCGGCATGCTCCACAACGCAGGCGACATCAACCGCGCCAAGGTCAGGGTCGCCGCGGGCGACGACCCCTGGCTGTCCGGCTGGAACAAGCTCGTCGCCAACTCCCACTCCCAGTCCACCTGGACCAACCGCGCCACCGCCACGATCATCCGCGGCGGCACCGGACAGAACTACGGCCTCCTCTACAACGACATCGCCGCCGCCTACCAGAACGCGCTGCGCTGGAGGGTCGGCGGCACCGAGGCCAACGCCCAGTGCGCCGCCCGGATCCTCAACGCCTGGGCGACGACCCTGACGACCGTCACCGGAAACGCCGACCGGTTCCTCGCCGCCGGCCTCTACGGCTGGCAGTTCGCCAACGCGGCCGAACTCATGCGGGACTACAGCGCGTTCGACCTCGGCGCCTTCCAGGAGATGATGGCCAACGTCTTCTACCCGCTCAACAACCAGTTCCTGACCGGCCACAACGACGCCTGCATCACCAACTACTGGGCCAACTGGGACCTGTGCAACATGGCCTCCGTCCTGGCTATCGGCATCCTCAACAACGACGGCGCCAAGTACGACCAGGCCGTGACCTACTTCAAGAACGGCGCCGGGAACGGCTCCATCAAGAACGCCGTCCCGTTCCTGTACAGCAATGTCGAGGGCTACGACCTCGGCCAGTGGCAGGAGTCCGGCCGCGACCAGGGCCACACCGTCATGGGCATGGGCCAGATGGGCGCGATCTGCGAGATGGCCTGGAACCAGGGCGAGGACCTCTACTCGTACGACGGCCGCCGCTTCATGAAGGCCGCCCAGTACGTCGCCAAGTACAACCTGAACATGGACGTGCCCTTCACCACCTACAACTGGGGCAGCGGCCAGAACTGCTCCCCGCAGTCGCAGACCGTGCCCGGCGCCGGGTCGCGCGGCCAGGTCCGACCCGTGTGGGCGATGCTCCACTACCACTACGGCAGGCGCCTGCTCCTCGACGACAAGTACATCTCCCAGATGTGCTTCTCCGTCGCCCCCGAGGGCGGAGGGGGTGACTACGGCAGCGACAGCGGCGGCTACGACCAGCTCGGCTTCGGCACCCTGATGTACGCCAAATAGCCGTCCAGCCGGCTCGTGCACCGGAATACCCGTGAGCGATGTGGTGCTCTGGTGATACCGGTGCACGAGCTCGGCGAAGGGCTGGTGGGCAGATGACGGCAGACCAGACGGATCCCGTGGTCAGGAGCCCGTACGGGGCCGTACGCGGCAGGTTCGAGCGGGGTGTGGCGGTCTTCCGCGGCATCCCGTACGCGGCGCCCCCCTTCGGCCCCCGCCGCTTCCGTCCGCCCGTCCCGCTCCCGCCCTGGGACGGCGTCCGGGACGCCGCCGCCTTCGGCCCCACCCCGCCGAAACCCCCGTACTCCGGCGCCTTCGCCCACTATCTGTCCGACCCGGTCGTGCCCGGCGACGACTGCCTCAACCTCAACGTCTGGACCCCCGACCCGTCCCCCGGAGCCCGTCTCCCGGTCCTTCTCTGGCTGCACGGCGGCGCCCTGACCAGGGGTTCCTCCGCCGTACCCGTCTACGACGGCCATGCCTTCGCCCGTGACGGGGTGGTCTGTGTCTCGGTCAACTACCGGCTGGGCGTCGAGGGCTACGGACTGTTCCCGGACACGCCCCCGAACCCCGGCCTGCGCGACCAGATAGCGGCCCTGACCTGGGTGTACGAGGCCATCGAGGCCTTCGGCGGCGACCCCGGCCGCATCACCCTCGCGGGCCAGTCCGCCGGGGCGATCAGCATCGGCGCCCTCGTCGCCGCCCCGCAGACCCAGGGGCTCGTCCGGCGGGCGATCCTGCAGAGCGGGCCGCCCGAGGCGTCCGAGCGGGCCAAGGTACGGCGGATGGTCCGCCGGATGGCCACCCGGCTGAAGATCCCCGCCACCGCCGAGGCCTTCGCCGCCGTCGACCGCGACCTGCTGCTGAGCGCCCAGGCCGAGGTGGGCAGGCTGAGCAGCCCGGTCGTCGGCGGCCCCGCCTTCGGCATCGTCGTCGACGGCGACACCGTCCCGCGCGACCCCCTTCAGGCCCTCATCGACGGCGGCGCGGCCCCCGGCGTCGAGCTGCTGATGGGCTGGACCCGGGACGAGTACCGGCTGTGGCTGGTCCCGGGCGGCCTCCTGGAGCGCGTCGACCGCCTCGGAGCCGTCGCCCTGGCCGGTGCCATGGCCCGCTGCCACTGCGGCAGCGAGGTCCCGCGCGGCTACCGCGCCCTGCACCCCGAGGCGAGCACGGCGGACCTCGTCGGCCAGCTCGTCACCGACCACCTCCTGCGCGTCCCCCTGCACCACCTGGCCGACGCCCGGACGGAACCCTCCTACGTCTACGAATTCGCCTGGCCCTCGAACCTCCCCGACCTCGGCGCCTGCCACGCGCTGGAACTCGGCTTCGTCTTCGACACCGGGGAGGTCCCCGAGGCCCGCAAACTGGCCGGGGAGGGCGCCCCGCAGGACCTGGCCGACGCGATGCACACGGCCTGGGCGCGCTTCGCCGCGGACGGCGACCCGGGCTGGGAGCGCTGGGACGAGGCCCATCCGGTGCGCGTCTTCGGAGACCGCGCCCCGGACGCCGACCACGGCGTGGCCTATACGGCGTACGGCCCCCGGGACCGCGAACTCGCCCTCTGGGCGAGCGACGCCGTCACGCCCGAGGAACCCCCGCTCGCCTCGGTCCCCGTCGACGGTTCACCCACGCGCGGTACGGAACTGCGCTCAGCCGTACGACGACTCCGCCGCTCCGGGGCGCTCCGTCGGCACTGACCGTCCCGCCGCCGGACGGTCGTGGTCCACCGCGTACGTCTGGCCGCCGCGCCCGATATTGGCCTGGGCGCGCCGGTAGGCGCGTCGGCCCGGGGGATCGGCGGCCCGGTTCTGCTCGTCCCGGCGGGCCGTCAACTCCGCCAGCACGAGCCGGGCCTCGTCGACGGGCAGCACGGGCAGGTCCACGGTCCGGGCCTGCCGGGCGGCCGTCTGCACCTCCAGATAGGCGTTGGCGCAGCCCGTGGCGTGGGACATGCGCAGCGGCGCGTTCACCGTGGTCATGACGGCGCTGATCCCGGCCGACACCAGCGCGAGGATGCCGGCGGCGATCCGCCCCGTCGACTCCACCAGCGCGGTCGTACCGGCCACCGCGGCCAGCAGACTGGTGGGGATGCCCATCATCAGATGCACGCCCCGCCAGTGCTTCGCCGTCTCGAACTGCGTCTGGGCGCTGTACATCGCGCTCTCCTCGAGCCGGCGCAGCTCGTCCGCGATCGCCGCCCGCCGGGCCCGCGCCTCCGGCTCGGGGTTCTCTGCCACTGTGTGCCTCCTCGTAGTCGGTCACCGGCGGGCGATGTCCTCCAGGCGGAGCCGGAGGGCCACGGGTACGGGATGCTCGGGCGGCAGGGCGCTCGCCGCCGTCTCCCACAGGCGCAGGGTGGCGTTCGAGGACGCGTGCAGCGAGGGCACCAGCTCGATCGCGGGCACCGTGCGCAGCGCCGCGAAGGGCACGGGTGGCTCGTCCGCGACCAGTTCGAACCGGTCCTGCGGGGCGAACAGCTCGATGACACCGAGCAGGGCGCTCTCCCGGCTGCGCAGGGCGACCCAGTACCGCTGGGGTGCCGCCTCGGCCGGGCGGAGCACGAACGGCGCCACGATGCCGTCCGAGGCGTCGATCCAGCTCTCCTCGGCCGTGCGCAGGGGTTTCGGCAGCGTCAGCGTCACCCGCACCCGGCCCCCGGGGGTGTGCTCGGCGGCGGCCTCGAACAACTCGTCCTCGGCGGTCGTCCCGTAGGAACGCTCGGTCCGCCTGGCCGCGGCGGGCAGCACGGACTCCAGGCGCAGGGACAAGGACGGGGGCCGCCCGGTCCGGGGCCCGGGGTGGAGCCGGGAGGCGACCACCCGGGCCGTGTGCCGCAGCAGCGGGTCGCGTCTGCCGAGCCGGTCGGCCAGCAGGGCGAGCCGCTGGGCGGTGTGGCCGGGGATCCTCTCCGCGGGGGCGGACAGCAGCCCCGTCAGCAGGGAGACGGCTTCATGCCGCAGGGCTGCGGGCCCCCGCCCTTCCCGCATACCGCGCTCCAGGACCGCCAGGGGACCCGCCAGCCGGGTCGCCGCGGGAGTGAACCAGTGGCGGAGTTCGAACCCGGGCGGCTCGACGGACGTGGCCCCGTCGAGCACGGCCAGCACATTGCCCGTGACGGTGTCCAGGTCGCTCCAGGGCAGCGCGTGGAAGAGCACCGGGGGCGCGGTGGTCTCGGAGGCGAGCCGGTACAGCAGGGCGTGTCTGAGGTCGAGGCTCTCCCCGGCGAGGACCCGCAGGACGTCCGGTTCGGCGGGCGGGGCCTCCCAGTGCTCCTCGATACGGGCGACCAGGTCCGTGCCGTCCGCGCTCGCGGGCAGGGGGCGGCCGTGGTCGTCCAGCTCCACATAGGAGATGCCGCGGCCGGGGTGGCTGAGCGCCAGGGCCGGGACGGCGGGGCCGCCGTCCCGCCGCGCCACCAGGCCCGTTCTGCGCCAGGCCGGGTCCTGGAACAGGGGGAGCGTGCGCGCGTCGGTCCGTTCGGCCCCGTCGTTCACCGGTCCGGTGATGCGGTGCGCTCCTTCGTCGACGCCGAGGCGGGCGACCCAGGCGGAGAGGGGGCGGTGGGGAACGGTGTCACCCGTCGAGGGAGCGTTCATCGTGGGGCCGTTCATTCGGCGCTCCCCAGCAGCGTCTTCAGCAGTCGCTCCACGCCCGCTCCCAGCGTGCTCGCCACCGCCGTCTGACGCTGCGCGGGGACGCCGCCCAGGCATTCGTGGTGCAGGGCCAGCAGCCGGTCCCATGCCTGGTCTCCTCGCTCCCGGACGTGGTCGGCCAAGTCCTCGGGGAACTCGTCGGTCCACGCGCGCAGTTCGCGCGTGTCCACCGGACCGTCGGTCTGCCAGCGTACGAGGAACTTCACCGCCCGCACCGCCAGAGCGGCCCGCACCAGCGGGTCGCCCGAGGCGCTGACGGGGACGAGGGCGCGCCCCGGTGCCGACAGATGCGGCAGGCCGCGCTCGCTCGGGTCGAGGACGAGGTGCCGCTCGAAGTCGTAGAGGACGCAGTTGACGGTGAAGTCCCGTTGCAGGCTGTCGGCGACGAGGTCGGTGCCGGTGGCCGGGAAGCGGAAGCCGCCGAGCCCGAGGCCCCGGTACTCGATGAGCGGGGTGGGCCCGCCGTCGCGGTAGACGGTGCAGACCAGGGTGTCGGGGCTCACGCGGGCCCGCAGCTCGTAGGTCTCGCCGTCCTCCTCCAGGGTCCGGCGTGCCAGCTCCGCGAAGCGGCCCGCCGGCGCGGTGCCCGTCAGATCCAGATCCCGGACCGCCTCACGGCCGTTGCCCGCCACCAGTTCCCGGGGCGCCCCACCGCTCAGCCAGAGCTCGTGCCCGGCCTCCCGTACGGTCCGGGCGATGGGGTCGAAGACCCGCCCCCAGGGCGCGGAGCCGTCGGCCAGCAGGTCGTCCACCGCCGCCGGCAGACACCGGGAGCGCCGGGCGGCGGGCACCACGGCCCGCGCCGGCAGCCGGTCGTGGGGGAGCCGTTCGTCGCCCGGCCCCGGGGGCCTGACCGTGGGCACGGGCCGTTGCGGAGGCGCGTCCGGCTGGTGATCGGCCTCGGTCAGCAGCCGGTCGTCCCGTGCCTCGGGCAGGCGACCGTCGGGCGGCTGCGCGTAGGAGAAGCCGACGACGCGCTCCCCGCGCAGTACGTCCCCCGCCATCACCGGCCCGTTCGAGGCACGTGACTCCACCGCCTCGGGGCCGGGTGCGTACGGCGGACAGCCGCGGCCGCAGAGGCAGTCCGCCGCCTCCGCCGCCGCCGAATCCGCGCCTTCCTGCTCCGGGCCCTCGATCTCGTCGGCGCACGTCACGGCGCCCACCTCCCCACCCACAGCGCCTTGCCGCCCGAACCCGTCCGCAGGTGCAGCCGCTGCTCGAAATCCGCCTCGTACACGGTGCCCTCGTAGGTGTCCTGGTCCGCCTCGGGAATGTCCAGCAGCGCGATGTCGTGGATCTGCGCGGCGGTGCAGGTGATGTCCTGCCCGGGGTGGTCGACGCAGCGGTGGGCCGCGAGCCCCGGGAACACGATGCTGTGCTCCTTGAGCCCCGGGTGGCTGCTGAGGAGCCGCACCAGGTCGCGGCGGCCCTCGGCGGTCCGCAGGGCCGCCCGGGTCTCGTCGTCGCAGTGGTCGCACAGCGCCCGCAGCGCCGCCACGTCGTCGTCCTCGGCCGCGTCCCTGATGCGCTGCGCGAGCGCCCGCAGATGGGCCGGGACCGGCTCCCCGCGGTCGGTCGTCCTCGCCACACCGGTCCGTGCGGGCTGGGGTGCCGCCTTGGGTACGGCTGCCCCGGCGCTCTCCGCCGAGGTGAACACGAACGACGACACCCGGGTACCGATGACCCGGCGCTCACCGTCCCCGTCCGTGAACTCCAGATCGCCGAGGGGCGGATGATACAACTCGTCGGGATTCTCGGGCCGGGGCCGCTCGGGCGCCAGGAGCCGCGCGGCACGGCCCTTCGCGCCGTAGCCGACCGCGAGCATGCCCGAGCCGATGTAGCGCCACGCGCCGTCGCGCAGGTAGTACGACACGAAGCGCTCGGGCGGCACGGCCTGGCATCCCGTCATCGGCCCGAACGTCGCGGTGAGGCCCTCGCCCGCCCAGGCGAGACCGGTCACGTGCAGCCGGTCCTCCAGCAGGGCGCGGGTCATCGCGACGTCGGCGGGACGCTCGGGCTCCTCGCGGCCCTTCTGCCCGTAGGCCGCGACGCGCACGCTCCCGACGTTCCAGCAGGCTCCGCCGGAGTCGTGCGAGGACCAGCCGATGCGCCGCCCGTCGGGGGACTGCACGCCCTCGCTGAACGCCGTGGGCGTCCCGGCCGGCCGGAACGGGCGGACCGTTCCGGACCGGTCGACCGCGAGCATCTGGAACTGGCCGCGGCCCGCCTTCTCCTCGGGCAGCAGGTCGGCGATCGTCACGGCGTCCCGGCCGCCGGCGGCGACCCGGGCGTAGGCCGACACCGGGGTGCTGAGCTGTGCGCGCCGGACCCGCCCGTCGGCGGTGTACAGCAGCAGCGCCTCGCCGCTGGTGTTCACCGTGGCCGCGGCGTCACCGAGGAAGCCGACTCCCCGGCAGGCGCAGGGTGTTGTCCGTTCGCGCCCCGAGGCGATGTCGAGGCGGTGCAGGCGCCGTCCGTCGGGGCTGTCGTTCTCGTCGTCGATCCAGGCCAGGGCGGAGCCGTCGGGGGACCAGCGGACATCGTCCGCCCCGGCGGTCAGTTTCGCGCCGCGCCAGGTCCGGCCGGCCGCGTCCGCCAGGACGATCTCCCGGGCCACCGGCCGGACGAAGGCGAGCACCGGCGCACCGTGCGCGGCGTTCGGCCCGTTCCCGTCGTCCGACGCGTCGTCCCCGCCGCCCGGCACGTCACAGCCCGCGCCCAGCAGCGCGGCCGCCGCCACCAGGGCCGCCGCCCGTCTCACCCCCGCGCCGAGCCGCTTCACTCCTTCACGTCCTCGCACAGCTCGATGTACGACACGGACTCGTCCACGTGCTTCTCCCACTCGTCGCGCGACAGACCGCCGTCGGTCCAGTCGCACAGGCGCTTCTCGAGGGAACCCTCGGTCATCTTCCAGATGTTGACGGCGCCCGGCTGCTTGTGCTCGCGCTGCGGAGGCAGGGAGGCCCCGGCGAGATAGGTACCGTCCGGTGACCATTTCACCTGCACCACGTCGGTGCCGTTGACGTCGCGCAGCGGCGGCATCGACTGCTGCCCGGAGTCGAGGTTGTGGACGAGGACGCGGTCTCCCATCGCCGTCGCCACCAGCCGGCCGTCCGGCGAGATCGCGCTGTCGACGGCGAGTTCACCCTCGGGCATGCGCAGGGGGTCGCCCAGCGCGGTCAGTTTCCTGCCGTCCAGCAGCCGTACGGTGCCGCTGGTCATGTCGAGGGTGACGAGCCGCGAGCCGTCCCGTGAGTACGTCACCCGCACGACGCCGGGGGCGGCGACCGAGCGCAGCTTCCGGCGGGTGACGAGGTCCACCATGACGAGCCGGGCCTCGTCCCCCTCGCCCTCGGTGAAGACACCGGTCCTGCCGTGGATCGCCATGTCCGAGGTCCCTGCCGCCAGGTCGATCGTGCCCAGGCGCCGCCAGGTCCCGGTCTGCCAGACCCCCACGTCTCCGCTGACGTGCCGAGCCACCAGCAGGCCGTGATGCGGTACGAAGTCGACCTGGGAGACGATGCGTTCGGGAAGCTCTGTGCGCTTTTTGTCCTCCTCGGGGGACATGTCGAGTTGCCGGAGATAGGTGCCGTCCCGCTTCCACAAGGTCACCGTCCCGATGCCCCGGCTCTGGCCGACGGCGGCCACGAACTTGTCGGACAGCGCGAGGGCGTTGATGTACGAGCCCGAGGCGGGGTAATCGGTGACGTGCTCGTAGGAGGCTCCCACGGCGCTGATCGTCTCGGGCACGGAGTCGAGGTCGATCGAGTAGGCACCGTAGGAGGCGTTCGTCCTGAAGTCGGTGAGCAGCAGGATGTTTCCGGGGCCGAAGACAGAGCCCGTGGACGGCTGCGCGGGGGGCAGGGCGCGGTGCACCGGGGTGTTGCCGAGCACGGTGACACGGCCCTCTCCCGCCGTCACGACCGTGCCGTCACCGGCCCGTACCGCGGCGACGGTGCGCCCGCCGCTCGGCACGGACAGCGGCGCGGAGGCGCCGTCGGGGGAGGACTGCACGGGAATCACGGCCGTGCCGCCCGGCCCGGCGATCACGACGTCGTTGGCTTCCAGCTCCATCGCCGTGGGCCGGGTGGACAGCCCGCCCAGGGGATAGGTGCTGCGCTTGCGGGCGCGGTCCCAGGCCAGGACTCCGCCACTGGTGGCCACCGTCACCACGTCCTGCGACGCCTGGACCAGTGAGGCGCCGCCGGGGACGTCCTCGGCGGGCAGGACTGTGGCCGCCTTCTTCGTGCGGAGGTTCACCGACACCACCTCGTTCGTGGTGAGCAGCAGGACCACTTGGTCCGCGCCGCCGCCGGGGCCGGCATAGGAGGGCACGACATCCGCGCTCATCGCCAGCCGGTTCGTCGTCGGCAGCCGTCCGAGCAGCGTCTTTCCCGCGACATCCCTGAGCCGCGTACAGCCGGTCACCGTGCGGCTGGCGGGTTCGATCTCGCTGACGGCGCCGTCGTCCCAGACGGTGGTGAGCCCTGACCCGTTGTCGGTGAAGCCCATCCCCACGATCTCGCTGTAGGCACCGGTACAGGACGGCGCCTTCACCGTCCCCAGCTCCTCGGGCTTGTCGCCGGAGGCATCGAACAGCCTCACGTCCCTGCCGTCATGGGCCGCGAGGATGCCCGATTCCACGCCCCGGACGAGACCGGACGCCCGCCCCTTCACCTCGGCCAGCTTCCGCCCCGACCCGGTGTCCCACACCTGGATCGTGTCGGCGATGCCCGAGGTGTACGCCCGGTGCCCGGCGTCGTCGACGGCCAGGACGCTGACGGTCCGGTCGGCCTTCCAGCTGCGCACGGTGTTGCGGTTGGTCTCCAGGACCTCCTGGATCGCGTTCTCGGCGTCCTTGTTCCCGGGGTCGATCCGGTACCCGGCGAGGGCCAGCAGACCTGCCGTGCGCGGTTCGCTGCCGCGCATGCCGACCGCCTTCGCGGCGAGTCCGGCCGCCACCGCCCGGCGGTTGTTCCGCTCGCTCTCGCCGCTGGCGAAGCCCCACGCCACGAGGGAGGCGACGAGGCCGGTCGCCAGCACCCCGGCCACCAGCCGTGAGGCCGCGCGCACGTCCAGCCGCCGGGCGGCCTTGGCGGCCTCCTCGACGGTGGCCGCGCCGACGACACTCGCCCCGCCGCCGAGGTCACGGACCTGCCGCTCGTCCCGTTCCGGTACGACGACGCGTTCGCCGTCCTCCACCACGCTGAGCTTGGCCCGGTACCCGGTCACGGACTGGATGACGCGGGTGTTCTCGGCGGACATCGCCCCGACCACGGACGTACGGGGATTGACCCTGCTCAGCCGCAGCGGCCCGAGCGGGTTGCCCCGGGTCCTGCCGAGTTCCGACAGCAGGACGGCGAAGGCCGCGCCGAAGGAGGAGTCGCCGACGTGGTCCACGGGGCCGTCCCCGCCCCGCAGCGACCACAGCACGGCGCCTTTCGGTTTCGCCGGGCGGGCGATCCGCCAGGCGTCCTCCAGCGCACTGCGGAATCCCTCATCGCCGAGGAACCCCGACATGACACGCGGATCCGGCAGCAGCCCGGAGGGCAGCCCGCGGACCAGGTCCAGCCGGAGATCGAAACGCGCTCCGATACTGCCCCGTTCGGCGAGCACCGTCAGGCCCGGCCCGCGCAGCGGCTTGGGCAGCGCCCCGTCGAGAGCGAGCAGTACGAGGGCGAGATGCGTCCGGACCGAGTCGTCCACGCTGTCCGAGGCGAGCAGCGAGGCCAGTCGCTCGCCGTGTCGCGAGTCGTCCGGCGCGGTCCACTCCGCCGTCTCCGGGCCGTTCGCCCGCGCGGCGGCGGCGCTGCGCGCCAGCCAGGACGTGCCGATGCGCAGATGGTGCCCGGCGTCGTCGGCGTCCCCGACGAGGACGAGCCCGAGGGCGGCGTAGGCCCGTAACGCGCGCGCGGCGGCCGGTTCGCCCACGACGAGGGGAGCGTCCGCGGGTTCTTCTATTCGGGTGTAGGCGGGGGCCTCGTCGAGGACGTCGTGCAACGGCGTCCGGTCGGTCAGGACTTGACGGAGCGTCGCCTTGTCGTCCCTCGCGACGCAGTCGGTGAGGAAGCCCCACAGCGGCTGGCCCTTGCCGGTGAGGGGGTCGATGAGATCCCAGGTGTCGGTCCCGGGCGGCAGGCGGTGCAGCAGTGCGCGGACCGCGGAGGGGAGCATGGGGTCTTCGGCCACGACTGCCTTTCATGACTGCACGATTTGTGGGAGGTCATCTTGGCAGCAAACAAGGGCGGAAAGCAGCCAGAAATCCCTAATTCGCAGAGGAGTCGGATTACCGGACGCACAAGCGAGATCACAAACGCATCATCAGAAGCACAAGAAACAGGAGTTTCACGGGCGAGTTGATTCGCCATCATGTGCGAGGAAAATCGAACTCCCTCTCGTGTGTGCGGAGATGTCACAAGAACTCCGAAGCTCTGTCATCCTTCCTTTCCCGGCACGGCACCCGACCGAAGGAGAGCAGTGGCCACCACGCCCCCGACCCGGCGTCCCCGGCAGCTTCTGTGCCTGCTCAGCGCCGTGCTCCTGCTCTCGTCCTGTCAGGGAGGACGCGACGACGACCGGTCCGGCCCCGACACGGCCGGCGCGCAATGGCGCCAGATTCCCCTCACCGACCTGCCGCCCGACTTCTTCGGGATGTCGGAACCCGCACTCGTCGGGGCGAAGGACGGATTCCTTCTCGCGGCCCGCCCGCAGAGCGGCAACGCGCAGATATACCGCTCCACGGACGGAATCGCATGGCGCCGGTCCCGGCCCTCGGAGCAGCAGATGTCGGCGAGCGTCCTGGCCGAGCACGAGGGCGAGGTCATCGCCGCCGGGTCCCTCTTCCGGGACGGGGAGACTTTCCCCGCGGCCATCCGCTACCGCGGAAAAGGCCGGTGGGAAAAGGCGGAACACCTGCCGAAGGCGGACTCCTCCGACATCGTGCTGGCGGCGGCCCGGGGGCCGCACGGCACCGTCGTGGTCGGACACGACGGCGGGCCGTTCGAACCGAACACCGAGCAGAAGAGGGGCCGCAGTCTGCGGGTCTGGACCGCCGCGGACCAGGGCTCCTTCGCCGCTCCGCACGACGTCGGCTGCCCCCAGTGGCCCGACCGGGCCCCCGAGGTCGCCGCCCTCGCCGACGAGGACGGGTTCACGGTGTGGGCGAAGTGCACCGACCCCTGGGGCACTTCGGCCGTCACCCTGCACAGCTCCGACGGCGCGACCTGGCGCAGACAGGCCGATCCGCCCCGGCCCCTGGCCCTGCGCGCGGGCACGGCCGGCGCGTCGGGCGGGGCCCGGGGCGAGGGCCGCACGGTCGGCCATGTCGTCGCGGTGCGCGGCGGATTCCTGGCCCTCGGTTCCGCCGAGACGGCCACCAGCAGCACCGGCGCCCTGTGGTCCTCGGCGGACGGCCGGAGCTGGACCAAGTCGACGGGCGGCAAGGACGGCTTCCGGCAGTCGGTGCGGCTGGACGCCGCCGCCGAGTACGGGGGCACCCTCCTCGCCTTCGGCACCGACCCGGAACCGGACGGCCACCCGCCCGCCCGCACCCGGGTCTGGATCGGCACCCCCGAGGGCCGCGCCCCGAAGCCGATCCCCACGAAGGGCGAGGGACTGAAGGCTCTCACCGGCACCTGGACCTGGGCCCAGGGCTCGCTGAAGGTCACCGCTCAGGGCGAGTTCACCTACCGCCACCGGCTCATGAGCGACTGCACCACCGACGCCCCGCCCTGCGATGACCCGGCCACCGCCACCTGGGGCGGCGTCGTCACCGGCACCGTGAAGGAAGGTCCCCGGGGAGCCCTGCGCGGCAAGGTGCTCAGCTCCAACACCCGCGAACTGGGCCACACTCCGGGCGACGCGGCCACCATCGCCCGCATCCCCTACGGCGCGGTCAGCCTCACCATCGGAGACTCCGTGGCGGGCATCTTCTGCACACCCGGCTTCTACGACAACCGCTGCACCGACGTACACGGCTGACCCGGCCCCGCGCCTCCCGGGGGAGTCACCGGGCCGGGGGCGGTCCCACCGAGTCCCGCACCACCACGTGCGTGCCCAGCAGCAGGTGCTCGTCCGCGCCGCCCGGGGTGTGTTCGAGGGCCGTGCGGACGGCGAGACGGCCCAGTTCCTCGTAGGGGACGTGGACCGTCGTCAGGGCGGGATGCAGATCGCGGGCGAAGGGGATGTCGTCGTAGCCGGCGAGGGAGACATCGCCCGGGACGGACAGACCGGCCTCGTGCAGGGCGGTGAGGGCGCCCGCCGCGACCATGTCCGTGGCGGCCACGACGGCCGTGAAGTCGAGGTCGTCCTGGAGCGCCTGCCGCATCAGGCGGTGGCCCGCGTCGCGTGTGAAGTCGCCGTGCAGGACGAGGGACTCGTCGGGGGTGAGGCCCCGGGCCCGGTGCGCGGCGAGGTAGCCGCGTTCACGGCCCAGGGCCGTGGTGTGGTCCGCCCGGCCACCGAGGAACAGCACCCGGCGATGCCCCTGCGCGAGCACATGGGCGACCAGGGTGTAGGCGCCGCCCTCGTTGTCGTACTCGATGACCGTCACCGGGGCCCCGGGGTCCAGCGGCGGCCGGCCGCACAGCACCAGGCGCGAACCGGCCGAGGCCAGGGAGTCCGCCATGCGGTGGGTGCGTTCGCGGTACTCGGGGGTGTCGGCGCTGCCGCCGACCAGGATCACCGCGGCGGCCCGCTGGGCGCGCATCATCTCGACGAACTCCAACTCGTGCCGGACATCGCCCTCCGTGCTGCACACCAGGCAGAGATGGCCGAGCCGGGTCGCCTCGCGCTCCACGCCGTGGGCCATGTGCGCGAACGACGGGCCGGTGATGTCCTCCAGCACGAAGGCGAGGGTGGGCGTGCCGACACCGGCGATCGCCTTCGCCCGCGCGTCGGCCACATAGTCCAGGTCACGGACCGCCCGCAGCACGCTCCCGCGGGTCGCCGCGCTCACCGGATACACACCGCCGAGCACCCGGGACACCGTCGACGCCGAGACGCCCGCGCGCAGCGCCACGTCCCGGATGGTGCTGCGGCTCGCGTCCCCGCTCTTCCTCGTCATGCCTGCCTCGTCTCTCCCGGGCACCGGCCCGCACCCGCCCCCTCGGGAGCTGCGGCAACGCCATGGCAACCGGTTCCCATGGACGGAGGCTAGCAGTGGCCGGGGGAGGGGAGGAGGGGTGTGCGCGCACTGGTGCCGGGCTTCCCGGCTACGCCGCGCCCAGCGTCCCCGCGATCCCCGAGATCGCCTCCGGCCCCACCCGGCAGCACCCGCCGATCAGCCGGGCACCCGCCTGCTGCCAGCCCGTCACCTGGTCCGCGGTGAACCGGGATCGTCCGGTCCAGGCGCGGGCCCCGGCGTCCCAGGTCTCGCCGCTGTTGGGGTAGACGACCACCGGCTTGCCGGTGACCCGGGCCGCGGTCGAGGCGGCGGCGTCCACGTCCTCGGGCGCGCAGCAGTTCACACCGACGGCGATGACCTCGTCCGCGTCGGCGGCCAGGGCGAAGGCCTCCTCCAGCGACTGCCCGGCATGCGTGCGGCCACCGGCGACGGAGTACGTCAGCCAGGCCGGCACCCCGAGCCCGCGCACCGCCCGCAGCAGCGCCGCGGCCTCGTCGGCGTCGGGGACCGTCTCCAAGGCGAGGACGTCCGGGCGGGCCGCCGCCAGCACCTCCAGACGCGGGCGGTGGAAACGCTCCAGTTCGTCGATCGTGAGCCCGTAGCGGCCCCGGTACTCCGAGCCGTCCGCGAGCATCGCGCCGTAGGGCCCCGCCGAGGCCGCCACCCACAGGGGCCGCGAGACGCGCGCCCGGCGAGCCGCCTCCCGCGCCGACTCCACGCTGAGCGCCATGAGTTCGGCCGCCCGGTCGTGGCCGATCCCGCGCTTGGCGAAGCCCTCGAAGGTGGCCTGGTAGCTGGAGGTGATCGCCACGTCCGCGCCCGCCCGGAAGTAGGCCAGGTGCGCCTCGGTGATCGCCTCCGGCTGTTCGGCGAGCAGCCGCGCCGACCACAGCTCGTCGCTCAGGTCGTGCCCGGCGGATTCGAGCTGATTGGACATGCCGCCGTCGAGGACGACCGTCCCGGCGGCGAGGGCTTCGGCGAGGGTGATGGTGCTCGTCATAGGCACGACGGTAATCGAGATCCGGCGGCGGAACCCAGCCGATTGTGTCCAGCACATGAACAGGTCGACCACCATGTGGGATGGCGGTTACGATCAGGACCCTCCCCCTCCGCTTGTCAGGAACGCTCATGACCGTCCCCAGCCCCACCGAGGCCGCCGAGCCCGCCGAACCGGCCACCCCGGCGGCCCCCGCTCCCCGCCGCACCTTCGGCCTCGCGGCCGCCACGGCACTCGTCATGGGCAACATCATCGGCGGCGGCATCTTCGCCCTGCCCGCCACCGTCGCCCCCTATGGCACGATCAGCCTGCTCGCCTTCGTCGTGCTCTCGGTGGGGGCCGTGGCGCTCGCGCTGCTCTTCGGCAAGCTGGCCCGGCGCAGCCCGGTCACCGGCGGTCTCTACGTCTACCCGCGCGACGCGTTCGGCGAGTTCGCCGGGTTCCTGTCGGCCTGGTCGTACTGGACGATGTGCTGGGTCAGCATCGCCGCCCTGGCCGTCGCGGTCGTCGGCTACGTCGACGTCCTGATACCCCTGCACGGCAACCACGCCCTGCAGGCCGTCGTCGCCCTGGCCGCCCTCTGGCTGCCCGCCGCCGCCAACTTCGCGGGCACGCGCTGGGTCGGCACGGTGCAGGTCGTCTCGACGATCCTGAAGTTCGTACCGCTCCTGCTGCTCGCCACGATCGGGCTGTTCTTCGTCGACACGGACAACTTCGGCCCGTTCAACGCCTCCGGCCAGAGCGTCTCGGGGGCGCTGGCCGCCTCCGCCGCGCTGCTGCTGTACAGCTTCCTCGGGGTGGAGTCGGCCGCCGTCAGCGCGGGCGAGGTCCGCGACCCGGAGCGCACGGTCGGCCGGGCGAGCGTCCTCGGCACCCTGGCCTCGGCCCTGGTCTACATCCTCGGCACGATCGCCGTCTTCGGCCTCGTCCCGCACGACCGGCTCGTCGACTCCGGCGCCCCCTTCGCCGACGCCGTCAACGCCATCACCGGCAGCTCCTGGGGCGGCACCGCCATCGCCCTGGTCGCCGTCGCCTCGATCACCGGCTGCCTCAACGGCTGGATCCTCATGGCCGCGCAGATGCCGTACGCCGCCGCCCGCGACGGTCTCTTCCCCGCGCCGTTCGCGAAGCTCGGCAAGGGCGGTGTCCCCGGCTTCGGCGTGTGGGCCTGCGCGGTCCTCGGCACGCTCCTCATCGGCCTCAACTACACGGCCGGCCCGGACACCACCTTCCGCGTCCTCGTCCTGATCACCACGTTCACCGGCTGTGTGCCGTATCTGCTCTCGGCGGCGGCCCAGCTCTACTGGCTGGCCCGGGGCTCGCGCGAGCGCGTCCGCCCCGCGGGTCTCACCCGCGACCTGATCGTGGCGGCCCTCTCCTTCGGCTTCTCCTTCTGGCTGATCGCGGGCGCCGGGTACGCGGCCGTCTACCAGGGTGTGCTGTTCCTGTTCGCCGGGATTCCGGTGTACGTGTGGCTGCGCGGACGCAAGGACACGGCGGAGGCGTCGGCATAGCATCGGGGGATGCCCGAGGTCGCTGTCGCTGATGCCGAAGTACGTGAGGTCCTGGGAGTCCCGGCCGGGAAGGCGGTGTTCGAACCGCTCCCGCACAACCCGTACAACGGCGTCACGGCCGGGGTGTGGAGGGTCACCGGAGGCGACCGCTCGGCCGTCGTGAAGGTGCTGACGCGCACGAAGGAGACCAGCGTCGCCTGGTCCGCCTCCAACGACCCCCGGCACTGGAACTTCTGGCGCCGCGAGGCCTACGTCTACCGCTCCGGGCTCGCCCAGGTCTGGCAGCGGCACGGCATCCGCGCGCCCCGGCTGCTGGCCTGCGTCGACCGCCCCGACGGCGATGTGGCGCTGTGGCTGGAGGACGTACCGGGTGAAGCGGCGACGACCTGGCCGCTCGCCCGGCACATCGAGCACGCCCACCGGCTCGGCGCCGCGCAGGGCGCGACGGGAGCGGGGGAGGACCAGCCGTGGCTGTCCCGGTCCTTCCTGCGCGACTACGTCTCAGGGAGGACGGCGAACCACGACCTCCTCGACGACGACGAGGCCTGGCGGCACCCCCTGGTCCGGGAGCACTTCCCGGCGGGCCTACGCGCCGACATGGTCCGCCTCCACCAGGACCGCGAGTGGTTCCTCACGGTCATGGAGTCCCTGCCCCGCACCTTCTCCCACCTCGACCAGTGGCCGGCCAACGTCCGCTCCGACGGCCCCGACAGCGTCCTGTTCGACTGGGCGTTCGCCGGCGAAGGAGCGCTCGGCGAGGACCTCGGCAACTACCTCCCCGACTCCGTCTTCGACCTCTTCGTCCCCGCCGCCGACCTCCCCGGCCTGGCCAAGGCGGCCTACGACGCCTATGTGCACGGCCTGCGCGAGAGCGGCTGGCACGGCGACGAACGACTCGTACGGCTCGGCGTGTGCGCCTCCGCCGTGAAGTACGACTGGCTCACCGCGCTGATGCTGGCCCGGGCCGACGACGAGCAGACGGACTACGGCGGCGCGGGCACCGTCCCCGCCGCACTCCGCTACCGCGAACGCGGCCTGACCCTCGCCTTCCTCGCCGACTGGGCGGCCGAGGCCCGGCTGCTGGCTCCCCGAGTCGGCTTTCCCGAGCCGCCCAGCGGACGCTGACGGCAGACGGAAGGGGGGGGAAGCATGGCACGCGTGGTCGAGTTGACGTACTACCCCCTCAAGGGGTGCGCCGGGACATCGGTCCGGGAGGCGCTGCTGACGCCCGCCGGACTGGCAGACGACCGCAGCTTCATGGTGGTCAGCGAGGAGGGCGTGTACCGGACGCAGCGCCGAGACCCCCGCCTCGCCCTCATCCGGCCCGCTGTCACCGCCGACGGCGCTCACCTCACGCTCCGGGCACCAGGACTTCGGGCCCTGCACCTGAGCGTGGACGCCTCCGGCACCCGGCAGAAGGTCGACCTGTTCGGTGACACCTTCCAGGGCATCGACCAGGGCGATGAGGCGGCCGCCTGGCTCTCGGACGTGCTCGGCGCCCGGAGCCGGCTCGTGCGCGTACCGCCGGAGCACGACCGGGTGACCGACGGCATGACACCGGGCACCTCCGGCTATGCCGACAGCTGCGCCTTGCACGTCCTCTCCCGCTCCACCCTCGACCTGCTCAACCGGAGACTGGCCGAGCGCGGAGAACGCCCGCTGCCCATGGACCGCTTCCGCCCCAACCTCGTCATCGACGGCTGGGACGACCCCCACACCGAGGACCGCGCCCACCGCATCCGCGTCGGCGACACCGAACTGGGCTATGCGAAGCTCGCCATCCGCTGCGCGGTCACCCTGGTCGACCAGCACTCCGGAACCAGGGCGGGCCCGGAACCCCTGCGCACCCTCGCCGGCTACCGGCGCGCCTCCCAGGGCGGCATCGCCTTCGGCACGAAGTACGCGGTCCTGCGGCCCGGCAAGGTGTCGGTCGGCGACGAAGCGGTGGTCACGTCGTGGGGCGAGTCCGAGGTGTGAGCCTCACCGGCGAGCCCGGCCCGCATGACGTCCGCCGCCCCGCCGCCCCCGCCCCCGCCCGCGCCGCGTCGCCATCGGTACGGCGAGGCTGACGACGAGGGCCAGGCCGAGCGCGTAGGGCCACCAGCCGAAGCCGATGTTCTCCGAGGCGCCGGCGCTGCGGGGCGTCACCGTGTCGGAGGCGGGCGAGTCCGGCGCGGTGGGGGACGGGACCGGGGTGGCGGTGGCCGCTGTCAGGGCGATGTCGTTGCCGTCACCGGCGCGGTAGCTGATGCGGTAGGTGGTGCCGGCCAGCTTCAGCCGGGCGCCCTCCTTCAGGCCGGTGAAGGTTCCCGAGGGCTTGGAGCGGCCCTGGTTGTCGAGCACGGGGATCACCCGAGCGGTCCGCTTCCCGGCCGCCGGCACATCGAGGTCTCCGGACAGCCGTACCGCGCCCGTCACCTTCAGTGGCTTCTCCCGCAGGAGCAGGGAGCCTTTCGCGCCCTGCGTGTAGGGGCCGTCGACGGTGAGGCCGGTCGTGACGGTTCCCTCGTTGGTGACCGCCCCTTGCACTGTGCCCTTGCCGCTCAGGGTGGTCGAGACGTGCAGGCCCGCCCGGCCCGTGTCCAGGCGGGCTCCGGCCGAGGTGAGCCGGATCGCCTTGCTCCGGGCGAGTGTGGCGCCTTCGCGCAGGGCCAGTGTGCCCCGGGAGACCGTGGTCGGCCCGGTGTACGTCACCGCGCCGCCCGTGAGGGTCGTTGTGGCCGCGCCCGACTGGGTGAGCGAGCCGCTGCCGCCGACGCGGGACAGGGTGAGGGGCTGGTCCGTGTTGCGCAGGACGAGGGAGCCGTTGTTGACGACCTCGGAGCGGGCGCCTCGCGTGTACAGACCGCCGTCGCCGCCGCGCTTCCCGCTGCCGAGGCGCAGGACCGCGCCCTTCTCGACCGTGGTGGAGCCGTCGTAGTGCTGGACGGCCGCGAAGGTCACGTCGTTGCCGGGAGTTCCGGCGATGACGATGTCACCGGCTCCGGGGGCGGAGAGCGAGTCGTGGAACCGGCCGCCGCCGATGGGGGCGCCGAGCGTCACCGGGCCGTTGTAGTCGAAGGTGAGCCTCGAACGCTCCCGGGCCGCGAGGAGGTTGATGTACACGGTCTCCGCCGTGCCCGGCATGAAGATCCTGTTCGTGGTGCCGTCGCCCCACCGGACGTTCGCGCCCTTGATGTTGGTGCCGCGCTTGTTCACGTTCTTTCGGGCGGGCGTCCAGTTCAGGGCGGGGTCGCTGAGCGAGGGGTCGGTGTCGCCGCCCCGGTCCGACCAGCTGTACTGCCCGGTCAGGACGACCTTGCCGCCCGGCCGCGACTGGACGTTGATGTCGCTGCCGTACTCGCGCTGGTAGAAGTCCATGCCCATCGTGACGGTCTGCCCCAGCGGGGTGTCCACGGTGAAGGTGCCCTGGTTGAGGAGCTTGCGCAGGCGCGGCAGCGAGGTCGCGTACTCCGGTCGCCCGGCGTTCACCTGTGTGCCGTTGTCGATCACCCCGGAGAAGGAGTGGGCCCCCGACAGGTCCCAGGTGCCCCAGAGGAAACGCGGCTGGCTGATCAGCCCGGAGCCGCTGATGGTGCCCAGGTTGTAGGCGCTCCTCAGGGCGAGCCGCAGGGTGCCGTCGACCCGGATGTTGTCCTGGTTGAGCCGGAACGCCGGTGTGCCGTAAGGGAAGTGGCCGATGAGCCCGGTCGTGCCCCCGTCGCCGTACTGGAGGGTCGCCCCGCGCTCCACGGTGATCGCGGGCGGGTCGGGTCGGGCCACGGTCACATACGGGTGGTTCCCGCCGAGCGTCCGCACGGTCTGCCGCTGCCGGGACCGGGGCAGCGTGACGTCACTGTCCCTGGTGAGGACCAGTGTCCCGCTGCCCCGCACGGTCAGCGTCCCCTCACCCCGGAACACGCCGTCGTACGTCGTCGTCCCGGGCGGCACGGCGACGACCGTGTCCCCGGCGAGCGTCACATCCCGCCCGGCGAGCACGGCGCCCGTGACATCCCGGGGACCGTCGGCCGCCGCCGGGGGAGCGGTGACGAGGGGCACGACCGCCGCGAGGACGCCGACGGCCGCTGCTGTGGTGTGGGTGGTGAGGCTGCGCACATCACCGGAGACGGGGGCGGCGGGCGCCGATAACAGAAATTGGGTTGGCGACCTGTGGCCGCGCCGCGATACTCCCCCTGACCAGGGGGAGAGCAAGGGGGAGGCCAATTGCCCGTGTTCGGGTGTACGCGATGCGGCGCCGAGCTGACCGTGCCCGTGTCGCGGGTGGCGCTTCCCGACCACGCCCGTCAGACCTACAGCCATGAGCTGCTCCCCGCCCTGATGGAATCGGGCACCTACGCCGTCGAACCCGAACCCTTCGGACCGCCCTGGCGGCAGTGGAGCGAGGTCGCGGCGCAAGAGTCCTCGGCCCGGGGCGTGTTCGCGCCCGTACCCGCGCTGTCCTTCGGGTCGCCCGGCGCGATCGTCGTCGCGCCCGGTGATGTGCGCGGCACCGTTCTCATCCCCGGGCGATGCGAGGGCTACTGCCTGGGGCTGGACGGGAGCAGCGGCCCCAACCTGGCCTGCGCCCGGTGCGGACGGCCCGTCGCGACACGCGTCGACGACTGCACGCTCTGGCAGGCGGTGTGGCTCGACCCGGACGCCGTTCACCCCCTCACCGCCGACGCACCCGCTCTCCCGGCGGACTGGGCGGCGCTGGGCCGGGAGTACGAGGCCGTCCCGCCCGTCGAGCAGGGCGGGTGGTGGGATCCCCGCTGGGAGGCGGCCCTCGGATCGGCCCTGGCCCACCTGCTGGCCGCCGCGGTGGGCACACCGGTGAGCGTTCCCGACGGTCTCCTCGCCGAGACGCTGGGCCGAGCGCTCGATCTGCTGCTCCCGCACAAGCGTGCACCGAGGAAAGACGGCCGCCCTCGCCGGACCGGGCCTGCCCGCCCTCGACCCCGCCCCCGACATCGCCCTCGTCCCCCGGCACCCGCGCACCGGCGAGGTGTGGCAGGCACCGCCCGGCGTCGCGCACACCGTGCCCGTGCCCGCCGGCGTGTGGCTCCACCTGGCCCTTGAGCCCGCGCAGTTGCCCACGCCCACCAGCGGCCGCCTGCCCGACGGAGTCGAGCGCGACGATCCCCTGCCCCTGCGCCCACGGTCGCTGTTCCGGCCCGACCCGCGCATCCTCCTCCACACACTGGCCCGATTGCCCGCCGTCCGCGAGCCATGGCTGCGCGCGATCCACGACCGAGTGGACAAGTACCCGTACCGCCGCCCCTTCTGAGGCCCGGCCGTCTTCGTCCCGTCAGACCCGTTGACCTCCCCGTGACACACCCTTACCTTTTCGGCGTTCGTAATGACAGATGGTGTTCGAAATATCAGACAACGCCAGTGAGAGGCAGCCCCCCGCATGAGCCGCGAACGCGACCACGCCCTGCCCGAACCCCCCAGCCGCAGACTTCTGCTGAAGGGTGCCGCAGCCGCCGGCGCCCTGGCCGCCGTGCCCGTCGTCCCCGGTGTGGCCCAGGCCGCCGCGCCGGTGAGGCGCCCGAAGCCGGCGCCCTTCGAGAACCCGCTCGTCCGCAACCGGGCCGATCCGCACATCCACCGGCACACGGACGGCTTCTACTACTTCACCGCCACCGCCCCCGAGTACGACCGCATCATCCTGCGCCGCTCCCGCACCCTGAACGGCCTCGGCACGGCCGACGAGTCCGTCATCTGGCGTGCCCACCCCACCGGGAACATGGGCGCGCACATCTGGGCGCCCGAACTGCACCGCATCGGCGGCAAGTGGTACATCTACTTCGCCTCCGCGCCCGCCGAGGACGTCTGGGCGATCCGCATCTGGGTCCTGGAGAACGCCCACCCCAACCCCTTCCAGGGCACCTGGGTGGAGAAGGGCCAGGTCAAGACGGCCTGGGAGACCTTCTCCCTGGACGCCACCACCTTCACCCACCGGGGCTCCCGCTACCTCGCCTGGGCGCAGCACGAGCCCGGCATGGACAACAACACCGGCATCTTCCTCTCCGAGATGGCGAACCCCTGGACCCTCACGGGCCCGCAGGTGCGGCTCTCCACCCCGGAGTACGACTGGGAGCGCATCGGCTACAAGGTCAACGAGGGCCCCTACGTGCTGAAGCGCAACGGCCGCCTCTTCATGACCTACTCGGCCAGCGCCACCGACTCCCACTACTGCGTGGGCCTGCTGACCGCCGACGCCGACAGCCACCTCCTGGACCCCGTCAGCTGGGCCAAGTCGCCGACCCCGGTCTTCACCAGCAACGACACCACCAAGCAGTACGGCCCCGGCCACAACTGCTTCACGGTCGCCGAGGACGGCCGCACCGACGTCCTCGTCTACCACGCCCGCCAGTACAAGGACATCAACGGCGACCCCCTGAACGACCCCAACCGCCACACCCGCATCCAGAAGCTCGGCTGGAAGCCGGACGGCACCCCGGACTTCGGCATCCCCGTCGCCGACACGGCCCCGGCGGGTGAGTGAGATGAGACGCGCGTACGCCGCCCTCCTCGCCCTGTGCCTCGGACTGTTCGGCGCCCTCGCCAGCGCCGGCCCCGCCCAGGCCGCGCCCCAGACGATCACCAACGGCACCCAGTTCAAGGACACCTCGGGCAACCCCGTCCACGCGCACGGCGGCGGAGTCCTCAAGGTCGGCTCCTACTACTACTGGTTCGGCGAGCACCGCAACGCCGACAACACCTTCCGGTACGTCGACGCCTACCGCTCGACCGACCTGAAGAACTGGGAGTTCCGCAACCACGTCCTGACCGAGGCCAGCGACCCGGAGCTCGCGACCGCCAACATCGAGCGGCCCAAGGTCATGTACAACGCGTCCACCGGCAAGTTCGTCATGTGGATGCACAAGGAGAACGGCACCGACTACAGCGAAGCCCGCGCGGCCGTCGCCGTCTCCGACACCGTCGACGGGAACTACACCTGGAAGGGCAGCTTCCGGCCGCTCGGCCAGCACATGTCCCGGGACATCACGGTCTTCGTCGACACCGACGGCGCCGGGTACATGATCTCCGCCGCCCGCGAGAACTACGACCTCCAGATCTACCGGCTCACCGCCGACTACACCGGCATAGCGAGCCTGGTCGCCAACCCCTGGCCCGGCGGCCACCGCGAGGCCCCGGCCCTGTTCAAGCGGGGCGGCGTCTACTTCATGCTGACCTCGGGCGCCACGGGCTGGAACCCCAACCAGCAGCAGTACGCCACGGCCACGAGCATCGGCGGACCCTGGTCGGCCATGAGGAACATCGGCGACGCGACGACCTACGGCTCACAGACCGCGTTCGTCCTGCCCGTGCAGGGCACCTCGGGGACCTCGTACCTCTACCTCGGCGACCGCTGGGGCAACTCCTTCGGCGGGACCGTCAACGACTCGCGGTACGTGTGGCTGCCCCTGAACTTCTCCAACTCGACCACGATGTCCATGTCCTGGTCGCCGGAGGTCACCGTCGACACGGCCGCCGGGACCGTCACCGGCACGAGCGCCACCTACAACACCCTGATCGCCCGCCACTCCGCCAAGTGCGCGGACGTGACCAGCCAGTCGCTCTGGGCCGGTGCCCAGCTCAAGCAGTACGCCTGCAACGGCGGCAGCAACCAGAAGTACTGGTTCAAGTCCGTCGGCGGCGGCTACTACCAACTGGCGGTCCGCAACAGCTCCCTGTGCGTGCGGGAGAACGCGAGCACCCTCACGCAGGAGAACTGCGACGCCTCCGCGACGAGCCAGCAGTGGTCCCTGACCACCACCGGCTCGTACGTGAACGTCAAGTCCCGGGCGACCGGCGAGTGCCTGGACGTGAACGGCGCGTCCACCGCCGACTCCGCCGCCCTCATCACCTACACGTGCAACGGAGGAACCAACCAGCAGTGGACGCGCGGGACATGACGGCCCCGAGGGCCGCTAGGCCAGCAGATCGATCGCGTCGATCGCCGTCCCGGCGCTGAGGAACCCTGTCGCCCCCGACCCGCTCACCACGTCGATCCTGAGCACGTTGTACTGACTCGTGTCCGTCTTCCAGGCGGACGCCGGGACGCTGTACGTGAACGTGTGGTTGTTGCCGCGGTAGGAACCGTTGGTCAGCGACCGGGTGTTCGGCTGCGTGGGCGGGGACGGGATGGCTGACGTCCAGGTGTCGTTGACCGTGATCTGGGGCCGGCCGTTCGCGTACGCCGTCGTCACGCCGATGCGCAGGGTGTGCGCGGCGGCGGCCTGCGCGGCGGTCAGCCTGAAGTACACGAGCAGCCCGCTGTTGACGTCCTTCCAGAGGTAGCAGGGGAAGGCCGCCGTCTCACCGCCGCCGCCGATCACCACGTTCCCGGTCCAGGACGCGGCCCGTACGTCCGACGGATGCGCGTACGTCATCAGGTCCGCGTTCTTGAACCCGCCCGGCGTGCCGTTCCAGTCCCCGATCCGCCAGATCGCGCCGGCGTTGGCGGGGTCGTTCGAGGACGGCAGGGCGATCGTGTTCAGCGTGGTCGTCCCGCCCGCCGACACGCTCACCGACGTCGTATACAGCGCCAGCTCACCCTTGAAGACGGTCAGCGTGTACGTCCCCGGCAGCACGCCTCCGACGGAGAAGTAGCCGTCCGAGGAACGCGCCGAACCCCAGTACTGGGCAGCCGAGTTGGCCAGACCGACGGTGTACGGGTACGCCGAGTTCCGGCCCGATATCCCGACGCCCGCCACCTTGCCCCGGCCGCTCGCCGGCACGTATCCCGAGATGCCGAGCGAGTCGGCCCACGGTGTGGTCAGCGTGCCCGGGAACAGCGCCGAGGAGGGCGCCCCGCCGTCCGTGAAGGCGATGACGTAAGGGCCCTGGAGGCCGAAGCGCTGGGACTCGGTCTGGTTCTGGCCGTAGTACAGGATCTCGTAGAGACCGCCGCCGTCGGCGCTCTGGTGGCGCAGCAGGGAGCGGTAGAAGGGGCCGCCGGACGCCTTCTCGTGGTTGCTGCGCACGACCCACAGGCCGACCCCGCCGGCCGACCAGCCGACGTAGTCGTAGTCCATGACGCGCCGCTTGGAGTAGTGCTTCGAGCGGGTCTGTCCGTCGGACTTCCTGAAGACGTCCGAGGCCTCGATGGCGGTCGGCGCGTAGGTGTAGGAGTCGGGCTCGTCGTTGAGGAACGCGCCCTTCTTCACGCGCACGATGTACCGGGTCGCGGAGACGGACGTATCGGCCTTGTTGGTCCACAGGTAGATGTTGTTCTCGCCGCTGCGGGCCGCGTAGTAGTGCTTCAGCGTGCCGTGCGTGACGGAGACCAGGATCGTCGAGCCGGACTGACTGATGCCGACGGTGGAGGCGCCGAGGCCGGACTCGATGTGCGAGTTCATGCCGCCGTAGCCCTGGTACTCCGTGCCCCGGTAGACCAGCGAGGTCAGGTCGCCGGTGGACTTGCTGACCTTGAAGACCAGTTGGGCGCCGGTGTCGACGACGTAGTGCGAGCCGTCGTCGCTCCAGCCGAAGGCGGCGGCGTGCGCCGTGCCGGTGAGGGCCGTGCCGGCGGCCGCGGCGGTGGCGGCGAGGACGAAGGTGCGGCGGCCGACCGGTCTGTGCGCGGATCCGGACATGGGGGGCCTCCTCGGGAGGTGGGGGGGAGTTCGGGTGGGAGTGAGGGTGACAGTTGAATCGATTTCGCGAAAGGGCTTTCGGTCATGTGAAGTTGTCCATCTCGTGAATGCTGCTCGGGGTCTAGAAAGCGCTTGTCCGGAGCGGTACGGTCCACCTCCAGGTCTTGTCGTCCGCTGGGAGGAGCCGCGAGTGAGACGTTTCAGCATCGCCGTCGTGGCGGCGTTGGCTCTGGGGAGCGCGTTGCCGTCCGTACCGGCGCAGGCGCACTCCGGCCGCCCGTCCCTGGGCCTGGCACAGTGCGCCGCCGGCACCTGCCACTTCGACGTCCCGCCCGGCACATACGACGTGCGGGTCGTGCTCGGCGGAGAAACCGCGTCCGCCACCAGCGTCAGCGGCGAGACCCGCCGTGCCCTGCTCCCCGAGACAACCGCCCCTGCGGGCAAGCGCGTGACCCGCAGCTTCACCGTGAACGTCCGCACCCCCGAGGGCGAGCCCACCGGCCCCGAGGGAACCCCCGGCCTCGACCTGCGGATCGGCGGTTCCGCACCCGCCCTCGCCGACATCCGGGTCACCCCCGCCCGGCACACCCGCCAGATCTTCCTCGTCGGCGACTCCACCGTCTGTGACCAGCCCGGCGACCCGTACTCCGGCTGGGGCCAGCAACTGCCCCAGTACCTCCGCGAGGGCGTGTCCGTCGCCAACTACGCCGATTCCGGGGAGAGTACGGTCTCCTATCTGGGGAACCCGAAGCTGTGGGCCACCGTACGGCCCCTGATCCGCTCCGGCGATCTGGTCCTGGTCCAGCTCGCCCACAACGACAAGACCACGGACGAGGCCACCTACCGGGCCAACCTGGAGACCCTGGTGGACGGCGTCCGGGCGCGGGGCGGACAGCCGGTCCTTGTCACCCCCATCGTGCGCCGCTGGTTCAACGCGGACGGCACGCTGAACAACGGCACCGCCCTCCTGGTCAACGGCCTCGGCGTCGACCACCCGGCGGTCACCCGCTCCGTCGCCGCCGAGCGTGACGTCCCGCTGATCGACCTCACCGCGAAGACGAAGGCGCTCGTGGAGTCCCTGGGCGTGGAGGGCTCGAAGGCGCTGTACCTCTACAACGAGGCGCGGGACAACACGCACACCTCCGTGCGCGGTGCCACGGCCTACGCGGGCCTCGTCCGCGACGAACTCGTCACCCGGCATCTGGTGCCGAAGGGCAGAGTGCGGGTGGGATAGAGCCCCTGGGGCGCCCCGACCGGAACCGGGGCGCTCCAGGTCCGGCCTGTCCGGGCCGAGCCAGGTCCGCCTGTGCGGGCCGATCCAAGCGTCCGAGCACGAACCCGCGCACGAACACGAACCCGCGCACGAAAGAGAACCGATGCACCTGCCTCCGGCCGACGGCACGACGTCTCCGTTCACCGGCTGCACCCGCGCCCACTGGGAGGCGGCGGCCGACGCCCTGCTCACCGCCGTCGAGCCGTACGCGACCGAGGACCGGGCGCTGTACCACCTGCCCGGCGAGCGGACCAGCTGGTCGGGCCGTCTCTCCGACGGTCTGGAGGGCTACGCCCGCACCCTGCTGCTGGCCGCCTTCCGCCGCGACGAGAAGGCCCTGGAGCGCTACGCCACCGGCCTCGCCGCCGGTGTCTCGGGCGTCTGGCCCCGTATCGAGGACCGCAGCCAGCCCCTGGTGGAGGCGGCCTCGATCGCGCTCGCCCTGCGCCTGACCCGGGATCTGCTGTGGGACCGGCTGGACGACGGCGTACGGCAGCGGACGGCCGACTGGCTCGGCGACGCCCTCACCGCCGAGGCATGGCCCTGCAACTGGGAGCTGTTCCCGGTCACGGTCGGCGGCTTCCTGGCCGAGATCGGCCACGAGCCGGATGCGTCCCGCGCGGCGATCTACCGCGGCCTGGAACGCATCGAGCGGTGGTACCTGGGCGACGGCTGGTACACCGACGGCGACGGCCGCAAGTTCGACTACTACAACGGCTGGGCGATGCACCTCTACCCGGTGCTGCACGCCTGGCTGGAGCAGGACGAGCGCCTGCTGGATCTCTACGGCGACCGCCTCTCCCGCCACCTCTCGGACTACGCCCGGCTGTTCGGCGGCGACGGCGCCCCGATGCACCAGGGCCGCTCCCTCACCTACCGCTTCGCCACGACGGCCCCCCTCTGGCTGGGCGCGCTGACCGGCCGTACGCCCCTGTCGCCCGGGGAGACCCGGCGGCTGGCCTCGGGTGCGCTGCGGTACTTCCTCGACCGGGGTGCGGTGGACGACAAGGGCCTGCTCTCCCTCGGCTGGCACGGCCCCGACGCGTCCGTCCTCCAGGGCTACTCGGGCCCGGCCTCCCCGTACTGGGCGAGCAAGGGCTTCCTCGGCCTGCTGCTGCCCGCCGACCACGAGGTGTGGACGGCGGCGGAGGAACCCGGCCCGGCCGAGCGCGCCGACGCCGTCACCCCCGTCGGACCGCCCAACTGGCTTCTCCAGTCGACCCGTTCGGACGGCGTGGTCCGCCTCCACAACCACGGCAGCGAGGACGTCCGCTACGACCCGTACTACACGCGCCTGGCGTACTCGACGGTGACGGCCCCGGCCGCGGCGCCCTCCCCGCCCGACAACAGCGTGATCGTCGGCGACGACCCGAGCCGCACCGGCATCGAACCGCTCGGTGTCGGCGAGGGCTGGGCGGCCTCCCGGCACACGGCGGGCGGGGGAGCGCGGGTGACGAGCGTGGTGCTGGCGCGCGGGGCCGTGGAGGTGCGGGCGCACCTGGTGTCGGGAGCGGAGCCCGGGACGGCGGTACGGGTCACCGGCTGGCCGACCGGGGAGGGGCTGAGGGCGGAACTCCTGCCGGCGATCGGCCTCACGGACACCCTGACGGGCGCCGTGGGCGAGCGGGCCACCCTGTTCGTCGCCCTGGCCCGACTGACGGCCGAGCCGGACCCGGCCGCGCTGCAGGAGTTGGTCTCCGTACGCGCCGACGATGCCGGAGCACTGGAGGTCCGCTGGAGCGACGGCGGCGTGACACGGGTCCGGCTGACGGAGTCGGGCGTGGACGTCACGGCTTGAGACGGGCGATCTTCAAGGTCGTGGACGTCGGGGACGCACCGGTGAGCGGCTTCGCGTAGGAGGGCGTGGCCGGGGCGTAGGCCCAGGTCAGCGTCCCGTCGGCGGACACCGCGATATCGCCCGTGATCCTGTCCTGGACGACCTTGGCCGCGCTCTGGAACGTGCCGTTCCAGTCGATGAGGCGCAGATGCGTGCCCGCGAAGGTGCCGGTGCAGGTGCCGTCCTTGCAGGTGGCGTTCTTGACCGACTCCCAGGACAGCAGCAGCCGGTCCTTGCCGTACGGGGCGAGATGGACGTTGACGTGTTCCACGCCCTTCGTCTCGGAGAGGCGGATCGCCTTGCCGGGGCCGGAGTTGCGGTCCTTCAGAATCGCCACCGCCACCTGGTGCGTACCCGTCTTCGGGGTGACCGTCCAGCCACGGCCGCTCGCGTCGTCCGGGTTCTTCTTCGCGGAGGCCGCGCCCCGGGACGCGAAGGCGGTGGCGTAGCGGCCGGTCGCCGACTTGACGAGGTCGCCGGTACGGCTCGGGAAGGTGCCGCCGCAGTAGCCTGCCCAGCACTGTTCGCGCTGCACGACCGGGGCGTTGTCGGGGGCGCCGATGCCCGTCGACACGAACAGGCCCGAGCGCCAGTCGTCGAAGCAGAGCGAGGTGAAGGCGCCGGTCTTCTCGGCGTGCAGCGCGATGCCCTCGTTGTGGCTGCACCCCCAGCCCCAGCCGCCGCTCAGCTTCGCGCCCTTGGCGCTGACGTACGCCAGCTTGTCGCCGAAGTGCCCGTCGGCCGCGCCGCCCGCCCCGTGCACCACGAAGTACGCGCCGTACTTGCTGCCGTTCCAGGTGAGCTGCCCGTCCAGCAGCGGGGCCGTGTCCTTGGACGCGGTGCCGGTGAGCCTCGTACGGAAGGTCTCCTTGCCGCCCTGGTAGCGGACCAGGGCCGCCGCCGTCTCCTTCCACTTGTTGCTGTCGGAGACGCGGGTGAGCAGCGCGAAGCCGTCGTTGTGCGCGACCAGGCCGCCGACCTCCTTGGCACCCTTGACGACGGTGTCGGAGCCCGCCCGCTTACCGGCTTTGGTCAGCGGGGTGACGTGGATGCCGTCCGCCGCGGGCCAGGCCACCCGGAGGGTGCCGTCGGGAGCGGCCGCCGTCGCCGTGCGGGTCCACTCTCGGGTGTTGTTGTAACCGGCCGACAGGTAGGGGAACGCGGTCGGCAGGCTGACGGCCGTGCTGGTCACCGCGAGGGCCGGGGCCGTCGCCGCACCGGCGGTCGCCCACCACGCCCCGGCCAGCAGACCGGCCGCCGCGAGCGCCCCGATCGCGGGCTTGCGGGCCGCGCGGACGCGGCGGTGGCGTGTGGTGCGGCGGGGCTGTGTTTCGGGTTGTGCTGTTGTCATGATCTGTGGTTGCCGTGGGGGCGGCGAAGGTTGCCACGGCACCCGGAACCCATACTTCGGCGTGCGCCGAAGTGAGCCGGTCCTAGCGTGGCGCCATGACTGCCTTCGCCGACCTCCACCACCAAGACGAGCCCCTCCTCCTGCCCAACGCCTGGGACCACGCCTCGGCCCGGGCCCTCGCCGGGCAGGGCTTCCGGGCGGTCGCGACGACGAGCCTGGGCGTCGCGGCGGTCGCGGGACTGCCCGACGGTGTGGCGGCGACCCGGGAGGAGACGCTCCGGCTGGCCTTCGCCCTGGGATCCGAACCGTTCCAGCTGTCGGTCGACGCGGAGGGCGGCTTCAGCGACGACCCGGACGAGGTGGCGGAGTTCGCGCGCGAGCTGTACGCCGTAGGAGCGGTCGGTATCAACCTGGAGGACGGCCTCGGGCCCGTCGCCCGGCACGCGGCGAAGATCGCCGCGGTCAAGAAGGCGGCACCCGCCCTCTTCGTCAACGCCCGCACGGACACCCACTGGCTCGGCGAAGGCGACGGCGACGGCGACACCAGGGACATGCTCACCCGGCTCGACGCCTACCGACAGGCGGGCGCGGACGGCGTGTTCGTCCCCGGCCTCACCGACCTACGGCAGATCGCCGCCCTGGTGCGCTACCTGGACGTCCCCCTCAACGTCCTCTACTCGCCCGGCGGCCCGACCGTCGCCCACCTCGCCGACGTCGGCGTACGCCGGATCAGCCTCGGCTCGCTGCTCTACCGGAGGGCACTGGGCGCGGCGCTGGAGGCGGTGGCGGACATCAGGGCGGGACGCATGCCGACGGGAGTGACACCGTCGTACGACGAGGTGGCCGGGTTCGTGACCCGCTAGGTGTCGAGCGCGGCGACCAGCAGGGCGACGGCGGCCAGGTCCGGCACGCCGCGCAGGAAGGAGACGGCCTGCACGCTCGCGAACCGGCGTTGCGCATCGGTCACAGTGGGGTCGACGGCCGTCTCGGCCTGTACATGGACGTAGTTGAGGGCGGTCGCGAAGAGCATCGAGAACGACTCCGGGCCGGTGATGACGGCCGGGCCCCCGGCATCGCGGTAGGCCCGGGCCAGCAGCCGGGCGGATTCGATGTCCACCTCGTTGCCGCCCGACCAGACGTGGACGGCCCGCGCGAACTCCCGTTCCGCCGCGACCGGCCCCGCGTTGTCCCAGTCGAGGAGGACCGGCCCGTCGGGGCCGACGAGGACGTTCTGGGGCTGGAGGTCGAGGTGCGAGGTGACGAGGCCGTGTGATGCCGACGGGGTGACCCAGTGGGCCAGCGGGGGCGCGGACGTGGCGACGAAGCGGCCGAGCTCCTCCGACCAGGGCAGGCCGGCGTCCCGCACCTTCTTGAGCACGTCCTCCCACTCGGCGTCGTCGGGGCACCGCTCGTACCAGTCGCCCGGCGTCCCGACGGCGCCCTCGCCGGCCTGGTGCAGCAGCGCCATGGTCCGGCCGAACCAGTCCAGGACGTCCGGGTCGGAGGCGTCCGCCGGACTGCCGTCCACCCAGTCGTACAGCTTCACCCAGGAGCCGCCGTCCGGGGAGTCGAGGCGGGTGGCGTGCGCGCCGTACGGGTCGGCGTGGAGCCGGGGTGAGGCGATGCCGAGGCCTTCCGCGGCCTCCCGTAAGGCGGCCTCGCGTCGTACCTGGGCCTCGTCGCAGCCGAAGAGGAGCTCCTTCACGGCCCAGGACCGGCCGTTCCCGGTGAGCTTCCAGATCTGGCCCAGGGCGCCCCGGGTGACGGGTGTCATCGTCCAGGGGCCGGTGCCGAGGGAGTAGATCTCGGCTATCGAACCGGCGGTGTCACGCATCGGGGTTCCTCTCCTCGCGGGGCCAGGTCAGAAGCAGCGCGTGCAGGGCGTCGATCGACCGGTCCCAGGACGCCTGTACGTCACGGGGCGCGCCGAAGGCGCCGTTGGACTCCAGGGCGCAGTACCCGTGGAAGGTACTGCGCAGCAGGCGCACGGCGTCGGTGAGGTCGGGTTCCTCCAGGCCGTAGGCGCGGAGCATGCCGTAGGTGACGTCGGCCGTGCGGCGCATCGCGGGGGAGTCGGCGAGGAGGTCCTGGTCGACGGGGATCTGGGTCGCCGCGTACCGGCCCGGGTGTTCCAGCGCGTAGGCCCGGTAGGCACCGGCGAAGGCGGCGAGCGTGTCCCGGCCGGCCTCCCGCCCCTCGACCGCCGCCGCGATCCGGTCGATCATCTCGCCGCCCGCGAGGAGGGCCAGGCGGGTGCGCAGGTCCTTGAGGCTCCGGACGTGGGTGTACAGGCTGGCGTCCTTCACACCGAAGCGGCGTGCCAGGGCGGAGAGGGTGACGTGCTCGTAGCCGGCCTCGTCGGCGAGGTCGGCTGCGGCGGCCACGAGGCGGTCGGGGGTGAGGCCGGCTCTGGGCATGGGGGTTTCCGGGGTTACCTCTCGCAGAGGGCCACGACGTGATGCCGTGTCGGGTGTGAAGGTCCCACAGGCGCACGGCGATCGTAGCCTGAGGGCCCACGGTTGCGGCGCCCATGACCAGGGCACCTCCCACGTCCCGCGCCGGCACACCGCCTGCGCCGAGTTGCCTTCGACGCCTGCGGGGTACGGTGGGAACGGAGTACCAGGGGGGAGTCAAGTCCGGTGTGTACGTGGCGCCTTGGCGAAGACCTGTACGACGCGTATGACGTCTGAAGCGGAGAGCCAGGGAGCGGAATGCGCTACATCTTCATCGGGTCCGGAGCCATCGGCGGTGCGATCGGGGGGCGGTTGCACGAAAGCGGCCGGTCCGTCGTCCTGGTCGCGCGCGGCGCGCACTTCGAGGCGCTGCGCGACAACGGCCTGCGGCTCACCGTCCCCGCCGGCACACTCACCCTCGACACGCCCATCGTGGCAGGGCCAGAGGACGTCGAGCTGCGCGAGGACGATGTGCTCGTCCTCGCCGTCAAGGCCCAGGACAGCGTGGCCGCCCTGGACGCCTGGGCCGCACGGCCGGTGGCGGGCGGGGGCACGGCGGGCGAACGCCTGCCGCTGGTGTGCGCCCAGAACGGAGTGGAGAACGAGCGCCTGGCACTGCGCCGCTTCCACGAGGTGCACGGCATGTGCGTCATCCTGCCCAGCACCCACCTGAACCCGGGAGAGGTCGTCGCGCCCTGCGGCCCGTACACCGGTGTCCTGGTCCTCGGCCGGTACGGGACGGGCTCGGACGAGACCGCCCGGCGGATCGCGGACGACCTCGAGAAAGCCCACTTCCTGGCTCCGGTGGTGACGGACGTGATGCGCTGGAAGTACGGAAAACTCCTCGGCAACCTCGCCAACGTGGTCGAGGCCGTGTGCGGCTCCGCCTCCGACGCCGCCGCGCGGGACCTGATCGCCCGGGCGAAGGCCGAGGGTGCCGCGGCCCTCGACGCCGCGGGCATCGCCGCCGCGAGCGCGGCCGAGATCACCGAGCTGCGCGCCGGGACGGTCGACCCGCAGCCGATCGCCGGCGAGCCCACGCGCGGCTCCTCCTGGCAGAGCCTGGCGCGGGGCACGGGATCGATCGAGACGGACTACCTCAACGGCGAGATCGTGCTGCTCGGCCGGCAGCACGGCGTGCCCACCCCGGTGAACGCGGCCCTCCAGCAGGCCGCCCGGGAGAGCGTGTCCCAGGGGCGGGAACCGGGCGGCTTGACGGCCGGGGAACTGAGCAGGCGCATCACGGAGGGCGTCACCGCCTGAGTACGGGCCTCAGCGGATCGGCGCGTACACCACACCCAGCTTGTCGACCTCGGATCCCGCCCGCCCCGTGAAGCCCACGATCTGCCGGCCGGCGGGGGCCGTGAAGGTCTTCGTGTCGGACGTGGCCGTGCCGGTGGAGAGGGTGCGGCCCTTGTCGGTGGTGAAGGACGCCGAGAACAGGCGTGTGCGGCCGTCCTTCTGGCCCTGTGTGAGCTTTACGGAGGTGAGGTGCTCACCGGAGGCGAGGGTGAGGGATGTCGCCGTGCCGCCCGTGCCGCCGTGGCTGAGTGTCGTACCGCCGTCGTGGGTGAGGGACACCGCGTCCAGGCGGGCGTTGCCGCGCAGGGTCAGCGTGCGCGGGGCCGGGGTGGCCGGCAGGTCGTCCGCGTCGTTGAAGGCCGTGCCGTGGGGGCCGCCGAAGAAGTCGCTCGCGCGCAGGGAGGGGTCGAGAGTGTAGGAGAAGTCGACCGCGTGCGGGAAGTGGTCGGACAGGTTGGCGCCCGCCGGGTCGAGGAAGGACGCCCACTCGTTGCTGTAGCGGGTCGCGTTGAGGCTGAGCAGCTTGCTGCCGCGGTAGAGGACCTTGTCCACGACCTCGCAGTCGTTCGTGGGCGCCGTCGTGGGGCAGACGAGCGCGTCACTGCCCTGGGCCGGGGGTGTTCCGCCCTTCACCCGCTGGACCCAGGCGTCGGTGAGACCGTTCTCGCTCAGGAGCGTGCGGATGTTGTCGCCGGAGCGCGTGTACCGCGTGTTCGTGTCGCCCATGACGATCACCGCGTTGCCCGCGGAGTTCGCCTGGATGAAGTCGGAGAGCTGCTCGACGTTGGCCCGGCGGGCGGCGAGCGCGTCGTCGGTGGCGTCCGCGTTCGTGTGCACGTTGTAGAGGTCGAGGAAGACGCCCTCGGCGAGCCGTACCCGGGCCAGTGAGAAGCCCTTGGGGGTGAGGCAGTTGGTGCCGGTGCAGTTGTTCCACTTCACCCGCTGGAAGTCCTCGAAGGGATGGTCCGAGAGGGTGTTGAGGCCGTCGCCGAAGGGGACACCGCCGCTGGTCGCGGTGCGGTGGGCGTGGTCGTCGCCCCCGTACAGGGCCGCGTGGTAGTTGAAGTCCTCCTGCACATTGACGATGTCGTACGCCCCGAGACGAGGGGAGATCAGCGGGGTGTTCTTCTCCGGGTTGCCGGAGCTCAGGCCCTCGGGGAGGCCCGCGACGTTGTAGGTGAGGACGTTGAACGACCCGGAGCCCGCGGCGACGGCGGGTGTCGCGGAGGTGGCGGCCAGGCCCGTGACGCCCAGGGCGGCGGCCATGAGGGTGCCGATCAGTCTCTTCATGGGGGGTGTCTCCGGTCGGGGAGGGGAGGGAGCGGAGGGGAGAAGAAAGTTGAACGGTGCTCAGGTTGGAGCCGAACACCCCTGATACGCAAGGGAAGTCGGGAAAACAGTGGGAGACGCCCCGGCGCTTCAGGGGTGACGCAGCAGCTCCAGGTCCGTGCCCCAGGAGTCGAGGACCTCGCCGTGCCCCGCCTTGCGCGCCGCCTCCTCGATACCGGTGAAGAGCGTGCGCTGTGTGCCCGGGTCGCCGTCGGCGAGCAGCCGTTCCACGACGGGCAGCAGCCGGTCCACGCCCCACCGCCGCTCGCCGAGCGGGCTGCGTTCCAGCTCCCATCGCAGGTACTTGTTGTAGGGCCGGACGCGGCGGTGCAGCGCGAAGAGCACCTCCAGCGCGTACGGCACTGACTCGGCGGCGTCCAGATGGCCCATGGCCGGGTGGCCGTCGCGGTAGCTCTTCAGGGACCGGTAGGTCTGGTTGACGTAGGCGTCCAGCCAGCCGTCGACCGCGGCCCGGGCCTCGTCGGCGCCCAGGCTCCGCTTCTCGTCGAGGATCCGGGCGATGTCCCCGTCGAGCCGGTCGAGCAGTACTTCCGCGTGGACGTAGGAGTAGCGCGCGAAGTGGTCGGGGCGGCCGGGCATGCCGCGGGTGCGGAACTCCGCCAGCGGGATGACCACCAGGTCGAGGTGGGCCGAGCGGAAGCCGTTCAGTTCGGTGAGGGGTGAAGCGGTGTCGTCCCCGACGACGACATGCAGGTCGTGGTCGGAGTGGACGGTCGGCATGCCCTCGTGGACCTGGGAACCGCTGAGGACGAGGCCCACGACTCCGGGATCCTCGGCCGCCCGTGCGGTGAAGGCCGCCAGTGTGTCGCTCACGGTGCGGACGCTACTGCGCCCGCACCGCCCGCCGGAATCGAATTTCCCGCCTACGCCTGCGGATTGAGCCCGTCCGACAGCCCCTGGTACGCCGGCTTCGCCCCGTAGCTCTCGTTGTACGGCAGGGCCGCGCCGTAGCCGTTGAACGTGCCCGGCACCCAGGAGTACTTGTCGGTGAGGCCCCAGACCGTGACGCCCGCGCAGCGCGGTACGCCCAGGCAGTTCTCCGTGGCCGTCTTGTAGTCGGTGGACTGCTGGGCCAGCTCGGCCGAGGACGCCGGCAGCGGGATGCGGACGTCGAGTTCGGTGATCGACACCTCCAGACCGAGGTCGGAGAAGCGCTTCAGGTTCGCCTTCATCGAGGACGGCAGCTGGCCGACGACGAAGTGGGCCTGGAAGCCGATGCCGTGCAACGGCACGCCCTGGGCGAGGAGTTGCCGCGCCAGGTTGTAGAGGCCGTCGCTCTTCGCGTTGTCCGCCTCGATGTTGTAGTCGTTGATGTACAGCTTGGCGTTCGGGTCGGCGGCGTGGGCCCAGCGCAGCGCGTTGGCGATGTAGCCGCTGCCCAGCTTGCTCTGCCAGAGCGAGTTACGCAGCGAACCGTCCTCGTTGAACGCCTCGTTGACGACGTCCCAGGCGTAGATCTTGCCCCGGTAGCGGCCGAGCGTGGTGTCGATGTGCTTCTTGAGGATCGTGTTGAGCTCGGACGCCGAGAAGTTGCCGTTCGCCAGCCAGGACGGATTCTGGTTGTGCCAGACCAGGGTGTGGCCCCGTACGCCCTGGTTGTTGGCGGCGGCGTGGTTGACCAGCCGGTCGGCGGCGGCCCAGTTGTAGCTGTTGCGGCTGGGCTCCAGCGCGTCCCACTTCATGGCGTTCTCCGCCGTCACCGAGTTGAACTCCCGGTTCAGGACGGTGGTGTAGGCCGGCTCGGTGCGCAGCGGCCCGTCGGCGACCGCCGCGCCGATCCGCGCGCCGCGCGCGTCGGCGTAGCCGCGCAGCGTGGTGGCGGCGGAGGCGTCGGGAGTGAGCTGCGGGAGCGCGACCGAGGCCAGCAGGGCCCCCGCGGCGGCGAGTGTGAGGGGGCGAAGGGAGCGGCGCCTGTCAGGGGTGTGTGGCATGGCTCCTCCAGTGGGGGTGGGGGTGCGACACCCCCCAGTCGCCGCGGCCGGCCGTAAGGTTGCCGTGCATCGGCGACGGGGGAGGGCGCATGACACACGAGGCGGCACGGCGCGAGGACGAGCCCGGCGACGGCACGCCCTCGGCCGCCGGCGACGACGGCTTACCCGACACCAGCGGCGACACCCGCAGCGGCACCCGTCGCGGCACCCGCCCCCTGTGGCGGCAGCGGGACTTCGGGATCTTCTGGACCGCGCAGACCCTCTCCGTCCTCGGCGACTCCTTCGCCCTGATCGCCCTGCCGCTGCTGGTCCTGGAGGCCACCGGTTCGGTCGCGCGGATGGGGCTGCTGACCGCCGTGGGCGGGGCTGCGTCGGTCCTCGCTGCCGTGTTCGCCGGGGCGGTGGTGGACCGGGTGGACCGGCGCCGGCTGCTCATCACCTGCGACCTCGTGCGCATGGGGCTGTACGGGGTGATCCCGCTGGTGTGGCTGTTCGGCCCGCAGGTCTGGCTGCTGTACGTGGTGCTGCCGCTGTGCGAGGCCGTCGGCATGCTGTTCGCGGTCGGCTACGTCACCGTCGTACGCGGCCTGGTCGGCACCGGGCAACTCACCGAGGCCAACGGCCGGTTGAACGCCACGGCCGCGGGCGCGGGGGTGCTGGGGCCGCTGTGCGCCGGGCTGGTCGCCGCCTGGTCCGGCCCGGCCGCCGCGGTCGGTGTGAACGCGGCCAGCTTCGGGGTGTCGGCGACCCTCCTGTTCTTCGTACGGTTCCGCAGGCGCGCCCCGGACGACCGGCCGGGCCAGCGCACCGGACTGTGGCAGGACCTGCGCACCGGCGTCGCCTTCCTCTACGGCCACCCCGTGCTGCGCTCGCTCACCGTCCTGCTGTTCGTCTTCAGCTTCCTCACCCTCGGGATCCACGACTTGGTCATCTACCACCTCAAGCACGACCTCGGCCATGACGACGGCACGGTCGGCACCGTGATGGCCGCCGGTGCGCTCGGTACCATCGCCGGCGCCCTGCTCGTGGCGCGGATCCGCCGCCGCTTCGGTTTCGGGCTGACGTGGACCGGCTCGGTCGCGGGCTGCGGGCTCGCCTTCGCCGGTCTCGGCTGGGCCCGTGACGTGCCTGTGGTCGCGGCCCTGTGCGCCGCCTTCCTGGGGTGCGCCGCCATGGGAGCCACCTGCTCGATGTCGCTCCGCCAGGAGGTGACCCCGGAACACCTCCTGGGCCGGGTCACCTCCGCGTTCTGGACCCTGCACTACGCGGCGGCACCGATCGGCGCCGCCGTGCTGACCTGGGCCGCGGAGGAACAGGGCACGGCGCCGGTCGCCCTGGCCGCCGGAGCGATCTGCGTCCTGCTCGCCGCGTGTGCCCTGTTCACCCCGGTCCGAGGGTCCGGCCGGACCGTCAGCCGTTGACCCCGCTGTAGTGCCGCAGACTCCACCGCCACAGCAGCCGCGCCCCCAGATACGCCAGCAGCCCGAGCAGTGGTGAGGCCGCCGCCAGCCAGTACGGCACACCGGTCGTATGTCCGTGCCCGGTCAGCACCGCCGCCGGGAAGAAGGCGACGAACGCGAGCGGGAGGCCGTAGGTCAGGAAGCCGCCCACCGCCCTGGGCAGGACGTTCAGCGGGTAGCTGCCGAACGTGCCGAGGAGTTCCTCCAGCCAGCGGCCCCAGTAGTCCGCCGCCGGGAAACGCAGCGCCGCACTGGCGACGACCGTGAACAGGGCCGCCTCCAGCAGCATGCCGCCCAGCACGGCCGCGATCAGATAGCCGATCCGGCCCGCCGTCCAGTCCAGGTCGCTGCGGGACAGGGCGCCCACCATCAGGCCCGCCGCGACGGTCAGGTCCCCGATGGCGTTGGTGGGGAAGTAGGCCAGCTGGATCTGCCGGTGCACCGGCATGGGACGCATCAGATAGATGTCGACGCGGCCCTCCTGGATCTGCCGGCCGGCGAAGTGCACCCGCCCCAGGAGCAGTACGAACAGACCGTGCGCCAGCATGCGCGTCGCCGGGATCAGCAGCACGTCCGAGCTGTCCCAGCCGCCCATCCCAGCGAACCGGGTCAGCAGCACCGTGGCGAACACGATCACAGACACCTGCCAGATCGCCCCGATCGCGATCATCAGCAGGAACTCGGTGCGGTACTCCATCTGCGCGCGGAAGTTGAGCGCCGTCACACGCCACATGATCCGCAGAGCCTTCAACGACATCTCAGCCTCCCTGCGAGATCACGCGCCGGGCGGCCCGCCGCCACAGCAGCCGGGTGAACAACGCCAGCGCCACCACCCAGGCGGCCTGGACGCAGAGCTGGAAGGCCGCGTCGGACAGGGGGATCCGTCCCACGTACAGCGACAGCGGCACGCTCAGCGTGGCCTGGAAGGGCAGGAAGGCGCTCATCGTCACGAACCAGTCCGGGAAGAACCACAGCGGCGCGTACACCCCGGACAGCAGGTTCTGCGCGAACAGCAGGATGAGCATCGCCGCGTTGTTGCGGATCGTCCAGAAGCACAACTGGTCGAGCGTGAGCATCACGTAGTACAGGACCCACTGGCCCAGCAGCATGCTGACCACGAACACCGCGGCCACCGCCGCCGAGCGGGGCGGCTCGACGAGCCCGGTGGCCAGGCAGACCACATAGCCGGTCAGCGCCCACGCGAGCCCGTACAACTGCTCGCCGGCGGCCCGCAGGGCGTAGTAGCGCTGCGGCGGCAGCGGGCGCAGATACCAGTAGACGATGGTGCCGAAGTGCATGTGCTGGAGGACCGTGTCCCGGCCCGTGTACTGGTCCAGCTCCCGCAGCCGGGACGCCAGTACGGCCAGCACGGCGTAGGTGACAGCCTGGTCGCGGCTCAGGCCGGCGGTCGTGCCGGAGTGCGCGTACAGGCCGCGCCACAGCGACCAGACCAGCACCACCTGCACGGCCAGCCGCAGCGCGACGGCCGTCATCCGGGGCGGGGCGTTCAGCTCGCCGAGCGGGGTGACGCGGGCGGCGCGCCAGGCGTGCAGCACGGCCATGTCAGACCTCCCCGGCATGCGCGTACGCGGCCCGCATCACGTCCTCCAGGTCCGCCTCGTCCAGGGCGATGTCGGTCACCTCGTACCGCTCGATCACCGCCTTGAGCGCCTGGTGGACGGTGGGCGCGCCGGGTCCGTCGGGGCCGAAGACGACCTGTGCGCCGCTGTGCCGCAGGAGCGCGGTGCCGGGCGGCGGCACGACCTCGGCACGCGGGTCGGCGAGGGTGGCCCGCACCTGCCAGGTGGAGCCGAACTTCCTGCGGATCTCGTCGAGGCCGCCGTCCAGCATCAGCCGGCCGTGGTTGACCAGCACCACCCGCTCGGCGAGCCGCCCGACCTCCGTCATGTCGTGCGTGGTCAGCAGGACCGTACGGCCGCGCTGCTCCACCTGGTGGCGCAGGAACTCCCGCACCTGCTCCTTGACCACCACGTCCATGCCGATGGTCGGCTCGTCGAGGAAGACCACCGGCGGATCGTGCAGCAGGGCGGCGGCCAGGTCGCTGCGCACCCGCTGGCCGAGGGAGAGATGGCGGACCCGGGTGTCCCAGAAGGACGACAGGTCCAGGATCTCGTCGAACTCCTTCAGCCGGGCGGCGTGCTCGGCCTTCGGCACCTCGTAGATGTCCCGCAGGATCGCGAACGACTCGCGCACCGGAAGGTCCCACCACAGCTGCGTGCGCTGCCCGAACATCGCGCCGACGTTGCGGGCGTTGCGCTCTCGCTCCCGGTACGGCACGACGCCCGCGACCCGGGCCTCGCCCGAGGTGGGCGTGAGGATGCCGGTCAGCATCTTGATGGTGGTGGACTTGCCGGCGCCGTTCGGGCCGAGCAGGGCGAGGAGTTCGCCCGCGGGCACGTCGAAGGTGATGTCGGAGACGGCGTGCCTGGCCACCCGCTCGGGGTTGACCAGGGATCGGACCGCGCCCGTGAACCCGGGGCGGCGGACGGTGGTGTGGAAGGTACGGGACAGCCCGCGGACCTCGATGGCGACATTCAACCGACCCACCCACTTCCTAGGTCGTGTCCGCAAAGTGGCGGCGTCGTTGGTTGGTTCGTGGTGCGTCGTCATGAGCTGACTGATGAGTCGTGGGCGGTGATCGAGCCGTTGCTGGCTCCTCCGCGGATGGGGCGTCCGGTGCGGGATCGTCGGCAGGTGGTCAACGGCATCCTGTGGAAGCTGTCCACGGGGGCGGCCTGGCGGGACCTGCCTGAGCGTTACGGCCCGTGGAAGACGGTCTACGAACGTTTCCGCCGCTGGTCGGCAGACGGCACCTGGGACCGGCTGCTGGCCCAGGTCCAGCAGCACTGCGATGCCGTGGGCGCCGTGGACTGGACTGTCGTCTGCGTCGACTCCACGACTGTGCGGGCTCACCAGCATGCGGCCGGGGCCCGAAAAGGGGGCTCTGGCCGGGCGAGGCGATCGGCCGGTCCCGTGGCGGGCTGACTACGAAGATCCACCTGGCCTGTGATGGGCAGGGCCGGCCGCTCGCCTTTACCCTGACCGCTGGGAACGTCAACGACTGCACCCAGTTCGAGCAGGTCATGGCCCGCATCAGCGTCAGCCGACGCGGGCCCGGCCGGCCCAGAACGCGGCCCGATCGGGTCGTCGCGGACAAGGGCTACTCGTCCACGAAGATCCGCTCCTACCTGCGTCGGCGGGGCATCAGAGCCGCGATCCCAGAGCGGATCGACCAGATCAACGGCCGCATCCGCCGAGGCGAAAGCCTCTGCCGACTCGACCGGACCACCTACCGGCGCCGCAACCTCGTCGAGCGCTGCTTCAACAAGCTCAAGCACAACAAGGCCCTGGCCACTCGCTACGACAAACGCGCCCGCCACTACCAAGCCATGGTCACCCTCGCCTGCCTACGCCTCTGGCTCCCCTGACTTTGCGGACACGACCTAGCGGTGAACACAGCGGCGGCCGGTCGGCTCTAGGGCCGACCGGCCGCGGATGACATCCCCGACACTGTCGGAATGTCGATCAATCGGTCAATCGATTAATCGGTGGTCGAGAACACGAACGAGAATTCCACCGGCTCCGCCTTCAGGAAGTACTGCGGCAGCGGACCCGGGCCGCACGACTGCGAGCCGATGCCGTGCTGCCCGTGGTCGAGGTTGACCCACACCGTGTCGCCGGCCGTCAGGTCGGTGCGGTGCCGGGCCGCCTCCAGCTGCTCGGTCGTCCAGCGCCGCGCGGTGAACCAGAACTCCGGGTCGCCCTCGATCCGCAGTCCGCCCAGCTCCACCCAGCGGACATCGGCACGGGCACCGTTCTCCTGCGGACGGACGTACGGCGTCTGCAGCCCGTCCACCGTCGACTGCCAGCGGCCCACCATCGACGCCGTCCGGGTGTCCGGGTACGCCTCGCCCGGACCGCCGCCGAACCACTCCACGCGGTCGGCCCGATCCAGTCCGAAGCGGACACCGAGCCGGGGCAGCGGCACCGTCCAGTCGCCCGTGGGGGTCACGGACACGGTCAGGCGCAGCCGCTCGCCGTCGGACGTCCAGCGGTACACCGTGTCCAGGCCGACCTCGCGGGCCGCCGGTGCCACCCGGGTGCGGACGGTCAGCGCGTCGTCGCCGGCCTCGACCGAGACCAGGCGGTGCCGCATGCGGTGCAGGCCGAGCGTGCGCCACAGCATCCCGTAGCGGGTGTCGGTCTGCCATTCCGCGCCGTCGTCGTTGTCGGTCGGCGCCCGCCACACGTCCAGCTTCGGTGCCGCGCCGACCGTGACCCCGCCGATCGAGCGCAGGGCGCCGGTGCGGGGGTCGAACTCGGCGGGGCCGAGGGTGATCCGGTCCGTGTCGGCCACGGGCCGGTCGCTCGCCGGGAAGGACGGCAGCGGCCGTGCCCCCACGGCGAACTGGCCCCAGGCCACGACATGGTCCTTCGGACCCCAGACCGTGTCCTCGGCGAGCAGCGCCCGCACCGTCCACTGGCGTTCGCCGCCCCGGCCGTCCGCGGGCGGCTCCGGCAGCTTCACCTCGGCCGACTCGCCCGGCGCGAGCACCGGCACCGCGAGCGGGCCCGACTCGACGGTCTCGCCGTCCACCTGGCAGGACCACTCGAAGGCCAGCTCGGACAGGTCGGCGAAGTCCTGCTGGTTGGTGATCCGCACGGTGCCGTCGGTGCCGTCGCCCTCGATGCGGACCGGCTCGATGACCTTCTTGTACTCGATCAGGCCCGGCGACGGCGTCCGGTCCGGGAAGACCAGCCCGTCGCAGACGAAGTTGCCGTCGTGCAGCTCCTCGCCGAAGTCACCGCCGTAGGCGTAACCCAGCTCGGCGTGCTTCACGCCGTGGTCGATCCACTCCCAGATGAACCCGCCCTGGAGCCGCTCGTGCTTCTCGAACAGCTCCTGGTAGTCGGCGAGCCCGCCCGGGCCGTTGCCCATCGCGTGCCCGTACTCGCACTGGATGAAGGGGAGTTCGCGGCGCTTGCCGGTACCGCCGTCGAGCCGCCGCCCGATCGTGTCGACCTCGTCGTGGAAGGCGTACATCCGCGAGTACACGTCCGTGTCGCGGCAGTTCCAGTCGCCCTCGTAGTGCACGAGGCGCTCGGGGTCGCGGTCGTGGATCCACTCGGCCATCGCGGTGAGCCCGCGGCCGGTGCCGGCCTCGTTGCCCAGCGACCAGAACACCACCGACGGGTGGTTCTTGTCCCGCTCGACCATCCGCTCCGCGCGGTCCAGCAGGGCCGGGGTCCAGCGGTCGTCGTCGACCGGGTTGTCCCGCCAGTCCTGCTCGGTGAAGCCGTGGGTCTCCAGGTCGCACTCGTCGATGACCCACAGACCGTACTCGTCGCACAGGTCCAGGAAGGCCGGGTGCGGCGGGTAGTGCGAGGTGCGCACGGCGTTGAGGTTGTGCCGCTTCATCAGCAGCACGTCCTCACGCATGGTCTCCAGGTCGAGGGCACGGCCCCTCTCCGGGTGCCACTCGTGCCGGTTGACGCCCTTGAAGAGGACGGCCCTGCCGTTGACCTTGATGAGCCCGTCCTCGAGGGCGACGGTCCGGAAACCGATCCGCAGCGGCACCCGCTCGCCCTCGGTGGCCAGCACCCCGTCGTACAGCTTCGGCGTCTCGGCGGTCCACGGCTCGACCGCGACCGTCACCGGCTCACCCGTCGCGACATCGATGTCCAGCCCGGGGACGGTCACCCGTCCCTCGACGTCGGAGTCGACGCGCAGGGTGCCCTCGCCGGTGGTGTGGTCGTACGACGCGTGCACGAAGAAGTCGCCCACGCTGCCCGCCGGGCGGTGCAGCAGCGTCACGTCACGGAAGATGCCCGGCAGCCACCACTGGTCCTGGTCCTCCAGGTACGAGCCCGCCGACCACTGGTGCACCCGCACCGCCAGGACGTTGCCGCCCGGCTTCAGCAGATGCCCCACCGCGAACTCGTGCGCCAGCCGGGAGCCCTTGAACTCGCCGAGCTCCGTGCCGTTCAGCCAGAGACGGGCGCAGGACTCGACGCCGTCGAACCGCAGCACCGCCCCGCCGTCCGACGGCCAGTCGGACGGCAGGTCGAAGACGCGCAGATGGTCACCGGTCGGATTCTCGGTCGGGACGTGCGGCGGGTCCACCGGGAAGGGATAGAGGTGGTTGGTGTAGATCGGGGACCCGAACGCCCCGTCGCCCTGGAGGACCCAGTGCCCGGGGACCGTGACCTCGGCCCAGTCCCGGGCGTCGTAGCCCTCCTCGGCGAACGAGTCGTCCTCGGCGTCGACGGTGGCCGACAGCCGGAAGCGCCAGCTGCCGTTCAGCGACAGGGAAGCGGCGTCCGAGGCCGCGTACCAGGCACGGGCCGGAAGGGCCCCGCTGCCCGGGGAGACGTCCTCGACGTAGTCGACGGTGGTGCGGAAAGACATCGGTCTCCTAGCTCAGCCCTTGATGCCGGTCTGGGCGATCCCCTGCACCAGCCAGCGCTGGAGGAAGAGGAAGACGAACACCAGGGGCAGGATGGAAATGGCCGTGGCCATGAAGATCAGGTGGAAGACGACGGTCTGGTTGGTCATGTAGCTGGAGAGTGCGACCTGGACGGTCCACGAACTCGGGTCCTGGCCGATGACCAGCGGCCACAGGAACGCGTTCCAGCCGTTGATGAAGGTGATGGTCGCCATCGCCGCGAAGAAGTTCAGCGAGTTGGGTACGACGACACGCCAGTACGCACCCCAGTAGCCCAGTCCGTCCATGCGCGCCGCCTCCTCCAGCTCCTTGGGGAATCCCAGGAAGTACTGCCGGAAGAGGAAGCAGGTGAAACCACTGAACAGGCCCGGAATGATGAGGCCTCGGTAGGTGTCCACCCAGCCGAGCGAGGAGACCAGCACGAAGCTCGGTACGAAGGTGACCGCGGTCGGAACCATCAGGGTGCCGAGAACGGCGTAGAACACCTTGTTGGCGTGCTTGTACGGGATGCGGGCCAGACCGTATCCCGCGAGGGAGCACACCAGCAGGACGCCGACGGTGTGCAGGGTGGCCACGACCGCCGAGTTCCACAGGGACTGGGCGAAGGGGACCGTCTCGTCGGTGAAGAGTTCGCTGAGATTGCCCCACTGGATGTCCGTGGGGAAGATCTTCCAGTTCTCTCCGGTGATCTCGGCGTCGGTGGAGAGGGCGTTGCGGACGAGGATGTAGAACGGGACCAGGAAGAGGAGAGCGGCGATGCCCGTGGCGATGTAGAGCCCGGTGGAGCTCATCACGCCGCCACTGCGCCTGACCCGGCTCGGTGCGTCCGGCGTCGGCGCGGATTTCCGCACCTTGGGCATGGTGGTGGTCACTTGGACTCGTCACCCCTTCCAAAGCCCATGATCTTGCCCTGGAGCAGAGTCACGGCACAGATCAGCACGGTCAGGATGAGCGCGCCCGCGCTGCCGGCGCCGTAGTCCTGGCTCTCGCCCAGGGCTTTGTAGTACAGCTCGACGAGGGGCGGTCGGCCCCAGGTGGTCTTCGACAGCAGGTTGAAGAACTCGTCGAAGGCCTGGTAAGCGGCGATGAGCAGCAGCAGGATCACCGCCGTGGACGTCGCGCGCAGTTGGGGCAGGGTGATGTACCGGAAAGTCTGCCAGCCCGGCTTGGCCCCGTCGATGGCTGCGGCCTCGTACAGCTCGTCCGGGATGTTCTGCAGCGCCGCGATGAACAGGATCATGTAGAAGCCGGACTGCAGCCACAGCCGGGCGGTCACGATGACCAGCCAGTACCAGGGCGGGTTGGGGTCGATCAGCCAGGCGATGTTGTCGATGCCGAACCAGCCGAGGACCGTGTTCATCAGGCCGAAGCGGACGCCGCTGAAGATGGACATCTTCCAGATCAGCGAAGCGGCGACATAGCTGACCGCGGTCGGCAGGAAGAAGACCGACCGGAAGAAGGCCCGCATGAAGCGCATCCGGTTCACCAGCAGGGCGAGCCCCAGCGAGAGCGCCCAGGTGGTGGGCACGATGAACGCGGCGAAGGCGGTGAAGGTGCCGAGCGAGCCGACGAAGTCGTCGTTCGTCAGCATGTACACGTAGTTGTCGAAGCCGACGAACTTGTCGGGCGTGACGGTGAAGCGGGCCTCGAAGAAGCTGAGCCACAGGCTCCAGAGGATCGGCGTGTAGACGAAGATCGCCAGACCGATCAGGAACGGCCCGGTGAAAAGCCAGAAGTTGACGGTGGGGCTGCCCCGCAGACCCCGCCGCGGCTTGGCCGAAGAGGCCTTCGCCGAGGCAGGGCTCGCGAGGTCGAGCTTGGTGGTCGTCGACATGTCGTGGTCCGTCCCGCGGCCTATCCGAACAGCTTCTTGAGCTCGCGGTTGACGGCCGCGTCGCACTTGTCGAGGGCGGCCTCCGGGTCCATGTTCTTGCGGACGCTGTTGGCGAAGACGTCCTCGAAGGCGGTGCGCATGGCCTGGGTCCAGCCGATGTTGTCGAAGTGCCCGAACTCGTTGAAGAGCCGCACACCCTCGGCGGCGTTGCCCGACTTGAGCTTGTCGGCCGTCTTGGCGAGCGAGGCGCGCGGCGGGATGTGGAAGCCGTAGGAGGTGGCCCAGTCCTCCTGGTAGTCCTTCTTGTCGATCCACAGCCACTTGACGTATTCCTTGGCCGCGTCGACGTTCTTGCCCTTGGCGTTGACGAACATCGACCAGCCGCCGTTGTAGACCGACGGCTTGCCGGAGTCCGTGACCTTCGGGAAGGGGAAGACACCCCAGTCGTCGCCGAGCGCGTCCTGGATCGCCGGCATCGCCCACATACCGCAGAACTGGATGGCGCAGAGGCCCTGGTTGAACGAAGAGGGGTCCCAGGACTCGGTCGGGGCGCCCAGGAGCAGATCGCCGCTGGTGAACAGCTTGCGCATCTTCTTCAGGCCCTCGACGACGCCGTCCGTGTGATACGCGATCTCGTTCTTCTCGGTGAGGTGCTGGGCGCCGGCCGACCAGATCAACGTGTCGTTGACGCTGTGCAGGTCGTTGCCCATGTACAGGCCCTTGACCTTGCCGGTGGTGAGCTTGGCGGCGGCCTCCATCAGCTCGTCGAGCGTGGTCGGTACCTCGACCTTGGCCTTCTCCAGCATCGACTTGCGGTAGAAGAAGAACTGCGGGTCGTCGATCATCCGGACGCCGTATATCTTCCCGTCGACCGTGTGCGACTTGATGTCGGCCGGGTTGAAGTCGTCCTTGACCGGATCGATGATGTCGGTCAGGTCCGCCACCTGGCCGCTCTTGACCATCTGGATCTGCGGGTGGAACTCGAAGAGGTCGGGCGCGTTCTTGGTGAGCAGGGCCGAGAAGAGCTTGCTCTCGAAGTCGGAGCTGGTGATCCACTGCGTGGTCACGTTGGCGTCCTTGTACGCCTTCGCGTACCGCTTGATGGCCTGCTCGGTGCCCGCCTCACCGTACGCGTGGAACATCTGCACCAGGTTGGTGCCCGACCCGGACCCACCGCCCCGCCCCGTGTTGCTGCCGCACGCGGCGAGTCCGCCCGCGGCGGCCAGGCCCATCGCGGCCCGCAGTACGTTGCGGCGGTCCCAGTTCATGTTGCTCGATGCCGACATGCTGACGTCCTTGTCTCGAGTGCGGCTGCGGCTCTTCGGCTCACTGCCTGATGGCTCACGGGCCCGGGGGCTCGCGCCAGATGGCTCAAAGAGAGGTGCGGTGCGGGACGCTAGAGCTTCGACTAAGGCTTCGGCAAGGGGTTGGACGAAGTCTGTGCGAAGCGTTGTGTCCGGTTCGCGATTTCGAACAAGCGGGTGTGGCGGAGGAGTTGCTTCCGCCGCTACGAGGGTGGTGCGGCCGCGGTACGGCTCCTCACGGGGGCGGCGCGTTTGCCGTTCTTCTGCCCGACGGCCTGGAGCGCGCCCTCCAGCGCGAACGTCGCCGCGCCCAGGCACACCGGGTCGGTGGGGATCGGGGAGAGGACGATCTCGGTGGCGGCCAGCGGCCGCGGCAGCGCGTGCCGGGTCACGGCCTCGCGCACCTCGTGCAGCAGCGGTTCGCCCAGGGTGCGGGCGACCCAGCTGCTCAGCACGACGATCTCGGGGTTGAACAGGTTCACCAGGTCCGCGACACCGGCGCCCAGATAGCGGGCGGTCTCGTGCACGGCCCGGCGTGCCACCGGGTCGTCCGTCGCGATGCCGCGGGCCAGCGCGTCGATGGTCGCCGTCTGGTCGTCCGCGTGCAGCAGCGCGCTGTCGGGGCCGATCTCCCGCAGGTTCAGCATGATCCCGCGCGCGCCGACGTACGTCTCCACACAGCCGTGATTGCCGCAGCGGCACAGCCGCCCGTCCAGCACCATCGTGGTGTGGCCCCACTCGCCGGCGCTGTTGCTCACGCCGCGATGCAGCCCGCCGCCGAGGACGAGCCCGGCGCCCACCCCGGTCCCGAGGTTGACCACCACGGCGGTCCCGGCCCCGCGCGCGGCCCCGAACCACAGCTCGGCGACCGCGCTGGCGCGCAGCGGGTTGTCCAGGTAGAGCGGGTAGGCGATGTGCTCGGTGAGCAGGTCCAGCAGCGGTACGTCGTGCCAGTCCCAGTTGGGCGCGTACTCCGCGATGCCGGTGGCACGGTCCACCTGCCCCGGCACGCTCACCCCGACCCCGAGCACCCGGGCGCCCTCGATTCCGGCCTGGGTGACGACCGAGCCGACGGCGGTGGCCACATGGCCGACCACCTGCTCGGGCAGGCTCTCACTCGCGCGGACGTCCTCCTCGGCGCGGGCCAGCACGTTCAGCCCCAGGTCGAACAGCTCGACATGGACGTAGGTCTCGGCGATGTCGACGCCGATCAGCGCGCCCCCTGAGGCGTTGACCGCCACCAGGCCCCGGGGCCGGCCGCCGGCCGAGTCCTCGAAGCCGACCTCCGTGATCATGCGGAGGTCGAGCAGCTCGCCCACGAGCGTGGCCACCGTGGCGAGGCTGAGGCCGGTCGCGGCCGCCAGCTCCTGCCGGGAGGTCGGTGACTCCGCGATGATCTGGCGCAGCACCTCGTAGCGGTTCGCGGTGCGGATGTCGCGTGATGTGCGCTTCACCGGGGTGCCCCATTCCTTCCCAGACCGGCCCTGGCCGGGGTCGTCGTCGGCACCGGCGCGGCGCAAGGCTATGGGCTGGCGGGACTTTCGACAAGGGGTTTGGAAAGGGGCTTTATAAAGTGCGCTCCTGGTGGGACCGGCAAAGACCGGCCGTGGCTCGTTCATGATGCCTCAGCGCGCGGGCGAGGCGCGCCGAGGGGGGGGCGTGTCAGGAGGCGGTGTGTCAGAAGGCGGCGTGTCAGAAGGCGGGCGGCCTACGCCGTCGCCAGCACCTCCCGCACGAAGGCGTTGGCGAACTTCCCCTCCGGGTCCAGCTCCCGCGTCAGCGCGCGGAAGTCGTCCAGCCGCGGATACAGCCCGCCCAGGACGGACCCGGGCACGGTGAACACCTTGCCCCAGTGCGGCCGCGCCCCGAAGGGCTCCAGCGCCTCTTCGACCCGCCGCACCACCGGCAGCACCGCCCGCGCGTCCTCGACCCAGGTGAAGTGCGCCGCTACGGTGTCCCGGCCGTGGGACGGGCTCAGCCACTGGTCGTCACCGGCGACCGTGCGGACCTCGCAGGTCTGCAGCACCGGGGCGATCGTCTCCCGGATCGCGTCGAGCGCGCGCAGCATCTCCACGGCGTGCCCGCGCGGCAGCATATACTCCGACTGCAACTCAGCCCCGCTGCTCGGGACGAACTCCGCCCGGAAGTGCGGCAGTCGCTCGTGCCAGGGCCCCGGTACACCGAACTGCTCGGTGCAGTTGACCGCGGGCATGCCCGGCACCGGGTGCATCTTCTCGGTGGCGGGAGGCGCCCAGGGGAAGGCCGGCAGGGCCTGGTCGGTGCGCCGCTTCAGCCACACCTGCCTAAAGCCCGGCGCCCGCCAGTCGGTGAACAGGCTGACGCTGTACCCCGTCGCCATCACCGTCTCGAACGTCCCCGAGTCCAGTCCCTCCAGGGGCAGTTCGGTGAACACATGCTGCTCGACCTCGAAGGCCGGCTCCAGATCGAGGGTGAGCGCGGTGACGACACCGAGCGCGCCGAGCGAGGTCACGGCCCCGCCGAACCGCTCCTCGTCGCGTCCTGTCGTCACCGTCGAGCCGTCCGCCGTGACCAGTTCCACCTCGCGTACGACCGTCGAGAGCGGGCCGTTGAGGACGCCCGAGCCATGGGTGCCGGTCGCGACCGATCCGGCCACCGAGATGTGCGGCAGGGACGCCATGTTGTGCAGCGCCAGCCCCTGCCCGTGCAGCCGGCGGGCCAGCTCCGCGTACCGCACACCGCCGCCGACGCGGACGGTACGGGCCACCGTGTCGACGTCCACCTCGGGCGGCAGGTCGGCCAGCGACAGCAGGACACCCTCGGGGCCCGGCTCGGCGATGCCGTTGAACGAGTGCCCGCTGCCCAGCACCCGCACCCGGTCGCTCCCCGCGACCAGCCCGCGCAGCGCGGTGAGCGAGCCCGGCCGGTGCAGCTCCTTGGCCGCGTAGGTGATGTTGCCCGCCCAGTTGGTCACGGTCCCGTTCATCCACGTCGTCCTTCCCCGAGGCAGTGGGGACCGGCATGCCCCCGCCGGAACCTACCTCGGCACGGTGTCCATTGCTCCGGCCGCCCGGCCCGGCCTACCGTGGGGATGTCGTAGAGAGCGTTTTCTACCGCATCGGTTCCGCCGTTGCGCCGTCGCCCCGGAAGGTCACCTCCTTGAGCCAGCGCCCCCAGGCACTGTTCGCCATGGCCGCCGAGAACGTGCCGCTGGTCTTCCTGCCCGAGGTGCTGGCGCGGCTGCGGGAGTCCGTGGACATCGACCCCGACCTCGTGGCGCGGGACTTCACCGACCCGCGGGTGCGCGACGTGCTGGCCCGGACCGAGATCCTGGTCACCGGCTGGGGCTGTCCCCGGATCGACGAGACGGTCCTCGACGCGGCTCCCCGGCTGCGCGCCGTACTGCACTCGGCCGGCTCGGTGAAGTCCTTCGCCACCCCCGGGATCTGGCAGCGGGGCATCGCCGTCTCCTCGGCCGCCGTCGCCAACGCGCTGCCGGTCGCCGAGTACACCCTCGCCATGATCCTGCTCGCCGGGAAGGACGTCCTCGCCGCACGCGACCGGATGCGCACGTCCCGCACCTCCTCCGGCTGGGGCATCGTCCCCGGCATCGGCAACCACGGCCGCCGCGTCGGCGTCATCGGTGCCTCCCGCATCGGCCGCCGCGTCCTCGAACTGCTCCGCCCCTTCGATCTGCGGCCCGCCCTCACCGACCCGTACGTCGACGAGGCGGCGGCCGCCGCGCTGGGCGTCCCCCTGCTGCCGCTGGACGACCTGCTGCGCACCTCCGACATCGTCACCGTCCACGCCCCCGAGACCCCCGAGACCCACCACCTGATCGGCCGCCGCGAGCTGGCCCTGATGCCCGACGGGGCGGTCCTCGTCAACACCGCGCGCGGCGCACTGGTCGACCACGACGCCCTGGTGGCGGAACTGCGCGCCGAGCGCCTCACCGCCATCCTCGACGTCACCGACCCCGAGCCCCTCCCCACCGACTCCCCCCTCTACGACCTCCCCGGCGCCTTCATCACCCCCCACCTCGCGGGCTCCCAGGGCAACGAGCTGGCCCGCCTCGGCCTGACGATCACGGAGGAGACGGAACGGCTGGTGGCAGGAGGGAAGCCGGCCTACGGGGTCGATCTGGCGGCGCTGGAGCGGGAGGCGTGAGGGGCGCCTTCGTGGGCGGCCGGTCCGGACATTGAGTGACATAGGGGATACTTCGCCTGAATCGGATCGGCTGACGAGGCTCGGCCGCCGTGTGCACCGCCGGGTGGGGTAGTGCCCCCGCTCCGAGGGGACCCGGTACCGCTCGCGCGCAGCCATGGGCATACCGTGAGGAGTCGTACGTCCGAGCCGGGAGGAGACACGGGATGAGCAGCGGCAGCCGTACCGCGCTGGTCGAGGATCTGATGGAGCGATTCCCGCATGTCCCGCGGGAGGCCGTCTTCAAGGAGGACCTGCTTCGGGGCGGAGTGGCTTTCGACCCGTCCGCGCTCAGTGACAACGAGGGTGGCGAGGTCAAGCCGAAGTCGTACTTCATCTTCTCGTTCGACCACGGCACCCTGCCCGAGCTGGGCGAGGCCGCGCTGCGCCGGCCGCCCGAGGAGATCATCCTCACCGGCGGCCCGTACGACCTGCGGCGGACCGTCGTCTCGGTCCGGGTGAACCCCGCCTCGCCCTACCGCGTCGCCGCGAACGAGGACGGCGTGCTCGGCCTCTACCTCGACGGCAAGCGGATCTCCGACGTCGGCGTGCCGCCGATGCCCGAGTACTACCGCCACACCCTCGCCAACGGGAAGTCGGTCATGGAGGTGGCCCCGACCATCCAGTGGGGCTACCTGATCTACCTGACCGCCTTCCGTGTCTGCCAGTACTTCGGCGCCAAGGAGGAGTGCCAGTACTGCGACATCAACCACAACTGGCGCCAGCACAAGGCGGCGGGCCGCCCCTACACGGGTGTGAAGGACGTCGACGAAGTCCTCGAGGCGCTCGAGATCATCGACAAGTACGACACCGCGAAGGTGTCCACCGCCTACACGCTCACCGGCGGCGCGATCACGACGAAGGTCCAGGGCCTGGACGAGGCGGACTTCTACGGGCGGTACGCCAAGGCCATCGAGGAGTACTTCCCGGGCCGCTGGATCGGCAAGGTCGTCGCCCAGGCGCTGCCCAAGGACGACGTCCAGCGCTTCAAGGACTACGGGGTGCAGATCTACCACCCCAACTACGAGGTGTGGGACGAGTACCTCTTCAAGATGTACTGCCCGGGCAAGGAGCGCTACGTCGGCCGCGACGAGTGGCACAAGCGCATCCTCGACTCGGCGGACATCTTCGGCGCGCGCAACGTCATCCCCAACTTCGTCGCGGGCGTGGAGATGGCCGAGCCCTTCGGGTTCAAGACCGTCGACGAGGCCATCGACTCCACCACCGAGGGCCTGCGCTTCTTCATGTCGCACGGCATCACGCCCCGCTTCACCACCTGGTGCCCCGAGCCCACGACCCCGCTCGGCAAGGCCAACCCGCAGGGCGCGCCCCTGGAGTACCACATCCGTCTGCTCCAGGCGTACCGCCAGACCATTGAGGACTTCGGTCTCTCCTCGCCCCCCGGCTACGGTCCCCCCGGCGCCGGCAACGCGGTCTTCTCGGTCAGCTCCTTCATGGACAGCCTGCCCGCGGACGAGCCGGTGGAGATCTGACGCCGGACTCCGCTCCCACTGCGCCTCGATGGCGATCCGAAGTGATTCGGGTCGCCATCGAGACGTTTCGGCGTCCCGTGCGTATCTACTTCCGGAGTCGGCTGCGTCAGGATTTGAAAACGCGGCTTGTCAGTTGTGTCGAGAACGTGAAAAACTCCTCCCCTGCCGCGAGGTTCCCCCCAACTCCTTTGCCAACATGGTGAGTTGACCTCGCTTGTGGATGCAGGAGACTCATGCCCGACCTGCCGACCCCTCAGGACGCCTCCGAGGCCGCGCTGTTCTCCGAGTGCTGGGACGCGGTCCTCGCCTACGCCGACCTGTGCACGTCCGGATCCACGGCCGCCGCACAGCTGGGCCGCGAGGCGTTCGCACACGGCATCCGTGAGGCACGCGCCGCCGATGCCGGACCGGCCCGCACCTCCGGCCGCCGCCCCGTCCGGCTGCCCCGCATACCCCTGCTGCTGACCGCCGTACGCACCACGGCCGCGGACTGGGAGGACGCGGGACAGGGCCACAAACTCGACCCCGACCTGCGGCTCTGGCTCAACTCGGACAAGGCTGCCCGCTACACCGGACCGCCGCTGCAGCGCCCGCTCGCCCTGCGCGGACTGCGCGACCTCCAGCAGGCGGACGCCGAACTGCTGTGGCTGGCCGAGGTGGAGGCGCTGCCGCTGTCCCTGGTCGCCCGTCGCCTGGGCCTCGACCCGGCCACCGCCGACGACGAACTCCAGCAGGTGCGGACCCTGTTCCGGGACCGCTGCCACCGCAACCACCTCGACACACCGATGGACGCCCGGTGCCGCAGCTACGCCCGGCTGCTGGACGCCGTCACCCGGGCCCCCGCGGCCGACGCCCCGGGCGACCTCTCCCGGCACCTCGCCACCTGCGTGCAGTGCGCCGAGGCCGCCGCCTGTCTGCGCCTGCACGGCGGAGGACTGCCCGGGGCGCTGGCCGGCGGGGTGATCGGCTGGGGCGGGCTCGCCTATCTGGAGCGCCGCCGCCGCGCCGCCGAGGTGCGGCTCGGCGCCGGCCGTCCCGGCCGGGCGGAACTGCCGCCCGGGGAATCGGAGGAGGGCGCGCAGAAGGCGCGCGTCGCCCGCAACGGCCTCCTCGTCGCCGCCGTCCTGGTCTCCGTCCTGGCCCTCGGCGTCTCGATGATGCCCTTCGGCGGAGGCGACGACGACCTCGGGGCACGCGGCGACATCGGCCGTCAGCCGGTGGCCGACCCCGACCTGTCCGTGCCGTCGGTTCCCTCCCTGCCGCCCGCGACCTCGAAGCCGGCCGGCAAGGCCACCGAGAACACGGGGAAGTCGCAGAAGCCCGGCAAGCCGGAGAGCGGCGACAGCCGGACCGAACCGCAGGGCACCTCCTCGCCCACCGAACGCCCGGAAGAGCGCGAGAGCGAGGACCCCACCTGCCGGGTCGAGTACGACCTGGTCAACCAGTGGCCCGACGGCTTCCAGGCCACCGTCACCGTCACCACCAACGAGCCCCTCGACTCCTGGCGCGTCTCCTGGTCCTTCCGGGACGGCCAGCAGGTCGGCCAGATGTGGGACGCCTCCGTCTCCCAGGACGGCTCCCGCGTCACCGCCACCGCCGCCGACTACAACAAGTCGGTCCGGGCGGGCGACGACCTGGCCTTCGGCTTCCTCGCCTCCTGGCGCGGCAAGAACTCCCCGCCGTACGACTTCGAGCTCAATGGCGAGGACTGCGCGAAAACCGGTTGACGCGACTCCGCCGTGACGGGATACCGTGACGGCGGTTCCACGAGAGGCCGAACAGGGCCGACAGAGCAGACGAGAACCGAAGAGTTCGAGGACGAGGAGGTGTTGACCGATGGCTGTCACTGCGACGAGCGCTGCCCGCATCCAGTTCATCAAGTCCACCTCCATGGCCACCGGCTGATCCGACCGACCGTCGGGCCGGGGGCCGACCTTGGAAAGGGTCACCCTTGACCTCCAGCTCCGCTTCCTCCGTTTCCTCCGCGCTCGCTCCCTACGGCTGGGACGACGCATGGGCGGCCGAGTTCGCCCCCTACGACACCGAAGGCCTGCTGCCCGGACGCGTGATCCGGGTCGACCGAGGCCAGTGCGATGTCGTCACCGCCGACGGCATCCTGCGGGCCGACACCGCGTTCGTCACGCCGCACGACCCGCTGCGGGTCGTGTGCACCGGCGACTGGGTCGCCGTCGAACCGGGCGGGAACCCGCGCTACGTCCGCGCGTATCTGCCGCGCCGCACCGCGTTCGTCCGCTCCACCTCCTCCAAGCGGTCCGAGGGGCAGATCCTCGCGGCCAACGTCGACCACGCCATCGTCGCCGTGTCCCTCGCGGTCGAGCTCGACCTGGGCCGGGTCGAACGCTTCCTCGCGCTCGCCTGGGAGTCCGGGGCGCAGCCCGTCGTCGTCCTCTCCAAGGCCGACCTCGTGCCGGACGCCGTCACCCTCTCCCATCTCGTGCAGGACGTGGAGACCAGCGCGCCCGGCGTGCCGGTGGTGCCCGTCAGCTCGGTCGACGGAGACGGGCTCGACGTCCTCGCGGCGATCGTCGCCGGTGGTACGTCCGTGCTGCTCGGGCAGTCCGGCGCGGGCAAGTCGACCCTCGCCAACGCGCTGCTCGGCGAGGACGTCATGACCGTCCAGGCCACCCGGGACGTCGACGGCAAGGGCCGGCACACCACGACCACCCGCAACCTGCTCGCCCTGCCCGGCGGCGGGGTCCTCATCGACACCCCCGGGCTGCGGGGCGTCGGACTCTGGGACGCCGAGACCGGCGTCGGGCAGGTGTTCTCCGAGATCGAGGAACTGGCCGAGCGGTGCCGCTTCCACGACTGCGCCCACGAGGCCGAGCCGGGCTGCGCGGTGCTGGCCGCCATCGAGACCGGTGAGCTGCCGGAGCGGCGGCTCGACAGCTACCGCAAGCTCCTGCGGGAGAACCAGCGCATCGTCGCCAAGACCGACGCCCGGCTCCGGGCCGAGATCCGCAAGGACTGGAAGCGGAAGGGGGCGATCGGACGGGCCGCGATGGAGGCCAAGCGCGGAGCGCACTGGCGCTCGTGAGTTCTACTCCCTCCGGTGCCGCGTCCCCTGGGTGAGTTCCAGAGCCAGGGCCACCCGGTCGGCCGCCGTGAGGCCTGCGTCGTGCGCCATGACGTAGGCCTCGTCGCCGAGTTCCTCCCGGACGCGCAGCTCCGTGGACAGGTGCGCGGTGTGGAACGGCAGCAGGCCGGTCAGGTCCACCCCCATGTCCCGGCGCAGCCCTTCGGCGGCACCGAGCAGCGTGGCCGCCGGGCCGGGCCGGGCGACGGCGGCCGTCGCCCACGCCAGGCTCTCCACTCCCCACAACGGGCCCCAGTTGTCGCCGACCGCCCGCTGCCTGGCCAGGGCGTCCCGCAGCCGGGGCAGCGCCCGGGCCGGATCGCCGTACCGCAGCTCGGTGACCCCCGCGCACCAGGTCGCCCAGCTCCCGGCCCATTCGGCGCCGGACGCCTCGGCCTCGGCGACATACACCGAGCGGGTGGCCAGAGCGGTGTCGCGGGGGCCCAGGAAGGCGGCGGCCATGGCCCACATCATGGTGGCCATGTGCGCGTCCCCCGGCAGTCCCGCGGCCCGGAACGCCTCACGGGCCCGGGCGAGCCGGTCGACCGCCGCGCTGTCGCCGTCGACGAGCAGCGCGTGGGCGCCCTCGACGAACCGGACCGCGGGGTGGGCCTCCGGGGTGGCCCCGGCCGGCCGGCACGCGTCCAGGAAGGCCCGGACGGAGGACCGGTCGCCCTGGCAGAGGGCGATCCACACCGTCATCGCCCGGGCGGCGATGTCCTGCTCCGGGCGGAGGGCGGCGTCCGGGCGGGCCAGCAGCCGCTCCAGCCAGTGCCGGCCCTCCCCGAGGGTGCTGCTGAAGAACCAGCACCGGGTGCGGCCCAGGTCGACCGCGATGTCCAGGCCCGTGCCGGTCAGGTCCGGGGCGGTCGCGCACAGGTCGAGCGCCGAGCGGATGTTGGGCAGGTCGAGACGGAGCCGGGTGAGCCAGTCCACCTCCCGCGGCCCGCACCACCCGGCGGCGGCCCGGGCGGCCAGCTCCCGGTAGTGGCGTACGTGGCGCAGCCGGACCGCCGGCACCTCACCGCGTTCGTCGAGCCGGTCCCGGCCGTACTGGCGGATCGTCTCCAGCAGCCGGTATCTGACCCGCGGCCCGGCATGACCGGCGTACACGATCGACTTGTCGACCAGCGCCGCCAGCAGATCCCGGATGTCCCCCGGGGCGAGTGCCCCGCCGCTGCCGACCGCCTCGGCGGCGTCGAGGTCGAAGCCGCCGGTGAAGACGGAGAGCCGGCTCCACAGCAGCCGCTCGGCCTCGGTGCACAGCTCGTGGCTCCAGTCGATGACCTGGCGCAGGGTGCGCCGCCGGTGGTCCGGGCCGCCGCCCCGGGGCGCGGCCAGCAGCCGGAAGCGGTCCTCGAGCCGGTCCAGGATCTCCCCGGCGGCCAGGGTGTTCAGTCGTACGGCGGCCAGCTCGACGGCGAGCGGGATGCCGTCCAGACGGTGGCACAGCTCGGCCACGTCGGCGCGGTTCGCCTCGGTGACGCGGAAGCCGGGCGCCGAGGCCGCGGCCCGGTCGGCGAGCAGCCGCAGCGCCTCGCAGCCGGTGTCGTCGGCCCGCTCGGGCAGGGCGAGGCCGGGGACCACGACGACGTGCTCTCCCGGGACCGTCAGCCGCTCCCGGCTGGTGGCCAGCACGGTCAGCTGCGGCGCCCACCGCAGCAGCCGCAGCACCAGGGCGGCGACCGGCTCCACGAGGTGCTCGCAGTTGTCCAGGACCAACAGCAGCCGCCGGTCGCGCAGATGCTCGGTCACCGCGTCGGCCACGGGCCGGCTGGAGTGGTTGCGCAGACCGAGCGACTCCGCCACCGCCCGGTCCAGCAGGCCCGGATCGGTCAGCGCCGCCAGGTCCGCGAGCCACACTCCGTCCGGGAAGGCGTCGGCCGACCGGGTCGCGGCGCGCAGCGCCAGCCGGGTCTTGCCGACACCCCCGACACCGGTCAGGGTCACCATCCGGGTCCGCGTCAACAGCTCGGCGACATGGTCGAGTTCCCTCACGCGGCCGACGAACGACGTGGTCTCGGCGGGCAGCCGGCCCGCGGTCCGCTCCCGGCCGGTGAAGGCCGCCGGAGCGTCGTCACCGGCCAGCACCCGGCGGTGCGCGTCACGCAGCCCGGCCCCGGGATCGACGCCCAGTTCCCGCGCGAGCGTGGCCGCCGCCTCCCGGTAGCAGTCGAGGGCCTCGCCCTGCCGTCCGCTGCGGTGGAGGGCCAGCATCCGCTGCTCGTGAAAGCGTTCACGCAGGGGGTGGGCGCCGGTGAGGGCGCGCAGTTCGGACAGCACCCGTGCGTGCCGCCCCAGCGCCAGATCGGCGTCGATCCGCAGTTCCAGGGCGTCGAGCAGCGCCTCGCCCAGGGCCGGCAGCACCTCCCGCAGCGACTCGGCCGGCAGATCGGGCAGCGGGTCGCCCCGCCAGAGCCGGACGGCCTCGTGCAGGGGCCCGGCCGCCTCGGCCGGCCGCCCCGCCTCCAGTGCCGTACGGCCACGCCGGACCAGCGCCGTGAAGCGGTGCAGGTCGACGTCCTGCGGGGTGACGTCGAGCAGATAGCCCGACGGGCGGGTCAGGAGCAGGTCGCGGCCGAGGGCGCGGCGCAGCCGCAGTACGTAGTTCTGCAACGCGTTGGGGACGCGGGCGGGCTGGCGATCGCCCCACACCCGGCGGGCGAGGCACTCCACGGGCACGGTCCGCCCGGCGTCGACCAGCAGCGCGGCCAGCAGGGCCCGCAGCCGCGCCGCACCGAGCGGCACGGGCACACCGTCCCGCCGAATCTCCAGCGGCCCCAGCACCATGAACTCGTAGCGCGCACCCATCGCGTTCATGATGCTACACAGGGTGACTTTCGCGGGGCCGGGTCGGTGAGAGCCGGGCGTGACCGGGCCGAGAGCGGACCGGGGGACGGTGGACGAGTCGATGAGAACCGACAGTCCGACGATCCGAGAGGAGAACCCCGTGTACGACGATCCGTTCGACCTCGACACGCGGCAGACCGGGGCGGGGGAGGGGGAGGCTGTCGCGCTGACGAGCGGCGGCACCCTGAACCCGTGGTCGGGAGCCGTTGGGCTGACCACCAGCGGCACCATCCACCCGTGGTCCGGTGCCGTCGGGCAGCGGACCAGCCACACCATGCACCCGTGGTCCGGCGCCGCCCGGCACGACACGCCGCCGTCCCCGACGCCGTGACCCGGAACGGCCCTTCGGAACCGGGTCGGACGCGGATGCCGTCCGACCCGGTCTTCGTCCCTCTCGGTACGGCCCTGCTGCGCGCCCCGCTGCTCCCCGTCGACACGCTGCGGACGCCGGGCACACCGGATCCGTCCGACGCGACGGACGAGGCCAAGGCGCTGCGCGCCGCCGTCACGGAACTGACCGACGATCCGCTGCTGTACGAGGCCCTGGCCCTGTCCAGCCCGTCCCTCGGGCGGCGGCTGGAGTCCCTGCGGGCGGGCGGCGACGTGTCCCTGTCCGCGCTGCGCCGCACCTGGCGGGCGGTGCTGCGCTACCGCGCGCGGATGGCCGGCCGGCCCACCCCGTTCGGGCTGCTGGCGGGCGTCGCACCGGCCCGGTTCGGCGAGAGCGCCCGGGTACGGCTCGGGGCGGCGCACGGCAAGTCGGCCCGCCCCGACGCCGAGTGGCTGGACTGTCTGACGCGGCGCTGGGAGCGCGACCCGGCGATCCTGGCCGGACTGCGCCTGTCGGCCAACGGTCTGTGCGTGCGGCGCGGCGACCGTCTGGTACTGCCGTACGCGCCTGCCGCGCCGGAGGCCGGGCCCGGGCCCGCGGAGGCGGCGGAGCCGCGTGAGGTGTCGGTGCGCCGGACGGAGGCCGTGGCGGCGGCCTGCGCGTACGCCCGCCGGCCGGTGACCCATGCCGCTCTCACCGAACATCTCCGTGCTCGGCTGCCCGCAGCACCCACCGGTGCGATCGAGAAGCTGGTCACGGAACTCGTCACTCTCGGCTTCCTGTTGACGGACCTGTCGCCGCCGCCCGGAGCGCTGGATCCGCTGGCGCAGGTGACCGACCGCCTGGCGCATGTTCCGGCCGCGACGGGCGAGGCACGGCGGCTCACGGGGGTGGCCGCCGCACTCGCCGACTATGCCGAACGCCGGCCCGGCGAGGGCCTGCTCGCGCTGCGCGCGGCCGAGGACCGCATGGACGCCCTGGCCCAGCGCCCGTACCGCCTCGCCGTGGACACCGCGCTCGACGCGGACATCACCCTTCCGGACGCGGTCGCCGAGGAGGCACAGCGCGCGGCGGACCTGCTCTGGCGCCTCGGCCCGCCCGTCACCGAAACGACGCGTCCGCTCGCCTCCTACCATCGCGACTTCCTCGAACGGTACGGCCTCGCACGGGCGGTACCCGTGGCCGAACTCCTCGATCCGGTCGCCGGACTCGGACCTCCGCTGCCCGCCGCGACGACCCGCGCGGGAGCCCGGGACGATGCCCTGACGGCCCTGGCCCAGGAGGCCACCGCGTCCGGGGCGCGCGAGATCGTCCTCACCGACCGGGACCTGGACGCCCTCGGCGACGACTCCGGTGTCCCTCCGCCCTCGACCGAGCTGGTCTTCCAGCTCCTGGCATCATCCGAACAGGCGCTCACCGCCGGGCGGTTCACCCTTGTCGTGTCCCCCCAGCTCACCGGCAGCTGGCCCGCCGGCTCCCTCGCGGCACGCTTCGCCCATCTGCTGCCCGAGACGGGCCGGCAGCTCGCCGAGACGGCGCCCGTGGCGCTCGCCGGTACCGCGTCACCGAACGCCCCCGTCCTCCCGGTCCAGTTGGTCTTCCGCCCGGCCCTGTCCCGGGCCGGCAACGTCGTCCGTACGCCCCGCTGGGTCGAACACACCGTGGCGCCCGGCACGTTCGGAGAGGGAACGGACCCGGGGCACCTCGCACTCGACGACCTGGCGGTGGTCGGCGCACTGGACCGATTGCGGCTGGTGTCGCTCCGGCACGACGGGCGGGAGGTCGCCGCGGGCACCTTCCACATGCTCGACACCAGGCTGCTGGCGCCCGCGCACGTACGTCTGCTGCATCTGCTCAGCGTCGACCACGTCCGGCCGTTGCTCGGCTGGGACTGGGGGACGGCGCGGGACTGGCCCTGGCTGCCCGCCGTACGGCACGGCCGGACCGTGCTGTGCCGGTCCCGGCGGCTGGTCCGGGACCCCGACGTCCTCGACCACCGCACCGGGTTCGCCGCCTGGTCGCAGGCGCTCGGGGAGTGGCGGCGCCGGCTGCGGGTGCCCGAGGTGGTCGAGGCCGGCAGCGGTGACCGTCTGCTGCCCCTGAACCTGTCCCGCCCGGCGGACGCCCGGCTGCTGCGCGAGGAACTGCGGCGCGACCCCGGCACCCCGCTGCACGAGCGGCCCGACCTGACCGGGGACGGCACGGGCTGGCTCACCGGACCGCACGGCACGCACACCGCCGAGATCTCCGTACCGTTGCTGCGCCGCAGCCCCTCCGCCCCGGCCGCCCCCGCTGCCACCCGGCGTCCGCTCGTCCGCCACGGCGACGACCCCGCGGTCGGCCTGCCGGGAGGCTCCTGGCTGTACGCCAAGCTGTACTGCCCCGGCCCGCTCCAGGACGCGGTGCTCGCCCGCCATCTGCCGGAGCTGCTGGACGCCCTGCCGCCCGGGGCGGACCGCTGGTTCTTCGTCCGGTACGCCGACCCGGACCCCCATCTGAGGCTGCGTCTGCACGGTGATCCCCGGACGCTGTACGGGGAGGTGCTCCCCGCGCTCCACGACCTGGCGGCGGATCTGCGGCGGCAGCGGCTCGTCGGCCGGCTGGTCCTGGACACCTACGACCCCGAGACGGAGCGCTACGGAGGCACGGCCCGGACCATGGAGGCGGCGGAACGGGTGTTCCACGCCGACAGCGCGGCGGCCCTGGCACAGCTCCGGCTGCTCGACCACGCCCGGCCACCGGCCGCTCCCCTGTCCCTCACGGCGGCTGGGCGGGCCCAGCTCGCCTGGCACCTCGTCCCGGGCACCCCGGCCGAACGCGCCCGGCGCCTGCTCGCGATCGCGCCCCGCGACGAACACCACCGCTCCTTCCGCGACCACCGTGCCGAGGCGCTGCGGCTCGTCGACCCGTTCGGCGACTTCGCGGCCCTGCGCGAGCAGGCCTGGGCGGCGCCGCTGCTGGCCGCCTGGCAGACCCGGGCGGCCGCCGCCGACAGCCTGCGCCGGTGCCTGGCCGAGATGCCTGCCGACGCCGACGCGGAACCCGACACCGACGCGGTCCTGGCCTCCTTGCTCCACATGCACCACAACCGGCTGACCGCCGACCCCACGCCCCGGTCCGAGGGCCGGGTGGCCGCCGTCGCCCGCGGTGCCGTGGAGGCCCACCTCGCCCGCCGCGAGGCGCGGGCCGCTCCCTGAGGCGGCGGCCCGGTACCCGAAGCGCCATGTCCGATTTCCGCCAGCGGCAGGCCGGGCGACGGCGGAGACTGGACGGGTGAGAGACCAGCTGACCGACGAAGACACCAGGTACGAGGCCGTACGCAGCCGCGACGCCCGCTTCGACGGCGTGTTCTTCTTCGCCGTCGCGACGACCGGCATCTACTGCCGGCCGAGCTGCCCCGCGGTCACCCCGAAGCGGACCAACGTACGGTTCTTCGCCACGGCCGCCGCCGCGCAGGGCTCGGGCTTCCGCGCCTGCCGGCGCTGCCGCCCGGACGCCGTGCCCGGCTCCGCCGAGTGGAACGTCCGCGCGGACGTCGTCGGCCGGGCCATGCGGCTGATCACCGACGGCGTGGTCGACCGGGAGGGCGTCGCCGGACTCGCCACCCGGCTCGGCTACAGCGCACGGCAGGTGCAGCGGCAGCTCACCGCCGAACTCGGCGCCGGGCCGGTCGCCCTCGCCCGCGCCCAGCGGGCCCACACCGCGCGCGTGCTGCTCCAGACCACCGGGCTGCCGGTCACCGAGATCGGCTTCGCGTCGGGTTTCGCCAGCGTCAGGCAGTTCAACGACACCATCCGGGCCGTCTACGCCTCGACACCGAGCGAGCTGCGCGCCGCCGCCGTCCCGAAGGGCGACCGGAACCGCCGCAGGGCCACCCCGAGCGCCGGCATCCCGCTACGGCTCGCCCACCGCGGCCCCTACCAGGCGAGACCCGTCTTCGACCTGCTGGAACGCGAGGCCGTGCCCGGCGTCGAGGAGGTGAGCGGCCCGCCCGGCACCCGCGTCTACCGGCGCACCCTGCGCCTGCCCTACGGCACCGGCATCGTCGCCGTCGACGAGCGCCCCGGCACCGCCCGCACCGGGCTCGGCGCCCACCCCGGCGGCTGGCTCGACGCCCGGCTGCACCTCACCGACCCCCGCGACCTGACCACCGCCGTACAGCGGCTGCGGCGGCTGTTCGACCTCGACGCCGATCCCTACGCCGTCGACGAGCGCCTCGCCGCCGACCCGCGGCTCGCGCCCCTGGTCGCCGCCCGGCCCGGACTGCGCTCGCCGGGCACCGCCGACCCGGAGGAACTCGCGGTGCGCGCGCTGACCGGCCGGACGGAGGCGCAGCGGCTCGTAGGGCGGTACGGCAAGGCGCTCGACGCCCCCTGCGGCAGCCTCACCCATCTCTTCCCCGAGCCGGCCGTCCTCGCCGCGGCCGAGCCCGGCGGCACCCTCGGCGCCCTCACCACCGCCCTCGCCGACCACGCCGTACGCCTCGACCCGGGCGCCGACCGCGACGAAGCGCAGGACGCCCTGCGTGCCGTGCCCGGCCTGGACGCCCGTACCATCGCCGAGATCCGCACCCGCGCCCTCGGTGACCCGGACGTGGCCCCGCCCGGCCTCGACGTCCCCGACAGCTGGCGACCCTGGCGCTCGTACGCCTTGAACCACCTGCGCGCAGCAGGGGAGTGGGAGTTGTGATGACGACGACGTACTGGACGACCGCGGACGGCCCCCTCGGGCCGCTGCTGCTCACCGCCGCCCCGACCGGCGAGCTGACCTCGCTGTCCGTGCCCGGGCAGAAGGGCGGACGCGTGGTGCTGGATGGCTGGCGGCAGGACCCGGGCCCCTTCCGGGAGGCCGAGGAACAGCTCGCGGCCTACTTCGCCGGGGACCTGAAGGAGTTCCGGCTGCCGTGGCGCACCGAGGGCACGGCCTTCCGGGAGAAGGTCTGGGCCGCGCTGGACGACATCCCCTACGGCTCGACCGCGACCTACGGCGAGATCGCCGCGCGGATCGGAGCGCCCAGGGCGGCCGTACGGGCCGTCGGCGGGGCGATCGCCGCCAATCCGCTGCTGGTGGTCCGGCCCTGCCACCGGGTGATCGGCGCCGACGGCGCACTGACCGGGTACGCGGGCGGCCTGGACCGCAAGGTACGGCTGCTCACGCACGAGGGTGTGCTCTAGCCCGCCTCGGCGTGGCGGTGTCAGCCCCAGAGGACCGCGCCGAGCCAGGCCGCCGCGATGAGCTGGCAGGTGAACAGCTCCGTCAGGATGCTGGAGCCGCCCGAGCGCATCACCTGACGCACGGCGGCGACCGCGTCGCCGTGGCGGCCCAGGCGGCGGCGTTCGTAGAGATAGATACCGGCCAGATATCCGGGGATCGCGCCGAGTACGGGGAGCAGGACGAAGCCGAGGGTGGATCCGGCTCCGGCCCAGGCCAGCATGCGGCGGTTGGCGCCGCTCGCCCGGAGCTGCCGGGGCGGCAGGGCCCAGCGCACGCCCTGGGACACGAACATCAAGGCCGTGGCACCCACCAGGGTCCACCACGCGACGGGCTGGGGATCCTTCAGCGCCCACCACATGACCGCGGCCCACACCAGCAACGACCCGGGCACCGCGGGCAGCAGCACTCCGCACAGACCGAGCAGGATGACCAGCCCGACCAGCAGGAGGTCCCACACTCCCATCTGACCAGCGTGCCGGAATCCGTGAGAAGGCGCAGGTCAGGAGCGTGGCCGAGGTCAGGACCCGCAGGTCAGCCGCCCGGGGCCGCCGTCCGCCCTTATCGCATGGCCGTTCTAGAGGTCACTCGAGCCGTCGTTTCCCGGTGCCGGGACGGGCCGGTTTTTCCGGAAGCCCCGTTTTCATCCCGGCCGTGCGGTGGACAATCAGGGGCATGAGCCAGCAGGGGGGAAGGCCCACCGGTCAGGACGACGACTGGTGGAGGCAGTTGTACGACGACTCCACCGACGACACGGGCCCCACACCCGCCCCGGATTCCCTCGACGACCGCTTCGCCTCGGCGGCGGGGGCGGTAGGGAGCCCGGCGGACGAACGCCCCGCCTCCGATCCGGTGGTCCCGGCGCCCCGGGCAGCCGCCGACGAGCCCCGCGCCCCCTGGGAACCACCGACGTCCCGGCCCCCACGCCCGTCGACCTTCCCGACCGCCACGAAGCCGCCGGGCGGCACAGGGCAGACACCGGATCGGCCCCCGCCCCCATCACCCCCGCCCCCTCCACCCCTGCCCACCACCCCACCCTCCTGGCCCAGCCCGGAATTCCGCCCGGCCGAGCCGACCTTCCCCGCTGCCGAGCCCGGTGGGGTCGGGTCTCCGGGGGCTGGCTCCGGTGGGGCCGGGGCTCCGGGTAGCGGCTCTGGTGGGACCTCGACTCCGGTGGCCGAGTCCGGCCGCACCGGGGCCCCCGCCACCGGGCCCGGCAGGGCCGGTTTCCCGGCCACCGAGCCCGACGGGACAGCCTTCCCCGCCCCCGTCGACCCACCGCCGGCGCCACCCCGCTCCGCCGAAGGTCCGCCGGTGCCACCCAGCCCGGCCGATGCACCGCCCGCGCCTTCCCGCTCCGCCGAAGGTCCGCCGGCGCCTCCCCGCCCGGCCGATGCACCGTCCGCCCCACCCCGCCCCGCCGAACGTCCGCCGCTGCCACCCAGCCCGGCCGATGCCCCGTCCGCGCCACCCCGCCCCGCCGACCCGGCGTTCGCACCGCCTCTCCCGGTCACCCCACCACCCCCGCCGCAGACCCTCTCCGACCAGCCCGCCCCCCGGATCGAGCGCCCCGAGCCCTCCCCCCTGCCCCTCGGGTACGTCGGGTCCCGGCCGCCCACCTACGACGCCGAGCCCATCGCGCTACCGGCGGCCGACCCCGATGATCTCGACGACCTGGTCGCGGACACCGTGCTCGACGGGGCCCGGTACGGGGCGTGTACGTTGCGGGCCGTGTCCGTGCGGGGGGACTCCGCGCGGTACCGGGGGGAGCCGCGGCGTGACTCGCTGCTGACCGCGCGCTTCGGCACGGGCGAGCACGCGCTGCTGCTGGTGGCGATGGCGACCGGGGCCCGTGCCACGCAGGGCGCGCACCGGGCCGCCGCCGAGGCCTGTCACTGGATCGGGCGGGCCGTCGGGCGCAGTCATGCCCGGCTCGTGGCGGACATAAGGGACGGTCGCCGGGGCGACCTCAAGTCCGGGCTGCACCGTCTCACCGACCGCAGTCTCGGCAAGCTCCGCGCCAGCGCCGCCGAACAGGGCGTCGACCCGCAGGAGTACGCGGCCGGCCTGCGCTGTCTGCTGCTGTCGGCCGACCCGGAGTGCCGTACGCGCGTCTTCTTCGGCGTAGGACCCGGCGGGCTGTTCCGGCTGCGGGACGGCGAGTGGCAGGACATCGAACCGCAGGTCGCCGAGATCAAGGGCGAGCCCGTGATGGGATTCGGGTCGCCGCCCTCCGAGACGCCCGAGGGCGACCGGTTCACCATGGACCTGGGCATCCCGACCCCGCCCAGCCCCTACGAACCGGCCCCGGAACCACCCCGCGAACCCTTCCGCTTCCGTACCTCCGTCGCCCGCCCGGGTGACACGCTCCTGCTGTGCAGCGGCGGCCTCGCCGACCCGCTGCGCGGCGAACCCGAGCTGGGCGACTACCTCGCCGAGCGGTGGTCCCGCCCCGACCCGCCCGGCCTCGCCGCGTTCCTCGCGGACTCCCAGGTGCGGGTCAAGGGCTACGCGGACGACCGTACGGCCGCCGCCGTGTGGGAGGCGTGAGCGCGCACCCTGTGACTTGATGGAACCCGGAGGGATCCCTGGAGACCGAAGGGGCACACGAGAGCCATGGCCAAACAGAACGTCGCGGAACAGTTCGTCGACATCCTGACGCGCGCCGGAGTCAAACGCCTCTACGGAGTCGTCGGCGACAGCCTGAACCCGGTCGTCGACGCCGTCCGGCGCAACTCCGCCATCGACTGGATCCACGTCCGGCACGAGGAGACCGCCGCCTTCGCCGCCGGCGCCGAGGCCCAGATCACCGGCACTCTCGCCGCCTGCGCCGGCTCCTGCGGCCCGGGCAACCTCCACCTCATCAACGGCCTGTACGACGCCCACCGCTCCATGGCGCCCGTCCTCGCCCTCGCCTCCCAGATCCCCTCCAGCGAGATCGGCCTCAACTTCTTCCAGGAGACCCACCCCGACCGGCTGTTCGCCGAGTGCAGCCACTACAGCGAGCTGATCTCCAGCCCGAAGCAGATGCCCCGGCTGCTCCAGACCGCCATCCAGAACGCCGTCGGCCGCAGCGGCGTCAGCGTGGTCTCCCTTCCCGGCGACATCGCCGACGAGCCCGCCCCGGACAAGCCCGCCGAGACCGCCCTCGTCACCTCCCGGCCCACGGTCCGCCCGGGAGACGAGGAACTCGACCGGCTGGTGAAGATGATCGACGAGGCCGGCAAGGTCACCCTCTTCTGCGGAGCCGGCACCGCGGGCGCGCACGCCGAGGTCATGGAGTTCGCCGGGAAGATCAAGTCCCCGGTGGGGCACGCCCTGCGCGGCAAGGAATGGATCCAGTACGACAACCCCTACGACGTCGGCATGAGCGGGCTCCTCGGCTACGGCGCCGCCTACGAGGCCACCCACGAGTGCGACCTGCTGATCCTGCTCGGCACCGACTTCCCCTACAACGCCTTCCTCCCCGACGACGTGAAGATCGCCCAGGTCGACGTACGCCCCGAACACCTCGGCCGCCGCTCGAAACTGGACCTCGCGGTGTGGGGCGACGTACGGGAGACACTGCGCTGTCTGATCCCCAGGGTGAAGGAGAAGAACAACCGCCGCTTCCTCGACCGGATGCTGAAGAAGCACGCGGACGCGCTGGAGGGGGTGGTCAAGGCGTACACCCGCAAGGTCGAGAAGCACACACCGATCCACCCCGAGTACGTCGCGTCCGTCCTCGACGAAGTCGCCTCCGACGACGCCGTGTTCACCGTCGACACCGGCATGTGCAACGTCTGGGCCGCCCGCTACATCTCACCCAACGGCCGCCGCCGCGTCATCGGGTCCTTCTCCCACGGCTCCATGGCCAACGCCCTGCCCATGGCGATCGGCGCGCAGTTCACCGACCGCAAGCGGCAGGTCGTGTCCATGTCCGGCGACGGCGGCTTCTCCATGCTGATGGGCGACTTCCTGACGCTCGTGCAGTACGACCTCCCGGTCAAGGTCGTCCTCTTCAACAACTCCTCCCTCGGCATGGTCGAGTTGGAGATGCTGGTCGCCGGCCTGCCGTCCTACGGCACCGCCAACAAGAACCCCGACTTCGCCGCCGTCGCCCGGGCCTGCGGCGCGTACGGCGTCCGGGTCGAGAAGCCCAAGGAACTCGCCGGCGCCCTCAAGCACGCCTTCAAGCACAAGGGCCCGGCGCTCGTCGACGTCGTCACCGACCCCAACGCGCTGTCCATCCCGCCCAAGATCAAGGCCGAGATGGTGACCGGCTTCGCCCTGTCCGCCTCCAAGATGGTGCTGGACGGCGGGGTCGGCCGGATGCTCCAGATGGCCCGCTCCAACCTGCGCAACGTGCCCCGGCCCTGAGGGCGGTCAGCTGTAGGGCCCCCACCGGCGGGCCGTCGTGTCGTACATGTACCGGGGCAGGCCCTTGATGCCGCTGGTGCGGAACGGGCGTCCGGCGTCGTCGATGCGGACCGTGCCCGCGCGGCCCTGGGAGGACCAGTCCAGCTCCAGGTACCAGCGGCAGTCGCACGTCACGGTCCGGGCGGTGACCAGCAGCACCTCGGGGTCCGTGGCCGAGACGCGGTACGGCATGCGCACCGCCGGGATCGGCACGCCGGTGTCGTTCCCGGCGACCGCGCGGGCGATGGGCCGGTCCTTGTCCAGGTTCACGTCGAAGGAGCGCGGGGTGACCGCGCCCCCGCAGCCCTGGTCCATGGCGTAGGCGTTGCCCGGGGCGGGTGCCGTTCGCCCCACCACGCGCACACGCAGCGCGTTCAGCACGACCGCCGTGTCGGTCCGCCCCTGCACCGACAACTCCACGATCGTCTCGCCGCCGTGCACCGCGCCCTGTGTCGCCGCCCAGGTCCCGGCGTCCTGCGGGGCCGGGGGCGGGGGCACCTGCTGGGGCGGTTTGGCGATGACGTAGTCGTGGCCGCAGCCCAGATTCCAGGCCTGGGAGTCGGCGGACCAGGTGAGCGGCACGGCGGAGTTCTTCCCGCTGGGCGGTGCCGGGGTGGTGGTACGGGCGGAGGGGGCGGGGGAGGGCTCCTTCTTGCTCTTCGGGGTGGCGGAAGGCCGCTTGGTGGTGGGGGAGTCGCTCGGAGTGGGCGAGGTGCCGCTGCGGTCCGGTGCCTTGGCTTCCGTCGTGCCGGACGTGGCGGGTCCGGCCGTACGGGCACCGTCGGCGGCGGGGCGCCGTCCGTCCGGCAGCGCGGACAGACTGCCGAGCGTCGCGAGCAGCGCGCAGGCGGCGGCCAGCCCGACCGCGACGCGCCTGTGGCGGTACCAGGGGCGGCGGGGGAGCGGGTCCGGGTCCGGGGCCGGATCTGGAGCCGGGGCGCCCGCTTCCTCCTCGGCAGGGGCCGCCTCCTCCACCGCAGTCGCCGTACGAGGCCGCTTGCGTGCCGCCACCGCCAGGAGCCAGCGGCGGTGGAGTTCCAGGCGTTCCTCGGCCGTCGCCCCGCAGAGCGCCGCGAAACGCTCCACGGGGGCGAAGTCGAGGGGGACCGCATCGCCCGCGCAATAGCGGTGCAGGGTCGAGGTGTTCATGGCCAGACGGCGGGCCAGCGAACCGTAACTGCGGTCCGTGCGCTCCTTCAGCGCTCTCAGCAGCGCCGCGAACTCCCCGACGTCGTCCAGGTCTTCCTGTGCCGACACGTTTCCCCGCCCCCGTAAGGTCCGACCCGGCCCGGGACGGCATCCCAGGCGTCCCTGTACCTGCACGTCAGACGGGCTGGGATGGTTCCACCCCGGCCGATCGGCCGCGGGCTGTTGCGCCCGCCGGCTGTGACCGCTGATGCTCTTGGTGCCGCACCGACCAGGCCCGGGCCGACCAGCCGGCCTCGCCGCGGCATCCATGTCCACGCACTCATCCTCGGGGGAACACCCATGTCCATGCGCATCCGAACGAGCGCTCTCACCGCACTCACCGTCGCCGCCCTCGCGGCGGGCACGGTCGCCACGGCACCGGCCGCCGGCGCCGCGCCGAAGGCCGCCGCGCCCAAGTTCCTCTCGGCGTCGGAGCTGCCGCCGCACCCGACGTCGTCCTGGACCGCCGGGCCGGTCACCGAAGGGTTCCCGGAGGGACTCGGCTTCTGCGTGAGCACGGAGGGCGTGCCCTCCTACGACTACCGGCACCGGGAGTTCCGGACCGACCTGGACACCGGCGCCGTGCAGTTGACCGTCGTGACCAGCACAGCCGCCCTGGCCAAGGCCCTGGCGAAGCACTACGACGACCTGATCCGCACCTGCGCCGACCGCATCGAGGAGGCCGACCCGGACGTCCAGGCCGAGGGCCGGGACTACGGCTCGCTGCCGGTCGAGGAGGGCGCCCGCGTCCGCGGACTGCACACCGAGACCTCCTGGGGGGCCTCGGACATCGCACTGCTGTCCGTCGGACAGGACGGCCGGACCGTCACCGTCGTGCAGTGGGGTCAGATGGGCGACTTCGGCGACGCCCCCGTGGCCGCCTTCAAGAAGACGACGACCACCGCCGTCAAGAAGCTGTACTGACCGGGCGACCACCGGAGAAGACAGGGCCGTCCTCCCGCCACGGGGGTGGGGAGGACGGCCCTGTTCCGGTCAGAGGCCCGGGAGGGACCGTCGTACTTCGGCCAACTTCACCGGACCGCCGCGCGCGGGGGCCGGCTGCCCCACTCCTTCGTCGCGTACGCACGGATCGGCAGCCGGCCCTCGGTACTTCGGCCGATCTCCTGCGGTCACGATCCGCACGAGGACCCGTACCGGCTACCCTCTTGTCCCCCTCCCCGTCACCGCCGTACCGCTCAGCGGCCCGCAGCCCCGCCCACAGGTCCCGTCCGATTGGCCGAACACCCGGTCGTTGACGACTCGACATGACTGCCGCGTGTCCGATCGGGCATGGATCCCCGTGAACGTGTTCGAGGCAGGAGGGGAACCGACATCGGCGCGCGGGCGGGGGTCATGGAGAGGCAGGCACGAGGAGGCGGTCCCATAACGATCGGGGCCTTCTCGGCGAAGACGGCGGACGACAAGACCGACGACGACACGGAGCGGATGCCCGTGCCTCAACTGAGGCGCAGACTCGGGCGGGCGGACCTGCGGGCCGTGCCGGAAGCCCGCAGGGCCCTGCGGGACATGCTCGGGCAATGGGGGAGGACCGGGCGATCGGACGTGGCGGAACTGCTCACCAGCGAACTCGTCACCAACGCGATCGTCCACACCGATCACGACGCGCTCCTGACGGCCACGGTCGGACCGCGTGGACTGCGGGTGGAGGTACGGGACTTCGTGGCCCGCAGACCCCGGCTGCGCGTACCGATCGCCGACGACGGTACGAACGGCAGGGGCCTGTTCCTCGTCCAGTCCCTCGCCGACGCCTGGGGCGTCAGGCCGCACGGAGTGGGCAAGGCCGTCTGGTTCGAGCTGGAGGCCGAGGCGGCGTGAACGGGAAGCGTGAACGGGAAGCGTGAACGGGAAGCGTGAACGGGAAGGGGGCGCGGCCCGCAGGCCACGCCCCCTTCCCGGCCCTGTTCGGTCCCCCTAGCCGAACTGCTGCTCCAGGTCCTTGAGCTTGCGCTCCAGGGAGTCCAGACGCGGCAGCGCCATGGTGTCGTCCTCGGCGGTGAGGTCGACGGTCACGGGGTCAGCTCCTTTGCGAGCGGGCTGCAGGGAGGGACGCGAGCGGACGGGCAGCGGCTCCGGCGCGGATATGGCAGGCTCCGCGGAGACCTGCGAGGAGCCGCGCTCCACCTGCACCTCCAGCTGCCGTCCGCCGCCGCGGCCGAAGTGCCCGCGGTGACCGCGGCTGATCGCCTTCAACTGGGCCCGCTCCACGCGCTGCTGGTCGCGGCGCCGCTGCCGCGCCTCGTCCTTCTTGCGCTTGTCGTCGCGCACTTCGTCGACCGCCTCGTCGAGGCTGCGCACACCCTCCAGGAGCATCAGCGACCAGGCGCTGTACGTCTCGCGGGGGGCCCGCAGCCAGCGCACGATACGGATCTGCGGCAGCGGGCGCGGCACCAGGCCCTGCTCCCGCAGGGCCGCGCGACGGGTCTGCTTCAGCGCGCGGTCGAAGAGCACCGCCGCCGACAGGGACATGCCCGCGAAGAAGTGGGGCGCCCCCGCGTGGCCGATGCCCCTGGGCGCGTGCACCCAGTTGAACCAGGCCGCGGCGAAGGCGAACGTCCAGACGAGTATCCGGGAGCCGAGGGCCGCGTCACCGTGGCTGGCCTCGCGCACCGCGAGCACGGAGCAGAACATCGCGGCGCCGTCCAGGCCGAACGGGACCAGGTACTGCCAGCCGCCGGAGAGGCCCAGGTTCTGCTCGCCGAAGCCGACCAGGCCGTGGAAGGAGAGTGCGGCGGCTACGGCCGCGCAGCAGAAGAGGAGGACGTAGGAGACGGTGCCGTAAAGGGCCTCCTTGCGTCTGCGGCGTTCTTCACTGCGCTCCCAGGAATCGTCCGCGCTCGTGTCCTTGACCGAGGAGCGCTTGCCGCGCGCGAGAACCGCTATCGCCGCCAGCATGCCCAGGAGAAGCACGGCGCCCGGAAGCAGCCAGTTCAGCGATATGTCGGTCAGTTTCATCTGGGTGGTCCCTTGCATTGGGATAGGGCGTAACGCCCGCCATAGTGGCCCAATCCCAACAGCCCTCAGGGGGTTTCGGGGCAAGAGGCCGCCAAGGAAGTGCAAGGGAATGTTCAGGGCGGCGTTCTGCTCGAACTGCCGCGTGAGGGGCGGGAGTTGAGTTCGAACAAGACTACCCGTACGGGTGGTTCCGCGGAAACTTCCTTGAGTTTCCGAGTGTGCCTCAACTGGCTGTGGCCAAGAGCTTGGTGACCCGGTCGGCGTCGCAGGTGCGCGGGCAGGTGGCGCAGGTGTCCTGCGGGCGCAGCGTGTAGAACATGCAGCAGCTCGCGCGGTCCCGGGTGCGCAGCGGCTCGCCGCCGGGGCCGGTCAGCTCCCGGAACGCCGCCGTGCCCACGTACGGCTTCGTCGCGCCCGGCAGGAGCAGCTCCAGCTCGCGCATCGCGCGCCGTTCCTCGATCTCGCCGAACAGCTGCGCGATGTACCAGAGTCCCTCGACGATCTCGTCGGTCGCCATGCCCCACAGGGCCCGGCCGCGACGCCGCATCCGCGGTCCGAAACCGGTCAGGACCGGCTCCAGGTGCTCGGCGACCGCCGACCGCACCTCGGCCCGCAGCGCCTCCTCGTCCGGGACGACCCGGGCGCCGGGCAGCGTGGCGGCCTCGTCGCCGGGCAGGCACGCGAAGCCGGCCGGGCGGACGGCCATCCGGCCGATGGGGTGGCCCTCGGCGGTGCGGTCGTACGAGACGTGGGTCACGGGGTAGCGCGGTACGCGGCGGTGCAGGAACCAGGGGACGGTGATCAGCAGGCAGGCGGGCCAGGCGTAGCGGTGCAGGCCGAAGCTGGCGACGACATCGGGGCGGGCCTCCTGGCCGTAGTCCCGGCGGACCTGGTCCTCGTCCCAGGACAGGAACGCGTCGAGGGCGGGGCCGGCGGCGGCGAGGTCGGTGGCCGCGGCCCAGGCGCCGCCGTACGGGGTTTCGTCCTCGGGGGTGAGTTCGGTGACGGCGAGCCCGGGGAGGACCTCGGCCAAGCGGGCGTATGCGCCGGAGACGGCCGAACGGGGCTCGGGCATGGGATCACCGATCTACTCAGAGGTAAGCCTAACCTAACTCAAGATCGCTGGGATTTGAACTGGCGCTCGGGGCGCTTATGGTGCTTGACGGACGAGTAACAACCCGCCGTAATGACCCCAAGTACCGATACGTCCGGAGGAGGACCCTTGAAGCAGGGGGAGCCCTGGTCGGCTGTGCAGGCCGGGCAGGCCCGTGTGCCGCGGCAGGCCGGGGCGGCTGGGGCAGCGGCTGCGGCCGACGGGGCTGGGGCCGATGGGGCTGGGGCCGATGGGGCGGTGCGTGGTGAGCACACGCACGGTGAGCCGGCCCTTCCGCGGCCCAGGCCTGTCATCCAGCGGTCCTCCGTGCGCGGGCAGATCGTGGACGCGCTGCGGGCCGCGCTGGTGGCGGGGGATCTGCGGCCCGGTGAGGTGTACTCGGCGCCGGTGCTGGGCGAGCGGTTCGGGGTGTCGGCGACGCCGGTGCGCGAGGCGATGCAGCAGCTGGCGATCGAGGGTGCCGTCGAGGTCGTGCCGAACCGTGGGTTCCGGGTGGTCGAGCGGGGAGCGCGGGAGCTGGCGGAACTGGCCGAGGTCCGGTCGCTGATCGAGGTGCCGGTGATGCTGCGGCTGGCCCGTGCCGTTCCCGCCGAGCGGTGGGCCGAACTGCGGCCTCTCGCCGAGGCGACGGTCCGCGCGGCGTCCTCCGGCTGCCGCGCGACCTACGCGGAGTCCGACCGGGTGTTCCACCGTGCGGTGCTGTCCCTCTCGGGGAACGGGCAGTTGGTCCAGATCGCCGAGGATCTGCACCGGCGGGCGCAGTGGCCGCTGGTGGGCGGCGGGCCGGGTGGCCGGGGGCGGGCCGAGCTGGTGGCGGACGCGCATGAGCACACCGCGTTGCTGGACGCGTTGATCGCCGGGGACTTGGATGTCGTGCGGGTCCTGGTGGGGGAGCACTTCACGGGCGCGGGCTGAGGGGGCGGGCGTCTCGCGCCCATCGCCGGGGGTGGGTCGGGGCCGCGCCGGGGGTGTCCGTCCTCGGAACGGCGCGATGGGGTCGGGGACCAATTGACTGTTCGTTGACGCGCCAACCGCTGCGGGCGGACACCCCCCGACACGTCCCCTTCCGTGATCCGGCGAGTGCGGGCGCGTCGCGGCTTCCGCCAACCGCCCCGGCAGGGGGTCTCGTCCCTCCGCCCAGCCCGGCGGCTTCGCCCCCCGGCCCGGCCGTTTCAGCCGTCCCCCCTCAGTAACGGGGGCCGCACCCGCCCAAGCTGCCGCAGGCCACCGCTGCGGGCATGCGTGCCGCTAGGGGCGGCACGGGTGGGCGCAGCGGCACCCCGTTTCGCCGGGTTGCGGACCGACCCGGCCTCAGCCTCGACGCCGGGTACCCCGGGACGCGTTCAAGCGGTCGCCGCCGGCGGCAACGGGGCCAACTGGCGGGACAGCCAGGTCGGTACGCCTCCGAGCAGGCGGAACAAGCGCCGGGCCTCCTCGCGTAGTCGGGACGCCTCCGGCTCCGTCTCCGTGTCGGCCAGGGACACCAGCGCGGGGGCCGTGCCGACGAGATAGCCCAGCTCCTCCCGGATCCGCAGTGACTCCGAGAAACCGTGCCGCGCCTCCGCCAACTCCCCGTCCCGCAGGGCGAGCCCGGCCAGATGGCGCCAGGTGAAGGACAGCAGCAGCGGATTCTCATGCGCCGTAGCCCCCGCGTGCGCCCGGCGGTACGCCGCCCGCGCCGCCTGCGGGGCACTCGTCAGGTTCTCCGCCAGCAGACCGCGACGGAAGTCCAGCAGGGCCCGCTGCGAAGCCCCCGGAGGGATCAGCGCGGCGGCCCGCCCCAGCGCGGCCCGCGCCTCGTCGGCCCGGTCCCGCACCGCGAGCAGCGTCGAGGCGTAGGCCAAGTAACCGCGTTCACAAGCGGCCGCGCCCCGCTCGTCGTCGCTGTGGGCCAGCGCCTCGGCCGTGCGCAGCGCGTCCTCGGCCTCCTCCCAGCCCCGCTCGGTGTACAGACACCGTTCCACCAGCAACGAAGCGCGTTGGAGCGCCGCCGCGGGTGTGTCCGGCAGCAGCAGGGCGGCCGCGTCGGCCCAGCACCCGCGTGAGCGCAGCCGCCATACCGCGGTCTGGAGGGGATCGTCACCAGGGGTCGTTCCGTTACCAGACATGGCGGTATGCGCCACGTTGCCCTCCCCGAGCACGCCATCGAGCTGTTGAGTGGTGGCGGCATCTCAGCACGAATCGCGGGGCCGGGCCAAGAGGGTGGGTGAAGGATTTCACAAAGTCGTGGGGCTCCGGGCGCCCCGTGTTCGGGACGGGACACCCCGTGTCTCAGCTCATGCGCAGGGCAAGGAAGAAATCCAGCTTGTCCTCGAGCCTCGACAGATCACGGCCCGTCAACTGCTCGATCCGTCCGACGCGGTAGCGCAGCGTGTTGACGTGGAGGTGGAGACGGCCGGCGCAGCGGGTCCAGGAGCCGTCGCAGTCGAGGAACGCCTCCAGGGTGGGGATCAGCTCCGCCCGGTGCCGGCGGTCGTAGTCGCGGAGGGGGTCCAGGAGGCGGGCCGTGAAGGCGCGGCGGACATCGTCCGGGACGAAGGGGAGCAGCAGGACGTGCGAGGCCAGTTCCTGGTGGCCCGCCGCGCAGACCCGGCCCGGGCGGGCCGCGGCCACCCGGCGGGCGTGGCGGGCCTCCTCCAGGGCGCCCCGCAGACCCTCCGCCGAGTGCACGGCCGCGCTGACGCCGAGGGTGAGGTGCCCGTCGCCGTCGAGACCCGCGGTGAGGGGGTCGCGTACGGATTCCAGGAGCGCGTCGGCGAGGACGCCGGTCTCGGAGCCGTCGTGCTCCGTCGAGACGGCGGGCAGGGGGACCAGGGCGATGGCCTCCTCGCCGGTGTGGGCCACGGCGATGCGGTCCGAGTGCTCCGGGCCCGCGGAGAGCGGGTCGACGAGGATCTCCTCCAGCAGGGCCTGGGCCACCGGGCCGCCCTCGATGCCGTCCCCGTCCCAGTCGACGCGGGCCACGACCACCTGCCAGTGCGGCGCCGCCCCGAGGCCGGGCAGCAGCACCGGCGCGGCCACGCGCAGACGGGCGGCGATCTCGCCGGGGGCCGCGCCCGTCTGGACCAGTTCCAGCACCTCCTGGGCGAGGCGGCGGCGGACCGTGCGGGCGGCGTCGCGGCGGTCCCGCTCGACCGCGATCAGCTGGGTGACGCCGTGCAGCAGGTCCAGGCGCTCCTCGGCCCAGTCCCCGGCGTCCGCCTCGACGGCCAGCAGCCAGTCGGAGAGCAGGGTCTCGCGGACGTCCCGGGTGTCGCGGGCGCTCTGCGGGGAGCGGCCCGTCGAGCGGATCGGGAACAGGGAGTAGGTGGTGCCGCCCAGGAGGACGCGGTGCGGTGCGCGGCGGCCCGTGCGGGTGGCGGTGAGGTGTTCCGCCACCAGGCGTCCGCAGGTCTCGGCGGGCAGGGCGGCGGGGCCCGCGGCCTTCGAGCCCGCGATCAGCCGGCCGGTGGGGGCGAGGACCCAGGCGCGCAGGTCCAGGTCCGAGCCGAGCAGGTCCAGGACGACGTCCGGGCCGCCGCCCGCCGGGCCCGAGGTCATCATCCGGCGGTGGCGGTCGACGACCGCCGCGAGGTCTCCGGCGCGCTCGCCTGAGACCTGCCGTACGACGTGTTCGGTGATCGTCGCGAACGCCACCGACTCGTGCACCGCGAAGAGGGGGAGCCGGTGCCGGGCGCAGGCCGTGACCAGGTCGGCCGGGACGTCTCCGAGCTCGGCCTCGCCCGCGGCGAGGGCCGTCACACCCTGCTGCACCAGGATCCGGACGAACGGCTCCGAGTCCTCGGCGTCATGGCGCCAGGCCAGGCCCGTGAGCACCAGTTCGCCGCCCGAGAGGTAGCGGCTGGGGTCGCGGAGGTCGGTGGTCATCACGCCGCGCACCGTGCGGTCCAGCTCTTCCTCGCCGCCGAGCAGCTTGAGGCCCAGCGCGTCGGTGTCCAGCAGTGCGCGCAGCCGCATTCTCGTCGCCGCCGTTCTTTGTCTCGAAATCAGTGGTGGATCTTGGGGGAGTGTTGAGGGAACGCCTGTTCGGTGGCCTGGTGGGCGATACCCAACGGCCTCGAACCGCGTTCCGGCTGTGTCCCAGGTCACGCGGCTGTGTCGCGCGTTTCCACAGGAGAACGAGGAGGTTTCTGATGGCCTCCGTTCATACGAATCTACAAGATGCCCGTCCTGGCCAGCCAACTCCTTCATGGTTTCCGTGACTGACCCCGTCGGAGTACCGCGCTGTGTACTGAGGCCACTACGCGTTAACAGCACATGAACGAGCCGGGACCGCCGCACACGGATTGGCTCAATCTGAACGCCCCACGAGAAGACGGAGAAGAGAGCCGGTCATGGACTTCCTTCGCCCCGCCAGCTGGGAGGAGGCGCTCGCCGCGAAAGCCGAGCACCCCACCGCTGTGCCGATTGCGGGTGGCACCGACGTGATGGTCGAGATCAACTTCGACCACCGCCGGCCCGAGTACCTCATGGACCTGAACCGCGTCGGCGACCTCTCCGAGTGGGAGGTCGGCGAGGGGAGCGTACGGCTGGGCGCCTCCGTGCCGTACACGCGGATCATGGAGAACCTGCGCGCCGAACTGCCGGGCCTCGCCCTCGCCTCGCACACCGTCGCCTCCCCGCAGATCCGCAACCGCGGCGGCGTCGGCGGCAACCTCGGCACCGCCTCCCCGGCCGGCGACGCCCACCCCGCCCTGCTCGCCGCGGGCGCCGAGGTGGAGGTCGAGTCGGTGCGCGGGGCGCGCCGGATCCCGATCGACGAGTTCTACAAGGGCGTGAAGCGCAACGCGCTGGCGGCCGATGAACTGATCCGGGCCGTGCATGTGAAGAAGGCCGACGGGCCGCAGCAGTTCTCCAAGGTGGGGACCAGGAACGCGATGGTCATCGCCGTGTGCGCGTTCGGGCTGGCGCTGCATCCCGAGACGCGGACCGTGCGGACGGGCATCGGCTCGGCCGCCCCTACACCCATTCGGGCCAAGGCCGCCGAGGAGTTTCTGAACGCCGCTCTGGAGGAGGGCGGCTTCTGGGACAGCGGGAAGATCGTCACCCCGTCGGTCGCCAAGCAGTTCGCGGACCTGTGCTCCGCCGCCTGCAACCCGATCGACGACGTGCGGGGCACCGCGAGCTACCGCCGCCACGCCGTCGGCGTCATGGCCCGCCGCACCCTGACCTGGACCTGGGAGTCCTACCGCGGCGCCCGCCGCCTTACGGAGGGAGCCGCGTAATGCGCGTCAACTTCACGGTCAACGGCCGTCCGCAGGAAGCCGACGACGTCTGGGAGGGCGAGTCCCTGCTCTACGTGCTGCGGGAGCGCATGGGCCTTCCCGGGTCCAAGAACGCCTGCGAACAGGGCGAGTGCGGCTCCTGCACGGTCCGGCTCGACGGGGTGCCGGTGTGCTCGTGCCTGGTGGCCGCCGGGCAGGCGGAGGGCCGCGAGGTCGTCACCGTCGAGGGGCTCGCCGACTTCGCGAAGCAGCGGGCGGAGAGCGGCTGCGCGACGGGGGCCTGCGGTACGTCGTTGCAGGACGCCCAGGGGTGGCAGGCCAAGGGCGCCGACTCGCAAACCGGCGAGGGCACCGAACTCTCCCCGATCCAGCAGGCGTTCATCGACGCCGGCGCCGTCCAGTGCGGCTTCTGCACACCCGGACTGCTGGTCGCCGCCGACGAGATGCTGGAGCGCAACCCCAACCCGTCCGACGCGGACATCCGCGAGGCGCTGTCGGGCAACCTGTGCCGCTGCACCGGCTACGAGAAGATCATGGACGCGGTCCGCCTGGCGGCCGCCCGGCAGGGAGAGGCGGTCTGAGCATGCCCACCAACGGCGCACCCACGAAGATCACCCAGGGCTCCCGGACCAAGGGCGGCATCGGCGAGTCCACGCTCCGCCCGGACGGCACCCTCAAGGTCACCGGCGAGTTCGCGTACTCGTCCGACATGTGGCACGAGGACATGCTGTGGGGGCAGATCCTGCGGTCGACCGTCGCGCACGCCGAGATCGTGTCCATCGACACGAGCGAGGCACTGGCCCTGCCGGGCGTCTACGCCGTGCTCACGTACGACGACCTGCCCACCGACGTGAAGAACTACGGGCTGGAGATCCAGGACACCCCGGTCCTCGCCCACGGCAAGGTCCGCCACCACGGAGAGCCGGTCGCGATCGTCGCCGCCGACCATCCGGAGACGGCCCGCCGCGCTGCCGCGAAGATCAAGGTCGACTACCGCGAACTGCCCGTCATCACCGACGAGGCGTCCGCGACCGCGCCGGACGCGATCCTCGTCCACGAGGGCCGCGACGACCACCACGCCGGGCACGTCCCGCACCCGAACATCGTCCACCGCCAGCCGATCATCCGCGGTGACGTCGAGGCCGCTCGGCGGCGGGCCGATGTCATCGTCGAGGGCGAGTACACCTTCGGCATGCAGGACCAGGCCTTCCTCGGCCCCGAGTCCGGCCTCGCCGTCCCCGAGGAGGACGGCGGCGTCCACCTCTACATCGCCACCCAGTGGCTGCACAGCGATCTGCGCCAGATCGCGCCCGTGCTCGGACTGCCCGAGGACAAGGTGCGCATGACGCTGTCCGGCGTCGGCGGCGCGTTCGGCGGCCGCGAGGACCTGTCGATGCAGATCCACGCCTGCCTGCTGGCACTGCGCACGGGCAAGCCCGTCAAGATCGTCTACAACCGGTTCGAGTCCTTCTTCGGGCACGTCCACCGCCACCCGGCGAAGCTGTACTACGAGCACGGGGCCACGCGCGACGGCAAGCTCACCCACATGAAGTGCCGGATCGTCCTGGACGGCGGCGCCTACGCCTCCGCCTCCCCGGCCGTCGTCGGCAACGCCTCCTCGCTGTCCGTCGGCCCGTATGTGATCGAGGACGTGGACATCGAGGCCATCGCCCTCTACAGCAACAACCCGCCCTGCGGCGCCATGCGCGGCTTCGGCGCGGTCCAGGCGTGCTTCGCCTACGAGGCGCAGATGGACAAGGTGGCGCGGAAGCTCGGCATGGACCCGGTGGAGTTCCGGCAGCTCAACGCCATGGAGCAGGGCACGCTCCTGCCGACCGGACAGCCCGTCGACTCCCCGGCCCCGGTCGCCGAACTCCTGCGCCGCGTCAAGGCGATGCCGATGCCGCCGGAGCGCCAGTGGGAGTCCAGCGAGGGCGCCGACGTACGGCAGCTGCCGGGCGGTCTGTCCAACACCACGCACGGCGAAGGCGTCGTACGCGGGGTCGGCTACGCGGTCGGCATCAAGAACGTCGGTTTCTCCGAGGGGTTCGACGACTACTCGACCGCGAAGGTGCGGATGGAGGTCGTGGGCGGAGAGCCCGTGGTCACCGTGCACACGGCCATGGCCGAGGTCGGGCAGGGCGGTGTCACCGTCCACGCGCAGATCGCCCGGACCGAGCTGGGCGTCACCCAGGTGACCATCAACCCGGCCGACACCCAGGTGGGCAGCGCCGGTTCGACCTCCGCCTCCCGGCAGACGTACGTCACCGGCGGCGCCGTGAAGAACGCCTGCGAGATCGTCCGCGAGAAGGTCCTGGAGATCGGGCGCCGCAAGTTCGGGTCGTATCACCCGGCCTGGGCCACCGCCGAGCTGCTGCTGGAGGGCGGCAAGGTCGTCACCGACGGCGGCGAGGTCCTCTCCGGCCTGGCCGACGTCCTGGAGGGCGAGACCGTCGAGGTCGAGGAGGAGTGGCGGCACCGGCCGACCGAGGCCTTCGACCTGCGCACCGGGCAGGGCAACGGGCATGTGCAGTACTCCTTCGCCGCGCACCGCGCCGTCGTCGAGGTCGACACCGAACTCGGGCTGGTGAAGGTCATCGAGCTGGGCTGCGCCCAGGACGTCGGCAAGGCGCTCAACCCGCTGTCCGTGCTCGGGCAGATCCAGGGCGGCACGACACAGGGCCTCGGCGTGGCCGTCATGGAGGAGATCGTCGTCGACCCGAAGACGGCGAAGGTGCGGAACCCCTCCTTCACCGACTATCTGATCCCGACCATCCTCGACACGCCGACCATCCCGGTCGACGTCCTCGAACTCGCCGACGAGCACGCCCCGTACGGGCTGCGCGGCATCGGCGAAGCACCCACCCTGTCGTCGACGCCGGCGGTCCTCGCGGCCATCCGGAACGCGACCGGGCTCGAGCTGAACCGGACTCCGGTACGGCCCGAGCACCTCACGGGTACGTCACTCTCCGAGGCCTGAGCAGGAGAGTCCCGTCCGGGGGGCCGCGTCCCCGTGTGTCCCCCGGACCCCTTTCGTTCGTCTCGGGCCGTCCCCCGGGTCGTGCATCCCAACCCCCTATGAAACTTGGGAGTAGGCCCACATGACCCAGTCACTTGAGCCGAGGACCACAGCCGAGGACGCGGGCGAAGGCACCCGCGTCCCGGCCGGACGGTCCTGGCTCGACCGGTACTTCCACATATCCCACAGAGGATCGACGCTCGCGCGAGAGGTGCGCGGCGGTGTCACGACCTTCATGGCGATGGCGTACATCCTCCTGCTCAACCCCCTGATCCTGTCCGGGAAGGACGCGGCGGGGGACACCCTCGCGCAGAAGGGCCTCATCACCGCGACCGCGTTCGCGGCGGCCCTCACCACGCTGCTGATGGGGTTCATCGGCAAGGTGCCGCTCGCCCTCGCCGCGGGTCTGTCCGTCTCCGGAGTCCTCGCCTCCCAGGTCGCGCCCGAGATGACCTGGCCGCAGGCGATGGGCATGTGCGTGATGTACGGCGTGATCATCATGCTGCTGGTCGTCACCGGCCTGCGCGAGATGATCATGAACGCGATCCCGCTCGCGCTCAAGCACGGCATCACCATGGGCATCGGCCTGTTCATCGCCCTCATCGGCTTCTACAAGTCCGGCTTCGTGCACCAGGGGAAGGCCACTCCCGTCACGCTCGGCCCGGCGGGCGAACTGGCCGGCTGGCCGGTCCTGCTCTTCGCCGGCACCCTGCTGCTGATCTTCATGCTCCAGGCCCGGAACATCCCGGGCGCCATCCTCATCGGCATCGTCGCCGGCACGATCGTGGCCGCGATCCTGAACGCGGCCGGTGTCATCGACCCCAGGCAGTGGGCGGCCGGGGCGCCCGAACTGCACGGCAGCGCGGTGTCCATGCCCGACTTCTCGCTCTTCGGGGACGTGGAGTTCGGCGGCTGGGGCGAGGTCGGCGCGATGACCGTCGGCATGATCGTCTTCACGCTGGTGCTGGCCGGGTTCTTCGACGCGATGGCGACCATCATCGGCGTCGGCACCGAGGCCAAGCTCGCCGACGACAAGGGCCGGATGCCGGGCCTGTCCAAGGCGCTGTTCATCGACGGGGCCGGCGGCGCGATCGGAGGCGTGTCCGGCGGCTCGGGTCAGACGGTGTTCATCGAGTCCGCGACGGGTGTCGGGGAGGGCGCCCGCACGGGCCTCGCCTCGGTCGTCACCGGCGCGTTCTTCGCGGCCTGTCTGTTCTTCACGCCGCTCACGGCGATCGTGCCGCAGGAGGTCGCGTCTGCCGCCCTCGTCGTCATCGGCGCGATGATGCTGATGAACGCCCGGCACGTGGACTGGGGCGACCGGGCCACCGCCATCCCGGTGTTCCTGACGGTCGTCCTGATGCCGTTCACGTACACCATCACCACCGGTGTCGCCGCGGGTGTCATCTCCTACGTCGCCATCAAGACCGCCCAGGGCAAGGTGCGCGAGATCGGCGCCTTCATGTGGATCCTGACGGCGGTGTTCCTCGTGTACTTCGCCCTCAACCCGATCGAGAGCTGGCTGGGCGTCCACTGACGCCCGGCGTATCGACCTCGCAGTCCTAAGGAGACCGAGACAGATGCTGGACATCGCCGAGGAACTGAACCGGTGGGTCGAGCAGGGCCGTGACTTCGCCGTCGCCACCGTGGTGGCCGTCGGCGGCAGCGCGCCCCGCCAGCCGGGCGCCGCGCTCGCGGTGGACGCCGAGGGCACGGCGATCGGCTCGGTCTCCGGAGGCTGTGTGGAGGGCGCGGTCTACGAACTGTGCGGGCAGGCGCTGCGGGACGGCGAGACCGTCCTGGAGCGCTTCGGCTACAGCGACGACGACGCCTTCGCCGTAGGCCTGACCTGCGGCGGCGTCATCGACATCCTGGTCACCCCGGTCCGGTCCGCCGAACCGGTCCGGCCGGTGGTGGCGTCCGCGCTCACCGCCGCCGCCTCCGGTCAGGCGGCGGCGCTGGCCCGGATCGTGTCGGGCCCGCCCGAACTGACGGGCCGCGCCCTGCTGGTCCGCCCCGACGGGTCCTACGACGGCGGCCTCGGCGGCCATCCCGAACTGGACCGCACCATCGCCGCCGAGGCGGGCGCCTTCCTGGACGCCGGCCGCACCGGCACCCTGGAGATCGGGGAGCAGGGCTCCCGCTGCGGAGCGCCCCTCACGGTCCTGGTCGAGTCCTCGGTCCCGCCGCCCCGCATGATCGTCTTCGGCGCGATCGACTTCGCGTCGGCGCTGGTCCGCATGGGCAAGTTCCTCGGCTACCACGTCACGGTGTGCGACGCACGGCCCGTCTTCGCGACCCGGACGCGCTTCCCGGAGGCCGACGAGATCGTGGTCGACTGGCCCCACCGCTACCTGGAGGACACGGACGTCGACGCCCGCACGGTCCTGTGCGTCCTGACCCACGACGCCAAGTTCGACGTGCCCCTGCTGCGACTGGCGCTGCGCCTGCCGGTGGCCTACGTCGGCGCCATGGGCTCCCGGCGCACCCACTTGGACCGCAACGCCCGACTGCGCGAAGTCGGCGTCACCGACTTGGAGTTGAGCCGCCTGCACTCCCCGATCGGCCTGGACCTCGGGGCCCGTACGCCTGAGGAGACGGCCCTGTCGATCGCCTCGGAGATCGTCGCCGGCCGACGCGGAGGCAGCGGGGTCTCACTGACCGGGGCCCACACACCGATCCACCACGAGCCGCGGCCGGAGGCGATGGGGCGGATCGGGTCGGTGGCCTGAGGACGAAAGTTCCGTACCGAAGCGCTCCCGGGGCCCGTCAGGCCTGTCTCAGCAGGCGGTTCAGGGCGCGGCCGAACACATGCCGTGCCGAGCGCGCGACCAGGTCGTCGAAAGGCGAGGGGAGGAGCCGGATCCGGATCTCCTCCCGCCACAGCACGCGGGTGCGGCCGCCGGGCCCCGGCCGGACCTCCAACTCCGCCCAGCCCAGCACCACCCGGCCCCGCTTCTCCAGTCGGCACCTCCCCGGGGCCCCGTCCTCCGGCGGCTCCCACACCGTGACCTCCATCGGGTCGTCGAAGGACAGCGGTCCGACGCCCGTGCGGGCCAGGACGACGGTGCCGACGCGGGTCGGGCCGGCCGGGACCGGCCCGACCCGCGTCAAAGGCACGCCCTCACCGTGCCGCTGCCACTGCGTGATCCGCCGCCACGCCTCGTCGAGGGGGAGCGGGACCGTCCGTTCGAGCAGGATGTTCGCCACGTTCCGATCGTAGGGAACCCATGCTGCCCAGCGGCCCGGTCGGGGACGGCTCACCCACTCGGCCCAGAGCCGTCCGGGGGTTTGTGGCCTAGCGGTACACCTTCCCGGGCTCCGCCTTGCCCGGTGCCAGCAGTTGAGGCACCGTCACGAACACGTACCCGCGTTCCTTGAGCGCGTCGATGATGCCCGGGACGGCCGGCACGGTGCCGTCGTAGATGTCGTGCAGCAGGATGATGCCGTCCCGGGAGGCCTGGGCGAGGACGCGACGGGTGATCAGGTCCGAGTCGGTCGTCTTGTAGTCCTTGGCCGTCACGCTCCACAGCACCTCGGCGAGGCCCAGTTCGCGGCAGATCTCGTGCACGGTGTCGTCGGTGCGGCCCTGGGGCGGGCGTATCAGGGTCGGGCGCCGGCCGGTGAGGCGTTCTATCTCCTGGTTGGGGCGTTCCAGCTCCTCGCGTATCTCCTCGGGTCTCAGCCGGGTCAGGATCTTGTGCTCCCAGGTGTGGCTGGCCACCTCATGGCCCTCGTCGGCCATCCGCCGCACCAGCTCCGGGTACTTCTCGATGTGCCGTTTCCCCAGGAGGAAGAAGGTCGCCGGGACCTGTCTCTCCTTCAGGATGTCCAGCAGGCGTGCGGAGTGCTCGCTCGGCCCCGCGTCGAAGGTGAGCGCGATGCACTTCGCCTCACGGCAGTCGACGGTGCCGTAGCGGGCCGCCTGGACGTCCGTCGCCGCCTGGGCGCGGACGGCGCTGGGGGCCGTGGTGTCGGGTCCGGCGCAACCGCCGAGGGCCAGTGTCAGGGCGGCTGTCGCCGCGAGCGTTCCGGCCGTTCGGAACGCGATCCCCGTTTTCTTCATCTTCTTGGTCAGAGAAGGCATGTCGGGACTATACATAGCGTGTATACGCGCAATGTATAGTCCCTGTGGCGTTTGAGACGGCCCTACCGCGGCACTCGCCAGCACCGAAGGCGGGCGATCGTCACAGGGAGGACCGCCGCATGACCTCGTACGCCGTCGTGATCCCGACCGTCGTCCGGGACACCCTCGCCGACTGCCTCGCGGCGCTCGCCGCCGCGACCGGACCGCGCCCCGGCGAGATCGTGCTCGTCGACGACCGGTCCGACCCGGGCCCCGGGGAGTTGGAGCATCCGTTGAGCGTTCTCGGCGATCTGCGGGAGCGCACCACCGTGCTGGGCGGCGGCGGTCGTGGGCCCGCCGCCGCCCGCAACACCGGGCTGCGCGCCGTGACGGCGCCGTGGACCGTGTTCCTGGACGACGACGTCCAGGTCGGGCCCCACTGGTGCCATCAACTGGCCGAGGACCTCGCCGAGGCGTCGCCCGACACCGCGGGCGTCCAGGGCGTCATCGCCGTCCCGCTGCCCGGCGAACGCCGCCCCACCGACTGGGAACGCGGCACCGCGGGAGACGCCCGCGCCCACTGGATCACCTCGGACATGGCCTACCGCACGGAGGCACTCAAACAGGTCGGCGGCTTCGACGAACGCTTCGAGCGGGCCTTCCGCGAGGACGCCGACCTCGCGCTGCGCGTGCTCGACTCGGGCTGGCGCATCCGGCAGGGCCGCCGCACCACACGGCACCCCGTGCACCCCGCCTCCCGCTGGGAGTCGGTGCGCCGGCAGCGCGGCAACGCCGACGACGCCCTCATGCGGCATCTGCACGGGCCCGACTGGTGGGACAAGGCGGTCGCGCCGCGCGGCCGGATCCGCACCCACGCGGCGATCACGACCGCGGGTGTCGCCGCCTGCGCCCTCGCCGCCGCCGGGCACGGACGGGCCGCGACGGCCTGCGCGCTCGGCTGGGCGGCCGGCACCGCGGAGTTGGCCCGGGGCCGTATCGCGCGTGGCCCGCGCACCCGCCACGAGGTGACGACCATGGTGGCGACCAGTGTGCTCATCCCGCCGGCCGCGACCTGGCACCGGCTGACCGGCGCCTGGCGCCACCGCCACGCCCCCGCCTGGCAGGACGAGGTGAGCTCATGAGGCGTCCGGTGAAGGCCGTGCTGTTCGACCGCGACGGCACCCTCGTCGACGACGTATCCGACACCGCCGAACCCGGCCGCATGCGTCCCGTCGAAGGCGCCCGCGAGGCGCTCGCCCTGCTGCGCGGGCGCGGCATCCGCACCGGCGTCGTCACGCACCAGCCCGGCGTCGCGCGCGGGCTGCTCACCGACGCCGACGTGCGCCGCGTCGATCAGCGCGTCGACGAACTCCTCGGCCCCTTCGACGTGTTCGCCGTCTGCCCGCACGGACCCGACGACGGCTGCCACTGCCGCATGCCCCGGCCCGGGATGGTGCTGTGGGCGGCCGGGCGGATCTGCGCCCGGCCCGCCGACCTCGTCGTCATCGGCGACACCGGGGCCGGCGCCGAGGCCGCGCACCGGGCGGGCTGCCACGGCATCCTCGTCCCGACCGGGCGGACCCGCCCCGAGGAGACCGCGCGCGCCGACCATGTCGCCCCGGACCTGCTGACCGCGGTCCGCGCGCTCCTGGACGGACCGCCCCAGGGCCGCGTCCTCGCCGACGAACGCCCCATCCAGGAGGCCTTCACGACCGACCCCGGATAGGGGCGTCCCCGTAGTCCCGGCGTAGTCCCGGCAGGGGCGGACGCCAGTCCGGGCAGGGGCGGACGCTCAGGTCCCGCACCACCGGCACATCAGCCGGAACGCCGCGTACAGCGTCAGCGGGCATATCGCGGCGAACGCCCAGATCACCCCGGGCGCGGAGGTGGCGATCCCGGCCACCAGCAGGCCCACCGTCACCGCGCACAGGACCACCACGGTCCAGACGCGGGGGCGGTACCCGGCCAGGCGGGCCAGGATTCGGGCGGGGTCGGGGCGACGGCGCACCCGCAGGGTGCGCAGCCGGCGGTCCAGGCGGCGGTCGCGGCGCAGGGCGCGTTCCATCTCGTCGAGGATGCGCTGCTCGTGATCGGGAAGTCGGCCGATGGACACGCTTTCTCCTTCCGGTCGGCCGGACCGTCTCTCCTCCCGGGGGGACGTGCGGCGGGGGAAGCGGGGGACATACGGGGAAATACAGCGGGAACGTAGATGCGGATGCCCCGTGGGGTCAGGGAGCTAACCGGCGACCGGCCGTGCCAGTGCCTCGACGAGCCGGTCCGCGCTGTCCGGCACGGTGCCCTCGCGGAAACCGTCGCGGATCTGCCGCGCGGTCACCCGGCCGCCGGTCAGGCACCAGTCCCACCAGCGGTCCAACTGCCGCGCGTCCAGCCGCTCGGCGGCCACCAGCGCGGGCCAGCCGCAGGCACGGGCCTGCGCGGTCAGCTTGGAGCCGCCCGCGACCGGATCGACGGCCAGCACCGGCGTGCCGACCCGCAGCGCGATCACCAGCCCGTGCAGCCGGTCGGTGACGACGAGGTCCATCCGGGCCAGCACGGACTGGAGCTGCGCCGGCGTCGCACTCAGATGCCAGTCGTGCGTGTCGAGCCGCGTCTCCAGTTCCAGCCTGCCGCAGTCCTTGCCGGTCAGCCACCGCGTCACCTCCTCGGCCACCTGCCCGTGCCGCCGCAGCCGCCCGTACTCGTGCTGCCCGTGCGCGAGGATCACCCCGACGACGGGCCGGGCGGGCACGTCCGGGGCGCGGGCCGCCAGATCCTCCACCGGCTCACGGTCGGGCGCGTCCCGCGGCAGCACCCGGTGGAAGCCGGTCACGGCCGTGCTGCCGGGGTCGATCACCGAGGTGCCCACGGCGATCCGCACACAGTGCGCGAACCGCCGGTGCAGCTCCTCGACCTGCGGCCCGTGCAAGGGGCCGCACACGAACACCAGGTGGGTGTAGTCCTCGGGCCACAGCCGCTCCAGATGCAGGGCCTCCGGACGGAAACCCGGGCTCCAGGCGACGTCGTAGGGGATGCCCGTCCCCCGCAGCACGTCCTCGACCCGGCGCAGGGCCAGGACGTCCCCGGCGGTCGCCTCCCGGTCCCGGAAGCTGAACCACCCCGTCAGCAGGACTCTGCGCGGTCGCTCGCCGTTTTGTGTGTGCACATGCCCTGAGTGCCCCTCTCACCGGGAACACAATCAGGGCATTACACGCATAAGGCCTGCCGTCACTGGGCGTAGAAGAGGGGGCGTACCTCCGTCAACGGTTCGGTCGCGGTTCGTAGGAGAGCTGCTTGACACGGCGCAGGGTCAGTGCGGTCTCGACGGACTGGACGCCTTCGAGGGCCCCGATCTTCTCGCTCAGGTACGTGTACAGGTCACCGGCGTCGCGGTGCAGGGTCGCGGCGAGGATGTTGGCCTGGCCCGTGACGGCCGCGGCGAAGGGGACCTGGGGGTGCTCGGCGAGGACGCGGCCGACGGAGGCCAGGGACGCCGGGGCCACGGTGAGCCACAGCATGGCCTCCACCTCGTGGCCGAGGAGTTCGGCGTCGTGCTGGACGTCGAAGTAGAGCACGCCCGTGGACCGCAGCCGCTCCAGCCGCCGCTTGACCATGGACTCCGACTGGCCGGTGGCCGCCTGGAGTTCGGTGAGCGTGGCCCGTCCGTCGTGCCGCAGGACATCGAGGAGCGCCTCGTCGTCCGCGTCCAGGCCGACCGGGCCCGCGGTCGCCGTGACGGGCGGCGGGCGCAGCGCGGCCTCCTCCTCGGGGGAGAGGGCGTCGGCCTTGTTGAGCCAGCCGAGCGCGCCGCCGTAGAAGGGGTGCAGGACGCAGTGGGCGCTGACCGATGTGACCCGCGGGGTGCGCTGGAGCCGGTCGAAGAGGAGCTCGTCGCGGGCCTCCCGGCTGCGCGGCTTCATCGTGCACATCACCTCCGTGCCGCCGGAGTTCAGGCTGACGTAGGAGGTGTCGGGGCGGCGGGCGAGCGCGCCCGCGAGCTGCTCGGCCACGTCCGGGGTGCAGCGCAGCCGGACGATCCAGCTGCTGCGGCCGAGGCGGTGCTCGTCGGTCACGCCGAGCACCTTCAGCCGTGCGCGGGTGCGCAGCCCCCGGTAGCGCCGGGCGACGGTCTGGTCCGAGACGCCGAGCACCTGGGCGATCCGGCTGAACGGCGCCCGCCCGTCGAGCTGGAGCGCCTGCAGCAGCTTCAGGTCCAGCGGATCGAGGGCGGTGCCGGGTTCCATCGGGGTCTCCTGCCGGGGCGTGCGCGCGTACGGACTGCTGCAAGGAGACCACGGAGGGGACACCCAGCGCGCGAACCGGCCTTAGCCTGGACACATGGCCCGTACGGCCGAGGAAACGGCCGAGGAAATCACCGAGGGAACGGCCGAGGGAACAGCCCTCTCGCTCACGGTCCGGCCGTCGGCGGCCGTGCTCGGGCCGCTGATCGGTGCGCTGGGGTATGCCGAGGGGCGGTTCGCGCACGCCGCCGAGCTGGCCCTGCCGACGGGCGGGGCGCAGCTTCTCGTGAACCTCGACGGGGACGTCTTCTCCTCCTCGCCGCCGGCGGGTGCGGCCCGGCGTACCCGGGGCGCGGCCGTGCAGGGGCCGTACACGGAGCCGGCCCTGATCGACCCGGCGCAGCAGCGCGCCGTCGTGTGGGTGGCGTTCCGTCCGGCGGGGGCGTATCCCTTCCTCACCGCCCCGGTCTCCGCGGTCCGCGACGAGCTGGTCGGACTCGACGAGCTGTGGGGCACGGACGGCGCGGTGCTGCGCGAGCGGATGCTTCAGGCCATGGCCGCCGGTGGGCCGGAGGCCGGGCTGCGGGAGCTGGAGTCGGCCCTGCTGGAGCGGGCGACACGCCCGCTGGAGCCCGACCCGGCGGTCCGTCTCGCCGCCGGGCTGCTCGATCGCGGCACCCCCGTGGGCGAGGTCGCCGACCGGCTCGGCTGGACCTCCCGGCGGCTGGCCCGCAGATGTGCCGAACAGCTGGGGCTCCCGCCCAAGCGGTATGCGCGGGTACGGCGCTTCCAGCGGCTGCTGCGGCGCGTGAACTCCGGGGCGGGGGAGCCGGACTGGGCGGCCCTCGCCGCGGACTGCGGCTACCACGACCAGGCGCATCTGATCCATGAGTTCCGCGCGCTCGCGGGGATCACCCCGACCGCGTACGCACCGCGCTCGCCGCTGGAACGCAACCACGTTCCGCTCGGCGGATGACGACCCCGCCCGGACGGCCCTTTTCTACAATCCACGGCCCACGGGACCCGCGATCGTGAAGGCATGACGAACACACCCGGCACCTCACCCGAAACCCCGCCCGACGCCCCCGCCGTCACCCGGCTCTACGCCCGGCTCGTGGTCTCCGACGGCCCCCGGGCGATCGACTTCTACCGGACCGCGCTCGGCGCCGAGGAACTCGAGCGCTACACCGACCCCGAGGGCGGGGTCGTGCACGCCATGCTGCGTCTCGGCGACGCGGTGATCGCGGTCAAGGACGCCGACGACGGCGACCCGGGCCCGGACTCCCTCGGCGGCTCCCCGGTGATCATGGCGCTCGACGTGTCCGACGCCGACGCCGTCGCCGAGGCCATGCTGCGGGGCGGTGCGACGGTGGTGTATCCCGTCGCCGACCAGCACTACGGGCAGCGCGGCGGCCGTCTCGCCGACCCGTTCGGCCACCTCTGGATGATCTCCCAGCCGATCGAGGAGCTGACGCCGGAGGAGATCCAGGCGCGGACGACCGACCTGTTCACCTGACGGCCCTCAGTGGGCCTGCCCGACCGGTTCCTCCACCGTCTCGTTCGAGGTCGGCCGCCCGCCCGGGTGCCGCACGGCGAACAGGTACCCGATGCCCAGGGCGATGGCCATGCCGTAGAACACCCACTGGTTGGCCTCGGCGAAGTCCATGCGGATGGCGCCCATCGCGTCCCGGGTCGCCTCGGCGGCGGGCCCCGTCCCGGTGGGCGGCTGGGAGTCGCCGCTGCCCGTGATCGACTCGGTGATGTCACGGGCCACGGTGTTCGCGTCGTCCGTGGACATGCCCCGGGACTGCAGGGTCTGCACCACCTTGTCGGTCGTCACGTGCGTCAGGATCGTGCCGTAGATGGCCAGTCCCACGCTCGCCGCGTAGTTGCGCACCGTCTGGGTGATGCCGGTGACCTCGCCGTACGAGGCGCCGATGGACCGGTTGACGGCGTCCGTGGAGGCCGGCGCGAGGATGAAGCCGATACCGGCCCCGGCGAGGGCCGCGTACGGCCACTGGTCGTGCATGGACAGGTCGGTGAGCTTGTTCGCCCACAGGGCGAAACCGACACAGCCCACCACCGTGCCCAGCTTCAGCGCCGGGCGCGCGCCCCGCTTGTCGAGGATCCGGCCGCCCCACTGCGAGGCGATCGCGAAGCCGATGAAGAAGTACAGCAGGAACAGGGCCGCCTGGTTCGGCGAGGCGCTCAAGGACACCTGGGCGTACACCGAGGTGAAGAAGAACAGCGGGACGAAGGCGAGCATCGAGAAGAACAGCACCGCCGCGTCCACGGCGAACGCCTTGTCCTTGAAGACCCGCAGGTCGATCAGCGGATGCTCCACGTCGCGCTCGAAGCGGACGAAGCCGTAGAGCACCGCGAGTCCGCCCGCGATGCAGAGCCAGGTCGCCCAGGAGTCCCAGCCCCAGGACCAGGCCTGCTGGAAGCCCAGGACGCTCAGTCCCATGCCGACCGCGATCAGGGCGGCCCCACGGACGTCCAGGGTGCCGGACCGCCGCCGGTCGGCGATGTGCGCCAGCGCGGTGAGGACCAGCGCCACGATCGCCACGGGCACGTTGACCCAGAAGACGGCGCGCCAGGTCCAGTTGGTGAGCCAGCCGCCCAGCAGCGGGCCGAGCGCGGTCAGCGCGCCGGAGACACCGAAGAACAGGGCGAGGGCGCGACCGCGTCTCTCGACCGGGAACACCGCCACCACCACGGCCAGAGCAGCCGGGAAGAGCAGTGCCGCCCCGAACCCCTGGGTGGCGCGGAACACGATCATCCAGGTCTGCGCCGCGCTGCCCTCGGGGACACAGCCGCACAGCACCGACGACACGACGAACACCACCGTGCCGATCACGACGATCCGGCGTGGCCCGTAGAGGTCCGCGAGACGCCCGCCGAGGGCGAAGAACGCCGCCAGGGCCAGCAGATAGGCGTTCACCACCCACTGCATGCCGGAGGACGACAGGTTCAGCTCGCGGACGATGTCCGGAGCCGCGATCGACACGATGGTCTGATCGATGAAGGTCATGGCGACGGCGAACATCATCGCCGCCAGCGCCACAGACTGCTGCTGCGGCGCCGATCGAGTGGGGGGCGAGGCCTCGCCGCGCCCCGGGCGCGTGCTGCTCACGCGACCAGTCTGCGCCCGGCCGTGTCATGTCGCATCACAAGGCCACTGAGGCCCCGCGCGCCACTCCCTTACCCCCAAACGCGCTCCGCGGCAACCCCTGGGCGGTGTGAGGACGACCTCCTCGGCCATGTGACCACGGTCCGCCACAGTTGCCGCGTCGAAGGTGCAGGATGCGGGCACCAAGGAGGACAGGCAGCAGAACGACGAGAGAGGCAGACGATGGCCCCAGCGGAACCGGAACCCCAGCGGATCGGCGTACCCGCCGAGTCCACTGCGGGCGAGACCAGGGTGGCGGCGACGCCGGCCACCGTGGGGAGACTTGTCGCGCTCGGATACGACGTGGTGGTCGAACCGGGAGCGGGAGCCTCGTCCCGCTTCTTCGACACGGCCTACGAGGAGGCGGGAGCCACCCTCGGGGACCCGTGGGCGGCTGAGATCGTGCTGAAGGTCAACGGGCCCTCGAGCGAGGAGATCGGACGCCTGCGCGACGGGGCGACCCTGATCGCGCTCGTCAGCCCCGCCCTCAACCCCGAGTTGGTCGAGGAGCTGGCGCGGCGGCCGATCACGGTGCTCGCCATGGACGCCGTGCCGCGCATCTCGCGCGCCCAGTCCCTGGACGTGCTCAGCTCGATGGCGAACATCGCCGGATACCGGGCCGTGGTCGAGGCCGCGCACGCCTTCGGACGGTTCTTCACCGGCCAGGTGACCGCCGCGGGCAAGGTGCCGCCCGCCAAGGTGCTGGTGGCCGGTGCCGGTGTGGCCGGACTCGCGGCCGTCGGCGCGGCCCGCAGCCTCGGCGCCGTGGTCCGCGCCACCGACCCGCGGCCCGAAGTCGCCGAGCAGGTCCGCTCGTTGGGCGGCGAGTTCCTGACGGTCAGCGCCGAGCAGGAGGTGAGCACCGACGGCTACGCCAAGGCCACCTCCGACGACTACAACCAGCTCGCCGCGCGGTTGTACGCCGAGCAGGCCGCCGACGTCGACATCATCATCACCACCGCACTCATCCCGGGCCGCCCGGCACCCCGGCTCGTCACCGCCGAGGACGTCGCGCGCATGAAGCCCGGCAGCGTCATCGTCGACATGGCCGCGTCCCAGGGCGGCAACGTCGAGGGCACGGTCGCCGGGAAGGCCGTCGTCACCGACAACGACGTGACGATCATCGGCTACACCGACCTGCCCGGCAGGCTCCCCGCCCAGGCCTCGCAGCTCTACGGCACCAACATCGTCAACCTGATGAAGCTGCTCACGCCCGGCAAGGACGGCCGGCTCGTCCTCGACTTCGACGATGTGGTGCAGCGGTCGATCACCGTGGTCCGCGAGGGCGAGAAGACCTGGCCCCCGCCCCCGGTCCAGGTGTCCGCCGCGCCCGCCCCGGCCGAGGCCCCGGAACCCGTGGCGGTGCCCTCGGAGACCCCGGCGAAGCCCGCCCGTCCGGCGTGGGCGCCGTACGCCCTCGTCGGTGCCGGAGCGCTCGCCCTCTTCCTGGTGACGGCCTTCTCGCCGAGTGAACTCATCGGCCACTTCACGGTGTTCGTCCTGGCGATCGTCATCGGTTTCTACGTCATCGGACATGTGCACCACGCGCTGCACACCCCGCTGATGTCGGTCACCAACGCCATCTCCGGGATCGTGGTGGTCGGCGCGCTGCTGCAGATCGGGCAGGGGCACACGGCCGTCACCGTGCTGTCGTTCGCCGCGATCCTGCTGGCGAGCATCAACATCTTCGGCGGATTCGCCGTCACCCGCCGCATGCTCGGCATGTTCTCGAAGGGCTGATCACGGATGACCACAGTCACGGCCGCAGAGGCCGCCTACGTCGTCGCCGCGCTGCTGTTCATCCTCAGCCTGGCCGGCCTCTCGCAGCACCGGACCTCCCGCTCGGGAGTCGTCTGGGGCATCGCGGGCATGGTCATCGCCCTGGCCGCCACCGTCGGCCTCGCCTCCCGGAGCATCACCGCCACCGGTCTCGTGCTGATCGCCGTCGCCACGGCCGTCGGCGCGGGCATCGGACTGTGGCGGGCCCGGGTCGTGGAGATGACGGGCATGCCGGAGCTGATCGCCATCATGCACAGCCTGGTCGGCCTCGCCGCCACGTTCGTCGGCTGGAACGGCTACCTCGACGTCGATCCCGGGCTCAGCGGTTCGCTGCTGGGCATCCATCACGCCGAGGTGTTCATCGGGGTGTTCATCGGCGCCGTCACCTTCACGGGCTCGGTCGTCGCCTATCTGAAGCTGTCCGCGCGGATCAAGTCCAGCCCGCTGACGCTGCCCGGCAAGCACATCCTCAACGTGGGTGCCCTTCTCGCCTTCGTCGCGCTCACCGTCGCGTTCGTGGCCCGGCCGAACATCGGCCTGCTCATCGCCGTCACCGTGGTCGCGCTCGCCCTGGGCGCGCACCTGGTCGCCTCCATCGGCGGCGGTGACATGCCGGTGGTGGTCTCCATGCTGAACAGCTACTCCGGCTGGGCGGCGGCGGCCTCGGGCTTCCTGCTCGCCAACAACCTGCTGATCGTCACCGGCGCGCTGGTCGGCTCCTCCGGTGCCTATCTGTCGTACATCATGTGCAAGGCGATGAACCGCTCCTTCATCTCGGTGATCGCGGGCGGCTTCGGCACCCCGGCGGCCGCCGCCGAGGAGGGCGAGCAGGGCGAGCACCGGGAGATCAACGCCGAGGAGACCGCGGAACTCCTGCGCGACGCCTCCTCGGTGATCATCACCCCGGGTTACGGCATGGCGGTCGCCCAGGCCCAGTACCCGGTCGCCGAGCTGGCGCGCAAGCTGCGCGAGCGGGGCGTCGAGGTGCGCTTCGGCATCCACCCCGTCGCCGGGCGGCTGCCCGGGCACATGAACGTGCTGCTCGCCGAGGCGAACGTGCCCTACGACGTCGTCCTCGAAATGGACGAGATCAACGACGACTTCGCCGCCACCTCGGTCGTCCTGGTCATCGGCGCCAACGACACCGTCAACCCGGCCGCCACCGACAACCCCTCCAGCCCCATCGCCGGCATGCCGGTGCTGCACGTCTGGGAGGCGGCCAACGTGGTCGTCTTCAAGCGGTCGATGGCCGCCGGTTACGCCGGTGTGCAGAACCCGCTGTTCTTCCGGGAGAACACCCAGATGCTCTTCGGCGACGCCAAGCAGCGGGTGGAGGACATCCTGCGCGGACTGGACGCCCTCGACGCGCCGGTCCCGGAGATGGCCGGCACATCGCGCTGAGCCGTGCTCCGTCGCCGGGGACACCGTCGCCGCCGAGGGCGGGGCCGGTGTCCCCGACGCGTGTCCTGACGGGTGTTCGGCTCTACGCCGGTACGGCCCTGTCCTCGGGCCCGGCCGCGAGGCCCCTCGCCGCGTCGTGGAGCAGCCGGGCGTGCAGTTCGAACATCGCCACCAGGTCCACGGTGTCGCCGTGGATCTCCCGGTGCACGAAGAGACCGTCGGCACCGGCGACGGCGTAGGTGGTGAGGGTGCGCACGGCTTCCTCGTCCAGGTCCGGATAGAGGGTCGTGACCGTCTCGGCGACGCGTCGGGCGGCGGTCTCGCGGACCTGGAGGAAGACGGTGCGGCCATGGGGTTCGACGGGGCGTCGTTCCAGGGCGAGCATCAGTCCGAGGCGCAGGAAGTCGGGCGCTTCGATCAGGGACCTGGCGATGTTCGCCGCCATGACCGTCACCCGCTCCAGGGGGGTGCCGCTCTCCTCGCCGGGCAGTTCGACGGCCCGCAGCCAGGTCTCGAAGCTGCCCTCGATGACGGCGGCGATGAGGTCGTCCTTGTCCTTGAAATGCCAGTAGATGGAGCTGGCGGGCAGTCCGCACTTGGCGCTGACGGCGGCGATGGAGGTGCCCTCGTAGCCCCGCTCCCCGGCGATCTCCACCGCCGCGTCGAGGATCCGCTGACGCGACTCCACCCCGTTGGCACGCTTCCTGCGCGCCGTCTGCGGCCTGGTCATGTGCCTGCCTCTCCCGCTCGCGCGGGGCCTCCGAGATCCTCGAAGGCCCCCTTTCACAGCTCCACTCTAAAGACGTTCACCTTCTTCAGGAGGTGCCGGTGCGGCGCTTCACCAGCCACCACGCGCCGCCGCCGACGACGAGCAGGGCCCCGAGCACACCGCCCGCGACCAGGCCCGGCGACGAACCGTCGTCCTCGGCCGCGGTGGTGTCGCCGGCGGGGGAGACCTCGGAGGGAGCCGGAGCCGAGGCCTCGGGAGAGGCGGGGCCGGGGCTGTCGCTGGGGTCGGTGGGCTTCGCCCCCGGCGCGGCGGCCTTCAGCTTCAGAACGGGCGCGGGCTGGGCCGGTTCCGTGTCGCCCTCGGGCAGTTCGATCCAGCGGGAGACCTCGCCGTCGCTGTAGGTCTCGACGGTCTTGAAGGCCAGTTCCGCGGCGTCGGGGAGCCGCCGTACCTTGATCTTGTGCTCGGCGTCCACGCCCGTGTCGAGGGCCGGGCCGCCGAGGGTGTATCCGTCGGCGCCGGGCTTCAGCTTCCAGCCCTCGGGCGCCTCGGCGAGTGTCACGTCGGTGGGTGTGATGCCCTCGGGCAGGACGACCCGGAGCCGGGTGAAGCCCGCCGCGTCGGACTCCGCCTCGGAGACGAACGTCAGGGTGACGTTCTCGGCCAGGGCCTGCGGCTTGTCGGCCTCGACCTCGGCGTGGGCCGAGGCCGTTCCGGCCGCGGTGAGGGCGAGGGTGACGACGGCCGCGCCGACGACGGCGACGCGCCGTACGGCACAGGCGTAGTGGTACGTGGACATGCGGGAACTCCTTGCTGGTGCGGCCGGGCACGGCGAAGCCGCGGCCCGGATGAGGGGACGACCGGGACGTGAGCACGTCCCGGCGGACCCCTGCGCACCAGCGCGTGGTCCAGCGTTCGTGTCCGTGGGGCGGACGGCGGGTCGAAGCGGCCGAGCAGCGGCACGACGGGCGGCGCGCCACCGGCATCGCCGCCGGGCAGCAGGGCCCGTCGTACGAGGGCCACGACGGCGGCGGCGACGCGCCGCACGGTGCGGGCGGCGGCGAACGCGGCCGTCAGCGCCGCGTCGGCCCGGTGCAGCAGCCAGCCCGCCACCAGCGCGGCGACGGCATGGGCGGCCGTCATACCGGCCGATACCTGGTGCCAGACGTGCCCGTCGCCCCCGCCCGTCCCGTGATGCCCGGCATGACCCGCCGCCAGGGTCAGTCCGGCGTGCAAGGCCCCCTGCGCTCCCAGGGTGGCCGCGAACACGGTCGGCAGGGAGAGGCGACGGCGTGCGACGGGCCGGACGGCCGCGAACTGCGCCAGCCCGAACCCGGCGACGAGCCACCAGGGCACCGCACCCCCGACGACAGTGTGATGCCCGAGCGCCGCGAGCACGCTGCCGACGAGGGCGAACATGCCCGCCCGCACGCTCGCACCGACGTTCACCCCGTCGTATACGTCGGGTACGGAAGGGCTGTTCAGACGGGTGACCGGTGGTCAGTGCTCCCTGATGAACTGAAGGGGCCGGCCCGACACCGTTCGGTGTCGGGCCGGCCCTCTTCGTGCTGCCGGTCCGGTCAGTCCGTGCCGGACTCCATCGCCGCGCGGTCCAGCCACGCGTCCTCCTCGGAGACCTCGCCGCGGGAGGCGATGGCCTCGGCGCCGCCCTCGGGCAGCTCCGGCATGGTGCCGATGAGGCCCGTCGCGGCCGCCTGCGAGGCGCCGATGGTGGGGCTGCCGGTGCCGATCAGGCCGATGCCGGCGTACTGCTCCAGCTTGGCGCGCGAGTCGGCGATGTCGAGGTTGCGCATGGTGAGCTGGCCGATCCGGTCCACCGGGCCGAACGCCGAGTCCTCGGTGCGCTCCATGGACAGCTTGTCCGGGTGGTAGCTGAACGCCGGGCCGGTCGTGTCGAGGATCGAGTAGTCCTCACCGCGCCGCAGCCGCAGCGTCACCTCGCCGGTGACGGCCGCGCCCACCCAGCGCTGCAGCGACTCGCGGATCATCAGTGCCTGCGGGTCCAGCCAGCGGCCCTCGTACATCAGCCGGCCGAGCCGCCGCCCCTCGGCGTGGTACTGGGCGAGGGTGTCCTCGTTGTGGATGGCGTTGACCAGCCGCTCGTAGGCCGTGTACAGCAGGGCCATGCCGGGCGCCTCGTAGATGCCGCGGCTCTTGGCCTCGATGATGCGGTTCTCGATCTGGTCCGACATGCCCAGGCCGTGCCGGCCGCCGATGGCGTTGGCCTCCATGACCAGGTCGACGGGGGAGGCGAACTCCTTGCCGTTGATCGTCACGGGGCGGCCCTCGGCGAAGCCGATCGTCACGTCCTCGGCGGCGATCTCGACCTCGGGGTCCCAGAACCGCACGCCCATGATGGGCTCGACGGTCTCGACGCCGGTGTCCAGGTGCTCCAGGGTCTTGGCCTCGTGGGTGGCGCCCCAGATGTTGGCGTCGGTGGAGTACGCCTTCTCCGTCGAGTCCCGGTAGGGCAGCCCGTGGGCGAGCAGCCACTCGGACATCTCCTTGCGGCCGCCGAGCTCGGTGACGAACGCCGCGTCCAGCCAGGGCTTGTAGATCCTGAGGTGCGGGTTGGCGAGCAGCCCGTAGCGGTAGAACCGCTCGATGTCGTTGCCCTTGAAGGTCGAGCCGTCGCCCCAGATCTGGACGTCGTCCTCGAGCATCGCCCGGACCAGGAGCGTGCCCGTGACGGCACGGCCCAGGGGCGTGGTGTTGAAGTACGCCCGCCCGCCCGAGCGGATGTGGAACGCGCCGCAGGTCAGCGCGGCCAGGCCCTCCTCGACCAGCGCCGCACGGCAGTCGACCAGGCGCGCGATCTCGGCACCGTAGGTCTTGGCACGGCCGGGCACCGACGCGATGTCGGGCTCGTCGTACTGGCCGATGTCGGCCGTGTAGGTGCACGGGACGGCACCCTTGTCGCGCATCCACGCGACCGCGACGGACGTGTCGAGACCGCCCGAGAAGGCGATGCCGACGCGCTCGCCGGCGGGCAGGGAGGTGAGGACCTTGGACATAGGAAGAGTATGTATCATCACGCATAATCATGCAAGTAGCGTGTAAGGATTCCGACCGGGGGGTCCGGGGCACGCCCGGGTCCGGCCGGAAAACAGCTCGTGATCAGCTCAGCGGGTGTCCTGCTCGGAGCCCCCGAGCGCCCCGAGGATCCGCTCGGCGGCCAGCGTCGGCGTCAGCTCGCCGTCCCTGACCCGCTGCTCTAGCGCCGGCGCCAGCGCCCGCACCGCCGGGTCGGCCTTCAGACGGCCGAGGAGTTCGTCGCGGACCATGGTCCAGGTCCAGTCGACCTGCTGGTCGCGGCGCTTGGCGGCGAGGCGGCCGGTGGAATCCAGCAGGGTGCGGTGCTGTTCGAGGCGTTCCCACACGGTGTCCAGACCGGCCGACTCGCGGGCGCTGCAGCTGAGCACGGGCGGGGTCCAGGCCGCGTCCTTGCCGTGCATCAGGCGCAGCGCGCCCGCCAGCTCACGCGCGGCGGCGCGGGCGTCGCGCTCGTGCGGGCCATCCGCCTTGTTGACGGCGATCACGTCGGCCAGCTCCAGGACGCCCTTCTTGATGCCCTGGAGCTGATCGCCGGTGCGGGCGAGGGTGAGGAGCAGGAAGGAGTCGACCATGTTCGCGACCGCGGTCTCGGACTGGCCGACGCCGACCGTCTCCACCAGGATCACGTCGTAGCCCGCCGCCTCCATCACCACGATCGACTCACGGGTCGCCTTGGCCACTCCGCCCAGCGTGCCCGCCGTGGGGGAGGGGCGCACGAACGCCGCCGGATCCACCGCCAGGCGCTCCATCCGGGTCTTGTCGCCGAGGATCGAGCCGCCGGTGCGGCTGGAGGACGGGTCGACGGCGAGGACGGCCACCCGGTACCCGAGCGAGGTCAGCAACGTGCCGAACGCGTCGATGAACGTCGACTTGCCCACGCCCGGCACTCCGCTGACACCGATCCGCCGGGCCCGCCCGCTGTGCGGCAGCAGCTCCGTCAGCAACTCCTGGGCCAGCGCCCGGTGCTGGGGCCGGGTCGACTCGACGAGGGTGATGGCGCGGGCGACGATCGCCCGCTTCCCGTCGAGTACGCCCTTCACATAGGCGTCGACATCGATCACAGGTCGTGCCCGAGGGTCGTCGCCAGCCCCTTCACCAGGTCGTACGCGGCGTCCGGGATCACCGTCCCCGGCGGGAAGACGGCCGCCGCGCCCATCTCCAGCAGCGTGGGCACGTCCTGCGGCGGGATCACCCCGCCGACCACGATCATGATGTCCTCGCGCCCCTCCTCGGCGAGCTGCTCGCGCAGCGCCGGTACGAGGGTGAGGTGACCGGCCGCCAGCGACGAGACCCCGACGATGTGCACATCGGCCTCGACGGCCTGCCGGGCCACCTCGGCGGGGGTCTGGAACAGCGGGCCGACATCCACGTCGAAGCCCAGGTCGGCGAAGGCCGTGGCGATCACCTTCTGGCCGCGGTCGTGGCCGTCCTGGCCCATCTTGGCGACCAGTATGCGCGGGCGGCGGCCCTCGGCCTCCTCGAAGTCGGACACGAGGGTGCGGGTGCGGTCCACGGACGGCGACTCCCCGGCTTCGTTGCGGTACACGCCGGTGATGGTACGGATCTGGCTCGCGTGCCGCCCGTACACCTTCTCCAGGGCGTCGGAGATCTCCCCGACGGTGGCCTTGGCGCGGGCCGCGTTCACCGCGAGCTCCAGCAGATTGCCCTCGCCCCCGGCGGCCCGGGTCAGCGCGTCCAGCGCGTCCCGGCAGGCGCTCTCGTCCCGCTCCTCGCGCAGCCGCCGCAGCTTCTCGACCTGCTGGGCCCGCACCGAGGTGTTGTCGACCTTGAGCACCTCGATCTGCTCGTCGCTGTCGACCCGGTACTTGTTGACGCCGATGACCGGCTGGCGACCGGAGTCGATCCGGGCCTGGGTGCGGGCCGCGGCCTCCTCGATGCGCAGCTTGGGGATGCCCGCGTCGATGGCCTGGGCCATGCCGCCCGCGGCCTCCACCTCCTGGATGTGCTGCCAGGCGCGCCGCGCGAGGTCGTACGTCAGCTTCTCCACGTACGCGCTGCCGCCCCACGGGTCGATCACGCGGGTCGTGCCGGACTCCTGCTGGAGCAGCAGCTGCGTGTTGCGGGCGATGCGCGCCGAGAAGTCGGTGGGCAGCGCGAGGGCCTCGTCGAGGGCGTTGGTGTGCAGCGACTGCGTGTGCCCCTGGGTGGCCGCCATGGCCTCGACACAGGTGCGCGTCACGTTGTTGAACACGTCCTGCGCGGTCAGCGACCAGCCCGAGGTCTGCGAATGGGTGCGCAGGGAGAGGGACTTGGCGTTCTGCGGGTCGAACTGCTTCACCAGCTTCGCCCACAGCAGGCGCGCCGCCCGCAGCTTGGCGACCTCCATGAAGAAGTTCATGCCGATCGCCCAGAAGAACGACAGCCGGGGCGCGAACGCGTCCACGTCCAGGCCGGCTTCACGGCCCGCCCGGATGTACTCCACGCCGTCCGCGAGCGTGTACGCCAGCTCCAGATCGGCCGTCGCACCGGCCTCCTGGATGTGGTAGCCGGAGATGGAGATGGAGTTGTAGCGCGGCATCCGCTGCGAGGTGTACGCGAAGATGTCGGAGATGATCCGCATCGACGGCGACGGCGGATAGATGTAGGTGTTGCGGACCATGAACTCCTTGAGGATGTCGTTCTGGATGGTCCCGGCCAGCTTCTCGGGCGGTACGCCCTGTTCCTCCGCCGCCACGATGTACAGCGCGAGCACCGGCAGCACGGCGCCGTTCATCGTCATCGACACGGTCATCTTGTCCAGCGGGATGCCGTCGAACAACTGCCGCATGTCGTAGATCGAGTCGATCGCCACACCCGCCATGCCGACGTCGCCGGTCACCCGCGGGTGGTCGCTGTCGTAACCCCGGTGCGTGGGCAGGTCGAAGGCGATCGACAGGCCCTTCTGCCCGGCCGCGAGGTTGCGCCGGTAGAAGGCGTTCGACTCCTGGGCCGTGGAGAAACCGGCGTACTGACGGATCGTCCAGGGCTGGTTGACGTACATCGTCGGGTAGGGGCCGCGCAGATACGGCGCCTGGCCCGGGCGCGTGTCCAGGAAGTCCAGGCCCTCCAGGTCACGGCCGGTGTACAGCGGCTTGACCGCGATGCCCTCCGGGGTCTCCCAGAGCAGGTCGTCACCGCCGGACGCGTTCTTGACCGCCGTACGCCACTCGTCGGGCCCGCCGTCGGCGGCCGGGGAGCCCAGCTCGATCCCGGAGAAGTCGGGGATTCCCATCAGGACACTCCCATGCGGTCGAGGGTGGCGGACAGCACGGCGACGGCGTCACAGCCCGCGAAGACGTAACTGTCGACACCGGGGTGGTTCCCCGGCCGCCCGGCGAGGAACACCTGCGCGGCACCGGCGGCCCTGAGCTGCCCGGCCACCGTCTCGGCCTGCTCCTCGTACAGGGCGTCACTGGAGCACAGCACGGCCTCGCTCGCGCCGCTCTCCTCGAAGGTGCCCTCCGTGACGGGCTCGATGCCGCCCGCCTGGAAGAGGTTCGAGGCGAAGGTCAGACGTGCGGTGTGGGCCGCGGCCGGGCCGAGCGCGGCCAGGAAGATCCGGGGCCGGGAGCCGGTCGCCGCGAGGTGGGCGTCGGAGCGGGCGCGCAGCGCCTCGTAGGCCTCGTCGCGGCGCACCCTCGGCAGCCCGCCGGAGCGCGGCTCGGGAGCCGGCGCGCGCACGACCGGCTTCTCGGCGAGGTGGGGGAACTCGCTGACGCCGGTGATGGGTTCGCGCCGCTTGGCGAGCTTCCCGCTGCGGGCCGCCCAGGTGTCGGCGAGGTCCCGGCCGAGGTCGCCTGAGCGCAGGGCGGCCGCCTGGCCGCCGAGTCGTTCGATCCGCCGGAAGAACTCCCAGCCCGCGTGGGCGAGTTCGTCGGTGAGCCGCTCCACGTACCAGGAGCCGCCCGCCGGGTCGATCACCCGGGACAGGTGCGACTCCTCGATGAGGATCGTGGAGGTGTTGCGGGCGATACGGCGGGCGAACGCGTCCGGCAGGCCGAGCGCGTGGTCGAAGGGCAGCACGGTGACCGAGTCGGCCCCGCCCGCGCCCGCGGCCAGCGTCGCGATGGTCGTGCGCAGCATGTTCACCCACGGGTCGCGGCGCGTCATCATCACCGGTGAGGTCACGACGTGCTGGAGCTGCGCCCCCGCGCGCGGGGCCCCGCAGGCCTCGGCGACCCTCGCCCAGAGCCGGCGCGCGGCCCGCAGCTTGGCGATCGTCAGGAACTGGTCGGCGGTCGCCGCGTATCGGAACTCGAGCTGCGCGCAGGCCTGTTCGACGCTCAGCCCGGCCTCGGTCAGCTCCCGCAGATACGCCACCGCCGTGGCCAGCGAGCAGCCCAGCTCCTGGGCGGCCGAACCGCCGGCCTCGTGGTACGGCAGCGCGTCCACGGTCAGCGCCCGCAGCCCCGGGTACTCCTCGGCGCACCGCCGCGCGAGATCCGCCACCGGCGCGATGTCGTAGCCCTGTCCGGTACGGGCCTCGTGGCCGAGCGGGTCCGCGCCCAGGTTGCCGCGCGCCACGTCCCGGGCGACGCCCCGCTCCTCATGCAGCCGCAGCAGCTCCCGTGCGGCCGGCTCGGTCTCGTGTCCCGCGTCGAGGACGACGGGGGCCAGGTCGAGATAGACGCCGTCGAGGACCGTGCCGAGGTCGGGCACCGGGATGCCGCCTTCGCCCACGGACAGCCAGAGAGAGGTGACCCCGTTCTCCAGGTCCGCGAGCACCGTGGCGCCGTCGGCCACCGTGTGCCGCTGCCGTACGTCCCAGCCGCCGACCGTGTTCCCCTCGGCGCGGCCGCCTCGCACAAAGGGCGCGAACCCGGGGAAACCGGGCTCAGGGGCGTCGTCGCGCGCGGTGTAGAGGGGCCGGGTGCGCAACCCGTCCTCCAGGGCGGTGGACAGGGCTTCCTCGGCCTCGGCTCCCTCGACGTCCTTGCCCGACTTTCGCAGCACACCCGCCACAAGGCGCTGCCACTGCTCATGGGGCACATCAGGGAACTCGCCGGCCAGCTCAAGCCCGTCGTCAGGCAGGACCGTCATGCTCGGATGTTAGGGCACGTTAACGAAAGAGCAGGAGTGGGCGCGGCTGTGACCTTGCCCTCCCCCTGACTGTGGCCTCGGTCTCCATGATCCGCGCGGCGTTCAGGCAGGGGTGGTGATCTCGTCCCCGGACGCTCGCAGCGCCTGGTACACGGACCACACCACGGCGACCAGCGGTACGGCCACCACGGCACCGATCACCCCCGCCGCGACCGCTCCGCCGACGACCGCCAGGGCCACCACCACGGGGTGCAGCCGGACGGCCCAGCTCATCACGATGGGGTGCAGGAGATGGCCCTCGATCTGTCCGATGATCACGATCAGGGCCACCACCACCAGGGCGATGAGCGGGCCCTTCGACGCCAGCGCGACGACGGCCGCGACGGCCAGGGCGATCGGCGAGCCGATCAGCGGGATGAAGGCGGCCACGAACTCCAGCAGCGCCAGCGGCATGGCGAGCGGCACCCCGAGAGCGAACAGGGCGATGCCCACGAGGACAGCGTTGGTCGCCGCCACCAGCAGGATGCCGTGCGTATAGCCGGTGAAGGTCCGCCAGGCGGCCCCGCCCGCGACCATGACCCGCTCCCGCGCCCCCTCGGGGAGCTGGTCGCACATCCACCGCCACTGCCGCTCGCCGGAGTGCGTGAAGAAGACCGCGCAGAACAGGGCCAGCGCCAGCACGGTCAGCACCTCAAGCAGCCGGCTCGCGCCGCTGAGTGCCGTACTGATGAGAGTGGAGCGATGGCTCGACAGCAGCTTGCCGATCCTGGACTGGAGATCGGCGAAGGCGTCCGCGGGCAGTCGGAACGGCGGCTCCTCCAGCTGACGCTCGATCCGGTCGATCCCCGCCACGAACTCCCGCTCCAGTCCGCTGCGCTGGTCCGCCACGGTCTCACCGACCAGGGTCAGCGCCCCGAGCACCAGCACGATGCCGCCGACGATCGCGACGGCCACCGCGAGCGGCCTGGGCATCAACCGGGCCAGCAGACCGGCCGCGGGACGGAGCACGGCGGCGATGACCAGACCGAGGAAGACGGCGACGGCGATCCGATGAAACTGCCCCAGCACGGAGAAGGCGAAGCGGACGACGATCCCGACGGCGATGATCCGCCACGCATACGCCCCCGCGACCCGCAGCCACCCCGGCACACGCGGCTCCCCACCCCCCGGACGTCCGAGCGGCGAGGCGGGCGGTTCGACAGACGCGGCCATCTCATGCCCCTACCACCCACCGCCCGCCGAACCGCGGAACCGGCCCTGAATTCGCCCGAAGGCCGGTATCGGTCGGAGGCCGGGCGGCAGCCGAACCCGTCGCCCTATCGTCAGCCGTTCGTCGCCGCTGTCACCGTCGCCGGATCCACGCCGGTCAGTTCGACGATGCGGTGCGGTGCCACTCCGGCGGTGAGCGCGCGGGCGATCAGGCCGTCGCGGCCGCCCGCGCAGTCGCGGAAGGCGAGGAGTTCCTCCTCCACCCGGGCGAGTGACCGGGGTGCGTTCAGATGGCGGACCCGGCTCAGTTCCTCCTCGCCCAGCGGGACGGGCAGCCGTTCCGCTGCCTCGGGGATGGCCGCCGTCTCCTCCGGCGGCAGCAGGCGCAGCTGCGGGGAGGCCGGCGTGCTGCCCTGCGCGTCCAGCCACGCGCGTACCGCGGGGGTCTCCATGCACGCGAGATCGCCGACGGCGGCGGGCGCCACACCGAGCGGCGCCGACGGGTCGTCAAGCAGGAACAGGTAGGCGTCGTCGGTCATCCTCGGCTCCTTCTCGACGGGGGCTGATCGATTCCCTTTACCCTGCCGCGCCCGGATTACCGCCGGGTCCGGGACTTACGGCCATCGCGGACAGAAGCTGTCCGCAACCCCCGCTACCGTGCCCTCATGGCGAACACCCAGCGGAGCGTCCTCGGTACCCGTGCCCTCAACCGCGCCACCCTCGACCGGCAACTGCTGCTGCGCCCCGCCCGGATGTCCGCCCTCGCGGCCGTCGAGCATCTGGTCGGTCTCCAGGCGCAGAACGTCAAGCCCCCGTACTACGCGCTCGCCGCCCGCCTGGACGGTTTCGACCCCGAGGCGCTGTCGGCGCCGATGGCCGGCCGCGAGGTCGTCCGTATCGTCACGATGCGCTCCACCATCCACACCCACACCGCGGCCGACTGCCTCACCCTGAGGCCGCTGGTGCAGCCCGCCCGGGACCGGGAGCTGGTCCAGTTCCGCAAGGGGCTCGCCGGTGTCGACCTGGACCGGCTCGCGGCTCTCGCCCGGGACCTCGTCGAGGCCGAGCCCCGCACGATGAAGCAGTTGCGCGAGGCCCTGCTCCAGGAGTGGCCCGACGCCGACCCGCAGGCCCTCGCGGTCGCCGCCCGGTGCCGACTGCCGCTGGTGCAGGTGACCCCCCGCGGGCTGTGGGGCCGTAGCGGGCAGGTCAGCCTCACCACCGCCGAGCACTGGCTCGGCCGCCCGTCGGAACCCGCCCCCGCTCCCGACGCGGTCGTCCTGCGCTACCTCGCCGCCTTCGGCCCGGCCTCGGTGAAGGACATGCAGACCTGGGCCGGACTGACCCGCCTGCGGGACGCCTTCGAACGGCTCCGGCCGCGACTCGTCACCTTCCAGGACGAGGGCGGCGTCGAGCTGTTCGACCTCCCGGACGCCCCCCGCCCCGACCCGGACACCCCGGCCCCGCCGCGCTTCCTGCCCGAGTTCGACAACCTGCTGCTCTCCCACGCCGACCGCACCCGCGTCGTCCCGCCGGAGCACCGGGGCCGCTCCTGGCAGGGCAACATCGCCTACTCCACGCTCCTCGTCGACGGCTTCCTCGCCGGCCTGTGGCGACTTGAGGACGACGCCCTCGTGATCGAGCCCTTCGACCGGCTCACCAGCACCAGGCGGGAGGAGGTCACCGCCGAGGGCGAGCGGATGCTGCGCGTGATGCACCCGGGGACGTCGTACGACATCTGCTTCGGCACCGTACGGAAGTAGCGCGCATGGAGAGGGGCGTTGCGGGCCGCTCGTGGAGGCCCGCAACGCCCCTGGTCTTTCACCTGAGGGGTACTCAGGAGCTATTTCTGGTTACGAGTTGACCTGCGTCGTGACCAGGTTGGAGAAGGTGGTCAGCCGGGTGTACACACCCGGGTAACCGGCCTGGGCGCAGCCCTCGCCCCAGGAAGTGATGCCTGCCAGGACGCCCCCGATGAGCAGGGGACCGCCGCTGTCGCCCTGGCAGGTGTCCACGCCGCCGGAGGTGTATCCGGCGCACACCATGTCGCTCTGCACGAAGTCGGAGCCGTAGGAGCTGCCGCAACTGGAGTCGGACACGGTCGGAACCGTCGCGGTGCGCAGCTGGTTGGAGGAGCTGCCGCCCGCGGACGTGGTGCCCCAGCCGAGGATGCGCGCGGTGGCGCCGGCCGCGTACACCGAGGTCTGGGACGACGTGACGTACTTCGCCGTCGTGTACGGCATCGACGTCGACAGCGTCAGCACGGCCACGTCGTCGCCGTTGGTGGCGTCGGTGTAGCTCGGGTGGATCCATATCTTGCTGACTCTGCTGACGGTGCCGTTGGTGCCGTTGAGGTAGGTGCGGCCACCGACCACCCGCACGCTGCTGGTGGTCTCACCGACCATGCAGTGCGCGGCGGTGACGACCTTGGTGGGCGAGACCAGCGTGCCGCCGCAGAACTGGTTCTGCGAGGCGTCCGTGATCTGCATGACGAACGGGTACGCGGTGGTCGTGGTCGTGCTGCCGCCGACGATCGGCTGGGGAGCGGCGACGGCGGAGGGAGCGGTGAGCAGCGCGGTCGCGGCGGCGGCAGCGGTCGCCGCGGCGACGGCGGCGGCCTTCTTGGCACGGTTGAACCCGAACATGGGTCTCCTTGGGGGAGTTGCCGGTGGGGGGTCGCGCGGGTGGTGGTGAAGCACGGGGACCCTGACGCCGTTGTTCGGATCTCCGTGTGCCCGGCGAGCGGCACGCCCCCAAGCTAGAGCCCGGCACAGGGGGCTCCCAATGAGGGAACCCCCTAAGGGAGTTGGGCAGGGAAAACCCTCGGTCGCGCCCCGTGAACCCAGGTGGGGGTCAGGTCGTGCGACGGCCGGCGGCGAGACGGACGATGTCCACCCGCGAACGGATCCCCAGCTTCCGGTAGACCCGGGTCAGCGTCGCCTCGACGGTCTTGACACTGATGAACAGACGGGCCGCGATCTCCCGGTTGGTCGCCCCCTCCATCACCAGCGAGGCGACCTGACGCTCCATCGAGGCCAGGCCCTCCAGCGCGTCCAGCGCGACGGGCGGCGCCACCGAGGCAGGCTCCACCGCCGTCGAACCGCCCGCGGCGGCCGCGTCGACCTGCCGCAGCCAGGGCAGCGCCCGGCAGCGCCGGAACAGCCGGGCCGCCTCGTCGTACGACGCGGGCCCCGGCAGGGGAGTGTTCCCGGTGCGGGGCAGGGCGGCGGCCTGGGCACGCAGCCGGGCCAGCGCGAAGGCGGCCCGCGCCTCCTCCAGCCCGTAGCCCAGCCTGCCGAGCCGGTCCCGCACCGACGCCAACCGCACGAGGGCGGCCTCGTGTTCGCCGCGTGCCGCCCGCACCAGTGCCTCGGCCCGGTCCAGCACGGCCAGCACGCTCTCCCGGCCCAGCCGCAGCGCGTGCGCCCGGGTCGTGTCGATGACGTCCTGGGCCTCGCCCGGTTCGCCGATACGGACCAGCGCCTCGGCGAGGTCGCCGTGCCAGCGGCCGCGCGCCGGGTCGTTGATGCCGAGGCCCAGCTCCAGCTCCCGCACCCGGCGCAGCGAACGCACCGCGGCCGCCGGGTCCCCGGCCACCAACTGGGCGTAACCCAGGGCCGCCAGAGCCCGGGACAGATACATCTGGTCGCCGTCGACCTCCGCGTGGTCGGCCGCCTCACGCGCGAGCGCCAGCGCCCGCTCCACATCCCCGGCGGAGGCCTCCGCGAGGGAGGCGAGCATCGCCGAGGCGCCCTCGCCGATCCCGGCGTCACGGGCCAGCCGCAGGCTCTCCCGGGCCAGGTCGAGCGCCCGGCCGCAGTGCCCGGTGCGCAGTTCCGTGTCGGCGAGGAAGCGCAGGAAGTGCACCTCGCTCTCGACCATGCCGCGCCGCCGCACCTCGCGCAGCAGCGCGGTGATCACCGCCCGCGCCTCCGGCAGCCGGTCGCTCATGATCAGCCAGCGGAACCGGGCCGAGCCGGCGCCGTTGTGGTGGCAGGCCACATACGGGTCCTGGGGTTCGCGCAGCGCCCGCTTCACGGTCGCGGGCGCCCCCGGGTGGCCCATCAGGGTCTCGGTGGAGGCCTGGAAGGACAGCGCCATCAGCTCGGTGCGCCGGTCCCCGCCCCGGGCGGCCAGCTCCGCCGCGTGCTCCGCCTCCTGCCGGGCCTCGGCGAAGTCGCCCTCCACGACCAGACCGCGCCAGGCCAGCTGGTAGTGGACCAGGGCGAGCAGCCCCGGGTCGTCGCCCGCGTCGGCCAGGACCTGCGGGAAGACCGCGTCGACCTCGCCGAGCGCCTGCCCGGCCGCCTCGATGACCACCATCCAGGCCCGCACCCGCTCGGCCGGCACGGTGGCACGCGTCAGTACGTCACGGGCGATGTCCCGGGCGAGATCGGCCTCGCCGGCGGTGATCGCGTCCTCCGCGGCCTGCAGCCGCCGCTCGTCCGGACCCGGGGTGCTGTCCGCCGGGGTGTGCCGGGCCGCGAGCAGCCCGAGCGAGGCCGCCACGGACGGTGCCCCGCGGTCCAGGGCCAGCGCTCCGGCCTCGGCGAGCCGGGCCGCCACCTCCGGGTCGGTGCCGGTCGTCGCCAGGGCCAGGTGCCGGGCCCGCTCGATCGGGTCGGAGGCCGCCGTGGACAGCGCGGCGTGCACCGCCCGCCGCTCCTGCGCCGGGGCCTCCGCGTACAGCGCGGCCGAGATCAGCGGATGCGCGAACCGTACGGCGGGTCCCTCCGTGTCGGTCGCCAGCAGCCCGAGCGCCGCCGCCTGGGCCGTCTCGGCCTCGGCCTGCTCCCGGCCGGCCGCGTGCAGCAGGGCCAGCGTGGGGCGGGCACCGGCGCTGGCCACCAGGAGGGTGCGGCGCGCCTCGTCCGACAGCATCTCCAGCCGGCTCAGCACCAGGGCCCGCAGTGAGGTGGGCACGGGCAGCGGCTCGCCGGGCCGGGGCCGGGTGGGGCTCTCGGCCAGGGCGCGGCCCAGTTCCAGCGCGAAGAGCGGGTTGCCGCCGCTGGTGCGGTGGATGTCGCGGATCGTGGAGCGGGACAAGGGGGTGTAGCCGCGGTGGTCGAGCAGCGCCGAGACCTGCGTACGGGTCAGCGGGCCCAGCCGGACGGCGAGCGTGTCGGGTGGGGACGCGCGTAGATGACGGTCGTACTCCTGGCCCTCGGTCCGCACCGCGCACAGCATCTGCACGGGCGTGTCGCCCAGCCGGCGGGCGGCGAAGCCGAGCAGTTCGGCACTGGCGGCATCCAGCCACTGCAGGTCGTCGGCGACGACGAGAACCGGCCTCTCGGCGGCGAGGGCGCGCAGCGCCGACAGCACGGCGAGGCGCAGCGCGAGCCCGTCACGCTGGAGGGTGGACTCGCCGCGGCCGGTGAGCGCCGACTCCAGGGCGGTGCGCTGGGCGGAGGGCAGCTGTTCCGAGACCTCGTCCAGGACCAGGCCGAACAGGTCGGCCAGCGCCAGGAACGGCAGGTGGGATTCGGACTCGGTGGCCGAGCAGCGCAACACGGTCCGCGCCGAGCCGCCGTAATCCGCGGCCAGCGCCCGCAGGATCGTCGACTTTCCTATTCCCGCGGGGCCGTGGAGCAGCACACTTCCGCCTCGGCCCAGCTGTTCACGCGCCGACGTGAACAGATCCTCCCTGCCGATGACCAGGTCGGGGCGGCACCTGGGAGGCTCCTGGAAGTCCCGTCGCACGGTCACGGCTCCCCTCCCTGTGTCGTGTCCTGGCCAATATTAGGCAACAGCCCTTTGAATTTCGGACGGACGGCGTGGTGAGGGAAATAACAGCCTACGCCGCCGGGCGAATTCATTGGGCCCCCGAATGCGGCGGCAGACGCCGTAGGCGCCCCGTCGGGAAGCCTTCGGTATATCGAACGAACCTGCATATCCGAAAACATCACAAACCTACGGCAACCATCCCGCCCGACGCGCGGCGACCACAGCCTCGCCCCGGGTCCGCGCCCGCAGCTTCCGCATGGCCGACCGCAGATACCCCTTGACGGTCTCGGGCGTCACGCCCAGCCGCTCGGCGGCGACCGCGTTCGTGGCCCCCGCTGCGACACACGCCAGCACATCCACCTCCCGAGGCGCCGGCCGGACCCTGGCGGGCGAGGCGGATCCGGCCGTCAGCAGCGCACACGCCTCCAGCAGCTCGTCCCGCAGCTCCGGGTCCGCGATCTTCGGGGCCAGCGCCCGCAGCGCCGCGTGCGCCTCCCGCACCTGCTCCCAGCCCGCGCCCGCCCCGCCCCCGGCGGCGAGGGTCCGTGCCTCGTCCCGCATGACCAGGGCCCGCTCCACGTCCCGCGCCGCCTCGACCGCTGCTTCCAGCATGCGCCCGCCCAGGGGCAGGGCCGTCCGCAGCGCCCCGTACAGCACCCCGCGCACCCCGTGCCGTACGACCACCGGCACGGCCAGCACCGAGCGCAGCCCCTCCACGGCCACCGGGGCGTCGTACTCGTGGCTGATCTGCCGCGACACCGAGTAGTCCGTCACCACGCACGGCCGGGCCAGCACCACCGTCTTGCCGCCCAGCCCGTTCCCGGACGTCACCGCGAGGGAACGCAAGGCGTCCGTCGCCGTGCCGCTCAGCTCGCTGATGCGCATCCGCCGCCCGGCCTCCAGCAGGCCGCCGAAGGCGACGGGGAGACCGGTGGCGCGCCGCAGACGCAGCAGCGCGTTGCGTATCTCGACGGCGTCGGACGCGTCTGCTGTCACCTGTTCGCCCCTTCACTACGGCTCCTGTGCGGGCGCACCCCCCGTTCGGGGGTAGTGAGTCCTGCATCACGGATTACACGATGGTTGGGAGCCGCCCGGCAATGGTCCGGTACTCAGGAGGACAGATGACATCGGCGACGGAGATGTTCCGCGAGGCGCGGGACTTCCTGCTGGAACACCGCGAGGACTACGCCACGGCCTACGACGGCTTCCGCTGGCCCCGTCCCGAGTACTTCAACTGGGCGCTCGACTGGTTCGACGAGATCGCGGAGGGCAACGCCCGCACCGCCCTGCACATCGTCGAGGAGGACGGCCGCGAGACCCGGCTGTCCTTCGGGGAGATGTCCGTGCGCTCGGCCCAGTTCGCCAACTGGCTGCGCGCCCGGGGCGTGCGCGCCGAGGACCGGATCCTCGTCATGCTCGGCAACCAGGCCGAACTGTGGATCACCGCGCTCGCGGCGATGAAGCTGCGCGCGGTGGTCATCCCGGCCACGCCGCTGCTCGGCCCGGCCGACCTGCGCGACCGTGTCGACCGCGGCCGGGTCCGGCATGTCATCGCGCGCCCGGAGGACACCGGCAAGTTCGCCGAGGTCTCCGGCGACTACACACGCATCGCGGCAGGTACGGCCCCCGAGGGCTGGCTGCCGCTGGAGGACGCGTACGGAGCCCCCGCCGACTTCGCCCCCGACGCCCCGACCCGGGCCGACGACCCGCTGATGCTCTACTTCACCTCGGGCACCACCGCCCGGCCCAAACTCGTCGAGCACACCCACACCTCGTACCCGATCGGGCACCTGTCGACGATGTACTGGATCGGCCTCAAGCCAGGCGACGTGCATCTGAACATCTCCTCCCCGGGCTGGGCCAAGCACGCCTGGTCCAACCTCTTCGCCCCCTGGAACGCCGAGGCGACCGTCTTCCTGTACAACTACACGCGCTTCGACGCGGCCCGTCTCATGGCGGAGATGGACCGGGCCGGCGTCACGACCTTCTGCGCCCCGCCGACCGTGTGGCGCATGCTCATCCAGGCCGACCTGACTCAGCTGCGCACCCGCCCGCGCGAGGTCGTCGCCGCCGGTGAACCGCTCAACCCGGAGGTCATCGAGCAGGTCCGCCGGTCCTGGGGCGTCACCATCCGGGACGGCTTCGGCCAGACCGAGACGGCCGTACAGGTCGCCAACAGCCCCGGACAGCCCCTCAAGACCGGCTCGATGGGCCGGCCCAGCCCCGGCTACCGCGTCGAACTGCTGGACCCCGTCTCGGGCGCCCCGGGCGCGAGCGAGGGGGAGATCGCCCTCGACCTGTCGGAGAGCCCGGTCGGCCTGATGACCGGCTACCACGGCGACGCGGACCGGACGGCGGAGTCGATGGCCGGCGGCTACTACCGCACCGGCGACATCGGCGCCCGCGACGAGGACGGCTACATCACCTACGTCGGCCGCGCGGACGACGTCTTCAAGGCGAGTGACTACAAGATCTCGCCCTTCGAGCTGGAGAGCGCGCTGCTGGAGCACGAGGCCGTGGCGGAGGCGGCGGTCGTCCCCGCGCCGGACGAGCTGCGCCTCGCCGTGCCGAAGGCGTACGTCGTCCTGGCCGAGGGCTGGGAGCCCGGTCCGGACACCGCGAAGGTGCTGTTCGAGCACTCCCGGGAGGCCCTGGCCCCCTACAAGCGCATCCGCCGTCTGGAGTTCGGCGCGCTGCCCAAGACCGTCTCCGGCAAGATCCGCCGCATCGAGCTGCGCGAGGCCACGGCGGCCGGGTCGGACGCCGAGTACCGCGAGGAGGACTTCCGGTGACGTCGTACAGCCATGGAACCGGCGGGACGGCCCTGCTCGGCGACACGATCGGGGCCAACCTGGACCGGGCGGTGGCCGCCTGGCCGGAGCGCGAGGCACTGGTCGACGTCCCGTCCGGGAGGCGCTGGACGTACGCGCAATTCGGCTCAGCCGTCGACGAGTTGGCGTCCGCGCTGCACGCCTCCGGTGTCGCCAAGGGCGACCGGGTGGGCATCTGGGCGGTGAACTGCCCCGAGTGGGTGCTCGTCCAGTACGCCACCGCCCGCATCGGCGCGATCATGGTGAACATCAACCCGGCCTACCGCACGCACGAGGTCGAGTACGTCCTCAAGCAGGCCGGTGTGTCCCTGCTGTTCGCCTCCGTCAGCCACAAGGCGAGCGACTACCGGGCGATGGTCGGGCAAGTACGGGACAGGTGCGCCGAGTTGCGCGAGGTCGTGTACGTCGGCGACCCGAGCTGGGAGGCGCTGCTGGGACGGGCCACCCCGGACGCCCGGTCCCGGTTCCCGGAGCTGTCCTGCGACGACCCGATCAACATCCAGTACACGTCGGGCACGACGGGCTTCCCCAAGGGCGCGACCCTCTCACACCACAACATCCTCAACAACGGGTACTTCGTGGGCGAGTCGATCGCCTACAGCGAGCAGGACCGGGTGTGCGTGCCCGTCCCCTTCTACCACTGCTTCGGCATGGTGATGGGCAATCTGGCCGCCACCTCGCACGGCGCCTGCATCGTCATCCCCGCCCCGTCCTTCGACCCGAAGGCCACCCTGGACGCGGTCCAGCAGGAGCGCTGCACCTCGCTCTACGGCGTCCCGACCATGTTCATCGCGGAGCTGAACCTCCCCGGCTTCGCGGCGTACGACCTCTCCTCCCTGCGCACCGGCATCATGGCGGGCTCGCCCTGCCCGGTCGAGGTGATGAAGCGGGTGGTCGCCGAGATGCACTTGGCGGAGGTCTCCATCTGCTACGGCATGACCGAGACCTCCCCGGTGTCCCTCCAGACCCGGCGGGACGACGACCTGGAGCACCGCACGGGCACCGTGGGCCGGGTCCTGCCGCACATCGAGGTCAAGGTCGTCGATCCCGCGACGGGCGTGACACAACCCCGGGGCACGGCGGGCGAGTTGTGCACCCGCGGCTACAGCGTGATGCTCGGCTACTGGAACGAGCCGGAGAAGACCGCCGAGGCCATCGACGCGGGCCGCTGGATGCACACCGGCGACCTCGCCGTGATGCGCGAGGACGGCTATGTCGAGATCGTCGGCCGCATCAAGGACATGATCATCCGGGGCGGGGAGAACATCTACCCCCGCGAGATCGAGGAGTTCCTCTACGGCCACCCGAGCATCCAGGACGTCCAGGTCGTGGGCATCCCGCACGACCACTACGGCGAGGAGGTCCTGGCCTGCGTCATCCCCCACGACCCGGCCGCCCCGCCGACCCTGCACGACGTACGGTCCTTCTGCGAGGGGCAGTTGGCCCACTACAAGATCCCGAGCAGGCTTCAGATCCTCGACTCCTTCCCGATGACGGTGTCCGGGAAGGTACGCAAGGTGGAGCTGCGGGAGAGGTTCTCGGACGGGCAGGGGTAGGTCACAGCGGTGCGCGCATGCATACCCGTGGCCAGCGGTTCAGGCCGTGTTCGGCCTCTGTCGTGCGGATCGCGCGGAGGCCGGGGGTGAGGTCGGGCTCGGTCAGGGGGTGGAAGCCGAGGCGGGCGTAATAAGGGGCGTTCCATGGGACCTCCGTGAAGGTGGTCAGCGTCAGGGCGGTCAGGCCCTCCTCGCGGGCCCGGTCGGCGGCGTGGGCCAGGAGGTCTCGGCCCACGCCGCGGCGTGCGGCACGCGGGTGGACCGAGACCTGCTCGATGTGCAGCGCGCCGTCCACGGGTTCGGCGAGGAGGTATGCGACCGGGTGGTCCCGCTCGTCCACCGCGACCCAGCAGCGGCCGGACCGGCGGTAGCGCTCCAGTACGTCGAGCCCGGGCGGTTCGTCGTCGGCGATCTCCGGCATGCCGAGGTCGCGGAAGGGGGCTCCGGCGGCGCGTTCGATGTCCTGGAGGGCGGGGAGTTCGGCGGATGCCGCGGGGCGGATGCGGGTGCGCATGCTGTGAGTATGCGGCGCGGTGGTGTGGTCAGGGGGCCGATTTTCCGGTGCCGGTGGTGGCCAGCGCCTCGGCCGGGGCGTTCACCGGGCGCGGTGTGCCGGTGAGGTCGAGGACGAACAGGGGGATGCCCAGGGCGTCGGCGCGGGCCCGGGCGTCGTCCGCGTACCCGGCGAGGGAGAAGTAGAGGCAGTCCGCCGACTCCGTCATGGCCGCCAGCCACAGGCACTCCACGTCCCGCAGTGTCGCGGGGCGCACCGCCGGGTCGACCTGCGCGAGGACGCCGCGGGCGGCGAGGCCGATGCCGGACGGGGGACGCTGGTCGGCCCGGCGTACGCCCCGGTAGCCGAGCCAGCGCAGATACAGCGCGGCGGCCGTGACGGCGTCGCGCGCGGTGCGGATGGTGACGGACCGGAAGGGAGGCCTGACGGCAGCGGCATCAGCGGCGGCAGCAGCAGCGGCGCCTGTGATGGCGGTGGCGGCCGCCGCGTCCGGTGCGTCCGGCGTGGACTGCCGGGAGGCATCGCCATCCCGGCCGGTTACTCCCCGCCCCTCCGCCACCGGCACCCGCAGCACCGTCCCGCATCCGCACCCCAGTTCCGGACGCGGCCACTCCCCGCTCCGGCCGCAGGACGCGCAGCGCACCGTCACCCAGTCCTCCTGCCACACGCGATGGGAGACGGGCGTCGCCGGACGGCGGTGGTCCAGGCGCGGGGCGACCGGCGCCCCGCACACACAGGGGTACGCCGGAGCCGTGTAGCGGTGCTCGCGCCGGCAGGCCGGGCAGCGCACCGGGACGGTCTCGGCCATGTCTCTCCAGAACCGCGTCGCGTCGGGACAGCGGATCCATCGTGCTCCTTGACGGCCTTCGGCAGCCCCACTTACATTAATTCCAGATCGTAGAAAATATTTTCCACAATACGGAAGAGCTCACCGCGGGGCGCGACGGGAGTGCGAATCCGACAGCCGAAGCAGGAGTACTCGATGGCTCGAATGACCGCTGCCCGCGCGGCAGTTGAGATCCTCAAGCGCGAGGGCGTGACCGACGCGTTCGGTGTCCCGGGCGCGGCGATCAACCCCTTCTACGCGGCCCTCAAGGCCTCCGGCGGCATCGCCCACACCCTCGCCCGGCACGTCGAGGGCGCCTCGCACATGGCCGAGGGCTACACCCGCACCCACCCGGGCAACATCGGCGTCTGCATCGGCACCTCGGGCCCGGCCGGCACCGACATGATCACGGGCCTCTACTCCGCGACCGGCGACTCCATCCCGATCCTGTGCGTCACCGGCCAGGCCCCGACCGCCGTGATCCACAAGGAGGACTTCCAGGCCGTCGACATCGCCTCGATCGCCAAGCCGGTCACAAAGATGGCCGTGACCGTCCTGGAGGCCGCGCAGGTCCCCGGCGTCTTCCAGCAGGCCTTCCACCTGATGCGCTCCGCCCGGCCCGGGCCGGTCCTCATCGACCTGCCGATCGACGTCCAGCTCACGGAGATCGAGTTCGACCCGGAGACGTACGAGCCGCTCCCGGTCTACAAGCCGGCCGCGACCCGCCCCCAGATCGAGAAGGCGATCACGCTCCTCAACGAGTCGGAGCGGCCGCTGATCGTCGCCGGCGGCGGGATCATCAACGCCGACGCGGCGGAACTGCTCGTCGAATTCGCCGAGTTGACCGGCACCCCGGTGGTCCCCACCCTGATGGGCTGGGGCCTCCTCCCCGACGACCACGAGCTGAACGCCGGCATGGTCGGCCTCCAGACCTCGCACCGCTACGGCAACGCGACCTTCCTGGAGTCCGACTTCGTCCTCGGTATCGGCAACCGCTGGGCCAACCGCCACACCGGCAAGCTCGACGTCTACACGGCCGGGCGGAAGTTCGTCCACGTCGACATCGAGCCCACCCAGATCGGCAAGATCTTCGCCCCGGACTACGGCATCGCCTCCGACGCCAAGGCCGCGCTGGCACTGTTCGTCGAGGTGGCGAAGGAGTTGAAGGCAGAAGGCAAGCTGCCCGACCGCACCGCGTGGGCCGCCTCCGCCCAGGAGCGGAAGGCGACGCTCCAGCGCCGTACGCACTTCGACGACATCCCGATCAAGCCGCAGCGCGTCTACGAGGAGATGAACAAGGCCTTCGGCCCGGAGACCCGCTATGTCTCCACCATCGGCCTCTCGCAGATCGCCGGCGCCCAGATGCTCCACGTCTACCGGCCGCGCCACTGGATCAACTGCGGTCAGGCCGGCCCGCTCGGCTGGACCGTCCCGGCCGCGCTCGGCGTCGCCAAGGCCGACCCGGAGGCGTCCGTCGTGGCGCTCTCCGGCGACTACGACTTCCAGTTCATGCTGGAGGAACTGGCCGTCGGCGCGCAGCACAAGATCCCCTACGTCCATGTCCTCGTGAACAACTCCTACCTGGGCCTGATCCGCCAGGCGCAGCGGGCGTTCGACATCGACTTCCAGGTCAACCTGGAGTTTGAGAACATCAACGCCCCGGAGCTCGGCGTCTACGGCGTCGACCACGTCAGGGTCGCCGAGGGCCTCGGCTGCAAGGCGATCCGCGTCACCGACCCCGCCGAGCTGGGAGCCGCCTTCGAGCAGGCCAAGAAGCTCGCCGCGGAGTACCGGGTCCCGGTGGTCGTCGAGGCGATCCTGGAGCGGGTCACCAACATCTCCATGTCGACGACCAACGACATCGGCAATGTCGTGGAGTTCGAGGAGATCGCGACCGAGCCCGGGCACGCGCCGACGTCGATCAAGACGCTGAAGGTCTGACGCGGCAGGAGCGCGTACGAGCAGAGGGCGGCCCGTCCATTCGGACGGGCCGCCCCTTGTACGTTCCGGTCAGCTTCCGCCGCCTCCGCATCCGCCCCCGCCGCCACCCCCACCGCAGTAGTGGTAACCCCCGCCTCCGCCGCCCCTGCCGCGCGGTGAGTTCTTGAGGAGGCTCCTGCCGCCCACCTCGGCCCGGCGGACCAGCCCCGCCCGCAGGGCGAAGCGCGGCACCAGCAGATGCAGGGCCGGCTCGCCGTGCAGGGCGACGGCCAGCAGCCGCTCGTCGTCGGTCAGGCCGCGCCTGCTCGTCGGCAGCGGATGGCTCTGCCGCAGCTCCCGCACATGGCGTCGGGCGGAGCGCGTCGGACCGAGCAGCGGATAGCGCAGCAGGCCCGCCCCCGCGAGGGGGATGCGCATCAGGGCCAGCGCGATCCTGATGTCCGGGTCCTTCACCAGCGTCCGCGGCCCGGCGGGCTCGCGCAGGGATGTGTGCACCGCCTGCGCCAAGGGCGACGGCGGCCGCTCCGCGGGCACGAGGTCCGCGATGCCCCTCCGTATCGTCCCCGGCCGGTCGGCCACCACCAGACCCCGCAGATACAGATCCACCACGGCGACGGTGACGGCGGCCCGCGGGCCTTCCCCCAGCAGTGCGATCTCGTGCGGCTCCAGCCGGACCGCCGTACCGTCGCTCATGGCTCCACCCCCGTGACGGGGTCCGCCGCCCCCGTGCCGACGGGCCCCCGTGTGACGAGAATGTGCCCGGCCCCGGGGGCGGTTGAAGCCCCCGGGGCCGGGTTCAGAGGTCTATTTGAGGATGCCGTACGGGGCCTACGACCGCTGCCGTAGGCGTGGTCACGCGTCGTGGTGCTCCGACAGTCCCGGCCAGTCGTCCGGGCCGCCGCCCTGCCACTCGACGAGGTCGCTCTCCGCGACGTCGGTGACGTACAGGTCGGCCAGCCGCAGGATCTCGGCGACGTCGTCGGCGTGGGTGGCGACGCCCAGGGGTTCCTCGCCCAGGGTGACCCGGCGGGATCCGTCCAGGGCGGGGGAGTGGACCACGACATGCGGATGCTGGGTGGAAGGTGCCATGTCTTCAGGCTCCTGCGGACGCACCTGTTCCGCACCCTGACGGGCTGGCCGTCCGACGGCGCGAGGCTGGGCGCGACAGGACATTCGCGCCGCCGGACGGGGTCTGTGAGGGGAGGGAGGGGAGAGGTGCTGGGACCGCGGCGGTGCGAAGGGGCCCGGAGCGGTCTTCCCTCGGGTCGAGAAGCCCGCTCCCGGTCCTTCACCACCGCACTGGCTCGCAGCCGCCGCGGTCCACACCCTGCCCGCGTCCGTGCCCGGGGCGACCACCCCTCATCCGGGTCGCCCCGCGCGGTCGGACACGGTCAGGGAGTTCAGTCCTCGCGCAGAGCGCGGACCGCCTCTTCCACGCGCCGCCCGTACTCGGGGTCGGCGGCGTGGAAGTGCGCGAGGTTCTTCTCGATCACGTCGTCGCGGGAGACCTGGGAGAGGCCGCCGGCGATGTTCGCGATCAGCCGGGACTTCTCCTCGGCGGACATCAGCCGGTACAGCTCGCCGGCCTGGAAGAAGTCGTCGTCCTTGGTGTGGAGGGGCGCCGCGTGGGTGCCCGTGTGGCCGTCGACCGCCAGCGGTGCCGACAGCGGGCGGCCGGTCTCGGCCGGGCCGTCGTAGGAGTTCGGCTCGTAGTTCTTCGCCGCGCGGCCCTGGGAGTTCGACGCCATGAGGCCGTCGCGGCCGTAGTTCCGCGCGGTCGTGGCCTTGGGCGCGTTGACGGCCAGCTGCGTGTGGTTGACGCCCAGGCGGTAGCGGTGGGCGTCCGCGTAGGCGAACAGGCGGCCCTGGAGCATCTTGTCGGGCGAGGGACCGATGCCGGGCACGAAGTTGTTCGGGGAGAACGCGGCCTGCTCGACCTCCGCGAACACGTTGTCCGGGTTGCGGTCCAGCACCAGCCGGCCCACCCGCCGCAGCGGGTAGTCCTGGTGCGGCCAGACCTTGGTCACGTCGAACGGGTTGAAGCGGTAGCCGTCCGCCTCCGCCGCGGGCATGAGCTGGACGTAGAGGGTCCAGGACGGACGCACGCCCCGCTCGATGGCCTGGAGCAGATCCGTCTGGTGGGAGTTCGCGTCCCTGCCGACGGTCTCGGCGGCCTGCTCGGCGCTGAGGGAGCGGATGCCCTGGTTGGTCTTGAAGTGGTACTTGACGAAGAAGGCCTCGCCCGCGCTGTTCGTCCACTGGTAGGTGTGCGAGCCGTAGCCGTTCATGTGCCGGTACGAGGCCGGGATGCCGCGGTCGCCCATCAGCCAGGTCACCTGGTGCGTCGCCTCGGGGGAGTGCGCCCAGAAGTCCCAGACGTTGTCCGGCTCCTGACGGCCCGTGAACGGGTCGCGCTTCTGCGAGTGGATGAAGTCGGGGAACTTGATCGGGTCCTTGATGAAGAACACCGGGGTGTTGTTCCCGACGAGGTCGTAATTGCCCTCCTCCGTATAGAACTTGACCGCGAAGCCACGCGGGTCGCGCACCGCGTCCGCGCCGCCGAGCGAGTCGGCCACGGTGGAGAAGCGCACGAACACCTCGGTGCGCCTGCCGACGGTGCTCAGGAAGTCGGCGTACGTGAACTCCGTGACGTCGTCGGTCACTTCGAAGTGGCCGTAGGCGCCCGAGCCACGGGCGTGCACCACACGCTCCGGGATGCGCTCGCGGTTGAAGCGCGCCAGCTTCTCCAGCAGATGCTGGTCCTGGAGCAGAAGCGGGCCGCCGGCGCCGGCGGTGGCGGAGTTCTGGTTGTCGGCGACGGGGGCGCCGGACTCGGTGGTGAGCACGCGCTGCGACATCGTGACCTTCCGATACGAGAGGGCAGCGGAAAAGTGTTTCCGCTTCGTGGAGCCTAGGGTCGGGGTGAACCGAGCGTCAACAGTTTGTTGAAGTGGTGGATAGGGCTGAGCCGGGCGGCGCCGCCCTTTGGGCGCGACAGGACAGGTGTCAGCGGCGGCGCCGCCCGGGGTCCGGGAGACCCCGAGGGGTCACGGGGTTACAGAGAGGGTTACGGGCGTACGGGGATCAGACCTGGGCGCCGGACAGCCGCTCCACGGCCCGCAGCAGCGCCGAGTGGTCCAGGCCGCCGTCGCCCTGCGCGCGCAGGCTCGCGACCAGCTGCGCGACCACGGCGCCGACGGGCAGGGCCGCGCCGACAGTGCGGGCGGCGTCCGTGACGATGCCCATGTCCTTGTGGTGCAGGTCGATACGGAAGCCCGGCTTGAATTCCCGGCCGAGGAAGTTGTCCTTCTTGCGGGTCAGTACGGTCGAGCCGGCGAGGCCGCCGTTCAGGACGTCCAGGGCCGCCTTCAGGTCCACGCCGGACTTCTCCAGGAAGACCACGGCCTCGGCGCACGCCTGGATGTTCACGGCGACGATCAGCTGGTTGGCGGCCTTCACGGTCTGGCCCGAGCCGTGCGGGCCGCACAGCACGATGGTCTTGCCGAGCGCGTCGAGGATCGGCTTCGCGGTGTCGAAGTCGGCCTGCTCGCCGCCGACCATGATGGACAGCACGGCCTCGATCGCACCGGCCTCGCCGCCGGACACCGGGGCGTCCAGCACGCGGATGCCCTTGTCCTTCGCGGCCTTGGCCAGGTCGACCGAGGTCTGCGGCGTGATCGAGGACATGTCGATCAGCAGGGCGCCGGACTTCGCGTGCTCCAGGATGCCGTCGGGGCCGTAGGAGATGGCCTCGACCTGGGGGGAGGCCGGGACCATCGTGATGACGACGTCGGCGTCCTTCACGGCCTCGGCGATGGAGGGGGCGGCGGTGCCGCCCGCCGCCGTGAGACGGTCCAGCTTGTCCTGCTCCAGGGTGAAGCCGGTGACCTGGTAACCCGCCTTGATCAGGTTCTCGGACATGGGGGAGCCCATGATGCCGAGTCCGATCCAGGCAACCGCCGGGCGGGTCGGGTGGGGGGAAGCTGCGAGATTGGTGCTCATGATGGGGTGCCTTTCGGTGCGAGGGTCAGCGGGGCAGCCAGTCGAAGGCCTCGGCGCTCGGGCGGTCGCCCGGCTTGTACTCGAGGCCGACCCAGCCGTCGTAGCCCGCCTTCCGCAGCCGGTCGAGGAGGTCTTCGAGGGGGAGCGCGCCCGTCCCGGGGGCGCCGCGGCCGGGGTTGTCGGCGATCTGGACGTGACCGGTCTTCGCGGCGAACCGCTCGATCACCGACGGGAGGTCCTCGCCGTTCATGGACAGGTGGTAGAGGTCCATCAGGAACCGCGCGTTGCCCAGGCCGGTCGCCTCGTTGACCTTGTCGACGACGTCCACGGCCGCCGGGGCGGAGACCAGCGGGTACAGCGGTGACTCGGGCCGGTTCAGCGCCTCGATCAGCAGCACCGCACCGATCCGGTCCGCGGCCCGGGCCGCCAGGGTCAGGTTCTCCAGCGCGAGCGCGTCCTGCTCGGCCGGGTCCACGCCCTCGACGCGGTTGCCGTACAGGGCGTTGAGGGCCGTGCAGCCCAGGGAGGCGGCGAAGTCGGCGGCCACGTCGATGTTGGCGCGGAACCGCTCCGACTCCTCGCCCGGGATCGACAGGGCGCCGCGGTCCGGGCCCGGGAGCTGCCCGGCGTAGAAGTTCAGCCCGGTGAGCCGGACGCCCGCCTCCTCGATCGCCCGCTTCAGGGCGTCGAGCTCGGAACGCTCCGGGACGGGTGAGTCGGTCCAGGGCCACCACAGCTCGACCGCGGTGAAGCCGGCCGCGGCGGCGGCAGCGGGGCGCTCCAGGAGGGGGAGCTCCGTGAAGAGGATCGACAGGTTGACGTTGAAGCGCTGGTCTGCGAATCCCATCGGGTCGGCGCTCCCTTCCTTGTCTTCCGACGTGTCTTCCAGAAGGTATTCCGTATTGCGGAATCATGTTTCTGCTTAACGGAAGATTGCCCGTGGCGCCCGAGGGCTGTCAAGAGGGGCTGCCGGAAAGTCCGTCCCGCCCGGCGGTCGGCGATCATGCTTGCCGCGACTGTGGGTAGGCGGGGCCCGCGAACTGCCACATCGAGGAACGGAGCCATTCCAGTGCTGACAACAGCAGGCACAGAGCTGGCCGCCCCATGGTCGGGTTGGGTGCAGGACCACACCGAGGCGCTCATCGGGATACCACTGCGGATCGCGCTCATCATCGCGGTCCTGGCAGTGGTCCGCTGGGTGGCCAAGCGAGCCATCACCCGGGTCGTGCGCCACGTGCTGGAACCTGCCGGTGGTGAGGGCGATGCCACGCCGTCAAGGGCGCCGGGCCGGGGTCTCGTCGTCCTGCACCGTGACCGGTCGCTCGGCCGGCAGCGACGCGAGCAGCGTGCCCGCACCATCGGTTCGGTGCTCAGCAGTGCGGTGACGATCATCCTGTCGCTGGTCGGAGTCGCCATGGTGCTGGACCAGGTGGGCATCGCCCTGGGTCCGCTCATGGCCAGCGCCGGCGTCGTCGGCCTGGCGATCGGCTTCGGCGCCCAGAGCCTGGTCGCCGACTACCTGTCCGGTCTGCTGATCATGGTCGAGGACCAGTACGGCGTCGGTGACTCGGTCGATCTCGGCGAGGCCGTCGGGGAAGTGGAACACGTCGGCCTTCGGCTGACGCATGTGCGTGACCTCAACGGAGGCCTCTGGCACATCCGCAACGGCGAGATCCTGCGCGTGCGCAACGACAGCCAGGACTGGGCCCGTGCCGTCCTGGACGTCGCCGTGGCCTACGACTCCAACCTCGACACCGTGTACCGCGTACTGGAGGAGACCGGTCAGGGCCTTCGCCAGGAACCGGCCTTCGCCGGCCTCCTGCTGGAGGACCCCGCCGTGTGGGGCGTGCAGTCGCTGGACGCCGACGGTGTCATCGTGCGCCTCGCCGTCAAGACCACTCCGCTGCAGCAGTGGGCCGTCACCCGCGAACTGCGCCGCCGGGTCAAGGACGCACTCGACGAGGCCGGCATCGACATCCCGTTCCCCCAGCGCACCATCTGGCTGCGTACGGAGGATGCGGCCGACGATCGCGTGCCGTCTGTTCGGTGACCTCCGGTCAGGCGCGGCCGGCCACGCGGAACGGTCAGGACCGTGAGCCGGGCCCGGCTCACGGTCCAGGCCGACGGCATCGCGCATATGCCCAACCTCGCTCCGGCCGCGTTAAGGTCGAGTCGGAGCGGCTGGGCGCACCGGCGCTCAGTGCCCTCTCGGTCGGAGGACTGAGAGAATATGCAGGTCAGGGCGATGCCGTGGGGGCGCAGTGCGATTGAGAGTGGAGTTCACGACCGAGCCCTTCGACCTGGACGAGGCACCCGCGCACGCGCTGGTGGCCCGCGAGGTCGTCGAGGCCGCCGAGCTGGACGCCGTGGACGTCGGCCCGTTCGGCAACACCGCGGAGGGCGGTGCCGACGCGGTGCTCACCGCCGTGGACGCCCTGCTCCGCAAGGCCCTGGAGGCCGGCGCCACCCGGATCTCGCTCCAGGTCAACGTGGCCGAGGAGGGCGAGGCGTGAGCGGCGCCGGGGACGAGCCGTTCATCGCGGCCGTGAAGCCCCTGGTCGACGCCATGGGCGGGGAGATGATCCCGCCGGACGAGGCCGGCCCCGACGACGTCGTTCTGGCCTGGGAGGGCAGCGACGCCGTCGCCGTACGGCTGCCGCAGCTCGCCGACTCCCTCGATCACATCCTCGCCGCGATGGAGCGTCGCAAGGGGCCGCTGGCCGACCTGGACCGCAAGGCGAAGCAGGAGGTCGTACGGATACTCGAGGCGCGCGGCGCCTTCTCCGTGCGGCACGGGGTGGAGACCGTGGCGAGCGCCCTCGGCGTCAGCCGCTTCACCGTCTACAACTACCTGAACCGCGAGAAGGGCGCCTGACCGGCCGCCGTATCCCCGTCCGTATCGGCATCCGTATCGGCGTCGCGAATTTTCAACAAACTGTTGACGTGTCGTCGCGGGAGGGCGTTAGCTATCGGCACGCCCGTTCAGCACGAAGGCCGTAACCGGCCACGGAGGCTCCCGTGACTTCCCCTTCCACGCCGCCGGGCCTGGCCCGGTTCAACACCGTCGAGGAGCACGCGGCCCGCGTCGCGCTCCACGAGGCGTGCGCCTCCACGGCGTGGGCGAAGCGGCTGCTCACCGCCCGCCCCTACGCCACCCCCGAGGACCTGTACGCCGCGAGCGACGCCGCCATGGCGGACCTGACGGTCGCGGACCTGGAGGAGGCGATGGCCGGCCACCCGCCCATCGGCCGCCCCAAGGCCGGCGACCCCACCTCGGCCCGGGAACAGCGCGGCATGTCCGGCGCCTCCGACGCGCTCAAGGCGGAGATGCTGGAGCTGAACCTCGCCTACCAGGAGAGGTTCGGCCATGTCTTCCTGATCTGCGCCACCGGCCGGACCGGCGAGCAGATGCGCGACGCGGTCAGGGAACGGCTCGGCAACCCGCCGGAGCGGGAGCGGGAGATCGTCCGCACCGAACTGGGGAAGATCAACCGCATCCGTCTGGCCCGACTCGTCGAAGAGGACTGACAGCAGCATGAGCACCTCCGCCACCGCCTCCGTGTCCACCCACATCCTGGACACCAGCGTCGGCCGCCCCGCCGAGGGCGTCGCCGTCCAGCTCTCCGCCCGCTCGGGCCGGGACGCGGACTGGCAGACCCTCGGCGGCTCCGCGACCGACGCGGACGGGCGGTGCAAGGACCTGCCGGCGCTGCCGGAGGGCACCACACACGTACGGCTCGACTTCGCCGTGGAGCCGTATTTCGAGAAGAAGCAAGCCGATGCGCAGCAGGACGCCCCCGCGAATCGGGACAGCGGTGCCGTGTTCTTCCCCGAGGTGGCGATCACCTTCGCCGTGAACCCCGGAGAGCATTACCACGTGCCGCTGCTGCTCAACCCGTTCGGCTACTCCGTATACCGAGGGAGCTAGCTACATGCCCACGATCCTGGGACAGAACCAGTACGGCAAGGCCGAGAACCGAGTCGTAAAGATCACGCGGGACGGCGCCACCCACCACATCAAGGACCTGAACGTGTCCGTGTCGCTGAGCGGCGACATGGAGGAGGTCCACTACTCCGGCTCCAACGCCAACGTCCTGCCGACCGACACCACCAAGAACACGGTGTACGCGTTCGCCAAGGAGCACGGCATAGAGTCCGCCGAGCAGTTCGGCATCCACCTCGCCCGGCACTTCGTCACCTCGCAGGAGCCGATCAAGACCGCCCGGATCCGCATCGAGGAGTACGCCTGGGAGCGGATCGAGGCCGCCGACGCCAACTCCCGCTTCATCGGCGCCGACGAGGTCAAGCACTCCTTCGTCCGCAAGGGCCAGGAGACGCGCGTCACGCAGATCACCTACGACGGCTCGTCGTGGGAGGTGATCTCCGGTCTGAAGGATCTCGTCGTGATGAACTCGACCAACTCCGAGTTCTGGGGCTACGTCAAGGACAAGTACACGACGCTGAAGGAGGCCTACGACCGCATCCTGGCCACCCAGGTCTCCGGCCGCTGGCGCTTCAACTGGACCGACGACGACCAGCGCATGCCCCACTGGGAGAAGTCCTACGAGCAGACGAAGAGGCACATGCTCCAGGCCTTCGCCGAGACGTACTCGCTGTCGCTCCAGCAGACCCTGTACCAGATGGGTTCGCGGATCATCGAGAACCGCGGCGAGATCGACGAGGTCCGCTTCTCCCTGCCGAACAAGCACCACTTCCTGGTCGACCTGGAGCCGTTCGGGCTGAAGAACGACAATGAGGTGTACTTCGCCGCCGACCGCCCCTACGGCCTGATCGAGGCGACGATCCTGCGGGACGGCTGCGAGCCGCGCATCCCCGTGGACCTCACCAATCTCTGACGTCCCGCTTTTTCGGCACCCGTGGCCGGGGGAACCCGTCTCCCGGCCGCGGCACTCAAACTCCCGGGGTCCTGCCGTGCCCACTCCACAACAGCGCAAAGGACGAACCATGGCAGCAGACCGGCGCATCGTCATCGAGAACTGTGCGATCGCGACCGTCGACGCGCACGACACCGAGTACGCCTCCGGGTACGTCGTCCTCGCCGGCAACCGCATCGAGTCGCTCGGCGCGGGCACGGCCCCCGAGGGCCTGGAGAACGTCGTACGCCGTATCGACGCCTCCGGTCATCTCGTGACCCCCGGCCTGGTCAACACCCACCACCACTTCTACCAGTGGATCACCCGGGGTCTGGCCACGGACCACAACCTCTTCGACTGGCTGGTCGCGCTCTACCCGGTCTGGGCGCGCATCGACGAGCCGATGGTGCGAGCGGCGGCCCAGGGCTCGCTCGCCGTGATGGCCCGCGGCGGAGTCACCACCGCCATGGACCACCACTACGTCTTCCCGCAGGGCTCCGGCGACCTGTCCGGCGCGATCATCGGCGCCGCCCGCGACATGGGCGTCCGCTTCACCCTCGCGCGCGGCTCCATGGACCGCAGCGAGAAGGACGGCGGCCTGCCCCCGGACTTCGCCGTCGAGACCCTGGACGGCGCGCTGGCCGCGACCGAGGAGACCGTCCGGCAGCACCACGACTCCTCCTTCGACGCCATGACCCAGGTCGCCGTCGCGCCCTGCTCGCCCTTCTCCGTCTCCACCGAACTGCTGCGGGACGGGGCCCAGCTCGCCCGCCGGCTCGGCGTACGGCTCCACACCCACGGTTCGGAGACCGTGGAGGAGGAGAAGTTCTGCCACGAACTGTTCGGCATGGGCCCGACCGACTACTTCGAGTCCACCGGCTGGCTCGGCGAGGACGTGTGGATGGCGCACTGCGTCCACATGAACGACTCCGACATCGCCGCGTTCGCCCGGACCAGGACGGGCGTCGCGCACTGCCCCTCCTCCAACGCCCGCCTCGCGGCCGGTATCGCCCGGGTCCCCGACATGCTCGCGGCCGGTGTTCCGGTCGGCCTCGGTGTCGACGGCACCGCCTCGAACGAGTCCGGCGAACTCCACACCGAGCTGCGCAACGCCCTCCTCATCAACCGCCTCGGCCCGCACAGGGAAGCCGCGCTGAACGCCCGTCAGGCCCTGCGCCTGGGCACCTACGGCGGTGCCCAGGTCCTGGGCCGGGCGGCGGAGACCGGCTCCCTGGAGCCGGGCAAGCTCGCCGACCTGGTCCTGTGGAAGCTGGACACGGTCGCCCACGCCTCCATCGCCGACCCCGTGACCGCCCTGGTCTTCGGCGCGGCGGCCCCGGTCACCGCCTCCTTCGTCGACGGCCGGCAGATCGTCGAGGACGGGCGGCTGCTCACGGCCGACGAGGACGCCATCGCCCGCTCCACGCGGGACGAGGCCCAGCGGCTGGCGAGGATCGCCGCGCAGGGCTGAACACCCCGATGACTCCGGCCGGGAGGGACGGCTCCCGGCCGGTGGCCGTGGACCCGAGCGGGGACCACGGTGCCGTCTCCGGGGCGCGCGGATGCGTGCGCCCCGGAACGGTCCTCCCGTCATCCGCACGTCCGGTCCCGCACGACCACCCGCACCACCTCCTTGACACCCACGGCAGCCATCGACGCGGCCGTGTACCCGACCGGAGGGACGCCGCCGTGGCCGACCACCCCGTTGACGAAAAACTCCCCGCGCTCAAGATGGCGACGACCGGCCTCCAGCACGTGGCCGCCATGTACGCCGGAGTCGTCGCCCCACCCCTGATCGTCGGCGCGGCCATCGGCCTGTCCGCCACCGATCTGACCTTCCTCACCGGCGCCTGCCTGTTCACCGCGGGCCTCGCCACGTTCCTGCAGACCCTGGGCATCTGGAGGATCGGCGCCCGGCTGCCCTTCGTCAACGGCGTCACCTTCGCCGGTGTCGCCCCGATGACCGCGATCGTCGCCTCCACCGAGGACAAGTCCGACGCCCTGCCGATCATCTTCGGCGCGGTCATCGTCGCCGGACTCCTGGGATTCATCGCCGCCCCCTTCTTCAGCAAGGCGGTTCGCTTCTTCCCGCCGGTGGTGACGGGGACGGTCATCACCCTGATAGGCATCTCCCTCCTCCCGGTCGCCTTCGGGTGGGCGCAGGGACCCGACCCGGCGGCGCACGACTACGGTTCGGCGACCAACCTGGGGCTGGCCGCCGTCACCCTGCTGATCGTGCTGCTCCTGCGCCGCTTCACCACCGGCTTCGTCAAACAGATCGCGGTGCTGCTCGGCCTGGTCGCGGGCACGCTGATCGCGATCCCGTTCGGTGCCACGGACTTCGGCCCGGTCGCGGACGCGGCCGTCATCGGCTTCCCGACCCCGTTCCACTTCGGCGCCCCGCAGTTCCAGTTGGCCGCGATCATCTCCCTCTGCGTGGTCATGGTGGTCTCGATGACCGAATCGACCGCCGACATGCTGGCGTTGGGCGAGATAGTCGACCGCCCGGCCGACGAGAAGACCATCGCGGCCGGCCTGCGCGCCGACACCCTCGGCTCGGCGATCAGCCCGCTCTTCAACGGCTTCATGTGCAGCGCCTTCGCGCAGAACATCGGCCTGGTCGCCATGACCAGGATCCGCAGCCGCTATGTCGTCGCCACCGGCGGCGGCTTCCTGGTGCTGATGGGCCTCTGTCCCATGGCCGCCTCCCTGATCGCCGTCGTGCCCCGCCCCGTCCTCGGCGGCGCGGGCGTGGTCCTGTTCGGCTCGGTCGCCGCCAGCGGTATCCAGACCCTGGTCAGGGCCGGCCTGGACAAGGACAACAACGTCCTGATCGTGGCCGTCTCCCTGGCCGTCGGCATCATCCCCATCACGGCCCCGGAGTTCTACCACGCGTTCCCGGAGACGGCCCGGATCGTCCTGGACTCCGGCATCTCGACCGGATGCGTGGCAGCGGTCCTGCTCAACCTGGTCTTCAACCACCTGGGCAACAAGGACGCACAGGACGTCACCCATCCCATGGAGGCGGGCGAGGAACTCACCGGCACCAGCCGGGCCCCGGCCGCCCCCTGAGATCGGCGCGAGAGGTGGAGCGAGGCAGGGGCCCGTCAGTCCTCCGACGGGGCGCCGGAGGTGCGGGAACCGGAGCCGCCCGGCTTCGGCGGGGCCCATGAGGGCTCGGCCTTCGCCTCGGCCGGGTCGGGCTCGGCGAGGGTGAGTCCCCAGGAGTCGTCCTCGCCGATACGGGCCTCGATCTCCTTGATCTGGCCGCTCTTGCCGAAGTAGAGGACCACGACCTGCCGCACGGAACCCTCGTCGTAGAAGTCCGCGGTCACGTCCTCCTCGGCGGCGGCGCCGAAGGCCTTGACCCAGTTCCGGGCCGTGGCGTCGGCCTGCTCGTCGTCGACGGCGAGTGCCGCCAGCCCGGCGGTGTCACCGTCCGCGAGTCGCCAGACGGCCTGCTGCACCGTCTCGAGGCTTCCCGCGGACGGGTAGCCGACGACCTTCAGGGGTCGGTGATTGCCGTAGTCGGTCTGATACGTCAGGGACTTGTCGTCCGATGCGCAGCCCGTCAGAAGTCCGCCCGCGACGACGGCGGACAGTGCGAAGCGGGTGGGTCGGCCGGTACCTGGATGCGGTGAGTTGATCATTTAGAGCCCGAACAACCCCGGGTCCGAGGCCAGTTCCTTGAAGACCTTCGCGGGGTCGGCGACCAGCCTGCGTTCCTTGAGGTCGAGGATGCCGCCGACCGCCGTGATCTCGGCGGCCACCGTGCCGTCGGTCTTGCGGACGGTCTGTTCGATGCGGAAGGTCTTGCCGCCGCCCCAGTCGAAGGCGCAGGTCACCTCGACCTCGTCGCCCGCGAGCAGCTCCCGTTTGTAGCGGATGGTCGTCTCCAGGGCGACCGGGCCCACGCCGGTCCCGGTGAGTGCGGACTGGCTGATGCCCGCCGCGTGCAGCAGTGACCAGCGGGCGTGTTCCGCGTAGTTCAGGTACACGCTCTGGTTGAGGTGACCCTGTACGTCGGTCTCGTAACCACGGACGGTCACAGGGACGGAAAACGGCTCGCTCACGGCATTCCCCTCTCGCACCGGACTCTCATGCAGCGCACAACGATCCACCGATCTTGGCATGCCCATCACGCTCGGCGCGGCGAAGCCAGGAGATACCGGGTTCCGGTGCGCGGTTCGCGGTGGTCGCTCACCTGCCAGCCTGCCCCCTCCAGAACGGCCGCGCAGGCGCGCAGCGCCTCGCCGTCGGGCTCGTGCACGGCCACGGCCTCCGGCTGTGGGGTCGTCCGCACCCGGTATCCCTCCTCGGAGCCCCGCACGGACGGCTGATGCCCGGCCGCCTCCAGGGCGAGCGCGGCGGCCTCCGCCAGATGCGTGCGCTCCCAGCCGCAGGGCCGGTCCACGGACCCGTCCGGGTTGGTCATCCGGCGCAGCTCCAGCAGGCCCTGCCAGGCGCTGTGCACCTCACGGCGCCGGGCCGGACGCCCTGTCTCCGGCGCCGCCTCCTCACCCCCGACGCGCGCCGCGAACACCCCCGTCGACGCGGGAGCCTCAGCGGCCGGCTCGGGCGTCCCCGTCACGCCCTGCCGTATCCGATGCCCCTCCGGTGTCAGAAAGTGATCGTGCGGCGGCCGGGGGTGCCGGAAGGCCAGCCCGCGCTTCACCAGCGCGGCGAGCTGCGCCTCCGTACCCCTGAGCCGCCCGGTCACCGGGTCGGCGGCGTCGATGACACGCCGCTGCGCGGCGGTCGGCGGTCGGGTCACGGCGCGCTCCTCTCCGGCGCAGGCCTCGGGGCACTCGCCCCATCTGCTCGAAGGCTACGACCCGCCACTGACATTCCCAGCCGGGACCGCTCCCCGCCCGGGGCGTCCGTGTCAGACGAGGTCCCGGCGGCGGCCCACAGGCGCCGTGAGCAGATACAGCGGCGGCAGGAGCGCGGCCGCGCACACCGTCCACAGGGTCGCGCGCGTCCCCGCGTACGTGGCGAGCAGGCCGGCGCTGAGGGCGCCGAGGGGCTGGGCGCCCCAGGAGACGAAGCGGACGGTGGCCATGACACGGGAGAGAAGCTCGGGCGGCGACTCGGTCTGGCGGTGGGTGCGGGTGGTGATCGACCCGATGGCGACGCCGCAGGCGAAGCCGGCGTTGCCCAGGGCGAACCAGTACGCGTCGGCGGCGGATGTGGTCAGCGGGACCAGCAGGGCGGCACCGCCCCCGGCCAGCGCCGCACCGACGAGGCCCCGGGCCGTGCCGAACCGCCGGGTGAGGCGAACCGCCACGGCGGCACCCGCGAGCGCGCCGACTCCGTCCACGGCGAGCACCAAGCCGAGTTCTCCGGGCGTCAGTCCGGCCTCCCGGACCAGGTACAGGGGAGTGAGGGCGACCAGGGCGGCGCAGACGAAGTTCGTCGCGGTGGCCCAGAGCATGCAGGGCAGCATCACCGGGTGCCGCGTCACATACGTCCAGCCCTCGCGGATCAGCCGGAGGGCGCCGTCGCCGGAGCGGGGAGCGGGACGGCGCTCGGGGAGGGTGCGCAGCAGCACGGCGGAGAGCAGATAGCTGGCCGAGTCCACCAGGAGTGCGCCGACCGGGCCCGCGGCCTGCACGAGGAGGCCGCCCCCGGAAGGCCCTCCGGTCTCGGTGACGGCGTGCGTGCCGGACATCAGGCTGTTGCGGGCGGCGAGCTGCCGGTCCGGGACGATGGCGGGCAGAAAGGTCGAGTTGCCGATGTCGAAGAGCACGGTCGCGGCGCCGGTGACCAGAGCGGCGAGCAACAGGTGCTGGTAGGTGAGCCGGTCGAGCCACCAGGCGAGCGGGAGGGACCCCACGGCGGCGAACCGTACGAGATCGAGGGTGACCTGGAGGCTGCGGAGCGGGACGCGCTGGGCGATCACTCCGGCCGGGAGGCTGAGCAGCAGCCAGGAGATCTGTCCGGCGGCGGCGAGCAGGGCGGCCTGTAACGCCGTGACGTCGAGGACTGTGAGAGCGACCAGGGGAAGAGCGAGGGCGGTGACGGCTGTGCCCGCGTCGCTGACGGTGGCAGCGGCCCAGTAGCGCCAGAAGACGGCCGGAGGCGTGGTCGCGCGGTGAGTGCGGTGGAGATCGTGCTCCGGGACCGTCGGCGTCTCGCTCATGCGATGCCCATCCTCCAGTGAGTCTCTTTTGGGAACTTACCTGACCTCGAATCAGTTCCTATCCGGAACTGACCCCATGGCGCAAGATGGTTTCGAAGTCAGGACGTTGGATCCGCGAGATGGGAGGCTCATGGTCAGGTCGGTGCCCCAGCGGGACGCCGCCTGTGCGATCGCGCAGGCGGCGGCGGTGGTCGGGGACTGGTGGAGCCTGCTCCTGGTCAGGGAGACCGCACGCGGGCACCACCGGTTCGACGCGCTTCAGGGGGAGTTGGGGATCTCCCGGAAGGTGCTGACCGAGCGCCTCGCGCACCTGGTGGAGTCGGAGGTCCTGGCGAGGGTGCCGTATCAGACCGGCCCGGTGCGGTACGAGTACCGGCTCACGGAGAGCGGGCGGGGGCTGCTGCCCGTGCTGCTCGCGATGCAGGACTGGGCGGACCGCTGGCTGCTCGGCGACGGCTCACTGAGCGGCACGGCCGACGCGGACAGCGCGGAGGCGCTGCGCGTGGCGGGCCTGGTGGGTGAGCGGCTGCCGGTCCTCGAACTGCCGGGGCACCGCGACGGTGAGCCGCTGGACCCGGTGGCCGAGGCCGCCGCCACCGTGCTGTTCTGCTACCCCGCGACCGGTCGCCCGGCTCCGTTGCCGGACGGGTGGGCCGACATTCCGGGTGCCATCGGCTGCACGCTGGAGAACCGGCTGTTCCGGGACGCGTACGACGACTTCCGCGCGGCGGGCGCCGAAGTGCGTGGCGTGAGTACCCAACGCCCGGACGAGCAGCGGGTGTTCGCGGCCGAGGAGGGCATCCCCTTCACCTTGCTCTCGGACGTCGACCTGCGCCTCGCCGCCGCTCTGCGGCTGCCGGTGTTCCGTGCCGGGCAGGCGCTGCGGGTGAAGCGGGCGGTGCTGGTGGTGGACCGCGAACGCGTGGTGCGCCAGGCGCACTTCCCGGTCACGGACATCCCGGGGGCGGTGCGCGAGGCGCTGGCGGTGGTACGGGCGGTGGCGGCGGGAAACTGAACGTGTCGACGCCCCGGGCCGGTACGGAACCGGACGCGGGGCGTCAGTGGGCGTACTTCAGTGATCTGCGGCGTACGAGACGAAGGCGGCCCACTGCTGAGCCCCGAAAGCGAGTTGCGCGCCCTGCACGCGCTTCGAGTCCCGTATGTGAATGCTCTGGGGCGCGAAGGCGACCTCCACGCACTCCGGGCCATCAGCGGTGCTGTAGCTGCTCTTGAACCACTCCAGCGCGTAACCGTTGCCCGACGTGGGGTTGGTCATCATGTCTCTCCCAATGCTTTTTCAATAAAGGCCAGCGACTCGCGGGGCGTGAGAGCTTGGGCCCGGATGATGCCATAGCGGACCTCGAAGACCTGGATCTCCCTGGGGTGCGAGATCAGGCGACTGGTGAGCTGCACCTCGTTGTGCGCCACCGTGTCTCCCTTCTGAAGGCGCAGCAACTGGAGCGATCCGTCCAGACCGGCGTGGTCCTCACGATCCGTGGGCATCACCTGGATCTCCACGTTTCGCCGTCGACCGACCTGCAACAGCCGTTCGAGCTGCTTCCGCATCACCATTCTGCCCCCGAGCGGACGGCGCAGCGTCACCTCTTCCAGGACGAAACTGAAGACGGGACTGGGCTGCCGGTCGAAGATCTCCTGCCGCGCCAAGCGTGCGGCGACGAGCCGTTCGACCTCGTCCTCGGCGAAGGGCGGACGCCGCATGCCGTACAGCGCTCCCGCGTACTCCGGTGTCTGGAGCAGGCCATGGACGACGGAGTTGGCGTAGGCGCACAGCTCGACCGCCTCGGCCTCCAACTTCGCCAGATCCCGCACCTTCTTCGGATACCGGGCCTCCTCCACGTCCCTGCGCAGCCCGACGATCAGCCCTCCGGCGTCCAGCACTTCATCGGCCGCCTCCAGAAACGTCCGGCTCGGCGCCCGCCGCCCCCTCTCCACCGAGGACACCTGCTCCTCGCTGTACCCGATGGCCGTCCCCAACTCGGCCTGTCGGAGCCCCTTTCGTTCGCGGCAGGTCTTGATGACCCTGCCGACCGTCCGCAGTACTCCCGCCGACTCCTCGTCGTCGGCACCGTACGGCTCCATCCCGTCCCCGGTCTGCGACCCCTGCACCGTCACGCCCACGCCCGGACACCTCCTTCTGTCGCCCGACTCCAACTCCCCGTCGGCGTCATGCGTAACGCGACGCCGCACCGGACAGAGCCGGACAGCGACCGGACAATGAGGCTGTGTACCGCCGTCCCCCTGGCTGACGGACCTACTGCCGATACCCGCCGAGGAACCGCCCGATCCGCCCGATCGCCGCCTCCAGGTCGTCCGCGTGCGGCAGGGTCAGGATCCGGAAGTGATCCGGGGTCGGCCAGTTGAAGCCCGTGCCCTGGACCACCTGGATCTTCTCGCGCAGCAGCAGGTCGAGGACGAACTTCTCGTCGTCGTGGATCTTGTGCACCTTGGGGTCGATGCGCGGGAAGGCGTACAGCGCGCCCTTGGGCTTCACGCAGGTCACGCCCGGGATCTCGTTGAGCTTCTCCCAGGCCACGTCCCGTTGTTCCAGCAGCCGCCCGCCCGGCCCGGTGAGGTCGCCGATGGACTGCCGGCCGCCGAGCGCGGCCTGGATGGCGTACTGGGCGGGCGCGTTGGCGCACAGCCGCATGGACGCCAGCATGGTGAGGCCCTCCAGGTAGTCCTTGGCGTGCTGCCTCGGGCCCGTGACGACCAGCCAGCCGGAGCGGAAGCCCGCCACCCGGTAGGTCTTCGACAGCCCGCAGAAGGTGAGGACGACCAGGTCGGGGGCGAGTGCGGCGGCCGAGTGGTGCACGGCGTCGTCGTAGAGGATCTGGTCGTAGATCTCGTCGGCGAACACCATCAGGCCGTGCCGCCGGGCGAGATCGAGGATGCCCTCGACGATCTCCTTCGGGTAGACCGCGCCGGTGGGGTTGTTGGGGTTGATGATCACGACCGCCTTGGTCCGGTCCGTGATCTTCGACGCCATGTCGTCCAGGTCGGGGTACCAGTCGGCCTGCTCGTCGCACAGGTAGTGGACCGCCTTGCCGCCCGCGAGGGTCGTCACCGCGGTCCACAGGGGGAAGTCCGGGGCGGGGATGAGGACCTCGTCGCCGTCCTCGAGCAGCGCCTGTACGGCCATGGAGACCAGCTCCGACACGCCGTTGCCGAGGAAGACGTCGTCGACTCCGACCTCCAGGCCCAGCGTCTGATAGCGCTGGGCCACCGCACGGCGGGCGGACAGGACGCCGCGCGAGTCGGTGTAGCCGTGCGCCTGCGGCAGCATCCGGATCATGTCCTGGACGATCTCCTCCGGCGCCTCGAAGCCGAAGAGCGCGGGATTGCCGGTGTTCAGGCGCAGCACGCTGTGCCCCGCCTCCTCCAGCGCGTTGGCGTGCTCGATGACCGGGCCGCGGATCTCGTAACAGACCTCGCTGAGCTTGCTCGACTGCCGGAACTCCATGCGCGCGCTTCCCCTCGGCCGATTGATGTTGCTTGGTTTTACCAAGTAGCCGCTTGGAAAGTCCAACAACTTGTCTAGACTGCGTCGCATGCCACCTCGCCGAAGCTACGACCAGTACTGTTCCGCCGCCCGCGCGCTCGACCTGGTCGGCGACCGCTGGACCCTGCTGATCGTCCGGGAGCTCCTCGCCGGTCCCCGCCGCTACACCGACCTGCACGCGGACCTGCCCGGCGTCAGCACGGACGTACTCGCCTCGCGGCTGCGGGACATGGAGCGCGACGGCCTCGCGACCCGGCGCAGGCTGCCACCGCCCGGCGCGGCCTCGGTGTATGAACTCACCGAGCGGGGGCGGGAGTTGCTGCCGGTGCTCCAGGCGCTGGGGGAGTGGGGGCAGGCGGACCTGGGGGAGCGGCGGCCGACGGACGCGGTACGGGCGCACTGGTTCGCCCTGCCCCTGCTGCGACAGCTGGACGGGGAGGGGCTGGTCGAAGTCCGGCTGGAGGAAGGGCATTTCCATCTCCACGCCGGTGCCGAGGACGGGCCCGTGTACGGCGACGGGCCCGCACCCGGGGAGCCTGACGCCCTGCTCGTCCTGGACACCGGCACGTGCACGGCCATCGGCCGGGGCGAGCTGAGCCTGGTCCAGGCCGTTAGGGAGGGCCGGGTCGAGGTGAGCGGGGAGGGCACGCTCGCGAAAGCGCTCCGCGACACATGACAGAAGGCCCGCACGAAGCGGGCCTTCCGAGTCCAGGAAAGGTCAGGCGGTCGGCGGCACCCGTGACGGCCGCCCCGAGCCGCGCGTCAGCGCGTACCCGGCGACCCCCGCCAGCGCGGCCAGCGCCCCGCCCACCGCGGTCCACACCCACCGGTCCGACCACCAGCCGGACGTCCAGCCGTCCTCGGGTTCGAGCCCGGCCAGGACCGCCGAGGACTCCTCCTCGTCCCCGGAACCGGACCCGGACCCGGACCGCGTCGCGATCCCCGGCACCAGCGGCTCGGCCAGCGAGCCGTCCACCGCCGCGGATCCGCCGATGTCCTTGGAGTCCACCCGTACTTCGGAGTCGACCGGGAGGCCCAGGTCGGCGGCGGCCACGCCGGTCGCCGTCAGGCGGACGTAGTACGTACCCGGCAGCGGGTCGTTCGCCCAGGGCTCCGACCAGGAGCGGACCGTGCGCAGCACGCAGGCCAGTTCCACGGAGGCGGCGTTCGCGGCGGCGGTGCGCGTCTGCGCACCGTACTGGCAGGCCTGGCGGCGGCGCAGCCCGTCGTACACGTCGATCTGCCAGGTCTGCGCGGCGTGGGTGTCCGGCAGCTTCACCGTCGCCGCGACCGTGGGGCGCTGCCCGGTGTCGGCGGGGAACGACCAGTACAGGTAGTCGCCCGTGGAGCCGCTCGCCGTGGCGCGCTGCCCCTGCTCGATCTCCGTCGCCGTACGGAAGGAGGTGCCCGCCTGAGTGGGCGCCGCCGAGGCGTCGTCCTGTGACGGACTCGGTGAGGAGTCGGCCGCGGCGGGCACGGCCGCCAGGCCCAGGGTCAGCAACGCGGCGCTCAACGCACGTATCACTCGCATCAGTTGGTCCTCCAGACCGCGAACCGCCAGCGCGACAGCCAGCCCCAGACGAGACCGGCGAGGAAGCCGGTGAGGATCAGCGCGCCGAGCAGCCACCAGCCGCGGCCGAGACCGAAGGAGGCCACGTCGCCCGCCTGGCTCGGGCCGTCTACGACGTCGACGGTCAGCTCCAGCGGCAGCCCGGGCGTGGTCTTCACTCCGGAGGCCGCCGAGAAGGAGTGGGTGACCGCGAGGCACACGGTCTCCGCGGCCGGCTTGTCGCTGTCACCGTCGTTGTCGTCACGCTCGGGCTCGGGGTATCTGAGCCCCGTCGAGATCACGTCCGTACGGCCGTTGCCCGCGGCCTCGCCGCGTACGATCTCCCGGCCCTTGACCGTCACGGCCCGCATCAGCACGCCGTAGCCGGGGTTCACGGCCCGGTCCGCCGCCACGCTCACCGAGGCGCGCAGCTCCTGCCCCGGCAGGACGTTCACCCGGTACCAGCGCTGCTGTCCGAACTCCTCCCGGTCGGAGTAGAGGCCGGACTTCAGCGTCGGGGCGGCGGTGCACCGGTCGGCGCCCTCGGTCGCCACCGGCGTCACCACCGGATCGGCCGCCCGGTCGACCAACTGGTTGACCTTGTCGGTGAGTTCGTCCTGGTGCTCCACCGAGGTGTACGTGCCGCCGGTGGCCTCGGCGATGCAGCTCAGCTGCCTGCTCAGCTTGGCGGTCGGCACCAGGCCCAGCGTGTCGATGGTCAGGCCGATGCCCTTCGCCGCTATCTCGCGGGCCACCTCGCACGGGTCGAGCGGGGCGCAGGTGTCCTCGCCGTCGCTGATCAGCACGATGCGCTTGGAGCCGTCGCCGCCTTCGAGGTCGTCGGCCGCCTTCAGCAGGGCCGGGCCGATCGGCGTCCAGCCCGTCGGGGTGAGCGTGGCGACGGCCGTCTTGGCCTCGGTGCGGTCCAGCGGGCCGACCGGGTAGAGCTGCGCGGTGTCCTTGCAGCCCGTCTTGCGGTCGTCGCCGGGGTAGTCGGCGCCGAGGGTGCGGATGCCGAGCTCGACCTCCTCGGGTGTCGCGTCGAGCACCTCGTTGAAGGCCTGCTTCGCGGCGGCCATCCGCGACTGTCCGTCGATGTCCCGCGCCCGCATCGAGCCGCTCACGTCGAGGACGAGGTCGACCTTGGGGGCGTCCTGGCCCGTGGGTTCGCCGGCGGCCGCTCCGGCCGGGAAGACGATCCCGGCCGTCAACGCGGCGAGCAGGGCACCCACGCCCGCCGCCAGTCGTTTTCTTGTGATCATCGGCGGATCTTATGGAGCGGCGGTGCCGTGCTCCAAAACGAGGTTCATGAAAGGGGATTGGGCAGTTCCGCCCACTGGTCCCCGGGCGTCTGCGGCGAGAGCCGCATCAGCGTCAGCGCCTTGGTGGGCAGGGGCTCCGCACGCAGTGCCGCGAGGTCCGGGGTCTGCGGCAGCTCCCGTACGGCCGTCTCCAGTGCCGCCGTGAGCGCCGCCCCCGACCCCGCCGTACCGGCCAGCGCGCCCGCCACCAGGGAGCCGAACAGCTTGCGGCGGAGCGTGCGTTCGTCGTCGGTGACCATCCGGGCGGGCAGCTCGGGCACCGTGATGCCGTGCCGGGCGAGGCGGGCCGGGCTGACGCGGATGTCGGCCAGGTCGCGGTAGACGAGCCGCAGCGGGTCGCCCTCCGGCGAGAGGACGACGAGGAGGTTCTGGCCGTGTGCCTCCAGGGCCACGCCCAGCTCCAGCAGCCGCAGCCCGACGGTGAGGGTCAGGCGCGCGAAGCCGGCCAGCCAGGCGGGGGAGCGGGGGAGCGCGCTGGTGGCGAGCGCGGCCACCGGCAGGACCCGTTCACCGCTCCCGGCGTACGTCTGCGGCGACTCCCGCAGCACGGCCGCGAAGTCGGGGGAACCGGCCGCGGCGGCGCCCAGGGTGCGGGTCACGTGCAGCAGGCCGTCCGTGCGGGCGGCGGGCGTCTCGGCGAAGTCCGACAGCAGCGCGGACGCGGCCACCGAGGGCAGCGAGATGTCCCGCACCGACGATGTCAGCCGGGCGCTGAGCGAGGTCTTGACGTGCGGCCCGCCCGGCAGGGCGAGCGTCCGCAGGGACATCAGCGGATGCCCGGGCCGCCGCTCCTCGCAGGCCCGCTTCAGCACATGCGCCGCCTGCCAGGGGTGCACCGGCAGCACCACCCGCGGCCCGTCCCGCAGATCTCCCGGCCAGGCGCCCGTCACCAGGCACTCCTCCGCCCGCACGGGCACCAGCCCCAGCTCCACGACCGGCCGGTGCTCGGGCCCGTAGGCGAGCTGCTCGGCCACCGAGAAACCCGGCCGGGACCGGCAGGTCGGGTGGAAGGGATGCCCGTCGACGATCCGCTGCTCCCACTCCCAGTCGTTCCCCGGCCACTCGTCCCCCGCCTGCCCCTCCTGCCCCGCTCTCGACAGTGCCAGCGAGGCGACGCTGTGCCCGAGTTCGGCGGCGAAGGAGGCGGAGTGCGGGACGGCGAGGTCCGTCACCAGCCGCGCCGGATCGTCGTACTCCACCCCGTCGAGCCCCACGACGGTGACGTAGTCACCGGTCGCGTACGGATCCGGGCGCGGGCCGTGCAGCCGGCGGCCGTCGGACAGGGACAGGGTCAGCCCGTCCCGGCCCTGCTCCCGGCGGGCCACCCAGGGCAGTGGATCATGGGTCAGACCGCGCCACAGTCGGGACAGCACGGCCGCCCGGGCGCCGGGCAGTTCGGCCTCGTACCGTGGCAGCAGGCCGGGCCGTACGACGGCCAGTTCGTCGGCGACCTCGGCCTCGGCGGTGGGGGAACGGTGCACGGGCGGGCTCCTCGGGTACGAATAGGGCGTCACGGCGCGATGACGACGACCGACATAATGATCATCTCCGCCAGGAAGTCCGGAAGTCCCGGAAGGGCTGTGGGGAACGTAGAGAACACAAGGAACGTAGGGAAACGAGTGGATCGCGTGGACCTCATGCCCCCGTCCGCCGACGCGTACGCCGCCGTGCCGCTGCTGAACTGCCTGCTGCGGGAGGTGGCCCGGCCGGTCGGCCGGGAGGGCGAGCACCGGATCCACCGCCTGCCCGGCGGGGACCGGCTGCTGCGGGTGCGCGGGACCCGGCGGCCCGCCGAGCCCGAGGTCCAGGGGCCGGACGGCTGGCAGCGCGTCGACCACACCGAGCTGGTCAAACTCGTCGCCGAGGAACTGCGCCGGCACACCGGGCTGTCCAATCACGAACTGCCCGCCGAGATGATCGACAGCCGGGACGCCGTGGCCGCCCTGCTGGAGGCCCGCGACCGCGCGACCCCGCCCGACGACCCCTACCTTCGCTCCGAGCAGTGCCTGCTCACCGGCCACACCCACCACCCGGCCCCCAAGGCGCGCGGCGGCGGCCCGGCCGCGGGCTGGCTGCCGTACGCGCCCGAGGCGTACGCCCGCTTCCCACTGGCCCTGCTCGGGCTGCGCGAGGACCGCGTCGTCGAGGAGGGCGACACCTCGGCCCTCGACGCCCTCGGCACCGCCCCGCCCGGCTACCGGCTGCTCCCGGCCCACCCCTGGCAGCTCGACCTGGCGAGCGCGGAACTCGCCGCCGCCTTCGCGGACGGGAGGCTGGTCCGGCTCGGCACGACCGCCTTCGACACCTGGCCGACGGCCGCGATCCGCACGCTCTACGCACCCGAGCAGGACCTGTTCCTGAAGTTCAGCCTGGACGTGCGCATCACCAACGACATCCGCCGGCTGTGGCGCCACGACCTGCTCGCCCTGCGCCGGACCGACGCGGCCGTGTGCGCCGCCTTCGACGACTTCCCCGCGCTCGACGGCCCCCCGGCCTGGCTCGGCGACCGCGGCTACCGCACCGCCGACTTCGCCTTCGAGGCCCTGGCCGTCCTCGTCCGCGACGGCTTCGCCGGACATCTGGTGCCCGGCGCGACCCCGCTGCTCGCCGCCGGACTCGTCGAGGGCTTCGACGGCAGCCCGCTCGACCGCGCCGCCGATCCCGGGGCATGGTGGGCGGCGTATCTGGCGCAGGTGGTGCCGCCCGCCGTGGAGGCCTTCGCCCGGCACGGCGTCGTCATCGAGGCTCATCTGCAGAACACCCTGATCGCCGTCGACGCCGACGGCATGCCCGTGCAGGCGCTGTACCGGGACGCCGAGGGCGTGAAACTGCTGCCGGACGTCTCCCGCGAGACCGGCTGGGAGCGGCTGGTGTACTGCCTGGTCGTCAACCACCTCACCGAGATCGCCGGTGCCCTCGCCGAACGCCACCCCGGCTTCGACCCCTGGCCGGCCGCCCGCCGTGAACTCGCCCGCCACGACCTGCCCGAGATCCCCGCCCTGCTCGCCTCACCGACCCTTCCCGCCAAGACGAACCTCCTGCTGCGCTGGACGGGCGCGGACGGCGCCGACGCCCGCTATCTGCCGCTGCCCAACCCGCTCAGGGCAGGAACGTGACCTGGGGAGCGCCCGTGCGCGGATGCACGGTGACCTCCCCCGCCACCCCGTACACCTCGGCCAGCAGCCGGGGCGTGAGGACCTCGACGGGCGGGCCGGAGGCGGTGATCTCGCCCTCGTTCAGGACGTAGAGGCGGTCGCAGTAGTAGGCGGCCAGGTTGAGGTCGTGCAGGGCGAGCAGCACCGTCGCGGGCAGTCGGCGCAGCGCGCCCAGCACCTCCAACTGGTGCCGGATGTCCAGGTGGTTGGTGGGTTCGTCGAGGACGAGCAGCGTGGGCTGCTGGGTGAGGGCGCGGGCGATCAGCACCCGCTGGCGCTCGCCGCCGGACAGCCGGTCGAAAGGGCGCTCGGCCAGGTGGGCGGCGTCGACCGCCGCGAGCGCGGAGTCGATGAGCCCGGCGTCCTCCGGAGTGTCACCGGCGAGGAGCCGCTTGTGCGGGGTGCGGCCCATGGCGACGACCTCGCGGACGGCCAGATCGAAGTCGGCGCCCGACTCCTGCACCACCGCCGCGACGGTACGGGCCAGCTGCCGCACGGGCAGCGACCAGGCGTCGGCGCCGTCGACCCGCACTTGGCCGCTGTCGGGGCGCAGCACCCGGTAGACGGCCCGCAGCAGGCTGGACTTGCCGCTGCCGTTGGGACCCACCAGGCCGATGGTCTCGCCCGGGCGGGCGGTCAGGGACACGTCCCGCACGAGATGGCGCGCTCCGGCCGTCAGCGTGACGCCCTCGACATCGAGATCGGTCGCGGCCACCCCTGCTCCGATCGCGCTCATCCCACTCCTCGATCCGTGCTCCGCCGGGCGTCCCGGCGCATCAGCCACAGGAAGAACGGCCCGCCGCACAGCGCGGTCAGCACGCCGACCGGCACCTCCATCGGCGCGGCGATCGTGCGCGCGGCGACATCGGCCCAGACGAGGAACACCGCCCCGCCGAGCGCGGCCGTCGGCAGGACCCGGCGATGGTCGCCGCCGACGAACAGCCGCACGATGTGCGGCAGCATCAGACCGACGAAGCCGATCGGCCCGGCCGCCGCGACCAGCACGCCCGTCACGAGGGAGACCAGTACGAACATCCGGGCCCGGAACCGGGCCACGTCCAGCCCCATCGTGGTCGCGGCCTCCTCGCCCGCCAGCAGCAGGTTCAGATTCCGGGACTGCACCATGAGCACGCCGACGCCCAGCAGCGTCGCCAGGCTCGGCAGCCACAGCGTGTCCCAGTTGACGCCGCCGAGGCCGCCGAGGGTCCAGGCGAGCACCGCACGGGCCTCGTTGCCCCGGTCGGTGGTCAGCAGCAGCAGATCCAGCAGCGCGGTGAGCACCGCCGCGATCGCCACCCCGGACAGCACGAGCCGTACGGAGGTGATGCGTCCGCCGGTCCGGGCGGTGGCGTAGACGAGCAGCAGCGCGCCCAGCGCGCCCAGGAACGCGGCGGCCGACAGCGACACCGGCCCGAACACGCTCACCCCGAACACGATCACCGACACCGCGCCCAGCGACGCCCCCGAGGAGACGCCCAGCAGATACGGCTCGGCGAGCGGGTTGCGCACCAGGGCCTGCAGGGCGGTGCCCACGACCGCGAGGCCCGCCCCGGTCACCACCCCGAGCAGCACCCGGGGCGCCCGCACGTCCAGCACGATGGTCTCGCGCGCCCCCGACCAGTCCGGCTCCGTCCAGCCGGCGCCCAGCGCGTGCGTCAGGATGCCCCAGACCTGCCCGGGCGGCACCTGGACGGAGCCGATCGCCAGGCCCGCCGTGACGGAGACGACGAGCAGGGCGGTGAGGACGAGCAGGGTGACCGTCAGGCCGGTGCGCCCCGTCCGCCGCCCCGGCGGGACAGGGCGTCGCACCGCGGGCGCCTCGGTGGCCGGCTGCGTCACCGGGAGCTCTCGGGGTGCAGCCCGCGCGCCAGGTCCCCGACCGCGTACGCGGAGCGGATGCCGACCAGGGTCGCGGTCAGCGGCAGGACGACGAACCGCTTGTTCTTCACGGCGGGCACATCGGCGAGGGCCGGCTGGGAGAGCAGGAACTTCTTCTTCTGCTCGACGCTTCCGGCGCCGGCGTAGTCGTAGATGGCGATGACCTCGGGCTTGCGCTCGACGACCTGCTCCCAGGAGACGTCCCCGAAGACGTCGTCGAGGTCGGCGAAGACGTTCTTGCCGCCGGCCAGCCGGATGATCTCCGTGCCGAGGCTCTTGCCGCCCGCGGTGAAGGCGGTCTTGTCGCCGCTGTCGTACACGAACACCGGTACCGCGGACTCGCCCTCGACGGCGGAGGCCGCCTTGCCGACCCGGCCCTCCAGGTCGGCGACCAGCTTGTCGGCCCGGTCGGAGACACCGAAGATCTCACCGACGGTGCGGATCTCGTCGTAGGTGTCCTTCATCGTGACCCGCTTCTTGCCGCAGTACTCGCGGTTGAGGTGGGTGTCGATGCCGGCGTCGGCGAACGCCTTGCGGGAGCGGCCCTCGTTCTCCGCGAAGGCACTGCCGTAGCCGCCGTAGACGAGGTCCGGCTCTGCCTCCAGGACCGTCTCGAAGGACGGTTCCTTCTTCGACAGTTCCGGTATCGCCTCGTAGTCCTTGCGCAGTTCCGGCAGGACGGCCGAGTCGGGGAAGGCGGTGCCGACCACGCGGTCCTTCAGACCGAGGGCGAGCATCAGTTCCGCCGGGTGCTGGTGGATGGTGACGACCCGCGACGGCGGCTTGTCGTACGTCGTCTTCACCCCGCAGTTGTTCACGGTGACGGGGAAGCCCGCGGGCGCCGAGGCCTTGGCGTCCCGGTCTGTGCTGTCGGACGACGAGCCGCAGCCGGCGACGAGCAGCGCCGCCGACAGGGCGAGTGCCGCGCCGCGCAGGGTGGTGCGCCGGCGGCGGGCAGGGGAGAGCAGGTGGGACACGTAGAGCCTCCTGGGGAGTCCGCGCTCCTCGGATCGGGCCCGCGGCGGGTCAGTGTCCTGACTCCCGGATCGACGTTCCCCCTCGCCTTCCCGCGCTCGCGCGGTGGCGTGTCGAAGGGGTGCACTCCCCGGTCACAGTGGCGGGACCGTGCCGGATTCGCACCGGCTTCCTGTCTCCCGTCGCGGCGATGACCTGGTGATAGTACGTTCCGCGCCGTCGCGGTCAACAGGGCGTGCGACCCCGCCCCGCACGCCCCGTGCCCACGTCACACCTCCCGGACCGCCCGCAGCACCAGCCGCTCGGCGTTCTCGTCGTAGGGCCGGCCGTCGAAACCGCCGAAGACCTCCACGCCCCCGAACCCCGCCTCCTCGGCCATTCGCCGCAGCTCCACGGCGCTGTACACGAACCACACCAGCGTTGCTCGGGTGACCCGCTCGCCCCGCACCAGGACCCAGTCGCTGCGCAGCCGCGCCCAGTCGTCCAGCACGGTGTCCGTCTGCACCATCAGGTCCTCACCGCGCGTCACCACCTTCGGCGGGGTGACCTTGCGGGCCAGCAGTTCCTTGCCCGCGAGGTCCAGGACGAGGGTGCCGCCGGGGGCCAGGCAGTCGTACATGGTGCGCAGCACGCGCGCGTTGTCGGCGGGGTCCTCGAAGTAGCCGAACGAGGTGAACATGTTGAGTACGACGTCGAAGCCGCCCGGCGCCTCGAACTCACGCGCGTCCGCCTGGACGTAGCTGACGTCGGTGCCGGTGTCCGCCGAGCGTTTGCGCGCCCGGTCCAGCAGGGCCGGGCTGAGGTCCACGCCCGTCACCTCGTAGCCGCGCCGGGCGAGCGGCACGGTGAACACGCCCGGGCCGCAGCACAGGTCGAGCACCCGGGCGCCGGGCGTGAAGGACAGCAGGGGAGAGGTGCCGAGGAGTTCCTCGGCCTGGGTGTGGCGCTGTTCGGAGAAGAGGAAGTCGTGGAACTCCGTCCAGAAGTCATCGTCCTGGAACCCGCCCGTCCGTGTCATGCGGCTTCAGTGCTCCTTCTTCGTCTGATGGGACCTGCATTCGCCGCTCGGCGTGCCTTCGCAGCAAGAGCAGCAGCGGAGGCAGCAGCAGGCACTGCGCGGCCGCCAGCAGCCAGAACCAGCCGGTGTGCCCGGCGCCTTCGCCGAGGCCGTACAGCTGCCCGCCCAGCACCCCGCTCGCGCAGGCGCCGAGCCCCGCGGCCAGCCGCTGCTGGCCGAAGACCACGGCGTCGGAGCGCGGGCTGCGGCGCAGCGCCTCCAGGTCGTTCTTCAGGAACAGCACGATGTCGCCCAGGGTGATCAGCGCCCCGCCCGCCAGCAGAGCGGTCCGGCTGCCGACCGCCAGCACGGCCAGCCCGGCCGCCAGACCCGCGAATCCGACCGTCAGCGCGAGCGCGTACGGCATGCGCCGGATCAGCCCGGAGGCGAGCGGCTGGACGACGATGACCAGCGTGAAGCAGAGCAGCAGGACCAGGCTGTAGAACTCGCTGGAGGCCTGCTCGACCGCGTACACCGCCAGGAAGTGCTGGAAGTGGAAGTACAGGTAGAACGCGAGCGCGTTGGCGGCGAACGGCAGGACGGCCACCCCGGCCAGCAGACCCTGCCGGGTGACCTCCGTGCCGGGTGGGCGCTCCCCTGCGGCGGGCAGCCCGGCGTGGCCCGCCGTGACCGCGAGGAACAGCGCCGTGACGGCCGCGAACAGCCAGCCGGGCGAGGACAGCACGAACGGCCCGGCGATCAACGGGCCGACCGCCATGCCCGCGTTGAGTGCCGCGTTGCCCGCCGACAGGAACGCCGGCCGGCGTTCCTCGTCCACCCCGTGCACCAGGTACGCCTTGTTGGCGGGCAGGTACAGGGCGGCTCCGCAGCACGTCAGCACCAGCGCGCCGACCGCCAGGGGCGGCCAGCGCAGGGCCAGAAGGAGGCCGACGAACCCGGCCGTCCGTACGACGAGGGCCCACAGCATCGTGCGGCGCAGCCCGATCCGGTCCGCGAGCGCCCCGCCGACGACACCGCCGGAGAACTGCACCAGCGACGCCACGGCCAGCACCACACCGACCGTGCCGAGCCCCATCCCGAGCCGCTCGTGCAGGAACACCGACATGAACGGCAGCACCATGAAACTGCCGAGCGGGATCAGGAAGGAACTGAGCAGCAGGAAGCGCAGCGGGCCACTGAGCGGGAACAACCCGGCGCTCCGCTCGGGCCGTTCACCCACCGGAGGGCTCGGTGAGCACGCGCAGGGCGTTGGCGGCCGCGACCGCGCGGTGCGTGGCGAGTTCCGCCGTCTCCGCCTCGGCGTAGACGATGCCCGCGTAGCCGCGGCTGTCGCTCAAGTGCTCCACGACGTCCCCGACTTGGCGGACGGGGTACCAGGCGGGTGACCCCGGCAGGTCCGCCAGCCGGTCGAGCCCGGCGACCCCCGTGAACACCCCGGGCTCGGCCGGATATCCCAGGACGAAAGCCACGGCCGGGCCTCCGGGCAACTCCGCGTCCATCAGACCGGGACGGCGGCCGAGCGCGCCCTCGATCATCGCCTCGTACACATTGACGCCGAGCGCCCGGCACAGCCCCTCACCGACCAGCGCGCCCCCGATCCGGGGGTTGATCTCCACCACCTCGGGACCGTCGCCGGTCAGCACGAACTCCACATGCGCGAAACGGTCCGTGTACCCGACGGCGGCGAGCACCTCGTCGAGCCACCGCTCCAGCGAGGCCCCCTGCCCTTCCGGGAAGGCGACGGGGAAGGCGGTGATCTCCTCGCGGAAGCGCGGCTCCGCCGACATGAGCCTGCTGGACACGCCGAGGAGCCGGGTGCGGCCCGCCCAGGTGAGGGTCTCGGCGCTGTACACCGGCCCGCCGAAGTACGGCTCGGCGAACAGCCGCCCCTTGAGAGTCTGTTCCGCCGCTTCCCGCAGGGCCCGGTCCAGTTCCTCCTCGTCGCGGACCAGCCAGACGTTCTGGCTTCCGGTGCCCGCCGAGTCCTTGAGGATCGCCGGCAGGCCCACCTCCTTGAGCAGCAGCTCCCGGGCCTCCGTCTGCGGCCCCGCGGCCTCGGCGGCCCGGCCACGGGTGAGACCGGCCTCGTACAGCCGGTTGCGGACGGCCGCCTTGTCCCGGGTGAACCTGAGGACCTCCGGATCGAGCCCCGGCAGGGCGAAACGGGCGGTGAGGTCGGCTCCCGCCAGGGTCCAGGTGTCGGTGGAACTGATCAGGCCCCGCAACTCCGGCGTGCGCCCCAGCACTTCCGCCACCCGCTCCACGTCGAAGGTGTCGGTCTCCACGACGTCCAGGGCGCCGGCGGGCAGCCGGTCCAGTTCGTAGGCGTAGTAATCGGGGTCACGGGTCAGGAGCAGCAGCCGCTCGCCGAGCCGGTCGGCGGCGCGTACCAGGTGCCCGAGCCCGAAGGTCAGCGACTCCAGACAGACGACGGTCATGCCGCCCGCTCCTTCCACCGAGCCGGGCAGGCCGTGCGCCGCCACGCCATCCTTGACCAGGGCATGCTCATCTCCTCGGGGTCGCGGACCTCGAAGGGCTTCAGCGAGGCGGGGTCCAGGGCCTCCGGGTGCCGGGCGAAGACCCGCTCCACATAGCGGTGTCCGGTGTCGGCGCCGATCACCAGGTGCAGCCGGTCGGGGTGGCGGCGGGCCTCGTACGTCGCGGCCAGGTACCCGGCGCCGGTGGACAGCCCGGCGAAGACGGCGTGTTCGCGCAGCAGACTGACCGCGCCGGACATGGCGTGGGTGAAGTCCATCCAGTGCACGGTGTCGTAGAGATGGTGGCGGACGTTGTCGAAGACGATCGACGACCCGATACCGGCGATGATCGCCTCGGGGTCGTGATGGTCCTGGCTGCCGAAGGTGACGCTGCCGAAGGGCTGCACGCCGACCAGCCGCACCGAGCGCTCCGTCTCCCTGAGCCGCTCCACGAGACCGCCCGTCGAGGCCCCGGAGCCCACGCCGCCGACGACGGTCAGGGGGGTGTCGGGGAACGCCTGCGCTATCCGGTCGGCGACCTCGTGATAGCCCAGGCAGTGGATGTCGTCGTGGTACTGGCGCATCCAGTGGCAGTCGGGGCGCTCGGCGAGGATCTCGCGCACCCGCCGTACCCGTAACTCCTGGTCGAGCTTGAGATTCCGGGACGGCTCCACCTGCTCGACGGTCGCGCCGAGGATCTCCAACTGTGCGCGGGTGGTGGCGTCGACGGTGGTGGACGCCACGATGTGGCAGCGCATGCCGTGGCGGTGGCAGGCCAGCGCGAGGGCGTAGGCGTAGATGCCGCTGGAGCTGTCGATCAGGGTCTGGCCCGGCCGGACCGTACCCCGGTCGAGTAATCGGCGCACGGCGGCCAGCGCCGAGTAGATCTTCATCGACTCGAACCGGAGCAGCACGAGCCCGTCGGTGAGCCGGACCAGGTCGGGAACCTTCAGGGCGTCGGCGATATGGGGGTGGATCACCCGTAGCCTCCTTGGGCGAAAGAGCACTGGTGGCCGAGCGAACGGAAGAACGCGGACAGTTCGGATCTGAGGCGGGAGCCCGGGCGGCGGACGAAGAGATAGCCGGTCAGACAGCCCGTGTGCGCGACGAAGACACCGTCGGCACCGAACCGCTCCCGGTGCGCCAGCACCCGGTCGAACGTCGCCTTGGGCAGCACCTCCTGGGACAGCACGGCACTGGCGGTCGCCGCCCGCGCGATGGCGGCCGCGTCACCGCAGGCGAAGCCCTTCAGCAGGTCGGTCAGACACCGCTCGTACTCCTCCCCGCGGCGCCGGTAGTGCTCCAGGAGCCGCGAGGTCACGGCGGCGGTGTCCACCGTGCCCGGCTCGATCACATAGGCGGTGTGGAAGCCGATGTCCGTGCCCAGCCGCCGCACCACCCGGTGCCGGCCGCTGAGATGCAGGGCGAACTCGTCGAGGAAGACGCTGTCGGACCGTTCGATCGCCGCCAGGACGCCGAGCACCACGTCGGTGTCGCAGGGCAGCGCGAGGATCCCCGCCACACAGCGCAGGGTCGCCACGATGTCCGCCGTCGAACTGGCCATCCCGACGCCCACCCGCAGCTCGGAGTGCGCGGTCCAGGTGCCGGGCGGCAGGGCGAGGCCGTGATGTTCCAGGAAGAGCCGGGCCGCCGTCAGGGCCTTCTCCCCGAGCGGAGGCGGCTGGGCCGCCCCCGGAGTGAAATGCACCCAGGAGTGGCGGTCCACGGGGAACGACACCACCGCGATGTCCGGATCGGGGCCCGCCCGCAGCGGCCCCTGGTACAGCTCGCCGAGCGTGCCGTGACAGACGCCGGACACGACACCACGCACGTGTAGTTCCTCCGTCCCTGAGCCCTGAACACACGGACAGGGGTGGAGGTGCGGCCCGGGCATGCCGGACGACCGCCGCTACCGCCGACCCAGTCCTCGAGGTCACCGTGCACAGCCCGCGCGTGACGCCCGGGCGCAGTGGCAGGTCCTCGGACTCGCGGGCCGGTGTTCGGCTCCCGCTCACCGCTGCGGGACAGTCCCGGATTCCCACCGGGTTCCCCTGACGACTGCGCGCCTCAGCGTAGGGACGCCCACAGCGGATGGAAAGGGCGCCTCCGGGGCCCCGACGCACCCCGGCCGTCTCTCTGGCCGGATTGCGTCTCGGTAACCCGCCTCCCCTCGGTGAGACTGTGCTCGATGCTGGTGAACCCGAGGTCCGACGAGAACGGGACGAGCGTCCCGAGACCCGGCTCCGAGCGCGTCGCCCTGCGCGGCGACCTGCGCTCCGCGCTGCCCGACGCCGCCGCGGCGGTCGTGGTCACGGCGGCGGTGTTCGCGCTGCTGTGGGCCCGCATGGAGTCCGGCACCTCCGACACGGTCGCCGTCATGCCGTTCATGGACGACCCCGGCACCTACTGGATGTACCTGCTCAGCCAGGCGTTCGGCTGGTCCGGCCTGCTGTGGGCCTGGGGCACGGTCATGCTGGGGCTGCTCCTGTCGGGGCCGGGCCCCGGCCGGCTGCCGGTCTCCCGGCAGGCCCTGGAGCGCTGGCACCGCACCACGAGCCTGACCACCATGGCCCTGATGTTCGCGCACGCCCTGATGTTCGCTGCGGAACTCGTGCGCTACGAGGCCCAGCTGGGGTGGGCCGAGCGGCTGTGGGCCGGCTTCGCCGACACCTTCGTGCCCGGCTGGTACGACTCCGGGACCGGCCGCATCGCCATCCCCCTCGGGCAGGGCGCCCTGTACCTGGCGATCCCCCTGGGCCTGCTGTTCTACGTCCGGCATCGCATCGGCGCGAACACCTGGCGCCGGCTGCACCGGTTCGTGATCGTCGTGTACGTCCTCAGCGTCTGGCACACCCTGCTCTACGGCACCAACGTCTGGTACGGCGAATGGCCGCGCACCGTGCTGTGGCTGCTGCAACTGCCCGTCGCCGCCCTGCTGGTGCTGCGCCTGCTGCGGCCCGCCCGGCGCGGCGAACGGCTCACCGCACCCGGTGCGCGCGCGGGCGTGACCTGGCCGACCTGGACGGCACGGGCGGCGGGGCGGATCGCCGCCGGGGCCGTGGTCGTCGGACTGCTGCTCGTGGTCGCCTCCGGCCGGGACGGCGGCCGCGAGCGCCCGGCCGAACCGCCCGCGACGCAGCCGCACGCACATGAGACGGACTGAAGCCCTCCACCGGCCGCATGGAATGATGGCCGGCGACATGGCGACGGCGGAACGAGGAAGCCGGTGTGAATCCGGCGCGGTCCCGCCACTGTGACCGGCCATCGGCCCGGGAGCCAGGAGACTCACGCGGTCGCCTCCTCGACGAACCACCGGGGCGGATCTCCCCGGAGAGAGGACAGGTGCGGCATGTCCGCAACCCCGGCCGGAGGGGTTCCGTGCCGCGTCGTCGTGTGCCGGGACTGCTGCTGCGGCACCGCCAAGGTGACCGGCGTCGACCACACGGCCCAGACCGAGCGGCTGCGCGAGGCGGCGCCCGTGCGGGTCTCCGAGTGCCTCGACGTCTGCGACCAGGCCAACGTCATCGTCGTACAGCCGTCGGCGGCGGGCCGGGCCGCCGGGGCCCGCCCGGTGTGGTTCGGTCTGGTCAACGACCCGGCCGCGACCGAGGACATCGTCACCTGGGTCCGCGCGGGCGGCCCCGGCGTCGCACCCCGGCCCGACATCCTCGACCTGTACGCCTTCAGCCCGCTCGTGAAACGACGCGCGGGCACGTCCTGACCCCGGGGCTCAGGACTCCTCGGCCGGCACGCACAGCACGGGGACGTTCGACAGGTGCAGCAGCTTGTGGGGGGTCGAGCCGAGGAGCGCCCCGCGCACCGGGCTCTCGCCCCAGGTGCCCACCACGATGACCCTGCCGTCATGGCGTTCCGCCGCGCCGATCAGGGCCTGCGCGGGCCGCTCGTCGACGAGTTCGACCGTGCTGGGCACACCGGCCTCGTCGGCGACCCGGACCGCGTGGCCGAGCACGGTGGTTCCGGCCTCGCGCACCGCCTCGTGATGGGCGGCGTACTCGTCGCCCGTGACACCCGGGGCCGCCGCGCCGTAGACGATCACCAGCGGTTCGCCGTACGCGGCCGCCACCTCGATCGCGACCCTGAGCGCGCGCAGGGCGCCCGGGGACTCGTCGTAGCCGAGGATCACCGACATCTTCAGGACTCCTTGCGGTGAACGAGGTCGGGGTCGACCGTGCTCGGGCGCTCCGACCAGAACGTGGGGGTCGTCAGCCGCCAGACGACCATGATGATCACGCCCGCGACGGCGACGCCGATGCCGATGACGAGCGGGGGACCGAGCCCGAACCAGGCGCTGCCGGTCACGGAGTTGGCGGGGTCGGCCATGTCCTGGACGGACTCCACCAGCAGCCACGCCAGCAGCCCGGCGCCGATCAGCGGGCCGAGGCCGATGAGGAAGAAGTCCCGGACACTCCTGGTCAGCTGGCGGCGGTAGTACACCGCGCAGGCGAGGCCGGTGAGCGCGTAGTAGAACGCGATCAGCAGGGACAGCGCCGTCAGGGAGTCGAAGAGGGCGTTCTCGCTGATGTTGTAGACGACGAGGTACCAGGCGGTGGCGATGCCGGCGACCCACCAGGTGCTCACGTCCGGGGTGCGGAACCGGGGGTTGATGTGCGCGAAGTGCCGGGGCAGGGCGTACCGGCGGGCCATGGACAGTCCGGTGCGGGACGCCGGGATGATCGTCGTCTGAGTGGACGCCAGCGCGGACGTCGAGACCGCCAGCAGCACGACCCAGTCCCAGCCGCCCATCACCTCCTCCGCGAGCAGCGCGAAGATGAACTCCTCCTCGGCGGCGTTCTCGACGAGGTAGTCCGTTCCCGCGTAGGCGACGACCGCGAAGGCGACCGCGAGGTAGGTCACCAGCAGCAGCACCGTCGACCAGATGGCCGCCTTGCCGGGCGCGGTGGCCGAGTCCTCGACCTCCTCGGTGAGGTTGACCGCAGACTCCCAGCCCCAGTAGATGAACACGCCCAGCAGCAGGGCTCCGGTCAGCGACGCTCCACCGGCCCCGAAGGGATCGAGCCAGCTGAACTTCGGATCGATCGAATCGAGGGTTCCGGTGTCGGCGTAGGCGCGGTAGAGCGCCACCACGGCGAAGGCGAGCAGGCAGACGACCTGCGCCAGGATGAGGACGTTCTGCACCTTGGCCGACACCTCGGTGCCGATCACACAGATGGCCGTCATCACCACGATGAGCAGCACCGTCAGCACCTGGCGTACGACGTCGTTGTCCGCCCAGCTGTCGAGGCCCACCGCGAGCAGGAAGAAGGTCACGGCGACGTCCGCCAGCGACCCGACGACCAGGACACCCGTCATCGCGATGGCCCAGCCGCCGAGCCAGCCCGCCCACGGCCCCATGGCCCGGGTGACCCACGAGAAGGTCGTGCCGCAGTCCTGGTCGACCTTGTTGAGGTAGTAGAACGCCGACGCGATCAGCAGCATCGGCACGAACGACGCGATCATCACCCCGGGGGCGTAGATGCCCACCAGCGCCACGATCGGGCCGATGACCGCGGCCACCGAGTACGCCGGCGAGGTCGCGTTGAGCCCGATGACCAGCGCGTCGACGAACCCGATCGCATTGGGCTTCAGGCTCGCGGACGGTGGCGGGCCCGCGTCCGTGATGTCCTTGGCCATGCTCCCTCACTCCCGTTGTGCGTGGATCCATACAACAGGCAGGTGTGGGGCATTTTAGCTATTGATGGCCTTTTAGATGGCTTATGTCGCCTTTCGGCTCCGTACCAGCAGCCGCAGGAAGTACGGCGTGCCGATGACCGCCGTCATCAGCCCGGCGCCCAACTGGGCCGGGGCGATGACGGTCCGGCCCAGCAGATCCGCCGTACAGACCAGCGCGGCCCCGAGCAGGACGGCGACCGGCACCACCCGCACATGCCGCCGGCCCACGAGGGCACGCGCCGCGTGCGGCGCCACGAGGCCCACGAAGCCGATGGTCCCGGCCGAGGCGACGGCGGTCCCGGCCAGCAGGACGCTCACCACCAGAAAGCCCAGCCTGGTCCCGGACAGCCCGAGGCCCAGCAGCCGCGGGGTGTCCTCGTCCAGGGAGACGAGATCCAGCTCGGTGCGCCGCGCGACCGCGACGGCCAGACCCAGCGCCAGCACGAGCGCGACGGGCACGACGTCCGGCATGGTCCGCCCGTACGTCGAACCGGACAGCCAGGTCAGCGCCTTCGTGGCGTTGAACGGGTCGGTGAGCACGATGAGCAGGCTGATCAGGGCCGTGGAACCGGCGGCCATGCCGATCCCGACGAGGACCAGCCGGTTCTGCCGGTAGCCGCCCCGGGCCGCGAGCCCGAAGACGATGGCGGAGGCCAGCGCGGCGCCCCCGAACGCGGCACCCGCGATGCCCCAGGAACCGGCCGCGGGCACGGTCGTCACCAGCAGCACGGCGCCCAGCGCGGCGCCGCCGGAGACACCCAGCACCCCGGGCTCCGCGAGCGGGTTGCGTGTCACGGCCTGCACCAGCGTGCCGGCCAGGGCCAGCGACGCGCCCGCGCACAGGGCCGCGAGCACCCGCGGCACCCGCGTGTCCAGCACGAAGGAGACGGCCTGACCGGCCCGCCCCTGCGCCCAGTTCGCGACATCGCCGAGCAGGAGCTTGCTGTCGCCGAGCAGTACGCCGGCCAGCGTGACACCCACGACCACGGCGGCCAGGACGCCCACCGTGACCAGGAACGCCGTCCGGCTCGGGATGCGCAGCCGGTCCGGCGCGTCGGCCCCGGCGGTGTCCCGCAGCCGCAGGGCCGTCACCACCAGGAACACGGCACCGACCAGGCTGGTGACGATGCCGGTGGGCACGGCGACCGCCCGGTCCGACGGGACGAGCGCCCGCAGCAGCACGTCCGACCCGAGCACCAGCGCGGCACCCGTGAGCCCGGCGACGGGCAGGGCCGCCCGGGCGCGCACGAAGCCCCGGAACCTGCGGGCGAGCGGACGCACCAGGGCGGGGGCGCACAGGCCGACGTAGCCGATGGGCCCGGCGAGGGTGACGGCCGCCGCCGACAGCAGCGCCGCCAGCACGACCACCGTGACCCGGGTGGCGTGGACCGGGACGCCCAGCCCGCGTGCCGCGTCGTCCCCGAGGGCGAGCGCGTCGACCCGCCGCGCGACCAGCAGCAGCCCGACGAGTCCCACCACGGCGACGGGCAGCATCTGCACGACGCCGTCGAAGCCGTTCTGGCCGATGCTGCCCTGGTTCCACTGGTAGAGGCCCTCCGTCTGCTGCGGGAACAGCAGGAGCAGACCCTCCGTCACGGAGTTCAGGCCCAGCGCCAGCGCCGTACCGGCGAGGACCAGCCGTACCGTGCCCGTGCCCAGCCCGGACAGGGCGAGCACGACGGCCGCCGCCACCAGCCCGCCCGCGAAGGCGACGCCCGAGGAGGCCAGCAGCGGCAGGGAGACGCCGGTCGCGCCGACCAGACCGAGCGCCAGATACGAACCGGCGTTCACCGCCAGGGTGTCGGGCGAGGCGAGCACATTGCGGCTGACCGCCTGGAGGACGGCGCCCGCGATGCCGAGGACGACGCCGACCACGATGCCGGCGGTCATCCGCGGCAGCCGGGAGGCGATGACCACGGACGCGTCGCCCGGATCGGCCTGCCCGGTCAAGGCCTTGAACACCTGTGCCGGCCCGACGGCGGCGGTGCCCTGGGTGATGTCCACGACCGCGAGCGCGGCGACGAGGAGGACGAGCCCGGCCGTCACCGCGGCCGCGCCCGTCCGGGACGCGGCCGCCGGCGGGCGGGTGGTGCTGGGGGGTGCTTCGGTGACGGCCATGGCTCCGGTGCTTCTGCTTCGTCCGAGCGGCTGTTTCGCCGGCTGCTACTTCGTCAGCTCGCCGACGAGGGCGTCGATGTACGCCTCCATCGACTCGGGGCCGCCGAACATCCAGATGCCGTCGGGCAGCCGGTGCACCTTGTCCGCCTTGACGAACGGCAGGGACGTCCACACGGCGTTCTTCTTCAGCTGACCGGAGAAGGGGTTGCTGGACTTGTCCTCGTCGTTGCCTATGTAGGCGAACTGCACGTCCTTCGGCAGGCCGGTGAGGCCCTCGACGTCGGTGGTGCCGAGGCCGTAGGCCGGGTCGCCCTTGACCTTCCAGGCGTTCTTCAGGCCGAGCTGCTTGTTGACCGAGCCGATGAGGGAGCCGTCGGTGTACGGGCGCAGGGAGACCTGGTTGGCGGTGACATAGCCGTCGGAGAAGGCGATGTCGGAGCCGTCGAGCTTGGCGTCGGCGAGGGCCTTCTTGCCCTCGGCGACCTTGGCCTCGAAGCTCGTCCGGGCGGCCTTCGCCTTGTCGGTGGTGCCGGTCGCCTTCGCGATCAGGTCGAGGTTCGTGAACATCTGACCGATCTGGTCGGACGCGTCGGCCGACTTGATCTCCAGGACCGGGGCGATCTTCCGCAGCTGCTTCACGGCCGCGTCCGGCAGATCGGAGCTGGCCACGATGAGGTCGGGGGAGAGCGAGGCGACGGTGTCCATGCTGGGCTCGCCGCGGGTGCCGATGTCCTTCGGCTCGTTCTTCAGCGGAACGGCGGTGTCCCAGGTCTTGTAGCCCTTGACGTCGGCGACGCCGACCGGGTCGACACCGAGGGTGATGAGACTCTCGACCTCGTTCCACTCGGTCGCGACGACCTTCTTCGCGGGACCGTCGAGCTGCACCTTCGCGCCGGTGGAGTCGGTGAGGGTGATCGCCTCGGAGGTCTTCTTCGCGCTGTCCGCGGCGGGCTCGGTGGTGCCGCAGGCGGCAAGGGTGAGCGCCGCGGCGGTGGTGGTGGCCGCGGTGAGCAGGATGCGTCTCATGAGGTGGTGCCGAGCCTTTCGCTTCGGGTGTTGCGGGTGTGGTGCCGGCCGATCGGACGGGTCCGCAGTCGGCCGGTGTGGGGGTCTGTGTCGACGTCGATCCGGATGCCGTAGACGGCGGTCAGCCGCTCCGGGGTCAGGACCTCCTCGGGCGGGCCCTCGGCGACGATCCGGCCCGCTTCGAGCAGCGTGATCCGGTCGGCGATGGCCGCCGCCTGGTCGAGGTCGTGCAGCACGACCCCGACGGCGATCCCGTGGTCGTCCGCCAGGTCGCGGACGAGGTCGAGGAGTTCGATCTGGTAGCGCAGGTCGAGATAGGTCGTCGGCTCGTCCAGCAGCAGCACACCGGTCTCCTGGGCGAGGCAGCTCGCGAGCCAGACCCGCTGCAACTGCCCGCCGGAGAGGTGGTCGGCGCCGCGCTCGGCGAGCTCGGTGACCCCGGTCAGCGCCAGCGCCCGCTCGACCGCGGCCGAGGCGTCCGGGTCGGGGCGGCCGAAGCGGCCCCGGTAGGGGTAGCGGCCGAACTCGACGAGGTCCCGCACGGTCAGTCCGCTGGGCGTGGGCCGGCCCTGGGTCAGCAGGGCCACGTACCGCGCGAACTCCCGGGCGGTCAGGGCGAGGCCGTCGGTGGCGTCGTCGATCCTGAGCGCGGCCTCACGGGCCCGCTGCAGCCGGGCGATCGTCCGCAGCAGCGTCGACTTCCCGCTGCCGTTGGGGCCGACCAGGACGGTCACCTCACCGGGCCGCAGCGCGATCGCCGCGTCGTGCACGACGTCGACGCCGTCGTACGACACGGTCACGCCCGTGGCCGAAAGTTGATGCCCGCGCAGACGCTGTCCGCCGGCCGTTTCTTCACCAGATCTCACGCGGCGAAGGTTAGCCTAACCTTAGTGCAGGTCGGGAGGGGGGTGCCCGAACCGTGATCTCAGCCGGCCGGCCAGGAGGCCGGATTCCACACCCCCGAGCGGCGCAATGACTGCGGGCAGTGCAGATAGATCTCGTCAATCTCCAGCACCAGGGCGAGGGTGGGGCGCTTGCCGTCCCGCGCCGTCATGGCGTCGAAGAACGGGGCGTCGGTGAGGATGCGGGCCCGTCCGTTGACCCGCAGGACCTCCTTGCCGCCGGGTATCAGATAGAGCAGCCCGGCGTGCGGGTTGTCCAGGATGTTGTGGAAGCTGTCGCCGCGCCGGTTCCCGGGCCGGTCGGGCAGGGCGAGCGTGCCCGAGTCCACGATGTGCGTGAAGCCGGGGGCGTCCCCGCGTGGGGAGACGTCGCAGTTGCCCTGGGTGTCGGAGGTGGCCAGCAGGCAGAACGGGGAGCGGGTGATGATGTCCCGGTCCTGGTCGGTGAGCCGGTCGTGGACCTTCTCGATCACCACGGGCCAAGGTTCGCCCAGCAGTTCACGCAACTCGGCGGGTGATCCCAGCTCCACCCAGCCCTCCTCGCGCGCGGCGACGGTGTCGGTCGTGTGCGGCAAGGCGGGCTCCCGTGATCGGCCGTGATCGATTAAGTAAGGCTCACCTTACCTGGGGCGCCCCGTCTGTGATCGCTCGGGTGAGCGAACTGCCCGGGTACGGTGGGGGAATGCTGTCCGAGGTCACCGCCACCCGCTACATCGCACCCCTGCGATCCGGCGGCTCCGTCCCCGGCGTCGTCGAGGCGGACGACCTCGGCACGTACGTCGTGAAGTTCACCGGCTCCGCCCAGGGCCGCAAGGCGCTGGTCGCCGAGGTGATCGTGGGGGAGCTGGCCCGGGCGCTCGGGCTGCGCTTCCCGGAGCTGGTCCTCGTGCGCTTCGACCCGGCGATCGCCGACGCCGAGCCCCACCAGGAGGTGCGGGAGCTGCACGCGGCCAGCGCGGGCGTCAACCTCGGCATGGACTACCTTCCGGGCGCCCGGGACTTCACACCGGAGATCGCCCGGGACTTCCCGGTCGACCCCCTGGAGGCGGGCAGGATCGTCTGGCTCGACGCCCTCACCGTGAACGTCGACCGGACGGTCCACAGCTCCAACCTGATGGTCTGGCCCACGCTGGGCGTCGCGCCCCCGCGCCTGTGGCTGATCGACCACGGCGCCGCCCTCGTCTTCCACCACCGCTGGGACGGCGCCGACCCGGCCAAGGCCTACGACTTCCGGCATCACGCCCTCGGCCACTACGGGCCCGATGTGCGGGCCGCCGACGCCGAGTTGGCTCCCCGGGTGACCGAGGAACTGCTGCGCGGCATCCTCGCGGAGGTCCCCGACGCCTGGCTCGCGGAAGAGCCCGGCTTCGCGACCCCGGACGCGGCACGCGAGGCCTACGTGACATACCTCCACGCGCGCGTGCGGTCCTCGGAGGCCTGGCTGCCCACCGGCTTCCCCACCCGGGAGGAGCTCGCCGCCGAGGAGGCCGACCGGGCGGCGAGAACCCAGCAAGGACGACCCGCGTGGCTCAAGCAGGTCCCCGATCTGCACGGCAAGCCCGCGGCCCAACAGGATTGGTCGGTGCACCTCGGATGAGTGGCCGTGTCGAGATCGAGTACTGCACCCAGTGCCGCTGGCTGCCCCGCGCGGCATGGCTGGCGCAGGAGTTGCTCACGACCTTCGAGGCGGAGCTGACGGAACTGGCGCTCAAGCCGGGCACGGGTGGCGTGTTCGTCGTCCGCGTCGGCGACGAGGTCGTCTGGGACCGCCGAGAGCAGGGCTTCCCCGAACCGACCGCCGTGAAGAAGGCCGTACGCGACCGAGTGGCCCCGGGGAAGACCCTGGGCCACTCGGAGCGGTGACGGTTCAGCCGCTGACCGTTCAGCCCTTGAGCTGCTCGTACGCCGGCAGCGTCAGGAAGTCGGCGTAGTCCTCGTCGAGGGAGACCGTCAGCAGCAGGTCGTGCGCCTGCTGCCAGTTGCCGGCCGCGAAGGCCTCGTCGCCGATCTCGGCGCGGATGTTCGCGAGTTCCTCGGCGGCGACCTTGCGGGCCAGCTCGGCGGTGACCTGCTCGCCGTTGTCGAGGACGACCTCCGCGTTGATCCACTGCCAGATCTGCGAGCGGGAGATCTCGGCGGTGGCCGCGTCCTCCATCAGGTTGAAGATCGCGACCGCGCCGAGCCCGCGCAGCCAGGCCTCGATGTAACGGATGCCGACCTGCACGGCGTTGACCAGACCCGCGTAAGAGGGCTTGGCGTCGAGCGAGTCGACGGCGATCAGATCGGCCGCCTTGACGTCGACGTCCTCGCGCAGCCGGTCCTTCTGGTTGGGCTTCTCGCCGAGGACCTTGTCGAAGGACTCCAGCGCGATCGGCACCAGGTCGGGGTGGGCGACCCAGGAGCCGTCGAAGCCGTCCCCGGCCTCGCGGTCCTTGTCGGCGCGGACCTTCTCGAAGGCGACCTTGTTGACCTCGGCGTCCTGGCGGGACGGGATGAAGGCCGCCATGCCGCCGATCGCGTGCGCGCCGCGCTTGTGGCAGGTGCGGACGAGGAGTTCGGTGTAGGCGCGCATGAACGGGGCCGTCATCGTCACCGCGTTGCGGTCCGGCAGGACGAACTTGGCGCCGCCGTCACGGAAGTTCTTGACGATGGAGAAGAGGTAGTCCCAGCGCCCCGCGTTCAGCCCGGAGGCGTGGTCGCGCAGCTCGTAGAGGATCTCCTCCATCTCGTACGCGGCCGTGATCGTCTCGATCAGCACGGTCGCGCGGACGGTGCCCTGCGGGATGCCGACGTACTCCTGCGCGAAGACGAAGACCTCGTTCCAGAGGCGGGCCTCCAGGTGCGACTCCGTCTTGGGGAGGTAGAAGTACGGGCCCTTGCCGAGGCCCAGCAGACGCTCGGCGTTATGGAAGAAGTACAGGCCGAAGTCGACCAGCGCGCCGGGCACCGGGGTGCCGTCGGCGTCGACGAGGTGACGCTCGTTCAGATGCCAGCCGCGCGGGCGCATGACGACCGTGGCGAGTTCCTCGTTCGCCTTCAGCGCGTACGACTTGCCGGACCTCTCATCCGTGAAGTCGATGTTCCGGGTGTAGGCGTCGCTCAGGTTGAGCTGGCCGAGGATCACGTTCTCCCAGGTGGGCGCGGAGGCGTCCTCGAAGTCCGCGAGCCACACCCTGGCGCCCGAGTTGAGGGCGTTGATGGTCATCTTGCGGTCGGTGGGGCCGGTGATCTCGACGCGGCGGTCGTTCAGCGCGTCCGGGGCCGGGGCGACCTTCCAGGAGTCGTCGGCGCGGATCGCGGCGGTCTCCGGGAGGAAGTCGAGGGTGGAGGTGCGGGCGATCTCGGCGCGGCGCTCGGCGCGGCGGGCGAGGAGTTCGTCACGCCGGGGCGTGAACCGCCGGTGCAGCTCGGCCACGAAGGCCAGCGCCGCTTCGGTGAGGACCTCCTCCTGCCGCGGCAGGGGCTCGGCGTCGACGATGGCCAGCGGTGACGGCGCTGGTGCGGACATGAACGGTCACTTCCTTCAGCGAGCTACGAAGACGAGGCGGCGGTTCGGCACCGGGTGCCAGTCTTCCCGGATACGGCGGTCGGCGCCCGTGGAGCCCTCGGGCGCTTCTGAACTGTGGATACTAGTTTCCTCATAGTGGAAGTTCAATCGTGTGTTGACGTCGAGACTCTTTGGATCGAGGAAAGGTGGCGCTGCGTGCCACCCCGCTCACTCAAGGTGGGCCAGATCGGCCTCGGTGTCGATATCGAAGGGCCGGGCCACGTCCCCGCACTCGACCAGCGTGATCGCCGGCTCGTGTTCCTTGAGATAGGCGCGTGCCCCCCGGTCCCCCGTGGCGGCCTGGGCGATCCCCGCCCAGTGGGCGGCCCCGAACAGGACCGGATGGCCCCGCACCCCCTCGTACGCGGCCGACACCAGCGACTCCTCGCCCGTGTACGCCCCGAGGACCCGGGCGACCGCCCGCGCGCCGATGCCGGGCTGGTCGACGAGCGAGACCAGGGCGGCCCGGGCGCCCGTACCGGCGAGCGAATCCAGCCCGGCTCGCAAGGATGTGCCCATGCCCTGCTCCCAGTCGGGGTTGTCGACGAGGACGCAGCCCGGCAGGACGGCGCGTTCGCGCACCTCTTCGGACCGGGCGCCCAGGACGACGTGGACCCGTGTGCAGCCGCCCTCCCGCAGCATCCGCACCGCGTGCTCCACTAGCGGCCGCCCCCTATGGGGGAGCAGTGCCTTGGGCCGCCCTCCGAGTCGTCGGCCGCCCCCGGCGGCCAGCAGGACCCCGGCAACCTCCCGGGCCTCTTCCGGCGTCTTCCGTGTCGTCATGGATCCTGCATACCGCACGATCCGGGCCGAGAAGTCACGCAGCGGAGCAAGTCGATGACGCAATGGACTGGCGCCTGGTGGGCCCTGTCGTTTACTGTCGCCCGCACCGACCGTCCGGGTGTCCGATCGCCGCCCGGTGTGGGGGACTTCGCGTCGGAATGGCACGCGCACGACGAGGTGCGAGGGGGAGGACTGTGTTGCGGAGCGTGGAGCAGAAGCGGCAGGGGCCTGTGACCAGCGGCGACGAGGACCCGCGCGTGACGGAGCTGCGCTCCGCCGTGTCCGGGCTGCGCCGCCGGCTCGCCGCCCATCCCGCCGATTTCGCCGACCGGACCATCGCCGAGGAGGAACTGGCCGCGCTGGACGCGATGGCCGTCGCCGGCATCCCCGAGATCCCGCGGCTGCGCCGCTCCCTGCTGCTGATCGCGGGCGCGATCGGCTCGGTGAGCGCGCTGTCCCCCGGCCTCTCGGAGGTCCGCCGGGCCGTGGACCTCTTCGGAGGGTCGGTGCGCGGGGAGGGCTGATCCGCCGCGCCGGGGCTGAACGTCAGGCGGGGTTCTGGTTGGCCAGGGCCTGAGACAGTTCGGCGGCGACCTGCTGGAGCACCGGCACGATCTTGTCCATCGCCGCCTCCGTGACCCGGCCCGCCGGGCCGGAGATGGAGATGGCCGCGGCGGTGGGGGAGTCCGGCACCGAGACCGCCAGGCAGCGGACCCCGATCTCCTGCTCGTTGTCGTCGATCGCGTAGCCCTGCCGGCGGACGTCCTCCAGCGCCGCGATGAACCCGTCCGGCGTCGTGATCGTCTTCTCCGTCGCGGCGGGCATGCCCGTGCGGTGCAGCAGGGCGCGCACCTCGTCCGCCGGGAAGCTCGCGAGCAGGGCCTTGCCCACGCCCGTGGAGTGCGGCAGCACGCGCCGGCCGACCTCCGTGAACATGCGCATCGAGTGCTTCGACGGCACCTGCGCGACGTACACGATCTCGTCCCCGTCCAGCAGCGCCATGTTCGCCGTCTCGCCGGTCTCCTCGACCAGCCGGGCGAGGTAGGGCCGGGCCCAGGTGCCCAGCAGCCGGGAGGCCGACTCGCCGAGCCGGATCAGTCGCGGACCGAGCGCGTACCGCCGGTTCGGCTGCTGACGGACGTACCCGCAGGCCACCAGGGTGCGCATCAGGCGGTGGATGGTCGGCAGGGGCAGTCCGCTGCTCGCGGACAACTCGCTCAGGCCGACCTCGCCACCCGCGTCCGCCATCCGTTCGAGCAGGTCGAAGGCGCGCTCCAGGGACTGTACGCCGCCGTTGGCGGAGGACCGGGCGGAGTCGGTGGTGCTGGCGCTGGACGTCGGCACGGCGCGTTCCTTTCGGGACTGGCGGCGGAAGAGCTGAAGCCTACCCGGCAGTCGGTTGACTCCCCGCTCGTACGTAGCTACGTTCTGCGTACTGGAAGTCTAATTCCGCTTTGTGGAAACGTCCAGGACTGGTCGCATGAAGGGCGCCAAGGTCCAGTGTGCCCTTGACTGGCATGGAAGAGGGAGTGAGACTCCTTCAACAGAAAGTTGAATTCCGGTAGGTGGAAGTAACAGGTGGAAGTAAGGGGTTCGGGTGTCCGACGCTGAACTGGTGCTCCGCTCGACGCGTGTCATCACTCCCGAGGGGACGCGCGCCGCGTCCGTCGCGGTCGCCGACGGCACGATCACGGCCGTCCTGCCCTACGACGCGCCCGTACCGGAGGGCGCCCGCCTGGAGGACCTGGGTGACCACGTCCTGCTGCCCGGCCTGGTCGACACCCATGTGCATGTGAACGACCCCGGCCGCACCGAGTGGGAGGGCTTCTGGACCGCCACCCGCGCCGCGGCGGCCGGTGGCATCACGACCCTCGTCGACATGCCCCTCAACTCCCTCCCGCCGACCACGACCGTCGCGCACCTGCGCACCAAGCAGCGGGTCGCCGCCGACAAGGCGCACATCGACGTCGGCTTCTGGGGCGGCGCCCTGCCCGACAACGTCAAGGACCTCCGCCCGCTGCACGAGGCCGGCGTCTTCGGCTTCAAGGCGTTCCTGTCGCCGTCCGGCGTGGACGAGTTCCCGCACCTCGACCGCGACCCGCTCGCCCGCGCCATGGCCGAGATCGCCGCCCTCGACGGACTGCTCATCGTGCACGCCGAGGACCCCCACCTCCTCGCCACCGCCCCGCAGCAGCCCGGCCCCCGGTACTCCGACTTCCTCGCCTCCCGCCCCCGGGACGCCGAGGACACCGCCATCGCCCAGCTCATCCGCGAGGCGAAGGCCCTCCACGCGCGCGTGCACATCCTGCACCTGTCCTCCAGCGACGCCCTGCCGATGATCGCCGAGGCGAAGGCGGAGGGCGTCCGCGTCACCGTGGAGACCTGCCCCCACTACCTGACCCTCACCGCCGAGGAAGTCCCCGACGGCGCCAGCGAGTTCAAGTGCTGCCCGCCGATCCGCGAGTCCGCCAACCAGGACCTGCTCTGGCAGGCGCTCGCCGACGGCACCATCGACTGCGTCGTCACCGACCACTCCCCGTCCACCGCCGACCTCAAGACGGACGACTTCGCGACCGCGTGGGGCGGCATCTCCGGGCTCCAGCTCAGCCTGGCGGCGATGTGGACGGAGGCCCGCCGGCGCGGCCACGGTCTGGAGGACGTGGTCCGCTGGATGTCCGCCCGCACCTCCGAACTGGTCGGGCTCGACACCCGCAAGGGCGCCATCGCGGTCGGCCGCGACGCCGACTTCGCCGTCCTCGCACCCGACGAGACCTTCACCGTCGACCCGGCGGCCCTCCAGCACCGCAACCACGTCACGGCGTACTCGGGGAAGACCCTCCACGGCGTCGTGAAGTCCACCTGGCTGCGCGGACAGCGCATCGTCGCGGACGGCGAGTTCACCGAACCGAAGGGGCAGCTCCTCACCCGAACCGACTGAGTCCCCTCCCAGACCTCGAAAGGCAGATCTGATCACCGTGACGGCGACCCCGAGCTTCACCGGCGACGCGAACCCCTACGGAGGCGGCGACCCTTACGCGGACTACCGCATCGCCGACTTCCCCTTCACCCAGTACGCCAATCTCGCCGACCGGCGCCTCGGGGCCGGTGTCCTCGCCGCCAACGACGAGTTCTTCGCCCAGCGCGAGAACCTCCTGGTGCCCGAGCCCGCCGAGTTCGACCCCGAGCACTTCGGGCACAAGGGCAAGATCATGGACGGCTGGGAGACGCGGCGGCGGCGCGGTGCCTCCGCCGGTCACCCGTGGCCGACGGCCGAGGACCACGACTGGGCCCTGGTGCGTCTCGGCGCGCCCGGGGTGATCCGCGGGATCGTCGTCGACACGGCCCACTTCCGCGGCAACTACCCGCAGGCGGTGTCCGTCGAGGGCGCCTCGGTGCCGGGCTCCCCCTCGCCGGAGGAACTCCTCGGGGACGACGTGAAGTGGACGACCCTGGTCCCGCGCACCCCGGTCGGCGGCCACGCGGCGAACGGTTTCTCCGTCGAGGCCGAGCAGCGCTTCACCCATCTGCGGGTGAACCAGCACCCCGACGGCGGCATCGCCCGCCTGCGCGTGTACGGCGAGGTCGTCCCGGACCCCGAGTGGCTTCAGACCCTTGGCACCTTCGACGTCGTCGCCCTGGAGAACGGCGGCCGGGCGGAGGACGCCTCCAACCTCTTCTACTCGCCCGCCTCCAACACCATCCAGCCGGGCCGCTCCCGCAAGATGGACGACGGCTGGGAGACCCGGCGCCGCCGCGACCAGGGCAACGACTGGATCCGCTACCGGCTGGCCGCCCAGGCGCGGATCCGCGCCCTGGAGATCGACACCGCCTATCTCAAGGGCAACAGCGCCGGCTGGGCGTGCGTGTCGGTCAGGGACGGCGAGGACGGCGAGTGGCGCGAGATCCTGCCGCGCACCCGCCTCCAGCCCGACACCAACCACCGCTTCGTCCTCCCGGAGCCGGCCGTCGGCACGCACGCGCGCGTGGACATCTACCCCGACGGCGGCATCTCCCGGCTGCGGCTGTTCGGCTCCCTGACGGAAGACGGCGCGAGGCGCCTCGCGGCACGTCACCAGGAGCTGGGCGGCTGAGCCGAACCCGACCCATGGGGCGCACCGGCCTGACAGCACCGGTGCGCCCCATGTACGTGTACCTGCCTCAGGCCGCGTGCCCGCCGTCCACGGCGAACTCCGCACCGGTCACATACGTCGCCCCCGCGAGGTAGGCGACCATCGACGCCACCTCGTCCGCCGTCCCGTACCGCCCCAGCGCGGTCATCGCCGCCTGGCCCTGTGCGTACGGACCGTCCGCCGGATTCATGTCCGTGTTGATCGGGCCGGGGAGGACCAGGTTCGCCGTGATCCCGCGCCCGCCCAGCTCCCTGGCCAAGGCTTTCGTCAGACCGGCCAGGGCCGCCTTGCTCATCGCGTAGAGCGTCCCGCCGGGCCCCGGCACGCGGTGTGCCATGCAACTGCCGATCGTGATGATCCGCCCGCCCTCGTGCAGCCACGCGGCGGCCGCCCGGGACGCCAGGAAGACACCTCGTACGTTGATGTCGAGGACCCGGTCGACGTCCTCCAGGGACAGCGTCTCCAGCGGCCCGAGAACCCCCACGCCCGCGTTGTTCACCAGGATGTCGAGGCCGCCCAGCGCCTCGGCCGCCGAGGCCACCACACCAGCGGCCTCGGCGGCGTCCGCCGCATCCGCCCGCAGCGCCACCGACCGGCGCCCCAGCGCCGACACGGCCCGTACGACCTCCTCGGCCGCCTCCTTGCCGTGCACATAGCCGACGGCCACGTCCGCGCCCTCTTGGGCCAGCCGCAGCGCCGTAGCTGCGCCGATGCCACGGCTCCCGCCGGTCACGAGAGCGGCCTTGCCGTGCAGAGCCTTCTGAACAGTCGCCTGAGAAGTTCCTTGTGAAGTCATGTCTCCATCCCAGCGGCCGCCCCACGGCGACGCTGGCGGCGAACGGACATCGAAGTCCCCGGCCGGACGCACGCGTGGCGTACGGTCCAGCGATGAGTTGCGGGTGCCTGCGGGGTCTGAACCCATGACAACGGACCCTCATCGTTCCGGAAAGGCAGGCACCCGCCATGGGCAAGCTCGTCTCCACCCTCTTCGTCACGCTCGACGGCGTCTACCAGGCCCCCGGCGGGCCGAAGGAGGACACCCGCGGGGACTTCCCCCACGGCGGCTGGAGCTTCTGGTACGCCGACGAGGACTTCGGCCGGTTCGTCACCGACGTCTTCGCCCGCCCGGCCGCCTTCCTGCTCGGCCGCCGTACCTACGACATCTTCTCCTCGTACTGGCCCAAGATGACCGACCCGGACGACCCGGTCGCCTCGAAGCTCAACTCACTGCCGAAGTACGTGCCTTCCTCGACCCTGAAGGATCCCGACTGGGCGGGCACCACCGTGCTCTCCGGGGACCTCGGCCAGGAGGTCACCGACCTGAAGGAGCGCACCGACGGCGAGATCCAGGTGCACGGCAGCGGCGCCCTCGTCCGCTCCCTGCTCTCGCTCGACCTCGTCGACACCCTCCACCTGCTGACCTTCCCGGTCGTGCTCGGCACCGGCTTCCGGCTGTTCCCGGAGGGCGCCGTACCGACCGCGTTCCGGCACCGGGGAGGGAGCGTCTCCGGCGCGGGCGTCTCGATGCAGACGTACGACCTGGCGGGCCGCCCGGAGTACGGCGAGTACAAACTGCCGGAGGACGCGTAGCCGCTTCACTCCAAAGGGTTAACTTCCCGCAAACTCATGGGACTTGACGGGAAAATCTCCGCGCTTGACATTGACATGCCACTGTCTACGCGCGTCATCATGAGCACATGAATTTCCCCCCACGCGCCTCGCGGCTCGGCGCAGCAGCCGCCCTCGTATCCGCTCTCCTCATCGGCGGGACCGTCTCCGCCACCACGGCCGACGCGGCCCCCACCGCCGTCGGTGACATCTGCTACAGCAAACTGCCGTCCCAGGCCCACGACACCCTCGACCTGATCGAGCAGGGCGGCCCCTACCCGTACGAGCAGGACGGCACCGTCTTCCAGAACCGGGAGGGCATCCTGCCCCAGCAGTCGACCGGGTACTACCACGAGTACACGGTCAAGACCCCCGGCTCCTCCAACCGCGGTGCGCGGCGCATCGTCACCGGTGAGGAGAACCAGGAGGACTACTACACGGCCGACCACTACGAGTCGTTCGACCTGGTCGACTACGGCTGCTGAACCGGCGGCCACTTCGGTGAACACCGGCCGGAAGTCCGCCCGGACGCTCAGACGGACTTCCGGCTCCCGGCCGCCGCGAACAGGGCCACGCCCAGCACGAGCAGGGTGACGCTCGCGTAGATCTCGTAGCCGTCGAGGAACCCCAGCCGTTGCACGAGCCCCCAGTCCCAGTCGGTGAACTCGTGCACCAGGCCCGCCACGCCCTGGACGAGGGCGAGGAAGCCGAGAATCTCCAGTACCTGCTTCATGCCACGAGCCTCGCCCCGCGGACCCCCCACACGCGTCGGCCGCGGGGCGCGCATCCGGTGACGGAAGTCCCTGTCCTGGCCCGGCCGCCCGTATCGAAAGTCTCGGGTGTGACGACTTTCGTCGACGATCCCGCCCGGGAAGCGGTCGAACCCCGCCGGGCTGCGTAGATTTGTCGACCGTGAGTCGTGACAACGCGGGGCAGTCGGCCCCGGTGCTGCCGGGGGAGACACCCTCGCTGTTCACCGGGCCCAGATGGTTCATCCCCTCCGCCCTGCTGCGCGAACTCGACCCGGACACCGAACGGGACGGGCGCCGGCCCCGGCGCACCGCGCGCGACTGGGTCGTCGACTTCTGCTGCTTCCTGCTCGCCGTGCTGGTCGGGATGATCGCCATGGAGGCGCTCGTCGAGAACCCCCACGTCCCGGCGGGGCTGGCCGTCGTCGACCAGATGATCGGCGCGCTGGCCTGCGCGGCGGTCTGGCTGCGCCGCCGCTGGCCGCTGGGTCTCGCCGTGGCGCTGACCCCCGTCACCTTCGTCTCGGACACCGCGGGCGGGGCGGGCGTGATCGCCCTGTTCACCCTCGCTGTGCACCGCCCCTTCCGGTACGTGGCCTGGGTGGGCGGCGTCAACGTGTCGCTGGTCCCGCTGTTCTACTGGCTGCGCCCCGACGCGGACATCTCCTACCCGGTGAGCGTGGTCTTCGCCGTGCTGCTCACGGTGGCGATCGTCGGCTGGGGCATGTTCGTACGGGCCAAGCGGCAGTTGCTGGTGAGCCTCAGGGACCGTGCCCGGCGGGCCGAGACGGAGGCGCGGCTGCGGGCCGAGCAGGCGCAGCGGCTTGCCCGCGAGGCCATCGCGCGGGAGATGCACGACGTACTCGCCCACCGGCTGACGCTGCTGAGCGTGCACGCGGGCGCCCTGGAGTTCCGGCCCGACGCGCCCCCGGCACAGACCGCGCGGGCGGCGGGTGTGATCCGGGAGAGCGCGCACGAGGCCCTCCAGGACCTGCGGGAGATCATCGGCGTGCTGCGGGCGGGCGAGCCCGACGACACGGGCAGACCGCAGCCGACCCTCGGGGCGCTGGACACGCTGGTCGCCGAGTCCCGCCAGGCCGGAATGAAGGTCTCCCTGGACCAGCGCGTCGGCGACCCCGCCGCCGTCCCGTCCTCCGTCGGCCGCACCGCCTACCGCATCGCCCAGGAGGGCCTGACCAACGCCCGCAAGCACGCGCCCGGCACGGAGGTCACGGTGTCCGTCACCGGCGCCCCGGGCGACGGCCTCACCGTCTCCGTCCACAACCCGCCCCCCGAGGGCGAGGTGCCCCCCGTCCCCGGCTCCGGCCAGGGCCTGATCGGCCTGACGGAACGGGCGACCCTGGCGGGCGGCCGCCTCGCGCACGGGCCCACGCCGGAGGGCGGGTTCGAGGTACGGGCATGGCTGCCCTGGGGGTGACGGGCCCGGCTCGTCCGCCCGTGCGCGGCCCCATGACCCCTCCCGCCGCCGCCAGTTGACTTGACTGCGGAGATGGCTGATGTTGGTGCCGCCTTCAGCGCCGCGAGTAACGGAAGGAACACCACGTGAGTTTCGGGGGACCCGCCAACCCGTACCAGCCGCCCGGGCCACCGGCCGGGGGACCGTACCCGCCGCCTCCGGCCCCGGGCCCCTACGTACCGCCCCAGCCGGGCCCGGCACCGTACGGCTACCCGCAGCCACAGCCGTATCCCCATCCCTATCCGTACGCCCACCCGCATCCCCACCCGTATCCGCCGCAGCCTCACCCGGGGCCCGGGCCGGGGCAGGGCGGTGTGCGCGTCGGTGAATGGCCCTCGCTGCGCCAGCTGTTGCGGCAGGGACGGTCGAACACCTCCGGCTGCATGTGGCTGGTGCTGCTCGCCCCGTGCACCTGGTTCGCGTTCCTGCCGCTCGTGGTCGGCTACTCGTTCGCGCGCTCGGCCCGCAACCGGGCCCACCGGCTCTTCCCGCGGCACGGGCACCGGGCCGTCGACGACGGGCAGGTCACGCGTGTGCAGAAGGTACGGGCCTGGACCGCGGCCGCCATGTCCCTGATGCTGCTCGCCGTCTACGGCAAACCCGAGGACGTCGCCGAAGCCCAGCAGCAGTACATGATGCGGCTGGCGGTCACCCCGCCGCTGCTGCTCCTGAGCGCGCCCGTCGTGATCGCGCTGCTCTTCCGCTGGGCGTCGGCGGAGCGACGGTCGGCGATGCGCGCCAGTGTGCGGGCCGCCCTGCGGTCGGCCGGGTGGTACGTCGGCGCCGTGACGGCCCTCCCGCTGCTCGGCGGGGCGATCATCCTGCTCGGCCGGAACAGGTCGCCCTCCGCCGGGGTGTCGGAACCCACTCCCTGGCTGATCCTCGCGGCGGCCCTGCCCCTGGTCTGGCTCCTGTTCTTCATCGGCTTCGCCACCGGCCCGGCCATCCGCACCGGTTTCAACACCGCGACCGTGCACGCGGCGCTCCCCGCCCTGCTGACCGGCACCCTGGTATGGGAGTTCACGGTCATCAGCCTGGTCGCGGGCGGTCTGCCGCCCGGCCCGCCGCTGATCCAGGCCCTCGCCGTCATCGGCGGCCCCGCCTCGGTGACGGCGGTGGTCTGGTGGGAGATCCGCCGCCTGCGCACCCTGTTCGGCGTGACCCTGCGCGCCGAGCCGCGGCCGTGATTACGTAACGCCCATGACTGCGATCAGACTTCTCCTCGTCGACGACGATCCGCTGGTGCGGGCCGGGCTGTCCTTCATGATGGGCGGCGCCGACGACATCGAGATCGTCGGAGAGGCCGCCGACGGCGGCGAGGTGGAGGAACTCGTCGACCGCACCCGCCCGGACGTCGTGCTCATGGACATCCGGATGCCGACGGTGGACGGTCTCACGGCCACGGAACGGCTGCGCGCCCGCCAGGACGCCCCGCAAGTGGTGGTGCTCACCACCTTCCACGCCGACGAACAGGTGCTGCGGGCGCTGCGCGTGGGCGCCGCCGGTTTCGTCCTCAAGGACACCCCGCCCACCGAGATCCTCGCGGCGGTACGCCGGGTCGCGGCCGGCGACCCGGTCCTGTCGCCCACCGTCACCCGCCAGCTCATGCGGCACGCGGTCGGCACCGCCGCCGACACGCGCCGCGCACGCGCGCGTGCCCGCATGGCCGTCCTCAACGACCGCGAGCGCGAGGTCGCCGTGGCGGTCGGCCGGGGCCTGGCCAACGCCGAGATCGCCACCGGCCTCTACATGAGCGTCGCCACCGTCAAGACCCACGTCTCCCGCGTCCTGGCCAAGCTCGACCTCAACAACCGGGTGCAGATCGCGCTGCTGGCGTACGACGCGGGGCTCCTGGAGGAGGAGGAACACGAGGGGCACTGACCCCCGGCGCCCGGTCGTCCTCGTACGGGTCCGCCGTCACGCGAACGTCTGGGCCGCCCCGCCGGGGATCTCCGCCAGCCGCACCGCCCTGCGCTCCCGGCGCGACAGCTCGCACGCCTCGGCGATCCGCAGGGCCTGCAGCGCCTCGCGCCCGTCGCAGGGGTTGGCCCGCTCGCCCCGGACGACCTCGACGAACGCGTTCAGCTCCGCCTCGTAGGCCGGGCCGAAGCGCTCCAGGAAGCCCGTCCAGGGCTTGTCGGCGGCCGGCGGCCCGGTCGGTTCGGTGGACGCGATCGGCGTACGGTCGTCCAGGCCGACCACGATCTGGTCCAGCTCCCCGGCGAGCTCCATGCGCACGTCGTAGCCGGCCCCGTTCATCCGGGAGCCGGTGATCGTGGCGAGCATGCCGTCGTCGAGGGTGAGCAGCGCGGCGGCGGTGTCGACGTCGCCGGCCTCACGGAACATCGCCGGCCCCGCGTCGGACCCGGCCGCGTACACATCGGTCACCTCCCGGCCCGTCACCCAGCGCAGTACGTCGAAGTCGTGGATCAGGGTGTCCCGGTACAGCCCGCCCGACAGCGGCAGCCAGTCGGCGCGCGGCGGCGACTGGTCACTGGTCAGCGCCCGGACGGTGTGCAGCCGCCCCAGCCTGCCGGACCGCACGGCCTCGCGGGCGCCCGTGTAGCCCGTGTCGAAGCGGCGCTGGAAGCCCATCTGAAGGACCGTTCCGACCGTCTCGACCTCGGCGATCGCGCTCAGGGTGCCCGGCAGGTCCAGCGCGATGGGCTTCTCGCAGAACACCGGCAGGCCCGAGCGTGCTGCCCGACCGATCAGTTCGGCGTGGGCCGACGTGTTCGTCGTGATCACCACGGCGTCGACCCCCCAGCGGAAGATCTCCTCCACGCCGGGCGCCGCCGTCTCACCCAGCCGGTGTGCCAGGTCCTGGGCCCGTGTGGGGTCCGCGTCCGTGAGGATCAAGGACCCGACGTCACGGTGCCGGCTGAGCGTGTTCGCGTGGATCGTGCCGATGCGGCCCGTCCCGATGACCCCGATGCGCATGAAAACAAAGTGCGTGCACAGCCCGCCCCTGTCAATCTGTTTGTCCGGACAATCTGACTACACAACTTCCCGTCAACAACGCACGGAGCTACGCTCGGCCCGTGCCGAAACCAGAAGTGGACCCGACCGTGCAGCTCGAGCTGAGCGTGGACCGCAGCTCTCCCGTGCCGTTGTACTTCCAGCTGTCCCAGCAGCTGGAGGCAGCGATCGAGCACGGCACGCTGACCCCCGGCAGCCTGCTGGGCAACGAGATCGAGCTCGCGGCCCGGCTCGGCCTGTCCCGGCCGACCGTCCGCCAGGCCATCCAGTCGCTCGTCGACAAGGGCCTCCTCGTACGCCGCCGCGGCGTGGGCACCCAGGTCGTCCACAGCCAGGTCAAGCGCCCGCTGGAGCTGAGCAGCCTCTACGACGACCTGGAGGCGGCGGGCCAGCGCCCGGCCACGAAGGTCCTGGTCAACACGGTGGAGCCCGCCTCCGCCGAGGTCGCCGCCGCACTCGGTGTCGCCGAGGACAGCGACGTCCACCGCGTCGAACGCCTGCGCCTCGCCCACGGCGAGCCCATGGCCTACCTCTGCAACTTCCTGCCCCCCGGCCTCATCGCCCTCGACACCGACCAGCTGGAGACCACCGGCCTCTACCGCCTGATGCGCGCCGCCGGCATCACCCTCCACAGCGCCCGCCAGTCCATCGGCGCCCGATCGGCGACAGCACCGGAGGCCAAGCGACTCGCGGAGCAGGCGGGGGCCCCGCTGCTGACCATGCAGCGCGTCACGTTCGACGACACGGGCCGAGCAGTGGAATACGGCACACACACCTACCGCCCGACGCGCTATTCGTTCGAGTTCCAGCTTCTTGTGAGGACTTGAGGGGGGCGCGTTTCCTGGGGGCGCGGGGCTGTGCCGATGTGCGGCTCCGCCGCGTGGGCGCGACCAGCCCACGACGCGCCCGCACCCGGCAATGATCCGCACCACCCCGCCCCTGCCCCGCTCCGCACACACCCCCACGGTGAGGCAGAATCGGGCCCGATGAGCACCTACCGCGACTTCACCGCCCCCATCGGCTCCCGCCGTGCCACCGTGCTCCGCACGGTCGGCACCCGGGAGCGCCGCTCACACCTGTCGGCACCCCGCGTGCCGACGGTCGGCATCGACATCGGCGGTACGAAGGTGATGGCGGGCGTCGTGGACGCCGACGGCAACATCCTGGAGAAGCTCCGCACGGAGACCCCGGACAAGTCCAAGAGCCCCAAGGTCGTCGAGGACACCATCGCCGAGCTGGTCCTGGACCTCTCCGACCGGCACGACGTGCACGCCGTCGGCATCGGCGCGGCCGGCTGGGTCGACGCCGACCGCAACCGCGTGCTGTTCGCCCCCCACCTGTCCTGGCGCAACGAACCGCTGCGCGACCGGCTGGCCGAGCGGCTCGCCGTGCCCGTCCTGGTCGACAACGACGCCAACAGCGCCGCCTGGGCCGAGTGGCGCTTCGGCGCCGGGCGCGGCGAGGACCACCTCGTCATGATCACGCTCGGCACCGGCATCGGCGGCGCGATCCTGGAGGACGGCCAGGTCAAGCGCGGCAAGTACGGCGTCGCCGGTGAGTTCGGCCATATGCAGGTCGTGCCCGGCGGGCACCGCTGCCCGTGCGGCAACCGCGGCTGCTGGGAGCAGTACAGCTCGGGAAACGCCCTGGTCCGCGAGGCACGTGAGCTGGCCGCCGCCGACTCGCCGGTGGCGTACGGGATCATCGAGCACGTCAAGGGCAACATCTCCGAGATCAGCGGCCCGATGATCACCGAGCTGGCCCGTGAGGGCGACGCCATGTGCATCGAGCTGCTCCAGGACATCGGCCAGTGGCTCGGCGTCGGCATCGCCAACCTCGCGGCCGCCCTCGACCCCTCCTGCTTCGTGATCGGCGGCGGTGTCTCGGCCGCCGACGACCTGCTGATCGGCCCCGCGCGGGACGCCTTCCGCCGGCATCTGACGGGCCGCGGCTACCGCCCCGAGGCCCGTATCACCCGGGCCCAGCTCGGCCCCGAGGCCGGCATGGTCGGCGCGGCCGACCTGGCCCGGCTGGTCGCCCGCCGCTTCCGCCGCGCCAAGCGCCGCCGGGTGGAGCGGTTCGAGCGCTACGAGCGGTACGCGCAGGCCCGCCGCAGTACCCAGGAGACGCCGTGACCGCTTCGCTGCCCCACCAGGGCCCCTGGACCGACGAGCCGGAGCGCCCGGTCGAGGACCGCCGCCACATGATCCGCCGCAGGGCGCTCACCCTGCTGATCATCGTGCTGCTCATCGGCATCCCGGCCGGCTATCTGGTGATCTCCGCCAACCAGAGCCGGGACAGCGGCAAGGACAAGGAGGCGAAGTACTCGGCGACCGGCCTCACCGAGGGCTGGCCCTCCAAGCTCCAGCGCCGGATCTACCAGGTGCCCGTCCCGCACCCGGCCTGGCACGTGGCGTACTACGAGACCAACAACTGGAAGACCAGCCGCCTGTACGCCCAGTTCGAGACCAACGCGGCCGGGCTGGACGCCTATCTGACGGGCCTCGGCCTGACCCGGGACGACCTGAAGAAGGGCCACGTCACCATCGGCGCCCGCGACCGGAAGGTCACCGGCTGGAAGTTCGCCGACAACGGCCTGTGGTCGGGCGTCGTCAACCGGCAGAAGAATCCGGCCCCCACGCACGACGTGGTGGTGGACATGTCCAACCCGGCCTACCCCTGGGTGTTCGTGGTCTCCCGGACCGTGCCCTGACCCGAGCCGAGTCGCGTTCTCCCGGATCGTGGCGCGGCCCCGGCGGGCCGGTGCGGCCGCCGGGGCCGATTGTCAGACCCCGCCCGTAGAGTCGGAGACGACTGATCCGACACGCGGGACGGGAGGTGGCAGAACGTATGGGCGACACGGCCGCGGTGGCCGAGCGGGCGGGGGAGCCGACGGTCCCCGTCCGGCTCCCGGCCGTCTTCCTGCCCGCGCCCCTCCCGCGCGACGGACGGATCGCCTTCTGGGACCCCGAGGGCGAGCCCCTGCGCACCGGGGACGCGCAGGACACCGAGGACGCCGCGGCCACCGAGCTGACCGTCGTACGACGGCACGGCGCGGGCGTGCGGCGGCGGACCACCTCAGCGCTGTCCCTCCCGCTGGACGCGGCCCTGCCGCTCCTGGTGCGCGCCCGGCACGACCCCGCGGCCCACCCCGCCACCGCCTGCTGGGGCGCCGCCGCCCTGCACGCCCTGCGGCTGACCGCGCGCGGCCGCCTGCTGCCCGGCCTGACCGCCGCGGGACACGACGCCTGGCGGGCCGGCCCCCTCGACCCCGACGACATCGCGCACCTGCGCGCCGTGGCCGCCGCCCTGCCGTACGAGGGGCACGCCGTCCCGTTGCCTGGCCCGGGCCCGATCCGCCTCCCCGAACCGGAAGCGCTGGTGCGCGCCTTCCTCGACGCGGTCGCCGACACCCTGCCCCGCACCCCGGCCGCGCCCCACACCTCCGGCAGGCCCTTCGCGGCCCGGGAGGCCCAGCGCCTGCCCGACGCCCACGACTGGGCCGCCGAGGTCGCCGCCGGCATGGACGCCGGGGTGCGCATCTCGCTCCGCCTGGACCTGTCGGCGTACGACCTGTTCGACGACGCCTCCGACAGCGGCGTACGCAGCGCCGGCGCGGCGATCGTCCAGGTGCACAGCCTCGCCGACCCCACCCTCGTGGCCGACGCGGCGGCCCTCTGGGCGGGCGCCGCCGCCGAAGCCTTCGGCCCCCGCGCGCGCGTGGACGCGGCTCTGGCGGTCCGCCGGGCGGCCCGGGTCTGGCCCCCGCTCGACCGGCTCTCCGAGCAGGACGTGCCCGACGTGCTGGCTCTGACGGAGGACGAGCTGAACGACCTCCTCGGCATCGCGGCCACCCGGCTCGCCGCGGCCGGGGTCGCCGTGCACTGGCCGAGGGACCTCGCCCAGGACCTGTCCGCCACCGCGGTCGTCCACGCGGCCCCCGGCTCTGCGAAGGACGGCACCGGCTTCTTCGAGAGCGAGGAGCTGCTCAGGTTCGGCTGGCAGCTGGCGATCGGCGGCGACCCGCTCACCGACGCGGAGATGGACGCCCTCGCCGAGGCCCACCGCCCGGTCGTCCGCCTGCGCGACCAGTGGGTGCTGGTCGACCCCGCCCTGGTCCGCAAGGCCCGCAAACGCGACCTGGGCCTGCTCGACCCGGTCGACGCGCTGTCCGTCGCCCTCACGGGCACGGCCGACGTGGACGGCGAGACGGTCGAGGCCGTCCCGGTCGGCGCCCTGGCCGCCCTGCGCGACCGCCTGACCAGGGGGATCCACCCGGCCGAACCCCCGCCGGGCCTGCACGCGACCCTCCGCGACTACCAGCTCCGGGGCCTGGCCTGGCTGGAGCTGATGACCTCGCTCGGCCTCGGCGGCTGCCTCGCCGACGACATGGGCCTCGGCAAGACCGTCACCCTCATCGCCCTGCATCTGAAGCGGGCCCGCTCCGAGCCGACCCTGGTGGTCTGCCCGGCCTCGCTGCTGGGCAACTGGCAGCGGGAGATCAACCGCTTCGCGCCCGGTGTCCCCGTGCGCCGCTTCCACGGCCCGGACCGCAGCCTGGCCGGCCTCGACGGCGGCTTCGTCCTCACCACCTACGGCACCATGCGCTCGGCGGCCCCCGCCCTGGCCGAGCGGGCCTGGGGCATGGTCGTCGCCGACGAGGCGCAGCATGTGAAGAACCCCTACTCGGCCACGGCCAAGGCGCTGCGCACGATCCCGTCCCCCGCGCGCGTGGCCCTCACCGGCACACCCGTCGAGAACAACCTCTCGGAGCTGTGGGCGCTGCTCGACTGGACGACACCGGGCCTCCTCGGCCCCCTGAAGTCCTTCCGCGCCCGGCACGCCCGGGCCGTCGAGACCGGTGAGGACGAGCAGGCGGTGGAGCGCCTGGCCCGGCTGGTCCGCCCCTTCCTCCTGCGCCGGAAGAAGTCCGACCCGGGCATCGTCCCCGAGCTGCCGCCCAAGACCGAGACCGACCACCCGGTCCCGCTCACCCGGGAACAGGCCGCGCTGTACGAGGCGGTGGTCCGCGAGTCGATGCTCGCCATCGAGACCTCCGAGGGCATGGCCCGCCGGGGCCTGGTGCTGAAGCTCCTGACGTCGCTGAAGCAGATCTGCGACCACCCCGCGCTGTATCTGAAGGAGGACGCCGCGCCGCAGCACACCCGGCCCGGCGGCGACCGGCTCGCCCACCGTTCCGGCAAACTCGCCCTGCTGGACGAGCTGCTGGACACGCTGCTCGCCGAGGACGGCTCCGCCCTCGTCTTCACCCAGTACGTGGGGATGGCCCGTCTGATCACCGCTCACCTGGCCACCCGGGCGGTCCCGGTCGACCTCCTCCACGGCGGCACACCGGTCCCGGAGCGGGAGCGCATGGTGGACCGTTTCCAGGCCGGCTCGACCCCCGTCCTGGTCCTGTCCCTGAAGGCCGCGGGCACCGGCCTCAACCTCACCCGCGCCGGCCATGTCGTCCACTTCGACCGCTGGTGGAACCCGGCCGTCGAGGAACAGGCCACCGACCGCGCCTACCGCATCGGCCAGACCCAGCCCGTCCAGGTCCACCGCCTCATCACCGAGGGCACCGTCGAGGACCGCATCGCCGAGATGCTCCAGGCCAAGCGCGCCCTGGCCGACGCCGTCCTCGGCTCCGGCGAGTCGGCCCTCACCGAACTGACGGACCGCGAGCTGTCCGACCTGGTCTCCCTGCGGAGGACGCCATGACCCACAGCGGAGCCGACGAGGCCCGCCGGGCCCTGCGGGCGGCCCGGGAGCAGTCGACCCGCGACCCGGACCCGGGCTCCTCCGCTCCCCGCCCGGCACCGGCACCGGCACCGGCCCCGTCCCCCGCGCCCGCCGACCAGGAGACCGCCCGACCGGGAGACGTGGCCCGCGCGGCCCTGCGCAGGGCTGTGTCCGAGCGTCGCGGGGGCGACGGGGGCGAGACGGGCGCCCCGGGTGACGTGCCCGCGACCGAGGACGCCGATGCCGCTGTGGCCGGGGTACCGGGTGGGTCGTCGGATCACGGTGGCGGCAGCGGTGCCCCCGGCGGAAGCACCGAGGGTGACGGCGGCAGAGTTCGGCCGGGGGAGGTTCCGTCCGGCAGGCCTTCCGAGGACGAGAGCGTGAGCGCGCCCGCCGACGTGCCGGGCGGCCCCCTTGACGACACTCCCGGCAGCGGCCCCGAGCAGCCGGGTCCGCGTGCAGGCGATGTCGCCCGTGAGGCGCTGCGCGCGGCTCGGGACGACGCCCGGCGGGCGCGGGAGGAGACCGAGCGCGAAGGGGTCGGCCGCAGGCGCCGGGCCGCCCGGCAGAGCGCCGCGCAGCAGCGGCCGGGTCCTGAGCGACGGGCGGGCGAGCACACCGCCGGTGGGGGAGCGCGTGACGTACGGCAGTTGCTGGGCGACCTCTTCCGGATGCCCCCGGAGACGGACGAGCCGACCGAGGAGTCCGACGAACCGCGCCCCGGGCGCTCGCCTCACCACAGGGCCGACGCGCCGCACAGCCTGGCGACCCCTGAGGCGTCGGGCCTTGGTGGGTCGGCTTCTGAGGCGCCGGCGCTCGACAGGTCGGCCTCTGACCCGTCGGGGGGCGACGTATCAGCCCCGGACAGGCCGGCCCTCGACACGCCCACCCTCGACACCCCGCCCTCCGACCACCCCCCGACCTCCAACCCCTGGCCCACCCCGCCCCCAACTCCCCGAACAGCGGCACCCCCTCGCGCCACGCCCCGTAAGCCCCGCTCCATGGCCGCCCCCAGCCGTGACAGCGAACTCCGCCGCACCTTCCCGGCCTTCCCGCCCCGGGAGCCCGACGGCCAGGGATTCGCCGGGAGTTGGTGGGGCAACGCGTGGGTCGAGGCCCTGGAGCAGGGCGCGCTGGACGCCAAGCGGCTGGAGCGTGGGCGGGGTTACGCGGGGCAGGGGCATGTCGACGCCATCACCGTGACGCCCGGACAGGTGCTGGCCTACGTGCAGGGCAGCCGCCCACGCCCGTACCGCGTCCAGGTGCGGCTGCGCACGCTCGACGAGGCCGACTGGGAGCGGTTCCTGGACGCTGCCGTCGACCGGCCCGGGCATATCGCGGCCCTCCTCGACAAGGAGATGCCCCAGTCCCTCGCGGAGTGCGGTGTGCCCCTGCTGCCGGGCCCCGGCGATCTGGAACCGCAGTGCAGCTGCCCCGACCGGGGGCACCCCTGCAAGCACGCCGCCGCCCTCTGCTATCAGACCGCCCGGCTGCTCGACGCGGACCCCTTCGTCCTGCTCCTGCTGCGCGGACGCGGCGAACGGGACCTGCTCGACGCGCTGTCCCGGCTGAGCGCCACCCGTGCGGCGCGTGCCGCGCAGGACAAGGAACCGGCACCTCTCCCCGGCGTGCGGGCCGTTGACGCGCTGGCACCGCGCGCCCTCCCGCCCCTGCCGGCGCCGCCGCGCACCCCCGCGCACCCTGAGCAGCCCCCGGCCTACCCGGCGTCCCCCGGCGGCCCGGACCCCTTCGCGCTGGACCAACTGGCCACGGACGCCGCCGCCCGCGCGCACGCCCTGCTCGCCACCGGCCGTGATCCGGTGGGGCAGTTGACCCTCTGGCAGGACGCGGTCCGCCTGGCCGCGGCCCGCCCCGGCTCGGGACTCACGGCGGGCACCCGGGCGCTCTACTCCTCCCTCGCCTCCGCGGCGGGCCGTACGCCGTCCGAGCTGGCCCGCGCGGTCGCCGCCTGGCGCCAGGGCGGGCCGGAGGGCCTCGCCGTACTGGAGGAGCCGTGGGACCCGCCGGCCGGCCGGTTCGACCGGGCCCGCCCGCTCCTCCTCGCCGCCGACCTGCCCGCCTTCCGCCCCGGACGCAACCACCTCACCCACCCCCACGGTCACCTCCAGCTCCGCCTGGGCCGCGACGGCCTGTGGTACGCCTACGAGTCCGAGCCGGGCCACGACGACTGGTGGCCGAGAGGCACCCCCGACCTGGACCCGGTGGGCGCGCTGACGGGCCTCGGTATTCCCGGCGATCTCTGAAGGGTGACGGGCCGACTTCCCGGTCGTTTCGGCGGAAGGGAAAGAGCCCCGTTCCGTTTCCGCTTGGACCCGTGGCGGAACCGATCAGAATGGCCGGAGGAGAGGCGGCCCCGATCCGGAACTCCCGGTTCGCATTCCGCTTGACGCCCGGCCGCGCTTCCCCAATCCCTCGCATCGTTCGGCCCGGAGATCCCTGAGGTCAAGGTCTTGCAATGGCTCGATCCACCTGCAAGATTGTTCGGGTCGGTTCACGACATTGCGTCACGGGGGAAAATCGATGTTCTTCGACTTTACGATTGCCGGTCCTGGTTCTTCCTGCCTTCGTCCCGTGGTTCGCCGCGCTGTCTGAAGTCATCCGCCGCCGGATGCGTCGCACGACAGGTGCCGAGCCCACAGGAAGTCGGTAGGGGGAAGATCGATGAACCACATCTCTGCATCAGCAGAGAAGCCGATACCACGCCCATCACCTCGCCACGATCCGTTCAACGGTGAACTCTTATCGGAGATCACCCGCATACCGGTGCGCCACATACGAGTGGCGGGTTCTCCCCGTACGGGCGGGGAGGACACCCGGCACATCGCCGCGCTCGCCGAAGTGTGCGCCGAACTGCCGCCGATCGTGATCCACCACGAGACCATGACCGTCATCGACGGTGTGCACCGGCTCAGGGCGGTTGAGCAGAGCGGTGCCACACACATCAGCGCCGTCTTCTTCAAGGGCGACGAAAGCCAAGCCTTCGTGCTCGCCGTGAAGTTGAACAGCAGACATGGAATGCCGCTCTCCCTCGCCGAGCGCAAGAACGCGGCCCTCCGCATGCTCGCGGACTTCCCGGAGTGGTCCAACCGGAGGCTGGCCGAGGTCGCAGGCCTGTCGGACAAGACCATCGCCGCGCTCAGGCGGCGGTCGGGTGCGGAAAATCCGCACCCGGCCCCCGTGCGACTGGGACGCGACGGCGTGGCCTATCCCGCCGTGGCGGCAGAGGGCCGCACCCGTGCGCTCGCGCTCCTCGCGGTGAGGCCCGACGCGACCGCCCGGGAGGTCTCGCTCGCCGCAGGCGTCTCGCTCACCACGGCGAAGGACCTGCGCCGGCGGGCGCGTGCCGCCGTCGTACCAGGGGCAACCACGACGCGGCCGCACGAGGCGCCGCCGGGCGGCCGGGGATCCGGAGGGCCCGGGACCGTGCAGCGCGCTCGGGCGCACCCGGGCGTCGTGGACCAGTCCCTGACGGTCCGACGGCTGGCCGCCGACCCTTCGCTCCGCTTCACCGAGGCGGGACGCAAGCTGCTGCGGATCCTCGACGTCTCCGCCGTGCAACCGCACGACTGGACGACGATGGCGAGCAGCCTGCCGATCCACTGCGCGCCGGCGATCGCCGAACTGGCGCGGCATCACGCCGAGGCCTGGCAGCTCCTCGCGGAAGAATTGACGGAACGAATCAATTCCCAGAGCGCTACGGCACAGAAGAAATAGCGCACCAAGTCCTCCTGATTTTGGAGGCGTTGACAGTGCTACTTCCGGACTGTTGTATGACACTCATCAACGCGGGCGGGATGGCAATTGCGGCCGGGCGGAGGGGCCGGCGCCGCACATGCATTGCATAGGACCTGATGCCATCTCAAGTCTTGGGGGGAATGAATGAGCATAATCAAGCACGCGCTGCCGCTCGCTGCCGCGGGAATTGTCCTGACGGCCGGCAGCATCGTCGTCCCTGGCCTCATACAGGCCGAACCGGCGTCCGCAAGCGCGTCGACTCTCACCGGGAATTCCTCGAACACCGCAGTCCAGGCAGGTGCGGAGGCCGCGGACAGGGCCGGTGCGCGGGCGGTCGCCAAGACCCCCGACCAATTGCTGCAGCTCCTGGGCGAGAGGATCAAGGCCAAGGACGTCAAGGGAATCATCGCCCTGCATGAGCCCGAGGCGGCGATCGTCAATTACGACGGGTCGATCATCCGGGGCCACAAGGAAATACGGGCCTTCTACGTCGAGTGGTTCAAGTCCGACCCGGTCCTCACCGTCAACCCGCGCCAGACCGTGCCGGCCGGCGGAAAGCGCGGGCTGGACGGCAAGGTACGCAACCGCACGGCGGCCATCATGGGTGACTACCACCTGGAGCAGAACGCGGCGGACGGCACCCGCGAGAGCTTCACCGGCAATTTCTGCGACACCGTGCAGGAGCAGCCGGACGGTACCTGGCTGTACGTCCAGGACAACCCGTACCCGCCGCACGGCGGCCCGGCGCCGACGTCGGCCCACCACTGATCCGATCACCTCGGCGGTCTCATCCGCGATCACCGCACGGACAACGGCGGGCCGGCACGTCGGAGGCTGGAGCAAACGTGAACGTCACCTCGCTCGAAGTGTCACAAACCCCCCTCGCGCAGCAGCAGCCTCAATGGGGCGACCCGTCGCGGGTCGAGCAGGTCCGGGACGTGCTGGCCGCCCTCCCCCCGCTCGTGGAGACCGCGTCGCTGAGCCGGCTGCGGAACCTGCTCGCCGGTGTCGCCGCCGGGCAGGCGCAGGTGGTGCAGGCGGGTGACTGCGCCGAGGATCCCGCGGAGTGCACCGCGGGTGACGTGGAGCGAAAGGCGGGACTCCTCCATGTGCTCGCCGGCGTCATGAACGCGATCACCCACCAGCCGGTGGTGCGGGTGGGCCGCATCGCGGGCCAGTACGCCAAGCCCCGGTCGGCGCCCACCGAGTCGGTGGGCGGCGTCGAGATCCCGGTCTACCGAGGGCACATGGTGAACGGCCCGGAACCGGACCCGGAAGCGCGCCGGCCCGATCCCCGGCGCCTGCTGGCCGGCTACCGGGCGGCGAGCCAGGCCATGGCCAACCTCTGCCCGACGCCGCGGGCACGCGTCGGCCCGGCCGTCTGGACCAGCCACGAGGCACTGCTGCTCGACTACGAGATCCCGATGCTGCGACGGGACCGGGAGGGCCGGGTCGCGCTCACCTCCACGCACTGGCCGTGGATCGGCGAGCGGACCCGCAGGCCCGACGGCGCCCATGTCGCGCTGCTGGCCGATGTGGTCAACCCGGTCGCGTGCAAGGTCGGGCCGCGCATGACGGTCGCCGACCTGCTCGGGTTGTGCGAGCGCCTCGACCCGGGGAGGGAACCGGGGCGGCTCACCCTCATCGCCCGGATGGGCGCCGACGCGACCATGGATCTGCTGCCGCCGTTGGTCCGCGCCGTACGCGCCGCCGGACACCCGGTGATCTGGCTGGTCGACCCCATGCACGGCAACACCGTGACCACGGCCGAGGGACGCAAGACCCGGATCGTGGAGACGATCGTGCGGGAGGTCACGGCCTTTCAGGCCGCCGTGCGCGCGGCCGGCGCGATACCGGGCGGGATCCATCTGGAGACCACCCCGGACCCGGTGACCGAATGCGCCGACACTCCGGGCGGCACCGACCGGATCGGTGACAAGTACACGACCTTGTGCGACCCGCGCCTCAACCCCCGCCAGGCGGTATCGGTGGTGTCGGCCTGGCAGCCGCAGACGACGACGCACTCAGCCGAGGGAGAACCGTGCCGGGCCTAGCCCCGATCCCAGCCTATGCACTGCCGACGGCGGCCGAACTGCCCACCAGCACCGCGCGGTGGACTCCGGACGAGAGCCGCGCGGCGCTGCTCGTGCACGACATGCAGCGCTACTTCCTCGCGCCGTTCCCCGCGCGGGTGCGCGAGCCGCTGGTCCGCCACTGCGCGCAGGTGCGGGAGCGCTGTGCCGCGCTCGGGGTCCCGGTGTTCTACACCGCGCAGCCCGGAAGCATGACGGACGAGCAACGCGGCCTGCTCAAGGACTTCTGGGGCCCGGGCATGCGGGTCGACCCCGCCGACCGGCAGATCGTCACAGAGCTCACGCCCGGGCCGGCGGACCAGGTGCTCACCAAGTGGCGCTACAGCGCGTTCTTCCGCTCGGACCTGCTGGCGCGGATGCGCGCCCAGGGCCGCGACCAGCTCATCGTCTGCGGCGTGTACGCGCACGTCGGTGTGCTGGCGACAGCCCTCGAAGCGTTCACCAACGACATCCAGCCGTTCCTGGTCGCCGACGCCCTCGGTGACTTCTCCGCCGAGTACCACCGGCTGGCCCTCGACTACGCGGCCGCTCGCTGCGCGGTGGTCACCACCACCGAGGAGGTCTTCCGATGAACTCGACGCGGTTGCTCGAGCAGGTGCTGAGCCCCGATCGGGGTGCCTTCGCCCTGCTGCACCGCCCGGACACCCTGGGCCCGGACCGGGTGGAGATCCTGCTGGGCCGGGTCAGCACCCCGGCCCGGCTCGCCGACATCCCCGCGGCCGACCGGAGCGGACGGCCCGGCGAGGCCCGGCACGAGACGCTGGTCCTGGTGCCCCACCAGCAGATCACCGAGCGGGGTTTCGCCGCCGCCGAGGACGGTTCACCGCTGCTCGCGATGGAGGTGACCGACCAGGGGCAGATCAGCACCACCGAGGCGCTCAGGGCCCTGCCGGACGAGCCGATCACCCTGAGCGGCGGGCGGTTCGACACCGACGACGAGGCCTACGCCGACACGGTCCGCGAGGTGCTCGACAACGAGATCGGCACAGGCGAGGGCTCGAACTTCGTCATCAAGCGTTCGTTCGTCACCACCATCACCGGGTATTCCACGCGCAGCGCACTGAGCCTGTTCCGCCGGCTGCTCACCCGGGAGAGCGGCGCCTACTGGACCTTCGTCGTGCACACCGGCACACGCACCTTCGTCGGCGCCACACCCGAGCGCCACGTCAGCCTGCGCGACGGCGTCGCGGCGATGACCCCGATCAGCGGCACCTACCGCTACCCGTCCACCGGGCCGGTCCTGTCGGAGGTCATGGAGTTCCTCACCGACGGCAAGGAGACCGACGAGCTGTACATGGTCCTGGACGAGGAACTGAAGATGATGGCCCGCGTCTGCCGGGGCGGCGGCCGTGTGACCGGGCCGTTCCTGCGGGAGATGGCCTGGCTCGCGCACACCGAGTACGTCATCGAGGGGCGCAGCGACCTCGACCCCCGGGACATCCTGCGGGAGACGATGTTCGCCCCCACCGTGACCGGCAGCCCGCTGGAGAACGCCTGCCGGGTGATCGCCCGCTACGAGCCCCGGGGCCGCGGGTACTACGGGGGCGTCGTCGCCCTCATCGGCCGGGACGCCGACGGGGCTCGCACCCTGGACTCGGCGATCCTCATCCGTACGGCCGACATCCGCGCCTCGGACGCCGGCGACAGCGCTCAGGTCGAGGTCGGAGTGGGCGCGACCCTGGTCCGGCACTCCGAACCCGCCGCCGAGGTCGCCGAGACCCGCACCAAGGCCGCCGGCGTGCTCTCCGCGCTGGGCGCCGACGAGCGGCTCGACGAGCACCCGCTGATCCGCAAGGCGCTGGGGCGGCGCAACGAGACGATCGCGAACTTCTGGCTCAGCGAGACCGCGAAGCGCGCACGGCCCCATCCCGTCCTGGACGGCCGCCGGGCCCTGGTCGTCGACGCCGAGGACACCTTCAGCGCGATGCTGGCCCACCAACTGCGCGCCATCGGCCTGACCGTGGAGCTCGGCGACTTCGACGCGCCACACCGCTTCGACGACCACGACCTCGTCGTGCTGGGCCCCGGACCCGGCGACCCGCGCGAGAGCGACCACCCCAGGATGGCCCATCTCACGGCGGCCATCGAGGAGTTGCTGGGCCGGCGCACCCCCTTCCTGGCCGTGTGCCTGAGCCACCAGTTGCTGTGCCGTCACCTCGGCCTCGAACTGAGGCGCCGGGACGTCCCGAACCAGGGCACCCAGCGCGAGATCGACCTGTTCGGCTCGCGCGAGCGGGTGGGCTTCTACAACTCCTACTCGGCCCGCGCCCGAACCGACCGGCTCCAGCGCCCCGGCGTCGGCGAGGTGAAGGTCGGCCTCGACCCCGTCACCGGCGAGGTGCACGCCCTGCGCGGGCCGCACTTCGGCTCGGTGCAGTTCCACCTCGAATCCGTGCTCACCCAGGACAGCGAGCGCGTCCTGGCCGAACTGCTCGTACCGCTGATGGAGACCGCGGAGGTACTGAACGTATGAAAGCCACCATCTCCTGGTGGGACCTCGCCGGGTCCGACCAGACCATCGACTCCTTACGCGACTATCTGCGTGACGAGGGCGTCGACCCGTGGACGGAGGTCCCCGGACTGCGGCTGAAGGTCTGGATCTCCGACCGCCGGACCAACCGCTGGGGCGCGGTGATGCTGTGGGACACCACGGCCGACCTGACGGTACCGATGCCGCCGAACCGGGCCACCGAGCTCATCGGACACCCGCCGGCCGTGCGGATGATGTCCGACGTCGAGGCCCTCGTCGAAGGCGCCCACTCCGGCCGTCCGGCCGGCCGCGGCCTGGCCTTCGAACCCACGGGGACGTCCTCGTGAGCGCGACGGTCCAGCCGCGGACCACCGAGGAGTTCACCGCCCCGCCCGCCGCACCGATGGACCTGCTCCGGACGTGGTTCGACAGCGCGGTCGCGAACGCCGTCCGCGAGCCGGGCGCGCTCGCGCTGGCCTCCGCCGACGCCCGCGGCCACGCCTCCAACCGGATCGTGCAGGTGCTCGAGGTGCGCACGACGGGTCTGGTGTTCGCCAGCCATTCCGACAGCCGCAAGGGCCGGGACCTGGCCGAGACGGGCTGGGCGTCCGGGGTCTTCTACTGGCGCGAGGCCGGCCGCCAGGTGATCGTGAGCGGCCCGACCCGCCCCCTGCCCGACGAGGAGTCCGACGCCCTGTGGGCCGCCCGGCCCGTCGCCACGCACCCGATGTCCGTGGCGTCCCGCCAGAGCGCCCCGCTGCTGGACGAGGACGCGTTGCGGGAACAGGCCCGGGACCTGGGCCGGGACGGCTCGGCGCTGCCCCGCCCGGACCGCTGGCTGGGCTATCTGCTGGAGCCGGCGTCGGTGGAGTTCTGGCAGGCCGATCCGCAGGACCGGCTGCACATGCGGCTGCGCTACGAGCGCGACGGTTCCGGCTGGCGTACGGGCCGGCTCCAACCCTGACCGCGCCGCGGCCCCTGGACTCGAGAGCTCGAGAGGAAGAAAGGCAAGTCGATGTGTGGAATCACGGGCTGGGTCTCGTTCGACCGGGATCTGACTCAGCAGCGCACGCAGCTGGACGCGATGACCCGGACCATGGCCTGCCGGGGACCGGACGCCGGGGGCGCCTGGCTCGACCGGCACGCCGCGCTCGGCCATCGCAGGCTGGCGGTCATCGACCTCGAAGGCGGCACCCAGCCCATGGTGGTGCCCACCGACGACGGCCCCGTCGCGATCACCTACAGCGGTGAGGTCTACAACTACCTCGAACTCCGGAGCGAGTTGCTCCGCCGGGGCCACCGCTTCGAGACCCGCAGCGACACCGAGGTCGTGCTCCACGGCTACGTGGAGTGGGGCGAGGCGGTCGCCGAACGGCTCAACGGCATGTTCGCGTTCGCCGTCTGGGACTCCCGGATCGAGAAGCTCGTCATGATCCGCGACCGGATGGGCGTCAAACCGCTCTACTACGCCGGCACCGACGACGGCGTGCTGTTCGGCTCCGAGCCCAAGGCGATCCTCGCCAACGCCCTGGCGGACCGCGCGGTCGACCTCGACGGACTGCGCGAGCTGGTCAGCTTCACCCAGACACCGGGCAGCGCGGTGTGGTGCGGCATGCACGAGGTGGTCCCCGGCGGTGTGGTCACCGTCGACCGCTCCGGACTGCGCGAGCGCCGCTACTGGACGCTGCCCACCCGTCCGCACACCGACGACCTGAAGACCACCGTCGCCACCGTGCGCGAGCTGCTCGAGGACATCGTCAGCCGGCAGCTGGTCTCCGACGTCCCGCGCTGCACCCTGCTCTCCGGCGGCCTGGACTCCAGCGCGATCACCGCACTGGCCGCCGCCAAGCTCGGCCGCCCCGGGGAACACGGCGAGGCCGGCGAGAAGGTGCGCAGCTTCGCGGTGGACTTCGTCGGACGGGAGGACGACTTCGTCGCCGACGATCTGCGGGCCACGACGGACGCCCCGTACGCGCTCGAGGTGGCCGCACACGTCGGCTCGCAGCACGAGGCCATCGTGCTCGACCACGCCGCGATCGCCGACCCCGCCGTGCGCCGGGCCGTCATCACCGCCCGCGACAGCCCGCTCAGCCTCGGCGACATGGACGGCTCGCTCTACCTGCTGTTCCAGGCCATCCGGCAGCAGTCCACCGTCGCCCTGTCCGGCGAGTCCGCCGACGAGGTCTTCGGCGGGTACCGATGGTTCCACCAGCCGGAGGTCCAGGCCGCGCGGACCTTCCCCTGGATGGCCGTCTTCGTGAGCGGCGCGCGGGCCCAGGTGTCGGACCGTTTCAACCCCGCCATCACCGCCGCCCTCGACCTTCCCTCCTACATCCGCGACCGCTACTCCGACGCGGTCGCCGAGGTCGAGCGGGGCGAGGGCGAGAGCGACCACGAGATGCGGATGCGGGAGATGACGTACCTGCACCTGACGCGCTTCGTCAGGATGCTCCTGGAACGCAAGGACCGGATCAGCATGGCCGTCGGCCTCGAGGTCCGGGTCCCCTTCTGCGACCACCGCCTCGTGGAATACGTCTACAACACCCCGTGGTCGCTCAAGACCTTCGACGGCAGGGAGAAGAGCCTCCTGCGCGCCGCGACCGCCGACCTGCTGCCCCGGTCGGTGCTGGAGCGGGTGAAGGCCCCCTACCCGGCCACCCTGGACCCGCACTACACCAGTTCGCTGCTGCAGCAGTCCAAGGAACTGCTCACGACCGACGACCCGGTCTTCGACCTGGTCGACCGCAGCTGGCTGGAGGACATCACGCGGCAGGACTCGGCCACCATGCCGATCGATGTCCGCAACGGCATGGAACGCGTGCTCGACCTGAGCACCTGGCTGGACATCTACCGCCCCGAACTCCGCCTCTGAGGCCGCCCACAACATCACGGAACGAGGGATACGAGATGGGAACGGAACACGCTCCGCCCGAGGCGCCCGAAGCCGCCTCCGACCTGCGCGCCCGGCACCGCGCCGTCGTCGCGGACTACATGAGCCGCAAGGGCGAGAACCGGCTGACCCGCTACCTGCTGTTCGCCGAGGACGGCAGCGCCGGCCTGTGGACCAGCGACACCGGCGAACCGATCACCTCCCAGGGGCACCACAAACTCAAGGCGCACGGCGAATGGTCGCTGCGTATGTTCCCCGACTGGGAATGGAAGAACGTGGAGATCTTCGAGACACAGGACCCCAACAGGTTCTGGGTCGAGTGCGACGGAGAGGGCCAGATCCTCTACCCGGACTACCCGCCCGGCTACTACAGGAACCACTTCATCCACTCGTTCCTGCTCGAGGACGGCAAGATCAAGCAGAACCGCGAGTTCATGAACCCGTTCCAGCAGTTGCGCGCGCTGGGTATCGAGGTACCGAAGGTCAATCGCGGCGGGATTCCCACGTAAGGGTTTCCTTCCGCATTCAACGAATTCCGCATTCAACGAATTCCGCTTTCCATGGACCGCAAGGAGTATCAGGTGGGATCTCAGCTCAACCCGTACATCGCCTTCGACGGGGACGCGCGGCAGGCGATGGAGTTTTACCACGACGTCCTCGGCGGCAAGCTGGAGCTGGGCACGTTCGCCGACTTCGGCTCGGCGGAGTCACCCGACGCCGACAAGATCATGCACGCCACGCTCACCACCGCGGACGGCTTCACGGTCATGGCGTGGGACGTCCCGGAGCGGGTTCCCTTCAACCCGGGCACCAACGTCGCGCTCTACCTCGGCGGCGACGACGAGGGTCTGCGCGAGTACTTCGAGAAACTGTCCGCCGGCGGCACCGTCGCGATGCCCCTCAAGAAGCAGATCTGGGGCGACGAGGCCGGCACGCTCGTGGACAGGTTCGGGATCACCTGGATGGTCAACATCACCGCCAAGCAGTCCTGAAGGGTCGGGAGGTGAATTCTCGATGACAGTCGACATACAGGCCACCAGAGACGTGGTCGACATCATCACCGGCGGATGGAGGGCGCAGGCGCTCTACACCGCGGTGAAACTCGAACTCCCCGACCACATTCGGGCCGGCCGTGACACCGACGCCGAACTCGCCAAGGAGACCGGGGCGAACGAGCAGGGAATTCACCGCCTGATGCGCCTTCTGGTGGCCATGGGGATATTCGAGGGCAGCGACTCCACCGGCTACCGCGGCACCCGGGTGAGCGCGGCCCTCCTCGACGGCCCCCAGTCCCTGCGCGACATGTGCCTGCTGTACGGCGAGGAGTTCTACACCGCGTGGGGGCACGCCCACCACGCCATCAGCACACAGAGCTCGGGATTCGAGGTCGCCCACGGCCGGTCGTTCTACGAGTACCTGGGACAGGACGCGGCCACCGCCCGGCGATTCCAGCTCACCATGAACGCCGCAAGCATGTTCTTCCACCAGGTGCCCGAGATCTTCGACTTCTCCGGCAGAAGCGTCGTGGACGTGGGCGGCGGGGGCGGGCACCTGCTCGCCACGATCCTCGGCGCCGCGCCGGACGCCACGGGCACGCTCTTCGACCGCGAGCACATGATGCCCAAGGCGCGTGAGCACCTGTCCGCCACCGTCGGCCTGGACCGCGCCGAACTGGTCGGGGGCGACATGTTCCAGGGCGTCCCGGCGGGCCGGGACGTCTACATCCTCTGCCGCGTGCTGGCCGGCTGGGACGACGAGGCCGTCGTCGGCGTCCTCGAACACTGCCGCCGCGCCATGGCGGACTCCTCCTCGCGCCTGCTGATCCTGGACCGCTTCGTCGAGGACGAGAACTCCACCGTGCTGCCCGCCCTGTGGGACCTGCACCTCCTGGTGACGACCGGCGGCGAACACCGCACCGTCGAAAGGATCACGCGGCTGCTGAACCGCGCCGGCCTCGACATCGCCGGGACCGCGGAGCTGCCCATGGAGACGACCGCCCTGATCGCCGCGCCGCGCACCCCGTAGCAGAACAGGAGAACCCCGGTGCCCAAGTTGGCAACGATCGGCGTCTATGGCTTCGACGGCGATTCCTTCCTGGAACGACTGCGGCAGGCGGACGTGCGCCTGCTGCTCGACGTACGTCAGCGCCGCGGAGTCCGCGGACCGGACTACGCCTGGGCGAACTCCCTGCGGCTGCAGGCGGCCCTCGCCGCCGCCGGGATCGCCTACGAGCACCACCGTGAACTCGCCCCGACCACCGAGTTGCGTCACCTCCAGTACGCGGAGGACGACCGCCAAGGGGTCGGCAAGCGCTCCCGCCGCGAACTCGCCGCCGAGTACACCCGCCGCTACACCGCCGAGATCCTCGACCCGGCCGACCTCGAACCGATCGTGTCGGCCCTGCCGGACAGCGGCATCGCGACCCTGCTCTGCGTCGAAACCGACCCCGAGGCATGCCACCGGTCGCTGGTCGCCCGGCGCGTCGCCGAGGAGCACCACATCACCGTCGAACACCTGCGGCCGCTGTGACGGGTGACATTCCTCCGGGCGGCGCCCCGCGGCTGCGGATCGCGGTGTTCGCCGGGCCGACGGCGACGATCCTGAACACCCCGGACCTGGTCACGTCGAACAAGGCACGCGCGCGGCACGGTCTGCCGCTCCGTCCCGCCCGCTTCGATGTCCTGCGTCCCCAACGGCTCGCGGCGCCCGCGACGTTGTACGTCGAGGCGTACAGCGCGCATCCGCTCGAAGACGACGCGGCCGGCCTGTACGCCCCGCCGGACGGCTGGCTCGACAAGGACGGCGCGTTCCACGCCGAGCGGCCCCACGACGGCGCCATACCGGTCCACGTCGTCGAACTCGACCCCGCCGACGGCCTCTACCCCCTTCCCTACATGGGCAGGCAGGCGGACGGCTCCGCCTGGGAGGAGACCTCGACGGCACCCTACGCACCACCGGGAGCCGCCCGGCAGACGTTCTACCCCGACGCCCGCCGTCTCTACGAGGAGATCGAGCGGTTCGGTCTCGGCGACCTCGGCGCCCCCGTCGAGCTGGGCTCCGTCGCCGACTTCGCGTTCTTCCGCGCCGCCCCGTCGGGCGGATACACGACAGGACCCGATTCCGAGCGCCTCGGGCAGGACTTCTTCGTCTACTACCCGTACCACCTGCAGAGCGAGCCGGGCCTGGCGGACCTCGCCCGGGCGACCAACCAGGTCCAGGACGTCCTCGCCAGCGGCGAGTACGCCGGTGTCCAGTGGCTGGAGGGAAGTCCGACCGTCGACGAGACCCTGTACTGGCTCGGACTGCTGATCGACACGACAGCGCCCCTCGTCGGTCACGCCGCCCAGCGCCGCCACCAGTCCCTGAGCGCGGACGGCGACCGCAACGTGGTGGACGGCGTGAAGTTCATCGCCTCGGGCGTGGCCCTCGACGAGCGGGGCGAGGACCGCGTCGGCGCCTGTGTCATCGTCGACGAACTCGTCTACTCGGCGCGGGACGTGACCAAGGTCGACGCCCGTCCGGGCGGCTACGAGGTCACCGGCGGTCACGGGGGAGTGGTCGCCGACCTCGGCGGCTACGGCCCCCCGCAGCTCACCTACCTCCCCGCCCGCCGACACACCCACCGCTCGGAGCTGCGCCTCACCCTGCTCCCCGAACGGGTGCCCGGAGTCACCGGGAGCCTCGCCGGAGGCGTGTCCCCGGTCGACATCGCGACTAAGGACGCCGCCGGACTCGTACCGGCCGCCATGCCGCACGTCTCGATCACCAAGTACAGCCGGTACGCGGCGACGGGCACCGGCACCGACAGCCCGCCCGTCGCCGAGGAGGAGGTCGAGGTCCTCGCGCGGATCGACGCCAACCTCGCCGACGCGCCGCTGGCCGGCTTCGTGTGCGAGGGCATGTCGCCGTTCGGGATGGCCGACCCGACGAGGAACGCGGCGCTGAGCGTCGCCGTCTTCGCCGGCCTGCCGGTGGTCCGCACGGGCCGCGGCAACACCGGAGGCATGGCGTACCGCACCGACCCGGTCTTCATCTCGGGCAACAACCTCACGGCCACCAAGGCGCGTCTGCTGCTCATGGCCGCGCTGCTCAAGTTCGGTGCCCTGCCCCCGGCCGCCGACCCCTTCGCCCCGACCCTCGACGAGCGCGCGGCCACCGAGAAGGCGGTCGCCCGCTACCAGACCCTGTTCGACACCCACTGACCCGCGCGGCCGACAGAACGGAACCCATGGGTACGTACGAGTACGTGGTGGCCGACGTCTTCACCGACGTCCGACTGGAGGGAAACCCGACCGCGGTCTTCCTCGACGCGACCGGCCTCCTCCCCGAACGCATGCAGCAGATCGCGCGCGAGATGCACCTGTCGGAGACCGTCTTCGTCCTCCCCGCCGAGGACGACGGTGATGTACGGGTCCGCATCTTCACCCCGGTGAACGAGCTGCCGTTCGCCGGACATCCGACCCTGGGCACGGCCGTGGTGCTCGGCGAGTCGCACGCGGCGAAGGAGCTCCGGATGGAGACCGCCATGGGCACCGTCGCGTTCGAACTCGAACGGGACGACGACGGCCGGACCGTCGCGGCCGGCATGTGGCAGCCCCTGCCGACATGGGGGCCCTACGACCGCGCGGACGAACTGCTCGCCGGGCTCGACCTGGTGGCCACGGGCAGCACCCTGCCGGTCGAGGTCTACCGCAACGGGCCCCGGCACGTGTTCGTCGGCCTGGACGGCGTGGCCGCGCTCTCCGCCGTGGAACCGGACCAGAGGATCCTCGCGAGGCTGCCCGACATGGCCGCCAACTGCTTCGCGGGATCGGGAAGTCGGTGGCGGCTGCGCATGTTCTCACCCGCCTACGGCGTGGTGGAGGACGCGGCGACCGGCTCGGCCGCCGGTTCCCTGGCCGTACACTTGGCCCGGCACGGACTGATCCCGTTCGGGGAGTGGATCGAGATCCGGCAGGGGGTGGAGATGGGCCGTCCTTCGACGATGCGCGCCCGGGCGATGGGGACGCCGGAACGGATCGATTCGGTTCAGGTGGCGGGGTCCGCCGTTGTCGTAGCCCGGGGAACGCTGTACGCGTAGGCACCGAGAACACATGAGGGACCGACCCACAAGGACGGGTGGAGTGATGGCCGCCGACGACGACGGGCTGTTCGCGTTACCGACGCCGGACGAACCCCCGCCCCCCGAGCCCGGGCCCGAGCGGGCCGACGCCCCGCTGGCGGCGCGGATGCGGCCGCGTACCCTCGCCGAGGTCGTCGGCCAGGCGCATCTGCTGCGCCCCGGCGCGCCGTTGCGGCGGCTGGCGGAAGGCGGGGAGGCTGCCTCGGTGCTGCTCTACGGCCCGCCCGGCACCGGGAAGACCACCCTCGCGCGGCTGCTCGCCACCGTCTCCACCCGGCACTTCGTCGCGCTCTCGGCGCTCTCCAGCGGGGTCAAGGAACTGCGCGACGTGATGAACGACGCGCGCCGCCGCCGCGACCGCCAGACCGTGCTGTTCATCGACGAGGTGCACCGCTTCTCCAAGACCCAGCAGGACGCGCTGCTCGGCGCCGTGGAGGACCGGCTCGTGCTGCTCGTCGCCGCCACCACGGAGAACCCGTCGTTCTCCGTCGTCTCCCCGCTGCTCTCACGCCTGCTGGTCCTGCAACTGCGGTCACTGACCGAGGACGAGGTCCGCGAGCTGCTGCGGCGGGCCGTGAAGGACGAACGCGGCCTCGACGGCGCGGTCTCGCTGTCCCCCGACGCCGAGGACGCCCTGGTACGCCTCTCGGCCGGCGACGCCCGCAGCGCGCTGACCGCGCTGGAGGCCAGTGCCGACGGGGTGACCGACACCGGCGGCACGGAGATCGACGTGCCGGCCGTGGAGCGGGCCGTCGCCGAGACCACCGTGCGCTACGACCGGCAGGGCGATCAGCACCACGATGTCGTCAGCGCGTTCATCAAGTCGATCCGCGGCTCGGACCCCGACGCCGCGCTGCACTACCTGGCCCGCATGCTGGTCGCCGGGGAGGACCCGCGGTTCATCGCGCGACGGCTGGTCGTGCACGCCAGCGAGGACGTCGGGCTGGCCGACCCCACGGCGCTTCAGGCCGCCGTCGCAGCGGCGCAGACGGTCCAGCTCATCGGAATGCCCGAGGCCCGGCTCGCCCTGGCGCAGGCCACCGTGCATCTGGCCATGGCGCCGAAGTCCAACACGGTGATCGTCGGGATCGACGAGGCCATGTCCGACGTCCGGGCGGGCGCCGTGGGCGCGATCCCCGCCCATCTGCGGAAGGGCCGCTACGCGGGTGCCAAGGAACTGGGCAACGCGATCGGGTACCGCTACCCCCACCGCACCCCCGAAGGAGTCCTGGAACAGCAGTACCCGCCGGACGACCTCGTGGGGAAGGACTACTACCGCCCCACCCGGCACGGCGGGGAGCGCGTCCTGCACGAGCGCCTCACGAAGCTCCGTCGCGCCGTCCGGGGCGAGGACGGGTAGCGCAGGCATCACCGGACCATGAGCCTCGCCATCCACGACATGTCCTCCGCCCGCTGCCCGTGCCGTTCGACGGGCACGGGCAGCGGAGGCGACGAGGTCACCTCACGCGACGGCGGTGCCCTCGAGCTCGATCATCTGGCCGGGAATCGCCAGACGCGTCACACCGAGCATCGTGGTGGTCGGCGCGACCCCGGCGGCCCCCAGCCGGCCGGCCAGCACGCCGTAGTGCTGGAAGAGCAGGTCGACGTCGGTGGTGTAGACGTTGAGCCGGACGAGGTTGGAGAGGGTCATTCCGGCCTCGGCGAGCACGGCCTCGATGTTGTCGATGCTCAGCGCGAGCTGCGCCGCCATGTCACCGTCGTGCTCGGGCTTGCCCTCCTTGCTCATCGCGGTCTGACCCGAGATGTACAGGGTGCGCGAGTGCCCGGAGACGACCTCACCCTGGTTGAAGCCCATCTCGACCGACCACGACACCGGGTTGACCGCGTTACGTTCCATCGCCGCATCTGCTCCATTCGGTTCACTGACATGACGTACGTTCAACGACTCTGCAGCCGCCAGGCTTTGACGTCGTGTGAAGGAGCCTCCCAACAAAACATGACACCCTTGGTCAGGTATTCTCGATAAAGTTTTCACATGCGCGCCGACCGGTTGGTTTCCCTGGTGCTCCTGCTGCGGCAGCGCGGTCGGATGACCGCGGACACGCTCGCCCGCGAGCTGGAAGTGTCCACCCGCACGGTGCTGCGCGACATAGAGGCGCTGTCCGCGGCCGGCGTGCCGGTCTACGCCGAGCGCGGCCGGCACGGCGGGTTCGCGTTGCTGCCCGATTTCCAGACCGCGCTCACCGGACTGAACCAGGACGAGGCACTGGCCCTGCTGGTCGCCGGATCACGGCGCGGCGCACAGCTCTTCGGCCTCGGTTCGGCGCTCGCCTCGGCCATGCTCAAGGTGGTCGACGCGCTGCCCGAAGACCTGCGGGACACCGCGGCCGGCGCGGCGCAGCGCCTGCTCATCGACCCGGAGACCGACCTCCTCTCGCGCCGCGTGACCGACGAGGACCTCTCCGAGGGCATAGTGGCCGAGGTCCGGCGCGCCGTGTTCGCCGGACACCGGCTGCGGATCCGCTACGCGGCCGTGGACCAGCCCGCGAAGTGGCGCACGGTGGACCCGATCGGCCTGGTCACCGTGCGCGAACAGGGCTATCTGCTGGCCAAGAGAGCGGGCGAGGACCGCACCTACCGGCTGTCCCGGGTGCTGGCCGCCCAGGAACTCGACGAACCCGCCCAGCGACCGGACACGGTCGACCTGGACCGGGCCTGGCAGGAACGCAACGCGCGCTTCAGGACCGGCGGCGACAAGGTCGCCGTGCTGGTGCGGGTGGACCCCGCCCGCCGGGAGCAGCTGGTGGGCACCGCGCTGGCCGTCTGCGCCGAAGAGGCCGACGCGGACGGCTGGTTACGGCTGAACGTGATCTTCCAGGACTCGCGCCACGCCGAATGGGCACTCTGGCAGCACGCCCCGTCCGCGGAAGTCCTGGCCCCGCAGTGGCTGCGCACCTCGCTCCACGACCGGGCCACCCTGATCGCCGCGCGCTATGGAGTGTCATCCGTGAAGGCAGTGTGAAAGTTGCCCGCTGATACACGGAAGGCAGGTGTAAGTATCCGGGCACCCGGGTCGGCGAAAGGGGAACGGGCGGTTAGCGTGGAGCGGTGAGTGAGACCACGACCCCTGCCCTCCAGTACCGCTTCGACGGCCCGGAAGACGCCCCGGTCCTCATCCTCGGCCCCTCGCTCGGCACCACCTGGCACATGTGGGACCGCCAGATCCCCGAGCTGATCAAGCACTGGCGCGTCTTCCGGTTCGACCTGCCGGGACACGGCGGTGCTCCCGCGTACCCGGCGGGCTCGGTCGACGACCTCACCACACGGCTGCTGACCACCCTCGAAGGGCTCGGCGTGCAGCGCTTCGGCTACGCGGGCTGCGCGCTCGGCGGGGCGGTCGGCATCGAGCTGGCCCTGCGGCACCCCGAGCGGCTCGCCTCCCTGGCGCTGATCGCGGCCTCGCCCCGCTTCGGCACGGCCGACGAGTTCCGGCAGAGAGGCGTGATCGTCCGCACGAACGGCCTCGACCCCATCGCCCGCACCTCGCCCGAGCGCTGGTTCACCGGCGGCTTCGCCGCCGCGCAGCCCGCGATCACCGAGTGGGCCGTGCAGATGGTCCGCACCACCGACCCCGGCTGCTACATCGCCGCCTGCGAGGCGCTCGCCTCGTTCGACGTCCGGTCCGAGCTCGGCCGCGTCGGCGTGCCCACCCTGGTCCTCGTCGGCTCGGACGACCAGGTCACCGGCCCCGCCGAGGCCCGCACCCTGGTCGCCGGCATCCCGGACGCCCGCCTCGCCGTCGTCCCCGGCGCCTCCCACCTGGTGCCGGTGGAGCAGCCCGCGGCGGTCACCGACCTCCTGGTGCGGCACTTCTCCACCGCCTGGCAGCCCGCCTTCGAGACCTCCACCGGCCAGACGGCCCTGCCCGCCGCCGCCCTCAAGCCGGTCCTGTCCCCGGTCGCGCCGCAGCCCCTCCAGACCGGGCCCGTCGCCGAGATCGCCCCGGTGGCGGCGCCCCCGGCGCAGGGGCGGCCCGACCCGTACGACGCCGGGCTCAAGGTCCGCCGCGAGGTGCTGGGCGACGCGCACGTCGACCGGGCGCTGGCGCAGGCCGACGACTTCTCCGGGGACTTCCAGGAGTTCATCACCCGCTACGCCTGGGGCGAGATCTGGGACCGCCCCGGACTCGACCGGCGCACCCGCAGCTGTGTCACCCTCACCGCCCTGGTCGCCGGCGGCCACCTGGACGAGCTGGCCTTCCACACCCGGGCCGCCCTGCGCAACGGCCTCACCCCGGGCGAGATCAAGGAAGTGCTGCTCCAGGCGGCCGTCTACTGCGGCGTCCCCGCGGCGAACAGCGCGTTCAAGGTCGCCCAGCAGGTCATCCGCGAGGAGACCACGCCTCAGGAGTGAGGGCGCGCGCGACCCGGGAGGCAGGATGGAGTCATGAAGCTCACGAAGAAGTCGCACGCCTGCGTCCGCCTCGAGAAGGACGGCCGGACCCTCGTCCTCGACCCCGGCGGGTTCAGCGAGGAGGACGCCGCGCTCGGCGCGGACGCGATCCTCGTCACCCACGAGCACCCCGACCACTTCGACGAGCACCGGCTGCGCGCCGCCATGGAGAACAACCCGGCCGCCGAGATCTGGACCCTGAAGTCCGTCGCCGAGAAGATCTCCGCCGCGTTCCCCGGCCGCGTCCACACCGTCGGCCACGGCGACAGCTTCACCGCCGCCGGCTTCGACGTCCAGGTCCACGGCGAACTCCACGCGGTGATCCACCCGGACATCCCGCGCATCACCAACGTCGGCTACCTCCTCGACGGCGGCAAGGTCTTCCACCCCGGCGACGCCCTCACCGTCCCCGACCACCCCGTGGAGACGCTGATGCTCCCGGTCATGGCCCCGTGGAGCAAGATCTCCGAGGTCATCGACTACGTCCGCGAGGTGGAGCCGCAGCGCGCCTACGACATCCACGATGCCCTCCTCACCGACCTCGCCCGCCCGATCTACGACCGTCAGATCGGCACCCTGGCCGGGGCGGAACACCTGCGGCTCACCCCCGGGGCATCGGCCGACCTCTAGGGGACCGTAGGCCCGGGCGGCGTTGTCAGACCCTCCGGGTAGGTTGTGGGACATGCGCATCGCGACCTGGAACGTGAACTCGATCACCGCCCGCCTGCCGAGGCTCCTGGCCTGGCTGGAGAGCAGCGGCACGGACGTGCTGTGCCTCCAGGAGGCCAAGGTCGCCGAGGAGCAGTTCCCCGCGGAGCAGCTGCGCGAGCTGGGTTACGAGTCGGCGGTCCACGCGACCGGCCGGTGGAACGGCGTGGCGGTGCTCTCCCGCGTCGGCATCGAGGACGTCGTCAAGGGCCTGCCCGGCGACCCCGGGTTCGACGGCTCGGTGGAGCCCCGCGCCATCTCGGCGACCTGCGGCCCGCTCCGCGTCTGGTCGGTGTACGTGCCGAACGGCCGCGAGGTGGACCACCCGCACTACGCCTACAAGCTCCAGTGGTTCGAGGCACTCAAGGCCGCCGTCGCCGGTGACGCGGCCGGCAGCCGCCCCTTCGCGGTGATGGGCGACTACAACGTGGCGCCGACGGACGACGACGTCTACGACCGCGCGGCCTTCGAGGGCGCCACCCACGTCACCCCCGCCGAGCGCGCGGCCCTGGCCTCGCTGCGCGAGGCGGGCCTGTCGGACGTGGTCCCGCGGCCCCTGAAGTACGACCAGCCCTTCACGTACTGGGACTACCGCCAGCTCTGCTTCCCGAAGAACCGCGGCATGCGCATCGACCTGGTGTACGCCAACGCGCCGTTCGGCGAGGCGGTCAAGGACGCGTACGTGGACCGCGAGGAGCGCAAGGGCAAGGGCGCCTCGGACCACGCGCCGGTCGTGGTCGACCTCGACGTGTAGCCCACAGCGGCCCCGAGGCGACGGCTCACAGCAGCCGCAGGTCCACCGAGTCGGCCAGTGCCGCCAGCCCCGCGTCCCCGGGGTGCAGATGGTCGCCGCTGTCGTACGCGGGCAGGATCCGCGCCGGGTCGGCCGGGTCGCGTACGACGGAGTCGAAGTCGAGCACCCCGTCGAAGTCACCGGCCGCGCGGATCCACTCGTTCACCGCGACCCGCTCGGCGTCGACGGCCGCCGTGCACCGCGTCTCGCCCGCGCACGGCAGGATCGTCGCCGCGAGCATCCTGAGCCCCCGGGCCTGCCCGCGCGCCGCCAGCTCCCGCAGGCCCGCGATCACCTGTTCCGCCGAGGTGCCCCAGCGCAGGTCGTTGACGCCCTCGAAGACGATCGCCGTACGGGCCGACGGCTGGGCGAGGACGTCCCGGTCGAACCGGTGCAGGGCACTCACCCCTGCCGTGTCCGTGGACACCCCGTCGCCGGGATACCGGTCGGTGACCACACGGTTGCCCGAGACGCCCTGGTTCAGCACCCCGTAGCGAGGCACGTCGCTCTGCCGCAGGAGCCGGCCGGCCAGCACGTTCGGCCACCGCCGGTTCGCGTCCACCGTGGACTTGTCGCCGTCGGTGATCGAGTCCCCGAGCAGCACCACGGACCCGGGCCCGCCGCTCACATCGACCCCGGCGAGCAGCGGCCAGCTGGTGATCACCGAGGTGTACGCCCCGGCGGTGCCGTCCGCCGTGTGGTCGCCGGGCTCGCTGACGTACGACCGCTGCTGCGCGAGCCGGTGCAGGGGCGCCGCCGGCACCGGGCCGGGCAGATGGAAGCTGACCAGCAGATCGGCGTCCGCCGGCACCGCGAAGCCCAGCGGATCGCTGTACGCCTGGGCCCCGGCCGGGATCTCCACGCTTTCCTCACCGCCGAAGGACAGCGGCACCGGCGTCCCGCGCGCCGCCGCGCCCGAGGACCGCACGGCGACCGTCGCGCCGCCGATCCGTACCGGGGCCGCCGCGAAGGTGTTGTCGAACCGCATCCGCACCCGGGGCCCACCCGCCGAGGTGCGCACCACCAGTCGCAGCGTCCGGTCCGTCCAGGGCCCCACGGCCGCGTAGCCGCCCGTCGACGTCGTCCAGCTCCCCGTCCAGCCCCGCGTGGCGGTCCGTACCGACACCGCGAAGACATGCAGCCCGGCGGCGCGCGGCAGCCGGACCGAGGCGAGCTCGCGCCCCGGCGTCAACGGCACCGTCACGACGTACAGACGGGCCTGCTCGGCGAGTTGCCCGCCGGGCGTGTTGATGTGCGGCAGGGCCACCGCCTTCGTCGCGAGCGGCCCGGTGCGCCAATCGGGCGCGGTGAGCCGGTAGCCGGAGCGGGTGCCGTTCGCGTACACGACCGTGCCCGGGCCGCCCGTCTCCGTGCCGGCCGTGCCCGCCACCAGGAAGGCGAGGGCGTCGCCGCGCCCCGTGACACGGACGTCCTGTCCGGCGGCGCGGACGTTGTCGGGCTCGCCGGGCTGTCGCCGCGGCCAGGTCAGCCGGGCCCCCTGGACGGTCAGGGTGCGCCCGGGCGCCCAGCCCGCGGCCGTGAGATCCCGCGCGGACAGGGAGGCACCGGAGCCGTCGAAGTCGGCCGCAGCGGGCCGGCCGTCGTCGCTGACGGCGATGTTGTCGAACAGCCGCTCAAGCGGCACCGGCGCGGTCCGTCTCTCCTCGGCGGCACCGACGGACGGCGCCGACACCGTCGACACCAGAGACCCGCACAGGGCCAGGACGACCAGGATCCCCCGAACAGATCGGCGCACGGCCGACTCCTCCCGCTCATCGATCACACGGTGAAGCTAGAGAGACAACGAAGCTAGGGAGACTAGGGGGACTCGTCAACGCGCCATGCGCGAACTCGGCGTGAACTCGACCGCCGGCGAAGGCCCGCGCGCCTGTGGTGCGCACGGCGGTACGAATGACACGCTGGACGTATGAACATCCCTTTCCTGGGCAACCGGCGCCAGAAGGTCGGGTTCCCCGACCCCGCGGGCATCGCGGATCTGCTCGCCGAGTGCGAACTGCTCCGCTCCCAGGCGTACCGGGCGGGGGTCCGGCTGGACGACTCGGCGGCCTCGCTGGAGGCGCTGGACCAGCTGCTGCCGCGCTGGCGGGACGACGAGGAGACCCTGGCCTGGCTCGGCAACGACGCAGGGCTCTACCTGGGCACCGTCATCGTGCGCACCGTGCCGGGAGCCGCCTGGGAGATCCGGTCCGACGGGCAGCCCGTCGTGCGGCTGACCTCCGGCAGGGAGTTCGACGTCGTGGACTCCGGGCACGAGTGGGCCGCGTACGGCGTGCCCGAGCTGTCCCAGCTCTACGCGGAAGTCGCGGAGGCGTGAGGCCCGCGGCCGTACCCATGACCCCATCCCTGGCCGTACGCTTTGAGCCAAAGTGCGATGTAAATACGGCTAATGATCGAAAAGTGCGTGTCGCCCGACAAGTCCGATCTTGCCTGGATACGTTGCGGCAACCACCACACAGCTGAGAGTGAGTAGGGCTGAGTATGGCCGCAGATCCGCTGATCGAGCTGCGTGACGTCAACAAGCACTTCGGGGAGCTGCATGTCCTGCGGGACATCAACCTCACCGTCGGCAAGGGGGAGGTGGTCGTGGTCATCGGCCCCTCGGGGTCGGGCAAGTCGACTCTGTGCCGGGCGATCAACCGGCTGGAGACCATCGAGTCGGGGTCGATCGTCCTCGACGGACAGCCGCTGCCCGAGGAGGGCAAGCCCCTGGCCCGGCTGCGCGCCGACGTCGGCATGGTCTTCCAGTCGTTCAACCTCTTCGCCCACAAGACCGTCCTGCAGAACGTCTCCCTGGGCCAGATCAAGGTCCGCGGGCGCCGGAAGGAGGACGCCGACAAGCGCTCCCATGAACTCCTCGACCGGGTCGGCGTCGCCAACCAGGCGGACAAGTACCCGGCGCAGCTCTCCGGCGGTCAGCAGCAGCGCGTGGCCATCGCCCGTGCCCTGGCCATGGAGCCCAAGGCGATGCTCTTCGACGAGCCGACCTCGGCCCTCGACCCGGAGATGATCAACGAGGTGCTGGAGGTCATGAAGCAACTGGCCCGCGACGGCATGACCATGATCGTCGTCACGCACGAGATGGGCTTCGCCCGCTCGGCCGCCAACCGTGTCGTCTTCATGTCCGACGGCGGGATCGTCGAGGACCGCACCCCCGACGAGTTCTTCACCAACCCCACCAGCGACCGCGCCAAGGACTTCCTCTCCAAGATCCTCAAGCACTGAACGGGCAGCCACCGGACGGCTCATCGGATCGGACCTCGACTACGATGTGCCCTTCATCCCTGTCGGAGAGGGGGACTTCGCCGAAATCCGCCGATCCCGTCAGGGGTGAGCAGACCGCCCGCCCGGGTCCGCGGGGTGTTCCCGCCGGGCGTGGCCCCCACGGCCCTTGTGGCCACGGGGGCGGCGGTTCACATCGGCCAGGCCCGTCCGGCGGCAGCCGGAGATCACTGCTCGCGCAGCGGGACCGACACGTACGACGGGTCGTTCGCAGGCGAGGAGAAGGTCAGCTGCGCGCCGGACGGGTTGTGCTCGATGTAGAGCGGGTCGACCGTGTCGACGACCAGGGCGAGGCGATGCCCGGCCGGGACGTCGTAGGCCGTGGAGTACAGCTCCAGGTCGACGCCGAACGGCTTTCCGGGGGTACGCCCGTGGAAGGTGTACGGCGCGTTGGAGACCAGCTTGCCGAGGCCGAGCGGCCCCACGTCGTACAGGTAGGCGACGAGGGTGCCGCTCTCCTTGGTCGGGGTGAGGGTCGTGTGCAACTTCGCGGTGCCGCGCACCTGTTGGGCCTGTCCGTACTTCTCCGACTGCCATACGGCGGCCCAGCGGCGGGGGAGCAGCGGGATCGAGGCCATCGGGGGCAGCTGGGCCACCTGGTCGAGGATGCTGGACAGGAAGACGACTCCGCCGTCCGCCCCCGAGTTCACGTTCGTACGAATCGTGGTCGTGCCCCCGAGGGCGATCTTCCGGTCGGTCGCGGCGACCGACTTCCAGTCGGGGTAGCCCTCGTAGCCGCCCGAGGAACGGGACTTGAGCTGGACGGGCTGCTCACGGTCGATGCCGTTGTCCTCGCCCCTGAGGTAGTGGTCGAACCAGCGCGTGGTGTCCTTCCAGACGTCGTTGGGCAGCCCGAACAGGCCGGTCAGCTCCGCCGTCGCGTGGTCTCCGGGCCGCATCTCCAGCCGCTTCGGGCCGGTCAGCTTCTCGTAGAAGTCGGCGTACTGGTTGGGCGGGAAGATGGTGTCGCCCCAGGCGTTGGCGAGCATGATCGCCGCGCCGTTCTTGTTGATCTGGTCGACGTAGGTAGCGGCGGAACGTTTCTTTCCCCAGGCGATGAGCTCCGGCTCCTTCGCCAGGTTGGAGCGGTAGAAGTCGTCGAAGGTCTGCCGGAGTTCGGCGCTCTGCCGGCCCGTCACGATGCTCGCGCCGTCCAGCAGGGCGGACGCCTGGACGTGCTGGGTGCGTCCGGCGTAGATGGAGTCGATCAGGTCCGCCCAGCCGCTCAGTGACGCGACGGCCTTGACCCGCTTGTCCTGCGCGGCGGTGAGCAGGCTGATGCCGGCGCCGTAGGAGACGCCCGCCATGCCGATGCGCCCGGCGTCCGAGGGGGTGTTGGCGATCGCCCAGTCGATGACCTTCGACGCGTCGGCGATGTCGGGTGGGCCCGCTACTTCTATCTCGCCGCCCGACTGCCAGAAGCCGCGCACGTTGTACGTCACCACGACGTACCCGGAGTCGGCGAGTTTCTGAGCCTGGGCCAGATACTCGACCTGGGGCAGACCCCAGCTCGTGGGCATGACGAGCAGCGGGTAGCGGCGCGTGCCGTCGGCCCCGGCCGGGGTGACGACGTTGGCCTTGAGGACGGTGCCGCCGTCGCCGGCGATGTCGACGAAGCGGACGGGGTTCGGCGCCGCCTGCGCTGTGGGGGCGAGTCCGAGGGCTGTGCCGGCGACCAGGGTGGCCGAGACGGCGCCTACGGCGGTGGTGCGCAGGGCCTTGCGGTGACGTCCCACGGGTCACTCCTCACTCGTGTAAGTGCAAAGTGACCAGACGGTAACCTCGGCCTCTTACCAGTGGTAACCCGTCGGTAAGTTACGTGCCAGTAACGATTGTTGAGAAGTGGAGGACTTCAGGAGGAGCGGTGGCTGTTGCGTGGAGTGGCGGGCGCGGGCAGGGGGGTCTGTGCCGCGCGCGTCACGTCCTCCACCAGTTCGACGACGTCCGGGCCGTAGGCCTGGGAGTTGATCACCTTCAGCAGCAGCGCGAAGGAGCTGTTGCCGTACTTGCGGGCCAGCTTCTCGTGGTTGCGGGCGAGATAGCGGGTGGTGGCCTGGTTGGTGATCGAGGTCTGGCCGCAGAAGAGGTAGACCGGCCGGGTGTTCTGGCTGCGCTCGGCGGTCAGCCGGGCGAGCAGCGCGTACTCCTCCTTGCCGTTGTCCACCCGGTAGCGCTCGGAGCCGATCTGGAACGATCCCCGGTCCGGCCCCGGTTCGGAGTCCATGTTCACCCGCACCCCGGGCAGCAGGGAGGACAGATGGGCCGCCATCCGGCGGTTGGAGGCGGGGCCGCCGACACAGAACTCCGTCCGCTCGCCGAAACCCTGGCGTGCCGTGTCGTGCGGCAGTATCTGGGCGTGGGCGTTGCAGTCCTTGATCAGCGCGGCGAGTTCGAGGAGCGCGAACACGTCGTAACGCATCACCGCGAACTCGGGTCCCCCGGCGCCCCGGTTCACCACCAGCAGCGACTCGGAGTTGTCGGGCAGCCCGAAGAAGGCCTGCTTCCGGCGGAGCCTGCGCTTCCACAGGTAGGTGCGGGCCACCCAGCCCAGCCCGGCACTGATCCCCGCCGCGACCACGCCCAGGACTATGTTGCGCACGTCGTCATTCATGGGCGCGCATGCTAGCGGGCGTCGACGCACCGGTGTTCGACGCGTGCCTGACGCGACCATGGCCATGAATTAAGCTGCGCGGACGGCCTTTGACTGGAGGTGCGGATGCGTCGCCCTGTCGCGCGGAATCTGACGGTCCTGGCGGTTTCGGCCGCCGTGGTGGTCTCGGTGGGGGCGGCAGCGCCACCCGCCGCACAGACCGACGGGGGTGAGAAAACCCCACAGGCCGTCGGATACGGCGGCGCCGTATCCAGCGTCGACCCCGACGCCTCGGCCGCCGGAATCGAGGTCCTGCGCAAGGGCGGCAACGCCGTCGACGCGGCCGTCGCCACAGCCGCCGCGCTCGGCGTCACCGAGCCCTACTCCGCCGGCATCGGCGGGGGCGGCTACTTCGTCCACTACGACGCCAAGTCCCGTACGGTGCGCACCATCGACGGACGCGAGACCGCTCCGCTGTCCGCCGACAAGAACCTGTTCACCGAGAACGGCAAGCCCATCCCGTTCGCCGAAGCCGTCAGCAGCGGCCTGAGCGTCGGCACACCCGGCACGCCCGCCACCTGGCAGACAGCGCTGGACCAGTGGGGCAGCAAGCGGCTCGCGAACGTCCTGAAGCCGGCCGAGCGGCTGGCGCGCGACGGGTTCAGGGTCGACGAGACCTTCCGCTCGCAGACGGCGTCCAACGAGACCCGCTTCCGCTACTTCCCGGACACCGCCGAACTGTTCCTGCCCGGCGGGCAGCTCCCGGTCGTCGGCTCCACCTTCAAGAACCCCGACCTCGCCCGCACCTACGCGGAGCTGGGGAACAAGGGCGTCGGCGCGCTCTACCGCGGAGGCCTCGGCCGGGAGATCGTCGACACGGTGAACAAGCCGCCCGTCGACCCGGCCTCCGGCTGGAACGCCCGCCCCGGCGACCTGTCCGCCAAGGACCTGGCCGCCTACCGCACCAAGCTCCAGGCACCCACCAGGACCTCCTACCGCGGCCTCGGCGTCTACTCCATGGCGCCGTCGTCCTCCGGCGGTACGACGGTCGGTGAGGCGCTCAACATCCTGGAGCGGACCGACCTGTCGAAGGCGAGCAAGGCGAAGTACCTGCACCGCTTCATCGAGGCCAGCCGGATCGCGTTCGCCGACCGGGGCCGGTGGGTGGGCGACCCCGCGTTCGAGGACGTACCGACGAAGGAGCTGCTGTCGCAGCGGTTCGCCGACTCACGCGAGTGCCTGATCAAGGACGACGCCGTGCTGTCCAGCCCGGTGCCGCCGGGCGATCCGCGTCATCCCGAGCGGTGCGGCTCCGGCGGCAAGGCCGCTCCGACGACGTACGAGGGTGACAGCACCACGCATCTGACGGTCGCCGACAAGTGGGGGAACGTCGTCGCCTACACCCTCACCATCGAGCAGACCGGCGGCAGCGGGATCACCGTGCCGGGGCGGGGGTTCATCCTCAACAACGAGCTGACGGACTTCTCCTTCACACCGGCGAACCCGGCCGTGCACGACCCGAATCTTCCCGGGCCCGGGAAGCGGCCCCGGTCCTCCATCTCGCCGACGATCGTGCTCGACCGGCACGACAAGCCCGTGGTGGCGCTGGGGTCGCCGGGCGGGGCGACGATCATCACGACCGTCCTGCAGACGCTGACCGGGTTTGTCGACCGGGGGTTGCCGTTGGTCGATGCGATTGCCGCGCCTCGGGCGAGTCAGCGGAATGCTGCGCAGACCGAGCTGGAGCCGGGGTTGTACGACAGTGATGTAAGGAAGCAGCTCGAAGCGATCGGGCATTCGTTCAAGGTGAATCCGGAGATCGGGGCCGCTACGGCGGTTCAGCGGCTGCCCGGTGGGAAGTGGCTGGCAGCCGCTGAGAAGGTACGGCGGGGTGGGGGATCGGCGATGGTGGTGCGGCCGGTTCGCTGAAGAGTTCGTCCGCGGGTGCGTGGGGGCTGGTCGCGCAGTTCCCCGCGCCCCTAAGAGGGGGCTGCTGAACTCTGCGTTTGGAACGTCAAGTGGCCGTCCTCGGTGTCCACCGTGACCTGGCCGCCTTCCTCCACCCTGCCGTCCAGCAGCAGTCGGGACAGTTCGTTGTCCACCTCGCGTTGGATCGTGCGGCGCAGCGGGCGGGCGCCGTACTCGGGCTGATAGCCGTGGTCGGCCAGCCATTCCACCGCTCGGTCGGTGAAGGTCACCGTGATGCCCTTCTCCTGGACGAGGGAACGGGTGCGGTCCAGCAGGAGGTTGGTGATCCGGCGCAGCTGGTCGGTGGTGAGCTGGCGGAAGACGACGATCTCGTCGATGCGGTTGAGGAACTCGGGGCGGAAGTGCTCGCGCAGCGGGCGCAGGATCTGCTCGCGCCGGGCCTCCTCGTCCGCGTCGGCGTCGCCCGAGGCGAAGCCCATCGTGGCGCCGCGGCGGGTGATCGCCTCGGAGCCGAGGTTGCTGGTCATCACGATGACGGTGTTGGTGAAGTCCACCGTGCGGCCCTGGGAGTCGGTCAGCCGCCCGTCGTCGAGGACCTGCAGCAGGATGTTGAAGACGTCCGGGTGCGCCTTCTCCACCTCGTCGAGGAGGAGCAGCGAGTACGGGTGGCGGCGGACGACCTCGGTGAGCTGCCCGGCCTCCTCGTGGCCGACGTAGCCGGGCGGGGCGCCGATCAGGCGGCTGACGGTGTGCCGCTCCTGGTACTCGCTCATGTCGAGGCGGACCATGCGGTCCTCGCTGCCGAACAGGGCCTCGGCGAGCGCCCGGGCCAGTTCGGTCTTGCCGACCCCGGTCGGGCCGAGGAAGAGGAAGCTGCCGATCGGCCGGTCGGGGCTGGCCAGACCGGCCCGGGAGCGCACCACCGCGTCGGAGACGACCCGCACGGCCTCGTCCTGGCCGACCACCCGCTGATGCAGATGCTCCTCCAGGCCCAGCAGCCGGTCCTTCTCCTCCTGGGTGAGGCTGCTGACCGGGATGCCGGTCTGGCGGGACACCACCTCGGCGATCGACTCGGCCTCGACGACGAGGTCCTGGCCCTCGTCGATCTCGCTCTCGCCACCGGCCTGGGCGATCCGCTGCTTGACGTCCAGGATCCGGTCGCGCAACTGGGTGGCCTGCTCGTAGCTCTCGTCCGCGACCGCCTGGTCCTTGTCCAGGGTCAGTTGCTCCAGCTCCCGCTCCAGGGCCCGTACGTCCGTGCCCTTGGTCCGCGCCCGCAGCCGCACCCGGGCACCGGCCTGGTCGATCAGGTCGATGGCCTTGTCCGGCAGGCGGCGGTCGGTGAGATAGCGGTCGGACAGCTCCACGGCCGCCACCAGCGCGCCGTCGGTGTAGCGGACCTGGTGGTGGGCCTCGTAGCGGTCCCGCAGGCCGCGCAGGATCTCGATCGTGTCCGCGGGAGTGGGCTCCGGGACCATGATCGGCTGGAAGCGGCGGGCCAGCGCGGCGTCCTTCTCGATCCGGCGGTACTCCTCCAGGGTGGTGGCGCCCACGATGTGCAGCTCCCCGCGGGCGAGGGCCGGCTTGAGGATGTTGCCGGCGTCCAGCGAACTGCCGTCGCCGCCACCGGAACCGGCGCCCACGACCGTGTGCAGCTCGTCGATGAAGATGATCAACTGCTCGGAGTGGGCGCGGATCTCACTGACGATGTTGTTCATCCGCTCCTCGAAGTCACCCCGGTAGCGGGTGCCCGCGACGACGCCCGTCAGGTCCAGGGCGACCACGCGGCGGCCGATCAGTATGTCGGGCACGTCCCCCTCGGAGACGCGCTGCGCCAGCCCCTCGACGACGGCGGTCTTGCCGACGCCCGCGTCACCGATCAGCACCGGGTTGTTCTTGCCGCGGCGGGAGAGGACCTCGACGGTCTGCTCGATCTCCTCGTCGCGGCCGATCACCGGGTCGATCCGCCCCTGCCGGGCCAGTTCGGTGAGGTCGCGGCCGTACTTGTCCAGGGTCGGCGTGTTCGTCGGGCGCGGCCGCTCGGCCTGCGGGACCTCCGGCGCCTCGGGCGGGGCCGAGGGCGCGAAGCGGGCCGCGTTCAGGATGTGCCCGGCGGCCGAATCGGGGTTCGAGGCCAGGGCGCTGAGCACATGCTCCGGGCCGATGTAGCCGTAGCCGCGGGCCCGGGCCATGTCGTGCGCGTCCAGCAGCGCCCGTTTGGCGGCCGGGGTGAGGGACAGCGTGGTCGGCGGCGGCGTGTCCTCGGGGCCGTGCTGGGCCGGGCCCGACCGGTCGTCGATCTGCGACGCCAGCGAGTCGGGGTTGGCCCCGGCCTTGCTGAGCAGGGTCCGGGTGGGCTCGGTGCCGAGCGCCGCCCGCAGCAGATGCTCCGTGTCGAGGTCCCGGCTGCCGTGCTCGGCGGCGTACTGGGCGGCGCCCCGGACGAGCTCACGGGCCGGCTGGCTGAGCAGCCGCCCGAGGTCGATCTGCCGGGGCCCCGGTCGCGGTCCGCCGAAGAAGCGTGCGAGGAATTCTCCGAAGGGGTCCGAGCCGTAGCCCTCCGGGCTGGTGAAGCCGCTGCTCATGGGCCTTCCGTTCCCGGCGTCCCCGGCGCCCGGGCGGGGGACACCCTCGCTGGTCGACGTGCCGGGGCCGGGTAACCCGGGTGGCAGCCGGTTACACCTGGGGCGCGCTCGTAGAACACCTTCGCACGATCGTCGGCGGCGGGCACCTTCGGGACATTTCCGTAGGATCCGGACCTCCGGGGCGTGGTTCAGCGCGCGGTCAGGATCCTCGGTCCGGCATCCGTGATCGCCACCGTGTGCTCCGCGTGGGCCGCGCGGGAGCCGTCGTTCGTCTTCAGCGTCCAGCCGTCGGGAGCCGCGTGATAGTCGTCCGTGCCGCCCCCGATGACCATGGGCTCGATCGCCAGCACCATCCCGTGCCGCAGGCGCATGCCCCGTCCCGGCCGGCCCTCGTTCGGCACCCCCGGGTCCTCGTGCATGCGGCGGCCGATGCCGTGGCCGCCGAAGCCGTCCGGGATGCCGTAGCCGGCGCCGCGGCACACCGTGCCGATCGCGTGCGCGATGTCGCCGATGCGGTTGCCCACGACGGCGGCCTCGATGCCCGCCGCGAGGGCCCGCTCCACGGTCTCGACCAGACGCGGATCGCCCTTGCGCGGGGTGCCGACGACGAAGCTGAGCGCCGAGTCGCCGACCCAGCCGCCCAGTTCGGCGCCGAAGTCGAGGGAGACGAGGTCGCCGTCGCGCAGGCGGTAGCGGTCCGGGACGCCGTGCACGATCGCGTCGTTGACCGAGGTGCACAGGACGGCGGGGAAGGGGGTCGGGGCGAAGGAGGGGCGGTACCCGAGGAACGGTGAGGTGGCGCCCGCCTCGCGCAGCACGTCGTGCGCCACCTCGTCCAGTTCCAGCAGGGAGACGCCCACGTCGGCGGCTCTTCGGGCGGCGGTCAGGGCGCGGGCGACGACCTGGCCCGCTTCGTACATGGCATCGATCGATGTGTCGGTCTTGAGTTCCACCATGCCAATTACTATACCGGTATTAGAATGGGGGCATGGTGCGCACCCCTCTCACCCCTGAAGAGCGCGAACGCGGCGAGCGGCTGGGTCGGCTGCTGCGTGAGGCGCGTGGCGACCGGAGCATGACGGAGATCGCCGCGGACGCGGGCATCTCCGCCGAGACCCTCCGCAAGATCGAGACCGGGCGGGCCCCGACCCCGGCCTTCTTCACGGTCGCCGCGCTGGCCGGCGTGCTCGGGCTGTCCATGGACGAAGTGGCGCAGCGGTGCGCGCCTGCACCGGTCTGACGTCCTGGCGCTGAGGCTCCCGCGTCGCGCGCGAAAACTCCCCGTAGCACTCCCGTAACACGACTGGTGTTGCCTACTGGGCGGAGCGCTCCGGTCTGGCGGGAGTTGAGCGATGGCAGCGGATCAACTCCCGGGCAGGGTCCGGGAGTTCGCGAACTACCTGGATGGTCTGCTGGCACGCCTCGATGCGTCCGGCGGCTGGTGCGCGGTCTTCTGGCAGCGCGACCCGGAGGGCATGCGGGCCTGCCTCGACGGGCAGGAGGTGCCGCCCTGGGACGTGGTGGAGGCGCTGCTGCAGGACCTCGCCGGGCAGTACGGCCCCGGGGGCGCGGGCCCGGAGACGGAACACGCCCGGAGCCTGCACGCCGCCGCGCTCGCCGCGTACGATGCCCGGCCGGGCGGCCGTGACGCCCTCGGGGACCGGCTGGACGTCATGCTCCGGGAGCAGAGATACGCCGCCGAACGCCAGGCCGACCTGACCCGCCTCCTCGCCTCGGCCCCCACCCGCGAACAGGCCGACACCCTCCGCCTCGACCTCGCCTGGGCTCACGACGACCACGAACGCGCGACGGCCCGCTGCGCGGAGCTGCGCGACCGGATGACCCGCCTGGACGCCCACGACCGCGGCGCAGCCGCCTTCTTCGAGGGGCGGGGTGCGGTGGCCGGGCCGGGGGGTGTCCCGGGTGCGGGGGCCTTCGGCGGTGGGGGAGGAGCCGGGGCCGCGGGCGGCGGGGCTGCTTCGGGGCGACCCGGGGGTGCGCGTGGCGGGGAGGCTTCAGGGCATGCCGCGGGTGTGCGTGGTGGGGAGATGCCGGGGGCTGCCGCGGGTGTGAGTGGTGGGCAGACGCCAGGGGCTCCCGGGGCGGTGTCCGGCGGCGGGGCGCCGACGGATGCTCCACGCGGCGGCTCGGGCCCGAGCGGGCCGGGCGATGTGTTCGGCGGCGCGAGACCGGCGGCGGGCGCACCGGGGTTCGGGGCTGGTGCGGTCGGGGACGGATCCCGCGCGTCCAGTGGCGGCGTCCGTGCGTTCGGCGACGGCCCGAGCCGTCCGGCCGATGTGTTCGGCGGCGCGAGACCGGCGGCAGGCGCATCCGCGTTCGGGGCCGGTGCGGCCGAGGGTGTTGGTGACACGGCCGACGGAGCGTCTCCCCGGGAGCAGCGTGCCCCGGGCGGTCCGTACGACCCCGCCACGCCATGGCACCCTGCCCACCAGCAGACGGCGTCCGGCACCGCCGGTCGGCACGACACCCGGCATGCGGACGCCGGCCCGGACCCGGAGAGAGAGCGGGACGCCCAGGAGCATCCGGCGGGACGGGCCGTTCCCGCCCCGGTTGCAGCCCCCGAGCCTCAGGCCACCCCACAGCCCACCCCCAAGCAGCGCAAACGCCGGCGCGGCAGTGCCCGGTTCGCCGGGATGGACGAGGAGGAGGCCATGCCCGTCGTCGTGCCGCCCGCTGCCGTGCCGACGCTGCCCGAGTCCGTTCCCGTCACCGGCCGCACCCGGCGGGGTGCCCGGTTCGCCGGGGTCGCCGAGGAAGCCACGGTCCAGGACGTAGGGCCGCGGGGCGAGGCCGGCGGCGCGGCGGACCGGGCGGAGGTCACGCGGACCGTCGGGGCACTGGCGCGGCTGCGTGCCGAGGGGCGCAGCGGGGAGGCGCACGTGCTGCTGGTCGAGCTCACGTCCTCGCCGCCCGCCCGGTTCCCGCTGCTCGCGGGCGAGCTGGAGCGGGCCGGGCTGGGCGCGGACTGGCAGACCCTGCTGTGGGAGGCCGCCTCGCTGCCCGCGGGGGCCCTGGTCGCCGCGGCGGACGCACTGGGCGCTGCCGGGCGGGTGGCGGACGGGCAGCAGATCCTGCGGCAGGGAGTCGCCCGGCCCCCGGCCGAGGTCGGCGCGGCCGTCCTCGGGCTCGCCGCAGAGGGCCGTCACCGCGAGGTGCGCGCGCTGCTCGACGCGTATGTGAGAGCCCGCACGCCCGAGGAGGCGGCCCGCAGTGCCGAGCCGGATCCGCGGCGCCTGGTACCGCTCCTGCTGGCGGCCGCCCAGGGCGTGTCGGACGAGCGCCGCTGGGATCTCGTGCACGCGCTCCGGGTCGCCGGATTCCCCGCCTGAGCCCCGCCGCCGTGCCCCGGGCGACTCACCCACAGGAGTGCGAATCGCGCTCCGCCCAGCGGGTTGGGGACGATGGTCTTGGCAAGCCCGGGCCGGAGGCTTACGTTCGTGGCTCTACTGTCCGCTTCTACGGGCGTAGAGACGCAGACGTCGCGTCGAAGGAGCAGCTCATGGCCAACGTCGTACGTGCCGCTCTGGTCCAGGCCACCTGGACCGGCGACACCGAGTCCATGGTGGCGAAACACGAGGAGCACGCCCGCGAGGCGGCTCGCCGGGGCGCGCAGATCATCGGCTTCCAGGAAGTCTTCAACAGCCCCTACTTCTGTCAGGTCCAGGAGCCCGAGCACTACCGCTGGGCCGAGCCCGTCCCGGACGGCCCGACGGTCCAGCGCATGCAGGCCCTCGCGCGCGAGACCGGCATGGTGATCGTCGTGCCGGTGTTCGAGGTCGAGCAGTCCGGCTTCTACTTCAACACCGCGGCCGTGATCGACTCCGACGGCTCCTACCTCGGCAAGTACCGCAAGCACCACATCCCGCAGGTCAAGGGCTTCTGGGAGAAGTACTACTTCAAGCCCGGCAACCTCGGCTGGCCCGTCTTCGACACCGCCGTCGGCAAGGTCGGCGTCTACATCTGCTACGACCGCCACTTCCCGGAGGGCTGGCGCGAGCTCGGCCTGAAGGGCGCCCAACTCGTCTACAACCCCTCCGCCACCCACCGGGGCCTGTCGTCCCACCTGTGGCGGCTGGAGCAGCCCGCCGCGGCCGTCGCCAACGAGTACTTCGTCGCCGCGATCAACCGCGTCGGCCAGGAGGAGTACGGGGACAACGACTTCTACGGGACGTCGTACTTCGTCGACCCGCGCGGACAGTTCGTCGGCGACGTCGCGAGCGACAGCAAGGAGGAGCTCGTCATCCGAGACCTGGACCTCGGCCTCGTCGAGGAGGTGCGGCAGCAGTGGGCCTTCTACCGCGACCGCCGCCCCGACGCGTACGAAGGGCTGGTGCGGCCGTGACCGACGACCTGCTGGGCCGCCACCGGGGCGTGCTCCCCGACTGGCTCGCCCTCTACTACGAGGAGCCCCTCGAGATCACCCACGGCGAGGGCCGCCACGTCTGGGACGCCCAGGGCAACAAGTACCTCGACTTCTTCGGCGGCATCCTCACCACGATGACCGCCCACGCGCTGCCCGAGATCACCAAGGCGGTGAGCGAGCAGTCCGCGCGGATCATCCACTCCTCGACCCTTTACCTCAACCGGCCCATGGTCGAACTCGCCGAGCGTGTCGCCCAGTTGAGCGGCATCCCGGACGCCCGGGTCTTCTTCACCACCTCCGGCACCGAGGCCAACGACACCGCCCTGCTGCTGGCCACGACGTACCGGCGCAGCAACACGGTCCTGGCGATGCGCAACAGCTACCACGGCCGTTCCTTCAGCTCGGTCGGCATCACCGGCAACAGCGGCTGGTCCCCGACCTCGCTCTCCCCGCTGCAGACGCTCTACGTCCACGGCGGAGTGCGCACCCGCGGCCCCTACGCGGACCTGAGCGACGCCGAGTTCATCGCGGCCTGCGTCGAGGACCTGAAGGACATGCTCGGCCACACCCGCCCACCGGCCGCGCTGATCGCCGAACCCATCCAGGGCGTCGGCGGCTTCACCTCACCCCCGGACGGGCTGTACGCCGCCTTCCGCGAAGTGCTGAACGAGCGCGGCATCCTGTGGATCGCCGACGAGGTGCAGACCGGCTGGGGCCGCACCGGCGAGCACTTCTGGGGCTGGCAGGCCCACGGGCAGAATGGGCCGCCTGACCTCATGACCTTCGCCAAGGGCATCGGCAACGGCATGTCCATCGGCGGGGTCGTCGCCCGCTCCGAGATCATGAACTGCCTGGACTCCAACAGCATCTCCACCTTCGGCGGCACCCAGATCACCATGGCGGCGGGCCTCGCCAACCTCAACTACCTCGTGGAACACGACCTCCAAGGCAACGCCCGGCGGGTCGGCGGCCTGCTCATCGAGCGGCTGCGGGCCGCCGCCGCGCAGGTGCCGGCCGTACGGGAGGTTCGCGGACGCGGGCTGATGATCGGCATCGAGGTGACCAGGCCCGGCACCGACGAGGCCGATCCGCAGGCCGCCGCTGCCGTCCTGGAGGCGGCCCGCGAGGGAGGCCTGCTGATCGGCAAGGGCGGCGGCCACAACACCAGCTGTCTGCGCGTCGCCCCGCCGCTGTCCCTCAACGTCGCGGAGGCCGAGGAGGGCGCCGCGATCCTCGAGAACGCTCTGCGGAGCATCCGGTAGCAGCGCACCGACGCAAGGGAAGTCGCCATGGCCACCACCCCGGACACCTGGGAACCCGCCCTGTCGGTCCGGCAGGTCCTCACCCTGGAGCGGGTGCTCGCCGGGGAGCCCGAGGTGGTGGCCGGGGCGAGCCATCTGGACCGGCAGGTGCGCTGGGTGCACGTCGCCGAGGCCGCCGACGTCGGCGTGATGCTCACCGGCGGCGAGATGGTCCTCACCACCGGAGTGCTGCTCGCCGGTGACGAGGACAAGCAAGCCGAGTACGTCCGGTCCCTGCACCGCGCGGAGGCCGCCGCCGTCGTCCTCGGACTCGGCCGCGCCTTCCCCTCAGCCCCGGACGTGATGCGCCGGGCGGCCGAGCGGTGCGGGCTGCCGATGGTCGTCCTGCACCGGCCCTTCCCCTTCGTCGAACTCACCGAGGAGGTCCAGTCACGGCTCGTGCGGCGCAAGTTCGCCGCCGTCAGCCTCTCCGAGGCCGTCCGCACCGAACTCACCGCCCTCATCACCGCGGGCGCCCCGCTGCAACGCCTCCTCGACGAGGTCGCCCGGCACAGCGCCTGCCCGGTCGTCGTCACCAACCTCGCCCACCGCGTCCTCGGCACGGCGGGGGAGCGGCCCGCGGTCGACGACGTCCTGCGCGACTGGGAACGCATCGCCCGCCAGGCCGGCGGCACCGAGGGCGACGGCTGGATCCGGGCCGAACTGGGCGGACGCGGGGAGCGCTGGGGCCGCATCGTGCTGTGCGGCTACCGCGGCGACACCGCCACCGGGCGGCTGCTGGCCGACCGCGCCGCCGAGGCCCTCGTCCTGCACCGCATGCTCGGCGGCACAGCCGCGTGCTCCTGGGAGGAGCAGTCCGCGCAGGGCCTGCTGACCGACCTGGTCAGCGGCGTCGTACCGGCCCGGCAACTGCTGCCCCGGGCCCGCGCCGCCGGACTGCCCGTCAACCGGCGGACCTTCGTACCGCTGGTCGTCCGCGACGGCGACACCGGCCGCCTCGACCGGCTGCTCAGGCTGCTGGGCCTGCCCGGACTCGTCGCCGAACTCGCCGACGGCGCCACCGCCGTACTCCTCAGCCTCCCCCGCGACCAGGACGCGGGCGCCCTCGCCGCTCACTTCGCGACCCGGCTGCGCACCGAGTCCGGGTCGGAGGCCCGCACGATCGTCGCCGCCGCCGACCCCCGGGCCGACTGGGACGACGTACCCGCGGGACTGCGCGAGGCCCAGCACGTCGCGGACGCGGTCGCCGACTCCGCGGCGGTTCTCGACCTCCCGCCGGTCGTCCGCCTCAAGGACGTCCATCTGCGCGGTCTGATCCGTCTCCTGCGCGACGATCCGCAGGTGCAGTCCTTCGCGGAGCGGGAGCTGGACGGGCTGCTGTGCGAGACCGACGAGGATCTGCTGTCCGTCCTGCGCACCTATCTCGCCACCGGCCGCAACAAGTCCCGCACGGCCCAGCTCCACCACGTCTCCCGCCCGGCCCTCTACCGCCGCCTGGAGGCGATACAGGTCCGTCTCGGGGTGGACCTCGACGACTTCGAGCAGGCCGCCTCGGTGCACATCGCGCTCCTCGCACACGACGCGCAACAGCAGTGAAACCTGTGACCACCTGGGAAAACGGCGGTGAAACATGGACCCACGGCAGCGTGACACGGTGGCACGCCGCACGCCCCCAGACGTGACACGGTGCAACTCAAAGAGCGCCTCGCGACTTCCTAGGCTCACGGCACACCGAGCGACCGGAGGTCCCGATGAGCCCAGTGATCCGTGCCGCCGTCTTCCAGACCGCCTGGACGGGCGACAAGGAATCGATGATCCAGGTCCACGAGCAGGCGGCCCGCGACGCCGCCGCGCAGGGTGCTCAAGTCCTGTGCTTCCAGGAGCTGTTCTACGGACCGTACTTCTGCCAGGTCCAGGACCCCGCCTTCTACGAGTACGCCGAGCAGATCCCCGAGGGCCCCATCGTCCGCCGCTTCCAGGCCCTCGCCAAGGAACTCGGCATCGTCCTGGTGCTGCCGATGTACGAGGAGGAGCAGCCCGGCGTCCTCTACAACACCGCCGCCGTGATCGACGCGGACGGCTCCTACCTCGGCAAGTACCGCAAGACCCACATCCCCCAAGTGCGCGGCTTCTGGGAGAAGTTCTACTTCCGCCCCGGCAACAGCGGCTGGCCCGTCTTCGAGACGGCCGTCGGCAAGGTCGGCGTCTACATCTGCTACGACCGCCACTTCCCGGAGGGCTGGCGGGCACTCGGCCTCGCCGGCGCCGAGATCGTCTTCAACCCCTCCGCCACCTCGCGCGGCCTCTCCGCCTACCTGTGGCAGCTGGAACAGCCGGCGGCGGCCGTCGCCAACGAGTACTTCGTCGGCGCGATCAACCGCGTCGGCGTCGAGGAGTACGGCGACAACGACTTCTACGGCACCTCGTACTTCGTCGACCCGGAGGCCCAGTTCGTCGGCGAGGTCGCGAGCGACAAGGAGCCCGAACTGGTCGTCCGCGACCTGGACATGGCCAAACTCCGAGAGGTCCGCGACCGCTGGCAGTTCTACAGGGACCGCGCACCGGGCGCGTACGGCCCACTGACAGCACCCTGAGACGTCCGTGGGGGACGTGCCCTGAGGGGCGCGGGGAACTGCGCGATCAGCCACTGACGACCCGCACCGACCCACAGCGAGGAGCGATCACGACATGAGCAGCCGTACAGTCATCCGCGGCGGCCTCGTCATCACCGCATCCGACGAGATCCACGCCGACGTCCTGATCGAGGACGGCCGAATCGCCGCCCTCGCAGCCACAGGCACACCCGCAGCCCAAGCCTTCACAGCAGAGCGCACCATCGACGCCACCGGAAAGTACGTCATCCCCGGCGGCGTGGACGCCCACACCCACATGGAGCTGCCCTTCGGCGGCACCTTCGCCTCCGACACCTTCGAGACCGGCACCCGCGCCGCCGCCTGGGGCGGCACGACGACGATCGTCGACTTCGCCGTGCAGAGCGTCGGGCACAGCCTCCGCGAGGGCCTGGACACCTGGCACGCCAAGGCCGACGGCAACTGCGCCATCGACTACGGCTTCCACATGATCGTCTCCGACGTCAACGAGCACACGCTCAAGGAGATGGACCACCTGGTGGAGGAGGGCGTCACCTCCTTCAAGCAGTTCATGGCCTACCCGGGCGTCTTCTACAGCGACGACGGCCAGATCCTGCGCGCCATGCAGCGCTCCGCCGACAACGGCGGCCTGATCATGATGCACGCCGAGAACGGCATCGCGATCGACGTCCTGGTCGAACAGGCCCTGGCCCGGGGCGAGACCGACCCGCGCTACCACGGCGAGGTCCGCAAGGCCCTGCTGGAGGCCGAGGCCACCCACCGTGCCATCAAGCTCGCGCAGGTGGCCGGCGCGCCCCTGTACGTCGTGCACGTCTCGGCGACGGAGGCGGTCACCGAGCTGGCCCGGGCCCGCGACGAGGGTCTGCCCGTCTTCGGCGAGACCTGCCCGCAGTACCTGTTCCTGTCCACCGACAACCTCGCCGAGCCGGACTTCGCGGGCGCCAAGTACGTGTGCAGCACACCGCTCAGGCCCCGGGAGCACCAGGCCGCGCTGTGGCGGGGCCTGCGCACGAACGACCTCCAGGTCGTCTCCACCGACCACTGCCCGTTCTGCTTCGTCGGCCAGAAGGACCTCGGCCGCGGCGACTTCTCCAAGATCCCCAACGGCCTCCCGGGCGTCGAGAACCGTATGGACCTGCTCCACCAGGCGGTCCTCGACGGGCACATCTCCCGCCGCCGCTGGATCGAGATCGCCTGCGCCTCCCCGGCCCGGATGTTCGGCATGTACCCGAAGAAGGGCACCATCGCGCCGGGCGCCGACGCCGACGTCGTCATCTACGACCCGCACGCCGAGCAGGTCATGTCCGCCGAGACGCACCACATGAACGTCGACTACTCGGCGTACGAAGGAAAGCGCACCACCGGCCGGGTCGAGACGGTCCTCTCGCGCGGCGAACTCGTCATCACCGAGCGGGAGTACACCGGACACGCCGGGCACGGCGTCTTCACCCCGCGTTCCACCTGTCAGTACCTCAACTAGGGAGTGGTGCGGATGGACTTCGGACTCGTCCTGCAGACCGACCCGCCCGCGTCGCGGGTCGTCAGCCTGATGAAACGCGCGGAACGCAACGGCTTCTCGTACGGCTGGACCTTCGACTCCGCCGTGCTGTGGCAGGAACCGTTCGTGATCTACAGCCAGATCCTGGCCAACACGACCGGCCTGAAGGTCGGGCCGATGGTGACCAACCCGGGCACCCGTACCTGGGAGGTCACCGCCTCCACCTTCGCCACCCTCAACGACATGTTCGGCAACCGCACGGTCTGCGGTATCGGCCGCGGTGACTCCGCGATGCGCGTGGCAGGCCGCAAGCCCAACACCCTGGCCCGGATCAGCGAGGCCATGAAGGTCATCCGGGCCCTGGGCAGCGGTGGGGAGGCCGACCTCGGCGGCGGCACCGTCGTCCGCTTCCCCTGGATCAAGCCGGGCGCCGAACTACCGGTGTGGATGGCCGCGTACGGCCCCAAGGCCCTGAAGATGACCGGCGAGGAGGCGGACGGGTTCATCCTCCAGCTGGCCGACCTGTATCTGACCGAGTACATGGTCAAGGCCGTGAAGGACGCGGCCGTCGCCGCGGGCCGGGACCCCGACGCGGTGACCATCTGCGTGGCCGCCCCGGCCTATGTCACCGAGGACGACTCGCCCGAGGCGCTCGCCCACGCGCGCGAGCAGTGCCGGTGGTTCGGCGGCATGGTCGGCAACCACGTCGCCGACCTGGTCTCCAAGTACGGCGAGCACTCCTCCCAGGTGCCCGAGGAACTCACCGACTACATCAAGGCACGCCAGGGCTACGACTACTCCCACCACGGGCGCAGCGGCAACCCCGACACCCAGTTCGTGCCGGACGAGATCGTCGACCGGTTCTGCCTGATCGGCCCGCCCGAGCGGCACATCGAGAAGCTGAACGCGCTGCGCGCGCTGGGCGTGGACCAGTTCGCCGTCTACGACATGCACGACGCACAGGAGGCCGTGATCGACGCGTACGGGACGCGGGTCATCCCGGCCGTCAACTCCTGACACGCACACGCGCACGCACCCGCCCGGCATCACCCTTCGCACTCCCCCTTCCCGGCGGCCCGGGAAGGGGGCCCAGGACGCTCCCGAGCGCACCCCCCATCGGCGCCACCCGCATGGCCTTTCCCGTCCCACCTCCCCTGATTGGCCTGGCACATGACCGATACCGCTCCCACGGCCCCACCGCCGACCTCCCAAGTCACCCTCGCCGACGGCCGGGTGGAGATCGCCCCGGGCGCCCCCGCACCGACCGGTCCCTACGCCAACGAGGACCTGCTGCCCGTCCCCGTCGAGAAGCGCACCTGGACCACGTACAACTTCTCCGCGCTGTGGGTCGGCATGGCCCACAACACGGCCTCCTGGACCCTGGCCTCCGGGCTCATAGCCGTCGGCATGGACTGGAAGCAGGCGGTGCTCACCATCGCCCTGGCCAACGTCATCGTGCTGATACCGATGCTGCTCACCGGGCACGCCGGACCGAAGTACGGCATACCCTTCCCGGTCTTCGCCCGTGCCTCCTTCGGCATCCGCGGGGCCAACCTGCCCGCCGTCGTACGGGCGTTGGTCGCGTGCGGCTGGTTCGGCATCCAGACCTGGATCGGCGGCGAGGCCATCTACTTCCTCGCCGGCAAGCTCATCGGCACCGGCTGGACGGACGCCGCGAAGGTCGGCGGCTACGCCTGGACCATGTGGCTGTCGTTCGCGATCTTCTGGGCGCTGCAGGTCGTCATCATCTACCGGGGCATGGAGACGATCCGCCGCTTCGAGAACTGGGCGGCGCCCTTCGTGCTCGTCGGCGCGTTCGTGATGCTGTGGTGGATGAGCGACAAGGCGGGCGGCTTCGGCCCGCTGTTCGACCAGCCGTCGAAGCTCGGCTGGGGCGCCGACTTCTGGAAGCTCTTCGCACCCGCCCTGATGGGCATGATCGGCTTCTGGTCCACGCTGTCGCTGAACATCCCCGACTTCACCCGCTACGGCAAGAGCCAGAAGGCGCAGACCCGGGGCCAGGCGCTCGGCCTGCCGACGACCATGACGCTCTTCGCCTTCCTGTCGGTGATGGTCACCTCAGGTTCACAAGCCGTCTACGGTGAGGCGATCTGGGACCCGGTACAGCTCGCCGCCAAGACGGACAGCACGGTGGGCCTGCTCTTCGCGCTGGTCACGGTCCTGGTGGCGACCCTGTCGGTCAATGTCGCGGCCAACCTGGTCTCACCGGCCTTCGACTTCTCCAACATCGCGCCCCGCAGGATCAGTTTCCGGGCCGGCGCCCTCGCCACCTGCGTTCTCGGTGTGCTGATCTTCCCGTGGAAGCTGTACTCCGACCCGCAGGGCTACATCTTCACCTGGCTCGGCCTGGTCGGCGGTCTGCTCGGCACCGTCGCGGGCATCCTCATCGCCGACTACTGGATCCTGCGCCGCGCCCGCCTGGACCTGGCCGACCTCTACCGCACGGGCGGCCGTTACTGGTACGAGGGCGGCTGGAACTGGCGGGCCGTCGTCGCCTTCGCGGTCGGCGGCATCCTCGCCGTCGGCGGCGCGAGCTTCAAGCCGCTGATCGACGGCCGCCCGATCCCGGCACTGGCCGACCTGGCCGACTACGGCTGGGCGGTGGGCCTGGGCACGTCGATGGTGCTGTACCTGGTGCTGATGGCGCTGCGGGGCCGGGACCGGACCACGGTCTGACCCGGGTGGGTGCGCTGGAGGGCGATCAGCCCTGGCCGCCTTCGGCCTCCAGCGCGGCCACCGCCTCCTTGGCGGCCTTGATGGCGCCCTTGTTGATCGTGTCCGTAGCGGGCGCCTTCTTCGACTCGAAGTCACTGCCGTTGTACGTGATGGTCACCAGGGCGTTGGACACGCTGACGAACACCTGGCCCTCGCGGGTCTCCTGCTTGTCCTCGGTGGAGAGGTTGACGATGGAGTACGCGCTGTCGCCGAGGCCGGGGACGTCGCCGCCGCCGCTCTTCTCCTCGGTGTGCTTCGCGTAGGCCTTGCGCGCGGCCTCGTCCGACTCCAGCACCTCGTAGGACACGTCGAGCCAGCGGTAGTCGTAGCCCTTGAGCGCGTTCCAGGAGCAGGTGCGGCGCAGCTTCGAGTCCGTGGACGGGATCTCTTTCCCGGCCGACTTGGCGCCCGGCACCAGCGACTCGACCGTCTTCTTGGCGACGCTCTCGCACGGCGCCGGAGCGGCCGCGTACGCCTGCGACACCGTCTCCGTGGACGGGCCGGACGCGGACTGGGTCTCGGTCTTCTCTTCGGCCGAGGTGTGCTCGGCGGCCTGCGGCGCTGCGAGCGGACCGGACGACAGCGCCCAGCCCATGGTCGCGAGCACGACCACCGGCGACAGGCGTGCGGTCAGGGCCAGGGGCAGAGGTAGGGAACGCACGGCGCCCTTCTGTGGGGGACGGACGGTGCGGAGCGGGCCCGCACGGCGGACGGACGACAGTGTCACACGACTCCCTGTGGGGCGGAAGTGCGAACTCGCTCCGTGCCCGCGTGGTGACGGTGCCTCACTGTTCGCTGCCGTGTTTTCGGTTGGTCCGATACCGGATGGGCGGTTTGCCCTGGCCGTGCGAGCACGCAGGGTGCCGAAGTTTTGGCCGGGCCACGACAGGGGGAGGGGACGGGTGGCGTACGACCACGAGAGGTGACAGCCCACATGTTCACGTCCCGCCCGACCCTCCAGGGCACCTTCGGAATGGTGTCCTCAACCCACTGGCTCGCCTCCCAGTCGGCGATGGCCGTGCTGGAGGACGGCGGCAATGCCTATGACGCCGCCGTGGCGGGCGCGTTCGTGCTGCATGTGGTGGAGCCGCATCTGAACGGTCCGGCCGGCGAGGTGCCGATTCTGCTGGCGCCGGCCGGGGGTGAGGTGCGGGTGCTGTGCGGGCAGGGCGTCGCACCCGCCGGGGCGAACGTCGCGCACTACCGGGGCCTCGGGCTGGACCTCGTCCCCGGCACCGGGCCGCTCGCCGCCGCCGTGCCCGGAGCGTTCGACGCCTGGATGGTGCTGCTGCGCGACCACGGCACCAAGTCCCTCGCCGACGTCCTGAAGTACGCCATCGGGTACGCCGAGCACGGGCACGCGCCCGTGGAGCGCGTCGGGGAGACCGTGGAGACCGTCCGCGAGCTGTTCGAGACGGAGTGGACCTCGTCGGCCGACGTGTACCTGCCCGGCGGAAAGGCACCCCGCCCCGGCGAGCTCTTCGGCAACCCCGTGCTCGCCGCCACCTGGAAGCGGCTGCTCGGCGAGACCGCCGGGGCCGGCGACCGGGAGGCCCGGATCGAGGCCGCGCGGCAGGTGTGGCGCACCGGATTCATCGCCGAGGCCCTCGTACGCCAGGCCGCGCGCCCCACCCTGGACACCAGCGGCACCCACCACACCGGCACCCTCACCGCCGCAGACCTCGCTGCCTGGTCCGCGACCTACGAGACGCCGGTGACGTACGACTGGAACGGCTGGACCGTCTGCAAGCCCGGCCCCTGGAGCCAGGGCCCCGTCCTCCTCCAGCAGCTCGCCCTGCTCCCGCCCGAGCTGCCCCGCTACGGCTCCGCCGACTACGTCCACCTCCTGGTCGAGGGCTGCAAGCTCGCCATGGCCGACCGGGAGGCCTGGTACGGGGACGCCGCCGACGTGCCGCTCGACGACCTGCTGTCCGACGGGTACAACACGGCCCGGCGGGCCCTCGTCGGCGAGCGGTCCGACCACGACCTCAGGCCCGGCAGCCCCGGCGGACGCACCCCGCGGCTGTGCGCCCACGCGCGCGTGGCGGCCGCCGCCCCGGGGGGCTCCAACGCCCTGGGCGCCGGCGAACCGACCGTCGCCAAGAGCCCTACGTCCCCCGTGCCGGGCGAACCGGAGGTCCTCGGCGACGGCACCACCCGGGGCGACACCTGCCACCTCGACGTCGTCGACCGCTGGGGCAACATGATCTCGGCCACGCCCAGCGGCGGCTGGCTCCAGTCCAACCCCGTCGTGCCCGAACTGGGCTTCCCGCTCGGCACCCGGCTCCAGATGACCTGGCTGGAGGAGGGCCTGCCGGGCTCCCTCACCCCCGGTCGCCGCCCCCGCACCACGCTCACGCCCTCGATCGCCCTGCGCGAGGGCGTGCCCGTCATGGCGTTCGGCACCCCGGGCGGGGACCAGCAGGACCAGTGGCAGCTGCACTTCCTCCTCGCGGTCGCGCTGCGCGCCCGGGTCCGCGGCGGCCCCGACCTGCAGGGCGCGATCGACGCCCCGAACTGGCACAACGACAGCTTCCCCGGCTCCTTCTACCCCCGCGGCATGCGCCCGGGGAGCGTCACCGTGGAGTCCCGCTTCGACCCGGAGGTCGTCGCCGAGCTGCGGCGGCGCGGCCACGAGGTGACCGTCGGCGGCCCCTGGTCGGAGGGCCGGCTGTGCGCCGTCGCACGGGACCCGGAGACGGGCGTGCTGTCGGCGGCGGCGAACCCGCGCGGCATGCAGGGATACGCGGTCGGCCGGTGATCCGGCGGGGCCGCCGTCGCCCGGCCCGAGCGGACCCGCCGTCGTCCATCGTTCATCGTCATGCCACCCGGGGTGCACCCGGCATGCGGGCATTGTCAGTGGCGCGTGTTGTCATGGAGGGGTGATCGACAGCAACGAAACCATCGAAGAGTTTCTCGTACAGCACGCCTCCGAGATCGAGGAGGCGATCCGCAAGGCCGCCGCGACCGAGATCATGCCGCGCTGGCGCCGGCTCGCCGCGCACGAGGTGGACGAGAAGAACGGCCCGCACGACCTGGTGACGGACGCCGACCGCAAGGCCGAGCTGTACCTGACCGACGTCCTGGCCGAGCTGCTGCCCGGCTCGGTCGTGGTGGGCGAGGAAGCCGTCCACGCCAACCCGGCGTCGTACGAGGCGATATGCGGCGACGCCCCGGTCTGGATCGTCGACCCGGTCGACGGGACCCGGCAGTTCGTGCACGGCGACGCCGGGTTCTGCACCCTGGTCGCGCTGGCGCACGGCGGAACCGTGCTCGCCTCCTGGACCTACGCGCCCGCCCGCGAGCAGTTCGCCACCGCCCGGCGCGGCAAGGGCGCCTACCTCGACGGCGAGCGGCTGTTCGCCGGAGTGCCGGAGCCCGGCCGGGACCTCCGCGTGGCCACCTCCCACCCCGACTACACGACGGACGAACAGAAGCACGCCCTGCTCGGCCTGCGCACCGACGGGGTCGCGCCGCGCCCGTGCGGCTCGGCCGGACTGGAGTATCTCGCCATCGCCCGGGGCGAATCGGACGCGGTCGCGTTCTCCTGGGAGGCCGCGTGGGACCACGCCGCGGGGCTGCTCCTGGTCGAGGAGGCGGGCGGCGCCCACCTGACCCGCACGGGAGAGCCGTTCCGCATCACGGGCGGCAACGACCTCCCCTTCACCGCGGCCCGCGACGCGGCGACGGCCCGGCATGTGGCGGGACTGCTCTCGGGCGGAGCGTGAGTGGTCACCGACCGTACACACCTGGTCGCTCGACGGCGCTCCAGGCGGCCTCCAGAGGCCTTCCAGGGGTCCTCCAGGCCTCTTCGAGGCCGGAAATCACCCGCGGCCGGTGACTGTCAGTCCCCGGGCATATCCTGACCTTCAGTGGCCGTCGGCTGACGAAGGGGTCAGAGGTGCCGTCGATGCTCGATGCCGTCGTAGTGGGTGCGGGACCCAACGGACTGACCGCGGCCGTGGAGCTGGCCCGCCGCGGCTTCTCCGTCGCGGTCTTCGAGGCCCGGGGCACCGTGGGCGGCGGAGCCCGCACCGAAGAGCTCACCCTGCCCGGCTTCCACCACGACCCGTGCGCCGCGGCGCACCCGCTCGGCATCAACTCACCGGCGTTCCGCGCCCTGCCGCTGGAGCGGTACGGCCTGGAGTGGCTGCACGCCGAGCTGCCCATGGCACACCCCTTCCCGGACGGTACGGCGGCCGTGCTGTCCCGGTCGGTGGGCGAGACCGCAGCCTCCTTCGGGCCGCGCGACGCCGGGGCGTACCGCAGGCTCGTCGAGCCCTTCCTGCCCAAGTGGGACACCCTGGCCCGGGACTTCATGTCCCTGCCGCTCACCGCGCTGCCCCGCGACCCGGTCACCCTCGCCCGCTTCGGCCTCGTCGGACTGCCCCCGTCGACCCTGCTGATGCGCCGCTTCCGCGACGAACCGGCCAGGACGCTGTTCGCCGGTCTCGTCGCGCATGTCATGGCACCCCTCGGCGGCTTCGCCACCGGCGCCATCGGCCTGGTCTTCGCCCTCGCGGCGCACGCTCGCGGCTGGCCCGTCGCCCGCGGCGGCTCCCAGTCCCTCTCCGACGCCCTCGCCGCCTATCTGCGCGACCTCGGCGGCAGCGTCCACACCGACTACGAGGTCAAGCGCCTCGACGACCTCCCCCCGGCCCGGGCGTACGTCTTTGACACCTCGCCCACCGCCCTGGCCCGCATCGCCGGCTTCGGCGACTACTACGCCGACTACCGCTACGGCCCCGGCGTCTTCAAGATCGACTACGCGCTGGACGGGCCCGTGCCGTGGACCGCGAAGGAGGCCCGCGTCGCCGGCACGGTCCAGATCGGCGCTGACAGCAAGGAGATCGGCACCGCCCTGCGCGCGGCCTCCCGGGAGGGCCGGGCCCCCGACAAGCCGTTCCTGATCACCGTCCAGCCGAGCGTCGTCGACCCCAGCCGGGCCCCGGCGGGCAAGCACGTCTTCTGGGCCTACGGCCATGTCCCGCACGGCTGGACCGGCGACCTCACCGACGCCGTCGAGCGCCAACTGGACCGCTTCGCCCCGGGGTTCCGCGACCGTGTCCTGGCCCGGGCCACCGCAGGACCGCCCGAACTCGCCGCCCGCAACGCCAACTACGTCGGCGGAGACATCGCCTCCGGCGCGGCCTCCGGACTGCAGCTCCTGCTGCGCCCCAAGGTGACCCCGTTCCCGTACCACACCCCCCATCCGGCCGTTTTCATCTGCTCGTCGGCGACCCCGCCCGGCCCCGGGGTGCACGGCATGTCGGGGCACAACGCGGCGAAGGCCGTCTGGAGGCGACTGCGGCAGTCATGACCACCATCGAAGCGGTCCAGGGCGACATCACCCGCGAGAGCGTCGACGCCATCGTCAACGCGGCCAACTCCTCCCTGCTGGGCGGGGGAGGCGTCGACGGCGCGATCCACCGGCGCGGCGGCCCCGCGATCCTCGAAGACTGCCGCAAGCTGCGCGCTTCCCACTACGGCAAGGGCCTCGCCACCGGGCAGGCCGTCGCCACCACCGCCGGAGACCTGGACGCCCACTGGGTGATCCACACGGTCGGCCCCGTGTACAGCGCCACCGAGGACCGCTCGGACCTGCTCGCCTCCTGCTACCGCGAGTCCCTCCGCGTCGCCGACGAACTCGGCGCCCGTACGGTCTCCTTCCCGGCGATCTCCACCGGCGTCTACCGCTATCCGATGCAGGACGCCGCCCGAATCGCGGTGGACACGGTGCGCGCGGCACGGACCGACGTCGAGGCGGTCCGGTTCGTCCTCTTCGACGCACCGGCCTACGAGGTGTTCGCCGCACAGCTCCGCTGAGGCACCCGCGCACTCAGACCGGCTCGGGTTCGAAGTCCCGCAGCAGCTGGTCCCGGCCCGGCTGGATGACGCCGTAGCTGCTCTCCGGTACGGCGTTCCAGACACCGGGCAGATCGCCCAGCGGCTCCGACACGACCAGCCGGGTCTCCTCGGAGACATGCCGCAGGAACGCGAGATCGGGGTGGAGGGCGCGCACGTCGTCCACCCGGCTGCTGTAGTACAGCGACCGCGAGGCCCCGCCGCTGGAGTACCGGAAGAACCACACCCGTTCGCCGTCGGTCACCGCCACCGTCATCTGGAGCGGCTGCGGCACCCCGTGCTCGTGCCCCAGCCGCTCGACGAGCCCCGCCATCCGGGCCACCGCGCCCGGCGGGTCGCCGTCGAGCCCGAAGGTGAGGGCCACGTGGAACATCACCTCGGAGTCCGTCGTGCCCTCCAGCGCCGGGAACAGCGCCGGGTCCACGGTCAGCATGAGATCCCGGCGCAGATCGTGGAACCCGGCGATCGCCCCGTTGTGCATCCACAGCCAGCGTCCGTGGCGGAAGGGGTGGCAGTTGGTCTGCTGCACGGTCGTCCCGGTGGAGGCGCGCACATGGGCGAAGAACAGCGACGAACGGACGTGGTCGGCGATCTCCCGCAGATTGCGGTTGCTCCAGGCCGGACCGGTGTCCCGGATGACGGCGGGCGTCCGCAGATGCCACGCGTACCAGCCGATCCCGAAGCCGTCGCCGTTGGTGGTCTCGACACCCATCCGCGCGTGCAGGCTCTGGTCGATCAGCGAGTGCTGCGGCCGGTAGAGGACGTCGTCGAGCAGCACGGGGGTGCCCGAGTAGGCGAGCCAGCGGCACATGGTCGGTTGCCCCCGTTCCGAGCCGCCCGGGCCGTACCGCACGGCTGCGTAGAAGGTGCGCGTGCACCTCAGCGAACCCCGGCCGACCCGCGCGCGCATCGCCCGTCGCGGGTGGTCACGGCCCGGGGGTGGGCGTGCGCAGGGGGGTGAAGCTTGAGATCCTGGGTGGTACGAGCGCTGCTTGTGATCCGTCGGACGGCGAACAAGGTGGGCTCCATGGCCGTGACCGAGGAAACCGGTGCGGAACCGGCGTCCGCGGGCGTCGACCCCACGGGCGATCCGCTGCTGCGCACCCGGTTCGCCCTGCCGAAGCGGCCCGCCACGTTCCTGCGCCGCGCCCGCCTGGCCCACCACCTCGACCAGGCGCTCGGCACGCCGCTGACCCTGGTCAACGGGGCGGCCGGCGCCGGCAAGACCCTCCTCGTCGCCGACTGGGCCGCCGGCCTCACGGAACCGGTCGCCTGGCTCACGGCCGACACCGCCGACCAGGCCCCCGGGATCTTCTGGGCGTATCTGCTGGAGGCACTGCGCGCCGCCGGCGTACCGGTGACGGGCGACGTCGGCTGCCCGGCGGAGGCGGCCCATGTGGACCGGCGGACGCTGACCAGCCTGGCCGCCGGCCTGGAGCGCCGGGACCACACCACCGTCGTCGTGCTCGACGAGTTCGACCGGGTGACCTCCCCCGAGATCGCGGAGCAGTTGCAGTTCGTCCTGCACCACGCCGGACGAGGCATGCGCCTGGTCCTCGTCTCCCGCACGGAACCCCTGCTGCCGCTGCACCGCTACCGGGCCTCGGGCGAGGTCACGGAGATCCGGAACGCCGAGCTGGCCTTCACCTCCGACGAGGCCCATGAACTGCTCTCGCGGCACGGGCTGCACCTGCGGGCCGGCGCCGTACAGGCCCTGGTGGAGCGCACCCAGGGCTGGGCCGCGGGGCTGCGGCTGTGCGCCCTGGCCGCCCGGCAGGACGCGGACCCGCACACCTATCTGAAGCAGTTCGAAGCCGACCACAGCGCGGTCGCCGACTTCCTGCTGGCCGAGGTGCTCGACCGGCAGGCACCCGGCACCCAGGACCTGCTGCTGCGCATCAGCGTCCTGGACCGCTGCTGCCCCGACCTGGTGAACGCGCTGACGCTGCGCACCGACGCGGAGCCGATCCTGGCCGGGCTGCAGCGCGAGAACGCGTTCCTCCACTACCTCGGCCACTCCTGGTACAGCCTGCACCCCCTGTTCGCGGAGATCCTCCGCGCCCACCTGAGGGAGCGCTTCCCCGGCCTGGAGCCGGAGCTGCGCGGCCGGGCCGCGCACTGGCTGCGGCGATCCGGGGCCCTGCCCGACGCGCTCGTACAGGGCGCCGCGGCGGACGACTGGGATTTCACCGCCCGCGTCGTGGTCGACGATCTCGCGATCGGGCAGCTCTTCACCGGGCTGCGCTCAGAGGAGCTGTCCTCTCTGTTCGCACGGATGAGCCCCGAGGTCACGGGCCCGGCGCCCGACCTCGTGCGCGCCGCCCGCGAGCTGGGCCGGCGCGATCTCGAACCGGGCCTCACCCATCTGCGCCAGGCCGGGGAGGCACTGGGCGGGGACGGAGCCGATACGGCCGATACGGCCCCGGTACGGCTCAGCTTCGCCCTCCTGGAAGCCCTGGCGGCCCGGCTGACCGGCTCCCCGGACAGGGCGGAGCGCGCCGCCGAGCAGGCGAGGCACCTCCAGCGGGAGGTCCCCGGGGAGCTCCTCGACGAGCACCCGGAACTCACCGCCCTCCTGCTCACCCATCTGGGCTCCGCGCGTCTGTGGGCCGGGCGCTTCGACGACGCCCGCAGCGCCCTGTCGGCGGTGGCCGCGGCTCCCGGCGGAGCGGCCACGGCACTGCCCCGCTGGGAGGCCCTCGGCCACCTGGCACTGATCGACCACCTGGGCGGCTGGCCCGGCCCGGCCGAGCACAAGGCCCTGGCGGCGGCCGGCCAGGCCGAGCGGTACAGCCTCCCGCAGCACTCCCGGTCCGGTATCGGCCCACTGGTCCTGGCCGCCGTCCTCATCGACCGCGACGAACTCGACGCGGCGCAGGCGCTCCTCGACGAAGCGGCCGCCTCCCGCCCGCTCGCCGAGGACCCGGTGGTGCGGGCCGGGCGGACCCTCACCCGAGGGCGCCTGTCCCTCGCCCGGGGGGACGCCCGGGCCGCGCTGGCGGCGGCGGAGGCGACCGTACAGACCGCCGTGAACTCACCGTGGGCCCAGGACCACGCCGCCCTGCTGGCGTCCGCCGCCCACCTGGCCCAGGGGCACCCCGAGCAGGCCCGGCAAGCCGTGGAGCCGGTGGCACACCATCGGCGGGCGTGCGCGGTCGAGGCGGCCCGCGTCCGGCTCGCGTCGGGCCACCCCGAAGGGGCCCTCGACCTGCTCGACCACCTGCCGGAGGACGACCGGCCCGGCCCGGCGTTGACCGTCCGCGCCACCCTGGTCCGCGCCGGGGCCGCCCTCGGCACCGGCGACCCCGCCACCGCCCGCCGCCTGGTCGCCCGGGCCCTCCTGGACGGCCGGCGCGAGCAGCTCCGCCGCCCGTTCCTGGAAGCCGGCCCCTGGATCCGGCCGCTGCTGAGCACCGGCCGGCCGCGGGAACTGGCCGCCGGCTGGCTCCTGGCCGGCCCCGGCCACCACCGCGCCCCCGGGCCCGCCGTACCCGACGAGCCCCCGGAGCTCGCCGTCGAGGAGCTGAGCGCACGCGAGCGTGACGTCCTGCGGCGCCTGGCCGAGATGAGGTCGACGGAGGAGATCGCCGCCGACCTCCATGTGTCCGTGAACACCGTGAAGACCCACCTCAAGAGCATCTACCGCAAGCTCGCGGTCACCCGGCGCGGCGACGCCGTCCGCCGGGCGCGCGAACGGCGGCTCCTGTGAGCGGGGCCCCGACGGCGAAGGAGAGCACCGCCGACGGTGCCGAGCGGCGGTCCCGGGCCGACTACACCGGCGGCGTCTACGGCTCCATGCTCGCCGCCTCCGTGGTGATCGGCGTCGGAACCCTGGGTTCGCTGCCCCGGGTGGAACTCGTGGCGCTGCTGCTGATGACCGGGGCGGTGTTCTGGCTCGCGCATGTGCACGCGCAGCTCTTCGGGGCGCGTCTGGCCCAGGGGACCGTGAACGGCCGGGCCGTGCTGCAGGTGTGCCGCGAGGAGTGGCCGATCCTGGAGGCCGCCGTCCCGCCCGCCGTCGCCGTGGCGATCAGCCCGCTGCTGCCCCTGGACATGCCGGGCACCCTGTGGCTGGCGCTCAGTGTGGCGGTGGCGGGGCAGGTCGGCTGGTCGTTGGCCGCGGCCGCCCGGGCCGGCGCGTCGGGGAAGCAGATGGCCGTCTCCGCCGCGGTGAACCTGCTGCTCGGTCTGCTGATCGTCGTCCTCAAGATCATTCTGAAGGAATGAGGCACCCGGTTCAGGTTCACCTGTGCCGGGTGAGGGCGGACGGCCCTCCGGGGCGGACCATCGCAAGGGAAGGGCGTGCACGGCCCGCCCCACCCCGCCCGCGGGAGAGCAGCTCATGCGCTACGAGATCCGCGTCGACGGACATATGTCGGAGACCCTGGCCAAGGTCTTCCCGGAGCTGGATCACGTGGTGATGTCCGGTCAGACGGTCCTGTACGGCCCCGTCATCGACGAGGCCCACCTGTACGGGCTGCTGACCCGCTTCCAGTCGCTCGGGCTCAGGGTCGTGGAGATGCGCCAGCTGCCGGAGTGAGCGGGCCAGAGGGGCGGGGGCGGGGGTCACAGGGTCGCCGTGCGGATCCTGCCGGAGCGGGCGGCCGCGCCCAGTGCCTCGAAGTCGCGCTCGTTCTGATCGGCGTACGACTGGGCGAAGGCGGCGAGCGCGCGGTCGAACCGGTCGCTGCCTCCCAGGTACGCCGCGATGGCCACGGCGTCGCCCGAGCGGGCGTGGGCCCGTGCCAGGCTCGCCCCGCACAGCCGCCCGAACAGGCGGAGCATGGCCGGATCCATGGTGTCCGCCCGCGCGATGCCCTTCCAGTCCCGCAGCTGGCGCACGTAGAAGTCCCGCTCGTGTCCGTCGAGGCCGACGGCGTGGGTCCAGCCCAGGAGGATGTCACTGGTCGTCTGGATCAGCCGCTGTCCCGCCACCACGCGGCGGCCCTGATTGTCGTAGCTGTCCCCGCCGGTCTGGGCGGCGAGCACCGAATGCTGTGCCTCCTTGGCCTGGAGCAGCAGGGGATCGTCGTCGTCCCGGCCGAGCAGCAGCACGATCCAGCAGCGGGTGCCGACACTGCCGACCCCCACCACCTTGCGGGCGATGTCCACCAGGCGATAGCGCCGCAGCAGATGCCTGCGCTCGGACGACAGGCTCTCCGCGTATCCCTCCAGGACGGTGAGCAGCTCCTTCTCCTGGCCGTGCGGCGAGGAGTCGCTCACCAGGTCCCGCAGCGGGGTGATCAGCGGTGGGTCGGCCGTGATCCGCCGCCCCTCGGGCGTGGTCCCGGTGAGCTTCGCGAAGGCCTGGAGGTGGGTGCGGGTGCGGGCCTTCGCCGTGGCCTCGGCGGTGCGGCGCCTGGCCTCCTTGGACATCGACTTGGCCATCAGCTCCCGCATGTGGTCGGCGTCGTCCTGCGCGTACCAGATGTCCAGGGTGCGCATGCCGGCGAACTCCCGCATCCGCTGCCGGTAGGCGCGTACGCACGTCTGCACCGCGTCGTCCTGCTCCGCGCCGTCGAAGCCGTTGGCCCGGCCCGCGATGGCGAAACTGGCCGCCAGCCGCTTGACGTCCCACTCGAACGGCCCGGCCAGGGTCTCGTCGAAGTCGTTGATGTCGAAGACCAGATGGCGCTCCGGCGAGGCCAGCAGCCGGAAGTTCAGCAGATGGGCGTCCCCGCAGAGCTGCACCCAGAGTCCGGTGTCCGCGGCGGCCCCGAGATCGGCGGCCATGATCGCCGCGGCGCCCCGGTAGAAGCGGAAGGGGGACTCCAGCATGCGGCCGTAGCGGACCGGGACCAACTCCTGTACGCGGGTGGCCGACTGGCGTTCCACCACCTCGACGGGGTCGGGCCGCTCCGGTCCCGCCTCGAACCGGCTGTGCGACGAACGCGGCACGCGTCGCCGCGCGCCCCGGCCCGACTCCGCGCGCTCGGCCGGGGACAGGGACGTCGTGGGGTTCGGTACGGTCATGGCTCAGTCCTCCCGCCGGGAGGGGAAGTCCTCCGTCGGCTCGTGGCCCCGTCTGCGCAGCCCGGTCTGCACCGCGCCGGCGAGGATGCGTGCCGCCACGCCCACCAGCAGCAGCCCGCCCATCATTTGACACATCGTCAGCACTCGTCCCGTCTGGGACCGGGCGACGATGTCGCCGTACCCGACGGTGGTGAACGTGGTGAGGGTGAAGTACAGGGAGTCCGTCTTGGTCAGCGGCTCGCTGAAGGAACCCGGGCTGGAATGCTCCAGCAGGAAGTAGGTGCCCGCGAAGAGCAGGACGAACAGGACGAGCGTGGCGGCCAAGGCCTCTACCGCCTTCAGCCGGGGGAAGGGCGAGTGGGCGATGGCCTGCACCTCCCACCAGAAGACCAGGACGACCAGCAGCAGGCCGCAGGCGAGCAGCACCGTGGTGCCGGTGCCGGTACTGCGACCGTCCAGGGGCAGCACGTAGTAGACGGTGACGAGTCCGGTCGCGATGAGCGCCGCGCGCACCAGGACGGCGGCCTTCGCGTGCCGCCTCCGGCCCTCCGGCCGCGGATGTCGCTCCGGCGCCCGCCGAGGCTTCGCGGGCTCGGTCCGGGCGGCCGCTGGATCGTTCATCTCATGTCTCTCGATCCTGTGGGGTGCGCTCTCCACCTCACCGCCGCGGCGCCGGGAACGGATCACCCGCCGCGGGTGAGTCGGCGGCCGGGCCGCGCCAGGCCGTGCCGTGCGTACTGGCCGGACGTGGGGCTCGCCTCAGTGAGGCGGGCGACGTCTTGGTGAGGCGGGAGACGCCGTCCGCGGCCGGCATCCGCCTCACCCGGCACGATCACCCGTGCCGGGTGAGGCGGCCCCGTGCCGGACATGGGCACGCTGAGTGCGGCACGGAACGGCTTGCCGGGCGGCGTGTGCCCGGGACGGAGGAGTGAGCATGAGTGCGCAGACCTACCTGGCGTACGACTTTCCGCTGTTGAGCGCCTTCTGGACGATGCTGTGGTTCTTCCTGTGGATCATGTGGTTCGTGCTGCTCTTCCGCGTCGTTCTGGACATCTTCCGTGACGACGAACTGAGCGGCTGGGCCAAGACCGGCTGGCTGGTGTTCTGCATCGTCCTGCCCTTCCTCGGCGTGTTCGTCTACGTCGTCGCGCGGGGCAAGAACATGGGCCGCCGGGAAAGGTCCCAGGCTCGGGCGCAGCAGGAGGCCTTCGACAGCTACATACGGGAGACCGCCAAGGGCGGCGAGGGACGGGGGAGCAGCGTCGACGAACTTGCCAGGCTGTCCGAGATCCGCGCCCGCGGTGACATCACGGACGACGAGTTCCGCAGGGCGAAGGAGCTGGTCCTGAGCGGCTCCGGTCCGTCGGAACCCTAGCCCCCGACAGAAACGAGGCAGCAGGATGACCGCCACACACCCTACGCACGCGCACTCGACGGCGAAACGCGAATGGGCCGTCGGTCTGATGGTCTTCGCCGCCGTCATGCTCATGATCGGTGGGATCCTGGGCATCATGCGTGGCATCGCGGCGATCGCCGAGGACGAGGTGTTCCTCTCGACCCCCAACTACGTCTTCGCGTTCGACCTCACGAGCTGGGGCTGGATCCACCTGGTCCTGGGCGCGGTCGCCGTACTCGTCAGCATGGGGCTGTTCCAGGCGTCGACCTGGGCACGCGTCGCCGGCGTGGGCATCGCCGGACTCATCATCATCGCCAACTTCCTCTCCCTGCCGTCCTATCCGGTCTGGTCGGTCGTGATGATCGCCATCTCCGGGTTCATCATCTGGGCCCTGTGCACGGTGAAGAAGGACGACGCCTGGGAGCCCTTCGAAGAGACCCCGAGCCATCGCTGAGCCCCCGCGGCGCTCCGGGCGGACCACCGAGCCGGCCCGGAGTGCGGGCCTGCCCGGCGACCTGAGACTCCGACCGGTCTTCGCCTGCGGACGCGTCAGGGCGGACCTGCCTGAGACGGATCCGGCCGGGCGTTCCGGCTGCGCCGCGTCAGCCCGGGCAGGGGGCAGCGGTCGGGCGTACCGGCCGAGCCGTGTCTGCCCGGGCAAGCCGACCCGATGGACGTTCCGGCTGAGCCGCGTCTGCCCGGGCAGACGGGTCCGGTTGGGCGTGCCGCCCCTTGGCGCTCGTCCCGGGTAGGCGGATAGGCCAGGGGGCGGGCGATCATGAGACACCGCGGATTCCCTGCGCGGGCACCCTGGGCGTTCCCATGCCTCACGCCCGCGCCGGGCAGACCGACCCACCCCGGGAGCACACGCCCTGCCCCCAAGGCCGCCCGGCATCACCGGATCGTCGTGGTCACCCCCGGGTCGGTTCCGTCCACCGTCGCTGCGACAGTGCGACGCGGGGCCACGCGGCGATGTCGCGTTGGAGTTGGCGGTCGTGGGTGGCCAGGACGATGGCTGCCCGCGTGGTGTGCAGGGCCTCGGTGAGTTCGTCGACCAGGGCGATGGACAGATGGTTGGTGGGTTCGTCCAGGAGCAGGACGTGTGGGCGGGCGGCGAGGGCCAGGGCCAGGTCGAGGCGTCGTTGCTGACCCATCGACAGCTCGGCCACGGGCTTGTCGGTGTCGCGTGAGGTGAGCAGGCCCAGCGAGCCGAGCTCCACCACCTCGCCCTCCTTCAGCACGCCCGCCGTGACGAGCTCGGCGGTGTGCGCCTCGTAGAGGTCACGAGCCCGTCGGCGCGACGCCCGCGGCGACTCCTGCCCGAGCAGCCGCAGCCGCACCCTGCGCGCCCGGTGCACCCGCCCCGAGCCGGGGGTCAGCCGCCCGGCCAGGACGGACAGCAGCGTGGACTTGCCCGCCCCGTTCGGGCCGGTCACGGCCAGCCGGTCGCCGGACGTCACCGACAGGCTCGTCGAGTCGTGCAGGCGCCCCCCGACCGTCACCTCCTCCACACGCAGCAGGACAGCACCCGGCCGGTCGGGCAGCTCGGGCAGCGAGAAACGCCGGGGCGGCACCGGCGCCGTCACCTTGTGCCGGTCCAGATCGTCCTGCCGCCGGTGGACGGACCGCACCAGCGCACCGGCCCGGGTGGCCCGCTGATGTTTGCCCGTGCCCTTGTCCGGACGCCAGCCGGTGCTCAGCCGGTTCTGCGCCTCGGACAGGGACTGCTTCAGACGCGCGTGCTCGGTCTGCTGCTGCTCGTACTCCTCCTCCCAGCGGACCAGTTCGGCCTCCCGCCCCTCGCGATAGCCCGCGTAGCCGCCGCCGTACACCCCCGGCCGGCCGTCCCGGGTGGGGTCGAGATCGAGGATCGTGGTGGCCACGTCCGCGAGGAGCGCCCGGTCGTGACTGACCACCACGACGCCGCCGGCATGCGCCCGCAGCCTGGCGGTGAGGTACTCCAGCCCCGCCAGGTCCAGGTGGTTGGTGGGCTCGTCCAGCAGCAGGAAGTCGTACTCGGCGCCCAGCAGACAGGCCAGCCGGATCCGGTAGCGCTGGCCGACCGACAGTGTGGCCAGCGGACGGGCCCGGTCGCTCACCGCCCCGAGTCCGTCCAGGGCGACGTCCACCCGGCGGTCGGCGTCCCAGGCGTCCAGCGCCTGCGCCACCTCAAGGGCGTCCGCGTAGGCCTTCCCGGCTCCGGGCTCCTCCGCCGCGAGCGCGTCCGCCGCGGCGTCCAGATCGCGCAGGGCCGCACGGGCGTCGGCCAGGTACGTGTCGATGAAGTCGCCGACCGTGCGCTCGTCCTCGGCGGGCATCTCCTGCTCGGCCAGGGCGAGGGTGCCCACACGGTGCACGCTCCCCTCGTCCGGGGCGAGGAGCCCGGCCAGGACGTGCAGCAGGGTCGACTTGCCGCGGCCGTTCTCGCCGACGACGCCCCAGCGCGACCTGGGGGAGACCTTCATGTCGACGTCGTGCAGCACGGTGCGGCCTCCGCGGTCGACGCGGATCGCGGCGCAGGTCAGCTGGGCCCGGTCGCGGGCGGGCAGAACAAGGGTGGTCACTGTCTCTTCCTCCGTGAGGAGGCACACTTCACCCCCGGCAGAAGCGGGGATGCGAGCGGGCCATCGGATCCGACGGACGGCCGGGCCCAGAACAGGGCGGGCCGTGGGCGACGTCGCGGCTCTCAGCGCCCCGGGCGGGGGCGGAGCCGGTGGCCCGGATCAGATGTAGAAGACGTAACTCACACAAACATGCTAACAGTTGCCGCCGCTCAGGCCAGGGAATTAAAGCCCGAGCGCTCAGAGGCGCGTGCGCACCAGCAGCAGCGCCACATCGTCGTCGGGCTCCGGGCTCAGCGCGCTGAGAAGGCTGTCGCTGGTCCGCTGCAGATTGGGCCCCGCGTTGCGCAGCAGGTGGGTCAGCGTGCTGAGCCCGGTGTCGATCGGCTCCCCGCGGTTCTCGACCAGCCCGTCCGTGTACAGGGCGAGCAGCGAGCCCGGCGGAAGCTCCACCTCCACGGTGCCGAACTCCACGCCCCCGACCCCGAGCGGTACACCGCCGGGCACGTCGACGAGCTTCGCGCTGCCGTCCGCTCCGGCGAGCACGGGCGGCAGATGACCGGCGCTGGACAGGGAACAGGTGCCGCGCCGCAGGTCGCACACCGCGTACACGCACGTGGCGATCGCGTCGCCGAGCGAACCGGCGATGTCGTCCAGGTGCCGCAGCAGCTCCGCGGGCGGCAGATCCAGCCGGGCCAGCGCCCGCGTCGCCGTGCTGAGCTGCCCCATGATCGCCGCGGCCTGGACGCCCTTGCCCATGACGTCCCCCACCACGAGCGCGGTGCGCCCCGGGCCCAGCGGCAGTACGTCGTACCAGTCGCCGCCGACCTCGCTGAGGGCCGGACGGTAGCGGGCGGCGATGTCGAGCCCCTCCTGCTCGGCGGGCGCGGCGGGAAGCAGGCTGCGCTGGAGGGTCAGGGCGGTGCCGCGCTCGCGTCCGTAGAGGCGCGCGTTGTCGATGCAGATGGCGGCGCGCGCTGCGAGTTCCGAGGCGAGCACCCGGTCCCGGTCGTCGAAGGGGCGCTCGTCGACCGTGCGGTAGAGGGTGAGCGTGCCGAGCACCTTGCCCCGGGCCATCAGCGGCACCGCCAGATAGGAGTGCGCTCCGGCGTCGTGCAGGGTCTTGGCGGCCCGCGCGTCCCGGGCGATCCGCCGCATCATCTTCGTGTCCACGCGCTCGACCAGGACGGGGCGGGCGCTGCGGACGCACTGCGTGATGATCCGTGACGAACCGTAGGTGGCGAGTTCACCGACCGGGTCGGCGGCGTGGATGGCGTCGGTGGGGTACCCGGCGGCGACGGCCAGCGCCCGGAACTCGGCCGGGGCGCCGCCCGACACCGGCGCGATGGTGCCGTGGGCCACGACGGACTCCAGCACGTCCACGGCGGCCAGGTCGGCGAGCTGCGACACCACCACGTCGGCCAGTTCCCGGGCGGTCTGCTGGAGGTCCAGCGTGGTGCCGATCCGCACCCCGGCGTCGGCGATCACCGACAGATGCCGGCGGGCCTGGGCGACCTCGGCCGCGGCCTGCTGGCGCTCGGTGACGTCCAGGACGGCCATCGCGAGGCCCAGCACCCGCCCCTCGCTGTCCTCGATGCGGTGGTACGACTCCGAGTAGGCGCGATCCTGGACGTCCGCCGCCGTACGGCCGATGGTCTGCTGGTCGAGCAGGGGTCTGCCGGTCTCCAGGACATGCCGCATCCGGCCCTCGATGGCCTCCACGTCCAGGTCCGGCAGCACCTCGCCGACCCGGCGCCCCAGCACGGCCTCCTCGGGCACGCCGTTCATCCGCTCCAGCGCGGGATTGACCCCGACCCAGCGCAGGTCGTTGTCGAAGACGGCGATGCCGAGCGGGGTCTGGTTGACGAGGCTGTGCGAGAGCGCGAGGTCCCGCTCCACGATCCGTACGGTCGTCGCGTCGGTGGCGAGACCCAGCAGATGGGGCTGCCCCTCGGGGTCGAGGAGTCGCATCGTACGGAACTCCACGGCCCGGTCCGTGCCGTCCTTGTGCCGCAGCGGGAAGACACCGGCCCAGCGGGCCCCCGAGCTGACCTGGGCGAACAGTTCCCTGCCCCGGGCCCGGTTCTCGGGGGCGACCAGGAGTGTGTCGGCGCGCTGGTGCAGGGCCTCCGCCGGGGTGTAGCCGAGCAGCTGCTCGATCTCGGGGCTCCACAGGGCGATGTGCCCGCCCGCGTCCAGGACCACGGCCGCGACCTTCAGCAGGTCCAGCAGCCCGCCGGGCGCGGCCGTGACGGAGTCGCGATCCGAGGTCGCATACCCGTTCATTCGAGCCGCTCCTTTCGGCGCGGCAAAAGGTCCGGCCAAGATCCGTTGCACAGGCAGTCCGATGAGGTCACAGTACGGTCGGTGAAGCGACACTGTCGCGCCGAAATGACAAAAAATCGAGGGTCGGTACAGAGTTCGGTCCGCGGAGAGGGAGCGCCGTCATGGGTGACTGGTCGTTGCGGGAGAGTCTGGAGACGGCGTCGGGCACCGTCCGCTGGGACCGGCTCGGGGATCCGGCCGGTGAGCCGGTCGTGCTGCTGCACGGGACGCCCTTCTCGTCGTACGTATGGCACGAGATCGCTCCGGCTCTCGCGGCCGCCGGCCACCTCGTGCACGTGTGGGACATGGCGGGCTACGGCGCCTCCGGCATGTACCCGGACCAGGACGTCTCGCTGGGCGCCCAGGGCGAGATCTTCACCGGGCTGCTGGAGCACTGGGGCCTTCGGGAGCCGTCCGTCGTCGCGCACGACTTCGGCGGCTGCGTGGCCCTGCGCGCCCATCTGCTGCACGGCGCCCGCTACCGGCGGCTCGCGCTGGTCGACCCGGTGGCACTGGAACCCTGGGGTTCCCCCTTCTTCCGGCTGGTCGCGGAGCACAGCCACGTCTTCGAGCAGTTGCCCGCGCCGCTGCACGAGGCCCTGGTGCGGGAGTACGTGACGTCCGCGAGCCGTCCCGGTCTGCGTCCCGAAGCACTCGACGCGCTGGTCGGGCCGTGGACGGGGGAGCGGGGCCAGGGTGCCTTCTACCGCCAGATCGCGCAGGCCGACCAGCGCTACACCGACGAGATCCAGCCGCTGTACCCCACGATCGATCTGCCCGTCACGGTGTGCTGGGGCACCGAGGACACCTGGATCCCCTTCGCCAAGGGACAGGAACTGGCCGGCCTGATCCCCGGCGCCCGGCTGGTGCCCGTCCCGGAGGCCGGTCACCTCGTCCCGCTGGACGCGCCCGCCCTGCTCACCAGCGCGTTGCTCGCCTTCCTCACGAGCTGAACCATCAGGACCGCACAAAGTCCGACGGGGTCATTGATTCGATTGTGTGCGAGTCCTAGGGTGTGCCCTGCTCAGCAGTTGCTCCGTCACCGTCAGTTGACACGCATCCCAACAGAAACACCCATCAAGGATGTGCAGTTGAGGATCGCGTCTGACGCGCCCTCAGTCCGTGCAGCACCCTGTCGAACCGAGGAAGGCCACGGTCATGCCGCACCCGCACCCGCTCCCGTCTCCCGCCGACCGCCCCGTAGTCAGCCGCCGCCGTCTGCTCGAAGGGGGCGCCGCCGTGCTCGGCGCGCTCGCCCTCTCGGCGTCGCCCACCGCAGCGCACGCGGCCGGCCGGCGCCCGGCGGCGGACGGCCCTCCGGAGTGGAACGACGGACTGAGCGTGTACCGGGTGGGCACCGAGCCACCGCACACCACGCTCATGCCGTACGCGGACCTCGGGCAGGCGCTGGACGCCGACCGCACGCGCTCCCCGTACCGGCAGAGCCTCGACGGCAAGTGGAAGTTCGCCTACGCCGACCGGCCCGACGACCGGGACACCGACTTCTACCGCACCGACGTCGACGACTCCGGCTGGGACACCATCCCCGTGCCCTCGGCCTGGCAGTTGCACGGCTACGACTTCCCGATCTACATCAACATCACCTACCCCTGGTGGGGCCCCAACGGCGGCGGCGAGGACGCCCAGCCGCCGGCCGCCCCGACCCGCTACAACCCCGTCGGCCAGTACCGCCGTACGTTCACGGTTCCCAAGAACTGGTCGGGCCGGCGCACCTTCCTGCACTTCGAGGGCGTCAAGTCCGCCCACTACGTGTGGATCAACGGCGAGCTGGCGGGCTACCACGAGGACTCCTACACCTCCGCCGAGTACGACATCACCCCCCACCTCAAGCCGGGCACCAACCAGATCGCCGTCGAGGTCTACCGCTACTCCGACGCCGAGTGGCTGGAGGACCAGGACATGATCCGGCTGAGCGGCATCTTCCGCTCGGTCCACCTGTACTCCACGCCCTCCGTGCACCTGCGCGACTTCAAACTGGACACCCCGCTCGGCGACGACTACGCCTCCGCCGAGCTCAAGGTCACCGCGCACGTCCGCGACTACGGCGGCGAGGGCGCGGGCCGCTACACCGTCGAGACCCAGCTCTACGACGCGCGCGGCCACGCCGTCTGGTCCCGGCCGCTCCAGCAGCCCGTCGACGTCCCGGCCGGGGACGAGGCCACCGCCGAGGCGTCCAGAGCCGTCCCCTCGCCGAAGCTCTGGTCGGCCGAGCACCCGAACCTCTACACCGCCGTGCTGCGGCTGCGCGACCCGGCCGGCAAGGTCGTCGAGACGCTCTCGCACCGGGTCGGCTTCCGCGAGTTCGCGCTCAAGGACGGCCTGATGCGCATCAACGGCAAGCCGGTGTCCTTCCGTGGCACCAACCGGCACGAGATGCACCCGGTCACCGGTTCGGCGCTCACCCGCGCGCAGATGATCGAGGACATCGAGATCATCAAGCGCCTCAACATCAACAGCGTCCGCACCTCGCACTATCCCAACAGCCCGCTGTGGCTGGAGCTCGCCGACGAGTACGGCCTCTACCTCGTGGACGAGACCAACCTCGAAACCCACGGCATCCGCGACAAGTTCCCCGGCAGCGGCCACCCCGAGTGGACCGAGGCGTGCGTGGTCCGCGCCCAGAACATGGTCCACCGCGACAAGAACCACGCCTCGGTGGTCATCTGGTCCCTCGGCAACGAGGCGGGCGGCGGCACCACCTTCAACGCCATGTACGACTGGATCCGCGGCTACGACCCCACCCGCGTCATCCAGTACGAGGGCGACGACCGCCCCGGCATCAGCGACATCCGCTCCGAGATGTACGACAGCCCGCAGCGGGTCGAGCAGCGCGCCAAGGACACGAACGACAAACGGCCGTACGTGATGGTCGAGTACTCCCACGGCATGGGGAACTCCAACGGCAACTTCAAGAAGTACTGGGACATCGTCCGCCGCTACGACGTCCTCCAGGGCGGCTGGATCTGGGACTTCGTCGACCAGGCCCTGCGCTGGCCCACCCCCACCCGCAAGCTGCTCACCGAGTCCGGCCCGGGCGCCCTGCGCGGCGAGGTCATCGCGTCCGCCGGCACCTTCGACCGGGCCAAGGGCGTCTCCGGCGGCACCGTCTTCCCTCGCGACGCCCGCCTCGACCTCACCGGCTCCCTCACGCTGGAGGCCTGGGTCACCCCGCGCGTGACCGGCTTCCACCAGCCCATCATCGCCAAGGGCGACACCCAGTACGCCCTCAAACAGTCCGACAGGACACTGGAGTTCTTCATCCACGGCGGCGGCCAGTGGGTCACCGCGAGCTGGGCACTGCCCGACGACTGGACGGGCAAGGAGCACCACATCGCCGGTGTCTTCGACGCGGACGCGGGGACGCTCACCCTGTACGTCGACGGCTCGGTGCGCGGCACCCGCATGACCACCCGGCGCCCCGGCGACAACACGGCCTCCCTGGCGCTCGCCACCGACGTCGACAACCCGACCCGGGAGTTCAGCGGCACCATCCGGCGCGCCCGTGTGTACGCCCGCCCGCTGAGCGCGGCGGAGCTGGCCTCGGACGACCGCGGCCCAGGCGACGAGGGCGTACGGTTCTGGTTCGACGCCGCCACCGCCGGACTCACCGAGAAGCGCCCGCGCGACAAGACCTTCTACGCCTACGGCGGCGACTGGGGCGACAACCCCAACGACGGCGCCTTCTCCGGCGACGGCATCGTCACCGCCGACCGCGGCCACACGGGCAAGTCCGCCGAGGTCAAGCAGATCTACCAGGCGATCAACGCCTCGCAGGCGTCGGGCGGCCCCGGCGCCGTCAAGCTCACCAACGAGTATCTCTTCACCAACCTTCGCGATTTCGACGGCCGTTGGTCCCTCGTCGCCGACGGCAAGGTCGTCCAGCGCGGCCGGCTGACCCGCGACCAACTCGATGTGGCGCCGCTGACCAGCAAGGACATCAAGGTGCCGGTGCGGCTGCCCGCCAAGCCCGAACCGGGCACGGAGTACTTCCTCCAGCTCTCCTTCACCACCAAGGAGCCCGCCAAGTGGGCCAAAGCAGGCTTCGAGGTGGCCAAGCAGCAACTGGCCCTCGACGCGGGCAGCCCCGCGGTGAAACCGGCGCCGTTCGGCAGCGTGCCCACCCTGGGCCACACGGACGGGGACAAGACCCTCTCGGTCAAGGGCAAGAACTTCTCGGTCACGTTCGACAAGAGCACCGGCACCATCACGTCGTACGAGGCCGCCGGCACGCGCCTCATCACCTCCGGCCCCGTCCCGAACTTCTGGCGGGCGCCCACCGACAACGACCGGGGCAACGGCCATCACACCCGCAACCAGACCTGGCGCGACGCCGGAGCGAAGCGAAAGGTGACGGACGTACGGGTGCGGCCCCTGGGCGACCGGGCCGTCGAGGTCACGGTCACCGGCACGCTGCCCACCGGCACCGAGTCCACGTACTCCACCACCTACACGGTCTTCGGCAACGGCGAGATCAAGGTCGACAACACCCTGCACCCGGGCGCGGCGAACCTGCCGTACATCCCCGAGGTCGGCACCCTGCTGTTCCTGCCGCGCCGCCTCGACCGGCTGCACTACTACGGCCGCGGCCCCGAGGAGAACATGTGGGACCGCAACAACAGCACCGATGTGGGCCTGTACTCCGGCACCGTCTCCGGGCAGTGGACGTCCTATCTGCGCCCCCAGGAGAACGGCAACAAGACCGACGTCCGCTGGGCCGCGCTGACGGACGGCTCCGGACGCGGACTGCTCGTCTCCGCCGAGCCGCTGCTCGAGGTCAACGCCTCACGCTTCACCCCGGAGGACCTGTCGGTCGGCGCCCGCCACGACTACCAGCTCACCCCGAGGGACGCGGTGGTCCTGCGGATCAACCACCGCCAGATGGGCGTGGGCGGTGACAACAGCTGGGGCGCGCACACCCACGACGAGTTCAAGCTGCTCGCGGGCCGCGACTACGCGTTCACCTACCGGCTGCGTCCGCTGACGCGCGTGAGCGAGGCGATGGAGGCCGCACGCCGTCCTACGGCGGCCGAATAGCACGAACGGAGGGACAGCGGCGCCGCCTCAGTCGGCGGTGTCGCTGATCCCCAGCCGCAGATGCTCCACGTGGTACACGGCCTGGTCGAGCAGCTCGGCGACATGGTGATCGTGCAGCGCGTACACCACCGAACGGCCCTGTCGCTCGCCCACCACCAGGCCCAGATTGCGCAGCAGCCGCAGCTGGTGCGAGCAGGCCGACTGCTCCATGCCGACCTCCGCCGCCAACTCGGTGGCGGGCAGCGGGCCTTCCCGCAGCCGCGCGAGGATCAGCAGCCGGGAGGGCGTGGACAGGGCCTGGAGCGTGGTGGCCACCTTCGCGACGTTGTCCGCGTCCAGGCGTACCCGCTCGCCGGCGTCCTGCGCGGTGGTGACGGCTCCATGACCCATGACGTCATCGTACCGGGCACACACGAACACATGAATGAATCTTCATCTGTCCCGGTCCAGGCAGGTCGATGTCGGATTCTCGCCAGACCCGCCCGCTCGTGGTGACCGATGCTGGACGTATGCAGATGGGGATGCACACCGACACCGAGCGCTGCCTGCGCGCCGTCCGGTCCAAGGACGCGCGCTTCGACGGCTGGTTCTTCACGGCCGTCCTGACGACCGGCATCTACTGCCGTCCGAGCTGCCCGGTCGTGCCGCCCAAGCCGGAGAACATGGTCTTCCATCCGAGCGCGGCGGCCTGTCAGCAGGCCGGGTTCCGGGCCTGCAAGCGCTGCCGGCCCGACACCAGCCCCGGCTCCCCGGAGTGGAACCAGCGCGCCGACCTGGTGGCCCGCGCCATGCGGCTGATCGCCGACGGCGTCGTGGACCGCGAGGGCGTGCCGGGCCTCGCCGGCCGGCTCGGCTACAGCACCCGGCAGGTCGAGCGCCAGCTGCTCGCCGAACTGGGCGCGGGACCTCTCGCGCTCGCCCGGGCCCAGCGTGCCCAGACGGCCCGGCTGCTCATCGAGACGACGAGCCTGCCGATGGCACAGCTCGCCTTCGCCGCCGGCTTCGCCTCGATCCGCACCTTCAACGACACCGTCCGCGAGGTCTTCGCCCTGTCCCCGTCCGAGCTGCGCACCCGCGCCCCGAAGCGGCAGGGCGCGAGCACGCCCGGCGCGCTCGCCCTGCGGTTGCCGTTCCGGACCCCGCTCAACCCCGACAACCTCTTCGGCCACCTCGCCGCGACGGCCGTACCCGGGGTGGAGGAGTGGCGCGACGGCTCCTACCGCCGCACCCTGCGCCTCCCGTACGGCCACGGCATCGTCGCCCTCACCCCCACCCCCGACCACATCGCCTGCCGCCTCACCCTCAGTGACCTGCGCGATCTGACCGTCGCCATCAGCCGCTGCCGCCGCCTGCTCGACCTGGACGCCGACCCGGTCGCGATCGACGACCAGCTGCGCACCGACCCGGTCCTCGCGCCGCTGGTCGACAAGGCACCCGGCCGGCGTGTCCCGCGCACGGTGGACGAGGCCGAGTTCGCCGTCCGGGCCGTGCTCGGCCAGCAGGTCTCCACCGCCGCCGCCCGCACCCACGCGGCCCGCCTGGTCACCGCGCACGGCGAACCGGTCGACGACCCCGAGGGCGGCCTCACCCACCTCTTCCCGGCCCCCGAGGCCCTCGCGGCCCTGGACCCCGAGTCACTGGCGATGCCGCGCAGCCGCCGCACCACCTTCACCACCCTGGTCCGCCAGCTCGCCGACGGCGAACTCCACCTGGGAGTGGAGAGCGACTGGCCGCGCAGCCGCGCCCAGCTCCTCGCCCTGCCCGGCTTGGGCCCCTGGACGGCCGACGTCATCGCCATGCGCGCCCTCGGCGACCCGGACGCCTTCCTCCCCACCGACCTCGGCATCCGCCGCGCCGCCCGCGAACTCGGCCTGCCCTCCACGCCCGCCGCGCTCACCGCACGGGCTGCGGCCTGGCGCCCGTGGCGGGCCTACGCCGTCCAGTACCTCTGGGCGACGGACAGCCACCCGATCAACTTCCTTCCGGTATAAGGATGTTCGATGAAGCACCACACCGTGACCGACAGTCCCTACGGCCCCCTCACCCTCGTCGCCGACGACGGAGTGCTGTGCGGCCTCTACATGACCGACCAGCGCCACCGCCCGCCGGAGGAGACCTTCGGCCCGCGCGACGACACCCTGTTCGCGGAGGCGGAGGAACAACTCGAGGCGTACTTCGCGGGCGACCTCAAGGAGTTCACCGTCGAACTCCGCCTGACGGGCACCCCGTTCCAGCGCACCGTCTGGGAGCAACTGAGCCGCATCCCCTACGGCGAGACCCGCACCTACGGCCAACTCGCCGCCACCCTCGGCACCCCCACCGCCTCCCGCGCGGTCGGCCTCGCCAACGGCCGCAACCCCGTCGGCATCATCGTCCCCTGCCACCGCGTCGTCGGCGCCAACGGCAGCCTCACGGGCTACGGCGGCGGCCTGGACCGCAAGCGCAGGCTGCTGGAGTTCGAGAGCGGGGCCGCGCTGTTCTAGGCGGCGTCGCCGAGGCTCCGCAGCAGTTCGGGCAGGGCCGTTCCGATGGGTTCCCGTACGAGCTCGTCGGCGCGCTCGTCGTACGGTGTCGGCTCGGCGTTGACGATGATCAGACGGGCGCCGTGGTCGGCGGCGACACCCGCGAGGCCGGCGGCGGGCTGGACCTTCAGGCTCGTGCCGACGGCGACGAAGACCTCGCAGGCCTTGCTGATGGCGGCCGCCTCGCCGAGGACGACGGGGTCGAGCCGCTCGCCGAACATCACCGTCGCGGACTTCAGGACACCGCCGCACTCCAGACACGGCGGATCGTCCTCACCGGCCTCGACCCGGGCGAGGGCGTCCCGCATCGGGCCGCGGGCGTGGCAGCCGGTGCAGACGAAACTCCGTGCCGTGCCGTGCAGTTCGAGGACCTTGCGGGCGGGCATCCCGGCGAGCTGGTGCAGCCCGTCCACGTTCTGCGTGATCACCCGCACCGGTACCCCCGACCCCTCCAGGTCGGCGATGGCCCGATGGGCGGCGTTGGGCTCGGCCTGCAGCGTGCGGTTCTTGCGCCGCATCTGCCACGACCGCCGCCGGATCTCCGGGTCGCCCATGTAGTACTCGTACGTCACGAGCTTCTCGGCCTCCGGGTCCCGCCGCCACAGCCCGTTCGGCCCGCGGTAGTCCGGGATCCCGGAGTCGGTGCTGATACCGGCCCCGGTGAGGAGCGCGACGAGGGGCTTGGCCATGAGCCGAGGGTAGGACGCCGGGCCGTTCGGGGCGAACGGATATCCGAGGGACGCGCCGAGCCCGGTCAGCCGACCCGGTGGCCGTTCTCCAGCTCCGCCGTGCCCGAGCCGTCCGCCAGGACGTCCAGGGCGGTGAGGACACGGCGGCCGAGGGCGCCCGGGAGGTAGTCGGTCAGTTCCTCGCGGGGTACGAGCCGCCAGGACAGCAGCTCCTCCTCCTGGAGGCGGATCGCCTTGAAGGCGTCCTCGCCGAGCACCCCGCCGTCGTACAGATACGCCACCAGCGGCGGACGCCCCGGGCCGTGCACCCAGTCCACCGCCAGCAGCCGGCCGAGTTCACGGTCCAGGCCGATCTCCTCGGCCGTCTCGCGCCGCGCGCCCTGCCGCGGGGTCTCGCCGTCGTCGGACTCGATCGTGCCGCCGGGCAGCGTCCAGCCCTCCCGGTAGTTGGGCTCGACGAGCAGGACCCGGCCCTCGCCGTCCCGGAACAGCGCGGCGGCGCCGGCCAGGACGCGAGGCAGGGACGCGATGTAGGCGGCGAAGTCAGCAGAGGTGGTCATGGGGGCAGGGTAGCCACCGGACGCCGGCTCAGCCGCAGGGGAAGACGTACTCGGACTTGTAGTCGATGTAGAGGCTGCCGGAGGTCGAGCCCATCTTGGCGGTCACCGGGGCGCAGGCGAAGCTGGAGACGCGCACCGGGCCCGCGTACTCGCTGAAGCTGCCCGAGTCCTTGTCGCAGGCCGTGCCGCCCACCTTGCAGACCTGGACGTACATGTACTGCGCCTTGCCGACGTTGTTGTCCAGGATGACGCAGCCCTTGCCGCCGTTCTCGTAGGAGAACAGGGTCGCCAGGCGCTGGGAGGGTTCGGTGCCGAGGGGCAGCGGAACGCCCTTCCGCAGCGTGTAGCCGGTGCCGCAGACGTTGGCCGCGGCCGCGGCGGCCGCCGGGTCGGCCTGTGCGAGAGCCACGGTCCCGGCGTCGGCCTGCGCCGAGAGCGCTACCGAGGGCTGTTCGACGGCGACGGCCTGCGGCGCGGTGAGCACCGCGCCGGTCAGGACGGCCGCGGAGGCGGTGGCACGCAGGGCAGCTCTGAGACGAGACATGACAAGCAGACGCTTTCTGTCAGGCGCGAGGCGTAAGGACGCGGACGGGGTGAGGTGACTGGAAATGATCGACTGGGCCGACGGACAGATCACTTTACGGTCGGGTTTGATCGACATCATCGGGCGATGAGCAAGTGGCCGGAATCAGTCGAAGGGAAGCACTTTCAAGCGGAACGGTCGGCAGCACCCGAAAGCCGTGGCCGATACCGACCCCACGAGCCCCGTTTCCCGAAGCGGAAGAAGGGTCCCGGCTCCGCACCCGCCCGGGAATGGCCGGTTCCCCGCGCTCAGGCCGCCGACTCCGCCAGCCGTAGCGTCCGCTCCGCCAGCTCGCTGATCCGCACCCCGTCGAAGCCGAACACCGCACTGCGGACCGTGTCCTCCAGCGGAGCCTTCCAGTGCTCGGGGATGGCGGCCGCCCCGCCGAACACGCCCGCCACCGAACCCGCGGTCGCGCCGTTGGAGTCGGTGTCCAGACCGCCGCGGACGGTCAGGGTGATGGTGCGCGTGAAGTCGCCGTCGCCGTAGAGCAGCCCGGCGGTGAGGACGGCGGCATTGGGAACGGTGTGGATCCAGCCCATCCCGGCGGTCTCCTCGGCGACCGTGGTCAGCGTGTCCTCCCAGGACATCCGGGTGTCGTGCAGGGATACCACCCGGCGCACCGTGCGGGCCAGCCGGCTGCTCGCCGGGATCACGGTCAGGGCCTGGTCGACGGCGCCGCGCACGGTGGGTTCCGTGAACGCCGCCGAGATCAGCGCCGCCGCCCACATCGCCCCGTAGACCCCGTTGCCGGTGTGCGACAGCACCGCGTCCCGCCGGGCCAGCGAGGCGGCCCGCCGCGGCAGGCCCGGGCTGGTCCAGCCGTAGATGTCGGCCCTGATCAGCGCCCCGATCCACTCCTGGTACGGATTGTCGTACGTCGCCGTCAGCGGCGGCTTGAGCCCGTCGGCCAGATTGCGGTACGCGGCCCGTTCGGCGGTGAACGTCTGGAGATACGGCAGCCGCAGCAGCCACAGGTCGCCGACCTGCTCGGTGCTGAAGCCGAAGCCGTGGGTCTCCAGCAGGTCGAGGCCGAGGATCGCGTAGTCGACGTCGTCGTCACGGCAGCTTCCGTGGATCCGGCCGCGCACACACTGGCGCCACTCGGGCCGCAGCGCGGTCTCGTCGTCGCCGATGGGCTCGGGCAGATAGTCGGTCAGGGGAAGGGCGGCGGCCTGCCGGAGGTAGCGATCGATGCGGTCCCGTGTCCAGACCTCGCCCTGTTCGACCGGTTTGCCGAGCATGTTTCCCGCGATGCGGCCCAGCCAGCCGCCGTGGATGCGGTCGGCGAGCGCTGCTTCGGTGTCGACGAGGGTCATGGTTACGGTCTACCCGTTTCCGCGGGGTCGCCCGAGGCCGCGGGGCCGCCGGTCCAGGAGTCGGGCAGATGCTGACGGCCGGGGCGTCCTCCGGTTAAGGTCACAGCGGCGCGACTGGCCCTGACGTGCGTGAGGGCCCGGAGAGCAAGGGGAGTGCAAGTGGCGGACGCTGCAGTGAGCGGTACCCGATCGACGCAGCGGGTGCTCGTCGCCGCGGACAAGTTCAAGGGGTCGCTGACGGCCGTGGAGGTCGCCGAGCGGGTGACGGCCGGGCTGCGCCGGGCCGTGCCGCACCTCGAGGTCGAGGCGCTGCCCGTGGCCGACGGCGGCGACGGCACCGTGGCCGCGGCGGTCGCGGCCGGGTTCGAGCGCCGGGAGGTACGGGTCGCCGGCCCCCTCGGGGGTGAGGTGACGGCGGCGTTCGCGCTGCGCGAGGACACCGCGGTCGTGGAGATGGCCGAGGCGAGCGGACTCCAGCGGCTGCCCGCCGGCGTCTTCGCCCCGCTCACGGCCTCCACGTACGGCTCCGGCGAACTGCTGCGGGCCGCCCTGGACGCCGGTGCCCGCCGCATCGTCTTCGGGGTCGGCGGCAGCGCCACCACCGACGGTGGCGCCGGAATGCTGTCCGCCCTGGGCGCCCGGTTCCTGGACGCCGACGGCGAGCCGGTACCGCCGGGCGGCGGCGGCCTCGCCGATCTGGCCACCGCCGATCTGTCGGGCCTCGACCCGCGCCTCACCGAGATCGAACTGGTCCTCGCCAGCGATGTCGACAACCCGCTGACCGGCCCGAAGGGCGCGCCCGCGGTCTACGGCCCGCAGAAGGGCGCCTCCCCGGACGACGTGGCCGCCCTGGACACCGCCCTCGCGCACTTCGCGAAGGTGCTGGAGGGGCCGGTCGGTCCGAAGGCCGCGGAGTACGCCGCCTCGCCCGGCGCGGGCGCGGCCGGCGGCATCGGCTACGGCGCCCTGCTGCTGGGCGCCCGCTTCCGCCCCGGCATCGAGGTGATGCTCGACGTCCTGGGCTTCGCACCCGCGCTGGACCGTGCCGATCTGGTGATCACCGGCGAGGGCTCCCTCGACGAACAGACCCTGCACGGCAAGGCCCCGGCAGGCGTCGCCGCGGCGGCCCGCGCCGCCGGCAAGGACGTCGTGGCGGTCTGCGGCCGCCTCGCCCTCCCCCCGGAGGTCCTGGGCCGCTCCGGCTTCCGCCGCGCCTACCCCCTGACGGACGCCGAGCCGGACGTGGCGAAGTGCATCGCCGAGGCGGGCCCGATCCTGGAACGCGTGGCAGAACGCATCGCCAGGGACTTCCTGAGCTGAAACGGCGAAGGGCCCCGGACCGAATCCCGGTCCGGGGCCCTTCACAAGAGTCAGACGCTACGGAAGCTGCGCCGCCCGCGCCTCGCGCCGGCTGCCGCGGAAGTTGTTCACCCGCCGGGCCGTCGCGAACAGCGGAATCACCGCACCCATGACCAGCTGAAGCGCGCACCCCGTCTGCAGCAGCAGCTGTCCGCTCGGCGCGTCGAACGCCCACGCCGCCAGCAGCCCCATGCTCAGCACGATCCACGACAGCATCGCCACGGCGAGCCGCCCCCGCGGCTTCGGGTACTCGACCCGGCTCACCATGAGCCACGCCGTACCCAGGATCGCCAGCAGCGTCGCCACGAAGGGCAGCTCCAGCAGCACGATCGACACGACCGTCAGGGCACCGAACGGCGACGGCATGCCCTGGAACGTCCCGTCCTTCACGGTGACGCACGAGAACCGCGCAAGCCGCAGCACCACCGCCAGCAGCACCACGATCGCGCCCACCGCCGCGACCCGCTCATGCGCGTCCCGCGCGACCATGCCGTACACGAGCACGAAGTACGCGGGCGCCAAACCGAAGCTGATCAGATCGGAGAGATTGTCCAGCTCCGCGCCCATCGGCGACGACCGCAGCTTGCGGGCGACGAGGCCGTCGAACAGGTCGAAGACCGCCGCGCACAGCATCAGTATCACGGCCGTGGCCGCGCTGTTGCGGGCCATGCCCGCGTCGTCGCCCGTGAGGTGCGGGATCAGGATGCCGGTGGTGGTGAAGTACACCGCCATGAAGCCGCACGTGGCGTTGCCGAGCGTGAGGGTGTCCGCTATCGAGAGGCGAAGAGAGAGAGGCATCTCCTCTTCTTCGTCCACCTCGTCGGCCTCCGGGACCCAGCCGACCTTGGTATCAGGATCAATCACGGTCAATGCGAGTCACCCCAGCCACGGTCTTCTGACCGACCTCGACGTCTACCTCCACGCCCTCGGGCAGGTAGATGTCCACACGCGAACCGAAACGGATCAGGCCGATCCGCTCGCCCTGCTCGACCTTGGTGCCCTGGGGCACGTAGGGAACGATGCGACGGGCGACCGCGCCGGCGATCTGGATCATCTCGATGTCGCCGAGCTCGGTGTCGAAGTGCCACACGACCCGCTCGTTGTTCTCGCTCTCCTTGTTGAAGGCGGGAACGAAGCCACCGGGGATGTGCTCGACCGACGTCACCGTGCCGGCCAGCGGCGCGCGGTTGACGTGCACGTTGAGCGGGCTCATGAAGATCGCGACGCGGGTGCGGCCGTCCTTCCACGGCATGATGCTCTGCACCACACCGTCGGCGGGCGAGATGACCCGGCCCTGCGTGATCTCGCGCTCGGGGTCGCGGAAGAACCACAGCATCCCCGCCGCGAGCGCGGTGGCGGGAACGGCGACGGCCTTGGCGGCGCCGGAGCGCCGGGCACGGGCCAGGCTGAGGGCTGCGGTGGCGACGGTCGGAAGAAGCCACGGCGATGCTCCGCGCGCGAGGCGTACGCCGGCCCGGCTGTCGCGTGGTGCAGAGGTTTGGCTGTGGGGCATGGATGACCTTCGTAGCGGATGAGGCCGCACTCTGACGGGGGACGGCGGCTTTCCGGCGATCGTAGCGGCTCGGGACCGTAACTGGGTAAGCCAGGCAGCCGAGTCGGCGGCTGAAGAGTGCTGACGGGGTGTGATCTTCTTCTCCAAGAAAACACCCCGTATCCGGACATCTAGCCCTGGAATCGATACTCTTCGAGCAGTCGCCGACCGATGATCATTTTCTGGATCTCGGCGGTACCTTCACCGATGAGCAGCATCGGAGCCTCGCGGTAGAGGCGCTCGATCTCGTACTCCTTGGAGAAGCCGTAGCCGCCGTGGATCCGGAAGGCGTCCTCGACGACCTCCTTGCAGTACTCGGAGGCGAGGTACTTCGCCATCCCAGCCTCGAGGTCGTTTCGCTCACCGGAGTCCTTTTTGCGAGCTGCATTCACCATCATCGCATGCGCGGCCTCGACCTTGGTAGCCATCTCGGCCAGCTTGAACTGGATCGCCTGGTGCTGGGCGATCGCCTTTCCGAAGGTGTGACGCTGCTGCGCGTACCGGACGCCCAGTTCGAACGCACGCTGAGCGACGCCGCAGCCACGTGCCGCCACGTTGACGCGCCCGACCTCGACGCCGTCCATCATCTGGTAGAAACCACGGCCGGTGACCCCGCCGAGCACACGATCCGCAGGAATCCGCAGGCCATCCATGATGAGTTCGGTGGTGTCGACACCCTTGTAACCCATCTTGTCGATCTTCCCCGGGATGGTGAGACCGGGGCGGACCTCGCCGAAGCCGGGCTCCTTCTCGACGAGGAAGGTCGTCATCGACTTGTGGGGCGCGGTGCCCTCGGGGTGACCTTCGTCACTTCGGACCAGAACGGCCACCAGCGACGACGTTCCGCCGTTCGTCAGCCACATCTTCTGGCCGTTCAGGACGTACTCCTCGCCGTCCCGCACCGCCTTCGACGTGATCGCCGAGACGTCCGAGCCGAGGGCCGGCTCCGACATCGAGAACGCGCCGCGGATGTCGCCCGCGGCCATCCTCGGCAGGAAATGGTCCTTCTGTTCCTGCGTCCCGTGCTGCTTGAGCATGTACGCCACGATGAAGTGGGTGTTGATGATGCCGGACACCGACATCCACCCGCGGGCGATCTCCTCTACGCACAGCGCGTACGTCAGGAGAGACTCGCCCAGACCCCCGTACTCCTCGGGAATCATCAGGCCGAACAGGCCCAACTCCTTCAGCCCGTCGACGATCTGTTGGGGGTACTCGTCGCGGTGCTCCAGCTCCGTGGCGACCGGGATGATCTCCTTGTCCACGAAGTCCCGGACGGTGGACAGGATCTCCTGCTGGATGTCCGTCAGACCGGCGGTCTGGGCGAGTCGCGCCATGGCTACTTCTCCTGCTCCTTGAGCTCCGGGCGGCCGGGCTGCTCGCCGCCGCGCTCCTTGATGTAGGTCTCGGTCGGCACCATGACCTTGCGGCGGAACACGCAGACCAGCGTGCCGTCCTGCTTGTAGCCCTTGGTCTCGACGTAGACGATCCCGCGGTCGTTCTTCGACTTCGACGGCCACTTGTCGAGCACGGTCGTCTGGCCGTAGAGCGTGTCACCGTGGAAGGTCGGCGCCACGTGCTTGAGCGACTCGATCTCCAGGTTGGCGATGGCCTTGCCGGAGATGTCCGGGACGGACATGCCGAGCAGGAGGGAGTAGATGTAGTTCCCGACCACCACGTTCTTGCCGAAGTCCGTCGTCTTCTCGGCGTAGTTGACGTCCATGTGGAGCGGGTGGTGGTTCATGGTGAGGAGACAGAACAGGTGGTCGTCGTACTCCGTGACCGTCTTTCCCGGCCAGTGCTTGTACGTCGCCCCGACCTCGAACTCCTCGTAGGTGCGTCCGAACTGCATCGCCGTCACGCCTCCGGGATCTCGAACTTGCTGGTGCGCCGCATGCCGGCGGCGCGTCCCTTGCCGGAGACGACCAGGGCCATCTTGCGGCTGGCCTCGTCGATCATCTCGTCGCCGAGCATCGCGGAGCCCTTCTTGCCCCCGGCCTCGGACGTGTAGTAGTCGTACGCGTCCAGGATCAGCTCGGCGTGGTCGTAGTCCTCCTGTGACGGCGAGAAGATCTCGTTGGACGCCTCGACCTGGCCCGGGTGCAGCACCCACTTGCCGTCGAAGCCGAGGGCGGCGGCGCGCTGGGCGACCTCGCGGTAGCCGTCGATGTTGCGGATCTGCAGGTACGGGCCGTCGATCGCCTGGAGGTTGTTGGCGCGGGCCGCCATCAGGATCTTCATCAGGATGTAGTGGTAGGCGTCCGCCGGGTAGCCGGGCGGCTGCTCGCCCACGACCAGCGACTTCATGTTGATGGAGGCCATGAAGTCGGCCGGGCCGAAGATGATGGTCTCGACGCGCGGGGAGGCCGTCGCGATCTCGTTGACGTTGTTCAGGCCCTGCGCGTTCTCGATCTGCGCCTCGATGCCGATCTTGCCGACCTCGAAGCCCATCGTCTTCTCGATCTGCGTCAGCAGCAGGTCCAGGGCGACGACCTGCTGGGCCGTCTGCACCTTCGGCAGCATGATGCAGTCGAGGTTCTGGCCGGCGCCCTCGACGACCGTGACGACGTCCCGGTACGTCCACTCGGTCGTCCAGTCGTTGACCCGCACGACGCGCGTCTTGCCCGTCCAGTCGCCCTCGTTGAGGAACTTGACGATGGTGTGCCGCGCCTCGGGCTTGGCGAGCGGGGCGCACGCGTCCTCCAGGTCGAGGAAGACCTGGTCCGCCGGGAGGCCCTGGGCCTTCTCCAGGAACCGGGGGTTCGAGCCCGGTACCGCCAGGCAGGAACGCCGGGGGCGAAGGCGGTTGACCGTGGTCATGCGGGGACCTCCAGGGGGTCGAGCTTGTTCGCTTTCCGGATCTCGTCGACGATGCGGCCGATGATTCCGGTGATGTCGAAGTCCTTCGGGGTGAAGACGGCGGCCACTCCGGCTTGCCTGAGCTGCTCGGCGTCACCATTCGGGATGATGCCACCGGCGATCACGGGTATATCTGTGGCACCGGCCACACGCAGCCGTTCGAGCACGTCCGGGACCAGTTGGGCGTGCGAGCCGGACAGGATGGACAGGCCGACCGCGTGCACGTCCTCGGCGAGGGCCGCGTCCACGATCTGCTCGGGCGTCAGCCGGATGCCCTGGTAGACCACCTCGAAGCCGGCGTCACGCGCGCGCACGGCGATCTGCTCCGCGCCGTTGGAGTGCCCGTCCAGGCCCGGCTTGCCGACCAGGAAGCGCAGCTTGCCGACGTCCAGGTCCTTGGCCGTCAGATCCACCTTGCGGCGGACCACGGCCAGCGCGCTGCCCTCCTCGACGGGGACGGCCACGGGCGCCGACGAGACGCCCGTCGGGGCGCGGAACTCGCCGAACACCTCGCGCAGGGCCCCGGCCCACTCACCGGTCGTCGCCCCGGCGCGGGCGCACTCCAGGGTGGCCTCCATGAGGTTCTCGGTGCCCCGGGCGGCGTCCTTCAGCCGCTCCAGCGCCTTGCAGGGGCGCGGGTGGTTGAAGGGCGGCTGGTAGCGGTTGTCGCGCCAGTTCTGCAGGCCCGCGATCACCCGGGCCTCGACCGCCGGGTCGACCGTCTGGATCGCGGTGTCCAGATCGGCGGTCAGCGGGTTCGGCTCGGTGCCCTCGAAGGCGTTGACACCGATGATCTTCTCCTGGCCGGACTCGATCCGGCCCCGGCGCTCGGCGTGCGAGGAGACGAGCTGCGACTTGAGGTAGCCGGACTCGACGGCCGCCATGGCGCCGCCCATCTCCTGGATGCGGTCGATCTCCGCGAGGGCGGACTCGACCAGCTCCTCCACCTTCGCCTCGATCACCTTCGAGCCCTCGAAGATGTCCTCGTACTCCAGCAGATCGCTCTCGTAGGCCAGCACCTGCTGGATGCGCAGCGACCACTGCTGGTCCCAGGGGCGGGGCAGGCCCAGCGCCTCGTTCCAGGCGGGCAGCTGCACGGCACGCGCGCGTGCGTCCTTGGAGAGGGTGACGGCCAGCATCTCGAGCACGATCCGCTGGACGTTGTTCTCCGGCTGCGCCTCCGTCAGGCCCAGGGAGTTGACCTGGACGCCGTAGCGGAAGCGGCGGTGCTTGGGGTTGTCGATGCCGTACCGCTCGCGGGTGACCTTGTCCCAGATGCGGCCGAAGGCGCGCATCTTGCACATCTCCTCGACGAAGCGGACGCCCGCGTTCACGAAGAACGAGATACGGCCGACGACGTCGCCCATGCGCTCCTGCGGCACCTGGCCGGAGTCGCGCACGGCGTCGAGCACGGCGATCGCGGTGGACATCGCGTACGCGATCTCCTGCACCGGCGTGGCGCCCGCCTCCTGCAGGTGGTAGCTGCAGATGTTGATCGGGTTCCACTTCGGGATGTGGGAGACCGTGTACGCGATCATGTCCGTCGTCAGACGGAGGCTCGGCCCCGGCGGGAACACATGCGTGCCCCGGGACAGGTACTCCTTGACGATGTCGTTCTGGGTCGTGCCCTGGAGCTTGGTGATGTCCGCACCCTGCTCCTCGGCGACGACCTGGTAGAGCGCCAGCAGCCACATGGCCGTGGCGTTGATGGTCATCGAGGTGTTCATCTGCTCCAGGGGGATGTCCTGGAACAGCCGGCGCATGTCACCGAGGTGCGCGATCGGCACACCGACCCGGCCGACCTCGCCGCGGGCGAGGATGTGGTCGGAGTCGTAGCCGGTCTGCGTCGGCAGGTCGAACGCCACCGACAGACCTGTCTGCCCCTTGGCGAGGTTGCGTCGGTACAGCTCGTTGGACGCCTCGGCCGTGGAGTGACCGGCGTACGTGCGCATGAGCCACGGCCGGTCCTTCTGACGCTCACTCATGGACGACCTCAGATGTTCCGGAAGCGGTTGATGGCGTCGATGTGCTTGGCGCGCTTCTCCTGGTCGCGCACGCCCAGGCCCTCCTCGGGGGACAGCGCGAGGACGCCGACCTTGCCCTGGTGGAGGTTGCGGTGCACGTCGTAGGCGGCCTGGCCGGTGTCCTCCAGGGAGTAGACCTTGGAGAGCGTCGGGTGGATCTTGCCCTTCGCGATGAGCCGGTTGGCCTCCCAGGCCTCGCGGTAGTTGGCGAAGTGCGAGCCGATGATCCGCTTCAGCGACATCCACAGGTAGCGGTTGTCGTACTCGTGCATGTAGCCCGAGGTGGAGGCGCAGGTGGTGATGGTGCCGCCCTTGCGGGTGACGAACACGCTCGCGCCGAAGGTCTCACGGCCGGGGTGCTCGAAGACGATGTCGATGTCCTCGCCGCCGGTGAGCTCGCGGATGCGCTTGCCGAAGCGCTTCCACTCCTTGGGGTCCTGGGTGTTCTCGTCCTTCCAGAACTTGTAGCCCTCGGCGTTGCGGTCGATGATCGCGTCCGCGCCCATCGCCCGGCAGATGTCGGCCTTCTGCTCGCTGGAGACGACACAGATCGGGTTGGCGCCGCCGGCCAGCGCGAACTGGGTGGCGTAGGAGCCGAGTCCGCCGGACGCGCCCCAGATGAGGACGTTGTCGCCCTGCTTCATGCCGGCGCCGTTGCGGGAGACCAGCTGCCGGTAGGCGGTGGAGTTCACCAGGCCCGGAGCGGCGGCCTCCTCCCAGCTCAGGTGGTCGGGCTTGGGCATCAGCTGGTTCGACTTGACCAGGGCGATCTCGGCGAGGCCGCCGAAGTTGGTCTCGAAGCCCCAGATGCGCTGCTCGGGGTCGAGCATCGTGTCGTTGTGGCCGTCGGACGACTCCAGCTCGACGGAGAGGCAATGCGCGACGACCTCGTCACCGGGCTGCCAGGCGTTGACGCCCGGGCCGGTGCGCAGGACGACGCCCGCGAGGTCGGAGCCGATGATGTGGTACGGCAGGTCGTGGCGCTTGGCCAGCTCGTTGGTGCGGCCGTAGCGCTCCAGGAACCCGAAGGTGGACAGCGGCTCGAAGATCGAGGTCCACACCGAGTTGTAGTTGACCGAGGAGGCCATCACGGCCACCAGGGCCTCGCCCGGGCCGAGCTCGGGGACCGGGACCTCGTCCAGGTGGATCGACTTGCGGGGGTCCTTGTCGCGGGTGGTGAGGCCCGCGAACATCTCCGTCTCGTCCTTGTGCACGGTGATCGCGCGGTACGACTCGGGGATCGGGAGGGCGGCGAAGTCCTTCGACACGGAGTCGGGCGACTGGATCGCGGCCAGGATGTCCTTCATGGTCACGGTGTTGCCTCCGGCGGTGTGCGCCCTGAGGGAGGGGCGCTGAGGGTTACGTCGGTGCTGCTGAGGGTTGAGGGTGTGCCGTCGGTTCGGCGGTGGTGCTGTTCGGCAGCGCTGGTGGCGCGGGAGGTTGCCTGTGACGCAGGCGTCCGGGCGAGCAGGCGGTGAGCTTGCTGGGACGTCGCCCGGACCTCTTCAACGTATGACACCGCGTGTCACCCCGCAAGGCACTGAGTGCCAGAACTTGCTCTCAGATGAAATCTTTACGTAACAAATGAGCGATGATCGATCGAATGGCCTCCGTGGGGCATGTCAAAACGGCCCCTGACATGCCAAAACGGCCACCCCGTGGGGTGGCCGTCATCACAGGTGGTGCGAGCTGTTCAGCGCTCCTTGAGGGCCTGCTCGATGGTCCTCATGACCTCGTCCAGCGGTGCGTCGGTACGGGCGACGGTCACCAGCACCTCGCCCTGCGTCGAGGCCGTGGCCGCGGCCGGCTGCGCGTCCGTGGAGCGCCCGGCCCCGATGCCCGTGCCGAAGGTCTTGCGCACGATCGCGAAGGCGTGGTCGAGCTGCGTTTCCACGTCCCCCTGACCGCCGGCCCGCAGCCAGCGCCGCAGGACGTGATTGTGGGCCGTCACCACGGCGGACGCGGCGACCTCCGCCAGCAGCGGGTCGTCGTTGGCGTCGTCGGCGTGCGCGCGCTCGTCGAAGTGGCCGAGGAGGTAGCGGGTGAACAGTCGCTCGTAACGGGCCACCGACGCGATCTCCGCCTCGCGCAGCGTGGGCACCTCACGCGTCAGCTTGTAGCGGGCGACCGAGATCTCCGGCCGGGCCGCGTACATCTTCATGACTTCCTTGATGCCGCGGCACACCGTGTCGAGCGGATGCTCGTGCGCGGGCGCGGCGTTGAGCACCGCCTCGGCGCGGATCAGGGTGTCGTCGTGGTCGGGGAAGATCGCCTCTTCCTTGGAGCGGAAGTGGCGGAAGAACGTGCGCCGGGCGACCCCGGCCTGGGCCGCGATCTCGTCGACGGTGGTCGCCTCGTACCCCTTGGTCGCGAACAGCTCCATCGCGGCGGCCGCCAGTTCCCGGCGCATCTTGAGCCGCTGGGCGGCGGCGCGAGAGCCTGCGGCGCTCTCCGGCGCGTCGGCCGTAGCTGGTGTACGTGAGGACTTGGCGGGCTGGGGCATGCCCTGAACGTACTGCATGTGCGCAGCTCGCTGCGCATGGCCTGGTTCGTGGAACCGGTCCGGGCCGAGCAGGCCACCCCACTCGGAGCCGGACCGGAACCAGTCGCCGGGACCCTCAGCGCTTGGCATATTCGCGGAAGCCACGGCCGGTCTTGCGGCCGAGGCAGCCCGCGGCCACCAGGTGCTCCAGCAGCGGCGCCGGGGCGAGCCCCGGGTCGCGGAACTCGCGGTGCAGGACCTTCTCGATGGCGAGCGAGACATCCAGCCCGACGACGTCCAGCAGTTCGAAGGGACCCATCGGGTACCCGCCGCCCAGCCGCATCGCCGCGTCGATGTCGTCGAGGGACGCGTAGTGCTCCTCGACCATCTTGATCGCGTTGTTCAGGTACGGGAACAGCAGCGCGTTCACGATGAAGCCCGCCCGGTCCCCGCAGTCGACCGCGTGCTTCCTGATCCGGCCGCAGACCTCGCGGACCGTCGCGTGCACGTCGTCGGCCGTCAGCACGGTGCGGACGACCTCGACCAGCTTCATGGCCGGCGCCGGGTTGAAGAAGTGCATGCCGATCACGTCCTGCGGACGCGAGGTGGCGCGGGCGCAGGCGACGACCGGCAGCGACGAGGTCGTGGTGGCCAGGATGGCGCCCGGCTTGCAGACCTTGTCCAGCGCGGCGAAGAGCTGCTGCTTGATCTCCAGGTCCTCGGCGACCGCCTCCACGGCCAGGTCGACGTCGGCGAAGTCGTCGTAGGTGCCCGTCGGCGTGACACGGTCCAGGGTCTGCGCGGCGGCCTCGGCGGTCATACGGCCCTTGTCGACCGAGCGGGCCAGGGACTTGCCGATCCGGGCCTTCGCGGCCTGGGCCTTCTCCTCGCTGCGGGCCGCGATGACCACGTCGTACCCGCCCTTGGCGAACACCTCCGCGATACCGGAGGCCATGGTGCCCGAGCCCGCGACGCCGACCGAGCGGATCTCCCGGCCCGCGGTCAGGTCCCCGCCCTCCAGCGGCGTCAGCGCGTCCCGCACGACCACCGGGCTGCCCGGTGCCTCGTAGCTGTAGAAACCACGCCCCGCCTTACGGCCGGTCAGGCCCGCCTCGCTGAGCTGCTTGAGGATCGGGGCCGGTGCGTGCAGGCGGTCGCGGGACGCCGAGTACATCGCCTCCAGGACCGTGCGCGCGGTGTCGACGCCGATCAGGTCGAGCAGCGCCAGCGGGCCCATGGGCAGTCCGCAGCCGAGCCGCATCGCGGAGTCGATGTCCTCGCGGGAGGCGTACTTCGCCTCGTACATCGCGGCGGCCTGGTTGAGGTAGCCGAACAGCAGGCCGTCGGCGACGAACCCCGGGCGGTCGCCGACCGCGACGGGCTCCTTGCCCAGGTCCAGGGCGAGATCGGTGACCGCCGTGACGGCCGCCGGCGCGGTCAGCACCGAGGAGACGACCTCGACCAGCCGCATCGCCGGGGCCGGGTTGAAGAAGTGCAGGCCCAGCACCCGCTCCGGACGGGAGGATTCGGCGGCCAGCCGGGTCACCGACAGGGCGTTGGTGCCGGTCGCCAGGATCGTCCCGGGGCGCACGATCCCGTCCAGCTCCCGGAAGATCTGCTGCTTGACCTCGTACGACTCCGGGGCCACCTCGATGACCAGGTCGGCGTCGGCCGCCGTCCTGAGATCGGTGGAGGTACGGACCCGGGCGAGGATGCCGGCGCGGTCCTGCTCGGTCAGCCGCTCGCGCTCGACGCCACGGGCGGTGGAGGCCTCCAGGGCGGCGACGCACTTCGCGGCCTGGGCCTCGCTGATGTCGATGCCGACGACCTCGCGGCCGGCCTTGGCGAGGACCTCGGCGATGCCGGTGCCCATCGTGCCGAGGCCGACGACGGCGATGGTCTGCAGCGGGGACTGGGACGGGTCGGAAAGGGGAGTGGCCATCGCGGGACTCCAGGAATGAGGGTGACGACAGGGAACGCGCCCGGGTGCGCCGAGGGGCGCACCGGGTGCGTGAAGAAGTGCGGGTGTTGCCGGGCCGCAAGCGCACACGCCCGGTGAAGGGAGGACCGGCCCTGTCCCGGGGCCGAGTCGCACCTCGGTACCTGAAGCACCGAACCGACTGCTCTCACGACGGCCGCGTCACCAGACCGCCGCGAGGAAGAACGAGTGGGTAACTCGCTCGTCTGAGCTTAACTGGCGGGTAACGAGCGCGCCAGCCCTCGTCTTTGTGATGTACGTCCCGCGCAGCTCGCGACGCACCTACCCTCTCAGTCATGGACGAAGAGTTGCGATCACTCACGCTGCGCTTACGGCAGGAGTCGGGGGCGACGCCCGCGTTCGAGCGGCTTGTGGCGACCGAGGACGTCGACGCCCTGGCGGGGGTGCTGACCGAACCCGGGCAGCAGTTGTGGGCGAGGGAGCTGGCCGCGTTCCGGCTCGGGCTGGCGCGGGACCGGCGGGCCTTCGAGGCGCTGGTGCTGCTGCTGAACCATCGCGACCCGCCGCGCTGCGCCTCCGCCGCCTACGCCCTGGCCCGTCTCGGCGATCCGCGCACCGCCCGCGCGGCCGCCGCCCTCGCCACCAACGAACTGCGCGTCGCCTACGCCCTGCACCCCGTACGGCTGCTGGTGGAACTGGACGCCCCGGAGGCCGTGCCCGCGCTGATCACCACCCTGCGGCGGCGGCTGCGGCCCCACGACCCCTACCGTCGGGTGGCCCTCGCCTGCGTGGACGGGCTCGGCACGCTCGGCGACGCCCGGGCCAGGCCCGTCCTGGACGAGGCACTCGCCCATCCGGTGCTCGCCGAGGCGGCGGTGCGCGCGCTGGGCCGGATTCCGAAGCAGCGGTGAGGTCAGCGGGGGAGCGCCCGCGCGTAGCGCACCTCGGGGACGACGGTGCCCTCCACCTCGAAGGGCTCCTCTGCGCCGTCCGCGAGAAAGCCGGCCCGTTCGTAGAAACGGCGGGCCCGGCCGTTCTCCTTGAGCACCCACAGCAGCAGCCGGCCGTGCCCCGCACGGGCGCAACGCTCGACCGACTCCGCGAGCAGCGCCTGCCCCACGCCCCGTCCCAGATGTTCCGGGTGGACGTAGATGGCGTACAACTCGGCGTCCGGTGTGAGGACTTCACCGTCCCGGTACGGTCCGTGGCAGGCCCAGCCGACGAGTTCGCCCCCGTCGTCCTCGGCGACCAGGTTCACCACGCTGTCGTCGGCCCGCGCCAGGTACGTACGACGCCGTTCGGCGTCCTCCGCGACGCTGAGCCCGTCCAGATACGACTGCGGCATCAGACCCCGATAGGCGCTCTGCCAGCCGCCGGTGCGGATCTCCGCGACGCGGTCGCAGTCGGCGAGCGCCATCTCCCGGACCCGTAACCCCTTCAGCTCACTCATGGGGCCATAGTGGACCACGGGTCTGAGAGCGCCCGCCCGGCGGATGGTCAGGAGCTCAGCCGCGGAAGCCGAGCAGTCGGTGCAGGGTCGAGCCGCGGGCGGACATCGACGCCGTCTTCGACGTCAGCGGCTTGGGTTCCGCCGCGGCGTCGCACGTCGCGTCCCGGCTGCCGACACCACGCGGCACGGTGCCGTCGGACAGATAGGTCGCCAGGTACTTGTCCAGGCAGGCGTTCCCGCTCAGCGTGATGCCGTGGTTGCCGCCGCCCTGCTCGACGACCAGGCTGGAGCGCGCCAGCAGGTCATGGACGGTGACACCGCCCTCGTACGGAGTGGCCGCGTCGTTCGTCGCCTGGAACAGCAGGGCCGGCGGCAGCTGGCCGTTGGCGATGCTCACCGGACGCGCGCCGTCGGTCGGCCAGAACGCGCACGGTGCGTTGTACCAGGCGTTGTTCCAGGTCATGAAGGGCGCCTTCTCGTACGCCGCCCAGTTGTCCTTGCGCCACTGGTGCCAGTCGCGCGGCCAGAAGGCGTCCCGGCACTGCACCGCGGTGTAGACGCTGTAGCTGTTGTCGTCGGCCGCGTCGGCCGCGCCGAAGTTCTTGTACACCTCGACCAGCGGCGCGGTGGTCCTGCCGTTCACATAGGCCGCGAACGCCTCCGCCAGATAGGGCCAGTAGCCGTTGTAGTAGGAGCCCGGGACGAAGGTGTCCTCCAGCTCCGCGGCGCCCACCCTGCCGCCCGCCGGATCCTTGGCCAGCGCCGCCCGCATCGCGTACCACGAGGCTTCGATCTTCTCGGGGTCGGTGCCGAGCCGGTAGCGCTCGTCGTGCCTTGCGACCCAGGCCATGAAGGCGCGGTGGCGGTCGTTGAAGGCGTGGTCCTGGTTCAGGTTCGCGGTGTACCAGACGTCGGTGGGGTCGACGATCGAGTCCAGGACCATCCGCCGGACGTGCTGGGGGTACAGCCGCCCGTAGACCGCGCCCAGATAGGTGCCGTACGAGTAGCCGAAGTAGTTGATCTTCCGCGCGCCCAGGGCCTGCCGGATCGCCTCGATGTCGTGCGCGGCGCTGACCGTGTTGATGTGCGGCAGCAGATGTCCGTACTTCTCGGCGCAGGAGACGGCGAAGGACTTGGCGCGGGCGAGGTTGGCCCGCTCCGCCTCGGGCGTGCCCGGCACCGAGTCCGGGCGCACCGGGCCGAAGTACCCGGGCTCGCAGTCCAGCGCGGGCCTGCTCTCGCCCACTCCGCGCGGGTCGAAGCCGATGACGTCGTACTGGGCCGCGACCTCCTTGGGCAGCGAGGTCGCGACGAAACCGGCGAGTGTCAGACCGTCGCCCCCGGGGCCGCCGGGGTTGACCAGCAGCGGGCCCTGGAACCGCTCGGCGGTGTGCGGGACACGGGACAGCGCGAGGGAGATCTGCGGACCGCGCGGGTTCGCGTGGTCGAGCGGCACCTTGAGGGACGCGCACTGGAGCATCGGATAGTCGGTGGTGCCGCACTTCTTCCAGGCGGGTCTCGCAGCGCGAGAGGTTTCCGCCGAGTGCGGTCCGCTCGCCTCGGCGGGCACGGCCGCGATGCTCCCGGCCAGCACGACGGCAGCGCCGCACAGCACGGCTGCGCGTGTTCTCATGGCGTCCTTCCAGGGCGGAGAGGCGTCGGACCGCGGAGTTCACGGTCATCGCCGATTCGTCCCGGCAAGCGCCTCCGGAAGAACGCGTTCGGTCAAGACTTGACCCGATTGGGCCGCGAGATGCGCTCGAACGCTCCTATATGAGCGACAGTTGGGTGGGTTCGGACGTCGGCGGCTCGGCCGGTTCGGGCGGCCGGATCCGGCGCGGCAGGTCCGCGCGTGTGGGCCCGATGCCGTACTCCTCCGCCAGCTCGTGGACCTGACGGGTGATCCGGCGCTGGTACCACTTCGGGGCGTAGGAGCCCTGCGCGTACAGCCGCTCGTACCGGGCCACCAGATACGGATGCTCCCGGGCCAGCCAGGCCATGAACCACTCGCGGGCGCCGGGCCGCAGATGCAGCACCAGCGGGGTGACGGACGTGGCGCCGGAGGCCGCGATCGCCCGTACGGTGGCCCGCAGTTGATCCGGCCGGTCGCCCAGGAACGGGATCACCGGCGCCATCAGCACACCGCAGCCGATGCCGTGCTCGCCCAGGGTCCGTACGACGTCCAGGCGCCGCTCCGGCGCGGGCGTGCCCGGCTCGACGGTGCGCCACAGCCCGGGATCGATGAAGCCGACCGAGACGGAGATCCCGACGTCGGTCACCTCCGCGGCCTGCACGAGCAGGTCCAGGTCGCGCAGGATCAGCGTGCCCTTGGTCAGGATCGAGAAGGGGTTCGCGTGATCGCGCAGGGCCGAGATGATGCCCGGCATCAGGCGGTAGCGTCCCTCGGCGCGCTGGTAGCAGTCGACGTTCGTGCCCATCGCGATGTGCTCGCCCTGCCAGCGCCGCGAGCCGAGCTGCCGGCGCAGCAGCTCCGGCGCGTTGACCTTGACCACGATCTGGGAGTCGAAGCCGAGGCCCGTGTCGAGGTCGAGGTAGCTGTGCGTCTTGCGCGCGAAGCAGTACACGCAGGCGTGCGAGCAGCCGCGATAGGGGTTGACCGTCCACTGGAACGACATCCGCGAGACAGCCGGCACCCGGTTGATGATCGAACGGGCCCGGATCTCGTGGAAGGTGATGCCCGCGAACTCCGGCGTGTCGATGGTGCGGGTCGTCACCGCGTCCGCGCCGAACAGCGCGGAGTCGGCCCGGCTGTGTTCGGAGTCCGTGGTGAGGTTCTCCCAGCGCATGACGCCTCCTCGGTAGCACTGACCACAGAATAGAACACATGTTCCCTTGATCGTGCGAGGGTGTTTTACGAACGTGTTCGACCGGGTTCGGGGACCCCGATTTGGGGGGCCGGGCAGCGGGGTGGTTGGCTTGCCCCGACCCCCGAGCAACCATGTCCTGGAGGAACCTGATGGCGCAGGTCGAGGCCACTACGGAGCGGATCGTCGCGGCGGACGCGGAGACGGTGTTCGACGCCCTCGCCGACTACAGCGGGACGCGCGAGAAGCTGCTGCCCGAGCACTTCAGCGAGTACGAGGTGCGCGAGGGCGGCGACGGCGAGGGCACCCTCGTCCACTGGAAGCTCCAGGCCACCAGCAAGCGTGTGCGCGACTGCCTCCTGGAGGTCGGTGAGCCCACCGACGGTGAACTGGTCGAGAAGGACCGCAACTCCTCCATGGTCACCACCTGGCGGGTCACCCCGGCCGGTGAGGGCAAGTCCCGGGTCGTGGTGACCACCACCTGGACCGGCGCCGGCGGCATCGGCGGCTTCTTCGAGAAGACCTTCGCCCCCAAGGGCCTCGGCCGGATCTACGACGCGATGCTCGCCAAGCTCGCCGCCGAGGTCGAGAAGTAACCACCCGCCTCCCCAAGATCCAACCCGGTGGGGGCCGTTGTGGCCCCTCACCGGTTCGGGTGATCTCCGGGCGGACCCGCCGCATGCCGTAACTCGTCGTGCTTGCTCATAGTTGTCGCTTTTACGCGGGAATTGTGCGGCAGTGCGACGAGGGGAGCGGTAGGTGGGCGGAATCACTCTGGCGCAGGACGAACCGGCGGTGGCGCCACCCGACACCCCCGCCCCACCACCGGCCCCGGCCGCCGAACTCAGCCCCCGCCGGGTCCGGTTGATCTTCCTCGCGCTCATGCTGGCCCTGCTCCTGGCCGCCCTGGAGCAGATGATCGTCGCCACCGCGCTCCCGAAGATCGTCGGTGAGCTGCACGGCCTGGACCGGATGTCCTGGACGATCACCGCCTATCTGCTCACCGCCACCGTCGGACTGCCGATCTACGGCAAGCTCGGCGATCTGCTGGGCCGCAAGGGCGTCTTCCAGTTCGCCATCGTCGTCTTCGTCGCCGGCTCCGCGCTCGCGGGCCGCGCGCAGACCATGGACCAGCTCATCGCCTTCCGCGCCCTCCAGGGCGTCGGCGCGGGCGGCCTCATGATCGGCGTCCAGGCGATCATCGCGGACATCGTGCCGCCCCGTCGGCGCGCCCGCTACCTGGGCCTGATCGGCGCCGCCTTCGGCCTCGCCTCCGTGGCCGGACCACTGCTCGGCGGCTACTTCACGGACCATCACTCCTGGCGCTGGTGCTTCTACGTCAACGTGCCCTTCGGCCTGCTCACCCTCGCCGTCGTCGCCTTCGCGCTGAAGCTTCCGAAGCCGGCCGTCAGGGCCCGGCTGGACGTCCTCGGCGCGCTGCTGCTGACCGCCGCCTCCACCTGCCTGGTGCTGCTGACCAGTTGGGGCGGCACCGAGTACGCCTGGGACTCGCGCATGATCCTCGGCCTCGGCGCCGGAGCGGCCGCGGCGACCGTCCTCTTCCTCGTCGTCGAGCGCTTCGCCGTCGAACCCCTCATCCCGCCGCGGCTGTTCAAGGACTCCGTCTTCAACGTCACCGGCCTCGTCGGGCTGGTCGTCGGAGCCGCGCTCTTCGGCGCCGCCAGCTATCTGCCGACCTGGCTGCAGATGGTCGACGGGGCCTCCGCCACCGAATCGGGCCTGCTCATGCTGCCGATGACGGGCGGCATCGTCGGTGCCTCGATCATCGCCGGACAGCTCATCGGCCACACCGGCCGCTACAAGGCCTACCCGATCCTCGGCGGTGCCCTCTCCGTCGTCGGCATGTGGCTGCTCTCCCGCCTCGACACCGACACGCCCCGGCTGCACTCCGGCATCTGGATGGCCGTCCTCGGCGCCGGCATCGGCATGGTGATGCCGGTCCTGGTCCTCGCCGTGCAGAACTCCGTGCGCCCCGCCGACCTCGGCACCGCCACCAGCGCCAACAACTACTTCCGGCAGATCGGCGGCAGCATCGGAGCGGCCGTCTTCGGCACCCTCTTCGCCGGCCGGCTCGCCGACGCGCTGGCCGAACGCCTCCCGACGCGCGCGGGCGAGGGACTGCCCGAGCCCGAGTCCCTCACCCCGCAGCTCGTGCACACGCTGCCTCCGGCACTGCGCGACGGCTACATCCGGGCGTACGCCGACGCCATGCCGCGGATCTTCCTCTACCTGGTGCCGGTGCTCGTCCTCGGACTGGTCATCGCCTTCTTCCTCAAGGAGAAACCCCTGGTGTCCCACTACGCCTCCGCCACCGACCCGGACACGGCGCCGGGGAACGCCGCGATCCCGCAGGCGCGCGCACCGCACGCGGCCGGAATGCCCGTCTGCGGTTCGGTGCAGCACCACGACGGGACCGTCGTGCCCCGCGCGGCGCTCACCCTCATCGACGTCACCGGGCAGCAGACCGGGCGCGGCGCGAGCGGCGAGGACGGGCGCTACACGCTGGCCACCCCGGGGCCCGGCGCCTATGTGCTGATCGCCGCCGCGGGCGGCCACCAGCCGCAGGCGGTCTCCGTGACCGTCGGCGAACGCCCCGTCGAACTCGACATCGTCCTCGGCGGCGCCGGAAACCTCGTCGGCAGCGTCGTCACCGCCGACGGCACCCCCGTGCGGGACGCCACCGTCACACTCACCAACGCCCACGGCGCGGTCGTCGCCACCACCCGCAGCGGCCGGGAAGGCGGCTACGTCATCACCGAACTGGTCGCCGGGGAGTACACCCTCGCCGCCGGCGCGCCCGCCTTCCGTCCGGCGGCGCTGCTCGTCACCGTCCAGGCCGATCGCGAGACCCGCCGGGACATCGAACTGGCGGGCGGCGCCGTCCTGCGCGGCACCGTCCGGGCGGGCGGCGGACGGCCCGTGGAGGACGCCCGAGTGACCCTGATCGACGTGGCGGGCAACGTCGTCGACACCCTCACCACCGGTCCCGACGGGACGTTCCGCTTCGTCGACCTCTCCTCCGGGGAGTACACCGTCATTGCCGCCGGATACCCGCCCGTCGCCACTGTCCTCCAGGTGGCCGGAGGCGGCCGCACCGAGCGGGATCTGCAGCTCGGGCACGAGGACTGAAGCGCACCGGCGCACGGGGTCGTGCGCCGGTGCGAGGCCCGCGCGAGCAATTCCCGCGTTGCCTCACCTCGCGACCGGCGGGCGCCGTACGGTGGTGACGCCGGCGCAGATCTCGCGGATCCGTGGGGAGAGAGGGCCTGGGCCATGGACCGTGGCACCGACAGGGCTGAGCAGGGCACGGCGACGGAACCCGCCGAGCCCGGCCGCGTCCCCCTGGCCGTCGTCGTGGTCGACCGCGACGGCCTCGTGTCCCACTGGAGCCGGGGCGCACGGCGCCTGTTCGGCGTCCCCAAGGACGAGGCGATCGGCCGTACGGCCCTCGATCTGCTCCCCGTCTCCGGCGCCCTGCCCGACGAGCGGGACACCACCCCGCACGCCGCCTACGACGGTCTCGGGCCCGACCTCGAATCGTCCCTCGACGGCGGCCTGTCCTACCCCGCGGCGGGCCGCGCCCGGCTCACCGCGTCCGGGGACGGCCGGGTCGACGTCCTGTGGTGGGCCTACCCACTGGTGGGGCCCGGGCCCGAGCGGCTGCTCGTGCTGGCCGCCGACGCCGACGGACTGCGCGCCGACGACGGGGCGCTGGAGCGGATAGCCCCCGGCTTCGCCCTGCACACGGACTTCCCCGGGTCGGAGGACCTCGCCCGCCGCCTGCCCGAGATCCTGCCCAGCATGAGCGTCGGCGAGAGCGCCCGCATCGTCGCGCAGGTACTCGAACTCGGCTATCCCATCCTGGAGTTCAGCCAGAACGACCGGGTGCCCGTCACCCCCGACTGGGGCGTGGCCCGGCGGGCCGAGCGCAAGGCGCGCCGGGAGCGGGCCGCGCGTGCCCTGGCCGCAGGCGAGCCCGTCCCGGAGGAACTGCGCGACGAGGGCGAGGACCTCGAACACGCGGCCGTCCGCGAGCATCTGGAGTTCCTCAACGAGGTCAGCGGCCGCATCGGCACCTCCCTCGATCTGTCCCGCACGATCATCGAGGTCAGCCGGGCCGTCGTGCCCCGCTTCACCGACGTCGCCGGGACATATCTGCGCGAACAGGTCGTCGCCGGCGAGGGGTTCCCGGACGGCGTGCCCGACACGACCACCCTGTGGCACCGGGTCGCCCTGGAGCACACCGACGAACCCGGCCGCTGGGACGACGTCGTACCCGTCGGGGAGGCCATGCCGTTCCCCGCGCACACGCCGTTCTTCCAGTGCATGACCTCCGGCGAGCCCGTCCTCGTGCCGCGCATCAGCGAACAGATGGGCCACGCCATCGCCGCGCAGTTCGACAAGCGCGACATCCGGCCGCTCATCACGGGCCGCTCCATGCTGGTGGTGCCCCTGAAGGCCCGCCATGTCGTGCTCGGCTTCATGATCCTGCTGCGGCACCCGGAGCGGCCCGTCTTCGACGACATGGACCGCGTCACCGGCGCCGAACTCGCCGCCCGCGCGGGCCTCGTGCTCGACAACGCGCGCATGTACACCTACCAGGAGACCGTCGCCGAGACGCTCCAGGACAGCATGCTGCCGCACATCCCGCCCCGCATGGCGGGCTGCGACATCGCCACCCGCTATCTGCCGGGCACGCTGCTCGGGCGGATCGGCGGTGACTGGTTCGACGCGGTGAAGCTGCCCGGCGGGCGTACCGCGTTCGTCGTCGGCGACGTCATGGGCCACGGCCTGAACTCGGCGGCGATGATGGGCCAGTTGCGCACGGCCGTGCAGACCATGGCCGGACTCGACCTGCCGCCCGCCCAGCTGCTGCGCAACCTCGACGACCTCGCCCAGCGCCTCGGCGACACCTACCTCGCGACCTGTCTGTACGCCGTGTACGACCCGATCGCGAGCGAGCTGCACCTCGCCAACGCCGGGCACATCCCACCCGTCCTGGTCCGGGCCGACGACGGGCGCAGCGAACTGCTGGAGCTGCCCACGGGAGCGCCCATCGGCGTCGGGGGAGTGCCCTTCGAGGCGGAACGCCTGCGCGTGGAGCCCGGCGACCGGCTGGTGATGTGCACCGACGGGCTGGTCGAGGTGCGCGGCGAGGACATCGGCGTGGGCCTCGCGACGCTCTGTGAGTCGGCCGCCCACCCGGCCGCGTCGATGGACGACGCCTGCGACACCATCATCAGGTCCCTCAACACCCGCGGCGGCCGCAAGGACGACGTGGCGCTGCTGATGGCCCGGCTGAACGGCATCGAGCCGGACGACGTCGCCGAGTGGCGGCTCGCCCTCGACCCGGCCGAGGCCGGCCGGGCCCGCGCGGCGGTCCGCGAGCGGCTGCACGACTGGGGCCTGGCGAAGCTGGTCGCCTCCGCCGAGCTGCTGGTCAGCGAACTCGTCACCAACGCCGTACGGCACTCCCACGCCCGCCCCGTGGAACTGCGCCTCGTCCGCGGCGACACCCTGCTCTGCGAGGTGGACGACGACGACCACGAGCTGCCGACGCTGCTGAGCAGCGGCTCCCTGGACGACTCCGGGCGCGGTCTGCGGGTCGTCAGCACGCTGTCCCGCGAGTGGGGCACCAGCCGCACCAAGACGGGCAAGACGGTGTGGTTCGAGCTGACGCTGCCCGGGCGCTGACGCCGGACGCTTGTCGTGGCCCGCGCCGCGCGGTACACCGTACTCGCCGCCGGACGGCGGAATCCGCGCGCACCCTGGGGAGTCGGGCATGAGTGTGACGAGTCGGTACCGGGACGCCTGGGAGGGGTTCTGGAGTGCGGCGCCCGCCGAACCGGGGGCGGTGTTCTGGGACGCCGAGCCGGTCCTGACCGCCGGCCCGCACCTTGCCCTGTTCGAACCCCATGTGGCCGATCCCGCACTGCCGATGGTGGACCTCGGCTGCGGCAACGGCACCCAGACCCGCTATCTGGCCGACCGCTTCCCGCGGGTCGTGGGCGCCGACCTGTCGGCCGCGGCCCTCGACCACGCCCGGCGGGCCGACCCGGCCGGGCAGGCCGCGTACCGGCAACTGGACGCCGCCGACAAGAGCGAGACACAGACCCTGCACGCGGAGCTCGGCGACACCAACGTCTATGTGCGGGGCGTCCTGCACCAGTGCGAACCGGAGGACCGGCAGTCGCTGGTGGACGGGATCGCCACGCTGGTCGGCGACCGCGGCCGGGCCTTCCTGGTGGAGCTATCCGGTGCCGCCAAGCCGGTGCTGATGGGCCTGGCGAGCGGCCCCGACGGTCCGCCGCCCAAGCTCGCGCCGGTGTTCCGGCACGGCATCGCACCCGGTGAGGTCTCCGACGACGCCGTCCCCGAGTATCTGCGCTCGGCCGGCCTCACCGTCCTGGCGAGCGGCGCGATGCCCCTCGTCACCACCGAGTACGCACCCGACGGCACCCGGGTGGAGCTGCCCTCGACGTGGGTGGTGGCCAGGCGCACGGTGTAACACGTATCAGTTTCAAGCTTCCTTCGTGGCTGGTTTTCGCGCTGCTTGTGCAACCCGTGTATCAATTCTTTCCGACTGACTACCATTCACCGATCGCAGCGGCACAACGGGGCTCTGTGCCATACCTCAGAAGAGCGACACGATCGGGGGAAACGCATGGGATCGGATCGAGGGAGAACGAGCTTCGATGAACTGACCAGCCGTGAACTGGAGGTTCTGTCCCTGCTGGTCACAGGCGACTCGAACCGGCGGCTCGCGCAGCGGCTGGGAATTGCCGAACGCACGGTGAAGGCCCATCTGACGAGTCTGATGCGCAAGCTCGGTGTCGAGTCCCGGGTGGAAGCGGCCCTTCTAGCACAGAGATACCAGAAAGCGCTATCGGACCTTGGGGCAATACCCAAAGGTCCGATGGGCGAACGAGACGCGAGTTGCAAAAGTGGCACATGACGGTCGGAAAGTCCGGCCGTGCACACCTGGTCCGCTGTTCCGGATGACGGTCGGCGGATCTTGAGGGGGTAACGCATGAAGCGTCTTCTGGCGTCTCTGGCCATCGGAGCCGCGCTCGCCGGCGGCGTCACGGCCGCCACCGTGCTGCCCGCCCAGGCAGGCACCGTGTCCTGCAGCAACCAGGGGCACAACTCCGGCAACGGCGGCAACGCGTGGGCCAGCGGCTGTTCGCACAGCGGCGGCCACGACGTCCGCCTCTACGGCGAGTGCGACCTGTCGCCGTTCGCCGTGTACTCGCCCTACAAGGGCGGGAGTTTCTCGGGAGCCAGCTTCTCCACCCCCGGCTGCACCTGGGGCGTGGGCGAGTCGGGCTTCCAGCACCGCTGAGCAGGTGTGAAACGGCGGTGAAGCACGACTGACGGCTGCCGGGCTGAGGAAAGCAGCCCGGCAGCCTTCGTCCAGTTTCGCAGCCATCGTCGCGTACGGATGAATGGGGCACACAGGTGTTGGTGTTGGACGGCGTGACCCGGCGCTACCGCAGTGGCGAGGTCGAGGTTCAGGCGGTGCGCGGGGTGAGTCTGGCGGCCCGCGAGGGCACCCTCACCGCGGTCATGGGGCCCAGCGGATGCGGCAAGTCCACCCTGCTCACCATGGCGGGCGGACTGCAGCCCCCGGACACGGGCACGGTCACGGTCGCCGGGGTACGCATCGACACGCTCCCCGAGGCGGACCTCTACCAGCACAGGCGCCGTCACATCGGCTATGTGTTCCAGGACTACAACCTGGTCCGCATCCTCAGCGTGGCGGAGAACGTGGCCCTGCCCGCCGAACTCGACGGCATGTCCCGCCGCAAGGCCCGCGCGCAGGCGCGGGAGGCGCTCGCCTCCGTGGGCATGGACGAGTACGCCGACCGCTACCCGGACTCGCTCTCCGGAGGGCAGCAGCAGCGCGTCGCCCTGGCCCGGGCCTTCTCGGGCGGCCGCGGCCTGATCCTCGCGGACGAGCCGACCGGGGCGCTGGACAGCGACAGCGCCGCCCAGGTCCTCGACAGCCTCCAGTCGCTGGTGCGGTCCGGGGCGACCTGTGTGATCGTCACCCACGACGAGGCGGTCGCGGCCCGCGCCGACCGCGTGGTCCGCATGCGCGACGGCGTCGTCGGGGACGTCACCGGGGCCGCCGCGTGAGCGCACGCAGGATCGCCCTCCGGATCGCCCTGCGGCGGGTACGGCGGGACCGCAAACGGACCCTGGCCCTCACGGCGGCGCTGCTGGTTCCGCTGACCCTGGCCGTCACGCTGGTCACGCTCCGGGCCACCAGCGAGATCCCCGAGGACGTACGGGTCGGCACACTGATCGGCCAGTCGCAGGGAGTGCTGCGCAACCTCGACTTCGTCGCGGAGCGGGGCGCCGAGCGCGCCCTGGCCGAAGGGCCGCGGGCGCTGGCCGACGCGGCCGGCCGGGACCTCGACGTCGTCCCCGAGGTCAACGGCCCGCTCGCCGTCTCCTCGGGCGGTCTGCAGGTCGACTCCTTCGGCTACGGCCTCGAACTCGACCGGCCGCTGCACCGGGGCCGGTTCGTGCTGACCGAGGGCAGGGCCCCGCGGGCGCCGGACGAGGTCGCCCTCTCGCCGAGCGTCATGGCGCGGCTCGGGGTACGGCTGGGAGACAAGGTGGACCTCGGCGAGGGCGGCGCCGAGGCCGAGGTCACGGGCATCGCGGCGATCCCCACCGACACCCTGCGGAAATTCGTGGTGGCCCTCCCTGCCGTCGTCGCCGGCCAGGCACCGGCGCTGCCGAAGCCCGGGCAGGAGAGCTCCATGGCCGCGGCGCAGGACGGCACCGTCGTCGTCTGGCACACCCCGGAAGCGCTCACGCCCCCGGCACAGCGGGCCATGACCGAGCAGGGCTGGCGCCTCGAACCCCGGTCCAGCGCCTTCGACGTCGCCCGGGACGCCCCGGACTCCCTGCTCCCCGAGGAGTCCGCCGCCGCCTGGGTCCTCGGACTGGCGGTCCTGGTGCTCGGCGAACTCGGCCTGGTGATGGGAGCCGTCTACGCGATCGTCGTCCGCAGCAGCCGGCGTGAACTCGCCCTGCTGGCCGCGGCCGGCGCGGGACCGAGGACCAGACGGTCGGTCATCACCCACCAGGGCCTCCTGGTGGGAGTTCTCGCCACCTCGCTCGCCGTCGGGGCCGGAGTGGCCGCTGCGTGGCTGCTGAAGCCCTGGGCGGCGGAGCGGGGCGGTGAACTCTGGGGCGGGCTGCGTCTGGACGCCTGGCCGACGGCGGTCCTGGCCCTGCTCGGTGTCCTCACCCCGGCCATCGCGGCCCGGGTCGCGGCGCGCGGGGTCGGCGGCGATGTGGTCGCCGCCCTGCGGGACCAGGCCGACTTCGAGGACCGCGCGCCGCGCCGCGGGCAGGTGCTGCTCGGCGTCCTGCTGACCTGCGGTCTGCTGCTGGCCGTCGCCGGCGCGTCCCTCAAGGCCCCGTTCACCGTCATGATCGGGGCGCTGAGCCTGGTCATCGGCACGGGCGTCCTCGTACGCAGGCTGCTGCCGTCGAGCGCCGGCCGCGCCGACGGTCTGAGGCTGATGCAGCGCATCGGGGCCCGGCTCCTGGCGCGTTCCGCGTCCCGCTCGGCGACCATGGGGACGGTGGTGGCCAGCCTCACGGTGCTGACCGGGCTCGTCCTGGCGGCCATGGGAGGCCTCACGGCGGAGGTTGGCAAGTCCTACGAGCCCGACTCCCCGCACGGTTCGGCCTTCGCCTACGCCACGAAGGTGCCCGGGCCCGACACCGTCGCCGCCATGGAGGAGGCCCTCGGGGGCCAGCGGCTGACGGCCATGGCGATCGCCAGCCCACCGGCCCCGGAGGGCGCCGCCCCGGACGGCTCCGCGTGGTCCTACTGGGGCGAGTACCAGGCCGCCTCACCGCTGCCCGACCGGCCCTCCGCCGTCATGGTGATCCGCGAGGCGGACCTGGCCACGGTGCTCGGCAGGAAACCCACCGCCCGGGAGCGCGGGGCGCTCACCGCCGGTGGCGCCGTCGTCCTGGACGAGCGGCTCGCGCCGGGCGGCCGGCTGACCGTGACCGCGCCGAAGTCCCCCGTCATGGACACGGGCCGCACGGAGCTCATCACCAAGAGCCTCGACGCGGTCGCGGCCCAGCGCCGCTCGGAGTACCGCAACCTGCCGGCCATCTACATCGGCGCGGCCGGCCTCAAGGCGCTCGGCGGCGTCGAGCAGCCCAACTCCGCCTACTTCTACCTTCCCGCGCCGGACGGCTCGATCTCCGCGGAACAGGAGGACCGCGCGCGCGGAGCGCTCGCCTCGGACATCGGCAGCGGCTACTTCACGCTGGAGGTGGAACGGGGCCCGGTCGCCGCCGAGGTGCTGCGGGCCACGACGCTGGGCAGCGCGGTGGTGCTGATGCTCGTAGCGGCCACGCTGGCCTTCCTCACGGTGGGCCTCGCCACCCAGGAGATGCGGCCGGACCTGTCGGCACTGGCCGCCGCGGGCGCCGACCGGCGGTTCCGGTCCTGGCTCACCGGTGTGTACGCCGGTCAGGTGACGCTCCTCGGCGTACTGATGGGGGTCGGGGTGACCGCCGTCGCCACCCCCGCCCTGCTGTTCTCCCTGGACATCGGCTGGTCGCTGTGGCCGTGGCTGGGGCTCGCCGCCGCCTCCGCGGGGGCCGTGGCGGCAGCGGTGGCGGCGGGGTGTCTCGGCGGATCCAGGGTGGCGACCCTGCTGAGGTCCGCACAGTGAGTTCCGGCCGCTCCTTACCCGTCCGCGCACCTGTCTCGTCCCCCGGAGGACAGTCATGACGTCGCCCTGGTCACGGATGCTGGTCGCGTCCGCCGCTTCGATGGTTCTGCTCGGCACAGCCGCCGCGGCCACCACCGCCGCCGCCCCGGACAAGAAGGGCGTGGCGGCGAGCGTGCACACCGCCGGGCGGGTCCAGGACGGCGGGGACGTGCTCCGCTACAGCTGGCCCGGCGTGTACTTCGAGGGCCGGATCAGGGGCACCGGCGTCGGCATCGTGCTCGACGACCCCGCCGCCGACTACGACGTCCAGGTCGACGGAACCACCGTCGCGACCCTCGTCACCCCGGGCAGGACCACCCACTGGGTCGACGGACTGGGCAAAGGAGTGCACACCGTACGGCTCGTCAAGCGCAACGACACCCCGTGGAGCACCAGCGCGTTCGGCGGCTTCGTCGCCGCGCCGGGCGGTGCCGTGCTGGCCCGGCCGGTCGCGCGCAGCCGCCAGATCGAGTTCGTCGGAGACTCCCTCACGGCGGGCTACGGCAACCTCTCCGCCTCCCGCGACTGCACCGGCGAGCAGGTCGCCCGCACCACCAACGCCGACGTGGGATATGCCGCCCTCACCGCCCGGCGGCTGCGCGCCGACCACCAGATCAACGCGTACTCGGGCCGGGGCATGGTGCGCAACTACAACGGGGGCTCGCCCGAAGAGAACTACCGCACCTTCTACGACCGCGCGCTGCTGAACGAGCCGGGCGACGTCTGGCAGAACCCGGGCACCTGGCGGCCGGGCCTCGTGGTCGTCCACCTCGGCACCAACGACTTCTCCACCCCGATCAACCCGGGCGAGCCCTGGACGGACGAGAGCCTCGCCGCCGCGTACCGGAGCGCCTACAGCGGCTTCCTCCAGAAGCTGCGGACGCGCTACGGGCCCGGGACCACCCTGCTGGCCGTCGGTGCCGGACCCTTCGCCGGGCATGTCGAGCAGGTGGTCCGGGAAAGGGCCGACGCCGGTGACCGACGGGTCCGCTCCTGGCGGCTCGACGACACGGGCCTGGACCTCATGGGCTGCCACTGGCACTACTCGGCCCGCGACCACCGGCTTCTCGCCGACCGGCTCACCTCTTTCCTCGCCGATCTGCCGATCCGCTGGTGACGTCGTAGCCGGTTCCGCCCGCAGCGCGTAACGTGACGAACCATGAAGATCTCCATCCGGGACGGCTCGTCATGAGAATCCTCATCAGCGCCGACATGGAGGGCGCCACCGGGGTCACCTGGCCGGACGACGTCGTGCCGGGCGCCGCGCAGTGGGAGCGCTGCCGCTCGCTGTTCACCTCCGACGTCAACGCCGCCGTGCTCGGCTTCCACGACGGCGGCGCCGACGAGGTGATCATCAACGAGGCGCACGCGACGATGCGCAATCTGCTGCTGGAGCGGCTGGACGAACGGGCCCAGCTGCTCACCGGCCGGCACAAGGCGCTCTCCATGGTGGAGGGCGTGCAGCACGGCGACGTCGACGGCATCGCCTTCGTCGGCTACCACGCGGGCGCCGGTATGGAGGGCGTCCTCGCCCACACCTACCTCGCGAACCAGATCACCGGCGTGTGGCTGAACGACGTACGGGCGAGTGAGGGGCTGCTCAACGCCCATGTCGTCGCCGAGTTCGGGGTGCCGGTCGTGCTGGTCACCGGGGACGACGTCGCCTGCGAGGACGCGCTCGGGTACGCGCCCGAGGCGCTGAAGGTCGCGGTGAAGGACCATGTGTCGCGGTACGCGGCCGTGTGCCGCACCCCCGCCCGGACCGCCGCCGACATCCGGGCGGCGGCCAAGGAGGCCGCCGGGCTGGCGGTGCGTCACGAGCCCGTGCACGGCGGCCCGTTCACCGTCGCCGTCGAGTTCGACGCGGAGCATCTGGCGATGGCCGCCACCGTCGTGCCGGGTGTGGACCGGATCGGGGAGCGCAAGGTGGCCTGCACGAGCGAGACCATGTACGAGGGCATCCGCGCCTTCAAGGCGGTCACCACGATCGTCTCCGCCGCGGTGGAGGAGCAGTATGGCTGAGCAGGTGGACGGGCAGGCGCTGGACGAGGTCGTGACGTACACGTCCGACCTGATCCGGATCGACACCACCAACCGGGGCGGGGGCGACTGCCAGGAGCGGCCCGCCGCCGAGTACGCCGCCGCGCGGCTCGCCGAGGCCGGGATCGAGCCGACGCTCCTGGAGCGCACCAAGGGCCGGACCAATGTCGTCGCCCGCGTCGAGGGCACCGACCCCTCGGCCGACGCGCTGCTGCTCCACGGCCATCTGGACGTCGTCCCCGCCGAGGCCGCCGACTGGACCGTGCACCCCTTCTCCGGGGAGGTCCGCGACGGGGTCGTCTGGGGGCGCGGCGCCGTCGACATGAAGAACATGGACGCGATGATCCTCGCCGTGCTGCGCGGCTGGGCGCGCCAGGGCGTACGGCCCCGGCGGGACATCGTCATCGCGTTCACCGCGGACGAGGAGGCCAGCGCCGAGGACGGCTCCGGGTTCCTCGCCGACGAACACGCGGCACTGTTCGAGGGCTGCACCGAGGGCATCAGCGAGTCGGGCGCCTTCACCTTCCACGACGGCAACGGACGGCAGATCTACCCGATCGCGGCCGGGGAACGCGGCACCTCCTGGCTGAAGCTCACCGCCCGCGGACGCGCCGGGCACGGCTCCAAGGTGAACCGGGACAACGCGGTCACCCGGCTGTCGGCCGCGATCACCCGGATCGGCGAGCACGAATGGCCCCTGCGGCCGACCGAGACCGTACGCGCGGCGCTCACCGAACTCGCCGCGCTCTACGGCATCGACAGCGACCTGACGGACGTCGACGCGCTGCTCGACAAGCTGGGCCCCGCCGCGAAGCTCGTCGAGTCGACCGTACGCAACAGCGCCAACCCGACGATGCTGAACGCGGGTTACAAGGTCAATGTGATCCCCGGGGAGGCCGTGGCGCAGGTGGACGGCCGGTATCTGCCCGGCGGCGAGGACGAGTTCCGCGAGACCCTCGACCGGCTCACCGGGCCGCACGTCGAGTGGGAGTTCCACCACCGCGAGGTCGCCCTGGAGTCACCGGTGGACTCGGCGACGTTCGCCCGGATGCGGGCCGCCGTCGAGGAGTTCGCCCCGGAGGGGCACGTCGTGCCGTACTGCATGTCGGGCGGCACGGACGCCAAGCAGTTCTCGCGCCTGGGCATTACCGGCTACGGCTTCACACCGCTGAAGCTGCCGGAGGGCTACGACTACGGGGCCATGTTCCACGGCGTCGACGAGCGGGTCCCGGTCGAGGCGCTGCACTTCGGAGTGCGGGTACTCGACCGGTTCCTGCGGACGGCCTAGGGGAGTGGGGGAGAGCGTGCGGACGCTGGCGTACGGGGCGTGGCCCTCGCCCATCGACGCGGCCCTGGCCGCCGAGCACGACGGGCACCCGGAGTACGTGGGCTTCGTCGGCGAGGAGGTGTGGTGGACCGAGCCCCGCCCCGCCGAGGGCGGCCGGCGCACCCTGGTGCGCCGGCACGCCGACGGCACGGAGGAGGCGGTGCTGCCGGCGCCGTGGAACGTGCGCAGCCGGGTCATCGAGTACGGCGGCCACCCCTGGGCCGCGCACACGGGCGACGACGGCCCGCTGGTGGTGTTCGTCAACTTCGCCGACCAGCGGCTCTACCGGTACGAGCCGGGCTCGGAGCCCCGCCCCCTCACACCGGTGTCCCCCGTCGGCGGGGGCCTGCGCTGGGCCGAGCCGCTGCCGATGCCCGGGCGGGGCGAAGTGTGGTGCGTGCTGGAGGAGTTCACCGGCGACGGACCCACCGATGTGCGCCGCGTCCCGGCCGCGGTCCCGCTCGACGGCTCCGCCGCCCAGGATCGGGACGCCGTACGCGAACTCACCGACGCCCGGCACCGGTTCGTGACGGGCCCGAAGCTCTCGCCCGACGGGCGGCGGGCGGCCTGGCTCGCCTGGGACCATCCGCGCATGCCGTGGGACGGCACCGAACTGGTCCTCGCCGACGTCGGCGAGGACGGCGCGCTGCACGACGCCCGGACCGTGGCCGGCGGGCCCGGCGAGTCCATCGCCCAGGCCGACTGGACCCACGACGGTCGCCTCCTGCACGCGAGCGACCGCAGCGGCTGGTGGAACCTCCACCTCGACGGGGAGCCGGTGTGCCCGCGCGAGGAGGAGTTCGGCGGGGCGCTGTGGAAGCTCGGCATGCGCTGGTTCGCGCCGCTCGACAGCGGCCTGGTCGCCGTCGTGCACGGCCGGGGCGCCACCGCCCTGGGCATCCTGGACCCCGAGACCGGGGAGGTCGTCGACGCGGCCGGGCCCTGGACCGAGTTCGCGCCCACCCTCGCCGCGCACGGCGACCGGGTCGTCGCCGTCGGGGCCAGCCCGCGCAGCGCCTACGAGGTCGTGGAACTGGACGCCGCCACCGGCCACGCCCGCGTCATCGGCGCCGAGCACGACGATGCCGTGGACCCCGCCTACTACCCCGAGCCGCAGATCCGCGCCTTCACCGGCCCGGACGGACGCGACATCCACGCCCACATCTACCCGCCGCACCACCCCGGCTGTGTCGCGCCCGGCGACGAACTGCCGCCGTACGTCGTCTGGGCACACGGCGGGCCCACCGGCCGCGCGCCGCTCGTGCTCGACCTGGAGATCGCCTACTTCACCTCGCGCGGCATCGGCGTCGCCGAGGTGAACTACGGCGGCTCCACCGGCTACGGCCGCCCCTACCGCGAGCGGCTGCGCGAGCAGTGGGGCGTGGTGGACGTCGAGGACTGCGCCGCCGTCGCCCTGGCCCTCGCCGACGAGGGCACCGCCGACCGCGAGCGGCTCGCCGTCCGGGGCGGCAGCGCGGGCGGCTGGACCGCGGCCGCCTCGCTCACCACGACCGGCGTCTACGCCTGCGGCACGATCAAGTACCCCATCCTGGATCTCACCGGCTGGGGCACGGGGGAGACCCACGATTTCGAGTCGCGGTATCTGGAGAGCCTGATCGGGCCGCTCGCCGAGGTGCCCGCCCGGTACGCGGAGCGCTCGCCCGCCACCCACGCCGACCGCCTCCGCGTGCCGTTCCTGCTGCTCCAGGGCCTGGACGACCCGATCTGCCCGCCCGTCCAGTGCGAGCGGTTCCTGGCCCGGCTCGAGGGCCGACGGGTGCCGCACGCCTATCTCGCCTTCGAGGGGGAGGGGCACGGGTTCCGGCGGGCCGAGACCATGGTGCGCGCCCTGGAGGCCGAACTCTCCCTGTACGCCCAGGTGTTCCGGCTCGATCCGCACGGCATCCCGACTCTGGAGCTGGGGCCCTTCCGGTGGACCTCCGCGGCGTCGCGACGCCCGGCACGCCCGCTCGCCGCACGGCGGGAAGGGCCAGGTGGCTCCGCCACATGACCCTGCCCGCCGCACGCCGATCGCACGCACCGAACGCCGCTCCTTCTCCCACGGAGATCCACCGGAAGGGCCCCGACACGTGAACCAGCTTCTGCGACCTCCCCGGCTCGCCCCCGGCGCCCGGGTCGCCGTCGTCGCGCCGAGCGGGCCCGTGCCCGAGGAGCGGCTCCAGTCCGGGCTCGACCTCCTGCGCGGCTGGGACCTCGACCCCGTCGTGGCACCCCATGTGCTCGGCAGGAACCGGGCGTTGGACTACCTGTCCGGCACGGACGCCGAGCGGGCCGCCGATCTGCAGGGCGCCTGGTGCGACCCATCCGTGTCCGCGGTGCTGTGCGCCCGGGGCGGATACGGGGCGCAGCGCATGGTCGACCTGCTCGACTGGGCGGCGATGCGGGCGGCCGGACCGAAGGTGTTCGCCGGGTTCAGCGACATCACCGTCCTGCACCAGGCCTTCGCCACCCGCCTCGGACTGGTCACCCTGTACGGCCCCGCGGTCGCCGGTGTCGACTTCCTCAAGAGTGCCCGGGCCCAGGAACATCTGCGGGCGACCCTCTTCGAGCCGGAGTCCGTGCGGACCGTCACGGCCGTGCCCCCGGGACGCCGCGCGCTGGTGCCCGGACGGGCCCGGGGCGTCACCCTGGGCGGCTGTCTGAGCCTGCTCGCCAGCGACCTCGGCACCCCGCACGCCCACCCGGCGGCCCGGGGCGGGCTGCTGCTGATCGAGGACGTCGGCGAGAGCCCCTACCGCCTCGACCGATATCTGACCCAACTGCTGCGCGGCGGCTGGCTGGACGGGGTCGCCGGGGTCGTGCTCGGGTCCTGGGCGGCCTGCGGCCCGTACGAGGAGGTGCGCGCGGTCTTCGCCGACCGGCTCGGCGGACTCGGTGTCCCGGTCGTGGAGGAGTTCGGGTTCGGGCACGGCGACGACGCGCTGACGATGCCCCTGGGGACGGCGGCCGAACTGGACGCCGGGGCGGGCACGTTGACCTTCGACGAACCGGTCCTGAGCTGAGCATGTCGCTACTGAAATCCTGTCAAGAAACCCTCGTTTCGGTGATTGACGCTCCCTGACACGTGTCACACGATGACTACCGACCAAGTACCTACTGGTCGGTATCCGGGTTGTCCCCACCGTGGAGGTCCGTGTGTCCCGACGCGTGCCCAGATCCCGCGCGCCGCTCGCTCTCGCTCTGGGCGCCGCCCTGGCCGCCCCCCTCGCCCTCACGCCGCCCGCCACCGCCGCGGCGGACTCCTACACCGTCACCCCGCTGAAGTTCACCGTCCGCGCGGGCGACCGGACCTGCACGGTCGACGCCGACCTGTACCGCCCGGCCGGCGTGGACCGGAACCGCCGGGCGCCCGCCGTGCTCGGCACGAACGGCTTCGGCGGCAGCAAGTCGGACGGTTCGACGGACACCATCGGCAAGGCCTTCGCCCAGCGCGGCTACGTCTCCCTCATCTACTCCGGCCTGGGATTCGGCCGCAGCGGCTGTCTCATCTCCCTCGACGACCCGGCCGTCGACGGTGCCGCCACCGCGCGGCTGGTCGACTTCCTGGGCGGCACACGCGCCGCCGACGACGGCACCAAGGCCGACTTCGTCACCCTCGACCGGCCCGGCGACCCGCGCGTCGGCATGATCGGCGGCTCCTACGGCGGCGCCGTCCAGCTCGCCACGGCCGCCGTCGACCACCGCCTCGACGCCCTCGTCCCCATGATCACCTGGAACGACCTGGCGTACGCGCTGGACCCCAACAACGCCACCGGCGGCAACGGCGTCCCCGGCGTCTTCAAATGGCAGTGGACCAACGGCTTCTACCTCATCGGCGAAGGCCAGCCCCTGCTCCAGCCCAGCCTCGACCCCTCCCGCATCAACCGCCTCTCCTGTCTGCACTTCGTCACCAAGGCCTGCCGCACCATCCACACGCTCAACTCCGGCAGCTACCCCGCCGACCGGACCGCCGAGCTGCTCGCCTTCGCCCGCAGCGTCTCCCCGGCCTCCTACCTCCACCGTGTCAAGGCACCCACCCTGCTGGTCCAGGGGCAGGCCGACACCCTCTTCAACCTCAACGAGGCGACGGCGACGTACCGGACGCTCCGCGCCCAGGGCACCCCCGTGAAGATGATCTGGCAGTCCTGGGGGCACAGCGGCGGGCTCACCGGCCCCGCCGCCGGTGAACTCGATCTGTCGAAGGGCAACCTGGAGACCAGCTACGTAGGGCGGCGCGTCCTCGCCTGGTTCGACCGCCATCTGCGCGGCCGGACGCAGACCGACACGGGACCTGCCTTCGCCTACCACCGGGACTGGATCACCGACCCGGACCGCGCCTACGCCACCGCCGGCCACCTCCCGGCCCCGAGCCGGACGCTGTATCTCTCCGGCGACGGCAAGCTCGTCGACAACCGGAACAAGGTGGCCCGGGGCAGCCGCAAGTACACCAACTGGCTGACCCCCACCAGCCATTCGGAGAGCTCCCTGGCCGGTCTCATCGGCCTGCCCGACACCCCACCGCACGACACCGAGGGCACCTACCTCGGCTGGACCAGCGCACCCTTGTCCCACCCCCTCGACGTGGTGGGCGCGCCCCGGGCCACGCTCAAGGTGCACTCCCCGAAGGCCGAGCGCACCCAGAACTCCGGCGACGCGGCCGACAAGCTCGTTCTGTTCGCCAAGCTCTACGACATCGCCCCCGACGGCACCCGCACCCTGGTGCGCCGCCTGGTCGCGCCGGTCCGGGTCCCGGACGTGACCAAGAGCTTCACCGTCACGCTGCCCGGGATCGTGCACCGGTACGACAAGGGGCACCGGCTGCGGTTCGTGATCGCGGCGAGCGACGACGCGTACTTCGGCAACCGGGGCGTCAAACCGGTGACCGTGGTCAGCGGGCCGCGGAACACCGGGGTGCTCCGGCTGCCGGTGGTCGGTTCCTGACACCGAGGAAGCACAGGTGGCGCGGTTACTGTGGCGGGGTGCCGCACAACGCATCCCGCTACCTCGCCGAAGGCCCCCGGGTGGGCATCCGCCACTTCACCTACGGGGACGGCGCCGAGTTCACCGCCCGGGCACGGGAGAGCAAGGACCTGCACCACCCCTGGCTCTTCCCGCCCGAGAGCGCCCAGGCCTACACCGCGTACGCCGGGCGGCTCATCGAGGACCCGTCCAAGGCCGGCTTCCTCGTCTGCGAGAAGGACGAGGTCCGCGAGCAGGACGGCGGGGCCATCGCCGGGTTCATCAACATCAACAACATCGTCGAGGGCGGCTTCCAGTGCGGGGCGCTGGGCTACGGCGCCTTCGCGCACGCCGCCGGGCGGGGGCTGATGCGCGAAGGGCTGGACCTCGTCGTGCGGTACGCGTTCGGCCCGATGCGGCTGCACCGGCTGGAGATCAACGTCCAGCCGGGGAACGCCGCGTCGATCGCCCTGGCCCGCGGCTGCGGGTTCCGCCTGGAGGGCTTCTCGCCGAAGATGCTCTTCGTCGACGGGGCCTGGCGCGACCACGAACGCTGGGCGATCACCGCCGAGACGGTCACGGGGCCGGACCGGCACTGAGTCCGGCCCCGGCGGGCCTTACGCGTTGCGGTCCACGTACTCGTAGATCGACCCGTCCGGGTGCAGCGCGATCAGATTGCGGCCGGCCGGTGACGCGATGGGGCCCGCGACGATGTGGGCGCCGAGTTCGGTGAGCACCCGGTGGGTGTCGTCGACGTCCTTGACGGCGATCGTCGCGGACACCTTGCGCAGCACCTCCAGTTCGGCCGGGGGACCGCTCATCAGCAGGAAGCAGCCGATCGCCGCCACCTCGACACCGCCCCGTTCGAAGCGCTGGGCGGTGCCGCCCGCCAGCCGTTCGTAGAAGGGGATCGCGGTCTCGAGGTCGTCGACGCAGACGCGCAGTGTTGCACCCAGAATCTCCATGAGGACGAGCCTAGTTACGCGTCTGGGGGCACGGGTACCCGGACGGGTATGAAGCCGATGGATCACCTGGAGCATCTGGACAAGCATCTGGTTGACGAGCTGGCACAGGTGGCGCGTGAGACCGTGCGGGACGAACTGCGCGAGCAGACCCGCAAGCAGCGCCGCCGGGCGACCCTGTACGCCGCGTCCGGCGCCCTCGCCCTGTACGCGGGCGCGGCCCTCGCCCTCGCCGTGGGACTGGCCCTCGCCCTCGGACTGCCCGGCTGGGCGGCGGCGCTGATCACCGCCGTGCTCCTGGGCGCCGCGGCCTATGTGCTGCGTGGCATGGCCCGGCCGGACCGCCCGGGTTCCGGGCAGGGGGCCGACGCGGTCCCGGGCCGTGAGGAAGCGGGCCGGGCCGGCGCGGCGGCCGACGGTCTGCCGTATCCGCCCGTGCCGCCGGCCCCGCCCCACGTGCCTCCGCGGCCGACCGACGCCCCGGACGTGCCCCGCCCCAGGGCCTGACGCGTCAGAGGTCCTGCTGGAGCTGCGGCAGCACCTTCGTGCGGTAGAAGTCGAAGAAGCCGCGCAGGTCGGGGCCGATCTGGTTGACGTAGACCCGGTCGAAGCCCGCGTCGGAGAACCGCTTCAGCTCGGCGACGTGTGCCTCGACGTCGTCGCCGCACACCCGGTTCTCGCGCACCATGTCCTCGGTGACGAGCCGCTGCGCCTGCTCGAAGTGTTTCGGGGAGGGCAGCACCTGGCCCAGTTCCCCCGGCAGTTGCTCGTTCGCCCAGAGCCGGTGGACGGTGCGTACGGCCTCCTCCCCGTCGGTGTCGTAGCAGACCTTGGTGCCGCCGCTGACCGGCTTTCCGCCGCCTCCGCCCTTGCGGTACTGCTCCACCATCGTCTCGTCCGGCGCCATGGTGATGTAGCCGTCGCCGACGCGGGACGCGAGCTGGGTCGCCGCCGGGCCGAAGCCGGAGATGTCGATCGGGACCGGCTCGTCCGGCACCGTGTACAGACGGGCGTTCTCCACCGTGTAGTGCGGCCCGTGATGGTTGACCTCCTCGCCCGTGAACAGCCGGCGCATCACCTGGATCGCCTCCTCCAGCATGTCCAGACGGACATGGGCCGGCGGCCAGTGGTCACCGAGGATGTGCTCGTTGAGCGCCTCGCCGGAGCCGACGCCGAGCCGGAAGCGGCCCGCCGTCATCACCGCGCTGGTCGCTGCGGCCTGTGCCACCACCGCCGGGTGCATCCGCACGGTCGGACAGGTCACCGCCGTCTCGACCGGCAGCGACACCGCCTCGGACAGCGCGCCGATCACCGACCAGACGAACGGGCTCTGGCCCTGCTCGTCGTTCCACGGGTGGTAGTGGTCCGAGATCCACAGCGCCTGGAACCCGGCCTGCTCGGCCATCCGGGCCTGCTCGATCAGCTCGGCGGGTCCGTACTGCTCGCACGAGAGGAAATAGCCGTACTCGGGCATGGGGGAGTGCCTCCGCGACGTCGCCGGTCCGTGTCCCGCACCGGGTTACCCGGGCGCCGGGCCGGAAACCGGCGGTGTCGCGCCCGCGAGGGCCCGGTGGACGTTTGGGTGCCCTGGCCAGGGGGACGCGGAAGGCTCCCGAGGTACGCGACAGCGCCGGAGGCGAACCGTGAGTCGACCCCGCATCGTGATCGTCGGTGCCGGCTTCGCCGGTTACCGGGCGGCGCGCACCCTTGCCCGGCAGACCCGGGGCCGGGCCCACATCACCCTGCTGAACCCGACCGACTACTTCCTGTACCTGCCGCTGCTGCCCCAGGTCGCGGCCGGTGTGCTGGAACCGCGCCGGGTCACGGTCTCCCTCTCGGACACGCTGCCGCACGTACGCCTGGTGCTCGGCGAGGCCGACCGGATCGACCTCGACGGACGCACCCTGCACTACACCGGCCCCGAGGGCGACGGCGGCACCCTCGCCTACGACCGGCTGGTGCTCGCCGCCGGCAGTGTCAACAAGCTGCTGCCCGTCCCGGGCGTCGCCGAGCACGCGCACGGCTTCCGCGGGCTGCCCGAGGCGCTCTATCTGCGCGACCACGTGACCCGGCAGGTGGAACTGGCAGCCGCCGCCGACGACCCGAAGTCGTGCGCAGCGCGCTGCACCTTCGTCGTGGTCGGCGCCGGATACACCGGCACCGAGGTCGCCGCCCACGGGCAGATGTTCACCGACGCGCAGGTCCGCAAGCACCCGCTGCGCCAGGGCATGCGACCGCGCTGGATCCTGCTGGACGTGGCGTCGCGGGTGCTGCCCGAGATGGACGCCAGGCTCTCCGAGACGGCCGACCGGGTGCTGCGGCAGCGGGGCGTGGACGTGCGGACGGGGACCTCCGTGAAGGAGGCCACGCGCGACGGGGTCGTGCTGAGCGACGGCGAGTTCGTCGAGACCCGGACGCTGGTGTGGTGCGTGGGCGTACGGCCCGACCCGCTGGTGGAGTCCCTCGGGCTGCCCATGGAGAAGGGGCGGCTGCTCGTCGACCCGCATCTCCAGGTGCCCGGGCGGCCGGAGCTGTTCGCGTGCGGTGACGTGGCCGCGGTGCCCGATCTGGAGAACCCGGGCAGCTACACGCCGATGACCGCGCAGCACGCCTGGCGGCACGGCAAGGTCGCGGCCGAGAACGTCGCCGCGTCGCTCGGCCTCGGCGGGGCGAGCACGCCCTACCGCCACCGTGACCTGGGCTTCGTCGTCGACCTGGGCGGTGCGAAGGCCGCCGCCAACCCGCTCGGCGTGCCGCTGTCGGGCATACCGGCGGGTGCGGTGACGCGGGGCTACCATCTCGCCGCCATGCCCGGCAACCGGGTCCGGGTCGCCGCCGACTGGCTGCTGGACGCCGTACTGCCGCGCCAGGCCGTGCAGTTGGGGCTCGTACGGTCCTGGTCCGTGCCCCTGGACACGGCGTCGCCGGAGGTGGCCCGGGTGCCGGGCGGGCCTGGGCGGCGACGGGAGGCCGACGCGCGCTCGGGGCCGGGCGCCGCGATCCAGGCCGACACATACGACGGGGGGACCGGCACCGGGCCCGGGAAGGGCCGGGCCGGGAACGAGCCCGCGAAGGGGCAGCCCGGATCCGGGGTGACGCAGGTACAGCCCGGATCCGGGGCCGCGGAGCGCCGCTCGGAGACAGAACTCGCCAAGGGCCGGCCGAGCGGAGAACGGGCCAGGACCTGGCCCGCCGACAAGCCCGCCAAGGGCCCGCTCGGCGACCCGCGGTCCAGGAGCGGGGCCGGGGGTGAGCCCGCCGAGGGGCGGGCGGGTGGCGAGTGGGCCGAGGGGCGGCCGGGCGGTGAGCGTGCCGAGGGGCAGCCGGGTGGTGAGCGTGCCGAGGGGCAGCCGGGTGGTGAGCCCGCGCGGGATCAGCCCGGCGGAGAGCCTGCGAAGAATCAGCCGGGTGGTGAGCCCGCGCGGAGTCAGCCGGGTGGTGAGCGTGCCGAGGAGCAGCCGGGCCGGGAGCCCGCGCGGAATCAGCCGGGTGGTGAGCCTGCGAAGAATCAGCCGGGTGGTGAGCCTGCCAAGAACCAGCCCGGCGGTGAGCCCGCGAAGAATCAGCCCGTGCCCGCTCCACAGCCCCCTGACGATCAGCCGCCCCCGGGCCCCGGCATCGCCCCCGGCCCCGTCAAGCGTTCCGACCCACCGGACGACTCCGCGAAAGGAGACTCATGAACACCGGTGAACTCACCGATCTCGGCCGACAGCTGCGCGTGGACAGTGTCCGCGCCGCCGACGCCGCGGGCTCCGGGCATCCGACGTCCTCGATGTCCGCGGCCGACCTGATGGCCGTCCTGCTCGCCCGCCACTTCCGCTACGACTTCGACCGCCCCGCCCACCCCGGCAACGACCGCTTCGTGCTGTCCAAGGGGCACGCCTCGCCGCTGCTGTACTCCGCGTACAAGGCGGCCGGCGCCATCGACGACGAGGAACTGCTCACCTTCCGCAAGCTGGGCAGCCGTCTCGAAGGGCACCCCACACCGCAGCGTCTGCCGTGGGTCGAGACGGCCACCGGCTCGCTCGGGCAGGGCCTGCCGGTCGGTGTCGGCATCGCGCTGGCCGGCAAGCGGCTGGACCGCACCGGCTACCGCACCTGGGTGCTGTGCGGCGACAGCGAGCTGGCCGAGGGATCCGTGTGGGAGGCCGCCGAGCACGCCGGGTACGAGCACCTGGACAACCTCACCGTGATCGTCGACGTCAACCGGCTCGGCCAGCGCGGCCCGACCCGGCACGGCCACGACCTGAACGCCTACGCCCGCCGCTTCCAGGCCTTCGACTGGCACACCATCGAGGTCGACGGGCACGACGTGGACGCCGTCGACCGGGCCTACGGCGAGGCCGCCTCCACCAAGGGCCAGCCCACCGCGATCCTCGCCCGCACCCTCAAGGGCAAGGGCGTTGAGAGCGTCCAGGACCGCGAGGGCCTGCACGGCAAGCCGCTGCCGGAGGCCGAGGAGGCGATCGCCGAACTCGGCGGTCCGCGCGACATCCGCGTCCGGGTGCAGGAACCGCCGGCCGCCCGCATGCTGCATTCCGTCCACACCGGGAACTACGAACTTCCCACCTGGGACAAGGGCGAGGAGGTCGCCACCCGCAACGCCTTCGGTGAGGCGCTCGCCGCGCTCGGCACCGGCCGCGGCGACATCGTCGCCCTGGACGGAGAGGTCGGCGACTCCACCCGCGCCGAGTTCTTCGCCAAGGAGCACCCCGACCGCTACTTCGAGTGCTACATCGCCGAGCAGCAGATGGTCGCCTCGGCGGTCGGACTCGCCGCACGCGGCTGGATGCCGTACGCCGCCACGTTCGCGGCCTTCCTGACCCGGGCCCACGACTTCATCCGGATGGCGTCCGTCAGCGGCGCCGGCATCAACCTCGTCGGCTCGCACGCGGGCGTCGCCATCGGCCAGGACGGGCCCAGCCAGATGGGCCTGGAGGACCTGGCGATGATGCGCGCGGTGCACGGCTCGACCGTGCTGTACCCGTGCGACGCCAACCAGACCGCCCGGCTCGTCGGCGCGATGGCCGGCCTGGAGGGCGTCCGCTATCTGCGCACCTCGCGCGGCGAGAGCGCGGTGCTCTACGGCCCAGACGAGGAGTTCCCGGTCGGCGGGAGCAAGGTGCTGCGCTCCTCCGAGCACGACCGGCTGACCCTCGTCGCGGCGGGCGTCACCGTGCACGAGGCACTGGCCGCCGCCGACGCCCTGGAGCGGGAGGGCATCCAGGCGCGGGTGATCGACCTGTACTCCGTGAAGCCCGTCGACCGGGCCACCCTGCGCCGGGCCGCCGAGGAGACCGGCTGCCTGGTGACCGTCGAGGACCACCACCCGGAGGGCGGCATCGGGGACGCGGTCCTCGACGCCTTCACCGACGGGCGGCCCGTCCCGCGTCTGGTGCGGCTCGCCGTACGGTCGATGCCCGGCTCGGCGACCCCGGCCGAGGCGCTGCACGCCGCCGGCATCGACGCCGAGTCGATCGCGGCGGCCGGGCGGCTGCTGGTGGAGGAGGCGGTCGTGCCGTGAGCGGCGGCGACGGCACGCGCGGGGTGCGGGCGGGCCGTCGCACCGTGACGGTCCACCGGCCGGACAAGGTGCTCTTCCCCGGTGGCGCGCACGCGAAGGAGTACACCAAGGGCGACCTGGTGGACTACCACCGGGCCGTCGCGCCCTTCATGCTGCCGCACCTGCGCGGCCGTCCGCTGATGCTGGAGCGGCATCCCGACGGGCTCGACGGCCCGAGGTTCATGCAGAAGAACACCCCGGAGCACTACCCGGAGTGGATCAGGCGCGTCGAGCTGGCCAAGGAGGGCGGCACCGTCTGCCACACCGTCTGTGACGACACCGCCACCCTCCTCTATCTCGTCGACCAGGCGAGCATCGCCCTGCACCGCTGGCTGTCCCGCGCCGACAGCGCCGACCACCCCGACCGGCTGGTCTTCGACCTCGACCCCGCGGGCGACGACTTCGAGGCCGTGCGCGAGGCCGCCCGGCTGCTCGGGGAGCTCCTGGACGAGCTGGAGCTGCCCTCGGCGCTGATGACCACCGGCTCGCGCGGACTGCACGCGATCGTGCCGCTGAACGGCCGGCACGACTTCGACGAGGTGCGCGCCTTCGCCCACGACGTCGCCGAGACCCTCGCGGGCGCCCACCCCGACCGGCTCACCACCGCCGCCCGCAAGAAGGACCGCGGCGGGCGGCTCTACCTCGACGTGCAGCGCAACGCCTACGCCCAGACCGCCGTCGCCCCCTTCACGGTCCGGCCCCGGCCGGGCGCGCCCGTCGCGACCCCCATCACCTGGGACCAGCTGGACGACCCGGAGCTGCACGCCCGCGGCTGGACCATCGCCGACGCCGTCGAGCAGGCCCGCACCAATCCCTGGTCAGGGCTGCTCAGCCGCGGCCGGGCGCTCGGACCGGCCCGGCGGCGGCTGAACGCTCTGCGCGGCTGAGCCCCACCCGCCTCGCCGGGCGGGTGGCAGATGCATGAGACCCCGGAGGTTTGGCGAACACTCTTGCGGCCACACGGAGGGGGAGGTGGCCATGTCGAACACAAGAAACACGCAAGAGTCACAGGGTTCACAGAAATCCCAGGACTCTCAGAATTCGAGCAAATCGAACGACAAGCAGACGGCCCGGAAGCGGCCGAGCCCGATGGACGTGCTGCGTCAGGCGCGCGGCCAGCTCGCCGAACTCACCGGTATGGAAGCCGAGTCCGTGTCGTCCTTCGAGCAGACGGACGAGGGCTGGGCGCTGGAGGTCGAGGTCCTCGAACTCGAGCGCGTGCCCGACACGATGAGCCTGATGGCGAGCTACCAGGTGGAGCTCGACGCCGACGGGCAGCTCACGGGTTACCGGCGCGTCCGCCGCTACGAACGCGGTCGATCCGACGCGCGCAGGCCCGGCGGCCGCTAGGCCGCCCGACCGGACCCGCACCCACACACGAGGAGGAACACCCGGCATGACAGTCGTACCGGCACAACAGTCCGGCGGCGGAGGCGGCAGCAGCGGCCTCTATGACGTGCTTGAACTTGTTCTGGACAGGGGGCTCGTCATTGATGCATTCGTGCGAGTCTCCCTGGTCGGCATCGAGATCCTCAAGATCGACGTCCGCGTCGTCGTCGCCAGCGTCGACACCTATCTGCGCTTCGCCGAGGCGTGCAACCGGCTCGACCTGGAGGCCGGTCCGCGCAAGGACCCGGGCCTGCCCGACCTGGTCGGTGAGATGACCGAGTCCGGAGCGCGCGGCAAGTCCAAGGGGGCGCTGTCGGGTGCCGCCGAGACCATCTCCGACGCCTTCAAGCAGGCGCGCGAGGACGGCTCCGAGCGCCAGGGCGAGTCCCGCCCCCGCGCCCGTAAGAGCACGTCGTCCCGCCGGAAGGAGGAGCAGGAGTGAGCACCTACGTCTACGGCATCGCGGCCGACTCGCACCCGGCGCTGCCCGAGGGCATGGGCGGTGTGGGCGACCCGCCCCGCCAGGTGCGCATCCTGCGCGAGGGTGACCTGGCGGCCATCGTCAGTGACGCCCCCGAGGGGCTGCGACCCAAGCGCAGGGACCTGCTCGCCCACCAGAACGTGCTCAGCGAGGCGGGTGCGGCCGGCTGTGTGCTGCCCATGCGGTTCGGCAGCGTCGCCCCGGACGAGAACTCGATCACCGGAGTGCTCGCCGAGCGTGCCGAGCACTACAAGGAACGCCTGCGGGCCCTGGAAGGCCGGGTCGAGTACAACCTCAAGGCCAACCACGTCGAAGAGGCCGTCCTGCACCAGGTGATGGCCCAGGACCCCGACATCCGCGGTCTCGCCGAGGCCAACCGGCAGTCCGGCGGCGGCAGTTACGACGACAAGATCCGGCTCGGCGAGCTGGTCGCGGCCGCGGTCAAGGGCAGGGAGGCCGACGACGCCGCCGCACTCAGGGGCGCGCTGGACTCCGCCGCCGCGGACGTGAGCGTGGGCCCCGAGTCCACCGGCTGGCTGACCAACGTGTCGTACCTGGTGGACCGGGAGTCGGCCGAGCACTTCCTGGCCGCGGTCGAGCAGGCGCGCAAGGACATGCCGCACCTGGAGGTGCGGGTCAACGGCCCGCTGCCGCCGTACAGCTTCGTCGAGCCCGGCCCGGCCGAGCCGGCGGGCACCACGGTGAGCGGCACGGAGACCGGAGCGGGGTGACGACATGGGCTTGATCTCGGAGGTGCTGCTGCTGCCGCTCGCACCGGTGCGCGGCAGCGCCTGGGCCATCAGACAGGTGGTGCAGGAGGCCGAGCGGATCTACTACGACCCCGCCACGATTCAGGCCGAACTGGCCCGCCTCGAGGAGCGGCTGGAGGCCGGAGAGATCACGGAGGAGGAGTTCGACCGTCTCGAGGACGAACTCCTCGACCGGTTGGAGACCGCCTCGCGCGGGAGCGCGGGAACAGGCCAACAAGGGACGGCACAATGAACCGAACGGCACTGGGCCTCGCGGTGGGGGCCGGATACCTCCTGGGACGTACCAAAAAGCTGAAGATGGCGATCGCCGTCGGCGGACTGGTGGCCGGGAAGAAGCTGAACCTGAGCCCGCGCATGGTCGCGGAGCTGCTCCAGCAGCAGCTGAAGAACAACCCGCAGTTCAAGGAGATAGGCGACCAGCTGCGCGAGGATCTGCGCGGTGTCGGCAAGGCCGCCTCGGGTGCCATGGTCGAGCGGCAGATCGACGCCCTCGCCGACCGGCTGCACGGCCGGACCGCCCAGGTGCGCGACCAGCTGACGGGCGTGGTGCCCGGCGGGCTGGACGAGGACGCCGAGTACGAGGACGCCGAGGACGAGGAGCCCGAGGAGCCCGAGGACTCCGCGGAGGAGGACGAGGAGCCGGAGCCGGCGGCGAAGAAGGCCCCGGCGAAGAAGGCCCCCGCCAAGAAGGCACCTCCGAAGAAGACGGCCAAGAAGGCGCCCGCGAAGAAGGCCCCGGCCAAGAAGGCACCCGCGAAGAAGACGGCGGGCCGGAAGGTCGCGGCGAAGAAGACCACGGCCGCGAAGAAGGCGACCTCCGGGAACCGGGGCGGCAGCGCCCGGGGCCGACTGCCGAAGGGAGGCGGTGAGGGATGAGCGACACCCTGGGATCGGCGAAGTCCGCCGCGAACGGCGCGACGAAGAACCCGCTCACCGACCTGGCCCACAGCGAGGCCGCCGACCGGCTGAAGGCCGAACTGCAGGAGTACCTCGCCGCTCAGGCCACGCGCATGCTGACGGGCGTGGGCCGCAAGCTCGGCGAGACCACCGGCAAGCTGAACGACATCGCGGAGGGCAACAGCCCCGGCTTCGCGAAGCTCGCCCTCGACGGCGGCAAGAAACTCGCCGAGGGCAAGAGTCCGCTGCGCGCAGCCCTGGAGACGGGCGGCTCACGCCTCAAGGACAAGGTCACCGGTGCCTTCAAGGGCCTCAGCGGCAAGGGCAAGGGGAAGGGCCGTTCCGGCAACAAGCCCACCGTCATCATCGAGCACATCGATGTCGGCGTACCGCTGCGCACGGCGTACGACCAGTGGACCCAGTACCAGGACTTCAGCACCTTCGCGAAGGGTGTGAAGGCCGCGAACAAGGCCGACGACACCACCTCCGACTGGCAGTTGAAGGTCTGGTGGTCCAACCGCAGCTGGAAAGCGACCACGACCGAGCAGGTCCCCGACGACCGGATCGCCTGGACCTCCGAGGGCGCCAAGGGCACCACGAAAGGCGTCGTCTCCTTCCACCGGCTCACCGACAGCCTCACCCGCGTCCTGCTGGTCATCGAGTACTACCCCTCCGGTTTCTTCGAGAAGACCGGCAACATCTGGCGCGCCCAGGGCCGCCGTGCCCGGCTCGACCTGAAGAACTACGTCCGCTTCATCACGATCAAGGGCGAGGCGGAGGACGGCTGGCGCGGCGAGATCCGCGACGGCGAGGTCGTCGTCAGCCACGAGGACGCGCTCGCCGAGGAGGAGTCCGAGGAGGAGAGCCCCGAGGGCGAGGAGCCGGAGGACGAGGAGCCCGAGGGCGAGTACGAGGAAGAAGAGGAAGAGGAAGAACCCGAGGGCGAGTACGAGGAGGACGCCGAGGCCGAGTACGACGAGGAAGCCGAGGGCGACGGGGAAGCCGAGGGCGAGGATGAGCCTGAGGCCGAGTACGACGAGGAGCCCGAGGAGGAGTACGAGGACGAGGAAGAGTACGCCGAGGGCGGGAGCCGTCGATGACGACGCCCAGCAGGATGCCCGAACCCTATGGAGGCCAGGGGAGCAGCGCCAACCTCGCTGACATCCTGGAACGGGTGCTGGACAAGGGCATCGTCATCGCGGGCGACATCCGCATCAACCTGCTCGACATCGAACTCCTCACGATCAAGCTCCGCCTCATCGTCGCCTCCGTCGACAAGGCCAAGGAGATGGGCATCGACTGGTGGGAGAGCGACCCGAACCTCAGCTCCCGGGCCCGCCGTGATGAACTGACCCGTGAGAACGCCGAGTTGCGCGAGAGGCTGGCCCGGCTGGAGGAGCTGGAGCCCGGCCGCGCGGAGAAGAAGGAGGCCCCGTGACCGGACTGCGGTACGTCTACGCCGTCTGCCGCCCCTTCGGTACGCCGCTGCAGTCCCAGCTGTCGGGGGTGGCGGGTGATCCGCCCCGGGCGCTGACCCACCACGGTCTCGTCGCGGTGGTCAGCCATGTGCCGGAGCGGGACTTCGCCGAGGAACCGCTCCACCGCCATCTGGAGGACCTGGACTGGCTCACCGAGACCGCCCGGGCCCACCAGGGCGTGATCGACGCGCTCACCACCGTCACGACCCCGCTGCCGCTGCGGCTCGGCACCGTCTTCCGGGACGACAGCGGCGTACGGATGATGATGGAGGCCCGTGAGGAGGACTTCCAGCGCACCCTCGACCGGCTGGAGGGCCGGGTCGAGTGGGGTGTGAAGGTGTACGCCGAGTCCGAACAGCGGGAGAGCGCCCGGCCCGCGCAGAAGGCCACGTCGGGCCGGGACTATCTGCGGCAGCGGCGCATGCAGACCAGGTCGCACGAGGAGATGTGGCAGAAGGCCGAGCATTTCTCGACCCGACTGCACGAAAACCTCTCCGCGTTCGCGGAGGATTCCCGGCTGCATCCCCCGCAGAACCCCGCGCTTTCCAAAGCGACCGGGCAGAACGTATTGAATGCGGCATATCTGGTGCCGCGCGCCCATTCCGAGGAATTCGTGGAACTGGTGGACCGCACGAAGGGCGATGCGCCCGGAATGCGCATCGAACTCACCGGCCCCTGGGCGGCGTATTCGTTCGCCGGGGAGGCCACATGAACGACGGAGAGAAGCCGTGACCGTAGTGGAACGCCGTGAGGTCGCCCTCGTGGACCTGCTCGACCGGCTGCTCGCCGGCGGCGTCGTGATCACGGGGGACATCACGCTGCGCATCGCCGACGTCGACCTGGTCCGCATCGACCTCAACGCGCTCATCAGCTCGGTGAACGCCCAGGTGTCCTCGCCGTTCGAGGAGTTGCAGTGACGTCAGCCGACAGCCCCCGTCCCACCCCCCGGCCCAACCCCCGTCCGCAGCGCAACCGGATGGACCTGGAGCCCGACACCGTCGAGCGTGACCTGGTCAAGCTGGTGCTGACGGTGGTGGAACTGCTGCGCCAGCTCATGGAACGCCAGGCGGTGCGCAGGTTCGACGTGGGGGATCTGACCGAGGAGCAGGAGGAGCGGATCGGGCTCACGCTGATGCTGCTCGAGGAACGGATGGCGGAACTGCGCGACCGCTACGGACTGGGGCCCGAGGACCTGAATCTGGACCTCGGCCCGCTCGGGCCCTTGCTGCCCCGGGACGGGGGCTGAATCAGCCGGCTGATTCAGCGGGCTGATTCAGCCGGAATTCCGTCTCAGGCGTCCTTTCGGCACAGAATTTCTCCGTGCAGCACGCTGAACCAGCCGTCCTCCTGCTCGCCCCACGCGCGCCACGCCGCGGCGGCGGCCCGCAATTCCTCGTCACCGGCGTGCCCGCCCAGCCGGGCCCGGTCGGCGTAGGTCGAGGCAAGGGTGCGGTCGGCCCACATTCCGCTCCACCAGGCCCGCTCCGAAGGCGTGGCGAACGTCCATGTCCCGGAGGTCGCCGTGACGTCCGTGAGCCCGGCCTTCAGTGCCCAGGCCCTCAGGCGGCGACCGGCGTCCGGTTCGCCGCCGTTGGCCCGGGCGACCCGGCGGTAGAGGTCCAGCCAGTCGTCGAGCCCCGCGGACTGCGGATACCAGGTCATCGCCGCGTAGTCCGCGTCCCGCGCGGCGATGATGCCACCGGGCCTGACGACCCGTTTCATCTCCCGCAGGGCTTGCACGGGGTCCCCGACGTGCTGGAGGACCTGGTGGGCGTGGACCACGCAGAAGGTGTCGTCCGGGTAGTCCAGGGCGTGGACGTCGGCGACGGCGAAGTCGATGTCGGCCAGTCCCCGCCCGGCCGCCGTGGCGCGCGCCTGCTCCAGGATCTCCGGTACCCGGTCGACGCCGGTGACGTGCCCGCCGGGCACCAGCTCCGCGAGGTCGGCGGTGATGGTGCCCGGGCCGCAGCCGATGTCCAGGATCCTCATGTGCGGCTTGAGCGAGGGCAGCAGATAGGCGGCCGAGTTGGCGGCGGTCCGCCAGGTGTGCGAGCGGAGCACCGACTCATGGTGCCCGTGCGTGTAGACGGCGGTCTCCCGAGGTTCGGGCATGGCGGATCCCACCCCTTCCGTTCTTCCGGTCGGCATGGGATCACCGTACGCACCAGGGCCGAATAATGAGACCCCGCATCCCGGTATCTGGACTGACGGAGTGTCAGTCAGTAGCCGGTGACGGGCCGGTACACGGTCAGCGCCTCGGGCAGCTTCTCCAGGGTCACGCGACCCTCGACGTCGATGACCTCGCCGTCGTAGGCGAGCAGCGTGCCGGGTGCCACGTGGTCCAGGCGCAGCCGTCCCACCTGGACGGCGGCATGGGCGGGCGAACGGGTCAGCGGTCCCGCGAGGGCGGCGGCCAGCAGGCGCGCGGCGGGCCGACGCCCCCCGTGCACTACCCGCACATCGAGCTGCCCGTCCGCGAGATCCAGTCGGCGCCCGGGCGCGAGCCCCACACGGTGATAGGTGCCGTTCCCGGCGAACAGCAGCCACAGCGGACGCGTACGGCCCCGGAACTCGGCCTCCAGCGGATGCCGGTCGGCCCGCAGCACGCGCCGGGCCGCGAGGAGACCGGCCGGCCAGCCGCCGATCCGGTGCGACCAGCGCTCCCGCTCGCGCACCAGCTCCGGATAGACACCGACACTGCAGGTGTTGAGGAAGACGCCGTGCCTCTCGCCGCAGGAGAACCGGCCGACGTCCACGCGTACGGCATCGCCCTGGCGCAGCGCTCGGGCCAGATCGCGCGCGTCCTCCACGCCCAGGTCGTAGGCGAAGTGGTTGAGGGTGCCGCCGGGCAGCACGGCGAGGGGCAGCCGGTGCTTCAGGGCGACGCGGGCGGCGGTGTTCACGGTGCCGTCGCCGCCGCACACGCCGAGGACCCGGGCCCGCCCGGCCGCCTCCTCCAACGCGGCGGCCACGTCCTGCGGCGCGCACTCGACGACCTCGGCCCGGGGGAGTTCGTCGCGCAGGGCGCGGGCCCGCTCGGCGGTTCCCGCGGCGGTGTTCGCCACGAGCACGAGCCCCTCGCCCTCCAGCAGCGCCGGGACCTCGGCCCGGGGGCGGGCCGGCGGGATGGCCTGTGACCGCGTCGGCACCAGGCCCCGCACGGCGAACGCGGCCCCCGCGCCCAGGGCCGCTCCGGCCAGGACGTCGCTCGGGAAGTGGGCGCCCGTGTAGACACGGGAGAGGGCGACCGAGGCGGCCACCGGCGCGACGACCGCGCCCCAAGCCGGGGACTCCAGGGCGACACCGGTGGCGAAGGCGGCGGCCGAAGCGGCGTGCCCGGAGGGGAACGACGTGGTGATCGGCTGCCGCCCCAGCCGCCTGATCAGCGGGACCGGGTCCAGCGCCGGGCGGGAGCGGCGCACCGAGCGCTTGCCGAGGGTGTTGACGGCGAGGGAGGCGAGGCCCAGCGAGGCCAGGCCCCGGGTCGCCGCGCGGCGGGCCCGGGGCGTGCGGCTCGCCGCGAGGGCGGCGGCGGCCACGCACCACAGGACGCCGTGGTTCGCGCTGCGGCCGAGGCGGGGCAGGACGGGTCCGGCCCCGGGCCAGTGCCGGTGGGCCGCGGCCTCGAAGAGACGGCGGTCCAGGGTGAGGACGCCGTCGCGCAGGGGGTGGTGCCCGGGCTTCGTCGTGGTGAGGTCCAGGTCGGGGGTTGTCATGGGGTGCGGGTACCCGGAGGGGGGTGGGCACACCGTCGCCCGGCCGTGCTCGGCGCCAAATGGGTTTGCCCATCGGAAGCCGGAGCCGCAGAATCCCTGCACATGGGTCATCTCGAAGCCGCGCACCTGGAGTACTACCTGCCCGACGGAAGGGCGCTGCTGGGTGATGTGTCGTTCCGGGTGGGGGAGGGGGCCGTCGTGGCCCTCGTCGGGCCCAACGGCGCCGGGAAGACGACCCTGCTGCGCATGCTCGCCGGTGAGCTGAAGCCGCACGGCGGTTCCGTCACCGTCAGCGGCGGCCTCGGCGTGATGCGCCAGTTCGTCGGATCCGTACGCGACGAGACGACCGTACGCGACCTGCTCGTGTCCGTCGCGACGCCCCGCATCCGCGAGGCGGCCCGGGCCGTCGACGCCGCCGAGCACGCCATCATGACCGTCGACGACGAGGCCGCCCAGCTCAAGTACGCCCAAGCCCTCGCCGACTGGGCCGAGGCACGCGGCTACGAGGCCGAGACGCTGTGGGACATGTGCACCACCGCGGCCCTGGGCATCCCGTACGACAGGGCCCAGTGGCGGCAGGTGCGCACCCTCTCCGGCGGCGAGCAGAAGCGGCTCGTGCTGGAGGCCCTGCTGCGCGGCAACGACGGGGTGCTGCTGCTCGACGAGCCCGACAACTACCTCGACGTACCCGGCAAACGCTGGCTGGAGGAGCGGCTCGCCGAGACCCGCAAGACCGTCCTGCTGGTCTCCCACGACCGGGAACTCCTCGCCCGCTCGGCCCAGCGCATCATCTCCCTGGAACCCGGCCCCGCCGGCGCCGACGCCTGGGTGCACGGCGGCGGATTCACCACCTTCCACGACGCCCGCCGGGCCCGCTTCGCCCGCTTCGAGGAGCTGCGCAGGCGCTGGGACGAGAAGCACGCCCAGCTCAAGAAGCTGGTGCTGACGCTCCGTCAAGCAGCCGAGAACAGCACGGACATGGCCTCTCGCTACCGCGCCGCCATGACCAGGCTCCGCAAGTTCGAGGAGGCCGGCCCGCCCCCGGAGCCGCCGCGCGAGCAGGACATCAGGATGCGCCTGAAGGGCGGCCGCACCGGCGTCCGGGCCGTCACCTGCGAGCAGCTGGAGCTCACCAACCTGATGAAGCCCTTCGACCTGGAGGTCTTCTACGGCGAACGCGTCGCCGTCCTCGGCTCCAACGGCTCCGGAAAGTCCCACTTCCTGCGGCTGCTCGCCGGCGGCGACGTGGCGCACACGGGCCGGTGGAAGCTGGGCGCCCGGGTCGTGCCCGGCCACTTCGCGCAGACCCACGCGCACCCGGAGCTGGAGGGCCGCACGCTCCTCGACATCCTGTGGAAGGAGCACGCGCAGGACCGCGGCGCCGCGATGTCCCGGCTGCGCCGCTACGAGCTGACCAACCAGGCCGAGCAGACCTTCGACCGACTGTCCGGCGGTCAGCAGGCCCGCTTCCAGATCCTCCTGCTGGAGCTACAGGGCGTGACGGCACTGCTCCTCGACGAGCCGACCGACAACCTCGACCTGGAGTCCGCCGAGGCCCTCCAGGAGGGCCTGGAGGCCTTCGAGGGCACGGTCCTCGCCGTCACCCACGACCGCTGGTTCGCCCGCTCCTTCGACCGCTACCTGGTCTTCGGCAGCGACGGCCGCGTCCGGGAAACCCCGGACCCGGTCTGGGACGAACGCAGAGTGGAACGCGCCCGCTAGGGGGCGCAGCCCCCAGGGGCGCGGGGAACTGCGCGACCAGCCACGACGCACCCGCACTCGCGCTGCGGCAAGCACACCTACGGCGATGAGGCGCACCGCACCGGCCGGCTCACTTCCAGCGAAGCAACGCCCCGAGTCCCCCCACAGGAACCTCCTCCTCCGCAACCGCCAGCGCGGGCGCATCCGTGGCGACGGCCGACCGGATCAACGCGTCATCCGCCCGCGCCGGCCACGAATGCTGCTCCCCGAGGATCTTCAGATCCGTACGCCGCACAGCCACCTGGTCCGCGTCCTCGCCGATCCACACCTCACGGTGCGCGTCCGGCCCGTTCGGCCTGATCAGCAGCTCGTCGATCCGGTGCTCACGCGCCGCCTCGATCAGCGCCGGCACGCCCTCCACGGCCCGGGCCCGGCCCTCGTCGTCCGGGCTCCGGCCGGACCGGAACCGCTCCAGCTCCGCCTCGGCCTGCCACGCCACATGCTCGGCGCGGGCCTTCTCCACGTCCTCGTCGAGGAGCCGGCTGCCGCTGCCGTGCGGCGCCTCGACGACCAATCCGTGCAGCCGCTTGGGCAGCCGGTCGTGCACGGACCGCCGCTCCCGGTCGTCGCCGACGAGAATCAGCAGGTCGGCCCGCGTCTCCTCCTGGCACACGGCGAGCGCGTCGGCGATCTCCGCGGCGTTGTGCTCCCAGGTGTTCTCCACCCGCAGCTGGAAATGCCGCTCGGACCAGTCCGAGGAGGGGCGGCTCAGCGCGCTGCGCAGCTCGAAGTCCGCGCCCTTGCGGTCGACGTAGGCCACGACGCACACCGGGTCCTCGCCGGCCAGCTCCAGCAGTGGTGTGACGCGCGGCAGCGGGGCCCATTCGGCCCAGTCACCGGCCTGCGGCGGGCGGGCCAGCGGCAGGTCGAGGACAAGCCCGCCGGCGCGGGCGAAGAGGGCCCTGCCGTGCGGTTCGGACGAGTGCCCCAGATCCTCGATCGCGTTCCGCACGGCCTCGCGGGTCGCCTCGTCCGCGCCCTGCGCCGCGAGCTGCCTGGCCATCGCCTGGGCCGTCAGCCGCCGCTCGTGAGGCGTGTCCTCCGTGTGGCGGGAGGTGTCGACGTACACAGAGGCCCACGGGCCCGAGTGTTCGTAGAGTGGGTGCAGAAAGGCGAGATCCATGGCTCCCTCCCGGGTGCCGATCGGGTGTACTGCTCAAGTGCACCGGGCGGGTACCCGTACCGCGGACACGAACACGATGAGCGGGGCGACACCATGACCGGAGTGGACCCTGACCGGCTGGACGACCAGCAGCTCATGAAAGAGCTGGAGACCATCCACCGCACGCGCCACGACACGCTGCTGTACGGGTCGAACGACGCGCTGCGTGCCCACAACGAGCGCATGGCGCAGCTCGAGGGCGAGTACCTGCGCCGCAACCCGAGCCGCCCGGTGGCCGCGGGCCGCACACGCGAAGGGGCCCGGGAGCGGGGGAGCGGGGAGTCGGCGACTCCCACGGCCCCCGGCACCTGAGCCCCTCGCGGGACCCGCGACGGCCGCGTTCAGCCTGCCTCTTCGGCGAACACGTCGAGGAAGGTCTCGCAGAACGCCTTGAGGTCGTCCGGCCTACGGCTGGTGACCAGCTTGCCCGCGCCGTGGTCGCAGACCTTGACCTGCTTGTCCACCCAGGTGCCGCCCGCGTTGCGGATGTCCGTCCGCAGGCTCGGCCAGGAGGTCAGCTCCCGGCCGCGTACGACGTCCGCCTCGATCAGCGTCCAGGGCGCGTGACAGATCGCGGCCACGGGGCGGCCCTGCTCGAAGAAGTCCCGGACGAAGGCGACGGCCTTGTCGTCCATCCGCAGAAAGTCCGGGTTGGCCACACCGCCGGGCAGCACCAGAGCGCCGAACGAGTCGGGCGCGCTCTCGCCCACGACCTCGTCCACGGGAAAGGTGTCCGCCTTGTCGAGGTGGTCGAACGCCTGGATCTTCCCCTGCCGCGTCGACACCAGCACGGGCTCGTGACCGGCGTCCTTCGCCGCCTGCCACGGCTCGGTCAGCTCGACCTGCTCGACGCCCTCGGGCGCGACCAGAAACGCGATACGCATGATGCTCAACGTCCTTTCCCGGAAGGGTTCCTCTTGTCCTCGGGACCCGGGAGCGTGCTCACGCACCACCCCGGGCGTCCGGCTCGGCGCGGCTGATGTCGGCGAGCGCCGACGCGGGGTCCTCGGCCTCGGCCAGGTCGCCGAGGCTCACCATGCCGACCGGCAGCCCGTTCTCCACCACCGGCAGCCGGCGCACCGCGTGCTCGCGCATCAGCGCGGCCGCGGTCGCCACCGAGTCGTCCGGCGACACCGTCACCGGATCCGCGGTGCACACCGCCTGTGCGCTCACCGTCATCGGATCGGCGCCGTCGGCGACGGCCCGCACCGCGATGTCACGGTCGGTGAGCACTCCCACCACGTCCTGCCCCTCGGCGACCACCACGTCGCCGATGTTCTGCGTGCGCATCAGCTGTGCCGCCTCGACGAGCGAGGCGTCCGGGCGCACGGCGACCACACCCGGAGTCATCACGTCCTTCACCAGCTCGGCCATCACTGGGTGCCCCTCTCCGTTCCCAGGTCGGCAGGGGTACCGCGGCGCACCGGGCGGTGCGCCGCGGTACCCCTGGCGCGGTCACTACGCGTATTCCTCCGGCCCGGTCTCGCGGGCGCGGATCAGGGCCTGGGCCAGCTCCTGGACATTGCCGTAGCGCTCCTGCCGCGGCAGCCGTTCCAGAGCCTCGACGAGGGTGTCGGGCGCCTGGTGGCCGCGCAGGTCGCGGGCCAGCTCACGCGAGCTCGCGGGGAACGCCTTGCGGCCCAGGATCCGGGCCAGGTCCAGCCGTACCGACTCCAAGGACGTCGGCGCACGGCTCGGTGTCACCGGCCCGTACGCGACCTCGGGGTCGTCCTCGGCGGCCGGCTCCGGGTCGTGCCACTCCGCGCTGCGGGTGGGGTGCCCGGACCTGAGCAGACCCTGCAGTTCGTGCTTCATCTCGTCGTCCCGGTGGACGCTCAGCCGGTCGCTGCCTCGCTGCATGTTTCCCTCCAGACCTTCGGGGGTCCGCACCGCGTACCCGAACACCGGGAGCCGACACGGGCTGGGCACACCGGATCGCCACACCCGCCCCGGGTTTGCGCCACGGCCTGAGGGAGACCCGGATCACATCCCCCACCCCTCCCGGGGAAGGACCGCCATGGCGATGCTCGCTGTGCTCATACCGCCGCTCATGCTCGGAGTGGTGCTCGTCCTGGGCCGGTACGAGGAACTGCTGCTGCCGCAGGAGGACGCCGACCGGCGTGAACCGGCCGGCGTACCCGTACCGCCCGCTTCCGCGCGTGGGGCGGTGGAAAAGAGCCCGGCCGCCGGGCTGTGAGCACAGGCGTCCTCAGAATCAGAACATGGTGTTGCCGTTCCTGGAGGTCGGTGGGACGAGCTGGAGGACGTCCCAGTGCTCGACGATCCTGCCGGTCGCGTCGAAACGGAAGATGTCGATGCCGGCGTACTCCTCGTCGGGCCACGTCTGGTGGCAGTGCAGGATCACGTGGTCGCCCTCGGCGAAGGCGCGCTTGACCTCCACCCGCTTGCCCGGGTACTCGGCGGCCATACGCTCGAAGTAGTCGATGAACGCCTGCTTGCCGTCGCCGACGTGCGGATTGTGCTGGATGTAGGTGTCCCCGACGAACCGGTCGACGGCCTCGGTGGGGCGGCACCGGTTGAACATCAGGTCGTAGAAGGCCGTGGCCGTGGCCTTGTTCTGCTCCGGGTCGCTCATGATGCCTCCGTGGGGTCGGGTGCCGGATCACACTCCCTCGCTTACTGCTTTCCGACATCGATCGATGTCGGGAGGGGCTGACATCCCCAAGCTATGGGTGCTGAACAGCCTGAATCGGATACGCTGGCGACTGGTGATGGTCAAAAACCGACATGTTGCGGTCCGAGGGATCCCGGCGGTCTCCTTCGCGGCACCCGCCGGCACCCCCGCCGGCGTCGAAGTCCTGTCCCTCGCCGACCTGCGCCACCGCGTACCGGGCGAGCGGCTCACGGTCCCCCAGCGCCCGGACTTCCATCACCTGATCGCCCTCACCGGCGGAACCCTGCGGCACACGGTCGACTTCACCGCCTACGCCCTCGAACCCGGCTCATGGCTGTGGGTTCGCCCCGGCCAGGTGCAGCAGTGGGGCGACCTCTCCCACGCGGAGGGCACCCTGGTTCTGTTCCGCCAGGACTTCCTCGACCCCGCCACCAGTGCCGGCGCCCGCACGGAGGACCCGCACGCGCCGATCCTGCGCCGGCCCCTGCCCGACGACGCCCGGGCCCTGCGCCTGGCCGTCGACCATCTCGCCGCGGAGTTCCACGCACTCGGACACCTGCCCCTGGAGATCCACACCGCGGCCCTGCGCCACTTGCTGGCCGTCCTCGTCCTGCGACTGGCCCACCTCACCGCACCCGTCGGCAGCCCCGCCCCCGAACCCGACGCCACCTACCCGCGCTTCCGCGACGCGGTGGAGAAGGACTTCGCCCGCACCCGCCGGGTCCAGGACTACGCCGACGCGCTCGGCTACTCGGCCCGTACCCTCTCCCGCGCCACCCTTGCCTCCGCCGGACTCGGTGCCAAGGAGTTCATCGACCGCCGTGTCGTCCTCGAAGCCAAGCGCCTCCTGGCCCACAGCGATCAGACAGCCGCTCGGATCGCCGACCGCCTCGGCTTCTCCAGCGCCACCCACTTCAGCAAGTACTTCCACCAGCGCACCGGACAGACCCCGATCGCCTTCCGCGACACGGTCCGCGGGCACACCCCGAGGTGAGAGCCGCCCGGGTGGCCGAAGACCTGCTCGCCCCCAACTCGCCCGGCCTGCACGGGACATGGTCGGCGACCTGGGTGCCGACACCTCTCCGGGTTTGCGTGTGAGGGCCGGGGGCAGGCGCCCTTCAGTGCTTCGGACAGGAGGCACGCCCGTGGGAGCGGCGTGAAGCGTCGCCACCGGCGCCCCTGTCCCGCAGCGGATGCGCTCCCACGGTGACCGTCCGACCCAGAGCATCTGCAAGGGAATTGCGACGCATCATGCCGACTCAGACGCGCACGAAGCAGCACCCCCACGACGACGCCCCCGACACCGGCGCGGCCTTCCGCAGGCTCGCCGCCCTCCCCGCCGGCCCCGAACGCGACGCGCTCCGCGACGAGATCGTCGAGGCCTGGCTGCCCATGGCGGACCGCATCGCCGGGCGCTTCCGCAGCCGCGGCGAAAGCTTGGACGATCTGCGCCAGGTCGCGGCCCTCGGCCTGGTCAAGGCCGTGGACCGGTACGACCCCGAACTCGGCAACGCCTTCGAGAGTTATGCCGTGCCCACCGTCACCGGCGAGATCAAGCGGCACTTCCGCGACCACATGTGGACCCTGCACGTACCCCGCCGGGTCCAGGATCTGCGCAACCGCGTCCGGTTCGCCTCCCAGGACCTGTCCCAGACCATCTCCGGCCGCCGGCCCACCGTCGCCGAGATCGCCGAGCACGCGAAGCTGAGCGAGGAGGACGTCAAGACCGGCCTGGAGGCGCTGGAGAGCTTCACGGCCCTGTCCCTCGACGCGGAGCTGCCCGGCAGCGAGGACGGATACTCCCTGAGCGACGCGCTCGGGTCGCCGGATCCCGCGCTGGACACGGTCGTGGACCGCGAGGCGGTGAAGGACGGGCTGGCCGCGCTGCCGGAGCGGGAGCGGGCGATTCTGTACATGCGGTTCTTCTCCGACATGACGCAGAGCCGGATCGCCGAGGAGCTGGGCATCTCGCAGATGCATGTGTCCAGGCTGATCAGCCGGTGCTGCGGGCGGGTGCGGGAGCAGGTCATGCGGGACGCGGTGTAGCGCCGCCCCTGACGGGGGACGTCCCGCTTCACTCGGTTGGCGGGCGCCGTCCCGCTAATGGGGTCCGGACGCGCGCGGCGGTCCGGTGGGCGGGCTGTGATGGCAGAGGGACATTCTGCCGTCGCCCGAAGGAGTCCCCTCCATGCGCCGCACCGTGCACGCTCTCTCCGTCGCCGTACTCGCCGGGTCCGCGCTCATGGGATTCGCACCCGTCGTCCTCGCCGAACCCGCCGCCGAGGTCGCTCCCGCCACCGTCGAGCCCGGGGGGACGCTCACCGTCTCGGTGAGCTGTGATCCGACCGGTGGTCCGCCGCCCGACACCATCGACGCCACCTCGCAGGCCTTCGACGACGGCACAGTCCCGCTGCGCAGGGTCACCGGCAACGACGACAAGATGTCCGGGCCCGCCTACCGGGGCACCGCCCGCATCGCGTCCGCCGAGAACTTCGAGGGCGATCCCGACGCCCTCGGCGAGGACTCGGCGTGGACCGTCGACGGCACCTGCCCGGCCGCTCCGGGTGGTGAGGGCAAGGAGTGGAGCGCGACGTTCACGGTGACCCACGGCGGCGGTGGCCACCACAAGCCGACCCACAAGCCCACCCACGAGCCCACGCACCGGCCCACCCACAAGCCGTGCCCCGAACCCCGCCACGAATCGCACCACCCCCACGACACCGAGTGCGGCGGAGCCGTGATCCAGCGCGGGGTCCGGGCCGGTGACGGCGGCGCCTTCACCGACTCCGTGCCGGCCCTGGTCGCGGGCGGGCTGCTGATCGCCGGCGCGTTCGGTGCCGCCGTGCACCGGCTGCGCACCCGGGAGAGCGACCCCTACCGCTGACCTGACCTGATCTGACCGGTCCCGGCCCGCTCATGCCGTGACCGTCACAACCCGGCGGGGCGCCCATGGGGCGGCGGCACCCTGGGTACTCAGTGGCCGAGGGCACGAGCCGCACCGTACGGATCACCGGAACACGGCGGCACCAGGCACTGCGGAGGTACGGATGCGGCGGACGGACCCGCAAGGCCACGGACCCGTCCGGTTCGGGCCGCCGCTCCCCGAGGACGGGCTGCCGGTCCTGCCGGAGCTGTCCGCGGTGCTCGCCGCCGCGGCGTCCCGCGGTGACCACGAACCGGTCGGCGGCGGCCCCGCCCTGCGGGAGGCCGCCTGCGGCTACTGGGACCGGCGCGGACTGCACTGCGCCCCCGACCGCGCGGCCGCCGGCCCCGGAGCGCCCTCCCTGCTGCTCGCGCTGACCGCCGCACTCGGCGGTGACGTCCTGGTGCCGAGGCCCTGCGCGGCCTGGTGGGCGCCGTACGCACGTCTGCTGGGGCGGCCCGCCTTCCATGTGCCGACCCCGCCGGAGAGCGGTGGCGTCCCCGATCCGTACGCCCTGCTGGAGACCGTGCGCCGGGTCCGTGCCGAGGGCGGCGACCCGCGCCTGCTGGTGCTGTCCGTCGCCGACGACCCCACCGCGACCGTCTCCCCTCCCGAGCTGCTGCACGAGACCCTCGAGGCCGCCCAGGGGGAGGGCCTGCACCTGGTCAGCGACGAGACCTGGCGCGACACCCTGCACGACCCGCACGACACGGTGCTGCTCAGCCCCGCCGAGATGCTGCCCGACCGGGTCACCGTCGTCACCGACCTGGCCGGTTCCCTCCTCCCGCCCGGCTGGCCCGCCGCCGTGGCCCGCTTCCCGGCCGGCGAGGACGGCGACGGCCTCCACGCGCGCGTGCTCGACGTCCTCACCGCGCTCGACGCCCGGGTCGCCGCCCCGGTCGCCGCGGCGGCCGGATACGCCCTGGCCGAACCGGAACCCGTCACGGCGCGCGTGGCCGCCACCGTGCGCCTGCACGCGCGCCTGGCCGCCGCCGCGCACTCGGCCGTCGTCACGGCGGGCGCCCTCGCCCGGCCCCCGCACGCCGGCCGGCACCTGTACGTGGACCTCACCCCGCTGCGCCCCGCGCTGACCGCGCACGGCGTGGGCGACGCCCAGGAACTGGAGGACTTCCTCTCCGCCCGCCTCGGCATGCCCGCGCCGGGCGGCCACCGCTTCGGCGACGACCTCGAAGCCCCGCGCGTGCGGCTGTCGACCGGCGCACTGCTGCCCGCCTCCGACCCGCAGCGCGCGGAATGCCTCACCTCGCCCGCGCCGTTGGAACTGCCGCATGTGCGAGGCGCGTTGACCCGACTGGGGTCGGTCTTCGACGAACTCCGCGACGAAGCTCAGCGATGGGAGCCTCCTCGATGACGCAGCAGTCCGAGTCGACCACCGTGACGACCCCCACCCCGGAAGCCGACGACCCGGCGCTCCCGTCCCCGCTCGCACCCCCGTTCCCGCCCCTGGCCGAACCCCGCCCGCTGGCCGAGCGGAGGGTGTGGCCGCGCACCTTCCACGACCGGCTGACCGCCCCGCTTCCCGGCCTCAAGGCCATCGCCCGCTTCGCCCGCGAAGGCTCCGTGAGACCGAGCCCCCAAGGCCTCGCCGACATCCCCCGGCTGCCCTACGCCCCCGGCCCGCTGCCCCGCGTCGACGCCCGCACCATCGCCGTCACCTGGGCGGGACACGCCAGTTGGGTGCTGCGCGTCGGCGGACTCACGGTCCTCACCGACCCGGTCTGGTCCCGCCGGATCCTCGGCACCCCCGCCCGCATCACGCCCGTGGGCGTCCCGTGGGAGGAACTGCCGCGCGTCGACGCCGTCGTCATCAGCCACAACCACTACGACCATCTGGACGCCCCCACCCTGCGCCGCCTCCCGCGCGACACCCCCGTGTTCGCCCCGGCCGGGCTCGCCCGCTGGTTCCACCGCCGCCGCTTCACCCGCGTCACGGAACTCGACTGGTGGGAGGCGGCCGAACTGGACGGCGTCCGCTTCGACTTCGTCCCCTCCCACCACTGGTCCAAGCGCACCCTCACCGACACCTGCCACAGCCTGTGGGGCGGCTGGGTGCTCACCGACCGGGACGGACAGCGCGTCTACTTCGCCGGCGACACCGGCTACGGCCACTGGTTCTCCCGCATCGGCCGCCGCTACCCCGGCATCGACCTCGCCCTCCTCCCCATCGGCGCCTACGACCCGCGCTGGTGGCTCAGCGACGTCCACTGCAACCCGGAGGAAGCGGTCCGCGCCACCCAGGACCTGGGCGCGACCAGGATGGCCCCCATGCACTGGGCGACCTTCGTCCTCTCGGCGGAACCGGTCCTGGAGCCCCTCCAGCGCGTACAAGCGGCCTGGGACAAGGCAGGCCTGGCACGCGACAACCTCTGGGACATGCCGATCGGCGCTTCAAGCGTCCTGTAGGGAATCGACTTCAGGGGCGCGGGGAACTGCGCGAGCAACCACCAACAACCCGCACCCCGACGACAACCGCGCCTCAATGGCGCTACCGCACCCGCCGCAACAAACTCGGCACCGCACTGATCACCAAGGTCAGCCCGATCGCCGCCACCACCCCCTGCCACGGCTCATCGAACAGCGACCCCCCGAGAATCCCGATCAACTGATACGTCAGGGCCCACGCCAGACACGCCGGCAGATTCCCCCGCGAGAACCGCCGCAACGGCCACTCCGCCAGCAGACAGGCCAGCATCACCGGAATCCGCCCCGCCGGCACCAGCCGGGACAGCACCAGCACCGCGACCCCGTGCGCGGCGAGTTTCTCCTGCGCCTGAGCCAGCCGGTCCTCCGGCGCCCGCGACCGGATCGCCTCCAGCCAGCGTGAGCCGTTCTTCGACCTCAGCCCCCGCCGCCCCAGCCAGTACAGCGTCGCGTCCCCGAGGAACGCCGCCACCGACGCCGTCAGGAACACCATCGCCAGCGACAGGGGCGACGTCTGGTGAAAGGCGACCACGGCCGCCGAACTCACCAGCGCCCCCGTCGGAATCACCGGCACCAGCGCCCCGGCGAGCACCAGCAGGAAGAGCGTCGGATAGCCGACCGCCTGCTGTGTGGAGGTCGGCACGATGGCCGCCGGGGTGACGGCCGACGCCGCCAGCAGGGGCAGACCCGCCTGCGCCACGGGCGCGGTCCAGGTCACCGCGTGCCCTTCAGGCGCACGCTCTCCCCGTGCCCGAGCCGGTGCACCGCCACCTCGGGTGCGCGGCCGGCCGCCAGCCGTACGAATTCGTCCCCCGGCGCGTGGAATTCATGGGGGCGCACGGCGTCCATCCCGATCGGCCAGTACGTGCCGTAGTGCACCGGCACCGCATTGCACGGCGCCAGCCGGGCCAGGGCCTCCGCCGCCCGTCCCGCGTCCAGATGCCCCTCGCCCAGGTACGGTCCCCAGCCGCCGACCGGCAGCAGCGCCACCTCGACCGGTCCGACCTCCTCGGCCATCGTGTCGAACAGCCCGGTGTCCCCGGCGAAGTAGGTCCGGGCCTCGCCGGCTATGACATAGCCGAGCGCGGGGGCGCGGTGCGGTCCGAGCGGCAGCCGCCGCCCGTCGTGCCGCGCGGGCACGGCCCGTACGACGACGTCACCGACCGGGGTCTCGTCCCCGGGAGCCACCTCGCTCACCCGCAGGTGCGTGAGCCGGCGCAGTCCGGGCACCGCCCGGCGCGCGCCCCGGGGCACGAGCAGGCGCGTGCCCGGCGCGAGCCGCATCAGCGAGGGCACATGCAGATGGTCGGCGTGCAGATGCGAGACCAGTGCCACGTCCGCTTCACGGGCGCCGGGGGGCGGCAGGTCTCCGCGCCGGCGCCGCAGGTGTGCGAGCCGGCGTGCGAACAGAGGATCGGTGAGCACGCGCACGTTCGAGTCCTCCACCGTGCACGTGGCATGACCCCACCACGTGATCTCCACCGGCACTTCTTTGCCTCCTTCGCGCGACTCCCCGAAGCCTACGGGCAGGAGTAGGGTCGGCGGCTGAACCGGAGGTGAGGGGGGACGCCATGGTGCCGGTACGGGTCACGGCGATCGCGAGTCTGACGCCGCTGGAGGAGCTGGACGACGATCCGTTCCTGGTCGACTCCCGCAGCCAGCACGCGATGTGCGCCCGCTGGGCCGCCGAGCGGGGCTATGTGGTCAGCCGGGAGTTACTGGTCCGTGGGCTGCGTCCCGACCACGGCGCCCTGTGGGACGGCGTCCGGCCCGGTCTCGACCTGTTCGTGGCGCCCAGCCGCCGGGTCCTGGAGAGCGCGCTCGCCTCCGTCGAGGAGTTCACCGCGGAGTGCGCGAGGCGCGGCGTACGCGTCGAGATGGTGGGCCACGCGGAGCCGGCGTACGACGCGGCGATGAAGGCGTGCGTGCACCGCCGGCTGTCGATGCCGACGGCGGGCTACGACGGACGGTGACCCGGCCGCCGCGAACGGCGTGACCTCGGCCCGCCGGGGGTTTCAGGGGGCGGTTCGAGGGACAAAAGGCGTTCCCCGGGCGTTGTGACAGGGTGGGGAAGAGCCCGCGGCGGCGGGCCGGGACGTGAGGTGGCTGGGCGTGCGGGGCGTGCGATGGCGGCGGGTCGCCAGTCAGATCGGGCGGAGCGTCGCCGTGTGGGCGGTCTCCACCGTCACCCTGCTCCTGCTCGCGGGTATCCTGCCGGACTTCCGGCTCCGCTCGGAGGGCGGCGACAGCGCCACCGACATCGCCGTCACGGCGGCCTTCGGCGCCGGCGCCTTCGGTCTGCTGTCGGCCGTGGTCTGGCCGCTGCTCGTCCGGCTCCTGCTCCTCGTACCGGCGCTCGTGCTCGGGCTGCTGGTGTTCTTCCTGAACGGCGCGCTGCTGCTGCTCGCCCTGCGTCTCAACCCCGCCGAGCGCGGCGCCGCCGCCCCGGAGACGGCCGTCGTGGTCGCCGCCGTGATGTCCGCGGTGGCGTCCGCCACCGGTGCCGCCCTGGCCGTGCGCGACGACGACGCCTACCGCCGCAGGCTGTACCGCCTCTCCGACCGCCGCCGCCGGTCCGGGCCGCCCAGCCCGTCCAGCCCCGGCACGGTGTTCCTCCAGCTCGACGGCGTCGGCCACGACGTCCTGCTGGACGCGGTAGGCAAGGGCCTGATGCCCACCGTCGCCCGCTGGCTCGACTTCGGTGACGGCGGCCGCTCCACCCACCGCCTCACCCCTTGGCGCACCGACTGGTCCAGCCAGACCGGCGCCAGCCAGCTCGGCATCCTGCACGGCAGCAACCACGACGTCCCCGCCTTCCGCTGGTACGAGAAGGACACCCGCGAGGTCGTCGTCTGCAACCGCCCGACCAGCGCCGCCGAGCTCCAGCGCCGCGCCGTCGAGTACGCGGGACACGGCGGTCTGCTCACCGTCGACGGCGCCAGCCGCGGCAACCTGTTCAGCGGCGGCGCCGAGCAGCAGGCCCTCGTGCTGTCCATCGCCACCCGCCGCCGCAGCCGCGAGAACCGCTCCCGGGCGGGCTACTTCGCCTACTTCTCGGATCCGGCCAACGCCGTGCGCACCGCCCTGTCCTTCGTCGCCGACGTCGGCCGGGAGATCGGCCAGTCCACCCGGGCCCGGCTGCGCAAGCAGCGCCCGAGGGTCTCCCGCGCGGGCCTCTACCCGTTCGTCAGGGCCTTCGCGACGGTCGTCGAGCGGGACGTCGTCGTCGCCTCGGTGACGGGCGACATGCTCGTCGGCCGCGCCGCCGTCTACGCCGATCTGGTGGCCTACGACGAGGTCGCCCACCACTCCGGCCCGGCGAGCCGCGACGCGCAGAAGGTCCTGGAGAAGCTCGACCGGTCGCTCGCCCTGATCGAGAGCGTCGCCGAGCACGCCCCGCGCCCGTACCGCATCGTGGTGCTGTCCGACCACGGCCAGAGCCCCGGCGAGACCTTCCGCTCCCGCTACGGCCTCACCCTCGGCGATCTGGTGCGGGCGGGGTGCGGACTGCCCGTGTCGCGCAGCGCGGAGCGCACCCGCAGCGGGGCGGAGGCCCGCGCCGCCGTGCGGGCCGCCCTGCGCATCCCGGTCGAGGAGGGCGGCGAGCGGCACCGCCCCGCGCGCCGCCCGGAGCCGATCGTGCTGGCCTCCGGCAACCTCGGCCTGGTCTCCTTCCCGGACGTCACACACCGGATGAGCAAAGAGGAGATCGACGCCCGCCACCCCGCGCTGCTGCCGACCCTCGCCAACCACCCCGGCATCGGCTTCCTGCTGGTCCGCAGCGACGAGCACGGCGGAGTCGTCCTCGGGGCGAACGGCGCCGAGATCCCGCTGGCCGGCCTCGACGACGACCCGGGTCCGCTCGCCGCGTTCGGGCCGGGCGCGGCCGACGCGGTGCGCCGTACGCACTCCTTCCCGCACACCGCCGACATCATGGTCAACTCCTTCCACGACCCGGCCGACGGCGAAGTCCTCGCCTTCGAGGAGCAGATCGGCTCCCACGGCGGCCTCGGCGGCGCCCAGGGCAAACCCTTCCTGCTGTCCCCGCTCGTCCTGTCCGCACCGGTGGCGGACGGGGCGGAACTCGTCGGCGCCGAGCACGTCCACCGCGTCCTGCGCCGCTGGCTGCGCGAGTCGAACGGCCCTCAGGTGCCGCTGGAGAGCAGCGAGGAACGCGCGGCCTGAATTCGGCGCGTGCGCGGACGCGGCGCCACGGGTGTGATCGGATGGGGGCAGGGGACCCGGAGACGGGCCCACCGCGAGTCCGTACGCGAAAGGAAGAACCGTGGCTACCACGCGCTCCGCACACACCGTCTGGGAAGGCAGCCTGCTCGAGGGCAATGGCGTCGTCACCTTCGACACCTCCGGTGCGATCGGCGAGCAGCCGGTCACGTGGGCGTCGCGCGCCCAGGAGGCGAACGGGAAGACCAGCCCCGAGGAGCTGATCGCCGCCGCCCACTCCAGCTGCTACTCCATGGCCTTCTCCAACATCCTGAACAAGGCCGGGACGCCGCCCACCAAGCTCGTCACCTCCGCCGACGTCTCCTTCCAGCCCGGCGAGGGCATCACCGGCATCCACCTCACCGTCGAGGGCACCGTCCCCGGCATCGAGGAGGCGGCCTTCCTCGCCGCCGCCGAGGAGGCCAAGACCGGCTGCCCGGTCAGCCAGGCGCTGAAGGCCACGCCCATCACGCTGACCGCCAAGCTCGCCTGACCCGACACACCCCCGTCGCGCGGGTCGCCCACCAGGGGCGGCCCGCGCGACGTCGGTTCGCCACCTGCGGCCGGGGTAGGAACCAGACGCTCTCGAACCGGCCGGCCGGAAGGAACGCGATGCTGCCGGGAACGTCCCCGAACGCCACGGTGCTCGACTCCGCCACCCGCGACCGGACCCGCGTCCTGCTCCTGTTCAGCCTCTCCGGACGGCTCCGCCCCCGGGACACAGGCCTCGGCGCCCTCGTCGACCGCTACGACTACGGCCGCTTCGCCTCCCACCTGATGACCAGCCAGGACGTGCTCCCCGTGCCGGTCCTCGACGAACGGATCGCGCCCCGCCGGCTGCGGCTGCCGCACGGCGACCACGGCCTGGGCCTCGCCTCCTTGCGGATCCTCGTCGTCGCCACCCCGCGCGGCGACGCCACCCTGGTCGTGGACTGCGCCTTCGCGGGTGAGACCACGGCCGGCGACCTCGCCGCCTGGCTGGCCACGACCTGCTTCGACCGGGAGCGCATCGAACTCGACGACCGCCCGCTGTTCCAGACGCTGACCGAGCAGCTCGGCCGCCCGCTCGCCCTCGGCCAGAACGTGCACCAACTCGTCTTCCCCGGCGGCCGGTTACACCGCGAACTGCTCAGCGTCGACGAGGCCCGCAAGGCGATCCTGCTGAACGAGATCGTCTACCGCGGGCGGATGCCCTGGAACCCCGCCACGCCCTACGACGCGAGCCTCGCGCCGCATCTCAGGAACCACGGCCTCACCCTGTCCGCCCTCGGCCGGGGCGTCTCCGTCCAGGCCGGCTGGGCCCCGCACGTCGAGAACGGCCTGATGCTCGTCGCCGTCGGCATGGTCTCCGCCTTGGCCGTGCTGCAGCGCACCCGGCTCGCCGCCTTCGCCATGATGAAGGCCAACGAGCAGGCCCTGACCGACTCGCCCACCGAGATCCGCTCCCTGATCTCCCGCCTCTCCGCCGGCGTCAACGAACTCCAGCTGGACCTCGCCTTCGGCGTCGAGGCCTACGTCGACAGCCTGCTGATCCCCGAGATGGTCATGGAGGCCTTCCAGTCCTCGCAGCGTGACGCGCTCGGCATCCGCGACAGCCTGGAGAACTCGGCCCGCATGGTCGAGCGGCTGACCTCGGTGATCAGCGCCCGCTCCGCCGCCCTGGACGCCGAACTCGCCGAGCGCGACGAGCGCCGCGACCGCACCGTGTCCGGCCTGGTCGCCGCCGCCACCCTGATCGCCCTGCCGCCGACCCTGCTGCTCGCCTTCTTCGGCGTGAACGGCACGAACGTCGACGAGCACCGCTCCATCCTCGACCTGCGCTCCTACGGCACGGCCTACGCGCTGGCCTGGCTCCCCTTCGTCGTCCTCGTCGTGATCGGATACGTCCTGCTCAGACGGATCAGCACCCGCTCCGGCTCACTGCTGCCCACGTCCGACGACGCCGTACCCCTGCCGCCGCCACGCCCGCCCTCCGGGAGCCCCCGACCATGACGCCACGCCCCGCGGTCTCCGCCCACCGGGGCGGCTCCGAGCGCGCCGACGCCGCCACCTGGGAGGCGTACAAGGACGCGCTGGAGTCCGGCGCGGAGTACGTCGAGTTCGACATCCGCCGCACGGCCGACGGTGTCCTCGTCGTCTACCACGACCCCCGGGTCGGGCCCACCGGGCCGCCGCTGTCCCGGCTCACGCACGCCGAGCTGAGCGAGCGGGCCGGCTACGACGTGCCGGTGGTGGACGAGGTCATGGCGCTGATCGCCGGACGGCTGGTGGCCCACCTGGACCTCAAGGAGGTGGGCTACGAGCAGGAGGTGGTCGACCGGGCGGTGGCCCTGCTCGGCGTGGACGGACTCGTCGTGACGACACTGGAGGACCGTTCCCTCGCCGCCGTGACCCGGGCCTTCCCCGGGGTGCGCACCGCGCTGTCTCTGGGACGCGACCGCAAGGACCTCGCCCTGTCCCGGCTGCCCGGGACCCGGCTGAGCGAACTGTTCCCCGCCCGCCGGATCCGCGCCTGCGGGGCCCACGGAGTCGCCGTGCACCAGCGGCTGGCCAGGACCACCGTGCTGCGCGAGGCGACCCGGCGCGGCCTGTTCACCATGGTGTGGACGGTCAACGACGACACCCTGATGCGGGCGTTCCTCGCCCACCCGCGCGTGGACGTGCTGGTCACGGACCGGCCCCGGCGCGCCGTGGCCCTGCGCGGGCCGATCACTCCTTCGCGGCATTGACAACAGCGCGCTCAAGTTTTGTGCTGGAGAGTGGGGAGTGGGTGGCCGGTGCCCTGACGGAAGGGGACAGCGATGGGACGAGCGGTCGGGATCGACCTCGGGACCACGAACTCGGTGGTGGCCGTGCTGGAGGGCGGTGAGCCCACGGTCATCGCCAACGCGGAGGGGGCCAGAACCACACCCTCGGTCGTGGCGTTCGCCAAGAACGGCGAGGTGCTGGTGGGGGAGGTCGCCAAACGGCAGGCCGTGACGAACGTGGAGCGCACGGCCCGCTCGGTCAAGCGCTACATGGGCGACGCGAGCTGGCGCTTCCCGGACCAGGGCGACGTGGACGGCACCCGCTACCGGGCGCAGGAGCTGTCCGCCCGGGTGCTGCAGAAACTGAAGCGGGACGCGGAGGCCTACCTCGGCGAGGACGTCACCGACGCGGTGATCACCGTCCCGGCCTACTTCGACGACCATCAGCGCCAGGCGACCAAGGAGGCCGGGGAGGTCGCGGGCCTGAAGGTCCTGCGGATCATCAACGAGCCGACGGCCGCGGCCCTCGCCTACGGCCTGGACAAGGAGAACGACCAGACGGTCCTCGTCTTCGACCTCGGCGGCGGCACCTTCGACGTGTCGCTGCTGGAGATGGGCGAGGGCGTCATCGAGGTGAAGGCCACCAACGGCGACACCCACCTCGGCGGCGACGACTGGGACCAGCGGATCGTCGAGTACCTGGTCAAGCGCTTCAAGGGCCAGTACGGCGTCGACCTCGGAAACGACAAGATGGCGGTGCAGCGGCTGCGCGAGGGCGCCGAGAAGGCCAAGATCGAGCTGTCCAGCTCCACCGAGACGACGATCAACCTGCCCTACATCACGGCCTCCGCCGAAGGGCCGCTGCATCTCGACGAGAAGCTGACCCGGGCCCAGTTCCAGGAGCTCACCTCCGATCTGCTGGACCGCTGCAAGGCGCCCTTCCACCAGGCGGTCGACGACGCCGGGGTGAAGCTCTCCGCGGTCGACCACGTGATCCTCGTCGGCGGCTCCACCCGGATGCCCGCGGTGACCCACCTCGTCAAGGAACTCACCGGCAAGGAGCCGCACAAGGGCGTCAACCCCGACGAGGTCGTGGCGCTCGGCGCCGCGCTCCAGGCGGGCGTCATGCGCGGCGACGTCAAGGACGTCCTGCTGCTCGACGTCACCCCGCTGTCCCTGGGCATCGAGACCAAGGGCGGCATCATGACGAAGCTCATCGAGCGCAACACCACCATCCCGACCCGGCGTTCGGAGATCTTCACGACGGCGGCCGACAACCAGCCCTCGGTCGGCATCCAGGTCTACCAGGGCGAACGCGAGATCGCCGCCTACAACAAGAAGCTCGGCGTCTTCGACCTGACGGGCCTGCCGCCGGCACCACGCGGTGTCCCGCAGATCGAGGTGGCCTTCGACATCGACGCCAACGGCATCATGCACGTCTCCGCCAAGGACATGGCGACCGGCCGCGAACAGAAGATGACCGTCACCGGCGGCTCGGCCCTGGGCAAGGAAGACATCGACCGCATGATGCGCGAGGCCGAGCAGTACGCCGAGGAGGACCGGGACCGCCGCGAGGCCGCCGAGACCCGCAACCAGGCCGAGCAACTCGTCTACCAGACGGAGAACTTCCTCCGCGAGAACGGCGACAGGATCCCGGCCGACACCAAGACCGAGGTCGAGTCGGCCGTCACCGAGGTGAAGGGACACCTGGAACAGCAGGCGGACACCGCCACCCTCCGCACCGCCGTCGAGAAACTCGCCTCCGTCAGCCAGAAGATGGGCCAGGCGATGTACGCCCAGGCCCAGCAGGCCCCCACCGAGGGATCTCCCGGCACCGCACAGGAAGAAGAGGGCGTGGTCGACGCGGAGATCGTGGACGAGGAGAAGGACCAGCGGGACGAGAAGGGCGGCGCCGCGTAGACCGGACCGCCATCGCCGGTCCTGGCTAGCGGCCGGTGTGCGCCGGCGGCAGTGTCGCGCACACCGCGTCCAGCACCGTCGCGTAGGGCGTGCCGAAGTCGGTGAGGCTGGACCGGAGCTGATCCAGGCCGTCGCGGTGCTCCGTGAGCAGTTCGGTGCTGCCCGTGCGGGCCGCGAACTCCAGGACCGCGGGCAGGAAGTCGGGCGGTTCCTCGCCGGTGGTCTCCAGGCCATGCGCGCGGTAGACCTCCTCGGAGGGCGGCGGGGCCGCCTCGCGCCAGACGCTCAGGTACAGGCTGTGGTCCTGCCCGGCCTCGAAGACCTCGACGTAGTGCGCGGCCAGCTCCCGGGGCGGGGTGACGGCCGCGTGGTCGGCGAACTCCCTCAGCTGGGGGGCGGCTTCGCGCAGCAGCGACAGCCGGGCGCGGAAGCCGTCGTCGGGGTACATCAGGCACAGCGCGGCAGCCTGGTACAGCAGCTCGAATCCGGGCATCGGACCTCCTTCGCGTGCGCTCCCTTGCGTGCCGCGTGATGCCGACGCTAGGGGCGGGCCGGGGAGGGCACCCGCCGACGGGGCCCGTACGGGTCAGAACCGCTCGCCGTACTCCCGCAGGAGCGCCTCCGTGCGCTGGGCCGAGCCCGCGCGGGCCGTCATGTGGTCCAGGACCTCCAGATGCGCGGAGACCTCCTTGCGGGAGTCCAGGTACAGCGCGCCCGTCAGATACTCGGTGAAGACCATGTCGGGCAGTTCGGGCTCGGCGAAGCGGAACAGCGAGAACGGGGCGTACGTCCCCGGATGCGGGCCGTCCTTGAACTCGGCGATCTGCAGCGTGACCCGGTCACGGGCGGCGTACTCCAGAAGCTTGTCGAACTGGTCGCGCATCACCCGGCCGTCGACGCTCACCGGGCGGCACAGCACCGTCTCGTCCATGATCACCCACAGATGCGGCGGGTTGTCGCGCTCCAGCAGGCGCTGCCGCTCCATGCGCAGCGACACATGCCGCTCCACCGCCTCCGGCCCCGCGTTCGCGATGGTGCCGGCCTCCAGTACCGCCCGCGCGTACCCCTCGGTCTGCAGCAGCCCCGGCACGAAGTGCGGCTCGTAGGAGCGGATGATCCGGGCGGCGCCCTCCAGGCTCACGTACAGGCTGAACCACTCCGGCAGCACGTCGTGGAACCGCTGCCACCAGCCCGGCCGGTTCGCCTCCTCGGCGAGGTCGACGAACGCGGCCACCTCGTCCTCGGGCACGCCGTACGCGGTCAGCAGGATCTGCACGTAGGGGATCTTCAGCGCGACATCGGCGGTCTCCATCCGCCGGACGGTCGCGGGGGCGACGCGCAGCACCCGGGCGGCCTCGTCACGGCCGATGCCCGCCGCCTCGCGCAGTTCCTGGAGTCGCTTGCCCAGCACCACCTGGCCCACCGTGGGTGCGGCCCGTCGTTCACTCACGCCACGCCTCCCCAACGCGCCCAAGCCCGCGATCAGTCTGCCACGTACCGACGGCAGTCTCCCAGGGCCGACGGCGAGGAGATCACGAGAGAAGGACGTGTCGCCGGGGCATTACCCCGCGGGTAATCGACCGGGCCCGGCCAGGACGGGATCGTGGACGTACCGGGTCCCGGGCCGGCGCACTCCGGCCCGGGACCCGGCTCCCAGCCGCACCATGACCCGACGGAGGGTGATGCCCCATGTCCGCGATCCAGCTCGCCGCACTCGCCCGGACCTCCGAGCCGCAGTCGATGCTGCGCCGCTTCCTGGCCCTGGACGCCGCGGTGACCGGCGCCAACGCCCTCGCCTACCTCGCGCTCCCCGGCCCCCTCGGGCGCTTCCTCGGCGTCGACGCCACGCTGCTGCTCGCACTGGGCGCGTTCCTCGCCGCGTACGGGGCGGGTGTCGGCCTGCTGGCCTCCCGTCGGCAGCCGCCCGCGCTCGGCGTGCGGGCCGTCGTCGAGGCCAACCTCGCCTGGACGGTCGTGAGCCTGGTGGCCCTGGCGCTGTGGCTCACTCCGAGCACGGCGGGCGCCGTGTGGACGGTGCTCCAGGCGCTGACCGTGGCCGGGTTCGCCGTCCTCCAGCACACGGCACTGAAGGCCCGTCAGGACAGCAGCGACTGAAGGTACTTGGCCGTCGCCGGGTCGGCCGGCAGGAGCGTCTCGATGGCCAGCTCGGCGACGGTCACGTCCATCGGGGTGTTGAACGTGGAGATGGAGGAGATGAACGACAGCGTCCGCCCCTCGTGCTCGATCCGCAGCGGCAGCGCGAAGTACGGCACCGGCTCCGAGGGCTCCTGGGACCCGGCCCCCGGATCCTCCTCGGGCACCGGATACGCCGCCACCTCCTCGTACAGCTCCCGCAGCGGCTCGGAGCGGTGCAGCGCGATCTGCCGCTCCATCTGCTCCAGCAGGTGACCGCGCCAGGCCCGCAGATTGCGGATGCGGGGCGCCAGCCCCCGCGGGTGCAGGGCGAGCCGCATCGCGTTCAGCGGCGGCTCCAGCAGGGACGGGCAGACGCCGTCGACCAGCGTCATGATCCCCCGGTTGGCCGCCACCACGTCGTACAGCGCGTCCACCACCAGCGCCGGATACGGCTCGTAGCCCCCGATCAGCCGCTCGATGCCCTCGCGCAGCGCGCCCAGCGCCGGGTCGTCCAGCGGCGTCTCCGGGTAGCGCGGGGCGTAGCCGGCCGCCAGCAGCAGCGCGTTGCGCTCCCGCACGGGGACGTCCAGATGCTCCGCCAGCCGCAGCACCATCTCCTCGCTCGGGCGGGACCGGCCCGTCTCGACGAAGCTGATGTGCCGGGCCGAGGAGTCCGCGCGCAGGGCCAGTTCCAGCTGGCTGACCCGGCGCTGCTCCCGCCAGGCCCGCAGCAGCGGCCCCACGCCCTGGCCGCCCGTGGACGGGTGAGTGGTCATGTCCGGACCGTAGTCGAGAACCGGCCGTGCCGGACAGGCACCGCCCTTGCGACCAGGGCCTCGGGCGCCCCGCTGTGGCAGGCTGAGAGGACACCGAGGACCCCGGCGCGAGGGAAGGAGCGCAGCCCATGCCCGTCGAACCGCTGTCGCAGAAAGAGGTCGAGGACCGGCTGGCCGAGCTGCCGGGCTGGTCGCTCGACACGGACCGCCTCACCCGCTCCTACCGGCTCGGCTCGCACTTCGCGGCGACGGCGATGGTCGTGCACATCGCCCAGGTCCAGGAGGAGCTGGGCCACCACTCCGACCTCACCCTCGGCTACAACACCGTCGCGCTGTCCGTCCACACGCACAGCGCGGGCGGCGCCGTCACCGAGAAGGACTTCGAGCTCGCCCGCAGGGTGGAGGACCTGGCCCCCGGGCACGGGGCACACTGACCGGGTGCTCGACTACGACAAGGAAGCGGAGCGGTACGACGCCTCGCGCGGCGGCGAGCCCAGGGCGGCCGCCGCCGCGGAAGCGGTACTGGGCCTCGTACCGCCGGACACGCGCAGCCTGCTCGACCTCGGCTGCGGCACCGGCATAGTGACCCGGCGGCTCGCCGCCGCCCGCGAGGGCATGCGGGTGACCGGCGTCGACCTCGCCCTCGCGATGGCCCGGCAGGCCGCCGCCCGGCTGCCCGGCGCGATCCTGCTCGGCGACAGCAGGCGGCTGCCCTTCCGGGACGGGGAGTTCGACGCCGTCAGCAGCGTGTGGCTGCTGCACCTGGCCGCCGGGACCGCCGATGTGCGGGCCATCGTCGGCGAGTGCGCCCGGGTGCTGCGCCCCGGCGGGGTCTACATCACGACGGTCGACAAGGCCGCCTCCCACAACGTGGGCAGTGACATCGATGTCGTCCTGTCCTCCCGTCCGCCGAGCCCGGTCCGGGACGCGGCGGCGGACGTCGTGGCCGGCGCCGCCGGACACGGGCTGGTCCCGGCCGGGCAGGCCTCCTTCCGGGGCCACGGGCAGGGCCGCAGCCCCCGGCGTACGGTGGCCGACCTCAGACGCGGCTGGTTCGTCACACTGCCGCCCGGCGACCCGCTCGCCGACGGCTTCGCCACCCGGCTGGCGGAACTGCCCGACCAGGACCGGCCGCGCCCCGACCCGGTCTTCACGCTCCGGGCCTTCAGGAAGCCGGCGGACCCTCCGGCCGGCTGAAGTCCATGATCCAGTTGGTCAGCCAGGTCCGGCCGCCGTCCAGGGAGAACGCCTGCTCCCAGCGGGCGGCGGTGTCCCGCACCCCCGACCACACGAACCGCACCAGCACGTCCTTGCCGTCGTGCGTGTCGTTGCCGGTGAACTCACCCCGGTCGCCCTCGAACCGACCGAAGACGGGCGGGAACAGGGTGCCGGTGCGGCTGGAGGCCCAGCTCAGCGACCACAGCTTCGTGGCCGGGTCGAACAGCCGCAGGGTCGCGCCCTTGGAGCCCAGGTGCGGCATGTCGATCTCGTCGAGGTTGGCCGTCCCGTCGAACAGCGGGCGGCAGTCGCTGGTGCCCGTGAACTCCTCCCAGGCGCTCCCCGGGTCGAGGAAATCGGTCAGCTTGCGGTGCCGGACCTGCCAGGCGCCGTGGAAGAAGTCGAAGTCGTGCGGGCTGCTCATGAGCGGTCTCCAGTGGTTCCCTCAGGCAGGGAGTCGGCCAGGTAGGCGTCGAGGTCGGGGGTGTCGGGGGCGAGCATGTGGCGCACCCAGGCGTCGCGTTCGTGCAGGATCGGCGGCAGCTCCCAGACGCAGCCGATCCACGGCTTGCCGGGCGCGACGAAGTGGGTGGGGTCGTGGTCCGGGCAGCCGAGGACGGGCTGCCCCGCCGCCGCGCCCCCGAAGTGCAGGACGTTGTCCCACACCCAGCTGTAGGCGTTGAGATAGGCGCCGTCGTCACCGCCCCGGTGCAGGACGACGAACGCCGCCGGGGGAGTGCCGTCCGGCTTCGGCAGCAGTGTGGGCAGGAAGCGGTAGGCGCTCTCCTCGACCTCGGGTGCGATGCCCGCCGGGTCGGCGGTCACGTGGTAGCGCTTGACCCACCGTCCCGCCACCTCGATCGGCGGCGGCACGGTCAGGTGTTTCTCCGTGAAGGGCATGGCGGGACGCTAAGGCCGCTTCACTGCCATCCTGTGTCAGTGAAGTCCAGCCGACTCGTCTCCATCCTCCTGCTGCTCCAGACCCGCGGCCGGATGACCGCCGCCCAGCTCGCCGAGGAGCTGGAGGTGTCGGTGCGGACGGTGTACCGGGACGTGGAGGCCCTGGGCGCCGCCGGTATCCCGCTGTACGGCGACGCGGGCCACGCAGGCGGCTACCGCCTCCTCGACGGCTACCGCACTCGTCTCACCGGCCTCACCAGCGGCGAGGCCGAGGCGCTCTTCCTCGCGGGCGCCCCCGCCGCGGCAGCCCAGCTCGGCCTCGGCTCGGTCCTGGCCGCCGCCCAGCTCAAGGTGCGTGCCGCCCTGCCGGCGGAGCTGCGCACCCACGCCGACCGGATCAGCGGCCGCTTCCACCTGGACGCCCCCGGCTGGTACACCGACGCCGACGACACCCCGCACCTCCCGGCCGTCGCCGACGCCGTCTGGAGCGGACGGGTGCTGCACGTCCGCTACCGCCGCTGGCGCGAGCCCACCGACGTGGAGCGCCGTCTGGAGCCGTACGGGCTGGTGCTGAAGGCGGGCCGCTGGTACGTCGTCGCGGGGCCGGGACCGCGGACCTTCCGCGTCGACCAGATCCTCGAACTCACCACCGGCGACGAGGAGTTCTCCCGCCCCGCCGACTTCGATCTGGCCGCCTACTGGGCGGCGTACCAGCGCGATTTCCACGACCTGCTGCACCGCGGCGAGGCGGTGGTGCGGCTGGCCCCGGGGGCGACGCTCACCGGCCCGGCGGGGGAGGCGGTCCGCCGCGACGGACATACCGACGAGGACGGCTGGACGCGCGCGACGGTCCCCATCGAGTCCGTCGAGCACGCCCACGCCGAATTCCTGCGCCTCGGCACGGGCATCGAGGTGCTGGCCCCGGACGAACTGCGCTCGCGCATCGCCCGCACGGTCGCCGAACTGGCCGAGCGGTACGGCAACTCCCGCGCACCCGGCGGCGACTGAGAGGCGGAACCCGCCCGTCCTCTCAGGAGGTCCGTCACGTGAAGCACCCCCACACGCACCGCAGACGCCGTGTGCTCCTCCCGGTGGCCGTGGCCACGGCGGCACTCGCCGGCGCCGGCCTGACCACCTTCGCCACCGGCGACAGCTCCCCCACGCTCGAACTGACTCGCGCGGGAGGGGCCCCCATGGCCGCCACCGCCCGCCAGGTCGAGAAGCTCGACCGGGGCGTGGTCAGCGTCCACACCGGCAGCGGCAACCTGGTGAGCTGGCGCTGGCTCGGCACGGACCCTGACAACGTCTCCTTCAACGTCTACCGGGCCGGTACGAAGGTCAACTCCACGCCGGTCACCGGCTCCACGAACTACTTCCACTCCGGCGCCCCCGCCCAGGCCGACTACACCGTCCGCGCGGTGGTGAACGGCACGGAGCAGGGCGACTCGGTGCACGCGGTCCAGTTCCGAACCGGCTACAAGGACATCCCGATCTCCCCGCCCTCCGGTGGCACGACCCCCGACGGGGTGGCGTACACCTACGACGCCAACGACGCCTCCCTCGGCGACCTCGACGGCGACGGCGCCCTGGACCTCGTCCTGAAGTGGCAGCCCACCAATGCCAAGGACAACTCCCAGTCCGGCTACACGGGCAACACCGTCGTCGACGGCATCAAGCTCGACGGCACCCGGCTGTGGCGCATCGACCTGGGCCGCAACATCCGCTCCGGCGCGCACTACACGCAGTTCCAGGTGTACGACTACGACGGCGACGGCAGGGCCGAGGTCGCCATGAAGACCGCCGACGGCACCCGGGACGGCACGGGCACGGTCATCGGCAGTTCCTCGGCCGACCACCGCAACTCCAGCGGCTATGTGCTGGCCGGGCCCGAGTTCCTGACCATGTTCAACGGGCAGACGGGCAAGGCGATGCAGAGCGTCGACTACGTCCCGGCCCGTGGCACCGTCTCCTCCTGGGGCGACTCCTACGGCAACCGCGTCGACCGCTTCCTCGCGGGCACGGCGTACCTGGACGGCTCACGCCCCTCCCTGATCATGGCGCGCGGCTACTACACCCGCACGGTGATCGCCGCCTGGGACTGGCGGAACGGCTCCTTCACCCGCCGCTGGACCTTCGACACCAACTCCTCCACCAACAGCGGCAAGGGCTACGACGGCCAGGGCAACCACAGCCTGTCCGTCGCGGACGTCGACGCGGACGGCAAGGACGAGATCGTCTACGGCGCGATGACCGTCGACGACAACGGAGGCGGGCTCTGGACCACCAAGCTGGGCCACGGCGACGCCGGCCACGTCGGTGACCTCGATCCCTCCCGCGCGGGCCTGGAGTACTTCAAGGTCTCCGAGAGCACGAGCCAGCCCGGCTCCTGGATGGCCGACGCCCGCACGGGCGCGATCCTCTGGAAGACCGCCTCCGGCGCCGACAACGGCCGGGGAGTCTCCGGCGACATCTACGCGGGCAGCGCGGGAGCCGAGTCCTGGTCCGCCTCCGACACCACCCTGCGCTCGGCGACCGGTGCCTCCCTCGGGCGGGAACCCTCCAGCGTCAACTTCCTGTCCTGGTGGGACGGCGACCCGGTCCGTGAACTCCTCGACGGCACCCGCATCGACAAGTACGGCACGTCCGGCGACACCCGCCTCCTGACCGGCTCCGGCGTCTCCTCCAACAACGGCACCAAGTCCACCCCCGTTCTGTCCGGCGACCTCCTCGGCGACTGGCGTGAGGAGGTCATCTGGCGCACCAGCGACAACACGGCCCTGCGCGTCTACTCGACCCCGCACGAGACGAACACGAGGATCACGACCCTGCTCCACGACACCCAGTACCGCACGGCCCTGGCCTGGCAGAACACCGCGTACAACCAGCCCCCGCACCCGAGTTACTTCCTGGGCAACGCCATGCCGACGGCTCCGAGGCCGACGGTCTACACCCCGTGAGACTCCGGTGGGTGCGCGCCATGGGGGAGCACGCACCCACCGGTCCCGACAGCGGGGCGCGGTCTAACTGAAGCCGCCGCTGAAGTCGCTGTTGAGCTGGGCGGAACAGATGTTGTAGCCGCCCTGGGCCCGGCCGGACTTGGTCTCGCCGTCGATGGTGACGGAGCACTGGATGTCGCCGCCGCCCATGAGCTGCGCGGTCACCTGGTAGTAGAGGGCGTCGTCCTTGACGCTCAAGGTCTTCTCCATGGGCAGGCCTTTGCCCTGGAGGTTGGTGCCGTCGTTGCCGTAGGTGATGTCGACCCCGGACGGGGCCGAGCCCCACACCTTGAACACCGCCTTGCCCTCGGGGGCGGCCTCGGCGTCGTCCGCGGTGTCCACCTCGGGCTTCGCCTTCACCTTGGCTTTGGCCGTGGCGGTCTTGGTGACGGTCACCGTGGGCGCCGGTTCGGCCTCGCCGTCCGCCTGCGCCTTCTCGGTGACGGTGACAGTGGGTCGCGGCTCAGCCGAGGTCTTCTCGCTGCCGCCGCTGTTCCCGGCGGATCCGATCCCCATGCCGATCAGGAGGATGACGGCAGCGACGGGTATCAGGACGCGCTTGCGGGTCCAGGACGGCCGGGGAGGCGGCGGGGAGGGCGGCGGCCCGAAGCCGGGCGGCAGAGGCGGCGGAGGCGGAGGCTGGGTGTACGACATGGACCCCCCTGAGGTATTTCGTGGGGGGTGAGCGTAACGGGAGGTGTGAAGAATATGTGAGAGGTGGGCGGTTAAGGTGATCAGTTCGTGATCGGCCCTGGCGGGGAGAGGGCGCGTGCCGTCTCCGGTACGCGCCCTCCGACAAGTCGGTCAGGCGACCGTGCAGCTCTGGTCCCCGACCTTGAACGCCGTCGGTTTCGCGTTCGTCCCCGACCAGCTTCCCGTGAACCCGAAGCTCACCGACGAGCCGGCCGCCACGTTCGCGTTCCAGCCGACGTTCTTCGCGGTCACCGTGGAACCCGACTGCGCGGCCTCGGCGTTCCAGGCCTGGGTCAGCTTCTGCCCGTCGGGGAAGGGCCAGCTCAGCGACCAGCCGTTCCATGGGCCGGTCCCGGTGTTGGTGAGCTGGACGTCCGCCTGGAAGCCGCCCGACCACTGGTTGGTGACCTTGTACGTCACCTTGCAGGCGCCCGTCGGGGTCGGATCGGGGCCGGGCCCCGGGTCCGTGGTGCCGCCGTCGGAGCTGTCGCCGTAGATGACGCCACGGCCGTTCGTCGAGACGTACACACGGCCGTAGACCCTCGGATCGCCGGTGATGGCCGCGCCCGTCCAGCCCCACTGGTGGGCGTCGTCGTTGACGCGCGTCCAGCTCACGCCCTTGTCCGTGGAGCGGAAGATGCCGCGTACGCCGCCGATCTTCGCGCTCGTGTAGAGGGTCTGGTAGGTCGCGCCGGGTGCCGCCTTGCCGAAGCCGATCGTGTCGGCCTGCTCGACGTTCGAGAGCTTGGTGAAGCTCGCCCCGCCGTCCGTGGAGTGCCACAGGCCGTACGCCCCGTCGCTCGCGCCGCCCGCCAGCCACACATCGCCCTTTCCGCCGGGCAGGGCCTTGAAGCGGACGCTGTCGCCGCTCGGCAGTCCGCCGGCCGGGGACTCCTTGAACGTCGCCCCGCCGTCCGTACTGACGTAGAACTTCCCCGACTTGAAGCCGTAGAAGGTCTTCGGGTCGACCCGGTCCGACTCGACGACGGCCCCGGCCGGGATCCCGCCGGAGGCCTGCCAGGACGTGCCGAAGCCCGTCGCGTGGTGCACGCCGGCGCCCTGCGGACTCCACACGAACCGGCTGCCGTCGGCCGCCGCCGCGACCGTGCCGCCGCCGCTCACCCCCGAAGGGTCGGTGCCCGCGAACCAGTTGGCGCCGTTGTCCGTCGAGAACGCGATGTGCGGGCCCGAGTCGAGGTTGCCGACCCGGACGACCGTGTTCGGGTTCGACTCGGCGAAGTCCAGGCTCGTGGTCGTCGTGAAGTTCGGCTGGGTGAACATCATCGACGGCACCTTGGTCAGGTCCGTGTGACGGAAGCCGCCGACATCGCCGAGCGCGCTCAGCAGCGGGGCACCGGACGGGGGAGAGGCGAGGTCGTTGACCGCCGTCTCCTCCAGGCCCCGCACCATCGGCTTGACCGTGAACTTCCCGCCGCTGTCCCAGTTCGTGAGGTTCTCGGTGCCGTAGATCGTCGCGCCCGTCCCGTACATCAGGCGGGCGGAGTCGAACGGGTCGATCTCCATCGACTCCGTCATCCAGCCCAGCTTCGGGGTCTGTTCGGGAGGCGCCGGGTTCGCGCCCCATGTCAGCCACGGCGAGGACGAGACGTCCATCGTGTAGCGGTTCTCACGGTTGGGGTACGACGTGTAGTCCCACGCCTTGGTCCAGGTCGCCCCGCTGTCCGTGGAACGGAAGATCTGCGTGTCCGGCCACCAGGCGCTGTACGCCGTGGCCATCACCGTGCCCGGCTTCTGCCGGTCCACCGTCAGCCCGCTGAAGCCGTAGAACGTGTCGGCCTCCGCCACCGGGCTGATGTTCGTCCAGGTCCCGGTCCCGGTCGCGTACCGCCACAGCCGGCCCTTGCCGCCGTCGTACGGGCCGCCCTTGTCGCTGTAGGCGACATACAGGTAGCCGTTCTTCGCGTCCAGGACGCCCTTGTGCGCCAGCTGGCCCGTCGGCTGTCCGGCCAGCCGCTGCCAGGTCGCGCCCGCGTCCGTCGAGCGGTACACCGCGTTCTCCGCGTCGGCGACCCCGACGTAGAGCGTCTTCGTGGCGTTGCCCGAGGTGCCCGTCGACTCGTCGAAGCTGACCCAGACGATGCCCTGGTTGTCGGAGGCGTAGCCGGACGTGTCGCTCGGATCCTGCACGTAGTTCCCGACGTTCGGGAAGTTCGTCACCTGCGACCACGTCACGCCCGAGTCCGTCGACCGCCACAGCCCCTTGCCGCTGGGCGCGCCCAGGTACAGCACGCTGTTGCGGTTCGGGTCGACCGCCAGCCGCTCGCCCATGCCCCGCCCCGGCATGTTGCCGCCCAGCTTGAACGGCAGATTCGCCTTCTGCCAGCTCGCGCCCCGGTCGGAGGACCGCATGACGGCGCCGTTCTTCGGGTCCCAGCTGTTGGTGTACGTCCCGACCGCCGCGTAGACCTTGTTCGGGTCGACGGAGTCGGACGCGACGCTCACCACACCCGTGTGCCCCCAGTCGTCCCACCCGACCGAGTCCAGCAGCGGCGTCCAGCTCTTCGACGCCTCCTGCCAGCGGTACACGCCGCCGATGTCGGTACGGGCGTAGGCGAGGTTCTTCTCGCTCCGGTTGAAGACGATCCCGGGAACGAACCCGCCCCCGTCGATCCGGGCGTTCTTCCAGGTGTAGGTATCGGCGGCGAGCTTCGTCGAGTCCGGATCAGCAGCCAGGGCGGAGGGCGCACCCGACAGCAGCCCGGCGGCCAGCGCGAGCACGGCGGTGAGGATACGGGTTCTTCGCACGGTGGGGGTCCTTCCGTGAGGGGGACGTGCGAGGGCCGGGCGGCTCCCGTGCGGGTGGAGCCGCCCGACCGAGGTGGCCCCGCGTCAGGTGCAGGGCCACGTACGCAGAGCTTCGGACGCTGTTCTTGGGGGCGCGGGGAACTGCGCGACCAGCCACAGCCGGGCCCGCAGCCGAAGAACCCGCTCCACCCGCGGAGCGCCCGGCGGGGGCTATTCGAGAAGCTCCGCGTACGAGCCCATGGCAAGCGCGATATCCGCCTGAGCCCAGAACCGGTGATACGTGAACGACGGAACCGCACCGCCCGCCAGATAGCTCTCGATCTTCGACCAGGCCGGGTCGTCCTCGTAGAAGGACCGGATCGAGTCGAACGTCGACGACGAGTTGATCGCGTCACCGTTCGGCATCGTGCCCGTCCAGCCGCTCGGGACGTACACCGGATCGTCGAACCGGTTGTAGTCGGCCCGGTTCTCCGGAACGGCGATCCCGAGCGCGTCCTGGTGGTTGTCCCACATCCCGTCCAGCAGCTTCTTCGCCGCCGCACCGGCCTCCGTGTCACCGGAGCGGTCCGCGTAGTACGTCAAGGTCTTGGCGTACGAGGCCGCCACACCGACATCGTTCGTGTAGTCGGCGACGGTGACGCGCAGCCCGCTGTTGGAGCCGGGGCTGGAGGCGTTCCACGTGTCGGGCTGGCCCGACCACTGCAGCGTCGACGGGATCCGGAACGTGCCGTCCGGGTTGAACGTGGTCTTGGACAGCGCCCAGTCGACCCACTTGTCGAGGACCGTCTTGGCCTGCGCGTTGCCCGTCTGCTGGTACAGCTCGGCGACCCGCTCCATGGACCACGCCTGGAAGCCGAACCACTGGTTGGACGGCGGGTCGTGGTACACGGGCTTCTCGTCGTAGTACATGCCGTAGAACGTCGACTTCCCGGCGGGCGGGGTCGCGTACCGGCCCGCCCAGCTGTTGGTCGCGCCGCCGGCGATCGCACCCTCGCTCGACTGCAGCCAGCGGTAGAACTCCAGCTGCCGTTCCATGGACTTCGACCAGTCGGCCGCGCCCGTCGCCGACTTGGGCTTCAGCGGGGCGTAGTTGCCGAGCGCGTAGGCCGCGAGGGGGTTCTGGTAGCCGCCGTGGGCGTGGCTGGAGCCGATGCGCCAGGCCCAGCCGGCCGCGGTGTCGGTGGCGCCGCCCCAGGCGTAGTACCAGGACATCAGGTAGTGCGAGGCGTCCTTGCCGGTGCCCGCCGGGCAGGCCGCGGGGCCGACGCAGTTGCCGATCTTCTTGAAGTACTTGTCGAACATGGAGTAGCGCAGGTAGTCGCCCATCTTGGCGGCCTTGCCGACCGTCGCGGAGACGTCCCCGCCCTTGCCCTGCTCCTTCGCCCACAGATCCGCCCAGTAGGCGGCCTGCACGGCCCGGGCGTCGGCGTCGGGCGCGTTGGTGAACTTCCACTGCTTGGCGTAGGAGGCGTCACCGGTGAACAGATCCAGATAGCCGTTCTTTCCGCCGTACTTGAAGGCGTCGCAGGTCGGCTGCGGCACCGTCTCCCACACCGACTCCTGCGCGCCGCGCTGGAAGGTGTTGATGTACGACGGGCCGGTGTCCGACGGGCCCGCCTCGCACTTGCCGGGCGAGTTGCCGTAGCCGTAGACGTTGTCCACGTCCTGCAGCCAGTGCATGCCGTAGACGTCGTCCGTGCCGTACGCGCTCTTCAGCTCGGCCGCGATCGGGTCCCGGCCGACCGAGGCGCCGGTGTCGAGCCCCGCCGGGTACTCGTTCGGGGTGTCCAGCTCGGGCGCGTAGGTCGCCGGCTTGGACGCGTTGTAGAAGGAGTTGGTCGGCTGGTCGGCGCGGGTGGGGATCATGTACTTCTCCATGAGGTCCCACGCGCCGTTGAACTTGGCCCAGTCGCCGGTCACCTTGCCGTACATGGCCTGGAGCCACAGGAGGTAGCTGTACGCCTCCGAGGTGGTCTCGTGGCCGTGGTCCGGCGCCTCGACGATCAGCGTCTCGACCGAGTGGTAGGGGATGCCCTCGGGGGAGAAGTAGCCGTTCGCCGGGTTGGTGATCTTCCCGTAGAGCTCCAGGAAGCGGGCGTCGTAGACCTTCGCCGCCGCCAGCTGGGTCACGGTGACCGAGGCCTTGGCGTGACCCGTCGCCGTCGACTCGAAGACGGCCGACCCGGTGCCGGAGTTGGCCGCGGTGACGGTCACCTTCTGTGCCGTGTTCCAGTTCTGCGGGGTGAAGGTGAGCGAGGCGCCACCCGTGACCGACAGGCCCGAGTTGCCGCTCGCGCGGGCCGACGCCACCGTCACGTTGGACGTCGGCTGCTTGGACAGCTTCACGTCGTAGGTGCCCGACTTGCCCGACTGGACGCCCAGTTGGAGCGGCGAGGCCACGACGGTGGGACCGGAGGAGACCGTGATGCCGACCGGGGTGGAGTTCGCGGAGGCGCCCATGCTGTCGTACGCCTTCGCCACCAGGGAGTGACTGCCCACGGTCAAGTCGGAAACGGAGAGCGCGTACGGCGCACTCGTGTCCGTGCCCAGCAGCGTGGTGTCGTCGTAGAACTCCACCTTGCTGATCGTGGCGTTGTCCGCGGCCGCGGCCGTGGCCGCCAGCGGGACCGCCTGGCCCTGCGTGTAGACGGCACCGGCGGACGGGCTGGTCAGCACGGCGATCGGCGGCTGGTGCGCGCCGGTGCAGGCCGTGCCGTTGACCGAGAAGGATGTCGGCGCGGCGTTGGAGCCGCTGTAGGTGAACTGGGCGCCGGTGGAGACGGCGGCGCCCGCGGCGACCCGCGCGTTGTGGGAGGCGTTCTTGACGGTGACGTTCTGGCCGGACTGCGACCAGGTGCCGTTCCAGCCGTTCCCCAGCCTCTGGTTGCCGGAGTAGGCGTAGGTCAGCGTCCAGCCGTCGATGGCGTCCGTGCCGCGGTTGGTGAGGGTCAGATCCGCGGTGAAGCCGGAGCCCCAGTCGTTCGTCTTGTAATCGACACTGCACTGAAGTGCGGCCGCCTGCGCGGGAGTCGACCCTGAGGAGAGCATCGTCAACGGAAGCGCGAGAGCTGCGACGGCGGCGATCCACACGCGCCGCACCGCTCCGCGTCTCCGGGGTGGGGGATGCATGGTGCTGGTTCCTCCTTGCGGCTCGGAGAAGTCAAGGCTTGAACCAGTGGGAGCGCTCCCATAGTGAGGACGGGTGTGGTATCGGTCAAGGGGTTGAAGAGTCGAAAAGATTCGACGCCGTGTGTTGAGCGAAAGTCAGCGACTCCCCTGTTCTTTGCTGACACTTGGCGCTACCTTCCTTGACACCAGTGGGAGCGGTTCCATCAGTCGACGCGTCCGTCACGGCGTGCCCGGCCTGCAAGGAGTCGCTCATGCGTCACCTCTCGCGTTCAGTACTTTGAGCCGCCCCAGCGCGGTCGTCCCCTGCTGCGCGAGCGCCATGCCGGGTTCCTCGGTTCCTCAGTTCCCTCATGTCCCTGTCGGAGCGCGCCCTGAACGGCTGACACCCCCACCAGCGAAAGGGAAACCCGCACTCATGAGCCGTACGAGAACAGCGTTACTGGCCGCCATGGCCCTGGTCGCCGGCGCGACCGGCACGGCGTTCGCGGTCGACCCGGACGGCGCCGGCATCGCCGCCGTCCCCTGCACCGTCGACTACAAGATCCAGAACCAGTGGAGCACCGGCTTCACCGCCGCCGTGACCATCACCAACAACAGCGCCGCCAAGTCCTCGTGGTCGGTGAAGTGGTCCTACGCCGGCAACCAGCAGGTCACCAGCGGCTGGAACGCCAAGCTGAGCCAGAGCGGTGCCGCCGTCACCGCGGCCAACGAGAGCTACAACGCCCAGCTCGCGACCGGCGCCTCGGTCAGCTTCGGTTTCCAGGGCAGCTACAGCGGCAGCAACGCGATCCCGGGCACCTTCACCCTCGACGGCGTCACCTGCAACGTCGACGACGGCGGCACCCCGGGGCCGACCGACCCACCGGGCCCCGGCGGCCCGTCCAACCGGGTCGACAACCCCTATTCCGGCGCCAAGGTGTACGTGAACCCGGAGTGGTCCGCGAAGGCCGCCGCCGAGCCGGGCGGCAGCCGGATCTCCAGCCAGCCGACGGGTGTCTGGCTGGACCGGATCGCGGCGATCAACGGCGCCAATGGCGGCATGGGCCTGCGCGCCCACCTCGACGAGGCGCTGCGCCAGAAGGGCTCCGGCGAACTCGTCGTCCAGCTCGTCATCTACAACCTGCCCGGCCGTGACTGCGCCGCCCTCGCCTCCAACGGCGAACTCGGCCCGACGGAGATCGACAAGTACAAGACGCAGTACATCGACCCGATCAAGGCGATCCTCGCCGACTCGAAGTACGCCTCGCTGCGGATCGTCACCACCGTCGAGATCGACTCGCTGCCGAACCTCGTCACCAACACCGGCAGCCGTCCGACGGCCACCCCGCAGTGCGATGTGATGAAGGCCAACGGCAACTACGTCAAGGGCGTCGGCTACGCGCTCAACAAGCTCGGCGACGTGCCGAACGTCTACAACTACGTCGACGCCGGGCACCACGGCTGGATCGGCTGGGACGACAACTTCGGTGCCTCCGCGACCCTGTTCAAGGAGGCGGCGACCGCCGAGGGCGCGACCGTCGGCGACGTCCACGGCTTCATCACCAACACGGCGAACTACAGCGCCCTGAAGGAGAACAACTTCACCATCAACGACAACGTGGCCGGCAAGTCCGTCCGCGAGTCGAAGTGGGTCGACTGGAACCGCTACGTCGACGAGCAGTCCTTCGCCCAGGGCTTCCGCAACCAGCTGGTCTCGGCGGGCTTCCCGTCCTCGATCGGCATGCTGATCGACACCTCCCGCAACGGCTGGGGCGGCTCGGCCCGGCCCAGTGGCCCGGGTGCGCAGACCTCCGTCGACACCTACGTCAACGGCGGCCGCTACGACCGCCGCATCCACGTCGGCAACTGGTGCAACCAGTCCGGAGCCGGCCTCGGCGAGCGGCCCCAGGCCAGTCCGGCCGCGGGGATCGACGCCTATGTGTGGATGAAGCCGCCGGGCGAGTCCGACGGGGCGAGCAAGGAGATCGCCAACGACGAGGGCAAGGGCTTCGACCGGATGTGCGACCCGACCTACACGGGCAACCCGCGCAACGGCAACAACCTGTCCGGTTCCCTGCCGGACGCGCCGCTGTCAGGGCACTGGTTCTCCGCCCAGTTCCGGCAGCTGATGCAGAACGCGTACCCGCCGCTGTCCTGAGCGGCTGACAGCCCGTCCCCACGGGTCCGCCGGGGCTTCGGCCCCGGCGGATCGGTGTGCCCCGGCTTTTTTGCGGGAGCGGCAACAGTGGTGGCCTTCTCCCGGTGCGTCGGCGCAGTCTGGCGGCATCCGAGGGAGAGGCTGACCGCCATGGCGCACGACCACGACCACGACCGTCACGAGCACGACCGTCACGACCACACGCACCTCGACTGGGCCGCGATGGCTCCCAGGCTGGAGTCCCAGGCCGAGCTGTTCGCTTCCCTGTACGAGCGGGCCATGGGCTGGCTGGCGCACGAGGTGACCGAGCCGGGCCTGATCGTCGACGCGGGCAGCGGGCCGGGTGTCGTGTCGTGTCTGTTCGCCGAGACGTTCCCGGGCGCGCGGATCGTCGCGGTGGACGGCTCCGAGCCGCTGCTGGAGCGGGCGCGGGCACGGGCCGAGCGGCTGGGCGTCGCCGACCGCTTCTCCACGATCGCCGGTGAACTCCCCGAGGTGCTCGGGGAGCTGGACTACCCGGCCGACCTGCTCTGGGCGAGCCGCAGCCTGCACCACCTCGGTGACCAGCGGGCCGCGCTCGCCGCGTTCGCGGCCCGGCTGGCGCCCGGCGGCACGCTGGCGCTCATGGAGGGCGGCCTGCCCGCCCGGTATCTGCCGCGCGACATCGGCATCGGCCGGCCCGGACTCCAGGCGCGGCTCGACGCGCTGGAGGCGGAGTGGTTCACGCGGATGCGCACGGAGCTGCCAGGCTATGTCGCGGAGACGGAGGACTGGCCGGCGCTGCTGGCGTCGGCGGGGCTGAAGCCCGCCAGGACGCACACCTTCCTGCTGGACCTGCCCGCACCCGCCTCGGAGCGGGCCCGTGAGTATGTCGTCGGGTCCCTGTCGCATCTGCGCGAGCGGATCCCGGAGGGCTTCGACGCGGACGACCTCGCCACCCTCGACCGGCTCCTCGACCCGGACGACGAGGCGAGTCTGCACCGGCGGGCGGATGTGTTCGTGCTGGAGGCACACACGGTGCACACGGCGGTCCGGGCGGTCTGAGCAGGGCCGTACCGCCCCGAGGAACACGACTGCCCGCAGCCGAGTGACCGGCTGCGGGCAGTCGCAGGGCCGGGCGGAGGCTCAGGCTCCGTCGAACGTCGCCGGGTCCGGGCCGATGCGGCGGTCCTCGTTGAGGGCGCTGATGGCCGCCAGGTCCTCGGTGTCCAGCTCGAAGTCGAAGACCTCGATGTTCTCCTTGATCCGCGAGGGCGTCACGGACTTCGGGATCACCACGTTGCCCAGCTGGAGGTGCCAGCGGAGCACGACCTGGGCCGGCGTGCGGTTGTGCTTGCGGGCGATGGCCACGACCGCCGGAACCTCCAGCAGGCCCTTGCCCTGGCCGAGCGGCGACCAGGCCTCGGTGGCGATGCCCTGCGCCGCGTGGTACTCACGGGAGGCGCTCTGCTGCAGGTGCGGGTGCAGCTCGATCTGGTTCACCGCCGGGACGACCGACGTCTCGCCGAGCAGCCGCTCCAGGTGCTCGGGCAGGAAGTTGGAGACACCGATGGCCCGGATCCGGCCGTCGGCGTGCAGCTTCTCGAACGCCTTGTAGGTGTCGACGTAGGTGTCCTTGGCCGGCAGCGGCCAGTGGATCAGGTACAGGTCGACATAGTCCAGGCCGAGCTTCTCCAGCGAGGTGTCGAAGGCGCGCAGCGTGGAGTCGTACCCCTGGTCGGCGTTCCAGAGCTTGGTGGTGACGAAGAGCTCCTCGCGGGGGAGACCGGCGGCGGCGACGGCCTTGCCGGTGCCCTCCTCGTTGCCGTAGATCGCCGCTGTGTCGATGCTGCGGTACCCGGCCTCCAGCGCCGTGGCGACGGCCGACTCGGCCTCGTCGTCCGGCACCTGCCAGACGCCGAACCCCAGCTGGGGCATCTGGATGCCGTTGTTCAGGGTGATCTGGGGGACCTTGCTCACGAGCTCTCGATCCTTAGGTTTGTGGGCGGGTGTACTCCCATCGTCAACGATCACGAGCCGTGATGCATTCCTGACGGGAGAATTCCGACGGGTGGCACACCATCCGTTAACAGGCAGTTCATGCCCGGTAGAGTGCCTCGACCTCGTTCTCGTACGCCTTTTCGATCGCCTTGCGCTTCAGCTTCAGGGACGGGGTCAGCAGCCCGTGCTCCTCGGTGAACGGCTGCGCCAGGATGCGGAAGGTGCGGATCGACTCGGCCTGCGAGACCAGGGTGTTGGCCGCGACCACCGCGCGCCGCACCTCCGTCTCCAGGTCCGCGTCCCGCACCAGCTCCGCGGCGGACAGCTGCGGTTTGTTCCGCATCGCCAGCCAGTGCTCCACGGCCTCCGGGTCGAGGGTCACGAGGGCGGCGATGTACGGGCGGTCGTTGCCGACGACGATGCACTGGTTGACCAGTGGATGGTCACGGACGCGTTCCTCCAGCACACCGGGGGAAACGCTCTTGCCACCCGATGTGACCAGGATCTCCTTCTTGCGGCCGGTGATGGTGAGGTAGCCGTCCTCGTCGAGCGAGCCCAGGTCGCCGGTGGCCAGCCAGCCGTCGTGCAGGGTCTCGTCCGTGGCCTTGGGATTGTTGAGGTAGCCCTGGAAGACGTTCTGGCCGTGCAGCCAGATCTCGCCGTCGTCCGCGAGGTGCACGGTCATGCCCGGGATGGGCTGGCCGACCGTGCCGAAACGGGTGCGTCCGGGCGGGTTGGCTGTCGCGGCGGCCGTCGACTCGGTCAGGCCGTAGCCCTCGTAGATGTGCACGCCCGCCCCGGCCCAGAACAGACCGAGCCGCCGGTCCATCGCCGAGCCGCCCGACATGGCGTGCCGGATCCGGCCGCCCATCGCGGCACGGATCTTGGAGTAGACGAGCTTGTCGAAGAGCTGGTGCTGCATGCGCAGCCCCGCAGAGGGGCCCGGCCCGATGCCCCAGGCCTTGGCCTCGACGGCGTCCGCGTACTTGATGGCGATGTCCACGGCCTTCTCGAACGGGCCGGAGCGGCCCTCCTTCTCGGCCTTGCGGCGGGAGGCGTTGAACACCTTCTCGAAGATGTACGGCACCGCCAGGAAGAACGTCGGCTTGAACGCGGCCAGATCGGGCAGCAGAGCCGCCGCGTTGAGCTGGGGCTGATGGCCGAATTTCACCCCGCCGCGAATCGCCGCGACCTGGACCATCCGCCCGAAGACGTGCGCGAGCGGCAGGAACAGCAGGGTGGCGGCCTCGTCGCCCCGCTTGGAGTGGAACACCGGCTCCCAGCGCTCGATGACGGTGTCCGCCTCGTACGCGAAGTTGCCGTGCGTGATGACACAGCCCTTGGGGCGCCCGGTGGTACCCGAGGTGTAGATGATCGTGGCGACCGAGTCGGGCGTGACGGCCTGCCGGTGGCGGTGCACCACCTCGTCGTCGAGGTGCGCCCCGGCGTCGTACAGCTCGTGCACGGCACCGGAGTCGAGCTGCCACAGGCGCCGAAGCTGCGGCAGCCGGTCGATGACGGTGGCGATCGTCATCGCGTGGTCCTCGTGCTCCACGATCGCGGCCGTCACCTCGGCGTCGTACAGCATCCAGAAGCACTGCTCGGCCGAGGACGTCGGGTAGATCGGCACGACCTGGGCGCCGATCGTCCACAGCGCGTAGTCGAAGAGCGTCCACTCGTAGCGTGTGCGGGACATGATCGCGACCCGGTCGCCGAACCGGATGCCGCTCGCCAGCAGGCCCTTGGCCAGGGCGAGCACCTCGTCACGGAACTCGGCGGCGGTGACATCCCGCCAGTGCCCCGCGTCGTCCTTGCGGCCCAGGGCGATGTACAGCGGGTCTTCCTGGGCATGCTGGAAGACCACGTCGGCCAGACCGCCCACCGGAGGTGCCAACGCCAACGGAGGGTTGGTGAACTCGCGCAAACCCCGCTCCCCGCTCCTCAGCGCTTCTGTTGAGTGACGCTCCGCACAGCGCCGTGAAAGCTACCCCACCCGGCCAGGGGTGCGGGAGGGGCGCGAAGCCGAGCGATGCTCTGGTTGGCGCTGGTCAACGCGGGAAAATGCGCTCAGACAGGGAAGGGTCGGACAGATAACTGACGGTTGAGTAAGTTTCGGTGCCGTAATCTCCACCGAATCTGTACGACGCTGCCACGGCCCGGCACGCACCTCACAGGCCCTTCGGCGCACTGCGGTGCAGCCGGTCCCCGCCCGCCAGGATCGCCGCGGCCAGCGCGTCCGCGGCGCCCTGCGCGGAGGGCCGGCGCCGGCCGTGGACCACCACGAAGTCGACCTGCCCCAGCTCCGGCAGGCCCGCCCGGTCCGGGACCCGGACCAGGCCCGGCGGGATGAGGCCGCGGGAGTGGGCCATCACGCCGAGGCCCGCGCGGGCCGCCGCGACGAGGCCGTTGAGGCTGCCGCTGGTGCACACCACACGCCATTCGCGGCCCTGCCGCTCCAGCGCCTCCAGGGCGAGCGCGCGGGTGATGCCCGGCGGCGGGTAGACGATCAGCGGCACAGGGCGGTCCGGGTCGAGGCGGAGCCGGTCCGCGCCGATCCACACCAGCCTGTCGTGCCGGACCAGCTCGCCGCGCGGGTCCTCGGGACGCCGCTTGGCCAGCACGAGGTCCAGCTTCCCGGCGGCGAGCTGCTCGTGCAGCGTGCCCGACAACTCGACCGTGAGCTCCAGATCGACCTCCGGGTGCTCGTGCCGGAAGCCCTCCAGGATCTCGGGCAGCCGGGTCAGCACGAAGTCCTCGGAGGCGCCGAAGCGCAGCCGGCCGCGCAGCCGGGTGCCCGTGAAGAACGCCGTCGCCTGCTCGTGCACCTCCAGGATCCGGCGCGCGAAACCGAGCATGGCCTCGCCGTCCTCCGTCAGCTCCACCGAGTGGGTGTCCCGGCTGAACAGCGTCCGCCCCGTGGCGTCCTCCAGCCGCCGCACATGCTGGCTGACCGTCGACTGCCGCAGCCCGAGCCGCCGCGCGGCCTGCGTGAAGCTCAGCGTCTGCGCCACCGACAGGAAGGTGCGCAGATGGGAGGGGTCGTACATGCCCTCAGGTTAGCGCGCCCATCGCGGAACGCGATGACAGTCAGTGCGGTATACGGGATTCCCGATCGCCGAGCCGGGGAGCAGGATGGGAGGGGGCCTCCCCGGCCCCAGTACCGCCTGTACGTACCGAGCAAGTGGAGCACCGTGAAACGCCTGCGCCGGCCGCGCCGGATGCCGATCGACCCGTTCATCCTTCTCCTGCTGGCGACGGTGGGCGTCGCCGCGCTGTTCCCGGCTCGCGGGTCGGTCGCCGATGTGGCGTCCGGAGCCTCCACGGCGGCGATCGCCCTGCTGTTCTTCCTCTACGGCGCCCGGCTCTCCACACGTGAGGCGCTGGACGGCATGCGGCACTGGCGGCTCCACCTCACGGTCCTGGCCGCCACCTTCGTCGCCTTCCCGCTGCTCGGCCTCGCGGCCCGCGGGCTGGTGCCGGTGATCCTGACGGACCCGCTCTACCAGGGGCTGCTCTTCCTCACGCTCGTCCCGTCGACCGTCCAGTCGTCGATCGCCTTCACCTCGATGGCCCGCGGCAACGTGCCCGCCGCGATCTGCGCGGGCTCCTTCTCCTCCCTCATCGGCATCATCGCCACCCCGCTGCTCGCGGCCTCGCTGCTCGGCGGCAGCGGCGGCGGGTTCTCCGCGGACTCGCTGCTGAAGATCGTGCTGCAACTGCTCGTGCCGTTCCTCGCCGGACAGGTGCTGCGCCGCTGGATCGGCGGTTTCGTGACCCGGCACAAGAAGGTCCTCGGGCTCGTGGACCGCGGCTCGATCCTGCTCGTCGTCTACACCGCGTTCAGCCAGGGCATGGTGCAGGGCATCTGGCACCAGGTCAGCCCCGCCCGGCTGGGCGCGCTGCTCGGTGTCGAGGCCGTGCTCCTCGCCGTGATGCTGCTGCTGACCTGGTACGGCGGCAAGGGGCTGGGTTTCAGCCGGGAGGACCGGATCACCCTGCAGTTCGCCGGCTCGAAGAAGTCCCTGGCCTCCGGACTGCCCATGGCGAGCGTCCTGTTCGGCGCGCACGCCTCGCTGGCCGTGCTGCCGCTGATGCTCTTCCACCAGATGCAGCTGATGGTGTGCGCGGTGATCGCCAAGCGCCGCTCGCACGACCCGGGCGCCGAGGTCACCGCGCCGGAGCCAGCCGCAGAGACACGAACCGCGGTCGGTACAGGGACACGTTCCGGCTGAGCTGGGCCGCCGCGCCGGTCGTCTCCAGCCAGTTGACGTCGTAGCTCAGGACGAGCCGCCCGTCGCCGCTCAGCACCGGATGGACCTGCGGGTTGTAGGCGGCCACCTGGCCCTGCGGCAGCGACGGGCTGAACTCCTTCGCCGGCCCGTGCCACGGCCCGGCCGGGGAACACGCCCAGTACGAGGCCACGGTGGTCAGGCCCTTCGTGCCGGTGGCCATCGTGAACAGCACGTAGGTGCCGCCGTCCCGGACGACCGAGAACGCGCTGCCGACGCCCTTGCGCTGCCCGTCCCCGAGCACCGGCCGGGGGCGGGCGGCGGCCGTCCACGCCGAGCCGTTCCAGTACCGCCAGGCCGCCGGATCCCCGAGCCCGCCCTCCCGTACGCGCGCGAGATACGCGTGCGAGGCCGGGCGGGAGGCGGCCTGGCCGTCGTCGCCGCCGAAGACGTACGTCCAGCCGTCCTCCTCGACCAGTGTGGTGCCGAACAGCACCCGCCGGGACGGGTCGGGGACCAACTGCTGGTCGAGCACCTTGACGATCGACTCCAGGCGCAGAGCGGGCAGGGACAGCGTGGCGACCTCGGTCGCGGTGGGCACGCCGAAGATCCACGGGGCCTGCCCCGCCGTGCGCACCCACAGCAGCACCCGGACGACCTGCTCGGAGGAGCCGGGGGAGCGGGGTTCGACGCGGGCGGCGACCGGCCAGCGCCACTGGTTCGGCGCCGGGTCGGCGAACAGCGGGGCGGGCAGGGTGGTTTCGAGCCTGCCGTCGCGCATCAGCACGGCCGAGTTGCGCACCAGCGGTTCGGCCGTGTCCCGCCAGGCGTGGGACTCGCCGGCCGGGTTGGGCGGGCCGTACACCCGGCCCAGGAAGGTGTCCGAGAACAGCCACAGCACCCGGCCGTCGGGCAGCCGCAGCGAGTGGGTGCCGTCGCCGCCGGTCCAGTCGTCGGAGCGGCTCGCGTCGTCGCCGTAGCGGGCGAACTCGGCGGTGAGGGCGTCGTCCGCCTGCCAGGAGTCCACCGTCCGGGCCCGGCAGGCGTCGTCGTCCCGGCTCTCGTCGTCGGGCAGGGCGATGATCAGGGCGGCACCGAGAACCAGGGCCAGCAGCAGGCCGATCCCGGTTCCGGTGCGCTGTCGTGCTCGTGCTGCTCTTGAGTCGTCGGGCACGCTCCGTGACGTTAGTTGCTGCCGTTCACCTGGTCCATGGGCAGCCACAGGACGGTGCCCCTGGCGGCCGCCTTCGCGGCGCCGGACGCCAACTCCTCGTCGGACAGCGCCCGGTTCCAGACGCGGACGTCGTCGATCGCCCCGCCGAGGAACGCCCTGCTGTCCATCCGCTGGCCGATGTGCACGCCGAACGGGGAGTTGCGGCTGACGGAGCCCGGCACGTCCGCGGTGGTGAGCGGCGTACCGTCGAGGAAGAGCGTCAGCTTCCCGTCGCCCCGGCGCAGGGCCAGATGGTGCCAGCGTCCGTCGTTGTGGGCGCCGTCGGTCCACACCGAGGCCGATCTGACGGTGGTCGCGCCCGACCGGGTGGTGATGAGCCCCCGGACCCGGTCGCTCGCCGGCTCCCCGCGCAGCCAGATCTGCGGTTGGGTGCTGCCGATGCCGCCCATCCACAGGAAGGGCTGTTCGCCGGTCGTGGCCGTGTAGCGGAAGAACAGCGAGGCCGTGAAGTCCCCTTCGCCGAGCGGGAGCCGGGACCGGTACGGCAGCCGTACGGCGTCGTCGGTGCCGTCGAAGGACAGGGCGCCGCCGCGTACGCCGGTGGTGCGCGCGGCACCGCCGAGCACGGCCGCGGGCGTCGTGGCCGACGCGGCGTCTCGGGTGGTCGGGTCGGGGCCCCGGCGGGGCTTGAGCCAGTCCTCGGTGAAGCGGGCGAAGCGGATCTCGTCGCGGGCGTCGACCGCGCCGCCCTCGTACAGCAGGCCCACCGTCGTGCCGTCGACGGCCGCCATGTCGGAGTAGCCGGACCAGTCGGTGGTGACGACCGTGCCCCGGTCCACGGTGTCCCAGGTGCGCCCGCCGTCCCAGGACGAGCGGACCATCATCGTCCGGCGGCGGTCGGGGTCGGCCGGAGCGGACAGCAGCAGCCGGTCGCCGAGGCGTTCGGTCGCGCCCTGGACCTGCGGGGTGTAGAGGTCCGGGAGGTCGCGGAAGGGCGTGGCGAAGCTGTCGCCGCCGTCCCGGCTGAGGGTCTGGGAGCGGTGGCCCAGGTCGGTGCCGTCCTGTTCCCGGCCGCTGACGAGGACGGCGCCGTCGGTGCGTTCGGTGAGGGTCACCTCGGACGGCTTCTGCCGGAACGTGCCGTCCTGCGCTATGGGCCAGGAGTCCGTGGCGCCGATCCGCCAGTGGTCGCCGCCGTCGTCGCTGACGATGAGAGCGGCGTGGTTCGCGGTGACCCGGCTGCCGTCCCAGGTCTCGGTGTTGACGCCGAACACCAGCCGCCCGGCGTGCTTGCCGCGGGTGAGCTGGATGCCGTGCACGGGGCCCGTGGCGTACCAGGAGTTCCAGTGCGCGGGCAGGATCTGGTCGCTCAGGTCGCGCGGCTTCGACCAGGTCCGGCCGTCGTCGTCGCTGTACTGCAGATGCGGGGTGCGGTCGCAGGGGACGGTGCAGTTCCCGGCGTCCGTACGGCCGGTGTTGTACGTCTCGGCCAGCAGGATCCGGCCGGTCCCGCGGTCCACGAGGGGCGCCGGATTGCCGTGTGTGTCGCCGGCGCCCTCGGTGACGACCTGGAGCGGACCCCAGGTGCGGCCGCCGTCGGTGGAGCGCTTGAGGACGATGTCGATGTCGGCCGCGTCACCGCAGTTGAGGACGCGCCCCTCGGCGAAGGCGAGCAGTGTGCCGGACGTGGTCCGCACGATCGCCGGGATGCGGAAGCAGGCGTAGCCGGGGTCCTGGGAGGCCTTGAAGAGGACCTGCTGCTCGAACTCCGGTAAGGCCGTGGCCGGCCGGGCCTCGGCGGGGAGGGCCGGCGCGAGCAGTGCCGCGGCGGCGAGAACGGCTGTCAGGGTGGATCTCAGACGTGCGCGAAGACTTGACGGCATGGTGCGACCTGCCCTTCATGCGTCTGTCGGCTGGACCACCGAGCCATGGGAACGGACATCCGGGCGGCTGATACGGACAACCGGACATCCCACGTCCCATGTGTGGGGCCACAGACGGTACTTGGACTCACAGACCCCCCACAAGAAGCGTGCGTCAGGGGATCAGGACGACCTTTCCGCGGTTGGCCCGGGCCTCGATCTCCCCGTGCGCCTTCGCCGCGTCCGCCAGGGCGAACTCCCCGTGGACGACGGGCTGGATCTCTCCCGCCGCGAACAGCCGCCACAGCTCCTCGCGCCACCGCTCGTACAACTCCGGCTTCCCCCGGGCGATTCGGGCCATCTGGAACCCGATCACCGACTTGGCGCCCACGAGCAGGTCGTACGCCCGGACGGTGCCGCCGCCCGAGCTGTACGCCACCAGCCGTCCCTCCGGGGCGAGCGAGCAGAGGACCCGGGGGAGCAGCTCACCGCCGACCGCGTCCAGGGCGTAGTCGACGGGCGCGCCCCAGCTGTCGTCGCCGTAGCCGACGACGTGGTCCGCGCCCAGGCCCCGGACGAAGGCGGCCTTCGCCGGGTCGGAGACGGCCCCCACGACCCGGCCCGCGCCCCGCGTCCTGGCCAGCTGCACGGCCAGATGCCCGACGCCGCTCGCCGCCCCGGTGATCAGGACCGCCTCGCCGGGCTCGGGCCGGGCCGCCGCCAGGGCGCCGAGGGCGACCAGGCCGCCGCGGACCAGGGCGACCGCGTCGACGGCGCGGGCACCGGCCGGGACCGGGGAGGCCATGGCCTCGTGCAGCAGGGCGAAGTCGGCGTAGCCGTGGCCGAAGCAGAGCCCCGTCACACGGTCGCCGGTGCCGAAGCGGGTGACGCCCTCGCCGACGGCCGTGACCTCCCCGGCGATCTCGCCGCCGAGCGGGCCCGGCTCGGCCGCCTCGGTGACCTTGCGTACGACCGGGAGCGTGACGCCGATGGCCTCCGCGCGCACGAGCAGCTCTCCTGGACCGGGCCGGGGGACCGGAGCCTCCTCCACGAACAGGGGGCCGCCTCGGGATTCGTAGCGGACGCGGCGCATCGCACCTCCGGGATCGTTGGTCACCCCAATGAAGTCGTTGGGGAGCCCAACGGTATAGGACGATCATAGGAAGACCCAACGATTTCTTGGCTAGGCTGCGGCCATGTCGGAAGCCCCTCTGCCCGCGATCCGCTCCCTGCCCAGCTGGCTGCTCGGCCGCGCCGCCGCCCGCGGCCGGACCCTGGTGGCCGAGGCGCTGGCCGAGAAGGACATGAGGATGTGGCACCACGTGGTGCTGTCCGCCGTCCGTGACCTCGGCCCCGTCGCCCAGGCCGACCTCGGCCGCGGGATCCGGCTCGACCCCAAGGACCTGGTCGGCATCCTCGACGACCTCCAGGCGGCGGACCTGGTGCTGCGCGAGCCGGACCCCAGGGACCGCCGCAAGAACGCCGTGTCCCTCACCGCACGGGGAGCCCGGCTGCTCAAGCGCTGCGAGAAGGCGGCCCGCGCCGCCAACGACGAACTGCTCGCCCCGCTGTCGGCGGCCGAACGCGAGCGGTTCACCGACATGCTCCGACGGATATCCGGCACGGACGGCTGAAGCGGCCGGCCCGGGTTCGAGACGGGGCCCCTGCGGCGCAGGGGGCGCTCCCCGCCGGTCGGGGCCCCGCCGCCGTGTCGCGGAGGAACCTGTTCAGCCCTGGGCGGCCGCCGCCCGCAGAGCGATCCGGTCCTCACCCGCGTACACGTTCATGGAGCCGCCCCGCAGGAAGCCCACCAGCGTCAGACCGGTCTCGGCGGCCAGGTCCACCGCGAGCGACGACGGCGCCGACACCGCCGCCAGCACCGGCATCCCGGCCATCACGGCCTTCTGCGCCAGCTCGAAGGAGGCCCGGCCGGAGACGAGCAGGATCGTCCGCGACAGCGGCAGGTCCCCGTTCCGCAGGGCGCGGCCGACCAGCTTGTCGACCGCGTTGTGCCGGCCCACGTCCTCGCGGACGTCCAGCAGCTCCCCGTCCTCGGAGAAGAGGGCCGCCGCGTGCAGGCCCCCGGTCCGGTCGAAGACCCGCTGGGCCGCGCGCAGCCGGTCGGGCAGGCCCGCGAGCAGCTCCGGGGTGACCCGGACCGGGGGAGTGTCGGCGATGGGCCACCGCGCCGTGGTGCGCACCGCGTCCAGCGACGCCTTGCCGCACAGGCCGCAGGACGACGTGGTGTAGACGTTCCGCTCCAGCGTGATGTCGGGGATCACCACGTGCGGGGCCGTCTTCACATCGACGATGTTGTACGTGTTCGAGCCGTCGACCGTCGCCCCGGCGCAGTACACGATGTTCTGCAGGTCCCGCTGCTCCGCCAGCACCCCCTCGCTCACCAGGAAGCCCGCCGCCAGCGCGAAGTCGTCGCCCGGGGTGCGCATGGTGATCGCCAGGGGTTTGCCGTTGAGCCGGATCTCCAGGGGTTCCTCCGCGACGAGCGTGTCCGGGCGGCTGGAGACCACCCCGTCCCGGATGCGGAGCACCTTGCGTCGTTCCGTGACTCGTCCCATGTCCTGATCAGTCCCGGTTCTGTACGTGCTGGTAGCCGAAGCGGCCCTTGATGCAGAGATTGCCGTGGGTCACCGGGTTGTCGTGCGGCGAGGTGACCTTCACGATCTCATTGTCCTGCACATGGAGCGTCAGGTTGCAGCCCACTCCGCAGTACGCGCACACCGTCGTCGTCTCCGTCTGGCGCGACTCCTCCCACGTACCCGCCGCGCGCATGTCGAACTCGGACTTGAAGGACAGTGCGCCCGTCGGGCACACCTCGATGCAGTTCCCGCAGTACACGCACGCCGAGTCGGTCAGCGGCGCGTCGTGCTCCACGGCGATCCGGGCGTCGAAACCGCGCCCGGCGACCGAGATCGCGAAGGTGTTCTGCCACTGGTCGCCGCAGGCGTCCACGCACTTGTAGCAGAGGATGCACTTGTCGTAGTCGCGCACATACAGGTCGTTGTCGACCTTCGGTTCCTCGTTGAGCCGGGCCGCGTCCGGGCCGAAGCGGTCCGGCTTCGCCTCGTACTCCTTGAGCCACGCGGCGACCTTCGGGGTCGTCGACAGGTCCACGGAGGAGGCGAGCAGTTCCAGGACGATCTTCCGGCTGTGCCGGGCCCGTTCGGTGTCCGTGCGCACCTCCATGCCGGCCTCGGCCTTGCGGGAGCAGGCCGGGACGAGGGTCCTGGCCCCCTCCACCTCGACGACGCAGACACGGCAGGCGTTCTTGGGCCGGAGCGTGTCGCCCTCGCAGAGGGTCGGGACGTCCTTCCCGGCGGCCCGGCAGGCGTCGAGGATCGTCGAGCCCTCGGGCGCCCGCACCGGCTCCCCGTCGAGCGTGAACTCCAGCAGCCGGCGCGGGATCCCCAGCGGTGTGACGGTCATTCGTACGCCCCCAGACGGTCGATGGCGGATTCCACGGCGTTCCACGCGGTCTGTCCGAGACCGCAGATCGAGGCGTCCCGCATCGCGCGGCCGACCTCGCGCAGCAGGGTGATGTCCCCGGCGGCGTCGGCGCCGGCGCGCTCCACGATCCGGTGCAGCGCCTCCTCCTGCCGCACGGTCCCGACCCGGCACGGCACGCACTGCCCGCACGACTCGTCACGGAAGAACTCCGCGATGCGCAGCAGCAGCCGGGGCAGGGGCACGCTGTCGTCGAAGGCCATCACGACCCCCGAGCCGAGCGTCGTGCCCGCCTCCCGCGTCCCCTCGAACGTGAGAGGGATGTCCAGCTCGTCGGCCCGTACGAAACCGCCCGCCGCGCCGCCGAGCAGCACCGCCCGCAGCCCCTCGGACGCCCCGGCGAGTGTGAGCAGTTCGCCCAGCGTCGCGCCGAACGGCAGCTCGTAGACACCGGGCCGCTCCACGCTCCCGGACACGCAGAAGAGCTTCGGACCGGTGGACCTCTGCGTACCGATCGCCGCGTACGCCGGGGCGCCCATCGTCAGGATCGGCAGGACGTTGACCAGCGTCTCGACGTTGTTCTCCACCGTCGGCTTGCCGAACAGGCCCTTCTCCACCGGGAACGGCGGCTTCGAGCGGGGCTCGCCCCGGTAGCCCTCGATGGAGTTGAACAGGGCCGTCTCCTCACCGCAGATGTAGGCGCCCGCACCGCGCCGGATCTCGATGTCGAAGGCGTACCCCTGGCCGAGGACGTCGTCGCCGAGCAGTCCACGCGCGCGTGCCTGCGCGATCGCGTGCTCCAGCCGGCGCAGGGCGCGTGGGTACTCGCCGCGCAGATAGAGGTAGCCCCGGTGGGCGCCGGTCGCGTACGCGGCGATCGTCATCGCCTCGACCAGCGCGTACGGGTCACCCTCCATGAGCACACGGTCCTTGAAGGTGCCCGGCTCCGACTCGTCGGCGTTGCAGACGAGATAGTGCGGACGGTCCGGCTGGGACGCCGTGGCCTGCCACTTGCGGCCGGTCGGGAAGGCGGCGCCGCCCCGCCCGACCAGACCCGAGTCGGTGACCTCGCGGATCACCCCGGCCGGGCCCAGCTCGAAGGCCCGGCGCAGGGCGGTGTAGCCGCCGTGGGCGCGGTAGTCGTCGAGGGAGGCCGGGTCGACCACGCCGACGCGCTGGAGCAGCATCAGACCGTCCTGCCCGGCCTGGGGCACCGCCAGCGCCGCGGGCGGCTCCTCCGGCGCCGAGTCGGGAGCGCTCGCGGCGAGGACGGCCCGCTCGACGGTCGCCGGCGCCGACACCGCCGTACGCACGGGATCCCCGGCCTTGACCGCGAGCACCGCCGGGGCCCGTTCGCACAGGCCCAGACAGGGGCTGCGCTCCACCGTGACACCGCTGCCGAGGCCCAGCCGGGCCTCGATCCCGGCGCACAGCTCCGGCGCCCCGGCCGCCGCGCACGCCAGGTCCGTGCACACCTGGAGCACGGTCGCCGGACGGGGCTTGACCGAGAACATGGCGTAGAAGGTGGCGACCCCGTACGCCTCCGCCGGAGGCACCGTCAGCCGCCGGCAGAGGTAGTCGAGGGCGCCGTCGCTGATCCAGCCGATCCGGTCGTTGATCGCGTGCAGCCCCGGCAGCAGCAGGTCGCGGCGGTCCCGGGCCTCACGCCCGCCCCGGGCCCACCTGAGATCGGCATCGGAGCGGTCGGCGCCCTCCCAGGAGGACTCCGGAGGCCCGAGCAGGGCGTCGACGGCCGCCCGTTCCTCGTCCGTCGGCTTGCTGTCACCGAAGTGCAGGTCCACAGTGCGTCACCCCACGATGGTCGCGATGGGCAGCTTCTCGATCCGGATCGCCGACGCCTTGAACTCCGCCGTCCCCGCGATCGGGCAGTTCGCCTCGATCGTCAGCGCGTTGGTGTCCACCTCGTCGGGGAAGTGCATGGTCATGAAGGCGAGCCCGGGCCGCAGCGCGGTGTCCACCCACACGGGCGCCGTCACCGACCCGCGCCGCGAGGTGACCTGCACCTGCTCACCGACCACCACCCCGTAGCGCTCGGCGTCCTCCGGGCACAGCTCGATGAACTCGCCGCGCCGCAGCGGGGAGGCGTAACCGCCGCTCTGCACACCGGTGTTGTACGAGTCCAGCCGTCGCCCGGTGGTCAGCCGGATCGGGTACCGCTCGTCGGTGAGGTCCACGGGCGGGTCGTGCTGCACGATCCCGAAGGGCGCGAGCCGGCCGCGTGCCGAGGGGTCGGACTCCCACAACCGGCCGTGCAGATACGTCGGTTCGAGCCGCTCCGTGCTCGGGCACGGCCACTGGATGCCCTGGTGCTCCTCCAGGCGCTCGTACGTCATGCCGTAGTGGTCGGGCGAGATCGACCTCAGCTCGTTCCACACCGTCTCGGCGTCGGCGTACTTCCAGTCATGTCCGAGACGGGCCGCGAGATCGCAGAGGATGTCGATGTCCTCGCGCGCCTCGCCGGGCGGGGCGACGGCCCTGCGGACCCGCTGCACCCGCCGTTCGCTGTTGGTGGTCGTGCCCTCGGTCTCCGCCCAGCCGGCGGTGGCCGGCAGGACGACGTCCGCGAGTTCGGCCGTCTTCGTGAGGAAGATGTCCTGGACGACGAGGAAGTCCAGGGCCTTGAGCCGCCGTACGGCCTGTTCGCTGTCGGCCTCCGACTGGGCCGGGTTCTCGCCGATGCAGTAGACGGCCTTGAGACCGCCGTCCTCCATCGCCTCGAACATCTCCGTGAGGTTCAGTCCGTAGTGCGGCTGGATGACGGTGTCCCAGGCCGACTCGAACTTCAGCCGGGTGTCCGGGTCGAGGATGTCCTGGAAGCCGGGCAGCCTGTTGGGTATCGCGCCCATGTCGCCGCCGCCCTGCACGTTGTTCTGCCCGCGCAGCGGTTGCAGGCCGGAGCCGTAGCGGCCGACATGGCCGGTGAGCAGGGACAGATTGATCAGGGCGCGGACGTTGTCGGTGCCGTTGTGGTGCTCGGTGATGCCGAGGGTCCAGCACAGTTGGGCGCGCTCGGCCCGGGCATAGGCGTGCGCCAGCTCGCGGATGGCGGCGGCCGGTACGCCCGTCACCTTCTCGGCGAGCGACAGCGTCCACGGCTCGACCAGCGCCCGGTACTCCTCGAAGCCGGTGGTCGCCCGCTCGACGAACGCCTCGTTGGCGAGGCCCGCGTGGATGATCTCGCGGCCGATCGCGTGCGCCATCGGGATGTCGGTGCCGACGTTGAGGCCGAGCCAGCTCTCCGCCCACTCGGCGGTCGAGGTCCGGCGCGGATCGACCGCGTACATCCGGGCCCCGTTCCTGATCCCCTTCAGCACATGCTGGAAGAAGATCGGGTGCGCGAAGCGGGCGTTGGAGCCCCACATCACGACGAGGTCGGTGTGCTCGATCTCCTCGTACGACGACGTCCCGCCGCCCGAGCCGAACGCCGCCGACAGACCCGCCACGCTCGGGGCGTGACAGGTGCGGTTGCAGGAGTCGACGTTGTTGGTGCCCATGACGACCCGGGCGAACTTCTGCGCCACGTAGTTCATCTCGTTGGTGGCGCGGGCGCAGGAGAACATCCCGAACGCGCCGCGCGCGGCCTGGATGCCCCGGGCGGCCCGGTCCAGGGCCTCCTCCCAGCTCGCCCGCCGGAAGGGCTCGTCGCGGGAATCACGGACGAGCGGGTGCGTCAGCCGGGTGTAGGTCTTCGGGCTTCGATCGCGTTTCCTCATGCGGCGCTCCTCAGCGCGAGCAGGTCCGAGATGGCGTGCACGGTGCGCAGGGTGGGCACCTCCACGCCGGTGATCTCCGCCAACTCGACGACCGCCGCGAGGAGTACGTCGAGTTCGAGCGGCTTGCCGCGCTCCAGGTCCTGGAGCGTGGAGGTGCGGTGGTCGCCGACCCGCTCGGCGCCCGCGAGGCGGCGCTCGATGGAGACGCCGACCTGGCAGCCGAGGGCCTCGGCGACCGCGAGCGTCTCGGTCATCATGATCTCGATGACCTTGCGGGTGCCGCCGTGCAGGCACATCTGTCGCATGGTCGCGCGGGCCAGCGCGCTGATCGGGTTGAAGGAGATGTTGCCGAGCAGCTTGACCCAGATGTCGTCCCGCAGATCGGGCTCCACCGGGCACTTGAGCCCACCGGCCTGCATCGCCTCACTGAAGGCGAGACAGCGGGCCGAGAGGCTGCGGTCGGGCTCGCCGATGGAGAACCGCGTGCCTTCCAAATGCCGTACGAGGCCCGGCCCTTCGAGTTCGGTCGCCGCGTAGACGACACATCCGACGGCCCGTTCGGGCGCGAGCACCGCACTGACCGCGCCGTCCGGGTCCACGCTCTCGACGCGGTGGCCGTCGTAGGGGCCGCCGTGCCGGTGGAAGTACCACCAGGGGATGCCGTTCTGGGCCGCGACGACCGCTGTCGTCCCGTGCAGCAACGGCGCGATCAGCGGCCCGCACGCCGCGTACGCGTTGGCCTTCAGGCCCAGGAAGACGTAGTCGACCGGGCCCACTTCGGCCGGATCGTCGGTGGCGTGGGGGTGCGCGGTGAAATCGCCGCGCGGGCTGCGCACCCGGACTCCGTGCTGCCTCATGGCCGCCAGATGCGGTCCACGGGCGATGAGATGGACCTCGGCGCCCGCGCGGTGGAGCGCGGCGCCGACGTAGGCGCCGATGGCACCGGCGCCGAGAACTGCGACTTTCACGGGAACACTCCGTTCGGTTTGAGGGATACCGCGGAGGTGTGACCGCCGTACGGCCGCTGGGGAACGCGCCGTGCGGCTTGTGTCGACGAAATATTGTCTACAGTATGGAGGTTGGGGCGGCAAGGGTCCGCGCGCCGACCGTTCGCCGCATGCTGAATACCGCTCACCGCATACGGTCGACGCGCCGCCTTTTCAACTTCCCTGCGACTGCCTACCGTCCGGGAATCATGAGTCCCCCAGTCGCGCCCCCGGGCTGGAGCCGCTGGCTCGTCCCGCCCGCCGCTCTCTCCGTACATCTCTCCATCGGCCAGGCCTACGCCTGGAGCGTGTTCAAACCGCCCCTGGAGTCCGCGCTCGGACTCAGCGGCACGCAGAGCGCGCTGCCCTTCCAGCTGGGCATCGTCATGCTGGGCCTGTCCGCCGCGTTCGGCGGCACGCTCGTGGAACGCAACGGCCCCCGCTGGGCGATGACCGTCGCCCTGATCTGCTTCTCGTCCGGCTTCCTGCTCTCCGCGCTGGGCGCGTCCCTGGAGCAGTACTGGCTGATCGTGTTCGGCTACGGCTTCGTCGGCGGCATCGGCCTCGGCATCGGCTACATCTCTCCCGTCTCCACCCTGATCAAGTGGTTCCCGGACCGGCCCGGCATGGCCACCGGCATCGCCATCATGGGCTTCGGCGGCGGTGCGCTGATCGCCTCGCCGTGGTCGGCGCAGATGCTGGAGTCCTTCGGCGGTGACAGCTCCGGCATCGCCGTGGCCTTCCTCGTGCACGGGCTGTCGTACGCGGTCTTCATGCTGCTGGGCGTGCTGTTGGTCCGGGTTCCGCCTCATGCCTCAGGGGCGCGGGGAACTGCGCGACAAGCCCCCACCGGCCCGCAGGTATCCGCGAAACAGGCGCTGCGCACTCCCCAGTTCTGGCTCCTGTGGACCGTGCTCTGCATGAACGTCACCGCCGGCATCGGCATCCTGGAGAAGGCCGCGCCGATGATCACGGACTTCTTCGCGGACACCTCCACCCCGGTGTCCGTGACGGCCGCCGCCGGCTTCGTCGCCCTGCTGTCGGCGGCGAACATGGCGGGCCGCATCGGCTGGTCCTCGACGTCCGACCTGATCGGCCGCAAGAACATCTACCGCGTCTACCTGGGCGTCGGCGCCGTGATGTACGCGCTCATCGCCCTGTTCGGCGACACCTCCAAGCCGCTGTTCATCCTGTGCGCGCTGGTCATCCTGTCCTTCTACGGCGGCGGCTTCGCGACGATCCCGGCGTATCTGAAGGACCTGTTCGGGACGTACCAGGTCGGCGCCATCCACGGGCGGCTGCTCACGGCCTGGTCCCTGGCCGGTGTGCTCGGGCCGCTGATCGTGAACTGGATCGCCGACCGGCAGGAGGAGGCGGGCCGGCACGGCGCGTCCCTGTACGGGCTGTCGTTCGTCATCATGATCGGCCTGCTCGTCGTCGGCTTCGTCGCCAACGAGCTCGTCCGGCCCGTCGACCCCCGTCATCACGTCCCGCAGCCGAAGGAGGCCGATCGTGTCCAGCAGCAGTCAGAGTCCGCCTAGCCCGGACCGGCGGTGGCTGATCGCCTTCGCCTGGGTGTGGGTGGGCGTACCGCTCGCCTACGGGCTGTACGAGCTCGTCCGGAAGGCCACGCAGCTCTTCACCGGGTAGACGTTCGACAGGTGCGTGGGCGTCCGGGGTCCTGACCGAAGCTGACAAGCCTGGTGCTCGTTTCCTGTTGCCTTGGCTGCCGTCGTACCCGTGAGTCACTGCTCAGACTGGTGGGTCACGCTACCCAAGGCAACGAGGGGGACCCACCCATATGAACGGCTCGCGCATCGCCGCCGTCGGCCACTACCAGCCCGCCAAGGTGCTCACCAACGAGGACCTGGCGGGCACGGTGGACACCAGTGACGAGTGGATCAGGAGCCGGGTGGGAATCCGTACCCGCCACATCGCCGGGCCCGACGAACCCGTCGACGAGCTGGCCGCCCACGCCGCCGCCAAGGCCCTCGCGGCGGCCGGCCTCGCCCCCGCCGACATCGACCTGGTGCTGGTCGCCACCTCCACCGCCGTCGACCGCTCGCCCAACATGGCCGCCCGGGTCGCGGCCCGCCTCGGGATGCCGAACCCGGCCACCATGGACCTCAACGTCGTGTGCGCCGGGTTCACCCACGCCCTGGCCACCGCCGACCACGCCGTTCGCGCGGGGGGCGCGAGCCGGGCGCTGGTCATCGGGGCCGACAAGATGTCCGAGGTGACCGACTGGAGCGACCGCACCACCTGCGTGCTCGTCGGGGACGGGGCCGGGGCCGCGGTGGTCGAGGCCGCCGAGGAGTCCGGCATCGGGCCGGTGCTGTGGGGCTCGGTGCCCGAGATGGGTCATGCTGTGCGGATCGAGGGCACTCCGCCCCGTTTCGCCCAGGAAGGGCAGAGTGTCTACCGCTGGGCGACGACGCAGCTGCCGCCCATCGCGCGCCGGGCGTGCGAGCGGGCCGGTCTCGAGCCGGCCGACCTCGCGGGGGTCGTGCTGCACCAGGCGAACCTGCGCATCATCGAACCCCTCGCCGAGAAGATCGGCGCGGTGAACGCCGTCGTCGCGCGCGATGTCACCGAGTCCGGCAACACCTCCGCCGCGAGCATCCCGCTCGCCTTCTCCAAGCTCGTCGAACAGGGCGCGGTCTCCACCGGCGACCCGGTCCTGCTGTTCGGCTTCGGCGGGAACCTGTCGTACGCGGGACAGGTCGTGCGCTGCCCCTGAGCCCTCCGGCCGCAGGGGTGTGACGCGGCCAACTGCCCCGAACCCTGGCCTTTGTGCGCCGTAGACTGTAGACGAAAGACAATCGATACTGACTCTGCGGCGGCACCGGTGGCCGCCGCGCTGTGCACGGCCCTGCCGAGGAGGGGGACCGCGATGCTGTCGACAGGCCTGCCCCAGGGGGCGGTACCCAAGCTGGAACGCCCGGGTCCGCTGCGTGACCGTGTCTACGAGGCACTCCTCGAACTCATCACCACCCGGGCCCTCCAGCCCGGCCAGCACCTCGTCGAGAGCGAACTCGCCGGGCATCTGGGGGTCTCCCGGCAGCCGGTGCGCGAGGCGCTGCAACGGCTGAACACCGAGGGGTGGGTCGATCTGCGGCCCGCCCAGGGCGCGTTCGTGCACGAACCGACGGAGGAGGAGGCCGACCAGCTCCTCACGGTCCGTACGCTTCTGGAGGCCGAGGCGGCCCGGCTCGCGGCGGCCAACGCGACCAGCGCGGGGCTCACGGCCCTGGAATCCCTGTGCGCCGAGGGCGAGAAGGCCGTCGAGGCGGACGACGTGGACAGCGCCGTCGCCATGAACGCCCGCTTCCACGCCAAGATCATGGAACTCGCCGGCAACGCCGTCCTCGCCGAACTCGCCGCCCAGGTGGACCGGCGCGTGCGCTGGTACTACACGCCGGTGGCCCGCCAGCGCGGCCACCAGTCCTGGATCGAACACCGCGAACTGATCGCCGCGATCGCGGGCCGGGACGAACAGCGGGCCACTCAGCTGATGCGCGAACACACCGAGCACACACGGCGGTCGTACCACGCGCGGGCGCGTTCGTAGCGCTCGCTCCCTTCAGCGGGCTGTCAGCACCGCCTGGGTCTGCGTCGTCTGGCCCACCAGGGTGCCCTCCTCGTCGTGCAGGTCCGTCCGGACGGCGAGGAACGAGCGCCCCACGTGCACGGGCCGTGCCTCGGCGCGGACGACGCCCGACCGCACGGCGCGGAAGAAGTTCGTCTTCGACTCGACCGTCGAGGTGCCCGCGCCCGGCGGCAGATTGAGGAACGCGCAGACCGCGCCGGCCGTGTCGGCGAGCGCCATCAGGGCTCCGCCGTGCAGGGCGCCGCCCACCGTGCACAACTCCGGAGCCCAGGGAAGCGCGGCCCTGACCCGGGCGGGGGCGGCCTCCTCGAGGGCGATGCCCAGCTTCCCGGCGAAGGGAACCGCCCGCAACAGGGCCTCGGGGGCAGGAGTGTCGGTCATACGGGACCTCCGGACGTCGACGACGCGTGCTGGTGCCAGCCTGACCTGGGCCGCGCTCACGGTCGATTACCTGCCGGGTAAGGCTCGCCCCTCGTGTCTTTGTCCTGTGAGTGGAAAAAGTAGAGCCCAATTCCTGCGCGACTTCTTCCCACCTCCGGCAGCCGCTGCTACGTTCCCTCCGAAAGCAAGCCACTGATGTGGCGGAAAACCGGCGCGCACAGGCCGATCGAGGCGGGGAGGGGCTCGTGAGACGTATGACCGCACGACCCGGAAACGCCCACCAGGCCCGACTGCTCACGCTGTTGCGCGACGGCGGCCCCAACTCCCGTGCCCAGCTGGGCGACCAGGTCGACCTCTCGCGGTCCAAGCTCGCCGTGGAGGTGGACCGGCTGCTGGAGACGGGGCTGGTCGTGGCCGACGGACTCGCCGCCTCGCGCGGCGGCCGCCGCTCCCACAACATCCGGCTCAACCCCGGTCTGCGCTTCCTCGGCGTCGACATCGGCGCGACTTCGGTCGACGTCGCCGTCACCAACGCCGAACTGGAGACGCTCGGCCACATCAACCAGCCCATGGACGTACGCGAAGGCCCGGTCGCGGTCTTCGAACAGGTCCTGGCCATGGCCGCCAAGCTCAAGGCCTCGGGGCTCGCGGAGGGGTTCGACGGCGCCGGCATCGGCGTCCCGGGCCCGGTCCGCTTCCCCGAGGGCATCCCGGTGGCACCGCCGATCATGCCCGGCTGGGACGGCTTCCCCGTGCGGGAGGCGCTCAGCCAGGAACTCGGCTGCCCGGTCATGGTCGACAACGACGTGAACCTCATGGCGATGGGGGAGCAGCACGCGGGCGTCGCCCGCACCGTCGCCGACTTCCTCTGCGTCAAGATCGGCACCGGCATCGGCTGCGGCATCGTCGTCGGCGGTGAGGTCTACCGCGGCACGACGGGCAGCGCCGGCGACATCGGGCACATCCAGGCCGTGCCCGACGGCAGGCCCTGCGCCTGCGGCAACCGGGGCTGCCTGGAGGCCCACTTCAGCGGGGCGGCCCTCGCCCGCGACGCCACGGAGGCCGCCCAGCAGGGACTTTCGGCCGAGCTGGCGTCACGTCTGGAGACGAACGGCGGTCTCACCGCCGTCGACGTCGCCGCCGCGGCCGCCGCGGGCGACGCCACCGCCCTCGACCTGATCCGCGAGGGCGGCAATCACACCGGCCAGGTCATCGCCGGCCTGGTCAGTTTCTTCAACCCGGGCCTGGTGGTGATCGGCGGCGGGGTGACCGGTCTCGGCCACACCCTGCTCGCCGCGATCCGCACCCAGGTCTACCGCCAGTCGCTGCCGCTGGCGACCGGCAATCTGCCCATCGTCCTGGGCGAGTTGGGACCCGCCGCCGGTGTCATCGGCGCGGCCCGGCTCATCAGCGATCACCTGTTCTCACCTGCGTAAGCGCACAGTTCCGTACGGCGTACCTGTACCGCGCCCTGCACAGTGCCCTGCTCCGCTCCGCTCCGCCCTGCCCTGAACCGGCCCGCACGCCTGCCAAGGGGAATTCGCATGGCACCAGAACCACCGCTGCTCAGCATGTCCGGCATCACCAAGTCGTTCCCCGGAGTCCGGGCGCTCGACGGCGTCGACCTCGACGTCCAGGCCGGTGAGGTGCACTGCCTGCTCGGCCAGAACGGCGCGGGCAAGTCGACCCTCATCAAGGTCTTGGCCGGTGCCCACCAACCCGACACCGGCACCATCCGCTGGCGCGGTGAGGAGGTCACGCTCCGCTCGCCGATCGCCGCCATGCGCCTGGGCATCGCCACCATCTACCAGGAACTCGACCTGGTGGAGCATCTGTCGGTCGCCGAGAACGTCCACCTCGGGCATGAGCCGACCACAGCCGGGTTCGTCGTACGCGGGAGGACGGCGCGCGAGTCGACCGCCCGGCTGCTCAAGCGACTCGGGCATCCGGAGGTCGATCCGGCCCGTCTCGTCGGGGAGTTGTCGGCCGCGCAGCAGCAGATCGTGTCCATGGCGCGGGCGCTCTCCCACGATGTGCGGCTCATCGTGATGGACGAGCCCTCCGCCGCCCTCGACCCGGACGAGGTCGACAACCTCTTCCGCATCGTCGGTGATCTCACCGCCGGCGGAGTCGCCGTCGTCTACATCTCGCACCGGCTGGAGGAGATCCGGCGCATCGGCGACCGGGTCACCGTGCTGAAGGACGGACGGGCCGTCGCGAACGGGCTCCCGGCGAAGTCGACACCGACCCGCGAGGTCGTCGCGCTGATGACGGGCCGCAACGTCGAGTACGTCTTCCCCGACCGGCCCGTCTCCCCGCCGACCGGAGAATCGGTTCTCCGGATTCAAGGGCTGGCTCGGCAAGGGGAGTTCGAGGCCTTCGACCTGGAGGTACGGCCGGGCGAGATCGTCGGCCTCGCCGGACTGGTCGGCTCGGGCCGCTCCGAGATCCTGGAGACCGTCTACGGAGCTCGCAAACCGACGTCCGGTCAGGTCCTCGTCGACGGACGGCCCTTGAGGCCGGGCAGCGTACGGGCCGCCGTCCGCGCCGGACTCGGGCTCGCCCCCGAGGAACGCAAGGCCCAGGCCCTGCTGATGCTGGAGTCCGTCACCCGCAATGTGTCGGTCTCCTCCATGTCCCGCTTCTCGCGCGGCGGCTGGATCGACCGGCGCGCCGAACTCGGTGCCGCCCGGGCCGCGACGCGCGAGCTGTCGCTCAGGCCGGACAACCCGTCCGTGCCCGTGCGCACCCTGTCCGGCGGCAATCAGCAGAAGGCCGTCCTGGCCCGCTGGCTGCTGCGCGGCTGCCGGGTGCTGCTGCTCGACGAACCCACCCGCGGCGTCGACGTCGGCGCGCGCGCCGAACTGTACGCCGTGGTCCGCAGGCTGGCCGACGAAGGCCTCGCCGTGCTGCTGGTCTCCAGCGAGGTGCCCGAGGTGCTCGGCCTCGCCGATCGCGTCCTGGTGCTGCGCGAGGGCCGTGTCGTCCACACGGCACCCGCGCGCGAACTCGACGAACACCGCGTACTCGACCTGGTCATGGAAGGAAGCCCGGCGTCATGACGCAGCCCGTCTCCCCACCGCGGGACAGCACCGACAAGGTGCCCGAGGCTCAGCCCCCGGCCTGGCGCGGCCTGCTGTTCCGCGCCGACGTCCGCACCCTCTCCCTGCTCGGCGTGCTCGCCGCGCTGATCCTGATCGGCGGCATCACCAAGCCCGACGAGTTCCTCGACACCCGCAACCTGCAACTCGTCCTCACCCAGGCCTCCGTGATCGGCGTCGTCACCGTCGGCATGACCTTCGTCATCGTCTCCGGCGGCATCGACCTGTCGGTCGGCGCGATCGTCGCCCTCGCCTCCGTGTGGGCGACGACGGTCGCCACCCAGGAGTACGGTTTCGTCGGGATCCTCTTCACGGCGATGATCGTCGGGGTCGGCTGCGGGCTGGTCAACGGGGTGCTCATCGCCTACGGCGCGATGGTGCCGTTCATCGCCACCCTCGCCATGCTGGCCTCCGCCCGCGGTCTCGCCCTGCAGATCACCGACGGCAAGACCCAGATCGTCACCGTGCCCTCCGTCCTCGACCTCGGCGAGCGCGACGCCTACGTCCTCGGCATCCCGCCCCTGGTCCTGGTCTTCGCGGTCGTGACGGTCATCGGCTGGCTGGTGCTCAACCGCACCACCTTCGGCCGCCGCACCGTCGCCGTCGGCGGCAACCCGGAGGCCGCCCGGCTCGCCGGCATCGACGTACGCCGCCAGCGGCTCTACCTCTATCTGCTGTCCGGCCTGTGCTGCGGCATCGCCGCCTTCCTGCTGATCGTGCTGGCCGGCTCCGGCCAGAACACCAACGGCAACCTCTACGAACTCGACGCCATCGCCGCCGCGATCATCGGCGGCACCCTGCTCAGCGGCGGCCGGGGCACCATCGTCGGCTCCGTCCTGGGCGTCCTGATCTTCACCACGATCACCAACATCTTCGCCCTGAACAACCTGCAGAGCGACGTCCAGCAGATCGCCAAGGGCGCGATCATCGTCGCCGCCGTGCTGGTCCAGCGCCGTACCGCGAGCACGACCTGAGGAAAGGGTTCACCGCCATGACAGAGATCACGAGCCGCAGAGGACTGCTCTTCGGGGCCGCCGCCGTCTCCGCCGGTGCCCTCATCACGGGTTGCACGAGCAACGAGCCCTCCGGCTCCAAGGACGAGCCGGCCGGGAACGACCAGCCCGCCGCCGACGACAAGCCGGGCAAGAAGGTCACCATCGGCTTCGCCGGACCGCAGGCCGACCACGGCTGGCTCAACGCCATCAACGACAACGCCAAGGAGCGGGCCGAGAAGTACGCGGACGTCACCCTGGAGATCACCGAGGGCTCCAACGACACCGCCCAGCAGATCGGCCAGATCGAGACCCTCATCAACAAGAAGGTCGACGTCCTGGTGGTGCTGCCCGCCGACGGCAAGGCCCTCACCCAGGTCGGGCTGAAGGCGATGCGCGCGGGCATCCCGGTCGTCAACCTCGACCGGATCTTCAACACCCCGCAGGCCTACCGCTGCTGGATCGGCGGCGACAACTACGGCATGGGCCTCAACGCCGGGCACTACATCGGCGAGAAGCTCAAGGGCAAGTCCGGCGCCCGCGTCATCGAACTGGCGGGCCTGGACAACCTGGAGCTGACCAAGCAGCGCACCAAGGGCTTCGACGACGCCCTGAAGAACTACCCCAACATCAAGAAGGTCGCCCGCCAGGCCGCCGAGTTCACCGTCGAGTCCGGGCAGGCCAAGATGGCGCAGCTGCTCCAGGCCCAGTCGAAGTTCGACGCGCTGTGGAACCACGACGACGACCAGGGCGTGGGCGCGCTGCGCGCCATCGAGCAGGCCGGGCGCGACGACTTCCTGATGGTCGGCGGGGCCGGAGCGCTCTCCGCCTTCCAGGCCATCAAGCAGGACGACGGTGTGCTCAAGGCGACGGTGCTCTACCCGCCGACCATGGCCGCCTCCGCGATCGACCTCGCCCGCGCCCTCGGCCAGGGCAAGGGCGTCGGCGGCATGGCCGAGTTCGAGATCCCCGCGTCGATCACGCTCTACTCGGCCGTCGTCGACAAGACGAACGTCGACCAGTACATGCCCACCGGCTTCCAGTGACCGGTTCCGCCCCCGCACCCCCCACGTGCGCGACCCCGACCAGGACGAGGAGGACTCCCACATGGGACAGCCGCAGCAGCAGTCAGAAGGGACCGAGGAGGCAGGCAAGCCACCCCTGCGCGTGGGGATGGTGGGCTACGCCTTCATGGGCGCCGCCCACTCCCAGGGCTGGCGCACCGCGGGCCGCGTCTTCGACCTGCCGCTGAACCCGGTGCGGGCCGCGATCTGCGGCCGGGACGCCACCGCCGCGCGGGCGGCGGCGGACCGGCACGGCTGGGCGTCCGTCGAGACCGACTGGCGTGCCCTCGTCGAACGGGACGACATCGACCTCGTCGACATCTGCACCCCCGGCGACAGTCACGCCGAGATCGCCCTCGCCGCCCTGGCCGCCGGCAAGCACGTCCTGTGCGAGAAGCCCCTCGCCAACACCGTCGAGGAGGCCGCGTCGATGGAACGCGCGGCCGAGGAGGCGCAGGCACGGGGCCAGGTGGCGATGGTCGGCTTCAACTACCGCCGGGTGCCGGCCACCGCCCTGGCCCGCCGGATGGTCGTCGAGGGCCGCCTGGGCAGGCTGCGGCACGTGCGCGTGTCGTACCTCCAGGACTGGCTCGTCGACCCGGACTTCCCGCTGACCTGGCGGCTGCGCAGGGAGCAGGCCGGCTCGGGCTCGCTCGGCGACCTGGGCGCGCACATCATCGACCTCGCGCAGTATCTGACGGGGGAGCGGCTGGCGGGCGTCTCCGCGCTGACGGAGACCTTCGTACGGGAGCGGCCGCTGCCCACCGGCGCCACCAGCGGGCTGGCCGCGGTCTCCTCGGCCGGCACCGGCCAGGTCACCGTGGACGACGCCGCCCTGTTCACGGCCCGCTTCCCCTCCGGCGCCCTCGCCTCCTTCGAGGCCACCCGCTACGCCACCGGCCGCAAGAACGCCCTGCGCATCGAGCTCAACGGGGAGCGCGGCTCGCTCGCCTTCGACCTGGAGCGGCTGAACGAACTGTCGTTCCACGACGGCACCGAGCCGGGCGCCGAGGCCGGCTTCCGCCGGATCCTCGTCACCGAACCCGACCACCCCTACCTGGATGCCTGGTGGCCGCCGGGCCACGGCCTCGGCTACGAGCACACCTTCGTCCACCAGGCCCGCGACCTGGTCCACGCCGTCGCCGAGGGCCGCCGCCCCGAACCCTCCTTCGCCGACGGGCTGCAGGTGCAGCGCGTGCTCGCGGCGGTCGAGGAGAGCGCCGAGAAGAACTCCGTCTACACCCCGATCGCGGTCTGAGGAGGCTGACGCGCAATGCCGCGTACGTTCACGCTGTTCACCGGCCAGTGGGCGGACCTGCCCCTGGAGGAGGTCTGCCGGCTCGCCCGCGACTTCGGCTACGACGGCCTCGAACTCGCCTGCTGGGGCGACCACTTCGAAGTCGACAAGGCGCTCTCCGACCCGGGGTATCTCGACGGCCGCCGGGCCCTGCTCGACAAGTACGGCCTCAAGTGCTGGGCCGTCTCCAACCACCTCGTCGGCCAGGCCGTCTGCGACGCCATCATCGACGAACGCCACCAGGCCATCGTGCCGGACGCGGTGTGGGGCGACGGAGACCCGGAAGGCGTACGGCAGCGGGCCGCCGACCGCATGAAGGACACCGCGCGCGCCGCGGCCGCCTTCGGTGTCGACACGGTCATCGGCTTCACCGGCTCCGCCATCTGGCACCTGGTCGCCATGTTCCCGCCCGCCCCCGACGCGATGATCGAACGCGGCTACCAGGACTTCGCCGACCGCTGGAACCCGATCCTGGACGTCTTCGACGCCGAGGGCGTGCGGTTCGCCCATGAGGTGCACCCCAGCGAGATCGCCTACGACTACTGGACGACGGCCCGCGCGCTGGAGGCGGTCGGTCGTCGCCCCGCCTTCGGCCTCAACTTCGACCCCTCGCACTTCGTGTGGCAGGACCTCGACCCGGTCGGCTTCCTCTGGGACTTCCGCGACCGGATCTACCACGTCGACTGCAAGGAGGCCCGCAAGCGCCTCGACGGACGCAACGGCCGGCTCGGCTCCCATCTGCCCTGGGGCGACCCGCGGCGCGGCTGGGACTTCGTCTCCGCCGGGCACGGCGACGTCCCGTGGGAGGACGTCTTCCGGATGCTGCGCTCCATCGACTACCAGGGCCCGGTCTCGGTCGAGTGGGAGGACGCCGGCATGGACCGGCTCCAGGGGGCGCCCGAGGCGCTGACCCGGCTGAAGGCCTTCGACTTCGACCCACCGAGCGCGTCCTTCGACGCGGCGTTCAACAGCTGAACCAGGACACCTCCGGGGTGACGGCGCACCCCGGCGCCCGCACCGCACGTCCACGCACCGCACGTCTACGCACCGCACGTCTACGCACCCACCCCGTACGGCCCACCCCGTTCCCGGAGGGACTTCGTGCACAGAACCAGACTCAGAAGCACCCGCACCCCCAGGTATTCCAGGCATCCCAGGCGTTCTGGGCTTCGCGCCACCGTCGCCCTGTTCACCGGCCTGCTCCTGGCCGTGGGCACCCCCGCCACCGTCGCCGGCGCCCACCCCGGGCACCCGGAACACGACGATCCGGCAGCCGCCGAGGGGCAGTTCCAGCAGGTGCCGCTCGCCAAGGGCGAACCCGAGATGGGCGAGCCGATGTCGCTCGCCGTGCTCCCGGACCGCAGCGTCCTGCACACCTCGCGCGACGGCACACTGCGCCTCACCGACCAGGGCGGCGTCACCAAGATCGCCGGCAAGCTCGACGTCTACAGCCACGACGAGGAGGGCCTCCAGGGCGTCGGCATCGACCCGGACTTCAAGAACAACCGGGCGATCTACCTCTACTACGCCCCGCCGCTCGACACCCCCGCGGGCGACGCCCCGGAGACCGGCACCGCCGACGACTTCAAGAAGTTCGACGGCGTCAACCGCCTCTCCCGCTTCACCCTGAACGCCAACGGCACGCTGAATGCGGCCAGCGAGAAGAAGGTCATCGACGTCGCGGCCTCCCGCGGCATCTGCTGCCACGTCGGCGGCGACATCGACTTCGACGCGGCCGGCAACCTCTATCTGTCGACCGGCGACGACTCCAACCCCTTCGCCTCCGACGGCTACACGCCCATCGACGACCGCGAGGGCCGCAACCCCGCCTTCGACGCCCGCCGCAGCTCCGCCAACACCAACGACCTGCGCGGCAAGATCCTGCGGATCAAGGTCGCCGAGGACGGCTCGTACACCGTCCCGGACGGCAACCTCTTCGCCCCGGGCACGGACAAGACCCGTCCCGAGATCTACGCGATGGGCTTCCGCAACCCGTTCCGGATGAGCGTCGACGACAAGACCGGCATCGTCTACGTCGGCGACTACGGCCCCGACGCGGGCGCCGCCGACCCGAAGCGGGGCCCGGCGGGACAGGTCGAGTTCGCCAAGGTGACGAAGGCCGCCAACTTCGGCTGGCCGTTCTGCACCGGCAACAACGACGCCTACCTCGACTACGACTTCGCCACCAAGGAGTCCGGCGAGAAGTTCGACTGCGCCGCCCCCAAGAACTCCTCGCCGTACAACACGGGCCTCACCGACCTGCCGCCCGCGCAGGCCGCCTGGATCCCCTACGACGGCGGCTCCGTGCCCGAGTTCGGCACCGGATCCGAGTCCCCCATGGCGGGCCCGGTCTACCGCTACGACCCCGACCTCGACTCCAAGGTGAAGTTCCCCGAGGCCTACGACGGTGACTTCTTCGCGGGTGAGTTCGGCCGCCGCTGGATCAAGCGGATCGAGCAGACGGCCGAGGGCGCCGTCGCGAAGATCAACGACTTCCCGTGGACCGGCACCCAGATCATGGACATGGAGTTCGGCCCCGACGGCGCGCTCTACGTCCTCGACTACGGCGTCTCCTGGTTCCAGGGCGACGAGCACTCCGCGCTGTACCGGATCGAGAACGCCGAGGACGGCTTCTCCCCGATCGCCGAGGTCAGCGCCGACAAGACGTCCGGAGCGGCCGGCCTGAAGGTCAAGTTCACCGGTTCCGCCAAGGACGCCGACTCCCCGGACCTCACCTACGCCTGGGACTTCGGCGACGGCACCAAGGGCGAGGGCCTCAACCCCACCCACAAGTACAAGAAGGTCGGCACCTACACCGCCACCTTCACCGCCAAGGACGCCGAGGGCAACACCGGCAACGCCAGCACCCGGATCGTCGTCGGCAACACCGAGCCCACGGTGCGGATCGACATCCCGGGCAACGGCGCCCTGGCCGAGTTCGGCAAGCCCGTCCCCTTCAAGGTGACCGTCACCGACCCCGAGGAGACGGTCGACTGCTCCAAGGTCAAGGTCGCTTACAGCCTCGGCCACGACTCCCACGCCCACGAGCTGACCAGCGAGATGGGCTGCGAGGGCACCCTGAAGCCGCCCCCCGGTGACGGCGGCCACGACCCCAACGCCAACATCTACGGTGTCGTCGGCGCCAGTTACACCGACGGCGGGGCGAACGGCCAGGAGACCCTGACCGGCACCGCCCGCGCCGTGCTCCAGCCGCTGCACCGCCAGGGCGAGCACTTCGGCACCCAGTCGGGCGTCACGGTGATCGACAAGACCGGCGCCAACGGCGGCAAGACCGTCGGCAACATCGACGACGGCGACTGGATCTCCTTCACCCCCTACCGGTTCGACGGCCAGAAGAAGATGACCGTGCGGGCCTCCTCCGGCGGCGCGGGCGGCTTCATCGAACTGCGCACCGGCTCGCCCGACGGCAAGCTGCACGGCTCGGCCTACATCCCGCCGACCGGCGGCTGGGAGACCTTCCAGAACGTCGACGTGCCGCTGCGGTCCCTGCCGAAGAAGACCACGGACATCTACCTGGTCTTCAAGGGCGGCGCGGGCGCGCTGTTCGACGTGGACGACTTCGAGTTCTCCACCAAGCCGTTCAAGGGCGGCAAGAAGGTCCTGGTCTTCTCCAAGACCGCCGGCTTCCGGCACGACTCCATCCCGGCCGGCATCACCGCCCTGAAGGAGCTCGGCGGCCCGGCCGGCATCACGGTCGACGCGACCGAGGAGGCCCGCCAGTTCACCACGACCAACCTCGCCAAGTACGACGCGGTGGCCTTCCTGTCCACCACGGGTGATGTCCTCAACGCCGAGCAGCAGAAGGCCTTCGAGGACTACGTGGCGGGCGGCGGCGGTTACCTGGGCATCCACGCCGCGGCCGACACCGAGTACGACTGGGCCTTCTACGGCGGCCTCGTCGGCGCCTACTTCGACTCGCACCCGGCCATCCAGAAGGCCACCGTCCGCGTCGAGGACCACGACCACCCGTCCACCGGGCATCTGGGCGAGGCCTGGGAGCGCACCGACGAGTGGTACAACTACCGCACCAACCCCCGTGAGCAGGCCAAGGTCCTCGCCACCCTGGACGAGACCACCTACCAGGGCGGGAACATGAAGGGCGACCACCCGATCGCCTGGTGCCAGAGCTACGGCGGCGGCCGGTCCTTCTACACCGGCGGCGGACACACCAAGGAGTCCTACGCCGAGGAGGCCTTCCGCGCCCACCTGCTCGGCGGCCTCCAGTACGCCACCGGCCAGGTCAAGGCGGACTGCAAGCCGAGCAAGGACCACCGGAAGATCTTCAACGGCCGGACCCTGGACGGCTGGAAGCAGGCCGGCCCCGGCAAGTTCGCCGTCAAGGACGGCGTGATGGAGTCCGAGGGAGGCATGGGCCTGCTCTGGTACCAGGCCAAGGAGCTGAAGTCGTACTCCCTCAAGCTCGACTGGAAGATGCGGGGCGACGACAACTCCGGGATCTTCGTGGGCTTCCCCGCCTCCGACGACCCCTGGTCCGCCGTGAACAAGGGCTACGAGATCCAGATCGACGCCACGGACGCGGCCGACCGCACCACGGGCTCCGTCTACTCGTTCAAGTCGGCCAACATCAAGGCCCGTGACCAGGTTCTGCGGCCGCCCGGCCAGTGGAACTCCTACGAGATCAAGGTCCAGGGCGAACGCCTCCAGGTGTTCCTCAACGGAGTCAAGATCAACGACTTCACCAACAAGGACCCCCAGCGGAGCCTGACCGACGGCTACATCGGCCTCCAGAACCATGGCGCCGACGACCAGGTCTCCTTCCGCAACATCCAGTTGAAGGAACTGCCCGTCAAGGGCGACTGAACGGCGGCGGGCGGGGGACGCCGGACCCCCGCCCGCCGTCTCCCTTCCCCCCTCGGGTTCGCGCACGACCAGGAGGCTGCCCATGTCCGCGTCCCTCTCCCGACCGCGTGTGGGGGTGTGGCTGATCGGAGCCCGAGGCTCCGTCGCCACCACCGTCGTCACGGGGTGCGCCGCCATCACCGCCGGACTGCACCCGCCCACCGGCATGGTCACCGAGACCCCGGCGTTCACCGACAGCGCCCTGCCCGCGCTCTCCGACCTGGTCTTCGGCGGCCACGACACCCTCGACTGCCCCCTCCCCAAACACGCCGAGACCCTGACCGCCGGCGGCGTCCTCCCACCGGGCGTCGCCACCGCCGTCGCCGCCGACCTCGCCGCCGCCGACCGGGAGATCAGGCCCGGTGGCCCCACCCCGGGGGACACCAGGAGCGAGGCCGAACTGATCACGGCCTTCGCCGCCGACATAAGCGACTTCGCGCACCGCCACGCCCTGGAGCGGACCGTGGTGGTGAACGTCGCCTCCACCGAACCCGCGTCCCAGGGACCCGACGCCCCTCTCCCCGCCAGCACCCTGTACGCCCTGGCGGCCCTGCGCGCCGGCTGCCCGTACGTCAACTTCACCCCCTCCGAAGGCATCCACCACCCCACCGCCGCCCGCGAGTCCGAGCGAAGCGGCCTGCCGTACGCCGGCCGGGACGGCAAGACCGGCCAGACCCTGCTGCGGGCCGTGCTGGGCCCGATGTTCGCGCAACGGGCCCTGAGGGTCCGGGCCTGGTCCGGCACGAACCTGCTCGGCGGCGGCGACGGCGCCGCCCTCGCCGACCCGGCCGCCGCCGCGGCGAAGAACGCCGGCAAGGAACGCGTCCTCGCCGACACCCTCGGCACCGTCCCCGAGGGCGAGGTCCACATCGACGACGTCCCGGCCCTCGGCGACTGGAAGACCGCCTGGGACCACATCGCCTTCGACGGCTTCCTCGGCACCCGCATGATCCTCCAGACCATCTGGCAGGGCTGCGACTCGGCGCTCGCCGCACCCCTGGTCCTGGACCTGGCCCGGCTGACCCTCCGAGCCCACGAGACCGGCCTGTCCGGTCCGCTCGACGCCCTCGGCTTCTACTTCAAGGACCCCGTGGGGGAGGGGCCGTCAGGCCTCGCCGAGCAGTACGAGGAACTGGTCCGGTTCGGCCGGAGCCTGGGGCGGACCGGTGCAGAGGACCGGCGGGATGTGGGGTCGGCGGAGGAGCGCCGTGACGACGCGGGGGATGCCCTGTGACGCCTCGCGACAGCTCTTGCGGATGCTCTGCGGGCTCGTCCACAGCCGCTCCTCGATCCGGCACCGGCGACACGGCCCCCTGCACCTGCACCGGCCGGTCACCGCGCGGACGCGCCTGGGCCGAACTCCTCCGTCTGCCCGCCCTGTTCAGCGTCCCGGGCGACGCCTTGGCCGGCACGGCCGCGACCGGCGCGGCACCCAACGCCCGCACCCTGCTCGCCATCGGCTCCTCCCTCTGTCTCTACGAGGCCGGCATGGCCCTCAACGACTGGGCGGACCGCGCCATCGACGCCGTCGAACGCCCACACCGCCCCCTTCCCTCCGGCCGCATCAGCCCGGCCGCCGCGCTCACGGCGGCCTGCGCCCTCACCGGCGCCGGACTGGCCCTGGCCTCCCGCGCCGGCCGCCCCGCCCTGGCCGTCGCCGCGCCCCTCGCGGCAACCGTCTGGGCGTACGACCTCGGCCTGAAGCACACCCCCGCGGGCCCCGTCGCCATGGCCGCGGCGCGTGGACTCGACCTGCTCCTGGGAGCCGCCGCGACGACCGGCCGCACCCGACCCGCACTCCCCTCAGCGGCCCTCCTCGGCACCCACACACTGGCCGTCACGACGGTCTCCCGCCAGGAAGCCCAGGGCGGTACGCCTCTGGCCCCCTTGGCGGCCCTCGTGACGACCGCCTTGCTGACCCGTGTGGTGACGCACCGCCCTTCGGAGCGCCGGGGGACAACCGCTCTTGGTCCTCTCGGGCCAGGAGCGACTCGGCCTCCAGGACCTGTGCTCGGCCGGAAGCCCGCGGCACACCTCAGTCCCGCGAGGCCGCGGCAGGAGAGCGGCATGGCGGTCACCACCGCGCTCGCGGCCGCCTACGTCGCGGCCACCGCCCGCCCCTACTTCCACGCCACGCTCAACCCCTCACCTCCCCTCACCCAACGGGCCGTCGGCGCCGGCGTCCGCGCCACGATCCCCCTTCAGGCCACCCTGACCGCCCGCTCCAAGGGCACGGCCACGGCCCTCCTCATCGCGGCCCTGGCCCCGCTGGGAGCGAGGTTCGCGAAGAAGGTGAGTGTGACGTGACTCCGGAGAACTCTCCTCTCGACCCCCACCAGCCGCTCCACCCCTCTCAGCCGCCCCAATCCCGTAAGCCTCTGCAACCCCTCCAGCCCCTCCGCTTCGGCTACGGCACCAACGGTCTGGCCGACCTCCGGCTCGACGACGCGCTCTCCCTCCTCGCCGATCTCGGCTACGACGGCGTCGGGCTGACCCTCGACCACATGCACCTCGACCCCCTCGCCCCCGACCTCGCCGCCCGCACCCGACGGGTCGCCCGGCGGCTGGACGCGCTCGGCCTGGGTGTCACGGTGGAGACGGGCGCCCGCTATGTGCTCGACCCGCGCCGCAAGCACGGCCCCTCCCTCCTGGACCCGGACCCCGGCGACCGGGCGCGCCGGGCCGACCTCCTCGTCGCTGCCGTGCGGGTCGCCGCAGACCTCGGCGCCCACGCGGTCCACTGCTTCAGCGGCGTCCTCCCGGAGGGCACCGACCCGGACACCGCGTGGAAGCGTCTCGCAGACACCCTCACGCCCGTCCTGGACGCAGCCGCCTCCGCAGGCATCCCGCTCGCCGTCGAACCCGAACCAGGCCACCTCCTCGCCACCCTGGCCGACTTCCACCACCTTCGCCGCATACTCGGCGACCCCGAGCCGCTCGGTCTCACGCTCGATCTCGGCCACTGCCAGTGCCTCGAACCCCTCTCTCCCGCCGACTGCGTGCGCGCCGCCGCCCCCTGGCTGCGCCACGTCCAGATCGAGGACATGCGGCGCGGCGTCCACGAGCACCTCCCCTTCGGGGACGGGGAGATCGACTTCCCGCCGCTCCTGGCGGCCCTCGCCGCCACCGGCTACCAGGGCCTGACCGTCGTCGAGCTGCCCCGCCACTCCCATGCCGGGCCGCACTTCGCCGCCCACTCCCTCCCGTTCCTCCGCCACGCCGAGCAGGTCGCGGCCACCGCGTCGCCCCACCCCGCTCCGGCCCTCCAGCAGGCCGCGCCACCCCACGGCGCTCCCTCCGCCACCCCTGAAGGGAGCAGCAGATGACCCACCCCCGCGCCACGCCCGCGGCGAGAACCGAGAGCACCCAGGACGCCCCGAGCACCAGAACCCACACCGGCCGATCCACCCCCGGCACCGCCCTCACCACCCTCCCGTCACTTGCCGATCTCCACAGCGGCCTCATCACCCGACTCGACCCCGACGCCCGCACCTGGCTCGAGCACGCCCTCGACGAGGCCGCCGCCCACCCCGGCATCCACGGCCCCATTTCCCCCTGGGAGCTGCGTCTCGCCGAGGCCGGCCGCCGCTGCGGTGCCGAGCACGCCGACGCCGCCCGGGTGCTCGTCCTCCACGCGGCCCGCGCCGGTACCGACGCCCTGACCCGGGTGTACTTCCAGGGCACCGCCGACGAGCGCCGCGCCGTCCTGCACGCCCTGCCCCACCTCGTGTCCGGCCCCGGCGCCCTCCCGCTCGTCGAGGATGCCCTGCGCACCAACGACACCCGGCTCCTCACCGCCGCCGTCGGTCCGTACGCCGCCCGGCACCTGGCCGCGCACGACTGGCGCCACGCCGTGCTGAAGTGCCTGTTCACCGGCGTGCCCGTCGAGCACGTGGCCGACCTGCCCCGGCGCGCCCACGGCGACGGCGAACTCGCCCGCATGCTGGGCGACTACGCCGCCGAGCGCACCGCCGCCGGCCGCACCGTCCCCGAGGACCTGTATCGCGTCCTGGACCTGACCGAGTCCGTGACCCCGGCCCCCGGCACGGACCACCCCCACGGCAAGGAGTCCTGATGCGCATCTTCGACCCCCACATCCACATGACCTCCCGGACCACCGACGACTACGAGGCCATGTACGCCGCGGGCGTCCGCGCCGTCGTCGAGCCCTCCTTCTGGCTCGGCCAGCCCCGCACCTCGCCCGCCTCCTTCCGCGACTACTTCGACGCCCTGCTCGGCTGGGAGCCTTTCCGCGCCGCCCAGTACGGCATCGCGCACCACTGCACGATCGCCCTCAACCCCAAGGAGGCGAACGACCCGCGCTGCGCGCCCGTCCTCGACGAACTGCCCCGGTATCTCGTCAAGGACAACGTCGTGGCCGTCGGCGAGATCGGCTATGACTCGATGACCCCCGCCGAGGACACCGCCCTCGCCACGCAGCTCCAGCTCGCCGCCGACCACGGCCTGCCCGCCCTGGTCCACACCCCGCACCGCGACAAGCTCGCCGGACTGCGCCGCACCCTCGACGCCGTCCGGGAGTCCGCCCTGCCCCCCGAGCGCGTCCTGGTCGACCACCTCAACGAGACCACCGTCAAGGAGGCCAAGGACAGCGGCTGCTGGCTGGGCTTCTCCGTCTATCCGGACACCAAGATGGACGAGGAACGGATGATCGCGATCCTGCGCGCCTACGGCACCGAGCAGGTCCTGGTGAACTCCGCCGCCGACTGGGGAAAGAGCGACCCCCTCAAGACCCGCAAGGTCGGCGACCTGATGCTGGCCGAGGGCTTCACCGAGGACGACGTCGACCGGGTGCTGTGGCGCAACCCCGTCGCCTTCTACGGGCTGAGCGGCCGTCTGAACCTCGACGTCGCCGGCACGGAGCCCACCCATGAGGGCAACTCCATCCTCCGTGGCGCCCCGAAGGATCCGCACGAGCCGGATCCCGGCCCGGGAGGCGGCGACGAGCCGGCCCGCGTCCCCGTCGCGGAGGCGTGAACCATGCGCTTCCGCCACCCCGACGGTTCCACGGTCCACCTCGCCTACTGCACCAACGTCCACCCCGCCGAAACCCTCGACGGGGTCCTCGCCCAGCTCCGCGACCACTGCGAGCCCGTCCGCCGCCGACTGGGCCGCGACCGGCTCGGCATCGGGCTGTGGCTCGCCAAGGACGCCGCCCGGGTCCTCGTAAGCGACCCGTCCGCGCTGCGCGGCCTGCGCACCGAGCTCGACCGGCGCGGCCTCGAGGTCGTCACCCTCAACGGCTTCCCCTATGAGGGCTTCGGGGCCGAGGAGGTCAAATACCGCGTCTACAAGCCGGACTGGGCCGACCCGGAACGCCTCGACCACACCAGCGCTCTGGCCCGGGTCCTTGCGGGGCTCCTCCCCGACGACGTGGCCGAGGGCACCATCTCGACCCTGCCCCTCGCCTGGCGCACCGCGTACGACGACGAGCGCGCGGAGACCGCCCACACCGCCCTGCGCACCCTCGCCGAACGCCTCGACGCCATCGAGGAACTGACCGGGCGCTCCATCCGCGTCGGCCTGGAACCGGAACCCGGCTGCGTCGTCGAGACCACCCGCGACGCCATCGCCCCGCTCACCGCGATCGGCCACGACCGCATCGGCATCTGTGTCGACACCTGCCATCTCGCCACCTCCTTCGAAGATCCGGACACCGCCCTGGACGCCCTCACCGAGGCCCGTGTCCCCGTCGTCAAATCCCAGCTCTCCGCCGCCCTGCATGCCGAACACCCCCATCTGCCCGAGGTCCGCGAGGCTCTCGCCGCGTTCGCCGAACCCCGTTTCCTGCACCAGACCCGCACCGCCACCGCCGCGGGGCTGCGCGCCACCGACGACCTCGACGAGGCCCTGGCGGGCCACGCCCTGCCGGACGGCGCACCCTGGCGCGCCCACTTCCACGTCCCCCTGCACGCGGCCCCCGCCGCGCCCCTCACCTCCACACTTCCGGTCCTGAAGTCCGCACTGACCCGGCTCGTCGGCGGCTCGGCCCCGCTCACCCGCCACCTGGAGGTCGAGACCTACACCTGGCAGGCCCTCCCGTCCGAACTGCGCCCCCGGGGCCGCGCCCAGCTCACCGAGGGCATCGCCGCCGAACTCACCCTCGCCCGAGACCTGCTGACGGACCTCGGCCTGAAGGAGCTGCCGTGAGCACCCACGCTTCCGCCCCGGGCACCGGCCCTTCCGTCCCAGGCGCCGACGCCCCGGGCACCGGCCCTTCCGTCCCAGGCGCCGACGCCCCGGGCACCGCCCCATCTGCCCCGGGCATCCGCCCGACCCCGGCAGGCCCCACACCCCTCCTCGTCCTAGACGTCGTCGGCCTCACCCCCCGTCTCCTCGACCACATGCCCCGTCTCAAGGCGCTCGGCCAGTCCGGCTCCCGCGCCCCGCTGGGCACCGTCCTGCCCGCCGTCACCTGTGCCGCCCAGTCCACGTTCCTCACCGGCACCATGCCCTCGGAGCACGGCATCGTCGGCAACGGCTGGTACTTCCGCGAACTCGGCGATGTCCTCCTGTGGCGCCAGCACAACGGGCTCGTGGCCGGCGACAAGCTCTGGGACGCCGCCCGCCGTGCCCACCCCGGCTACACCGTCGCGAACATCTGCTGGTGGTACGCCATGGGCGCCGACACCGACTTCACCGTCACCCCCCGTCCGGTCTACTACGCCGACGGCCGCAAGGAACCCGACTGCTACACCCGGCCGGCCGCACTGCACGATGAACTCACCGAAAAGCTCGGCACGTTCCCCCTTTTCCATTTCTGGGGCCCCGGAGCCGACCTCGTCTCCAGCCGGTGGATCATCGACGCGACCCGCCATATCAACCGCACCCGGCACCCCGATCTGACGCTCTGCTACCTCCCTCACCTCGACTACGATCTGCAGCGCTTCGGCCCCGACGACCCGCGCTCCCTGAAGGCGGCCGCCGATCTGGACGCCGCCCTGGCCCCGCTCCTGGACGACGCCCGCGCCGAGGGCCGCACGGTCGTCGCGCTGTCCGAGTACGGCATCACCCGGGTGAGCCGGCCCGTCGACATCAACCGCGCTCTGCGCCGCGCCGGCCTGCTGGAAGTGCACACGCAGGAGGGCATGGAGTACCTCGACCCGATGGCGTCACGTGCCTTCGCGGTCGCCGACCACCAGATCTCCCATGTCTATGTGCGCCGCCCCGAGGACCTCGAAGCCACCCGGGCCGCCCTCGACGGACTGCCCGGCCTCGGCCAACTCCTCGACGACGAGGGCAAGAAGGCCCATCACCTCGACCATCCGCGCGCGGGAGAACTCGTTGCCGTGGCGGAAGCCGACGCCTGGTTCACGTACTACTACTGGCTCGACGACGCCCACGCGCCCGACTTCGCCCAGCTCGTCGAGATCCACCGCAAACCCGGCTACGACCCGGTCGAACTCTTCATGGATCCCCTCGACCCCTACGTCAAGGTCAAGGCGGCCACCGCACTGGCGCGCAAGAAACTCGGCATGCGCTACCGCATGGCGGTCGTGCCCCTGGACCCCTCACCTATTCGCGGCAGCCACGGCCGCCTCCCGGAGAGCGACGACGACGGTCCGCTCCTCATCTGCTCCACCCCCCGTGCTGTCGGTGACCGCGTCGCGGCCACCGATGTGAAGTCACTGCTGCTCGAACTCGCCGGTCTCGGCTGAGGAAAGAGCCTGAGTCCCGACTGGTCACAAGTGAAGCACTCACCACTGACAACGCCCCGCGATCACGAGGAGTTCCACGCATGAGCCGCTTCTCCCAGCCCGATCCCGAGCTCACCCACCGCCTCAGCAGACGCGGCATGCTCGGCGTGGCCGCCGGAGCCACCGCCGCCGCCCTGCTCGGCGCCGCGGCCCCCGCGACGGCCGCCACCGGCAGTGCGACCGCCACCACCGGCAACACAGGCGCCACCGGCACCGCGTCCGGAGCCAAGGGCCGGGGCCGCCCCGTCCTGCCGCCCGGCCGCCTCGGTATCCAGCTCTACAGCCTGCGCGACAAGGTCTCCACCCTCGGCTTCGGCCCCGTCTTCGCCGAGCTGGAGAGGTACGGCTACGACGAGGTCGAGTTCGCCGGCTACACCCAGGGCTCCGCGGGCCCCATCACGCTCGCCCAGCTCAAGCGGCTGGCCCGCAACCACGGCCTGAACCCGATCGGCAGCCATGTCGGCTACTACTCCAACGACCAGAACGCCTACACCTTCGCCCAGAACCTCACCAAGGTCCTCGACGACGCCCAGGCCCTCGGCCTCAAGCACATCGGCACGGCCTCGGGCCCGTTCCGCTACGGCTCCACCGTCGACGCCTGGAAGCGCGCCGCCGAGGACTTCAACACCTACGGCGCGGCGGCGAAGGCCCGGGGCATGAAGTTCTACCAGCACAACCACTCCGAGGAGTTCTCCTTCGCGACGGACAACCCCAAGGTCCGCCTCTACGACATCCTGCTCAAGGAGACCGACCCGGACCTCGTCTACCTGGAGATGGACATCTACTGGGCGTACGTCGGCCAGTTCCGCTTCTCCAAGCGGCCCGACGGCAAGCCTGCGCCCTTCGAACCGCTGAACTACGTCCTCAAGCGGCCGGACCGCTACCCGCTGTTCCATGTGAAGGACGGCGAGAGCGACCCGTCGAACCCCTACGGCTACAACATGACCGACGTGGGCGACGGCGACATCGACTACCAGCGCTTCATCTCCGCCGTCACCCGGCTGCGCGGCCACCGCATGGCCCACCACTGGCAGGCCGAGCACGACAACCCGGCCGAGTCGTTCACCTTCGCGCGCCGGTCCAGCGCGCACCTGCACTCCCTGAGAGAGAAGTGCTGAAAGCCGTAGTGGCATGAGGAGGCCCCTCCCGCATCGGGAGGGGCCTCCTCACGCGTGGGACGGCCAGCCCACGAGCCCTGTCCGGGCGCGTCACGATCAGGCCGTGTCCTCGCCGAGCGGTTGGGGATTGGGGACGACGCGGCTCTCTTCCTTGTCGCGTCCCGGCGGGGAGAGGAACAGGGCCACGCAGCCGGCGAAGAGCGAGATCGAGCCGGCCAGGATGAAGGCACCCGAGTGCCCCCAGGCACCGACGACCACGGCACCCATACCCGCGCCCAGACCGGAGACGAGCTTGGCGCTGTAGACCATGCCGTAGTTGGACGCGTTGTTGTTCTCGCCGAAGTAGTCCGCGGTGAGGGCCGCGAACATCGGGAAGATGGCGCCGCCTCCGAAGCCGGAGATCGCCGAGAAGATCAAGAACAGGGTCAGGTTCTTGCTGTCCGCCGACCAGAGGATGCCGAACTGGGCGAGGCCCAGGATGACGCACACGGCGAGCAGGCACCGCTTGCGGCCATAGAGGTCGGAGAGCCAGCCGATGACGCCGCGGCCGGTTCCGTTGACGATCGCCTTCAGGGACATGGCCGTGGCCACGATCCCGCCCGCGAACCCGGCCTCCTCGCCGATGTCCACCTGGAAGGCGATACCGAAGATGTTCACGCCGGACGTGCACGCCAGACAGAACCACATCAGGGCCACCCGGCCGGTCTTCCACGCCTCCTTGGGGGAGTACTGGTGGACCGCCGGCGGGTTCATCCGCAGCGAGCGGGCCGCACGCGGGTCGGCGGGCGGGTTCAGCGGGTCGATCGCCGAGGGCCACCAGTTCTTCGGCGGGTCCTTGAAGAAGTAGCCGGAGACCGCCACGATTCCGGCCAGGAACACGCCCACCGAGACCAGCACCCAGCGGAAGTTGGTCAGGTCCATGTAGCCGTTGAAGAGGAAGACGAAGGGCACCGAGCCGTAGGCGAAACCGCCGTTGACGAAGCCGGTCTTGCCACCCTTGCGCTCCGGATACCACTTGCCGACCATGTTGACGCAGGTGGCGTACACCATGCCCGCGCCCATGCCGCTGAACATGCTGAAGCCGATGTAGGCGAAGACGACGTGCGGCGCGAACGCCAGCGACAGATAGCCCAGCAGGGTGCCCGTCGCTCCGCACATCATCGCCCAGCGGGCCGGCAGCCTGCCGCTCTCACGCAGCTTGCCCGCCGGGAAGGCCACCGCGGCCTGGAAGAAGACCCAGACGGTCATCATCCAGAAGATGTGCATGCTGTTCCAGCTGTGCGCCGTGTGCAGGGTGTCCTCGGCGGACGCGAACGCGTACTCGGCGGAGGAGATGCCCATCATGCCGATCCAGGGCAGGATCACCATCCACTTGCGTTTGCGCCCCATGATGTCGATGTCGGACTCGCCGACGCGATAGACGCGTCCGTTCTTGTCGGTCAGCTCGCGATAGGCGGCGACCCGTGGAACGTCGGTGGTTGTCACGTGGATTGCACCCCTTGCGTCGAAAGATCTGGCCAGCGCCCCCTGTCCCATGCCTTTCGTGCGCGTACGGGTCCCGGGGCCGGCCGACGCGCACCGTCGGCCGGCCCCCGCTCCCTCACCTCATGTACCGCCCCCCAGCACCCCCGCCTCCCGCGCCCAGCGGTACTTGGCGCCGAGCACGGCCACCGGCTTCTCGGTCGTGTACGGGTACGCCACGACCCCGCGCTCGAAGAGGTACTGGCAGGCCTCCTCGACCTCCACATCGCCCGCGAGTGATGCCACGACGGGCTTCTCGATCCCGCGCTCCCGGAACTCGGCCACCACGCGCGCGGTGAGCTCCGCGAAGACCATCGGAGGAGTGACGATGGTGTGCCAGTAGCCGAGGACGAGCGCGTGGATGCGCGGGTCCTCCATGCCCAGCCGGATCGTCGCCTCGTACGTCGACGGCGGCTCGCCCCCGGTGATGTCCACCGGGTTGCCCGCGGCCCCGAAGGGCGGGATGAACTTCCGGAACGCCTCGTCCAGGTCGGGTGGGATCTCCATCAGCGACAGGCCGTTGTCCGTCACCGCGTCCGAGAGGAGCACGCCGCTGCCGCCGGCCCCCGTGATGATGACGACGTTGTCGCCCTGGGGGGCGGGAAGCACCGGCAACGCGCGCGCGTACTCCAGCATCTCGTTCAGCCCGGGGGCCCGGATGACCCCGGCCTGCCGCAGGATGTCGTCGTACACGGCGTCGTCGCCCGCCAGGGCACCGGTGTGCGAACCGGCCGCCTTCGCGCCTGCCGCCGTACGCCCCGCCTTGAGTACTACGACCGGCTTCTTCGGCACGGTCGCCCGCGCGGCCTCCACGAACGCGCGACCGTCCTTGAGGTCCTCCAGGTGCATCGCGATGCACTGGGTGTTGGGGTCCTCCCCGAACCACGTCAGCAGGTCGTCCTCGTCCAGGTCCGACTTGTTGCCGAGCCCGACGATCGCCGACACACCCGTCTTGGTGGTGCGGGCGAACCCCAGGATGGCCATCCCGATGCCGCCCGACTGCGACGTCAGAGCGACCCCGCCCTTGACGTCGTACGGCGTGCAGAACGTGGCGCAGAGGTCCTGCCAGGTGGAGTAGTAGCCGTAGATGTTCGGACCCAGCAGCCGTACGCCGTGCCGCTCGGCGATCTCCACGATCTCCGCCTGGAGTTCGTGCTCGCCGGTCTCGGCGAAGCCGGAGGGGATCAGCACGGCGTTCGGGATCTTCTTGCGTCCCACCTCCTCCAGGGCCGAGGCCACGAACTTGGCGGGGATCGCGAAGACCGCCACATCCACCTCACCGGGAACGTCCGTGACACTCTTGTACGCCTTGCGGCCCAGGATGTCATCGGCCTTGGGATTCACCGGGTGGATGTCCCCGGCGAAGCCCCCGTCGACGAGGTTGCGCATCACGGAGTTGCCGATCTTGCCCTGCTCGTTGGAGGCGCCGATCACGGCGACCGAGCTCGGCTGCATCAGCCGGCGCATGGACGTGAGGATCTCGTCCCTGGAGTACCGCCGGCGCGGCGGGGGCTGCGACTCGGCGAGGATCACCCGGATGTCGGCCGCGACGGCCCCCTCCGCCGTCGCGATCACCGGATTGAGGTCCACCTCGGCGATCTCCGGGAAGTCCGCGACGAGTTCGGACACCCGGCGGATCTGCTCGGCCACGGCCCACCGGTCCACACCCGCCTGGCCGCGCACCCCGCGCAGGATCTCCGCCGAGCGGATCGAGTCCAGCATCGACAGCGCCTCGTCGGCGTCCACCGGAGCGAGCCGGAAGGTGACGTCCTTCAGGACCTCGACGAGCACCCCGCCGAGCCCGAACGCGACCACCTTCCCGAACGTCGGGTCCGTGACCGCCCCGACGATGACCTCCTGCCCCTTCGGCAGCAGCTCCTGCACCTGCACACCGTCGATACGGGCAGCGGCGTCGTAGGCACGCGCGTTGTCGACAATGGTGTGGAACGCGGCCCGTACGTCCGCGGCGCCCTCGACGCCGACGACGACCCCGCCCGCGTCGGTCTTGTGCAGGATGTCCGGCGAGACGATCTTCATCACGACGGGCCCGCCGAAGCGCGCCGCGAACGCCACGGCCTCCTCGACGTCGGTCGCCAGCTCCTCGCCCGGTACGGCGATCCCGTACGCGTCGGCGATCACCTTGCCCTCGGGCGCCGTCAGCGCGGTCCGCCCCTCGGCCCGCACGGAGTCGAGGAGGCCGCGCACCCGCAGGAGGCGGTCTTCTGCCATCACGTCAGATCACTCCGTTCGACTTGAGCAGGCGTACTTCCTCGTCGCCGAGGCCGAGTTCGCCGACGTAGACCTCTTCGTTGTGCTCGCCGAGCAGCGGTGAACCGGTCACCTCGACGGGGGAGTCGGACAGCTTGAGCGGGCTGCCGACGGTCACGAACTCGCCCCGCTGCGGGTGCGGCACGGTGACGACCATCTCGTTGGCGACCAGCGACCGGTCCTCGATGATCTCCCGGGTGGACAGGATCGGTCCGCACGGGATGTTGTGCGCGTTGAGCCGCTCCAGCACCTCCCACTTGGGCAGCGTCGAGGACCACTCCTCGATCAGCTGGAACATCTTGTTCAGCTTGGGCAGCCGCGCCTCGGGCGTCGCCCACTCGGGGTCCTCGGCCAGTTCGGGCCGGCCGATGAGCTCGCTGATCGGCTGCCAGCCGACGGGCTGCACGATGACGTACACGTAGTCGTTCGGGCCGCCCGGCGCGCACTTGACCGCCCAGCCGGGCTGGCCGCCGCCGGACGCGTTTCCGGACCTGGGAACCTCCGTGCCGAAGTCGTCGTTGGGATATTCACGGAGCGGGCCATGGGCCAGCCGCTGCTGGTCCCTCAGCTTCACCCGGCAGAGGTTGAGGACGGCATGCTGCATGGCCACGTTGACCCGCTGACCGCGCCCGGTGTTCTCCCGCTGGAACAGCGCCGCGAGAATCCCCGCCACGGCGTGCACACCCGTCCCCGAGTCCCCGATCTGGGCTCCCGTCGCCAGCGGCGGCCCGTCCTCGAAACCGGTGGTCGACATCGACCCGCCCATGGCCTGCGCGACGACCTCGTACGCCTTGAACTTGGTGTACGGGCCTTCGCCGAACCCCTTGATGGAGGCATAGACGATCCGTGGATTGATCTCCTGGATGCGGTCCCAGGTGAAGCCCATCCGGTCGACCGCGCCCGGTCCGAAGTTCTCGACCATGACATCGGAGCGCCGGATCAGCTCGGTGAGGATCTCCTTGCCGCGTTCGGTCTTGGTGTTGAGGGTGATGCTCCGCTTGTTGCAGTTGAGCATCGTGAAGTACAGGGAGTCGACGTCCGGCAGGTCACGCAGCTGCTTGCGCGTGATGTCACCGGTCGGCGCCTCCAGCTTGACGACGTCCGCGCCGAGCCAGGCGAGCAGCTGGGTCGCGGAGGGCCCGGACTGGACGTGGGTCATGTCCAGGACGCGGATGCCTTCGAGGGCCTTGGTGGACGGAGCAGTCATCGGGGCACCTCACTTGTACATGGTCTGGTTCATGGTTCCGGGGGCGTACGCGTCGGGGTCGACCCAGACGTTGATCAGGGACGGCTTGCCGGACTCGCGGGCGCGCCGCAGGGCCGGGCCGATGTCGGCGGGGTCGCGGACCTCCTCGCCGTAACCGCCCAGCATCTGGGCGAACTTGTCGTAGTGGACGTCGCCGAGGGTGTTGCCGATCCGCTCGCGGTCCTTTCCGTACTTGGCGGACTGGCCGTAGCGGATCTGGTTCATGGAGGAGTTGTTGCCGACGATGCCGACGAAGGGGAGGTCGTAGCGGACGAGAGTCTCGAAGTCCCAGCCGGTGAGGGAGAACGCGCCGTCGCCGAAGAGCGCGACGACCTCCTTGTCGGGCCGCGCCTGCTTGGCCGCGAGCACGAAGGGGACGCCGACGCCGAGCGTGCCCAGGGGACCGGGGTCCATCCAGTGCCCGGGTGACTTGGGCTGCACGACCTGCCCGGAGAAGGTGACGATGTCGCCGCCGTCGCCGATGTAGATCGAGTCCTCGGTGAGGAAGTCGTTGATCTCGCTGACCAGGCGGTACGGGTGGATGGGCGAGGCGTCCGACCGCAGGCTCGGCAGCCGCTTCTCCAGAGCGGTCTGCTCGGCGGCGCGCAGTTCGTCCAGCCACTCCTTGCGCCTGGACGCACCGCCGTTGACGCGTCCGGAGGCCGCCTCGGTCACGGCTTTGAGCACCAGCCCGGCGTCGCCCACGATGCCGAGGTCGATGTCGCGGTTCTTGCCGACCGTGCGGTAGTCGAGGTCGATCTGCACGACGGTCGCCTCCGGCGAGAGGCGCTTGCCATAGCCCATGCGGAAGTCGAAGGGCGTGCCGACGATGACGATCACGTCGGCGTTGGAGAAGGCGTACCGGCGCGAGAGCTGGAAGTGGTGCGGGTCGCCGGGTGGGAGGGTGCCACGTCCGGCGCCGTTCATGTACGCCGGGATGTTCAGGGTGCGCACCAGGTCGATGGCCGATTCGGTGCCCCGGGTCGTCCACACCTGGCTGCCGAGCAGGATGGCCGGCTTCTCGGCGTGCACCAGCAGGTCGGCGAGCCTCTCGATCGCCTCGGGGTCACCGGACGAGCGGGTCGAGGCACGGTAGGCGCCGGACTGCGGCACCCGTGCCTTGGCCGCTGGCACCTTGGCGTCCAGTACATCGCGCGGGATCTCCAGGAAGGAGGGACCGGGCGCGCCGTGGAAGCACTCGCGGAACGCCATGGAGACCAGGTCCGCCGCACGCGCCGTGTCCGGCACGGTCGCGGCGAACTTGGTGATGGGGTTCATCATGTCGACGTGCGGCAGGTCCTGGAGGGACCCCATCTTGTGCTGGGTGAGGGCCCCCTGACCGCCGATCAGCAGCATGGGGGACTCGGCGCGGAAGGCGTTGGCGACGCCGGTGACGGCGTCGGTCGTGCCCGGTCCGGCGGTGACCACGGCGCAGCCGGGCTTGCCGGTGATGCGCGCGTAGCCGTCGGCGGCGTGGGCGGCGACCTGTTCGTGGCGTACGTCGACGACCTCGATGCCCTCGTCGACGCAGCCGTCGTAGATGTCGATGATGTGGCCGCCGCACAGCGTGTAGATGCGGTCGACCCCCTCGGCCTTCAGTGCCTTGGCTACGAGATGACCACCGGAAATCAGGTCCTGGGTGTCGTCGGGCATGGCGAAGTCCTGTCCCTTCGTAGGGGGTTGGAACGGCTCGCGGTACATTGCATACAGTCGACGAATACTGTATGAAGCTTGTTATCCCGCATCCGGTGGGTGGTGTCCAGGGGGCGTGCGGCACTTTCAGACAGGGAGCCGGAATGGACCTGTACGAACACCAGGCAAGGGAACTCTTCGAAGAACACGGCATCTTGGTGCCTCGGGCCGAGGTGACGGACTCGGCCAAGGAAGCCCGCGAGATCGCACGCCGCCTCGGCGGACGGGTCGTGGTCAAGGCGCAGGTGAAGACCGGAGGACGCGGCAAGGCGGGCGGTGTGAAGCTCGCCGCCGACCCGGCCGCCGCTGAGCTCACCGCCCGTCAGATCCTCGGCATGGACATCAAGGGCCACACGGTCGGAAAGGTGATGCTGGCCCAACCGGTCGACATCGATACCGAGTTCTACGTGTCCTATGTGCTCGACCGCGCGGCCGGCCGTTTCCTCGCGATCGCCTCGGCGGAAGGCGGCATGGACATAGAGGAGGTGGCGGCCCGTCGTCCGGAGGCCGTGGCCCGTATCCCCGTCGACCCCGCCGAGGGCGTCACCTCCGCGAAGGCGGGCGAGATCGCCCGGGCGGCCGGACTGCCGCCGCAGACCGTCGATGTCCTCGTACGTCTCTGGGACGTCCTGGTCCGCGAGGACGCCCTGCTCGTCGAGGTGAATCCGCTCGTCCGCACCCGACAGGGGCAGATCCTCGCCCTTGACGGCAAGGTCACCCTCGACGACAACGCCCGTTTCCGACAGGCGCGATGGGGTGCCGACGAAGGGGCACACGACGACGACATCGAGGCCGCAGCAGCCGCCAAGGGCCTCAACTACGTCAAGCTCGACGGCGAGGTCGGCATCATCGGCAACGGCGCCGGACTCGTCATGTCGACCCTGGACGTGGTCGCGGGCTGCGGCGCACGCCCCGCCAACTTCCTCGACATCGGCGGCGGAGCGAGCGCCCAGATCATGGCGGACGGACTGTCGCTGATCCTCTCCGACCCGGACGTGAAGTCCGTCTTCGTCAATGTCTTCGGCGGGATCACCGCCTGCGACGCGGTCGCCGACGGCATCGTCCGGGCCCTGGACACCGTCCACCTCACCAAGCCGCTCGTCGTGCGCCTCGACGGCAACAACGCGGCCCGGGGCCGTGCCGTCCTCGACGGGCACGCCCATCCGCTGGTCCAGCAGGTCACCACCATGGACGGCGCCGCCCGCCGCGCCGCCGAACTAGCCACCGCGGCCTGAGGAGAGGGAACGCCATGGCCATTTACCTCACCAAGGAGAGCAAGGTCCTCGTCCAGGGCATGACCGGCGGCGAGGGCATGAAGCACACCCGGCGGATGCTCGCGGCCGGCACGAACGTGGTCGGCGGCGTCAACCCCCGCAAAGCGGGCCGCACGGTCGACTTCGACGCCCGGGCTGTGCCGGTCTTCGGCTCCGTCGCCGACGGCATGCGTACGACCGGAGCGGACGTCACCGTCGTCTTCGTACCGCCCGCCTTCGCCAAGGCGGCCGTCGTCGAAGCCGCCGACGCGGGCATCGGCCTCGCGGTCGTCATCACCGAGGGCATCCCCGTCCACGACTCCGTCGCCTTCACCACGTACGCCAAGGAGAAGGGCACGCGAATCATCGGCCCCAACTGTCCGGGACTCATCACCCCCGGCCAGTCCAACGCGGGCATCATCCCGGCCGACATCACCAAGCCGGGCCGTATCGGCCTGGTCTCCAAGTCGGGCACGCTGACGTACCAGCTCATGTACGAGCTGCGCGACATCGGCTTCTCCACATGCGTCGGCATCGGCGGCGACCCGGTCGTCGGCACCACGCACATCGACTGCCTCGCCGCCTTCCAGGACGACCCCGACACCGAACTGATCGTCCTCATCGGTGAGATCGGCGGCGACGCGGAGGAACGCGCGGCGGCGTACATCCGCGAGCACGTCACCAAGCCGGTCGTCGGCTACATCGCCGGATTCACCGCGCCCGAGGGCAAGACCATGGGCCACGCGGGCGCGATCGTGTCCGGCTCGTCCGGCACCGCGCAGGCCAAGAAGGAGGCGCTGGAGGCGGTCGGGGTGAGCGTGGGAAGCACCCCGACCGAGACCGCGAAGCTGGTCCTCGCACGTCTCGACGGCCTCCCTCACAGCTGACATGAGCCCGCCCCCGACTGTGCACCGAGAGCGGAGCAACCCCATGCCACCCACCCTCACCCTCAAGTCCGGCACGTCCTGGCCCGACGCCTGGCGGCGCTGCCTCGCCGCCGCGCCCGAGGCCTTCCGCGACGACCGGGTCCTCAACCTCTGGAACTCCGCCTGGCAGGCTGACGGCAGGGTCCTGCCCGCCGTCAGCCCGGTCGACTGCAGCCCCATCGCCGGCCCGCCGCGCCTGGACGGGGCCACCGCCCGCCAGGCCGTGCGCGCCGCCCTCGACCAGCACCGAGCCTGGCGGCACGTCCCCCTGCCGGAGCGCAGGGCCCGCGTCGCCGCCACACTCGACGCCCTCACCGAACACCGCCGACTGCTCGCGCTCCTGCTCGTCTGGGAGATCGGCAAGCCCTGGCGCCTCGCCCAGGCGGACGTCGACCGGGCCATCGACGGGGTCCGCTGGTACGTCGACGGCATCGAACCGATGCTCGCCGGACGGGCCCCGCTGGACGGCCCCGTTTCCAACATCGCCAGCTGGAACTACCCGATGAGCGTGCTCGTTCACGCATTACTGGTACAGGCATTGGCAGGCAACGCGGTCATCGCCAAGACCCCGACCGACGGCGGTGTCGCCTGCCTGACCCTGGCCGGTGCGCTCGCCGCGCGCGAGGGGATCCCCCTGACCCTCGTCAGCGGCAGCGGAGGCGAGCTGTCCCAGGCGCTGGTGAGGGCGCCCGAGATCGGCTGCGTCTCCTTCGTCGGCGGCCGCGACACCGGCGCCGCGGTGGCCACGGCCGTCGCCGACCTCGGCAAACGACACGTACTCGAACAGGAAGGACTCAACACCTGGGGCATCTGGAACTACTCCGACTGGGACGCGCTCACCGCGCTGGTCCCGGGGCTCTTCGACTACGGCAAGCAGCGCTGCACGGCGTACCCGCGCTTCGTCGTCCAGCGGCACCTGTTCGACGCGTTCCTGGCGGCCTACCTCCCGGCGGTCCGTGACGTCAGGGTCGGGCACCCGCTCGCCGTCGAGAAGCCCGACGACCCGTACGCCGAGCTGGACTTCGGGCCGGTGATCAACGCCGCCAAGGCGAAGGAGCTCCAGGACCAGGTCGCCGAGGCGATCGAACGAGGCGCCGTGCCCCTGCACCGCGGCAGCCCGGCCGACGCCCGTTTCCTGCCCGGCCAGGACACCTCGGCCTACGTCCAGCCGGTCACCCTCCTCAACCCGCCCGCGTCCTCCCCGCTGCACCACGCGGAGCCGTTCGGCCCGGTCGACACCATCGTCCTGGTCGACACGGAGGCGGAGCTGCTCGCCGCCATGAACGCCTCGAACGGCGCGCTCGTGGCGACGCTGTCCACGGACGACCGGGCGACCTACGAGCGGCTCGCCCCGCACATCCGCGCCTTCAAGGTCGGCCATGGCCGGCCCCGCTCCCGCGGCGACCGCGACGAGCTGTTCGGCGGGCTCGGCGCGTCCTGGCGCGGCGCGTTCGTCGGCGGCGAGCTGCTGGTGCGCGCGGTGACACGCGGACCGGCGGGGGAGCGGCTGCCGGGCAACTTCCCGGAGTACCAGCTGCTGCCGTGAGGAGGGCGGTTGCGTCCGACGCCGGTTCGCCACGCGGGCAGGCACCGCGGGTTCCCGGCGTCGGACGTCTTCGAGGTGCCGGGGCAGCCGACGCCCGTCAGCCGATGCCCGTCAGCCGATGCCCTGCCGGTCCGGGCGCAGGGCGAACGCGCGGTCCGCGGGGGACGCTTCGGCCTGGTCGACCGCCTGGCGGAGCAGTTCGCGGTGGCGCAGCAGCGGCTCACGCCGTTCCGCCGGCACGAGCAGAAGCAGGTCGTCCAGTCCGGCCAGCATGCGCCGGGAGACCTGCGGGCTCCCGACGGCACACCCCCGTACCTCGGTGAACCCCAGATCCACCAGCTCGGTCCATCCCGGCACGGGCTGCACCAGCCGCACCGCACCGGCCCGGTCCCGGTGCAGGGCGGCGTCCAGCGGGCGTCGGCTCAGGGAGGCCAGGAACTGGATGATGCGGTCCAAGGCCTGGACGGCGGTCGTCGGGTCGTTGATCGCGGGCGACAGGGCGCGCAGCGCGATGTCGGACAACTGGCGCAAGCCGAAGCCGAGATCCTGGTGGTAGGTCCGCTCCACCCCGACCGAGGCCGTGTAGCGCAGCGCCCCGCGTGGCGGGGCCGGGCCGCCGTGGACGGCCAGTACGGGTGTACCGGGCACCACGAAGTCCCCGATCCGAGGGATCAGCCGCAGTACGACCCCGTGCTTGCGCGCCACCCGCACCAGCCGGGCGATGTGCACGTCCCGCAGCACACCCGCCCGGCCCTCGTGCGGAACCCACGCGGTCGCGGGACCGAGGAGCGCGGCGTCGTGCCCGTCGTGTCCGCCGGTCGGCACGGGCATCGAGGCGGCGACCCGGAAGGACTCCGTGGCGATCCGCGCGATGACATGGCTGATCCGCATCAGCCGCAGGGTGGTGTTCACGTACAGCACGAACAGGAACAGGCTCAGCGCGACCATGCAGAGCGTGAGGACCGACTGCACCAGTGGCACCGACGTCACGGCACGGGGATCGTCGGCGGTGTCGAAGGAGGTCAGGACCAGCAGGGTCAGCACGAAGGTCGCCAGGAACACCGCGAAGGTCGCCTTGGTGATCCGGCTCCGCACGAAGAGCCGCACCACGCGCGGGGTGAACTGCCCGCTCGCCATCTGCACGGCCACCAGCGAGATGCTGAAGACCACCCCGATGAAGGTCATCATCGCCGAGCCGACCGCGGTCACGACGGCCTTGGCGTCCTCCGCGAACCGCAGCAGCTCCTCGAGCGTCTCGTAGTCGCCGTCCTCCTGGAGCGCGTCGACGATGATCGTGTCGAGAACCTGCGCCCCCACCCAGACCACGAAGACGCTCGCCATGGCCAGGGTGGGAGCGAACCAGAACGTGTCCCGCAGATGCTCCCGGAGCGGCGACAGCGCACGCGGGCGGTGACCCGGAGCGGGGCTCTGCGTAACCATCCAGTCACTCATGGTGCGACCCTAGGGGTATCGGGCCGCGAGGTCCCGGACCCCCGCCAGGCGGACGGAAACGCAGGTGAAAGGCACTCCGAAACCTTGGTATTGTTGTCCATGTCGCCGCGGGGAGCACCCCTGGCCAGGCGGCAGACACCTTGTCCGGGTGGCGGAATGGCAGACGCGCTAGCTTGAGGTGCTAGTGCCCTTTATCGGGCGTGGGGGTTCAAGTCCCCCCTCGGACACAGACCAGCTCGGGCGGGTCGGGAGATTTCCCGGCCCGCCCGAGCTGTTTGTTCACTCCTTGTATCCCCGCAGCTTGCGGTACAGCGTCGCCCGGCCGATCCCCAGCGCGGCAGCCGCCCGCGCCTTGTTGCCGCCGTGACGGCGCAGCGCCTCCAGGATCGCGGCGCGCTCGGCGTGTTCCATCGGGCTGAGGGGCCGCGCGGCCGGGCCTTCGCGCACCGGGTCCGGGAGTTCGGCCCGGCGGACCGGGCCGAACATCCGCCGTTGCTCCGCCAGGGCCCGGACGACATGGGCCAGCTCGGTGACGTTCCCGGGCCACGGGTACAGCTCGAGCGCGCGCAGGGCGTCCAGGGTCCAGGTCAGCGGGGGCTGTCCGGGTGTCGGCCGGGGCGCGAGGACAGGCAGCAGTTCCCGGATGTCCTCGGGGCGTTCCCGCAGCGGGGGCAGGGTCACCGAGCGGGCGGACAGCTTGTCCAGCAGTCGCTGCAGGCAGGGGCCGACCTGGGCGCCGGGCGTGTAGGTGACCAGGACGCGCGTGTCGGGATGCGTGTCGAGCAGGGAGTTGAGGGCGGCCACGCCCGGCTGTGCGAGGCGCTCGGCGTGCCGCAGGAGGAGTGGCCGGTCGGCCTGCCACGCGGCCAGGGCCTCGTCGAGGCCGGTGTCCCGCGCCGCGTCGGCGACCCGGACAGCGCCTTCACCGAGCGAATCGAGCGAGCCGGGCGGACCAGACAGGCCGGGCAGGCCACGCAGGCCCAGCAGCTCCCGAGCCAGCGCGGACTTGCCGGTTCCGCGCTCGCCGGTCAGCAGCAGCGGCTCCGGGGAGCGCGCCAGTTCGACCGCACGTGCGACCGCGTGCCGCCAGGGGACCGAGGAACCCGTGAGAGTGACGGGAGGGCGGGGCGAGGCCGGCGTCGACGGCGGGGAATCGCCGAGCCGTTCCAGGACGGCGACGATCCCGAGGACCGTACCGTCGTCCAGGCGCACGGGCGTGATCCGGGCGGTGTATCCGAGGCCCTCGGTGACGGCTGCCGCTTCCACGGCGGTGTCCCCGCGCCGCGCGCTGACCGCCGTACGTTCCAGTGCTTCGAGCACTCCGGGGGTCAGCATGCGCTGCGCCGCGTCGCTGACCAGCCGATTGCGGCCGTCCAGGGCGACTACCGCCGGGTCGGCCTCGCACTCCGTGCCGGATGCAGCCCGTAGGTATGCGTCCAGCAGTACCCGCTCGGCCCGGCCCGCCCGGGTGCGCAGTTCCGTCTCGACCGCGGCCGCGGCGGCCTCGGCGAGGGCCGCCTGCGGATGGGGCGAACGGGTGGTGGACAGCCGGGCCGCCACGGTCACCGTGCCGAGCACCTGGGCACCCTTCGGGTCGAGCACCGGGACGGACACCGCGGACACGTCCTGCCATCGGTCGAGGAAGTGCTCCGGCCCGTGCGTCTCGGCCCGGCGCCGGGTGCGCAGCGCGAGAGCCGCGCTGTTGTTGCCGACCTCCGGTTCCGACAGCACGGGGCAGGTGTCGAGCCCGGGCAGATTCCCCGCCGTCCACAGCACACGCAGCCGCTCGTCGGTCAGCACGAGCAGCGACCCGTCCGCGCCCAGGGCTGGGACGATGCGGTCGAGCACCGGTCGGGCCGCCGCGAGCAGCGCCGACTCCACTGGCCGCGGCGGTCGGACCGCCGGTTCCGCCAAGTCGTGCGGCACTCCGTGGAACCGCGCCCGTCGCCACGCCGCCGCGACCTCCTCCGGTACGCCGTCGGGCAACGGGCGCCCCGCCAGGAAGCGTTCGCGGGCGTCGTACAGCGAGGGGAGGGCGGCGGTGGCTGCGGGGGTGTGCTCTGTGGTGGTCACGACATGTCCACCGTATCGGGTTCCGTTGAACGGACAACAACCGCCGTGTCCGGAACGTCCGGCGCACACGACGTCTCGTCCGGCGCGCACGATGTCTCGTACGGCGCACACGATGTCTCGTATTGAGACACCCGCCTCCCGCCGATCCCCTCCATGATCATGAGTGGCCGAAGTCCGATTCCCCCCGCAGGAGCGCCCCGTGTCCACCGTCGTCGAGACCGACGTCCTGATCGTGGGCAGCGGCCCGGCCGGTGCCTCGGCCGCGCTCGCCCTGAGCACCTACGGCGTGCCCAACCTCGTGGTGACCCGCTACGCGGGCCTCGCCGACACGCCCCGTGCGCACATCACCAACCAGCGCACCATGGAGGTGCTGCGCGACCTCGGCGTGGAGCAGGAGGTCGTCGCGCAGGCGACCCCGCAGCACCTGATGGGCAACACGACCTTCTGCACCAGCCTGGCGGGCGAGGAACTGGGCCGGGTGCGCTCCTGGGGCAACGACCCGCTCGTGCAGGCGGAACACGAACTCGCCAGCCCCACCCGCATGTGCGACATGCCGCAGCACCTCATGGAGCCGGTCCTCGTGGACGCGGCCATCGCCCGGGGCACCCGGCTGCGTTTCGAGACCGAGTACCTGTCCCACACCCAGGACGCGGACGGCGTCACGGCCACCGTCCGCGACCGGCTGCGCGGGGACACGTACGAGATCCGCGCCAAGTACCTGATCGGCGCCGACGGCGGACGGTCGAAGGTCGCCGCGGACGCCGGGCTGCCGATGGGCGGCCAGATGGGCGTGGCCGGCAGCGTCAACATCGTGTTCGAGGCGGACCTGACGCGGTACACCGCCCACCGCCCCTCCACCCTCTACTGGGTGCTCGCGCCCGGCGCGACGGTCGGCGGCATCGGCGCCGGTCTGGTGCGCTGCGTCCGGCCCTGGAACGAGTGGCTGATCGTGTGGGGCTACGACGTCACCGCGGGCGCCCCCGATCTGACCACCGCGTACGCCGAATCCGTCGTCCGCAAGCTCGTCGGCGACGACGACATCCCCGTGACCATCAAGTCGTCCTCCGCGTGGACGGTCAACGAGATGTACGCGGAGAGGTACGCGAGCGGCCGTGTCTTCTGCGCCGGAGACGCCGTGCACCGCCATCCTCCGTCCAACGGCCTCGGCTCCAACACCTCCATCCAGGACGCCTACAACCTGGCCTGGAAGCTCAAGCTCGTCCTCGACGGCACCGCCCACCCCAGGCTGCTCGACAGCTACACCGCCGAACGCGCGCCCATCGGCCGGCAGATCGTCACCCGCGCCAACCAGTCCATCCGCGAGACCGCCCCGGTCTTCGAGGCCCTCGACGGCCTCTCCCCGCAGACCCCCGAGCAGCTCTGGGCCAACATCGCCGCCCGCAAGGACGCCACCGAGGCCGCCGAGAAGCAGCGCGCTCAACTGCGCGAGGCGATCGCCTTCAAGGTGTACGAGTTCAACGCGCACGGCGTCGACCTCAACCAGCGCTATCCCGCCGAGAGCTCCGCCGCGATCGTCCCGGACGGCACGCCCGACCCCGGCTTCGCCCGCGACCCCGAGCTGCACCACCAGCCGTCCTCCCGCCCCGGCGCCCGGCTCCCGCACGCCTGGATCACCTCCGGCAGCCGCACGCTCTCCACCCTCGACACGGTCGGCCGGGGCCGCTTCACCCTGCTGACCGGCATCGGGGGAGAGGACTGGGTGCGCGCGGCCGAGGCCCAGGACATCGAGATCGCCACCGTGGTGATCGGTCCCGGGCAGGAGTACGAGGACCCGTACGGCGACTGGGCGCGGCTGCGCGAGATCACGGACAGCGGCGCCCTCCTCGTACGCCCGGACGGCTTCGTCGCCTTCCGGCACGCGTCCGCTGCTCCGGACGCCGGAGAACTGCTCGCGGACACGCTGCGGCGGATCCTCGGTCACGCTTGAACGCGCAATCATGGAGGAAGCGGACGCCTCATGGAGGAAGCGGACGTCGACGAAGGGGAGCCGACATGACCACCGACGCGACGGGGACCGGCGTCACCGAGCAGGCCCTCGCCAGCCTCCGCGGAACCGCCGACCCGCGGCTGCGTGAGCTGCTCACCGGACTCGTCCGCCATCTGCACGACTTCGCGCGGGAGACCCGGCTCACGCAGGAGGAGTGGGAGCGGGCGATCGACTTCCTGACGGCGACGGGGCAGGCCTGCACCGACACCCGGCAGGAGTTCATCCTGCTGTCGGACGTGCTCGGCCTGTCCATGCTGGTGGAGACCGTCAACGGCGACCGTGCGCCCGGGGCCACCGAGTCGACCGTGTTGGGGCCCTTCCACATGACCGAGTCGCCGGTCCGTGAACTCGGCGCCGACATCGACCTGGTGGGCGGCGGCGAGACGTGTGTGATCAGCGGCCGGGTACTGGCGCGGGACGGCACACCGTTGCCCGGTGCCGTCGTCGACGTCTGGCAGGCCGACGACAAGGGCTACTACGACGTCCAGCAGCCCGGCGTCCAGCCCGCGGGCAACGGACGCGGGCTGTTCACCGCCGACGCCGATGGCCGCTTCTGGTTCCGCACCTGCGTTCCGGCCGCGTACCCCATCCCCACCGACGGTCCGGTCGGCGGTCTGCTACACGCGACCGGTCGGCACCCCTACCGTCCCGCGCACATCCACTTCATCGCCGCGGCCGAGGGACACACGCCCGTCACCACCCATATCTTCGTGGCGGGCGGGGAGTACCTGGACACCGACGCGGTGTTCGCCGTGAAGCAGAGCCTGGTCAAGGACTTCGCGGAGACCGACGACCCCTCCCTGGCGAAGGAGTTCGGCGTGCCGAACCCCTTCCGGCTCGCCCGCTTCGACCTCGTCCTGGAGCCTGCCGCATGACGTTCCGGAACGAGTTCTCCTACGAGACCAGGCCCGTGCGAGTCGTCTTCCGGCCCGGCGCGGCCGTCACCGCGACCCCGGGCGAGGCCGCACGCCTGGGCCTGCGGCGGCTGCTCGTGGTGTGCGGCAGCAGGGGCGAGACGGTCGCCCGCGCGGTGGCGGACGCGCTCGGCGACGCCTGCGTCGGACTGCACGCCGAGGCCCGGATGCACGTACCCGCCGAGGACGCCGAACGGGCCGTGGAGGCGGTGCGCGCGGCCGGGGCGGACGGTTGCGTCGCGGTCGGCGGCGGCTCCGCCATCGGGCTCGGCAAGGCCGTCGCCCTGCGCACCGGGCTGCCGTTGATCGCCGTACCGTCGACCTACTCGGGCTCCGAGATGACGCCGGTCTGGGGCCTGACCGAGCACGGCGCCAAGCGCACCGGCCGCGACCCGGTCGTCCAGCCCCGCAGCGTCGTCTACGACCCCCGCCTCACCCTCTCCCTGCCCGTGCCGCTGACCGTGACCAGCGGCGTCAACGCGCTCGCGCACGCCGTCGAGGCGCTGTACGCCCCGGACGCCTCGCCGCTCGTCTCGGTCATGGCCGAGGAGGGCGTACGGGCGATGGCCGGGGCACTGCCGCACCTGGTCGAAGACCCACAGGACCTGGACGCGCGCGGCCGGGCGCTGTACGCGGCCTGGCTGTGCGGCGCGTGCCTCGGCGCGACCACGATGGGGCTGCACCACAAGATGTGCCATGTGCTGGGCGGCACCTTCGGGTTGCCGCACGCCGAGACCCACACCGTCGTGCTGCCGTACGCCCTGGTCTACAACGCCCCCGCCGCGCCGGAGGCGTTGACCGTACTGGGGCGGGCCCTCGGCACCGACGACGTGCCGCGCGCCCTGTGGGAGCTGGCCGGACGTCTCGGCGCACCGCGGTCCCTCGCCGAACTCGGCCTCACGGAAACCGACCTGGCACCGGCGGCGGCCCGGGTCGCGGGCGAGCCGTACGCCAACCCCCGCCCGGTGACGGCGGACGGGGCCCTGGCCGTGCTGCGGGCGGCGTACGAGGGAGGACCGCCGGAGCCCGTCCGGAGCCGGTAGGAAACCGAGTGCGGACTGTCGGTGCCGTGGTGTGTCATCGGGGCATGGCGATTGTCTTGGGCGAGCCGGAAGTCGACGGGCTGGGCGAGGCCGTGGGTGTGCTGCGGGAGTGGCAGTACGAGGGGGCGCCGATGCAACTGCATCCGGGCGACCTGGGATGGTTCTGGAGGTCGGGTGCGGAAGCGACCGCGGCGGCGGTCCGGACCTGGAGCCGTGACGGACGGATCCTCGCCGTCGGGCTGCTGGACGGCCCCGGGCTGCTCCGGCTGACGATCGCTCCCGCCGCTCATCGGGACGCAGAGCTGGCACGGCAGCTGGTCGCGGACGTGACAGACCCGGAACGCGGCGTTCTGCCCGAGGGAAAGGTGAACGTCGAGGCGCCGACGGGCGCACTGGTCCAGGACCTGTTGTCCGAGCACGGCTGGAACACCGACGAGCCGTGGACCCCGTTGCGGCGCGATCTCACGGAGCCGGTGAAGGATCCGGGCGTACGGATCGAGGTGGTCGGGCCGGAGCAAGCACATGTCCGGGCCGCCGTACAGCGGGCGTCGTTCGACGGGTCGACGTTCACGGACGGGCTCTGGCACGCGATGGCGGCCGGACCGCCGTACGCCGACGCCCGGTGTCTGATCGCCTACGACGACCAGGGCGACGCGGTGGCGGCGGTGACGGTGTGGTCGGCCGGTCCGGGAAGGCCCGGGTTGCTCGAACCGATGGGTGTGCACCGGGAACATCGCCGTCACGGCTACGGCAGGGCGATCACCGTCGCCGCGGCGGCCGCACTCCGGGAGCTGGGCTCCTCGAGCGCGCTCGTCTGCACCCCGAGCTCCAACGCCGGTGCCGTCGCCACGTACGAGGCGGCCGGCTTCCGGCAACGCCCCGAGGTCCGGGACCTGTACCGGCCCGCCTAGGTCGTGTCCGCAAAGTGGCGGCGTCGTTGGTTGGTTCGTGGTGCGTCGTCATGAGCTGACTGATGAGTCGTGGGCGGTGATCGAGCCGTTGCTGGCTCCTCCGCGGATGGGGCGTCCGGTGCGGGATCGTCGGCAGGTGGTCAACGGCATCCTGTGGAAGCTGTCCACGGGGGCGGCCTGGCGGGACCTGCCTGAGCGTTACGGCCCGTGGAAGACGGTCTACGAACGTTTCCGCCGCTGGTCGGCAGACGGCACCTGGGACCGGCTGCTGGCCCAGGTCCAGCAGCACTGCGATGCCGTGGGCGCCGTGGACTGGACTGTCGTCTGCGTCGACTCCACGACTGTGCGGGCTCACCAGCATGCGGCCGGGGCCCGAAAAGGGGGCTCTGGCCGGGCGAGGCGATCGGCCGGTCCCGTGGCGGGCTGACTACGAAGATCCACCTGGCCTGTGATGGGCAGGGCCGGCCGCTCGCCTTTACCCTGACCGCTGGGAACGTCAACGACTGCACCCAGTTCGAGCAGGTCATGGCCCGCATCAGCGTCAGCCGACGCGGGCCCGGCCGGCCCAGAACGCGGCCCGATCGGGTCGTCGCGGACAAGGGCTACTCGTCCACGAAGATCCGCTCCTACCTGCGTCGGCGGGGCATCAGAGCCGCGATCCCAGAGCGGATCGACCAGATCAACGGCCGCATCCGCCGAGGCGAAAGCCTCTGCCGACTCGACCGGACCACCTACCGGCGCCGCAACCTCGTCGAGCGCTGCTTCAACAAGCTCAAGCACAACAAGGCCCTGGCCACTCGCTACGACAAACGCGCCCGCCACTACCAAGCCATGGTCACCCTCGCCTGCCTACGCCTCTGGCTCCCCTGACTTTGCGGACACGACCTAGGCCCTCCGGTACGGGGCCGCTCTCCGCGCCGGACTCGGCAGGCGGTCGCGGACAGAAGCTGACCGCAAGGGTTCCTACGGTCGTGGCATGACGCAGACGCAGAAGATCCTTGTCACCGGTGCCACCGGAACCGTCGGCCGCCAGGTGGTCGCCGAACTGCTCGCCCGGGGCCACGCGGTCCGTGCCCTCACACGGGACGCCGCGAAGGCCGTCCTCCCGGACGGTGTCGAGGTCGTCGAGGGCGACCTGACCGACCCGGGCAGCCTGGCCCCCGCCCTGGAGGGGATCACCGGACTTCACCTGATCACCTTCGGCGGGGCGGCCTTCACCCCGTTGGAGACCGGCCCCCGGATCCTGGAACTGGCCCGCTCGGCAGGTGTCCGCCGGATCACCGTGCTGCACGGCGGCGGGCCCACCCCGCTGGAGGACGCGGTGCGCGGCGACGACGCGGTGAGCTGGACCGTGCTCATGCCCGTCGAGTTCATGGCCAACGCCCTGGAGTGGGCGGACGGGATCCGGTCGGCGGGCGAGGTACGGGAGCCGTTCGTCGAACGGCTGAGTGCCATGGTCCACGAGGGCGACATCGGAGCCGTCGCCGCGGTCACCCTCACGGAGGAGGGCCACGCGGGCCAGGAGTATGTGATCACCGGCCCCGAAGTGCTCACCGTAGGCGACAAGGTGAAGGCCGTCGCCGCCGCGGCCGGCCGGGAGATCGCCCTGGTCGAACTGACCGAGGAGCAGGCCGTCGCCCAGTGGCGGGCCGCGTACCTCCCCGAGGACGTGATCGGCTTCCTGCTGGAGGCGTACGGGAACACCCCCGAGGTGGGCCGTACGGTCTCCGGCACCGTGGAGAAGATCACCGGCCGCCCGGCCCGCACCTTCGCCCGATGGGCCGACGAACACGCCGACGTTTTCCGCAAACGCGCCTGACTGTCTCGTATTGAGACACCCGTCCCGCAGCCCGGTGCCGCAAGATCGAAAAGGGGGTGTGACCGCAACAGGGTGCGGCCGTCGGCGTGCGCTGAAACCGCCGCTCGTACGGCCGTGCCACCTGATGAAAGGTGAACATCATGGCCCTCGCACTGCTCCGGCGCCGGCGGCTCAAGGGCGCCTCCGCCGCGGCGGCGGGCCTCGCGCTCCCCCTTCCCTCCGGCGCGGGTGCCGTGGCCCGTGAGGTCGTGGACCCGATGGGCTCCCCCCTGGCGGCCGCGGACGTCACCGTCACCGCCCTGGACACCCACCGGGTGGCCGCCCGCGGGACGACCGACCCGTACGGCTACTTCCTCGCCGCGCTGCCGCCCGGCCGGTACAGCCTGATGGTCGCGGCGGAGGGCCTGCGGCCGCACCGCGAGACGATCGAGGTCGGCACCGGTACGCCGACGCCCACCGAGCGCGTCTGGCTGCAGCCGGCCGAGGCGCTCCAGCTGCCGGCGCCCGGAACGTGGCTCTTCGACCCGCCGCACACCGCGATCCGGTTCATCGCCAAGCACGTCGGCATGGCGAACGTCCACGGCCGGTTCGAACGCTTCGACGGCGGGATCATGGTCTCCCAGGACATGACCGAGTCCCGGGTGTCCGTCCGTATCGACGCCTCCAGCATCACTACCGGCAACACCACCCGCGACAATCATCTGCGGTCCGCCGACTTCCTCGACGTCGAACGCTTCCCGTACATCGACTTCAACAGCACCCGCTTCGCCTACCGCGGCGGCAGCAAGTGGTCCCTGCTGGGTTCCCTCACGATGCACGGCGTGAGCCGCTCCGTCTCGCTCGACACGACGTACCTCGGCACGGTCAACGGCGGCTACGGGCAGGAGCTGCGCTGCGCGGCCCTGGCGACGGCGGAACTGCATCGCGAGGACTACACCCTCAACTGGCGCACCATGCTGGCCCGGGGCATCGCGGTGGTCGGGCCGACGGTCCAACTGGAGCTGGACGTCCAGGCGATGTACCGGACCCACGACACCCCGACCCCGCCGGAATAAATCCCTGGCCCGATTCCACCCGCCCTCCCTACACTCACGGAGTACCCGGCGCCGCCCACGACGTGAGCGGCGCGCGCCGTCGTGACGAACGAAGGGAGACCGCCATGCGTGACCACACCGCTGTCGCCGTCTCCCTGCCGCGCTACGAGGTGATCCTCGTGTCCTCGTCGCTCCGGTGCCCGCTGCGCGGCGGACTCCGGATGACCGGGACGAACGTCTGAGAAGCGCCTGTTTCGGCCTGCCGACCTAGCGTCGGCAGGCCGAAACAGACGTGTGTCACCACACCTGCCTCGCCCCGAAATCGCGCTGCCCCCTCCTGATTCGCCTCGAAAGGCCATGGGCCGTGCGCACCCACCACAACCCGCTCGCCGTCGTCCGCAACCTCGGCATCCTCGCCCACGTCGACGCCGGCAAGACCACCGTCACCGAACGGATCCTGTTCGCCACCGGAACCACGCACAAGCGCGGCGAGGTCCACGACGGCACGACCGTCACCGACTTCGACCCGCAGGAGCGGGACCGGGGCATCACCATCTTCGCCGCGGCGGTGAGCTGCGCCTGGGACGGTCACCGGATCAACCTGATCGACACCCCGGGGCATGTCGACTTCGCCGACGAGGTGGAGCGTGCGCTGCGGGTGCTCGACGGCGCGGTGGCCGTGTTCGACGCGGTCGCCGGGGTGGAGCCGCAGAGCGAGTCGGTGTGGCGGCAGGCCGACCGGCACGGCGTACCGAGGATCGCGTTCGTCAACAAGATGGACCGCGCCGGAGCCGACCTCGACGCGGCCGTGGCATCGATCCGGGAGCGGCTGCACCCGGCACCGCTGGTCGTGCAGATGCCGGTCGGCGCCGAGGACACCTTCACCGGCGTCGTCGACCTCGTCCGCCTGCGCGCGCTGCTGTGGACCGACGGTGACACCTGCGAGGCGGCACCGGTCCCGGACGACCTCCGGGACGACGCCCTGGCACGCCGCCGGGCGCTGGAGGAAGCCGTGGCGGAACTCCATCCGGGCGCACTGGAGGAGTTCTGCGACACGGGCACGCTCGGCGAGCGGACCCTCTCCTCGGCGCTGCGGGACCTGACCAGGGACGGCGACGGCGTGGTCGTGCTGTGCGGTTCCGCGTACCGCAACCGCGGTGTCGAGCCGCTGCTCGACGCGGTCGTGGCGTATCTGCCGTCGCCGCTGGACGTGCCGCCGGTCCGCGGCACCGACGACGGTGAGGAGCGGGAACGGCCCGCCGACCCCGCAGCGCCACCGGCCGCCCTCGCCTTCAAGGTGCACGCCACCCCGACGGGCCGGCTGACCTACCTGCGGATCTACTCGGGAACGATCGAGAAGGGAGACACCCTGTGGGACGCGACCGCGCGGCGCACCGAGCGGATCGGCCGGATCCTGCGCGTGCAGGCGGACCGGCACGCACCGCTGGACCGAGCCGTGGCCGGCGACATCGTCGCCGTCGTCGGGCTGAAGTCCGCCCGCGCCGGCTCGACGCTGTGCGCGCCGGACGCCCCGCTGGTATTGGAGCCTCCGGGCGTGCCCGAGCCGGTGGTCTCGGTCGCGGTCGAGTCCCGCAGGACCGGCGACACGGACCGGCTGGCCTCCGGGCTCGCACGGCTGACCGAGGAGGATCCCTCCCTGGTCGTGCGGACCGACCCGGAGACCGGGCAGACGGTGCTGTCGGGCATGGGTGAACTGCACCTGGAGGTGGCGGTGGAGAAACTCCGGCGCGAGCTGGGACTGGACGTCAACATCGGCCGTCCCCGGGTCAGTTATCGCGAGACGGTGGGCCGGGGCGTGTCCGGACTGGCGTTCCGGCACGTCAAACAGGACGGTGGGGCGGGCCAGTTCGCCCACGTCGTCCTCGACGTGGAGCCATCTGACGACGGCTTCGCCTTCCGCTCGGCGGTCGTCGGCGGGCGGGTGCCGCAGGAGTACGTCCGTGCGGTCGAGGCCGGCTGCCGCGACGCCCTCGCCGAAGGGCCGCTCGGCGGTCACCCGGTGACCGGGCTGCGCGTCACGCTCACCGACGGGGCGACCCATGTGAAGGACTCCTCGGACACGGCGTTCCGCACGGTCGGCCGCCTCGGCCTCCGCGAGGCCCTGCGCGCCTGCGCGATGGTCCTGCTGGAACCGGTCGTCGAGGTCACGGTCACCGTGCCCGAGGACGCGGTGGGCGGCGTACTCGGCGACCTCGCCGCCCGACGCGGCCGCGTGACCGGCTCGGCCACCCGGGCGAACGCGGCGATCGTCACCGCGACGGTGCCGCTGGCCGAACTCTTCGGCTACGCGACCCGGTTGCGCAGCCGCACCCAGGGGCGCGGCACGTTCACGGCACGGCCGACCGGGTATGCGGCGGCGCCGGTTGTGACGGCGGTGCGGTAGCGCACGGTCGGGCCTCTCCCCCTCCTCGCCGGAACGGGAGGGGCCCGGTCCGCTCGGCGGCGAAGTGGCTGGTGTCGCGCCGGTTCTGCCCCCTTTCCCTGCGGGACCCAGAACCCTGGAGGAGTGCAGTAGTCGCCGATCCCGCGAAGCCGATCAGTTCCCCACGCGGCCTGTTTCACGCGATCGGATGATGCTGCGGAGAGGCGGGCACGGGCCGGCTCCGCGGGCCGTTCGAGCTGGTGACGGGGGGATTTCCCGTCCATCGTCATCACGGCAACGGGAGCACATCATGGGCCTGCACTTCCACCGCAACCCCGACGGCACGACGACCGGGCGCAACGAGGCGAACGGCTTCACCGTGACGCATGCCGAAGAGGAAGAGGTGAAGCGGCGGTTGTACGAGGACGCCGGGTGGGAGTACACGCCTCCACCTCCTCCGGTTCCGCCCGGGTTCCATCAGTTCTCCTTGGTGCACGACGAGTTCCGTGCCACCGGGTTCGGGGACGAGCGGTATGCGGGGCTGCGGGCGCGTCCGCCGCAGGGGTGCGTGCCCGTCGACCGGGGGTGCTTCGCCCTGGAGTGCGAGCGGCCGGGGAAGACGCTCATGGACGCGGTCGCCGCCACGGTCGCGGAGGTCCGCCGAGAGCATGGGCTGGTGATGAACAGCCTGGGTGTGGAGAAGCCTCAGGAATGGTTCGACGCGGACAACAAGAACGGATACGCGGCGCAGATCGTCGCGCACGTGGTGCTGATGGCCGCCGACCGCGCCCGACTGCTCGGGTACGGGCGAAAGGACGTGGTCCGGCTACTCGATGCCACGGGGATCGAGTAGCCGGTGGGGTGAGTCAGCGGTCGTGGGTGTCTTCACCCCGTGCAGGGTGCGCCTCAGGACAGGGCGGCCGGCCCCGGGACGAAGTCCGGATCCACCTGCGCCGCCAGATCCTCTCCCGTGCGCGCGTCCGCCCACGCCCGGACATTGCGCAGGTGGAACTCCACGGCGTGCCGGTGCAGCCGGTCCCAGTCGCGGGGGTGGGAGTCGACTGCCTCGTGGAGGAGGGAGAGGGCGTGGCGGTTGTGCGGTTCCAGGGATGCCAGGGGGTCCGGGTCGTCCTGTGCGCGGCCCTGTTCGGCCGCGCGGACCCAGGGGGAGTGGTTCAGGTGGGTCAGGAGGTCGTCCCCTACCTCCTCCTTGAGGAAGAGCAGGTCCTCCTCGCACGTCACCTTGTTGCCGACGACCGCGACGCGGATGCCGAACTCGCGGGCGTGGTCGCGGTACTGGCGGTAGACCGAGACGCCCTTGCGGGTGGGTTCCGCCACCAGGAAGGTGAGGTCGAAGCGGGTGAAGAGGCCGGAGGCGAAGGCGTCCGCGCCTGCCGTCATGTCGACCACGACGTACTCGCCGGGGCCATCCAGCAGGTGGCCGAGGTAGAGCTCGACCGCGCCGAGCTTGGAGTGATAGCAGGCCACTCCGAGGTCGGACTCGTCGAACTCGCCCGTGACCATCAGGGGGACGCCGCCCGCGCGGCCGACGTGCCGGGTGTGCAGTTCGTCGTCGCCGAGCGGGCGCAGGAGGCGGGAGCCGCGGCCCGGGGGAGTGGTCTTGATCATCGCCTCGGGGGAGGGGACGCGGGGGTTCGTGCCGCGCAGCAGGTCCTTGATGGAGGACAGGTGGGCGCCCAGGGGAGGGGCGGACTTCTCCAGCCCGCCGAGCGCCTCGGCCAGGTGCTGGTTGATGTCGCCGTCGATGGCGAGGACCGGGGCGCCGGAGCGCGCCAGGTGGCGGGAGAAGAGTGCCGACAGCGTGGTCTTGCCGCTGCCGCCCTTGCCGACGAACGCGATCCTCACGAACGCTCCACCTTGTTGAAAATGGATGTCATGTGGCTAGGTTTAGGGAGTGATCGTCATCACTGTCAAATTGGTTAGGCCGTATGGGACTTCTTCCTTCGTCCCGAGTGTGGTTCACCCGGCCCGTCGGGCTCGTCCGGCCGGTGCATATGCTGTGCAAGTGCGTCCCCACAGCATCAAGAGCCGTCCCCGGTTCCTCGCCGCCCTCGTCCTCGTCCCGTGCCTGGCCGGCTGCTTCGCCTCCCCGGGAGGGGAGTCGTCGTCGAACGGCGGGCAGTCGGGCTCCCGGCTGCGTGTCGCCCTCGCCTTCCCGCCCGCCGAGAACTTCTCGCCGTACGGGGCCGACGCCACGCTCCTCAGCCGCCTCGGCGTCACCGAGGGGCTGACCGCTCTCGACGCCAACGGCGCCGCGGCCCCCGCGCTCGCCGAGTCCTGGCGCCGGGAGGACGACCGCACCTGGCGGTTCACCCTGCGTGAGGCCACCTTCCAGGACGGCGCGGACGTCACCCCGTCCGCCGTGGCCGCGGCGCTCACCCGCGCCACGAAGGCGAAGCCCGCTCCCGCCGCCCTCGCCGGTGTCTCGTTCGAGGCGAAGGCCGACGGCGACCGCGGTCTGCGCATCACCACGGCCGCCGCCGACCCCGTCCTGCCCATGCGGCTGTCCAGCCCGAGCCTCGCGATCCTCTCCCCGAAGGCGTACGGCGAGAAGGGCAACCCCGACCCGGTCGGAACCGCCACCGGGCCCTTCGAGATCGCCAAGGTCAACGGCGGCGGGTCCGCCACCCTCGACCGGTTCGACGACTACTGGGGCGGCCGCGCCCAGGCCTCCGGCATCGACGCCCGCTTCATCAAGGACGGCACCGCACGCGCCAACGCGGTCCGCACCGGCGACATCGACATCGCCGAGGCGATCCCCGTCGCCCAGGCCGCCACCCTCGACAAGGCGACCCTGAAGGAAGCCGGCACCGCGCGCACCACCAGCCTGCAGCTCAACACCAAGACCGGGCCCTTCAAGGACCCGAAGCTGCGCGCCGCCGCCCGTGAGGCGGTCAACTCCTCCACCATCGTCAAGGGCGTCTTCGAGGGGTACGCCGACCCGGGCGCGGGCATCTTCGGCCCCGCCGTCACCTGGGCCGAGAGCAAGCGGGTGAAGCCGACCGGGCGCGCGGACGCCGCCGAGCCCGACGGTGAGCAGATCGCCCTCGCCACCTACGACAACCGGCCCGAGCTGCCCGAGACCGCCCAGGTGGTGCAACAGCAGCTTCAGAAGGCCGGCTTCAAGGTGAAGCTGGAGGTGCGCGAGTACTCACGGCTGGAGAGCGACGCCCTCGCCGGGAAGTTCGACGCCTTCATCGGCGCCCGCAACAGCCTCCTCGACACCGGCGACCCCGTCGGCGTCCTCGGCAGCGACTACACCTGCGACGGCAGCTACAACCTGGCCCTGCTGTGCGACAAGGGTGTCGACCGCGCGGTCACCAAGGCCGACGGGACCGACGGCACCGGTGAGCGGCAGGACGCCGCCATGGCCGCCGAGGCCGCGATCCTCGGCACCGACGCCGTCGTGCCGCTGGCCCACCAGCAGATCATCGTCGGCGTCTCCACCAAGGTCCAGGGCGTCGTCCTCGACCCGTACGAGCGGACGCTGGTGGGTATCGGGACCCGTCGCTGAGCCCTCTCACGCGGGCAGCTTGGTGTCGATCACACAGCTGATCTCGACCAACTGCCCGGGAAAGGTCAGCTCGGTGACGCCGAGGGCCGTGGCGACCGGGCGGTGGCTGCCGAAGTACGCCCGGTTGGCCTTCGCCACCACCTCGGCGTGGCGCACCAGGTCCACCGCGTACAGCGTCTGCGAGACGACCTGGTTGCGTGTGACGCCGTAGTGGGCCAGGACCTTGTCGATGTTGACGTAGGTCAGCTCGAGCTGGCCGGCCGCGTCGTCCTCGGGGTGGAAGTCGCCCGCCTCGTCGAACGCGAGCTGCCCGGAGACATGGATCAGGTCGCCGGACCTGATCGCCTGCGCATAGCCGAAGTAGGTCTCGGCCGGGATGGCGTGGTCGTAGACATCGGGAGTCGTCACAGTTCCTGTCCTTCCGTTCCTTCCGCCGAGCACGCGCACACGTGCTCTCTTGCGGTTACTCGGGAACTGTAGGAGAGTGACCGCCGACCTGGAAGAACGCACTTTTCGGTGACTGGGGAACCAGATGGTGACCAAGCAGGAGTTGAGCGGTCTGCCCGAGGACGCGGATCTGCGGCGGGCGGACTCACTGGCGCGTGAGATCTTCTCGGACGTCGCCAACAAATGGGCCCTGCTGATCATCGAAGCCCTCGGCGAACGCACCCTGCGCTTCAGCGAGTTGCGCGACGAGGTCGAGGGCGTCAGTCACAAGATGCTCACCCAGAACCTGCGGATGCTGGAGCGCAACGGCCTGGTCGACCGGAAGGTGCACCCCACCGTGCCGCCGAAGGTCGAGTACACGCTCACCGAGCCGGGCCGGGCCCTGCGGGCCACGGTCGACCTGCTCTGCGGCTGGACCCAGCAGCACCTCGGTCATATCGAGGCGGCGCGAGGGCGGTTCGACGCCTGACCGGCCGCGGCCGCGGAGTTCAGCTCGCGACCAGTTCCCGCACCTGCCGCCCGGCCGGGGTCTCCTCGATCCGCGAGGTCCGGTACAGCCACAGCACGTCCCGCCCGAACGACCACACCAGCAGGCCCAGGGCCAGAGCGGCGACCCCGAAGTTGCCCGCGTACGGCAGCAGATCGGCGCCCGCCACCAGCAGCAGCACACCCTGGAGCGCGGCCACCGTCTTGCGGCCGGTGCTCGGCGGGAGGGCGGCGGTCAGCCAGGGCCAGACCCGCGCGGCGGCGACGAAGACGTAGCGCATACCGCCGATGAGCAGCACCCACGGGCCCAGCTCCATCGACACGTACACGCTCAGCACCAGGATCAGGAACGCGTCGACCTCCATGTCGAAGCGCGCGCCCAGCGCCGTCGAGGTGCCGGTGCGGCGGGCCACCTTGCCGTCGACGCCGTCGAGGATCAGGGCGACCGCCGTCAGACCGACGAACAACGACACGGGCGGCGAACTCTGGAAGGAGTCCGCGACGAGCGCGGTGACCCCGCCGACGAGGGTGGCACGGCCGAGGGTGACCCGGTTCGCCGCGCCGAAGGAGCGCAGCCGTGAGCGGTGCAGGGCCCGGGAGAGCACCGCCCAGGTGGCGAGGGCGAACGCGAGGCCGGTCAGCCAGCCCGCCGGGCCCATCCCGATCGCCGTACCGATCAGGGCGAGCAGCAGGACCTGCACTCCCGCCCCCAGGGCGGTCTCCTGCTGGACGAGCCTAGCGTCGTAAGTGTTGTTCAGGGCCACCGAACACCCTCCGGCCGTGTGACAGAGTCGATCAACGCCGCTACCTTGTGCGCGGCCTGTGCACCCCTCGGTACGCAAGCAGCTTCCCGATCGTTCAGGAGGACTTCGATGAAGCACACCGCACGGGCGTTCTGGATCGACTCGCCTGGACGAGGCGGCATCCGGGACGTCACCCTGCCGGAACCCGGCGAGGACGAGGTGCTGGTCCGAGCGCTGTACTCCGGCGTGAGCCGCGGCACCGAGACGCTCGTCTTCCGCGGCGGTGTGCCGGCCAGCCAGCACACCGCCATGCGGGCACCCTTCCAGGAGGGCGACTTCCCGGGCCCCGTGAAGTACGGCTACCTCAGCGTCGGCGTGGTGGAGGAAGGGCCCGAGGAGCTGGCCGGGCGCACGGTGTTCTGCCTGTATCCCCACCAGAGCCGGTACGTCGTCCCGGCCCGGGCCGTCACCCCCGTACCGGACACCGTGCCGGCCGAACGGGCCGTGCTCGCCGGGACCGTGGAGACCGCCGTCAACGCCCTGTGGGACGCCGCGCCCCTGGTCGGCGACCGGATCGCGGTGGTCGGCGGCGGCATGGTCGGCTGCTCGGTGGCCGCCCTGCTCGCCCGCTTCCCCGGCGTCCGCGTCCAGCTCGTCGACGCCGACCCGTCCCGCGCCGCCATCGCCAAGGCCCTGGGCGTCGGCTTCGCCACCCCCGCGGATGCCCAGGGCGAGTGCGACCTGGTCGTCCACGCCAGCGCCACCGAGCAGGGCCTCGCCAGGTCCCTGGAACTCCTCACCGCCGAGGGGACCGTGCTCGAACTGAGCTGGTACGGCGACCGGCAGATCAGCCTGCCGCTCGGCGAGGCCTTCCACTCCCGGCGGCTCGTCATCCGCTCCAGCCAGGTCGGCACCGTCTCCCCGGCCCGCCCGAACCGCACCTACGCCGACCGGCTCGCCGTCGCCCTCGACCTGCTCGCCGACCTGGCGCTCGACGCCCTCGTCACCGGCGAATCCGCCTTCGAGGAACTGCCGGACGTGCTGCCGAGGCTCGCCTCGGGCGAGATCCCCGCGCTGTGCCACCGCGTCCGCTACGGCGAGAACGAGTGACACGTACCACCTCAGCGAGTCCCCCGTACGACGAGAGCGATTGACGCATCGGCTGACGATTCGTTCCATCCGGTACGACATCGGTACGACAAGAGCGCCTGACCTGAGAAAAGACGTAGCGGAGGCTGAACAGGGGAAGGCAAGGAGCCGTATTACCCGGCATCCCCGGCAGCCAACAGCGGGGGAGCAGACGCGCCGCACCTGGAGGGTCGTCCGTTGTTCAGCATCACCGTCCGCGATCACATCATGATCGCCCACAGCTTCCGTGGCGACGTCTTCGGACCGGCGCAGCGCCTGCACGGGGCCACATTTCTCGTGGACGCCACGTTCCGGCGCGAAGCGCTGGACGAGGACAACATCGTCGTCGACATCGGGCTGGCCACCCAGGAACTCGGAGCCGTTGTCAGCGAGCTGAACTACCGCAACCTCGACAACGAACCCGACTTCGCCGGGGTCAACACCTCGACGGAGTTCCTCGCCAAGGTCATCGCCGACCGGCTCGCCGAGCGCATTCACAAGGGCGCGCTGGGCGAGGGGGCCAAGGGCATCGCGGGCCTGTCCGTCACCCTGCACGAGTCGCACATCGCCTGGGCGAGTTACGAGCGTGCGCTGTGACCGACACGACCATCGAGCGGCCCGGCCAGACCGGACCGGCGCGCCTGAACTATGTTCCGGTGCAGCACGCCGCCCTGAAGAACGCCGAGATCATCCCCATGTCCCTGCGCACCGTGCACTTCGTGCTCCCGGGCGGCATCGACGACCCGGCGGCACCCAGCGGCGGCAACGCCTACGACCGGCGAGTCTGCCTGGACCTGCCCGGCTTCGGCTGGCAGGTCACCAAGCACGCCGTCGCCGGTGACTGGCCCCGCCCGGGAGCCGCGGCCCGTACGGAACTGGCCCGCGCCCTGAGCGCACTGCCGGACGGCGCCGTCGTCCTGCTCGACGGCCTGGTGGCCTGCGGCGTCCCGGAGATCGTCGTCCCGGAGGCGGAACGGCTGCGCATGGCCGTCCTCGTCCATCTCCCGCTCGGCGACGAGACCGGGCTCGACCCGGTCGTGGCCGCCGAACTGGACGCCAAGGAGCGGGCGGTGCTGCGGGCCGTGCCGTCGGTCATCGCCACCAGCGACTGGGCGGTCCGCCGTCTGGTCTCCCACCACGGCCTGCCCCCGGAGCGCGTCCACGTCGCCGCCCCGGGCGCCGACATCGCGCCCCTCGCACCCGGCACCGACGGTGTCTCGCGACTGCTGTGCGTCGCCGCCGTGACCCCGCGCAAGGGCCAGCACCGGCTGGTGGAGGCACTGGCGGCGGTAAAGGACCTGCGGTGGAGCTGCGTCTTCGTCGGCAGCCTCACCCAGGAGCCCGAGTACGTCGCCCACTTGCGGTCCCTCATCGCCGAGCACGGCCTGGAGGACCGGCTGGAGCTGGCGGGCCCGAAGTCCGGCGCCACCCTCGACGCCAGTTACGCCACCGCCGACCTGATGGTCCTCACCTCCTACGCCGAGACCTACGGCATGGCCGTCACCGAGGCACTGGCCCGGGGCATCCCGGTCATGGCCACGGACGTCGGCGGGCTCCCCGAGGCGGTCGGCCGCGCCCCCGACGGCGGCGTGCCCGGCATCCTCGTCCCGCCGGAGAACCCCGCCGCCATCGCCGCCGAACTGCGCGGCTGGTTCGGCGAGGCGGACGTACGGCGTCGCCTCAAGGCCGCCGCCCGCAGCCGCCGCGCCTCCCTCGACGGCTGGGCCACGACCGCACAGAGCCTGGCGGCGGTACTGCGCCGGCTTCCGAACGAACCCCGGAGGGCCGCATGACGAACCCGGCGACGACCCAGCAGAGCGGGGCGATTCCGACGCAGCCCGGACCGAGAGAAGTTACTGAGCTGGCGGACGCCACGGCTGCGAAGCCGGGAGACTCGGTGATCGCGTGGGCGGGTGACGCCGTCGTGGCGGGCGCCGTCATCCCGGGCGCGGGTCCCAGCGGCGCGCCCGGCTCCCGGCCCACCGTGAAGCTGCGCGAGGCCGACCCCGACGATCCGCCCCGCTACGCGCCCGAGTGGCTGGAGCTGCGGGAGCCGGCCGACGCCGCCGCGCGGTCGCACGACCTGCTCGACCCGCTGCGCATCCGGCTCGCCAACCTGCCGGGCAAGTCGGGCGTCGCCATCCACGACCTGGGCTGCGGCACCGGTTCGATGGGCCGCTGGCTCGCCCCCCGCCTGGACGGCGCCCAGCACTGGGTCCTGCACGACCGCGACCCCTATCTGCTGCACTTCGCCGCCGTCGCCTCACCCCGCTCGGCCGCCGACGGCAGCCGGGTCTCGGTGGAGACGCGGCGCGGTGACGTCGCCCGCCTCACGCCGGACGCCCTGAAGGGCGCGTCCCTGGTGACGGCGTCCGCGCTGCTGGACGTCCTCACCCGCGACGAGATCGACACCCTCGCCGCCGCCTGCGCCGGAGCCGGCTGCCCCGCCCTGCTGACCCTGTCCGTCGCCGGGCGCGTCGAACTGACCCCGTCGCACCCGCTGGACGCGGAGATCGCCCAGGCGTTCAACGAACACCAGCGCCGCGACGGCCTGCTCGGCCCGGACGCCGTCACGGCGGCGGCCGAGGCGTTCTCCGAGCACGGCGCGACCGTACGGCTGCACCCGAGCCCCTGGCGGCTCGGCCCCGAGCAGGCCGCGCTCACCGAACAGTGGCTGCGCGGCTGGGTCGGCGCCGCCGTCGAACAACGCCCCGAGCTGCGCGACCGCGCCGACGCCTATCTGGCCGAACGCCTGGCCGCCTGCGCCGCCGGCGAGTTGCGCGCCACCGTCCACCACACCGACCTCCTGGCCCTGTGCCGTCCGGCGGGCGGAGCGTCATGAGCCCCCAGGCGACGGGGACACGTCCGCGGCCGATGCCCGTCGAGAGCGACCGGCTGCCCCGGAGCGGCGACAGCGGGAGCCCGCTCGGGGAACCCGACGCTCCGGCACCGGAGGCCTCCGGCCCCGCCGGTTCCCCGTCGCCCGGCCCCGTGCGGGCCGTCCTGGCCCGGCTCGGCTCCCGCAGAGCCCGTACGCATCTGGGCACCCTCGCCGGAGTCGCCATCCTCGGCGTGCTGTCGTGGCGGCTCGGCACCGGTGTCCTCCTGGACGGGCTGAGCCGGATCGACGGGACGTCGTTGCTGCTGGCGCTCGGGATCGGACTCGTCACCACCGTGTTCAGCGCGTGGCGTTGGGCGCTGGTGGCCCGGGGGCTCCGGATCCGGCTGCCGTTCGGACCGGCCGTCGCCGACTACTACCGCGCGCTGTTCCTCAACGCGGCGCTGCCCGGCGGCGTCCTCGGCGATGTGCACCGGGCCGTCCGGCACGGCCAGAGCGAGGGCGACCTGGGCCGGGGCGTGAAGGCGGTCGTCCTCGAACGGGCCGCCGGGCAGATCGCGCTGTTCGCCGTCGGGGCCGTGGTGCTGCTGACGATGCCGTCCCCGGTGCTGTCCGAGGCAAGGCACATCGCCCCGCTCGCGGCCCTGGCCGCGGTGGGCGCCCTCGCCGTCGTCCTCGCCGTGCGCATGAACCGGGCGGCGCCCTCACGCCGGGGCAGGAAGCTGCGCGGGGTCCTCGCCGAGGCACGCGAAGGGCTGCTGTCCCGCCGCAACGCACCCGGGGTCATTGTCTCCTCCGTGGTCGTTCTGGCAGGTTACGTGGCCATGTTCGTACTCGCCGCCCACGTCGCCGGGGCCGCCGCCTCCGTGGCCGTCCTGCTGCCGCTCGCGGTCCTCGCGCTGCTGGCGATGGGACTGCCGCTGAACGTCGGCGGCTGGGGACCGAGGGAGGGCGTCACCGCCTGGGCGTTCGGCGCCGCTGGGCTGGGCGCCGGCCGGGGACTCGCCGTCGCGGTCGTCTACGGGGTGCTCAGCCTCGTGGCGAGCCTGCCCGGCCTGATCGTCCTCGTCGCCCGCTGGTACACGGGCCTGCGCGCCCGGTCCCGGGCGCGCTCGGCCGCGAACGACTACCCGTCAGCCCCGTCCGCCCCCTCGGCCGCGGAGGTCAGCATCGAGAAATACGCCCCGAAGGAATCCGCGAGGCTCGCCAGGAGTTCCTTCCCCTTTTCCGCCGAACCCAGCGAAGCCCGGCCGATGACACCGGAATCGGTATAGCCGGACATGCCGAGGGTGAGCAGATGACGCCGGTCGTCAGCGACGAAATCGGAGGTCTCATAACCGGGTCGGAGCAATTCGGGATGAGCGTGCAGAAGGATGGAGGTTTCAATTTCCCCCGCGTGCATGTCGGTGAGCAGCGAGGTCACCACACCCGCCCGCTCACGAGCCTCCTCCCAGTCCTCCGGGGCCGGGAAGAGGGCCATCCGCTCACCGCGGGCGGAGGCTTCCTGAACCACGTTGCCCAGTACGTAGTTTCCGCCGTGCCCGTTGACCACCACCAGGGCCTCGACGCCGGACCGGCGGAGCGAATCCGCAATGTCCCGTACCACCGCATGAAGGGTCACCGAGGAGATGCTGACGGTCCCCGGCCAGGCCGCGTGCTCGTGCGAGCACGAGATCGTCACCGGAGGAAGGAGGTGCACCGGGTACGCGCCGGCTATCTCCCGCGCGACGGCACACGCGACGAGCGTGTCGGTCGCCAGCGGAAGAAACGCACCGTGCTGCTCGAAGCTCCCCACGGGAAGCACCGCGACCTGCCGTGAGACACCGGCGCCCCGCGTCCGTACGTCTTCCGTGGTGTCCGCCGGCACCAGATCACTCATAACGTCACGGCCTTTCGTCTCTGCTTAGGAACTCGAGAATCATGACAGAAAAAATTGGCGTACTCGGCAAGAAGTCACCGCAGCGGACCGGCGTGGAACGCGTCGTGAATGCCCCCTTGCCCACCGTGTACGGGAAATTCGAGGCCGTCGGCTACCTGGACCACGACCGCGGTGACGAACAGGTGGCGCTGGTCTACGGCGAGCTCGGCACGGACGACGTCCTCATCCGGCTGCACTCGGAGTGCCTGACCGGCGACGCCTTCGGCTCCCAGCACTGCGAGTGCGGCGACCAGCTCGACGCCGCCCTGCGCGCGGTCGTCGCCGAGGGCGCCGGTGTCGTCGTCTACCTCAGAGGGCATGAAGGCCGCGGCATCGGCCTGCTCGCCAAGCTGCGCGCCATGGCCCTGCAGGCGGAGGGCCTGGACACCGTCGAGGCCAACCTCGCCCTGGGCCTGCCGGTCGACGCCCGTGACTACGGGGTGGCCGCCCGGATCCTGGAGGACCTGGGTGTGCGGTCCGTGCGCCTGATGTCCAACAACCCGCGCAAGCGTGACGCGCTGGTGAGCCACGGCATCACGGTCGCCGAGCAGGTGCCGCTGCTGATCCCGCCGTGCGAGAACAACATCACCTATCTGCGCACGAAGCGGGAGCGTCTCGACCACCACCTGCCCCATCTGGACGCGGTGGTCAGCTCCTCCTGAGGCATCGGGTGCCCGCCCGTGCGGGCTCCGGTTCTCCTCGGCGTGACCTGGGCGCATTCGTGCGCGACCCGAAGGCGGGCCGCGTACGCTTCGTGGACGTCAGCCCCTTGAGCGTCGGCCCTCAGCGGCCGACGCCTCACGCCGGAGGCCCACCTGGTATGACCGAGCTCCATCTGTGGCTGCGCCACGAGGCCCGAACGACCGAGCGACGCACACCGATCGTGCCCGACGACGCCCGGCGGCTCGTCGGGAACGGAGTGGAACTGACCGTCGAGGAGTCCCCGCAGCGGGTCTTCCCGATCGAGGAGTACGAGGCGGCCGGCTGCCGCGTGGCGCCCGCGGGCTCCTGGGTGACGGCGCCGCCCGACGCCGTCGTGCTCGGCCTGAAGGAACTGCCCGCCGACCCCGCGGAACTGACACACCGGCACATCTTCTTCGGCCACGCCTACAAGGGCCAGCCCGGAGCGGCCGACCTGCTGGGCCGGTTCACCGCCGGGGGCGGGACGCTGTTCGACCTGGAGTACCTCGTCGACGACACCGGGCGGCGCCTCGCCGCCTTCGGCTTCTGGGCCGGCTATCTGGGCGCCGCCCTCGCGGTGCTCCAGCACCGGGGCCGGCTGCGGGCCCCGCTGACGCCGACCACCAAGGAAGAGCTCGACGAGACCCTCAAGCCCGCCGCCGACGACGCCGAGTTCACCGGCCTGGTCATCGGCGCCCTGGGCCGCAGCGGCCGCGGTGCCCGGGTGGCGTTCGCCGCCGCCGGTGTCGACCCGACCTGCTGGGACCTCGCCGAGACCCGCGACCTGGACCGCCGCGCCCTGCTGGAGCACGACGTGATGGTGAACGCGGTGCTCGCCACCACCCCCGTCCCGCCCTTCCTCCGGGACCAGGACCTCGACACCCCGGACCGCCGGCTGCGCACCCTGTGCGACGTGACCTGCGACGTCGGCTCCCCGCTCAACGTCCTCCCGGTGTACGACGACACCACCGACTGGGACGCGCCCGTACGCCGGCTGCGCGACGCACCCCCGCTCGACCTGATCGCCATCGACAACCTGCCCTCCCTGCTGCCGCTGGAGTCCAGCGCCGACTTCTCGGCCGCCCTGTATCCGCAGCTCCTCGACTTCGGCGTCGCCGGGCCCTGGGGGCGCTGCCTGGACCGGTTCCGTCAGGCCTGCCGTGCACACGGACTCGACAAGGGGGAGTTCCATGACCACTGACCCGGTACCCGCGAGCGGCACCGTCCACTGGATCGGCGCCGGCCTCTCCACCGGCAGCGGACTGGCCGCGCTGTGCGACACCGCCGAGCGCGTACGGCTCTGGCACCGCACCGAGAGCCGCGCGGCCGACGCCCTCGGCCGACTGGGCCTCACCGGACGGGCCGAGCCCCGTACGTACACGCCGGACGCGCTCGCCGCCGAACTCGCCCCCGGCGACGTCGTCGTGTCGATGCTGCCCGCGCCGGAGCACGCGCCGCTGCTCGCCGAGTGCGTACGGCGGGGAGCGCACTTCGCCTGCTCCAGCTATGTGTCCCAGGCGGTGCTGGACCAGCTGCCCGCCGCCGAGAAGGCCGGGGTCGTCGTCCTGACCGAGTCCGGGCTCGACCCGGGCATCGACCACCTTTTCGCGCACGCCCTCGTCGCCCGGGCCCGGGACGCCATCGGCGACGGGACGCCCGCCTCGTACACCCTCACCTCGTACTGCGGCGGTGTCCCCGCCGTCCCGAACGACTTCACGTACCGCTTCAGCTGGGCACCTGCGGGCGTCCTCAACGCCCTGCGCTCCCCGGCCCGTTACATCGAGGACGGTGCCGAGACCGTCGCCGACCGTCCCTGGGAGGCGACCCGGCGGCATGTCGTCGAAGGGGAGACGTTCGAGGTCTATCCCAACCGCGACAGCGTCCCCTTCGTCGCGCAGTACGAGCTTCCCGACGCCTGGACACCGCGGACGTTCGTACGCGGCACCCTGCGTCTGGAGGGCTGGCTGCGGGCCTGGGACGGTGTCTTCGAGGAGCTGAAGAGGGGCGACGACACCCGGATCGCCGCCCTGGCCCAGGAGCTGGCCGCCACTTACCCCACGACGGACGAGGACCGGGACCGGGTCGTTCTCGCCGTGTCACTGGAGGTACGCGCCGAGACGGGGCATTCCTGGGCCGGCGGCTATCTCCTGGACCTGGTGGGTGACGCGGGGGAGAGCGCGATGGCCCGCTGCGTCTCACGCACCCTCGCCCTGGGCGTCCGCCACGTCCTGGACGGCTCCCTGCCGCCGGGCCTGAACCGGGCCGCCGAGACGGCGGCCCGGTCGGAACAGTGGCTGCGTGAACTCGCCCAGGAGGGAATCGAGTTCACACTGCGCGTCGACCGGTAGCGGGGCTCAGCCCGCCAGGGCCTCGTGGACCAGCCTCTTCAGGTCCCGGAACACCGAGTGCGAGGACCGGGGCCGCACCTGTGTCATGAACTGCACCGTCAGGTCGCGGCCCGGGTCCACCCAGAACGTCGTCGTCGCCACCCCGCTCCAGCCGTACGCGCCGAGCCCGGACGGCACGAGGGTGCGGGACGGGTCGATGACGACGGAGCAGTTGAGGCCGAAGCCGACCCCGTCGTTGCCCGGCTCGTCGTGGGCGGGACGGCTGCCGAAGGCGCGCAGGTCGGCGCCGTCGGGCAGATGGTTGCGGGTCATCAGGTCCACGGTCCCGGGCGCGAGGAGCCGGACGCCGTCCAGTTCGCCGCGGCGGCGCAGCAGTTCCATGAAACGGTGGTAGTCGTGGGCGGAGGCCACCATGCCGCCGCTGCCCGACAGAAACCGCGGCCGGCCGCGCAGCGGCAGCCCCGGGATCGGTTCGATGCCGCCGCCGCCCTCCTTCTCGCCGTACATCTCCGACAGCCGGGGCGCCTGCTCGTCCGTGACGTGGAAACCCGCGTCCGTCATGCCGAGAGGGCCGAAGACCCGCTCCGCACAGAACACGTCGAGCGGCTGCCCCGACACGACCTCGATGATCCGGCCCAGGACATTGCTGGCCACCGAGTAGTTCCACTGGGTGCCCGGCTCGAACTGCAGCGGCAGACTCGCGTACACCTCGATGGTCTCGGCCAGGTCCGCGCCCGGCGGCACGGACGACTCCAGGCCGGCCGCGCGGTACAGGGCGTCGACGGGGTGGGTGTGGTAGAAGCCGAAGGTCAGCCCCGAGGTGTGGGTCATCAGATGCCGGACGCGTATGGGGCCGTCGGCCGGGCGGGTGCGTACGTCGGACCCGGAGCCGCCGACGTACACCCGGGGCTCGGCGAAGGCCGGGAGATGGTCGGCGACCGGGTCGTCCAGCGACAGCCGGCCCTCCTCCACGAGCAGCAGTGCGGCGACCGCGGTGACCGGCTTCGTCATGGAGTAGACCCGCCACAGGGTGTCGGGCTCGACCGGGAGCCCGGCCGCGATGTCGCGCAGTCCGTGCGTGGCCAGGTGTGCGACGCGTCCGGCCCGGGCGACGGACACGAGGAAGCCCGGCAGCCGCCCCTCGTCGACCAGTCGGGCGAAGTGCCGGTCCATGTCGTCCAGCGCCCGCGGGTCCAGCCCCGCCTCACCGGGATCGGCCTCTTGCCGCAGCTGTGCCATCGTTCATCCTCCGTCGCGCTCGTCGAGGTGAGATCCGGCATACCCCGCACGGACCGCGCAGGAACAGGTGAATGTCACAGGTCACCGGTACCGTCGGATCGAGACGGCCGCAGACTGGTCGAGATCAGGTCCGACACTCCGGAGAGCGCCTCATGAGGATCCACATCACCAGTGTCTTCGTCGACGACCAGGAGAAAGCCCGGAGCTTCTACACCGACGTGCTGGGCTTCGTGAAGAAGCACGACGTCCCGGTGGGGACGGACCGCTGGCTGACCGTGGTCTCGCCGGAGGACCCCGACGGGACCGAGCTGCTCCTGGAGCCCTCGGGCCATCCGGCGGTGCAGCCGTACAAGACGGCGCTGGTCGAGGACGGCATCCCGGCCGCCTCCTTCGCCGTGGACGACGTCACTGCGGAGTACGAGCGGCTGCGCGGACTCGGGGTGCGGTTCACGCAGGACCCCCTGGAGATGGGCCCGCTCACCACCGCGGTCCTGGACGACACCTGCGGCAACCTCATCCAGATCGTGCACACCAAGTCCTGAGGGCCGTGGCCTAGGTCGTTTGGTGCAGGGCGGATGGCCGATGACTCCGTGGGGGTCGGCTTCCTAGGCTGCGAGGCGGCTCGCTGTCGCGGACCGACGCCACGAGAAGAGGTCGCCATGCCCTTGAACGGTCGCAGCCACATCCGTATCGCCCGCCCTTCCCGCGACCTCGCCGCGGCTGAGCGGTTCTGGCGCGAGGGGCTCGGGCTGGACGTGGTGTGGCGGGCCGAGGGCGGGAGCGAACCAGGGGAGCACGATCTGCTGATGCTCGGCTGGCCCGACGCCGACTGGCATCTGGAGCTCGTGCACGAGGCCGCCAGGCCGGTCGAACCCCGCCCCACCGAGGAGGACCTGCTCGTGATCTACGCCGACGGCCCGGTCCCGGACGATCGGATCGCCCGCCTGGAGCAGCACGGCGGCAAGCGGGTGGAATCCCCCAACCCCTACTGGAACGAGTGGGGAGTCACGATCGAGGACCCCGACGGCTATCGGCTCGTGCTGTGCCGCCGAGCCTGGTCCAACAGCTGAACAGGCGACCCGAAGGGGCGCGGGGAACTGCGCGACCAGCCCCCACGCGCCCGCACCCGGCACCCAAGGGGTCAGGCCGTCACCTTCTCCGGCTGAACGGTCCCACCAGCGGCACGCTCACCCAGCTCCTCCGTGGGAACCCGGTTCGTCTCACGCGCGGACAGCGCCCCGATCACCGGCGGCACGCACAGCGCCGCCGTGAACAGCGCCACCGCCGACCAGTCGTCGCCGCCCGGCCCGGCGATCTGCGCGGCGAACGTCACCGCGAAACCGGCCGCGGCGAAACCGATCTGCGTGCCGATGGCCACGCCGGACAGCCGGACCCGGGTCGTGAACATCTCGCCGTAGAAGGCGGGCCAGACACCGTTCGCGGCGCTGTAGACGACGCCGAAGCAGAGGATGCCCGTCAGGAACGTCAGCGGGTAGGAGCCCGTGGAGACGGCCCACAGGTACAGGAACATCGTCACCGCGCTGCCGACCGCTCCGATCAGGAACACCGGGCGGCGGCCGATCCGGTCGGACAGCGTGGCCCACAGCGGGATCGCGGCGAGCGCGACGACATTGGCCAGGGCGCCCACCCACAGCATGGCGGTACGTGACATGCCGACCGCGTCGCTGGTGGCGTAGGCCAGCGCCCACACCGTGAAGATCGTGCTGACGGAGGCGATGAGCGCACACGCGATCACCCGCAGCACATCGGCCCAGTGCTCGCGCAGCAGCACGACCAGCGGCAGTTTGACGACGCCCTCCTCGGAGGCCTGCTGTTCGAAGGCCGGGGTCTCGTCCAGCTTGCGCCGGATGACCCAGCCGACGACGGCGACACCGACGCTCAGCCAGAACGGCACCCGCCAGCCCCAGGACAGCAACTGCTCCTCGGGCATCGCGGCGACCGGGATGAAGACCAGCGTGGCCAGCAGCTGGCCGCCCTGGGTGCCGCTGAGGGTGAAGCTGGTGAAGAAGCCGCGCCGGCCCGGTGGCGCGTGTTCCAGCGTCATGGAGTTGGCGCTGGCCTGCTCGCCCGCCGCCGAGATGCCCTGGAGCACCCGGCACAGCACCAGCAGGACCGGGGCGAGGGTGCCGACCTGGTCCCGGGTCGGCAGACAGCCGATCAGGAACGTCGACAGGCCCATCAGCATCAGCGTGAAGACCATGATCTTCTTACGGCCGAGCTTGTCCCCGAAGTGCCCGAGGACCAGCGCGCCGACCGGGCGGGCGGCGTACGCGACGCCGAACGTGGCCAGCGACAGCAGGGTCGCGGTGGCCGGGTCGGACTCGTCGAAGAACACGGCGGGGAAGATCAGCGCGGCGGCGCTGCCGTAGATGAAGAAGTCGTAGTACTCCAGTGCGCTGCCGATCCAGGCGGCGGTCGCGGCTTTCTGCGGCTGACCGGGTGGGGCTGCGGCCCCTTGGGGCGTGGCGGGGACGGACACGGCGGCTCCTTAGCGGGCTCCACCCTAGGCGGAGTGAGACGAACGGCGAGCAGAGAGGGCGGGCCGGATCGCGGCTAATTAACCCACTGGGTAGTTAGTAGGGGATGGCCAGTGATGCTGCGCCCGCCCGCCGCTGGTGTCAAGAGGTTGCGCGCCGGACGTTCAGCCCGCGGTGCGCTCCGCCGTGAGATACGCGATCACCATGTCGCCGAGCATGGTGCGGTAGTGCGCGCGCTGGGCCCGGTCCAGCAGGTCGCGGCCGAACAGGGCTCCGAAGGTGTGCCGGTTGGAGACCCGGAAGAAGCAGTAGGAGGAGATCATCGCGTGCAGGTCGACGGCGTCGACGTCGGCCGTGAACAGGCCCGACTCCTTGCCCGACGCCAGGATCCGGCGGATCACGTCCAGGGCGGGGGAGCCGATCTTGCCGAGCTTCTCGGAGGCGGCGATGTGCTGCGCCTCGTGGATGTTCTCGATGCTGACCAGGCGGATGAAGTCCGGGTGCTGCTCGTGGTGGTCGAAGGTCACCTCGGCCAGCCGCCGGATCGCCGCCACGGGATCCAGATGGTCGACGTCGAGCTGCTGCTCGGCCTCCCGGATCACGCCGTACGCCCGTTCCAGCACGGAGGTGAAGAGCTGTTCCTTGCCGCCGAAGTAGTAGTAGATCATCCGCTTCGTGGTGCGGGTGCGGGCGGCGATCTCGTCCACCCGGGCCCCGTCGTAGCCGGCCCGGGCGAACTCCTGGGTGGCGACGTCGAGGATCTCGGCCTGGGTGCGGGCGGCGTCACGGATGCGCTCGCCAGGACGTGCCGGTTCTTCGACGCTGGTCATCAGGTTCCTTCGGGCGGAGGGGCCGGTGCCGGTGATTGTAGAAGCAGGGGCCCGTCCGTCTGCGGGGTCTTCCCGGGCCCGTCCTCGGCTGATATAGCTAACGTACTGGTTCGTACATTAGGTAGCTGCTCGGGAGGCCCGTGTGCCCAAGGACTCGTATCTCGTCGGACTGATCGGTTCCGGCATCGGCCCCTCACTCAGTCCGGCGCTGCACGAGCGGGAGGGCGACCGCCAGGGCCTGCGCCTGCTGTACCGGCTCATCGACATCGATCCGCTCGGGGTGCCGCCCGAGGCGGTGGGCGATCTGGTGCGGGCCGCCCGCGACCTGGGCTTCGACGGGCTCAACATCACGCATCCCTGCAAGCAGCTCGTCATCGAGCATCTGGACGCGCTCGCCCCGCAGGCGGAGGCGCTGGGCGCGGTCAACACCGTCGTCTTCGAGGACGGCCGCGCCACCGGCCACAACACGGACGTCACCGGCTTCGCCGCGTCCTTCGCGCGCGGACTGCCCGACGCACCGCTGGAGCGGGTCGTGCAGCTGGGCGCGGGCGGTGCGGGCGCGGCCGTCGCGCACGCCACGCTCACCCTCGGCGCCGAGCGGGTCACCGTCGTCGACGCGCTGCCCGAACGGGCCGCCGCCCTGGCCGGCTCCCTGAACCGCGCCTTCGGTGAGGGCCGTGCGGCCGCCGCGCCCCCGGAACGGCAGGCCGAGCTGCTCGCGCACGCCGACGGCATCGTCCACGCCACGCCCACCGGCATGGCCGCCCACCCCGGCCTGCCCCTGCCGGCCGACCTGCTCCACCCCGGGCTGTGGGTCGCCGAGGTGGTCTACCGCCCGCTGGAGACCGAACTGCTGCGCACCGCCCGCGCGCTGGGCTGCGCCACCCTCGACGGCGGCGGTATGGCCGCCTTCCAGGCCGCCGACGCGTTCCGCCTGTTCACCGGGCGGGAACCCGACGCCGCGCGGATGCTGACGGACCTGACCGAACTGGCCGGGGCCGTCGGGGCACCGAACTAAAGGGCCCGGGTCCGAACGACACGCCCAGAGAAGAGGTACCGACGTGCGTACGTCCATCGCCACCGTCTCCCTCAGCGGATCCCTCACCGGGAAACTCGACGCCGCGGCCCGGGCCGGCTTCGACGGGGTGGAGATCTTCGAGAACGATCTGCTGGCCGGCCACCTCACCCCCGAGGACATCCGCGCCCGCTGCGCCGATCTCGGCCTGAGCATCGACCTCTTCCAGCCCATGCGGGACATCGAGGCCGTGCCCGAGGCCGAGTTCGCCCGGAACCTGCGGCGGGCCCGGCACAAGTTCGAGCTGATGCGCAGGCTCGGCGCCGACACCGTCCTGGTCTGCTCCAGCGTCTCCCCGCAGGCGGTGGACGACGACGCCCTCGCCGCCGAGCAGCTCAGCCGGCTCGCCGACCTCGCGCGGGAGTCCGGCGTCAGGGTGGCCTACGAGGCGCTCGCCTGGGGACGGCACGTCAGCACGTACGACCACGCCTGGCGCATCGTCGAGGCGGCCGGGCATCCGGCGCTCGGCACCTGCCTGGACAGTTTCCACATCCTCTCGCGCGGCTCTGACCCCAAGGGCATCGAGGACATCCCCGGCGAGAAGATCTTCTTCCTCCAGCTCGCCGACGCCCCGCTGCTCGCCATGGACGTCCTCCAGTGGAGCCGCCACTACCGCTGCTTCCCCGGCCAGGGCGGCTTCGACGTCGCGGGCCTGGTGCGGCACGTCCTGAGCACCGGCTACGACGGCCCGCTCTCCCTGGAGGTCTTCAACGACGTCTTCCGCCAGGCCGACGCCGGCCCGACCGCCGTGGACGCCCGGCGTTCCCTGCTGGTCCTCCAGGAGAGCGTCGGCCGGGCCGCCCTGCCCGACCCCGTCGTCCCCACCGGCGTCGCCTTCGCCGAGCTGGTCACGCCCGACGCCGAGCCCCTCACCGCCCTGCTCGGCTCCCTCGGCTTCACCCGCACCGCCCGGCACCGCGGCAAGCCCGTCGCCCTCTGGGAGCAGGGCGAGGCCCGCATCCTCGTCAACACCGGGCCGGCCGTCCGCCGTGACGGCACGCAGCTCGCCGCGATCGGGCTGGAGTCACCCGACCCGGCCGCGGCGGCCCGGCGTGCCGAGGCGCTGCTGGCACCCGTCCTGCCCCGCCGCCGCGGCCCCGAGGACGTCCCGCTGGACGCGGTCGCCGCCCCCGACGGCACGGAACTCTTCTTCTGCGCCACCGGCCGCCCCGGCCTGCCCGACTGGCGGGCCGACTTCGAGGACACCGGCCCGGCCCCCGCCCCCACGGGCATCCGCCGTATCGACCACCTCGCGCTCACGCAGCCCTGGCACCACTTCGACGAGGCGGCCCTCTTCCACCGCGGGGTGCTCGGACTGCACGCCCAGGAGAGCGTCGACGTCGCCGACCCCTACGGACTGCTGCGCAGCCGGGCCGTCACCAACCCCGACGGCAGCGTCCGCATCGCCCTCACCGTCGGCGCCGCGCCCACGGACGACACCGGCCGGGCCCAGCACATCGCCCTCGCCACCGACGACGTGGTCGCCGCGGCCCGCCGCTTCCGCGAGGCCGGCGGTCGGCTGCTGCCCGTCCCCGCGAACTACTACGACGACCTCGCCGCCCGCTTCGAGTTCGCCGACGGCGAGCTGGAGACCTACCGCGACCTCGGCATCCTCTACGACCGCGACGCGCACGGCGTCTTCCGCCACTGCTACACCCGGACCATCGGCCGCGTCTTCTTCGAACTGGTCCAGCGCGACGACGGCTACCGGGGTTACGGCGCCGCCAACGCCCCGGTACGGCTGGCCGCCCAGCACGCGGTGCGGGCCCTCACTGGCGGCTGACGGTCCTGGTGATGCCGGTGACGACCGTGGTGGCGAGGATCCAGCCGGTGAGGACCAGGGCGTAGGACAGCCACTGGTAGCCGTCGGCGGGGGCGAACGCCCCCTCCTGTCCGAAGGAGATCACGGGCAGGAGCAGATCCAGCGTGTAGAACACCGGGTTGAACTGCGGGGCCTCGTCCGTCTTCAGCGGCTGGGGGTGGTGCAGCGCGTAGGCGACGGAGCCGATCACGAGCAGCGACACCAGCCAGCCCGCGGCCCGCAGGGGGCGGAAGCCGTAGCCGACGGTGGCGTCCTGGACATAGCCCCACAGTCGGCCGTACCAGGGGAGGGTGCCGCGGTGGCGGCGCTGCTTGGCGAGCTGGACCTGGCGGGCGGCGTGGTCGTCGCCGATGCGCCGGTAGGCGGCGGTCAACTGCTCGTAGGCGTGCGGGACATAGCCCTCGCCGTCCCGCTCCAGCATCGCGAGCCGGCGTTCGGCGGGCGCGTGCGGGGTGAGGGAGGTGTAGACGAGGCTGTCGAGCAGGACCTCCTCCGGGACCACGTCCGGCTCCAGCCACAGCACGTCCACCTGGGCGCGCCGCAGATTGAGGGTGCCCTCCATGGGCGGGCTCTTGCGCAGCCAGACCTCTCCTATGGTGCAGCTGCTGGCCCGCAGCGCCGCGTCACCGGGGTTCGACAGGCGCGCGTGCGACAGGTCCAGGCGGCCCCCGATCCGGGCGCCGCGCAGGCCGATCCAGCCGTGCACGTCCACGCCGCGCAGCAGGACGTCGCCCTCCACCGCGGCCAGCTCCGCGTCGAGGACGACCTCGCCCCTGCCGCCTTCCAGCCGGGCCTGGCCCAGGTCGACGGACCCGGCGACCGACGCGCCCGTCAGACGCACCCCGCCCAGCGCCCGCAGGCCCGCCGCCGACAGGCCGTCCCCGACGGTCACATGGTTGAGCTGGAGCGCCGGCTGACCGGCGGACCGTGCGCCGATGTCGGCGCGGTCCAGGAACAGCGCCCCGGCGATCTGCGCGCCGCCGAGCCGCACGGGCCCGTCGAACAGACAGTCCGACATGCGCAGGACGCCGTCCACCCGCAGGGTTGCGGCGTCCAGGCCGGGCAGGACGGAGTCGCGCAGGTTCAGCTGGCGCAGACGCGCCGCGTACAGCACGGGGACGTTCTCGAAGTAGCAGTGACTCAGGCGCACGGCGTGATCGATTTCGCTGTACTTGAGGTCGAGCACCCCGGTGATCCGCGCACCCCCGAGCCTGAGGGTGGCCGTCTCGCCGTCCTCCTGCGGAGCGCTCAGCAGCAGGGCCCGCAACACGGCCGCGCGTACGGTCCGTTCGGGCCCCCAGTCCGCGCCCCGCTCCGGATCCTCGTCCGCCGACTCACGGAAGTCCACGTCCTGGCCACGCGCGAAGGCACGCCACACCCGCTCCTCGGCGGATGTCATATTGTCGATCTCCATCAGCGGGGACTCTGACGTCCCGGCCGGGGGCTGTCAACCCAGCGTCAACTCACCCCCGGCCGACGTCCGTTACGCCCGCGCGTTCCACTCCGCGATCACGGGCCGTCCGTGCTCGGTCGACAGCCGGCTGACCGTGCCCGTCTCCAGCCGGAACAGGCGTCCCTCCGCCGCTGTCAGGCCCAGGCGGCGGGCCGTCAGGGCGCGAAGGAAGTGGCCGTGGGCCACCAGCATCACATCGCCCTCGGGCAGCGCCCCCGCCACCCGGGACAGCACCCGGTCGGCGCGCACGCCGACCTCCTTTGGGGACTCGCCCGGCGCGCCGTCGGCACCGGCCGGGCCCCCGTCGGTCCACAGGTCCCAGTCCGGGCGGGTGCGGTGTATCTCGTCGCTCGTGACGCCCTCGTAGGCGCCGTAGTACCACTCGTGCAGGTCCGGGTCCCGCACGGCCCCCGTCAGGCCCGCGAGTTCGGCGGTGCGCACCGCGCGGGTGAGGGGGCTCGTGAGGACCAGCGCGAAGGGGCGGCCCGCCAGCAGCGGAACCAGCGACTTGGCCTGTTCCTCACCGCGCGCGGTGAGGGGCAGGTCGGTGAAGCTGGTGTGCTGTCCGCTCCGGCTCCACTCCGTCTCGCCGTGACGGACCATCAGCAGATCGCCCACGGTGCTACGCCTTCTTCACGGACTCGACGGCGTGGCCGCCGAACTGGTTGCGCAGTGCCGCGATCATCTTCATCTGCGGCGAGTCGTCCTGACGGGAGGCGAACCGGGAGAAGAGGGAGGCGGTGATCGCGGGCAGCGGGACGGAGTTGTCGATCGCGGCCTCCACGGTCCAGCGTCCCTCGCCGGAGTCCTGGGCATAGCCCCGGAGCTCCTCCAGGTGCTCGTCCTCGTCCAGGGCGTCCACCGCCAGATCCAGCAGCCAGGAGCGGATGACGGTGCCCTCCTGCCAGGAGCGGAACACCTCGCGGACGTTGTCCACCGAGTCCACGGCCTCCAGCAGCTCCCAGCCCTCGGCGTAGGCTTGCATCATCGCGTACTCGATGCCGTTGTGGACCATCTTCGCGAAGTGCCCGGCGCCCACCTTGCCCGCGTGGACGAAGCCGTACGGACCCTCCGGCTTGAGCGCCTCGAAGATCGGCCGCAGCGGGTCGACGTACTCCTTCTCGCCGCCGACCATCAGGGCGTAGCCGTTCTTCAGGCCCCACACGCCGCCGGAGACACCGGCGTCGACGAAGCCGATGCCGCGCTTGCCCAGCTCCTCGGCGTGCTTCTCGTCGTCCGTCCAGCGGGAGTTGCCGCCGTCGACGACCGTGTCGTACGGCTTGAGGAGGCCCGCGAGCTGGTCGATGACGTGCTGGGTGGCGTCGCCGGCCGGGACCATGACCCAGACCGTGCGCGGCGCGTCGAGCTGGTTGACGAGGTCGGCCAGGCTGTCGGCGTCCGACTTCTCGGGGTTGGTGTCGTAGCCGATGACGGTGTGGCCGGCGTTGCGCAGGCGCTCGCGCATGTTGCCGCCCATCTTGCCGAGACCCACAAGTCCGATCTGCATGTCAGTTCACTTCCCGAAGATTGCGGTAGGCGGCCACCAGCGCGGCCGTGGACGGGTCGAGACCGGGGACATCGGCGCCCTCGGTCAGGGCGGGCTCGACGCGCTTGGCGAGGACCTTGCCGAGCTCGACGCCCCACTGGTCGAAGGAGTCGATGTTCCACACCGCGCCCTGCACGAACACCTTGTGCTCGTAGAGGGCGACCAGCTGGCCGAGGACCGACGGGGTCAGTTCGCCGGCCAGGATCGTCGTGGTCGGGTGGTTGCCCCGGAAGGTGCGGTGCGGCACCTGCTCCTCGGGCACGCCCTCGGCCCGCACCTCCTCGGCGGTCTTGCCGAAGGCGAGCGCCTGCCCCTGCGCGAACAGATTGGCCATCAGCAGGTCGTGCTGTGCCTTCAGTCCGTCGCTCAGTTCGGCGACGGGCCGGGCGAAGCCGATGAAGTCCGCCGGGATGAGCTTGGTGCCCTGGTGGATGAGCTGGTAGTAGGCGTGCTGCCCGTTGGTGCCGGGCGTGCCCCACACCACCGGCCCCGTCTGCCACCGCACGGGCCGGCCCTCGCGGTCCACCGACTTGCCGTTGGACTCCATGTCGAGCTGCTGGAGGTAGGCGGTGAACTTGGACAGGTAGTGGCTGTAGGGCAGCACCGCGTGCGACTGGGCGTCGTGGAAGTTGCCGTACCAGATGCCGAGCAGGCCCAGCAGCAGCGGGGCGTTGGCCTCGGCGGGGGCGTTGCGGAAGTGCTCGTCGACGATGCGGAAGCCGTCGAGCATCTCCCGGAAGCGGTCCGGGCCGATGGCGATCATCAGGGACAGGCCGATCGCGGAGTCGTACGAGTAGCGGCCGCCGACCCAGTCCCAGAACTCGAACATGTTGTCGACGTCGATGCCGAACCCGGCGACCTTCTCGGAGTTCGTCGAGAGCGCCACGAAGTGCTTCGCGACCGCCTTCTCGTCGCCGCCCAGGCCCTTGAGCAGCCAGGAGCGCGCCGAGGTCGCGTTGGTGATCGTCTCGATGGTGGTGAAGGTCTTGGACGCGACGATGAACAGCGTCTCCGCCGGGTCCAGGTCGCGCACGGCCTCGTGGAGGTCGGAGCCGTCCACGTTCGACACGAAGCGGAACGTCAGCTCCCGGTCGGTGAACGGCCGCAGCGCCTCGTACGCCATCGCCGGGCCCAGGTCGGAGCCGCCGATGCCGATGTTGACGACGTTGCGGATGCGCTTGCCGGTGTGGCCGGTCCACTCCCCGGAGCGGACGCGGTCGGCGAAGCCGGCCATCTTGTCCAGCACCGCGTGCACACCCGGGACGACGTTCTCGCCGTCGACCTCGACCACCGCGTCCCGCGGGGCGCGCAGCGCGGTGTGCAGCACGGCACGGTCCTCGGTGACGTTGATCCGCTCGCCGCGGAACATCGCGTCGCGCAGCCCGAACACGTCGGTGGCGGCGGCCAGCTCCTGGAGCAGGGCCAGCGTCTCGTCGGTGACCAGGTGCTTGGAGTAGTCGATGCGCAGATCGCCCACGCGGACGACGTAGCGCTCGGCGCGCCCCGGGTCGGCCGCGAACAGCTCACGCAGGTCGGGCTGCGGCAGGGCGTCCTTGCGGTGGTCCTCCAGGGCGGTCCACTCGGGCCGCCGGGTGAGCTCGGGGGAGCCGGAGGGGGAGTCAGACATGAGCGGGGGTCTCCTCGGTTGCCTCGCCGTTCAGGGCGATGGCGTACATCTCGTCGGCGTCGAGGCGCCTGAGCTCCTCGGCGATGAGTTCGGAGGTGGCACGGACCTTCAGTGCCAGGGTGCGGGAGGGCTGGCCCGGCAGGGTCAGCGTGGCCAGCGGGCCCTCGGGGCGGTCGATGACGATCTCGCCGTTCTCGGTGCCCAGACGCACGGCCGTGACGACCGGCCCGGCGGTGACCACCCGGTCGACCGAGACGTGCAGCCGGGCCTCCAGCCAGCGGGCCAGCAGCTCGGCGGCCGGGTTCTCGGCCTCGGCCTCCACGGCCGCCGAGGTGATCCGCGCCCGGGCCTGGTCCAGCGCCGCCGCCAGCATCGAACGCCAGGGCGTCAGCCGGGTCCAGGCGAGGTCGGTGTCGCCGGGCGCGTAGGAGCGGACCCGGGCCCGCAGCGTCTCCAGGGGGTTCTCCACGGCGTACAGGTCGGTGATCCGCCGCTGGGCCAGCGCCCCCAGCGGGTCCTTGGAGGGCACCTCGGGGGCGTCCACCGGCCACCACACCACCACCGGCGCGTCCGGCAGCAGCAGCGGCAGCACCACCGAGTCGGCGTGGTCGGACACCTCGCCGTAGGTCCGCAGGATCACCGTCTCGCCGGTGCCCGCGTCGGCGCCCACCCGGACCTCGGCGTCCAGCCGGGAGGACTGGCGGTCGCGCGGGGTGCGGGCGTGCCGCTTGATGACGACCAGGGTGCGCGAGGGGTGCTCGTGCGACGCCTCCTCGGCCGCCTTGATCGCGTCGTAGGCGTTCTCCTCGTCCGTGACGATCACCATCGTCAGGACCATGCCCACGGCGGGAGTGCCGATGGCCCGGCGCCCCTGCACCAGCGCCTTGTTGATCTTGCTTGCCGTGGTGTCGGTCAGGTCGATCTTCATGGCCTGCGCCAGCTCCGTCCGTCTCGTGCGAGCATCTCGTCGGCTTCCGCGGGTCCCCAGCTCCCCGAGGCGTACTGCGCCGGCCTGCCGTGCGTGGCCCAGTAGCGCTCGATCGGGTCGAGGATCTTCCAGGACTCTTCCACTTCCTGGTGACGGGGGAACAGATTGGCGTCGCCCAGGAGGACGTCAAGGATCAGCCGTTCGTACGCCTCCGGGCTCGATTCGGTGAACGACTCGCCGTAGGCGAAGTCCATCGTCACGTCCCGGATCTCCATCGACGTACCCGGCACCTTGGATCCGAACCGGACCGTCATGCCCTCGTCCGGCTGTACGCGGATGACGATCGCGTTGGCGCCGAGCTCCTCGGTCGCGGTGGAGTCGAACGGGGAGTGCGGGGCCCGCTGGAACACCACGGCGATCTCCGTCACCCGGCGGCCGAGCCGCTTGCCGGTGCGCAGGTAGAACGGGACGCCCGCCCAGCGGCGGTTGTCCACCTGGAGCCTGATCGCGGCGTAGGTGTCGGTCTTCGACGAGGCGTCGATGCCGTCCTCGTCCAGATAGCCGCCGACCTTCGCGCCGCCCTGCCAGGCCGCCGCGTACTGCCCGCGCACGGTGTTCTTCCCGAGGTCCTCCGGCAACTGCACGGCCCGCAGCACCTTGAGCTTCTCGGTGAGCAGCGACGCCGCGTCGAAGGCGGCCGGCTCCTCCATCGCGGTGAGCGCCATCAGCTGGAGCAGATGGTTCTGGATGACGTCACGGGCGGCGCCGATCCCGTCGTAGTACCCCGCGCGGCCGCCGATGCCGATGTCCTCGGCCATGGTGATCTGCACATGGTCGACGTACGACCGGTTCCAGATCGGTTCGAACATCTGGTTGGCGAAGCGCAGCGCCAGGATGTTCTGGACGGTCTCCTTGCCCAGGTAGTGGTCGATCCGGAAGACCTGCTCCGGGTCGAACACGTCGTGCACGATCGTGTTCAGCTCCTCGGCCGACTCCAGATCGTGCCCGAACGGCTTTTCGATGACCGCGCGGCGCCAGGAGCCGTCGGGGGCGTTCGCCAGCCCGTGCTTCTTGAGCTGCTGGGCGACCTTCGGGAAGAACTTCGGCGGCACCGAGAGGTAGAAGGCGTAGTTGCCGCTGGTGCCCCGGGAGGCGTCCAGCTCCTCGACGGCGGAGCGCAGCTGCTTGAACGCCATGTCGTCGTCGAAGTCGCCCGGGATGAACCGCATGCCCTCGGAGAGCTGCTGCCAGACCTCCTCGCGGAACGGGGTCCGGGCGTGCTCACGGACCGCGTCGTGCACCACCTGCGCGAAGTCCTGGTCCTCCCAGTCCCGGCGGGCGAAGCCCACCAGCGAGAAGCCCGGCGGCAGCAGACCGCGGTTGGCCAGGTCGTACACGGCCGGCATCAGCTTCTTGCGGGACAGGTCGCCGGTCACGCCGAAGATGACGAGCCCGGACGGGCCCGCGATCCTCGGCAGTCGGCGGTCGCGCGCGTCGCGCAGAGGGTTGACGAAGTCGGCCTCGGTGAACTCCGTGGGCGGGACGACGGCCCGGGCCGCGCCGTCCACCCCGGTCGGCTCGACCCCGGCCGCCTCCTGGGCCGCCACGGCCTCCTTCTCCTCCTTGGTCCCCTTGGTCTCCTGTTCGGCCGTCTGGGGGATGGCCGTCTGGGGGATGCCCTCGCTCATTCCGCGTCAACTCCCTTGTCGTTCAAGGACTTGGTGACCGCGTCCAGCAGGTCCTGCCAGGCCACCTCGAACTTGGCCACGCCCTCGTTCTCCAGTTGCCGCACCACCTCGTCGTACCCGATGCCGAGCCGCTCGACGGCCGCCAGGTCGGCGCGGGCCTGGGCATAACCGCCGGTGACCGTGTCGCCCTGGACGTCACCGTGGTCGGCGACGGCGTTCAGCGTGGCCTCCGGCATGGTGTTGACCGTGCCGGGGGCGACCAGATCGTCCACGTACAGGGTGTCCTTGTATGCCGGGTCCTTCACACCGGTGGAGGCCCAAAGGGGGCGCTGCCGGTTCGCGCGGGCCCCGCCCAGCGCCTGCCAGCGGGCCCCGGCGAATACCTGCTCGTACGCCTCGTAGGCGAGCCGCGCGTTGGCCAGGGCCGCCCGGCCCTTCAGCGCGAGGGCCTCGTCCGTGCCCAGCAGCGTCAGCCGCTTGTCGATCTCGGAGTCGACGCGGGAGACGAAGAAGGAGGCCACCGAGTGGATGTCCGACAGGTCGAGACCGGCCGCCTGGGCCTTCTCCAGGCCGGCGACATAGGCGTCCATGACCTCGCGGTAGCGCTCCAGCGAGAAGATCAGCGTCACGTTCACGCTGATGCCCGCGCCGATCACCTCGGTGATGGCCGGCAGGCCGGCCTGCGTCGCCGGGATCTTGATCATCACGTTCGGGCGGTCCACCAGCCAGGCCAGCTGACGGGCCTCGGCGACGGTCGCCGTGGTGTCGTGGGCGAGGCGCGGGTCGACCTCGATGGAGACCCGGCCGTCCCGCCCGCCGGTGGCGTCGTACACCGGCCGCAGGATGTCGGCGGCGGAGCGGACGTCGGCGGTGGTCATCATCCGGACGGCCTCGTCGACCGTGACGCCCCGCACCGCCAGGTCGGCGAGCTGCGCCTCGTAGCCCTCGCCCGAACCGATGGCGGCCTGGAAGATGGACGGGTTGGTGGTGACGCCGACGACGTTCCTCGTGGCGACGAGCTCGGCCAGGTTGCCGGACTCGATCCGCCGGCGCGACAGGTCGTCGAGCCAGATCGACACGCCCTCGTCGGAGAGGCGCTTGAGTGCTCCCGCGCTCGCGGTCGCTTCGCTCACAGTGATCATCTTCTTTCGGGCGTTCGGGTCAGCCACGCGCGGCGGCGAGGGACTCGCGGGCCGCGGCGGCGACGTTCTCGGAGGTGAAGCCGAACTCGGCGAACAGGGTTCCGGCGTCGGCGGAGGCGCCGAAGTGCTCCAGGGAGACGATGCGTCCCGCGTCCCCCACGAACCGGTGCCAGGTCAGGCCGATCCCGGCCTCGACCGCGACCCGGGCCTTCACGGACGGCGGCAGCACCCGCTCGCGGTACTCGCGCGGCTGCTCCTCGAACCACTCCACCGACGGCATCGACACCACCCGGGTGCCTACCCCCTCGGCCTCCAGGGCCTCACGGGCGGCGACGGCGAGCTGCACCTCGGAGCCCGTGGCGACGATCACCACGTCCGGCACCTCGGTCGAGGAGTCGGCCAGGACGTAGCCGCCGCGCGCCGCGTCCGGGTTCGGCGCATACGTGGGCACGCCCTGGCGGGTGAGTGCGAGGCCGTGCGGGGCGGGATCGGTGGTGTGCCGCCTGAGGATCTCGGCCCAGACGGTCGCGGTCTCGTTCGCGTCGGCCGGGCGTACGACGTTCAGGCCCGGGATGGCCCGCAGCGCGGCCAGGTGCTCGACCGGCTGGTGGGTCGGGCCGTCCTCGCCCAGACCGACCGAGTCGTGCGTCCACACGTAGGTCACCGGGAGCTGCATCAGGGCCGACATCCGCACCGCGTTGCGCATGTAGTCGGAGAACACCAGGAAGGTGCCGCCGTAGATCCGGGTGTTGCCGTGCAGGGCGATGCCGTTCATCTCCGCGGCCATGGAGAACTCGCGGATGCCGAAGTGGATCGTCCGGCCGTACGGGTCGGCCTCCGGCAGCGGGTTGCCCTTCGGGAGGAACGACGACGTCTTGTCGATGGTGGTGTTGTTCGAACCGGCCAGGTCGGCCGAGCCGCCCCACAGCTCGGGGACGACCGCGCCGAGCGACTGGAGGACCTTGCCGGACGCGGCACGGGTGGCGACCGCCTTGCCCGGCTCGAACACCGGCAGGGCGTCCTCCCAGCCCTCGGGCAGCTCGCCCTTGCTGACGCGGTCGAAGGTGACGGCCCGCTCGGGGTTGTCACCGCGCCAGGCGGCGATCCGCTTGTCCCAGGCGGTACGCGCCTCGGCGCCCCGGTCCAGGGCTCCGCGGGTGTGGGCCAGCACCTCGTCGGCGACCTCGAAGGTCTGCTCCGGGTCGAAGCCGAGGAGGCGCTTGGTGGCGGCGACCTCGTCCTCGCCGAGCGCCGAGCCGTGGGAGGCCTCGGTGTTGCGGGCGTTGGGGGCGGGCCAGGCGATGATCGTGCGCATCGCGATGATCGAGGGGCGCCCGGTCTCGGCCTGAGCCGCCCTCAGGGCCGTGTGCAGCGCCCGTACGTCGACGTCGCCGTCCTCCTGCGGCTCGATCCGCTGCACATGCCAGCCGTAGGCCTCGTACCGCTTCAGCACGTCCTCGGAGAAGGCGGTCGCGGTGTCGCCCTCGATGGAGATGTGGTTGTCGTCGTAGAGGAAGACCAGGTTGCCGAGCTTCTGGTGCCCGGCGAGGGAGGAGGCCTCGGCGGAGACGCCCTCCTGGAGGTCGCCGTCGGAGACGATCGCCCAGACGGTGTGGTCGAAGGGGGACTCGCCCTCGGGGGCCTCCGGGTCGAACAGGCCGCGCTCGTAACGGGCCGCCATCGCCATGCCGACCGCGTTCGCGACGCCCTGGCCGAGCGGGCCGGTCGTGGTCTCCACGCCCGCGGTGTGCCCGTACTCGGGGTGGCCCGGCGTCTTCGAGCCGTGCGTGCGGAACGCCTTCAGGTCGTCCAGCCCCAGCTCGTAGCCCGCGAGGTACAGCTGCGTGTACAGCGTCAGCGAGGTGTGGCCGGGGGACAGGACGAAGCGATCACGGCCGGCCCACTCCGGGTCGGCGGGGTCGTGCCGCATCACCTTCTGAAAGATCGTGTAGGCGGCCGGCGCGAGGCTCATCGCGGTGCCGGGGTGGCCGTTGCCGACGCGCTGGACGGCGTCCGCCGCCAGAACACGGGCGGTGTCGACGGCACGCCGGTCGAGTTCGGTCCATTCGAAGCGGTCCGCTGTCTGCGTGCTCATCTTCAAGAAGTCCTCGATAGGAGCGAAGTGGCTGGTCTGACGTGTTCAAAATTAAAAGTCTGACTTTTTCGACGGAAGGTCGCCGTGTGCCAGGGTGTGGTGAAAGTGGGACACCCGGAGGCGGCGCGGGGCGCGAACGGGGCGGCGCGAGGCGGACATGGCGGACAGGGCAGACATGGTGGGCAGAACCATCGAGGACGGCGACGGGATCAGAACGTTCCCCTTTCCGGTCGAGCTGAGCGTCGGCGGTGTCGGCATGCAGGTCGGCCCCATGGGCACCGGCCGCACCTGGCACGCCGACGCGCCGCTGGAGCGCGTGCACCGCATCGACTTCCATGTCGTGATGCTGTTCGCCGAGGGCCCGGTCCGGCACATGGTCGACTTCACCGAACACGAGGCCGGGGCCGGTGACCTGCTGTGGATCCGCCCGGGGCAGGTCCACCGCTTCTCGCGGACGAGCGAGTACCGCGGAACGGTGCTCACCATGCAGCCGGGCTTCCTGCCCCGCGCGACTGTCGAGGCCACCGGCCTGTACCGCTACGACCTGCCGCCGCTGCTGTGTCCCGACCCGGCCGAACTCGCCGGACTGCGCGCCGCGCTCGACCACCTGCGACGCGAGTACGAGGACACCGCCACCCTGCCGCTCAGCCTGCACACCGCCGTCCTGCGCCACTCGCTGACGGCGTTTCTGCTGCGGCTCGCCCATCTCGCCGCGAGTTCGGCGGAGTCGGTACGCCGGCGGTCGGACTCCACCTTCACCCTCTTCCGGGACGCCGTGGAGCGGGACTTCGCCACCAACCACAGCGTCAGCGCCTACGCCGACGCCCTCGGCTACTCCCGCCGCACCCTGGTCCGCGCGGTCCGCGCCGCCACCGGCGACACCCCCAAGGCCTTCATCGACAAGCGCGTCGTGCTGGAGGCCAAGCGGCTCCTCGCCCACACCGACCTGCCGATCGGCCGGGTCGGCGCGGCGGTCGGCTTCCCCGACGCCGCCAACTTCTCCAAGTTCTTCCACCAGCACACGGACCAGACCCCGGCGGCGTTCCGGGCGGATCTGCGCTGAGGGCGAGCAGCTGAGGGCGAGCAAGGCAAAAGGGGCTCCACGCGCGCGTGGAGCCCCTGCCGAGAATCGGGTCAGCGCCCGAAGGTGAACCAGTTGACGTTGACGAAGTCCTGCGGCTGACCGCTGGTGAAGGTCAGATACACATCGTGCGTGCCCGTCACGGAGCTGATGTTCGCCGGGATCGTCCGCCAGGACTGCCAGCCCCCGGTGCTGCCCACCGCGAAACTCCCGACCGGCGCGCTGCTGCGGCTGTCCAGCCGCACCTCGACCAGCCCGCTGACGCCGCCCGCCGCACCGCTCGCGACCCGGGCGCTGAACTGCCGGGCAGCGGAGGAGCCGAAGTTGACGCCCTTGAAGTGCAGCCAGTCGCCGTTGGCCAGCGAGCCCACGTTCTGCCCGCCGCCGGAGTCGGTCGTCGTCTCGGTACTCACCCCGGACTGGCCGTCGTAGGACTCGGCCTGGACGGCGGAGTAGGCGTCGCGGTTGCCGGTCGGCGGGGGCGTGGTGCCGCCGCCGGACGACAGCACCTGGACGTAGTCGACGACCATCGCGTGGCCCGGCTGCGTCCCGGCGTCCGGGCCGCCGCCGAAGGCGTCCGGGAAGCCGCCGCCCATCGCGACGTTCAGGATGACGAAGAAGCCGTGGTCGGTGGCGTTCTTCCAGGTCGTCGCGTCGACCTGGTTGGCGCGCACGGTGTGGAAGTTGACGCCGTCGAGGTAGAAGCGGATCTCCTCGACGCTCGTCGAGCGGTCCCACTCCATCCGGTAGGTGTGGAAGCCGGCCTGACAGGTGGTGCCCTGGCAGGTCGTCGAACTGCCGATACCGCTGGTCTCGTTGCAGGGGCCGCCCGGCGAGGTGCCGCAGTGCATGGTCGCGAACACCGTGTTCATGCCCTGGGTGTTCTCCATGATGTCCAACTCGCCCACGGCCGGCCAGTTCCAGTAGTTGCCGCGGTAGGGGGCGCCCAGCATCCAGAACGCGGGCCAGTAGCCCTTCGCCGCCGCCCCGGTGACGTTCGGCACCTGGATGCGCGACTCGACGCGGAGAGTGCCGCCGGCCGGGGGCTGGAAGTCGGTGCGGTTGGTCTCGACGCGGCCGGAGGTCCAGTTCCCGGCGGCGTCCCGCCGGGGGGTGATGCGGAGGTTGCCGTTGCCGTCGAGGGAGACGTTGTCCGCGCTGCTCGTCATGGTCTCGATCTCGCCGGTGCCCCAGTTGGCCGGGCCGCCCGGGTAGCCCTTGCCGGTCGCGTACTGCCAGTTGGAGGTGTTGACGCCGCTGCCCGCGGCGCCGTTGAAGTCGTCCACGAACAGCTGCGTCCAGCCCGACGGGGGCGGCGGAGCGGAGGCGTTCGCGGCCGGTGCGGAGGCGGTGGTGGCGGCCGCCGCGAGGCCGAGCGTGCTGAGGACGGCGACCAACGCCCGCCGCACGGGGCGGCGTCTGTGGGAGGTGCGGGAGGTATCGCTCATGGGGGGATGCCTCTCGAGTGGAGGGGTGAGAGCGCTCTCAAAGTGCCGCCAATGTGCTCCACGTCACCCGGGTCGTCAAGAGGTAAAGCCGGGAAAACTGAGCGCCGGTCGATGAGTGCACAGCTTGAACGGGGCGTCAGGTGAAAGCCGGATCGTAGAGGCCGTACCACCGGCGCTCGGGGTCGAGGGCGAAGCCGAAGTAGTTCCGGTAGAAGGCCAGATGCCTGCCGAAGCCCCGGTTGACGTGCATGAGCGGCCGGGAGCCGGTGGTGTCGCGCTCGGCGTAGGTGCCGAGGAGTCCGCCGTAGGTCTTCCGCCCGGAGTGGACCGCGAGGGCGTGGCAGTACCCGGCCAGGATGTGCCTGCGGACGAACCACTTCAGCTCGCCGAAGGTCACCTCCACCTTCCGGTGGTCCGGGAAGGTCCTGCCCAGATGATCCCCGAGCAGCAGAGCTTCGTCCGCGTCGAAGTTCCGGAAGACCAGGACCTTGCCGTCGGAGAGGCCCGAGGACCGGTACTCGGGGTGAAACTCCAGCTTGGTCAGGATGTGGTGGTAGGACTTCTGGAAGTGGCATCCCCAGCTCCAGTTGATGCCGTCGGGGTGATAGGCGGCCTGGAAGGCGGAGAGCTCCGCGGGCGGCATGTTCGCGCTGTGGAAGTCCTTCGGGCGCGGATCCAGGTCGCCCGGATCACGGAGCATCTCGCTGGTCTGCCGGTAGTCGAAGCTGTCGACCAGGACCGGGCCGTCGTAGCCGTGGGAGAAGAAGCTGAGCTCCATCAGGGTGCCGGGGGCCGTCACTCCGATGGTCCGCACCGCCGCGTAGACCTCCAGGACCGACATCACGCCGCGCACGTCGTTCTGGAAGGCGTTTCCGTCGTAGTGGGCGGGGGTGACACGAACGAAGGAGCGGACCGCGGCGACCGACTCGGTCCGTCGGCCCGCCGGATAGGTGAACGTCCGGGCGACGACTTCCCCGCTCCCCACGTCGAAGATCTGGAAGACCAGATCCTCCATGGCCTTGTTGGCCGCCACATGCTGGCGGACCCGGTTCTCGCAGTAGGCACGGAACGGCAGCTGACGGGGCGGCTTTCCATAACCCGCCACCAGGACGAAGTGCTTCATCGTCTCAGTCCTCGACCCACTCGCCCTCGGAGTTCTGCACCCAGCGGGGCAGCCGGTCGTCCTCGCGCAGCCGCACCAGGCTGGTGGGGATGCGCACGGTCCACGGATCGCCCTGGGGGATCTCGTCGCCCGGGCGGTCGAGACGCTCGGCGATCTCCTCGGCGATCGGCAGATACAGAGGGCTGGAGACTGCGGGGAGCGGGCCGCCCTGCCACAGTTCGCCGAACTGCATGAAGTGGTCGACGGCGCCCTCGAATCCGAGCCGCGCGGGGACCGTGACCCGGCAGTACCCGGCCTTGAGGAACTGGTTGAACAGCGGGTCGGGGTCGTCGTAGGCGAGACGCTCGTCCCACTCGCTCTTCCGTCCCCAGAAGTACGGATACGCGACCCACGTCAGATGCTCCCACTCGAAGGCCTGCTCGAAGAAGCGGACGTAGGCGCCTTCCGCCGCGGCCTCGTCGACATCGAGCTGCGGGACCTGGCCGGCCCCGCCCTTCATCGCGTCGAAGAGGTCGAAGTGCTGCCTGGTCAGGATGCTGACGCAGCTCTTGCGCAGCTCGTGGGCGATCAGCTCCTGGTTGGCCAGCGGGTTGCGGCCCTCGATGGCCACTCCCGCGTCGAAGGTCAGCGCGGCGAGCTTCTCCTCGTACTCCGCGAGCCGGGCGCGGTAGGCGGTGGTCAGCTTGGCGTGGGTCTCCGCCCGCCACTTCTCCATCGCGCGCTCGGTGCGCCGGCACTTGATCTCGATGCCCACCGCCACCTGGGAGAGGCGGAAGCTGTCGACGGCGACCGGGATCGATCCCTGCTCCTCGTCCAGCATGGTGATCCACACCCAGCCGTCCTCAGGGCCGAACCGATGGGTCCGGCGGCCCACGGCGACATCCAGGGAGTACGTCCCCTCCCAGATGTTGCACAAGCGGGCCACGGACGCCTGGAACGCCTGATAGCCCTCGTCGAGAGTCACCTGGCCCGAGTGGTTGTAGTTGGTCCTGCTGTCCCCGCCGCCCGCCTTGAAGTCGAAGGACCTGGTCACATACATCTCGGGCGGCGGCGTGACATCCGTCGCCTGGTACACCTGCACCCAGTAGTGGTAGTTGGTCTCGTCGATCTTGTTCGCCTGGAGGGTGAACGCCGGCGGCTTGTCCACCTGGACGGCTCCCGCGTGGGCCGACTGGAGGGTGTGGATCAGGAACGCGGCGGGTTCCGGGATCATGAAGTCGAACATGGTGCGCAGCCCGTAGTTGAACATCTGCGCCCGGTAGACCTTGTTGACCCACTGGTAGACCCCGGAGATGTGGTCGATGCCGGGGCTGTTGTCGAGGGTGTGGGTGTTCTTCTCGGTGACCTCGGTGGTGATCCGCAGGGTGGTGCGCTGGAGCACCCGCTCGGAGATCTTGGAGGCGCTGCGCTGGGTGACGTCCTGGGAGAAGGTCGACGCCGACTTGGTCGCCTCCTCCTTCGACCGGGAGACGGACCCCTCCGCGGAGGCCGAGAACTCCACCGTGGGGCCGTACTTGCCGGTGACGGTCAGCCCTGCCTTCAGGGCCGCGTCCTCCTTGATGACGGCACTGGCCTCCCGGCTCATCTCGAACCGGTCCGTCGACTCCAGCTCCCGTTCCTCGGAGGTGATCGTCTCCGTCTCGGTCACGGTGGTCTGCTCGGTCTCCTCGCGCCGGATGTGCTCGCGCTGCTTGGTCTCGCCCTTGAGGACGTTCTCGATATGGGCGACGTCGGCACCCTCGTAGCCGGTGAGCTGCTGGCGGACCACGAGAAGGTCCGCGACGCCGGACGGCTTCACGCTGCCCTGCGTGGTGGGGATGGGGTCGGCCTCCAAGGGGATCTGCTCGACAGGGTCCAGGTCCCCGATGCTGATCGCGTTCCACACGGACGGCACCGGAGTGGAGGTGGTGACCAGCGTGTCGCCGAGCCGCCGCACGCTGCGCCTGGCCGGCCTGCCGAACAGTTTCTCCAGCTCCGCGGCCGTCCCGTCGGCCTCGCTCTGGAGAAGGGCGACGACCCGGTCCAGGGGCGTGGCCGTGACGTCGATGCCGCGTGCCGTCAGCAGGGCCCGGGTGGCCTCGGACAGCTGTTGCACCGCCCCCGGCAGGAGCCGGAAGCCGAGGTCCTCCAGCAGGGCCGGGACGAAGCCGGGCGTGCCGGCGAGGAGGTCCGGCGTGGCGCCGAACACCTGCCCGGCGAGTTGCGCGGCACCCGCCACGGCGGTGGGCTCCGGGGGGCTCGGAACGGGTTCCTCGACCGCCGCGCGCCCGGCGCCGCCTTGTGCTTCGGGCCCTGCCTCGCCGATCGCGCCTCGGCTGCCGCTGCCTGCGGCGCGGCTTGTTCCGGTGCCGCTGCCCGTGGTGCCGCCTTCCGTTTCGGGCCCTGTCTCGCCGTGAGCGCCTCGGCTGCCGCTGCCTGCGGCGCGGCTTGTTCCGGCCCCGGCGTCTGTGGCGCGGCTTGTTCCCGTGCCGCTGCCCGTGGTGCCGTCTTCCGTTTCGGGCCCTGTCTCGCCGTGAGCGCCACGGCTTCCGCTGCCCGCGGCGCGGCTTGTTCCGGCCCCGGCGTCTGTGGCGCGGCTTGTTCCCGTGCCGCTGCCCGTGGTGCCGCCTTGCGCTTCGGGCCCTGCCTCGCCGAGAACTCCACCGCTTCCGCCGCCCGCGGCGCGGCCTGTGTCGGCCCCACCGCCCGTGAAGCCGCCCGTTCCAGCCCCACCCCCCGTACCGCCGCCTCCTCCACCACCCCCGGCCAGGGCCCGCAGGTTGGCTGCCGAGAGTTGGCTGTGGAAGGTGATCTGGCGGGCCAGTTCGGCGGGCGGGGTGTACTCGGGTGGCGGGAGCACCTGGTCCGACCGGTTCTGCGGGGAGACGCTGAAGTGCTCGCCGCCGAGCCCCGTGAGTTCACCGATGGCGGTGCGCAACTGCCGGAAGACGGTGAGCAGTCGCTCGGCGCGCTGCCGTCGCTCCCCGGCCGCCTCGGCCTCCTTCTCCCGGCGCCGGCGCTCGGCCTCGACGGTGGACAGTACGGGTTCCAGGCCCGTGGCACCCGGCAGCCGCACCGGGCGCCTGCGGGCGCGCCGCAGGTCCCGCGCGGCGGCGGGGAAGGCGGTGTGCGTCACGAGGCGGGCGACGATCTCCAGGTGGCGCAGCCGGCGGACCAGTTCCTCCAGAGGCCTGGTGTGCTCGGCGGGCAGGTATTTGACGGCCAGCACGCTGTCCCGGAGCCGGGCCACCGCGTCCTTGTACGGCGCGCCCTGCACCACCTCGGCCGGGGCCGCGCCGAACGCGTCCCGGACGGCGGCGATCACCGTGTCCCGCAGCGAGGGCGGGTGAGGCGCGGCGGCTCCCGGACGGGTGTCGACAACAGCCCTCGTCGGCGCGGGCAGCCGGTCCAGCCCGGCCATGAACCTCGCCGTCTCCTTGGCCAGCGGAGCCTGCTCGGGCCGTCCGACGAACAGCGGTCCGGCGACGTACTCGCCCACCACGCGCCGCAGTTCGGTGCGCGGGTCCGCCGCACCGGCCGCGGCGGTCAGGGCACGCTGGAAGTCGGTCTGCTGAGCCAGTTCGATGCCGGCGTCGTCCGGATCCTGTGCGATCGCGGGGCGCAGCAGGGCAAGGCGGAAGAGCGGTTCCATGGTGACCCCCCGGTCGGGAGGGCGGGGCACTGGTCGGGTACCGATTCCGCGCCTCCCTTTCACATCACTATGCGGTCGTTCGCCCCTGAACAGACGGAAGTTCACTCTCACGAGTGCTTTCTCCGTCATCGCGGCGCACTCCGCCACGGGCTCGCTCCGGCTGCCACCCCAGGGCCCGTGAGATCCCCCGCGCCGCCACCCGCACCGCGGGGGCCAGCACCGGCACCTGGGCGTCGGCCTGCGGCACCACGATGGACACGGCGGCGGTCACCGTGCCGTCCGCCGCCCGTACCGGCGCGGCCACGGACAGGGCGTCCTCGGTGATCTGACGGTCGCTCACCGCGACGCCGGTGCGGCGCACTTCGGCCAGCTCCCGCCGCAGCCGCGCCGGTTCGGTGATCGTGTACGGCGTGAAGGAGGCGAGTCCGCCCGCGCAGTACTCCTGCTGGAACTCCGGGTCGCCGTGGGCGAGCAGGGCGAGTCCGACGCCGGTGGCGTGCAGCGGCCAGCGGGCGCCGACGCGTATGTGCACGCCGACCGCCGACCGGCCCGAGAGCCATTCGATGTAGACGACGTCGGACCCGTCCCGCACGGCCAGTTGCACGTTCTCGTGCGTGGCCTCGTACAGGTCCTCCAGATACGGCAGCGCGATCTGCCGCAGGGCGAGGCCGCGCGGCGCCAGCGCGGCCAGCTCCCACAGCCGGAGCCCGACGTGGTAGACGCCGGACTCGTCCCGCTCCAGGGCGCCCCACTCGGTGAGCGCGCCCACCAGCCGGTGGGCGGTGGTCAGGGTCAGCCCGGCCCGCCGGCTGATGTCCGTCAGACACAGCGCCGGGTGCTCGTGGTCGAAGGCCGCGAGCACGGACAGCAGCCGGTCGGGCGCGGTGGGGCCGGTCATGGCCGGTTGTCTCCCGGGTGGGCGAGGTCGTGGGGGCGGGGGTAGGCGGACGGGCGGTAGGGGACGTAGCGGGCCGCGGTCGTCGGGTCCTCCTGCCCCGCACGGGAGTTGAGCGCGCCCGGCGACACGTCCCAGCGGCCCGTGTCCAGACGGTCCTCCAGGGTGTCCAGGGCGGCCAGGGTCTCGCCGGTGGTGAAGGTGCAATGGCCCGGTCCGTCGACGTACGCCTGGCGCAGCAGCCCCGCGGAGCCCCCGGCCGTGGCCGCCCGCCGATAGGCGCTCTCGGCCTGCACCGGGATCAGCGCGTCACCCGTGGTGTGGATGGTGAGCTGGGGGTCGGAGAGCCGGCCGGACAGCACGCTGGTCTTCCGCATCCACCCCACGGCCGAGGGGTCGGCGGAGATCCGGGGTGCCCGGCCGAGGGCCGAGAGGTCGCCGCGCAAGGACAGTCCCGCCTCCTTGTAGAGCTCGGTCACCTCTTTGTACAGCGGGGACCGGCCGAGCAGGGCGGTGTAGTCGACGCCGGTGTTCCAGGACGGGTTGCCGCCCGCCCGGCTCTCCGCCTCCTGCCGCCAGCTGAAGGCGGGCATCTGCAGCAGCCCCCGGACGGCGGTGAACTGGTTGGACTGCTGGGTCCCCCAGTCGGTGGGGCCCGGCTTCTGCTGTGAGGCGTCGTTGTAGCCGGGGATGTTGTGCAGCGCGGCGGCGAGGGCGATCCGGGCCCGGCCCTGCGGGGTCTGCTGGGCGGCGTCGACCTTCGTGGTGAGCGACTTGGCGGCGGCGACCGCCTCCGCCTGGTCGGCGAATCCCGCCAGCCGGATGCCCGAGCCCGGGGCGAGCAGTGTGCGCAGCGCGAACACCGGGTCCAGGGTGCTGTTCCAGTTGGCGACGCCGCCCTGCACCAGCCCGCACATCGACAGTGAGCCGTCGAAGCGGTCGGCGTGCCGCTCGGCGAGCATGGTCGTGACGAAACCGCCGTAGGAGGTGCCCCAGGCGAGGGTCCGCCGGGCCGCCCCGAACTTCTCGGTGAACAGGTCCAGGGTGGCGAGCTGGTCGGGCACCGCCTCGGTGATCGCCCAGCCGTTCGTCGCGTACGAGGAGCCGATCAGGGCGTAGCCCTCGGCCAGCAGCTTGTCGCGGACCGCCGGACGCGGCGTGTTCTGGGCCGGGTTGGGGGCCCCGGCCGGGGAGTAGCCATGGCTGTACAGCAGCACCGTGCCGTTCCAGGACGCGGGTACGTCCATCATGTACGCGGCGCCGGAGGGGAGTTTGCCCTCCAGATGGCTGTCGTCGGCGCCGGCGGCCTGCGCGGGCAGGGCCGTCGCCAGGGACAGGCAGGTGGTCAGCAGAGCGAGGCGGATCCTCAACGAGGGGTTCCTTCCAGAGTGGGGGTGGCGGCGGGGGAGTCCAGGGCGTCGGTGTGCGTCTCGCGCAGCCGCCACACGGTGACGGCGGTGATCGCCGCGCCGGCGCACAGCAGCAGCGAGACCGGCGTGCTGCCACCCCCGTAGGAGGCGAGGAGGCTGCCGGCGATCAGCGGGGAGAATCCGGCGCCGATCAGGGTGGCGGCCTGGTAGCCGAGGGAGGCGCCGGTGTAGCGGACGCGGGTGCCGAACATCTCGGTGAGCAGCGCGCCCAGCGGCCCGTACATCGTGGACTGGGCGACACCGTGACCGAGGGCGAGCGCGAGGATGAGCAGGCCGGGGGAGCCCGAGTCGACCAGGGCCAGCACGGGGAAGGCGAGCGCGGCCGAGGCGAGGGCGCCGGCGAGCACGACGGGCCGGCGGCCGACCCGGTCCGACAGCGCGGACGCGGCGGGCAGGACGGCGAGGGCCACGCAGGAGGCGACGGTCACCGCGGTCAGCACCTGCGGCCGGGTGTACCCCTCGCCGACGGCGTAGGAGATCATGAAGCTCGTCAGCAGCGACTGGGTGGTGAACGCGCCGATGCCGACGCACGCGGCGAGCAGCACGGGCTTCGGGCGGCGCAGCACCTCCACGATCGGCGGCTTGTCCACCGGCTCGCGCCTGGCCTGCGCGAACAGCGGGCTCTCGGCGACCTTCAGACGTACGAACAGCCCGACGGCCAGCAGCACGATGCTCAGCAGGAACGGCACCCGCCAGCCCCAGGAGCGGAAGTCGTCGTCGGGCAGTGAGGCGACGAGGGTGACCACACCGGCCGACAGCACGGAGCCGAGCGGGGCGCCGAGCTGGGTGAAGCTGGACCACAGGCCGCGCCGGGAGCCCTGCGTCTTCTCGGCGTGCTCGACGACCATCAGCATCGCGCCGCCCCACTCGCCGCCGATCGCGATGCCCTGCACGACGCGCAGCGCGACGAGCAGGATCGGCGCCCAGACGCCGATCGCGTCGTAGGTGGGCAGCAGGCCGATGAGGAAGCTGCCCAGGCCCATCAGGACCATGGTCGCCAGCATCATCGACTTGCGCCCGATCCGGTCGCCGAAGTGGCCGAAGACGATGCCGCCGAGCGGGCGGGCGAGATAGCCGGCGGCGAAGGTCCCGAACGCCGCGATGGTGCCGACGGCCGGGTCGGCCTGGGGGAAGAACAGGTCGCCGAAGACGAGCGCGGCGACCGTGCCGTAGACGAGGAAGTCGTAGAACTCGACGGTCGTGCCGAGCAGGCCGGAGACGGCCACACGGCGCAACTGCCTTGAATCCGGGGTGGTTCGGTCGGCTGAGGGGGATGGCTGCACGGGGAGCTCCCTGGGGACGGGTCTCGGATAGCCCGTGAAGTTATGCATCCATCGTGCAGCAGTCAATCATTTGCACAACATCAGTTCAGGCCGTCCTCCGCGATCCGCAGCAGCAGCGCGTGCAGCGTCTCCCGCTCGGCGTCCTCCAGCGGGCCCAGCAGTTCGTTGGTCACCCGCAGTCCGGCCTCGTCGGTGTCGCGCAGGAACGCGCGGCCGTTCTCGGTCAGGACGACGATCCGGCTGCGGCGGTCATCGGGGGAGGGGCGGCGCTCGGCGAAGCCCTGCTTCTCCAGGTCGTCGACCAGGCCGACGATCGCGCTCGGGTCGTAGCCGAGCCGGGTGCTCAGCTCGCGCTGGAGGGCGCCCTCGGTGGTGGCGAGGAAGCGCAGCACCGCGTAGTGGCGCAGTCGCACGCCCGACTCCTGGAGGCAGGCGTTGAAGAGCTGCCCGGAGCGCAGGCCCAGGCGGTACAGCAGATAGCCCGTGTCGGCGTGCAGCCCGCGCATCCACGGCTCGTGCGCGTCGATGGGCTTCGGGGTGACGTTCTGGCGTGCGATGACGGGCTCCCTGTGCTCGGTGCTTCCTGGGATCCCCAGCATCTCGCACCCGTGGGTCATCAACAACTATTGACGTCAACAATTATTGCTCTTAGCTTCGATCTCGAAGCAGCGCCACCCGCATCAGCTCGTGAAGGGACCCACCCGTGCCCAGCATCGATCTCTCCGGCAAGGTCGCCGTCGTCACCGGTAGCGGCCGGGGCCTCGGCCTCGCCTACGCCCATGCCCTGGCCGCCCACGGCGCCTCCGTGGTGGTCAACGACGTCGACGAGGCCGTGGCCGAGGCGGCCGTGAAGTCCATCGCCGAAGCGGGCGGCAAGGCCGTCGCCGAGGTCGTCCCGGTCGGCACCTCCGAGGCCGCGGAGCGGCTGGTGAACCGCGCGGTCGAGGAGTTCGGCCGGCTGGACGTCCTTGTCACCAACGCGGGCATCCTGCGCGACAAGGTGCTGTGGAAGATGACCGACGAGGACTTCGACGCGGTGATCACCACCCACCTCAAGGGCACCTTCACCTGCGCCCGCGCCGCCGCCGTCCGGATGCGCGAGCAGGGCGAGGGCGGCTCCCTGATCCTGGTCGGCTCCCCGGCCGGGCAGCGCGGCAACTTCGGCCAGACGAACTACGCCGCCGCCAAGGCCGGTATCGCCGCGATGGCCCGCACCTGGTCCATGGAGCTGGGCCGCGCCAACATCACCGTCAACGCGATCGTGCCGGTCGCCGCGACCGCGATGACCGAGACCATCCCGGCCTTCGCCCCGTACATCGAGGCCATGCGCGACGGCGAGCCGCTGCCGGACTTCCTGCGCAAGGGCGAGGGCTTCGGCACCCCGGAGGACTGCGCGGCCCTGGTCCCCTTCCTCGCCTCCGAGGCGGCACGCGGGGTGACCGGCCAGGCCATCGGCATCGGCGGCGACAAGGTGGCACTCTGGTCGCATCCGCAGGAGATCAGGGCGGCGTACGCCGACGGCGGCTGGACCCCCGGCGCCCTGGCCGACGCCTGGCCCACCTCGGTCGGTGCCGAACCCCAGTCGGTCGGCATCCCGGCGCCGAAGTTCCCGGAGGCGTGATGGCCCCCTCGATGAACGCAGACGACCTCGTCGCGATCGACGTCCACACCCACGCGGAGGTGTCCTCCAAGGGCCACTCCTCCCTGGACGACGACCTGCACGACGCCTCCTCCGCCTACTTCAAGGTCGAGGGCAAGCGGAAGCCGACCCTGGAGGAGACCGCCGCGTACTACCGCGAGCGGAAGATGGCAGCCGTGATCTTCACGGTCGACGCCGAGTCCGCCACCGGCACCCCGCCCGTCCCCAACGAGGAGGTCGCCGAGGCGGCCGCCGCCAACGCCGACGTCCTCATCCCCTTCGCCTCCATCGACCCCTTCCGGGGGAAGGCGGGCGTCAAGCAGGCCCGCCGCCTGGTCGAGGAGTACGGGGTGAAGGGCTTCAAGTTCCACCCCAGCATCCAGGGCTTCTTCCCCAACGACCGCTCGGTCGCCTACGACCTCTTCGAGGTCATCGAGGAGACCGGCACCATCGCCCTGTTCCACACCGGCCAGACCGGCATCGGCGCCGGTGTGCCCGGCGGGGGCGGCATCCGCCTCAAGTACTCCAACCCCCTCCACGTGGACGACGTCGCCGCCGACTTCCCGCATCTGAAGATCATCCTGGCGCACCCGTCCTTCCCCTGGCAGGACGAGGCCCTGGCCGTCGCCACGCACAAGCCGGGCGTCCACATCGACCTCTCCGGCTGGTCGCCCAAGTACTTCCCGCCGCAGCTCGTGCAGTACGCGAACACCCTGCTGAAGGACAAGGTCCTCTTCGGCTCCGACTTCCCCGTCCTCACCCCCGACCGCTGGCTCGCCGACTTCGACAAGCTGACGATCAAGGAAGAGGTCCGGCCGAAGATCCTCAAGGAGAACGCCGCCCGCCTGCTCGGGCTGACGAAACCGTAAGGGGCGTGACATGCGCAACGAGGGACTGGGGTCATGGCCCGCACGCCGGGCCCGCAAGACCCCGCACCGCACCGCCCTGATCCACGGCGACACCACCCGCACCTACGCCGCCCTGTACGGGCGCACCACCCGCCTCGCCCACGCCCTGCGCGAGCGGGGCATCCGGCGCGGCGACCGCATCGCCTACCTCGGCCCGAACCACCCCTCCTATCTGGAGACCCTGTTCGCGGCCGGCACGCTCGGCGCGGTCTTCGTCCCTCTCAACACGCGCCTGGCCGGCCCCGAGATCGCCTACCAGCTCGCCGACTCCGGCGCCAAGGCCCTCGTCTACGGCCCCTCGCACTCCGGCCTGGTCGCGGGCCTGCCGGGCAGCACGGATGTGCGTACGTACGCCGAGGTGGGCGCCGAGTACGAGGAGGCGCTGGCGTCGGCCTCCGAGGAGCCCATCGACACACCGGTCGCTCCGGACGACACCTGCATCATCATGTACACCTCGGGCACGACCGGCCGTCCCAAGGGCGCCATGCTCACCCATGGCAATCTCACCTGGAACGCGGTCAACGTCCTCGTCGACACCGACCTGATCGCGGACGAACGCGCCCTGGTCTCCGCCCCGCTGTTCCACACCGCCGGCCTGAACATGCTGACGCTGCCGGTCCTGCTGAAGGGCGGCGCCTGCGTCCTGGTCGAGGCCTTCGACCCGGACGCCACCTTCGATCTGATCGAGCGGCACCGGATCACCTTCATGTTCGGCGTGCCGACGATGTTCGACCAGGTGGCCAGGCACCCGCGCTGGCCGGGGGCGGACCTCTCCTCGCTGCGGATCCTGACCTGCGGCGGCTCCCCGGTCCCCACCCCGCTGATCGCGGCCTACCAGGAGCGCGGCCTCACCTTCCTCCAGGGCTACGGCATGACCGAGGCGGCGCCCGGCACGCTGTTCCTCGACGCCGAGCATGCCGTCAGCAAGGCGGGTTCGGCGGGCGTGCCGCACTTCTTCAGCGACGTACGCGTCGTACGGCCCGACCTCGCGCCGGTCGACGTCGGCGAGGTCGGGGAGGTCGTGGTGCGCGGACCGCACGTCATGCCCGGCTACTGGGGGCTGCCCGAGGAGACGGCCGCGTCCTTCGCGGACGGCTGGTTCCGCAGCGGCGACGCGGCCCAGGTCGACGAGGACGGCTACGTCCACATCGTCGACCGCATCAAGGACATGATCATCTCCGGTGGGGAGAACATCTACCCCGCCGAGATCGAGGACCGGCTCCTCGCCCACCCGGACATCGTCGAGTGCGCGGTCATCGGCGTCGCGGACGACAAGTGGGGCGAGGTGCCGCGCGCGGTCGTCGTCCCCCGCGAGGGCGCCGCGCTCGACCCCGACGAGGTGCTCGCCTCGCTCGCGGGACATCTCGCCAAGTACAAGATCCCGAAGTCGGTCGTCGTCGCGGACGCACTCCCGCGCACCGCCTCCGGAAAGCTCCTGAAATCCCGTGTGCGCAAGCGCTACGGCACCGACTCCTAGCGAAGGACAGCTGAATGAGCATCACCGTCAACGGCCTCGACGAACTGAAGAAGCTCGCGGGCAGCGACCTCGGCACCAGCGAGTGGATCGAGGTCACACAGGAGCGGGTCGACACCTTCGCCGACGCCACCGGTGACCACCAGTGGATCCACGTCGACCCCGAGAAGGCCAAGGAGGGCCCCTTCGGCGCTCCCATCGCCCACGGTTACCTCACGCTCTCGCTCTTCATCCCGCTCTTCACCGAGCTGCTGGACGTCCAGGGCGTGACGACGAAGGTCAACTACGGCCTCAACAAGGTGCGTTTCCCCTCACCCGTGAAGGTCGGCTCCCGCATCCGGCTGACGGCCGGGCTCGCCGAGGTCGAGGAGGTGCCCGGCGGCGTACAGATCACCGTCGAGGGCGCCATCGAGATCGAGGGCGGCGCCAAGCCGGCGGCGGTGCTGCAGAGCCTGTCGCGGTTCTACGCCTGAGGCCGCGCCGGCACCAGGTCGAGCAGGCGTTCCGAGGCGTCACGCGCGAGCGGTGACAGCCGGTCGTGCACGGACCGGAACGTCTTCTCGGCCTGGTCCGCCGGCCAGTCGTCCGGAAGGTGCCTGACGGGCAGGCGCGGGTCGCGCCGGACGATGCGCAGCCACTCGGTCTGGAGCCGCAGTCGGAGGACCAGGGCGTCGTCGGCGTCGGGCAGGTCGTCCTCCCAGGGCTGCCAGCGCCGGACGAACCCCTCGTAGAGCCCGGCCAGGTCGGACAGCTCCCAGGTCTCCTCGATCATCTGGCCGATGTCCATGCCGGTGTCCGCGTGGGCCCGGAAGACCTTCACATGGGCGGACAGGCCCAGCTCGGCGACCAGCGCCGACACGTCGACCTCGCCCGGGGCGATCCACAGGCCGTTGAACAGCGGCCCGAAGCCGCTCCAGGTCAGCTGGGAGCGCAGGTCGTGGCGCTGGCGCTGCCAGGACTCGGGCAGGGAGAAGCCGAGCAGGGTCCAGGTGCCGTCCCAGTGCCGGTTGACGGCGCCGGTCTGCCAGATGCGCCGCTCGCCGTCGCGCAGCACCGCCGCCGAGCGCTCGGTCAGCCCGAAGTACATCCGGCGGCCCTCACGCTGGCGGCGCAGCAGGTCACGGCCCACCATGCGGGTCAGCGTCGAGCGGGTCGCCTGCTCGCCGATCCCGGCCCGGGCGAACACGTCGATGACACTGCCCGAGTACACGCACACGTCGCGCCCGAGCACCTGGTCGCCCAGGAACGTCAGCATCAGGGACTGGGGCCGCAGCGACTCTTCACCGGTCACGCGGCCCACCGTACCTCCGCCGGATCACTCCGTGACCTGCTGGTACCCGGGGTCAGGACCCCACGACGTCGACGAACACCGGGTTCGCGTAGAACCACGTGTCCGCCCACGGGTCACCGTCCCCGGGCGCGTGCGGGACCGGCCCGTGCGGGTCGACCGAGGCGCCCAGGTAGCCGGTGCCGTTCCGCTTGCCGTCGCTGCCGCGCAGCCGGACGTAGAAGGACTCGTCCCCGGCGGTGAGCGGGACGCGCAGGGTGTAGGTGCCCTTGCGGCCGGAGACGTCCTGCGTCCGGACGACCCGGGTGTCCGGGGCCTTCCAGGTGTCGCGGTCGGTGACCGGGCCGCGCACCGCGCCCCGGATGACGTCCACATGCGCCAACTCGGGCAGGATGCCCTGCGGGTTGGGCCGCGAGGCGGTCGTCACGGTGATGTGCAGCGTGAGCTTCTCGCCCTTGCGCACGCGCAGCCGCCCGCCGAGCGTCACGCCCCGCCCCCGGTCGCGCTCCCGGGTCAGCCGTACGTCGAGTCCGTCGAGCAGATGCCCGTGGTCCAGCCAGACCCGGCCCGCGCGCAGGCCCGCCATGACCGCGCCGTAGCCGTAGCGCGTCACGCCCACGTGGGTGCGGCTGAACTGGCCGGGCCAGAAGTCGCTGCCCGGCTGCGGGGTGTCGGTGTTCACCGGGTCGGGCAGCTTGCCGGTGCTGTCGAAGGTCTGCCCGGCCGGCCAGTCGCCGTTCTTCCAGGTGTCGAAGACGATCCGGTGGGCGTCGGAGTTGGTGGTGACCGAGAACAGCCGCCCCTCGGCGAGCATCGAGTCCCACAGACCGCCGACGGTCGCGGTCGCCCAGTCGAAGCCGCCGTACGTCAGATAGGCCTCCGCCGGGTAGCCGGGCCAGGACTGCGCGGACGGCTTGTTCTCGTACTCACCGCGGATCGAGGTGGCACCCCGCCAGCCGGGTATGGCGGCGCCCTGGGCACCGGGCGCGCCCTCCATGCCGATCATGATCTCGGGCGCGGCGTCCCGCCAGGCGCGCATCTCGTGCGGGGAGTCGATGCCCAGGCGCAGGGGGTGGTTGGCGAGGACCAGGATGTCGTCGACATGGCCCGAACGACGCTGCTGGGAGAGCCACTTGAGCGCCTTGACGGCATGGGCCTCGTTGCGCGCGGTGTCCGCGTCGGCGGGGCCGCCCTTGTCGTAGCCGAGCAGCTTGCCGTCGTAGGCGCGCTCGAAGCGGGTGAGCAGATCGACCTCGTGCCGTCCGGGCGTGGTGAACACCGTGCAGTGCTCGGCGGCCGGGATGTACCACTCCAGGCCCTGGAAGATCAGCTGACGCGGGTTCTCGGCACGCGCCTTCAGGATCTCCTTGTGCTCCAGAGCGGCACCGTAATCGGCGTGGCCGAAGTTGGAGTGCTCGGTGAACACCATCCAGTCCAGGCCGTACTTCGCGCCCGCGGCGGCCAGCTGGGAGAACGTGTACTTGGCGTCGTGGCTGTACACGGAGTGGACGTGGTGGTCGCCGACGAGATAGGCGAGGCGGGGATCCTCGCCGCCCGGCCGTCTCTCACCGGCGGCCAGGGCGGGGGTCTGCGTGGTCGCCGCCGAACCCAGGGCGAACGCGGTGCCCAACAGGCCCGCGCGGCGCAGGAGCCCGCGGCGGGAGACGCCCTGCGCATCGAGGGCGGCGGGGGAGACGGACGGATCGGCCCAGGCGGGGAGCTGCTGCTCGGTCATGATCGACAAGCCCTTCGGGATCTCAGTGGTTCATGAAGGAGGTGACGGGCAGCGCCCGGGCGACGATCCGGACGTCGCCGAGCCGGCCGTGGAAGATCTGGTCGATCCTGCCGCCGTACTCGTAGCCGCCCAGCAGCCACGGCAGCCCCACGGAGGTGATGCCGACGGAGGCCGCCCTGGGGTTGCGGAGCACCGGGCAGCCCTCGACATACAGCGTGCTGTGCCTGCCGTCGTTGACGACCGCGAGGTGCCACCAGGTCTCCAGCGGGGTCTCCTGGGCCCAGTTGGTGGCGATGCCCTGCTGGTTGAGCGGGCGCATCGCCCACTGCGGCTCACGGTCGTTGGACAGCGACAGGGTGGCCAGCGGCTCGTCCGGGTCGTCGGCGGTCTTGCCGGCGGCGCCGCCCGTGCCCGTGCGCGAGACCAGACCCGACCAGGCGTTGTGGTCCGGGTCCCAGTCGGCGGGCAGCCGGTAGAACGCCTCGATGGTGTAGCCGTCCTTGAAAGTCGCCGAGTTGAGCGGGGCGCCGTCGACCGTGCGCAGGTAGGCGCCCTTCAGCGGCGACTTGAACCCCTGGAACTCCAGGCTGCCGTGGCCCGGCTGGTCGGGGTGGTGGTCCGCCGACCAGCCGAGCGCGCCGCCGCCCACCGTGACGAGCGAGAGGTCGTTGCCCCGCCCCGACAGGTCGCGGACGGTGCCGTCCACCGGCTTCTCGAAGCGCCAGTACGCCATCGTGCCCGGCAGCAGCAGCTTCGCGGCGGGCCTGGCAGGCCGGGCGGGCACCGGGGCGAAGCCCGAGAAACGCTGCTCGAAGTCGATCTCGACGGAGAACCGGTCGGCGTCGCCGCTCAGCTCCATCTCCTGCCGCTCCAGCTCGTTGAGCCCCTTCCCCGCCCGGCCGAGGATCCACGGGGAGACCGTCTCCACGTCGATGACGTTCCGGTCCAGGTCGAAGCGGTAGAGGCGGATCATCGCTGCGCCGCCGAAGTAGCGGTTCTGGTAGTTCGTCAGATGCAGATGGACGTCGTGCCCGGCGGCGTTCTTCCGCGTCGCGCGGGCGGCGGGCCAGTAGTGGCCGCCCAGGGCGAGGAAGATCTGGTCGTGCTCCTCGACGAGCTGGTCCCAGAGCTGCTGCCCGTACTCCGACAGGGAGTCGTCCTCGACGACCAGTTCGTGCGTCGTGAGGATCACCGGCGTCTTCGGATGCTTCGCCAGGACCTCCTTCGCCCACGCGTATCCCTGCGGCGACAGCCGCCAGTCCAGCGCCAGCACCAGCCACTCCCGGCCGCCCGCCGTGAACAGGTGGAAGGTGTTGTAGCCGTCGGGGGAGGCGCCGCCGAACGTCGGCTTCCCCTGGAAGCGCCGCGGACCGAAGGCGTCCAGATAGGGCGTCGCCCCGCGCTGGTCGGTCGTCGAGGACTTCACATCGTGGTTGCCGGCGAGGACGCTGTAGCCGACGCCCCGCCGGTCCAGCAGCTCGAACGCCTCGCCGATCGCCGCGAACTCCTCCTTCGCGCCGTTCTGCGTGAGGTCCCCGAGATGCGACAGGAAGACGAGGTTCTCCTCCTTGCCGTGCTCCAGCAGATAGCGCAGTGACGCCTCCACCGGCGCCTTGTCGATGCTCGGCCCGTCGAAGAGGTACTGGGTGTCCGGCATCACGGCGAGTGTGAAGCGGCGGCTGCGCGGATCGGGACGCCGGCCCGACGGCGCCGCCCCGGCGGTGACGGCCGGCAGCGCGGCCACCGCCCCGGCGGTCACGCCGAGCAGCGCCGTGGCGCGAAGGAAACCGCGTCTGCCGGCTCCGGCCTGGGGCGCCTCGCCCGGGTCGTGGTCATGCGAAGTGCACACGGGTGCTCCGTAAGGGGTGACAGGGAGGAAGTGTCAGAGAACGCGCAGCGTCCAGCTCCAGCGATGGACGCCGGCCGCGACGAGATAGGAAGCGAAGGTGTCGGGGCCGCACGACGCCGTGCCCAGCCCGCGGTGCGCCGCGTCGATGTGCACCACGCACCCGGCACGCGGCACCAGTTCGTCGTGATGAGCGGCCGAGGCGAGGTCGGCCGCGCGATGGCGGGTCACGGACACCTGGCAGGGCCGGTCCAGCCGCACCGACAGCCCCGTGGCGTCCGGCGCGGACAGCGTGAACCGCCGTACGCCGTGCCGCCCGCCGCTCTCCTGCGGCCGCAGATAGGGCGTGAACAGCTCGTCCACCGGCAGACCGTGATGGCCGACGGGCGCGCCCGCGCCCCGGTCCGGATACGACTCCCAGGGGCCCTGCCCGAACCACTCCAGCAGATTCAGCCCGGGTGCCGTCTCGAAGACCGACCCGACCCGGGCCACGTCGTCCAGCGCCTCGGGCAGCTCGGCGCTCTCCTCCACCAGCAGCCCGCCCTCGACGGCCGTGAACACCTGCTCGTGCCGGACGGTCCCGCCCGGGCAGAGATGGTCGGTGACGACGGCCACCCGTCCCGGGTCACGCCGTACGGCGACGACCTTCCGGGTGGGCGCGTCCAGCCCCCAGTCCCGCCAGCGGCCCGCCATGCCGCCGAGTTCGTCGTTGTCGGTGGGCGCCCGCCACAGGGACAGCGTGGGCGCGGCCGCCAGCAGCGGATGGACCAGCAGCCCGTCCTCGTCGACGTCGACCGGGCGGTTCGCGACCGGGGTATGCCGCACCGGTTCCGCGGCCCGCAGCCGCACCTGCGGCAGGCACACCACCGTGCCGCGCGGCGCCCAGGCCTCGTCCCGGGCCGTCGTGACCCGCAGCGTCAGCCAGGCCTCGCCGCCGTCGTCCGGCAGCTCGAACGGCAGCGGTACGGCGGCCGTCTCGCCCGGCCGCAGATCGGGCAGCTCGGCGGGTGCGGTCAGGGTGCCGCCGTCGGCGAGGGACAGCTCCCACTCGCCGGACAGCCAGTCCAGGCCGCGGAAGTGCTGGTGGTTGCCGAGGACGATGCCCTCGTGCCGGAAGCACTCGATCCGCACCGGCGCGGCGATCTCCCGGTGCTCGAACATCACGGGCTTGGGGGTGCGGTCGGGGAAGACCACCCCGTCGGCGATGAAGGCGCCGTCGTGGTCGCTCTCCCCGAAGTCGCCGCCGTACGCCCAGCGATGCCCGGGCGCGGCGACACCGTTGTCATAGAGCCCGGCGCCCCCACGCCCGGCCGGTCTGCCGTCGTTCACACGCTGGAGGATGCCGTGGTCCCAGAACTCCCAGATGAACCCGCCCTGAAGACCCGGGGTGGCCTCGATGGCCTCCCAATGGTCGGCCAGCGTGCCGTTGCTGTTGCCCATGGCGTGCGAGTACTCGCACTGGATGAGCGGCTTGGTCTGGGTCCCGGACATGGCGTGCGCCAGGCACTCCTGCAGCGGCGCGTACATCGGGCAGGCGATGTCCGAGGCCAGGTCCGGATCGGCCCAGCCGAGCTTGGCGGCGCCCTCGTACTGCACCGGCCGCCGGGCCGGGTCGTGCCGGCGGACCCAGCCCGCCGCCGCGTCGTGGCCCGCGCCGTAGTCGGACTCGTTGCCCAGCGACCAGATGATGACCGACGGGTGGTTCTTGTCGCGCAGCACCATCCGCGCGACCCGGTCGACGAAGGCGCCCAGATAGCGCGGGTCGTCGGCGATCTCGTGCGCGTGGTCGTGGGACTCGATGTCCGCCTCGTCGACGACGTAGAAACCCAGCTCGTCGGCCAGGTCGTACAGGGACGGGTCGTTCGGGTAGTGCGCGGTGCGGATCGCGTTGAAGCCGAACCGCTTCAGCAGGACGAGGTCGGCGCGCATGTCGTCGTACGACACCGTCCGGCCGGTCAGCGGATGGAAGTCGTGCCGGTTGACGCCCCGGATGAACACGCGCTCGCCGTTGACCAGCAGGTCCCGGCCGGAGATCTCGACGTCACGGAAGCCGATCCGGTGGTGCGAGGTGTCGGCGACGGTGCCGTCGGCGCGGTGCAGCCGTACGGTCAGCCCGTACAGCTCGGGCGTCTCGGCGGTCCAGGTGCGCACGTCCGGTACGGCCGCGCGCAGCCGGGCCTCGCCGAGGAAGGCGGAGACGCGCTCGTCCTCGGCGTTCGCGCGGTCGAACTCCGTGTCCTGGGTGAGCAGCTGCCCGTCCAGTTCCCCGCTGACGTACCAGCCTTCGGGCAGCGCCCCGTCCGTGTCCCGCACCCGGCAGTCCACGCGCAGGTCGCCGTCCCGCCGGGCCCGTACCGCCACGTCCGCGAGATGCAGCGGGTCGCGCGCGTACAGCAGCACCGAGCGGGTGATCCCGCCGTGCCACCAGTGGTCCTGGTCCTCGATGTGCGAGGCGTCCGACCACTTCACGACGGTCAGCCGCAGGCCGGCCAGCTGCCCGGGGCGCAGCACCGGCGTCAGATCGAACTCGGCGGCCAGATGGGAGTCCTTGGAGATGCCGACGGGCCGCCCGTCCACATGCACCAGCAGCACGCTCTCGGCGGCCCCGACCTGGAGCACGATCCGCCGCCCGGCCCACTCGGCGGGCACGTCCACCGCCCGCTCGTACACGCCGGTCGGGTTGGCCGCGGGCACCTCGGGCGGGAACTCGGCGAACGGCATGCGGATGTTCAGGTACCGGGGCAGGTCGTCCGTGCCCTGCATGGTCCACACGCCGGGCACGTACGCCGACGACCAGACCTCCCCGAGCGGGGCGTCCGGCGCGGGCAGCAATTGGAAGCGCCAGTCGCCGTCGAGGGAGACGGCCCCGGCCCGCCGGTCGACGGCGTTCATCGGCAGACGCCGCCAAGAGGTGACCTCGGGCGCCTCCCAGGGGCGCAGGGCGAGCAGGGGATCGAGAGATGCGTCGGTCATGACCATTCCGGATTCGGTGCGGTGGGGCGGGGCAGAACACGGCCCGCCAGGCCCCGGGCGGGGTCGGCGGGGATGCCGAGACGGTCCAGGACCGTGGGGGCGATGTCGACGAGGCGGGGCGAGTCGAGCCGGACGCCTCCGGGCCCGCCGGGCTCGGCGAGGACGACGAAGACCTCCCGCTCGGCACGCGTGTCACCGCCGTGGCCGCCGGAGTCGAGATGACCGTGGTCCGTGGTCACCAGCACGGTCCAGCGCTCCTCGGCGCGTGCCGGGTCCGAGCGCCGGGCGTCGATCGCCTCCAGCAGCCGTCCGAGGTGCGCGTCCTGGGCGAGGAGCGCGTGAGCGTAGGCGGGGGAGAGGGGGCCCGTGGCGTGGCCCGCCTCGTCGGTGGCGCCGAAGTACACGAACACCACGTCCGGGTCGTCCTGGGTGAGCCAGCCCGCCGCGGTGTCGGCTACGCGGCGGTCCGCGCTCGCGTAGCCGTCGGTTTCGCCGTCGTAGTGGACCCGCCGGCCGATCGCGGGGCCGAGGACTCCGCGCCGGACCAGCTCCGGCCAGGACACCGCGGCCGCGGTGCGCAGACCCGGCCGGGCCGCCACGGCGCGGCTGAGGAAGTCGGGGTACCGGGTGTAGTCGGCGCCGGTGAAGTCGTTGCCGGTCACGCCGTGACGGTCGGGCCACACCCCGGTCAGCACGCTCGACCAGCCGGGCCCGGAGTCGGTGTAGGCCATGCTGGTCGACGGCCCGTCCTCGGCCTGGCCGTCCGCCTCGCCGTACGGCAGCAGGCTGGTGCCGACGGCGCCCGCGGCCATCAGGGCGTGCAGCACGGGTGCCGCGGACGCGGAGCGGGCCAGCCGGTCGTAGCGCAGTCCGTCCATGCCGACGACGAGGACCTTGGTGCGTGGGGCCTCGGAGCTGACGTCCGTCACTGGGTGCCTCTCTTTTGTCCTGAGAGCTCGGGACCGGCTGCCGGTTCTCGGCTGCGCGTCCGCTGTGGCTGGTCGCGCCCACGCGGCGGAGCCGTATATAGACACAGCCCCGCGCCCCTTGGGGCGCGTCAACTCCCCTGGACCGCTCCCTCCGTGGCGCCCGCGATGAACCCGCGGGCGAACAGGGTGAAGACGATGACCAGCGGAAGGGACGCCATGAGCACACCGGCCATGACCATGCTGTAGTCGGTGGTGTGGCCGACGTGGAGCTGGGCGAGCACCACCTGCAGCGTGAGATGGCCCGGGTCGGTGAGCACGACGAGCGGCCAGATGTAGTCGTTCCAGGCACCGACGAAGGCGTAGATGGCCAGGAAGGACAGCGCGGGCTTGATCATCGGCAGCACGATGTTCCAGTACTGCCGGAAGAACCCCGCCCCGTCGATCCGCGCGGCGTCGAGGAGTTCGTCCGGCACCCCGTTCTCGATGTACTGGCGCAGCCAGAAGATGCCGAAGGCGTTGGCGAGGGCGGGCAGGGCCAGCGCCTTGAGCGTGCCGACCCAGCCGATGTCCGACATCAGGATGAACTGCGGCAGGACGGCCAGCTGAAGCGGCAGCATCATGAACCCCACCAGCATCGCGAACAGCACCTTGCGCCCGGGGAAGTCGAACTTGGCGAAGGCGAACGCGGCCAGGGAGTCCACGAACAGGACCAGGACGGTGGTCACGGAGGCGACGAGGAGCGTGTTCAGCATCGACCCGAAGAAGTCGATGGTGTCGAGCACATGCCGGATGTTCTCCAGCAGATGGGAGCCGAAGGTCAGCTTCGGCGGGCTCTTGTAGATGTCCTCGGTGGTGTTCGTCGCCATGACGATCGTCCACACGAACGGGAAGATCGAGATCAGCACGGCAAGGGCGAGGACGATGTGCGCGGTGAGGCCCTTGGGGCGCCGTGACCGCCTCTTGACCACTGCGGTCATGACTTCCTCCCGCGCTGCACGACGCGCCAGTTGATGACGACCAGCACCATGATCAGTACGAAGAAGGCCCATACGATGGCCGCGCCGTAGCCGTAGTCGTTGTTGACGAAGGCGGATTGGTAGAAGTACAGCAGCGTGGTCAGGCCCGCCTGGCCGGGACCGCCGAGGTTCGGGTTGGCGGCGTTGCTGCCGAACAGGACCTGGGGTTCGCTGAAGCTCTGCAGGCCGTTGATGGTCGAGATGATGACGGTGAACAGGATGATGGGCCGCATGATCGGCATGGTGATCTGGAAGAACGTGCGGATCGGACCGGCGCCGTCCAGCTTGGCCGCCTCGTAGATCTGGGTGGGGATGGCCTGGAGGCCGGCCAGATAGATGATCATGTTGTAGCCGGTCCACATCCAGGTCATCAGCAGCGCGATGACCAGCTTGATCAGCCACGGATTGCTCAGCCACGGCACGGGTGAGATCCCGACCGTGCCCAGAATGGCGTTGACCAGGCCGAAGTTGTTGCTGAACACCGCGCCGAAGAAGATCGACACGGCGACGATCGAGGTGACGTTCGGTATGTAGAGGGCGATGCGGTAGAAGCCCTTGAAGCGCCGCACCGAGTGCAGCAGCGTCGCCAGCACCAAGGCGCCGAACAGCGTGGGGACGGTGGACAGGACCCAGATCACCAGGGTGTTGCGGATCGACATCCAGAAGACCGGGTCGTCCCAGAGGAAACGGAACTGCTGCAGGCCGACGAACTGGATGGTGCCCATGCCGTCCCAGCGCTGGAAGGCCAGGTACAGCGAGTAGAAGACCGGGACGAACGAGAAGATGCCGAAGATCAGGAAGAAGGGCGAGATCGCCAGGTACTGCCGCCAGTAGGACAGCACACCGCGACGTCTCGGCGCTGCGGCGCCCGTCGGCGGGGTGCGCCGGGGGCGGAAGCGGGCCGGGCCCGGCCCGCCGTGGCGCCGGGGCACCGCGGCGGGACCGGTGACCGGAGGTGAGGCCATCGCTCAGCTCACCCCCTGGCGGCGGGCGATCTGCTTGGCCTGGCTGACAGCGTCGTGCCAGGCGTCGTCGGGCTTCTTGCCCTTGGACTCGATGCTGGTCAGCTCGGTCATGAAGGGGGCCATGACGGCGGCGTCCGCGGGTGCCTCGTAGCTGGCCGGTATGGACTTGGCGGCCGGGCCGAACACCTCGATGATCTTCTGCCCGCCGAAGAAGGGGTCGCCGCCCGTCATGGCCGGCATGGCGTACGCCGCCGGCGCGGCCGGGAAGATCGCGGCGTCGGCGAAGCCGCGGGCGTCGTTCTCCGGGCTGAGGATCCAGCTGATGATCTTGAATGCCTCTTCGGGGTTCCGGCACTGCTTGGGCAGGGCCAGATAGGAGCCGCCCTGGTTGGCCGGCCCGCCGGGCATCGCGCAGACCCGCCACTTGCCCTTGGTCTTCGGGGCCGCCTGCTCGATGTCCAGCGCGTGCCAGGCGGCGCCGAGTTCGGTGCTCAGGCTCTTGCCGACGGCCGCGTTCCAGCTGTTGTCGTTGATCTTGGCGTCGAGACCGAGGGTGTAGGGGCGGACCGCGGTGGTCCACGCCTTGCGGATGTGGTCCTGGTCGCCGATGAAGCGGTTGTCCTTGTCGATGAACCGCTCGGTGCCCTGCCCGACCGCCATGTTGAACACCGAGCCGATGTTGTTGACCAGGTAGGTGCCGGGCACCTTCTCCTTCAGCTCGGTGCCGAGCGCGAAGTAGTCGTCCCAGGTCCCCGCCCGGGCCGCGACCTTGTCGGGGTCGGTGGGCAGCCCGGCCTTGTCGAACAGGTCCGCCCGGTAGAACAGCGCGGTGGGGCCGATGTCGATCGGGAAGCCGATCTGCTTGCCGTCCTCGGTCCGCGCGAGCTTGGTCTTCCAGTCCAGGTACTGCGACGAGATGTCCTTGAAGCCCAGGTCGTTGAGGTCGAGGAAGCGGTTCGCGTTGGGCAGGAAGGACGCCATGTCCTCGCCCTTGATGCCGGTGATGTCGGGCACGGAGGTGCCCGCGGCGAGGGTGGTGGTGAGCTTCGACTTGAAGTCGCCGCCGATGGAGGCGGCGGTCAGCTTCACCTCCTTGGCGAAGTGCGTCTTCGCCTCGGCGACCACCTTGTCGCTGAGCGCGCCTCCCCAGTACCACAAGGTGAGGCTCTTGCCGTTCTTGCTGCCGGCCGATCCTGAGCCGTTGCCGCATGCCACGGTCAGACCGGAGGCGGCCGCGGTGAACGCGGCGGCCTGGAGGAAGCGTCTGCGGGAAAGGTCCACGGGTCACTCCTGTTGTTCATGTTCGACGTGGAGAGGGGTGCGGGGATCAGTGCCGCCGTTCGGAGGCGCGTGGGCCGACGGACGTGTGAGGGGCCGGCGGGGTGAGGGGGGCGTACGCGAGAGCCGGCCCGGGGTCCACCGGGAGCCGGTCGGCCAGGAAGCCGTACGACCGCTTCAGTTCGGGGTCGGTCAGGGAGTGCCACCAGCGGTGCACGCCGTACCAGCCGGGGGCCGCGAGGGCTCCGCCGTGGTGCCCGACGGACAGCCCGGCCGCGAGCACCGCGAACCGCAGCCGCTCCGCCAGCGGCCAGCCGCCGAGCGAGGCGGTGACGAAGGCGGCGCCGAAGACGTCCCCGGCGCCCGTCGCGTCGAGCACGTCGACGTCGAGGGCGGGCACGTCCGCGTACTCGCCGGTGATCTGGTCGACGGCCAGGGCGCCGTCCCCGCCCCGGGTGACCACGGCGACCGGCACCAGCTCGGACAGTGTGCCGAGCGCGGCCACCGCGCTGTCGGTGCGGGTGTAGGCCATGGCCTCCGTCTCGTTCGGGAGGAAGGCGTGGCACAGCGCGAGCTGCTCCAGGAGAGCCGTCGGCCACTCCTGGGTGGGGTCCCAGCCGACGTCGGCGTAGACCTGCGTGCCGTTCGCGGCGGCCTTGGCGAGCCACTCGCGCGGCTCGGCCTCGAGGTGCACCAGGGCGGTCCGCGCGCCGGGCGGGTCGCCCATCAGCGCGTCCTGCGAGTACGGCGGCTCCTGGCCATGGGTGAGCAGGGCGCGGTCGTGGCCGAAGGCGACGGAGACGGTGACCGGGGTGGGCCAGCCGTCCGCCGTCCGGGAGAGCGAGAGGTCGACGCCCTCCTGGTCGCACAGGACGTCACGGCAGTGCTCGCCGTAGAAGTCGTCGCCGAACACGGTGGCCAGGGAGGTCTTCAGGCCGAAGCGGGAGGCCGCCACCGCGAGGTTCGCGATGCCGCCCGGGCCGCAGCCCATGCCCTCGGTCCAGATCTCCTCGCCGGGTGTCGGCGGCTTGCCGAGCCCCGTGAGGACGAGGTCGTAGAAGAGCAGCCCGGTCAGCAGCACATCGGGCCGGTCGTCGTCCACGGATGTGTCCTCTCGCTCGAGTTCGACAGAGATCGTCAAAACTCTTCATTTCCGTGACCGGAATCGTGCGCTGCTCCGAGAGATTGGTCAATACCCGAGCAGAACTGAGCATGGAAATGATTGAAGATGACGAGTAGTGTTCCGGCCGTGCTGGCAGAACGACGACACCAACTCATCCTGCGGGCCCTTCGCTCAGGAGGCCCCGCGGCTGTGACCGACCTCTCCGAGCGGCTGGGTGTGAGCCCCGCCACTATCAGGCGTGACCTGGTCAAACTGGAAGAAGACGGTCTTCTCACCCGCGTCCACGGCGGCGCCGTCGTCGAGGAGGGCGACCAGCCCTTCGCCGAGGTCGCCGAGGTGCGCGTCTCCGAGAAGGACGCCATAGCGGAGCGCGCCGCGGCGCTCATCGAGGACGGCCAGTCGGTCCTGCTGGACATCGGGACGACCGCCTACCGCCTGGCCCGGCAGCTGCACGGCCGCCGGCTCACCGTGATCACCAGCAACCTGGTGGTCTACGAGGAACTCGCCGACGACGAGGGCATCGAACTGGTCCTGCTCGGCGGTATGGTCCGCCGCGAGTACCGCTCCCTGGTCGGCTTCCTCACCGAGGACAACCTGCGCCAGCTCCACGCCGACTGGCTCTTCCTCGGCACCAGCGGTGTACGGCCCGGCGGACAGGTCATGGACACCACGGTCGTGGAGGTGCCGGTCAAGCGGGCCATGATCAAGGCCAGTGAGAAGGTCGCCCTGCTCGCCGACACGGCGAAGTTCCCCGGACACGGGATGGCGAAGGTCTGCGGTCCTGAGGACCTGGACGTGGTGGTGACGAACGCGCCGGTCGACACGGCGACGCGGGCCTCCTTGCAGGAGGCGGGCGTCGAGGTCGTCGTGGCGGGAAAGGTGCAGACGTGAAACTGACGATTCTGGGCGGCGGAGGATTCCGCGTGCCGCTGGTGTACGGGGCGCTCCTCCAGGACCACGCCGAGGGCCGGGTGACCCACGTCGTCCTGCACGATCTGGACGCCGGACGGCTGTCGGCGGTGACCCGGGTCCTCGCCGAGCAGGCGGCCGGTGTCCCCGACGCGCCCGAGGTGAGCGCCACCACCGACCTCGACGAGGCCCTGCGCGGCGCCGACTTCGTGTTCTCCGCGATCCGCGTCGGCGGCCTGGAGGGCCGCGCGAACGACGAGCGGGTGGCCCTGGCCGAGGGCGTCCTCGGCCAGGAGACGGTCGGTGCGGGCGGCATCGCCTACGGCCTGCGCACGGTCCCGGTCGCCGTCGACATCGCCCGGCGGGTGGCCCGGCTCGCGCCCGAGGCCTGGGTCATCAACTTCACCAACCCGGCCGGCCTGGTCACCGAGGCCATGTCCCGCCACCTCGGCGACCGCGTCATCGGCATCTGCGACTCACCCGTGGGCCTCGGCCGCCGCATCGCCCGCGTGCTCGGCGGGAACCCCAGGGAAGCCTGGATCGACTACGTCGGTCTCAACCACCTCGGCTGGGTGCGCGGCCTGCACATCGCCGGCCGCGACGAACTCCCGCGGCTGCTCGCCGACCCCGACCTGCTCGGCTCCTTCGAGGAGGGCAAGCTCTTCGGCACCGACTGGCTGCGCTCCCTCGGCGCGATCCCCAACGAATATCTGCACTACTACTACTTCAACCGTGAGGCCGTACGGGCCTACCAGCAGGCCGAGAAGACCCGCGGCGCCTTCCTGCACGACCAGCAGGCCCGCTTCTACGCCGAGATGCGGAACCCGGACGCCCCCGCCCTCAAGGTCTGGGACGACACCCGCGCCGAACGCGAGGCCACCTACATGGCCGAGAACCGCGAGACGGCGGGCGCCGGCGAACGCGACGAGGACGATCTGTCGGGCGGCTACGAGAAGGTCGCCCTCGCCCTGATGCGGGCCATCGCCCGGGACGAGCGCACCACCCTGATCCTCAACGTCCGCAACCGGCGCACCCTGTCGGTCCTGGACACCGACGCCGTCATCGAGGTCCCCTGCCTCGTCGACGCCAACGGCGCCCACCCCGTCACCGTCGAGCCGCTCCCCGACCACGCCACCGGACTGGTCTGCGCGGTCAAGGCCGTCGAGCGCGAGGTGCTGTCCGCCGCCGACTCCGGCTCCCGGGCGACGGCGGTGAAGGCCTTCGCGCTGCACCCGCTCGTCGACTCCGTCAATGTGGCCCGCCGGCTGGTCGAGGGCTACACCGAGGTCCATCCCGGGCTGGCGTACCTTAGGTGAACGCCGTCCGGTAAGCGCTTTCCCCCACCGCTTCCCGCCTGCTCGCTCGTTCCGCTTCCTGGAGACATCTCATGCATGACGAAAGCCGCCGGATCGAAGAGCGCGTCCAGCGCCTCCACGACCAGCGCATCAAGACCGCGATCTACGCGGCCACCGTCCCCTTCGAGGTGGAGGCCTGGCAGGCACCGGGGGAGCCGGTCTCCTTCGAGGAGGCCGCCGCCGCCTCGTACGAGCCGTTCGCCATGGGCACCCCGTGGGGCCCGCCCTGGGGCACCACCTGGTTCCGCATGCGCGGGCAGGTCCCCGCCGAGTGGGCCGGCCGGCGGGTCGAGGCCGTCATCGACCTCGGCTTCGTGGGCGACTGGCCCGGCAACCAGGCCGAGGCCCTCGTGCACCTCACCGACGGCACCCCGCTGAAGGCTGTCAACCCGCTCAACCAGTACGTGGCGATCGCCGACCCGGCGACGGGCGGGGAGACGATCGACTACCTGGTCGAGGCCGCCTCCAACCCGGACATCCTCGCGGACAACTTCTCGAAGGTCACCCCGCTCGGGGACAAGCTGACCGCGGGCGACAAGCCCCTCTACACCTTCCGCAGCGCCGACATCGCGATCCTCGACGAGGAGGTCTGGCACCTCGACCTCGACGTCCAGGTGCTGCGCGAGCTGATGCTGGAGCTGGGCGAGCACGACCCCCGCCGGCACGAGATCGCCCACGCGCTCGACCGGGCGATGGACCTGCTCGACCTGGACGACGTCTCCGGCTCCGCCTCCGCCGTCCGCGAGGCGCTGAAGCCGGCCCTCGCCCGCCCCGCGCACGCCAGCGCGCACACCGTCTCCGGCGTCGGCCACGCCCACATCGACTCCGCCTGGCTCTGGCCGATCCGCGAGACCAAGCGCAAGACGTCCCGCACGTTCTCCAACGTCACGTCCCTGGCCGACGAGTACGACGACTTCATCTTCGCCTGCTCCCAGGCCCAGCAGTACGAATGGGTGCGCGACAACTACCCCAAGGTGTGGGCCCGCATCCAGGAGTCGGTCAAGAAGGGCCAGTGGGCGCCGGTCGGCGGCATGTGGGTCGAGTCTGACGGCAACCTGCCCGGCGGCGAGGCCGTCGCCCGCCAGTTCATCCACGGCAAGCGGTTCTTCATGGACCACTTCGGCATCGAGACCAAGGGCGTCTGGCTGCCGGACTCCTTCGGCTACAACGCGGCCTACCCGCAGATCGCCAAGCTCGCCGGGAACGAGTGGTTCCTCACCCAGAAGATCTCCTGGAACCAGACCAACAAGTTCCCCCACCACACCTTCTGGTGGGAGGGCATCGACGGCACCCGCATCTTCACCCACTTCCCGCCGGTCGACACCTACAACGCCCGCTTCAGCGGCGAGGAGATGTCCCGCGCGGTCCGCAACTACTCGGAGAAGGGCGGCGCCTCCCGCTCCCTGGCCCCCTTCGGCTGGGGCGACGGCGGTGGCGGCCCCACCCGCGAGATCATGGAACGCGCCCGCCGGCTGGCGGACCTGGAGGGCTCCGCCAAGGTCGTCGTCGAACACCCCGACGCGTTCTTCGCCAAGGCCCGCGAGGAGTACCCGGACGCGCCCGTCTGGGTCGGCGAGCTCTACCTGGAGCTGCACCGCGCCACCTACACCTCCCAGGCCCGCACCAAGCAGGGCAACCGCCGCTCCGAGCACCTCCTGCGCGAGGCAGAGCTGTGGGCGACGACCGCCGCGCTCCACGCGCCCGGGTACTCCTACCCGTACGAGAAGCTGGACCGGCTCTGGAAGACGGTGCTGCTGCACCAGTTCCACGACATCCTGCCCGGCTCCTCCATCGCCTGGGTGCACCGCGAGGCCGAGGCCGAGTACGCCCGAGTCGCCGGTGAACTGCACACGCTGACCGCCGAGGCGGTGGCCGCGCTCGGCGCCGGCGGGACCCGCGCCTTCAACACCAGCCCCTACGCCCGCGCCGAGGTGATCCGCACCGCCGACGGCGCACCGGTCTACGTGGAGGTCCCCGCCGGCGGCTCCGCGCCCCTCGCCGACGCCCGCCCCGCGCAGCCCGTGACCGTGAACGGCCGGGTGCTCGACAACGGGCTGGTCCGCGTGGAGATCGCCGAGGACGGCACCCTGTCGTCCGTGCGGGACCTGCGCGCGAACCGCGAGGTCCTGGCCGACGCGGGCAACCTGCTGCGCCTGCACACCGACCTGCCCAACTACTGGGACGCCTGGGACATCGACAAGCACTACCGGAACCGCTACACGGACCTCCTCGACGCCTCGTCCGTCACGGTCGTCGAGCAGGACCCGCTGATCGGCGCCGTCCGCGTCGAGCGGACCTTCGGCAAGGGCTCCACGATCACCCAGACGATCACCGTCCGCGCCGGCAGTCCCCGCATCGACATCGAGACGGACATCGACTGGCACGAGACCGAGAAGATCCTCAAGGCGGCCTTCCCGGTCGACATCCGCGCCCCGCACTCCTCCGCCGAGATCCAGTTCGGCCACATCCAGCGGCCCACCCACACCAACACCAGCTGGGAGGCGGCCCGCTTCGAGGTCTCCGGCCACCGCTGGGTGCACCTCGGCGAACCCGGCTACGGCGTCGCGGTCATCAACGACTCGACCTACGGCCACGACGTCTCCCGCACGGTCCGCGAGGACGGCGGCACCACGACCACCGTCCGCCTCAGCCTGGTGCGCGCCCCGCGCATCCCGGACCCCGAGGCCGACCAGGGCCGCCACCGCTTCACCTACGCGCTGCTGCCCGGCGCGAGCATCGAGGACGCCGTCGCCGAGGGCTACGCCCTCAACCTGCCGCTCCGCGTGGCCGAGGCGGCGGGCGCCCCCGAAGCGGTCGTCTCCGTCGAGGGCGAGGGAGTGACCGTGGAGGCGGTCAAGCTCGCCGACGACACCTCGGGCGATGTCGTCGTACGGCTCTACGAGTCGCGCGGCGGCCGCGCCGAGGGCGTCCTGCGCACCGGCTTCCCGCTCGCCGGCGCGCAGATCACCGATTTGCTGGAGCGGCCGACCGAGGAAGCGGATATCACCGACGCCGGTGTCCCCGTCACCCTGCGGCCCTTCCAGATCCTCACCCTGCGTCTGCGCAGGGGCTGACCCATGGCCGTACAACCCTGGTTCAGCGACGCCAAGCTTGGGATCTTCATCCACTGGGGCATCTACGCCGTCGACGGCGTGCAGGAGTCCTGGTCGTTCTACGACGACATCGTCCCCTACGACCGGTACATGTCCCAGTTCGACCGCTTCACGGCCTCCCGCTACGACCCGCGCGACTGGGCACAGCTCTTCGCGCGGGCCGGCGCCCGGTACGCCGTGCTGACCAGCCGCCACCACGACGGAGTCGCCCTCTGGGACAGCGCCCACGGCGACCTCAACGTGGGCCGCGATCTGATCGCCGGCTACGCCGACGCCCTGCGCGAGCAGGGCCTCAAGGTCGGCCTCTACTACTCGCACTCGGACTGGAGCCACCCCGACTACGCCTCCACCCGCAAGCCCGGCCGCCCGCCGGAGCTGGAGGACAACCGCTACTCCGAGGTCGCCGTCGAGTTCGAGGACCCGGCCGCCTGGGAACGCTTCCTCGCCTACCGGGACGGCCAGCTGCGGGAGCTGGTGTCCCGCTACCGGCCCGACCTGCTGTGGTTCGACGGCGAGTGGGACCGCAGCGAGGAGCAGTGGCGCATCCCCGAACTCGCCGCCCTCATCCGCTCCGAGGTCCCGGACGTCGTCTTCAACGCCCGCATGCTGAGCGAGGGCGACTACGCCACCCCCGAACAGGGCGCCCCCGTCATCCCGCCGGAGGGCCCCTGGGAGCTGTGCCTCACGATCAACGACTCCTGGGGCCATCAGCACCACGACCACAACCACAAGTCGGTCGATCAGCTGATCCGCTACTTCACCGAGACCATCGGCGGCGGAGGCAATCTGCTCCTCAGCGTCGGCCCGCGCGAGGACGGCACCATCCCGGCCGAGCAGGCGGAGCGGCTGGAAGGACTCGGCACCTGGATCGCCCGGCACGCGGAAGCGGTGTACGGCACCGTCCGGGGACTCCCGCCGGGTCACCACTACGGCCCGAGCACCCTCTCCCAGGACCGCCGCACCCTCTATCTGACCCTGTTCGACGCCCCACGCGCCGAGATCAACGTCCGGGGCCTGCTCAGCGCGGTGCGCCGGGTGACGGTCCTCGGCAGCGGCACGGAACTGTCCCACCGCGTCACCGGCGGCCTGCACGAGACGCCGGGCGTCCTCTGGATCGAACCCCCCGCCGCGGCGGACCTCGACCCGTACGCAACGGTGCTGGCCGTCGAACTCGAAGGGGAACTGGAGCTGTACCGGGGCGCCGGCCGGTTCTGACGAAAGTTTAAGAATGCGGAGAAAGGCCTGCTCACGGGCGGTATGTGGACGCCCGTGAGCAGGCCGGTTCGTCTCTGCGACACCTGCGGTTCGCCCGGTCCCCCTGGGATCGGTGCGCACAGCGAAAGAAAGGTGTCACCGTGCGAGACCCGCGCATGTCCGCCCTCGGCAAGGGACTCAAGCGTCGCGGAAGGCTGGTGATAGAGGCGGTCAGTCCACCGCGCCGGAACCTCGAAGCCATCCCCGGCCCCCGCCCGGACGCCGACACCTACACCGCCCCGACCGCTCCCCGGCTGGTGGACTCGCCTGTCTTCGTGCTGTCGTCGGTGCGCTCCGGCTCGACCCTGTTGCGGGTCCTGCTCAACAGCCACAGCCGCATCCGGGCCCCGCACGAGATGCATCTGCGCACCGTGCACGTCAGCCTCTCCCGCGACTTCACCGCGGACGCCATGCGGGCGCTCCACCTCGACAAGGACGAGCTGGAACACGTGCTGTGGGACCGGGTGCTGCACCTCGAACTCACCCGCAGCGGCAAGGACGTCATCGTCGACAAGACCCCGCCGAACACCCTCATCTGGCCCAGGCTGCGCCGATGCTGGCCGAACGCCCGCTACATCCTGCTGCTCCGCCACCCCGGCGCGGTCGTCGCCTCCCTCACCAGCCGCCGCACCGACCCCGACCACGAGGCCGTCCGCGCCGAGGTCCTCGAATACAGCGAGAAGCTGGAGGAGGCCCGCCGGAACCTCGACCCGCACGTGATCACGTACGAGGACCTCACCGCCGAGCCGGAGAAGGTCACCCGCGGCATCTGCGACCACCTCGGTGTGCCCTGGGAGCCCGGCATGCTCGACTACGGCAGCAAGGACCACGGCACCTTCCGCCCCCAGCTCGGCGACTGGTCCAGCACCATCAAGTCCGGCCGCATCCAGACGGCCCGCACCGCCGACCCGGACGTGGAACTGCCCCCACGCCTGAAGGAACTGGCCCAGGCGTGGGGGTACGGGACCTAGCGGGACCTAGAGGGGCAGGGCCTCCACCGAGGCCTGCGGGGCCTGCGGGGCTTGCTGGGTCTGCGGGGCCTGCGGGGCCGTCCCGACGGAGTCGACCGGCACCGGCAGCGGCTCGGCCGCCTCCGCCCGCTGCTGCGGCAGCGTCACCGGACGCAGCGGGCGCGGCCCCGACACCACCGCGTAGTCCTGGCCCAGGAACGGCGGAACCACCTCGCCCGGGTCCTCGCCGAGCGCCAACTGCACCGCCGCCCAAGGGGCGTTGATCCCGCACAGCGACAGCTGGTGCAGGCCGCCGGCCGGGCGGGTGTTGACGTCCATGAGGACCGGCCGGTCGCCGAACATCCGGAACTGGATGTTGGACAGGTAGTGCAGACCGAAGGCCTCCGCGAGCCGCCGGGCCGGGTCCAGCCACTGCTCGTGCAGCGTGAAGCCCCGGCGGCGGCCGTTCTTGGTACGGCCCACGGCCATCCGGACCCGGTTGTCCGGACCGGTCAGACAGTCCACCGACACCTCGGGCTGCTCCAGACGCGGCATCACCAGCCAGTCCACCGGCTCCTCGGCCTGCCGCAGCGCCTCCAGCACCAGATCGAGCGGCACGTACGGGCTGGGGAACCCGTCGAGTTGCGACAGCGAGAAGGGCGAACGGGTGATCACCCGGAAGCCCACCCCGCCCGCCCCGGACGCCGGCTTGAAGCAGGCCTTGTGTCCGCCGGCCTCCAACTCCTCCACGGCGGCGATCAGTTCACCGTCCGAGCGGACGCGGTACCACGGCGGCACCGGCACGCCGATCGCCTGGACCGCCTCGTAGGCGATCACCTTGTCGTGGAAGACGGCCACCGCCTCGGGCGGCGGCGCCAGCACCGCCGTACCGGCCGCCTCGAACTCGGCGCGGTGCGCCACGACCGCCGACTGGTGCAGCCGGGGCACGAACACATCGATGCCGCGCCGCGCGCACTGGGCCAGCGCGTACTCGACGTACCCCGCCGGGGACAGGCCCTCGGGCTCCAGCTCGGCGGTGTCGGCGGCGGCCAGCACGGGGGAGTCGGGGTCGCCGTGGGTGGCATGGATCTCGACGGCCCGGTCGCTGGGATTTCTCCGCAGCTGATCCATGAAGAACACGTTCTCCGCGTACGTGCGGTTGAGCCAGACGCGTACGCGAGAGACCATGCAGGCCGCCTTTCACGGTTCGCGGGCAGGGCTGAGCAGCCCGTGCCCGGGCAGAAAGAATGTGGGTACACCAAACCGCCCCTGTGAAAGGGAGTTCTCAGCGGTGGTGTTGCGGCCGATCATACGGCTTCGGCGGGCACTCTCGTGCAACGCGCGTGTGAAGGATTCCTCCCGTCGCGGCGGCCCGGCCGGTCTTGTCCCCGAACGCCGAGATGTGATCTCTTGGTGGCGTTCGTGTGTGCGGAGGGGGCGAAGGGTGACATCGACGGCCGGCGGTGCCGGACAGCTGCTGGCCATCAGCGATCTGCACATCGGCTACCCCGAGAACCGCGCCCTGGTCGAACGCATGGCGCCCGTGACGGAGAACGACTGGCTGCTCGTCGCCGGTGACGTCGCGGAGACCGTGGCCGACATCCGCTGGACCCTCGAGACGCTCGCGGGCCGCTTCCGCAAGGTCGTCTGGGTGCCCGGGAACCACGAGCTGTGGACCCATCCGAGCGACGCCGTCACCCTGCGGGGCGTCGCCCGATACGAGTACCTGGTCGAGCTGTGCCGGGAACTCGGCGTGACGACACCCGAGGACCCCTACCCCGTCTGGGACGGCCCCGGCGGCCCCGTCGCCGTCGCCCCGCTGTTCCTGCTGTACGACTATTCGTTCCTGCCGGCCGGGTGCACGACCAAGGAGCAGGGCCTGGAGTACGCCCACGGCACGGGGATCGTGTGCTCCGACGAGTATCTGCTGCACCCCGACCCGTACCCGAGCCGGGAGGCCTGGTGCCGGGCCAGGGTCGCCGAGACCGAACGCAGACTCGCCGAGCTGCCCGGCGACCTGCCCGTGATCCCCGTCAACCACTATCCGCTGCACCGGCATCCGATGGACGTCCTGTGGCACCCCGAGTTCGCCATGTGGTGCGGCACCGACCTGACCGCCGACTGGCATCGCAGGTTCCGCGTCCACACCATGGTCTACGGCCATCTGCACATCCCCCGCACCACCTGGCACGAGGGCGTGCGCTTCGAGGAGGTGTCGGTGGGTTACCCCCGCGAGTGGCGCAAGCGGTCCGGGGACCCGGGGCGGCTGCGCCGCATCCTGCCGAGGGAGGGCGAGGACAGGTGATCGAGGAACTGCTGCCCGCGAGCGTGGTCACCGTCGAGGCCTACGGCCAGGACGGCGCCGACACCCCGCTGTACCCCGAGGAGGCGGCGCTCGTGGCGCGGGCGGTCGCCAAGCGCCGGCGGGAGTTCGCCGTCGTACGCTCCTGCGCCCGCCGCGCCATGGAGAAGCTCGGTGTGCCGCCGCAGCCGATCCTGCCCGGGGAGCGCGGCGCCCCGGGCTGGCCGGCCGGGCTGGCCGGCAGCATGACGCACTGCGACGGCTACTGCGCCGCCGCCCTGGTCCGCGCCGCCGACCTGGCCTCCCTCGGCATCGACGCCGAGGTCCACGGGCCGCTGCCCGAGGGGGTTCTGCCCTCGGTGTCCCTGCCGTCCGAGGCGGAGCGGCTGCGCCGGCTGGCGGCACAGCACCCCGACATCCACTGGGACCGGCTTTTGTTCAGTGCGAAGGAGTCGGTCTACAAGGCGTGGTTCCCCCTCACCGGCAAGTGGCTGGACTTCATGGAGGCGGACATCGACATCTCCGCCGACGGCACCTTCCGCGCGACACTCCTCGTCCCCGGCCCTCTGGTGGGCGCCCACCGCGTCGACCGTTTCGAGGGCCGCTGGACGACATCCCGAGGCCTGGTCGCAACGGCCGTCGCGCTACAGCACCCCTGAGGCGCAACGCCCCTCAGGGGCGCGGGGAACTTGCGCGACCAACCCCGAACGGCCCGCACCTGCTACGACTCGGGACACCAATCCCGCAGCAACCGGAAGAACTCCTCCTCGTTCCCGGTCAGCCCGGCCCGTTCAAGCGCCGCCTCCGCCTCGGCGAGAACGCCGGGCGGCACCATCGCCGGACGGCTGCCGGTCTCCAGATCGAACGCGGCCCGAACAGTGTGCAGCAGCCGCAGATACGCCTGGACGGCGGCGCGCTCACGGTCGGTCAGTACGGCGGTCTGCATCGGTCGGCTCTCCCCGTGTCGGCGTCATGGGTCCCGCGCCATCTGGCACGCACGCCCCGCACAGAAAAGGGGCGCACCTCCAGCTTGCCGTCCACCACTGACAATCCGGCTTCGCCGCCCCCCGGTTCGCCCGCTCGGCGGAAGAACCGGACGGCCCGTCAGCCCTGCGGACCCCGATACCCCAGCGACGCCTCGATCCGCCCCGCCAGATGATCACGCTGCACCGGCCCCCGCGAAGACGAACCGGCCAGCCACGCCCGGCACTTGCTGGCCAGCAGCAGGCCGAAGCTCTCGGCCTCCCTCTCGTCGTCCTGGTCGAAGCGGGTGCGCGCCGCCACCTTCAGGACCGTCGCCTGGAGATCGGCGGTGTCGTCGAGCAGCCGGGCCGCGACCGCCGCGCCCTCGACGTGATGGGAGCAGTGCCCGGCGTTCATGTGCCACAGCTCATGGCCCAGGATCACCAACTGGTGGTCCGGCGCGGTGCGTTCCTCGATCACGACGAGATCCTGCTCGGCCATGTCGAGCCACAGCCCGCTGGCGGTCCCGATCGGGAAGGCGGCCGTACGGAAGTGGACGGGGCGGCCGCGGCGTCTGCTCATGCCGTCGCACAGCGCGGCGTACAGCTCGTCGGGCCGCGCCGGCGCGGGGAGGGTCAGCTCCGCGACCAGCTCGCCGCACAGGCGGCGCATTTCCTTACCGATGCCCACAGTTCTCCCCACGGTCACGAATCGGGCCGCTTGACGCTCTCCAGGAGCATGTCCAGCCACTCCGCGACCTTGTCACGGTGCTGGTCGGTGGGCAGCTGCGCGGCCCGCCAGGCGATGCCGCGCACGCCGTGGTCCTGCAACAGCCGCTCCAGCGGGTCGTCGGCCGCCGCGGCCGCCTCCCGCTCGCGGTCGGCGAGCTTCTGCAACAGCTCCTGCTCGATGTGCTGGAGGGCGCTCACCAGCGCCTCGGGGTCCTCCGCCGTGAGGAAACCGGCGTGCACGCGGAAGAACCGCTGGAGGGCGTCGCAGTGCTCCATGGTCGGCCGCCGGTCGCCGTTGATGAGGGCGCCGGCCTGCTGCCGGGACATGCCCGCGCCGTCGGCGATCTCCTGCTGGGTGTACTTGCGGCCGGTGGGCTTGAGCCGGGTGCGGCGCAGCAGGTCCAGGCGTTGCAGGAACCGTGCCTGCACATCGGGCTCGCCCGCGGGCCTGCCGCAGAGCAGGGCCTTCACCACTGGCTCCGGAACCCCGGAGGCGACGGACAGCCGGCCGATGCCGAAGACCTCGGCGTGCGGCACGCCGAGCCGGTCGGCGAGCGCGGTGACACGGGAGACGACGGCCGGTAGTACGGCCGTCTGCGTGGCGCCCGGACTTTCGACGAAGCCACCCGTCACCGACAGATCTCCTACGTCTCTCACAGGCTTCTCACAAGTGGATGCCGTGACTTTCCCCGGCGTGAACTTCCCGGAGCGTAGCCGGTGCTTCGAACTCACATCCAGGTCTCGCCACAACTGTGGCCAATTTCAGCCGTCAACAGGCACGAAATGCCACGATAGTTGACACGCCTCAGCTCTGGGCAGCAGGATCGGGGCGCCGCGTCAAGGCCGCACAGGCAAGAGGGGTGACCTCCCGATGGCATACCAGGCAGGAGGGCAGCGGCCGGCACCGCGGCCCGTCGCCGAGACTCCAGAGGCCCAGGCCTATCTGGAGGACTACGCCGGGCTACTGGAGGCCGTCTCCTCCCCCTCGCTCGTCGTCGACCACTGCTGGGACGTGGCGCTGACCAATAGCGCGTTCCGGTCACTTTTCAGCGGCGTGGGTCCGCATCCGACGGCCATGCCGGGAGACAACTTCCTCAGGTTCGTGCTCTTCCACCCCGACGCCCCCACGGTGCTCGGTGAGCACGAGTCGCGCTGGTGTCTGCCGATGCTCGCGCACTTCGCGCGCACCGTGGAGAGCCACGGCCCCGACCACGGGCTCCAGGCCGTCCGCCGGGACATCGCCCAGGACCCGATCATGGAGGCCGCCTACCGGCAGGGCCTGCCGCACTGGATCCGCTCGGTCGGCGAGGACGCCGTCGAGCACGACGGTGCCGTACGCCCGCTGCTGCACCCGGACCCGCGCCGCGGCGCCATCGAGTGCCGGATCGTCGTCGAGACGTCCAGGACGCTGGAGGAACTGGGCTGCACCCGGCTGACGTTCGTGCTGCGCGAGGCCCGCCGCACCCCGTCCAGGGAGCGCGGGGCGCGTCGCAACGCCTCCCACCTGAGGGTCGTGCCGTCGGCCGACTGACCGCTCTCCCATGAAGCGCGGAGCCCTTGTCCGCCCCATTCCCAGCAGCTGTGGTGTGTGACATAGTACTGGCGTGAGCGAGTCGCTGACCTGCGATGTCGTGGTGGTCGGCGCCGGAGTGGTCGGCGCCGCCTGCGCCTTGTACGCGGCCCGGACCGGCCTCGATGTCGTCGTGGTGGACCGGGGCGCGGTGGCCGGCGGTACGACCGGCGCGGGGGAGGGGAACCTCCTCGTCTCCGACAAGGAGCCCGGACCCGAGCTCGAACTCGCCCTGCTGTCCGCCCGGCTGTGGGCCGAACTGGCGGGGGAGGGGCTGGGGAAGCCCGTCGAGTACGAGGCCAAGGGCGGTGTCGTCGTGGCCGGTACCGAGAAGGCACTGGCCGGTCTCCAGGAACTTGCCGCCGGGCAGCGCGCGGCGGGGGTCGAGGCCGTCCCCGTGCCGCCCGACCGGCTGCCCGACCTGGAGCCGTACCTGGCCCCCGGTCTCGCGGGCGGCATGCACTACCCGCAGGACGCCCAGGTGATGCCCGCCCTCGCGGCGGCGCACCTGCTGCGTGCCTCCAACGCCCGGCTGCTCACCGGCCGGGAGGTGACCGCGGTGCTGCGGGAGCGGGGAGGCGTGGTGCGCGGGGTGCGGACCGACCGGGGCGACCTCCACGCCCCGGCCGTCGTCAACGCGGCCGGCACCTGGGGCGGCGAGATCGCGGCCCGCGCGGGCGTGTCCCTGCCCGTGCTGCCCCGGCGCGGCTTCGTCCTGGTCACCGAGCCGCTGCCGCCCCGAATCCGGCACAAGGTGTACGCCGCCGACTATGTGGGCGATGTCGCGAGCGACTCGGCGGCGCTGCAGACCTCCCCGGTGGTGGAGGGCACGCCCGCCGGGCCGGTCCTGATCGGCGCCAGCCGTGAACGGGTCGGCTTCGACCGGTCGTTGTCGCTCCCGGCGCTGCGCGCCCTGGCGGCGGGAGCGACGGACCTCTTCCCCTTCCTCGCCGATGTCCGGGCCCTGCGCACCTACGTGGGCTTCCGGCCGTATCTGCCGGACCATCTGCCTGCGATCGGCCCGGATCCCCGGGCACCCGGACTGCTGCACGCCTGCGGGCACGAGGGCGCGGGCATCGGCCTCGCCACCGGCACGGGGCGTCTGATCGCCCAGGCGCTGACCGGGCGGACGTCCGAACTGGACCTCACCCCCTTCCGGCCCGACCGCTTCACCGAGGAGGCCGAGTGAATCCCCGCCGAGTGAATCCCCTGGAGCTGGCGGGAGCCAGGCCCGGTCCCGCCTTCACGGTCACCTTCGACGGGCGCCCCGTCGAGGCGCTGCCCGGGCAGACGGTCGCCGCCGTGCTGTGGGCGGCGGGCATCACCTCCTGGCGCGCCACCCGGGGCGAGGGCCGTCCGCGCGGGGTGTTCTGCGGGATCGGCGTCTGCTTCGACTGCCTGGTGACCGTCAACGGCCGCCCCAACCGACGCGCCTGTCTGGTGCCGGTACGGCCGGGGGACGTGATCGGCACCCAGGAGGGGACCGGCCATGAGGAGGTGCGCCGTGCGGACTGACCTGGTCGTGATCGGGGCCGGACCGGCCGGTCTCGCCGCCTCCCTCGCGGCGGCCGCTCGGGGCACGCGGGTCGTGCTCGTCGACGGGGCGACGGAGCCGGGCGGACAGTTCTACCGGCAGCCCGCCGCCGGGCTCGGCGCCGGGCGGCCCGAGGCACTGCACCACGAATGGCGGACCTGGGAACGGCTGCGCGACGGACTTGCCGCCAGTTCCGTACGCGTGCTGACCGATCATCATGTGTGGTGCGTCGAAAAGGTGTCCGACGGCTTCGTGGTGCACGCGCTGCTCGGGCCGGAGCAGGAGGAGCCGGTTGAGGTGCGTGCCCGTGCCGTGCTCCTGGCCACCGGCGGCTACGAGCAGGTGCTGCCCTTCCCCGGCTGGACCCTGCCGGGCGTCGTCACGGCCGGGGGCGCCCAGGCCATGCTCAAGGGCGGGCTGGTGGTTCAGGGGCGCCGAGCCGTCGTGGCCGGGACCGGGCCGCTGCTGCTGCCCGTGGCGACCGGGCTCGCGGCGGCCGGGGTGGAGGTCGCCGCGCTCGTCGAGTCCGTTGACCCGGGGCGCCTCGCCCGCCACGGCCGTGCCTTGGCCGGCAAGCTCCCCGAGGGCGCCGGGTACGCCGCCCGGCTGCTGCGCCACCGCGTGCCGTTCCTCGCCCGGCACACCGTCCTCCGCGCCCACGGCGACGACCGGCTGACCGGCGTCACGGTCGCCGCCCTCGACAGCGACGGACACGTCAGGACCGGCACCGAGCGGCAGCTGCCCTGCGACACCCTGGCCGTCGGCCACGGGATGCTCCCGCACACCGACCTGGCGGAGGGCCTCGGCTGCGGCCTCGACGGACTCGCCGTGGCCGTCGACACCGAGCAGCGCACCGACGTACCCGGCGTGTGGGCGGCCGGTGAGGCCACCGGCATCGGCGGCGCGGCCCTCGCCCTCGCCGAGGGCCACATCGCCGGGTGCTCCGCCGCCGCGCACCTGCACGGCACCGCCCCCGACCCGGCGCCCGCCGCCCTCAAGGCCCGTACGAAGCTCGGGAGATCCGCCGCCGCTCTCGACACCGCCTACGCGCCGCCCGCGCACTGGCCCGAGCGGATCACCGACGACACCGTGGTCTGCCGCTGCGAGGAGGTCACCGCCGGGGCCGTGCGCGACGCCCTGGACCTCGGCGCGGGCGACGTACGCACCGTGAAGCTGCTGACCCGGGCCGGGATGGGCTGGTGCCAGGGCCGGATGTGCGCGGGCGCGGTCGCCGGTCTCGCCGGATGCCCGCCCACCCCGGCCAGAAGGCCCCTCGCCCGTCCCGTACCGCTCGGCGTCCTCGCACGGCAACACCCCCAGGAGGGACAGTCATGACCGATCACCGCCCCTGGCGCGGCGTCCTCGTCGCCACCGCGCTCCCCCTGAACGACGACCTCTCCGTCAACCACGACCGGTACGCCGAGCACTGCGCCTGGCTCGTCGAGAACGGCTGCGACGGTGTCGTACCGAACGGCTCCCTCGGCGAGTACCAGGTGCTCACCCCCGAGGAGCGCGCCCGGGTCGTCGAGACGGCCGTCGCCGCGATCGGCGGACAGCGTGTGATGCCCGGGGTCGCCGCCTACGGGTCCGCCGAGGCCCGGCGCTGGGCCGAACAGGCGGGCGAGGCGGGGTGCGGGGCGGTGATGCTGCTGCCGCCGAACGCCTACCGCGCCGACGAGCGGTCCGTCGTCGCCCACTACGCCGAGGTCGCGAAGGCGGGCCTGCCGGTCGTGGCGTACAACAACCCGATCGACACCAAGGTCGACCTGGTGCCGGAGCTGCTTGCCCGGCTGCACGGCGAGGGGCACATCCGGGGGGTGAAGGAGTTCTCCGGCGATGTCCGCAGGGCCTACCGGATCGCCGAACTCGCCCCCGAACTGGACCTGTTGATCGGCGCGGACGACGTCCTGCTGGAGCTGGCCGTCGCGGGCGCCAAGGGCTGGGTCGCGGGCTACCCGAACGCGCTGCCGCAGGCCTCGGTCGAGCTGTACCACGCGGCCGTCGACGGCGACCTCGACACCGCGCGGGGCTTGTACCGGCAGCTGCATCCACTGCTGCGGTGGGACTCGCGGGTGGAGTTCGTCCAGGCCATCAAGCTGTCCATGGACCTCGTCGGCCGGCACGGAGGCCCCTGCCGCCCGCCGCGTGTGCCGCTGCTGCCCGAGCAGGAGGCCGCCGTCCGGGCCGCCACGGAGAAGGCCGTAGCGGCCGGATTGGCCTAGGGACCATGCGTAGCGGACTCGTCCTGCACGCCGTCGACTCGCACACCGAGGGCATGCCCACCCGGGTGATCACCGGCGGCATCGGCACCATCCCGGGCGCCACCATGAACGAGCGGCGGCTGTGGTTCCGCGAACACCGCGACGACATCAAGCAGTTGCTGATGAACGAACCGCGCGGCCACTCCGCCATGAGCGGCGCGATCCTCCAGCCGCCGACCCGCCCCGACTGCGACTGGGGCGTCGTCTACATCGAGGTCTCCGGCTATCTGCCGATGTGCGGGCACGGCACGATCGGCGTGGCGACCGTGCTCGTCGAGACCGGCATGGTCGAGGTCACCGAGCCGGTCACCACCATCCGCCTCGACACACCGGCGGGCCCCGTCGTCGCCGAGGTGGCGGTCGAGGACGGCGTCGCCAAGGCGGTGACGCTCCAGAACGTGCCCTCCTTCGCCGTCGCCCTCGACCGCAAGACCACCCTCGCCGACGGGCGGACGGTGACGTACGACCTCGCCTTCGGCGGGAACTTCTACGCCATCCTGCCGCTGGAGCAATTCGGCCTGCCCTTCGACCGGACCCGCAAGGACGAGATCCTCGCCGCCGGCCTGTCCCTGATGGCCGCCGTCAACGCCGAGGACCCGCCCGTCCACCCGGAGGACCCCTCCATCCACGGCCTCCACCACGTCTACCTGGCCGCCCCCGGCTCCACCGCCCGCCACTCCCGGCACGCCATGGCCATCCACCCCGGCTGGTTCGACCGCTCGCCGTGCGGTACGGGCACCAGCGCCCGCATGGCACAACTCCACGCGCGCGGTGAACTCCCGCTGCACACCGAGTTCGTGAACGAGTCCTTCATCGGCACCCGGTTCACCGGGAGACTGCTCGGCACGACCGAGGTGGCCGGTCGCCCGGCCGTCATGCCCAGCTTCACCGGACGCGCCTGGATCACGGGCACCGCCCAGTACCTGCTGGACCCCGAGGACCCGTTCCCGGCGGGATTCGTCCTATAGTCCGCACCCGAGTCGACTACGAGAGAGGCCCCCGACCGTCATGACCCCGCGGCACACCCCCGCCCTGCCCCTGCTGGGCAGCAGGAAGCCCAGCCACCGGGAGCGGGTCGGGGACGCGCTGCGGGCCGCTCTGATCGCCGGGGAACTGCGCCCCGGCGAGGTCTACTCGGCCCCCGGCCTCGCCGCCCGCTTCGGCGTCTCCGCCACGCCCGTGCGCGAGGCCATGCTCGACCTCGCCAAGGAGGGCCTGGTCGACACCGTGCCCAACAAGGGCTTCCGCGTCACCGCCGTCTCCGAGCGGCAACTCGACGAGTACACCCAGATCCGGGCGCTGATCGAGATCCCCACGACGGCGGGCCTGGCGACCACGGCCGACCCGGTGACGCTGGAGGCCCTGCGCCCGGTCGCCCAGGAGATCGTCACCTCCGCGGCGGCCGGCGACCTCATCGCCTACGTCGAGGCCGACCTGCGTTTCCACCTCGGCCTGCTGGCCCTCGCCGGCAACGACCATCTCGTCGACGTCGTACGGGACCTCCGACGCCGCTCCCGGCTGTACGGGCTGACCGCGCTCGTCGAGCAGGGGCGGCTGGAGGCGTCGGCGGAGGAGCACCTGGAGATCCTGGACGCGCTGCGGGCCCGGGACGAGGAGGCCGTACGGGCGGTGATGACTCGTCACCTCGGGCATGTCCGGGGCCTGTGGGCAGCGCGCTGACCGTCCGGGTCACAGGTCCAGCACGAGCCGCTTCCCACGGCAGCGGGACACACAGATCAGCATGGTCTCGCCCGTCGCGCGTTCGTCGTCGGTGAGCACCGAGTCGCGGTGGTCAGGGTCGCCCTCCAGGACATCGGTCTCGCACGTACCGCAGGTGCCCTCGGTGCAGGAGTACAGCACCTCGACCCCGGCGGCGCGTACGGTGTCGAGCACCGACACCTCCGGCGCCACGGTCAGCGTCCTGCCGCTCCGGGCCAGCTCCACCTCGAACTCGGTGTCGCCGCCCGTCTCCCGCTCCTTCGGCCGGAACCGCTCGACGCGCAGCACCCCGGACGGGCTCCGGGCCTCCACCGCGTCCAGCAGCGGGCCGGGTCCGCAGCAGTAGACGAGCGTGCCGTCGGGTACGTCGTCCAGCACCGAGGGCAGGTCCAGCAGCCCCGTCTCGTCCTCGGGCGCGATCGTCACCCGGTCGCCGTACCGGCCCAGTTCCTCGCCGAACGCCATAGACCGGCGGCTGCGACCGCCGTAGAGCAGCGTCCACTCGGCGCCCGACGCCTCGGCCGCCGCCAGCATCGGCAGGATCGGGGTGATGCCGATGCCGCCCGCGACGAACCGGTAGCGCGGGGCGGGCTCCAGGCCGAAGTTGTTCCGGGGCCCGCGCACCCGGACCTTGTCGCCCGGCCCCACCCGCTCGTGCACATGGGCCGATCCGCCCCTCCCGTCCGGCTCGCGCAGCACCGCGATCCGCCAGGCCGACCGGTCCGCCGGATCGCCGCACAGCGAGTACTGCCGCTCCAGACCGGGACCGAGCACCACATCGATGTGGGCGCCCGGCTCCCACTCCGGGAGCGGCTCGCCCAGCGGGTGGCGCAAGGTGAGGGCGAGCACGCCGTCGGCGGCGGACTCCCGCCGCTCGACGACGAGTTCGGTTTCGTACACGCTCATGAGCTGTTCCCTCGCGGCTCGTGGACGGAGTGCCCCTGCGGGTGGGCGAGCATCCACTCCCACATCTCGACCGGGTCCTGCGCGGTGTGCTCACGGCCGCAGTGGCAGGTGCCGTGCAGGACGTCGGTGCCGGGCAGCCAGTCGATGCGGTAGACCTCGCCGGTCCTGAAGGTCCTGGACGAAGAGGGTGACGTCACTGGACCTTCTCCAGGGGCTTGTCGCCCTCCTCGACCAGCCGGGCGAGGATACGGCGGGCGGCCAGACCACCGGTGTCGATGTTGATGCTGAGCTCCTGGTAGCCGGTGCGCTCGGTGCCGAGCGTCTTCTGCAGCAGGTTGAGCGCGGTGACGTCCTGCATCACGACCGTGTGGTTGTTGCCCCGCAGGAACTCGGTGACCTCGGCGTCGTCCGTCGCCCAGTCGCGCGAGACGGCCCAGAAGTCGTACACCTTGCCGTCGCCGGACGGAGTGATCGCGTATGTGATCTCCGTGTGGAAGCCGTTCGGGTCGCTGCCGTCCGGCTCGGGCACCACCCCGACCGGGGCGATGCGGCTGTGCAGCAGATACAGGCAGGGCGTGTGGTACTCGATGTCCTGCCAGCGGGTGATCCGGCCCGCTATGCCGGTGGACTTGGCGTAGAACGGCGGGCACTCGGCGTCGTCCATGTGCCGGCTCACCCGGACGATCCCGGCGCCCTCGTCGACCTCCGTGGTGATCGGCGTCTCGGCTACCTCGGGGGTGCCGATGTACCCGCCGTGCAGATACGTCTCGTGGGACAGGTCGAGGAGATTGTCGACGAGCAGGCCGTAGTCGCAGTCGATGGGTTCCATGCCGCGCACGGTCACCCAGCCCGGGGAGTCCAGGTGCCGGGCCCGGGGGATGGCCTGCGGGTCGGCGAGCGCCGGGTCGCCGACCCACACCCAGATCAGGGAGTCCTGCTCGACGACGGGGTAGGAGGCGACCCGGGCGGTGCGCGGCACCCGTTTCTGCCCCGGCACATACACACACGTACCGCTCGTGTCGTACGTGAACCCGTGGTACCCGCACACGATCCGGTCCCCGTCGAGCCGCGTCGGCGCCTCCGACAGCGGGTACCTGCGGTGCACACACCGGTCGTGCAGCACGACCGGCGTGCCGTCCTCCTCGGTCCGGTACAGCACGAGCGTCTCACCGAGAATCGTCCGCCCGAGCAGCTCCCGCCCGACCTCGTGACTGTAGGCGGCGACGTACCACTGGTTCCTGGCGAAGGCGGTCATGTGAGGCATGGATGCGGCTCCCGTCTCTGGTGGGTGGTCGCATCGTCCGAGAGGGCGTCAACGGGGCGCAACACGGCTTCCGTCTCACGGAAGAGCTTTGATGAACGGCCTGCTCAGGGCGCATTTTCAGCCATGATCCATGGCGCCTTGCCGGGGGTCGGTGAGCGCGCGGTCAGAACCAGTGCAGGCAGTGCGGGGAGCGCTCGGCGCGGAAGAGGGCGTCGGCGAGGGTGACCGCGTCCGGCTGGTGGGCTTGGATGTGCCCGGCGCGCACGAGCGTGCTCGGGGCGGTGCCGCCGAGGTAGACCGAGCCCAGGTCTCTGATGTCCAGGGACAGGCCGGGCTCCCGGTCCGTCGGGACGCAGTCGGCCTTGCCGTCCCGGACGGTCAGCAGGTAGCGGGCGTGCTCGCCGAGGAACGGGTCCTCGACGTCGAGCACGAGCTCGCCGTCCGTGAACCAGCCGCGCGCGGTCAGAGCACCCGGGACGTCCAGCAGCCGCACCCAGAGCCAGTCCATGACGCCGCTCACCTCACCGGCGCGGAGGTCCGCGAGCTGCCGGCGCAGCGGATGCTCGGGCGGGACGTGCTTGAACACGACCCGGGAGACCAGGTCGTGGCCGAGCGCGTACCGGGCCAGGGCCGTGAAGACGGCGTCGTCGGTGGCGATGGTCTCGTCGACCGTCAGCGTGCCGGAGTCGATCGAGTAGCTGGCGTACCCGTCCGGGAGGCCGTCGGCGTCCCGGTGCACGGCGATGTAGCGCGGCGCCGGCGAGATCGGGGGCTGCCCCGCGCGCAGGTCCCACCAGCGGTGCGGCCGGGACAGCGCGCCGGGCTGGGTGCGGCGGTACCGGTCGTAGACCTCTTCCAGGATCTCGCCGCACCCGTCCCGCCGCAGCACCTCGATCGAGCCGTCCGCCGGTGCGTCGGCTGTCCTGCGCGCCCGGGGGCGGGCGAGGGCGGCCCGGTGCCGCGGCACCCTCAGCTCCGCTGTAGAGGTCGCCGGTCCGTAGCCGAACCTGCCGTAGATCGTGGCCTCGGAGGCCAGCAGCACGGAGAGGAACTCCCCGCGGGCCCGCAGCCCGGCGAGCTGATGCCGCATCATCGCGCTGAGCATGCCCCGACGGCGGTGCGAGGGCAGCACGCCCACGGCGGTCACCCCGGAGACCGGGACGAGGGCCTCACCGGGCAGCGTGAGTTCGAAGGAGTGCGCGGCGGCAGTACCGACGGCCCGCCCGTCCGCCGCCAAGGCAAGCAGACAGCGGTCGATCTCGAGCGCCGACCACCAGAGCCCGCCACCGTCCACCGGGGTTTCCGGGAAGTGCCCGAACGCGGCATGGACGGTGTCGACGAAGACCTCAAGGTCCTCATCGCTCGTGGAACGGATCTCCATCGCTGCCGCCGCCTCCTCGGGATTCCGGCACCACGACGCGTGGTGTCCGGCCACAGTGCAGCGGTGACCTGCGGCGAGGGCAAGCGAATTACGAGGTGAAGAGGTGCGTCACCGTCGAAGCGGTGTGTGCGCCGTCTCCGGCAGTCGCAGATACACCAGCGACGACAGCAGGCACAACACGGCGACGTACCACGGGAACAGCCCCGAGTGTCCCAGCTCCTTGAACAGGGTGCCGACGTACGGAGCCGTGCCGCCGAAGAGGGCGACCGTCAGGGAGTAGGGGAAGCCGATGCCGGCCGCGCGGACCCGGGGCGGGAAGATCTCCGCGTTGACGGCCGCGCTGATCGAGGTGAAGCCGGTCAGCAGCACCATGCCCGCGCACTGCACGAGCAGCAGTACGGCGAACGAGTCGCGCAGGCTGTGCAGCAGCGGCACCGAGAGCAGGGCGAAGCCCAGGCCGAAGAAGAGCAGCAGGGGGCGGCGGCCGAAGCGGTCCGAGAGGAGGCCGCCGAGCGGCTGCAGCAGGGCGAAGAAGGCCAGGGAGATGGTGCCCGCGAGCAGCGCGTCCGACTTCGAGATGCCCGCGTTGAGTTCGGCGTAGGTCGGCAGGTACGACGTCCAGGTGTAGTAGGCGATGGTGCCGCCCGCGGTGATGCCGCAGATCAGGAGCGACTCGCGCGGATGCCGGCGCAGTGCCTCGAACAGGCCCGGGCGCGGGGCCTCCCGCTGCTCGGCGCTGCGGGTCTCCTGCGCGCCCCGCCGGATCCAGAAGCCGACCAGGCTCAGCAAGGCCCCGAGCACGAACGGGACCCGCCAGCCCCAGCTGTCCATCTGCCCGACGCTCAGCGTGCCCACGAGCAGCGCGGCGATGCCGGAGGCGACGAGCTGCCCCACGGTCGTCGACACGTACTGGAAGCTGGAGAACAGCCCGCGCCGGCCCGGGCCCGCCGATTCGACCAGGAAGGTCGTCGAGGCCGCGAACTCGCCGCCCACGGACAGGCCCTGCAGCAGCCGGGCGAGGACGAGGGTCACCGGCGCCAGCACGCCCACCGAGGCATAGGTCGGGGTGAGGCCGACCAGCAGGCTGCTGCCGCCCATCAGCAGGATGGTGACCGTCAGCGCGGCACGCCGCCCGTGCCGGTCCGCGACCGCGCCCATCAGCAGCCCGCCGACCGGCCGCATGAAGAAGCCCACCGCGAACACGGCGAACGTCGACAGCAGCGGCACCAGCGAGTTGTCCGCGCTCTTGGGGAAGACCTGGGCGGCGATGAACGTCGCCAGGAACGTGTAGGCGTACCAGTCGTACCACTCCACGGCGTTGCCCACGGAGGCGGCGAGGAGCTGGCGGACGGGCCGTTTCGTCGGCGGGGAAACCGTCTGCGTCTCTGTCACGCCCCTCACCCTCCCCGGGCATGGCCCCGCCACACCTGCCGTACCCGCGACTTTCACATGAGTGTCACCAGCCCCTTCCTTGGCGTTTGGTGTCCCTGAAACACTCCTTCCGCGCAGATTCCGTCATGTTCCGGCCATCCAGCACCTCAGGATGAGAGGTCTGTCCTTCATGTCCGAAGTAAACCGGCGCCGCTTTCTTCAACTCGCGGGTGCCACCACGGCCTTCAGTGCGCTGTCCGCCAGCATCCAGCGCGCCGCCGCACTTCCGGCGAACCACCGCACCGGGTCGATCGAGGACGTCGAGCACATCGTCGTCCTGATGCAGGAGAACCGTTCCTTCGACCACTACTTCGGGACTCTGAGAGGCGTCCGCGGCTTCGGCGACCCGCGTCCGGTCGCGCTCGACAACGGCAAGTCGGTCTGGCACCAGGAGAAGGACGGCAAGGAGATCCTGCCGTTCCATCCGGACGCCGACGACCTCGGCATGCAGTTCCTGGAGGGCCTGCCGCACTCCTGGCCCGACGGCCACCAGGCCTACCGCGGCGGCAAGTACGACCGGTGGGTGCCCGCCAAGGGCACCACGACCATGGCGTACCTGACCCGCGAGGACATCCCCTTCCACTACGCCCTCGCCGACTCCTTCACCGTCTGCGACGCCTACCACTGCTCGTTCATCGGCTCCACCGACCCGAACCGCTACTACATGTGGTCCGGCTACACGGGCAACGACGGCACCGGCGGCGGCCCGGTCCTCGGCAACGACGAACTCGGCTACGGCTGGACGACCTACCCCGAGCGCCTGGAGCAGGCCGGCCTCTCCTGGAAGGTCTACCAGGACATCGGCGACGGCCTCGACGCCAAGGGCTCCTGGGGCTGGATCGAGGACGCCTACCGCGGCAACTACGGTGACAACTCCCTGCTGTACTTCAACAAGTACCGGGGCGCCCAGCCCGGCGACCCCTGGTACGACAAGGCCCGCACCGGCACGAACGCCAAGGCGGGCGAGGGCTACTTCGACCAGTTGAAGGCGGACGTCAAGGCGGGCAAGCTGCCGCAGATCTCCTGGATCGCCGCCCCCGAGGCCTTCTCCGAGCACTCCAACTGGCCCTCGAACTACGGTGCCTGGTACATCGCGCAGGTCCTGGACGCCCTCACCTCCAACCCGGAGGTCTGGTCGAAGACCGCCCTGTTCATCACGTACGACGAGAACGACGGCTTCTTCGACCACGTGGTGCCGCCGCTGCCGCCCAAGGACGCCTCGCGCGGTCTGTCCACCGTCGACGTCTCCCTCGACCTCTTCCCGGGCGACGCGAAGAACACGGCCGGCCCCTACGGCCTCGGGCCCCGGGTGCCGATGCTGGTCGTCTCGCCGTGGAGCAAGGGCGGTTACGTCTGCTCGGAGACCCTCGACCACACCTCGATCCTGCGGTTCATGGAACGCCGCTTCGGGGTGCGCGAGCCCAACATCTCGCCCTGGCGCCGGGCCATCTGCGGCGATCTGACGGCCGCGTTCGACTTCTCCCGCAAGGACGCGCGACCGGTCCCGCTGCCCGGCACCGACGAGTACGAGCCGCAGGACCGCGAACGCCACCCCGACTACAAGCCGGCCCCGCCCGCCGACCCGCGCATGCCCCGGCAGGAACGCGGCTCGCGCCGCACCCGGCCGCTGAGGTACGCCCCGCACGTGGACGCCTCCGTCGACGCCGCCGCCGGGAAGCTCACCCTCGCCTTCGCCTCCGGGCCGAAGGCCGGCGCCGCCTTCCACATCACCTCCGGCAACCGGACCGACGGCCCCTGGATGTACACCACCGAGGCCGGCAAGTCGCTCTCCGACACCTGGAACTCGGCCTATTCGGGGGGCTCGTACGACCTGACCGTGCACGGCCCGAACGGCTTCGTGCGGGTCTTCAAGGGGTCGAACAAGAAGGCCGGCTGTGAGGTCACCGCACGCCACACCGGTGACGACATCGAGCTGACCTTCACCAACAAGGGCTCCGGCACGGCACGGCTGAAGCTCTCCGACCGCTACGGCGCCAAGCCCACGACCGTCTCCGTCCGCCCGGGCGCGAAGGTACGGCGGACCGTCGACCTCGACCGCAGCCGCCGCTGGTACGACCTGACCGTCACCGTCGAGGGCGACGCGGCGTTCCTGCGGCGGTTCGCGGGACACGTCGAGAACGGCCGGCCGGGTGTGAGCGACCCGGCGATCATCACCGGGTAGCAGGGAAGAGGTGCCCCGGATCGTGCGGCCGGGGCACCAACACCGGTTCGGCCGTGGCCGAGCCGGGTTCCAGGGCCAGGACGGCGGCCACCGGATGGTCGTCGTCCACCGGACGGTCGTGGTCCTGGGGCGTCGCCCTGCTGAGCAGTACCACGCCCCAGGACGCCAGCCCGGCCCCGGCGAGCGCGAGCAGCACGCCCGCCGGGCCGCCCTGGAGGCGTTCGCCCAGCAGCGACAGCCCGATCACCGCGGCGGCCAGCGGGTTGGACAGGGTCACCATGGCGAGCGGGGCGCCCAGACCGCCCCGGTACGCCACCTGCGACAGCAGCAGCCCGCCGGCCGCGAAGGCCGCCACGAGCAGCGCCACCCCGACCACCTGGACGCTCAGCAGCGGACCCGAACGGTCCGTCGCGGCCACCGTCACGGTCTGGGTGAGGGCCGAGGCCACTCCTGACGCGATGCCGGACGCGGTCGCGTGCCGCAGCCCCGGGCGGGCGCCCGGCCGGGACAGCATTCCGATGAGGGCGGCGGTGGCACCCGCCACGGCCAGCGCCTCGGGAACGCTCAGCACCTCCTCGGGCGCCGGGCCGGACGCGGTGACCAGGACCGCGCCCAGGCCGAGCAGTGTCAGCGCGGTGCCCTTCCACTCGACCGTGCTCACCCGCCGTCCCGCGAGCCGCGCACCCATGGGCACCGCCGCGACCAGGGTGAGCGCGCCGAGCGGCTGGACCACGGTCAGCGGCCCGTACCTCAGGGCCACGACGTGCAGCAGCGCGGCCGACGCGTTCAGTCCGACCGACGACCACCAGGCGCCGCTGCCGAGCATCCGCAGCACGCCCGAGCCGGGGGAGCGGGAGGCGAGCCGCTCCTGGGCGACGGCCGCTGCCGCGTAGGCGACGGCGGAGACGAGGGACAGGGCGACGGCGACGACGACGGCGTTCATCGGCCGGCTCCCGCGAGTGCCTGCTCCTCGGTTCGGCCCTGGGCGGGTACGAGCCCGCCCTGCGCGCGGCCCGCCGTGGTCGCCGTGCGGTGCGGCACGTGGACCACGGCGAGCGCGAGAGCGAGCAGGGCCGTCGCCACGATCGCGTCCAGCCAGTAGTGGTTCGCGGTGCCGACGATCACCAGCAGCGTCAGCAGCGGATGCAGCAGCCAGAGCAGGCGCCACCGCGACCGGGTCGCGACGATCAGGCCGATCGCCACCATCAGGGCCCAGCCGAAGTGCAGTGACGGCATCGCGGCGAACTGGTTCGAGAGGGAGTCGGTCGCGGGATCGCCGTAGACCGACGGCCCGTACACGCGGGCCGTGTCCACCAGGCCGGTCGCGGCCAGCATCCGGGGCGGGGCGAGCGGGAAGAGCAGGTGCAGTGCCAGCGCGGCGGCGGTGACGGCGGCCAGGACCCGGCGGGCCCAGACGTAGTGGGCCGGGCGGCGCAGATAGAGCCAGACCAGGAAGGCGACCGTGGCCGGGAAGTGGACGGTCGCGTAGTAGGTGTTCGCGACACGCACCAGAGCGTCGCCGTGCAGCAGCAGGGACTGCACCGCCCCTTCGCCGGGCAGATGGACCGCCCGCTCGAAGTCCCACACGCGGTGCGCGTTGTGGAAGGCCTCGCCGGTGTGGCCCGTGGCCAGCTGCCGGCCGAGCTTGTAGACGAGGAAGAGCCCCGCGACGAGCAGGAGCTCCCGGACGAGCGGCGGTCGGGCTATGACGTGCGGCGGTCGCGCTGTCGCGTCGGACCCCGCCGGCGCAGGCTCGGTGCGGGCATTCATCCCCCGGCCCCTTCGGTGACGGTGGTGCTGTTATCGGTACGAGTGCGTACCGATACGCCAGTGTACCGATACGCTCGCGTTCCGGTACACTGGCGTATCGATAGACGTAGAACACACTGCCGGCCGGAATGTCTCGGCCGCCCGAGGGAAGCCAGGAGCACGGTCATGACGCCGCAGGCTGCGGACGACCGACCCGAGCCGGTCGGTGCCACACGCCGCTCCAAGATCACGCCGGAGCGTGAGCAGGAGTTCTTCGACGCCGTGCTGGAACAGCTCCGCGAGTGCGGCTACGACTCCGTCACCATGGAGGGGATCGCCGCCAGCACCCGCTGCAGCAAGTCCACGCTCTACCGGCAGTGGAAGACCAAGCCCCAGTTCGTGGCGGCGGCGCTGCGCTCACACCGGCGGACGCACTGCATCGACACCGGCTCGCTCGCGGACGATCTGCGTGAGGCCGCCCGGGCGGCGGGGGAGTTGTCCGGCCGGGACACCCAGCTCCTCCAGGCGCTCGCCCACGCGGCCCCTCAGGACCCGGAGTTGCAGCGGGCGTTGCGCGAGGCCCTGATCGAACCGGAGATCGCCGCGCTGAAGGAGATCATCCGGCGCGGCGTCGAGAGGGGAGAGGTGCCCGCCGATCACCCGGCGCTGGAGTACATCCCTGCGCAGATGTTCGGCGTCCTGCGGGTGCGGCCCGTCCTGGAGGGCGAGTGGGCCGACCCGGACTATCTGGTCCGGTTCGTGGAGGCCGCCGTGCTGCCGGCGCTGGGCCTGAGATGAGACCCGGGCCGCCGTCCGTCGGATGACAGGACGGTGACCCGACCGCGCCGACCCGTGGGGACGGGGGCGGCGCGCACCCCCCGGCCGGGTGGGGTTCCCCTGTGAGCGGCGGGGGCGCCCCACCCGGCCGACCGGTTCTTGTGCTCTGTGTCAGACGTCCTGGCCGTTGCCGCTGCCCGTCGACACCTTGATGCCCTTGGCGATGTCGTCGAGGACGGACTCCTTCTGGTCGGCGTCCACGCCGAACCGGACGACGACCATCTGCTTCGCGTTCGCCGGGGAGGGGAACGCGAGGGACTCCACGATGCCGTCGGCGCCCTTGCTGGTGACGGCCTTCCAGCGGACCAGGTAGCCCTTCTGCCCGGCCACGGTCACCGCCTTGGCCGCCAGTACGTCGTGGGAGGTGATCCCGCCGTAGGACTTGCCGCCGTACGACTCCTCCGCGTTGGCCGAGATGTCCGCCTTGGCGATCTCCTCGGGGGTGCTGCCCTTGGTGCCGAGGGCCAGGGCCGGAGCGGAGTAGGCTCCGCCCTTCGTGCAGGTCGAGGAGGTGTCGCCGGGGCACTTGTAGGAGTCGTCGGACGTGACCTGCGCGCCGACCGTGATCTCCTGGCCGTACCAGCCCTTCGGGATCGGCATGCTGATCCCGCTGACCGCGTCGGTCACCGACCCGCTCCTGATCTTCGGCGGCTCGGACTGCTCGGGGGACGGACTCTGCCCACCGGAGCCGCCGGAATCTCCGGAGCCACCATCGTCGCCGGATCCCCCCGAGCCACCCGGTCCGCCGAACGGCCCGCCATTGCCGCCGGGCGCTCCCGGCCCGCCCGGGCCCTGCGAGGTGGCCGAACCTCCGCCCGAGCCCCCGTTGTCGGTCAGCGCGTACACCCCGACCCCGATGCTCGCGAGCACAACGACAGCCGCCCCGACGGCAATCCCGACCCGCAGCCGGCTTCCCCGGGCGGCCGGGGGAGCGGCGGGGTAGCCGGGGTAGGCGCCGGCGGCCGGGTATCCGGGGGTGTGGGGGTATCCGGGGGCGTTGGGGTATTGGGCAGGCCCTGGGGGTTGTTCCGGCGTGCCTGGGTATCCGGGGGTGCCTGGGTATGCGGTGGCGCCCGGGTGCCCGGGGGTGCCTGGGTGGCCAGGGGCGCTCGGATGTCCGGTGGTGCTCGGGTATCCGGGAGGTCCCGGTTGCCCGGCGGCGCTGCCATGCCCGGCAGCGTCCGGATGTGCGGCAGCAGGTGGATCCCCCGCCGGGGCCGAATCACCCGCGGTGCCCAAGTCTGCCGCAGGAGCAGAATCGCCGGCGGCGCCTGAGCCTGCCGCAGGAGCAGAATCGCCGACGGCGCCCGAGCCTTCGGCAGAGGCCGCATTCACCGCAGCGTCGGAGCCCGCGGCAGGGGCGTGACCGCCCGCGGCGCCCGAGCCCGCCGCAGGGGCGTGACCACCTGCGGCGCCCGAGCCCGCCGCAGGGGTGTTATCGCCCGCAGTGGCCGAACTGTTCCCGCTGTCCGAGTCCCTCGCAGGCGCAGAGGCCTCCGCGGCGGCCGGATTCCTCGCGGCGGGAGCCGGGCCGTCAGTCGCGCCCGAGTCTCCAACAGAGCCCGGGGTGCCCGCAGCACCCGAGTTCGTCGCAGCCGAACCCCCCTCAGCCGCCGGAGGCGTCGGCGGCTGGGTCGGGCGGATGTCGGCCGTCCAGGCCTTGCCGTCCCACCAGCGTTCGGTGGCGGGCCCGTCACTTTTCTGGCCGGGGTCGGGGTACCACCCGGAAGGAGTCTCCTGCGTCATGCCCCCACCGTATGAGGCGTCGGTGAAAGAGGCATGAGAGGAGTCGACCAGGATCGGTCATTCCAGGATCAACCGGGTCGGCCGCAGGTGCGCGGGCGGTGGGAGTCGCAGTCCGTCCCGGCCCGGGGTCACCGAACCCAGCACGCTCGGATGCCGGGCACCCGTGCTCGCGGGGGACGTGCCGGGCAGGCCGTGCAGGGTCAGGAAGCCCAGGACGGCGAAGGCGTAGGTCTCCTTCGCCCCGGACGGCAGCCCCAGTTCGTCCGAGGCGCGCACCGCAACCCCGGGCAGCAGCTCCCCGAGCATCCTCATCAGCACCGGGTTGCGCGTCCCGCCGCCGGAGGCGATCACCTCCGTCGCGTCCACCGACCGCACGGCGTCCGCAACGGTCCGGGCCGTGAGCATCGTCAGGGTCGCGACGACGTCCTCGGCGGGCAGCGTCCCGAACCCGGCCAGTGCGTCCCGCAGATGCCCCAGGTGGAACAGCTCCTTGCCCGTCGTCTTGGGCGCGGGCAGCGCGTAGTACGGCTCCTGGAGCAGCCGTTCCAGCAGCGGCCCGTGCACCCGGCCCCGGGCGGCCAGGGCCCCGTCCGTGTCGTAGGCCAGGGCCCCGCCGCTGAACCCCCGCGCCGCCGCGTCGATCAGCGCGCAGCCCGCCCCGGTGTCGAAGGCGGTCCCGTCGAGGGCGGTGAGGTTGGCAATGCCGCCGACGTTCAGTGCGACGGGCCGGCCCGGACGGCCGCGCAGCCACAGCAGGTCGACCAGGCTGACCAGCGGCGCGCCCTGCCCGCCCGCGGCGATGTCACGAGGCCGGAAGTCGGCGACGACCGGCAGCCCGGTCGCCTCGGCGATCCAGGCCGGCTGCCCCAGCTGGAGCGTGCCGTGGACCTCGCCCTCGGCGACCCAGTGGTACACGGTCTGCCCGTGCGAGGCCACCAACTCCGCTCGTCCCACGCACAGTTCCCGGTCGGCCCGCAGCGCCGCCGCCGCGAAGGCCTGACCGATCCGGGTGTCCAGCCGGCACACCTCGCCCAGGGTGGTGGTCCCCGGCGGCAGCGCGGCCGACAGGGCATCGCGCAGTTCGCCGTCGTACGCCTCGCTCACCATGCCGAGCGGCTTCAGCACCAGGCTGTCGCCGACGAGCTCCAGCTCGGCCGCCGCCGCGTCGATCGCGTCGTACGACGTCCCGGACATCAGCCCGATCACCCGCATCGCCTCAACCCGTCCTCTCCGCCACCGCTTTCGCCCCGCGCACCCGCCGCGCGGGCAGCGTGAGCAGGGCCGGTACGCTCACCGCGCACGCCGCCGCCGCGTAGTACGCGGGGATGTCCACGCTCCCCGTCCGCTCGATCGTCTCCGTGATGATCAGCCCGGCGCACCCCGAGAACACCGCATTGGACAGCGCGTAGGCGAGCCCCAGGCCCGTGTAGCGCACCCGCGCCGGGAACATCTCCGACAGCATCGCCGGTCCCGGGCCCGCCAACAGCCCCACCACCGCACCCGCGCCGCACACCGCCGCACCCTTCACGGAGTTCGAAACGCCGGGCTCCTGGAGAAGGTTGAGCAGCGGCACCGACAGGACCACGACCAGCACCGCGCCCGTCAGCATCACCGCCCGCCGGCCGAGCAGGTCACTGAGCAGCCCCGCCGGCACGATCGTCACCGCGAAGCCCACATTGGCCAGCACGGTGGCGACCAGCGCCTCCTGGAAGGTCGCACCCAGCGAACTCTGCAGATACGACGGCAGCACGACGAGGAACGTGTAACCGGCCGCGGCCCAGCCCATGATCCGCCCCGCGCCCAGCGCGATCGCCCTCGCGACCTCGCGCGGGGGAGGTCTCTCCAGCGACCGCTCCGCCACGAACTCCGGTGTCTCGTCCAGCCGCAGCCTCAGCCACAACGCCCCCAGCCCCAGCGGCAGGGTCAGCAGGAACGGCAGCCGCCAGCCCCACGCCCCGAGCTGCTCCTCGGTCAGCACGGTGGCCAGCAGCGCCGCCGCGCCCGCACCGCCCAGCAGCCCCAGTGCCACCGTGAACGACTGCAACGACCCGTACAGCCCCCGCCGGCCCCGCGGAGCGAACTCCGTCATCACCGACACCGCCCCGCCGAACTCCCCACCGGCCGACAACCCTTGGAGCACCCGCAGGAAGGTCAGCAGCCAGGGCGCCAGCGCACCCGCCTGCGCGTAGGTCGGCAGCACGCCGATCAGCGTCGTCGCCACCGTCATCAAAGTGATCACCAGGACCAGCACCGGCCGACGGCCCACGCGGTCCCCGAGACGGCCGAAAAGCGCCGCCCCGACCGGTCGGAAGAAGAACGCGAGCGCGAACGAGGCGTACGTCTTCACGAGAGCCTCGATCTCGCTGCCGCCCTCCGGCGTGAAGAACCGCGCCGCGATGATCGTCGCGAAGTAGCCGTAGACGCCGAACTCGTACCACTCGATGAGATTGCCCACCGACCCCGCGATCAGCGCCCGTCGGCCGCGCCGTGCGTCCAGTCCCTGGTGAATGGCCGTCACCTCCCGTACCGTTGTGCCTTGTTGACCACAAGGCGGCTGGTGACGGGCCGGATGCGTCGTACGGTCGCCGTCGGTTTCACCCGTCACGGCAACAGGTGCCCGGACCGCCCACCGCTCAGGCAATCGGACGGCTACGCTCGACGTCTGTACGTCGTTCGGGCGACTTGGGGAGGTAGCGGGATGACGGAGGTACGGCCCACGGCCGCCGCCTCGGCTTCCCTTTGGGAGCGCGACGAGGAAGTCGCCGCCGTCGCGCGGGCGGTCGACAACCTGTGCGCGGACCGCTCCTCGTCCGGCGGACTGCTGGTCTTCCGGGGCGAGGCCGGACTCGGCAAGACCACGCTGCTGGCCGAAACCCGCCGCATCGCCGAGGCCCGCGGCTGCACGGTCTGGTCGGCACGCGGCGGCGAGACCCTCAGGTCCGTCCCCTTCAACGTGGTACGGCAGTTGCTGCAGCCGGCCCTCGTGTCGATGCTCCCGGAGGAGGCCCGCGAATACCTCGGCGACTGGTACGACATCGCCGGCCCCGCCCTCGGCATCGCGGAGCCCGGCGACCGGCAGGCCGACCCGCAGGGCGTGTGCGACGGACTGGTCGCCGCCGTGCGCCGGCTCGCCCGCCGGGACTGGCCGCTGGTCCTGCTCATCGACGACGCCCACTGGGCCGACCAGGAGACCCTGCACTGGCTCGCCGAACTCGCCGAGCGCCTCGACGAGATGTCCGTGCTGGTCGTCGTCACCCGCCGCCCCGGCGAGGTCTCCGGCACCAGCGCCCGCCACCTCGACACCGTCGCCGCCGCCGCGGACGGCCCCGTCACGACGCTGAGCGCCCTCACCCCGGACGCGACGGCGGGACTCACCCGCGCCACCCTCGGCCCGCACGCGGACGCCGCGTTCTGCCGCGAGGTCTGGGCCGTCACCGCGGGCAACCCCTACGAGACCGTCGAACTCCTCGCCAAGGTCCAGGACAGCGAACTCGAACCCGTCGAGGCCCGGGCCGGGGAACTGCGCGAACTGAACCGCTCGGCCCGCGGCGGCGGCCTCGTCGCCCGCCTGGAGGAACTCGGCATCGACGCCACGCGGTTCGCCTGGGCCGCCGCCATCCTCGGCACCGGCATCTCCACCGACCTGGTCGCCAAGCTCGCCACCCTGCGGCCCGACGACGCCCGCCGCTGCGCCGAACTGCTGCGCACCGCCCGCATCCTCACCACCCCCGACCCCGCGACCGGCCGCGGCGCCGACGGCGCCCTGGAGTTCGTCCACCCGCTGATCGCCACCGACGTCTACAACTCCATACCGGACGCCCTGTGCACCGCCATGCACGGCATAGCCGCCAGGATCGTCACCGACGAGGGGCGCGGCGCCGCCGCTGCCGCCCGCCACCTCCTCGAAGTCCACCCGGACGACGACGAGGAACTCGTCGGGCAACTGCGCGAGGCCGCCCGCGAGCACCTCGCCGTCGGCGCGCCCGACGCCGCCCGCCGCTGCCTGGAGCGCGCCCTGAAGGAACCGCCCCGGCCCGAATCGCACCCGCATGTGCTGTACGAACTGGCCGAGGCCACCTTCCTGACCGCGCCCGCCCGCACCATCGGCCATCTGCGGACCGCGCTCGCCATGCCCGGCCTCGGCGGGGACCAGCGCGTGGACGCCGTCTTCCGGCTCTCCCAGGCGCTGCTCCACAACGACCAGCTGGAGGAGGCGGTCCGCACGGTCGAGGCGGAGGCCGCCCGGCTGAGGCCCGGACCCGCCCGGATGCGGCTCCAGGCCGTGCACTTCATGTGGGAGGGCATACACGCGGGCGAGGCCACCTCGCCGGACCGCTCCCGGCGGCTCGCCGACCTCGCCGCCACCTGCACCGGCCGGGACAACTCCGAGCGCGCGCTGCTCATGCTGCGCGGCTTCGACGCCCTCATGCACGGCGAGAACGCCGAAGAGGTCGCCGAGCTGTGCGACCGCGCCCTCGTCAACGGCCGTCTGGCCCCCGGGCTCGGCTGGACCGACACCGAGTGGGGCATCGAGCTGCTGCTGATGCTGGCCAACGCGTACGCCTTCACCGACCGCCTCGACCGCGCCGAGACCCTCTACAACGAGGCCCTGCGCGCCTACGAGACGGCCGGCTGGAGCGGCGGCCACCTCGCGCTCGCCCACGCCTACGTCGGGCTCGGCCACCGCAGGCGCGGCCGGCTGAAGGAGGCGGAGGCGTCCCTGCGCGAGTCGCTGCGCCTCGCCGAGCGCGTCGGACGCGGCCTGCCGCTGTACTGGTCCGCGACCTGCAACCTCGTCGACACGCTGCTCGCCCGCGGCCATGTCCAGGAGGCCTGGGAGGTCGCCGAACGCTACGGCTTCGCCCCGCCCTACCCCTCCACCATCGTCCTGCCGGACCCGCGCTCGGTGCGCGGGCGGCTGCTGCTGGCCGTCGGCCGTACCAAAGACGGCATCAACGAACTGGAGGCCGCAGAGAAGGCCGCGGCGGCACGCGGCCACCACAACCCCGTGCTCGTCCCCTGGGCGGCCGACCTCGCCCGGGCCCTCAGCACCGAGGACCCGGCCCGTGCCGCCCGGCTCGCCGTCGACGTCCGGCGGCAGGCCGAGCGCTTCGGCACGGACACCGCCATCGGCGAGGCCCTGCGCTGCGCCGCCGCCCTGGAGACCGGGCAGCGCGCGGTCCGGCTCGCCACCCAGGCGATCACCTACCTGGAGGCGTCGCCCTGCCAGTACGAGCATGCGGCGGCCCGTATCGAGTACGGCATCATGGCCCGCTCGGTGAGCGACCTCGAACGCGGCCTTGACCTGGCGGTCTCCTGCGGCGCGGACGGCCTCGCGGAGCGGGCACGGGCCGTGCTCGCGGCCGGCCTAGGACCGGCATAGCCCGGACCACGACCGGCGGGGTCAGCCTGCCGTGCCGTCCTCCTCCGCCAGCACCCGCTGGGCCGTCGCGAACGCCGAGTTCGCCGCGGGCACCCCGCAGTACACGGCCGTCTGCAGCAGTACCGCGCCGATCTCCTCGGGTGTGAGCCCGCCCCGGCGGGTGGCCCGGACGTGCATGGCCAGTTCGTCGTAGTGGCCGTGCGCGACCAGCGCGGTGAGGGTGATCATGCTGCGCTCGCGGCGCGACAGCGTCGGGTCGGTCCAGATCTCGCCCCAGGCGTAGCGCGAGATGAAGTCCTGGAAGCGCGCGGTGAAGGGCGTCTGCTTGGACTGGGCCCGGTCGACGTGGGTGTCGCCGAGCACCTCCCGCCGCACCTCCATCCCGCGTCCGGCGGGCCCGCCGAAGTGGGCCCGCAGCGCGGTCAGTACCGCTTCCGGGCACTGCGCGGGCGCCAGATGCGAGGCGCCCGGGAGTTCGACGAGTGTCGAGTCCGGCACCGCGTCGGCGATCTCCCGTAGATGCGCGGGCGGCGTCGCCGGATCCTCGCGGCCGGCCACCAGCAGCGTCGGTACGGCGATTTCGGACAGCCGGTCGCGCAGATCGAACGCGGCGAGCGCGTCACAGCAGGCGGCGTACGCGTCCGGGTCGGCGTCCCGGTGGTCCCGTACCAGCTCCGGCACGGTGAACCCGGGCGTGAACCAGCGCGCGTCCGCGCCCTCCGCCAGCCCGGCCAGGCCCTCCCGCCGCACCAGCGCGGCCCGCTCCTCCCACGGCTTGGCCCCGTTGAAGTGCGCCGAGGAGCAGATCACGGCCAGCGACGACAGCCGCTCCGGACGGTGCACCGCGAGATGCAGCCCCACGGCCCCGCCCAGCGACACACCCGCGTACGCGAACCGTTCGACGCCGAGGGAGTCGGCGAGCGCCAGCACCAGGTCGGCGAGGTCACCGACCGTCGCGCCGGCCTCGATGAGCCCGGCCGCCGAACCGCCGTGCCCCGGCAGATCCCAACGGACCACCCGGTGGGTGATCGACAGTTCGGGCGCGACCTTGTCCCAGAGGGCGTACGACGTGCCGAGGGAGGGGCCGAGCAGCAGCGGGGGAGCGGAGGCGGGCCCTTCGGTGCGGTGGTTCAGGAGTGTCAACGTCGCTCCAGAGCGCGGTCGGTGAGGGCTCCGGCGGAGCCGGTGTAGTGGGTGGGGTCGAGGTCGACGTCCGCCAGCTCCGGTGCCTCGGCGAGCGGGCGTCCCTCGGCGGCCAGTCGGGCGAGGAGTTCCTTGGCACGGGCGCGGCCCAGCACCGGGGCCAGTTCGGCGGAGAGCCGCTCGGAGACGATCAACCCGCCGGTCAGGTCCAGGTGTTCACGCATGACCTCGGGCCTGACCCGCAGTCCCTCGGCCAGCTCCACGGCGTCCCGGGCGGCCCCGCCGGTCAGCCGCAGCAGGTCCCGCAGCGGTTCCCACTCGGCGTGCCAGGACCCGGCAGGCCGCTCGTCCTCCGCCGCCAGCGAGCCGTACAGCGTGGCCGCGAGCTGCGGTGCCCGTCGCGCGGCGGCGGCGATCAGGGTGGACCGTACGGGGTTGGACTTGTGGGGCATGGCGGACGAGCCCCCGCCGTTGCCCTCCGCGACCTCGGCGATCTCGGTGCGCGACAGGGTGAGGACGTCCACGGCGAGTTTGCCGAGCGCGCCCGCCGTGAAGGCGAGGCACCCGGCGAGATCGGCGACGGGTGTCCGCAGGGTGTGCCAGGGCAGATCGGGTGCCCTGAGGCCGAGTTCACGGGCGTACGCCGTCGGCAGTCCGGTCGGATCGCTCGCGCCGTACGCCCCGAAGGCAGCCAATGTGCCCGCCGCGCCGCCGAGTTGAGCGGGCAGTGAGTCCCGTACGGCCGTCGTCCGGTCACGTGCGTCCAGGACCAGCGCCCGCCATCCGGCCGCCTTCAGCCCGAAGGTCGTCGGTACGGCGTGCTGGGTGAGCGTCCGCCCCGGCATCGCGGTGTCACGGTGTTCGGCGGCCAGCCGGGCGAGGGACTGCTCGGTGCGTCCGAGGCCGGCGAGGACCAGGTCCAGGGTGCGCGCGGCGACCAGCATCGTCGCCGTGTCCATGATGTCCTGGCTGGTCGCGCCCCGGTGGACGTAGGGGCCGTACTCCTCGCCGACGGCCTTCGTCAGCTCGGCGACCAGCGGGATGACCGGGTTGCCACCCGCGCGGGCCCGCTCGGCGAGGGACCGGACGTCGAAGGCACCGGAGCCTGCCGCCTCGGTCACCGCCGTCGCCGCCTCGGCGGGGGCGAGCCCCAGCGCGGCCTGGGCCCGGGTCAGCGCGGCCTCCGCGTCGAGCAGCGCCCGCAGATACGCGTGGTCGCTCGTCGCGGACGCGGCCGCCGAGTCGGCCCACCCGGGGGCGAGCAGGCCGGTGTCGCCGTGCGCAGTTGTCACTGGAACTCCAGGAAGACCGTCTCGCCTTCGCCCTGAAGGCGGATGTCGAAACGGTACGTGCCGCGCGCCTCCGCCACGGCGATCAGCGTGTCGCGGCGCCCGTCCTCCAGCCCGGACAGCAGCGGGTCGGCGGCCAGCGCCGCCGTATCGCCCGGCAGATAGATCCGGGTGTACAGGTGCACCAGCAGCCCGCGCGCGAAGACGCACACGCTGAGGTACGGGGCGTTCCGCCCGCGTGCGCCGGGTCGCAGGGTGCGCGCGTACCAGTGGCCGTTCGCGTCGGTCTGGATGCGACCCCACCCGGTGAACTCCACGCCGTTGCGCCCCAGGAAGCCCCCCGACGCCGGGTCGCGCCGCATCGAACCGTCGGCCGTCGCCAGGTTGCCGTCCGGGTCCGGCCCCCACAACTCGATCAGGGCGTCCGGCAGCGGGTTGCCCTCGCCGTCGGTGACGTACCCGTGCACGGTGACCGTGTCCGGATGCCCGGCGGGTGCGATGTCCTCACCGCCGCGGAACGGCAGGGCGTGGCCGTAGAACGGGCCGACGGTGTGCGAGGGGGTGGGCAGCACGCTCTCCGGGCGGCTCGCGTCGATCTTCGTCATGGCAGGTCAGCGCCCTTCCTCTATCCAGGTGGCCTGCGGCCCGTCGAGCACGATGTCCCAGTGGTAGCCCATCGAGAACTCCGGCACCGACAGGCTGTGGTCGTAGGTGGCGACCAGCCGCTGCCGGGCCGCGTCGTCCGTCACCGACTGGATGATCGGGTCGTAGGGGAACAGCGGGTCGCTCGGGAAGTACATCTGCGTCACGAGCCGCTGGGTGAACGCCGAGCCGAAGAGCGAGAAGTGGATGTGGGCCGGCCGCCAGGCGTTGACGTGCTGGCGCCACGGGTACGGGCCCGGCTGGACCGTGGTGAAGCGGTAGTGCCCCTCGGCGTCGGTGAGCGTGCGGCCCACGCCGGTGAAGTTCGGGTCCAGCGGGGCGTCGTGCTGCTCACGCTGATGGGCGTAACGCCCCGCCGAGTTGGCCTGCCAGATCTCCACGAGCTGGCCGCGCACCGGGCGGCCGTCGCGGTCCAGCAGCCGGCCCGAGACGGTGATGCGCTCACCGATCGGCTCACCGTCGTGCTGCCGCGTGAGGTCACTGTCGATCTCGGTGATGTCCCGCTCCCCGAACGCCGGGGAGGACAGCTCCACCAGCTCCGGGTCCTTGCTGACGTCGATGGTGACCGGCGGCCGTTTGGGGTGCCGCAGTACCGAGGAGCGGTACGGCGCGTAATCGCGGCGCGGCTGGTTCTCGACGGGCCCGCCGTCGGCGAGCCGCTTCTCGTACGCGGCGTGCTCGGCCGCGATCTCCTGATCGATGTCGTGCTGAGTGAGAGTCATGGGGTTCCCTGAAAAGGTTCGTGAGGTTCTCGCCCTAAAGGGGCGCGGGGAACTGCGCGACCGGCCACGGACGGCCCGCAGCCGAACGCCTAACGTTCCAGAACGAGCGCAAGGCCTTGACCCACCCCGATGCAGAGCGTGGCAACACCGACGCCACTGCCCCGCCGGGCAAGCTGATGCGCAACCGTCCCGGCGAGCCGAGCCCCGGACGCACCCAGCGGATGCCCCAGAGCGATCGCCCCACCCTGCGGATTGAGAATCGCCGGGTCGAACTCGGGCCACTCGGCCACACACCCCAGCACCTGCGCCGCGAACGCCTCGTTCAGCTCCAGCACGGACAGGTCGTCAAACCCCTTACCCGCCTTGGCCAGAGCCCGGTTGACGGCCTCGACCGGAGCGAGTCCGAAGTAGTCCGGGTCGAGGGCGTTGACGCCGCTCGCGGACACCCGGGCCAGCGGCTCGCGCCCCGTGGCCCTCAGACCTTCCTCGTCGACCAGAAGAAGGGCAGCCGCACCGTCGTTGAGCGGTGACGCGTTACCCGCCGTCACCGTGCCGCCCTCCTCACGGAACGACGGCTTCAGCTTGGCCATCGACGCCAGGGAGGCATCCGTACGCACACACTCGTCGGCGTCAAAGACCACCGGATCGCCCTTGCGCTGCGGCACCGCCACCGGCACCGACTCCGCCTCGAACAGACCCTGTTCCCGCGCCCGCGCGGCCTTCTCATGGCTGCCGAGCGCGTACTCGTCCTGCTGCTCGCGGCTGATCTTGTGCTTGTCGGCGATGAGTTCGGCCGACTCGCCCAGCGGAATCGTCCACTGCGGCTCCATCCTCGGGTTGACCATCCGCCAGCCCAGAGTCGTGGAGTACAGCTCGGTGTGCCCGGCCGGGAAGGGCCTGTCGGACTTGGGCAGCACATAGGGCGCCCGGGTCATCGACTCGACGCCACCGGCCACGGCGATCGAGGCGTCCCCGACCGCGATCGCGCGGGCCGCCTGGATGACCGCCTCCAGCCCGGACGCGCACAGCCGGTTGACGGTCACACCCGGCACCGAGGTGGGCAGGCCCGCCAAAAGGGCCGCCATGCGGCCGACGTTGCGGTTCTCCTCACCGGCACCGTTGGCGTTGCCGAAGTACACGTCCTCGACGCGCGCAGGATCCAACTCCGGCGTGCGGGCGAGCAGTTCGCGGATCGCGTGCGCGCCCAGGTCGTCCGGGCGGACCGAGGCCAGCCCGCCGTTGTAGCGGCCGATCGGGGTGCGGACCGCGTCGACGATGTAGACGTCCTTCACTTCAGTCCCTCCGGCACGGTCAGTTCGGCGTCGGTCCTGGTGACGATCTCCTGGGCGCTCACGCCCGGCGCGGTCTCGACCAGGATGAGCCCGTCGTCGGTGACGTCGAGGACGCCGAGGTCGGTGATGATCCGGTTCACACACCCCTTGCCGGTCAGCGGCAGGGCGCACTCGGTGAGGATCTTGGGGGAGCCGTCCTTGGCGGTGTGGGTCATGACGACGACGACCGTACGGGCGCCGTGCACCAGGTCCATCGCCCCGCCGATGCCGGTGATCAGCTTGCCGGGGATCGCCCAGTTGGCCAGGTCGCCCCGCTCGGACACCTGCATGGCGCCCAGCACCGCGACGTCGATGTGCCCGCCCCGGATCATCGAGAAGGACAGCGCCGAGTCGAAGAAGGACGCGCCCGGCAGGACCGTCACGGTCTCCTTGCCGGCGTTGATCAGGTCCGGGTCGACGGTGTCCTCGGTGGGGTAAGGGCCGGTGCCCAGGATGCCGTTCTCCGATTCGAGGACGACTTCGACGCCCTCGGGCAGGTAGTTGGGGATGAGCGTGGGCAGGCCGATGCCGAGATTGACGTACTGGCCGTCCCGCAGCTCGCGCGCGGCCCGCGCGGCCATCTGTTCACGCGTCCAGGCCATCAGCTGCTCACCGTCCGCCGCTCGATCTTCTTGTCCGCCGCCTGCTCCGGGGTGAGCGCGAGTACCCGCTGCACGAAGATGCCGGGCAGATGCACCGCGTCCGGATCGATCTCGCCGGGCTCCACCAGCTCCTCCACCTCGGCGATCGTCACCCGCCCGGCCATCGCGGCCAGCGGGTTGAAGTTGCGGGAGGACTTGTTGAAGACCAGGTTCCCGTGCCGGTCGCCCTTCGCGGCCCGGACCAGAGCGAAGTCGGTACGGATGCCGCGCTCCAGCACGAACTCCTCGCCGTCGAACTCCCGGACCTCCTTCGGCGGTGAGGCCAGCGCGACCCCGCCCTCACCGTCGTAGCGCCAGGGCAGGCCGCCGTCGGCGACCTGGGTGCCCACCCCGGCCGGGGTGTAGAAGGCGGGGATTCCGGCGCCGCCGGCCCGCAGCCGCTCGGCCAGGGTGCCCTGCGGGATCAGCTCGACCTCCAGCTCCCCGGCCAGGTACTGCCGGGCGAACTCCTTGTTCGCGCCGATGTAGGAGCCCGTCACCCGGGCGATCCGGCCGGCGGCGAGCAGGACCGCGAGGCCCGACTCCATCGCCCCGCAGTTGTTGGAGACCACCGACACCCCGGCCACCCCGCGCTCGTACAGCGCCTGGATCAGCACGTTCGGCACACCGCTCAGCCCGAATCCGCCCACCGCGAGCGACGCGCCGTCGGGCACGTCGGCCACCGCCTCCAGGGCTGTGGCGACCACCTTGTCCATCCGAGAAGCCCCATCTCTTCCGAGCACCCCGACCTCGATTAGTCAGCGCACTGAGTATTTCCGTGAAGCTCCTTTCACGCTGCCATCGCCACAGCAGGGCGTCAAGACCTCGGAGAATGCGTCTCTGATCCCTGGTGCGGCCGGCAGACAGCCGGGGAACGGGTCGGTATTGTTCAGTGCACCAACGAAAACTACGGAGGGGTGCACATGGCGGCGGCCGACCTCACCACCCACCCCGGGCACCTGGCCCGGCGGCTCCAGCAGGCGCACTACCTGCTGTGGAACACGATGGTCTCCGAGGAGATCACCTCGCCCCAGTACGCGGTCCTCAACACGCTCGTCGCCGAGCCCGGCCTGGATCAGCGCACGGCGGGGGAGCGGGTGGGGCTCGACCGCTCCACCATCGCCGAGGTGATCAGCCGGCTCATCCGGCGCGGGCTGCTCGACAAGGTCCGTGACCCGCAGGACGGCCGCCGCTTCCTGCTCCGGCTCACGGAAGAGGGCGTGCGCACCCACCGCAAGCTGACCGTGCGCACCGCCCGGATGAACCAGATCTTCCTCGCGCCGCTGACCGCCGAGGAGCAGACGGTGTTCTTCGACCTCATCCGGCGTGTGTCGGACGCGGCCGAAGGCCTGCGCAACCCGGGGGAGTCCCTGGTGGCGCCCCGCTGACCGACGCGGCGGGCCCGGCCCGCGCGATCCGGTCAGGGCGCCTTGGCGTACACCACCCACACCTGGCCCTTCGCGAAGTTCACGGGTGTGCCGTCACGGGTGGTGAACGCCGTGCCGTCCGTGGCGTCCTCGCGCTCCCAGTTCACGTCGTAGGCCCGCCCGTCGCGCAGCACCTTCGCCTTCCCCGAGCCCACCGTCTCGGTGTACGGCGTGTTGTTGCCGAGGAAGTCCCGGAAGGCGGACTCGCGCACCTTCACGTACTGCACGACGACCGTCGCCGCCGCCATGCGCTTGCCGTCGGCCGTCGCGGCCGGTGTGCCGTCCATGCCGATCAGCCAGTGGTCCCGGGAGTCCGACCAGGTGAAGGTGAAGCGGGCCGCCGGATAGCGCACCGTCTGCGAGGGCGTCGCCGTGCCGCCCGCCGGGGCGGAGCCGTAGCGGAAGCCGGTGGTCAGGGCGTCCCGGCCCGGGGCTTCCGGCACGATCCGCTCGGGCCGCACATAGAGGTTGTGCGGGGCGGACCGGTCCGGGTCGCGGAAGAAGGCGTCGGAGGCGCTGCCCGGCGTCGCCGCCCGCAGCGGCGCCTTGTCGATCAGCGGCAGGAGCTTCGTCTGGGCGCCGGAGAAGGCGAGCGTGGGCCGGTCGAACTGGCGCAGCAGCTCCAGATCCGACTCACGGGCGCTGCGCACCGGACCGACCGCCTGCGGCAGCTTCGTGGCGTACACCGCCATCAGACGGCTCAGCCCGCCCTCGACCTGCTCCACGTACACCACGTCCGCGGCATCGACGCCCGTGGGCGGCCGGGCCGTACCGGCGTTGTCGATCTTGACGGCGAGTACCGAGCCGTCGGTCGCCCCGGGTGAGGCGCCGCGCTCCGAGGCGGTGGCCGATCCCCGGCCGTCGTCGGGCGGCCCGCCCCCGCTCGTACAGCCCGCCGCCAGGGCCGCCGTCACCGTCGCGGCCAGCAGCGCCGCCGTCGTAGCGGCCCGCCGTCCGCGCGCTTCTCGTCCCATGCCCACCGTCGCCACCGCGCCTCAAGTCATTCGTTTGTCATGATTGTGCGCTTATCTGAGCATCGATGGCCACATTCGATCGTTTCTGGCGGGACGGTGTCCCCGTCGCGTCCGTCGATCGGCTCAAGGTTCGCCACGGGCCACCCGGGTACCCGGGCCTCTCCGAAATGGCCGAGCCGAAACGACCGAGCCGAAACGACCGACGCGCACGCCGACGGAGGGAGCGCGAGGCGATGAGGGCAGTGACCTGGCAGGGCAAGCGGGACGTGCGGGTGGAGAACGTGCCCGATCCGACGATCCAGGAGCCGACGGACGCGATCATCCGCATCACCTCCAGCGGGTTGTGCGGATCCGACCTGCATCTGTACGAAGTGCTCACGCCGTTCATGACACCGGGCGACATCCTCGGCCATGAGCCCATGGGCATCGTCGAGGAGGTCGGCGCCGGTGTACCGGACCTCCAGGCCGGGGACCGGGTCGTGGTGCCGTTCCAGATCGCCTGCGGCAACTGCTGGATGTGCCTCACCGGCCTGCCCACCCAGTGCGAGACCACCCAGGTCAGCGGCGAGGGCATGGGTGCCGCCCTGTTCGGCTACACCCGCCTGTACGGAGCGGTGCCGGGGGCCCAGGCCGAGTATCTGCGGGTCCCGCAGGCGCAGTTCGGCCCGATCAAGGTCCCGGAGGGCCCGCCCGACGACCGCTTCGTCTACCTCTCCGACGTGCTGCCCACCGCCTGGCAGGCCGTCGCCTACGCCGACGTCCCGCAGGGCGGCAGCGTCGCCGTGCTCGGCCTCGGCCCCATCGGCGACATGGCCTGCCGCGTCGCCCGGCTCCGGGGTGCCGGACGGGTGTTCGGTGTGGACCTGGTTCCGGAGCGGCTGCGCCGGGCCCGCGCACGGGGCGTGGAGACCTTCGACCTCAGGTCCTTCGACGACGAGAAGGAACTGATCGAAGCGATCCGCGACGAGACCGACGGCCGCGGCCCCGACGCCGTGATCGACGCGGTCGGCACCGAGGCCCACGGCAGCGCGGCCGCGCGCATGGTGCAGAGCGCCTCAGCGATCCTGCCCCGCAAACTGAGCGGCCCGCTCGCCGAACGCTTCAGCGTCGACCGGCTCTCCGCGCTGAACACCGCCATCGAACTGGTGCGCCGCGGCGGCACCCTCTCGCTGTCCGGTGTCTACGGCGGCCTGGCGGACCCGCTGCCGCTGCTCACCCTGTTCGACAAGCAGATCCAGATCCGGATGGGCCAGGCCAACGTCCGCCGCTGGAGCGACGACATCATTCCGTACCTGACCGACGAGGACCCGCTCGGCGTCGAGGACTTCGCCACCCACCGGGTGCCGCTGTCGGAGGCCCCGCACGCCTACGAGATGTTCCAGCGCAAGCAGGACGGCGCGGTCAAGGTGCTGATGCAGCCCTGAACCGGCGTGACGCTACGCGCCGAGGATCTCCGCCAGGTCGTAGCGGACCGGCTCCTGGAGCTGCGCGTAGGTGCAGCTCTCGGGGGTCCGGTCCGGGCGCCAGCGGCGGAAGCGGGCGGTGTGCCGGAAGCGCTGCCCGTTCTCCATGTGGTCGTACGCCACCTCGGCCACCCGCTCCGGCCTGAGCGGCACCCACGACAGGTCCTTCCGGCCCGACCAGCGGCTCGGCGCCCCCGGCAGCCGGGCCTTCTCGTGCGCGGCCTCGTCGGACCAGGCCGCCCACGGATGCCCCTGGGCGTCGTCCAGGCGCAGCGGCTCCAGCTCCTCCACCAGCTCGGCACGCCGCTTCATCGGGAAGGCGGCGGACACGCCCACATGCTGGAGGGTGCCCCGGTCGTCGTACAGGCCGAGCAGCAGCGAGCCCACGACCGGGCCGCTCTTGTGCAGGCGGTACCCGGCGACGACCACGTCCGCCGTACGCTCGTGCTTGATCTTGAACATGGCGCGCACGTCCGGGCGGTAGGGCACGGTCAGCGGCTTGGCGATGACCCCGTCCAGGCCCGCCCCCTCGTACTGCTCGAACCACTGCCGTGCCACCTCGATGTCGGTGGTCGCCGGCGCCAGATACACCGGAGCCGTCACCCCCGCCAGCTCCCCGGCCAGCCGCTCCCGCCGGTCGGTCATCGGGACGTCCATCAGCGACTCGTCCCCCAGTGCCAGCAGATCGAAGGCGACGAGCGAGGCCGGCGTCCGCTCCGCCAGCATCCGCACCCGCGAGTCCGCCGGATGGATCCGCTCCGTCAGCGCGTCGAAGTCCAGATGCCCCTCCCGCGCGATCACGATCTCCCCGTCCACCACACAGCGCTCCGGCAACCGCTCCCGCACAGCCGTCACCAGCTCGGGAAAGTACCTGGTCAACGGCTTGCCCGTACGGCTGCCGAGCTCGACCTCGTCCCCGTCGCGGAACACGATCGCCCGGAACCCGTCCCACTTCGCCTCGTACTGCATGCCCGTGGGGATCGCCGCCACGGACTTGGCGAGCATGGGCAGCACGGGGGGCATCACCGGGAGATCCATGCCTCGACTCTAAGAGCCGCCCCCGCGGTCCGCCTGTCGAGCGACGAGGCGAAAGCCGCAGGTCAGGACGGGATCGCCCGAGGATGCGGAGGCGGGGCACCGGCGACACACTGGAACCTGGCGTGCTCCGATCAGGGGGCGGACGAGGAGGATCCGCGTGGGCTTCGACCAGCTTCCGCTGAAGTCGCTCTTCTCCGGTGCCGAGGACGCGCTGCTGTCGATGCCGGCCGACGCCCCGGCCGAGGCCGACCACCGGCTGGCGAGCATCGGCCTCGACCGGGTGGGCCACCTGTCTGCTCGCCCTCGTCGACCCCGGCCAGGGCACCTGCACCTTCGCCGGCGCCGGACACCCGCCGCCCGTGCTGCTGCACCCCGACGCCCCGGCCGAACTCGTCCATGTCCCGACCGGACCGCCCCTCGGCACCGACCTCGGCGGCTACGAGGCACTGACCCTGCCGGTGCGCCCCGGAACCGTCCTGCTCATGTACACCGACGGGCTGATCGAGGACCGCCGCAGGGACATCGACTCCTCGCTGCGACGCCTGACGCATCTGAGCCTCGACCTCGACGGCCCTCTGGAGAGCGTCGTCGACGCCCTCCTCGCCCGCCTGGTGCACGGCACCACCGAGGACGACGTCACCCTGCTCGCCACCCGCCTGCGTGCCCCGTGACGCCCGAACGCTCCGCATGCGAGGCCCACCCGCTGCGCCTACCGTGTCGAGCATGGGTGACGCGGTGGAACTTCAGGCGGGCGGCCGGACCGTACGGCTGTCCAGCCCGGACAAGATGTTCTTCCCGGAGCGCGGCTTCACCAAGCTGGACCTCGCCCGCTACTACATCGCCGTCGGCCCCGGCATCCTGCGCGCCCTGCGCGACCGGCCGACGACCCTGGAGCGCTACCCCGAGGGCATGAACGGCGAGAACTTCTTCCAGAAGCGGGCGCCCAAGAACATGCCCGACTGGATCCCGACCGCGCACATCACCTTCCCCAGCGGCCGCAGCGCCGACGAGATGTGCCCCACCGAGGTCGGCGCGGTGGTGTGGGCCGCCCAGTTCGGCACCCTCACCTTCCACCCCTGGCCGGTACGCCGCGACGACGTCGACCACCCGGACGAACTCCGCATCGACCTCGACCCGCAGCCCGGCACCGACTACGACGACGCCGCCCGCGCCGCCCACGAACTGCGGGCGGTGCTCGACGAGTTCGGCGGACTGCGCGGCTTCCCCAAGACCTCGGGCGGCCGGGGCCTGCACGTCTTCGTGCCCATCGAACCCCGCTGGACCTTCACCCAGGTCCGGCGCGCCGCCATCGCCGTCGGCAGGGAGCTGGAGCGGCGCATGCCGGACCAGGTGACCATCAAGTGGTGGAAGGAGGAGCGGGGCAGCCGCATCTTCGTCGACTACAACCAGACGGCACGCGACCGCACGATCGCCTCCGCCTACTCCGTACGGCCCCGCCCGCACGCCCCCGTCTCCGCGCCCCTGAACTGGGACGAGGTGGGGGTCGCGCACCCCCAGGACTTCGACCTCGCGACGATGCCCGCGCGCTTCGCCGAACTCGGCGATGTGCACGCGGACATGGACGACCACCGCTACTCCCTGGAGTCCCTGCTCGACCTCGCCCGCCGTGACGAGCACGACCACGGGCTGGGGGATCTGCCGTACCCGCCCGAGTATCCGAAGATGCCGGGTGAACCGAGGCGGGTACAGCCGAGCAGGGCCCGCAAGGAGAAGCCTCCTACGGCTCCTTGACGCCTACAGCTCCTTGATGCGGATGTCCCGGTAGGACACCACATCCGTCGTGCCGTGCACCTGGAGCCCGAGGTAGCCGGAGGCGAACCGCCGCCCGTCCGTGCCCGGGTCGTCCGAGCGGGGCGGGGTGAAGGCCTGGCCGCCGGTGTTGTCGAACTCGTTGATCAGCACGCCGTTGCGGTACACCGAGTAGTGCTGGTCGACCACGCGGATCTCGTAGTCGTTCCAGGTGCCCTTCTGGGTCACGCCGGCACCGGCGAGCCCCACCCGGTCGAAGCCGTAGACCGACCCCGTCTTGTACATGTCGCCGTCGGGCCGGTCGAGCACCTGCACCTCGTGCCCGTACTTGATGGCGACCCACTCCGGCCGTGACTCCTCCGGGTGGTCGTGGACCCAGGGGAAGCGCACGAACACACCGGAGTTGGCGTTGCCCGTGCCCGGGGCGTCGTCACGCCACTGGAGCTTCAGCGAGAAGTCGCCGTACTTGCGCTCCGGGAACCACAGCATGCCCATGCCGGGCGTCGTGGTGCTGGAGGTGATCGTCCCGTCCGCGTTCAGCCCGAACGAACCGCCGCCCACCTGCCGCCACTTGGCCAGCGACTCCGCGGTGCCGTCGAAGAGCGCGCGATAGCCCTCGGTCTGCCCCGGCTTGCCGATGCCGGACTGGCGGGCGGCCTTCCGGACGGCGTTGTACTCGCGCTGGTCGAGCACGCCCTCCTTCAGCAGGGCGTCGAGGACGGACGTCACATGCTTGAGGAACAGCGCGTGGGACGTCCACTCCTTCTCGTCCTCGATCAGCTCGCCGATCCGGCACCGGTTGTCGGTCACCCGGTTGCGCACTCCCGAGTCGACCGTGCCGACGATCACCGTCAACCGCTCGTCGTACTCCGGGCAGTCGGGCGCCGGGACCTGCCCGGAGACGACCGTGAAGGACACGGTGCGTGCCGCCGCGGTGTTGCCGGCCTTGTCGCTCGCCCGGTACGCCACCGTGTGCCCGCCCGCCCGGTCGACCACCACCGGGGCCGAGTAGGCGAGGTACGGCCCGCCGTCGAGCGAGTACTCGATCTTCTCGACGCCCGAACCGTGCGCGTCGGTCGCCGTGACGGTCACCCGGGCGCTGTTGACATACGCCCCGGCGGAGTTCCTGGTGCCCTCCACGGACACGCCCGTCACCGGCGGGGTGGTGTCCTGAGGCGGCGCCGCGACGACCTTGAACTGCACGCTCTTCTCGGCCGCCACATTGCCCGCCTTGTCGGTGGCGCGGTAGCGAACGGTGTGGGTGCCGACCTGGTGCACCATCACGGGCGCGGTGTACGGCTGCCAGGCCCCGGAACCGATCGCGTACTCGATCGTGTTGACGCCGGAACCCGTGTCGGAGGCGGAGACGGTGACCGTCGCCATGTCGATGTACGCTCCGTCGGCATCGCGCTCACCGCTCACCGTCGCCGAGGTCTCCGGCGCGGTCGTGTCGTCCGACTGCGGCGCCACGACCGTGAACGCCGCGCTCTTCTCGGCGGAGACGTTCCCCGCCTTGTCGAAGGCGCGGTAGCGGACCTTGTGTGCGCCGACCTGATCGACGACGATCGGCGTGGTGTACGGCTGCCAGGCACCCGAGTCGCCGATCGCGTACTCGATCCTCTCGACGCCGGACCCGCCCTCGTCGGTGGCGTGCAGTTCGACGCTCGCCGAGCCGACGTACTCGCCCTGCGTGTTCTGCGTCCCGCTCACATGCGCCGACGCCTCGGGCGCCGTGGTGTCCTCGCCGGTGCCCTCGGTCACCACGAGGATGCCCTGCATCTGGCCGTGGCCGGGGATCGTGCAGTGGTAGAAGTACCGGCCGGGCGTGAGCGTGACCTGCGCGGTGTGCTTGCCGCCCTGGGCGTCGTTCGGATTGGCCAGGATGTTGAGCGTCACGTCGTCGTTGAACTCGGGATCGCTCGTCACGAACGTCAGCGTGTGCGGCATGCCCATGGTGTTGCCCGTGGCCACGCTGTTCTCGAACACGATCGTGGCCGTACCCGCGACCGCCGTCTTCGGCGCCGAGAGGTACTTGTCGATGTCGTTGCCGGCCGTCCAGGTGAGGACCTGATCGGCGGCCTTCGCCTCCGGCTGCCCGGACGCCGGTATCGCCTGCACGCCGAGCATCACGAGCAGGGCGGCCAGCAGGGCGGCCCAGATTCTTCGGTGCCGGATCACTCGGTCCCCCTCGCCAGCCGGTCGGCGGCCGGGGTCGGCCCGCCGCCCTTGTAGGTGACCCGCCACAGGGCCGACTTGGAGTCCGAGGTGAAGAAGCCGCGGCCGTAGTCGAGGACGTACAGCACACCGTCCGGACCGAACTTCCAGTCCATGAGGTTCTTGATGCCGTCGTTGCCGATCGGCACGATCTTCTTCAGCGACTCCGAGTGCACCGGCAGACCGCCGTCGCCCTGGGTCTTCGGGTCCATGAGCACCGCGTTGCGCGGCTGGTCGGCGTCGTAGAAGTCACCGACGAACCACTTGCCGTCCCAGTAGGCGGGCCACTTGGCCGCGCTCGTGCTGCCGGCGTCGTAGCGGTACACCGGCCCGTTCATCGCGGCCTGGCCGCCGCCCTTCAGCCAGGGCAGCCGGTACGTCGCCTGCTCCGGCTTGTACGAGGGGACGCCGCTCGCGTCCCGCGGGTAGTCCGGCGCGCCGCCCTGCGGCGAGTACCAGATGTTGTTTCCGGTGACCGGCGGCAGATCGACCAGGCCGTCGTTGTTCGGCGACTCGTTCTTCGGGCGGTCGCAGTCGTACCAGCCCAGCGGCTTGGACGGATCCGGCAGATTGCGGTCCCGGTAGGGCTGCTTGTTGCCCATGCAGTACGGCCAGCCGCGGTTGCCCGCCTTGGTGATGGCGGCGAACGTGTCGTACTTGGCCGGGCCCCAGGTCGTCGAGGGCGCGCTCGCGTCCGGACCGACCCAGCCCGCGTAGAGCACGTCGGTCGACTTGTCGACGAAGATACGGGCGGGGTTCCTGACCCCCATCACATAGATCTCGCCGCGGGTCTTGCCACCGCCCTCGTCGGTCTCCTTCCCGGTGAAGAGGTTGCCCTCGGGAAGCGTGAACGTCCCGTCCGGCTCCGGGTGGATGCGCAGGATCTTGCCGTTGAGGTTGTTGGTGTTGCCGGCCGTGCGGCGCGCGTCCGCGAAGGAGACGCCCTTGTAGTTCGGCTGCGGGTTGTTGCCCGAGTAACCGGAGCTGAACCCGCTGGAGTTGTTGTCACCGGTGGCGATGTACAGATTGCCCTTGGAGTCCCAGGCCATCCCGCCGCCCGAGTGGCAGCAACTGTGAATCTGCACAGGCCACTTCAGCAGCACCTTCTCACTGGCCAGGTCCAGCTTGTTCGTTGCCTGATCCAGCGTGAAGCGGGAGACGCGCCGCTCGGCCATCCGCGTGTCACGGTTGATCTGCGCGTGCGGCGTGTAGTGCAGATACACCCAGCCGTTCGTCGCGAACCCCGGGTCCAGCTCGATGCCGAGCAGGCCCTCCTCGACCTTGACCAGCTCGTCGCCGCCGCCCTTGTTGCCGAAGACGGTGAGCGCACCCGCGAGCGTGACCTGCTTGGTCTTCGGGTCGTAGACGTGGATCTCGCCCTTGCCCTTGCCGATGTCGGGGTGGTTCCAGTCCGTGACCACCGGCTGCGAGGAGTCGGCGCCGCCCCGGCCGATGTAGAACACCCGGCCGTCGGGCGCGGTGACCAGCCCGTGCGGTTCGCCGATCTGGTCGTTCTGCCCCGGCTGGTTGGGCTTGGTCAGCCGCTCCGCCTGGTAGTTGGCGTTGATGGTCGCCTTGCAGTCGGCCTGCTCCAGCCGGGTCGTCCACATCAGCGCGCCGCGCAGATGGGCACGGAAGTCGGTCTCGTCGTACGACGACACCGTGCCGCCCATGCCGGTGTAGAAGGAGCGGCCGCCGTCGTAGTCACGGCACCAGCTGACCGGGTGGTCCCAGCCGTTGGCGCCCGTGCCCGGCTGGTAGCTCGACTCCCTCACCCGGGCCACCGTATGGACGTCGCCCGACGGGTTCTTCACCCAGTTCAGCCACTTGTCCGGGTGCTTCCACTGCACCGGCAGGTCCTTGGTCGCCGGGTGCCGGCGGTCGCCGACCTCGACGGTCGCCCGCTGCGCGGCCGAGGGGCTCGACGCGGCCGGGCGGGCTCCCACCAGTCCGGTGAACCAGTCGGAGTACGGCTCCGCGCGCGCCGCGTCATGGAGACCGACGAAACCGCCGCCCGCCTCCATGTACGCCTCCAGGCCCGCCTCCTGCTCCGCGTCGAGGACATCGCCCCCGCCGGTCAGGAACACGATCGTGTTGAAGCGGCCGAGTCTTGTCTCGTTGGTGAACACCGAGGCGTCGCCGGTGGCCTCGACCTTGAAACGGCGGTTCGCCGGGCCCGAGAGCCCGATCTTCTCGATCGCCTCGATCCCGGCGTTCACGACCGGGGACTCCTCCCCGGCCGCCGCGGAACCATGGAAGAGCAGCACGCGTACATTCGCGCCGCCCGGCGGCGACTTGATCGACATCGTTGTCAGCGGGGGTTCCGGATACGGCCTCGCGTTCGCGGCCGGCCCCGACAGCAGCCCGGCGGTCACGACTCCGGCGGCCACGGAGGCCGCCCAGACACGTCTTCCCTTGCTCAACCCTCGTAAGTGCATGGGCACCTCCTCGGTCACAGCAACACCGCCAAGGAAGCTAAACCCCTTTGCTCGGCTCGCCAATACCTATGACCGGGATGGCTCCAACTTTGTCTTGAGTGTGGATAAACGGGAGCGCGGCCGGTACCGTCGCACAGGTTCATCACAGGTACGCCTCTGCAAAAGCCTTACCAGGGTGGGGAGTTCCGCATGGACAGACGCAGCTTCAACCGGCGGGTCCTGCTGGGTACCGCGACCGTCGCGACATCGTTGTCGGTGGCGCCGGAGGCCATCAGCGCCGACGGACCGGCGAAGACGGCACCCGCCGGAGGCGAGGTGAAGCGCATCAAGCTGTACGCCGAGAAACTCGCCGACGGCCAGATGGGCTACGGCCTGGAGAAGGGCAAGGCGACGATCCCCGGCCCGCTGATCGAGCTCAACGAGGGCGACACCCTGCACATCGAGTTCGAGAACACCATGGACGTCGCGGTGAGTCTGCACGTCCACGGCCTGGACTACGAGATCACCAGCGACGGCACGAAGATGAACCGCAGCCACGTCGAACCGGGCGGCACCCGCACCTACACCTGGCGCACCCACGCCCCCGGCCGCCGCAAGGACGGCACCTGGCGGGCGGGCAGCGCGGGCTACTGGCACTACCACGACCATGTCGTAGGCACCGAACACGGAACGCAGGGACTCCAGAAGGGCCTCTACGGCCCCGTGATCGTCCGCCGCAAGGGCGACGTCCTGCCGGACCGGACGCACACGGTCGTCTTCAACGACATGCGCATCAACAACAGGCCGCCGCACTCCGGGCCGAACTTCGAGGCCACGGTGGGGGATCGCGTCGAGTTCGCCGTGATCACGCACGGCGAGTTCTACCACACGTTCCATATGCACGGTCATCGCTGGGCGGACAACCGCACCGGCATGCTGACCGGCCCCGACGACCCCAGCCAGGTCATCGACAACAAGATCACCGGCCCGGCCGACTCCTTCGGCTTCCAGGTGATCGCGGGGGAGGGGGTCGGCGCCGGGGCGTGGATGTACCACTGCCATGTGCAGAGCCACTCCGACATGGGGATGGTGGGCCTGTTCCTCGTGAAGAAGCCGGACGGGACGATCCCCGGGTACGAGCCGCACGAGCACGGGGGCGAACAGCCGGGGCACGAGCACGCGCACTGAAGTCGCGCGCGAGAGCGCTCTCACCACCCTGCCCGCCCGGGGCTATCCTGATCCGCAGCCGCAGATGAGGAGCCCCGAAGTGACCGACACCGCGCCACGTCCCACTCTGGAGGCCGTGGCCGCCCGGGCCGGTGTCTCACGGGCCACCGTCTCGCGCGTGGTCAACGGCGGGGACGGGGTGCGGGATGTTCTCGTGGAGCGGGTCCGCAAGGCCGTGGACGAACTCGGCTACGTCCCCAACCAGGCCGCCCGCTCCCTGGTGACCCGGCGGCACGACGCCATCGCGGTCGTCGTCGCCGAACCCGAGACCCGGGTCTTCGCCGACCCCTTCTTCGCGCTCCAGCTGCGCGGCATCAGCAAGGAACTCACGGCCCACGACAACCAGCTCGTCCTGCTGCTCACGGAGGGCCGGGACGATCACGCCCGGGTCGGCCGGTACCTGGCCGGCGGACATGTCGACGGGGCCCTCGTCTTCTCCCTGCACCTCGACGACCCGCTGCCGGAGCTGATCCAGCGGGCGGGCATTCCCACCGTCTTCGGCGGCCGGCCCGGCTGGAGCGGCGACCGGCAGGGCGTGGTGTACGTCGACAGCGACAACCGGGGCGGAGCCCGCGACGCCGTCCGCCACCTGGCCGCCCTCGGCCGCACCCGGATCGCGCACATCACCGGCGCACTCGACCAGACCTCCGCGGCGGACCGCCTCGACGGCTACCGGGACGTCATGGTCGACGCCGACCCGCGATTGATCGCCGAAGCCGACTTCACCCCGGCCGGGGGCGAGCGTGCGATGCGCGAACTCCTCGACCGCTGCCCGGACCTGGACGCGGTGTTCGCCGCCAACGACCTCACCGCCTCCGGTGCCCTGCGCGTCCTGCGCGAGTCCGGCCGCCGCGTCCCCGACGACATCGCCGTGATCGGCTTCGACGACATGCTGCCCGTCGCGGAACAGACCGACCCGCCCCTCACGACGGTCCGTCAGGACATCGAGGAAATGGGCCGCCTGATGGCCCGCCTGCTGCTGCGCGACCTCGACCGCGGCGCCTCGCACGGGGGCTCCTCGCACGGGGGCTCCTCGGGCAGTGCCGCCGATGGCACGCCCTCGAGCGTGGTCCTGCCGACGACGTTGGTCCGGCGGGCTTCGGCGTAGGCGGTCGGTGCGGTTCGGGGGAGGCGTCGCTCCGGCCGTTGTGCGGCAGCCGGGCAGGGCCGGGCCGGGAGGCGGGGTGGGCTGGGCAGGCTCTCGGCCTGGCACCACTCCGCGACACGGGGCCGACGCCAGCGCATGCCGGCATCACGCCAGGAGTGCCCCTCAGGCCGCCTGCGGCTCGCTGTGGATCACCGCGAAGCGGGCCCCGTACGGGTCGGCGAGCTTGGCGAGGCGGCCGACGCCCGGCAGGTCCGTGGCGGGCAGGCGGATCGTGCCGCCCCGCTCCTGGGCACGGGCGACGATGGCGTCCGGGTCGGTGACCTCGAAGTACGGGAGCCAGTGCGCCTCCTCCTCGACCGGGTCGTCGGCCAGCGCCACGATGCCGCCGAACATGGCGTCCTCCGGCTCCCCGGCGGGGACGAAGGTGGTGTAGGCGCCGCCGGGGAACTCCACTCCGAAGGTCTCCAGGCCGAGCACGGAGTGGTAGAAGGCGGCCGCCGCGGGGACGTCCGCCGTGTACAGCTCCACCCAGCACAGCGAGCCGTGCTCCTGGACGACGTCCAGGCCCTTGTTGCGCCCCGGCTGCCACAGGCCGAACTGCACACCCGCCCGGTCGGCGAGGATCGCCATGCGGCCCAGGTCCAGCACGTCCATGGGCTGCATCCGCACCGAGCCGCGCGCCTGCTCCGCGGCCTTCGCCGTGCCGTCCGCGTCCGGGGCTTGGAAGTACACCCCCCAGGAAGGCGGGCCCTGCTCAGGCGTGGTCTGCATACCGCCGGCGGCGGTTCTGCCGCCGAGCTGGAAGAGGCCGTACCCCCCGACCTCGGGGTCGCCCGGCTGGAAGCTCCAGCCGAACAGATCCCCGTAGAAGGCGGCGGCGCCGTCGATGTCGGGTGTGCCGAGATCGATCCAGTTCGGAGCGCCGGTGACATACCGGGTGGTGAGCATGGCCGCCCTCCTCGCACAGGGTCCCGTCGTCTCACCGTCGAGTCTCGCACCGCCCACTGACACGCGCCGCCGGAGCGCCGCCGGGTCACCTCCGGGGCGTGTCAGCGAGACGTTCCCGCGCGCCGCCGTGCGCCGGCTGATTGAAAAGGTGATGATCGCAGTGGCCGGGGGCATGAACGCGGTGTTGATCCCGCGTTGATCGAACGTTTTTCGTCGACCGCGACGCTTCTTGCCATGCACATCGACACCATCACCTCGCCCGAACTCGCCTGGCAGCAGGAAGCGTTGTGTGCGCAGACCGGGGCGGAGTTCTTCTTCCCCGAACCGGGCAGTTCGGTGCGAGAGGCGAAGCGGATCTGCGGCCTGTGCCCGATCCGTACGGAGTGCCTCGAGTACGCGCTGGACAACGACGAGCGTTTCGGCGTCTGGGGCGGCCTGTCGGAGAAGGAACGGCTGGAGCTGCGGCGCAGGTCGAGCTAGCGGGCCGTATCGCACGCGAGAGCCCCCTGGCAGGACGACCTGCCAGGGGGCTGAGCGTATGGCCGGGGCCGGTCTACCGGGTCACGCGCCGGCCGCCCGGGCCGCCATGCGGGCCTTGCGCGCGGCCAGCTTCTCGTCGAACTTCGACGCCTCGGAGTCCAGACCGCCCATGAACAGGCCGAGTTCCTCCTGCGCCTTGCGGCCCTCGGGGCCGAGGCCGTCGATCTCCATGATCTTCAGGAAGCGCAGCACGGGCTGGAGCACGTCGTCGTGGTGGATGCGCATGTTGTAGACCTCGCCGATCGCCATCTGCGCGGCGGCCCGCTCGAAGCCGGGGATGCCGTGACCGGGCATCCGGAAGTTCACGACCACGTCCCGCACGGCCTGCATCGTCAGGTCGGGCGCGAGCTGGAACGCCGACTTGAGCAGGTTGCGGTAGAAGACCATGTGCAGGTTCTCGTCGGTCGCGATGCGGGCCAGCATGCGGTCGCAGACCGGGTCGCCGGACTGGTGGCCGGTGTTGCGGTGCGAGATGCGGGTGGCCAGCTCCTGGAAGGCGACGTAGGCGACCGAGTGGAGCATCGAGTGGCGGTTGTCCGACTCGAAGCCCTCGCTCATGTGGGACATGCGGAACTGCTCCAGCTTGTCCGGGTCCACGGCGCGCGAGGTGAGCAGGTAGTCCCGCATCACGATGCCGTGCCGGCCCTCCTCCGCCGTCCAGCGGTGCACCCAGGTGCCCCAGGCGCCGTCACGGCCGAAGAGCGAGGCGATCTCGTGGTGGTAGCTGGGGAGATTGTCCTCGGTCAGAAGATTGACGATGAGCGCGATGCGGCCGATCTCGGTGACCTGGGACTGCTCCTTCTCCCACGCCTCGCCGTCCTCGAAGAGGCCGGGGAAGTTGCGCCCGTCGCTCCACGGCACGTACTCGTGCGGCATCCAGTCCTTGGCGACCTGCAGATGCCGGTTGAGTTCCTTCTCGACCACTTCCTCCAGTGCGTACAGCAGCTGAGCGTCGGTCCAGGCGCCGGCGGGGCTGCCGAGGTGGGGAGCGGCGATCGTCATGGACTCTCCAGGGGACATGCGTACGAGCGGTGAGCGGTAACCTACGGCATCGTAGGCTACGTTGCCGTAGGTTACGAGGCCGTAGGTTAAGGGCGCGGTAAAGGCCGCTGATCAGCGGGTCGCTCGGACGCTCGGCGTCGCTCCCGGGGCCCGCAGGTCGAGGGCCGATGGAGGGACACTCCGGCCCGGTCAGACGTAAAGGTCCCGCAGCCGCACCGAGAGGCACGTCACACATCCCTCGAGCTTCTCGAACTCGCTGATGTCCACGACGACCGGTTCGTACCCGAGATCCGAGAACAGCTCGGCGGTCTTCGGCGCGCTCGCGGCCATCAGCAGTTTGTCACCGCCGAGCAGGACCACGTGCGTGCCGGCCTCCTCGGGCACCGGCAGGAAGCGCGCGAACAGCGACGGCGTGTCCATCTTCGGGATGTGCCCGATGACCGTGCCGTCCGGCAGCGCCGTCACCGCCGACTTCAGATGCAGCACCTTGCTCACCGGTACGGCGACGACCCGCGCGCCCAGCGGCTCGAACGCGGCGCGCAACTGCTGGACGCCGGCGGCGTTGGTGCGCCCGCCGCGGCCCACGTACACGGTGTCGCCGATCTTCAGTACGTCGCCGCCCTCCAGGGTGCCCGGCTCCCAGATCCAGTTCACCGAGCAGCCCAGACCGGCCACGGCCTCCTCGACCCCGGCGGTCTCGTCCCGCCGCGACTCGGCACCCGGGCGCGCGATCAGTGCCACGTTCCGGTACATCACGACCGTGTCCTCGACGAACACCGAGTCCGGGCAGTCGTCGGCCGGATCCACCTCGATGGTGTCCCAGCCGTGCGCGCGCAGAGCCGTCACGTACGCCTCCCACTGCTCGACCGCGAGATCGGCGTCGATCCCCTCCCGCTCGATGTGCGTCACCAGCCCCTCGGCAAGACGCGGGCTGGGACGACGGACGAGGGCCTTCTTGCTGGGCACGAGCGTGACTCCGTATCGGATGGGACGTGTCTGCACCGCACCGACGGAACCTCCGGGATCGACCGGAACGCGTCGGGCGTCAGCCGACCATGATGCAGGTCGATCCGACGAGAGGACACCCCCGGGAGGGAGGGAGGAGCTGGGGGCCTGGCGCCGAGGTCGGGGAGGGAACAGGAGGCGAAGCCCCCGCCGGGGCCCGGGGTGGAGCCCCGAGGCAGGGCATGCGCGGCTTGGGGCGCATGAGGTGCAGCCCGGCTGGAAGCCGGGCATGAGGCGTGTCGAGTACGCGGCGGGCGACGCGTTGCTGAGGGTGCAGGGGGCCAAGCCCGGCTTGGTGTGCAGGGGGGGGCATAGCCCCCGCCGGGGTTGGGAGCGGCTGGGAGCCGCGCATGGGGCATGCCGAGCACGCGGCCAGCGCCGCGTTGCCGGGGGCGGGGGACCAAGCTCGGCTCGGGGTGCAGAGGGTGAAACGCCCGCTAGGGGCCCGGGGCGGGGCCCTCCCGGTGCCCGGGGCCCCGAGGCAGGGCAAGCCCCCGGCTTGGGGCGCAGGAGGCGAACCCCGGCTGGAGCCGTGCACGGGGCATGCCGAGCACGCGATGGGCGACGCGTTGCCGGGGGCAGGGGACCAAGCCCGACTCGGGGAGCAGAGGGCGAAACGCCCGCTGGGGGCCCGGGGGCCCCGAGGCAGGGCAAGCCCCCGGCTTGGGGCGCAGGAGGCGAACCCCGGCTGGAGCCGTGCACGGGGCATGCCGAGCACGCGACGGGCGAGCGTTGCCGGGGGGGCAGGGGACCAAGCCCGGCTCGGGGAGCAGAGGGCGAAACGCCCGCTGGGAGCCCCGGAGGCAGGGCAAGCCCCGGCTTGGGGCGCAGGGGATCAAGCCCGGCTCGGGGCCCAGGGGGCGAACCCGCCGTTGGGGGTGCAGGGGGCGTAGCCCCCGTCGGGGGCCGGGGCGGAGCCCCGGGGCGAGGTCAGCCTCTTGTCCGACCGATTCGGGTGGGTGGGTGGGTGGGCAAAGGAAAGGCACACCCCCTACCCCCGCACCGCCCGCCGCAGATGCCCCCCAGTGAACGACCCCTCCGCCTCCAGCAGCTCCCGCGGCGTGCCCTCGAAGACGATCTCGCCGCCGGCCCGGCCGCCGTCGGGGCCGAGGTCGATCACCCAGTCCGCACGGGCGACCACGTCCAGGTTGTGCTCGACGACGATGACTGTGTTGCCCGTGTCGACCAGCCGGTCCAGCAGGGCGACGAGTCCTGCCACGTCCGCCATGTGCAGGCCGGTCGTCGGTTCGTCGAGCACGTAGACCGCACCCGTCCGGTGCAGCCGCGTGGCCAGCTTGATCCGCTGCCGCTCGCCCCCGGAGAGCGTGGAGAGGGGCTGGCCGAGCGTCAGATACGTCAGCCCGACGTCCCGCAGGGCGCGCAGCCGGCGCCGCAGACCCGTGTCGTCGAAGAAGCCGAGCGCCTGCTCGGCCGTCATCTCCAGGACGTCGGCGATGGAAGCGCCCCGCACGGTGAGCCGCAGCACCTCGTCCCGGAAGCGCCGCCCCTCGCAGTCGTGGCAGGCCGTCGTCACCGGGTCCATGAACGCGAGGTCGGTGTAGAGGATGCCCCGGCCCTCGCAGGTACCGCAGGCACCGGTCGAGTTGAAGCTGAAGAACCCCGCGTCGGCCCCGGTCTCGCGGGCGAAGATCTTCCGTACCGTGTCCATGATCCCGAGATAGGTCGCGGGAGTGGACCGGCCCGAGATCCCGATCGACGACTGGTCGACGACCACGGCCTCGTCATGGGCGGCGGTGAACTCCGCGACCAGAGTGCTCTTCCCCGACCCGGCGACCCCGGTCACCGCTGTGAGCACACCGGCCGGGAACCGTACGGTCACGTCCCGCAGATTGTGCCGATCCGCGCCCTTGACCCACAGCTCACCGACGGGCCGGCGCACCTCGCTCTTGACCGTCGTACGGGTGCGCAGACAGCGGCCGGTGAGCGTGCCGGACGCGGCCAGCTCCTCCGGTGTGCCCTCGAACACCACCGTGCCGCCCCCGGTGCCCGCCCCCGGCCCCATGTCCACCACATGGTCGGCCAGCGCGATCACGTCCGGGTCGTGCTCGACGACCAGCACGGTGTTGCCCTTGTCGCGCAGCCGCAGCAGCAGCTCCCCGAGGCGGCCCACATCGCGCGGGTGCAGACCGACGCTCGGCTCGTCGAAGATGTACGTCATCCCGGTCAGGCTGGAGCCGAGGTGCCGCACGGTCTTCAGCCGCTGCCCCTCCCCGCCGCTGAGCGTCGCCGTCTCCCGGTCGAGGCTGAGGTAGCCGAGCCCGATCGTCTCGATCCGCTCCAGCGCGGCCACCGCCGCCCCCGCGATCACCCCGGCCACCGGATCGTCGATCTCCTTCAGTACGGCGATGAGATCGGTGACCTGCATCCCGGCGCAGTCGGCGATGGAACGTCCGTTGATCCGGGTCGCGAGCGCCGCCGCGTTGAGCCGGGCTCCCCGGCATGCCGGGCAGGCGCCCTCCACCAGGAACTCCCGGACCAGATCGCGGGTCTTCTGGCTCATGGCCGACAGGTCCCGCTTCAGATACAGCCGCTCGAAGCGGTCGGCCAGGCCCTCGTACTCGGTGGTCCAGGTGCCGCCGGTGCCGTGGACGGTGACCTTGCTGCCGGGCCGCCCCCGCATCAGGAACTCCCGCTCGGCGGCCGTGAACCGCCCCACCGGCTTGTCCGGGTCCAGGTCGGCGCTGTTGATGTACGCCTGCCCCTGCCAGGTCCCGGCGGCGAACGGCGGGAAGCGGACCGCCCCGTCGGCGAGGGAGCGGTCCGGGTCCAGGATGCGGTCCCAGTCGGGCCGGACCGTACGGCCGAGCCCGTCGCAGTCGGGGCACATGCCCGACGGGTCGTTGAACGAGTACGCCGTCGCCGGCCCGGCGCTCGGGGTGCCGTGCCTCGAGAACAGCACCCGGATCACCGAGTAGACGTCCGTCATGGTGCCGACCGTCGACCGGGAGTGGCCGCCGACCGGCCGCTGGTCGACGACGATCGCGGGGGAGAGGTCCTCCAGGCCGTCCGCGTGCGGCCGCTCGTACTTGGGCAGCCGGTTGCGGACGAACCACGGATACGTCTCGTTGAGCTGACGCTGCGACTCCACCGCGATCGTGTCGAACACGACGGACGACTTCCCCGACCCCGAAACGCCGGTGAACACGGTCAGCCGGCCTTTCGGGATGCGGAGGGTGACGTCCTTGAGGTTGTTCTCGCGTGCTCCGGTCAGGGTGATGACATCGTGCGTGAAGTCGCTCATGCCGCCGACGCTAGGCGGAATACCCGACAGCCTCTGGCGTGATTTCCTTCAGCTCTCCGTCCTCCAGTCGCAGCCAGCGCGTGATGCCGATCGACTCCAGGAACGGCAGGTCGTGACTGGCCACGATCAGCGCCCCCTCGTAGGAGTCCAGGGCCGTGGTGAGCTGCCGCACGCTCGCCATGTCGAGGTTGTTGGTCGGCTCGTCGAGCATGAGCAGCTGCGGCGCGGGCTCCGCCAGCATCAGCGCGGCCAGCGCCGCCCGGAAGCGTTCGCCGCCGGACAGCGTCGCCGCCTTCTGGTCGGCGCGGGCGCCCCGGAACAGGAAGCGGGCCAGCCGCGCCCGGATCCGGTTGTTGGTGGCGTCCGGCGCGAACCGGGCCACGTTCTCGGCGACGGTCAGCTCCCCGTCGAGCACATCGAGCCGCTGCGGCAGGAACCGCAACGGCACATGCGTCCGTACGTCCCCCGCCTCCGGATCCAGCTCACCGGTGATCGTGCGCAGCAGCGTGGTCTTGCCCGAGCCGTTGCGCCCGATCAGCGCGACCCGCTCGGGACCGCGCAGCTCGAAGCCGCCCTCCACCCGGGCCCCGTACCGCAGCCCCAGATCCTGGAGGGTGAGGACGGTACGCCCCGGCGGTACGGCCGTGTAGGGCAGGTCGACACGGATCTCGTCGTCGTCCCGTACGGCCTCCACCGCCTCGTCGAGCCGCTCCCTGGCCTCGGCCAGCTTCTCCTCGTGCATGATGCGGTGCTTGCCCGCGGACTCCTGCGCCGCGCGCTTGCGCGCCCCCATGACGATCTTCGGCTCACGCTTCTGCTCGAACATCTTCTGCCCGTACCGCTTGCGGCGGGCCAGCTTCACCTGGGCGTCGGCCAGTTCGCGCTTCTGCTTGCGGAAGTCGGACTCGGCGACGCGCACCATGCGCTCGGCCGCCTCCTGCTCCACGGCGAGGGCCTCCTCGTAGTCGGAGAAGTTGCCCCCGTACCAGGTGATCTCTCCGGAGCGCAGATCCGCGATCTGGTCGACGAGGTCCAGGAGTTCACGGTCGTGGCTGACGACGACCATCACGCCCGGCCAGGACTGGACGGACGCGTACAGCCGCCTGCGCGCGTACAGGTCGAGGTTGTTGGTCGGCTCGTCCAGCAGCAGTACGTCGGGCCGGCGCAGCAGCAGCGCGGCCAGCCGCAGCAGGACCGACTCGCCGCCCGAGACCTCACCGATGGTGCGGTCCAACTCGACGTGCCCGAGGCCGAGTTCGCCCAGGGTGGCCAGGGCGCGCTCCTCGACGTCCCAGTCGTCGCCGAGGGTCTCGAAGTGCGCCTCGGCCACGTCGCCGGCCTCGATGGCGTGCAGCGCGGCCCGCTGTGCGGCGATGCCGAGTGCCTGGTCGACGCGCAGGGTGGTGTCGAGCGTGACGTTCTGCGGGAGGTAGCCGACCTCGCCGGCGACGCGGACGGCGCCGTCGGCCGGTGCGAGCTCACCGGCGATCAGCTTCAACAGGGTCGACTTTCCCGACCCGTTGACGCCGACCAGGCCGGTCCGGCCCGGGCCGAACGCGGCGTCGAGGCCCTCGAAGACGACGGAACCGTCGGGCCAGGTGAAGGAGAGGGAGGCGGCAGTGATGGAAATAGGCATGTGGGGCCTCTTTCGCGGTTGCTTGATGCGGTCAGGGGCAAACGCGTAGCGAGACACCTGCGACCAGGGAGGAGGGACTCCACAGGCATGAGAAAAGCCCTGCACCGGAGGACGGCTCTGTCGCCGAGGTCGCACGCAGCGCACACACCTGATGGGTGTGACGCGGTGTCTCAGGACCTCAGACGAGCAACGTCCTTCTCCAATCGGCGGCAACAGGACGCTGTCCAACGTACGAGGGGGTGTCAGGCCTGTCAACGAATTAACGCGCGGCCCGAGCGCCCCGAGGAGGCCCCGTGACCGACGGCCCGCTCTCGCTGCCGGCCCGGCTCTGCCTGCTGGCCTGGGACTCCGCGTGCCCGCCGGCCGCCGACGCCGGCCGCCTGGCCGGACTGGTGCGCGCCGGTGCCCTCACCGAACTGGCCCAGCGCGGTCTGCTCATCGACGACGACGGCATCGCCACGCCGGTCGACCTCGACGCGCGTGCCGGTGACGCGGTCCTCGACGGGCTGCTGGAACTGGTCCATGAGTCGTGCCCGCACTCCTGGCGGACGTGGGTGACACTGCGCGCCCGGGTGACCCTCGACGCCGTGCGGGAGCAGCTCGTGGCCGGGGGATATCTGCGGGCGGAGAAGAAGCGGGTCCTCGGCGTGTTCCCCTCCGTGGACCACGCACTGGAGCGGGTCACCGCGGTGGAGGCGCTACGGGAGGAGACGCGGCGGATCCTCCGGGGACCGTCGCCCGTCGCCAAGACCTCCTGGCGCGACGCGGCGCTCGTCGCCCTCGCCGCGGCGGCGGACCTGCTGCCCGAGCAGGACGTCCGCGCCCACGAGCGACGCGTCGAGGAGCTGACCGAGCGCGCCGGGGCAACGGCGCCAGGTCTGCGGAGGATCGTGCGCGAGGTGCTCGGGGCGGTGGCCGCGGAGCCGGGTGCGCCCGCCCGGGCCTGACCCACACCCCTGCCGGATTCCCGCCCCGGGCCCCTCACGCGTCGCGCATCAGCTCCGCCAGGCCGTGGTCCAGATCCAGCTGGAGGTGCTCGAGACCGACCGGCACGAGCTCGCTCGTGGCCTCCAGGAACCGGCGTATCTCACTGGAGCGGACATGCACGACGGCGGTGCCCTCGGGGGCGTGGAACTCCAGCACGGTGCGGTCGTACCCGTACGGCCGCACCCGTACGTCGCCGTGTCCCTCGGCCTCCTTCATGCCTGCGGCGAGCAGCTCGCGGGAGAAGGTCCAGCAGACCTCGACGCCCTCCAGCGTGGCCGGGGCGGGGAAGGTCATGCGGACGGCGAACGGATCACGTCGGTCGTAGTGCAGCGTCGCGGGAATGCTCGGCATACGCGGCGCGGCGGCGACGAGGCGGGCCTCCACGGGCTGCTCGATGACGATGGACAACGCCTTGCTCCCTTGTGACGGCTGGACGGACTTCCGGTCGGATTGCGGCCGGGCATTGGAAGAGACGCCGGATTCAGCCAATCCGTGCACACGAGATGCGAGTGACCTCCGTCACCGCGTTCATGCACCAGAGTGACGTGACTCTCCTCATGTGCCAGGGCGGGCGCGTGTGGCGCCCGCCGGAACACCCGCCGGGCCCGCGAGGCCGTCTGGACGGCGCCCGGGCGGTGGGCTAGCTTCCCCGGCCATGAGGCGCTTGGGGAGCACGCGACGGACGGGACGAACACGGCGCAGGGCGACCGCCGCGGCGGTGTGCGCGGCGGCACTGGCGGCCCTGACCGCCGTACCGGCGCAGGCGCACGGGCCGGACGACCGGGCGCCGCACTGGGAACTGAAGGACACCGGCACCCCGGAGGTACGGTTCCGCGGCCTCGCCGCCGTCAGCCGGAACACCGCCTGGGTCGCCGGCACCGGCGGCACCGTCCTGCGCACCACCGACGGCGGGGCGAGCTGGCGGAACGTCTCGCCCCCGGGTGCGGGGGAGTTGCAGTTCCGGGACGTCGAGGCGTTCGACGCGCGCCGGGCCGTGGTCCTGGCCATCGGCGAGGGCGAGGCGTCCCGGGTGTACCGGACCGACGACGGCGGGGCGACCTGGACGGAGTCCTTCCGCAACACCGACCCGAAGGCCTTCTACGACTGCCTCGCCTTCTTCGACTCCCGCCACGGCCTCGCCATGAGCGACCCGGTGGACGGGAAGTTCCGCATCCTGTCGACCGGCGACGGCGGCCGTACCTGGAAGGTGCTGCCGAACACGGGCATGCCGGCCGCGCAGGAGGGCGAGGCCGGGTTCGCGGCGAGCGGCCAGTGCTTGGTCACCTCCGGGCCGAAGGACGTCTGGCTCGCCACCGGCGGGGCCGCACGCGCGCGGGTGCTGCACTCCGCCGACCGGGGACGCACCTGGACGGCCGCCGACACGGCCCTCCCGGCGGGCGACCCGGCCCGCGGCGTCTTCGCGCTGGCCTTCCGCGACCGCGCCCACGGTCTCGCCGTCGGCGGTGACTTCCGCCCCGACCAGCCCTCCCCGCAGGCCACCGCGCGCACCTCCGACGGTGGCCACACCTGGCGGCCCGCCGCCGCACCCCCGCCCGCCTACCGTTCCGGCGTCGCCTGGCTCCCGCACAGCCGCTCCGCCGCTCTCGCCGTCGGCCCCACCGGCACCGACCTCACCTCCGACGGCGGCCGCACCTGGCGGACGGTCGACACCGGTTCCTACGACACCGTCGACTGCGTCCCGCGCCAAGGGTGCTGGGCCGCGGGTGAGAAGGGCCGGGTTGCCCGCCTGGAGCACTGAGCGAGCGGACCGCTCTGATCGTTGGCAGCGTGGGTACCCGTTCACCGGTCGGGAAAGGAAGTGAGCGGTGATGCCACGCGGTTCGAGCTCCAAGCGGGAGCGCCAGTACGAGCACATCAAGGAGAGCGCGCGGGACCGGGGCGAGAGCACCGGCCGCGCCGAGGAGATCGCCGCGCGGACGGTGAACAAGGAACGCGCCCGCGCCGGCGAGTCGAAGACGGCCAGCCGGACCTCCACGCAGGACATGTCCTCCGGCGAGCGCGGCGGCCGGCGGTCCGGGAAGGGCTCCCAGGGGCCCACCTACGACCAGCTCTACCAGGAGGCCAGGCGCCGCGGCGTCGACGGACGCTCCACCATGAACAAGAGCCAGCTGCGGCGCGCACTGGACAAGTAGCGCGCACGGAACAAGTGAGGCGCGAGCCTCCCGAGGCCGGCCGGACTCCCTGGTCCCGCCGGCCTTCGCGCTGCCCGTAGGCTCGGGCCCACCATGACGACCGTAGACATCCCCGAACACTGGCCCGTGACCGAGGAACAGGCCCGCGCCGTCCAGGACGAACTGCGCGGGCGCGTGATCCTCGACGAACCCGGACCGCCGCCCGGCACGGGCCATGTGACGGGGGTCGACGTGGCCTACGACGACGAACGGGACGTCGTCGCGGCGGCCGCGGTCGTCCTGGACGCGTCGAGTCTCGAGGTTGTCGCGCAGGCCACGGCGGTGGGCCGCGTCTCCTTCCCCTATGTGCCCGGACTGCTCGCCTTCCGCGAGATCCCCACGGTCCTGGCCGCCCTCGACGCCCTGCCGCTCCCACCGGGCCTGGTGGTCTGCGACGGCTACGGCCTCGCCCACCCCCGCCGCTTCGGCCTCGCCAGCCACCTCGGCGTCCTGACCGGCCTCCCCACGATCGGCGTCGCCAAGAACCCCTTCACCTTCACGTACGACGACCCGGACACCCCGCGCGGCAGCGGCTCCGCGCTGCTCGCCGGCTCCGAGGAGGTCGGCCGCGCCCTGCGCACCCGGGAGGCGGTCAAGCCGGTCTTCGTCTCGGTCGGCCACCGCGTGACGCTCGACGGGGCCTGCGCCCACACCCTCGCGCTGACCCCCGAGTACCGCCTCCCGGAGACCACCCGCCGAGCGGACGCCCTCTGCCGCAAGGCCCTCCGGGAGACCTGAGGGTCGGTGTGATCTGAGTACCGGCTCTGAGTACCCGTACGGATGTCCGGCCGCGGCCCCGTCGGCAGGCTGGGGCGCATGACAACGCACCGCGCTCCCAAGCCTGTTGCCGGACCGACCCAGACGGTCGAGCGGGCCGTCACGGTCGGGCTGATCCTCGCCGTGCTGGCCGGTCTCGCCTGGATCGCCGGGATGATCTACACCCTCGCCGCGTGGCCGATGTAGGACGGAGCCCCTCGGCAGTCCTCGGCAGCCCTCGGCAGTCCCTCAGCGGGTGGACGCGACGCGGAAGCGGATGCCCGCCGCGCGCAGCCGGTCGATCAGCGCGTCGCCCATCGCGACCGCCGTGGTGACCTGGCCCGCCGTCTTCGGCAGCTCGTCGAAGGCCAGGCACAGCGCCGACTCGGCGAGCATCTTCGCCGTCTCGTCGTACCCCGGGTCGCCGCCCGAGACCTCCGTGAACACCCGACGGCCGCCGCCCTCGCCCACGAAGCGCAGGGAGAACCAGCTCTTCGCCCGCTTCTCCGGGCTCGGCCCGTCCCCGGGCCGCAGCCGGTCCGACAACCAGCGCCGCGCGGGCGCCACCTGGGCCGCCGCGACCAGCGCGCCGACGGCCGCGACCCCGCCCACCGCGACGGGCAGGTGCCGGACGGCCGCGTACTGCCGGTAGCGGAAATCAGGGCCGTACCGCTCGAGGGTCGCCGCCGACCGCCGCACGATCTGCGGGTCGATGGTCGGCATCGGCAGCGCCCAGGCGCCGACCTCCTTGGCGAACCGCGGCGTACCCAGCGGCGCGGAGACCCGCCGTCCCACCAGCCGCGGCTCATGCCGCCGCCGGTCCCGCACGGCCGCCGCCATCTCCCGCTGCCGGGCGAACTGGTTCAGGGCCGAGTTGAAGGTGCCGCCCGAGAAGGCCGCGTCGGCGGTCACGAAACCCTCCACGGTCAGCGGCACGTCCTCGGGCAGCTGCTGAACCGTGAAGTACACGCCCAGATCGTGCGGGATCGAGTCGAAGCCGGCGGCGTGCACCAGCCGTGCCCCGGTCTCCCGCGCGCGTGCGTCGTGCCGGACGTACATCAGGTCCACGAACTCTGGCTCGCCCGCGAGGTCGAGGTAGTCGGTCCCGGCTTCCGCGCAGGCGGCCACGAGCTCCTCGCCGTACGTCACGTACGGGCCGACGGTCGTGGCCACCACGCGCGCCTGCTCGGCGAGAGCGCGCAGCGAGGCCGGGTCGGAGACGTCCGCCCGCAGCACCCCCACCTCCGCGTCGTCCGGCAGCCGCTCGCGCAGCCGCTCCAGCTTCTGCGCGCTGCGTCCCGCGATCGCCCAGCGCAACCCGTCCGGCGCGTGCGCGGCCAGATACTCCGCGGTCAGCGCTCCGGCGAAACTGGTGGCTCCGAAGAGCACGATGTCGTACGGACGGTCCGTCCTGTTCAGCCTGCTCATGACACCCCTCGGTCGTTCAGCCCGTGCCGCTGTCGGTGGCCGAGGCTAGCGTGAGGGGTGCGGAGCCCGACGACGAGCCCGGAGGAACGACGATGGCCGTGCCCAGGAATGCCCTGAAGAAGTGGGAGAAAGTGCGCGAGTTCGCGCTGAGGCTGCCGGGTGCCGTCGAGGAGTTCCCCTGGGGCGAGTCCGTCGCGAAGGTCAACAAGAAGGTGTTCGTCTTCCTCGGCGTCCAGGACGGCAGCTACCCCCTGGGCGTGACGGTGAAGCTCAAGGACGAGACGGCCCACGCCCACGCCCTGTCCAGCCCAGGCGCCGAGCCCGCCGGTTACGGCCTGGGCAAGGCCGGCTGGGTGAGCATCCCCCTGGAGCGGCAGGGCGCGCCGGCCGCGGAGATGCTCTGCGACTGGGTGGAGGAGAGCTACCGGGTGATCGCGCCGAAACGGCTGATAGCGGAACTGGACGGGGACTGACTCCGTCGGGCAGATTACTAAGCGCTTGCTCTCTTCAGGTCTTGTGTCGATCGGAACGCGTTCTTAGCATCACTGGTGTTACATCGGTTGTGTCACAGCACTGGGGGCTGGATGACCACGGCAAGGACGCCAGGACACGGCCCGCTCACCGGCGTGCGCGTCGTCGAGCTGGCCGGCATCGGGCCCGGCCCGTTCGCCGCCATGCTCCTGGCCGACCTCGGGGCCGACGTCGTGCGCGTGGACCGCCCCGGCGGCCCCGGACTCGCGATCGACCCGGCGTACGACGTCACCAACCGCAACAAGCGCTCGGTGGTCGTCGACCTGAAGTCCCCGGACGGCCCCGACCGGGTGCTCGACCTCGCCGCCCGCGCCGACATCCTGGTCGAGGGCTACCGCCCCGGTGTCGCCGAGCGCCTGGGCGTAGGCCCCGAGGCCTGCCACGCCCGCAACCCGCGTCTCGTCTACGGCCGGATGACCGGCTGGGGGCAGGACGGCCCGCTCGCCGAGCGCGCCGGACACGACATCGCGTACATCGCCCCCACCGGCACCCTCGGCATGATCGGCCGGCCGGACGAGCCGCCGGCCGTCCCGGCCAACCTGCTCGGCGACTACGCGGGCGGCTCCCTGTACCTCGTCGTCGGCGTCCTCGCTGCCCTGAACCACGCCCGCGCGAGCGGCACCGGCCAGGTCGTCGACGCCGCCATCGTCGACGGCACCGCCCACCTCGCCACCATGATCCACGGCATGCTCGCCGCCGGCGGCTGGCAGGACCGCCGCAGCGCCAACCTCCTTGACGGCGGCTGCCCCTACTACGGCACGTACGAGACGGCCGACGGCCTGCACATGGCCGTCGGCGCGCTGGAGCCGCAGTTCTACGCGGAGTTCCTGACCCTCCTCGGCGTCGAGGACCAGGCCGCGGCCCGCAAGGACGTCACCCGGTGGGGCGAACTGCGCGAACGGATCGCGGTCCGCTTCAAGACCCGGACGCGGGACGAGTGGACGGCCGTCTTCGAGGGCTCCGACGCGTGCGTGGCGCCCGTCCTGTCCCTGCGCGAGGCCCCGCACCACCCGCATCTCGCCGCCCGCGGCACCTTCACCGACCACGGCGGCATCACCCAGCCCGCCCCGGCCCCCCGTTTCTCCGCGACCCCGACCTCCGTCCGCACCGGCCCGGCGCGGCCGGGCGCCGACACGGCGGACGTCGCCCGGGACTGGGACGTCCCCGGGCTGCTCGCCTCGTCCCGCAACCCTCAGTGAAAGGCCCTCTCGTGAGCACCGAAGCGTACGTGTACGACGCGATCCGCACCCCGCGCGGCCGCGGCAAGGCAGGCGGCTCCCTGCACGGCACCAAGCCCATCGACCTGGTCGTCGGACTCATCCACGAGATCCGCGCCCGCTTCCCCGGCCTCGACCCGGCCGCAGTCGACGACATCGTGCTCGGCGTCGTCGGCCCCGTCGGCGACCAGGGCTCCGACATCGCCCGGATCGCCGCCATCGCGGCGGGCCTGCCCGACACGGTGGCCGGTGTCCAGGAGAACCGCTTCTGTGCCTCGGGTCTGGAGGCCGTCAACCTGGCCGCCGCCAAGGTGCGTTCCGGCTGGGAGGACCTCGTCCTCGCGGGCGGCGTGGAGTCGATGTCCCGGGTGCCGATGGCCTCCGACGGCGGCGCCTGGTTCAACGACCCGATGACCAACCTCGACGTGAACTTCGTGCCGCAGGGCATCGGCGCCGACCTCATCGCCACCATCGAGGGCTTCTCCCGGCGGGACGTCGACGAGTACGCGGCCCTCTCCCAGGAGCGCGCGGCCACCGCCACGAAGGACGGCCGCTTCGAGAGGTCCGTCGTCCCGGTGAAGGACCGCAGCGGCCTCGTCGTCCTCGACCACGACGAGTTCCCCCGCCCCGGCACGACCGCCGACAGCCTGGCGGGGCTCAAGCCGTCCTTCGCCGACATCGGCGCACTCGGCGGCTTCGACGCGGTCGCGCTCCAGCAGTACCACTGGGTGGAGAAGATCGACCACGTCCACCACGCGGGCAACTCCTCCGGCATCGTCGACGGCGCCTCGCTCGTCGCGATCGGCTCCAAGGAGGTCGGCGAGCGCTACGGCCTCACCCCGCGCGCCCGGATCGTCTCCGCCGCCGTGTCCGGCTCCGAGCCCACGATCATGCTCACCGGCCCCGCCCCCGCCACCCGCAAGGCCCTCGCCAAGGCCGGACTCACCATCGACGACATCGACCTCGTCGAGATCAACGAGGCGTTCGCGGCGGTCGTGCTGCGCTTCGTCAAGGACATGGGCCTGTCCCTGGACAAGGTCAACGTCAACGGCGGCGCGATCGCCCTCGGCCACCCCCTCGGCGCGACCGGCGCGATGATCCTCGGCACGCTCGTCGACGAACTGGAGCGCCAGGACAAGCGCTACGGCCTCGCCACCCTGTGCGTCGGCGGCGGCATGGGTGTCGCCACCATCGTCGAGCGCATCTGACCCCCTCCCGACGGATCACACGGAGCACCTCCACATGAGCACTGAATCCACCACCATCCGCTGGGAACAGGACCGCACCGGCCTCGTCACCCTCGTCATCGACGACCCGAACCAGTCCGCGAACACCATGAACCAGGCGTTCCGCGACTCGCTCGCCGCCGTCACCGACCGCCTGGAGGCCGAGAAGGACTCCATCCGGGGCGTCATCATCACCTCCGCCAAGAAGACCTTCTTCGCCGGCGGCGACCTGCGCGACCTCATCCGCGTCACGCCCGGGACGGCCCAGGAGCTGTTCGACGGCGGCATGGCGATCAAGCGGAACCTGCGCCGCATCGAGACCCTCGGCAAGCCGGTCGTCGCCGCGCTCAACGGCGCTGCCCTCGGCGGCGGTTACGAGATCGCCCTGGCCTGCCACCACCGCGTCGCGCTCGACGCGCCCGGCTCGAAGATCGGCTGCCCCGAGGTCACCCTCGGCCTCCTCCCCGGAGGCGGCGGCGTCGTCCGCACCGTCCGGCTGCTCGGCATCGCCGACGCCCTGCTGAAGGTCCTCCTCCAGGGCACCCAGTACAGCCCGCGCCGCGCCCGGGAGAACGGTCTCGTCGACGACGTCGCCGAGACCCAGGAGGAACTGCTCGCCAAGGCCCGTGCCTTCATCGACGCCAACCCGGAGTCGCAGCAGCCCTGGGACAAGCCCGGCTACCGCATCCCGGGCGGCACGCCCGCCCACCCCAAGTTCGCCGCCAACCTGCCCGCCTTCCCGGCGAATCTGCGCAAGCAGACGGGCGGCGCCCCCTACCCGGCGCCGCGCAACATCCTCGCCGCCGCCGTCGAGGGCTCCCAGGTCGACTTCGAGACCGCCCAGATCATCGAGGCCCGCTACTTCGTGGACCTCGCCGCCGGACAGACCTCGAAGAACATGATCCAGGCCTTCTTTTTCGACCTCCAGGCCGTCAACTCCGGCGCCAACCGGCCCAAGGGCATCGAGCCCACGAAGGTCCGCAAGGTCGCCGTCCTCGGCGCCGGAATGATGGGCGCGGGCATCGCCTACTCCTGTGCCCGCGCCGGCATCGACGTCGTTCTGAAGGATGTCTCCCTGGAGTCGGCCCTCAAGGGCAAGGGCTACTCCGAGAAGCTGTGCGCCAAGGCCGTCGCCAAGGGCCGTACGACCCAGCAGAAGGCGGACGCGCTGCTCGCCCGCATCACGCCCACCGCCGAGGCGCAGGACCTGGCCGGCTGTGACGCCGTGATCGAGGCCGTCTTCGAGGACACCTCCCTCAAGCACAAGGTGTTCCAGGAGATCCAGAACGTCGTGGCGCCCGACGCGCTGCTGTGCTCCAACACCTCCACCCTCCCCATCACCGCACTCGCCGAGGGCGTCGAGCGCCAGGGCGACTTCATCGGACTGCACTTCTTCTCGCCGGTCGACAAGATGCCGCTCGTCGAGATCATCAAGGGCGAGCGCACGGGCGAGGAGGCCCTGGCCCGCGCCTTCGACCTGGTCCGGCAGATCAACAAGACGCCGATCGTCGTCAACGACTCGCGCGGCTTCTTCACCTCCCGCGTCATCGGGCACTTCATCAACGAGGGCGTCGCCATGGTCGGCGAGGGCATCGAGCCCGCGTCGGTCGAGCAGGCCGCGGCGCAGGCCGGCTACCCGGCCAAGGTGCTGTCCCTGATGGACGAGCTGACGCTGACGCTGCCCCGCAAGATCCGGGGCGAGACGAAGCGCGCCGTGGAGGAGGCGGGCGGCACCTGGACGGCCCACCCCGCCGAGGCCGTCATCGACCGCATGGTCGACGAGTTCGGCCGCAGGGGCCGCAGCGGCGGCGCCGGCTTCTACGACTACGGCGACGACGGCAAGCGCGCCTCGCTCTGGCCGGGACTGCGCGAGCACTACACCAAGCCCGGATACCAGATCCCGTTCGAGGACATGAAGGAGCGCATGCTCTTCTCCGAGGCGCTGGACACCGTCCGGCTGCTGGAGGAGGGCGTGCTGACCTCGGTCGCCGACGCCAACATCGGCTCGATCTTCGGCATCGGCTTCCCGGGCTGGACCGGCGGCGTGCTCCAGTACATCAACGGCTACGAGGGTGGCCTGCCCGGATTCGTGGCACGCGCGCGTGAACTCGCCGAGCGCTACGGCGACCGGTTCACCCCGCCCGCGCTGCTGGTGGACAAGGCGGAGAAGGGGGAGCGGTTCAGCGACTCAGCCCGGGGCTGACTCGTCCGAAGGCTCCGTGAGCCACTCGCCCAGCTCTTCCTTCAGCGACCGCTGAAAGGCCGTGAGGAGCGCCTGCACCACCAGGGGGTGCATGTGCGCCGACAGGGACCGCACGTCCCGGGCGTCACGCTCCGCCACCTCGCCCCGGAAGAGCTGGGAGAGTTCATGGGCGGCGGCGCGCGCGTGTTCGATGAGAACCGTGCGCGCCGCGAAGATCGCCTCCTGAGAGAGCGGCACGTCCAGCAGCCCGACGCCCAGCCGGAGCAGACCGAGGTCGGCCTCGTACCCGACGTCCCCGGGCCTGACCACGCCCATCGCGACCAGCCGCTCGACGTCCTCGGCGCCGAGCGGCCGCCCGGCCCGCCGCTCCAGTTCCCGGTGTGTGACCGTCTCGACGGTGTCCGGCGCCCAGGAGGCCACCACGGCCCGGTGGATGGCGAGGTCGTGCGGGCTCAGATCCGGCGGTAGTTGGCGCAGATAGCGCTCGATGCCGGAGAGTGTCATGCCCTGTCGCTGCAACTCCTCGATCAGCGCCAGCCGGGCCAGGTGGTCCCGTCCGTAGTGCCCCACGCGCCGGGGGCCGAGCACCGGCGGCGGCAGCAGCCCCTTCGTGCCGTAGAAGCGGACCGTGCGCACCGTGACACCGGCCCGGGCGGCCAGCTCGTCGATCGTGAGGGTCGGCTCCTCGGTGTCGGTCGTCATGTGCAGCAGTATCGCTGTCTCACCGGTGCTGTGAAACCTCCGGCGGCCGAGGTGAGGATCGTGTGAGAAGTAGCGCTCTGTGACGTATGACACCGCGTGAGTCGCTCTCCGTGGGGGAAGGTGGCCCCTTGGTCTGTGCCTTTACCGAGGGCGCAGACCTTATGTACGTCCGGACAGCCGAGCGGGACCCGCTCGGGCGCACCAGAGAAGTGGATCCACCGTGAGCAAGGACGCCGTGAACACGGCAGCAGCCGCATCCCGCAGCGACGCGGCCCAGGTGCCCGCGGACGCGGGTGACGCCGGCTACAGCAAGGACCTCAAGCCCCGCCACGTCAACATGATCGCCATCGGCGGCGCGATCGGCACCGGACTCTTCCTGGGCGCCGGCGGGCGGCTGCACAATGCCGGCCCGGCGCTGGCGATCGCCTACCTGGTGTGCGGCGTCTTCGCCTTCTTCGTCGTCAAGGCCCTCGGTGAGCTCGTGCTCTACCGCCCCTCCTCGGGCTCCTTCGTGTCGTACGCGCGCGAGTTCCTCGGGGAGAAGGGCGCCTATGTCGCCGGCTGGATGTACTTCCTGAACTGGTCGACCACCGGCATCGCCGACATCACCGCGATCGCGCTCTACACGCACTACTGGAGCCTGTTCACCGACATACCCCAGTGGGTGCTCGCGCTGATCGCCCTCGCGGTCGTGCTGGCCGTGAACCTGATCTCGGTGAAGATCTTCGGCGAGATGGAGTTCTGGTTCTCGATCATCAAGGTCGCCACGCTCGTCGGCTTCATGTTCATCGGCATTTTCCTGCTCGCCACGCAGCACAAGGTGGGCGGGCAGACGCCGGGCATGAGCGTGATCACGGAGAACGGAGGCGTCTTCCCGAACGGCCTGATGCCCGTCGTCCTGGTCATGCAGGGCGTGATCTTCGCGTACGCCGCGCTGGAGCTGGTCGGTGTCGCCGCGGGTGAGACCGCCGAGCCGGAGAAGGTCGTCCCGCGCGCGGTGAACTCGATCATGTGGCGGGTCGGTCTCTTCTACGTCGGCTCGGTCGTCCTGCTGGCCCTGCTCCTGCCCGGCTCGGCCTACTCGGGCGACCAGAGCCCCTTCGTCACGGTCCTGTCGAAGATCGGCGTGCCCGCGGCGGGCGACGTGATGAACCTGGTGGTCCTCACGGCGGCGATGTCCTCCCTCAACTCCGGCCTCTACTCCACCGGCCGCATCCTGCGCTCCATGGCGATGGCCGGCTCGGCCCCGAAGTTCACGGCCCGCATGAACCGCAGCCAGGTCCCCTACGGCGGCATCCTGCTGACCTGCGCGGTGTGTGTGCTCGGCGTCGGCCTGAACTACCTGGTGCCGGCCCAGGCCTTCGAGATCGTGCTGAACGTCGCCTCCCTCGGCATCATCAGCACCTGGGTGATCATCATGGTCTGCCACCTGGTCTTCGTCCGCCGCGCCAAGGCGGGCCTGCTCGACCGCCCCACCTTCCGCCTCCCCGGCAGCCCGTTCACGGAGATCACCACCATCGTCTTCCTGCTGGCCTGCCTCGGCATGATGTGGAACGACCCCGAGGTCGGCCGCAAGACCCTCCTCCTCGTCCCCGTGATCGCGGTCATGCTGATCGCGGGCTGGTTCGGCATCCGCCGCCGGGTCTCCGCGACGGCGGACCAGGAGCTTTCGCAGTTCACGAAGTAGCGGGCCGGGGCCGTTGTCAGTGGCCGCGTCTACGGTGGCGTCATGTCGGGGATCAAGTATGTCCGGGGTGACGCCACCGTTCCGTCGGTGAAGGGCGTCAAGATCATCGCCCATGTCTGCAACGACATCGGGGGCTGGGGCAAGGGCTTCGTCATGGCGATATCGCGCCGCTGGCCCGAGCCGGAGCAGGCGTACCGGGCCTGGCACCGAGAGCGCGCGGCGAACGACTTCGGGCTCGGCGCGGTGCGGTTCGTGCAGGTCGAGCCGTATGTGTGGGTGGCCAACATGATCGGCCAGCGCGGCATCAGGACCGGCAGCAAGGGCGTCCCCGTCCGCTACGAGGCGATCGACACGGCCCTCGGCTCCCTCGCCGGCAAGGCCGCCGAGTTGGGCGCGTCCGTGCACATGCCGCGCATCGGCTGCGGTCTGGCCGGCGGGAAGTGGTCCCGTGTCGAGCCGCTCGTCGAGGAACGGCTGGTGCGACAGGGGATACGGGTGACGGTGTACGACCACGGGGACTGAGGCGAGGCGGCGCGGACCGGCTCAGCCCTGCCCGTCGAAGCTCCGTACCAGGCACTCGGTCAGACGTTCCGTGATCGACCCGTCCGGATCCAGCCGGGGGTTGAAGATCGCGACGTCGAGGCCCACCGCTCCGCCGTCGGAGAGTGCCGTGCGCAGGACGGTTTCCAGTTCCTGCCAGGTCAGGCCGCCCGGGAGTCGGTAGTCGACGGCGGGCATGGCCGTGTCGTCCAGTACGTCGACGTCGAGGTGGATCCAGTAGCCGGTGTCGGTCAGCAGCCCGACCGCGCGCCGGGCCGCCTCGGCCGCCCCCTGGGCACGCACGGTGGCCAGGTCCATCGCGTGCAGTGCGGACGGCAGCGGCTGCATGCCGTAGGACCCGGAGTCCTCCGCGTCCCGGAAGCCCAGGGCGACGACGTCCTCGTCGCGTACCAGGGGGCCACGGCCCTCCAGCTCGGTCAGGACGCGGGGGCCGCGCCCGGTGGCCAGGGCGAGTTCCATGGAGGCCGCCTCGCCGACCGGTTCCGCCGACGGCTGGTAGAAGTCGGTGTGCCCGTCGAGGAAGAGCAGCCCGTGCCGGTCCCGGCGGCGCAGCGCGAGGAGGTTGCCGAGGAGCACGGTGCAGTCGCCGCCCAGGACCAGAGGGAAGCGGCCGTCGTCGAGGACCGCGCTGACCGCGTCGGCCAACGCGACGGAGTACCCGGCGATGCCGCCCGGGTTGAGCACCCCGGTGTCCGGATCTCGCTCCGGGTCGTACGCCGGCGGCTCCACCCGGCCCGCCCGCACCGCTCCCAGCCCCTCGGCCAGCCCGGCCCCGAGCAGCGCCGCGGGCAGTTCCTCGACCCCGGTCGGACGCAGCCCCAGCACGGACGGCGCCTCGATGATCGCCACATCCCGCACGGCCGGCTCCCTTCACCCGCCGGCCGACGCGCCGCCGGGCCCATACGCCTCACGCGCATGGGCCCACCGTAGACCGCCGTACGGGAACAGGCGCGTCAGTGCTCGTGCCCACCGCTCCCGTGCCGCGCGTGCTCGTGCGCCCCGTTCGTCGCGGCGATCTTCTTCCACGACCTCGGCTGCGACACCGCCTCGCCCGCCTTCGCCACGGACGCGGTCCGGGCCGCCGCCGACGCCGGCTTGGACGCCTCGAACAGCCACGTGTCGAAGAGCGCGGCCAGGGGCTTCCCGGACACCTCCTCGGCATAGCGCCGGAAGTCGGCGACCGACGCGTTGCCATGGGCGTACTTCTTCGGCCAGCCCTTGAGGATCGCGAAGAACGCCTCGTCACCGATCGCGTTGCGCAGCGCCTGGACGGCCAGCGCGCCCCGGTCGTAGACCGCCGCGTCGAACTGGTTCTCCGGCCCCGGGTCCCCGGGCTTCACCGTCCAGAACTCGTCGTCCGCCGGATGCGAGGCGTACACGTAGTCGGCGAGTTCCTGCGCCGTCCCCTCGCCCTCGTGCTCGGACCACAGCCACTGCGCGTACCGCGCGAACCCCTCATTGATCCAGATGTCCTTCCAGCGCTTGAGCGACACGTCGTCCCCGTACCACTGGTGGGCGATCTCATGGACGACGAGGGACACGTTCGACCCGTTCGCGAACTGCCGCGGGCTGTAGTACGGCCGGGTCTGCGTCTCCAGGGCATAGCCCGTGGTGGTGTTCGGAACGTATCCGCCGAGCGCGTTGTAGGGGTACGGCCCGAAGTACCCGGACAGCCAGTCCGCGATCTCCCCGGTGCGTTCGATGCTCGCTCGTGCCGCGCCGGCGTGGTCGCCCAGGTCCTTGCTGTAGGCGTTGAGGACCGGAATGCCGCTCTCGGTCGTGCCCGTCGTGATGTCGAACTTCCCGACCGCGAGCGTGGCGAGGTACGTGGCCTGCGGCTTGTTGGAGCGCCAGTTCCAACGGGTCCAGCCGAGGCGTGAACTCGTCGACTGGAGCGTGCCGTTGGAGATGGCCTGCGTACCGTCCGGAACCAGTACGGACACGTCGTAGGTGGCCTTGTCGAGCGGATGGTCGTTGCTCGGGAACCACCACGCCGCGGCCTCGGGCTCGTTCGCCGCGACCCCGCCGTCCGGGGTGCGGTGCCAGCTGGTGAAACCGTAGGCCCGCTTCGACGACGGCACCCCGCGGTAGCGCACGACGACCGTGACGGACGCGCCCTTGGCCAGCGGTGTCCTCGGCGTGATCTCCAGTTCGTGCTCGCCCGACGTCCTGAACGAGGCCTTCGCGCCGTTGACGCGCACCTCGCCGACGTCCAGCAGGAAGTCCAGGTTGAAGCTCGACAGCTCCTGTGTGGTGCGGGCGACGAGGGTCGCCGTGCCCTCCAGTTCGTCCGTGACCGGCTGGTACTTCAGCCTCAGGTCGTAGTGGGAGACGTCGTATCCGCCGTTCCCGTAGGCCGGGTAGTAGGGGTCGCCGATACCCGGCGCGCCGGGGGAGTGGGGCGCGGCCGACGCCGGGATCGCCAGCAGGAGAACGGCCGCTGCCAGGGCTCCCGGCGCGATGATTCTGCGGTGCACGCAAGGCTCCAAGTCGTAGGTCCCGAAAGCTGTCCGGAGCCTATTGACTCCCTGTGTCACTAGTCATGTCCATGGTCCCTGCTGTCACACGATCGCCATTCGGCCGACATGAGGCACCCGCCCCCGGGCCTTCCCGGGACACGCCGGTCCGTCAGCTGCCCTCTTCTGAACAGGAGTTCACCGATGTAGCGTCCGGCGCATGCCGAAACGCACGCGCTTCACGACCTGGAGACCGCTCGCGACGGCGGCCACCGCCGCCCTCTTGGCCACCCTGCTCACCCCGGCCGCGGCCCAGGCCGCCCCGCGCGGGAGCGAACCCGTCTACTCGTACGACAAGGCCGTCCGCGAGGCCGTCTGGGTGGACACCGGACTCGACGGCGACGGCGACGGAAAGGCCGACCGGGTCGCCGTCGACATCGTCCGCCCCCGCGAACCCGCCCGGCAGGGCCGCAAGATCCCCGTCATCATGGACGCCAGCCCGTACTACTCCTGCTGCGGGCGCGGCAACGAGAGCCAGCGCAAGACGTACGACGCGAACGGCGACGTCGTGCAGATGCCGCTGTACTACGACAACTACTTCGTGCCCCGCGGCTACGCCTTCGTCGGCGTCGACCTGGCCGGAACCAACCGCTCCGACGGCTGCGACGACGTCGGCGGCCGCTCCGACATCCAGTCGGCCAAGGCCGTCGTCGACTGGCTGAACGGCCGCGCCAAGGCCTATACGACCCGCACCGGCGCCACCCGTGCCAAGGCCGGCTGGACCAACGGCCGCACCGGCATGATCGGCAAGAGCTGGGACGGCACCATCGCGGGCGGCGTCGCCGCCACCGGCGTCAAGGGCCTGAAGACCATCGTCCCGATCAGCGCCATCTCCTCCTGGTACGACTACTACTTCCAGCAGGGCGCCCCGCTCTACGACTCCGGCCCCGAGTGGCTGTCCGACTACGTCAACAGCCCCGACGCCCGCGAGAAGTGCGCCGCCGTGCAGCAGAAGCTCGTCGACGGGGCCCCGCGCACCGGCGACTGGACCCCGCTGTGGACCGAGCGGGACTACGTGAAGAACGCGAAGAAGGTCAGGGCCAGCGTCTTCCTGATCCACGGCATGCAGGACCTCAACGTGCGCATGAAGCACGTCGGCCAGTGGTGGGACGCCCTCGCGCAGCACGGCGTCGACCGCAAGATCTGGCTCTCCCAGACCGGCCACGTCGACCCCTTCGACTTCCGCCGCGCCACCTGGGTCGAGACGCTGCACCGCTGGTTCGACCACGAACTCATGGGCTACGACAACGGCATCGACCGCGAGCCCATGGCCGACATCGAACGCCACCCCGACCAGTGGAGCACCTCCGAGGTCTGGCCCCCGTCCGGCACCCGGGCCACCACCCTGCGTCCCGACCGGGGAGCCCAGCCCGGCGTCGGCACTCTCGGCCTGCACCGCGGCCACGGCACCGAGACCTTCACCGACGACCCCGGGCTGAGCGAGACCGACTGGGCCGCCGGCATCGACAAACCGACAGTGGAGAAGGCCGGTTTCGCCACCGGGCCGCTCAGCCGCGGCCTGCGCCTGTCCGGCTCCTCGAAGGTCACCGTCACCGCCACGCCCTCCACCCCGACGGCCCATCTCTCCGCCGTCCTCGTGGACATCGGCCCCGACACCATCCGCGACTACGCCGACGCCGGCGAAGGGATCACCACCCTCACGAACCGCACCTGCTGGGGCGCGAGCACCGCCGGCGACAGCTCCTGCTTCAAGGAGGCGAAGGCCAAGACCGCCGACGTCGACTACACGGTCGTCAGCCGCGGCTGGGCCGACCTCGGCACCCACGCCTCGGCCGGCAAGGGCTCACCGCTCACCCCGGGCAAGCGGTACACGATCACCCTCGACCTGGCGGCGACCGACCACATCGTCCCGAAGGGCCACCGGCTGGCGCTGATCGTCGCGGGCACCGACAAGGGCCTCATCGACCCTCCCGCCGACACACCGAAGCTCTCGCTCGACCTCTCCCGCACCTCGGCCGACGTGCCGTTCGTCGGCGGAACCGCCGCCTTCGCCCGCGCCACCGCGGGTGCCGCGCTCACCCCGCCCGTCGCCGCACTCCTCGACGGCGTACGGGAACCGCGCACCGCCCACCGCGTCCCGGAGGGAACCCCGTGAACCGCGTCCGCGTCCTGACCCTGACCGCCGCCCTCGCCGCCTCCCTGGTGGCCGTCCCCGCCCAGGCGGCCTCGGCCGGCGACGCCCCGCCGCGCACCGGCTTCGAGCGGACCGACGGCGCCCGCTGGACCACCCAGCCCGAGGAGCAGGACTTCCTCAGGGCCGTCGACCGCTCCAGCGGCCGGGTCTCCCTGACCCGCTTCGGCACGACGAAGCAGGACCGCCCGCTCCAGCTCGTCAGGATCGGCACCCGGCCGAGCCCGAACAAGGTGCTCCTCGTGTGCAGCCAGCACGGCGACGAGCCCTCCGGCCGCGAAGCCTGTCTCACCACCGTCCGTGATCTCGCCCACGCCCGCGACAGCCGCACCCGGCGCTTCCTGGACCACACCACCGTCCTCGTCGTGCCCACCGCCAACCCCGACGGCCGGGCCGCGAACACCCGCGGCAACAGCGACGGCGTCGACATCAACCGCGACCACCTCGCCCTCGAGACCGCCGAGGGCCGCGCCCTGGCCGCGCTCATCCGCGACCAGCGCCCCGACATCATCTACGACCTGCACGAATACGGAGCAACACCCCAGTACTACGACAAAGCGCTCTTCGACCTCTGGCCGCGCAACCTCAACACCCACGACGCGGTCCACGGCGAGGCGAAGACCCTCTCCGAGGCCTACGTCCGCCCCGCGGCGCAGCGGGCCGGCCACACGACCGGCACCTACGGCATCTGGACCGACCCCGAGACCGGCGAACCGATCAAACAGGTCGCCGGAGACGGACAGGAGCGCATTCTGCGCAATATGTCCGGTGTAAAGCACTCGGTCGGGCTGCTCATCGAGAGCCGGGTGGACCCGCTCACCGAAGCGGAGAAGGCGGACGAGGCGCTGAACAACCGGCGCCGGGTCACCTCCCAACTGGACGCCCTCAAGGGTCTGTTCGGGTACACCGAGCAGCGCCGGGACCGCATCGAGGCGACGACGGACAAGGCCCGGCTCGCCGGCTACACGGCCACCGGCCCCGTCTACGTCGGCGGCGCCGACAACGACGTGCCCGAACCCGCCGAGGTGATCCAGGACCCGCCCTGCGGCTACCGGCTCACCGCCGCGCAGTACGCCGAGGTCGGCGACGAACTGGCACTGCACGGTGTGCGCGTACGACGGGACGCCGAGGGTGTGCTCGTACCCCTGCGCCAGCCCCTGCGGGCGCTCGTCCCGCTGCTGCTCGACAAGCGGGCCACGTACCACCTGACGGAGACCGAGTCCGAAACGCAATGTTGAAAGGGGTGTAATCGCGCCACACGTGGTAGGGGCGTTACGGAGGATTTACCTTCCTCCTACGTTCAATGAAAGGTGCCGCCAGTGACACACGACCGACCAAGCGAGAACGATCCCCAGGGGGGAGGCGCGCTGCCGGGTTCGGAAGCCGGCCTCCCCGGTCAGGAGGGGCCCCAGACCGACCGGATCGTGTTCGGTGTCACGGCGGCTCTCACCCTCGCCTTCGTGATCTGGGGCGCCACGGCGACCGACTCGCTCGAATCCGTCTCCTCCAGCATGCTCAGCGGGCTGATGCACAACGGCGGCTGGGCGTTCATGCTCGCCGCCTCCGGCTTCGTCGTGTTCGCCCTCTGGCTCGCGATCAGCCGTTACGGCCGTATCCACCTCGGTGCGGAGGGTGAGGAGCCCGAGTTCCGCACGGTGTCCTGGGTCGCGATGATGTTCAGCGCGGGCATGGGCATCGGCCTGATGTTCTACGGCGTGAGCGAGCCGCTGTCGCATTACTCGACGGCCCCGCCGGGCACCGACCCGGCCGACTCCGGCGAACGCATGGAGACGGCCATGGCCACCACCCTCTTCCACTGGACGCTCCATCCCTGGGCGATCTATGCCGTGGTGGGCCTCGCCATCGCCTACAGCACCTTCCGCAGGCGGCGCCGCCAGACCATCAGCGCCGTCTTCACCCCGCTCATCGGCAAGAAGCACGCGAACGGCTCCGCCGGCCGCGTCATCGACATCCTCGCGATCGTCGCGACCATCTTCGGCTCCGCCGCGTCCCTGGGACTCGGCGCGCTCCAGATCGGCTCCGGTGTGCAGGAGCTGAAGTGGATGGACAAGGTGAGCACCGGGCTGCTCGTCACGATCATCGCGGTGCTGACCCTGGCCTTCGTCGCGTCGGCGATCTCCGGTGTGGAGAAGGGCATCCAGTGGCTGTCCAACACCAACATGGTGCTGGCGCTGGTCCTCGCCCTGTTCGTGTTCGTGGCGGGCCCGACCATCATCGTCCTCGACCTGCTGCCGACGTCGGTCTTCGCCTACCTCGGCGACCTGCCCCAGCTGGCCGGCCGTACGGAGGCCAGCGGCGGGGAGGGCGTCGCGGACTGGCTGGGCAGCTGGACCGTCTTCTACTGGGCGTGGTGGATCTCCTGGACGCCGTTCGTCGGCATGTTCATCGCCCGCATCAGCCGGGGCCGGACCATCCGGCAGTTCATCGGCGGCGTCATCCTCGTGCCCAGCACGGTCAGCCTGATCTGGTTCGCGATCTTCGGCGGCTCGGCGATGAAGCTGCAGGAAGAGGGCAGGCTCGGCAAGGAGGCGACCGCGGAGGGGCAGCTCTTCGACGTGCTGCAGCAGTTCCCCATCGCCACCGTCACCAGCCTGCTGGTGATGGTCCTCGTCGGCATCTTCTTCGTCTCCGGTGCGGACGCGGCGTCGATCGTCATGGGAACGCTCTCGCAGAAGGGCGCGCTCGAACCCGGCCGCCTCGTGGTGGTGTTCTGGGGCGTCGTCACCGGTGCGGTGGCCGCGATCATGCTGCTCGTCGGCAGCGGCTCGGGCGACGCGCTGACAGGTCTGCAGAACCTCACCATCCTCGCGGCGGCGCCGTTCGTCGTCGTGATGACCTTCATGTGCGTCGCCCTCATGCGCGACCTGCGCCGCGACCCGGTGATCGTGCGTGAGCAGATGGGCTCCGAGGCCGTCGAGATGGCCGTCATGGAAGGCCACACGAAGTACGACGGCGACTTCGAGTTCCGCGTCGGCCCGGGCCGAGGCCCGGACGTCGAGGGCGACCCCATCGGCAAGCACTGACCCGAGCGCCCGCCCTACCGGATGCCCCCCGACCGGGGCGTCGGAGCCCTCACAGCTCCGATGCCTTCGGCCGGGGGCATCCGGCTTTGGCGGCCCGGGCGTACTTGGCCGGGGCACTGCGGGCTCCACGCCCCCGGGCCCTTGCCCGCACCCGCGCGGGCACCCTTGCGGCTGGTGCGGCTGGTGCGGCCGGGCCGAGGCCATTCGGGCCGAGTGGCCCGTCCGCCCGGCCCCGCGCCCGTCCGCCCGGCCCCGCGCCCGTCCGCCCGGCCCCGCGCCCGTCCGCCCGGCCCCGCGCCCGTCCGCCCGGCCCCGCGCCCGTCCGCCCGGCCCCGCGCCCGTCCGCCCGGCCCCGCGCCCGTCCGCCCCGCCCGGCGGCGTCCACCCCGCGCCCCTGCTGGCGGCGGTCAGCCGCGCAGCGACCCGTCGTCTCCGTCGCACACCAGCCGCGCCGCCTCCTCCGCGCACCCCCATGCCACCGTGACGCCCGCGCCGCCGTGGCCGTAGTTGTGTACCAGGAGGCGGCCGTCCGGCAGGGCGTCGCGGTGCAGGCGGACCGCCGGGCGGGTGGGGCGGAGTCCGACGCGGTGTTCCAGGACGCGGGCGGCGGTGATCTCCGGGCGTAGGGCCGCGCAGCGGCGGATGATCGCCTCGGCCGTCGCGGGGTCGGGCTCGGGGGACCACGCGTCCTCCTCCGCCGTACCGCCGAGGACGAGCCCGCCCGGCTGCGGAAACAGGTACGCGTAGTCCCCGGCCGCGTCGGTGGAGACGAGCCATTCGTCGATCCCGGGGTTCTCCACGACCACCAACTGCCCGCGCACCGGCCGCACGGACGGATCCGGCACCAGCTCCCGCGCCCCCAGCCCCGTGCAGTTGACCACGACCGGGGCGTCGGCCTCCGCGAACGAGGACACCGTACGAGCCTCGACCACCCCGCCAGCCGCTATGAACCGCTCCCGCAGCCACGGCAGATGAGCCGGCATGTCGATCAGCGGCAGCCGGGCCCGGACGCCCGTCCCCGCGTACTCCCCGGGAGTGGCCGTCCGCAGCCCCGGCACCCGCCCCGCCAGCCACCCGCCGACCTCGTCGAGACGGGTCTCGCCCAGTACCCCTTCGACCAGGCGTACGCCGGTCGCTCCGGGCCGCGCCGCCAACTCCTCGTAGATCTCCAGCGACCGCAGTGCCCACTCACGCGCGAGCGCGACCGGCTCGATCCGGTAGGGCCACCACAGCGCCCCCGCGACCGCGGAGGTGGTCGCCTCGACGGCGTCCCGCGTCCACACCCGCACCCGCCGCCCGCGTTCGGCCAGCACCACCGCGGTCGTCAGCCCGACGACCCCGCCACCGACCACCACGATCTCGTCACTTCGTTCGCCCGCCATCCCGGGACCGTAGCGGAATGTGTCATGCCGTGCTCACATCACGCGCAGTATGGGGATACTCACAGTATGTGTGCCGCATACGCGACCTTCGGCCTGGCTCCCGCGATGCGGGCCGGCGGAGTTCTCCACGACGGTGGTTACCAGGTCCACCGGGACTTCGTGGACTTCATCGTCGACGGACGCCCGCTGCTGTTCCGGCTCTCCGACCTCGACGCGGTCTCCCCGCTCGCCTCCGACGTCCCGCCCGCCATCTTCACCGCACAGGTCCGCAGCCTGCTCCTGGAGAGCCCGGCACCCCTGCCCGACGGCCGCTACGTCGTCTACGGCTGCCCCGAGTGCGAGGACCTGGCCTGCGGAGCCGTCACCGCGGTCATCCGGCAGGACGGCGAGGACTTCATCTGGCGGGACTTCGCCTGGCAGACCGACGAACACGCCGACCTCGACCTCAACGGCTACCACGGCATCGGCCCGTTCCGCTTCCGCGGCGCCGAGTACCGCACCGCTCTGAACGCCCTGCTGAACGGCTCCGCCCCCGACACCCGGCGCCGCGTCCTGCTGATCGGCGCCCGCGTCGCCGTCCTGGCCAAGCTCGCCGCGGCGTTACGCACCATCGGCGTCGGGGCCGACATCGCCCACGACGCCGACGGAGTGCCCGCCGACGAGTTGCGCGCCTACGGAGCCGTCGCCTTCGGCCACGCGATCGGAGAGCGGGACCGCGCCGCCGTCCGCCGCGCCTTCGAGGAGGCCGAGGTGCCCGTCGCCTACGTCGACGGACTCGCCCCGATCGTCCCCCTCCTCGTCGCCCAGATCGAACACGCCCTGGACCAGGGACCGGTGGCGCGGCGCCGTCTCACCGGCCTGACCGCCGCCGACGGCGGGGCCGACATCGAGGTCACCTCCGCCTGCCGGGTCACCCTCACCGCGTACCGCCTCGACCGGCTCTCCCGCACCCACACCCACGACGTCTTCGACGGCGTCCTCGAACCGGGCCGCCACCGCGTCGCCCTCGACGCCGGAGCGGTGAAGGGACGGTCCTACATCGTGGCGCGCACCTCCGGAAGTGTCCTGGTGACGGCGGTGACCCACTGAGCGGCCCAGTAAAATCGGCGATCTGATGACTGCCACCCTCGTCGCCAAGAACCTCGCCGCCGGCCACGGCGACCGCTCCCTGTTCACCGGGCTCGACCTCGTCGTCGCGCCCGGCGATGTGATCGGCCTGGTCGGAGCCAACGGCGCCGGCAAGTCCACCCTGCTCAGGATGCTCGCCGGACTCGTCGCACCCGAGCAGGGCGAACTGCGCCTGTCCCCGCCGACCGCCACCGTCGGACACCTCCCGCAGGAACCGGAGCGCCGGCCCGGCGAGACCGTCCGGGCGTTCCTGGCCCGCCGCACCGGAGTCGCCGAGGCCCAGCGGACCATGGACGAGGCGACCCAGGCCCTGGTCGACGGCGCCCCCGGAGCCGACGACGCCTACGCCACCAGCCTGGAGCGCTGGCTCGGCCTCGGCGGCGCCGACCTCGACGAACGCGCCGAGGAGGTCGCCGACACCCTCGGCCTCGCGATCGACCTGGACCAGCCGATGACGTCCCTGTCCGGCGGCCAGGCCGCCCGCGCGGGCCTCGCCTCCCTGCTGCTGTCCCGCTACGACGTCTTCCTCCTCGACGAGCCGACCAACGACCTCGACCTGGACGGCCTGGAGCGCCTCGAACGCTTCGTGAGCGGCCTGCGCGCCGGCACGGTGGTCGTCAGCCACGACCGCGAGTTCCTCACCCGCACCGTCACCAAGGTCCTCGAACTCGACCTCGCCCAAGGGCAGATCAACCTCTACGGCGGCGGCTACGACGCCTACCTCGAGGAACGGGACGTCGCCCGCCGGCACGCCCGCGACGAGTTCGAGGAGTACGCCGACAAGAAGGCGGCCCTCCAGGACCGCGCCCAGACCCAGCGGTCCTGGATGGACAAGGGCGTGAAGAACGCGCGCCGCAAGGCGGGCAACGACAACGACAAGATCGGCCGCAAGTTCCGCAGCGAGGCCAGCGAGAAGCAGGCCGCGAAGGCCCGCCAGACCCAGCGCATGATCGAGCGCCTGGACGTCGTCGAGGAGCCGCGCAAGGAGTGGGAACTGCGCATGGAGATCGCGTCGGCCCCGCGCTCGGGCGCCGTCGTCGCGACCCTGCGGGACGCCGAGGTACGCCGCGGCGACTTCGTCCTCGGCCCGGTGTCCCTCCAGATCGACTGGGCGGACCGGGTGGCGGTCACCGGCGCGAACGGCGCCGGCAAGTCCACACTGCTCGCCGCCCTGCTCGGCCGCGTCCCCCTCGACTCCGGGCACGCCGCGCTCGGCTCGGGTGTCCTGCTCGGCGAGGTCGATCAGGCCCGCAAGCTGTTCCACGGCCAGGAGGCCCTGCTCGACGCCTTCCGGGCGGCCGTCCCCGACACCGAACCGGTCGAGATCCGCACCCTCCTGGCCAAGTTCGGCCTCAAATCGGAACACGTCCTGCGCCCGGCGGCGACCCTCTCCCCGGGCGAGCGCACCAGGGCCGCCCTGGCGCTGCTCCAGGGCCGGGGCGTCAACCTCCTGGTCCTCGACGAGCCGACCAACCACCTCGATCTGCCCGCCATCGAGCAGCTGGAGTCGGCCCTCGACGCCTACGAGGGCACGCTCCTGCTGGTCACACACGACCGCCGCATGCTGGACGCCGTCCATGTGACACGCCGCCTGGAGGTCGCGGACGGCAAGGTGACCGAGCGCTAACGCGCCGTCAGACGGTCGGCGAGGGAGGGGTAGTCCACGACGTACCCCTCCTCGTCGACCTCCAGGTCGCTGCGGAAGTCACCTGAGGCGAAACGGACCCGCCCGGGCCCCAGATGCGTGTACGTCTGCCGCGACGGCCGCACCGTCAGGTCCGGCACCGACACCCAGGCCATCAGGAACTCCCGCTCCCCGGGTGCCTGATGAAGCCCGTGCCGCAGCACCGGCATGGTGTTGGTGAGCGGACACAGCCCGAGATCGCAGTCGAGAGCGCCGTCGACGTCGGGGAGCGGCTCACCGTTCGCGGTCCATCGGCCGTCACCGTCGTGGAGCAGATCGAGCGAGCGGGTCCCGTCGGCGGACTCGGTGGTCACCCGCAGCCGACGGGTCACGAAGCGATCAGCGGTGTCGAGTTCGTACGTGACCCAGTACGGCTCGGGCACGGTCCCGACAGCCCGCCCACGCGCCCGCAACAGGCCGTCCCCTTGCTCGGCCCAAGCGGTCTCGAACCCCTGACTCGCGGACACTTCCCAGGTGATGGCACGCATCCAGCCACCCTAGAACGGAAGGGGCGCGGGGAACTTGCGCGACCAGCCACAACGGCCCCCGCAGCTCCCCACGACCCCCGGCGAAGCCGTCAGCGACGACCGTTCTTCGGATCGGCCAGGCCCGCGCGGCGCAACGCATCGGCCATGGCACTGTTCGCAGGCGGCGGCGCCTGACGCGAACCACCACCACCGCCGCCACGCTGCCGCTGCTGCGGCGGACGACCGCCCCGCTGCCGGCGCTCACCGCGCTCACCGGAACCGCTGCCCTGGCCCTGCGAGGCCGCCGCCTCGTCGTCCAGCCGCAGCGTCAGTGAGATCCGCTTGCGCGGGATGTCGACGTCGAGGACCTTCACCTTCACGATGTCCCCGGGCTTCACCACGTCCCGCGGGTCCTTGACGAACGTCTTCGACATCGCCGAGACATGCACCAGACCGTCCTGGTGCACACCGACGTCTACGAACGCCCCGAAGGCCGCGACGTTCGTCACGACGCCCTCCAGGACCATCCCGGCCGCCAGGTCGGAGATCTTCTCCACGCCCTCCTGGAAGGAGGCCGTCTTGAAGCCCGGACGCGGGTCGCGGCCCGGCTTCTCCAGCTCCTTCAGGATGTCGGTGACGGTCGGCAGACCGAACGTCTCGTCCACGAAGTCCTGCGGCTTCAGCGAGCGCAGCGCACCGGTGTTGCCGATGAGCGCGCCGACCTCCTGGCCGCTGGTCTTCACCATGCGCCGCACGACCGGGTAGGCCTCCGGGTGCACGCTGGACGCGTCCAGCGGGTCGTCGCCCCCGCGGATCCGCAGGAAGCCCGCACACTGCTCGTACGCCTTGGGGCCGAGCCGCGCCACCTTCTTCAGCCCGCCCCGGGAGGTGAACGGCCCGTTGGTGTCCCGGTGCGCCACGATGTTCTCGGCGAGCCCGGAGGTGATGCCGGAGACCCGGGCGAGCAGCGGGGCCGACGCCGTGTTGACGTCCACGCCCACGCCGTTCACACAGTCCTCCACCACCGCGTCCAGCGAACGCGACAGCTTCAGCTCGGACAGGTCGTGCTGGTACTGGCCGACGCCGATCGACTTCGGGTCGATCTTCACCAGCTCGGCCAGCGGGTCCTGCAGCCGGCGCGCGATCGACACGGCGCCGCGCAGCGACACGTCCATGTCGGGCAGCTCCTGCGAGGCGAACGCGGACGCCGAGTACACGGAAGCGCCGGCCTCGGACACCATCACCTTGGTGAGCTTCAGCTCCGGGTGCTTGGTGATCAGTTCACCGGCGAGCTTGTCGGTCTCGCGGGACGCCGTGCCGTTGCCGATGGCGACCAGCTCGACCGCGTGCTCCTTGGCGAGCCGGGCCAGCTTGGCGACGGCCTCGTCCCAGCGGTTGGCGGGGACGTGCGGGTGGATGACGTCCGTGGCGACGACCTTGCCGGTGGCGTCCACGACGGCGACCTTCACACCCGTACGGAAACCGGGGTCCAGGCCGAGCGTCGCGCGGGTGCCCGCCGGGGCCGCGAGCAGCAGGTCGCGCAGGTTCGCCGCGAAGACCCGCACCGCCTCGTCCTCGGCGGCCGTGCGCAGCCGCAGCCGCAGGTCGATGCCGAGGTGCACGAGGACGCGGGTGCGCCAGGCCCAGCGGACCGTGTCCTTCAGCCACTTGTCGCCGGGGCGGCCCCGGTCGGCGATCCCGAACCGGTTCGCGACGATCCCCTCGTAGGACGACGGGCCGTCCGTGGCCTCCTCGGGCTCCAGGGCCAGTTCGAGGACTTCCTCCTTCTCGCCGCGCAGCATGGCCAGCACGCGGTGCGAGGGCAGCTCGGTGAACGGCTCGGCGAAGTCGAAGTAGTCGGCGAACTTCGCGCCCGCCTCCTCCTTGCCGTCCCGCACCTTGGCGGCCAGTCGCCCGCGCACCCACATGCGCTCGCGCAGCTCGCCGATCAGGTCGGCGTCCTCCGAGAACCGCTCGGTGAGGATCGCCCGGGCGCCGTCGAGGGCGGCCTGTGGATCGGCCACGCCCTTGTCGGCGTCGACGAACGCGGCGGCCGCGGCGAGGGGCTCGACGCCCGGGTCACCGAGCAGCCCCTCCGCCAGCGGCTCGAGACCCGCCTCGCGGGCGATCTGCGCCTTGGTGCGCCGCTTGGGCTTGTACGGGAGGTAGATGTCCTCCAGGCGCGCCTTCGTCTCGGCGCCCCGGATCCGCGCCTCCAGCTCCTCGGTGAGCTTGCCCTGCTCGCGCACCGACTCCAGGATCGCCGCCCGCCGCTCCTCCAGCTCCCGCAGATAGCGCAGCCGCTCCTCGAGGGTGCGCAGCTGCGCGTCGTCGAGCATCTCGGTCGCTTCCTTGCGGTAGCGAGCGATGAAGGGCACCGTGGAACCGCCGTCGAGCAGTTCCACGGCGGCCCTGACCTGCCGCTCCCGTACGCCGAGCTCCTCGGCGATCCTGCCTTCGATGGTCCCTGCGTTGATGGACCCGTTGGACCCGGGTGTCGTCACGATCCCGTACCGCCTTCTCCACTGAGGTTGCGCGGCAATTGTGGCAGGTGACACCGACACTCGGGGGCCAGGGCGGTACCCCCGGCAGGTCGCCGACGGCCTCCGGTCACGCCCTGCGGCTGCGGGTGGCGGACGAGGCCCCGCCGAAGAGCCGGGCCAGGGCCCGGAAGGGCAGGGTCACGACGGTGGCGACGGCGCCGCCGATCTGGCGGAGCACGTCTGCGATGGCTCGGAACACGGTGTTTCCCCTTTCTTCTCCCGATCGCACTGATCGGGAGAGGCCGGGTACCTCACCGACGCCTCACCATGCGTCACAGCGGAACACGAATGCGGAGGCAGGAGTGCGGGGCGGCCTCAGCCCTTGCCGATCAGGTCCGCCGGGAAGGCCCCGGCCATGAACGCGGCCTGCGCGAAACCGGCGCCGAGCTCGGTCAGCCGGGCCACGCCCTCCGGGCCCAGATGTTCGTACGGGGCCTCATCGAGCCGGTCCGTCTCCCGTTCGATCTCCTCACGCAGGGCGGCACCCCGCTCGGAGAGCTCACCGTTCTCCTCCAGCAGCCCGCGCCCACGCAGCCGGTGCGTCGCCGCGTCCCAGTCCTCCTGGCTCCAGCCCCGGGTGGTGAACACCCACTTCGGCGCCATGCCCTTGCCCGTCGCCGTGTGGGTCACCATCGCCTCCAGGCCGTCCAGCCCGGCCGACATCAGGGCGGCGAGGTGGCCGTCGCCCCGGTGCTCGCGCAGCAGGGTCGCCGCGTGCCAGTAGGCGAGGTGCGGCTCCTCGGGGACGGGCAGATCGGCGTGGGCGGCGTACAGCGGGCGCGCGCCGCGGGAGCAGGCCTCGGTGGCGCGCAGCGCGAGTCGCGCGGCCTCGGCCATCTCCGCCGACGCCAGGGCCTCTTCGCCCAGCAGGCGCCGCAGGGTCGCGTCGACCGCACGCGCGCGTGCCGCCAGCACCTGGCCGGGTGCGGCGCTCTCCCACACCGCCGGCACATGCCGGGCCACCAGCTCGTACTTGTAGTTGTAGAAGGCCGCCGCCACCGCGCCGGGGCCGACCGCTCCGAACGCGGCGGCCCGTACGGCGAAGTTCACGGCGTGGGGATGGGTGATCCCGGCGGCACCCACCTCCCGTGCCAGATCCGGCGAGAAGTAGTGCGTCGCGTGCAGGGAATTGAGCACGTTCTGGCAGCGTCGGCCGGCGCGCGGCTCAAGGGCGGCAGTCGTCATGCCGGGCACGTTACCAACCGCTTGGTATGCCCTCTACGGCCGTACACCCCATGGCAGGAAAGGTGGGAAATTCGTCATTGCGGCCATACTCCGGGCGCGCGAAGAATCAAGGGCATGGCCCAGCGCACCGTTCTCGCCGTCCTCTTCGACGGCGTGCAGAGTCTCGACGTCACGGGGCCCGTGGAGGTCTTCGCGGGCGCGGAGCTGCTCTCCCCGGGGACGTACCGGATCCGCACGGCCTCCCCGGACGGCGCTCCCGTACGAACCACCAGCGGTCTGACCCTCGTACCCGACGGGTCCCTGGACGACGCGCCCGACGCGCACACCCTGCTCGTCCCCGGCGGCCCGGGCTCCCTGGACCCCAGCCCGCGCCTGGTCGACTGGGTGCGCGCGCACGGGCCGCGTGCCGTGCGCCTGGTCTCCGTGTGCACCGGTGCCGCCGTGCTCGCCGCGGCCGGACTCCTGGACGGCCGCCGCGCCACGACGCACTGGGCGTACTGCGACCGGCTGGCCCGGGACCACCCGGCCGTCGAGATCGACCCCGACCCCGTCTACGTACGCGACGGGCACATAGCCACCTCGGCGGGAGTCACCGCCGGCATCGACCTCGCCCTGGCCCTGGTCGAGGAGGACCTGGGCCGGGACGCCGCCCTCGCCATCGCCCGCCACCTCGTGGTCTTCCTGCGCCGCCCGGGGAACCAGGCCCAGTTCAGCGCCCAGCTCGAAGCCCAGACCGCTCACCGCGAGCCGCTTCGGGACGTCCAGCGGTTCATCACCGAACGCCCGGACGCCGACCTCTCCGTGGAGGCACTCGCCGCCCGCGCCCGCCTCTCGCCCCGCCACTTCGCCCGCGCCTTCCGGGACGAGACCGGTATGACGCCCGGCCGGTACGTGGACCGGGTCCGCCTCGAACACGCCCGCCGGCTCCTGGAGGACACCGCCGACGGCATCGAGGAGATCTCCCGCACCAGCGGTTACGGCACCCCCGAGGGCATGCGCCGCGCCTTCGTCAAGGCCCTCGGAACGCCCCCGGCCGAGTACCGCCGCCGCTTCCGCCCCGCGACCACACCCTGAGCCCGATCGGAACGACTCGCAGCGACCGCACCGCCCCGCATCGACGGAAGGAACCCCGCATGCAGATCGCCATCGTCCTCTACGACCGCTTCACCGCCCTCGACGCCGTCGGCCCCTACGAGACCCTCGGCCGCCTCCCCGACGCGGAGACCGTCTTCGTCGCCGAGCGGACCGGCCCCGTACGGAACGAGACGGGGAACCTCGCGCTCACCGCCGACCGGGCCCTGTCCGACGTACCGAACCCGGACATCGTCGTCGTGCCCGGCGGCCCCGGCCAGGAGTCGCTGATGACACACGAGCCGCTGCTGGACTGGCTGCGCGCCGCCGACGCCGGCAGCACCTGGACGACGTCCGTGTGCACCGGCTCCCTGCTGCTCGCCGCCGCCGGACTCCTCCGGGGCCGCCGCGCCACCTCCCACTGGCTGACCCTGGAGCAACTGAAGCGCTACGGAGCCGAGCCCACGGGGGAGCGGGTCGTCACCGACGGCAAGTACGTCACCGCGGCCGGTGTCTCCTCCGGCATCGACATGGGACTGACCCTCCTCGGCCGGATCGCGGGCGACGACCACGCGCAGCTGGTCCAGCTCGCCACCGAGTACGACCCGCAGCCGCCCTACGACGCCGGATCGCCCGAGAAGGCCCCCGCGCACGTCGTCGAACTGCTCCGGTCGCACGCCGACGTCATGCTGACGTAGGCACGCTCCAGCCGAACCGCGGCTGCCTGCGCTCCAGGAACGCGGCGACGCCCTCGGCGGTGTCGCCGCTCGCGCGCGCCTGCCCGGCCCAGTGCGCGTCGCGGTCTGTACCGCCGTTCGCGAACTCCTTCGCCGCCGCCTGCGTCAGCTGTGAACGGGACACCAGGATCCGGGTGAACTCGGCGACCCGCTTGCCGAGTTCGCCCTCGGGCAGCACCTCGTCGGCCAGACCGGTGCGCAGCGCCCGCTCCGTGTCGATCAGCTCGCCGGAGAACAGCAGGTACTTGGCGGTCGCCGGACCCACCAGGGACACCAGCCGTCTGGTCGAGGACGCCGGGTAGACGATGCCGAGCTTCGCGGGCGTCACACCGAACAGCGCGCCCTCCTCGGCGAACCGCAGATCACAGGCCGCCGCCAGTTGCGCCCCGCCGCCCACGCAGTGCCCGCGCACCGCGGCCAGCGTCGGCTTCGGAAACGCGGCGAGCGCCTCCTCGGCCCGCACGGCGAGCCCCTGTGCCTCCTCCGGCGAGCCCCGGAGCGTCGAGATGTCGGCCCCGGCGCAGAACGTCCCGCCCTCGCCGGTGAGCACCAGCGCCCGCACGGCCGGATCGCCGGCCAGCTCCTCCAGCAGCGGCGGCAGTGAGCGCCACATCGCGGCCGTCATGGCGTTGCGCTTCTGGGGATGACGGATGACGACGGTCGCGACCGAGTCGGTCACGGTGTTCAGCAGCTGCGGCTCCATGCGCCGGATGCTATCCGCAAGGCAAACCCGTACAACCCGAATAGTTCGCCGAGACGGCACAACAGGGACAGGACCAGTCCCACAACTGACCGTGTCATACGCCAACGGTCAGAAGTGCTCGATACTTGCTGACTTCTGTTCAGCCCCGGGGTGTGGAGCGCATCGTTACCAACACTCGAGACGTGGCGACAATCGAGCGCGAGGGTGGCGACCGGACGATGGACGACGAGGGGCGTGGGCCCGGCCCACGTCCACAGGGCGGCGCGGTGCCCCTCGGGCCCGCGGATCCGCTGCCGTACGAGGGGGTCTGGCGGTTCACCGCGCCCGCGGTCGACGCCTCGGTCCCGCAGGCGCGACACGCCGTACGGGACCTGCTGATGCGTCAGGGCGTGCCGGTCTCGGACGACCTGGCCCAGGGGCTGCTGCTGATCGTCTCGGAACTGGTGACGAACGCGGTGAAGCACGCGGCGGTGCTGTCCCCGACGGTCGCCGTCGAACTGGCCGTCGGGGCGGAGTGGCTGCGCGTGGCCGTGGAGGACAACCACCCGTACCGGCCCACCGCCCTGGAGGCCGACCACGGCCGGACCGGCGGCCGCGGACTGCTCCTGGTGCGCGAGGTCACCCGGGAGGCGGGCGGCATGTGTGACGTCGAGTACACCGCGAGCGGCGGCAAGGTGATCTGGGCCGCCCTGCCGCTCAAGCCCGCACGCTTCCTCTAGGGCCGGCCCGACTCTGTCGTCGGGCTCCGGGTCACCAGCCGGCCGACTCTCCGGTCAGCTCCCTGACCGCCGGCCGGGCCGCGTCCAGGACGGTCATGAACCACGACGAGAAGGTGTCCTTGGCGTGCCGCTCCGCCAGCTCGGGCGGGGTCACGAACGCCGTCGACGCGACCTCCTCCGGATCCGGCCGCAGCACGGCCTGCACCATGCCGACGAAGAGGTGGTTGTACTCCTGCTCCACCAGGCCGGACTCCGGGTCCGGGTGGTTGTAGCGGACCGTGCCCGCCTCGGCCAGCAGGGACGGGGAGGCGCCGAGTTCCTCGAAGGTCCGGCGCGCCGCCGCCGCGAAGGGCGCCTCGCCCGGGTAGGGGTGGCCGCAGCAGGTGTTGGACCACACACCGGGGGAGTGGTACTTGCCCAGCGCGCGCTGCTGGAGCAGCAGCCTGCCGTACTCGTCGAAGAGGAACACGGAGAACGCGCGGTGGAGCTGTCCGGGTGGCTGGTGGGCGGCGAGCTTCTCCGCGGTGCCGATCGTCACGCCGTCCTCGTCGACCAGTTCCAGCAAAATCGCGTCTGCGGTGCCGTTCGACGGGTTGTGCGTCGCGGTGGCAGGTGTGATCGGCATACCCATCCTTCACATCGGTCTTCGCGCCCCAAGTCTGCCGTACGAATCCGGCACTCCCGGCACTTCGCGGCGTGGCCCGCATGTCCCCGCGCGGCAGCGCGGAGCGCGGACGGCGCCGCTCGACGCCGGAAGAGGGACCCAGGAGCAGATCGTGCCCGGCGCGATGGGCCGAAAATCGTCCCTGCCGGTGCGGGGAGGGGCAGGGCGTGGGCGTGCGCCGTAGCGCTGCGTCCCCCGGCGCACTCAGATCGGAATGCGCCCCACCAGCCCCGGACACCTCATCGGCCACCGACCGTCAGTGGCAGAGATGCGGCTCGTGCTCCGCGTGCCCGGTCGGCTCCAGCTGGAAGGTGCAGTGCTCCACGTCGAAGTGGTCACCGAGGCAGCCCTGCAACTCGTGGAGCATCTTCTCGTGGCCTATCGCGCTCAGCGCCTCCGAGCTGACGACCACATGCGCCGAGAGCACCGGCATGCCCGAGGTGATCGTCCAGGCGTGCAGGTCGTGGACGTCCTCCACCCCGTCGGTCGCCAGGATGTGGGCCCGTACCTCCGCCATGTCGACGCCCTTGGGTGCCGCCTCCAGCAGGACGTCGAGCGTCTCGCGCAGCAGCTTCCAGGTACGGGGCGCGATCATCAGCGCGATGACGAGCGAGGCGATCGGGTCGGCGGCCTGCCAGCCCGTGAGCATGATCACGGTCGCGGAGACGATCACCGTGACCGAGCCCAGCGCGTCCGCCGCCACCTCCAGGAACGCGCCGCGCACGTTCAGGCTCTCCTTCTGGCCGCGCATCAGCAGCGCCAGCGACACCATGTTCGCGACCAGACCGATCACACCGAACACGACGGTGAGCCCGCCCTCGGTGTCCGCCGGTGTGATGAAGCGCTGCACCGACTCGTACACGACGTACCCGCCGACCCCGAACAGCAGCAGGCAGTTGGCCAGGGCGGCGAGGATCTCGGCGCGGGCGTAGCCGAACGTGGCCCGGTCGCTGGGCGGGCGGCTCGCGAAGTGGATCGCGAGCAGCGCCATGCCGAGGCCCAGCGCGTCCGTCGCCATGTGCGCCGAGTCCGCGACGAGCGCGAGCGAGTCCGCGAGGAGCCCGCCGACGATCTGGACCACCACGATGCCGAGCGTGATCGCCAGCGCGACCCGCAGTCTGCCGCGGTACGCCGAGGTCGCCGTACCTCCGGCCGGTGCCCCGTGCGTGTGCCCGTGATCGTGCCCAGCCCCCATGAAAGCCGCCTCCTGTGTCTGCCCGATGTCTGTCCGCTCGTGCCCGGGCACCCCAGTGAACTACGGGGAGGGGGTATGTGCAACGCGGCACTGAACACCGTTGTCATGTGCCCTGACCTGCGGAAACGATGCGCAGGTCAGGGCGCCCTCAGGGCATCAGGAGCCGTGGTGCAGCTGCCAGCCGCGCCATGCCGACTCGGCCATCTCGCGTACCCCGCGCCGCGCGGTCCAGCCGAGTTCCTCGGCCGCCCGGGCCGCCGAGGCCACCGCCCGCGGGGCGTCCCCGGGGCGGCGCTCCTCGACGAGCGGCGCCCGCCGGTCGCCGGTGACCTCGCCGATGACCGTGATGAGTTCGCGCACCGAGACGCCCTCGCCGCGGCCGATGTTGACCGTCAGATCGCCCGTGACGTCCCCGCCGGCGAGCCGCCGGGCCGCCGCGAGATGAGCCTCGGCCAGGTCGGCGACGTGAATGTAGTCACGGATACAGGTGCCGTCCGGGGTCGGGTAGTCGTCGCCGAAGATCCTCGGCGCCTCGTCGCGCGTCAGCCGGTCGAAGACCATCGGGACGATGTTGAAGACGCCCGTGTCAGCCAGCTCCGGTGCGGCGGCGCCCGCCACGTTGAAATAGCGCAGACATACGGTGGAGATCCCGTGCGCCCGGCCCGCCGCCCGCACCAGCCACTCACCGGTGAGCTTGGTCTCGCCGTAGGGGTTCACCGGCGCGCAGGGCGTGTCCTCCGTGATGAGGTCCACACCCGGGTCGCCGTAGACGGCCGCCGACGAGGAGAACACGAAGCGCTCGATGCCGGCCCCGGCGACCGCGTCCAGCAGGGTCGCCAGGCCCCCGACGTTCTCCCGGTAGTACCGCGTCGGCTGCGCGACGGACTCGGCGACCTGCTTGCGCGCCGCGAGATGCACCACACCCGTCACACCGTGCTCGGCGAACACCCGTTCAAGCAGCTCACCGTCGAGAGACGACCCCTCCACGAGCGGCACGTCGGCGGGGAGCCGCGCGGGCACCCCGGCCGAGAGGTCGTCCAGCGCGATGACGCGCTCCCCGGCCTCGGTCATGGCCCTCGCCACATGTGCCCCGATGTAGCCGGCCCCGCCTGTGATCAGCCAAGTCATGGTCGCTCACCCTATGCCGCCACGACCGGGCCCCACGCAATGTCCCCGATGTCCGGTCTGGGGAGCGCGGTTTGTGGGGCGGGCCCCGGATCCACGATGATGATCGCGGCAGAGACTTGTGCGAACCACGTTGATCGATCCGCCCAACGGGCGGTGAACGTGGCCTTCCCGGTATCCGATAGCCTCTGCCGACATGCCGCCCGGGAGCCACCGGAGCGGGCGCCCCCACCCAGCACAGCACTGGCGCGGACGCGTCGGTACCAGGGAGTGAATTCGGTTGTCGACCGCCATCCTCACCGGTCAGCCGGTCCCCGGATCGTCGATCGAGGCCGATCTGCGGTCACTCGGTTTCGACGTGCGGAGCGCGGCCGACACCGCCGAGGCCGAGACCCTGCTCGCCGCGGTGCCGGGCGAGGAGCGGGTCGCCCTGGTCGACGCCCGGTTCGTGGGGCATGTGCACGCGCTGCGGCTCGGCCTCACCGACCCCCGCTTCCCGCTCGCCGCGATCCCCGGCGCCGTCACCGCCCAGCCCGCCGGCCGCCAGGCCCTCACCCGGGCGATGGCCCGCGAGAACTCCGCGGGCGGCGGCACCACCCTGGTCGACAGCCTCGCCGACCGCATCCTCACCGCCCTGGACAGCGACGGCACCGAGGTGCACCGCCCCGAGCTGGGCAGCCTCGTCGCCGTCGTCCCCGCCGACCCGCAGGCCCGCAACGAGGCACGGCAGGCGCTGACGACCGTCGACGACGAGGCCGTACGCCTGAAGTCGGCCGTGAAGTCCCGCGACGGCTTCTTCACCACCTACTGCATCAGCCCGTACTCCCGCTACATCGCCCGCTGGTGCGCCCGCCGCGGCCTGACCCCGAACCAGGTCACCACCGCCTCGCTCATCACCGCCCTCATAGCGGCGGCCTGCGCGGCCACCGGCACCCGCGGCGGCTTCGTCGCGGCCGGCGTCCTGCTGATCGCGTCCTTCGTCCTGGACTGCGTCGACGGCCAGATCGCCCGCTACTCCCTGCAGTACTCCACGCTCGGCGCCTGGCTCGACGCCACCTTCGACCGGGCCAAGGAGTACGCCTACTACGCCGGTCTCGCCCTCGGAGCCGCCCGCGGCGGAGACGACGTCTGGGCCCTCGCGCTCGGCGCCATGGTCCTGCAGACCTGCCGGCACGTCGTGGACTTCTCCTTCAACGAGGCCAACCACGACGCCACCGCCAACACCAGCCCCACCGCCGCCCTCTCCGGCAAGCTCGACAGCGTCGGCTGGACGGTCTGGGTCCGCCGGATGATCGTCCTGCCCATCGGCGAGCGCTGGGCGATGATCGCGGTCCTCACGGCGGCCACGACCCCGCGCATCACCTTCTACGCGCTGCTCATCGGCTGCGCCTTCGCGGCGACCTACACCACGGCGGGCCGGGTGCTGCGCTCCCTGACCCGCAAGGCCCGCCGCACCGACCGGGCGGCGCAGGCGCTGGCCGACCTCGCGGACAGCGGGCCGCTCGCCCAGGGCCTCGCCGAGGCGCTCAAGAAGCCCGCCCGCGGGCTGCCGGGCTTCACGGCCCCCGTCGTCGCCTTCCTCGGCGGCCTCGCCGTCGTCCTCACGGCCGCCCTGACCGGCTTCGGCGGACCCTGGGCGATCGTCGCCGCCGTCGTGTACGTCCTGACCTCGGGCCTCGCCGTCGCCCGCCCCCTCAAGGGCGCCCTCGACTGGCTCGTCCCGCCGCTCTTGCGCGCCGCCGAGTACGGCACCGTCCTCGTCCTCGCCGCCGAGGCGGACGTGAACGGAGCCCTTCCTGCGGCTTTCGGGCTGGTGGCCGCGGTCGCCTACCATCACTACGACACGGTGTACCGCATCCGCGGCAACGCCGGAGCGTCCCCGGCCTGGCTGGTGCGTTCCATCGGGGGGCACGAGGGACGGACGCTGCTCGTCACCGTCCTCGCCGCGCTGCTCACCGCCTCGCAGTTCACAGTCGCGCTCACGGCTCTGGCCGTGGCCGTGGCCCTGGTGGTGCTCCTGGAGAGCATCCGCTTCTGGGTGTCCGCAGGGGCGCCCGCCGTACACGATGAAGGAGAACCCGCATGATCGGCCTCGTGCTGGCGGCCGGCGCCGGACGGCGTCTGCGCCCCTACACCGACAGCCTTCCCAAGGCTCTGGTGCCGGTGGGTCCCGCGGGCATAGAGGGCGAACCCACGGTTCTCGACCTCACCCTCGCCAACTTCGCCGAGGTCGGCCTCACCGAGGTCGGCATCATCGTCGGCTACCGCAAGGAGGCCGTGTACGCGCGCAAGGAAGCGCTGGAGGCGAAGTACGGCGTCAAGCTCACCCTCATCGACAACGACAAGGCCGAGGAGTGGAACAACGCCTACTCCCTGTGGTGCGGTCGTGACGCCCTCAAGGACGGCGTGATCCTCGCCAACGGCGACACCGTCCACCCGGTCTCCGTCGAGAAGACGCTGCTCGCCGCCCGCGGCGACGGCAAGAAGATCATCCTCGCCCTGGACACGGTCAAGGACCTGGCCGAGGAGGAGATGAAGGTCGTCGTCGACCCCGCGAAGGGCATGACGAAGATCACCAAGCTGATGGACCCCGCCGAGGCCACCGGCGAGTACATCGGCGTCACCCTGATCGAGGGCGACGCCGCCTCCGAGCTGGCCGACGCGCTCAAGACCGTGTGGGAGACCGACCCGCAGCAGTTCTACGAGCACGGCTACCAGGAGCTCGTGAACCGCGGCTTCCGTATCGACGTGGCGCCGATCGGCGACGTCAAGTGGGTGGAGATCGACAATCACGACGATCTCGCCCGCGGACGGGAGATCGCGTGCCAGTACTGACCCGGCTCATCCCCTCCCCGCTCGTCGTGGACATCCGCCCGGGTGCCCTCGACGACCTGGCCTGCGTCCTCGCCGACGAGCGCATCTCGCAGTCCGGCCGCCTCGCCGTCGCCGTCAGCGGTGGCTCCGGCGCCCGGCTGCGCGAGCGGATCTCGCCGAGCATGCCCGGCGCCACCTGGTACGAGGTCGGCGGCGGCACCCTCGACGACGCGGTCCGGCTGGCGAGCGACATAAAGGCCGGCCACTTCGACGCGGTCGTGGGGCTCGGCGGCGGCAAGATCATCGACTGCGCCAAGTTCGCCGCGGCGCGCGTCGGCCTGCCGCTGGTCGCCGTACCCACCAACCTCGCGCACGACGGCCTGTGCTCGCCGGTCGCCACCCTCGACAACGACGCGGGCCGCGGCTCCTACGGCGTGCCGAACCCGATCGCGGTCGTCATCGACCTGGACGTCATCCGTGAGGCCCCGGTCCGCTTCGTCCGCGCCGGCATCGGTGACGCGATCTCCAACATCTCGGCGATCGCCGACTGGGAGCTCGCCAACCGGGTCAAGGGCGAGCGCATCGACGGACTCGCCGCCGCGATGGCCCGCCAGGCCGGCGAGGCCGTGCTCCGGCACCCCGGCGGCATCGGCGACAACGACTTCCTCCAGGTGCTCGCCGAGGCACTGGTCCTCAGCGGCATCGCCATGTCGGTGTCGGGCGACTCACGGCCGTCCTCCGGGGCGTGCCACGAGATCAACCACGCCTTCGACCTGCTGTACCCGAAGCGCGCGGCCGCCCACGGCGAGCAGTGCGGCCTCGGAGCGGCCTTCGCGATGTACCTGCGCGGAGCCCACGAAGAGTCGGCCTACATGGCCGAGGTGCTGCGCCGGCACGGTCTGCCCGTGCTGCCGGACGAGATCGGCTTCACGACGGACGAGTTCGTCAAGGCCGTCGAATTCGCCCCGGAGACCCGGCCCGGCCGCTACACCATCATCGAACACCTCGACCTGAACACCGAACAGATCAAGGACATCTACGCCGACTATGTCAAGGCCATCGGTAGCTGAACTCCGCCCCGTCGTTCACCCCGCGGGGGTGAAGGACCGGCGCAGCGGTGAGCACTGGATGGGACGCCTCTACATGCGTGAGGTGTCCCTGCGGGTCGACCGTTACCTGGTCAACACCAGGGTCACGCCCAACCAGCTCACCTACCTGATGACCGTCTTCGGCGTGCTCGCGGCCCCGGCCCTGCTGGTGCCGGGGATCGCGGGCGCGGTGCTCGGCGTCGTCATGGTCCAGATGTATCTCCTGCTGGACTGCGTCGACGGCGAGATCGCGCGCTGGAAGAAGCAGTACTCGCTCAACGGCGTCTACCTCGACCGGGTCGGCGCCTACCTCACCGACGCCGCCGTGCTCGTCGGCTTCGGTCTGCGCGCCGCCGACCTGTGGGGCAGCGGCCGGATCGACTGGCTGTGGGCCTTCCTCGGCACCCTGGCCGCCCTCGGCGCCATCCTGATCAAGGCCGAGACGGACCTCGTCGGCGTCGCCCGGCACCAGGCCGGAAAGCCGCCGGTCAAGGAGGCCGCCTCCGAGATGCGCTCCTCCGGCATGGCGCTGGCCCGCAGGGCCGCAGGCGCCCTGAAGTTCCACCGGCTGATCCTCGGCATCGAGGCGTCCCTGCTGATCCTGGTGCTGGCGATCGTCGACCAGGCCCGCGGCGACCTGTTCTTCTCGCGGCTCGGCGTGGCCGTGCTGGCCGGCATCGCGCTGGTGCAGACCCTGCTGCACCTCGTGTCGATCCTCGCTTCGAGCAGGCTGAAGTGAGCGGCATGAAGGTCGGCGCCGTCATCATCACCATGGGCAACCGCCCCGACGAGCTGCGTGCCCTCCTCGACTCGGTCGCGGGGCAGGACGGCGACGCGGTCGAGGTGGTCGTCGTCGGCAACGGCTCGCCCGTCCCGGACGTCCCCGAGGGCGTCCGCACCATCGAGCTGCCCGAGAACCTCGGCATCCCCGGCGGCCGCAACGTCGGCATCGAGGCCTTCGGCCCGGCCGGCCGGGACGTCGACATCCTGCTGTTCCTCGACGACGACGGGCTGCTCGCGAGCCACGACACCGCCGCGCTGTGCCGGAAGGCCTTCGAGGCCGACCCGAAGCTCGGCATCGTGAGTTTCCGCATAGCCGACCCGGAGACCGGCGTCACCCAGCGCCGCCACGTGCCCCGGCTGCGCGCCGCCGACCCGATGCGCTCCTCGCGCGTCACCACGTTCCTCGGCGGCGCCAACGCCGTCCGCACCCGGGTCTTCGCCGACGTCGGCGGACTCCCGGACGAGTTCTTCTACGCCCACGAGGAAACCGACCTGGCGTGGCGGGCCCTGGACGCGGGCTGGATGATCGACTACCGCTCCGACATGGTGCTCTACCACCCGACGACCGCCCCCTCGCGGCACGCGGTCTACCACCGCATGGTCGCCCGCAACCGCGTCTGGCTGGCCCGCAGAAACCTCCCCGCACCGCTCGTCCCGGTCTATCTCGGCGTGTGGCTGCTGCTCACCCTGCTGCGCCGCCCCTCCCGCCCCGCCCTGCGGGCCTGGTTCGGCGGATTCCGCGAAGGCTGGACGACCCCGTGCGGACCCCGCCGGCCCATGAAGTGGCGTACGGTGTGGCGGCTGACCCGGCTGGGCCGGCCCCCCGTCATCTGACAAGCTCGTATCCGGGAGTATCCGGGAGCACCCGGGCCGTACCCTGGCCCCCGGCTCATGCAGGCCCGCACAGGCCAAGCATCTCGAAGACGAAAGTTTCCACTAGTGAGTGAGACAACGCACGATGCCCCGGTCGCGGTGAGCGCGTCCGAGGCGCCCGACGAGGGACTCACGGCGAGGGAGCTCGCCGCCAGGCACGGGCTGAGCGTCAGCGGCGCCCGGCCGTCCCTCATCGAGTACGTCCGTCAGCTCTGGGACCGGCGGCACTTCATCCTCGCCTTCTCCCGCGCGAAGCTGACCGCCCAGTACAGCCAGGCCAAGCTCGGCCAGCTGTGGCAGGTGGCCACACCGCTGCTGAACGCGGCCGTGTACTTCTTCATCTTCGGCATGCTCCTGGAAGCCGACCGGGGCATGAGCCGCGAGGTGTACATCCCGTTCCTGGTCACGGGCGTGTTCGTGTTCACCTTCACGCAGAGCTCGGTGATGGCGGGCGTGCGCGCGATCTCCGGCAACCTCGGCCTGGTGCGCGCCCTGCACTTCCCGCGCGCCTCCCTGCCGATCTCCTTCGCGTTGCAGCAGCTCCAGCAGCTGCTGTTCTCGATGATCGTGCTGTTCGCCATCACGATCGGCTTCGGCCACTACCCCGACCTGTCCTGGCTGCTGATCGTGCCGGTGCTCGTCCTGCAGTTCTGCTTCAACACCGGCCTCGCGCTGATCATGGCCCGGGCGGGCGCCAAGACCCCGGACCTCGCGCAGCTCATGCCGTTCGTGATGCGGACGTGGATGTACGCGTCCGGGGTGATGTTCTCCATCCCGATCTTCCTCGAGTCCAAGCCGGCCTGGATCTCGAACGTCCTGCAGTGGAACCCGGCCGCGATCTACATGGACCTGATGCGCTTCTCCCTCATCGACGACTACGGCTCCCAGTACCTGCCCGACCACGTCTGGGCGGCCGCGGGCGGCTGGGCCGTGCTGATCGCCGTCGGCGGTTTCGTGTACTTCTGGAAGGCGGAGGAGAGGTACGGCCGTGGCTGAGCAGAAGCAGGAAGCGCGGATCCCCACCGTCGTCGCGGACGATCTGCACATCGTCTACCGCGTCAACGGCGCCAAGAGCGGCAAGGGCAGTGCCACCGCCGCCCTCAGCCGCATCCTCAAGCGGGGCTCCGACGACGCGGCACGGGGCGTGCGCAAGGTGCACGCCGTGCGCGGCGTCTCCTTCGTCGCCTACCGCGGCGAGGCCATCGGCCTGATCGGCTCCAACGGCTCCGGCAAGTCGACCCTGCTGCGCGCCATCGCCGGTCTGCTCCCCGCCGAGCAGGGCAAGGTCTACACCGACGGCCAGCCCTCGCTGCTCGGCGTCAACGCGGCCCTGATGAACGACCTCACCGGCGAGCGGAACGTCATATTGGGCGGGCTCGCCATGGGCATGTCCCGCGAGGAGATCAAGGAGCGCTACCAGCAGATCGTCGACTTCTCCGGCATCAACGAGAAGGGCGACTTCATCACGCTGCCCATGCGCACCTACTCCTCCGGCATGGCGGCCCGGCTCCGCTTCTCCATCGCCGCGGCCAAGGACCACGACGTCCTGATGATCGACGAGGCCCTCGCCACCGGCGACCGCAAGTTCCAGAAGCGCTCCGAGGACCGCATCCGGGAGCTGCGCAAGGAAGCCGGCACGGTGTTTCTGGTCAGCCACAACAACAAGTCGATCCGCGACACCTGCAACCGCGTCCTGTGGCTGGAGCGCGGTGAGCTGCGGATGGACGGCCCGACCGACGAGGTGCTCAAGGAGTACGAGAAGTTCACGGGCAAGTAGACCGGATCGGCCAGGGCCCCGCCGCAACTGTTACGGCGGGGCCCCGCGTCTGCAAAGGAAACGTCAACTCCGGTCCATCTCAGGAAGCTTGGGGCCAATCGGTGTGTTCTCGTGATGTGCGGGACACCCTGGCGGACCGCGACACGTTGTACAACGTAAGCTGTACAGGTCCCGAAACACGGCAATCAGGGCGATAATGCGCGACACCGCCCGTCGGGCAGCCGTGCGGACGGCTGGGCGGCGTGTCCGAAATAGTGTGTATTGGGTCGGCAGTGTAGAACGGGAGATGTGACGGCGATGGCTACGGATACTCCCCAGCTCCACGCAGCACGTGCCGTCCCCGCGCCGGGCAGCCGGCGGTGACGGGAACCGGCACGGCGCGCGCCCTCGACCCGGAGCGCGGCACCCTCGACAAGGCCGCGGGCGAGAACTTCCCCGTGGCCCCCTTCTTCCTGCCCCGGGCCTGGCGCACCGACCTCATGGCCGTCTACGGCTTCGCCCGCCTGGTCGACGACATCGGCGACGGCGACCTCGCCCCCGGTGGCGGCGACGCCCGGCTGCTCGGTGTGTCCCCGCAGGAGGCCGAGGACCGGCTGGTCCTGCTGGACGCCTTCGAAGCCGATCTGCGCAGGGTCTTCGACTCGACCCCGCGCCACCCCCTGCTGCGCCGTCTCCAGCCGACCGTGCGGCGCTGCTCGCTGACCCCCGAGCCGTTCCTCGGCCTGATCGCCGCCAACCGCCAGGACCAGCTCGTCAGCCGGTACGAGACCTATGACGACCTGCTCGCCTACTGCGAGCTCTCGGCCAACCCCGTCGGCCGGCTCGTCCTCTCCGTCACCGGCACCTCGACGCCCGAGCGGATCCGCCGCTCCGACATGATCTGCACGGCCCTGCAGCTCGTCGAGCACCTCCAGGACGTGGCCGAGGACCTCGGCCGTGACCGTGTCTACCTGCCCGCCGCCGACCTGAAGCGTTTTCACGTCCAGGAGGCGGATCTCGCCACGAAATCCGCCGGAGCGTCGGTCCGTGCGCTGATTGCGTACGAAGCGCGAAGGGCCCGGGATCTCCTGAATGAAGGCGCCCCCCTGGTGGGTAGCGTCCACGGCAGGCTGAAGCTGCTGCTCGCGGGGTTCGTGGCGGGGGGAAGGGCGGCCGTCCACGCGATCGCCGCCGCCGAATACGACGTACTTCCCGGCCCGCCCAAGCCCGGCAAGGTCCGGTTGCTGCGTGAGGTGGGCGTGACTCTGCGAGGAGAGGGGTGATCCGGACCGTGGAGTCGGAACCACACGCGTCCCCACCGGTACTCGCCGCCTACAGCTACTGCGAGGCCGTCACCGGGCGGCAGGCCCGTAACTTCGCCTACGGCATCCGGCTGCTGCCGACGCCTCAGCGCCGCGCGATGTCGGCGCTGTACGCGTTCTCGCGGCGGGTCGACGACATCGGTGACGGCGAGCTCGCCCACGACGTCAAGGTCGCGAGGATGGAGGAGACCCGGGCGCTGCTCACCCGGATCCGTGCGGGTGAGGTCGACGAGGACGACATCGACCCCGTCGCCGTCGCCCTCACACATGCCGCCGGGGCCTTTCCGATCCCTCTGGGCGGCCTGGACGAGCTCATCGACGGCGTCCTGATGGACGTCCGCGGCGAGACCTATGAGACCTGGGACGACCTGAAGATCTACTGCCGCTGTGTCGCGGGCGCCATCGGGCGTCTCTCCCTCGGTGTGTTCGGCACCGAGCCGGGGGCGCGCGGCGTCGACCGCGCGCCCGAGTATGCCGACACGCTCGGTCTTGCGCTCCAGCTCACCAACATCCTGCGGGACATCCGCGAGGACGCCGTGGGCGGGCGCACCTACCTGCCTGCCGACGACCTCGCCAAGTTCGGCTGCTCGGCCGGCTTCAGCGGACCGAAGCCACCGGAGGGCTCCGACTTCGCGGGCCTCGTGCACTTCGAAGTACGACGGGCCCGCGCCCTCTTCGCCGAGGGCTACCGGCTGCTCCCCATGCTCGACCGCCGCAGCGGCGCCTGTGTCGCCGCCATGGCCGGCATCTACCGCCGCCTCCTCGACCGCATCGAACGCGACCCGGAGGCCGTCCTGCGCGGCCGCGTCTCCCTCCCCGGCCGCGAGAAGGCCTACGTCGCGGTACGCGGCCTGTCCGGCCTCGACGCCCGGCACGCGACGCGACGGGCCGTCAGGAGGCGTGCGTGAGGGAGGAACGGGGCCAGGGGGAGACCACCGACGACGAGGCACACGCCTGCCGTCCAGCGTCGACGGGCACACCCGCATGCGCTCGGCGTGCCTGCCGGGGGACCCGCGACGGGTTGGGCGGCTTCGGCGTCGCGGCGCGCGCTCCGCGTGCCTGCCGGGAGGTCCGGCCGGGGCCTTCCCCGCGCCGCCGCCGGGGATCTGCCGCGGTCCTCGGCGCCGGGCCGGGCGGTCACGCCGGAGCGCCGGCGGCAGCAGGGCGCGGCTACGACGCCCCCCTCCGCCCCACCGTCGGAGACAAGCGGTGGGCAACCCTCCGGCGCGGGGCGGCGTCCCTGACTGAGATGGTCGGCCGTGCGTCGTTCGAGCCGCACGGCCGCCGCGCGGGGGAGGGTGCGCGATGACCCACGGCACGCGGTCCCAGGGGCCGGTCGCGGACGGGCGGCATGCCGTCGTGGTGGGCGGTGGGCTCGCCGGTGTCACCACCGCGCTCGCGCTCGCCGACGCCGGAGTGCGTGTCACGCTGCTGGAGGGCAGGCCGCGCCTCGGCGGACTGGCCTTCTCCTTCCAGCGCGGTGAGCTGACCGTCGACAACGGCCAGCATGTGTACCTGCGCTGCTGCACCGCCTACCGCTGGTTCCTCGACCGCATCGAGGGCGCGGCGCTGGCTCCGTTGCAGGACCGGCTCGACGTACCCGTCCTGGACGTCGCGCGGCCCGAGGGACGCCGGCTCGGCAGGCTGCGGCGTGACGCGCTGCCCGTGCCTCTGCATCTGGGGCGCAGCCTCGCCACCTACCCGCACCTCTCGCTCGCCGACCGCGCCAAGGTGGGCCGGGCCGCGCTCGCGCTCAAGGGACTCGACCTCGCCGATCCGGCGCTGGACGCGCAGGACTTCGGCAGCTGGCTGGCCGCGCACGGCCAGTCGGCCCGTGCCGTCGAGGCCCTGTGGGATCTCGTCGGGGTCGCCACCCTCAACGCGGTCGCGGGCGACGCCTCCCTGGGGCTCGCCGCGATGGTGTTCAAGACCGGACTGCTCTCCGACCCGGGCGCGGCCGACATCGGCTGGGCCCATGTCCCGCTCGGCGAGCTGCACGACCGGCTGGCCCGCAAGGCCCTCGACTCCGCGGGCGTCCGCACCGAGATCCGGACACGAGTCACCTCCGTCGTAGAGAACGCGGACGGCGGGTGGAGCGTCCAGGTGCCCGGCGAGACGCTGGAGGCGGACGCCGTGGTGTTCGCCGTACCGCAGCGCGAGGCCTACGACCTGCTGCCCGAGGGCGCCCTGGACGCCCCCGAGCGGCTTCTGGAGATCGGCACCGCGCCGATCCTCAACGTCCATGTGGTGTACGACCGCAAGGTGCTCGCCCAGCCCTTCTTCACCGCCCTCGGCTCCCCGGTGCAGTGGGTCTTCGACCGCACCGAGGCGTCCGGGCTGCGCGAGGGGCAGTACCTCGCCCTGTCCCAGTCGGCGGCCCAGGACGAGATCGACGAGCCCGTGGCCGTGCTGCGCGAGCGGTATCTGCCCGAGCTGGAGCGGCTGCTGCCCCTGACCCGCGGCGCCGAGGTGAAGGACTTCTTCGTCACCCGGGAGCGCACCGCGACCTTCGCTCCCACCCCCGGCGTCGGGCGCCTCAGGCCCGGCGCCCGCACCAAGGCATCCGGCCTCTACCTGGCCGGAGCGTGGACCGCCACCGGGTGGCCCGCGACCATGGAGAGTGCGGTCCGCAGCGGCGTCGGCGCGGCGGACGCCGTGCTGGGCGCCCTGGGCCGGCCCCGCCCACGTCACCTCTTCGAGTTCGAGGAGGCGGCGTGATGCTCGATCACCAGCACCACACGGCAGGCGGCCCCCGCACCTCCGGTACCGCAACAAGAGGAGAGACTGTGCCCACTGTGCCCCCGGCCTCGAAGGCCGCTCGAGAGACCGCGGTGGACGTGGCCGCGCTCCTGGAGCGCGGTCGGACCCTGGCCATGCCGGTACTGCGGGCGGCCATCGACCGCCTGGCACCTCCCATGGACACTGTTGCCGCCTACCACTTCGGATGGATCGACGCCCAGGGCAGGCCCACGGCGGGGGACGGTGGCAAGGCCGTACGCCCCGCCCTCGCGGTGCTGTCCGCCGAGGTCATGTCCGCCGCCCCCGAGACCGGCATCCCCGGCGCCGTCGCCGTGGAACTCGTCCACAACTTCTCCCTCCTCCACGACGACCTGATGGACGGCGACGAGCAGCGCCGTCACCGCGACACGGTCTGGAAGGTGCACGGCCCCGCCCAGGCCATCCTGGTCGGCGACGCCCTGTTCGCCCTCGCCAACGAGGTACTCCTCGAACTCGGCACCGTCGAGGCCGGCCGCGCCACCCGCCGTCTGACCACCGCCAGCCGGGCCCTGATCGACGGTCAGGCCCAGGACATCTCCTACGAGCACCGCGACCGCGTCACCGTCGAGGAGTGCCTGGAGATGGAGGGCAACAAGACCGGCGCCCTGCTCGCCTGCGCCAGCTCCATCGGCGCCGTCCTCGGCGGCGCCGACGACCGCACCGCCGACACGCTGGAGAGGTACGGCTACCACCTGGGCCTCGCCTTCCAGGCCGTCGACGACCTCCTCGGCATCTGGGGCGACCCGGTCTCCACCGGCAAGCAGACCTGGAGCGACCTGCGCCAGCGCAAGAAGTCACTGCCGGTCGTGGCCGCCCTCGCGGCGGGCGGCTCCGCCTCCGAGCGGCTCGGCGAGATCCTCGCAGCCGACGCCGAGAGCAGCGACGTCGAGAACTTCTCCGAGGAGGAGTTCGCGGCCCGCGCCGCCCTCATCGAGGAGGCCGGCGGCCGCCAGTGGACCGCCGACGAGGCTCGCCGTCAGCACACCATCGCCATCGAAGCCCTCGACGCCGTCGACATGCCCGACCGGGTCCGGGACCAGTTCGCGGCGCTCGCCGACTTCGTCGTCGTACGAAAGAGATGATCACTATCGGCCGAATAGCCCTCGCGTAGTCGCCGGCCGGTGCCGCGAGACAGCACGGAGCACCGGCCGACGGCGGACCCACAGCAGCTGCACACCTTGCACCACTGCACGAAGGGGAAGCCATGACAGCGACGACCGACGGAAGCACCGGGGCCCTGCCACCCCGCGCCGCCGCGGCCAGCGAACACGACACCGACATCCCCGCGGCGGCCGGGGTACCAGAAGCCGCCGCACGCGCCGCCCGGCGTGCCACCGACTTCCTGCTCTCCCGCCAGGACGCCGAGGGCTGGTGGAAGGGCGACCTCGAGACCAACGTCACGATGGACGCCGAGGACCTGCTGCTCCGTCAGTTCCTCGGCATCCGCGACGAGAAGACCACCCGGGCCGCCGCTCTCTTCATCCGCGGCGAGCAGCGCGACGACGGCGCCTGGGCGACCTTCTACCGCGGCCCCGGCGAGCTCTCCGCCACCATCGAGGCCTACGTAGCCCTCCGCCTGGCGGGCGACGCGCCCGACGCGCCCCACATGGCCAGGGCCTCAGCCTGGATCCGCGAGCGGGGCGGTATCGCCGCCGCCCGGGTCTTCACCCGGATCTGGCTCGCGCTGTTCGGCTGGTGGAAGTGGGAGGACCTGCCCGAACTCCCGCCGGAGCTCGTCTGGTTCCCGAAGTGGATGCCGCTCAACATCTACGACTTCGGCTGCTGGGCCCGGCAGACCATCGTCCCGCTGACGATCGTCTCCGCCGAGCGGCCCGTACGCCCCGCGCCCTTCCCGCTCGACGAGCTGCACACCGACCCGGCCACCCCGAACCCCGCCAAGCCCCTTGCGCCGATGGTCAGTTGGGACGGCGCCTTCCAGCGTATGGACAAGGGCCTGCACGCCCTGCGGAAGGTCGCCCCGCGCCGGCTGCGCAGAGCCGCCATGAACAGCGCCGCCCGCTGGATCGTCGAACGGCAGGAGAACGACGGCTGCTGGGGCGGCATCCAGCCGCCCGCCGTGTACTCGATCATCGCCCTGCACCTGCTCGGCTACGACCTCCAGCACCCCGTGATGCGGGAGGGGCTGGCGTCCCTGGACCGGTTCGCCGTGTGGCGTGAGGACGGGGCCCGGATGATCGAGGCCTGCCAGTCGCCGGTCTGGGACACCTGCCTCGCCGCGATCGCGCTCGCCGACGCCGGACTGCCCGCCGACCACCCCCAGTTGGTGAAGGCGGCGGACTGGATGCTGGGCGAGGAGATCGTCAGACCCGGCGACTGGTCCGTCAAACGGCCCCAACTTCCGCCCGGGGGCTGGGCGTTCGAGTTCCACAACGACAACTACCCCGATATCGACGACACCGCCGAGGTGATCCTGGCGCTCCGCCGGATCACCCACCACGACCCGGAGCGGCTGGAGAAGGCCATCGGGCGCGGACTGCGCTGGACCCTCGGCATGCAGTCGAAGAACGGCGCGTGGGCCGCCTTCGACGTCGACAACACGAGCCCCTTCCCGAACCGGCTGCCGTTCTGCGACTTCGGCGAGGTCATCGACCCGCCCTCCGCCGACGTCACCGCGCACGTCGTCGAGATGCTCGCGGTGGAGGGACTCGCCCACCACCCGCGCACCCGGCGCGGCATCGAATGGCTGCTGGCCGAACAAGAGCCGGACGGCTCGTGGTTCGGGCGCTGGGGCGTCAACTACGTCTACGGCACCGGATCCGTCGTACCCGCCCTGGTCGCCGCGGGCCTGCCCGCCGCGCACCCGGCGATCCGGCGGGCCGTGACCTGGCTGGAGTCGGTCCAGAACGACGACGGCGGCTGGGGCGAGGACCTGCGCTCCTACCACGACGTCAAGGAGTGGAGCGGCAAGGGCGCCTCGACCGCCTCCCAGACCGCGTGGGCCCTGATGGCCCTGCTCGCGGCGGGGGAGCGGGACTCCAAGGCCGTCGAACGCGGCGTCGAATGGCTCGCCGCCACCCAGCGGGCCGACGGCTCCTGGGACGAGCCGTACTTCACCGGGACGGGCTTCCCGTGGGACTTCTCGATCAACTACCACCTCTACCGGCAGGTGTTCCCCCTCACCGCGCTCGGCCGCTACGTCCACGGGGAGCCCTTCGCCGACCGGCACCAGGGGAGCGGGGAGGCCGCGAGGCCGTACTCCAAGGCCAAGGGGAGCTGATGAGCACCCAGCCGGCCTCGGTCCCGCTGCTGATCGCCTGCGCGCTCGGCATCGAGCAGCTCGCCCTGCGCGCCGGCGGCCGAGGCGGTGCCGACGGACCGGTCACCGTGCTGCGCACGGGCATGGGGCCGGCGGCGGCCGAGCGGTCCGTCACCCGGATGCTCGCCGATCCGGCCCTGCACGACGCCGCCGTACTCGCCACCGGCTTCTGCGCGGGTCTCGCACCCGGCATGCACCCGGGCGACCTGGTCGTCGCCGAGGAGACCCGCGACCCGCGCGGTACGACCGTCTGCGTCGGGACCGAACTGCTGGTCAAGGAGCTGACCCGGGCCGTACCCGGGCGGACCGTGCACACCGGGCCGCTCACCGGCTCCGACCACGTCGTACGCGGGCCCGAACGGTCCGCTCTCCGCGCCACCGGCGCAATCGCCGTCGACATGGAGTCCGCCGTCACGCTTCTGAGCGCCGTGCGCGCGGGCGAGCGCCCGGTTGCGGCCGTCCGGGTGGTCGTGGACGCTCCTGAACATGAACTCGTCCGGATCGGCACGGTGCGCGGTGGAATATCGGCTTTCCGTGTCCTTCGTTCCGTCCTTCCCGCTTTCTTCGAATGGCACCGTTCCTTGCTGCTCCCCCGGAGGTGAGCCAGATGGCCATGCCGCTTCGACAGTCCATCAAGGTCGCTACATATTTGGCTGAACAGAAGATCCGCCGGCGGGACAAGTTCCCGCTGATCGTCGAGCTGGAGCCGCTGTTCGCCTGCAACCTCAAGTGCGAGGGCTGCGGCAAGATCCAGCACCCGGCCGGGGTGCTCAAGCAGCGGATGCCGGTCGCGCAGGCGGTCGGAGCGGTGCTGGAGTCCGGTGCCCCCATGGTGTCCATCGCCGGTGGCGAGCCCTTGATGCACCCGCAGATCGACGAGATCGTGCGTCAGCTGGTGGCGAGGCGGAAGTACGTCTTCCTGTGCACCAACGCGCTGCTCATGCGCAAGAAGATGGACAAGTTCAAGCCCTCCCCCTACTTCGCCTTCGCGGTGCACATCGACGGGCTGCGCGAGCGGCACGACGAGTCGGTGGCGAAGGAGGGCGTCTTCGACGAGGCCGTGGAGGCCATCAAGGAGGCCAAGCGGCGCGGCTTCCGGGTGACCACCAACTCGACCTTCTTCAACACCGACACCCCGCAGACCATCATCGAGGTGCTGAACTTCCTCAACGACGACCTCCAGGTCGACGAGATGATGATCTCGCCCGCCTACGCCTACGAGAAGGCCCCCGACCAGGAGCACTTCCTCGGCGTCGAGCAGACCCGCGAGCTGTTCAAGAAGGCCTTCGCGGGCGGCAACCGGCGGCGCTGGCGGCTCAACCACTCCCCGCTCTTCCTGGACTTCCTGGAGGGCAAGGTCGACTTCCCGTGCACCGCGTGGGCGATCCCGAACTACTCGCTGTTCGGCTGGCAGCGCCCCTGCTACCTGATGAGCGACGGGTATGTGCCGACGTACCGGGAGCTGGTCGAGGACACCGACTGGGACAAGTACGGCCGCGGCAAGGACCCGCGCTGCGCCAACTGCATGGCGCACTGCGGCTACGAGCCCACCGCCGTGCTCGCCACCATGGGATCGCTGAAGGAGTCCCTGCGCGCCCTGCGCGAGACGGTCTCCGGGAACCGGGAGCAGATGCCATGACCGCCATTTCGCTGGGTGTCCCCGAGGTACCGGCCCGGCCGATCGCCGAGCGGCGCGTCTCGCGCCGGATCGAGGTCGGTCCGGTGGCGGTCGGGGGCGGGGCCCCGGTGTCGGTGCAGTCGATGACGACGACCCGTACGTCGGACATCGGCGCCACCCTGCAGCAGATCGCCGAACTCACCGCGTCCGGCTGCCAGATCGTCCGGGTCGCCTGCCCGACCCAGGACGACGCGGACGCGCTCGCGACCATCGCGCGCAAATCGCAGATCCCGGTGATCGCGGACATCCACTTCCAGCCGAAGTACGTGTTCGCGGCCATCGAGGCGGGCTGTGCGGCCGTCCGCGTCAATCCCGGCAACATCAAGCAGTTCGACGACCGGATCAAGGAGATCGCGCAGGCCGCAAAGGACCACGGCACCCCGATCCGGATCGGCGTCAACGCTGGGTCGCTGGACCGGCGCCTCCTCCAGAAGTACGGGAAGGCGACCCCGGAGGCACTGGTCGAGAGCGCGCTGTGGGAGGCCTCGCTGTTCGAGGAGCACGGCTTCCGGGACATCAAGATCTCCGTCAAGCACAACGACCCGGTCGTGATGATCGAGGCGTACCGGCAGCTCGCCGAGCAGTGCGATTACCCGCTGCACCTGGGAGTGACCGAGGCGGGACCGGCGTTCCAGGGCACGATCAAGTCGGCCGTGGCGTTCGGCGCACTGCTCTCGCGCGGCATCGGCGACACGATCCGGGTGTCGCTGTCGGCCCCGCCGGCCGAGGAGGTCAAGGTCGGCATCCAGATCCTGCAGTCCCTGGGCCTCAGGGAACGCAGGCTGGAGATCGTCTCCTGCCCCTCCTGCGGACGCGCCCAGGTCGATGTCTACAAGCTCGCCGACGAGGTCACGGCCGGACTCGACGGCATGGAGGTGCCGTTGCGCGTCGCCGTCATGGGGTGTGTGGTCAACGGACCCGGCGAGGCGCGGGAGGCCGATCTGGGGGTGGCCTCCGGCAACGGCAAGGGGCAGATCTTCGTCAAGGGCGAGGTCATCAAGACCGTCCCCGAGTCGAAGATCGTCGAGACGCTGATCGAAGAGGCGATGAAGATCGCCGAGCAGATGGAGCAGGACGGCACGGGGCCGGGGGAGCCGGCCGTCACCGTGAGCTGAGCACCACGGAATTCGAAGGGGGCCCGACGTGACGATTCTGGAGACCATCCGGGGACCACGCGACCTGAAGGCGCTGTCCGAGGCGGAACTCGGTGAACTGTCCGAGGAGATCAGGGAGTTCCTGGTGCACGCGGTAGCCAGGACAGGCGGCCATCTGGGCCCCAATCTGGGCGTGGTGGAGCTGACCGTCGCCCTGCACCGGGTCTTCGAGTCACCGGTGGACCGCATCCTGTGGGACACCGGCCATCAGAGCTATGTCCACAAGCTGCTGACGGGACGCCAGGACTTCTCCAAACTGCGCGGCAAGGGCGGCCTGTCCGGCTACCCCTCGCGCGAGGAGTCCGAGCACGACGTCATCGAGAACAGCCACGCCTCCACGGCCCTCGGCTGGGCCGACGGGCTCGCCAAGGCCCGACAGGTGCAGGGGGAGAAGGGCCATGTCGTCGCGGTCATCGGCGACGGCGCCCTGACCGGCGGCATGGCCTGGGAGGCGCTGAACAACATCGCCGCCGCCAAGAACCGGCCGCTGATCATCGTCGTCAACGACAACGAACGCTCCTACGCCCCCACCATCGGCGGCCTCGCCAACCACCTCGCCACCCTGCGCACGACCGACGGTTACGAACGGGTCCTGGCCTGGGGCAAGGACGTACTCCAGGGCACACCCCTGGTCGGCCCCACCCTCTACGAGGCCCTGCACGGCGCCAAGAAGGGCTTCAAGGACGCCTTCGCCCCCCAGGGCCTCTTCGAGGACCTCGGCCTGAAGTACGTAGGCCCGATCGACGGGCACGACATCAAGGCCGTCGAGTCCGCCCTGCGACGCGCGAAACGCTTCCACGGGCCGGTCCTCGTCCACTGCCTCACCGAGAAGGGCCGCGGCTACGAACCCGCCGTCGCCCACGAGGAGGACCACTTCCACACCGTCGGCGTCATGGACCCGCTGACCTGCGCACCGCTCTCACCGGCCGGCGGTCCCTCCTGGACCTCCGTGTTCGGCGACGAGATCGTCAGAATCGGCGAGGAGCGGGAGGACGTGGTGGCGATCACCGCCGCCATGCTGCATCCGGTCGGCCTCGGCGCCTTCGCCGAGCGGTTCCCGGACCGGGTGTGGGACGTCGGCATCGCCGAGCAGCACGCGGCCGTGTCCGCCGCGGGCCTGGCGACGGGCGGACTGCACCCGGTCGTCGCCGTCTACGCCACCTTCCTCAACCGCGCCTTCGACCAGCTCCTGATGGACGTGGCCCTGCACCGCTGCGGGGTGACCTTCGTCCTGGACCGGGCCGGGGTCACCGGCGTCGACGGGGCCTCCCACAACGGCATGTGGGACATGTCCGTCCTCCAGGTCGTGCCCGGTCTGCGGATCGCCGCGCCCCGGGACGCCGACCAGCTACGGCTCCAGTTGCGCGAGGCGGTCGCCGTCGACGACGCCCCGACCCTGCTGCGCTTCCCGAAGGAGTCCGTCGGCCCGTCGGTCCCGGCGCTCGACCGGGTGGGAGGACTGGACGTGCTGCACCGCTCCTCACAGCCCCAGGTCCTCCTGGTGGCCGTGGGCGTGATGGCGCCCGTCTGCCTCCAGGCCGCCGAACTGCTCGACGCCCGCGGCATCGGCTGCACCGTCGTCGACCCCCGCTGGGTCAAGCCCGTCGACCCGGCGCTCCCGGGCCTCGCCGCCGCACACCGCCTGGTCGCCGTCGTCGAGGACAACAGCCGCGCGGCCGGGGTCGGCTCGGCCGTGGCGCTGGCCCTCGGCGACGCCGACGTCGACGTACCGGTACGGCGTTTCGGCATCCCGGAGCAGTTCCTCGCCCACGCCAAGCGCGGCGAGGTGCTCGCCGACATCGGCCTGACCCCCGTCGAGATCGCCGGACGGATCAGCGGAAGCCTCGCCGTCACGCAAGAGCTGTCCAAGGAGCCACTGGAATGACAACCGCCGAGTCCGCGTCGGAGCCGTCGCAGGCCGGGGAGTTCGACCTCGGCAAGCTGCTGGCCGAGCGCGGGGCCGAGCGCTACGAGCTGCACACCAGGTACCTCAACCACCAGCTCCCGCGCATGCTGCACACCATCGGCTTCGACAAGGTCTACGAGCGCGCCGAGGGCGCCTACTTCTACGACGCGGACGGCAACGACTACCTCGACATGCTCGCCGGGTTCGGGGTGATGGGCATCGGCCGCCACCACCCCGTCGTCCGCAAGGCCCTGCACGACGTCCTGGACGCGCGGCTCGCCGACCTCACCCGGTTCGACTGCCAGCCGCTGCCCGGCCTGCTCGCCGAGAAGCTGCTCGCGCACAGCCCGCACCTGGACCGGGTGTTCTTCGGCAACAGCGGCACCGAGGCCGTCGAGGGAGCGCTGAAGTTCGCCCGGTTCGTCACCGGCAGACCCAGGGTCCTGTACTGCGCGCACGCCTTCCACGGCCTGACCACCGGCTCCCTGTCCGTGAACGGTGAGTCCGGCTTTCGCGACGGCTTCGCCCCGCTGCTGCCCGACACGGCCGTACCGCTCGGCGATCTCGACGCGCTGGAGCGGGAGCTGAGGAGGGGCGATGTCGCCGCCCTGATCGTCGAGCCGATCCAGGGCAAGGGCGTGCTGACGCCCCCGCCCGGCTATCTGCTCGCCGCGCAGGAACTGCTGCACCGGCACAAGGCGCTGCTCATCGCCGACGAGGTGCAGACCGGCCTCGGCCGGACCGGCGACTTCTACGGCTACCAGCACGAGGACGGTGTGGAGCCCGACCTGGTGTGCGTGGCCAAGGCGCTCTCCGGCGGCTATGTCCCGGTCGGCGCCACGCTCGGCAAGGACTGGATCTTCAAGAAGGTCTACTCGTCCATGGACCGGGTCCTGGTCCACTCGGCGAGCTTCGGCTCCAACGCGCAGGCCATGGCGGCGGGCCTGGCCGTGCTGTCCGTGATGGAGAACGAGCAGGTCGTGGCCAATGTCCGGGCCACGGGCGAGCGGTTGAGGTCCCGGCTGGCCGCACTGACGGACCGGTACGAGATGCTCGCCGACGTCCGCGGCCGGGGCCTGATGATCGGCATCGAGTTCGGCCGGCCGAAGTCGCTGAAGCTGCGCGGCCGCTGGGCCATGCTCCAGGCCGCACGCAAGGGACTGTTCGCGCAGATGGTCGTCGTACCGCTGCTCCAGCGGCACCGGATCCTCACCCAGGTCTCCGGCGACCACATGGAGGTGATCAAGCTGATCCCGCCGCTGATCATCGGCGAGCGGGAGGTGGACCGCTTCGTCGACGCCTTCACCGCCGTGATGGACGACGCGCACAACGGCGGTCTGGTGTGGGACTTCGGGAAGACCCTGGTCAAGCAGGCGGTGGCCAACCGATAGGCGCCGGGGCGCCGGCTCCCGCCTTTTGCCCCTGAGGCAAGAAAGTTGCCGCAGGGGCAAGGCTCCGGCTGAATGGAGGCATGAGCGACTCCGAACAGTCGGGCGCGCTGCCCGCCGTGGCCCCGCAGCTGCGCGCGCTGCGGCGCCAGGCCTCCCTGACGCTGGAGGCCGCGGCCCGCGCCGCCGGGCTGTCGCCCGCCCACCTCTCCCGTCTGGAGACCGGACAGCGCCAGCCCTCACTGCCGATGCTGCTGGCGCTCGCCCGCGTCTACGGTACGACCGTCTCCGAACTGCTCGGTGAGACGGCCGCCGACCGGGACGCCGTGGTCCGCGCAACCGACATGGAACCGACCACAGCGGGCGGCTGGACCTATTGGCAGGCCGGCGCCTCCGGGCGCGGGATGCAGGCCCTGCGGGTCCATGTGCCGCACGGCTCCCAGGGCGACATCGTGCGCGTCCACCCGGGCGAGGAGTGGCTCCATGTGCTGCGCGGCCGGCTGCGGCTGCGCCTCGGGGACACCACGTACCGGCTCACACCCGGCGACAGCGCCCACTTCGACTCGCTCACCCCGCACCGGATCGCCGCCGAGGACCACGACGGCGTCGAACTGCTTTTCGTGCACACCCTGTTGCAGAGTCCCACGGCCACCCTGTGCCTGGGCCCCACCCCTGGAGAGACGCCTTGAGCGACATGGAGGAGAAGTTCCCGCGCGCCCTGTGGGTGCGGCTGTTCATCTACCTCGTGATGGGGCATGTCTTCGCCGCGTTCGTCTATTTCCTCTTCGAGGCGGGGGCCCGCTAGCCCGTGCCCCGGCCTCAGTCGAGAAGCCGCTCGCGCAGTCGCTCCCGGGTCTCCGGGGCGAGCTCCAGCCCCTTCTCCAGATAGGCGTCGACGCCGCCCCAGGTCTCCTCGACGGTGTCGAGGGCCGCCGTCAGATACTCGGCGCGCGCGTCGAACAGGGGGCTGAGCAGCTCCATGACCTCGGGGGAGTAGGCCGAGTCGGAGGAACCGCTGCGCCGCACCTTGTAGCGGCGGTGCTTCGCGTTCGACTTCAGATAGTCCTCGACGATCGCCTCGCGCTCGACGCCCACCGCGAGCAGCGTCACGGCGATCGACAGACCCGCGCGGTCCTTGCCCGCCGCGCAGTGCATCAGCGCGGGGACGCTGTCCTCGGCGAGCGAGTGCAGCACCTTGGAGTGCTCGGCGGTGCGGTGCTTGATGATCGTGCGGTAGGAGGCGATCATCCGGGCCGCTCCCTTGCCGTCCGAGAGGATCGCGCGCAGCTGCTCCAGGTCGCCGTCGCGGACCAGCTTCCAGAACTCGGCGCCGTCGGCGGGGTCGCTCAGCGGCAGGTTCACATTGCGCACACCCGGCAGCTCGACGTCCGGCCCTTCGAGCTTCTGGTCGGCCTCGTTACGGAAGTCGAAGATCGTGTGCAGGCCCAGCGTGGTCAGGAAGGCGGCGTCCTCACCGGTCGCGTGCGCGAGGTGCCCGCTGCGGAACAGCACTCCCTCGCGCACCCGCCGACCGTCCACGGTCGGCAGTCCGCCCACATCACGGAAGTTGCGCACTGCGGCCAGTTCGGGTTCGGTCGACGGGACCTGCTGCGTCACGGGGGCTCCTCCCACACGGCGCCGTCGGCGCGGCTCGTCGACGGGCACCACTCGACGATACGACATGCCTGCCAGGGGCAATGAGTTGTCCACAGGCGTTGCCCGGAGCACCCGACGCCCTTGATGATGTTCGTGCCTGGTCGCACCTGGTCGGGCTTGTTCGAATCTGTGAGGGCTTGATGCTGGAGATCTCCGAAGACGGTCGTACATGGGTGCTCTCGGGGCCGGCCAGCAGTTACGCCGTCCATGTCACCGACCGGGACGAGCTGCTGCACCTGCACTGGGGCGCCCGGATCGGCCTCGCCGACGCCGAGGCCCTGGCCGTCCATCCGCTGCCGGACTACTGGGCCTTCGAGTCCCCGCTCGACGGACGCGAGGAGTACCCGGTCGAGGGCGGCCCCCGCTTCACCCGGCCCGCCCTGTCCCTGCGCACCGCCGAGCGACGCGGCACCGAGTGGTCCTTCGAGGGCCATGACACCGGCGACGGCGAGCTGCGGCTCCGCTTCCGTGACGGCGATCTGGCCGTCACGTTGCACTACCGGATGCGCCCCTCGGCCGATGTCGTCGAGCGCTGGGTGACCCTGGAGAACCAGGGGCCGGACGTCGAGGTCCTGCGCGCCGACTCCGCCACCTGGACCCTGCCCGACCGTGACACCTGGCGGCTGTCCCAGCTCCACGGCCGCTGGGGCGCCGAGTCCCGGCTGACGCGCTCCGCCCTCACCTACGGCGAGAAGGTCATCGGCAGCCGCCGCGGTCACACCTCCCACCAGCATCTGCCCTGGGTCGCGCTCGACACCGACGCGACCGAGGAGCGAGGGGAGGTCTACGGCTGCGCCCTCGGCTGGTCCGGGTCCTGGCGGATCGCGGTCGCCCAACTCCCGGACGCGCGCGTGCAGATCACCGGCGGGGCCGGACACGACGACTCGGGCCTGCTGCGGCTGGGCACGGGCGAGTCGTACACGACCCCCGTCTTCGCCGGGCTCTGGAGCGACGGCGGCTTCGGCGGGGCGAGCCGCGCCTGGCACGCCTGGCAGCGCGACCATGTCGTCCCGGACGCGGACCGGGACCGGCCGGTGCTGTTCAACTCCTGGGAGGCCACCGAGTTCGACATCTCCGAGGAGCAGCAGCGGGCCCTCGCCGAGCGGGCCGCCGCCATGGGTGTCGAGCTGTTCGTCGTCGACGACGGCTGGTTCGGGTCCCGGACCAGCGACCGGGCCGGGCTCGGTGACTGGACGCCCAACCCCGACCGCTTCCCGGGCGGGCTGAAGCCCCTCGCCGACCAGGTGCACGGGCTCGGCATGCGGTTCGGGATCTGGGTCGAGCCGGAGATGGTCAACGCGGACAGCGACCTGTACCGCGCGCACCCCGACTGGGTGCAGTACCAAGCGGGACGAAAGCGGACGGAATTCCGCAATCAGCTGGTGCTGAACCTGGCCCGCGAGGACGTCCAGGAGTACCTGTGGGAGCAGCTCGACGGGCTGCTCTCCAGCGCGCCGATCGACTACGTCAAGTGGGACTTCAACCGCTGCTTCAGCGACGCCGGGTGGCCGGACGACCCCTACCCGCAGCGACTCTGGGTTGACCACGTCCGCGCTCTGTACGCCCTGCTGGACCGGCTGCGGGCGGCCCACCCCGGGGTGGCCTTCGAGTCCTGCTCGGGAGGTGGCGGCCGGATCGACCTCGGGGTGCTGGCCCGTACGGACCAGGTGTGGACCTCCGACAACACCGACCCGCTCGACCGGCTCGCCATCCAGCACGGCTTCAGCCAGATCCATCCGGCCCGGGTCATGGCCGCCTGGGTCACCGACAGCCCGAACGCCATGCTCAACCAGCGGGCCAGCTCCCTGCGGTTCCGGTTCGTCAGCGCGATGGCCGGGGTGCTCGGGGTGGGCGGCGACCTCACCCGGTGGACGGCGGAGGAGCTCGCCGAGGCGCGGGAGTGGGTCGGGCTCTACAAGGAGATCCGGCCTGTGGTGCAGCGCGGCGACCTGTACCGGCTGCGGCCCCCGGAGGGCGGCCTGAGCGCGGTGCAGTACGTCCTCGGGGACGAGACCGTCGTCCTCGCCTGGCTGCAGGCGCAGCGCTACGGCGAACCCGTCCCGCCGCTCCGGCTGCGGGGCCTCGACCCGACAGCGACGTACGAATGCCCCGAAACGGGCGAAGTTCACCGAGGGGCCGTACTGGCCCATCACGGACTTCGAGTCGGCCTGCGCGGCGACCTGGATGCCGCGGTCGTCCGCCTTCGGCGCAAGTAGCTGTTCTGTCCGAATTCGGTGATTAGGGAACTAAAGGTAGTTCAGGTGTTTCGGTATAACGTGCCCCGATCGTAAAGGAGATGAGGTCGGGGTGCGTGACCATCGTCATATTCGTGACGATGTGTTGTCGTCATGTTCACGTAATTCTTGCGGTATTCAGGGGCCTTGAGGAAAAACGGAGATCGTGAATCCACGCTCGGTGACGGGAAATGTGGCGACGCGTCAAGAGAAACGCCTTCACAGGCAACCGCAAGCTTGTCCCATTGCGTCTCGGTCGCTTACGTTCCACACCAATCCGGACGGACGCCTAATCCTGCCGCCGCCCGGAGCCCGCACACACTCACCCGTGTATGGCAGGAGCGGGGGACCCACAGGTACGACGCCTGTTCCGGTTCCCGGAACGGCTTGGGGTACAGCCGCACTTCGGTGCGGCCGGGCATCTCCAGCCCGCACCCGACAGCTCACCTCGCAGGCGCCGGAGAGGAATCCGCCATGCCCGCGAAGGGTAAGCATCGCCGCCCGAAGTCCCAGCGTTTCACCCGCTCCATAGCCGTCGCCGGAACCGGCGGGGCCGCCCTCGCCCTTCCGCTCATGGGGGCCGCCGGCGCCCACGCCGCGACCCCGCAGTCGGCTCCGGAAAAGGCCGTCCAGTCCGCTCCGGCCGCCGAGAAGAAGGCCGCCGAAAAGGCCACCGGCGCCCACACGTACACCGTGAAGGCCGGTGACTATCTCGCGAAGATCGCCGACGACCAGCACGTCAGCGGCGGCTGGAAGAAGCTCTACGACGACAACCGTGACGTGGTCGGTGCCGACCCGGCCCTGATCCACCCCGGTCTGAAGCTCTCGGTCGGCAAGAAGGCGGCGAGCGAGCCCAAGACGCAGCCGTCCGCGCCGAAGGCCGCCGAGAAGCCGAAGGCGTCGGCTGAGAAGTCGTCCGCCTCCGAGTCCTCCGCGAAGGGCGGCACCGCCGCGAAGCCCGCCGCCGCCAAGCCGGCCGCCGAGGCCTCCGGCTTCAGCCTGCCGGTCGACGGCGCCTCCGTCGGCACGCCGTACCACATGTCCGGAAGCATGTGGTCCAGCGGCTACCACACCGGTGTCGACTTCGTCGTCCCGACCGGCACCTCGCTGAAGGCCGTCGGCCCGGGCACCGTCGTCTCCGCCGGCTGGGGCGGCGCGTACGGCAACCAGGTCGTCATCCAGCTCGAGGACGGCAAGTACGCGCAGTACGCCCACCTGTCCCAGCTCTCCGTCTCGGCCGGCCAGACCGTGACGGGCGGGCAGCAGATCGGTCTGTCCGGTGCGACCGGCAACGTGACCGGACCGCACCTGCACTTCGAGATCCGCACCTCGCCCGACTACGGCTCGGACGTGGACCCGGTCGCCTACCTGCGCTCGCACGGCGTCTCCGTGGGCTGACCGATCGCACGACCACCTGCCTGACACGCGGCCGAAGGCCGGACCCCGATCCCCGGGTCCGGCCTTCGGTGTGTGCGGCCGTCGATCGCCTCTCGCCCCAAGGGCCTCAAGGGATCGACAGGAAGCGGCAGTTGGGACACAGTGATCCCGTCGTGAGTGCAAGCGCTTTCTCAAGGAGTCCGTGTCCCGTGCCGACCACCCGCAGAACGTTCGGAGCCCTGGCCACCGGAGCCGCCCTGGCCGCCCTCGCCCCGGCGGCGGCCGCGAACGCCGGGCCCCGTCACCGCCGCCTCATCGCCCACGACGACTTCTGCCACGGCCTCGCCCAGTGGGCGACCGAACTCCAGGGCGGCGGCACCGTCACCGCGTCACGCGGCGTGCTGGACATCGACGTACCGAGCGGAGCGACCGTCTGGTTCAGACGGCGCCTCGAAGGGCCGTACGTCCTCGAATACACCGCCACGCCCGTCTCCGAGGGCGGGGTCAACGACCGGGTCTCGGACCTCAACAACTTCTGGAACGCGACGGACGTCCGCTCCCCGGGGGACCTCTTCGCCACGCCGCGTGGCGGGGCGCTGGAGGAGTACGACCACCTGACCACGTACTACGCCGGGTACGGCGCCAACCACAACACCACGACCCGGCTGCGGCGTTACGTCGGCCAGGCCGGTGTGCGTCCCCTCCTCTACGACTACACCGAGCCGCTGCTGGTCCCGGGCGAGCCGAACCGGGTCCGGATCGTCTCCGACGGGTCGACGGTGCGCTGGTGGAACAACGGGCGGCTCGTCTTCGACTACACCGATCCACAGCCGTACACGAGCGGGCACTTCGCCTTCCGGACCGTGTGGAGCCATTTCCGGATCACGGGATTCCGGGTCTGGGGACTCACCCCGCAACATCCCTAGGGGGTGGCCTATTCCGGAGTTGGCGAACACTTTAGGAGTGGCTTATCTCACCGCCCGTCAACCCCTTCCTACGGTCGCGTAGGTCACATTCGAGGGTGAAGTATGAGCTGCTGTGGCAGACGATTCGAAGAGTGACAGCAGAGCAGTGATCGGGTCGTACGTGGCGGTGGGGGACAGCTTCACCGAGGGCGTCGGCGATCCCGGCCCCGACGGGGCGTTCGTCGGCTGGGCCGACCGGTTCGCCGTGCTGCTCGCCGACCGCAGGCCCGAAGGCGACTTCCGGTACGCCAATCTCGCCGTACGCGGAAAGCTCCTCGACCAGATCGTGGCGAACCAGCTTCCGAGGGCCGTCGACATGGCCCCGGACCTCGTCTCCTTCTGCGCCGGGGGCAACGACATCATCCGGCCCGGCACCGACCCGGACGAGGTGGCCGAGCGGTTCGAGGCGGCCATCGCGCAGCTCGCCGCGGTGGCCGGCACGGTGATGGTGACGACCGGGTTCGACACCCGTGGCGTGCCCGTGCTCAAGCATCTGCGCGGCAAGATCGCCACGTACAACGGGCATGTCCGGGCCATCGCCGACCGGTACGGCTGCCCGGTGCTCGACCTGTGGTCCCTGCGCAGTGTCCAGGACCGCCGGGCCTGGGACGCCGACCGGCTGCACCTGTCGCCCGACGGGCACACGCGCGTGGCGCTCCGGGCGGGTCAGGTGCTCGGCCTCGAGGTACCGGCCGACCCCGAGCAGGAGTGGCCCCCGCTGCCGCCCCGCGGCACCCTCGACATCCGGCGGGACAACGTCCACTGGGCACGCGAGTTCCTGGTGCCGTGGATCGGACGCCGGCTGCGCGGGGAGTCGTCGGGCGACCATGTGACGGCCAAGGGCGCGCTGTCGCCGGCGGACATCAGGATGCGGATCGACTCCGTGGCGTGAGTGCGGCCGGGGTGGGGGTGCCAGGGTGCGACCGGCTCACGGCAAGGCCGCCGAGTCCAGACCCAGTTCGCGGGACAGCGCGTCCTCCACCCACTCCTGCGCCCGCGCCCGCGGCACCGCGCCCTCGTAGGACGTCAGCTGCACGGCGAGGCCGTCGAGGAGGGCGGTGAGGCGCAGGGCCGTGCCGTGCGGGTCGGGGCAGTGGAACTCGCCGGCCGCCACGCCCTCCGCGATGACCTCGGCGATGGCGGCCTTCCACTGCCGGTCGAGGTCCTGGGCGACCTCCCGCAGCGCCGGCTCCCGCAGTGCCGCCGCCCAGCCCTCGATCCACAGCCGCCAGCCCTTGGCCTGGCCCGTCGGGGCGTACCACCGTACGGCCGACCGCAGCCGGCGCAGCGCCGACGTACGGCGGCCCAGCAGCTTGCCCAGGTGCGCGAGGTCGCCCTCCGCCGCGTGCCGGAACGCGGCGGCCACCAGCTTTTCCTTCGTCGAGAAGTGATAGAGGACCAGCGCGTTGCTCACCCCGAGCGCCGAGGCGATGTCGGCGATCCTGACCGCCGTCACGCCCCGTGCCTCGATCTGCTCGACGGCGGCCCGCAGCAGATCACCGCGCCGTTCCGCCACGCTCAACCGGACTCTCGTCACGCCGTCACCCTACACACGCGCGTGCACCCCCTTGACGTGTGGATTCGGCCGGTCCGGAGGCGGGTTCGACGTGCGTCAGCGGTACCAGCCGAAGCGCTCCGCGATCACCGGCAGCCGGTCCGCCGCGATCGCGTGCGCGGCGGCTCGCGGTGTCGTCCCGTCGGCCTGCGCCCGGGCCAGCATCCGCTCCACCAGGGCCCGCATCGAGCCGCGGGTGTGGGCGAACGCCTCCTCCGCGTCGGCGCCGATGTCCCCGAAGAGCGTCCACCACCACCAGGCGTTCGTCCCGGAGTTGACCACCACGTCCGGCAGCACGGTCACCCCGCGCGCGGCCAGCAGCAGCTCCGCCTCCGGTCGTACGGGCATGTTGGCCGCCTCGACGACCCAGCGGGCGGTGATCCGCTCCTGGTTCCCGGAGTCGATCGCGTACGAGACGGCGGCGGGCACCAGGACGTCCGTGTCGGCCGACAGCCACGCGTCGCCGGGCAGTTCGCGGTCGCCGGGCCGCAGCGCTGAGCGGTCCACGGTGCCGTGGGCGTCCCGAGCGGCGAGCAGCGCCTCGACGTCCAGGCCCGCCGGGTTGGCGATCGTGCCCTTGAGGTCGGCGACGGCCACGATCGTGAGCCCCGCGCGCGTGAGGAAGCGGGCGGTCGCCCCGCCCATGGTGCCCAGCCCCTGGAGGGCGACCCGCGTGCCCGTGTACGGCACCCCGGCCCGGTCCAGGGCCGTGAGGGCGGACTCGGCCACACCGCAGCCGCCGACCAGCTCGTCGAGACCGAGGCCGTCCACCTCGACCGCGAACGCGTCCCGGAGCCGCCGCCGTGCCTCGGCCTCGTCGTCCAGCAGGGGATACACGGCCTGTATGGAGGAGACCAGCCCCGCCTCGGCGGCGGCCCGGTCCACCAGGTCCTGGGTCAGCCCGAGGTCCTCGCCCGTCGTCCAGCAGCTCTCGATGTACGGCCGCATCGCGCGCAGGTAGCGCACGAGCAGGGGGTAGGCCTGCGGGTCCCGGGGGTCGCAGTCGATGCCGCCCTTCGCGCCGCCGAGCGGGACGTAGCGGCTCTCGGGGTCGTAGTGCAGGGCCTCCTTCATGGTCATCCCGCGGGCCAGGCCGGTGACCTCCTCCAGGGTGCAGCCCGCGCGCATCCGCAGACCGCCGCTGGCGACACCGCGCACCAGCCGGTCGACGACCAGAAAGCCCTGGTGACCGGTGAGGTGGTCGGTCCAGGTGAGGGACAGCAGGGGGTCGGCCATACGGGCTCCTTCGCCGGGGTCGCTGAAGGTGTTACTGAATCATCGGTCAGTATGACCCTCGGAGGGACCCCTGTGCCCCGGTGTTGTCGGAGGGGCCGACCATAATGGAAAGCCTGACCGACTCCACCTGGAGGTACCGTGGCCGGTTTCCGTCCCCTGAGCACCGGGCTCCGTGCGCTGCGGCCCGGGGCGTTCGGCGCGGATCCGCGCGGTGAGCGCATGGCGCGCATCCGCAGATCGCCCCACTTCAAGGACGGGGTCTTCCAGAACCCCGGCGGCCCCGCGCGCACCCGGCCCTCGGGCTCCACCCTGGACTTCGCGAAGGTCTTCTTCGACAAGGAGACCCGGCCCCGCCGCAGTCCCCAGGGCACGGTGCCGCTGCACTCCACCACCCTCGCCGACATCGCCCGGCCCCCGGCCACGGGCCTGCGGCTGACCTGGATGGGGCACTCCAGCGTGCTCGCGGAGATCGACGGCCGCCGGGTCCTGTTCGACCCGGTGTGGGGCGAGCGCTGCTCCCCGTTCCCCTTCGCCGGGCCCAAGCGGCTGCACCCGGCGCCCCTGCCGCTGGCCGCGCTCGGCCCGGTCGACGTCGTGGTCATCTCGCACGACCACTACGACCACCTGGACATGCCCACCATCAAGGCCCTGGCGGGCACGGACACCCTGTTCGCCGTGCCGCTGGGCGTCGGCGCGCACCTGGAGCACTGGGGCGTCTCCGCCGACCGGCTGCGCGAACTGGACTGGCACGAGACCACGAAGATCGGCGGCCTCGCCCTGACCGCCACCCCGGCCCGGCACTTCTGCGGCCGGGGCCTGCGCAACACCCAGCACACCCTCTGGGCCTCCTGGGTCGTCGCCGGGGAGTCGCACCGGATCTACCACAGCGGCGACACCGGCTACTTCGACGGATTCAAGGAGATCGGCGCCGAGCACGGACCGTTCGACGCCACGATGATCCAGATCGGCGCGTACTCGGACTTCTGGCCCGACATCCACATGACCCCCGAGGAGGGCATGCGCGCCCACCTCGACCTCCAGGGCGGACCGGAGCACGGCCCGATGCTGCCGATCCACTGGGCCACCTTCAATCTGGCCACCCATCCGTGGGCGGACCCCGGTGAGGGCACGGTCGCGGCCGCCCGCGCGGTGGGCGCCCGGATCGCCCTGCCCCGCCCCGGCGAGCCCTTCGAGCCGACAGCGGAAACCGTCCCGTCCGAGCCGTGGTGGCGTGGGGTGGCGCTCGCCCCGGAGGGTGGATTCCCGGCCGGGGAGGCCCTCGCCGACGCCGCGATCAAGACCGCGTCGGACGCGGCAGCCATGGCCCAGGCCGATACGGAGGGTGACGGCCGGGGAGGGTCGGCCAAGGGTACGGAGAACCCCGAGACGCTCCCGGCGGGCTGACGGGGGCCGGACGGGAAGTAGACGGCGAGGGCCGAGGAGCTGAAGGCTCCTCGGCCCTCGCCGTTTCCGTGTGACCGCTTCTGACCAGGTCGGATCGTGTCGTGTCCATTCATGGCCGGGTGCGCGACGGGGATATCGGTCTGTCGTACGAGACCTCATACCAGAGCAGGACGCTCACCGTATGAGTTTGTCAACTGCCCACCGCACATGATGCGCTGGCGACTACTGTCAGTGGCCGTCGGAAAGCAGGCGGATCAGGGAGCGGGGACCGGCACGTGCAGGCGCAAGGCGGACGAGGGAGTAGACGCGACGGGGATCCCCGCCGCCCACGCGAGCCCGATCGCACGCCCGCGAGCCCCCCTGGCAGCCAGCACCGACGGACCAGCACGAGGACACCGATGTCTCAGCTCCGCGCCCCGGCCGCCCGCGCAGACCGCCGTGAGGGCGGGCGGCACGGGCGCCCGGCCGCCCGCACCGCACCCGCGCTGCCCGAGACCCACATACGGCCCCAACTGCTGCGCCTCGCCGTGCTGCCGCCCGTCGCCGTCGCCCTCAGCGGCTGCGCCGCCGTCCTCTTCACCGTCCGGTCCACCGGAGCACGGCCGGGCCTCACCCTGTGGGCCGTGCTCGCCGGGGCGGTCTCGGTGGCCCTCGTCGGCATCGTCGTCGCCGCGGTGGCCGCAAACCGGGCCGCCCGTTCCGTGCACGACCGCGTCGGCGCCCTGCGCCGCACCACCGCGCGGCGCGAGGCCGACCTGCGTGGCCTGGTCGAGACGCTGCGCCGCGGCGAGGGACCGCCGCAGCCCGGTCCCGACGACGAGCGGGGCGGTCCCGCCGAGGACGCCGACGACTTCGACCTCCTGTCCGCCGACCTGACCCGTGCGCACGACGGCGCCCTCACCGCCGTCGTCGAGGCCGCGCAGCTCTCCAGCCAGACCGGCAGCGAACAGAAGCTCGAGGTGTTCGTCAACCTCGCCCGGCGTCTGCAGTCACTGGTGCACCGCGAGATCTCCATCCTCGACGAGCTGGAGAACGAGATGGAGGACCCCGAGCTGCTCAAGGGGCTCTTCCACGTCGACCACCTCGCCACCCGCATCCGCCGGCACGCCGAGAACCTCGCCGTGCTCGGCGGGGCGGTCTCCCGCCGCCAGTGGAGCAACCCGGTCTCCATGACCGAGGTGCTGCGCTCGGCCATCGCCGAGGTCGAGCAGTACTCGCGGGTCAAGCTCGTGCCCCCGATCGACGGCACCCTGCGCGGTCACGCCGTCGCCGACGTCATCCATCTGCTGGCCGAACTCGTCGAGAACGCCACGGTGTTCTCCGCCCCGCAGACCCAGGTGCTGCTGCGCGCGGGCCTCGTCACCTCCGGGCTCGCCGTCGAGGTCGAGGACCGCGGACTCGGCATGCCCGTCGAGGAGCAGACGCGGATGAACGCCCTGCTCGCCGACCCGGACCAGGTGAACGTCGGCCGGCTCCTCGCGGACGGGCGCATCGGCCTGTTCGTCGTCTCCCAGCTCGCCCGTCGGCACGGCATCAACGTCCGCCTCCAGACCAACATCTACGGCGGAGTGCAGGCGGTGCTCGTCGTGCCGCAGGCGCTGTTGGGGGCGGGGGCGGGTTCTCAGGAGGGCGGCCAGTCCGAGGCCGGTACCAGTGCCGGGACGGTGCTCGAGGCCGGAGCCCGGGCGGAGTCCCTGAGGTCCCCCTCGGACGAGGGGGCGGTGCCCGGCGCGGTCGGCCCCGGCGGCGCGCCCGAGTCCCGATCCGCGCCCGAGTCCCGATCCGCGCCCGAGTCCGGATCCGCTCCCGCGACAGGGTCCTCGACGGTGTACGGATTCCCGTCCGTGCCGGGTGCCGCCTCCGAGGCACGGCCGTCGGTCCCGCTCCCCGCGCCCCCCGCACCCACCGCGTCCCGAGCGCACCGGCCCGATTCCGAACGGGACTCGGGCGGCGCCCCGAAGAACGGCCACCCCGCGCCCCTGCCCGTGCGCGGGACGCGTCGGGAGCGGCCCACCCCGGCCGAGGCACGGCCCGGGATCAGCCCGGAAGACCGGCGCGTCCTCGCCGGGAACGGCACCGAGCCGCCCACCCCCCGCAACGGCACCGTGCGCGGCACCATGGGCAAACCCCAACTGCCCCGCCGCCGCGCCCAGGAGCACATCGCACCCCAGTTGCGCGACGGTCCCACGCCGCGCCAGGACTCCGAGTACCTCGTCGGCCACGACCCCGGTCTGATGGCGGCCTTCCAGCGCGGCATCGGCCTCGCCGAGGCGCAACAGCACATGGAGTCGGGAGACACGGTCCGGGGCGAGCGGGAGCAGCCGACGCACACCGAGCCGGCACACCTGGAGCCGGCGCACACCGACCACAGCATCACCGCCCGGCGGGACGGGAGCGCACCCGCCGGATGACCACCCCCGTGTCCACCCCCACACCCATATCCACCCCCAGCGCTCCCGCAGACCTTCGTACCCCAAGGAGTCGATCCACCATGGCGAGCGATGCGCCGACCGCCCAGGTATCCGATCTCGACTGGCTGATGAGCGGCCTCGTGCAGCGCGTACCGCACACGAACGCCGCCGTGCTCCTGTCCTGCGACGGGCTAGTGAAGTCCGTACACGGCCTCGACCCGGACAGCGCCGACCACATGGCCGCTCTCGCCTCCGGCCTGTACTCCCTCGGCCGCAGCGCCGGTGTCCGCTTCGGCGACGGCGGCGACGTACGGCAGGTCGTCGTCGAACTCGACTCGACCCTGCTGTTCGTCACCACCGCCGGCTCCGGCACCTGCCTGGCCGTGCTCGCGGGCCGCGAGGCCGACGCGGCCGTGCTCGGCTACGAGATGGCGATGCTCGTCAAGAGCGTCCGCCCCTACCTGGTCACCGCTCCCCGGCAGCAGTCCGTCGAACCCCCTGCGATGAGGCCTTGACCGTGACGGCGGCCGGTGACGGGCCTTGGCTCGACGACGCGGCCGGGCGGCTGGTGCGCCCGTTCACCGTCAGCAACGGCCGCACCCGTCCCACCGTCGCGCTCGACCTCATGTCGCAGCTGATGGCCACCGGGGCGACCCCCCTCGGCTATCTCGGCCTCGAGCACACGCAGGCGCTCGACCTGTGCCGCGCGCCCGTCGCGGTCGCCGAGGTCGCCGCCCATCTGAAACTGCCGGTGGCCGTCACCAAGGTGCTGCTGGCGGACCTCGTCGACTGCGGGGCGCTGACCACCAAGCCCCCCGCCTTCTACCACAACCCGACGGACCGGGCTCTTCTGGAGGCAGTGCTCGATGGACTACGACGACAGCTCTGACTACGCCGACGGACCGCGCGGCAGCGCCGATCCGTTCCCCACCGCGCTCAAGATCCTGGTCGCGGGCGGCTTCGGCGTGGGCAAGACGACCTTCGTCGGCGCGGTCAGCGAGATCGCGCCGCTCAGCACGGAGGAGCTTCTCACCACCGTCGGTGCCGCGACCGACAACCTCGACGGCATCGAGAACAAGGTCGAGACGACCGTGGCCATGGACTTCGGCCGCATCACCCTCGACCCGAGACATGTGCTCTATCTGTTCGGCACACCCGGCCAGGAGCGGTTCTGGTTCATGTGGGACGAGCTGTGCGAGGGCGCTCTCGGGGCGGTCATCCTCGCCGACACCCGCCGTCTGGAGGAGTGTTTCGCGGCGGTCGACTTCTTCGAACAGCGCGGCCTCGGCTTCGTCATCGCCGTCAACGAGTTCGACGGCTCCCACCGCTACGACCCCGAGGAGGTGCGCGCAGCCCTCGATCTGACCGAGGACGTCCCCGTCGTGTGCTGCGACGCCCGGATCTCCAGCTCCGGGGTCCGGACCCTGCTGACCCTCGTGCGCCACCTCATCGCCCACACCCCGGCCCCCACGACGGGGTACGGCGCCCATATGTGACCCCCTCACACCTGCCACGGAGCCCCTGTATGACGCATGCCCACACTTCGCGAGTACGCCCATGAGCTACGACCCGCCGCGCCCGGCCGGTCGTCTGCTGCTCACCCCCGAGGACAAGGAGGCCCCCGCCCGCACCCACCGACTGCGCCGACTGGGTCTGGGGGAGCGCCCCGAACCCGCGCTCGACGCCTTCGCACGCCGCCTCGCCGAGCTCACCGGGGCTCCGTACGCCATGGTCAACTTCCCCGACGAGCAGCGGCAGTTCTACGCGGGCCTGTATGTCCCCGCCGTCGCGCCGGTGGTGCGCGGCGACGGCACCAGCCCCCGGGTGGGCCGTGCCCTGCCCCGCGACCATGGCTTCTGCCCCCATGTGGTGGCGCGACGCAAGGCCCTGGTCCTGGAGGACGTCCGCGACTATCCGCGGTTCGCGGGCAATCCGGTGGTCGACGAGTTCGGCATCCGCTCCTATCTGGGGGCGCCGCTCCTCGACGGCACGGGGCTGGTGCTGGGCACGGTCAGTGTCGCGGACGTCGAGCCGCGGCCCTGGGGGAAGCCGGGCCTGACGGCCATCAAGGAACACGCCGCGCAGCTCGTCCTGCGGCTGGAGGGCCTGGACGGCTCGCTGCCCTGCTGAACGCCTGTGGTTCCCGGAGTTCCCCGAGGGCGTGAAGGAAAGCTGAGGCGGCGCTTAAGAAATCCTCGATGGACCGGTGCGGCCGCCGTACGGCAGATTGCAGTGCGATCCCACTCCTCTCCCGGCCCAGGGGCTGCTTCGGCATGCCCGGAGCCGGGACTCACCCTCAGGAGCCCTTGCGGTGAAGGCACTGGTCAAAGAGAAGGCGGAGCCCGGGCTGTGGCTCACGGACGTCCCGGAGCCCGCCGTCGGGGCCGGTGACGTACTGATCAAGGTGCTGCGCACCGGCATCTGCGGCACCGACCTGCACATCAGAGCCTGGGACGGCTGGGCGCAGCAGGCGATCAATACCCCGCTCGTGCTCGGGCACGAGTTCGTCGGCGAGGTCGTGGAGACCGGACGGGACGTCACCGACATCGGCATCGGCGACCGGGTGAGCGGCGAGGGCCATCTGGTGTGCGGCAAGTGCCGCAACTGCCAGGCGGGCCGCCGTCATCTGTGCCGGGCCACCGTCGGGCTGGGCGTGGGCCGGGACGGGGCGTTCGCCGAGTACGTGGCGCTGCCCGCCGCCAACGTCTGGGTGCACCGGGTGCCCGTCGACCTCGACGTGGCCGCGATCTTCGACCCGTTCGGCAACGCCGTGCACACCGCGCTGTCGTTCCCGCTCGTCGGCGAGGACGTCCTGATCACCGGCGCGGGACCCATCGGCCTGATGGCCGCGGCCGTGGCCCGGCACGCCGGTGCCCGCAACGTCGTGATCACCGACGTCAGCCCGGAGCGGCTGGAGCTGGCCCGCAAGATCGGGGTGAGCCTCGCCCTCGATGTCTCCGCCGCGACCATCGCCGACGGGCAGCGCGCGCTCGGTCTGCGCGAGGGCTTCGACATCGGCCTGGAGATGTCCGGCCGCCCCGAGGCCATGCGCGACATGATCGCCAACATGACGCACGGCGGCCGGATCGCCATGCTCGGCCTGCCCGCCGAGGAGTTCCCCGTCGACTGGGCCCGGATCGTCACCTCGATGATCACCGTCAAGGGCATCTACGGCCGCGAGATGTTCGAGACCTGGTACGCGATGTCCGTGCTGCTCGAAGGCGGCCTCGACCTCGCGCCCGTCATCACCGGCCGGTACGGCTTCCGCGACTTCGAGGCGGCGTTCGCCGACGCGGCGAGCGGCCGCGGCGGCAAGGTCATCCTCGACTGGACCGCGTAACTCCCCCTTCTTTCAGCACGTTTCTCCGCGACCCTTTCAGGAGCCCTCATGTTCGACTCCGTGCGCGACGACCTGCGCGCCACCCTCGACGAGATCCGCGCCGCCGGTCTGCACAAGCCCGAGCGCGTGATCGGCACCCCGCAGTCGGCCACCGTGAACGTCACCGCGGGCGGCCGCCCCGGCGAGGTCCTCAACTTCTGCGCCAACAACTACCTCGGCCTCGCCGACCACCCCGAGGTCGTCGCCGCCGCCCACGAGGCCCTGGACCGCTGGGGCTACGGCATGGCCTCCGTCCGCTTCATCTGCGGCACGCAGGAGGTGCACAAGGAACTCGAGGCGCGGCTGTCGGCGTTCCTCGGCCAGGAGGACACGATCCTGTACTCCTCCTGCTTCGACGCCAACGGCGGTGTGTTCGAGACGCTGCTCGGCCCGGAGGACGCGGTCATCTCCGACGCGCTGAACCACGCGTCGATCATCGACGGCATCCGCCTGTCCAAGGCCCGCCGCCTGCGCTACGCCAACCGTGACCTGGCCGAGCTGGAGGCCCGGCTGAAGGAGGCGTCCGACGCGCGGCGCCGGCTGATCGTCACCGACGGCGTCTTCTCCATGGACGGCTATGTGGCGCCGCTGCGCGAGATCTGCGACCTCGCCGACCGCTACGACGCGATGGTCATGGTCGACGACTCGCACGCCGTCGGCTTCGTCGGCCCCGGTGGCCGCGGCACTCCCGAGCTGCACGGCGTCATGGACCGTGTCGACATCATCACCGGCACCCTCGGCAAGGCCCTCGGCGGCGCGTCCGGCGGCTATGTGGCGGCCCGTGCCGAGATCGTCGCCCTGCTGCGCCAGCGCTCCCGGCCGTATCTCTTCTCCAACACCCTCGCCCCGGTGATCGCGGCGGCCTCCCTGAAGGTCATCGACCTGCTGGAGTCCGCGGACGACCTGCGCGTCCGCCTCGCCGAGAACACGGCCCTCTTCCGCGGCCGGATGACCGAGGAGGGCTTCGACGTCCTTCCCGGCGACCACGCCATCGCGCCGGTGATGATCGGTGACGCGGCCGTAGCCGGGCGGATGGCGGAGCTGCTGCTGGAGCGCGGCGTGTACGTGATCGGCTTCTCCTACCCGGTCGTGCCGCAGGGGGCGGCCCGGATCCGGGTCCAGCTCTCGGCCGCGCACTCGACGGAGGACGTCAACCGCGCGGTGGACGCGTTCGTGGCGGCACGGGCCGAGCTGGACGCCGAGCAGGCCTGAGCGGCGCGTTTGAGACAATCGATCGCATGATCGAAGCGCGGCGGCTCCACATCCTCCGTGCGGTGGCGGACCACCGTACGGTGACGGCGGCTGCCGCCGCGCTGTACCTCACCCCGTCGGCCGTCTCCCAGCAGCTCGCCGCGCTGGAGCAGGAGACCGGCCACCGGCTCGTCGAGCGCGGCGCCAAGGGCGTACGGCTCACCCCGGCCGGTGAGATCCTCCTCGACCACACCAACGCGGTCCTCGCCCAGCTGGAGCGGGCCGAGGCCGAGCTGGCCGCGTACAGCTCGGGAGCCGCCGGCACCGTCACGGTCGCCTCCTTCGCGACGGGCATAGCCCTGGTCGTGGCGCCCGCGGTGGCCCGGCTCGCCGAGTCCGCGCCCGGGATCCGCATCCGCGTCCAGGACGCCGAGGGCGACGCCAGCCTGCCGATGGTGCTGGACCGGCAGGTCGATGTCGCCGTCGCCGTCGAGTACCGGGGTGCCCCGCCCGCCGACGACCCGCGACTGGCCCACGTCCCGCTGTACGCCGAGCCCTTCGACGCGGTCGTGCCGGTCACCCACCCGCTGTCCGGTGCGCCGGAGGTCCCGCTCGCCGGACTGGCCAAGGACCCCTGGATCGGCCCGTACCCCGGCAACCCCTGCCATGACGTGGTGGTCCTGGCCTGCGAGAACGCCGGCTTCCAGCCCCGTATGGAGCATTCCTCGGACGACTTCCGCGCGGTCGTGGCCCTCGCCTCCGCCGACGCGGGCGTGGCCCTCGTGCCGCGCTCGGCGCTGCGGGGCATGGATCTCACGGGCGTGGTCGTCCGCCCCGTCGACGGCACCGCCCCCACCCGGCGCGTCTTCGCCGCCGTCCGCCGGGGAGCGGAGGAGCACCCCCTGATCCGCCCGGTGCTGGACGCGCTCGGCGCGGCGGGACAGGCGCAGCCGCTGCCGGTGTGAGGACCGCGAAACGCGGTTGTCTCATATCCGGGATAGCGTCCCGGATATGAGAACCGATGGCGATGGTGCGGACCCCGTCGACACCCGGCTGGGCATCCGCCTGGCCGAGCTACGGGCCGAACACGGCTGGTCCCTGGGCGAGTTGGCCGAGCGCAGCGGAGTGAGCCGGTCCACCCTGTCCCGGGCCGAACGGGCGGAGATCAGCCCCACGGCCTCGCTGCTGAACCGTCTGTGCGCCGTCTACGGGCGCACCATGTCCCAGCTCCTCAGCGAGGTGGAGGCCGAGCCGTCGCCCGTCGTGCGCGCGACCGACCAGCCCCGCTGGCAGGACCAGGCCTCCGGTTTCGTACGGCGGTCCGTGTCGCCGCCGCACTCCGCCCTGCGCGGCGAACTCGTCGAGGCCCGCCTCTCGCCCGGCGCCGACATCGCCTACGACCGTCCGCCCGTCACCGGCCTCGAACAGCACATCTGGGTCCTGGAAGGCGCCCTCGACGTCACCGCGCAGGACACCGAACACCACCTCGGCACCGGCGACTGTCTGCGCATGCGCGTATGGGGGCCGACCCGGTTCCGGAGTGCCGCTCCCGAGGGTGTGCGGTATCTGCTGGCGGTGGTGCGGCCGTGATCGTCACTCGTCTCCGGGAAGAGCAACTGTCCGCTAAGGCAGAGGAGTTGGCGAGCCTGTTGGAGGCCACCGTCGACGCCGGTGCCTCGGTCGGCTTCCTCGCCCCGCTCGACCGCGCGGAGGCCCTCGCCTGGTGGGCGGAGCGGGCCGCCGACGTGGCCGCGGGCCGGCTCGTCGTGTGGGCCGCGTACGACGGGGACCGGATGCAGGGCACCGTGAGCCTCGCCTTCCCCGGCAAGGCCAACAGCCGTCACCGCGCCGAACTCGTCAAGCTCATGGTGGACCCGGACGCCCGCGGGCGCGGCCTCGGCCGCAGGCTCCTGGCGACGGCGGAGGACGCCGCCGCGGCGGCCGGAGTCACCCTCCTGCACCTGGACACCGAGACCGGCAGCCCCGCCGAGCGGCTCTACCGGTCCGCCGGCTGGACCGCGATCGGCGCGATCCCGGACTACGCGGCGAACCCCGACGGAGTGCTGCGGCCAACGACGATCTACTACAAGCACCTACCGGCAGGCGCTCTCACCAGGTGATTGTCAGTGGCAGCGGCTACCGTGCCTGCCATGCCGGATGCCGAAGACGTACGACGTATCGCCCTCTCCTTCCCGGACACCACGGAGAAGATCGCCTGGAGCATGCCCACGTTCCGGGTCGCCGGGAAGATGTTCGTGACGCTGCCCGAGGACGAGACGTCCATCGCCGTGCGCTGTCCCAAGGTCGAGCGGGACGAGCTGGTGCTCGCCGAGCCGAAGAAGTTCTGGATCGCCGACCACGAGGCGTCGTTCGCCTGGGTGCGGGCCCGGCTGGAGGCGCTGGAGGGCGAGGACGAACTGCGGGACATCCTCGCCGACTCCTGGCGCCAGGCGGCCCCGAACCGGCTCCTGGAGGCGCATCCCCGGCTGGGGCTCCCGACGGAGGAGTGACACCCCTGGAGGGCGGGCCCCCGGAAACGGATGCGCGATCACCGGCGCGAGTGCGGTATTGTTTCCCTGCGCGTTCGGCCGGGGGAACCCCCAGGTCAGACGGGCAACGGGACGTGGCGCAGCTTGGTAGCGCACTTGACTGGGGGTCAAGGGGTCGCAGGTTCAAATCCTGTCGTCCCGACAGAATCGACCAGCGGGTCTGCCGTAAGGCAGGCCCGCTGATTGCGTTACGGCGTCGGCACGGTGGCGTCAGCCGCCGCCGTCGAGGTCGTCGCGTCGGCGGAGTACCTCCAGCTCGTGGCCGCTCAGCCGCATCTCGTACAGCTTCCCGCGCGCGTTCTCGAAAGGCCGGTGGAGGATCATCATCAGCCGGCCGTCGAAGGTGTGGAACAGCATGCCGTGGCCGCTGTCGTCGCGGACCAGCGGCCGACGCTGCTCCCAGGGGCCTTGGACGTCCCCGGATCTCGATACCGCGTAGGTCTGTACGTAGCCGCCGCTGACGGTGCCGTCCTCGCCGGCCCTGTTCTTCTCGTAGGTCGACCACAGCATGAGCAGGGAGCCGTCAGGGGTGCGCTGCAGCTGAGGGCCGTCGGTGATGTACGGCGGGAGCTGGTGCGGGACGCCCGCGGGGATCTGTTCGGCGGTCCAGGGCGCGTCGGAGGCCTTGAAGAGATAGACCGGGTCGCCGGTCGTCCGGGACAGATCCGGGGTCAGCCGGATCGCCTCCATCGTTCCGTCGACGGTCTGGAGCCACTCGTGCGCGTACACCATCCAGGGCTGCCCGGAGGGGTCGACGTACAGCGTGCCGTCGAGGGTCATGAGGTGCTCGGGCGGGACGGGGCGTGCGGGGTCGAGCACGGTGAACGGGCCGAGCAGCGAGTCGGAGACCGCCGTGATCGTCCCGCGCATATGGGTCGGGGTCCGGAAGGGGACGCCCCACTGGTTCGGCGGGGGGACCGGGAGCGGTCTGTCCTCGTTGTGCAGCGTGGTGAACAGGTAGTACCTGCCGTCCCACGCGTGCACCTCCGGTGCCCAGGCGCCGTCCGTCGCCCAGATGCCCTCCTGCCCGGCGGTCCGGAACACCACGACGGGGCGCGTCCACTCCAGCAGGTCCTGGCTGCGGTAGACCATCGTGCCCGTGCCGTCCACGCCCGACACGGACGGGACGTTGGACGTGTAGAGGTGATAGGTGCCGGACTCGCCGTCCGCGACGACGAACGGATCGTGCAGCGGCATGTCGGGAAGCCGCATCAGCTCACCCCTTCGAGAGGGCCCGCCCCCGTCAGATCACACAGCCCGCATGGGCCAGCGCCTGCTTCAGCAGCACTCCGTGTCCGCCCGGCATCTCGCTCTGCACCGCCTCCGAGACGGCCTCCTGCGGGCTGAACCACACCAGGTCGAGCGCGTCCTGCCGAGGACGGCAGTCGCCCGTCACCGGCACGATGTACGCCAGCGACACCGCGTGCTGGCGGGGGTCGTGGTACGCCGTGATGCCCTGGGTCGGGAAGTACTCCGCGACCGTGAAGGGCTGCAGCGACGCCGGGACGCGGGGGAGCGCGACCGGGCCGAGGTCCTTCTCCAGATGGCGCAGCAGGGCGTCACGGACGCGCTCGTGGTGCAGCACCCGGCCGGAGACCAGCGTCCGGCTGACCGTTCCGTCGGGCCCGATGCGCAGCAGCACACCGACACTGGTGACTTCGCCGCTGTCGTCGACGCGTACCGGGACGGCCTCGACGTACAGGATCGGCATGCGGGCGCGTGTCATCTCCAGTTCGTCGGAGGACAGCCAGCCGGGCGTGGTATCGGTCATGTCAGACATTGCTTGATCATACTTTCAGCCGTTCGGACTTCCTGGATAGCCGCTCCAGGGGAACTGTGACCGGCCCCACGCCGTCCTAATCCCCTCCCGGCATGTCGTCCGGCAGCCGGTAGACCCGCAGGGCGTTGTCCCGCCCGGCCCACCGCGCGATGCGCAGCGCGTCCGGCAGGGACAGCTCGTCGGCGTCCACCCGCTCCTGGAGCAGCCCCGCGAGTCCCTGCCGGAAGGCCAGGGCTCCGAGGTGGAAGAACTCCGCCACACCGTACGCGTCGGAGCTGTACAGCAGTTTGCGGAACGGTGTGATCTCCAACGCCTCCGCGAGGACCGCACCGGCCCGGGCGGGGCCGACGTAGTGCAGGGTGAGACCGACGTCGAGGTACACCTGCTCGAAGACCGCCGAGAGGTAGGCGGCCTGCCGCTGGTAGGGCCAGCAGTGCAGCAGCAGGACGGGGATCGTCCCGGCCGTCAGGTGCAGCCAGTCCGTGAGATGGCTGGGGTCGGCCCGGTGCAGCCGGATGTCGTTGTCGCCGAACCCGGTGTGGAGTTGGAGCGGCAGGCCCAGGTCGACGGCGGTCCACAGCAGGTGCCGTACGAGGACCGGGTCGGCCAGCCGGCCGCCGCGGGCCGACCAGCGCCGGGCGGCCTCGGTGACCTCCGCGTCCGAGGGGCGGGCCGGGTCCAGGTCGAAGCCGGTGCGATAGGCCGCCACCGACTTCACGGCCACCACACCGGGCCGCCGCACGGCGTCGAGCGCGGCCGCCCGGAAGGCGTCCGCGTACGCGTCCGGCTCGACCCCTGCGGCATGCACCGACTCGGCGACCCCCTCCAGCCGTACGACTTCGTACGCGGACCCGCCCGCCGCCTCGGCGAGTTCGGGCGGGGTGGTGAGCCGGTCGGCGGCGAAGCCGGTGTCGACGCAGAGGACGTCCGTGCCCGAGGCGCGCAGGAAGCGCCGCCGCACCTCGCGCCACCCCAGCTCCGAGCGGCGGGCGAGGTACTCCTCGGGCGGGGCGTGCCGGGGCAGGTCCAGCAGGGGAGCGCAGTGGCGGCGCACGGCCACGCCCACGGGGCTGTCGAAGGGCGAGACGCCCGGCCAGACGTCGCCCTCCGTGATGAGCGACTCGAAGGCCGCCCGGTCGAGGTCGGCGGTGACGGTGCCGTGGCAGTGGTGGTCGACCAGCCGCAGGGCGTCGAGCGTCTCGTGGACCGCGCCCACGTCAGTACTTCCAGCGGTACGCCGCCGCCACCTGGTCGTCGTCCAGCCCGGCCACGGACGCCAGTTCGCCCCGCCGTACGGCGATCACCGCGTCGGCCAGGACCGGGCCGAGGGCCGCCCGCAGCGGCGCGTCCTCGCGGAACTCCTCGACGGCCTCCTGCAACGAGACCGGCAGCCGCCGCACGCCCCGGGCCGCCGCATCCGCCTCGGCCAGCCCCGCAGGGTCCCCGGTGATCTCCCCGGGCAGGGCGGCGGACGACGCCAGGCCGTCCAGTCCGGCGGCGATCAGGGAGCCGATCGCGAGATAGGGGTTGGCCGCCAGGTCGACCGGTTTGATCTCCAGGTTGGCCGCCTGGTCGCGCAGGCCCGCCGTGCCGGTGATGACGCGCAGGGCGGTCTCCCGGGTCTCGCGGCCCCAGGCGGTGAACACACCGGCCCACTGGGAGGGTCTGAGCCGCAGATAGCTCGCGGGGCTGGGGGCGGTCACGGCCGTGAGGGCGGGCAGATGGGCGAGGAGGCCGGCCGTGAACGACTCGGCCTCGGCCGTCATGCCGTACCGGCCCTCGCCCCCGGAGTGCAGGTTGACGCCGTCGCGCCACGCGGAGAGGTGGACATGGCCGCCGTTGCCGACGCCCCGGCCCACGACGGCCGGGGCGAAGGAGACCCGCAGCCCGTGCCGCTGCGCCACCGCGCGGACGGTCTGCCGCACCAGCACGCTGCGGTCGGCCGCCGCCACCGGATCGAGCGCCCCCACCGAGATCTCGAACTGCCCGGCCGCGTACTCGGGATGGACCTGTTCCACGTCGATGCCCTGCGCCGCGCAGGCCGCCAGGAGGTCGGCGGTGTAGTCGCCGAGTTCGACCTGCCGGACGGCGCCGTACGCCGGTCCGGTCGTCGCGGGCGTGAAAGTGTCGTCGGGCGCGTCGCCCTTGGCCACGGTCCACTCGATCTCGATGCCCGCCCGGAAGGCGAGGCCGTGCCGCTCGGCCGCCTCGGTGACGATCCGGCGCAGGAACGTGCGCGTGCAGCCCGGATGCCGCTCCCCGTCCTGGGTGATCCGGTCGACCGGCGCCCACGCCCAGCCGGGCTGCCCGGCCAGCACCACGAGCTGGTCGAGGTCGGGGTAGAGGCGCAGGTCGCCGTCGGGGGAGCCGAGGACGTCGGTCGTGACGATGGAGTCGTTCGCCAGGAACGTGTCGAACACCGGGGACATGCCGACGCCCCAGGCCGCCGCGGAGGCGAGCCGGGCCGTCGGGACGGTCTTCACCCGGCCGATGCCGGCGGTGTCGACGTAGGCCAGCACGACGCCCTGCACCCCCCGGCCGGAGAGTTCGCCGCTCAGCGCGGTGGCCCGCTCGACATCGCCGGGGCGGCCGCCGGGCACGGGATCCGCCAGGGTGGTCATACGCTTCTTCCTCCGGTCAGGGCTTCACGGCCACCGCGCCGAACTGCGGTACCAGCACGGCAGAGCCGGGCTCGGCATGCCACTGGCCGCACGACACCAGGCCCGGTTCGAGCAGGTCGAGCCCCTCGAAGAACGCGGCGATGTCCTTGCCGCCGCGGGCGGTGATCGGGGGCGTGGCGTTCTCGTTCCAGAACGTCATCGCCGGTATCTGGCCCGCGCCGCCGAGATCGTCGTCGAAGGTGGGGTGGGTGAGGACCAGGAAGCTGCCGGAGGGGACCGCCGCCATCACGCGGCGCACGATGTCCCGGGCCTTGTCGGTGTCCAGCACGAAGTTGAGGATGCCCAGCATCATGACGGCGACGGGCCGGGTGAGGTCGAGGGTCTGCCCGGCCCGTTCCAGGATGGCGTCCGGGTCGTGCACATCGGCGTCGATGTAGGCGGTGACGCCGTCCTGGGTGCCCGTCAGCAGGGTGCGGGCGTGCACCAGCACGATCGGGTCGTTGTCGACGTAGACGATCCGTGCGTCGGGCGCGATCCGCTGGGCGATCTCGTGGGTGTTGTCCGCCGTCGGCAGCCCCGTGCCGATGTCGAGGAACTGCCGCACGCCGCGCTCGGAGGCCAGGAACGACACGGCCCGGCCCAGGAACTCCCGGTCCGCCCGGGCGATGTCCCGGATGATCGGGAACATGCCGGCGACGTGCTCGCCGACCCGCTGGTCGACCTCGTAGTTGTCCTTGCCGCCGATCCAGTAGTTCCACACGCGGGCGTTGTGCGCCACACCGGTGTTCAGCCGCGCCGAGCCGCTCGGCGGGGTGTGGCTCTCACTCACGTCTCTTCCTCTCCTCGCACGAGCGACCGGAGGACCGGCCATCGCCGCCATTGTGCCGTTCCGGTGATCACGCTGTCCCGGGAATCGGCGGAGCGGGCAGGGCCCTTGGCGTGTCGCGGGGGAGAGCCGTGACCGGGCTACTCGACCTGGCTGGGGTCGGCCGGGGGCGTCTTGCCGGCCAGCACGTCCTTCAGGTTCTGGGTGCCGATCTTCACCGCCTGCTCGACCGAGTCCTGCTCGTCCCCGTCGAGCCCACCCGCCGTGACCGTGATGGCGTCGTTGCCGACACGGACGGCGGCGACCTCCAGGGTCAGCGTGGCCTCCGTGCCCCCGGTCGAGCCCTGCACCGTCACGCGCAGGCCTTGCCGCGCGTCGCCCACCTTGGGCAGCGAGACCTCGATGACCTGCACGGTGCGCTCTTCGCCGTCCTCGGTGACGGTGAACTGGGCGCACTCCTCCGGCAGGTTGGCCATCCAGTTCAAGGAGCCCTGCGGGTCGGTCCGGTCGTAGGAGGCGACCTGGTACAGCAGACGCGAGTCGCCCTGCTGGAAGCCGCGCAACGCGGACGTGCCCGACGGTTTGCCCAGCAGATCGTCGTCGAAGAGGGAGTCCATCAGCCGCTGGCAGTCGGCGGAGTCGGCCTTGGCCGTGAGGAAGTCGGAGACGTCGACCGTGCCGATGAGCAGGCTGTCGTGCCAGTTCTCGGCCTCCGTGTCCTTGACCTGGGTCCAGTCGTCCTCGATGTCCGCCTCGGTGATCAGCGCGGCCCGTGCGCCGTCCGTGGTCAGGGTGGCGGTGGGAGAGGGGGTCTGCTGCTTGCCGGCGACCCGGGTCGCGGTGATGCCCGACGCCCGTGACCCGTCCGCGTCGTCGCCGTCCGAGCAGGCGGCGGTGGTCAGCAGGGTTCCTGCCGCCAGGGCGGTGGAGAGTACGCGGGCGAGCGGGGACGGGCGACGGGCCATGGGGAGTGCCTCCTGGGAACGGGACGCGTGTCCTCAGCGCACCACCGGCACCGACGGCCCACCACCGGCACCGGACCGATCGGGTGAGCGCCGCCCGGAGCGATCGGGCGGGCGCCGCACGCCCCGGCCTGCGCGTGCCCGTTCTGCCGGGCCCAGGCCGCGATCTCGACGCGGTTCCGGGCGGCCGGTTTCAGCTGCACGCTGGACAGATGCGTCTTGACCGTGGACAGGGAGATGTACAGCTCGGCCGCGATCTCGGCGTTGGGGCGGCCGAGAGCGACCAGGCGGACCACGTCCAGCTCGCGCTCGGTCAGCGGCTCCTGGGGCGGCGACCTGCGTGCCGGGCCGCGTGCTGGGGGAGCGGGCTGGCAGGTGCGGGCGGTGTTTCCGGGCGGGAAGCAGTGAGCGAGCCGCTCGGAACCTGGTTCCGGGCACTCGTGCGCTGTTCAATGAAGCTGTACACCCGCCGAGCGAAGCCGCGGACCCACCGAGCGAAGCCGCGGACCCACCGAGCGAAGCCGCGGACCCGCCGAGCGTGAGAGGAGCCGCCCGTGTCACCCGCCGTCGTGCCGCCCGTCGGCGCGCGTATCCGGCAGGCCCGGCTGGAGCGTGGCAGGAGCCTGCGCGCCCTGGCCCGGGAGGTCGGTGTGTCGGCGAGTCTCGTGTCGCAGATCGAGACCGGCAAGAGCCAGCCCTCCGTCAGCACGCTGTACGCGATCACGACGGCCCTCGGGATCTCGGTGGAGTCCCTCTTCGACGCGCGGGCCTCGTCGCCCGTGGTGGGTGCTGGCACGCCGGCTTCCCTCCCGCACGCCCTCGCGGCCTTCGCCGCCGACCCGGGGCGGCGGATCGGCCCGCTGGCCGTCGCGGGGGAGCGCGAGACGCTGGAGCTGGACTCGGGGGTCCGGTGGGAGCGCCTCGGGCGGGTGCCGGGCGCGGACGTCGACTTCCTGCTGGTGACCTACCGGCCCGGCGGCTCCTCCGCGGGCTCCGGCGGACTGATGCGGCACGGGGGCACCGAGTACGGCTATCTGACCTCCGGCGAGCTGATCCTCACCCTCGGTTTCGACGAGTACACGGTGCGCCCGGGCGACGCCGTCTGCTTCGAGTCGACGACTCCCCACCGATACCGCAACGATGGAGAGGTACCCGCTGGGGGCGTCTGGTTCGTGTCGGGCGATGTTCAGTGACACTTGACACCCCTCGCACCCGGGCGTTCACTCCGAAGTGGGGGTGGTCGCCATGGCGATCCGCACATACGGCCCCAACGCCGTCGACTGGGAAGAGCGCATCGACCTGGACCGGCTGCGCCGGCAACGGCTGGCCCGGCTGCACGAGTCCCTGAACCGGTCCGAGCTGGGCGCGGTGCTCAGCTTCGATTTCGCCAACATCCGCTATATGACGGCCACACACATCGGCACCTGGGCGATGGACAAGCTGATCCGCTTCGCCCTGCTGGTCCGCGACGGCGAACCGGTCGTCTGGGACTTCGGCTCCGCCGCCCGCCACCACCAGCTGTACAACCCGTGGCTGGACTACAGCGACGGCAAGGACGGCCCGCCCACCGGCGCCCGCGCCGGCATCTCCACCCTGCGCGGCGCCTTCCACCCGGACGCCGGGATCGCCGAGGACGTGGCCGCCAAGATCGCCGCCGAGCTGCGCGCGCACGGGCTGGCGAACGAACCGCTCGGCGTCGACGTCGCCGAGATGCCGGTCCTCGCCGCCCTGCGCGCCGAGGGCATCGACGTCGTCGACGGACAGCAGGTCTTCCTGGAGGCCCGCCGGATCAAGACCGGCGACGAGATCGCCCTGCTCACCCAGGCCTGCTCCATGGTCGACGCGGCCTACGAGGAGCTCTACGGACACCTGCGCCCCGGCGTCCGCGAGAACGAGTGCGTCGGGGTCGTCAGCAAGGTCCTGTACGACCTCGGCAGCGAGTACGTCGAGGGCGTCAACGCCATCTCGGGCGAGCGCTGTTCACCGCACCCGCATGTCTACAGCGACCGTCTGATCCGGCCCGGCGACCCGGCCTTCTTCGACATCCTGCACAGCCACCTCGGCTACCGCACCTGCTACTACCGCACCTTCGCCGTGGGCAGCGCCTCCCGCGCGCAACGGGACGCGTATGTGCGCTGCCGGGAGTACATGGACCAGGCGATCGCCCTGGTCCGGCCCGGGGCCACCACCGCCGACATCGTCCGGGTCTGGCCGCGCGCCGAGGAGTTCGGCTTCGCCGACGAGACCGCCGCCTTCGCCCTGCAGTACGGCCACGGCGTCGGCCTGTCGATCTGGGAGAAGCCGATCTTCAGCCGCCTGGTCTCCCTCGACCACCCCGAAGTCCTCCAGGAGGGCATGGTGTTCGCCCTGGAGACCTACTGGCCGGCCGCCGACGGCTGGTCCGCCGCCCGGATCGAGGAGGAACTGGTCGTCACCGCCGACGGCTGCGAGGTCATCACCAAGTTCCCCGCCGAGGAACTGCTGATCGCGGGCCGCAAGTACTGGACGGTGGGCGGCGAGCTGAACACCTGCCGGGAGTCGCAGTCGCATCTGAACACCGGGTCGCCGTGATGGAACCGGCCGGGCTCCTCGCCGCCTACGAGCGGATGGCCGTCATCCGCCGTACGGAGAAGGCCGCCCACGACCTGTTCCTGCACGGCCTGGTGAAGGGCACCACCCATCTCGCCGCCGGGCAGGAGGCGATCGCCGTGGGCGCGAGTGCCGCCCTGCGCCCGGACGACTATGTGTTCGCCACCTACCGGGGCCACCACCATGCCCTCGCCCGGGGTGCCACGCCCGAGGAGTGCCTGGCCGAGCTGATGAGCCGGGCGACCGGGCTGTGCCGGGCCAAGGGCGGCTCCATGCACCTGACCAAGGCGGCCACCGGCATGCTCGGCTCGTACGCCATCGTCGGATCCCATCTCCCCATGGCGGTCGGCGCGGCCTGGTCGGCCCGGCTGCGGGGGACCGAGCAGCTCGCGGTCGCCTTCTTCGGGGACGGGGCCACCAACATCGGCGCCTTCCACGAGTCGCTCAATCTGGCCGCCGTGTGGAAACTGCCCGTGCTGTTCGTGTGCGAGAACAACCTGTACATGGAGTACACCCCCATCGCCGACGTCACGGCGGTGCCCCGGCCCGCCGCCGACCGGGCGCCCGCGTACGGCATCCCGGGCGAGGTCGTCGACGGCAACGACGTGGTGGCCGTGGCGGAGGCGGTGGGGCGGCTCGCGGCGCGGGCCCGTGCGGGAGACGGGCCCGCCGTGCTGGAGGCCGAGACCTACCGGCACTTCGGGCACAGCCGCGCCGACCCCGCGACCTACCGCCCGGCGGAGGAGGTCGAACGCTGGCTGAAGCACGACCCGTTGGACCTCGCCCGGGGACGGCTCGCCGAGCTGGGCATCGGGGCGGAGGCGGTCGCGGAGGCCGACGAGCGGGCCCGGGCCGTCGTGGAGCGGGCGATCGAGGCGGCGAAGGCCGCGCCGCCGCCCGACCTGCGGGAGGCCCTGACCGACGTGTGGGCCGATGGAGGTGCCGCATGGCGGACGTGATCACCTACCGGGACGCCGTCGCCGAGGGCATCGCACGCGAGATGCGCCGGGACGCGTCGGTGGTGTGTCTCGGGGAGGACATCGGCGCGGCCGGCGGGGTGTTCAAGACGACCGTGGGGCTGCACAAGGAGTTCGGACCCGGGCGGGTGTGGGACACGCCCATCTCCGAACAGGCCATCGTGGGCGCGGCGATGGGCGCCGCTCTGACCGGGATGCGGCCCGTCGCGGAGATCATGTTCTCCGACTTCCTGGCCTGCTGCTGGGACTATCTCGCCAACGAGATCCCCAAGGTCCGCTACATGACCGGCGGCCAGGTGACCGTGCCGCTCGTCGTGCGCACCGCCAACGGCGGCGGACTGGGCTTCGGCGCCCAGCACTCCCAGGCCACCGAGAACTGGGCGCTGACCGTCCCCGGCCTGAAGATCGCGGCACCGGCGACGCCCGCCGACGTCATCGGCATGCTGGCGGCGGCGATCCGCAGCGACGACCCCGTGGTCTTCTTCGAGCACAAGGCCCTCCTGGCCACCAAGGGGACACCGCCACCGCCCGGTCACCTCGTCGAGCTGGGGCGGGCCGCCGTCGTGCGCGAGGGCGCGGACGTCACCCTCGTCGCGCTGGCCTCCATGGTGCCGCTGGCCCTGCGGGCCGCCGACGTGCTGTCGGGGGAGGGGATCGAGGCGGAGGTGATCGACCTGCGCTCGCTGGTCCCGCTGGACACCGCGACCGTCCTCGCCTCACTGAGCAGGACCTCGCGGCTCGTCACCGTCGAGGAGAACCCGTACCAGGGCGGCTGGGGCGCCACCGTCGTCTCGGTCGTCGCCGACGAGGGCTTCGGCCTGCTGGACGCGCCCGTGCGGCGGGTGACGGGGGAGTGCGTCCCGCTGCCGTTCGCCGACGCGCTGGAGGAGCAGGTCGTCCCCACCGTCGACAAGGTCGTCACGGCGGTCCGAAGACTCGCCGCCTACTGAGCCGCCCGCCGGTCCCCGTACCGAACAGCCCATGGGAGGAAGCGCGATGACCACAAGGACACTGCTGCGCTCCGGTCACGTGATCTCGATGGACCCCGACATCGGGGACCTGCCCCAGGGGGACGTCCTCGTCGAGGACGGCAGGATCGCGGCCGTACGGCCCGAGATCAGCGCCGACGCCGAGATCCTCGACATGACCGGCCGCATCGTCATCCCCGGCTTCGTCGACACCCACCGCCACACCTGGGAGACCCCGATCCGGGGCGTCGCCCCCGACGCCACCCTCGACGACTACTTCGTCGACGTCCTCGACAGCTTCGCACCCCTCTACACCCCGGAGGACGTCTACGCCGGCAACCTCGCGGGCACGCTCGAATGCCTCAACGCCGGCATCACCACGCTCGTCGACTGGTCCCACATCAACAACACCCCCGACCACCCGGACGCCGCGATCCAGGGCCTCAAGGAATCCGGCATCCGGGCGCAGTACGCGTACGGCAGCGCCAACACCTCCCTCGCCGACTACTGGTTCGAGAGCAGGCTCGTGATCCCGGGCGACGACGTGCGCAGGATCCGCTCGACGCACTTCACCTCCGACGACGGCCTGCTGACCATGGGCCTCGCCACCCGCGGACCCGGCTTCTGCACCGACGAGGTCGTCGCCGCCGAATGGGCCCTCGCGCGCGAGCTGGGCATCCCGATCACCGTGCACGTCGCCATGGGGCGCCTCGCCGGCCGCTTCGGCATGGTCAAGCAGCTCAACGGCATGGGGCTCCTCGGCCCGGACACCACCTACGTCCACTGCTGCCACTTCAGCGAGGAGGAGTGGCGGTTGGTCGCCGACAGCGGCGGCACGGTGTCGGTCGCACCGCAGGTGGAGCTCCAGATGGGGCACGGCTGGCCGCCCGTGATGCAGGCGATCGAGCACGGACTGCGGCCCTCGCTCAGCATCGACGTCGTCACCACCGTGCCCGGCGACATGTTCACCCAGATCCGCGCCGCCTTCGGCGCCGAACGCGCCCGGGTCAACGCCGACTGCTGGCAGGCCAACATGCCGGTGCCCAGCACCATGCTGACAGCGCGGCAGATGCTGGAACTCGCCACCGTCAACGGCGCCCATGTCGCGGGTCTGGAGGACCGTACCGGCTCCCTGACCCCCGGCAAGCGCGCCGACATCGTCGCGATCGACGCCACCGCGCCGAACACCGCCCCCGTGCACGACTCGGCAGCCGTCGTGACCCTGTGCGCGGACGTGTCCAACGTCGACACCGTCCTGGTCGACGGCGTGATCCACAAGCGCGACGGGAGGCTGCTCGCCGACACCGCGCGGGCCCGCCGGCTCGTCGAGGAGTCCCGGGACCGGCTCCTCGCGGCGAAGGAGGCGAAGGGGGAGAGGGCTCCCGCATGACGAACCACCTGGTGCGCCGCGCCGCAGACCGGCCCGAGCCGCCGTACGACGGCCACGGCCACCGGCGGCGGACGCTGGTCGGCGAGGACGACGGCAGCGTGCACACCGGCTTCGGCCTCTGCGAACTGCGACCGGACGGCCGTGTGCCCGCCCATGTGCACTCGTACGAGGAGACCTTCCACATCCTCGACGGGGCCGTGATCCTCGACGTGCCCGACGGGTCGTACCTCCTGGAGGAGGGCGACTACGGTCTCCTGCCGACCGGCGTTCCGCACGCCTGGCGCGGGGCCGGGGAGACCGGCGGGCGCTGGGCGGACATGCTGGCCCCCGTGCCCCGGGCGCGCTACGGACACGACACCCAGGCGGTGCCGGACCTGCCCGCCCGCGACCCCGTCCGGATCGATGTCCGCGACCCGCGCACCCGGACCTTCGGGCATTTCGAGCCCGACCAGATGGATCCCGCCAAACAGTCCCAGGACCTGCTGGCCGTCACCGCGAGCATGCGGACCGCGCTGCTGGTCTACAGCGGCATCACCGTGAAGATGATGGTCGACGGCGACCTGGGCGCGGTCGCCTCGACGATGTTCATGGTGCGGTACGCGTCCGACGGCGTCATCGGCACGCACGACCACCCCTTCGAGGAGACGTATCTGATCCTGGAGGGCGTGGCGGAGGCCACCCTCGACGGCGAGCGGTACCGGCTGGAACCCGGGGACCTCGCGTGGGCGGGTGCCGGGTGTGTGCATGGGTTCGTCAACGCCGGGCAGGGGCCCCTGCGGTGGCTGGAGACACAGGCGCCGCAGCCGCCGTCACGGCACTCCTACCGGTTCACGCGGGACTGGGACTACCTGCGCCAGGCGCTTGAGGAGGAGTCATGAGCAGTGTCCTTGTCGTCGGAGGCACCTCGGGGATGGGCCGCGAGTTCGCGCGGCTGCGCCTCGAGCGCGGGGACGATGTCGTCCTGACCGGCCGCGACGCCCAGCGCGCCGACACGGTCGCCAAGGAGATCGGCGCCCGGGGCCTCGCCCTCGACCTGGCCCGGCCCCTGGAGATCAGCGCGGCCCTGGCCGATGTCGGACGCGTCGACCATCTGGTGCTCGCGGGTGTCTCCCGGGACGACAACAAGGTGACCGAGTACGACATCGACGCCGCGCTGCGGCTGGTCACCCTCAAGCTCGTCGGCTACACCGAGGTCGTGCACACGCTGCGCACCCGGCTGCACGACGACAGCGCCATCGTGCTGTTCGGCGGACAGGCGAAGGAACGCCCCTATCCGGGCGCGACGACGGTGGCGACGGTCAACGCGGGCGTGCGGGGCCTGATGCACTCCCTCGCCGTGGAGCTGGCCCCCGTCCGGGTCAACTCCGTGCATCCCGGCGTCGTCGGCGACACGCCGTACTGGCAGGCCAAACCGGAGAAGGTGCTCGACGTGCTGCGCACCGAGACGCCCACGGGGAATCTCGCCACGATGGCGGACGTGGCCGACGCGGTCGACTTCCTGCTGCGCAACCGCTCGGTCAACGCGGTGGAACTGACCGTGGACGGGGGGTGGTTGCTGGGCTGAGCAGCGGGCGGCCTCCTGCCACGGGCGGAGGCCGCCCCGCCGCTCGCGGCTCGGCGCTACGCCTTCAGCGGATCGTGGCCGACGGTCATCAGCCGGTGCCGGCGGCGCGTGTCCTCGGCCGTCAGCTCCGGCAGCGGTTCGTTCTCCAGGTCCACCTGCGAGGTGACCCTGTCCACGACGTTCCGCATCACCCGCAGATCGTCCTCGGTCAGGTCGGTGCGCCGCTTCTGGAGGATCGCCAGGACGTGCTGTCCGGTCTCGCTGCCCGCCTGGTCGGGCAGCGGCTCCGCGTTCTCGTCGGCGTCCCGCGTCCGCAGCCAGGCCGCGAGTTCCTGCGAGGTCATGTTCACCACGCGGTGGAAGTCCTCCCACAGCGCGTCGAGTTCGAGGGCGTCGGTCATCGGGTGCCCCTTCCGTACGTACGTGCGCGCCGGTCAGCCTTCGCGGGGAAGGTTCTCGGCGTCGAACATCCACCGCTGCTTCTCCAGCTCGGCGGTGATGCCGATCAGCAGATCCTGGGTGACCAGGTCGGCCTTCTCGGTCGTGGCGATGCGCTCGCGCAGCCGGCCGACGGCGTCCTGGAGGGACTCCGCCAGTACCCGCACGGCGTCCGAGTCACGCACCCAGCCCTCCTTCGGGCCGGGCAGCGTGAACGTCTTGGCGACGGTCTCCGGCCTGCCGTCCGGCGGCACACCGAGCGCCGCGGACCGCTCCGCGACCGTGTCGGCGAAGTTCCGGGCGGCCGTCACCACCTCGTCGAGCTGGAGGTGGATCGACCGGAAGCGCGGTCCGACGACGTTCCAGTGGGCCTGCTTCCCGATCAGCGAGAGGCCGAGCAGGTCGACCAGGGTGTCCTGGAGCGCCTCGCAGGAGACCCGGCGGGCCTCGTCGGACAGTGTGCTCCTCACGGCCGTCATAGGGCGCTTCTCCTTCTCGCGTCGTTCCTCGTGGTCCGGAGCAGCGCGTGACGCCGCTCCATGACCGCGCGGGTGCCCCGGGCGCAGGGGTGCAAAACGCGCTCGTGATCCGCCCCGGAGTGATGCGCCGACCTGCGGCGATGTCCGCCCCGGACTCGTGCGCTCCCAGGATCTTCACAGGCGGCGGGAGGAGGGTCTATAGTCCGAAACTAGCAGTGCTAATTAATGTGCGGTGTGAGGAGCCTCTCGTGCGTCCCGTCCACTTCGCGGCCGCCCGCCGCACCCCCATCGGCAAGCTCAGGGGATCCCTCTCCTCGGTGCGGCCCGACGACCTCGCCGCGACCGTGATCCGCGCCTTGGCCGGGGACGTGCCCGCGCTGGACCCGGCCCGCGTCGACGACGTCTACTGGGGCGCCGCCAACCAGGCCGGCGAGGACAACCGCAACGTCGCCCGCATGGCGGCCCTGCTCGCCGGACTCCCCGAGTCCGTCCCCGGGGCCACGGTCAACCGGCTCTGCGCGTCAGGTCTGGAGGCCGTGACCACGGCCGCCCGCACCATCGCCGCCGGCGAGGCCGACGTCGTGATCGCGGGCGGCTCCGAGTCGATGAGCCGCGCCCCCTTCGTCCTGCCCCGCCCCGACGAGGCCCTGCCCCACCGCATCGAGACCGTCGACACCCGCCTCGGCTGGCGCCTGGTCAACCCCGCGATGCGGGATCTGCACGGCCTGCTCTCCATGGGCGAGACGGCGGAGGAGGTCGCCGCGCGCCACGGCATCGACCGCGAACGCCAGGACGACTTCGCCCTGCGCAGCCACCAACGCGCCGCCCTCGCCCGCAAGAACGGTCACTTCGACGACGAACTCCTGCCCGTGGAACGCCCCGACGGCGTGGTCGTCGACACCGACGAATGCGTCCGCGAGGACACCTCGTACGAGAAGCTGTCCCGGCTGAAGCCGGTCTTCCGGGACGGCGGCACGGTCACCGCGGGCAACGCCTCCCCGATGAACGACGGCGCCGCCGGTCTCCTCCTGGTCAGCGAGGAGGCCCTCAACGACCTGGGCCTTCAGTCCCTCGGCCGCTACGTCGCCGGCGCCTCCGCCGGTGTCCACCCCGACGTGATGGGCATCGGGCCGGTCCCCGCCACCCGCAAGGCCCTGGCCCGCGCCGGCTGGAGCGTCGGCGACCTGGAGGAGGCCGAGTTCAACGAGGCGTTCGCGGCCCAGGCCCTCGCCTGCGTCGACCAGCTCGGCATCGACCCCGACCTGGTCAACCCCAGCGGCGGCGCCATCGCCCTCGGCCACCCCCTGGGCTGCTCGGGCGCCCGCATCCTGACGACGCTCCTGCACCGGATGCGGCGTACGGGGGCGGAGCGGGGGCTCGCGACGATGTGCGTGGGAGTCGGGCAGGGCAGCGCGCTTCTCGTCGAACGGGCGTAGACCGGCGCCCCCGGGGCCACCAAGCGAGACGGCACTACAGGGCTCCGTTCGGTGCACATAGCATCAGTGTTCGCATGAACACGATGACGCTCTGGAACATCACCGGCTGGGAGTTCGCCGCACTCGCCTTCGCGGCCCTCCTCGTCGGTTTCTCGAAGACCGCCGTGAGCGGGGCCAACACGGTCAGCCTCGCCATCTTCGCCGCCGTGCTGCCCGCCCGCGCCTCCACCGGCGTCCTGCTGCCGGTCCTGATCGCCGGTGACCTGCTGGCCGTCGCCACCTACCGGCGGCACGCCCACTGGCCCACCCTGTGGCGGCTGTTCCCGGCGGTCGCCGCGGGCGTCGTCGTCGGCACAGTGTTCCTGATGTGGGCGGACGACGCGATCGTACGGACCTCCATCGGCGCGATCCTGCTGCTGATGGCGGGCGTGACGGTGTGGCGCCGGCGTACGGCGGACGCGGAGGAGGAACCGGACTCGCTCACCAGCCGGGCGGGCCGGGTCAAGGCCCGCTCCTACGGCGTGCTCGGCGGCTTCACCACCATGGTCGCCAACGCGGGCGGCCCGGTGATGTCGATGTACCTGCTCTCCGCCGGCTTCCGCAAGCTCGGCTTCCTCGGCACGTCGGCCTTCTTCTTCCTGATCGTCAACGTCTCCAAGCTGCCCTTCAGCGCCGGCCTCGGCCTGATCGACGGCCGCTCGCTCCTCCTCGACCTGGCGCTCGTCGTGTTCGTCGTGCCCGGCGCGCTCTTCGGCAAGTGGGCGGTGCACAAGATCAACCAGCGGCTGTTCGAGCAGCTGGTCATCGCGGCGACGATCGTGGGCGGACTGCAACTGCTGCTCCGCTGACGGGCGGCTACCCCCGTGCGGAACTCCGCAGCAGCGCCGGGAGGTCCGCGAACGAGTCGATCACGTGGTCGGGCGTGCCGTCGGCGGCCCGGAGCGCCTCCGGCTGGAACTTGCCCGTCCGGACGAGGACCCCGGTGACACCGGCCCGCTGCGCCGCGAGCACGTCGGACTCGACGTCGTCGCCCACCATCACGGTCTCGCCCGCAGGGGCTCCCACCCGGGCGAGCGCCGACTCGAAGAACGCCGGCGCCGGCTTGCCGGTGATCTCGGCCTCCATCCGGGCGGCCTGCTCGAGACCGGCCAGGAACGCACCGGAGTCCAGCCGCAGCCCCTCGTCCGTACGCCAGTACAGATTGCGGTGCATCGCCACCAGCCGGGCCCCGCGCCGCAGTTGCCGGAAGGCCCGGTCGAGCGCCTCGTAGCCGAACTCCGGACCGGCCCCGCCGACGAGCACGACATCCGGCACGGCGTCGGTGTCCGTCGCGTCCACGAGGGTCACACCGTCGAGGTCCTCCTCGATGTCGCCGCTGTTCAGCAGGGCGCACCGGGCGCCGGGACAGTGCTCGGCGAGATAGGCGGCGGTGGCGGCGGGCGCGGTCAGGATGTCCTCGGCGGACACGGGGAACCCCGCGTCCGCCAGCGTCCCGGCGATCGAAGCCCGCGTCCGGGAGGTCGTGTTCGTGACCAGCAGGACGGCGAGCCCGGCCTCCCTGATCTCCCGCAGCGCCTCCACGGCCCCGGGCAGGGGCCGCCACGACACGGTGAGCACCCCGTCGATGTCGATCAGTACGGCACGCACGGACTCCATGTCCGGACGATAGCCCGGTCAGTCCCGGGGGTGCCTGCGCAGCAGATACGTGTCCATGATCCAGCCCTTGCGCTCCCGGGCCTCGGCACGCAACCGCTCGATACGGGGCGCGGCCTCCGCGATCGGGCCGGAGACCAGGATCTCGTCCGGAGTGCCGATGTAGGCGCCCCAGTAGATGTCGACGTCCTCCTGCGCGAACCGCTGGAAGGTCTGGTGGGCGTCGAGCATCACCACCACGTCGTCCACGCCCTCCGGGAAGCCCTCGGCGAGCCGCCGCCCGGGGGTGATCTGCACAGGCCGGGCGATGCGGTTCAGCCCCGTACGGTGCCGGGCGACGAGCGCCGAGACGCTGCTGATGCCGGGGACGACGTCGTACTCGAACGCCACCGCGCCCCGCTCCAGCACCTCCTCCAGGATCCCCAGCGTGCTGTCGTACAGCGAGGGGTCTCCCCAGACCAGGAACGCGCCGGTCTCCTCCTCGCCGAGTTCCTCCGCGATCAGCCGCGCGTAGATGTCGGCGCGGGCGCTGCGCCAGTCCCCGACGGCGGGGGAGTAGGCCGCACCGTCGGCGGTCCGGTCCCGCTCCGGGTCACGCGCCTCGACGACGCGGTACGTCCCCTGCGTCAGATGCGTGTCGAGCATGTCCCGCCGCAGCCGGGTGAGGTCCGCCTTCACCTCGCCCTTCTCCAGGATGAAGAACACGTCCGTGCTCCGCAGCGCCCTCACCGCCTGCAGGGTCAGCTGCTCAGGGTCGCCCGCGCCGATACCGATGACATGAATCTTTCGCACACCCCGAGTCTGCCGCACCCCACCGACAGCTTCCGCACCGCGCCCCGGGTCGGTCCCCGCGCCCTTGCTCGAGCGTCGGTGGCCGGTGTCCCGCGTCCGTGCCCCGACACCCCGGGGCGCCCGCCCCGAGGCCGCACATCACCGCCGGCCCCCGCACCGCGCCCCCGGCTCAGCGCCCCGCGTCCGCTCCCCGGAGCCGAGGCGCCCGCGCCCCCGCGTCCACCGCGCGGCCGTTGTGTTCGACGTCCTGGGCCAGCTCCCGGGCCCAGGCGGCGATGGCCTCGAGGTCGATGCCGTGCGGCAGCGGCTGTCCGGAGTCGGCGGCCCAGGTCTCGGTCGCGGTCGCCCCGCGGCGCAGCAGCCGTGCCCCGCCGGTGAGGTTGCCCCGGGCGGAGTGGGTGAGACCCACGGCAAGCTGGGCCAGACCGCGCCACAGCTCGCGCTCCGCGTCGGGGCCCGACTTCCAGGCGTCCTCGAAGACCTCGTGCGCGTGGAACGGCTTCCCCTCGTCCAGCAGCCGCTGCGCCTCGGAGACGGTCTCCTCCGGCGTACGGACCACGCCCTCGGGCTGCCGGGGCACACCGTCCGCGCCGTACGGCAGGGGCCGCCCGAGGCCGTCCCGGGGCCGGGCGTTGCGGGCCCGCCCCTCGCTGTCGCGGTCCCGGGCGTCGCCCGACCCGTCCGCGAAGCCGCTGCCCGTGTCTCCCGCGCTTCCCTTGCTCTCTGTGCTGCCCATACGCCGATTGTCCCGCCCGGGCCGTTTTCGGCGCGGCCAGGGGTGTGGGGTAAGGTGCTGTTCGCGCGATCACGCGGTTTCCCCGCGAGCGGACGCGCATCGGGACGTGGCGCAGCTTGGTAGCGCACTTGACTGGGGGTCAAGGGGTCGCAGGTTCAAATCCTGTCGTCCCGACACAGTGCCCGGGAGTTCTCCCCGGGCAGGGCCTTGCCTCACTTCGGTGGGGCGGGGCCCTTCGTCATTTCGGGGCTCTTCGTCATTTCGGGGTCCAGAGCCGGGCGGCGGTCCGTCGCGGCGATCTTCGTGACCATCTCGGCGAGCTGCCCGCAGGCCAGCGCGATCTCCTTCTCGGTGCGGGTGCGTTCGTTGACGGCCGCTCCGAGCAGGAGCGCGGTCAGCGAGACGGAACCGTTGAACGCCTGCAGCGTGATCATGTTGGTGAAGAGGTCGTGACCGGCGAACGGGCCCGTGTTCTGCGCGGCCGCGATGATCGCGAAGGTCGACACGGCGAGGGCACAGGGCGCCGCCCCGGCCAGCCCGAAGCGGAAGGCCGCCCAGACCAGCAGCGGGAAGCCGAGGAACAGCAGCGGCGTGGTGCTGGTCTCGATGAAGCCGACGCAGATCGTGACCGCCACGAGCAGGATCCCCTCCACCCAGCGGAACAGCGAAACGCCCTGGGGCCGGCGTGCCGAGCGGAGCAACAGCACGACCGGTGTGACCGCGAGGACGCCCACCGCGTCGCCGGTCCACCACACCGACCACGTCGCCCAGAACTCGCCGGCGTCCAGCACACCCGTGAGGACGAGCGTCCCGGTGCCCACCGTGGCGCTGACCAGCATGCCGGTGAACGCGCCCAGGAAGATCAGGGCGAGGGCGTCCCGCAGCCGGTTCATCTCGCTGCGGAACCCGGCACGGCGGAGCAGCGCGTACGAGCAGACAGGGGCGAGCGTGTTGCCCGCCGCGATCGCGAGGACGGCCGGAAGCGAGGGCCCCAGCGAGATGTTGACCAGGAACGCCCCGAGCGCGATCCCCGGCCAGACCCGCGGCCCGCGCAGCAGCAGGCCGGCCAGGGCGATACCGCTCGGCGGCCACATCGGGGTGACCTGGCCCCGCACCTGCTGCTGGAGCAGTCCGATCTCGGCCGAGCCCCAGTACAGCGCGGCAACGGCGCAGATCTCCAGGGCGAACGCGCCGGCGCGGCGGGCTCCGGCATGCCGCGCGACAGTCATCGGGACCTCCGCATCGACATCCTCTCGACCATCATCCGCCGGATCCCCGTGGGGTGCGCAGCGCGAGGACGGCCATGTCGTCGTGACCGTCGCTCGGATGGTGATCGGCCAGCGCCCGTACGAACTCGGGCAGGGGCCGGTGCGCATGGACGGTGGCGAGTCCGGCGAGCTGGTCCAGGCTCTCGTCGATGGGGTGGGCGGGATGTTCGATCAGCCCGTCGGTGAAGAAGACCACGGTGGCGTCCGGGGGCAGGAACCGGGAGTGGTCGGGGCGGGGTTCCTCCAGGTCGACGCCGAGCGGCAGGCCGGGCTCGGCGGTCAGATACTCCGTCCGTCCGTCGGGGGTGATCAGCAGGGGCGGGACATGGCCCGCCGTGCTCCAGTGGATGCGCCAGCCCGGCCCCTCCGGCTCGATGCGGGCCAGGGCGGTGGTGGTGACCGGGTTGGTCGTGATGGCCTGGAGGGTGCGGTCGAGCCGGGCCAGGAGCGCGCCGGGCGTACTGCCCCGGTCGAACAGCAGGGCCCGCAGCATGTTGCGGGTGGAGGCCATGGCGGCCGCCGCCTTCAGATCGTGGCCGACCACGTCACCGATGACGACCGCCACGATGCCGCCGGACAGCGGGATCGCGTCGTACCAGTCCCCTCCGAGCTTGCTGGGCTCGGCGGCCGGGCGGTAGACGGCGGCGGCGGTGAAGGGCCGCAGATCGGGCAGCGCGGGCAGGAGCAGCCGCTGGAACTGCTCGGCTCCGACCCGAATCTGTTCGAACAGCCGGACGTTCTCGATGGCGATGCCGGCGGCGCTGGCCAGGGCGGTCACGACGTTCTCGTCCTGGATGTCGAAGGGCTGTCCGTCACGCCGCTCGGCGAGGTACAGATCGCCGTAGATCTCGCCGCGGACACTGATGGCGACTCCGAGCAGGGTCCGCAGATGCGGATGGCCGGGCGGGAAGCCGACGGCGGACGGATGGGCCGTGATGTCGTCGAGCCGCAGGGGCTCCGGGTGGCTGATCAGGTGGCCGAGGACGCCCAGACCGCGGGGCAGATCGGTGCCGGCGAGGTCGTCGAGTTCCCGCTCGGACAGACCGGCGGTGATGAACTCCTCCAGGCGCTCCCCGGAGGCGTTGAGCACGCCCAGCGCGCCGTAGCGGGCGCCGACCAGATCCATGGCGGTGGTCACGATGCGGTGCAGCACCGCGGTCAGCTCCATCTCCCGGCTGATGGCCACCACCGCGTCCAGCAGGCCCTGCATCCGGTCCATGGCGTCCAGCAGGACGCGCAACTGCTCGTCGATCCGGTTCAGCTCGCTGCGCAGGCGCACATGCAGGTCGGGCAGCTCCGGCTGCCTGGGTCGCTGCCCCCGCCTCTCTCCCGCCATCACGAGCGCCTCATGGCCTGAACGTACGGTCCCTACAGCTTAGTGCGGGCTCTCCGGCCCGGCCCGGGGCGCCGAGACCGTGGGACCGTGGGAAGGAACCGGACATCCGGACCTCCGGAAGGAGCACCGGCCATGACCATCCGCCCGGCCCACACCGCCGCCCCGACGATCAGGACCACCCCCGAAGGCCTTCTCTGGGAGCCCAGCGACCGCTGGGTGCGCGGCCGCAAGGGCGACGTCACCGTCGTCGACAGCCGGCACCCCGTGCTCGTCTGGGAACCCCATCTGCCGGTGCCGCAGTACGTCTTCCCGCGCGCCGACGTCCGCACCGACCTCCTGCGCCCGGCGGAGAACCCGCCCACCGGCAAACACACCGGCTCCCGGATCTTCTACGACCTCGACGCGGAGGGCGAGGTGCGCTCCAACGCGGCCTGGACGTTCCCCGCCGACGACCTGGCCGGTCACATCGCCTTCGAGTGGTTCCTGCGCACCGACACCGGCCTCGACCACTGGTACGAGGAGGACGAGGAGATCTTCATCCACCCCCGTGACCCGCACAAACGCGTGGACGCTCTGCCGAGCAGCCGCCATGTCCAGGTCGAGATCGACGGGCAGCTCGTCGCGGACACCCGGGACCCCGTCCTGCTCTTCGAGACCTCCCTGCCGACCCGCTACTACCTCCCCCGCGAGGACGTCCGCCTCGACCTGTTCGACGCCACCGACCACAGCACCGGCTGCCCCTACAAGGGCACCGCCGAGTACTGGTCCTGGCGCGGCGAGAGCGAGGTGCCGCCCAACATCCTCTGGAGCTACGCCGCCCCGCTGCCCGCGGTGGCGGCGGTCCAGGGGCGCGTCGCCTTCTTCAACGAGGCCGTGGACATCACGCTGGACGGCGAGCGCATGGACCGCCCGGACACGCCGTTCAGCCGGATGCTGCGCAGGGAGAGCCGCTCCTAGGAACCTCTCAGGGCCTCACCAGCAGCTGGAAGTCGAAGGTGTAGCGCGACGCCCGGTAGATGTGCGTCCCGTACTCGACCGGGCGCCCGGTGTCGTCGTACGCCGTTCGCTGCATGGTGAGCAGGGCCGCGCCCTCCCGCTCGTCCAGGCGGGCGGCCTCCTCGGCGGTGGCGGCGCGGGCGCCGACGGTCTGGCGGGCGCTGTGCAGGGTGATGCCGGCCGTGCGCATCATCCGGTACAGGCCCGTCGACTCCAGACGGGCGCTGTCGAGGTCCAGCAGGGCGGACGGCAGGAAGTTGCACAGCAGGGCGACTGGCTGGCCGTGGGTGCGGCGCAGCCGTTCCAGGGCGGTGACCTCGCTGCCCTCGGCGACACCGAGCGCGGCCGCGACATCGCAGGACGCCGGAACGACCTCGTTGCGCACGACCTCGGTGGTCGGCCCCTGCCCGGCCTCCTCCAGGTCGTCGTAGAGGCTGCTCAGCTCCAGCGGGCGCTTGACCTGGCTGTGCACCACCTGCGTACCCACCCCGCGCCGCCGGACCAGCAGCCCCTTGTCGACGAGGGACTGGATGGCCTGGCGGACGGTGGGGCGGGACAGGCCGAGGCGCACCGAGAGGTCCACCTCGTTGCCCAGGAGGTTGCCCGGGATGAGGACCCCGTGCTCGATCGCCGCCTCCAGCTGCTGCGCGAGTTGGTGGTACAGCGGCACGGGACTGCCCCGGTCCAGGGCGAAGTCCAGTGAGCTGAGTGCCGGGGCGGCCGTGCTGCGGGCCCGGTCACCGGTCTTCGCCATGGATGAACCCCCCCTTACGGGTGTCAGGAGTTGCTCGGGAAACCGAGGTTGATGCCGCCGTCGGACGGGTCCGGCCAGCGGGTGGTGATGACCTTGCCCTGGGTGTAGAAGGCGATGCCGTCGTTGCCGTAGATGTGCAGGTCGCCGAAGAGCGAGTCCTTCCAGCCGCCGAAGGAGTGGTAGCCGACCGGGACCGGGATCGGCACATTGACGCCGACCATGCCCGCCTTGACCTCCAGCTGGAAGCGTCGGGCGGCGCCGCCGTCCCGGGTGAAGATCGCGGTGCCGTTGCCCCAGCGGGAGTCGTTGATCAGCTTGATGGCGTCCTCGTACGTCTCCGCGCGCACCACGGCCAGCACCGGGCCGAAGATCTCGTCCCGGTAGGCGTCCGCCGTGAGCGGCACCCGGTCCAGCAGCGAGACGCCGAGGAAGAAGCCGTTCTCGTGGCCCTCGACCGAGTAGCCGGTGCCGTCGACGACGACCTCGGCGCCCTGCTCGGCGGCCGAGGACACGTACGAGGCGACCTTGTCGCGGTGCTCGCGGGTGATCAGCGGGCCCATCTCGCTCGCCGGGTCGTTGCCGGGGCCGATCCTCAGGTTCTTCGCCCGCTCGGTGATCTTGCCGACCAGCTCGTCACCGATGTCGCCGACCGCGACCACGACCGACACGGCCATGCAGCGCTCGCCCGCCGAACCGTACGCCGCGTTGATGGCCTGGTCGGCGGCGAGCTCCAGGTCCGCGTCGGGCAGCACCAGCATGTGGTTCTTGGCGCCGCCCAGGGCCTGTACGCGCTTGCCGTGCTCGACGGCCTTCAGCTGGATGTACTTGGCGATCGGGGTCGAGCCGACGAAGGAGACCGCCTCGATGTCCGGGTGCTCCAGGATGGCGTCCACCGCGACCTTGTCGCCCTGCACGATGTTCAGCACGCCGTCGGGCAGCCCGGCCTCGGAGGCGAGTTCGGCCAGCTTGAAGGAGGCCGACGGGTCCTTCTCCGAGGGCTTCAGCACGAAGGTGTTGCCGCAGGCGATGGCCAGCGGGAACATCCACATCGGCACCATCGCCGGGAAGTTGAACGGCGTGATGCCCGCGACCACGCCCAGCGGCTGGCGGATCGAGGCCACGTCGACCCGGGTGGAGACCTGGGTGGACAGCTCGCCCTTGAGCTGGACGGCGATCCCGCACGCGAGTTCGACGATCTCCATGCCGCGCGCGACCTCGCCGAACGCGTCGGAGTGCACCTTGCCGTGCTCGGCGGTGATCAGCTCGGCGATCTCGTCGCGGTGGGCGTCCAGCAGCTCGCGGTACTTGAAGAGGATCGCCGTGCGCTTGGCGAGCGAGGACTCGCCCCAGGACTCGAAGGCGGCCTTGGATGAGGCGACCGCGGCGTCCACCTCGTCGACGGTCGCGAAGGCGACCTGCTTTTCCTGGGCGCCGGTGGCCGGGTTGTACACGGGGCCGAAGCGGCCGGAGGTGCCCTCGACGGGCTTGCCGTCGATCCAGTGGGTGATGGTGTTCATCGTGTGCGGGGCCTTTCGTGGAGCCTGATGTCAGTGGGGAGTTCAGAGGTGGCGGCGGCGATCGGCGACCTGGCGCTCGTAGCGCTCGCGGGCCTCCACGGCGGCCTCGCGGGAGGCGGTCTCGGCCACCGGCACGTCCCACCAGGCCTCGGCCGGGGGAGCCGTCGGGGCCGGGTCGGTCTCGACGTAGACGCACGTCGGCCGGTCGGAGGCGCGGGCAGCGGCAAGAGCCTCGCGCAACTCGCGCACCGACTTGGCGCGCAGCACGTCCATGCCGAGGCTGGCGGCGTTGGCGGCCAGGTCGACCGGGAGCGGGTCGCCGGTGAAGGTGCCGTCGGCGGCCCGGAAGCGGTAGGCCGTGCCGAAGCGCTCGCCGCCGATCTCCTGCGACAGACCGCCGATGGAGGCGTAGCCGTGGTTCTGGATGAGGACGATGTTGACGGGCAGGCCCTCCTGGACGGCCGTGACGATCTCCGTCGGCATCATCAGATAGGTGCCGTCGCCGACCAGCGCCCAGACCGGGGTGCCCGGGGCGGCCTGCTGGACGCCGATGCCGGCCGGGATCTCGTAGCCCATGCAGGAGTAGCCGTACTCCAGGTGGTACTGGCGCGGGCTGCGGGAGCGCCACAGCTTGTGCAGGTCGCCGGGGAGCGAACCGGCGGCGTTGATCACCACGTCGTCGTCGCCGACGGCCGCGTCCAGGGCCCCTAGCACCTGCGTCTGGGTCGGCACGGCGTTCTCGTCGTCGGCGCGGTAGACGGCCTCGACGATCTCGTCCCAGCGGTCCTTGCCGGAGCGGTACTCCGCCTCGTACGCCTCGCTCACGCGGTGGCCGGTCAGCGCCTCCAGCAGCCGCTCCAGGCCCGACCGCGCGTCGCAGACCAGCGTGCGGGCCGCCAGCTTGTGGGCGTCGAAGCCGGTGATGTTGACGTTGAGGAACCGCACTTCGGGGTTCTGGAAGAGCGTGCCCGAGGCCGTGGTGAAGTCGGTGTAGCGGGTGCCGACACCGATCACGAGGTCGGCGGTGCGGGCGAGATCGTCGCTGACCGCCGTGCCGGTGTGGCCGATGCCGCCGAGGTCGGAGGGGTGGTCGTGGCGCAGCGAGCCCTTGCCGGCCTGGGTGGAGGCGACCGGGACACCCGTGGCCTCCACGAACGCCTTCAGCGCCTGCTCGGCCTCGCTGTGGTGGACGCCGCCGCCCGCCACGATCAGCGGGCGCTCGGCCGACCGGATCGCCTCGACGGCAGCGGTCAGCTCCACCGGGTCCGGCGCGGGACGCCGTACGGACCAGACGCGCTCGGCGAAGAACTCCTCCGGCCAGTCGTACGCCTCCGCCTGCACGTCCTGCGGCAGGGCGAGGGTGACGGCGCCGGTCTCGGCCGGGTCGGCCAGCACGCGCATGGCCTGGAGCGCCGAGGGGATCAGCGCCTCGGGGCGGGTGATCCGGTCGAAGTACCGCGACACCGGGCGCAGCGTGTCGTTGACCGACACATCCGCCTCGACGGGGTGCTCCAACTGCTGGAGCAGCGGATCGGGGGCGTGCGAGGCGAAGTAGTCACCGGGCAGCAGCAGCACCGGCAGCCGGTTGATCGTCGCCAGCGCGGCACCGGTGACCAGGTTGGTGGCGCCCGGGCCGATCGAGGTCGTCACCGCCTGCGCGGACAGGCGGTTCAGCTGCCGGGCGTAGCCGACCGCAGCGTGCACCATGGACTGTTCGTTGCGGCCCTGGTGGAACGGCATGACGTCCTCGCCGACTTCCACGAGGGCCTGGCCGACGCCGGCGACGTTGCCATGGCCGAAGATGCCCCAGGTCCCGGCGATCAGCCGGCGCCGCACGCCGTCCCGCTCGGTGTACTGGGCGGACAGGAACCGCACCAGGGCCTGGGCGGTCGTCAGTCGGCGGGTGCGGGCGTTCATGCGGAGGTCTCCGGGGCGGTGTAGAGGGGGAGTCGGGGGTCGACCGGCTGGTCCGGCCAGGTGTCGCGGACCCAGGCGTGGTCGGGGTGGTCGCAGATCAGCCAGGCGCGCTCGGCCTCCGGGCCCGCCATGACGTTGAGGTAGTACATGTGGTGGCCGGGGGTCGCCATCGAGGGCCCGTGCCAGCCGTCCGGGATGAGGACCACGTCGCCGTCGCGGACCTCGGCCAGCACGTCGGTGTCCCGGCCGGGGCCGGAGGGGGAGACCCGCTGGTAGCCGAGGCCGGGGATGCCCTCGTGGCCGGCGAACTCGAAGTAGTAGATCTCCTCCAGCACGGACTCCTCGCCCGGCCGGTGCTCGTCGTGCTTGTGCGGCGGGAACGACGACCAGTTGCCGCCCGGCGTGATCACCTCGACCGCGATGAGCTTGTCGCACTCGAACACGCCCGCCGCGCCGAAGTTGTTGACCTGCCGGGAGCAGTTGCCGGTGCCCCGCAGCTCCACGGGCACGTCGGAGGCCGCTCCGTAGCGGGCGGGCAGCCGGCGCTCGCAGCGCGCGCCGGTCAGCGCGAACCGCCCGCCGGCGGCGGAGGTCACGGTCGCCCGCGCGTCGCGCGGCACATAGGCGAAGTCGCTGACGCCGCTGAACACGTCCCGGCGGCCCCGGAGTTCGAAGGTGTCCCGGCCGAAGTCGTCCGCCGCGGCGACCGTGCAGCCGCCGCTCAGCGGGACGACGATCCACTCGCTGTCGCCGGTCTCGAAGGAGTGCGTGCCGCCCGGCGGCAGCTCCAGGATCCGCAGGCTGGAGTGGCCCCAGCCGGCCTTCTCGGGCGTGATGTCGACGATGTAGGGGCCGCCGAGGGCCTTACCCGCGGGAAGGTGATACGTCATCGTGTGTGTGCCTTTCGGATCACAGCAGGTGCCACTTGAATCACAGCAGGTTGCTCTTGCATCACAGCAGGTGCCAGGTGCGTCAGAGCAGGCCGACGGCCGTGTCCACCGCCTGTTCCACGCTGCCCTCGGCCGGGTAGAGCAGCGAACGCCCGACGACCAGGCCCTGGACGGTGGGCAGACGCAGGGACTTGCGCCAGCGTTCGTAGGCGCCCTCCTGGTCCTCGCCGACCTCGCCGCCGAGCAGGACCACGGGCAGCGTGGAGGTCTCCAGCACCTCGGCCATGTCGTCGGGGTCGTCGGTGACGGGCAGCTTCAGCCAGGTGTAGGCGGAGGTGCCGCCCAGGCCCGAGGCGATGGCCACGGACCGGGTGACCGCTTCGGCGGACAGGTCGTTGCGGACCTTCCCGTCGACCCGCCGCGAGATGAACGGCTCCACGAAAAGGGGCAGCCGGTGCGCGGCCATGGCGTCGACGGCACGGGCCGTGGACTCCAGCGTGGTCAGCGAGCCCGGGTCGTCGTAGTCGATGCGCACCAGGAGCTTGCCCGCGTCGAAGCGGAGCCGGGCGATGTCCTCGGCGCGGTGGCCGGTGAAGCGGTCGTCCATCTCGAAGGAGGCCCCGGCGAGTCCGCCGCGGTTCATCGAGCCCATGACGACCTTGTTCTCCAGCACCCCGAGCAGGAGCAGGTCCTCCAGGATGTCGGCGGTGGCGAGCACCCCGTCGACACCGGGCCTCGACAGTGCGACACACAGCCGCTCCAGCAGATCGGCGCGGTTGGCCATGGCCAGGCGCCGGTCGCCGACCCCGAGGGCGCCGCGCGCCGGGTGGTCCGCGGCCACGATCATCAGCCGGCCGCTGTCGCCGATCAGCGGGCGGCGCACCCGGCGGGCGGCCGCCTCGGCGGCCGCCTCGGGGTTGCGGGCTCTGACCGTGGTGAGGTCGGGGATGCCGATGTTCAATGCGGGCTCCGTTTCAGAGACTCGTGCTCGGCGACGGCGACGGCGATGACGCCGGCGCCTCGGCGAGGAGGCCGGAAACCTCGGACTCCGTCGGCATCGCGGAGGAGCAGGCGAGGCGGGAGGCGACGAGGGCGCCGGCGGCGTTGGCGTGGCGCATGATCTTCTCCAGGTCCCAGCCGGCGAGCAGACCGTGGCAGAGCGAGCCGCCGAAGGCGTCGCCCGCGCCCAGGCCGTTGACCACCTCGACCGGCACCGGCGGCACCTCGGCCCGGGTGCCGTCGCGGTGCACGGCGAGCACGCCCTTGGGGCCCTGCTTGACGACGGCCAGCTCCACGCCCGCCTCCAGCAGCGCCTCCGCGCAGGCCTGCGGTTCGCGTACGCCGGTGGCGATCTCGCACTCGTCGAGGTTGCCGACCGCGACGGTGGCGTGGCTGAGGGCCTCGCGGTAGTACGGGCGGGCCTCGTCGGGGTCGCGCCAGAACATGGGCCGCCAGTCGAGGTCGAAGACGGTGATGCCGGACTTGTCGCGGGCCTTGAGGGCGGCGAGCGTGGCGGAGCGGCTCGGCTCCTCGCTCAGGCCGGTGCCGGTGATCCAGAAGATGCGGGCCCCGCGGATCGCGAAGAAGTCCAGCTCGTCGGTGCCGATCTCCAGGTCCGGGGCCTTGGGGCGGCGGTAGAAGTACAGCGGGAAGTCGTCCGGCGGGAAGATCTCGCAGAACGTGATCGGCGTGGGGTAGGCCTCGACGGGGGTGACCCAGCGGTCGTCGACGCCGAAGGACTTCAGCTCCTCGTGCAGGTAGGTGCCGAAGGGGTCGTCTCCGGTGCGGGTGATCACCGCCGTACGGCGTCCCAGGCGGGCCGCCGCGACCGACACATTGGCCGCCGAACCTCCCAGGAATTTCCCGAACGTCTCCACACGGTCCAGGGGGACGCCGGTCTGCAGGGGATAGAGGTCGACTCCGATGCGCCCCATCGTGATCAAGTCGAAATACTGTGCCGGCCCGGCCATGCGCGACCTCCTCGGGAAGCTGGGGATGCGGGTCCCGGGACGCCCTGACACGGTGGGGGCGTGGATTCAGGGGACCTGCCGCCCCTCAGGTGTAGGTCGCGGAGGGCAGCGCTGTCAATAGTTTGTACTTACATTCGGACCTGCTTGTGAAATGATGTCTTAACAAAGTATTGACAGCGAGCGCGGCAGGGACTTGTATCCCGTGGCATCGCCACAGTCTGTTTGCGGCATCATGATCCGGACTCCGTAAGGCTCCGGGACCACGGATCCCTTCGTGATCCCTCCCCTTTCCACCGCAGTAGCACAGTGAGGTGCCAGGAAAGATGGACCGCTCTTCTCACCCCCGCTCCCGCAGAATCGCGCCCGTCGTCGCCGTGGCCGCGGCAGCGGCCCTGACTCTCGCCGGCTGCTCCAGCAGTTCCGGGGGCAAGGAGGCCGAGGAAGGCGCAGCGAACGCCTCCGCCGGCAAGGCGACCACGCCGCGCATGACCGTCGCCCTCGTCACCCACCAGGCGCCCGGCGACACCTTCTGGGACACCGTCCGCAAGGGCGCCGAGGCCGCGGCCGCCAAGGACAACATCAAGCTCGTCTACTCCGCCGACCCGAACGCGGGCAACCAGGCCAACCTGGTCCAGAACGCGATCGACCAGAAGGTCGACGGCATCGCCGTCACCCTCGCCAAGCCGGACGCGCTCAAGGGCGTCATAGGCAAGGCCGAGAAGTCCGGCATACCCGTCGTCGGCCTCAACTCCGGCCTGAGCGACTGGAAGAAGCTCAACATGCTGGAGTTCTTCGGCCAGGACGAGTCCGTCGCCGGCGAGGCCTTCGGCAAGAAGCTCAACGAGGTCGGCGCCAAGCACGCCCTCTGTGTCGTCCAGGAGCAGGGCAACGTGGGTCTCACCCAGCGCTGCGACGGCGTGGAGGAGACCTTCGACGGCAAGCTCGACGTCCAGAACGTCAACGGCACCGACATGCCGGGCGTGAAGTCGACGATCACCGCCAAGCTCAAGCAGGACCCGTCCATCGACTACGTCGTCACGCTCGGCGCCCCCTTCGCGCTGACCGCCGTGCAGTCGATCGGCGACGCCGGCAGCAAGGCGAAGGTCGCCACCTTCGACCTCAACAAGGACCTCATCAAGTCCATCAAGAGCGACGACATCCAGTTCGCCGTCGACCAGCAGCCCTACCTCCAGGGGTACCTGGCCGTCGACGGTCTGTGGCTCTACAAGAACAACGGCAACTACAGCGGTGGCGGTGAGCAGCCCGTGCTGACCGGTCCGGCCTTCGTCGACAAGTCCAACGTCGACAAGATCGGGGAGTTCGCCGCGAAGGGCAACCGGTGATGAGCATGACCCAGCAGGCCACGCCGGCGGTGGACACACCGCCGGCTCCCGGCCGAAAGCAGTCCGACGGCCGGACGCGACAGCGCCCGCTGGCACTGCGGCTGCTCGCCCGGCCCGAGGTCGGCGTCTTCCTCGGCGCCGTCGCCGTGCTCGTGTTCTTCCTGATCGCGGCGCCGCCGGTGCGCGATGGCAGCTCGATGGCCAACATCCTCTACCAGTCGTCGACCATCGGGATCATGGCCCTGCCCGTGGCCCTGCTGATGATCGGCGGCGAGTTCGACCTGTCGGCCGGTGTCGCCGTGATCACCTCGGCGCTGACCGCGTCGATGCTCAGCTACCAGCTGACCCTGAACGTCTGGGTGGGCGTGATCGTCGCCCTGATCGTGTCGCTCGCGATCGGCGCGTTCAACGGCTGGCTGCTGGTCAAGACCGGCCTGCCGAGCTTCCTGGTCACCCTGGGCACCTTCCTGATCCTCCAGGGCGTGAACCTCGCCGTCACCAAGCTGGTCACCGGGAACGTCGCCACCGACGACATCAGCGACATGGACGGCTTCACCCAGGCGCAGAAGCTCTTCGCCTCGTCCTTCGAGGTCGGCGGGGTCAACGTCAAGATCACCGTGGTGTGGTGGCTGGTCTTCGCGGCCCTGGCCACCTGGGTCCTGCTGCGCACCAAGTACGGCAACTGGATCTTCGCGGTCGGCGGCAACAAGCACTCCGCCCGGGCCGTCGGCGTCCCGGTGACCTTCACCAAGATCTCGCTGTTCATGCTGGTCGGCTTCGGCGCCTGGTTCGTCGGCATGCACCAGCTGTTCTCCTTCAACACCGTGCAGTCCGGCGAGGGCGTCGGTATCGAGCTCATCTACATCGCCGCCGCCGTCATCGGCGGCTGTCTGCTCACCGGTGGCTACGGCTCCGCGATCGGCCCGGTCTTCGGCGCCTTCATGTTCGGCATGGTGCAGCAGGGCATCGTCTACGCCGGCTGGAACCCCGACTGGTTCAAGGCATTCCTCGGCGTGATGCTCCTCGGCGCCGTCCTCATCAATCTGTGGGTCCAGCGCACGGCGACCCGGAGGTGACCGCAATGACCAGCGAAGCAACCGCCACCGACGAGGCCGCCGCCAAGGACGCTCCCCTCGTCGAACTCAAGGGCGCCGGCAAGTCCTACGGCAACATCCGCGCCCTGCACGGCGTCGACCTCACCGTCCACCCCGGCCAGGTGACCTGCGTCCTCGGCGACAACGGCGCCGGCAAGTCCACCCTCATCAAGATCATCTCCGGGCTGCACCAGCACACCGAGGGCGAGTTCCTCGTCGACGGCGCCCCCGTGCGCTTCTCCACCCCGCGCGAGGCCCTCGACAAGGGCATCGCCACGGTGTACCAGGACCTCGCCGTCGTCCCGCTGATGCCGGTCTGGCGCAACTTCTTCCTCGGCTCCGAGATCACCAAGGGCCCCTGGCCCGTGCGCCGTCTCGACATCGACACGATGAAGAAGACCGCCGACGAGGAACTGCGCAACATGGGCATCGTCCTCGACGACATGGAGCAGCCCATCGGCACGCTCTCCGGCGGTCAGCGCCAGTGCGTGGCCATCGCCCGCGCCGTCTACTTCGGCGCCCGCGTCCTGATCCTCGACGAGCCGACCGCCGCCCTCGGCGTCAAGCAGTCCGGTGTCGTGCTGAAGTACATCGCCGCCGCCCGCGAGAAGGGCCTCGGCGTCATCTTCATCACCCACAACCCGCACCACGCCTACATGGTCGGCGACCACTTCAGCGTGCTGCGCCTCGGCACCATGGAACTGTCCGCCTCCCGCAGCGAGGTCAGCCTCGAAGAGCTGACCAACCACATGGCCGGCGGTACCGAACTGGCCTCCCTCAAGCACGAGTTGGCGCAAGTACGCGGCGTCGACGTCGAAGAGCTCCCCGAGGCGGGAGAACTCACCGCCCCCGTAGCCTCGTCTTCGGAAGGAAAGTCCTGACATGGCCCTCGCGCTCGACCGCATCCGGGTCGGCTCCGCCCCCGACTCCTGGGGCGTCTGGTTCCCCGACGACCCCCATCAGGTGCCCTGGGTCCGCTTCCTCGACGAGGTCGCCGAAGCCGGCTACTCGTGGATCGAACTCGGCCCGTACGGCTACCTGCCGACCGACCCGGCCCGGCTCACCGACGAGGTGACCAAGCGGAACCTCAAGGTCTCCGCCGGCACCATCTTCTGCGGTCTGCACCGCGGCCCCTCCGAGTGGGAATCCACCTGGGAGCAGGTCAGCAACGTCGCCGCGCTCACCCAGGCGATGGACGCAAAGCACCTCGTCGTCATCCCCTCCTTCTGGCGGGACGACAAGACCGCCGAGATCCTGGAGGCGCCGGAGCTCACCACCGAGCAGTGGCGCAACCTCACCACGGGCATGGAGCGCCTCGGCCGTGAGGTGAAGGACAAGTACGGCCTGGACATCGTCGTCCACCCGCACGCCGACACCCACATCGACACCGAGGAGCACGTCGAGCAGTTCCTCGACTCGACCGACTCCGACGTGGTCAACCTCTGCCTGGACACCGGGCACTACGCCTACTGCGGCGGCGACAGCGTCAAGCTGATCGAGACGTACGGCGAGCGCATCGGCTACCTCCACCTCAAGCAGGTCGACCCGGACATCCTCGCCGACGTCGTCAAGAACGAGGTCCCGTTCGGTCCCGCCGTGCAGCGCGGCGTGATGTGCGAACCGCCCGCCGGCGTCCCCGAGCTGGGCCCGGTCCTGACGGCCGCGCAGAAGCTCGGCGTGGACCTCTTCGCCATCGTCGAGCAGGACATGTACCCCTGCGAGCCGGACAAGCCGCTGCCGATCGCGGTGCGCACCCGCAAGTTCCTGAGGTCCTGCGGCGCCTGACGACCCGAAAGGACGGCCATGACTGAGCGCGCCACCACCCTCGGAGTCGCGGTCATCGGTACCGGAAGGATGGGCGCCGACCATGTGCGCCGCCTCCACGAAGTCACCAGCGGAGCACGGGTGACAGCCGTCGTGGACGTCGACGCGGAACGCGCGAAAGCCGTCGCCGCCCGCGTCGACGGCTGCACCGCCTACACGGACCCGGCCGCCGCGATGGCGGCGGCCGACGTCGACGCCGTCCTGATCGCCTCACCGGGCCCCGCCCACGAGGCCACCCTCCTCGCCGCCTTCGAGCACGATCTGCCCGTCCTGTGCGAGAAGCCCCTCACCCCCGACGCGGCCTCCGCCCTGCGCGTCCTCGAAGCCGAAACGCGCCTCGGCCACCGCCGGGTCCAGGTCGGCTTCATGCGCCGCTACGACCCCGAGTACGCGAAGCTGAAGGCCCTGCTGGCGACCGGTCAGCTGGGCCGCCCGCTGATGGTGCACAACCGGCACCGCAACGCGGCCAGCCCGCCCTTCTTCACCAGCACCATGCTCATCACCGACTCCGTCGCCCACGAGGCCGACGCGACGCGCTGGCTGCTCGGCCACGAGATCACGGCCGTCACGGTGCTGCGCCCCACCTCCTCCGACAACGCCCCCGACGGACTGCGCGACCCGCAGTTCGTCGTCTTCGAGACGGACGGCGGCGCCCTCTCCGACGTGGAGATCTTCGTCAACTGCGGCTTCGGCTACCAGGTCCAGGCCGAGGTGGTCTGCGAACGCGGCACCGCCCGCATCGGCGACGGCCACGCCCTGGTCACCAACATGGCCGGCCGCTGGGGCGGCACCATCGCCCAGGACTTCACCGAACGCTTCGAAACGGCCTACGACCACGAGATCCAGGCCTGGGCCGACGCCACCCGCCGCGGCGAGGTCACCGGCCCGAGCGTCTGGGACGGTTACGCGGCCGCGGCGGTGTGCGAGGCGGGGGTACGGGCGCTGGAGGACGGGGGGCGGGTGGAGGTCGAATTGGTGGAGAGACCCGAGCTCTACGTGTGACCGGGCCCGGGCCCGGTCACACCCGGGTCCGAGGCCGGGGCTCGAACCCGGCCGCACGGTAAGCGGCGTCGATCAGCTCCATGGTCGTCACCGCGTCGTCCGCGTCCAGCGGCAGCGGAGCACCGTCGCGCACCCGGGCGGCGAACGCCTCCAGCTGGTACGTGTACGACGAGCGCGTCCCGAGCCGTTCCGTACGCTCGCCCTGCGGGGTGCGGACCACGATCCGGTCGTCCCGCTGGGGCAGCACGAAGTTCGGGGCCGTCGCCTCGCCCCGGGAGCCGACGATCCGGATGCTCATCTCCAGCCCGTCGTACGCCATGTGACAGCGGGCGGAGCCCGTCGCGCCCCCGGGGAACTCCAGATCGGCGTCCAGCCACTCGTCGACCCCGGGCGCGCCCGCCCGCTCCCCGCCCCGGGCCCCGGCCAGGCGCGGTGCGCCGCCCGCCCAGGGGGCCAGCATCCGCAGCGCGTGCAGGCTGTAGCAGCCCAGGTCCATCAGGGCACCGCCGGCCAGCGGCAGCGACCAGCGGGGGTCGGTGTCCGGCGGGGCGGCGATGGCGACCATGGCCTCGGCGTGCCGCAGCTCGCCGAGTTCGCCCGAGTCCAGCAGCTCGTGCAGGCGGCGGGTGACCGGGTGGAAGAGGTAGTGGAAGGCCTCCATGAAGACCGTCCCGGCCTTGTGGGCGGCCTGCCGTACCTCCGCCGCCTCTGCCGTGTTGCTCGCCGAGGGCTTCTCCGACAGGACGTGCTTGCCCGCCGCGAGGGCGGCCAGGTTCCACGGGCCGTGCAGGCCGTTGGCGAGCGGGTTGTAGACGACGTCGATCTCGGGATCGGCCACCAGCTCGGCGTACGACCCCGCCACCCGCTCCACACCGTGCTCGGAGGCGAATGCCTCGGCGCGGGCGCGGTCGCGGGCGGCCACCGCGACGAGGCGGTGGCCGGTCGCCCGGGCCGGGTCGATCAGGGAGCGTTCGGTGATCCGCGCGGCTCCCAGCAGTCCTATGCGCAGGGGTTCCCGGTCCGGTTCGCTCATGCCTGTCATTCCTCCTCGTAGTGGCCTCGCGGCATACGGATCCTGGTCGCCCCGCGGGCGGTCGCGGCGTAGCGTGATCAGTGCCTCCGAGGGGAGCGGTGATGGGTACAGCACGTGACCTGATGATCGTGGCGATGGACACGGCCGCCGACCCGCCGGTGACGCAGGGTGAACTGTCGCTCGGGCTGGCCGGGGCCGAGGTGATCGACTTGCTCGGTGCCGAGGTGGTGACGCTGGACGGCGACCGCATCGTGTCCCGCCCCGCGCCGCCCCTCGACGACCCTCTGCTGGAGCGGGCGGCGACGGCACTGGTGTGTGAGGAGCCGTACGAGCCGGTCGAGGACTGGCTGTGGCGCAGGGGCCGCGGACTGGCCCAGGAGTACCTGACCGCCCTCGAGGAAGAGGGGCTCCTCGCACGGCCGCGGGCCTCCTGGATCCGCTTCCGAGGCACCTTGCCGACGCCGGTCGAGTCCCCCGCCCGGGAGCGCGCCCGGCACCGCCGGGCGACCGACGAACCGGTGCTCGCCACACTCGCGGCGGCCGTCGGAGCGCGCGACGAGGTGCCCGAGGACCTCCCGGTGCCCGACGACGCCGCCCAGGCCGTGCTCACCGCCGTGGCCGACGCCGTGGCGGAACTGGGCGCCGTCCGCCGTCGACGGGCCATCGAGGACGAGGCGTTCGCCAACGTCTGGCGCGCTCCCTGAGCCCGCGGGTGCCAGGGCCCGCCTCCCGCAGCGGAACGTCAGAGCGCCCGTACCTCCTCGATCGTCACGGGACGGTGCTCGTGCAGCGACAGGGTGCACGCGTCGGCGATCCAGCCCGCCTCCAGAGCGTCCTCGATCGTGCAGGGGGAGGGGCGGGTGCCGGCGACGACCTCGGTGAACGCGGTCAGTTCGGCGCGGTAGGCCTCGGTGAAGCGGTCCATGAAGAAGTCGTGCGGGGTGCCCGCGGGGAAGGTCACGCCCGGCTCGACCGAGCGCAGCGGGAGCTTGTCCTCCAGGCCGACGGCGATGGAGTCGGTGAAGCCGTGGATCTCCATGCGGACGTCGTAACCACGGGCGTTGTGGCGGGAGTTGGAGACCACCGCGATGGTGCCGTCGTCGAGGGTGAGGATCGCGCCGGTGGTGTCGGCGTCACCGGCCTCCTTGATGAAGTCGGCGCCGCGGTTGCCGCCGACGGCGTACACCTCCGTCACCTCACGGCCGGTCACCCAGCGGATGATGTCGAAGTCGTGCACCGAGCAGTCGCGGAAGATGCCGCCGGAGGCGGCGATGTACGCGGCCGGCGGCGGCGCCGGGTCCAGCGTGGTCGACCGCACGGTGTGCAGTGTGCCCAGCTCACCGGCCTGGACCGCGGCCCGCGCGGCGACGAACCCGGCGTCGAAACGGCGGTTGTAGCCGATCTGGATCGGCACGTCCCGGCCCTGTACGGCCTTGAGCACCTCGACGCCCTCGCTCATCGTCTTGGCGACGGGCTTCTCGCAGAAGACGGGGACACCGGCCTCGACCCCGGCCAGGATCAGCGCCGGGTGGGCGTCGGTCGCCGCCGCGACGACGATGCCGTCCACGCCGGCGGCCAGCAGGGCCTCGGGCGAGTCCACGACCTCGGCACCGAACCGCTCGGCCGCGGCCTTGGCGGCACCCGCGAACGGGTCGGTGACGACGAGCGACTCGACGGCGTCGAGCCCGGACAGGGTCTCGGCGTGAAAGGCGCCGATACGGCCGAGGCCGAGGATTCCGATACGCATGGGTATTGCTCCTTGGTGTCAACAGGGGGTGGTGCTGCGCGCTGTGTTCCTCAGTCGAGTCCGCCGAGGACGTTCTGATCCCAATCGATGATCGACCCGGTGACCACCCCGGACCGGTCCGACAGCAGGAGGACCACGAAGTCGGCGATCTCGTCCGGCTGCCCCAGCTTGCCCATCGGCAGCTTCGCGGCGGCCTGGTCACGCCAGTCGTCCCCGGCCCCGTGGAAGGCCTTCTGCGTGGCGTCCTCGCCCTCCGTCGCCGTCCAGCCGATGTTCAGCCCGTTGATCCGGACCCGGTCCCACCGGTGCGCGTGCGCGGCGTTGCGGGTCAGCCCGATCAGCCCCGCCTTCGCGGCGACGTACGGCGCGAGGAACGGCTGCCCGCCGTGCGCCGACGACGTGATGATGTTGACGACCGTGCCGGGCGCCTTCCGCGCGACCATGTCGGCGACCGCCGCCTGCATGGCGAAGAACGGCCCCTTGAGGTTGATCCCGATGTGCTGGTCGAACAGCTCGGGCGTGGTGTCCAGCAGCGTCCCGCGCGAGGTCAGCCCGGCGGAGTTCACCAGGCAGTCGACACGGCCGTACGCCTGGACGACCCGGGCCACGGAGTCCTTCGCCTGCTCGGCGTCCGACAGGTCGGCCCGGACGTACAGGGCCTTGCCGCCCGCGGCGATCAGCTCCTCCACCAAGGCCTCGCCGGGCTCGGGGCGCCGCCCGGTGACGGCCACGACCGCCCCCTCGCGGACGGCGGCCCGCGCGACGGCGGCGCCGACGCCCTGGCTGCCGCCGTTGACCAGGACGACCTTGTTGTCGAGAAGTCCCACGAAGTCCTCAGCTCTCTCGTCGTTCGGTGCCGGCCCGCAGCCGCGCCCGCAGCGCCCGCGGCGTCCACTTCTCGCGCAGCGCCCGCCGCAGGAGATCCGCCTGCGAGGGCGGGGCCAGACCGTCGAGCGGTGGGTCGCTGTCGAGGTTGGTGGGGAAGGGGTAGCCCTCGGCGCTCGCCGCGATCACCCTCTCCAGCCACGCCTGGTCCCGGCCTTCGGCCTCCCGCCGCAGCAGCACCGGGTACACCGCGTTCGCCACGGCTTCCCGGTCCACCGTCTCCATCGCGCGCCCGAACGCGGACGACACCTGCAGCAGGTTGGCCATGCGCCGGATGTCCGCCGAGCGGTTGGTGCCGGCGGCGTGGAAGAGGGCCGGGTTGAAGAACACCGCGTCGCCCTTCGCGAGCGGCAACTGCACTTGGTGCGCCTCGAAGTACGCCCGGAACGGCGGGAGCCGCCAGGCGAGATAGCCGGGCTCGTACTTCTGCGAGTGCGGCAGATACATCGTCGGCCCGGACTCCACCGGCATGTCGCAGTGCGCGACCGCGCCCTGGAGGGTCAGCACGGGGGAGAGGCGGTGCACGTGCGCGGGGTAGGCGGCGGCGACCTCGTTCGACAGGAAGCCCAGGTGGTAGTCGCGGTGCGCGCTCTGCGCGGCGCCGCCCGGGTTGACCACGTTGAGCTGCGAGGTGACCTGGTAGCCGGGGCCCAGCCAGGCCGTGGCGACCAGCGCCAGCACCTCGTTGGCGTAGTAGTCGGCGAAGGCCTCCGCGTCGTACAGGGCCGCCTTCTCCAGCGCGTTCCACACCCGGTCGTTGGCGCCCGGCTTCGCGAAATGGTCACCGGCGGTCGCGCCCGAGGCGCGCTGCTCGGCGATCAGCGCCTCGAACACGGCGGTGGCCCGGTCCACGACGTCCGGGTCGGGAAACGCCCCGCGGAAGACGACGATGCCGGGCCCGTCGGCGAGCGCCCGCACCAGCTCGGCCTGGACCACCCGGTCGCCCTCCAGCAGCCCGGTGTCGTAGACCGGCACGTTCCGCTCCACGGCGGAGGCGTGCGGATAGTCGGCGGGGTCGGTGTCCTGCTCGACCAGCGCGCGGAACGCGTCGAGATCGCAGTCCTGCTCGGACAGCCAGGCACGGTGGTGTACGGAAGTGAAGGACATCGTCGTCCCTTCGGGGTCACGGAGCGACGCAGCCCTGTCATTCTTGTCATTACAAACCCCTCGAACAACCAGCAGGCAGCCATCAAAAACCCCTCAAGGAGCCGGCGCATGGGCCACCCCTTCCCGATCCGGGAGATCGCCCGCCAGGCGGGACTGAGCGAGGCGACCGTCGACCGGGTGCTCAACGGCCGGGGCGGGGTGCGGGAGAGCACCGCGCGGGAGGTGCGCCGGGCGATAGCCGACCTGGACCGGCAGCGCACCCAGGTCCGGCTCGTCGGCCGGACGTTCATGGTCGACATCGTGATGCAGGCGCCCGAGCGCTTCACCACGGCGATCCGCGCCGCCCTGGAGGCCGAGCTGCCGTCCCTGCACCCGGCGGTGCTGCGCTCCCGCTTCCACTTCCGTGAGACCGGCCCGGTCGGGGAACTGGTGCGCACCCTGGACCGGATCGCCCGGCGCGGCTCGCAGGGCGTCATCCTCAAGGCCCCGGACGTCCCGGAGATCACCGCCGCCGTCGGCCGGCTCGAAGCCGCCGGCATCCCGGTCGTGACCCTGGTGACGGACCTGCCCGCCAGCGCCCGACGCGCCTATGTCGGCATCGACGACCGGGCCGCCGGGGCGACGGCCGCGTATCTGACGGGACAGTGGCTCGGCGACCGGCCGGGCAACATCCTCACCAGCCTCAGCAGCGGCTTCTTCCGCAACGAGGAGGAGCGCGAGATGGGCTTCCGAGGGGTGATGCGTGCTCGGCACCCCGAGCGCACGCTCGTCGAGATCGCCGAGGGGCAGGGCCTCGACGCCACCCAGTACGACCTCGTCCGGGCCGCGCTGGAACGCGACCCGGACATCCGCGCGGTGTACTCGATCGGCGGCGGCAACATCGCCACGCTCAGGGCGTTCGAGGACCTCGGCCGCGAGTGCGCCGTGTTCGTGGCGCACGACCTCGACCAGGACAACACCCGGCTGCTGCGCGAGCACCGCCTGTCCGCCGTGCTCCACCACGACCTGCGCCAGGACGTACGCGAGGCCTGCCACACCGTCATGCGGGCGCACGACGCGCTGCCGCCGGCGGGAGTGACGCCGCCGTCCGCGATCCAGGTGGTGACGCCGTACAACATGCCGCCGCAGGCCCCGGGTGTGTGAGGCGGGGTGCCTTACCGTCGTGCCCATGTGGACATCGCGCCCGGACGGCGGGCCCGAGCGGTTGGTGACCCTGGTCGACGGTGTGTTCGCCATCGCCATCACCCTGCTCGTCCTGGATCTCAACGTGCCCCGGGATCTCGAACCCGCCGCGTATCGCGAGTCCCTGCGGGCGCTGCTGCCGGACCTCGGCGCCTACGCGCTGAGCGTCGTGGTGCTGGGCAGCTTCTGGCGGGACCATCGCCGGATCTTCCAGGACGTCCGCGAGATCGACGGACAGGTCATCGTCGTCTCCATCGTCGGCCTGGGTGTCGCGGCGCTCGTGCCCTTCCCGACCCGGCTGCTCGCCGAGTACGGCGCCCAGTCCGTGTCGGTCGCCGTCTACGCGGCCGCGGTCGCCGCGCTCGGCGCCTGCCATCTCACGGTGGCCGCCGTCCTGGCGAAGCGCCCCTGGCTGCGCCACGGCACGCCCTCCGAGGCGGGGACCGGGCTCTACCTGCTCGACAGCGCGACGACGGTGGTGGTCTTCCTCGCCACCGTCCCGCTGGCCCTGGTGGCCGGTCCCAGGATCATGTGGCTGTGGCTCGTCCTCGTCCCGGCGAAGGTCTTCCTGGGCCGACGGCTGCAGAGCCCGCGCTGACGGTACGGCGTCAGGCCCGCCCGGCCACGTCCGCCCACGCACCACCGGCCGCCGATCGCGCCATCGCGTCCAGCGCGGCGGCGCTGTGCACGGCGTCCGTGAGCGTCGCCCCGTGCGGGGTGCCCTCGGCGACCGACCGGAGGAAGCGGTACGCCTCGATGACCTTCAGGTCGTCGTAACCCATCGAGTTCGCCGCACCGGGTTGGAACGCGGCGAACTCGCCGTGGCCCGGGCCGACGTACACCGTGGTGACGGACTGGTCCTGGTACGTCGTGCCGCGGCTGACGCCCAGTTCGTTCATACGGCGGAAGTCCCAGAACACCGCGCCCTTCGTGCCGTGCACCTCGAAGCCGTAGTTGTTCTGCTCGCCGACCGAGACCCGGCAGGCCTCCAGCACACCGCGGGCCCCGGAGGCGAAGCGCAGCAGGCAGCTCACGTAGTCCTCGTTCTCGACGGGGCCGATCTCCCCGCCGGAGGCGCGGCTGTGGCCCGCCGTGGCGCCGGTCGGGCGGGCCCGCTCGGGCAGGAAGATCGCCGTGTCGGCGGTGAGGGAGGTGATGTCGCCGAGCAGATGCCGGGCCAGGTCGACGCCGTGCGAGGCCAGGTCGCCCAGCACCCCGCTGCCGCCCCGCTCCCGCTCGTACCGCCAGGTCAGCGCACCCTCGGGATGAGCCGCGTAGTCGCTGAACAGCCGGATGCGGACATGCGTGACCGTGCCGATCTCCCCGGAGGCGATCAGCTCGCGGGCCGCCTCCACGGCGGGCGCGTTGCGGTAGTTGAAGCCGACGGTGCCCTGCACGCCCGCCTTCGCCACCGCGTCCGCCACCGCGCCGGCGTCCTCGGCGGTCAGACCCACCGGCTTCTCGATCCAGATGTGCTTGCCCGCCTCGGCCATGGCGACGCCGATCTCGCGGTGCAGGAAGTTGGGCGCGGTGATGCTGACCGCCTTCACCCGGGGGTCGGCGGCCACCTCGCGCCAGTCACGCGTCGTCGAGGCGAACCCGAACTGCGCGGCGGCCTCCTCCGCCCGGCCCGGCACCTCCTCGGCGACCGTCACCAGCTCCGGGACGAGGGGCAACCGCGGAAAGTGGTGCCGCACGCGCGCGTACGCCTGGGTGTGCACCCGCCCCATCCAGCCGAATCCGATGACGGCGACGCCGAGCGTGTCCACCATGAGAGCCCCTCTTTGGACCGTTCCAGAACCTGTCCAGCCCACCCTGAGCGCGGTTTCCCGTGGCTGTCAAGCCTTTGACAAGCGCCGGACCCTCATGGAACGGTCCATCCATGAGACCGCCGACGATCCGCGACGTGGCCGAACGGGCCGGCGTCTCCAAGTCGCTGGTCTCCCTGGTGCTGCGCGGCTCCGACCAGGTGCGCCCCGAGAAGCGGGACGCCGTGCTCCGGGTCGCCCGGGAACTCGGCTACCGGCCCAACGCCGCCGCCCGCAGTCTCAGCGAACAGCGCACCCGCACGGTCGGTGTCCTCCTCAACGACCTGCGCAATCCCTGGTTCGTCGACCTCCTCGACGGCCTGAACTCCCTGCTGCACGCCCACGGCCTGCACATGCTGCTGGCCGACGCGCGCCTGAACCGCCGCACCGGCCAGGACCCGGCCGACCCGCTGCTGGACCTGCGCGTCGACGGGCTGGTCGTGGTCGGCACCCTGCCCGACCCGGCGGCCCTCGGCGCGGTCGCCGCGCGCATGCCGGTCGTCCTGGCGGGCGCCCGCGAGCCGGTGCCGCCCGGGGTGGACCAGGTCGCGGGCGACGACGAGAAGGGCGCCCGGCTGGTCACCGAGCACCTCATCGGCCTCGGCCACCGCCGCATCGCACACCTGGCCGGTTACGGAGCCGTCGGCGAACTGCGCCGCCGCAGCTTCGAGGCGACGATGCGGGAGCACGGCCTGGCGGACGGGGCCCTCGTCGAGACCGGCGACATGACCGAGGAGGGCGGCTACCGCGCCGCCGTCCGCCTCCTCAACCGCGCCGAGCGGCCCACGGCCGTCTTCGCCGTCAACGACATCACCTGCGTCGGCGCCCTCTCGGCGGCGGAGGAACTGGGCCTGCGCGTCCCGCGCGACGTGTCCCTCGTCGGCTACGACAACACGAGCATCTCCCGGCTGCGCCATCTGTGGCTCACCACCGTCGACAACGCCGGCCACGAGGTCGGCCGCCGCGCCGCCCGCTTCCTCCTCGACCGCTTCGAACGGCCCGGGGGAGAGGGGCGCCTGCACCTGGCGACGCCGACGCTGGAGGTCCGGGGGTCGACGGCGCCTCCGCACGCGAGCTGAACCGGTACCTCCCGGTCAGAGGTTGATCGCGTACGCCTTGCGCAGCGTCTTGTGCACCGTCCACGTCGTACGGTCGCCCTCGCGCAGGACGGCCATGTCGCCGGGGCCGACCGTGAGCGTCGGACCGCCCTCGAACTCGATCGTCGCCGAGCCGCTGACCACCACGAACAGTTCGTCGGCCTCGGTGTCGGTGACCACGCCGGGCGTGATCTGCCAGATCCCCCGCACCTGACGGCCGTCCTCCGACTCCCAGACCACCTTCCCGGTCACCTCGGGCGTCCCGGAGACGATCTGCTCGGGAGCCAGCGGCTCGGGTTCGAGCTCGGCGTCGGGGATGTGGAGTACGAAGCTGTGCGTCATGCGGCCGACCCTAGCGGCGCCGGGCGGGGGAGCGGCGCCGGACCCCCACGCATAGATGCGCGACGAGATGCCGACGAAATTGTTGACAATTATGTCGGGCTAGATTTACGTTCGACAGGCACTCACTCAGGGAGGGCAACGCATGCCGACTCAAGCCCGTCCGAGCACCGGAGAGCAGGCCAAGCAGCACGCGCTCGCGCAGCTGCGGCAGGCGATCCTGCACGGCGAGATGGCACCGGCCCAGCGGCTGGTGGAGAACGAACTCGCCGAGCAGTTCGGTGTGACGAGGGCCAGCATCCGCGCGGCACTGATCGATCTGGAGGCCCAGGGACTGGTCGAGCGGATCCGCAACCGCGGCTCGCGGGTGCGGGTCGTGACCGTGGAGGAAGCGGTCGCCATCACCGAGTGCCGCATGGCCCTGGAAGGGCTGTGCGCGGCGAAGGCGGCCGTGGCGGCGAGCGATGAGCAACTGGCCGAACTGACCGCCCTCGGCACGGCGATGACCAAGGCGGTGGCCGACGGAGAGCCGGTCACCTACTCGGAGCTCAACCACGAACTGCATGCCCGCGTCCGGGAGTTCTCCGGCCAGCGGACGGCCGTGGAACTGCTGGAGCGACTCAATGCCCAACTGGTGCGCCACCGCTTCCAGTTGGCGCTACGGCCGGGACGCCCCCAGCAATCCCTGAACGAGCACCTGGCCATGATCGAGACGATCAGGGCCAGGGACCCGCAGGCGGCCGAGGCGGCCGTCCGCGCCCACCTCGGCAGTGTGATCGAGGCGTTGCGCGACTGACCCACGCGTGAGGCGGGCGCGCACCTGTCCAACGAGGAGACACCAGCATGACCCACGGCAACGCGCCCGCCACCTCCCCACCACGGTCCACCCTCGTCGTCACCGCGCACGCGGGCGACTTCGTGTGGCGGGCGGGCGGCGCCATCGCCCTGGCCGCCTCCCGGGGCGAGCAGGTCACCATCGCGTGCCTGACCTTCGGCGAGCGCGGCGAGTCCGCCAAGGCGTGGCGCGAGGGGAGGAAGCTGGAGGAGATCAAGGCGCTGCGCCGCGAGGAGGCCGAGCGGGCCGCCGCCGTCCTCGGTGCCGAGGTCCGCTTCTTCGACGCAGGCGACTACCCGCTCCTCGTCACCCCCGAGCTGACCGACCGGCTCGTCGCGCTCTACCGGGACATCCAGCCCGATGTCGTGCTCACCCACCCGGCGGACGACCCGTACAACGGCGACCACCCGGCCGCCCACCGCATGGCCCTGGAGGCCAGGATCCTCGCCCAGGCCATCGGCTACCCGGGCGAAGGCGACATCATCGGCGCCCCGCCGGTCTTCTGCTTCGAACCGCACCAGCCCGAGATGAGCGGCTTCCGGCCCGAGGTGCTGCTCGACATCACCGAGGTCTGGGAGACCAAGCGCGAGGCCATGGAGTGCCTCGCCGCCCAGCGGCACCTGTGGGACTACTACACCGACCTCGCCGTCCGCCGCGGCGTCCAGCTCAAGCGCAACGCGGGCCCCAACCTGGGCCTGCCGCACAAGACCCTGGCCGAGGCCTATATGCGCCCCTTCCCGCAGATCGCGAAGGAGCTGGCATGAGCGGCGTCATCGTCACCGGCCCGCCGAAGGCACACCCCGAGGACGTCGAGGCCCTCGCCGGGTACGGCGTCGCCACCGTCCACGAGGCCATGGGCCGTACCGGACTGCTCGGCCCGGGCCTGCGCCCCGTCCAGCGGGACACCCGGATCGCGGGCACCGCCGTCACGGTGCTCAGCTGGCCCGGCGACAACCTCATGATCCATGCCGCCGTGGAGCAGTGCGGCCCGGGCGACGTCCTGGTGGTGACCACCACCTCGCCCTCCACCGACGGCATGTTCGGCGAACTGTTCGCCACCGCGCTCGGGCGGCGGGGCGTGCGCGGCCTGGTCATCAACGCCGGCGTCCGCGACACCGCCGAACTGCGCGCCCTGGGCTTCCCCGCCTGGGCCGCCGCCGTGTCCGCCCAGGGCACCGTCAAGGCCACCGGCGGATCGGTCAACGTACCGGTCGTGATCGGCGGCCAGGTGATCCGCCCCGGCGATGTGATCCTCGCCGACGACGACGGTGTCGTGGTCGTCCCCCGCGAGCGGGCCCGGCACACGGCCAAGGCCTCCGAGGCCCGCGAGCGTAAGGAGGCCGCCACCCGCGCCGCCTTCCTCGACGGCCAACTGGGCCTGGACCGCTACGGGTTGCGCGAGCAACTCGTGCGGCTCGGCGTGACGTACACGTCCTACGAGGACCATCTGCGGTCCGGGGAGCGGCCGTGACCGTGCGCTGCATGGTGATGCGCGGCGGCACCTCCAAGGGCGCCTACTTCCTCGCCGAGGACCTGCCCGCTGCCCCGGACGCGCGCGACGCGCTCCTGCTCCGCCTCATGGGCGGCCCCGACGCACGCCAGATCGACGGCCTGGGCGGTGGGCACCCCCTCACCAGCAAGGTCGCCGTGGTGTCGCCCTCCACCGACCCGCGCGCCGACATCGACTACCTGTTCCTCCAAGTGGCCGTCGACCGGCCTGAGGTGAGTGATCGCCAGAACTGCGGCAACATCCTGGCCGGTGTCGGCCCGTTCGCCGTGGAACGCGGGCTGGTCCCGGCGGGGGAGGAGCGGACCGTCGTCCGGATCCGCATGGTCAACTCGGGCGCCCTCGCGACGGCGTCCTTCGCCACCCCGGGCGGCCGGATGGACTACACGGGGGACACCGAGATCGCCGGAGTCCCCGGCACCGCCGCCCCCGTGACCCTCGAATTCCCGCCCGGCGACGGCGTGTTGCTCCCCACCGGCAACACCCGGGAAGACATCGACGGCGTCCGCGTCACCTGCGTGGACAACGGCATGCCGACCGTGCTGATGGCAGCCACCGCCCTCGACGTCACCGGCTACGAGACCCCCTCCGACCTGGAGGAGAACACCGCCCTCACCGACCGGCTGCACGCGATCCGGCTGAAGACGGGCCGGCTCATGGGGCTCGGCGACGTGACGGATGCGACCGTGCCCAAACTGACCCTGCTGGCCCCGCCCCGCGACGGCGGCGCGGTCACCACCCGCACCTTCATCCCCGTACGCTGCCACCCCTCGATCGGCGTGCTCGGCGCGGCCGGTGTCGCCGCCGGACTGCGCGTCGAGGGCGGCGTCGGCGCCGACCTCGCCCACCTGCCCGCCGGAACCGACCGGGTGCGCCTCGAACACCCCACCGGCTTCCTGGACATCGAGTGCGCGATCGGCACCGACACCGCGGGCAGGCCCGTGGCCCGCCGTACGGCCGTGGTGCGCACCGCCCGCAAGATCTTCGACGGCACGGTGTTCCCCGCCCCCGCTCACCCCCTCAAGGACTCCCGATGACGACCCCACCCCTGGGCGACATCGCCCACATCGGCCACACCCAGCTCTTCACCCCCGACCTGGACGCCAGCGTCGCCTTCTGCACCGACTACCTGGGCCTCACCGTCAGCGGCCAGGACGGCGGCACGGTCTTCCTGCGGACCTACGACGACTACGAGCACCACAGCCTCGTCCTCACCGCCCGCGACCGGCCGGGCCTCGGCCGGCTCGCCCTGCGCACCGCCGGCGAGGAGGCGCTGCACCGCCGCGTCCGGGCGATCGAGGAGGCCGGCGGCACCGGCCACTGGACCGAGGACGAACCCGGCCTCGGCAAGCTCTACGTCACCACCGACCCGGACGGCCACGAACACGCCCTGTACTGGGAGAGCGAGCACTACCGGGCCCCCGACGAGCTGAAGCCCGCGCTGAAGAACCAGCCCCAGGCCAAGCCCGGCCACGGAGTCGGCGTACGACGGCTCGACCACGTCAACTTCCTCGCCGCCGACGTGCTCGCGAACGCCGAGTTCCAGCAACGCGTCCTCGGCGCCCGGCCGACCGAACAGATCCGCCTCGACTCCGGCCGGATCGCGGCCCGCTGGCTCACCTTCACCGACAAGTCCTACGACGTCGTCTACACCGAGGACTGGACCGGCTCGAAGGGGCGCCTGCACCACATCGCCTTCGCCACCGACACCCGCGAGGACATCCTGCGCGCCGCCGATCTCGCCATCGACACCGGCGTGTTCATCGAGACGGGCCCGCACAAGCACGCCATCCAGCAGACGTTCTTCCTCTACGTCTACGAGCCCGGCGGCAACCGCGTCGAACTGTGCAACCCGCTCACCCGCCTGGTCCTGGCCCCCGACTGGCCGCTGATCACCTGGACCGAGGCGGAGCGCGCCAAGGGCCAGGCCTGGGGGCTCAAGACCATCGAGTCCTTCCACACGCACGGGACACCGCCGACCGCCTGAGGGAACACACTCCACACGAGAGGTAGACCAACGATGCCCTCCTCACCCTCCTCGACCGCTCGCGTAGGCAGACTCGCCCTCCTGGTCGTGGCCCTGTGCTGGCTGGCCGTCCTCTTCGACGGCCTCGACATGTTCATCTACGGCTCGGTGCTGCCCCACATGCTGGCGGAGCGGGCCCTCGGCATCACCCCGGACCAGGCCGGAGACCTCGGCAGCTACGCCACCTTCGGCATGCTGATCGGCGCCCTCACCGCGGGCACGGTCGCCGACCGGATCGGCCGCAAGAAGCTGATGGTCGGCTGCGTCGCCCTCTTCTCGCTGGCCTCGGGCCTGTGCGCGATAGCGAACGGCATCGCGGTGTTCGGCCTCGGCCGCACCCTGGCCGGCATCGGCCTCGGCGGCCTGCTGCCCACCGCGATCAGCATGGTCTCCGACTACGCCCCGCGCGGCCGCGGCGCCCTCACCATCGGCCTGCTGATGACGGCCCACCACACCGGCGGCATCCTCTCCGCATATGTGGCCCTGTGGGTCGTCGAGCCGCTCGGCTGGCGCGCCGCCTTCTGGGTCTGCGTCGCCCCGCTGCTCTTCGTGCCGGTGCTCGCGAAGTTCCTGCCCGAATCGCTCGGCTTCCTGCTCGCCAAGGGCCGCACCGAGGAGGCGCACGCACTGGCGCGCCGCTACGCCGTCGAACTCCCCCCGGCGAAGCCGGACGACGGCGCCCCCGCCCCCTCCCGCTGGGCCTCCCTGGCCCACCTCTTCCGCGGCGGCGAGTGGATCCAGACCCTGCTCTACTGGATCGCGTCCTTCGGCGGTCTGCTCCTCGTCTACGGCGTCGCCACCTGGCTGCCCACCCTGATGCGCGGCGAGGGCTACGAACTCGGCTCCGCCCTCACCTTCGTCGTCCTGTTCAACCTCGGCGGCATCGTCGGCATGCTGATCGCGGGACGGGCCGCCGACCGGTTCGGCGCCCCGCGCATCTCGGCGATCTGGTTCGCGCTGACCGCCGTCGGCGTCTTCCTGCTCAGCGTCCGCATGCCGCTCGCGCTGACCTTCACGGTCGTCTTCCTCACCGGCGTCTTCCTCAACAGCGCCCAGACCATGATCTACGCGACCGTCTCCATCCGCTCGGCGCCGCAGAGTCGCGCCACCGCCGTCGGCTGGACCTCCGGCATGGGCCGCTTCGGCGCCGTCTTCGGACCGTGGCTCGGCGGACAGTTGCTCGCCGCGAACAAGGGCGACTGGGGCTTCACCGCCTTCGCGCTGGCGGGCCTGTCCTCCATGGTCTTCATCGGCCTGGCCGCGTGGCGGGGTGCGCGCCGACCGGCCGGGGACGGAGCGGGCCGGGCGCTGATCGGCGCGCACTGACCAGGGGGCCCGGCCACGGGGCACCTCCGAAGATCGGGTGATAAGCGGCACATCATCTGGTGTCCGTCTCAACCTGTATGCCCTGGTAGGGAGTTGCCGTCGACTTCGCGTATTGTTTGCGGCATATGCCCGGGAGTGGAGCTTCTCAGGGCGCGCGATCGAGCAGGCGAATGGGGACCACGACGTGGACGAGACGCGGCACCGAACCGTCCGGCGTGCCGGACTGATCGGGGGTGCCGTCCCGGCACTCCTGGCCGTCGCGGCCTGCGCCGGCCACGCGACCAAGGCGGAGATCCCCTGGTGGGCCGTCCTCGCCGTGGCCGTCTCGACCGTGGGCCTCGCCGGCCGGACCGGGGCCCACACCGGCCGGAGCCACCCCGAGGGCCGCGAGGCCGAGGCCCCTCCCCGGGTGCGGTAGGGTTGACCTGCGCGATCACGCGGTTCACCCGCGCGAGACGCATCGGGACGTGGCGCAGCTTGGTAGCGCACTTGACTGGGGGTCAAGGGGTCGCAGGTTCAAATCCTGTCGTCCCGACTCTATGGAGTCGCAGCTGAGGGGCGGTTTCGGAGCAATCCGAAACCGCCCCTCACCCATTGTTCGGGGACCAGTTGGGACAAGTTGGGGACCAGCGGTTCTTGACCGGTGTTATCGGGTGAGGACAGTCGCTGCGGGAAGCGTGAGTGGGGCGCGTGGCGCGCTGACTCGTACGGCGCCGTGCTGCTCCGTCAAGCTGGGAACGTGCCGCCGTCCGAGGGTGGGGCGGTCGACATGAAGGCACCGGCTACCGGATCGCGTTACAGATGATGGCCATCGGTGCAGTGTCGCTCGAAGGAGCCGTCCGTCGCGTCGCGCTTCCGTACCTGGTGGATCTGCACCGGGCTGTAGGGCACACCGTCCATCTGTGCGTCCTGCGCGGCCGCGACATGCCGGTCTCGCCGAACGCTCCACCGCCCACCCGCGTTCGGCGCACCACAGCAGGTCTGGGAGGATGGCCGGCAGCCGTCCGTGCCGGGTCCGGGAACCCGCGGGCGGCGAGAGGCGGGCGGGAGAGCGGAGCGGTGCGGCACATGCCGGAGTACCCGGAGTACCTCGCTGCGGTCGTGTTCGCCGCGGGCGGCGTCGTCAACGCCCTGCTGGCACCGCACCGGTTCTCCACCGCCGTCCTGTTCTGCCTCGCGGTGACCTCTGCCGGACTCGGCTTGGCTGATCGCAGTGCGGAAGCCCACCCGACCATCGCCACCGTCCTCGCCGTCGCCGCCCTGCTCCTGGCGCTCGCGCTGGGCCTGCTACTGCTGGCCGACGGCGTGCTCCTGGTCCGGCGCTACGGACCGCAGGCAGCCCTGCTGGCGACCGGGGCCGCCGGCTGCGCGGTGCTGGCGGTGCTCGGCCTCGACGCGGTCTTCCACGCGGTCGGCGGCGAGGCGTTCGGTGCCCTCGTGGTCGCGGTGAACGCGGCCGCGGGATACCTCACTCTGCTCTTCCTCGTGTTCGCCGGCTACGTGTTCGTCCGGGGCCGTAGCAGCCCCCTGCCGGAAACCACCCATGTCGTCGTCCTGGGCGCCGGGCTCAACGGCGACCGGCCCGGCCCGCTGCTGACCCGCAGGCTGGAGCGTGCCCTCGCGCTCGACGCCGCCCGCGCACCGGACACGCCTCGTTTGGTGTTCATCGTCTCGGGCGGCCAGGGCGACGACGAGGTCCGCTCCGAGGCGGACGCGATGGCCGACTATCTGCGCGGACGCGGAGTGCCCGACGACCGGATCGTGCGGGAAGACCGCTCCGTCAACACCGGGCAGAACCTCCGCTTCAGCGCGGCGCTCGTGGACGGCACCACGCCCGGCCACCGTGCCACGGTGGTCACCAGCGGCTTCCACGTCTACCGCACGACCCTGCTGGCCCGCCGCGTCGGCGTGCCCGTGCACGTCGTGGGCGCGCCGACCTCCCCCGCCTACTGGCTGGCCGCGACACTGCGCGAATTCGCCGCCATCCTGTGGCTGGACCGCCTCCCCCTGGTCGGACTCAGCCTGCTGCTTGCAGTGCCGGTGGCGACGGCGGTCTTCGAGCACTGAAGCGCCGGCCGCAGACCTCTTAAGAGGTCCTCACGAGGGCGCGCCGTACATGGCGCGGTTGAGGGGGGTGCCCATAGGTGTTTGGTCAAGGTCGAGGATCAGTAGGTTCATGTGCCCGGGGCGGGGACCGAGCCGTAGGGGGGCGTTCGTGGGCGATGGCCAGGTCACGATCAAGCTGACGAGTGACGAGGACTGGTGCTGTCGCACTGGCTGGAGAAGCTGCAGATGACGGACCTCAGTCGAGTTGTCGACGATCCGTCGGTCTGGGCACCGATCCATCGGATTGCCGGAACGCTGGACAAGGCGCTTCCTGAGGCGACAGCCGGACAAACCCAGATCCCACCCTTGATCACCAAGAGGGCGCCCAGGGCCACGTCGCGCCAGCCAGCACCCACCTCAACCAGCAAAAAGCCCTCTCCCAAGGGAGGGCGGAGACTTGCGCCCCCGGCAGGACTCGAACCTGCGGCCAAGCGCTTAGAAGGCGCCTGGTGTGTCGGGTGTCAGTCTGCCGCTGACCTGCGTCTCTTCCGCCGCTGGGTGTCTCGCCGATCGACCTTCGACACGCATTCGACTTCGACAGGTGGCAGGGGCAGGGCTAGGGGCCTTCGTTTCGATCAGCGGGCAATGTTCTGTTCCACTGCTCCCTTCAACGGGATCACTTGCCTCCTGCTGACACGAGCCTGCGGGCCAGGCCCCTGGGGGACGCCCTAGGCCGGCCCATACGATGAGGCCATGAAGCGACATTCAGCAGGACACTGGCTCCAGGTTGTCGGCGTCGGTCACGCTGCCATCGGCGCCGTGATCTACCGCGATGTGTTCGCCGACATGGTTCGCGGAAACCTTCTCAACTCCGTGCCCGACCGGGGCGATCGCGCCGCCGCCTTCTGGTTCATGGCCGCTGCGCCGACCCTGTGGATGGGCGGCCGACTGCTCCGGTCGGCGGAGGAGCACAAGGACATCCCGGCCCAGCGCGCCGCGGGCGTCGTTCTGACCGCCGTCGGCGTGACGGGCACCGCGGCCATGCCGAAGAGCGGTTTCCCTACCCTGGTGGGGATCGGCGGCCTCCTGCTGCGCAGGTCGCTGCGCGGCTAAGCCGTTGTGTTTCAGATGCACCCACTGCGATCCAGTCTGAAACTTCCAGGCGATCGCATCGATCACCCTGGTCACGCCACCGGCCACCCCGCTTCGGCATCCGGCCCGGCAATAACGGCTCGATCCGCGCCCACTGAGCATCAGTCAAAGGCACAACCAGCCCAGCGATCAGGTAATCCACACGAGATGGCCTAGTGACGGTTGATCGGGATCTCGTAGACGATCTCGCAGTGAGCGGCGGGCACCACGATGTCCGCCGTTTCCACGGGCCGCCCGTCGTTGCTGTAGTACGTCCGCCGGATGTGCGTCACGAGCGCGGCCTTCTGGATGCCGAGAAGTGACGCCTCCTCGGCGGTCGCCTGCCTCGGCTCCGGCTGCTCCACGGCGTGGCTGACGCTGACGCCGATCGCGGCCATCCGATTCACGACGCCCGCCCCGGCATGCGGCCCTCCCTCGGGGAGGACGACGAGCGTGCCGGCGGTGAGGTCGTACGGCTCCCAACTCGTCGACAGCTGCACCGGCCTGCCGTCGGCCAGGAACTCGTACGTCGTCCGGACGCACAGGTCACCCTCGGCGATGCCGAGCCGCGCCGCGATGTCCGCCGGAGCGGGCACCTTGGCCTCGGTCCGGCTCTCCCAATCCCCTTGCCTGTCCACGGCTTTCATGTCCGCCCGGAACGGTGACACGTCGGGCCGCTCTCGCGCCGACGACCGGACGACCCGGACCCGTTGCCCGGGCTCGGCGACGTCAGTGCCAACCCCAGCGCGTACAGTGCGTCGGGGCGCCTGTTCGTGTTGAACGCCCACTCGCGCAGAGCGGTGCGCACGGCCGCAGGTGCGAACTGGGTGGGCTTGGCCCGCAACAGAGCGATGGTGGTCGCCGTCAGGTCTTGGCACGTGCGGCGGTCGCAGAGGCCGCGCTGCGACAGCGCCGCCCTGTGGTCATGTTGACCTCCGATATTGACGACATGGTCAAGCTCTACGGCGATCGGGTCCGGCTCGTAGGGGTGTGATTTCCGCGGTCGAGGCGACCTCTCTGGCCGGATCGCCGGATCGCCGGATCCGGCTGAGCGGCGGGTTCGCTCGCCGTACGGCCTGCACGCCTGACGCCCACGGCATCCCACGCAGCTCCGAACGCCTGGGCGCAGACGGTGCGAACGTCCTCTCAGTGGCTCTTGGCAGCCTCGCGTTCCTGGTATTCGCGTGGCGAGAGTCCGTGGAAGCGGGAGAAGGCGGCGCTGAACGTGGGGAGGTGGGCGTACCCGATCCGGCGTGCGACGGCGCTGGGCGAGGCGCCCCCGGCGAGCAGGTCGCGGGCGATGCGCATGCGGGCGGCATAGCGCCAGCGGCCGAGTGTCATACCTGTCTCGTCGCGGAAGGCGCGGTGGATCTCGGCACGGACATCCACGTCATGCGTTCCGCCGGGCTCGCCGATACGACGCAAGCACTCCATCGCGACAGCCCGCGCCCGCGGATCGGTGGGCATCGGCACCGACAGCGCTCGCTGCGCGGCGACCTGTTCCGCGAACAGGTCGAGGATGTGGCGGGGGTTGTGGTCGTCGGGACGCAGCCCGGACCGGGCGCTGATCGAGCAGAACATCAAGTAGTCGTCCCACGCGGGCGAGAACCGCACCTGCAGCGGCTCGGTCAGATGGAGGTCGGCGGTACTCGCGTTGCCCAGCGGCAGGGAGACGGAGTTCTCGCGGAGGCCGGTGACATGTTCCATCTCTGCCGGGATCCAGGTCGCCACGCCTCGCTCCCGCTCGTAGCGCCGGCCGCCGATGTCCAGGTACCCGCTGCCTCGATACATCCAGCTGAGGACGTGGATGTCGTTGGTGTGTGACGGTGTGCTGGCCGCGGGCAGCATCTCAGGCGCGGTGGGAGTGTTCACCTCGCGCGTCATCCGGATCAGGTCGTCGGTCTGCCGTGCCGCCGCCGCCCGTTGGGTCAGTCCACCGGCGCCAGGTCGGGCGAAAAGCGCCCGTCCGAACTCGTGGGGGGTCAGCCCGAATCGTCCCTTGAAGGCCCGCGTGAGGCCGTTGCGGCTGGCGAAGCCCACCAGACCAGCCACCTGGTCCACGTCGTAGCCGGCGGCGAGGAACTCCACGGCGGCGCCGAGTCGGCAGTGCAGCCGCCACCGCTCGAACGTGAGCCCGGTGTCGGCGAGGAAGTCACGGCGAAGCGTGCGCGCGCTGGAGAGCACGCGCGATGCCCATTGCTCGACCGTGAGGTCGAGCGCGGGGTCGCGCATCAGTTCGTCGGCGACCGCTCTGGCGCCGCGGGCCCGCGGCATCGCCGGCGAGGCGAACCCCTCCGGGCTCGGATCTCGCCCGGCCACGGCGGGCGCCGGCGAACGCGAGCCGGGACGCCGAAGGAGCTCCGCGATCGCCTCGGGGGAGTACCCGCGGCCGCTGAACGGAGTGACCTGCAGGTTGAAGAGCTGGATCAACCAGTCCTGCCAGCCGCTGGGAACATCGAACCGCGTCAGTTCCGACAACCCCCGAGCCCCGACGCCGGCATGGGGACACAGCGGGAAGGCGACAGTGCCCGGCTCGGTGGTGATCGCCCGCTCCGCCCGCCCGTCCGCGGGAATCCAGGCGCCTTCGCCGGCCCTGAGGCGGAGCACCGGCCCGCTGCCGAGACGCACGTGCGCCGTACCGGTGCGCACCCACAGCAGCAGCGGTCGCACGGGCGCGTCCGCCGGACTCCACCGCGCGCCCGGAATCGGCGGAGGGCAGCCGGAACCCGTGACGAGCGATGAGGGCGAAACCATGTCCTAACCGTACGGCAGTCTGCGCACACCATCCAAGGTAAGGTTCCCCTAACCTTACCGATACGCGCCCTCCCGATGCCGGCGCGCGGCTCCTTCCCTCGAAGCGATGAGAAAGCTCGGTTCCCCGCATGCCCAGAACCTCGCGCCGGCTCACCGTGTACCCGCCGACCCTGCGTGAGGTCGAGGTGGTCCGGACCGTCGACCACACCCCGGGAATGCGGCGGGTCACGCTGAGCGGCGAACAGTTGCGTGCGTTCACCACCGCGGACGGCTTCGTGCGGCCGGCCTTCGAGTCCAAGGGCTTCGACGACGACCTCGCGTTCTACTTCCCGCACCCGGGTCAGCGCGATCCGGTGCTCCCGGTCCAGGGCGAGGCCCAGTTGATCGTGCCCAAGGATCCTCGACCGCTGTCGAGGGCCTACACGGTCCGCCGGTGGGACCCGGAGGCGGGCGAGCTGGACGTGGACTTCGTCAAGCACGGGGTGGGCGTGGGAACGGCGTGGGCCTGTCGCACCCGGCCGGGTGACCGGATCCACGTCAGCGGCCCGCGCACGTCGAAGGAGCTCCCGGTCGGCGCCGACTGGTGGCTCGTGGCAGGCGACGACACCGCACTCCCCGCGATCGGCCGCCTGCTCGACGAACTCCCGTCCGACGCCCGGGCGCAGGTGTTCATCGAGATCGCCGAGGACGCCCACCGCCAGGAGCTGCGCGAGCTGCCCGGGGTGGACGTGACGTGGCTGGTCCGCTCCGGCAGGGCGGCCGGGACCGTGTCGCTGCTCACCGAGGCCGTGCGCGGTACGCAGTGGTGGCCGGGCCAGACGTTCGTGTGGCTGGCCGGCGAGCACACGGCCGTCCGGGACATCCGCCGGCACCTGGTCGAGGACCGTGGCGTGCCCAAGGAGGACATCGACTTCGCCGGCTACTGGCGTCGCTCCGCGGTCGTCGCCCTGGAGACCGACGGGGCGGTACCCGACCCGGAGAGGACGGTCACCCCGTTCCAGAAGCTCCACGACCTGACCGGGCTCGTCGCGCCGATCGCGATCCGCGCCGCCGTCGAGCTGGGCGTTCCCGACCTGATCTCCCGCGGCGTGACCGGCGTGACCGAGCTTGCCGCCAAGGCCGGCGCCGACGAGCGCGCTCTGGGCAAGCTGCTGCGTTACCTGCACACCCTGGACGTGGTGACCGAGACGGAACCATGTCACTACGCCCTGACGCCCGTCGGCGATGTCCTCACTCTCGAGTTCATCGCCGATCGGCTCCACTCCGCCGGGGTGGTCGGCCGCGAGATGCTCGGGATCCACGGACTCACGGAGTCGGTCCGCACCGGTCGGCCCGCCTACGTCTCGGTCACCGGCCGGACCTTCGCCGAGGTGCGGGCCGAGCAGGACTACGAGGACCGCCACCTGGAGCGCCTGGCGAAGTTCCAGCCCGCACTGGCCGGACCGATCGCCACGTCCGACCTGCTCGCCGGAGTCCGGCACCTGGTGATCCACTCCGGTGGTGCCGGCGCTCACGCCCGTGAGTACGTCGCGGCCCACGAGAGCCTTCGCGTGACGATCTGCGCCCTGCCCGCCCAGGCCGACTGGCTGCGCCGCGACCTGCCCGCCACGATTCCCGACGAGCGGCAACGCACGCGGGTCGGCGTGCTGGAGCAGTCCGTCTTCGAGGCCGGCCCGGCAGCCGACGCCGTGCTCATCAGCCGCGCCTTCAAGACCCTGCCCGACGCCGACGCCGCTCACGCACTGCGCCGGGCAGCCGAGAACCTCACCCTCGGTGGACGAGTGCTGCTGATCGAGGAGGTCTTCGACACCGACGACCTCGACGAGCACGACGGCGAGGAAGACCTGATCGGCCTGGTCTGCCACGGCTCCGGCCTCCGTACCGCAGCGGAGCTGGACGCCGTCATCGCCCGGGCCGGCCTCACGCGCAGGTCGGCGCGCACCGTCGGCCTGGGCGTCACCGTCCACGAACTCGTCCGCGCCACCGCTGACTGATCCCCGCCACCCGAGCTCACGCCTCCACCCGGGCAAGAAGAGAAAGAAAAACCACCATGAGCAGCACGCCTGTAACGAGACGCGGCACGGCCCTCGCCGCCGCCCTGTTGAGTACGTCGCTCGTCCTCACCGCCTGCGGCGGTGACGGTGACGACACCGGCGACAAGGCCGCCGCCGAGACCCACAGCGTCAAGGCCGAGAACGGCACCGTCAAGATTCCCGCCGACCCCCGGCGGATCGTCACGATCGGCAACACGAACCTCCCCTTCATCGATCTGGGTGGCAAGCCGGTGGGCGTCACCGAGGTGTCGGACTCCGAACTCGACGTGCTGCCGCAGGAACAGAAGACCGCGTACGAGGCAGCCGAGGTGGTCGGCAGCGACGGGGGCGAGGTGGACCTCGAGAAGCTCGCCGCCCTCAAGCCGGACCTCATCCTGGTCCAGTTCCACTCGAACGACTGGGGCAAGGTCGGCAAGCGACTCGAGTCGATCGCCCCGACCGTGTACTGGGGGCTCGACACCGAGTGGAAGGCTTTCGCCGACGAGATCGGCAAGGCCGGCAACGTCACGGACGAACTCGGCCGGCAGAAGGCGGAGTTCAAGGAGAAGGTCGGCAAGATCAAGGAGACCTACCGCAAGACCATCGCCGACACCTCGTTCGTCGATGTCTCCCGGGGAGACTGGAGCGATCCCGGAACGTTCTACATCGCGGACATCGGCTGCTCCGAGATCGCCCGGGACGACATCGGCCTCGACCTGCCCGAGGCGGCCGAGGGCAAGGAACCCCTGGCCTACGAGTCCCTGCCGTTCGAGCAGATCGGTGAGCTGTCCGAGTACGGCGTGATCACCTACCCCGTCGACGCCGAGGGCCGGCCGACCGAGCCCTTCGTGCCGGTGACCAAGACCAACACGTGGAAGGCGCTGCCCGCCGTGAGCTCCGGTCGCGCGCTCGGACTCTTCTGCCCCGGCAACAACTCCTACGGGCCCGTCCTGCGGTACCTGGACTCGCTCGACCGTGCTCTGGCGACGCTCCCTCCGCAGTAGAACACCCCCGACCATGAAGGAAAACAGAGCAAGGTCCCCGGTCTCGCATCGACGCCGCCGCGTCATCGGGCTGGTCGCAGCCCTCGCCGCGTTGATCGTGCTGATGGTGCTCAGCGTGATGGTCGGCTCCCAAGCGATACCGGTCTCGGTGATCTGGGACGCACTGTCCAACCCGCCTTCCAACCCTGATCAGTTCGCGATCCGCGACTTCCGGCTGCCGCGCACGATCGTGGGTCTGGTGGTCGGCGTCGCACTCGGTCTGTCGGGCGCGCTGATCCAGGCGCTCATCCGCAATCCCCTGGCCGATCCGGGTGTCCTCGGCGTCCATGCCGGTGCGTCCTTCGCGGTGACGGTCGCCGTGGGCCTGCTCGGCGTCCGCACATCGCAGGGCTACATGTGGTTCGCGTTCGCGGGGGCGTTGATCGTCACGCTCCTGGTGCTCGCTCTCGGGTCGACCCGGAAGGGCTCCTCACCGGTGGTCCTGGTGCTCGCCGGGGTCTGCGTCGGCGCCGTGCTCGGCGGCGCCAGGGAGGCGCTCCAGCTGACCGACCCGGACGCCTTCGACGCGATGCGGTACTGGAACGCCGGGTCGATCGCGGGTCGCCCGCTCGAGGTCGTATGGCCGGTCCTGCCGTTCTTCGCGGTGGCACTCGTCCTGGCCTTCGCCGTGTCGGGCCCGCTCAACGCTCTGGCTCTGGGTGACGAGCTGGCGGTCACCCAAGGGGTCCGGTTGGCACGCACCCGTGTGCTCGCGGTGATCGCGCTCACCCTCCTCGCCGGTGGTGCCACCGCGATCACCGGACCCATCGGATTCGTCGGACTCATGGTGCCGCACGTGGCCCGCTGGATCGTCGGCCCGGACCAACGCTGGATCTTCGGGTACAGCGTCCTCCTCGCCCCGAGCCTGCTGCTGGCCTCCGACATCCTCGGACGCGTCGTGATGAGACCCGGTGAGCTCCCCGTGGGGATCGTCACCGCCTTCGTCGGCGCTCCCGTCCTTGTCGCGCTGGCGCGGCGGAAGAAGGCGAGCGGACTGTGAACACGCCCATTCCGCAGGTGGACTTCGGGCGGCGGGTGCTGGTGCTGCGGCGCGGGCGGATCGCGGTGCGGCTCCAATGGCGCCCGGTCGTCGTCTGCACGGTGCTCGCGGTCGCGGTCGCCGGTACGGCGGTGCTCGCGCTGATGACCGGTTCGTACGCGCTGAGTCCCGGGCAGGTGCTCTCCGCACTGACCGGCCGGGAGACCGGCATGGTCCGCGACATCGTGGTCGAGTGGCGGCTGCCCCGGGTGTCCGCGGCGCTGGTGTTCGGCGCTGCTCTGGGAGTGAGCGGGGCCGTCTTCCAGTCACTGTTGCGCAACCCTCTCGCCGACCCCGGCCTCATCGGGTTCTCCCAGGGCTCCTACACCGGGGCGCTGGTCGTGATCCTGGTCGTCAACGGCACCTACGCGCAGCTGGTCGGCGGTGCGTTGCTGGGCGGTACGGCCACCGCCGTGGGCGTGTACGTGCTCGCCCACCGACGAGGAGTGCAGGGGTTCCGGCTGATCGTCGTCGGCATCGGCGTCGCGGCGATGCTCGAGTCGCTCAACACCTGGCTCATCCTCAAGGCCGACCTGGACCAGGCGATGTCCGCGGCCGCGTGGGGTGCCGGGTCGCTCAACGGCGTCTCCTGGGACCGGGTCGTCATCGGCGGCGCCTGCATCGCCGTACTCCTGCTGCTGGCCGGGATGTTGAGCCGGCCGCTGCGGCAGATGCAGCTGGGTGACGACGTGGCCGCCTCGCAAGGGGTACGGGTCTCGCCCGCACGCCTGGGCCTGATCCTGGTGGCAGTGGCGCTGACGGCGACGGTCACGGCAGCGTCGGGGCCGATCGCGTTCATCTCCCTGGTCGCCCCGCAGATCGGACGCCGACTCGCCCGCACCGCGGGGATCACCCTCGCTCCCGCCGCCTTCGTCGGGGCGCTGCTGTGCCTGGCGTCGGACTACCTCGCCCAGCACGCCGCCCCCACCCCGCTGCCGGTCGGCATCATCACCGTCGTGCTCGGCGGCGGCTACCTCGGATACCTGCTGTTCACCGAAGCAAGGAGACGCCTGTGAGCGCAATCCCGCCCGACACCGCGCGCCTGAGTGTGGAGTCGGCGACGATCGGCTACGACAAGCGGATCATCTCCGAGCACCTCTCGGTGGCGATCCCCGACGAGTCGTTCACGGTCGTCGTCGGCCCGAACGCGTGCGGCAAGTCCACCCTGCTGCGCGGCCTGTCCCGACTGCTGAAGCCGTCGGCCGGGCAGATCGTCCTCGACGGTGCCGACATCGGCTCCTACCGGACCAAAGAGGTGGCGCGGCGGGTCGGACTGCTGCCGCAGAGCTCGATCGCCCCGGACGGGATCACCGTCGCCGACCTGGTGGCCCGGGGACGGTACCCCCACCAGGGGTTCATCCGGCAGTGGACCGAGGACGACGAGCGGGCCGTGCTCAGGGCGATGCGCCAGACCTCGGTCACCGACCTGTCCGGGCGCCTGGTGGACGAGCTGTCGGGCGGGCAGCGCCAGCGCGTGTGGGTGGCGATGGCGCTGGCGCAGCACACCGACATCATGCTGCTCGACGAGCCGACCACCTTCCTCGACATCACCCACCAGATCGAGCTGCTCGAGCTGTTCACCGACCTGCACCACGCCGGCCACACCCTGGTCGCCGTACTGCACGACCTCAACCACGCTGCCCGCTACGGCACCCACCTGATCGCCATGAAGGACGGTGCCGTGGTCGTCGAGGGAACTCCGGACGAGGTCGTCACGGCCGAGCTGGTCGAGGAGGTGTTCGGTCTGCGCTGCCTGGTGATGCGTGATCCGGTGTCCGGCAGCCCCCAGGTGGTGCCGCTCGGCCGCGAACGAACCCGGCACAGGTCCGCTGACCACACCGATGCGGAAAGCGCGATACATGTCTGATCCGTCTGTCGAAAAGCTGTCGACCGGTGAGTGGAGCCCGGAGAGGTTCAGACGACATCTCGAGCAGTCGGGTACACCGCTTGTCGAGCGGGTCTGCGCGGACGAGGTGGAGGTGACGTTCGTCGACGAGCCCGGGGACGACACGACGGTCACCCTCTCGGTGGTGATCGGCCCCAGAATCGGCTTCAACCCGATCGGCACGGAGTTCACCTCGGTGGCGGGGACGCCGTTTCGCGTGCTCACCCTGCGGATGCGTTCCGACCTGCGCTTCTCGTACGTGTTCACACGAGGTGGGCCGGCGCGTGAGGGCGAACAGGTCCCGGACCCGTTCAACCCGCCGCCGAGGTTCTCGGAGTGCTCGGTGGAGCGGTTCTCCGGGGCCTCGGTGGCGGTGCTGCCCGACGCGGCGCCGTTGCCCTGGCTCGACCAGGCCGAAGCGCGGCCGGCCCCGGCCATGGATTCCGCCGTGCTGGCGAGTGAGTCGCTGGGAAACGAACGCCGCGTCTGGATCTCGATGCCCCCTGGCGACCTCCCGGACGGGAGCGCACTGCCCTTCGTGATCCACCTGGACGGGACACCGGGTCACAGCGCGCCGAGCGTTCGTGACGCCCTTGTCGAGGCGGGACTGATCCGGCCCTGTGCCGTGATCCTCGTCGAACAGCCCGGATCGCAGCGCGACAAAGAGCTGCTCTGCGATCCGGCCTTCTCCCGGATGCTGGTCGAAGAACTGCTGCCGTGGCTCCACCACCGGTATCCGCTCTCGCGCGACCCCGCCGATGTGGCGCTGGCCGGTGAGAGCTTCGGCGGCTTGTGTGCCGGCTGGACAGCGCTCCACCACCCGACGGCGTTCGGCAACGCCATCCTCCAGTCCCCGTCGTGCGGATACCACCCTGACCTCACGTGGGGCACCGGGGCGGGCGAGCTGCTGCGGCGCGCCCCCGTACCGACGCTGATCGCCGACCACCTCGCCGCGGAAGCGGCACCGGTCCGCATCTTCCACGACGTCGGAGAGCTGGAGGGCTCGAACACCCACAGCCGCTGGCTGGACCACGTGCTCACCGCGAAGGGCTACGACACCCGCTACCGGGAGTTCGCCGGCGGACACGACTACGCGTGGTGGCGGGGACTCTTCGCCGATGCCCTGCTCTGGTGCTTCCCGCTCGGGAACAGCGACCGGAGCCACGCGTGAGCGACTCCTCGCGTTTCTCGGGCGCCGACACCGCGGGACTGGGGCGAGGACCTCTGACCCGCCGGCTGCCCACGCTGCTGCAGTCGCCCCCCGAACCGGACGAGGCTCCGCCGTTCGAAGCCGGAGCGGGTATGACTCCGGGTCGGTTCCTGCTGCGTGTGATCTTCTCGGTGAAGCGGGTCACCGTTCCGGCGATGCTGCTCGCGGTCGTGTGGCAGGTGGGCGAGTCGGCGGTACCTGTGGTGATGGGTGTCGCCATCGACCGGGCGCTGGCGACCGGGAACGCGGGGCAGCTGGTGCTGTGGCTCGGCGTGCTGATGGCCCTGTACGCCGTGTTGACGGTGGCGGCGAAGTTGGCGAATCGGCTGACCTCGTATGCGGTACAGCTGCTGCAGCACCGGCTCCGGAGCACCCTCTCGACCGCCGTGCTGCATCCGGCCGGCGGTGCGGCGCGGGCGCCGGACGGCAGCGTCGTCTCGGTGATGACCAGCGACGTCGCCCGCCTGGCCAACGCGGTGATCCTGCTGATCCTGCCGGTGTCGAGGATCGCGGCCATCGGGTTCATCGCCGTATCGCTGCTGGCGACGCACTGGCTGCTCGGGCTCGTGGTGCTGCTGGGAGCGCCTGCCGCGGTGTGGCTGATGGGCGTGCTCAGCGAGCGGCTCTCCCGGGACACCCGCGCGTACCAGGAGCTCTTGGCCTCCACCGTCGGACGGGCCACGGATCTGGTCGCCGGCTACCGGGTGGTCAAGGGCATACACGCCGAGGCCGAGGCGACAAGGAGGTACCGGCAGGCGAGCCAGGAGACCCTCGTCGGGGCCCAGCGCAACGCGGGACTGCTGGGGAGGTTCCTCGCGGGCTCGGGTGCGGTCAGCAGCGCGTTCGTCGCCGCGGTGATGGGGCTGGCGGGCTGGTTCGCCGTGGACGGGCGGCTGAGCATCGGCGAGCTGATCGCCGCCGTCGGCCTCACCCAGGCACTGCTGCCGCAGATCCAGTCGATCGCGAGCGCCTCCGTCCCCAACCTCGCCGGAGCCCGCGCCGCGTCCGCGCGCGTCGTCGACGTGCTGCACGGCACCGGCAGCGGGAGCCCCGGACAGGACGACGCGCTACGGGCAGAGGTCGCGCCGCTGCCCGTACTGGAGGTGTCCGCGCAGGCTGCGACGATCCGGGTGGACCCCGGAGAGTTCGTGGGAGTGCGCGCCGACGACCGGACCGCCGCCCGCATCGCCCGGGCGCTGCTGGACCCGCGCACCGGCGGCGAGGTGGAGGCGCGCCTCGACGGACTCCCGGCACGGGAGCTGAGCGCGCAGGAGTACCGCTCCCGGGTCACGGTCGCCCCGCACCGGGCCACACTGTTCAGCGGAACGATCCGCGACAACCTCACCGCCGGCGCCGGCGCCGGCGCGCCAGAGCTGATCGATGTCGCGGTGCGAGCTGCGGCCTGCGACGACTTCGCCGCCGATCTCGATCTCCCGGTCGGCGAGGACGGCAACCGCCTCTCCGGCGGCCAGCGCCAGCGGATCGCGCTCGCCCGCGCACTGGCGAGCGATGCGCCGGTGCTCGTGCTGCACGACCCGACCACGGCGGTGGACCCGGTCACCGAGCACGCGATCGCGGTGCGTCTGCGCGGCGTCCGCGCGGGCCGCTCCACGCTGCTGATCGCCTCGTCCCCGGCACTGCTCGGGCGGTGCGACCGCGTCGTCGACCTGTTCGTGGACGCCGGGGACGCACCCCTGCACGGAAGGACGGTGGGATGAGCGTGGCATCCGCTACGACCGGACAGGCGCTGCCCGTCGCGGGCGGCCGGGCGACGGCCGCGGAGGTCCGGCGGCTCAGCCGCGGACACCGGCTCCGGCTCGCCGCCGTCGGCGTGGTCGGGATCGTCAGCACCGCTGTCGACCTGATTCCGCCGGTGGCGATCGGGTACCTCGTCGACCGGGTGCGGGCGGGCACCGCGGATCTCGGCACCGTGCTGACGGTCACGGCCGTCATGGCGCTCTCCGGCGTCCTCGGCGCCGCCGGCACCGCGGTGGCGATCGTGCACGCCACCCGCGTCTACCACGCCGTCCTCGCCGCGCTGCGCGAGCGGCTCGTCAGCCGCGCCATGCTGCTCCCGCAGCACCTCGTAGAGCGCGCCGGTACCGGGGACCTGATATCCCGGTCCAGCGACGACGTCACCGCCGTGGCCGATGCCGCCCCCGCGGTGATCCCCGCGCTCACCGTCAGCGCGTTCACCATCGTCGTGTCGCTGGGCGGGCTCGCGGCGCTGGAATGGCCCTACGCGGCCGCGTTCGCCGTCGTGCTGCCGGTATACGCACTCGCCATGCGGTGGTACCTGCGCACCGGGCCCCGGGTGTACCGAGCCGAGCGTGCGGCGATGAGTGCGCGTGCCCAGCAGATCCTCGAGTCCCAGCGCGGCTACGCCACCGTGCTCGGCTTCGGGCTCGCCGAGCGACGTCATCGCACCGTGCTGACGGATTCCTGGGGCGTCGCGGTGCAGTCGCTGCGGGCACGCACCGTGCTGAGCATGCTCAACGCCCGGCTCAACCTCGGCGAATGCCTGAGCCTGGCCGCCGTGCTCGTCGTCGGATTCGTCCTCGTCGACCACGGATCCTCAACCGTCGGCGGTGCCACCACCGCCATGCTGCTCGTGCTGCGCCTGCTGGGGCCGGTCAACCAGCTGCTGTTCGTCGTCGACACCCTTCAGTCGGCCCTCGCCTCGCTGAGCCGCGTGATCGGAGTCGTCACGATCCCGACGGTGGACGCGGCCGACGCGACGACGACTCCGACAGACCCGATGGACGAGGTGGACCCGACACACGAGGTGGACCCGATGGACCCGGCAGACACAGCCACCGCCGTTCGGCTCCGCGAGGTCGCGTTCCGCTACGCCGACGGTCCACCCGTACTCGATGGCATCGACCTCGATATCCCGGATGGTCAGCACCTCGCGATCGTCGGCCCGTCCGGGGCGGGGAAGACCACGCTCGCCGCAGTGATCGCGGGCGTTCGCCGACCTGACGACGGGACCGTGACCCGTCCCCGCCGCACCGCGGTGATCACCCAGGAAGTACACGTGTTCGCCGGGGCGCTGCGAGAGAACCTCACGCTCGCCGCCCCCGACGCCACCGACCGCGACATCCGCGCCGCGCTCGAAACCACCGGTGCGGCCGATCTGCTGGACCTGTCGGCGGATGCCCTCGACACGGTGGTCGGCACCGGCGGACATCCGCTCACCGATGCACAGGCGCAACAGCTCGCCCTCGCCCGCCTGTTCCTTGCCGACCCCGAGCTGGCGATCCTCGACGAAGCCACCGCCGAGGCCGGTTCCGCCCACGCCGAGCGGCTCGACCGCGCCTCGGAAGCGGTCCTCGCCGGCCGGACCGGCATCGTGATCGCTCACCGGCTCTCCCAAGCGGCTACGTGCGACCGGATCGTGGTCATGGACGCCGGCCGCGTCATCGAGACCGGCACCCATGACGAACTCCTCACCGCCGGCGGCACATACGCCCGGCTGTGGGCGGTGTGGCAAGCCGGGCAGCACATCAGCGCGAACAGATGAGGGTGGAATCGGCCCGCGGTCATTCTCAGCGCCGTGTCGCGAACAGCTCCCGCCTAGACGTCGTGAAGCGGGCGAGGGCGTCCGGCAGCGGGGTGACGCCGATGCCGGGTGACGTGGGGACGGGGAGGTGGCCGTCCTGGAGGACGAACGGTTCCGTGATGTCCTCCGCGAAGTAGCGGCGGGAGGCCGAGGTGTCGCCGGGGAGCGTGCAGCCCGGGAGGGCGGCCAGCGCCAGGTTGGGGGCGCGGCCGATGCCCGTCTCCAGCATGCCGCCGCACCACACCGGCACACCGTGGGCGGCGCACACGTCGTGGATGCGACGCGCTTCGAGGTAGCCGCCGACGCGGGCCGGCTTGACGTTGACGACCCGGCAGGCGTCCATCGCGATCGCGGACGCGGCGTCACGCGCCGAGTGGATCGACTCGTCGAGGCACACCGGGGTGCGCAGGCGCTGCTGGAGCCGGGCGTGGGCATGGAGGTTGTTCTCCTCCAGCGGCTCCTCGATCAGCAGCAGCCCGAAGTCGTCGAGCCGGCGCAGCTGGTCGGCGTCGGCGAGCGTGTAGGCGGTGTTGGCGTCGACCTGGAGCGGCAGCGCGTCGCCGAAGCGGTCGCGTACCGCGCGCACCGGCTCCACGTCCCAGCCCGGCTCTATCTTCAGCTTGATGCGGAGGTAGCCCTCGTCGAGGTAGCGCTCGACGTCGTCCAGCAGTTCGGGCACGGAATTCTTGATGCCGACCGAGACACCCGCAGGTACCCGTTCGTGCACCGAGCCGAGGAACGTCGCCAACGACATCCCGTAGGCGCGCAGTTCCGCGTCCAGGAGGGCGGTCTCCAGGGCCGCCTTGGCCAGCTCGTGGCCCTTGACGGAGGCCATGGCGGGGGCGACGGCCGCCGTCGTCGGCTCGGGGAGGGCGGCCACCCTCGGCAGCAGGAAGTCGCGGATCACCATCTCGGCGCCGGCGACGAACTCCGAGCAGTACAGGGGCTCGGGGTCGGCGGCGAATTCCGACCAGCCCTCGGCCGCGTCGGTCACCACGCGCAGCAGGAAGGTGTCCTTGCTGGTCATCGTCCCGAACGACGTGCGGAACGGGGTGACGAGGGGGATGGCGACGTGGAGCAGTTCCACGCGTTCGAGCTTCATCGCTGCCTTTCGTGAGGCGTCTTGAAGGGCGTCCGGGTCAGCAGGTACCAGCCGTCGCGTGACATGGCCGTCGCGCGCAGGCCCTCGGCGTACGCCTCCGTGAACACCCCGCGTACGGCGTGCCGCCACGCGAGCGCGAGGGCCGGGTCGGCGGCGCGCAGCGCGACGATGTCCTCGGGTACGCGGCACCACAGCCGGTCCGCGTCGCGCAGGGCGAGCGGCCCGTCGTCGGGTGCCCGGGTCACGACGTCGGCCGCGGCGCGGCCCGCGGTGGGCTCGTCCGTACGTGTGGTCCCCGTCGCCAGGTCCCAGGTGATGGTCAGCCGGTCGCTCTCGTCGCCGCCGTTCACACCGTCGTTCATCGGCCCGTAGAAGTCGACCAGGTACTCGCTGCCGACCGCACCCAGTTTGACCAGGTTGAAGCGGGCGTTGCGGCGCACCAGCGGGTCGAACGTCCAGCGCATCGTGGTGGCGCCCCGCTCCAGCGCCCACACCCGCTGCGCCTGCTTGACCGCGAACCCCACCCCCCGGCCCGCCGCGGTCGCCGCCGCGACGAACGAGTACACGTCCCGCTCGGCGGGGGCACCGAACACCGCCACCGCCGCCCCGGCGAGCCGCTCGCCCGACGGTCCGGCCGCGTACGCGGCGTGCACCGCCCCGCCGGCGTGCACCAGGCTGTGCAGCACCTCGGCCGGATACGGCGGGGTGGCCCTGGGCGTCTGCCACACATCGGCGAAGAAACCGGCCACGGCGTGGATACCGGCCACGTCGTGCACGGTACGGACCGTGACCCCGGCGGTGCGGGCCGCGGCGTCGGCGATACCCGCCCAGGCACCGGGCGCTGTCCCCCCGGCCGTGCGGGGTGCTTCCGCCGGCCCGGGCCCGGCGGCGGAGATCGTCACAGGTGTCATGCGGTGAGTCTGCGTCGCCGGAGCCCGGGCGGCCGTTGTCGGCAGGCACAATGAAGGCATCCGCCTCTGTTGCGATCGGCCAAGGCCGGCCGGGATCACCGCCCGATAGAAACCCGCAGACCCCTGCGAACACCACCGTCTGCACACCACCGCCCCAGGAGCCCGACCACCCATGGACGCCCGCACCCTCGAGGAACTGATCGGCACCCTCGGCGAGCCCCTGCTCCGGGTGCTCACCGCCCCGGCGGACGGCCTCGCCAGCCCCGTCTCCGAGATCCTGCTCCACGGCCAAGGGGATCCCTTCCCGCGCGGCGCGCCCGGTGCCCTGGTGCTGACCGTCGGGCTGCCGCCGGGCGGGATCGAGCCGCTGGCGCGCGACGCCGCCGCGGCCGGGGTGGCCGGACTCGTCGTACGGGGCGGGGCCTCGCAGCCCGAGACGGTGGCCGCGGCGAAGGCCCACGGCCTCACACTGCTCGCCGTCGACGAGGACGCCGCCTGGCATCACGTCCATCTGCTGCTGGCCTCGGCGATCGGGTCCCGGCCGGGACCCGGGGACAGCGAAGCGGCGTTCGGGGACCTGTTCTCGCTGGCCAACGCGGTGGCCGCGGCGGTGGGCGGCGCGACCGTCATCGAGGACGCCCGGCAGCGGATCCTGGCGTACTCCACCCTGCCCCGGCAGGCCGTCGACGAGGCCCGGCGACAGGGCATTCTGGGCCGTCAGGTGCCCAGCAGCCCCGAGAACAGCGAGCAGTACCGCGTCCTGTTCGCCGCCCCCGGTCCCGTACGCCTCGCCGCGCTGGACGGCGAGGAGCTGCCGCGGCTCGCCGTGGCGATCCGGGCGGGCGGCGAGACGCTGGGGTCGGTGTGGGTCGTCGACGACGGACAGCTCGGCCCCGACGCCGAGGAGGCGCTCGCCCGGGGCGCGTCCACGGCCGCCCTGCTCCTGCTGCGGGCGCGGGCCGGCGAGGAGCTGTCCCGGCAGCTCACGAGCGACCTGCTGCGCCGTCTCCTCGACGGCAGCGCCGATCCGGCGGGCGCCGCGCACCGCCTCGGCCTCGCCGAGGGAACCCCGGTCCGGGTCGTTTCCTTCGCCCTCGACGGCGCCGGGTCCACGCCCGACGAGGAACAGACCGCGCTGCGGCTGCTCGACCTCGTACGGCTGCACTGCGAGGCGCGCTACGGGCGGCACACATGCGCGCTGGCCGACGGGCGGGTGTACGCGCTGCTGCCGGTGACCGGTGCGGAGCCGAGCGGCTCGGCCGGGCGCGAGGAGCGGCACCGGCGCCTGGCCGAGGACATCGTGCGGCGCGCGGCCCAGGCGCTGCGGACGCGGGTGCGGGCCGGGCTGGGCGAGGCGGTGGCGGAGCCGGCGGCGGTACGCGGCTCACGGGACGACGCCGACCTGGTGCTGCGGGTGCTCGGCCCGGGGGAGGACGTCGCCGTCGTGACGGAGGTACGGGCCCGGGTCACCCTGCTGCGGCTGCGGGAACTCATGGACGGGCAGCGGGCGTTGACGGCCGGGGCCTGGCGGGACGTCCTGGCGTACGACACCGGGCACGGCACCGACTACGCCAGGACCCTGGTGTGCTGGCTGGACGCCGGGGGCGACGTCGCGCGGGCGGCCGGGCTGCTCGCCGTCCACCCCAACACCTGCCGGTACCGCCTCCGTCAGGCGCAGCAGCACCTCGGTGTCGATCTGGACGACCCGGACGAGCGGCTGGTGCTGTGGCTGCAGTTGCGCACACTCGGGGGTCTGCGCGGCACCGGCCCGGTCTGACACCCGGGCAGGGGTGGTCAGCCGCTCAGCCAGGCGGTGAGCCGCCGCTCGCACTCCCGCAGTTGCCCGACGGTCACGTACTCCCCGGCGGTGTGCGCCAGCGTCGGGTCGCCGGGGCCGTAGTTGAGCGCGGGCGTGCCGAGCGCGGTGAAGCGGGCCACGTCCGTCCAGCCCAGCTTGGGGCGGGGAACCGAGCCCAGCGCCTCGACCAGCGAGGCCACCGGCCCCTGGCCGAGCCCGGGCAGGGCCCCCGGCACCACCTCGGTGACCTCCACCTCGTACTCGGGGAACAGCGCGCGCAGATACGCCTCGGCCTGCTCGGGCGAACGGCTCGGCGCGAAACGCAGGTTGACGCTGATCACGCAGGTGTCGGGGACGACGTTGTCGGCGATGCCCGCGCGGACGGCGACCGCGTTCAGCCCCTCGCGGTACTCCAGTCCGTCGATGACGATCCGCTCGGCGCTGTGGTCGTCCAGGCGCCGGAGCACGGCGGCCGCTCGGTGCGCGGCGTTGACGCCCCTCCAGGAGCGGGCGGTGTGGGCGCGCTCGCCGCGCACCGTGACGTCCGCGTTCAGGACGCCCTGGCAGCCCGCCTCGACGCCCGCGTCGGACGGTTCCATGAGGATGGCGAGGTCCGCTTCGAGCAGATCGGGGCGGTCGGCGGCGACGCGCTGCAGGCCGTTGCGGTCACCGGCGACCTCTTCGCACTCGTAGAAGACGTACGTCACGTCACGCACCGGCGCGGCGAGGCCGGACGCGAGCCGCAGGGCGACGGCGACGCCGCCCTTCATGTCGCACGCCCCGAGCCCGTACAGCCGCTCGCCCTCCAGCCGGGAGGGCAGGTTCCCGGCGGCCGGGACGGTGTCCAGATGGCCGGCGATGATCACGCGCTCGGCACGGCCCGCATCGGTGCGGGCCACGACGGAGTTGCCGAGGCGTACGACGGTGAGGTGGGGGTGCGTGCGCAGCGCGGACTCCACGGCGTCGGCGAGGCCGGCCTCCTCGCCGCTCTCGGAAGGGACGTCCACCAGGGCTCTCGTGAGATCCACCAGGTCCACCGGGTTCGTGGCCGGGTCGAGCGGGATCATTCCGTGCTCTCCTTCTCGGGTGCGGGCCGGCCGAGCCGGGAGTGCCGGATGCCGTAGAGCAGGTAGACGGCCAGTCCGACGGCCATCCACAGGCCGAACGCGGTCCAGGTGTCCGCGCCGAGTCCCCACATCACATAGCCGCAGCACAGCGTGCCCAGCGCGCAGGTCAGGGGCGCGAGCGGCACCCGGAAACTGCGCGGCGCGCCGGGGCTGCGCCGGCGCAGGATCAGGACGGCTGCGTTGACCAGCGCGAAGGCGAACAGGGTGCCGATGCTGGTGGCGTCGGCGAGCGCGCCCAGCGGTACCAGGGCGGCGAGCACCATGACGAACGCGGAGACGATGACGATGTTGGCGCGGGGCACGCCGGACCGGGCGTGGACCTTGGCGAACAGCGGTGGGACGAGCCCGTCGCGCGCCATCGAGAACAGGATGCGGGTCTGCCCGTACTGCACGGCGAGCACGACGCTCGTGGTGGCGACGACCGCCCCGACGGACAGCAGGACGGGCCAGAGGGTGCCACCGCCGACCGCGTGGACCAGCACCTCGCTGAGGGTGGCCTCGGTGCCCGCGAACCGCTGCCACGGCATCGCGCCGACCGCGGCGATCGCCACCGCGCAGTACAGCGCGGTGATCAGCCCGAGGGAGAGCAGGATGGCGCGCGGCAGATCGCGCTGCGGGTTCTTCGCCTCCTCACCGGCGGTCGAGGCGGCGTCGAAGCCGATGTACGAGAAGAACAGCGAGGCGGCGCCCGCGCTCACCCCGGCCATGCCGAGCGGGAACAGCGGCCGGAAGTTGCCGGCGCGGAACGCGGTGAACGCGACGGCGCAGAACAGCACGAGGGCCGCCACCTTCACCGCCACCATGACCGCGTTCACCACAGCGCTCTCCCGGGAACCGCGCAGCAGCACCACCATGGAGAGCACGACGATCGCGGCGGCCGGGACGTTCAGCACGCCGCCCGCGCCGGGCGGGGCGGCCAGCGACGCGGGCAGCGTCCACCCGACGGTGAGCTCCAGCAGCTCGTTCACGTACTGGCCCCAGCCGACCGCGACGGCGGCCACCGAGACGCCGTACTCCAGCACCAGACACCAGCCGCAGACCCAGGCGACCAGCTCGCCGAGCGTGGCGTAGGTGTAGCTGTACGAGGACCCGGCACCGGGGATCATGCCGGCCAGCTCGGCGTAGGACAGGGCGGAGAACAGCGCGGTGAGCCCGGCGAGCACGAAGGAGAACACCACGGCCGGGCCCGCCTCGGGCACCGCCTGGCCGAGCACCACGAAGATCCCGGTGCCCAGGGTGGCTCCCACGCTGAGCAGCGTGAGCTGGGTGAGCCCCATGGTCCGGCGGAGCTGACCGCCGTCGGCCTCGGCCACCAGATCGGCGACGTCCCGCCGCCGCGTCAGCCTGCCGCGGACACCGGCCTCGCCCACGGATCTCCGCGGCCCGGTTCGCACACTGTCCACGCGTTCACTCCTCTCACGACTCCCGTTGTGGCCCTTGATGATGCGTAGCGGGGGCGTGGGGAGGGGTGTGCGCGTCGGCCAAGACGGCGGGTGCCGCTTTGGCCTTCCGGCCAATGCCTCGCCCCAGTGACATAGGCCACCCCTGTGCGCGCACATCGGGTGTGTTTGCCGTGGCGGCGGCTGGAAAGGCGCTCTGTGATCACCGGATGCGACAATCCGGTGGACAGTGACCAAAAGGCAAGAAAGAGGAGGCTCGATGTCCTCGAAGCGACGTCGCAAGAAGAAGGCCCGCCGCAAGAACGGCGCGAACCACGGCAGCCGTCCGCAGTCCTGACGCGGTCCTGCGGGCACGCCGACGCAATCGGGTGGGTGGCACATGCCACCCACCCGATTGCGTTCGCGGGCACCGTGCGAGCAGGTTCGCTCAGATCAGCAGCGCCTGAGGCACTCCGTTTCTGCGCACCCACTCCGTCCGGTGCTCCGCCGCCAGGGCCTGCCCCCGGCGCCGGGCCTCGGCCGGGACCGGGAGGCGGCACAGACCGTCGAGGGTGTCCAGCATCGTCCGGGCGAAGCGCTGTCCCAGGGGCGTGAGGCGGCCGGAGGTCAGCAGCACCTCCGTGGCCTCCCGGGCGCCCGTACGCCAGCGGACGAACTGGGCCTCGGCCCGGGCGAGTTCCTCCGGACCCCGCTCCACGGCCCGGCGGCGGTTCCAGAAGTCCGTCACGCCCAGATGCGCGTACGCCCCGTGGAAGAGCCCGAGCAGGGGCCGCGGGTCGGGGCGCCACGGCGCGTAGTAGCGCTCCTCGCCGCCGGACTCGAACAGGTCGAACAGGTGCAGGAGGGCGGCGAACTTGCTGTGCTGCAACTCGTGGGCCATGGACAGGGCGAGACCCCGCCCGGTGCGCGGCCGGGACAGCGCCATGGAGCCGAACGCCTCCGCGCTGCTGCCGCTGAAGCTGCCCGTGCTGTCGAGGGGGACCAGGGTGCGGGGGCCGGCGGCGAGTTCGGCGTAGGTCACCGGGTGGTGGGACCGGAGTGTGTCGCAGGCCTCCCTGGTCGTGGCCTCCCACCAGCGCAGATCGTCGGTCGTCAGGCCCAGGGGCCGCTCCGGGACGCCCGGGAAGCGCAAGGGGTCGATGTCGTCCAGGAGCAGCGGTGCTCCGGTGTCGGGCACCAGGATCCGGTGCGCCGCCCGCCATCGTCCGGCGGGCGCGAACGGCTCCGGTGGCACCTCGACCGGGCCGGGCACCGAACTCCGCCCCGCCACCCCGACGCGCGCCGCACCGTCGGCACCGACCACCACCTCGGCCATGTCACCCGGGCGGGCACCGGGGAAGTCCGCACCACCGAGCGAGGGCAGGAAGACGAGGTCCGCGGTCAGACGCCACCGCACCCGGGCGGGCACACGCGCGCGGACCGCCGCGGCCGCGGCGAGGGCGCTGAAGCGCTGGACCGGCAGCTCACCGGCCGCACCGGCCTCGCCCTCGACGACGCGGTCCAGCCGGGCCAGCAGTCCGATCAGGGCGGTACCCGCCGACGGGTGCGTCAGCACCGCCGACACCGCCCGGGGATCGGCCCGGTGGGCGGCGGCCAAGAGCTCCCAGGCCTGCCCGGCCGTCTCGGCCACACCGCCGCCGATGTCACGGGCGGCCTCGGCGACCGCGTGGGCGCAGGCCAGACGGCGGCTGTACTCGGCGCGGGCGAGCAGCTCCAGGGCCTCGGCCCCGCCGCCGCCCGTCGCGATCGCGGTGAAGAGCCTGCCGGGCATACGGAGCGGCACGGGCCTCATGCGGCTTCCGCCGGGGTGCCGCGCAGCCGGTCCAGGTCTCCGGCCAGCCGCTCCCTGACCCGGTCGATCAGGGCGGTCAGATCGGCGCAGTAGACACTGGGGTTGGCGAACCCGGTGGCCGGCCGGTAGCGGTTGGCGTAGTGGCCGCCCCCGCACACCCGCAGCAGCCGGCAGTCGCGGCACTGCGCGGACAGTCCGTCGGCGCCCCACTGGCGGGCCGCCACACCCGGATGGCGCAGCAGCGCGTCGAAGGAGTCCCGCCCCACGTGCAGGCCCGTCCGCGCGGCGCCGTGATAGGCGGTGCGCAGCGTGTCGTCCTGGGCGAGGGAGCCGTCCGTCTCCACCACGGCGTACCGCACCGGGGCCAGCCCCAGCGCCTCCGTCTCCGGGGCGCCGCCCAGCAGCAGCGCCATCATGTCCTCGAGCAGCCGCACCCGGGTCTCCCGCCGACTGGCCCCGTACCACCGTTCGAACACCCGCCACAGCCAGTCCGCGTACGGCGTGCCGGGCAGGCCGGGCCGCAGTCCCGGCGGGGGAGTGTGCCAGTTGCCCTGCGGCAGCAGGAAGTCCACCGCGGGCGGCCGGTACGTCAGCAGATGCTCGTAGCAGCGCACCGGATCGTTGCGCAGGTCGATGGTGCACAACAGGCCCGCGAACAGCTCGCGGTGCGGCCCGTCGGCCAGCCGGTGCAGGGCGGCGGCGACCCGGGCGTGGCTGCCGCGCCCGTCGGCGCCGCGCCGGTGCCGGTCATGAGCCGCGCGGTCGCCGTCCAGACTGACCGAGACCCGGATGCCGTGCGCCGCGCACAGGTCGAGCCAGCGCTCGGTCAGCCGTACGCCGTTGGTCTGCAGCGCGAGGTGCAGCCGCACCCCGGGGCCGACGGCGGAACGCAGGACCGAGGCGGCGCGGCCGAGCGCGGCCTCCCCGGCGAGCAGGGGCTCGCCCCCGTGCAGCACCACCCCGGCCTCGCGCACGCGGTGCGCCGCCAGATGCCCGGCGATGCGCTCGGCCGTACGGTCGAGGACGTCCGGCGCCATGACCCGCGGCTGCTCGCGCCAACTCGTGTCGTGCGAGCGGTACATGTAGCAGTAGCGGCAGGCGAGGTCGCAGCGGCTGTGCATCTTCAGTACGAAGGAGTGGAACGGGGCGGGCACCCATCCGGCGGCTTCCCTCGCCACGACGTCGTCCGCGACCGGCCACGGCGGCTCCGCATGGCGCAGTCGATTCATACGTACCCCCCGGTTCGCATGCCAGCCGGCCCGGGTGTTCACCTGGCCGGCCACGCCATTTGGCCCAGTATTCGGTGCCGGTGACAGACCGTCAACATCGCAATTCCGTCGTCCCCGCGGCCCCCGCCCGAAAGTAGCCGGTTTCGCGAGCCACCCCGTGGGGACGTCAACACTGGACACGAGCCGCGGAGGATGAGCCATGGCAGAGCTCGAGGAAGCGGGCGCCGAGCGGGGCGAGGACACCCTGGAGTCCGTCGTGCTGGACCTCACCGACGTGCCGCTGGACGACCTCGCCGCACTGCCGCCCTCCGTGCTCGGGGAGACCCTGCGCCGGCTGCGCACCGGGCGCACGGCGGGAGATCCCTTCGTCACCGGGTTCAGCGAGAGCCAGTGACCGGCGCCGCGTGGCGACGCCGCCGTCGCGCGAAACCACCTGATCAGGGGCAACCCGCCCTATAATGACCGTCCCTGACTGTCGTGCACCACCGTCCAGCACCTGCCGTCCGAAGCGGAGTGGCCATGCCCGACACCCACGCAGCCGACCGCTCGGGACGGTTCGCCCTCTTCTGCTCCACCGCGGAGAACCTCGGCGTCAGCACGACCGTACGCAACGTCGCCGACCTGCTGGCGGCGGGCAATCGCAGCGTGCTCATCGTGGACGGCAGGGCCACCGGCGCCCCGGCGGGAGCGCCCGTGCCCGAGCCGGTGCCCGGCCGGATCGCCTCCGTCGCCCGCCCGGACGCGGCGTCCCTCCTCGCCCTCGCCTCGGACCCCGAGGCCCTGCGCCACGACCACGTCCTCGTCGAGGCCCCGCTGCCCGACTCGCCCGGCGCGCCGCCCGAGGGCAGGCTCGGCTCCCTGGCCGACTCGCTGGTCCTCTGCTTCGCCATGACCGCCTGGTCCATCGACGGCGCCGCCGCCCTCGCCGAGCAGCTCAGCGGCGGCCGCGCCGACCGGCCCGTACGGCTGATGGCCCTCGGCCTGAAGAGCAACGTCGAGTCGCACGACCGGCTGCGCGGCGCCCGCGAACGCGTCCGTGGCAAGTTCGGCCCCCTCTCGCGCGGCTCCCGCACCTCCGAGGTCGCCTTCCTGGAGATCCCGTACCACCCGCTCTACCTGGACACCCGGCAACTCGCCGTCGAGAGCGAGCCCGAGGGCTCCGTGACCGGGCTGCGCCCCTACTACGAACGGCTCGCCGACTGGCTCCGCAACCGGCGGCCGGTGCCGCTCGGCCGGGTCACCCTCGTCCACTCCCAGCGCCACGCCCCCTGGGCGGCCTGGCTGGAGGACCAGTTCCGGCGCGGCGGCATCCGCACCGAACTGCGCGCCCAGGACGCCTACTCCGGCGACCGTCCGGCCCCCGGCACGGCGCTGCTGTTCCTCTCCCCGGCGGACATGGACCACGCGGCACTGGCCCAGCTCGCCGCGCTGTCCCACCCCGACGTGCGGATCGTCCTCGCCGACGAGCCCTTCCCGGACGCGGGCGCCGCCCACCACGAGCGCATCGACCTGCGCGGAACCGACGAGGACGAGGCCGTGCGGCGGCTGTACGCCGGCCTCGGTCTCGGCGCCCCGCCCCCGGCGGACGGCCCGCCCGGCGCGCGCTTCCCGCGACTGCCCGCCGTCACCAACGTGGCCCCCCGCTACAGCGGCTTCGTCGGCAGGGACGACGTCCTCGGGAACCTCCTGGAGGAACTGCACACCGCCGGCCGGGACCACACCCCGCTGGTCGTGCACGGCGCGAGCGGCTGGGGCAAGAGCGAGACCGTACGGGAGCTGTGCCACCGCTTCGGCTCCGCCTACGACGTGGTGTGGTGGGTGCGCTCCTGGGAGATCCCCCGCGCCCGCCGCGGACTGAACCGGCTCGCCGGCCGGCTGGACCTGGTCACCACCGGGGACGGCGCCTCCCCGGCGCTCCTCGACCACCTCGCCCGCGCCGACACACAGAGCTGGCTGCTCGTCTACGACGGGGCCGAGTCCCCCGACGGACTGCGGGAGCTGCTGCCCACGCCCCACACCCGCGGGCACGTCCTCATCACCAGCCGCACCGCCCCCGCCGCGGGGGACATGGCGGCCTTCGCGCTGCCGTCCATGTCGCCGGCCGAATGCCGGGCCGTCCTCGGCGAAAGCCTCGCGGAGATCGACGAGGAGCAGGCCCAGCGGGTCGGGCAGGTCCTCGGCTTCGTCCCGCTCGCCGTGCGTATCGCCGCCCTCTGCCTCGCCGAGCGCGCCGCGGCTCACCGGCGCGACGACAGCATGGGCGACCGGACCGCGGCCCGCGCCGCCGTCGCCCACCTCCTCGCCGAGTACCGCACGGCCCAGGCCGCCCTCCTCGAACGGGACGGCGCGGCCCCGCCCGTGACGGTCATGGTGCGCGTCGCCCGGCAGACCGTGCTGCACACCCCGGGCGCCGCCGCCTGGCGCGCCGAGAGCCGCACCAGCGACGCCCTCGGCTGGCTGCTGAACGCGGCCTCGCTGCTCACCGGCCGGGGCATGGGGCTCGAACTGCTCAGGTCGCGACACATCCTCGCCGAACTGGCCCGCGACGACGCGACGGCCCCGGACCCTGGCGCGCACCGCACGCCGGCCGACGCCCGGCTGCCCGACGAGCACATGGTGAGCGTCGCCCTGTGGGCACTGTCCCGGGTCGGCCTGCTGGAGGTCGACTTCGACCGGCCCGACCAGCCCCTCGGACAGCACCACGCCGTACGGGACGCCGTCCGCGACGACATGGAACCGGCCGAGCGCGCCCGCATCGAGCAGGTGCTGCGCGGCACCCTCGCCGAGTTCACCCCGGACGAGAACCGCGGCCTGTCCGCCGACTGGGCACGCGAGGTGTACTCGCTGCGCCTGTGGGAGGACGACCGCCCCCGCGTCCGGCGGTCCATGCTGCGCCATCTCAACGCCCTGAGCCAGCGCGGGGAGACCGCCGACCTGGCCCGGCTGCTCGACATCTCCGAGCGCGCGCGGGAGGCCTGGAGCCCGCAGGGCGACGACCCGTCACCCGAATATCTGCGCCTGCTCAACCTCACCGCCCGCGCCCACCGCCTCGACGGTGCCTACGAACAGGCCCGCCAGCTCTCCGAACAGGCCCTGCGCGGCCACCGCAGACTGCTCGGCCCCCTGCACCCGAGGACACTGCTGTCGGCCGACTCCTACGGCGCCGTGCTGCGCTCCCTCGGCCGGTTCTCCGACGCGCTCTTCCAGGCCCGGCCGGTGCTGGAGGGCCTCACGCTGCTGCTCGGACCGCGGCACCGCGCGACCGTGCAGGCCGAGCACAACCTCGCGTTCACGGAGGCGCTGAGCGGCCGGGCCCCCGACTCGCTGGCCCGGCTCCTCGCCCGGTTCCGCTACCGCCAGGCCATCGGCGGCGAGGACGACCCGGCCGTCTGGCGCTCCGCCGACCTGCTCGCCTGGGTCTACCGCACACTGGGCCGCGACGCGGAGTCCCAGGACCTGCTGCGGCAATGGCTCCACCGGCACGGCGACATCGCGACCGGCACCCGGCTGAGCATCGAACTCGGCCTGGCCGTCAGCGAACGCCGCATCACCTACAACTCCGCCCGCCCGCACGAGCGGGTCTACGGCTACGAGAAGGCCCTGGAGCGCGACCGGCGGGTGCTCGCCGAAGCCACCGGCCGGTTCGGCGCCGACCACCTGGACACCCTGCGCTGCCGCTTCAGCCTGGCCGCCGACCTGCACGCGCTCGGCAAGCACGACGAGGCCGAACACGAGGCCCGCCAGTGCGGCCACGCCCTGGAGAACACCCTCGGCGCCTGGCACCCCTACGCCGGACTGGCCGGGGTCCGGCACGCCGTGTATCTACGGGCCACCGGCGCCGTCGACGAGTCCGAGACCACCGGCAGGGCCGCTCTGCACCTCCTGGAGGACCGGCTCGGCGACAGCCACCCCTGGGTTTCCGCCGCGGAGAACTCCCTCGCCGCCACCCTGGCCGCGGCCGGGCGCCCGTCCGAGGCGGCCGGACTCGCCGAGGGCGCCCTGCGCCGTTTGCGGGACCTGGACATGGGGCATCGCCCCGATGGCCGAAGGGTGAGCGCGCACTTGGCCTGGCTCACCTCCCGCGCCACCGCCCGCACGGCACCCGCCAGGGACTTCGACATCGATCTGGAACTGCCCGGAATCTAGGGAAAGGTGAGCGTACGTGGCAGCAGCCCCGCACCCGGAGACCGAGCTCTTCACCGAGTCCCACTGGTTCCCGGAGGGCCACGGCCGAATAACAGAGCTGTGCCAAGGGGCCTTCGTCGGCGTTCCCGCTCTGCGGTCGGTGGCCCACTACAGCAACGGAATCATCGACTTCCTCGTCCGCAGAACCGACTGCGCCCCGCTGGCCGGCCTGGTCACCGTCGCCGGCGAGGACATCGCCAACGAGGCTTTGCCCGGCAGTCGGCTCCTGCTGTGCACCCAGGACCTGGGCGCGCTGATGCGGCCCCTGGGCACCGGCGAGCTGATGCGCGTCGTGGTCGCAGGCGCGCGCGGCGGACTGTGGGGCGGTCGCGTCAAACCGGGGGAGTACCTGGCAGCGCTCACCGACACGCCCGGCGGGATGCCCGCCGCCGATGAGGCCATGAACACCCTCGTCTCCACCATCCGCACCCAGGTGCACCATCTGCCCGACGAACTGCCCGGCGGCCTGACGGACCCCCCGGACCCCCTGCCGGAACACAAGGGGAAACTGCGCATCGACTTCGGGACGGCGGCCGCCGCCTACGAGAACCTGACCGAGATGCGGCTGCGGGCCCTGTGGGGCGGCCACGTCAACACCCTCGACCTGCACTACGCCGCCTTCTACCAGGACTGGAAACTCGTCTGCGCGGGCGACGTCTTCGAGAACGCCGAACTCGGCCCGCGCTTCCTGGAGACCAGCGTGCGCTCACGCCGCACCGGGTACCGCGACCTCGCCCAGAGCCTGCGCGGCCATCTCGCCCGGCTCACCGACGCGCTGCGGCTGGTGGTGCAGCCGCCCGCCGACCGCCTCGTCCTGGACGTCCAGGAGGGCGCCGTGTACGTGATCTGGCTGTCGCCGCGGGACTACGTCCTCGGGGTGACGCTGGACCAGCGGCAGGTCGCCCACGCGGAGAGCCGGCTCCATCGACTGGCGGACGTCCTGCGCGAGATCACGGAGCCCGCACCGCGCTGACCAGCCCGCCCCAGACCTCGTCGGCGAGCGCCTCCACCGCGCGCGCCGCGGTCGGCCGATGGACCGGGCCGGAAACGCCGAGGGACTGCACGGGCAGCACCTCGACCGCCGTCTCGTACTCCCGGCAGACCCGGCGCAGCCCCGCCCACTGCTCCTCGGACCGCACTCCGGACGAGGCGGCGCGGAACCAGGCGTCGGCGCCCGCGCGGAACCTCTCCGTGAGCTGCCGGACCAAGGTGGCGCAGCCCAGCGCCGCCAGATCGGCCCGACCCGCCCGCAGGGACGGGCTCCCGTCCGGACCGGCCCCGGACGAACCGCCGGCCAGCCGTTCCACGGCCGCGTCGAGGAGGGAGAACACCTCCTCGAACCGGCCCTCGACCGGGTCCGGCAGCGCCGTGCGCGCCGGGCCGGGCGCCGCCGCGACCAGATCACGCCGGGCCAGATCGCTCACCGTCCGGCGCAGCAAGCCCAGTTGGGAACTGTGCTCGCCGAGCGCGCCGCGCAACTCGCTGGTCAGCTCCGCGAGATCGGCCTCCTTGCGGAGTTCCGTGAGCCGGGCGCGCAGCCGGTCCAAGGCCTCGTTCACGGCCTGCTCGAAGTCACCCGGGCGGTACAGCAGGGGCTGCGATCCGAGCGAGCGCGCCAGCCGGTCCCGCATGGTCCGCGACACATGGCCGTTGACCACCAGCAGCACCTCGGCCCGGGCCGGATGGAGTGTGCCGCGCAGCGCCCGGACGCGCGCGGTGATGCGCTCCTGGTCGTCCGCGACCAGCACCGACGAGGTGACCACGATGGCGATGTAGGCGTTCGGGAAGGGCTCCAGCCAGTACGCCACCACCAGCGGCCCGTCGGCGGCGGGCCCCCGCGCCGGGACCGGGTCGACCGAGGCGATGCGCCACTGTCCCACGGCCACCGCGTCGTGGATCGTGGAGAGCACCTGTTCCTCGGAGACGTTGCCGTGCAGAGCGCGCACGGCCCGCAGTACGGTCGCGGGGGTCACCTCCCGGACCGTGCCGCCGCCGTCCCCGCTCAACTGCCAGGCCCGGTGGCAGGTCTTGAGGATCTCCCGGGGCACCCCGCCGGTGAGTTCCTGGAGGATCGCGACCGACTCGGAACCGAAGGGCGCGGGCCACCGCTCGATCGAGCCCGTTCCCTGGACGGCGTCCGGACGGGCACCCGAACCGACGTACTCGGCGACCAGATCCGCCGTCAGCTCCGAGGTGAAGCGGGTCGGCCACAGCTGCACCACCCGCTCGTGCAGGCTCGGGCGGAACGCGTTGAGCCCGCTGGGCGACGTGCAGAACACCAGCAGGCCCCCCTGGCTCACATACACGTTGACCAGGCGCTCGAAGGCATCGACGAACGTACGCCGGGAGTCCTCCGGCCAGTCCAGCACCTTCTCCAGCGAGTCGATCAGCAGAACGTACGGCTTGTCGAACCGGCCGTGCAGGAAGCCCTGGACGGCCAGCGCGTCGAAGACCGGGTCGATGCCGGTGACGGCGTCCTTGATGCCGCGTTCCCTCAGCTGCGGGGCGGGCTCGTCACCGGTCAGCCACGCCCAGACCATCGAACTGAACCGGGGGTCCTGCAGCAGGGCGAACGCGGTGGCGAACCTCCTGTGCTCCGTGACCTCGCTGAGGGTGACCCGCAGATCGGCGTGCATCACCTCGGGGTCGTAGCGCAGGGCGGAGACGACCTTGTCCGGGTCCAGGACGCGGTCGCGCAGCCCGGTGGCGATGTCGTCGAGGGCGATGTCGCCGAGCGGGATGTCGTCCGGCCGGCCCGGCCGTGTATCGGAACTCCGCTCGCCGACCCGGGCCGCCGTCACGTGCGCGTAGTAGTCCCGGACGAGTTCCTCGAACGCGGCCTTGCCCTCCGGGGTGTCCGCCGGGCCGCGCAGCCGGTCGCGGTACATGCGGCCGAAGTCCTGCACGGGTTCGTCGACGATCCACATCGCCGGGCCGTCCGGGCGGGCGAGCGCGTTGCAGACCTCGCGCGCCGCGTGGCTCTTGCCCAGGCCGAACTCTCCCACCACGGCGATCGCCCGGCCGCGCCGGCGGCCTCGGGGCCGGTCCCGGAGGTAGTCGCGCACCAGGTACTCGAGATCCTCGAGGAACGGCGTGGAGACATGGGCGTTGCCCGAGTCGGCGGCCTCGACCGGTGCCTCACCCAGGTCTGCCGACGGGCCGAGCCGCACGACCGGCACCAGCGGGAAGGGGTTGCTGTACCAGGTGTCTGCGCTGTTTGCGGCCACGATGGCACTCCTTGCGGGTCCGGAGAGGCGCGGTCGGGGTGGCGGTGGGCATCAGCCGCCGGGGCGGGGCAGGATCGGCTCACGGAGCAGGGCGTCGCGGCGCGCCCGCCGGCTCTCCCAGTGGGGTCTGAGCGCGTCGGCGTCGATCGCCCAGGGGTGCGGCGCGCTGCGCAGGGCGTTTGCGGCCGAGTGGAAGACCTTGCGCAGTTCGCGCACGTCGGAGGGTTTCCATTCGTCGTGTGCTGCCATCAGGGAACTCCTGTCGGGTTCGACCAGGCTGTGCGGTCCGCCGCCGGCGGCGCGGGCGCTGTGGCTGAACCTCCAGATGTCCTCGGAGTCCAGCTCGCGCAGCGCGAGATGGGTGACGGCCGCCGATCCGGCGAGGGCGGCGGTCACGTCCCTCGGGGTCTCCGCGGCGCCGTGGCTCACTTCGACGAAAAGTACGATCCTGGGGTGCGCGGGGCTCAGACAGGTGCGCAGAAAAGCCGCCCGGAGATGGGCGTCGTTCCACCGGATGTGCGGGATCACGACGAAGAGCAGCGCGTTGTGCTGGATCAGCAGATCGCTCATCTCGCTGTAGGCCTGGAACGGGTCCTCCTCCGAGATGATCGCCTGCACCCGGGGCTCGGGGAACTCGTGCAGCAGCAGCCTCTTGGCGATCTCGCGGCGTATGCGGGCGTTGATCAGCCGGGTCGGCGCGAACGACCGGCCGTCCGGGTCGACACTGATCCGGCGGCCGTCGTTGTCGAGGCCCGCGGTCGGGGCGAACAGCACGAGCGGGTTCCCGGCCGCGGGCGCCGCCGCCGATATCCGCCGGCGTGCCTCGTGGATGCACCGGTGGATGAGCGATGTCTTGCCCATGCCGGGCTGTCCGCTGACGACCACCACCCGGCCGTGCCCGGAGCTCGAGTCGAGGAGTTCGTCGAGGTGGGGCCAGTCCTCCTCGAAGCGGTCCAGTTCGTCACGGGAGTGGTCGACGTCGACCCACTGGTGCATGTGGTCCGGCTGCTTCCACGGCACCAGGGGGTGGTCGGCGCTCAGCGTGGCGGAACCGTTCGCGCCGCTGTCACGGCCGTCGCCGTTGCCCGCGCCGTTCGATCCGTACGGTTTGCGCACTCCGTAGGGGTTCGCCCAGTCGGAGTTGGTCATCCGTGTTGCCCTCCGGAGCTTGTGGGACGGCCGTCGTGCCGTGGCCCGCGCAGCCACCACACGGGGGCGGGGCGCAGCAGATCGCCCACCTCCCGGGTCTGCCGGTCCAGGATGGTGCGCACGGCGTCCGCCTCGTTCTTTCTGTCGTTCGGTCGCAGGAGTTCCCCGTCCCGGCTGCGCGGCAGTCTGTCCGCCAGGGGCAGGGAGTCGGCCAGCAGCCGGGCCGCCGCACGGCGCGGGGCCGGGCCGGGCACCAGGGCGAGGAGGCCGCTGAGCGCCTCCCGGGCCCGTGACACCTCGGCGTGGTCCGTCTCGGCCACCTGTTCGTACTCCGCGAGATACAGCCATGCGATCCTCCGGAATTCCAGCACGGCCGCCGAGAGTTGCCGGCCGTGCGTGCGCCGCTCCGCCGAGATCCGTTCCGTCTTCTGCCCGAGCACGGTGAGCACGGCGCCGGTCGCCAGCAGCAGAGCCCCGTCGGCGAACCCGCCCAGCCCACCGCCGCCCTGGTCCGCGGACGCCCCCGCCGGTTCGCCCGCTGCGGCCATGACCGCCTCGCAGACCCGTGCGAAGTCGCCCGGCCGCTTGTCGGCCCAGTCGTCGAGCGACATCACGCCACCCTTGCCGCCGGGCACCCGTACGGCGTCCGTACCGCCGACCGGACCCGGAACACGCCCCACCACACCGAGCCGCACCGCCGCGTCCCGGAGGTCGCCACGGTGCTCGTCGGCGAGGCAGTACACCAGCCGGACATCGCTCCTGCCCGTGTCGGCGGCGGCCTGTCCGGCGGTCGCGGGGAGCAGCGGCAGCGTGCCGAGCAGCAGGACGGGGCGCCAGCGCGCTCTCCTGCGGGGACGCCTGACACGGCTCCCTCTCCGCTCACCCATCCGGCCTCCCCGTTCCCCTGGCCGCGCCCCGTCCGGGCCGCCGCGCATCATCCGGCTACGCGGAGGACCGCAGTCCGTCGGTCGCCGTCGGTGTCTCGCCCGTCCTGCCCTCGTCGGCCGCCGGATGCCGGGGGAGACGCCGCCGTTCACCCGTGGGTTGCCGGTTCTTCCCGGCCCGGTGGCGGGACCAGCAGCCGAACGCCATGCGCGCCCCGTAGTGCAGCAGATTGACGGTCACCACGGCCGGGGCGACGATGCCGACCGTCTTCGGGAAGTCGCGTTCGAGGGTGAGGGCGAGCAGCACGGCCGTCAGACCGTTCTGCTGGCCGATCCCCAGCAGGATCCGGTCCCTTCGGGACAGGCCGCGCACGAAGAGGGGCATCAGCAGCACGGCCACCACCGCCTGTGCGCCGAACGCCGAGACGCCCAGCAGCACTCCCGGGCCCAGCGACACCCCCTGGGCGGCGAACAGGCCCAGCAGGGCGGTCGCGAGCAGAAAGGCGCTGGTGACCGCCCGCGCGAGCGGACGGGCGAAGGCCCGCGCGCGCAGGAACAGTCCAGCCACGGCCACGGCGAGCATCAGCATGTTCGCCGCCGCGAGCACGAGCACGGCCACGACCAGCAGCGCGCCGAGCGGTGTCACCGGTCGCCGGGGGCGGTCGAGTTCGCCGGGCTCCGCGGACTCCTCACGGGCCCGCCGTGCCGGCCACAGCCTGCCGCCCGCCCACCACAGCGCGAGGGCACCGGCCAGGAGCAGCGCGTTGAACGCCAGTCCGAGGGCGTAGCCGCGGGCCCCGCCGCCCACCACCGACGGTGTGCCCGGGTGCCCCGCGGCCGTGTAGGCGTATCCGGCGACGTACAGCGTCAGCAGGACCGTCATCGGGTCGTCGAAGGAGGCCCACGCCGTGAGCAGCGACCGGGCGCGCCGCGACATGTGCGCGTCCCTGCCGAGGGCGGTCACCGACAGCGGGTCGATCTGCGCGACGACGATGCCGAGGATCAGATACTCCGGGTGCCCCGACGCCCAGACCATGACGCCCGAGACGATCGCCGCCTTGAGGAGGACTCCCAGCGTGACCGCCGCCACCACACCGCGCAGATCACGCCGCAGATCGGCGAGATCGATGCCGTACGTGCTGCCGTACAAGCCCACGGCCAGCAGCAGTCCGGTGGCGAAGACGTACCCGGTGGTGCCGACCAGACGCGACGGATCCGCCGCCAGACCGATCAGAACGCCCAGGACCAGCGCGCCCAGCGCCCACAGCAGGACGGCCGGAACCGCCGCCCGCGGCCTCGGCCGCCGGTCACGGTCGCGTCGGGACGTCTCCACCCGCTCTCCCCCCCCCATCCCCCGGTGTTACGCCGCGAGCGTAGTCGGGCCGCCGGCACCTCGTGCGTCTTCCGGTACGGACGTGCAGCCGCGAGAGCAATCAAGCGTAGGCATCAATACTCGGACGGCGTAACGCCATTGCCAGCCGTTCCCTTGCACGATGCCCCATGTCGGCCGCCGGTGAACGCTCTTCACCCCTGGGGTGGATCCACGACGCCGGGGCCGGTGCGCCCCGCGTCCGCCCCGCCGCCCTCGGCGAGGCCCTCGACGGCACCGCGTCCGTCGGCCGTGCGCCCCCGCCCCGGGCGTGAACCAGGACATGGCGTGGGCGGGGACACGGGGTGGTCGCGGGCACGGGTGGTCCAGGACATGGCGTGGTCGAGGACGTCACCCACCCCCATGGGCGACGTCCTCGACCGCTCCCCCGGTGCCGGACTGTGGCTCAGGTGTCCGCGCGGCGCGTCGGTGCTGTCACCAGCACATCACCGCCGTCTCGCCGGAACCCCACGCGGAGTACAGGCGTACACGGACGTGGTAGCGGCGGCCCTTGACGAGCCGGGCGCTGATCGTGGCGTTGCGCGCCGTCCCTCCGTCGTCCTGCCCGGCGAGGTAACGGGGCTCCCCGTCCCGCTCCTCGAAGGCCACGACGACGGTGTCGCCGTCGCCGAAGGTGCCCAGCGTGTAGGTGCGGGTCTCCGGCGGGTCGATGACGAAGTCGGCCTGCTCGCCCGGGCCGAGACCGAGCGGCGCCGAGCGGAACGGCACCAGTTCGGACGGTCCCGCCGGATGAGCCGGCGGATACCAGCGGAGCACGAACTCCTTGTCGGCGGCGGACAGGGTGCCGGGCGGGTTCAGACCCGCGCGGTACTGCTCCGGCTCCAGCACCAGCCCCGACGAGAACGGGAACTCCATGATCGACTGCGGGTCCCAGACGGAACCGTTGGCCTCGTCCGGGTCGAGCTTGCGCAGAATGTTGTAGTGCGTTTTCTCCCGGCTCCAGTGGTGGGGCGGGCCGGCCAGTTCGGCGTACACCGCCTCGTCGTCGAAGTGGAGACCGGCGAACGGGCTCTGGTGCTCGTGCAGCATGCCGAGCGCGTGCCCGATCTGGTGCAGGGCCGTCCCGCGCTCCCCGGGCGCGGTCAGGTCCCAGCCGAGGTTCATGGTGCGCTCGTGCCGTCCGGCCAGCAGCGCGTCGCGGCCCACGGCCGACCAGGAGCCGTCGCCGAGCTGGAACCCGATGCGCAGTTCGGCCTCCGAGCGGTCGTCGACCTCGGCGAAGGAGATCCCGGTGCCGAGGTCCTGCCACTCCCGGAAGCAGGAGCGCACCACGTCCCGCTGCTCCTCGGCGCCGGCCCACGACACCCGTCGCGTCATCCCCGTCCCCGGCACGGGGATGACGGACGCGTCGCTGTCGCCGTCGAAGAACCAGTAGTGCAGCACTGTGCCGTTGACCCACATACGCCGCCCGCTCGCGAGCGCGCTCAGCCGCTCGGCCGCCGGCCCCGGTGCGGGGGCGGGCGCCGGCGTCTGAGCCAGCGAGCAGTAGCGTGCGGTCATGGCCACAGCCTGCCCCGGGGGCCGTTCCGGGCGCCTGAGTCGGGGGCTACTCAAGTCGCCCTGTATCAGAAGTGAGTAGCCGCGCTCATGCTTGTGTGACGACTTACGAGCGGGACGCGACGCCCCTGGAGCTGCCCTGGCCCTTCGCCGGGCGGGAGGACGAACTGGAGCTGGTCCGCAGGTCCCTGACCGGCGGACGCCGCGGCATCGTGGTGACGGGCCCGGCGGGCTGCGGCAAGACCCGCCTCGTCACCGAGGCGGTCCGCGGCACCGACTGCGCCCGGGCGGCCGGTACGCCCGAGAGCCGCGCCCTCCCCTTCGCCGCGTTCGCCCCTCTGCTGCCCGAGACGGTCACCCTGCACCGCGCGGTCCAGCTCCTGTCCGGCGTACGGACGCTGGTCGTGGACGACGCGCACCTCCTCGACGACGCCTCCGCCGCCCTGGTCCACCAACTCGCCGTGCACGGCCGCACCCGGCTGCTGGTCGTCGCCACGGACGGCACCCCGGTGCCCGGCGCGATCTCCCGGCTGTGGACCGGAGAACTGCTGCCGCGCCTCACTCTGGAGCCGCCCGCGCAGGAGGAGACCGCACAGCTCCTCACGGCCGGCGCCGGCCCCCTCGACCCGCTCACCGTCGGCCGGCTGCACCGCCTGAGCCGGGGCGATCTGCGGCTGCTGCGCGATCTGCTGGGCGCGGTGCGCGGGCGGCTCACCGACGTCCCGGGCACCGAGGAACGCGCGTGGCGGGGCCCGGTGCCGCTGACCACGGCCGTACGGGAGCGCACCGCCCCCGTCCTCGGCCGCACCTGCCCTCGCGAGCGCGAGACCCTGGACCGTCTCGCCTTCGCCGAACCCCTGCCGCTGCGCCCGGACGACGCGGACCTCGGGGCCCTGGAAGCCCTGGAGTCCGACGGCCTGATCCATGTCGACGACGCGGGCACCGTCCGCCTCGCCCACCCCCTGCACGGACCGGTGCTCCGGGCGGCGGCCGGCCGGCTGCGGGCGCGCCGGCTGTCCCGCACACCGGATGAGTACGCCGCCGCCCTCGACGCCGAGTCGGCCGCACTGGCCCACCGCATCGACCGGGACGACGTACGGGCCATGCCCACGCCGGTGGGGGAGTGGCTGGTCGCCGAGGGCGGCACGCTGCCGTGCGGGTACGCCGCCGTACGCGCCCGGTTCGCCCGGCTGCGCGGGGAGTTGCGGGAAGCGGCGGCCTGGGCGAGGGAGGGGCTGCGCGGTACGCCCTCGGACATGTCGTGCCAGGACGAACTCGACCGTGCCGCAGCCCAGTCGGGAGATCCCGCCGCCGACCTTCGGGGCGACCTCGACACCGTCCTCGCGGACCTCGCCGACCCCTACGACGCCGTCCGGCTCGGCGCCCCCGAGAAGGTCATCGACCGGCTCACCGGTGTGTTCGCCCGGCACGCCGACGCCCTGACCCGCGCCGACGGCCCGGCCCTGGACGAGGTCGCCGAGGAGCTGGAGCGGCGCGGCTTCACCCTGTTCGCCGCCGAGGCGCACGCCCAGGCCGTGGGGGCACACCGCGAGCCGCGTGCCGCCCGGCACTCCCGCACCCGGGCCGTGGCACTGGCCCGGCGCTGCCAGGGCGCGCGTACGCCGGCGCTGTCCGGGCTGGTCCTCGGCGAACTCACCGCCCGGCAGCGGCAGATCGTCACCCTCGCGGCGGCGGGCCTGAGCAACCGGCAGATCGCCGAACGCCTCACCTTGTCGATCCGCACCGTCGGCAACCACCTCTACAGCGCCTACGCCCGGCTCGGCGCGAGCGACCGCGGCGCCCTGCCGTGGCTGACCGAGGTACCGGAGGCCCAGCCCGCCTGAGCCGCACCCGAGACCGGCGGCCTGACCCGCACAGGGGACGGGTCAGGCCGCCTTCTTCAGCCCGCCCGCGAGCCCCGGCCCGCGAGCCCCGGCCCGCGAGCCCCGGCCCGCGAGCCCTGGCCCGTGAGCCCTGGCCCGTGAGCCTTGGCCCGTGAGCCTTGGCCCGTGAGCCTTGGCCCGTGAGCCTTGGCCCGTGAGCCTTGGCCCGTGAGCCTTGGCCCGTGAGCCTTGGCCCGTGAGCCTTGGCCCGTGAGCCTTGGCCCGTGAGCCTTGGCCCGTGAGCCTTGGCCCGTGAGCCCCGGCCCGCCAGCGCCGCCCCGGAGCCCCGCCCCGGAGCCCTGCCCCCGAGCCCCGCCCCAAGCCCCGCGCCCTCAGGCCGCCCCGAACGCCGAGAACGCCCACCCCGTCGCCTGGTGCAGCGCGTCGCCCGGCAGGGCGGCCCGGGCGTCGCGCAGCGCCTCCGCCAGGGACAGGCCGGCGTCGAGGCCCTTGTGCAGCGCCAGCATCAGCGGCACCACCGCGGCATCGTTGACGGGCGCGCTGCACGCCACCACCCCGGCCGTGCCCAGCGGCAGCAACGCGGTGACCAGGCCCAGCAGTTCGTCGGCCCCGACGGACGCGAGGCGGGCGGTGTCGCAGCAGGACAGGATGATCCGGTACGGGCTGCGGTCCAGCCGCTCGAAGTCGTGCACGACGATCGGCCCGTCGGCCATCCGCAGGGACGAGAACAGCGGGCTGTCCGCGCGGAACGTGCCGTGCGCGGCGATATGGGCCAGCGCGGCCCCGTCCAGCTCCTCCAGCACCCGAGGCACCCGCGCCTCGCCCTCCTCCAGGACCGTCGCACAGCCGTACCGGCCGGCCAGCTCGGGCACCTCGGCGCCGCCGGTCGCCAGTCCCGGGCCGCGTACCAGCACATGGCAGCCGTCCGGCGGCGGCGCGGTCTCCTTGGCCCGCAGCCAACTGCCCGCCGACGGCGACACGCTGAGCACCCGCTCCCGCAGCGACGGCAGCAGCGCCCACGGCACCCGGTGCAGCCGCCCCGGCGGCACGATCACCACCGGTCCGCCGCCCAGGTGCGCCGCCGCCGGGCCGAGCAGCAGCTCCTCCAGCCGGCGCCCGGCCGCCTCCACCACCGGAAGGCGCGCCTCCGCCCCGGGATGGGCCAGCCGCCGCAGCCCGGCCTGGACGTGCTCGGCCTCCGTCTCCGCCTCGGCCAGCAGCCCGGCCTCGAACCGGCGCACCCGCCCCTGCCCGCACAGCAGCACCTGCACCCGCCCGTCGAGCACGGCGAGTTCCACCAGCCGCACCTCGTCGCCCAGCCGCTCCAGCAGCGTGCCGACCTCGAAGCGGTCCCCGGCCCCGGGCGCCTCGCCCCGCATGTGCAGGGTCCGGGAGCGGATCTCCCGCTCCAGGCGGCGCTGTTCACGCTCCAGCGCCAGGACCGGCCGGCCCTCCATCCGGGCGGCCTCCGCACGGGAGGCGATCTCACGGAACGCCGTCATGCCGCTGAGCAGTTCCGGATCGGCGGGCGGCCGGGTCGGCGCCGTGGACAGCACGGTGGCCCGCCAGCGCTCGCTCCACACCAGCAGCCGCCGCGGCCCGCCCGACACGAGAGACGCCCGCTGGGCGAGCGCGGCCAGCTCCGCGCCCTGCTCGGTGGCGCGCGCCCTGAGCTCCGAGGCGCCCAGCGTCATCCGGTGGTCGTCCAGCACGTCCAGACCCCGCCGGCAGGCCTCCAGCACACCCCGGGCCGACCCGGCGGCCCGGGCCCGCAGCGCCTGCGCCGCCCAGCCCGTCATCCGCGCCAGCGGCGGACCGCCGTGCCTGCTGCGGGCGGCGACGGCCAGATGCCGCTCCGCGTCCGCCGTCCAGCCCAGGCCCAGCGCGATCCGGCCCGCCAGCAGCGACGCCTCCGGCGCGGCCGGAGCCCCGAACGAGGCCAGCTTCTCCGCCACCGCGGCGGCGTCGGCGACCAGCCGTCCCGAACCCCGCCCGGCCGCGTGCCGCGCCTCGATCAGCACCAGCCGGGCGTGCGTCTCCCACCAGGTGCGCCGCTGCCCGGCGAACAGCCGTACCGCGAGGGCGGCACGGGCGATCGCGGTGTGCGGATCCCCGGCCAGCCGGGCGGCCCGCGCGGCGGCGAGCAGCAGCTCCGCCTTGCGTGTGGACTGCCCGCCTATCCCGTCGAGCTTTCTGATCGCCGCGTCCGCCTCGGCCAGCGCCTCGGGCGCGAGCCCGGCCGCCATCAGCACCTCGCAGCGCCGGATGTTCAGCATGAACGTCGGCGTGCCGAGCCGGGCGTACCGCTCCTCCGCCTCGTCGAGCAGTCGCAGCGCCACCGGCACGTCACCGGAGCGGAACGCGGCGAGCCCCCGGCTCTCCACCGCGTCGGCCTTGTCGTGCTCCTGGCCGGTGGTGTCCCACAGCGCCTCGGCCGCGGTGAAGTCCGCCTCGGCCCGCTCCACCGACCCCAGCGCCAGATGCACGGTCGCCCGCAGGGTCAGTGCCCGCGCCGTCCAGATCACGTCCTCCGCCTGCCGCAGCACGGGAACCGCCCGGCGTACGTCCTCCAGCGCCTCGCGATGCCGGCCGAGCACCCACCACACGTACGCCCGCCGGTACAGCACCCGCGCCCGGGTGTGCCCGCCGCCCCGCGCGACCCCCCGCTCGAACGCCGCCAGGCCCTCCCGGGTCCGGCCCGCGTGCACCAGCGCCACGCCCAGCGTGGCCAGCACGTCCGCCTCCCGGTCGGCCGAGTCCGCGCGCGCCGCGAAGTCCCGGGCCCGGCGCAGATGGTTCAGCGCGAGCCGCAGATCGCCGAAGTCCCGCTGCCAGATGCCGATCACCTGATGGGCGACGGAGGCGTGCGACGGGTCGGGATCGGCGTCGAGCAGCGCCCGGGCCCGCGTCAGAGCCTCGCCCGGATCGGCGAACACCATCGGCAGCAGTGCCGCCACCGAGTCGTTTCCCGCTGTCACTCCTCGGATGGTAGTGGCCCCCGACCACACCCCACAGGTCCGGCGCTGTATCAAATGACCGTCCCGCGGCTCATGTCGAGGAGGATCGGCGCGTACCGACGACCGCTCCGCCGCACCGACCGACGCCGTCGCCCAGTGGGAGGACCCGCCATGGCACCTCAGCGATTCCACGAGCAGTTCGAACAGATCCAGCGCTCGATGCCGGACGTCCCCCTCGCGATGGGCCCGGACGACTCGGCCGAGTTCATGTACGAGAAGGGCGTCGTCCTCGTCCGCGACGGCGAGGAGGCCGGCATTGTCGAGGACACCGTACGGGCCCACTTCACGGCGGCCCCCGACCTCGACCAGGACCAGATCCGCCGGGCCGGCCCGCGCACCAACCGCAGCGGCATCACCCGCATCCGCGTCGGCGACCCCGATGAGGGCGGCCGGGAAGCCGACCGCGCCGTCGCCCAGGCGCTGCGCTCCGTGCGCGAACGGGAGGACCGGGCCGGGCACCGGATGGCCGCCCGCAACCATGTCGTCCACATCGCGGTCAACGCCTGCCCCGGCGACGAACCGGTCCCCGTCCCGCTCAGCGAACCGCTCAACCCGGCCGCCGCCGACACGGCGTACGACCCGGACACCGCCGTCGGTGTCCTCGTCGTCGACACCGGGCTGATGAAGGACTACCGCTCCTGCGACCTGCTCTCCCACACCGACGGCGACGCCCAGGTTCAGGAGTGCGACGAGCAGGGCATCCTCCAGCAGTACGTCGGCCACGGCACGTTCATCGCCGGGCTCGTCGCCGCCGTCGCGCCCAACACCGACATCACCGTGCGCGGCAGCCTCAACGACGCGGGCGCCATCCTGGAGTCGGAGTTCGGCGAGAAGCTCTTCGAGGCCGTCGACGCCGGCGGCTGGCCCGACGTCCTCAGCCTCTCCGCCGGCACCTCCAACGGCCGCACCGACGGCCTGCTCGGCGTGGAGAACTTCATGCGGGAACTGCGCGAGCAGCGCACCCTGCTGGTCGCCGCGGCCGGGAACAACGGCAGCGCCACGCCCTTCTGGCCCGCCGCCTACGCCGACCTCCCCGGCTGGGAGGACTCGGTGCTGTCCGTCGGCGCCCTGCGCAGCGACGGCGAGTTCGGCGCCTGCTTCACCAACCACGGCCCCTGGGTGCGGGTCTACGCCCCCGGCGAGCGCCTCACCAGCGCCCTCACCGGCTTCGAGACACCCGTCCCGTACGTGTACCAGCACTCCACGTACGACTCCTGCCGCTACGGCTTCCGCTACGGCTGCACCTGCCGTCACCCCCGCCACACCGGAGTGCTGAGCGACGGGAACGACAAGAACGCGGCCGCGAAGCCGGACCAGGTGATGTTCGAGGGGTACGCGCAGTGGAGCGGCACCTCCTTCGCCACGCCCATGACCGCGGGCATGGTCGCCGCCCATATGACGGCGCACAAGGAGACCGACCCGCGCGCGGCCCGGCAGCAGCTGCTCGCCGCCAACACCGGGCTCGCCGAAGTGCGCGGGGCGCACGTCCCCGCGCTGCGTCCGCCCACGTGGCGCCCGGTCCCGGTCGTGCGCCTGGTCCCCGGCCCGTGAGGGCCGAAGCCGCCCCCTCCACGGCGTACCATGACCTGCCGTACTCGAGGGGTGGGGCTGCTGTGGACCGTACTGATGCCGGCGCGCTCGTCCAGGCGGCCGCCGACGGCGACGCGGCGGCCTGGAAGGCGCTCGTGGAGGGGCTGAGCCCGCTGGTGTGGTCCGTGGTGCGCGCCCACCGGCTCTCCGACGCGGACGCCCACGAGGTGTACCAGACGGCGTGGTTCCGCTTCGCCCAGCACCTCGGGCGCATTCGTGAACCCGGCAAGGCGGGCGCGTGGCTGGCGAGCACGGCGCGCCACGAGTGCCTGAAGGTCATCCGCAGCTCGCAACGGCTGACCCTGACGGACGATCCACAGATCCTGGACCGGGTCAGCGAGGAGGGCACGCCCGAACAGTCGCTGCTCGACTCCGAGGAGGCCGCCGCCCAGAGCGAACGCGTACGGCGGCTGTGGCAGGAGTTCGAGGAACTGGGCGAGCGGTGCAGGCAGTTGCTGCGTGTGCTGATGGCCACGCCGCCGCCCAGCTATCAGGACGTGTCCGCCGCGCTCGGTATCGCGGTGGGCAGCATCGGACCGCTGCGCCAGCGCTGTCTGCGGCGTCTGCGGGCCCGGCTCGAGGCACGGGGGGCGATATGAGCGACATGAACGACGACGGCCTGATCAGCGAAGAGGACTGGACGGACGACGAGTTCGACGCCGGACTGCTGGAGGAGGAACTGCGGCAGGCCGCCGCCGTCCTCGACCCGGTGCCCGCGCAGCTCCAGCAGATCGCCGTCGACGCGTACGCGCTGCACGACCTCGACGCCCGGGTCGCCGAGCTGACCTTCGACTCGCTGGTCGACGCCCTCCCGGTGCGGGGCGACACCGACGCGCCCAGGATGCTGACCTTCCGGGCGGGCGAGGTCACCGTCGACGTCGAGGTCACCCCACAGGGGCTCATGGGACAGGTGCTGCCCCCGCAACCGGCCCGGATCGAGGTCCTGGGCGGCCCCCGCCCCGGCTCCCCGCTCACGGCCGACGACCTGGGCCGCTTCACCGGCGACGCACCGCTCTCCGGCCCGTTCGCGCTACGGCTGCGGACCGGCGGGGATGTCGTGGTGACGGAGTGGCTGCGGGCCTAGCCACCTGGTCGCGGGCGCTCCCGGGTCACCAGGTGCACGGCAGCGTCCGCGGCCCCCGGATCATCGTCCTGCGCCGCCACTCGACCTGGTCGGCCGGGACCGCGAGCCGCAGGTCCGGGAGCCGGTCCAGCAGGGTTGCGAGCAGCAGTTCGGTCTGGAGGCGGGCCAGGACGGCGCCGGTGCAGTAGTGCGGGCCGTTGCCGAGGGCCAGGTGCGGGTTGGGGGCGCGGCCGGGGTCGATCCGGTCCGGCTCGGGGAAGACGTCCGGGTCGCGGTTGGCGGCGAGGTAGGAGACGTACACCGCCTCGCCCGCGCGGATGCGGTGTCCGTGCAGGTCGACGTCCTCCAGGGCGATCCGCGCCAGGCCCACGGAGCTGCGGTGGGGGATGAAGCGCAGCAACTCGTCCAGCAGCGCGTCACGGGCCTCGGGCCGCTCCAGCCACCACTGCCGCAACTCGGGCCGGGTGAGCAGCAGACAGAGCATCTGCCCGCAGTTGTGGGTGACGGCCTCGCCGCCGATCTGCAGCGGACCGGCGAGGCCGATCGCCTCCGGCTCGCTGAGGTCGCCACGCGCCACGGCGGCGCCCAGCAGGGAGTACACGTCCTCGCCGGTGCTGTCGGCGCGGGAGCGGATCGTCTGTGTGATCCATCCGTACAGACCGCTCTTGGCCCGGTCGGCGGCCTCGGCCCCGCCCGAGGTGGAGATGATCTGCCGGGTCCAGGTGTGCACCTGCTCCCGGTCGGCGGCCGGCACCCCCATCACCTCGCTGACCAGGGCGATCGGGAACGGTTCGAGCACCCGCTCGATCAGCTCGGCCGGCGGCCCGTCCCGTACGACCCCGTCCACCAGCTCGTCGAGCATCTCCTGCGCGCGGGGCCGCAACCGCTTCATCGCGCTGACGGTGAAGGCCCCGGCGACCGCCTTGCGCAGCCGGTTGTGGTCGGGCTGGTCGGCGAAGGCCAGTGAACCCGGCCGCGGTTTGAAGTGCGGTGCCATCCGCGTCACTTGACGTGTTGTCACCTCCGCGCGGCTGAACCGCGGATCGTTGGTGATCAGCTTCACGTCGTCGTGGCGGGTGGCCAGCCATGCCCATCCCTCGCCGAACGGCAGCCGGATCCGCGTCAGCGGCCCCTCGCGCATCAGCTCCGCGAGGACCGGGTCGAAGTCCGTCCCGTCCAGGTCGAGGGCGGGCCAGTCCCGTACCGGGGGCGGTTCCTGGCCGGTCAGCGTAGTGGTCTCCTCCGTCATGCACCCACCCTCACCGTGCCCCCGGCCGCTTGTCGCGCGGGAGTGCTCCAGCCGGTGGCGTCCGGCCCCTCAGCGGGACACGGCGTCGACGAGCCGGGCCAGCGCGCCGGCCAGCCGCTCCAGTCCGGCCCCGGCGGGACCGCCCGGCTCGGTCATATAGGTGTCGCGGCGGATCTCCACCATGAGCGCGCCGACCTCGGGCCGCTTCCCGTAGAACTCCAGGGGGACGTAGGCCCCACTGAACGGGCTGTCGAGCCCTGTCTCCCCGAACGCCTCGCGGGCGGCGTCCAGCAGGCCGGGGGAGGTGTGGAACGGGTCGGTGCCGAGACAGACCGCCGGCCGGGGACCGTCCCCGTGCAGTTCGTAGGGCAGCCTCCGGCTCGGGTAGGAGTGCACGTCGATGATCACGGCCCGCCCGGTGGCCGCCAGCCGGTCCGCCACGGCCTGTGTCATCGCCCGCGCGTACGGCCGGAAGTACCGCTCCACGAGCGGCTCGGGGTCGATGCCCTCGGGCCGCAGCGCCTCGCCGTGCGTGGTCCGCGTGTACACCGCCCCCATACCGACGGCCCGCATCTCCTCCCGCTCGTCCGGAAACCGCTCGGGGTCAACGACCAGCCGCGACAGCCGGTTGACGAACCGCCAGGGCGCCACCCCCGCGAGCCCGGCGGCCACCTCGGCGATCTCCGCCGTGTGCCCGTCGGTGATGTGGTCCAGCTCCCGCTCCAGCTCCTCGTCACCCAGCACGATCCCCGCGCGTACGTCTTCGGGTATCTCCCGCGCGGAGTGCGGGACATGCAGGATCACCGGGGAGTCGGAGGCCCCGGCCAGCGGCTCGAAGGAGTGCGGGGCGTCGGTCATGGGGCGGCTCCAGGGGCGTTGTCAGTGGCGTGCGGCAGGATCAAGGTGCCATATCGCCGGATCATCGAGGCCGAGGACGTCATGCCGATCAGCAACCAGCAGGTGAGCGCCCATCCGTTTCTCGGGGGTCTGTACGCGGACGACTACTTCCCCGACCACGTGCTGGACCGGGGCCGCGCGATCCTGCTCGCCCTGTGCGAGCGCATCGAGACGGAGCGCCCGGCCGACCTCGACGCGCTGTACGTCCTGACCCACGCGGCCACGGAGGAGTTCAACGACCTGGAGGCCGAGTTCGAGGCGGCGGACAGCGAGATCGAGACGGTGGCCCGCGAGGAGATAGCCGAGGACTTCGCCCACATCGCACAGGCCTACGGCTTCACCGACGCGGACGTGGAGGAACTGATCGCCCCGCGGGAATGGTGAGAACTCCGCCCCGGCCGGGCAGTGTGCCGGCCGGGGCGGAGTCGGTGGATCTCTGTGAGTCCTGACGTCAGGCGAGGGACGCCAGGGTCTCGTTCCACGTGGTGGACGGGCGCATGGCCGCAGCGGCCTTCGCCGGGTCGGGCTGGTAGTAGCCGCCGATCTCGACCGGCTTGCCCTGGGCGGCGATCAGCTCGTCGACGATCTTCTGCTCGCCCGCCGTGAGAGTCTCGGCGAGCGGGGCGAAGGCCTTCGCCAGGTCCGCGTCGTCGGTCTGCTTGGCCAGCTCCTGCGCCCAGTACAGGGACAGGAAGAAGTGGCTGCCGCGGTTGTCGATGCCGCCGACGCGCCGGGTCGGGGACTTGTCCTCGTTGAGGAAGGTCGCCGTGGCGCGGTCGAGGGTGTCGGCCAGGACCTGGGCGCGGGCGTTGCCCGTGACCTTCGCCAGCTGCTCGAAGGACGGCACCAGGGCGAAGAACTCACCCAGGCTGTCCCAGCGCAGGTAGTTCTCCCGGACCAGCTGCTGGACGTGCTTCGGGGCGGAGCCGCCGGCGCCCGTCTCGAAGAGACCGCCGCCCGCCATCAGCGGGACGACCGACAGCATCTTGGCGCTGGTGCCCAGCTCCAGGATCGGGAACAGGTCGGTGAGGTAGTCGCGCAGGACGTTGCCCGTCACCGAGATGGTGTTCTCGCCGCGGCGGATGCGCTCCACCGACAGCTTCGTCGCCTCGACGGGGGAGAGGATCCGGATGTCCAGGCCCTCGGTGTCGTGCTCCGCGAGGTAGGCGTTGACCTTGGCGATCAGGTTGGCGTCGTGCGCACGGGTCTCGTCCAGCCAGAACACCGCCGGGTCACCGGTGGCGCGGGCGCGCGTGACGGCCAGCTTCACCCAGTCCTTGATCGGCGCGTCCTTGGTCTGGCAGGCGCGGAAGATGTCGCCGGCCGAGACGGTCTGCTCGATGAGCGCGGTGCCGTTCTGGTCGACCAGGCGGACCGTGCCCGTGACCGGGACCTCGAAGGTCTTGTCGTGGCTGCCGTACTCCTCGGCCTTCTGCGCCATCAGACCGACGTTCGGCACCGAGCCCATGGTGGAGGGGTCGTAGGCGCCGTTGGCGCGGCAGTCCTCGAGCACGGCCTGGTAGACGCCCGCGTAGGAGGAGTCCGGCAGGACCGCGAGGGTGTCGGCCTCCTCGCCGTCAGGGCCCCACATGTGGCCGGACGTGCGGATCATGGCCGGCATGGAGGCGTCGACGATGACGTCCGAGGGGACGTGCAGGTTCGAGATGCCCTTGTCGGAGTCGACCATGGCCAGCTCCGGGCCCTCGGCGAGCTCGGCGTCGAAGGAGGCCTTGATCTCGGCGCCCTCGGGCAGGCCCTCCAGGCCCTTGTAGATGCCGCCCAGACCGTCGTTCGGGGTCAGACCGGCCGCGGCGAGCTTGTCGCCGTACTGGGCGAAGGTCTTCGGGAAGAAGGCGCGCACCACGTGGCCGAAGACGATCGGGTCGGAGACCTTCATCATCGTGGCCTTCAGGTGCACCGAGAACAGCACGCCCTGGGCCTTGGCCTCGGCGACCTGCGCGGTCAGGAACTCGCGCAGCGCGGCGACCCGCATCACGGAGGCGTCGACGACCTCACCGGCGAGCACCGGTACGGACTCGCGCAGCACGGTGGTGGAGCCGTCGTCGCCGACGAGCTCGATGCGCAGCGCGCCGTCCTCGGCGATCACCACGGACTTCTCGGTGGAGCGGAAGTCGTTCTGGCCCATCGTCGCCACGTTCGTCTTGGACTCGGAGGTCCAGGCGCCCATGCGGTGCGGGTGCGACTTGGCGTAGTTCTTCACCGAGGCGGGGGCGCGCCGGTCGGAGTTGCCCTCACGCAGGACCGGGTTCACGGCGGAGCCCTTGACCTTGTCGTAGCGGGCGCCGATCTCGCGCTCCTCGTCGGTCTTCGGGTCGTCCGGGTAGTCCGGCAGCGCGTAGCCCTGGCCCTGCAGCTCGGCGATCGCGGCCTTGAGCTGCGGGATGGACGCCGAGATGTTCGGCAGCTTGATGATGTTGGCGGCGGGCGTCTTGGCCAGCTCGCCGAGCTCCGCGAGGGCGTCCGGGATGCGCTGGTCCTCGGTGAGGTACTCCGGGAACACGGCGATGATGCGCCCGGCCAGCGAGATGTCGCGGGTCTCCACGGCGACACCCGCCTGCGCGGCGTACGCCCGGACCACCGGCAGGAAGGAATACGTCGCCAGGGCGGGGGCCTCGTCAGTGTGCGTATAGATGATGGTCGAGTCAGTCACCGGGTGCTCCGCTCCACGTCTGCAACATTGCTCGACATCAAGATATCTCGTGAGCGATCGATCATCGACAGGGGTCCGCCGCCAGTTTCGGGCAACCGATCGGCCCGCTCCTTTGTCAAGGAGAGAGATCACTCACTCCCTGACACGGCCGGACCTGACCACCCGGCCGTCCGAGCGAAAGCGGACCATGAGATATCGCACCAGAGTGACGGCCCCGGCGGCCGCCCTGATCGGCACGGCGGCGGCTCTGACCACGGGGATCCCGGCCCAGGCGACCCCCCGCACCGACCCCTCCCCGGGCCCGGAGACCCTCGGTGACCCCGTCTACCCCGACCTCGGCAACGACGGCTACCGCGTCTCCGCCTACCACCTCGACTTCGCCTACGACGCCACGACCCGGCTCGTCGAGGCCACCGCGACCCTGAGGATCCGCACCACCCAGCCGCTGAGCCGCCTCTCCCTCGACGTGCTCGGCCTGGACATACGCTCCGTCCGCGTGGGCGGCCGCCCCGCCGCCTTCGAGCAGGTGGCCGAAAAGCTGCGGATCACCCCCGCGCGTACGCTCCCGGCGAAAGCCCGGGTCACCGTGTGCGTCGACTACACCGCCGACCCGCGCCGCACGCTGCCGCACACCGGCTGGGTCGCCACCCCGGACGGCTTCGCCGTGTGCTGCCAGCCGAATTCCGCGCACACCGTCTTCCCCTGCAACGACCACCCCTCGGACAAGGCCGACTTCACCTTCCGCCTGACCGTGCCCGGGGGACTGCGGGGCGTCGCGAGCGGCCGGCTCGTGCGCACCGAGCAGCTGGACGGCGACCGGACGGCGTACACGTACCGCTCCCGCTCGCCCATCGCCACCGAGGTGGTGCAGATCACCGTCGGCGACTATGTGATCAAGGACCGGCAGGGCCCGCACGGCCTGCCGCTGCGGGACGTCGTCCCCACCGCCCGCGCCGCCGCCCTGGAACCCGCGCTGGCGCTCACCCCGGCCCTGGTGCAGTGGGTCGAGCAGCGGCTCGGGGCGTACCCCTTCGAGACGTACGGCCTGCTGCCGTGCAACTCGGACGACCCCCAGGCCTTCGACTTCACGGGCCTGGAGACGCAGACCCTCACGATCTACAAGCCGAACTACCTCCTCCAGGAGGAGAGCAAGATCGGCTCGCACATGATGCACGAGCTGGTCCACTCCTACTTCGGCAACAGTGTCAGCCCCGCCACCTGGGCCGACCTGTGGCTGAACGAGGGCCACGCCGACTTCTACGGGCTGCTGTACCGCTACGAGCGCGGCTGGCCCGACTCCAAGGGCATGACCACCATGGAAGCCCGGATGAAGGACACCTACGCCCTCGGCGACCAGTGGCGCCACACCTCGGGGCCGGTCGCCGCCCCGAACGCGGTCAACCTCTTCGACAGCCAGCGCTACCTCGGCGGCGTGCTCGTCCTGTACGCGCTGCGGCAGCAGATCGGCGAGGCGGCCTTCAGCGCCGTCGAGCACGCGTTCCTGGAGCGGTACCGCGACGCCACGGCGTCCACGGAGGACTACATCGCGGTCGCCTCCGAGGTCTCCGGACAGGACCTCACCGGCTTCCTGCGCGACTGGCTGTACGGGACGAAGACGCCCCGGATGCCGGGTCACCCGGACTGGACCGTGACGCCCGTGCAGCCGTCCCTCGCGGCACCGCGCAGCCGGAGGGACAGCCACCACCACGACAACTCCGCGACGCTGTAACGCCTCGGAGAGGCGGCTTCAGTCGAGCCGGGCGATCGTCATGTCGCCCGGCTCGAACTCGCCGGTCCGCTGCTGCGGGATGACGGCCGCGCCCTGCTGGAGCGCCACCGTGCGGGCCGGGGCGGGGATGCGGATGCCCTCCGCGCGGTAGCGCTTGTGCAGGCGCTTGATGAACTCGTGCTTGATCCGGTACTGGTCGCTGAACTCGCCGACCCCCAGGATCACGGTGAAACCGATGCGGGAGTCGCCGAAGGTGTGGAACCGGATGATCGGCTCGTGGTCCGGGACGGCGCCGTCGACCTCCCGCATCGTCTCGCCGATGACCTCGTTGGTCACGCGCTCCACGTGGTCCAGATCGCTGTCGTAGGCCACCCCGACCTGCACCAGGATCGTCAGCTGCTCCTCGGGGCGCATGAAGTTGGTCATGTTCGCCTGCGCGAGCTGGCCGTTGGGGAGCACGATGAGGTTGTTGGACAGGTTGCGGATCGTCGTCTGCCGCCAGTTGATGTCCTCGACGTAGCCCTCCTCGCCGCTGCTCAGCTTGATGTAGTCACCGGGCTGGACGGTCTTGGAGGCGAGGATGTGGATGCCCGCGAAGAGGTTGGCGAGCGTGTCCTGCAGCGCCAGCGCGACCGCCAGACCGCCGACGCCCAGGGCCGTGAGCATCGGGGCTATGGAGATGCCCAGGGTCTGGAGCACCACCAGGAAGCCGATCGCGAGGACCAGGATCCGGGTGATGTTGACGAAGATCGTGGCCGATCCGGCGACACCGGAACGGGACTGGGTGAGGGTGCGCACCAGTCCGGCCACCACCCGGGCCGCCGACACCGTCGCCACGAAGATGAGCAGCACCGTCAGCACCTGGTTGGTGTGGTGCTGCACCGTCCGGGTCAGCGGCAGCACCGCCGCCGCGCCCGCCACGCCGCCCACGACCGCGGCCCACGGCACCACGGCCCGCAGCGCGTGCACGATGACGTCGTCCCCGCTCCAGCGGGTGCGGTCGGCGTGCCCGCCCAGCCAGCGCAGCAGGATGCGCAGCGCGAAGGCCGCCAGCAGGCCCGAGGCCAGGGCGATGCCCGCGAAGACCAGGTCGTCCACCGTGAGGGCCCGGTTCACCGGCCACCTCCGGGGGCGAGAACCGCGGCGAACGCCGTCGTCGACGGCCGGATGTGAAGTCTCGTCACGTAGTCACCTGCTCGTTTTCGGGGATGTCCGATCGCGCCGGACCACCCTGACCCGGGGTCGGCGCAATCGTTCATCCTGCCGCATCCCGTAAGGGGTTTCGTACCGGAGACGGGGGTGAGCGGGTGGTGAGTTACTGCACATGACGCGCCGTCGCGCGCGCCGGATCCGCCTGGCTCGCGGCCACCTCGTTCACAAGTCTGTGAAGGACCCGTGCCGGCCCGCGCCGGAGGCGAAGCGGGCGGCTCCCTCGACGCTCTCGGCCAGCACCCCGGCGCCGTGCCCGAACTCGGCGCGCAGCGCGGACGGCTCGTCCAGGCCCTCCTGGTCGAGGACGGAGGCGCGGTCGGCGCGCAGGCACGCCTGCGGGAACCCGGCGATCACGGCGGCCAGTTCCTCGGCCTCGGCGCGGGCGCGGCCGGCCGGGACGACACGGTTGACGAGTCCGATGTCGTGGGCCTCGGCGGCCGGGACGGCCCGTCCCGTGAGGATCAGGTCCAGGGCGCGGCCGGTGCCGATCAGCCGGGGGAGCCGTACGGTGCCACCGTCGATCAGCGGCACGCCCCAGCGGCGGCAGAACACACCGAACACGGCGTCCTCCTCGGCGACCCGCAGATCGCACCAGAGGGCCAGTTCCAGTCCTCCGGCCACGGCATGCCCGGCGACCGCGGCGATCACCGGCTTGGACAGCCGCATCCGGGTCGGCCCCATCGGGCCGTCGCCGTCCGGCTCGGCCCGGTTGCCGCGGTCGGTGCCCAGCGCCTTGAGGTCGGCGCCCGCGCAGAACGTGCCGCCCTCGCCCCAGAGCACCGCCACCCGCGCTTCCTCGTCGGCCTCGAACTCCCGGAACGCGGCGGCGAGTTCGACGGCGGTCGGGCCGTCCACGGCGTTGCGCGCCTCCGGACGGGAGAGGACGACCGTGCTCACATGTCCCTGACGCTCGATCCGCACCGGCATGGTGAAGTCCCTTCTGCGTGACGGAATCGGCACGCTACCCGGGTCAGATCACCTTCAGCCGCACCAGCGCCCCCAGCGTCACCGCGCCCGGCAGCAGCGGCAGCCAGACGGTGATGACCCGGAAGGCCAGGACCACGGCCGTGGCCACCGCGGCCGGGCCGCCCGCCGCCACCAGCGCCACGACCAGCGCCGCCTCCACCGAGCCGATCCCGCCCGGGGTGGGCACCAGGGCGACGGCGACCGTGGCCGCCAGATAGGCCACCGCCATGTGCGCGGCCGGCACGTCAAGACCGAGCGACTGCCCCACCAGCACCAGCACCGAGGCCTGCAGCGCCGGGAAGGCGAAGGACCCGCCCCACAGGGCCAGGGCCCGGGCCGGACGGGTGTGCACCGAGCGCGCCTCGCCGAGTGCCGTACGCAGGAAGGAGACCAGCGTCGAGCGCACCCGCCCGACGAGGGCGACCACGGCCGCCGCGATCACGAGCACCACCGCGGCGCCCGCGAGCAGCGGGCCGAACGCCGTCTCCGGAACCAGGGTGCTCAGCCGCAGCGCGTCGGGGAACGCGAGGAACAGGGCGCCCAGCAGGGCCACCCGGCCGATGCTCTCCGCCAGCAGATACAGCGCCAGGGCGGCCGAGGAGCGGGCGAGCGGCAGACCGCACACCGTCATGAACCGCAGATTGACCGCGCTCGCGCCGAGCCCGGTCGGCAGCAGATGGTTGGCCGCGCCCGCGGCGAACTGGGTCGCGAGCAGGCGCCGTTTGGGCAGCGGTTCGACGACCGCGCCCTGTCGGGTGCAGGAGGCGGCGACCCAGGTCAGACAGGTCGCGCCGACCGCGGCCAGCAGCCACGGCCACTCGGCGGTGCCCAGATGCGCGAAGCCCTCGGCCAGCACCGACCGGTGCCGCACCGCGACCACGGTGACGAGCAGGAGCGGCAGCAGACACAGGATCTGACGCAGGCGGCGGACCGGGACGCGACGGGGGAGTCGTCCCGGGCGGATGTCGGGGAGTTGTACCGCTGTCACATCAGCAGAGGCTTCCCATGCCGTGCCAACGGCGGGTTGCGGAAGCGGGGACTGCGGATTGCGTGCGGGGAGCGGCTCGGAGGAGATCGTCATAGGGGCCTTCGCGCGGGGAGCGTGCGGGGGACGGGAAGAGGGGGATCGGGCTGATTGTGCGGGATGTCGGGGGCGATGCGCGAGCGCCTTGACCTCAACAAAACTTGAGGTTCTACGTTTCGTGCCATGAGCATGGAGACCACAGCGTGGACACAGCTGCACAGCGTCCTGACCGCTGAACAGGAACGCCGCCCCTTCGCCCTGGCGACCCTGCGCCGCATCGGCGCGTTCGCCCGCCCGCACCGGCGCCGCATCGCCCTCTTCGTCCTGCTCGGCGTGGGGAGCGCCCTGCTCGCCGTGGCGACCCCCGTCCTGGCCGGGAGGGTCGTGGACGTGATCGTCTCGTCCGGCGACGAGGGCACCGTCGTACGCCTGGCGCTGCTCATCGCGCTGATCGCGGTGGCGGAGGCGGCGCTGGGCATCCTCGGCCGGAGGCTGTCGGCGAGGCTCGGCGAGCACCTCATCCTCGATCTGCGCACCGCCGTCTTCGACCATGTGCAGCGGATGCCGGTGGCGTTCTTCACACGCACTCGTACGGGCGCCCTCGTCTCCCGGCTCAACAACGACGTCATCGGCGCCCAGCGCGCCTTCAGCAACACCCTGTCGGGCGTGGTCGGCAACCTCGTCACGCTCGTGCTCACCCTCGCCGTGATGCTGACCCTGTCCTGGCGGATCACCCTGCTGGCGCTGGTGCTGCTGCCGGTGTTCGTGCTCCCGGCCCGGCGCATGGGCAGCCGTATGGCGCGGATGCAGCGGGAGGCGGCGACACTGAACGCGGCGATGGGCACGCGTATGACCGAGCGCTTCTCCGCGCCCGGCGCCACCCTGGTCAAGCTCTTCGGCAGGCCCGAGGAGGAGTCGGAGGAGTTCGCCGAACGCGCCCGCCGTGTCGCGGACATCGGCGTCCGCACGGCCACCGCCCAGGCCGCCTTCATCACCGCCCTCACCCTGGTCTCCGCCCTCGCCCTGGCCCTCGTCTACGGCCTCGGCGGCTGGTTCGCCCTGCGCGGCGCCCTGGAACCGGGCGCGGTCGTCTCGCTGGCGCTGCTCCTGACCCGGCTGTACGCGCCGCTGACCGCGCTGGCCGGGGCCCGCGTCGAGGTGATGAGCGCGCTGGTCAGCTTCGAGCGGGTCTTCGAAGTGCTCGACCTGCGGCCGCTCATCGAGGAGAAGCCGGACGCGCGCGGGGTGCCCGAGGGGCCCGTGGCGGTCGAGTTCGAGCAGGTCCGCTTCGGCTACCCCGCCGCCGACAAGGTCTCCCTCGCCTCCCTGGAGGAGGTCGCGACCCTGGACCGACGCGGCGGCGACGAGGTCCTGCACGGCATCTCCTTCCGCGCCGAACCGGGCCAGACCGTGGCGCTCGTCGGATCCTCCGGCGCCGGCAAGTCGACCGTCGCTCAGCTGCTGCCCCGCCTGTACGACGCCGACGAGGGCGCCGTACGCGTCGGCGGCGTCGACGTCCGCGATCTGAGCGCCCGGGCCCTGCGGGAGACCCTCGGCATGGTCACCCAGGACGGGCACCTCTTCCACGACACCGTCCGCGCCAACCTCCTGCTGGCCCGCCCCGCGGCGACGGAGGAGGAGGTGTGGGACGCCCTGCGCCGGGCCCGCCTCGACGACCTCGTACGGTCCCTGCCCGACGGCCTCGACACCGTGGTCGGCGAACGCGGCTACCGGCTCTCCGGCGGCGAACGCCAGCGCATGACCATCGCCCGGCTGCTGCTGGCCCGCCAGCGCGTCGTCATCCTCGACGAGGCCACCGCCCACCTCGACAACACCTCCGAGGCCGCCGTCCAGGAGGCACTCACCGAAGCCCTCGACGGCCGGACGGCGGTCGTGATCGCCCACCGGCTGTCCACCGTCCGCTCGGCGGACCAGATCCTGGTCGTCGAGGCAGGCCGGATCGTGGAACGGGGCACCCACGAGGAACTGCTGGCGGCGGGCGAACGCTACGCGGAGCTGTACCGCACCCAGTTCGGCGAGACGGAGCGCACGGTCTGCGTGTGAACGCCCCCGGGCGCGCATCCGTACCCCCTCTTCGAGTACTCCCTCCTGCCCACCAGGGCAGAACAGCGCGCATCCGGAGAGGCGACGTGTCCCAGCAGCAACCGCACGCACCGAACAATCGCCGGACCCCGTCCCCCGCCCACCGGCTGCGCGCCGCCGCGGCGGTGGGCGCCCTGGTCGTGCTCCCCCTGGTCAGCGCCTGCGGCGGCGGCGACGACAAGGAGCCGGCCGGCAGCGACAAGGCGGCGACGCCCACCGGGGCGGCCGCTCCCGCCGCCGGTGTCGTCGCCCCGGCGAAGGTCGAGGTCATCGCCGGGCTGGCCGGCTGCAAGGCGAAGATCCGCACCGAGGCGGACGAGCTGCGCGAGGGCGTGTGCCACACCGAGAAGGGCGACTTCCTCATCACCACCTTCCCCGAGGAGAAACTCAAGGAGACCTGGCTGGACTCGGCCCGCGTGTACGGCGGCAAGTACCTCGTCGGCATGCGCTGGGTGGTCAGCGCCAAACCCGGCATGTACGAGCACCTGCGCGCCAAACTCGGCGGCACCGTCCAGGAGATGCAAGGCATCGGCCCCTCCGCGAACCCCAACTGACGTCACCCCGCAGCCGCAAGAGGGCGGCACGGTGGGTGGCGGCCCGCTTACCATTCGTACAGGCATGGGTGGCAGTGGCAGTGGCAGTGGCTCGTGGCGAGGGGGAGCGCGTTGGGGGTTCGCGATCACTTGGTCGTCGTCCTGCCGGGACTGGGGGGAACGGTCCTCGCCGTCCCCGGCCGACGCGGGCGCCCGAGCGGGGAGTCGGTCTGGGGCACCCTCCGGAAGGACCTCGATCTGCTGCGGGACCCGGAGCGGCTGAGTGTCGACAGGTACCCGAGGCTCGCCCCCGCGGGACTCGTCCGGGCCACCAGGGCGTTCGGGCTGTGGACCGTGGTTCCCGGCTACGACCGGCTCCTCGCCCGGCTGGGGAAGCGAGCCGGGGCCGTCGTCGACGACGGGACCGCGCCGGAACCCGACCTCGACGCCGGCGTCGTCGCCGTCGGCTACGACTTCCGCCTCGGAGTCGCCGATGCCGCGCGGACACTGGACGCCCAACTGCTGCCTCGGCTGGAGCACCTCTGGCCGGACGAGGCGGACCGCGAGGCCCGAGTCGTCATCGTCGCCCACTCCATGGGCGGCCTGGTGGCCCGCTATTGGGCCGCCGTACTCGGCGGTGCCCGCTGGTGCCGCGGCATCATCACCCTCGGCACTCCCCACAGGGGCGCACCCAAGGCCCTGGAGGTGATGGCGCACGGACTGCCCGTCGGCCCCTTCCGCATCACACGGCCCGTCGAGGTCGTGCGCGGCTGGCAGGGACTCGCGGACCTGCTGCCGCGCTACCCCGCCGTCGACGACCGAAGCGCCCCCGACGCCCCGCGCCCCTCCGGTGGCGACGGTCCTCCGCATCCGCCGCGCCTGCTCCGGCCGCACCAACTGCCCGTGCCCTGGCTGCGCGAGCCCGCCGAACGGGCCCACACCATGCACCGGGAGATCGAACAGGGCTGGCAGAACCTCCTCGTCCCGCCGGCGGTCATGCCCCGCATCGGATTCGGCCACGCCACCCTGCGCTCCTGCTCCTGGGACGGCAGCGAGGTGACCGTCACCAAGGACGTCCCGCCGGGCCCCGGGCTCGGCGGCTGGAGCGCGGGGCTCGGCGACGGCACCGTCCCCGCGTACTGCGGGCTGCCCGTGGAGATGGACAACTACCCCCGTACCCACCTGCACGTACACCGACGGCACGGCCCCATCGCGGACCTGGGGGAGACCGCGGACCTGCTCGACGCCTTCCGCAGCGACGCGGCTCTCTCCGCGTACCGGGCCCGGCAGGACAGCCCGGTCACCCTCGGCATGGACCTGGACGAACTCCACCTGCGCGACCGGCCGATCACCCTCGCCGTCACCCCCCTGACCCTCGCCGGAGAACGGGTCGACGCCGCACGGGCCACGGTGTGGGCCGGAGCGGAACCGGTGACGGAGGACGGCCGGCCGCCCTGGCCCCGCGTCGACGTCCGGCTTGAGTGGGACGCCGGTCGGTGCGCCTTCCTCGGCCGGCTGCCCGGACTGCCGCCCGGCCTGGTGAAGATGAGGGTCGTCGCCCGGGATCTGACCGACGCGACCGCCGTACAGACGGTGCAGGTGCTCGATGACACCGGCCTCGAGTGACGACCGGACCGCGTGGCCGCCCTGGTCGGCCGACGCGGCCCCCGCCGACCTGGCCCGCTACGTCGTGCCCCACGCCGTACGCATGCACGCGCGGATCCCCGGGCCCTCGGACGCCCCGGTCCTGCAACGGGTGCGGGTCGTCTGGGACCGGCTGCGGCAGGCCGGGATCGGCTACGCCCACGAGCCGCTCGACAGCGGGCCGGACGGCCAGTGGATCAGACCCCCGGCCGAGATGCTCGTGGCGCCCCGCAACGGCACCTGTCTCGACCTCGCCGTCCTGCTCGCCGGTGCCTTCCGGCACGCGGGGCTGCGCACGGCGGTCGTGGTCCTGGACGCGGCCGAACCGGGCCGGCCCGGACACGCCCTGGTCGCGGTCGCCCTGACCCGCACCTGGCCCGCCGGCCTGCCGAACGACGGCGTATGGCCCGATCCTCCGCTGGAGTTGCCTGACGAGGTACAGGCCGGACTGGACGGCCCGCCGCGCGGCATGCTGGTGCTGGACCCGAACGGGATCTCCCACCCCCTGGGCGTGGCCGGACCCGGGACGGACACCGACCTCGCCACCGCCGCCGCGACGGGACACGCCCAGCTCACCTCGACCGCGTACCGCTGGCGGGTCGGTGTGCCGGCGGACCCGGACGTGACCCCCTACACCCCCGCTGAGTTGCCCGCGGTGCTGCCGCTGCGCGACCCCTACCGCGAACCGGGCACGGCCGAGTCGGCACTGCGCCTGCTGAGGGCCGAGTTCCAGGTCACGCCCTTCCAGAGCCGGGACGAACTGACCGTGCTGTCGGCGCTGTGCGAGGACGGTGCCCGCGCACCGCACACCACGCTCGCCGTCATCACCGGCCGCGGCGGCTCCGGGAAGACCCGGCTCGGTCTGGAACTGGTCGACCGGATGGCCCGAGCCGGCTGGTACACGGGCGTCCTGCGGGAGCGGGCCGGGACCGACCGGTCGTGGGAGTGGCTGGCCGAGGTCACCGCACCCCTGCTCGTCCTCGTCGACTACGCCGACGCCCGGGCAGGCTCCACGATCGACCTGCTGCGCGTGGTGGCGCGCCGACCCCGCCCGGCCGTCGTCGTGCTCACCGCGAGGGAACGCGAAGGGGAGTGGCTGACCCGGATCACCGACGCGCTCGAGTCCGACGCCCACCCCCACCGGCTGGAGCACATCGAACTGCCGGACGCCCACCCCCGGCCCGAGGATCTCTTCCTGCGGACGTGCGCCGCGGTCCGCCAAGGCCCCCACGACAGCCCGCCCCGTCTGCCGGACCCGGACCCAGGGACCCGCTGGACCAGTCTGGACCTGGTGCTGCTCGGCTGGCTCGCGGCCCGCGGCAGGGATCCGCTCCCGGTCACCTCCGCCGCCCTGTACGACGAGGTACTGCGCCACGAACGCCGCTACTGGAACACCACCTTCGAGCACCGCACCGGTACGCCCCTGCGGTACACCGGCCTCATCGCCGAGGCCGCGGCATGCCTGACCCTTCTCACCCCCGCCCCGCACCGGGCCGCCGAAGCCCTCACGGCCGTGGCCCGGCTCGCCGAGGCCCACGACCTCCGGGAGCAGATCGCCGACACCCTCGTCACCTGCATGGACCCCGGGCCGGGGGAGTACGTCGCGATCCGGCCCGATCCCGTGGGCGACCACCATCTGCTGACCACCCTCGAACACCGTCCGGACCTCCTGGAGCGCTGCCTCCACATCGGCACCCTGCTCGACGAGAACGACCTGGGAGAGGGGCTGCGCGGCGCCCTCACCGTGCTGACCCGCGCCGGACGCAACGACGAACCGGCCGCCGCCGCCCACATCGAGGCGCTCCTGCGGTCCGAGCCGGGGCGCTGGCCACTGGCCGCCGCCGTGGCCGCCGCGCTGGGAGGCGCCGCGCGGAACGTCCTCGAAGAACTAGCCGCCGCCTCCGACACCCCTCTCCCTCTGGACGACATCTCAGCGGCCCTTCCGTTCGGGGCCGCCAGCCTGTGGCGCCTCGCCCTGATCGTCGACGAACGCAGGCTGGAGGAGGGCCGGGCCGGCGGCGCGGAGCCGGACGAGCTGGGTGAACTGCTGTTCCTGGCGAGCAGACGCCGTGACGACGCCGGGGACCGGTCGGGTGCGCTGGAGGCGATCGAGGAGGCCGTCCCCCTCTACAGCGACCTCGCTCTCTCTGACCCCGGCCTCCATCTCCCCAACCTCGCGGGCGCGTTCAACGACCTGGCGACCCACCGGGGTGCCACGGGCGATCGGTACGGTGCCGTGGACGCGGCCGAGAGTGCCGTGCGGTTGCAGCGGAGGCTCGTGGCCGAACCGGGACCGGAACACCAGGAGTCCCTGGCGAGGTCGCTGAACACCCTGGCGACCAGCAGGGCCGCGACCGACGACCGGGCCGGTGCGCTGTCCGCCGCCGACGAGGCCGTGCGGATCCACCGGGACCTCGTGCGCGCTGCCTCCTCGAACGACCTGCGCGACGCGTACGTGTCCGATCTGGCCGTGTCCCTCGGCAACCTCTCCCATTGCCGGTCGGCGATGGAGGACCGGGAGGGAGCACGCGCCGCGGGGGAGGAGGCGGTCGCCCTGCGGCGCCGGCTGCTGTCCGGAGAGACCGACGACACCGCCGCCGACCTGGCGCACGCGTTGAACAATGTGAGCGGCCACCGTTCCGGCGCCGGTGACGACGACGCCGCACTGGAGGCGGCCTTCGAGTCCACCGCCCTGTACCGGCACCTCGTGGTCGTCAACCGCGCGGTCTTCACCGAGGAGTTGGCGGCGTCCCTGAACAACCTGTCGGTGTGCCGCTCCCGCACAGGCGATTTCCCAGCTGCCCTGTCCGACGCCGAGGAATCCACCGCGCTGTACCGCGCCCTGGCCGCGGACGACACGGACGTGTTCGCCGCCGACCTGGCGATGTCGCTGAACACACTGGGCAACCGGCGTGCCGAGACCGGCGACCGCCGGGGTGCGGTGGCGGCGGCCGGCGAGGCGGTGGACCTGTACCGGGGCCTGTTCGACGAGGACCAGGACGTGTACGTCCTCGACCTCGCCGGGGCGCTCGGCAACCTGTCCGCCGGCCGCGCGGCCGACGGAGACGTCGGTGGTGCGCTGGAGGCGGCGGAGGAGGCCGCCCGGCTGTGCCGGCACGCGTCGGACACAAAAGGCGGCGCGTACGCCGCCGAAACGGCCCGGGCGCTGAACACGCTGTCCCTCCGGCGCTCGGACGCGGGCGATCGGACCGGTGCGCTCGCCGTCGCCCGGGAAGCGGTGGCCCTGCGACGCCGGCTGGCATCGGCCGAACCCGCCGCCTTCACCCGAGAACTGGCGATCTCGCTCAACAACCTCGCCCACCGCCTCTGGCTGGTGGGCGATCGCCCCGGGGCGGCCAAGGCGGGAGAGGAGGCTCTCGCGCTGTACCGCCGTCTGGCGGCGGTCAACAGGGCGGCCGTGCTGCCGGATCTGGCCGCCGCGGTGAACAACCTCTCGGTTCTGGTCGGTGACGTGGGCGGTCGCGAGCGTGCCCTGCTCCTCGACGAGGAGGCGGTCGGTCTCTTCCGCGAGCTGGCCGGTATCAACGGGGACGCCTGGAATCCCCAGCTCGCCGGTGCGCTCAACAACCGGTCCGTGAAGCTGACCGAGACCGGTGACCACGAACGGGCGTCGGAGGCCGCCGAGGCGAGCGTCGCCCTCTACCGCGCACTCGCCACGGCCGACCGCGAGGGATTCCTCCCCGACCTCGCCATGGCGGTGAACAACCTGGCCCGGTGCCGCTACGAGTCGGAGAACCTCCCCGATGCCCTGTCCGCGGCTCAGGAGGCGGTCGGTCTGTACCGGGAGGCCGTGACGGAGAGAGGCGACGCGTTCACCGCCGATCTGGCCAGGGCGTTGAACAACCTGTCCGCTGTCCGGTCGGACACCGAGGACCACCAGGGGGCGCTCGACTCGGCGGAGGAAGCGGTGCTTCTGTATCGCGCGTCGATGGCGGCCCACCCGACGGCCGTCGTGCCGGACCTGTGCAAGGCGCTGAACAACGTCTCCTCCGCCCGGCTGGCCCTGCGGGACCGACGCGGGGCGCTGGAGGCGGTCCGGGAGGCGGCGGACCTGCTGCGCGCACTGGTGCTGGCCGAACCCGCCTTCACCTCCGACCTGGCCGGCACCCTGAACGCCCTCGCCTCGGCCCTCTACCTCACCCAGGACTTCGAGGGAGCGCTGGCGGCCGGCCAGGAGGGCGTGGAGCTTCTTCGCGACCTCGCGGGCGACGACCCGGCGGCGTTCACTCCGGAACTGGCCGTGTCCACCTGGGCCTTGGCCGACCTGCTCACGATCCGCTCGCCTGCCGAGGCGTCCGCCGCCTGGGAGGCCTCGGCGGACGCCCTCCCCGAGGGCCACGGACGCGCGGAAGTCCGGGCGGGCGCGGCCGACTGGTACGCGAGCCGGGGCGACGGGCCCGCGGCCGCCGACGCCCTGGTCCGGGCCGCGAACGCCGCCCAGGGCGATGACGCGCGCTCCCCCGCGTATCTGACCCGCCGGGTCCGGCAGCGGATCCGCGCCGTCGCGCTGTCGCTGGATCCTCCACCGTCGGGACTGCCCGAGTGGGCGGTGAGCCCGGTCCCCGAGGCCGACCTCGAACTGATCCGCTCGTGGCGGGCCGCCGGGAACTGGCCCGACGCGGAAGCCGTGCTGCGCGCCCGGGCCGATGCGGTCACCGGCTCCACCCTCGCCGCAGGGGTGGACCTGCACATCATGCTGCGCCCGGACGACGACAGCCTGACGCAGCTCCGGCAGCTCCTGTCCGCCGTCGAACGCCGCGGCCTCGAAGCCGTACTCGCCGAACGCCGCGAGCGGTACGCCGTCGAGGAACTCGTACGCGCCTGGATGGACCAGCCCACCCGGGAGCAGTGGCTCGCCTACCTCGAAACGCACCGCGAGGAACTGTGCGCCGACGCGGCGGCCGAGGTCCTCGCCGCCTCGAGCGCCCCGGCCGCGGGAGAACACGCGGCGGTGGTCGCGCTGGCCAGGACGGTGCCCATGGAGACGGTGGCCAGGCTCGTCACCCATGCGGCGACCGCCGCGGACCATGCCCTGGAGGCGCTGGAGCGGGCGGATACGACGCGGCTGAGGCTGCTCACCGACGCCAACCCGGCCGCCCTGGACGAGCCGGGCGCCGGCTTCGTGCTGCGGGCGGTCCTGGATCTGGAGCGAGGGGAGAACGAGCAGGCCCTGCGGGGGATGCGGGCCGGTGCCGCCGTGGCCACGCCGATCCAGCGACGCGCGCGGGCCGTGAACCTGGCCCGTTGGGCGGCGCGGGCGGACCCGGACCGCGCGCCCGCGATCAGGGCCCTCATCGACGTGCTGGACGACCCGTCCGGCCAGGAGTGAACGCACCCACCGACGCCACGGCGCCCAGCCGGTCAGCCAAGGAGTGGAGTTGTCCGACCGTCTGCACGTTCTCACCGCCATCTACCAGTCGGACCGCTCCGACCGCTCCACCGCTCTCACCGTGAGCCTCGCCACCGTCGCCGCCGCCGTCACCTACCTCATCGGCACCATCGCGTTCTACGACAAACTCGATCTCCTGGGGTGGATCATCTGCCTCCTGCCGTCCCCGCTCTTCTGCGTCGCCGCCTTCCAGGCCCACCTGGTCAATCTCGCCGCCGTCCGGGCCCGTTCCATCCTCGTCCTCGAACGGACCCTCCTCGACGCGGTCGAACCGCCCGGCAGCACGCTGGACCGTGACGTCATCGGTGTCGCGGCGAGTGAACGAGCCTCCAACCTCCACACCGCCACGACCCCGCAGCGCGCGGTGATCCTCCTGGCCTACGCGGGCGTGGGCCTCATATACCTCGCCTACACGGCCCTGCTGCTCGTCAAGGCGACCCGGCACATGGACGCATGGATCACCGTCCCCGCCGTCTGCTACGCCGCGCTGCTGGTGTTGCTCGTCCTGGCGTGGCGCGACTGCGTAAGGAGCCTCGCCCTCTGACCCGTGACCCGTGGGAAGGGGGGAACACGCGATCGCCGCCGCACGGACCGGAGTCCGCGCGGCGGCGATGTGCGGCCGGCCCCGGGACTGTACCGGGGCCGACACGTCAGGGGCGGTTGGTGAGGTAGCCGCCCATGGAGGTGAAGTACTCGGCGGCGGGCAGTTCCCGGCCGTCCTCGGTGCGTACGCGGGTGATGGCGAGGCCCTGGTTGCGGCCGTTGCGGGCGTCGGCACCGGCGACGATCACCACACCGTCGCCCTCGCGGTAGAAGATGCGGCCGGGGGTGCCGCCGTAGCGGCCCTCGGACACGAACGCGGCCAGGATGTCGAGCCGCTTGCCGCGGTGGAAGGTGTAGGCGCTGGGGTACGGCTCGGACTGGGCGCGGACCAGGCGCTCCAGGTCCGCCGCAGGCCAGGTCCAGTCGATGCGGCTGTCCTCGTCGGCGCGCTTGTGGAAGAAGGACGCCTGGGAGCGGTCCTGCTTGGTGAACTCGGTCTGCCCGGAGGCGATGAGGCCGAGCGCGCCGATGGTGACCGGGGCGATGAGATCGACGGTCTTGTGGAAGAGGTCGGTGGCGGTGTCCGTGGGTCCGACCGCGACCGCCTCCTGCCGGACGATGTCACCGGCGTCGAGCTCGTCGTTCATCATGTGCGCCGTGACGCCCACCTCGGGCTCGCCGTTGATGAGCGCCCAGATCAGCGGGGAGAATCCGGCGTACTTCGGCAGCAGCGAGTCGTGAACGTTCAGCGTGCCGTGGCGCGGGAGGTCGAAGATGCGCGGGGGGATCCACGTGCGCCAGTTGTTGGCGACGATGATGTCCGCGTCGGCCTCCTTGAGCCGGTCGAACAGCTCGTCGTCGTCCGGGCGGTTGCGGATCAGCACGGGCACACCGTGCTCCTCGGCGAGGTCGGCGACCGAGTCGCTCCAGATTTTCTCGTAGGCGTGCTCGCTCTTGGGGTGGGTCACGACCAGCACGACGTCGTGCTCGGACTCCAGGAGGGCTTGCAGGGTGCGATGCCCCCAGGTCTGGTAACCGAACATGACGACCCGCATGGGGGTTCCTCCTCAGAGCAAGGGCTTGGCCGAGGTAAGTAAAGCAAGGCTTACCTTAGTCCGCAACGGGGGCCCATGATGCCCCAGTTGTGGAGCCCCGTCCGGCGGGCGTCCGTTTTGTCCTGTCGACACCTTCGTCGGTTTAGCTTAGGCTCACCTAAGTTCCGTGGCGTGCCGCTCCGTTGGCATGCCCGCCTTTCGTTCCTTCCACACCTGAAACGCGGCTGCCCCGCACGATGGGAGTGACATGTCGCAGGTTCTTCCTGGTGACGCCCAACCGGTCCACGACCTCATTGGCATCGGCTTCGGACCGTCCAATGTGGCCATGGCTATCGCGCTTCGCGAGCACAACGCGCGCGTCGGCAGGCAGGAGGCAGTGACCGCTCACTTCTTCGAGCAGCAGCCCCGCTTCGGCTGGCACCGCGGGATGCTCATCGACGACGCCACCATGCAGGTCTCCTTCCTCAAAGACCTGGTGACGCTGCGCAACCCGTCGAGCGAGTACAGCTTCCTCTGCTACCTGCAGAGCAAGGGCCGGCTGATCGACTTCATCAACCACAAGAACCTCTTCCCGCTGCGCGTGGAGTTCCACGACTACTTCGAGTGGGCCGCCTCCCAGGTCGACGACATGGTCTCCTACGGCCACGAGGTCGTCGGCGTCGCGCCCGTGACCCGCGACGGCGTCGTGGAGTACCTCGACGTGACCGTCCGCTCGGGCGAGGGGCTCGAGGTCCACCGGGCCCGCAACCTCGTCATCGGCACCGGGCTGCGCCCCCTCATGCCCGAGGGCGTGGAGCGCGGCGACCGGGTCTGGCACAACTCCGAACTGCTGGCCAAGGTCGACGAGCTGGAGGGCACGTCGCCCTCCCGGTTCGTCGTCGTGGGCGCCGGACAGAGCGCCGCCGAGAACGTCGCCTATCTGCACCGGCGCTTCCCCGAGGCCGAGGTCTGCGCGGTCTTCTCCCGCTACGGCTACAGCCCCGCCGACGACAGCGCCTTCGCCAACCGGATCTTCGACCCCCAGGCGGTCGACGAGTACTTCTCGGCCCCCGAGGACGTCAAGCGCCGGCTGATGGACTACCACGGCAACACCAACTACTCCGTGGTGGACATCGACCTCATCGACGACCTCTACCGGCAGTCCTACCAGGAGAAAGTCCTCGGCACCGAGCGCCTGCGCTTCCTCAACATCTCCCGGCTCACCGGCGTCAAGGAGACGGAGGCCGGCGCCCGGGCCACCGTGACCTCCCTCGTCACCGGCGAGGAGACCGATCTGGACGCCGACGTCGTGGTCTTCGCCACCGGCTACAGCCAGGCCGACCCCACCGGCCTGCTCGGCGAGGTCGCGGATCGCTGCGCCCGCGACGACCAGGGCCGTGTGCGCGTCGAGCGCGACTACCGCATCGCGACCGACCCGGACCTGCGCTGCGGCATCTACCTCCAGGGCGGCACCGAGCACACGCACGGCATCACATCGTCCCTGCTCTCCAACACGGCCATCAGGGTGGGCGAGATACTCGATTCGCTCCTCGGCCGGGGCGCCGGACCCGCCGCCGAGGACGCCCGGACGCTCGCCGACGACAAGGGCAGCGCGGCCCGTTAGCGAGCGGATGGTTCCACTTCCTGCCGTTGTGCGCCGCCCGGGGTTCGCCCCGGGCGGCGCACGACGGTCCGGGTCAAGTCCCCCACCGCACAAGGGATAACGTACGTCGACATGGGCCAGACTGCTGTGGTTGAGCGCCCCGCGCCCAGGGGCTCGTCGAAGGCCCGTCGGCGGCGGGTCGTGGGTTTGGGCACCCTGCTGGCGCTCCTGGTGATCGCCACGGTGCTGTCGTTGGCCGTCGGCGCACGCGCGTTGAGCCCCACCGAGGTGTGGCACGGGCTGTTCGCGGCACCGGAGTCCGACCAGCGGCTCACCGAGATCCGGCTCATCGTGCGGACCGTGCGGGTGCCCCGGACGGTCCTCGGCATCGTGGCGGGCATCGCCCTGGGCGTAGGCGGGGCCTTGATCCAGGGCTACACGCGCAACCCGATCGCCGACACGGGCCTGCTGGGCGTGAACTCCGGAGCCTCGTTCGCCGTCGTGGTGGCGATCTCCGTGTTCGGGTTCGGCAACCCCTTCCAGTACGTCTGGTTCGCCTTCCTGGGGGCGGGCATCGCCGGTGTCGTGGTGTTCGGGCTGGCGAGCATCGGCCGGGGGGCGGGCAACCCGCTGACGCTCGCCCTGGCCGGACAAGGGGTCACGGTGTTCCTGGCGGCGATGACCACGGCGGTCGCGCTCTCGGACCAGCAGGCCCTGAACGCCCTGCGGTTCTGGAACTCGGGCTCCCTGAACGGGGTCGGATTCGACGTCATCTGGCCGGTCAGCGCCTTCATCGCGGCCGGTCTCGTGCTGGCCCTGACCACGCTGCCCTCCCTCAATCTGCTGAACCTGGGTGACGACGTGGCGCGCGGTCTGGGCGTGAACATCGCGCTGAGCCGGACCGTCGGCATCGCGTCCATCACCCTGCTGGCCGGCGCGGCGACGGCCGCCTGCGGACCCATCGCGTTCCTCGGGCTCATGGTCGCCCACGTGGCCCGGTATCTGACCGGGCCGGACTACCGCTGGCTGGTGCCCTACGCCGGTCTGCTCGGGGCCGTCGTCCTGCTGGTCTGCGACATCGTCGGCCGACTGGTCGTGCGGCCGGGCGAGTTGGACGCGGGTGTCCTGGTGGCGCTCCTCGGCGCCCCGTTCTTCGCGGTGCTGGTCTGGCGCGGAAAGTTCAGGAAAGCATGAACGTGACAGATGTGAAGCCGTCGGTGCTGCCGGGCGTACGGCTCGGCCGTATGTCGTTCTTCTGGCGGCCCTGGGTCCTGTGCGTGACGCTGCTGCTGGCGGTGGCGACCTTCCTGGTGTTCTGTCTGTCCATCGGCGTCGGGGACTTCCCCATCAGCCTGTCGCGGGTGATCGCGACGATCCTCGGGCGGGGCGAGCAGGTCGACCAGTTCGTGATCATGGACCTGCGGATGCCGCGTGCCCTGGCCGGACTGGTCGTGGGCATCGCGCTGGGGGTGTCCGGGGCGCTCACCCAGTCCATCGCCCGCAATCCCCTGGCCAGCCCGGACGTTCTCGGCATCACCTCGGGCGCCAGCGCGGTCGCGGTGTTCCTGGTGACCGTGTCGGGCGGCACCGCCGCCGCGATCGTCGACTCCGTGGGCCTGTCGGCGGCGGCGCTCGCGGGCGGGCTCGGCACGGGCCTGCTGGTGTACTTCCTGGCCTGGCGGCGCGGGATCGACGGCTTCCGGCTCATCCTCATCGGCATCTCCGTGAGCGCCGTGATGCAGGCGATCACGACCTGGCTGCTCGTCACGGCCGACATCAGGGACGTGGCCAAGGCCCAGGCGTGGCTCGTCGGTTCGCTGGAGGACCGCGCGTGGAGCGAGGTCTGGATCGCGCTCTGGTGCTCGCTCGCCCTCCTTGTCGTGGTGTCCTTCGTCGCGTTCCAGTTCAAGCCGATGCACTTCGGCGACGAGGTCGCCGCCGGCCTGGGCGTCCGGTACGCGGCGGTACGGGCGGTCCTGCTGCTGTGCGCCGTACTGCTGGCCGGTGTGGCGGTGAGCGCGGCCGGCCCGGTCCCCTTCGTCGCGCTGGTGGCACCGCAGGTGGCGATGCGTCTGGCGAGGTGCCCGACACCGCCGCTGGTGGCCTCGGGTCTGGCGGGCGCGTTGCTGCTGATCGGCTCGGACCTGCTCGCGCGTACGGCGCTGCCGGTCTCGCTCCCGGTCGGTGTGGTCACCGCCGCGATCGGCGGCCCCTTCCTCGTCTATCTGCTGGTGCGGGCGAACCTCAGATAGGTGTACAAGAGTCAGGCATACCTAAGTAAGGGGGGCTTGTGGTCGCACAGTCCATCAACCGGACGAAGGCCGGGGTCGACGACGCCTCGCGGCTCGCAGCCAAGGGCGTCACGGTCGGGTACGGCGGCCGGGTCGTCATCGACGAACTCGACGTCGCGATACCGCCCGGGGTGGTCACCACGATCATCGGCCCCAACGGCTGCGGCAAGTCGACCCTGTTGAAGACGCTGTCCCGGCTACTCAAGCCGACCGGGGGAAGCGTCGTCCTGGACGGCGAGGACATCGGCAGGCTCCGGACCCGGGACGTGGCGAAGAAGCTCGGCCTGCTGCCGCAGGCGCCGGTCGCGCCGGAGGGGCTGACGGTGGCCGACCTGGTCGCCAGGGGCCGCCATCCGCACCAGAGCTGGCTGCGGCAGTGGTCCTCGGACGACGCCGAGGTGGTGGAACGTGCACTCGCCATGACCGGCGTGTCCGACCTGGCGGACCGCCCGGTCGACGCGCTGTCCGGCGGGCAGCGCCAGCGCGTCTGGATCTCCATGACGCTGGCCCAGGGCACCGATCTGCTGCTGCTGGACGAGCCGACGACCTATCTCGACCTGGCGCACGCGATCGACGTCCTGGACCTGGTGGACGACCTGCACGAGTCGGGCTGCACCGTCGTCATGGTGCTGCACGACCTCAACCTGGCCACGCGCTACAGCGACAACCTCGTGGTGATGAGGGAGGGGGCGATCCTGGCGCAGGGCCACCCGCGCGACGTGATCACCGCCGAGCTGCTGCACGAGGCGTTCGGGCTGCGTGCTCAGGTCATCGACGACCCGGTGGGGGACCGGCCGCTCATCGTCCCGATCGGTCGCACACACGTCCAGTTGGACACATCCTGATAAAGACGGAGAAGTAAGGCTAGGCTAACCTCACTCACTCACGGTAAGGTTTGCCTGCCCTTAGGCGAGGGTGCAGCGAACTAGCGCGAAAGCAAGGGGTTTTGGATGCTCCTCCATCGAACGACGCTCAGAAGGCCCTGGCGGCGCATGGCGGCGATACTGACCGCCGCCACCCTCGGCGTCGGTCTCCTCGCGGGATGCGGTTCCGACTCGGCGGACAAGACGGACCAGCAGAACGACGGTACGCAGGCCGCGTCCGCCGGCGCCTTCCCGGTGACCGTGGAGCACGCCTTCGGATCCACGACGGTCGACAAGGCGCCCAAGCGGGTCGTCTCCGTCGGCTACACCGACGACCAGACCATCCTGGCCTTCGGCATCAAGCCCGTCGGCATGGTCGACCAGTACCCCAACCCCCCGGGCAAGAGCCCTGACATCAACACCCAGTGGCCCTGGGTGAAGGACAAGTGGGGCGACACCAAGCCCGAGGTCGTCATGAAGAACGGCGACTCCGGCCCCAACTACGAGAAGATCGCCGCCCTGCGCCCGGACCTGATCGTCGCGGTCTACTCCGAGATCGACAAGGCCGCGTACGACAAGCTGTCCAAGATCGCCCCGACGGTGGCGCGCACCAAGGCCGAGAAGGAGCCCTTCAGCGCTCCCTGGCAGGACAACGCGCTCCACATCGCCAAGGCCCTCGGCAAGGCCAAGGAGGGCGAGAAGATGGTCCAGGACATCCAGGGCCAGCTCGACGCCGCCAAGAAGGCCCACCCCGAGCTCGGCAAGGAAAAGGCCGTCGCGCTGTCCTGGTACAAGAACTCGGTGGCGCCGTTCACCTCCACCGACGTGCGCGGACGCCTCGTCACCGGCATCGGCTACAAGTATCAGACCGAGATCGACAAGATCGCCGGCGGCAGCTTCTACACCACGCTCTCGCCGGAGCGCGTCGACCTCGTCGACGTCGACCACATCTTCGTCATCAACGACAAGGCCGACACCGAGGCGCTGAAGAAGTTCAAGCTCTTCGCCAACCTGGACGCCGTGAAGAAGGGCAACGTGTCGTATCTGCTCGACAGTGAGGGACCCGCGGTCGGCGCGGCCATCTCCCAGGGCACCCTGCTGTCCATGCCGTACGCGATCGACGAGCTCGTCAAGTCGGTCGATCAGTAAGTGAGCACCACCGAAACGCATGCCGCCCCGGCGACCCTGCGCACGACGACCGGCCGCGAAGCCACCCGATGGGTCACGGCGCACTGCCGTGAGATGCCCTGGCTGACGGCCGCCACCGTGCTCACCACGGTCGCGGGGGCGGCGCTTCAGGTGCTCCCGGTGCTCCTGCTCGGCCGTGTGGTCGACGGGGTCGTCGGGGGCGAGGAACCATCGATCCTGGTCACGATCGGGGTGCTGATCGCCGCCGCCGCGCTGCTCGGCGCGGCGGCCACCGCGGTCTCGACCTATCTCATCGGACGGCTGGGCGCGGATCTGCTCGCCCGGCTGCGCGAAGGCGCCGTCCGGGCCGTGCTCGGAATGCCGAGCGCCCGGATCGAGCAAGTGGGCCGGGGAGACGTGCTCTCCCGGGTCGGTGACGATGTGGCCGTGCTGTCCAAGGGCATCCGCACGGCCGTGCCCACCGTGTTCTCGGCGGGCGTGCTGGTCGTCATCGCCACCCTCGGCATGTTCGGTCTCGACTGGCGGCTCGGCCTCGCCGGCGCCGGCGCGCTGCCCGCGTACGCCCTGGCCCTGCGCTGGTACCTGCCCCGCTCCGCCCCGCTCTACCGGAAGCAGCGGGTGGCGCAGGCCGACCGGGCGCAGGCGTTCATCAGCGGTCTGAACGGCATCGACACGGTCCGCGCGTACCGCCTCGAGGGCGACTTTCGCGAGAAGGTCACCAGCGAGTCGTGGCGGGTGCGCGACCTCGGCATCGAGGTGTTCCGGTTCTTCGGCCGGTTCGTCGGCCGGGAGAACCGCGCCGAGTTCATCGGTCTCGTCCTGATCCTCGTCGTGGGGTACGCCCTGCTGGAGGCCGACGCGGCGAGTATCGGCGAGGTGTCGGCGGCTCCGCTGCTGTTCCACCGGCTGTTCACCCCGCTGGGCGCCATCATGTTCACCTTCGACGAGGCGCAGAAGTCGGGCGCGAGCCTGACCCGTCTGGTCGGAGTGCTGGGGGAGGCCGCCGAGGAGCGCCTGGTGGGCGACGAGTCCGTCCCGGCGGCCGAGGCCGGTGCGTACCCGGTGGTGGTGCGGGGGCTGACGTTCCGTTATCCCGGCTCCGAGGATCCGGTGCTGCGGGACGTCGACCTGACCATTCCCGCCGGTGGTTCGCTCGCCCTGGTGGGGGCGACGGGCGCGGGCAAGACGACCCTGGCCGCGCTGATCGCCGGCATAGGGACCCCGGAAGCCGGTTCCGTGCGGGTCGGGCCGACCGATCTCGCCGACCTGGACGAGGCCGGGGCGCGGGCCCTGGTGAGCATCCTGACGCAGGAGACGCATGTGTTCTCCGGTCCGCTCGCCGAGGATCTGCGGCTGGCCGCGCCGGAGGCGACCGACGCCGAACTGACGGACGCCCTGCGCACCGTCGGCGCCGACGGCTGGGTCGACGCGCTGCCCGAGGGGCTGAACACCCCGGTCGGCGAGGGCGGTGAGCGCCTGGACGTCACCAAGGTCGCCCAGATCGCGCTGGCCCGGCTGGTGCTGGGCCGGGCGCCGGTGGTGGTGCTCGACGAGTCGACCGCGGAGGCCGGCAGCGAGGGCGCCGCCGAGCTGGAGCGGGCCGTACTGGCCGCCTGCGCGGGCCGGACGACGCTGTTCGTGGCGCACCGGCTGACCCAGGCGATGGCCGCCGACCGGATCGCCGTGCTGGACGCGGGACGCGTCGTGGAACAGGGCACGCACGAGGAGCTCGTGGCTCTGGGCGGCAGGTACGCGCGACTGTGGCGGGCCTGGCGAGAGGGTAGTTAGGCAACCCTTATTTAGGTTAGCCTAACTCCACATTCTGGAAGGGACGCTGAGTCTTCGATGATGGAACCGCGCGCTCGTGTCGCACTGCTTTCTCCCACCCGCCTGGCAGATGTCCGCCGGCGCACAGGTGACTACCCGGACAGGACCATCGCCGAAGCGTGCGCCATCGGTCTGTCGTACTGGGCGACGGGGCAGAGCCCCGACGGGATCGACCTCGCGCCCGGCACACTCTTCGCCGACGTCCTCGGCTGGGTCGACAACGGCGGGACGGCGCCCGCCGGCTGGGACGTCGGCGCGGACGGCCTGAGCATCACCGTCCCGGAAGTCGTCACGCCGGCCGACGCGCAGCTCGCGCTGGACGACCTGGCCGACTTCCCGGACCGGCCGCTCGGCACCGTCGGCCCGTCCAGCGTTGCCGCCCGGCTGCGGACCCTGGCCGAGTGGAACGACAACCAGGCCGACCGGGTCCGCCCGACCGTCGTCGAGATGTTCCGGGAGCAGGCGCGGACCAGACCGGACGCCGTCGCCATCGTCGACGAGCACCGCTCGCTGACCTACCGCCAGGCGGCCGAGCTCTCCAGTCAGCTCGCCCACCACCTCATCGCCCGCGGACTGGGCCACGAGCAGGTCGTCGGCATCTCCCTGGCCCGCTCCGCCGACATGGTGATCGGGCTGCTCGCCGCGCTCCAGGCCGGATGCGCGTTCGTGCCGCTCGACCCGCAGTGGCCCGCCGCGCGCCGGGCCGTCGTCATCGAGGACGCCCGGGTCGTCCTCCAGCTCAACGCCTCGGGCGAGCACGACCCGGCCGAACCGGAGGCCGTGGCCGTCGACCTCGGCGACTGGGGTTACGCCTCCCACCCTGCCGAGGGCACCGGCGTCACCGTCCTCGGCGACGCCCTGGCCTATGTCATCTTCACGTCCGGTTCCACCGGGCGGCCCAAGGGCGCGATGATCCGGCACGAGGCGATCAGCGAGCGCCTGCTGTGGCAGGTCAACGAGATCCTGGGCTTCGGACACGACGACGCCTCGCTCTTCAAAGCCCCGCTGTCCTTCGACATATCCATCAACGAGATCTTCCTGCCCCTGGTCTCCGGCGGCAGGCTGGTGGTCCTGCGCACCGGCGGCGAACGCGACCCGCACCATCTGCTGAGCGTCATCGCCGAACAGCGCGTCACCTTCACCTACCTGGTGTCGTCCATGCTGGACGTGCTGCTGGAGATGGCGGGCGACACCGGCCGCCTGGACAGCCTGCGCCACGTGTGGTGCGGCGGCGAGGTGCTCACCCCCGAGCTGTACGAGCGGTTCCGCACCAAGCTCGACATCCCCATGTACCACGGCTACGGCCCCGCCGAGACGACCATCGGCGTCTCCCACGTCATCTACCGGGGCGCCGCCGAACGCCTGTCGACGTCCATCGGCAAGGCCAACCCCAACACCCAGCTGTACGTCCTGGACGAAGAACTGCGCCCCGTCCCGGTCGGCGTCGGCGGCGAACTCTACGTGGGCGGCTTCCTCCTGGGCCGCGGCTACGTCAACGCCCCCGGCCTGACCGCCTCCCGGTTCGTGGCCAACCCCTTCGCCGCCGACGGCTCCCGCCTCTACCGCACCGGCGACCTCGCGCGCTTCGCCCCCGACGGATCCCTGGACTTCCTCGGCCGCGCCGACAACCAGATCAAGATCCGCGGCATGCGGCTGGAGATAGAGGACGTCGAGGCCGGCCTCGCCGAACACCCCCGGGTCCGGCACACCTGCGTCGTCGCCAAGAAGAACTCGGCGGGCGGCACCTACCTCGTCGGCTACGTCATCCCGGCCGCCGGCGGCGAGGACCTCCGGGCGGACGAGGTCAAGGCCTGGGCGACCGAGCACATGGTCGAGTACATGGTGCCGACCCACCTCGTCGTGATGGACGCGTTCCCGCTCACCGCCAACGGCAAGCTCGACCGCAACGCCCTGCCCGAGCCCACGATCGACACGGGCTCCCTCGTCCGCCCCACCACCGACGACGAGCGCGCCGTGTGCGCCGCGGTCGCGCAGGTGCTGCGGCTCGACGAGGTCGGCGTCGACCAGGACTTCTTCCAGCTCGGCGGCGACAGCATCCTGGCCATCTCCCTGCTGAGCGCCCTGCGCGACGAGGGCCTGCACGTCACCGCACGACAGATCTTCACCCACAGCACCGTGGGCGCCCTGGCCGCGGTCGCGAGCCGCGAGGACGTCTCCGCCACGGACCACGCCGACGTCGCCACCGGAACCGTCGTGGGATCGCCCATCGTGCAGTGGCTCGGCGAGACCACCGACGCCGTCGACGGCTTCGTCCAGTCCGTCGTGCTCAACACCCCGGCGGACCTGACCGCAGACGCCCTCGACGCGACCCTCTCGGCCCTCGTCCGGCACCACGACATGCTGCGCGCCAAGCTGGTGCGCGGCGAGGACTGGAGCTTCTACATCCCGGAGGCGGACGGGGCGTCCGTGACCTGGCAGGAGAGCGATCTGCCGGTCGAGGAGTGCGCCGCGCTCGCCACCGAGGGACTGGACCCGGACGCCGGCGCGATGCTGCGTGCCGTCTGGCGCCGTGAGGCACGGCAACTGGTCCTGGTCGCCCACCACGTGGTGATCGACGGCGTGTCCTGGCGCGTCCTGATGGAGGACCTGGCCACCGCCTGGCGGCAGTTCACCTCGGGCACGCCGATCGAGCTGCCCCCGGTCGGCACGTCCTTCCGGCGCTGGACCCAGCTGCTGGAGCGCGCCGCGTTCGACGCGGACAGCGCCTCCTACCGGCGCCCCCTGCCCGGCGAGGACCAGCCGATCGGCAGGCGCGCCCTGTCCGAGACCGACACCGTCGCGCACGAGCGGCTGCGGACCGTCTCGGTCGGCCCCGAGATCACGGCCGCCCTGCTGGGCGAGATCCCGGCGAAGTTCCACGCGGGCGTCAACGACGTCCTGCTGACCGCGCTCTCCGTCGCCCTCGCCCGCCGGCGCCGCGACCTCGGCCAGGACCAGACGTTCGCCCACATCGAACTCGAAGGCCACGGCCGCGAAGGACAGTTCGTCGCGGGCTCCGCCGGCTTCGAACCGGAACTGTCCCGGACCGTCGGCTGGTTCACCACCCTCTTCCCGGTGACCGTCGACCCCGGCACGGCGGCCGACCTCACCACCCCCGCGTATCTGACCGCCGCCCTCAAGGCCGTCAAGGAAGACCTCGCCCGGGTCCCGGACAACGGCGTCTCCTACGGCGCCCTGCGCTACCTCACCGGCAGCGAGTTCGACGCCCCCGCACCCCAGGTCCTCTTCAACTACCTGGGCCGCTTCGCCGCGGGCGCCCCCGGCGACTGGCAACTCGCGGGCACCACCGGCCAGCTGGGCGAGAAGCGCGACCCGGAGATGCGCCTGCCGCGCGCCCTGGAGTTCAACGCGATCGCCGAACCCGCCGCCTCCACCGGCGACTACGAGCTGGTCACCACCATCTCCTGGCCCGACGGCATGTTCACCGACGCGGACATCACCGCCATCGGCGACTACTACCGGCTGGCCCTGGCCGGACTCGCCGCCCTCGACCAAGGCGGCCACACACCCAGCGACTTCCCCCTGGTGCCCCTCACCCAGACCGATGTCGACGCCCTCGACGGCCCCGCCCTGCGGGACATCCTGCCGCTCACCCCGCTGCAGGAGGGCCTGTACTTCCACTCCGTGTTCGACGACGACTCCGCGGGCGCCTACGTCGAACAGCAACTCCTCACCCTCGACGGTGAGGTGGACGCGGACCGGCTGGCGACGGCGGCCTCCCGCCTGCTCACCCTCTTCCCGAACCTGGCCGCCCGGTTCACGGCCCTCGCCGACGGCCGCGTGGTCTCCGTACTGGAAGGCGGCGTCGAAGCACCCTTCACCACACTCGACCGGCCCGGCATCACCGACGAGGAGATACGCGACCTCGCCGAGCGGGACCGCCGCGAAGGCTTCGACCTGGCCACCGGCCCGCTGATGCGGTACTCCCTCGTCCGCGCGGGCTCCGGCCGGAACGTCCTGGTCCAGACGGTGCACCACATCATCGCCGACGGCTGGTCGGTGCCGCCGATGCTCCGTGCGCTGCTCGCCGAGTACCACGCCCCGGGGACCGTCTACCCGATCGGCGGCTTCGCCGACTACGTGCACTGGCTCGCCGGACGCGACGACGACGAGAGCGACCGCGTCTGGCACGCCGAACTCGCCGACCTGCCCGGCCCCTCACTGGTCGCCGAGGACCACACACACTCCGACCGCTTCGCCGACACCGCCGTGGAGCCCGAGGGCGACCTCGACGCCGCCGTCCGCGAGGCCGGTGTGCCGCTGAGCGTGGCCGTGCACAGCGCCTGGGCCGTGACGCTCGGCGGCATCCTGCACGGCAGCGACGTGGTGTTCGGCTCCACCGTCTCCGGCCGCGACGCCGACGTGCCCGGCATCGGGGACATGGTGGGTCTCTTCATCAACACCATCCCCGTACGCGCCCGTTGGTCCGATGACACCACCTCCGGAGACCTGCTCGCCTCGGTCCGGGAGCACCAGAGCGCGGTCCTGCCGCACCAGCACGTCTCCCTGGCGAGGATCGGCCGCCAGGCCGGCGCCGGTTCCCTGTTCGACACCCTCGTGGTCTTCGACGTGGCGACCGATGTCGCCGCCCTGCGCCGACCCGACGACACGCTGGTCGTCTCCGACCTCGTCAACGAGGGCGCCCCGCACTACCCGCTCACGCTGGTGGTCGAGCGCGCACTCGACGGACGCCCGCGCTTCAACCTGATCTACGACGGCGAACTGCTGCGGGAGACGACCGCCCAGTCGATCCTGCACACGTTCACCCACACCCTCACGGGCCTGCTCACCCGCCCGGACGCCCTGGTCACCGACCTGGCCCCCGGGAGCGAGCGCCGTCCCGCCCCCATCACCCCGACGACGCTGGGCGATCTGTTCGACACCGCCGCGCGCCGCGACCCCGCCGCCACCGCCGTCACCCAGTGCGGCCTCGACGGCGGCACCCGCTCCCTGACCTACGGCGAACTGGCCGACACCAAGGACGAGTTGGCCTCCGCCCTGCGCGCGGCCGGGGTCGGCCCCGGCAAGCGCGTCGCGGTCGCCGTCCCGCGCTCCCTGGAGCAGGTCGTGGCCCTGGTCGCGATCGTCAGCGCCGGCGGCGCGTACGTCCCGCTCGACCTCGCCTACCCGGACGACCGGCTGGAGTACATCCTCGCCGACGCCGCACCCCAGGTCGTCCTGGTGGACCGCGAGCAGCGCGACCGCTTCACCCAGCTCCTGGCCAGGGCGGACGTACCGGCCCGGGTACTCGTCCAGGGCGACGAACTGCCGGTCGGGGACGCCGCAGCCACCGAGCCCGAGGTGAGCTGGCACAACCCCGCCTACGTCATCTACACGTCCGGCTCGACCGGCAGGCCCAAGGGCGTCGCCGTCCCGCACTCCAGCGTGGTCACGCTCCTCGCCAACACCCAGCCCGACATGGACTTCGGCCCCCGGGACGTGTGGGTCCAGTTCCACTCCTTCTCCTTCGACTTCGCGGTCTGGGAGCTGTGGGGCGCGCTGGCGTACGGCGGTGAGCTGCTGGTGCCCGAGTACGGCCTGACGCGCTCCCCGGTCGACTTCCACCGCCTCGTCCGCGAGCGCGGAGTCACTGTTCTCAACCAGACCCCGTCGGCGTTCTACCAGTTCATCGAGGCCGACCGGCTCGCCGCCGAACCTCTCCCCGCACTGCGCCGGATCATCTTCGGCGGCGAGGCCCTGGACCTCGGACGCCTGCGCGGCTGGACCGAACGGCACGGCACGGACACGCCCGAGCTGGTCAACATGTACGGCATCACCGAGACGACCGTCCATGTCACCCACCGGGTCCTCACGGACGCGGACTTCGGCCCGGACGACTCCGTCAGCCCGATCGGCGGCCCCATCCCCGGTCTGACCACCTACCTCCTCGACGACCGGCTCCGCCCGGTGCCGCCCGGCAAGGTCGGTGCCATCTACGTCGCCGGCGACCAGGTGTCGCTCGGCTACCTCGGCAGGCCCGGCCTCACCGCCGGCCGCTTCGTCGCGAACCCCTTCGCGGACGACGGCTCCCGCATGTACCACACGGGCGACCTGGCCATCCGCACCCTCGACGGCGAACTGCAGTTCACCGGCCGCGCCGACGACCAGGTACAGCTCAAGGGCTTCCGCATCGAACTGGGCGAGGTGGAGTCCGCCGTACGCGATCTAGACGGTGTGGTGGATGTGGCCGTCACGGTCGCGGACAGTGGTGACTACCTGGTCGCGCATGTGGTGGGCAGTGTGCCCGCCGACTTCCACACCTTGCTGTCCGAGAAGCTGCCCGCGCACATGGTCCCGGGCCAAGTCCTCACGCTCGACGCACTACCGCTCACGGTAAACGGCAAGCTGGATCGAAAGGCCTTGGCTGAACGTACCTCTAGGGGCGCGGGGAACTGCGCGACCAGCCCCCACACACCAGCAGACAAAAACTCAGCAGTCACCACCTTCATCGAGATCTTCACCCAGACCCTGCCCGGCTCGGACATAGCCGCCGACACCGACTTCTTCCACGCCGGAGGCGACAGCATCGTCGCCATCACGCTCGTGAACCGGGCCCGAACCCTCGGCCTGCAGATCTCCCCCCGGGACGTCTTCCTCCTCAAGACCCCCCGCGCACTCGCCGACAACCTGGCGACGAGCACACCGCAGACAACGGCTCCCACCCTCACCCCCACCCGCCGTGAGGACGGCCCCCTCACCCCCACCCCGATCATCCTGCGCCAACGCGAACTCGGCGGCTCCCTCACCCGATTCGCCCAGGCCAGGACAGTCCAGGCCCCCGAGGGCACAGGGCTCGCCGACGTCCGGCGCGCCGCGAACGCCCTGGTCGCCGCCCACCCCACCCTGCGACTGCACCTCCGCACCGACCACGGCGTATGGGCCCTGCGCACCGAACCGGCCCATGAGGTCACCGTCGTACGCCCGGACACCACCGACGCCACGGCCGTGGCGAACGAGGCCGCCGCACGGCTCGACCCCGAGTCCGGCAACGTCATCGCCTTCGCCTGGCTGGAAGCCACCCGCACCCTCGTCGTCACGGTGCACCACCTCGCCGTCGACGCGGTGTCCTGGCTGATCCTGCTGGAGGACCTGACCACAGCGCTGCGCGGCGAGCCCCTGGCCCCGCCGACCACGTCGTACGCCGAGTACGCCGAGGCCCTGACGCTCCACTCCACCCACGCACACGACGACCTCGGCCACTGGATCACCACGCTCCAGGCGCCCGAACTGCTGCCCACCATCGGCGAACTGCGCGAGACCACCGTCGTGCTCGACCCCGACGTGAGCGACCGCCTCACCCGCACCGCACCCGCCGCCCTCGGCGTCGGTCTCACCGAACTGCTGTGCGGCGCGCTGCGCACCGCGCTGACCCGCGTCCAGCCCTCGCCCACCGATCTCGCGATCGAACTGGAGCGGCACGGCCGGGTCCCGGTCCTCGAACAGCACGACTACACCCGTACGGTCGGCTGGTTCACCGCCATCGCACCCGTACGGCTCACCGCGCACACCGACCCGGTCGCCGCGGCCCGCGAGGTCGCCGAACGCCAGCCGGACGAGCGCGCCCATGTCGGCTACGGGCAGCTCAGGTACCTCGACCCGCAGACGGCCCCGCTGCTCACCGCCCGCCCGCAGGTGCTGTTCAACTACCTCGGCCGGGGCAGCGAGTCCCAGGCGCTGCACCTCACCGCCGGCGACCAGGGCAGCCCGTACGCCGTCGAGGTCAACGCCTGGACCGACGAGGCGACCGGCAGCCTGCTCGCCGAGTTCACCCTCGCCGAGGGCATACCCGACGAGATCACCGAGCACTGGCGCCGCTCGCTGGAGCACATCGCCGACGCCGCCACCACGGCCGAGCGCACCGCACCGGTCACCCCGCTCCAGCGCGGCCTGTTCTTCCAGGCCCAGATGGCGGGCACGGCCGGACACTACGTCGCGCAGAGCTGGTTCACCTTCGACCGGCGCCTGGACACCGACGCGCTGGCCGAGGCGATGGCGTACGTGATCGCACGGCACCCGGTCGTGGGCGCAGGCTTCAGTACGGACGACGACGGAAACCCCGTCCAGGTCCTCAAGGCCGGCCGGCGGGTCGACGTCCGTACGGTCGCCCTCGCGACGGACGCGGAGGTCGACGCCCTGCGCGCCCGGGACCGCGACACCGGGTTCGACCCGGGTGAGCCGCCGCTGATCCGGCTGACCGTCGTACGACTGCCCGACGACCGCGACGGCCTGCTGCTGAGCTACCACCTGCTGCTGTGGGACGGCTGGTCGCGCGAGATCGTCCTGCGGGACCTGTTCGACGCCTACCGGGCCGTCCTCGCGGGCGAGCCGCTCGACCCGACGCCGGCCACGCCGAGCTTCGAGGAGTACGCCCGGGCGCTCGACGCCAAGGACCCCGCCGTATCGGAGCGCTTCTGGGCGGAGCACCTGGCGGCCCTGCCCGGCCCGACGCTGCTCGCCGGACCGGCGCCGACGCTCTCGGACGACCTGCCGAGCGCACTCGTGCACACGCTGTCCGCCGAGCAGTCGGACCTGCTGCGGGACGCGGCCAGGGAGCACGGCGTCACCCTGAACTCGGTGCTGACCGGCGCCTTCGGCCTGCTGCTCGGCGCACACACCGGCCGCAGCGACGCCGTGTTCGGCGTGACCGTCTCCGGCCGCGACGGCGAAGGCCTGGACGACATCGTCGGCGTGCTGCTCAACACCGTGCCCACCTGGACGCGGGCCCGGCCGGAGCAGTCCGTCCGGGAGTACCTGTCGGCCGTACAGACGGCACGGGTCGAGGCGATGGAGCACGAGCACCTCGGACTCGGCGAGATCCAGCGGGCCAGCGGGCACGACACCCTGTTCGACAACCTGTTCGTGCTGCAGAACTTCCTGGACATGGACGCGTTCGCCGAGATGAACGCCCGGCACGGCATCACCTCGGTCAAGGCGGACGACTCCACGCACTACCCGTTCACCTGGGTCGTCACCCCCGGCGACCGGCTCACGGTCAAGCTGGAGTACCGCGACGGCGACACCGCGGGCGCCCGCGGGCTGCTCGACGACTACCTGAGCGTGCTCGAAGACCTGGCCCGCTCGACCGGGCCCGTGGGCGCGCTGCGGGGGCTCGGTCCCGAGCCCGTGCGGGAGGAGCGTACGGACGTCGGCACGGACACCGTCGTCGACCGCTTCGACCAGGCCGCCGACCGCGACCCGCAGCGGGTGGCGCTCGTCGCCCACGGCGCGACGATGACGTTCGCCGAACTCCAAGGCCGCAGCCGCGCGGTCGCGGGAGTGCTCGCGGCGCGCGGCATCGGCCCCGAGACGACCGTGGGTCTCGCGATCCCGCGCTCCCTCGACTGGATCGCGGCCCTGTTCGCCGTGCTGCGGGTCGGCGCCGCGTACGTACCGCTGGAGCTGGACCACCCGGACGAGCGGATCGCCGCGATCGTCGACGACGCCCGCCCGGACGTGATCCTCACCGTGAGTGCCGTCGCGCCCCGGCTCACCGGCGACCTCATCGAACTGGACCGGCCCCTCCCCGAGGCCGAGCCGTACGTGACGTTCGCGCCGGACGACCCGGACCGGCTGCGGCACCCCGCGTACACGATCTACACCTCCGGTTCGACCGGAAAGCCCAAGGGCGTGGTGACCGAGTACGCCGGGCTCACCAACATGCTGATCAACCATCAGCGCCGGATCTTCGAGCCGGTGCTGGCGGAACACGGCCACCGGATCTTCCGGATCGCGCACACCGTGTCGTTCGCGTTCGACATGTCGTGGGAGGAGCTGCTGTGGCTCGCCGACGGCCATGAGGTGCACATCTGCGACGAGGAGCTGCGCCGCGACGCGCCCGCCCTGGTGGAGTACTGCCTGGAGCACGGGATCGACGTCATCAACGTGACCCCGACCTACGCGCAGCAGCTGGTGGCCGAGGGCCTGCTGGACAACCCGGACCGCCGGCCCGCGCTGGTGCTGCTGGGCGGCGAGGCCGTCACCCCGACCCTGTGGCAGCGGCTCGCGGAGACCGAGGGCACGGTCGGCTACAACCTGTACGGACCCACCGAGTACACCATCAACACCCTGGGCGTCGGCACCTTCGAGTGCGAGGATCCGGTGGTGGGCGTCGCGATCGACAACACCGACGTGTACGTGCTCGACCCCTGGCTGCGGCCCCTGCCCGACGGCGTTCCCGGCGAGCTGTACGTGTCCGGCATCGGCATCGCGCGCGGCTATCTCGGACAGCCCGCCCAGAGCGCGCACCGCTTCGTCGCCTGCCCGTTCGGCGAGCCCGGGGAGCGCATGTACCGCACCGGTGACCTGGTCGTCCGCCGGCCCGACGGCAACCTGATGTACCTGGGCCGCACCGACCAGCAGGTCAAGATCCGGGGCCACCGCGTCGAACTCGGCGAGGTCGAGGCCGTGTTCGCCGCGCACCCCGCGGTCCGGTTCGTCGCCGCCGTCGCCCAGCCCGACCCACAGGTCGACGGCGCCTACCGGCTGGCCGCCTACCTCGTGCTGGACGGCGCCGACCTGGCCGCTGTCGCCGCCGACGTCGGCGCCGGGCTGCCGGACTTCCTGCGCCCGACGCACTACGCCCAGGTCGACAGCATCCCGCTGACGGTGAACGGGAAGGCTGACACCAAGGCGCTCCCCGAGGCCAAGCCACTGGGCGCGCTGACCACGGTGGGGGAGCGGGGCCCGCAGACCGAGACCGAGACCGTGGTCTGCGAGTACTTCGCCGAGGCACTGGACCTGGACGACGACGAGGTGAGCGCGGTGAGCGATTTCGTGTCCCTCGGCGGACACTCCATGCTGGCGGTACGCCTGGTCGGGCTGCTCCGCCGCGAGTTCGGCCCAGTGATCACCATCCGAGACCTGTTCACCCTGCGAACCCCCGAAGCGATTGCCCGCCACCTCGATGACAACTGACACGCAGCGGCCCCGCCCCGGGGCCGCCATCCTCCGCACGGCCCTGCGCCGCAACATCGGCGCCATGGCCGCCGGCACCTTCCTCATGGGGCTCTACCAGGCCGGTGAGACGGCCTTCCCCATCGCGCTCGGCATGATCGTCGAGCACACGATGCAGGGGGAGCGGAGCCTCGGCGCGCTCGCCCTGTCGATCGCGGCCCTGGCCGTGATCATCACGACCGTGTCGCTGTCCTGGCGGTTCGGCATGCGGATCCTGCAGAAGGCCAACACGACCGAGGCGCACCGCTGGCGCGTGAAGGTCGCCGCCTGCGGCCTGCAACCGGTGGCCAGGGACGTCGACCTCAAGTCCGGCGAGGTCCTGACCATCGCCACCGAGGACGCCGACCAGACCGCCGACATCGTCGAAGTGGTACCGATGCTGATCAGCTCGATGGTCGCGGTGGTCGTCGCGGCCGTCGCGCTGGGCATGGCCGACATCCGGCTCGGCCTGCTGGTGATCGTCGGCACTGTCGCGATCCTGTCGATCCTCAGCGTGATGTCCCGGCGGATCGGCAGCAGCACCCAGGAACAGCAGGCCCGGGTGGCGCGGGCCGGTGCGAAGGTCGCCGACCTGATCACCGGCCTGCGCCCGCTGCACGGATTCGGCGGCAACCACGCGGCCTTCGGCTCCTACCGCAAGGTCAGCACCGAGGCGAGGCACCAGTCGATCGTCGTCGCCAAGGTGAACGGCGTGTACGCCGGCACCGCGCTGGCCCTCAACGCGGTCCTGGCCGGAGCCGTGACCCTGACGGCGGGCTGGCTGGCGTTCGACGGCCGGATCACCATCGGGGAACTCGTCATGGCCGTGGGCCTGGCGCAGTTCATCATGGAACCGCTCCGGCTGTTCTCGGAGATGCCGAAGTACGTGATGATCGCGCGGGCCTCGGCCGAGCGGATGGCGCTGGTCCTGTCGGCGCCGCCGGTCACCACGCCGGGGTCCGGGCGACCGGCCCCGGGCGCGGACCTGGAGATCGACTGCGTCCGCCATGGCTCCCTGAACAAGGTGCGCTTCCAGGTGGCGGCCGGCGAGTTCGTCGCCATCGCCGCCTACCAGCCGCGCGCCGCCGCCGACCTGGCGGCCGTCCTGGCCGTGAACGTCCCGCCCGACGCGTACGAGGGAGTCGTCCGGGTCGGCGGGCAGGAGCTGGCGGACCTGTCGGTCGAGGCGGTCCGCGAGCACCTCCTCGTGAACCCCTACGACGGGGAGATCTTCGCGGGCACCCTGCGCACCAACATCGACCCCTCGGGCACCAGCGGTTCGGTCCCCGAGGCCGTCGAGGCGTCCATGCTGACCGACGTGGTCGCCCTGCACCGCGACGGCCTCGACTACGGCGTCCGCGACCGCGGCGCGAACCTCTCCGGAGGCCAGCGCCAACGCCTCTCCCTGGCCCGCGCCCTGGCGGCCGACACCGAGGTCCTCGTCCTGCACGACCCGACGACGGCGGTCGACGCGGTCACCGAACAACTGGTCGCCCGCAACGTGGCGAAACTACGCCGAGGCCGCACGACCATCGTCATCACCAGCAGCCCGGCCTTCCTGGACGCGGCCGACCGGGTGCTGGTCCTGGACGAGGGCGTGGTCACGGCGGAGGACACCCACCGGAACCTCTTGGCCAACGACAAGGCGTACTGCCTGGCGGTCGCACGGTGACTCTCTGAGGGGCCCGGGGGGGCCTGGCTTTTAGGGGCGCGGGGAACTGCGCGACCAGCCCCCACCGCCCCGCGGACAACTACTCACCGAGGGCCCAGCCCACATCCCGAAGCAGGGCATGACGCCACCCGGCCCGGTCATGCCCGGAAGCCGCCCGCGAAACCCGCACACTCGCACCACCCTGCTCAACCAAGGCCTCGACCAGCTCACAGTGCGGCAGCATCCGCTCCTCATGCTCCCCGACATCGAACGCCACCCGCAGCCCCGACAGATCACCACCCGCCCGCAACCGCTCGGCGATCACACCCCCCACCGGCCCTCCCAACGGATCAGCCGCCCCCATCGCACCCGGCTGCCACCAGAACGACCCCGACTGACAGGCAACCCGCGACACAAGACCGGGAAACTCCAGCGCCGCATACACCGCGCTCAGCCCGCTGAGGCTCTGCCCGGCAACCACCAGCCGGTCAAGATCGGCCGGCACACCCGACTCCGCCACCAGCGGCAGCAGTTCGTCCCGCACCGCCTCCCACAACCCGGCCCGGCACGTGAACTCCTCGGCCCGGTCCTTGGCCGGCAGAAAGACCAGCGTCACCGGCGGCAGCTCACCCGCGGCCACGGCCGATTCGAACGCGGTCGTGGCCGGATGCAGATACAGCCAGTCGTCCCCGTCGAGCAGCAGGACCACGGGCCCACCGCCCCCCACCGGATGGACCCGCACGGTCCGCCGCCCCCCGAGCCGTTCACTGGCCCAGCGGATCCGCGTACGCGGCAGGGGCAGCACCTCGTCGGCACCGACGACCGGCCAGTGCGGCTGCTCCGGCGCGTCCGGCGTCGCCACGATGGACCGCTCACCGCCCGCACCGGCCGGGTTGAGCGGGTCGGCGTACGCCGCGTCGTCCACCAGGAACTGATACGTCACCCGCAGCCGCTCGGGCATGCGCACCTCGGCGTACCAGCAGTCCGAGTCGGCCCAGCGGCGCAGGGGCACCGGATCCGACCAGCTCTCGAAACCGACCCGCGCCTGAGCCCCACGCCACAGGAAGAGGGTCACCCAGCCACCGTCCTCGGCCGGTTTCACGGCGGGCGCCCCCGCCGCGGCCCAGAACTCGTCGGTGCCGGGGACGCCGGGCAGCCCGAATCCGGTGAAGGCGTCGGCTTCCTCCATGTCGGCCGCGACCAGGCGCATGAGTGTCTCCTTGTGAGAGGGAAGGGACAAAGGCTAAGCTCCAATCAATTAGGCGAGCCTAACCTAATCTTGGCCTTCCAAGGAGGCATCGAGCATGAGCACCAACCCCTTCGACGACAACGAGGGCCGCTTCCTGGTCCTGGTGAACGACGAGGGCCAGCACTCACTCTGGCCGTCGTTCGCCGAGGTACCCGGGGGCTGGACGATCGCCTTCGAGGAGAACACCCGGGAAGCGTGCCTGGAGTACGTCGAGACCCACTGGACGGACCTGCGCCCGAGGTCCCTCGCCGCGACGATGGACGTCTGACCTCACCGATGCTGTGCACCAGGCTGACCAACGCCCGTTTCCTCACCATGGACCCGGACCATCCGGTCGCCCATGACGTGGGCATCTGGCAGGGCCGGATCGCGGGCCTCGACGCGGCCGTGACCTCCCTGCCCGCCCGTGAGGTGATCGACCTCCAGGGGGCCACCGTGCTCCCCGGGTTCATCGACGCCCATGTGCACCTCGCCTGGACCGGGTTCAAACAGAACACCCCGAGCATCGCCGGCCGCACCCGGATCGACGACGTCCTCGCGCTCGTCGCGGAAGCCGTCGCCCGCACCCGCGCGCCCGGCGACTGGGTGAGCATCGCCGGCTACGACCAGCGGGCCCTGGGCCGCCATCTGACCGCCGCCGAGCTCGACAAGGTCAGCGACGGACGCAAGATCTTCCTGCTGCACGACTCCGGCCACGGCTGCGTCGTCAACACGGCGGTTCTGGATCTGCTGCCCGCCGACATCCCGCACGAGAACGGCTTCCTCGCCGAGCAGGCCATGGGCGCCGCCCGCGCCCTGCGTCTGCCGCACTCCCAGCAGGACCTGGCCGAGGCGATCGGCCGGGCCGCCCGCACCTGCCTCACCGAGGGCATCACCGCCTGCGCCGAAGCGGGCATCGGCGGCAAGCTCTTCGGCCACAGCCCCGTCGAACTCGGCGCCTACCAGCTAGCCCAGGACAACGGCCTGCTGCCCCTGCGCGTGCAGCTCATGGTGTCCGGGGACCGGCTGAGCCCGGTCTCCGCACACGAGACCGACGGCATCCCCAGGGCCCTCGATCTCGGCCTGCGCACCGGGTTCGGCGACGACCGGCTCTCCGTGGGCGCGCTGAAGATCTACACCGACGGCGGCATGATGGCCCGTACGGCCGCGCTGACCAGCCCGTACGAAGGGCTCGACCACACCGGGCAGTTGCAGGACGACCCGGAGGCGCTCACGGACCTCATCGTGGACGGCCACCTCGCCGGCTGGCAGCTCGCCGTGCACGCGATCGGCGACCGCGCGGCCGACATCGCCCTGGACGCCCTCGACCGCGCCCAGCGCCTGCGGCCCCGGCCCGAGGCCCGCCACCGCATCGAACACGCCGGGCTGATCCGGCCCGACCAGCTCCCGCGCTTCGCGCGCCTCGGCGTCAGCGCGGTGATCCAGCCCAACTTCCTCAGGTACTTCGGCGACGACTACGCGTCGATCATGGGCGAGGAACGTGCGCCGTGGATGTACCGGGGCCGGGCGTTCCTGGACCACGGCATCCCGCTGGTGGGCAGCTCGGACCGCCCCGTCGCCGACGGATCGCCCCTGCGCGCCGTCCAGTTCATGGTCGAGCGCGCCTCCACCTCGGGACAGCTCATCGGCCCGGACGAGGCCGTCACGGTCGACGAGGCCCTGCACGCGTACACCGTCGCCGGCGCCCATGCCTGCCACTGGGAGAACAGCCTGGGGAGCCTGACCCCCGGCAAACGCGCCGACCTGGTCGTCCTCGGCGACGACCCTCGACGCGTCGACCCCTCCCGCATAGGCGACATCGAGGTCGTCGAGACGTACGTCGACGGCCGCCCGAGCCGTCCGCGCGTTTGATCCGGGCCCCCGCCCGGTACCGAGGAAGGAATCCCTTGACCACGGCTACGCCGCGCCCCGCCGCGCCGCCGCACGCTCTTCTCACGCCCTCGTTCTCGGTGCGCACCGCCCGCCCCGACGAGGCCACCGCGCTCGCCGCCCTGTCCCTCCCCTTCGTGGCCTCGGGTGCGCTGCGCGAACGCCCCGTCTCCCTCTACGCCGACCGTGCCGCGGACTTCCTGGTACTGGAGGCATCGGACGGCACCCTGGAAGGCTGCGTGGGCATGCGGGCGTATCGCGACGGGGATCCCGACGGGGGAGCAGACGCCGGACTCGCAGGCGTCGTCTACAACTTCTGCGTGGCGGAGCACCAGCAGGGGAGCGGAGCGGGAGCAGGGCTGCTGCGCGCGGTCCTGACCATGGCCCGAGCCCGATCACTCGACGCCCTGTTCACGGCGACCACCGGCAGCGGCGGACTGTTCCTGCGCTACGGCTTCACACCCACGACCGCCGACCTGGCGCCGCGGGCCTGGGCGGAGTCCCTGGACCCACGGCGCAACGCCCGTGTCCTGGTCAGGACTTGGTGACCACGCCGGAAACCGCGCCGGAAACCGAGCCGGAAACCGAGCCGGAGACCGCGCCGGAATCGGCGTCGGGAACCACGGTCGTGCCCGGGCTGGTCTCGGCGAGCACGCCGCGCAGCACCGCGTGCGGCACACGCCCGTCCAGCACATGCGCCTTGCGCACGCCGCCCTGGACGGCACGCAGACAGCCCTCCATCTTCGGCAGCATCCCGCTCGCCAGCCCGGGCAGCAGCCCCTCCAGCGCACCGGCCGTCAGGCGTCCGATCACCTCGGTGCTGTGCGGCCAGTCCGCGTACAGCCCCTCGACATCGGTGAGCATCACCAGCCGCTCGGCGTCGAGGGCGACGGCGAGGGCCGACGCCGCGAGATCGGCGTTGACGTTGTAGACCTGCCCGTCCGCACCGCGCGCCACGGGGGAGACGACGGGGATGTGCCCCTGCTCCAGCAGCCCGCGCACCATCGCCGGGTTCACGTCCACGACATCGCCGACGAGACCGATGTCCACCGTCCTGCCGTCCACCCGGGCCGGCCGCCGCACCGCCGTCATCGTGTGCGCGTCCTCGCCGGTCAGGCCGACCGCGAAGGGCCCATGGGCGTTGATGTGGCCGACCAGCTCCCGCTGGACGCGGCCGGTGAGCACCATGCGCACCACGTCCATGGTCTCCGGGGTGGTGACCCTGAGGCCCGCCTCGAAACGGGTCTCCAGGCCCAGACGGTCGAGCATCGAGCTGATCTGCGGCCCGCCGCCGTGCACGACGACCGGGCGCAGCCCCGCGTGCCACAGCTCCACCATGTCCTGGGCGAAGGCCCGTTGCAGACTCGCGTCCACCATGGCGTTGCCGCCGAACTTGACGACGACCGCGCTGCCCAGCAGCTCACCCGGCGGCTGGGCAAGGGACGGGAGGCGGGTCGCGACCGGGTCGGCCTGGGTCACGCTCACGGAGTCACTCCAATTCGAGGATGTGTCGTCGAGGAAGGCACCGGTGCTCCGCGCCGAGAGCGTCACGCGTTTCTCCGCTCCCGGTGCAGGAGCAGGGCGCGCAGCAGACCGTCCGTCGTACAGACCACTCCGGTACGCGCGGCCCACCGGAGCGCCAGGCTGTGCTCCTCGGCGGAGAAGTCGGCGACCGCGTCGGCGACGACGAACGGCTGGATGTCGTTCATGAAGGCGTCCGCGGCGGTCAGCAGGACACCGAGATGCGCGTGCACCCCGCAGATGATCAGCTGGTCCCGGTTCTGGGAGCGCAGCAGCCTGCCGAGATGGCTGCGCAGAAAGGCGTTGTGGCGCACGTTCGCCAGCAGATGCTCGCCCGGCCGGGGAGTGAGCGGCGCGATGATCGCCGCGGCGTCAGGCTCGTCCCCGATGCCGGGCCCCCACATGTCACCGACCAACCCCCGCTGCGCGGGCGGCTGCCCGGCCGGCTCCGCACTGAACACCACCGGCATGTCCAGGGTGTCGGCGAGCTCCCTGAGCGCCGCGATGTTGTCCACGAGCTCCACCACGGGGGCACGCCCGGCGGGAAAGGCCCGCACGAAGTGGTTCTGCATGTCATGAACCAGGAGCGCGGCCCGTGCCGGATCGATCCGCCAGGAGACCTGCGACCGGGGGATCGCCGAGCGCTCCGGCATGGGATAGGAGCCGATGGCCGGCAAGCCCATGGTGATTCTCTCCCCCCCGATCACGCGACGCGGTCCGGACCCAACGAGAAATTTAGCTTAGCCTAACCTAAATTGAGCTCCGTGGGGCTGGAGTTGACACAGCACAACCCGCCCTTCCGGATGTGGCGATGGTCACGCACCTCACCGAACTCCCTTGCGTAGGCTGACGTCGGCCCTTCGCAAGGCGACCAGTAGCCCTTGACCTGCGAGAGCGCGGGCAGGGAGCGTCATAGTGGGAGTGCACCGATGTTGCGAACCATGTTCAAATCAAAGATCCACCGAGCCACCGTCACCCAGGCCGACCTGCACTACGTGGGATCGGTGACCATCGACGCCGATCTGCTCGACGCCGCCGATCTGCTGCCCGGCGAGCTCGTGCACATCGTGGACGTCACCAACGGCGCCCGGCTGGAGACGTATGTCATCGAGGGCGAGCGCGGATCCGGGGTGATCGGGATCAACGGGGCCGCCGCGCACCTCGTGCAGCCCGGGGACCTAGTGATCATCATCAGCTACGCACAGGTGACGGACGCCGAGGCGCGGGCACTCACCCCCAGGGTCGTGCACGTGGACCGCGACAACCGGATCGTGGCCCTGGGCGCCGACCCGTCCGAGCCGGTGCCGGGCTCGGACCAGCAGCGCAGCCCGCAGGCCGTCGGGGCCTGACCGGGACCGCAGGGGAACAGGAGCAAGTCCATATGAAGGACCTGGAGATCCGCGACGACCGGGAGGCCGGCCGTCTGGAGGCGCTGACCGGCGGTGAAGTCGTCGGCCGCATCGAGTACTTCGTCCTCGAGAGCCCCGAGCGCGCGCTCGTGCCCGTGCACACGATCGTCGAACCGGCCCACGAGGGCCAGGGCATCGCCGGTTCGCTCGCGCGTGAGCTGTACGCCATCGCCGGACGCGAGCACAGCCCGGTCGCCTCGCTGTGTCCCTACGTCACCCGATGGGCCGAGCGCCATCCCGACGAGGCCCGCCCGGCCGATCCGGACCTGCTGACGGCGGCCAAGGACTGGCTGTCCGCCCACCCCGGCCGTTTCTGACCCACCTGGACCCTTCCCCGTCCCGCGCCGGAGTGACTGGGGAAGCGGGTGCCGGGTAGGCGGGGGATAGTCCAGAGCCGGAGTCGATCCACTGGCTGGAGGGCCTCATGACGAATCCGTTTCCCGACCCCGTGCATCCGGGGCCGACACCGGGCCCGGATCCCCAGCACCCGGAGCCGCGCCCCGACCCGGTGCCCGATCCGCAGCCACCGCCGGGCCCGGAGCCGACTCCGCCGCCCCCGTCCCCGACCCCGCCCCCGGGGCCGGACCCCGTGCCGGGTCCCGACCCGTCACCCATTCCGCCGGGCCCGGAACCCGTACCCAGCCCCGAGCCGGGCCCGCCGCTCACCTGAACGACACCGTAAACGAGAACGAGAAGGGGCCGGTGGACAGCCACGCGAGCTGTCCACCGGCCCCTCGTCTCTGCCTCAGCGGCGAGCGCCTACGCGGAGACCTCCGAGCGGTCCCCGCCCCACAGCGTGTGGAACGAACCGTCCCGGTCCACCCTGCGGTAGGTGTGCGCACCGAAGTAGTCCCGCTGCCCCTGCGTCAGCGCCGCCGGCAGCCGCTCCGCGCGCAGGGCGTCGTAGTAGGCGAGGGCCGCGGCGAAGCCGGGGGTCGGCACGCCCTCGCGGGTCGCGGCGATCAGCACCTCGCGCCAGTCGTCCTGGGCGTCCGCGATCTCCTGCGCGAACGTCGCGTCCGACAGCAGGCTCGGCAGGTCCGGGCGGGTGTCGTAGGCGGAGCGGATCCGGTCCAGGAAGGCCGCGCGGATGATGCAGCCGCCACGCCACAGCGCGGAGACCGCACCGAGGTCGATGTCCCAGCCGTACTCGTCGCGGGCCGCGTCGATCTCGTGGAAGCCCTGCGTGTACGACACGATCTTCGACGCGTACAGAGCCTGCTCCACCCGGTCGGCGAAGGCCCGCGCCTCCGACTCGCTGAGCGCCTTGGCCGTCGGGCCGGCCAGACCGCGCGAGGCCTCCCGCAGGGCCGCGTGACCGGACAGGGAGCGGGCGAAGACGGCCTCCGCGATACCGGAAACCGGAACGCCCAGGTCGAGGGCGATCTGGACCGTCCAGCGGCCGGTGCCCTTCTGCTCCGCCTGGTCCACCACGACGTCCACGAACGGCTTGCCCGTCTCCGCGTCGACGTGCGACAGCACCTCGGCCGTGATCTCGATCAGGTAGGAGTCGAGGCGGCCCTGGTTCCAGGTGCGGAAGATCTCCGCGATCTGCGCGGGGGAGTAGCCGGCGACATCGCGCAGCAGCTGGTAGGCCTCGCCGATGAGCTGCATGTCCGCGTACTCGATGCCGTTGTGCACCATCTTCACGAAGTGACCGGCACCGTCCGGACCGACGTGGGAGACACACGGAGAGCCGTCGGCCGCCTTCGCCGAGATCTTCTCCAGCATCGGGCCCAGCGAGTCGTACGACTCCTTCGGGCCGCCGGGCATGATGCTCGGCCCGTTCAGCGCGCCCTCCTCGCCGCCGGAGACGCCCATGCCGACGAAGTGGATGCCCTGCTCGCGCAGCTCGCGCTCCCGGCGCCGGGTGTCGGCGAAGTGCGCGTTGCCGCCGTCGATGATCATGTCGCCGGGCTCCAGCAGCGGGGCGAACTCCTGGATCACCGCGTCCGTCGGCTCACCGGCCTTCACCATCACGACCAGGCGCCGCGGGCGCTCCAGCGCCGCCACGAACTCCTTCGCGCTCTCGCAGGCGACGAACTCCCCCTCGCCGCCGAACTCCTCGACCAGGGCGCGCGTGCGCGCGGGCGTCCGGTTGTGCACCGCCACCGCGTAGCCGTTGCGGGCGAAGTTGCGGGCGAGGTTGCGGCCCATGACCGCGAGACCCGTGACGCCGATCTGCGCTGTACTGCTCATTCGGTTGGCTCCTAAAGACCTCGGTATCGGTGCTGCCGGTGGTGTCCACCAGCATGCCCCCGTCGACCATCCTGACGTGCCGCTACTCCGTCCGCACGCGCGGGTCGTACGACGTCGCGCAGCGTGATACGCACGAAAGCCCCGTCGCACTCAGTCGATGTAAGCGTCCCCGCGCACGTCGCACCCGCGCACCGGGTGGCTCACGCGATGCACCGCCGTGGCGCACGTCGCGCAACAGGGGCCTCATACCGGCCATTTGGGCGCCCGGGCGGCTGATAGCCGTCTTGTTCTGGCCGGTTCGCAGCGCTTACTTTTGCCCCTCCTGACGCATGTCTAGGGGGGCACTCGATGGCCGTACGCGGCCGGCACCGCCGGTATCAGCCGAACAGGATCAACCGGGCCTCACTCACCGTCACGGCGGGTGGCGCGGGCATGGCACTGCCGTTCATGGGCACCGGCGTCGCCCAGGCGGCGGACGTGGACACCTGGAACAAGGTCGCCGCCTGCGAGTCCACCAGCAACTGGAGCATCAACACCGGCAACGGGTTCTACGGCGGTCTGCAGTTCACCCAGTCCACCTGGGAGGCGTACGGCGGCCGGACCTACGCGGCCCGCGCGGACCTGGCCACCAAGGACCAGCAGATCGCCGTCGCCGAGAAGGTGCTCGACGGGCAGGGCCCGGGCGCCTGGCCGGTCTGCTCGAAGCGCGCCGGACTGACCCGGGGCGGAGGCGAGCCCGACATCCGGCCGGCCTCCGAGAGCACGAAGAAGGACGTGCGCAAGAAGCCCAGGACGTCCATCGAGGACGTACGGCCGCAGTCCACACCGCAGTCCCGGGCGGGCAACGCCGAGATGTACACCGTGGTCCGGGGCGACACCCTCTCCGGGATCGCGTCCGACCAGGAGGTCCGGGGCGGCTGGCGGGGTCTGTACGCCGCCAACCGCTCGGCCATAGGAGCCGACCCCGACCTGATCGTGCCCGGTCAGCGGCTCGCGCTGCGGGGTGAGGGCGCCGCCACGAAGACGCGTCCCGCGACCGAGCCGGGCCCCGCGGCCAAGCCGTCGCCGAAGAAGCCGGACCGTGCGAAGGAACGCGCGAAGGAGCCGTCCAAGGAGCGCGCCAAGGACGAGAGCAAGGACCGCGCCGGACGGTCGACCGCCCGGCAGGGCCTCGTCGCTCCCGTCAGCGGCTCCCTGGGAACGCCCTACCGCAAGGCGGGCTCGTCCTGGTCGAAGGGCTACCACACCGGCGTCGACTTCCCCGTGCCCACGGGCACGTCCATCAGGTCGGTCGCCGCGGGCAGCGTCGTCAGCGCGGGCTGGGGCGGCTCCTTCGGCTACCAGGTCGTGGTCCGGCACGCCGACGGCCGCTACAGCCAGTACGCCCACCTGTCGGCGATCTCCGTGCGGGACGGGCAGTCGGTGACCGCGGGCCAGCGCCTCGGCCGCTCCGGCTCCACCGGCAACAGCTCGGGCCCGCATCTGCACTTCGAGGTGCGGACGGGGCCCGGTTTCGGTACGGACGTCGACCCGGTGGCCTATCTCCGGGCCGGCGGCGTCACGATCTGATGCGGGTGCGGTGCCGGTCGACCGTGGGCAGCGGGACGTACGGGATGCCGTAGAAGGGCACGTAGGAGAGCGGGCGGCGGTCGCCGGGGCCTGAGGACACCGGCATGTCCCCGCTCTCGTACGGGATGTCCGGGGCGGCCTCGGGCTCCTCGGAGGCAAGGGACCGGGGCACGGGCACCGACTCGTCCCCGGACCGTCCGCGACCGGCCCCGCCACGGTCGCCCGTCCCCGCGCTCGACGCTCCTCCGACGCCGAACGTCTCGGGGAGCACGCCCCTGGCTACGGGCAGCACCCCCACGGCTACGGGCGGCGCGCCCACGGTCTCGGCCAGGACGCCGACCCCGGGCGGGGTGCTCCGGGCCTCCGGCGAGGCGTTCACCGCCCCGGCGGCCCCGGCGGCCCCGGCAGCCCCGACGCCCAGCGTCTCGGGCCGCACATTCACGGCCGCGGGCGTCGCGCCCAAGATCACCGGCGAGGCGCTCACCGCCCCGACGCCCAGCGTCTCGGGCCGCGCATTCACGGCCGCGGGCGGTGTACCCACGATCGCCGGCTGGGCGTTCCCGGGCTCCGGCGAGGCAGCGTTCACGGCCCCGGCCAAGCTGCCCACCGTGGCAGGCGACGCCCTCTCCGTCTCGGACACGACGCCGATCCCGGGGATCTCCGGCGAGGCGTCGACCACCCCGGCCAGGCTGCCCACGCCGACAGGCGACGCCCTCACCGTCTCGCGCAGCGCACTCCCGCTCCCGGCCCGGCTGCCGACCGTCTCGGCCGAATCAACCGTGCCCTGTGACGCAGACCCTGCACCCACCGGCTCCGGCCGACCCCGTCCGCTCCCGGCGGGCTCGGGCACCGTCCCCGTCGTGCTCCCCGTCCTGCTCTCCTCCGGCCGATCCTGCGCCAGCCGCTCCGTCGTCAGCAGAATCAGCCCACCCGCCGCGACCACACCACAGCTCAGCGCGAGCGCCGTGCCCGTCGTGCCATAGCGGAAGGTTTCTCCGAACATCGTGATGCCGACCGCGGCCGCCACCACCGGGTTCACCACGGTCAGCGTGGCCAGCGGGGCCGTGAGGCCCGCGCCCCGGTACGCGGCCTGCGAGAGCAGCATGCCGGCCGTTGCGAGGACGCCGATCACGGCGAGGGAGGGCACATCGGCCGCCGACACGCCGCCGGTCCAGTCGACCGCGACGGTCTTGGTGAACACCGAGGACATGCCGAACGCGATACCCGCGGCCGTCGCCAGCAGCATGCTGCGGACCGCCGGGTGCCGGTGCGCGGCCCGGGCGGCGATCATCAGCGTCACGACCGCGCCGGCGGTGAAGACGGCCACGGCCACCCGCTGAGCCGTGTCCAGCGACCGCGCGTCGGCCGCGGCGACCAGGGACAGCAGACCGGCGAGCCCGACCGTCGCCATGATCGCGCCCCGCCAGGCCGTGGCACCCGCCTTGCGGCCGACGAACAGTGCCGCCATCGGCAGGGCCACCACGATGGTCAGCGCGCCCAGCGGCTGCACCAGGCTCAGCGGACCGTACGCCAGCGCCACCACGTGCAGCACTCCGCCGAGACCGTTGAGTCCGACCGCCGCCCACCAGCCCGGCCGGCGCAGCGGAGCGTACTGCTCGCCCGGCGAGGACTCCGCCACCCGCTCCTGCACGATCGCCCCGCCCGCGTAAGCGACGGCGGACACGAGCGACAGCAGGACGGACAACGCGAGGGCGCTCATCGGCTGCTCCTCTGCGTCAGGCGGGGGCAATCAGCCCGGCGCGGCGAAAGGTCGGCTTTCATGACCAACACCCTGCCGTGTCCAGGTCTTCCCGTCGTCGTCCCTGAGCACTCATTGGGTCCTACTGCCGATGGAGTACGAGGGGAGCACCATCATCCCCAGGGTGGGCGACCATGGGCGGGGTCACCGGGTCGCGTCCCCTAGGGGCCTTGGTACTACTGGTCTTCGTGGACCTCGACCCCGACCTCGCCGCACTCCGCCCGCTCGGCGGCTTCTTCGCGCTGCGCACGGAAGGAGCGGCGGCCAGGCCTCTTCCCACTCTCGCACAGGCCTACGGCGAAACGTCACCGGATGTGTACGGAAATCCCCTGATTTTTCGCATCCGCAAGGTAGCCGGCGCCCTGCACGCCCCGGAGTCGCGCATCGCCGCGTCCGTGGCCCACCTCGGCCTCGCGGCCCGCCTGTGGTCCGTCGCGCTCGGCTGCGCGGTCCTCTACGGCAGCGTCCCCGACCTCGACGCCCGGCTGCTGCGCTGGGACGCCGACGGTAGTGCCCCCGACGACCTGTGGCTCACGGACGTACGGCCGCTCCCCGGGGCGGACGCGGCGACGCTCGCGGACACCGTCCTCGACGGCCACCTCGAACCCCTGGCGGCGGCCCTGCGCGCCCACCACCGCCTCGCCCCCGGCCTGCTGCGCGGCAACGCCGCCTCCGCGCTGGCGGGCGCCGCCCGCGAACTCGACCGCTGGGCCCGGCGGCACGACCGTACGGACACCGCCGCCCGGGCCCGCTCCCTGGCCGCGGAACTCCTCGCGCACCCCCTGCTCACAGGCACCGGAACCCTCACCGGCACCGCCTTCCGGCGCCGCAGCTGCTGTCTGTACTACCGGGTGCCCGGCGGGGGCGTCTGCGGCGACTGTTGCTTCACGACGCCGCCCCGCTCTTCCCCACACGCCCCATCTGGGTGACCATGAAAGGGAACGGCCGCTGAGAGCAGGGAGTTGCGGGTGCGAGTGGGACTGCTGACCCGGGAGTACCCGCCGGATGTGTACGGCGGTGCGGGCGTCCATGTGGAGTTCCTCGCCCGGGAGCTCAGAGACCTGGTCGACCTGGACGTGCACTGCTGGGGCGAGGGCCGCGCCTACGGCGTGCGGCGCCACCGGCCCTGGTCCGCGCTCGACGGCGCCAACGACGCGCTGCGCACCTTCTCCGTGGACCTCGCCATGACCGCCGCCCTGGAGGGCCGCGAGCTGGTCCACTCCCACACCTGGTACGCCAACCTCGGCGGCCACCTCGCCAAGCTGCTCTACGGCATCCCGCACGTGATGACCGCCCACTCCCTGGAGCCGCTGCGCCCCTGGAAGGCCGAGCAGCTCGGCGGCGGTTACGAGCTGTCCGGCTGGGCCGAACGCACCGCGATCGAGGCCGCCGACGCGGTGATCGCGGTGTCCGGGGCGATGCGCGAGGACATCCTCGGCTGCTACCCGGCCCTGGACCCGGAGAAGGTCCATGTCGTGCACAACGGCATCGACACCAGCCTCTACCGGCCCGACCACGGCACGGACGCCCTGGACCGGATCGGGATCGACCGCTCCCGTCCGTATGTGCTGTTCGTCGGGCGTATCACCCGGCAGAAGGGTGTACCCCACCTGCTGCGCGCGGTGCGGGACATCGACCCGGCCGCGCAGGTCGTGCTGTGCGCGGGCGCACCGGACACGCCGGAGATCGACCAGGAGTTCCGCGAGCTGTTCGGGGAGCTGAGCCGGGTCCGCGACGGCGTGTTCTGGATCCCGCGGATGCTGCCGCGCCCGGAGGTGATCCAGCTCCTCACGCACGCCGCGCTGTTCGTCTGCCCCTCGGTGTACGAGCCGCTCGGCATCGTGAACCTGGAGGCGATGGCCTGCGGTACGCCCGTGGTGGCCTCGGCGGTCGGCGGCATCCCCGAGGTCGTCGACGACGGCGCGACCGGCCTGCTCGTCCCGCCGGGCGACGACTTCGAGGCGGGTCTCGCCCGGGCCATGGACACCGTCCTGGGCGATCCGGAGACCGCCGGGCGGATGGGCGTGGCCGGGCGGGAGCGGGCGGTCGGCGAGTTCGGCTGGGACGCGGTGGCCCGCCGCACGGTCCGGCTCTACGAGGAGATCCTGAAACAGGCATAGCGCGTCCCGCACAGGGGCAGGCATCGGGAAATCGGCGTGAGGGGAGCGGCCATGCGTCGTGGTGGTCCTTCGGTCCTGGGAATCGTGCTGGCCGGCGGCGAGGGCAAACGCCTGATGCCGCTGACCGCGGACCGTGCCAAACCCGCGGTCACCTTCGGCGGGACCTACCGCCTGGTCGACTTCGTGCTGTCCAACCTCGTCAACGGCGACATCCTGCGCATCTGCGTCCTGACGCAGTACAAGTCGCACTCGCTGGACCGGCACATCACCACCACCTGGCGGATGTCCAACCTGCTCGGCAACTACGTCACGCCCGTGCCCGCCCAGCAGCGCCTCGGCCCGCGCTGGTACCTGGGCAGCGCCGACGCGATCCTGCAGTCGCTGAACCTGATCTACGACGAGCGCCCCGAGTACGTCGCCGTCTTCGGCGCCGACCACGTCTACCGCATGGACCCCCGCCAGATGCTCGCCCAGCACATCGACAGCGGCGCGGGCGTGACGGTGGCCGGGATCCGGGTGCCGCGCACCGAGTCCTCGTCGTTCGGCGTGATCACGCCGGGCTCGGACGGCCAGACGGTGGAGCGCTTCCTGGAGAAGCCGACGGATCCGCCCGGTCTGCCGGACGACCCGGACATGGTCTTCGCCTCCATGGGCAACTACATCTTCACCACCAAGGCCCTCATCGAGGCGCTCCGGCGGGACGCGGAGGACGAGGCCTCCGTGCACGACATGGGCGGCTCGATCCTGCCCCAGCTCACCGACCGGGGCGAGGCCGCGCTGTACGACTTCAGCGCCAACCACGTGCCCGGAGAGACCACCCGCGACCAGGGCTACTGGCGGGACGTCGGCACACTGGACGCCTACTACGAGGCCCATATGGACCTGATCGCCGAGCGCCCGGCGTTCAATCTGTACAACCGCAGCTGGCCGATCTACACGCACTCGTACCAGCTCTCGCCGGCCCGCTTCAACGCCGGCGGCATCGCCAGCGAGTCCATCATCAGCGCGGGCTGCCTGGTGCGCGGCCAGGTCACGCGGTCCGTGCTGTCGCCGGGTGTCGTGGTGGACCCGGGGGCCGTCGTACAGGGCTCCGTGCTGCACGACAACGTGCACATCGGCCGGGGCGCGGTGGTCCGGGGCGCCGTCCTCGACAAGAACGTCGAGGTGCCGCCGGGCGCGACGATCGGCGTCAACCCGGAGCGGGACGCCGAGCTGTACACGGTGTCCAAGGGCGGCGTCATCGCCCTCGGGAAGGGCCAGTTGGTCACCTGACGGGTCCCCGCCCGGGGACTTTGTCCTGCCTCTGGACGAAGAGCGGAATCCGTGTTGTCATGCCCTCGCCCGGAAATGACATCGTTGTAAACGGAGGTTCCGTGCGTACCGGACCCCACAGAAACCGGCTCGCGTTACTGCTCGCCGCGCTCCTCGCCCTCACCGGCCTGACCGCGGCCCCCGCCCTGGCGGACGACCCCGCCGAGATCCACGGCCTCAAGGGCGAGTACTTCACCCACTCCGCCCCCGGCGCCTTCGACTTCCACACCCTCAAGGCGACGACCTTCGACCAGGACCTCTACTTCGACAACCTGGAGCCGCGCCTGAACTTCACCACCGGCCGATCGGACGACGTCAGCGTCCGCTGGACCGGAAAGATCGTCCCGGAGAAGACCGGCCCCCACACCTTCTCGGTCATCGGCGACAACGGCTTCCGCCTCTGGATCGACGGAAAGCCCCTCATCGACCACTGGGTGGACGACTGGGACCGCGAACAGACGGCCCAGCCCATAGACCTGACCGCGGGCAAGGCCTACGACATCAAGGTCGAGTACTTCGAGCACTACGGCGGCTCCAACCTCCACCTCCGCTGGACCCCGCCGGGCGCCGGCAAGGAGCCGGTCCCGCAGTCGGCCTTCCGCCTCCCCGACGGCTTCGACTACGACGGAGCCCTCGCGGCCACGGTCCAGTCCACCGGCCGCACGCTCAAGCTGGACTTCGCCCAGCCCCTGGCCGCACCCCCGGCGGGCTTCACCGACCACCTCAAGGCGGTGATCGGCGGCGCCGAATGGCCCCTGGGCGCGGCGCGACCGGACCCGTCCGATCCCACCTCCCTCCTGGTCGCCCTCGACGAGCCGGTCGTCGGCAACAAGACCGGCACGGCCCGGGGCACCGCCGACATCCGCTACGACGGCCAGGGCGGCCTCTCCGACACCGACGGCAACGTTGTCAAGGAGTTCTGGAGCAGCGGCCCCAACCGCTCCACGCACCAGCTCAGCACCCGCTGGGCCGACGAGGTCGGGCCCGGCAACGCCCACCCCGAGTACCCGCGCCCGCAGCTCACCCGGGACGCCTGGCAGAACCTCAACGGCCGCTGGCAGTTCGCCGCCGCCGAGCCCGGCGAGCAGCCGCCCGTCGGCAAGAACCTGAAGGAGCGCATCCTCGTCCCGTACCCGGTGGAGTCCCAGCTCTCCGGCATCGAACGGCACGAGGACCGCATGTGGTACCGCCGCACCTTCACGGTCCCGCGCGACTGGGACATCGGCTCCGGCAAGCGGCTCGAGCTCAACTTCGGCGCCGTCGACTGGCGCTCGGAGGTCTACGTCAACGGCACCAAGGTGGCCGAGCACGAAGGGGGCTACGACAAGTTCAGCGCCGACATCACCGACGCGCTGAAGCCCGGCCGCACCCAGGAACTCATCGTCGGCGTCTACGACCCCACCGACGCGGCATCCGGCGAGAACCCGCCGCTCGGCAAGCAGCGCCTGGACCCCAGCGGCATCTGGTACACCCCGTCCTCCGGCATCTGGCAGACGGTCTGGATGGAGCCGGTGGCCCGCGACCACACGGACTCCCTCGAGCTCACCCCGGACGTGGCCGGCGAGAAGCTGACCGTTGAGGCCCGGGGCGTCCGGGACGGCGTACCGATCACCGCGACGGCGTACGACGGGAAGCGCGAGGTCGCCACGGCGAGCGGCCGCACCGGCAGTGCGCTGACCCTGACCGTGCGCGACCCGCACCTGTGGTCCCCCGACGACCCCTTCCTCTACAAGCTCAAGGTGAAGGTCGGCGCCGACCGGGTCGGCAGCTACTTCGGGATGCGCTCCATCGCCGTCGAGAAGGTGAACGGAGTGCCGCGCACGGTCCTCAACGGCGAGCCGGTCTTCATGATGGCCACCCTCGACCAGGGCTTCTGGCCGGACGGCCTGCACACCGCGCCCACCGACGAGGCCCTCGCCTACGACCTGAAGGCGCACAAGCGGCTCGGCTTCAACTCCGTCCGCAAGCACATCAAGGTCGAGCCGGACCGCTGGTTCTACTGGGCCGACCGGCTCGGGCTGCTGGTGTGGCAGGACATGCCCGCGATGACGGCCGGGGTGAACCCGAGCGACTCCTCCCGCGCCCGCTACGAGCGGGAGATGAAGGAGATGATCGACGAGCACATCAGCAGCCCGTCGGTCGTCATGTGGGTGACCTTCAACGAGGGCTGGGGCCAGTACGACGTGGGCCGGGTCGCCGAGCAGGCCAAGGCGTGGGACCCCACGCGGCTGGTCAACGGCCAGTCCGGGCTGAACCTCGGCGCCGACGGCGGCACCGGTGACCTCATGGACGAGCACGGCTATCCCAGCCCGGCCCTGCCGCCGCGCCCGGACGGCGAGCGTGCCCTGGTCAGCGGCGAGTACGGCGGCCTGGGCCTCGCGGTGCCCGGCCACGCCTGGTCGGTGCAGCAGTCGTACGTCGACGTCGACCCGGCCACGTACACCGAGGACTATCTGACCAAGCTCGACGAGGTCAGGGCCCTGGTCTGCCGGGGCAGCAACGGTGCCGTATACACCCAGATCGCGGACGTCGAGGGTGAGCTGAACGGCTTCCTCACCTACGACCGGGCCGTCCTGAAACCGGACACGGCCCGGCTCAAGGCGGCGCACCAGGCGCTGATCCGTGACGCCTCCCGGGTGACTCCCACCGGGTGCCCGGCGCCGCAACCTGTGCTGAACTGACGGCACATGCACCATAAGTCCCGCCCCTCTTCGTCGGGGCGGGACTTAATCTGCTGTTAACTGTACGTAGCGTGATCGTACTTGACCGTAATCGGCTGAGGGCGGTTGACTACTGACTCACCCGTCGTCGACGCGAGGCAAGCCCTTGACTGCTGACCTGCTCGCTCCACTCGACCTGGCGTTCTGGAACCTCGAGTCCGCCGAGCACCCCATGCACCTCGGGGCGCTCGGGATCTTCCCCGCCCACTCGCCGGCCGCGGGCGCCCGCGCCGCGGACCTGCTCGCGGCCCGCGCCGCCGACGTCCCCGGACTGCGCATGCGCATCCGCGACGTGTGGCAGCCGCTGCCCGCGGCGCTGCGCCGGCCGCACGCCTTCGGCGGTGCGGCCCGGGAGGAGGACCCGGACTTCGACTCCCAGCACCATGTCCGGCTGCACGCCCCGACCGCCGACTTCCACGCCACGGCGGGCCGGCTCATGGGGCGTCCGCTGGAGCGCGGCCGGCCGCCCTGGGAGGCCCATGTGCTGCCCGGCGAGGACGGCGGCTCCTTCGCGGTGCTCTTCAAGTTCCACCACGCCCTGGCCGACGGGCTCCGGGCACTCACCCTCGCCGCGGGCCTCATGGACCCGATGGACATGCCGGCGCCCCGGCCCCGCCCCGCCGCGCCCCCGCGCCCTCTGCTGCCGGACGTGCGCGACCTGCCCGGGATGGTGCGCGGCGCCCTGTCCGACGTGAGCCGGGCCCTGGACATCGGAGCCTCCGTCGCCCGCTCCTCCCTCGACGTGCGCTCCACCCCCGCGCTCACCTGCGAGCCGAGCGGCACCCGCCGCACCGCCGGAGTGGTGCTCGACCTCGACGATGTGCACCGCGTCCGCAAGACCGTCGGCGGCACCGTCAACGACGTGCTGATCGCCGTCGTCGCTGGCGCCCTGCGCCGCTGGCTCGACGAGCGCGGCGACGGCAGCGAGGGCGTGGCGCCGCGCGCCCTGATCCCCGTCTCCAAGCGCCGCCCGCGCACCGCCTACCCACAGGGCAACCGGCTCTCCGGTTACCTGATACGGCTTCCGGTGGACGACGAGGACCCGCTGGCGCGCCTCGCCTCGGTCCGCACCGCCATGGACCGCAACAAGGACGCCGGCCCCAACCGGGGCGCGGGCGCCGTCGCCCTGCTCGCCGACCACGTCCCCGCCCTCGCCCACCGGCTCGGCGGCCCCCTGGTCGGCCAGGCGGCACGGCTCTGGTTCGACATCCTGGTGACCAGCGTGCCCCTGCCCAGCCTCGGCCTGAAACTCGGCGGCCACCCGCTCACCGCCGTGTTCCCCTTCGCCCCGCTGCCCCCCGGCCACTCCCTGGCGGTGGCGGTCTCGACGTACCGGGGCAGCGTCCACTACGGCCTCGTCGCCGACGCCGAAGCCGTCCCCGACCTCGACCGATTCGCCGCCGCCGTCACCGAGGAGGTGCGGACGCTGATCATGGCCTGCGAGTCCTGATCAGGGGCGGGTTTGGAGGTCCGGCCCGGCGCTCCGTAAAATTCGCCCTTCGAATGCGGGCGCGACCGGCGCGCCGCCAGGACCACAGCAGGGAACGACAGCGGCGATGACGGTGACAGAGGACGGCCCGCAGGCCATGGACGAGGCGAGCGGGCTCTCGTACGGACCCGGCATCGACCCCGAGCGTCTGGCCGTCTGCCTCAGCGTGCTCGAGGAACTCGACAAGCTGGAGGTCGACCACCCGGACGCCGTCGCCGTGCGCCGGGCCACCGCGGGCGTCTACCGCACGGTCAAGCAGCGCCGCCGCCAGGAGCGCCGGGCCGCCAAGACCGCCCACGACAAGGCGGTCACGGAGGCCACGGCGACCGGCTCCGCCCAGCGCATCGACGACGAGACCGAGGGTCTGCTGCCCTCCTCGAACACCGAGGAGGGCAGGATCGCGGGGATACTCCAGCGCCCGCGCTCCTGCTACACCTGCAAGGCCCGGTACGTGGAAGTCGACTACTTCTACCACCAGCTCTGTCCCGACTGCGCCCGCGTGAACCGCGAGAAGCGCGACGTCCGCGCCGACCTCACCGGCAAGCGCGCCCTGCTCACCGGCGGCCGCGCCAAGATCGGCATGTACATCGCGCTCCGGCTGCTGCGCGACGGGGCGCACACCACGATCACCACGCGCTTCCCGAAGGACGCCATCCGCCGCTTCAAGGCGATGGACGACTCCGCGGACTGGATCCACCGCCTGGAGGTCGTCGGCATCGACCTGCGCGACCCGGCGCAGGCCGTGGCCCTCGCCGAGCAGGTCGCCGACGCCGGTCCCCTCGACATCCTCGTCAACAACGCGACGCAGACCGTGCGCCGGCTGCCCTCCGCCTACGCCGCCCTGGTCGACGGCGAGAGCGCCCCGCTGCCCGCCGGGGAACTCCCCGCCCACCACGTCATCGGCGCCTTCAACTCCGGCGCGGTCGACGGCATCGCCGCGCTGCCAATCGGCACCAGCGGCCTCGACGCGCAGAAGGTCGCCGACCTCGCCCTGGTCGCGGGCAACGCCAGCGTCGAGCGGCACCTCGACGGCACCGCGATCGACGCGGGCGGCCTGGTCCCCGACGTCGTCGACTCCAACACCTGGGTGCAGACGATCGATCAGATCTCCCCGGTGGAGCTGCTGGAGACCCAGCTCTGCAACTACACGTCGCCGTTCATCCTGATCAGCGCCTTGCGCCCCGCGATGGCCGAGGCCGCGAAGAAGGCGGCGAGCGGGCGGGCGTACGTCGTGAACGTCTCCGCGATGGAGGGGGTCTTCGGGCGCGGCTACAAGGGCGCGGGGCACCCGAACACCAACGCCGCCAAGGCCGCGATGAACATGGTGACGCGGACCAGTGCCCAGGAGATGTTCCAGGCCGACGGGATTCTGATGACCTCGGTCGACACGGGATGGATCACGGACGAGCGGCCCCACTACGACAAGCTGCGGCTCGCCGAGGCCGGTTTCCACGCGCCGCTGGATCTGGTCGACGGCGCGGCCCGTGTGTACGACCCGATCGTGCGGGGCGAGGCGGGGGAGGACCTGTACGGGATCTTCCTGAAGGACTACGCGCCGGGCAAGTGGTAGGCCGGGACCCGGGCGAGCGTCTGCGGGGTGTGGCGGGCCGTCCCCCGCGCCCCTGACGGCCGCTGTCCGTCAATCGACCGCCCCGAGGCGGGAGTTGCGTGCCGCCAAGAGGTGCAGCACCGTCCGCCAGTCCTCCAGGACCCCGGCGTCGAACCCGGCCGTGCGGCCCTCCTCGATCGCCTGGCGGAGGGTGAGGAGGTCGTCGTCGACGGCGGCGTCCCGGCGGGGGCACCGGCGGACGAGGCGGGAGACCCGCTCGCCGAGCAGCGCGCGCACCGCGTGGGCCGCCTGGTCGGCGCGGGCGGCGGGATCGCCGGGCCACAGCAGCCCTCCGACCGGCTGCACCAGCCCCGCCACTTGGAGCTCCTTGTCGGCCGGGCGGCCGCGGCGCAGCAGCGCGGCGGTCCGCAGCGCGTGATCGTGGAGATCGACCGGCGGGCGGTCGCGGTCCGGGGCGTCCCTGGTGCCCCGGCAGGTGTACAGCAGATCCATCAGCTCCTCGACGCTGCGCAGCTCCATGCGTCAGTCCTCCCGCGAGACAGCCGTTGCCGTGCGGCAGCAGACCATGGCGAGCTTTCGACTCAGCCAACGGCACTTGAACTGCGCAACCGTGTCGAAAACGCCTACGCATCTGTACGCCGTTCGGGTGGTGCTCAAATCGCCCGTCAGTGAACAAATCGGCGCCTAAACCTGAGTTGAACACCGGATGACGCGCGATTGTTACCGGCCGTTTTCAGCCCCATCGAGCGGGGGCCCGCTCATTTGGTTAATCTGTTCCGGACGGACAGCAGTACGGGGTCCTACCCACACCCACGGTCCGTCATGGGACAGCCGGTTCACCACGGCCTCTCCCGTGAGTCGACCGGCGCCACCGCGTCCGAACTGCTTTTGACATCAGACCCATACGGGGCGTCAGGCGCAGCAGGACCAGCGCGTGCGTCCCGAGGGTGACCGACACATAAGGAGTGCGCGGTGACACCGGAGAAGACGAATCGAGATCAGCGCCCCAAGGAACGCGGCGAGCGCGCCGGCCGGCGGGCCGACGAGCTCGGCAGCCTTGACGTGTGGGCCCGGTCGGCCCCGATCCGCCTCGCGGGCTACGAGGACGACCTCGCAGAGCCCCACATCCTGCCCAGCGTCGACTGACCGAGGGCGCACCCCCTCCACCTTCGCCGAGCGCATGGGCGTGCCAGACTCGCGCCCATGCTGATCAGGGAAGCAACGGCTGACGACTGGCCGCGTATCTGGCCGTTCTGGCACCACATCGTCGCCGCGGGCGAGACCTACGCATGGGACCCGGGTACCTCCGAGGAGGAGGCCCGGGTCCTGTGGATGAGTCCCGCGAAACGGGTCTACGTCGTCGAGGACGACAGCGGCACTGTCGTCGCCTCCGCGTATCTCACCCCCAACTACGGTGGCCCCGCTGCCCGTATCGCGGGCGCCGGCTTCATGGTCGACCCCGGCCAGGGCGGCCGTGGCCACGGCCGTGCCCTCGCCGAACACCTCCTGACCGAGGCCAGGGCCGCCGGTTACCGGGGCATGGTGTTCAACGCCGTCGTCGAGACCAACCCGGCCGTGAAGCTGTGGACCTCCCTGGGCTTCACGATCCTCGGCACGGTGCCGGAAGCGTTCGACCACCCCCGGGACGGCCGGGTGGGGCTGCACATCATGTACCGCGCGCTCTAGGCGTGCGCCGAGGTCATCGGCACTCCGGGGCGACCGTCAGGGACGGACGTACGGCCGGGTCATGATCTCCATGTTGTGGCCGCTCGGGTCGTCGAAGTAGGCGCCGCGTCCGCCGAAGAGGTCGTTGACGCGGCCGGGTTCGGTGTGGCTCGGGTCGGCGTAGTAGGTGACCCCGAGCGCCTCCAGGCGGCCGATCATGGCGTCGAACCGCTCCTCGGGCACGAGGAACGCGTAGTGCTGGGACTGGATCGGCTCGTCGCGCTTCTCGTAGTAGTCGAGGGTCACGCCGTTGCCCAGGTCGACCGGCAGGAACGGCCCGAAGGGGGCGCCCACCTCCAGACCCAGGACGGCCGCCAGGAACTCCGCCGACAACTGGCGGTCCGAGGCGAAGACGGCGGTGTGGTCGAGGTGGGCGACAGTCGTCGGCAGGGCGGGCGGCGTGTGCTGTGCGTGGGACATGAGTGGGTTCGTCTCCGGGTTTCGTTGATCCGTGGTGAAGCGCCGCAGCGGCGCGGGGAACGGGAAAACGGAGACGAGAGGCGGGGCTCGTGCCCTCTCCGGCTCTCGGGCGGGCCCGGGCGGGGTCACCCCCGCCGCGCTCACTCCGAGGCCGGGCGCCTCACTCGTGCATGGCCTACGGCCGACCCGGCAGTCACCCGGCCGACCCTAGTTCACCGGCGCCGTACGCCGCCACGGGATTTTCTCCTCCAACTGCTCGGCCAGGGACAGGAGCCGGGACTCCGTGCCCGGGCGTCCCACCAGCTGCACGGCACAGGGGGCGCCGGAGGGGAGGGTTCCGCAGGGGACGGACATGGCGGGCCAGCCGGTCAGGTTCCATGCGGGCGTGAGTGGTGAGTAGTTCGTGTTCGCCAGCACATTGCGCAGCCAGCCCCGCTCGTGCCAGGGCGCGGCCTGCGGGGAGCGGCGGGCGAGCGCGGGGGTGAGCAGCACGTCGTGGTCGGCGAAGAAGGGCTCCAGCCGCCGGCGCAGTTGCTCCCGGCTCGCCCCGGCGCGCGCTGGGGCCACGAAGGGCCGGCCGAGCGTGGCGTGGACCCGGGTGCGGCGGGTGAGCAGACGCCGGTCGAGCTGCTGGGCGTCCGCGGCCGTGCCCGCCGTCCAGTGCATCAGCGAGGTCAGGGGGAGCGACATCGGGTAGGGCGGGTCGGCGCGCCGGACCTGATGGCCCGCCTTCATCAGAGCCTCGGCCGCCTCCCGGGCGGCCGTCGCGTACGGCCGGCTGATGGTGACCCCGGCCAACGGGCTGCGCAGCGACACGGCGACCCGCAGGGCGCCCGGCTCGCACCGGGGCCCGGGCTCCGTGCCGGTGAGGACCGAGAGCATCAGACGGGTGTCCTCGACGGTCGTGGCGAGGGGCCCGTTCTCCGACAGGCCGAACCAGTCGCTGTTCCCGGTGCCCGTCGGGACCACCCCGTGCCCCGGCTTGATGGTGACGAGACCGCAGTTGGCGGCCGGTATGCGCAGCGAACCCATGCCGTCGTTGCCGAGGGCGATCGGCACCATCCCGGCGGCGACCGCGGCGGCACTGCCGCCCGAGGAACCACCCGCCGAGCGCGTCGGGTCCCAGGGGTTGCGGGAGGTGCCCAGCACGCCGTCCGTCGTGCCGAAGACACACAGTTCCGGGACGTTCGTCAGCCCCACCACCACCGCGCCCGCCGCCCGCAGCCGGGCCACCGTCACATGGTCCTCTTCTGCGGGGGTGTGGGGTGTGGCGGCCGAGCCGACGCGCCGGGACTCGCCGCGCACCGAGAGGTTGTCCTTGACGGCCACGGGCACCCCGGCCAGGGGCAGATCGGCGAAGTCGCCGCGCGCGGCCACCTCCTCGGCCTCGGCCAGTGCCGCCTCGGCACGCACCGTGCGAAAGGCCCCGACACGGCCGTCGAACCGCTCGATCCGTGCGAGGTGCTCGGCGACCACCTCGCGCGGGGTGACCCGCTTCTCGCGGACGGCGGCGGATATCTCGGCGGCGGTGCGGCCGGCCCAACTGGTCACGGAGAACTCCTCGGAGGGGATCGGAAGGGAGCGGACGGGCTTACTGGCGAGTACGTAGGGAGAACTGTGCACCGGCAGGGGGCGTACGTCGAGGTCACCGGCCGGACAGCGCCCCTCGGTACGCCCCATGCGCCCCCGGACATCCGATCAATGGCTCAACTTTCGTGCGGACGCGCCCCATTGACAGCCGTCGGCGTCAGCTCAATCATCAGACGTCCGATGAATGGGGAGCCGTATGACTGAGCGCAGAAGACGGCGGATGTGGTGGCCCGGACTCCTGGCGGCGCTGGCGCTGCTCGTCACGGCGGCACCCGCGGCACCGGCCGCACCCGCGGTCGCGGAGGAGCCGCGGACTCCGGTGACGGTGCCCGCCCTCACCGACTGGTCCCCGGAACCCGGCAGTTACACCTACGGCCGGGGCACCCGCCTGGTCGCCGGCACCGGCACCGGCGCCGAGCGCCGGGTCGCCGGCACCCTTGCCGCCGACCTCCGGACGGCCGGACACGGCACGGTCCCCGTCGTAGGGGGAGCCGCCCGGGCCGGTGACATCGTTATCGACATCCGGCCCGGCCGATCCTCGCTCGGCACGGAGGGCTACGAACTCCACGCGGGCCGACGGCTGTCGGTGACCGGCGCGACCGAGACCGGCGCCTTCTACGGCACCCGGACCCTCCTCCAGCTCCTCGCCCAGGGCGACCGGGTCCCCGCCGGACGCACCGTCGACGTGCCGCGCTACAGGGAACGGGGCGTCGGCGTCTGCGCCTGCTACGTCCATGTCTCGCTGCCCTGGCTGGAGAACCTGGTGCGCGAGATGGCGTACCACAAGCTCAACCAGCTGCTCCTCGAACTGAAGGTGAAGAGCGACGCCCACCCCGAGGCCAACACCTGGGGCTACTACACCAAGGACGAGATCCGCCGACTGGTCGCGCTCGGCGAGAAGTACCACGTCGAGATCATTCCCGAGATCAACTCCCCGGGCCATATGGACCCGTGGATAGAGAACCGCCCCGATCTCCAGCTCACCGACACGGACGGCACCAAGCAGCCCTCCGGGCTGGACATCACCCGGCCCGAGGCCTTCGCCTACTACAAGAGCCTGATGGACGAGTACGCCGAGGTCTTTCCCGGGCGGGACTGGCACATGGGCGCCGACGAGTACATGCTCGGCTCCGACTTCGCCAAGTACCCGCAGGTCCTGAAGTACGCGCGGGAGAAGTACGGCCCCCACGCCACACCCCAGGACGCGTTCGTCGACTTCGTCAACCGCGTCCACGCCTACGCGGACTCCCGGGGCAAGCGGCTGCGCATCTGGAACGACGGGCTCACCGGCGCCAACACCGTGCCGGTCGCGGCCGGTACGACGGTCGAGCACTGGCTGAACGTGGCGGTCAAGCCGAGCGAACTCATCGCCCAGGGCTATCCGTTGATGAACGCGGCCTACGCGCTCTACCTCGTCCGCGGCGGCTTCCACACCGACACCGAGGCGCTGTACGACCAGTCCTGGGACCCGCGCAGCTTCGAGGGCGAGAAGCTGACCTCCAGCGAAGGCATCACCGGAGCGAAGATCAGCCTCTGGCCCGACAACGGCCGCGGGGAGACCGAGAACGAGGTCGCCGTCGCCCTGTGGCCGGCCCTGCGGCACATCGCGCAGGCCACCTGGGGCGATCCGCATCCCGACGCCACGTACGCCGGGTTCACCGCCCGCGGTACGGCCGTGGGTCACGCGCCCGGCTTCCGGGATCTGACCCGGGTGGCGGTCGCGGACGGGACGTACACGTTCCGGACAGCCGGCCGGTCGTTCACCGCCTCCCTCCGGCGCACGGCCGACGGCTACGTCACCCTGCGGACCCAGGACGGCTGTCTGGAGGTGCGGGGCGGGAAGCTCACGCTCAACGTGCCCCTCCAGCCGGGCGTCGAGGTGACGCCGCAGATCTGCGATCCCGCCGCCACCCTCCAGCGCTGGGAGCTGGAGCCGGCCGGCGGTGGCGGCCACCGGCTCGTCAACGCCATCACCCGGATGACGGTGAGCGTGACGGACGACGGCCGGCTCGCGCAGTACCCGCCCGATCAGCGCACCCCCGCCGTCTGGCATCTGACCTGAGGAGTCGTCGCCATGGCCGTGTCCCGACGCGTGTTCGTCGCATCAGCCGCCGTCCTCGCCGCGACCGCCGGCATGACGGCACCCGCACTCGCGGCTCCGCCTGACCCCCGTCGCAGCCGTATCCCCGTCGGCCCCGACGACAGCCCGGAGGATTTGGTCCGCAAGGCCTCCCAAGTGCGCCCCACCGCAGGGCAGATCGCCTGGCAGCGCCTGGAGCGCACCGCCTTCCTGCACTTCGGCGTGAACACCTTCACCGGCCTCGAATGGGGCACCGGCGACGAGGACCCGGACGTCTTCCAGCCGTCCGGCCTCGACACCGACCAGTGGGCCCGCGCCCTGCGCGACGGCGGCTTCAAGCTGGCCATCCTCACCGTCAAGCACCACGACGGCTTCGTGCTCTATCCCTCCCGCTACACCGGCCACACGGTGGCGTCGAGCACGTGGCGCGACGGCCGGGGCGACGTCCTGCGCGACTTCGCCGACTCCATGCGGCGGCACGGCCTCAAGGTCGGTGTCTACATCTCGCCCGCCGACGAGAACCAGTACCTGCACGGCGTGTACGCCAACGGCAGCGCCCGCGCCCCACGCACCATCCCCACCCTCGTCGACGGCGACGACCGCACCCCGCCCCGCTCGTACACGCTCCCCGCCACCGACTACGGCGCCCATATGCTCAACCAGCTCTACGAGGTGCTCACCGAGTACGGCCCGGTCGACGAGGTGTGGTTCGACGGGGCCCAGGGGCACATCCCGCCGGACAAGGTCGAGAAGTACGACTGGGACAGCTGGTACAGCCTCGTGCGGTCCCTCGCCCCGGACGCCGTCGTCGCCGTGACCGGGCCGGACGTCCGCTGGGTCGGCAACGAGGGCGGGCTGGCCCGGGAGGACGAGTGGAGCGTCGTCCCCGTCCAGGAGAAGGACTACGGGCGGACCGACTACGCCCTCTCCTACGACGCCCCCGACATGGGCAGCCGGGACGCCCTGGTCGCGGCGCGGCCGGTCGCCGACTATCTCCAGTGGTGGCCCGCCGAGTGCGATGTGTCGATCCGGGACGGTTGGTTCTACCACGCGGACCAGCGGCCCAAGAGCGTCGAGCAGTTGACGGACATCTACTTCCGCTCCGTCGGCCGGAACTCGGTGCTGCTCCTCAACATCCCGCCCGACACCCGGGGGTTGCTGCCGGCCGCCGATGTCACGCGCCTGCGGGAGTTTCGCGAGCGGATCGACCGCGAACTGCCCGAGGATCTTGCGGACGGCGCCCGGACCAGTACCTCACCGGGCCGGGTCACCGTCGACCTCGGCCGGGAGCGGGAGGTGGACCGGGTCCGCCTGGCGGAGGACATCCGGTACGGCCAGCAGGTGGAGGGCTTCGTGGTGGAGGCGTACCGCGACGGCGGCTGGGCGGAGGTGGCCCGGGCGGGGGTCGCCGGAGCGAGCCGGATCCTGCTGCTGCCCGGCGCCGTGCGGGCCCGGCGGTGGCGGGTACGGGTGACCGGGGCGCGAGGGGCCGTACGGATCGCGGAGTTCGGGCTGTACCGGTCCCGGGTGTGACCGGGTCAGCGCAGATGGCGTGCGAAGAAGGCCTCGGTGACGTCCATCTCGGCTGCCCACCGGGGCCCGAATGTGTGCCCCTCACCGTCGACGGTGCGCAGCTCGACGTCCTTGCCGGCCTCCTCGAAGGTGGCGGAGACCTCCCGTGACCAGGCGAGGGGGCAGGTGTCGTCGGCCGTGCCGTGCTGGATCAGCAGGGGTTCGCTCACACGGTCGGCGTAGGTGAGGGGCGAGACACCGCGCCAGAAGTCCGGGTCCTCCTCGGGGGTGCCGTGCTTCTCCTCGATCTCGGCCACGAGCGGGTCGCCGTCGGGCCGCTGGAAGTGGTCGATGTTCTCCTGCGGGCGGGCACTCACCGGCGCGTACGCCACGGCCGCGTCGAACAGACCGGGCGCCACGACCAGCGTGTTGTACACGACCCCGCCGCCCATCGACCGGCCGAACAGGCCGAGACGGTCGCCGTCGATCTCCGGGCGGCCCGAGTCGCGCAGGGCCAGGGCGGCGCCGATGACGTCCTCGGTGTAGCCGAGCCGCAGGTTCACGTCGTTGTCGGGGTCCTTGTCGGAGCGGGCGTGGTTGCGGTAGTCGGTGTGCAGGACGACATAGCCGCTGCGGGCCAGACGGTCCTGCTCGCGTGGCATGCCCTGGCCGCTGAAGTAGTCGTCCGGGTCGATGTACCCGTGCGCCAGCACCAGCGCCGGGAAGGGACCCTCGCCCCCCGGGATGTTCATGATCCCCGAGACCGTCAGGCCGTTCGCCTCGTACGTCACGGCGTACCGGGTGTAGGCGGAGGTCCGGTCGAGCACGGCCCCGAGACGCAGTCCGGAGCCGGTGTGCTCGCGCCGCATCAGGGCGGGGAGGGAGACGGGGTCGGCCGGGGAGGGTGTGGGGGAGGACGTGGCGCGAGGCTTCTCGGTCGTGGCGGGGGCCGATGCCGGAGTTGCCTCGGGCGCGCCCTCGTCCCCACCGCCGGTGCAGCCGACCGCGACAGCCAGCAGCAGTCCGGCAGAGGCCCAGGCGGTGCGCCGCACTCGCATACCGTCCATTGTGGCCCTCCCGGTCCGGGAGCGGCAGGCCCGCACCGTGGGCGTTCCGCAGCCGGCGCGAGGGGCGGGGGTGCGTACCGATGGTGCGACGGGCCCGCGGTGCGTGTTCTGCCCGGGCCGCTCCGCGCCGCACCGGGGTCCCCGCGCAGCGTGAGTGCCGGCACAGGGCTCGGTGGGACCTGGCCGGGTGCCACAGCCCGAAGCTCGTGGTGCGTGTGCCGTCCGGCCGGGCCGTTCCGCGCCGGGCCAGGAGCCCCACACGAGTGCGTGCCGGCATCGGTCCCGGGGAGTCCTCGCCCTCACGTGGCCTGCCGCAGCCCGGTGTTCACACCCCCCGCACCACCCCCGTACTGTCCCGCTCGATCAGCCGCGGCACCGGCACCCGTACCGCCCGGGCCGGGCCGCCGTCGAGGAGGGTGGTCAGTTCGCGGGCCGCCGTGCGGCCGAACTCGACGCTGTCGCGGGAGAGCGCGGACAGCCACGGCTTGACCAGGCGGCACAGGGCGGAGTCCTCCCAGGCCACCACCGACACGTCGGCCGGCACCGCGTAGCCGAGCTCGGTGGCGGCGGCGACCCCGGCGACGGCCATCACGTCGTTGTCGTAGATCAGGGCCGTCGGGGCGGCGGGGCCGTCCAGGACCCGGCGGGTGACGGCCGCGCCCGCCTCGTCGGAGTAGTCGGTCGGCACCGACTGCACCTCCGACAGGCCCCGGCGCTCGGCCTCGGCGCGCAGGGTGCGGATGCGGCGCTCGGTGTGGGCCAGCCCGGGCAGTCCGGCGATGTGCGCGATCCGGCGATGGCCGAGCGCGTACAGCCCGTCCACCACCGCGGCCATCGCGCCCGCGTCGTCGGCCCACACCGTCGAAAGACCCGGGTGCCGTTCGTCCGGGGCGCCGCCGATCACCACGGCAGGCAGCCCGAGTTCGTCGAGGAGGCCGGGCCGGGGGTCGTCGGTGCGCGGGTCGACCACCAGCACACCGTCCACCCGGTGTTCGGCCCACCACCGCCGGTACACCGCGCACTCGTCGTCGATGTCCTCGGCGATCTGGAACAGCAGACCGAGATGACGCTCGGCCAGCACCTCCTGGATGCCGGAGACCAGTTGCAGGAAGAACGAGTCCACGCCCAGCGTGCCCGCCGGACGGGCCAGGACGAAACCGACCGTCGCCGCGCCCTCCCCGGACAGGGCGCGCGCCGCCGTGCTGGGCCGCCAGCCCAACTGCTCGGAGACCCTGCGCACCCGGTCCCGGGTCACCTCGGAGACCCCGGGCCTGCCGTTGAGCGCGAAGGAGACCGCGCTCTCGGAGACCCCGGCCCGCCGGGCGATGTCCTTCATCGTCGGCCGGCGCGCCGGTGAGCGCTTTCCCGTCACGCTTGCTTCTCCATTCGACGAGCGCTGTGCACTAATGCGCTTGAGTGTCCTCACCCTAAAGCGCATTAGTGATCCATCGCAAGAAGTCGTATGATCCTGCGCTGACCTGCGTTTATGTCCAACTAAAGACTTTAGCTGAGCAGAATCCATTGACTTCCCCGAAGAGAACGATGCAAGGTCTGGCCCGGCGCCCTTTCCGCCGCCCAATCCCGCCCTGCCTTCGAAGGAGCCGGTCACCGTGCGCATCTCCCGCAGAGCCTTCGCCGCCGCTGCCGTCGCTGTCCTGCTGCCCTTGAGCGCCTGCGGTTCCGGGGGAGGCGGAGGCGGTTCCAGCGACGCCTCGGGCAAGGTCGAGGGTGACATCACCTTCCAGACGTGGAATCTGCGCGCCAACTTCAAGCCGTACTTCGAGGGCCTCATCGCCGAGTTCGAGAAGAAGCACCCTGGCACGAAGGTGAAGTGGGTCGACCAGCCCGCCGAGGGCTACGCCGACAAGATCAGCGCCGACGCGGCCGGCGGCACCCTGCCCGACGTCGTCAACGTCTCCCCGGACCTCGTCGCCCCGCTCGCCAAGGCCGGACTCGCCCTCGACCTGGACAAGGCCGCCCCGCAGTACGAGAAGGAGTATCTGCCGGGCGCCTGGGCGGGCCATCGGATACCGGGGATGACCGGCACGTACGCCTTCCCCTGGTACCTCAACACCGGCCCGCTCTTCTACAACAAGACCCTGTTCAAGGAGGCCGGGCTCGACCCCGAGCAGCCTCCGAAGACATACGACGAACTCTTCTCCGCGGGCCTGAAGATGGCGGAGAAGAGCGGCGGCAAGGTCGCCACCCTCGCCAACGTGCCCACCATCGAGGACTTCGGCCGCTACGGCGTGCAGCTGATGAACAAGCAGGGCACCGCCTTCTCCTTCAACGACGACAAGGGTGTGCGACTCCTCGCCAAGTACAAGGAGCTGTACGACGCGAAGGCCCTCGATCCGCAGGCGCTGACCGCCACCCCGGAGTCGTCCGGCAAGAAGTTCCTCACCGGAGCCGTCGCCATGAACCCCGGCAGCGCGCTCGACCTCGGCAACTTCAAGAAGCAGGCGCCGAGCCTGTACAAGAACATCGGCATCACCGACCAGGTCACCAGCACCGGGCACGTCAACATGTACGTGATGGGCGTGATGGTCAACTCCCAGTCGAAGCGGAAGCCCGCGGCCGTCGCCTTCGCGCACTTCGTCACCGACGCGGCGCACCAGATGTCGTTCGCCAAGAAGGTCGCCATCTTCCCGAGCACCGCGGGCTCGCTGGACGACCCGTACTTCACCAAGGAGGACGGGAGCGACGAGACCCGCGTACGGGTGGCCGCCGCCAAGTCCCTGAAGACGGCGGTCAACTACACGCCCGTACTGTTCAGCGAGCAGATGAAGATCGCGCTGCGCAACGAGGTCGCCAAGGCCCTGCAGGGCAAGCAGAGCCCCAAGGAAGCTCTCGACAACGCTGTCAAGGAGTGCGACCGGCTCCTGCAGCAGCAGGGCTGAGCTCCGATGGCTCTCTCCGGCATCTCCCGGGTGCGGCGCCAACTGCCCACCAGCCCCTGGCTGTTCGCCGCACCCGGCCTCCTCGTCACCGGCGCCTTCGTCCTGTACCCGTTCCTCTCCACGCTGGTCAACGCCTTCACCGACCGCCGCACCCTGATCCCCGGGCAGTTCGTGGGGCTCGCCAACTTCCGGGAACTGCTCCAGGACGACATGTTCTGGACCGGCCTGCGCAACAGCACGCTCTACGTCCTCGGCGTCGTGCCCCCGCTCGTCGTCCTGCCCCTGCTGCTCGCCCTGCTCGTGCAGAAGAACATCCCCGGCATCACCTTCTTCCGGTCCGCCTTCTACACCCCGGTCGTCGCCTCGATCGTCGTGGTCGGGCTGATCTGGGTGTGGCTGCTGGACGACCGCGGACTGGTCAACTCGCTGCTGGAGACGGTCGGCGCCGACCGGGTCGGCTTCCTCAGCGACCAGTGGCTGCTCCTGCTGAGCGCCATGGCCGTCACGGTGTGGAAGGGCCTCGGCTACTACATGATCATCTATCTGGCGGCGCTCGGGAACGTGCCGCGCGAGCTGCACGAGGCCGCCGCCGTCGACGGGGCGGGCGCGGTACGCCGTTTCATGACCGTCACCGTGCCCGCCGTCCGCTCCACCATGGTGCTCGTCGGCGCGCTTTCCTCCGTCGCCGCGTTCAAGGTGTTCTCCGAGGTGTATCTGCTGGCGGGCCCGAGCGGTGGTCCGGCGGGCGAGGACACCACCCTCGTCATGCTCGTCCAGCGCACCGGCACCGGCCTGACCGGCCGCGTCGGCTACGCCTCCGCGATTGCCGTCGTCGTCTTCGTGGTCACCGTCGTCCTGATGCTGCTGGTGCTGCGCGCCGACCGGAAGGAGGAGTCATGAGCGTCCTCGAGAAGACACCTCCTCGGGAGAAGGTGCCCGCCGCCGTCCGCGAACCCCGGATCACCGACGAGCACGGCCGCCGCGTCCGGGTGTGGGAACTCGCCCTGCGCTACGTCCTGCTGCTCGCCGTACTGGCTCTGACCATCGGCCCGTTCCTGTGGCAGCTCTCCACCTCCCTCAAGGGTCCCACCGAGGACATCTACAGCTCCCCGCCGACGTTCCTGCCGGGCGATCCGACCCTGCACAACTACGAGCGGGTCGCCGACACCATCCCCGTCTGGGACTACGCCCTCAACTCCCTGAAGGTCGCCACCGCCAACGTCGTCACCAACTGCGTCGGCGCCGCCCTCGCCGGATACGCCCTGGCCCGACTCCGCTACCGCGGCCGCCGGGTCGCCACCCTGGCCTTCATCCTGGCGATGCTCGTGCCCGTGGAGGGCATTATCATCGCCCAGTTCACCACCATGCGGGAGCTCGGCCTCAACAACACCCTGATCGGCGTGGTCCTGCCGGGCTGCATCGGCGCGATGAACGTCCTGCTGATGCGCAACGCCTTCCTCAACCTGCCCTACGAGATCGAGGAAGCGGCCTTCGTCGACGGCGCCAACGTCTGGCAGCGGTTCCTGCGCATCGCCCTGCCGTCGGTGAAGGGCACCCTCGCCGTCGTCGCGATCTTCGCCTTCATGGGCGCCTGGGACGACTTCCTGTGGCCGCTCATCGTGCTGAGCGACCCGTCCAGGTTCACGCTGACCATCGGCCTCAACTATCTGCACGGCACCTTCGCCAACGACGAGCGCCTCGTCGCCGCCGGCACGATCATCGCCGTCGCACCGCTGATCGCCCTCTTCGCCTGTCTCCAGCGGTACTTCTTCCGCGGTGTGGGCGAGGGCGCGGTGAAGGGCTGAACCTCCCCCCGAACGCAAGGACCGGACCCCCATGCCTTCTGCCGTGCGCTTCGGCGTCAACTACACCCCCAGCGAAGGGTGGTTCCACCACTGGCTCGACTTCGACCTCGACTCCGTCCGCGCCGACCTGGACTCGATCGCCGCGCTCGGCGTCGACCACATCCGCGTCTTCCCGCTGTGGCCGTACTTCCAGCCCAACCGCACGCTGATCCGCCCCCGGGCCGTCGAACAGCTCGTCGCGCTGGCCGACGCCGCCGCCGAACGCGGCCTCGACGTCAACGTGGACGGCCTCCAGGGGCACTTGAGCAGCTTCGACTTCCTGCCCGCCTGGACCCGGACCTGGCACCGGCGCAACCTCTTCACCGACCCGGACGTGCTCGACGGCCAGGAGAAGCTGCTGCGCACCCTCGCCGCCGCCCTCGCCGACCGGCCCAACTTCATCGGCATGACCCTCGGCAACGAGGTCAACCAGTTCTCCTCCGGCCCCCATCCGGACCCCGACCGGGCCACCTCCGACGAGATCGACACCTGGCTCGCGCGTATGCTCGCCGCCTGCGAGGAGGGCGCCCCGGGCCGGCTGCATCTGCACGCCGAGTACGACGCCACCTGGTACCAGGACGACCAGCCCTTCACCCCGGGCCAGGCCGCCCGGCACGGTGCCGTCACGGCCGTGCACTCCTGGGTCTTCAACGGCACCGCCCAGCGCCACGGCCGTACCTCCGTCCCCGCCGAGCACCACGCCGCCTACCTCGTCGAGCTGAGCAAGGCCTGGGCCGACGACCCGCACCGGCCGGTCTGGCTCCAGGAGGTCGGCGCCCCCGCACCCCTGGTCCCGGCCGAGCACGCCGCCGCCTTCACCGAGGCCACCGTGGCGAACGCCCTGGACTGCCCCGGACTGTGGGGCATCACCTGGTGGTGCTCCCACGACGTCTCCCGCGACCTGGCCGACTTCCCGGAACTGGAGTACGGACTCGGCCTGCTGACCAACGACCGTAAACCGAAGGACATGGCCAGGGTGCTGGAACGGGCGGCGCGCGAGCCGTCGCAGGCGCCCCCGGCTCGTACGACGGCGCTGGTCGTCCCGGCCGACCCCGCCGTCCGTTCGCTCTGCGCCCCCGGCGGTCCCGTATTCGACGCCTTCTTCCGGCTGGTCGCCGACGGAGCCCGCCCCACCACCGTCCTCGACACGCTCGCCGCCGACCGGGAACACCTGGCCGCGCGCGGCATCACCGAGGTCGTCACTCCCGACCAGGTACTTCCCCACCCACCAGGAGGCACCCGCTCGTGACACCCACCAGACGCACCGTCCTGCTCGCCGGCGCCGCGGCCGCCCTGTTCCCCTCACCGCAGGCCACGGCAGCCCCGAAAGCCGCCGCGACCCAGCCGTACGCCTCCTACTGGTACCCGGACTCCCTCCCGTCCGGCACTCCGGGCCCCGGCATCACCTGGCGCGGCCTGAAGTCCTGGCGCGCCGACACCGACCCGGACCTCGCCTTCAACGCCGCGTCCGTGCCCCTGGCCGCCCGCTTCACCCCGGCCCCCGCCAACCCGACCGCCCGCGCCGGCCAGGCCCGCATCCAGTCCCTGGTCTCCTTCGGGCCCACCGCGAGCAACCCCTCCCAGGGCTCGGCCACCGCCGACTACTACGCCCTCACCCACTGGGCCTACATCGACGAGCTGGTCTTCTGGGGCGGCTCCTCGGGCGAGGGCCTGATCCTCGCCCCGAACGCGCCGATCGTCGACGCCGCCCACCGGCACGGCGTGCCCGTCCTCGGCAATGTCTTCCTGCCGCCCGTCGCCTACGGCGGACAACTGCGCTGGACCCGCGACCTGGTGCAGAAGGACACCGCCGGGCGTCATCCGCTCGCCGCGCGGCTGGTCGAGGTCGCCGAGGCGTACGGGTTCGACGGCTGGTTCGTCAACGCCGAGACCGGGGGCGGGGACGCCGCCCTCGGCGCGGACATGCTGAGCTTCATGCGGGAGCTGAAGTCACTCGCGGCGGCCAAGGGGCAGCGGGTCACCTGGTACGACGCGATGACCGTGAACGGCACGGTGAGCTGGCAGGGGGCGCTCAACGGGCAGAACGAGCCGTTCTTCCGGACCGCGGACGACATGTTCGTCGACTTCCGCTGGTCGGCGAGCAGCCTGGTCTCCTCGGGGCGGCGGGCCGAGCAACTGGGGCGCAGCCGCCATGAGTTGTGGGCGGGCGTCGACGTGGAGGCCAACGGCTGGAACTCCTCCGTGCGGTGGGACGCGATCGTGCCGAAGGACAAGGCGCACATCGCGTCGATCGGCCTCTACCGGCCCGAGTGGACGCGCAACCATCTGCCCGCCGACCAGCGCGGTCCGGCCGCCTTCCACGCCGCCGACGACCGGTTCTGGACCGGCCGCTCCCTCGACCCGTCCCGGCCCGACGGCACGGACAGCTGGCGGGCACCCGCCGTGTCCGTCGCCGACCGCTCCACGGTCACGTCGGTTCCGTTCGCGAGCGTGTTCAACACCGGGCACGGGCTGCGGTGGTACGAGGACGGTGCCGTGACCTCGGACGCGCCCTGGAACCACCTCGGCCTCCAGGACCGGCTGCCGTCCCGGCGGTGGGTGGTGCGCACGGAGGGGCGACGCCCCGCTGTCGGCTTCGACTTCGCGGACGCGTGGCGCGGTGGGAGCAGCGTGCTGGTGGACGGTGAACTGGACGCGCCCACGGTGGTGGAGGTGTATGAGACGCGGCTGCCGATCGGTGGCGACACGGTGGTCGAGCTGACGCATCGGACCGACGCGGGCGCCGTGCGGATCGAACTGGCGGTGGCGACCGGTGAGCCGGGCTCGTATACGTATCTGCCCGTGGACTCGGGCCAGGCGTGGCAGACGTCGACCGTACGACTCACCGGCCTGACCGGGACCGTCCACTCACTCGGCGTGCGGCTCACCGCGACCGACGGGCCCGTGACATGGCGGCTGGGCGGCATCGCGGTCCGGGACGCAATCCGCAGACCCGTCTCGCCGACCGGGTTCCGCGTGACGGCCGCGTCCGGCGGCGACCTGCGCCTCGCCTGGGACCCTGCCCCCGGCGAGGTACGCCACCACACCCTGCACCGCGTTCTCCCGGACGGCACCCGGCGCTTCCTCGGCGGCACCTGCCAGCGCGCGTTCTTCGTCGCCGGACTGAAGCCCGAACAGGGCGAGCGGGCGGCACGGTTCGAACTGCGTGCCGTGGGGGAGCTCTACACCTCGTCGGCGCCCGTTTCCCTGACCCACCCCTGGTAACGACCCCCTAGGGAGCATTCCGCATGCATGACGACCGCAGCCTGGTCGAAGCCCGCCTCAAGCGCGTCCTCGACGAGCGTGTCCGCCCCGCCGTGTACCCCGAGTCCGTGCCGCTGGAGGTGGCGGTGTGGCACGCGCCCGGCGAACCGGTGCCGGTCGCCGAGGGACTCGCGGCCGAGCCCGAGTCCATCGAGGCGGGCGCCCGCTGGGGTGCTCCCTGGGGCACCAGCTGGTTCCGCGTCACCGGCACCGTCCCCGAGGAGTGGGCCGGGAAGACCGTCGAGGCGATCCTCGACCTGGGCTTCGACGAGAACATGCCCGGCTTCCAGTGCGAGGGCCTCGTCTACCGGCCCGACGGCACCCCGGTGAAGGGCCTCAACCCGCGCAACCAGTGGGTGCGCATCGGCGCCCCCGTCGAGGGCGGCGAGCAGGTGCGCCTGCACATCGAGGCCGCCTCCAACCCCGTCATCCTCGACTACCACCCCTTCCTGCCCACGCAACTGGGCGACAAGGAGACCGCGGGCAGCGAACCGCAGTACACCCTCGCCCGCATGGACCTGGCCGTTCTCGACGAGACGGTGTGGCAGCTCGTGATCGATCTGGAGGTGCTCGGCGAGCTGATGGCCGAGCTGCCGGTGGAGTCGGCCCGCCGCTGGGAGATCCTCCGGGCGGTCGACTCGGCCCTCGACGCCCTCGACCTCCAGGACATCGGCGGCACGGCGGACCGGGCCCGTTCCCGCCTCACCGACGTGCTCGCCGCGCCCGCCGCGCCCTCCGCCCACCGCATCAGCGCCGTCGGCCACGCCCACATCGACTCGGCGTGGCTGTGGCCGCTGCGCGAGACCGTGCGCAAGGTGGCCCGGACGACGTCCAACATGACCGCCCTGCTCGACGACGAGCCGGAGTTCGTCTTCGCCATGTCGCAGGCGCAGCAGTGGGCGTGGGTGAAGGAACACCGGCCCGAGGTGTGGGCCCGGGTGAAGAAGTCCGTGGCCGACGGACGGTTCGTACCGGCCGGCGGTATGTGGGTGGAGTCGGACACCAACATGCCGGGCTCGGAGGCGATGGCCCGGCAGTTCGTGCACGGCAAGCGGTTCTTCCTCGACGAGTTCGGCATCGAGAACGACGAGGCCTGGCTGCCCGACACCTTCGGCTTCGCCGCCGGACTGCCGCAGATCATCAAGGCGGCGGGCTCCAAGTACCTGCTGACGCAGAAGATCAGCTGGTCCCAGACGAACAAGTTCCCGCACCATACTTTCCGGTGGGAGGGCATCGACGGCACCCGGATCTTCACGCACTTCCCGCCCGTCGACACCTACAACTGCTCCATGAAGGGCAGCGAGATCGCCCACGCCGCCCGCAACTTCAAGGACAAGGGCGTCGCCCGTCACTCCCTCGCGCCCACCGGCTGGGGCGACGGAGGCGGCGGCACGACCCGTGAGATGGTCGCCAAGGCGGCCCGGCTGCGGGACCTCGAGGGCGCGGCGACGGTGACCTGGGAGACCCCGGCGGAGTTCTTCGCGAAGGCCGCGGCCGAGTATCCCGAACCGCCCGTCTGGGTCGGCGAGCTCTACCTCGAACTCCACCGCGCCACCCTCACCAGCCAGGCCAAGACCAAGCAGGGCAACCGCCGCAGCGAGCACCTGCTCCGGGACGCCGAACTGTGGGCGGCCACGGCGGCCGTACGCACCGGCTTCCCCTACCCCTACGAGGACCTGGACCGCATCTGGAAGACGGTGCTGCTGCACCAGTTCCACGACATCCTGCCCGGCTCGTCCATCGCCTGGGTGCACCGCGAGGCCCGGCGGACCTACGAGAGGGTCGCCGAGGAGCTGTCCGGCATCATCGACGCCGCTCAGCGGGCCCTCGCGGGGGACGGGACGCTCGACCTCGTTTTCAACTCGGCACCCCACAGCCGGGCCGGGATCCCCGCCGGCGGTGCCGGTGCCGAGCTTCCGCCCAGCCCGGCGGAGCTGTCCCCGCGCGCCGAGGGCGGATTCGTCCTGGGCAACGGCCTGCTCCGCGTCGAGATCGACGCCCGAGGGCTCGTGACGTCCGTGTACGACATCGAAGCCGACCGCGAGACCGTCGCCCCGGGCCGGGCCGCGAACCTCCTCCAGCTCCACCCCGACTTCCCGAACATGTGGGACGCCTGGGACGTCGACGAGTTCTACCGCAACACGGTCACGGACCTCACCGACGCGGACGAGGTCGCCCCGGACGGGGACGGGGTCCGGGTCGTACGGACCTTCGGCGCCTCCCGCGTCACCCAGCTGCTGTCCCTCGCGCCGGGGGAGCGGCGGCTGACGGTGGACACGGAGGTCGACTGGCACGAGACGGAGAAGTTCCTCAAGCTCGCCTTCCCGCTCGATGTGCACGCCGAACGGTACGCGTCCGAGACCCAGTTCGGGCACTTCCACCGGCCCACCCACACCAACACCTCCTGGGAGGCCGCCAAGTTCGAGGCGTGCAACCACCGCTTCCTCCATCTGGAGGAACCCGGCTGGGGCGTCGCCCTCGTCAACGACTCGACGTACGGCCACGACGTGACCCGCACGGTCCGCACCGACGGCGACGGCGGTACGACCACCACCGTCCGTGTCTCTCTGCTGCGCGCCCCGCGTTTCCCCGACCCCGAGACCGACCAGGGCGTCCACCGCTTCCGGCACGCGCTGGTGCCGGGCGCGGGCATCGCCGACGCGGTGCGCGAGGGCTGGCGGATCAACGTGCCGGAGCGGCGGCTCACCGGTGCCGGAGAGGTGGCGCCGCTGGTGACGGCCGACCAGGACGCGGTGGTCGTCACGGCGGTGAAGCTCGCCGACGACGGCAGCGGGGACGTCGTCGTCCGGTTCCACGAGGCATTCGGCGGCCGGGTGCGGGCCACGCTCACGGCCGGCTTCGAGGTCGCGGGTGTCGCGGTGACGGACCTGCTGGAGCGTCCGCTGGCGGATGCGACGGCACCGGAGGTCCGGGACGGGCGGATCGCGGTGCGGCTGCGCCCGTTCGAGCTGGTGACGCTGCGGCTGCGACGCGGATAGTCGGTGACGCAGGTCACAACTGTCGATGTCACATCGTGGTGAGCCGCCGACTCATAGGGGTGTACGCGAAACGACAACGACAGAGGAGCTCACCATGAGCGCGCGTCTGGACGTCTTCGCCCTCCCGAGTGCGGGCAAGGTCATCAAGCAGTTCACCGCCCTGGGGCGGCTGGTCGTGGAGTCCCCGCTGCCGGCCGCCACCCGGGAGCTGGTCTCGCTCCGTGTGAGCCAGATCAACGGCTGCGCGGTCTGCATCGACATGCACACCAAGGAGGCGACTGCCGCGGGCGAGAGCTCCGTACGACTCCATCTGGTCGCGGCCTGGCGTGAGGCCACCGTGTTCACCGAGGCCGAGCGGGCCGCGCTGGAACTGGCGGAGCAGGGGACCCGTATCGCGGACGGGGCGGGCGGTGTCCCGGACGCCGTCTGGGAGCGGGCCGCCAAGCACTACGACGAGGAGCAACTCGCCGCCCTCGTGACCCTGATCGGCTTCATGAACACCGCGAACCGGCTGAACGTCATGCTGGAGCAGCCGGCGGGCGACTACCGGCCCGGCCAGTTCAAGTAGCGGCGGACACGGCTCAAGACCCGAGCTGCGTCCGCAGCCACTCCTCCACCTCGCCCACGTGCGCGGCCGCCGCCGCGCGGGCCGCCTCCGGGTCGTGGGCGGCCAGGGCGCGGTGGATCGCGGCGTGTTCGCGGCGGGTGCGTTCGAAGGCGCCCTCCTCCTGGTAGCCGCGCCAGACGCGGGCGCGGAACGTCCGTGAGGACAGGCCCTCCAGGATCGCGGCCATGGTCTCGTTGCCCGCCGCCGCCGCGATCTCCCGGTGGAAAGCCAGGTCGTGGGCGAGGATCTCCTCCGGATCGTCCGTGGCGTTCATCGCCGCGAGGTGCTTCTCGACCTCGGCCAGCTGGTCGTCGCTGATCCGGGCGGCGGCCAGTGCGGTCGCCGTCGACTCCAGGATCCGCCGGATCTCCAGCAGCTCCACCAGACGCGGGCCGCGCGAGAGGTCCGCCACGACACCGAACGTCTCCAGCAGGTCCCCGGCCTCCAGCTGGGTGACGTAGATGCCCGACCCGTGCCGGGCCTCCAGCACGCCCAGCACCGTGAGCGCGCGGATCGCCTCCCGCATCGAGCTGCGGGACATGCCCAGCTGGGCGGCCAGATCGCGCTCGGTCGGCAGCCGCTGGCCCGGCTCCAGCCGGCCCTCGCCGATCATCGCCTTGATCCGCTCGATGGCGCGCTGCGTCACGGTGCCCTTCTGCGGGGCCGTCTCGTCGTCCACGCCGTTCCTCCGATCACAGGCTCCGGCGCAGTCTAACCAGCGAGGTGGTCGGACCACTATGAGCCCGGAGCGCGAAAATGTGCCTCCGCAGGGTGTTCCGACGGGGGAGTGGTCTGATAAGTATGCGGGCATCTGCTCGAACACCGGTCGATGGGAGCCCCCTCAGATGCCCGGAAGCACAGTGCGGAAGCGGAACAGGTCCCGGATCGTCGGCGCGGTGGCGCTGGCCGCCGGCGCCTCCCTGGTGCTCGCCGCGTGCGGCAGTACCAAGGACACCGGCGCCTCGGGTGCCGGCGGCGGCGACGGCAGCGGCAAGGTCGGGGTCGTCCTGCCCCTGCTGACTTCGCCGTTCTGGCAGTCGTACAACGACTACGTGCCCAGGATGGCGAAGGCCGAGGGCGTGGACGCGATGAAGACCGTCAACTCCAACAGCGACCCCTCGCAGCAGATCACCGACATCAACAACCAGCTCAACCAGGGCGTCGAGGGCCTGGTCGTCGCCCCGCTGGACAGCGCCGCCATCGAGGCGGGCCTCGACCAGGCCGAGCGCAAGGGCGTGCCGGTCGTCGCCGTGGACGTGGCGCCCGACAAGGGCAAGGTCGCGATGGTGGTCCGCGCGAACAACGTGGCGTACGGCGAGAAGGCCTGCCAGTACCTCGGCGAGCACATCACCTCGGGCAAGGTCGTGCAGATCATGGGCGACCTCGCCTCGGTCAACGGCCGCGACCGCTCCGAGGCGTTCCGCGCCTGCGTGAAGAAGAACTTCCCCGAGCTCAAGGTCCTGGAGATCCCCGCCAAGTGGGAGTCCGACGCGGCGGCCTCGAAGCTCGACACCCTCCTCAACGCCAACCCCGACATCAAGGGCATCTATATGCAGGCGGGCGGCGTCTACCTCGCGCCCACCCTCCAGACCCTCAAGTCCAAGGGCATGCTGAAGAAGGCCGGGCAGTCGGGCCACATCACCATCGTCTCGAACGACGGCATCCCGCAGGAGTTCGACGCGATCCGCAAGGGCGAGATCGACGCGACCGTCTCCCAGCCCGCCGACGCCTACGCCAAGTACGGCATGTACTACATCAAGGCGGCGATGCAGGGAAAGACGTTCAAGCCCGGCCCGACCGACCACGACTCGACGATCGTGAAGCTGCCCAGCGGCATCCTGGAGGACCAGCTGCCCGCGCCGCTGGTCACGAAGGACAACGTCGACGACCCCGAGCTCTGGGGCAACACGGTCGAATGAGCAGCCCACTGGTTGAAGCGTGGGGCATCGTCAAACGGTACGGCCCCACCACCGCCCTCGCCGACGGCAAGCTCTCCGTCCTGCCGGGCGAGTCCCACGCCCTCGTCGGACGCAACGGCGCCGGCAAGTCCACGCTGGTCAGGATCCTCACCGGCCTGGAAGCCCCCGACGAGGGCACCGTCCGCTTCGACGGCGACCCCGCGCCCCCGCTCACGGACCGGGACGCCTGGCGCCGCAAGGTCGCCTGCGTCTACCAGCACCCGACGGTCGTCCCCGAACTGACCGTCGCCGAGAACCTGTTCATCAACCGGCAGCCGCTCCGGCGCGGCTTCATCAGCTGGCGTCGCCTGAAGTCCGAGGCGGCCGCACTTCTCGACACCTGGGACGTGCGCGTCGACCCGGACGCGCGCACGGCCGATCTCAAGGTCGAGGACCGGCAGATGGTGGAGATCGCCCGGGCGCTGAGCTTCGGCGCCCGCTTCATCATCCTCGACGAACCCACCGCGCAGCTCGACAACCGGGAGATCGAGCGGCTGTTCACGCGTATGCGGGCCTTGCAGGAGTCGGGCGTCACCTTCCTGTTCATCTCGCACCACCTCCAGGAGGTGTACGAGGTCTGCCAGACCGTCACGGTCCTGCGCGACGCCCGCTGGATCACCACGGCACCGGTCGCCGACCTGCCCCGACAGGCCCTGGTGGAAGCCATGGCCGGAGAGACCATCGCCGAACAGGTCGAGCGGCAAAGGACCCAGGGAGCATCGGGCCCCGTTCTGCTCGACGTCAGCGGCCTCACCTCCACCGCCTATGAGAGCGTCGACCTCACTGTCCGGCGGGGCGAGGTCGTAGGACTGGCCGGATCGAGCGCGAGCGGCAAGATAGAGCTCGCCGAGTCCTTCACGGGACTGCACACCCCCACGAGCGGAACGGCCCGGCTGGACGGGCGGCCGCTGCCGTTCGGCGACGTCCGCAAGGCATTGGAGGCCGGCGTCGGCTTCGTGCCCCGGGACCGGCACGAGCAGGGCCTGGTCTTCGGCATGTCCATCGGCGACAACGCCACCCTCAGCGTCCTGGACCGGCTCGGCCGCTACGGCTTCGTCGGCACCGACAGAAGGCGCGATGTCGCCACCGCGCTGATCGAACGCCTCGACATCCACGCGGCGGGCCCCGAACAGCCCGTCTCCGACCTGTCCGGGGGCAACGCGCAGAAGGTCGTCATGGCCCGGGCCCTCGCCTCGGACCCGCGGCTCCTGGTCCTCGTCAACCCGACCGCGGGCGTCGACGTGAAGTCCAAGGAATCCCTGCTCGCCCGTGTCGACACCGCCCGCGAGGACGGCACCGCCGTGCTCGTCGTCTCCGACGAACTCGACGACCTCAGGCGCTGCGACCGGGTCCTCGTCCTCTTCCACGGCCGTGTCGTCGCCGAGCACCCGGCGGGCTGGCGCGACCACGAGCTCATCGCCTCCATCGAAGGAGTGGACCATGGCTGACACCAAGGCGGCCCCGCCGCTCGCGCCCGCGCGAGCCACCGACCCGCGCGCCGCCAAGGCCGTCCTCCTCCGCCGGGCCCGCGAACTCGCCCTTGTCCCCGCCCTGTTGCTGCTCCTCGTGCTCGGCGCCGTCGTCAACGACTCCTTCCTCACCGAGCGCAACATCGTCTCCATCCTCGGTGCCTCCGCCGCCCTCGCGATGGTCGTGCTCGCCGAGTCGCTCGTCCTGATCACCGGCAAGTTCGACCTGTCCCTGGAATCGGTCGTCGGGATCGCGCCCGCCGTGGGCGCGCTGCTCGTGCTGCCCGCGGCGCAGTCCGGCTGGGGCGCCGAACTCCCCGCCGCCCTCGCCTTGGTGGCGGTCCTCGTCGCGGGCGCGGCCGTCGGCGCCTTCAACGGCGTCCTGGTCGTGAAGTTCAAGCTCAACGCGTTCATCGTGACGCTGGCGATGCTGATCGTGCTGCGCGGCCTGCTGGTCGGCGCGACCAAGGGCAAGACGCTGTTCGGGATGCCCGACAGCTTCTACTCGCTGGCGACGACCACCTTCCTCGGCGTCCCTCTCTCGGTGTGGCTCGCAGCGAGCGCCTTCGCGGCGGCCGGGCTGGTGCTGAAGTACCACCGGGTCGGGCGCGCCCTGTACGCCATCGGCGGCAACGCGGACGCGGCTCGGGCGGCGGGCATCCGGGTGGAGCGCGTGATGCTCGGCGTGTTCGTCGTCGCGGGTGTCCTCGCCGCGGTCGGCGGCATCATGCAGACCGGATACGTCGGCGCGATCAGCGCCAACCAGGGCCAGAACATGATCTTCACCGTGTTCGCGGCCGCGGTGATCGGCGGCATCGCCCTCGACGGCGGCAAGGGCACCATGTTCGGCGCCCTGACCGGCGTACTCCTTCTGGGTGTCGTACAGAACCTGCTCACCCTCGCCCAGGTGCCGTCGTTCTGGATCCAGGCCATCTACGGCGGGATCATCCTGGTCGCCCTCATGATCGCCCGGGTCACCACTGGCCGGGCCCAGGACTGACACCCCGCCCCTGCAACCGAAAGGCCCCCCGTGTCCCCGACGCCCGCCCGCATCATCGCGGTCGACACCCACGACATCCGCTTCCCCACCTCGCGCGAGCTCGACGGCTCCGACGCGATGAACCCGGACCCCGACTACTCGGCGGCCTATGTCGTCCTGCGCACCGACGCGGCCGACGGGCACGAGGGCCACGGATTCGCCTTCACCATCGGGCGGGGCAACGAGGTGCAGGTCGCCGCGATCGACGCGCTGCGCGGACACCTCATCGGCCGCTCGGCCGACGACCTGTGCGCCGACCCCTCCCTCCTGAACCGCGACCTGATCGGCGACAGCCAGCTGCGCTGGCTCGGACCCGAAAAGGGCGTGATGCACATGGCGATCGGCGCGGTCGTCAACGCCGTGTGGGACCTGGCCGCCAAGCGCGCGGGACTGCCGCTGTGGCGGCTGCTCGCCGAGGCCGACCCCGCGTGGCTGGTGCGCCAGATCGACTTCCGCTACCTCACCGACGCCCTCACCCCCGAGGAGGCCCTGACCCTGCTGCGCCGAGGCCGGGAGGGCGCCGAGGAGCGCACGGCCCGGCTGCTGGAGCGCGGCTATCCCGCCTACACCACCTCACCCGGCTGGCTCGGCTACGACGACGAGAAACTCACCCGGCTCGCGGCCCGGGCCGTCGCCGACGGCTTCCGGCAGATCAAGCTCAAGGTCGGCGCCGACCTCGACGACGACATCCGCCGCTGCCGCGTCGCCCGGTCCGTCATCGGCCCGGACGTCCGCATGGCCGTCGACGCCAACCAGCGCTGGGACGTCGACGAGGCGATCCGCTGGACCAAGGCCCTCGCCGAGTTCGACCCGTACTGGATCGAGGAGCCCACCAGCCCCGACGACATCCTCGGCCACGCGGCGGTCCGCCGGGCCGTCGCCCCCGTGAAGGTCGCCACCGGCGAACACGTGCACAACCGGATCGTCTTCAAGCAGCTCCTCCAGGCCGGCGCGCTCGACGTCGTCCAGATCGACGCGGCCCGCGTCGGCGGCGTCCCCGAGAACCTCGCGATCCTGCTGCTCGCGGCCAAATTCGGCGTGCCGGTATGCCCGCACGCGGGCGGCGTCGGCCTGTGCGAACTCGTCCAGCACCTGTCGATGTTCGACTACGTGGCCCTCTCGGGCACCACCGAGGACCGCGTCATCGAGTACGTCGACCATCTGCACGACCACTTCCTCGACCCGGTGGTGATCCACGAGGCTCACTACAGGGCACCCACCGCGCCGGGCTTCTCGGCCGCCATGCGGCCCGAGTCACTGGCGCGATTCACCTACCCGGGCGGCGCGTTCTGGGCCGCCGACCTCGACGAGCGGAAGAAGGGTCAGGCCGTATGAGCGACTTCGAGGGCATCACAGCCCTGGTGACGGGCGGCGCCTCCGGCATCGGCCGGGCCACCGCCGACCTGCTGGCCGAGCGCGGCGCCCGGGTCGCCGTCCTCGACCTGGACCCGTCGCCGGTCGACAAGCCGCTGCTCGCCTACCGCGCGGACGTCACCGACGACGCCTCCGTGCGCGAGGCCGTGGCGGCCGCCGTCGCCGACCTCGGCGGGCTCGACGTCCTGGTCAACAACGCGGGCATCGGAGCCCAGGGCACCGTCGAGGACAACCCCGACGACGAATGGCACCGCGTCTACGACGTCAACGTCCTCGGCATGGTCCGCACCGCCCGCGCCTGCCTGCCCCATCTGCGCGCCTCCGCGCACGCCGCGATCGTCAACACCTGCTCCATCGCCGCCACCGCGGGCCTGCCGCAGCGCGCCCTGTACAGCGCCACCAAGGGCGCCGTGTACTCGCTCACCCTCGCCATGGCCGCCGACCACGTCCGCGAGGGCATCCGCGTCAACTGCGTCAACCCGGGCACGGTCGACACACCCTGGGTCGGCCGCCTCCTCGACGCCGCGCCCGAACCGGCCGCCGAACGCGCCGCACTGGAGGCCCGCCAGCCCACCGGCCGTCTCGTCTCGGCGGCCGAGGTCGCCGGCGCCGTCGCCTATCTGGCCGGACCCCTCTCCGGCGCCACCACGGGCACCGCCCTCGCCGTCGACGGCGGCATGCAGGGCCTGCGGCTGCGCCCGGCGGCCCGGTGAACCGGCTCGGCGGCAGCCGCGTCGAGGTCAGCGCCCTGTCCTTCGGCGCCGCCGCGATCGCCAACCTGTACTCCGAAGTCGGCGAGGCACAGGCGCACGACGCCGTGGAGGCCGCCTGGCAGCGGGGCATCCGCTACTTCGACACCGCCCCGCACTACGGCCTCGGCCTCTCCGAACGCCGCCTCGGCGCCGCCCTGCGCGACCGCCCCCGAGGCCAGTACACGATCTCCACCAAGGTGGGCCGCCGCCTGGAGCCCTCCGACGGCACCGGCGACGACCTGGCCCACGGCTTCGCCGTACCCGCCACCCACCGCCGCGTGTGGGACTTCAGCGCCGACGGCGTACGACGCACCCTGGAGGCCAGCCTGGAACGGCTCGGCCTCGACCGCGTCGACGTCGTCTACCTCCACGACCCCGACGAACACGCCGAAGAGGCCTTCCGGGAGGGCTATCCCGCCCTGGAGAAGCTCCGCGGCGAGGGCGTGGTCGGTGCGATCGGCGCCGGAATGAACCAGGCGGAGATGCTCACCCGCTTCGTCCGCGACACCGACGTCGACGTGGTGCTCTGCGCAGGCCGCTACACCCTGCTCGACCAGAGCGCCCTCACCGACCTGCTGCCCGCGGCCCGGGAACGCGGCAGGTCCGTCGTCATCGGCGGCGCCTTCAACTCCGGCCTGCTGGCGAACCCGCGGCCGGGCGCCACGTACAACTACACCGTCGCCCCCTCCGAGCTGGTCGAACGCGCCCTGCGGCTGAAGTCCGTCGCCGACCGCCACGGCACCACGCTGCGCGCCGCCGCCCTGGCCTTCTGCGCCGCCCACCCGGCCGTCGCCAGCGTCCTCGTCGGGGCCCGCTCGGCGCACGAGGTCCGCGACTGCGCCCACCAGTTCGCCGCGCGCGTGCCCGGTGCGTTCTGGCACGACCTGCGCACCGAGGGACTGCTGCCCGCCGACGCCCCCGTCCCCACCGAGGAACCGTCATGAGAGTCGCCCTGCACACCAAGGTCCGCGCCGACCGCGTCGCCGCGTACGAGGCCGCCCACCGCGAGGTCCCCGAGGAACTCACCGACGCCATCCGGGCCGCCGGCGCCACCTCCTGGACCATCTGGCGCAGCGGTACCGACCTCTTCCACGTCCTGGAGTGCGAGGACTACGCCCGTCTGCTCGCCGAACTGGAGAAGCTGCCGGTCAACGTCGCCTGGCAGGCCCGCATGGCCGAGCTGCTGGACGTCGTGCACGACTACTCAGGCGAGGGCGCCGACGCCGGTCTGCCGGTCGTCTGGGAGCTGCCGTCATGACCGTCGTCGACGCCCACCACCATGTGTGGGACCTGTCCGTACGGGACCAGGACTGGATCACCGGTCCCGAACTCGCGCCCCTGCGCCGCGACTTCACGATGAAGGACCTCGAACCCGAGGCGAGGGCGGCCGGAGTGGGCCGTACGGTCCTCGTCCAGACGGTCATCGTGCCCGAGGAGACCCCGGAGTTCCTTGCCCTGGCCGACGAGCACGACCTGATCGCCGGCGTCGTCGGCTGGACCGACCTCACCCGCCCCGACGTCGCCGAGGAACTCGCCCGGCTGCGGGAACTCCCCGGCGGCCGCCACCTCAAGGGCATCCGCCACCAGGTCCAGGGCGAACCCGACCCGGAATGGCTGCTGCGCCCGGACGTACGCCGGGGACTGGGCGCACTCGCCGACGCCGGGCTGGTCTACGACCTCGTGGTCCTGCCCCATCAGCTCCCGGCCTGCGCACGGGCCGCCGCCGACCTGCCCGGCCTCACCTTCGTCCTCGACCACCTGGGCAAACCGCCCATCGCCTCCGGCGCCCTCGAACCCTGGGCGTCCGGCCTCCGCGCCCTCGCCGCCCGGCCCAACACGGTCGCGAAGCTGTCCGGCCTGGTCACCGAGGCCGACCTCGCCTCCTGGACCGTCGAGGACCTGCGCCCGTATGCCGACGTGGCCCTGGAGGCCTTCGGGCCGGGCCGATTGATGTACGGCTCGGACTGGCCGGTGTGCACGCTCGCCACCTCCTACGGCGGCACCCTCGACCCCGTACGCCGCCTGACCTCCGAGCAGGACCACGAGCAGATCCTCGCGACCACCGCCACCCGCGTCTACGGCCTCTGAGCGCTCTCCGCCAGCCGCGTCGGCGGCAGGTACTCCCGTACGTACGTCCGCTCCCAGCACGCGCCCGTCTCCCGCAGCTCGCGCCAGGTCGTGTAGCGGTAGCGGAACAGTCGGGCGCGTACGTACCGAGGGGGCGCGTCCGGCGGGAACGGCGAGCGGCGCAGCAGCTTCAGCGTGGCCCGGTCGTTCTCCAGCAGCCGCTCCACCAGCGTGCCGAACCAGGAACCGGCGTAGGCGGGGGAGAGGGCCGCGAACCACATCATCCAGTCCAGCCGCAGATGGTAGGGCGCGAACTGGCGCGGCCAGCGCCGGGGATCGCCCGGCTTGCCCTTGAACTCGTACTCCCGCCAGTCCGAGTCCTCGCGCGGCACCTCGTCCGCGGTGCCCTCGACGACCACCTCGTAGCGGATCCGGCTCACACTGCCGAACGCCCCGTAGGTGTTGACCAGATGGACCGGGTCGAAGGAGCGGTTCATCACCTGGCGGCGGGAGACCATGTTGCGGACCGGCTGGTAGCTGAGAACCACGAGCAGCGCCGCCACCGCCAGCACCACGACCACGTACCAGAGCGGGGCCTCGGGCCTGTCCGGTGGATCGGCCGGGAACCGTACCGCCGACAGGGCCAGCACGATCGTGATCCAGTTCAGCCAGGAGAAGTTGCCCGACAGCACCAGCCAGAGCTGGGTGGCGATCATCAGCGCGGCGGCGGCCGTCGCGACCGGCTGCGGGGTGAACAGCAGGAACGGCACCACGAGTTGGGTGACATGGTTCGCGGCCACCTCGACCCGGTGCAGGGGCCTGGGCAGACGGTGGAAGAACCAGCTCAGCGGGCCCGGCATCGGCTGGGTCTCGTGATGGTGGTCCAGACACGTCAGCTTCCGCCAGCATGCGTCGCCGCGCATCTTGATCAGCCCCGCGCCGAACTCCACCCGGAACAGGATCCACCGCAGCAGGAACAGCACGACGAGCGGCGGCGCCACCTCGTCGTTGCCGAGGAACACGGCGAGGAAGCCGACCTCCAGCAGCAGCGACTCCCAGCCGAACGAGTACCAGGTCTGCCCGACGTTGACGATCGACAGGTACAGCAGCCATGGCACCAGCCACAGCAGCATGCCGCCCCACAGCGGCAGCAGCGAGTCGAGCCCTGCCAGCAGCGCCGCCGACACCGCGCAGCCCGCCCAGGCGCAGAGCGCGAAGAAGCGGTCCGAGTAGTGCACCTGGAACAGGCTCGGCGCCCGCTTGAACGGCACCCGTTCGACGAACTCCGGCACCGGCAGCATGCCGCGCCGCCCGATCAGCGCGCGGAACTGGAGCGCGGCCGTCAGGAACGCGACCAGATACACGGCGGCCAGCGCCCGCTGGAAGACCAGCCGGCTCAGCCAGTAGTCGGATGCGGTGAACCAGTCCACGGCCGTGCGCTCCTCCCGATGCCGTGCCGGACCCCAGTGTCACGCTCCGTGTGGCGCCGCTCCGGTTGCGTAACCCAAGAGAGTGAAGCAAACAATAGGGACGAATCGCTGGAAATGAAGCAGGAGGACTGGGTGCGGACACACACCGGGGCCTTCGCCATGGCCTGTGTGCTCTCGACGGCGCTCCTCCTCTCGGGCTGCGGCACCGACAGCGAAGGCGACGGTGACGGCGCGGACGCCGGCGCGGAGCTCTTCCTCCAGCCGGCCGCGGCCCGGGGCCCCGACCCCTTCACGGACTCCACGGCCCTCACGACGGCTACCCCGTCCCCCGCCCCTCGAACGCCGGGGGCGTCCGGCCCGGCCGGCGCGGCCCGGGTCCCGGTCGGCCCGCGCTCGCTCTCCGGCGGGACACCCGGCCTGTACGGCGGCATCGAGCGGACCGGCAGTTGCGACATCGCGCGGCAGATCGGCCACCTCACCCGCGACCGGGCCAGGATGCACGCCTTCGCCGGGGTCGCGGGCGTCTCCCCGGCCTCCGTCCCCGACCACGTGCGCCGGCTGACCCCGGTGGTGCTGCGCGCCGACACCCGCATCACCAACCACGGCTTCCGGGCCGGACGGGCGGGCGGCTACCAGTCCGTCCTCCAGGCGGGCACCGCCGTCCTGGTCGACGACCGGGGCGTGCCGCGCGTCCGCTGCGCCTGCGGCAACCCGCTCCGTCCGCCGGTGGCGACGCCGGGCACGCCGCGCGGCCGGGGCACCCCCTGGCCCGGCTACCGGCCCGGCCGGGTGATCGTCGTGACCCCGTCCCCGCAGGTGATCACCGACTTCACGATCATCGACGTCGCCTCCCGCACCTGGATCGTGCGGCCCACCGGCCACGACGTACGCCACGACCGGGCCCTGCCGCCACCGCTGTGGGCGCAGCGGTCCGCGACGTCCCCCACACCTTCGCCCCTGTCCCCGGGCGTGGGCAGCGCGGCTCCCCGGGACGAGAGCAGCCCGGCAGCCGTGGATTCACCGCCGGGCGACGCGTTCGTACCACCGCCGGACGCGACCGGCCCACTCCCCGACGCGACCGGCCCACCCCCAGATGAGATCGGCCTATCCCCAGAAGAGATCGGCCCGGCTCCGGAAGCCCCCGCCGGCCCCGACACCGTGCCGGACAGCCCCGACCTGCCCGACGGAGCCGGTCTGATCCCCGATGGCGACTGAGAACCGGTCCGGCCGGGAGGCCCGTACGCCCGGCACATCGGTCGAAGAATCGGATGATTCCTGGCAAGGTGGGCCCATGGCTGATCGGGGAGGGAGCGCCCTGTCACTCCCGGACGACTGGCCCGCCCACCCGGATCCGATCCTCGCGCTCAACCGGATGGGCAGTTTCGACTGGGATCTGGACACCGGCCTGATGCAGATGGACGCCCAGGCCCACGAGGTCTTCGACGTGCGCCTCGACGAGTACGACGGCCACCCCGAGACGCTCGCCAAGCGGGTCCCGCCCGGCGAGGCACGGCGCCTGGACACCGCGGTCTCCCAGGCCCTGAAGGACGGCAGCGAGAACTACGGCGCCTACTTCCGCATGCGCCGCCGCGACGGCACCCTGCGCTGGACCCACACCCAGGGCTACATCCGGCGCGACGACACGGGGCGGCCCCGCCGCATCATCGGCATCGTCCGGGACGCCACCCAGGAACTCGGCGAGAGCGAGGCCCGCCTCGACCAGGCCGCCCGCGACGAGGCCCGCCGGGAGCAGACCAGCGTCGTCGAACTCACCACGGCCGCCCTCGCCCACGCCCGCACCGTCCAGGACGTCATCGACGTCCTGAAGGACACCCACGGCCTCACCCACCTGGGCGCCACCAGCCTGGTCATGGGCCTGGTCGAGGCCGGGCGCATCCGCCTGGTCGCCGAGGGGCCCTCGGACAGCTTCGTGCCCGGCACCCGCGTCACCCGCATCGACGAGCCCTACCCGATGAGCGAGGCCGTACGGACCCTCGGCCCCCGCTTCATCGAGTCGCCGGAGGAGTTCGCCGAGCGCTACCCGATCCTGTGGCCGCACATCACCGACCTGAACATCACCTCGGCCGCCTATCTGCCGCTCATCGTCCAGGCCCGGCCCATCGGCGCGATGGGCCTGCTCTACAGCGACCGGCGCGGCTTCACCCCCGAGGAGCGCAACATCCTCGTCGCCCTCGGCAGCAGCATCGCGCAGAGCCTGCAGCGGGCCATGTTCTACGAGCAGGAGATGGACCTCGCCCAGGGCCTCCAGCAGGCCATGCTGCCCCGCACCATCCCGAGCGTGCCCGGGGCCGACGTCGCCGTCCGCTACCGCGCCGCCACCATCGGCGGCTCCGTCGGCCGGGACATCGGCGGCGACTGGTACGACCTCATCCCGCTGCCCGGCGGCCGGGTCGGCGCCGTCATCGGAGACGTCCAGGGCCATGACACGCACGCGGCCGCCGTCATGGGCCAGCTGCGCATCGTGCTGCGCGCCTACGCCGCCGAGGGGCACACCCCGGCCACCGTGATGGCCCGGGCCTCCGTCTTCCTGCACGAACTGGACACCGACCGCTCCGCGACCTGCCTCTACGCCGAGGCCGACCTGTCGACCGGCGTGCTCCAGATGGTCCGGGCCGGCCACATCGACCCGCTCGTGCGCCGACCCGACGGCTCCTGCCGCCGCGTCACCGTCCAGGGCGGACTGCCGCTCGGCCTGTCCGCCGAGTTCGGCCGCCTCGACTACCCGGTGGCCACCGTGGAACTCGACCCCGGCGACACCCTGCTGCTGTGCACCGACGGCCTCGTGGAGCAGCCCGGCGCCGACCTCGACGACGGCATGCGCACCCTCACCGCGCTCGTCGCCACCGGCCCCGACGACGTACGCGACCTCGCCGACCGGCTCATCGACGTGGCCGCCGAGCGCTGCGGCGACGACGACGTGGCGCTGCTCCTGCTGCGCCGGCGCGGCCCCGACGGCCCGCAGTCCGGCCGCCGGCTCCAGCGGCACGTGGCCCCCGGCGACCCGGCGGCCCTGACCGAGGCCCGGCACATGATCCGCACCGCCGTCGGCGGCTGGGGAGCCCGGGACCGCGCCGACGAGATCGAACTCGTCGCCGACGAGCTGATCACCAACGCCCTGATGCACACCGAGGGCTCCGCGATCGTCACCCTGCGGGCCCTCACCGGCTCCGGCCGCCGGCTGCGCGTCGAGGTCGAGGACTCCTCCAGCGCCCTGCCGCGCCGCCGCGAGGCCGGCGAGTCGGGCGTCTCCGGACGGGGCCTGCTGCTGGTCGACCTGCTCACCGACGCGTGGGGCGTGGAGGCACGCGGCGGCGGCAAGGCCGTGTGGTGCGAGTTCCAGATGCCCGACCAGGACTGACCCCGCATGGCACTCTGGACTCATGCCGGAACTCCCCGAGGTCGAGGCGCTCAAGGACTTCCTGGCCGAGCACCTCGTCGGCCATGAGATCGTCCGGGTGCTGCCCGTGGCGATCAGCGTCCTGAAGACGTACGACCCGCCCCTGTCCGCGCTGGAGGGGCACGAGGTCGTCGCCGTGCGCCGGTACGGCAAGTTCCTCGACCTCGCGACCGAGGGCGGCCCGCACTTCGTGACGCACCTGGCCCGCGCGGGCTGGCTGCACTGGAAGGATCGCCTGCCCGACGGCCCGCCCCGCCCCGGCAAGGGGCCCCTCGCGCTGCGCGTGGCCCTGGAGACCGGCTCCGGCTTCGACCTGACCGAGGCCGGCACCCAGAAGCGGCTCGCCGTGTACGTCGTGGGGGACCCGCAGGAGGTCCCGGGCGTCGCCCGACTCGGCCCGGACCCCCTCGCCGACGACTTCGACGAGGAACGCTTCGCGGAACTCCTGGCCGGTGAACGGCGGCAGCTCAAGGGCGCCTTGCGCGACCAGAGCCTCATCGCGGGCGTGGGCAACGCCTACAGCGACGAGATCCTGCATGCGGCGCGGATGTCGCCGTTCAAGCTGGCCGCGTCCCTGAGCGCGGAGGAGACCCGCCGGCTGTACGAGGCCCTGCGCGACACGCTCACCGAGGCCGTAGAACGCTCCCGGGGCGTGGCGGCCGGGCGGCTGAAGGCCGAGAAGAAGAGCGGCCTGCGCGTCCACGGCCGCACCGGCGAGCCCTGCCCGGTGTGCGGCGACACCGTCCGGGAGGTGTCCTTCAGCGACTCCTCGCTGCAGTACTGCCCGACCTGCCAGACGGGCGGCAAACCGCTGGCGGACCGCAGGATGTCCCGGCTGCTGAAGTGACCCGCCGTCACCGGGACGGGGGCGACCACTCGAACATGAGGATGGTCGCGTCGTCCCGCAGCCGGCTGCCGGACGAGTCGAGGATGGAGTGGATGAGCCGCCGCAGCGTCTCGGGCGCCAGCTCGCCCGAGGCCGTCGCCCGGATGATGTAGTCGGCGAACTGCTCCAGACCGAACTCCGCGCCGTCGACGGCCCTCGCCTCGGTGACCCCGTCGCTGTACATCAGCACCCGGTCCCCGGGCTGCAGAGCGATCTCGTGGGTGCGCCGCTTCACCCCGGCCAGCCGGGACGGCAGCCCCATCGGCGGTTCCGGCTCGCGCCGCATCGCGTCGACGTCCGGCCGTCTGTCACGGATGAGCAGCGGGGTCGGATGCCCGCAGTTGCACCAGCGCAGCACCCCGGTGGCCAGATCCAGCTGGGCCAGGACCCCCGTGCAGAACTGGTCGGGCAGCCACTGCGCCAGCGCGTCGTCCACGCTCTGCACCAGGTCGGGCAGGTCCGCCCCGATCCGCCGGGCATTGCGGCACGCGGCCAGGGACACGGCCGTGGTGAGCCCGGAGGCCAGGTTGTGTCCCATCGCGTCGAGGACCGTGGCGTGCAGGGCCGTCTCGGTGAGGGAGTGGTCGAAGGCGTCGCCGCCGAGCTCGTAGGCCGGCTCCAGCACGGCCGTGGACACGACGTGCGCGGTGCCGATCGTGCGGGGCGGCAGAAAGGCCCGCAGCATCTCGGCGGGCAGCCGCATCGGTTTGGTGCGCGTCCGCCGGACGAAGGAGTCCTGGTATGCCCGGGCGGACGTGATCATCATGGCGAGGAGCGTGGCGAGGGCCTTGCCCCGGCGCAGCACGGCCGGGGTCAGCGAGGCCGAGTGCACGGCGAGGACACCGACACGTTCCGCGCCGTCCACGAGGGGGATCCAGGCCGTCATGCCACCCGACTCGGACTCCTCCACGCGCAGGGACTGGGTGCGGTAGGTCCAGCCGGCGAGCGAGTCGTCGACGGGCAGGGGCGAGGCCACGTCGGTGAGCGGTACGAGCCGGCGCTGCTGGATGTCGACGAGGTACACCGCGGAGTGCTGGAGCCCCAGGGCCTCGGAGCAGAGGGCCGCGGCGGTGGTCAGGTCCAGCGCCCTGTTCCCGGGGTCGGCGAGGTACTCCTCCAGGCGGCCGTCGCCGTCCTCTGACGCCGCCACCTCGTCTCCCCTCGTCGTCGGCCGCGGACACCCGGCTGCCTCCCGGGTGCGCCAACCAGCAGTCTCACACCGGGCCACGCGGGGTGCCCGGCGACAGGGGCGGACGGACGACGGCCGCTAACGCGGCTGAAGCTTCACCAGGACCTCCCCGGACGCCGCGCGGACCTCGTAGCGGGCGGTCTCGTCCGGGTGCTTGGAGGAGCTGGCCATCATCGTGTTGGGGTGGGTGTCGTGGCCGGGGCCGTGCCAGCTCGTCGCGGTCTCCTCGGTGCCGTCCCGGCCCACGATGACCAGGTGGCAGGAGCGGGGACCGGCCGCGTCCTTGACCTTGAGCTCGACCTGGCTGCCCGAGGCCTTGTCCTCGACCGTGACCTGGGCCCAGACGCCCGAGCGCGCGTCGGTCGCCGCGACCGTCACGGGCCCCGCCTCCTCGCCGCCGCCCTCGGCCATCATCGCGACGGCCGGTACGGACACCGCGAACACCACCGAGGCGGCCAGCGCGAACAGCAGGCGTCTGCGTCCGGCCCGGCGCTTCGTCGCCACCTCGGCCAGCAGCCGGTCCAGCATGCGCGGCCCGGGCTGCGCCATCGGGTGCACGAACCGCGGTGTCGCCCGCCGGTACAGCATCAACTGCCGTGTCGTCACACCGAATTCCGTCACCTCTGCAGCGCACCGAGGGCACTCCATGAGGTGGTCCTCGAAGCGGAAGGCCTCCGCCTCGTCGAGCACGCCGAGCGCGTAGGCGCCGACGTCGCGATGCCGTTCCAGGGACCTCATGCCGAATCCTCGTGCCGTTGGGTGCGGGTGGGGTTACTCCTTGCTCCCACCGGTACGGACCAGGCAGCGGAATCACTCAAGCCGGTGACACAATCGCAACCTATGGATTCGGAGCCCTCCGCGCGGCGGATTGGTCCGAGGCACGGAAATCTAAAAAAGATGGATCGCGAGGTGTCCCAGCGGCAGTCCGAGCTGCCACGCGGGCGTCCAGACCTTCGGCCCCTCGTCCTCCCCGACCACCGGAGCCCCGCCCGGCACCGCGTTCAGATCGGGCGCGAGCAGCTCCGTCTCCTGCAGCCAGCGCCAGGCCTCGTCCGCCAGGTCCAGGTCCGGCGCGGGCCGCCCCGCCTCCGCGGCCGCGCAGGCCAGCTCGGCCAGTCGCTCGCGCACCCACTCCTGCCACGGCTGGTCGTACGCGGTCAGTGACAGCCACGTCTCCAGCTGGGTGACGACCCGGATGCCGGACAGCTCCCCGTCGGTGTCGGAGAGGAAGACGGTCAGCGCCAGGGCGTCCCGCCCCGCCCGGAACTCGAAGGACGTCGGCGGCATCAGATCGCCGGTCCGCAGCAGCTCGTCGGCGATGTACTCGGCGTACAACCACGCCATGGGAACGGTCAGTTCACCGTCGGAACCGTCCGTGCTCTCTTCACCTCTGTGCAGCATCCCTTCCTGCCTTCCTCCGGTACGTGCGCGCAGCCCGACACCGGGCCCCGGGGGGCGCTGTCGGCCCTCTTCCGGAACACGGATGAGAACAGCCGATTACTCAACCGGGGTGTTCAGCAAGGCGCTTTACGGAGGCTTGACCCGAGCGTCGGTTTCAGCGCAGGTCGGCGGCGTATCCGGGAAGCACCCGGCGCAGGGCGCGCAGCGCGTAGTACGCGCGGGACTTCACGGTACCGGGCGGGATCCCGAGGGTCGCCGCGGCTTCCGCCACACTCGCCCCCTGGAAGTACACGAGCACCAGGACTTCACGGTGCTCCGGAGTGAGTGTCTTCACAGCCTGGCGGACGTCGAGCATCGCCGCGGCCCGCTCGGCGTGGTCGGAGCTGACCCGCGCGTTCTCCAGCACCGCGTCGCCGACCTCGGCCGGACGCGCCTGCCGGGCCCGCCGGGCGTCGATCGCGAGCCGCCGCCCGACGGTCATCAGCCAGGGCCGTACGGACTCGAAGTCGTCGGCGCGCAGGGCCTCGGGGTGCTGCCAGGCGCGTACGAGCGTCTCCTGCACCAGGTCCTCCGCGCGCTGCCGGTCGCCGTCGCAGAGCCGGAGCAGGAGCGCGAAGAGGGGCCGGCCGTGCTCCCGCTGCAGTGCGGCGAGCTCGTGCTCGGCGGTCGTCCCGTTCGTGAGAGTGGATCCGGCCGTCATGGCCGTATGCCACAGCAGGGGGCGGCCGGGGGACAGGGCACGTACCCGCCCGTGCGACGGACGGTCGATCGCGTCGACGAACGGTTCGACGAACGGTCACCTCGCCCGGACCGGTGCGTTCCGGACGGGCTAATGAGCGTGTCGGAGCCGCGTGGGACGCCCAGAGCCTTCTTTCCTGATGGTGCGTAAATACGACCACAACGCCCACAGTGGGGTGAATGGCATGATCGCACGCAGTCGACAGGTGGCCCTGGCCCTGACGGTCGTCCTCGCCGCGGGTGCGGCCTGCCAGGCCCGCGGCAGCCACGAACCGCGCGGCCCGGGACGCCCGGCACCGTCCGCCGCGCCCCGCGGCTTCACCCTGGTCGCCTCCGGTGACGTCCTCCCGCACAGCTCGATCATCGACCGGGCCCGCTTCGACGCCGGAGGCACCGGCTACGACTTTAGGCCGATGCTCTCGGGGATCCGCTCCGTCGTCTCCCGCGCGGACGTGGCCCTGTGCCACATGGAGACCGTCTACGGCGAGAACGGCGCCTACACCGGCTACCCCACCTTCAAGTCCCCGCCGGAGGTGGCCGAGGCCCTCGCCGCCACCGGCTACGACGGCTGCTCCACCGCCTCCAACCACACCCTGGACGACGGCGCCGACGGCATCCGGCGCACCCTCGACGCCCTCGACCGCGCGGGCGTACGGCACGCCGGCTCGGCACGCGCCGAGGAGGAGGCGGGCACGGTCACGGTTCTCCAGGCGGGCTCCGCGAAGATCGCCCACCTCGCCTACACCTACGACACCAACGGCATCCCGCTCCCGGCCGGACAGCCCTGGGCCGTCAACCTCATCGACGAGGGCACGATCCTTGCGGACGCCAGGGCCGCACGCCGGGCGGGCGCCGACGTGGTCGTCGTCTCCCTGCACTGGGGCACCGAGTGGCAGGACGCGCCCGACGACCGGCAGCTCACCCTGTCCCGGAACCTCACGGCCGCGCGCAGCGGGGGACGCCCCGACATCGACCTGATCCTCGGCACCCACGCGCACGTCCCGCAGGCCTACGAGAAGGTCAACGGCACCTGGGTGATCTACGGCATGGGCGACCAGATCGCCGGCGAGATGACCAACCACCGGGGCGCCAAGGACCCGCGCGGCAACCAGTCCACCCTCGGCCGCTTCACCTTCGCCCCGCCCGCACGCCCGGGCGGCCGTTGGGAAGTGACGAAGGCCGAGTTCGTCCCCCAGCTCTTCGACGTCGACGCCGGCCGCGTCGTGAACCTCAACCGGTCGATCGCCCAGGGCGCCGACGGCCAGGCCGTCCGCGACCGGATCCGGAAGATCGTGCTGGGCAGGGGCGCGGCCGGAGACGGACTGGTGATGGGGGAGTAGACCGCGAGCACCGCGCTCCTGGCCGGCAGGCCCCTACGGCACCACCGTCACCGGCCACCGCCCGGCCTTCACCAGCCGTACCGCGACCGAGCCGACGATCCGGTGGCCGGCCTGCTCGGAGGCGCCCACGACCACGGCGTCCGCCTTGAGTTCGTCGGCCGCCTGGACCAGGCCGTTGTACGGGTCGCCGGGGAACGTGTGGAACTCCCAGCGGACCTCGAAGATCCCCTTCAGGCGCTCGGCCGCCTCCCGGATCTGCGCGACAAGGTCCTCGGCTATCTCGTCGGTCGTCTCCGCCACCGGCGCCCCGAGCGCCGCCCCCGCCGCCAGCACCGGCTGCACGTACACCACGGCGAGCAGCGCGTGCTGCCGCCGGGCCAGGCCGGAGGCGTAGGCCGCGGCCCGCAGGGAGGAGTCGGAGCCGTCCACTCCGACGAGGATCACCTTCGGCCCGTCCGTGCCCCGCTCGAACTGATGGGCGTGCTGTTCCGTCACGCCGCGAGGCTATCGGAGCCCTCCGCCCCACCCGCCGGCCGGGAGCGCTCGACGGGCGAGAAGGGGCGGGTGTTCCTAGAGTCGAAAGCATGAGTGCCATCGCGGACACCGGGACGGCCGAGAAGGACACGGGGGGCCCGATACGGCCGCCCCGCGGCCGGGCCCACGGCCTCCTGGGCCGGGTACCCGAGGGCTTCGCGGTCTTCTTCGGCGTTCTCGGCGTGCTCTGCGCCCTGCTCGCGCTCATCCCGCCGCTGCGCACCGGACTGCGCCCGCTCGTCTCCTTCCTGGACCTGTTGCTCGTCCCCGTCAGCGCCAACCTCGCCTACGCGGTCTTCCTGTTCCTGCTCGCCGCCGCCACCGGCGCCCGCAAGAAGATCGCCTGGTGGCTGGTGGTCGTCTACCTGGGCCTGCTGGTCCTGTCCGACATCGTCGGCATGGCCGTCGGCCAGTTCGCCGAGTCCGTCCCGTCCTTCGTGGTGTGCGGCCTCGCCCTGGCCCTGCTGATCGTCGCCCGCGGGGAGTTCTACGCCGCCTCGCGCCGCGCCGCCGTGCGCCGCGCCCTCGCCGTCCTGGTGGCCGGGCTGGTCGTGGCGATCCTGGCCGGCTGGGCCCTGGTCGCCGCCTTCCCCGGCACCCTGCCCGGCAACCAGCGCCTCGCCTGGGCCGCGAACCGGGTCCTGGGCGGCCTGGTGCCCGCGGGCAGCTTCGACGGCCGCCCGCCGCACGCCCTGTACTTCCTGCTCGGCCTGTTCGGCGCGCTCGCCCTGCTGAACGCCGCCGCCACCCTCTTCCGCTCCCAGCGCCTCGAAGCCGCCCTGCACGACGACGAGGAGGCCCGCATCCGCGCCCTCCTCGGCCGCTACGGCGACCAGGACTCCCTCGGCTACTTCGCCACCCGCCGCGACAAGGCCGTCGTCTTCTCACCCAGCGGCACGGCCGCCGTCACCTACCGTGTCGAGGCCGGGGTGTGCCTGGCCAGCGGCGACCCGGTCGGCGACCGGGAGGCCTGGCCGCACGCGATCGCCGTCTGGCAGGACGTGGCCCGCCGCTACGCCTGGATACCGGCCGTGATGGGAGCCTCCGAAGAGGGCGCCCGGGCCTTCGTGCGCGCCGGACTCGGCGCGTTGCAGCTCGGCGACGAGGCGATCCTGCACGTCCTCGACTTCGACCTCGACGGCCGCGACATGCGCGTCACCCGCCAGGCCGTCAACCGCGTCCGCCGCACCGGCGCCGGTTGCCGCGTCCGCCGCCACTCCACCCTGAGCGAGGAGGAGATGCGCCAGCTCGTCGAACGGGCCGACGCCTGGCGCGACACCGAGACCGAACGGGGCTTCTCCATGGCCCTGGACCGGCTCGGCGACCCGGCCGACGGCGACTGTCTCCTCGTCGAGGCCCACGACAAGGACGGCCGGCTCCTCGCGATCCAGTCCTTCGTGCCCTGGGGCAAGGACGGCGTCTCCCTGGACCTGATGCGCCGTGACCGCGCCGCCCCCAACGGCGTCATGGAGTTCATGGTCGCCGAACTGTGCCACGCCGCCCCCAAACTGGGCGTGCGCAAGGTCTCGCTGAACTTCGCCGTGTTCCGCTCCGTGTTCGAGGAGGGCGCCCGCATCGGCGCCGGACCGGTCCTGCGCCTCTGGCGCCGCCTGCTGCTGTTCTTCTCCAAGTGGTGGCAACTGGAGGCCCTGTACCGGTCCAACGCCAAGTACCGCCCCGAGTGGTACCCCCGCTTCCTCTGCTACGCGGAGGCCGCCTCCCTCGCCAAGGTCGGTCTCGCCTCCGGCATCGCCGAGGGCTTCGTCTCCGTACCGTCGATGCGCAAGTTGTGGGGAAGAGGGCACCCGAAGGGCGGACAGCGGCCCGTGACCACGGAGGGGCTGCCGTCCTTGGCGGAGCTCGGCCTCGCCGGAGGGGACGGGACCGAGCCCGCCGACCCTCTCTCCGGCCTGTCCGACCAGGTCCGGGTCCGGCACGGCAAGCTCGACCGGCTGCGCGCCGCCGGCACCGACCCCTACCCGGTGGGCATCCCGGCCCGCACCCACACCCTCGCCGAGGTCGCGAACGGCGAACAGGTCACCGTCGCCGGTCGCGTCATGCTGGTCCGCGACTTCGGCGGCATCGTCTTCGTCGTCCTGCGCGACTGGTCGGGCGACCACCAGCTCGCCCTCACCCGCGACCGCTCCGGCGACGCCCTCGACCGCTTCACCGCCGACACCGACATCGGCGACCACATCACCGCCACCGGCCGGGCGGGCGTCAGCGACCGGGGCGAGCCCACCGTGTTCGTCACCGACTGGCAGCTCACCGGCAAGTGCCTGCGCCCCCTGCCCGACAAACGCCGGGGCCTCGCCGACCCCGAGGCCAAGGTCCGCCGCCGCTACCTCGACCTCGTCGCGAGCCCCGACGCCCGCGAGGTGATCCGCGCCCGCTCCACCGCCGTCCAGGCCCTGCGCCAGGGCCTGCTGGACCGCGGCTACCTCGAGGTCGAGACGCCGATGCTCCAGCAGATCCACGGCGGCGCCAACGCCCGCCCCTTCACCACCCACATCAACGCCTACGACCTCGACCTCTATCTGCGCATCGCCCCCGAGCTGTACCTGAAGCGGCTGTGCGTCGGCGGCATGGAGAAGGTCTTCGAACTGGGCCGCACCTTCCGCAACGAGGGCGTCTCCTACAAGCACAACCCCGAGTTCACGATGCTGGAGGCCTACCAGGCCTTCGCCGACTACGACGTGATGCTCGACCTCGTCCGCGAACTCGTCCAGGGCGCCGCGACCGCCGCCTTCGGCACCCCCGTCGCCCACAAGGACGGCACGGAGTACGACATCTCCGGGCAGTGGCCCGTCAAGACCGTCCACGGCGCCATCAGCGAGGCCCTCGGCGAGGAGATCCACCCCGGCAGCGACCTGCCCGAGCTGCTCCGGCTGTGCGACCGCGTCGGCGTGCCGTACACCGCCGACGACGGACCCGGCGACGTCGTCCTGGAGATGTACGAGCGGCTCGTCGAGGAGAAGACCCGGCTGCCCACCTTCTACAAGGACTTCCCGACCGACGTCTCCCCGCTCACCCGGCAGCACCGCACCGACCCGCGCCTCGCCGAACGCTGGGACCTCGTCGCCTTCGGCACCGAACTGGGCACCGCCTACTCGGAGCTGACCGACCCCGTAGAGCAGCGCCGCCGCCTCACCGCCCAGTCCCTGCTCGCCGCCGGCGGCGACCCCGAGGCGATGGAACTCGACGAGGACTTCCTCGACGCCCTCGAATACGCCATGCCCCCCACCGGCGGCCTCGGCATCGGCGTCGACCGGCTGGTCATGTTCCTCACCGGACTGACGATCCGGGAGACCCTGCCCTTCCCCCTGGTGCGCCGCCGCTGACCCGTCTGCGTGCGCCGACCGGGTGAAACCGCGCCGCCGCACCGGTGTTGCTCAGGTGCGCCGGTCTCCCGCCGGGCGACTCATGAGTCATGAAGAAGGATCAGTTGCTCACCCGCCGCCGGGTGTTGCTCGCCGGCGCCGGCGCGGCGGGCGCCGCCGCCACGGCCGGTGTGTTCGCGGCGGTCACCGGAGGCGGCCCCACCGGGACCGTCCCGGCAGCCGGGCCCCAGGTCCGCCGCCCGCTCAACTCCTCCGCGTACCGGCTCCAGCCCCTGACCGGATACGGCCCGCCGCATGCCGCGCCCCGCCGCACCCTGGTCCGGCGCGCACCCCTGCTGCGCTTCTCCGGCCGCGGCCGCCACATGGTGCTGACCTTCGACGACGGCCCCGACCCGCGCTACACCCCGGCCGTCCTTGACACCCTCGCCAAGTACGACGTGCGCGCGATGTTCTTCGTGTGCGGCGGCATGGTCGCCGACAACAGGGAACTGCTGGCGCGCATGGCCGAAGAGGGCCATGTCGTCGGGAACCACACCTGGTCCCACCCGCTGCTCACCCGCCTCACCCGCAGGGGGATCCGCTCCGAGATGGAACGCACCTGCGACGTCATCGAGGATGCCTACGGGGAGCGCCCCGAATGGTTCCGCGCCCCCTACGGCGCCTGGAACCGCACCGCGTTCCGGCTCGGCGCCGAACTCGGCATGGAATCCCTCGCCTGGACGGTCGACACCCTCGACTGGACCACCCCCGGCACCCGGTCCATCGTGCGCCGGGTGGAGAACGGCGCCGCCCCCGGCGTCGTGGTGCTCTCCCACGACGCCGGGGGCGACCGCTCGCAGAGTGTGCGGGCCCTGCGGCGCTATCTGCCCGAATTGCTGGACGCCGGATACCACGTCAGCGTCCCCCGGCGGCATTACGAGTGAAAGGCACCGTCAGGCCTTCGCCCGCAGAGCCGGAAAGCTCAGCGCACCTCGACCGCGCGGGCGAAGGCCACGACATTGCCCGCATAGCCGTTCTGCTGGGAGAAACCGCCGCCGCAGGTGATGACCCGCAGTTCCGCCGCGCCCTTGGACGCGTACACACGGTCGCCCGGGAAATTGTTCTTCTCGAACACCTCGACGCCGTAGATCTCGAACACGACGGTCTTTCCGTCCTGCCGGGCGACCTCGACGCGGTTTCCCTTCTTCAAAGCGCCGAGTGCGTAGAACACGGCGGGACCCAACTGGTTGTCGACATGGCCGACGACGACCGCGGTGCCCTTCTCGCCGGGGGTGACGGCCCCGGTGAACCAGCCGGCCAGGTTCGGGTCCTCGGGAGGGGGCGCGCCGACCCAGCCGTCGGCGTCCAGGCCCACGGGGATGATCGGCGTGTCGACCTGGATCGCCGGGATCCTGACCCGGTCCGGGAGGGAGTAGGGCAGGGGCTGCACGGTCCCGGCGAAGGTGGCGCCGGGCACCCGGCTGTCCCTCGCCGCCGCCGTCGCCGGTTGCGGCGGACCCTCGTCGAACTCCCCCGAACCGTTCCGGATGAGGGCGAGGCCGGTCAGCAGAACCAGCGCTATCACACCCCACGGCGCGCGCTTCCTCGGCCGCGCCTCCTCTTCGGCCTGGGCCAGCTCGGACGCAGACATTCGCCATCCCCTCTCGACGCGGCCGTCGCCGTGTCTTTCGCGCATATCAGCACGCTAAGTGCCGCGCGTGAAACCGGCGACGGGGCGGCGGCGAACGGGTGGCCCACGGCCGCGACGGGCGGCCCGGGTATTTTCAGGTGCGCCATCCGAGTTGCCGCCGCGAGGAAATTTCTGACGGTCCGTGACCTGCGGCGATATCCCCTTGTGTGGATTTCCCGCGGTATCCGCTCTCACCAGGACGGACCATTCCCGACATGCGGGTCCGGGCACGGCAACTGACTGTCTTTCTGGGAGGCGCTTTCTCGCCGATCGACCGGGGACGGGTCCCGGGGCGTCTTCCGCGGAGGATCACATGCGTAACACTCGTGCTCTGGCGGTCGCGGGCGCCGCGGTCGCCGCCCTCGGGCTCTCCGCCCCCGCGGCCGTCGCGTGGGACAGACCGAGCAACGTCGTCGCCCTGCCCAGCGTGATCGCCCGCGGCGGCCAGCTGACCATCACGGTCGACGGCTGCCCCCGCGGCGGCACGGCGACCTCCAGTGCGTTCACGATGCCGGCGACGCTCTCGCCCATCCGCGGCACCAACGAGACAGCGAGGGGCACCGCCACTATCAGGAACAACGCTCGCCCGGGTCCCTACGACATCACCGTCAGGTGCAACAACAGGACCCTGACCAAGCCGCAGGCCTTCTCCGTCATCGGCGGTGTCCGCGGCGGTATCGGCGGCAGCAGCACCACCGGTGCGACACCGACCGACATGGCCATCGGCGGCGGCCTCGTCACGGCGGCGGCCGTCGGCGGTGGCTTGTTCTGGATGCGGCGCAGGGCCGAGCGGCACGTCTGACGCCCTGCCCTCTCCGCTCCTGAACGGTGAACGGTCTTCGCCCCGGGTCCTCCATGGATCCGGGGCGAAGACCGGATCCGTCGGCGGCACGCGCGCCGGGCCGGTCAGCCGGTTTCCTCGTCGGTGCGCCGGCGCGCGAGGTGGTAGGTCGTCCCCAGTGCACCGGCGATGAGCGCGGCGCCGAGACCGATCTCCTTGAGGTCGAAGCCCGCGAGGGTGCCGCCCTCTCCGGCGTGCGCGCCCTTCGACGGGTGGCCGTGGTGGTCCCCCGGGTGGTGCGGGGAGTGGTGCGTCGGCTGCTGCGTGGGGTGGTGCGTCGGACGGCCGCCCGCGATGGTCAGTCGCGCGGTGCCGCTCGACTCGTCACAGACGAACTCCACGTCGTACACGGCTCCGGGCTTGGCGTCCCAGTCGACCACGGCCCGGGCCGAGGACTCCCGGGGCGGGATGGCGACCAGGTCGAAGACCGGTGAGGACACCACCGCCTCTCCCCGGCACGCCGCGTTGCGGACCACCCGCAGCGTGACCCTTTCGCCCGCCGCGACGGTGGAGGGCTCGACACTGAAGCCGAAATCGGTCCGTACCGCCGCGTAGGCGGTCGGCATGCAGGAGGCGAGGGCGCCGGCGCCCAGCAGTACGGCCGAAGCGACGCGTATCGCGCGCATGGTGACCTCCGGGTCCCCGAGGAGCAGCCGCGGACCTGTTCCGCTCACGTGCACCTCGTTGCCCGAAACGCTAGGAACGGGTGCGCCGCGGCGCGATCGCAGTAGCGCGAATGGGGCACACGTGTGCTCCGCCCGGGGGAACTCCGCTACCGCGGCCGGGGGAGGCGACGGCGTGTCGCGCGCTCCCCGGCCCGGATCCGTGGTGCGGGCGCCGTCAGTCCCCGGCGCCCGGGAAGAGATTGAGGAACGGGTCCGCCGACGCGGTCACGCCTCTGCTGTACGGCGAGTCGAAGTCCCAGATCAGGAACAGCAGGAAGGCGATCAGCGCCGAGAACAGCCCGGCGAGGACCATTTCCCGGGTCGTTCTGCGGATCTGCAGGGCGAAGATCATCCCGATGGTGACGACGGCTCCGGCGATCAGCCCGAACCACACCACGCCCGGCATGGTCTCCCCGGTCGACTCCGCCCGGGCGATCCGGGCCTGGTTGGCCGCGGTCACCTGGTCGAGGAGCGGCTGGTAGGCCTGGGCCTGGAAGTCCGTCTTCGGCTCGTAGTCGGTGACGTCCTGCCGGACGCGCTCGAAGAGTCGGTGACCCCGCTCGGTGACACGGCCCTCGTCGGCCATGGTGTCCCACTCGGTGGTGACGACGTAGCCCACATAGGCCTCGATGTCGTCCCGGATCCGGTCGCGGGCGTCGGCCGGGTAGACCCGGACCCGCTCCGAGACCTCGTGCAGCGCGGTGGCCTCGGCCTGCACGTGGTCCTGGGCGGCGCTGCGCCCCTCCCAGACACCGGCGATCGCCAGGCCCAGGACGATGGCGTACACGACGCCGATCCACATCGTCATGTACTCGATGACGTCCGGGGTCTCGCTGGGGTCCTCGTCGTCGGACGCCGTGCGGTGGCGTACGAGGGTGATGATGACCACCACGGCGCAGGCGGCCAGCATCGCGAGGGTGAGAACAAGCCATTCCGGCAAGAGGTACCTCCAGGGCTTTCAGGGATCAGCGCGCGCGCAGCGCGGCGACGGCGACCACCGCGGGCACCGTGACGAGCAGGACGAAGGTGAGCGGCGACATCGTGCTGCTCGTCCGCCGTGGCCGCGGCGCGGCGCGATAGCGCGGGTAGTGCACGGGTGAGGCGGACGGACGCGGCTTCGGAGTCGCCGACGGCTCGGGCGCCGGAGCCGGGGGAGGGGGCGGCGGTGGCGGTGGCACGGGCCTGAGGGTCGGCTCGGGACGGGGCGCCGCCGGGCGGGGAGCGGGTGGCGGTGGCGGCTCGGGCCGGGCCGTGGGCTTCGGAGGCGGTGGCGTCGGGTCCGGAGACGGGCTCGGCGTCGGCGACGGCTTCGGCGGCGGGGGCGTCGGGGTCGGTGTGGGAGTGGGCGTGGGCGTCGGTGTGGGTGTCGGGCACGGCGGCTTGGTCGGCCAGGTCTTGCTCCCGGCGTACGCCACCGCCTTCGTGCCGTCCGGCCCCGTCGAGGCGTACGCGCAGGCGGTGGCCACCGCCACCGAACCCGGTGCGCCGACGAGCGCCCAGGTCAGCGCCGCCACCGCCAAGGCCCTTACGGCGACGGCGGGTTGAATCGGAAGGGGTCCATACACGACGAAGATCATGAGCCTTGTTCCGCCGGGACGTGCCGGAGCGCAAGGGGATTGCCCCGAAAGAGGGATTTCCGGGTGCTGCCGGTTTGACCGGAGGTCGCCCGCAGGGTGCTCGGCGCGCATGTCTGTGCGACGAACGGCGGCCCCCGTCACAGGTCGCGGGCGGCACTCCTCACAGGTTCCGGAAAGAAATTTGGCCGGTCGTTGAACACAATCGCTGCTCCCGTGCGTACTCATGGCCGTGCGGCGGCGCAGCAGGGCGCTGCAACACCCTTGCGATTATGGGGAGTTGACGATGAAGACCTCCTGGCGGAGCGCCTCACTCGTGGCGAGCGCCGCGGCGGTCCTGGCGCTGACGACGGCGTGCGGTCAGGACAGCCCTCCGGCGGCCAGCCAGAACGTGGGCGCCACGGCGGCGCCCGGGGATTACGGAAACATCGGCTCCGGGACGGCCGGTGCGGGCGGCACCGCGAGCAGCCCGGCTGCCACGCCGAGTGCTTCCAGCCCGTCCAACCCCGCGGGCAAGCTGTCGGTCTCCACCGCGGACGAGATCGGCAAGGTGGTGACCGACAGCCTCGGTCTCACCCTGTACCGGTTCGACCAGGACACCGAGCAGCCGCCCAAGTCGAACTGCGACGGCGACTGCGCCAAGACCTGGCCGCCGGTCCCCGCGGACGACGCCGAGGCCGGCGAGGGCATCGACAAGGCGCTGCTCGGCTCGGTCACCCGGGCCGACGGCACCAAGCAGCTCACCGTGGGCGGCTGGCCGGCCTACCGCTACGCCAAGGACGTCAACGCGGGCGACGTCAAGGGCCAGGGTGTGGGCGGCAAGTGGTACGCGCTGGCCCCCGACGGCAAGAAGGCGCAGGAGGGCGGTGCGGGCGCCGCCGACGGCGGCGGAGCCGAGGCGGAGGCCGGTCTCTCCACCCGTGAGGACCCCAAGCTCGGCGAGATCGTCGTCGACAAGAACGGCATGACCGTCTACCGGTTCAAGAAGGACAAGGCCTGGCCCAAGCCGGTCTCCAACTGCACCGGCGAGTGCCTGAAGAAGTGGCCGCTCGTGGAGCCCGTCGACTTCGCCGACACCAAGGGCATCCAGGAGAAGGGCTACATGATCTTCGACCGGACCGACGGCAAGGGCAAGCAGCAGACGATCAACTGCTCGCCGATCTACACCTTCGCCGGTGACAAGGCTCCGGGCGACACCAACGGCCAGGGCGTGGGCGGCACTTGGTACGCCGTGCGCCCCGACGGAAAGCTGGTCGGCGCGTCGGAATAGCAGAGAAACCTCCCCAGGGTTGACCCTCGCGTCACCCGACGGAGCCGACCCGGTCCGCCCCTCCGTGACTCACGGAGGGGCGGACCGTTTTGCCGTGCTTCACCTGAACTCATCGAATTCTCAACACTCTTCCCCTTCCGAACCGGAACTCTCCGGAATGCCCCGAACACTGTTCGTCATATGTTCGAAGGGTGGGCGGACGGGTATCAATTCGGCACGTGCCGCAGGCAGTGACCGGGAACGGATGGTCAATTTCCGTTTCGGGTCGCTCCATTGGCGGGCGATCAGTAGCCTCTGCTCGAACACCGGATCGCCTACGCCTTGGAGAGATAGATGGAGCGTCCCGTCTGGGCCCCACGGAGCATCGACATCTCGGTGCCCAGCGTTTCCCGGATGTACGACTTCTATCTGGGCGGATCGCATAACTTCGAGGTCGACCGGGAAGCGGCCCGCAGGGCCATGGAGTTCCTGCCGGGACTCCCCAAGATCATGCAGGCGAACCGGGCGTTCATGCGCCGCGCCGTGCGCTGGGCGGCAGACCAGGGCATCACCCAGTTCCTGGACATCGGCTCCGGGATCCCCACCTTCGGCAATGTGCACGAGGTGGCCCAGGCAGCCAGCCCCGGCGCGCGCGTGGTGTACGTCGACCACGACCCGGTGGCCGTGGCGCACAGCCAGGCGGTCCTGGCGGGCAACGACGGCGCGGGCGTCGTCGCCGCGGATCTCCGCAAGCCCCAGGACATCCTGAACAGCCCCGAGGTGGAGCGGCTGATCGACCTGAATCAGCCAGTGGCCCTGCTTCTCGTTGCCATACTTCACTTCGTGGAAGACGAGGACGACCCGTACGGGGCGGTGGCCGAGCTGCGCCAGGCGCTCGCGCCCGGCAGCCTGCTCGTGCTCACCCATGCCTCCTACGAGGGGATCCCGCTTCCGCCGGAGCGGGCCGGGGGCGCGGTGGACGTGTACGAGGAGATCCGCAACCCGCTGATCATGCGCTCGCGCGAGGACATCGCGCGGTTCTTCGAGGGGTACGACATGGTGGAACCCGGACTGGTGGCGATGCCACGCTGGCGGCCCGACACCGCGCCGGAGGACGAGGATCCCTATGCGTTCTCCGGTTTCGCGGGCGTGGGGCGTACGGCGTGATCGCGGAACCGGACGGGCCGGAGGACAGACTGCGCAGATTCGCGACGATCTGGAGCCGGGCGGTCTTCCCGGTGACCTCGACGTCGTCGACCCGCGCGGAGTTCGAGGAGCAACTGCTGCCGCTGGCCCGGCGGCTGAGCGAGGCACTGCGGGCCCGGGCCTTCGACTCCGACGCGGGCCGGGCCGTGGGCGCCGCCCTCGTCGACGCGCACTGCACCGACCCCGAGGCACTCAGCCACACGCTGGACTGCGTGGACGCCTATCTGGTCCTGTACTGCGGCGGCGACGGCGACCAGGAGACCCTGCGGGCGCGCTGCGCGCGACTGCAGCACGCGATGTCCGCCGGCTTCGCCCGGGCGCTGCGCGAGCGGACGCTGGCCGAGCAGGAGGCCATCGCCGAGGCCGCCCTCCAGGCGCAGGGCGTGGTGGCCCAGGCCCTGCACGCGAGCGAGGCCCGCTTCCGGGCCGTCTTCGAGGGCGCGGCCATAGGCATCGGCATGGCCGACCTCGAGGGCAACATCCTCCAGGTCAACGGCGCGCTGCTGCGCATGTTCGGCATCACCGAGCACGCCTTGCGCTGCCGCAACGTCCGGGAGTGGACCCACCCCGACGACGCGCCGCAGACCTGGCGGCTCTACGACGAGCTCGTCCGCGGCGACCGGGAGCACTACCACCTGGAGAAGGCGTTCTACCGCCCCGACGGGACGGTCCTGTGGACCAATCTGACGGTCTCCCTGCTGCGCGACGCCGACGGCGAGCCGCAGTACCAGCTCGCCCTCATGGAGGACACCACCGAGCGGCGGCTGCTCAACCTGAGGCTGCGCTACGAGGCCACGCACGACGCGCTGACCGGACTGCCGAACCGCACCTTCTTCTTCGAGCGCCTGGAGAAGGCACTGGGCGCCGGGGAAGGCCAGCGGTTCGGGCTGTGCTACCTCGACCTCGACGGCTTCAAGACCATCAACGACAGCCTGGGCCACGCGGCCGGCGACCGGCTGCTGGTGGAGGTCGCCGACCGGCTGCAGTCCTGCGCCACCGCGCCCGGCGAGATGGTCGCCCGGCTCGGCGGCGACGAGTTCGTCGCGCTGACCACGGGCCCCGACACCCAGCACGAGGTCGACGAGCTCGCCGGCCGCATCATGAACGCGCTGCTCGCGCCGATCAGCGTCGACGGCCGGGATCTGACCGTGCGCGGCAGCATCGGCATCGTCGAGGGCCCGGCGGGGGAGCGCAGCCCGGCGGAGGTGCTGCGCAGCGCGGACATCACCATGTACCGGGCCAAGTCGGCGGGCGGCAACCGCTTCGAACTCGCCGACGCCGAGGCCGACGCCCGCGCCATCACCCGGCACGGACTGACCACCGCCCTGCCCACCGCGCTGGAGCGGGGCGAGTTCTTCATCGAGTACCAGCCGCTGGTCCATCTCGGCGACGGCAGTGTCCGGGGAGCCGAGGCCCTGGTGCGCTGGCTGCACCCGCAGCACGGCGTGCTCGGCCCGGACCGCTTCATCCCGCTCGCCGAGCACACCGGGCTGATCGTGCCGCTGGGCCGCTGGGTCCTGGAGCAGTCCGTACGGCAGGCCCGCGAGTGGCGGGAACTGCACGGCGGCGCGGAGGCCGTGGGCCCGCTGCGGATCAACGTCAATCTCTCGCCCTGCCAGCTGACCCACCCCGGCCTGGTCCAGGACACCGTCGACATCCTGGAACGCACCGGCATCGAGCCGAACGCGCTCTGCCTGGAGGTCACCGAGTCGGCGCTGATCGGCGCGGACGACGACCTGCTCAAGCCGCTGCGCCGGCTGGCCGAGATGGGCGTCGACATCGCCCTGGACGACTTCGGCACGGGCTACTCCAACCTCGCCAACCTGCGCCGCCTCCCGGTCAGCATCCTGAAGCTGGACCGCTCCTTCACCCAGAGCATGCAGCAGTTCCCGGCCGACCCCGTCGACCTCAAGATCGTCGAGGGAATCGTCTCCCTGGCCCACAGCCTGGACCTCGCGGTCACGGTCGAGGGCGTGGAAACAGGCGCCCAGGCCGAACAGTTGCGCATGATGGGCTGCGACACGGCCCAGGGCTGGTACTACGCCCGCCCGGGCCCCCCGGAGCGCCTGCACGAACTGGCACTTGTGGACGCCACTGGCTGAATAGGGTCTCTTGGGGGGCGCGGGGAACTGCGCGAGCAACCACAAACAACCCGCACCCCCGAACGGCGCTCACACACAACGGCGCTCCCGAATCGGCCTCACCGCTCAAGCAACATCCGCTGCAACTCCCGAGCGGCCCGAGTCGGAGCCACATCACTACGGTGCGCCAAGGCAATCGTGCGATGCAGCCCGGGCCGCGCAAGCGGCGTCACCCGCAACCCCCGCCCCGACCTCGCCGCCACCATCCGCGGCACCACAGCGACCCCCAACCCCGCCCGCACAAACCCCAACACCGCATCCATCTCCCCACCCTCCACCGCGAAGTCCGGTTCGAACCCCTCGGCCCGACACGCGGCAACGGTCAGCTCCCGCAGGTCGTACCCGTGCCGGAACATCACCATCCGCTCCCCCTCCAGATCGGCGACCCGCACGGTACGCGAGCCCCGGCCCGGCTTCGCCGCATCGGGTGAGGACACCACCACAAGATCCTCCCGCAGCAGCTCCACCGTGGTCAGCGCCGGCGACGGCGTCGGCAGCGGCAGCACGACCAGCGCCAGATCCAGCGCCCCACGCGCCAGCTCCCGCACCAGATCATGGGAGCCGCCCTCCTCGATCAGCAGCCGGATCCCCGGGTAGCGATCATGGAACGCCCGCAGCACATCCGGCAGCAGCCCCGTGCACACACTCGGCGTCGCCCCCAGCCGCACCCGCCCCTGCCGCAGCTGCGCCAGCTCCTGCACCTCCTGCCGGGCGGTGTCCGCGTCGGCCAGGATCCGCCGGGCCAGCGGCAGCAGCGCCTCCCCGGCGTCCGTGAGCGTGATGTTGCCGCGGGCACGCCGGAACAGATCCGCGCCCAGCTCCCGCTCCAGCGCCTTGATCTGCTGTGACAACGACGGCTGCGCGACATGGACCAGATCGGCGGCCCGGGTGAAGTGCCGGGTCTCGGCGACGGCCACGAAGTACTGGAGCTGTTGGAACTGCATCCTCGTACGATAGTCCCAGCCTATGGAATCAAGCCGGACCATGTCTTGGACCGATCGCCGGCGCGTCCGTAGCGTGCTGGACATGGCTCTGGCAACGAGGACGGACCGACGGCCGTCCATGGCACGCACCGTGTGGGACTCCACCCTCGGCAAGAAGACCGTGATGGCGGTCAGCGGGCTGATCATGCTGCTGTACCTGGTCGCCCACATGATCGGGAACCTGAAGATCTACTTCGGCGCGGGCGAGTTCAACGCCTACGGCCACTGGCTGCGCACCGTCGGTGAGCCGTTCATGCACTACGAGTGGACGCTCTGGCTGATCCGCGTCGTGCTCGTCGCCGCCGTCGTCGCCCACGCCACCGCCGCGTACCAGCTCAGCCGCCGCGACATCAGGGCGCGCCCGAGCAAGTACGTGCACAAGAAGCCGCGGGCCTCCTACGCCACGCGCACCATGCGCTGGGGCGGGATCATCCTCGGGCTGTTCATCGTCTGGCACATCCTGGACCTGACGACCGGTACCGCGCACCCCGGCGGCTTCCAGGAGGGCCGTCCGTACCAGAACGTCGTGGACACCTTCTCCACCTGGTACGGCAACGTCGTCTACATCGTCGCGATGCTCGCGCTCGGCCTGCACATCCGGCACGGCTTCTGGAGCGCCGCCCAGACCCTCGGCGCCGGCAGCCGCAGCCGCGACCGCGCCCTGAAGACCGTCGCCAACGTTCTCGCGCTGCTGCTCACGGCCGGTTTCATCGCCGTACCCGTGGGCGTCATGACCGGAGTGGTGAGCTGAAGATGACTTCCTACGCCGACTACGCGACCGGTGAGCCGGTCGTCGACACCAAGGCCCCGTCCGGGCCGGTCAACGAGCGCTGGGACAAGCGCCGCTTCGAAGCGAAACTCGTCAACCCCGCCAACCGGCGCAAACACACCGTCATCGTCGTCGGGACCGGCCTCGCCGGCGGCTCGGCCGGTGCCACCCTCGCCGAACAGGGCTACCACGTCGTCCAGTTCTGCTACCAGGACTCCCCGCGCCGCGCCCACTCCATCGCCGCGCAAGGAGGCATCAACGCCGCGAAGAACTACCGCAACGACGGCGACTCCGTCCACCGGCTGTTCTACGACACCGTCAAGGGCGGCGACTTCCGGGCCCGCGAGTCCAACGTCCACCGGCTGGCGCAGATCTCCGTCGAGATCATCGACCAGTGCGTGGCCCAGGGCGTGCCGTTCGCCCGTGAGTACGGCGGGCTGCTCGACACCCGCTCCTTCGGCGGCGTGCAGGTCTCGCGCACCTTCTACGCCCGAGGCCAGACGGGCCAGCAGCTCCTCCTCGGCGCCTACCAGGCCCTCAGCCGGCAGATCGCCGCCGGGAACATCGAGATGCATCCGCGCACCGAGATGCTCGACCTGATCGTGATCGACGGGCGGGCGCGCGGGATCGTCGCCCGGGACCTGATCACCGGCAGGATCGACACGTACTTCGCGGACGCCGTCGTGCTCGCCTCCGGCGGCTACGGCAACGTCTTCTACCTGTCGACGAACGCCATGAACTCCAACGCCACCGCGATCTGGCGGGCCCACCGGCGCGGCGCCCTCTTCGCCAACCCCTGCTTCACCCAGATCCACCCCACCTGCATCCCGCGCACCGGCGACCACCAGTCCAAGCTGACGCTGATGAGCGAGTCGCTGCGCAATGACGGGCGTATCTGGGTGCCGAAGGCGAAGGGGGACCAGCGGCCCCCGGCCGAGATCCCCGAGGACGAGCGCGACTACTACCTGGAGCGCATCTACCCGTCCTTCGGCAACCTCGTGCCGCGTGACATCGCCTCCCGCGCCGCGAAGAACGTGTGCGACGAGGGCCGGGGCGTCGGTCCCGGCGGCCAGGGCGTGTACCTGGACTTCGCCGACGCGATTCGGCGGATGGGCCGTAAGGCCGTCGAGGCCAAGTACGGCAACCTCTTCGACATGTACCAGCGGATCACCGACGAGGATCCGTACCGGGTGCCGATGCGGATCTACCCCGCCGTGCACTACACGATGGGCGGCCTGTGGGTCGACTACGACCTCCAGACCACCGTCCCCGGGCTGTTCGCGATCGGCGAGGCCAACTTCTCCGACCACGGCGCCAACCGGCTCGGCGCCTCCGCGCTGATGCAGGGCCTGGCCGACGGCTACTTCGTCCTCCCGGCCACCATCAACGACTACCTGGCCCGCAACCCGCACCACGACGCGGTCACCGACGAACACCCCGTCGTCCAGGAGGTGCTGGCCGAGACCCAGGACCGGCTCCACCTGCTGCTGTCCGTCGACGGCGACCGCACCCCCGACTCCTTCCACCGCGAGGTCGGCGAACTCATGTGGGAGTTCTGCGGCATGGCCCGCTCCGACGCGGGCCTGCGCAAGGCACTGGAGCGCATCCCGCAGATCCGCGAGGAGTTCTGGAGGCGCATCAAGGTGCCCGGCAGCGGCGAGGAGTTCAACCAGTCGCTGGAGAAGGCCAACCGCGTCGTCGACTATCTGGAGCTGGCCGAGCTGATGTGCCTCGACGCGCTGCACCGCGCCGAGTCCTGCGGCGGCCACTTCCGCGAGGAGTCCCAGACGCCCGACGGCGAGGCCGCCCGCAAGGACGAGGAGTTCGCCTACGCGGCCGCCTGGGAGTTCACCGGCACCGGCGAGGCCCCGGCCCTGCACAGGGAAGACCTGGCCTTCGAGTACGTCCACCCCACTCAGCGGAGCTACGCATGAAGCTCACCCTGCGCGTCTGGCGGCAGCGCAACGCAGACGCCGACGGCACGATGTCCACCTACGAGGTGGACGACATCTCGCCCGACATGTCCTTCCTGGAGATGCTCGACACGCTCAACGAGGAGCTCACCCTGCGCGGTGAGGACCCCGTGGCCTTCGACCACGACTGCCGCGAGGGCATCTGCGGTGCCTGTTCCCTGGTGATCAACGGGGATGCGCACGGGCCGGAACGCACCACGACCTGCCAGTTGCACATGCGGTCCTTCGAGGACGGCGACACGATCGACATCGAGCCGTGGCGGGCCTCCGCTTTCCCGGTCATCAAGGATCTGGTCGTGGACCGGTCCGCCTTCGACCGGATCATCCAGGCCGGCGGCTACATCACCGCACCGACGGGCGCGGCTCCCGAAGCGCATGCCACCCCGGTGCCGAAACCCGACGCCGAGCTCGCCTTCGAGCACGCGGAGTGCATCGGCTGCGGGGCCTGTGTGGCCGCCTGTCCCAACGGGGCCGCGATGCTGTTCACGTCCGCCAAGGTCAACCATCTCAATGTGCTGCCGCAGGGGGCGCCCGAGCGGGAGACGCGCGTGCTGGACATGGTGGAGCAGATGGACGAGGAGGGCTTCGGCGGCTGCACCCTAGCCGGGGAGTGCGCCACCGCCTGTCCCAAGGGAATTCCCCTCATGTCCATCACCAGCATGAACAAGGAGTGGCTGCGGGCCACGCGGAAGGTCGCCAAGCAGTAGTTCAACAGGCGCACACCCGCGCTCCTGGCACTCGTCACGCGCAGGACAGGCGGCATGGGCACAACAGGGGGCGGCGGCACCGCTCGCCGCCTCCGGCCCGTGACCAGGAGAGAGCCATGACCGGCGTACTGACCGTCGACCGTCCCGCGCAGCCCACGGCCCCCACCCGCTACACCGTCTCCCTCGCCCGCAACGAGGACGACGTGCGTGCCGCGCAGCGGCTGCGCCACGACGTCTTCGCCGGGGAACTGGGCGCCCTGCTGACCGGCCCGCAGCCGGGCCTCGACGTCGACTCGTTCGACGCGTACTGCGACCACCTGCTCGTCCGCGAGGAGACGACCGGCCAGGTCGTCGGCACCTACCGGCTGCTGCCGCCGGAGCGCGCGGCGGTCGCCGGGCGGCTGTACTCCGAGAGCGAGTTCGATCTGACCGCCCTCGGCGGGATCCGGCCGGAACTCGTCGAGGTCGGCCGCTCCTGCGTGCACCCCGACCACCGCGACGGCGCGGTCATCAGCCTCATCTGGGCCGGTATCGCCCGCTACATGGTCGACCGCGGCCACGAGTGGCTCGCCGGCTGCTGCTCCATCCCGCTCGCCGACGGCGGCGCTCTCGCCTCCGCCACCTGGGACCGGGTGAGCGACAAGCATCTGTCGCCGCGGGAGTTCCGCGTCCAGCCGCTGCTGCCGTGGATCCCGGGCCCCGCGCCCGCCGCCCGCGTCGAACTGCCCGCCCTGCTCCGCGGCTATCTGCGCCTCGGCGCCTGGGTGTGCGGCGAACCGGCCCACGACCCGGACTTCGGCGTCGCCGACCTGTATGTGCTGCTGCCGATGAGCCGGGTCAACTCGCGCTACCTGCGGCACTTCCTCTCCCTCGTGCCGGCGTGATGAGCGCCTGGCTGCCCCTCGCGCCCTGTACGCCCCGGGCCTGTGTCGAGCCGGTGACGAGGGCCGTGCCGTGGGCCGTGCTGCGGCTCACCGCCGTCGTCCTGCTCCTCCTCGCCGGGATCGCGCTGACGCCGTTCGGCGCGCGCATGCCGGCGTCCCTGGTCCGGCGGTGGTGCCGGTGGATCGTGCGGGCCGCAGGGGTCCAGGTCCGCATCACCGGCGCCGCCGCCCCCACCGGCCCCCTGCTGCTGGTCGCCAACCACATCTCCTGGCTGGACATACCGCTGCTCGCCGCCGTACGTCCCGCCCGGATGCTGGCCAAGACCGAGGTGCGGCGGTGGCCCGTCGCCGGGCCGCTGGTCGCGCGCGGCGGCGTCCTGTTCATCGACCGGGACCGGCTGCGGGCCCTGCCGGGCACCGTCGCCCGCATCGCCGAGGTGCTGCGCGAGGGCCGCGCCGTCGGGGTCTTCCCCGAGGGCAGCACCTGGTGCGGCCGCTCCCAGGGGGTGTTCCGCCGGGCCGTCTTCCAGGCCGCGCTGGACGCGGGGGCCGCCGTCCAGCCGGTGCACTTGCGGTACCGGATCGCCGACGGGCCCACCAGCACCGCGCCCGCCTTCGTCGGCGACGACACGCTGCCGGCCTCGGTCTGGCGCGTGGTGTCGGCACGCGGACTGGTGGCCCACGTGGACGTCCAGGACGTCATACCCCCGGGCGCCCACCCCGACCGGCGCTCGCTCGCCCGGGCCGCGCAGCCGACGGAGCCCGCCGAGCCGGCCTGGACGCATGCCGCGCTGGTGACCCGGCCGTACGGCGGCACGAAAAAGCCCGCGACGGTTCCGGCGCCCGCTGTTACCGTCGGATCCATGGAGGTCATCAAGCGCACCGACGCAGCAGCCGCGCGAGCGACCAGCTCACCGGCTGCCGACGCCTGACCTCGTCAATCCCTTCCCGGCGGCCGGAAACGGACCGCCAGGACCCCCGTACTCTCCGGCTTCCCTCGCGCGGTTCGTTCCGGTCCCCTGACCTCAAGGAGACCGCCATGGACACGGAGCGGACCGTACAGACGTTCAACGACTTCTTCCGTGAGCGCGGACACCGGCTGATCACCGGCAGCACGCTGCTGCCCCCGCCCTCGGACCCGGTGCTGTTCACCACGGCCGGAATGCAGCCCCTCACGCCCTATCTGCTGGGCCGCCCGCACCCCCAGGGGCGGCGGCTGGTCAACCTCCAGCGCTGTCTGCGCACCACCGACCTGGACGAGATCGGCGACACCACGCACCTGACGGTGTTCCAGATGCTCGGCTCCTGGTCACTGGGCGACTACGACCACGCCCAGTCGCTCCGCTGGGGGTACGAGCTGCTGCGGGACGGGTTCGGCATCCCGCGAGAACGCCTGCACGTCACGGTCTTCGGCGGATCGGACCAGGTCGGCCCCGACACCGAATCACTGCGCGTCTGGGAGGAGCTGGGGCTGCCGGTGGAGCGGGCCGGGCAGGAGAACTGGTGGTCCAACGGCCCGGTCGGCCCCTGCGGCCCCGACTCGGAGATCTTCGTCTGGACCGGCGAGCCCGGCACCCCGCCTGAGGGCAGCCCCGACACCGACCCCCGCTGGACGGAACTCTGGAACCACGTCCACATGCGCTACGAGCGCCACACCGACGGCACTCTCGTCCCCCTGCGGCAGCCCGGCGTCGACACGGGCATGGGACTGGAACGCCTCGTCGCCGTCCTGCAAGGACACCGGTCGGTCTACGACACGGACCTCTTCGAACCGTGGATGCGGACCGTGCCCTCGCTGTGGGGCCTGGACGGCCCGTCGACCCGCCTGGTCAGCGATCACCTGCGCGCCGCCGTCGCCGTGCTCGGCGACGGCGTACGGCCGTCCAACACCGGCCGCGGCTACGTCCTGCGCCGGCTGATCCGCCGACTCCTCACCACGCTCGGGCGCGACGATTCCTCCCGTACCCTCGCCGACCTGCCCCCGGAGCTGATCGAGCACACCCTCGACCACTTCCGCCAGTCCGTCGGCCCCGACCTCGTCCGGGAGATCCTCCTCGACGAGGAGCGGCGGTTCCGCAAACTCATCGAACGGGGACGCCGTCTGCTGTCCCGGCCCCAGTACCGGAGGCCGCTCAGCGAAGAGGACTACGGCTACCTCCACGACACCCACGGCCTGCCCCGGGACCTCGTCGCCGGACTGCTCGCCACCCGCTGACGGGCTACCCCTGTCGCTCCCGGCCGAGCGCCCGGCCCAGATAGCGGGCTGTGGCGCTCGGCTCTGCCGCCGCCACCTCCGCGGGCGGACCGGCCGCCACGATCCGGCCGCCCGCGTCGCCGCCGCCCGGGCCGAGGTCGATCACCCAGTCCGCGCGGGCGACGACGGACATGTCGTGCTCGACGACGATCACCGTGTGCCCGGCGTCGACCAGGCCGTGCAACTGGCGCATCAGCACATCCACGTCGGCCGGGTGGAGACCGGTGGTCGGCTCGTCGAGGAGGTAGAGCGTGTGGCCGCGACGGCCGCGCTGCAGCTCGCTCGCCAGCTTGATGCGCTGCGCCTCGCCGCCGGACAGCTCCGTCGCGGGCTGGCCGAGGCGCAGATAGCCGAGGCCCACGTCCAGCAGGGTGCCGAGGCTGCGGGCCACGGCCGGGGTGTCCGCGAAGAACTCCGCCGCGCTCTCCACCGTCAGATCCAGCACCTGCGCGATGTCCCGCCCCCGGTACGTCACTTCCCGCGTCTCGGTGTTGTACCGGGCCCCGCCGCAGTCCGGGCAGGGCGCGTACGTGCTCGGCAGGAACAGCAGCTCCACACTGACGAACCCCTCGCCCTGGCAGGTCTCACAGCGCCCGCCCACCACGTTGAAGGAGAACCGGCCGACCCCGAAGCCCCGTTGACGCGCCCCGTCGGTGGCCGCGAACACCCTGCGCACCACGTCGAAGAGACCGGTGTACGTCGCGAGGTTCGAGCGCGGGGTGCGCCCGATGGGCTTCTGGTCGACCGAGACCAGCCGGCCCACCCCCGCCGTGCCCGCCGCGTCCTCGGTGATCTCGCCGATGAGCGTGGACTTGCCGGAGCCCGACACCCCGGTGACCGCGGTGAACACGCCGAGCGGGAAGTCTGCGGTCACCCCGCGCAGGTTGTGCCGGGTGACCGGGCCGGTCGTCAGCCACCCGCCCGGTTCACGGACCTCCCGGGCCGGAGCGGGGGAGCGGTCGAACAGGTAGCGGGCCGTCGCCGACTCCTCGACCGCGGCCAGGTCCGCCACCGGGCCGCTGTGCAGCACCCGCCCGCCGTGCTCGCCCGCCTGCGGACCCACGTCCACCAGCCAGTCTGCGCCGCGCACGACATCGAGGTGGTGCTCCACCACGAACACCGAGTTCCCGGCCGACTTCAGCCGCTCCAGCACCGTGAGCAGTGCCTCGGTGTCCGCCGGGTGCAGCCCGGCCGACGGCTCGTCGAGGACGTAGACGACGCCGAACAGGCCCGAGCGCAGCTGGGTGGCGAGGCGCAGGCGTTGCAGTTCGCCGGCGGAGAGGGTGGGGGTGGGCCGGTCGAGGCTGAGGTAGCCGAGGCCCAGCTCGAGGACCGGTGCGATCCGGGACGTCAGGTCGGCGGTGAGGACCCGGGCGGTCTCCGATGTCCCGTCGAGACCGGAGGCCAGCTCCACCAGCGGCCGGGCGGCCAGCTCGGCGATGGTCCGGCCGCCGAACGTCACGGCGAGTGCCTCGGGGCGCAGCCGGCTTCCGCCGCAGGCCGGGCAGGGCGCACTGGCCAGGAACCGTTCGGCCTTCGTCCGCAGGGTCGGGCTCTTGGAGTCCGAGAAGGTCTTCATCACGTACCGCCGGGCGCTCATGTAGGTGCCCTGGTACGGCCGCTGGATGCGGTCCGCGTCCCGCACCGGGTGCACGGTGACGACCGGCTGCTCGTCCGTGAAGAGAATCCACTCCCGGGCCGTCGCGGGCAGTTCCCGCCACGGCCGGTCCACGTCGTGGCCGAGCGCGTCGAGGATGTCCCGCAGGTTCTTGCCCTGCCAGGCGCCCGGCCACGCGGCGACGGCCCCCTCGCGGATCGACAGCGACGGGTCGGGGACCAGCAACTCCTCGCTCGTACGGTGCACTTGCCCGAGCCCGTGGCACTCCGGGCAGGCCCCGGCCGCCGTGTTGGGCGAGAACGCGTCGGAGTCGAGGCGCTCGGCGCCGGGCGGATAGGTGCCGGCCCGGGAGAACAGCATGCGCAGCGAGTTGGAGAGGTTGGTGACGGTGCCGACGGAGGAGCGTGAGGTGGGGGCGGCGCGGCGCTGCTGGAGCGAGACGGCCGGCGGCAGACCGGTGATCTCCCCGACCTTCGGCGCGCCGACCTGGTGGATCAGCCGGCGTGCGTACGGTGCGACCGATTCGAAGTAGCGCCGCTGGGCCTCCGCGTAGATCGTGCCGAACGCCAGGGACGACTTGCCCGAGCCGGACACGCCGGTGAACACGGCCAGCACGTCCCGGGGGATGTCGACGTCGATGCCCTGAAGGTTGTGCTCGCGGGCGCCGCGGACGCGGACGTAGGGGTCGTGGGGGGTGTGGGGGTCGTGCATGGGCAGGACTCTAACCGGAGGTGATCGCGGCCAGCCGCCGGTAGGAGTCCAGCAGGGCCTCGCGGTCGTAGGTGCTGGTGGTGACGAGGACCTCCTGCGCCCCGGTCTCCTTCAGGACCGTCTCCAGCTCGTCGGCGACCTGCTCCTCGGTGCCGGCGATGTGGCCGGTGAGCCCGGACTCGTGGAAGCCGCGCTCCTTGCCCGTCATGGTGAGCGCCTCGACGTGCTCGGCGGGCGCCAGGGGAGGGAAGGTGCCGTGGGTACGGGAGTACGCCATCGCCCAGGCCTCCGGGACGAGCAGCCGCCGGGCCCCCTCGGGCGTGGACGCCACGGCGATCGTCCCCGAGATGACGACGTACGGTTCCGGCGCCCATTCGGAGGGGCGGAAGTGCTCGCGGTAGTGGTCGATGCCGCGCCGCATCTTCTCCCGGTTGCGGAGATCACCGATGACCATGGGCAGCCCCGCGCGGGCGGCGATCCCGGCGCCCTCGCCCATGGCCAGCACGAACGGCGGCACGCTCAGCCCCTCGGCGGGGCGGGCACGCACCCCGGTGGGGGAGGTGCCCCGGAACCAGCCGAGCAGCTCCCGCAGCTGGGCCTCGAAGTCCTCGGCGTCGCCCTTGTCGCGGCCCAGGGCCCTGCGGACCCCGTCGGTGAACCCGACGGACCGGCCCAGGCCCATGTCGATCCGCCCGGGGAACAGTGACTCCAGCACCCCGAACTGCTCGGCCACGACCAGCGGCCGGTGATTGGGCAGCATCACCCCGCCGGTGCCGACCCGGATCGTCCTGGTCGCGGCGGCGACGGCGGCGGCCAGCACGGTCGGCGCGGAACCGGCGACCCCGGGAACGCCGTGATGCTCCGACACCCACACCCGGTGATACCCGAGCCGCTCCAGCTCCCCCGCCAGCCGCACGGTGTCCCGCAGCGCCTCGGGGTGGGTGTGCCCCTCGCGGGTGCGGGAGCGGTCGAGGACGGACAGGCGCACTGGTTCCATACGAGGTTCTACGCCGCACAGGGGCGCCGGTATTCCGCCGTCGCCGCACCGGGACCACCGCCGGAAAACCGGGTGACCGCGTCCTGGCAGGTCAGGACAATGGCCCGGTATCCCGTAGTGAAAGGCGGCCGACCATGACCGTCCCCAACGTCCTGCTCTCCGGCATCGTCGGATCGACCGCGTACGGACTCGCCCACGAGGGGTCCGACATCGACCGCCTCGGCCTGTTCGCGGCGCCCACCGAAGAGCTGCACGGTCTGCGCCGGCCGAAGGAGTCCCACGTCGGCAAGGCGCCGGACAGCACACTGCACGAGGCCGCCAAGTGGTGCCGGCTGGCCCTGGGCGGCAACCCGACCGCCATGGAGCTGGTGTGGCTCCCGGACGAGCTGTACGAGGTGCGGACCCCGCTCGGCGACGAGCTCATCGGCATCCGCTCCTCCTTCCTGTGCGCCCGGCGCGTCAGGGACGCCTACCTGGGCTACGCCACCCAGCAGTTCCGGCGGCTGGAGAGCCGCAGCGACCGCTCGTCCTCCGCGGACACCCGCGGGCGCGCGGCGAAGCACGCCCGGCATCTCAAGCGGCTGTGCGGGCAGGGCCTGGAGCTGTACACCACCGGGCGGCTGACGATCCGCGTGGAGAACCCGGAGGAGTACCACGCCTTCGGGGAGCGGGTCGCCGCCGACCCCTCCGCCGCGCGGCCCCTGCTGGGACACTACGAGGCCGCCTTCGACACCGGCCGCACGGCGCTGCCGGACGAGCCCGACGAGGCGCCGGTCGAGGCATGGCTGCGGCGGGTCCGCGCGCACTTCTACCCGGAGGCAGCGGCCTCAGCCGTCCGGGCGTAGCAGCCCGCGCTCGTAGGCCCTGACCAGGTTCTGCGGTACGAGGTGGCGGACGCCGTCGACGGTGACCGGGACCAGCGTCGGGGTGGCCGCCTTCCACTGGGCGCGGCGGTGACGGGTGTTGCTGCGGGACATCTTCCGCTTCGGGACAGCCATGGGACTCCTCCTCGGTGGACGGGCACCGAGGACGCTACATGAAAATGGATCCCATTAACAATGAGTGTCCCCGCTGCCCGGCCGTCGATGCCCCAGCTGTGGGTCAGTCGTCGGCGCCCACCAGCATCCGCACCTCGAACTCCTCGTGCGCGGAGCTGTCCTCGGCCGGGCCCTTGTCCAGCACCGTGCCGAGCCAGCCCAGCAGGAAGCCCGCGGGGATGGAGACGATGCCCGGGTTCTGGAGCGGGAACCAGGCGAAGTCGACGTCGGGATAGAAGGAGGCCGGGGCGGAGGAGACGACGGGGGAGAACACGGCGAGCAGGACCGAGCAGGCCAGGCCGCCGTAGAGGCTGAGCAGCGCCCCCTTCGCGGTGAAGCGCCGCCAGAAGAGGGTGTAGATGATCGTCGGCAGGATCGCGGACGCCGCGATGGCGAAGGCGAGGAACGCGAGCGTCGCGGTGTTCGCCCCCCAGGCGACGAGGGCCAGCAGGATGCCGAGGACGCCGATGACCGCTCCGGACAGCCGGGCCACGGTCAGCTCCTCCGCCTCGGTGGCCTGGCCCTTGCGGATCACCTCGCTGTACAGGTCGTGCGCGAGGGACGAGGCCGCGGCCAGGGTGAGGCCCACCGCCACGGCGAGCAGGGTCAGATAGGCCAGACACGTCAGCAGCGCGGTGAGCACACTGCCACCCAACTCGTGCGCGAGCAGCAGGACGGAGGCGTTGCCGGTGCGGTCCGTGTTCTCGATGGTGTCCCGGCCGAGCAGCGCGGTGGCGCCGAGGCCGAGGATGCCGGCCCCGAAGCAGACCGCGCCGACCAGGCCGACGGCCCACAGGACGGAGGAGCGCAGCACACCGCTCTTGCGCGGGGCGAGCAGCCGCATCAGCACGTGCGGGAGGGCGGCGAGGCCGAGGACGATGGCCAGTTCGAGGCTGAAGAAGTCCAGCTTGTTGCTGACGGTCCCGCCGTAGCGCAGCCCGGGTTCGAGGAACTGCGGTCCGGCGCCGCTGCGTTCGGCCGCCCTCTCCAGCAGCGCGTCGGGGTTCCAGTCGAAGTGGTGCAGCACCAAGCCCGCCGTGAACAGCACGCCCGCCACCAGCATCACGGCCTTGATGATCTGGATGACCGTGGCGCCGGGCATGCCGCCGAGGGAGGCGTACAGGATCACGAACGTTCCGATCACCGCCACGCACAGGGTGCGGGTGGTGGCGCTGGGTGCTCCGGTGAACTGGGTCAACAGCGCCACACTGCCGACGAGTTGGGCCACCAGATAGAGCGTCGCGATGGCCAGGATGCAGACCGCGAGGGCGACCCGCACCGGCCGCTGCTGCCGGGGCAGGCGCAGCGCCACCGTGTCGCCGAGCGTGAACTTCCCCGTGCGGTGCAGGGGTTCGGCGATCAGCAGCAGCACCATCATCCAGGCGACGGTGGTGCCGCCCAGGTACATCAGTCCGTCGTAGCCGGTCAGGGCGACCAGGCCGGTGCTGCCCAGCAGGGTGGCGGCGGACAGGTAGTCGCCGCACATGGCCAGGCCGTTGCGCAACGGCGACATGGTGCGGTTGCCGAGGTAGAACTCGCTGATCTCGTCGCGCTGAGGGGCCGTCAGCAGCGCCGTGAACAGGGTGATCACGACCACGGTCAGAAACAGGACGAACGTCAGCTGCAGGCTGCTGTCGTCAATGGCGGCGGCGGTCGTCACCACGTGCGGAACCCCCTCGTGCCGTGCCGCAGGGGCTGCCCGGCGCCCTGGGGCGCCGCGGCCGGACGGGCGTGGCGGTTGTCGTTCTCGTGCTGCCGGGCGGACCTGAGGCCGCGGGCGAGCGGATCGACCCGGTCACGCATGTGCCGGACATGGCACCAGGCGGTCACGCCCATGATGACGAACTGCCCGAGGCCGAGAGTGAGCCCGATCGTGAGATGGCCGAACAGCGGCTGATTCATCACCGCGGGAACAAAACTCGACAGCAGTACATACAGCAGAAATCCGCCGGCGGACAGGATCGTCGCCCGGATCCCGAACCGACGCTGCGCGCGACGCAGCGAGAGGAATTCGGGATGGTCGGATATACGAGACGGCGGTGTGTGTTCGATGTGCGGAAGCGGAAATGTGGGAGTGTCTTCCCGCCTCGGTGGGAATTCGGGCACAGGCGCACCTTCTTCGCTGCATCGTGCCCCGCACTCGACCCTGTCGGGGAGGTGTCGCGTCCGGCTTTCGAGCAGGGTGGAGGGGCGCCGGACACGGTGAGGGGGTGCGGGCTCTGTGGGGGGGGCTCGTGAAACCGGAAAAGTCGCAGTCCGGAATCGCGGGGACGGCCACGGGGAGTATGTCAGTGCTGTGCTTGAGCTATCAACTGTGATGGTCAATTGATCTGTGGTCATCGCTCGTTCACATCCCCGGCGAATAGTCCGGACCATTTATCCGGCCAGGCTGTCTCAAATGAGCCGGATCAGAAACGGGCGCCGACGGCGGTGCCGTTGCGGGGGACGAGGAACGCCGGCGCCTTCGGCAGTGAGCCGTCCGCCGCCCGGGGGCCGGTGAGCGGACCCGGGTCGGTGCTCAGCACCGAGGAGGCGTTCCATGTGCCGCCGATGTTCCAGGAGTTGCCGTCGGCGACCGTCTTCGCCCCGACGGCCGCCGCGCGCTGGTCCGCGACGGAGAGGTTGCCGGTGAGCCGGGCGGTTCCGCCCGAGACGTCGGCGTCGAAACCCGTACCGGTGTTGCCGTACGTGGAGTTGCGGCTCAGGGCGAGGGAGCCGGGGTTGCCGTTGTCGGTGAGGCCGTGCTTCGCGTTCTTGAAGGAGACGCTGTCGCGCACGGTGTGGGCCACCGCAGGGGCCGGGCTGCCGCCGCCGAGCTTGAAGCCGTTGCCGTCGCCCGCGAAGTCGGGGAAGTTCCAGCGGTTGAATCCGTTGCCGTACGCCACCGTGTTCTCGATCGTCACCGGGGAGGCGAACTCCCAGGCGTCGAAGCCGTCGTCGACGTTGTTCCACAGCCGGGCGCCGCGCACCACGTTGCCCGTGCCGGAGCCCTCCTTGACGGCCAGGCCGTCGGCGCTCTCCCCGTTCTTGCGCGGGTCGCGGTTGCCGTAACTGTCCAGGTTCAGAATCTGGTTGTCGCTGGAGTCGCCCTGGAGCTGGAAGCCGGACTCGTAGTTGTCGTGCGTGCTCAGGCGCGAGAAGACATTGCCGTCGCAGCCGTCGCAGTACACCCCGTACGGGCCGTTGACGATCTCCAGATCCGAGATCCGCCAGTGCGACGCCTCCATGTGGACCGCCCCGCGCTCGGCACGCGGGATGCCGCCGCCGACCGGGGTGTGGCTCGCGGGCAGTCGCTCGCCGTCGACGACCACCCGCTCGCCCGGGTGGGCGGTGAGGGTGATGGGCTGGGACGCGGTCCCCGACCCGGCGATGGTGATGTTGTCCGTGAGGGCGTACGTCCCGCCGCGCACACTGATGCTGTCGCCGGGCTTCGCCAGGTCCACCGCCCGCTGGATGGTCTTCAGCGGCCGGGCGAGCGTACCGGGGGCGGAGTCGTCCCCGTTCGGCGCCACGACCAGGGTCGTGCCCGCGGCGACGGCCGGCCCCGCCGGGCCGCCCAGCACCAGGGCCAGCGCCGTCCCCGTCATCATCGCCGCCGACCAGATCCTCGTGTTGCGCATACGGCCTCCCGCCTCTGCCTGCTGGGTGTCGCAGAGCAGTGGCCGCCCGGCGCGCGAAGGTTGCCGGGCGGACACGGGAAGCGCCGGGCGGACACGGCCTAGGGTGGGAGCGTGAGTGATGATCGCAGCAAGGCGCCGCTGGCCGTGTTCGACCTGGACAACACCCTCGCCGACACCGCGCATCGGCAGAAGTTCCTGGAGCGCAGGCCGCGGGACTGGGACGGGTTCTTCGCGGCGGCGCCGCAGGACCCGCCGCTCCCGGAAGGCATCGCGCTGGTTCAGGAGAGCGAGCGGGAGTGCGAGATCGTGTATCTCACCGGCCGGCCCGAGCGCTGCCGCCGCGACACACTCGACTGGCTGGCCGCGCAGGGACTGCCCGAAGGACGCGTCCACATGCGGCCGAACGGCGACCGCAGGCCCGCCCGGGTCACCAAGCTGGAGATCCTGCGCCGGCTCGCCCGCACGCGTGAGGTCCGCGTCCTCGTGGACGACGACGAACTGGTCTGCGAGGACGCCCGGCGCGCGGGCTTCACGGTCGTCCGGGCCGACTGGGCCGCCCGGTCCGCCGAGCTGAAGGAAGCGCAGGAGCGGGAAGGACGGACCTGAGCGCGAACGCTCCCGGCTACTCGCCCTCCTCCAGCCGGAAGCCCACCTTGAGCCCCACCTGCCAGTGCGCGATCTGCCCGTCCTCGAGCTGGCCGCGCACCTGGGTCACCTCGAACCAGTCCAGGTTGCGCAGCGTCTGCGAGGCCCGGCCGATGCCGTTGCGGATGGCCGCGTCGACGCCCTCGGGCGAGGTCCCGACGATCTCCGTGACCCGGTAGGTGTGGTTCGACATGCCGCTGCTCCTCTTCTGCTGCATTCCAGTCACTCCACCGTGCCCCACACGGCGGCGAAGCGCGAGACGTCGCCGCCCGCTCCGCCGCCGTCCCGGGGCTCGAGGGAGGTCAGCGCGCCACGCTCAGCGACAGCGCGAACCGGCCCGCGCCGTCCGTCCACCAGTGCGCCAGGTCCAGCCCCGCCGCCGACAGTTCGCTCCGCACACCCTCCTGCCGGAACTTCGCCGACACCTCGGTGCGCAGCTCCTCGCCCGCCGCGAAGTCGACGGCGAGGTCGAGGGCCGGCACCTTGACCGTCTGCGCCGTACGGGAGCGCAGCCGCATCTCGATCCACTCGTGCTCGGCGTCCCAGACGGCCACATGGTCGAAGGCGACGGGCTCGAAATCGCCGCCGAGCTCACGGTTGATCACGGTCAGCACGTTCTTGTTGAACGCGGCCGTCACCCCGGCCGCGTCGTCGTACGCCCGGACCAGTACCTCCTCGTCCTTGACCAGGTCCGTGCCCATCAGCAGGGCGTCGCCCGGGGCGAGCATGCTACGCACGGTGGCCAGGAACGCGGCACGCTCGGCGGGCAGCAGATTGCCGATCGTGCCGCCGAGGAACGCCACCAGCCGCGGCCCCGGCGTGTCCGGCAGCGTCAGCTCCGCCGTGAAGTCGGCGATCAGCGCGTGCACGTCGAGCCCCGGCCGCTCGGCGGCGAGCGCCTGCCCGGCCTGGGTGAGGGCGCTGCCGCTGACGTCGACGGGGACGTAGGTGTGCAGCTCCGTGAGGGCGTCGAGCAGATGCCGCGTCTTCTCGGAGGAACCGGAGCCGAGCTCTACCAGGGTGCGGGCCCGGGTCGCCGCGGCGATGTCGCCGGAGCGCGCGAGCAGGATCTCCCGCTCGGCGCGCGTCGGGTAGTACTCGGGCAGTTCGGTGATCTTCTCGAACAGGTCGCTGCCGTGCGCGTCGTAGAACCACTTCGGCGGCAGTGTCTTGGGGGTGCCGGTCAGGCCCCGGTGGACATCGGCGCGCAGCGCGGCGTCCGTGGCGTCCTCGGGCAGATGGCGGGTGAGGCGGAACGGGCTCACGTACGGGGCTCCTTCGGGGATGCGGGGACGAGGGCGTCGGCCGGCTCCTTCAACGGGGTGAGCAGCACGTCCGTGCCGCTCGCCGCGAGGAGGGTGCGGTCGGGGACCTCCTGCCAGTGCGGATCGTCGTCGTAGGGCTCGGAGGCCACGACCGTGCCGCCGCCCGGCCGGGTGAGGTACCAGAGGGTGTCGCCCCAGGCGGTCGCGGTGATGGTGTCGCCGTTGTGCATCAGGAGGTTGAGCCGGGAGCCGGGGGCCGCGGCGGCGACCTCCAGGACCGTGTCGGCCAGCGCCTGGCCCTCCTCGTCACCGCCGCGCAGCCGGGCCAGCACCAGCGCCCACACGAGCGCCGAGTCGTTGCGGGCCTCCAGCGACAGCAGGTCCTCGGGCGGCAGGCTCCGGGACACCGGCGCGAGCGAACCGGGCCAGCCCTTGACCGCGCCGTTGTGGCTGAACAGCCAGGTCCCCGCGGCGAACGGCGCCGCCGCGGCCTCCGCGTCCGCGCCCGACAGGGTCGCGTCCCGCACCGCCGCGAGCAGCGCGTTAGTCGTCACCACCCGGGCGAGATCGGCGAAGGACAGGTCCGCCCAGATCGGCCCGGCCCGGCGGTAGCGGGCCGGCACCGGATCGCCCTCGGCGTACCAGCCGACGCCGAAACCGTCGGCGTTGACCGTCCCGTACCGCTGCCGCCGGGGCGCCCAGGACTGCCGGTACAGGCCGTGCGAAGGATCCACCAGGAGCCGCCCGAGCGGCTCACGCGGCCCCACGTACGCCACATGGCGGCACATCAGACCTCCTCCGAGCGGGCCGTGCGGAACCCGGAGAAGATCTGCCGCCGGATCGGATGGTCCCAGTTGCGGAACGTGCCCCGGCAGGCCACCGCGTCCACCGCGAAGGCACCGCCGCGCAGCACCTTGTAGCCGGACCCGAAGAAGACCTCCGAGTACTCCTTGTACGGGAACGCCTTGAACCCCGGGTAGGGCAGGAACTCGCTCGACGTCCACTCCCACACATCGCCGATCAACTGCCGTACGCCGAGCGGGGACTCGCCGGCCGGATAGCTCCCGGCCGGTGCCGGACGCAGATGCCGCTGCCCGAGGTTGGCGTGCTCGGGCCCCGGGTCGGCGTCGCCCCACGGGTAGCGCATGGAACGGTCACCGGCCGGGTCGTACCGGGCCGCCTTCTCCCACTCGGCCTCTGTGGGCAGCCGGCGTCCGGCCCAGCGGGCGTAGGCGTCGGCCTCGTACCAGCACACGTGCAGCACCGGCTCGTCGCGCGGTACGACCTCGGTGAGGCCGAAGCGCCGGCGCAGCCACTGCCTGCCGTCCCGCCGCCAGTACAGCGGGTGGGCGATGGAGTTCCGGCGGATGTGGGTCCAGCCGTCCGCGGTCCACCAGCGCTGGTCGTCGTAGCCGCCGTCCTCGATGAACGCCTGGTACGCGCCGTTCGTCACCGGCGTGGTGTCGATGTGGAACGGCGCGACCTCGCGCCGGTGCGCCGGGCGTTCGTTGTCCAGGGCCCACGGCTCGCCGGAGGTGCCCATCGTGAACGGGCCGCCCGGGACCAGGACTTCGGACGGGCCGGTGAACAGTGGCGCCGGCTCCGGGTCGGGCGCGGTCAGGGCCTGCGGGCCCCTGCGCAGCTGATGTGTGATCAGCATGGTCTCGTCGTGCTGCTGTTCGTGCTGCGCGATCATCCCGAAGGCGAACCCGGCCTCCGTCAGCCGCGTCCCGTGGAACGCGGCCCCCTCCAGCACGTCCAGGGCCCGGCCCCGGACGTCGGCCGCGTAGGTGCGCGCCTCCCCGGGCGACAGCAGGGGCAGCTTCGGCCGCTCGGCCCGCGGGTGCTCGAAGGCGTCGTAGAGGCTGTCTATCTCGGGGCGTATCGCGTCCTGCCCGGCGACGGCCCGCAGCAGCCACTGCTCCTCCTGGTTGCCGATGTGCGCCAGGTCCCACACCAGCGGCGACATCAGCGGCGAGTGCTGCGCGGTCAGGTCGGGCTCCTCGACACAGCTCGTCAGCAGCGTGGTGCGCTCGCGGGCGACCACCAGCGAGGCGACCGCGCGCTCGCGGAGCATCTCGGGGTCGACGGTGTCGATGTCGACGGCGGGATCGGTGTCGGTCATGGGCGGAAGTCCTTCCCGTGGGCGCGACCGTCGGTGGCGCGCTGTCGGTCGAGCAGGTCGTCGGCGGGGCAGCGGCCCCGGACGACATAGCGGTCCAGATGGGCCGAGACGGCCTCCATGACCTCGGGCGCGGCGCCGAGCCGGGGCAGGGCGTCCAGCGCGGTCGTGAAGCACGTGACGGCCACCTCGCGCAGTTCGGCGTCGGCCAGCCCGCTGCGGGCCGCGTCGAGCCACAGCGGGTTGTGCGGCGCGGGCAGTCCCAGCGTCCGCTCGGCCAGCGGCTTCACGGCCCGGTAGGCGGTCTCCGCGGCCTCCGGGTCGTCGAACAGCGCCGCGGTCACGGCGAGCGGCACGATCCAGCCGTCGTCCCCCGGCTGCGCGTCGATCATGCGCAGTTCCAGGTGGCCGCGCGGCCTGACCGGCGGGAACAGCGTCGTGACGTGGTAGTCGAGGTCCTCACGCGTGGGCGGTCTCGGCACCCCCGTCCGGATCCACTCCCGGAAGGTGAGCCCCTCGGGGACGTCCCAGGGCCCGCCGTTCTGCCGGACGCACATCACGGGGGAGTCCAGCACATGCCGGGCCCAGGCGCCGCGCGGGTCGGTGTCCAGCGGCGGTGCTCCCGCCCGGCCGGCGCCGATCCGCGTCCACAGCAGCTGCCGGGTGGACATCCAGCCGGTCGGCCGGTGAACGGCGAGCGGGGAACTGGCGAACGCGGCCACCAGGACCGGGCCCAGATGATGGGCCAGCCACCAGCGCCGCACCAGGCCGAGCGGGCCGGGCTCCTCATGACCGGCGTCGAGGCACACCTGTACGGAGGCGGAGGTGCACATCATGGCGCGGCCGGAGGGGCCCGTGCGGTCCAGGCAGCGCTCCATGGCGTCGTAGCGCGGTTCGCGCAGGAACCGGCGGGGTTCGTGCCAGGGATCGTGGCCGAGGCCGACGAGGGCGAGGTCCTCCTCGCGCAGGACCGTGCGGACGGCGTCGAGGTCGGCGGAGACTGTACCGATGCACTCCGTCAGCGAGTCGGCGGGGGGCGAGCTCAGCTCCAGCTGGCCGCCGGGCTCCACGGTGAGCGCCGACCTCAGAGGCAGGTTCCGCACTGCGGCGTAGGCCGCTTCGAGTCGTTCGGGTGTGACGGGGAGCTGCGGTGCGCGCAGCTCGTGGACGAGCCATTCCACCTCGACCCCGAGGCGGCGTGGCGGGCCGGTCTTGAAGCAGATGCCGCGCACCAAGGCCTCGACGTCTGCGGCGGACAGTGCGGTGGGTGGCTCGGTACAGCCACTCGCCGATGCACTAGGGGAATCGGACATGTCGGGATCCTCCTGAGATTCCACCATGCCATCGGTCCGGGCTCTCGGCGGCCCGGGCCGGGGATCACTCGTCCCAGCCAAGACCTTCACGTCGCTCGGCACAAGGGGGCAAAACAGGGCGTTCCGGGCCGGTCGTCGGGGTCAACCGGACGTTTCCCCGGGCTTTCCCCGGCGTTCCCCGGCGACGGAAACTCCGTTGCGCCACGGAGCGGGCATCACGCACGATGCCTGCGTGAGCACGACAAAGAAGACCGCGGGACGCGCGGTCACGGCGCGTACGGGGGTGGCGCCGTGAGCGCGCGCCTGCGCGGTATCGCGCGGCAGACCGAGCAGATCGTGGAGGCGGGCGTCTATCGGGCGCCGAACGGCCGCGAGGTGTCCATCGCCGGGGAACTGCGGGCCGCGCGCGAGGGCACACGCCTGTACGGGCCGGAACCGGTGCCGGTGCCCTCCGTTCGGGTGAGCCGGACGCAGACGAAGACGCTGATCGAGGTCACCGGCGAGAGCAGCCTGGAGGCCGCCCGCAGGCTCGGCGGGGAGGTGGCCGTGCTGAACTTCGCCTCCGCCCGCAATCCCGGCGGCGGCTACCTGAACGGCGCCCAGGCCCAGGAAGAGGCCCTGTGCCGGGCGTCCGCGCTGTACACCTGCCTGCTCCGGGCCCGTGCCTACTACGACCATCACCGCGCCCACCGCGACCCGTTCTACACGGACCGTGTCATCCACTCACCGGCCGTGCCCGTCTTCCGTGACGACCGGGGCGAGCTGCTGGACGAGCCCTACACCGCGGGCTTCCTGACCTCGCCCGCGCCCAACGCGGGCGTGGTGCTGCGCACGGCACCCGAGCGGGCCCCCGAACTGCCGCGGGCCCTGGCCGTCCGGGCCGAACGGGTCCTGGAGACGGCCGCCGCCCACGGCTACCGCCGGCTGGTGCTGGGCGCCTGGGGCTGCGGGGTGTTCCGCAACGACCCGGCCCAGGTGGCGGGGGCGTTCCGGGCGCTGCTGGAGCCCGGCGGACGGTTCGCGGAGACCTTCGAGCACGTGGCGTTCGGGATCCTGGACCGGACCCGGGAGCGCGCGGTGCTGGGCGCCTTCGAGAAGACCTTTCAGGTCTCACCGGGTGTGTTCCCGCGGTAAGGCCTCTCAGGTCCAGCCGTAGCGTTCCTGCAGCCGGCGCCTGACCCGGTTGAACCGCATTCGGTCCACCGCGCAGGCCTCCCGGCGCATCCCGTCCTCGTGCAGGCGCAGCACCCGGTCCACGCCGACCCACGAGAACCGGCCCGACCGGTCCCACGGCCCGCTGCCTATCGGCACCCACTCCCGGTCGCCGTCGTGCTCCCGGCTGGACAACTGCACGGCGAGGAAGGTGCCGCCGGCCTCGCGGGCGACGACGAGCACCGGGCGGTCCTTGCCGCGCCCGTCGTTCTCCTCGAAGGGCACCCACGTCCAGACGATCTCCCCGGGGTCCGGGTCGCCGTCGTGCGCGGGGGAGTACTCCGTGCGGACCCGGCCCACCTCGCGCGGGTCGGCCTGGACGGTGGCGGAGGGGCCGTGGCGGCCCGGGGCGTTCTCATCGGTAAACAGGGTCACGGGGGCACCCTAGAGGCTGCCCCCCGTGGTCACACCCGGCGGGTCACTTGTCGTCCACCGGTACTTTCTGGGCCTGCCCGTTGAGGGGTGAGGTGCCCTGTGGCGCCTGCCCGTTCCGGTCCATCGACGCGAGCAACTGGCGGGCCAGGCCAAGACCCGTGCCGCCCATGGTGAGGGCCTTGGCGAGCATGTCCGCCATGCCGTCGGCGCCGTTGAGGACCACCATGTTGTCGACGTTGCCGAACGCGGACGCGCCCGCCTTGACGATCTCCGGCCAGTTCTCGGCGAGTTGCTGGGCGACGACGGCCTCCTGGTTCTCGGCGAGGGCGGCGGCACGGGCCTTGATGGCCTGGGCCTCCGCGAGCCCCTTCGCCTTGGCGGCCTCGGCCGCGGCCAGCCCCCTGGCCTGCGCGGCCGCCGCCTCGGCCTCACCGGTCGCCCGGGTGGCCTGCGCGGCCGCCTCGCCCCGCGCCTTGGTCGCCTCGGCCTCGGCACCCGCGGCCGTCTTGACCCGGGTCGCCTCGGCGGCGGCCGCCAGCTCCGTCTCCTTCGCCTGGGCCTCGGCCCCCGAGATCCGCGCGTCGCGCTCCGCCTCGGCCAGGGTGCGTGTCTCGTAGGCCGCCGCGTCGGCGGGCTTGCGGACATCGGCCTGGAGCTGCTGCTCGCGGCGGTGCGCCTCCAGCTCCGCCACCCGTGTCTCCTGGACGACGACCTCCTGCCTCGCCCCGGCCTCGGCGAGCGGACCTGCCTGCCGGGCCTTGGCGGCGGCCTTGTCGCGCTCGGCCTGGTAGCCGGCCTGGAGGATCTCGCTGTCCCGGGTGGCTTCCGCCATCCGGGCGAACGACTGCTGCTCGGCCTCGGTGGCCAGCCGGTTCGCCTCCGCCTGCGCGATCCGGGCGTCCCGCTGCACGGCCGCCGCGTGCGGCATGGCCAGATTCCGGATGTACCCGGTCGGGTCCTCGATCTCGTGGATCTGCAGTGAGTCCACGATCAGCCCCAGCTTCTCCATCTCCGTGCCGCACGCGGCCCGCGTCTGACCGGTGAGCTTCTCCCGGTCCCGGATCATGTCCTCGACCGTCAACCCGCCCACGATGGACCGCAGATGACCGGCGAACACGTTGTGCACCCGCTCCGACATCAGCTTCTGCTGGTCGAGGAAGCGGCGGGCCGCGTTCGCGATCGACACGAAGTCGTCGCCCACCTTGAAGATGACCACGCCCCGCACCTTGAGCGGGATGCCCTGGTGGGTCACGCAGTCCACCTGGAGTTCCGTCTCGTTCAGGTCCAGCGAGAGCTTGCGCACCGCCTGCACCCCGGGCATCACGAGCGTGCCGCGCCCGGTGACGATGCGGAACCCCATCCCCTCCTCGATGCCCTCCGTACGGTGCTTGGACCCCGAGATGATCAGTGCCTCGTTGGGTTCGGCGACCCGCCACATGAGCTTGAACAGACCGATCAGAACGGCGACAGCGACAACCGCCGCCCCCGCCACGACGCCGACGACCATCGGCATTCGCCCCCTCTGCATGGTGCCCTCTCGGCACCGAACGAAGGGGAGTGTGCTCCTGCGCGGGCCCCGGGTACAGACGCCCGCACATCCTTGTCCAAAGCTTGACGCGTACGGCTCTCACCTGCGTCGCAGCGGGCTCAACTGTCGTACGCCGCCGCGACGTAGACGGTTCTCGGCGGCAGGTACTCGACCACCGTCACGACCGTGCCCGGCTCGATGCGGTCCGCCGGAGAGACGGGGTGGGCGAGGAAGTGCTCGGCGCCGCCGCGCACCCGGACGATCACCTCGCCGACCAGCCCGGGCCCGATCGTTCCGGTGACCCGCCCCATGAGCCCGACCATCGACGCGTCCGCCATGCCAGACAGCGTACGGTCGCTCAGGCGGCAGCGGAACGTGCCGTGACCGGCGGCGAGGGCCACTTCTCGTACCAGCGCAGCTCCGCCTCCAACTGGGCCGCCACCTGCAGCAGCAGCGGCTCGCTGTCGGCCGGCCCCAGCAACTGCGCCCCGACGGGCAGGCCGTCGGGCGTGAACCCGGCGGGCACATTGACGCCCGGCCAGCCCAGCACGTTCCACGGCCAGGCGTACGGACAGGCGGCGATCATCGCGCGGTCGGTGGCGAATCCGCTGAGTTCGAGCAGGGCGCCGATCCGGGGCGGGGGAGCGGCGGTCGTCGGCGCGAGGACCACGTCGTACGAGGTGAAGAACCCTCCGATACGGCGGTGCAGGACGGTCTCCGCCCGCCGGGCCGCCCGCAGCGGGGCCCCGCCCAGCAGCCGGCCCAGCCTGGCCGCGTCCCGGGTGCGCCGGTCCAGCAGCGCCGGGAAGGGCGCCTCGCCCACCCGCTCGGCGATCCCGGCCGTCGCGCGCGGCACGAAGGTCAGCCCGATCTGCCCGTACGGCGGGTCCGCCTCCTCGACCGTGTGCCCCAACGCGGCGAGTCGCTCCGCGAGTTCGACGATCCGGGTCCGCACCTCGGGCAGCAGCCGGGCGGGCACCGCCGTGAACGGCGGCTTGAGCGAGAGCGCGATCCGCAGCCGCCCGGGGTCGCGGCCGACGGCCGCCGACGCGTCGACGGGCCGTGGCCGGTGCGGGTCCAGCGCGTGATTGCCGCTCGCCGCGTCCAGCAGCAGGGCCGCGTCGGCGACCGTGCGGGCCAGGGTGCCGTTGACGGTGATGCCCTGGAAGGACTCACCGCGCGGCCAGGTGGAGACCCGGCCGCGCTGCGGCTTGATGCCGACCAGATGGGTCCACGCGGCCGGGATCCGCACCGAGCCGGCGCCGTCCGAGCCGAGCGCGGCGGGTACCAGCCCGGCGGCGACCGCGGCGGCCGATCCCCCGGACGATCCGCCGGGCGTGTGCTCCGTGCTCCACGGGTTGCGGGTCGCGCCGAAGGCGGGCCCCTCGGTGAAGGGCCACTGCCCGAACTCGCAGGTGTTGGTCTTGCCGACGATCACGGCCCCGGCCGCGCGCAGCCGCCGTACGGCCTCACCGTCCTCGGCGACCGGCGGGAACTCCCCGCAGCAGCCGAAGGCGGTCGGCTCGCCGGCCACGTCCATGTCGTCCTTCACCGCCACCGGGACGCCCAGCAGCGGCTTGCGCGCTCCCGAGGCCAGCTCCCGGTCGGCGGCCTCCGCCTCGGCGAGCGCGGCCTCGGCCCGGACGATCCGGAAGGCGTTGAGGCTGCCCTGTGTCGCCTCGATCCGCGCCAGTGTGAGTTCCACCAGGGCGCGGGACGTCACCTCCCCGGCGGCCAGCGCGCGGGCGGTCTCCGCCAGGCCTGCGGCGCGGTCGAGCGTCATGCGGACACCTCCGGGAGCGAGCGGTCTACCGAACGGTAACGTCCGATGGCCGGTGACGGAACGGGGGCGAGGGAAGTGGATGTTCACCGATCCCTTCGGGGCTCAGCGGCTCTCGTACAAAACCATTGACGCACTTCTGCCTCAGCTCTACCTTCTGACCGACTTTCCGAACCCTGTTCGGTATTTCGACCCCCTGCGTCGAGAGCGAGCCGCACATGACTCCCCGTCCCGCCGCCCCGTCCCGCCGTACCCTGCTGCGCGCCGCGGCCGCCCTGCCCGCCTCGGCGCTGCTGCTCGGCGAGACCCCCGGACTGCTCGGCAGCGCCCTGGCCGCCGCACCCCCGAACGGCTCGGCCACCCGCTACACGATCGTGCCGTTCCTCAACAGCGATGACGGCACGGTCAACGTCTACCAGTCGGACGACGCCACCGACTTCCGGCTGCTGCGCTCCTCCGCCTACACACCACCGGCGGGCCGGATCCGCGACGCGAGCGTCCTCAGACACACCGACGGCTTCTACTACGTCACCTACACCACGCGAACTTGGCAGGACACCAGCACCACCATCGGCTTCGCCCGCAGCTCCGACCGCGCCAACTGGACGTTCCTGTACGACTACACGGTCCCCGTCGCGAACCTCTCCCGCGCCTGGGCGCCCGAGTGGTTCGTCGACAGCGACGGCAGCGTCAACGTCATCGTGTCCTGCTCCACCACGAACGACGAGTGGATCTTCACGCCGTACCGGCTGAGGGCCACGAACTCCGCCCTCACGGCGTGGAGTTCACCGGTGGCGCTCTCCGGCATCGGTGCCAACCACATCGACACGTTCATCGTGAAGATCGGCTCGACCTACCACGCCTTCCCGAAGAACGAGACGACGAAGTACATCGAGTACGCCACCGCCACGAACCTCACCGGCCCCTACACGATCCGCCGGACCGGCGACTGGGCGGGCTGGGGCAGCTACCGCGAGGGCCCCGCGCTGGTGCAACTGGACAACGGAGGCTGGCGGATCTTCTTCGACGGCTACGGCGACGGCACCTACTACTACAGCGACAGCCACGACACCTTCGCCACCTGGTCGGCACCGGCCGCACTGCCCGCGATCTCCGGAACCGCACGGCACTTCACCGTGGTCAAGGAGACGGTCGCGGGCGGCCCGACACTGGCCCGGAACGTCACCCGCTCCTTCCGGTCGGCCAACTACTCCACCCGCTACTGGCAGCAGCAGTCGGCGCTCCTCAACCTCCCCGTGGTCAGCGGCTCCAGCACCACCGCCGAGAAGCAGGCCGCCACCTTCACGGTCGTCGCGGGCCTCGCCGACGCGAACGGCTGCTCCTTCCGCGACGCGGCCGGCAACTACCTGCGCCACTGGGACTTCCGCGCCCGCTTCGACCCGAACGACGGCACGAGCACCTTCGCCAAGGACGCCACGTTCGTCCTGCGGACCGGCACGGCGTCGGGCTCCGTCCGCTTCGAGTCGTACAACTACCCGGGGCACTACCTGCGCCACTACGCCTACCAGCTCCGCGTGGAACGCTCGAACGGAACAGACCAGTTCCGGCAGGACAGTTCGTTCGTGCCGGTGGCCTCCTGGGTCTGACCCGCACCCCTCCGGACTACTCCGGGTCCCGCTCCGTGGCCTGGGTGGCGGCTCGTACGAGGTTCTGCTCCAGGCGCTCCAGGGTGGCGAGGGCGTCGGTGCACTCGTCGCCCGAGAGCCCCGCGGTGGAGATGTCCTCGAGCCGGCTCCAGACCCGCTCCACCTCCCGGCGCAGGGCGTGGCTGGCCGCTGTCGGTTCGATGAGCGAGGCGCGCTTGTCGGTGGGTGAGGGGCGGCGGCGCACGAAGCCGGCCTGTTCGAGGCGGCGGACGGTGCGGGTCATGGTGGCGGCGTCGGAGTCCATCAGGCGCACCAGGTCGATCTGACGCTGGGGGCCGAGCTCCCAGAGGTGCATCATGACCAGCTCCTGGCCCGGGTGCAGGCCGATCCGCCGCAGCAGGTGTCCCGCGAGCATGCGGTGCAGCCGGGCCAGCCGGAAGATCGCGTGGCTGATCGGTCCGCCGCTGGCCGCGCCGGGGACCGGCACGGTCGCTTCCTGTTCCGTCACCCCGGAAACCGGCCCGGCGTCAGGTGTGGACTCCGCCATCTCTCCCTCACTCTCCTGTTTGAACAGGATGGATTCTAACTTCCGCCGGGGTGCCCGCCGGAGCTTCGTCTGTCGAGTCGCACATACGCCCAGCTAGATGGGTGTTATCCACCTCACTTCCGATCCCCGGGGGACGGGCCGAGGGAATTTCCTGTTCGGACAAGTGATTTACTTGTTCAGACAGGAAACGGCTGGCGACGCGCCACGGCGCGTCCAGCCCGCACAGCACACCCATCCCGAGGGAACGACCCATGACCACTGCTTTCGACCCGATCGACCTGGGCGGCACGCGCCTGACGAACCGCGTCGTGATGGCGCCCATGACCCGCAGCCGCGCCTACGGCCCCGGCGCCGAGCCGACCGAGCTGATGGCGACCTACTACGCGCAGCGCGCCGCCGCCGGGCTGATCGTCACCGAGGGCGTCCAGCCCTCGGCGGTCGGCCAGGGCTACCCCGACACCCCCGGTCTGCACACCCCCGGACAGGTACGGGCCTGGCGGACGGTGACCGACGCCGTACACCGCGAGGGCGGCGTGATCTTCGCCCAGCTCATGCACACCGGCCGCATCGGTCACCCGAGCCTGCTGCCCGACGGCCTGACGCCGATGGGGCCCTCGGCGGTCGCCGCCCAGGGGCGCGTCTACACCCACCAGGGGCCGCAGGACTTCGTCACGCCGAAGGAGCTGAGCGAAGACGAGATCCTGCAGACCGTCGCCGACTTCGCGCACGCGGCTCGCAACGCCGTCGAGGCCGGTTTCGACGGTGTGGAGATCCACGGTGCCAACGGGTACCTGATCCACCAGTTCCTCGCGGACAACACCAACCTGCGCACCGACGCCTGGGGCGGCGGCGCCGAGGGCCGGATCCGGTTCGCCGTCGAGGTCGTCACGGCCGTCGCCGAGGCGATCGGCGGGCGGCGAGTCGGTCTGCGGATCTCGCCCGGCAACCGGTACAACGACATCGCCGAGGACAACCCGGGCGAGGTCTACGGGGCCCTGCTGGACCGGATCTCCGGTCTGGACCTTGCCTATCTGCACCTGATGGAGGGCCCTGACTCCGAGCTGACCTCGCGGCTGCGCAAGACCTGGACCGGCACGTTCGTCCTCAACCCGTTCACCTACCCCGACACCACCGGCCCCGAGGCGCTGAAGCTGATCGAGGACGGCAGCGCGGACATGGTGGCCTACGGGGCGCTGTTCCTCGCCAACCCCGACCTGCCCCGGCGTCTCGCCGCCGGCGGTCCGTTCAACGACCCGGACAAGTCCAGCTTCTACGGCGGCGACCACCGCGGCTACACCGACTACCCCACCCTCACCGCCTGAGCGGCGGCCCCGCCGACTCCGCCCCTACCTGGGAGTTTCTGATGTCCAAAGCGATCACCATCTCCGAGTACGGCGCGCCCGAGGTGCTGCGTCTGTCGGAGGTCACCGTGCCCGAGCCCGGCCCGGGCCAGGTCCGGATCCGGACGCGAGCCGCCTCCGTGAACCCGCTCGACATGAAGATCCGCTCCGGCCTGATGGCCGGCGCCGGCCCAGCGCCCTTCCCCGTGATCCTCGGGCTGGACGCGGCCGGTGTCGTCGACGCGGTCGGCGAGGGAGCCGACGCGGCGGTCGGCGATGAGGTCCTGGGCGCCACCGCGGGCGGCGGCTACAGCGAGTACGCGCTGCTGGAGCGGCCGGTCGCCAAGCCCGCGGCGCTGTCCTGGGAGGTCGCCGCATCGCTGGTGACTGTCGGCCGGACCGCGTCCCGTGTCCTCGGCCAACTGGGCGTGGGCGAGGGACAGACTCTGCTGGTCCACGGGGCCGGCGGCAGCGTGGGCGTGATCGCGGTGCAATTGGCCGTCGCCCGCGGCGTCACCGTCATCGCGACGGCCGGCGAGCACGACATCGAGCGGGTCACCGCGCTCGGAGCCACCGCCGTGCGCTACGGCGACGGCTGGGTACAGCGGGTGGAAGCCGCCGCGCCCCAAGGGGTCGACTACGTCTTCGACGCCTCCGGCGCCGGCGTCCTCGCCGACTCCGTCGCCCTGACCGGCGACAGCGCGCACGTCATCACCATCGCCGACATGTCCGCCGCGCAGCACGGCGTCCGCTTCAGCGCCGGCGGCGCCGACCAGGCGGAGGACGCTCTGCCGCAGCTGGTCCGGTCGGCCGCCGCCGGCACGCTCACCCTGCCCGTCTGGCGGACCTACCCGCTCGAGCAGGCGGCCACCGCGCACGCCGACCTGGAAGCCCACCGCAACCGGGGCAAGGCCGTCCTGCTGCCCTGACCTCCCGGTGCCGCCTCGCCCTGCTCACACGGGCGAGGCGGCCGCGAGGGCGCAGCCGGTCCTCCGGGCGGACCGGGCCCTCACCGGCACGAACGCCGAGGGCCGGTGGTGAGCCGGGTCGCGAGGCGGTAGGTGACCGTGACGTCCTGGTAGTCCTGGCCGGGGGTGACCGGGTCAGGCAGGTGGGTGCGGTCGCTGTGGCTCGTCGACCTCCGCTCGCCGGTGCCGGGGAAGCGGACGGCTGTCCTGGGCTCCTCGGTGAAGCGGAGCCGTTCGGCGTGGACCGTCGACCGGAACGCGATGTCTCCCTCCGGGCTCCCGGTTCCCGCTCCCGGCGTTCAGGGCGGCTCCTCGGACTTCCGGGCGGACCGGCGGCGACTGGGCCGCGCGGGCAGCTTCCCGTCCTCTCCGCGTACCCGGCGCGTGCGGGTGCCTTCTTGGCTCCGGTCGGCCTTGCGCGCCGCGCGCGGCTCGGCCGGCTCGTCGCCCCCGGCGGCGGCGTTCGCCGTCTCCGCAGCGCCTCGGGCGGCCCGGCCGCCGTCCCGTACGGTGTCGCCCGCCGCTTCGGTCACACCCGCGGCCTGTCCGGCCACGCTTTCGGCGGTGCCGCTCACCACCTCGCCGGCGTTTCCGACGGCCCGGCTCGTCTCCTGGCCGACGTCCTCCACCGCGCGCCCGGCACCAGCCCCCACGTCCTGAACGGCCTTACCGGCCCCCTGTCCGACGTCCTGAGCCACGGAGCCGACGCCCTGCCCCACGTCCTGAACGGCAGCTCCGGCGCCGCGCCCCACGTCTTGGACGGCGGCTCCGGCGCCCTGACCCACCTCCTGGACGGCGCCACCTGCGCCCTGCCCGACCTCCCGCACGGCCGTCCCGGCGCCCTGGCCCACCTCCCGCACAGCGGACCCGACCCCACGCGCCAGCTCGTGCAGGAGCTCCGGGTTGCGGTCGAGCGTGGTGAGCACCCGGTCGATGATCTTCGCGACGTTGTGGAGCCGCACCTTGAGCTGGGCCTGGGCCTCGACGCCCGAGATGCCCAGGTGCACCCGGCCGAGGGCGACGTCGGCGCCGACGTTGAGTTTGAGTAGATCCAGCACCTCGGCCTGGAGCGAGACATGCGCCCGCAGGTCCTCGACATCCAGGTCGATCTCGTCGACCTTCAGGACCGGAACGTCGAGGTAGACATCGGGGCTCTCCCCGGCGGCGTCCTCCTCGTCGTAGGCCTCGGCATCGGCGTACTCGTCACCGTCCCCGGCGTCGAGTCCGTCACCGTGCTCGTCGTCGTACTCCTCGTATTCCTCGTAGTCGTCGACGGAGCCCTCGTCGTTCTCGGCGTTTCCGCGCATCGCCACGCCTCCGCGGATCGGCGTATCTTTCGACCATTCTGGTCCGATATCGGAATCGATGCGCGGTCAGTGCCGTCCGTCCAGGCGAGGGTGAGGGCCGCCGCGCCGGTCAGAACGGCATGCGGCCACGGGCCCGTCGGCCGGCCGCACCGCTGCGGCCGACAGCCTTGGAACTGCTGCGGAAGGGCTTGCTGAGAGCGCGGCCCAGGATGCCGGGGGCCTTCCCGCCGGCCCGTGACCCGGCTCCGAGCGTGCGCTGGGTGCCGCGCTGCGGATGGTGGGACAGGCGCGGCACGAGGAACGCGAGAACCGCGAGAACGACGCACACGGCGACGATGCCGACGATCATCATGCTGAACTCCTCACTGTGAGACGTGTCTGCCGATTGCCCCAGGGCGGCGGGGCCATGCGCGAACCCGCCGACGGAAGAGGCGGGCATGCGCGACGACGAACAGGGCAACCGGAGCTACGTCGGCGCGCGCCGACGGGCACAGGGGCGGGTTCGCCGGGAGGGAAGAGGGCATGACGAGTGTCCAGGAGGGGCCGCCGGTCTCGACCGCCGAGCCGGCGGGCGCCGGACCCGCGAAGGAGCGTGCCGAGCGGATACGGCGACGTCTGGAGCGTCTGATCGGCGTCGCGGCGACCGAGGGCAACGCGCTGCTCCCCCTGCGCAACGGGGACGAGATCTTCCCGGCCATGCTCGACGCCATCCGCTCCGCCGAGCACACGGTGGACATGATGACGTTCGTGTACTGGAAGGGCGACATCGCCCGCGACTTCGCGCACGCCCTGGCGGAGCGAGCCCGGGCCGGGGTGCGGGTGCGGCTGCTGCTGGACGGCTTCGGCAGCCGGCTCATCGACAGCGAACTGCTGGCGGAGATGGAGCGGGTGGGCGTCCAGGTGGCGTGGTTCCGCAAGCCCGCGCATCTGTCGCCGCTCAAGCAGAACCACCGCTGCCACCGCAAGGTGCTGGTCGTGGACGAGCAGGTGGCCTTCACCGGTGGCGTGGGCATCGCCGAGGAATGGTGCGGCGACGCCCGCAACCCGCGGGAATGGCGGGACACCCACGTCCAGGTGCGGGGACCCGCCGTGGACGGCGTCGCGGCGGCGTTCGCACAGAACTGGGCCGAGTGCCACGACGAACTCTTCGACGACCGCGACCGGTTCACCGGCCACCGCCCCCAGGGCGACGCGGTGGTGCAGGTGGTGCGCGGCTCCGCCAGCTTCGGCTGGCAGGACATGCAGACCCTGATCCGGGTCATGATCGAATCCGCCGAGGAGCGTTTCCGGCTGGCCACCGCCTACTTCTCCCCGGACGCCTACTTCATCGAACTCCTGTGCGCGGCGGCACGGCGTGGTGTGGAGGTGGAGATCCTGCTGCCCGGGCCGCACACCGACAAGCGCGTCTGCCAGTTGGCCGGACAGCACTACTACGACGACCTGCTCGCCTGCGGGGTGCGCATCTACCAGTACCAACCGACGATGATGCACGCCAAGGTCATCACCGTGGACCGCACGGCGGCCCTCATCGGGTCGACCAACTTCAACCGGCGCTCCCTCGACCACGACGAGGAGGTCATGCTCGCCGTCCTGGACGCGGAGTTCACCGCGACCCTGGACGCGCACTTCGAGGCCGACAGGGCGGTCGCCGAGGCGATCCGGAGGGGTCGCTGGAAGCGGCGTTCCCTTCTCCAGCGCGCCCGCGAGGCCGCCGTCCAGCCCCTTCGCCGGTTCCTGTGACAGCCCGCTGACGGCCACTTCGTCCGCCGCGCACAGGTCGGTGGGCTTCCACCGCCCGGCGGTGCCGGGCGGTGGAAGCCCACCGTGGGGCCTGATCCCTCAGGCTTTGGCCTGCATGCCGCTCCGTGCGGGATTGCCCTGGTCGGCGGCTTTGGGGTCCTTCTCGTCCGCCTTCGCGCGCACACCCTGCTCGATGCGGTCGCCGAGGGTCTTGTCGATCTTCGACCAGTACTCGAAGGCCCGCTTGAGGACGGGTTCCGAGACGCCGTTGAGGAGGTGGCCGACGACGTTGTCGACCAGCCGGTCGCGCGCGGCGTCGTCCAGGACCTCGCGCACCATGGTGCCGGGCTGGCCCCAGTCGTCGTCCTCGGGATGGTTGACGTAGGCCGCGCGGGTGATGGAGCCGTCGGCCTCCCAGCTGGGCGGGGAGTAGCGCGCGGTGGCGGCCGCGGGGCCGCCCTTGGAGTTGGGGGCGTACACCGGGTCGGTGGTGTTGCGGTACGCCATCGCCCCGTCCTTGGAGTAGGTGTGGACGTCCACGACGGGGGCGTTCACCGGAAGCTGCTGGTAGTTGCCGCCGATCCGGTGGCGGTGCGCGTCCGCGTAGGAGAACAGCCGGGCCAGCAGCATGCGGTCCGGGCTGGGGCCGATGCCGGGGACGAGGTTGTTGGGCTGGAAGGCCGCCTGCTCGATCTGCGCGTGATTGTCGGTCGGGTTGCGGTCGAGCGTCATACGGCCGACCGGGATCAGCGGGTAGTCGCTGTGCGGCCACACCTTGGTGAGGTCGAAGGGGTTGAAGCGGTAGCTCGCGGCCTCCTCGTACGGCATCACCTGCACATGCAGGGTCCAGCTCGGGAAGTCGCCGTCGCGGATGTGCTCGAACAGATCACGCGTGTGGTAGTCCGTGTCGGCCGCCGCCATCTGGTCGGCCTCGTGCTGGGTGAAGAACTCGATGCCCTGGTCGGTCTTGAAGTGGTACTTCACCCAGAAGCGCTCGCCGGCGGCGTTGATCCACATGTAGGTGTGGGAGGTGTAGCCGTTCATGTGGCGCCAGGTCCGCGGGATGCCGCGGTCGCCCATCAGCCAGGTGACCTGGTGGGCGGACTCGGGCGAAAGCGTCCAGAAGTCCCACTGCATGTCGTGGTCGCGCAGGTTGTTGTCGGCGCGGCGCTTCTGGGAGCGGATGAAGTGCTGGAACTTCATCGGGTCCTTCACGAAGAACACCGGCGTGTTGTTGCCGACCATGTCGTAGTTGCCTTCGCTGGTGTAGAACTTCACCGCGAAGCCGCGCGGGTCGCGCCAGGTGTCCGGGCTGCCGCGCTCACCGGCGACGGTCGAGAAGCGGGTGACCAGGTCGGTGCGTGTCCCCGGCTGGAAGACCGCGGCCTTGGTGTAGGCGCTGACGTCGTGGGTCACCTCGAAGTGGCCGAAAGCGCCGCTTCCCTTGGCGTGCGGCTGGCGCTCGGGGATCCGCTCCCGGTTGAACTGCGCCATCTGCTCGATCAGATAGGCGTCCTGGAGCAGGATCGGACCGGCGGGGCCCACGGTGAGCGAATGCTCGTCGCTCTCCACCGGGGCGCCGGAATCGGTCGTGGTGAAAGGTGGGGTCTCCGTCATGAGTCTGCCTTTCGTCGTACGGAGCAGCGGCGCACCAGGCACGCTGCCCGCGCCCGGAGCCTGTCGGTCCCGTCCAGGCCAGGTGACCTTCATCGGCCGCCACAAACATCGCTTTCGCGACCGATGCGCGGAACTTCCGCAGCTATGAATGCCGTGCCGCTGACCGGCTTGCGCGACGCGGCCGAAGAAGCCCCCTCCTGCGGACACCTTCTCGCCCGGATGGGTGCGGATCCCGACCGTCAGGCGTCGAAGTCCTGGTCGCGAGTCTCCGGAAGGGCCAGCAGACACAGCAGGCTGAGGAGGCAGAGGGCGCCGGTGTAGAAGCCCAGGACGAGCGGGGAATCCCACCGGCTGTTCAGCCAGGTGGCGACCAGCGGGGCGAAGCCGCCGCCGAGGGTGTTGGCGAGGATGAAGGCCGCGGAGGCTCCGCTGTAGCGCAGCCGGGCGGGGAACAGTTCGGGGAGGAACGCGGCCACCGGGGAGAACATGAGCGCGAGCAGCATGAGGCCGACCGTGTAGGCGCCGGTGATCACCCAGGCGTCGCGCGAGCTCAGGGAGGCGTACATGGGCACCGCCCACAGCACGCAGCCGACGGCGCCGGTCAGCATCACCGGGCGGCGGCCGATCCGGTCGGAGAGCCTGGCGGCCGGGAGGGTGATGGCGATGCCGGCCGCGGCGCCGATGCTCGCGGCGGTCAGCATCGTGTTCTGGGGGATGCCCAGTTCCTTCGGGCCGTACGAGAGGCTGTAGACGATCGTCAGGTAGTAGACGGCGGAACCGCCGATCGCCGCGCCCGTGCCGAGCAGCAGCCGTCCGGGGTACCGCTTGAGGAGCGTGGCCAGCGGGAAGCGGGACGTGGGGACCGAGCCCCCGACCGGTGCTGTGCGATGGGCCGTCTCGCGGAAGACGGGTGATTCGGAGACCGTCGTACGGACCCACAGGCCGATCACGACGAGCACGGTGCTGAGCAGGAACGGGATGCGCCAGGCCCAGTCGCCGAAGCCGTCCCGGCCCGCGAGGTGGAGCGTGGGCAGGATGACGGCGCTGGACAGCAGGAAGCCGAGCGAGGGGCCGGCCTGGGGGACGGACGCGTACAGCGCGCGGCGGCCGGGCGGCGCGTGCTCGGCGGCGAGCAGCACGGCCCCTCCCCACTCGCCGCCCATGCTGAGGCCCTGGAGCAGACGGAGTGTCACCAGCAGGACGGGAGCGAGGAGTCCCGCGGTCTCGTACGTGGGGAGCAGTCCGACGCCGACCGTGGCGACGCCCATGAGTAAGAGGGAGGCGACCAGGGCCTGTCTTCGGCCGAGCCGGTCACCGATCGTCCCGAACAGGACGACGCCGAGGGGACGGGACAGGAACGCCGCGGCGAAGGTGAGGAACGCGGCGAGTGAGGAGACGGTGGGGTTGCCGGACGGGAAGAAGGCGGGACCGAGGACCAGCGCGGAGGCCGTGCCGTACACGGCGAAGTCGTAGTACTCGATCGTGGTGCCGACGAGGCTCGCGAACGCGACCCTCGGGGCCTCGGTCCGTGCCGTGGCTTTCTCCGTCGATGGTGGGGACGCGGCCGCTCTCGGTGATTCGGGCATGGGACGTCACCCTAGAGCCGGAAATTCGAATTCGACAAGGAACCGTCCGGGAGAGTGCCGGAGAAATCCGGTCGTCCGAATTGTCGAACAAGGCGACGGGAGTGGCGGAAGAATTGTCGGCCGTTTACACGTGGCATCCGCAACAAAATGCAACGAACAGCACCTCAGGCGGGCGTCAATCCTGCTGCACCTGTCACGTTGCTGTCAATATTAATTCCGAGGCTCGCATAAAAATTGACCGGTGATCGCACCTTGCCAACCGGATGCCGGGCGGTAAATGCTCACTGCGGCGCAACTTGAAAGTTCTACGACCATCGTTTTTCGGACTTTATGCGACCACCGGCTGGGAGGCGTATTACCCATGCTGAAAACCGGCAAGTTATTACGCTTGAGAAGACTTTCGCCGGCGGGTGACGGCCGGCATCTGCTCGTTCCTCTCGATCACAGCGTTTCGGACGGCCCGATCGTCCCCGCCGGCCAGTGGGACGGCCTGCTGCGAGCGCTGGTGGACGGCGGGGCCGACGGGATCATCGTCCACAAGGGGCGTGCCCGCGCCGTCGCGCCGGACATCCTCAAGAACTGCGCGCTGGTGGTGCATCTGAGCGCCAGTACGGCCTGCTCCGCCGACGTCCATGCCAAGGTGCTGGTCGCCGATGTCGAGGAGGCCCTGCGGCTCGGCGCGGACGCGGTCAGCGTCCATGTGAACATCGGCTCGGACACCGAGGCGCGGCAGCTCTCCGACCTCGGGGCGGTGGCCCGTTCCTGCGACGCGTGGGGCATGCCGCTGATCGCGATGGTCTACCCCCGCGGCCCCCGGATCGAGGACCCGCGTGATCCCGCCCTGCTCGCGCACCTGGCCAACGTCGCCGCGGACCTGGGCGCGGACATGGTGAAGACCTCCGTCGCCCTGCCGGTGGAGCGGATGGCGGAGGTGGTGGCGGGCAGTCCCATCCCCGTCCTCGCGGCGGGAGGTCCGCCGGACGGCACCGACCTCGTCGAGTACGGCACCGCCGTGATGGCCACCGGCTGCCGGGGGCTGGCCGTCGGCCGCCGGATCTTCTCGGCCCCCTCACCCGCCTCGCTGGTGGCGCGTCTCGCCGCGGTCGTGCACGGCGACGGTGCCCCGCATGCCCCGCATGACATGAGCATGACCACCCCCTCGACGTTCGTGGCAGGAGTCGCATGAGGTTCGCATGGATCGATCTGCGGGAAGTCCCCGGCCGGCAGCTCCAGGCCGTGGTGGACGCGGCCGTCCACGCCCGGATGGCCGGGGTGGTGGCCGCCGACGCCGAGCTGCTCGCGACCCTGCCCCCGACCGTCACCCGGGTACTGGCGCCCGAGGGTCAGAGCCCGACCGCCACCAAGAAGCCCGGCGCCAAGGAGGAGAAGGGCACGGGCACGGCCGGGAAGGCTCCCGGTGCCAAGGAGGGGAAGGGCGCCCCCGACGCCGGGTCCCCGTCCGGCCCCGGAAGCTCCCCGACCGAGTCCGCACGCTCTGCGCCCGGCACCGGAATCGACGTTCTGCTGCGGAGGTTCGGCACCGAGGACGAACTGGATGCCCTCGCCGTCGGCAACCGCGCCACTGGGGGCACACCCGCCGCCGGCATCGTCGACGTACGGGACGACCGCACGCTTCAGCTCTCGTGCGCGGGCGCCATGAAACTGCCGTACACCGTCATCCACTTCGCCGACCCGACCAAGATCCCGCTGGAGATCGTGCTCGCCGCGGCCGAGTCCGCCGACGGCAAGCTGGTGACCGTCGTCGACGGCCTGGAGGAGGCGGCGATCGTCTTCGACGTCCTCGAACGCGGCTCGGACGGCATCCTCTTCACGCCCCGCAGCGCCGACGAGGTGTTCGCACTGGCCCGGCTGCTGCAGGCCGGCACGCTCCAACTGGAGCTGTCCACGCTGACCGTGGAGAGCATCCGGCACGTCGGACTCGGCGACCGGGTGTGCGTGGACACCTGCTCCCACTTCGAGGAGGACGAGGGCATCCTCGTCGGCTCGTACTCCTCCGGCTTCGTCCTGTGCTGCAGCGAGACCCACCCGCTGCCGTACATGCCGACCCGGCCGTTCCGGGTCAACGCCGGGGCCCTGCACTCGTACACGCTCGGACCGGACAACCGCACCAACTACCTCAGCGAGGTGGGCTCCGGCAGCGTCCTGCTGGCGGTCGGCGCCGACGGCCGTACCCGGCGGGTCGTGGTCGGCCGCGCCAAGCTGGAGTCCCGGCCGCTGCTGGAGATCCGCACCCACGCCGAGGACGGACGGCTGGTCAGCCTGACCGTGCAGGACGACTGGCACGTACGGGTGCTCGGCCCGGGCGGGAAGGTCCTCAATGTCACCGAACTGCGCACCGGTGACGAACTGCTCGGCTATCTGGCCACGGACAAGCGCCATGTCGGCCTGCCCATCGGCGAGTTCTGCAAGGAGGTCTGAGGCCTCATGGGCGAACGCGCGACAGACCCGCCCGACTCGATGGGCTCCCTCGTCCAGCGGCTGTTCGACGCCCGGGACGACGGGCTCCCATTCCTGACGCACCGACAGAACACAATCAACCGCGCGGAGTTACGTGAGCGGGTGGCCAAACAGGCCGCCGTGTTCGCCGGATACGGCATCGGCCCGGCCAGCACCGTGGGCCTGCGGACACCGCCCAGCTTCACCCAGGTGGAGGTGCTGCTCGCGCTGTGGCGCCTGGGCGCGCAGGTGCTCCTCCTCGACTTCCGGCTCAAACCGGCCGAGGTGGAGGCCCTCTGCGCGGTCTGCCGGCCGCAGTTCCTGGTCGGCGCCGGCTCCAACGTCCGGGCGGCGTTCGGCTTCCGGCCCGAGTACGAGATCACCACCGAGTGCCGCAGGACCGGCCGCCCGGCAGCCACCGGGCACCGGCTGGTGCAGTTCAGCTCGGGCTCCACGGGACGGCCCAAGGTGATCGGCCGAACCGTCCGGTCGCTCGCCGCCGAGGTGGACGCGTTCGCCACGGTCCCCGGTATGCCGAGGGAGGGCGACCGGCTGCTGCTGCTCAGTTCGACAGCCCACAGCTTCGGGCTGATCGGCGGGCTGCTGTACGCGCTGGCGGCCGGTGTCTCCGTGGTGTTCGCGCCCCGCGTCTCCGCCCGCGACATCCTGCGGACCGCGGTGGACCACCGGATCACCGCCCTGTTCGGAGTGCCGATGCACTTCGAACTCCTCGCGTCCGCCCTCGATCCGCCCGCCCTGCCCGAGCTGCGCATCGCCGTGTCGGGCGGCGAGCTGATGCCTCCACGGGTGGCCGAGCGGTTCACGGAACGGTACGGCGTCCCGGTCGGCGAGGCCTACGGCACCACCGAGACCGGCATCGTCGCCATCGACGTCGGCGGCGCGGTGCGACCCTCGGTCGGCCGGGCCGCGCCGGGCGTGGTGGTACGGCAGTACCGGGGCGAGCTGGACGTGGCGCTGGCCGAGTCCCCGTATCTCTTCGACTCGGGCGGTACGCAGTACGCGGACGGCTGGCTGCACACCCGGGACCGGGCCACCGTGGACGACACAGGGGCGGTCAGCGTGCACGGCCGGGCCGACTCGCTCGTCGTGATCGGCGGTCTGAAAGTGGACCTCACCGAGGTCGAGCAGGTGCTCCGCGAGCACCCGGCGGTCGAGCAGGCGGTCCTGGTCCACGAGGGCGTGACCGAGGCGTATGTCGCCGTGGCCGCCGGTGCCGAGCCCCCGTCCGCCGAGGAACTGCTGCGGTGGTGCCGGGAGCGGCTGGCCGACTACAAGCTGCCGCGGGTGATCCGGCTGCTGGAGACCCTGCCGCGTACGTCCAACGGGAAGCTGCTGCGCCAGGCGGCGGCGTTGCAGGCGGCGGCGAGCGGTACGCCGTAGGCCGCCCGGGCCGCCCGAACATCTTCCGCGCGATTCCCCCCCCCCGATTCCCCCACCGGTACCTCTCACTGGAGTTCTGTCGACCATGAGCACATCGACCCTGGAAGACGAGATCCGCGAGTTCGTCCTGACCGCGGTGATCGACGAGATGAACATCCTGACCAGCCGTGAGGGCATCACCGACGAGAGCCCGGTGACCGTCGGCGGGCTGGACGTCGACTCACTCAGCCTGATCGAGCTCACGATGCGGCTGGAGTCCCGGTTCGGCGTGGAGATCCCGGACACCGACATCGAGCCGCTGGCCTCCCTCACGCTCGGCGGACTCGTCGCCGAGGTCGTCCGACGCGGTGCGCGGGCATGAGCACGGAAGCCTCGACGCCCCCCATCACCACCGACAGCGTCCGGCAGTTGCTGTCGGACCGCAAGGTCTTCCCCGGGCTGCCCGACGACCTCGGCGAGGACGCCGAACTGGTGCTGGACTCCCTCGGGCTGGTGTGGCTGCTCCACGTCGTGGAGGAGCGGTACGGCCTGGTCGTCGAGCCCACCGACGAGGACATCGCCGGGCTGACCTCACTGCGGCGGCTCACCGGCTATCTGCGCGCGGCACAGACCGGCCGGGCGGAAGGGGGAGGCCGGGATGAGCGGTGATGTGACGATCACCGGCTTCGGTGTACGCACCGCGTTCGGAACGGGGGCCGATGCCCTGCGGAGCGGGGTCTTCGCGGGGATCCCCGCGTTCCGTCCCACCACACGGTTCGACACCGGCCCGTACCGGACGCCGATGGCCGCCGCCGCCCCGGACGGACCCGACGCGGTCGAGGACTGGGCGCTGCGCCACGCACTCGCCTCCTGCGGGACCGAAGCCCTCGACATGGCCGGTCTCGGCCCGGGCACGGATGCGGCGACCCTGCTCGGCGTCGCCGGCGACCATACGAGTGTCACGCGGTACTGGCGGGGCCGGGCGGAGGAGGTCGCGTCGGGGCCTGGGCCGGGAACGGACGCGGGCCGGAACGGGGGCGTTGTCCGGAACGGTGCTGCCGGTGAGGGCGTGGGCCGGAAGGTGGATGGGGCGCTGAACGGCGCCGGGGGCGCGGGCGTCCTGCTCGCGGGCGACCCCGGTGCCGAGCCCGAGGGAGTCGCGGCGCGGTTCGCCGACGCCGTTCCCGCACGGCTCGCCGAGTTGCTGGCCGGGCATCTCGGCCTGACCGGGCCCCGGCTCACCTTCACCAACGCCTGTGTCGCCTCCGCCGCCGCGATCATCCACGCCTGCCGACTGATCTCCTCCGGCCGGATCGACGTGGCGGTCTGCGCGGGCGGATACCTCGTGGAGGAGGAGACCTTCGGCAAGTTCGACTCCGGCCGGGCCCTGTCCCGCGACGGCATGGTGCGCCCGTTCAGCGCCGACCGCAGCGGGCTGCTGCTCGGCGACGGAGTCGCGGCCGTCGTACTGGAGTCCGCCGGGCACGCCCGACGGCGCGGGGCCCGGCCGCTGGCGTCGGTGCCGGGCTGGGGCGCGGCGACGGACGCCCACCACATCGCCCAGCCGCACCCGGAGGGGGCCGGCCTCGCCCAGGCCACACGGCAGGCGCTGCGGCTGGCCGGCGACCCGGACGGAGCGGCCCTCGGCTATGTCAACGCCCACGGCACCGGCACCAAGTACAACGACGGCGCCGAGACCCGGGGGCTGCGAACCGCCCTCGCGGAGCGGGCGGAGTCGATCCCGGTGAGCTCGACCAAGAGCACCACCGGGCACCTCCTGGAGGCGGCGGGCATCGTGGAGTTCGTCATCACGATGCTGGCGTTGACGGACGGTGTGCTGCCGCCGACCGCCGGGTTCACCCGGCCCGACCCGGACTGCGACCTCGACTACGTGCCGAACCGGCCGCGCCGGGCCGACCCGCGCCGGGCCCTCACCATCAACGCCGCCTTCGGGGGCGCCAACACCGCACTCGTGCTGGAGCGGCCGTGACGACGGACAAGCCCGTACCGCGAACCCACCTCGGCGTCCTCGCGAGCGCCACCGCGACGTACGGCACCGGGCACCCGGACGACATCGCGCTGCCGAGGCTGCCCGGCTTCGTGGAGTCGGCGTTCAGCCCGCTGGCCTACGAGGTCGCCGGGCGGTGCCTGGCCGAACCGCCCGGGGGCGGCGGCCCCCGCACCGCCGTGGCGCTGGCCGCCCTGCTGGGCGACACGACCACCGCGGATCTGGCCAGCAGCCGGATGGTCGCCGGGCGGGTCCACAACCCGCTCTTGTTCATGCAGGCCACCCCCAACTCCGTACTGGGCCATCTGAGCCGGGAGTTCGGGATCACCGGGCAGATGTTCAGCCTCTCCACCCTCGACGACGCGCTGACCGAACTGCTGGCCATGGCGGATCTCCTGCTGGAGGACCCGGAGCTGGACCGGGTGCTGGTGCTGGGTGTGGAGCTGGGTGGTGGTGAGCGGACGGCCGCCGTGTACCGGGAACTGGCCGTCGGCGAGCATCCGTTGGCGGGCCGCCCCGCGAACGCCGGCAGGGCAGCGGCGCTGCTGCTCACCCGTCCCGGCGCCGGGGTTCCCGTCCCGGTTCGGGCGGACGAGATGCCCGACTCGGCTACCGGACCCGCCGCCTGCCCCGGAAGCATCCAGGGCCTCTTCGATCTGGCGGCCACCCACTCCGAGGCAAGGAAGGAGGCACGGACCCATGCTCATCAGTAGGCAGGAGCGCGCCCGGATCTGCTCCGACACCGAACTGGGCGCCGGCAACATCCTGGAGCGGCTGACGGCGTACGGCCGCCCGCTCGACGAGCCGGTGCTGCGGACGGACGGCACCTGGCAGGCACCGGACGGCAGCCGCCCGCGGGTGCTGACGCTCGGGCAGTTGATCGAGGCCGCCGAGACCTACGCGGGCTGGTACGCCGCCCGGGGAGTGCGGCCCCGCGACCCGGTCGCCGTGCACTCCCACTCCAGCACCGAGTTCGCGGTGAACTTCCTGGCGCTGACCTCCCTCGGCGCGATCCCCTCGTTCGTCAACGGCAACCTGGCCCCGGAGACCGCCCGGGAGTACGTACGCGGACAGGGGTCGGTGGGCGCTTTCACGGACCCGGAGCACCACGCGGTGCTGTCGGGATCGGGGCTCGGATTCTGCGTCACCGCCGCCGACATCCGGCCCGGGGACCGCGCGTCCCTGCCGTCGTCGTACCCGTACCGGCACGACCCCACCGACCCGGTGCTCATCTCGCACTCGTCCGGAACCACCGGCATGCCCAAGGGCGTTCCGCACACCCACCGGACGCTGATGTACGCGCAGTTGCACCGGCTGCGCTACTCCACCGGGACCGACATGGAGCGCACCCTGGTGGGGCTGCCGGGCGCGCACAACGCCATGGTGGCGACCCTGCTGTACTGCCTGTTGCTCCGCACGGACATCAAGCTGCTCTCCAGTCGACGCGGCACCGATGTCCTGGACGCCATCGAGGAGTTCCGGCCGACCACCGTGCTGGCCTTCGCCGGGACCTTCGGCGAGATGGCCGTACAAGATCTGTCGATCCGTCAACTGAACAGTGTCCAGGTGTGGTTCAACACCGGAGACGCGGCCCACGAGGCGCACATCCGGGCCCTGGTGCGGTACGGCGGCCACGTGAGGATCGGGCACGATCTGCGGCGTACGAGGGTCGAGGGCTCCGTCTTCGTGGACGGGCTCGGCTCGTCCGAAGCGGGCTACTCCGTCTTCCACAACCGGCACACCAAGGACACCACGGCCTACTCGCGCTGCGTCGGCAAGCCGATCAGTTTCGCCGAGGCCGCCGTGCTCGCCGAGGACGGCACCCCGCTGCCGCCGGGGCGGATCGGCCGCCTCGGCCTGAAGTCGCCGACGCTGACGCCCGGTTACTGGAACGACTCGCTGACCTGGAACCGGCTGCGGCTGGGCGGCTACTGGCTCACCGGGGACCTCGCTCACCAGGACGAGGACGGCAACTTCTACCACCTCGACCGGGCACCGGACGCGATCCGGACCCGCGAGGGGATCCTGTTCAGCACCCGGACCGAGGAACTGCTCCTGCGGGAGCTGCCCGAACTGGCCGACTGCACGATCGTCGGGGTCGCCCCCGAGGGCGTCCGGGCCGACTGGGACGGCGGGGGAGAAGCCGAGGCGTACGCGCTGCTCCAGCTCGCGGACGACGACGCCCCGGCCGGCGACGGCGAGGTATGGACCGAGCGGGTCAACGCGGTCCTGTCGGCCGCCGGGTTCCCCCTGGTGGCCCGGGCCCTGCGGATGGAACCCGACGAGGTGCCCAAGGGCGCCACGGGCAAGGTCCTCAAACGCGTGATGCGCGACCGGTTCGCCACCAGGGGGCAGGAGTGAGGGACGAGGGGACCAACCACCGCGCGCAGACCGTGGACGCGTACCGGCTGTGGTGGCAGCACGACGCCCACTGGTACCAGGGCGTGGCCGGGCGCTTCGGGCAGGAGGCCGCGAACGAGATCAACGCGGAGGCGATGCGCAAGGTGGCCGTGCACGTCGGGCAGCGCGTCGCCCGCCGGTCGGGCCCGCTGCCCGACAGCGGCGACACCGGAAAGGACCTGGAGGAACTGCGCCGCCGCTACGACGAGTGCGGTGACCGCATGTTCCCGCCGGAACTGCGCAACGCCTCCACGGAGGTCGAGGAGGACGACCTGATCGTGCTCACCCTGCGGCGGAACTTCGCCATCACCATGGTGCGGATGGCCGGTTCGCTGGAGGGCTACCGGTGCCCCTGCACCGACATCCACGCGGGCTGGTCCGAAGGGCTCGGCGTGACCCTGACCGAGAACCGGGCCGAGAGCTGTCTGCGCGACGGAGACAAGGCGTGCCGCCTGCTGATGCGGGTCGCCCCGGGTACGGAGGGCTGAGCGGTGCGGGTACTGGTAGCTGGTGCTTCCGGAGTGATCGGACATCCGCTGGTGGGCGCGCTGCGGGCGCGGGGACACCAGGTGAGCGCGCTGGTACGGGACACTTCCCGGGCCCCGGACGCGGACGAGACGGTGGTCGCCGACGCCCTCGACCGCGTGTCCCTGCTGACGGCGGTCGAGGCCGCCCGGCCCGACGTGGTCGTGCACCAGATGACCGCGCTGCGGCTGCTGCGCGACGATCCCGCGGGCGCCTTCGCGCGGACCGCGCGGCTGCGCACCGAGGGCACCGCCCACCTGGTCGAGGCGGCCCGGGCGGCCGGTGCCCGACGGCTGGTCGCGCAGTCCATCGCCTTCGCCGCGGCCCCGGCCGGGGACCCGGTCCTCGACGAGGACGCACCCTTGTACGTGGACGCCCCGGACCCCGGCTGGGCCGCCACCGTACGGGCCGTCGCCGAGCTGGAACGGCAGGTGTCGAGCGCTGCGGGCCTGAGCGGCCTGGTCCTCAGGTACGGCACCCTGTACGGCCCCGGCACCGCGTACGCCCAGACCGGCGGGACGGGGCAGCGGGTGCTGGCCGGGAAACTCCCGCTGCCCGAGGGCGGGTCGGGGATCACCTCGTTCCTGCACGTGGAGGACGCCGTGACAGCGACCGTGGCGGCCGTCGAGTCGGAGGCCACCGGGGTCCTCCACATCACGGACGACGAACCGGCCCCGGCCGCCGACTGGCTGCCGCACTACGCCCGCGCGCTGGGCGCCCCCGCCCCGCGCACGGTTCCGGCGGCGATGGCGCCCCGGCTGCTCGGCTGGTTCACGGCCCATCAACTCACCGCGGCGCGCGGCGCGTCCAACGACCGGGCGCGTACGACGCTGGGCTGGAAGCCGCTGCGGCCGAGCTGGCGCGACGGACTGGGGACGCGATGACCGGGCCCGGCGAGTCGGCGGGTGCCCCGTCGCGACCGGGGGCCGTCCTCCTGGTCGTGGTCTGCGCCCAGATGCTGATCTGGCTGGACACCTCGATCCTCAACGTCGCCGTCACCACCCTGGCCGACCCGGCCGAGGGCCTGGGCGCGACGCCCGCCGAACTGGAGTGGGTGGCGAGCGCCTACACCCTGGTCTTCGCCGGGGGCCTTTTCGCGGGCGGCGCGCTGGCCGACCGGTTCGGCCCCCGCGCCACCCTCCTCGCCGGACTCGCGCTGTTCGGCACGGCCTCCGCCGCCGGGGCGTTCGCGGGGAGCCCTGCGTGGCTGGTCGTGGCACGCGCGTTCATGGGCGCCGGCAGTGCGCTGCTGATGCCGGCGACCCTGTCGGTGATCGTGCAGAGCACCCCGGAGGCGAAACGCACCCGGGCGATCGCGATCTGGAGCTCCTCCAGCGGCCTGGGCGTGGCCGTCGGCCCGGTGGTGGGCGGAGCGCTGCTCAGCAACTTCTGGTGGGGGTCGGTGTTCCTGGTCAACGTGCCGATCGTCGCCCTGTGCCTGGCCGGAGTCGCGGCCGTCGTACCCGAGTTGAAGAGTCCCCGGCGCAGACCGCTCGACCTCCCGGGGCTCGCCCTGTCGGTGCTCGGGCTCGGCGGCGTGGTCTACGGGATCATCGAAGCCGGCGACGGACAGGCCTGGTACGGGCCGCACGTCCTCCTCCCGCTGGCCCTGGGCGGCGCCCTGCTCTGCGCTTTCGTGGCCGGTCAGCGCAGGTCCCCGGCGCCCAGCCTGGACCTGCGGCTCTTCCGGCAGCCCGGGTTCACGGCCGGGAGCGTGGTGCTGCTGATCGCGTTCATGGCACTGGCCGGGCACCTGTTCTACGCGGCCTTCTACCTCCAGGGGCCCCGAGGGCTGACCCCCGCCGAGGCCGGCACCGTGATGATCGCCGCCGCGGTCGGTATCGTCCTGGGCAGCCAGGCGTCCCCCGGGCTGAGCAGGCTGCTGTCGGCGCGTTGGACGGTCGCGGCCGGTGTCCTGGCCACGGCCGCCACCTACCTCGCCTACGCCTGGCTCGACGGGCGGACCCCGATCGGAGTCGTCGTCGCGCTGCTGTGGATCCAGGGCTTCGGGATGGGCCTGGTCGGGACGCCGGTCACGGCCGCGATGATGAGCGGGGTGCCCCCGCATCTCGCGGGCGCCGGCTCGGCCGTCAACAGCGTCACCCGGCAGGTCGGCGGCACGCTCGGGGTGGCGATGGCCGGTTCGATCCTCTCCGGCGTGTACCGGCAGCGGATGGCGGACGCCGAACTGCCCGGCATCGCACAGGGGTTGTCCCCGGCCGCCGAGGAACAGGCCAGGGCCTCCGCCGAGGCGGCCCGCTCACTGGCCGGTTCCCTGCGTCTGCCCGAACTGGCGGCCACGGCGGACCGGGCCTTCCTCGACGCGATGTACGCCGCCACCCTCGCCGTCGCCGCATTGGCCTTCGTCGGATGCGCGGTGGCCGTCGTGGGTCTGCGGACCAGGGCGCCGCGACCGGGCGATGCCCCGGAACGAGAGGCACGGGACGAACCGGTGGAGTCCACGTGAGCGACCACGGCACGGGAGCAGGACAGGAGAGGGACGCCATGCCCGCTCAGGCAACGACCCGTTCGGTCTTCGTCACCGGGGGAAACAGGGGGATCGGACTGGCCATAGCCCGCCGCTTCGCGGCGGCGGGAGACCGGGTGGCGGTGACCTACAGAGGCGCGGAGCCGCCCGCTTCGGAGGGCTTCCTCGCCGTACGGTGCGATGTGACGGACAGCCAACAGGTGGACCGCGCCTTCACGGAGGCCGAGGCGGCCCACGGGCCGGTCACCGTCCTGGTCGCGGGCGCGGGCGTCGCCAACGACCGTCTGCTGGTGCGGATGAGCGACGCCGACTTCACCTCCGTCATCGACACCAACCTCACGGGGGCCTTCCGGGCCGCCCGGCGAGCCGTGCGCGGCATGCTCCGCGAGGGCCACGGCCGTATCGTGCTGGTCTCCTCCACGGCCGCGCTGCACGGCGCCCCCGGGCAGACCAACTACGCGGCGGCCAAGGCCGGGCTGGTCGGATTCGCCCGGTCGCTGACGCACGAACTCGGCCCCCGGGACATCACCTGCAATGTGGTGGCGCCCGGCCTCACCGAGTCGGACATGAGCCGCGCCCTCACCGACCGGCAGCGCGAGGACCTGCTGCGCCGGACCCCGGCCGGGCGCCTCGCACGCCCCGAAGAGGTCGCCGACGCGGTGGCGTTCCTGGCCGGTGCCGGATATGTGCGCGGCGCCGTCGTCCCGGTCGACGGAGGCGCCGGGCTGGGGCACTGAGGCAGGCGGGATCAGCCCGTGCCGTACAGCGTCGTGAGCAGTTCGAGCGCGGCCTGGGCGGCGGGATGCGGCTCGTCCCGCCACCAGGCGAGGCGCACCGCGATCGGCTCGGCGTCGCGCACCGGCCGGTAGACGATGCCGGGGCGCGGGTACTGGTGCGCGGTCGACTCGGCCGTCATGCCCACACAGCGGCCCAGCGAGATCGAGGTCAGCCAGTCGTCGACGTCGTGGGTGGCCTGGGTCGCCGGACGGGAGTCCGCCGGCCAGAGCTGGGTCGTGGTGGTGCCGGTCCGCCGGTCGATCAGCAGCGTGCGTCCGCCGATGTCGGCGAGCCGCACGGAGCGGCGCCGGGCCAAGGGGTCGTCGGACGCCATCGCGCACAGGCGCCGCTCCAGGCCCACGATGGCGGAGTCGAAGCGGCGGTCCTCCAGCGGTCTGCGGACCACGGCCAGGTCGCAGGCCCCCTCCGCGAGCCCGGCGGTGGCGGAGTTGACGCGGATGAGCCGCAGCTCCGTCTCCGGGCGGGTCTCGGCCCAGCGGCGCTGAAAGGCCAGCGTGTGGCGGCCCAGGGCCGACCAGGCGTAGCCGACCCGCAGGGTGGCATGGCCCGAGGTGGCCTCCTGGACCAGATCGTCCACCTCGGCGAGCACCCGCCGGGCATGCCCGAGCACGCGCAGCCCCGCTCCGGTCGGACTCACCTCACGGGAGGTCCGCCGCAACAGCCTTACCCCGAGGGCGCGTTCGAGGGAGGCCAGCGTGCGGGACACAGCCGCCTGGGAGACCCCGAGCGCGATGGCGGCGTCGGTGAAACTGCCCTCGTCGACGATCGCGACGAGACAGCGCAACTGCCGCAGCTCCACATCCATGACTCCAGCGTATAGATGCGGTCGCGGATGCATTTTGCGCAAGCCCCGTGCCGTCTCAGGATCGGGCCATGGACGCAGCCTCCGCACCGACGCCGGCCCCCGCGCAGGAAACTCTCGCGGCCCCCTCCACCCCGGACCTCGGCGCCCCGCACCCCGCCGGACAACGCCTGGCCGGTGTGGTGACCATGGTCGGCAGCGGTCTGTCCAATCAGACCGGCGCCGCGATCGGGTCCCTGGCCTTCCCCGTCCTCGGACCGATCGGTGTCGTCGCCGTACGCCAGTACGTCGCCGCGATCGTCCTGCTGGCCGTGGGCCGCCCCCGGCTGCGCTCCTTCACCAAGCGGCAGTGGTGGCCGGTGCTGCTGCTGGCCCTGGTGTTCGGGACGATGAACCTGTCCCTGTACAGCGCCATCGACCGCATCGGCCTCGGCCTCGCGGTGACGCTGGAGTTCCTCGGGCCCCTGAGCATCGCCCTCGCCGCCTCGCGGCGCCGCGTGGACGCGTGCTGCGCGCTGATCGCGGCGGCCGGAGTCGTCACCCTGATGCGTCCGCAGCCCTCCACCGACTACCTGGGCATGGGCCTCGGGCTGCTGGCCGCCGTCTGCTGGGCGTCGTACATCCTGCTCAACCGCACCGTCGGCCGGCGCACCCCCGGAGTGCAGGGATCGGCCGCGGCGGCCGGGGTCTCCGCCCTGATGTTCCTGCCGGTCGGGATCGTCCTCGTCGCCCACCGTCCGCCGACCGCGGGATCCGTCGCCTACGCCCTGGTGGCCGGAGTCCTGTCCTCGGCCGTCCCGTACCTGGCGGACCTCCTGACCCTGCGCCGCGTCCCGGCCCAGGTCTTCGGGCTCTTCATGAGCGTCAACCCCGTGCTGGCCGCCGTGGTCGGCTGGATCGTCCTCGGCCAGAACCTGGGCTGGACCGAGGCGGCGGCCATCGCGGCCATCGTGGTCGCCAACGTGCTCAGCATCCTCACGTCCCGCGCCTGAGCCCGCTGGGCCCCACGCGAAGAACCGGGCCACCACGGTCCCCCGCGCACGCGCGCGGCAGGGGAGTGGTGACCCGGCTGGAGGGGGGTCAGCGGGTGAAGGTGGTCCGGTGTTCCTTCAGGGAGCCGCAGTTGGAGCCGACCACCTGGACGTACACGTTGGAGATGCTGCCGCCCCAGTCGACGCAGTGACCCTTGCCGCGGACGTAGGACGGTCCGGCGTACGACTTGAAGAGCCCCGCGTCCGAGTCGCCTTCCTCGGTGTCGGGGACCCAGACGTACGCGGACATGTCCACGGCCGTCCCCGGGTTGTTGCGGATGGTCGTGACGCAGTTGTGCCCGTTGGACGCGTTGTACGTGAGGTAGATCGTGCCGAGCGAGCCGACGGGCGCCGAGTTCACGGTCTTGTAGCCGCTGCCGCAGACCTTCTGCGGGGTGGTGTTGGGCGCGGCGGAGGCGGGCGACGCCAGGGCGGTCATGGTCCCCATCGACAGCGCCGCGACCGCGGACACGGCCAGGACGGAACGGGTGAATCTCATATTTCCCCCTTGCAACTCTTCGAGGTGGTTGCTCCTGCATGGTGTGACCCGCAGGCCGTCCAAAGGGTTGTGCGCCAACTCGCGGGAAAACAAGGCGAGACGGCGGGGTGCCGCAGTGTGCCCAGCCTCATCCGGCTTTACTCACGGGTCACTTATGGCACACGCGAAGTGCAGAGGATCTGTGCAGGGGTGTCACACAGGCTGCACACGGCCCTTTCAAAGTCTCGTTAGCGTTACGGCTCGATCCCACGTGCGAACGTGACCAGGCTGCGGCCGGCGCGCACGCCGACCCAGCCAGCCAGATCGGGAAGACCACACATGGACTACTGCTCCTCGTGCCGTCGGCACCTCAACGGCGCCCTGGTCTGCCCGGGGTGCGGTGCCTACGCCCCGGACATCGACCCCTCCGCGCCCTCCGCGTGGCGTGACGGGAACGTGTGGGACGACCGGACCGTGTGGGACGAGAACCGCGCCGGCGCACGGGAGCTCCACCTCGCGTACCCCGGGCCGTTCGCAGGCCGCGAGACCCCGGCCGCGGCCCCGGTCACGGACCCTGCCGGTGGCCACGAGACCCCGGACACGGCGCCGTCCGACGGTCACGGGAGCGCGGACACCGCCCCGGCCGACGACTACCAGGCCCCCCAGCAGGGGCGGGCGGCCCGGCGGCGTCAGCTGGCCCGCTGGAAGAAGAACCAGCGCCGGGCCGTGGTGGCGACCGCCGTCGCGCTCGTCGGAGGCGGTCTGACCGTCGCCGCCATGAAGGGGGACGCCAAGCCCGGCGTCCAGGCGGCCACGGCGCCGGAGGACACGACCATGGGCGGCGCCGGGGGAGAGGCCTCGGCGTACACCGAACCGACGTCGACCCAGCGCGACACCCCGCGTTCCACGCCCACGGGGCCGGAGACCCGCAAGACCCCGCACCGCGAGCAGCCCCGGACCACGGAGCCCCGCACCACACGGGCGGACCCCCGGACGGACGCGGCCGCCACGCCCCGCGAGCTGCCGCTGACGACCCCGCAGCAGCGGACCAGCGTCCCGAGCACCGTCGACACGGTCACCGGCACCGCCGGTGCGGCCACGTCGGAGGCCACCGAGCGGACGACACCGCCCGCGTCCGGCACCGGTGCGGACACCCAGCAGCCCGCGGACCCCACGACACCCCCGCCTTCGGCGAGCCCCACGCCGACCGCTCCCTCGGACTCCGGATCCGGCTCGAACTCCGACTCCGACTCGAAGCCGAAGGAACTCTGCCTGCTCGTCATCTGCCTGGGCTGAGTGGCGACAGGGCGGTCGCCGAAATCCGGTGGCCGCCCGAGGCCCGCTCTCCGTACCTTCGGGCGCATGGCTGACGAGTGCTTCCGGCATCCGCGGCTCGCCGCGGTCTACGACCCGCTCGACCCCGACCGCGGCGACCTCGACCCGTATCTGCGCATGACGGAGGAGTTCGGGGCGCGTCAGGTGCTCGACATCGGCTGCGGGACAGGCGTGTTCGCGCTGCTGCTGGCCGCACGCGGCATCCGGGTCGTCGGAGTCGATCCCGCCGGGGCGTCCCTGGACGTGGCCCGCGGCAAACCGGGCGGCGAGCGGGTGCGGTGGATCCACGGCGATGCGACGACCCTCCCGCCTCTGGCCGCCGACCTCGCCACGATGACGGGCAACGCCGCCCAGGAGATCACCGACCCCGAGGACTGGCGCGCGTTCCTGCGCGGGGCCTGGTCGGCTCTGCGGCCGGGCAGACGTCTGGTCTTCGAGACCCGGATCCCGGCCCGCCGCGCCTGGGAGGAGTGGAACCGCGAGGCCACGTACGCCGTGACGGACGTCCCCGGTGCCGGCACCGTCGAGCACTGGATCGAACTGCTCGACGTGTCAGGCCCGTTGGTGACCTTCCGATCGGTCTACGCCTTCGCCGCCGACGGACAGGTGCTGACCTCGGAATCGACGCTGCGCTTCCGCGAGCGGCGGGAGGTCGAGACCGAACTCGCCGCGCAGGGCTTCGTGGTGGAGGACGTACGCGACGCGCCCGACCGGCCGGGCAGGGAGTTCGTGTTCGTCGCACGACGTCCGGAATCCGCCCACTGAGTCGGCCCCGCCGGCTCTGCGCAACCGGAATCCGCCCGTACAATCCTCGCGACCAAATCGGGGGCCGTCAGCATCGGGGGACATCCTGTTGTGGAAACGATCATCGTGCAGTTGCCCGGTCCCGCACAGTGGGGTGCGGACGAGACGGGCAGTCCCGAACTGATCCACCTGGGCCCCGGGGACATCGCCGACTTCGGACGCGGCACGCCCGGCGGCACAGACGTGCGCATCACCCTGACCGACCCCGGCGTCTCCCGCCGCGCCGGGCAGCTCGAGGCGGCCGGGGACTACTGGCGACTGTCCAACTTCAGCCGCAGCGTGTCCTACGTCGTGGAGAACCTGGAGGGAGCCGGCGAGTACCTCACCGTCGCCCCCGGGCGCCTCGGCGCGCCCGTGCCCTTCGAGTTCTCCCGGGTGGTGCTCCCGGCCCTGTCCGGGAACGCGGCCTTCAAGGTGTTCGCACCCCAGCACGCCTACCTGGGCGAGCGGTCTTCGCCGGGCGGCGGTGAACAGACCGTGCACCCCTTCGCCCTGGACCCCACCTCGAAGTACTTCCTCGTCCTGGTGGCCCTGTGCGAGCCCCGGCTGCGCGACCCCGCCGACTCGGCGCTGCCCGGCGTCGGACAGATCGTGGAGCGGCTGCGTCCGCTGGAGTCCTGCCGGGACCTGACCCGCTCGGCCGTCAACTACCACATCGACTATCTCGCCTTCGCCAAACTGCGCCTGGACCTGGGCGAGGAGACCGCGGCCGGAGCCGACGGCGGCCGCACCGGCGCCAAGCGCACCCGCCTCGCCTCGGTCGCCCTGCGCTTCGGCCTGGTGCGCGAGGAGCACCTCGGTCTGCTGCCGCCCCGTAGCGCCGGCCGCCTCACCCCGCAGGAGGCCGGAGCATGACGACACCCGACGCACAGGATCCCCGAGATCCCCGAGATTCCCGAGACACCCGGGATTCCCAGGACCCCCAAGCTCTCCGGGATCTCCGGGACGACGACATGGAGGCGCCTCGCCCCCGCCTCCCCGAGGGGTTCCGGATCGAGGGCTGGGAGATCGGCCCGGTCATCGGCTCCGGCGGCTGGGGGACCGTGTACGAGGCCCGTACGGTCGCCGACGGCACACCCCTGGCGGTGAAGGTGCTGCCGACCGGTGCCCTGGGCCCCGGCCAGCGCGCCGCGCTCGGTGAACTCGTGGCCCGCGAGGTCCGCTTCAGCGCGGAGGCCGACCACCCCCACCTCGTGCGGACCCACGCCGTGTGCACGGTCGAGGCCCCGGAGCTGCCCGCCCTGGACGGTGCGATCGCGCTGGTGATGGACCGTGCCGAGGCGAGCCTGAGGGACGTACTGGACGCCGCCGCGAACGGCCGGCCCATCGACGGCGCCGATCGCGTCCTGCGCGGAGTGGCGGCCGGACTGGCCCATATGCACGACGCCGGCTGGGTGCACGGCGACCTCAAACCCGCCAACGTCCTGCTGGGCCCCGGCGGTCAGGTGTGGCTGGCCGACTTCGGGCTGGCCACCGAACTCGACGGCACCCACGCCCATCTGCCGCCGCTCGGCACCCTCGACCATCTGCCGCCCGAGTGGTGGTCCCAGCGCACCGGCACCCAGGGCGCCGTCGTCCGGCCCACCGCCGACATCTGGGCCTTCGGCGTCCTCGCCCACCAGGTGCTCACCGGCGGACTCCACCCCTTCGCGGGCGCGACGGCCCGGGCCCGCTCGCTCGCCGCCCAGACCTACGCGCGCGGCACCGCGCCCCTGCGGCTCGACGCCGGTCTCGGCGACGACCTGCGCCGGCTGATCGCCGACTGCCTGGCACCGGACCACACCGCCCGCCTCCCGCACACCGCGTCCGGCATCGCCGCCCGCATCGAGGACATCACCGGCCGTCCACGCCGACTCCGCCGGCGGCGCCTGGTGCCGGCCCTCGCGGCCGGGCTCGTCGTCCTGACCGCCGGGGCGGTCGCCGGGGTGGCCCTGCTCGGCGGAGGCGCCGGCACCCGGGACGAGGATCGTGACAACGGTGTCTCCGCCACCGTCACCGACGCGCGAAGACCGGTGCCGGGCGAGATACCCGCGGACTCCGACGTACCGGAGGCGCTGCGCCCCGTCATCGCCCGCGCCGCCCACCGCTGCACCGACGAGGAGATCACGCCCGTCCTGCTCGCCGCGCTGATCAAGGCGGAGAGCGGCTTCGACACCACCGCGTCCCGCCCGGAGAGCGAGGAGTACGGCATCGCCATGTGGACCCCGTCGGTGTTCCGCGCCTGGGCCGTGGACGGGGACGGCGACGGCGACAAGGACCACATGTCGCCGCCGGACGCGATCGCCACGATGAGCCTGTACGTGTGCTGGCTCGACCAGCGCTTCAAACAGGCCGGGCTGCCGAAGAAGGACCTCCCCGCGCTGGTCGCCGCCGGCTACCGCACCAGCGACCGCACCGTCATCGAGGAGGGCGGCGTCCCGGCCCGGGTACGGCCGCACGTGGACAAGGTGCTGCGCTACCTCGCCGAGTACGAGCGCTGACCCCCGCGCATGCGCGAGCGGTGGGCCGGACCCGTCCGGGCCCCGCCCACCGCTCGTCCCCCGTTCCCGTCACGACCGCGCCGGGCCGCACTCCGGGACGTTCGGCAGCCGGTTGTCCGGCGAGCTGATGTAGATGTTGGAGATGTAGCCCCCGTACTGGGGCAGATAGGCCCACCACTCGTTGGTGTAGGGCGGCACGCTGACCACCTGGCCCCGGACCTGACAGCCCACCAGCACCTCGACCCCGGCCGGGAGTTGCGTGACCCGGGCATCGCCGGTGGCCGGGCCCCTGCGGACGTTCACGAACTCGCCCCAGGTGCCGAACCAGGTCCCGGAGGGCCGCACCCCGCCCGGCACGTTCAGCGAGCGGGTCAGCCGGCCGAGGTCGGTGTAGGCCTTCCCGTACGACGTCCCGGCCGGATGCAGCGTCAGCACGGCCACGATCGTCCGGTCGTCCGCGCCCACCGTGCCCGTGGTGTGCAGCGCGGGACGGGTGAGATCCACGGCCGCGGCGCCCTTCGCTCCTGGTGCGGCGGCCGGCTCTGCCGCTGCCGTCGTCCCCGAGGCGCCGCACGTCCCCTTCGCGTACTTCCCGGACCAGCCCTGCTTCACCGCCCAGGGACGGTCGAACGACCCGGCGATGCCGAAATGCTGGTCGAAGCGGTCCGAGGCGCAGCGCGTGGAGCGGCGCAGATTGTCCATGACGAAGTCACGGACGGGCGCGGGTGCCTCGTCCAGCAGATAGCGGTAGATCGCCACGGTGTCGCGGGCCGACAGGGCGGTGTAGCCCCAGTAGCCCTCGTACCCGGCGGGCGGCGGCGCGGTGTCGCGCAGACCGAGCCGGTCGGACATCCGGTCGACGATCGCCGGGCCGCCGCGATTCGACCAGTAGTGGTCCGCCGCATCGTCCCAACTGCTGCGCAGCATCGGCTCCAGCCGGGCCCGGTCGGCCTCGGGGACGGTGTAGTCGGGTCCCCGGTCCCACAGGAAGTCCAGGGCCAGCAGCAGTTTCACGACCGACGCGGACCGGAACCGCGCGCTCTCGTCGACCTGTTCGGTGAAGGTGCCGGTGCGGCGGTCGAAGACCGCGACCCCGGCGGTGACTCCGTCCGGGATCCGGACGGCCTCGGCGCTCCGGTCGGCCTGAACGGCCGTGGCCGGCCGGGGAACCGCCGTCGCGCCGCCCGGAAGCGACACGATCGTGACGACGGTCGCGAGCGCGGCGGCGCCGCGCAGGAGAGTGCGCATGGTTGCCCTTCATGGTCGCCCGACTGTCCGGCGGGACCTGCCCCCGCGCCGCCACCTTAGGAGCAGGTGGGGCGCGGGCGGTCCTGACGTATGTCAGGGAGCCCCCGGAACGGGACGACCTGGGGGTTCGACCCTGATAAGTGTCAGGTGTCGGGGATGTGGTGACGGCCCTTACGGTCACGACCGGACCACCCGTCGACAACGAAAGAGAGCTCATGAGCCGCCGATCGATCAGGACACTGCTCGCCGCCGGGAGCGCCGCCGCGGTGATGGCGCTCCTCCCCACCTCCGCCCAGGCCGCTCCGTACTCGGGCGGCAACTACGGGGCCTACGGGATGGAGGGGCAGTACCCCACCACCTCCTTCTGCTCGGGCTCGTTCCGGCAGATCGGGGCCACCAAGTACGCCGAAGGCATGGCCCTGAAGTACTTCTACTCCGACAAGTGCGGTTCCTTCGCCCGCATCGAGAGTTCCCGGCCCGGCTGCGCGGCCGTGCTGCAGCGATCCAACAGCGGCGCGGCACGGGTCGACGGATGGGTCTCCGAGACCGTCGACTCCGGCATCAACTACGCCTACACGCAGATGGGCAACAACCTCAACGGCCGTGTCTCGCGCGCGCTGCTCTCGTGTGACGGCCACGACCTGACCTCGACCGGCTGGTACTGAGCCGGCTGGTTCTGAGCCGCACCCCCACCCCACAGGACGACAAGAAGGAGTCAGTCATGCGCAGACACATCCGGCGCGCCGCATGTCTCGCCCTGGCCGGCGCGGCCTTGGTGCTGTCGCCCGTCACCGCCCACGCCCAGGAACAGGCGCCCGACTCGGGCACGTCCACGCAGCAGGTGCAGTCCCGGGGCGGCTACTTCCTCGGTGACGGCGTCAACATCCGCAGCAGGCCGGTGGACGGCACGATCCACGGCCAGGGCTACTTCCGCGAGACGTTCACCGCGCACTGCTGGAACGGCGACGGCCACTGGATCTACCTCACCGCTCACCGGGGCAATGTCACCGGGTGGGTCAAGGTCGACTACGTCTACTACACGGACATGGGCCCGATGGGCTACTGCTGACGGACAAGAGCCTGCGGCGGGTCACCGATCACTCGGTGACCCGCCGCAGGCGTGTGGAGCGGAGGGTGCCTCAGCAGTCCGGGACTCCGGCGATCTTCTCGCCGCCCCGGATGTACAGGTTGTTCACCCAGGCGATGTCGCTGCCCGAGAACTCCATGACCGCGGTCCACCAGTTGTTGGTGCCCACGGCCGGGTCGTGCACCCGCTGGCCCTGCGTCTGGCACACGGCGTCCCCCCACCACTTCGAACGGACCGCGAGACGCGGGGAGTCGGTGGTCGGCTGCTGGCGCAGGTTGACGTTGGTCGCCCAGATGTAGACGTCGGTGAGGGTCGGGTCGCCGCTGTTCGCCGCGGCGGCCGGGGCCGCGTGGGCGGTGCCGGCGAGCGCGCCGACGGTGAGCGCGACGGCCGCGAGGCCCATGGTGGTACGGCTGATCATTCGCTTCATGTGTCTGTCCCCCGTGAGACGTTGATGTGGTCGGGAGTGGTCATGGTCCGGGTCAGCAGCGCGCCGAGGACGGCAGGTCGCCGTACTCGTTGCCCTTGAGGTACACGGCGCTGACGTAGCCCTCCAGGAGCTTCACCCAGACGTCGTTGCTGTAGCCGTTGTCGGTGATGCGCTCGCCACGGGTCCAGCAGTAGGCGCCGAGAGGCTGGCCCGCCGGGCTCGTGGTGATCTTGCCGTAGGAAGTGCCCGGCCCGTAGCGGACGTTGACGTTCTCGTACGGCACGACCGCGTAGGGTGCCGCCTTGACGCGGGCGACGCCCTCCTGGCCGGCGGCCGACGCCGCGGCGGTTCCCGCGGTGAGCGGGCCGAGCAGCGCGAGCGCCCCGGCGCCGACGAGCGCGGCCCTGGCGAAGATGCGAGTGGACATGTCGATTTCCCCCTGAACTGATGTTCGGCGGTGCGGCTCGTGGCCGACGCTCAGTAATGTAGGGAGACCCGGGGCGACACGGTCCCTGACAATTGTCAGGGTCGTCCGGGACGGCAGGGACTCGGCGGGATCGGGGGCGTTCGGCCACCCTGCCGGACGCGGCCGAAAACCGCTCGACGCCCCCGGCCGCCTCCGCCTACGATCCACGGCGCGGCTTCGCGTGCCGGTCACCGGCCGGGTGAGGCATGGAGGCGCCGCGGAGATGCCCGTGGAGGCATTGACCAGTGTCAGTCGAGTTCAATCACACCATCGTTCTGTCCCGGGACCGGGAGAAGTCCGCTCGTTTTCTCGCGGAGATCCTGGGACTCGAGGTCGGGGCTCCGGCCGGAGTGTTCCTGCCGGTGACGACCGCCAACGGCGTCACGCTGGACTTTCTCACCATCGACGCCGACATTCCCATGCAGCACTACGCGTTCCTCGTCTCCGAGGAAGAGTTCGACGAGGCCCTCGCCCGGCTCGTCGAGGCCCGGATCCCCATCCAGGCCGACCCGCACGGCAACCAGCCGCGCCGCATCAACCGCCACGACGGGGGCCGAGGCGTCTACTTCCTCGACCCGGCCGGCCACGGCCTGGAAATCATCACCCGCCCCTACGGCGCCGACCCGGCGTCCCCGCTGAACGGCGTCACGGAGGACGTGCCCGGGGCGGTCTGATCCTGCCCTTGGGCGAGGGCCGTTGTCAGTGGTGGCTGGCAGCATCGCGGTCATGACGGATGCGATGTTCGACTGGCGGCCCTTCCTCGTCCGGTGGAGCGAGGAGTGGGGGGACGCGTTAGGCCCCGACGACTCGCGCGGCGAGCCGGACGAGGAAGCCCGGCGGGCGGGATGGCTGGGCTTCGCTCCGGCGCCGGATGCCCGGATCGCGGCCCTGGAGGAGCGGCTGGGTCTCCGACTGCCGCCGTCCTACCGGGCGTTCCTCCAGGTGACCGACGGGTGGCGGCACGCGGGCGGGTTCGTCTGGCGGCTCGCCGGCACCGAGGACCTCCGCCGGCACGAGGACGCGTCCGGCCTCGCCGAGTGGTTGCGGGAGGAGCTGGACGAGGACTCCACGCCGGAGGAGGTGCTGCTCGCCGGGATGGGGGAGCGCGCCCTGCAACTGGACGTGGAGTCCGATGCCACGTACGTCCTGATGGACCCGGGAGACGTGGGTGACGACGGCGAATGGGCCGTGTACGAGCACGCCACCTGGAGCGGCGACTTCCACCCCCGACGGCACGCGTCCTTCCGGGCGTTCATGGAGGCGATGCACCGCCAGTTCCACATGCTGAGGGCGAGCCGCCTGGGCGAGGAGTTCACCAACAGCACGACACAGGCCCTGGACAGGGCGGTCGACAACGCCCGGCTGGACGCGCTGCGCGGGCACCACGAGCAGGCGGACACGGCTCTGGCGGAGGCGGAGGAGTACGGCAGACCGCGCGCCAAGGCGCTGCGCGACCAGATACGCCGGATGCTGGGGGACTCCCACCTCGTCGACTTCGGCCCGCTCAAGGCCGATCCGCTGTACGCGCCGGAGGTGCTGCCCGTTCTCGCGCCCCAGCACGTGCGCGATGGCGCGGGGTGGAAGTCCCACGTGCGGACGGTTCCGAAGGCGGCGCGCGCGACGGCTGACGAGATCCTGCGGCAGGTGCTGCAGGGCACCTTCCGCTACACGGTCGACGGGCCCTTCGGCCGAGCCGTGGACGAGGCCCGCGAGCAGGCACGGTGGGGCGAGACGGACGCCGCGTGGCGCACCCTGCGGGCCGCGCTCCCGAGCTGGCGGCCCCTCGGCCCGGATCACCTCGCCCCGGTCGGCCTGCTCGCCGATCCGCTCCTGGGCCCGCTGCTCACCGCCGACCGGGGACGAGAGCTGCTGGCGACGCCCAGGGGCGGGGAGACGGGCACCGCGCCGGCGCCCACGGCCGATGCCGATCCGCCGGGCCTGGCGTGGCTGGCGGAGGGGGAACCGACCGGACGCGGGTACCGGTTCGTGCTCGTGGAGGGTGTGGAACCGGCCGAGTTGCCCGACCGGCTCGCCGACGACACGGCCGGCCTGAACGAGCCGATGGAGCTGTGGCGGGCACGTCAGGGCCGGAGCGGGAACGGCCTGTCCGCCACACCGTGGGAGGACCGTGCCCTGGCTGCCGTGGGGCGGGCCGGACCCGGCTGGAGCTTCGCCTTCGACGTGGAGCCGTGGCACTTCCACGAGCGGACGTTCCGCTCCCCGGCGGGCCCGGCGTCCCGCGGCAGCCGCGCGGTGGTCGTCTGGGGCGACCTCTCCGGACTGTTCCACCTGTCCGTGGGCGAGGACGGTGCGGAGAAGTACGCCTTCACCGTCCAGGGCACCGCGACCCGCCGCAGAGGAGCGGTACCGCCCGCGCTTGACCCCGACCGCTTCTTCGGACCGCCCGCGGACGCGTCCCCGGGCGAGGCCCGCCCCTGGCAGGAGGCCGAGCGCGAGGCCCTGTCGGCCGTCGCGGCCGAGTTCGGCGTACGGCTCCCGCGCTTCGCGCTCACCTGCGGACGGCTGCACACCTTCACGACGCTGTCCTGGACCCGGCCACCGGAGCCCGGGGCGGTGTATCAGTTCGGGACCTTCACCGTGCATCCGCTGCCCGGTCCCGACGAGGGAGGAGGAACGGGGTGGTGAGCACGAGGGTGCCGGCCAGGGCGATGGCTGCGCGGGGGCCGGTCAGGGCCGCCAGGAGGCCCCACAGGGCGGTCACGGCTGCGAGGGCGGCCTTGCCGGTGGCCGACCAGGCGGCCAGGGTCCGCGTGACCCGGCTCGAGGGGGTCCGCTCAAGGCGGTAGGTGGCGAACACCGGGTTGAACACGGCGCAGCAGGTGATCAGCCCGAACTCGACCACCATGACGAGCGCCAGCCCGGCCGCGCCGGGGCCGACGAAGGCCAGTCCGAGCGGCCAGCCCGCCCGCAGCACCCCGGCCGTGAACAGCACCCGGTGCCGGCCGAACCGGGCGACGAGCCGTGGCGCCAGCCGGGAGCCGAGCAGGCCGCCGGTACAGGGCACCGAGAAGGCGAGGGCGTACTGCCAGGGGGCGAAGCGCAGGTCGTCGACCATCAGGACCAGGAGCGGTGGCGAGGCCGCCAGGACCAGGGCGTTGAACAGGACCGTGTGGAAGAACAGCGGGCGCAGGCCCGGATCGGCCAGGATGTACCGCCAGCCGTCGAGCAGGTCGCCCGCCCGGGGCCGGGCCGCGGCGGACAGGGACCGGACAGGAGGTTTCTCGCCGCCGCCGATCGCCCCGATCCCGCACGCCGAGAGCAGGTAGCTCACCGCGTTCGCCACCACGCTCGTCACCGGCCCGAACAGCCCGATCGCGGCCCCGCCCAGCGGCGGCCCGACCATGCTCGCGGTCCAGTTCGTCGCCTCGAACCGCCCGTTCGCGACGAGCAGGTCCCCCGGGGGCACCAAGTCCTTCAGGAACGCCCCGGCCGCCGCGTTGAAGGTGATGTCGGACGCCGCGACGGCCACCGACACCAGCAGCAACTGACCGAAGCTCAGCCGGTCCAGCGCGAACGCCACGGGGATGCTCAGCAGCACCGCGCACCGGACCAGGTCGGTCGCGATCATCACCGGCCGTTTGCGGCGTACCTCCGCCCACGGCCCGAGCGGCACCGACACCACCGCGCCGACCGCCGGTCCCACCGCGGCCAGCAGCGCCACCTGCGCCGCCCCGGCGTGCAGCACGAGGACCGCGATCAGGGCGAACGCGTCGAACGCGAGCCAGGTACCGGCCGTGCTGACCGCGTACGCACTCCACAGCCACCCGAACCGCCGCCCCAGCGATCGTCTGCCCGCCATGCCCGGCGCACACCCCCGGCTCCCACGGACAACCTGGTGTTGTCCGGGAGCCATCCAAGCGAGGGCCGGACGCGGCCAGCAAACAACCATCCGGTACCCGAGCCACAACCAACCGTTGTGCCTCGGCCGTGCGGATGGAGCCTGGCCTCCGCGTCAGCGCTGGTACAGCCCCACCAGCGTCCCGTCCGCCAGCCGGCGCCGCTCGACCTCCTCGTGCACCTGGTCCGCTCCGGGCGCGTCGGGCAGGACGCACGGTTCGGACAGGGCGTAGAGCCGGAAGAAGTAGTGATGGGCGTCGTCACCCGGCGGGGGATGCGGCCCGCCCCAGCCCTGCTGCCCGTAGCTGTTGACAAGCTCCGTGCCGCCCGGCGGACAGTGCCCGGCCTCGACGCCGGCGCTGTGCGGGTCGATGCCGACCACGACCCAGTGCGCGAAGGTGCCCGACGGGGCGTCGGGGTCCTCGCAGAGCAGGAGCAGCTCCGCCGCGTCGTCCGGTACGCCGCTCCAGGCGAGCGGCGGGGAGACGTTCGGTCCCTCGTAGGAGTACCGGCGCGCGAGGAAGGAATGGTCGTTGAACGCGTTGCTGCTGAGTTCGATGCCGGTCATGTGGCCCGGAGTACCCCTACGGGACCCGGACATGCGGCGCGGGCGCGGGGCGGCGGGACCGATCGCCGGGCCGGCTGAGCGGCCCCGGTTCATCCGCCCGCCAGCGCCAGCGATCCGTCGGGTGCCGGCGTCACACCCACCCCGCCGCTGATCCGGTCGAGCGTCGCCCGCAGCCAGGCACGGTCCGCCCCGGACGCCGGCTCCAGCCGCATCCGCCGCGCCCGCAACGGCACCATGCGCAGCCCGGCCAGCCGTCCGCTGTCCCCCTCGACCGAGACGAGGAACGCGAGCCGCAGATCGTCGCGGTACTCCTCGTAGCCGGAGATCCCCTCGTAGTCGTCGACGAAGTCGCCGCAGCCGTAGAGGATCAGCCGGTCCCGGTACACCTCCAGCGGGCGGGGGTGGTGCGAGGAATGGCCGTGGACGACGTCGACACCGCCGTCCACCAGGGCGCGCGCGAAACGGACCTGCTCGCGGGGGACGCGGAAGCCCCAGTTCGAGCCCCAGTGCACGGACACGACGGTGAGATCACCGGGCCGTACGACCCGCCGGACGTGCCGCACCACGGCGTCGGCCGCGGTCGGCGAGAGCGCCGGCACGTACGCGACCCCCGGCAGCTCTCCCGTCGCCGCCCAGCCGGACGGGATCCCGCTGGAGCGCGCCCCGAGGGCGAACACCAGCAGGCGGCGGCCGCCGGGGAGAGGGACCGCGGCGGGTGCGTACGCCGCTGCGGCGACGCGCCCCGCACCCGCCGTCCGCAGACCGGCCCGGGCCAGCGCGTCCAGCGTCTCCAGCAGGCCGGGGCGGCCGAAGTCCAGGACGTGGTTGTTGGCGAGGACGGTCACATCGGGCCGGGCCACGGCCAGGGCCGGCAGGTTGGCCGGGTGCATCCGGTAGTGGATCTCCTTGTCCGGCGCGAACGTGTCGCCGCTCGTCACCGACGTCTCCAGATTCACGATCCGGGCGTCCGGCGCCGACTCGTCCAGCACGCGCAGCGCCTCGCCCCACGGCCAGGAGGGCGGGACGGGAACGGGCACCGGGCCGTGCGCCGACTCCGTCAGCCGGACGTAGGCGCGCGCGTCATCGACGTACGCCTCCCGCAGTGCCGGATCGCAGGGATGCGCCAGGATCTGGTCCACGCCGCGCCCGAGCATCACGTCACCGCACAGGAACAGCGTCACGATGCCGCCGCCCACACCTCCACGGTAGGACCACCGCGCGGCCATCCAGGACGCTCAGGCCTTGCGGGTCTCAGGCGTCGACCCTCACCGCACACGACCACCCGTACGGATCCGGCCCGATCCGCAGTTCCTCCCACGCCACCGCCGTCGGGACCGAACCGGTGATCGCCACGTCCGCGAGCCCGATGACCGCCAGTCGCACGTCCAGGCCGCCGTCGGCCTCGTCCGCCTCCACGTCCACGGGCACCTGGCCGTACTCCTCCCACCGGAAGATGACCTCGTCCAGCAGCGTGGCCAGCAGATCGTCGTCGCTGGCCTCGGCCAGCCGCACCCGGTCCACGGCGGTGGCCCGCACCCCGGAGACGTCCGCGAAACACTCCACCAACGCCAGGACGGCTTCCGCCAGACAGTGCTCCCGGCACGCCGCCCACGCCTCGATCCGGACGTCACCTGGATGCGGCACCGTCCGGTGCCCGCACTCGCCCGGCTGCCGTCCCTGCCCGCCGTCGCCCGTGTCACCGCCCATGAACTGCGCTTGCCCGACAGCGGCCCACCCATGCAGCGCCGGTCGCCGCAGCCGTCAGAGGGGCTCGTCCGCGAGGTACGGCGGAGCCGGGTCGTACTGGATGTAGCGGCGCACGGCCCGCGCGTGATCCCGCCCGTGCAGCCGGCCGACGAGCCACAGCGCGCTGTCGATGCCGGCCGAGACGCCCTGGCTGGTGACCAGGTTGCCGTCCACGACGTAGCGGACGTCCCGGACGACCGTCACATCGCCCCGCGCCTCCAGGGCGTCCTCCTGACCCCAATGCGTGGCCACCCGGCGACCGCGCGCGGGACCGGCCGCGTGCAGCAGGAAGGTGCCGGTGCACACGCCGTGCACCCAGGAGGCCCGCTGAGCCGTCCTTCCGATCCAGTCGGTGAGCACCGGGTTGTGGAGCTGGACCTCACGCGCGCCTCGCCCGCCCGGCACATGCAGCACGTCCAGGGGCGGATGGTCGTCCAGGGTGTGGTCGGGCAGCACGCGCAGGCCCTTGTTGCAGCGCACCGGGCCGGGATGCTCGGAGACGAGCACGGCCGTGTCGGCGCCGTCGCGCAGCCGGGCGGAGACGGTGAAGACCTCCCAGGGCCCCACGAAGTCGAGCTCCTCGGCTTCCTCGAAGACCAGCAGTCCGTAGGTCGTCATACGTTTTCTCCTTCTTCTGAGGCGTCTTCTTCTGAGGAGTCGTGGACGCCGGTGAGGCCCGTGGTGGAGCGGAACCGGGCGCGATAGTCCGACGGCGCGACGCCGAGCCGGCGGTGGAACGTGCGGCGCAGGGTCTCCGCCGTGGCGAAGCCGCAGTGGCGGGCGATCGCCTCGACCGGTTCGTCCCCCTCGGTCAGCGCGCGCCGGGCGGCCTCGACACGCACCCGCTCGACATACGCGGCGGGTGGCACGCCCAGTTCGGCGGTGAAGCGGCGCTGGAGGTGACGCGGGCTCAGCCCGGCGTGGGTCGCGAGGGCGGCGATGTCGTGGCGGGCCCCCGGATCGGCGTGGATCGCGCCGACGGCGGCCCGCACCGGGTCCGTCGCCGGCTGCCGCGACCAGAGCGCCACGCTGAACTGCGACTGGCCGCCCGGACGGCGCAGGAACAGCACCAGCCGGCGGGCCACCGCGTGCGCGACGTCCCGGCCCAGGTCGTCCTCCACCAGGGCGAGCGCCAGATCCATGCCCGAGGTCACCCCGGCCGAGGTCCACACCCGCCCGTCCCGGACGAAGATCGGGTCGCAGTCCACCCGCGCCTCGGGATGCTCCCGGGCCAGCTGCTCCTCCCGGGCCCAGTGCGTGGTGACCCGCCGCCCGTCCAGCAGCCCCGCCGCCGCCAGCAGGAACACCCCGCTGCACACCGAGGCGACCCGTCGGGCACCGGCCGCGGCGGCGGCGATCCAGGCGACCAGCGCCGCGTCCTCCCGGGCGTGGTCGACACCCCGGCCGCCGACCACCACCAGGGTGTCCGTCCCGGCCGGGTCCAGGTCCGCCACGCCGTGCACTGCGTGCACGAGCAGCCCGCTGACCGACCTGACCGGTCCGGCCCGGGTCGCCACGATCTCGCAGACGTAGTCGCCCGCACTGTGGAACACCTCGTGCGGGCCGGTGAGATCGAGCGGCTGGAAGCCGTCGAAAACGACGAAGACGATACGACGTGGAGTCACTCGCGCAGTCACCCTTCCACGCTCCGTCCGCCCGGGTCATGGCGTCAACGACACGCATCCCACAGATCGCGCCACGCCACACGCGGGACGTCCGTCGCCGCGTGGGTAGGCGGACGGCGGAACCCGCCAGTGGACCGGGGAGAGGAGGCCTCCGATGATCACCCAGACCGTCACCGTGCCCGCGGGCGGCGCCGCGCTCACCGGTGATCTGGACCTGCCGCCGGACGCCCGCGCGGTCGTGCTGTTCGCGCACGGCAGCGGCAGCTCCCGGCACAGCCCCCGCAACCGAGAGGTCGCCGCCGGCCTGCGCACCGCCGGACTCGGCACCCTGCTGATCGACCTGCTCACCGAGGAGGAGGAACGGCGGGACCTGCGCACTGCCGAACTCCGCTTCGACATCCCCCTGCTGGGACGCCGGCTGGTGGCCGCCGTCGACTGGCTGGAGCAGTGGTACGCCACCCAGAGCCTGCCCGTCGTCCTGTTCGGCGCCAGCACCGGCGCGGGCGCGGCCCTGGTCGCCGCCGCCGAACGGCCCGGCCGGGTGACGGCGGTCGTCTCGCGCGGTGGCCGGCCCGACCTGGCGGGCGACGCCCTGGACGCCGTACGGGCCCCGGTGCTGCTCATCGTGGGAGGCAGGGACCAGCACGTGCTGCGCCTCAACGAGGAAGCGGCCCGGCGGCTGCACGCCCCGCACACCCTCCACGTGGTGCCCGGCGCCACCCATCTGTTCGAGGAGCCCGGCACGCTGGACCGCGTCACCGAGGCCGCCCGGCAGTGGTGCGACGAACGGCTGAGCACCACGGCGGGCTGACACCGCCCGGAACCGGCCGCCGGTGCGTCGTCCGCCGGGCAGGGGGTACGCGGAGCCCGGGCCGGCCGGGGCCCTCTCCGTGCGGGAAGCAGAGGTGACCGTCATGCGGTTCCGCGATCGCCGGCAGGCAGGCCGGGAACTGGCCGAGAAGCTGCGCGCCCGGCAGGACGCGGGCGCGCTGCCCCGTCCGCTCGTCCTCGCCCTGCCCCGCGGCGGCGTCGCCGTGGCGAGCGAGGTCGCGGCGGCGCTGGACGCCCCGCTCGACGTGCTCGTCGTACGGAAGATCGGGGCGCCCTACCAGGAGGAGTACGGCGTCGGCGCGATGGCCGGGGACGAGGTGCCGCTCCTCGACGAGGAAGCCCTGCGTCATCTGGGCCTCGGCGTGGCCGACCTCGCCCCCGTCATCGAGCGGGAGCGCGCGGAACTGCGCCGCCGCGAGCGGCTGTACCGGCAGGGCCGCCCCGCGCCCGACCTGCGCGGACGGACGGTGATCGTCGTCGACGACGGCCTGGCGACCGGTTCCACGGCCCGCGCCGCCCTGCGCTCCGTACGCCGTCAGGAGCCCGCACGGGTGGTGCTGGCCGCGCCGGTGTGCTCGCCGGAGGCGGCGGAGCTGATGCGCGCCGAGGCCGACGAGGTGCTCTGCCTCCACCAGCCGGCCGCGTTCATGGCCGTGGGCCTCTGGTACGAGAACTTCGACCAACTGACGGATCACGACGTCCTGGAGGCGCTCCACGTGCAGCTGTGACCATTTGTTCACCTTGCAGGACTGGCGGAAATCGGCCAAGACAGACAACTATGTGCCATCCCCACACCTGCACCAGGAGTAACAAGTGAACGTCTCGCTGTCCGTGTGGCTGCTGACGGTGGCAGCCCTGTGCGTGCTCGTCGCCGTCGACTTCTTCGTCGGCCGCAAGCCCCACGACGTGTCCATCAAGGAAGCCGGGACATGGACGGTGGTGTGGATCGTCCTGGCCGTGCTGTTCGGTCTGGGGCTCTGGTACTTCGGTGGGAGCGGGCCCACCGGTGAGTTCTTCGCCGGGTACATCACCGAGAAGTCGCTGAGCGTGGACAACCTCTTCGTGTTCGTCCTGATCATGGGGAAGTTCGCGGTGCCCTCGCAGTACCAGCAGCGGGTGCTGATGGTCGGCGTGCTGATGGCCCTGGTGCTGCGAGCGATCTTCATCGCGGCCGGCGCGGCGATCATCTCCGCCTTCTCCTGGGTGTTCTACATCTTCGGCGCCTTCCTGATCTGGACCGCGTGGAAGCTGGTCCAGGACGCGCGCAAGGACCAGCACGAGGAGGAGTACCAGGAGAACAAGCTGCTGAAGATGGCGGAGGAGCGCTTCGGCGTGGCCGACCGCTACCACGGCACGAAGCTGTTCATCACCGAGAACGGCAAGCGGATCATGACCCCGATGCTGGTCGTGATGCTCGCGATCGGCTCCACCGACGTGCTGTTCGCCCTCGACTCCATCCCCGCGATCTACGGCCTCACCCAGGACCCGTACATCGTGTTCACCGCGAATGCCTTCGCCCTGATGGGCCTGCGCCAGCTCTACTTCCTGATCGGCGGCCTGCTGAAGAAGCTGGTCCACCTCTCCTACGGCCTGTCGATCATCCTGGGCTTCATCGGCGTGAAGCTGGTGCTGCACGCGCTGCACGAGTCGGGCGTGCACGTCCCCGAGATCAGCATCCCCTTCTCGCTCGGGTTCATCCTGCTGGTCCTGACGGTCACGACGATCACCAGCCTGCGGGCCTCGAAGAAGCAGGAGGCCGAGGAGGCGGAGGAGCGCGCGGCCGACTCCCGATAGGCCCCGCCCGGGGCGTGTGTCAGACGACCCCGTCCGCGCGCAGTGCCGCCACCTCCTCGTCGGTGCGGCCCAGTTCGGTGAGGATCGCCCCGGTGTGCTCGCCGACCGCCGGTACGGGGTCCATGCGCGCGGGCACGCCCGCGAGGTCGGCCGGTGGAAGCAGGGCCTCGACGGTGGCGCCCGGCACCGCGACCTCGGTCCAGCGGCCGCGGCCGGCCAGCACCGGGTGGTCCAGGAACGCGGCGACGTCGTTGACCCCGGCGCAGGCGATGCCGATGCGCTCCAGGTCCTTGAGGATCTCGTCGGAGCCGGAGCGGGCGATACGGCCGGCGACGACGGTGTTGAGCTCCTCGCGGTGGGCGACGCGGTCGGAGGCGGTGGCGAAGCGCGGATCGTCGACCAGCTCCGGCCGGCCGAGGAACTCCGCGCACAGGGCCGCCCATTCCCGCTCGTTCTGGATGGAGAACAGCACCTCCTTGCCGTCGGCGGCCGGGTACGTCCCGTACGGCGCGATGGTGGCGTGCTGGGTGCCGAGCCGCGGGGGCTGGATGCCGCCGTGCCGGGTGTAGTAGGCGGGCTGGCCCATCCACTCCGCGAGCGCCTCGAACAGGGACACCTCCACGGGGTGGGCCTCGCCGGTGGTGGCGCGGGTGTACAGGGCGGTGAGGACGCCGCTGTAGGCGTACATCCCGGCGGCGATGTCGGCCACGGAGATCCCGGTCCGCGCCGTCCCCTCCGGGGTTCCCGTCAGGGACACCAGCCCGGTCTGGCACTGCACGAGCAGGTCGTAGGCCTTGCGGTCGGCCCAGGGTCCTGTCGTGCCGTAGCCCGAGATCGTGCAGGGGATCAGGCCGGGGCGGTGGCTCATGACGGTCTCCGCGTCCAGGCCGAGCCGGGCGGCGGCGCCTGGGGCGAGGTTCTGCACGAAGACATCGGCGCCGTCGAGGAGGTCGTGCAGGATCTCACGGCCGCGCGGGGCCTTGAGGTCCAGCGTGAGGGACTCCTTGGAGCGGTTGAGCCACACGAAATAGCTGGAGTGGCCGTGCACGGTCGTGTCGTAACGGCGGGCGAAGTCGCCGCCGCCCGGCCGCTCCACCTTGATCACACGCGCACCGAGATCGGCGAGCTGCCGGGTGGCGTACGGCGCGGCCACGGCCTGCTCCACACTGACCACCGTGACCCCGGACAGGGGATAGCGCTGCACGCTCATGCCTCATGCTCCTGAACCTCGTACGGACGGCGCCCGGACAGTCTCTCCCGGGCGGCGGGCCGTGGCACGGGCCGAGGGCGCGATCTGGATCACGACGGGCCGTATCACAACGGGGTCCTCGCCGCACGCGGCCGGTCGGCTACGGACGGGCCAGGTGCCGCATGGCCAGGGCCAGTTGGAGCCGGAGTCGGCCCTGTGGGGTGCGCAGCGGCCAGCCGAGCAGGTGCTCCGCGTGGGTCAGCCGGTCCTGGAGGGTGGAGTGGTGGACGTTGATCCCGGCGGCGGCCGCCCGCAGGCTCGTCGTGGACGCCACCGCGTGCAGGGTGGCCGACAGCCAGGGCGTGGTCGCCGCGGCCGCCTCCAGGGCACGGACGTCGGGCGGCGGCTCGGCGCCCGGTACGACGAGATCGGCGAGCAGGGCGATCCCGCCCAGCTCATCGGCGTGCACGACCCGTGGTCCGGGGTCCTGCGGGGTGCCCTCGGCGGTGAAGCGCAGGGCGGTACGGGCCGCCGTCCAGGAGCGGGGCAGGTCGAGCACCGGCACGGCGGGGCCGACCCCGAGTCGGGCCTCCGGAGGAGCCGGGCGGGACCCCGCGACCCCCGCGACCCCCGCCCCGGCGGGTACGACCCGGGGTCGGTCGCCCAGCGGGGCGAGAACCCGCGCCGGTGCCGTGAGATCCAGACCGAGGCGACGCGCGGCGTACAGGCGGGCCTGCTCTGGGGCCGTGGCATCGAGGAGCGTCTCCACCAGCGCCGGATCATCGGCCGGGGCCCGACCGCGCGTCCGGTCGAGAACGAGCCGCAGGGCAGCGGCGGCACGTTCGAGTATCACGGCGTCGACGACGCTGAGGGAGTGCGCGGCGGGTTCCGAGTCGGCCGCGCCGGGTTGGGTTCCGGCTCGCGCTGCGACGACCTGGCTGGGTGCTGGCCCGGGCTGCTTGGTGGTGACCCGGCCAGGTGCTGCTTCGGCCTGCTGGGAGGCGACCCGGCTTGGCGTGGCCCCGCCATGCCCGGCGGTGGCCATGCCGGGTCCGGCCGCGGTGGGCATTGCGATGACCCGGCCGGGTGCGGCCTCCTCCTGCTCCGCGTCGACCCGGTCGGGTGCGGCCCCGGCGTCCTCCGCGACGACCCCACCGGGTTCTGCCCCGCCCTGCTCCTCATCGGCCCGGCTTGGCGTCGCCCCATCCTGCTCTGTGATGGCCACGCCGGACCCGGACCCGGCCGCCCCCTCCGAAGCGCCCCCGCCCCGCTCCAGCCACAGCAATGCCGGTCCGTTCGGGCTCAGTCGGGCCGAGGGCCAGGTGGGGTCCGGTGGCGTCTCGGTGTCCTGGCGGGCGCCGTCGGGCTGTACGCGGACATGGACGCGGCGCTCGGGGTCCACCAGCCGGGCCGGACAGCCGGACAGCACGGCGGCGCCGCGTACGAGTGCCTCGACACCGGCCCGGGACTCGGCGAGGCGGTCGAAGTAGGCGATGACCCGGACCGCCGCACCGGCATCCGGGTCGAGCGCGGTCAGGCGTCCGGCCAGCTCTTTCATGGGCCTATGGTGCGCCATGCGGCTGCCAGGTCAGGAGAGAAGCCCGCCGTCACCCGTTCAGAAGCCTCCGCAGCCAGTCCACGTGCGCCGCCCTGGCCGACTGGGACAGCGCGGCCTGCGGTGCGAAACCGTCGAAGCCGTGGAAGCCACCCGGCCAGACGTGGAGTTCGGCCACGCCACCGGCCTGCCAGATGCGCGAGGCGTAGGCGACGACCTCGTCGCGGAAGGTCTCCGCCGAGCCGACGTCAAGGAAGGCCGGGGGCAACCCGGTCAGATCCTCGGCCCGGGCCGGCGCCGCGTACGCCGGTACGTCGGGCCCGCCGCGCCGCGAGCCCAGCAGCGCGCTCCAGCCGGTCTCGTTGGCGGTGCGGTCCCACACTCCGAGGCCCGCCATCTGGTACGTGGACGGCGTGTCGTTGCGGTCGTCGAGCATCGGGCACATCAGGACCTGCCCGATCAGCCGTGGCCCCTTGCGGTCCCGGGTGAGCAGGGCGAGGGCCGCGCACAGCCCGCCGCCCGCACTCGCCCCCGCGACGACGATCCGCTCGGGGTCGGCGCCCAGCTCGGCGGCATGCTCGGCCGTCCACAGCAGCCCGGCGTACACGTCCTCGACCGGCGCGGGATGCGGATGCTCAGGCGCCAGCCGGTACTCCACGGACACCACGACCGCGTCCAGCGCCCGCGCCCATGCCAGCGGGACGTCGACCCCGACCCGGTTGTTCCCGATCACCATGCCGCCGCCGTGCACGTGGTAGATGACGGGCCGCGCCCCGGCTGCCGCCGGAAGGGCCGGGCGGCAGATCAGCAGCGAGATGTCGGGCTCGCCCTGCGGACCGGGCACCTGCCGGTCCTCCACCACGAACGTCCCGCCCATGGTCAGGTCCAGCTCGGCCAGCAGCTCGATGCCCGGGCCCTGACGCACCTCGGCGATCTGGTCCGGCGTCAGCCCCGGGCTGATCATGTCCTTGATCAGCTCCAGGGCACCGGCGAGTTCGGGATCGAAGGGCGGCGGCACATGCGTCATGGCGTCTCCTCACGCGAGGTCACGGCGGCTCGTGCTGCCATGTTCGTCCCCACCGCCCCGGCCCCGGGCGCCGCCGAGCGGCGGAACCTGCCCGCCGTACGGCGGGTGGCGCCCGAATGACGGGTGAGGGCGGCCGCCGCGGACGCGGCGACCGGCACGCACCCCTTGAGCTTCAACCATCAACCGACGGCGCCACCAACATACGCGCAGGTCATGTACGCGATTCCCGTACGCGGTGAGCCCGCAGATCCGGCGGAGCCCGAGCGCTCAGCGGCTCGCCGTGTCCGACCGCGCCGGAGCGGAGCCGGAGGCCGGTCCGCTGCGGGAGACGACGCGGGTCCCGCGGGCGTCGACGACCCGGACCTGCAGCGAGCCGCAGCCGCAGCGCGTCCACTCCGTGCGGCCCGTGGCGGTGGTGTGCCGGGACAGCACCTGGAACGGCTCGCCCCCGTCCGGCCAGCCGCAGTGCGGGCAGGCGGTGGCGTGGGTGCTGGTCATGGCTGACTCCTCGTACGTCGTGGCTGGTTGACCGTCGCGACACAGCCAGGGTGCGTCGAGATCTCCGTACACGTCCAGGTTGACTTTGTGGACCGCATTGTGAAGCTTGGACTACATGATTGACCTGCGCAGGCTGCACGTCCTCAGGGCTGTCTCCCACTACGGCACGGTCACCGCGGCCGCCCGGGCCCTGCACTTCACCCCGTCCGCCGCCTCCCAGCAGATCCGGCAGCTCGCCCGCGATCTGGACGTCGAACTGCTGGAGCCCCAGGGGCGCGGAGTGCGCCTCACCCCGGCCGCCGAGAGCCTCCTGGCGCACGCCGACGCCATCCAGGCCCGCTGGGACCTGGCCGAACTCGACCTACGGGCCGATCACGGAGCGCCCTCCGGGTTGCTGCGCGTGACCGGATTCCCCGTCGCGATCTCGGTGCTGCTGGCCCCGATGGCGGCCCGGCTGGGCGAGCGGCATCCGCGGCTGTCCGTACGGATCACCGAGGCGGGTGTCCCCGAGAGCTTCGATCTGCTCTTCGAGGGGGAGTGCGAACTGGCGATCGTCGAGGCCACCCCGCTCAACCCGCCGCTGAGCGACACGCGGTTCGACCAGCAGCCGCTGCTGGACGACCCGTTCGACCTGGTCGTCCCCGAAGGGCACCGGCTCGCGGGGCGGGCCCGGGTCGATCTCGCCGAGGCGGCGCGCGAGGCGTGGATCGCGCCGGTGGAGGAGAGCCCCTGCCGTCCGCACGTGCTGTCCGCCTGCGGCGCGGCGGGGTTCACGCCCGACGTCGTCCACCACGCCCTGGACTGGAACGTCACCGCCCACCTCGTCGCCCACCGGCTCGGCGTCGCCCTCGTCCCACGCCTGGCCCACCTGACCCCGCACCTGCCGATCACCCGGGTCCGCTGCACAGGCAACCCCCACCGCAAGCTCCTGACCTGCACCCGCGGCGGCGGCCACGCCCGCCCGGCGGTCGCGGCGGCCCTCAGGGAGCTGCGCGAACTGGCCCCTACGGCGGTTGCCTGACCCGTTCGCGGTATCGCCGTCCGGGGGAGGCCTCAGCGCCCCGGCGCCCCCACCCGCAGCCCGTCCATGACGAAGTCCAGCAGCCGGGCGGCGCGCGGTTGCCAGTCGGTGTGGGGGTCGATCGTCCAGAGGCCGCCGATCGTGAGGAAGAGATCGTCCGCGGTGATCCCCGGGCGGATGGTGCCGGCCTCCTCGGCGGCCCGCAGCAGCAGTTCGGCGGCCTCCGTCACCGGGGTGTGTCCCGGCTTCGCGGGCTGCCCCGGTGCGCTCGTGGCCTGGCGGATGGCGTCGGCCAGGCCCGCCTTGGTCATGGCGAACCGCGCGAGCCGGTCCATCCACTCGCGCAGCGCCCGGTCGGGTTCCCGGCTCTCCAGCAGGGGCGCGGCGCTGTCGGCGACCTGCCGCATCTCGTGGCGGTAGATCTCCAGGACGAGTGCCTCACGGCTGGGGAAGTGGCGGTAGAAGGTCCCCTGCCCGACGCAGGCCTTCTTGGCGATCGAACTCAGCGGCGCGTCCGCCGACCGCGTCAATTCGGCCAGCGCCACTTCCAGGATGCGCTCGCGATTGCGCTGCGCGTCCGAGCGCAGGGGAGCGTCCTTCTTCTGCCGCACTCGCCCTCCTCGCGATCCCATGGCCGAAACCCGGCCCTTGTTAAGCGGACAGTTGTCCGTTACGTTTTCGGGTAACGGACAACTGTCCGCTTGCTCCATCGTATCGGTGTGCCGTCCGCGCGGACAGCCCGCGCCCCTGCCTCCTGTGCCTCCTGGCCTCGCGACACTGAGAGAGAAGGCTTCCATGCCCCCATCGACGTCCAGCGACCTCACCCTGTCCGTCAACGGCGAGAAGTACACGCTGACCGTCGACCACCGCACCACGCTGCTCGACGCCCTGCGTGAACGGCTCGATATGACCGGCACGAAAAAAGGCTGTGATCAGGGGCAGTGCGGCGCGTGCACCGTCCTGGTCGACGGCCGCCGCAGCGTCGCCTGTCTGCAACTGGCCGTGGCGGCCGAAGGGCGCGAGATCACCACCATCGAAGGCGTGGCCGAGGGCGACCGGCTGCACCCGGTGCAGCAGGCGTTCCTCGAACTGGACGGCTACCAGTGCGGCTACTGCACGCCGGGACAGATCTGTTCGGCCATCGCGATGATCGAGGAGCACGCGGCGGGCTGGCCGAGCGCGGCCACCGGCGACGTACGGCCCGAGGCGGGACCACCACCCCTGACGCCGGAGGAGATACGGGAGCGCATGAGCGGCAACCTGTGCCGCTGCGGCGCGTATGTGTCGATCGTCCAGGCCGTGGCCCGCGCCGCGGAGTCCAAGGGAGCGGCGGTATGAGGGAGTTCGGCTACCAGCGGGCGTACGACGTCTCCGGCGCCGTGGCGCTGCTCGAAGGCGACCGGGAAGCCCGCTTCCTGGGCGGCGGCACCAACCTGGTCGACCTGATGAAGACCGGCGTCGAGCGGCCCGCCCTCCTCGTCGACGTACGCGAACTGCCCCTGAACCGCGTCGAGCCCACCGAGGACGGCGGACTGCGTATCGGGGCCACCGTCACCAACAGCGACCTCGCGGCGCACCCCGAAGTCCGGCGCCGCTACCCGGCGTTGGCGCAGGCCGTACTGGCCGGCGCCTCCGGGCAGCTGCGCAACATGGCCACCGTCGGCGGCAATCTGCTCCAGCGCACCCGCTGCGGCTACTTCACCGACGTCACCGCCCCCTGCAACAAGCGCAGCCCGGGCAGCGGCTGCCCCGCGATCGAGGGCGAGCACCACAACCACGCCGTCCTCGGCGCCTCCGACCACTGCGTGGCCACCCATCCCTCCGACATGGGCGTGGCCCTGGCCGCCTTCGACGCGACCGTGTCGTACGAGACGGCGGACGGGCCGGGGGAGGTGCCGCTCGCCGACTTCTACCTGCCGGTGGGGGAGACCCCGCATCTGGAGACCGCCCTGCCGCCGGGCGCGCTGATCACCGGCGTCACCCTGCCGCCCGCCCCGGTCGCCGCCCACTCCCGCTACCGCAAGGTCCGCGAGCGCGCCTCCTACGCCTTCGCCATCGGCTCGATCGCCGCCGCGCTCGACGTCCGGGACGGCGTCGTGCACGACGTGCGCCTGGCCTTCGGGGCCGTCGCCTCCCGCCCCTGGCGGGCCCGCGCCGCCGAGGGCGTCCTGCTCGGCGCACCCGCCGACGCCGAGACCTTCGCGGCTGCCGCGGAGCTGGAACTGGCCGCCGCGAGGCCCCTGCCCCACAACGGATACAAGGTGACCCTGATGCGCAACCTCGTCGTCGCCGTGCTGAGCGAACTCGTCGAGGAGGCCACCCGATGACCACCGCCACCAGGGGCTCCGTCGGCTCCGCGCACGCCCGTGTGGAAGGCCGCGACAAGGTCACCGGAGCGGCTCGCTACGCCGGTGAGATCCCCTTCGCCGATCTCGCCCACGGCTGGCTGGTGCTGTCCACCGTCGCCCGCGGCCGCGTCCGCGCCCTGGACACCGAGGCCGTGCTCGCGATGCCCGGGGTCCTCGCCGTCCTCCACCACCAGAACGCCCCGCGTGTCGACACCGACTACGCCGGACTGATGGGCATGTCCCCGGACCCGAGCATCGCCCTCTTCCAGCACGACCGGGTCGCCCACCTGGGCTGGCCGGTGGCGCTGGTCGTCGCCGAGACGTCCGAGCAGGCCCGGGAGGCCGCCGAGTCGCTCCAGGTCGACTACGAACAGGAGCCGCACGACGTCGCGTTCGGCGCCGAGAGGGAGGCCGAGGCGTACGCGCTCGACGGCCATATGCCGGGCGTGGTCGAGAAGGGCGATCTGGAGGCCGAGCTCGCGGCGTCCGCCGTCGTGCTGGACGCGGAGTACACCACTCCGGAGGAACACCACAACCCGATGGAGCCGCACGCGGCGACGGCCCGGTGGGAGGGCGGCCGGCTCGAGGTCGTCGACTCCAACCAGGGCACCACCTGGGTCGCCGGCGAACTCGCCAGCCTGTTCTCCCTCGACCCGGCCTCCGTGCGGGTGCGCTCCGAGCATGTCGGCGGCGGCTTCGGCAGCAAAGGCGTGCGCGCCCACCAGGTGGGCGCGGTGATGGCCGCGACCGTTCTGCAGCGCCCGGTGAGGGTCGTCATGACCCGCCGGCAGATGTTCTCGCTCGCCGGATACCGCAGCCCCACGGCCCAGCGGGTCAGGCTCGGTGCCGACGCGGACGGGCGGCTGCGCGCGCTGGAGCACCGGTCCCTGAACCTCACCTCGGCCGTGCACGAGTTCGTCGAGCCGAGCGCCGCGGCGGGCCGGTCGATGTACGCGGCGGACGCCCACCACACGGCCAGCCGGATCGTCCGGCTCGACGTACCGACCCCGACCTGGATGCGCGCCCCCGGCGAGGCTCCGGGCTCGTTCGCGCTGGAGTCGGCGCTCGACGAACTCGCCGAGCGGTGCGGCCTCGACCCGATCGAGCTGCGCGTACGCAACGAGCCCGAGGTGGGCCCGGTGTCCGGCCTGCCGTTCGGCAGCCGCAACCTGATCGCCTGCTTCCGCGAGGGCGCCCGCCGGTTCGGCTGGGCGGACCGGGACCGGCGGCCGGGGGTGCGCCGCGACGGCCGCTGGCTGCTCGGCACGGGCACCGCCGCCGCCTCCTTCCCCGCCGGGGCCATGCCCTCCACGGCGGCCGTCACCGCGGAGGCGGACGGCACCTTCACGGTGCGGATCAACGCAGCCGACATCGGCACCGGCGCCAGGACCGCGCTCACGCTGGTCGCCGCCGACGCCCTGGAAGTGGCGACGGACCGCGTCCGGGTCCGCATCGGGAACAGCGACTTCGGCCCGGCGATGATCGCCGGCGGCTCGATGGGCACCCGCTCCTGGGCCTGGGCCGTCACGGCTGCCGCCGACGAACTGCGCCAGAGCCTCGCTCCGGGCGCCGACATCCCGCCGGAGGGCGTCACCGTACGGTCCGACACGAGCGAGGCCATCGGCGCCCTCGCCCAGAAGGAGCGGCACTCCTTCGGGGCGCAGTTCGCCGAGGTCGCCGTCGATCCGGCCACCGGCGAGGTCCGCGTCCGCCGCATGCTGGGCATCTTCGCGGCCGGCCGCATCGTCAACCCGCTCACCGCCCGCAACCAGTTCGTCGGCGGCATGACCTGGGGCATCTCCATGGCCCTGCACGAGGAAGCCGTACGGGACCGGGCCAGCGGCGGCCTCTACGGCGCCGACCTCGCGGGCTACCACGTCGCCGCGCACGCCGACGTGCCCCCCATCGAGGCCGACTGGATCGACGACCCCGACCCGGACGACCCGGTGGGCATCAAGGGCATCGGCGAGATCGGCATCGTGGGTGCCGCGGCGGCGGTCGCCAACGCCGTGTGGCACGCGACCGGCGTACGCCACCGCGACCTGCCGATCCGGCCCGACCGTGTCCTGATGGCGGGCGGCGATGCTTGACCTCGCCCGACAGCTGCGGGAGTGGATCGAGGAGGGCCGGGAGTTCGCCGTCGCCACGGTCGTCGCCGTCGGCGGCAGCGCCCCGCGCCCTCCCGGCGCCGCCCTGGCCGTCTGCGCCGACGGCACCGCCATCGGCTCGGTCTCCGGGGGCTGCGTGGAGGGAGCCGTGTACGACCTCTGCCTCCAGGCCCTCCAGGAGGGCGAGACGCTCGTCGAGCGGTTCGGCTACAGCGACGAGGACGCCTTCGCCGTCGGTCTGACCTGCGGCGGAACCATCGACGTCATGGTCACCCCGTACGACGCCTCCGAGACACACGAGACGGCCGCGCTGTCGGCCGCCGCCCGAGGCGAGCCGGTGGCTCTCGCCCGGGTGGCCAGGGGGCCCGCCGTCCTCCTCGGCCGGTCGGTGCTCGTACGCCCCGACGGCTCGCACGAAGGCGGTCTCGGCGGCGCTCCGGACCTGGACCGTACGGCGATCAGCCAGGCCCGTGCCCTGCTGGACAGCGGCCGCACGGGCACGGTCGAGCTTTCCGAGGACGGTTCGCACTGCCCGGGCGGGATCACCCTGCTCGTGGAGTCGGCCGTGCCGCCGCCCCGCATGATCGTCTTCGGCGCGATCGACTTCGCGGCGGCCCTGGTCCGGGCGGGCAAGCTCCTCGGCCATCACGTCACCGTGTGCGACGCCCGGCCCGTCTTCGCGACCCGGGCCCGCTTCCCCGAGGCCGACGAGATCGTCGTGGACTGGCCCCACCGCTATCTGCGGGCGACTCGGACCGACGGACGCACGGTGCTGTGCGTGCTCACCCACGACGCGAAGTTCGACGTGCCCCTGCTGACGGAGGCCCTGCGCCTGCCGGTCGCCTACGTCGGCGCCATGGGTTCCCGCCGCACCCACCAGGACCGCAACCGGCGCCTGCGGGAAGCGGGCGTCGGCGAGCGCGAGCTGGCCCGGCTGCGGTCGCCGATCGGACTCGACCTGGGCGCCCGTACGCCCGAGGAGACCGCCGTGTCCATCGCGGCGGAGATCGTCGCGGCCAGGCGTGGCGGAACGGGTCTGCCACTCACCGGCTCGGGGACCCCGATCCACCGGACCGAGCCGCTGCCCCAAGCGGTCTGACACCGTCGGGAACACGCCGGAGGGGCCGCAGCCGACCATGGCTGCGGCCCCTCCTCGGCACCGGTCGCACCGGTCGCGTGACGGGTCAGGCGGCGGCCGTCTCCGTGGCCTGGCCGTGCAGACGGGTGATGACCTCGGTGAGCTGCGCGGCGACCTCGGCGTCGTCGGCCGGGTGCGTCTCGGCGAAGCGGGTCAGCGAGCCGGGGATGGACACCTTGACGTCCTCCAGCACCTTGGCGCCGGCGATCCCCACGGACTTGCGGGTCTCGTCGTGCGCCCACACACCGCCGAACTGGCCGAAGGCGGTGCCGACCACGGCGACCGGCAGGCCGCTGAGGGCACCGGCGCCGTACGGGCGGGACAGCCAGTCGATGGCGTTCTTCAGGACGGCCGGGATGGTGCCGTTGTACTCGGGCGTGAACAGGATCAGACCGTCGGCCGCCTCGGCGGCCTCGCGCAGCTTCACGGCGGCGGCCGGGACGCTGCCCTCGACGTCGATGTCCTCGTTGTAGAAGGGGATCTCGGCGAGGCCCTCGAACAGGTTCACCTCGGCACCCTCGGGGGCGAGCTTGACGGCCGCCTCGGCGAGCTGGCGGTTGTGCGACCCGGCGCGAAGGCTGCCGACGAGCGCGAGGATGCGAACAGACATGCTGACTCCCAGGTAGAGAAAGACTGCTGCGAAACACAGCCGTTACGATCCGGACCGAGGTCCGTTTATTGTTCTAGCACCCTAACCGGACCGCGGTCCAGTTTTGTTCCCGATGCTTTACGCTGGCTTCATGTCCACCGCCCCGCCGCCCTTCCCGACGCCCCAGGAGCCCGTCGCCCGTCCCGAGCTGCTCCAGCTCGAGACCGCCCCGGAAGTCGACGAGCCGTGCCTGCGGGCCGACGCCGCGCGCAACCGGGCCCGGCTGCTGGAGGCCGCCGGGCGGCTGGTGGCGGAGCGCGGCGCGGACGCCGTCACGATGGAGGCGGTGGCCGCGGCGGCCTGCGTCGGCAAAGGCACGGTCTTCCGCCGGTTCGGCGACCGCACCGGCCTGCTGACGGCCCTGCTCGACCACTCCGAGAAGAAGTTCCAGGCCGCCTTCCTCAGCGGCCCGCCGCCGCTCGGACCCGGCGCGCCGCCCGTGGAGCGGCTGCGGGAGTTCGGTCGCGCGATGCTGCGCCGGTCGGTGGACGAACTGGAGCTGCAGCTCGCGGCCGAGCCGGGCGCGAACCGCCGCTTCGTCGTCCCGGCCCGCCGGGTGCTGCGCCACCACGTGGCCATGCTTCTGCGGCAGGCGGTCCCCGAAGCGGACTGCGAACTCCTGTCCCACACCCTGATGGGCCAGCTCGACCCGGCCCTGATCCACCACCTGACCAAGCAGTGCGGGATACCCCTGACCCGCCTCGAAGAGGCGTGGACCGACCTGGTCGACCGGCTCACGGGCACGCAATCCACCCGCTAGGGGCGCCCGCCGCCCCTCGTGAACGCTCACGGCTTCCTCACAACTCCCCCGCTTGAAGGGCGCATTGGGGCTTCTGCCAAGATGCCGTACGTCATGGTGCAGATACCGAAAACGCCCGCGCCCCCGTCCCCCGCACCGATGCGCTCGGTACCCACGAGCGCCGATGTGGCCCGCCTGGCCGGCGTCTCGCGCGCGACCGTCTCCTACGTCCTCAACAACACCAGCGCCGTACGGATCAGCGAGCCCACCCGCCGCCGGGTCCACGCGGCCGCGAAGGAACTCGGGTACGTGCCGCACGCGGCGGCCCGTTCCTTGCGCGCCGGGCACAGCCGTATGGTCCTGATCCCCGCGCCGACCTTCCCTGTCGGCCCGCTCTACAGCCGGTTCCTCACCGATCTCCAGGTCGCGCTCGGCGCCCTGGAGTACACGGTGGTGCAGCATGGCACCGGCGGCCCGCACGGCGACGACGCCGCCCGCGCCTGGGCCGAACTGCGGCCCGTGGCCGTGCTGGTGCCCGGTTCCGGACTCGGCCCGCACGGAGTGGCGGTGCTCAAGCGCTCCGGCGCCCGGGCCGTGGTCACCCTCGGCCCCGAGACCATAGAGGGCGCGCACGCCCTGCTCATGGACCACGACGTCGTCGGCTACAGCGCGGGCGCCCACCTCTACGACCGCGGGCGCCGCCGGATCGGCGTCGTCGTCCCGCAGGAACCCGGCCTCGAGGCGTTCTCCGCGCCCCGGCTCGACGGGGTGCGCCACGCCCTGCGGGGCACCGACGCCACGGTGACCGAACTGCCCCTCGCCCACGATGAACAGGACGCGGCCCGCCTCGCCGCCCGCTGGCGGACCCTCGGCCTGGACGCGGTGTTCACCTACAACGACGAGTACGCGATGCTGCTGATGCGGGCCCTGCAGGACGAGGGCATCCGCATCCCGGAGGAGACGGCCGTGGTCGGCGCCGACGATCTGATGCTCGGCCGGCTGCTGCGGCCCCGGCTGAGCACGGTCCACCTGGAACTGCCCTCCGGCCGTGAACTCGCCGAACTGGTCGACCGCGCCGTACGCAAGCCCATGACCGAGCCCGAGACGCACAAGGTGCTGGGCGCGACGCTGCTGCACCGCGACTCGAGCTGACCCGACCGGAAGGCGGCTCCTCGCGGGACAATCGGAGTGGTCCGGCGGACGGGCGGCACCGGTCATCGCCCGGCGCATGACTAGGATGTTGCATCGTCAACAAAACGGGGGCGCGTGCGAACGCGGGCGCTGCACACATGGCTGCCCCGGATCGCCGCGCCCCGCCCTGTGACCGCCGAACCGGCCACGTTCCAGCGGGAGTTCCACCCACCCCGCACGCCGGTGACCGATCGATCGGAGAGCCGTCATGCCGCTGCTCGACCCCAGGACCTGGCAGCCCCGCGCCCTGGCGGGGCCCGGGTACACCGTCACCGAGCCCGCCACCGGCGGGGCCCTCGGCACCCTCGCCCTCGCCACCCCCGAGGACGTCGGCGCCGCCGCAGGGCGCGCGGCCGCCGCCCAGCGCGAGTGGGCACGCGCCCCGCACTTCGCCCGCGCCGCCGTCCTCCGCAAGGCGGGCGACCTGTTCACCGCGCACGCCGCCGAACTGCGCGAATGGATCGTCCGCGAGTCCGGGTCCGTCCCCGGCAAGGCCGACTTCGAACTGCACGTCGCCGCCCAGGAGTGCTACGAGGCCGCCGCGCTCGCCTCCCGCCCGGCCGGCCAGGTCCTGCCCAGCGAGGCGCCGCGCCTGTCGTACACCCGCCGTGTCCCGGCCGGTGTGGTGGGCGTCATCTCGCCCTTCAACGCCCCGCTGATCCTGTCCATCCGCTCCGTCGCCCCGGCCCTGGCCCTGGGCAACGGGGTCCTGCTGAAGCCGGACCCGCGCACCGCCGTCTGCGGCGGTCTGGCCCTCGCCGCGGTCTTCGCCGCCGCGGGCCTCCCGCAGGACCTGCTGCACGTGCTCCCCGGCGGTCCGGACGCCGGGCAGGCCCTGGTCTCCGACCCGCGCGTGCCGGTCATCTCCTTCACCGGCTCCACCGCCGCCGGACGGGCCGTCGGCGAGGCCGCCGGGCGTCACCTCAAGCGGGCCCACCTGGAACTGGGCGGCAACTCGGCCATGATCGTGCTGGAGGACGCCGACCTCGACGCGGTGATCTCCACCGCCGCCTGGGGCTCGTTCTTCCACCAGGGCCAGATCTGCATGACGACCGGACGCCACCTGGTGCACGCCTCCCTCTACGACGAGTACGTGGAGCGGCTGGCCGCCAAGGCGGACTCCCTGGCCGTCGGCGACCCGCACCGCGACCACGTCCACCTGGGCCCCATCATCGACTCCGGGCAGCTCGACAAGATCAGCGGCCTGGTCGACTCCAGCAGGGCCGCGGGCGCCAAGATCGCCGCGGGCGGCACGCACGACCGGCTCTTCTACCGGCCCACCGTCCTCGCCCATGTCGACGACCGCACCCCGGCCTACACGGAGGAGGTCTTCGGCCCGGTGGCGCCCGTGCGCTCCTTCAGCACCGCCGACGAGGCGGCGGCCCTGGCCGCGCAGAGCCCGTACGGCCTCTCCCTGGGCATCGTCACCAGGGACACCGCCCGCGGCCTGGACCTCGCCGAGCGCATCCCCACCGGCATCGTCCACATCAACGACCAGACCGTGAACGACGAGGCCGTGGCGCCCTTCGGCGGGGTGGCCGCCTCCGGCACCGGCGCCCGCTTCGGGGGCGAGGCCAATCTGGAGGCCTTCACCGAACTGCGCTGGACGACGGTACGCGCGGACGTGGCCCCGTACCCCTTCTAGGCCTGGGCCGGACACGGCTTCCGGGCCGGACGTGACCTGAGGCCGGACGGCGACCTAGGGCCGGACACGACCTGAGGCCGGACACGACCTGGGGCCGGGTCCGGCCTCGCAGGCCAGGCCCGGCCCCGGAGCCGGTTGCTCGAGGGCGTGGAAGCGCCCCCGGGCCGCTTACTCGGTCCCCTGCGGCTGCTGGGCCTGCTGCTCGGCGACGGCCTTGCGGACCTCGTCCATGTCCAGGCCACGGGCCTGGCCGATGACGTCGGTCAGGGCGGCCTCCGGCAGGGCGCCCGGCTGGGCGAACACGGCGACCTGGTCGCGGACGATCATCAGCGTGGGAATCGACTGGATACCGAAGGCCGCGGCCAGCTCGGGCTGCGCCTCGGTGTCCACCTTGCCGAACACCAGGTCCGGGTTCTCCTCCGCCGCCTTCTCGTAGACCGGGGCGAACTGCTTGCACGGCCCGCACCAGGACGCCCAGAAGTCGATCAAAACGAACTCGTTGTCCGTGACCGTCTGGTCGAAGTTCTCCTTGGTGAGCTCCACGGTGCTGCTCATGGTGTAAATCCCTCTTCCTGGTGTGGGGGCAAACCGTCGGCACAACACGGCCGACCTGGTGGGTATTCCGCGCCCCTACCCGTGTGGCCAGGGCGCACACCACCCACCAGACTGACCCCATGACGGAAACGGAAACCAACGCGTACGACGTCGTGGTGCTCGGGGCCGGGCCCGTGGGGGAGAACGTCGCAGACCGCGCCCGCGCCGCCGGTCTGACCACCGCGGTCGTGGAGAGCGAACTGGTCGGCGGCGAGTGCTCGTACTGGGCGTGCATGCCCAGCAAGGCCCTGCTGCGGCCGGTCATCGCCCGGGCGGACGCCCGCCGTGTCCCCGGCCTGAGCCAGTCGGTGCAGGGCCCCCTCGACGCCGCCGCGGTCCTCGCCCACCGGGACTACTACACCTCCCACTGGAAGGACGACGGCCAGGTCGGGTGGCTCGACTCCATCGGCGCCGACCTGTACCGCGGCCACGGACGCCTCGCCGGCCCCCGTACGGTGACGGTCACCGGCCCCGACGGCGCCGAGCACGTCCTGACCGCCCGGCACGCCGTCGCCGTCTGCACCGGCAGCCGCGCGTCCCTCCCCGGGCTGCCCGGACTCGACGAGGTCAAGCCGTGGACCAGCCGGGAGGCCACGAGCTCCAAGAGCGTGCCCGGCCGGCTGATCGTGATCGGTGGCGGCGTGGTCGCCACCGAGATGGCCACGGTCTGGCAGGCCCTCGGCTCCGAGGTCACCATGCTGGTCCGCGGCAAGGGCCTGCTGCCCCGGATGGAGCCCTTCGCCGGGGAACTGATCGCCGAGGCGCTCACCGAGGCCGGCACGGACGTCCGCACCGGTACGTCGGTCGAGTCGGTGACCCGCGAGAACGGCAAGGTCGTGACCGTCACCGACACCGGCGACCGCGTCGAGGCCGACGAGATCCTCTTCGCCACCGGCCGCGCGCCGCGCACCGACGACATCGGTCTGGAGACGATCGGCCTGGACCCCGGAACCTGGCTGCCGGTCGACGACAGCCTCCGCGTCACCGGCCACGACTGGCTGTACGCGGTCGGCGACGTCAACCAGCGCGCCCTGCTCACCCACCAGGGCAAGTACCAGGCGCGTATCGCGGGTGCTGCCATCGCCGCGCGGGCCACGGGGGAAACCCTCCTCGCCCAGCCCTGGGGCGCCCACAGCGCGACCGCCGACCACGCCGCCGTCCCCCAGGTCGTCTTCACCGACCCGGAAGCCGCGGCCGTGGGCCTGTCCCTCGCCGAGGCGGAGCAGGCCGGCCATCGTGTGAAGGCCGTCGACGTCGACCTGTCCTCCGTCGCCGGGGCCGGCCTGTACGCCGACGGCTACAAGGGCCGCGCCCGCATGGTCGTCGACGTCGAGGCCGAGATCCTCCGCGGCGTGACGCTCGTGGGCCCGGGCGTGGGCGAACTCATCCACTCCGCCACGATCGCCGTGGCCGGCGAGGTCCCCGTCAGCCGCCTGTGGCACGCGGTCCCGTCCTACCCGACGATCAGCGAAGTGTGGCTCCGGCTGCTGGAGGCGTACCGGGACGCGTGACCGGCGCGGCCGGGGCGGGCCGCAGGGCCCGTCCGGAGGCCACTGGTCGGCGGGACGGGGCCGCAGGCGGGCGGCGGGGCCCGCCAAACGGTGACCGGTCGCCGGGTTGGAACCCTAGGCGGGCAGCGGGGCCGTCCCAGCAGCCACCGGTCGCCGGGACGGGCACCCTCGGACGAGCGGCGGGCCCGCCCAGCAGCGACCGGTCGCCGGGCTGGGCCCTTAGGCGGGCAGCGGGGCCGTCCCAGCAGCCACCGGTAGCCGGGACGGGCACCCCCGCGCGGGTGGCGGGGCCCAGCCGGAGGCCTCAGGTACCCAGAGCCAGGTCACGCGTGCGCGGGCACCACCAGCTCCCGGTAGTCGTCGCTCCACAGGTCCTCCTCCGCCTCGGGCAGCAGCAGCACCCGGTCCGGCCGCAGTGCGTCCACCGCTCCCTCGTCGTGGGTGACCATGACGATCGCGCCCGGATAGGTGCCCACCGCGGCCAGGACCTCGGCGCGGGAGGCCGGGTCCAGGTTGTTGGTGGGCTCGTCCAGGAGCAGGACGTTGGCGCCCGAGTGCACCAGCCCCGCGAGGGCGAGCCGGGTCTTCTCGCCGCCGGAGAGGACACCGACACGCTTGTCCGTGTCGTCGCCGGTGAACAGGAACGAGCCCAGCACCTGGCGGACTTCGCCGTCGCCGAGGTGCGGGGCGGCACCGGCCAGATGCTCACGCACCGTCAGCTCCGGGTCCAGCGTGTCGTGTTCCTGGGCGAAGTAGCCGATCCGCAGCCCGTGCCCGTGGACCACCCGCCCGCTGTCGGGTGTGTCCCGACCCGCGAGGAGACGCAACAGGGTCGTCTTTCCCGCCCCGTTGGGGCCGAGCACGACCAGACGGCTGCCCCGGTCGACGGCCAGATCCACCCCGCGCAGGACGTGCTGCCCGCCGTACGACCTGGTCAGACTGACGGCACCGAGCGGGATCCGGCCGCAGGGCACCGGCTCGGGCAGCCGGATCCTGGCCGTCTTCTCGGCGCGCCGGGCCGGTTCGAGGTCGGCGAGCATCCGGTCGGCCCGGCGGGCCATGTTCCGGGCGGCCACCGCGGTCGACACGCGGGCCCGCATCCGGTCGGCCTGCGCGTGCAGCGAAGCCGCTTTGCGCTCGGCGTTCGCCCGCTCGCGCGCCCGTCGCCGCTCGTCGGCGTCCCGCTGGGCGAGATAGGCGTCCCAGCCGGTGTTGTGGATGTCCAGCACGGCCCGCCCCGGGTCCAGGTGGAACACCCGGTTCACGGTTCCGGCCAGCAGGGACGTGTCATGGCTGATCATCACCAGACCGCCCTGATGGCTCGCGAGGAAGGCGCGCAGCCAGGTGATCGACTCCGCGTCCAGGTGGTTCGTCGGCTCGTCCAGCAGCAGCGTGCCGTGCCCGGCGAACAGGATGCGGGCCAGCTCCACGCGCCGGCGCTGACCGCCCGACAGGGCGCTGAGCGGCCGGTCCATCAGACCCGACGGCAGCCCGAGCCCGGCGGCGACCCGGGCGGCCTCCGCCTCGGCCGCGTAGCCACCGCGCGCCTGGAACTCGGCCTCGGCCCGCACATAGGCGTTCATCGACCGCCGCGCACCGTCGGCCATCGCGGCCTCGGCGCGGCGCAGCGCCCGTACGGCGCGGTCCAGACCGCGCGCGGACAGGATCCGGTCGGTGACCGTGACCGACTGGTCGGCCGCGCGGGAGTCCTGCGGGAGATGGCCGACGTCGCCGGTGCGGGCGACGGTTCCGGCGGCGGGCCGCAGGGCGCCCGCCAGGGTGTGCAACAGGGTGGTCTTTCCCGCGCCGTTGCGGCCGACCAGGCCGACGCGGTCGCCGGGGGAGACATGGAGACAGACGCCGGACAGCAGCAGACGCGCGCCCACGCGCACGTCGACGTCACGAACGGTGATCATGAGAAAACGCTCCGAACGAGAATTCCGATCAAGAATTCCGCATAGCAAGAGGACACACGGGTGGCGTGGAAGCGGGTCCTCGGCTAGGAAATTCGGGGCGTAGACATGGGCGGCACGCTAGCTGAGGCGCCCGGCGGGCCGCCTCCGGTTTTCCGTTCGTTCCCTACGGCAGCTCGAAGCCGAGCGCCCGCGCGGCCTTCTCCGGCGTCGGCTGAGCCCAGCGCTCCGCCATCGCCGCGTTGGACGACAGCGAACGCGACTCGGCCCGGTCCAGATAGAGCACGCCGTCGAGATGGTCCGTCTCGTGCTGCACGATCCGCGCCGGCCAGCCGGAGAACACCTCGTCCAGCGCGCGCCCGTGCTCGTCCTGCCCGGTCAGCCGGACCCCGGCGTGGCGTGCGACCACCGCCTGCCAGCCCGGCACACTCAGACAGCCCTCGAAGAACGCGGCCCGCGCGTCGCCGACGGGCTCGTAGACGGGATTGACCAGCACCCGGAAGGGCTGCGGCACCCGCCCGCGTACCAGACGCACGTCCTCCGGCACCGGAGCGGGATCCTCGATCACCGCGATCCTGAGCGGCACACCGACCTGGGGCGCCGCCAGACCGACCCCGGGCGCCGCGCGCATGGTGACGCGCAGGGCCTCGACGAACCGGGCCAGCAGCGAGGGCTCCAGCTGACCGTCGTACGGCTCGGTTCCCCGCCGCAGCACCGGGTCCCCGGCCGCGACGATGGTCAACGGGACGCCGCCCGCGAGGAGTTCCTCGACCCGCTCGGCCAGCGGTGCGCGATCACTCGGAGTTCCCATCGCGTCAGGATGACACGGCACCCTCCCGGCCTACGTGACGCACATCACATGCACTCGTCGGGAACTGAATGCCCCGCCGCCCCGACTACTGCACCGCAACACCACCACAGCCCCACGCACGACCACCACGCAACGGCCAAGAAGACGTCCCCCGGAGAAGCCCGCCGATGACCACCGCTCCCTCGACCACCACGGACGAGGCCCCGAAACCAGCCACCCCGGCACCGTCGAAGAGCAGTTGGGCCCCCTTGCGCCCGCTGGTCCTTCGCCTGCACTTCTACGCCGGGGTGCTGGTGGCGCCGTTCCTCCTCGTCGCCGCCGTCACCGGCCTGCTGTACGCCGCCTCCTTCCAGGCCGAGAAGATCGTGTACGACCACGAACTGACCGTCCCGGTCGGCGAGCGGAAGCTGCCGATCAGCGAGCAGGTGGCCGCCGCCCGCAAGGCCCACCCCGAGGGCACCATCTCGGCCGTACGCCCCTCACCCGAGGCGGACGCGACGACCAGGGTCATGCTGTCCGGCGTCCCGGGCGTCGACGAGACCCACGCGCTCGCCGTGTTCGTCGACCCCTACACCGCGAAGGTGCGCGGCTCCCTCGAACAGTACGGCTCGACCGGCGCGTTGCCCCTGCGCACCTGGATCGACGAGTTCCACCGGGACCTGCACCTGGGCGAGACAGGGCGCTACTACAGCGAACTGGCGGCCAGCTGGCTGTGGGTGATCTCGGCCGGCGGACTGGTGCTGTGGTTCTCCCGCCGCCGCGCCCTGCGCAAGGTGCGGGGGACGACAGGACGGCGCCGCACGCTCGGACTGCACGGCAGCATCGGCGTGTGGGCAGCGGCCGGGTTCTTCTTCCTCTCGGCGACCGGTCTCACCTGGTCGGCCTACGCCGGGGCCAACATCGACGAGCTGCGCACCTCGCTGGGCCACGCCACCCCGACCGTGTCGGCGGCGGCGGGCGGTGAACACTCCGGCCACGGCGCCGCGGCCGGGCAGGCGGGAGACGCCGCGCACGGCGTGGGCCTGGACAAGGTCCTGGCGGCGGCGCGGGCCGAGGGCCTCGGCGACCCGGTGGAGATCGTGCCGCCGGCCGACGCGACCTCGGCGTACGTCGTCAAGCAGGTACAGCGCGGCTGGCCCACGAAGCAGGACACTGTCGCGATCGACCCGTCCAACGGCGAGGTCATGGACGTGCTGCGGTTCGCCGACTACCCCGTCCTGGCGAAGCTCACCCGGTGGGGCATCGACCTGCACACCGGCATCCTGTTCGGCCTGGCCAACCAGATCGTCCTGATGCTGCTCACGCTCTCCCTGATCCTGCTGATCGTGTGGGGCTACCGCATGTGGTGGCAGCGCGGCCGCGGCTCCGCCTTCGGCCGGCCGATCCCGCGCGGCGCCTGGCAGCAGGTACCGCCGCAGATCCTGGTCCCGCTGCTCGCCGGGGTCGCGGTGCTCGGCTACTTCCTGCCGCTGTTCGGCATCCCGCTGGCGGCCTTCCTCGCCGTCGACATCCTGCTGGGCGAGATCGCCTACCGGCGGGGACGGCGGTCGTACGGAACCGGGACGCCCGCGCAGTAGCGGAAGGCCCTCTGATACGAGCGGTGCCCGGCTCCCTAGCGAGCCGGGCACCGCTCGTATCACCGACAGTCAGAGTTGCTGGAAGAGCCTCAGCTCTGCTCGAAGTCGCCCGCGAGAGCCGAGGCGATCCGCAGATGCGACTCCGCCTCCTCGTACCGCCCCTGTCGCTGGAGCGTACGGCCGAGCATCAGCCGGGCGTAGTGCTCGACGGGGTCACGCTCGACGATCGTCCGCAACTCGCTCTCCGCACGCCACAGTTGGGCCGAGTGGTAGTAGGAGCGCGCCAGCAGCAGCCGCGGCCCGGTCTGCTCGGGCACCTCCTCGACCAGCCCGACCAGGACGCGCGCGGCGGCGGCGTAGTCCTTGGCGTCGAAGAACAACTGCGCGCGCTCCCAGCGCTCCGCCGGTGTTCCATGGGCGTAGTACGTGGCGTCGTAGGTCGTGTTCACTCGGGGCCTCCTTCGAGGCCGACAACCGGGCCGGTCGGTTCAATATTCCACTACCTGGTTCGGTAGCTGCCGGCCAGAGCGGCCAGCTCGGCATCGGCCCGCTCGGTGATCAGGCTCAGCACCCGTCCGGCGACGGCCAGGTCCTCCGCCGGAATGCCGTCATAGATCCGGGCCGTGAGGGGCGCTGTCTCCCCGGAGGTCGTGTCGTAGAGCTCCCGTCCGGCATCTGTGATCCGCACACCCGATCCCTCGTCCGGGGCCAGCAACCGCGCGGCGATCAGCTCGTCGATCACGGCGTGCACCTCCGTCGCGTCGATCTTCAGCGCGCCGGTGACCCCGTCGACGAGCCGCTCGCGCCCGACCGGGCCCTCGGCGACGGCCGCGAGGCGGAGGGTGACGGACTGCTGGAAGGTGACGCCGTGCCGGGCCAGTACGTTCTCGAGGATCGCCCGGCCGGCGTAGTGGGCCAGGGCGATGACGCGGGGGCCGACCGGGGGAGTGGTGGTGGTCATGACTGCTCCGTCTCGTTCTCGCTGAAGGGATCAAGAGGCGCGTCGAGCAGGGCCGTCAGGTCGCGCGCGAACTCCCTCGCACGCGCGCTCTCGAGACCGCCGAGCGGCTCCAGAAGCTGCTGAAGCAGCCCGTGGACGACGGTGATCGCCCGCGCGCCGACCTCACACCCCTGCTCGGTGAGCGCGAGCTGCACCGCACGCGGATCGCGCGGGTCCCGCGTGCGCTCCAGAAGGCCGGCGGTCTCCAGTGCGCGGGCGAGCTTGGACACATAGAGCGGTTCGAGTCCGGTGTGGTCGGCGAGGCGACGCTGACTGGGCCGTTCGCCGGACCGTCGCATGCCGTAGAGCGAGGCCACGAGCGAGTACTGCGCATGGGTCAGCCCCAACGGGGCGACGGCCCGGTCGACGGCCACCCGCCACTTCATCGACAGCCGCCACACCAGGAACCCGGGTGTCGCGCCTTCGGAACCATTGCTCATGGGCCGATACAGTACATGGCGACTATATACATGGCGACTATTTATGGACGGGGGCCAAGGGCATGACCGCCTGGATGACGCGGCGCAGCGCCGCGGCGACACATGGACGCAGCGACGCATGGACGCAGCGACGCATGGACGCGCTGACGCGAGTCCTCCCGCCGGACTAGGTTGTGGCCATGAGCAATCTTGAGCGCGAGGCGGCACCCGCTCTGTGCGGTGGCCGGGGCTTCGTCGTGGCGGAGCCGGTGCGTGAACTCCTCAGTCCTCGCCGCGTCAAACTGGGCGAGTCCAGCGAGGTCCGCCGGCTGCTGCCGAACCTCGGCCGCCGGATGGTCGGGGCCTGGTGCTTCGTCGACCACTACGGCCCCGACGACATCGCCGACGAGCCCGGCATGCAGGTGCCGCCGCATCCCCACATGGGTCTGCAGACGGTGAGCTGGCTGCACGAGGGGGAGGTGCTGCACCGCGACTCCACCGGCAGCCTCCAGACGATCCGCCCGCGCGAACTGGGCCTGATGACCTCCGGCCGGGCGATCAGCCACTCCGAGGAGAGCCCTCGCTCGCACGCCCGTTTCCTGCACGGCGCGCAGCTCTGGGTCGCCCTCCCGGACGGCCACCGCCACACCGACCCACGCTTCGAACACCACGCCGACCTGCCGGTCGTCACGGCACCCGGCATCAAGGCCACCCTCATCCTCGGTGACCTCGACGGCGCCACCTCGCCCGGCACGGCGTTCACCCCGATCGTCGGCGCCGACCTCGCCCTGACCCGAGGCGCGGACCTACGCCTCCCCCTGGAACCGGACTTCGAGTACGCCGTCCTGTCCATGTCCGGCGAAGCCCACGTCGACGGCGTCCCGGTCCTGCCCGGCTCGATGCTCTACCTCGGCTGCGGCCGCAGCGAACTGCCCCTGCGGGCGGAGTCGGACGCAAGCCTGATGCTCCTGGGCGGCGAGCCGTTCGAGGAGGAGTTGATCATGTTCTGGAATTGGATCGGACGGTCCCAGGAAGAGATCGTGCAGGCGCGTCAGGACTGGATGGAAGGGTCGCGGTTCGGGGAGGTGAAGGGCTACGACGGGGCCCCGCTGCCGGCCCCCGAACTGCCGGCGGTAGCACTGAAGCCGCGAGGCAGGGTGCGTTGACCTGCAGAAATACTTTCCTGGCGCCTAGTCAGCCATGGAGAGATACCCGGACGTCATGATCACACCAAACGCAACGAGATCACGGCTCGGGACTTCCCAGGTACTTCCAGAACGGCGGCCGCCGCAGGGCAGCCGGTGCGGCAGAGGTTCTGCCGGGCCGGTCAGGCGTCAACTGCGGGAAGCTGTTCCAGGGTTGGGTAGTCCGTGTATCCGCGGTGATCTCCGCCGTAGAGCCCGTGGGGTGCGAGGGCGTTGAGCGGGGCGCCGACGCGCAGCCGCTCCACGAGGTCCGCGTTGGCGAGGAATCCGCGTCCGAAAGCGACCAGGTCGGCACCGCGTCGCAGCCAGGCGTTCGCCGCATTGACCTTGGTGACATCACCCGGCCGGCCGGCCATTGGTGCGATCACGAGAGCGCTGGGCCACACAGCCCGGATGCGGTCATCAAGGTTGGTACCCGTCTCGACAAGGTGGAGGTAGGCCAGACCGTCCTGGGCCAGCTCCTGGACCAGCGCGGTGTACGTCGCCTCCGGTGCCTGCTCGACGAGGCCGCCGAACTGGTTTCCCGGGGAGATCCGCAGCCCGACGCGGTGCGGGCCGATGGCTGCGGCCACCGCTCGTACGACCTCGACCGTCAGCCGGATCCTGGCGTCGAGAGATCCGCCCCAGCCGTCAGTGCGCAGGTTGGCATTCTCGGCGAGGAACTGGTGCAGGAGGTAGCCGTTGGCGGCGTGGATCTCCACACCGTCCATCCCAGCGGCCATCGCGCGCACCGCCGACTGGGCGAAGTCGTCGATGACGTCCAGGATCTGCTCATGGGTGAGCGCTTGCGGACGGACCGCCGCCTTCCGTCCACCGGCGGTATACACCTCCGCTCGCGCGGCGATGTCCGAAGGAGCCACGGGGTGCAGCCCGTCGGGTAGAAACGAGGGGTGGGCGAGGCGTCCGGCGTGCATCAGCTGTACGAAGATCCTCCCCCCGGCGTCGTGCACCGCGTTTGCCACGTAGGACCAGCCGAGACGGTGGGCGTCCTGGTGCAGTCCTGGCGCGCCGGGGCCGATGCGGCCTGCGGCGGTGGGGTGGGTGCCCTCGGCGATGATCAGCCCGGCGGTGGCACGCTGGGCGTAGTACGTGCTCATCAACTCGGTCGGGGTGCCGTCCACGGCGGCCCGTGACCGGGTCATCGGGGCCATTGCGATGCGGTTGGGCACGGTGAGGGCGCCCAGTGTCGTGCTGTCGAACAGTGTCGTGGTGCTCATGGTGTCGGGTCCTCGCTGCACCCTGCTGCGTGGGCAGGGAAGCCGGAATGAGTAGGGGGAGATTCGGGGGTCACGCGGATTTCAGTTCGGCGAGGAGTTCGTAGCTGCGGATGCGGTCCTTGAAGTCCCAGGTCTCGGTCAGGACGATGAGCTCGTCGGCCCCGGTGCGCTTGAGCAGCGCACCCAGGCCCTCGCGGACGGTGCCGGGCGAACCGACCACGGACTCGCGCAGCATGTCTTCGACGGCCGCGGCTTCCTGCGGGGACCAATGCCGGTCGATGTCGTCGACCGGGGGCAGGTTCTGGAGTTCGCCGCGGATCAGGGTGAGGAACTTGCGCTGCAGGGTCGTGAAGATGCGCCGGGCTTCGCGGTCGGTGTCGGCGGCGATCACGTTCACGCCGACGATGGCCTGCGGCTTCTCCAGGCTCTCCGAGGGGCGGAAGTTTGCTCGGTAGACCTCCAGCGCGGCGGCGAGCTGGGTGGGTGCGAAGTGCGAGGCGAAGACGAAGGGCAGGCCCTCCTGTGCGGCCAGGGCCGCGCCGAAGGTGGAGGAGCCGAGAACGTACAGCGGGACCTTGGTGCCCTCGCCCGGGATGGCGCGTACCCGCTGCTTGGGTGTGGTCGGCTCCAGGTAGCGCCGCACCTCCGCCACCTGCGCCGGAAAGTCCTTGGCACCGGCGTCGCCGCGGCGCAGGGCCTGGGCCGTCCACGGGTCGGTGCCCGGAGCTCGCCCGATGCCGAGGTCGATGCGCCCCGGGAAGAGGGAGGCAAGGGTGCCGAACTGCTCGGCGACCACGTACGGGGCGTGGTTGGGGAGCATGATGCCACCGGAGCCGACCTTGATCCGTTCGGTGGCGGAGGCCACCTGCCCTACGAGAACGGAGGTCGCGGCGGACGCCACCGCGGGCATGTTGTGGTGTTCGGCGATCCAGTAGCGGTGGTAGCCGAACTCCTCTGCCTTACGGGCGAGTTCGATGGTCTCGAGCAGTGCCTCGGTGGCCGTGCCCTCGCCGTGCCGGATGGGGGCGAGGTTGAGCAGGGAGAGCGGAATGTCGCGGAGCTTCTTCATGGTGGTGCGGGATTGCCTTTCTGCAGCTGCGGACGCGGAGCTGGGCCGGTCGGCGTGGATCACGTGATCAGGCAGTGGGTGTACAGGGGAGGCGGGGCGGAACTGCGACGCCGGACACCGACGTTAAACTTGCACATCGATGTCAAGGTCAAGACGAAATGGAGTGAGGTGCGTCACTGTGAAAATCGGTGAACTCTCCCGACGTACCGGGGTCGCCACCAGGCTCCTGCGCTACTACGAGCAGCAGGACCTGCTCCACCCCGACCGCCTCCCCAACGGCTATCGGGACTACCCCGAGAGCTCAGTGCAGCGCGTCCAGCAGATTCGCGACCTGCTCCAGGCGGGGCTGAGCACCGATGTCATCCGTGAGATCGTGCCCTGCTTCCTGGGTGCGGGAGCCGAGCTGCGCCCCATGGTCGACCCGGAGCTGGCCGCCAACCTGGCGCGGGAGCTCGGCGAGATCGAGCGGCGCATCGAGACCCTGACGCGCAATCGTGACGCGATCCGCGACTACCTGGCAGTCGCAAGCCAGACGGTCCCGGGCCATCGGAAAACCCCCGCTGCTTGACATTCACACTGATGTGAATGTTTAGCGTCGGCGCCATGTCTCGCAGCAAGAAGCCATGCTCCTCCCCTCCACAGTGGGGGGCCGATCGATGAACCCGATCACCAAGGACGTACGCGCCACTCTGGACGCCTTCGCCAGGGGGTGGACCAACGGCGACGAATCTGCCCTGAGTCGCCTCTTCACCGAATCGAGCGTGCTGCATTCCAGCGCGCACGGGCAGGCTCGCGGTGCGGCGGAGATCGCCGCCCTGTTCAGCGCCGACATCGTCGCCAAGACGGCCCTCCGTCTGGTCACCACCAATCACTCCGTCAGGGGAGACGATCGCCGGACCGTGCTGACGTCGTACCTCTACGGCACCAGCTCCCATTCCGACCCCGCGCCCTCCACTTTCGGCGCGACGCTCCTGGCCGACCTCGTGCGGAGCGAGGCGGGCTGGCAGTTCGCGGAGCTGCGGCTGTCCATCCCATGGACCGACGGAGACCCGGCACGGTTTGCCCCGTGGAGCCTCCCGTCAGCGGAAGGCTGGAAGCTCGGCGACGCGGCACCCACCATCGTGAGTGAGCTGGACTCGCCGTGGGGCCGTGGCATCCCCGACCTCGACGCCGACGACGCCGTGCAACAGGCAGCGGACTTCTACGCACGCTATTCATGGGCCATCGACCAAGGCGACTTCACGCTCCTGCACGACTGTTTCACCGAGGACATCTCCGGGTCATTCCCCCCGATGGGCGACCTCAACGGTCGCCATGAAGTCATCGGCCAGATGAAGTCCTTCCGGCGCGGGTGGCCATGGATGCAGCACTTCGGCCGGACGCTGCACGTCACGGTCGACGAGGCACAGACCAGCGCTCACCTCGTTGTGGGCAGGATCATTCCGCAGCAGCCGGCCGCGCCCAATGGCCAAGACCTCTACGGAGCCCACTACCAGTTGGACCTCCGCCGCCAGAGCGGCATCTGGCGGATCTCCGGCTTCGACTACACACCCGGCTGGATCACGGTCAAGGATTCCTAGACCTTCCTGGAAGCGACACACCGCATGGTGACGTCCGCGGCCAGGACTCATCAGCTGCCCCGTTCCATGCAGTCGAACACTGAAGGACCCTCATGTCTGATACACACGAAGCCCTCACCGCCGTTGCCGCGCTGGAGGCCCGCCTGAACCGGCTCGAAGACGCTCGCGCCGTCGAGCAACTGAAGTACCGGTACGCGGCTCACTGCGACAACGCCTATGACGCCCAGGGCATCGCGTCCCTCTTCACCCCCGACGGCCGCTGGGTGGTCGACGGCGAGGGAGGCAGTAACAACGGCCGCGTCGAGATCACCGAACACTTCAAGGACCTCCCGAAGAAGATCTTGTGGGCCCAGCACTACGTCATCAACCCGCAGGTGGAAATCGCCGAGGACGGCTTGTCGGCCATCGGCAACTTCCGCCTCCTGTGCCTGTGCACCATTGCCCGCACGGACGACGCCGGCGCGCAGGACGCCGTGATCCTCACGATCGACTACACCGACCGGTTCGTGAAGCGTGACGGGCAGTGGTACTTCCAGGAACTGCGCGGGCGCACCCACCAGGTATCCAATTGGGACCAGGGCTGGGTGAAGCAGCCCTTCCGAGAGTGAGTAGCAACAAGAATGCCTAATGGAGAACCGCCGTGCCGCCGTCCGCTTCCTGGTGGCTTGGTCCGGCTGCGTATGCCAGTGGCGGTGCGACTGCTTGCGCATCCGCTCCCTCGCCGACCCAGAGGGTGATGAACAGCGCGGCTGTCGCTTCCAGGAGTCCCGCACGTTCGAGACCGCCGACAGCCACGGGTTCGCAGCCCACGTCCCGCACCAACTCGCGTACAAACACGAGAGCCTCCTCGTCATTCCCACAGATCGGAACGGCCAGTGGTCGCCCATCGAAGACGGGCGGCCGCATGCGCCACACGTCCTCGTGGCAGAGGTTGAAAGCCTTGACCACGTGGGCTCCCGGTGCCGCAGCGGCAAATCGCCGCGCGGCCGAAGGGCCTCCTTCCGTCAGCAGCCGGAACCCTGGACCGACCGGGTTGGAGCAGTCGAGCAGCACCTTGCCCTCCAGGGCCGCATGCATGTCCCGCGCCACGTCTGCTCCCGCCCCGAAGGGCAGCGCGGCCAACACCACCTGGCCGAACTCGGCCGCCGCGCGCAGACCGGCAGGTTTCGTGCTGCCTCCGATGCGCGTCGCGAGCCGCTCTGCCTTGCGTACGTCCCGTCCCCCGATGATCACCTGGTGTCCGGCCCGCACCCAGTGGGTGGCGAGCGCGTCGGCCATATTGCCTGTCCCCAGTACGCCGATTCTCATCATGCGTCCCCTCTCCGCGCCTGCTATGACCATGTGCACCGACGCTAGAAGGCGGTTCGGGCACCATTTGGTACGTGACGACTGATGCCTTCCTCGCCGACTGCCGCGCACGCCTCGCCTTCGACCTGCTTTCCAACACCTGGAACGCCGTCGTGCTCTGGGCCCTGCGCGACGGCCCCAGGCGCCCGGTCGAACTACGGGAGCGGATCGGGGGCATCAGCTCCAAGGTCCTCACCGAGACTCTGCGCCGACTGCAGTTCAACGGACTGGTCGACCGGCAGGCAGACCCTGACGCACCATCACGGGTCGAGTATCGACTCACGTCTCTGGGCCGGACCTTGCTGGCGCCCATCGACGCCTTCGGCGCGTGGGCCTTCCAGTACGGCGATCAGGTCATGGCCGCCCAGGAAGCAGCATGCACGCCCGCCCCGGCGAAGCAGAGCGCGGTGCCCTTGGGGTCAGGGCCCGGATCGCGTCGGCCGGCAGGATCCGCTCCTGCCGCATGCTGACCGAGGTCGACTTCCCGGACTCCGAGTGCGAGGTGGAGGTGGTCTCCACCTCGTGGTCGCCGATCAGCCGGCTGAGCTTGTTGGCGAAGTCGGGGTCGTCGATGCCGGAGCCGATGACCTTCACGGTCGACGCTGACCACAGGGCATCCACGCCCGCGTCCCCCCCCCAGACCCTCTGGCCCTGGCGGTAGGACTGCAGGATGGTGATCGGGATGATCCCGCGGCTGCCGAGGTGGGAGAGGTCCGGCAGGTCGCTGATCTTGCAGACATAGGCGGCCTCGTCGAGGATCGCCAGTACCGCCCAGGCGTGCTCTCGGGCCGCCGCCTCCAGCTGGTCGTATCCCACCTGGGCCGTCATCTGCCCGTCCCACTTGCGGTATCGGTACACCGGGACCGGCAGCAGGATGCCGGGGGCGAGAGCGGTGACGCCGAGGGCCGCGCAGTAGTCCTCGCCCTGGACGAGGCCGCCCATCGTGGCGGCGCGCACGAGGTCGGTGCGGGCGAGGATCGTGGTCGGCCCGATGGGGATGGTGTCCGCCGGCGACTTCCAGTACGTCGACACGTCACCGGCCTCCTGCCGGCCGGGCGGCGTGGGGGCCCGCCACAGGGTGGTCGAGCCGTCGGGGTACTGGTCCTCGCTCCAGCCCGCACACCAGCCGACCCCGGTCGACTCCAGGGTGTTCAGCTGTACGGCCATGGCGTCGTGGGCGAACTCGTCATCGTCGTCCGCCCAGTTCATGTACGGGGTGCGGACCTTGTTGAGGGCCAGGTTGCGGGCGCAGGCGGCGCCGACCGGCCGGGGAAGCGCCAGCGTGCGGACGCGGGGGTCCTGCGCGAGCGGCGCATCGAACCGGCATGCTGTCAATTGCAGTTGCAGCCGGATTCTCTCCTGGCTTCGGCGACGGAGCTGTGGCCCTTGGTGGCAAAGGCGCGGTCGGGCGTCGGTATGCTGGTGGGCTCGCGTATTCAACTGTCGTGAGTTCTCCGTGGGTTCCAGCCGGATGGTGACTTTAAGCGGTCTCCGCCGGCGTATCGGCTCCAGGTGCCTCCTCCCTTCGGCGAGTACCCGGACGAGACCGCCGGCCTCTTCGGTCCTGTTGAGGTGCTGTCCTCAGTGGCTTGCTTCGTTGTTCTCAGCTCGACAGCGATCGCTCCGTGCCCCTGGCTTCGTGGTCGAGCCGTGTCCCGATCCGCCACTGGCTGACCGGCCGTGACGAGCCCGCCGCCCCGGACATCGCACGCCGGGCGTCCGGCCGTGCTGTCGGAGGCGGCTTGTATCCTTCACGCATTCGAGGATCGGACGATCACGCGTACGGGCATGTGGGCCCGGGGCGGGCGTCCAGGGGCGGGAGCGCGGGGATTTCGATGAGTGACGCACGTCCGTTACGAAGCCGCAGACCGGGCCTCGCGGCCGGCGCGTGCATCATCGCCGGGGTCGTCCTCGCCGCGATCGGGGCCGTCGGCGCCTGGCTCCAGCACGACGCTCCCGGCCGGAGTGCGGAGCCGCGTACGGAGTTCACCGCGAACAACCCGCCCGCCGGTCTGCCCACCGCGCTCACCACGGGCCAGCACCTCCGCTGGTCCCGCTGCTCCTCGCCGCCCACCGCGCGCACGGGCTACGACTGCGCCACCATGAAGGTCCCCCTGGACTACCGGAAGCCGGACGGCAGGACGATCGACGTCGCCTTGATCCGCCGCAAGGCCACCGGCCCGAACGCCCGGCGCATCGGCTCGCTCGTCCTCAACTTCGGCGGCCCCGGCGTGTCCGGCGTGTCCGGACTGCCCGAACGCCTCAACCAGTACGAGACGCTCCTCGACCGCTACGACCTGGTCTCCTTCGACCCGCGCGGCGTCGGCGCGACCATCCCCGTGCGATGCGGGAAGTCCGCGGACGACACCGGCTACGACGGGGCCGACGCCTGCGCCGAGCACTCCGGGGCGCTCCTCCCGTACATCGGCACCTCGCACACCGCGCGCGACCTCGACCTGATGCGCTACCTCCTCGGCGACGAGCGGCTGTACTACTTCGGCGTCTCGTACGGAACGGCGCTCGGCGCGGTCTACGCCCACCTGCACCCGTCGCACGTCGGACGGCTCGTCCTCGAAGCGTCCGTCGATCCGACCGAGAACCTCAACGAGGAGCAGGTGTCGCAGGTCAAGGCGGTCCAGGCGGCGTTCGACCGGTTCGCCGCGCACTGCGCGGCCCGTATCCGCCACTGCCCGACCGGCGATGGGCCCGAGGAGGCCGCGCGGCGTATGGTGCGCCTGGCCGACCGCCTGGAGAAGAAGCCCGCCCCGGCCGGCGGCGGAAGGAACCTCGACGCCGACGACCTCGCGAACACCGTCAGCGACCATCTCGGCCTCGGCACGGACGGCTGGGCGCCGCTCGCCAAGGCCCTCACCGCGCTGATCGACCACAACGACGGCCGTCCGCTGAGCAAAGGCGCGGACCACATCGGCTCCGCCGACCGCGCGGCGACCCCGCGCGACAACAGCCGCGCCGCCCAGACCGCGATCACCTGCGCGGACTCCAGTCTGCGCCCCGGCTTCGAACGCCTCGACAGGGACGAGGCCCGCGTCAAAGCCGCCTCACCTGTCTTCGGCGCGGCCTGGTCCACCGGTGTCTACCTCTGTTACGACTGGCCGTTCGACGGCGAGCGCACCACGCTTCAGGTGAACGCCGACGGCGCGGCCCCCGTCCTGGTGGTCGGCGGCACCGGCGACCCGACCACCCCCTACCCCGGTGCCCGCCACATGGCCCGCGCCCTGGGCGACGGTGTCGGCGTCCTCCTGACGGCCGAGGAGGAGGGCCACGGCACATACCCGCAGAACCGCTGCGTCACGGAGACGGTCGACTACTACCTCCGCACCGGCCGCACCCCCGCACCGGGAACGGTGTGCCGGGGCAGCATGTCCTGAGGCTCGTACGGCGGGGGCCGAGTCAGGGGCGGACCGAGGCGAGGGCAGGCCAGTGCCCTCATCGTGTTGACCGCCTCCGGCAGGCAGTGCTGGAGTCGGCGTGTGGACAGCATCCCCGCGAACCGGCGGCTCTGGAACCGGATCAGCAGCGCCTACCAGCACGAGCACGATCCGCAGATCGGCGCCGCACCTCGGCTGTGGGGCATGTACTCCATCCCCGACACGCACCTGCACGCCCTGGGCGACGTCACCGGCAAGCGTGTCCTCGAACTCGGCTGCGGCGCCGGCCAGTGGTCCAGGGCGCTCGCCGCCGAGGGCGCCACCGTGGTCGGGCTCGACCTGTCCGAAGCCCAACTCACCGCAGCACTCCGCGCGATGGGATCTGCTCGCTACCCGCTGGTGCAAGGCGCCGCCGAACAACTCCCCTTCGCCGCCGACAGCTTCGACCTGGTGTTCTGCGACTTCGGTGGGCTCAGCTGGGCGCCCCCGCACCTGGCCGTCCCGCAGGCCGCACGCATCCTGCGCCGCGGTGGGCGCCTGGTGTTCAATGTCGCCAGCCCATGGTTCGAAGCCTGCTACGACGAAGCCGCCGGCCGCGTGACCACGACGCTGCAGCAGGACTACTTCGGGCTGAACACCATCGCCGAAGACGACGGCGCGACCAGCTATCAGCTCACCTACGGCGGCTGGGTCAAGGTCCTGCGCGGCGCGGGTCTCATCATCGATGACCTCATCGAGCCGCGGCCCGAGCTCGGAACACCCAACGGCTACAACGAAACCGACCCACCCGACTGGGCACACCGCTGGCCGGCGGAACTGCTCTGGGTAACCCACAAACCGTAAGTTCCGCCGTGCCGAAATGTGGAAGGCATCCCCTCGCCGGACAGCACACCTAGGGCGCCCCAGACAAGGTTGAACTGTGCGCAGCGATCCGTCGTGAAGTCCGGGCGGCCCCCCGCTATTGCGGTCTGATGGCTTTCAGCCAGTCCTCGACGGCCATGACATCTGCCCATTGCGGGAACAGCCTCTCGGTGAGCATCTTGTGGATCTCAGGGTCGGTGTCGAGGCAGCCATCCGCCAGGACGGTGAGGCCGAAGTCCAGGTCGATGGCGTGCCAGAGAGTGGACAGCACTACAGCGCTGGTGGCGATGCCGGTGAGAACAAGGCTGTCGATTTCGCGAGCCCTGAGTATCAAGTCGAGGTCGCTGCCCGAGAATGCGCTCCCTCGCCTCTTGGTCACCACCACGTCGCCCTGCTGGGGCGCGACGTCGTCATGGATCTCGGTGCCAGGGGCGCCCTCGGTGAACAGGCCGGCCCGCACGGCGTTTGTGATCACCTTGTTGCGAGGGCTGACTTCCGGATCGCCCGGCCGTAACCCCATCACCACGTAGATCACGGGGATGCCGGCAGCCCGGGCACCGTCGATCGCCCTGCGCAAACGCGGCAGATATCCGGAACCGTCGTCGGCGATGGCCACGACGTCCCGTTGGATGTCCATCACCAGAAGAGCACTGCCCGCCATGCTCGCCGTCCCTTCTCCCTTGGAAAACAAGGGCAAGTCTGGTCGATCAAACGAGCCGCGGTGGAGGATCGGAGATCTTCTCGGTGACAGGCAGCGTCGCCCGTGAGTTACGAAGCCATCGGGTCGGCCCAGAGCGGGATCATCCGCACCGCGACCTCGTGTTGCTCGGGAAGGTCGCGGAGGACATCTGGAGCGGCGTGATCGGCTTCGGCCGGTCACTTCTCTGGACTCAGACTTGGCGTCCGGCTCGAGGCTCCCGCGCCGCGCCCGTACTGATATCTCAAGCGATGCACGCCTCGACTACTCAGCACGCGCTGACCGTCGCGCCGCCACCCCTCTCGCTCATAGAACGCCATGGCCCGCTCATTCCCCTCCAGCACCCACAGGAACCGTTGGGTTGCTCCCATGCCGTCCATTGCTTTGTGAGCTGCTTCCATGAGGCGTCGTCCGACACCGGCTCCCTGTGCCTGCGGCGCGACAAAGAGGTCGTACACATAGCAGTGGCCCGGTTCGTCGCCCGAGGCGACGTCGACGAACCCAACGATGTCGAGCTCGTCGACAGCCACGATCACGCTGTGACCTCGGAGTAGGCCGCGCCACCCTGCGGCAAGGCTGACGCGGAGAACGTCTGGAGACAGAATCTCGGCGTAGGCCAACGACATCGCGTCCGCGTACACCTGGCGGACGCCAGTGCGGTCGCCAGCTTCGTACGCCCTCGTGATCATCTGAAGGAGGGTAGTCCACAGCAATAAGTCGTGCTCCTGCGGATGTAGTTGGACGCAGAGATCGAGGGCTGCACCGCCGCTCCACCGTCTCGCACCGCAACGGTTGCGCTCGATGGATTCCTGACAACAGCCTGAACTGCGGAATCGTGGTCTGCAGAGCTGCCTCACGGGCTCAGGACCCAAGAGGACCGAGCGGCTGAACGAAGCCTTCACGGTCCCGTGCCTCTGCGCGGCTGTTGTCTACCGCCGGACCTTAGAACTCGTAACATGATCTTGCTGGCGTACCGCAGCTGGTCGGGGGGCACTGTGTTGAGTAGGTTGCCGCTGCCGAGGTCATTCACGGGCTACGCCGGAGTCATGCTGGGATGAAGCTCGGCCACCAGGGTGGGATGTTGCCCGGGCACAACGGGGCGGGGTAGGAATCCGGCATGCCGAGCCATGTGACAAGGAACCAGGTGAACCACAGGGTGAAGATGAGCTCTGCAGTCAGGGCTGTCCTGCGATGACGTCTTCCGAGGGTGCTGTGCAGGATCACCCACGGAACCGCAGCGGCGATCCAAATGAGAGGGACAAGAAACAGCAAAGCCATGCCATTGGTTACGCCGTTGCCGATGTCACACGTAGCCCATGCATTCCCAATGGCAGCAGTGGACACCACCGCGGTCAGCCCACCGAAGCGGACACCAAAGCCAGTTCCTCTGAACCAGCGGCTCGGAGGACTCGACGGCGCTGCTCCCACGATCATCTCCCCTCCTCGCCGTAGATGCGGAGAGTACCAACGTGTGAAGCAGCCTGCTGGTGTCCTGGCCTGCCCTGACACCGGTCAGCAGTTCTTGAGCTTCCGAAGCCGTCGCCAGCAGATGAGGCTGCAGGCGAGGGAGACGAAGGCGTCGTGAAGTTCGGTGCGGCGTTCCCATCGCACGGCAAGGCGTTTGAAGTGGTGAAGCAGGGCGAAAGTCTGCTCGACGACGTAGCGGAGCTTGCCCATGCCCTGGATGTTCGGCGATCCCTTGCGGGAGATGACGGGCAGCATCCGCCGGCAACGCAACTCGTCGCGGTGGGCGTTGGAGTCGTAGCCCTTGTCACCGAGCAGAGCCTCGGGCCTGCGGCGGGGTCGGCCGGGGCGGCCCGCGACGGGCGGGATGCCGTCGACCAGGGCGAGGGTCTGGGTGACGTCGTTGACGTTGGCCGCAGTCGTGATGACCTTCAACGGGGTGCCGCGTCCATCGCAGATCAGGTGGTGTTTGCTGCCCGTTTTCCGCCGGTCGACCGGCGACGGACCCGTGTCGGCGCCCCCTTTTTCGCGCGGATGTGAGAGCCGTCCACGCAGGCCCGTGACCAGTCGAGTTCGCCAGCCGCGTTCAGCTCCGCGAGCAGGACCCGAACCAGCCGGTCGAAGACTCCTGCCTTCTGCCACCGGTCCAGGCGGCGCCAGCGGGTCTGCCCCGAGCCGAACCCCAGCTCCAAGGGCAGCAGTTGCCAGGCTATGCCGTTGCAGAGGACGAACAGGATGCCCTGAAGGCAGAGCCGATCCGCCACCGGTCGCGGCCCCGGGGCCCGCACCGGCTACGGCGGCAGTAACGGCTCGATCAGCGCCCACAACTCATCGTCCACGATCCACGGTCGAGTACCCACACCCCACGAACGGCCGAATCGTCACACCGGTTACGCCCCACCAGCACGCTTCAACAAGATCCTGTTACGAGCTCTTAGACGGCGCCATTCTGTGTGGTGCCGTGCAGGATATGGTCATGGAACCCTCGAAGACCATTCAGATGCTCTGGGCCCGTATGCATGCCCGGGATTGGGAAGGCGTCGGCGAGCTGCTGGCGGACGATGTAGTTGTGGAATGGCCGGTCAGTGGTGAACGCATCTGCGGCCGGGAGAACTACGTACGCATCAACGCGGAGTATCCGGAGGGCTGGTCGATCAAGGTTCTCCGCGTCCTGGCGTTCGGGGACGAAGTCGTTTCTGAGGTTGAGGTTCCTCACGACGCGTTGGGTATCCACCGGGTGGCGTCCTTCTGGACTGTCCGCAACGGCATGGTCGTCAGCGGCCGCGAATACTGGACGGAGCTTGGAGCGGATCCTTCTCCGGCATGGCGGGCTCCGTATGTCGAGCGCCTCTGAGGAGGTTCATCGTCACCGACACCCTCGGCCTGCTCATGGCCGTTCACGTCGTGCAGCGAATGTCCAGGACCGCGACGGCGCCCGCGTCCGCTGCTGTGGACCCGGCTCGACCATCCCGGAATCTGTAAGGCCTGGGCGGACCAGGGCTTCGCTGGCCGACTAGTGGAGTGGACCGCTCAGACTCTGGGGCGAGAGCTCGAGATCGCCGAAAGGAACCCGGCCGGCGAGGTTTCCGGGTCCAACCCAAACGTTGGGCGTCGAGCGGACCTTCGCATGGCTCATCGCCCACTGGCGTCTGGCCCGGACTACGAGTCCAGCCCTGCCCGATCAGAAACGATGATCCGCTGGGCGATGATCGGCATCATGGTCCGCCGACTCTCAAGGCGAGGGCTGACCGCACGGCCAGGAGCCCGTCGCTTTTCCGGACCGCTACTGAACCGGGCCGGCCAGGGTACTGATGGGCAGCGGAGGGACCCTCTCCGGCGTCCGGGTGAGGTTGACCAGCTCCTCCGAAGGATCGTCTCCGTCCCGGACGGCCATGACCTAGGCCTTCGCCTGCTGCAGCCCCAACAGTGGGGCCCGCTTCCGCAGGTGGCGCATCGCGGCCATGGTCCCCTCGGAGTGGACGAGCGCTTCAACGGCCGCGACCAGCGGATCGGGCGGCCGGACGCCCCTGATCTGCTGGAGGTGGAGATCTTGCCAGACATCGGCGACGTATGTGGTGGCAGGGATGTGGTGGATGCTCCCGTCCTGCCGGTCGACTAGGTAGGGCCCGTGGCCCACCAGCATCTTCCCAATGTCGCCGCTGCGGATGTACTCCACCGATTGCCAGACGACCAGCCACCCGAGAGCGTGCTCCTTTATCTCGTAGACAGCGAGCTCGGGTAGTCGTGCCATCCATGGTGACTCCTGCCGCTGTCTCGACAGCAGGGCCTTGACCAGCTCCACGGCACGCTCCTTCGTAACCACGCTCCTCATCTTGCATCACGGCGCAACCGGTTCTTGATCCCGAGCTGACCAGCGGCGCATGACTAGATCGAGATCTCAAACACGGTCTGAGAGAATGCGATCGGCTCCGCGGGTAGACATGGCAGCTGGGGTCGGTGCTCGCTGCTGGGCCTGGGGCCGGGCCGCTTCGGCTCAGCCCCCTGCGTTCATCAAGGCGCTGACATAGGCGTTCAGTCGTTCCTCCACGACACGCGTCGTCAGCTCTGCCCTGCCTGCCTCCCGCCATGGCCGCGCCACCTGCTGCACTTCTTCTGAGCACGCCAGCGCGTCCCGCACCTGCCAATACAGCCGTGCGCCCGCAGCCGCGGCCAACGCTCCGCCGGCCTCCTCGTACACCTCGGCGAACCGCAGGCCCCACGTCGGGCCGTGCAGCAGCGCGAGATTGGTCGAGCAGTGCGCGACATCGAGATCCGCCGGGCCCCAGGAGGCCGTCGCCCAGTCGACGACACCGGTAATCCGGGCACCGGTGGGCTGTGGGGGCGACTCGTCGAACAGCAGGTTGCCGGGCTGGAAGTCCCGGTGCAGGAAGCGACCTTGGTAGGGCGGCGCGGGCTTGCGGATCACGTCGATCGCCGCGGCCCATACTGCCGCCTCGGCGCACTTCGGAACCACGACGGTGTCGGCGGTCGTCAACGCCACATACTCCCGGAGCGGCTGGGTGGGACGTACCGCGTGGATCGTCACGAGTTGACGGGCCAGTAGAGGTACGCGCGTCTCCAGTCCCTCATCGTCGAGGATCGTCCGGCCGGCCAGATGTGTCATCAGGAGCGAGGGAAACTCGCAGTGTGCCGCCGTTGAATCAACGGCGAGTAGTTCAGGAGCCGGCACCTCGGTCCCCGTGAGTAGGGTCAGGGCGTCGGCCTCCCGGCTCAGCCAGTCCGCGGCGTGCCTCACGTGGCGCGAGTCGACGAAGCTCCGCAGGACCAGGTCACGCGTGTCTCCGTTCTGCACGCCGACGGTCAGCCTGAGCATTTCGGCCGTAATGCCGCCGTGCAGCGCCTCGGCTTTGACGACCCGTTCGCCGACCTCGAGGTGCCGGCTCACCCAGGCCAGGGTTCGTGGTCGGACAGCCACCTCCTCATCATCATCAGGCAAAACGGCGTGGCTTTCGCGGAAGGCTTGATGGTGGGGATGTTTGCTCAGCCGTCCTGGTCGTCGGCCCGGCTGCCCGAAGTCGCCTGGGGCGGTGTCGTGGTTGGGGGTGGCGGCTCCTCAGGCAGCAGGTGCCAGCCGAGGTGGGCCGTGAGGAAGGTGGCGAGTTCGTCCGTATTGGTGGACTCCGCAGGTAGGTCATTCGGCCGGGGCTGGTGGAGCTCAATCAGTTCATCCCGTAGCCGGGCATCCAGAATCGGTGCTTGGTAGCAGTCGATGGTCCCTCGATAGAACAGCCAGTCGAAGATGCGGACAGCAGGGCAGCGGCCAGATTGGGGTATTTCCGCCAGATGCTTGTCCTGCCAGGAGCCGACGTAGGCGTAGTCCGCTTGCTTCAACGCTTCGTCGAGGGTCGGGGTGGGGAGATCCTTCACCCTCCAGTAGATACGGGCTTCGGCTTCAGGCAGAGGTTCCGGGACTGCGGCAAGCCAGAGGCGATATTCGAGCACCGAAGCAGCTTGCCAGGTCATTTCACCTGTGTGCTTACCAGCGCGCGGATGGAGGGCGTGGCGAGGGTGGCGAGGAGGATGAGCGCGGCGGCCGCGTAGAGGGTGGCTTGGAGGTCGAGGAGGAGTACGGCGGGTCCGGCGGCGAACTGGGCGAGGGGGAGTGCGAGGTAGGAGCCGAGGTCGCTGTAGGCGTAGGCGCGGGCCAGGCGGTGACAGGACGCCGTCGGCGACCGCGCCGAGTGAGCCCGCGGCGACGGCCACGCCCCAGCCGGTGCGGCCGATCCCGGTGCTGTCGGCGACGGCCGGGCCGAGGACGGTGAACGAGGCGGTGATGCCGGCGTTGAGGAAGCAGAAGGCCACCACGATCACCCACACCCAGCTGCGGGAAGTGAATTCCTGCCAGCCGACGCGCAGTTCATGCACCACACCGGGGCTGGGCGAGGGCGGCGTGACCCGGACGCGGACCAGCGCGAAGCACACCGCCGCGAGCGCGAAACTGAGGGCGTCGACGGCCAGGCGCCAGCCGGGGCCGACCGCGGCGACCAGTACGCCGCCCAGTGAGGCGCCGACGATCGTCGCGCTGCTGCCCGCGATCCTGGAGAGCGCGAGGGCGGTGCGGCGGGACTCGGCCGGCACGGTCTGGGGCAGCAGGGCCTGGGCGGCGGGCTGGTAGCAGGAACTCGACGCCCCGTTGATCACGGTCAGCGCCATGAGCAGGGGGATGGCGGCGCTGTCGGTGAGGACCAGGGTGGCGATCACCGCCTGGCTCGCGGCGCCGGCCAGGCTGCTGCCGACCAGCAGCGGGCCGCGTGGCAGCCGGTCGGCCAGTACCGCGCCGTACAGCAGGAAGAGGATGCGCCACCCGTTGCCGAGCAGGTTGGCCGTCGTACCGATGAAGAGATGACGGAACGGGCGGTGGTGCAGAGGTGCCAGGGCGGCAGGCATGCGCTTGATCGTCGAGCCGGGTGCGCGGCTGCTCATTTGTCTTCGTGAGCGTTACGGCGATTCCGATCACACCGACGAGCTGCCTTCGGGAATGAGGACGCCCGTCCCTCTCGCCCTGACGATTCACCCGTCGCGTGATCGTGCCGTGCCACGGCGGCGCGATCGCTTCGTCACCGAACGTGTCCCCCTCTCACTGTCCGCGCCCACCGCGCGATCCCCCGGCGCAGGCGAAGCGGCCCCGGGTGTTATTGAATGAGGTGTGCGGTCAGGAATCTCGGGGCCCTGTCGCCCGGGTTCTGGTACGGCCCCGGCGCTGTGCCGGGGTTGGCGAGCGAGCTGAGAGAGCCGCATGGACTCCACCCCCTCCCCCTCGTCCGCGTCGCCGTTCGACATGGTCAGCGGCGCTCTGGGGCAGTACATCCCACGCGGCGGGGCGGCAGCGGCCACCGGTTCTGCCGACCCGCCGGGCGACAGTGCCGCCTGCCAGCACGTACCGGCCAATCCGAACCCCGGCCGTCAGGAGCAGATCCTCGGCGCGGTCAATCTGGACCGGGATCTGAGGATCACCCGCTCCAATCTGGGCGCCCCCGTCTTCGCGGGGGTGGAGGCCCTGACCGGGAGCTCCTTCGTCGATCTTCTGCCTCCCTGGGACGTACCGACGGTCACGCGGCGGTTGCGGCAGGTCCTGGAGACCGGTGAGCCGCATGTCGCCCGGGTCCAGCGCCTGCGGCGCGGTGACGGGTCGGAGCTGGTGGTCTCGATGAGCATCCTGCCCGCCGCGCCGCCACAGGAGGGCCTGACCGTCTCCCTGATCGCCATGGCCAGGAGGCTGCACCTGTACGCCGCCGAGACCGCGATCGGCACCTCGCTGGACATCGGCGAAACCGCGCAGTCGCTGGCGGAGTCCCTGCTGGCCTGGGGAGACGTGGCCGCCATCGACCTCGACCTCGCCGTGTGGACGGGCGAGGTGGTCACCGAGCAGCCGCAGCGGCGCATCCGGCTGCGGCGGGCGGCCCTGGTGCCGGACCGGGCCTGGCCCGACGGCTATGTGACGCCGGGCGACGATCTTCCCGGCGACGCGAGTCGTCTGCTGTCCCAGGCGATCCGGCGTGACGACGCCGCGCAGGCCATCGTCATCCCCGACCGGGCGGAGATCGAGCGGGTGCTCGGCAGTCAGCGGCTGGTGCGTGCCCTGGTGCCCGGTGACCGTGCGGCGGGTGTGGCGTACATTCCGCTGGTCCTGAACGGCGCGCCGCCCGTGGTGCTGGGCGTGGCGGAGGTCTGGCGGCGGGCGGACCGCCCCTTCCACGACAGTGAGCTGCTCGACCTCCAGGAACTGGTGGCCAGGACCTCGCACCACGTGGACCTGGCCCGTCAGCACCAGCGCGAGCACACACAGGTGCTGGCGCTGCAGCGCCGGCTGCTGCCGCGGTCCGCCGGCGACACCATCGAGACCGCCAGTGTCTACCAGCCCGCCACCCCCGACAGCGCGGGCGTCGGCGGTGACTGGGTGAACAGCTTTCCGCTGCCGGACGGCCGTACCGCGCTGGTGGTCGGTGACGTCGTCGGGCACGGCCTGGGAGCCGCGGCGACCATGGGGCAGCTCAGCATGGAGGCCCGCGCGCTGCTGTCCGCGGGGCTGGCGCCCAACGAGGTGCTGGAGCACCTGGACGAGACCGTGACGCTGCTGGACGACACGGAGTCCGGGCTGGTGGCCGGGTACAGCGCCCTCGGGTCGACCTGCTGCATCGCCGTCTACGACCCGGTCAGCCATCAGGTGGCGCTGTCCAGCGCCGGACACCTCCCTCCGGTCCTGGTGCCCCCGGACGGGCCCGCCGGTTCCGTCGCGGTACGCCCGCACCCCGGGCTGGGCGCCGAGTTCGCGCTGCGGGAGCCGTTCGACGTGCACGTGTTCGCCGTACCACCGGGCTCGCTGCTCGCCCTCTACACCGACGGACTGGTGGAGGATCCCGCCCTCTCGATCGACGAGGGCATCGGCAGGCTGGCGGAGGTCGTGTCCACGGTGCACCCCTGGGACGCCCTGCCGCCGGCCGCTCGGCGCGTGGTCTCCGAGCTGGCGCCCGTGCGCCGCCGCGACGACGTGACCCTGCTCCTCGCGCGCATGATCGGCTACCGCAACGAGGACACCGCGACCTGGCGTCTGCCCGCCCGCGGCGACGCGGCCGCCCGGGCCCGCAGGCTGGTCTCCGCGCTGCTGAGGCAGTGGCGCACCAGGGACGACACCCGGGACAGTGTGCTGCTGGTGGTCAGCGAGCTGGTCGCCAACGCGGTCCGCTTCGCCGAGGGACCCGTCACCGTACGGCTGATCAGGGCCGGTCATGGGCTGCTGTGCGAGGTGGGCGACACCGGCAACGGCAGGCCGCGGCTGGGCCGGGGTGGGCTCTCCGACGACGGCGGCCGTGGCTTGCACGTCGTGCACGGACTCACCACCCGGTGGGGGGTGCGGTGGACGGACACCGGCAAGGTGGTCTGGGCATCGATCGCGTCAGCCGGATCAGCCGGATCAGCCGGGTCGGCTGGGCCAGCCGGGTCGGCTGGGCCAGCCGGGCCAGCCGGGTCAGCCGGGCCAGCCGGGTCAGCCGGGTCAGCCGGGTCAGCCGGGCCAGTCGTGAGGTGACGAGGCCGCGGGCGACGCGAGCGCGCGCTACAGCCACTCGCCTTCCAGGGCGGTCGCCGTGAGGCCCGGGGCCGCCGCGTACAGGACGGCGCGACTGCCTGGTGCCTGCCCGGCGTCGTGCGCCCTGCGCATGATGTCGAACACGGCGGCACCTCCGCGGTTGCCGCTGGTGTAGCTGTCCCGGCTGTACTCCAGCAGCCCCGACGGCCACCCGTCGGGCATCGTCTGCTCCATGTACTCCAGCACGCGTGTCCCGCCGGGGTGCGCGAGCAGGACGTCGGGGTGCCAGGAGCCGGGGTCGTCCTCGTACCGGACGCGCAGCCACTCCCACATCGCGGTGACCGTCTCCTGCACGGCGCGCGGCCCGCGGCGGTCCATCACGAAGTGGGTGCCGTCCTCCCGTGTCTCCAGGCGGTGCAGATCCTGGGTGCCGGGCAGGGTGTGGTGCCAGGCGGCGTCCAGCCGCAGCATCGACTCGGGCCTCGGGCGGCCCGTGACCACGGTGGCGACCGCGGTGTCCGCGAACAGCAACCGGACGATCAAGGACTCCAGAGTGTCGTCCGCGGGCTGGTAGGTCGTGCTCAGTGCCTCCGAGATCACGACCAGCACCACCCGGTCGGGGTCCGCGGCCACGAGATCCGCGGCCAGGGCCAGGGAACGGGTCCCGGCGACACAGGCCCACTGCGTGGCGGGGAGCAGCATCACGTCGCCCCGGAGCGGGATCTTGTTGGCCAGGGCGACGTCCAGGCCCGGCAGCGCCGGGGTGGTGGAGTGGCTGGTGATCAGGCAGTCGACGTCCGAGGTGTCCAGCCCGGCGATCTGCAGGGCCCCGCGTGCCGCCTGCTCCCCCGAGGACTGCACGGCCGCCCAGGCCGGCGCCGTGCGCTCCTGGACGGTCTGCGGCGCGGGTATCGCCTCCAGGGCGGTGATCACACGGTCCACGTCCTGTTCACTGAACCCGTCGCCGGTCAGGGCCTCCCGGGCGGGCCCGACCCCGGCGGCCGGCAGGGCGCTGCCGCCGCCGGGTGCGACGGCGCTCTCCAGCGGCAGCATCCAGCCGCGGTTCTCGATGCCCGTGCTGGCCGCGATGCTCTCGACCCGCGGCGCCCACGCGGCGTGCGGGTGCCGGTCGCGTACTTCCGAAACGATCTCGCTGGTCTTCACGGTGTGCCTGCCGTGAATCACGGCAGGCGGGCACAGGTAAGCGGCCATGGTCGGCACCTTTCTCCGGGGAGAGGAGGGGGGAGAGGGAGGAGAGGGGATGGAGGGCGAGGGGGAGCATCACGATCGCTGTGGCATGGATCACTTGGACGGGTCCGTCCAAGTCGATGAGGGCGCGCTCCACTTCGGGCTTCGGCAGCCGTTCCGAGAATGGACCCTAAAGGGATATTTGCGCTGTGATTTGGGCAACTTAGGTGGTTTTGTCATGCGTGACATGGTGCACACCGAGCGACTCGTCACAGCGCTCCGTCCGCCCGGCTGACGCGAAAACAGGTGGACACGTCCCTGGGACTCCATGACCATGCGCGCTGTGACAGACAAAGCCGAGCGCCTGACCACAGCCCCCACGAGCACGAGATCCGTGAGATTCGTCGAGCTGTCGAGCACGGCCATGGCCGCCCTGCTGAAGGACGATCTGGCTCAGGCCGGTGCCGAAGCCGGTGTTCCTCTCACCGAGTACTTCGTCACCGACAGGGCGAAGTGGGTGTGGCGATACCGGCTCAACCAGCTCGCCTCGGACCCGGGTTGCGCGGGGTGGCTCACACAGATCGTGGTGGCCGAGCCGGAGGGTGCCGTCGTGGGGTACGCCGGATTCCACGGGCCGCCGGACGAGGCGGGCATGGTGGAGCTCGGCTACTCGGTCGTCCCCCTCCACCGCCGTCAGGGCTGTGCCAGGGCGATACTGACCGCGTTGCTGCGGCGGGCCTCCGGCGAAGCCTCCGTCAGGATCGTGCGGGCGACGATCAGTCCTGACAACACCGCTTCCCTGGCCACGATCTCCGGGTTCGGCTTCGTGGAGGTCGGAGAGCAATGGGACGAGGAGGACGGCCTCGAACTCGTCTTTGAGGTTCCTGCCTGATCGAGCTTCCGCTTCCTCGGCCTGAGCGGCAGCTCATGCGCCGTGTCGTCGCGGTGCGAGCGGGGGAGTGCGCGCGGCGATGAGGGTGATGTCGTCGCGGGGGTCACCGAGGTCCCGGGCGAGTTTCGCGCACAGCTCGGGCAGCGGCAGATGGCGGTGGGTGGTGACGTGCTGGCGCAGACGGGTCATGCCCTCGTCGAGGGATTGGGCGCGCGATTCGACCAGGGCGTCGGTGTAGAGCAGGAGAGTGGCGTCGGCGGGCAGTTCGGTGTGGGTGGTGGGGCGCTCGGCGGTGGGGCGCAGTCCCAGGAGCATGGCCCGCGCTCCCGTGAGGTAGCCGACGCCGTCGGCGGTGATCAGCAGGGGAGGGGGATGGCCCGCCACGGACCAGGATGCCTGCCAGGCCCCGCTGGTGGTCCGGCGCAGCCGGGCGAGGATCGCGGTGGCGGAGTCGGCGAGGGTCAGACGGGCCTGGGCGGTGTCCAGGCGGCGCAGGATCTGACCGGGTGTCTCCTCGGGGCGGTCGACGGCCAGCGCCCGGAGCATGTTGCGCAGTTCGCTCATACGCGAGGCGGCCTGGATGTCGTGTCCGGTGACGTCTCCGATGACGAGGGCGAGGTCACCGTCGTGGAGGAGGAAGGCGTCGTACCAGTCGCCGCCGACCTCCGCCGTGTGCTGGGCCGGCTGGTAGTGGGCCGCCAGTTCGATGCCCGGGACATCGGGCAGGGCGGTGAGCAGGGCGCGCTGCAGGGCCGTCGCGATGTCGGCCTGGGCGGCGTGCAGCCGGGTGTTGTCCAGGCCCAGGCTGATGCGGCGCGCCACCTCTTCGGCCAGGGCACGGTCCGCGACGTTGAAGGGCGGGCCCGCCGGTGCGCGGGTGAGGGTCAGCGCCCCGAAGGTGGTGGCGCGCAGCCGCAGCGGAATGACGAAGGCCTCCTCGGCCTGCACCACCGCCATCAGGTCGGTCTCCTCCGGCGCGGCCGGGGCCAGGTCCGTCAGGTGCTGAGGGCCGCCTCCCTGCATGACGCGGCTGACGGCCGCGTGGTGGGCGGGGTGCCGCGGCAGCGTCTCACCCTGGTCGGACGAGGCGGCGGGCAGGATGTCGGCGATGTGATGGGCGTGGGCCGCCCGGCGGTAGCCATGTCCCTCGGCCAGGTCGATCAGGGCGGTGTCCGCGAGGCGGGGCACCAGTTGGCGTACGAGACGGTGCAGCGCTTCGTCGGTGTCCAGGGTGCTGGTCATGGCGAGCGTCAGCTCGCCGAGCCAAGTGGCCTCCGCCAGATCGTATTCGGCCTGTTCACGCATCGTCTCGCTGTGCGCGTACCGCTCGGCGCGGCGGCCCTCCCGCTCCCGCTCGGCCGTCGCGTCGTGGAACACGACCACGGCGCCCTCGCCGTGCCCGAGCGCCGCGGGCAGCGGAGCGGCGGTCCACCACACCTGAAGCGACGTGCCGTCGGCGCGCAGGAACACGGCGCGGTCGCCACTGGTCCTGCGGCCCGGCGCGCCATCCTTCGAAGTCGGCCGCTGCGTGGGTACGGCGGCGGCCCCCGCGCCCGGCGGGTGCAGGGCGCGGTGGGCGTCGACCCCGATCAGGGTGCCCGGCTCGTAGCCGAGCAACTGCTCCGCCCACGGGTTGCAGGCGAACACCCTGCCCTGGTCGTCCACGGCGTACACACCGGCTCCCACGGCCGCGAACAGCGCCGACATCAGCGTCTCGTCCACACCGATGCCCGTGATGTCACGTTCTCCCCGCCCGCTCTTCACTCGACGCATTTTGCCCGCACCCGCCCCCATCTCGGCAAGCCATGCCGACAGACCGCTACGGGCACGGGGCCTCGCATGCCGCCCGAACGCCCGGAAAGACCTCGACGGCGGTGCTCAGCCCCGTCAGCTCCAGCAGCCGGCGTACCTGATCACGCGGGGCCGCCAGACGCAGCGTCCCGCCGAGCGCCCCGGCTCGCCGCGCCCCGTACACCAGCGCACTCAGACCGGACGAATCCATGAACGGCACCTGCTCCAGATCCAGCACGATCCGGGCCCGGTCCTCGACGATCAGTGCGTCCACCGCCTCACGCAGCGCCGGGGCCAGCGCCCGGTCCACCTCGCCGGTGAGCACGACCACCGCCCACCCCCCACAGTCCTCGGAGCGTCGTACGCCGGGCAGCGGAACCATGGAGGTTCCTCCTCACTGTGGAATTCCCTCATCATCGCACCGGACAGCGGCCTCGCTTGACCGCCTGGTGGGACGGCGCACTTGAGCTCGGCGGGGTGACTCACGCACAATGCCTGGCATGACCGCTGCCGCCGACATCCTCGTGGGACGACTGCACGTAGATCTGTGCCGCCAGTCCAGCGCGACCTGTCGCGGCTGACGACCAAGAGCCCATGAGTTCCCCGGCGGCGTAGGGCCACCGGGTCGTCAGTCTCAGCGCGTCCGCGTCCCCCACAGCACCATGCGCACCGGTCGAGGCTGCGGCCATCCCCTTTTTCACGCGCCCTTTGCGTGCACCGACGCGTCCCTGGACGTCGTACGTACGTCTTCGCGTCGGCATGCCCGCACGCCGTCTCCGCACCCCCACTCGGAGCCACATGTCCGCGCATGCAACCCAGACGCCACAAGCCCAGAAGCCGGAACAAGAAGCCCCCGCTCCCTCCCGGCTGAGGACCGTGGTGCTCGCCAGTCTGCTGGGCACCACCGTTGAGTGGTACGACTTCTTCCTCTACAGCACGGCCGCCGGGCTCGTCTTCGACAAGCTGTTCTTCCCCACGTCCAACGGCACCGTCGGCACGATGCTGTCCTTCGCGACGTTCGCCGTGGGCTTCGTCGCCCGTCCCGTGGGCGGTCTGCTCTTCGGGCACATCGGAGACCGGATCGGCCGTAAACACACCCTCGCCTTCACCATGGGGCTGATGGGCGTCTCCACCGCCCTGATCGGTCTGCTGCCCACGTATCAGCAGGTCGGCATCCTCGCGCCCGCGCTGCTCCTGGTCCTGCGGGTCGCGCAGGGCGTGGCCCTGGGCGGGGAGTGGGCCGGGGCGGTGCTGCTGGCCGTGGAGTACGGCCCCGACGGCCGCAAGGGCCGGTTCGGCAGCTGCCCGCAGATCGGGCTGGCCCTCGGACTGGCCCTGGGCACCGGCGTGTTCGCGCTGCTGAGCGACGCCCTCAGCGACGAGGCGTTCCTCGCCTATGGGTGGCGGATCGCCTTCCTCGTCAGCCTGGTGCTGGTCGTGGTCGGACTGGCCGTCCGGCTGAAGATAGACGAGACACCGGCTTTCCGTGCCGTACGCCGTCTTCAGGAACTGCCGCGTTCAGCGCCGCTGGTGGAGCTGATGCGTGTGCCCGAGGCCCGTCGGCACGTCCTGCTCGGGATGCTCGCCCGGTGGGGCGAGGGGGCCGCCTTCAACACCTGGGCCGTCTTCGCCATCACCTACGCGACCGGAACGCTGAATCTGGACCGTACGCCGGTGCTGCTCGCGGTCACCGCGGCGGCGCTGGTGATGGCCGTGCTGATACCGGTGTCCGGGGCGGCGGTCGACCGGCGCGGCGCCCGCCGGGTCTACGTCACCGGCATGGCCGCGTTCTCCGTCTCGGTCTTCCCGGCGTTCTGGCTCTTCGGCACCGGCGGGACCTGGGCCTTCGCGGCGGCGCTGATCGTGACGCTCGGGGTCGTGCACGCCTGGTTCTACGGCGCCCAGGGCACCCTGTTCGCCGCGCTCTTCGCCACCCCCGTCCGGTACACGGGCATGTCCTTCGTCTACCAGGTGTCCGGCATCTTCGCCTCCGGCATCACCCCGCTGATCATGACCGCCCTGCTCGCACTCGGCTCGGGCAGTCCGTGGTGGGCCTGCGGCTATCTGGCGCTCACCGGCCTGATCAGTGTGTGGGCGACGGGCCGGCTGCGGGACGAGGACCTGCATGTCCCGACCGGCCCGAGGCCGCTGTCGAAGGCCGACGCGCTCTAGTACGCAACTGGGGTTCAGCTTCGGGCAGATGGAGTGCTGCGCCGCTGCCCGAAGCGTGCCAGACAGTGCCAGACCTTCTTGAGGTCCTGGAGGTCGTAGCGGCCGGTGCGGGCGGCGTCTCCGATGGTCTTGGGGTCGAGCCGGCCGTCGACCGCGATCTCACTTCCGAGGTCGACGTATCTCTGTCCGCGGTAGTCCGGCCGACAGCGCAGCTCGTCCACGCCGAGCCGGAAACCGGGGTGCCATTCGACCGGGCACGGCAGCCGGTGAGCTGCGGATTCGACGGCGGTGCCGCGATAGCTGGGATCCAGCACCAGCGCCTCGACGTCACGGTCGAACCTGACGGGTCCATGGATCTGTGCCTCGACATGGCTGTCCAAGGCGTCCAGGCCGTCGGATTCGGCGAGTTCGATGAGCGAGCAGTGCGCGGCGACACCGAAGTCCGTAGGCCCGGTGGAACTGTCGGGGTAGCAGAACGTGGCGCGCCCCAGGGCCTCGGCGGTGAGCCTGAAGTACGAGGAGCCGAACCGTGGCGCACCACCGACGGGATCACGCCGGTAGTTCAACGCGCCGTACACGGGGCGCTCGTCTGCGGCGGCGTCGTCGTACGTGCCTGCGAAGATACGACTCTCCCAATGCCACCGGTCCCCGCCAGGGCGGGCGGTCAGTCCGCCGTTGCTCGTGCCGGTCACGAACTGCGACCGGTAGACACCGTCCTCCGCCATCCTCGCCAGGATCGGCCGGCCTCCCGCCGCGCGGTCGGGATGAAAGTGCATCGTCACCCTCAGATCAGGGGTGAGCGGCGCGCCTGCAGACAGGGTGGAGACATGTCGCAGGGCCATTTCCTGTAGAGACACGGCGATTTCAGAACCCTCCGTGGGAACCGGCATCAGGCAGCGACCAGTGAGGCCTGGATCCGACTGATCGCCCGCAGAATCTCGTCTCGGCTGTTCGCTCGCTTGATCCATGTCGGAAGGCGGGCCAACAACGTCATCCTGGGTCCGGTGAGGTTCCGGGGTGCCCGTTCCCGAAGAGGTGCCCGGACGAAACGACGGATCAGATCGAGGTGTTCGAGGTTGTACGCCCACAACCACCCGTGCCGGGTCTCGACCTGGAGCCACAGCGGCGCACCGAAGTACGGATCCGTCGCCGACTGAGCTGTCCCGCGAGAGAGATCGATGCGTCGGCCGCTCCACTCCCGTGTCAGCCCGCAGCAACGACAGACCAGACGCCGCGGCTTGAACAGAATCCGGCCCCCGGAAACGGAGGCCTCGGGCGCTGGAACGACACGGGCGGCCTTCTCGCAAGCGGGGCACCGCACAAGGATCGAGCCGAGGAAGTCGTACTCGGTGCTGCGCGGATCCCGGAACCGGTCGGAGAGCGAGGCCATGCGGTGAGTATGCAATCGCCCCGGAGAACAGCGCACCCCAATTCCGATGCGCTCACGATTGATCTCGCCGATGCCGGCGTGGGAAGGCCCTAGTCCTCCCGCCCCCACGGCCGTAGCTTCTCCGGGTTGCGGACTGCCCAGATTCGGGTGACGCGGCCGGCGGAGATGTCGAACGCGGCTACGGTCATGATGGCGCCGGCGCGCTGGGCCACCAGGCCGGGTGCGCCGTTGACCGATCGCAAAAGGAGTTCGAGGCCGGGGGCCTTGTCGGCGATGGCGATCATGTACTGGGCGATGCGGGCGCCGCCCTCGACCGGGCGCAGGGCGGCGCCGGTCATGCCGCCGCCGTCGGCGGTCATGACGGCGGCCGGGTCGAGGAGTTCGACGAGGGCCGCGATGTCCTTGGTCTCCCATGCCTCTTTGACGTGTCGTACGACGTCGGCGCGGCCGGTCGCCGGCGGCGGGGCGTGTGCGGCGCTCACCCGGCGGCGGGCGGAGGCCGCGAGTTGCTTGCAGGCCGCGGGGGTGCGGCCGAGGACGCCGGAGATCTCGGCGAAGGGGTAGCGGAAGACGTCGTGCAGGACGAACGCCACCCGCTCGGCGGGCGTCATCGACTCCAGGACGACGAGGAAGGCCATGGACACCGACTCGTCCAGGACGATCTGGTCGGCGGGGTCCGCGGGGCCGGTGGTGTCGGCGCCGCCCGCGTGGTCCCACTCGGTGCGGTCGGGCAGCGGCTCGGGCAGCCATGCGCCGACATAGCGTTCACGGCGGGCCCGTGCCGAGCCGAGCAGGTCCAGGCAGATGCGGCTGGTGACCGTCGACAGCCAGGCGCCGGGGGACCGGATCTCCTCCCGCCGGCTTCGCGGCAGCCCGTACCAGCGTGCGTAGGCATCCTGTACGGCGTCCTCCGCCTCGGTCACCGAACCGAGCAACCGGTAGGCGACATTGATCAGTTGGCGTCGCTCGCCGGTTATCTCATTCGTTCTGCTCCCGACCGTGCCCATGGTTTCGGCCCCCTCGCCTTACCTTTCGCAGGCCCGCGTCGTCGGGCTGGTGTGACCTTATCGATCTACCGCCCGACGGCGGGAAAAGGGGACCGTGACATGGCCACTCAGGTGACGGCGACGGCGACGGCGCAGCGCACTTCCTCGTTCCTGCGGATCGCGATCGCCCTCCAGACCCTGACCATCTTCCTTCAGGCGGTCTCGGCCGGACTGCTGCTGACCTCGTCCTACGGAGCGATGCTGCACGACGTCGGATCCCGGGTGATGTACGGCGCGTCGATGCTGTACCTGCTCGCGGCGGTACTGGCGTGGAAGCCCGGCGGCGGCTCGCCCCGGCCCGTCTGGCACGCCACGGGTTTCCTCGTACTCGCCTCCGTCCAGGTCGTGGTCGGTATCGCGCACGTCCCGTCGGTCCATCTCCCCCTGGGCGTCCTGATGTTCGGTCTGAGCGTGCTGGCGCTGGCCCGGCGCTGAGCGGCTACTCGTCGGACAGCGTGAGGTCCGGGACCCGCCAGGCCGCGATCACGAAGGCGACCAAAGACACCGCGGCGCCCGTGAGGAAGACGAGGCGCATCGAGGCGACATAGCCCTCCAGGAACGGCAGGGCCGCGCTCGGGTCGAGGGCGCGCAGGAACGCGGAGTCCTCCAGGTCGACGCCGCCGTCGGCGCGAAGTACTCCCGTCAGGGCGTGCGCGTTGTCCGGCTGAGCCAGGAGGTGGCGGTACGCCGGGTCGTGGCGGGCCTCGGCCAGCCGGTCGGCGATGCTGCCGGCCGCCGTGGTGAACAGGATGGACAGGAACGCCGCGGTGCCGACCGTGCCGCCGTTGGAGCGGAAGAAGTTGACCGACGCCGTCGCCGCGCCCATGTCCGTACGGGGCACCTCGCTCTGCGCGAGCGTGGTGAGCGTCTGCATCGACGCGCCGAGCCCCGCGCCCATCAGGGCCATGCCGAGTGCCGGGTGCCACAGCGGGCTGTCCGCCCGTAGCGTGGCGAAGACGAGCATCGCCGCGGTGAACGAGCCGACACCGGCGACGAGATGGACCTTGAACCGGCCGGTCCGGGCGATCATCCGGCCCGTCAGCAGCGTCACCGCGAGGTTCGCGGCGACCGTCGGCAGGGTGGCCAGGCCCGCCGCGATGGGGCTCATGCCGCGTACGAGTTGCAGGTAGAGCGGCAGCGTCGTCATCGCGCCGAACATGCCGATGCCGACGACGAAGTGCAGTCCGACGCCCAGCCGGAAGGTCCGGATGCGGAACAGGCGCGGCGGCAGCAGCGCCGCGTCGCCCGACCGCCGCTCGACGACCAGGAACACGGCCAGGCCCGCCGCGCCGATCGCGTACATCGACAGGGCCAGGGGCGAGCCCCACCCCCAGGTGCGGCCCTGTTCCGCGACCGTCAGCAGCGGCACGATGCCCACGGCCAGGGCGAGCGCCCCGGCGTAGTCGAGCCGGTGCCGCACCCGCCGGTGCGGGAAGCGCAGCACCCGCGTGATCGTCACCGCGGCCGCGGCGGCGAGTGGCACGTTGATCAGGAAGATCCAGCGCCAGCCCGCGATGCCCAGCAGTTCGGCCCGGTCCGCGAACGCACCGCCCACCAGCGGGCCGACGATGCTGGCGCCGCCGAACACGGCCATGAAGTAGCCCTGGTAGCGGCCCCTCTCCCGAGGCGAGGTGATGTCGGCGACGATCGTCATCGCCAGCGACATCAGCCCGCCGCCACCGAGCCCCTGAACGGCGCGGAACGCCGCGAGTTCATAGATCGACGTGGCACAGCCGCACAGCAGCGAGCCGACGGTGAACAGGGCGATCGCGGCGAGGTAGACGGGCCTGCGGCCGTGGATGTCGGAGAGCTTGCCGTACAGCGGTGTCGCGAGGGTGGCGGTGATGAGATACGCGGTCGTCACCCACGCCTGGGCCGTCAGTCCGTGCAGGTCGTCGGCGATGGTCCGCAGCGCGGACGAGACCACCGTCTGGTCCAGCGCCCCCAGGAACATGCCGAGGACCAGCCCGGACATGACGGTGGTGATCTGGCGGTGACTGAGCCGCGGGGGTATGTCCCCGGACGCGCCCTGTTCTTGGGTGTCGGAGAAGGTCACGTGTCGTCCTTGGGTGGGGGCAGGCGGGTACGGCTCGCTCGCGGGCAGGGGCCGCCCCGGGAGATCCGGAGCGGCCCGTACCCGGGGGACCGGACGGCTAGCCGGCGATCTTCTCCAGGTCACCGACCGCCTGGTCGACCTCGGGCAGCGTCAGCATCGCGAGCTGGGCCGTCCGGGCCCGCGCCCGGGGCCCGGGATCGGCGAGGAGCCCCCGGCACGCGTCGGCGATACCGGACGCGGTGCGGTCCGTGAGGTGACGGCCGAGCCCCAGCTCCGCCACCCGGTCCGCGTTGGCGGGCTGGTCCCCGAAGTGCGGCAGCACCGCCAGCGGCGTGCCGGTGCGCATGGCCTCGCGGATGCTGTTGAAGCCGCCGTGGGTGACGAACAGGTCGACCGACTCCAGCAGCAGCGGCTGCGGCACCCGGTCGGCGACATGGACGTGCCCGGGGAGCCCCTCGGTGTCCACCGGAATCCCGGACGTCGACACGACCACCGTGCAGTCGTCCAGCTCGGCCGCCGCCCCCACGATCGCGTCCAGGCTCTCGGTGGGGTCCGGCAACTGCACGGGCAGAGGCGTGCCCCGGCCCGCCATGCGCTCCCGCATCACCGGCAGGGCGGTGCCGATCGCCGCGTACACCAGCGGCCGGTCCGTGGGCAGCCGGGCGAGCCACTCCGGCAGCACGGCGCCCCGCTCGACGTCCACCGTCTGCCGGTAGGCCCACGCCTCGTGCAGATGCCGGGCGAAGGAGAATCCGGACGGCACGTAGTCGACGCGGCCCTGCGGAACGAGGGACAGCGGGTCGTCCCGCCCGGGCAGCCCCAGTTCCTCGCGCCGCTCGTTGAGCTGAGGCAGCACCTCGGCGGGGTCCAGGATGTTGCTGAACCCCGAAGGCGTCGGCAACTGCGGTACGCCCAGCAGCTCGGCGGTCAGCACCGCGCCCATGTCCATGCCGTCGCGCAGGATCACATCCGGCCGGAAGTCCCGGGCGAGGGGGAGCAGGATGTCCAGGTGCGGCTTGACTCCCGGCCCCGCCAGGTGCCGCATCAGCAGGCGGGTCAGCGCGGCCGTCGGATCCGTGAGGCCGGTGTTCTCCTGGAGGTCGGCGAGGTACGGGCCCATCGCGGCGAGCGGATCGAACTCCGGCAGAGCGGCGTCCACTTGGACATCGTCGTCACGGAAGACGGGGGCGAGGGCTTCGGTGGTGACCACCAGCACCCGGTGCCCGGCCTTGGAGAGGGCGCGCAGCAGCGGCAGTTGAGCCCGTCCGTGGGAAGGACTGCCGAGCGTGGTGCACAGAACCCGCATGGGGTGAGCCTTTCTCTTCGGGATTCTTCTTCGGCGACACAGAGGAGAGGGCAGAGGGGGTACGGGCCGCCCCGCCCGGGTGTCATGCCACCCGCGTCGGCGCGTCGGCGCGCCCGATGCCCTGCCAGCTCAGTCCGGCCCGCGCGAGCCGGTCCGGGTCCAGCAGGTTGCGGAAGTCGTGCACCTCGTGGCCGGCCATGCGCGCGGCGATCGCCGCCCAGTCGAGGTCGCGCAGCTCCGGCCACTCGGTGAGGACGAGACAGGCCGCCGCCCCCTCCGCCGCCCGCACCGGGTCGTCGACGAGCTCGACCAGATCGCTCAGGTCCGGCCGCTCCTCACGCAACGCCGGGTCGTACGCCGTGAGTTCGGCACCCCGCTCCCGCAGCAGCCGGGCGACGGAGAGCGCGGGGGAGTCGCGCAGGTCGGAGGTGCCGGCCTTGAAGGTCAGGCCGTACAGGGCGAGCCGTACGCCGTGCAGCGAACCGTCCTCGGCGCGCCCGCACGCGGCGGCGACCCGGTCGACGAGCTGCCGCTGGTGGGCGACGTTGGTCTCGATGGTGGCGCGCAGCAGCGGAAAGTCGACCCCGGCCAGATCGCACACGGTGAGCAGGGCGTGGGTGTCCTTGGGCAGACAGGAACCGCCCCAGCCGGGCCCGGGCCGCAGGAACGCGGAGCCGATGCGCGGGTCCCGCCCTATGCCCTCGGTGACATCGGCGATGTCCGCCCCGAAGCGTTCGCAGACGGTGGCGAGGTTGTTGGCGAAGGACAGCTTCATCGCGAGGAAGAAGTTCGCCGCGTACTTGGTCAGTTCGGCGCTGGCGGCGTCGGTGAGCACCAGCGGCGCGTCCAGTGCGGCGTACAGGTCGGCCACTTGCCGTGCGGCGTCCCGGTCGGCGGAGCCGATGACGATGCGGTCGGGGTGCAGGAAGTCCTGGACGGCGCGGCCCTCGCGCAGGAACTCCGGGTTGCTCACCACGGCCACGTCGTCCCGGCCGAGCAGCGCGGCCACCCGCTCGCACGTACCGACGGGCACCGTCGACTTGTTGACGACGACACAGCCGGGCGGCAGGACGTCGCGGATCTGCGCGGCCACGGCCTCCACGGCGGCGAGATCGGCCGCGCCGCCCGCACCCATGGGCGTGGGCAGGCACAGGAACACCACCTCCGCCTCGGCGACGGCGGCGGCGGTGTCGCCCGTGAAGTCGAGCCGGTCCGCGTCCAGGGCGTCCCGGACGGTCTCGGGCAGGCCGGGCTCCAGGATGTCCACCTGGGCCTCGCGCAGCCGCTCGACCTTGTGCGGGTCGGCGTCCGCGCACACCACCACGTGCCCGAGAGAGGCCAGACAGGCGCCGGTTGTCAGTCCGACGTAGCCGGTTCCGATGACGGCGACGCGTCGAGCAGGCACAGAGAATCACCTTTTCCGGTCGAGGAGGGTGCCCGCGTGCGACGGCTTCGGGGTGCGCGCCGTCGTGTCCCGCGGGCGGACCTGGAAGGGCCGACTCCGTCGTACGGCCCGGACACAGCGAGGACTCAAGTCACCAATCGTTGACCTGAGTCAGGTATGTCATGGGGCGAGAACGCAAGTCAACGATTGATGACATCGGTCGGTGACTTTGAGACAGCCGCCGCAGACTGGAACATGGGCGGATGGCCGAGGGGCCGTGGACCACGGAGGTGCGGTACGTGACCGGAGCACACAAGGGCGAGACGTCGAGGGCGGAGGCCTGCCGGCCCGCCCACAAACGCTCGGCGTCGGGGACGCGTACCGCGCTGCGGGCCGCCGCGGCCTTCCGCTTCGGCAAGTACGGCTACGAGGGCACCAGCGTGCGCGACATCGCGGGCGACGTCGGTGTGGACGCGGCGCTCGTCTACCGCTACTTCGGCTCGAAAGAAGCGCTGTTCAACGACGTGTCGGGTACGGGCAAGATATTCGAACCGCTGCTGTCCGAGCCGGTCGAGGCGATACCCGACTGGTTCTGCGCGCTGCTCATGGGCCCCCCGAGGGAGGGCGACTTCCCGCACCCGGTGCTGTCCGTGCTGCGCTCCTCCGGCCGGGACGAGGCGGTGGCACGCCTACGGGCGGACTTCACGGAGGTGTTCTCCCAGCGCCTGGCCGCCCGGCTCGGCGGCCCCGACGCGGATCTGCGGGCGGAACTCCTGGCGGCCTGGATGCTCGGCACCAGCCTGATGCGATCGGAGATCCGCCCTCCCGCCCTGGCCGCGGCGCCGGACGCCACGCTGGAGCGCTATCTGCGGGCGGGCATCGAGGTGTTGTTGGGCCCGGCGCCGGGGGAGAGCGAGGAGACGGCCGGAGCCGAGGGTGAAGGGCACTGCGTCTGCGGCAACCGACCCGACGCGGGCTGAGTCGGGGGACCTCAGACGGTGACCCGGGGCCGGGCCGGGGTGAGGTAGGACCCGGCGGTCCGGGTGGCGTGCGGGGCGAGCAGGTCGAGCAGTTGGTCGGCTGCGAGCTTGAGGAGATGGCCGTCGCGCTCGGCGTGGAGGGTTTCCAGGATGAAGGCGACGCGGGTGGAGTCCTCGGTGACGCGGGTGCGGTGGGCGTCGCGGTGGTTCCAGTGCCGCGTCAGGACCCCGGCGGCGTCCGCGTAGACGATCTCGCCGGGCTTGGGGTGCTCGACGGTGCCGGGTTCGCCGAGCGGGGTGAAGGACTCGGTGCCGTCCGCGTGGTGGATGCTGACGTCACCCGTGACCTGGTCCAGGTCGAAGGCGCCCGCGGGCAGCCCCTGGCGGACCGAGACGGCGTTGTAGGAGTCGACCGCCGGATTGATACGCGGCAGCGTTCCCTTCTTCGCCAGGCGACGGCCGAGTGCGTCCACGCTGGGGCGGATACGGCGGGGGTTGGTGCCGAAGGAGCGGTAGGCCGTGTGCCAGGCCTCGATACGCGGGTCGCTCTCGTCGGCCGGGTGCCAGGTGCCGGCGGCGACCTGCTGCTCCAACTCCTCCAGGACCGCACCGGTCTGGGGCCAGGGCTCGTGCCCGCGCAGGCCGGTTGCGGTGACCAGGGCGATGAGGGTGTCGGGGAAGGCGGTCGCGACGGCGGGGGAGAGGTGGAAGGAGGTCATGGGCGGGCTTCCGTTTCCTGCGTAGGGGGGCGGGGTCAGGGCTTCCAGGTGCCGACGTGGTCCAGACGGCGGCGCTGCTGCCGTGCGGCGGGCAGATCGAGGCCTTGGGCGCGTGTCGTGAGGTGGTCGGCGACGGCGGTGCGGTGCTCGGCGGGCTTGTGGTCGTCGTACTTGAACTTGGCGACCACGTCGCTGACGTCCAGGCGCAGGCCGCGGATGCCGGGGAGCATCCGGCCGTAGGGCGGCCGGTCGACGGCGACGGGGGCGTGGTCGCCGTCCGGCTGGAAGTGGGCCAGCTGGCGGCGCAGCAGCTCGGCCTTGGCCTCGGGGTCGTCGACGATCCGGGCGCGGCAGGTGAACTGGACGGCGGTGTAGTAACTGGTGGGGACGCCGTCGGTGGGCGGGGTGTTGGGCCCGGCGCGCCAGGGGCCGGGGACGAAGGCGTAGTCGCCGAGGACGGTGAACAGGACGTTCGGATCGTGCTCGATCGCCTTCCACACCGGGTTGGGCCGGGCGAGGTGGATCAGGAGACAGGAGCCGTCGACGGTGAAGTGGGTGGGCACTGCGGCGGGCGGGTGGCCGGGCAGGCCGTTGACGCTCAGCTGCCCGAAGTCGTGTCCCTCGGCGATCCAGCGCTGCCATTCGGCCGCGTCGAGGGCGGCGTCCCAGGGCTGAGTGAACATGGTGGTCTCCTAGCGTCGTCGGCCGGTTGTGTGGGGGACTTCGGGGCCGTTCAAGTCAGCGCGAGGAGGCTGACGGCGACGGCGGCGGTGCCCAGGCCCACGAGCTGGCCGCGGTGGACGCGCTCGGCGAGCAGGAACAGCAGGTTCGCCACCGAGTCGAGCACACCGGCGCACGCGGACATCGCGTACGCGGGACGCTCCGGGCCCAGCCTGCGGTACAGCACTCCCGCCGCGGCCAGGGTGACGCCCGAGGACACCGCCCGGCCGACGATCAACGGGGCCACCCCGCTGTCGGACGGCGCCCGGTGCAGGAAGATCAGCTGGAGGGCGATGGTGGCGCCGGCGCCGAAGGCCAGCAGCAGCGCCGTACGTGAGGGGCACGCCGCCCCGGCGCCGTGTCCGGCGCTGACCAGGACGACCGTGACCAGAGCGAGCGGTAGGCCCACCAGTCCGGCGACGGCTAGGTGTTCACCCTGCAGCAGGCCCACCCCGACGGGCAGTGCGGCGGACACCAGTGCGGTGACGGGCGACAGCACATTCATGGGGCCGATCGCCAGCGTGCGGTAGAGCAGGACGAACGCGGCGGCCGAGGCGACCCCGGACGCGGCGCCCCAGCCGAGGGCGCCGACGCCGAACGAGGCGCCGAGCACCGGCCACAGCAGCAGTTCGACCACCAGAGAGGCCGGAGCCGCGATCATCACGGTACGCAGCACATGGGCCTTGCGGGCTCCGAGGCCGCCGAGGAAGTCGGCGCAGCCATAGGCGAGTGAGCTGCCCAGGGCCAGCAGCAGAGCGATCACAGCACATCCCTTACCATTCAGTGGAACGACCAGACCGTACAACGCAACGACCGGCCGATGTCAACCGAACGACCGAACGGTGCATTGGAATGTTCGACGGTCAGGAGGGAGATCAGATGGTCGAGACAGCCGCGGCCCTGCGGACGGTCGCGCACAACGTCCGCGCGGCACGCACCCGGGCCGGCCTGTCCCTGGAGGAACTCGGCCGCCGGGCCCAGGTGAGCAAGGGTGCTCTGGTCGCCCTGGAGAAGGCGCAGGGCAACCCCAATCTGGCCACCCTGGTCCGACTGGCCGACACCCTCGGCATCTCCGTGTCCGCCCTGATGCAGGGGTCGCCCGAAGGCCGTGTCGTCCGTGTCGTGGCCGCGGACGCCGTGGCGCCCTTGTGGACCGGCGAGCGGGGCAGCGAGGCCCGGCTCATGCTGACGACCTCGGGCCCGGCCCCCGTCGAGGTCTGGCGCTGGCGCCTGGAGCCGGACGAGGAGTACCCCAGCCATCCCCACCAGGCGGGGGTCGTGGAAACCGTCAGCGTCACCGCGGGCCGTATGACCCTGATCGTCGACGGCACGGAACACATCCTGGAAGCCGGGCAGACCGCCACGTTCGACGGCGACGCCTCGCACACCTACCGCGGCTCCGGCATGGAACCCTGCGACCTGATCATGACGGTCCACCTGCCGCCCGCGCCCTGAACCGCCGCCTCAGTTCAGCAGAGCCGCGCCCGAGCCCAGGTGCTCCCGCAGCCACTGCTCCGTGCTGCTCACATGAAGCAGCGCCGCCGCCTGACTGAGGGCGGCGTCACGCGCGGCCAGGGCCTTGAAGATCGCCTCGTGCTCGGCGAGGGTCCGGCCCGCGGCCCGGGTGTCGACCAGGCCGCGCCAGACACGGGCACGCAGGGTGCGGCCTGAGATGCCCTCCAGCAGCGCGAGGAGACTCTCGTTGCCCGTGGCCGAGACGACGGCGCGATGGAAGGCGGCGTCGTGGGCGTTGAGCCGTTCGACATCGTCACGCGCCTCGCGCATGGCGTCCAAGTGCCGCTCCACCTCGGCCAGTTGGGCGTCGGAGATCCGGGTGGCGGCCAGCGCCGTGGCGACCGGTTCGAGGAGCCGCCGTACCTCCATGAGGTCCTGAAGCGCGGCCGAGTCGCCCTGCAGCAGCTCCACCGCACCGCCGAGCCCTCCGAGCAGCAGGCTCGGCTGCAGGCTGGTCACATAGGTGCCGTCGCCCCGCCGGACCTCCAGCACCCGCGCGACGGCCAGCGCCTTGACGGCTTCGCGCGCCAGATTGCGGGACAGGCCCAACTGGGCGGCCAGGTCCGCCTCCGGAGGGAGCTTCGAACCGGGAGGCAGGGCGCCGGTCCTGATCAGCTCGCGGATCTGCTCGATGGCCTTGTCCGTGAGAGACATCGCGAACTCCTCACCAGCCGGATAGTGCCGGGAAACATACCATGTCTGATCGATCGGCGAGTCGTGTTCATCCCGAAATGCCGGTAGGTAAGCCAGAGTTGCCGACACTTTTCGTTCCGTCGAACCCGTTGACATCCCATGACTCAGGGTCGATCTTCGTGCCTAACGTCTCCTGCCCCCCTCATACCAGGGATGTCTCCATGCCGAGGTCCTCGATCAACAGACGCCAGTTCCTGGCCAGTGCCACCTGCGTCGCCGCGGCGGCCGGTGCCGCAGGTGCGTTCGGTGCCGGCGGCGCGCAGGCGGCGTCCCGGAGGTACACGCCCGACTGGGCTTCGGTGGACCGGCATCCACCGGCCCCGGAGTGGTTCAAGGACGCCAAGTTCGGCGTCTACTTCCACTGGGGCGCCTTCAGCGTTCCGGCCTACGACAGCGAGTGGTACCCGCGCAACATGTACGCGGACGGCAGCAACGCCAACAAGCACCACATCGCGACCTACGGCAACCCGTCGGCCTGGCCGTTCCACCACTTCATCGACGGCGCGCGAGACCGGGCGGGCAACACCGTGCGGTTCGCGCCGAAGCTGAAGTCTGAGGGCGGGAACTTCGACCCCGAGGAGTGGGCGCAGCTCTTCGTCGACGCGGGTGCCAGGTTCGCCGGCCCGGTGGCGGAGCATCATGACGGCTTCTCCATGTGGGACAGCCAGGTCAACGAGTGGAACTCGGTGGACAAGGGCCCGAGGCTGGACCTGCTGCGGATCTTCACCACGGCCATCCGGGCCAAGGGCATCAAGCTGCTGGTGGCGATGCACCACGCGTACAACTACAACGGCTACTTCGAGCACGCGCCCGCCCAGACGGACCCCGGCCTCAAGAAGCTCTACGGGCAGTTGAGCGTGAAGGAGGAGAACCAGCTCTGGTACGACAAGCTCAAGGAGGTCATCGACCGGGCCGAACCCGACATCCTCTGGCAGGACTTCAAGCTGGACGCCGTCGACGAGACGCAGCGGCTGAACTTCCTGGCGTACTACTACAACCAGGCCATCCGCTGGGGCCGCGAGGTCGTCGCCACCTACAAGGACGGCATGAACGGCAAGGGCGAGGTCTTCGACTACGAGCGCGGCGGCCCGGCCGACCTCACCGCCCCGTACTGGCTCACCGACGACAGCATCTCCAGCAACAGCTGGTGCCACACCCAGAACATCGGCTACTACAGCACCCGGCAGATGCTGCACTCCTTCATCGACCGGGTCAGCAAGAACGGCAACATGCTGCTGAACATCGCGCCGAAGGCCGACGGCACCGTTCCCCAGGTGCAGAAGGACATCCTGCTGGGCATCGGAGACCATCTGAAGCGCTTCGGGGAGTCGGTGTACTCGACCCGCGCGTGGACCGCGTACGGCGAGGGGCCGACGAAGATGGGCGGCGGCTCCTTCACCCGGCCCACGGCCGGTACCGCGCAGGACATCCGCTTCACACGGAACAAGGCGAACACCGTCCTGTACGCCACCGTGCTCGGCTGGCCCGGCAGCTCACTGACCGTCACGACGCTGAACACGGAACGGATCGACCTCTCGTCGCTCACCTCCGTGAAGCTGCTCGGCTCCACCGCGGGCACCTACACGGACCTGCCGAAGCGGACGCAGGACGCGTCGGGGCTGACGATCACGCTGCCGTCCTCGGCGCCGTACAGCGCCGAAGCGTACGTCCTGAAGCTCGCGTTCTCCGGCCGGATCCCCGGCCTGCGCCCGTCGGCGGGTGCCGTCGGCTACCGGGAGGTGAACCACTCCGGCGTCGCCGCCGTGCTCCCCGTCGGCGACTACACCGCGGACGACCTGACCGCGGCCGGACTGGGCCCCCGCACCCTCTCCTCCCTGCGACTGGCCCCCGGCTACCAGGTCATCGGCTGGTCCGGCGACCACTTCACCGGCCGCTCCTGGACGTTCACCGCCGACAACGCCGATCTGCGGGGTACGGGTGGCAACGACCGGGTCACCTCGCTCAAGGTCCAGTTCAGGCCCTCGACGTACTTCCGCGTCATCAACGTCACCGACGGACTGGCCCTCGACAGCGGCGGCGACGTCGCCTCCGGGTCCGACCTCAAGCAGTGGAGCTGGGACGGCAGCGACAATCTGCGGTGGCAGGCTCTGGAGGTCGGAGGCGGCTACTACAAGCTGGTCAACCGCGCCAACGGCATGGTCGCCGACGGCTGGGGCGCCACCACCGACGGTTCCGCCGCCCGGCAGGCTGTCTGGAACGGCGGGAACAACCAGCAGTGGACGATCACCCACCGGGGCGACGGCCGCTACTCCATCGCCAACCGGACCACCGGCCTGGTCCTCGACGGCGGTGGCACCGTGCCCTCGGGCTCCGTCACCAAGCAGTGGACCTACGGCAACAGCACCAATCTGCTGTGGACGTTCACGGCCCTCTGACCGCTGCCGGTGCGTCGTCAGGGGCGTCGGCTGATCACGTCGGCCAGCCTCGCCAGCCGGGACGCGCGTCGGCTCCCGGCGAGTTCCTTGCGGTCGGCGCGGCTGTACGCCAGATACATGGACCGCACGCCCAGCCACCGCAGCGGTTCGACCTCCCACCGTCGTGAGGTGTGGCCCACCCAGGGAAGCCGGGTGAGTTCGGTGTCGTGGCCGAGGACCAGATCGCGCAGGGTGCGGCCGGCCAGGTTGGTGGTGGTGAGGCCCTGGCCGACGTACCCGCCGGCATGCCCGAGTCCGGTGGCCGGGTCGAAGACCGCGCTGGAGCACCAGTCCCGGGGCACGCCGAGGACGCCGCACCAGGCGTGTTCCACCCGGTGGCCGCGCGTGGCGGGGAACCTGCGGTGCAGGATCGACGTGAGGGACCGGATCGTCGCCTCCTGCGTGGCGCCGTCGCGGTCGGTGGCCGAGCCGAAGCGGTAGGGGATGCCCCGTCCGCCGATGGCGATCCGGCCGTCGGCCGTGCGCTGGCCGTACATATGGGAGTAGCACTTGTCGCCGAGGGTCTCGCCCCCGCTCCAGCCGATCTCGTCCCACACGGACTCCGGCAGGGGCTCGGTGACGATCATCGAGCTGTTCATGGGGAGCCAGGTGCGCCGCTCCCCGGCCAGGGACGCGGTGTAGCCCTCGGTCGCCCGCAGGATGACGGGAGCCCGGACGACACCCCGGTCGGTGTGCGCCGTGCCGCTCTCGATCCGGGTGACGGCCGTCGACTCCCGGATCGTGACGCCGAGGGACTCGACGACGTCGGCCAGGCCCCGGACGTAGCGGGCGGGCTGCATCCGGGCGCAGTGCGGGGTGTAGGCGGCCTTGAGCGCTTCCGGGATGCGCAGGCGCTCACGCAGTTCGCCGTCGTCCAGCAGCCGGGACTCGGCGACGCCCCACTTGTGGTCCTCGGTGACGCCGGAGGTCAGCCGCCGCACCTGCGACGGGGAGCAGGCGATGCGGAGGGTGCCGCCCTTGACGACATCGGCCTCGATGCCCTCGGCCGCGCCGACGGCGACGATCTCGTCCACGGCCTCGTGCATCATGCGCTGCTGCGCCTTGGTCGCGTCGACGCCGTACAGCTCCGCGAACCTGTCCCGGGACCCGGCGAGCAGCCCGGAGGCCCAGCCGCCGTTGCGCCCGGAGGCGCCGTAGCCCGCGAACTCCCGCTCCAGGACGACGATGTGGAGGGAGGGGTCGGCCTTCTTCAGGTAGTAGGCGGTCCACAGTCCGGTGAACCCGGCGCCGACGATGCAGACATCGGCGGTGGAGTCGCCCGGCAGCGCGGGGCGCAGCGGGGGCCGGCCGCCGATGGCCTCGAACCAGAACGAGACGTTTCCGTTGACGGGATCCGCCCGGGGCGTGGTGACAGCGTCCATGGCGGCGCTCACATCCCCAGCAGCGCGGGGAGTTCGGACAGGTCGCGGATCTCGTCGTAGGGCTGGTAGGCGTCGCTGCCCTTGAGGTCGTAGCGGTTCACCCAGACCCGTCGGGCGATGCCGAGGTCCTTGGTGGGCATGATGTCGTAGTCCCAGCCCTGCGCGGCATGGGTGATCTGGTCCCTGCTCTGCGGCAGCACCTCGAAGAGTTTCTCGAAGGCCTGGCGGCGGGGCTTGTAGGCGCCTGCCTGCTGGGCGGTGACCACATGGTCGAAGGGGACGCCGATGGTCTCCAGGTGGTACGGGATCAGATCGTCGTCGCTGTTGGTGAGGATGGCGATGTCGTAGCGCTCCTTGAGCGTGCGCAGCGCGTCGGGGACGTCGGGGAAGACCGGGAACCGCTCGGCGGCGGCGATCAGTTGCTCGTAGTCCTCGTCGCGGTACTCGATGCCGTGCAGCAGCATGCAGTTCTCGAGGCTGTCCCGCACGATCTCGCGGTAGCGGCGGTAGGGCTGGACGACGCCCTGGAAGCGCATGACGCGCAGGTTGTCGAGGAAGACCTCGTGGTCGACGCCGACCTCGTCGAGGCGGTCCCGGACGATGGGCAGGGTGGCGCGGTTGAGGTCGAAGTCGATCAGGGTGCGGTAGCAGTCGAAGGAGACGACGGGCCTCGGAGCCATGGGCGTTCCTCAGTGTCGTGCCGCGAGGGCGGCGGGACGTTTGTCTTCACTGTGAACCGAGGGAGCGTGGGGGAGACAGGAACAGACTGTCAGCGCATCGCCGTTCCGGTTGACACGACGTCGCGTGATCGCGGACCGGCGGCCCAACGCGCCAGCTGAGCAGCGCCTACGGCTCACCAGGCGAGTGGTTCCCGGTCCCGGAAGAAGCCGCCTGTGGGGCCGTCGTCGGGCAGGGTCGCCAGCCAGACGGGAGTGTCGGCCCCCTCGGCCGGGCCGCGTGTCGCGGTCGGGCTCATGTCGGTGCGCACCCAGCCGGGCGAGGCGGCGTTGACCAGCACCCCGGTGCCGGCGAGCTCCGCCGCCAGCAGCCGGGTCAGCGCGTTCAGCCCGGCCTTGGAGACGCGGTAGCCGGGTTCGGTCGGGCGGTCCATGAGGGCGAGCGAGCCCAGCGTGCTGCCGATGTTGACGATGCGTCCGTAACCTGCGGCGACCATGCCCGGGACGACCGCCTGGGCACACCGCCAGGCACCGAGGACATTGGTGTCCCAGACGTGGGCCGCCACACCGAGGTCCGCCGTCGCGGGCGTCTGCTTGCCGTCGGTGATCCCGGCGTTGTTGACGAGGATGTCGATGCGCCCGTCCTCGTCCAGGATCCGCCGCACCGCCGCCGTGACGCTCTTCTCGTCCCGTACGTCCAGCCGCACGTCGCGTGCGGTGCCTCCGCCCTCCCGTACGCCGCGCCACACGCGGACACCCTGTCCGGCCAGGCCTTCGGCGATGGCGGCGCCCAGTCCTCGGTTCGCGCCCGTGACCAGCGCGGTTCTCTGTTCCATGGCGACCAGCTGTACCGCAGTCGACCGGCCGCGCGATACCGGCGGGCGAGGAACGGAACGAGGTGTCAACCGGGCCCGGGACCACCTGACACTCTGTATCTGTCGGCCCCGGGTGACCTGTCCCACAGTGTCTGCACCCGGCCCTTGCCGACGAAAGGCGCTCCACCATGACAACCACCCTGGACGACGTTCCCGTCAATCGGTTCCATCGACGCCTGGTCGCGGTGGCGATGGGCGGTCCGTTCTGCGACGGCTATCTGCTCGGCATCATCGCCATCGCGCTGAGCCAGATCACCCCTCAGCTCCAGCTCGGTTCCGTGTGGTCAGGACTGCTCGCCAGTTCCGCCCTGATCGGGGTGTTCGTCGGGGCGCTGGTCTTCGGCGCCATCACCGACCGGGTCGGACGACGGCTGATGTACGTCCTCAACCTCGTGGTGTTCGTCGCCGCGTCGATCCCGCAGTTCTTCGTGAACGAGGCCTGGCAGCTCTTCGTCCTGCGCCTGATCATCGGGATCGCCGTCGGCGCCGACTACCCGATCGCCTCGGCCCTCACCGCCGAACTGGTCCCCAGGAAACTGCGGGGCAGCGCGTTGTCCGGGCTGGTGCTGTCGTGGTGGATCGGCTACGGCGCGAGCTACTGGATCGGGCTGGCCCTGATGGGCGTCGGCGACGACGCGTGGCGCTGGATGCTGGCCTCCGGGGCGGTTCCGGCGGCGATCTTCCTGGCCATGCGGGCCGGACTCCCGGAATCACCGCGCTGGCTGGCCAGCCGGGGCCGGGTGGACGAGGCGACCGCGATCGTACGGCGCTACATCGGACCCGACGTCCGGGTCGACGAACTCGTCGAGGAGAGCAGGGTGCCCCGGCGCACCGGCTCGGGCCTGGGCAACATCGGCGAGGTGTTCCGCCGCGGCTACACGAAACAGGTGGTGTTCTGCTCGACGTTCTTCCTGTGCCAGGTGGCGACGGGCTACGCGATCCGGACCTTCCAGCCGCAGATCCTCACGTCGATGGGCGTCGGCAACGCCACGACCAGCGCGGCCGTCATGATGCTCATCCCGATCCTGGGCGTGTCGACCGGACTGTTCCTGGTCAACCGGGTCGGCAGGAGGCCGCTGCTGATCGGCAGCTTCGTCGCGATCTTCGTCTCGCTGTTCTGTCTCGCGGTGCTGCCGCTGCACCTCGCCCTGCCGATCATCGTGCTGTTCCTGGTCTTCCACTTCGCCGAGGCAGCCGGAAGCGCCCTGCAGTTCCTCTATCCCAGTGAGCTCTTCCCCACCGATCTGCGGGCGACCGGGGTCGGCTTCGCCTCCGCCATGAGCCGTATCGGATCGGCCGGCGGCACGTTCTGTCTGCCGCTGCTCATCGCCGGGGTGGGCAACTCAGGAACGCTGCTGATCGGAGCGGGCATCACCCTCGTCGGCCTGGTGGTCTCACTGGCCCTGGCCCCGGAGACGAAGGACCGCCCCCTCACCTCCACGACCAAGACCGAGGCCGTGCCGGTCCGGCAGCCGTGACCCATTGCGTGGTGGCTCGAAAGCATGCAAGTTGTCAGGGTGAGCGACGGCGGGACAGTGACGGTGGCCGAGGTACTGGCCCTTCCGGTGCTGGTCCGCGGACTGCCGAAGGTCCTCGCGGGGCAGGACCGGCTGGACCGGCCCGTGCGCTGGGTGCATGTCACCGAGTGGGAGCACCCGGCGTCGGCCCTGCGGGGCGGCGAGCTGGTGCTGACCACCGGGTTCGGCTTCCCCAACCGGCTGGAGGAGTGGGCCGCCGAATTCGCGGACATCGGTGCCGCCGCCCTGGTGCTGGAACTCGGCCGCCGCTTCCAGGAAGCGCCGTATGAACTGGTCGCCGCGTGCCGGGCGCGGGGCGTGCCGCTGATCGTGCTGCAGCGCGGGATCAAGTTCGTCGACGTCACCCAGGAAGTGCACGCGATGATCCTGACCGGCCAGGTCCGCACCCTCCGGGCCGCGCAGCACGTCCACGACACCTTTACCGCGCTCTCCCTGCGCGGAGCCGGCGCCGACGAGGTCGTCCGGGCCGCCGCCACGATGACCGGCCGGGCCGTCGTCCTGGAGAACCTGGCCCACCAGGCCCTGATCTGCGCGCCCGGCGAAGCCATGGTGGAGGACGCGCTCAACCGGTGGGAGGAGCGCTCCCGGGCCACTCCCTCGCCCACCGAACGCACCGAGGTGTGCGGCCAGGAGGGCTGGCTGGTCACCTCCGTGGAGTTCCGCGGACAGCGCTGGGGACGACTGGCCATGCTCCCCGGATGCACCGCCGAGCAGCGGTTCCACACCGACCATGTGATGGTCCTGGAGCGGGCGGCCATCGCCCTCACCCTGTCCCGGCTCACCCATGAGACGCGCTGGGAGGAACAGGCCCAACGGGACGCGCTGCTCGACGTCCTGGAGCAGCGGCACCTGTCCTGGCGCGACACCCGGACGAAGATCACCGCGCTCGGCGTGCCCACCCATGGGCGCAGACTCGCCGTCGTGCTGGTCTGCGCCGCCGACCGCGACGCCCTCCTCGACAAGCTGCGCGCACGGCTGGAGGGCAGCGCCCTCGTGGGAGACCTGGGCGAGCGCGGCATCGGGTTGCTCCTGGCCTACCGGGAGCCGGGCGGCTGGCGTCCGCTGGCCACCGACATCAGCGAACTCGCCGGCGCACCCGTCTACGTCGGTGCCGAGGTGGGCGAACTGTCCGAGGTGGCCCGCTCCGCCGCCGAGGCGGAACAGGTCGCCGACGCCGTGCCGCCCGTCGGCCCGGCGGCCGTCCACACCATCGCCGACATCGGCCTGCCCCAGCTCTTCTACTCCCTGCGCGACGACCCCCGGATCCAGGCCTACGCCGAACGCCAACTGTCCGCGCTGCTCGCCCACGACCAGGACCACGGCACGGACCTGCTGACCACCCTGCGCCACTACCTCGCCTCCGCCGGTAACAAGTCGATCGCGGCCCGGCGCAGCCACCTGTCACGCCAGGCGCTCTACCAACGCCTGCACCTCATCGAGGACATCCTGCGTGCGGACCTCGAATCCGGCGACTGCCGGGCGCAGTTGCATGTCGCCATCGCGGCCCTGGACGCGCAACGGTCACGACATCGGCCGGGCCGGGCGTGATCCTCAGAGCCGGTGTGAGCGGTCCGGAGGCGTGAGGATTCCGCTCAGCGTGATGCCGCCTCCGTCGAGGACGGCACCGCCAGGCTGCCCGGCAGCGGCGTCCGCGCGGGGCGTTCGGCCAGGACGTCGAGGATGTTGTCCACCGCCAGATCGACCATGGCGGCCCGGGTGGCTTCGGTGGCCGAGCCGATGTGGGGGAGCGTGACCACGTTGGGCTCGGCGACCAGCGGAGACAACTCCGGTCCCATCGGCTCGCGTTCGAAGACGTCGAGTCCGGCGGAGTGCAGCCGCCCCTCACGGACGGCGTGCAGCAGGGCCTCCTCGTCTACGACACCGCCGCGGGCGGTGCTGACCAGCGTGGCCGTGGGCTTCATCGCGGCCAGTTCGGGGGCCGAGATCAGATGCCGTGTCTCCTCGGTGAGCGGCACGTGCAGCGACACGACGTCGGACTCGGCGAGCAGCGTGGCCAGATCGACCGAGGTGGAGAGGTCGTCGTCGGGCGCGTAGGGGTCGTGGTGGATCACGCGCATGCCGAATCCGTGGGCCCGGCGGGCCACCGCGCGGCCGATCTGGCCGTAGCCGACCAGACCGAGGGTGGCTCCGTGGATGTCCAGGCCGAGGTAGTCGTGCATCCGGAACAGACCCCAGGAGCCCGACGCCAGGCTCGCTCCGGCGGCGCCGATCCGTCGGCGGGCGGCGAGGATCAGGGCGAAGGTGAGGTCGGCGGTGGTCTCCGCGAGCACCCGTGGGGTGTGCGTGACGACGATGCCGCGCTCGGCGGCGGCGTTCCGGTCGACGTTGTCGAAGCCCATGCTCGCCAGCGCGACGACCCGCAGGGAGGGGCCGGCGGCGTCCATCAGCGCGCCGTCCACCGGGTCGTTGCCCAGAGCGAGGACGGCGCTGACTCCGGGAGCGAGCGCCGCGAGGTCCGAGGGGCCGGGCTTGCCGTCGCCCGGCCACGCCACCAATTCCGCTGCCCCGGCCAAACGGTCCAGGCCGTTGCCGGGCAGGTTTTCACGGGTGGTGAGCACACGCTTCTTCATTCATGTCTCCAGGGCAGCGATTTTCGCAGAAAGCTAGCCGCGACTGCCACCGGAAACAAATAGAGGTTCCGTGTGACGCTATTGCGTTTCCTTATCCTTCGTGCGGTGTCTCGTCAAAGGCCGTGATGAGTTCCAGGAACAGATCGTGCACCGCCAGGGCGGGTTCCGAGAGGGGTTGGTTGTCCGAGGTCACCAGGGACAGCTTCACCTGGATCACGGGATGCACGATGCGCCGCACCGACAATGAGCGGACATCGAGAATGGCCCGCGCGGCCGACCAGGGCAGGACGGTGGCGCCGAGGCCCGCGTCCACGGCGTTGACGAGCGTCAGCGCCGACTCGACCTCGCCCGCCACGTTCGGCAGGAGCGAGGCCTGCTGGAAAGCCGCGTCCACCACCTGCCGGATCGTGTGGATACGGCTGGGCAGCAGCAGCGGCACGTCCTTGAGCTCGTCCAGATCCACTTCACCCGCCTTGTGCGGGGCCGTGTCCCCGGGCGCGCCGATCAGGAACAGGTCCTCCGTCCGCAACGGCTCGAACTGCACACCCCGCAGCGGGCCGGCCCCGTAGATGAACGCCATGTCCATCCGCCCGGTCATGATGGCCTCGCTGATCACACCGCCGAAGTTCTCGTTGATGTGCAGCAGGATGTCCGGATAGCGCTCACGCACGCTCTTCAGCAGCGGCAGCGCGAGCGCCGCGCCCAGGCTGTACGGCGCGAGACCCACGGACACGCTGCCGGCGGGAGCCCGGCCGGAGACCTCCACGGCGGCGTGCGCGAGGTCCACCTGCCTCAGGATCAGCTGGGCGTGCCGGTACAGCGCCCGGCCCGCCTCGGTCGGGGCCACCCCGCGTTTGCTGCGGATCAGCAACTGCTGCCCGAACTGCGCCTCCAGCGCGGACAACTGCTGGCTGAGCGCGGGCTGCGCGATGTGCAGGATGTCCGCCGCGCGCGTGATGCTCCCCGCGTCAATGATCTTGATGAACGAGTACAGACGCCTGGTGTCCATGCGGGGCCTTCCACGGGGAGCGGAGCCTCATCGTAGGGAGGGGCCACCTCCCAGCACACCCCCGAGAGGGGCCTGGGGTGTGAGGCAGGTCATAACGGTTCGCGATAACGCCAGATCGAACGCATATTGGCGGTCGAGCGAGCAGGGGATTAAGTTGAGCGGAACATCCAGCCCGGATGGTTCTCGGGAAATCACCACCACGTGATGGCATTCCCCTCCTCGCATTGTCCTTCCCCATATTCTCCCGGAGGACTTCATGACCCCCATGGTTGATCTCGTCGCCGATCTCGGCGAGGGATTCGGCGCCTACACAATGGGCGACGACGAAGCGCTCCTGGAAATGCTGACATCCGCCAATGTCGCCTGCGGATTCCACGCCGGTGATCCGCGCATCATGGACGCCACCGTCCGGACCTGCGTGGAGAACCGGGTCGCCGTGGGCGCCCACCCGAGCTTTCCCGACCTGGTCGGCTTCGGCCGCCGCGCCATGGACCTCACGCCCGAGGAGGTCCGCACCGACGTGCTGTACCAGATCGGCGCCCTCCAGGCCTTCGCTGTCGCGCACGGCACCCGGGTGCAGCACGTCGCCCCGCACGGACGCCTGGGCAACCTGGTCGCCGTCCGCGCCGACTACGCCCGCGCCGTCGTGGACGCCGTCGCCTCCCTCGACGAGTCGCTGATCGTCCTCGCGCAGGACGGCGAACTCGCCGATGCCGCCCGGGCCCGCGGACTGCGCGTGGGCATCGTCGGCATCGCCGACCGCGCCTACCGCGACGACGGCACCCTCGTCCCCCGCTCGGAGCCCGGAGCGGTCGTCCACGACCCGGACGAGGTGGCCCGGCGGACCCTGCGCATGGTCACCGAGGGAGTCATCCGCAGCGCCGGGGGCAAGGACATCCCGGTCGCCTGCGACACCGTCCTGCTGCACGGCGACAGCCCCGGCGCGATCGCCCTGGCCGGCCGCATCCGCCGCGAACTCCTCGCCGCCGGTGTCGAGATCACCTCGCTCGACAAGGTGCTGAGCGGGACGGGCTCCTGACATGAACGCCAACATCACGATCACGGACTGCGGCGACTCCGCCCTGACCGCGAGGGCCGTTGGCCTGGACGCCGAGGACGCCTGGCGGCTCGTCCACGCCTTGGCTGACGCCCTGGACGCCGTCCGGCTCCCCGGAGTCCACGACGTGGTGCCCACCTACGACGCCCTGCTCGTGGAGTTCGACTCCACCGGCACCGACCACGACACCGTCCGGCGGATCGTGGCGCACGAGGCCGCCCGCCTCGGACCGGACCCCGCACCGGCAGCGCCGCCCCGACGCTTCGTCGTACCCGTCGTCTACGGCGGCGAGCACGGGCCCGACCTGCCCGAGGTCGCCCGCCAGCTCGGCCTGACCGAGAGCGAGGTCGTCGCCCTGCACTCCGGGAGCGACCTCACCGTGCGCTGCCTCGGAGCGCCCGCCGGAGCACCGATGACGGACGGCCCGCCCTTCCCGAAACCCGTGCCGAGGCTGGCGTCGCCCCGCACCCACGTCGACCCGGGCGCGGTCGCCGTCGCCGGGCGGCAGGCCGTCATCTGCCCGATGCCCTCGCCCGGCGGCTGGCCGCTCCTCGGACGCACCCCCGTGCGCGTCCTCGACCTGCACAGTGACCCGATCACCGCCTACCGGCCCGGGGACACCTTCCGCTTCGTCCCCATCACCCCCGACGAGTGGGACGACCACGCCGGCACCTCCCTGGCGGCCTGCCATGGCTGACACCCTCACGATCCGCACCCCGGGCATCGCCACCGTGCAGGACCTCGGCCGGGTCGGCCGCTCCCGCTACGGTCTGCCCGCCGGGGGAGCCGCCGACCAGCACTCGGCGCGCGTCGCCAACGTCCTGTGCGGCAACGACGACCGCGCCCCCCTGCTGGAGATCACGGCCTTCGACTTCGCGTGCGTGCCCTCCGCCGACATCCTCGTCGCCGTCACCGGCGCCCCCGCCGACGTGACCGTCGACGGCAGTGCCCGCTCCCAGTGGGAACCGGTCTCCGTGTGCGCGGGCGAGACCCTCCGTGTCTCCGGCATCCGACGGGGACTGCGCGTCTACCTGGCCGTGCTCGGCTCGTTCGAGGCCGACTACCTTCAGGGCAGCTGCGCCCCCGACACCATCCTGGGCTTCGGCCCCGCCCTGCGCGCCGGCGACGAACTCGTGCTGCGCGCGGCCTGCCCGCCCCTGGACCACCCCTACTCACGGATCCCGCTGTTCCGTCTGCACGCTCCCGTCCCCCCGTTCCCCACCAGTTGGACGATCGACGTCACCGACGGCCCCGACCGGGCCGAGTTCGGCGACACCGCAAGCCGGCTGTTCGAGGCTCCCTTCACCGTCAGCCCGCGCAGCAACCACATCGGCCTGCGACTGCAGGGCGAGGTGCCCCGCCGCGTCACCCAGGGCGAGATCCTCTCCCGCGGGGTCCCCATCGGCGCCGTCGAAGTGCCGGCGGGCGACGAACTTCTCGTGCTGCACCGCGGCCGCGGCGTCACGGCCGGCTACCCCGTCCTGGCCGTCGTCACCGCCACCGGCCTGTCCTCCCTCGGGCAGGTGCGCCCCGGGCAGACCATCCGCTTCCGGCACCGCACCCTCGACCAGGCGGTCACCGCCCACCGCGCCCAGCGGGGCGCCGTCGACGCCCTGCGCACCCGCGTCCGCACCGCCTTCGACGCCCTGCGCATCCGCGCCCCCGACACGGCCTGACCGACCGGCCACGTCCCCAACGTCCCCCCTCGCCCGCCCGCACGGAGCCCCACGCCCCTCGCCTCGTCCCCAGCCCGCCGCAAGACAGGAGACGCCATGACCACCATGGCCGCTCAGCCCGTCCCCAACACCGTCGACCCGAGAACAGCCCGGAAGGTCACCCTCGCGGGATGCGTCGGCATCTTCGCCGAGCTCTACGACAACGGCATCTTCGGCTTCATGGCCGGCACGCTCGCCGCCGTCTTCTTCCCCGGCTCCGACGACGCCGTCATGCTCGTCTTCCTCGGGTACGCCGTCTCCTTCTTCTTCCGCCCCCTCGGCGGCATCATCTGCGGCCATCTCGGCGACCGCATCGGACGCCAGCGGATGCTGGTCTTCGTCATCCTGCTCATCAGCGTCGCCACCGCGGCCATCGGCCTGCTGCCCACCTACGCGAGCATCGGCATCGCCGCACCGGTCCTGCTGATCCTGCTGCGCGTCGCCCAGGGCTTCTCCGTCGGCGGCGAGGCCTCGGGCGCGATGAGCTTCCTCGCCGAGCACGCCCCGGAGGGCAAGCGCGGCCTCTACACCAGCTACGCGCAGATCGCCTCCTTCCTCTCCCTGCTCACCGGCACGCTGGTCGCCGCCGGCATGACCAGCGGACTCGGCGACGAGCGCATGGAGTCCTGGGGCTGGCGCATACCGTTCCTGCTCGCCGTGCCGCTCGGCATCACCGGCATCTACATCCGCAAGCGCATCAGCGACACGCCCAACTTCAACCGCCTGAAGGAAGAGGGAGGCCTCTCCAAGAACCCCCTGAAGGAGGCGTTCACCTCCGCCGAGCACCGCCGCGCCATGCTGCTGGCCCTGTTCATCCCCCTGATGAACGGCTCCGGGTACTACGTCCTGTTCAGCTACATGCCCACCTTCATGAGCAGCGAGCTCGACTTCGGCAAGGTCCAGGGGCTGCTCGTCACCGCCTCCAGTCTGGTCGCGATCTGTATCGCCATCCCCTACATGGGCCGTCTCTCCGACCGGATCGGACGCAAGAAGGTCATCGCCGGCTCGGCGATCGCCATGGCCGTCGTCGGCATTCCCTGTTACCTGCTGATCGGCACCGGCAACCTCGCCCTCGCCGTCGTCGGCGCCTGTGTCATGGCCGTCGTGTTCGCCGGGCACACCGGCGTCATCCACATCCTGCTCGTCGAACTGTTCCCCACCCGGGTGCGCTACTCCGCCTACGGCCTGGGCTACAACGTCTCCTCCGCGCTGTTCGGCGGCACGGCCCCGCTGCTGATGACCTACCTCATCGCCCAGACGGGCAACGTCAACATGCCGGCCTTCTACGCCGTCGTCACCGCCCTCGGCACCCTCATCGCCGTGTCCCGGGTGAAGGACCGCGCCCACCTGCCCCTGCGCGACGCCTGAACACCCTTTCCCTCAACTTCTAGGAGCACAGCAGCATGCCCATCTCCGACTACAGGACGGCCCTCGTCACCGGAGCGTCGACCGGCATCGGAGCCGTGGTCGTCGAGCGACTCGCCAAGCACGGCCTCGAGGTGCACGCGGTGGCGCGCAACGCCGAACGGCTCGACGCCCTCGCCCGCGACACCGGTTGCGTCCCGCACGCCGTCGACATCACCGACACCGAGGCCCTCACCGCCGAGCTGGCCGGCCTGGACATCGACATCCTTGTCAACAACGCGGGTGTCTCACGCACCGGCAACATCCTGACCGCCGACGAGTTCGCCGTGGACGAGCAGGTCGCCGTCAACATCCAGGCCGTCCTGCACCTGGTGCGCCTGATCATGCCCGGCATGGTCGAGCGCGACCTCGGCCACATCGTCAACATCAGCTCCATCGCCGGCGTCTACAACTTCGGCGGCAACACCATCTACCACGCCACGAAGGCCGCCGTGCACACCCTCTCCCGCCAGCTCCGGGTCGACGGCTACGGCCGCCGGGTCCGCGTCACCGAGATCTGCCCGGGGCGCGTGGAGACGGAGATCTTCGGCCGGCTCCTCGGCGACATGGAGGAGGCCCAGCGGCGGTTCTACGACGGCTACGAGTCCCTCAAGCCCGAGGACATCGCCGACTCCATCGAGTTCGCCGTCGACTCGCCCCGGCACGTCAACATCGGCCACATCGAGATCCTGCCCACCTTCCAGGTCCCCGGCGGCCTCAACTTCGAGCGCAGGGAGGGCTGATCCCATGGACACGGCAGAGCGGGTACGCCGTATCAAGCCCTCGCCCAGCACGGCCGCCGCCCAGCGCGTACGCGAACTGAAGAGCCAGGGCCACACCATCCTCGACCTGACCGTGGGCGAGCCCGACTTCGACACCCCCGACCACGTCAAGGCCGCCGCGATCGAGGCCATCGAGGCGGGCGAGACCAAGTACACGCCCGTGAACGGCACACCGGCCCTGCGCGCCGCGATCACCGGCAAGCTCCACGAGCGCCACGGGCTGGAGTGCGACGACGCGCGGATCGCGGTCGGCGGCGGAGCCAAGCAGGTCATCTTCCTCGCCCTGATGGCCACCCTGGACGAAGGGGACGAGGTCATCGTCCCCGCCCCGTACTGGGTGTCCTATCCGGACATGGTCCGCGCCAACGACGGCACCCCGGTCATCGTGGACTGCCCCGAGACGGACGGCTTCAAGCTCACCCCGGAGCGGCTCGGGGCGGCCATCACCGACCGCACCCGCTGGGTCGTCCTCAACACCCCCGGCAACCCGACCGGCTCCGCCTACACCCCCACCGAACTGCGGGCACTCGCCCAGGTGTTGCTGGACCATCCGCGGGTGCGCGTCCTCACCGACGAGATCTACGACGAGATCTGGTACCGCGAGGAGGACGCCCCGTCGCTCGCCGCCGTCGAACCCCGTCTGGCCGAGCGGGTGTTCCTCACCAACGGCGTCTCCAAGACGTACGCGATGACCGGCTGGCGGATCGGCTACGGCGTGGGCCCGGCGGACCTGGTGACCGCGATCAACACACTGCAGTCCCAGACCTCCTCCTGCCCCTCCTCCGTGAGCCAGGCCGCCGCCGCTGCCGCCCTCACCGGACCGCAGGACTTCGTCCGGGAGACCGTGAGCGTCTACCGCGCACGCCGCGACGCCACCGTGAAGCTCATCAACGACATTCCCGGTCTCAGCTGCACCGTCCCCGACGGCGGCTTCTACCTCCTGGTCAACTGCCAGGGCGCGATCGGGAAGTTCACCCCGTCGGGAAGCCGGATCGAGAGCGACGAGGACTTCGCCCGCCACCTCCTCGACAGCGGGCAGGTGGCGGTCATCCACGGAGCCGCGTACGGCGCGCCCGGCTACTTCCGCATCTCCTTCGCCACGTCGACGGACGTGCTCACCGAGGCCTGCGCCCGCATCGCCACCGCCTGCACCACTCTGTCCGAGAGGCCGTCATGATCCGCGTCAGCACCAAGTTCGACCGCCCCGCCCCGGAACTCGTCGAACGCCTCGCCGCCTACTCCTCGGCCACCCTCCACGAAGCCCAGGGCAGGCTGGGCGCCCTCGACTCGACCCTCAAGCCGGTCGACCACCGCATGTCCCTCTGCGGCCCCGCCTTCACGGTCCAGTGCGCGCCCCGCGACAACCTGATGCTGCAGACCGCCATCGCCTACGCCCGCCCCGGGGACGTCATCGTCGTCTCCGCCGGCGCCTACGAGGAGGCCGGCTCCTTCGGGGACGTCCTCGCCAACGCCTGCCAGTCCAAGGGGCTCGGCGGGCTGATCACCGACACGGGCGTGCGGGACACCGAGGACCTGCGCGCCCTGGGATTCCCCGTCTTCTCCCGCAGCATCTCCATCAAGGGCACGGTCAAGGAGACCGTCGGGCCGATGTGCGAGCCGGTCACCGTCGGCGGCGTGCTCGTCCGCCCCGGCGATGTGATGCGGGCCGACGCCGACGGCGTGGTCGTCGTACGCCGTGAGGACGCCGCCGAGGTGGCCGCCGCCTCGCAGCAGCGGGTCGACACCGAGGCGGACTACATCGCCGCGTACCGCGCGGGCCGGACCGTCATCGACATCTGCGGGCTCGAGCCGCTGCTCGCGGCGAAGGGGCTGGTGATCGAGGAGTAGCGAGGGGCGTGCCGGTCAGGGCCTCGTGTCGGTCAGGGAGATACGGGCGGTGATGCGCTTGCCGACCGGCTGCCGCTCGATGTCGAGGCCCTCGGCGACGGCCTTGACGATCTCCAGTCCGTGCTGTCCGACACGGTCGGGGTCGGCGGCCCGGGCCGCGGGCACGGCCGGGTCGCTGTCCCACACCACGACCTCCACCGCCGCTCCCGAGACGCGCAGCTCCATGAGGACGGGACCCGGGGCGTACTTGCGGGAGTTGGTGACCAGCTCACTGACGACGAGCTGGGTCAGGTCCATGGCGCGCGGGGAGACCTCCAGCTCGTGCTCGTCCCGGAGCCGGATGAGGAAGTCGGCCGCGTGATGACGGGCCTGCGCGATGCAGCCGTCGTCCCCGCCCAGGGCGTAGCCGACCTGCGTCGGTCGGGCGCCGGGCTCGGTACGTTCCCCGTCGGGTTGCGGCTCCAACAGCATCGTCCTTCTACTCCCCGTTCACGCGCGTGCGTGTACCCCTCACTTTGTCATGCATGCCACGGGCGTGTTGTTCGGCACAGTCGATTGGATGCGTAGGGCCGTGCGAGTGCGGCACAATCGTCGGCACAGACGTTGCACGGGGCAGCCCAGGCGCAGTTGAGGAGACGGTGACCGACAACCAGGGGACGGACCGGCCGGACCGGCTGTCCATCGAGCACTCCACCGTCGACGGCATCCGCGTCGTGACCCTGCGCGGCGAGATCGACCACGGAGTCAAGGACGCACTGCAGCACGCCCTGTCGCCCGGGGACGACGAGGGCGCGCCCCGGATCGTGGCGGATCTCAGCGGCGTGACCTTCATCGACTCCAGCGGCATCAACGTCTTCATCCACATCCATCAACGTGCGGACGCCGCCCAGGGCTGGCTGCGTCTGGCCGGGATCCGGGGACCGGTCATGCGGGTCGTCCAGCTCGTCGGGCTGGACGCCGTCGTCGCTTGCCATGACACGGTCGAAGAGGCTCTGGCGTAAGCCGTCATGAGTACGCGTACTCAATAGGGCCCGCGACAGTACCGATCCGGTCGGCCGGGTGCGATGAGAGGGTCACCTCATGTCCGCCTCAACTACCGCCCGCCGGGCCCCTGTTGCCGTCGTGGGCCTTGGCCTCGTCGCGATCCTGACCCTCACCGCCTGCGGTGACCTGCACGCCTCGGGCGCGACGGCCGGGGCCACTCCCGGCAGGTCCGAACGGCCCTCGCCCAGCGCCTCGCCGAGTGCCCTCGGAGCCTCGCCGTATGTGGAGCCCGGGGCCGGTGACGGGGCACCGCACTACAACGAGAACAACGGCCACCGCCGTCCGGGCGAGATGTCCCCGGCCCACGCGAAGGACGCCGAGCGGGAGGCCGATCGCATCAGGCCGGTGCTCGAACGGCTCTGGAAGCGGCGCACATGGGACCCCGCGACGGTCCGCGAGGCCCTGCTCCGGCTCGGCTACGAGGAGGAGCGCGTCACCGCGGACGGAGAACGGCTCGGCGGGACGCTCACCGTCAAGGGGATGCCCTCCCGCTGGAAGGACGACCGATACGTGACGCCCGAGGGGGCGGAAGTCGCCCTGCGCGTCCACGACGACGCCTGCGTCATGGCGTTCGTCCAGAAGACGAACTTCTCGGCGGTGGCCAACGGGCCGTACCCGGAGAGCGGCTGCTTCTCGCCGCCCTTCGCCCACTGAACACGGAACTCACCCGTCCGCACGCGCTGGGCAAGGCGTGGCCGGGACCGGCCCTTCAGGATGGAGGAACCCGGGACCAGCCGTGCGCGTGCGAGGGAGAGGCATGACCGAGACCGACAGGGCCAGGACCTTCCCCGCCGAGGACGGAAGCGGCCGGCCCTCGCCATATCCCGACCCGGGGAACGGCACGGCCGACCTGCGGCGCGTCGGCGCGCACCCCGACTTCTGGTACCCGGTCGCACTGTCCCGCCGCGTCCGGAGCAAGCGCGTGGTCGCGACCGCCTTCGCGGGGGAGCGCATCGCGCTCTACCGCGGGGAGAGCGGCACCGTGCACGCGCTGGAGGACCGGTGCGCGCACCGGCAGGTGCCGCTGAGCATGGGCGTCGTGGAGGGCGACACCCTCCGCTGCTGCTACCACGCCTGGGCCTACCGCGGCGACGGCCGCATCTCGCAGATCCCGTACCTGTCCCGCGAGGACGGCCGGCCCCCGCGCGGCGTGCGCGGCTACCCCGTCCGCGAGGCCTACGGCCTGGTGTTCGTGTTCCCGGGCGACCCGGACAAGGCGGAGGACACCGCCCTGCCCGAACTCCCGGCCTTCGGCTCACCGCGCTACAAGACCATGACCTACTCCCGGACCGTGCGCTGCCACTACTCGTTCATGCACGAGAACCTGCTCGACATGAACCACCAGTTCCTCCACCGGGGCGTCGTCGGCAAGCTCCACCCCGAACTGCTGGACCACCGCAGCGACGCGAGGTCGGTGGAGGCCCGCTACCTGTTCACCCACACCGGGGGGAAACGGAACCGCGGCGCCAGCCTGCTGGCCGCCGAGGGCATCAGGGGCAGCGACTCCAGCGACGTCATGACCATCCGCACCGCATACCCGTACCAGACACTCGACCTGGTCCCGGAGAACGCCGAGCGTCCGGCCTTCCGCCTCTGGGCCGCCTATGTGCCCGAGGACGCCGAGCAGCGCGTCTGCCACACCTACGGGCTGCTGATGATCGAGAAGCCCCGGGTGCCCGGCGCGCTGCAACTGGCCTGGCCGTTCATCAGGCGCTTCACCGAGCGCGTGTTCGCCGAGGACCGCATGGCCGTCGAAGCCGAGCAGCGCGCCTGGGACGAGCAGGGCGAGGACCGCAACCACGAGGTGTTCTCCCTGATCCTGGACGTCCGCGAGGTACTGCGCTCCAACGGCGTGCCCCTGCCGGCCAGGACCGCGGCATGTGGCACCGCCCCGGCGCGCGACGGCCGGGCATCGGCGTCCGGTTCGCACCCGGCGGGCTGACGGAAGACCCGCCCGAGCGCCTCGGACAGCGCGGACCGTGACGTCAGCCGGCCGCGTGGTCGACGCGCAGCCGCACCTGCTCTTCCAGCCGCTCCAGGCTGCTGTCCAGCGCGTCGCCGGCGGCACGCTCGCCGGGGTCGTGGCCGGCGTCGAAGAAGGACAGGTGCACCGTCACCTCGCTGGCCCCGCTGCCGAGCCCGGCGACCTGGAGCCAGCCCGCGTAACCGCCCTGGTCCCGGGTGCCCCACTCGATCCGCATCTGATCGCGCCGGGCGCGCAGCAGGGCGGAGGTGTCCTCGTCCGTGCGGTCCTCGTGCACGGTGACGGCGGGCAGGCCCTCGGCCCGTACATGCAGGGCCTCAGGCAGCCAGGTGTCCAGCCGCCCGACGTTCGCGGCCTCGTCGAAGACATGCTCGGGCTGTGCGGGCATCGTGCGTGAACGTTCGTACTCGGTCATCGCGGTACCTGCCTTGCCTCGGGGGCGTACAGCGCACCGCGTTCCCGGACTGCCCGGGCCCAACCGCGAAAAGGCCCCGTCCGCGGGGTGCGGGCGGGGCCTTTTCGCGTCGGTCCTCAGAACTTCGGCTGGGGCGACTGCGCCTGGACGAGTTCCGTCGCCTCCGCCTCCGTCTCCACGGACGGCGGCGAGCCCGCCAGGGGCTTGTTCGCCGTCTCCCGCATGCACAGCACGGCGATGACGCCGATGACGGCGGCACCCGTGGCGTAGTACGCCGGCATGAGGGTCGAGTCGAAGGCGCTGATCAGCGCGGTGATCACCAGCGGTGTCGTACCGCCGAAGAGCGAGGTGGCCAGGTTGTAGGCCACCGAGAGGGAGCCGTAGCGGACGTGGGTCGGGAAGATCGCCGGGAGCGCCGCCGACATCGTGCCGAGCATCATCACCAGGGACAGCCCCATCAACAGCAGTCCCAGCGCGATGAGGACGACACTGCCCTGCCGGATGAGCAGGAACGACGGCACCGAGAGGAAGAGGAAGCCCAGCATCCCCGTCATCAGCAGCGGCTTGCGCCCGAAGCGGTCGGAGAGCCGCCCGACGTAGTTGATGACGCACATCTGCAGGACCATCACGAGGAGCAGGATCAGCAGCCCGTGATTGGTGCCGTAGCCCAGCTCGTCGGAAAGGTACGTCGGCATGTACGACAACAGCATGTAGTCGTTGATGTTGTACGCCGCGACGAGCGCGAGGCACAGCAGCAGCGGCCTCCAGTACCGGGTGAAGATCTTGCCGAGGTCCCCGGTGGCCGAGGTCTCCACGGAATCGGCGGCCTCGCTCGCCTTGACCTGGCCGCCCTCCAGCTTCTGGAAGGCGGGCGTCTCGTCCAGCTTCAGCCGCAGATAGAGGCCGATGAGCCCGAGCGGCGCCGCCACCAGGAAGGGGATGCGCCAGCCCCAGGCCAGCATCTCGTCCGCGCTGAGCACGCTGTTGAGGATGACGACGAGACCAGAGGCCCCGACATAGCCGCCGAGTGTTCCCAGTTCCAGGAAGCTGCCGAAGAATCCGCGCCTCTTGTCCGGCGCGTACTCCGCGATGAACGTCGAGGCGCCGCCGTACTCTCCGCCGGTCGAGAAGCCCTGCACCAGCCGGAAGAAGATCAGCAGGGCCGGGGCCCACATGCCGATGACGTCGTGCGAGGGGACGAGGCCGATGGCGAAGGTCCCCACCGCCATCATGATCATCGTGAGGGAGAGGATGCGCTTGCGGCCGACCTTGTCGCCCAGCGGCCCGAAGACCATTCCGCCGAGCGGACGCACCAGGAAGGCCACCGCGAACGTCGCGAAGGAGCTGAGCAGCTGGGCCGTGTCGTTCCCGGACGGGAAGAAGACCTTCCCGATGGTCACGGCCAGATAGCTGTAGATCCCGAAGTCGTACCACTCCATCGCGTTGCCGAGAGCGGCGGCCTTCGTGGCGCGCTTGACCGCCGCTTCGTCGGTCACGGTGATGTCACTGCGGCGCAGCTTCGGGTGGCGTCGTTTCTCGATCGCGCGGAACAGAACCCGGTGTCGTCTCACAGCCGCGGGATCCACCGACTCGTCATTGTCGGGCGCCGCCATTACGTCGTTCCTTTCGCCGGTCGTTTTCCCAAGCACAACGCCTGCACAGTTCTGGCCCGCTCAAACTCCCGTCCACGTCACAGACGATCTTCCCTTCGACCGGCCGGTTCCGCTTGCGGGCGGCGGCGTGTGCCCGTCCCCTGGTGGGGAAAGTGAATCCCCGGGTGCGGGTGGGGCCCCGGCGAGAGGAGCCCAGGTGACAGCGTCGGCACAGGAGGATGCCGGGTACGAGCCGGATCCGCGCCGGTGGCGGGCCCTGTGGGTCACGCTGGTGGCCGGCTTCATGAGCCTGCTGGACGTCTCGATCGTGGTGGTCGCCCTGCCCTCCGTCCAGCGCGGCCTGCACGCCTCTCCCGCACAGGTGCAGTGGGTGGTGTCCGGCTACGCGCTCTCGTTCGCACTCGCACTCGTCACCGCGGGCCGCCTCGGCGACGCGCTGGACCGCCGCCGCATCTTCCTGCTCGCCCTCAGCGGCTTCGTGGTCTTCAGCGCGGCCTGCGGGGCGGCCCCCAGCATCACGCTGCTGATCGCGGCCCGACTCGCCCAGGGCCTGGCCGCCGGTTTCATGGCGCCGCAGAACTCCGCGCTCATCCAGCAGATGTTCCGCGGCGCCGAGCGCGGTCGCGCCTTCGGGTTCTTCGGCGCCACCGTCGGCATCTCCTCCGCCGTCGGCCCCCTCGCCGGCGGCATGATCCTCGCCCTGGCCGACGGCGCCCAGGGCTGGCGGTGGGTCTTCTACGTCAACGTCCCCATCGGCATCCTGGCCGTCCTGCTCGGCCGCCGCCTGCTGCCCCGCACCCGGCGCTCCGGCCGGGGACATGTGGACCTGCCCGGGGTCATGCTCCTCGGCCTCGGCGTCCTCGCGCTCATGTTTCCGCTGGTCCAGGCGGGCTCCGGCGGCATCGGACGGCTGTGGTGGCTCTTCCCCGCCGGTGCCGCGCTCCTGGTCGTCTTCGCCCGCAGGCAGCGCCGCCTCGTGGCCCGCGACATCCCGCCGCTGCTCGATCCGCGCCTGTTCACCACCCTGCGCGGCTACGCCGTCGGGGCCGGCGTCGGCACCCTCTACTTCGTCGGCTTCAGCGGCGTCTGGCTGGTCTTCGCGCTGTTCTACCAGGACGGCCTGGGCTTCTCCCCGTTCCGTTCCGGCCTCGCCGTCACGCCCTTCGCCCTGGGCTCCGCCTGCGCGGCGGCGATCGCAGGGCGGCTGGTGGACCGGCTCGGGCGCCTGCTCACCGTGGGCGGTCTGGCGGGGGTGATCGTCGGCCTGGGCGGCACCGCGCTGGTGCTCCGTTACGCGCCCCTCGACATCGCGCCCTGGGTGGCCGCCCCGCTGCTGTTCCTCGGCGGCGCCGGCAGCGGCTGTGTGATCTCCCCGAACATCACCATGACCCTGCGCGATGTGCCGGTGCACATGGCGGGGGCGGCGGGTGGCGCTCTGCAGACCGGGCAGCGGCTCGGCGCGGCCGTGGGCACCGCGGCCCTGCCCGGCCTGTTCTATCTGGTGCTCGGCGGCAGCGACGACTACCGGGGCGCCCTCGTCGTCGCGCTCGGCGCGGCACTCGTCGGCATGGCGGCCGCCCTGGCCCTCGCGGCCTTCGACTGGCGGCGCGACCGGCGGAGCCGGCAGGGGCACGGGACCTGCCCGGAGGACGTCGCCAACAGTCCGGTGCACGCCCGGCAGACCTGAGGCGCGGGGGGCCGGGGCTCACGTGGTCTGCGGCCTCAGCTGGTCCGCGGGCTGAGGTGGTCTGGGGCCTCACGTATTCCGCGGCCTCGCGTGCCCCGCGGGCCTCACGTGGTCTGTGGTTGAGCATCCCCCGGCGCGTCGTCCAGATCGCCGCGGACGGCGGCGATGGCGAAGGCCGTCGCAGAGGCGAGAGTGACCAGCGCGAGCGGCCCCCAGATCGCCGGTATCGCCCACATCGGCCAGTCGTTGGCCGACTGTGCCCAGAGGGTCAGGATGGCGGTGGCGCCCAGGCCGACGCCGTGCCACCGCACCACCGTCCCTGCCTTCGCATGCCGCCGGTCACCCCGCGCGAGGAGCGGCCACAGCCCTCCCACGAGGGCGGCCAGGCCGAACGACACACAGGCCAGCGCGCCGCCCAGCCGGTCCTCGGGCCAGCCCACGGGCCCGTCGGACGTCTGCTGCCGCCGCCCGTCGGAGTCCCGTACCTCCACGACCTGCCCGTGCCAGATCAGACCGACGACCTTGTCGTCCGGCTCCAGTTCGGACACCACGGGATCGGCCCGCAGGAACGTCACCTGCCACGACGTGCCGGACGGCGACATCAGCTCCGCCTCCGGGGACGCGTTCCTCTCACCCCGGTTCGTGTCGGCCGTGCGGACCGTGAACTCCTGCTCCCACACGCACCCCGACGCCCGCACCGGAACAGCGGCGCAGTCCGGCGCGGCACGGAACTCCCGCTCCCGCTCCAGCGCTCCCCGGATCTGGAGCGCCGACGCCACTCCGAACACCAGAGCGGCGACAGCGATCAGCAGCCAGAGCACGGACCGCAGCGCCTCACGTCCCGGCGACTCCACCATGTCTCGTCCCCCCCCCGTTTCACGCGGAACCCGCAGGCGCAAACCCGCAGGCGCATTGGAACACGCCCGCGGGTCCGCGCCCAGGCCTTTACCCGGCGGAGTGCACGCGCCGACCCTCGACGAAGGTCTCCAGCACCCGGGTCCCGGCGATCTCCTCGGGCGGGCCCGCGAACGGGTCGCGGTCGAGGACCACGAGGTCGGCCGACTTCCCGGCGGTGATGCTGCCGGTGAGGTCGTCGAGGTGGTTCACATAGGCGCTGCCCGCCGTGTACGCGGCGATGGCCGTGCCCAGATCGAGGCGCTGCTCCGGAAGGAAGGCCGGGGTGCCTCCGGGTGCGTCGGGGGAGACCCGGTTGACGGCGACATGGATGGCCTGGAGCGGATCCGGGCTGCTGACCGGCCAGTCGCTGCCCGCGGCGAGGGTCGCGCCGGCGCGCAGCAGATCACCGAAGGGGTACTGCCACGCCCCGCGCTCCGCGCCCAGGAAGGGCAGTGTCAGTTCGTCCATCTGCGGTTCGTGCGCGGCCCACAGCATCTGCAGATTGGCGCTCGCGCCCAGTTCGCGGAATCGCGGCAGGTCGCGGGGGTGGACGATCTGGAGGTGCGCGAGATGGTGCCGCGTGTCGTGGTGGCCGTTGGAGGCCCGGGCGGACTCCACCGCGTCCAGCGCCTCACGCACCGCGCGGTCGCCGAGCGCGTGGAAGTGGACCTGGAAGCCGAGCGCGTCCAGCTCGGTGACGTACTTCCGCAGCTCGCCCGGCTCCACGAAGCTGATGCCGCTGTTGTCCGAGGAGCAGCCGCAGCCGGTCAGGTAGGGGTCGAGCATCGCGGCGGTGTGGTTCTCGGCGATGCCGTCCTGCATGATCTTCACCGTGCCGGCCCGGAACCGGTCCCGGCTCAACTCCTCCCGGGCAGCGGCCAGTTCGGCGATCTGCTCGGCGCCGCGCTCACGGTCCCACCACAGCGCGCCGACGACCCGGGCGGTGAGCAGACCCCGGTCCAGCGCCGCCTGGTAGGCGGGGGCGGGGTCGGTCATGTTGGCGTACGTGCCGATGATGGCGTCCTGCCAGGCGGTGACGCCGTGGGAGTGCAGCACGGCCTGGGCGCGCAGCAGAGCGGCGAGCTTCTCCTCGGGCGTGGGGTCCGGCAGCAGCCGGCCCACCAGGTGGACCGCCCCCTCCTGGAGCATCCCGGTGGGGTTTCCCCCGGCGTCGCGCTCGATACGGCCGTCGGCGGGGTCGGGCGTACGGGCGTCGATGCCCGCGCGCTCCAGGGCCCGGCTGTTGACCCAGGCGCCGTGGTGGTCGCGGTTGGGCAGGAAGACGGGGCGGTCCGGGACGATCGCGTCGAGGGCGGCGGCGGTGGGGGAGCCGCCGGGGAACGCCTCCAGGGACCAGCCGCCACCGGTGATCCACTCGGCGTCCGGGTGCTCGTCCGCGTACGCCCTGATCCTGCGCAGGTACTCGGCCGGGTCGACGGTGTCGCCGAGATGGCACTGGCCGAGTTCGATGCCCGCGCCCAGCGGATGGACGTGGGCGTCCTGGAAGCCGGGCAGCAGCAGCTTTCCGGCGAGGTCGACGACCTCGGTGCGCGGCCCGATCAGCTCGCGCACCTCGTCGTGACCGACGGCGGCGATCCGCCCGCCGCGCACGGCCACGGTGGTGGCGCGGCTGCGGGCGGGATCGACGGTGTGCACGGGGCCGCCCGTGAAGACGAGGTCGGCCGGTCCCGTGGCGTGGGGGTGCGACATCAGGGTGAACTCCATGGGGGTGGGTTCAGACCGCCGTGCGGTCCATCGGGAGGGTGAGGGCATCGGCGTCGGTGCCGTGCCCTGTCGTGAAGTACGGCGAACGCCGGACGTACTTGGCCACGGCCGCCATGCCCAGCCCGGCGAGCACGATCACGGCGGGCAGCGAGAACATGAACCAGCCGTTGTCCGGGCTCAGTTCGAAGTGATCGCTCATGGTCAGATACGAGTATCCGAGGTAGCCGCCGAGGCCCAGCAGCACCAGCCCCGACACGGCCGGCACTCCGACGGCGAGCAGTGCCTCGCGCGGTCCGTCGTGACGCGAGGAGCGGAAGCGCACGGCGCAGGCGAGCGCGGTGAGGCCGTAGTAGAGGGCGACGATCAGCCCGATGGCGTTGACGGCGGCCAGCAGCATGTCGCTCAGCTTGGGGATCGCGAAGGCGAGCAGGGCGATCACGGCGGCGACGGTCATCACGACGGCCGTACCGACGGCGGGTGTGCCGTACCGGGGGTGGATCCGGGTCCACAGCGGCCCCATCGTGCGGTCGCGGCCCATGGCGAGCAGTCCGCGTGCCGTGGGGATCAGGGTGGCCTGCACGGAGGCGACGGCGGAGAACATCAGCGCGACCAGGGGCAGGGTGGCCCAGGGTTCGGCGGCCAGTTTCGCCCCGAGGTAGGGCAGGGCCTGGGGGCCGTTGCGGACGAGTTCGGCGAGGCTCATCTCCCGCTGGAAGGCGACCGAGGCGAAGAGGAACAGACCGAGCATGGCGAAGAGGGCGATGAGACCCCCGCGGGCCGAGTCCTCCGGGCGCTTGGTCTCCTCGGTGACGCTGAAGGCCGCGTCCCAGCCCCAGAAGAAGAACACCGCGAGGACCATGCCCTGGGCGAAGCTGGTGCCGCTGGAGATCTCGAAGGGGTTGAACCAGGACAGGGAGAAGGCGTGGTCGCCGGTGACCAGGGCCCAGCCGCAGAAGCCCAGCAGCACCGCGTACTCGAAGACCAGCAGGACGAACTGGAACCGGGTGGCGGCCCGCATGCCGGTGACGGCCAGGGCCGCGAGGGCGAGGAGGATCACCAGCCCGACCGCCGTGCTGACGCCGGTGGACGTCGGATCGAGGGCGATGCCGGCGAGGCTGGTCAGTCCGGCCTTGTTGGCGAAGAGCAGCACGACCGAGCCCATGATAGCGCTGGTGTAGGCGCAGAAGATGATCGAACCGACCAGCGTCACCCAGCCGGTCAGGAAGCCGGGCCAGGGGCCGAGGGACCGGCCGACCCAGACATAGCCGTTGCCGCAGTTGGGTTCCGAGCGGTTGAGACGGGCGTAGGCGGTGGCGATGCCGAGCACCGGCAGGAACGCCAGGAGCAGCAGCGCCGGGGCCTGGAGGCCCACGACCGTCGCGATCGTGCCCATGCCGATGGCGATGCTGGTGGTGGCCGCGGTACTGGACGCGGCGATGGCGACGCCGTCGACGACACCGAGGGAACGGCGCAGAGCGGGGCGTGGTGGAGGCGGTGCGGACGGCATGAAGGCTCCTCGGGGTCATGGTGGGAAGAGCCGCGCGGGACTGTGATGGAACAACCGGCGTCCACATTGGGTCAACCCTGTTGACGTAAGGCGCGCGGAGCCGTTCACTGCCTTGCACACGCGTGCGACGAGGCCTGTGCCTCACCGCGTCGGCCACGCGCGCGACGAGGCCGGAGCTTCACCGCGTCGGCCACGCGTGCCACGAGAGGAGTCCGGGCCATGACCACCCGCGTCCCGCAGGAGCGCCGGCGCCGCCGGCCCACCCGTTCCGGTGTTGTGCTCTCGGAAGAGCTGATCGTCGAGACCGCCCTGCGTCTGATCGGGGAGCACGGCCCCGAGGCGCTGAGCGTGCGCCGGCTCGGCGCGGCCCTGGGCTGCGACCCGACCGCGCTCTACCGCTACTTCCACGGCACCGACGACCTGGTGCTCGCCATCGCCGACCGGATCATCGGCGACGCGATGGCCGGCTTCGTCCCCGGAGACGACTGGGCGGCTTCGCTGCGCGAGATGGCGACGCGGGTCCGTGCGGGATACCTCGCCCATCCCAGGGCGGCCGCCATGGCCGCCCACCGGGTGACCCGGCGCCGGAACGAGATCCACGCCGTGGACACCGGGATCGGCCTCCTGCTGAACGCGGGCTTCGCACCGGCCGACGCCGCCCGGCTCTACCTGGCCTTCATCGACACGGTGCTCAGCCACGCCGCCACCGAGGCCGCGTTCCACGCCCTCCCGCGACACCAGCGCGAGGCCGACCACCGGGCCTGGCGGGACGTCTACCAGGGCCTGGACCCGGAGACCTACCCGTCCCTCACCGTGGTCCGCCCCGAGCTGCCCACCATGGCGGACAGCTCCTTCGACCAGGCCGTGGACCTCCTCCTGGAGGCCCTGACGGCCCGGGCCCCGGCCGGGCGCGGAGAGACGTGAGCGCGGACCGCCGCACCCGCCCCGAACAGGGACCCCACCAGAGCCGCGCCCGCCGTCACACCACCTCCGCCCGTCCCGGGTCGTCGTCCAGGAAACCGCCCGACTGGTGCTGCCACAGCTTCGCGTAGGCGCCGTCGACGGCGAGCAACTCCTGGTGTGTGCCCTGCTCGACGATCCGGCCCCGGTCGAGGACGACGAGCTGGTCCATGGTGGCGACCGTGCTCAGCCGGTGCGCCACCACCAGCGCCGTCCGCCCGTCCATGAGCCGCCACAGCGCCTCCTGGACGAGCAGCTCACTCTCGGAGTCCAGCGCGCTGGTCGCCTCGTCGAGCAGCAGGATCGGCGCGTCCCGCAGGATCGCCCGGGCGAGGGCGACCCGCTGGCGCTGACCGCCCGACAGCTTGATGCCGCGCTCGCCCACCATCGTGTCGAAGCCGTCGGGCAGGGAATCGGCGAACTCGGTGACGTGGGCCGCCTCGGCGGCCTGGCGGATCTCGGCGTCGGTCGCGTCCGGCCGGGCGAACGCGATGTTGTCCCGCAGGGTGCGGTGGAACATCGCCGGGTCCTGCGGCACATAGGCGATCCGGCTCCGTAGATCCGCCTGCCGCAGCCTGCTGATGTCCTGACCACCGATCAGGATGCGGCCCGCGTCGATGTCGGTCATCCGCAACAGCAGCCGGGTGAGCGAGGTCTTGCCGCCGCCGGAACGGCCGACCAGACCGAGCTTCGCCCCGCTCGGCACGGCCAGGTCCAGCCCGTCGAACAGTGGTCGACCGCCACGGTGTGCGAAAGTCACCTTCTCGAAGCGGACATCGGCCGCCCGGGAGCACAGCGGCTGCGGCGACGCCGGGTCGAGCACGGTCGGCGGCGTCAGCAGCAGTTCGGTGAACTGCGCGGCCTCCGTCATCGAGCTCTCCAGCCGGCGGTATATCTGGTTGAACTCGAACATGATGCGGGTCGCGTTGCCGTAGTAGGCGAAGGCGACCACGATCGCCTCCACTCCGTGCGCGCCCCCGGCCAGCGTGATGGCGACCAGCAGGCCCATCGCGTTGGTGAGCACGGACATCGGCGCGACCAGGGTGTCGATGCGCAGGTTGCCGTAGTCCCACGCCCGCACGGTGAGCCGGCGCGACACCGCGACCCGGGAGCGGTGCTCGGCCGCCTCGCTCTTCTCCGCGGCGAACGCCCGTACGGTGTCCATGTTCATCAGGCTGTCGGCGACATGGCCCGACACCCGGGCGATCGCCTCCTCACGCTGGTCGACGATCCGCTGGCGGCGCCGGATGAGCGGCGCGACGAGTCCCGCCGTCAGTGCGATCATCACCAGCAGACCGACGACGAGCAGCGGTTCGTAGCGCCACAGCACCACCGCGCCGAACGCCAGTGGCACGAAGCTCCCCACGACCTGGAACGTCACCGTGTCCACGAACTGCTCGAAACGCGAGGCGAAGCTCAGGACCCGCTTGGTCAGCGAACCGGCGAAGTTGTCGTGGAAGAACGCGGCGTCCTTGGCGAACAGCTCGTCCATCCCGATCACGTACAGATGCTCGATGCCGAGGGCTTCGAGACGGAAGAGGCAGTGCAGGGCGACGCGCCACAGTACCTCCGCGAGCAGCAGGACACCGGCGAAGCCGAGGACGTACGGCAGTGCCGAGTCGAACGTGATGCCCTTGTCGCCTGCGAGTTCGCCGACGAGCTTGGCGACGATCAGTGGCGCCACGTAGTTGATTCCGATGTTGCCCAGCGCCATGAGCAGCATCGCGGGTACCGTCAGCCGGCGCAGCCGGGCCAACTCCCGTCCGTAGTAGCGAAGTGCGAGTAGCACCGAGCGCTTGCCCGGTTGGACCCTGCGAGATTCAGGCGTTTCCATTCCACCCCTGTGTCGTCCTGTGGCTGCCCGGCACGCGCTGACGCGGGCAGGGGGCATCGCCGCAACGAATGTGTGGATTTCGGTCGAGTCCGGCAGTGTCCCGCGACGGCGGCCGCGCCGTCCAAGCGTTTTCCGGCCGGGCGGTGGTGCGCGGGGGAGCGCCAAGGGGCGCGGGAGCGGATCGGGAGCCTGATGGAGCAGCCTCAGGGGGCGAGCGTACGGCGGACGACATACGGCAGGATGCCGCCGTGGCGGAGGTAGGCCAGCTCCTGGCGGGAGAAGATCCGCAGCCGCAGTACCGCCTTGCTGTCCGGCCCCTGCCTCCCACGGATCCTCAGCGTGACCCGATTGGTGCCCACGGACAGGTCGTCGAGCCCTTCGAAGGCCAGGTCCTCCGCACCGGTCAGGGAGAGCCCCGCACCGCTGTCGCCCTCGGTGAACTCCAGGGGCAGGACGCCCATGCCGATCAGGTTGGAGCGGTGGATGCGTTCGTACGACTCGGCCAGTCTGCCGCCGCACCGCGTCCAGCAGGAACGGGTTCCCGGAGCAGCCCACGAGCATCTCGTGGAACGTCGCGTTGACCTGGAAGAGTTCAGCCCGCGGCAGCAACAGGATGTCCCCGTGCAGCAGCGCCTCCTGCTGCCGCCGGTGCCGGCCGAAGGCCTCCGCGTCCACGGTGAAACCGGGTTCCAGCAGCGCGGCCGGCTCGACGATCATCCGGAACCGGTAGCTCTGGTCGTGTGCCTCGGCGGTGGCCATGACGTGCTGGAACTCCCAGCCCCGGCCGCCCGCCTTGCGCCGCACCAGGTCCTCGGCCTCCATACGGGACAGCACACGGTCGGCCTGACGCGGGTTCAGCCCGTAGCGGCGGCCGATGTCCGCCGAGGTGAAGGAGCCGGTGAAGCGCCCGCCCACGTAGTCGTCGGCGATCTCGAAGTACGCCGTCTGCTCCGCGTCCGCGCCGTCGGCGAGATCGGGCCGGGCCAGGGCGCTCGCGTCCCGTGTGAGGAAGAAACCGCGGTGGGGGACCCGGTCGAGGATGCCGACCTCGGCGAGGAAGAGCATCGCCTTGCGCACCGGAGTGCGCGAGACCTCCAGCGCGTCCGCCGCCCACTGCTCGGTGACGTGCGCGCCGTCGGTCAGTCCGCTGCGGCGGAACAGGTCCACCAGTCGGGTGGCCGTGGCGGTGGTCAGGTTCGGCCGTGACATCAGCCCCTGCGCTTCGTGCGTGGTCGGACGGAACGCCCCATCCTAGGGACCCGGTCGCGGCGTGCCGCCCCGCGGGAAGCTCAGAGGCCCTTCCGTGTGAGCGTCAAATGCATGACACCGCCGGGTGAGGAGGTGGCCTCGACCTCGTAGTCCTCCTCCAGGCCCTCCAGCCCGTCCCAGAGGCGTACGCCGCGGCCCAGCAGGATCGGGGTCACCGTGACGTGCAGGTGGTCGATGAGTCTCGCGGCGAGGAAGTCGCGGACCACGGTGGGGCCCCCACCGATCCGTACGTCCTGGCCGCCCGCCGCCTCGCGGGCCGCCTCGAGCGCCCCGGCGGGGGAGACGTCGAGGAAGTGGAACGTCGTGCCGCCCTCCATCTCGATCGACGGGCGCGGGTGGTGGGTGAGGACGAAGGTCGGTGTGTGGAACGGCGGATTGGCCCCCCACCACCCCTTCCACTCCGGGTCGGTGTGCCATCCGGGGTAGCCGAACTTCCCCGCGCCCATGATCTCGGCGCCGATCCCGGGCGTGTGCTGCCGTGCGAAGGCATCGTCGAGACCTCGGGTCCCGCCGGGTTGGCGCGTCATCTCGTGCCAGAACCGGGTGGCGAACATCCACTCGTGCAGCCTCTCACCGGCATGGCCGAACGGAGCCTCACGGCTCAGTCCCTCACCGGTTCCGAAGCCGTCGAGCGAGATGGAGAAGTTGTGAACGCGCGCGAGTGACATGGCCGGCCGATCCCTTCCTTCTCGAAACGTCCTGTGCCCAATGTTCCAGGTCTCGGCGACCACCGCAGGGCCGGTCCTCGGTGAGGGCCGACGCCGCGGGGACCCGACGGGCAGGTCATGACGCGTGGCTGCTGTCCGGGCGCAGGGTGAAGACCTGGTCGAGACCCACGAGCGTGAGGACCCGCAACAGGTTCGCCGGTACGCCGGCCAGGACGATGTCGGCCTCGGCGGCCAGGGCGTGCTGGCGGGCGGCGAGCAGGGCGGTGATGCCGGTGGAGTCGCAGAACGCGAGGCCGGAGAGGTCGAGGACCAGGCACTGCCCCGGGGCCAGGGTCACTTGGTCGACCTGGAGGCGCAGTTCGGGGGCCTGGGCGTAGTCCAGGTCGCCGGCCACGGCCAGAACGGGGCCGGTCGCGGTGTCGCGGTGATCGATGGTCAGCGTCTTCATGAGGCGGAACCCCTTGCGGGGCGGGTGAGGGAGGAGTTGGCGGGGACGCCGAGGGCGAGCAGGGCGGTGTCGTCGTTCAGCCCGTCGCCGAAGCCGTCCAGCAGCCCGGTGAGTGCGGTGATCACCTCGCCCGGGGCGGCGGGAGCGAGGTCGGTGCCGAACGCCAGCAGGGCGTTCTCGCCGTACAGGTCGTCGCGGTGGGGCCCGCTGCGGGCCTCGGTGAGACCGTCGGTGTACAGCACGATCGTGTCCCCGGCGGCCAGGACCGTCTCCACGGTGCTGATCGGCGCGTCGGGCACCACGCCGACGAGCAGTCCGCCGCGCGTGTGCAGGAACTCGGCGCGGCCGTCGGACCGCAGGACGAGCGCGGGCGGATGGCCGCCGGAGGCGAGACGCACGACCGTCGGACCGTGGTCCCCGCCGGGCTCGACGATCCCGAAGACGCAGGTGCAGTAACGGGGATCGCCGCCGGCCGTGTACCGCTCGTGCAGTACGGCGTTCAGCGTGGCCAGGGCCGCGGCCGGGTCCGGGTCGTGATGGGCGGCGGCCCGCAGGGTGTAGCGGGTCAGCGAGGTGAGGGAGGCCGCCGCGGGGCCCTTGCCGCACACGTCGCCGAGGAAGAACGCCCACCGGTCGCCGGCGACGGGGAACAGATCGTAGAAGTCGCCGCCGAGCTGGTCCGGGGCGGCCGTGTGGTAGTGGACGGCCGTCTCCAGACCCGGCACGGCGGGCAGCGAGTCCGGCACCAGGGACCGCTGCAGCACGGTCAGCGCGTCGGCCAGCCGCGCCCGGTCGGCCTCGGCCTGCCGCCGGGCCTCGTCCGCCTCGGCACGGGCCCGCTCGGCCTCCTTGCGGCGGCGCAGGAGTTCCGTCTCGTAGGAGCGGCGGTCGGAGGCGTCGAAGACGGTGACGCGGATCAGCAGGGGCTCGCCCTCGGTGCCGTACTTGACCACGGCGGAGACCAGCACCGGCAGCCGGCCGCCGCCCTGGCGCCTGACGTCCAGGGCGATGCCGCGCAGCTCGCCCTGCATGCGCAGCAGCGGCCCGAAGTGCGTCTCGTGGTACAGCTTCCCGCCGACGGTGAGCAGATCCGTGAAACGCTTGCGGCCCACCACGGCCTCGCGTTCCAGACCGAGCCAGTCCAGCAGCGTGGTGTTGATCTTGGCGATGGTGCCGTCCATCAGCGTGGACAGATAGCCGCACGGTGCCGACTCGTACAGGTCCTCCGCGCTGTCCTCCAGCAGCGCGGTGAACGCCGCGTCCGTGCCTGTCTCGTCCCCGGTCCCGGCAGGCTCCGGCACGCCGCCCGTGCGGCACATCACTTGAGGGACTCCAGGAAGTCGAGGATCGCCGCGCCGGTGGCCTCCGGGGCGCTCAGCTGCGGGCAGTGCCCGGTGGCGTCGAGGGTGACCAGGCGGGAGGAGGGGATCGCCCTGTGCACATAGGCGCCGACCTCACGGGGCGCGATGGCGTCCTGCTCGCACTCCAGTACGAGGGTCGGCACGGACACACCCTTGAGGTCCTCGCGGCTGTCGGTCAGGAAGGTCGTACGGGCGAAGACCCGGGCGATGTCGGGGTCGGTGGCGCAGAAGCTGTTGGTCAGCTCCTGACCCAGCTCGGGACGCTCCGGATTGCCCATGATCACCGGGGCCATCGCGGACGACCAGCCCAGATAGTTCGCCTCCAGGGAGTCCAGCAGCTCGTCGATGTCCTCGGCGCTGAAGCCGCCGTGGTATCCCTCGTCGTCGAGGTAGCGGGGCGAGGGCGTCACCATCACGAGGGCCCCGATCCGCTCCGGCGCGGCCTGCGCCGCCAGCGCTCCGACCATGCTGCTGACCGAGTGCCCCACGAACACAGCCCGCCGGAGGTCCAGCTCCTCGCAGACGTCGACGACATCGGCCGCGTAGCCGTGCAGCGAGGAGTACCGCGCCTCGCTCCAGGCCGACAGATCCGATCCGCCGGAACCCACGTAGTCGAACAGCACCACCCGGTACCGCTCCGCCAGAGCCGGCACCACCAGGCGCCACATGTTCTGGTCGCAGCCGAAACCGTGGGCCAGCACCAGCACCGGCGCGTCGTCTCGGCCGATGACGTTCACGTTGTTCCTGCGGCGGACGTCCATGTGGCCATCGTCCCACCTCGACCGGCACCGTTCGACGGCGGGCAGCACAGTCGTCGACTTCTCGGGCGCGGAGGACGCTTCGCCGGGCGTGGAGGACCGCCCTCCCGCTCCTCAGCCCCCCGAGCTCTCCCGCACGATGAGCCGGTGCCCGGCCACATGGTCGCCCGGCGGCGCGGAGTCCGGGGCGTCGATCCGGGCCAGGAGCCGGGCGACGGCGGCCCGGGCGATCTCCCGCTTGTCGGGGGCGACGGTCGTGAGGGTCGGGACGCTGAAACGGGAGGCCTCGATGTCGTCGAAGCCGACCACGTCGAGCTCGCCCAGCACGGAGCGGCCCAGCTCGTGCAGGGCCCGCAGCGCGCCCAGGGCGAGATGGTCGTTCAGGCACAGCAGCGCGTCCGGGCGGGGGTCGCTGTCCATCAGCGCGGCGGCGGCCCGCGCTCCGTCCTGCCAGTGATAGGCGTCCACCCGCACCACCAGTCCGGGCTCGAAGGGCAGGCCCGCCGCGTCCAGGGCCTCGCGGTGGCCGTCGGTGCGCAGCCGGTCGGTGCCCTGGCGGCCGTGCAGGGCGCCGCCGACCACGGCGATGCGCCGGCGGCCCCGGGCCAGGAGGTGCTCGGTGGCCTCGCGCGCCGCGCGCACGTTGTCGATGCCCACATGGTCGGTGCCGCCCTCGGCGGAGCGCTCGCCGAGCAGGACCACGGGCAGGCGCCGGTCGCGGACGGCGAGATCATGCGGCTGGAGGGAGAGCGGACTGAGGATGACGCCGTCGGAGAACTGCGCGTCGAAGCCGTGCAGCGCCGCCAGTTCCCGCTCGCGCACCGCCCCGGTCTGGTGCAGCAGCACGGTGTGCCTGCGCCGGTCCGCCTCGGCCATGACGTGCTTGGCCAACTCGGCGAAGTAGGCGACGTCCAGCTCCGGGACCGCCAGGGTGATCATGCCGGTGCGGCCCTGGCGGAGTTGCCGCCCGGCGATGTTGACGCGGTAGCCCAGGGCGTCGATGGCCTCCTGGACGGCGGCACGGGTCCGCTCCGAGACATGCTCGAAGTTGTTGATCACGTTGGAGACGGTCTTGGGGGAGACGCCGGCGTACTCCGCCACGTCCTTGATCCTGGGTCTGGCCGCCACGCTGTCCCACTCTGCCGACTGCCGAGATCGTACCGACTGATCCCAGGGGCCGTCCGACGGGTTTGCATCGATGTAAACCCGTGGTGCCATGGGCACCGACCGGCACGGGCGACACCCGGCACGGCGGAGCCGAACAGCGCGTCGACTTCCACGGCGCGATCCGCACCGGCGAGAAGCTGCAGTACGTCAGCCCCAAGCTGCCCCACGGGCGGCACACCCTGCGGATCAGGGTCACGGGGGAGCGCAACGCCCAGTCCCGGGGCGCCGGGTCAGCCCAGGTGGATCGGGAACTTCGCGGCCAGATCGCCGAGTTCGGCCCGCTCCGCCTCCGTGGGCGCCCGCCTCCCGGTGCCCACCAGCAGCGCGTCCCGGTCGGTGAACGACGCGGGGAACGCGCTCTCCGCGATCCGCTCCAGCAGTTCGCGGGAGCGGGTGAGCCCCTCCGCCGGCGGCTGCTCCGCGTCCGGGAGGTGCGCGATCAGGTCGAGGTGGTGCAGCGTCCACTCCAGGACGTACACGGAGAGATAGTCCGCCACGGTGAGGACCTCGTCGCGGGTGCCGACCCGGCCGGCCGGGTCGGCGAGCCGGGCGGCGCGGCCGGCGGCGGAGCCGACGTCGTCGAGGTGGAACGTGAGGAGGTGCGGCTCCTCGTACGCGGCGGCGAGCCGGACGGTCAGCGCGTCGAGCGGGTCGTCGCCGGTCGGAGGTGTGGCGGTGACCTCCCAGTAGGTCACCGCGTCACGGGTCGGCTCCCGGTCGGACGGGGTGGCGAGGGTGATCAGGACGTCCTGGGCGTCGATGACCAGATGGCACACCAGGTCCCGCACCAGCCAGCCCGCACAGCCGGACGGCCGGGCGAAGTCCTCGTCGGCCAAGTCGGCGACCGCCGCGCGCAACGCCGTCCAGGAGCGTGAGAAGAGATCCACCTCGGCACCGTAGTGCCGTGCCGTGAGGACGGACAATCGCATTTCGGGCGGCCGGTACGCATCCCTGCCAACTCCCCCACCAGGCCCATGAGTTCCTCGGCGCAGGACTCTGGCGGCCCCGAGAACTCCTGGGCTACCGTCGGTAACACCTCTGGTAGCCCCAGGGGCCTCTCCCGACCCCTGCGCACCTCCAGAAGGAAGGCGGCCCATGGAACACTCGTCAGAACCCGCCGCGTTCACCCGCCGCCGTGCCCTGACCGTCGCGGGCGGTGTGCTCGCCGGTGCCGCTCTCGCGCAGTCGACGTTCCCGGCCTTCGCGGCCGGAGCCGCATCGTCGGACGCGGACGCCATCGTCATCGGCCACGGTCTCGCCGGGCTCGTCGCCACCGCCGAACTGGCCGCCGCCGGACGCAAGGTGCTGCTGCTCGACCAGGAGCCGGAGGCCGGCCTGGGCGGGCAGGCCTTCTGGTCCTTCGGCGGGCTGTTCTTCGTCGACTCCCCAGAGCAGCGGCTCATGGGCATCAAGGACTCGAAGGAACTGGCCTGGCAGGACTGGCTGGGCACGGCCGGCTTCGACCGCGGCATCACCGACCCGTCGGGCCAGGACCACTGGGCCCACAAGTGGGCCGAGGCGTACGTGGACTTCGCCTCGGGGGAGAAGCACTCCTGGCTCGCGGGGCTCGGGATGCAGTGGTTCCCGATCGTCGGCTGGGCCGAGCGCGGCGGCGGCCTCGCGGACGGGCACGGCAACTCCGTACCCCGCTTCCACGTCACCTGGGGCACCGGCCCCGCCGTGGTCGAGCCCTTCGAGAAGAAGGTGCGGGAGGCCGTCGAGGACGGCAAGGTGACGTTCAGGTTCCGCCACCGGGTGGACGACCTGATCGTCACGAACGGTGCCGTCACCGGGGTACGCGGAAAGGTCTTGGAGCCCAGCAGCGCGGCACGCGGCAAGCCCAGCTCCCGCAAGGTCGTCGGCGACTTCGAACTGAGCGCCCCCGTCGTGGTCGTCACCTCGGGCGGCATCGGCGCCAACCACGACCTCGTCCGGCAGAACTGGCCCGCGCGTCTCGGTACGGCCCCGAAGTCCATGATCACGGGTGTGCCCGCGCACGTGGACGGCCGGATGCTCGCGATCACCCAGAAGGCCGGCGGACGGATCGTCAACCCCGACCGCATGTGGCACTACACCGAGGGCCTGAAGAACTACGACCCGATCTGGCCCGACCACGGCATCCGCATCCTGCCCGGCCCGTCCTCCATGTGGTTCGACGCCACGGGCAAGCGCTTCTCCAGCCCCGACATCCCGGGCTACGACACGCTCCACACGCTCAAGTCGATCACCGACACCGGATACGACTACTCCTGGTTCGTCACGACCCAGAAGATCATCGCCAAGGAGTTCGCGCTCTCCGGCTCCGAGCAGAACCCCGACCTCACCGAGAAGAACGTCTGGAAGCTGCTGTCCCGCGTCTGGCAGACCCCAGAGCCGATCGAGCGGTTCAAGGAGAAGGGCGAGGACTTCGTCGTCGCCAAGACCCTGCCCGAACTGGTCGCCGGCATGAACAAACTGACGGGGGACAACCTGATCGACCTGGCCGGCCTCCAGCGCCAGATCGAGGCCCGCGACCGCGAGATCGCCAACCCGTACACCAAGGACGCCCAGGTCATGGGCATCCGCAACGCCCTCGCCTACCCCGGCGACACCCTCAGCCGCACCGCCTCAGCCCACCGGATCCTGGACACCTCCGCCGGACCGCTGATCGCCGTACGCCTCAACATCCTCACCCGCAAGACCCTCGGCGGCCTCCAGACCGACCTCTCCGGCCGCGTCCTGAACGCCTCCGGTAAGCCGATCAGCGGTCTGTACGCGGCCGGCGAGGTCGCCGGCTTCGGCGGGGGCGGCGTCCACGGCTACCGCTCCCTCGAAGGCACCTTCCTGGGCGGCTGCCTGTTCTCGGGCCGCGCGGCGGGCCGGGCGGCGGCGGCCGCGACGGCGACCTGACCCGACCGGGGGCGGGCCATGCCCGGCCCGCCCCCGGCCGCGAGCGTCAGGCGAGTCCGGGCCGCTCCCCGTCCAGTTCGGCGCGGACGGTCCGGGCCGCCGAGACCAGGTTCTCCAGGGACGCGCGGGTCTCGGTCCAGCCGCGGGTCTTCAGGCCGCAGTCGGGGTTGACCCACAGCCGCTCGGCGGGGATGGCCTTCAGGCCGGTGCGCAGCAGATCGGCCGCCTCCTCCGTGCCCGGAACCCGCGGGGAGTGGATGTCGTAGACACCCGGCCCCGCCTCACGCGGATAGCCGTGCGAGGCGAGTTCGCGGGCGACCTGCATATGGGAGCGGGCGGCCTCCAGGCTGATGACGTCCGCGTCGAGGTCGTCGATGGCCTGCACGATGTCGCCGAACTCGGCGTAGCACATGTGCGTGTGGATCTGCGTGTCCGGTCGCACCCCGGCCGTGCTGAGCCGGAAGGCCTCCGTGGCCCACCCCAGATACTCCGGCCGGTCGGCGGCACGCAGCGGCAGCGTCTCGCGCAGGGCGGGCTCGTCGACCTGGATGACCGACGTCCCGGCCGTCTCCAGGTCCCCCACCTCGTCGCGCAGGGCGAGGGCGACCTGCCGGGCCGTCTCGGCGAGCGGCTGGTCGTCACGGACGAAGGACCAGGCGAGCATCGTGACCGGGCCGGTGAGCATGCCCTTGACCGGACGGTCCGTGAGCGACTGCGCGTACGTCGTCCAGCGCACGGTCATCGGCTCGGGGCGCGAGATGTCGCCGGCCAGGATCGGCGGGCGGACGTAGCGGGTGCCGTAGGACTGGACCCAGCCGTGCTGCGTGGCGAGATAGCCGGTGAGCTGCTCCGCGAAGTACTGGACCATGTCGTTGCGTTCGGCCTCGCCGTGCACCAGGACGTCAAGACCGGCCTTCTCCTGGAAGGAGATCACCTCCTGGATCTCGGCCTTGATGCGCTCCTCGTAACCGGCCGTGTCGATCCGGCCCGACCGCAGGTCCGCGCGGGCGGAGCGCACCTCACCGGTCTGCGGGAAGGAGCCGATCGTGGTGGTCGGCAGCAGGGGCAGACCGAGCCGGGTGCGCTGGGCGGCGGTCCGCTCGGCGTACGGCAGCGAGCGGCGGGAGTCCGCCCCGGACACCGCGGCCGTGCGGGCGCGGACCGCCGGGTCGCGGGTGATCGGGGAGTTCGCCCGGGACGACAGGTCCGCCCGGTTCGCGGCGAGTTGCGCGCCGATGGTGTCGGTGCCCTGCGCGAGACCACGCGCGAGGGTGACGATCTCGGCGGTCTTCTGCCGCGCGAAGGCCAGCCAGCGCAGCACCTGCGGCTCGATGTCCCGCTCCGCCGCCGTGTCCAGCGGTACGTGCAGCAGGGAGCAGGAGGCCGAGACGTCGACCCGGTCGGCCAGGCCGAGAAGCGTGCCGAGCCGGGAGAGCGAGGCCGCCAGGTCGTTGATCCAGATGTTGCGGCCGTTGACGACACCGGCGACCAGCCGCTTGCCCGGCAGACCGCCCACCGCCGCCAGATCGTCCAGGTTGGCCGCAGCCGACTCCGTGAAGTCCACCGCGAGCCCCTCGACCGGCGCCTTCGCCAGCACCGGCAGGGCGTTCCCGAGCCGGTCGAAGTACGAGGCGACCAGCAGCTTCGACCGGTCGGTGAGGGCGCCGAGGTCGCGGTAGGCCCGCTCGGCGGCGTTCAGCTCGGCCGGGGTCCGGTCCTGGGCCAGGGCCGGCTCGTCGAGCTGGACCCACTCGGCGCCCGCCGCGCGCAGATCCGCGAGGACCTCGGCGTACACGGGCAGCAGCCGGTCCAGGAGGGTGAGCGGCTCGAAGTCCGCGGGCACCCCCGGGGCGGGCTTGGCGAGGAGCAGATACGTGACCGGGCCGACGAGGACGGGGCGCGCGGTGCGGCCGAGCGCCAGCGCCTCACGCAGTTCGGCGACCTGCTTGGCCGAGTCGGCGGTGAAGACCGTGTCCGGACCCAGCTCGGGCACCAGGTAGTGGTAGTTCGTGTCGAACCACTTCGTCATCTCCAGCGGCGCCACGTCCTGTGTGCCGCGCGCCATGGCGAAGTAGCCGTCCAGGGCGTCCGCCGCGACGGCGTCCCGGTGGCGGTCGGGGATCGCGCCGACCATGACGGTGGTGTCCAGGACGTGGTCGTAGAACGAGAAGTCACCCGTCGGGACCTCGTCGATGCCGGCGTCGGCGAGCTGCCGCCAGTTCGAGGCGCGCAGGTCGGCGGCGGTGGACCGGAGGGCGTCGGCGGTGACGCGGCCCTTCCAGTAGCCCTCGATCGCCTTCTTCAGTTCCCGGTTCTGTCCCTGGCGGGGGTAGCCGTACACGGTGGCCCGTGCTGCCGCGGCTGCGGGCTTGGTGGTCACGGAGATCTCCTTCGCGAGATGAATCCCTGAGATCCCGGCGACGGGACGAGAGCGCGAAGGTGTGACGAACCCGACGGAGTCGACCTCGCGCGGCACAGCGCGGTCGTCCGTCTGGTAAGTACGCCGACCCGCCCTCGAGGTCACCGGAATGTCCGCGCACGTATCGTCCGCGCGCGGGCAGTTGGCAGGTCTTCGGACTCGCGGGCACGTCTCACTGTGTGAGACACCTACTGGCCGTCGCTTCCCGGGCCCTGCGTGGACCCAGTGCGTATGACGGCGGTCGTTCCCGCTCACCGCTGCGGGGCAGTCCCGGATTCCCACCGGGTTCCCTCTTGCGACGCATCCCGTCTGGCGGACGGGGCGAACCAGCTGCACCGCCAGCCTATACACGACAAGGCCGGGGAAGCGACCCTCAGCCGCCGGTCACCGGCCGCTCCGCCGCCAGGGCGGCCAGCTCCTCCGGGGTGCGCGGGCCGGGCGCCGACCCGGTCAACAGCCCCTGCGCGCGCAGGAGGTCCGCGGCGGCGGCACCCCACGGCAACCGCAGCCCCGCCCGCCCGAGGAGATCCGTCCGGGCCAGTGCCGTGGGCGCGGGAGCGAGGTGCGCGCCCTCCGGGGTGAGGAGTGCCGCGTCGTCGGCCCAGCGCAGGGCGAGATCGACGTCATGGGTGGCCATCACCACCGTGGTGCCGCTCGCACGCAGCCCGTCGAGCGTGGCCAGGAGCCGTTCCTGGCCGTCGGGGTCGAGTCCGGCCGTCGGCTCGTCGAGGATGAGCACCCGGGGCCGCATGGCGACCGCGCCCGCGATGGCGGTCCGCTTGCGCTGCCCGTAGGAGAGCAGATGGGTGGGCCGGTCGGCCAGGGCCCCGATGTCCAGGGCGGCGAGCGACTCCGCCACCCGCGCCCGTACCTCGGTGTCGGACAGCCCGAGGTTCAGCGGCCCGAACGACACGTCCTGCTCGACGGACGCCGCGAAGAGCTGGTCGTCCGGGTCCTGCACCACGAGCTGGACGGTCGTGCGCAGCCGGGTCAGGCCCTTGCGGTCGTACGTCACCGGCTGCCCGTCGACCGTCAACCGCCCCTCGTGCGGCCGCAGCCCGCCGCTGAGCAGCCGCATCAGCGTGGTCTTGCCGCTGCCGTTGCGGCCGAGCAGCGCCAGCGCCCGCCCCTCCCGGATGTCGAAGTCGAGGCCGCTGAGCACGGCCGGGCCGTCCTCGTAGGCGAAGGACGCGCCCCGCAGGGCGACGAGGGCGGGCTCGCTCATGTCAGCGGCCTTTCCAGTACGAGGGTGAGGACGGCCAGCGTCGCGAGGAGCGCGCAACTGGCGACCGTGAAGCGGACGGAGACACGGGCCTCGGGCACCAGGACCCGCAGGGTTCCGTCGTAGCCGCGCCCGGCGAGACCGGCCTGGAGGCGGGCCGCCCGGTCGAAGGCCCGGACGAACGCGGTGGCGCCGAGTCCGCCCAGCGAACGCCAGGTGGCGGCCCGTGTGGTGTGCCCGAGCCGGGCGGCCTGCGCGTCGCGGATCCGGCGCACGGAGTCCAGCAGCAGAAAGCTCATGCGGTACGTCACGAGCGCGACATCGACGACCGGCGCCGGGACGCCCGCCCGGACCAGGCGCGGCAGCAGGTCGGACATCGGTGTGGTGAAGGCGAACAGCAGCACCCCGAGGGAGGCCGCCGAGGTGCGCAGCAGCAACTCCCCGGCCCGCAGGGGCCCGTCGTCCGCGAGGGAGACGAAGCTCCCCGGCCCGCCGACCTGGACGAGCAGCGTGAGGGCGCCGGTCACACAGAAGCCCAGCGGCACCCGGTAGGCCCGCCAGAGCCGGCGGCCGGGCACACCGGCCGGCCCCAGCAGCAGGGACACGGCCGTCACCAGCACCAGGGCCGCTCCCGGCCAGGGCGGCAGCGAGATGGCCAACACGGTGAGGCCGAGACCGAGCACGGCCTTGTCCACGGGATGGCGGCGGCGCCAGCGACTGCTGTGCGCCGCCGCGTCGATCGGCAGCACGCGGCTCAGGCCCCTTCGGCCCCGGACCCCTCGGTGACGCCCGTGGTCTCCTCGGTGTCCTGCCGCGCCCGCTCCTCGCCCTGGCGGCGGCCGCGCCGCAGGCCGAAGTAGTAGGCGAGCACGCCCGCGCCGATCGCCGCCTGCAGGGCGAACAGCGCCGACTCGATCTCACCCGACGGCGGCTCGTACAGCGGCGAGAACCAGGGCTTGTAGTCCGGGTCGATCTCGGTGATCGCCGTCTCCGCCTGGGCGTCGGCGCCCGCGAACGGCTCCTCCTTGTGGTCGCCGAGGCCGAGGGCGAGCGGCAGGACCGCGAGCAGGGCCACGGCGAGCAGCAGCAGGCCGTTGATCTTCGTGTTCCGGTTCATCACGCCACCGCCTCGGACTCGGCCGCCGTCTTCTTCTCCTTGCGCCCGCCGGTCACCAGCACACCCAGCCGGGTCAGTTCACCCTTGCTGGACTGCACCAGCAGCCGCATCACGAGCACCGTCAGCAGGCCCTCGCTCACCGCGAGCGGGATCTGGGTGACGGCGAAGATGGTGCCGAACTTGCCGAGCGCGCCCACGAACCCGCTGCCCGGGTCGGGGAAGGCGAGCGCCAGCTGCACGCTGGTGACGCAGTAGGTGGACAGGTCGGCGAAGAACGCCCCGAAGAAGACCGCGACCATCAGCGGCACGTCGTAGCGCCGCAGCAGCTTGTACACGGCGTATCCGGCCCAGGGCCCGACGATCGCCATGGAGAAGACGTTGGCGCCGAGCGTGGTCAGACCGCCGTGGGCGAGCAGCAGCGCCTGGAAGAGCAGGGTGATGGTGCCCAGCACCGCCATGATGGGTGGCCGGAACAGGATGGCTCCCAGGCCCGTTCCGGTGGGGTGGGAGCAACTGCCGGTGACCGACGGCAGTTTCAGAGCGGACAGGACGAACGTGAAGGCACCGGAGGCACCCAGGAGCAGGGTGCTCTCGGGGTGCTCACGCACCTCACGGGTGAGCGACCGGACTCCGTGGACGACGAACGGCGCCGACGCGGCGCCCCAGGCGACCGCGTGTGCCGGCGGCAGAAAACCCTCGGCTATGTGCATGGCTCAGCAGACCCTCTCCAGCACCTCGTGGATGGTTGACGCGCCTTGGCCGGTCTCCTGGCTGACGGGTACCACCGCCCGTACTCCGCCTTCCCGGGTCGCAAGGACCCAGTGGCTGCCTGTTAGGGCCGGAGCCGGACTTCCCGATTCACAGTGGCGAGGGCCGCACCGGCATCACACCGGCTTTCCCGTTCACCAAGGCGTGGTGACAGTAATGCCGAGATAAGGACGATGACAAGCCACCCGAGGGGGCGCGCGAGGGGGCGTCCGCTCGCACACCGGCGCAGGGCCGCTCAGTCGTCGCCCCCGTCGTCATCGTCGTCGCCGTCTTCCCAGGTCCGACGGGGCTTCTCCTGCCGGGGTTTGTCCGCCTTTCGCGATGCGTCGGCCGTCTCCTGGGCCGGTGTCGTGGGGCTGGGCGTCGCTTCGACGGGGGTCGGGGGAGCGGGTGCGCTGGTGGACGGGGTGATATCGGCCACTGTGCCGGCGGCCGGAACGGTGGCGTCCGGAGCCGTGTCCGCCGCCGGAGCGGAAGAGAGCGGCGAGGCGGAGCCGGCGGACGGCGTGGCGACGGGACTGCTCGCGGAGGGCGACGCGTCGGGCTCCGTGCCCTCCGTCGCGGTGTCGTCGGGCGAGAACCACAGCATGCCGGCGAGCATCGCGGCGGCGAAGAGCGCCGCCGCGGCGACCGTCGCCGCCGCTTTGCGCCGGTTGTCGGGGGCGGCCCGGGGCGCGGCGCGGCGCGCACGGCCGGCCTGGGGTGTGCGCCCGGTGCGCAGCCCAGGGGCGCCGGGCAGCGCGTAGGTGGCCGGGTTGCGGGTCTCGGCGGCCGGGTACGGCCTCGGCGCGGCGGACGTCACCGGGGGCGCGGCCTCCGGCAGCGGCTCGGGCAGTCCCCGCCAGGCACCGCCGCCGAACCACTCGGCGGTCCGCTGGGCGGTGGGCCGGTCCTCGGGCTGCTTGGCGAGCAGGCCGAGCAGATAGTTCTCGAAGGCCGGCGGGAGCCCGGCGACACCGAGCTCACGGGGCGGTACGGGCGCGGAATCGAGGTGCTGGTGGAGGAGCGCGACGGCGGTGTCCGCCTGGAACGGTGGCCGGCCGCTGAGGAGTTGGTAGAGCAGACACCCCAGGGAGTACATGTCGGAGGCGGGTCCGGCGGGCTGGCCCAGGGCGCGTTCGGGCGCGAGATAGAGGCCGGTGCCGACGATCTGGCCGGTGGCGGTGAGCGCGGCGCCGGGGTCGTCGAGGAAGCGGGCGATGCCGAAGTCGCCGATCTTCAGCGTGCCGTGGGCGTCCAGCAGCAGGTTGGCGGGCTTGATGTCACGGTGGACGATGCCCTGCGCGTGGGCGGCGGCGAGCCCCGCGGCGGCCTGCGCGGCGAGATCGGCCACCCGCTCGGCCGGCAGCGCCCCGGAGGCGGCCAGCACCCCGGCGAGGCTGTCGCCCTCGACCAGTTCCATCACCAGGTACAGCCGGTTGTCGTACTCGCCGAAGTCCAGGACACCGACCAGATGGGGGTGGTTGAGGCGCCCGGCGGTCTGTGCCTCCAGACGGAACCGGGAAGCCGCCGTGACATCGGTGTCCTGGGGCAGCAGCAGCTTGACGGCCACCGCCCTGGCGAGCGTCTCGTCGTACGCGCGCCAGACCTCTCCCATTCCACCGCGCCCGATCTCAACATCCAGCCGGTAGCGGCCCGCTAGCAGCACTCGTCCTCGTCTCATGCGTATGGGAAGGTACGTCGCCGCAGGCCGAACTCCCCGTTTTGAGGCGGGGGTTGGCGGGGGACGCGCAGCCGACCCAGGATACTGGCGCCGAGTGACCGATGATCTCCACGGCGGTGTCGAGGGCCGGTACGGTCCCGGAAATCCGAGCGGAGACATCGCCCGGCGGGGTGAGGTGCGGTGCGCGCGGTTGCCCCCGGGCCCCCGCGCCGCCGCCTACCGGATCAGGCCGCCGCGTCCGCCTCCTCGGCCCGCTCCTCCCGGCGCGGCAGCAGAGCCACCGTCAGGGCCGGTACGGCCGCGAGGAGCAGCCAGGGCACGGCGGCCGGGAGGCCGAGGTCGAGAAGGGAGCCGGTGGCCGCGCTGCCGGCCAGGACGATCAGGCCCGAGACGGAGGACAGCGCGCCCATGTAGAGGCCGATCCGGCCCTCCTCGGCGAGGTCGGGCACCCAGGCGCGGGCGGCGGGCACGACCAGCATCTGTCCCACGGTGAGCAGTACGACGAAGCCCGCGGCGGGCAGCAGCCCGGCGAGGTCCGTCCACCCGGCGGGGCGCGCCGCGGCCACCACCGCGAAACCGGCCGCGATCAGCAGCAGCCCCGCCGTCATGGAGCGGCGCAGGTCCAGCCGGTCGCCCGCCCAGCGGGTCACCGGCAGCTGGGTGAACACCACCAGCACCGAGGACAGCGCGAACAGCCAGGACAACGGCGCCTGGGAGCCCGCCGCGCGCTGCACCTCGTCCGGCAGGGCCAGATAGAGCTGGTTGTAGGCGAGCAGGTACGAGCCGTACGCGCCGCACAGGGCCAGGAAGCGGCGGTTGCGCAGCAGCAGGCGCGCCCCGCCCCGCTCCCGGGTGCGGACCCGGCCCGGGATGTGCTGCGGCATCAGCCACAGATGCCCGGCCAGCACGAGGACGAAGACCGCCGCGCCGGCGAGGCACGCGGTGCGGAAGTCGACGGCGAGCAGCAGTCCGCCGAGCAGCGGCCCGACGAAGGCCCCGGCCTGCCCCGCGACGCTGAACAGGGCGAGGAGACGCGTGCGCGAGCCGTGTCCCTCCTCCTCCCAGACCACCGCCTGGCGGGCCACCTCGGACTCCACGGCGGGGGAGAACAGCGCGGCGGCGAAACCGATCACCAGCACGGCGCCGATCACGGCCCAGCTCGCCTCCGCGTACCCCAGCCACGCGAACCCGGCGATCCGCAGCGCACAGCCGGCCAGCACGACGGGCCGCACCCCGAACCGGTCGACGAGCCAGCCGCCGACCACGAACAGCCCCTGCTGGCTGAAGGTGCGCAGCCCGAGCACGAACCCGACCAGCCAGCCCGCCATGCCGATCGCGGTGCCGAGGTGCTCGGCGAGGAACGGCAGGACGGCGTAGAAGCCGATGTTGAAGGCGAGCTGGGTGAGGATCAGCAGCCGCAGCAGCGGCGACAGCTCCTTCCAGAGCCGCCAGGTGCTCTCACGCGGGGTCTTGGGCGTACGGGCGGACCGGCGGGCCGGCACGCGGGAGGCGGGGTCGGTCATCGCTCTTCTGTCGGTGAGGTGGACACGGGGGCCAGGAGGGCGTCGGCGCTGTCCCGCCGCCGCTGCGGGGGCATGACCCGCTCCCCGGGCGGCCCGGCCGGGCCCTCGGGCCGCCCACGCCGCCGGGGCAGCCGTACGCCGCCCGCGGCCGTGACCGCGAGCGCCCCCAGCAGGGCGAGGACGGCGGCGGGGAAGAGGACGGCCCACGGGGCGCGCTCGGCGTACGGCTGGTTCTCGGCGAGCAGCAGACCCCACTCGGGGGACGGCGGCTGGGCGCCCAGGCCCAGGAAGCCGAGGGCGGCGAGGCTCAGCGCGACACCGGGCAGCCGGAGCAGGGCGTGCCGGGTCACCGGCGACAGCACGGCGGGCAGCAGTTCGTGCCAGAGCAGATACCAGCGGCCGGCGCCCAGCGCCCGGGTCGCGGCCAGATGCGTGGTGGCGCGTTCCTGCCGCAGCAGGGAGGACGTGTGGGCGGCCAGCGGGGACCAGGCGAGGACACCCACGGCGAACGCGGGCGTCCAGGGCCCGCTGCCCGCGACACCGGCGACGAGCAGTCCCGCCAGGACGGGCGGCACGGCACTGACGGTGTCGACCAGCGGCCCGGACAGCCTCGGCAGCAGCCCCAGCAGCAGCCCCACGAGGAGCGCGGCGGCGCTCACCGCGAGGGCGATGCCGAGGGTGGTCAGCGCGCCGTGGGAGACCCGGGCGAGGACGTCCCGGCCGAGCGCGTCCGTCCCGAACGGGTGCGCAAGCGAGGGGGCCCGCAGCCGGGCGAGGGTGTCCAGGGCGAGCGGGTCGCGCGGCAGGCCGAACCCGATGACGGCGGCGAGCAGCGCCGCGTACAGCAGGGGCAGGGCGCGGCGCTCGGACGGGCCTGCGCCGTGCAGGGAGTGCAGGGCGCCGTCGCGCAGCGCGGGCCCGATGAGCAGCCGGGCCGACAGCCGGGCGAGGACACCGGCGACGGCCGCGACCAGGACGAGGGCGAGGGTGCCGGTCTGCAGGACGGGCAGGTCCTGGGCGAGGGCGGCGTGCAGGGTGAGCCGGCCCAGGCCCGGGATGTCGAAGATCTGCTCGACGGCGACCGAGCCGCCGGTCAGGCCGACCACGAACAGGCCCAGATTGGGCAGCAGTCCGGGCACGCAGCGGCGCACCGCCTGCCGTGCCACGGACTTCGGCGGGATGCCGCGTGCCGCGGCGGCCAGGGCCCACGGCTCGGCGAAGGCGCCGGGCAGCAGGTCGTCCAGCATCCGTCCGAGGATCGCCCCGGCGGGCAGGCCGAGGGCCAGCGACGGCAGCACCATCCACTGCGGCCCGTACCAGCCGAGCGCGGGCAGCCAGCCGAGCTGGACGCCGATCACCGAGGCCAGCACCGAGGCGACGAGGAACTCGGGCAGCGCGGCCAGCACGGCCGACGCGGTGCCGCCGGTGCCGCGGGCGGCGAGCCGCCCCCGCGAGCCGAGCCGGAGTGTGCGGGCGCACACCGCGGCGACGGTGCCCGCCGCGACCACCAGGGCCCCGGACACCAGCAGCAATGACGCGCCGAGCCCCTGCACGACGCCCGGCAGCACCTGGCCGCCGGACACCCACGAGGTGCCCGCGTCCCCGTGCAGCAGCCCGCCCAGCCAGCGGCCGAGCAGCGTCAGCGGGCCGTCGTCCAGCCCGAGTTGGTCGCGGATGGCGCGCAGCGTCTCGGGCGTCGGGTCACGGTCGGCCGAGCGGGCCTTGAGCACGGTCAGCGCCGGGTCGGTGCGCGACAGCCATGGCAGCAGGCCGATCGCGCCCACCAGGGCGGCCATCAGCACGGCCCGCCACAGCAGCGTCGGGGCGCCGCCGCGGGCGAGGGCGCGCAGGGCGGTGAGGCCCTTGGGCAGGGGTGAGTGCGAGGTGTTCAGTGTCGTCCCCGTGGTGCTCAGGCGAAGGGAATCTCGAAGTGCACCACGCCGTTGCCGCCGCCGGGCACTTCCTCCCGCTCGTCGCACACCACCTTGCCCAGCGTCCGCCACAGGCCCAGCGCGCCGGGCGAGTGCGGATACGTGTGCAGATAGAGGGACCGGTACCCGCCGTCGGCCCGGGCGAAGTCGACCAGACCCTCGACCAGCCGCCGGGCCAGTCCGCGCCGCCGGTGCGCGGGGCTCACGTACAGCCGCCGCAGTTGCGCGGTCTCGCCCGAGGGGTACCGCTCGGCCAGCCAGCGCGGGTTCGGCGGATGGGCCGGGCCGCGCGCGTCCAGCGCCCCGGTGGCCGCCACCGTCCCGTCCCGCTCGTCCACGGCCACCAGGAGGGTGTGCCGCGGCGGTTCGACGTAGAACGGCACCGGGTCGATGATGTCGGCGTGCCAGGTCGGCACATAGCCGGTGTCGAAGTCGCGGTACACGGCGTCCAGCATCACCACCCGTGCCCCGTCGATGTCCGCAGGCGTGGCTTCCCTGATGCTGTAGTCGTGCATTTGCGCATCATATGCAAATCAGTTGAACGCTCATCCAGGGGCCGCTGATGTGGTTCCGGGGGCCGCCGAGGTGATCTGGCTCAGCACGCACCGCCAGCGCCCGTCCCGCTTCACGAACACGTCCGTCGTCCACTCGTCGGCGTCGTAGCGCTCGCCCTGGTAGTGGGCCGTGTTGGTGACCCGTCCGGTGACCACGGCCGTGTCGCCGTAGACGCGGACCCTCGGCCGGGTCCTGAGGTCCATCGCGGAGTGGGTGAGGTCCCCGGACTCCACGAGGGAGAGAAACCTCTCCTTCGGGTCGATCCCCGACTCGGAGACGATCACCCACTCGTCCGCCATGAAGCCCGCGATGCGGGCGGGGTCGTTGGCGACGATCGCGGCCGCCCAGTCCTTCACCAGACCGGCGAACTCGCGGACGGTGTCCTCGCCGGGTTCCTGAGCCGCCGCACCGGGACCTTGGTTCATGTCGCGACCGTAGCGGGTCAAGGCCGCGATCCGGGGGTTCGGCAGTCCGGGTGACCTGGCGCGTCTTGGGCGCCGCCGAGGGAAAAGGATGCGGTCGTCCCTACCCGGCCGTCCGCCCGTCGACCGAAAGTGATGCCCCGTGTCCCTGACCGCCCCTGCCCCCTCCGCCCTCGGCACCGCTCTGTCCCAGAGCCCGGTCGACATCCGTCCGCAGGCCATCGATGTCTCGGCCCTGCCACCCCTGCGCCTGCGCCATCCGGGGCGACTCTCCCTGCGGCTCAGCTTCGAGCGGCCGAAGCGGCACCGGCCCGACTGCCTCCGGCCCGAGGAGGGCTCGGTGAAGGCCGAGCCGCCGCTCGGACAGGACTGCCTGATGAGCATCGGCGACGCCACGTACCACCTGGAGGACATCCACTGGCACACGCCGTCCGAGCACACCGTCGGCGGGGTGGTGTTCCCGATGGAACAGCACCTGAAGTACGCCCGGACGACCGGGGACGGGGACAGGGACGGGGCCGGTGCGAAGGAGTACGCGGTGCTCGGCGTGTTCCTCCACCCGGGCGACGCCAACGGCTCACTGGACCGGCTGCTGGAGTCCGCCCGCCGGAGCGAAGAGCACTGGGACGTGCCCGATGTGGAGATCGACACCCTGCTGCCGCCCTGCACCGAGTCCTACCGCTACGTCGGATCCACCACGACCTGCCCCTACACCACCGGCGTGCGCTGGACCGTCCTGACCCATCCGGTCCAGGCGTCCGCCGCCGCGCTGGAGCACTACCGGAGCCTCTTCCCCGAGGGCAACGCGCGCGAGGTGCAGCCGCTCGGGAAGCGGCGCATCGCCGGGGACAGCCATCGGTGGTGGTGACTCGCCCGGTTCAGGCCTCGGACGGAGCGAGCACCACGAAGTCCGCCTTCGCCGGGTCGAGACAGACGGCCAGCCGGCCGACGCCCTCCATGTCCTCGGGCCCCATCTGCACGCTGCCGCCGTACTCCCTGACCTTGGCCACGGCGGCGTCGCAGTCGGCGACGGCGAAGACCGGGTGCCAGTAAGGCCGCCCGTCCGTCAGATCCAGGTCCTCCGGGCGGAGCTCCACGAGGCCGCCGTGCATCCGGTCCTCGGGCAGCCCGGCGGGGGTGATCAGGGTGTACATGCCCGCGTCGCCCGGCATCGGCATGTCGCTGAACTGCCAGTCGAAGAGTCCGCCGTAGAACGCCCGCGCGGCCGCCGCGTCCGTCGTCATCAACTCCGTCCAGGACAGCGAACCCGGCTCGTCGACGAGGTCGAGGCCCTTGGAAGTCCCCGGCTGCCAGACGGCGAACTGGCCTCCCTGCGGGTCGGTGTACTGCGCCATCCGGCCCCATTCCTCGAGGTCCATCGGCGCGACGCGCACGGTGCCGCCCGACTGCTCCACGGCCTTCGTCGTGGCGTCCGCGTCGGCGACGCTGTAGTAGAGCATCCAGGCCGAGCGCGCTCCCTCCTCGGTGAGCTTGCCGAGCCCGGCGACGATCTTGCCGTCCTTCCGGAACATCCCGCCCTCGAAGTCCTCGCTCTCGCCCATGGACTCGTAGTCCCACCCGAGCACGGCGCCGTAGAAGGCGGCGGCGGTCCGGACGTCCGGAGCGCCGAGGTCGAGCCAACAGGGGGAACCGGGGGCGAACTCCGTGGTGATCATGGCGATGCTTTCCCTTCCGCAGGTCCTGTGGTGCCCAGCGTGACACCGGGCACTGACAAGCGCCCGTCGGCCGCTCTCCGACGGGGGACCCCCGGCGGTGATCCCCGGCGCGTGGCGGGGTCGTGGAATCATCGGGGCGTCGACCGGCCGGGTGGTCGCGGGACTCTGTGCTGTGAGGGTGGTGGTCGGGCATGGTGGTCGGCTGGGAGTGGGACGACACGCTGTTCGCGGGGACCGCCGCCTACTACGAGCGGGGGCGGCTGCCCTACGCACCCGGGCTGGCGGACGCGCTCGCCGAGGAGTTGCGGCTCGACGGACGGGGGCGCCTCCTGGACGTGGGCTGCGGGCCCGGCACCATCGCCCTGAGCCTCGTGCGTCTGTTCGGCGAGGTCGTCGGGGTGGACCCCGACAGCGGGATGATCGCCGAAGCCGGGCGCGGGGCCGCCGCCCGGGAAGTGGGCGCCAGGACCCGCTGGGTGCGGGCGCGGGCCGAGGACCTGCCCGCGGGGCTCGGCACGTTCGACGTCGCGACCTTCGGCCAGTCCTTCCACTGGATGGACCGTGACCTGGTGGCCGCGACCGTCCGGGACATGCTCCGCCCCGGCGGGGCCCTCGTGCACATCGCGGACCTGAAGACCGAGCCCCGGACCGTCGACGGCATGCCGCACCCGGCGGTCCCCTACGCGGACGTGGGCGACCTGGTGAAGCGGTACCTCGGGCCCGTGCGACGAGCGGGCCGCGGGGTGCTGACGCAGGGGACACCGGGCGCGGAGGACGAGGTGCTCGCCCGGGCGGGCTTCTCCGGGCCCCGGCGTCTCGTCGTCCCCGGCGGGCAGGTGCTGGAGCGGACCCACGACGATGTCGTCGCCTGGGTGTTCTCCATGTCGTTCTCGGCGCCGCATCTCTTCGAAGGGCGCCGGGACGACTTCGAGACGGAGCTACGGCTGCTGCTGCGCGAGGCCGCGCCCTCGGGCCGGTTCTCCGAGCGGGCACCGAGCACCGAGGTCTTCGTGTGGCGGACGGGCCCGGCCGTCTGATGCGGTCGCCGCGTCAGTGGACGGACATCCCTCCGTCGACGTAGACCGACTGCCCGGTGACGTAGGCGGACGCCGGGCTCGCCAGGAACACGGCCGCGCCCGCGAAGTCCTCGGCCAGGCCGTTCCGCCCGATCAGCGTGCGCTCGGCGAGGGCGGCCACCTTCTCCGGGTCCGACGACAGGCGCTTGTTGAGCGCCGTCATGACGAAGCCCGGCACCAGGACGTTGCAGGTGACACCGCGCGGCGACCACGCCTCGGCCTGGGAACGCGCCAGCGACTCCAGTCCGCCCTTGGAGGCGCCGTACGCCCCGCTCTGCACGAACGCCCGGTGCGCCTGCTGCGAGCTGATGTGCAGGATCCGCCCGAACCCGCGCTCCGCCATGCCCGGGCCGAAGCGCTGCCCCAGCAGGAAGGGCGCCTCCAGGTTCACGGCCATCGTCAGGTCCCAGACGTCCTCGGTGAGTTCGTCCATCGGCGGGCGCAGATTGATCCCGGCGCTGTTGACGAGGATGTCGGGCTCCCCGAACGCCTCGACCGCCCGCTCGGCGGCCGTCCGCACACCCTCGCGCGTGCTCAGGTCCGCGCTGACCCACGCGGCGCGACAGCCCTGAGCCGTCAACTCCTCCACCGTCGCGGCCAGTCCGGCCTCGCCGCGAGCCACGACCACCACACTCGCGCCGGCGCGGGCGAGGGCGCCCGTGATGGCGCGACCGATACCGGAACTGCCACCGGTGACCACCGCGACGCGGCCTTCCAGGGAGAACAACTCGGAGAGATACGTCTGCGTTGAGCTGGTGGCTTGTGTCGTCATGCCCCGACACTCTAGGCGGATCGATCACCGTTGATCACAGGGGGCGCCGGCGGGACGGACCGGGCCCGGAGCCTCATCCGCGGCCGGTGAACAGGCGTACGTGCCCGGCGGGGAGTTTCGGCCACCAGTGGTGGTAGCGGCGGTAGACCTCGGTGTCGCGGTCGGTCAGGAGCCCGGTCAAGGACGCGGCCTCCTGCGCGAGGCCGTCCCACGCGGTGCGCGGCAGATCGTGGAAGGCTGTGGCCTCGATACCGCCGTCGATCGCGCGCCACACGCCGGCGACCCGGCCGTCCACCAGCAGCGTGGGCAGGACGTCACCGTTCACGCGGATCACCAGACGGCGATAGTCCGGCGGGATCACGCGGCTGCGGTCGGCGTGGGCCAGCAGGACGCTGTCCCACATGGCCATGAGCCGCGGGGGCGCAGGCGTGTCGGCCGGCGGGCGCGGGGCGTCCGGTACGTCGAACAGGACCGTTCCGGCCGGCCCGCGGAGTTGTTCCACCGAGTCGGAGAGAGCGTGCAGCGTCTGCCGTACCGGCTGTCGCGGCAGCATGGCGAACTGCGCCACGTCCGCGACCGACGCCGGTCCGAAGCCCCGCAGATAGCGCAGGACGAGCTGCCCGAGGGCCTCCGTCGCCGACTCCCGGCCAGTCGGCACGGGGCCGGTCCGCGCCGCGACGAACGACGCCCGGGTGCCGAACGACCAGGGTCCGCCGGTCGGGAGGTGGAGCAGCGGCGCGTACCCCTTGAGCCCCCACCACGCGCCGGCCTTCTTGTCCGCGCCGACCCGTTCCTCGAGCCAGGCCTGAAGCTCCGCCGCCGTCCGCGGCCGGTCGGCGAAGTCCAGCAATTGCGGGACGAGTGCCTCGCCGTCGGCCGGGGTGAGACCCGCGGCGGCGAAGCGGTAGCCGAGCCGCGAGGCGTACAGCGTCTGCTGCATCGCCTCACGGAACACCTGGTAGTCGTCCGCGTGGACCGCGTGCAGCGTGATCCGCATCAGGGTCGCCTTCACCACCGCACGCCGCTCGAAGGCCTCGTCCAGCTCGGCCGGGGAGAAGCCGGCCAGCCGGTTCCACAGCGCCACGTACGGCGAAGCGGCATGCTGCGCCTGGAGCGCCACCACCCGCCGCACGGCCTCCCCGGCCTCCATCACCTCCCGGCCCAGCAGCAACTGACGGCCGAGGGTCGCCCGGTTGAGCTCCTGCGCGGTGATGTCCACGCCGGGGATTCTGCCGTGGCCCGACCGGAGGCATCGATTCCTGGACAGTGGCCTGGATCACACCTCACGGATTGAGTACGAAGGCCGGGCGATTTTCGTACCCATGGGCGACGGGGCGGGGCCGGATGCGAAGATGAGGCGCCATGACAGCAGGGTGGTGTGCTCGCACGACACGGGCCGCGGTGTTCGCGGCCGTCTGTGTCGTGCTCGCCGCCCTGGGACACGTCATGATGTCCGGCGACCACGTCCCCCTGTCGACCCTGGTGGCCGGCTGGGCCGTGACCGGTGTGGCGGGCTGGTGCCTGGCGGGCCGCGAGCGCGGACTCCGGCTGGTCGTCGCCGTCGCCGTGGTCGTCCAGACCGGACTGCACTCGGCGTTCTCACTCGTGCCGGCACCGGCCGCCGGGGCGACGGGTGGCACGGACTCCATGGACATGTCCTCCATGGGCCACGGCATGGGATCCATGGCCGGCCATGGCATGGGAGCCATGGGTCATGAAATGGGCTCCATGTCCCACCACATGGGGCATACGGGACACGCCCCGGGCGGTGACTCGTCCCTCGGCATGCTCGCCGCCCACCTGCTCGCCGCGCTGCTCTGCGGCCTGTGGCTGGGCCACGGCGAACGGGCCGTCTTCCGTCTGCTGCGCGCCGTGGGCAGCCGGCTGGCCGCGCCGCTGCGGCTGCTGTTCGCCCTGCCCACGCCGCCGCCCCCGCCCGTACGTGTCCGGCGCTGGTCCTCCGACCGCGCACCGCGCCTGCTCCTTCTCGTCCACGCGATCACCTCTCGAGGACCGCCCGCGGGGGCCGCTGCCGCCTGACGGCAGCCGGCACTCCCGGGGCGGCACTCCGCGCGCCCCGGTCTCGGCCCTGCGTCCGTACGTCACTCCGTATGTCACGTCGTGCGGGCGCGGCCGTATCCCCGCTCACCGGGCCCCACGCGTGTCGCGCGTGCTCCCGGAATTCCGAGAAGGACACCAGGTGATCACTCCTGCCCTGCCCCTTTCATCCGAGCGCAGCCCGTCGGCCGACGAGTCGATAACCGCCTGGGCGCTGGCCGCCCGCGGTGGCGACTCCGCGGCCGTCGACCACTTCGTGCGCGCCCTGCACCGTGACGTCATCCGCTACGTCGCCCATCTGTGCGCCGATCCGCAGGCCGTGGACGATCTCGCGCAGGACACGTTCCTGCGGGCGCTCGGCAGTCTGCACCGCTTCGAGGGCCGCTCCTCGGCGCGCGTCTGGCTGCTGGCCATCGCCCGGCGTGCGGTCGCGGACAGCCTCCGGTACACCGCCGTGCGTCCCCGCCCGGCCGATCTGACGGACTGGGAGCTGGCGGTCGAGCTCGCCCAGCCGCGCGGCCTGCCCGGCTTCGACGACGGCGTGGCCCTGCTCGAGCTGCTGGACGGACTGCCGGAGGAGCGCCGTGAGGCGTTCGTCCTCACACAGCTCCTCGGTCTGCCGTACGCGGAGGCCGCCGCGCTGAGCGACTGCCCGGTCGGCACGGTCCGCTCCCGGGTGGCCCGTGCCCGGGCGACGCTCATGGCCCTGCTCGCCGAGGCGGAGGAAACGCCGGCGCCCGCCCTGGCCGCGGCCTGACGCGTCCCGGCGTCGGTGCCCGCCGGCCGGTCCGGCGGGCACCGAGGGCTCATGGGTGGCTCAGGAAGCCTGGGCGCTGTCGTCCAGGAAGTGGAACCCGGGCCTCGGATGCATCAGGAAGTCGTGGTGCGAGATGTTCCAGGCGTAGGCGCCCGCCAGGGCGAACAGCACCCGGTCCCCGGCCCTGAGGTCCGGCACCGGTACCCGGCGGGCCAGCACGTCCTTCGGTGTGCAGAGCTGCCCCGCGAGCGTGACCGGCCCGTTCGTCGCCGCCGGTCGTGGCCAGGGGTGCGGCCAGGTGTCCACGGGCAGGACGGAGCAGGGCTGGTCGTGTCCCTTCGTCGCCGGGGTCCGCAGATGGTGTGTGCCGCCCCGGACCACGGCGAACTCCTCGCCGTGGCTGTGCTTCACGTCCAGCACCTCGGTGGCGTACCAGCCGCAGTACGCGGTGAGCGCCCGGCCCGGCTCGATCCGCAGGGTCAGCCCCGGATGCGCCTCGGTGAGCCGGGCCAGCCCGTCGCCGTACGCGGCCCAGTCGAAGCGGCGCTCCGGGTCGGAGTAGTCGACGCTCATGCCGCCCCCGACGTTCACCTCGGCGACCGGCACACCGAGCCCCGTGGCCCAGCCGACCACGCTCCCCGCGACCGCCACCAGCTCGGCCGCCTCCGGGCCGCTCGCCAGGTGGGCGTGCACACCGCGCAGTTCCAGCTGCGGGTAGGTGCCGTCGGCGAGCGCCCGGATCACCGGTTCGGCCCGGGCGGGATCCATGCCGAAGGGCGTCGGCCGCCCGCCCATCGCCAGTGAGCTGCCGGCGAGCGAGCCGTCGGGCACGGGCAGGTTGACGCGTGGCAGCACCGCGACACGCCGCCGGGGCGCGACGCGGCGCGCCAGTTCGGCCAGTACGCGCAGCTCGTGTTCGCTCTCGACGTGGAAGCGGTCGACGCCCAGCTCCAGCGCGGCCGTCACCTCGTCCGGCGTCTTGCCGGGCCCGCCGAAGGCCAGTGGCCGGCCCGGCACCGCCTTGGCGACATGGGCGAGTTCACCGCCCGACGCGACCTCGTATCCGTCGACGAAGGGCTCCAGCGCGGCCAGGACCTCCGGCTCCGGGTTGGCCTTGGCCGCGTAGTACAGCTCGACCCGGTCGGGCAGCGCGGCCCGGATCCCGGCGGCGTGTGCGCGCAGATCGGTCAAGTCGTAGAGATAGGACGGTAGTTCAGTGGACGGCAGCGACAGGGCGCGGTCGCTCACGGCGGGGGTCGGGCGGATCATCGGGAGCTCCTCTTCGCCTCGTGCAGCACCTCAGCGCCGAGCGGCGACGGCAGCCGGACGTATCCGGCCTCGCGGTCCGCCTTGCGCTCCCAGCGGGTGAGCAGATTGGTCTTGGCGGGCAGCGGCACTCCGGCGAGCAGGGCGGCAAGCCGGGGCGGGCAGCCGTGCCGGTCGGCGTAGGCGCGCAGTGTGTCCCGCACACGTGCCCACAGCGCCGCCTCCGTCTCCGGATGCAGGTCGGCGAGGGCCGCGAGCATCTCGGCCACGTGGTTGACCAGCAGGCAGTACACGACCCGGTCCCAGCCGCGCCGCGCGTCGTACGTCATCGGCCCGGCCACCTCGGGCGGCAGCGCGGCCAGCGTCTCCGTGTGCTGCTCGGGCAGCAGCTTGGTGCCCTCCAGGTCCCGGAAGAGGACCTGGGCGGGCCGCCCGGCGCCGTCGACGCAGAGCAGCACGTTCTGCAGATGCGGCTCCAGGACCAGGCCGTGGTCGAAGTAGGCGGCGAGGACGGGCGGCAGGAGGAGGTCCAGGTAGGCCGACCACCAGTCGAGCGCCGCAGCCCCGTCCGCTCCGGCGAGGAGACGGGACACCTGGGCGGCACCCGTCGGGTACTCGTCGGCGACGGCGGCCGCGAGCAGGGGAGTGGTACCGGGGGCGAGCCGGCGGGACAGGCCCTCGCGGACGATGACGCCGAAGCCCTCCAGCAGATCGCGGTCGGGTGTGCCGTCGGGGCCGGGCAGGGCGAGACTGCGGTACGCGGGCTCGCGGAGCACGGCACTGCCGGGGAAACGCCCGGCGAGGTCGGCCAGGGCCGGGGCCAGCGCCCGGGTGAGGGCGACCGCCCCGGTCAGCTCGTAACTGCTGTTCTTGCGAAGACAGTTGGTGATCCGCACGTTCAGGCTGAACTTCAGGAACGTCTCCCCGTCGTACAGCGTGCGCACGGACGCGGTGGCTGCGAAGGGCCGGCCGCCCGGTCCCAGGTCGAGCACGTCACCGCGGTCCAGGGCGGCCCGCAGCAGCGGGTGCTCGCGGAGCGTCTCGTACTGCCAGGGGTGGGCGGGCAGCAGCCGGTAGCCGGCCGGGACGTCCGGTCGCTGCCGGTCCAGGGCGGCGTCGGCCCATGGTTCGGCGCTCTCCCGCGCGATCAGGTGTTCCCGTACGGCGAGGTGCCGCAGCGGGAAGGAGGCGCCCGTCTCGGGTGCGTACGCGGCCCAGGAACGCGGGTCGCCGGTGCGGGCCTTGGGTGTGGGGTGGAAGCGGTGCCCGAAGAGCAGGGACTGCTCGGAGGCGAGGTAGGCGGACAGCGGCTCGTCCGGAGGCTCCGGGACCTCCGGCAGGGCCGGCCGGGCGGTGAGCGCGCCCTCGACGGCCGCGTGGCTGGAGGCCACCTGCGCCAGGAACTCCTCGTTGCGCACACCGGTGCGCAGCGACAGTTCGTCACGGGTGTACTCGGCCAGCCGCCGCCAGTCCACGTCCGCCCGGCCGCCGTCCCGCTCCTCGCGCACCGGGCCGGTGAACCGGTGCGCGCCGAGCAGCGAGGTACGGCGCAGGGCCACACTCAGCAGGACCCCGCGGCGGGGCAGTCGCAGCAGCAGACGGTGGTCGGCGACGACGGTCTGCCGCTCGGGCCCGGACACCTCGCGCAGCAGACAGTTCAGCAGGGTGTGGGCCACCACGTCGTCGGCGGTGGGCAGGGAGACCGACGCTGTGGTGCGGCCGGGCGATTCGGTCAGCGAGGGCATGGCAGGCTCCAGCGATTGCGCGAATGCGGGGGGAGAGGGGTGGGGACGAGTACGGGCGGCGACGACGGAACCGGCGGTCCGGTCCCGGGCTCTCATGGCGTACTCCGGGACGGCAGCAGGTAGTTGGGGCCGGTGGTGTAGTGCTTGTTGATGTCGGCGGCGCCCGACCGCTCCTTGCTGAGCAGTGTCCCGGCCGTCACCATCGCCTTCACCGGCAGCTCCGGGGCGTCGAGGACCCGGGCGCGCAGCACGTCCCCCGCCTCGCCGCCGAGCCGCTCCACGGCCTCGGTCAGCCGTTCGCGCACCAGCCGCAGCAGTACGGGCAGCGGGGCGCGGCCGTGCCGGGCCAGCCCGAACGCGTATGCGCCCGCGCACAGATGGACGGTGATGGTGGCGAAGAGGTCGGCCACCGGCCCGTCCTGCGTACCGAGGACCCGCGGGTCGTCGAAGTCCCACCGGCCGGGGAGCCGGGCGCGCAGCCGCTCCGCGTTGACGCGTGGCCCGTCGTTGTCCTTGAACAGCAGCCGGAGGCCGCCCGGCCGCAGCGCCAACGAGATGTTCTGCTGGTGCGACTCCAGCGCGACGCCGTAGCCGAACAGCGTGGTCTGCCAGTCGAACAGCAGCGTCAGACAGGCGTCGAGCAGGGCGAGCGGGTCGCCGTCGTAGAAGCGGTCGGCGAGATGATCGACGACCAGCTGTCCGTCCGGCGCCTCGGCGAGGAGCGCCGCCATCGGCACGACGACGGAGTCCTTAAGACCGGCCGGGTGGCGGCGGCACAGCACGGCCAGCAGTTCGTGCCCCGCGTGGGCGTACGTCGTCTCGTCGGCGTGCAGGACGGTGTCCCGGAACCGGGGCTCGCGCGCGATCACCTCTTGGATCAGCCGCTGGCCCACGGCCCCGTCGACGAGTGTGCCGGGCTTGACGGACCGCCTGTTGCGCAGCCCCAACGACGAGGTGGTGAGGGGCAGTTTGAGGTGCAGGGCCGGGTCCGCCACCGTCGCCACGGTCCGCATGGACAGGGTCGGTACGACGTCGAGGCAGGCCCGTTCGGCCAGTACCGCCCGTCCGCGCAGGCCGGTGGCGCGCAGGGCCGCGTCGAGGGGAGGGCCGACGGTCAGCGGGTGCACCGGCAGGGCGAGGTGTGTGCGCTCCAGCTCGGCCAGACCGAGCCGCGCGGGCGTGGGCCACAGCTCCGGCGGCGTGCCGGTCAGCAGGACCGCGTCCCGGGGCACGGCGAGCCAGCGCAGCGGGAATCGCGGATGGAACTCGGGCGCGTACGAACGTAGTTGCTCCTCGTCCAGCCCCGCCCGGCCGCGCGCCGTCGGATACACGGGGTGGTCCAGCCGGGCGGCGAGCGTGTCGAACGCGGGCCCGCGGAAGAGGCCGGTCCAGCGTGCCGGTGCGTCCCCGTGACGGTCGGTCAGCCGCCCGGCGACGGCGTCGCGGGTGTCGGCGTGCAGCCGTAACGTGGCCAGGGTCTGACGGCACTCCTCGGCGAAGGCGTCGAAACCGGCCCGGTCCTCGGGCTCGGCGAGCGCGCGCAGCGCGTCCAGCACCTCCGCGTACGACGTCAGCTCGGCGCCGTCCGAGGCGCGCCGGAGCAGTGGCAGCCGGGCGGCGTACCGGCACTGGAAGCCGTCCTCGGCGACCGGCAGCAGCAGGGCGTCACGACCGGCGGCGAGCCGCAGCCAGGGTCCGTCCGGCCGGTGGACGAGGGTGCTCCGGGTGCGCAGCCCGGCGACGTCCTCGCGCAGCAGGGCGCTCAGCACCCGGGTGAGCAGGTCGGTCGCGCAGATGTCCGGCGCGGGTGGAGTGACGGTCACGCCCGGATCTCCCAGCGGAGAGTGGCCAGGAAGGCGGCGGCCACGCGGTCCACGGTGTCCTGGTCGGTGCCGGTGGCCCGCAGGACGCCGAGGTAGTCGCGGTTGGTGCGGTACAGCTCGTGCCGCTCGCCGGCCGCCCGCAGCGGACGGTACGTCAGGGACACTCCGTCGACGGTGAGCTCGGTGGCGTTCGGGGCGTCGGTCAGGGTCCCGGCCCGGTCGGCGCACGGGTACTGAAGGAGGGCGGCGCGGTCGCGGCGGACCTCCGGATCGGCCGGGAGCGGTTCGCCCAGGTGGGTGCGGAGGATGTGCTCGAACAGCGGAATGCCGAGGAGCTGTTCCAGCAGCAGATCGCACTGGTCGCCGATGGCCCGGTAGTTGACCTCGACGATCCGTGCCCGCCCCTCGTGCACCACGAACTCGGTGTGACAGGCGCCGAACCCGACACCGAGCGCGTCGAGTTGGGCGAGCACCTGCGCGACGACCGGCTCGGGGTGGGCGGGGACGAACGTGAGGCGTTCCTCGACGAAGTGGGGGAGCGGCGACAGCTCGGTGCGGAAGCCGCCCAGGACATGCCGGACCCGGCCGTCGCCCAGGGTCTCCAGCGTGCACAGTTCGCCGGGGAGGTACTCCTCGACGACCAGGGTGGTGCCCGGCCGGCGCTCCAGGATCTCCTTGGCGCGCATCGTCAGCTCCTCGGGTCCGTCCACGAGCACGACGTCCTCGCTGGCCACGCCCTCCCGGGGCTTGAGGACACAGGGGTAGGGCGCGTCGAGCGGGGCCGGTGCGGTGAGTTCGGCCGACCAGACGGTGTCCGCTCCGGTGGCGGCCAGCCTGCGGCGCGTCTCCGCCTTGTCCTTGCAGCGCAGGGTGGCCCGCCAGTCCTTGCCGGGCAGGCCGAAGTAGGCGGCGGCCAGGGCGGCCTGGGTCTGGAGGTGGTCGCTGTTGGTGAAGACGGCACCCGGGCCGCCGTGGGCCGAGATCCGCGACACGACGGCCCGGAAGTCCCGCACGTCACACTCCAGGACCTCGACGTCCGGGCGGGTTCTGCGGTGGGCGTCGGGCTGATCGGTGAGGACGGTGACGTCCAGGCCCAGCCGGTCTGCGGCGGGCAGGAAGCCCTCGGTGACGGAGTCGGTCGGATTGAGGGCGAGCAGGTACAGGCGCATGGCGGTCTTCCATTGGTGGGTGGGGGCGGCGGCGGGCAGCCCGCGCGAGACCCCCGTGACGTGGACGGCCCTTGATCGGCCGGGCGTTCACGAGCACGTCCGACGATCTTGTACCTTAGGTTAGCCTTACCTATCCAATCGCGGGTTGCAACTGCCCGTAGGAGTGATCGATGCGCACTGTCCTGGAGTCACCGCCGACCCTCGCCTCCGTCCTCGGCACCGCCTACCGGCGGCTGACCGGCCTCTGCGAGGCGTTGAGCGTCGAGGTCGCGGACCCCCGGACGGCCTACGACCAACAGGCGATCACCGCCGCCGAACTGACGTCTGATCAGTCGGCCCTCGACGCCTTCCTGGACGCCGAGGCCACGCGCATCCACACCCGCTACGCCCACACTCCCCGCTCCCACGTCACCGCCTCGCGCGCCCTGCACGACTACGCCTGGTCGATCGCCCTGCTGATGAGCGGCGTCTGGTACCTGGAGCGCCGAGTGCCGCGCATCCGGCCCCAGTCGGTGCGCCTGGACCTGGCGGCCGGGGCGTACACCATCACGCCCGAGGCGCGTGTCGCCTGTCTGCCCGGCGACCCCGTCGCCGCGCTGCCCGGCGCGGTGACCGTCGCGGGCGAGGAGGCCCTGCGGGCCGAGCTGCGTGCCGCGGTCGCCGACCACATGCGCCCGCTGCTGACCGCCCTCGGCCCCGCCGTGCGCCGCGGGCCGCGTGCCCTGTGGGGCATGGTCGGCGACGACCTCGTCTCCGGGATCTGGTACCTCGGCCGGACCCTCGGCCGCGAGGAGGACGCCGTACGCGCGGCGACCGCCCTGCTTCCCGAACCCGTCAGCCCCTACCCCTCGGGAGCGGACTTCCGCCTGCTGACCGGCACCGACGGCCGCCGTCACACGACCCGCACCCGCGCGGGCTGCTGCCTCTACTACGCCATCCGGCCCGACGAGGCCTGCGGCACCTGCCCCCGCACCTGCGACACGGAACGGCTGCGCAGGCTCGAGGAGTGAGGAGCCGTCAGTCCTCCGCCTCCACCTTGCGCCAGAACGCCTCGACCCGGGCGTTGAACACCTCCGGCACCTCCTGGAACGGCTGATGGGCCTCTCCGGGCATCACCTCGAACTCGGCGTCCGGGATGCGCTCCGCGACCTCCCGGCCGAGGCGCGGCGGCGTGGCGAGGTCGAGTTCACCGGAGAGGACGAGGGTAGGCGCGGTGATGCCGCCGAGGCGGTCGGACGTGTCATGGCGGCTGAATGCCGCGAGCTGACGCTGGAAGGCCTCGGCGGACTGCGGGTGCTCGAACGCCAGCGTCTCGTCGATGAGGCGGTCGACCAGGCCGTCGGCGTGGGCGCGAGGTGTGTAGATCCACAGGTAGAACGCCTCGAGCATGGCCCGCTCGGTCGGAGCCCGCTCCACCATCCACTCCCAGAAGCGCGTCATCGCGCGGAAGTAGGAGTCCGGGCGGGCCGTCGTGCTCATCAGGACCAGGCTGCGGACGAGGCCCGGATGCCTCAGCGCCAGCTCCTGGGCGATGAAACTGCCGCCCGAGAAACCGGTCACGTGGGCGGCCGGTATCTGCAGCGTGCGCAGCAGGGAGGCGGCGTCGTCGGCCATCCGGGGCATGGTGAGCGGCCCCTCGGGCAGCGGCGTACGCCCGGCGCCCCGGTTGTCGAAGGCGGTGAGCCGATAGCGGTCCGCGAGCCCGTCGAGCTGCGACTGCCACGCCTCGGCGGGGTCCCCGAGCCCCGAGATGAGCAGGACGTCGGGCCCCTGGCCCCGTCGCTCGACCCAGAGCTCCACACCGCCGGCGTCGATCATCTGTCCCATGGCCGCCTCCCGGAGCGGGGCACCGTGGCCGTCACGCCCGCGCCGGCGCGATGTTCTGGTTGGCGTGGAACAGGTTGTCCGGGTCGTAGGTCCGCTTGACCCGGGCGAGCCTGTCGTAGTGGTCGCGGTACGTCGCCCGGACCCGCTCCTGGCCCTCGCCCGCACCCATGAAGTTCACGTACGAGCCGCCCATGGAGTACGGGTGCAGCTCCTCCTGGTAGTCGACGCACCACTGCCTGATGGCATCGGCGTTGACCGGATCGGGGTCGACACCGGCGAAGACGCCCGACCAGACCGCGTCCCGGTAGCTCCACGCCGTCTCGTCCGGGCCCATCCGGTGGGCCGCCCCGTCGACCGGGTAGAGGTGCATCAGCGAGAGCTGGGTGGGGTTGCTCTCGCCGTACTTGAGGTGGACGTCGAGGGCGGCGTCCGGGATGTGGTCGAAGAAGTCGCCGCGCCAGTACCACTGGTAGCCGGTCGGGATCAGCTCGTCGAACATGCTCTGCAGGGCGACGTACGGCATCGGAGTCGTGAAGTGGAAGGCCGGAGGCCCGGCCTCGTGCACCACCGACAGCGTCTCGTCGAGCCGGTCGAGGTCGCCGGTGTGGCACCACACGATGCCGCACACCTTCCGCCCGTGCAGCTCCTCGGGGAAGGGCGGGCCGGGCGGGACGACGAAGACGTTGAAGAAGCCGTACACGTCCTCGGGCGCCTGCGGGAGGAACGCGCGGTACCACGCCAGCGCCTCAGGGATGTGATCCACCGGCCAGACGGTCACCCCGACGCCGACCGTGTCCACCGGGTGCAGCCGGTAGGTGAGCGAGGTCGCGATGCCGAAGTTGCCGCCGCCGCCCCGCAGGGCCCAGAACAGGTCCGGGTGCTCGTCCGCGTTCGCGGTGACGTAGCTGCCGTCGGCCAGGACGACATCGGCGGCGATCAGATTGTCCGCGGTCAGGCCGTACTTGCGGGTGAGATAGCCGTGTCCGCCGCCCAGGGTCAGGCCCCCGACCCCGGTCATGGAGATGATGCCGGTCGGCGTGGCCAGGCCGAAGGCGTGCGTGGCGTGGTCCAGGTCGCCGAGCTGGGCGCCGCCGCCGGCCTGCGCGGTCCGTGCCGACGGGTCGACCCGCACCCCGCGCATCGGCGACAGGTCGATGGTGACGCCGTCGTCCACCAGACACAGGCCCGGGCCGCTGTGCCCGCCGCCGCGCACGGCGAGCTCCAGACCGTGATCGCGGACATAGGCGACCGCGGCCATCACATCCGCGGCGTCCGCGCACCGCACGATGGCGGCGGGACGCTTGTCGATCATCGCGTTGTAGATCTTGCGGGCCTGGTCGTACTCCGCGTCCCGTGGGCCGATGACCGGTCCCCGCAGCGAGGTCCGCATGTCTTCCAGGGTGGCGCTGTTCATGACGATCTCCTCGGGACGCGTGCCCGTGCTGATATCACCAGCCTCCCGCCGACCGCGCGGCGATGCATGTCCGCAGGGCCCGCACCCCCTGGGGTGAGCGCCCGCCGGACCTCAGCGGTCGGAGAAGGGCGACCCCCACCGCGTCACACGACCCGCACCACCGCCCTCCTCGCACCCCACCGCCGGGCCCGGTGTCCGCCGGCCAGTCGGCACACCGCGTAGATGCCGAACGAGATCGTCGTGACGTAGGGGCTGATGGGGATGCTGCTGCCGAGCGCGAGCAGGATGCCGCCCTCGATCGACACCACGGCGAACAGCACGCTCAGCACGGGCAGCAGCACCGCGGACGCGGTGACGCGGGCGGCGGCAGCGGCCGGGGTGACGACCAGGCTGAGCACCAGCAGCGCGCCGACGACCTGCACCGACAGGGCGACCGCCAGGCCGAGCACCAGCATGAACGCGAACGACAGCGCCCGCACCGGCACCCCGCGCGCCTCGGCCACATCCGGGTCGGTGCTGGCGAAGGCGAGCGGACGCCACATGACCGCCAGCGCGGCCAGCACCAGCACGGACGTGCCCAGCAGCCATGACATCTGCGGGGTGTCCACGGCGACGATCTGCCCGGTGAGCAGCCCGAACTTGTTGGCCGCCCGGCCCTTGTAGAGGGCGAGGAACAGCACGCCCAGGCCCAGCCCGAACGGCATGATGATGCCGATCACCGAATTGCGGTCCCTCGCCCGCGTCCCCAGCACCCCGATGGCCCCGGCCGCGAGGAGCGAGCCGGCGATCGAGCCCGCCACGATGTTCACGCCCAGCAGCAGCGCCGCCGACGCGCCCGCGAAGGACAGTTCGCTGATGCCGTGCACCGCGAACGGCAGGTCACGCATCAGCACGAACACCCCCGCGAGGCCGCCCACGAGGCCCAGCGCCACGCCCACGACAAGGGAATTGCGGACCAGGGCGAGGAGTTCGCCGTAGTCGGTGAAGTCGAAGATCTGATGCCAGATCCCCGCGGCGAGCGTCATGCGCGCACTCCGTCCGTCTCGTGCGTCCCCTCGTGACGGTGTGCCTGGGCTGCCGGATCGTCGGGCGCGCCCGCGACCACCACCCGGCCGCGCACCCGTACGACGTCGACCTGTGTGCCGTAGAGCCGGGACAGCGACTCGGAGGTCAGCACCTCGTCCGGGGAGCCGACGCGATGGCCGCCGGGGGCCAGGTAGAGCACCCGGTCGACCATCCCCAGCACCGGGTTGATCTCGTGCGTCACGAAGACCACCGCCGTGCCGTGGGAGCGGCGCCGGGCGTCGATCAGTTCGGTGACGGCCCGCTGATGGTTCAGGTCGAGCGACAGCAGCGGCTCGTCGCACAGCAGAAGCCGCGGGTCGGTGGCCAGAGCCTGCCCGATGCGCACGCGTTGCCGTTCGCCGCCGGACAGCATCCCGAGCGGGACATCGGCGTAGGCCGCCGCCCCGACCGACTCGAGGATCTCGTCCACCCGGCGACGGACCCCGCCCGTGCGCGGCCGTGGCCCGAAGCGGTGCCCGTCGATGCCGAACCGTACGAGGTCCCGGGCGCGCAGCATCGCCTGGGCGGACAGCGCGGCCTGCTGGGGGACGTAGCCGATCTCCCGGGCGGCGTCGCGCGCGGGCCGGCCGAGGACGGTCAGCGTCCCCGCGGACAGCGGCCGACGGCCCAGCAGCGCCCGTACGAAACTGGTCTTGCCCGCGCCGTTCGGCCCCAGCACGGCCAGGAATTCCCCGGCCCGTACGTCGAGATCGAGGCCGCTCCACACCTCGCGGGCGCCGTACGACAGGGCCGCGCCGCGCAGACTGATGACAGGAACGCCGTCCTGCCGGTATATCGGGGTCACTTGGCCAGCGCGCCCGCGAGCGCGTCGACGTTGGCGGTCATCCAGCCGAGGTAGCCCTTGCCCTTCGGCAGGGTCTCGGTCACGGGCACGACGGGGATGCCGGCCGCCTCGGCCGCCGCCTCGGTCTTCTCGGTCTGCGGGCCGGAGGTCTGCTCGTTGCAGACGAGGACCTCGACCTTCCTGCCGCTGAACAGTGCCAGGTTCTCCCGGAGGATCCGTGGGGAGACGTCGTCGCCCTCCTCGATCGCCTCGCTGAACTCGGCGGGCGTCCGGTCGACCAGGCCGCTCGCCTCGGTCATGTACAGCGGCACGGGCTCGGTGATCGCCACGCCCCCACCGCCGTGCTCCTTCTTGATCCGGGCCTCCTTCGCCTCCAGGGGCGTGAGCCCGGCCTTGAAGGCGGCGGCGTGCTTCTCGAAGACGGCCGCGTCGGACGGGTCGGCCTTGGTGAGAGCCGAGGCTATGCGGTCGGCGACCTCGGCGACGGTGGGGAAGTCGTACCAGACGTGCTCGTTCAGCTCGCCGCCCTTCGGCGCGGTCTTGCCGGAGACCTTCACCGCGTTGATCACCTGGGCGGTGTCGTTGTGTCCGCCCTTCAGCATGCGGTCCACGAAGTCGTCGTAGCCGCCGCCGTTCTCGACGACGACCTCGGCCTTCGACAGGGCGAGCTGGTTCTGGGGGTCGGCCTCGTAGGAGTGCGGGTCCTGGTCGGGGTCGCTGATGATCGAGGTGACGTCGACTCTGTCGCCGCCGACGCGCTGTGCGATGTCGCCGTAGACGTCCGTGGAGGCGACCACCGAGACGCGGTCCGTCGTGCTCTTGCCGCCGGCGGAGTCCGACGAGCTGCCGCAGCCCGCGAGAAGGGCCAGTGACGCGCTGGTCAGCAGCGCCAGGCGGCGGGACGTGGACAGGGGCATGGCTCCTCCAGGACGGATGTGCACCGGGGTACTGGGCAGCGCCACGCTAGATGGGAATGAATGTCAAAAGCGGGTTCCGGTCGAAGTCATGTGAAAACCATTGCCAAGTGTTGAAGTAGCCAGTCGGACCGTTCTGGACTGAATATCTGGACTAGAAATCCAATGACTGGACGCGTAGTCTAAATCCATGGGAGAGACTCTGGCCGCGGAACGGGATGCGATCCTCGCCGCGCTGACACCGGTCGTCGAAGGAATCGCCGCGACCTTCGGGCCGCTCTGCGACGTCGTGCTGCACGACTACCGCACCCCGGAGAAGTCCGTGGTCGCCGTCGCCGGGTCGGTGACCGGGCGGACGGTGGGCGGCGCGATGAGCGAGATCGGCATACGCGTCCTCGCCCGCGGCGACGAGGCGGCCGACGAGCTGAACTACGTCACCCGCACCCGGGGCGGGACGCTGGTGAAGTCCTCAACGATGGTGCTGCGGGACTCCACGGGAGCCGTCTTCGGCGCGCTCTGCGTCAACGTGGACGTCGGTGCCGTCAGTCAGGTCCACGGTCTGCTCGGCGCGCTCGCCGGAGTCCGGCCCGAGCCGGCGGAGCTGCCGACCACCACCTTCGGCAACGACATCGACGCCGTGGTCGACGCCCTCGTCGACGTCCATCAGTCGAAGCAGCGGGGGAGCTGGGCGGAACTGGACCGCGCCGAGCGCCTGGAGCTGTTCGGCGGGCTGGACACGCGCGGTGTCTTCGCCGTGCGCGGCGCGGTCGAGCAGGTCGCCGCCCGGCTCGGCATCTCCCGCGCCTCCGCCTACAACTACCTCTCCCAGGCCCGGGCCGCCCACGACACTCCCACCGGAGGACCCGCGTGACGACCACCACCCCACCGGTCAGCCTCGACGACGTCCGGGACGCCGCCGCCCGGCTCAAGGGCGTCGCCCACCGCACCCCGGTGCTGCGCTCCCGCACCCTCGACGCGCTCGCCGGTGCCGAGATCCACCTCAAGTGCGAGAACCTCCAGCGCGTCGGCGCCTTCAAGTTCCGCGGCGCCTACAACGCCGCCTCCCGCCTCACCCCCGAGCAGCTGTCCCGCGGTATCGCCGCCTACTCCTCGGGCAACCACGCCCAGGCCGTCGCCCTGGCCGCCCGGGAGCTCGGCACCACCGCAGTGATCGTCATGCCCGAGGACGCCCCGCCGTCGAAGCGGGCGGCCACCGCGGGCTACGGCGCCGAGATCGTCACCTACGACCGCTACACCGGCGACCGTGTGACCATCGCCGAGGCCCTGGCCGCCGAGCGGGGGCTCACCGTCATCCCGCCGTACGAGCACCCGCACGTGATGGCCGGCCAGGGCACGGCAGCACTCGAACTCCTCGAAGAAACAGGGGAATTGGGTGCGATAGTGACACCGGTGGGCGGCGGCGGGCTCATGGCCGGGAGCGCCACGGTGGCCAAGGGGCTGCACCCGGCCATCCGGATGATCGGCGTCGAACCGGAAGCCGGGGACGACACCAAGCGCTCACTGGAGGCCGGACGGCGCATCAGCATTCCGGTGCCGCACACCATCGCCGACGGGCAGGCCCTGCACACCCCCGGCGAACTCACCTTCTCCGTCAACCGGCGGCTCGTCGACGCGATCGCGCTGGTCACCGACGACGAGATCCGGGACGCGATGCGGTTCGCCTTCGAACGCCTGAAGATCGTCCTCGAGCCCAGCGGGGCCACCCCGCTAGCCGCCCTGCTGACCGGCCGCGCGGGCTCTCTCCCACGCCGCGTCGGCGTCATCCTCTCCGGGGGCAACATCGACGCCGGACGCTTCGCCGAACTCTGCGGACACCCGGCCTGACCGGAGTTCCCCTGTTGGCGGCCCCGGAGCGACGGGCGGACGATGGAGAGGAGGAGGCCGGCCGCCGACGCGCGGTGTCCAGGGCCGCCGGGGAGACCGGCCCCGGCCGCGGTGCGCCGTGGCCGGAAGGGAGCGCGTCATGTTGGAAGTGAAGACGCTCGACAAGCCGGATGAGCGGCGTGATTTCCCCCGTGGCCACCTCGAAGCCGTCCATATGACGGATCTCGACTTCGCCGTGGCGACCTTCGAGCCCGGCTGGCGCTGGACCGAGTCCGTGGCCCCGATCGCGGGCACCGCCACCTGCCAGGTGCACCACAACTGCTACATGCTCCAGGGCCGGATGCACATCCGCATGGACGACGGCGGCGAGGCCGAGGTCGGCCCGGGCGACGTCTTCGTCTGCTCGCCCGGACACGACGCCTGGGTGGTGGGCGACGAGCAGGCCGTGGTCTACGACTTCCAGGGACAGATGGCGAGGGAGTACGCGAAGAAGTAGCACCCTCTTGCTCTGCGGAAACCGATCGGTTTACGCTTCCCCTCGTGGGAAACCGATCGGTTTCCTGTGTGGAGAACACGAGGGAGACACCCATGACCGCCATCGAAGGTTCCGTCGCACTCGTCACCGGCGGCAGCCGCGGCATCGGCCGGGCCCTGGTCGAGGCCCTGTACGAGCGCGGTGCCGAGAAGGTGTACGCCACCGCCCGTGACCCGCGCACCGTCACCCACCCCGACGCTGTGCCGCTCGCCCTGGAGGTCACCGACCCCGCGTCCGTCGCGGCGGCGGCCGAGCAGGCGCAGGACGTCACCCTGCTGATCAACAACGCGGGCGCGTCGGTGAACGCGAACTTCCTCGACTCGCCCGTCGAGGACGTCCGCCGCGAGTTCGAAACCAACTTCTACGGGCCGCTCCTGGTGACCCGGGCCTTCGTCCCCGTCATCGAGCGCAACGGCGGCGGCCACATCCTGAACCTCCACTCCGTGCTGTCGTGGATCGGCCTCGCCGGCTCCTACAGCGCGTCCAAGGCGGCCTTCTGGTCCCAGACCAACTCGCTGCGCCTCGACCTGAAGCCGCGGGGCATCGAGGTCACCGGCCTGCACGTCGGGTACGTCGACACCGATCTGACCGCCGCCGTCGACGCCCCGAAGTCCACGGCCGAGAGTGTCGCGGCCCAGGCCCTCGACGGGATCGCCTCGGGCGCCTACGAGGTCCTGGCCGACGACCTCTCCCGGCAGGTCAAGGCCGGGCTGGCGGCCGACCCCGCCGCCCTCTACCCGCAGCTCGCCGTCGCCTGATCACGCCCCGGGTCGTCACACCGGCAGCAGTCGCGCCACCAGCGCGCTGAGCTGTCCGACATTGCGGCACTCGTGCATCTCGACCAGCTCGGCGTAGAGCGGCGCGACGGAATCGCCCGTGCCCCACAGGGAGCGCTGCTCGGGGTTCAGCCAGTAGACGCGGCGCGCCCGTTCGGCGATCCGCCGTACGGCGGGCGGATTCGGGTCGCTCCGGTTCGTCCGGGCGTCACCCAGGACGAACACCGTCGTGCGGGGACCGACCGCGTCGCCGTGGATCTCGGCGAACTCGCCCAGCGCCGTGCCGTAGTCGCTGCTGTCGTGCCATCCGGTGAGCGTGGCCTCCGCCCCGATCCGGGCACTGAGCCCCTCCGGGTCCGCGGTGCCGTGCCGCAGGAGCGCGGTCACCTCGTCGACCCGGTTGACGAAGGCGAACACCCGCACCTTGCTGAACTGGTCGTGCAACGCCTGGACCAGCAGCATCGTGAAGTCCGAGAAACCCGACACCGACCCCGACACATCGCACAGCAGCACCAGTTCGGGCCGCGCCGGGCGGCGCCTGCGCAGCACCGGCTTCATCGGCACCCCGCCCGTCGACAGCGAACCGCGCAGCGTCCGCCGCAGGTCGATCGTGCCCCGGGAGGCGCGGCGGCGCCGGGCCGCGAGCCGGGTCGCGAGCTTGCGGGCGAGCGGCTGGACCGCCCTGCGCAGCTCGGCCAGCCGGGCCTTCCCGGCGAACAGGAAATCGACCCGGTCGGCGGTCGGCGCCACCGCCCGCCGGGCGAGCTCGTCCCGGTCGCGCCGCTCGGCGACCCGCCGCCGCGCCTCCGTGGCCACCAGCGCGCGAAAGCTGTCGATCCGTCGCCGGATCTCGTCCTCCAGCAGCCGGTCCGCGAACCCCGAACTGCCGCCCTGCCCGCGCACATCGTCGCGGACCCGGGCGAGCAGGGTCTGCGGGCGCAGCCGTTCGAGCGTCTGGTACGACGACCAGCCGTCCGACTCCGGCGAGGAGCCGTAGCCCCCGAAACCGTCGACCGCCTCGACCGCCAGCCGCCCCAGCAGTGCCTGGTCGTCGGCGGCGAGCGCGGCCGCCAGCCGGTCACGCAGGTTCTCCCTGCCCGCGCTCTTCCCCTCCGGGCCGCCGACACCGCGCGGGAAGTACAGGTCGAAGACCGGGTCGAACACCAGCCGTTGCCCGGTGCCGTGCAGCAGCGTCGCCGCCAGCCCCTCGCGCAGCAGCTCCCGGTCCGTGAGGCCGAGCGCCTCGATCGCCTGCCCCGCGTCGACCGTCTCGCCCGTGCCGACCCGGATGCCGTGCGCGCGCAGCGCCCCGACCAGGGACGTCAGCCGCTCGGCGACACCCTCGCCCGCCGGGGTGGTCACAGGGCGTCCAGGTCGAGCTTGGCGCTCGCCTTGAGGACGTCCTCCTGATGCTTGAGGAGCACGCCGAGGCTGGCCCGCACGACCGTCTCGTCCAGGGTGCCGGCGCCCAGCGCGAGCAGGGTGCGCGCCCAGTCGATGGTCTCGGCGACCGACGGCACCTTGCGCAGGTCCATCGCCCGCAGCGCGCCCACCACCCGGACGACCGAGCGGGCCAGCGCCTCGTCGAGCCCCGGCACCTTCAGCCGTACGATCCGGCGCTCCAACTCCTCGTCCGGGAAGCCGATGTGGAGGAAGAGGCAGCGGCGGCGCAGCGCCTCGGACAGCTCCCGGCTCGCGTTGGAGGTGAGGACGACGAAGGGGCGGCGCGTCGCGGTGATGGTGCCCAGCTCGGGCACCGTCACCTGGAAGTCACTGAGCACCTCCAGGAGCAGGCCCTCCACCTCGACGTCCGCCTTGTCGGTCTCGTCGATCAGCAGCACCTTCGGGTCGTCGCCCCGGATGGCGGTCAGCAGCGGCCGGGTGAGCAGGAACTCCTCGCTGAAGATGTCCGTGCGCGTCTCGTCCCACGACTCGTCGCGGCCCGCGCTGATGCGCAGGAGCTGCTTGGCGTGGTTCCACTCGTACAGCGCCCGGGACTCGTCGACCCCCTCGTAGCACTGCAGGCGCACGAGCCGCGCGTCCGCGACCTCGGCGACGGCTTTGGCCAGCTCCGTCTTGCCGACCCCGGCCGGGCCCTCGACCAGCAGCGGCTTGCCGAGGCGGTCGGCGAGGAAGACGGTCGTGGCGACGGCCGGCGAGGCGAGATACCCGGTCTCGGCCAGACGTGCGGAGACGTCGTCGACGGATGTGAACAACGGGGCCTCCAGAGGGCGGGCGGCAGTGCGGAACAGGTTTCCAAGCGCTTGTTCAGCGATGATGTCACGGGGGTTCCGGGTACCGGAAGGTGGTAGACCGATCGGTTTCCCGACACCCCGTGGCGAGGTAGCCTCACCTTCATGGCCACCACAGACAAGGCGTCCACCCGGGACCGGCTGCTCGACGCGGCAGCCGAGATCTTCTACCGCGAGGGCGTCTCCGTCGGTGTGGAGGCGCTGTGCCGCGGCGCCGGGGTCTCGAAGCGGTCCATGTACCAGCTCTTCGCGAGCAAGGACGAGGTCCTGGCGGCGAGCCTGGCCCGGCTGCTCCCGGAGTACGAGGCACGGCTGGTGCCCGGCCCGCAGGAGGAGACCGGCACTCCGCGCGAGCGGATCCTGCACGTCTTCGGACAACTGGAGAAGGCCTCCGCCGAGCCCGCCTACCAGGGCTGTCCCTACCTCGCCGCACTGGTCGAACTCAAGGACCCCGAGCACCCGGCCAGCACGGTGGCCCGCGAGGCGAAGGAGTGGCTGCTTGGCTTCTTCCGCGCCCGGGCCGAGGAGGGCGGGGCGCGGGACGCGGAACTGCTCGCCCGGCAGTTGATGCTGGTCTTCGACGGGGCGGGCGCCCGGGCGGGGGCGGGGATCGAGACCCTGGACGGCCTGACCACGGCGACCGTGAGCGCGTTGCTGGACGCGTCCGGCATGCGGTGAAGGGGCGGCAGCCGCAGCAACCGCCCCTCATCGCCGCCCTGTTCCTCACGCCACCGCGACCGCCCCGACCGCCGGAGTACGCAGCGTCCGCCGGGCCGTGACCAGGCTCGTGCCCAGCGTCACCACCGCCGCGACCGCGACGACCGCCGCCCCGATGCCGAAGAACTCGCCCGGCAGCACCTCGTCGGTGCGTGCCACGGTGAAGGGCACGACCCCCGCCAGCGCCGCCAGCGTGCCGAAGACCACCCCCGTGACCATCAGGATCAGCCCCTCGACCCCCACCAGAGTGAGCACCTGCCCCGGAGTCGCCCCCGCGAGACGCTGCTGCCCGAACTCGCGGAGCCGGTAACCGGTCGCCGCATAAAGCGAGTTGACCAGCATGACGCACACGAAGACCACGATGATCCCGACGACCGTGAAGTTGAGCGTCTCGAGGTTCTTCGCGTCGACCGACTTGACCAGGCCCGAAGCCTCGACGGCGTCGCTCTCCACGGCCTGCATGGTCAGTGTCGCCGTGGCGACCGCCGTGAACAGGATCAGCGACATCAGGATCCCGGCGAGCTGCCCGGCCCGCTCGCGCAGATTGCGCACCGCCAGCCATCCGCTCGGACCGTCGAACGGCAGCCGGTCCAGCACGACCGCGAGCAGCCGCGGCGCCCGCAGCGCGCACCCGACGGACAGCAGGATCGCCCCGTACGCCGGCGGCGCCATCAGCGCGGCGTCCGTCGCCGAGAACACGAACGTCGAGGTGGCAGACGCGGCACCGGCCACCAGAGCCGCGTAGGGGAGGACCGTCCGAGCCCGGCCCCGTTGCCGGCCCTCGCCCGTCGCCCGCCGCACGGCGAGGAACGCGGCCCCCGCGGCGGCGAGCAGTGTGATGCCGACACCGGACGCCGACGCCACCGGACCGAAGGAGTACTCGACGGACTGGGCGACCTGACCGCTGTCCTGGAACACCTCCAGCAGCGCCCGCCCGCCGAGCAACGCGGGGCCGATCGCCAGCGCGGCGCCCACCAGCGCCACGGCCACCGCCTCACCGACGACCATCCGCTTGATCTGCGCCGGAGTCGCCCCCGAGCAGCGCAACAGCTCCCTCTCGGCCGCCCGCTGACGCACGTTCACCGTCAGCGTCGAGGCGATCGCGAAGAACACCAGCAGGGTGCCGTAGCCGCCGACCACACCCGCCGCGGTGGACAGGGTCTCCCGGCTCACCGGGTCCACACCCGGCTGCCCGGCCGTGTCGTGCATCGAGTTGAACGTCATGACGATCACCGCGCCGAGGAACGCGGACAGCAGGGTCGCGAGGAACCGCCCGGGCCGCTGCCGTATCGACCGCATCGCGAGAACGAACACGGCTCACACCCCCGCCCGCACGTCGTCGCCCAGGTGCGCCAGCCGCTCCGCGACCGCGTCGGCCGTCGGCGCGTCCATCCGGCCCGCGAGCCGGCCGTCCGCCAGGAACAGCACGGTGTCGGCGTACGCGGCGGCGACCGGGTCGTGCGTCACCATCACCACGGTCCGCCCGTGCACCCGCACCGCCTGCTGGAGCAGCCGCAGCACGTCCCGCGCGCTGCGGGTGTCCAGCGCGCCCGTCGGCTCGTCCGCGAAGATCACCCGCGGTTCGGTGACGAGGGCCCGGGCGATCGCGACCCGCTGGCGCTGACCGCCCGAGAGCTGATCGGGCCGGTGCCCGAGCCGGTCACCCAGTCCCACCGCCGTCAGCACCTCGCGGACCCGCTGCCGGTCCACCTTCCGCCCGGCCAGCTTGAGCGGCAGCACCGTGTTCTGGGCGACGGTCAGCGTCTCCAGCAGGTTGTACTGCTGGAACACGAACCCGATCCGGCCGCGCCGGAACCTCGTCAGCTCGGCCTCGCCGCCGCCCGTCAGCTCGGTGCCGTCGACCTGCACGATCCCGCTGTCGGGCCGGTCGAGCCCCGCCGCGCACTGCAGCAGTGTCGACTTGCCGGAACCGGAGGGCCCCATCACCGCCGTGAACGTGCCACGCCCCAGACCGAGCGTCACACCGTCCAGGGCGGTCACGGCGCTGTCGGCGCTCCCGTACGTCTTGGTGACCTTGACCAGCCGCAGTGCCTCGGCGGCGGGTCCCGGGTCCTGGTCCTGTCGTGGGCCGGTGCGCCTCATCGTCGTCCCCCTCGTCCCTCGTCCGACACGCCCTGTGTCGCGTCCTCGACGCTACGGAGAAGGGGACGTGGCCACACTGGCCGCAGAACCCGTATCGGGGGGTGTACTCAGTGACACCCCGGGGGTACCCGAGCACACCAGCACGGAAGGGGTTGACACGGCATGCGGATCGATCTGAAGGGCCGCACCGCTCTGGTGACCGGTTCCACGCAGGGCATCGGCGCCGCGATCGCCTCGGGCCTGGCCCGGGCGGGCGCCAGGGTGGGTGTCAACGGCCGCTCGCCCGGACGGGTGCGGGAGGCCGTGGACCGGATGCGGGGCGAGGTCTCCGGCGCCGACCTGGTGCCCGTGGCCGCCGACGTGACGACCGAGGAGGGTGCGCGGCAGGCGGTGGACGCCCTGGGCCAGGTGGACATCCTCGTCAACAACCTCGGCGTCTTCGAGTCCGCCGACCCCCTGGAGATCAGTGACGACGAGTGGCGGCGCTACTTCGAGGTGAATGTCCTGGCCGCCGTACGCCTCACCCGGCTCGTCCTGCCCGGCATGACCGAACGCGGCTGGGGACGCGTGCAGTACATCGCCAGCGACTCGGCGGTCGTCGTCCCCGCCGAGATGATCCACTACGGAATGTCGAAGACCGCCCTGCTCGCGGTGAGCCGGGGTTTCGCCAAGCAGGCGGCCGGGACCGGCGTCACGGTCAACTCCGTCATCGCCGGGCCGACCCACACGGGCGGCGTCGAGGACTTCGTCTACCAGCTCGTCGACCGCGATCTGCCCTGGGACGAGGCCCAGCGCGCCTTCATGCGACAGCACCGGCCGCAGTCCCTGCTCCAGCGGCTGATCGAGCCGGAGGAGATCGCCAACATGGTCGTCTATCTCGGCTCCGACCAGGCCTCGGCGACCACGGGCGGCGCCCTGCGTGTCGACGGCGGCTACGTCGACTCGATCCTGCCCTGAGCCCTGAGCCCTGAGCCCTGAGCGCTGAGCCCTGAGCCCTGAGTCAGTCCTCGCCGACGAGGATCACCTCCAGGGTGCGCGGACCGTGCACCCCCTCGACCCGGTCCAGCTCGATGTCACTGGTCGCCGACGGCCCGGAGATCCACGTCAACGGCCGTGCCGGATCGAGCCGTTCGAGGCCCTGCGGCACCGACGACACGACCTGCCCGGGGACACGGACCACGCAGATGTGATGGTCCGGGACGAGGGTGATCCGGCGCCGCCCCTGGTCGGGCGAGCCGTCCAGCACGATCGTGCCGGTCTCCGCGATCGCCACCGCACAGGCCGTCACGACGCTGTCCACCCGGTCGAGTTCGGCCGGAGTGCTCTCCACCCGGTCCGCCACCCGTGTCACCCCGGTCCGCTCCAGCCACGCCGGGTCCAGCCCGGGCGGCGCCAGCACCGAAGCCGACCCGCGCTTGTCCAGCAGCCCCGCGATCAGCGCGGCCAGCCCCTCGGCGTCCGTGCGGTGCACGATCGCCCGGTAGTCCGCCAGGTTCTCGGCCAGCAGCTCGACGGTCTGCTCGACACTCCGGTCCCCGTGCTCACGCGCATAGTCACGCTCGACCGCCTGCTCGTACGGCGAGTCGTCCCGAGGCACATCCACCAGCGCGCGCCGCACCCGGCCCAGGATCCGCTCCCTGCTGTTCACTTGGCCCCGTCCTTCCCGCCGCGTGTCCGCAGCCACCAGTCCCGGAACGGCTCGGCCGGCACCGGCGGCAGGTCCCGGGTCCCGCTCCAGGCCCGGCCGGGCCCCGGCAGCGTACGGGGATGGAAGCGCCGGGTCCGGGAGGCGGCGCGCTGGCCGGTGCGCAGCGCGCCCGGGTGTGTGAACGCCCAGCGGGCGGCCCGCATCGCCGCACGCTCGGCGGCATGCCCCTTCGCGGGCCGCAGCACCACCTTGTTGCCCTCCCGGGTGACCTCTCCGCCCTCCACGACCCGTTCCCGCAGATGCACCAGCACCTCGGGGATGTCGATGGCGACCGGGCACACCTCGTAGCACGCCCCGCACAGCGAGGACGCGTACGGCAGCGAGGCGTCGATCTCGCTGCCCGTGCCTCGCAGCTGAGGGCTGAGGATCGCGCCGATCGGGCCCGGGTACACCGAGCCGTACGCGTGGCCGCCAGCCCGCTCGTACACCGGGCAGACGTTGAGACACGCCGAGCAGCGGATACAGCGCAGCGCCTGCCGGCCGACCTCGTCGGCGAGGGTGTCGGTGCGGCCGTTGTCCAGCAGCACCAGATGGAAGGTGCTGGGCCCGTCCTGCTCGGTGGTGCCGGTCCACGTCGAGGTGTACGGGTTCATCCGCTCGGCCGTGGAGGAGCGGGGGAGGGTCTGGAGGAACACCTCCAGGTCCCGCCACGTCGGCACGATCTTCTCGATGCCGACGACCGAGATCAGCGTCTCGGGCAGGGTCAGGCACATCCGGCCGTTGCCCTCGGACTCCACGACCACCAGCGTGCCCGTCTCGGCGACCATGAAGTTGGCGCCGGAGATGCCGACCTTGGCGCGCAGGAACTTCTCCCGCAGATGCAGCCGGGCCGCCTCGGCGAGTTCGGCGGGCGTGTCGGTGAGGCCCTCGGGGGCCGGGCGGCCCCACTCGCTCATCTCGGCGCGGAAGATGTCCCGGATCTCGCCCCGGTTGCGGTGGATGGCCGGGACGAGGATGTGCGAGGGCCGGTCCTTGCCCAACTGCACGATCAGCTCGGCGAGATCGGTCTCGTAGGCGTGGATGCCCTCGGCCTCCAGCGCCTCGTTGAGCCCGATCTCCTGTGTGGCCATCGACTTGACCTTGACGACCTCCGACTCGCCGGTCATCTGCACCAGCTGGGTGACGATCTCGTTGGCCTCGTCCGCGTCGGCGGCCCAGTGGACGATGCCGCCCGCCGCCGTGACCGACTCCTCCAACTGCTCGAGATAGCGGTCGAGATGGCGCAGCGTGTGGTCCTTGATCCGCTTGCCCGCCTCGCGCAGCTCGGTCCAGTCGGACACCTCCGTCACGGCCTTCGCCCGCTTGGCGCGGATGGTGTGTGTGGCGTGCCGCAGATTGCCGCGCAGGGTCTCGTTCCCCACGGCCTCCCGCGCGGCCTCCGGAAACGCCGGCATACCGAGATACGTCCCGCTCATACGGCCGGTTCCTCCTCCGTGCTCGCCAGGATCTCCGCGATGTGCACCGGCCGCATGCCGGTCCGCAGCCGGGTCATCGTCCCGCCGATGTGCATCAGACAGGAGTTGTCGGCCGCGCACAGCACCTCCGCGCCCGTCGACTCGGCGTTGCGCACCTTGTCGGTGCCCATCGCCGCCGAGACATCGGAGTTCTTCAGCGCGAAGGTGCCGCCGAACCCGCAGCACTCGTCGGCCCCCGGCAGTTCGGCCAGCTCCAGCCCCTTCACCGCCTGGAGCAGCCGCCGCGGCCGGTCGCCGAGTCCGAGTCCGCGCAGTCCGTGACAGGTCGGGTGGTACGTCACCGTGTGCGGGTAGTACGCCCCGACGTCCGTCACGCCCAGCACGTCGACCAAGAACTCCGTGAGTTCGTACGTCTTCGGCACCACCGGCGCCAGCGTCGCAGCGAGGGTGTCCCCGCGCCCCTCGGCCCGGGCCCGCTCGCCCATCCGCGGATACAGCTCGCGCACCATGGACCCGCACGACCCGGACGGTGTCACGATCGCCTCGTACTCGCCGAATACATCGGAGAAATGCCGGGCGAGCGGCTCGGCCTCGTGACGGTATCCGGTGTTGTAGTGCGCCTGTCCGCAGCAGGTCTGCGCCATCGGGAAGTCGACGTCGACGCCCAGTCTGGTCAGCAGTTTCACCACGGCGCGCCCCGTGTCCGGATACAGCGTGTCGTTGACGCAGGTCAGGAACAGGGCGACACGCATCGCGGCTCCTCGTGGTCGATCATCGGATGAGTGAAGCGTAGTGCGCGGACAAGATCCGGGGGAGACCCCGTCAGTCCCCGGCGAGCCGGTTCTGCGCGGCGCGCCACCGCTCGGTCCCGCCGCGCGGCTCGTACCGCGTGAGCGGCTGCGTCCGCACGAGCAGCCGCCGCATCCCCGCCAGGTCACCGACCAGCCCGTGCGCCCGGGCCTGCACCAGCACGTTTCCCAGGGCGGCTGCCTCCGTCGGCCCGGCGACCACCGGCAGCCCGCAGGCGTCGGCGGTGAGCTGGCACAGCAGGGCGTTGCGCGTGCCACCGCCCACCACATGCACCACGTCGACCGTGTGCCCGGCGAGCCGCTGCGCGTCCTGGACCGCCTTCCGATGGGCGAGGGCGAGGGAGTCGAGGATGCACCGTGTCACCTCGGCCGGTGACCCGGGTACGGGCTGCCCTGAGGCCCGGCACGCCTCGGCGATCCGCTCGGGCATCCGCCCCGGCGCGAGAAACGCCGAGTCACCGGCGTCGACCACGGACCGGAGCGCCGGCACCTTGGACGCCTCCAGCAACAGCGCGCCCAGATCCGTCTCGCCCCAGGCCCGCACACACTCCTGGAGCAGCCAGAGCCCCATGATGTTGCGCAGATAGCGAACCGTGCCGTCCAGCCCCAGTTCGTTGGTGAAGTTGGCCGCCCGGCTCTCCTCGGTCAGCACCGGCGCGTCCAGCTCCAGACCGGCCAGGGACCAGGTGCCGGTGCAGATGTACGCGAACCGCTCGCCCGAAGCCGGTACGGCGGCCACCGCCGACGCGGTGTCGTGCGACCCGACGGCCGTCACCGGCACGGGCCCGGTCAGCCCCGTCTCCTCCAGCACCTCCGGCCGCAGCACCCCCGCCGGATCCCCGGGCCGCCGCAGCGGCGCGAACAGCCCGAGATCGATGCCCAGCCGCTCCGCGACCCCGTACGCCCAGTCCCGGGTGCGCGGATCGATCAACTGGGTCGTCGAGGCGTTGGTCAGCTCCGTGCCCTGCTCACCGGTGAGCCAGTACGTCAGCAGATCCGGCATCAGCAACAGCCGCCGGGCCCGGTCGAGTTGGGCCGTGGAGCGGGCGGCGGTCAGCTGGTACAGGGTGTTGAAGGGCGCGTACTGAAGCCCCGTCGCCGTGTACAGCTCCTCGGCGGGCAGGGTCGCCCACACCTTCTCCGCGACGCCCTCGGTACGGCGGTCGCGGTAGTGCACGGGGTTGCCGAGCAGCGCCCCGTCGGCGTCCAGCAGCCCGTAGTCCACGGCCCAGCTGTCGATGCCGACGGAGTCGACCGGCCCGGCCGCCCGCAGTCCGTCCAGCACCCCCGCGTAGAGCCCGAGTACATCCCAGCGCAGCCCCTCCGGCACCCGCACCGGCCGGTTGGGGAAGCGGTGGGCCTCGCTGAGCTCCAGCGAGTCCGGGCCGACGCGGCCGACCATGACGCGCCCGCTGGACGCGCCGAGGTCGACCGCGGCGTACGACTTCACAACCGCGCTCATCGCAGGAAAGCGGCCGCGACGCCGGCGTCGACCGGGATGTGCAGTCCGGTGGTGTGGGTCAGGTCCCCGCCGGTCAGGGCGAAGACGGCGCCCGCCACATGCTCGGGCAGCACCTCACGCTTGAGGATGGTCCGCTGCGCGTAGAACTCGCCCAGCTTCTCCTCCTCCACCCCGTACACGGCGGCCCGCTTCGCCCCCCACCCGCCGGCGAAGATCCCCGACCCGCGCACGACACCGTCCGGGTTGATCCCGTTGACCCGGACCCCGTGCTCGCCCAGCTCGGCGGCGAGCAGCCGCACCTGGTGGGCCTGGTCGGCTTTGGTGGCCGAGTAGGCGATGTTGTTGGGCCCGGCGAACACGGCGTTCTTCGACGCGATGTAGACGATGTCGCCCCCGAGCCCCTGCGCGATCATCACCCGCGCCGCTTCCCGCGACACCAGGAACGACCCGCGCGCCATGATGTCGTGCTGCAGATCCCAGTCCTTGGCCGAGGTCTCCAGCAGCGGCTTGGAGATCGAGATCCCCGCGTTGTTGACGACGAGGTCGACTCCGCCGAAGGCCAGCACGGCCGCCCGGAACGCCTCGGCGATCTGCTCCTCGGACGTCACGTCCACCGTCACCGCCACGGCCTTGTCCGACCCGCCCAGCTCCTCGGCGACGGCCTGGGCGTTCTCCCCGTTGAGATCCGCGACGACCACACACGCGCCCTCGGCCACGAGCCGCCGCGCGATGGCCTTCCCGATCCCGCTGCCCGCCCCGGTGACGAGCGCGACCCGCGTGGCCAGTGCCTTGGGCTTCGGCATCCGCTGAAGCTTGGCCTCCTCCAGCGCCCAGTACTCGATACGGAACTTCTCCGACTCCTCGATCGGCGCATACGTCGAGACGGCCTCGGCGCCCCGCATCACATTGATGGCGTTGACGTAGAACTCCCCGGCCACCCGCGCGGTCTGCTTGTCCTTGCCGAACGAGAACATCCCCACCCCCGGGACCAGCACGATCGCCGGGTCGGCGCCGCGCATCGCGGGGGAGTCGGGCAGGGCGTGCCGCTGGTAGTAGGCGGCGTACTCCTCGCGGTACGCGGCGTGCAGCTCCTTGAGCCGGTCGACGGCCTCGTCGAGTGTCGAGGACGGAGGCAGATCGAGGACGAGCGGCCGGACCTTGGTCCGCAGGAAGTGGTCGGGGCAGGAGGTGCCCAGCGCGGCCAGCCGCGGATGCTCCGCGCTCGCCAGGAAGTCGAGGACGACCTCGGAGTCGTCGAAGTGCCCGACCTGCGGCCGGTCCTGGGACGCGAGGGCGCGGACGTACGGCGCGAGCGCGGCGGCCCGCTCCCGGCGCTCTCCGGCGCTCACCGCGGCATACCCCTCGATCACCGGCCCGAAGGGCTCGGCCTTCCCCCGCTCGGCGAGGAACGCCTCGGCGGTCCGGATGATGTGCAGTGAGTTCCGCTCGCACTCCTCGGAGGTGTCACCCCAGGCCGTGATCCCGTGCCCGCCGAGCACACACCCGATGGCCCCCGGATTGGCCTCCTTCACCGCCGCGATGTCCAGCCCCAGCTGAAACCCGGGCCGCCGCCACGGCACCCACACCACACGGTCCCCGAAACACTCGGCGGTCAGCTTCTCCCCGTCGGCCGCACAGGCGAGCGCGATCCCCGAATCAGGATGCAGATGATCGACATGCGCGGCCCCGACCAGCCCGTGCATGGCGGTGTCGATCGAAGGAGCCGCCCCACCCTTCCCGTGCAGGCAGTAGTCGAACGCGGCCACCATCTCGTCCTCGCGCTCCACCCCCGGATACACATCGACCAGCGCCCGCATCCGATCCAGCCGCAACACGGCCAGCCCACCCTCGGTCAACGTCCCCAGATCCCCACCGGATCCCTTGACCCACATCAACTCCACATCACCCCCGGTGACGGGATCGGTCTCGGTGCCCTTGGCGGAGGCATTGCCTCCCGCGTAATTGGTGTTACGGGGATCGCCCCCGAGCCGATGCGACCGAGCGAGCAGATCAGCGGCCTCAGAATGGAGTGCCATGAATGCCATTTCCTTTCAACGGAGAGTGGAGGCTTCCCTCAGGGGCGCGGGGAACTGCGCGAACAACCACAACGCACCCGCACCCCGAATCAAACAGAACCCGGCAGACGCTCACGCCCCCCAACCGGCTTGCTCCCCACCAACCCGCTCAGCAACGATTTTCTCCGCCCACCCAGACCGCCGATACGCCGCAACAGGGTCGGGGTCCAACCCCATCTCCTCCCGCACCTCCCGCAGCAACGGCCGCACATCCGTGTTGTACGCATCCATCACCACGGCATTCGCCTCAAGAACATCCCCCACCCCCTGAGCCGCGCGCAGCGCACCCTCATCAACCAGCAACGCCTTCGCCGTAGCCTCCTGCACATTCATCACCGACCGAATGATCGCCGGAATCTTCGCCTCGATGTTGTGACACTGATCGAGCATGAACGCCACGTCAGGCGTGAACCCCCCACCCCGAATCACCTCATACATGATCCGGAACAACTGGAACGGATCCGCCGCCCCCACCATCAGGTCGTCATCCGCGTAGAACCGCGAATTGAAATCGAACCCCCCGAGCTTCCCCTCACGCAACAGCGTCGCCACGATGAACTCGATATTGGTCCCCGGCGCGTGATGCCCCGTGTCGACCACGACCTGCGCCTGAGGCCCGAGCTTCAGACAGTGCGCATAGGCGGTGCCCCAGTCCGGAACATCCGTCGTATAGAAGGCCGGCTCGAAGAACTTGTACTCCAGCAGCATCCGCTGCCCCTCGCCCAGCCGCTCGTAGACCTCCGCGAGCCCCTCGGCCAGCCGGTCCTGCCGCCCACGGATGTCGTCCTGCCCGGGATAGTTCGTTCCGTCGGCGAACCACAGCTTCAGATCCGTCGACCCCGTCGCGTCCATGATGTCGACGCACTCCAGCAGATGGTCCACGGCCTTGCGCCGCACCGCCGCGTCCGGATGACAGATGCTCCCGAGCTTGTAGTCGTCGTCCTGGAAGGTGTTGGAGTTGATCGCGCCGAGCCGCACACCACGCCGCTCCGCGTGCTTCGCCAGCGCCGCGTAGTCGTCGACCTTGTCCCACGGAATGTGCAGCGCCACCGTCGGGGCGACCCCCGTGAACTCGTGCACCTTCGCCGCGTCGTCCAGCTTCTCGTACGGATCACGTGGCACACCCGCCTGCGCGAACACCTTGAACCGGGTGCCCGAGTTCCCGTACGCCCACGACGGCGTCTCGACGGCCTGGGTCTTGAGCGCGGTCTTCGCCGCGGCGAGCTCGGTCACGTCAGGGCTCCTGTGGCATCGGGTCGTAACGACCACTGAATGAAACGATTCAGGACGCGAAGCTATGGGCCCCCCGAAGGGGTGTCAACCCCTCCGGCTCACACGGTTACCCGTGACCGGCGCGTGACCTTCACTCCTCGAATCGGGCTCGAAATATTTTCGACCGGTACCCATTGACGTGACATGCGCGGCCCGCCTAACGTCCCGGCAATCCAGTTGAAACCTTTCACGACGCCGGGAGGGCCTCCCGCCGGCGTCGTCGAGGAGCCCTCATGACCCACCCGTCCACCACGGGTCCGGCCCCGGTTCTGGCACTGAGGGACGTGTCCAAGTCCTTCGGCGCGGTCCGCGCGCTGCGGGACGTCTCCCTGGAGCTGTTCCCCGGGGAGGTGCACGCCCTGGCCGGCGAGAACGGTGCCGGCAAGTCCACCCTCATCAAGGCGCTCGCCGGAGTGCACCGGCCGGACGCCGGCCAGGTGCTGCTCGACGGTGCGCCCGTCGTCTTCAACGGCCCCGGCGACGCCTGCGACGCCGGGATCGCCGTGATCTACCAGGAGCCCACGCTCTTCCCCGACCTGTCGATCGCCGAGAACATCTACATGGGCCGCAGGCCCAAGCGCGCCCTCGGCCGGATCGACCACCAGGCCACGCACAACGCGACCGCCGCCCTCATGGAGCGCCTCGGCGTCGAACTCGACCCCGACCGGCCCGCCCGCGGCCTGTCCATCGCCGACCAGCAGATCGTCGAGATCGCCAAGGCCCTCTCCTTCGACGCCCGCGTCCTGATCATGGACGAGCCGACCGCCGCCCTCACCGGCAACGAGGTCGCCCGCCTCTTCGGCGTCGTACGCACCCTGCGCGACCAGGGCGCCGCCGTGCTGTTCATCTCCCACCGGCTGGAGGAGATCTTCGAGATCTGCCGGACGGTCACCACCCTGCGCGACGGCGCCCGGATCGCCAGCGAGCCCCTGGACGGCATGACCGAGGACGACCTCGTGCGCCGCATGGTCGGCCGCGACCTCGACGAGCTGTACCCCAAGCAGGACGTGACACCGGGCGAAGTCGCCCTGAGCGTGCGCCGCCTGACCCGCGAGGGCGTCTTCACCGACGTCTCCTTCGAGGTGCGGCACGGCGAGATCGTCGGCCTCGCCGGGCTCGTCGGCGCGGGCCGCACCGAGGTCGCCCGGGCCGTGTTCGGCATCGACCGCTGGGACGCCGGCGAGGTCTCCGTCCAGGGCAAGGCCCTCGTCAACGGCGCCCCCTCCACCGCGATGTCCGCCGGACTCGCCCTGGTCCCCGAGGACCGGCGCGCCCAGGGCCTGGTGATGGACATGTCCATCGAGCGCAACATCGGCCTCACCGGGCTCCGTACGACCGTCAAGGCAGGGCTGATGGACCGGGGCGCCGAGCGCAGCCGCTCCCTCGACTGGGCCGTCAAGCTCCAGGTGAAGTTCGCCCGGATCGCCGACACCGTCAACACCCTCTCCGGCGGCAACCAGCAGAAGGTCGTGCTCGCCAAGTGGCTGGCCACCGGCCCCAAGGTGCTGATCGTCGACGAACCGACCCGGGGCATCGACGTCGGCACCAAGGCCGAGGTGCACCGGCTGCTGTCCCAACTGGCCGCCGACGGCGTGGCCGTCCTGATGATCTCCTCCGACCTGCCCGAGATCCTCGGCATGGCCGACCGCGTGCTGGTGATGCACGAGGGCCGCCTCACCGCCGAGATCCCGCGCTCCGACGCCACCGAGGAAACCGTGATGGCCGCAGCCACCGGGAGGGCCGCCGCATGACGGTCGTCACTCCCCGAGAGGCCCCCGTGGCCGACGTGCCCAAGTCCAGCGGCACACGGCTGGTCGACCGGGTCTTCAAGATGCGCGAACTCGCCATCCTGGTCGTCTTCCTGGCGATGATCGCCGTCACCCAGGCCGGAAACAGCGAGTTCCTGTCCGAACAGGGCATCAAGGACCTGCTGCTGAACGCGACGATCCTCGTGCTGGTCGCCACGGGCCAGTCCCTGGTGGTCATCACGCGGAACGTCGACCTGTCCGTCGGATCCACGCTCGGCATCAGCGCCTTCGCCGCCGGAACGTATCTCCAGGGCGGCGGCAACCCGGTCGTGGCGATCGCGCTGGCCGTCCTGCTCGGCATCGGCTTCGGCCTGCTCAACGGCCTGCTCGTCAGCCTGGGCCAGGTGCCCGCGCTCGTCGTCACCCTCGGCACGCTCTACATCATCCGCGGCATCGACTCCATCTGGGTCGGCTCCCGCCAGATCACCGCGGCCGATCTGCCCGGCGGGTTCGTCGACTTCGGCTCCGGCGGCATCTGGGCGGTGCCGTACCTGGCACTGATCGCCCTGGCGGTGCTGGTGGCGACGGCGTACTACCTCAAGCACTACGGCAGCGGCCGCGAGCTCTACGCCCTCGGCTCCAACCCGGAGGCCGCGCGCCTCGCCGGCATCCCCGTCCGCAAGCGGATCCTCGCCGCGTACACCTTCTGCGGCGCCCTCGCCGGACTCGCCGGCGCGATGTACCTCGCCCGGTTCGGCAACGTCGACTCCGGCACCGGCAGCGGCTACGAACTGACCGTCGTCAGCGCGGTCGTGGTCGGCGGCGTCGTCTTCACCGGCGGCTCCGGCAGCGTCTACGGCGCGGCCCTCGGCGCGCTGCTGCTGACCTCCATCAACAGTGTGCTGCCCGCCCTCGGTGTCAGCTCGGTCTGGGTGCTCGCCATCAATGGCATCCTGCTCATCCTCGCCATCGCCGTCGACCGGGTCGTCGCGCTGCGCGTGGCCTCCGCCCTGAAGAAGAGGAACGCCCGCCATGGCTGACATCTCCCTGAGCCGAGCGGTCCGCTGGGACACGGTGGTCGGCGCCCTGCTCCTCGTGGTGCTGCTGTTCTCCTTCGGATTCGTCGACGGGTTCGGCAACGCGCTCAACCTGTCGTTCCTCATCGGCAACACGCTGCCGATCGCGCTGATCGCCCTGCCGATGACGCTGCTGGTGGTGTCCGGGGAGATCGATCTGTCGGTCGCCTCCACGGCCGGCCTGTCGGGAGCGGTGATGGGCGCCCTGTGGAACCAGGGCATGGCCATCGAGACGATCATCCCGATCTGCCTGCTGCTGGGTGTGGTGTGCGGGCTGGTCAACGGGCTGCTGGTGACCAGGCTCGGGCTGCCGTCCCTCGCCGTCACCATCGGAACCCTTGCCGCCTACCGGGGTATCGCGCAGATCGTGCTCGGGTCCGACGCGGTGACCGACTTCCCCACGCAGTACCTGGACTTCGCGGCCGGGCGTCTCGGCGACACGTTCATCCCGTACGCCTTCCTGCCGTTCCTGGTCCTGCTCGCCATCGCCGTGGTCGCGCTGCACGCCACGCCGTTCGGGCGGTCGCTGTTCGCGATCGGGGCGAATGAGGAGGCGGCGCGGTTCGCCGGTGTCCGCGTCAAGCGGCAGAAGCTGCTCCTGTTCACGCTGACCGGGGTGATGGCCTCGCTGACCGGCGTCTTCTGGGCGCTGCACTACGCGAGTGCGCGCTATGACAACGCGACGGGGCTCGAACTGTCGGTGGTGGCGGCGGTGTTGCTCGGGGGGATCGACTTCGACGGGGGCAAGGGCACGTTGGGGGGTGCGATCGCCGGGGTGTTTCTGCTCGGGGCTCTGCAGAACGTGATGAGCCTTCAGGATGTGTCCGCCCAGTCGCAGATCGTCGTGACCGGTGTGTTGCTTGTGCTTTCTGTTCTTGGGCCTCGGGTGGCTCGGCAGATCGCCGTTTTGCGTGCTCAATCGTCGTCCGGCTGACCGTCCGCTGTGGCTGGTCGCGCAGTTCCCCGCGCCCCTAAGAGAAGGGCGCTTCCCTCAACCTCGTCCAAAGGAAACCGTCATGCGTAAGACAACCCTCCGCCGATGCTGTGCGGCCCTCGCCACCGCCACCTCTCTCGCCCTGGCCCTCACCGCCTGCGGTGGGACCACCAAGAAGGACGTGGCGGACGAAGGGGCGTCCGCCGCCACCGCCGGTAAGGCCGATCCGAACGCGGCCACCAAGAAGGGGCTCACCGTCGGGTTCCTGCCCAAGCAGGTCAACAACCCGTACTTCACCTCCGCCGACAAGGGCGGCGAGAAGGCGCTGAAGGAGCTCGGCTCCAGCTACAAGGAGGTCGGGCCGTCCAGCGCCACCGACACCGCCGGGCAGGTCAGCTACGTCAACACGCTCACCCAGCAGCAGGTCGACGCGATGGCCGTCTCCGCGCAGGACCCGGGCGCGCTGTGCACCGCGCTCAAGCAGGCCATGAAGAACGGCATCAAGGTCGTCACCTACGACTCCGACACCACGGCCGGCTGCCGCAACGCCTTCGTGTCGCAGGCCTCCGCCGAGGACCTGGGCCGTACCGAGGTGCAGCTGCTCGCCAAGCAGCTCGACTACAAGGGCGAGATCGCGATCCTGTCCGCCGCGCAGACGGCGACGAACCAGAACACCTGGATCGACTTCATGAAGGACGAGCTGAAGAAGCCCGAGTACAAGAACATGAAGCTGGTGAAGACCGCGTACGGCAACGACGACGCCCAGCAGTCCTTCCAGCAGACCCAGGGCCTGCTCCAGGAGTACCCGAACCTGAAGGGGATCATCTCCCCGACCACCGTCGGCATCAAGGCCGCCGCCCAGTACCTGTCGGGCTCCAAGTACAAGGGCAAGGTCAAGCTGACCGGCCTCGGCACCCCCAACGACATGCGCAAGTACGTCAAGAACGGCACCGTCGAGGCGTTCGAGCTGTGGGACCCGGCCAAGCTCGGCGAGCTGGCCGCCCGTACCGCTGTCGCCCTGTCCTCCGGGCAGATCACCGGCAAGGAGGGCGAGACCTTCAAGGCCGGTTCCATGGGCGAGTACACCATCGGCAAGGACGGCGTGATCAGCCTCGGCAAGCCGACCGTCTTCGACGCCGAGAACATCGACCAGTTCAACTTCTAGTCCCTGGAGATCTGTTGATGCAGCGCGTGTGCTTCCTGCTGAAGGTCAGGGCGGACCGCCTCGACGAGTACCGCGAGCGGCACGCCACCGTGTGGCCCGAGATGCGCCAGGCGCTCAGCGACACCGGCTGGCACAACTACTCGCTGTTCCTGCGCGAGGACGGGCTGCTCGTCGGCTACCTGGAGACCGAGGACTTCGCAGCCGCCCTGGCCGGAATGGAAGCCACCGACGTCAACGCCCGCTGGCAGGCGGAGATGGCGCCGTTCTTCGAGTCGCTGGACGGCGCCCGGCCCGACGAGGCCATGAAACCGCTGACGGAAGTGTTCCACCTCGTATGACGATGGAGTCCATGAGATGCACAGACGTACGCTGCTGGCCGCCGCCCTCGCCGGAGCCGTGGTGACCCCCGCCCTCGCCTCCGGCACCGCCCGGGCCGCTGACCCCGGCCCCTCCGTGACCCGGACCGGCACCACCACGCTCGACGGCCAGGCCGTCTTCTTCGTGTCGTACGACGGGCTGGTCAACAACAACGCGTTCCAGAAGAACGGCCTGCTGACCTACAAGGGCTACCAGTACGCCGTCTGGTACACCGCCGACCGCAACGCCGTCGTCGGCCGCCGCGCCCTCGGGTCGAGCACCTGGTCCACCGTGAAGGTCGGGCACACCCTGCGGTACAACGACTCCCACAACGTCATCTCCATGGGCGTCTCCAAGGTCGACGGCCGGCTGCACCTCAACATGGACTCCCACAGCGACGGCTTCACCTACGTCAAGTCCGTCGCCGGGCTCATGGACAACCCCGGCGGGCTGAGCTGGACCGCCGCCCGTTTCGGGGCGCCGCAGTCCACTCTCGACGGCCTGGCGCTGACCTCGCAGTTCACCTACCCGCAGTTCGTCTCCACACCCGACGGCAAGCTCCAGCTGAGCTACCGCGTCGCCGTCTCCGGCAACGGCCGCAACGCGCTCGCCGAGTACGACGGCACCCAGTGGACCAACCTCGGCGAATGGTCCAGCTCCACGGGTACGTACTCCAGCGAGCACGGCTCCTCGACCGCCCGGAACATGTACCTGCACGGCATCGACTACGACCGGAACGGGCGGCTGCACTCCTTCTTCACCTGGCGTGAGCAGAACGGCGCGGTGATGTGCAACGGCGGCGGCATCAGCAACCACGACACCGGCTACGTCTACTCCGACGACCGGGGCCGCACCTGGCGCAACAACGCCGGCACCGTCGTCGGCACCACCGGCGGCTCCGACAAGGTGTCCGTGAACGACACCGGCCTGGTCGTCGACCCGCTCAACGCGGACCACTCCCTGATGAACCAGGAGAGCCAGTTCACCGACTCCGCCGGACGGCCGCACGCGATCATCTCCTACGTCCCCGGCCGCTTCGGGCAGTGCACCACGAACTATGTCGCGAATCGGACCGCCAACGGGCGCGCCTTCCACGTCCGCAGAAACGCCTCGGGCACCTGGCAGAAGACCGAGATCCCGGTCCCGCTGAACTCCAGCCAGCGCACCAAGCTGATCCTGGACAAGTACGACAACGCGTACGCGGTCTTCCCCTTCGGCCGGATCGCCGGGGCTTCGGCTGCCTCCGGGTACACCGACTGGAGGATCCTGTTCGACGGCAACGGCCTCAACGCCTTCGGCGAGGTCGTCATCGACGAGACACGGGTCGCGCAGGACGGGGTGCTGTCCTTCATGTACCAGGAGAAATCCAGCGGTACGACGCCCTCGGCGCTGCACGTCATCGACTTCCGGCTGCCCGCCTGACCGGACCCGGTCGCCGGGGCGGCATGCCGGTAATGTGAAGCCGCCCCGGCCGCCGCCCCCTCTTTCGCCCCTTCTGGAGGTCCCTGCCCGATGTCCCAGTCGGTGGGTATCAAGGACGTCGCCCGTGCCGCCGGAGTCTCCGTCGGCACGGTGTCGAACGTGATCAACCGCCCGGACACGGTCGCGACCGAGACCCGGGCCCGCGTGCAGTCCGCGATAGACCGGCTCGGCTACGTCCGCAGCGAGTCCGCTCGGCAACTGCGCGCGGGCCGCAGCCGCATCATGGGGCTGCTCGTCCTCGACATGGGCAACCCCTTCTTCGTCGACGTGGCCCGCGGCGCCGAGCGCGCCGCCCGTCAGGCCGGACTCGGCGTGATGGTCTGCAACAGCGCCCAGAACCCCGGCGAGGAGGCCGACTATCTGTCGCTCTTCGCCGAGCAGCGGGTGCGCGGCGTGCTGCTCACCCCCGCCGACGCCACGGGCCGCAACATCGAGACGTTCCGCCGGCACGGCATCCCGTTCGTCCTGGTCGACCGGGTGGCCGAGGGCACCACGGAGTGCTCGGTCTCCGTCGACGATGTGGCGGGCGGCGCCCTGGCCGTACGCCATCTCGTCGACGCCGGGCACCGCTCGATCGCCTATGTCAGCGGCCCGCCCGGCCTCAACCAGGTCCGCGACCGGCGCACCGGCGCCCTGGAGGCGCTCGCCGAGGCCGGGCTCGGACCCGACGCGCTGCGCGAGCTGCCCACCGAACGGCTGGACGTCGCCGCGGGCCGTGACGCGGGGGCCCGGCTGCTCGGCCTCGCCGACCGGCCGACCGCCGTGTTCTGCGCCAACGACCTGCTCGCGCTCGGCGTGCTGCAGGCCATGTACGCGGCGGGCGTGGGCGTCCCCGACGACCTCGCCATCGTCGGCTACGACGACATCGAGTTCGCGGCCGCCGCTGCCGTCCCGCTCACCTCCGTACGGCAGCCCGCCGTCACCATGGGCGCCATGGCGGCCGATCTGCTTCTGGAGGAGACGGAGGCGGAGGGCGCGGTGAAGCCGCACGAGCACCGCCGGGTCGTCCTCCAGCCGGAGCTGGTGGTCCGCCGCTCCAGCCTGTCCGCGCGCTGAGCCCACAGAGCGCACCGAGCCCACCGAGCCCACCGAGCCTGAACGGCCGTTCAGCAAGGTTTCATGATCCGAAGGGCCCACCCACGGACGTTCCCTGTGATGAACTGGGACGCGGTCCGAAAGTCCGTCCGTCCCGGGAGCCCTGTTGACCGTCAGCTACCGCCAGCCCGGAGTCGTCCTCACCGACCGCCGCTTCACCGTCCCCCTCGACCACGACCGCCCCGAGGGCGACACGATCGAGCTGTACGCCCGCGAGGTCGTGGCGAGCGACAAGGCCCACCAGGAGCTGCCCTGGCTGCTGTATCTGCAGGGCGGCCCCGGCTTCGGCGCGGACCGCTCCGTCGGCAGGCCCGGCTGGCTGGGCAGGGCGCTGAAGGAGTTCCGCGTCCTGCTCCTCGACCAGCGCGGCACCGGCCACTCCACGCCCGCCAACCGGCAGACGCTCCCGCTGCGCGGCGGCCCCGCCGAGCAGGCCGACTACCTCACCCGCTTCCGCGCCGACTCGATCGTCCGCGACTGCGAGGCCATCCGCCCGCTGGTCACGGGCGGCGCGCCCTGGACCGTCCTCGGCCAGAGCTTCGGCGGCTTCTGCGCCACCAGCTACCTGTCCCTCGCCCCCGAGGGCCTGGCCACCGCCGTGCTCACCGGCGGGCTGCCCGCCCTGGACGCCCACGCCGACGACGTCTACCGGGCCGCCTTCCCGCGTATCGAGCGCAAGGTCGTCGCCCACTACGCCCGCTACCCGCAGGACGCCGAACGCGCCCGTCGGATCGCCGACCACCTGCTGACCCACGACGTGGTCCTGCCGAACGGCTACCGGCTCACCGTCGAGGCGTTCCAGTCCCTCGGCATCCTCCTCGGCACCGGCGACGGCACCCACCGCCTCCACTACCTCCTGGAGGACGCCTTCGTCCGCACCCCGCAGGGCTTCACCCTGTCCGACACCTTCCAGGAGCAGGTGCAGGGCATGCTGTCCTACGCCCGCCACCCGCTGTACGCCCTCGTCCACGAGTCGATCTACGGCCAGGACGGCCGGCCCACCGCCTGGTCGGCCGAGCGGGTCCGCGCCGAGTTCCCGCAGTTCGACGCCGCCAAGGCACTCGCGGGTGACGAGCCGCTGCTGTTCACCGGCGAGTCGATCCACCCCTGGATGTTCGACTGCGACCCGGCCCTGCGCCCCCTGCGCGAGACCGCCGACCTGCTCGCCGCCCGCACCGACTGGACACCCCTGTACGACCCGGCCCGCCTGGCCGCCAACAGGGTGCCGGTCGTCGCGGCCGTCTACCACGACGACATGTACGTCGACACGGACCACTCCCTGCGCACCGCCCGCACGATCCGCGGTCTGCGCACCTGGATCACGGACGAGTTCGAGCACGACGGCGTGCGCACCGGCGGCCCCCGCGTCCTCGACCGGCTGCTGGCCATGGCGCGTGACGAGGCCTGAGACGGGTCCCCGGACTAGTCTGCGGACATGACGACCACTCAACTCCAGCCCATGCCCGACGACTGGCGGCGTGCCCTCGCGGTCGTGGCCCACCCGGACGACCTCGAGTACGGCTGCTCGGCGGCGATCGCGGCCTGGACCGACGGGGGCCGCGAGGTCGCCTATGTGCTGGCGACCCGGGGCGAGGCGGGCATCGACACGCTGGAGCCGCAGAAGTGCGGCCCGCTGCGGGAGCGCGAGCAGCGGGCGAGCGCGGCGGTGGTCGGCGTCTCGACCGTGGAGTTCCTCGACCACAAGGACGGCGTCATCGAGTACGGCACCGCCCTGCGCCGCGACATCGCCGCCGCCATCCGCAGGCACCGGCCCGAGCTGGTCATCACCCTCAACCACCGGGACACCTGGGGCGGCGTCGCCTGGAACACCCCGGACCATGTCGCCGTCGGCCGCGCCACGCTCGACGCGGCCGGCGACGCGGGCAACCGGTGGATCTTCCCGGAACTCGTCGAGCAGGGTCTGGAGCCGTGGGACGGAGTGCGCTGGGTCGCCGTCGCCGGTTCCAGCACCCCCACCCACGCCGTCGACGCGACGCCCGGCCTGGAGCGCGCGGTGGCCTCGCTGCTCGAACACCGCACCTATATCGAGGTGCTGACCGACCAGGACCCGGAGACGTACGTCCGCGGCTTCCTGACCCAGCACGCCGAGGCCACGGGCGAGCGGTTCGGGGGCAGGCCCGCGGTGGCGTTCGAACTGTTCAGCAGATGACGTGACGCACGACTGACGCACGACTGACGTACGACGGGGGAGACCATGACAGGCAGCGTGGAACTGGCCGACCGGTTCGAGGAGCACCGTGGGCACCTCAGAGCGGTCGCGTACCGCATGCTGGGTTCGCTGACCGAGGCGGAGGACGCCGTCCAGGAGGCCTGGCTGCGGCTGAGCCGTACCGACCCGGACGACATCCAGAACCTCGGCGGCTGGCTCACCACGGTGACCGGCCGCGTCTGCCTCGACCTGCTGCGCTCGCGCACCGCACGCCGCGAGGAGCCGATGGGCGACGCCTTCGTCCCGGACCCGGTGCTCAGGCCCCTCACGCACCTCGACCCGGCGGAGGAGGTCATGCAGGCCGACTCGGTCGGCCTGGCCCTGCTGGTCGTCCTGGAGAACCTGGAGCCCGCCGAGCGGCTGGCGTTCGTGCTGCACGACATGTTCGCCGTGCCGTTCGACGACATCGCCCCGGTCGTGGAGCGCAGCCCGGCGGCGACCCGGCAACTGGCGAGCCGCGCCCGGCGCCGGGTACGCGGCGCCACCCCGTCGGCCGAGCCGGACCTCGGCCGGCAGAAGGAGGTGCTCGACGCCTTCCTGGCCGCCTCGCGCGGCGGCGACTTCGAGGCGCTGCTCGCGCTGCTGCACCCGGATGTGGTGCTGCGCGCCGACTCGGGAGCCCTCGTACGGGGCGCGGCCGCTTCCAAGGCCGTCCAGGGCGCGAAGACGGTGGCGGAGCAGGCGCTCATGTTCGCCCGGTACGCGACGTCCGCGCGGCTGGTGCTGGTCAACGGCTCGGTCGGCCTCGTCCACGCGCCCGAGGGACGGGTGCTGTCGGTCATGGGGGTCACGATCGCCGACGGCCGGATCACCGGCATGTACATCCTGGCCGACCCGGAGCGGCTGGAGCGTCTGGAGGTGCCCGGACTCACGGGCTGACCGGCGTTCATCGTTTCGTATGCTGAACGTCATGCGAGATCTTCAAGCCGCGCGAGCGGAACTGCGCGGTGACTGCGAGCGGTGTTTCGGGCTGTGCTGTGTCGCCCTGCCCTTCGCGCGATCGGCCGACTTCGCGGTCGACAAGGACGCCGGAACGCCCTGCCGCAACCTCCAGGACGACCACCGCTGCGGGATCCACGCCGGACTGCGGCAGAAAGGGTTCACCGGCTGCACCGTCTATGACTGCTTCGGCGCCGGGCAGCAGGTCTCGCAGATCACCTTCGGCGGGCAGGGCTGGAGGTCCGGGCCTCCGGACCACGCCCGCCGTATGTTCGACGTGTTCCCGGTCGTCCGGCAGCTGCACGAGCTGCTGTGGTACCTGACCGAGGCGCTCGCCCTGCCCGCGGCCCGGCCGGTCCACGCGGATCTGCGCACGGCCCTGGAGAAGACCGAGGCGCTCACCGACGGGACCCCCGAGGAACTCGCCGAGCTGGACGTGGCGGCGCACCGTCAGGAGATCAACGTCCTGCTGCTGAGGACGAGCGAGCTGGCCAGGGCCGGCACCAAGGGCGCCAAGAAGAAGAACCGCCGGGGCGCGGACCTCATGGGGGCCCGCCTCAAGGGCGCCGACCTGCGCGGGGCCAACCTGCGCGGCGCCTACCTCATCGCCGCCGACCTCACCGGAGCGGACCTCAGGGGCGCGGACCTGATCGGCGCCGACCTGCGCGACGCTGACCTCACCGACGCCGACCTGACCGGGGCGTTCTTCCTCACCCAGCCGCAGCTGAACGCGGCCCGGGGGAGTGCCGGGACCCTGCTGCCGGAGTCAGTCACCCGGCCCGGGCACTGGACAGCGCAGGTCTGAGGCCGCCTCCCGCACCGGGGTCCGGCGCTCCGGGTGCAGCCGCAGACCCTCCGGCATCAGCGTCAGCCGTTCCGTGACGCGCAGCCGGTAGGCCGGGTCGGGCCGCAGCTCGTAGCGGCGCAGCAGCAGGCCGAGGACCAACGTCGCCTCGTGCAGCGCGAACTGGCGCCCGATGCACGCCCGCGCCCCGGTCCCGAACGGCTTGAAGGTGTGCGGGGCCCGGGACCGCACGGCCCCTGCGTCGAAGCGGTCCGGGTCGAACCGCTCGGCGTCCGTGCCCCACACCTCGGGGTCCCGGTGCAGCATCGGCGTCAGCACCAGCGCCCACGCCCCGCGCCGCATGGGGTGCTCCCCGGCCAGCACGGTGTCCTCGCGTGCCTCCCGGGCGAAGGCGGGCGCCGTGGGCCACAGCCGCAGCGACTCGTCCAGCACCCGCCGCAGGTAACGCAGCCTGGCCACCTGCTCGTAGGCCGGTTCCGCCGTGTCGCCCCACACCCGGTCCACCTCGGCGCGGGCCCGGGCCGCGGCCTCGGGGTGCCGGGAGAGGTAGTGCAGGGCGAAGGAGAGCGCGCCGGAGGTGGTCTCGTGGCCCGCGACGAGGAAGGTGATCACCTGCCGGCGGACGTTCTCCGGCGCGAGCCGCTCCCCGGTCTCCGGGTGGGCCGTCTCCAGCATCCTGTCCAGCAGGTCGCCGTCGCCGCCGCCGGTCGCGCGCCGGGCCCGGACCAGCTCGTCGACCGTGCGGTTGAGGTGGGCGATGTCGGCCGCGTTGCGGCGGCTCGCGCTCCGCAGCAGCAGCGGGGCCAGCGGGAAGGGCACGGTGTTGAGCCGCTGCGCGTAGGTCAGCGTGCCGATCATCGCGGTCACGAAGGGGTGCGGCCGGGAGCGCTCGAAGGACCCGAAGTCGTGCCCGAAGCCGGTCCGGGCGATCGTCTCCAGCGTCAGCTTCGTCATGTCGCCAGGCACGTCCACCGAGCGGCCCGTCGCCGCAGCCCGGTCCCAGTGCTCCGTCAGCCGCCGCGCGACGTCCAGCATCATCGGGTGGTAGCCGGCCATGGCCTCGCGGCTGAACCCCGGGGCCAGCACATCGTGCGCCAACTGCCAGTTCGGCTCGTGGTTGTACGCCGTGAACAGGCCGTCCCCGGCGACGGGCCGCAGATTGGCGATGCCGAGCCCCACGTGCTTGGCGAACCGTGACTCGTCCGCGAAGTCGGCCGCCTCCCGGGCGCCCCACACGAACACGAACTCCTTGCCGAAGGCCTTGCGGCGGAACACCGGCCCGAGCTGCCGGGCGTACCGCAGGGAGTCCTGCAGGGGAGTGCGCCGGTTCACGCCCACCACGTCACCGAGCAGCGGGATCCGGCGCGGCGGATGCGGAATGCGCTCCAGCTCGGGCCAGCCCAGCTCGGCACTCCGGAACCCCTTGGGCCCTACGGCCCGTATCGGCGCCTCCGTCATGACGCGATCTCCCTTGATCCGGCGACCGGTTCGCACGTGTTGTACGTGGGTTCAATAGCGCGGGTTCAGTCTGATCCCGTTGTTGAACCGGCGTCAAGTAAAGTGCCGGCATGGCCGCGAACCAGAGCGGGCGCGTCCGCCGCCGGCTCAGCACCGAGGAGCGCCGGGAGCAGCTCCTGTCGGTCGGGGCCCGGCTGTTCTCGGAGAGCCCGTACGACGACGTGTGGATCGAGCAGGTCGCCGAGATCGCCGGGGTGTCGCGGGGGCTGCTGTACCACTACTTCCCGACCAAGCGGGACTTCTTCGCGGCGGTCGTGGAGCGCGAGAGCGAGCGGATGCTGCGCATGACGGCGGCGGTTCCGGGCATCCCCGTGCGTGAGCAACTCGCGGCCGGTCTCGACACGTTCCTGGAGTACGTACAGGCCCACGCGCACGGCTATCGCGCCTTCCACCGCGCGGACGCGGCCGGGGACCAGGCGGTGCGGCGGGTCTATCAGCGGGCCCTGGCCGCGCAGGAGCGGCAGATCCTCGCCGCCCTCGCGGCGGACCCCGAGTTCGGCCCGGCCTTCGAGGAGCGGCCGGAGGTGCGGCTCGCCGTGCGCGGCTGGCTGGCGTTCACCACGGCCGTCTGTCTGGAGTGGCTGCGCGACGCGGAGTTGGGCCGGGAGCAGGTGCGCGAACTGTGCGCCCGCGCCCTGCTGGGTGTGCTCACTCCCTGAAAGGCCTCGTAAAGATCACGTGACGTGGTTGGCTCACACCCGGATCTTCGGTAGGTTAGGCAAGGCTTACCTAAGGAGGTTCGGGATGGGTGACGACAGCCAAAGCTGGACGGCGGCCCCTGCCGCGGCGGAGCGGGCGCGCTCGGTGCTCGCCGCCGCGTGGTCTTGCTCGGTGACCGCGGAGGGCACGCGCGAGGAGCTGGTCGGCGCGCACACGGTGACCGAGGACGGCAGGGTACTCGTGACCGTGCCGGAGGACAGCGCCCTGCTGGCGGCGGCGATCTGCGCGCCCCGCGGCGAGCCGTCCGCGGTGCTGGAGTTCGCCGATGTGGCCCCCGTCCCCGTGCGCGGCCGGATCCGGGCCCGGCTGTGGCTCGCGGGCTGGTTCAGCGTGGAGGAGGGGCAGCTGGCCTTCAGGCCCACCCGTGTCGTGCTGCGCCAGGCGTCCGGCGCCGTGGTCGTGGACCTCGACGAGTTCGCCGCCGCCGTGCCCGACCCGCTCACCACGGCCGAGGCCCGGCTGCTGACGCACCTCGCCGACTGCCACGCCGACGCGGTCGAGCGGCTCACCCGGCTCGTGGAGCACGACAGCCTGCACGGCGCGGTCCGCGTCCAGCCGCTCGCCGTGGACCGGCACGGACTGACGCTGCGCATCGAGCGGGCCCGCGCCCACGGCGACGTACGCCTGGCGTTCCACGCGCCCGCCGACGACGTCGCACAGCTCACCGAGCGCATGCACGTCCTGCTCACACAGGCGAGCGCGGCGTCCTGCCCGCGGGCCCTACAGCGGCAGCGCACAGACGGCGACGGGTGAGGGAAACGGTTCGCCGGCGCGCCGCAGCGCACCGTTCGTCTCGTCCACGTGGAAGACGGTGACGGCGGAGGACTTCTGGTTCGCCGCGAACAGCAGCGTGCCCTCCGGCGAGAAGGCGACCTGGCGGGGGAAGTCCCCGTCCACCGGCACGGTGTCCAGCAGTCGGAGCCGGGCACCGTCCGCCTCGACCGCGTAGCGCGTGAGGCTGTTGGCGCCGCGGTTGGCCAGATAGGCGAACCGGCCGTTCGCGGTCACCAGGAGCTGCGCCGGATAGCTCGTGCCCGAACCCGTGCCCGTGGACTGCGGCTCGCCGACGCGCACGCGCCCCGAGGCCGGGTCGTACGAGCAGACCGCCACCGTGTTGTCGACCTCGTCGGCGAGGTAGGCGTACCGGCCGCCGGGGTGGAACGTGAGGTGCCGCGGCCCGGCACCCGGCCGGGTCTTCGCCTGCGACACCTCGCTGAGCGTTCCGGCCTTCTCGTCGAGCCGGTACGTGTACACGGTGTCCGTGCCGAGGTCGACGGCGAGCACATGCCGCCCGTCGGGGCTGGTGAAGATCTGGTGGGCGTGCGGCCCGTCCTGGCCCGGACCGGGCGGCGGAGTGGAGTGCCGTACGAGGTCGGTGCGCTCGCCGAGGGCTCCCGAGGAGTCGATCGGATGCACGGCCACACTGCCCGAGCCGTAGTTCGCGCTGAACAGCCAGCGCCCGCCCGGATGCACCGACAGATGGCAGGGAGCCGCGCCCCCGGTGCTCCGGCTGCCCAGCACCTTCCGGTCGGACAGCCGGACGGCGGTCACGGCACCGTCCTCGCGCTCGTCCACCGCGTACAGCGTGCGACGGTCCGGGTGGACCGCGAGATACGACGGGTCGCCGACGCCCGTGACGGTGCCCGCGGCGGTGATCCGGCCCGTCCGCGCGTCGTAGGTCGCGAGGCCGATGCCCTTCCCGCCGCCTTCCACGGAGGTGTAGGTGCCGAGGTAGAGGGGGCGTGGTCCCGAAGGTCGCCGGGCCTGCGCGGACGTGCTCGGCTCGGGGGCCGACGGAGTCGTCGAGGCCGAGGGCGCGGGCGCCTTGTCACAGGCCGGGAGCGCCGCCGCGGCGGAACCTCCGGCCAGCGCGCCGACGAACCGGCGCCTGCTCCAGCCATCACTGCCCATGTCGCCCCTCAGGTCGTCACTCGTCCCCGTCGCGACAGCCACCTTCGCGTGGATCACCCACCGGGTGCAACAACGGCACCACGCGTTGCGCGGGACGCAACGCGCGGTGCCGACTGTCAGTGGGAACGCGCGTCGAACCCGGCGCGGTTGCGCCACAGCTCTTCCGTGACGCCCAGCCGCTCACGCAGGCGCGTCAGCCGGGGCATCCGCGCGCGCTGTTCGCGCGACACGCGGTCCAGCTCCTCGAACAGGCGCCGGGTGCGGTGCTCGGTGTCGAGTTCGTCGAGGATGCGGTTGACCTCCGTCAGGACGGCGCCGGGAAGCTGCCAGTGCCCGGGGCCGCGCTCGGCCTCCTCGCGCAGCAGCAGGCCCAGCTTGTCGCGAGTGCCCGCCGCGGTGTGCAGCTCCGCGGCGAGGCGTTCCTCGGCCGACTCGGCGCTCGTGCTGAGGTGCGTGGTGACCAGCACCGCGAAGCTCACCACGGCATCGGCGATCTCGGACAGCAACTGCTCCAGGGCGGCGCCCGTCTCGGGCTCGAACAGCGGCTCGGGTTCGCGCTCCTTGGCGAGATCGGTGAGGGAGCGCGCGAGCACGCGCAGGACGACCGTGCAGATCTCCAGCGTGTCCAGGCCGGTGCGCATCACCACCCGGTGCAGCACGCTGTCCTGTACACGCGGATTCAGCCGCAGACTGTCCTCGGCCCGCCTCAGGGCGGTATCCACCTCGATGATGTCGTGGTCCAGGCGTCGCGCCTCGTGCAACTGCTCCGCCGCGCGGTCCACGGGCGTACCGCCGGCGGCCTCCTCGCCCATGCGCAGCATCAGCTGCCGCAGCCGGCGCGCCAGACCGTCGATCGACTCGCCCGCCTCCTCCACCCACACCGGCGGGGCCAGCAGCAGATTGCAGGCGAGTCCGACGCTCGCGCCGATGAGCGTCTCCACCACCCGGGCCCAGGCGGTGTTCCCGACGGTGGTGACCCCGAGGACCAGCATCGCGCTGATCGCCACCTCGGGGACGTACTCCTCCACCTTGACCAGCCGCCCCACGACCAGCGCGGCCACGAGGAGCATCGCCAGGCTCCACCAGGTCAGCCCCACCAGCAGGCTGAACGCGATGGCGACGAGGACTCCCGTGACCACGGCGTTCACCCGGCGGAAGCCGTTGGTGAGCGTGGCGTACAGCGTCACCTGGACGACCAGCAGGGCGGTCAGGGGAGCGGTGAGAGGTGGGGCCGTCGGTTCGGGGCTCAGCCGGAGCGCGATGGCGTACGCGATCGTCGCCGCCGTCGCGGACCGGAACGTCTGGACGACCACGGGATCCCGGCGCTTGTGCATGATCCGAGTGGCGTGCGCCCTCCACTCACGTACCTCTCGCATCCTCGGGCCGTTCCCCTTCGCGTGGCGCATCGAACGCATCCATGAAGGACGTTAGCGCCGAGGGAAAACAGGGGCGACCGTGGACGCTCAGGCGTGCACCTTGTCGAGGAAGGCGGCCAGCCCTTCCGTGGTCCGCTCGATCTGCTCCGCGAGGGTGAGGCTCTCCTCGAGGCGGGAGCCGCTCTCCGGCGTCTTCTTCCCGCGTACGTAGAGGGAACAGGCGAGGTCGGTGCACATGTACACCCCGACGGAGTTCCCCTCACGCCCGGCCGCCCCCGCCTTCCGCGCGGTCATCAGCGAGACACCGCCCCGAGGGTGGGTCGTCAGGCACAGCGAACACATGCTGCGCTGGAGGGATGCCCGCTGCGCGGCCTGGAACCGCATCGTCACCCCGACGAGACGGCCGTCCCGCTCGGTCACCAAATAGCTCCGATCGGGCGCTCCCGGATCCCGCCACCCGAGAAAGTCGAGATCGTCCCAGGGGCGTTCCCCGAGATCCCGGGGGACGGCCAGACGCTTGGCCTCTCCCTTGGAGCAGTTGATGAACGAGCTGCGGATGTCCTGCTCGGTGAGCGGCTTCATGGGAGGGCTCCTGCTTCTCTTCGGCCAAACCTAGGGGTCCTAGGTTTTGCGGGCCAGGTCAGGTTAGACAGCCGCGACGAACGGGGCGAGTGGATTTCCGGAAGGCGGTCTCACCCCGGCTCCGGCGGCCACACCCCGGCGGCCAGCACTCCCAGGGCGTAGGCGCGGGCCACCAGTTCCGTGCGGTTGGCGGCCTGCCAGCGGGAGGACAGACGGCGCAGGTGATACGTCACGCCGTCGGTGGTGAGGCCGGTCTCGCGGGCGGCCCGGGCCGTGGTGGCGCCCGCGGCCAGGAGGGCCAGGATGCGGGCCTCCGCCGGGGTGACCCGCTCGGCCGGCGGAGTGCTCGCGGCCTCGTGCTCGCCGTCCACCCGCAGCATCACCAGCAGCGCGGGCGTCTCCTCCACCGTGTCGCTCACCGGGTCCGCCGTCAGCTCCCCGTACCGCTCCGCCCCGCCGGGTGCCTGCCAGCGCACCGACACCTGGTACCGCGAGCGGTGCCGCAGCCGCAGCGCCTCGGCGATCCGCTCCACCTGCGTCGCCTCCCGCGGCCGGAACAGCTCCAGCACATCACGGCCGCGCAGCCGCCCCGGCGTCGTACCGCACTCCGCCGCCATCGCCGGGTTCGCGAGCAGGACCGCGCCGTACACATCGCACACCGCGACCGGCATCGCGACCCGGTCGAAGAGGAGCAGGGCGCGGTTGCGCCAGGTCACGGCCTCGTGCCGGGACAGGTCCATGAGCGTCTCCTGCCACGCCGGGTCGCTCCCGCGCAAGAGCGACGCATCTGCTTGCACTACACAATCATGTAGGGGTACGGCACTGCCCGCCGGGCCCCGTGGATCACGCTGGATCGCAGTACTTCCGTACCGCGAAAGGCAGTTGCCGCGTCATGCCCCCCACCGGACAGACCTCCCGCACCGCAGACACCCTCGACGACATCCCCGTCGCCGACATCACCGCCACCGGACCCGGCCCCTCGCCCATCCAGCAGGCCATGGATCTGATGCGCGAGCACGGTTCCGCGTTCGTCCGGCGGCTGTACGGGCGGGACACCCTGTTCGTGGGCGACCTGGACCTGGTCGCCGACCTCGCTGACGAGCAGCGGTTCGCCAAGCACATCGGGCCCGGTCTGGAGAACGTCCGCGAGTTCGCCGCCGACGGCCTGTTCACCGCCTACAACGACGAGCCCAACTGGGCCAAGGCGCACGACATCCTCATGCCCGCCTTCGCGCTGGGCTCGATGCGGACGTACCACCCCGTGATGCTGCGGGTGGCCCAGCGGCTCATCGCGTCCTGGGACCGCGACGCCGGTGCCGGCAAGCCCGTCGACGTGCCCGGCGACATGACCCGCATGACGCTCGACACCATCGGTCTCGCCGGCTTCGGGTACGACTTCGGCTCCTTCGAGCGGGCCGAGCCGCACCCCTTCGTCGAGTCGATGGTCCGCTGCCTGGAATGGAGCATGACCCGCCTCGCCCGCGTCCCGGGCCAGGACTACTCGGCGCAGGACGCGGCCTTCCGCGACGACTCCGCCTATCTCGCCCAGGTCGTCGACGAGGTCATCGCCGCCCGCACCGGCACCGACCAGAGCCAGGCCGACGACCTCCTCGGCCTGATGCTCACCGCCGAGCACCCGGCCGACGGCACCACGCTCGACACGGCCAACATCCGCAACCAGGTCATCACCTTCCTCATCGCCGGGCACGAGACCACCTCCGGCGCCATGTCCTTCGCGATGTACTACCTCGCCAAGCACCCGACCGCGCTCCAGATGGTGCAGCGCGAGGTCGACGAGATGTGGGGCGACGCGGCGGACGTCGAGCCGACGTACGACGAGGTCGGCCGGCTGACCTACACCCGCCAGGTCCTCAACGAGGCGCTCCGGCTCTGGCCCACCGCCGCCGTGTTCGCCCGGAAGGCCCGCGAGGACACGCTGCTCGGCGGCCGCATCCCGATGCGCGCCGGGGACTCCGCCCTGGTGCTCACGCCGATGCTGCACCGGCAGCCCGTCTGGGGCGACAACCCGGAGCTGTTCGACCCCTCCCGCTTCACCGCCGAGGCGGAGGCGGAGCGCCCGGTGCACGCCTTCAAGCCGTTCGGCACCGGCGAGCGCGCCTGCATCGGACGCCAGTTCGCGCTGCACGAGGCGACCATGCTGCTGGCCATGCTCGTGCACCGCTACCGGCTGAGCGACCACGCCGACTACCGCCTCGACGTCAAGGAGACCCTCACCCTCAAGCCCGAGGGCTTCACCCTCGCGCTCACCCCGCGCACCTCCGCCGACCGCGTCCACACGCCGCTGCCCGGCGCCGCCCCGCTCCAGGACACCGGCGCGGCCGAGCCACAGGACCTGCCCGCGCGTGTCCGCCCCGGCACCGCCGCCCTCTTCCTGCACGGCAGCAACTACGGCACCTGCCGCGACTTCGCCGCCCAGCTCGCCGACGAGGCCGCCGCCGTGGGCTGCGAGACGCAGGTGGCAGCCCTGGACGCCTACGCCGGTGGCCTGCCCACCGACCGGCCCGTCGTCATCGCCGCCGCCTCCTACAACGGCCGCCCCACCGACGACGCCACCGCCTTCGCCGCCCGCCTCGAAGAGGACCACGACCTGTCCGGCGTGACCTACGCCGTCCTCGGTGTCGGCGACCGCAACTGGGCCGCCACCTACCAGCACGTCCCCACCCGCATCGACGAGCGGCTCGCGGAGTCCGGCGCCACCCGGCTGCTCGACCGCGCCGCCGCCGACGCCTCCGGCGACCTCACCGGCACCGTCCGGCAGTTCACGACGGACCTGCGCACCGCCCTCCTGCGGCAGTACGGCGACCCCGACGCCACGACCCCGGACCCCGAGCCCACCGTCGCCTACGAGGTCCGCACCCTCACCGGCGGCCCGCTGGACGCCCTCGCCGCACGGCACGAACTCGTCCCCATGAAGGTCACCGAGGCCTACGACCTCACCGCGCCCGGCTACGCCCGCCGCAAGAGGTTCCTGCGCGTCGCGCTCCCCGACGGCGTCACCTACCGCACGGCCGACCACCTCACCGTGCTGCCCGCCAACGACCCGGACCTCGTCACCCGCACCGCCACCGCGCTCGGCCTCGACCTCGACACCGTCCTGGACATCCGCGCCACCCGCCCGCGCCGCGACGGCATCGCCGTCGACCGGCCCGTGACGGTACGGCAGCTCCTCACCCACCACGTGGAGCTGCAGGAGCGCCCGAGCGCCGGGCAGCTCGCCGTGCTCGCCGAGGCCAACCCGTGCCCGCCGGAGCGCATCGCCCTGGCCGCCCTCACCGACGACCCGCGCACCCTCGTGGAGATCATCGAGGACCACCCGGCCCTGCGAGGCGCCCTGGACTGGCCGCAGCTCCTCGACCTCCTCACCCCGCTGCGCCCCCGCCACTACTCCGTCTCCTCCTCGCCCGCCGTCGACCTCGGCCACGTGGACCTGATGGTCTCGCTGCTGCAGGCGCCCGCCCGGTCCGGCAAGGGCGTCTACCGGGGCACCGGATCCGGCCACCTCAACACGGTCCAGCCCGGGGACACGATCTACGCGCGCGTGCAGCCGTGCCGGGAGGCCTTCCGCATCGACGCCACCGGCGGATCCGCACCCGTCGTCATGGTCGCGGCGGGCACCGGCCTCGCCCCGTTCCGCGGCGCCATCGCCGACCGCACGGCCGCCCTCGCGGCGGGCACCGAACTCGCCCCCGCCGTCTGCTACTTCGGCTGCGACGCACCCGACGCCGACTTCATGCACGCCGACGAACTGGGCGCCGCCGACGCGGCCGGGGCCGTCTCGCTGCGCCCCGCCTTCAGCGAGACCCCCGAGGGCGAGGTGCGGTTCGTGCAGCACCGCGTCGCCGCCGAGGCCGAGGAGGTCTGGGGCCTGCTGGAGTCCGGAGCGCGGGTGTACGTCTGCGGCGACGGTTCACGGATGGCGCCCGGGGTGCGCGAGGCGTTCCGTACGCTGTACCGCAAGCACACACCGGGTACGGACGAGAAGGCCGCCGAGCAGTGGCTCGACGGGCTGGTCGCGGACGGGCGTTACGTCGAGGACGTGTACGCGGCCGGCTGACCGAAGCCGAAGGGGAGGGGTGGGCGCACGGTGGTGGACTCCTGGGAACGGGCCCGGCGCGTCCTGGAGCGGGCGGGCCTGGACCCCGGCGGCCTCGCCCACCTCCGCCCGCTGACCGGAGGCACGTACAACACCGTCGAGGAACTCCGCCTCACCGACGGCACCCGCTACGTGCTGAAGATCCCGCCCGCCGCCGCTGTCCCCGGCCTCCGGCACGAGCGCCGACTGCTCGTGTCGGAGGCCGAGTTCTACCGCTCGGCCGCCCGCGCCGGGGTTCCCGCGCCGCGGCTGGTGTCCCTCGGGGACGACTTCCTGCTGATGACGGCCTGCCCCGGCGACACCTGGGACGACTCGCTCACGGCCCCGGAACAGACCGCGCTGCGTACGGAACTGGGACGCCGGACGGCCCGTCTGCACCGTGTGACGGGCCCCGGCTTCGGCTACCCCTCGGGCGCCCTCGGCCCGCTCGCCCCCGACTGGCGGACCGCGTTCACGGCCATGGTCGACGCCGTCCTCGACGACGCCCGGCGCTACGGGGCCTGGCTGCCGCTCCCGCCCGACGCGGTGGCCCGTACCGCCCGCTCCGCGTACGGCGCCCTCGACGAGGTCACCGTCCCGTGCCTGGTCCACTTCGACCTGTGGCGGGGCAACATCCTCGTCGACCGCTCGGACGGAGCGGCCCGCGTCGGCGGCCTCATCGACGGGGAGCGCATGTTCTGGGGCGACCCCCTCGCCGAATTCGTCTCCCTGGCGCTGCTGGGGGACATCAAGGAGGACGAGGCGTTCCTGTCGGGCTACCGGGAGTCCGGCGGCCGGGCCGACTTCGACACCCCGGCCCGTCTCCGCCTCGCCCTGTACCGCGCCTATCTGTACCTGATCATGCTCACCGAGACCGTTCCGCGCGAGACCGGCGAGGACCAGATGCGCTGGGTGCGGCAGGCGGTCGCCCCGGAACTCCTCGCGGCCCTGGACGAGATCGAGGAACTCCTCGGCGGCAACCACACAGCCTGAAACAAGGGGCGGAAGGAACCACATGGCGGGGCGCAACGGGCGCACGGTACGCGATCTCAGGCGGGCCAACCGCACGGCCGTGCTGCAACGGCTCTACTTCGACGGCCCGCTCAGCCGCTTCGCGCTCGGCCCGGCGACCGGACTGAGCTCCGGCTCCGTCAGCAACGTCGTCGCCGACCTGCTCGCCGACGGACTGGTCGAGGAGGCCGGCAGTGTCGACTCCGACGGCGGCCGCCCCCGCACCCTGCTGCGCGTCGCGCCCGGCAGCGGCCACATGATCGGCGTCGACGTCGGCGAGACCCGGGTGCGTGTCGAACTGTTCGACCTCACCCTCACGGAACTGGCCCGCGTCGAGCGCCCGCTCGCCGGCGGGCGGTACGAGGTCGAGGTCGTCGCCGCCCACATCCGCCAGGGCATCGCCGAGGTCCTCGACACCGCCGGCCTCGCGCCCGAACGGCTCCTAGGCGTCGGCATCGGCGTCCCCGGCATCGTCGAGCGCACGCCCGACGGCGGCGCGCTCGTGCACGGGCAGACCATCGGCTGGGACGCCGTCCCGCTGGAGGCCCTGCTCCGCACCGGGACCCCGCTGCCGGACACCGTCCCGTACTTCATCGACAACGGCGCCAAGACGCTGGGCCAGGCCGAGATGTGGTTCGGCGCCGGACGCGGCGCGCGCAACGCCGTGGTGGTCCTCTTCGGCTCCGGCGTCGGCGCGAGCCTCGTCACCCCCGAGGCGGAGCAGGGCAGGGCCGTCGAATGGGGGCACCTGACCGTCCGGGTCCGGGGCCGTCGCTGCCGCTGCGGGGCGCTCGGCTGCCTGGAGGCCTACGCGGGCGCCGAGTCGCTGCTCGCCCGCTGGCGTGAGAAGGGCGGCCGCGTCCCGGACGGCACCGACGAGGAGTCCGCGCTCACCGCGATGCTCGCCGCCGCGTACCCGCCCGGGGACGGCGAGGCCGACCCGGTCGCGCTGGCCGTCCTGGAGGAGACCGCCGAGTACCTGGGCGCCGGTCTCTCCGGCCTGATCAACCTCTTCCAGCCCGAGCGCGTCCTCATCGGCGGCTGGGCGGGCCTGGCCCTCGGCGCCCGCTTCCTGCCCGCCGTACGCCGCCACGCCCTGGCGTACGCGCTGCGCCACCCGGCCGGGAAGGTGACCGTCGGACTGGGCCGGCTCGGGCCCGACGCGGTCACGGTCGGTGCCGCGATCCTGCCGCTCGCCGACTTCTTCGCACATGGCGGACGGCGTCCCCATCCCGCACCGGAGCCTCCGCTCCCCGCCTGGCACACGGCGCTGCGGGAGCGGGCACCACGCTGAGGTTTCGCAGGTCACGGCGGAGGTACTCGCGTGACGCCCGGACCACGAAAGGAGTATGTCGTGACCGACCACCGCCTCGAAGGACCCGGCGAGAACGGTGAGCCCGTCCCGCGGGACATGCCGGACCAGCAGGCCGACACCGGCGAGGACCCGTGGGAGGTCGCCTCGCGCTTCACGGGCACCGGCGAGGACGAGAAGAACGGCAAGGACGGCGCCGACGAGCCCGCCGACGACGTCCCCGGCACGGACGAGGCGGGGACGGGCCGGCAGGGGGAGGCGCCGCAACGGGGGACGGTGCACCCCGAGCACCCGGTGCCGGACGAGCCCGCCGACTGAGCCGCCCCGGAGCGCCCTCGGACGCCGATGGCCGCAGCCGACCGTGGGGGCCGGCCGCGGCCATCGGCCATGTGCGGGGTGCGGGAGAAGGCGGGGCGTGGGAGACGGCGTGGCCCCAGGTCAGCCCACCTTGTGTCCCCGCATCGGTTCCGTCGGCGCGCCCGCACCCTGCTGGAGGCCCTGCAGAAACTGCTCCAGCACCTCCGGCGCCGTGTGCTCCGGCCGCCAGCCGAGCTCCCTGCGCGCCCGTGCGCAGTCCATCAGGGGCAGCCGCAGCACCGCGTCGAACAGATGCGGCGAGGCGGGCAGCAGACGCAGGCCCCAGGCGGCGGCGAGCGCCGAACGGGCCGCCGTGCGCGGCAGCCGCACCGGGCGGGCACCGAACATCCTGCCCAGGAGCTCCGCGTCGACCGTCGGCTCGGCCGCCAGGTTGAACGCGCCCCGGACCTCGGAGTGCACCGCCAGCCGGTACGCGAGCGCCGCGTCGTCCGTGTGCAGCGCCTGCACCCGCAGCCCCGCGATGTCGGGCAGGAACGGCAGCAGCTCCGGACGCGCGGACTGGCCCGGCAGGAAACGCCCGCCGAAGATCCGGCGCTGCTCACTCGCGGACTCCCGCTGGAAGAGGAAGGCGGGCCGCATCCGCACCACCCGCGTCCCGGGATGATCACGCTCGAACGTGTCCAGCGCCCGCTCCAGATAGGCCTTCTCCCGGCAGTACGCGGCGTCCGGCCAGCCGTGCGTCGGCCACGACTCGTCCACCGTCCGGTCCTTGGGACCCGGCGAGTACGCGCCGACCGACGAGGCGTGCACCAGCGCCGGCACCCCCGCGGCGGCCACCGCCTCGAACACCCGCATACTGCCGAGCACATTGGTGCGCCAGGTCTTCGCGGGATCGTGCGTCGGCTGGAACGCCCAGGCCAGATGGACGACCGCGTCGGCACCCGTGAACCGCTCCACCAGGTCGGACTCCGCGAAGGCCAGATCGACCGCGGACCAGTCCGTCTTCGGCGGCGACCACTCGGGGATCCGCCGGGCCAGGCCCAGCACGGAGGCGACGTCCGGATCCTCGGAGAGCAGGCGCACCACGCTGGTCCCCACATTGCCGGTGGCGCCCGTGACGACGATCCTCTTGCCCGTTCTGCTGCTCACCGTCCGCTCCTCTCGGCCGCGTGGTTCCGCCAGCGGTCACCGAGTACCCGGGGCACACGGATGTCACCGCCCCCGGTCGTCCGGGACGGTCTCGGCGGGAATCGTCTCGGCCCACAGGTTCTCCGCCTGGAGCAGCAGCGTGCCCAGGACCGCCGTGTGCGCGGCCCCCTCCCCGGCGTGCCGGCGCAGCTTCTCCTGCAGCTCCTGGTGCAGCTCCCGCATCGCCTCCTCGGTCTCCTCGTCCGGACGGGGCCGCACACTGCCGTCGAGCAGACTGTCCGCCTCGGTGTGGCAGGCCTCCCCGATCAGATCCAGCAGACGCGCGTACGCCTGGAGGGCCGGGCCCTCGGGCGGGGCGGGCGTCCGGCTGTCGTCCACCGACACCGCCAGGGCCCGGGTCAGCGCGGTGACGTGCCCGGTGACGCGGCCGAACCGCTCGTCCTCGTCCACCGGCGGCAGCGCGCCCCCGTGCGGCACGCGGTGCAGGCGCCGCAACGGGCCGTAGGTCAGGCGCAGACTCTCCTGGCTCCACCGGCGTGCCGAGCGCAGCGCCTCCAGGCGGTTGTCCAGCCGGGACGACGCGCTGAGCCAGCCGGCCGCGGTCCCCGCGTCCCACTCGCCCTCGCGCAGATCGGCGGCGACGGTGCGCAGGACGTCGCCCGCCTCCCGGGCGAGGCCCGCCAGGTTCTCCCGTACGTCCCGCAGATGGACCGGCGGCAGGACGAGCGCGTTGACCGCGAGGCCGATGACGGCGCCCAGCGCCGCCTGCCCCACCCGGTGCCCGACGCCGGACATGCTCACGGAGCCCGCGGTGAGGGTGAACAGGGCGGTGGTCGCCGCGTAGATGCCCTGGTCGCCGAAGCGGGACCAGTTCGCGAGCAGCATCAGCACCGGGACGGACAGGGCCAGCGCGCCCGTCGTGTCACCGGTGAGCGCCAGTGCGGCCGAGGCCAGCACGGTGCCGACGCAGATCGCCCCGAACTGCCGCGCGCCCTGCACCAGCGAGCTGTAGACGGTCGCCTGCACCAGCACCAGGGCCACCCAGGGCGCCATCAGCGCCAGCGGGTCTCCCATCCATACGCCGCCCACCAGCCACGCCAGCACCGCGGCCGCGGCGGCCTTCAGCGACTGGACGACCAGATCGCGTTCCCGCCCGGGCCCCTTCCAGGCCGCGCGCAGGGCGTCCCAGGCGGCCCGGCTCTCCCGCCCCACCGCGTCCAGGGGCCGCGCACCGCGGACCCCCTGCTCCAGCGCGCGGATCTCTCCCTGGCCCTCATCGGCCGGGGTGCCCGCGTCCTTCCCCCGGCGGAAGGGCAGAGACACCCCGGCCCGCCGCACCGCACTCCTCACGCGCGTCATGCGCTGCGGGTATCCGCGTGAGCGGCGGTCTCACGTCGCCTCATGCCGGCCTCATGCCAGGGGACTGTCGCGGAGGGCGGACAGCAGATGCGCCGGGTCGGCGTAGACCGCGGCGGCGCCGGACTCCTCCAGGTCGGCGCGCGGGATGCCGCCGCACAGCAGGCCCACACAGCGCACCCCGGCGCGGCTGCCCGCGAGCATGTCCCACACCGTGTCGCCGACGAAGACCGCCCGCTCGGCATGCACCCCGGCCAGCTCCAGCGCGTGCTCGACCGGCTCGGGGGACGGCTTGCCCTCGTCGACGTCGTCGGCGCTCGCCGTGGCGGTGATGGCGTCGTCCGCGTCGACGGCCCGGCGCAGCGCGCTCAGTTCGGCGCCGCCCGCCGAGGTGGCCAGCACCACCGCCCAGCCCTCCCGGTGCAGCCGGCGCAGCAGCGGCCCGGCCCCCGGCAGCGCGGGCAGCCGGTCGACGTACTGCCCGTAGAGCGCCTTGTGGGCCGCGCTGATGCCGGCGTCTTGGCCCTGGTCGCGGCTGTCGCCCAGCAGGTGGGCGACGAGGTCGGTGGAGGGCAGGCCCACGGCCCGGTGAACGGCGTGCATGGGCACCTGGTGGCCCGCCTGCCGCAACGCCTCCCACCACGCCACGACGTGCAGATGGTTGGTGTCGACCAGCGTGCCGTCGACATCGAACACGGCCGCCCGTTCGGCGCTGTCCATGGGTGCGGTCCCTTCCTCTCCGGCCGGCCCGGGTACCACCTCAGCCGCCCGCCACTCCGGACGGCACCCGCCGCTCACGGGTCCAGGCCAGCAACTCAGGAAGGGACCACGTCGTCACCACACGCTCCGGCGGCACCCCGCACTCCTCCGCCCGCGCGCACCCGTTGATCTGCCAGTCCAGCTGCCCCGGCGCGTGCGCGTCGGTGTCGACGGAGAACAGCACCCCCGCGTCCACGGCCCGGCGCAGCAGCCGCCGCGGCGGGTCGAGCCGCTCCGGCCTGCTGTTGATCTCCAGGGCCGTCCCGGTCTCCGCGCACGCCGTGAACACCTCGTCCGCGTCGAACTCCGACTCGGGCCGCCCCCGCCCGCTCACCAGCCGCCCCGTGCAGTGCCCGAGCACGTCGGAGTGCGGGTCACGGACGGCGGCCACCATCCGCCGGGTCATCGACCGGGCGTCCATCCGCAGCTTGGAGTGCACCGACACCACCACGACGTCGAGCCGGTCCAGCAGCTCCGGCTCCTGGTCGAGGGAGCCGTCCTCGAGGATGTCGCACTCGATGCCGGTCAGCAGCCGGAAGGGCGCCCAGGTCTCGTTCAGCTCCGCGACCACGTCCAGCTGCTCGCGCAGCCGCTCGGCCGTGAGACCACGCGCCACCGTCAGCCGCGGCGAATGATCGGTCAGCGCCGCCCACTCGTGGCCCAGCGCCGCCGCGGCCCGGCCCATCTCCTCGATCGGGCTGCCGCCGTCCGACCAGTCGGAATGCAGATGGCAGTCGCCGCGCAGCAGCTCCCGCAGCCGCTCGCCGCCCCGCACGGCGGGCCGCTCCGCGTCCTCGCCCTCCAGCGTGCGCAGATAGCCGGGCTCCTCACCGGCCAGCGCCTCCCGCACCACCTGCGCGGTCTTCGGGCCGACGCCCTTGAGCGACTCCAGCGAACCGTCCGCCGCCCGCCGGCGGACCTCCTCGTCGCCCAGCTCCTTCAGCACCCGGGCCGCCGTACGGAAGGCGCGCACGCGGTACGTCGGTGCCAGGGACCGCTCCAGCAGGAAGGCGATCCGGTCCAGTGCCTTGACGGGATCCATCGCCACCTCCACCTCAAGGGTTGCCCAGCGCCCGGCGGACCGCACGACGGACTGAACCCCGCGCCCTCGCCGGTTGCGCTCTACCCTCGATGCATGACCGAAAGCGCGAGCCCGTACATATCCCACCCGCGGATCCTGGTGCTCGGGGTGCAGCCGGGCACACCGCCGTTCCGGATCGTGGAGATCGACGGCCAGGTGGTCGGGGAGGCCAAGGCCGCCACCGACGTACTGGCGGCGGCGGCCGCGTTCGGCATCACGGTCCACGACATGGACGATCCGGACGTGGTCCGCTGGGTGGGCGGAGACAAGTACACCTGGACGCCGCGCTAGGCCTTCTCGGCCGACGGCTTCCGCTCCGCCCGGCCGCGCCGGGGCCTGCGCGCGTGGACCGCCCGGCTCAGGCGGCGGCCGAGGAGCAGATAGCCGATCAGCGCGCCCGACGTGTTGAGGATGACGTCGTCGATGTCGAAGGCGCGGCCGGTGACCAGGGCGCCCTGGGCGAACTCCACCAGCAGCATCACGATCGCGGTCATCAGCAGGACGCGCAGAATGCCGCGGGTGCGGGGCGCGACGACGGGCACGAGGATGCCGAAGGGGACGCCGAGCAGGATGTTGCCGCCGATCTGGCGGAAGGCGTCCCGCAGTTCCGGCTGGTCGAGATAGGCCTTCAGCGAGTCGCCGGGTCGCAGGTTGGTGTGGGTCAGTGCCTCCGAGGCGGGCGAGGGCTGCAGGGTCAGCCGCGCCAGCACCACGGCGAAGGCGACCATGAACGTGAAGGCGCACAGCATCGCCAGCAGCCGGACGGGCAGGGGGAGTGGGCGTCGCTCGCTCCCGGACCCGACGGTACGGGGACGTGAGGCTGCACTGGCCATACGGTCCTCCAGACTTCAACTTCCCTGTGTGACAGGGCGGTTACCCACGGGCGCGGTGACGATGCCGCCGGGGGGCGTTCCCAGCCACTGTTGCCCGCGTTCCGCCGGGGCACTCCGCCCTGTCCGAGGTGCTCGCCGGCCGGGTCAGTTCCCGTACGACACGCGCACCTCCTTGAAGCCCAGGGAGCGCAGCAGACCTTCGAGCATGCCGGTGGCGTTCTTCTCGGCGCGTGCGGTCAGCTCGCTCTCCTTCGCCGCGTCGCCGATGTGCCGTACCGCGAGTTTCTGCACGGCCTGCTCACCGTTGGGATTGTCCGAGAAGAGGTCGCCGAGGCGGTCGAAGAGGCCGCGCTGCTTGGAGACGGCGTAGGAGCGGTCGGGGTCGAGGGCCGGCTTGCCCAATCGCGCGTGCGGCAGCCGGAGCGTGGCGGACGTGCGGTCGCCGTTGACCTTCACGTCGTTCTCGCCGACCTTGCCCAGGTCGACGTAGGCGTCGACGGTGCCCGCGCCGACGTACAGGGTGCGGGTGCCGCGGATCGCGTCGGGCAGGAACCTGGCGTCCTTCTCCAGGTCCACGACGACCTGGAAGTTGCCGGAGGCGGCGTCGTAACGGCTGATGTCCTGGATGGACTTCAGCAGCGCGGGGCCGGACCGGTCGTGGGTGTCGGTGCCGAACAGGTCCTTCAGGCCCGGGATCACACTGAGCCGGATCCCGGCGAAGAACACGATGAGCACCAGGACGAGCGCGCCCACCACCTTGGCCCAGCCGGGCATGCGCCTGGGGAGGCGCTTGACGGGAGTCGTCATGCGACGGCCCTCCTTCCTACTGTCCGGATGCCCGCCACATCCCCTGCCAGACCGGCCGGTTGAAGAGGGAAGGACTTCCGCGGAAGCGCGAAGGGCGCATTCGGGGCGTGTCACACCGAGCCGGACGTGGCCTCCGGCTGTTCCAGTGCGGCGTCCAGCGTCGGCTGCGGCGGCAGCAGCCGGGACAGGCCGGTGAGGCGCAGCACCCGCAGGGTCAGCGGGTGGGCGCAGACGAGGAGCAGGTGCCCGTCCCGGTCGAGGACCCGGCTCCTGGCCCGGTACAGCAACCGGAGCCCTGAGCAGTCGAAGAACTCGATCCGGCTGAGGTCGATCACGACCCGGGCGGCGCGGCGGTTCGTCTCGCGGTCCAGGTGCGGGGCGATCTCCGTGGCCGCGGCGAGGTCGATCTCGCCGCGGAACTCCAGCACGGTGTGACCGCGTTCCTGGCGGACGCGCAGATGCCGGGTGAGCGGTGCAGGTTCCTGCCGCACGACGAGATCGCCTCCAGCTTGCTCCGTGCGTGGGAAGGGGGTGCGGCGCTCAACACCGTTCCCCGTCCCGCAAGTTACCCTCCAACGAGTGAATTTGAGCATGTTCGATTGACATATGTCTCTGAATTGCGGCCGAGTTGGCCGAGGTTCGCGCGGGGGAGTGCGCGGGCGTGCGCTCCGGGCCGCGACGGGGTGCACTCCCCGCTACGACAGGGCGTGCCAGGCCTTGGTGAGCGCCTGACGGAACTGCTCGGTCTGGTGTGCCGTGAGGTCGCGCACCATCCGCTCCTCCAGCTCCCGGACCGGCCCGGCGTGCCGGGCGAGCAGCTCCCGGGCGTCGTCGGTGAGCAGGATCAGCAGCTCCCGGCGGTTGCGGGGATTGCGCTCCCGGCGCACCAGCCCGCGGCCCTCCAGGGAGCGGACCAGATCGGCGATGGACTGCGCGGTGACGAAGGAGTCGCGCGCCAGCTGGGCCGCCGACAGTCCGTCGTGTCGCTCCAGGACGGTCAGCGCGGTGTACTGAAGAGCGGTGATTCCGGAAGGCCTGACCAGCTCGTCCAGGTGGGAGCGCACGACGAGCTCCACCTGCTTGACCATGTAGAGCAGGGAAGGGGGCGCCTTGGTCACCTGTGTGTCGAGCATGGAAGCAGGCTAGAGCATTGACAGGAAACCTGTCTGTAAAGAGACTGCGAACCAACAGGAATCCTGTTTGTTGAAATCTTGGCGACGACGCTGGGGAGCGGCGATGACCACCTTCGAGAAGGAACCCGGGAAGCTGTTCATCGGGGGCCGGTGGCGCGAGGCCGCCGACGGGGCGCGCACCGAGGTGGTCGACCCGTCCCGGGGCACGGTCGTCACCACCGTCGCGGAGGCGGGCCCCGCCGACGTCGACGCGGCCGTACGCGCCGCCCGCGAGGCCTACGACGACGGCGCCTGGTCCGGACTGAGCGGCCGCGAGCGGGGCCGGGTGCTGCACCGCGTCGCCCGGCTGATCCGCGAGAACGCCGACGAGCTGGCCGCCCTGGAGAGCCTCGACGTGGGCAAGCCCGTCTCGCTGTGCGGAGCGGTCGACGTGACGAACGCGGCCAACGACTACGAGTACTTCGCGAACCTCGCCCAGAGCCAGGACGGCGCCCTGCGCGACACCCCCATGAACGCCCTCGCCTACACCAGGCGCGAGCCGCTCGGCGTGGTCGCCGCGATCACCCCGTTCAACTTCCCGCTGATCCTCGCCGGCTCCAAGCTCGCCCCCGCGCTCGCGGCCGGCAACACGATCGTCCACAAGCCCGCCGACGAGACCCCGCTCAGCGCCCTGTACATGGCCCGGCTGCTCCAAGAGGCGGGCGTACCGGACGGTGTGGTCAACGTCGTGACCGGCAGCGGCCCGGTCGCCGGCGAGGCACTGCTGCGCCACCGCGGCGTGGACAAGGTCGCCTTCACCGGCTCCACCGCGATCGGCCGGCATGTGGCGAGCGTCGCCGGCGAGGCGCTCAAGCCCGTCACCATGGAGCTGGGCGGGAACGCGGCCCACATCGTCTTCGAGGACGCCGACCTGGAGAAGGCGGTCGGGGCGGTCATCAAGGGCTTCGTCTTCAACACCGGCCAGTTCTGCATGGGCGGCCCGCGCCTGCTGGTGGCCCGCTCGGTGTACCCGACGCTGCTCGGCATCCTCGCCGAGGCCGTGCCCGGTGTGCCCATCGGCGACCCGCGCGACCCGGCCACGGTCATCGGCCCGATGGCGGCCGAGAAGCACCTGAAGAAGGTCGAGGAGTACGTCGCCCTCGCCCGCAAGGAGGGCGCCCGCGTCGTCTGCGGCGGCGAACGGCTCGACCTCGACGGCGGCTACTACTACAAGCCCACCGTCATCGCCGACCTGTCGAACGACTCCCGCGTGATCCAGGAGGAGATCTTCGGCCCCGTCCTCACCGTGCAGCCCTTCGACGACGAGGACGAGGCCATCGCCCTCGCCAACTCCACGCCCTACGGCCTGGCCGCGGGCGTCCAGACCAGCCATCTCGCCCGCGCCCACCGGGTCGCCGACCGGCTCCAGGCCGGGATCGTCTGGATCAACGACTGGGCGATGCTCGACCCCGCCGTGCCCTTCGGCGGTGTGAAGGACTCCGGCTACGGCCGTGAGTACGGGCCCGAGGCCCTCGCCGGTTACACCAAGGTCAAGTCCGTCGTCGTCTCGCTCGACTGAGACACCGTCAAGGAGCCATTGCGATGCCCACCACCACCCGTGCCGCGGTCGTCGAGTCCGGCGGCGCGCCCTTCACCCTCTCCGATGTCGTCCTCGACGAACCCGGCCCGCACGAGGCGCTGGTCCGCATGGTCGCCACCGGTCTGTGCCACACCGACCTCGGGGTGGCGAGCGGGGGACTGCCCTTCCCGCTGCCCGGGGTCCTCGGCCATGAGGGCGCGGGCGTCGTCGAGGCCGTCGGCCCCGCCGTCACCGGCGTCGCGCCCGGCGACCACGTCCTGCTCTCCTTCACCTCCTGCGGCGACTGCCGCAACTGCCGCGGCGGGCACCCCGCGTACTGCGCGACCTGGCTGCCGCTGAACCTGCTCGGCGGCAGCCGGGCCGACGGTTCGCACACCATCAGCCGGGACGGCGCGGCCCTGGGCGGCCACTTCTTCGGCCAGTCCTCCTTCGCCGAGCGGGCCCTGGCCGACGAGCGCAGCCTGGTCAAGGTCGACCCGGACGTGCCGCTGGAGTCCATCGCCCCGCTGGGCTGCGGTGTACAGACCGGTGTGGGCGCCGTCTGGAACGTCCTGAAACCCGACACCGGCAGCACGGTCGTCGTCCTGGGCGCCGGAGCGGTGGGCCTGTCGGCCGTGATGGCGGCGGCCCTCACCCCGGCCACGAGGATCGTCGCCGTCGACCGGGTCGCCGAACGCCTGTCGCTGGCCACCGAGCTGGGCGCCACGGACACCGTCGACACCAGCCGGGAGGACCTGGCCGACGCCCTCGCCGCCCTCACGGGCGGACAGGGCGCGGACGGTGTCGTGGAGACCACCGGCAACGTCGGCGTCCTGCGCCAGGGCGTCGACGCGCTCGCCGCCCGCGGCACCCTGGTCGTCGTCGGCGCCCCGCCCTTCGGCACCGAGGTCGCCCTCGACGTCAACGGCCTGCTCGGCGGCAAGCGGATCGTCGGCCTCACCCTCGGCGACAGCGAGACCCAGACCATGATCCCCGCCCTGGTCCGCCTGGCGAAGGAGGGCCGCCTGCCGCTGCACCGCCTGATCAGCACGTATCCCTTCGGGGACATCGACCGGGCGGTCCAGGACATGAGGTCGGGCAAGACGATCAAGCCGGTGCTGACGTTCTGACACCGGCGACCGAGCCGGGCAGCCCGGCAGGACTCCACCTACCCTGGAACAGGCCCTAGAGACCGCCCCCGGCTCGGGGACGGTTCCGGCGGTGGACCGTCATCCGCAGGGTGTGCGGCCGTACGGTGAGCCGGGCGACCTGGTGGATGACCTGGCCCTCGGCGAGTTCCAGCCGTACCGAACGCAGCATCGTCGCGAGCGCCGTGACCATCTCGGTGAGGGCGAGACGGTCCCCCATGCACTTGTGCTTGCCGTCCCCGAAGGGCAGGAACGCGCCCGGCGGAGGCTCCTGCGCGGGGTCGGTCCACCGGTCCGGGGCGAAGGTGTTCGGGTCGGGGAAGCGCTCGGGGTCGCGGTGCAGGGCGTGCTGGCAGTAGGCCAGTTCGGTGCCGGCGGGCAGCGTCCACTCGCCGAGCCGAGTCTCCTCGGTGGTGCGGCGGGTGACCAGCCAGCCAGGGTGGTGCAGCCGCAGGGTCTCGGTGATGACCCGGTTCAGGTACGGCAGCCGGAGCACGTCGTCGAAGGCGACCGGCCGTTCGCCGAGGACCTCGTCCAGCTCGGCCAGGACCCGGGCCTCGATGTCGGGGTGGCGGGCGAGTTCGTACAGAGCCCAGGACAGCACCGACGCGGTGGTCTCGGTGCCCGCGACGGCCAGGGTGAGGATCTCGGAGCAGATCTGATGCCCGGTCAGCGGCTCGCCGGTCTCCTCGTCGATGGCGCGCAGCAGCATGGAGAGCATGTCCCCGGTGTCGTGCCCGGAGGCCTGCAGTTCGTCGACGGCGGTGTTGATGGTGGCGCGTACGCCGGCCCGGGCCCGGTCGAAGCGGCGGTTGAACGGCAGCGGCAGACGCTCGGCCCAGTCGGGCAGCATGATGCGCACACCGACGTCGTTCAACACCACCGACAGGTCGCTGCGCAGCCGGCGGAAGACCCGGTCGTCGAGGCTGCCGGCGAACACCGTCTTGGCCAGCATGTCCAGGCTGAGCCCGACCATCGCCTCGCGAACGTCGAGGGTTCGCCCGGGCTCCCAGCCGGCGACCGTGGCCGTCACCTCGGCGCGCATGATGTCGACGTACCGGCTGATCTCGGTGTGGGCGAACGCTGGTTGCAGCTGGCGGCGTTTGCGTACGTGGTTCCGGCCGGTGGCGGTGACGACACTGTCGCCCAGCAGCTGGCCCAGCTTGTCGTAGAGCCGGCCCTTGTCGAGGCTGGGCCCCAGGGCCTTGAGCATCTGGTGGATCAGGGCCGGGTCCTGGACCACGATGGTGCGTGTCCCGGGTTGCAGGACGATCTCGACCAGTGGTTCTCGTGTCTCGCGCAGCGAGTCGATGAAGCCGAGGTTGTCCCGCATTTTCAGAGTGTGGCCGATGAACGGAAACGATCCTGCGGCTCGAGGTATGGGGGGAGGCGCAGTGGACGTCACGGGTCATCACCTTCACGGCAATCATGGGGTCATGGGCGCCCTATGACTTCCCTGGACCTTCCCAAGTGCAATCCTGACGTGAGCGTGTCCTGCGCCACGTGGCGATCTGGTGGGGAGGGGAGGGGGAGCCCTCTCTCCTCTGTCCGTTTCGGCCCGGCCCCCGCCGAGAACAGCGGGGTGCCTGCCATCGACCTTGGCGAAGCCGGCCTCCTGGAGTCCGGCCGGCCCGTCCCGCCCGGCTAGTCGTTCACCAGCACCAGCTTCCCCGTGGTGCGCCCGGTGTCGCCCAGCGTGTGCGCCTCCGCGGCAGCGGCCAGCGGGAAGGTGCCCGCGATCGTGGCGCGGAGCTTGCCCGCCTCGGCGAGTTCCGCGATCGCCCGCATGTCGGCGCGGTCGGCGTCCACGAGCATGCGGAGCCCCCGTACACCGAGCCGCTCGGCCTCCTCGTAGAACTCGTCCGAGCCGCCCGGGAGGATCGAGACCACGACACCGCCGGGGCGCAGGACGCGCAGCGAGCGCAGGGCGTTGTCGCCGCCGATCGTGTCCAGGACGACGTCGACGTCCTTCACGGCCTCGGTGAAGTCCGTCTCCCGGTAGTCCAGCGTCTCGTCCACGCCGATCCCGCGCAGGAACTCGTGCTTGCCCGCGCTCGCGGTGCCGATCACATACGCGCCGCGCGCCTTGGCGATCTGCACCGCCACATGCCCGACCCCGCCGGCCGCGGCGTGGATCAGCACCCGCTGCCCGGGCCGCACGTCCGCGTGCTCCACCAGCGCCTGCCACGCGGTGAGCGAGACCAGCGGCAGCGCGCCCGCCTGGACGTGGTCGATGCCGGCCGGCTTGCGCGTGAGGGCGCGGACCGGGGCGATGACGTACTCCGCGTGCGAGCCGTGCCCGTAGGGATACGGCAGCATGCCGAAGACCTCGTCACCGGGCGCGAAGGCCACGACGCCGATGCCGACCGCCTCCACCACCCCGGAGACGTCCCAGCCGAGGACGAAGGGCGCCTCGCCCAGGAAGCCGCCGGTCGCGCGGTGCTTCCAGTCGGTCGGATTGACCCCGGCGGCCCGCACCCGGACCAGCACCTGGTTCGGCCCCGGGGCCGGGCGCTCGACTTCGATCTCCCTGAGGACCTCGGGACCGCCGAGGACGTCCTGGCTGATGGCTCGCATCGTGTTCTGTGTGCTCATGGTGATCAAGCGTGCCGGTTCGCGCCCCGCTCGCCAATGGCAAGATTGCCAACCTTCGATAGGATCGTGCCATGCGACGTGAACGAGTGGTGGTCCTGGCCCTGGACGGGGTGTACCCCTTCGAGCTGGGCATCCCCAGCCGGATCCTCGGCGCCGCCGACGGCCGCTACGAGGTGCTGACCTGCTCGGTCGACGGCGGTCCGGTGCGCACCAACGCGGACTTCGGCGTCACCGTGGAGCACGGCCCCGAGGTCCTGGCCACGGCCGGCACGGTGGTGATCGCGCCCGTCGCGCCGGACCGTCTGACCGACGAGGTGCCGGGCGAGGTCCTCGCCGCCCTCGCGCTGATCCGGCCCGGCACGCGCATCGTCTCCATCTGCACCGGCGCCTTCGTCCTCGCCGCCGCCGGGCTCCTCGACGGGCGCCGGGCGACCACCCACTGGCAGGTCGCCGACCGGTTCCGGAGCATGTTCCCGCTGGTCGACCTCGACCCGGACGTGCTGTTCGTCGACGACCACCCCTTCCTCACCTCCGCCGGGGCCGCCTCCGGCGTGGACATCTGCCTGCACCTGGTCCGCAAGGATCACGGCAGCCTGCTGGCCAACAGCGTCGCCCGCCGCTGCGTGGTCCCGCCGTTCCGGGACGGCGGCCAGGCCCAGTTCATCGAACAGCCCGTCCCCGAGCAGGGCGCCGCGAGCACCGCGGCCACCCGCGCCTGGATCCTGGAGCGACTCGGCGAACCCCTCACCCTGACCGACCTCGCCGGCCACGCCCGGATGAGCCGGCGCACCTTCGCCCGCCGTTTCCAGGGCGAGGTGGGGCTCAGCCCCGGCCGCTGGCTGATCCAGCAGCGCGTGGCCCGGGCCCAGCACCTGCTGGAGTCCAGCGACCTCACGGTGGACCAGATCGCGGGCCGGGTCGGCTTCGCGACGGGCGCCTCCCTGCGCCAGCATCTCCACGCGGCGATCGGGGTCTCCCCGCAGGCCTACCGCCGCACCTTCCAGACCGCCCGCTGACCCCACCCGCCGGTCGCGAGCGGCCGTCCCTGGTCAACTCCGCTGCTTGGCGTGGATATTTGTCGACCTTTCGCTTTCTGTCGGAGCGTGACGGAACCCTCACGTCCGCAGGGTGACGAGGTTGATCCTTTCGGGTCTAAACCCGATAAGGTTCCGATCGGCGCTGCGAGTTGACGCGATCGCGTCCGGTCGACTCGCGGTGCGTACTCATGAGTGCGATCCACACCCCCCCTGTTCGATCGTGTTTGTTCGAAGGATGCAGATGGAACTCGCCACTCCGCCACCGGCGGCGCGGGCCCCTGTCGCCTGGTACAGCTGGTGGTTGATGCCGCTGGGCTTGGGAGGCGGGACCGTTGCCGCCACGTTCATGAGCTCGGAGCGAATAACCGCGGCCGTCGCCGGACTCGCGGCGACGGCGGCCAGTGCCGTGTGCGTACGCCTGCTGCTGCGCACCCGGGCACACCTGCACAAGGCGGAGAACACCTTCCGCACCACGCAGGCCGAGCACAACCAGCAGTGGCAGCAGCACGTCGCGGGCCTGGAACGGAAGTTCTCCGCCGAACGCGCCACCCTGGAGTCCCAGCTCACCGAGCAGAACGCGACCTACGAGCGGCGCCTGGCCGACCAGAGCGCCTCGTACGAGACGCAGCTCTCCGACACCTCCCGGGCCTATGAGGAACGGCTGACCGAGCAGGCCACGTCCTACGAGGCCCAGCTCGCCGACCAGGCCGAGGTCTGGCAGGAACAGCTCTCCCACCAGCTCGCCGCCGTCGCCCGGCTCGCCGACGAGCAACTGCCCTCCGCGATGGAGGCGCTGCGCTCCGGCGACGCCATCGACGACGTCCTGCCCACGCTCAACCAGTGCGCCAAGGTCAGTTCCGACCTCCAGGCCGAGCTGCGCAAGGTGCTGCGCACCGCCCTGATCGGCCTGGAGTCGGAGTTCGACCGCTCCACCTCCGCCGAGCAGGCCGTCATCAGCATCGGCAACCGCATCCACGTGCTGACCAGCAAGCTCCGCGGCCGCCTGCACGAGATGCAGGGCGAGCACGGCAGGCTGCCGGCCGTCGCCCGGGGCCTGATGGAACTGGACCAGGAGATCGGCCCCGCCGACTGTCTCGCCGCCAGCATCGGTGTGCTCGGCGGCTCGGACCGGCCCGGCCGGCAGTGGCAGGAGCCGCAGCGGCTGCTCAGCGTGGCGCGCGGCGGCATCGGCCGGATCAAGGACTTCCACCGGATCCAGGTCCGTCACCTGCCCGAACTCGGCGTCGACGGCGGTCTGGTGGACCACCTCACGCTAATCTTCGCCCACCTCCTCGACAACGCGGCCCGCTACTCGCCGCCCACCGAGCCGGTGCTCATCTCCGGCAAGGAGGTGCCCAACGGCGTCGGCATCGAGATCCAGGACTCCGGCAAGGGCCTGAGCGAGGAGAAGAAGCGCGAGGCCGAGCACGCTCTCGCGGGCACCGCCCCCGGAGCGGGACTCGGCGGCATCACCGAGGACGCGAACATCGGTCTGCGCGTCGTCGGTGCCCTCGCCCGTCGCTACGGCATCCGCGTCACCTTCGCGGACTCCCCGTGGCTCGGCACCTCCGTGGTGGTCGTGGTTCCGCACAAGTACTTCAGCCCGCTGCCCGCCGCCGCGGCACCGGCCGCGCCCGCCGCCCCCGAGATCCGTACGGCCAAGGCGGCCCCGGCCCGCGAGACGGTCACCGCCCCGGCCCCGGACGCCCCGGCCGCCGCCGCGGAGACCACGCCCGGCGGACTGCCCCGGCGCCGCAGCAGGCGGAACGAAGAGGCCGAGCCCAAGGAGGCCGGGCGGACGGCCCGGAGCACCGTCTCCGCCATCCCGCCGGACGCCTCGTTCTCGGGTCTCGCCGCCTTCGCCACCGCCGGACGCGACGCCGAAGAGGCGTTCCGCGCGCCCGGCGACCGCGACACCGACGCCGGACGCGAGTCCACTGAGCACCGCACCGAAGAGAGCGACTAGTCCTCATGACGCAGCAAGGAACAGATGTGAGCTGGGCGCTCCGCGATCTCGTCGAGAGCATCCAGGAGATCCGCTTCGCCCTCGTGGCCTCCAGTGACGGCAAGGCCATCACCTCCTACGGCGCCGAAGACCCCGACGACGTCGACCGCTTCGCCGCCGTGGTGGCCGGCCTGCAGGCCCTCGCCCAGCCCGTCGCCGAGCAGTTCCCCAAGTACGCCGGGCAGTTGCGCCTGGCGATGATCGAAGTCGACGGCGGGCACCTCTTCGTGGTCCGCGCCGGTGTGGAGACCTACCTCGGTGTCCTTGCCAGGGAAGGCCTCGACCAGGGCCTGCTCGGGCACCAGATGAGAGACCTGGCCCGCAGGATGGGTGAGCTCCTCGGCACCACTCCGCGCCTGGAGGAGCACTCTGGATGAGTGCTCCCCGCAGGCCGTCGGACCCGTCCGGTCTCGAGCGCTACTACGTCCTCACGGGCGGACGCAGCGGACCGGGCGGTTCGGCGTCGAGCCTCGACGTGGCGACGCTCGTCGTCGCCCGCGCAGCCCCGTTACCGGGCATGCAGCACGAGCACGAGGAGATTCTCCGCCGGTGCCGCGACCCGCTGTCGGTCGCCGAACTCGGCGCTCACCTCGGGCTGCCCTTCAACATTCTCGCAGTGCTGCTGTCGGACCTGCTCGTCGCAGGTCGCGTCGAAGCGCGTAACCCCATCCCGGCGCACGACGCCGGCCGCGGGCCCGACCTCGCGCTCCTTGAGGAGGTACTCAGTGGACTTGAAAGGCTTTGACCAACCCGGAGGGCGGGCGGGCGGGGACGCCCGCTCGGTGAAGGTGATGATCGCCGGCGGGTTCGGCACCGGGAAGACCACCATGGTCCGGTCGGTCAGCGACATCAAGCCGCTCACCACCGAGGAGACCCTCACCCAGGCCAGTGCCGACGTCGACCGTCTCATCGGCGTCGCCGACAAGACGCAGACCACCGTCAGCCTGGACTTCGGCAAGATCGGCATCAACGAGAGCCTGGTGCTGTACCTGTTCGGCACGCCGGGGCAGGAGCGCTTCTGGTTCCTGTGGAACGGGCTGTTCAAGGGGGCGCTCGGCGCGATCGTCCTGGTGGACACCCGCCGCCTGGAGTCCAGTTTCCGGGCGATCGAGGAGATGGAGCGGCAGGAGGTCCCCTTCGTCGTCGCCCTGAACGTCTTCCCCGACTCGACCAACTACCCGGTCGAGGAGATCCGGGACGCCCTGGACATCCCCGAGCACACCCCGGTCGTGGCCTTCGACGCCCGCGACCGGGCCTCCAGCCGGGACGTCCTCGTCGCCCTGATCCACCACCTGAAGGAACGCTCGGCCGTGGCCCTGGAGCCCCGATGAACGACTCGACCGAAAACGACCTCCAGGTCCCGAGCGGCTGCCCCGTCGCCCATCACGGGGCCGATCTCGCCCGGCTGTACGGGCCGGAGGCGGCGACCGACCCGGTGGGCATCTACGAGCGGCTGCGCAAGGAACACGGCTCGGTCGCGCCCGTTCTCCTCGAAGGCGACGTGCCCGCCTGGCTGGTCCTCGGCTACCGCGACAGCCGGCGGGTGCTCGACAATCCCCGTCAGTTCAGCCGGGACGCGCGGATCTGGCGGGACTGGCGGGAGGGCCGGATCGAGGAGACCTCGCCGATCATGCCGATGGTCGGCTGGCGCCCCGACTGTGTGTCCCAGGACGGCGAACCGCACCGCAGGCTGCGCGGCGCCGTCACCGACGGGTTGCAGGCGGCGGCCGCCCGGGGCATCCGGCGGCACGTCACGTACTTCGCGAACAAGCAGATCGACGCGTTCGCCGACGCCGGGCACACCGACCTCGTGGCCGACTACGCCGAGCAGCTGCCGATGCTCGTGCTGACCAGGATGCTGGGCCTTCCCGCGGCGGACGGGCTGCGCATGATCGAGTCGTGCGCCCAGGTCTTCAAGGGTGGTGAGGGCGCCCTCGAGCACAACGAGCGGATCATGCAGATCCTCGCGGAACTCGCCGAGCGCAAGCGGGCCGAGCCGGGCTCCGACCTCGCCACGGCCCTGCTGGAGCACCCGGCCGGCCTCGACCACGACGAGGTCGTCAGCCATCTGCGCCTGGTGCTGATCGCCGCGCACACCACCACCAGCAATCTGCTGGCCCGGGTCCTGCAACGGCTCCTCACCGACACCGCCCGGCTGTCCGGTCTGGTCAGCGGGGAGCTGAACGTCTCCTCCGTGGTGGAAGAGGTCATGTGGGACGCCCCGCCGCTGTCCGTGCTGCCGGGCCGGTTCGCAACCGCCGACATGGAGCTCGGAGGCCACCACGTCCAGGAGGGAGAACTGCTCATCCTGGGCCTGGCCGCCGGCAACCTCGACCCGGAGGTACGGCCCGACACGGCCGTCGCCGTGCAGGGCAACCAGTCGCACCTGGCGTTCAGCGCCGGACCGCACGAGTGCCCGGGGCAGAACATCGGCCAGTCCATCATCGAGATCGGCGTGGACGTTCTGCTGCACCGGCTGCCGGACCTGCGGCTGGCCGTACCACCGGAAGAACTCAGCTCGACGGCCTCCACGTGGGAGTCCCGGCTGGACAGCCTGCCGGTCGAGTTCGCCGTCTAGGCCACGCCGGCGGACCGTTGCCCGGCCGGAATCCGGCCGGGCAACGTGCGTGGGTGCAAGCGGTCGCTCACACGCTCAGCAGGTCGTCATCGAGGCGTCAGCCGTCGAGCCAGTCGCCCGCGACGCCCGTGGGACGGTATCCCGTGGCGTTCCAGAGGAAATGCGGGTGGGCACAGCCGAACATGTAGGCGAGCAGCGCGGTGTCTTCCCTCCCGGTCCGAGGGTCGTGCAGGGTGTGGAACCTCTCGGATCCGACTACGCCGGAGTCCTGTTGGACCTGACGGGCGCGGTCCGGCGACGGTGCGGCGCTGGACGCCTCCACGGCGGCGATGTAGGTGCGGCGCAAGATCTCCCATGTGCTGTCCGTGTTGCCGTACCAGGGGCCGTGCAGTGCTTCGAAGGCATGGAGCTCGGCGTCGAAGAGGCGCCATGTCCGGGGGTATTGGGCTCGACAGCGTGCGGACAGTTCGGCGGCCCGGGTGCTCAGTGCCGGTGCGGTGGGCCGCGGGGCGATGGTGAGGGTGGTGCCGTCGGTGAGGATGCCGGTGCACGGGTTGGGCTGCAGGTCGCACAGCGGGCACTCCTCGGCCGGGGGGAGGCCCTGGGTGATGCCGTCGAACCACAGGGCGTGGCGGCCCGTGAGCCCCATCCAGACGACGGTGGTGGTCATCAGCCAGGTGTTCCACATCGGGCTGTGGGCCTCGGGCATGCAGCCGTACTTGACGACGGCTATCGCGCAGGCGGCGTAGAGCGCCTTGGTGTGGGTGGGCATGTCGGCGAGCCAGAAGTTGCTGATCTCGCCGGTGAGGGCGTCGGCCCGTACATCGGCCATGTCGTCGATGGCGCGGCACAGCAGCAGGGAGGCGAGGTTTTCCTCCTGCCAGAGTTCGGTGTCGGGGGCGACGTGCCAGAACAGGCAGTCCAGCATCTGCAGGGCTGAGTAGGTGCTCTGGTTCAGCGGGTTGGTCTGGGGGAGCGTGACGCTGCCCGCGTCGTGCTGTTGGAGCCAGTACTCGTCGACGGATCGCTTGTGGGCCGCGAAGAGTCCGGAGACCAGGGCCCGTGCGCTGTTGGTGCTGAAATTCTCGGCCAGACGGCCTTCGATGTGTTGGGTGAGACGCGTGGTGTCGATGGTGTCGACCACACGTTTGTATTCGTGGAAGACGAGGATGTCGTTCTCGAAGCGGTGGCGCTGGCCGAGGTCTCGTTCGAGGTCGTTCAGCTGCCGGGTCCAGGACCATCCACCGGTCAGCACGCTGTCGAGTTCCCGGCGGTGCGGCCAGGTCTTGACGGTGAGGGGACGACCGGCGCTCTGCCGCCAACGGTAGTCGTCCAGCGTGCGTGCGGGGGGCGTGGGCAGCCGACGGCACAGAGGGCAGGAGCAGACGGTTGTCTGCTCCTCCTCGCGCGGCGGGGTGAGTGCCCGGCTCCTCCAGGCCCCTTCCAGCATCGTGCAGGTCAGTCTGCAGACCTCGATGTCGGTGCTGACTTGGGGGAAGGCTGCTTCGATCAGGCGCAGGCTGGTGTCGAGGTGCCTCAACCTGGCGTGGCCCTCCTCGTCGGGAGGGAGGAACGCGGGCCGCGCCAGATGGAGGGCTCCCTCCACACGCAGCGTCGTGCCGGCGTGGGGGGAGCCGAATGCGTTCAGCCGCTGCTGAGCGGCGTTCTGGGACCTTCGGTACTGCTCCGTGCTCCCCTTGATCTGTTTCACCAAGAGGCGGGCCAAGGTGTTCCCCGCCTCCGTGGGCTGGAGCCGGGCGCTTGGCTGCGCCGGGAGCGAGCTGTCGGCGGATGCCTTCGGAACAACATCTGCGACTCGAGATTTCACACCGGTCTCCCCATGAGCTGTGGTCTGTACTTTTCGCGACGGCGTCGCCGGACAGCCGGCCTCATGCGACCGGCTTCGGCTCCTGCTGCGAACGACCGCGAGAGGCACGACCAGCGCGACCCCTGGAGCCGAGATGCGCTGCTTCGCCCGAGGCGTGTGGGTGGCTGACCGGGGTGTCGAAGGGGAGGTCGAACCGGACGTCCTGAAGCATGTGCTTCCTTTCGGGAGACGGACCGCAGAGCCCCCCGGCCCCTGCGAGCGGACGGTGTCTTGACCGGCCGCACACTCGAACTCGGCTTCGCGATCCGAACGTTGAACCGAGAAGCGGTACGAGACTGCCCATGGCGTGAATGAGCCATTCCGTGACACTGCCGTGATCTCGGTTACTGCGGAAAGCGCTTGAGCTGCGTACACTCCCTCGTCCCTCACCCGGCATGCCCCGCCCGCCGGGCCTCCCCGGCCTCCTGGCGTCACACCGGACACCGTCCGGTCGTGAACTCATGCGCGACGGAAGGTGGTTGACGGCCCGACTGAATCGGCCGTACCGGGATATCCGCAAGGTACGAGGCCGCCGGGCAGGACGCTCCGCGGCCGGAATCCTGCGGAGGAGACATGGCCCTGGTGAAAGCGGGTGTTCTGGTGCTCGACTGCGCCGAGCCCGAGAAGCTCGCCGTGTTCTACAAGGAGTTGCTGGAGGGGGAGGAGTCGGACGCGACGGCCAACCGGGTGGAGATCAGGAGCGCGGACGGCTTCCGGATCGCCCTGCGCCGGGACGTCAACGCCACCCCGCCGAGCTGGCCGCGCCCCGAGAACTCCCTCCAGGCCCATCTGGAGTTCGTGGTGGACGATCTCGACGCGGTCGAACGCCGGGTCATCAGCCTCGGCGGCCGCCCCCTGGAGGCCAAGGACGCCTCGGGCCCCCTGGAGGAACGCGGCTACGCCGACCCGGCGGGCCACTCCTTCACCCTGCGCCGCACCGCGCCGACGGCACCCAAGCAGGGCTGAACGCGGCCTTCTTCCGGGGCCGTTCAGCCGGTCGAAGGCAGCAGGGGCCGGACGGTGAGGATCTGCTGGGCGTGCCCGACAGGGCCGGTGAGGTCGTGCAGGACGGTGCTGGTGACGCCCTGGCCGGTGGGGCCGAAGGCGACGGTGGTGTCGAGCCCCGTCCAGCGGCCTTCCGGCCGGCGGTGCAGATGGAGGGTGAGGTCGACGTTGGGGAACATCCAGGCGCTGGGCGGCCGGCGTACGGCGATGCCGTTGGCGGTGTCGACGAGCGCGATGTAGGACGCGAGAGGACTCACGGCCTGTCCGGCGACGAGGCCGAGCCGGGTGGAGACCCAGGCCGTCGTGCGGCCCGGCCGCGGCGGCGCGAGCGGACGGACGTCCAGGGAGGCGATGTATCCGCCGGGCCACACGGAGGTCAGCGGCCAGAAGGCGAGTGCCTCGGGAGAGGGGAGCGCCTCCGCGCCGCCACCGGCGACCTCCGTGGTGTCGTGGTCGGCGAGCAGCCAGGCGCGGGCCCGCACCACGGGACGGCCGGCGATGAGCGCGACCGCCTCCAGCAGTTCGATGGTGCGGCCGGGCCGGAGGCTCTCCACCCGGATCTCGCACTCGTCCAAGGCGAGCCGGCCGAGGATGTCGAAGCTGATCCGGGAGAGCGCGAGGCCGGTGTCCGGTCGGGTGGCCAGATACCGGTCGACGGCGTGCGTGATGAGGCCGGCGAGCGGGCTGAAGTGCTGCTCGTCCGGGTCCCACGCCCCGCCCGCGTGGACGGTGGGCTTGAAGCGGTGCGTGTCGACCGGCTCGTAGTAGTGGTCGGTGTACAAGGGGCGTGTGCCTTTCGGGCGAGGGACGTCAGTGGGCGAAGAGCGCGCCGGCCAGGGCCACATGGACGGCCGTGCCGGTGAGGATGCTCAGCAGGGCGTTGCGGAGCCACAGATGCAGGCCGACGGTGACGGCCAGGGCGGCCAGCGGGGCCACGGCGCGCGAGTCGGTGACCGGCAGATCGCGCAGGCAGTAGACGACCAGGATCACCATGACCCCGGCGGGCATCCGGGTGCTGAGGTACCGCACGGTGTCGCTGGCCCGCAGCGGGGCCAGCGCGGCGAACGGCAGGGCGCGCAGGGACCAGGTGACGGCGGCGGTGACGAGGACCGCGACGACCGCGTAGGTGTCAGACATGAGCGGGCTCCCTCCGGGTGGCGAGCCGGCGTGCCAGGAGTCCGGCGGTGAACAGGGCGAAGGCGGCCGGCAGGAACTGCCCGGGGAAGAGCAGGCGGGCGGCCAGCGCGCAGAGCAGGGCGAGCACCGGGGTCGGCAGATCGCCCCGCAGGTCACGGATCGCGTCGAGAGCGAGGACGGCGAACAGGGCGGTCAGCGCGAAGTCCAGGCCGGTGACACCGTCCGGGACCAGGGAGCCCAGCAGGGCCCCGGCGGTCGCGCTGCCCGCCCAGTACAGATGCATGAAGAACTGCAGCCACAGGATGCGCGAACTGGACCAGCCGCGGGCCTGCCCGCCCGCGGTCAGCGCGTACGCCTCGTCGGTGAGCGCGAAGGTGCTGTACATCCGGGCGAGCCGGCCCCGTACGCGGTGCAGAGGGAAGGCCAGGGCGTAGAAGACGTGCCGTGCCTGCACCAGGAAGGCGGCCAGGGCGATGGACGCCAGGGGCGCGACGGCCACGACCAGGCCGATGAGCAGGAACTCGAACGACCCGCCGTAGATCAGCGCCGCGGACAGCCCGGCCCACCACCAGTCGAGCCCCGACTGGACCACGAGCGCCCCGAAGGCGAGACCGAGCGGCACCATCCCGAGGCCCACGGAGGCACAGTCCTGGAAAGCGGCCCGCGCCGCAGGGCTTATTCGCATGCCGACATTTTAGGAAAGTTCGCGCCTCATATGGTTGCCAATTGTGGCCCTATGATCTCCCTATGGGTAATGAAAGTGACCTTGACGCCGTCGATCGTGAAATTTTGTTTCATCTGCGCCAGGACGGCCGACTGCCGAACGTCGAACTCGCCAAGCGGGTGGGCCTGACTCCGCCTCCCTGTCTGCGCCGGGTCAAGCGCCTGGAGGAGAGCGGCGTCATCGCCGGCTACCGGGCCGTCATCGACCCCGGAGCCGTGGGACGCGCGCTCGAAGTGCTCGTCGACGTCGAGATCTACGCCCAGGACCGCGGGACCGTCGAGGAGTTCGAGACCACCGTGGCCTCCTACGAGGAGGTCGTCGAGTTCCGGCGGATGTACGGACGGCCCGACTACTTCCTCCGCGTCGCCGTCGCCGACCACGCCGCCTACGAGGCCTTCATGATGAGCAAACTCAGCGGACTGCCCGCCGTCCTACGCCTCGAGTCCCACCTCACCATGAAGACGATCAAGGTGGACGGCTGAGCGGACCCCCGGGCACAGCGCGGCCCCGCCCGCCGTACCGGACGGGCGGGGCCGCGCGGTTGTCATTCCCGGCCGCTCTTCTCGTCGGCCGGCCATGCGCCGGTCGAACGCTCGATGGCCTTGGCGCCCGCGCGGTCCACGGCACTGCGGACCACCGCGAAGATGGCGCCCTGGACCGCGGCGGCCAGCAGGATCTCGCCCCAGCCGCGGTCCCGGTCCAGCGCGTCGGGAGCGTCCTCCTCGTGCCGGAGCGCCATCCACGTCTTGCGGAAGGCGAGCCCCGACAGCCAGCCGCTCGACCAGCCCAGCACGAACCCGAGGGGCTGGTAGGCGAGGGGCAACTTCTTCTTCTTGGCCACGTCGATCTCCTTCGTCGCTCAGGGGGTGGGTGGGAGTGGTCAGGGGGTGTGCGCGGCCGGGACCCGCTCCTCGGCGCGGACCGGCCCCGGCGGCGTACCGTCCCCGAAGGGCCTGCCGCCCAGCTCCTCGCGGTGGTGCGAGGTCAGCCAGCCGGACAGGTCCGGGCCCAGCGGCACCACACGGGTCGGGTTGATGCCCGTGTGCACCTGGTAGTAGTGGCGCTTGATGTGGTCGAAGTCGACGGTGTCGCCGAACCCGGGCGTCTGGTAGAGGTCACGGACGTACCCCCACAGCACCTGGTTCTCCGTCAGCTTCCAGCGGTTGCACTTGAAGTGGCCGTGGTACACCGCGTCGAAGCGGACCAGCGTGGTGAACAGCCGGATGTCCGCCTCGGTGATCGTGTCGCCGACGAGATACCGCTGCCCCCTCAGCCGCCCCGCGAGCAGCTCAAGACGCCGGAACACGCCCGCGCAGGCGGCCTCGTACTCCTCCTGCCCGGTGGCGAAGCCCGCCCGGTACACGCCGTTGTTGACGTCCTCGTAGACGTCCGCCATCACCTCGTCGATCTCGTCGCGCAGCTTGTCCGGGTACAGATCGGGCGCGCCCTCACGGTGCAGGGCGCTCCATTCGGTCGCGAGGTCGAGCGTGAGCTGCTGGTAGTCGTTGGTGACCAGCTTCCCGCTGGGTACGTCCACGACCGCCGGCACGCTGACCCCGCCGGGGTAGCCGGTCTCCCGCCGGTCGTAGGCCTCGCCCAGGTAGCGGATGCCGAGGACCGGGTCGCGGCCGTCCTCGTCCAGCGTGAAGCGCCAGCTGCGGTCGTCCTGGATCGGGTCGGCGACGGCCAGGGACAGCGCCTCCTCCAGGCCGAGCAGCCGCCGGGACACCAGCGACCGGCTCGCCCACGGGCAGGCACGGCTGACGACCAGACGGTAGCGGCCCGCCTCCACCGGCCAGCCGTCCCGGCCGTCCCTTGTGATCCGGTCCGCGAAATGGGCCTTGGACCGTTTGAACGCCCTCCTGCCGTAGGCGCTGTTGCCGTCGCCGTCGTCGCGGCTCATGGGGGTGACCTCCTTGCCGTACGTGTGGCCCGCCGGTCGGGTGTGTGGCCTGCCGGTCGTGCGTGTTCCCTGGTGAACGCGTTCCCCTTTTTCCGCCGACGGCACGGTGTGAGCACCGCCGACCGGGGCAATCGGCGTGGGTGAGTGCTGAAGGAAGTGATCGCAAGACACGCGTCACCGTGCTGGTGGCGCTCGCGGCCAACCTGGTCATCGCCGCGGCCAAGGCCGTCGGCGGCCTGGCCGCGGGATCACCCGCCCTGCTGTCGGAGGCGGCCCACTCGGTGGCCGACAGCCTCAACGAGGTCTTCCTGCTGGCGGCGCTGCGCCGCAGCCGCCGTCCCGCCGACCGGCGTCACCCCTTCGGCTACGGCAAGGAGCGGTTCTTCTGGTCGCTCCTCGCGGCGGTCGGGATCTTCGTCATGGGCGGCTGCTTCTCCTTCTTCCAGGGCTTCGAGGCCCTCGCGAGCGGATCGGAGGAGAAACTCGGCGGCTATGTGGCCGGTCTGATCGTGCTCGGTGTCGCCCTCCTCGCGGAGGGCGGCTCCTTGTTGCGCGCCCTGTACCAGGTGCGCGGGCAGGGCGGCATACGCGCCGGGCTGCGTGACCCGGCCCTGCGGACGGTCGTCGCCGAGGACGGCACCGCCGTACTCGGCGTCACGCTGGCCATGGCCGGCATGGCCCTGCACATGGTCACCGGACAGGTGGTGTGGGAGGCGTCCGCCTCGCTCGCGATCGGCGCGCTGCTGGTCTTCGTCGCCTACCGGCTGGGCCGGGAGGCGCGCGACCAGCTCATCGGCGAGGCGGCCGACCCGGAGGCGAGCGGGCGGATCCACGCACTGCTGCGGGCACAGCCCGAGATCGACAGTGTGGAGGCGCTGTTCACGATGAAGACGGGCCTCGACTCGGCCCTCGTGGCCGCCCGCGTCGACCTGGTGCCCGGCCTGGACAGCGAGCACGTCGAGGACGTCGCCGTGCGCATCAAGCGCTCCATCGCCCGGACGGTGCCCGAGGCGGACCAGATCTTCCTCGACGTCACGGACCGCCGCGCGCGGGAGGCAGCAGAAAGCCCCGCCGCGACGGGGGAACGCGGCGGGGCCTGAACCACGCGTGCCCCGCCGCCCACGGTTCATGCAGCCCGAGCGGATTTTCTTTCCCGCCCGTCCTGGCCTCAGTCGCCGGCCACGGGCTCCAGCACGAACACCGGAATCTCCCGGTCGGTCTTCTTCTGGTAGTCCGCGTACGCCGGATACGCCGCCACGGCCCGCTCCCACCACGCGGCCTTCTCCTCGCCGGTGACCTCACGGGCGGTCATGTCCTGCTTGCGGGGCCCGTCCTGGAGTTCCACCTGCGGGTCGGACTTGAGGTTGAAGTACCAGACCGGGTGCTTGGGCGCACCGCCGAGCGAGGCGACGGCCGCGTAACGCCCCTCGTGCTCGACCCGCATCACCGGTGTCTTGCGGAGCTTGCCGCTCTTGGATCCCCGTGAGGTCAGGACGACGACCGGCATCTTGGTGCCCTGCAGCGTCGTCCCCTCCGTCCCGCCGGAGCTCTCGTACAGTTCCACCTGCTTGCGCACCCACTGCGTCGTGCTGGGTTCGTACTCGCCCTCGAGAGGCATGGCAATCCGTCCCATCGTCGTGTCAGAGGCCGACCGGTAACTGATACCTGCCCTCAACACCGGTCCACGCGCGAATCATCCTGGAGAAACCGCCATTCGCACGGCCAGAGCCGTCATCACCCCGCTCGCCACCAGCGCCGTCGCCAGCCGCCCCCGGTGACCAGCCAGCGCCCGGCCCAGCAGGGCACCGCTCCCGGCGAGCAGCACCTGCCAGCTGGCGGAGGCGGCGAAGGCGGCCAGGACGAACACGCCCTGCTCCACCGGACCGGCCGGACCCGTGGCCCGGGAGCCGAGCACGAGCGCCGCGAAGTAGATCACGGTGGTGGGGTTGAGCAGGGTGATGCCGAGCAGCCCCGCGTAGGCCCGGGCGGGACCCGGGGGAGCGGGGGCCGTCCGCGTGGCGAGCCGGTGGCCGCGGTACTCGCGCAGGGCGGTGACCGCGCCCCGCACCGCCAGCCCGAGCAGCACCAGGACACAGACCCAGCGCAGCGGCCCGAGCACCGGCCGCAGCGCGCCGGCCAGGGCCGTACCCCCGAGCGTGGCGGCGAGGGCGTACAGCCCGTCGGCGGTGGCGACGCCGAGCGCGGCGCAGACACCGGTACGCAGGGACGTGCGGGCGGTGAGGGAGACCAGGTACGTCCCGACCGCGCCCACGGGGACCGCGATGCCGTACCCGGCGAGCAGCCCCGCGAGGAGCGCGGCCGTCATGACCGCGGCGGCGTCGGCCCTTCACCACGGCCGGACCGCTGCTGTCGGCGCGCGGCGGAAGCGGCGACGGACAGCGGCAGTGACGGCGAAAGGGCATCGAGCGTAGACATGGCTGGATCCTGGGGCCTGCCCCGCCGCAGCGACAACCGGTTTTCGAACGTGAAGACGGCATTCCCCGGCCAAGTTGCCACCGCAACCGATCTGGCCGAACTTCGCGTCGCCCTATAGGTGCCCGGGGCATCTAATGATGATCGGCACGACGCACTACTCGTCTGCGAGGTCTTCATGACGGAAACGACCGCACCCGTCGCCTTCCCCCAGAGCCGGACCTGCCCCTACCACCCGCCCGCCGCCTACGACGCGTTGCGCACCGAGCGCCCCCTCACCCGCATCACCCTCTTCGACGGCCGCGAGGCCTGGCTGGTCAGCGGGCACGCGATCGCCCGCGCCCTCCTGGCCGACCCACGCCTGTCGTCCAACCGCGACCGGCCCGGCTTTCCCGCCCCGACCAAGCGGTTCGCCGGGATCCAGAACCGCAGAACGGCCCTGCTGGGCGTCGACGACCCCGAGCACCGCACCCAGCGCCGCATGGTCGTCGGGGACTTCACCCTCAAACGGGCCGTCGAACTCCGGCCACGGATCCAGCGGATCGTCGACGAGCGGCTCGACGCGATGATCGCCCAGGGCCCGCCCGCGGACCTGGTGACCGCCTTCGCGCTGCCCGTGCCGTCCATGGTGATCTGCGCCCTGCTCGGCGTCCCGTACGCCGACCACGACTTCTTCGAGACCCAGTCGCGCCGGCTGCTGCGCGGCCCGGAGACCGCCGACGTGCTGGACGCCCGCGACCGGCTGGAGGGGTACTTCGGCGAGCTGATCGACCGCAAGCGCAAAGACCGGGGGACCGGTCTGCTGGACGACCTCATCCACCGGCAGCCGGACGAGGGCGTACTCGACCGCGAGGGCCTCATCGCCATGGCCCTCATCCTGCTGGTCGCGGGCCACGAGACGACCGCCAACATGATCTCGCTCGGCACCTTCACCCTGCTCCGGCACCCCGAGCGGCTCGCCGAACTGCGCGCGGACCCGGGCCTGCTGCCGACCGCGGTCGAGGAGCTGATGCGGATGCTGTCGATCGCCGACGGCATGCTGCGCCTGGCCGTCGAGGACATCGAGGTGGCCGGGACGACGATTCGCGAGGGCGAGGGCGTGGTCTTCGCGACCTCCGTCATCAACCGCGACGAGACGGTCTACCCCGACCCGGACACGCTCGACTGGAACCGCTCCTCCCGGCACCACGTGGCGTTCGGCTTCGGCATCCACCAGTGCCTCGGCCAGAACCTCGCCCGCGCCGAACTGGAGATCGCCCTGCACACCCTCTTCGCCCGGCTGCCCGGCCTGCGCCTGGCCGCCCCGGCCGACGAGATCCCCTTCAAGCCGGGCGACACGATCCAGGGGATGCTGGAACTCCCCGTGACCTGGTAAGAGGCTTCCGCACATGCACATCGACATCGAGATCGACACGGACGTCTGCATCGGCGCGGGCCAGTGCGCCCTGACCGCCCCGGAGGTGTTCACCCAGGACGACGACGGCTACAGCACCCTGCTGCCCGGACAGGAGGACGGCGGCGGCAGCCCGCTGGTGCGGGAGGCGGCCCGGGCCTGCCCGGTGAGCGCCATCACCGTCTCGGAGAGAGTGGGCTGACGCCCGGCCTCACAGGGGACCCAGGAGCAGCCGGGCCGCCTCGCGCGCCTCGGCCGCGGGCTCGGCGCTCCTGGTGACTCCCGCCGTGACCATGGCACCCTCCGCCAGCAGGTACAGCTGCCCGGCCAGCGCGGCGGGCAGCCCCGCCGCGGCCACGAGAGAGGCGAGGTACTCCCGGAACGCCCTCTTGTGCGCGCGCACTTGGCCGGCCACCCGCGCGGACGTGGCGCCGAGCTCGCCGTAGGCGTTGATCCACGCGCAGCCGCGGAAGTCCGGCTCGCCGAACCAGCCGCCGAGCCAGTCGAACACGGCCAGGATCCGCTCCCGGGGCTCCCCGTGCCGCTCGACGTACTCGGCGAGCTGCCCGCGCCAGCGCGCGTCACGCCGCTCCAGATACGCCTCCACCAACTGCTCCTTCGCCGGGAAGAGCTGGTAGAGCCGCTTGAGCGAGACCCCGGACCTGCCGCGGACGTCGTCCATCCCGACGGACCGCACGCCCTGCCCGTAGAACAGCTCCTCGGCCGCGTCCAGCGCCCGCTCCCGGGCCACCGCGCTGTCCATGTACCACCACTCCTTGACGCGAGAACGAGCGTTCTCCTAGCGTAGCAGCCCTCCGGAGAACGCCCGTTCTCCGCTGTGACCGGGGAGCATTCATGACCGACCGCCCGCCCCTGCCGCCCTTCACCCGCGAGAGCGCCGCGAGGAAGGTCCAGGCCGCCGAGGACGCTTGGAACACCCGCGACCCGCACAAGGTCGCCCTCGCCTACTCGGAGGACTCCGTCTGGCGCAACCGCGACACCTTCGTCACCGGCCGCGCCGAGATCACCGAGTTCCTGACCCGCAAGTGGGAGCGCGAGCGGGAGTACGCCCTGCGCAAGGACCTCTGGGCCTTCGACGGCAACCGCATCGCCGTCCGCTTCCAGTACGAGTGCCGGGACACCGAGGGGCAGTGCTGGCGCTCCTACGGCAACGAACTGTGGGAGTTCGACGAGCACGGGCTGATGACCCGCCGCGAGGCGAGCATCAACGACGTACGGATCGAGGAGAAGGAGCGCCGCATCCTCGGCCCCCGGCCTGAGCGGGAACGCGGTCACACCTTCCCCGTCCGGTGATCCGGGGGAGTCGCTAGGGTTTCCGGGATGACCGAACAGGCCGCCCGCAAGCCCTTCCTCTACGTCGTCGTCTGCGCCGCCGGAATCGCCGCGGACGTCAGCGAACTGATCACCGCAGCGCAGGAGCGGAACTGGGAGGTCGGCGTCATCGCGACACCGGTCGCCATGAACGGCTTCTTCGACACGGCGGCCGTCGAAGCGCGGACGGGCCGCCCCATCCGCTCCGCCTGGCGCACCCCGGGCGAGCCGCGCCCCTTCCCGGCTCCCGACGCCCTGGTCCTCGCGCCCGCCACCTTCAACACCGTCAACAAGTGGGCGGCCGGCATCGCCGACACCCTCGCGCTGGGCACCCTGTGCGAGGTCGCGGGGCTCGGTGTGCCGATCGCCGTCCTGCCGTGCGTGGCCGACGCCCTGGCCGCCCACCCCGCCTACCGCGGCAGCCTCGAACGGCTGCGCGGGATGGGCGTGCGGTTCGGGGAGCCGTACACCGGAGAGCCGGGCGAGGACGGCGGGCGGCCGGAGTTCGGCTGGGAGCGGGCGCTGGACCTGATCGAGAAGGGCTGACGGTCAGCGGCAGCCGACCGTGGGACCCTCCACCATCCCGCCGGTGTACAGCGCCTGACCGCGCGGCATCCAGTACCCCAGCTTCGAGACCACCGACGAGCAGGAGGACCCCTGGGTGACCCGGACCCGCACGGTGGCCGGACGGCCCGGCTGGAGGTCGGTCAGCGCACAGTCCACGGAGTACGTCAGCCGGTCCTCGGCCGGGGCCCGTCCGATGAGGGGGTTGACGCACCGGGCGTCCGCCGTGCTGATCCGCACCCCCTTGCTCTCCTCGCCGATCAGCCCGAAGCGGGCGCTGCCGTCGCCCTGTTCGCTGTCGCGGTACACCCGGTACGTCAGCGTGGTGGTGGCCCCGCGGCGCAGGGCGGTCCGGTCGACCTCGACGCGGTGCGTGGGCCGCTGCTTCGGCGCGCTCAGGGTGAGCGTGGTCCGGACCGTGCCCCGCAGATCCACCCCGCTCGGCGTGGAGCGGACGTGCACGGTGGCCGTGACCTCGTAGGTCCCCGGCCCGGGATACGGCTGCGAACCGGGCAGCGTCCCGGAGGCGACCGTCCTGCCCTGGCGTTTCGCCGTCCAGGTGCCGGAGGTCAGACAGGCGTACCGGACGGACGTGCCGGGACGACCGCAGCTCGCGGGCGCCGAGACCGCCATCACCGGGGTGCCACTGCCCGCGCACAGACCGACGTCGGCCCGCTCGCCGTCCGCGCCGCGCAGGGTGCCCGCGGGCGCGCACAGCGTCGCCGGTCCCTCGGCCGCCGGAGCCTGGGCCCGGACCTCGTGCCCGGGCGGGGCCGGCCGGCTCCAGGCGGTCGAGACCAGGGCGAGGGACGCCGCGGCCGCCCCGGTCAGGATCCTGAGTGTCCTCCGTCGTGCCGCCACGCCTTCTCCCGTACGTCCCGGACCGGCCGGGCGCCGGTCACCTCCGCCGAGGATGCGGCAGCGCTCCGGCCGCCCCGCCGCTCCCACGCCGTGCGGTCACCTGGGGGCAGCAACGATGACGGCCCGTCAGCCGGTCCGGCGCACCCTGCCTTCGAGCGCACACGAGCACGTACGCTCCCCCTGGAACCCCCCTCCCGAAGGCAGGAGCAGCAACGATGCAGTACGTGAAGCTCGGTTCGACGGGCCTGGACGTCTCCCGGATCTGTCTGGGGTGCATGACCTACGGCCTGCCCGACCGCGGCCGTCACGAGTGGACCCTCGACGAGGAGGCCTCGCGCCCGCTGATCCGGCAGGCGGTCGAGGCGGGGATCACCTTCTTCGACACGGCGAACGTCTACTCCGACGGCACCAGCGAGGAGATCACCGGCCGTGCCCTGCGCGACTTCGCCCGCCGCGACGAGATCGTGCTCGCGACGAAGGTGCACGGCCGGATGCGGCCCGGGCCGAACGGCGGGGGACTGTCCCGCAAGGCGATCATCACCGAGCTCGACCAGAGCCTGACCCGCCTCGGCACCGACTACGTCGACCTCTACCAGATCCACCGCTACGACCCCCACACCCCGGTCGAGGAGACGATGGAGGCGCTGCACGACGTCGTCAAGGCCGGCAAGGTCCGCTACATCGGGGCCAGTTCGATGTACGCCTGGCAGTTCTCCAAGGCCCAGTACACCGCCCGGCTGAACGGCTGGACCCGCTTCGTCTCCATGCAGAACCACTACAACCTCGTCTACCGCGAGGAGGAGCGCGAGATGCTGCCCCTCTGCGCGGACCAGGGTGTCGGCGTACTGCCCTGGAGCCCCCTCGCCCGCGGCCGCCTCACCCGCGACTGGGACACCACGACCGACCGCAGCGCCACCGACACCTTCGGCAGCAACCTCTACCAGGAGGGCGACCGCACCATCGTCGAGGCCGTCACCCGCATCGCCACCGACCGCGGCGTCCCGCGCGCCCAGGTGGCCCTGGCCTGGCTGCTCCACCAGAACACGGTGACGGCGCCGATCGTGGGAGCGTCGAAGCCCGGGCACCTGGAGGACGCGGTGGCAGCAGTCGAGCTCCAGCTCAGTGACAAGGAACTCGAGGAGCTGGAGCGTCCCTACACGGCACATCCGATCGCCGGCCACTGAGCTTCTTCGCAACCGATCAGTGCGGCCCCTGCGGCGACGAGAACTCCGTCCCGCAGGGCCCCGCCCCCTCGCTCTCCTCCAGAACCACCCGCCCCCCGCTCATCGACAACGTCCGGTAGAACCGACCGATCCGCTCCGCCGACCGCCCCACGTAGTGCCCGATGAACGACCGCCGGAACCGCTCGTCCGACCGGTTCGGCTGCGACCCGTGCACCAGACTGCCGTTGAAGAAGAGAACGTCCCCCGGCGCCATGTCCACCGGCACCGGCGCCAGCCCCGGCGGCGGTGGAACATACTCCCGGGCGAAGGAAACCCCCTCGTCCGCCTCCTCCGGACAGAACACGTCCATGCGGTGCGTGCCCGGCACGACCTCCAGCCCGCCGTTCTCCCGGTCGATCACGTCACACGCCAGCCACGCCGCCACACACGTGCCCGGCTCCACCCGCAGATAGAAGTTGTCCTGGTGCAGCGCCTGGCCCCGGGCGCCCGGCGGCTTGAAGTAGAACATGCTCTGCGCGGCCAGGACCTCCTCCCCGAGGAGCGCCTCCAGGACCGTGCGCAGCCGGGCGTCCAGCAGGACGTCCCGGGCGCGGCCGTTGATCTCGTGCGGGTGCATCACCCGAGGCCAGACGCGCAGCGGATCCGCGTCCGCCCCGGACGCACGCGGCTCGAAGTGCCCGGGGACCGGGCCGGCCGCCCGCAGGGCCGCGAACTCCCCGCACAGCAGCTCGATCTCCTCGGTCCCGAAGAGCCCGCGCACGACGGTGAAACCGTCCTCCTCGAACCCCTCCCGGTACCGCCGGAGCCCGGCGGGGTCCAGGATGGAAGCGCCGGCGGCGCCGTTGCCCGTGACTGTCATGAGCGCACTCCTTAGTCAGGTGTCCACGGTCCGACACTAGGCAGCCCTGTCGTGGAGGAGGATGCCCGTGCGTGCTGACGAATTGCCCACCACTGCTGCGAACGGGAACGACGGGGACCCCGCCCCGCCGCCCGGACTGGTCGTGCTCGGCCACTTCGACCAGCCGCCCGGCTACGCCGTCAACCGTCCGCGCGGCTCCGCGAGCTGGCTGTTCACCTGGACCACGGGAGGCCGGGGCCGGCTGCGGCAGGGCGCCGTGGAGACCTCGGTCGGCGCGGGTGACCTCGTGGCGCTCGCCCCGGGTGTCCCGCACGGCTACGCGGTGGAGCCCGGCGCCCGGCACTGGCGGTTCTGGTGGGCGCACTGCCAGGCCCGCCCGTCGTGGGCCGGGTGGCTGCGGCCGTACGACACCGGCGACGGGGTGTACGTGGTGGCGTCCGCCCCGGCCGGGGTGCACGGCCGCGTCGAGTCGGCGTTCCTGCGGATGCACACCGACGCCCGCTGGACGGGGACCGGGGCCCCGCCCACCCCGCCCGCACCGGCGTCCCCGGACGGGCCCGTCGCCGTCGCACACGGCAGCGCGGCCCGCGAACTCGCCCTGTGCGCACTGGAGGAGATCGTCCTGCTGACGACTGGCGGCGCCCTGCCGACGGCGCCCCGCTCCGGCCTCGACGCCCGGATCCGCCGGGCCGAGGAGCTGATCGCCGCCGACCCGGGCGCCCCGCACACCGTCCGCTCGCTCGCCGAGGACGTGGCCCTGTCGCCGTCCCGCTTCGCCCATCTGTTCAGCCGACAGCTCGGCCAGTCGCCCATGCGCGCCCTGCGCGAGGCCCGGCTGCGGCACGCCGCGCGGCTGCTGGAGGGCACCGACCTGCCCGTGGAACGGGTGGCCGCGGCCTCGGGGTTCGCCAGCCCCTTCCACTTCAACCGCGTCTTCCGCGAGCGCTACGGGATACCGCCCGGCGCGTACCGGACGAAGTACGGCGACCCGTCCGGCCCAGCCGTTTCCGGACGGCGAGGGGAACCGGGCGAATACCTGCCATAAATGTCGGGCGGAGCAGACCGGAAATCCCTTTCGGGCGGCTGATTGACATTTTGTCAAAAAGCCCTGGGCGTCTACGCAATGCACGAAACCGTGAGATGCCTTGTTCCCTGTCGCTGAGCTGTGCAAAGGTGTGCCCTGTCGGCGTGCGGACAGCGCGCCGTTCTTTCGTATGCGCGAGGCCGCCGTGCCGGCATACCCCTTGGTATGGACTTTATTCCGCATGTCCTTGAGAGGAATGCAGCCGTGAACGACGCAAGTCCGTCGAATTCCCCGGCCCCGGCCCGCAGGTTCGGCCCGACGGACGAGCAACTGAGCGCCGAGCTCAGGAAGTGGACGGGTGCGACGCCCGCGCTCCATCCCGTCGGCGAGTTGCTGGACCGGCACTGGGAGGCGGCTTTCGCCTACGCCCGGCTGTGCACCGCCGGTCCGCATTTCGCCGGAATGCTCACCACGGCCGCCTTCACCCGGCTCTTCGGCGAGAGCCTGCGCCAGAACGGTCCGACATCCGCCTGGCGGCCCCAACTGCTCGTCACCGTGCGGCGGATCGCGGCCGAGTGGGCCGGAGACCACCGACGCGACATGCTCCACCCGGATCTGCTGTCCGAGGCCGGTGACGGGGAGCGCCCGGCCGCCCGGCTGCTGCCGCAGCGACACCGTCGCCTGCTGTCCGGGGCCTTCCAGCGGTTGCCCCAGTCGGCCCGCTGCCTGCTGTGGCACGTCGAGGTCGAGGCCGAACCGCTCACGGCTCCCGGCGGGCTGCTCGGCCTGGACGAGGAGGGCGCGCGGGTCGAACTGGCCCGGGCCCGCGACCGGATGCGCGAGGAGTGCCTCCAGGTCCACCGCGAAACCGCCCCCGACGAGGAATGCCGGCGCTATCTGCGTCTGCTCGACGTCACGTATCGAAGGGGCGCCCTCGACCTCGACCCCGATCTACGCGCGCATATCGAGGGATGCGGGCACTGCAGCGCCGCCGCGGACCAGCTCGACCGGTTCAACCACGGGCTCGGCGTCGCCCTGGCGGAGGCGGTGCTCGGCTGGGGCGGTCAGGAGTACGCCGAGAGTGCGGCGAGCGGTGCCGCCCAGGCCTCCCCGGAGAGCGCCGCACCCGAGGAGACGGCCGGCACGGAACCGGCCGGTGCCGCGCGTGCGGCCTTCCCGGACCCCGTCGCCCTCGCCGGCGCGATCGGGGAGTCCTTCACCGACCCCGCCGACCCGGTGACCGCGCCACCCGCCCCCGCAGCCGAAAGGGAAGCGCAGGCCCCACCGCGGGGCCCGGTCCAGACGCAGGACCAGTCACGGGACCCGGCGCAGGACCGGACGCGGGCTCTGGCGCAGGCCTTGGCCCACGCCCATGAGGTATTCCCCACCACCCCGCCCGACGCGCCGGCGCCGGCCGGTGGAACGGTCCCCGGCCCGGACGCCGTGGGCCCCCGCACCGCCTCCCGAAGATCCGCCCACAAGGCGGCCCGCCGTGCCGCCCGCCGCCGCAACCTCACCGTGGGCATCCTGACCGTCAGCGGCCTGGTCGTCCTCCCGCTGGTCCTGTGGTCCATCGGCGACTCCGGCGACACGGCCCCGCCGGCCGGCGCGGACCAGTCCTCCGAGGCGGCCGACCCGGGCACGGGCGAGCCGACCCGAGACCCGTCCTGGATCGGGGCGGGCGAGGCCCGCAAGGGCGCCCTGCGCGGCCGGCTGCACAACCTCGCCTCGGGCCTGTGCGTCGGCGTCGACGGCAAGAAGGCCGTCGAGGGCGCCGAAGCCGAACTCACCACCTGCTCCTCCGCCCCCGCCCAGCAGTGGACGTACGAGACCGACGGGCTGCTGCGCAACGGCGCCGACCCCGACCTGTGCCTGGACTCCCGGCTCGGCTACTCGGTGCGGCTGGCCCCCTGCACGGGCCCGTCCCGGCCCGACATCAAGGACATCAGTTACGACTTCGTCCTCCAGGGCGCCCTGGTGCCCCGCCGGGACCAGGAGCTCGCCCTCGCCCCGGCCGCGACCGACGGCTCGGGGTCCCTGGTCCTCAAGACCCGGGCGGACGACGAGGTCCAGCGCTGGGTGATCGACACCTCCAAGACCGACCTCCAGATGGAGGTCGTCAACTGGGAGGCCGCCGCGCCGGTGCCGACGGCCGCGCCCACACCGACCCCCACCCCGACACCGTCCAGGACACCCGAACCGGCCCCCACCCCGACCGCCGCTCCGTCGACGTCCCGGCCGGAGTCCCCGAGCCCCTCGCCCAGCACCACGTGCCACTACCACGGCTACCACTGCTCAGGAGACGGCGACGACGGCTACCCCGGCCACGGCTACGGATACGGCCACCCTGGCTACGGCTACGGCTACGGCTACGGCTACGGCTACGGCTACGGCTACGGCGGTCGCGGTCGCTGACCGGGCGCGACTCAGCCCCCGACGACCGCCAGCGACAGCCACAGCGCCACCACGGCCGGCACCAGCGCGGCGGGCACCGCGAGCAGCCCGAGCCGGGTGAACTCCCCGAGCTCGACGCGGTGCCCGTGCCGCTGCACGATCCGCCGCCACAGCAGGGTCGCCAGCGAACCGGCGTAGGTCAGATTGGGGCCGATGTTCACGCCGAGCAGCACCGCCAGCACGGCTCCGGGACCGGCCCCGGCGGTCAGCGGCAGCAGCACCAGCACCGCGGGCAGGTTGTTGATGAGGTTCGCCAGGACGGCGGCCAGCGCGGCCACGCCCAGCAGCGCGAGCAGGCCCGAGCCGTCGGGCAGCACACGGTGGAGGGCGTCGGCGAGGCCGTTGTCGACGACCGCGCGAACGACGACGCCGAGCGCGAGGACGAACGCCAGGAAGGCCGGGGCGGCGGAGCGCACCACCGTCAGCGGGGTGGCGCGCCGCCGCAGCAGCGCCCGCCCGGCCAGCACCAGCGCACCCGCCAGCGCGGCCCACGCCGGTGCGATCCCGAGGGCGGAGGCCACCACGAATCCGGCGAGGGTGCAGCCCACCGTGACCAGGGCGAACAGCGGCAGCTCAGGAGGCCGCTCGGGGTCGGCGGCGGGGAGCGGGGCGACCAGTTCCCGGGCGAAGAACCGCCGGAAGATCAGGTACTCGGCGGCGATCGCGACCAGCCAGGGCAGCGCCATCAGCGCCGTGAACCGGGTGAAGCTCAGCCCGCTCGCCGCGAAGGCGAGGAGGTTGGTCAGATTGGAGACCGGCAGCAGCAGGGACGCGGTGTTGGACAGGTGCGCGCACGCGTAGAGGTGCGGCCGGGCCTCGACGCCCATCCTGGTGGCGGTGGCGAGCACGACCGGGGTCAGCAGGACGACCGTGGCGTCCAGGCTGAGCACGGCCGTGATGACGGAGGCCAGTGCGAACACCGCGGTCAGCAGCCGCCCGGGACGCCCCGCCGCCCAGCGGGCCATCCATGCCCCGCACGCCCTGAAGAGTCCCTCCACGTCGCAGAAGTGGGCGAGCACCAGCACGGCCGCGAGGAAGCCGACCACGGGCCCCAGCCGCTGGATCTCCTCCCACGCGTGCGCGGGCGAGATCACGCCGACGGCGACCGCGAGCCCGGCGGCCGGAACCGCCAGTACGGCCTCGGGCAGCCCCTTGGGACGGACGACGGCCCAGACGAGCACCGCGGCCAGCAGCGCCACGGACAGGACTTCGGCGAGCGGGGTGTTCAGGGCGAGGTCCTCCGGAGCGCGTTACAGGCGGTGCCCGCCCATGAAACCAGGCTCCGGTAAGAACGCTCACATCGCGTCGAGCATCGTCAGCTCCGCCCAGATCGTCTTGCCGTCCGCGGTGTGCCTGCTGCCCCAGCGCTGGGTGAGCTGGGCGACCAGGAGCAGACCGCGGCCCCCCTCGTCCCAGGTCTTGGCCCGGCGCAGATGCGGGGCCGTGTGGTTGGTGTCGGACACCTCACAGATCAGCGTGTCCGCGTCGTGGATCAGCCGTAGCCGGATGGGCTTGGCTCCGTAGCGGATGGCGTTGGTGACCAGCTCGCTCACCACCAGCTCCGCGGTGAACGTGGCCTCGATCAGCCCCCAGCGGTCGAGCTGCTCGACGACCTGCTTGCGGATGGGGGCCACCAGCGCCGGGTCGGCCGGGATGTCCCAGGTCGCGACCTGGGAGGACGGCAGACCCCGGGTGCGGGCCAGCAGCAGGGCCACGTCGTCGGCGGAGCCGCCCGCGGGGAGCAGCGCCTGCAGCACGCGGTCGCAGACCTCGTCCAGCGAGCCGGCGGTCGCCGACAGGGCCTCGCGCAGCATCCGCTGGCTCGTGTCGACGTCCCGTTCGCGGCTCGCGAGGAGCCCGTCCGTGTGGAACGACAGGACACTGCCCTCCCGCAGCTCCACCTCGGCGCTCTCGAACGGCAGTCCCCCGACACCGAGCGGGGGACCGGAGGGCAGGTCGAGCTGCCGCGCCGGGCCGTCCGGTGGGACCAGGAAGGGCTGCGGGTGCCCGGCCCGGGCCAGGGTGCAGCGCCGCGACACCGGGTCGTACACCGCGTAGAGGCAGGTCGCCCCGACCTCGCCGGTACCGGCCGCGTCTTCGCCGCCGGACTCCTGGGACAGCCGGACGACCAGGTCGTCGAGGTGGGTGAGCAGTTCGTCGGGGGCCAGATCGATGTCGGCGAGGGTGCGGACGGCGGTGCGCAGCCGGCCCATGGTGGCCGAGGCCTGGATGCCGTGGCCGACGACGTCCCCGACGACCATGGCGACCCGCATCCCGGACAGCGGGATCACGTCGAACCAGTCGCCGCCCACACCGGTGCGGGTGGCGGGCAGATAGCGGGAGGCCGCCTCCACCGCGGCGGTGCGCGGCAGATGCCGGGGCAGCAGACTGCGCTGCAGCGTGAGGGTCGTCTCCCGCTCGCGGGAGTAGCGGCGCGCGTTGTCGATGCAGACGGCGGCCCGGGCCGTGACCTCCTCGGCCAGCAGCACATCGTCGTCCGTGAAGTCCTCGGTGCGCCGAAAACGGGTGAACACCGCGACCCCGAGGATGGTGCCCCTGGCCTGGAGCGGGACGGACATCGTGGAGTGGATGCCGTACTCGCGGACCCGGCGGAAGCGGACCGGATCCCAGGCGAGCCACCGTTCGAGGTCCTCCTCCGATCCCGAGGCCACCACCGCGTGGCCCGCGATCAGCGAGGCGGCCTGCGGGGAGGCATCCGGGTAGATCTCGACCTGCCCCGGCTTGGTGACGGCCTCGGGGCTGCCCGAGTTGATCGACTGGTGGGCGGCCCGGCGCAGACCCACCGGCGGGACGGGCGGCCCCGCGGACTCGCCGCCGTGCTCCCGGGTGTCGAGCAGGTCGACGCTGACGAAGTCGGCGAGCGCCGGCACGCACACGTCCGCCAGCTCCTGGGCCGTACGGGTGACGTCGAGGGTGGTGCCGATGCGCACGCTGGCCTCGTTCACCAGTTGCAGCCGCTCCCGCGCCCGGTACTGGTCGCTGAAGTCGTGGGCGGTCACGCACACGCCCCGCACCTGGCCGGACGGGTCGGTGAGCGGTGCGATCCGGGCCAGCCAGGCGTGCGCGCCCCGGGACTCGCCGCTGGCCTTCATGTACGTCTGCATGTCCTGCCGGTGGCCGGTGCTCAGCACCCGGCGCAGATTCTCCTCGAGCTCGGTGTTCTGCGGCCGGCTGCCGATGTCCGTGGGTCTCAGACCCCGCAGACGGTCGGCGGGCATGCCGAGCAGATCCGCCATGGCCTCGTTGACGCCGCGCAGCCGCAGCCCCTCGTCGAAGATCATCGTGGCGCAGGGCGACTGGGTGAGGGCCGCCCGCACCAGCGGGTCGTCCTCCGGCCCCAGGTCGTCGGCCTCCGGCGGGGACACCGCGAACCACTCGGACGCCTCGCCCTCCGGCGGTCTGCGGTGGGCGAGCACCCACACGGACACCGTGCGGCCGTCGCGGTGACGCAGCGCGAGCATGCCGCTCCAGCGGGCGTCGTGGGGCGCGGGTGGCGCGGTGGCGTCGTCGGCCAGCAGCTCGGCGGCCGGGCGGCCCACGACGTCGGCGGACGTGTGGCCCAGGAGGCGGCGGGCCCCCTCGTTCCACCCGGTGAGCGTGCCGTCGGCGGCGATGACGACACGGGCGGCCACGCCCTCGTCCAACGGCTCGTCCGGGGTCATCGTCGCCACTCCATACGGACACTCACAGTGATCAGAGCAGTCGCTTGAGTTCCAGCCTAGTCCGTAGGCGCCCGTCGTGAACCGGTAACCCCGGCAGCGCCCGGCCGTGCGGGGCCGGGGCGTGATTCCGGCCGATGTGACGCCTGGGGCAGAAGGACGTTGCCGCACCCTTGACGGCCCTGTGTGACACCTCGACAGAATCTGTTTGTTCACGATCAGTTGTGAGTAGTTCTGGGTATTGATGAGGGAGAGCCGTCATGTCGGTCACGCGCAGATCGGTCCTGCTCGCCTCCGCGGCCGCGCCCGCGGCCGGAGCGCTGCTCGGCTCCCCGCAGGCGTGGGCCGCCGAGGAGGCGCGCGGCGGGTCCGGTCGCAGCACCGTCGCCCTGCGCGACGGCTGGCGCTTCGCGCTGGTCGACCCGGGCGGCATCACCGACCCGACCGGCGCCTACGCCGACGCCGCGCTGCCCGGCCACGACGACTCCGGGTGGCGCGAGGTCGCCGTCCCGCACGACTGGAGCATCGAGCAGGCCCCCACCACCGAGCACGGCACCACCAGCGGCACCGGCTTCCTGCCCGGCGGCCTCGGCTGGTACCGCCTCGCCTTCACCCTGCCGCCCGCCCTGGCGGGGAAGCGGATCTCGGTGGAGTTCGACGGCGTCTACATGGACTCCCACGTCTACTGCAACGGCACGGAGGCCGGCCGCCACCCCTACGGGTACACCGGCTTCGCCTTCGACCTCACCGACCTGGTGCACACCGACGGCAGCACCGAGAACGTGCTCGCGGTCAAGGTCCAGAACCGGCTCCCCAGCAGCCGCTGGTACTCGGGCAGCGGCATCTACCGCGAGGCACGCCTGGTGATCACCGAGCCGGTGCACGTGGCCCGCTGGGGCACCCGCGTCCTCACCCCCGAGATCTCCGCCGAGCGGGCCGTCGTACGGATCGACACCACGGTCGTCGACGCGTCGGGCGCGGGCGCGGACGTCGAGGTCGTCTCCCGGATCGTCGACCGGAAGGGCCGCACGGTCGCCCGTACCTCCTCCACGGTCACCGTCACCGACGAGAAGACCGAGACCCACGAACTCACCGTCAGGCAGCCGGAGCTGTGGGACATCGAAGCCCCGCACCGCTACACCCTGCACACCGAACTGCGCGTCGGCGGCCGGACCACCGACACCTACCGCACGCCCTTCGGCTTCCGCACCTTCCGCTTCGACCCGGACGAGGGCTTCTTCCTCAACGCCACCCACCACAAGCTCAAGGGGGTCGACCTCCACCACGACCTGGGCGCCCTGGGCGCCGCCGTCAGCAAGGACGCCGTCCGCCGTCAGATGCTCATCATGAGGTCGATGGGCGTCAACGCCTTCCGCACCTCCCACAACCCGCCCTCCCCGGAGATGATCGAGGTCTGCGAGGAACTCGGCATCGTCATGCTGGTGGAGGCGTTCGACTGCTGGAAGAGCCCCAAGACGCGCTACGACTACGGCCGCTTCTTCGACGAGTGGGCCGACAAGGACATCGCGGAGATGGTCCTGGCCGCCCGCAACTCTCCCGCCGTCCTGATGTGGTCCATCGGCAACGAGGTCAGCGAGTTCACCTCCACCGCCGGTCTCGCCATGGCCGACCGGCTCATCGCCGCCATCAAGGCCCACGACGCCACCCGCCCGGTCGTGATCGGCTCCCACCGGCACCGCAGCGTGCCCGCCCCGGGCTCTCCCGGCGATCTGATCCTCGCCAAGATCGACGGCCTCGGCCTCAACTACAACACCGCCAAGTCGGTGGACGCCCTGCACGCCCGCTATCCCAAGCTGTTCCTGTTCGAGTCGGAGTCGTCCTCGGAGACCTCCACCCGCGGCGCCTATCAGGAGCCCGAGCACCTCAACACCGGCGAGAACCACACGCCGGGCAAGCGCGCGACCTCCTCCTACGACAACAACCTCGCCTCCTGGACCATGAGCGGCGAGTACGGCCACAAGAAGGACCGGGACCGCGAGTGGTTCACCGGGCAGTTCCTGTGGTCGGGCATCGACTACATCGGCGAGCCCACGCCGTACGACGTCTTCCCGGTCAAGGCCTCCTTCTTCGGCGCGGTCGACACCGCGGGCTTCCCGAAGGACATGTACTACCTCTTTCAGAGCCAGTGGACCGAGCGGCCGATGGTCCATCTGCTCCCGATGACCTGGAACCACGCCGAGGGCGACACGGTCGAAGTCTGGGCGTACGCCAACGTCGACACCGTCGAGCTGTTCCTCAACGGAAAGTCGCTGGGCGTACGGCGGTTCGACACGAAGAAGACTGTCGACGGCCGCGCGTACCTGGAGACCACCGAGGCGACCGGCGACGACAAGACCTTCACCGACGGCCCCTGGCCCGGCAGTTACACCAGCCCGAACGGCAGCGCCGGAAAGCTGCACCTGACCTGGAAGGTGCCCTACGAAGCGGGGGAGCTGAAGGCCGTCGCCCGCCAGGGCGGCAAGAAGGTCGCCACCGACGTGCTGCGCACCGCCGGCGCGCCGCACGCGATCCGCCTGACGTCCGACCGCGATTCCACCGCCGCGGACGGCCGTTCGCTGGTCTTCGTGACCGCCGAGGTGGTCGACCGGCGCGGCGTGGTGGTGCCCGGCGCCGAACACCTGCTCTCCTTCGAGGTGGCGAACGGCTCCCTGGCCGGGCTCGACAACGGCCGCCAGGAGAGCGCCGAGCGCTACCAGGCGAGCACCCGCACCGCCTACCACGGCAAGGCCCTCGCCATCGTCCGCTCCGGCACGCGGACGGGCACGGTGAAGGTGACCGCCCGCGCCGACGGCCTGCGCACCGGCACGGCGATGGTACGCGCCACCCCGGCCCGGGACCGGGCCGAGACGACCCCGCCCGCCTTCGAGCCGGAGCATCCGGCTCCCCTGGACCACCCGCACGCGGACGCCAGTTACTCGGGCCGCCCGGACACCCTGCCCGCCGCCATGCTCGACGGCGATCCGGCCACGGGCTGGTCCAACGGCTTCTCCAAGCAGGCCACGGCCCTGCTGCCCGCCTTCGACGGGGCCCGCGGCGAGGACTGGGTCTCGGTCGACCACGGGCGCACCCGCGGCTTCGACCGGGTGGACGTCTCCTTCACGGTGGACGCCACCCACAGCCTGCCCGCGGCCATCGCGGTGGCGGTGTGGGACGGCCGGGCCTGGCGGGCCGCCCGGGACACCGCGATCGACTGGGCCACCGCCTCCGACGCCCCCACGGTGATCACCTTCGAGTCCGTCCGCGGCACCCGGATCCGGCTCACCCTGACGAGCGGCCACCCCGACGAGACGCGGGGCGCGATACGCATCAGCAGGCTGGACACCGTCTAGTCCGCACTGGTCCGGACGGGTGACGGACAGCCAGTCCCGTCCGGACCGTTGACGGAGTGTCACATCAGCCACAACCATGGCGGGCATCCGTATCTGGGAGCGCTCCCATGGCGAGCGTCACCCGCCCCTCTCCAGAGGAGCCCGGACGTGAAACGACGCAGAACCGCCCTGCTGTCCCTGACGGCCCTCCTGGCGACCGCGCTCACCGCGCTGCCCTCCGCACCGGCCGGGGCCGAAGAGGTCGAACAGGTCAAGAACGGCGCCTTCGACACCACCACCGCCCCATGGTGGACGACCAGCAACGTCACCGGGGGCCTGTCCGACGGCCGGCTCTGCGCCGACGTACCCGGCGGCACCACCAACCGCTGGGACGCCGCCGTCGGGCAGAACGACATCACCCTCGTGAAGGGGGAGTCGTACCGCTTCTCCTTCAGCGCGACCGGCACGCCCGCCGGGCACGTGGTGCGGGCGATCGTGGGCCTGTCGGTGTCCCCGTACGACACCTACTACGAGGTGACACCGCAGCTCAGCGTCTCCGGCGACCGCTACTCCTACACCTTCACCTCGCCCGTCGACATGGCCCAGGCGCAGGTCGGCTTCCAGCTCGGCGGCAGCGCGGACGCCTGGCGCTTCTGCATGGACGACGTCTCGCTGCTGGGCGGCGTCGCGCCGGAGCCGTACGAGCCCGACACCGGCCCCCGGGTCCGCGTCAACCAGGTCGCCTATCTGCCCGCCGGGCCGAAGAACGCCACCCTGGTCACCGACGCCACGGCGAAGCTGCCCTGGGAGCTGAGGAACGCCCGCGGCACCGCGGTCGCCCGGGGCACGACCGTGCCGCGCGGGGTCGACGCCTCCTCCGGGCAGAACGTCCACTCGATCGACTTCGGCGCGTACCGCACGAAGGGCACCGGCTTCACCCTGGTCGCCGACGGCGAGACCAGCCGTCCCTTCGACGTCGACGCGAGCGTCTGGGAGCGGCTCCGCCTCGACTCGGCGAAGTACTACTACACCCAGCGCAGCGGCATCGAGATCCGCGAGGACCTGCGGCCCGGGTACGGCCGCCGGGCCGGTCACGTGGGCGTGGCACCCAACCAGGGCGACACCGCCGTGCCGTGCCAGCCGGGCGTGTGCGACTACAGCCTCGACGTCAGCGGCGGCTGGTACGACGCCGGCGACCACGGCAAGTACGTCGTCAACGGCGGCATCTCCACCTGGGAGTTGCTGAGCACCCACGAACGCGCGCTCCACGCCCGCACCGGCGACGCCGGCAAGCTCGGCGACGGCACGCTCGCCATCCCCGAGAGCGGCAACAAGGTCCCGGACATCCTCGACGAGGCCCGCTGGGAGCTGGAGTTCCTGCTGAAGATGCAGGTGCCCGCCGGTAAGCCGCTGGCCGGCATGGCCCACCACAAGATGCACGACGAGCAGTGGACCGGGCTGCCGCTGCTGCCGAGCGACGACCCGCAGAAGCGCGAACTGCACCCGCCGTCCACCGCGGCCACCCTGAACCTGGCGGCCACGGCCGCGCAGGCGGCCCGCCTGTACCGGTCCTACGACAAGGCGTTCGCAGACAAGGCCCTGGCGGCCGCCCGCACGGCCTGGTCGGCGGCGCTCGCCCACCCCGACCGCTACGCCTCCGAGAGCGACGGCGTCGGCGGCGGCGCCTACCCCGACAGCGACGTCACCGACGACTTCTACTGGGCGGCGGCCGAGCTGTATCTCAGCACGGGGGAGAAGCAGTTCGAGGAGTACGTCCTGAAGTCCCCGGTCCACACGGCCGACCTCTTCAAGCCCCTCGGCTTCGACTGGGCCCGCACCGGGGCGGCGGGCCGACTCGACCTCGCGACGGTGCCGAGCAGGCTGCCCGGCCGGGACAAGGTCCGTGAGTCCGTCGTCAAGGGCGCCGACCGCTACCTGGCCACCCTGAAGGACCACCCCTACGGCATGCCCTACGCGCCCGACGGCAACAAGTACGACTGGGGCTCCAGCCACCAGGTCCTCAACAACGCCGTCGTCCTCGCCACCGCGTACGACATCACCGGCGCCTCGAAGTACCGCGACGGAGCGCTGCAGAGCATGGACTACATCCTCGGCCGCAACGCGCTGAACCTCTCCTACGTCACCGGCTACGGCGAGGTCAGCGCCCAGAACCAGCACAGCCGCTGGTACGCCCGCCAGCTCGACCCCGGCCTGCCCAACCCACCGCGCGGCACCCTCGCCGGCGGGCCGAACTCGAGCATCCAGGACCCCTACGCACAGAGCAAACTCCAGGGCTGCGTCGGACAGTTCTGCTACATCGACGACATCCAGTCCTGGTCGACCAACGAGCACACGATCAACTGGAACGCCGCCCTGACCCGGATGGCCGCCTTCGTGGCGGACCAGGGGTAGGGAGCTGCCCGGTGCCGGGGGAGTCCGCCGACAGGACGCCCCCGGCACCCGCGCGTAGCCTGGTCACATGCACGCGGTGCGAGTAGACGGCGTCGAGGTCGCCTACGACCGGGTGGGCTCGGGCCCGCCCCTGGTACTGGTGCACGGCGCCACCGCGGACGCCCGCGTCTGGCGCGGCCAGATCGCCGACCTGGCCGACGCCTTCACCGTGGTCGCCTGGGACGAACCGGGAGCCGGCCGCTCCTCCGACGTACCGCCCTCCTTCACCCTGGCCGACTACGCCCGCTGTCTGGCGGCGGTCGTCAAGGACGTGGGGCTCGGACCGGCCCATGTCCTGGGCCTGGCCTGGGGCGGGACCATCGTCCTGGAGTTCTACCGGCACCACTCCGATCTCGTCAGGACGCTGCTCCTCGTCGACACCTACGCCGGTTGGAAGGGATCACTGCCCCCGGCGGAGGTGCGGGCGCGGGTCGAGGGGGCCGAGCGGGTGCTGGCGGTCCCGGCCGAGGACTTCGCGCCGACCATGCCGGGCCTGTTCGCGGGCGAGCCGCCCGCCCAGGCCGTACGCCTGATGTCGGTGATGTCGGCCGAGACACGCCCCCAGACCATGCGGACCGAGCTCACCGTCATGGCCGAGGCCGACCAGCGCGACCTGCTGCCCGGGATCACGGTGCCGACGCTCCTGCTCTGGGGCGAACTCGACTCGCGCTCCCCGGTGGAGCAGGTCGCCCACCCGTTCCTGGCGGCGATCCCGCACGCCACGCTGGTCGTGCTCCCGGGCGTCGGGCACCTCAGCAACATCGAGGCCCCGGAGGCCTTCAACCGGACCGTCCGGGAGTTCTGCCGCTCCCGGACCTGAGCGGGCCCCTCACGCCTTCCCCTCCATCAGGTGGGTGAGCTTGTCCGGATTGGCCACGACATAGATGCCGGACACCCGGTCGCCCTCCGGGGTGAGGTCCAGCACCAGGACGGCGAACGGGGCGTTCCCGTCGAACAGCACGGCGGCGTCGTCGCCGTTGACGCGGCGATAGCGCCAGACGGGATCGCGCGGGCCGCCGCGCCCGGACGTGAGCAGGCGGGCCACCTTGTCCCGGCCGTGCACCGGGCGCAGGCTCGCCGGCCTGCGCTTGCCGCCGGCGTCCGTCCACGCCGTGACGTCCGGCGCGAGAACCTCCATCAGCTCGGCGATGTCGCCGCCGAGCGCCGCCCGCACGAACCGCTCGGTCGCCTCCCGTCGCACCCGCGGACGCGCCTCGTACCGCGGCCGCCGCGCCCGCACATGCTCCCGGGCCCGGTGCGCCAACTGCCGTACGGCGGCGGGGGAGCGGTCGATGACCTCCGCGATCTCGGCGTGCGGGTAGCCGAACACCTCGCCCAGGACGAACACGGCCCTCTCCAGCGGGGTCAGCGACTCCAGGACGACCAGCATCGCCAGCGACACCGACTCGGCGCGCAGGGCGGGCCCGTCGGCGGTGCCGGCCTCGTCCTCGGCGACCAGCGGCTCGGGCAGCCACTGGCCGACATAGGTCTCCCGCCTGCGGCTGATCGCGGCACGGCGGCGCAGCGCGTGGTTGACCGCCGCCCGCACGAGATAGGCGCGGGGGTTGTCGACGCCCGCCAGGGGAGCGCCGCCGCCCCGGGCCGTGAAGGACAGCCAGGTCTCCTGCAGGACGTCCTCGGTGTCGGCGACACTGCCGAGCACGTTGTAGACGATGCCGAACAGCAGCTCGCGATGGTCGACGAACACCCCGGTCGCCTCGTCGGCCGGGGCGTCGGTGCCGGGTGCGGTGATCTCGGTCATGCGTGGACCTCCCAGTAAGGCGTTCACCACTGGGACCGGGGCAGGGGCCCGGAATGTGACATCGCCGGGGTCGCGCCGCCGCACGGTACCGTCTGATTCCTCTCTGACCTGGGGATATTTACGAGTCAGTACCCGAGCGGTACCTTGAGGGCATGCCAGCTCTCAACGTGGAGTTCAGCGACCGCGAGCTTGAGGACCTGCGGCAGATCGCCAAGGAGCGCGGTACGTCGATGAAGGCGCTCGTGCGGGAGGCGGCCGCGGCCGACATAGCGCGCCACCGGGCGCTCCAGGAGGGCGCGGAGGCCTTCCGCAGGTTCTTCGCGACCCACGCCGACGAGTTCGCCGCGGCCTTCCCGGACGACGAACCGCCCGCGAAGGACGAGGGGCGGGCCGCCTGACCGATGGCACCCGTCATCCATATCGACGTGCCCTGGCTGCTGCAGCGTCACGAGGAGGTCCTGCCGGACCAGCCCACCGTGAACGACTTCTCCGCGCTGGTCGCCGCCGTCGCCCGGCACCGGGTCGACCCGCCGCGCCTCGGGGTGGACTCCGACCCGGCCTGGCGGGCCGCCGCGCTGCTGCACACCATCGCCGTGCTCCGGCCGCTGCCCGCGGCCAACGCCCGCTTCGCCTGTGCGACGGCCGTGGCGTACATGTTCGTCAGCGGCGTCGGCATCGACCCGCCCTACGGCGCCCTCGTCGATCTCGCCCGCGATCTGATGTCGCACACGACCGATGTCTACGGTGCGGCGGACCGGCTGCGGTCCTGGCAGATCTGACCCGATTCACACAGCGCGCACGGAAATGTCGAAAACGGGTGCGAGCAGCGTACGCGCGTTCCCGTTTCTGACTTTCTGTCAATGGGCCGGATGTTGCACGGGCGCCTTGTTGGCCGTGTGGGGGTTGTGCAAGAGTGAAACACACGTGCGGGGGGAATGGCCGGGTGTCGCACGTGATTTGTGAACCGGGTCCGATTCACCGCCGGTGAATTCGCACCTCCCGCGCCGCGCCAGAAAAGGTTCGCACCCACCGGGCTCCTTTTTCGGCGGCAGGACTTCTGTGTGTCACCTGCGCGTGGGAAGGAACCATCTCAGTGCCCACCCCCCACCCCCCTCGTCCTCCGTATCCCCCGCCCGGCGGGGATCCCGGGGAATCCGATGAAGCACTCGCCGCCCCGCTGAGAGGCAGCCCGGAGGGCGAGGTCGCCGCCCATTCCGTCGCGCTGCTGATGGCACGGCACTGGCAGCCGGTGCACGACTACGCGGTCATCTGTCTCGCCTCGTCGGCGCAGGTCGCCGCCATGGTGACCGGGACCGCCTTCCACCGGACCCTCAACCGCGTCGCCTTCGGCGACTCGGCCGTCGCGCTGCGCCCGGTCCTTCTGGTGACCGTGCGCGACACGATCCGGGAGTGGTCGGGCGACGATCGAATATCCGCCGTTCTGCCGGCGCTGCAGAAACCGGCGGGAGGGCGGGGGCTGCGCGCGGCGACGTCCATGACGCCCGATAATCGGGCACTCGCGGAGCGGGCATTCCAGGCACTTCCCTCCGCCGCGCGCTGTTTGCTCTGGCATGTCGAGGTCGAGGCAGATCCTTTAAGCGTCCCCGCCGGCCTGCTGGGCATGGATGCCGACATCGCGTCGGCCGCTCTCGAACAGGCGCGTGACAAATTCCGCGAGGGTTGTGTACATGCCCATCGGGAACTCGCGCCCACCCATGATTGCCGGTTCTACAACCGCCTCCTGGACGTCCCGATCCGCCGGGGCGGCGCTCTGCTTCCGGACGTCCAGGAGCATCTGGCTCAGTGCCGCTACTGCCGGAACGCGGCCGAGCAACTGAGCCATTTCGAGGGCGCTCTCGGCCCGCTCATCGCCGAAGCGGTGCTCGGCTGGGGCGCGCGCCGCTACCTCGACTCGCGTCCGGGCCGGGCCTCGCACGGCACCCGGAGCGGTCGCGGCGGCCGACGCGGCGGCGGGCGGTCCGCGAACGCGCGCCACCGTCTGCTGTCCAGGATCCCCCTGCCCGCCCGCCGGATCCCGGGCGTGCGGATCCCGGACGCGCTGCGCTCCTCCCGGGCGCTGCTCTCGGGCGTCGGCGCGGTGTCGGCCGGGGTGCTGGCGACGGTACTCATCATCAGCGCGTCCTCCTACGACGGCGGCCAGGCCGACCCGGCCGGTTCCAACAGCGCCGCCGGCGGCAAGGGCGGCGGTTCCGTGACCCCGCCGGACACGGCCGGGCTGCCCACGGCACCGGGCGTGACGCGGCTGCGCAACGCGGGCGCCGACCTGTGCCTCGACATCCGGGACCTGCCGAAGGAGGGCTCGGGGGCGAAACTGGCCTCGTGCTCGACGGCGTGGACCCAGCAGTGGACCTACGAGAACGACGGGCTGCTGCGCAGCATCGCCGATCCCGGGCTGTGCCTGGACTCGCACAAGGACGCCGGCGTCGTCGTCCTCGGCACCTGCGCCGAGGAGTACGCCGAGCGCGGCGAGGACGTGCGCTACGACCTCACCGTGCAAGGGGAGTTGCTGCCCCGCTGGGACGAGCAGCTCGCCCTCACCTCCACCAACGACGACCCGGAGGCCGACATCGTCGTCAAGGTCCGCGACCGGTCCGAGGAACAGCGCTGGCAGCCGGAGCCCGTGCCCACGGCGGCGGGTTCCCTGTCGATCGCGGAGGAGGAGATCCCGACGGCGCGACAGGTGACAGCGCCGAAGGGCTGAACGGCCGCGCGGTGAACTCGGCCTCGCCCACGCCTCAGCCCGGCTGCGTCGTCACGTCGGCCGGGGAGACCGTCGCAGGCGTGGCGTGGCCCGACAGGGCCAGGGTGAGGTCGAGTTCGGCCAGCAGGCAGCGGATGACGTGTTCGACGCCGGGCTGCCCGTCGAGGCCGAGACCGTAGACGTACGGGCGTCCGACGAGCACCGCCCGCGCGCCCAGGGCGAGGGCCTTGAAGATGTCGTCGCCGGTGCGGACGCCGCTGTCGAAGAGGACGGTGATCCGGTCGCCGACCGCGTCCACGACCCGGGGCAGCGCGTCGGCGGCGGCCACGGACCCGGCCACCTGGCGGCCGCCGTGGTTGGAGACGACCACGCCGTCCATGCCCGCCTCCGCGGCCAGCCGGGCGTCGTCCGGGTGCAGGACGCCCTTGAGGACGATCGGTCCGTCCCAGTTCTCCCGCAGGAACGCCAGGTCCGGCCAGGACTTGGCCGGATCGGAGAACATTCCGACGAAGTGCATCACGGCCGCGTTCGGATCCTCGTGCACCGGCTTGGCCAGACCGGCCCGGAAGGCCGGGTCCGAGAAGTAGTTGGCCGTGCCGACGCCGTGGAGGAAGGGCAGATACGCCTGGTCCAGGTCGCGGGGCCGCCACGACAGCAGCGGGGTGTCCAGGGTGACGACGAGCACGCTGAACCCGGACGCCTTAGCGCGGCCGAGGAAACTGCGGGCCACCTCCGGGTCCTTGGGCCAGTAGAGCTGGAACCACCGCTCGGCGTCGCCCATCGCCTCGGCGACCTGCTCCATGGGGGTGCTCGACGCGGACGACAGGATGTACGGCACCCCCTGCGCGGCGGCGGCCCGGGCCGCGGCGGGTTCCGCCTCCGGGTGCATGATCGACAGCACGCCGACCGGGGCCAGCGCCAGCGGGGCGGGCAGGGCGCGGCCCAGCACCTCCACCGACAGATCCCGGCTCTGCACGTCCCGCAGCATGCGCGGCACGATCCGCCGACGCTCCAGGGCCGCCCGGTTGGCGCGGGCGGTGCTGCCGTTCCCCGCGCTGCCCGCCACATAGCCGACCGGGCCCGGCCCGAGCCGCTGTTCGGTCAGCTCCTCCAGCCGGGTCAGATCGGTGGGCAGGCGCGGCACGGCACCCGTCATCCCGTTGAGATAGATCTCGTACTGGAAGTCCGCCCAGTGCTTCGCCATGACGTCCGTCCCGCCTCTCGTCGCTGAGAACGCGCAGTACGCCGACCATACCGACCGGTAGGCAAGGCGGGAGCGGTCAGGGCCGGGCAGTCGACTCGTGCAGGACGCGTGCCAGTTCGCGCGGCCGGGTGAACATCGGCCAGTGGCCGGTGTCCATCTCGATCAGCTCCCAGCTCTCGCTCCTGAGCAGCTCGGCCACCACGGGCATCGGCTCCTCGCCGTCGAGCAGGCACTTGACGTACGTCGCCGGGAGCTCGCCCAGGGGGCGGGTGAGCTCGGCCGGGCCGGTGAGCGTGGCACCGGGGTGCGGGGTCGAGTTCACGATCCGGGCGATCTGCTCGTCCGTCAGCCCCTGTCCCGTGTATTCCTGCGCGCCGAGCGGCGGCCAGTACCCGTCGTGGTCGGCGATCGACTGTCGTACGTCTTCGCTCGGCCAGCCCGACAGGAACGACTCCCCGTCCACCGGTACGTTCGCGTCGACGAACACCACACGCCGCAGCCGGTCACTGATCCGCTCGGCCGCCTGCCCGACCGGGACACCCGCGTAGCTGTGCCCGACCAGCACGACGTCCCGCAGATCGAGCCGCTCGACCTCGTCGACGATGTCCCGGACGTGCGTCTGCTGCCCCGCCGGCAGCTCCCGCTTCTCGGCGAGGCCCGACAGGGTCACGGGATGCACCTCGTGCCCGGCCGCGCGCAGCTCGCCCGCCACCTCGTCCCACGCCCATGCCCCGAGCCATGTCCCCGCCACCAGCACGAAATCGGTCATGCGGGCAACGTAGCCGAGGGGTCTGACAACGCCCCCTCGGCGCCGGGCCCCGTGATCGGTGGTACCGGTACCTCGACGGTCCGGGCCAGCCGGGCGCCCTCGGGGCCGTATACCGCCCGGGGTTCGGGGAACAGCCGCAGCAGGGCCAGGAACAGCACCGCGGCCACGACCAGGGACAGCGGCAGGCTGATGTCGACACCGCCCGCCAGGTCGCCGAGCGGGCCGACGAACTGCCCGGGGATGTTGGTGAAGAGCACGCCGAGCACGGCCGCCACCCACCAGGCGGTCATGCCCCGCCAGTTCCAGCCGTGCGCGAACCAGTAACGGCCGCCGCGCTGACGACGGTTGAAGACCTGCAGCGCCTCCGGGTCGTACCAGCCGCGCCGCGTCCAGTAGCCCAGCATCATCACGACCATCCACGGCGTGGTGCAGGTGATGATCATCGTGGCGAAGGTCGAGATGGAGCGGACGAGGTCGAGGCCGAACCGGCCGGCGAAGATGAACGCGATCGACAACGCGCCGACCAGCAGCGTCGCCTGGACCCGGGACAGCCTCGGGAACACGGACGAGAAGTCGAGCCCGGTGCCGTACAGCGCCGTCGTGCCCGTCGCCATGCCGCCGATGAGCGCCAGCAGGCACACCGGCAGGAAGAACCAGCCCGGCGAGATCGCGAGCAGCCCGCCCACGAAGTCCGGGGCGGCCGGGTCGACGTACTCCGGCGCCTTGGCCGCGATGACGCTGGCGGTCGTCAGGCCGAACAGGAACGGCAGCAGCGTCGCGAGCTGCGACAGGAACGCGGCCCCGACCACCTTCCGGCGCGGGGTGCTCGCCGGGATGTAGCGCGACCAGTCGCCGAGGAACGCCCCGAACGACACCGGGTTCGACAGCACGATCAGCGCCGCCCCGATGAACGACGGCCAGAACAGGTCCCTCGTCGCCGCGTCCGCCGACTCGGTGAAGACGCCCGCGTACGACGGGTCGAAGTCACCCCCGAACGCCACCGCGCCGAGCAGGAACAGCACGCTCGCCGAGGTCACCGCGATCTTGTTGACGAACAGCATGAACCGGAAGCCGTACACGCACACGGCGAGGACCAGCACCGCGAACAGCGCGTAGGCGACGGCGTAGGACAGGTCGTCCCGGGCGAGGCCGAAGAGCCGGTGGGCGCCGCCGACCAGGGCGTCTCCGGAGCTCCACACCGAGATGGAGAAGAATGCGACGGCCGTCAGCAGGGACAGGAACGAGCCGACCACGCGGCCGTGCACACCGAGGTGCGCGGACGACGAGACGGCGTTGTTGGTGCCGTTGACCGGGCCGAACACCGCCATCGGGCACAGGATCAGCGCGCCCGCGACGACCCCGAGGAGGGTGGCGGCGAGGCCCTGCCAGAAGGAGAGGCCGAACAGGATCGGGAAGGCGCCGAGGACGCAGGTGGAGAAGGTGTTGGCACCGCCGAAGGCGAGCCGGAACAGGTCCAGCGGGGTCGCGGAGCGCTCGGCGTCGGGGATCCGGTCGACGCCGTGGGTCTCGACCTCCGTCACGGAGGGGGGAGACGCGGCGGGGGAGGGGTGGTCGGCGTCTGCGGGGCGTTCGGCCGGCGAGGGCAAGAGGGCTCCAGCGGGGACGGGGCGGCGGAGCGCGAGGTGACGCGGCTGCTGGGCGGACGGCCGCCCGCCGGCGCCGGGGTGTGCGGCGGCGCGCGGATGCCGTCCTCAGGGGGGTCTGCCGACCGTAAACGATCAAGGGCGGGCGACGCCAGAGGACGGTTCATCCATTCCCGGCGGTGCTGTGGGACGTTTCCTCCACTCCTCGGTCACTCCTCGTCGCCAGCGGGCGGGGTGCGGTCCGTCTCGGCGTCCGGACCCTGAGCCCGCACCCGCTGCACGTGTTCGAGGGAGTCGCGCAACTCCGCGAGCCAGTCGTCCGTATGACGCTGGACCAGACGCACGCACCAGGCCAGCGCGTCGCTGCGGCTGCGGGCGACGCCGCCGGCGATCAGGGTGTCGAGGACCTGGCGCTCCGGCTGGCGCAGCCGCGTCATCACCGGCGCGGCCACGTGCGTGAAGAGCGCGCGCCGTCCGCCGCACTCCACGCCCCAGGACACCTTCCGTCCGAAGCGGTGCTCGGCCTCCCGGGCCACGGCCATCCGCTCCTCACGGGTGCGCTCCCGGAACTCCCGCACCCGGCTCTCCAGGGCTGCCTCCCGTTCGGCGTCCGGAGCGTCCTGAGTCAGCCGGGGTTCGGGGATGCGGCCGATCACGGTGATCTCCTCGCGGTCGACCGTGAGCTCGGTCAGTTCCTCGAAGAGGTCGTCGGGGATGCGGCCGGCGAACCAGCCGCGCAGCTTCTCTCGCTGTTCGTTCGTAATCATGTAATGACGATTACTCGGCCGGAGCATGAACACAAGGGGCCGCGAAGTGGTCGGCTGAGAGCGGAATCGGAATGTTTCAGGCCTATTAACGAACAACCCGAAATCGGCCATCTGGCCGCTTCGTGCCGCCGGGGGCCGTGCGGTTACGGGCTTCACGCGCCCGGATTCCGTAACTTCACGCCACTGATTCAATACGCAATGTTACTGAAACCGGTGGGGTCGATGTGTGTTTCGGCGGTGGACTCGGCAGACTCGCGCTCGCCGATCCGGCACCGAACGAGCATGGATCGGCACACCCTGTAATCGAGCGGAAGGATGCACACAATGCGGAACACCGCGCGCTGGGCCATGACCCTCGGCCTGACGGCCACCGCCGTCTGCGGACCCCTCACCGGGTCCGCGCTCGCCAGTCCGGGTCAGGCCCCCACCGCGCTCTACGCCCCGTCGGCCCTCGTACTCACGGTGGGCCACGGTGAGAGCGCGATCGCCGTGACCCCGGAACGCGCGGTCACCCTGACCTGTGCCCCGAAGTCCGGCGGCACGCACCCGGCGGCCGGCTCGGCCTGTGCGGAACTGCAGGGCGTCGGCGGGAACATCGACGCCCTGACCGTCCGGGACGGAGTGATGTGTACGAAGCAGTACGACCCCGTGGTCGTCACGGTCGACGGTGTCTGGCAGGGCCAGCGCGTCTCCTATGAGCGCACGTTCTCCAACGACTGCGTGAAGAACGCCCACGGCTCGGGCCTCTTCGCGTTCTGAGACCGGGATCGCGCCGTTCCCGTGAAAGAGGCGGCCCGTTGCTGGGGAGCCGGGTTGCCGTAGCGGGGATCTGCGATCTCGTACAAGGGGGCCGGCGGGCGGAGTGGGGCCGCCCGCCGGCCCCCGGGCTTTGCCCCGGGGGCCCGCCCCCGGGTCACGCCCGGTCGCGGTGGCTCGTGTCGCACCACGGGTAGCGGCGGCTGCGGCGGCAGGTGCACAGGGCCACGCGGAAGCGGTCGGAGCGGACGACGGAGCCGTCCTCCAGCTCCACCTCCACCGGGCCCTCCACCAGGAGCGGACCCTTGCGCTGGACGGTTACGCGCCGCGGCGGCGCTGATCGGTCAGACGGGGAGTTCGGCACGGACGACCACCAGCTCTTCCTCGTTCTCGGCGGCGGACAGCAGTCCCCGCCCCCGAAGCCAGCGTTCCCGGCCGCGCAGCACCGGCCCGAACGCGATCCGGTGCCGGCGCGTCACCGCCGCCTTCAGGCCCGACACGCGCAGCCTCCCGACGGTCAGGTCCGGGTCGCTCAGCGCCGACTGCACCAGCAGAAGCACCCCGCCCGGACGCAGCAGGGCGGGCATCTCCCGGCAGATCCGGTCGACGACCAGCCGTCCGTCCCCGCCCGCGTCCCAGGCGCGGGCCGCGCCACGCGGCGTCCGGTCGCCCCTCGGCGCCGGCACGTACGGCGGATTGGCCAGGATCAGATCGAACGTCTCCCCGCGCACGGGATCGAAGAGATTCCCGTGCCGGATACGGAGGGGGAGTCCCGCCAGCCGGGCGTTCAGCCGCGCGGCCCACACGGCGCTCCGGGACACGTCCACGGCTGTCACCCGAAGACCGCGGCGCGCGGCCTCCAAGGCCAGGGCGCCCGTTCCGGTGCCCACGTCGAGAACCTCCGCGCCCGGAGGCAGCGGCTCGTCGGACAGGGCACCGGCCAGCAGCTCGGTGTCCTCCTGCGGGGCGTAGACGCCCGGGGGTGCCAGTGGGTTCACGCCCCTCGAGTACCCCGTATTCAGGAGATATGGGTTGCTTCCTGTGCAAGGGGTGCACACAGTGACGAACGTGACGCGCGCCAGTCGGTGAGCAGCCGGGTGCCGAAGCGGTCCTCGACGAACTCGGTGGCGTCGATCCCGAAGGTGACATCGGGGGCGAGGTGCGGCTCCCGCTCCAGCAGACCGCCGATGACGTCGTGGCGCACCACCTGCTCGTGCACCGCGTCGGCCTCGACGTGCTCGTCGTAGAAATGCTCGGCCGCGGGTCCGGCGCCCGTGCAGCGCATCGCCTCGGCGAGCCGCCGCGACCCCGGTGACGAGGTGATCTCGACCGCCGCGAAGTGTCCGACCAGGGCGCCCCTGAGGGCCCGGTGCAGACCGAAGAGGGACATGAGGTTCACCGTGACCAGGGCCTCGGCGGTCGCCGCGTCGAGGTAGCGGCCGTAGGCGCTGTCCAGGCCCAGGCCCGTCATCAGGTCCGCGTACAGCCGCGCGTGCACGCGGTCGGCCCGGCCGCCGCCCCACTCGTCGAACTCCACCGCAGCCATCGCCGCCTTCGCCCGGCCCCACAGCCGCGGCAGCACCCAGGCGTGCGGGTCGGCCTCCTTGAGGTGGTACAGGGAGCGCAGGGCCGCGTACTCGCGCACCTGCCACAGCTCGCCCTCGTCACACAGGAAGTGGGTGACACCCGTGCCGTGGACGGGCTCGACCAGCAGGCCTTCCAGTGCCTCGTCCAGGCTGTCGTTGACCCGGGCGTCGGTGCGCAGCGCGGACAGGAAGCGGTGCTCCAGGGCCGCCCGGGTGCGCAGCAGGTCAGGGTCCCACTCCAGCTCCGGGGCCACTCCCGCGAAGCCGCGGTAGTGCAGCTCGTAGCAGAGGTACAGGGCGAGCTGGAGATCGTCGCCGTACACCTCGGCCCGGTCGACCTCCTCGCGGCGGGGCAGCCGGCCCCCGCCCCGCAGGTACGCCTCGACGCCCCTGCTCAGCGGGCCGCGCGGGGTGGGCGGGCGCGGTTCGTCGCGGTCGTGCTCCATGCGCGCCGGGTACCCGGGCGGGGCCCGGTCACCCGCCCGCGTCACTCTCCCTCCGACTCCTCCTGCGCACGCTCGTTCGGTGTGACGGCGTCGCCGGCCTCACCCCGGTGACGCCGCTGCCGCGCGGATTCCTCGGCGCGGTTCTCGGCGTCCTCTATCTCGCGCAGGACCTCCTCCAGGGCCGTCTCGGGCTGCCCGCCGGAGGCGTCCTGGTTCTCGTCGTGCGACATGGGGTTTCCTCTCCGCGTTCTGTGATCAGTGGGCCGCGGCGGCGGCGATGCGCAGCGGCACCGGGTCAGGAGGGGCGGCCTCCTCGTTGCGGCGGGTCACCTCCGCCCACCAGGACGGACCGTCCTCGATGTGCCGCAGCAGCACGCCCTCGCGGATCGCCCAGGGGCAGACCGTGACGGATCTGATGCCCGTCAGCTTCATCGCGGTGTGCGCGACCACCGCGCCGGCCAGGCTCTGCGCGGCCCGAGGCGCGGAGATACCGGGCAGGCGCGCGCGTTCGGAGGCGGGCAGGGCGGACAGTGTCGTGATCGCCTCCCGCAGCCCCGCGCGGTGCAGCTCCCGGTCCACGAACGGGCCGTGGCGTCCGGGCGCGGCGCCGCACAGCCGGCCCAGCTGCTGAAAGGTACGGGAGGTGGCGACCGCGGTACGCGGCCCCTCCCAGCGGATCCGTGCCGCGACGTCCCGCAGCTGATGGCGGACCCTGCGGCGCAGCGCCCGCACCAGCTCCGGCGACGGCGGGTCCTCCTCCTCGAAGAACTCGTGGGTGAGCCGCCCCGCGCCCAGCGGCAGCGACGCCACGAAGTCGGGCAACCGGCCGCGTCCGAAGGCGACTTCCAGTGATCCGCCGCCGATGTCGAGCAGGGCCAGCGGCCCCGACCGCCAGCCCATCCAGCGCCGGGCCCCGAGAAACGTCAGCTCGGCCTCGACCTCACCCGGCAGGGTGCACAGCTCCATGCCGGTACGGGCGCGGACGATGTGCAGCACCTCGTCCCGGTTCGGCGCGTTGCGCACCACGGCCGTCGCGAAGGCGAGCGGACCGGCCGCACCCCACCGGGTGGCGGTCCGGCCCGCCTCGGCGACCGCGTCGACGAGTTGCCCGACCGCCTGCTCAGGGATGGGTTCCCCCGGTGCGACCTGTTCGGACAGCCTGAGTCGCCACTTGGAGGTGTGCACCGGCAGCGGCACACCGTCCTGAGCGTCCGCGACGACCAGTCTGACCGTCTTCGATCCCACATCCACCACGCTGATTCGCATGGAGCGGGGGTACCCAATTACGCGGCGGAGCAACGGAAGTTGTGCGCGCAGTGCGGCGAAGTCATGCCATCGGACACGGGCACCCTGGTCGTATTCCTTGACTGGAATATAACGGCAGAGGCATATTGGAGGCATGTCCGACGCCGCCCTCTGGACCGCCCTCGCCGACCCCCACCGGCGGGCCATCGTCGCGCTGCTCCTGGAGCGGCCCCGGGCCGTCGGTGAGATCGTCGAGGCGTGCGGACTGAGCCAGCCGAGCACCTCCAAGCACCTGAAAGTGCTGAGAGAGGCAGGACTCGTCCGGGTCCGGCAGGACGCGCAGCGCCGTGTCTACGCCCTCGACCCGGGCCCGATCGCCGCGCTCGACGCCTGGCTCGCCCCGTACCGCGCGCTCTGGAACGAGCGCCTCGACGTGCTGGGACGCCGCCTCGACGAGACGCCGGACACCACGGAACCACCCGCACCGAAGGACTGATCCGCCATGGCAGCCGAACTCACCGGCACCTATCTGACCCTGGACGACGGCCGCCCCGCCGTCCGCTTCACCCGCACCTACGACCACCCCGTCGACCGCGTCTGGCAGTTCGTGACCGACCCGGACGAACTGGAACGCTGGTTCCCCTCCCGCGCCGAGATCGAGCTGCGCCCCGGCGGCACGGTCAGGTTCAGCGGCGACCCGCACATGGCGGACTCCACGGGCCGGGTCGTCGCCGTCGACCCGCCCCGGCACCTGTCGTTCGAGTGGGGCGGGGACGAACTGCGCTTCGACTTGGAGGAGACCGAGGACAAGCGCACCCGACTCACGCTCACCAACGTCCTCCAGGCCCAGGATTCCGCAGCCCGCAACGGCGCCGGCTGGGAGGTGTGCCTGACCGCCCTGGACGCCAGGGCGCGCGGCGAGCGTCCCGCCGGTCCGCACGCCGGGGCCGACGCGCCCTGGCGGGAGCTGTACGCCGCCTATGTAGCGGCCGGGGTGCCCTCCGGCGCCCCGGTGCCCGGGGCGGAGTGACCTCTCACGCCATCTGGCGCCGCACCAGCTCGTGCAGCCGGCCGCTGGTGTCGGCGAGCAGCTGAGCGGGCGGGCCCTGCTGGATGACCTTGCCGTCCTCCATCACCACGACCCGGTCGGCGTCCATCACCGTGGACAGCCGGTGCGCGATGACGACCCGGCTCGCGTTGAGCGCCTTGGTGCTCTCGATGACCGTGCGCTGCGTCTCGTTGTCGAGGGCACTGGTCGCCTCGTCGAAGAAGAGGATCCGCGGCCGGCGGATCAGCGCCTGCGCGATCATCAGCCGCTGACGCTGACCGCCGGAGACCGCGCCGCTGCCCGAGACGATGGTGTGCAGCCCCATCGGCATCCGCTTGATGTCCTCGGCCAGGCCCGCCATCTCGGCCGCCGCCATCGCCTCCTCCGGCGTGTACGGCTCGGTCCCGCAGATGACGTCCAGGATCGAGCCGGTGAACGGCTGCGCGTGCTGGAGCACCACACCGCACTGGCGGCGCACCGCCGACTGGTCGAGAGCCCCCAGGTCCTGCCCGTCGTACAGCACGCTGCCCGACAGCGGCCGGTCGAAGCCGATCAGCAGGCGCAGCAGCGTCGACTTGCCGCAGCCGCTGGGGCCGACGACCGCGACGAACTCGCCCGGCTTCACCTCGAACGACACCTCGTCCAGGATCAGCGGACCGTCGTCCGAGTACCGGAAGGACACCCGCCGGGCCTCGATCGCGCCCGACAGCGGACCCGGCCGGGTGCTCGCGACGCGCACCTCCGGCGTCGCGTCCAGCACCGGCCTGATCTCCTCGAACAACGGCAGCGCCGCCACCGCGGAGACGAACGAGCCGGTCAGCTGGGTGACGGCGGTCAGCACCATCGTCACCGAGGTGTTGAAGGTGAGGAACGCGGCCGCCGACATCGAACCCCGGGCCGGGCCGGCCAGCAGCATGAACATCAGCAGCGTGCACAGCGGCAGATACACCGCGCCCAGCACCGTCGAGAGGTTCTTGATGCGCCCGACCTTCTGCTGGAGCTCACGGCTGCGCGCGAACTCCGACGCCCACGCGGCGTACGCGTAGTTCTCGGCGGCGGCCACCCGCAGCTTGGGCAGACCGCGCAGGGTCTGGAAGGCCTGGTTGTTCAGCTTGTTGGAGAGCACCACCAGCCGCCGCTGCCAGCGCACCTGCCACAGTCCGAGCCCCAGGAACACGGCCGCGATGACGACGAGCATGCCGATCGCGGCCATCGCCATCGGCACGCTGAACCACAGCAGCAGCCCCAGGTTCATCGCCCCGATGGTCACCGACTGGGCGACCGTCGGCCCGACTCCCGCCAGCAGCCGGCGGATCGAGCTGATGCCCATGGCCGCGCTGGCCAACTCGCCGGTGGAGCGCTCGGTGAAGAACCGCGTCGGCAGTCTCAGCAGCCGGTCCCACACGGCCGGCTGGAGCGTGGCCTCGATCCGGCCCTCGATGCGCAGGATGGTGAGGTTCTGCAACAGCATGAAGGCCGCCGCCACCACGCTGCTGAGCATCACCGCCAGGCACACCTGCACGATCAGGTTCGTCTGCGCCTTCGGCACGAACTCGCCGAGCACCTTGCCCGTCGCGATGGGCACCATCGCGCCGATCGCCACCGTCACCAGGCCGCTCAGCAGCAGACCGGTCAGGTCGCCGCGCATGCCCTGCATACAGAACCGCAGCAGCCCGAGCGGGCTGAGCCCCCGCTCGGGAAGCGGACGGTAGAACATCACCGCACGCGGCTCGAACTCGTCCGCGTTGGCCTTCTCGACGGGCGTCTCACGCCCGGTGGACGGATGGACGGCGACATATCCGCCGCGCCGCCACAGCAATGCCACCGGCGCACCCGACAGGGCCCGGTGACCGACCAGCGGCCCGACGTTGTCCCGCCACCAGCGGCCGTCCAGGCGCACGGCCCGGGTACGGACCCGGGAGGCCAGCGCGACCTGCTCGACCGGGTCGAGGCGGTCGCCGCCGGTGCCCTTCTGGGTGGGCTCGGTGAGTTTGATCCCGGCCGCCTGGCCGACCAGCCTGCACGCCGCGTACGAGGCGTCGGCGTCCGCCGAGGTGGTCCGCTTCGAGGACCGCTTGCCGATGGAGGCCAGCAGCGTCTGGTCGGCCTGGGCGCGGACCGCCTCACCGGCCTTGATGCCCTCGGCCGTGCGCGTCTCGTGGGTGCGCTCCAGCTGCTCGATCCAGCGGTCCAGCGTGGTCAGCAGCCGGTACTGCTGGTCGACCATGCTCTGCCACAGGCCCGGGTCCATCAGCAGATCGGCCGCGGCCTCCGCGCCGTACAGCGAGCCGTACTGCACGCTGCCCGGCGGCACCTGCATCCAGAACACGTCGTCGTCCGTGGGCGCCGCGGCCCGCTCGGTCGCCATCGGCGCCTGGAACAGGATGGACAGACTGCGGCCGACGCCCAGGGCTAGCGCGTACTCCAGCGGAGACGTCGTCGGCGGCACGTACTGCGGATTGCCGTACTCGTCGTACGACCAGGTCGCGGTGTCGGCGGGCTGGTACAGCTCGCGCAGGCCGATGCGGTGCACCACGCAGTCCCGCAGCGGGCGGGCCACCAGCGTGTGCTGCGGGCCCGGCACCGGTCCGAGTACCAGCGAGCCCGGCTCGAGACGTCCCAGGTGATGCCAGTGGCCCTGCTCGCCGGCGTCCACCGCGAACAGGTCCACGGCGCCGGAGACGACGAGCCACAGCACCTGCGGCCCCTCCAGGTCGAGACGGTTGAACCCGGCGCAGTCGATGCGCGAGCCCATCTGCCCGAAGGCGCCCAGGACGAGGTCGCCCTCATGTCCCTGAACGGTCGTCATCTCACCGCTCCCTGACCAGCGTGGCGTACGCGCCGCCGCGCGCCACCAGCTCCTCGTGCCGTCCCCGCTCCACGACCGTGCCGTGCTCCAGGACGACGATCTCGTCGCTGTCGCGCACGGTGCTGAGCCGGTGCGCGATCACCACGCAGGCACAGCCGCGCCGGCGCAGGTTGTCCATCACGACCAGTTCGGTCTCCGCGTCCAGCGCGCTCGTCACCTCGTCGAGCACCAGGATGCTCGGCCGGCGCACCAGCGCCCGCGCGATCTCCAGCCGCTGGCGCTGCCCGCCGGAGAAGTTGCGGCCGTCCTGCTCGACCTTGCTGTGGATGCCGCCGGGACGGCGGGTGATCACGTCGTACAGGGCGGCGTCCCGCAGCGCGTCCTCCACCGCGTCGTCCGGGATGGAGGGGTCCCACAGCGCCACGTTGTCGCGGACGGTGCCCTCGAAGAGGAACACGTCCTGGTCGACGAAGGAGACGGAGGCGGCCAGCGCCCCGCGCGGAATGTCGTCGATGCGCTGCCCGTCGATGCGGATCACGCCCTCCCACGGCGCGTACAGGCCGGAGATCAGCCTCGACACCGTGGACTTGCCGCTGCCGGAACCGCCGACCAGCGCGACCTGCCGCCCCGGCCCGACCGTCAGGTCGAAGCCCGTGAGCAGCGGCTTGTCGAGCGGGCTGTAGCCGAAGGTGATGTTCTCCAGCTCGACATGGCCCTGGAGCCGGCGCGTCGACTCGCCGGAATCGGGCCGCCCGTAGAGCGGGTCGGCCTTGAAGTTCTCCACGTCCTTCAGCCGGGCCACGTCGGCCGCGAAGTCCTGGATGCGGCCCGCGACGCCGTTGAGCCGGGTCAGCGGGGCCGTGAACCGGGCGACCAAGGCCTGGAAGGCGACCAGCAGGCCGACCGAGATATGGCCCTCGACCGCCCGCATACCGCCGATCCAGAGGATGAGCCCGCTGTTGAGGGTGGCCAGGGTCGGCGCGACCACGCCCAGCCAGGCACTCGGCACACCGAGCCGCTGCTGCTCCTCCAGCGTGGTGGCGTGCTGCCCGGCCCACTTGCGGAAGTAGCCGTCCTCGCCGCCGGTCGCCTTCATCGTCTCGATGAGCTGAAGACCGGTGTAGGCGGTGTTGGTGAGCCGGGCGGTGTCGGCGCGCAGCTTCGCCGTCCGGGTCGCGCGCAGCCGTACGACCACCCGCATCGCCACGATGTTCAGCAGTGCCACGCTGATGCCGACGAAGGTGAGCTGCGGGTCGTAGGTGTACAGCAGCACCGCGTACAGGACGACCACGATGGCGTCCACGCCCGCCGCCGCGAGGTCGCGGGACAGGGTCTCGGCGACCGCGTCGTTGGACTGCAGGCGCTGTACGAGGTCGGCCGGGCTGCGCTGGGAGAAGAACGTCACCGGCAGCCGCAGCAGATGCCGCAGGAAGCGGGCGCTGGACAGGGTGGAGGAGATGATGCGGCCGTGCAGCAGATTGGCCTGCTGGAGCCAGGTCAGCACGACGGTGAGCAGCACGCACGCGCCCATCGACGCGAACAGCACACCGAGCAGCGAGGTCTGGTTGCCGATCAGGAACTCGTCGATGTAGGTGCGGCTGAGCGCGGGCACCGCCGCGCCGACCGCCACCAGCAGCAGGCTGGAGAGCACCGCGGCGGGCATCGTGCCCGCGGTGCCGCGCAGCCGGGCGGGCATCGCGCCGAGGACGCCGGGCTTGCGGCCGCCCCGGGTGAAGTCCTCGCCGGGCTCCATGACCAGCACGACACCGGTGAAGCTGCCGTCGAAGTCCTCCATCGGGACGAAGCGGCGGCCCTTGCCGGGGTCGTTGATGTAGACGCCGCGGCGGCCGAAGCGGCGGCCCATGCCGTCGTAGACGACGTAGTGGTTGAACTCCCAGAACAGGACGGCCGGCGACTTCACCTCGGCGAGGGCGGCCAGGTCCATCTGCATGCCCTTGGCCGTCAGGCCGTAGGAGCGGGCCGCCTTGAGGAGGTTGCTGGCGCGCGAGCCGTCGCGGGAGACGCCGCAGGCGATGCGCAGCTCCTCCAGCGGGACGTGCTTGCCGTAGTGGCCGAGCACCATCGCCAGGGAGGCGGCGCCGCACTCGACGGCCTCCATCTGGAGCACGGTGGGCGTACGGACGGTCTTCGCGGCGGCCTTGGGCACCTTGCGCTTCGGCGGGGCCGCGCGGCGCCTGCTCCGGGGCTCCTGTGCGGTGGCGCTCATGGCAGCAGCCAGTCGACGGGACGCTGGTCGGTGAGCCGGATCGAGCCCGAGGCCATCGTCATCGAGGACAGCTTGTACGGCGGCCCGTCCGCGGACGACCACTTGTATCCGCTCTTCGTGGCGGACGACTTGTCCAGCCGGACCGTCACGGCCACGGGCCTGCCCTTCTTGGTGAACTGCTCGCCGAGCTGACTGTCCCCGAGGAACGCGGAGATCTGCTGCGGGGACTGGGCCGCGCGGTCCACCGACTTCACATGGCCGCGCAGCACGCCGTACTCCTGGGTCGGCACCGACTGCACGGTCAGGTCCACGGAGGCGTCGTCGGGGATCGAGGCGGCGTTCTCGGCGGGGACGTAGACGGTCGCGTACAACGCGTCCTTGGTGTGGGCGACCTTCTCGACGGCGGCCACGTTCGCGCCGGTCTGGATGATCTGCCCGACGGTCGCGGCGAGCCCGGAGACCCGGCCCGCGTCGAGCGCGCGGACGACGGTCTCGCCCTTGGGCGTACGGACCTTGAGCACGGGGGAGTTCGCGGTCACCTGCTCGCCCTGCTTCACGAGGACCGCGGTGACCTGGCCCGCGACGGGGCTCTGGAGGAGGTAGCTGCCCTGCCCGTGCGTGAGGATGGCGGGTGCGCTGACGGTGGAGGCCACCGAGCCGGTCACCGCCCACACGGAGGCGGCCGCCATCGCGACCACGGTCACCGAGAGCACGAGCCAGCCCTGCGGGCGGGCGAAACGCACCGGGAGGTCGAGTTCCTCCGGTGACTGGAGCTTGGCGAGGGCCTGTTGGCGGAACTGCAAGGAACTTCCCTCACCCGTAGAAGAGGTTCTTTTCGCCGTGACGGAAAGGGTCACGGAACCCGAAGATCCCGGAACCGCCGGCTGCGGTTCCGGGAGTCATCGGCACAAGGCTCGATCAGAGGCCGGAGACCAGGCCGGTGACCGGGGCCGTGTTCAGGCCGGTGACACCCTCGACGGTGCCGACGGCGGTGTCGACGACGCCGGAGACCGGGGCGATGCCGTCGACCGTGTCGGTGACGGTGTTGACGGCGTTCACGGACAGGCCACCGGAGATGGCGTCCAGCTGCGCGTCGGCGATCTCGACGGTCTCAACCTGGGGGGTGGAGTTCATGGTGGAACTTCCCTTCATATGGATATCTCATAAGGGGGGAGCGGCCCCCTCTGGGGACAGATGACGGCCGCGACCGCGAGCGCCGGGCACCCGTTTCCGGAGTGCCCTGAGCGGCTCCCGCGATGCGATGGATCAAAGCACGCTGCGGGTCCGTGCTTCCAATCAACCATGCGTCTCACCAGGGAACTTGCGCCTCAGCGGTACCCATCGGTGCAGGAGTGCGCACGTCTCGGTGGCGACTTCTTCACATGCGCCACAGCATCGGCTCATCCGACGCCTTGCATCCGGAGGCGGCGAATCCGGCACTCCCACCCCAAAGGCGTGACAGGCGCCTCCCGCTTGTGGATAACCCTCCGCTTGGTGACTGGGTTGAGCATTCGATGTGCAGATTCGCTGAAGTCGGGATTCGACTCGGTGTTCGCAACAGACCGTTTCCGCGCGGATACGGATCGTGTCGGTTCGGCGGGTCCGTCAGGAGGTCCGTCGCCGAAAGATCGTCATCAAGCCAGGCGCCGTCCTCGGCCGGCCGGACTCCTCCCCCCGGCCCCTCGCTGTGACCAGGGCAGTCGAAGACCGAGCGGTCGGTGCGCGGGCAGCGGGAGTTGGCTGATTCCGCGACGCGAAGGGATCACTTGCAAACGCGATTGAACGCCCCACGCGACCCCTGCGTACCTACAGCCATCCAGGCGCCCCCCAGAAGCTGCCGGACGGCGGCAAGGCTCCGTCCCCCCAGGAGGAGAGAAGTTTGAGTCACAAGCGAATTCCGAAGCGCAAGGCCGCGATAGCGGTGGGCGGCGTGGTGGCGCTCGGCGCGGCCGCGATCCTGCTCCCCAACGCCAACGCGTCCCAGGACGGTTCGTCCGACGACGCGGCCGCCGCGCCGAAGACACTGAAGGCGGGCGACGCCTCGGATCTCGCCTCGCAGCTCTCCGGGCTCCTCGGTGAGGCGTTCGGCGGCTCCTACTACGACGGCGACAACCAGCAGCTCATCGTCAACGTCGTACCGGGCGACAACAACAACGTCATCGTCCAGGCGAAGGCGGCCGGCGCGCAGGTCCGCGAGGTCGAGAACAGCTGGTCGGAGCTGCAGAGCGGGGCGCAGACCCTGAAGTCCGACGCGACCATCGCGGGCACCTCGTGGTCGATCGACCCGCGCACGAACAAGCTGCGGGTCACCGCCGACAGCACCGTGACCGGCGCCAAGTGGGACAGACTGGAATCGACGGTCAAGAGCCTCGGCGCCGACATGGCGACCCTGTCGAAGTCCGAGGGCACCTTCAAGCCGTTCGTCTCCGGCGGCGACGCCATCTTCGCGGGCGGCTCGCGCTGCTCCCTCGGCTTCAACGTCACCGCGGGCGACGGTTCGCCCGCCTTCCTGACGGCCGGTCACTGCACCCTCGGCGGCAACGAGTGGTCGGACGCGCAGGGCGGCCAGCCGATCGCCACCGTCGACCAGTCGACCTTCCCGGGCGACGGTGACTTCGCGCTCGTGAAGTACGACGACCCGGCGACCGAGGCGCCCAGCGAGGTCAACACCGGCGACCAGACCGTCCCGATCACCGAGGCCGCGGAGGCGACCGTCGGCCAGGAGGTCTTCCGGATGGGCAGCACCACCGGGCTCAACGACGGCCAGGTGCTCGGCCTCGACGCCACGGTGAACTACCCCGAGGGCACCGTCACCGGCCTCATCCAGACCGACGTCTGCGCCGAGCCCGGCGACAGCGGCGGCTCGCTGTTCACCCAGGACGGTCTCGCGATCGGCCTGACCTCGGGCGGCAGCGGTGACTGCACCGCCGGCGGCGAGACCTTCTTCCAGCCGGTGACCACCGCCCTGGAGGCGGTCGGCGCGACCCTCGGCGCGGGCGGCGCGGGCGCGGGTGCCGGTGCCGGTGAAGAGGCCGGTGCGGGCGAGGAAGCCGGCGCGGGCGCCGGTGAAGAGGCCGGTGCCGGTGAGGAGGCCGGAGCGGGCGAGGAGGCCGGAGCGGGCGCTGGTGCGGGCGCCGGTGAGGAGGCCGGCGCCGGTGAAGAGGCCGGTGCAGGTGCCGGCGAGCAGGCCGGAGGCGAGGAAGCGGGAGCCGGTGCCGGTGAGGAAGCCGGAGCCGGTCAGGACGCCGGGCAGGGCGTCGAGGACAACTCGGGTCTGACCGAGTCCCGCTGACCTGAGAACGTCGGAGCCGGTCCGACGATGCCGCCCCGGTCCCGCCCCCTTCCTGGCGGGACCGGGCCGGCCCACCGGCACTTCGAGCACCGTACGGCGGTGCACCGGGCCGGTCCCCGTGCGGGGGGACCGGCCCCCGCGCGTACCGTGCCCGGACAGCACACCTACCCGACGGCCCTGAGCAGCAACAGCGCGATGTCGTCGAGCCGTTCCTCCCCGTCCCGGTGGTGCCGCTCCTGATGAACGAGACTGTCGGCCAGCTGGTCCAGCGGCTGGTCCCCGGCGTCGGCCAGGCGCCGGCCCAGGTCCGCGAGGGCCTCCTCGAAGTCCGTGCCGGGGGACTCGACCAGCCCGTCGGTGTAGAGGACGAGCAGCGAGCCGGGGGCGAGGTCCACCTCCGTCGTCGGGTACACCGCCGAGGCGTCGATGCCCAGCAGCGGCCCCCCGGCCAGGTCCAGGACGCGCACCCGCCCGTCCGGCCGTCTCAGCAGCGGCGGCGGATGCCCCGCCCGGGACATCACGGCCCGGCCGTGCGCCGGGTCCAGCCGCAGGTACAGACAGCTGGCGAACAGGTCGGACCCCAGGTCGAGCAGCAGCCGGTTGGTGCTGCGCATGACCTCCTCGGGCGCCTGGCCCACGGCCGTGTACGCGCGCACCGCGGTGCGGACCTGCCCCATCAGCCCGGCCGCCGTGACGTTGTGCCCCTGCACGTCCCCGATTACCGCCGCCGCCGTCCCCTGCGTGCCCACCAGGTCGTAGAAGTCGCCGCCGATGTCCATGCCCTGAGTGGCCGGCACATAGCGGCCGGCCGCCTCGATCCCGGGCAGCGACGGCAGCGAGTGCGGCAGCAGCGCCTCCTGGAGGCCGTGCGCGAGCCGGTGCTTGGCGTCGTAGAGCAGCGCCCGCTCCAGCGCCTGGGCGATCAGTCCGGCCAGGCTCGTCAGCACCGCCCGCTCCTCCGTCGGGAAGGGGTGCGGCTCGGTGAAGGAGAGCACACACGTCCCCACCGGCCGCCCCTGGGCGATCAGCGGCAGATAGGCCCAGGCCGCGAACCCGTCGGGGGTGGCCAGCCGCGCCGGGTAGAGGCGCTCCAGCTGTTCCCGCGACTCGAAGAACGCGGGCACGCCCGTGCGCAGCACCTTCGTGCCGGGCATCGGCTCGGTGAGCGGCATCCCGTCGAACTGTTCCACCGTGTGCGCGTCCCGGTACCCGCGATGCCCGAGCACGCGCAGCCGGTTCGCCCGCGAGCCCAGCACGACCAGGGCCTGGCTGCCCACGGTCGGGGCGATCTCGTCCGCGACGAGCTGCACCACGTCCTGCACCCCGACCGCCTCGGTGAGCGCCCCGGCCAGATTCAGCACCTGGGAGATGGTGACCAGCCGGGACGGCGTCCCGTCGGGCGAGGGCGCGGCCCGGTTCATCTCCGACACGGCCCGCGATCTGGTGATCCGGACGCTGAGGCCCGTGGTGCTCGGATACAGCCGGAACGACAGCCACTCACCGGGCGGGCGCAGCGCCACGAACGAGGTGGTGTGCTGGCTCATCAGCGCCGCCCGGTAACGGTCCTCGTACACCGGGTCGTTGAGCCACGGCACCGACGCCCACAGCTGGGTGCCGAGCAGCCGGCTGACGGGCACGTTCAGCAGCTCGGCCGCCGCCGCGTTGACGAAGCCGACCCGCCCGTGCAGATCCAGCGAGACCAGCCCGTACGGCAGCCGGCTCACCATCCGGGCCGCCTCGACCGTGCCCAGCGTGCCGGCGATCCCGCCCACCAGGGGCGAGGCCAGCATGTCGGTCTCGGGGTGCGGCGGGATGCTGAGTTCGGCCGCCCGCTCCAGCCGCACCGCGAGCCGGTCGCAGGCCGCGGTCAGATGCTCGCGCTCGTGGTCGGACAGCTCCTCCGGATGGGCGCCGGGCCAGGTCACGAAGACCGCGCCGTAGACGGTGGTCTCGGTGGCCACCGGCACCGCGGCCAGCGCGAACGGATAGGGCAGCACCACGGCGATCCGCGGATACTGGCGGGCCATCGCCTCCTCGCCGCCGACCCAGACCAGTCGCCGCTCGCGCGCCGCGTCGGCGACCGGGATCGGCGCGCTCAGCCCCACCCGTTCCCAGGGAGCCGCGAACGCCCGGGGCAGCCCGGCCATCACCGCCATCTCCAGCACGGGCTGATCCGGCGCCATCAGGTACACCGCGCCGGAGTGGGCGTGCACCTCGTCCATCAACGAGGCCAGCGCCAGGGACAGCAGCGGACGGCCGACCGGCGTCCCGGCGGCTGCCGGCGCCTGTGCGGACGACTGCCCGTCGGACACGCCGACCACCTCCTCGCACGGCCGCGCGACCGGGCTCAGGAACAAATCTCCACCCTGGCGGCCCGTCGCGCACGACGAGCGGCACCCGGGCGACCCGCCGTTACCGTCGGTTACAGTCTTCGGGTTCCGTCGAGGGCGCTCGCGTACCCCGAGCACCGATTCCCATGCCGCCGAAGTCGAAGCGCGGCCGGGCGTACGGGCGCCGCGCGTGCGCCCCCACGCACCTTGATGGCTGGATCTTCGCGCCCACGCAGGGTCACCATCGCGAACAATGGAGCAGACGCTCAACACGACGAGGGGGGCGTACGGCGAATCTAGGGGGTGGCAGTGATCCGGGTGCTGTTGGTGCACGACGAGTGTCTGGTGAGATCGGTACTGGCCGAGTGGCTGCGGGGAGAGCCCGATCTGGCGGTGTACGACACGCCGTGGCGCGGCGCCCCGGGCCTGATGCGGACCGTGCGCCCGGACGTCTGCGCGGCGGACCTGGAGTGCGCGGACTCCTACGGCATCCCACCGCTCGGCGAGCTGACCCGGCCGGGCCCGGACCGGGTGCGTCCGCGATTACTCGTGCTCGCGACCGCGAACAGGCCCGGACTGCTGAAGCGGGCGGTCGAGGCCGGGGCGCTCGGCTACGTCGACAAGGAGAGCTCGCCGCAGAACCTGCTGCGCGGAATCCGCAGCGTCGCTGAGGGGGAACGTTTCATCAATGACTCGCTGGGCTTCGGTTTCCTCAAGGCGGCCGAGATGCCGCTGACCCGCAGGGAGCTGAGCGTCTTAACCCTCGCGGCCGAGGGAGCCTCCATCGCGGAGATAGCCGGAAGCCTGCACCTGTCCCACGGGACCGTGCGCAACTACATGGCCGCCATCACCCGCAAGACCGGGGCCCGCAACCGCATCGACGCGATCCGCATCTCGCAGGGGCAGGGCTGGCTCTGACCGCCGCCGGGACGGGCCGGGCGCCCAGCTGCCGACGAGGTCCCGGTAGAGCTCCGAGGTCCGCAGCAGTTCCTCGTGATCGCCGTACGCCGTGCTCCTGCCGTCCATGACCAGCACCCGGCCGGCGCGCCGGGCCGAGCTGATGCGGTGGGCGACGACCACCAGGGTCCCGCCCGGCCGTGCGGCGAAGGCCCGCTCCGCGCGCTCCTCCGTCTCCGGATCCAGATGACAGGTCGCCTCGTCGAGCAGGGCGAGCGGGGCGTACGACAGATAGGCCCTGGTCAGAGCCACCAGTTGCCGTTCGCCTGCCGACAGGGCCGCCGGGTCCACCCGGGCGTCGAGACCGCCGAGCCGGCCGGCCAGCGGGGCGAGCCCGACCGCCTCCGCCGCGGCGAGCAGCTCCTCCTCGGGCACCGGGTCCGGCCGCAGATACGCGAGGTTCTCGGCCAGGGTGGCGTCGAAGACGTACGCCTCCTGCGGGATGAGCACCCGCGCGGCGGCCGCCTCCGGCCCGGGCACGGGGTGTCCGCCCACCGTGATCGTCCCCCGGTCCGGCGTCAGGAGCCCGGCGACGAGGGCGGTGAGGGTCGACTTGCCGGCGCCGCTCGGGCCGACGACGGCCAGGTGCGAACCGGCCGGGAGGGCGAGGTCGAGGTCCTGGACCACGGGCGCGCTGGCGGGGCCGTAGGCGAAGGTGGCGGAGGTGAGGGAGAAGGCCGGAGGCGTGCCCTCGGTGGCATCCGGAGCGATGGGTTCCGACTTCTCCGTGGCCTCGCCGGGGTCCGTCCGGGCCAGCCTGCGCAGCACCACCGTCAGACGGGAGCCGCTGGTGCCCAGACCGTGGACCAGGTTGCGCAGGGCGGGCAGCAGGGACTGGGTGACATAGGCGAGGGCCCCGACCAGGGCGCCGGTGGTGACCCCGTGGGCCAGGAGCCAGGGGGCGGCGGCGAGCAGCAGCACGATCGGCAGCTGCCCGCCGACCGCCAGGGACGCCACGCGCAGCACGCTCCAGTGGGCCAGGGCCCGCGCCGCCCGCAGCTCCGCCTCGACCCGTTCGCCGGTGCCGGCGGCGATGTGCGCCTCCGCGCCGGTCGCGGTGATGTCCCGCAGGCCCGGACAGACCGCGCCCAGCTCGCCGGCCAGCGCCTCGTCGGCGACGAGGAACCTCTCCTGCCGCCGGGCGAGCGGCCGCAGGGTCGCCGCGAACAGAGCCACTCCGGCGACGAGGGGCGGCCCGACGACGAGCAGCAGCGGCGGGGCGAGGGCGAACAGACCGGCCAGGGCACCGGCGGCGGTGAACACGAAGGAGCGGGAGACCATCACCAGTCCGGCGAAGGTGTCCCGGGCGATCTCCACCTGCTGCGTGAGCCCGGACAGCGATCCCGGGTCACCGGTCCGCACCCCGCGGGAGACGACCCGCTCCACGAGCCGGTCCCGCAGCGGTTCGACCAGCGCGGCGACGGCGGCGTACACCCGAGCGGTCCCGTACGCGCCGACGAGCACACCGAGCCCGGTCACCGCCAGCCAGATCAGCCCGACGTCCGCCCGGCCGCGCAGAAACCCCTCGTCCAGGGCGCGGGCGGGGCCGTACCCGATGAGGAAGGTCTGCCCGGTCTCGAGCACGGACCAGGCGACCAGGCGGAGCAGCACCGGGCGGCGGGCCAGCAGGAAGCGCAGACCGCGGGAGGGAAGGCCGGTTCCGCCCGGCGATCCTTCGTCCTGGGAAGCCGCGCGCGTACGGATCCGGCCCGTCATGCCGGCACACCCCCCTCCGCGCTCGCACCCGTACCGGCCGGTTCCGTCTCCTCCCCGAACGCCGCCCGGTACTCCGCGAGCCGCCACAGCTCCTCGTGCCGCCCCACCGCCCGCACTCGCCCGCCGTCCAGCCAGGCCACCGCGTCGGCGCACGCGGCCGTCGCGCTGCGGTGGGCGACCAGCAGCCGGGTACCGCCCGGGCCGTCGCCGAGGAGGGCGTCGGTGATGCGGCGTTCCGTCACCGTGTCCAGGCTGGAGAGGGCGTCGTCGAGGATCAGCAGCCGGCCGCCGTGGGCGAACGCCCTGGCGAGGCCGAGCCGTTGGGACTCGCCGCCCGAGCGCGGGGCGTCGGCGACGGCCGTGTCGTATCCGTCGGGGAGACGGCGGACGAAGTCGTCGGCGAGGGCCGTACGGGCCGCCTCACGGACACGGGCGGGGGAGGGGTCCGGCAGGCCGAGGCCGATCGCCTGCCCGACCGTGCCACCCAGGAGCGCCGGGCGGGCGAAGGCGTAGCCCACGGCACCGCGCAGGTCGGCGTGCGGCAGGTCGCGCAGCGGAACCCCGTCGAGGAGCACCTCGCCCTCGTCCGGGTCGGCCAGCCGTCCGGCGAGGGCGGCCAGCAGCGACTTGCCCGCGCCGGAGGGGCCGACCACGGCCAGGGTCGTGCCGCCCGGCACGACGAGGTCCACGCCGTCGAGGACGACCCGTCCGCCGCGCCGGGCCGTCACACCGCGCAGCTCCAGACGCCCGGGCCCGTCGGGCAGCGGGTGCGCGCCGAACCCGGTCGCGGGCTCGGCCCGGACCTCCCCGAGACGCCGGGCCGCCGCCCGCGCCCGGGCCAGGCCCGCGAGCCGGCCGACCAGGACGCCGACGCCCGTCGCGAGCACCGCGTACCGCGAGGCCGCGAGGACGTCCCCCACCGACAACCGGTCCCGGGTGAGCAGCACACCGGCCACGGCGACGACCCCGAGATGCAGCAGCGGTGCCACGGCGACCGCCTGCGCGGCGGCCCGCCCCTGCACCCGCCACATACGGTGTCCGGCCCCGGACAGCTCGGGCAGCGGCCGCAGCACGCGGGCGGTCTCCTTGTCCTCGGTACCCGCCGCCCGGACGGTACGGACGCCCTCGACGGCCTCCGCCAGCGCGGCCGCGATCCGGCCCTGGGCCCGCTGATACCGGGCCGCGCTCTCGGAGGTGTCACGGGAGACGGCGCGCAGCAGAAGGGTGAGAACGGGGGCTCCGGCGAGGAAGACGGCCGCGAGCCACCAGTGGATCAGGCCGAGCGCGACCACACCTCCGACCGGCCCGGCGAGCGCAGCCAGGAGCGCCGCCCGGGCCGAGGGGGTGGTCCCCGCCTCGGCCGCGTTGCCGACCAGACGGGCGACGAGATCACCGGAGCCGAAGCGGTCGGCCGCCCGGGGACCGACACCCAGGACGTGCCCGGTCAGCGTGCGGCGCAGCCAGGCGGTGCTGCGGGCGTCGACGGTGCCGGTGAGGACGGTCTGCGCCGCGTCGAACAGCGCGAGCAGCAGCACGAGGCCGGCGCAGTAGAGCACCCAGCGGGTCGCCGGAGCCTGCGCCAGCAGAAGATCGAGGGCCCGGCCGAGCGCGGCGGGCAGCAGCAGTCCGGCACCGGTCGCGGCGATGCTCACCAGGCACAGGGCCGCACAGCGGGCCCCGCTGTACCGGGTGGCCGCCCGCAGCAGCGCTCGGGCCGCTCCGGCCGCCGGGTCGTCGTCACCACGCGGGGTCATAGGGGCCTTTCGCGGAACGGGTGGGGCCCCGGGCGGCCCTGTCCCCGAAGGGAGAAGGCCACCCGGAGCCGTACCGCAGACGCGGTCAGAGACAGAGCAGAACGCTCGCGGCGCTGATGCAGGAGAGCAGGCTCACCGTGCTGGCGCCGGCGCCGTCCGTCCGCTCTTCCGACTCGATCGTCTGCAGGTCGAGAAGTGCCATGGTGTGTCCTTTCATCGGGTGTCCGTCCGTGTCATCCGTGGGGACGGGGTTGTGTCACGACTCCGCGGGATCGCGGAACCGCGTCATAGAGGCCGCCGGTTCGGCGGCGGGAGGAACGGCAGGTGGGCGTCGGTGGCCGGGTCGAGGGCCGCGCCGAGCGCCAGCAGGCACCCCGCCGTTCCGGTGGCGAGATCCATGGACAGCCGCATCATCTGGTGGCCGGGGAAGGCCAGTTGGCCCTGGTACGCCATCGCGAACCAGCCGAGCCCGGCGATCTGCCCGGCCAGCCGGTCCGCGGTCGCGTCCGGCACGGTCGTGCGGCTGAGGTGCAGGATCATTCCGGCGCGGCCCTGGAAGAGCCCGGGCTGCGCGTAGAAGCGTGAGGTGGCGGCGGTCAGCACACCGGAGCGTGCCGCCGCGAACTCCCCGGCGAGATCGGGGGCGTGCGCCACGAGGTCGTCGAGGACCATGCCGAGTCCCGCGCTGCCGTCGCCGAGGTAGGGCAGGGTCCGCCAGCCCTCGTCGACCTCCAGCGATCCGCCCTCGCGGGTCACACAGGACTCCAGGTCCCGGCGCAGGGCGATGGCCGCGGCGTCCAGCCAGCCCGCCTTGCCGGTCCACTCGTACTGCCGCAGCATGAGCAGCGCGGGACCGCTCGCGCCCCGCAGCAGCCCGGCGCGCCGCTTGGGCGTGGCAGGCGGCGGCTCGGTGAGCCGCTGCACGAGGATCCGCGCGGCCTCGTCGGCCCGCTCGCGCAGCTCCGACTCGCCGGTCGTCTCGGCCAGCCGGCCGAGCACCAGACCCAGTCCGGCCAGTCCGCCGTGCAGGTCGGAGGAGAGGTTCTGCCACCGCTCCGCGAGGATGCCCTCGACCAGGTCCAGCGCCCGCTGCCGGTGCCCGAGCCGGTCCAGGACCAGGGCGACGCCCGCGAGCCCGTCGTACAGGCCGAGGGGTGTGCCGACCGGTGCCGGTGCCGTCCGGGTGAGCAGCCAGCGCTCGCCCTCCTCGTACCGCTCGGCGCCGACCGCGTCCAGCGCGTACAGCACCCCGGCGGCGCCGTGGGCGAGCCCGAGCCCGCCGCCGTCGGAGAACTGGGCGACATCGCCCGGGAAGAGCCGGTCGTCGCGCTCCGGGGTGGCCGAGGCGAGGATCGCCTTGACCATGGAGTCGCGGCTGTAGGGCCAGTCGCCGGGGTCCACCGGCGCGGAGGGAGCGGCCACCGCAGCGCCGGACACCTCCCGTGTGATCTCCGCGACCGCCTCGTCGAGGAACCCCCGCGGTACATCGGGGAACTCCTTGGAGATCACCTCGGCCAGATGCGCCGCCTTGCCGCGGTCCACCACGAACAGCGTGGTCACGGGCAGGAACAGGGCCAGTCGCAGACAGGCCAGGGCGTATCGGTCGACATCGGCGCCCCGGCGGTCCGGCGGCGCGAAGAAGCCCGGGTGGGCGACGACCTGGCGGCCGTTCTCCTCGGCCGGGGCCGCCGCCTCGAAGTCGAGGAGGAAGACCGACTCCTCGTCCGGCGCGACCATGATGTTGAAGACGTGCAGGTCGTTGAAGACGATGCCGCGGGCGTGCACCGCCGCCACGGCCTCCTCCACCTCGCGGTGGATGCGCAGCGCCCACGCCGTGTAGGCGGCGACGGCCCCCGCGTCGGGATCCTGGGCCAGCAGCGGATGCCGCTCGGCGAAGAACGAGTTGAGGGGACGGCCCTCCAGGAAGTCCATCACCAGGAACCGGTGGCCGCCGAGCTCGAACCAGTCCCGCACCTCCGGGACCACGCCCGTGCCCGCCACCTGCTCCAGTGCCTGCTTCTCCCGCTCCAGCCGGGCGACCGCGTCGGCCCCGTCCGAGGCGAGCCCCGCGTGCGGCCGGCCCTCCTTGAGGACGACCTTGCGGCCGTCTCGGGTGTCGGTGCCCACGTACACACCGCCGCCGTTGGAGAAGTGCAGCGCCTTCTCGATGCGGTACGGCAGTTCGCCCGTCGTCGTGTTGTTCCGCGCGTCGAGATGCGGCTGGAGGAACGCCGGCAGCGTCACCCACTCCGGCACCTGGAAGGACGGCGACCGCCGGTCCGGCACCAGCGTCCCCGCGCCGTCGCGCACCGCCGGCACCAGCGAGCCCCGCTCGTCCACCACGAACGAGCGCGCGAAGGCGCCGTAGCGGACGTACAGCGGACCCTCGCCCCAGCGCAGATCGGTGAGGATGTACGGCCCCTCGAAGCCCTCCAGCAGCGCGCCCAGCTCGCGCAGCACCTCGTGCAGCTGCTCCTCGTCGGCGGGATAGACGGTGACGAACTTGCCGCTGCCGTCACGGGGCGCGTACTTGGTGTTGCGCAGGTGCAGCAGGTGCGGGCCGGGCACGAACTTGAAGGGGACGCGCCGCTCGACGCAGTAGTCCCAGACGATCCCGGCGATCTTCTCCGCGTTCGCCCGGGTCGCGGAGGCGTGGATCTTCCAGCCCTGCGCGGGACCCTGGAGCGGTTCGCCGTCCGGACCGGGCGGCGTCATCGTCAGCCAGTCGCCGATCCGCGCCGTCTCCCACCCCTCGGGCACGGGCCGGCGGGCCGTCTCGTAGAGGTGCGCGGCCGCCTCCTGCGAGGCCTCCTGCCCGCCTCGCGCCAGCCGGTCCGGTGTCTCGTAGAAGTGCCGGTCGGCCAGCGCGTACACCTCGTACCGCTTGTCCATGCGTCCCCCTCCGTGATCAGCACCGAGCTTTCCAGCCACGCGCCGGGCCCGGACAGTCACGGCTGTCACGAGAACGGCGTGCGGAACGCATAGGTAAAGACCTGTTCGGTTCCGTTCGAGCGGACGCGTCGCTGCTGGTCCACGGAACGCCCATAGGGGCTGCGCGGGTGTCGCATAAGCGCTGTAATGGCCAACGTGGTCAGTGAGGGCGCACCGGAACCCCGAGAACGCAGAACGCGAACGCTGCGTGCCGAAAGTGCCCTCAAGGCGATCGCGGCCGATCAGGAATCGCCGGAACGCGTGCACCGGGTGCTGGAACAGGCCCTCGTCTTCGCCGGCGCCGCGTTCGCCGCCCTGTACACCCCCGGCCAGGACGGCGAGCTGCTGCGCCTGGTGGAGTCGGCCGGGGTGCCCAGGACCCTGTACGGGCTGCGCGACAGCTATCCGCGCGCCGGGCGGTCCCCGGTCGCCGAGGCCCACCGCGGCGGACGCCCCGTCTCGCTGGGCCCCGCGGAACTCGCCGAGCACGTCCAGGCCCGGCGCGTGCCCTCCCGGGACTTCTTCCTGACCGTCCTGCCCGTCCACGGGGACGGCGGCGGCTGTCTGCTCGCCGTGTGCGATCGCCCCGGCGGATTCGACACCGACGACCGCGCATGCCTCCAGCTCATCTCCGAGGCGGTCGCCTTCCCCGCACCCGCCGCGCCCGCCGAGGGCGGTGAACTGCCGCCCGGCGCGTTCAGTCTCGCCATGGACACCGGCCGCGTCCGGGCGGGCGACGACCTGCTGGACCTGTTCGGCCTGGACCCCGACGACTTCGACGGCCGGGTCGAGACCCTGCTCGGCCTGACCGTGCCGGAGGACCTGCCCTCGCTGATGTCCGTGGTGGAGGCCGACCACATGTCCATCGGCGACCGGGAGCTGGAGTTCCGGGTGCTCCAGCCCACCGGACCGCCGAAGTGGCTCAGGCTGCGCGGGCGCCTCCTGCCCGGCGGCGTGGGCCATTCCGCGCGGCTCGTGGGCACCGTCGACGACGCCTCCACGCTGCGGTCCGACGTCACCGACGTGGCCCGCGTCCAGCGCCTGGCCACCGCGCTCGCCACCGCCGTCACCGTCCGCGACGTCGGCGAGGCCGTCGTCGCCGCCCTCCGCCGGCCGCTCAGGGCCGACCGCCTCGCGCTCGCCGAGCTGGAGAGCGAGCGGCTCGTCGTCACCGTCCTCGACCCGCCCGAACCCGAGGCCTGGCCCGAGCTGTGGCGCCGGGAGTGGCGCACCGAGTGGCCCGACGCGCCCGTGCGCGCCATGCCCACCCTCGCCGCCGCCCTGCGCGAGGGCCGCGCCCGGATCTGGCCCGCCGGCAGCGCCCTGGAACGCGGCCTGGCCGAGGTCGGACCCGGGGGCCTCGCCGTCCTGCCGCTGCCCGCCGGCAACCGCATGGCCGGGGCCTGCCTGATCGGCTGGGACACACCGCACGACTTCGGCTCCGACGAACGCGCCCTGCTCACCGCCTGCGCAGGCCTCGCCGGACAGGCCCTGACAAGGGCCCGCGCCTTCGACGCCGAACACGAACTCGTCGGCATGCTCCAGCGTCAGCTGCTGCCCCGCCGCCTGCCCCGGCTGCCGGGCGCCGAGGCCGTCACCCGCTATCTGCCCAGCACGGCGGGGCTGGAGCTCGGCGGCGACTGGTACGACGTCATCCCGCTGCCCGACCACCACGTCGCCCTCGTCATCGGCGACGTCCAGGGCCACAGCGCCGGCGCCGCCACCCTCATGGGCCAGATGCGCACCGCCCTGCGCGCCTACGCCGTCGAGGGCCACACGCCGGACGTGGTGGTCTCCCACGCCAACCGGCTCCTCATGGACATGGAGAGCGACCTCTTCGCCACCTGCGCCTACGTCGACATCGACCTGGAGGAGGGCTCCGCCTGGTGCGTGCGCGCAGGGCACCTGCCGCCGGTGCTGCGCTACCCGGACGGCACGACCGAGATCGCCGAGGCCGAGGGCGGCCCGCCCCTCGGGGTGATCACCCAGGCCGACTTCCCCATGAGCCCGCTCCGGCTCCCGCCCGGCACCCTGATCGCCCTGGTCACGGACGGACTCGTCGAGACGCCCGACTCCGACATCGACGAGGGCATGGAACGCCTCGCCGACCAGCTTGCCGCATCCGCCCCCGTCGACCTGGGGCTCGTCGCCGACGCCCTCCTCGGCAACGCCCAGCGCAGCGACGACGTCGCCGTGCTCCTGCTGCGCTACGACGGCATGGACCTGCGCCCGCTGCGGGAGAGCTGGACGGTGTGGCGCGTGCCGCAGGCGGTCGGGCACGCCCGCCGCTTCGCCCGGCGCACCCTGCGCTCCTGGGGCGTCACCGAGGACGTCGACGCCGCCCTCCTGATCGTCTCCGAACTCGTCACCAACGCCCTCGTCCACACCGACGGCCAGGTCCGCATGGACCTCACCCTGATCAACAACCGCCTGCGCGTCGCCGTCGCCGACGCCTCCCCCCGCTCCCCGGTCAGACCGACCAGCATCGGCTGGGAGGCCACCGGCGGCCGGGGCGTCCTCCTCGTCGAGGCACTCTCGGCGACCTGGGGAACACTGCCGGTCAGCGGCGGAAAGCAGGTGTGGGCGGAGCTGGCACTGGGTCGCTGAACACTCTGCGTGCGTTTGTTCGGTTTCTCTCGGGTTACCCGAACAGGAACAGACCCAGAAGGAAGATGATGAGTTGTGACGTCCATGATCCTGAGCGAGAAGCCCGCCGTCCGTCGACCGGAGACCGGCTGGTCGAAGGCGCGCCGTCTGCGCGGCAAGGCCGCGCTGCGGACCTGCCTCCCCGCCGTCGAGGACCGGGCCACTCCCGGAATCACGAACTCCGGGTCGGAGTGGAACATCGTCAGAGGTGAGGACTGACCGCTCCCCGGAAGGCCGTGCGGTGACGATCCGAGTAACTCCCCGCATCGGCAACCAAAAGAAGTGATGTTCACATCCGCCGGATCACGACTAAGGTGAACCGAATGAAGGCTCTCGTGCTGTCCGGCGGCGCAGGAACAAGACTGAGGCCGATCACACACACGTCGGCCAAGCAACTGGTGCCAGTGGCCAACAAGGCTGTGCTCTTCTACGGGTTGGAGTCGATCGCCGAGGCCGGCATCACCGACGTGGGAATGATCGTCGGGGACACGGCCGCCGAGATCGAGGAAGCGGTGGGAGACGGGTCGAAGTTCGGCCTGAAGGTCACCTACATCCCCCAGGAGCGGCCCCTCGGGCTGGCCCACGCGGTGCTGATCGCCCAGGACTTCCTCGGCGACGACGACTTCGTGATGTACCTCGGCGACAACTTCATCGTCGGCGGCATCACCGACCTCGTCGAGGAGTTCCGCGACAGCCGGCCCGACGCCCAGATCCTGCTCACGCGCGTGGCCGACCCACGCGCCTTCGGTGTCGCCGAACTCGACCCGTCCGGCCAGGTGATCGGCCTGGAGGAGAAGCCCGACCAGCCCAAGAGCGATCTCGCCTTGGTCGGCGTCTATCTCTTCACACCCGCGATCCACCGGGCCGTGCGCGCCATCGAACCCTCGTGGCGCGGCGAACTGGAGATCACCCACGCCATCCAGCACCTGATCGACTCCCGCGCCGACGTGCGCAGCACGGTCATCAAGGGCTACTGGAAGGACACCGGCAACGTCGGCGACATGCTCGAGGTGAACCGCACGGTCCTCGAGGCCATGGAGCGCCGCATCGACGGCACCGTGGACGACGCCTCGCAGACCATCGGGCGGGTGGTCGTGGAAGAGGGCGCCCGGATCGTCAACTCCCGCATCGTCGGGCCCGTCGTCATCGGCGCGGGCACCCTCGTCAGCGACTCCTACGTCGGCCCCTTCACCTCGATCGCGGAGAACTGCCGGATCACCGACAGCGAACTGGAATTCTCGATCGTGCTGCGGGACTCCTCGATCCGGGGCGTCGGCCGGATCGAGTCCTCGCTGATCGGCCGGCATGTCGAGGTGACCCCGGCCCCCAGCGTCCCCAGCGCCCACCGATTCGTCCTCGGAGACCACAGCAAGGTGCAGATCACTTCATGAACCTCCTCGTCACCGGTGCCGCCGGGTTCATCGGCTCCCGCTACGTCCGGGCGCTGCTCGCCCCGGACGCGCCCGACGCGCCGCGCATCACCGTGCTGGACAAGCTCACCTACGCCGGCACCCTCGACAACCTCGAACTGACCCACCCCCGGCTGGAGTTCGTCCAGGGCGACATCTGCGACGCCGAACTCGTCGACAAGCTGATGGCCGGCGCCGACCAGGTCGTGCACTTCGCCGCCGAGTCGCATGTGGACCGCTCCATCACCGGCGCCGCCGACTTCGTCCGCACCAATGTGCTCGGCACCCAGACTCTGCTCGACGCCGCCCTGCGCTACGAGGTGGGCCCGTTCGTGCACGTCTCCACCGACGAGGTCTACGGCTCCATCGAGTCCGGCTCCTGGCCGGAGGACCACCCGCTGCAGCCGAACTCGCCGTACTCGGCCTCCAAGGCCTCCTCCGACCTGCTCGCCCTCGCCTACCACCGCACCCACGGCCTGGACGTGCGCGTCACCCGCTGCTCCAACAACTACGGCCCGCACCAGTTCCCCGAGAAGGTCATCCCGCTGTTCGTCACCAACCTCCTCGACGGCGGGACGGTGCCGCTCTACGGCGAGGGCCGCAACATCCGTGACTGGCTGCACGTCGACGACCACTGCCAGGGCGTCGACCTCGTCCGCACCCAGGGCCGCCCCGGCGAGGTCTACAACATCGGCGGCGGCACCGAACTCACCAACAAGGAACTCACCGGCCTCCTCCTCGACGCCTGCGGCGCGGACTGGGACCGAGTGGAGTACGTCGAGGACCGCAAGGGCCACGACCTGCGCTACTCCGTCGACTGGTCCAAGGCCCGCGACGAACTCGGCTACCGTCCCGCCCACGACTTCACCACCGGCCTCGCCGAGACCGTCGCCTGGTATCGCGACAACCGTGCCTGGTGGGAGCCCCTGAAGCGGCGCGTCGCCCAGGAGCGCGCATGAGGTGGCTGATCACCGGAGCGGGCGGCATGCTCGGCCGCGACGTCGTCGAGGAACTCACCCGGCGCGGCGAGGACGTGGTGGGCCTGGACCGCTCCGCTCTGGACATCACGCGCCCCGAGGCCGTCGCCGCGGCGGTGCGCGAGCACCGCCCCGACCTCGTCGTGAACTGCGCCGCGTACACGGCCGTCGACGACGCCGAGACCGACGAGGCCCGCGCCCTGGAGATCAACGGCGCCGGACCGCGAGCGCTGGCCCGGGCCTGCGCGGCACACGACGCCCGGCTGATCCATCTCTCCACCGACTACGTCTTCGACGGCGAGGCCCGTACCGCCCCCTACCCGGAGGACCATCCCCCCGCCCCGCGCACCGCCTACGGCCGCACCAAGCTGGCCGGCGAGCGGGCCGTCCTGGAGGAACTCCCCGGCGCGAGCGCGGTCCTGCGCACGGCCTGGCTCTACGGGGTCCACGGCACCAACTTCGTGCGGACCATGATCGGTCTCGAAGCCCGCCGCGACACCCTCGACGTCGTCGACGACCAGCGCGGACAGCCCACCTGGAGCGCCGACGTCGCCGAGCGCATCGCCGACCTCGGCCCCCGGCTGGGCCCCGACGCGCACGGCGTCTTCCACGCCACCGACGCCGGCGAGGCCACCTGGTACGAACTGGCCCGAGAGGTGTTCTCCCTCCTCGGCGCCGACCCGGACCGGGTGCGCCCCACCAGCAGCGCGGCCTTCCCCCGGCCCGCGCCCCGCCCGGCGTACAGCGCCCTCGCACACGACCGGTGGCAGGAGATAGGCCTGCCCCCGGCGCGCGAGTGGCGCTCCGCCCTGCACGAAGCACTGCCCCGCATCCGCAAGGAAGGTCCCACTTCGTGAAACGCCATGAGTTCCTCCGGGGACTGCACAAGGTCAGCGCCAATCGCAACTACCTGGAGATCGGCGTCAACGACGGTCGCAGCCTGCGTCTGTCCCGCGTCCCCAGCATCGCGATCGACCCCGCCTTCAAGGTGGTCTCGGAGTTGAAGTGCGACGTCCACCTGGTGAAGGCCACCAGTGACGACTTCTTCGCCCGTGACAACCCCCTCCAGCACCTCAAGGGCGGCCGTCACCCGCTGCGCAATCTGCGCCGCGGCCGCAGCCCCATCGGCTACTGGCGCCGCACCACGCTGGATCTGTCGTTCATCGACGGCATGCACATCTTCGAGTACGCCCTGCGCGACTTCATGAACGTCGAGAAGCACTCCGACTGGTCCAGTGTGATCGTCTTCGACGACATGCTGCCGCGCAGCGTGGACGAGGCGGCCCGGGACCGGCACACCAACGCCTGGACCGGCGACGTCTACAAGATCACCGAGGTGCTAGCGCGCTACCGCCCCGACCTCGTCACGATCCAGGTGGACACCGCGCCCACCGGCCAGCTCGTCGTCTTCGGCGCCGACCCGAACAACCGGGTCCTGCACGACAAGTACGACGAGATCATGGCCGAGTACAAGGTGCCCGACCCGCAGAAGGTCCCCGAGGCGATCCTCGAACGGGCCGGCGCGGTCCGCCCCGAGACCCTCCTGGAGGCGGGCTTCTGGGGGCCCCTGACCCAGGCCCGCAACCGCGGCCTGCCCCGCCGCATCGGCTGGGAGCCCCTGCGCAAGTCCCTGGAACAGGTGGGCGTCAGCCGCTGACCCGTTGCTGTGGGAACAGGCCCCGGGCGCTGTGCGCCCGGGGCCTGTTGCGTGCGGCGGCCTTTCGGCGTGCCGCAGGCGTCAGCCGTCTCCCCGGCCGGCCCGCAGCTCCTCGTAGTACGCACGGCAGCTCTCGTACGACGGGAGCAGCCCCTGGCGTTCCGCCTCGGCCAGGGTCGGGGCCTGTTCGTCCTTGGGGGAGAGGAGCGGGGTGATGCCCTCGGGCCAGGCGATGCCGAGGGCCGGGTCGAGGGGGTGGATGCCGTGCTCACGCTCCGGGGCGTAGCCCGTGGAGCACAGGTAGACCACCGTCGCGTCGTCGGTGAGTGCCATGAACGCGTGGCCCAGCCCCTCGGCGAGGAACACCGCGTGGCGGGTGTCGTCGTCGAGTCGTTCGGCCTCCCACTGGCCGAAGGTGGGGGAACCCACCCGGATGTCGATCACCACGTCCAGGACGGCACCGCGCACACACGTCACGTACTTGGCCTGGCTGGGCGGCACATCGGCGAAGTGCACACCGCGCAGCACACCCCGCCGGGAGACCGAGCAGTTGGCCTGGGCCAGGGCCAGATCGTGACCTGTGGCCTCGCGGAACTCCTCGCCGCGGTACCACTCGTGGAAGCTGCCCCGGTCGTCCGGGAAGATCTTGGGCTCCAGAATCCAGGCGCCCTCTATCCCCAGTGGTCGCATGCTGTCACTGCCCTCCGGTCCTGATACGGGAAACCACCTTCCGCCGCGCGGCACCGAGTACCCGCCGCGCGCGCCGTGCCACCCGCAGGGCGGTGCCGGGCCCCGGCGCCGGCACGACCAGCACCTGACCGTCGGCGGAGCGCAGCGCGAACGGCAGCCCGGTGAAGCGGGGCCGGTCGGCGCCCGGGGTCAGACACACGGCCACCCGCCAGGTGTCGCGCGAGAGGTCCTTGGCGGGCATCGCCGCCTCCAGCACCGTCCCGCGCCCGTCCGGGGCGGGGGAGAGCGTGCCGGACGCGTCGAGGATCCGGCTGGAGGAGACGAACCGCAGCGGCACCTCCCGGTCGCCCTCGACGTGCAGCGGCAGCGGGGCACGGAAGCGGTCCCCGGAGACGGTGACGTCCATCGGCTGCATGCTGCCCAGGCCGAGCCGCTTGCCCCGGGCCCCGAGGTGAAGGGAGAGGTTGCCGTGCGGCTCCGTCCAGTACGGCAGGGCGGTCCGGTCGCCGACGATTCCCACGTCCGGCGTGGGCCGGGTGGCCCGCGGGGCCGGGCCCAGCCTGCATTCCTTGGTCCAGCCGCCCAGCTTGACCCGTACGAGCGCGTCCCAGGCGCCGTCATCCGGCAGGCCGGCCGGGTCGACGGTGGCGGTCGCCCGCAGCACCAGCCGGACCTCCTCGCCGTCCCCGACGGGCACGGTCTCGCGCGTGAACTCCACCGGCTGGAAGTACTGCGCGGCGCTGGAGCGCTCCCGCAGCAGCAGATCGGCCGTGGCCTGCCCGAAGCGCGCGGCGGTCTGTGAGGCCACCCATTCCACGGCCTCGGTCACGTCCTTGGGCGTGTCGTTCAGCGGGGCCGCCTCGGCGTCGGCGGGGAAGGTCATCGGCTCGCCGCCGGAGGTGTACTCGGCCGTGAAGCCGACGCTGAGGGAGCCGTCCCGCCACTCCACGTGCGCGGGGGCCGCCTTGGGCGCGATGCCGGCCTCCCATTCCGCGAAGGACACGACATCGTCGTACCGGTCGGCCGCGGTCAGTGCGGCGACGACCTGCTGCGTCGGCTGCAGCCCTTCCGCGACCCCGGGACCGAACCGCTCGACGACGACCTCGTGGATCTCCCCGAACAGCTCCCTGCGGTAGTCGTCCGGCAGGTTCAGGAAGCGCCGGGCCCGCAGCCGCTCCACCATCTCCACGCGCAGCCAGCGGCGGAAGAGCCGGTCGCGCACCGGGCCGGGCTCGGTGTACTTCTCGACGACGTCGAGGGCCTCGCGGAGGTTCTTGAAGTACCCGGCGGGATCGAAGCGTTCGAAGCCGGCGTTGGAGCTGTCGTCCCGCCGGATGTGGTAGTAGCAGACGTAGTCGCTGACCACGGAGACGTTCTCCGCGCGCAGATACGCCTCGGCGATGAAGACGTGGTCCTCCAGACGCCGTCTGCCCTCGGGGAAGCGCAGGCCGGTGCGGTCGAGGAAGGCACGGCGGATCATCTTGTGCGGGGTGAGGCTGTCGATGAGCGGGGCGTTCTCGACGGTGGCGCGCGGGTGGTTGCGGCGGAACAGCTCCACCGGCACGCCGCGGCCCTTGCCCGCCATCTTGCCCACGACGACATCGGCGCCGTTGGCCACGCCGTAGTCGTACATCCGCTCCAGGGCCTCGTCGCCCAGGTAGTCGTCGTTGTCGACGAACATGACGAACTCGCCCCGGGAGGCGGCGATGCCGACGTTGCGGGGCTTGCCCGACCAGCCTGAGTTCTCCTGGTGGATGACCTTCATCCGGGGGTCCTCGGCGGCGAGCGCGTCGAGCCTGGCCGGGGTGGCGTCGGTGGAACCGTCGTCGACGAAGATCACCTCGAACTCTTCGGGAGGCAGGGACTGCCTCTGCAGCGAGGTGATGCAGTCCTCGATGTAGATCCCCGGGTTGTAGACGGGGATGATGACGCTGACCTTGACCGGCATCGGGTTTCCGGGCCCCTTCGGGTCGCTTGCCGTAGACGTCCTGTCTTACTGCGTGTTGCCCGATGCTAACCCGCCAGACAAAGCTGCCTCATCTTTCGAGACCTGGCCGTGATCATCTCCGGCGATCAGGCAACTGAGCTGCGCCGTCTGTCTGTTCGCGGTCAAGTCGGTTCCCGGGGGAAACGGGCCGGTGCCCCTAGGCTGGGGGCGTGCGTCTGCTCTTCATGTCCGACACCCATCTGCCGAAGCGGGCCAGGGAACTGCCCGCGCCGCTGCTGGCCGAACTCCCGCACGCCGATGTCGTGTTCCACGCCGGGGACTGGGTGGACACGGCCACCCTCGACCTGCTGGAGAGCCGATCCCGCAGGCTCGTCGCCGTGTACGGCAACAACGACGGGCCGGACCTGCGGGCCCGGCTGCCCGAGGTGGCGTACGTGGAACTGGGCGGGCTGCGCTTCGGGGCGATCCACGAGACGGGACCCGCCCAGGGCCGGGAGAAGCGCTGCGCCGCCCGCTTCCCCGACCTCGACGTGCTGGTCTTCGGCCACAGCCACATCCCCTGGGACACCACGGCCCCCACCGGCCTGCGCCTGCTCAACCCGGGCTCGCCGACGGACCGCCGCCGCCAGCCCCACTGCACCTACATGACCGCCACGGCCGCGGACGGCCGGCTCACCGAGGTGGAACTGCACCGGCTGCCGCCACGGGCCTGACCGGGGTGGGAGCCACCGTGACATGATCGGCGCATGGGGCAGGACAAGGGATATCTCCTGGACAACCGGCAGGCCGAGGCCGGTACCCGCTTCGACGCGCTGGCCGCCCTCTTCGACGCCTCGACGTTCCGGCACTTCGAGACGGTCGGGATCGACGAGGGATGGCGGTGCTGGGAGGTCGGGGCCGGCGGGCCGAGCGTCGCCGCGTGGCTGAGTGAACGCGTCGGGCCGCGCGGGCGCGTGCTCGCCACCGACATCGACGTCTCCTGGGCGCGGGCCGCCGCCACCGGGGGAGTGGAAGTGCTCCGCCACGACGTGGGCCGCGACGCACCCCCGGCCGGGCCCTTCGACCTGGTACACGCCCGACTGGTCCTGGTCCATGTCGCCGAGCGCGACGCCGCACTGCGCGGCATGGTCCAGGCGCTGCGCCCCGGCGGGTGGCTCGTCGTCGAGGACGCCGACCCCGCCCTGCAACCGCTGATCTGCCCCGACGAGCACGGCCCCGAACAGGAGCTGGCCAACCGGCTCCGCACCGGCTTCCGCCGTCTGCTGCGGCAGCGCGGCGCCGACCTCTCCTACGGACGCAGGCTGCCGCGCCTGCTGCGCGAGGCCGGCCTCACCGACGTCGAGGCCGACGCCTACTTCCCGATCACCTCGCCCGCGTGCGACGTCCTGGAGACGGCCACCGTCCAGCAGGTGCGCGACCAGCTCGTCGCCGAGGGCCTCGCCACGGACGAGGAGATCGAGCGGCACCTCGCCAACATCGCGGCCGGGCGCCTCGACCTCGCCACGTCACCGATGATCTCGGCGTGGGGCCGCCGGCCGGTGGGCGACGGCCCGCAGCTCTGATCCAGGGCCGAACCCACGACAACGGCCCCGGGCTCACCCGGTGTCAGGCGGCCGGGTCGAGAAGGATCTTGCGGACGCCGTCGGAGCGGCCCGCGAACAGCTCGTACGCCGCGGGGCCTTCGGAGAGGGCGAAGCGGTGGGAGACGACGACCTCGGGCCGGAGCCGGCGGGCGCGGGTGAGGGCGATCAGGGGCGGAAGTTCGTAGTGCACCGAGCACAGCCCGATGGCGAACTCCAGTTCCTTGATCTGCGCCAGCCCCATGTGAAAGGGGAAGGCCTTGTTCTGGCTGACCCCGATGACGCTGACCCGGCCCGCCTGCCGGACGGCCTTGAGGGCGAGCTGAATGGTGGCGTCGGAGCCCACGGCCTCCACCACGGCGTCCGGACCGCGGCCGGCGGTCAGGTCCCGGACGGCCGCCCGCGCGTCCTCGCCCTCGACCGGTTCGACCCCCAGGCCGGCGGCGAAGGCACGGCGCTCCGCGACCAGGTCCGCGCCCAGCACCCGCGCCGCGCCCATCGCGAAGGCGGACTGGGCGGCCATGAGGCCGACCGGGCCGAGGCCGATGACCAGGACGGTCTCGCCCGGCTGGATGCGGGCCCGGCGGCAGCCGTACCAGGCGGTGGGCGCGTTGTCCGTGAGGACGACGGCGGCCTCGTCGGAGATGTCCTCGGGCAGGCGCACCAGATTGACGTCGGCGTAGGGCACGGCCAGGACCTGGGCCTGGCTGCCCTGGAGCTGCGGGCTCACTCCGTAGCAGAGTTCCGTGCTCGACTTGGCGCGCTCGCAGCGGGCGGTGAACCCGGCCGCGCACGACCGGCAGTCCGCGCAGCCGGCGGAGGCGGGCACCAGCACCCGGTCGCCGGGCTTGAACCGGGTGACCTGGCCGCCGGTGTCGACCACGACGCCGACGCACTCGTGCCCCGGTGTGTAGCCCAGTTCCGGGCTGAACCCGTTGCCGCCGTAGATGTGCAGGTCGCTGCCGCAGATGCCGGCCGCCGTCACGCGCACCACCGCGTCGGTGGGGCTGGTGACGGCCGGGTCGGGGACCTCCCCGTAGCGGATGTCGTGACGGCCGTGGTAGGTCAGTGCCTTCATCGGATCTCTCCCTGCCCTTCCCCTCCTCCCTCCGGCCCGGTCAGTCCGCGATCTTCAGCACCAGCTTGCCGCGGTTGTCCCCACGGAACAGCCGCATGAGCGTCTCGGGGAAGTCCGCGACCGAGCCGGACACCACGTCCTCCAGGGACTTCAGCCGGCCCTCCGCCCGCCAGGCGGCCATCCGGGCGATGCCCTCGGCGTACCGGTCGGCGTAGTCGAACACCACGATGCCCGTCATGGAGGCGCGGTTCACCAGCAGCGACAGGTAGTTGGCGGGGCCCTGCGGCTTGGTGCTGTTGTACTGGGAGATCGCGCCGCACACGACGACACGGGCACCGCGCGCCAGCCGCAGCAGCACGGCGTCCAGAACGTCTCCGCCGACGTTGTCGAAGTACACGTCGACACCGTCGGGGGCGTGCTCGCGCAGCGCCTTGCGGACGTCCTCGCTCTGGTAGTCGATCGCGGCGTCGAACCCGAACTCCTCGACCACCATCCGGCACTTGGCCTCGCCGCCCGCGATGCCGATGACCCGGCAGCCCAGGATCTTGGCGATCTGCCCGACGACGCTGCCGACGGCCCCGGCCGCTCCGGAGACCACGACGGTCTGCCCGGGCTCGGGACGCCCGACCTCGATCAGGCCGAAGTAGGCCGTCAGGCCCGACATGCCGAGCGTGCCGAGAAACGTCGGCAGGGGAGCGGCCGCCGGGTCGACCTTGGTCACGTCGCGCCCGTCCGACACGCAGTACTCCTGCACGCCGAACGAGCCCGACACATGGTCACCGACCGCGAAACCGGGGTGCCGGGAGGCGATCACCCGTCCCACCGCGCCGGCGCGCATCACCTCGCCGATCTCCACCGGACGGATGTAGGACCGGCCCGCGTTCATCCAGCCGCGCATCGCGGGATCGATCGACAGACAGAGCACCCGCACCAGGAACTCACCGTCGCCCGGCTGCCCGGCCGGCTCCTCGACGTGCTCCCAGTCGGTGGGGCGCGGTTCCCCCACAGGGCGTGCGGCCAGGCGTATCTGACGGTTGATTCCGCTCATCTCCGGTGGCTCCTTATCGAGGGCATACCGTCCAGTCGGTACGGCTGGGAGCGTAAGGGTGCCGTGCCGCCCGAGGCAAGAGCGGGTCCGTTACGGCATTCGGCTCATGCGGTGGTCGACCGTCGAGGCCCGACCGCGGGCTACTCCTGGCCCGGGACCGCCATCTCCCCGAGGAGCGACCAGTCGTCCTGCGGAATCGTCGCGTTCACGATGCGCGGAGTCGCGGCCAGATGCGGAGGCAGGGTCTGCTGCGCGGCCTTGAAGTGCGCGGACTGCACATGCGCGGCCCCGGCCTCGTCGTCGCGGAAGGCCTCGACCAGGACGTACTCCGTGGGCTCGTCCACGCTGCGCGACCAGTCGAACCACAGGCAGCCGGGCTCGGCGCGCGTCGCCCGGGTGAAGTCGGCGGCGATCTCGGGCCAGCGGTCGGCGTGCTCGGGGCGGACTCGGAACTTGGCGGTGATGAAGATCATGGGATTCCCTTCGCTGGTGTGCTGAAGTGCCGATGTGTTGCCGGCGACACGATCGTACGAACCCGGCCCGTCGGCGAATCGACCGGGAGCGGCGCGGGCCATCAGGAGGAGCGGGACGGATGCACCGCTCCCTCCGTCACGGTCAGCGGGGCCCCGCTGCCGCCCCAGCGCAGGGCGACGATCTCGGCGGCGACGGACACCGCCACCTCCTCGGGGGTACGGGCCCCGAGGTCGAGGCCGACCGGTGAGCGCAGCCGGGACAGCTCGTGTTGCGTGAGCCCGGCCTCGGCCAGGCGCTCGGCCCGGTCGGCGTGGGTGCGGCGGCTGCCCATCGCCCCGATGTACGCGGCCGGCCGGCGCAGTGCCTCCCGGAGCAGCGGCACATCGAACTTGGGGTCGTGGGTGAGGACGCAGATCACCGTGCGTGCGTCGGTGTCCGTGTCGCGCAGATAGCGGTGCGGCCATTCGGCGACCACCTCGACACCCTCGGGGAAGCGCCGGGGCGTGGCGAAGACGGGGCGGGCGTCGCAGACGGTGACTCGGTAGCCGAGGAAGTCCCCGATGCGGGCCACGGCCGCGGCGTAGTCGATCGCTCCGAAGACCAGCATCCGCGGCGGTGGCGCGAAGGACTCCAGGAACACGCTGACGGAGTCCTCCCGGCGCTGCCCGCGCGGCCCGTAGTGCCGCAGACCGGTGGCGCCCAGGGCCAGCTCGCCGCGGGCGTCGGCGGTGACGGCCGCGTCCAGGCCGCTCGCGCCGAGCGTGCCCGAGACCCGGTCCGGCCGGACGGCGAGCGTGGCTCCGCGCGGCGCCGGGCCGTCGGTCACCGTGGCCAGGCCGACCGGCTCACCCGCGGCGACCGACTCGACCACGACGCCGAGGGCGGGATCCCGCTCGGGCGTCACGCGGCGCACCAGCAGCGTGATCTCGCCGCCGCAGGTCAGGCCGACGGCGAAGGCGTCGTCGTCGCTGTAGCCGAAGGTCTCCAGACGCGCTTCGCCGCTCGCCACGACGTCCCGCGCCAGCTCGAACACCGCACCTTCGACACAGCCCCCGGACACACTTCCCACGACCTCATCGTCCGGCCCCACCGCCATGGCCGCGCCCGGGTCGCGCGGCGCGCTGCGGCTGACCTCGACGACCGTCGCGAGGCCGAACGGAAGCCCGGCCGCGTACCAGCGGCCCAGCGCCGGGAGGATGTCACGCACGATCCGCTCCTTCCACGCACCCCCACCGGGTACCCCGGCCGGGGTTAATTCCGTTGTGGCCCCTCGGCCCGGTCTGCTGCACTGCACGGGACAGCGACGTCACCGAGTCCCGAGGAGCAGCAGATGCGAACTGCGTTCATGTCCCCCCAGCCAGGAACGGACCTCTCTCCGAAGGACATGACGCTTCGTGCACGTGCTCAATCTTGGAATCCTCGCCCATGTCGACGCCGGTAAGACCAGCCTGACCGAGCGGCTGCTCCATTCGGCCGGGGTCATCGACGAGATCGGCAGCGTCGACGACGGGAACACCCGTACGGACACCCTCGCGCTGGAGCGGCAACGCGGTATCACCATCAAGTCCGCCGTCGTCTCGTTCCCGCTCGACGGTGTGGCGGTCAACCTGATCGACACCCCCGGTCACCCGGACTTCATCGCCGAGGTGGAGCGCGTGCTCGGCGTGCTGGACGGCGTCGTGCTCGTCGTCTCCGCCGTCGAAGGGGTGCAGGCGCAGACACGGGTGCTGATGCGCACGCTCCAGCGGCTGCGCATCCCCACCCTGCTCTTCGTCAACAAGATCGACCGGCGTGGCGCTCGGCAGGAGGAGGTGCTACGGGCGATCTCGGCCCGGCTGACACCCGCGATCGTGCCGATGGGAACGGCCTCCGGCCTCGGCACGCGCCGGGCTCGCTTCACGCCCGGTCTCGGTCCCGCAGCGCTCGACGTCCTCGCCGGCCACGATGACACGCTGCTGTCCGCGTACGTCGAGAACACCGTCACGGACGGCCTTCTGCGCAGCTCCCTCGTCGCCCTGACCCGGGAGGCCCTGGTCCACCCCGTCTTCTTCGGCTCCGCCGCCACGGGCGCCGGTGTGGACGCCCTCCTGGCGGGCATCGAGGAACTGCTGCCCCCGGCCGACGGGGATGCGGACGGGCCGCTCTCGGGGACCGTGTTCAAGGTCGAGCGGGGCCCGGCGGGGGAGAAGGCCGCCTACGCCCGGCTGTTCTCCGGCACCCTGCACACCCGCGACCGGATCCCGTTCGGAACGGACGGCGCCGAAGGCCGGATCACCGCGATCAGCGTCTTCGGACACGGGACGGACAGCCGCGGCGACGCCGTCGTGGCCGGACAGATCGCCCGGCTCTGGGGGCTCGGCGACATCAGGATCGGCGACGCGATCGGCGCACCCCGCAAGGCGTACGAGCACTTCTTCGCCCCGCCCACCCTGGAGACGGTCGTCGTCCCGGGCCCGGACGTCGACAGCGGCGCACTGCACCTCGCGCTCACCCAACTCGCCGAACAGGACCCGCTCATCGGCCTGCGCCACGACGAACGGCGGCAGGAGACCTCCGTGTCGCTCTACGGCGAGGTGCAGAAGGAGGTCATCCAGGCGACCCTCGCCGAGGAGTACGGTCTCGGCGTCACCTTCCGGGAGACCACGCCGCTGTGCGTGGAACGGCTCGTCGGCACCGGGCAGGCCGTGGAGTTCAACAAGAAGGACGCCAACCCCTTCCTCGCGACGGTCGGCCTGCGCGTCGACCCCGCACCGGTCGGGTCCGGCGTCGGCTTCCGGCTGGAGGTGGAGCTGGGCTCCATGCCGTACGCCTTTTTCAAGGCCGTCGAGGACACCGTGCGCGAGACCCTCGACCAGGGCCCGCACGGCTGGCGGATCCCCGACTGCGCGGTCACCATGACGCACTGCGGCTACTCGCCCCGCCAGAGCCACGCCCACCAGGGCTTCGACAAGAGCATGTCGAGCACCGGCGCCGACTTCCGGGGCCTGACCCCGCTGGTGCTCCTCGAAGCGCTGCGGCGGGCCGGGACCCGGGTCCACGAGCCGGTGCAGCGCTTCCGTGTCGAGGCCCCGGCGGACACCCTCGGCGCGCTGCTGCCGGTGCTGGCCGCGCTCGGCGCCGTGCCGCAGACGACCGAGACCCGGGGCGCCGGATGCGTCCTGGCGGGCACGGTGCCCGCGGCCCGGGTGCACGAACTGGAGCAGCGGCTGCCCGGGCTCACCCGCGGCGAGGGCGAGCTGGAGAGCGTCTTCGACCACTACGCGCCCGTCACGCACGGCACGGTCCCGCGACGCCCGCGCACCGATCACAACCCGCTGAACAGGAAGGAGTATTTGTTGAATGTGGCACGAAGGATGGGTGGATGACGTGTGTGAACCCGCCGAGCGGGAACTTACTCCAGAGTCAGGGGTGTTGACGGTGTCCTGATATCGCCGGACTGTAGTGGACATGCCAACTATTCGGGTACGTCTGCTGGTTGTCCTGGCTGTCCTCTTCGGCTCCGTGACGGTGGCGGGAGTCCCGCCCGCCACCGCCGCGCCCCCTCCCGACTCGCTCTGGTTCGACGACCCGACCGTCACCGTGCGGGACGGCCGCTTCACCGACGCCTCCGGCCGCGAGATCGTGCTCCGCGGCTACAACGTCTCCGGCGAGACCAAACTGGCGGAGAACGGCGGCCTGCCCTTCGCCTCCGTCGCCGACGCCAAGAAGTCCGCGACCGCCCTGCGCGCCCTCGGCGGCGGCAACACCGTCCGCTTCCTTCTCTCCTGGGCGTACGCCGAGCCCGAGCGCGGCCAGGTCGACACGGCCTACCTCGCCGCCGCCACCGACCAGATGCGGGCCTTCCTCGACGCCGGCATCCGCGTCTACCCCGACTTCCACCAGGACCTCTACTCCCGGCACCTGTTCGACGCCGACAGCTGGTACACCGGCGACGGCGCGCCCAAGTGGGCGGTGGACGCCGGGAACTACCCCGACGAGTCCTGCGGCATCTGCCTCTTCTGGGGGCAGAACATCACCCAGAACGAGGCTGTGAAGCGGGCCTCGTACGACTTCTGGCACAACGCGCACGGCGTACAGGACGCCTTCCTCGCCACCGCCGAGAAGACCATGACGTACCTCCGGCAGCACCTGGACGCCGACCGGTTCAAGGGCGTCGTCGGCTTCGACCCCTACAACGAGCCGCACGCGGGCGTCTACGACTCCGGGCAGACCAGTCGGGCCTGGGAGAAGGACGTGCTGTGGCCGTTCTACGAGAAGTTCCGGGCCCGTATGGACGCGGCCGGGTGGCGGGACAAGCCCGCCCTCGTGGAGCCGAACCTCTTCTGGAACGCCAACCTCGACTTCCAGAAGCAGGAGGGCGGCCTGCTGGACGCCGGCACCCTCGGACCGCGCTATGTGTTCAACACCCACTTCTACGACCAGAAGGCCATCTCCGGCGTCTTCATGTGGGGCAAGGCGGCCGACGGCCAGTACGTCAACGACTTCCGCACCGTCCGCGACCGGGCCGCCGCCGCGCGGACCGCCGCCGTGGTCAGTGAGTTCGGGCACCCGCTGGCCGGCAATGTCTCCGACAAGGCGCCGACCGTCCTCAAGGGGATGTACCAGGCCCTCGACTCCCGCCTGAAGGGCGCCGACTGGTGGTCCGACCCGGCCGCCTCGGGGCCCGTCCTCTCCGGCTCGCAGTGGCAGTGGGACATCTACAACGGCCGGCACCGCGAGCTGATGAACGGCAACCCCGACAAGGTCCTCACCACCGGTGACGCCTGGAACGACGAGGATCTGTCCGCCGTACGCCTCGACGACTCGGGCAAGCCCGTGCTGCGCCAGGACGCCCGGCTCCTGGACCGCCTCTACCCGAGCGCCACGGCCGGCAGAACCGTCGGCTTCACCTACGAGGACCGCTCCCGGGACGGCTCGACGACGCTGACCTGGAACCCGGTGCCCAGCGCGCTGCCCCACGTGCAGCGGCTCGTGGGATCGGGGCAGTACGGGCTGCTGCTGTGGCGCTCGGACGGCGGCTCGGCGCCCACCGAACTGCATCTGCCGGCGAGCTTCCCGACGGCGTCCACCACCGTCGTCTCCGACCTGGGCACGGCCCACGCCCCACCGGCGTACACCGCGACCACCCCGGTCGGCGTGGCCCAGGAGCCGGGCGGCACCGGAAGCCGCCGTCTCCTGCTCACCGCGCCCGACTCGGGCGTCCTGCACTACGCGCTGGTGACCAACGGGGCGACGTCCCCCTCGGCGGACCTGCTGACAGCGGCCCGCGCCGAGCTGACGGCATGGGCGGCGAGGGAGGCCGGCTAGCCACACGGAAGGGAAGGGCGGCCTTCTCTCCGACACCGGGAACACGACACAATCGGCGTTCGGACAAGGACCGATGTTCGAACGCCGAAGGGAGAGCCGGTGCCGGGGAGACTCAGACCGCCCACCGGCCGCTACGGCGGCAAGACGGCCGAGGAGCGGCAGGCCGAGCGGCGCCGGCGCTTCCTCGACGCCGCGCTCCAGTTGTTCGGCGAAACCCCCGGATTCCGCGCCACCACGGTCGCGGCGCTCAGCGACGCGGCCGGACTGTCCACCCGCCAGTTCTACGAGGAGTTCCGCACCCTGGAGGACGTGCTCGCCGCGCTCCACCTCCAGGTCAACGGCTGGGCCGAGACGGCGGTCCTGGAGGCCGCGTCCGACTCCGCCGATCTGCCGCTCGCCGAGCGCGCCACCGCGATCTTCCGCGCCTACGCCGGGAACCTCGCGGCCGATCCGCGCCGGATCCGCATCACCTTCGTCGAGATCATCGGCGTCAGCCCGCGCCTGGAGGAACAGCGGCTCGCCCGCCGGGCCGGGTGGGTCGGCCTCATCTGCGCCGAGGCCGACGCGGCCGCCGCACGCGGTGAGGCCGCACCCCGCGACTACCGCCTCGCGGCGACGGGCTTCATCGGCAGCGTCAACGGCCTGCTCCACGACTGGAGCGCCGGGTGGGTGGACGCGACCCTGGACGAGGTGGTCGAGGAACTGGTCAGCCAGTTGCTGGGGATCCTGCGCCCGGCGGGCTGGACTCCCGGGACGTGAGTCAGACCCGTGTCCGGCCGCCTCCGCCCGGGGGCGCCCCGGGGAAGGCCCGCCGGTAGTCGCCCGGCGACACCCCGACGTGCTTGAGGAAGTGGTGACGGAGGTTGTTGGCCGTGCCGAGGCCACTGAACTCCCCGACCTTCTCGATCGGCAGGTCCGTGGACTCCAGCAGTGACCGGGCGCGCCCGAGCCGCTGGTCGAGGAGCCACTGAAGCGGAGTCGTCCCGGTGGCCGCCTGGAGGCGCCGGTAGAACGTACGCGGGCTCATCGAGGCGCGCCGCGCCAGATCGGCGACCGTCAGCGGCCGGTCGAGGTTCGCCCGCGCCCACTGAAGGACGGGAGCCAGCCCCTCGTCGTCGCTGGGCGGCACCGACAGCTCGATGAACTGCGCCTGCCCGCCCGGCCGGTGGGCGGGCACCACCATGCGGCGCGCCAGCTGGTTGGCGACGTGCGCGCCGAGATCGCGCCGCACCAGATGCAGACACAGGTCGAGTCCGGCGGTGAGCCCGGCGCTGGTGAGGACGTCGCCGTCGTCCACGTACAGCACCGACTCGTCGACCTGCACCTTCGGATACCGCTCGGCCAGCCGGTCGGTGTGCATCCAGTGGGCGGTGGCGCGGCGGCCGTCGAGCAGCCCCGCCTCGGCGAGTGCGAAGGCCCCGGTACAGAGGGAGACCATGCGGGCGCCCGCGTCATGGGCGCGCCGCAGGGCGTCGACCAACCCCGCCGGCAGCGGCCTGCCCTCGTCGACACAGGGGTCGGGCACCGAGGGCACGATGACCGTGTCCGCGTCAGCCAGGTCGTCGAGTCCGTAGCGGGTCCGCAGGGTCAGCCCGTGGCCCTCCCCGCCCTCCCGCGTCCCCGCTCCCGTCCCGCAGAGCCGCAGGTCGTACCAGGGATCGGCCAGATCCGGCTGCGGCTTGCCGAACACCGTGCAGGGGATGCTCAGTTCGTACAGATCCCACGACGGGACCCCGATCTCCTCGGTCACGACCACGGCGACGGAACCAGCACCCATGCCCCGAAGCGTATGGCAGGAATTTGGTGGACGCCGTCACTCCTGTCACTGTTCCCGATCTTCACGCCCTGCGAGCGTTGCCGTACGTGATCACGCATCACCTACGCACGTTTCACGAGGAGTTGGGCATGAACGCAGAACCGCAGGCCGTCACCGTTCTCGGACTGGGCTCGATGGGCTCGGCCCTGGCCGCCGCGCTGCTGGACCGGGGCCACCCGACCACGGTCTGGAACCGGACCCCGGACAGGGCCCGGCCCCTGGTCGAGCGAGGCGCCCGCCAGGCCGCCACGCCCCAGGAGGCGGTCGCCGCCTCCCCGCTGACCATCGCCTGCGTGCTGGACTACGAGGTGCTGTTCGCGATCGTCGACCCGTCCGCCGTCGGCGACCTCGACGGCAGAACCCTGGTCAACCTCACCTCCGGCTCTCCCGAGCAGGCCCACGAGGCCGTCAAGTGGGCCCGGTCCTATGGGGTCGACTATCTCGACGGCGCCATCATGACCACCCCGCCCGGCGTCGGCGACCCCGCCATGATGTTCCTCTACAGCGGCTCCCGGCAGGTCTTCGAAACCCACCGCCCGACGCTGGCGGCCCTCGGCGACCCCCTCTACCTCGGCACCGACCCCGGACTCGCCTCCCTCTACGACGCCGCGCTGCTCGGCCTGATGTGGTCCACCATGACCGGCTGGCTGCACGGCACGGCGCTGGTCGGCGCCGAGGGGACGCCCGCCACCGCCTTCACCCCTGTCGCGATCCGCTGGCTGACCGCCGTGGCGGGTTTCCTCACCACCTACGCGCCCCAGGTGGACGCGGGCCGCTACCCGGGCGACGACGCCACCGTCGACGTACAGATCGCGGCCATCGACCACCTCATCCACGCGGCGGCGGCCCGGGGCATCGACAACGCGCTGCCCGAGCTGCTGAAGGCGGCGATGGAGAAGGCCGGCGCGGCGGGTCACGGACAGGACAGCTACGCCAGCCTGATCGAGGTCCTGCGCCCCGCGACGAGGGACTGAGCGGTCTAGCCCGACCCCAGTACCACGAGGTTCACGGCCACCACCAGCGTGACTCCGAGCAGCACAGCGGCGAGCAGCCGTGCGCGGAGCCCGCGGTACACCGCCTCGTACTCGCCCCGCAGTTCCTCCCCGCGGTGGGCCGTCCGCTGCCACGAGGCCCGGGTGAGGGCGAGGTGCTCCGCCGCGAACAGCCGCTCCACCTCCCGCCGTTGGGCCTCCGGCAGCCAGTCGAGCCCGGCGGCGAAGCGCTCGGCGGCCGTACGGGCCTCCTCCTGCGCCGCGGCGGCCAGCAGATGGCCCTCGACCTGGTGATGGAACGCCCGTATGTCCACGGGGAACCCCTCCATCGCGGTCATCGGAGCGTCAGCTCCCGCTCCGCCGCGGCGACGTCCGCGTGGTGCAGGTCGAACGCCGGGGACTCGCTGCGGATCCGGGGGAGGGCGACGAAGTTGTGGCGGGGCGGCGGGCAGGAGGTGGCCCACTCCAGGGAACGGCCGTAGCCCCACGGGTCGTCGGCCGTGACCTTCTCGCCGTACTTCGCCGTCTTCCAGACGTTGTAGAAGAACGGCAGCATCGACATGCCGAGCAGGAACGAGGAGATGCTCGACACCGTGTTGAGCGTCGTCAGGCCCTCCACCGCCAGATAGTCGGGGATGCGCCGCTGCATGCCCTCGGCACCCAGCCAGTGCTGGACCAGGAACGTGCCGTGGAAGCCGATGAACAGCGTCCAGAAGGTGATCTTGCCGAGGCGCTCGTCCAGCATCTTGCCGGTGAACTTCGGCCACCAGAAGTGGAAGCCGGAGAACATCGCGAAGACCACGGTGCCGAAGATGACGTAGTGGAAGTGGGCCACCACGAAGTACGAGTCGGAGACATGGAAGTCGATCGGCGGCGAGGCCAGCAGCACACCCGTGAGCCCGCCGAACACGAACGTGATCAGGAAGCCCATGGCCCACAGCATCGGCGTCTCGAACGACAGGCTGCCGCGCCACATGGTGCCGATCCAGTTGAAGAACTTCACACCGGTCGGGACCGCGATCAGGAAGGTCATGAAGGAGAAGAACGGCAACAGCACACCGCCGGTGACGTACATGTGGTGCGCCCACACCGTCACGGACAGACCCGCGATCGCGATGGTCGCCCCGATCAGACCCGTGTAACCGAACATCGGCTTACGGGAGAAGACCGGAATGACCTCGGAGATGATGCCGAAGAACGGCAACGCGATGATGTACACCTCTGGGTGGCCGAAGAACCAGAAGAGGTGCTGCCAGAGCAACGCCCCGCCGTTGGCGGAGTCGAAGATGTGGGCGCCGAACTTGCGGTCCGCCTCCAGGGCGAACAGGGCCGCGGCCAGGACCGGGAAGGCGAGGAGCACCAGGACACCGGTCAGCAGCACGTTCCAGGTGAAGATCGGCATGCGGAACATCGTCATGCCCGGGGCGCGCATGCAGATGATCGTGGTGATGAAGTTGACCGAGCCGAGGATGGTGCCGAAGCCGGAGAAGGCCAGACCCATGATCCACATGTCGGCGCCGATGCCCGGGCTGCGGACGGCGTCCGAGAGCGGGCTGTAGGCGAACCAGCCGAAGTCGGCCGCGCCCTGCGGGGTGAGGAAGCCACCGACCGCGATGAGCGAGCCGAAGAGGTACAGCCAGTAGGCGAACATGTTCAGCCGCGGGAACGCCACGTCGGGCGCGCCGATCTGCAGCGGCATGATCCAGTTCGCGAAGCCGGCGAACAGCGGCGTCGCGAACATCAGCAACATGATCGTGCCGTGCATCGTGAACGCCTGGTTGAACTGCTCGTTCGACATGATCTGCAGACCCGGCCGGGCCAGCTCGGCGCGCATGAACAGCGCCATCACGCCACCGATGACGAAGAACGCGAACGACGTCGCCAGATACAGCGTGCCGATCGTCTTGTGATCCGTGGTCGTCAGCCACTTGAGGTGCCTCATACCCCGCCTGTGTCCGAGCCCCGCCCGGACGTCACACTGCGATGACGCGACGAGAATCACGAAAACGGGTGTGACGATCGAGAAGGTGCCGGACACGAACGGGACATGAGCAACGACGAGATCTTCGCCGCTGCCTACCGCGAGCACTACTGGGCGGTCAGCCGCTATGTCGCACGGCGACTTCAGGGGCGGGCCGGTGAGGTGGAGGAAGTGGTGGCGGAGGTGTTCACGGTCGCCTGGCGGCGCCGGGCCGACCTGCCGCCCTCCCCGCTGCCCTGGCTGTACGGCGTGGCACGCAACTGTCTGGCCAACGCGGTACGCGGCCACGGACGCCGCCGCCGGCTCGTCGACCGGCTCGGCAACGACGACACCGCGCACGGGCGGCACATCGCGATGGGCCCCGAGGCCGACACCCCCGGCGCCTGGGTCCACGAGGCACTGTCCCGCCTCTCCCCGGCCGACCAGGAGGTGCTGCGGCTGACGGCCTGGGAGGAACTCGGCGTCGACGAGGTCGCGGTCGCCCTCGGCTGCGGCAGCCGGGCCGCCGCGATGCGACTGCACCGGGCCCGCCGCCGGCTGAGAACGGAGATCGACCGCATGGCCCCTGAGCGCGCCAAGGCCGACGCGCACTCCGCGGGAGGGCGGGACGATGACTGACGCGTCTCGTGTGACGACCGAAGGCCTGGGCAGGGGACGCCGCACCTACGCGGCCCGCGGCTGCTCGAGGAGCGGGGACGTGACGGTCGGTGAAAGCCGGCCGGGTGCCCCGTATCCGCCGTCGCCGACGGGCCGTCGGCGTATCCGGCGTCCCGCCCGCGCCACCCGCGCCACCCGCGCCGCCCACGCCTCCGCCGCGAGCGAGGCTCCCTGCCTCCCGCCCGCATGACCGCCCCGAAGGAACACGGCCATGGCTGACGAACTCGAACTGCTGCGCAGCGCCAACCCGGTGCCGCACGACGGCCCGCACCTCGGCGACGGCCCACTGGACCTGGACGCGGAGCGCCGGCTCGCGCGTCTGCTGAGTGAGCGGCCCTCCGGCCGTCTGCGGGACCGGCTGCTGCCGGGTCCGGGCCGGCCCCGGCTGGCCTGGGGGCTCGTGGCCACCGCCGTCGTCGCCGCCCTGACGCTCACCCTCGTGCTGAGCGGCCCGGACACCGCACCCGCGGTCGCCGCACCCCGCCCGCTGGTGGTGCACACCGGCTCCACCCCCGTCCCCCTGGACCGGCTGGCCGACCGTGCCGAGCAGGCCGCGGCCGACGGCTCACCCCGTCTGCGCAAGGGCACGCACGTGCAGTCCTGGAGCCTCGGCATGTCGGACGACAAGCCCCCGATCACCCTGCCCGAGGAACGCATCGTGCGCTGGCGGGCCGATGCCAGCCACACCGAGCTGGTTGTGGCCACCGACCCGAGGCACCCCGGCCGCCCGGTCCTCTCCGACGCGGGCGGCGAGCCCCATCTCGTCGACGACGGGCATGTCATCAGCGACCGGACCTACCCGCCGAGCTGGAGCGACGCACCGCCCCAGTCCCCGCCGCCGAGCGACCCCGCACGGCTGCGCGCCTATCTGACGGAGGCCCAGTACATCGACGGGCCGCTGACCACGCCCCAACTGCTGGACGCCGTCGAGGTACTGCTCGACCACTGGACCCTCGGCGCCCGGGAGACCGCGGCGCTCGCCCGCCTCCTGGCCGACACCGAGGGCCTGCGACCGGTCGGCCGGGTGACCGACCGGCTGGGCCGGCAGGGCCAGGCATACGTGTACGACGGCTCCGGCGTCCGCCACATGCTGATCACGAACCCGGCCACCGGCACCGTCCTCGGCCTGGAGAGCACCTTCACCGCCGACGAACCGGAGTACGGCGTCAAAAAGGGCGACGTCATGTCGTACAGCGCCTGGATGGGCTGATCACGACAGCCCGGGGCGGGCGCGGGTGGCAGTGGGGAGCGTCCCGGGGCCTACTCGTCCCAGGCCTGGATCAGGGTCTGTTCGGTGATCTTTCCGCCGCGCAGCGAGATCATGGACTCGGACAGGACGCGCACGCCGTCCGCGTACTCGCAGCTCTCGCTGTAGGCGGCCTCGTCGCCCTGGACGACGCACCGTTCCAGCTTGTGCGTCATGTCGCGGCTGTAGACGTCCTCCAGCATCCGGCCGATCTCGTCGCGGCCGTGCAGGACCTTGGGGTGGCTGGGCTGGGTCGTGCGGTCCACGATGCGGAGTTCCGCGTCGTCGGCGTAGAGGGAGAGCAGCATCTCCGGGGTCTGGCCTTCCAAGCCCCGGCGCAGGATCTCTCGGTCGAAGGCGGAGTCTGCCGCGGTTCCCATGATGACCTCCTTCGAAGGGCCGCGACCCGACGGGGAGCGGGCCGCGAGAAGCCTCACCCCTGAGCCTCCTCCCGCCCGGCGGGCTGGGCAAGCGCAGCCGGTCCACCGGCCCCGATCCGTCGGCTCAGTCGGCCGCGGTCAGGAACTGGGTCGCCGCCAGCTCCGCGTAGAGCGGGTCGGAGGTCACGAGTTCGCGGTGCGTGCCGACGGCCCGGACCCGGCCCGCGTCCATGACCACGATCCGGTCGGCCATCGTCACCGTCGACAGCCGGTGCGCCACGACGAGGACCGTGGTCGTCCGGGCCACGTCCGCGACGGTGTCCCGCAGCGCCGCCTCGTTCACCGCGTCCAGCTGCGAGGTGGCCTCGTCGAGCAGCAGCAGCCGGGGGCGGCGCAGCAGCGCGCGGGCGATGGCGACGCGCTGCCGCTCACCGCCCGACAGCTTGGTGCCGCGGTGCCCGACGAGCGTGTCCAGCCCCGCGGGCAGCCGCGACACCAGACCGTCGAGACGGGTCGTCTTCAGCACCCGCGCGAGGGCGTCCTCGTCCGCGTCCGGATGTCCCAGCAGCAGGTTGTCCCGCAGGGAGCCCGACAGGACCGGCGCGTCCTGCTCCACATAGCCGATCGAGGCGCGCAGTCGGGGCAGTTCCCAGTCGGCGAGGTCCCGGCCGTCCAGCGTGATCGCGCCGGAGTCGGGGTCGTAGAACCGCTCGATCAGGGAGAAGACGGTGGTCTTGCCGGCGCCGGACGGGCCCACGAACGCCGTCATGCCCTGCGCGGGCACGGCGAACGTCACGCCGTGGTGGACGTACGGCAGGTCGTCGGCGTAGCGGAAGCGGACGTCCTCGAAGGCGAGGGCGGCGGGCCGGTCGCCGGGGGAGGGCAGCGGCGCGAACCGGGCGGACGGCTCGGCGGGCAGTCGCAGTGCCTCCTGCATGCGGGTGAGGGCCGCGGCGCCCGTCTGGTACTGCGTGACGGCGCCGACGACCTGCTGTATCGGCGACATCAGATAGAAGACGTAGAGCAGGAACGCGACCAGCGTGCCCACGTCGACGGCGCCGGTCGCGACGCGGGCGCCGCCCACCGCGAGCACCGTGATGAAGGCGATCTGCATGGAGAGCCCCGCCGTGTTGCCCGCGGCCGCCGACCACCTGGCGGCCCGCACGCTCTGCCGCCAGGACTCCTGCGCCGCCTCGTGCAGCGTGGCCTCCTCCCGGTGCTCGGCACCGGACGCCTTCACGGTGCGCAGGGCGCCGAGGACCCGCTCCAGCGAGGCGCCCATGACACCCACCGCGTCCTGCGCCCGCCGGCTCGCCTTGTTGATGCGCGGCACGATCACGCCCAGGATCACCCCGGCGCCCGCGATCACGGCCAGCGTGACGCCCAGCAGCACGACATCCACCAGGCCCATCATCACGATCGTCGCGACGAGGGTGAGACCGCCCGTGCCGAGGCCGACCAGCGAGTTGGTGGTGACCTGGCGCAGCAGCGTGGTGTCGGAGGTGATGCGGGCCATCAGGTCCCCGGGTTCGCTGCGGTCCACGGCGGTGATCCGCAGCCGCAGCAGATACGACGACAGCGCGCGCCGCGCCCCGAGCACCACCGACTCGGCGGTGCGCTGCAGCACGTACGAACCCAGTGCGCCCACCACCGCGTTGGCCAGCACCAGCGCCGACATCGCCAGCAGCGCCCCGGTGATGGCCCTCTCGTGCGACAGATCGTCGATCAGGCCCTTGGCCACCAGCGGCAGCAGCAGCCCGGTCGCCCCGGTGACCAGCGAGAGCACGGCACCGGCGGCCAGGGACCAGCGGTGCGGCCGGACGTATCCGAGGAGCAGCCGCCAGGGTGGCACGGCGGTATCGGTCTCTGCGAGGCTCACGTCGCTCCTTCGGCGTCGGGCGGAGCGTTCAGGCTAGGGCGCCGGCCTCGTACGGCACCCTGCTTTCTGCGCTGGGCAGAACTCGTGATCATGCGTCTGAGGTGGCCGATCCCCGCCCCTTACCGATCAGTCGCGCGTAGGGTCGGAAGGGACCGACCCCGGCCGACGAAGGAGTCAGCGCCATGGCGCAGGAAGTACGCGGTGTGATCGCACCCGGCAAGGACGAGCCGGTGCGCATCGAGACGATCGTGGTGCCCGACCCCGGCCCCGGAGAGGCGGTCGTGCGCGTCCAGGCCTGCGGGGTCTGCCACACCGACCTGCACTACAAGCAGGGCGGCATCAGCGACGACTTCCCGTTCCTGCTCGGCCATGAGGCCGCGGGCGTGGTCGAGGCGGTCGGAGACGGCGTCACCGACGTCGAGCAAGGCGACTTCGTGATCCTCAACTGGCGTGCGGTGTGCGGGAAGTGCCGGGCCTGTCTGCGCGGACGCCCCTGGTACTGCTTCGACACCCACAACGCCGAGCAGAAGATGACCCTCGCCTCGACCGGGCAGGAACTCTCCCCGGCCCTCGGCATCGGCGCCTTCGCCGAGAAGACCCTGGTCGCGGCCGGGCAGTGCACCAAGGTCGCCCCGGAGGTCGCCCCGCAGGTGGCCGGGCTGCTCGGCTGCGGTGTCATGGCCGGCATCGGCGCCGCGATCAACACCGGCAACGTCGGCCGGGGCGACACGGTCGCCGTCATCGGCTGCGGCGGCGTCGGTGACGCGGCCGTCGCCGGGTCGCAGCTCGCCGGAGCCGCGCGGATCATCGCCGTCGACATCGACGACCGCAAGCTCGAGACCGCCCGGACGATGGGCGCCACCCACACGGTCAACTCGCGCGAGACGGACCCCATCGAGGCCATCCGCGAGCTGACCGGCGGATTCGGCGCCGACGTCGTCATCGAGGCGGTCGGCCGCCCGGAGACGTACAAGCAGTCCTTCTACGCCCGCGACCTCGCCGGCACGGTCGTCCTCGTCGGTGTGCCCACCCCGGACATGAAGCTCGAACTGCCGCTGCTCGACGTCTTCGGCCGCGGCGGATCGCTCAAGTCGAGCTGGTACGGCGACTGTCTGCCCTCCCGCGACTTCCCCATGCTGATCGACCTGCATCTGCAAGGGCGCCTGGACCTCGGGGCGTTCGTCACCGAGACCATCCAGCTCGACGAGGTGGAGAAGGCGTTCGAGCGGATGCACCACGGCGACGTGCTGCGCTCGGTGGTGGTGCTCTGATGACCACCCGAGTCGAACGCCTCGTCACCTCCGGCCAGTTCAGCCTCGACGGCGGCACCTGGGACGTCGACAACAACGTGTGGATCGTCGGCGACGACCACGAGGCGATCGTCATCGACGCCGCCCACGACGCCGACGCCATCGCCGAGGCCGTCGGAGACCGCAGGCTCACCGCGATCGTGTGCACCCACGCCCACAACGACCACATCGACGCCGCCCCCGCCCTCGCCGAGCGCACCGGCGCCACGATCTGGCTGCACCACGACGACCTGCCGCTGTGGAAGCAGACCCACCCGGACCGCGAGCCCGACGCCTGGCTGGTCGACGGCCAGACGATCGAGGCCGGCGGCGCCGACCTGCGGATCCTGCACACCCCGGGGCACGCGCCCGGCGCGGTGTGCCTGTACGACCCCGGTCTCGCCACCGTCTTCACCGGCGACACCCTCTTCCAGGGCGGCCCCGGCGCCACCGGCCGGTCCTTCTCCCACTTCCCGACGATCATCGACTCGATCCGCGACCGGCTGCTCACACTGCCGCCGGAGACGAAGGTCCTCACCGGGCACGGAGACTCCACGACCATCGGCGCGGAGGCCCCGCAGCTCCAGGAGTGGATCGCCCGCGGCCACTGACCGCGAGCGGCCGGGACACACCGACAGCAAAAGACGACAGAAGATGTCCGGCTTACCCGTCACTCTCGAAGCACCACGCATTCACGGCAACGGGAGGTCGGACATGTCAGCTCCGCTGAAGGACAAGGTCGCACTGGTCGCCGGTGCGACCCGGGGCGCCGGACGGGGCATGGCGGTGGAACTCGGCGCGGCGGGCGCCACCGTCTACGTCACCGGACGCAGCACCCGCACCCGCCGTTCGGAGTACGACCGGCCCGAGACCATCGAGGACACCGCCGACCTGGTCACCGAGGCCGGCGGGCAGGGCATCGCCGTCCCCGCCGACCACCTCGACCCGGCGCAGGTCCGCACGCTCGTGGAGCGGATCGACGGCGAACAGGGCCGCCTCGACGTCCTCGTCAACGACATCTGGGGCGGCGAGAAGCTCTTCGAGTGGGACAGCCCGCTCTGGGAGCACGACCTGGACAACGGCCTGCGCCTGCTCCGGCTCGCCGTCGAGACCCACGCGATCACCAGCCACCACGCCCTGCCCCTGCTGCTGCGCAACCCCGGCGGCCTGGTCGTCGAGGTCACCGACGGCACCGCCGACTACAACGGCGACAACTACCGCGTGAACTTCTTCTACGACCTCGCCAAGGCGTCCGTCCTGCGCATGGCCTTCGCCCTCGGCCACGAACTCGGCCCGCGCGGCGCCACCGCCGTCGCCCTCACCCCCGGCTGGCTGCGCTCGGAACTCATGCTCGAGACCTTCGGGGTCGCGGAGGAGAACTGGCACGACGCCCTGGAGCGCGTCCCCCACTTCGCCATCTCGGAGACCCCCCGCTACGTCGGCCGGGCCGTGGCCGCCCTCGCCGCCGACCCGGACGTGTCCCGCTTCAACGGCCAGTCCCTCTCCAGCGGCGGCCTCGCCCAGGTGTACGGCTTCACCGACCTCGACGGCAGCCGCCCGGACGCCTGGCGCTATCTCGTCGAGGTCCAGGACGCGGGCGGGCCGGCGGACACGAGCGGCTACCGCTGAGCCGGCCCCGGGGCAGTACGGTCGGCCCATGACGGACACCAGGCGCTTCGAGGGGTACGGGGTTCTCATCACCGGCGGGGCACGCGGCATCGGCGCCGCCACCGCCCGCCGCTTCGCGTGGGAGGGCGCACGGGTCCTGGTGGCCGACCAGGACCCGCCCGCGGCCACGGGGACCGCGCGGGCCCTGCGGGAGGAGGGACTCACCGCCGAGGGGATCGGGTGCGACGTGGCCGACCGGGCGGCGACCGAGGCCGCCGTCGCCCACGCCGTCGACACCTTCGGCTCGCTCGACGTGCTGGTCAACAGCGCCGCCCACTGCTCGCCCGACGCGCCCCTCTTCGAGGACGAACCGGACGAGTCGTGGGCGCGCGACCTCGATGTCACGCTGTCCGGCGCGTACCGCTGCTGCCGTGCCGCGCTGCCGCACCTGGCCGCCTCCGGGCGCGGCGCCGTCGTCTCGATCGGCTCGGTCAACGGCCTGCAGGACTTCGGCAACCACGCCTACAGCGCCGCCAAGGCAGGCCTGGGCTCCCTGACCCGCACCCTCGCCGGTCACGCCGCCGCGCGCGGTGTCCGCGTCAACCTGGTGGTGCCGGGCACCGTCCGCACCACCGCCTGGGAGGGCCGCGACGAGGACCTGGAAGCGCTGCGCCGGCTCTACCCCCTGGGCCGGGTCGGCGAACCGGAGGACATCGCGGCGGCCGTCACCTTCCTCGCCTCGTCCGACGCCTCCTGGATCACCGGCACCACCCTGGTCGTCGACGGCGGCCTCACCGCCGTCAACACCGGTTTTCACGACGCCTTGCGGCCCTAGACCGTCTCCGCGAAGGCGCCCTGGCGCGGCAGCGTCTCCCGGAGCCGGTCCAGCAGGGCCCTGGCCGCTGGGCCGGTCGGGCCCTCCGTGCGCCAGGCCAGAGCGATGCGGCCGCGCGCCCGGGGGTGGTCGATGAGCAGGGTGCGCAGCTCGCCGGGGGGCTCCGCCTCCGGGACGACGGCCGCGCCGAGTCCGCGTGCGGCGAGCCGGGTGAGCGCCTCCGGGGCCGCCGCCTCGAAGGCGACCCGCGGCCGGAACCCCGCCTCCGCGCACACCCCCTCCAGGGCGCCGCGCACCCCGGTCCCACTCGGCAGGCTGACCAGGGCGTGCTCCCGCAGCGCCGCCGGCGGCACCGCCGTACGGCCCGCGTACTCCGCGAGCAGCGGATGGCCGTCCGCGACGGCCACCACCAGCGGCACGTCGACCAGCACCCGCACGGCCACACCGGGCGGCGGTTCCCGGTCCGCCAGTCCGACCACGGCGATGTCCAGCTCGCCGCGGCGCAGTGCCGTGAGCATCAGGTCCGAGGTGGCCTCGGTGAGGGTGATCTCCACCTGAGGATGGTCGTCGTGGAAGCCGGCCAGCACCCCCGGCACATCGATGGCGTGCCCGAGCGTGCCCGGCACCAGGCCGATCCCGACCCGGCCCCGCAGCAGCCCGCCGAACTCCGCGACCGCCTGCCGCACCCCGTCGACGGCCGCGAGCGCCGCCCGCGCATGCGGCAGGACCGCCTCGCCGACCTCCGTCGGCGTCACCGAGCGGCCGGTCCGGTCCAGCAGCGGCCGGCCCAGCTCCCGCTCCAGCTGCCGGATCTGCGCGCTCACCCCGGGCTGCGCCACATGCAGCCGCTCGGCGGCCCGGGTGAAGCTCGCTTCCTCCACGACGGCGACGAGGTACCGCAGCTGCCTCAGCTCCATAAGCGACCATGCTAGGGGCCAGCACAACCAGCTCTTGGACTTATGGATCACGCGCATCGACCCTGGACGTATGGGAACCGCAGCGCACGACATCACCGCAGCCATAGCCGCCGAACGCCGGGAGCTCGCCGCCTTGTTCGGCGATCTGGACCCCGAGCGGTGGGAGGCGCCGAGTCTGTGCGCGGGCTGGCGGGTGCGCGAGGTCGTGGCCCACATGTCGATGGGCTTCCGGCACTCCACGCCCGCCGTGCTGTGGGAGCTGGCCAAGGCGGGCGGCAGCATCAACCGGATGGCCGACCGCCTCGCCCGCCGGGACGCCGCCGCCCACCCCGACGAGCGGCTCGCCGCGTTCCTGAGCGAGCACGCCCACCACCCGTGGAAGCCCCCCGTCGGCGGCTTCGAGACGGCCCTGGCCCACGACGTCGTCCACGGCCTGGACGTCACCGTCGCACTCGGCCTCGACCGCCGTGTCCCCGAGGACCGGCTGAGCGTCGTCCTCGGCACCGTCGGCCCCCGGACGTCCCGGTTCTTCGGCGCCGACCTCGACGGCGTACGGCTGCACGCCGACGACCTCGACTGGACCTACGGCACCGGCGCACCCCTGCACGGCACGGCGCAGGACCTCCTGCTGGTCGCCTACGGCCGGTGCCTTCCGCCCGGCCGGCTGACCGGTGAGGTATGTCACCGTTTCGTCGCCGGCTGAACTCCCGCACAACCGAACCGCCCCTTCGCCCGTCTAGCAGGCAGCACACCGCAGACCATCCTCGCGAAAGGGCATGACGAGCCATGGGGGACATCCGCAGACGGGGAGCCGTCGCACTCGGGGTCACCGGCCTGGTGGCCCCGCTCACACTCGCGCTCGGCGCCACCCCGGCGCAGGCCGCGAGCTGCACCACGCAGGCCGGCCCGCACCAGAAGCAGGTCGAGAAGTTTCTCGGCCGACCGGTCGACGGCAAGCAGTCCGCCGCCGACTGCAAGGCGATCCGCGCCTTCCAGACCAAACACGGGATCTCCCCGAACATCGGCTACGCCGGGCCCGTCACCTGGGGCGTGATGGACCTGATGCAGAAGCAGAAGGCTGTCGGGACGAACCCCAACAAGGACGGCAAGTGCCCGGTGAACAAGGGCCGGATCGCCTGTGTGAACCTGACCCTCCAGCTGAGCTGGATCCAGGACGGCAAGAAGCTCGTCTACGGTCCGGTCCCGGTCCGCACCGGCCGTAACGGCGACGAGACCCGCACGGGCCTGAAGAAGATCTACTGGCGCAACATCGACCACGTCTCCTCCATCTACGACGTGCCGATGCCCTACGCCCAGTTCTTCGACGGCGGCCAGGCCTTCCACTCGGTCGGTATCAGCGTCTGGAACCCGCCGGGTTCGCACGGCTGCGTCAACATGACCAAGACCGACGCCAAGAAGTACTGGTCGCTGCTGAAGAAGGGCGACGACGTCTTCGTGTACGGCCGCAAGCCGGGCACCTGATCCCAGGCACCCGGCCCGCCCCGGCACCTACTGGGGCGCGTCCCCGAAGTCCGGGATCTCCAGCCGTACCCCGCCCTGCCGCGCGGACTCGTGCGCGATGATGCCGGGCAGGGTGTAGCGGGCGGCCACCCACGCGTTCACCGACGGCAGGGTGCGCGAGTTGACGGCGGTCACGAAGTCGTCCACCAGGAAGTGGTGGCTGCCCTCGTGGCCGTTGTGGAGGTGGTCGAACTCCCTCGGCAGCCGCTCACGGTCGTGCACGGGAGCCGACCCGGAGGTGAAGGCGGCCCGCAGCTCCGGCGCGATGTGCCGCAGCGACGGGTCGTCGGGAGCCATGGTGGGCTTGGGCTCCAGCAGTTCGCTGATGTCCTTCACCCCCTGCTTGTCCTGCCACAGGGCGACCGTGGCGAGCTGCTCCATGCTCGCCTCGGTGCCGAAGAAGCGGAAGCGCGACTCGCGGATGTGCGAGGGGTAGCCGACCCGCCGGAATTCGTTCGTACGGAACGAGCCGCCGCCGGCGACCTCGAACAGCGCGGTGGCGTTGGAGAAGTCGTTGCCGAACTGGCTGACGTCCTTGTCGAAGACGCCGTCGCCCCGGTCGTCGAGGACACCGATCGCCGACACGCTGACGGCGTGCGTCTGCCAGGCGCCCAGCACCCCGCCGATCGCGTGCGTCGGGTACAGCAGCGGGGGATAGCTGGCGGTGGCCTTCCAGTTCTCGCCGCCGCTGTACTGGTAGGCCTCGTAGAAGCCCAGGTCCATGTCGTGGACGTAGTCGCCCTCGGCGTAGAAGAGCCGCCCGAAGGCGCCTTCGGCGATCTGGTTGCGGGCGTGGACGGTCGCCGGGTTGTACTCGCTGGTCTCGCCCATCATGTACGTCAGGCCGGTGGCCTTGACCGTGTCGATGATCGCCGCGATCTCCTCCGTGCTGATCGCCATGGGGACCGCGGAGTACACGTGCTTGCCGGCGTTGAGGCCCTGCAGCACCAGCGGGCCGTGCGTCCAGCGCTGGGTGAAGATCGCGACCGCGTCGACGTCCTCCGACTCCAGCATGGCCTGGTACGACGGGAAGGTGCCCGCGAGCCCCTGGGCGGAGGCGAGCTGTTCGGCCCTCTCGGGCAGCAGGTCGGTGACGTAGACGTCGCCGACGCCGGGGTGGGCCTGGAACAGGGTGGCGAACTGGCCCGAGAACTGTCCGGCGCCGACGATGCCGAGGGAGAACGTCATAGGAGCATGCCCTTCACTGTGCGGGTGATCACTGCGAGAGGATCAGGTTGATCTGGTCGTTGGTCTGGTCGAGGCTGCTGACGGGCTTTCCGTTGCCGTAGATGTCCTCCATCGCCGGCTGCATGAGCGCCGTCATGTCCGCGGAGTAGCTGGCGATCGGGTAGGAGAACGTCCGGAAGCGCTTCTTGTCGGCCACGGGTTCGGTGAACGACGAGACGTCGATGCCCTTCTTCCGGTACGCGGCGACGGCGGCCTCGGTCCCGGCCGCGGTGGCGGGGAAGACGACGCCGTACTTGCCCACGACGGTCTGGCACTCGTCCGAGGCCAGATACGCCACCCACTTCTTGGCGCCCGCCTTGTTCTTGGACGCCTTCGTGATGGAGTCCGCGAGGCCGTTCATCATGGTGGCGCGCTTGCCGGTCGGTCCGACCGGCGTCGCGGCCGTCTTGATGTCCCGGCCCTTGAAGCCCGTGTAGGTGGAGATCATCCAGGCCCCGTCGAAGGTCGTGGCCGCCTTCCCCGCCGCGACCTGCGTGTTCTGCTGGTTGGACTGGATGTTGTAGTCCGACAGCGGCGGCATGTAGCCCTTCTTCGCCAGGCCGAAGTACCAGTCGACGACCGACTGGAAGGTCTTGCTGTCGTACTGGTACTTCGTGCCCCAGCGCGCCTTGTTCAGGTAGTTCCACCCGGCGGAGCCGGTGAAGGGGCTCCACTGCGTCTGGCCGTCGCCGAAGCCGCCGCCGCCCGTGGCGAGGCCGTACACCTTGACGTTGTTCTTGTCGAAGCCCGGCTCGTCGCCCCGCTTGCCCTTCCTGTCGATCGTGAGGTGGGCGATGGCCTTCTCGAAGGTGCCGCCGTCCTTCGGGTTCCAGGACAGCTCGCCCATCTGCTCGGCGGTGAGCCCGGCCTCCGCGGTCATCTTGGAGTTGTAGAACAGCGAGACGGTGTCCCAGTCCTTGGGAGCGCCGTAGCGGTGGCCGTCCTTGCCGATCCAGTTGGCGGCGAGGCCCGGCTGGTAGTCGGAGTTCTCGATGCCGAGGTCGTCGAGCGGTTCGAGGGCCTTCAGATCGACGAACTGGCCGAAGTTCTGGATGTGGTCGGTGAACACGTCCGGCGCGGTGCCCGCGATCAACCCGGCGGTGAGCTTGGTCCAGTAGTCGCTCCAGCCGAGCTGCGTGATCTTCACCTTGAGCCCGGGGTTCTCCTTCTCGAACCCCTTGGCACAGGCCTGGTAGGCGGGGAGCTGGTTGGCGTCCCACAGCCAGTACGTGACGGTGTTCGCGGAGGATCCGGCAGCGCCGCCCCCCGCGCATCCGCTGACCAGGGACAGCGCCAGCGCTCCGGTCGCCGCGAGAAGCGGACGAAGTCGAATTCGCATCATAGTCCCCTTACTTGATCCCGGTGAAGCCGATGGAGCTGACGATGCGTCGCGCGAAGCAGGCGAACAGCACGAGCATCGGCAGCGCGGCGATCAGCGTCGCCGCCATGAGCCCGGACCAGTCGACGCCGGTCGCCGGGGTCTGCGCCCGGAAGACCGCCAGCGCCACGGTCAGCACCCGCGAGCTGTCGCTGTAGGAGACCATCAGCGGCCAGAAGTAGTCGTTCCAGGAGGTGATGTACGTCAGCACGCCCAGCGTGATGATCGGTGTGGACGCCATCGGCAGCACCACCCGGAAGAAGATCTTGATCTTCCCGGCGCCGTCGAGCAGCGCGGCCTCCTCGACCTCGCGGGGGATGTTCATGAAGAACTGCCGCAGGAAGAACACCGCGAACGGCGTCATGAACATCGTGGGCAGCGCGATACCGAGGAGCGTGTCGATCAGGTGCAGTTGCTTGATGAGCACGAAGTTCGGCAGCAGGGTGAAGATGGCCGGCACCATCATCCCGGCCAGGAACAGCCCGAACACCTTGTCCCGGCCCCGCCAGCGCAGCCGCGAGAAGGCGTACGCGGCCATCGCGGAGAAGAAGATCTGACAGCCGGTGATCAGGGTCGAGACCAGCACGGAGTTGAGCAGATAGCGCCAGAAGTCCAGCCCGCCGCCCGCGCCGCCCTGTTTGACGGCCTCCTCGGCCGACTGCATGCCCAGGGCCCGCTCGAATCCGCTCGTGGTGAGGTCCACCGGCAGCGGGTTGGTCGGGTCGGCGCTGAGGCCGGCGTTGGTGGAGAGCGCGGTGCGCAGGATCCAGTAGAACGGCAGCATGGTGATGAGGACGATCAGTCCCATCACGGTCCAGGCGGCGGCTTTCCCGAAGGAGAACCTGCGCCGGGCCGGTCGCACGGTCGTGGGCGTCGTTGTCGTCACGGTGGCCATGTCGGTGTCTCCCTTCCGTCAGCCGAGGTCGGTCCGGCCGGCCCGGGTGAGCCGGTACTGCAGGATCGTGATCGCGCTCAGCACGACCAGCAGGGCGACGGACATGGCCGAGGCGTAGCCGAACTGGAAGCGCCCGAAGGCCGAGCCGTAGATGTAGTACTGGAGCACGTTGGTCGCGTTCGCAGGACCGCCCGCGGTGGTCACGGCCACGGTGTCGAACACCTGGAACGACCCGATCACGGTCATGATCAGCACCACGGCGAGCACCGGCCGCAGCAGCGGCATGGTGATCCGCCAGAACATCCGCCACTCGCTCGCGCCGTCCACCCGGGCCGCCTCGTACATGTCGTTGGGGATGGCCTGGAGGCCGGCGAACAGCAGCAGGGCGGTGTAGCCGACGTGCCGCCACACATTGATGAGTGCGATCGTCGGGATGGCCCAGGTTTCGTCGGCGAGGAACGGGATGCGGCCGGCGCCGAGGGCGCTGACGATCTCGTTGCCGATGCCGAGTTGTGTGTCGAGGATCCACAGCCAGACGAGGCCGGCCACGACGTTCGACATCAGGTACGGCGTGAGCACGATCCCGCGCAGCATCGCCGACCGGGTCAGCCGCTGCAGCAGGACGGCCATGGCGAGCGCCGCGAGCGTCTGCACGCCGATGTTGATGACGACGTACTCGACGGTGACCCACAGCGAGTCCCAGAAGATGGGGTCGTTGACCATGCGGACGTAGTTGTCCAGGCCCACCCACTCCGCCGGGGTCAGCAGGTTGTAGCGGGTGAAGCTCAGATAGATGCCCCGGAGCGTCGGCCAGAGCAGGAAGACCAGGAAGCCGAGCATCGCCGGCGCGATGAACACCGCGGCCAGCCGTCCGTCTCCCCGGTCGTCCCCCACCTCGGTCCGATGTGTCCTGGGTTTGGTGCGTGCCTCCGCGGCGCCGCCCGCGGGCAGACGCGACGGAGGACTGCTGGAGGCGATGGTCATCGGGCGACTCCCTCGCATACGGCGGCTCGTCCTCTGGCGGGACTTACTTTTGGTGCGAAACAATTGCTGCGTCAAGGGGTGCGCAAACATCTTTTCGCACGAACCTTCATCGCCGTAGAGTGGTCATGTTGGTTTCAGTGCGAAAAAAAGAGCTGAGGGGAGTCGGACGTACATGACCGCAGGCACCGCCGGCTGGCTGCCGCTGAGCGCGGGGGAGCGCTCCGTGGCGATCGAAGTACTCGTCCACGGCCCGCTGTCCCGGACCGAGCTCGCCCGCAGGCTCGGCCTGTCGCCCGGCAGCCTCACCCGGCTGACCAAGCCGCTGATCGAGTCGAACCTGCTGATCGAGGCCGCCGAGGCCGAAGCCCCGGCGGAGGCCCGCCAGGGCCGCCCCTCGCAGCCGCTGGACGTCGTCGCCGACTCGGGGTCCTTCCTCGGCTTCAAGATCACCGAGGACACGGTCTACTGCGTCGTCACCACCCTGCGCAGCCATATCGTCGCCCGCCACGACCGTCCGCTCACCACCCACGACCCCGCCGAGGTCGCCGACCTGCTCGGCGCGATGACCGCCGAACTGGCCGCCGAGCACCCCCGGATCGCCGGGATCGGCATCGGGGTGGGCGGCTTCGTCCGGGACCGGGCCGTGGTCGGAGAGTCCCCCTTCCTGCTGTGGCGGGACGTCCCCCTCGCCGAACTCGTCGAGGAGCGCACCGGGCTGCCCGTGGTCGTCGAGAACGACGTCGCCGCCCTGGTCGAGGCCGAGACCTGGTTCGGCGCCGGACGCGGCCTGGACCGCTTCGCCGTCCTCACCATCGGCGCCGGCATCGGCTACGGGCTCGTCCTGGGCGGCAAGCGGGTGTCCTGCGCCGAGGAGGACCGCGGCTTCGGCCGTCACTGGATCGTCGACCCGAGCGGCCCGCTCACCCCGGACGGCCGGCGCGGCAGCGCCGTCTCGCTGCTGACCATCCCCAACATCCGCTACCAGGTCCAGGCCGCCACCGGCCGCGACCGGACCTACGAGGAGATCCTCGCGCTCGCCGCCGCCGGGGACCCGATGCCCGCCCGGGTCATCGGCGAGGCCGCACGCGCGCTGGGCACGCTCGTCGCCCAGATCTCCAACTTCGTGATGCCGCAGAGGATCCTGCTCGCGGGGGAGGGGGTCGGGCTGATGGATGTGGCGGGCGAGACGGTCGAGGAGACCATCCGCGACAACCGGCATCCCCTGGCCGCACCGGTCGACCTCGAGACGAAGGTGTCCGATTTTCACGACTGGGCGCGCGGCGCGGCCGTGTTGGCTATCAAGGTGCTGGTCCTGGGATCAGCCGAAGCGTGAACAGGCTCACGTTTACCGGGAGATGGACGTGATCAGCAACACTGTCCGGAATGCCCGATTGGCTCGTGATTACTCACATCGCCTTCACGTCCGGGACCGTATGCTTCACACCATGTCCACCACTGTTGAATCCTCACCCGAGCGATCGGCTGACGAGGTCAACGAGGAGATCCGGGCCCTGTGGCGCCGGTCGGGCGGGACACTGAGCGGCGAGCAGCGTGAGGAATATCGGCGGCTCGTCCTGGAGTGGGCCGCCGCGGCCCCGCAGCCCGCGCCGGCGGCCTGAGCGTCATCCAGGTCCGCTGACGCGTCGGACCCTCGTCCCCGGGGCACCCTGAATCCACGGGTGCCCCCCTCGCACTTTCCTCTGCTGTCTGCTCCCGCGGAGCGGGGTCACCCCCAAGTGGCGGAGTAGTACTGCCGATACGCCTTGCGGTCCTGCTCCGAGCGGATCCAGCGCGTCGCCACCAGGGCGAGGAGGCTGCCCGCGATGACCAGCATGCCGGGGCCGACGTTGCGCGGGTCGGTGAGGCGGGTCAGCAGGCCCGCCACGTCCTCACCCGTCACCGGTGCCGACGAACCGGGCGAAGCGGCGCCCGAGGCCGACGGAGCGGGTGCCGTGCCACCGGCCTGCTTGGCCACGATCAGCTTGACCCCCAGCTCGGTCAGCGCCTTCGTCACCGGCTGGAAGAACGTCGTACCGCCCGCGGCGCAGTCACCGCTGCCGCCCGAGGTCAGACCGAGCGCGATGCCGTCGGCGAACATCGGGCCACCGCTGTCGCCCGGTTCGGCGCACACGTTCGTCTCGATCAGCCCGGTGACCGTGCCCTCGGGGTAGTTGACCGTCGCGTTCAGCGCGGTCACCTCGCCCTCGCGCAGCCCGCTGGTGCTGCCGCTGCGGAAGATCTTCTTCCCGACCTCGGCATCGGCCACGCCCGTGATCCGCACACCCTCGCCCTCGCCGACCGCCACGACCTCCGCGCCCTTGCCCGCGTTGCCGCTGTCGTACTTCACCAGGGAGTAGTCGTCGCCGGGAAAGCTCCCCTTCAGCGAGGTGCCGACCTGATCGCGGCCCCGGTCGTCCGAGAACCAGACGGAACCGTCGGGCCCGCAGTGCCCGGCCGTGAGGATGTAGTCGGTCTTCCCGTCGGTCACGTTGAAGCCCGCCGAACAGCGCCCGGCGGTCGACAGGATGGGCTCCGCGCCGTTGATCCGCGTCGTGAAGGTGCCCTCGGTGCGCTCCATGCGCACAAAGCCGCCGATGCCGTCCGCGACCTCGGTCAGCCGGGACCAGTCGGAGGAGGAGACCGTGCTGTCGCCCCGTACCACCACCTGGTTGTTCTGGTAGTCCAGGGACCAGGAGGTCCCGGACACCCGCGGCGCCGAACGCAGCGCCGACGTCGCGGACTTGAGGTCGCTCATGCTGCGGGGCACCATCTTCGCCTGCGCACCGGCGCGCTTGACCTCCGCGGCCGCCTTCTCGTCGGTGACCGCGACGACCGGCCGCCCGGAGGAGTCGACCCAGCTCCCCGCCGTGCGGGAGGTCCCGAGCCGGGACACCAGGTCGCTGCCCATGCCCGTGCCCGGCTTCGCCGAGTAGGGGACGCCGACGGTTGGGTCGGGGGGCTCGCTCGCCACAGCGGTGGTGACCATCGTTCCTCCGAGGAGGAGTCCGCCGACGGCCGCCAGCTGTGTCACTCGCCGGACGACCCGTCGTCGTGCGTGCCTCATGCATGGCTCCCGAACCCGAACATCGCGGTGCGAACACCGCGGGGCCCTCCTGGAGTTGAGCGCCCTGTTCTCCATACGGAGCGGAGCCGTGCCGTGTTCAGCGCGCGCGTGATCTCTTCACCGCCGGCCGGTGGCCGGGGCGGCCGGGGCGGCGAGCAGGGCCAGGCTGCGGGTGTCGCCCCAGACCGAGGCCGGATCGACGTACGGCCGCAGCAGGGCGGTGAGCACGGGGTCCCCGCGCCCGTTCAGCTCGTCGGAGGCGATCTTGCGGGCGATCCCGGCCAGGAAGTCCGCCACCTGCACCCGCGCGTCCTCGCGCGCGACGACGAGCCGCAGCCCGGCCAGTCCGACCCCCGCACGCCGGGCCGCCTCCTCGATCCACGCGATGCGGTCGGGCGTCAGCATGTTCTGCCGGTCGTGCACCAGCCGGACCTCCCGCCCGCCCCCGCTCCACAGCGCGGCCGTCCGCACGATCGCCGGAAGCAGCGGGTTGAGCACCGGGATCAGCGGCGGTCCGTCCAGGAAGTCCGCCCGATAGGACACCGCGCGGGACCGGGTCGCCCCGAGCCGGGCCAGGACCCTCCCCGCGTCGGTACGCGGATACGCCCGACACAGGGCGTCGACCGTGTCGTAGAACCCCTCGACGGGGGCGCCCGGTTCGCCGTTGTTGCGCACCCGCAGCAACTGGTTGGCCGCCTCCAGGAACGCCCGCCAGCCCTCCTCCCCGAAGGTCCGGCGTCCCGCGCGGAACAGGACGACGGCCGCTGCCGGGTCGCCCAGCAGCAGGCCGACCGCCCGGTCCACCACGAAGAACGTCTTCTCCATGAGATGGACCCGCGCCTGACCGTGCATCGGCCCCTCCGGCACCAGCAGCCACTCCAGCACCGCGCGGTGCTTCTCCCGCAGCAGGTGGTTCGCCTTGTACTCCTCGGCGGGCGACCGGATCCGGTCCCGGATCTCCCCTACGGCCGCCGCGGCCGATGCCTCGGACAGCGAGACGCTGGCGTGCGCGAACACGTCCGTGTTCCCGCCCGTCAGGTTCTCGCCGTCCGATCCCGATTCGTCGCAGGCGATCTCCAGGAACGGGCCCGCCGCCCCGCCCCGCACCCCGTCCACAAGATTCCCGGTCACCGCACAGCCCCCTATCGTGTGCCCATGACCAGGATCCCGCACGAGACGTCCGGTGAACCGAATCCTCTGCGAGCTCTCACTCTCGACCGTCTCCGCCGCCGCACGAGCATGAAGTGGCGGACCTACCCCGAGGACGTGCTGCCCCTGTGGGTGGCCGAGATGGACGTGCCGCTGGCCGAGCCCGTCCTGCGGGCCGTCACCGACGCGCTGGACCTCGGGGACACCGGCTACCCCGCCGGCACGGCCTACGCGCAGGCGCTGGCCGCCTTCGCCGAGAAGCGGTGGAACTGGCACGGGCTCGCCGTGGAGCGCACCGCGATCGTGCCCGACGTCATGCTGGGCGTCGTCGAGATGCTGAAGCTGGTCACCGGGAACGGCGATGCGGTGGTCGTGAACCCGCCGGTGTATCCGCCGTTCCGCCAGTTCGTCGCGCACCTGGACCGGCGTGTGGCGGAGGCCCCGCTCGGGGCGGACGGGCGGCTCGACCTCGGTGTCCTGGAGGAGACCTTCCGGCAGGCGGTCGCCGACGGGGGCCGGGCCGCCTACCTGCTGTGCAGCCCCCACAACCCGACCGGCGCCGTCCACACAGTGGAGGAACTGTCCGCCGTCGCCGCGCTCGCCGAGCGGTACGGCGTGCGGGTCGTCGCCGACGAGATCCACGCGCCGCTCGTCGTCGGCGGCACGGACTTCGTGCCGTATCTGAGCGTGCCGGGCGCCGAGCGCGGCCTGTCGCTGATGTCGTCCTCGAAGGCCTGGAACCTCGCCGGGCTCAAGGCCGCCCTGGCCATCGCCGGGCCCGGGGCCGCCGCCGACCTGGCGCGCATGCCCGGGGAGGTCGGGCACGGCCCGAGCCACATCGGCATCATCGCCCACACGGCCGCCCTGCGCGACGGAGGCCCCTGGCTGGACGCCCTGCTGACCGGCCTCGACGCCAACCGGCGGTTGCTCGCGGACCTGCTGGCCGAGCACCTGCCCGCGATCCGCTACCGCCCGGGCGACGCCACCTACCTCGCCTGGCTCGACTGCCGCGCGCTCGGCCTCGGCGACGACCCGGCGGACGTCTTCCTGCACCGCGGCCGCGTGGCCCTCAACTCCGGCCTGCCCTTCGGCACCGGCGGGGCCGGGCATGTCCGCCTCAACCTGGCGGCCTCGCCGGAGGTGATCACGGAGGCGGTACGCAGAATGGCCGCCGCGCCGCGCTGAACCCCGGGGCGCGCCGCGCGGGTCGCGCTCGTACACTGCCCGCCATGGACGACAGTGCGCTGGACGAACTGGGCGCGGGCAAGTACCTGCTGATCACCAGCTACCGCAGAAACGGTACGCCGGTCGCCACCCCCGTCTGGGTGGTACGTGACGGAAACGCGCTCGGCGCTTGGACGGTCGCCGACTCCTGGAAGGTGAAGCGGATCCGCAACCGCGCCGACGTCCTGGTCGGCCCCTGTGACCTGCGCGGCAACCCCACCGGCGAGCAGGTGCCCGCGACGGCGGAGATCGGCGACCCCGACACCACCGCCCGCTACCGGAAGCTGATCGCCCGCAAGTACGGACTCACGGGCCGGCTCACCCTGCTCGGCAGCCGGCTGCGCCGGGGCCTGGACGGAACCGTGGGTCTGCGGATCGTGCTCGCTCCCTGAGGGCGCCCCGGCGTCTCCCCGAGTTCCCGGGCCGGCTCGCACCGTGAAGGGCGGTCAGCTCCAGGCCCGGTAGGGCTCGTCCAGGAGCTGGAAGACCGGCTCACTGCGTACCGGGTCCTTGGCCGTGGACAGCCGCACTCGATCCCCGCTGTGGATGCCGATCGGCGGGCCCATCACCCGGCCGCGCACGACGAACCCCTCGGCCATCTCGACCATGGACACATTGCGCGCCGCGGGCGTGTTGCGGTGCACCACCGTGGAGTGGCGCACCGTGCCCGTGCCCTCGCTGCGCTCCGTCCGCAGGTCGCTGCCCCGGCAGACCGGACACAGCAGGCGGTGGAACATGGCGGTGCCGCACCAGGTGCAGCGCTGGAAGAGAATGGCGTCCGTGTCCTGGCCCCTCGGGTCGAGGAGGCCCGTAGAGGATCCGGCTGCCTGCTGAGTCACGCTTCCTGAGTGGTGGTACACGCTGGTCAACTCCCTGCACTCGGGCGGAATCCCGGGTGCGCGGTCACCCGCGCACATGCGTGCCCGGTTCGCCGTGCCACCGTGCACGCAGCACAGCGTATGGCACTCAGTGCCACTCGTAAAGGCACTCCGTACCCTCAAATGTGCGGACCCTCAGGACCGCCCCAGGGTCGACTCGATCTCCTGCACCACCCGCCACAGCGGTGCCCCGCGCCGCGACACGACCACCACGACGTCCTCCGGCTGCGGGTCCGCCACGGGTGCCGGCGCGTCGCCGAACGCCGACTGCACATACGCCAGCGCGTGGTCCACCGTGGCGCTCGCCTCGTCCTGTCCGTCCGAACGCAGCCAGGAGCGCAGGGCGTTGTTGTGTGCCGCGACCACCGCCGCCGCGATCACATCGGCCTGCAGGGTCCCGTCCCGGCGGGCCGAGAAACGCCGGCGCAGATACTCGGCGAGGGCGCGTTCGTAGCGCCACACCACCGACAGCTCGTAGGCGCGCAGCCCGGGGACCTGCTTGGTCAGGCGGTAGCGCTGCACGGAGAACGTCGGGTTCTCGGCGTACATCCGCAGCACCAGCCGGGCCGCGTCGCAGACCCGCCGCACGGGCTCGTCGCCGTCCGAGCCCTCCGCCAGGAAGGCCGTCATGTCGGCCAGGCACCGCTCGTGGTCCGGGAAGACCACGTCCTCCTTGGAGGGGAAGTAGCGGAAGAACGAGCGCCGTCCGACGCCGGCGAGCGCCACGATGTCGTCGACGGTGGTCTGCTCGTAACCCCGCTCCAGGAACAGCTGGAAGGCCGCCGCCACCAGGGCGTCCCGCATGGGCGGCTTTCCGTTCCCGAGGTCGGATTTCTCGGAGCTCATGGGCTGGAACGTAGCACCCCAAAGGCCACTCATGGCACTGAGTGCACTCACAGGGAGGAACTGAGTGCTCTCTGAACTCCTGGCGCGGCAGCCGCGTATCTAGCGGCGGAACGGTCCTCGAAGACGGGCGCCCCTTGAGCCCGGACGGAAGGAGAGCAACGTGTCGACACCGTCCGAGCCCGGGCAGCCGCACGACGGCCCGGCCCTCGAACCCATCCGCGTCCTGCGGCCCCGGCGCACCGACGGGCTGGCCGAACTGATGCGGGAGTACCGGGAGCAGACCGCCTCCGCGTCCGGCGGCCCCGAGCCCGGCGGCTACGAATCCGTCACCCTGCCGGGACCGCCGCCCGGCTCCGAGGCCCTGACGCAGGAGATCCCGCCGGTGGCTCGCGCCCGCCGCGACGGCCCCGCCGTACGCGCCGGGTCCGGACTGGGTCGCGCCGCCGTCGCGGTGGCGGTCGTCGCGGCCGCGGTGATCGGTTTCGGCGGTGCGCTGCTGCTCCGCGGGGGCGAGAAGACCGAGGACAGCGCGGCCCCGGCCCCCCGCCCGACCGCGTCCGCCGCCACCCCCACACCGACACCCACCCCACCCGCCGCGGCTCCGGCAGACCCCGACGGCCCCGGCACCCTCCGCGAGGGAGCCACCGGCCCGGAGGTGACCGAACTCCAGGAACGCCTCCTGCGCATCCCGGACGTCTACCGCGACGGCTCCACCAGCGGCAGCTACGACCCCACCCTGACCGCGGCGGTCGCCCGCTTCCAGCTCTGGTACGGCATCCGCGGCGACGAAACGGGCGTCTACGGCAACGACACCCGCACGGCCCTGGAGTCCCGCACAGCACCGAGCACGAGCTGACGGGCATTTTGCCGGGCGGGGTGAGGGGGAGTCCGGATGCCACAGCCGCCCAGTGCTCCGCCTGGCGTTCGGTCCGCGTGCCGGACGGCTCCGGGCGTCCGGTGGCCGGTGAGCCCGGTCGGGCCGCTCACCCCAGGCGGGTGACCCGCCGACCGGACGGGGCGCGGGCAGGCCGGCACCCCTCGTGGGACAAGCCGCTCGTCGGGTGGGGCTCACCTCTCGGTGGCGCCGCCCGGGGCGTTCCCTGGTCGGCATCGGCGTCGGCATCGGTCCCGGTGGCCCGCCCGCCGGACGGAGTCTGTCCACCTGGTCGGCGCTGTCGGCCGGCCTGCCGGCTGCCCCACGTCCAGCAAGCCGCCGGCCTCGCGGCGCCATCGGTCGGCAGGCGACCGCACCCGGCAGTGCTGTGGCCCCGCCGCCTCACCGGAACGGCCGCCGCTCGACCGCGAAGGCCGTCAGGGGCCCAGGCCCGCGCGGCGGCACCGGTTCCCGGGATGGCACCCCCACCCCCGGCATGGTGAGGTGATGGCGAGGAGCGTCAGCCGCCGTGGTGGAGGAGTAGTGGTGTGGGCATGGACGCGTTCGTCGGTCGGCTCGATCCCGACATGTGCGTGGTCACGGCCGCCTCGGGGGGTGAACGGGCGGGCTGTCTGGTCGGGTTCGCCTCGCAGTGTTCGATCCGGCCCGTGCGGTTCGTGGTGTGGCTGTCCGAGGTCAACCACACCTTCCGCGTGGCCCGGAACGCCGACGTGCTCGCCGTGCATCTGCTCGACCGCGAACAGCGCGGCCTCGCCGAGCTGTTCGGCGGGCGGACCGGTGACCGGACGGACAAGTTCCAGGGATTGCGGTCGCGGGAGGCGTACGGCGGGGCCGTCGTCCTGGAGGACGTGCCCGCCTGGTTCGTCGGCCGGATCGTGACGCGGGCCGGCGGCGGAGACCACATCGGCTTCGTCCTCGACCCGGTCGAATGGGGCGGGAGAGAGGCGTACGACGGGCCCCTGCTGCGCCTGTCCGACGCCCACGGCATCGCGCCCGGCCACCCGGTCGACTGAACGTCCCCCATGGCCAGGCCCGTGCTGCCCTACCGCTCCCTCGGAACCCGGACGTCCACGACGCACACATCGTCCCGCCGCTCGTCCGGCAGCATCCGCGCGAGCAACGGCCCGAGCGACCCGGGCCCGTCGGTGTGCGGGGCCGCCACCGCCTCGGCGAGCCGCTCCAGCCCTCGGTCGATGCTTTCAGGCGGGTGCTCGACCAGGCCGTCGGTGAAGAGGATGAGCCGGTCGCCCGGTTCGAGGCGGCACTCCGCCTCCTCGTAGACCGGCGTGGCGGTCGCCCCGAGCACCATGCCGCGGGGCCGGCCCAGATATCGCACCTCGCCGTCCCGCAGCAGCAGCGGCGGGGGATGCCCGGCCTGGGCCCAGACCAGGCGCCGCTGCCGGGGGTTGTAGCGGGCCAGCACCATCGTGGCCGTCGCATGGGAGTCGCGGGAGTGCAGCAGCAGCGTGTTCAGCCGGGCGAGCGCGCCGGTCAGCGACGAGCCGGTGATGACCATGCCCTTCGCGGTGAAGCGGAGCTGCGCCATCGTGGCGACGGCGCCGACGCCGTGCCCGGCGACATCGCCGACCACCAGCAGCGCGCCGTCGTCGGGCAGTTCCACGGCGCTGAACCAGTCGCCGCCGACGTGCACCCCCGTCTGGGCGGGCAGATAGGCGACCTCGACGCGCAGCCCCGCCAGTTGCACCGGCCGGTTGGCCATCGGCAGCAGCGCGTGCTGAAGCCGCGACGCCAGGGTCCGCTCGGCCCGCAGCACATCGTTCTGCGTGAGGATCGCCTGCTCGCTCTCGACCAGGGCCAGCTCCGCCCGCCGCCGGGCGGTCAAGTCCTGTACGACACCGTGCACTTCGACGGGCGTGCCGTGCATGTCGGCCACGGTCTCGGCGACCAGGCGCAGATGCCGGATGACACCGGACGCCCTGATGCGGAACGGCAGGTCGAAGGCCCGGCCCTCGTCGACGAGCGCGCGGACGGCCCGGGTCAGCGCCGGCGCGTCCTCGGGCAGCGCGAGCTCCGGAAGACCGGCCAGACTCACCGGACCGTCCGCGGGGTCCCGGCCGAAGATGGCGAACACCTGGGTCGACCAGGAGGCCTCCAGCGTGGCCACGTTCCAGTTCGCCCAGCCGAGGTTGCCCAGCCGCTGGAGATCCGCCAGCCGCTGCTCCTGCCGGTCGGAGGAGCCGTGCCGGACCCAGCTGACCACCAGCGCGTCGCCGAGCCGTGTCACCCGCGCCGTGTACGTGGACAGCGCGGCGATGCCCGCCAGGACCTCCTCGTGCGCGAACGGCTCGCTCTCGTACGGCTCCCCGCTGGTGAGCGTGTGCACGCAGCCCCACCACAGCGGCTCGCCCGCCAGGGCGGGCCGGAAGTCCAGCAGCCGCCGCCCGGCCAGCTCCTCACCGGGACGGCCCAGCAGGTCGCCCGCCTGGGCGGTCGCGGCCTCCACCCGGAAGTCCTCGGTCTCACCCGTCGCGGCGCTGAGCGGGGTGAGCAGCATCGCCGCGAGCGGCAGTGCGTCGAACAGCGTCTGCACCGCGTCCGTGGCCGCGTCGTCGGACCGCTCCGGCGGTGCGTCGAAGGCGCGCAGCCGGCCCGCGCACAGCCCGGTGACGCCCCGCAGGTGAGCGCGGTCGCGGGGTGTGAACGCCCCGGCCCTGCCGCGCAGCACACCGACGCAGACCTCCGCCGAGCCGGCCGCGTGCACCGGCAGCCAGGCACGCGAGCGCCACCGCTCGGGAGGCTCCCCGATCAGCAGGTACCGCCGGGCGTCCGAGGCGAGGTCCTCCAGCCAGCGCGGTTCGCCCGCGCGCAGCGCGTCGAGCGCCGCGATCCCGCTCAGCGGCGGCACCTGGCTCCACTGGGCGGCGAGCTGGTCCTCGATGCCGGCGTGCCCGATCAGTTCGAGGCCGCCGTCGGGCCTGCGGGCGTAGAGCATGACCGCGTCCGCCGCCATGTCCGGCCCGAGATGTTCCAGCAGACACCGGGCGAGGTCGTGCGGTGTCGTCACCCGGACGAGGGCCTGGCCGAGGCGGGCCAGGGCGGCTGCGACGTCGTCCGGCGTGGTCGTCTCCTCGGGCACCGCGGACCCGGGGCCCGTGGTGCCGGCGGGGCCAGGCGCCTCGCCCGGGTCGGGCGCGACCGGCGCCAGACTCCCGAGCGTGATCCAGCACTCCTCCAGCAGGGTGTGACGGGCCGCCTTGGCCCGCTGGAGCAACTGTTCGCCGGCCACGTCCGCGGCACACCCGGTCAGCGCCATCTCGGCGCCCGTGGCCCGCTCCACGACAGCGGACATCGCCGCCTGGTCGCGCAGCCGGTCCAGCTCGGCGCGCTGCCGGGCGACGATCTTGGCCAGTTCGACCAGGTCCGGTGCGGCACCGGGCTGCGCCGGCGTCACAGGCTCGCTCGTCACGGGTCGAGCATGGCACACCCTGGCCCGTTCGAAGACCGCCTTGTGCGCACGGACCGCCCCCGGAATCCGTGGGTGTCCCGTCCGTCAGGTCCGGATCCCCGCGCTGGTCAGTGGCCGTCGCGCGGATACAGCCACAGCCGCAGCAGCCGGCTGAGCCTCGGCATCACCAGATAGGTCAGCACCGGCAGCAGTATCAGGGGAAACACGGCGGCCCGCAGCGGCAGCGGCCAGCCGGTGGTCTGCGGCGTCACCAGCCAGGTGATGAGCAGCGTGAACGGATAGGCGCCGAGGAACGTCGTGAGGACCATCTTCCACCGGGGCGGGGCCTGCACGGTGGTGCCCGGCAGGCTGAACCATGTCTCCATCCCGGTGGTCGACTGGCGCTCGCTGCTGACCTCGGTGGCGATGTCCTCGATCTTCCGGTGCCAGTGCGCCCGCTCCTCGGACTCCAGCCAGGCGGCGAGCCGGTGCTGGTCGGACCAGCGCAGCACCGCGTGGAAGCGGTGGCCGTCCTCCGGTGTCAGCCAGGAGACGCCCTCGTTGCCGGGGAACTCACTGGCGCAGCGGGCGATGCCGCGCGTCCACTCCTCGAACTCCTGCTCATGGCCGGGGCGTACCTGCCAGGTCAGGACGGTGGTCACCGGCTCTTGGCGCCGGACTTCGGTGGTGCTCATTGCCTCACGTGTGCCACGCACGGCGCGGGTCATGCACCCCGGGCCCTCAGGGGCCCCGGGTCACGGATGGCGGTTCGCCTCCACCAGCGCCTGGGAGACCGCCCGGACGCTGCGCGCGATGTGCTGCAACTGCATGACCTCGGCCGCGTACAGCTTGATCGTGTGCTCGATGACGCCCTCGTGCAGGCCGAGGCCGGGCAGATCGGCGCGGGCCGTCTGCAGGGCGGTGCGGGCCACCCGGATCTCCTGCTGGACCTGGATCTGGGCGTGCCGGGCGAGGAGGACGGGGTGGCGGATGAACACCGGGTAGCCGCCGTAGCGCGTGGGCACCAGCTCACGCAGCCACCTGGCCGCCGAGCGTTCCCAGTCGTAGCTCCCGGGGGTCTTGACCTGGCAGGGCCAGTCCGGGCTGATGCGCGTGGTCGTCAGGGGCATGATCATCGCTTCCGGGTGTGCGGCGTCGTGAGGGTGGACGACGGGTCGGGGCGGCCCCGGCCTAGGGGATGGCCGGGGCCGCCACGGACACCCGGGACGCCGGAGTGGGTAGGACCCGGCCTCCTCGGGTGGGAACGGATCCGGAAGGGCCCGGGTCGCGATCCGTGAGCAGTATTTATATATGCCATCCGGTTTGCAAGGAGCATGAAAACATTCATGCGCGCTTTGTTGTGGATGGTCCCTTTGTCTGGTCCTGTGACCGCTCCAGGGGCCGGCCCCGCCGGCTGTCCGTCAGTCCCTGAGGAAGAAATGGTGCTGGTCGGCGACCTGTTCGTACTCCTCCAGCCGGGCCTGCGTCCGCTCCGGGTCCGCGTCCGTCATGGCCTGCAGCAGGGCCGAGCACATCACGCCCGGGGCCGCGTAGGAGTCGAAGACCAGGCGGGATCCGGTGCCGGTGGCGAAGGCGACGTCGGCCTCGTCCGCGAGCGGCCCGAGCGCCAGGTCGGTGATCAGGGCGACCTTGAGCCCGGCACCGCGTGCCACGCGCACGGCCGTCAGGGTCTCCTGCGCGTGCCGGGGCATGGAGAACGCCAGCACCCAGGTGCCGCCTGCCTCACGCGACTGCAGCAGCGCGTCGTAGGCGACACTGCCGCCCCGGGTCACGAGCCTGACGTCCGGGTGGATCCGCCGGGCGGCGTAGGCGAAGTACTCGGCGAGCGAGACGGAGATGCGCAGGCCGAGGACCGTCAGCGGGGTCGACGACGACAGCTTGCGGCCGATGTCGATCACCAGGTTCGGATCGGCGAGGTCCCGCCGCAGGTTCTCCAGGTTCTCGATCTCGGCGTCGACCGCCGCCTGCAGTTCGTTGCCCCGGATCTCCTCGGCCGGGCCGCCCGCGAGGGTGCCGAGCGCGATCGACTGGAGCTTCTCCCGCAGCGCCGGGTACCCGCTGAAGCCGACCGCCGAGGCGAACCGCGTCACCGACGGCTGGCTCACGCCCACCCGGTCGGCCAGGTCCGTGATCGACAGGAACGCGGCCTCGGTGATGTGCTCGATCAGGTACTGGGCGATGCGCCGCTGGCCCGGGGACAGCCGGGGCCGGTCGAAGAGTGTGCGCAGCTGGGAGGACGGGGAGACCTCCGCTTCGGGTGCGGCCTTCCCCGAGGTGATCGCGGATGCCTGTGCGCGTGCCTGCTGCGGCGATGGCACCGGTGCGCCTCCTTCGTCTCCCATTGACGTTCAACATAGCCCACGCACCGTGGTGACCAGGGCTTCTCCGGACAGCACATGAATGGCCCGGCGCGTGGATACCCGGAGGCGGTGCGGGAACCCGCCGTCACACAAGATCCCGAGAGGAGCCCCCGCCATGACCGCCCCCGAGGAGAACCGGCCCAAGGCGCGGACCACGGACGAGATCCCGGAGCACCGGGACGACAACCCGTCCCGGCCGCCCGGCGCCACCGGCCGCACCCTGCGCGAGGCCCTGGAGGAGGCCGAGGTGCGCCCCGACGACTACGACGAGCGGTAGCACCCTTCCCCGGCCGCCCCGCCACTCCGACCGAACCGACGAAGCATCCGGCAGGTGACACCGTATGGGCGCGCTGAGTGCGCTGGAAGAGACACTGGAAAATCGCTGGGACGCCCTGTGGGCGAAGGTCCTCGACAAGGACCCGGTCGAGGTCGTCGACGCCCTGCGACGCGAGTGCGACGACAACGCCGTGGTGTGCGGGAAGGACCATGTGATGGTCCCCAACGCCTACGACGTGGAACTCGCCGACGAGGTGCACGACCGACTGGCCAGCCACAGCACCCATGTGTGCCAGGCCCTCACCGACGCCCTGGTCCGCCACGCGGAACGCAAGGGCTACGAGTTCGCGGGCCCGCTGGCGGTACATGTCGCCAGGTGCCCGGAGGTCCCCAACGGCCGCTACCGCGTGGCCAGTCGCGTCATGGAGCACGTGAGCGTCGACGGCTTCTTCGACGCGGCACACTGAGAAACGACGCGGCACATTGAGCACGGGACGAGCCCTCAACGGCGATAGATCGTGATCGAGTGCCCGACATCGTCAACGGGGCGGCTGCTGCGGATCAACCCGGCCAGCCGCCCCGTCGCCTTCGCGGCAGCCGAGTCGGACACCACCAGCAACCCCCGGACCTCATCGACGGGCACCGCACGCGGATCCCCGGCCTCGACGCCGTAGGCGGCCGGCACCCCACTGCCCTTGTACACGAGCCACACCCGCTCACCCGCGTACCGCTCCTCCCGCAACCGCTCCGCGAGCCGCCCGAGATCCTGCCCCCAGTCCACATTGGAGTCGTGCAGCAGCTCCCGTGTCCGGCCCGGCCCGCCGAACGCCTCGTTGGAGTACGGCAGATAGCAGGGAAACGTACGCACCGAACTGACGGCGACGAACACCACCAGCGCCCCCACCGCACCGGAGACCCACAGCCGTCGCACCACGAGAACGCAGCCCGCCCCCACCGCGAGAAACAGCGGCAGGAAGACGGCGTACCGGGTCCCGAAGTCCCGTGCCCCCTGCATGGAGGCCAGCAACAGCACCACGGGAGCGGCCAGCACGTACGGCGCCGCGGGCCGCAGCCGTCGCACCGCGATCACCACCACCGCACCGCAGACCCACAGGCCGAGCATCCCCAGCGGTGTCTTCACCAGCAGCGCGGCCGGCAGGTAGTACCAGAGCGAGCCCGAGTACAGCCGGCCGAACAGAAACCCCTGCCACGGCCGGTTCTCCAGGCCGAACTGGATCCGCATCCCGTCCCGGTACGCCTCAGGGAACGGCAGCATCTCGACCAGCAGCCCCCGCACCCCTCGTACGTGCGGCACCTGCTGCTCGGGGTCCCAGCGCAGCCGCGGATCGACCATCAGATACGTGGCCCACACGACCGCGACCGCGGCCAGCGCCACCACCCCCGCGCCCGCCACCGCCCTCAGCAGCATCCGGCCCCGGCCGCCCGCCGACGCGTGCCACACCGATACGGCGCCCAGCGCCATCAGCACCGGTACGGCAGGCAGTGTGCTTATCCTCGTCGCCAGGGCCGCCCCCAGCGCCACCCCGGCGAGCGGCACGTACAGCCGGGGCCTGTGGCGGGCCCGCCACAGCAGCCACGCCGACGTCAGCACGAACCCCGCGGCCGGCACGTCGAGCGTGGCGAGTGAACCGTGGGCGATGACATCGGGGGAGAAGCAGTACAACGCGAGTGCGGTCAACGCCCCTGCGGTCCCGGCCAGTTCACGGGCGAAGGCGAGCACGACCAGACCGAACAGCAGCGTCAGCGCGATCACGGGAAGCCGGGCCCAGAGCATCAGCCGCCAGGGATCGTTGCCCGACTCGTAGAGCAGGTGCCGCCCCAGCTCGCCCTGGTCGCCGCTGAAGGAGGGGTCGAGGTGGGGATCCGCGAGCGTCACCCCGGCGCCGATGAGCAGCTTGCCGAGCGGCGGATGCTCGGGGTTGCGGCGCAGCCGGTGCTCCTGTGTGTACTCGGCTGCCGCGCCCACGTACACCGGTTCGTCGATGGTCGGGGTCTGCCGCACGGCGGTCGTGACCATCGCGAAGGCCATCTGCGCGAGCAGCACGACCACCAGGAGCGGCACCCACCACCGGCGGCCGGGCCGCCGCGCGGCCCCGGCCGGTGCCGGGGGAGGGAACGGCACCGGCCGGGGAACGGCGGGAGCGATCCGGAGGTCCCACATGGACCCAACTCTGCATCAGCCCCCGCCGCGCACGGCGCTACCGCCGCACGAGTCGCACCGACAGGCCCTGAGACGTGTGCACGGGCACGGCCCGCAGCGTGTCGGAGTCCAGCTCGACGCGGGCGAACCCGCCGCGCAGCGCCGGAGCGGACAGCACCGGGACGGTCGTCCCCGCGACCGGCGGGCGCTCGGTGTCGAGCCGCAGCGACAGCACGCTGTCCCGGCCCAGCAGGACCCGCCGGCTCACCGTGAGCGCCGGGCCGTGGTTCTTGCGGAGCAGCAGCTCCAGCGTCGACTCGCCCTCCTGGACGTAGGAGCCGCGCACCCGCAGGACCTTGTCCGCGCGGAGTGTGCCGCCGGCGACCCGGACGTCGCCCTCGCCGAGGGCGTTGGGGGAGGCGGCGACCAGCACGCCGTTCTCGACGACGGTCCCGCCGTGGTAGCGGTTGTGGCCCGTGAGGGTGAGCGTGCCGGTGCCGCGCTTGGTGAGTCCGCCGTCGCCCTCGATGTCGTTGCGCCAGCGGTCGGCCGCGTGGAAGCCGCCGGCCGCCGCGTCCAGCGTCACGGTGACGTCGCGGTCGAAGGAGCCGTACCCGTCCGCCGCCGCGAACAGGTTCAGCCGGCCCCACTGCTCGAAGCCGTCCAGCAGGACGTACCCGGAGGGCAGCGCGGTCGTGCGCAGCACCTCGCGCCGCTGGGCCGCGTCCAGATAGGGCAGCCGGGTCTCCAGCAGGACCTCCGCGCCCTTGGGCACCGTGAGCGGGTCCTTGCGGCCGTGGCGGGTCAGGACGTACGTCAACCGGGGCTCGATCGCACGGGCGTTGGCCTCGCGGTCGGCGTAGGCGTCACCGGCGTCCGGGTGCGCGTGGGCGTACAGCGTGTCCGGCGTCGTGCCCGTCTGCTGCGTGAAGTAGGCGAGGGCCTGGGCGCGGGCCGCGGCCTTGAGCTCCGCGTTCGCCGGGTCGGCCAGCGTCGCCGCGGTCAGGGCGGTGGCCATGATCCGGCCGCCGATGACATCGACCGTGGAGTGCATGCCCGACATGATCCGGGTGTGGCTCAGCTCGAAGGCGCGCGTCACGAGCTCCTGGAAGCGCTCGGGCACCGCGTACGCGTAGGCCAGTCCGGCCAGGTGGAAGGCGTTGGTGTGGCCGCTCGGGAAACCGCCGTCCTCCTTGGGCTCCTCGGCGCGCTGACGCAGCAGCTGCGTGGCGACGACCACCTCCGAGTCGTACACCGGGTAGCCGAGCGCGTCCTTCTTCCCGGTGTCGACGACCTCGCTGTCCTCGTTCATCCGCCAGGGACGCGGGTACTGGAAGGCGAACTTGCCCGGGTTGCCCGAGGCGAACGGCCCGCGCACCGTGTCGACCAGCTTGGCCACCTTGCCGAGCTCCGAGTCGTAGGAGCCGGCGCCGAGCGCGGAACCGGCCGGGGCGTCGGCGGGCACCGCGTCGTTGATCTTTCCGGCGGGCGTGCCGTCCGGGGCACCGGTGATCGACGTGACGGCCTTGGCACCCGCCTTGTACAGCTCGGCCAGCGGGCCCAGCGCGGCGATCATGGCGTAGCTCTGGTGCTGGCGGTCGTAGAGGAAGGCCTCCTTGGCCTGGGCCTCGGTGCGGGCCTGCGTGATCCGGGCGCAGTAGCGCATGTTGGCGCGCAGCACCTCGCCGTCCAGGACCCGGCCGGTGTCCCAGGTGCCGCCGGTCTTCCACACCTTCGACATGCCGCCCAGGATCCGGACGACCGCGTTGGTCTCGGGGGTCAGGTTCGTCGTGACGTTCGACTTGTAGTCGTCGACGAACGCGGCGGGACCGGTGGCGGCCTTCGCGTCGGCTGCGGTGAGCCAGGTGGCGAAGGCCGGTGCGGCGAGCAGGCCCGCCGAGGCCCCGAGGGAGGTCTTGAGGAAGCCCCGTCGGTCGACGGTTGCGGTGCTGCGGTGCCCGGCTGATGACGGCATGGGTGCGCCTCTCTTGAGTTCTGCGACGGGTGCATCGGCCGTACGGCCGGGGGCGGTGCGGAGTGTGCGACTCGGGGTGCCTCTGGCGACTTCTGTGGCACCTGTTGCGTACGAGCGAAGATCTACGGCCGTGTTGTGACCCTTCGGAGAGGGAACGGCCACGGGCCGGTGTCCGGGATGTGAACGGCGGCCGTCCGGCTCACAGGAGTGAACGGGCCAGCGCCAAGGCGCCCTCGACCGGCGGCACACGCAGGGGGTGCGGCCGGGCCCCGGGCAGGACTTCGGTGAGCGCGGAGACGAACGCCGTGTACAGCGCGGGCTGAGCGAGCACCATGCCGCCCGCCACCACCACGTCGTCCACCGCGACCCCGCGCCGGGCGAGCCGTACGACGAGCGCGGCCAGCGCCCGGCCGCCCTCGGCGATCACGGCCCGGGCGAGCGGCGAGCCCGCCTCGGCGGCGGCGAACACCACGGGGGAGTGGCGGCCCCACTCGGCGGAGACGTCCGCGGCGGCCTCCAGTGCCGCGCCGAGCGCGGGCACCTCGGCCACCTCGAAGGCGGTGATCAGCCCGGCGGCCAGCGCGTCGGGCCCCTCGCCGCGGTCGTGCGCCGCCCAGACGGCCCGCGCGGCCTCGCGGACGAGTCCGGCCGCGCCGCCCTCGTCACCGAGTACGGCACCCCAGCCGCCGACCTGGACCGGACCGCCGTCGGGCAACCGCCCCACCGCCACCGAACCGGTACCGGCGACCAGACCGACGCCCTTGTCCAGCCCCGCGGCCGGGACGAGCAGTTCGGCATCGCCCACCACCAGGACGGGCGCCCCCAGCCGCTCGTGGAGCGCGGCCCGGATCGCTTCGCACTGGCGTGGTGTCTCGCAGGCGTGAGCGCCCACGGCGACGGCGGACGGATGTGCGCCGGCCGGAAGGGCGTCGTGGATCAGAGCGGCCAGCCGGTCGGCGGCGGCCCCGGGGTCGTGCGGTCGCCAGCCCGTACTGCTGCGGACGAGGTCGACGACGACGCCACCGCCCGAGAGGGCGCGGAGCTGTGTCTTGGTGCCGCCCACATCGATACCGACCGCGTAAGGAGTGGAGTCCTGCACGGGTCCTCTTTCGTCGTTGCGCGGTCATGACGGACGCAGGCGAACTACCCGTCGGACCACGGCAGTTGAAGAGGTAGGGAAGCCCCGGGACGGGCTTCTGCCGACCACGGCAGGCGAGTACCGTGAAGTTCGTTAGGAAGTTAACTAACGAAGTATGGTGCGTCAAGAGGCACGGAAGACCCGATGCCGCGCCACCCTCGCGACCGGCCGGCACGGCCGCAGCACGATCTGGGGAGACCATGCACCTGAGTGAGAGTGCCCGTGTGGTGTTCGACGTACTGGCCGAGGCGGGCACGGCCACCCGCCCCCAGCTCGCGGCCGGTGCGGGCCTTTCCAAGCCGACCGTCTCCGCCGCCGTCGCCGAGCTCGAGGCGGCGGAGCTGGCCGCCCACTCCGGGCGGGCCTCCGGCGGCACCGGCCGCAGCGCCGCCGTCTACCGGCTCGGCCCGGCCGCCGGGGCCGTGCTCGCGGTCGACCTGGGCCCGGCCAGGACCCGGGTGCGCGGCTGCGCCCTGGACGGCACCCTTCTCGCGGAGGACACCGGCTCCCGCCGGGAAGCCGCCGGCACCGTCCGCAAGGTCCTCGGCGCACTGCCCGCAGGTGCCCCGCTGCGGGCCGTCGTCGCGGCCGTCGGCGACGTCACCACGCGCGACGGGGAGGGCGCCGGGGAACGCCCCGCCACCGCCAAGGCCGGACCCGTATTCGACGCCATGGCCGTCGCCCTGCCTGAGGGTGTGCCCGTCCACCTGGAGAACAACGTCAACTGCGCCGCGCTCGCCGAACTGCACGAGGGCGCCGCCGTCGGCCGCGACACCTTCGGCTATCTGCGCATCGGCGTCGGCATCGGTCTCGCCGTCGTCATCGGCGGCCGGGTCCTGCGCGGTGCGAACGGCGCCGCCGGCGAGGTGGCCCGGCTGCCCTACCCCTGGGACGACAGCCGCGCCCCGCACTACGAAGGCCTGGAGCAGCGCATGGGCTCGCGCACCCTGCTCCGCCGGGCGGCCGAGACCTGGCAGGACACCGACGGCCCCCGCCCGCGCACCGCCGAGCGGCTCCTCGCCCTCTCCGCGCAGGGGCACGCCACGGCCCGTGCCGTCCTCGACGCGCACGCCACCGACGTGGGCCGGCTCGCCGCCGCCGTCGTCGCCGTCATGGACCCCGGGCTGATCGTGCTGGGCGGAGCCACCGGCGCCGATCCGCAGCTCCTGCCCGGTGTGCGGGCCGAGCTGGCCCGGCTGAGCTGGCCCACCGAGGTGGTCAACAGCGTGGTGGGGGACACCGGCACGGTCGCGGGCGCCGCCAAGCTGGCGGTCGCACATGGAATTCAAACCGTGACCGGAGCGGTGCTGGCGAAGCATTGACGGCTGCGCCATCGGTCTGCCAATGTCCGGACAAGCGCTTTCTGAGTCGGCCGGGACGCCGACTCCGGGTGAGCCTCCCGTCCGTACGCGAAGTACGGCAGCCGCACGAGGGCGTGCTCGTGCGACGTCGGCCGACATGGCCGGGGACCCCACCCGTCAAGGCGTCGCGGCCGGGCGAGGCCGTGCCCCCGGAAAGCGAAATTTCCTGCAAAATGCACCCGTGCCGCCTCGGCTGGCGCCGTGCTTCTTCCGCTACGACGAAAAGGGACTGAAGATGACCAGTCTGGGTGTGCGGCGCTCTCGCCGAATCGGCCGCGGTGGCATACGCCGCGTTGTTCCCCTCGCTGCCGTGGCGACGGCGGGCGCCCTCCTGCTCTCCGCCTGCGGGTCGGAATCCGACTCGGGCGGGACCTCCAAGTCGCTGACGTTCTGGATCTCCACGGTTCCGGGCCAGGACGCGGGCTGGAAGAAGATGGTGGCGCAGTACAAGAAGGAAACCGGCGTCAAGGTCAACCTCGTCAACATCCCCTACGACGGTTACGACGCGAAGCTGCGCAACGCCGCGCAGGCGAACTCCCTGCCCGACGTGGCGGCGGTGCCGAAGCTGGACCCGATCTGGGCGAACAAGCTGATCGACCTCGGCTCCATCGCCAACAAGAAGAGCAACAAGATCAACAAGAACTTCATCGCCAAGGACTCGTCCGGGAAGGTGCTGTCCATCCCCTCGGACATCACCGCGTCCGGCCTGTTCATCAACGAGACGCTGTTCAAGAAGGCCGGCGTCTCCGTCCCGGCCTCGCCTGAGAAGACCTGGACCTGGACCGAATTCATCAAGGCGGCGAACAAGGTCCGGGAGAAGACCGGCGCCAAGTACTCCCTCACGTTCGACCAGTCGCCCTCCCGGCTCCGCGCCATGGTGTACGAGCTCGGCGGGAAGTACGTCCACGCGGACTCCTCCGGCAAGTTCTCGGTGGACGCCGCGACCAAGAAGGCCGTGAAGACCTTCGTCGAGATGAACGACGACAAGACCATGCCGAAGTCGGTGTGGACCAGCGGCGCCGACCCGTCGGCCATGTTCCAGAGCGGTGACGTGGTCGCCTACTGGTCCGGCGTGTGGCAGGTGCCCGCCTTCGCGGAGAGCATCAAGAAGTTCGACTGGGCGAGCGTCCCGACTCCCGCCGAGCCGGTGCAGGCCAGTGACGTCAACAGCGGCGGCATGACGGTGGGCTTCAACAACAACGCCGCCGCGGCCGACGCCGCGACGAAGTTCCTGTCCTGGCTGTACGAGCCGGCCCACTACCAGGCGCTGTGCGAGGCGTCCGGGTTCCTGCCCGTCGAGAGCGGTCTGAGCCCGAAGTACCCCTTCAAGTCCGAGGCGGCGCAGGCGGCGTTCAAGCTGTACAACGAGTCGATCCCGCTGTACGCCCCGATCTCCGGCTACTTCAACACCGCGCAGACGAACTGGGTGCTGAAGGGCAAGAGCCTCACCGAGGACCCGACCAAGACGGAGCTCGGCAAGGCGATCAACGGCCAGCAGTCGGTCGACAAGGCGCTGGACAACATCGTGGCCGGCTACAACCAGCAGGTCGGCGGCTGAGCGCAGGCCGACGGGCCAGGGCGGCGGGGTCGAGACTCCGCCGCCCGGCCTCGGGCCCCCGTGATGCCGGGCTCATGGTCTGAGTGGTCTGAGCCCACCGGAACCCCCTTCACCAGCACGGAGTCAGGAAGATGACCAAAAGCGCCTCGGACGTGTCCGTGAGCCCGCCCAGGAGACGCAGTAAGTACACCCTCGCGCCGCTCGTCCTCATCGCGGCCAGCGTCGTGCTCTTCGCGCTGTTCTTCATATGGCCGGCGGTGATCGGGCTCGTCTACTCCTTCACGAACTACACGGGCGTAGGGGCGTTCCAGTTCGTCGGACTGGACAACTACAGCACCCTGTTCGGGGACTCCATCTTCTTCGACGCGCTGACCCGGACGCTGCTGTACACCGTGCTCTTCGTTCCGCTGAACTTCGTGCTCTCGCTGCTCATCGCCAACGTGCTGGTGAGCAAGCACGCCAAGGGCGTGTCGGTCGCCCGCGTCTTCTTCTTCATCCCGTGGCTGCTGTCGCCCATCGTCGTGGGTGTCCTGTGGCGGTGGCTGTTCGGTGAGAACTTCGGACTGGTCAACTACCTCATCGAGAAGGTCGGCGGCAGCGCCGTGCCGTGGCAGTCGAACGCGGACCTGTCGCTGATCGTGGTGGTGGTGGCCGCGTCCTGGGCCTGGACGGGCTTCTCGATGCTGCTGTTCATCGCGGCGATCAAGAACGTACCGACGTCGTACTACGAGGCGGCCGCGCTCGACGGCGCCGGTCCTTGGCGCCAGTTCGTCAGCATCACACTGCCGAGCATCGCGCCCACCTCCTTCATCGTCATCCTGCTCAACACGATCCACGGGATGAAGGAATATCCGCTGTTCGCCTCCCTCAACAACGGCGGACCCGGAACGTCGAACAACCTGCTGGTCCAGTACATCTACCAGACCGGCTTCAAATCGGGCCAGATCGGCTACGCGAGCGCCGCGTCGTTCGTGCTCATGCTCATCCTGATGGCCGTCGCGATCATCCAGCTGATGGTCAACCGGCGGGTGGAGAACCGATGACAACCACAGACATGCCACGCAAGGTCGACTCCGCGCACGGACGGGCTGTTTCCAGGAAGCGGCCCGGTAGCGCGGCCGGTGGTGGGCTTCGGCGCGCGATTCCCGCGACGACACTGCTGTGGGTCCTGGCGGCCCTCTACGGGTTGCCGGTGCTGTGGTTCGTCCTCAGCTCCTTCAAACCGGCCGGAGACCTGTTCTCCCTTCCGCTGACGCTGTTCCCGCACGACCCCACCGTGTCGGGATACAAGGCGGCGTGGGACAGCGCCAACTTCTCCCAGTACTTCATCAACTCGACCATCGTGTGTGTGATCGCGACGATCCTCACGGTGGGAGTGAGCTGCTGCACCGGGTACGCGCTGGCCAAGTACGACAACAAGTGGCTCAAGGTCTTCTTCGTCGGCATCCTGGCCACCACGATGCTGCCGGGCGAGGTCATGCTCGCCCCGCAGTTCCTGGTGGTCCGCGACCTCGGCCTCTACAACTCGCTCGCCGGCATCATCCTCCCGGCCGTGCTCACCGCGACCGGCTGCTTCATGTTCCGCCAGTTCTTCCTGACGGTCCCCGACGAGCTCATCGAGGCCGCCCGCATCGACGGCGCCCGTGAACTGTCGATCTTCCTGCGGATCATGGTGCCGATCTCCCGGCCCATCATGCTGACGCTCGCCATCCTGTCGTTCCAGTGGCGGTGGAACGACTACATCTGGCCGCTGCTGATGCTCAACGACCCCGAGAAGTTCACCGTGCAGATCGGCATCCAGAGCCTCGTCGGGGCGCAGAACATCAACTGGTCGGTGGTGCTCGGCGGATCGGTCATCTCCATGATCCCGCTGATCGTCGTCTTCCTGGTGTTCCAGCGCTACGTCATGAACGCCGACATCAACGCCGGACTGAAGGACTGACCTTGCCCACCCCGCTCGACCACGAGTTCGTCCGCGCGGCGGCCCGCGCCGCCGACCGGTCGGTCGCCCCCTGGCGGCCGACCCCGACGAGGAACCCGCCGGTCTGCCCCACCGCGCTCTGGCGCGCCGGGTGAAGACCCTCGTCGCGGCGTACCGGTCCCCGGACTCGGCACTGCACGGCAGCGGAGGGGCCGTCGCGGCGGCGACGACCCACCTCCGCGCCCTGCGGGCCACGCAGACATCGACCGGCCTCTTCGCCGGCGGCGACAACGTGCAGTCACCGCCGGACTCCGGGTTCACCGTCAACGACGTGTGCGACGCGCACGTCCTCGCCGCGGGCGCGGGGCCGGAACTGCACGACGTGACGGCGGCGCTCGCCGAGATCGCCGGCGCCGCCTCCGGCAGCCTCCTGACCGGCGGGGTGCACACCCCGAACCACCGCTGGGAGCTGTCCGCGGCGCTTGCCCGGCTGCACCGGTCGTTCCCCGACGACCGGCTGCTCGCCCGCATCGAGGAGTGGCTCTCCGAAGGCGTCGACATCGACGCGGAGGGCCTGTACTCGGAACGCAGCGCCAACTACGCGGCCCATGTGTCCAACCCGTCGCTGCTGCTCCTGGCCGAGGTGCTCGGCCGCACCGACCTGCTGGACGCCGTCGAACGCAATCTCGCCACCACCCTGGACCTGATCAGGCCGGACGGCACGGTGGAGACCGTCCTCTCGCGACGGCAGGACCAGAAGCACCCGTTCCCGCTGGCGCCCTACCTGCCGCACTATCGGCTGCTCGCGATCCGCACCGGCCGGGGCGACTTCGCCCGGGCGGCACGGCTGGCGGCCGCCGGCGGCATCGACGACCCCGACCTGCTCGCCGAGACCCTCCTCACCCCGGACCTGTGCCGCGTGCTGCCGGAACCGGACGCGGAGACACTCCCGCGCGACCGGTACCTCACCACCGCGCGCCTCGCCGCCCGCGCCTCGGCCACCGCGCACACGGTGGTGTACGGCGGCTCCGACGTGCCCGAGCACCGGCGCATCCGCTCGGGCCTCGCCTGCAACCCCACCTTCCTGCGCCTGTTCGCCGGTGACGCGGTCCTCGACGCGGTCCGCCTCTCGCGGGGATTCTTCGACCTGGGCCCGTTCCGCGCCGCCGGCATGGAACAGCCCGCCGACCACCGGTATCGGCTCACCGAAACCCTCACGGCCGCCTACTACCAGCCGCTGCCGCCGGACCTGCGCCGGGACGACGCCGCCTACCGGATGGCGGACGAGGGACGCTTCTCGGCCGCGATGGCCTTCCCGGAGCGGCCCCGGGACGAGGTCTCGCACACGACCCGCGTCGAGGTGGACCTGAGGGACGACGGCGCCGACCTGCGGATCGACATCAGCGGACCACGGGTGCCCTGGGCCCTCGAACTGACCTTCCGGCCCGGTGGAGTGCCGGAGGGCGCCGTACCGCTCGGCGACGGGCGCTGGTGCCTGACGACCGGGCCGATGACCTACCGGGTCGGTGACGACGAGATCCGGATCGAGGCCGACGTCGAGGCGGGCGAACCGCTGGCCGGGCCGGAGCGGAGCGACGTACTGCGGTACGACCCGGGGCAGGACTACACCGTGGTGGGCGGCACCGACGCGACGACCGGGAACCGCGTCTACATCGGCGGACTCGGCCCGCACACCCTGACCGTCGCACTGCGCGCCCACCGGCCCGGCCCCGGCATCACAGGGGCAGGCCGACCAGACCCCACCCCCGCCGTTCGGTCTCGGTGACCACCACGCCCCACTCGCGCAGCAGCACCGAGAACTCGTCGAAGTTCTCGATCCACCGACCGGGGCGTGTGGGATGCACGCGGAAGGGCTCGCGCAGGCTTTCCAGCATGGGCTCGACTCGTGCCCAGTGGCCGGCCAGGGTGGAGACGGTCGGTGGCGGGCAGGCGAGCAGCAGCCGGGGGCGCCAAGGGGTGGGGTCCCCGGCAAACAGGGCGGAGACCGTATCGTCCTCGGTTCCTTCGTCCCAGATCAGTTCCCGCAGGAAGCCGTCCAAGTGCTCACGCGGCTCCGGGGCCGCGTGCCTCCGTATGTCCTCCCATGCCTGCCCAGCCCAGAAGTGGGGCTTGTAGGAGCCGCTGGTGCTGTGGAACTCATACCGGCCGCACCACGGGACGTTCGACGCGGCCGGCCACACCCAGCCCTCCTGAAGGTCCGCGTCCCAGTCGAGGTCGTCGTCGGGCGCGGCGGCGTCGGTGAGCCGCGCGTACCTCTCCTCGAACGGCGTCCGCTCGAGCCGCTCCCAGTCGACCGCCAGCACCGTGATGTCCAAACCCATGGTCACGTCTCCACACGCGGCAGCGCCGACTCCGGCACCACCAGGTCGGCCCGTGCCCGGGTCGTGGCGACCAGTTCGGCGTTGGGCTGGTCCGAGCGCGACACCCACGCGACCGCCCCCTCGTGGGACTTGCCGAACTGCTCGTGACGAGCGATGAGTCGGCGGACGCGCTCCCGCTCGGGGAGTTCGCAGAACCACACCTCGTCGAGCCCGTGGCGGACCCGGGCCCAGGCGCCGGTTTCCAGGAGCAGGTAATTGCCCTCGGTGACGACGAGCCGGGCCGTCGGCGGCACCGGGATCGCCCCCGCGAGCGGCTGCTCCAGGACGCGCTCGAAGCCGGGCGCGTACACCACCTCGTCGTCCGTCCCCTCCCGCAGCCGCCCCAGCAGGGCCGCGTACCCGGCCGCGTCGAACGTGTCGGGCGCGCCCTTGCGGTCTCTGCGGCCGAGCCGCTCCAGTTCGGTGTCGGCGAGGTGGAAGCCGTCCATGGGGACGTGCGCGACCCAGGGTTCGCCGGATCCGTTCAGTTCCCGCACCAGGTGCTCGGCGAGCGTCGACTTGCCCGCGCCGGGGCTGCCCGCGATACCGAGGATCGTGCGCCGGCCGCCTCGGGAGAGGGCGCGGGCACGGTGGACGAGGTCGTCGAAGGTGAGCGGCACACCGCAGAGTGTGTCACCCGGCGCCCGGGCCAAAGCCATCCAGGCCTGCCCCTTCGACCTTGACGGCGTCGTCTCTGATGCTCCATCACCCGCACCATGCCCCGCACGCCCACTGACGTTCACTTCGCGTCAGGCACTTGGCCGTATTCCGCCCTGCGTTCCCTCACACCGCGGGTTAGTTTTTCCGTGTTTGTCAGTTTATGTGACACAAGGGCAAGGGGCGGAACATGACCATCGGCTCGAGCGCCATCCTGGTTCGCAGGCGAAGACGCGAACCGACGGCCGGGCCGGGCGCGCCCCTCGGGGTCCGGGGGAACCGGGCGCTCGCCGCGGTGGCGGTCGTCTTCGCGCTGGCCCAACTCGCCCTGGTCCAGCCCGTCCTGGGTCTCGGCTGGGACGAGATCGTCTACGTCAGCCAGGTTACCCCCCACACCCCCGCGGCCTTCTTCAGCGCACCGCGCTCCCGGGGCGTCTCGCTGCTCGTGGCGCCCGTGGCGTCCTGGTCGACATCCGTGCCGCTGCTGCGCGTCTACCTCGCCTTGCTGTCCGGCCTCGCCCTCTACCTGGCCCTGCGCGCCTGGCGGGGGCTGTTCCCGACCCGTGTCCTGGTCGTCGGCGGCGCCCTCTTCGCCTCCCTGTGGGTCACCCTCTTCTACGGCCCGCAGGCCATGCCCAACTACTGGGTCGCGATCGGAGCCCTGATCTGCGTGGGCTGCTTCCTGCGAGCCCGGCGGGAACCTTCCGCCCGAGCGGCCCTGTGGGGCGTCGCCGCCGGCGCCGCGCTCATGGCGTGGATGCGGCCCACCGACGCGGTCTACGTCACCGTGCCGCTGCTCGTCCTCGCGCTGGTGCGCCGCCATCGGCGCCTGCTCCTCACCCTCCTGGCGGGCCTCGCCGCGGGCGCCGTCCCGTGGGTGATCGAGGCGTACGTGGGCTACGGCGGTCTGGGGGAGCGCCTGGCGGAAGCCTCCCGCATCCAGGGCGGTCTCGGCTGGCACATCGCCGTCGACGACCAGCTCCGCAGCCTGGGCGGCCGGGCCCTGTGCCGGCCGTGCACCGGGCCGATGCCCAACCCCCTGGTCGTCATCTGGTGGTTCGTCCTGCCCGTACTGGCCGGCCTCGGACTGCTCGTCGCGGCCCGGGCCCGGCGCCTGGGACGGACCCTCGTCCCGCTGGCCTGCGCCGCCACGGCCGCCCTGCCGTACCTCTTCATGATCGGCTACGCGGCGCCCCGCTTCCTCACCCCCACCTACGCCCTGCTCGCGCTCCCGGTCGCCGACGCCCTGTGGCACCTGGTCAAGGCCCCGGGCGGGAAGTGGCGCCCGGTGGCCGCGACCCTGGTCGCGCTCGGCCTGGCCGGGCATCTGGCGGCACAGCTCGCCGTCCTGAACGGCGCCGTGTCCCGCAACACCGAAAACCGCCGCGACTGGGACCGCACCGCCACCGCGCTGCACCGGCTCGGCGTCCGCCCGCCCTGTCTGCTCACCGGCCACGAGGCCATCCCGATCGGCTACTACACCGGCTGCTCCTCGGGCGCGACCTCCGGCAACAACGAGAACACCACCCCGGGCGCCGTCCTGCGCACCGCCGACCGTCTCCCGGTCGCCCACATCGCACCGGCCGGCGGCACCCCGCCCCGCTACGCCCGCGCCTGGCCCGTCCACCGGATCTCGGACCTGGACGTCCGCGTCGCACCCGCGCCCGCCGCGGGACAGGGTGCCGGCCGCCGAGGTTAGAGCCCGCGTATCGGGAAACGCGGAACGGGCACATGAGACCGACGAGTCGACGCAGCGACAGGGAGGCAGAAGTGATGGGCACGCAACCCATGCGCCCCGAACCGATGGCGGACGACGCGTACCAGCCCACCGGGACCAACGAGGAGCAGGCGGACGCCGCGCCGCTGGATCTGCAGGACGCCGTCGGTGAGCGGACCTACGACGACACTCTCGACGAGGGCTACTCCCCGCCGGAGAAGCCGCTCGGAGTCACCAAGACGGGCACCACCGCCGCCGAGCAGCACGAGGGCGAGACCCTCGACGAGCGGCTGTCCCAGGAGGTCCCCGACGTGTCGGCCGAGCCGGCCGGGGACGGCGTGGGCGACAGCCCCGACAGCGACGGCGAACCGGTGGACCCGCAGGCGGGCACCGCCCGTGCCGGCCGTCTGGTCGCCCCGGACGAGGGAGCCCACGCCGACACCACGAGGGAGACCGTCGCGACCGACATCGGCATCGACGGCGGAGCGGCCGGCGCGGAGGAGGCCGCCGTGCACGTGGTGGAGGACGACAGCACCCTGCCCGGGGACGACGACAGGGCGTGAACCGCCAGCGGCCCCAAGTCGGCCCCCTCGGCGTCCGCCGAGGGGGCCGTCGGTTACGGAAGCAGCTTCTCGAGCGCGGCGGGCCCCTCGGCCGCCAGCTTGCGCTTGGCCCATTCGAGGTTGTGCGGGGTGAGGTCCTTGCCCGAAGCGAGGACGAGGTCCTCCGGCGACACGTCGGTGCCGGTGCGGGCGTGGAGCAGGCGGTCCGGGGTGGCGCGGTCCTCGGGCGGCCGGGACGCGGGGGGCTGTGACGTCGACATGTTCTCTGCTCCTAGGGTCCGGATCGCTGGGGGCGGCCCCGGTGCTGAAAAACGGGTCCGCTATCACCATTCCCCGCGGGAGCGCGGCGTGCATCCGGAGGGCGTGGTTCCGGCCCGGAGAAACCCCTGTCCCCGTTCGGACGCCCACCGATGTCGCGGCGCCGCACCCCGGGCGACGGTGGAGACACGTGTCCCCACCGAATGACAGGAGCTCTCCCATGCGCACACGTATGACCGCCGCGTTCGGCCTGGCCTGCGCCGCCCTGCTGGCCTGTGCCGGTACGGCCAGCGCCGACGCGGAGGCCGAGGCCATCGCCGTCGGCAGCCCCGGCGTCCTTTCCGGCAACGTCGTACAGATCCCCATCGACATCGATGCCAATATCTGCGGCAACTCGGTCAACTTCATCGGCGCGTTCAACCCCGCCATCGGCAACAAGTGCTCGATCGAGGACTGATCCACCGGTCGTACGGCCCGCCGGCGGCGGCCCGCGCTGTTTCGCGGGCCGCTGTCGGCCGCCGTCAGGGCCCGGCCTGCGGACGGGGCGCGAGCACGAGCATCGTGACGTCGTCCCGCACGTCCGGGCAGTGCCGTACGAGGTCGGCCCACACCCGCTCGGCCAGGGCGGCCGGCTCCTCCCCGGCGAAGCCCGGCAGCCGCTCGGCCAGCGGGTAGAAGACCCCGTCGGCGTCCCTGGCCTCGGTGACCCCGTCGGACGCCAGGAAGAGCAGGTCACCGGCGCGCAGCCGCACCGAGACCACCCGGGGCGGAGCCGCGTCGGCGAGTCCGAGACCGAGCGGTGTGCACGGCTCGATGTCCAGCTCCATGGCCCGCCCGTCGCGCAGCAGCAGCGGCCCCGCCTGCCCGCACGCCACGATCCGCACCACCCCGGCGTCGGCGGAGAAACCGAGCAGCACCGCCGTCGCGAACAACTCGGCGTGCGGCACTCCCGCCGAGTCCACCACCAGCCTCCGGTCGAGCCGGGCCGCCACCGCCGCCGGATCCGGCTGGTCCAGCACCGCCTCCCGGAACGCCCCCAGCAGCGACGCGACCGTGGCGACGGCCGAGAGACCGTGTCCCTGGACATCGCCCATGACCGCCCGGACGCCGTAGGGACCCGCCCGTACGTCGAAGAAGTCGCCCCCGACCAGCGTCCCGCTCTGCGCGGCCCGGTACAGCCCCGCACACCGCACCGGCCCGACCCGCTCCCGCAGCGGCGGCACGACGGCCCGCTGCGCGGCCTCGGCGACAGCCCTTTCGGTGACCAGCTGCGCGTCACGCCGACTGCGGACGAACGACAGCAGCACACTCAGCACCGCCACGAAGCACACGGTCAGTAAATCGGTGCTGCCCGGGTCGTTCAGGCTGAAGACCGGGATGGTCAGCACGACCACCACCAGAGCGCCCAGCACGGCCGTCGCCACCGGCCCGTGCGCGAGCACGGCCAGCGGCGGGATGGCACCCAGCAGAAAGCCGATGTCGAGCGGCTCCGGACTGATCAGCTCCGCCGCGCACACCCCCGCCAGCAGCGCGGACGGCAGCACCCGCGCCCAGCCCGGCGGGGGCGCGCCGCGCAGCCAGCCGCGCCGGTCCCGGTCCCGGCGCGACAGCCGGCCGCGCACACTGCTCACACCACCACGCTGCTACGCCCGACCGGGCGCCGCACGCCGGGCCCGCACGGACGCCCCACGGCCGGCCGCAAGGGCGCGAGCCCCGGCCGGGCGTCGTCGTCGGTCAGGCCCGGGGGCCACTCGAGCCGAGCCGATAATTCGGTGGACGGTCCGCCGGTGGCCCCGTAGCGTGTGGCGCGCCACGCCCCGAGACCCGTGGAAGGAGGGCAGAGCCGTGCAGTTCACACCGTTCCAGCGCTCCCTGCTCCCCGTCCCCGGCGTGTCTCGACCGACCTGACCGGGAGCGCTCCTCGCAGCACGCTTCCCGGAGGAAGTCCATGACCGACGTGGTCATCCGCGCGCTCGACGCGAGCGACGCCGAACTCTTCGACACCCTGCCCGACCCGCTGGGCGCCCGTGAGGTGCACCAGCGGACCCTGCACCGCCCCGACTGGAAGCGGGTGGCCCTGCGCGACGGCGAGGTCGTCGCCCGCGGTGCCTGGTGGGGCGGACCCGACGACACCGAGCCCCTCAGCCTCAACTGGTTCGACGTGGCGGAAGGCGAGGAGGAAGCGGGCGCCGCACTCCTGCGCACCGCGCCCTGGCAGGTGGAACTCGAACTGAACCTGCCCGTCGGCTGGCGCGACACCCCGGCCCTGCGCACCGCCGCCGAGACCCGCTTCACCGCCGCACGAAACGCAGGCTACGAGCTCCTGGTCGAACGCCTGCAGTACCGCTGGACCCCCGAGCACGGCCTGCCCGAACGCCCCGGCCGCCTGGTGTTCCGCCCCGAACCGGACGACGCCGTGTTCTTCGACGCGCTGCGCCGGATCCACGCCGTCACCCTGGACGCGCACGCGCTGAAGGCCATCGAGGAGGGCGGACTCGACCGGGCGGCCCAGGAGGAACTCGACTTCTTCCACTGGTGCCCCTCGCCACGCGCATGGTGGCAGGTCGCCTACACCCCGGAGGGCGAGCCGGCCGGCATCCACATCCCGGCCCACAACCCGTCGGGCCCCTGCATCGGCTTCATCGGGGTCCTGCCGGACCAGCGGGGCCGCGGCTACGCCTACGACCTCCTGGTCGAGTGCACCCGCTTCCTGGTCGAACAGGGCGCGGAGTTCGTCGCCGCGGCCACGGACCAGGGGAACTTCCCCATGGCCGCGAACTTCGCCAAGGCCGGGTACCCGGTGGTCAAGGAACGGCTCAACTTCCACCCGGTGTAGGCAGGTGTTCGGCGGCGACGCGCACTAGCGTGCGCCGCCGTTCAGCAGGTCGTCGGCCGCCGTGAGGATCTCCGTGACACGGAGGCCGAAGGCCGCGTCGCAGGCGTGCGGACGACCGGTGCGGGCCGCGGTGAGCAGGGCGTCCGCGGCCCGCATCAGGGCGGGCACCGCTCCGTCGGAGCTCTCCGGCAGGACGGCGACCCCGGCCTCTCCCCGCAACTCCACCGCGGCACCGGCGGCGGCGGGCGGGGCTGTCAGGCTCAGGGTGAGGGTGCTCGATGCGCCGACGGCATGGTCGAGGACGACATGCACCGTGTCCCCGGGACCGTAGGCGGCGGCCGTCACGCGCCGTACGTCGCCGAGTACCGGCAGCAGCACGGACAGGGCGTGCGGCCCGACGTCCCACAGGGCGCCCTTCTCCCGCCGCCACGGCGTCGCGAAGGGGCTCTCGCTGGTGAACACCGCCCCGAGCCACTGCGCCCGCCCCGTGAACCAGCCCGGCACTCCCGCCTGTTCGGCGATCCACGCCTCCGGCTCCGGCTGGAAGCGGGTCGTGAAGAACACGACCGAGGCGACCCCCGCCTCCTCGACGGCCTCGACCACGGCCCGCCCCTGCTCCACCGTCGGCGCGAGAGGCTTGTCGAGCAGCAGATGGCACCCGGCCCGGGCCGCCCGCGCGGCCAGGTCCGCCTGCACCTGGGGAGGCAGCGCCACGGCGACCGCGTCCACATCGGCGAACAGTTCGTCGGCGTCGTCGTACGCGCGCACGCCGTGCAGCTCGGCCAGCTCCTTCGCGGCCTCGGGACGGCGGCCCCACACACCGGCGAAGTCCAGCTTTCCGTGCCGGCTCAGTGCGGGTGCGTGGGCCATCTGCGCCCACGGTCCGGTGCCCAGCAGTCCTATCCGCATACCGCCGCCTCTCCACGGTGCCTGAACGAAGAGAGTGCCACAGGGAATGGACCGACGACCGGGAGGGCCGGACAAAAAGAAAGGCAAGGAGCTGTCTCCTTGCCACTCTCAACTTATAGCGCACAGGGGGTCTTGCGGCAAGGCCCCCTCCATGCCGCAAACTGTCCGGCCTAAGCCCAGGACCTGCGCAAACGGGAGCATGACGTGACCCCCCTGACCACGAGCGCGTTCGCTCTTCCCGACCGCCTCGCCCACAAGGCCGACCCCGCGCTGATCGCCGGGGACGAGCGGCACTTCGCCGCCGTCGCCGCGTGCCTGGAGCAGTCGATCGCCGAGGTGTCCGGCCGGCTGGAGGCCGAGCGCCGGGCACCCGGCGGCACGGGCCGGCAGGCGATGGACCGGGACGCGGAGATCCACCGGCTCACCGGCCGGCTGCGCACACTGCGCCGCTTCGGACTGGACCTGTGCCTCGGGCACATGGTCGGCGCCGACGACTCCGATCCCGTGTACGTGGGACGCCTCGGCCTCACGGACGGCGAGGGCCGCCGGCTCCTGGTCGACTGGCGTTCCCCCGCCGCCGAGCCCTTCTTCGGAGCCACCCACGCCGACCCCATGGGCCTGGCCAGCCGCCGCCGATACCGCTGGACCGGCGGCCGGATCGGCGACTACTGGGACGAGGTGTTCACCGCGGACGGCATCTCCGGGCACGCCGCGCTCGACGACCAGTCCGCCTTCATCGCCAGCCTGGGCACCGACCGCTCGCCCCGGATGCGGGACGTGCTCGGCACCATCCAGGCCGACCAGGACGCCATCATCCGCGCGGGCTCCCGCGGCGCCCTCGTCGTCGACGGCGGCCCGGGCACCGGCAAGACCGTCGTCGCCCTGCACCGCTCCGCCTACCTCCTCTACTCCGACCCGCGCCTCGGACAGCACCGCCGGGGCAGCGTGCTCTTCGTCGGCCCGCACCGGCCCTACCTGTCCTACGTCTCCGACGTCCTGCCCGGCCTCGGCGAGGAGGGCGTACAGACCTGCGTCCTGCGGGACCTCGTCGACGAGGGAGCCACGGCCGGGACCGAGACCGACCCGGACGTGGCCCGCCTGAAGTCGACCGCGGACATGGTGAGGGCCATCGAGAAGGCCGTCGCGTTCTACGAGGAGCCGCCCACCGAGCCGATGACCGTCACGACCCACTGGAACGACGTCCACCTCGGCGCCCGCGACTGGGCCGTGGCCTTCGCGGCGGCGGAACCCGGCACCCCGCACAACGAGGCGCGTGAGCAGGTCTGGGAGGAACTGCTCACGATCATCGAGGACAAGCACGACGGCGACGTGTCGACGGACCTCCTGCGCAGATCGCTGTCGCGGAACAGGGAACTGCTCACGGCCTTCAATCGCGCCTGGCCGCTGCTCGAAGCGACCGACCTCGTGTCGGACCTGTGGTCGGTGCCCGCCTATCTGCGGATGTGCGCGCCCTGGCTGAGCCGCGACGAGGTCCGCACGCTGCAGCGCGCGGACGCCCGGGCCTGGACGGTCTCCGACCTGCCGATCCTGGACGCCGCACGGCAGCGGCTCGGCGACCCGGAGGCGGCCAGGCGGGGGCGCCGGAACAAGGCCGTCCTCGCCGGCCAGCGCGAGCACATGGCGCGGGTCGTCGACACCCTGATCGAGGCCACGGCCAACTCGGGCGCCGACGGTGACGAGGGCGAAGGCCTGGTGTCCATGCTGCGCGGCGAGGACGCCCAGGTCAGCCTGGTCAACGAGGCCGAACTGACCACCGTCGAACCGGACGTGCTCACCGGCCCCTTCGCGCACATCGTCGTGGACGAGGCCCAGGAACTGACCGACGCGGAATGGCAGATGCTGCTGCTGCGCTGCCCGTCCCGGAGCTTCACCATCGTCGGGGACCGCGCCCAGGCCCGGCACGGCTTCACGGAGTCATGGCGGGAGCGGCTGGAACGGGTCGGGTTCGGCAGGATCGACCTGGCTTCCCTGAGCATCAACTACCGCACGCCGGAGGAGATCATGACGGAGGCCGAGCCGGTCATCCGCACCGTGCTCCCGGACGCCAACGTGCCGACCTCCATCCGCAGCGGCGGCGTCCCCGTCGTCCACGGAGCCGCCGCGGAGCTGCACTCGGTCCTCGACACCTGGCTGGCCGCCCACGCCGAGGGGATCGCCTGTGTCATCGGCGATCCCGCGTTCCGGCCCTCTTCCTCCCGCGTCCGGTCGCTGACCCCGGAGCTGTCGAAGGGGCTGGAGTTCGATCTGGTCGTCCTCGTCGACCCGGAGGACTTCGGCACCGGCGTCGAAGGAGCGGTCGACCGCTATGTCGCGATGACCAGGGCCACCCGGCAGCTCGTCGTCCTCACGACCCCGGTTCCTACGCGGCGAGCTCCTTCCGCATCCGGTCGGGCATGAACGCCGAAGGTGTCCCAGTCGACCTCGCTCAGGAAAAGCGCGCCCGAAGCTCCGCCTCGAGGGTCTCGAGGGTGCGGCCCCTGGTCTCGGGGACGTACAGCTTCACGAAGGTGAGGGAGAGCAGGCCCGCCACCACGAACAGGAAGAAGGTGCTGGATATCCCGATGCCGGAGACCAGGGACGGGAAGACCAGGCCGATCACGAAGTTGGTCAGCCACAGCACCACGGCCGCGACCCCCATGCCGAAGCCGCGCATCCGCATCGGGAAGATCTCCGACAGCATCAGCCAGGTCACCGGCGAGATCGCGCCCTGCTGGAAGGCGAGGAAGGTGACCGTCATGGCGAGCACCGCGAACGCCCGCGGATCACCGGAGGGCAGCACGAGGGAGAACACGCCGATCAGCAACAGGGCGACGGTCGTGCCGAGCTGGCCGGTCATCAGCATCGGGCGGCGGTCGACCCGCCCGAGCAGCCAGATGCCGACGAAGGTGGCCAGCACCGAGATCACACCGTTGGCGATGTTCGCCGTCAGCGCGCTGTCGGCGGTGAAACCGGCGTCGGTGAGGATCTGCGTGCCGTAGTACATGATCGTGTTGACGCCGGTGATCTGCTGCACGATCGCGATGCCGAACCCGACGAACATCAGCTTGCGCACCCACGGTGTGCTCTTGATGTCCTGCCAGCCGCCGAGCTTCTCCCGCTCGTCCTTGACGGCGAGCGCGGAGACCTCCTTCAGCTCGGCCTCGGCCCGGGCCTGGGACCGCACCTGCTTGAGGACGTCGAGGGCCTCGCCGAAGCGGCTCTGGGAGGCCAGCCAGCGCGGGCTCTCCGGCATCACCAGCATCCCGAACCAGAGCACCACCGCCGGCAGGGTGGCGATGACCAGCATCCAGCGCCACACACCGCCGGACTCGCCGCCGAGCCGCGCGATGATCGCGTTGGACGTGAACGCCAGCAGCTGACCGGAGACGATCATCAGCTCGTTCCGGGTGACGAGAGCACCGCGCCGCTCGGCGGGCGACACCTCCGCGAGATACACCGGCACGGTCACCGAGGCGCCGCCGACCGCGAGACCGAGCACGAACCGCGCCACGATCATCACCTCGGTCGTCGGGGCGAGCGTGCAGCCGAGCGCGCCGACGAAGAACAGCACGGCCAGCAGCAGGATGTTGTGCCGCCTTCCGCGCGCGTCCGACAACCGGCCGCCGGTCACCGCGCCCAGCGCGGCACCCAGCAGCAGCGAGCTGGTGACCATGCCCTCGGTGACCGGGGTCAGGCCGAGGTCGTCGGTCATATAGGGCAGGGCGCCGTTGATGACGCCCGTGTCGTAGCCGAAGAGCAGACCGCCGAACGTGGCGATGATGGTGATCATCCGCAGCCGCCGGGAGACCGCGGGCGGGCTCTCGTCCGCGACGCCGCCGGCCGGGGCCGGGGCCGGGTTCGAGGCTGCTGTCGTGTCATCCCTGACGTCCATGGCCGCTCCTTACCTGTCGATGGCCGGGCGGAGGGTACCCGAGAGACCGACGCGAAAGATTGCGCGGGTCCTGCGCGTGGCCGACGAGATCGGTTACCGGCCCGACAGCGCGGCCCGGCTGCCGGCCCGCGGCCGCAGTCGCACGCTCGGCGTGATGTTCGCCGTGCACCAGACCTTCCACACGGATCTCATCACCGGCATCTGTCCCGAGGCCGAGCGGCTCGGATACGACGTCCCGCTCTCCGGCGCCACCCAGGGGCGCAGCGAGGCCAAGGCGGTCGAGGCGCTGCTCAGCCACCGCTGCGAGGCGGTGATCCTGCTCGGCCCGGACGCCCAGCCCGAATACCTCGGCGAACTCGGGCAGCGCACGCTCACGGTCTCGGTCAGCCGCCGCGTGCCCCAGGCCCATGTCGACTTCGTCCATTCCGCCGAGGGCAAGGGCGTCCGGCAGGCCATGGACCATCTGGTGGAGCTGGGGCACCGCCGGATCGTGCACATCGACGGCGGACGCGGTCCCGGTTCGGCGGAGCGGCGGCGTGCCTACCGCGCCGCGATGCGCCGCCACGGCCTGGAGGCCGAGGCCCGGGTGATTCCCGGCCGTCACACCGAGGGCTCCGGTGTCGAGACCGGCCTGCTGCTCCTGGCCGAGCGCGACAGCGGGCAGCCGCTGCCGACGGCGGTCCTCGCCGGCAACGACCGCTGCGCGATGGGCCTGCTGATGTCCCTCACCCGGGCGGGCATCGAGGTGCCGCGCGATCTGTCCGTCGTCGGCCACGACGACAGCCACCTCTCCCATCTGACGCCGATCGGCCTGACCACGGTCCGTCAGGATGCGACCCGGATGGCCGAACACGCCGTCCGCTTCGCCGTCGAGCGACTGGAGGACGGGGAACCGCAGCCGCGCGAGGCGGTGCTGGACCCGAAGCCGGTGATACGGGGGACGAGCGGCCCGGCGCGGACGGAGTAGCCGGCTTGCCCCGGCCGGTCCCGCTCAGCTCTCCGTTCTGCCGATGTTGACCATCCACGGGGTGCCGAAGCGGTCCGTACACATGCCGAACTCGTCGCCCCACATCTGCTTCTCCAGCGGCACCGACACCGAGCCGTTCTCCGACAGCTTCTCCCAGTAGCCGCGCAGCTCGGCGTCGTCGTCGCCGCTCAGACTCACGGAGAAGGGGTTGCCCGGCGCGGACTCCATACCGGGCGGGTTGTCGGCGCCCATCAGGGTGAAGCCGCTGGTGGTCTCCAGCATGCCGTGCATGATCTTGTCGGCGTTCGGGGCGTCCGCCTGGCCGAAGTCGCCATAGCTGTTGAGGGTGAGGCTGCCGCCGAAGACCTCCTTGTAGAACTCCATCGCCTGCCGGGCTTCGCCGTTGAAGGTGAGGTACGGATTGAGGCGCGTGACCATGTGAACCTCCCGGAGGGACAAAAGGGTCATGTGCGCGCAGCGTAGCGCCGGGCACTGACAACGGCTCGCCGAGCGCGCCGCGCAGGGGGCGGGGGAGCGGGGCGCGGGGCGGGTGCCGAAAAGCCGCGGTGGTCGGCAACCGAGTTGTTAGCGTTGGCCTTTGAGCGGAGGGGGCGGCGACAGCTCATGACATCGACCATGTTCCGCATCGGCGGGGATCTGGACGTGCGCCGGCTCGGTTTCGGAGCCATGCATCTGCCGACCGAGCCCGGGCCCGACCGGGAGAACGCCCTCGCGGTCGCCCGGCGGGCCGTGGAGCTGGGCGTCACCCTGATCGACACGGCGCATCTGTACGGCGAGGGAGCCAACGAGGAACTGCTCGCCGAGGCGCTGCACCCCTACCCGGAGGGGCTGCTGATCACCACCAAGGTCGGTGTCGCGCGGACCGGCCCGGGCGGCGAGTGGAAGTACGACGGACGGCCCGGGATCCTGCGCGCCCAGGTCGAGCAGGCGCTGCGCCGGCTGCGGGTCGAGCGGATCGAACTGCTCCAGCTGCACCGGATCGACCCCGACACACCGCTCGCCGACCAGCTCGGCACGCTGCGGGAGCTGCAGACCGAGGGCCTGGTCGGACGGATCGGGCTGTCGGAGGTCACCGTCGCCGAGCTGGCCGAGGCGCGGCAGATCGTCGACGTCGTGAGCGTGCAGAACCGCTACAACCTCCTCGACCGGGAGCACGAGCCCGTACTCGCGGCATGCGCGGCGGCCGGTATCGCCTTCCTGCCGTGGCGGCCCGTGGCGTGGGGGAAGGCGGGGGCCCAGGCCGAGATCGCCGCCGTGGCGGCCGACCTCGGGGCCACACCCACGCAGGTCGCGCTCGCCTGGCTCCTCGACCGCGCACCGGTCGTCCTGCCGATCCCCGGTACGGCCCGGATCGAGCACCTGGAGGAGAACCTCGCCGCGGCGGACCTCGCCCTGACGCCCGCCCAGCGCGACCGGCTGGCCGAGGGGGCAGAGGCGGAACCAGGGTCGGACTAGGCGGAGTGCTGTCCGAAATCCGGGCCGTCCGGGGCAGTGCCTTCAGGTATCGCCCCGAAGCTCACGCCTCGTCGGACCCGGGCTCCCCGCTGTTCCAGTCGTACGGGCCTCCGCCGCGCCACTCGATCAGCTCGGTGTCGTCGACGGCCGTGTCATGGGTGGGCAGGCCCTCGCGGTGCAGGAGGTCCAGCACGTCGAACAGGCTGTAGGCGACGCCCATGCGCTCGCCGTGGATGGTCACCAGCCGTCCGCCGTCCGACGCGGGCGGCTGCACGACCACGGGGGGTTGACCGTCCATAGCCCCACCATGCTCCCGAAAACGCCGTTTCGCAGCTCGGCCTGGACCATTCGCGGGACGAACCGGTACGGACCGGGGTCCCGAGGTCTCGATGCCGGGTGCGCTGTGCGCCGGTGACAAGGCGCGACCGGGAAACTGAATTCTCGTCAGCACCCCCTGAGGGCCCTCCCGCCACCGCCCTAGCGTCCGTGGCATGGACATGAACCGCAGGAGCAGAGGGAAGTGGCGCGGTGCCGCGCTCGCGGTACTGCTGACCGCCGGGACACTCACGGCCGCCGCCCCGGGCGCCCGGGCCGACGGGGCGCGAACCGAGACGCCGGTCGCGTCGACGTCCCCCGTCACCGGGGTGACCGAGTCGGTCGTACGGGTGAAGGTGCCGCTGCCGGAGTCGGCCGGGCCTCGTCCGGCCGCGTGTGACTGGCTGTCGTATCTGCGCTACCGCTCGGCAGGCGGGCCCGCCGAGTCGGCCGGCGCGGACCGGATCCTCATCGCCCAGCCCGGCATCCTGGAAGGTGCCGGGGCGTTCGACAGCGTCGCCCGCAACACCGTGGCCAGGGCCGCCGAGCAGGGCGCGCCCATCGAGTTCTGGGCGCTGGACCGGCGCTCCAACTGTCTGGAGGACCACACCGGCATCGCCTCCGGCGACCAGCACAGCGCCGTCGACTACTACTACCGGGGCAAGCAGGTCGACGGCCGGACCTTCGGCGGCTACGCGGGCAACGGAGAACTGGGCTGGATGGCGAAGCTCGGGATCGAGCAGACCGTACGGGACCAGTACGACCTGCTCACCGCCGAGTTGCCCGACCAGGCGCAGCGCAAGCGGAAGGTGCTGTGCGGCGGGCACTCGCTGGGCGGTGTCGTCACCGGGTACTTCGCCGCCGCCGACTTCGACGGAAACCGGGCCACCACGGCGGACGCCGGGTACAACCAGTGCGCCGGCTACTTCGCCCTCGACACCACCGTCTCCACGTCGCTCGCCGACCTCAGCGGCAACCTGCCCGACGACACCAACCTGCCCGACATCGGCCTCGGTTACGGCGTCGTCCAGGCCGGACTGGACAGCGGACTGCTGTCTCGCACGCTGTCCGCGCCGGTGCTGCTCAACCCCGAGACCATGATGCTGCTCGGCATCGCGGGCCTCGGCGCCCTCAACGATCTGGAGGGTGAGGCCGACCTGCCGAGCTATCTGCCCTCCAACCTCAACATCGAGGCCACCAACCGCTTCCTGTTCGCCAAGGACACCGCCGCGTTCCTCAGCGGCTCGCCGTCCGTGAAGGACTTCCGGCTCACCAACGGGGCGGTGCTCGGGGCGCTGCTGGACGACAACTCCGTACCGCTGGCGTTCCTGCAGACCAGCGTCGGCTTCTTCGACGGCGGGCCCATCGCCGACAAGAGCTTCCCCGTCGCCAACGGCGGTGCGCAGCAGCCCGGTCTCTACGGCACCGCGTACAAGGCCATCCCGGACCGGCCCGAGGGCCCCCTCTACACCTGGCGCAACTACGACCGCGTCGGCGACCCCGACGACCCCGGCTACCGGTCGGCCGACGGCACCCCGTTCACCGGTGCGGGCGAGGAGGTCACCGACATTCGGCAACTGGCCCGCAGCCTCGCCGAGCAGCCGCTGGACTTCACCGAGCAGTACTTCCCGACCAAGCTGGTCACGGACATCCAGCTCTCCACCTCGCCGCAGGTGAAGAAGCTCGTCGTCCATCCGGGCGGGCTCACCGCCAACCCGGTGCTCACCGTCCTCGCCGGTGAGGGACTGCTGGCCGGCCGGGTGCCGCCGGAGCTGCACCCCGTGGTCGCCGACGGCTATCAGCACCTCGACGTGCTGACCGCCGCGCCCACGCAGAACGACGGCGGTCCCGAGATCGTCTCCACCAGCCTCGCCGGGTTCGCCCGGTCACCCCGCTAGACACCGGAAACGGGGCCCGGGAGGAGATCCTCCCGGGCCCCTTGATGTGCCGGTGAGGCTCAGAGCCTGGCCTGCCTCAGAGCCTGGCCGCGGCGAACGTGGCGGCCGCGTCGGCGTCGTCGCGGTAGCTCAGATGCGCCCCGACGTCACCCCCGCCGTTCTCGCAGACGGGGTCGCCCTGGGCGCAGAGGTCCAGGGTGCGGCTCTGGTAGGTGCCGGTGACGCTCTTGCCGAGGGCCCGGATCGGGTTGCCGAACAGCAGCACCGCCGCGACCTTCGGCTCGACCGCGGCGGGCAGTGTGGCCACGATGGGGCTGCCGACGACCGCGCCCGCGCTGCTGATGCCGATCGAGTTGTCGACGACGTTCGCGCCCTGCGAATAGCCGACGAGAACGAACTTCTGGTTCGGGCAGGCGGCGGCCTGGCTCTTCACATGGTTCACCAGGTCCAGATTGCCCTGCGCCGCCGACGTCGGGGAGAGGTCGGCTGGATAGTTCACCTTGTAGCTGGTCAGGTTTTTGCCCGCTGCTTTCTTCTGCAGCGCGGAAAGCACCGGGTCGCCGACGATGAAGCCGAGCGTCCCGGGCTCGAAGGTGCCGCGTGCCGAGACGAGTTCCACGTCGGAGCAGGCCGCGGCCGAGGCCGGGGGAGCCGAGAGGGTGGCGAGCCCGGCCCCGCCGGCCAGCGAGAGCGCGGCGAGACACAAACGGATACGCATGGGGGATCCTCCGCGTGTGAGGCGCGTGAAGCGCCTGCGAAAAAGGACGGCCCGAACGTATTCGCTTTCGCCTGCCGGGAGTTATGGACGGGATTATGGAATCCCCGCTGTTTTTTGTCGCCGATTGAGTACGACGCCGAATGCGGCAGTCAGTTCTGCGGTGTGTGCAGCGATTCCGCGCGCAACGCGAGAATGAGATCGAGGCGGGTGCCCGGATCGTGCAGGGCGTCCCCGAACAGCTTCTCCAGCTGGCGCAGGCGGTAGCGGACCGTCTGCGGGTGGATGTGCAGCCGCGCGGCCACGTCCGGCACATTGCTGCCGCTGAGCAGCCAGGCCAGCAGTGTCTCGGCGAGCCGCTCGCGCTGCCCCGCCGATACCGCGTCGAGCGGCGCCATGACCCGCGCCTGAAGCCGCTCCAGCAGCGGCTCGTCGCCGTACAGCAGCAGGGTCGACAGATGGTCGGAGCAGTGCTCCACGCCCTGGCGGGGCAGGATGCCACGCCCCATCAGCCCGAGCGCCCTGGTGGCCAGGCGCAGCGATCGCGCCGCCTCCGTGACCGCCACCGTCGGGCCGATCGCGGCGGGCCGGCCGCGCAGGGCGAGCGTGAACGCCCGGCCGAAGCGGCCCGAGCCGTCCGGGTCGGGCACCAGCATGCGCGGCGGCCGGGACTCCATGTCCACCAGCGCGCCCGCCGCCGCCAGCGGCCGGTCCTCCTCCCGCCGGTCCGGCGCCGCCGCGAGCGCCACCACGGCGACCGTCCGGGGCACCGGCCAGCGCGCGCCGTGGGCCAGATCCTGCACGGCCTCCAGCGCCACCGGACCGTCCTCCAGCAGCAGGTCCAGCAACCGCCTGCGGCGCCGCTCCAGCTCGTCGGTGCTGCGCAGCTGGGCCTCCGCGTAGCCGGCCGCTGCCGCCTGGGCGACCTCGTGCACGGTCCGGAACGCCAGCTCACCGAGCGCGGCGACGACGGTGGAGTCGAGGCCCAGCTGCTCCGCAGTGGAGCCCATCAGCCGCCAGGCGTGCAGTCCGCCCACCCGCAGCGCGGACTGCAACGCGTCCAGGCTGCGGCCCTCCAGAGCCTCGCCGCGCCCCAGTTCGTAGTACGTCGCCGCGATCGCGCCCCCGTCATCGCGCGGATCGGCGATGTGGTCGACGAACAGGGTGAGCGCCTGCACCACCCCGGACCGCAGATTCCTGCGGTACGTCCCGTCGGCGGGACGCGCGTACTCGGGAACCTGACGGCAGACCTCTTCCTCCACCAGGTCGGCGACGGCGGCCAGTTGGGCGCGCAGCAGCTCCGCGAGCTCGGGCGGCACCGGCGGCGTGCCGGGACGGTCCGGCACGCCGTGCGGGGTGGGCACGGCCATCACGGACACTCCTTTCGACCGGAAGCGGCTCACCCGCGGGCTGTTGCCGGTGGGACGAGCGGGAAGTCCTGTGTTGGACGGACGTCCCCTCCGCTCCGTTCCGTGCCCCGACGGCACCCCCGTCACTCCGGCACGCCCAGTGCGGGGGCGAGCATCGGCCACGAGGCGGTGAACTCCCGCTTCCAGTAGGGCCAGTCGTGTCCTCCTCCCGAGTAGAAGTGCGTGGTGGCCCGGATGCCCAGCAGGGCCAGCGCCCCGGCGAAGCCCTGGGCCGAGGGCCACAGGGCGCTCTCCAGCACCCCGGGCAGCGGATCGCCGCTGCCCGGGCCCACTCCGCTGCCCTGCGAGACGTACAGGGCGGTGCCGCGCAGCCCGGTGGCGCGGGTCCGCGGGTTGAAGTCGCGCCAGGTCAGGGCGTTGAGCAGCGGATGACCCCACAGGGACTGGGCCGGCAGGTTCTCCCGGGCCACGATGGCGTCCATGATGGCGGGAACACCGGGGGCGGTGGTGTCGAGGATGCCGCTGTAGGAGGCCGCGGCCTTGAACGCGCCAGGGTGGCGGGCCGCGTGGGCCATCGCGCCGTAGCCGCCGGTGGAGACCCCGGCGACCGCCTGCACTCCGGAGGCCCGGTAGTCCCGGGCGAGCAGCGCCGGCACCTCCTCGACCTGGAAGGTCTCGTAGTCGGGGCCGCCGCGCCACACCGTGGGGATGCCGGTGGGGCCCGCGTCCGGCATCGCCACGATCAGGCCGCGGTCCTCGGTGAAGGCCTCGATGTCCGTCTCGCGGGTCCAGGACGTGTAGTCGTCGTGAGCGCCGTGCAGCAGATACAGCACGGGGTACCTCCGCTCCGGCCGCGTACCGAAGTCCGACGGCAGGATCAGCCGGACGGGCGCGCTGCGGCCGAGTGCGGCGGAGGGCACGGACACGTCCAGCGTGCGCGGCCCGAGCCGGGTGGCCGCCCCGGCACGGGCCGTGCCGCTCGCGGCCCCGAACAGTGCGGCGAGACCGGCGGCGGCCGTCGCTCTGGCGACGGTGCGCCGGGACACTCCGGCGGCGGGCTTCGGCGACAGGTCGGACATGGCGGCTCCTCGGGTTCCGGTATCAGGGGGCCCGCTCGGCGAGCACCCGGCTCAGATGGGCGGCGATCTCGTCGACGTGCGGCGGATCGAGCAGCGACAGATGGTGACCGGGCACCGGCACGACCTCCAGGCGCGGGCACACCTCGTCCCAGCCCAGCGCCTCGTCGTCCCGCTCGTACGCCGGGTCGCGCACGGTGTGCGGCGCGGGCTCGGTGGCCCGGTAGAGGACCACCGGCCCGTCGTGGTCCCCGGGCCGGTGCGACTCCCCGATGCCCAGGTCCAGATAGGAGGCCCGCTGATGCTCCAGCGCGGCGGCCGGCACATCGGCGGCCTCGCTCAGAGCCCGCAGCACGGTGTCGATACGGGCCCCGTCGTCGTCCAGGGCCACCAGCTCGTCGTACGGCAACTCCAGCCGCACGCCCCAGGTGTCGGCGACGTGGCGGGCGAAGCCCTCGACATGCGCCCGGATCCGATCGGCCCGTGTCAGTCCCGGCCGGGGGAGCGGGCGTACGGAGTCGATCAGCACGACCAGCGGCACCTCCCGCCCCGCGGCGGTCAGCTGCCGCGCGGTCTCCTGGGCGACGAAGCCGCCGAAGGACCAGCCGCCCAGCACACACGGCCCGTCGGGGTGAGCGGCGTTGATCGCCTCGGCGTAGCGCCGCGCCTTCTCCGGCACGGTCCGGGCCTCCTCGATCCGCTCCAGCCCGTACACCGGCCGGTCGTCCCCGAGCCGTTCGGCGAGCGTGCGGTAGACGGCGACCGGGCCGCCCGCGGCGTGGACGAGAAACAGCGGGGGCCGTGAACCGGTGGCACGCAGCGGGCGCAGCGGGGTGTCCTCGCGGGGGAGGGCCTGCCGGATCCGGGCGGCGGCGTCCTCGACGGTGACGGCGGCGAACAGGTCGCGCAGGGGCAGCGCGATGCCGAACTCGCGCTCCACCGCGGTACGGACGCGGACGGCCATCAGCGAGTCCAGGCCCAGGTCGGCCAGCGCGGTGCCCGGGGCGACACGGGCGGGCGGGTGGCCGGTGACGGCGGCGATGTGCCGGGTCAGCCGGGCTAGGACCGAAGCGGGCTCGGCGACTTCGACGGGAGGATCCTCCGTGACCGGCTCGGGGTGTGCCCGGCCGTCCGTCCACCAGTGCCGTATGTGCCGCCACCGGGGCAGGGGCAGGTCGACGACCCGGCCGGGCGGCACGGGCAGCCGCCCGCCCGCGACGTACAGGGCGCCGAGCTGTCCCGCGAACGCCTCCGAACCGTCGGCGTCCCGGCGCAGGGTGGCCAGGGCGAGGGCGCCGGGAACGGAGTCGGCGACGGCCCCCGTCAGGACCGGATGGGGCGAGATCTCGACGAACGCCGTGTGGCCGTCGGCCGCGGCCGAGGCCAGCGCCCGGTCCAGCCGCACGGGCCGCCGCAGGTTGGCCGCCCAGTGGTCCGCGCCGAACCCGCAGTCGCCGCACGGGTCGTCGAGGACGGTGGAGTAGACGGGGACACGCGGCTGCCGCCCCCGGATACCGGCCAGCGCGTCGACGAGCTCCGGCAGCAGCGGGTCCACCTGGGGCGAGTGCCCGGCACCGACGACCCGCATGGCCCGCGCCGCCCGGCCCTGCCCCTCCAACCGGCGCACGAGCCCGGCCACCGCCGCTTCCTCTCCCGTGACGACCTTCTGCCGGGGTGAGGAGTGCACCGCGACATGCACACCCGGGAAGTCCCCTTCCAGGGAGTCCAGTTCGGCATCGTCCAGGTCCACCACGGCCATCGCGCCGCCGCTCAGCCCGCTCAGCAGCCGCGCCCGTACGGCGATGACCCGCGCCCCGTCCGCCACGTCCAGCGCGCCCGCGCACACGGCCGCCGCCACCTCGCCCATGGAGTGGCCGATCACCGCCGCGGGCTCCACCCCGTACGAACGCCACAGCTCCGCCAGCGCCAGTTGCAGCCCGAACAGGACGGGTTGGGCGACCTCCAGTCGGTCGAGGCCGGCACCGGACGACAGGTGGTCGTACAGGGACAGGCCGCACTCCGGTGCGAGGTGCGGGTCGAGCTTCTCCACGGCGGCGGCGAACGCGGGTTCCTCGGCCAGCAGCCTGCGTCCCATGCCGGGCCACTGGCTGCCGTACCCGGAGAAGACCCACACAGTGCCGGGCCCGACGCGGTCGCGGTCCCCGGTCACCACCCGCGCGTCCGGCTGCCCTGTCGCCAACGCCCCCAGGGCAGAGGCCAGTTCGGTACGCTCCCGGGCGGTCACGGCGGCCCGTACGGGACCCCGGCCCGTCCGCCCCGCCAGGGTCCGGGCCACGTCGGCGGGGTGCGCGGCGCTGTCGCGCAGCCAGTCGGCCAGACGGCCCGCCGTGTCGCTCAGGCGCTCGGCGTCGAGGTCGGAGAGCAGGTGCAGGTAGGCCGCGGGCTCCTCGGCCGACCGGGTCGGGACCAGTCCGGGCGGCCCCTCCTCCAGCACCACATGCGCGTTGGTGCCGCCGAAGCCGAACCCGGACACCCCCGCGACAGCGGTGCCGCCGTAGCGCGGCCAGGGCTCCGGCTCGGTCACCATCCGCAGCCGGTCATCGGAGAGGGAACTGCCCTCCGCACAGTGCAGCGAGGGCGGGAGGCTGTCGTGATGCAGGGCCAGCACGGTCTTCACCAGGCCCGCGATGCCCGCCGCCGACTCCAGATGACCGAGGTTGCCCTTGACGGAACCCAGCAGCAGCGGCTGGTCCGGGTCACGGTCGGAGCCGAGCACCGCGCCGAGTGAGCCCGCCTCGATCGGGTCGCCCAGCGGGGTGCCGGTGCCGTGCGCCTCGACGTAGTCGACGAGTTCTGTGGCGAGCCCCGCCCGTGCGTACGCGTTCCGCAGGAGCGCCTGCTGAGCGGCCGGGTTGGGCGCCATGAGGCCGTTGGAGCGGCCGTCGGAGTTGACGGCGGTGGCGCGGACGACGGCCAGGACACGGTCGCCGTCCCGTTCGGCGTCGGAGAGCCGCTTGAGGATCACGGCCGCGCAGCCCTCGCCGCGCCCGATGCCGTCCGCCGACGCCGAGAACGGCTTGCACCGTCCGTCCGGCGCGAGGGCTCCCGCTCGCCGGAAGGCGACCGAGACGGCCGGTGACAGCAGCAGGTTGACCCCGGCGGCGATCGCCGTGTCGCTCTCGCCCGTGCGCAGGCTGACACAGGCGTGGTGCACGGCGACCAGCGAGGACGAACAGGCCGTGTCGACGGCCATGCTCGGCCCCCGGGTGTCCAGGACATAGGAGAGCCGCCCGGCGGCGACGCTCAGGGCGCCCCCGGCCGGCGCCCAGGGATCGACTGCGCCCGGGTCGGCGCCCGTGAGCTGCCCGTACTCGGGGGCGGAGACACCGACGAACACGCCCGTGGCGGTGCCCGCCAGGGACCCGGCCGGTACGGCGGCGTGGTCGAGCGCCTCCTGCACGACCTCCAGCAGGATCCGCTGTTGCGGGTCCATCACGATGGCCTCGCGCGGGGTGATGCGGAAGAAGTCCGCGTCGAATCCGGCGATGTCGTCGAGATAGCCGCCGTAGGGGTGTGCGTCGGCGGGCGGGAAGGCGGTGAAGTCGCGCCAGCGGTCCTCCGGGACGCGCCGGATCGCGTCGACGCCCTCGCTGAGCAGCCGCCAGTAGTCGTCCGGGCCGTGCACCCCGCCGGGCAGCCGGCAGCCGATCCCGACGACCGCGACCGGCTCGGCCGTACCGTTCTGCAGTCCGGCTCGCGGGACCTGCGCGGCGTCCAATCCCGGGGTGTCCGGGGATCCTGCCCCGCACAGCCGCGCCACCAGCGCCTCTCCGGTCGGCGTCTCCCACAGCAGGGTCGGCGGCAGTTGCCGCCCGGTCGCCCGGGACAGCTCACCGGCCAGGGCGACCGCGTCCCGTGACGACATGCCGAGGTCGGCCAGGGGCCGGTCCATCGGGACGGCCTCGGGGGACGAGCCGCACCAGGCCGCCAGCCGCTCGGCGATGAGCCGGCGCAGCGCGCCCTCGTCGACGGGCCTCATCCCGCGCTGCCCGCCGTCGCCGCCCGGGCCCGGCCGCCGTACGCACCCTCCAGATACCGGGCCCGGGTCAGCGCCCGCGACACCTTCCCGCTGGAGGTACGCGGCACCGTACCCGGCGGCACCAGGACCACATCGGCGAGCCGCAGCCCGTGCCGGGCGGAGACGGCGCCGCGCACGGCACGCACCACGGCCGGTACGTCGAGCTCGGCGAGGCGGGCGGTCCGCGCGTGCTCCGCCACGACCACCACCCCCTCACCGGCGCCGCCCGGCACGGCGAACGCCGCCAGCCGGTCCCGGCGCACCGCCGGGTCCGCGTCCTGGGCGGTCGCCTCGACGTCCTGCGGATAGTGATTGCGGCCGTCCACGATGATCAGGTCCTTCAACCGCCCCGTGACGACCAACTGCCCCTCCAGCACCGTCCCCAGATCGCCCGTGCGCAGCCAGCCGCCCGGAACGGCCGCGGAATCCGCGAACTCCGCGCCGAACACCTCCCCCGGCCCCCGGTTCCAGTAGCCGCGTCCCACGTTCGGCCCCTGCACCCAGATCTCGCCGACCTCCCCCTCCGACAACAGGGCCCGCGTCACCGGGTCGGCGACCCGGACCCGCTGGCCCGCCGGGGTGCCACAGCCCGCCAGCAGCACGGCCCGGGGATCGTCCGGCCGCGCGGGCAGGGCCTTCCCGGCCGCCAGGGCCTCACGGTCGAGCGCGAACCGGGTGAGCGGCTCACCCGGCCGGGCCGCGCAGACGAACACGGTGGCCTCGGCCAGGCCGTACGACGGGCAGTGCGTCTCCGGGGCCAGGCCCTGGCCGGAGAACGCCGCGTGGAAACGGTCGGCCGTGCCCGGGCGGACCGGCTCGCTGCCGTTGATCAGCGCGGTGACCCTGTCGAGCCGCAGCCCCTCCTTCTGCTCGGCGGTCACGGTCGCGACGCAGTAGTCGTAGGCGAAGTTGGGCGCGGCGCTCACCACGTTCGGATGCGCGGCGAGCAGCCGCAGCCAGCGCACCGGCTCGTGCAGGAACGCGGCCGGGTCCATGAGGACCGACAGCAGCCCGCGTGTCACCGGGGCCGCGACGCTGAGCACCAGACCCATGTCGTGGTAGAGCGGCAGCCAGCCCACGCAGGTCAGCGGGCCGGCGTCGACACCGTAGGCGGTCAGCGCCTGGCGGGCGTTGGCGACGACATTGCCGTGGCTGATCTCCACGCCCGCCGGGGCGCGGGTCGAACCCGAGGTGTACTGGAGATAGGCCGTCGCGTCGGCGTCCGGCGGGACGGGCCGCCAGTCGCGGGCGGCGTCGTCGGGCACCTGGTCCGCCAGGACGATCCGCGGCCCGTCGGAACCGAGGAAGTCCCGCACCTCGTCCTGGACCCGGCTCGTGGTCACGACCACCGAGGGACGAGCGTCCGCCAGCACACCCGCCAGCCGGTCCGCGTGCCCGGGCAGGTCCGGCGGATACAGCGGTACGGCGACCAGCCCCGCGGCCAGGGCCGCGAGGAAGGCGGTCACATACTCCGTGCCCTGCGGACACAGCAGGGCGACCCGGTCCCCGGGCCCGGCCCGCTCGGCGAGGCGCGCGGCCAGCGCCCGCACCCGTACGTCCAGGCGGCGCCAGGTCAGGGTGCGGTGTACGCCGCGCGAGTGCTGTGCCGGATGCTCGACGAAGGTGAACGCCCGGCGGTCCGGGGTGGTCTCGGCCCAGTGCCGCACGTACTCCGGCAGCGTCGGGCACGCGGGCGCGAGCGGGGGGCGGCGGCTGTCCATCAGGCGGGGCTCCTCACGGCGCGGATCGGCGTACGGGGTGAATCGGCTCACGAGTCGGGAAGGGCGAGGTCAGAGCGGGATGTTGCCGTGCCGGCGTTCCGGCATCGGCGCGCGTTTGCCGCGCAGGGCGCGCAGCGCGCGGCAGATCTGCTCCCGGGTCTCGCGCGGCGCGATGACGGCGTCGACATAGCCGCGCTCGGCGGCGAGATACGGCGTGCCGTGGGTGCGCTCGTACGCGGCGAGAAGCCGGGCGCGCAGCGCCTCCGGGTCGTCGGACGCGGCGAGTTCACGCCGGTGCAGCACGCCCACGGCCCCCTCGGCGCCCATCACGGCGATACGGGCGGTGGGCCAGGCGAGGTTGACGTCGGCGCCCAGATGCTTGGAGCCCATCACCGCGTATCCGCCGCCGTACGTCTTGCGCACCACCACCGTCACCTTGGGCACCGTCGCCTCGGCGTAGGCGTACAGCAGCTTCGCGCCGCGCCGGATGATCCCGGCCTGCTCCTGCCGCACCCCGGACAGATACCCGGGCACATCGGCGAAGGTCAGCAGCGGGATGCCGAACGCGTCGCAGAACCGCACGAACCGCGCCGCCTTCTCCGACGCGTCGATGTCGAGGACACCGGCGGCACACAGCGGCTGGTTGGCGACGACACCCACCGAGCGGCCCTCGACCCGGGCCAGGGCGCAGATGATGTTCGGCGCGAACAGCTCCTGCACCTGGAGCAGTTCACCGTCGTCGACGACCGCGTGCAGGATGTCCCGCATGTCGTAGGCCTCACCGAGCCGGTCCGGGACGACCTCGTCGAGCCCGGCCCCGGGCGCAGCGTGCCCGGGCGCGTACTCCGGGGGCCGTTCCAGGTTGTTGGCCGGGAGGTACGACAGCAGGTCGCGCACGGTGTCGAGGGCGTCCTCCTCGTCGGCGGCCAGGAAGTGGGCGTTGCCGTTGACGGTGTTGCTGGTGCGGGCGCCGCCCAGCTCCTCGGCGGTGGTGCGCTCGCCGGTGACCGTCTCGATGACGTCGGGGCCGGTGACGAACATGTGCGAGGCGCCCTCCACCATCACCGTGAAGTCGGTGATCGCCGGGGAGTAGGCGGCGCCGCCCGCGCACGGCCCGAGGACGACCGAGAGCTGCGGGATCACCCCGGACGCCTTGACGTTGCGGCGCACCAGCTCGGCGTAGAGGGCGAGGGCGGCGACGCCCTCCTGGATACGGGCGCCGCCGGAGTCGTTCAGGCCGATCACCGGGCAGCCGGTCTTCAGGGCGAGGTCCATCAGGGCGACGGTCTTCTCCCCGAAGGCCTCGCCCATGCTGCCGCCGAACACCGTGGAGTCCTGGGCGAACACGCACACCGGGCGGCCGTCGACCGTGCCGTACCCGGTGACCACCCCGTCGCCGTAGGGGCGGCGGGCGTCCTGGCCGGCGGGCCGGGCCCGCACGAACAGACCCGTCTCGGTGAAGGAGTCCTTGTCCACGAGCCGTTCGATCCGCTCCCGCGCCGAGAACTCCCCGCGTCTGCGCGGCCCTCCCGGGGCCAGAGCCCGGTCCCGGCGTGAGGCCAGTCCGGCGACGCGTCCCGCGGTGCTCCCGCTCACCTCTGTGCTCACAACCACCTCCGAAGGGGCTCTCGACTATGGCAGCGAGGCGGGAGGTGCCGGGCGAATCACCGTTCTGTGTGGGGGAGTTGAGTCCTCCGACAGGGGGTTTCATCCCCCGGTGACAACAGACCGATCAATTCCAGTCATTTCCACCCGGGGTGCGTAAAACATGTGAATGGTTCCGCGTGGTTCGGGCATACGCAGCGAAAACAGAGAGAGGGGCGCTACGTGCTCGTACCGGACCGGAAGGTCGTCAGGGAGTTGCTGACGCGGTACGCGTCGCTGAGGATCGCTCAGGCGGAGAGGCACGTGCCGACGACGGCACGCGAGCTTGAGGACGTCAGCTACACGCTGTGCGTGATGATGGGAACGTCCGTCATCCACGACGCCATCGCCAAGGCCGACACCCTGCTGCTCACCAAGGGGCGGTCCGAGGCCGCGGAGGCGGACGGGGAGAACGGCTTGACGCTGGTCGGCTGAGAACGTGTGAGACCCGGCGCACGGCCGGGTACCGCCCCGGTGGCCTATGGACGGGCCGCCGGGGCGTTCGTCTTCCCGTGGAACGCCGAGCGGTACGCGTACGGCGTGGTGCCCACCACCTTGCGGAACCGCTCCCGGAACGCCGTCGGCGAGCCGAACCCCGCCTGGCGCGCGATCCGTTCCACCGAGTGGTCCGTGTTCTCCAGCAGATACTGGGCGCGCCGCACCCGCGCCCGCAGCAGCCACTGCAAGGGCGTGGTGCCGGTCTGCTCACGGAAGCGGCGGCTGAAGGTCCGCTCGCTCATCCCCGCCCGCGCCGCCAGTGTGCCCAAGGTCACCTCGTGCGCGAGATGGTCCTCGATCCACTCCAGCAGCGGCTCGAACGCCGACCCCCGGGGCACGGGCGGGTGCTCGTGCACGATGAACTGGGCCTGCCCGCCCTCCCGTTCCAGCGGCATCACCGACATCCGGGCGATGTTCGCCGCGACGGCCGACCCCAGATCCCGGCGGATCATGTGCAGACACAGATCCAGCGCCGCCGCCGCGCCGGCCGAGGTGAGGATCTGCCCGTTGTCCACGTACAGCACGTCCGGCTCCACCTCGACCCGCGGGAACCGCCGGGCCAGTTCACCGGCGGCCACCCAGTGCGTGGTGGCCCGCAAACCGTCCAGCAGCCCGGCCTCCGCCAGGACGAAGGCACCCACGCACACGGACGCGATCCGGGTACCGGACTCGGCCGCCCGCCGCAGCGCCGTCAGCACCCGGGCGGAGGGCGGCGCGGCGTCGGGGAAGCAGCCCGGCACGATGATCGTGTCGGCCTCCGCCAGCGCCTCGAGCCCCTGGTCGATGCGCAGGGTGAAACCGCCGTCCGCGCGCACCTCCGGTGTCTCGGCGCACAGCCGGACCCGGTAGGCGGGACGCCCGTCCGGCATATGGGTCCAGGCGAACGTCTGCTGGGGTGCCGCCATGTCGAACGGCACCACTCGGTCGAGAACCAGGATCGCCACGGAGTGCATGCCCGCCACCCTAGGCGGATTCCCGCCAGCAGAGTGACCCGGGGACGGAGCGGCCCCGCAGGGGAGAGCGCAGGTCGGAAGAGTTGGCGAGAACCCGTTGGAAGCTGGCGTTCCAGCCCATGGGAGATTTCACCCCGGCTCCCTAACGTGGGCCCGGCATCGTCGAACACGTCGTGGAAAGAGCCCCGGTGACCAAGATCCTGCTGTCCCTCCATGTGCTGGCCGCCATCGTCGCCATCGGTCCCGTGACCGTCGCGGCCAGCATGTTCCCGCCGGCGGCGCGCCGCGCGGCCGCGGCGCTCGGAGAGACGGCCGGCCCCTCGGCGGTCGGCACGGTCGCGCTGCTGCACCGCATCTGCCGCGTCTACTCCGGTATCGGACTGACCGTCCCGGTCCTCGGGCTCGCCACCGGTGCCGCGATGGGCGTCCTGGGCAGCGGATGGCTCGTCACCTCCATCGCGCTGACCGCGGCCGCCGCCGGGATCCTGGCCGCCTTCGTCCTGCCCCGCCAGGAAGAGCTCCTCGACCGGCTGAACGGCGAACAGGCCGTCGAGCACGGGAACACCGTGCAACTCGCCATGTTCACCGGCATCTTCAATCTCCTGTGGGCGACGGTCACCGTCCTCATGATCGTCCGGCCGGGTTCCACCACGGGAGCCTGAGACCGAGAGCCCCATCACTTCGCCTGGCACAGATGTCCGTTCTGCGTCAAGTCATCCCAGGGAATTCACACTCCGGGATGCCGGGCCGCCTAGACTCGTCAGTCTTGCCCCCGCACGGGGACGACGAGCAGAAAGGCACGTTGCCGGGTGTTCCAGGATTCCCCCATCTACGACCGACTCATCGCGGAGTGCGGCGATGTGCCCACACAGGTTCGCCGCGAAGCCGAACGCGTGAGCAGGGAACTGGAGCTGGTCATGCGGCCCGCACAGTCCCCCGGCTACGACCGCCCGCAGTCCCCGGGCGCGGGCTGGCAGCGCACGGCCATGCTCCCCGCCCCGCGCCAGCCGTGAGGCCTCTCGTCATGGGACCGCCCGGGGCCGGCGCGTGGCCGGCCCTGGTGCTCAACGGACCTTTGTGTTCGAACCGTTGACATGCGGCGACTCCTCGGGGATCGGGCGGGCCAGCCACTCGGCGATGGTGCGCGCGATCGGCTGCCCCGTCTCCACCTCGACGAAGCCGAACTGCCCCGACTGGTTGCACTCCAGGAACCACCAGGTCCCGTCCGCGTCCTCGACGAAGTCGAAGGCCCCGTAGGCCAGTTCCGCCTCACGCAGGTACGAGTGGACGCCCGCCGCGATGCACGACGGCACATCGGTGGGCTGCCACGGCGAGCCGGGCGCGGCGAAGCGCACGTCGACGTCGTCCGGGTCCGCGTCCGAGGCGGTCGCCTTGCGGGCGGCCAGCAGCCGCTCACCGACGACGGTGAGACGGATGTCGGCCCGCTTGGCGACCCGGCGCTGTAACAGCGTCGGCCCGAACGCGACGGCGGAGAAGTCCGTGTCCGGCGCGACCCGGCTGGTCGGCACCGCCCGGGGCGGGTCCTGCGGATGCGCGCCCGACACCGGCTTGACCACCAGGTCCGGATAGCGCTCGGCGAACTCGCGGGCGGCCCGCGGGAAGGTCGTGATCAGCGTCGCCGGCACGGGCAGTCCGCACCGCTGGGCGACTCTGAGCTGCCACGGCTTGTGCCGGGCCCGGCGGGCCGCGTCCGGGTGGTTCATCCAGCGCGCGTCCGAGCCCCGCAGCATGCCGTAGAGCGCCTGAGCGGCCTCCTCGGTCAGCCACGCGGACGGCTGGGCCGCCCGCCCGGCCGGGGTGCCGGGCCGGCGCACCCAGACCGAGCGCAGTCCCCCGATGCTCACCAGCCGCCCCCCGGCGGACAGATGGCCACGGAAGCGGCCGTGGACGAACTCACCCGACAGTGCGACACCGCCGGTCAGGTCTGCGGGATCGACGCGGACCACCGGAACCCCCGTCGCGTTCAGGTGCACGACCACCATGTCCGCGGTCACGTCCTCCTCGCAGGTGAGGATCAGTACGGTCATCTTCGGCGGCCCGCGGTCAGTCGTCGAAGTGGGTCTTGGAGCCCGCGGTGGAGGTCGTGGTGCCCACCTCTCTCAGCAGGCCGAAGTCGCTGGCCGCGACGCGGCCGTCGAGGAGCACGTTCAACTGCAGTCCGGTGTCGTACACATACGGAATAGCAGCTTCCAACTCCACTGCCGGGCGCGCGTAGTTGAGCGCGAACGGTTGCATCGTCTCTCCCTCGTCGGTACTGCGCCGACCAAGCGTTGGTCATTGGGCGCGGCCCCCCGGCCGCTCGCTTGTTTCGGCTTCCAGAGACTTATACGAATCGAACGGGTGGTTGGTTTCCTTACTCTCCGTAGTTATTTTGCCGGTTCGTGGTCAGCCCGGCGTGTCGTCCTGCGATCCCGTTCGCCGAGGGAGCCGCGGACGGTACGCAGAGCGAGCAGCAGAACACCGATGTCGTCCAGGTACACCGGGTCCGGCAGCACGTCGGCAGGCAGGACGAAATAGGCGACCGCGCCCCAGAAGACCCAGCGCGGCCCGGTGGGCAGACCCGCGCTCCGCAGATCGCGCCGGGTCCGGACCAGTCTCAGGAAGACGCTGACGGCGAGGACGAGGACGACGGCCGCGAGAATCGCGGCCAGGGTGATCACCGTTGCGGTCGTATCCACGGGTTGCCCTCCTCCTGGCGTGCCGCGACACGGGGTGTCTTTACGTGGATTCCCGTTTCCGGCGGCTGTATTGCGGCCGGGGCCCGACATGTCGGCGCGTCGGCGGATTTTCCCGTGCGGGTGGTCATCCCGGTGGCTCACACGAGTGGCACGGGGTGAAGGGGGCGCCTAGTAATGGTCAGCGTAACGTCGCTCGTCACACGACGGGGGGCGCAGGAGCGGCCGCACTCTTCCCATGGAGGCGAGTATGACCACCTGCTCTTCATCACCCCGCTCGAACGGGTCCGCCATAACCGGCGAGTCGAACGGGTCCGCCCAGCCGTCCGCCGAGACCACCGTCGCCACCGGCGCGTACCAGGTGGAGCAGACGAGCACACAGCCCGCCGCCCCCTCGCACGAGACGTACCGTGCGGGCACCGAGCCTCCCGCCGCGCCTCACCCCGCGGGCCCGCCGGGCACGGAACCGGCCGCCCTCGCTGGGGACGGGCCGCACCAGGTGTCGGCGCCGACGCCTGCTTCTGGCGTGGACGAGATCGCTCCGTCGTCTGCCACGCCTGTCGCCCCTGTCGTAAACGGGGCGGATCCCGTGCGGTCGGCTGCCGCCGGTGTGGCTGAGAATGTTCGGCCTGCCGGCCCCGATGCGGCCCCGACGGACCAGGAGCCGGCGCGCCCGGCGACCCCTGCGTCTGCCTCTGCTGCTGCCCCTGCCCCTGCCCCTGCTTCTGCCTCTGCCTCTGCCTCGGGCGAGGCGGCTGTGGCTTTCGACCGGTCCGCCGCCCCCGGCTCGGACGACGCGGACCGGCCGTCGGCCGCGCCCTCTCGCCCGAACCCGGTGGTCTCGCCGCCCGTCGAGCCCGCCGTCTCAGCGCCGCAGCAGACGGACCGGCCATCGCCCGCGCCCGAGGGTCCCCCTGCGAACTCGGTGAACTCGCCGTCGGCCAAGCCCGTTGACTCGGAGCCGGGCCAGGTGGACCGTCAGTCCGCCGCGCCTGCGGGCCCCCGCCCTGACCCGGTGAGCCCGCCGTCCGCCCCGCATGCCGCCGCAGGGTCTCCCCAGGCGGACCGTCAGTCCGCCGCGCCCGGGGGTCCCTCTGCGAACCCGGTGAGGCCGCTCTCGGCCGAGCCCGCTGTCTCGGGGGCTCAGCAGGCGGATCGTCAGGCCGCCGCGCCTGTGGGCCCCCGCCCGAACCCCGTCAGCCCGCCGTCCGCCCCGCCCGCTGCCGCAGGGTCGTCCCACCAGCCGGCGCGGCCCTCCACCCCGCCCACGGGCCTCCGCAAGGAGCCGGTGGATGCACCGCACGCCCCGCTCGACGGCCCCGGTCCGGACCGGGCCGACGTGGAGCAGTCGGGGGCGCGGCCGTTCGTGATTCGGTCGCTGGACGACAATCCCGTGGAGCTGCGGCCCGGCACGGGGCCGGTTCCCGCGCCGTACGGTGACGCGGTCAGCGACCTGGTGCACGCCGCCGTGGTCGACCGGCCCCTGGAGGAGGTCGTCGCCCTCATCACATCGCTGGGGAAGTCGCCCGACCACGCCGAAGCGATGGTCGACGCCCTCCGTACGGCCGGTGTGGAGCGGCGCGTGGAGGACGTGAGCCGGATGATCGCCCTGCTGACGAAGCCCCCACGGGACGCCGACAGCGCGGACGAGGCGATCCGGGCCGCGGCCGCCCACCGGCCGGTGGAGGAAGTGACCCGGCTGGTGACCCTGCTGCACAAAGAGCCGCAGATGCCCCACGTCCGCGAGGAGGCACTCCGCGCGGCCGCCACCGGCCGGTCCGTCGGGGAGCTGGTGGAGCTGATCGACCGCCTCGGCCTGGAGCGGCTGGACCGCAACGGCCGGGTGCCCGCCGCGCCTCCGGCCCCCGATGCCGAGACCACACAGCCCCTGACACCCGTCCGGCCCGCCAAGCGTCGCGAGACCCGCCGGACCCTCGACTCCGCACCGTCGGACCGCGACCGCGCGACGGAGCGGCTCACCAGGTCCATGGCATGGTCGAGTTGGCTGACGGCTCTGGGCCTGGCCGTATGCGCGGTGGCCCACTTCCCGCTGCAGCGCGGCGGAGCCTCCCTGGACCTGCACGCCATAGCTCTCGGCCTGTCCGTGCTCTGCACGGTGCTGGCGCTGCTGCTGGCCCTGCGCCCCGTGGCGCCGGTGCTGGTCGGGGCGGTGGTGGTGCCCACGGTGCTGGCCGGGGCGCAGGCGTACGGGAGTTCCTTCCCGTCGGCGTCCCTGACCCGGGCCGTGGACCTCGCGCTCGCCCCGCCGTGGTTCGCCGCCGGTGCCGCCGTGTGCACGGCGCTGCTGGCCCTCGTCTCGCTGGTCTTCCGCGCGGTGGCGCCGCTCGTCAGCGGCCAGTGGGCGCCGTTGCCGGCGACCGAGGCACGCAGTATGGCGGAGTGACGTCTACGACCGCCGTACCGGACCGGATCCGCTCGCCGCGGGTCCGGTCCGGTCGTCGTTCGTCCCCCGGCGCTCGAGCAGCCCGGCCAGCACCCGGTCCGGCGTGAGCGGGAGTTCCCGGAAACGGACGCCGGTGGCGTGGTGCACGGCGTTGCCGATCGCCGCGGCCGTCCCGACGATGCCGATCTCCCCGATGCCCTTGCTGCCCATCGGGTTGAGACGGGCATCGTCCTCGTCGAGCCAGTGCGCCTCGATCTCGCCGATGTCGGCGTGCACGGGCACGTGGTACGACGCCAGGTCCGACTCGGTGAAGTCCCCGAACGCGGCGTCCATCGTGCTGCCCTCGGTCAGCGCCATGCCCAGCCCCATCGTCATGCCGCCGACGAACTGGGAGCGTGCCGTGCGGGCGTTGAGGATGCGCCCGGCGGCGTACACCCCGAGCAGCCGGCCGACCCGGACCTCGCCGGTGACCGTGTCCACCGCGACCTCGGCGAAGTGCGCCCCGAAGGCGTGCCGGGCCCAGGCGCTCTCCGCTTCCGCCACGCCCCCGGTGTCCGCACGGACGTCGAGACCCTGCCCGGGCAGCGGCCCCGCGTGCTCGGCCAGCCGCCGCGCCAGCAGCGAACAGGCCTCGTGGACCGCCCAGCCCCAGGAGGCCGTGCCGGACGAGCCGCCCGCCAGCGGCGCCGACGGAAGCTCACTGCTGCCGACCTCCGTGCGCACCCGCTCCAGCGGCACCCCGAGGGCGTCGGCGCCGATCTGCGCGAGCACGGTCCGGGCCCCCGTACCGATGTCGGTGGCGTTGATCCGCACCAGGAACGTCCCGTCGGGCAGCGCGCGGGCCGTCGCCGCGGCGGGCCACACCATGACGGGATACGTCGCGGCCGCCACGCCCGTCCCCAGCAGCAGGGGCCCTTCCCCACTGGAGCCCGTGCGTGGATCGCGCCCCGCCCATCCGAAGCGCCGGGCACCCTCGCGCAGACACTCGACCAGGTGCCGGCTGCTGAACGGCTTGCCGCTGTCGGGTTCGACGTCCGGCTCGTTGCGGATCCGCAGCTCGACCGGGTCCATGCCCAGCTCTTCGGCGAGTTCGTCCATGGCGGACTCCAGCGCGTACATCCCCGGAGCCTCGCCCGGCGCCCGCATCCACGAAGGCGAGGGCACGTCCAGGGCGGCGACCCGGTGCACCGTACGGCTGTGGGGCGTCGCGTACATCACGCGCGCGGGCACGGCCGCCTGCTCCACGAACTCCTTGATGCGCGAGGTGTGGGTGGTGACCTCGTGCACCAGGGACGTGAGGCGGCCGTCCGTGTCGGCACCGAGGCGCAGCCGGTGCAGGGTGGGAGCGCGGTGCCCGACGACGGCGGGCAGATACCGGCGGGGGAGGGCCACGGTGACCGCCCGCCCGGTCTGCCGTGCCGCCAGCGCCGCGAGCACCACGTCGGGCCGGGGCGTGCCCTTGGACCCGAAGCCGCCGCCGACATGCTCGGCGGTGACGACGACCCGGTCCTTCGGAACGCCGAACAACCCGGCGAGCACGCCCCGTACGGCACCGGCGCCCTGACTGGAGGTGTGCACGGTCAGCCGCCCGTCGTCCCAGCGGGCGGTGCTGGCGTGCGGTTCCATCGGGTGGTTGTGCAGCGGCGGAACCCGGTACGCGACGTCCACCTGGACGGCGGAGGACCCGAAGGCTCCGTCGGGGTCGCCGTGTTCACGGACGGCGGGATGACCGCCATTGGCCTCCTCGGGCACGTACACGCCCGGGTGCGAGGCGGTGAGGGTCACGTCGTGCTCTTCGGCGTCGTAGGCGACCCGGACCGCGGCGGCACCGGCCCGGGCCGCCTCCAAGGTCTCGGCCACCACCAGGGCCACGAACCAGCCCCGGTGCGGAACCCGGGCGTCCTGGAGCACGGCCAGCGTCGGATCGTCCGGCTCGGCGAGCCGCGGCGCGTTCTCGTGGGTGAGCACGGCGAGGACACCCGGCACGGCGAGGGCCGCCTCCGTGTCGACGCCGGTCACCCGCCCCCGGGCGACGGTCGCCGGCACGGGCCAGGCCTGGGCCCGGCCGGGGGAGGGGTACTCGGCGGCGTAGCGGGCGGTGCCGCTGACCTTCTCCCGTCCCTCCCGGCGCTCGGCGGGAGCACCCACGCTGCCGGTCATGGAGTCCTCCGCGTGAGCGCCGGTTCCGCGAGCCGGGACAGCACGTCCACGGCGAGATTGCGGGCCAGCGGCACTTTGAACGCGTTGTCCCGCAGCGGCCGCGCGGCGGACAGTTCGAGGTCGACGGCGTGTTCGAACGCGGCGGTGGTCGGAGCCGCGCCCAGCAGCGCCTCCTCCGCCCGCCGGGCCCGCCAGGGCCGGTGCGCCAGCGCCCCGAAGGCGAGCCCGGCATGAACGACCACACCGTCCGACACCCGCAGCACCACCGCGACGGACGCGAGCGCGAAGGCGTACGAGGCACGGTCACGGGCCTTGCGGTACGCCGACGGCAGCCCGGCCGTGACAGCGGGCAGCACCACGCCGGTGATCAGTTCGCCGGGCCGGATCTCGGTGTCCTGCTCGGGCCGGTCCCCGGGCAGCCGGTGGAAGTCCGCCGCCGCGACACTCCGGGCACCGTCCGGCCCGGACAGTTCGACACGCCCGTCCAGAGCGGCCAGCGCCACCGCCATGTCCGAGGGATGGGTGGCGACGCAGTGCGCGGAGTGACCGAGCACCGCGTGATCGCGGTGGACGCCGTCCCGCGCGCCGCAGCCGCTGCCCGGCTCACGCTTGTTGCACGGCTTCGACACATCCTGGAAGTACGGGCACCGGGTGCGCTGGAGCAGGTTTCCGCCGGTCGTCGCCGCGTTGCGCAACTGTCCCGAGGCACCCGCGAGCACCGCCTGCGACAGCGCCGGGTACCGGTCGCGTACGAGGGGGTGGGCCGCGAGGTCGCTGTTGCGGACCAGCGCCCCGATCCGCAGCGCGCCGTCGGGCAGCTCCTCCACCGCGTCCAGGGGCAGCCGGGTGATGTCGATGAGGGTGGCGGGCCGCTCGACGCCGAGCTTCATCAGATCGACGAGGTTGGTGCCGCCGCCGAGATAGCGGGCGCCGGCGTGGGAGGCGTACGCGGAGGTCGCCTCCTCCACGCTCGCGGCACGGACGTAGGCGAACTCCTTCACGGGACCACGTCCTCCACCGCCTCGGCGATCCGTGGGTACGCGCCGCACCGGCACAGATTGCCGCTCAGCCGCTCCCGGATCTCCTCCCGGCTCAGCGGCACCGGCTCACCGGAGGGCGTCGCCGGGTCGGTGACGTGCGAGGGATGACCGGCCGCCGCCTCGGCGAGCACACCGGCCGCGGAGCAGATCTGGCCCGGGGTGCAGTAGCCGCACTGGAAGGCGTCACGCTCCAGGAAGGCCTGTTGCAGCGGGTGCGGCTCCTCACCGTCGCCGGACAGGCCCTCGATCGTGGTGACCTCGCAGCCGTCGAGGGCGATCGCGAACAGCAGACAGCTGTTGACGCGCCGCCCGTCCACCAGGACCGTGCAGGCGCCGCACTGGCCGTGGTCGCAGCCCTTCTTGGCGCCGGTGAGGTCGAGATCCTCCCGCAGGAGGTCCAGCAGGACCCGCCGGTGGTCGACGGTGAGGGTGTGGGGCTTGCCGTTGACGCGGAGAGTCGTCTCCGAGTGGTACTGGTCGTTGCCCATGGCGTGGAGGACCTTCCCGGGCGGGCCGTACTGCCGTACGGACCGCGTATCCACCTGGCCACGACTGACACGTGCGCCCCGCGAGGAAGGCTTCCTAGTGCTCGTCCCGGGAGGGGGCCACGGGGCGCTGGGATTTGCCCTTGAAGCGTTCGAACGTCCGTGTGAGCTGCTGGAGCGGGGACCCGACGGGAGCACCGGAGGGCTGCTGCCGCGCGGGCGCGGTCCCGTCGGACTCCTGGTAGGCGGTCAGGGCCTCGTGGGCGCGCTCGGCCGCCTCCCGGTACAGGTCGCGGGACTTCGTCATGGCCTCCAGCGCGTCGGCGTACATGGCCACCAGACCGCGCTGGCGGTCCAGCTCCTCCTGGAGATTCAGCAGGTGCCAGTCCTCCCGCAGCGCCTTGAGGGCGTTCTCGGCGCCGTCGGGCAGGGGCCGCGGCAGCGCGCCGAACCGCTTCACCGCGTGGACGAGGTCGGCCGGCTCCGAGCCGTCGAGGAAGACCGCGCGGATCGAGAAGTCCTCGGCGTCGTACCCCTCCGGTGCCGGGGTGCCCGGCAGCACGACGGCGCCGCCGCGCGCCACCTGCACGCCGGAGTCCCGCAGGGCCCAGTTGAGCCCGCGCGACTGCTGCGGGAGGGCGCGGTGCTCCACCACCCGGGGCCGCAGGCCCGGCGGCAGCCACCGCGCGATCGGCATGCGGCCCTTCTCGTCCGTGGTCATCGCCTCGTGGACGACCACATGGATGTGCCAGCCGCCGCGCACCGCGTTCCGGAGCAGGCGCTTGGTCTCCTTGTCGTCCTGGGGGAGCGGATTGATCTCCCGCAGGGACAGATCCGCGCCGTCCCGGTCCCAGGCGGCGTCCGGCTCCTTCGGCCACATCAAACCGGTCGGCGACGGCCAGTCGTCGCTCCATGGCTCCTCGGCCTCCGCGACCAGGATCCACTCCTGCCCCTCGCCGTCCGGGCCGGGCGTCACACTCAGCCGGGCCCGCACGGTCACCCCGTCACCGACCTGCCAGCGGGCTTCGAAGACCCGCTCCGACGGGCCGGCCTCGGCCTCGGGCAATTCCAGAAAGTCGTCGATGTCCCGACTGTCCTTGCGCTGCTGGAGCGAGCACCGGAGAACGTCTTCCGCGGCACCGGAGGCATGACGGCCGCGCGCCAGCCACACCGTGGCGGGCGTCTGCGGGCGGACGGTGGAGGAGAGAGGCATGGGTCCATCTGTGAGCTGGGAGCGGGTGTGCCTGCCAGTATCGTCACCGCAGGCCGACCGGGATAACCCGGGGTCACACCTATGGGCGTACCCCCGATGTGCGCTGCCATGTGAGGTGCGCCCGTGCGCACGGGGTGTGCGCGCCGCGCGCACACCGACGGTTCACACTCATGGCCCAGCCGACCCGCGCTCCCGACAATGGACCCCACGAGCAGGACCCGCCCACCATCCGCATCGGGGCGGGTCCTGTTCGCTGCACCGGCGCTGTCGTGTCGCCCGGGTGAGGGGTGTCCGGGGCTCGTATCGTGCGAGACGTGATGGCTGACCGTCGACGGTTCCTGGCGCTGGTGAGCGCGGCAGGTCTTCTGGTGCCCGGGGCGCAGCGGGCCGCAGCCCATGGTCGTGCTCGTGAGGGTGCACGGGTCGTGGACGAGCAGCGGACGGAGAGGCGGATCGTCGACCTCACCGTGCGCTCGGCCGCCCTCGGCCGCGACGCGCGCGTCCGGCTGCTGACCCCGGACGGCTGGGAGCGGCGCGGCCGGGACGACCGATGGCCGGTGCTGTATCTGTTCATCGGAGGAGACGGCGACCACGAGGCCTGGACCAGGGAGTACGAGGTCCAGAAGAAGCCGGAGTTGCGCGGCACCCTCGTCGTCATGCCCGAGATGCCGCTGTACGGCTTCTACAGCGACTGGTGGAATCACGGCCGTGGCGGACCGCCCGCCGTCGAGAGTTTCCATCTGCGCGAGGTGCTGCCCCTGCTGGAGCGCGACTACGGCGCGGGCACCCGGCGGGTGGCGGCAGGGGAGTCCCAGGGCGGTTTCGGCGCACTCTCCTACGCGGCTCGGCACCCGGGGCTCTTCCGTGCCGTGGCCAGTTACAGCGGATTCGTGCACCCGCTGCAGCATCCGCACGCCGTACGGGCGGGCATGACCTATCTGGGTCTCGACTGGCTGGCGTTGTGGGGCGATCCCGTGGCCCAGCGCGCGATCTGGCAGGCGCACGACCCCTACCATCTGGCCGAACGTCTGCGGGGCACCCGCGTCCATCTGTCCAGCGGCGACGGCCGGGCAGGAAAGCTCGACCCGCCGGGCACCGAACCCGATCCGCACGTCCCCGGTCTGGAGGACCCGGACCGTCCGTTCCCGGAGGACGTGATCTCGCCGACGGAGACCCTGATGGGGGAGGAGTCGCGTGCCGTCGCCACCCGTCTCAGGAGGGCCGGTGTCCAGGTGAGCACGCACTTCTACGCCGGTACCCACTCGCCGCCGTACTGGTGGCGGGAGCTGGACCGCACCCTGCCGATGCTGCTGAGCCGCAGCCAGGGTGTGGCTCAGTAGAACTCGACGGTGTTCACCCGGTTGACCAGCTCCTGTCCGTCGAGGAGCCGGGTGGCGTTGGCGGCGAAGAGTTCGGCGATGAGGCGGTCCTCCGAGGAGTCGAGCGCGGCGGTGTGCGGGCTCACCAGCACCCGGTCGTGGTGCCAGAGCGGACTGCCGTCCGGCAGCGGCTCCGTCTCGAAGACGTCCAGCGCGGCGAAGCCGACCCGGCCGGAGTCGAGGGCGTCGGCGAGGGCCGCCTCGTCCACGACAGAGCCCCGACCGACGTTGACCAGCGTGGCCCCGGGCCGCAGGGCGTCGAAGAACCGCTTGCCGAGGAGGTGTTCGGTCGCCTCGGTTCCGGGGAGCGTGTTGACGACGGCGTCCACGGTGGGAGCCACCTCGGTGATGCGGTCGGGATGCACCACGGTCGAGACACCCGGGACGGTGACGTCCCTTCTGCTCGTGCCGATGACCGTCGCGCCCAGGGCATGCAGTGCCGTGGCCACCGCCCGGCCGATCCCGCCCAGCCCGAGCACCAGCACGGTCTGCCGGCTCACCTGCCCCATCGTCCAGCGGCCGCTCCACTCACGGTCGCGCTGCTGGCGGTTGAGGCGGGGCAGATCCTTGGCTCCCGCGAGCACACCGAAGACGGCGAACTCGGCGAGCGGACGCCCGTGCACCCCGGCCGAGGTGGTGAACAGGACCCGGCCGAGCTCCTCGGCGTTCAGCCCGGCGGCCCTGACCTGGCCGCCTCCGCCCGCGGCCATGGTGTGCACCCAGCGCAGCCGCGGATTGGCCCGGACGGCACGGGCCAGGGCGGCCGGGTCCACATCGGGGATCCCGTACAGGGCGTCGGCCGAGTCGATCGCGGCCTCGTAGGCACGCTGCCGCTCGGGGCCGCGCCGCCAGTCCGGATCGCCCGCGAAGTCGGCGGGCCAGCGCATCGGGGGCAGCAGGGCGTGGTCGACGACGAGGTCGATCCGCGGCTCCAGCCGCCGGACGAGCGCGGCGTTCTCCTCGGACAGCGGGGCGGCGACGGCGACGCGCAGGCGGCCCGGCACCCGGTCCCGGCCGGTCACCGCACGGCCTGGGCGCGCAGCGCCTCGACCTCGGCGTCGAGCGCGGCCTCGCGGGCGACGATCTCCTCCACGGCCCGGAGCGCCTCCTCGGCGCGGTGCGGCGGGATGACGATGACGCCGTCCCCGTCGGCGGCGACGATGTCGCCCGGGTTCACCACGACACCGCCGATGGCGACGGCCTCGCCGATCGTGCCCGGGCCGTTCTTGAAGGGCCCGGCCGGAGTCAGACCCCGCGCGAAGACCGGGACGCCGAGCCGTTCGATGATCGCGGCGTCGCGGACATAGCCGTCGACGACCGCGCCGGCCGCACCGTGCACGGCGAACCGCTGGGCGAGGTTGTCACCGATGATCGCGCGGCCGTCGTAGCCGAAGGCGTTGATGACGAGGACGTCGCCGGGGCGGATGTGCTCGAGCGCCTCGATCACGGCCTTGTTGTCGCCCGCGACGGTGAGGACCGGGAGCGCCGTGCCGACGGCCGCGGCGCCGTTCCAGATGGGGGCGATGCCTCCGTCGACGATGTTCAGCCGGTCGAGGGCGTCGCCGAGGTTGGCCACGGAGTGGGCGCGGAACCGCTTGAGCACCTGCTCGTCGACGCGTTCCCACGCCGTGTTGACGCGCACGTTGTCCTGGGTCATCGCAGAATCCTTCCAGAAAATGCGAAACCTTTCGCGTTTCGCGTCAGTCAGTGTGCATCCATCGGACGTGCGGCACAAGGGGTGCCCGACGGGCGCGACCGGGGCGGGAGCGCGAGTTTGACCAGAGGGTGAACGCATCCTTGACCACCCGAGAATGCGAACCTATTCTCATTCGCGATTCCAGTCGCAACTCGGCTCCGGCGCTGTTCCGCGGTCTTCCACCGTGACGTTTCCGCCCGCCCCCTCGGGCGCGGGCCGCCTTCGAACAGTGCCGTGGTCACCCGCCCCTGAGGCACTGTCACCGCTTTCCCCTCCTGGCCCCCACCTTTCGTGGGCGCACCTCGGCGCATGAGCGATCACCGGCCCTCACTCCGCTCGGCGCACGATCCTCAGGACACCGTCCCCGGAGTCCGCGACACCGAAAGTGAACGCGTATGACTACGTCAGATCGGCTCGACATCCCCTCAGACCGTGACGAGGCATCGTCCGATGCGCCCGGCGCGGCAGCGGTCGACGTCGTCTCCGCCAACCGCAAGGTCGTCCGCAAGGCCACCGTCGCGGGCTCGATCGGCTCCTTCGTCGAGTGGTACGACTACGGCATCTACGGCCTGCTCGTCACCTATCTCGCGATCAACATCATGGGAGAGGCCGAGGCCGGAGGCCTCTTCCTCACCAACGTCGGCTTCCTCGTCAGCTTCGTCGCCCGCCCCTTCGGCAGCGTGATCTGCGGCTACCTCGGCGACCGGCTCGGGCGCAAGAGCCTGCTCGCTGCCCTCCTGGTACTGATCTCCGCGGCCACCGCGGCCATCGGCCTCATCCCCTCCCACGCCGTCATAGGCGTGGCCGCGCCCGTCCTGCTGGTGCTGCTGCGCGTGCTGCAGGGCTTCTCCGCCGGCGGCGAGGTGGCCGGCGCCATGTCCTTCGTCGGCGAGTACGCCCCGGACGCCCGCCGCAACTACATGATGAGCTTCATCGCCGTCGGCTCGTTCGTCGCCCTGATGTTCGGCAGCGCCTTCTCCGCCGTCCTCATCACGACCCTCGGCGACGACTCCATGACCTCCTGGGCGTGGCGGGTGCCGTTCCTGCTCGCCGTCCCGCTCGGCTACGTCGGCTTCTACATCCGCCGCCGGCTGGAGGAGACCCCGCACTTCACGGCGCTGCGCGAGCAGAACACCGTCGCGCGTAACCCGCTCAGGGAGGCCTTCACCAACCGGCGCCATCTGAAGGCGATCGTCCTCACGATCTTCCTGCCCGCCCTCAACGGCCCCGGCTACTACCTGCTCTTCGTCTACATGCCGACCTACTTGAAGACCTCGCTCGGCGAGCACAACTTCTCGATGCTGCGGGCGCTCACGGTCACCGCGGTCAGCCTGGTTGCCATCGTCGTCTGTATCCCGCTCATGGCCCGCCTGTCGGACCGGATCGGCCGCAAGCCCGTGCTCGCGGGCTCGGCCGTCGCCATGGCCGCCGTCTCGTACCCGATGTTCCGGCTCATCACCACCGGCGAGTTCGGGCTCGCCTGCGTCGGCACGATCGTCCTCGCGATCGCCTTCTCCGGGCACGCCGCCGTCGTGCACACCGTGCTCGCCGAGATGTTCCCGACGACCGTGCGCTACTCCGCCTACAGCATCGGCTTCAGCCTCTCCACGATCATCTTCGGCGGCAGCGCCCCGCTGGTGATGACCGAGCTGATCGAGTCGACCGGCTCCAACCTCGTCCCGGCGTTCGCCTCCATCATCACCGCCCTGATCACCCTGGTCGCGATCGCCTTCGTGCGCGAGACCAAGGGCCGGCCCCTCGCGGCCCGCTGAACCATCCCCCCCCACGAGGAGAGACACCATGGGAATCAACTCCGTAGCCGTCGTCGCCGACCTCGGCGAGAGCTTCGGCAACTACACGATCGGCGACGACGAGGCCCTGCTGGGCCTGGTCACCTCGTCGAACATCGCCTGCGGCTTCCACGCCGGTGACCCGCGCATCATGGACCGGACGGTTTCCGACTGTGTCGCGCGCGGCATCGAACTGGGCGCCCACCCCGGCTACCCCGACCTGGTCGGCTTCGGCCGCCGGCTCATCGAGGCGACCGAGGAGGAGATCCGCACCGACGTCCTCTACCAGCTCGGCGCCCTGGACGCCTTCGCCCGGGTGCACGGCGGCACCATCAGCCATGTCGCCCCGCACGGCCGCATGGGCTCGATCGCGCAGACCGACGCCAAGCACGCCCGCGCCATCACCGACGCGATCGCCGCGTACAACACCGACTACATCGTCATCTGCCAGCGCGGCCTGCTCGCGGAGGAGTCACGCAAGCGCGGCCTGGAGGTCGGCTACGTCTTCCTCGCCGACCGAGGCTACGGCGACGACGGCATGCCCGTGCCCCGCTCCCACGAGGGCGGACTCATCTACGACCCGGAGCTGATCGGCGAGCGTTCGGCCCAGGTCGTGCGGGAGGGGACGGTGCGCTCGGTCAACGGCAACGTGGTCCCGCTCGGCCATGACGCCGACGTCCTGCTGCTGCACGGCGACCACCCGACCGTCCTCGCGAACGGCACCGCGCTGCGTGCCGCGCTCGACAAGGCGGGCATCCAGGTCGGCGGCCTGCGCGAGGTCCTGGCGCAGAAGGCGGAGGTCGCGCTCGCCGGCTGAGGGCGGGGCGCACCAGGTGATGACCACAGCACAGTACGGCGACCTCACCGTCGAGCCCTACGGCGACTCGGCGGTGATGGTGACCATCCCGCATACCGACCAGGCCATCCGCAGGGCCGGGATCGTGGCGTTCCGCGACCGCTTCCTGGCGCACCGCCCGCACGGTGTGCTCGATGTCGTCTCCGGCCTCGAATCCCTGCTCGTCGAGTTCGACCCGCTGCTGACCGCGTTCGAGCACGTGGAGTACGCGGCGCGGCTCGTGGCGCGGTGGGCGCCGTCACCCACGGACGGACCGGCCCGCACGCGGCAGGTGCGGACGTTCGCCATCCCCGTGGTCTTCGACGACGACACCGGCCCCGACCTGGGGTCCGTCGCCGAGGAACTCGGCCTCGCCACCACCGATGTCGTCGAGGCGATCGCCCGCTCCACCTTCACCATCTGCCTCCTCGGCGCGGCGATGGCCCCGATGATGGACGGCCTCAAGGTGCCCCGGCCGGTGCGCCGGCGGGCCGAGCCGCGCACGGACGTCGCCCCCGGCGCCGTCATGATCGCCGGGACCAACGCGATCATCCAGCCGTTCCCCGGCCCGACCGGCTGGCGAGTGGTCGGACGCACGCCCCACACCATCGTCGACATCTCCCGCCCGGACCCCGTGTCCTTCGGCACCGGCGACGTCGTGCGCTTCGTCCCCGTCACCCGGGACGAGGCCGAGGCGCTCGGCGAGGGCTTCCTGCTGCCGACGGAGGTGGCCGTATGACGACCGTGACGCTCGACTTCACCGGCACCGGCTGGATCACCACGTTCCAGGACCTCGGCCGGAGCGGCACGGAACAGCGCGGCGTTCCCACCGGGGGAGCGGCCGACCAGCACTCGGCGGCCGTGGCCAATCTCCTCGTGGGCAACCCACGCGGCGCGACCCTGCTGGAGAACCTGGGCGGCGAACTGGCCCTCGTGCCCGACGCCGACGTGCTGCTCGCGGTGACCGGCGCACCCGCCGAGGTCACCGTCGGGGGCTCGCCCGCCGACGGCTGGTCGCCGCTGGTCGTCCCCGCGGGCCACGAGGTGCGGATCCGCGGCGACATGAGCCGGGGGACCCGCACCTATCTGGCGGTGAACGGAACGCTGAGCACGGAAACGCTGCTGGGCAGCGCCGCCCCGGACGCCCGGATGGGCTTCGGGCAGGCCCTCGCCCCCGGCTCGCGGGTCCTGCTGGAGACGGAGTTCCGGGGGTTCAGAAACCGCCCGTTCGAGGCGCAGCTCTTCCGGCTTCCCGTGCCCGTGCCGCGCTTCGACGACGGACCGTGGGTCGTCGACGTCGTCCCCACCCCCGGCATGCGGACGATCGCGGGGATCCGCGAGGTGATCGAGGAGGCGACCTACGTCGTCACACCGCGCTCCAACCATGTCGGGCTCAGGCTCGACGGGCCGGTGCTCCACCCGGACACCGACACCGAGATCGTGTCGCACGGGGTGCCCATCGGGGCGCTGCAGATCCCGCACGCGGACGAGCTGATCGTCCTCGGCCGCTACCGGAGCCTGACCGCCGGCTACCCGATCGTCGGTGTCGCCGCCCGGGCGTCCCTGCCGCTGCTCGGGCAGGCCGGGCCGGGGCGGGAACTCAGGTTCCGCTGGATCGACCGCGAGACCTCGCTGCGCCGGTTCGCCCACCGCGAGTCCGAGGTCCGCGCACTCGGACGGGCGGCTGCCGAGGCGTTCGGCGCGCTCGGTTTCACCCCGCCCCTGCCCACGCCCTTGCCCGAACCCTTGCCCCAGACAATCTGAGAATCTATTCTCATATGCAAGGTGACTCTCATGTCGCTGATGGAGGAGAAACGGTGACGACATCGTCCGGCGCGATCGCGCTCATCACAGGAGCCGGCAGCGGAATGGGGCTCGAGACCGCGCGCCTTCTCGCCCGGGACGGCGCCGCGGTGGTCCTGATCGGCCGCAGACAGGAAGCCCTCGACGCGGTCGCCGCCACCATCCGCGCCGAAGGCGGGACCGCTCTCGCCCTCGCCGCGGACATCACCCGCGCCGACGACGTGACACGCGTCCTCGACCGGGTGCGGAGCGAACTCGGCCCGGTCGACATCCTCGTCAACAACGCGGGCAGCTCCTCCTCGGTGCTCAACCCGCAGTGGCTCCCGCACGACGAGTGGCGCCAGGTCCTCGACGTGAACCTCACCGCCGTCTTCCAGCTCACCCAGGCCGTCCTGCCCGACATGCTCGACCGCGGCGCCGGGACCATCGTCACCGTCTCCTCGCTCGCCGCCGTCAACCCCAACCTGCTCGGCGGCGCCGCCTACGGCGCGGCCAAGGCGGGCGTCCGCAACTTCATGACCTTCCTGCACAACACCTTCCGCAACCAGGGCCTGCGCGCGATCACCGTGCTGCCGGGTGAAGCGGACACCCCCATCCTCGACAACCGCGCCCGGCCCCCGGCGCCGGAGGAGCGCGCCGGCATGGTGCGGCCCGAGGACGTCGCCGAGGCCATCCGCCTGGCCGTCGCGCTGCCCCAGCGCGTCGTCCTCCAGGAGATCGTCGTCGCCCCCACCCGCCAGCGGGACGTCTCCGCCGACCTCGAGATCAGCCGCCGGACGGGCGCACCCGCCGACACCGCACCGCACGCCTGACACCCCGTCACCAGGAGGAGCGCATGCCGCCCATCGTCACCACCCAGCCGCCTCTGCACGACACCGCCGCCGCCGTCGCCCGGATCGCCGCCGCCTCCCGCCGGACCCAGCAGCCGCAGTCCCGGTCCGACCTCGTCTCCCTCGCGATGGGCGAACCCGACTTCGACACCCCCGAGCGGGTCACCGAGGCGGCCCACGCCGCACTGCGCGCCGGCCGCACCCACTACTCGCCGCTCCTCGGCGAACCGGCCCTGCGCGAGGCCCTCGCCGCCAAGCTCACCGCCACCGCCGGGACCCCGGCCTCCGCCGGCGACGTCCTGATCACCCAGGGCGGCACCGCCGGACTGGCCGCGTCGATCCTGTCCCTCGTCGACCCCGGGGACAAGGTGGTCGTCCCGGACCCCACCTACTCCCTCTACGGCGACCTGGTCGCGATGGCCGGCGGCACCGTCGTCCCCGTCCCGCTCGCACCGGACCTGCACTGGGACCTCGACCGGCTCGCCGACGCCCTCATCGACGCCAAGCTCTTCGTCTTCTGCAACCCCGTCAACCCGACCGGCATCGTGCACGGCCGGGAGGAACTCGAAGCGCTCGCCGCCCTGCTCGACGGCACCCCCACCATCGTCGTCTCCGACGAGGCCTACTCCGACCTCGACTACACCGGCCGCCCCTTCACCTCGGCCCTCTCCGTCGACGGCCTGCGCGAGCGGACCGTTTACTGCCAGACCTTCTCCAAGAGCTACGCCATGACCGGCTGGCGCGTCGGCTACCTCTGGGGCCCCTCGCCGCTCATCCAGGCGGCCGCACGCGTCCACAACACCTTCAACGGCTCCGTCAACACCGTCATTCAGGACGCCGCGCTCGTCGCCGTCGAGAGCTGCGACGACGACGTGGCCCGGATGCGCGCCGCGTACCAGGAGCGCGGCGAACTCATGCGCAGGGAACTGTCCGCGATCCCCGGCCTCACCCTCAGCGCACCCGAAGGCGCCTTCTACCAATTCCCGCGCTACGACATCGATCTGCCGTCCGTGGAGGTCGTGGCGGCGCTGCGCACACAGCACGGCGTCGCCGTCCGGCCCGGGAGCGAGTTCGGAGCGCGGGGTGAGGGGCACCTGAGGCTGTCGTACGCTGCCAGCCCGCAGTCCATCACCGAGGGTGTCCGCCGCCTGGCCGCCGGTCTTTCGGCCCTGCGATGAGCACCGTCCCGTACACGACGAGGAATCGACCCATGCGCAGTGACACCGAGCGCAACCGCAGGCACCTCATCAAGGCGGCCGCGCGACTGTTCGAGAACTCGCCCACGCCCGTCAGCCTCGCCGAGATCGCCAAGCACGCCGAGGTGTCCACCGCGACGGCCTACCGCCACTTCTCATCCGTCGAGGAGGTGCTGCATGCCTTCCGCGCCCAAGTGGGCTCCGAACTGCGGGACTTCAGCGCCCGGCAGACCACCCGCGGCATGACCAAACTCGAAGCGGTCTCGCGGCACTGGGTCTCCCTGGTCCTCGAACACGGCGGGGCGATGGCCCAGATGCGCTCGCACCGCGGCTATCTCGAGCGCCTGCGCGAAGGAACCGGCTACCTCACGCCCCAGGCCGAGGCGCTCGCCGAGCCGCTGCGGCAGACCACCGAGGAACTGGGCCTCGACGACCTCGGCGACGAAGCCCTCTATCTGTGGAACGCGCTGTTCGACCCGCGCGACATCCTCGACCTCATCAAGAGCGGACGCACCGAGGACGAGGCCGCCGGCCGTCTGGTGGCCGCACTGCGCGGCGCCCTGACCGGCTGGGCGGCGGCGGAACAGCAACAGGCCGACTGACCGGCCGCACCGGAACGGAGACACCGCACGTATGGACGTCAGCGCCCACATCGACGCCGTCTACGACACCCTCCGCAGGCGAGACCCCGGGGAAACGGAGTTCCACCAGGCCGCGCACGAAGTCCTGCACGCCATAGGCCCCGTGCTCCGGGCCCACCCGGAGTACGCCGAGGCCCGGATCGTGGAGCGGCTCTGCGAGCCCGAGCGGCAGCTGATGTTCCGGGTCCCGTGGGTGGACGACCAGGGCACCGTACGGGTCAACCGCGGTTTCCGGGTGGAGTTCAACAGCGCGCTCGGCCCGTACAAGGGCGGCCTGCGCTTCCATCCCAGCGTGAACCTGGGCATCGTCAAGTTCCTGGGCTTCGAGCAGATCTTCAAGAACGCGCTGACCGGTATGGCGATCGGCGGCGGCAAGGGCGGCTCGGACTTCGACCCCAAGGGCCGCTCCGACGGCGAGGTCATGCGCTTCTGCCAGGCGTTCATGACGGAGCTGTACCGCCACCTGGGCGAGCACACGGACGTGCCCGCCGGCGACATCGGGGTGGGCGCCCGAGAGATCGGCTACCTCTTCGGCCAGTACAAGCGGATCACCAACCGCTACGAGGCCGGCGTCCTCACCGGCAAGCCCGTCGGCTGGGGCGGCTCCCACGCCCGCACCGAGGCCACCGGCTACGGCGCCGTGTACTTCGCCCAGGCGATGCTCGGCACCCGCGGCCAGGACTTCGACGGACGCCGGGTCGTGGTCTCCGGGTCGGGAAACGTCGCCGTCTACGCGGCCGAGAAGGTCCACGCCCTGGGCGGGCGCGTGGTGGCCTGCTCCGACTCCTCCGGCTACCTCGTCGACGAGGACGGCCTCGACCTGGACCTGCTCAAGGAGGTCAAGGAGGTGCGCCGGGCCCGGATCTCCGCCTATGCCGAGGCGAAGCCGACCGCGCGGTTCTCCGCCCGGGGGTCGGTCTACGACGTGCCGTGCGACATCGCCCTGCCGTGCGCCACCCAGAACGAGCTGGGCCGCCAGGACGCCGTAGCGCTGGTGAAGAACGGTGTGCTCGCCGTGGCCGAGGGCGCGAACATGCCCTGCACGCCCGAGGCGATCGAGGTGTTCCGCGAGGCCCGGGTCCTCTTCGCCCCCGGCAAGGCGGCCAACGCGGGCGGGGTCGCCACCTCCGCGCTGGAGATGCAGCAGAACGCCTCGCGCGACAGCTGGACCTTCGAGCGGACGGAGGACCGGCTCGCGACCATCATGGGACAGGTGCACGCCCAGTGCCGTGTCACCGCCGAGACCTACGGCGGCGACGCCGACGACTACGTCCTCGGCGCCAACACCGCGGGCTTCCTCCGCGTCGCCGAGGCGATGACGGCCCAGGGCGTCGTCTAGGGCCTGCCGTTTGGATCACGCCGCAGACGCGGGGTCTGGCACACACATCTGCCGCGTTGTCGTCGGTTGCCGATTCCCCCACGCTCGGCTTCGCTCGCGCGGGAGGTGCCCCCATCGCGTCGACGCCCTCCTCCGCCTTGCAGCTGCACGCGCCAGACCCCGCTCACGGCGATGACAAGCCGCTGCCGATTCCCTGCGACCTGATCCGAACGACAGGCCCTGGGCGGAGGGCCCGGTCACCGCCCGGCGGCGGACCCCACGGCGAGGACACGATCACGCAGGACGGGGAGTTCGGAGCGGATCCGGGCGACCTCGCCCATGTCGACCCCCACCGTCACCGTCTCCGCCGCGGTGCCGGCCTCGCCCAGGACCGTCCCCCAGGGGTCGACGGCCACGCTGTGCCCGCCCTGCCGCATACCGCCATGGGTGCCCGTGGCGCAGCAGGCCAGCAGGAAGACCTGCTCCTCCAGCGCCCTCGTGCGGGTCAGGAGCTGCCAGTGCGCGAGCCGGGCCGCGGGCCAGGCGGCGGGCACGATGATCAGCTCCGCCCCCTCGTCGATCAGCCCCCGGAAGAGCTCGGGGAAACGCAGGTCGTAGCAGATGGCGAGGCCGATCACCCCGAATTCGGTGGGCACGGTGACGATGTCGCCGCCCCCGCCCATCATGGTCGCCTCACCCGTGTCGAAGCCGTACCGGTGGATCTTGCGGTAGTTGCCGCGCAGGTCACCGGCCCGGTCGAAGAGGAGCGCGGTGTTGTAGAGGGTCCCGTCCGCGTCCCGTTCGACGATCGATCCGGCGTGCAGCCAGACCCCGGCCGCGCGCGCCGCCGCGGACATGGCCTCGGCGGTGGGACCGTCGATCCCCTCGGCGTCGTGCCCCCAGCCGTCGTACGCCCAGGCCCCGGCCGTCCACAGTTCCGGCAGGACCACCAGATCGTCGCCGGTCCGGCCCCGGACCAGCGAGGACGCCCTGAGACGGCGCTCCTCGGCGGAGTCCGACGCGTCCACGGACAGCTGTATCAGCGAGGCTCGCATGACTGTCACCTCCGGGAGAACCCGTTCCCTACGAGCCTAAGGAGCCCGAGGTGCATCCCGCCTGTTCAGGGCTCGCACACCAGGCCGGCGATATGCGCGGTGACCGTGTCGAGGATGCCCGACCAGGCGTCGTCGTCGCCGAGCACGAGGTAGTTGAGGGTCAGGCCGTCGGTCATGGCGGCCAGATAGCGCGCCAGGACCGGGGCGGGGACGCGCAGCCGCAGGCCCATGGTCTGCCGCAGCTGGTCGATGAGCTCCAGGTACGTCTCGGCGTACAGCTCGTACTGGCGCCGCGCCAGATGCTCGAAGCCGGGCTGGCGCAGCGCGTACTGCGTGAGCTCATAGGTGAGCATGTGCTCGTCGGGGTGGGCCCGGACGTGCTCCCAGTACGCCTGGAAGCCCGCCCGGACGGTCTCCTCCAAGGAGGCCCTGGGCCGCAGGGCCTCCTTCACCACTGTCACGTAGTGCCCGGTGATGGTGGTGATGACGGACTCGATCAGCTCCTGCTTGGAGTCGAAGCAGTAGTGGAAGACGCTCAGCGAGACGCCCGCTTCGGCTGCGATGGACCGGGTCGTCGTCCTGGGGACGCCGTCCCGGGCCATCGCCCTGATCGCCGCTTCGGTGAGCTGTCGCCGCCGCTCGGCGGACGGCAACCGTGCCATGGAACCCCTCTCGTGGGTGTCAGCCGTGGACACCGACGTCGTAGAGGGAGTAGCCCCAGCCGGTGCCGCGTTCCACCCCCTGCACGCGTACGTACCTGGCCGGTGTGGCGGTGAATCTCGCGGTGTCCAGGCCGCCGTCGCCCGCCGTCGTGGACCAGGCGGTCCGCCAGTTCGCCCCGTCGGTGGAGAGCTCGATCCGGTACGCCTTCGCGTACGCGTCCTCCCAGTCGAGGGTGACCTTCTTGACGCGCTTCTCCGACCCGAGGTCGACCCGGAACCACTGGTCGTCGCTCCAGTCGCTCGCCCAGCGGGTGCCGCGGTCGCCGTCGACGGCCCGGTGCGGCTTGTAGCTCGTGAACAGGCTCCACTCCGAGGAACTGGCCGATGTGGCCGCGCCGCGCGCGAGATCGGCCCCGGCCTCGTGCTTCTCGGAGGCCCCCCAGGTGTCGAGGTAGGACTCGGCGCCGCGGAAGAGGTCGTCCACCACGTCCTGGCCGCCGACCCGGCGGATGTCCTCGATCCAGTCCGGCACCAGGCCGTAGTGGGCCGCTCCGTCGGTGTTCAGGTCCCAGGTGCGCTGACCGGTGGTCTGCCGGTCGATGACGGAGCCGCCGTCGACGCTCTTGAAGGGATAGGTGACCTTGTTCGGGGCGTCCGCTCCGCGCGGGCCCGGCCAGCCACCGACGCCGTTCATGTCGGTGCCGTAGCCGTAGCCCACCCCGTACTTGTCGCGCAGCGCCTCGGTGCGCTTCGCCTCCGAGATGAAGCCCTCGGAGCCGTGCATGTACTGCGCGATGAAGCCGCCCAGGCCGTAGACCCGCTCGGTCCAGTCCAGGTCCATCCAGCTGTGCGAGGAGAGCACGCCGGGGTAGGACTCGGCCTCGAAGATGTCGAGCACCCGGCCGGTGGCCTTGACGCTCATGTGGTCGATCTCCAGCATCATCCCGCGCTGCATCATGCCGCGGACGGCGTACTCGCCGAGTCCGGTGAGTCCTCTGACGTTGCATTGGGCGTCAGCGCTGTACGACGGGACCTCCTCGCCCGCCGGGAGCTTCTTCTCGGCCGCGGCCGCCGAGGCGTTGCCGATGGGGTTGTCGGCTTGCGGCCCCTTGCACTGCTCCGTCTTCCAATAGGTGCCCGTCGACAGGAACTGCCCGACGTTGATGGCCGTTCCGAGCGAGCCCGAGTCGAAGCGGACACCGCACAGCGCGTTGTCGAACTTGTGGCACAGGAACATGCTGCGCACACCCAGCGCGTGCAGCTCGTCCAGGCCCTTGTCGATGTCGGCCTTGCTGCACTGCGCGATGTCGAGGATCTGCTTGCAGCCGAAGGGCTCGGACGTCTCCACGCCGAGGACGACCGCCAGCTTGCCCTGCTCGATGACCTGACGGGCCTGTGCGCTGTCGGTGACGATCCGGAAGAAGCCCTTGCCCGGCCCGCCGTAGATCTTGTCGATGTAGGCCTGCATGTCGTACGTCAGCTTGGCCTGCAGCCGGATGGACGTCATCTCGTCACAACCGCGGTCCTTGAAGAAGTACACGGAGCAGATCACGCCGTTGGTGACGAGGTCGTTGACCAGCACCCGCTGGCCACCGCGCCAGGCCCGTTCCACCCAGGCGTAGTAGTTCTGCTGGTGTGTCAGGGAGTCGTGGGCCGGCCAGTCCTTGAAGGTGGGCCAGCCGTTCGGGTCGTGCTTGCCGTCACCGCCGTTGGTGATGAAGTCGAAGATCGCGAGCGAGCCGTCCGGGTAGTGCTCGGGACAGTCCTTGAGCGCGTCCGCGATCCCCTGCTCGGAGAACGGCTTTCCGCAGATCAGCCGGCCGCCGAAGGCCTCGTTGGAGAAGATGTGGTCGTGCGCGTCGACGAACCCGCGCACCTCGCCCCGGTCGTTGGTGCCGGTGAAGGGCTCCCCCGTGACGTTGACCCCGGAGTCCGGCGCGGGCCGCGCGGTCGGGTTCCACCAGTCGGTTCCTGCCGCCGAACTCGGTGTGGGGCCGAGCGCGATCGACAGCACGAGCAGGAGGAGCGACACAACGGTGATGTTCTTGCGTCTGCGGTACGGGCGTCCGGAACTGGTCACAGCCCACGTCCCTCGGTCGGCGGGATGGCGGGGTCGACGTATCGGGCTGTCCTTGGCCTTGTGGGCCGGAGAGCGACAGCCCGATTGTCATGACCTCGCCCATGGTGCGACGAGGATGACCACTGCCGCCGTACGAGTCAAGAGTCCGGGACAGATGACCTACTGACGGGTCATCAGAGCGGTGTTACCGGCGAGAGCCGGATCCGAGTCGACCGAGCCGTCGGCGAAGGCCCGCCGCCAGGCCGACCGGCGCCACGCGCAGCACCAGGGCCCCCTTCGAGCCGTGGGGGAGCGGCTTGGCGTACGAGGGGCGGCCCAGCCGGGCGGTGCGGAACCAACGGGTGCCGGTCAGCCCCTTCAGCGGCGGCACGGGAATCCGGCTGTGCGGCTCGTCCGTACGGAGGGTCAGCGTCCAGCGTCCCGGAGGCAGCTTCCTGACCGGCAGGCGGGCGGTGAACCCGGTGCCGCCGCCGTCCGGCGCGTACCGCAGGGGCACCTCGCGCACCGAGCCCGAATCGCCTTCGGCGCGCAGGGCCGTGGGCCCGGGGCGGCCCGCGGCGTCATCGGTCAGGCGTCCGGTGACGACGAGCGTGCCGGGCGCGTCCCAGGCGAGTGCTGCCACCTGGCAGACCGGCTCGTCCTCGGTGCGCCGGATGTCCAGGGAGAAGTTCCCGTACGGAGTGAAGAACGGACGCGCGGTGGTGGCCGCGACCTCGCGCCGCGGCGGGGCGGTCCTCTGGCCGTTCGCGTCGGTCCCGGCCTGCCGGAGCCTGACGGTCCGGCTGACTCCCTTGGCCCGCACATCCAGGTGGAGGTCCCACACCCCTGCGCCCAGCGGTGCGCCCGAGTCGACGGTGCTCAGGTCCACCTCGACGAGGAAACCGGTGGCCTGATCGTCGGGCTGGTGGGAAGCGGTTCGGACGGTCACGGGCACGCGGACGTCCGGGTGCGGAAAGCCGCGCGGGCGCAGGACCAGCCGGGTGGTGGGCTCCAGGGCGCCCAGCGACTCGATACGGGCGTGGCCGGCGAGCCGGAGCACACCGCCGTCGCCCTGCCACGCCGCTTCGGCCAGTTCATGGCGGACCGGGAGCCGGTCCGTGGCGTCGAAGCAGGCGTCCGGGACCGCCTTCGCGGGGTCCCGGAAGAAGGGGTGGCACCAGTAGACGCGGCCCTTGTCGACGACGTTGCCGCGCGCCGCGTCCTCCTTGGCGTGCCGGGCGACGGTGATGAGGTCCTCGTACCGGTCCGCCCGCAGCAGGTGCACGATGAGCCGGTCCGGCGGGGCGAGCTGCTGGAAGACACCCTCGGTGACATGGCTCAGCGCCCACTCCCGGAACTGCGGATAGAAGCGCTCCCGCGCCTGCTGTTCGCTCTCCTTGGGCAGCAGCGCGCGCAGCGGCCCGCACAGCTCCCACTCCACATGGCGCCGCATGATCTGGTCCCGGCGCGGGCCGGGTTCCAGATAGCGGGCGACCGTCTCGAAGCACAGCCGGGTGCCGTCCATGCGGTGGACCAGGTCGGCGGCGGTGAGGGTGAGGTTGTTGCCGTTCTGGCGGTTGCGCGAGTAGTAGCAGTCGTAGTCGGCGACCACGGAGATGCCGTCGGCGTTGAGGAAGGCCGCTGCGGTGAACGGTTTGTCCTCGCAGTTGCGGTACGGCGGGAACCTCAGGTCAAGCCGCTCGATCAGCGAGCGCCGGAACAGCTTCCAGCAGCCCAGGGTGCGGTAGGCGGCGGAGGAGAAGACATCGGTCCGGGGCTGGTTGTGCGAGAAGACGGCCGTCGGCACGGCACGTCCGCCCACGGACACCATCTTGCCGAGGACCACGTCGGTGCGGTTCTCGTCCGCCATCGCCACCATGCGGCGCAGCGCGTCGGGGCCCAGGTAGTCGTCGGAGTCGAGGAAGAAGACATAGTCACCGACGGCCATGTCCAGCCCGGTGTTGCGTGGGCCTCCGGCTCCGCCGCTGTTGGGCTGGTGGACGACGCGCAGGCCGGGGCAGCCGCCCGCGAGCCGGTCCAGCTCGTCCGCGGTGCCGTCGGTCGAGCCGTCGTCGACCGCGATGATCTCGATCTTGTCCAGGCCGAGCGTCTGCTCCATGACGGAGGCGACGCACTCGGTCAGTTCCGGCATCGAGTTGTACGCGGGGATGATCACGCTGACCCGGGGCGTTTTCGTACGGACCATGACGACTCCCCTCTCCTCGGAGCGTCCGGCGGGCCCCGGCCCGGCCGCCCCGCGAGAGGCGCCCCCTTGCGCCGACGGAGTGTGCGAACCACCCGTTCGGCCCCGGGAGGCCCCCGCTTCACGACGCCCGGTGCGCGTCCGCGTTGCGTACGAACAGCGTGTGCAGATCACGCACGGCCCGGGGGACCGAGACGGCATGGCGGCGCTGCAGCACCAGCAGCACATCGGTCTCGTCCCCGGCCAGCGGCCGTACGGTGAGGGTGCCCCGCCGCTCCAAGGGGTCGCCGATGACACTGAAGTCGGGCAGCACCGTCGCCCCCAGCCCCTCGGCGACCATCAGCTTGCCCATCTCGGCGCCGTCGGTGGAGTACGAGAAGGACGGCGTCCGGCCGCGCAGCAGCCGGTGGACGTAGCGGTGCATGACGTAGCCGGACCGCATCACGATGAGCGGCTCGGCGAGGAGACTGTCCACGTCCACGGCGTCCATTGCCGCCAGGGGACTGTCCGGGCGTACGCACACCACCGGGCGCCCGCGCAGCAGCTCGGTCGTCTCGAAGCCGGGCGGTATGTCGTCGCCGTGGAGGTAGTTCACCAGCCCCAGGTCGTAGGCGCCCTCCAGCAGCCCGCGGTGGATGTCGGCCTGCTGCGCGCCGACCACCTCGACCTGGGTGGCCGGGTGCGCCGAGCGGAACTCCCGCACGGTCGGGATGAGCAGCGGCACGGTGGCCGTGTTGACCGTGCCGAGCCGCACCATGCGGCTGATGCGGTGCTGGTCGCCGGCCGCGCCCCGCAGCCGGTCCACCGCGTCCAGCACCGTCATGATGTGCGGCAGCAGCTCCCGGCCCTCGTCACTGACCTTCGCCCCCGACCGCTTGCGCTCCAGCAGGTCCACCCCGAGTTCCCGCTCCAGATTGCGCACGGTCTCGCTCAACGCGGGCTGGGACAGGTGGAGTTCCTCGGCGGCACGCCGCAGCGAACCGAACCGGGTGACGGCGGCGATGTATTCCAGCTGTTCTATACGCACGACAGGAGACTGCGTCCGCCGCGGGCCCGGTTCAAGGGAATCCCTGTCACAACCTCGTGAATACCGACTCTCACCATGTGGAATCACCACCCGGTCTGCTTGACCGGCCGGACCCACGCTTGGTTGGATCGTTGACATGAAGCGACTGGACCTCACGCAGCGACGCCACGTCGATCTCGCGCGTGTCTCCAGCTCCTGCTGTCGCAGCCGCGTCTGAGCGCAGCGCACCGAGGGAAACCCTCCCACCCGCTTTCTGCGCCCTCTCCCTTCCTGAATTCCGGTCCCGGACGTTCTCCGTCGCCCTGACGGCTTTCCCGGGACCGCTGCTCCAGCGCGTCTGAATTCCCCTCGCGAGCACGATTTCGTGCCGACGCCTGTGTGTTTCGCGTGCCTTTCCGCTCTCCCAGGAGTCCCCCATGCCCGTACCGCCCGCATCCGACCCCGTCCGTTTCGCCTACTGGGTGCCGAACGTCAGCGGCGGCCTCGTCACCAGCACCGTCGAGCAGCGCACCGACTGGGGCTACGACTACAACCGCGAACTGGCCGTCCTCGCCGAGAACAACGGCTTCGACTACGCGCTCAGCCAGGTCCGTTACATGGCCAGCTACGGTGCCGAGAACCAGCACGAGTCGACCAGCTTCAGCCTCGCCCTGCTGCTCGCCACCGAGCGGCTGAAGGTCATCGCCGCCGTCCACCCCGGCCTGTGGCACCCGGGCGTCCTCGCCAAGCTCGGCGCCACCGCCGACCACCTCTCCAACGGCCGCTTCGCCGTCAACGTCGTCAGCGGCTGGTTCAAGGGCGAGTTCACCGCGCTGGGCGAACCGTGGCTGGAGCACGACGAGCGCTACCGGCGCGCGGAGGAGTTCATCACCGCCCTGCGCACCATCTGGACCGAGGACCACGCCGAACTCGCCGGCGACTTCTACCGGGTGCGCGACTTCTCCCTCAAGCCCAAGCCGCTGAACACCCCCGAGCGCCCGCACCCCGAGATCTTTCAGGGCGGCAACTCCACCGCCGCCCGCGCCATGGCCGGCCGGGTCTCCGACTGGTACTTCAGCAACGGCAAGGACTTCGACGGCGTCACCGAGCAGATCGCCGACGTACGCGCCTCCGCCGCCGAGGCCGGCCGCACGCCCCCGAAGTTCGGACTCAACGGCTTCCTCATCGCCCGCGACACCGAGGCCGAGGCCCGCGAGCAGCTCCGCGAGATCGTCGCCCATGCCGACACCGAGGCCGTGCACGGCTTCCGCGACGCCGTCCGGCAGGCCGGGCAGTCCACCGCCGATGGCAAGGGCATGTGGCAGGACTCCGGCTTCGAGGACCTCGTCCAGTACAACGACGGCTTCCGCACGGGCCTCATCGGCACCCCCGAGCAGATCGCCGAACGGATCGTCGCCTACAAGCGGCTCGGCGTCGACCTCTTCCTCCTCGGCTTCCTGCACTACCACGAGGAGGTCGAGTACTTCGGCAAGCGGGTGCTGCCCCTCGTACGCGAACTGGAGGCCCAGGAGGCCGACTTCGAGCCCGCAGCGGCCCACGCCTGATCACCGCCCGCCCGAGCAACAGCCACGAAGGGAACACCCCCATGGCCACCATCCTGTCCGTGTCCGGCAGCCCCTCCGCCACCTCCCGCACCCAGCGACTGCTGCGCCACCTCGACGCCCGGCTCACCGCCCAGGGCCACGAGGTCATCCCGCTGGACGTCCGGAACATCCCCGCCGAGGCGCTCCTCGGGGCGGACTTCCGCCACCCCGAGATCGTCCGGGCGACCGCCCTGGTCGAGCAGGCCGACGGGGTCGTGGTCGGCACCCCCGTCTACAAGGCCGCCTACTCCGGGCTGCTGAAGTCCCTGCTGGACCTGCTCCCGCAGTACGCGCTGGCCGGCAAGACGGTCCTGCCGCTCGCCACCGGCGGGTCCGTCGCCCACGTCCTGGCCATCGACTACGCCCTGCGTCCCGTGCTGAGCTCCATGGGCGCCGCGCACATCGTCCCGGGCTGGTTCACCCTCGACAAGGACATCACCGTGAGCGACGACGGCTCCCTGGCCGTCGCGCCCGGCTCGGCCGAGGCCCTGGCCCAGGTCACGGACCAGTTCTCCACCGTGCTGGGCGGCCGTACGACCGTACTGGCGGCCACCGGATGAGCACGGCCCATGTGATCGCCGACGACGCCGAGGCCCTGGCCGTCGCCGCCGACCTGGCCGCCGACTTCCGCAAGGACGCCGCCGAACGGGACGCACGGCGCAGGCTCCCGCACGCCGAGCTGGAACGGCTCTCCGCCTCGGGGCTGTCGGCCGTCAGTGTCCCGGGCGAGTTCGGCGGCGCGGACGTGAGCACCGAGACGCTCGCCGAGATCTTCCGGCTGCTGGCCTCCGCCGACGCCAGCCTCGCCCAGATCCCGCAGAGCCACTTCGTCTACGTCAACGTGCTGCGCCGCCAGGGCACACACGCCCAGCAGGAGTTCTTCTTCGGTGAGGTACTGCGGGGCAAGCGGTTCGGCAACGCCCAGTCCGAGGCCGGCACCAAGCACGTCCAGGACATCCGCACCAGGCTGGCGCTGCGCCCGGACGGCTCGTACGTCCTGGACGGCGTCAAGCACTACTCCACGGGCGCGCTGTTCGCCCACTGGATCCCCGTCCTGGCCCGTGCCGAGGACGACACCCTGCATGTGGCGTACGTGCCGAGCGACGCCCCCGGCGTGACGGTCGTCGACGACTGGGACGGCATGGGGCAGCGCACCACCGCCAGCGGTACGGTCCGTCTGGAGCGGGTGCCCGTCCCCGCCGACCGGGTCCTGCCCCACCATCTCACCTTCCAGGGACCGCAACTCCACGGAGCCGTGGCTCAGTTGCTGCACGCCGCCATCGACGCGGGGATCGCCTCCGGGGCGCTGGCGGAGGCCGTGGAGTTCGTCCGTACGAAGAGCCGGCCCTGGTTCGAGAGCGGCTTCGAGACCGCCGTGGAGGATCCGCTGCTGATCCAGCGGTTCGGCGAACTCGCGATCCGCCTCCGGGCGGCGGAGGCCCTGCTGCGGGAGGCCGCGCGGGCGGTCGACGCCGCCCGGGGCGACCTGACCGACGACTCGGCCGCCGAGGCCTCGATCGCGGTGGCCACCGCCAAGGTGACCGCCGCGGAGACCGCCGTGGAGATCGGCAGCGCCCTCTTCGAGGTCGCCGGCACCCGCGCCGCGCTCGACTCCCTGGGCCTGCACCGGCACTGGCGCGACGCCCGCACCCACACCCTGCACGACCCGGCCCGCTGGAAGGTCCAGCACATCGGCCGCTATGTGCTGAGCGGCACCCGGCCGCCCCGGCACGGCCTGCTCTGACCCGCCCCCCACCTCACGATCGGAGACCCCTCGTGTCCCTCACCTTCCACTGGTTCCTCCCCACCAACGGCGACAGCCGCCATGTCGTCGGCGGCGGCCACGGCACCCCGGCCACCGCCTCCGGCCGGGACCGGCCGCCGACGGTCGCCTACCTGAGCCAGATCGCCCGCGCCGCAGAGGACCTCGGCTTCGTCGGCGCCCTCACCCCCACCGGCGCCTGGTGCGAGGACGCGTGGCTGACGACGGCGATGGTCAGTCAGAACACCGAGCGGCTGAAGTTCCTGGTCGCCTTCCGGCCCGGCTTCGTCTCGCCCACGCTCGCCGCGCAGATGGCCTCCACCTTCCAGCGGCAGAGCGGTGGACGGCTGCTGCTCAACGTCGTCACCGGCGGCGAGAGCCACGAGCAGCGCGCCTACGGCGACTTCCTCGACAAGGACGCGCGCTACCGCCGTACCGGCGAGTTCCTGCAGATCGTGCGGGAGCTGTGGGAGGGCAAGACCGTCGATCTGCACGGCGAGCATCTCCAGGTGGCGGACGCGACGCTGGCCCGGGTGCCCGACCCGGTCCCCGAGGTCTACTTCGGCGGCTCCTCGCCGATCGCTGGAGAGATCGCCGCACGTCACGTGGACGTGTACCTCACCTGGGGCGAACCGCCCGCGCAGGTCGCCGAGAAGATCGCCTGGATCAGGAAGCTGGCGGCCGAGCAGGGCCGCACCGTCCGCTTCGGCATCCGGCTGCACGTCATCACCCGCGACACCTCCGAGCAGGCGTGGGCGGAGGCCAACCGGCTGCTCGACGGCTTCGACCCGGAGACCGTGGCGTCCGTGCAGGCCGGGCTCGCCCGCAGCGAGTCCACGGGGCAGCAGCGCATGCTCGCCCTGCACGAAGGCGGCAGCCGGGACGCCCTGGAGATCCACCCCAACCTGTGGGCCGGCATCGGTCTGGTGCGCGGCGGGGCGGGCACGGCCCTGGTCGGCAGCCACGACGAGGTCGCCGAGCGCATCAAGGAGTACGCGGCCCTCGGCATCGAGGAGTTCGTCCTCTCCGGCTACCCCCACCTGGAGGAGGCCTACTGGTTCGGCGAGGGCGTCCTGCCGAGGCTGGAGGCACAGGGCCTGTGGAAGCACCCCTTCCCTCGGGTCGCGGCCGCCGCCCAGGTCCCCTTCGCGGGCGCGGGAAACCCACGATGACGCAAGTGATCGCCGACGACGCCGAAGCGGTCGCCGTCGCGGGCGAACTCGCCGCCGAGTTCGCCCGCGAGGCGGCCCTGCGCGACGCCGAGCGCATCCTGCCGCGCGCCGAACTGGACCGGCTGTCCGCCTCCGGGTTGCTGGGCATCACCGTGCCCCGCTCCCACGGCGGCGCCGGCGTCGGCGCCCGCACCCTCGGAGAGGTCGTCCGGCTGCTCTCGGCCGCCGATCCGAGCATCGGCCAGATCCCGCAGAACCACTTCTTCTTCGTCGAGGTACTGAAGGAGAACGGCACGGCCGCACAACGCGACCTGTTCTACGCCGAGTTGCTGGCAGGACGCAGGTTCGGCAACGCCCTCGCCGAGAAGGGCACCCGGCACGCCCTGGAGTTCGCCACCCGCCTGGAGCCCCGCCCCGACGGCTCCTACACGTTGACCGGCACCAAGAACTACTCCACGGGAGCCCTGTTCGCCCACTGGATCCCGGTCTTCGCCCTCGGCCCGGACGACAGCCTCACCGCGGCCTTCGTCCCGTACGACGCCCCCGGGGTCACGGTCGTCGACGACTGGGACGGCATCGGGCAGCGCGGCACCGCGAGCGGGACCGTGCGGTTCGAGGACGTACATGTGCCCGCCGACCGGGTGGTGCCCCACCACCTCACCTTCGAACGGCCCGAGGTCTTCGGCGCCTTCGGCCAGTTCATCCACGCGGCCGTCGACACCGGCATCGCCCGCGGGGCCCTGGAGGAGGGCGGTGAGCTGATCCGGGACATCGCCCGGCCGTGGGGCGAGTCGGGCGCCGACCGGGCGAACGAGGAACCGCTGGTGATCCACAGGTTCGGCGAGCTGGCCCTGCTCGTACGCGCCGCCGAGGCCCTTCTCGACCGGGCCGGGGACAGCATCGACGCGGCCCGTTCCGCGTCGGACGACGCGGGCCTCGCGGCCGAGGCCTCCGTCGCCGTGGCCGCCGCCCGCGCCCAGGCCGACACCGCCGCGCTGACCGTGGCGAACGACGTCTTCGCCCTGATCTGCACCCGGTCCGTGACCGGCGGCCGGGGCCTGGACCGGCACTGGCGCAACGCCCGCACCCACACCCTGCACGACCCGCGCCGCTGGAAGATCCAGCACCTCGGCAACCACGCCCTGAACGGGGTCGCCCCGCCCGCCAACGGAATCGTCTGAGGACCCCATGACCACGACCGACTGGATCGCCACCGCCCGTGCCGTGGCCGCCGACCTCGCCCAGGACGCCGCCCAGCGCGACAAGGCCAACAAGCCGCCCTTCGAGGAGGTGGAACGGCTGCGCGCGGCCGGGCTGCTCACGCTGCTGGTTCCCGCAGAGTACGGCGGCGGGGGAGCGGACTGGCGCACCGCCTACGCCGTCATCCGCGAGATCGCCGCCGGGGACGGCTCGATCGGCCAACTCCTCGGCTACCACTACCTGCTGTCCTGGAACCCGCGCTTCTTCGGCGAGCCCGCCATCGTCGAGCGACTGGAGCGCGCCGCGGCCGAGGGACAGTGGCTGTGGGGCGGGGCGTTCAACCCCCGGGACCCGGACGTCACCCTGACCCCCGAGGGCGACGGCTTCCGGCTCGACGGGCGCAAGAGCTTCGCCACCGGCGCCCGTGTCGCCGACCGCCTCGTCGCCGGTGCCACCCGCACGGACACCGGCGAACCGGTCGTCGTCTTCCTCGATCCGGCCCACCCCGGCGTCGTACGCCACGACGACTGGGACAACTTCGGGCAGCGGCTCTCGGCCAGCGGCAGCGTGGAATTCCACGCCGTGCCGGTGGCGGCGGACGACATCATCGGGTCCCTCTCCGAGGAGGCGGGCACCCTCACCCCGTTCGCCACCCTCGTCACCCCCGCGATCCAGCTGGTCTTCGTCCACTTCTACCTGGGCATCGCCGAGGGCGCGCTCGCCGCGGCCGCCGAGTACACCCGCGACACCACCCGCCCGTGGCTGCTGTCGGGCGTCGACTCCGCCACCCAGGACCCCTACACGCTGGCCACCTACGGCGAACTCGCCGTGTCCGCACGCTCGGTGCGGCTCCTCGCCGACCACGCCGCCGAAGCCGTCCAGCGCGGCATCGACCGGGGCCAGGACCTCACTGCCGAGGAGCGCGGCGAGATCGCCGTCACCGTCGCCGCCGCCAAGGTCGCCTCGACCAAGGCAGCCCTCGACATCACCGCCCGGATCCTCGAAGTCACCGGCGCGAGGGCGACGGCCTCCGCGCACGGCTTCGACCGGTTCTGGCGCAACGTCCGCACCCACACCCTGCACGACCCCGTCGCCTACAAGCTCCGCGAGGTCGGCGACCACTTCCTGAACGGCACCCACGCGCCTTTCACCCTCTACACGTAAGAAGAAGCCAGGAGAACCACCAAATGACCCCGACCCCGCGCCTGTCGCGTTCCCCGCTCTCCCGCAGACACCTGCTGCGCGCCGCCGGCGGTGCCGCCGCCCTCGCCGCCGCCGGACCGCTCCTGACCGCCTGCGGCTCCTCCGAATCCGTCGCGCTCGACCCGACCGCCAAGCCCGACCTCGACGGGGTCACCCTCAAGATCCTGGCCAACCAGCCGAACGCCCTGTCGTTCAAGTACCTGAGCAAGCCCTTCGAGGAGGCCACCGGCGCCAAGCTGTCGGTGACCCCCGTGCCGTACGACAAGCTCACGGCGAAGGCCGTGCTCGACGTGCAGTCCGGGGCGGGCCAGTTCGACGTCTTCATGTACTGGTACGCGGCCGTCGGCACCCTCGCCGAGGGCGGTGTCATCGAGGACCTCACCGCCTACATCAAGGCGCACAAGGACATCGAGGAGAGCGACTTCCTGCCGTCCCTGTACGACACGTACACCCGCTACGACGGCAAGCGCTGGGGCCTGCCCTACGACGGCGACACCCACATCCTCTTCTACAACACCGAGATCTTCGAGCGGCACAAGGTCGAGGCGCCCCGCACCTGGGACGAGTACAACGACATAGCCGCGAAGATCACCAAGGACGCCAGGGGCAAGTACTACGGCACCATCATCGAGGCCCAGCAGGTCCCCGTGATCCTCGGCTGCGCCTTCGCCAACCGCCTCGCCGGATACGGCGGTTCCTTCCTCGACGCCTCGGGCGCGCCCACCCTCGACACCCCGGAGGCGATCGAGGCCGCGCAGGTGCTGTTCGACGCCGCGCCCAGCGCGCTGCCCACCCCGCTGCAGATCGGCTTCGACCAGGCGCTGCCCGCCTTCCTCGACGGCAAGGGCGCCATGCTCGACTTCTGGACCGACTTCGCCAAGCGCGCCCAGGACCCCAAGCAGTCCAAGGTCGTCGACAAGTGGGCCGTCACCACCCTCCCCGTCGGCGGCGACAACACCAGGCCCCGCACCTCGCTCGACGCGGGCTTCGGACTGGCCGTGTCCACGGCGTCGAAGCAGAAGGAGGCCGCCGCCGCCTTCATCAAGTGGGCGACCGCCGCACAGCAGAACCTCCTCGTGCTCGCCCGGCCCGACGCGGGCGCCGACCCGATCCGCACCAGCACCCTCAGCTCCTCGGCGTTCCGCAAGAACTCGCCCGACTCCTACGAGGTCGTCCGCACCGGCCTCGCGGGCGACCCCCTGCCCTGGCCGACCGTGCCCAAGGCCCCCGATCTGCTCCAGACCCTCGTGGACGAGCTCGCCCTCGGCCTGCAGGGCAAGCAGAGCGCGAAGACCGCCCTGGGGAACACGCAGCGCGCCTGGGCCAAGGAACTCAAGGGAGCCTCCGGATGACAGCCAGGACGGCCGCCCGGGTCCCCGGAGCGCTCGCCGCGCCGTCCGTGGCCTTCCTCGCGGTCTTCGCCGCCTACCCGCTCGTCTACGTCATCGGCCTGGCCTTCACCGACTCCACCCTGGCCCGGCCCCTGCAACGCTGGACCGGGTTCGACAACTTCCGTACCGCGCTGGAGAGCCAGTCGTTCACCGGCTCGCTGTGGCGGTCGGTGCTCTTCGCGGTGCTCGCCGCCGCCGTGCAACTGGTGCTGGGCACGGCCCTCGCGCTCCTGCTGCGTGCCCGGGCCGCCCGCCCGGGCCTGCTGGGCACGCTCCTGCTGCTTCCGCTGGTCACGCCGCCCGTCATGGTCGGCGTGGCGTGGAAGCTGCTGCTGGCCCCGGTGGGCGGCGCCCTCAACGGCGTCCTGCAGGCGGCAGGACTGCCCGGCGTGAATCCGCTCGGCAGCGGTACGGGGGCGTTCATCACCCTCGTCGTCATCGACAGCTGGCAGTGGACACCCTTCGTGATGCTGCTCGTGTACGCCGCGCTCCTCGGAGTACCGGACGAACTGCGCGAGGCAGCCGCCCTCGACGGCGCCGGCCGTGCGCGCACCCTCCGCTCGATCGTCCTGCCGTACATCGAACCGACCCTGCTGTCCGTCCTGCTGCTCAAGCTGGTGATCGGCTTCAAGGTCTTCGACATCGTCTACGTCGTGACGTCCGGCGGCCCCGGCTTCTCGACCACCACGAGCACGTACGACATCCAGCGCACCGCCCTGCAGGAGTTCGACGTCGGCGGCGCGGCGGCCGCGACCGTGCTGTTCTCCCTGCTCATCGGCCTGGTCACCAGTCTGGTGGCGATCCGCCGCAAGAAGTACGAGGAGGTGGCGGTGTGACCACGCTCGAAGCCGTACGGGAAGAGGTCGGGGCCGAACCCGAGACCGAGAAGCCCCTGCACCGCCCGGCCGGGCGCCGCCGTCCCACCGGCGTCACCGCGCTGCTCACGGTCATCGCCCTGCTCATGGCCGTACCGCTGCTGTACGTCGTCTCCCTCTCCGTCCGCTCCCGCGACGACGTCCTCAACGGCGGACTGCTGCCCTCGCACCTGTTCTGGCGGAACTGGCCCGACACCTTCCGGGCCGTCGAGGTCGGCCACTACATCGTCAACTCCTGGACGGTCGCGGCCGGTTCCGTCATCCTCACGCTGGCGATCGCCGTACCGGGCGCCTACTTCACGGCTCGGGCCGGACGCAGAGGGGGACGGCTCGCGACCCTGGTGCTGTCCAGCTACTGCGCCCCGCCCGTCGTCGCCGTCCTGCCGCTCTTCTATCTGCTGCGGAACCTGGAGCTGAACAACACCGTCACCGGGCTCGCCCTCGTGGACGGTCTGGCGAACGTGCCGGTGGCGATCTGGCTGCTGGACGGCTTCGTACGGAAGGTGCCCAAGGAGATCGAGGAGGCCGCCTGGCTCGACGGACTCGGACCCTGGGCGAGCCTCAGGCGGGTCGTCCTGCCGCTCATCGCGCCGGGTGTCGCGGCCGCCGCGCTGATCTGCTTCTTCCTCAGCTACAACGAGTTCCTCTTCGCCCTCAGCTTCGCCCAGGACAGCAGTGCGCAGACCCTGCCGGTGCTGCTCTCCCTCTTCCAAGGCGACAAGAACGTGGAGTTCGGCCAGCAGGCCGTCGTCTCCCTCATCGGCATCGCGCCCGTCTACGTCCTGGCCGTGGCCGCCCAGCGCCGGCTCGTCGCCGGCCTGTCCTCCGGAGCCCTGAAATGACCCGCCGCATCCATCTGAACGCCTTCGACATGGCCTGCGTCGGCCACCAGTCGCCCGGCCTGTGGCGGCACCCCGACGACCAGGCGCACCGCTACACCGACCTCGCCTACTGGACCGACCTGGCGCGGCTGCTGGAACGCGGCGGCTTCGACTCCCTCTTCATCGCCGACGTGCTCGGCGCGTACGACGTCTACCAGGGCTCGCGTGACGCCGCCGTCCGCCAGGGCGCGCAGATCCCGCTGTCCGACCCGCTGCCCGCCGTCTCCGCCATGGCCGCGGTGACCGAGCGCCTCGGCTTCGGCGTGACCGTCTCCCTCACCTACGAGCAGCCGTACAAGCTCGCCCGCACCCTCAGCACCCTCGACCATCTGACCAAGGGCCGGATCGCCTGGAACGTCGTCACCTCCTACCTGGAGAGCGCGGCCCGCAACCTGGGGCTCGGTGAACAGGTCGGGCACGACGACCGCTACGAGGTCGCCGAGGAGTTCCTCGAGGTCTGCTACAAGCTGTGGGAATACTCCTGGGACGACGACGCGGTGGTCCGCGACCGTGAGCGGGGCGTCTTCACCGACCCCGACCGCATCCGGGACATCGCCCACAAGGGCCGCCACTTCACCGTGCCCGGCGTGTTCCTGTCCGAGCCGTCACCGCAGCGCACCCCGGTGGTCTTCCAGGCCGGCGCCTCCCCGCGCGGCCGGGCCTTCGCCGCCCGGCACGGTGAGGGCGTCTTCATCAACGCCGTCACACCGGAGGCGACCCGCCGTGTCGTCGACGACATCCGGGCCAAGGCCGCCGCCGAGGGCCGCGACCCGTACGGCGTCAAGATCTTCATCCTGCTCACCGCGATCACCGCCCCCACCGACGAGGAGGCCCGGGCCAAGTACGACGACCTGATCTCCTACGCCTCCTATGAGGGCGCCCTCGCCCTCTACGGCGGCTGGAGCGGCCTCGACCTGTCCGAACTCGCCCCGGACGAGCCCCTGGAGTACGTCGACACCGAAGCCGTGCGCTCCGCGCTCGCGATCTTCTCCACCGCCGATCCGAGCCGCCGGTGGACCCCCGACCAGGTGGCCCGCTACCTGGGCATCGGCGGCATCGGGCCCGTGGTCGTGGGATCCCCGGCCGCGGTCGCCGACGAGCTCGAACGCTGGGTGGAGGAGGCGGACATCGACGGCTTCAACCTCGCCTACGCCGTGACGCCCGGCACCTTCGCCGACTTCGTCGACCTGGTCGTCCCGGAGCTGCGTTCCCGAGGCCGGCTCCCGGAGGAACCCACCGCCGCAACCCTGCGCGAACGCCTGCACGGCCCGGGCGGCGGACCTCGTGTCAGGGCCGACCACCCGGCCGCCGAGTACCGCGAACTGGCCGCCCAGGAGCGGAAGTCGGCCGAGGACCGCCGGGACTGACGGGAGGTCAGAGGGCCTTGCCGGGGTTGAGGACGTGGTGCGGGTCGAACGCCGCCTTCACACGCCGCTGCAGCGCGTGCTGCTCGGCGCCGAGCTCCTCGGCGAGCCAGCGCCGCTTGAGCGTCCCCACCCCGTGCTCGCCGGTGAGCGTGCCGCCCAGGCGCAGCGCGGTGGCGAAGATGTCGCTCGCCGCCTTCCAGGCCGCCTCCGGAATGTCGGGGGAGTCGGGGTCGAGGACGAGGATGGGGTGGAGATTGCCGTCGGCGGCGTGGGCGAAGGTGAAGATCCGTACGTCGTGGCGCTCGGCGACGGCCGCGATCTCCCGGACCGCTGTCGCCAGTTGAGCCCGTGGCACCGCGATGTCCTCGATCAGCACCCGGCCGATGCGTTCCAGGGAGGGCAGGACGAGCCTGCGGGCGGTGAGAAGCCGGTCCGCCTCCACCGGGTCGGTGGTGGTCTCGACGGACGCCGCACGCTTCCGCAGCAGCCGTACCGCCTCCTCGGCCTCCGCTTCCGCGGCCCGCCCGTCGCACTGCAGAAGCAGCAGCGCACCGCCGCGCGAGCGCAGATCGGTGCCCTGGGCGGCGTCCACGGCCGCCAGGACCGGACCGTCCAGCAGCTCGGCCATCACGGGCTCGACACGGGCGGCGGTGAGCTCGGACACGGCCTCGGCGCCCTCGGCGAAGGTGTCGAAGTACGCGGCGACGGTGGCGGTCGACTCCGGTACCGGCCGCAGCCGCAGCGTCGCGGCGGTGATCACGCCGAGGGTGCCCTCGGAGCCGGTGAGCAGCGCCGTCAGGTCGTAGCCGGTGACGCCCTTGACGGTGCGCCGGCCGGTCCGGATCAGCGTCCCGCCGGCGAGCACCGCGTCGAGCCCGAGCACGGCGTCCCGGGTCACCCCGTACTTGGCGCAGCGCAGCCCGCCCGCGTTGGTCGCGATGTTGCCGCCCACCGTGGAGATCGCAGCGCTCGCCGGGTCGGGCGCGTAGCGCAGTCCGAACTCGCCCGCCGCACGGTCCAGTTCGGCGGTGATGACGCCCGGCTCCACGACGGCGGTCTGTTCCTCGGGGTTGAGCTCGACGATCCGGTTCATCCGCGACAGGTCGACGACGACACTGCCCGCCCCCGCGTTCGCCCCGCCGGACAGTCCGGTGCCCGCCCCGCGCGGTACGACCGGCACCCGCAGCTCGTGCGCGTGCCGCAGCGCGGTCCGGACGTGCTCGGCGCGGGTGGCGTGCACGACCGCCAGCGGCTCCCCGTCCGGGCGGCTGCCCGAGCGGTCGGCGGCGTACGGCGCGGTGGCCTCGGAGCCGACACTGAGCGTGCCCTCGGGCAGCTCGCGGCGGAGCGCGGTGAGGAGCCGGGCGGCCGGAGCGTCCCGGCTCATGCGGCCGCCCCCGAGGAGGCGCGGTGCTTCAGCTCCTGGCGGACCAGTGGAAGGACGTGGCGGGCGTAGTCGATCGCGTCGTTGAGCGGGTCGTAGCCACGCATGGACAGCAGCTCGCAGCCGATGTCGACGTAGTCGAGCAGCGCCTTGGCGACCGTCTCGGGGGAGCCGACCAGCGCGGTGGAGGCGCCGGCGGCGTTGGTGGCCGTGGCGGGCGCGGTCCACAGGCAGCGGTCGTGGACCTCGCCGCGTTCGGCGACGGCCAGCAGCCGCTGCGAACCGACATTGGCCGGGGTGCCCTGGCCGCGGGCCGGGTAGTGGCGCCGCTTGGCCCGCTCCTCGTGGTTCGTGGTGATCGTGCCGAGGATGCGGTGCGCCTTCTCCCAGGCCAGCTCGTCGGTGGGCGCGATGATCGGGCGGAAGGACACCCAGATGCGCGGGTGGGGCCGGCCGGCGGCGTCGGCGTACTTGTTGACGGCCGCGATCTGTTCGGCGGTCTCCTTCAGCGGCTCGCCCCACAGCCCGAAGATGTCGCCCTGCTGCCCGCCCACCCGGTAGGCGTCCTCCGAGGAGCCGCCCACCGAGAGGGGGATGGTGCCGTGGTACGGGGTGACATCGGAGCGGAAGCCCTCGAAGCGGTAGTACGGGCCCTCGTGCGAGACGGGCCCGTCGGCCGCCCACACCTCGCGCAGGATCCGGATGTACTCGTCGGAACGCGCGTACCGCTCGCTCTTGTTCAGGTAGTCGCCCTCGCGGCGCTGCTCCTCGTCGTTGCCGCCGGAGATGATGTGCACCGCCAGACGGCCCTTGCTGATCCGGTCCAGGGTGGCCAGGGCCCGGGCCGCGTGGGTCGGGAAGATCACGCCGGGGCGGTGGGCGAGGACGGGCTTGATGCGCTCGGTGTGGTTCGCGACGAACTGCGCCAGTTGCAGCGCGTCGGGCGAGGCCGAGTGGTAGGTGACGAGGGTGTAGTCGAAGCCGCCGTCGTCCAGGGCGCGGGCGTAGCGGCGGGCGTAGTCGACGTCGATGCCCGTGCCCGCGGTGGGGTCGCCCTCGGTGGCGGGGTTGGGGTGGACGGCGCTGATGAACTCGACGGGCATGGCGGGGCTCATTCCTTGACGAGGCTGGAGTCGACGTGGTCGGCGACGGTCGGGTTCGGGGTGAGGACACCGATGCCGTGCATGGTGTCGCCGACCTTCTGCACGGACTCGACCACCTGTGAACCGACCGGCAGCAGCTCGCCGTTGGACTGGCTCACCAGTGTCTTCGCGATCGCGGGAGAGGCCCCGTTGTTGCGCTGGATGGCCTTGGCGTAGTCGTCCGGGTGCTTGCGCGACCAGGCCAGGGCCTTGTCCAGACGGCGCAGATAGTCGGCGATGGCGGCCTTCTTGGTCTTGTCGGCCAGGGCCTTCTCGGAGGCGCCGATGAAGCCGTAGCCGCTCACCCGCCCGTCGGCGCCGTTGACCAGGAGCCGGCCGCCCTGCTGCTCGGCGACGGCCTTGTAGACCCCGAAGGTCGCCCACGCCTCGATCTTGCCGGACGTGAACGCGGCCTGCGCGTCCGTCGGCAGCAGGTACTGCACCTTGACGTCGGAGTACTTCAGCCCGGCCCGCTGCAGCACATGCGCGAGCAGGTACTCGGCGATGGACCCCTTGGCGGAGGAGACCACGACCTTCTTGCCCTTGAGGTCCTTGACGCTCTTCACCGACGAGTTCCCCCGGACCACGATCCCGGTGTGCGTGCCGTCGTTGCGCAGCGCGCCCACCGCCTTCACCGGCACACCCCCGGACAGCGCCTGGAGCGTGGGCAGATCGGCGGCGTAGGAGGTGTCGGCGGCCCCGGCCTGCACGGCCTGGAAGAGCGGCGCGGCCCCCTCGAACTCGGCCCATTTGACCTTGTACGACGTCCCCTTGAGGGCCCCGGAGGCGTTGAAGAGGGTCTGCAGGTTCTTGGCCTGGTCGCCGATGACGAGCGTCCCGGAGTCGCTTCCGCCGGAGGCGGCCGCACCGCTGCCGCCGCAGGCGGTGGTGGCGAGCAGGGCGGTCAGGGAGAGCGCGGCGCCGAGGGCGCGGCGGGTGGTCGTGCGGATCATGAGGTGGATGCCGTTTCTGTCGTGGCCTCTTCGCGAGGCGCCGAGGCGTCGTGGACGCCGAGCCGGTGCAGCAGTTCGCCGCGCAGCCGTACGAAGTCGGGGGAGCCGAGCGCACGGGGCCGTTCCAGGCCGACCTCGGCCTCGTGGGCGATGCGCCCGCCGTCCATCACCAGGACCCGGTCGGCCAGCAGCAGCGCCTCCTCCACGTCGTGGGTGACCAGCAGCACCGAGCAGCCGTGCCGCTGCCACAGGTCGGCCACCAGCCGTTGCGCCCGGCCGCGGGTGAGGGCGTCCAGGGCGCCGAACGGCTCGTCGAGCAGGAGCAGTTCGGGCTCGCGGACCAGCGCCCGGGCCAGCGATACGCGCTGGGCCTGGCCGCCGGAGAGGGTCTTGGGCCAGCTGCCCGCGTACTCCTCGATGCCGACCTCGGCGAGATAGCGCTCGGCGAGCTGCCGGTCCTTGGAGCGGGGCAGCCCGAGCACGACGTTGCGCCACACCCGCAGCCAGGGCATCAGCCGCGGCGACTGGAAGGCCACCGAGCGGCGTTCGGGCACGGTCACCTCGCCCTCGGTCTCGCTGTCCAGCCCGGCGAGGATCTTCAGCAGGGTCGACTTGCCGCAGCCGCTGTGTCCGAGCAGGGCGACGAACTCGCCCCGGCGGATGGTCAGATCGAGGTCGTCGATGACGGTCTTGTCGTCGAAGGCGCGGCTCAGGCCGCGTACCTCCACCTGGGTGCCCACCGTCGTACTCGCAGTCGTGCTCATCGCTCCCTCACGCCCCTTCGCCGTCGAACGAGGCCCGCCAGGCCAGCAGCCGCCGCGACAGCAGCCGTACGGCGAAGTCGCACAGCAGCCCCAGCACCGCGTAGACGGCGAGGCACAGGACGATGACGTCGGTCTGGAAGTACTGCTGGGCGTTGCTCATCAGATAGCCGATGCCGGCGTCGGCGTTGACCTGCTCGGCGAAGACCAGCGCGAGCCAGGCCGTGGACAGCGCGTAGCGCAGGCCGACCAGGGCACCGGGCAGCGCGGACGGCAGGATCACGTACCGGACCAGACCGATCCGGCCGAGCCCCGCCATCCGTCCGGCCTCGATGAGCTGGGAGTCGGCCGATCGGATACCGCCGTAGATGTTGAAGTAGAGCGGGTAGGTGACGCCGAGCGCGACCAGCGCGATCTTCGGGGTCTCGTCGATGCCGAACCAGACGATGAACAGCGGGATGAGACCCACCCACGGGATGGCCCGGAACATGCCCATCGACGCGTCGATGACGTCCTCGCCCAGCCGGAACAGCCCCGCGGTGAGCGACAGCGCCAGCGCGACGGTCGCACCGATGAGGAACCCGGTCGCGGCGCGGCGGCCGGACGCGGCGATGGCCTGCGGCAGTTCACCGGTGCCGATCAGGTCACCGGCCCGCCGGACGACGTCGACGGGGGAGGCCAGTACCGACTCGGGCAGTACGCCCGTGGCGCTGGCCAGGAACCAGACCAGCACCAGCCCCAGGGGCCCGGAGGCCCGGCGCACACCACGCGGTACACGGAAACGGGAGCGGGACCGAGGGCGGGACTGCTTGCGCGGGGCGCCGGGGCGGACCTTCTCCGTGGCGGTGGGGCGAGGCGGCTGCTCCGGTCCGTCTGCCGCCGCGGCTTCCCGCGCGGTGGATGTCGTCGGTGGTGCGGACCCGTGTGTGGGCAGGGAGGGTTCGGACACGGTGGAGTGCGGGGAGGGCATGAGGGGCCTCTCGTTGAGGGGACGGGGGCAGAGGGTCAGCCCGGCTGTTCTCCCTGTGCCGCGGGGCGTGTGGGGTCGGCGGACCAGGCGGACCAGGAGCCGGCGTAGAGGGCGGCCGGGATGCCGGCGTGGGCCAGGGCCGCGACGGTGTGGGCGGCCGTGACGCCGGAGCCGCAGTAGACACCGACCTCGGTCGCGTCGTCGGCGCCCAGCGCGGTGAAGCGCAGGGCGAGGTCCTCGGCGGAGCGGAAGGTGCCGTCCGCCGCCAGGTTGTCGCCCGTCGGGGCGGAGCGGGCGCCGGGGATGTGCCCGGCGCGCGGGTCGACCGGCTCGACCTCGCCCCGGTACCGCTCGGCGGCCCGTGCGTCCAGCAGGACCCCGCCACGGGCGACTTCGGCCGCCCCGTCCGCGTCCAGGACGGGCAGCTGCCCCGGCTTGAGCACGATGTCGCCGGGCGCCGGCGTCTCCGGCTCGCCGCTCGCCGTCGGCAGCCCCGCCGCGCGCCAGGCGTCCAGGGCCCCGTCCAGCAGGAGCACCTGCTCGACCCCGGCCCAGCGCAGCAGCCACCAGGCGCGGGCGGCCGCGGTGTTGCCGTTGTCGTCGTAGACCACCACCGGACGCCCGGCGGTCAGCCCCCAGCGGCGCGCCGCGGCCTGCAGCGACTCCCGGTCCGGCAGCGGATGACGGCCGCCCTCCGGTGTCGCGGGAGCGGCGAGCTCGGTGTCGAGGTCGACGTAGAGGGCGCCGGGAATGTGCTCCCTGAGATAGTGCTCGCGTCCGTGCGGATCGCCGAGCCGCCACCGCACGTCGAGGACGACCGGGGCCGGATCAGCGGTGCGTGCGAGGAGGTCCAGTCCGGCGGCGGTGGTCAGCACGGGGAGGGTCTCGAACGCGGTCATGCGATGTCCTCGGCGACGGCGATGGGCGCCAGGTCGGGGGAGAGCCGCAGCCGCTCCAGGAAGAGCACGACGGTGGCGGCGGCGGTGCGGTGGGTGAGGTCGTTGAGGACGTCGTGCCGGGTCCCGGCCAGGCTCACCAGTTCCGCTTCCGGGAGCGCGCTGTAGACGCGTCGGGCCTCGTCGAGGGGGCTGATGCCGTCCTCGGCGCCGTGCAGACCGAGCACGGGCAGGGAGATCCGGTCCAGCGCGGGCAGTTCCAGTGCCGCGGGCTCCTCCAGGGCACCACGCCGGAAGGCGGTGTCGGAGGTCAGCCGGCCCCGGTGCGTGGGGCAGGCGGTGCGCTGTTCCAGTTCGCCTTCCCAGTCAGGTGCCGTGGTGCCCGTGTCGGTGGCCGTCGGCAGGCCGGCGAGGATCAGCGCGTCCAGGCCGGGGGTGTCGCGGGCGGCCAGCGTCGCGGCGTACGACGCGCCGGTGTCGGAGCCGACCAGCACCCGCGGACCGGGCAGCGTCTCGTCGCGCAGCAGCTTGGCCGCGGAGTCGAGGACGGCGACCGGGTCAAGGGCGGCGTCCCCGAGGGCCCGGACGCGGTACCCGTCGGCGGCGATACGGCGGCCGAACCGCTCGTACACACCGCCGTGTTCACCCCGGCCGGGGAGCAGGATCAGGGTGCCGCGCGGGGCGCTTCCTTCGGGTTCGTCCCAGGAGTGGACAGGCTGAGAAGAGCTCATGGCGACTCGATTCATCGACAGCGGCGACGCCCGGGCAGGGCGTGGCGGTGCGGTGGGCGGGAGGGGGAGGCGGTGCACGGCGGTACGGAGCACGCGCGGCGGGCGCGGCATGGTCCGAACGGCGAAGCGGGGGCGCGCTCGCAGGTGGGCGCTCGAAGGGGGCGCGCGCTCGAGAAGGGGCGCGAAAGGGGTCAGCGACAGCGCATGGCGCCGCTGCGGCCGAAGTCGACCACGCGCCGCTGCGTCAGCCAGGCACCCGCGCCGCAGCGCGCCGCCGACCCGGTGGCCGACGGCCGGGGTCCGACGCGGTGGGCGCGCGGCCGGTGGGCCGTCGCGAGGGCTGAACGCAGCATGCGCTCAGCATGCACGAGGCAAGAGACCGACGTCCAACGACGATTCGCCATCAGAACCGATCAGGATCCGTCATCGATGGCTGCTAACCTGCGGTCATGCGGCCGGTTCTGGACATCGTGGCACTGCGCAGCCTCATCGCCGTCGCCGACTACGGCGGCTTCCACCGGGCTGCCGCGGAACTCTCCCTCAGCCAGTCCGCCGTCAGCCAGCACGTACGACGCCTGGAGAAGTCCCTCGGACATCCCGTCGTGGAACGCGACGGCCGCAAGACCCGGTTCACCGCCCTCGGCGCCCAACTCCTGGAAGAGGCACGGCTGATCCTCGGGGCGCACGACGCCGCCGTCCAGCGCCTCCTGGGCGAGGAGGGCGCGACGGCCGCGACCGTCGTCATCGGCGCCACCGAACACGGCGCCGACCAGATCCTCCCGGCACTCACCGACGCCGTCCGCGAGGTCCGCCCGGACGCCGAGGTGCGGGTACGGATCGACCGTTCGGCGCGGCTGACCGAGGCGGTCGAACGCGGTGAGCTCGACCTCGCCGTCTACGTCACCGAGGCGACCGCCACCGAGGGCACCTCCGTGGGAGACCTCCCGCTGCGCTGGTACGCCGCCCCGGGCTGGCAGCCGCCCGCCACCGGCCAGCTTCCCCTGGTCGCGGTCAACGCGCCGTGCGTCATCCGCCGTCGCGCCCTCACCGAACTGGCCGCCCGCCGGATGCCGGCCACCGTGGTCGCCGAGGCCGGATACCTCGCGGGCGTCCTCGACGCGGCCCGCGCCGGGCTCGGCGCCGCACTGCTCGCCGTCCCCGGCGGACAGCACCCCGACGGCCTCGCCCCGTACCGAGGTCTGCCCGCGGTCCCGCCGGTCCGGCTCAGCGCCCTCGCCCGACGCGGCTCCGACCCCTCCCTGACGGGGGCCGCGGTCCAGGCCGTGCGCGCCCTGCTCGCCTCCCGCGCGACGGACCGGGCGGCGTAGCGTGCCGCTCCGCCGCCGAGGCCGGGGTCGCGGCGGCCGGGCCTTGGCTAATCTGCACGGGTGACCACCGACCTGACCCTGCTGCCGCGTGTCTCCTACCGGGGACAGGAGGTCACCGCGCCCCGGCTCCGGGGCCTCCTCGCGCTGCTCGCGGGCGACTTGCGCACCGGCTGCAGCACCGAACGGCTCGTGGCGGGGCTCTGGCCCGACGCGTTGCCGGAGCGGCCGGGAAAGGCGCTGCAGGTCCTCGTGTCCCGGGCGCGGGCCCAGCTGGGCGCCGACGTCATCGCCGGCACGCCGACCGGATACCGGCTCACCCTCGCCGAGGACCAGGTCGACAGCTCCGCCCTGCTGCGGCACGCCGCCGCCGGCGCGGACCGGGCCAGGGCCGGGGACCACGCCGGATCGCTGGCCGCCGCCGAGGCCGGGCTCGCACTGTGGGAGGGGACCGCGGACCAGGGCGGCGACAGCGACGACCCCGTGGCCGCGCTGCGCACCGACCGCGCCCCCGTGCGCGCCACCCTCGTCCGCGCGCGGGCGCTCGCGCTCGCCCGGCTGGGCCGGCACGCGGAGGCCGCCGGGCCGCTGGCCGCCGTGGCCTCCGAGCGTCCGCGCGACGAGGAAGTCCTCGCCGAACTCCTGCGCGCCGAAGCCGCGACGGCCGGCCCGTCCGCCGCGCTCACGCGGTACGAGGCCTACCGCCGCGAGCTGCGCGACGAACTCGGTACGGACCCCGGCGCCGGACTCAAGGCCGTACAGCGGGAGCTGCTGCGCGGGGAGGCGCCCGCGGTCAGACACGGCGTGCCGCACGAGCCGAACCCGCTCCTCGGCCGGGACGAGGACATCGCGGCGGTGGAGCGGCTGCTGAGCGCCTCCCGCGCCGTCACCGTCGCCGGGCCCGGCGGTCTCGGCAAGACCCGGCTCGCGCACGCCGTCAGCCGCCGGGCCGAGCAGCGCGTGGTGTACTTCGTGCCGCTCGCCGGTGTCACCGCGGACGCGGACGTGACCGCCGAGGTGGCCTCCGCGCTCGGCGCCGGCGAAGGGCGGCCCGGTGCCGCCCTGAGCGGCCACGACCCCGTCTCCGGCATCCTCGGCGTACTCGGCCCCGGCCCCGCCCTGCTGGTGCTGGACAACTGCGAGCAGATCGTCCGGGGCGCCGCCGACCTCGTCCAGGCCCTGGTCTCCGCCTCGAAGGACCTGCGGGTCCTCGTCACCAGCCGGGCGCCCCTCGGCCTGACATCGGAGGCCGTGTACGCGCTGCCGGAGCTGGGCCTCGCCACCTCGGTCGAGCTGTTCACCCAGCGGGCCCGCGCCGCCCGGCCCGGCGTGCACCTGCCGCCGGACGCGGTGGCCGAACTGTGCCGCCAGCTCGACGGGCTGCCGCTCGCCGTGGAGCTGGCCGCGGCGCGGGTACGGGTGCTGTCGGTGCCGGACATCGCCCGCCGCCTCGGCGACCGGTTCGCGCTGCTGCGCGGCGGGGTGCGCAGCGTGCCGGAGCGGCACCGCACGCTGCACGCCGTCGTGGACTGGAGCTGGAACCTCCTCGACGAGGAGGCCAGGGCGGCGCTGCGCCTGCTGTCCGTCTTCCCCGGCGGCTTCACGGGCGAGGCGGCGGACCAGGTCCTCGGCGAGGACGCGCTGTTCCTGCTGGAGCAGCTGGCCGATCAGTCGCTGCTCACCGTCGCCGACACCCCGGCCGGTGTGCGGTTCCGGATGCTGGAGACCGTACGGGAGTTCAGCGCGGCCCGGCGCGCGGAGGCGGGCGAGGACGAGGAGGCCGTCCGCCGGTTCCTCGTCTGGGCGCGGGACTTCGGGGTCGCGCACCACGACTGGTTCTTCGGCTCGGGACCACTGTCCGCCTGGGAGCGGATCAGGGCCGAGCAGGACAACCTCGTGTCGGCCCTGCGGCACGCCCTGGCCCGTACGGACGGCCCCACCATCGCCGCCCTCACCGCGGTCCTCACCGCCCTGTGGTCCACCGGCTCCAACTTCACCCGCCTCACCACCCTCGCCGCGGACACCGGTCCGCCCCTGTCGCACTACCACCCCGAGCCCGAGTACGTCGAAGTCGCCCGCTCCGCCGCGGTGTTGTCCACGGCGACCCTGTTCATGGGCTACGGCCCGCACGTCGTACGCCAGCTCGTCACCCTCCGGCGGCTGCCCCCGGCCCCGCCGGACACCCTGGTGCGCGCCATCGCGGTGGTGCTGGGCGCGGTCCCCGAGATGCGGCCTCCCGACTACGAGGTGCTGCGACAGCTCTGCGACAGCGAACAGCCGCTGCTCGCCGGCATCGCCGAGTGCGTCGCCACCTACGTCTGGGAGTACGAACACGACATCGATCGCGCGCACGCCTCTGCCCGCCGGATCATCGCCGCACTCGCGCCGGTCGACAACCCGTTCCTCCAGGTCATAGGCCACGCACGACTCGGCGAGCTGTGCCTGAGGACGGAGCGGGGCGACGCCGCGTACGAGCATCTCAAGGCGGCACTGGAGGCGCTGCCGCGCCTCGGTGACGAGCACGACTCCCTCGGGATACGCAGTGGCCTCGTCCTCGCCTGCCTGCACCGCGGCGACCCCGACGAGGCCGAGTACTGGCTGCGGCAGGCGGAGGGTCACAACGCCCAGCTGCAGGACGACTTCCACAGCCCCGGCCTCGGCGGGCGCGCCGAGATCGCGCTCGCCCGCGGGCTGACGGAGGTCGGTCTCGGCCTGTGGCGCAGTGCCGTGGAGGGGATGGCCGAGGCCGGCCCGATGCACAGCGGCGATCCCTTCCTCGACCGGTGGGTGCTGCAGATCCAGTCGGCGGCGGTGACGGCGCACGCGCACGTCGGCCGTCTCGAGCCGGTCGCGGAGGTGGTCGACGGGCTGCGGCAGGAGCTGCGGACCATGCTCGACGGTCCGGCCGGCTCGCCCATGGAGCTTCGGTACGGGACGGTGCTGCACGCCCTCGGCATGGCGGGGCTCGTGTCCGGCGACGCCTCCGCCGTACGGATGATCGCGCTGGCCGAACGGCTGCGGGTGCTGCGCGACTACCAGCCGACGATGTCGGCGGCCCGGGCCCGGCAGGCGGCCGAGAAAGCCGACAGGGCGGCCTACGCCGACGCGGTGTCGGAGTACGCCGCCCTGGAGCGGAACGAGTTGCGGGATGCGGCCCGCGCCGTCATGGCGGTCGCTTCTACTTCGGGTCGCGGTTGAACTGTGCCGTCGACCAGCGGTAGCCGAGGGCGCTCAGGCCGACGCACCAGGCGACGGCGATCCAGCCGTTGTTGCCGATCTCGGTGCCGAGGAGCAGACCGCGCAGGGTTTCGATGGCGGGGGTGAAGGGCTGGTACTCGGCGATCGGCTGGAACCAGCCCGGCATGGTGTCGGCCGGGATGAAGGCGCTGGAGATGAGCGGGAGCAGGATCAGCGGCATGGCCATGTTGCTGGCCGCCTCGGGGTTCGGGCTGGCCATGCCCATGCCGACCGCGATCCAGGTGAGGGCGAGGGAGAACAGGGCCAGCAGTCCCACCGCCGCGACCCATTCCAGGATCGTGGCGTCCGTGGAGCGGAACCCGATGGCCACCGCGACGGCACCGACGAGGACCAGGCTGGCCATCACCTGCAGCACACTGCCGACGACGTGCCCGATGAGCAGGGAGCCCCGGTAGATGGACATCGTCCGGAAGCGGGCGATGAGGCCCTCGGTCATGTCCATCGAGACGGCGATCGCGGCCCCGATCACGGTGGAGCCGATGGTCATCATCAGCAGGCCCGGGACGATGTAGGCGATGTAGTCGGAGCGGTCGGCGCCGCTGCCGCCGATGCCCGCGCTCATCACGTCGCCGAAGATGTAGACGAAGAGCAGGAGCAGCATGATCGGAGTGAGCAGCAGGTTCAGCGTCATCGACGGATAGCGGCGGGCGTGCAGCAGGTTGCGGCGCAGCATCGTGGACGAGTCGCGCACGGCGAGGGCGAGGGAGCTCATCGGACGTTCTCCTTGGGCTGGTTGGGGACGTTGGTGGGGCCGGTGGTGGTGCTGGTCAGGGCGAAGAACACGTCGTCGAGGTCCGGGGTGTGCACGGTGAGCTCGTCGGCCTCGACGCCGGCCGTGTCGAGCCAGTCGAGGATGGAGCGCAGCTCGCGCTGGCTGCCGTCGCTCGGGATCTGCAGGGCGAGGGCCTCGTCGTCGCGGGTGACCTCGCGCAGCGCGGAGGCGGCCGACCGGTAGGCCTCCGGATCGGTGAAGCGCAGCCGCACATGCCCGCCGGGGATGAGCCGCTTCAGTTCCTCGGCGCTGCCCTCGGCGGCGATCGTGCCGTCGTGCAACACCGCGATGCGGTCGGCGAGTTCGTCGGCCTCTTCCAGGTACTGGGTGGTGAGGAAGACGGTCGCCCCGTCCGAGACCAGCTCGCGGATGATGCCCCACATGTTGTGGCGGGAGCGGGGGTCGAGGCCGGTGGTGGGCTCGTCGAGGAAGATGATGCGCGGGTTCCCGACCAGGGTCATGGCGAGGTCGAGGCGGCGCTTCATGCCCCCGGAGTAGGTGGAGGCCGGCTTCTTCGCGGCGTCGGCGAGGTCGAAGCGCCCCAGCAGTTCGGCGGCCACCCGCCGCCCCTCCTGCCTGGGCAGATGGTGCAGGTCCGCCATGAGGAGCATGTTCTCCTCGCCGGTGATCAGCCCGTCGACGGCGGAGAACTGCCCGGTGACGCCGATCGCGGCCCGCACGGCCTGCGGGGCGGTGGCGAGGTCGTGTCCGCCGACCCGCAGCTCACCCGCGTCTGCGGTGATGAGGGTGGAGAGGATCTTGACGGCGGTGGTCTTGCCGGCGCCGTTCGGCCCGAGCAGGGAGAAGACCGTGCCGGCCGGCACCGCCAGATCGATGCCGTCGAGGACCGTCTTGTCCCCGAAGGCCTTGCGCAGCCCCTGGGCCGCGATGGCGAGTGAGTGCAATGTCGTTGTCGTCATGCCGCAGAGCTTGCGGCAGGGCGCATTCAGCGCGGTTTCACGACGGTTTCAGCGCCCTGGAACCGGGCGGCGGAGGGTTCGCGATCTACGCTGTCGCCGGAAAGCCGGGCGGGACAGGCAGCACGGGGGCATCGGGTGGCGTGGGAACTGGGGGCGGCAGGCCTCGCGGCCGGGATGCTCATAGCCGTGGTGACCGCGCCGGTCGGCGTCTCCGGGGCGGTGTTCCTGCTTCCGGTGCAGCTCAGCGTCTTCGCCGTGCCCGACCCGGCTGTCACGCCCACGAACCTGCTCTACAACGTGGTGGCGGGCCCCGGCGCCCTGCTGCGCTACCGACGCGACGGCGCCCTGGCGGGACCGCTCGTCCGCCGCCTGGTGCTGGGCACCCTGCCCGGGGTCGTCCTCGGCGCGGTCATCCGGGTGTTCGCCCTTCCGGGCCCGGGCGTCTTCCGCCTCCTGGTCGCCGCGCTGATGCTGCCGCTCGGCGTCTGGCTCATCACCCGGACCCTGCGCCCCGCGCCCCGCGAGATCCGGCGGCCCGAGCCGTCGCCCCGGACGGTCACCTCCTTTGCCCTCGTGGTCGGCGTGGTGGGCGGCATCTACGGCATCGGCGGCGGCTCGATCCTCGGCCCCGTCCTGGTCGGACGCGGTGTCCCCGTCTCCAAGGTCGCCCCGGCCGCACTCGCCTCCACCTTCGCCACCTCGCTGATCGGCGCCTGCACCTACGCCCTGCTGTCCCTGGCCCACAGCGGCAGCATCGCCCCCGACTGGTTCCTCGGCCTGTCCTGCGGCCTCGGGGGCCTCCTCGGCGGCTACCTCGGAGCCCGCCTCCAGCCCCGCCTGCCCGAGCCCCTGCTCCGCCTCGTCCTCGGCACTCTGGCGACGGCGCTCGGCGTCCTGTACGCGGTCGACGCGCTTCGCTGATCCCCGTCACGGGAGCCCTGAGACACACGACGGAAATCCTCGAACCCCATCCGTCACTCGCGTTTCAGACACCGGTGTTTCGGACAACTCCGGCCGCCCGACGGCGGCTTCAGCGCGGCGTTCACGCGTCCGAGCCCTTGCCGCGTCCGGGGCCGTACGCGTCCGGAATCGCTCGCGTTCGATTCCCGGTCCGGGTCGTTATGCCGTGCACCGCCGAGCCACCCAGGCGCGGCATCGACCCTGAGGAGGGATGCAGGTGACTGTGACTGACACCTCGACCGACGAAGCGAAGACGCCGCCCCCTCCACCACCGGCCACCATCAACTTCGAGGGCAAGTTCGGCAAGAACCCGCTGGCAGACGCCGGTTTCACCGCGATGTGCCGACGACTGCCGTCCGTCCTCGTACACACCGCCCGGATGGCGTGGGCCGTCGACAGGCCCGGTGTCGTGCTGCTTCTGGCCTGCCAGTTGCTCACCGGCACCGCGGCCGCCGTCGTCCTGGCCTTCACCGCACAGGCCATGACCCACATCCTCGGCACCGGCACCGTGTCCGAACGCCTGCACGCCGCGCTGCCCGCCCTGATCGTCGTGACGGTGGCCGCCGCCATCGGCCGCGTCAGCAGCGCCCTGGCCGCGTACGCCGACGGCAGGATCACCCCGCTGCTGATGACCGAGGCGGACATCGCGCTCGTGACCGCCGTGTGCCGCGTGGAGTCGAGCGCCTACGGCGAGGACGGATTCGCCGACCGGCAGGAGGCCGCCGAGATCGGCGTCACCCGCACCCGGCTGATGGTGCAGGACGCCCAGCGGTTCATGTCCGCCCTGATCCGCATGATGGCCGCGAGCGGCGTGGTCACGACCCTGCACCCGCTGCTGCTTCCGCTGCTCCTGCTGGCCGTTCTCCCGGCAGGCGCCGGAGCCGTCCTGTCCGCACGCGTCGACTACGAGACCCACTACCTCAACCTCGCCGACCGCAACGTGCGTTCCATGATGCGCTGGTGGGCCACCTACTCCCGCTTCGGCGACGAGGTCCGCGCCAACGGCATGACCGGCTACCTCACCTACTGGTACCGCGCCCTGTCCGACCGGATCGACCAGCGCACCCTGACCGCCGCGCCGCGCATGCTGCACATCACCCTGGGCGCCGGCGCCCTGGGCGGCATCTTCCTGCTGTGCACCTGGTCCACCCTCGCCTGGCTGGCCGCCACCGGCCGGATCGCCCTGCCCGTCGCGGCCACCGCTGTGATCGCCGTCCAGACCACACTGGCCGCCCTGTCCCAGTTCGTCATCCACGGCGCCGCCCTGTTCCACACCTCGCTCTACCTCGCCGACATGCGCTCCTTCCTCGACCTGGCGCGGGAACGCGCCCCCAGGCGCGGGGAATCGACGATCCCGGAACGCGTGGACCAGATCCGCCTCGACGAGGTCGTGTACCACTACCCGGGCAAGGAGGAACCCGCCGTCGCGGGAGTGTCGCTCACGCTGCGCCGCGGCGAGATCCTGGCCGTCGTGGGCGAGAACGGCTCGGGCAAGTCGACTCTGACGAAGCTCATCACCGGCATCCTGCTCGCCGACAAGGGCCGTGTCCTGTGGGACGACATCGACCTCGCCCAGGCCGATCAGGACGCCGTGTGGGACCGCACCGCGCTCGTCCCGCAGAACTTCGCCTGCTGGCCCCTGCGTGCCCGGGAGAACATCACCCTGGGCCAGCCTCGGACGGACGACGACGCACCGGTGTGGGACGTCGTCGACGCCGTCGGCATGCGCGAGGCGATCGAGAAACTGCCCGAGGGGCTCGACACCCTGCTCGCCAAGGAGCTGTGGGGCGGCGCCGAGTTGTCCGGCGGGCAGTGGCAGCGCCTCGCGTGCGGCCGCGTCCTCTACCGGCGGACCCCGCTGCTGATCCTGGACGAACCGACCTCGCAGATGGACGCCCGTGGTGAGCACGCCATCTTCCTGGAGATCAAGCGCGTCGCCGCCGAGCGCATGACGATCGTCGTCACCCACCAACTCGAGAACACCAGGCTCGCCGACCGCATCCTCGTCATGGACCAGGGCCGGGTCATCGAGCAGGGCACGTACGAGGAACTGGCGAACGCCGGAGGGCTCTTCGCGGAACTCCTCTCCCTGTCACAGGACCGGTGAGGCCCGCCGCCTTCACGCGCTCACGGCCGTGCCGCCGGCTCGGTGGCCGGTGAGGCCGTGGTGGAGCGTTTGCCGACGGCGGGCGCGAGGACGATCGCCACGGCGGTGAAGGCGAGGACGACGACCATGGCGACGCGCAGCCCGTAGTGCTCGCCGAGGAAACCGAGACACGGGGGCCCGACGAGGAACGCGACGTAGCCGATCATCGCCACCAGGCTGACGCGCGCGGCCGAGTCGGGCCCGGAGTCACCGGCCGCCGAGAGGGTGACCGGGAAGCCGAGCGAGGCTCCCAGGCCCCAGAGAAGAACGGCGGCCCCCGCGAGGACGGCCGAGTCGGCGAAGACGACGACGGAGATGCCCAGCGTCGCGCAGACGGCACTGGCCCGGACGACGGGGGCGCGGCCGATCCGGTCGATGAGGAGTCCGCCCGCGAAACGGCCGATCGTCATGGCGGCGGCGAAGCCCGTGTAGACGGCCGACCCCAGGGCGGGGTCCATGCCGTGGCCGTCCACCATGAGCAGGGGCAGCCAGTCGTTGGCGGAACCCTCCGCCAGTGCCATGGCCAGGATGACACCGCCGATCAGCAGCAGTCGCGGGTCCTTCCAGACCCGCGACTCGGCCGGCGCGGCCCCCGCGTCGGGCCGTGAGCCGCCGTCGCCCCGGGTCTTGCCGACGGCGTGGGGAATGGCGCGGAAGGCGTAGGCGAACATGACCGCCGTGACGGCGGCCATACCGGTCAGATGCCACTGCACAGGCCAGGAGACAGCGGTGCACAGAATGCCGAACGCGGCCCCCACGACGGTGCCCAGGCTGAAGAACCCATGGAGCGTGGGCAGGACCGTCCGCCCCGTGATCCGCTCGACATCGGCACCGTCGATGTTGATCGCCACCTCCCCACCGCCCATACCGGCCCCGAAGAGGAACAGCCCGGCGGTGGTCGCGGGGGCGGAGGAGAGCATCGTCCCGCCGCCGATGACGGCCATGCTCGCGATGATCAGCACCGTCGCGACGCCCATGACGGGCCGGGTGCCGAACCTCGCCACGAGCGTTCCCGAACCGAGAATGCCGATCATCGAGCCGACGGACAGCCCGAACAGGACGATGCCCATCTGCGCCGTCGAGACATCGAGTTGGTCCCGGATGTCGGGCGTCCGGGTGACCCACGAGGAGATCGACAGGCCGGGTATGAGAAAGAAGAGGAACAGCGCGGTTCGGCGTCGGCGGGTGGCCAGGTCCATCAGGAAACTTGCTCTCTCACAGGCGTCGGTGGTCTGCTCACAGGCCTCCGATCGTAGTCACGGGCAGGGCCGGGCAACCCGCTCCGCATGGCCGGGCGGGATGACCAGAGAGGAGGGTGCGTGAGCACCCAGGACAACAGGCCGGACGGACGGGGCGCACTGGGTGGCGTGCGCATCGCCGACTTCTCCCGGGTTCTCGCGGGACCCTACGCCACCATGCTCCTCGCCGACCTGGGCGCCGACGTGGTCAAGATCGAGCGGCCGGGCACCGGGGACGACACCCGGGCCTGGCGGCCTCCGGCGGACCACGACGGTACGTCGACCTACTACCTGAGCGTGAACCGGAACAAGAGGTCGGTCACCCTGGACCTGGCCACGGACACCGGCCGCGAACAGGCGCGGGCCCTGGTCGCCGAGTGCGACGTGGTCGTGGAGAACTTCCGGCCCGGCACGATGGAGCGGCTGGGCCTCGGCCACGACGAACTCCGTGCCCGGCGCCCGGAGCTGATCTACTGCTCGATCAGCGGCTTCGGCAGCGGCCCGGGCGCGTCGATCCCCGGATACGACCTGCTCGTACAGGCCGCCGGAGGCCTGATGAGCGTGACCGGGGAGGCGCACGGGGAGCCGGTGAAGGCCGGTGTGGCCCTCGTGGACGTGATCACCGGGCTGCACGCCTCGCTCGGCATCCTCGCCGCCCTCCGGCACCGGGACACCACCGGCGAGGGGCAGCTCGTGGAGGTGAACCTGCTCAGCTCCCTGCTGTCGGCCATGGTCAACCAGGCCTCGGCGTTCGCCGTCGCCGGCGTGGTCCCGGGCCGGATGGGCAACGCCCATCCGAGCATCGCCCCCTACGAGACCTTCCCGACCGCCGACCGTCCGCTCGCCCTCGCCGTGGGCAACGACAAGCAGTTCGCGGCCCTCGCCGAGGTCGCCGGCGAACCCGGTCTAGCCCTCGACGACCGCTTCCGGACCAACGCCGACCGCGTCGCCCACCGCACCGAACTGAAGGAGATCCTCACCCGGCTGCTGAGCACCGACGGCGCGGACCACTGGTCGGCGGTCCTGCTGGCCGCCGGAGTACCGGCCGGCCCGGTCAACAACCTGGACGAGGCGTTCGGCTTCGCCCACGAACTCGGCCTCCCGGGCATCGTCGACCTCCCCGCCGACGCCTCCGGCACTGAAGGAGACCGGCCCTCCCGCCAGGTCGCGCACCCTGTCGCACTGAGCGCGACACCCGCCCGGTACCTGCTGCCGCCGCCCCTGCTGGGACAGCACACCGAGGAGATCCTCCGCGGCATCTCCGGCCACGAAGCCCCCTGACCCGGCCCACCGGCCGTACGAGCACGTCAGGGAGCGGCGTCGAGATCCACCTCGATGTCCTCGGCGTCGGTCCAGAAACCGTCGTCCGCGTCCTGGAGGCGGGCGGCGGCGTGGTTCATGTGGAGGCGTGCGGCCGTGCGCGCCGCCTCGGGGTCGCGGGCCTCGATGGCGGCGAGGATGGCGTGGTGCTCCGCCCGGACGGCTTCGATGAAGTCGTTCCGGCGTGCCTCGTTCGCCCGTGTGACGCGGATACCGCTGCGCGACACATCGCCCAGGTACCGCAGGGTCGAGACCATCACCGTGTTCCCGGTCGACTCGGCGATGGACCGGTGGAAGGCGAGGTCCTCGTCCACGCCGTCGCCACCGGCCGCCACCGCCGAGTCGATCGCGTCCAGGGCCTGACGCATCCGCGCCAGGTCGAGGGGCGTGGCCCGGGTGGCCGCGATATGGGCCGCCTCACCCTCCATGGCACGGCGCACCTCCACGATCTGGAGCACCTTCGCCTTGGTGTCGGCGGCCTCCAGGTCGAGCGGCCGGGTGCGCCGCGGCAGGACGAACACACCGATGCCCTGGCGCGGTTCGATCAGACCCGCGTTGCGCAGCCGCGACAGGGCCTCGCGCACCACCGTGCGGCTGACGCCCAACTGCCTGACCAGCTCGACCTCGGTCGGCAGTCGGTCGCCCTCGGCCAGCCGCCCCGACTCGATCTCCTCCGAGAGGGTCGCGGCGACCTGATCCGCGAGCCGGACGGGACCGCTTACCTTGGAAAACATGGTTTTCAGTCTATAGGCCGGGTCTGGTCGTCCCGCTGTCCACTACGCCTTGACCAGGACCGCTTCGGGGTGGTCGGCGAGATAGTCCCGCACCACCGATTCGAAGCTCGGATCGGGCCCCAGTCCGAGCGCGGCGGCGCGCGTGTTGTCGAAGACGGAGGGCCACGACCCCACGACGGCCTCGATGTCGGGATCGGGCGCGACGGTCACCAGATCGGCCGCGGCGTCGCCTGCCACGCGCCGCAGCGTTGCCAGCATCTCGGCGACCGTGACCGTGAGGGCGGGGAGGTTGACGGGCAGCCCGCCGTCGAGCCTGCCCTCCCCGCTGCCGCGCTCGGCTTCGGCGATGCGGAGGATGCCCTCGACCGTGCGCCGCGGTGACGCCAGGGCCACCCGCAGGTCGGGGCGTACGGGGCAGATCGCGGGGAGGCCCGCGAGCGGCTCGCGGACAATGCCCGACAGAAAGCCGGAGGCGGCGGCGTTCGGCTTGCCGGGGCGTACGGACACGGTCATCAGCCGGGCCACGCGCCCGTCGATGAAGCCCCGGCGCGTGTAGTCCGCGACGAGCTGCTCGCAGACGAGCTTCTGGATCCCGTAGCTCGACCGGGGCGTGGGCAGGGTCGACTCGCTGACCACCGGCGGGAGCGGCAGTACCGGGTCGGAACCGTAGACCGCGACGCTGCTGGAGAACACCAGGCGCGGCGTCGGCCCCCCGGAGGCCGACTGGGCCCGGGCGGCTTCGAGGAGGGCTCGGGTGGTGTCCAGGTTGGCGCTCATCCCGAGGTCGAAGTCGGCCTCGCACTCGGCCGAGACGGCGGCGGCGAGGTGGATCAGCACGTCCACCGGCTCCGCGAACACCTCGTCGAGACACTCGACCAGGTCGCCCCGTACGACCTCCACCAGGGGATCGGCCGCCTGCGGAGCCTCGGCCGGAACGAAGCGGTCGGTGAGCACCAGTCGGTCGATCGGCGCACCACCGAGCGTCCGGGACCTCAGCAGGGTGTCGGTGATCTCGCGTCCCAGAAAGCCGAAGCCGCCCGTGATGACGATCCTCATGCGCTGTCTCCTCGGTAGTGGTTCAGCCAGCCGAGGCCCTCGCTCGTGCCGGCCCGGGGGATGTACTCGCAGCCGATCCACCCGTCGAAGCCCAGGTCGTCGACGACGCCGAACAGATGCCGGATGTCGAGCTCGCCGCTGTCCGGCTCGTGACGGTCCGGCACACCGGCGATCTGCAGATGACCGACCCGGCCGGTCGGCAGGTCGCGGCGCAGCGTCGTCGTGAGATCGCCTTCGACGATCTGGCAGTGGTACAGGTCGAGTTGGACCTTGAGATTGGGGGCGCCCACCTCCCGTACCACCGCGTGGGCCTCCGCCTGCCGGGACAGGAAGTAGCCCGGCATGTCGCGGCCGTTGATCGGCTCCACCAGGATGTCGACCTCCGACCCGGCGGCCTGCTCCGCCGCCCATTCCAGATTGGCCAGGTAGGTGTCGCGGTGCTCGGCCCGCTCCTTCGGAGTCAAGTCCGGCGGCACGAGACCCGCCATCACGTGCAGCCGCGGGCAGTCCAGTGCGGCGGCGTACTCGAGCGCCCGGGCGATCCCGGAGCGGAACTCGGCCTCGCGCCCGGGCAGCGCCGCGATCCCGCGCTCTCCGGACTCCCAGGCCCCGGGAGGCGCGTTGAAGAGCACCTGCGCGAGGCCGTGGTCGTCGAGCCGGAGCCGCAACTCCGTGCTGTCGTAGGCGTAGGGGAAGAGATATTCGACGGCGTTGAAGCCGTCCGCCGAGGCCGCGGCGAAGCGGTCGGGGAAGTCGTGCTCGGGATACATCATGGACAGGTTCGCTGCGAACCTCGGCATGCTGGCTCCTGTGAGGCGACCGGGAGGGACCGGTCAGCGGTTGACGGTCTTCTTGTCGGTGGTGAGCACCGCGGCGGCGCCGACGACGAGGCTGAGCGCCAGGACGTACATCGGGAGCGATGTCGAGCCGGTGGCGTCCTTCAACGCGCCGATCATGTAGGGACTGACGAAGCCGGCGAGGTTGCCGACCGAGTTGATCACGGCGAGGCCGACCGCGGCCGCCGTACCGCCGAGGAACGCGGTGGGGAGCGACCAGAACAGCGGCGAGCAGGTCAGCACACCGGCCGCGGCGACGGACAGCGCGACCAGGGACAGCGCGGTGGACCCGGCCCAGCCGGCCGCCAGCGAGAAGCCGACGGCGCCCATGAGGCTCGGGACGACCAGGTGCCAGCGGCGTTCGCGGCGCTTGTCCGCCGAACGTCCGAACAGGTTCATCGTGACGAGTGCGGCCAGGAACGGCACCGCGCTGAGCACCCCGATCGCGAGATTGCCCTCGATGCCGGTGGACTCGATGAATGTCGGCATCCAGAACGTCAGGGCGTACTGGCCCATCACGAAGCAGAAGTAGATGAAGCACATCAGCCACACCTTCGGCTCGCGGAAGGCGTCCCAGACCCGGCCGTGCACGGTCTGGTGCGCGGCGTCCTCGGCGACCGCCCGCTCGACGACGTCCTTCTCCTCGTCGGTGAGCCACTTCGCGTCGCGCACGCTGTTGTCGAGGTAGAACAGCGTGGCCACGCCGATCAGGAGGGCGGGGATCGCCTCCAGCAGGAACATCCACTGCCAGCCCTGCCAGCCGTTCACCCCCTGGAACCGGTCCATGATCCAGCCGGACAGCGGGTTGCCGAAGATGCCGGCCACCGGGATGGCGGACATGAACATCGCGATCACCCGGGCACGACGCTGCGACGGGAACCAGTACGTGCAGTACAGGATCACCCCCGGATAGAACCCGGCCTCGGCGGCACCGAGAAGGAACCTCAGGACGTAGAACGTCGCCTCGTTGTGGACGAACATGAACGCCGCCGAGACGACGCCCCAGCTGATCATGATCCGGGCGATCCAGGTGCGGGCGCCGACGCGCTGCAGCATCAGGTTCGACGGCACCTCGAAGAGGAAGTAGCCGATGAAGAACAGCCCGGCGCCGAGGCCGTACGCCGCCTCGCTGAATCCCAGGTCGTCGGACATCTGCAGCTTCGCGAAGCCGACGTTGACCCGGTCCAGGTAGGAGACGACGTAACAGAGGACGAGGAAGGGGACGATACGTCGTACGACCTTGCGGAAGACGGCGTTCTCACGGGCGACGTCGGAGACTTGGGACGCCGATATAGGCATGGACATGGAGATCCTTTGAGCGGCTCAGGGGAATTCTCCGGCAGGGGAGAGGCGGGTCACCACGCGGCGTTGAACGTGGACCTCAGTTCATCGAGCGCGTGAGGGGGGAGCGGCTCGGGGCGACGGTCGGTCAGGAGCCAGAGACGTGCCGTCTCCTCGAGTTCTTCGAGGACGGCGAGTGCGGTGGCCGCGTCGGGGCCCCAGACCACGGGGCCCAGCCGGTCCAGCAGCACCGCCCTGATGGGCGTTCGGCTCGCTGCGTGGTCGGCGATGAGGGCGGTCACCAGGTCGGCTACGCGGGGGTCGCCGGGCCGGTGGTAGGGGATGAGCGGCACGTGCCCGACCTTCATCACGTAGTAGGGCGTGATCGGCGGCAGCACGTCCGCGGCGCTCCACACCCCGGCCAGGGTGAGCGCGACCAGGTGCGTGGAGTGGGTGTGGACGACGAACCGGGCCGTGGGGTCGGCGGCACAGATGCGCCGATGGAGCGTAAGGGTCTTGCTGGCACGGTCGCCCGCGATCTGCTCGCCCCGGGCGTCGACCAGTGCCAGGCGGCCGGGTTCGAGGAATCCCAGGGCGGCGTCGGTGGGCGTGATCAGATGGTCGTCGCCCACCTTGGCACTGATGTTGCCCGCGCTGGCATGGACGTAGCCCCGGGCGAACAGGCTGGTGCCGACGCGGACGATCTCGCGGCGGGCGTGGTCGACCGCCTCGTCCTGCGCTGCCTGGGCGGCGGTGCTCGGCTGCGGGGTCATGCTGCCTCCTCGTCCAGGAGTGCGAAGGAGCGGGTGAAGAAGTCGGGGCCGCCGAAGTTGCCGGACTTGAGCGTGATGTGGAGCGTCTCCCCGTCGGGCAGTGCCGCGGCGCACCAGGGCACACCGGGGTCGATCTGCGGCCCGATCCGGAGCCCGGTGACACCGAGCGCCTGGACGACCGCCCCCGAGGTCTCACCTCCCGCGACGACGAGCCGGCGCACGCCACGGGCCACGAGCCCCTGGGCGATGCGGGCCAGCGTCCGTTCCACCAGCTCACCGGCCTCGGCGGCTCCGAGCCGGCCCTGCACGGTACGGACGGTGTCGGCGGACTCGGTGGAGTAGACGAGCACAGGACCGTCGTCCAGATGCGATTCGGCGAAGGCCAGGGCCTGTTCGACCACGTCCTCGCTGGCGGCCACGCGCAGCGGGTCCACGCTGAAGGCGGGCCGGCCTGTGCTCAGGTATTCCAGGACCTGACGGTTGGTCGCTGTGGAGACCGACCCCGAGACGATCGCTCGGTGGCCGGCGGGAGGCGGCAGCTGCGCGGCGGCGCGGGACGGCTCGAACCCCCAGTTCGCGGGCAGGCCGATCGCCAGCCCCGAGCCCGCGGTCACCAGCGGGAACCCCTGGACCGCCGCGCCCAGACGCACCAGGTCGTCATTGGAGACGGCGTCGACGATGGCGAGCCCGAAGCCGTCCTCGCGCAGGGCGTCGACGCGGGCCCGGATCGCCTCGACGCCGTCGGCGACCACCGTGTGGTCGACTAGGCCGACCTCCCGCGTGGTCTGCGCGCCGAGCACGGAGACCAGATTGGAGTCGGTCATCGGCGTGAGCGGGTGGTGGCGCATGCCGCTGTCGCTGAGCAGCACGTCGCCGACGAAGAGATGCCCCTTGAAGATCGTGCGCCCGTTGTCGGGGAACGCCGGCGTCGCGACCGTGAAGTCGGTGCCCAGCGCGTCCATCAGGGCCTCGGTCACCGGCCCGATGTTCCCGGCCGGGGTCGAGTCGAAGGTGGAGCAGTACTTGAAGTAGACCTGCTCGGCGCCCAGGGACCGCAGCCACGCCAGTGCCCGCAGCGACGCCTCGACGGCGTCGGCGGCCGGGACGGTCCGCGACTTGAGGGCGATGACCACGGCGTCCGCGTCGATCGCCTGCTCGGCGTCGGCCGGTGGTGTGTCGATCAGCTGGACCACGCGCATGCCCGCGCGCACCAGATTGTTGGCGAGGTCCGTGGCGCCGGTGAAGTCGTCGGCGATGCATCCGAGACGGATTGACATGTCAGGCCTCCACCGGCTTGGGCAGGTCGACCCCCGGGAAGATCTTGATGACCGCGCTGTCGTCCTCGGCACCCAGTCCGGACGCCGACGCCTGGAGGAACATCTGGTGGGCGGTGGCGGCGAGGGGGAGCGGGAAGCGTTCCGGCCTCGCGGAGTCCAGCACCAGCCCGAGGTCCTTGACGAAGATGTCGACGGCCGAGAGGGGCGTGTAGTCGCCGTCGAGCACATGGGCCATACGGTTCTCGAACATCCAGGAGTTGCCGGCGCTGTGCGTGATGACCTCGTAGAGCGCCTCGGCGGGGACGCCCGCCTTGATGCCGAGGGCCATCGCCTCGGCCGCGGCGGCGATGTGCACGCCCGCGAGCAGCTGGTTGACGATCTTGACCTTCGAGCCGAGCCCGGCGCGCTCTCCCAGGCGGTAGACGGTGCTGCTCATGGCCTCGAGCACCGGGTCGGCGAGCGAGTACGCCTCGGTGGAGCCGGACGTCATCATGGTGAGTTCACCGGCCGCCGCGCGGGCGGCGCCGCCGGAGATGGGAGCGTCCAGGTAGAGCACGCCCCGCTCGGCCAGGCGGCCTTCGATCGCGGCGGACCAGCCCGGATCGACCGTGGAGCACATGACGAAGACGGAGCCGGGGCGGAGCCGGCCGGCCGCGCCCTCGGCACCGAACAGCACGGCCTCGACCTGCGCGGCGTTGACCACCACGCCGACCAGGACGTCCACCGAGGCTGCCAGCTCGCCACAGGTCCCGAACGCCGTCCCGCCCTCGCGGGCGAAGTCCGCGGCCGTCTCCGGCCGCAGATCGTGGACGCCGACGTCGTACCCGGCCGCCCGCAGGCTCCGGGCCATCCCGAGGCCCATGGCTCCTAGACCCACCACGCCCACCCGCGGTCGCGCGGGCTCGTTCCGGTCGCTCATGCCCTGCCCATCCTTGCCGTGCCGTGCTGTCCGGAGGCAGGTCGCATCAACCAGCCCGCCGGGAGATCAGGTCATATGATGACCTGAGGACGACGGAATGCAAGGTGTGATGTCCGTCACGCACTGATGGGGGATGGATTTACTAGGACGTCCAACTATATAGTCGCGGTGTAAGCCCGCGGTGCAGGGAAGCCGGTGTGAATCCGGCACGGTCCCGCCACTGTGACCGGGGAGTACGCCGTCGAGCAGGACGCCACTGACGAGCTGGATGTCGGGAAGGCGGACGGCGTGTGCTGATCCGGGAGTCAGGATACCGGCCGTGGGATGTTCCGTGTTGTCCACGAGGATGGAGCTGACACGCATGGCACCGGTGTGCACCCACGACCCCGGAGGACCCGCCCGACGCGTCCGTCGTGCCCGACGGATCGTCCAGCGCCCGGCCGTCACCCTCTGACGGTCCTCGCCATACGCGATCTCGCGCAGCCCCCGCACCCGCACGCCACCGCGTCCGTGTGCGACGGACCCGCGCGCCGTCCCGGACCACCTGACGAGAGAGCAGGCACCGATGGTCCGCGTACAAGACCACGCCCCCGTCCGTGAGTTGACCCATTTCGTCGGCGGCAAGCACACCCCGGGAACCTCGGGGACGTACGGCGATGTGTACGACCCCAACACCGGCGAGGTCCAGGCCCATGTGCCCCTCGCGAGCCGGGCCGAGACCGAGGCGGTGATCGCCGACGCCGCGCACGCGCAACGCGAGTGGGCCGAGTGGAACCCGCAGCGCCGCGCCCGGGTGTTCATGAGGTTCCTGCAACTCGTCGAGGAGGAGAAGGACTCGCTGGCCCGGCTGCTGTCCTGCGAGCACGGCAAGACCATCGCGGACGCCCACGGAGACCTCCAGCGCGGGCTTGAGGTCGTCGAGTTCGCGGCAGGAATCCCGCACCTTCTCAAAGGCGAGTTCACCGACAACGCCGGCACCGGCATCGACGTCCACTCCCTGCGCGCGCCCCTCGGTGTCGTCGCCGGGATCACGCCCTTCAACTTCCCGGCGATGATCCCCCTGTGGAAGGCCGCACCCGCCCTCGCCTGCGGAAACGCCTTCATCCTCAAGCCGTCCGAGCGCGACCCGTCCGTCCCGCTGCGCCTCGCCGAACTGTTCCTGGAGGCCGGTCTGCCGCCCGGCGTCCTCAACGTCGTCAACGGCGCCCGGGAAGCCGTCGACACCCTGCTCGAGGACCCCCGGGTCGAGGCCCTCGGCTTCGTCGGCTCCACGCCGATCGCCGCGCACGTCTACGCCACCGCCGCCGCCCACGGCAAGCGCGCCCAGTGCTTCGGCGGCGCCAAGAACCACATGATCGTGATGCCGGACGCCGACCTCGACCAGGCCGTGGACGCCCTCATCGGCGCGGGCTACGGCTCGGCGGGGGAGCGGTGCATGGCGATCTCCGTCGCCGTCCCGGTCGGAGAGGACACCGCCGACGCGCTGGTGGCCCGCTTGAAGGAACGCATCGGCAGCCTGCGCATCGGCCGCAGCGACGACCCGGAGGCCGACTTCGGGCCGCTGGTCGGCCAGGACGCCGTCGACCGCGTGCGCTCCTACGTCGATCTCGGTGTGGAGGAAGGCGCGGAACTCGTCGTGGACGGAAGGGACTTCGTCCTGCCCGGACACGAGAACGGCTTCTTCGCCGGCGCCTCCCTCTTCGACCGGGTCACCCCGGCGATGCGCGTCTACCAGGAGGAGATCTTCGGCCCGGTCCTCTCCGTCGTACGCGCCGCCGACTACGAGGAGGCCCTGCGCCTGCCCAGCGAGCACCTCTACGGCAACGGCGTCGCCATCTTCACCCGCGACGGGGACACCGCCCGCGACTTCACCCGGCGGGTCAACACCGGCATGGTCGGCGTCAACGTGCCCATCCCGGTGCCGGTCGCCTATCACACCTTCGGCGGCTGGAAGCGCTCCGGCTTCGGCGACCTCAACCAGCACGGCCCCGACGCCATCCGCTTCTACACCCGTACGAAGACGGTCACCTCGCGGTGGCCCGCCGGGCTGCGCGAAGGCGCGAGCTTCACGATCCCCACGATGGGCTGAGCGACCATGACCAGCACCCTGCTCACCGAGGACCAGCAGGCCCTCGTCGAGACCACCCTCGACTTCGCCCAGGACCACCTCGCCCCGCACGCCCTCGACTGGGACCGCGACAAGCACTTCCCCGTCGACGTCCTGCGCAAGGCGGCCGGACTGGGGCTCGGCGGCGTCTACGTCGGTGAGGAGTCGGGCGGTTCGGGCCTGACCCGCGCCGACGGTGTCCTCGTCTTCGAGTCCCTCGCCTCCGGCTGCCCGTCCATCGCCGGGTACCTCTCCATCCACAACATGGTCGCCTGGATGATCGACCGGTACGGCGACGCCGCCCAGCGCGAACGCCGGCTGCCCCGGCTGTGCGCCATGGAGGACCTCGCCAGCTACTGCCTGACCGAACCCGGCGCGGGCTCGGACGCCGCCGCCCTCACCACCCGGGCCGTCCGGGACGGCGACCACTGGATCCTCACCGGCGTCAAGCAGTTCATCTCCGGAGCCGGGGCCTCCCAGCTGTACATCGTCATGGCCCGCACCGGCGGCGACGGGCCCGACGGCGTCTCCGCGTTCATCGTCGACAAGGACGACCCCGGCGTCACCTTCGGCGCCAACGAACGGAAGATGGGCTGGAACGCCCAGCCGACCCGCCAGGTCGTCCTGGACAGCGTCCGGCTGCCCGCCGACCGGCTCCTCGGCCGCGAGGGGCAGGGCTTCCGCATCGCGATGAACGGCCTCAACGGCGGACGGCTCGGCATCGCCGCCTGCTCGCTCGGCGGCGCCCGCAGCGCCCTCGACCGCAGCCTCGCCCACCTCGCCGACCGTGAGGCGTTCGGGCAGCGGCTGCTCGACGCGCAGGCACTGCGCTTCCGGCTCGCCGACATGGCCACCGAACTCGCCGCCGCCCGCGCCCTCGTCCAGCAGGCCGCCCACGCGCTCGACGTCGGCGACCCGCAGGCGCCGTACCTGTGCGCGATGGCCAAGCGCTTCGCCACCGACACCGGGTACTCGGTGGCCGACCGCGCCCTCCAACTGCATGGGGGGTACGGGTACCTCAGCGAGTACGGCATCGAGAAGATCGTCCGTGACCTGCGAGTCCACCAGATCCTGGAAGGAACCAACGAGATCATGCGCGTCATCGTGGCCCGCGGCCTGACGGAGGCACTCGGATGACCGACGTCCTCTTCCGTACGACGGGCCGGGCCGCCCACATCGTCCTCGACCGGCCCAAGGCCCTCAACGCCCTCACCCACGGCATGGTGCGCCGCATCGACGAGGCCCTGACCGAATGGGAACGGGACCCGGCCGTCGAGACCGTCGTCATCACCGGCGCGGGGGAGCGCGGCCTGTGCGCGGGCGGCGACATCCGCGGCATCCACGACGACGCCCGCGACGGGGACGGCTCCGCCTCGGGCGCGTTCTGGCGCGACGAGTACCACCTCAACGCCCGTATCGCCCGCTACCCCAAGCCCTACGTCGCCGTCATGGACGGCATCGTCATGGGCGGCGGCGTCGGCGTCTCCGCGCACGGCAGCGTCCGGATCGTCACCGAGCGGTCGAGGATCGCCATGCCCGAGACCGGCATCGGCTTCGTCCCGGACGTCGGCGGCACCTACCTCCTCGCCCTCGCCCCGGGCGAACTCGGCACCCACCTCGCCCTGACGGGCGCGCAGATCGGCGCCGGGGACGCCCTGCTGTGCGGGCTCGCCGACCACTACGTCCCGTCCGAGGCGCTGGAGCGGTTCGTCGACGACCTCGCCGGCCTGCCCGTACGGGAAGCCCTGGACCGGCATGTGAGGCCCGCGCCGGAAGGGGAACTGGCCGGGCGGCGGGAGTGGATCGACTCCTGCTTCGCCTCCGACACCGTCGAGGAGATCGTCCAGCGGCTGCTCGCGCACGGCGACCCGGCGGCCAAGGAGACCGCCGAGACCCTGCTGGCCAAGTCGCCCACCGCGCTCAAGGTCACCCTCACCGCCCTGCGCCGCGCCGGCCGGCTCGGCCCGCTGGAGCGGGTGCTGGAGCAGGAGTACCGGGTCTCCTGCGCGGCGCTGAGCGCACCCGACCTGGTCGAGGGCATCCGCGCCCAGGTCATCGACAAGGACCGAAACCCACGCTGGTCACCGGCGACGCTCGACGAGGTCACCGACGCCGACGTGGAGCGCTTCTTCGCACCCCTGGGCGAGCGCGAACTCGGGCTCGCCGGATCCGGCACGACCGAGGAGGTCGCCTGGTGAGCAGGACCGTCGCGTTCATCGGACTCGGGAACATGGGCGGCCCCATGGCCGTCAACCTGGTGAAGGCCGGACACCGGGTGCGGGGCTACGACCTCGCCGTCACGCCCGGGCCGGAGCTGGAGCAGGCCGCCTCCGCCGTGGACGCCGTCGCGGACGCCGACCTCGTCCTCACCATGCTGCCCGCCGGACGCCACGTCCTGGGCGTCTACGACGACATCCTCCCCGCCGCCCGGCCCGGCACCCTCTTCGTCGACTGCTCCACCATCGACGTCGCCGACGCCCGCACCGCCCACGAGCGCGCGGTCGCCGCGGGCATGCGCGCCCTGGACGCGCCGGTCTCCGGCGGGGTCGTCGGCGCCGAGGCCGCCACGCTGACCTTCATGGCCGGCGGCGGAGAGACCGAGTTCGCCGAGGCGCTGCCCCTGCTGGAAGCCATGGGGAAGAAGGCCGTGCACTGCGGAGAGGCGGGCGCCGGACAGGCCGCCAAGATCTGCAACAACATGATTCTCGGCGTCTCCATGATCGCCGTCAGCGAGGCCTTCGTCCTCGGTGAGAGCCTCGGCCTGTCCCACCAGGCCCTGTTCGACGTGGCCTCCACGGCCTCCGGACAGTGCTGGGCGCTCAGCGTCAACTGCCCCGTCCCCGGCCCCGTCCCGGGCAGTCCCGCGGGCCGCGACTACCGGCCGGGCTTCGCCGCCGCCCTGATGGCCAAGGACCTGGGCCTGGCCGCCAACGCGGTCCGCGCCGGGGGCGTGGACGCAGAACTCGGTCTGCGCGCGGCCGAACTGTACGCGGCGTACGCGGAGCGGGTCGGTGCCACGGAGGACTTCTCGGGCATCGTACGAACCATCAGGGACCGGAGCGGAGACCCCACGTGACCGCGGACATGACCACCGACTACGAGACGATCCTTGTCGAGCGCAAGGGCCGCACCGCCCTGCTCACCCTCAACCGCCCGAAGGCCCTCAACGCCCTGAACCTCCAGGTGATGAACGAGGTCGTGGCCGCCACCGAGGCCCTGGACCGGGACCCGGACTGCGGCTGCGTCGTCATCACCGGCTCGGCGAAGGCGTTCGCGGCCGGGGCCGACATCAAGGAGATGCAGCCCCAGGGCTACCTGGACATGTATCTCTCCGACTGGTTCGCGGCCTGGGACCGGCTCGGACAGCTGCGCACACCGACCGTCGCCGCCGTTTCCGGATACGCGCTCGGCGGCGGCTGCGAACTGGCCATGCTCTGCGACATCCTGCTCGCCGCCGACACCGCCGTCTTCGGCCAGCCGGAGATCAAGCTCGGCGTGATCCCGGGGATCGGCGGCTCCCAGCGGCTGACCCGGGCGGTCGGCAAGGCCAAGGCCATGGAGCTGTGCCTGACCGGGCGCACCATGGACGCCGCCGAAGCGGAACGCGCCGGGCTCGTCTCCCGGGTGGTGCCGGCCGACGAGCTGATCGGCGAGGCCCTGGCCGTCGCCGAGACCGTCGCCGGGATGTCCCTGCCGGTGGCGATGATGGCCAAGGAAGCCGTCGGCCGGGCCTTCGAGACGACACTCACCGAAGGTGTCCGCTTCGAACGCCGCCTGTTCCACGCGGTGTTCGCCACCGCCGACCAGAAGGAGGGCATGGCCGCCTTCGCCGACAAACGGCCGCCCGAGTTCCGCCACCGGTAAACATCGGGTAAGAGCACGCTCCCGAAGGCCGGTGTCGTCTTGGTCCGGCACCGGCCGAGGGTTACGGTCGCTGAAGAAATCGACGACGGCGACACGGAAGCCGGTGGGAATCCGGCACGGTCGCGCCACTGTGAACGAGGCCCGCGTCAGCGGCCCCGTGAGTCAGACCCGTGGGCCGTCGTCCTGTCGCAGCACCGAGCGGGGACGCGAACTCCCCGAGGAGGCCCCGCCATGGCGCATCACGCCGTCCCGCCGACAGCCACCACCCCCGTCGTCCCCACCAAGCTGCCGCTGAAGGACATCCTTCCCTGGGCGGTCTTCTTCGGCATCCTGATGCTGGTCCTGCTGTACTTCGTCGGCGCCGAGCAGGGCGCCACCTCCGTCGTCTCCGGCGAGGACGTCCACGAGTGGGTGCACGACGCCCGCCACCTCCTCGGCTTCCCCTGCCACTGACGCGAGGGACGCCGCACACCCATGAACTCCGCAACTGTGAGAAACCTGCTCGTGCGGGGGATGCTCGCCGGACTCGCTGCCGGTCTGCTCGCCCTGGTCGTCGCCTACCTCCTCGGCGAGCCGAACGTCGACAAGGCGATCGGCTTCGAGGAGGCGCACGCCCCCGCGCACGAGCACGAGGTCGAAATCGTCTCCCGCGGCCTGCAGTCCACCGCGGGCCTGGCCACCGGGGTCCTGATCTACGGGGTCGCCTTCGGCGGCATCGCCGCCCTCGCCTACTGCTTCGCGCTCGGCCGCGTCGGCCGCTTCACCCCGCGCGCGACCGCGCTGCTGCTGTCCGGCTGCGCGCTGCTCGCGGTCTATGTCGTGCCGTTCCTGAAGTACCCGGCCAACCCGCCCGCCGTCGGCAACCCCGACACCATCGGCAAGCGGACCACCCTGTACTTCCTGATGATGGTGCTCAGCCTGCTTCTCGCGATCGCCGCCACCCTGCTGGGCAAGCGACTCGCCCCGAAGCTGGGCGCCTGGTGGGCCACCGTCGCCGCGGTGGCCGCCTTCGGCGTCGCCATCGGCCTGGCGTTCGCCTTCCTGCCCGTCGTCAACGAGGTGCCGTCGGACTTCCCGGCCGCCGTGCTGTGGCGGTTCCGCCTCTCCGCCCTGGCCATCCAGGTCACGCTGTGGGGAGCCTTCGGTCTTGTCTTCGGCGAACTGGCGCAGCGGCTGCTGAACCCCAAGCCCGCCACGCTGTCCGGCAGCGCGGCCGTAGCCGCCTCCTAGTGAGCTGACCGGCACGGCGAACCGAGCCGACCGACACGACGCGAGGGCCCGCGGAACCATCCGGGGGCCCTCACGCGTTTCCCGGCAGCGAGGACTCGGATGATCAGAAGCGGAGAGACCGAGTGGCCAGACAGCCCCAGCCGCGCCGCATCACCCTCGGTGGCCGCGAGGCGGTCGCCCTCACCCTGGAGGAGTATGAGCAACTGATCGCGAGCCGACGGCAGATCGGCGGCCAGAGCGCCCGGGTACGCGCCCTCGGCCAGCGGGTGAGACAGACGGAGCGGCTCCTGGACGACCTGGAGACACTGCTCGCCGCCACGCCCGAGGGCTGCGAGCGGGCGGACGACGACGCAGCGGACGTCACCTGTCTGCGCTGCGCGATAGCGGCGTTACTGCGCCGGCACCGCGACACCGCGTCATGACCCACCAGGAGACGCCGCCCGTGTCTCCTCGGCCCCCTCCAACGGGTCCCCGAGCCGCAGATTCCACCGGCCGCCGCGCCCACTGACCGTCGTGGCCGTCAGCGGCGGTACGTCGAGCCGCCAGAAGGCCGACGAGGGCGCGCCCAGGACATGCACCACCACGGCCCGTACGACGTCCGGCTCGACCACCGCGAGCGTACGGCCGTCCACGTCCCGGCACGCCTCCAGCCACCGCGCCACACGAGCGCGCACATCCTCCACGGACTCCCCGCCGTGCGGCGCCGACGCGGGATCACCGAGCCACCGGGCCACCGCCTCCGGCTCGCGCGCGGCCACCTCGTCGAGCACGGCACCGCGCCAGCGGCCCACATCGAGACCCGCGAGCTCCTCCGCCTCGGCACCGTCGAGGCCCAGCGCGGCCGCCGTCTCCCGGCAGCGCACACTGGGCGAGACCAGGACCCGCGCCGCCGCGGGCAGGAACTCGCCGGCGGCACCCGCGCGTTGTGCACCGCCCGCGTCGATCGAGGCCCCGTCGTCGAAACGGGCCTGCCGCAGCGAAGCGTTCATCGCGGGAGTGATGAGGGTGACACGGCTGGTCACGGAGGGTTCCTCCTCGTACGGGTCTCCACCGGGTACGGCACATAGGTGCGCCGGTCGGGGTCGATGGCCAGCCGCCCGCCGGCCGGGGGCCGGGCCCGCTGCGCGCAGTCGCGTCGCTCGCAGATCCGGCAGCCGAGGCCGATCGGTGTGGCGGCGCGCGGGTCGTCGAGGGCGATGCCCTCGGCGTAGACGAGCCGGTGCGCGTGCCGCAGTTCGCAGCCCAGAGCGACCGCGAACTCGGCGCGCGGGGCGTGGTGGCCGAATCCGCCGCGTGTGATGGTGCGGGCGATCCAGAAGTACCGCTTGCCATCCGGCATTTCGGCGACCTGGGTCAGTATCCGCCCGGGCGAGGAGAACGCCTCGTACACCGTCCACAGCGGGCAGGTGCCGCCCAGTCGGGAGAAGTGGAAGTCGGACGCGGACTGGCGCTTGGAGATGTTCCCGGCCCGGTCGACGCGCAGGAAAGAGAACGGCACGCCTCTGCGGCCGGTCCGCTGGAGGGTGCTCAGGCGGTGGCAGACCGTCTCGAAGCCGACGCCGAAGCGTGCGGACAGCAGCTCGACGTCGTAGCGCACCTCCTCCGCCGCCGTGTGGAAGAGGGTGTACGGCATGAGCAGGGCACCGGCGAAGTAGTTCGCGAGGCCGATGCGGGCCAGCGCGGACGACTCGGGCGAGGTCGGTTCCGTGGCGCCGCCGGCGAGTCGGTCGAGCAGCGGGCCGTGCTCCAGGAGGGCCAGTTGGGTGGCGAGCTGGAAGGCGCGCTGGCCGTCGCTGAGCCAGGGGGAGAGGAACAGCAGGCCGGTGTCGGGGTCGTAGCGACGGGCGTCGGCGGAGCGGCCCGCCGCGGTCTGCACGACCCGCACGCCGTGCCGTGCGGCCAGGCGTGTGATGAGGGGGTCGGCGGCCCGGCCGGGGCGCAGCTCCATGGCCGCGGCGGCCCGTTCGGCCTCGGTGTCCAGCGGCTCGAAGTGGTTGTGGTGGGCGTAGAAGAAGTCCCGCACCTCGTCGTGCGGCTCCACGGGCGGCAGCGCCGCTCCGGTTCCGCTTCCGGGTACGGCGAGGGCCGCGGCCTGTTCGGCGGCGTCACGGTAGCGGCGGTGCAGGGCGACCAGGGCGCGGGCCACCTCCGGATGGTCGCGGGCGGCCTCGGTGACGTCCTCGGCGGCGGGCAGCGGCACCCCGCACGCCTCGTCGGCGAGCGCGGCCCGCAGATCGGCGGCCAGCCGGTCCTCCGCCGCCTCGGAGAAGAACTCGGTGTCCACTCCGAAGACCTCCGCGATCCGCAGCAGCACCGGAGCCGTCAACGGACGCTGGCTCTGCTCGATCTGGTTCGCGTAGCTGGTCGAGATGCCGAGGGCGCGGGCCATGTCGACCTGGTTCATGCCGTGCTCGCGGCGCAGCCGGCGCAGCTTGGCATGGGCGTAGACCTTGCGGCCGGACGGTCCCCGGGACATGGCTCACCACCTTCGTCTCGCGAGGCTCCTCGCGAACCTTGTTGCGAAGATAGCATCCGCATTATTCGCAGATTTCGCAGTTTCGCAGCGCGGGGATGTACGGATTCCACACCCGGGAGCGGTGGTCCGAAGGGCTTCCGCCGGGCAGTCTCGATCACAGCAGGATCGCCGCCGCCCACCAGACGCCCACAAGGAGTCCCGTGATCGAGCACCACGTCCGCGTCCACCCCAGCGCCGACCGGCTGGCCCGCGAGGACCAGCTCGCCTGGAAACTGGCCGCCGTGGCCACGGCCACCGGGGAACCGGACGCCGACAGCGCCGCCATGGCCGTCAACCGGGTCATCGACAACGCCTCCGTGGCCGTGGCCTCCCTGCTGCGCCGCCCGGTGGCCGTCGCCCGCGCCCAGGCCACCGCCCACCGCGGGGCGACCCCCGGCGCCTCCGTCTTCGGTACCGGCGCCCGCGTCTCCCCCGAGTGGGCCGCCTGGGCCAACGGAACGGCCGTGCGCGAGCTGGACTTCCACGACACCTATCTCGCTGCCGACTACTCCCACCCCGGCGACAACATCCCGCCCCTGCTAGCCGTAGCCCAGCACACCGGCCGTACGGGCGCCGACCTGCTGCGCGGTGTCATCGCCGCCTACGAGCTCCATGTCGCCCTGGTGAAGGGCATCTGCCTGCACCGGCACCGCATCGACCACGTGGCCCACCTCAGCGCCGCCACCGCCGGCGGCCTGGGCGCGCTGCTCCGGCTGCCGACGGAGACGGTGTACCAGGCGGTGCAGCAGGCCGTGCACACCACGACCGCCACCCGGCAGTCCCGCAAGGGCGAGATCTCCAGCTGGAAGGCGTACGCCCCGGCCTTCGCCGGCAAGGCCGCCATCGAGGCCGTCGACCGGGCGATGCGCGGCGAGACCTCACCCTCCCCGATCTACGAGGGCGAGGACGGCTTCCTCGCCTGGATGCTCGACGGCCCCGGCGCCGACTACACCGTCCGGCTCCCCGAACCCGGCGAGCCGCGCCGGGCGATCCTCGACACGTACACCAAGGAGCACTCCGCCGAGTACCAGGCGCAGGCGATCATCGACCTGGCGCGGCGACTGCGGGAGAAGACCGGCCCGCTGGACCAGGTGCGCTCGGTGGTCCTGCACACCAGCCACCACACCCACCAGGTGATCGGCTCCGGTGCGAACGATCCGCAGAAGTACGACCCCACCGCCAGCCGCGAGACCCTCGACCACTCCGTGCCGTACATCTTCGCCGTCGCCCTGGAGGACGGCACCTGGCACCACGAGCGCTCCTACGCACCCGAGCGCGCTCGTCGCTCCGGGACCGTCGCGCTGTGGCGGAAGATCAGCACGGTCGAGGACCCGGAGTGGACCCGCCGTTATCACGACCCCGACCCGGACCGCCGGGCCTTCGGCGGCCGCGCGGTCATCACCCTCGACGACGGATCGGTGATCGAGGACGAACTGGCCGTCGCCGACGCCCACCCGGCCGGCGCCCGCCCCTTCGACCGCCCCGCCTACACGGCCAAGTTCCGCACCCTCGCCGAGGGGATCGTCGCGCCCGCGGGCCAGGACCGTTTCCTGGCCGCCGCCGAGCGCCTCGCCGAGCTGGGCTCCGCCGACCTCGACGGGCTGTTCCCGGCCGTGGACGTCCGGGCCGTCGGCGACGTCGACGCGAACCTGCCGAAGGGCCTGTTCTGATGCTGCACACCCGCACCACCCCCGCCGAACGCCGGCGAGCGCTCAGGGAGCGGCTCGGCGAGAACCGCCTGCTGCCCATGCCCGGCGCCCTCAACCCGCTCTCCGCCCGCCTCATCCAGGACACCGGCTTCGAGGCCGCCTACCTCTCCGGCGCCGTCCTCGCCGCCGACCTCGGCCTGCCCGACATCGGCTTGACCACATCGACCGAGGTCGCGGCACGCGCCCAGCAGACGACCCGGGTGACCGATCTGCCGGTTCTCATCGACGCCGACACCGGCTTCGGCGAACCGATGAACGCCGCCCGCACCGTCCAGTTGATGGAGGACGCGGGGCTGGCCGGCCTGCATCTGGAGGACCAGGTCAACCCCAAGCGCTGCGGCCACCTGGACGGCAAGTCGGTCGTCCCCCGGGAGGACATGACCCGCCGGGTCCGGGCCGCCGTGGACGCCCGACGCGACCCGGACTTCCTGTTCATGGCCCGCACCGACGCCCGGGCCGTCGAGGGCCTTGACGCGGCGATCGACCGAGCGAAGGCCTACGTCGACGCCGGAGCCGACGCGATCTTCCCCGAAGCCCTCGCCGACGAGCGGGAGTTCGAGGCGTTCCGCAAGGCGGTCCCGGTACCGCTGCTGGCCAACATGACCGAGTTCGGCAAGGGGCGCCTCCTCGACACGCGCACCCTGGAGAACCTCGGCTACGACATCGCCCTCTACCCGGTCACCCTGCTGCGCCTGGCCATGGGCGCCGTCGAGGACGGCCTGCGCACCATCGCGGCCGAGGGCACCCAGGAATCCCTGCTGCCCCGTATGCAGACGCGCTCCCGCCTCTACGAACTCCTCGGCTACGAGGACTACTCGACGTTCGACTCGGCCGTCTTCGACTTCACCCTCCCGCCCGGCACCTGACGCACCGGAGGCACATCCATGCCCATTCACCGCGGCCTCGCCGGTGTCGTCGTCGACACCACCGAGATCTCCACCGTCATCCAGGAGACCAACTCCCTCACCTACCGCGGCTATCCGGTCCAGGACCTGGCCGCCCACCGCTCCTTCGAGGAGGTCGCCTACCTCCTGTGGCACGGCGAACTCCCCGACGAGGGACAGCTCCGGGATTTCCGCGCCCGCGAACGCGCCCTGCGCCCCCTGGACCGCACCACCTCCGAGCTGCTGGCCCGGCTGCCCCAGACCTGCCACCCGATGGACGTCCTGCGCACCGCCGTCAGCTTCTTCGGCGCCGAGGACCCGACCGAGGACGACGGCGGTCTCGCCGTCAACCGGGCCAAGTCCCTGACCCTGCTGGCGAGACTGCCCACCGTGGTCGCCGCCGACCAGCGCAGGCGCCGCGGCCTCGCCCCGATCCCGCCGCATCCCGAACTCGGCTACGCCGAGAACTTCTTCCACATGTGCTTCGGCAGCGTCCCCGACCCCGATGTGGTGCGCTGCTTCGAGATCTCGCTCGTGCTCTACGCCGAACACAGCTTCAACGCCTCGACGTTCACCGCGCGCGTGGTCACCTCCACCCTCTCCGACCTCTACAGCGCGGTCACAGCGGCGATCGGCGCGCTCAAGGGCCCGCTGCACGGCGGCGCCAACGAAGCCGTGATGCACATGCTGAACGAGATCGGCGACCCTGGGCACGCCGAGGACTGGCTCACGGAAGCGCTGACGGGCAAGCGGAAGATCATGGGCTTCGGCCACCGGGTCTACAAGGCCGGCGACTCCCGCGTCCCGATCATGCAGGACGCCCTCGACCGCCTGGTCTCCCGTGCCGCCGACCCCGAGGTCACCCGTCTCGCCACCCTGCACGCGGCGCTCCGCCACGCCATGCTCACCCACAAGGGGATCCATCCGAACCTGGACTACCCGGCAGGCCTGGCCTACCACCTCATGGGGTTCGACATCCCCCTCTTCACACCGATCTTCGTGATGAGCCGCATCACCGGCTGGACGGCCCACATCACCGAACAGCTCGCCCACAACGCGCTGATCAGGCCCCTCGCGTCATACGCGGGACCGGATCAGCGCGCGGTACCGGCGATCGGCTAGCCGCCGCTCCAAGGCGTCGGCGCCGGTGTCGTTGAACACCCGGAAAAGTTCCTGCGTTCTATGGGTAACTGCGAACCCGTCGCAATAACACCCCCACGGACAAGGAACGAACCTGATGCCCAAGCGACCCGGCCGTCTCACGGTTCTCGCCGCTCTGCCCGCCGCCGCCCTGCTCACCCTGGTCGGCTCGTCCCCGGTGTTCGCGGAGTCGGACACCCCGGCCTTCCAGCTCGATCTGGAGCAGTTGAACGACTCCGGCGCCAAGGGCACGGCCCTGGTGAGCCTGCGCGGCGACGAGATGACGGTGTGGATCAAGTCCGAGGGCATGGTGCCGGGCCAGCCCTCGGCACAGCACCTGCACGGCTCGACCGACGGGCACGACTTCGTCTGCCCGGACGGCAGCGCCGACACCAACAAGGACGGAATCCTCAACAACACCGAAGCCACCGTCCACTACGGCGACATCAACATCGCGCTCACCGTCTCCGGCGACACCGACGCGGCGACCAGCGGACTGGCGGTGGACCGGATGCCGGTGGCCGACGAAGAGGGCAAGATCGCCTACAAGCGGACCATCAAGGTCGGGCAGGACGTGGTCGAGAAGATCAAGGACCTGCACATCGTCCAGCACGGCATCGACCCCAACGGCAACGGCGAGTACGACTTCGAGGGCGCGGGCAAGAGCGAACTCGACCCGAAGCTGCCTCAGGAGGCCACCGCGCCCACCAACTGCGGGGAGGTGAAGGGCGCCGCGGTCGGGTCCGTCCCGGTCGGCGGGATCGAGACCGGCAGCGGGGCGGAGCAGTCGAGCATGTCCCCGGGGATGACGGTCGGCGTCGCGGGTGCGGCCTCGGCGGCGGTGGCGGGTGCGGCGGGGGTTCTGTTCGCCGCCCGCCGGCGGAAGGCGTCCGGTGTCGCGGCGGCGGAGACCGGGGGTGCCGCGTGAACCGCTCGGCCGGGAGCGCACGGGTCGGGGGGCGACGCGTTCCCGCCGCCCTGATCGCCGTCGCCACCGCGTCCCTGCTGCTCACCGCCTGCGGGGGCCAGGACACGTCGGCCTCCCAGACGTCCCCGGGGCAGAACGCGACGGCCGGGGCGGCGGGCGGCGCGACACCGGGCTCGGGCACCGGCCAGGCGGTCGCCGCCCTGGACCGGTCCGTGCCGCAGGAGGTCAGCATCCCCTCCCTCGGGGTCTCCAGCGCCCTGGAGACCCTGGGGCAGAGCAAGGACGGGGTGATGACCACCCCCAAGAACCCGGACCTGGCGGGCTGGTACGAACCGGGACCCACCCCCGGCTCCCAGGGGCCCGCGGTGATCGCCGGGCATGTGACCTGGAACGGCGCGGACGCGGTCTTCAAGGGGCTGAAGACGTTGACGGCCGGCGACAAGGTCGAGGTGAAGCGCCAGGACGGGAAGACCGCCACCTTCACCGTGGACCGCGTCGAGGAGTATCCGAAGAAGGAGTTCCCCACGCTGGAGGTCTACAAGAACCTCGACCACGCGGGCCTCAGGCTGGTCACCTGCGGAGGTGAGTTCGACGCGGACCGGCACTACTACCCCAACAACGTCGTGGTGTTCGCCAGCATGACGGGCGTCGCGTAGGACACGGTCAGGTACGGCAGAGTCAGGCAGGACAGGGTCAGGATCGTCCCTCGCCGGGTCGCTGTGCCCGGCGATGCGTGGAGCGCACCTGGAACAGACGTGGCTGTACGTCCGTCGCGATCTTCGCGGCCTGCTCCATGTGGACGCGGGCTTCCGGGTTCGCCAGCATCGCGCGGTAGTGCTCCTCGGACTCCCACTGGGCGTAGTTGATGACACGCTCGCCATCGTGGGAGGCGTGGAAGTTGGCATGGAGGAAGCCCGATTGGTGCTTCATCGTCTCCTCGGTGGCGCGGGCGAGCAGCTCGATGAGTTCGTCCTGGCGGTCGGGCGTGACGGTGAAGACGTTGATGAGCGTCGCCACCGGGCGTGCGCTGTCGATCTGTGCGGTAACGGCCATGCCACTCTTTCTCCCCTTACGGAAGAGGCGGTCGACCGAGGCGGGTCCGTATTCCCCCGATCGGACGCGGACCCGCGCTGCCCGCCGGCCGCCTACAGCGGCAGGACGGCCAGGGAGCGGGCCGGATGGCGAGGGCTCAGGAAGACGGCGATGCCCTTGCCGTCGGGGGAGGGGTGGGTGGCCTGGGTCCAGCCCTGGCGGCGGTAGAAGGCCATGGCCCGGGGCGCATGGGCGGAGGTGAGCAGCCAGGAGCGGCCGTCGGGGGCGTCCTCGGTGACCGCGTCCAGCAGTGCGCCGGCGAGACCGGTGCCGTGCGCGTCGGGGCGGACGGCGAGTTCGTCGATCTCCCGGGCGCCGCACAGCCAGTCGGCCGTGTGACCGGGGCCCAGCCCGGCGGCGGCCTGGGGGTAGCAGCGGTCGGTGGGGAAGGGGGTGAGGGTGGTCCAGGCCGTGGCGAAGCCGATGACCTCCGGCCCGGCGAAGGCGAGCGCGGCGATGAAGCCCGGCCGCCGCACGTCCACCGGGAGCCGCTCGGCGAACTCGGCCGCCTGCGCCTCGTCCTCGTTCCAGGGCGGGGCGCAGAAGGCGTCGGCGTAGACGCGGCGCAGGGCCGTGGTGTGCGCGAGGAGCCCGGCGTCCTTGAAGGTCCTGATCTCTGGGTTCATGTCCATCAGGCCGCACCCGCCAGAGCGGCCCCCGGGTGCAGCGCGGCGTACTCCAGCGGCGCCGACGGGTCGATCGACAGGTTCAGCGCCGCCGGTTCGGCCCCGGAGCGTACGAGGAGGTCGCCGACGGCGGCGATCATCGCGCCGTTGTCCGTGCACAGCCTCAGCGGCGGCACGCGCAGTTCGATGCCGGCGGCCCGGCAGCGTTCCTCGGCCAGCGACCGCACCCGCGAGTTCGCGGCGACCCCGCCCACGACGACGAGCGTGCCGACACCGTGCTCGGCGCAGGCCGCGACCGCCTTGCGAGTCAGTACGTCCGCGATCGCCTCCTGGAGCGAGGCAGCCCCGTCGGCCACCGGCAGCTCCCGGCCCGCGTGGCCCTCGGCCCAGCGTGCGGCGGCCGTCTTCAGCCCCGAGAAGGAGAAGTCGTACGACCCGGGCAGCGGGCGGGGAAAGGGGACAGCGCGCGGATCCCCCGCGCGCGCTGTCCGGTCGATGGCCGGACCGCCCGGGTACGGCAGTCCGAAGACCCGCGCGACCTTGTCGAAGCACTCACCGGCCGCGTCGTCGAGCGTGTCGCCGAGGTGCAGGATCGGGTCGCGGACCAGGTCACGGACGAGCAGCAGAGAGGTGTGGCCGCCGGAGACGATCAGCACCATGCAGGGATCGGGCAGCGGGCCGTGCTCCAGGGTGTCGGCGGCGACATGGCCGGCCAGATGGTGCACGCCGTACAGCGGGACACCGAGCGCGTACGCCATGCCCTTCGCCCCGGCGAGGCCGACCTGGAGCGCGCCCGACAGGCCCGGCCCGGTGGTCACGGCGACGGCGCCGATGTCGGACAGCCGCAGGCCCGCGTCGTCCAAGGCCCGCTGGATCACCGGCCGCAGGGCGTGCACATGCGCGCGGGCGGCGATCTCGGGGACGACACCGCCGAAGCGGGCGTGCTCGTCCATGCTCGACGCCAGCGCATGGCCCAGCAGCCGCCCGTCCCGGACCAGCCCCGCCCCGGTCTCGTCACACGACGACTCGATGCCCAGCACGATCCCAGAGCCCATGCCCACCCTTCCCACGACCTCAGTTCCGCGACCCGGTTCCGCGGCTCAGTTCTGCAAGGAACAGGCTATTGCAAGGAGTGTGCAATAAGCCCCGCGGGAGGTGTACCCGAGCAAAGGTGTGCTGGTCGGCGCCCAGTAGAGTGCGCTTCTGTCGCCCCATGAGAGCTGCCCCCGAATCCCGAGGTACCGCGCAGTGAACCCCGCACGTCCCGCACCTACCGCCGCCGTGACCGTCGTCGGGATCGGGGCCGACGGCTGGGAAGGCCTGACCGACACCTCCCGGGCCGCGCTGAGCGAGGCCGAGGTCCTGATCGGCGGCCCGCGCCAGCTCGACCTGCTGCCCCCACGCTGCGCCGGGGAGCGGATCGCCTGGCCCTCGCCCCTGCGCCCCGCCGTGCCCGGCCTGCTCGCGGCACACGCCGGCCGCCGGATCGCCGTACTGGCCAGCGGGGACCCCATGTTCTACGGCATCGGCCGAGCCCTCGCCGAGGAGATCGGGGAAGCGGGCGCCCTGCGCGTCCTGCCCCACCCCTCCTCCGTCTCCTACGCCGCCGCCCGCCTCGGCTGGCCCTTGGAGGACGTCGAGGTCGTCACGCTCGTCGGCCGTCCCGCCGCCCGTCTCGCCGCCGCCCTGCACGACGGTCGGCGGCTCCTCGTCCTCAGCGCGGGCGCCGGCACACCCGGCGAGGTCGCCGCCCTGCTGCGGGACCGGGGATTCGGCGCGAGCCGCATGCGGGTCCTGGAACAACTCGGCGGCGCGAAGGAGCACACGACCACTGAGGCCACCGCGGACGACTGGCCGGACGAGCGGCCCCCCGGCGACCCCCTCAACATCGTCGCCGTCACCTGCCACCGCGCCCCGGACGCCCCGCGCCTCGGCGCCGTGCCCGGCCTCCCGGACGACGCCTACGAGCACGACGGGCAGCTCACCAAGCGGCACATCCGCGCCGTCACGCTCAGCACACTCGCCCCCGCGCCCGGGGAACTGCTGTGGGACATCGGCGGCGGCTCGGGCTCGATCGCCATCGAGTGGATGCGCACCCACCCCTCGTGCCGCGCGATCACGATCGAGCGCGACCCGGTGCGCGCCGCGCGCATCACCCGCAACGCCGAGCGCCTCGGCGTGCCCGGCCTGCGGGTCGTCACCGGTGCCGCGCCCGCCGCCCTGGCCGAACTGCCCGCCCCCGACGCCGTGTTCGTCGGCGGCGGCCTCACCGCCCCCGGTCTCCTCGACGCCTGCTGGGAGGCCCTGCCGGCCGGTGGGCGGCTGGTCGCCAACACCGTGACACTGGAGTCGGAGGCGCTCCTCGCCGACGCCCGCCGTCGTCATGGCGGCGAGCTGGTGCGGCTCGCGGTGGCGCACGCCGTGCCCGTGGGCGGCTTCACCGGCTGGCGGCAGGCGATGCCGGTGACCCAGTGGGCCGTACAGAAGACCGTCGACACCCCTTCGGGAGCCAACAGATGACCGTGTACTTCATCGGCGCCGGACCCGGTGCCGCCGATCTGATCACCGTGCGCGGCGCCCGCACCCTCGGCGCCTGCCGGGTCTGCCTCTACGCGGGCAGCCTGGTCCCGCGCGAACTGCTGGCCGAATGCCCGCCGGACGCACGCCTGGTGGACACCGCGCAGCTCACCCTGGACGAGATCACCGCCGAGCTGGTCCGCGCCCACGAGCAGGGACACGACGTGGCGCGGCTGCACTCCGGGGACCCGTCGGTGTTCAGCGCGGTCGCCGAGCAGATGCGCCGCCTTGACGCGGCCGGGGTGCCCTACGAAGTGGTCCCCGGAGTCCCGGCCTTCGCCGCCGCGGCGGCGTCCCTGAAGCGTGAGCTGACCGTGCCGACCGTCGGCCAGACCGTGATCCTCACCAGGGTCGCCCAGCGCGCCACCGCCATGCCCGACGGGGAGGACCTGGCCACCCTCGGCCGCAGCGGCGCGCTGATCGTGCTGCACCTGGCCGCCGGCTATGTGGACCGCGTCGTCGACGAACTCCTCCCGCACTACGGCGCCGACTGCCCGGCCGCGGTCGTCGCCTACGCCTCCCGCCCCGACGAGGTGATCATCCGCGGCACCCTCGACGAGATCGCCGCCAAGACCAAGGAGGCCGGTGTGCTGCGCACGGCCGTGATCATCGTCGGTCGGACGCTGGGGGCGGAGGGGTTCCGGGACAGCCACCTCTACTCGGCGGAGCGGGAGCGTCACGTGTGCTGAGCGGCTCGGCAACGCACCGGCGGCGCAGGGGCCCTCAGGCCACGGAGCTGCGCCCCACCACCGTGCCAGCCCGGTCGATGCAGATCACGTCGACGGTGACCGGCGCACCCCGCAGCACGGCCAGCGCCTCGTCACGAGCCGTCCTGGCGACCAGGTCACCGAGCGGCACCCCGGCGGCCATGCACAACTGGAGCGCGGCCAGCCCGGTGTTGGCCCCGGCCACCTCGGCGCGCAAGGCCTCGTCCGCGCCGCCCTGCCCGGCCAGTTCGGCGAGGAAGCCCTTGTCGACCTGGGAGCGGGCGGAGTGCAGGTCGAGATGGCTGGCGGCGAGCTTGGACAGCTTGGCGAAGCCACCGCAGATCGTCAGCCGGTCGACGGGGTGGCGGCGGATGTACTTCAGCACGGCGCCCGCGAAGTCGCCCATGTCGAGCAGCGCGTCCTCGGGCAGCCCGTACTCGGCGACGACCGTCTTCTCCGACGTCGACCCGGTGCACCCGGCGACATGCGTACGGCCCGCCGCCCGCGCCACGTCCACGCCCCGGCGGATGGAGTCGATCCACGCCGAGCAGGAGTACGGCACCACGATCCCGGTGGTGCCGAGGATGGACAGGCCGCCCAGGATGCCGAGGCGCGGGTTCCAGGTGGAGCGGGCGATCTCCTCGCCGTGGTCGACGGAGACGGTGATCTCGACGTCGCCGGTGCCACCGTGGCGGGCGGCGACCTCGGCCACGTGCTCGCGCATCAGCCGCCGGGGGACGGGGTTCACGGCGGGTTCGCCGACGGGCAGCGGCAGACCGGGGCGGGTGATCGTCCCGACCCCGGGCCCCGCCCTGAAGACCACCCCGGCCCCGGCGGGCAGCCGCCGTACCGTGGCCCGGATCAGCGCGCCGTGCGTGACGTCCGGGTCGTCGCCCGCGTCCTTGACGACGCCCGCCATCGCGGATCCGTCGCCCAGTTCCTCGGCCGCCAGCGCGAACGACGGGGTCTGCCCCTTGGGCAGGGTGATCGTCACCGGGTCGGGGTACTCCCCGGTCAGCAGTGCCGTGTACGCGGCCGTCGTGGCCGCTGTCGCACAGGCGCCCGTGGTCCACCCGTGCCGCAGGCCGGTGTGCTCCAGCTGGGCCCTGCGGCCACCCTTCACTTCGCTGCTCATGAACGGACCTGGACTTCCATGCACGTACTGATTCTGGGCGGGACCACCGAAGCCCGCCGTCTCGCCGAACTGCTTGACGGCACACCCGGCCTGACCGTGACCAGTTCTCTCGCCGGGCGGGTGGCCGGACCCCGGCTGCCTCCGGGCGAGGTCCGGATCGGAGGCTTCGGGGGAGTGGAGGGGCTGACCGCGTGGCTCGTCGAGCACCGGGTGAACGCACTCATCGACGCCACCCATCCTTTCGCCGGGACGATCGGTTTCCACGCGGCACGTGCCGCCGCCACCGCCCATGTTCCCCTGCTCGCGGTGCGGCGCCCCGGCTGGGTCCCGGTCGAGGGCGACGACTGGCACGAGGCCGGCTCCCTGGAGGAGGCCGCGGCGCTGCTGCCCGCCCTCGGCAGCCGGGTGTTCCTCACCACCGGACGCATGGGCCTGGCCGCGTTCGCCGGTCTGGACGCCCTGTGGTTCCTCGTACGCTCCGTGGACGCGCCCGAGTCCCCGTACCCCGCCCGCATGGAGGTGCTCCTCGACCGAGGCCCCTTCACCCTCGACGCGGAACGCGAACTCCTGCACCGCCACCGCATCGACGTCCTGGTCACGAAGGACAGCGGCGGAGCCGCCACCGCGCCCAAACTCACGGCCGCGCGGGAGGCGGGAGTGCCCGTGGTCGTGGTCCGCCGGCCGCCCGTTCCCGAACAGGTGCCGGCCGTGGCCGGTCCGGAAGAGGCGGCCCGGTGGATCAGGGAACTCCCGCACGGGCGGGCTTTCCCGACTACTGGCTGAAACCTGACGGGGGCTTTGCCACACCTGGCTTGTACCTGCAAGGAACACGCAGAAGCCTTGTGAGCGCGGCTGAGAACAGCCGTTCCTCGACCCGTGAGGCCTGCGCCCCCATGACCACCGCTCCCGGCTCCGCCCGGCACCGCATCCGCACGTCGATGACCCGGAAGGAGTGGGCGAGCGTCGGCGGGATGGCCGCGTTCATCCTGGCCCTGCACCTCGTCGGCTGGTTCACGCTCGTCGTGATCGTCGCCCCGGAGCACTACACCTTGGGGGAGAGGACGTTCGGGATCGGCATCGGCGTCACGGCCTACACCCTCGGTCTGCGTCACGCCTTCGACGCCGACCACATCGCGGCGATCGACAACACCACCCGGAAGCTGATGAGCGAGGGGCAGCGCCCGCTGTCGGTCGGCTTCTGGTTCTCGCTGGGCCACTCGAGCATCGTGTTCGCGCTGGCCTTCCTGCTCTCCGTCGGCGTCAAGGCACTGTCCGGGCCGGTCGCCGACGACGACTCCGCACTGCACAGCGTCACCGGCTGGATCGGCACGACCGTCTCGGGAACCTTCCTCTACCTCATCGCGATCATCAACATCGTGATCATGGCGGGCATCTGGAAGGTCTTCCGCCGGATGCGCACCGGCCACTTCGACGAGGCCGCCCTGGAGGAACAGCTCGACAAGCGCGGCTTCATGAACCGGCTCCTGGGCCGTCTGATGAAGTCGATCACCAAGCCGTGGCAGATGTACCCCCTGGGCCTGCTCTTCGGCCTCGGCTTCGACACCGCGACGGAGATCGCCCTGCTGGTCCTCGCCGGTTCGGGCGCCGCCTCCGGCCTGCCCTGGTACGCGATCCTGTGCCTGCCGGTCCTGTTCGCGGCCGGTATGTCCCTGCTCGACACCATCGACGGGACGTTCATGAACTTCGCCTACGGCTGGGCCTTCTCCAAGCCGGTGCGCAAGGTCTACTACAACCTCACCGTCACCGGCCTGTCCGTCGCCGTGGCGCTGCTCATCGGCACCGTCGAACTGCTCGGCCTGATCGCCGAGCAGGCGGATCTGCACGGCCCGTTCTGGGACTGGGTGTCCGGCCTCGACCTGAACATCATCGGCTACGTCGTCGTCGGGCTGTTCGTCCTCACCTGGGCGGTGGCCCTGCTGGTGTGGAAGGTCGGCCGGATCGAGGAGAAGTGGACGCGGGGCCTGGCCCGGCCCGCCCCGGCCGCCTCCCCGGCCGCCGCTTCGGTGGCCGAGGAGAGCTGAACCGGGCCGCACCCGCCTACGCCTCCGGATACCGGCGCGGAGTCCAGACGATCTCCTCGCCGTCCCCGCGCCGGACGGCCCGCGTCTGCGAGGACCCGACCAGCAGGATCGTGCGCATGTCGACCTCGGCCGGGTCCAGATCGGCCAGCCGCACGATGCGGACCCGCTCACCGGAGCCGCCCACGTCCCGTGCCACCACCACCGGGGTGTCCGGTGCGCGGTGCTCCAGCAGCAGCTCACGGGCCTTGCCCACCTGCCAGGTGCGGCTGCGGGAACCGGGGTTGTACAGGGCGAGCACCAGATCCGCCGAGGCCGCCGCCCGCAGCCGTTCCTCGACGACCTCCCAGGGCTTCAGCCGGTCGGAGAGGGAGATCGTGGCGTAGTCGTGCCCGAGCGGGGCGCCCGCGCGGGCCGCCGCGGCGTTGGCGGCGGTCACCCCCGGCAGCACCCGCACCCCGACGTCCGCGTACTCCTTCTGCGACGCGACCTCCAGCACGGCCGTCGCCATGGCGAAGACGCCCGGGTCGCCGCCGGAGACGACCGCGACCCGCCGCCCGCGCCGGGCCAGATCGAGGGCGAACTCGGCGCGCTCCGACTCCACCCGGTTGTCCGAGCCGTGCCGGACCTGACCCGCCCGCCGCGGCACCCGGTCCAGATAGGTGGTGTAGCCGACCAGGTCGTCGGCGGCGGCCAGCGCGCCCCGCGTCTCGGGCGTCAGCCACAGTGGACCGGCCGGCCCGGTCCCGACCACGACGACCTCGCCCCGCTCCCGGGCCTCGGGCCGCTCGGCGTCGACCTGGCTCGGCAGCACGGCCACCGAGAAGTACGGCACCGACTCCGGATCCACGTCCGCCAGTTCGGCGAGCCGCTCCCCGGGCATGGTGGCCCGCTCGACATAGCGGGCCTCGCCGAGCCGCCCCGAACTCTCCAGCGCGCCGCGCACCTTGGTGAAGGTCCGCCCCAGCTTCATCACCACGGCCACGTCCGTCGCGGCGAGCCGTGCGGTCAGCTCCTCCTCGGGCAGCGTGCCCGGCAGGATCGTCAGCACCTCCTCGCCCTCGGCGAGCGGCGTGCCCAGCCGGGCCGCGGCGGCGGACACGGACGTGACGCCGGGGATGACCTCGGTGTCGTAGCGGTCGACCAGCCGCTTGTGCATGTGCATGTAGGAGCCGTAGAAGAGCGGATCGCCCTCGGCGAGGACCGCGACCGTCCGTCCCGCGTCCAGATGCGCGGCGAGCCGGGCCGACGCCTCGGTGTAGAACTCCTCCATCGCGCCCTTGTAACCGCCGGGATGGTCGGTGGTCTCGGTCGTGACCGGGTAGACCAGCCGCTCCTCGATGTGGTCGGCGCGGATGTGCTTCGCCGCGATCGAGCGCGCGATGGAACGACCGTGCCGCGCACTGTGGTACGCGATCACGTCCGCCTCGGCGATGGCCTCCACGGCCCGTACGGTCATCAGGGACGGGTCACCGGGGCCGAGCCCCACCCCGTACAGCTTCCCGCTCACTCTTCCTCACTCGCGATCGCGTTGAGCGCGGCGGCGGCGATGGCGCTGCCCCCGCGACGGCCGCGCACGACCAGGTGCTCCAGACCCGACGGGTGCGCGGCCAGAGCGTCCTTGGACTCGGCGGCCCCGACGAAACCGACCGGGACACCGATGACGGCGGCCGGCCGGGGCGCGCCCTCGTCGATCATCTCCAGCAGCCGGAACAGGGCGGTGGGCGCGTTGCCGACGGCGACCACCGAGCCCTCCAGCCGGTCCCGCCACAGCTCCATCGCGGCGGCGCTGCGCGTCGTGCCGAGCTTCGCCGCCAGCTCCGGCACGGACGGGTCGGAGAGCGTGCACAGCACGTCGTTGTCGGCGGGCAGCCGCTTGCGCGTCACACCGCTGGCCACCATCTGCACATCGGTGAAGATGGGCGCCCCGGCCCGCAGCGCCTCGCGGGCGCGGGCGACGACGGCCGGGGAGTAGGCCAGGTCCCGTACGAGGTCGACCATCCCGCAGGCGTGGATCATCCGGACCGTGACCTGGCTGACATCGGCGGGCAGGGCCGCGAGGTCCGCCTCCGCGCGGATCGTGGCGAAGGACTGGCGGTAGATGGCCGGGCCGTCCTTCTCGTAGTCGTAGGTGGTCACGGTGCTCTTCTCGCTGCTCTCGGTCGTCGTGGTCGTCGTAGGGGTCATGAGGTGATCGCCGCCAGGGCGGTGGCGAGCCGGGCGGGGACGTCCATCGAGGCGGTCCGGGGTTCCTGGCCGCTCACCGCGGTGGAGAGCAGATAGCCGCCTCCCGGGGCGGCGACCACGTCGACGCGGTCGCCCCGGGGGTGCCCGCAGCGGCGTTCGCACCCGGACCAGTACAAGGGGAGGCCGCCCGGCTCGATCGTGTCGAGGGCCTCGGCCGCGTCGGCCCGTACGTCCGCCCGCGACTTGGCGCATCCGGGGCTGCCGATACAGGCACCGACACGGAGCCAGGGGTCACCTGGGCCGGTGACCAGGCCGGTGGCCGCGAGGCGGGCGAGGGATACGTCCGGGTCCGTCCCGTGTGTGGGAAGAACCACACCGCGCCACGGGGTGAGACGCAGCTCACCGGCGGCGACGCGGGTCAGTTCCCGCCACTGGTGTGCCGAGAGGCGTCCCAGAGGTACGTGCACGGAGAGCGCGGTGCCTAGGACTCCCGGGGGCGGTCCGGCCGTGCGGACGGTCTCCCGGTCCCGCCGCTCGTGACGGATGCCCTCGGCCCGCAGCCGTCGGCCGACCGCGTCGAGCAACTCGTCGCCGGAGAGGGACAGTTCATCAACGCGCCAGACGCGGTCCCCGCTCGTTCGCGCCGCCTCCAGGAAGGTTTCCGCGGCCGCCAGCGCGGCCCGGGCCGCTTCCTCGGCACCGACGCGCAGCGCTTGTCCGGCCGCTCCGAGCGTGAGTTCCGCGCCGCCGTCCGCCGTCGCCCGTACCGTCACATCGGCATCGAGTCCGGCCACGTCGCCGCGTCCGTCGTCGAGCGCGAACAGGAAACGTCCCGACAGGGCCCGCGCCGCCTCGCTCGCGCACAGCGCCGCGTCCAGGGCCGTCAGCCAGGGGCGTACGTCCAGAAAGCCCCGCCCGTCGAGACCGGACAGCGGCGAGGCCACGATGTTGCGCACCCGCTCGTGCCCGTGCGAGGGCAGCAGCCCGGCCGCGTCCAGCGACTCGGCCAGCTCCCCGGCGCATCCACCGGGCAGACCCCGCAGTTGCGCGTTGCCGCGCGAGGTCAGATGCAGGTCGCCGTCGCCCAGCCGCACCGCCACGTCCCCGAGCGTCTCCGCCTGCGCAACGGTCAGCACACCACCGGGAATCCGGACGCGAGCCAGCGCTCCGTCGTCCGCCGCGTGCAGCCGCAGCGTCCCCGGACAGGCGTCACCGCGGTCTCGTGGGACCGCTGTGGCCTGGGGCGATGAGCGCGGGGCAGCCGTGGACATGGCGGCGAGCATACCTACCATCACACCTGGTGTATGCCGTGCCCTCTTCCCCTGGCACTTACTATGATCGCGGCGGGTCATCCGGTCCGCCATCGCCACGACGGCGACAGGGGAGGAAGCCGGTGCGAGTCCGGCGCGGTCCCGCCACTGTGAGTCCGGCCCATGCGGCCGGACGAGTCAGGAACTCCCTTCCCCGAACGCTCGGCATCGCCCGAGCAGGGGAGACCCCATTTCGAACCACCCGGGGCGCGGACACCCCGAGGAAGGCCGACGCCGCATGATCCTGCTCCTGTCGACGTCCGACACCGATCTGCTGAGCGCCCGCGCGGCCGCGGGTCCGGTGCCCTACCGCTTCGCCAACCCCTCCCGTCTCGCCCTCGACGACCTCCCCGGCCTTCTCGACGGCGTCGACCTGGTCGTCGTACGTCTCCTCGGCGGCATCCGCGCCTGGCAGGACGGCCTCGACCTGCTGCTGGCCGACGGCCGCCCGGTCGTCGTCCTCACCGGCGAACAGGCTCCGGACGCCCAGCTCATGGAAGCCTCCACCGTCCCCGTCGGCATCGCCGCCGAGGCACACGCCTACCTCGCCCACGGTGGCCCGGCCAACCTGGAGCAGCTCGCCCGCTTCCTCTCCGACACGGTCCTGCTCACCGGCCACGGCTTCGAGTCGCCGGCGGCAGCACCCACCTGGGGCCCGCTGGAGCGCACGCCCCGCGCCGGCGCCGACGGTCCGACCGTCGCCGTGCTCTACTACCGGGCCCACCACATGAGCGGCAACACCGCCTTCGTCGCCGCCCTGTGCGACGCCGTCGAGGACGGGGGCGGCCGGGCCCTGCCCCTGTACGTCGCCTCCCTGCGCGCCCCCGAGCCCGAGCTGATCGAAGAGCTCCGCACCGCCGACGTGATCATCACCACGGTCCTTGCCGCGGGCGGCACCAAGCCCGCCCAGGCGTCGGCCGGCGGCGACGACGAGTCCTGGGACGCCGGAGCGCTCACCGAGCTGGACGTCCCGATCCTCCAGGCCCTGTGCCTCACCGGTTCGCGCGCCGCCTGGGAGGAGAACGACGAGGGCGTCTCCCCGCTCGACGCGGCCAGCCAGATCGCCGTCCCCGAGTTCGACGGCCGCCTCATCACCGTCCCGTTCTCGTTCAAGGAGATCGACGAGGACGGCCTCCCCGCCTACGTCGCCGACCCCGAGCGCGCCGCCCGCGTCGCCGGAATCGCCGTACGCCACGCCCGGCTCCGCCACATCCGTCCCGCCGACAAGCGCCTGGCGCTGGTCCTCTCCGCCTACCCGACCAAGCACTCCCGCATCGGCAACGCGGTCGGCCTCGACACCCCCGCCAGCGCGGTGGCCCTGCTGCGGCGCCTGCGCGAGGAGGGCTACGACTTCGGCACGGACGCCGAGGTGCCGGGCCTCGCCTCCGGCGACGGCGACGAGCTGATCCGCGCCCTGATCGAGGCGGGCGGCCATGACCAGGAGTGGCTCACCGAGGAGCAGCTGGCCCGCAACCCGGTGCGTATCCCGGCGGCCGACTACCGCCGCTGGTACGCCACGCTCCCCGAGGAGCTGCGCACGTCGGTGGAGGAGCACTGGGGTCCGGCGCCGGGCGAGATGTTCGTCGACCGCAGCCGCAACCCGGAGGGCGACATCGTCCTCGCGGCCCTCCGCTTCGGGAACCTGCTGATCCTCATCCAGCCCCCGCGCGGCTTCGGCGAGAACCCGATCGCGATCTACCACGACCCGGACCTCCCGCCGTCCCACCACTACCTGGCCGCCTACCGCTGGATCGCCGCCCGCGCCGAGGACGGCGGCTTCGGCGCCGACGCGATGATCCACCTCGGCAAGCACGGCAACCTGGAGTGGCTGCCCGGCAAGAACGCCGGCCTGTCCGCCGCCTGCGGCCCCGACGCCGCCCTCGGCGACCTGCCCCTGATCTACCCGTTCCTGGTCAACGACCCGGGCGAGGGCACCCAGGCCAAGCGCCGCGTCCACGCCACCCTCGTCGACCACCTCGTGCCGCCCATGGCCCGCGCCGACTCCTACGGCGACATCGCGCGCCTGGAGCAGCTCCTCGACGAGTACGCCCAGATCTCCTCCATGGACCCCGCCAAGCTCCCGGCGATCCGCGCCCAGATCTGGACCCTCATCCAGGCCGCCAAGCTCGACCACGACCTCGGCATGGACGACCGCCCCGACGACGACGGCTTCGACGACTTCCTGCTGCACGTCGACGGCTGGCTCTGCGAGGTCAAGGACGCCCAGATCCGCGACGGTCTGCACGTCCTCGGCAACCCGCCCACCGGCGCCGACCACGTCAACCTGGTCCTCGCCGTCCTGCGCGCCCGCCAGATCTGGGGCGGCACCACGGCCCTGCCCGGCCTGCGCGAGGCCCTCGGCCTCGACGAGTCCGCCGCCACCCGCACCACCGCCGACGCGGCGGAGGAGAAGGCCCGCGCCCTGGTCCAGGCGATGGAGGACGCGGGCTGGGACCCGGCCGCCGTCCCCAGCGAGCACGGCGAACAGGTAGCCGCCATCCTGGAGTTCGCGGCCCGCGAGGTCGTGCCGCGCCTCGCCGCGACCACCGCCGAGATCGACCACGCGGTGCACGCCCTGAACGGCGGCTTCGTCCCGGCGGGCCCCTCCGGCTCCCCGCTGCGCGGCCTGGTCAACGTCCTGCCGACCGGCCGCAACTTCTACTCCGTCGACCCCAAGGCCGTCCCCTCCCGCCTCGCCTGGGAGACCGGCCAGGCCCTCGCGGACTCCCTGCTGGAGCGCTACCGCGCCGACAACGGCGAATGGCCCACCTCCGTCGGTCTCTCCCTGTGGGGCACGAGCGCCATGCGCACGGCGGGCGACGACGTCGCCGAGGCCCTCGCCCTGCTCGGCATCCGCCCCGTCTGGGACGACGCCTCCCGCCGCGTGACCGGGCTGGAGCCTGTCCCCGCCGAGGAGCTGGGCCGACCCCGCATCGACGTCACCCTGCGCATCTCGGGCTTCTTCCGGGACGCCTTCCCGCACACCATCGGACTGCTGGACGACGCCGTACGCCTGGCGGCGTCGCTGGACGAGCCGGCCTCGGTGAACCACGTCCGGGCCCACGTCCAGGCGGACGTCGCCGAACACGGCGACGAACGCCGCGCCACCACCCGTATCTTCGGCTCCCGCCCCGGCACCTACGGCGCCGGTCTGCTCCAGCTCATCGACTCCCGCGACTGGCGCACCGACGCCGACCTCGCCGAGGTCTACACGGTCTGGGGCGGCTACGCCTACGGCCGTGAACTCGACGGCCGCCCGGCCCGCGAGGAGATGGAGACGGCGTACAAGCGCATCGAGGTGGCCGCGAAGAACACGGACACGCGCGAGCACGACATCGCCGACTCCGACGACTACTTCCAGTACCACGGCGGCATGGTCGCCACGGTCCGCGCCCTGCGGGGCACGGCGCCCGAGGCGTACATCGGCGACTCGACCCGCCCCGAGACGGTCCGCACCCGCACCCTCGTGGAGGAGACCTCGCGTGTCTTCCGCGCCCGCGTGGTCAACCCCAAGTGGATCGAGGCGATGCGCCGCCACGGCTACAAGGGCGCCTTCGAACTGGCCGCCACGGTGGACTACTTGTTCGGCTACGACGCCACGACCGGCGTGATCGCCGACTGGATGTACGACAAGCTCACCGAGACCTACGTCTTGGACGAGACCAACCGCGAGTTCCTCCAGCAGGCCAACCCCTGGGCCCTGCACGGCATCGCCGAGCGGCTGCTGGAGGCCGAGTCGCGCGGGATGTGGGAGAAGCCCGACCCGGCGGTGCTGGAGGGACTGCGGCAGGTCTACCTCGAGACCGAAGGGAACCTCGAGGGCGAGGACTGACCGCTCCGGCTCCTCGTCGCAGCCGCTGTCACCCACCGGGGTGCGGGACTTCGTCCCGCACCCCGGTTTGCGTTTCGCTCCCTCGAACCCCGCGACACGGCCATGGTCCTAGGCCCAACGCCTGATCGAAAAGCTCTGGCTCCTACTGTTAGCGTGCAGCTGCACACCATTCGCAATAACGTCGGAGGACGTTGGACATGGCGGTTTACACGCTCCCGGAGCTTCCGTACGACTACTCGTCGCTGGCGCCGGTGATCAGCCCCGAGATCATCGAGCTGCACCACGACAAGCACCACGCGGCATACGTGAAGGGCGCGAACGACACGCTCGAGCAGCTCGCCGAGGCGCGGGACAAGGAGACGTGGGGCTCGATCAACGGCCTGGAGAAGAACCTGGCCTTCCACCTTTCCGGACACATCCTGCACTCCATCTACTGGCACAACATGACCGGCGACGGCGGCGGCGAGCCGCTGGAGAAGGACGGCGTGGGCGAGCTGGCGGACGCCATCGCCGAGTCCTTCGGTTCTTTCGCGGGCTTCAAGGCGCAGCTGACCAAGGCGTCGGCGACGACGCAGGGTTCCGGCTGGGGCGTCCTCGCCTACGAGCCGCTGAGCGGCCGCCTCATCGTCGAGCAGATCTACGACCACCAGGGCAACGTCGGCCAGGGCTCGACCCCGATCCTGGTCTTCGACGCCTGGGAGCACGCCTTCTACCTGCAGTACAAGAACCAGAAAGTGGACTTCATCGAGGCGATGTGGCAGGTCGTCAACTGGCAGGACGTGGCCAAGCGCTACGCCGCCGCCAAGGAGCGGGGCGACAGCCTGCTGCTCGCGCCGTGACGCCGTAACACCCCGCAGTCGTCCTGCTCGTGATCGTCTTCTCAACCGTCACCGGGCAGGCGGTACGACGAAGGGCTCTCGCATGGACGTGACATGCGGGAGCCCTTTGCCGTGCCGTCAGCTCGTACCGCGATCGCGGTCAGCGCCCCTCGTGCGGGTGTCGCGCAGGCCACTCCGCCGTCAAGGTCGCGTCAAAGTCGAGGGGCTGGGCGCGAAGAACTCGCAAGGACCGGTCGGCTCCGATCGGTAGGGGACAGAACCTGAGCGCACCCGCGCACTTCTCGTCGACCGCGCGGCCGTACGTGAAGGAGCGCCCACCCATGTCCGTCCTGACCACCGTGCCGGGATCCGCCCCCGCCGAAGAGGAGCCGCCGGATACCGGCGAGCGCCACCGTCTTACCTCCGTCACCGGGCTCGCGGCCCTGTCCCTGGACGCGATGGCGTCGGTGGCGTACGGCCCCGAGGCCATCGTCCTCGTGCTGGCCGCCGCCGGAGCGCACGGCCTGGGCTTCACCCTGCCGGTGACACTGGCCATCGCCGGGCTGCTGGCCGTGCTGGTCGCCTCCTACCGGCAGGTGATCGCCGCGTTCCCGGACGGCGGCGGCTCCTACGCGGTCGCCAAGGCACATCTGGGCAAGTGCACCAGCCTGGTCGCCGCGGGATCCCTGGTCCTGGACTACGTCCTGAACGTGGCCGTGGCCGTCACCGCCGGTGTCGCCGCGCTGACCTCGGCCTTCCCCGCGCTGTACGAGGACAGGCTGTGGCTCTGCCTCGCCGTCCTCGTACTGATCACCGGGGTGAACCTGCGCGGGATCGTGGAGTCGGCACGGGTCTTCATCGCGCCCACGGCCGTCTTCGTCGCCTCGATCTTCGCGCTGATCGCCGTCGGGCTGTTCCGGTCCGGGCCGGTGAGCACCGAGGCCGCCGCCGGGCACGCCTCGGGCCTCGCCGACAGCGCCACGACGGTCGGGGCCCTGCTGTTGCTGAAGGCCTTCGCCTCCGGCTGCAGCGCCCTCACCGGCGTCGAGGCGATCGCCAACGCCGTGCCCTCCTTCCGGGTCCCGCGCGTCAAGCGCGCCCAGCGGGCGGAGGTCGCCCTCGGCGCCGTGCTCGGCGTGATGCTCATCGGACTGTCGGTGCTGATCTCCCGCTTCCACCTCCAGCCGGTCGAGGGCGTCACCGTCCTGGCCCAGCTCGCGGACGCCTCGCTCGGCCACAACTGGGCCTTCTACGTCGTCCAGTTCGCCACGATGATCCTGCTGGCCCTGTCGGCCAACACCTCGTTCGGCGGGCTGCCCGTACTGCTGAAACTGCTGGCCCGCGACAACTACGCGCCGCACGTGTTCGCCCTGAAGGCCGACCGGCAGGTGCACCGGCACGGTGTGCTCGCGCTGGCCGTGGTCTCGGCCGCGCTGCTGGTCTTCTCCGGCGGTGACACCAACACGCTCGTGCCGCTCTTCGCGATCGGTGTCTTCGTCGGCTTCACCATCGCCCAGGTGGGCATGGTCCGGCACTGGCGGCTCGAGAAGGGCCCGGGGTGGCGCGGCAAGGCCCTGCTGAACGGCTTCGGCGCGCTGCTCACCGGCGTCTCCGCGGTCGTCGTCACCGCGACCAAGTTCGAGGAGGGCGCCTGGCTGATCGTGATCGCCCTGCCGCTGCTGGTCCTGGCCTTCGAGACCGTGCACCGCGCCTACGTCCGGATCGGCGAGCGGCTGGCCCTCGGCCGGGTCCCGGAACCCCCGCACCGCGACCGCTCCATCGTGATCGTCCCGGTGTCGTCCCTGTCCCGGCTGACGTCCGAGGCGCTCACGGCCGCGGTCTCCCTCGGCGACGAGGTACGGGCGGTCACCGTCTGCCCTCCCGACACCGAGGACCGGGCGCAGGCCCACGCCCTGGCCCGCGACTGGGCCGACTGGAACCCCGGGGTCCCCCTGATCCCGCTCACCTCCGAGCACCGGGCCCTGGGCCGCCCCATCGCCGCCTACGTCCGTGAGACGGCCGCCGCCGCGCCGGACGCGCAGGTCACCGTGCTGATCCCCGAGGTGGAGCCGGAGCGCCTGTGGCAGCGGCTGCTGCAGAACCAGCGGGGCGCGGTCGTGGCCCACGCGGTGCGGCGGGACACCGACGCGGTGATCTGCCGGCTGCGCTTCCGGCTGGGGTGAGCGCTTGCCGCGTAAGAGCCTCGTCAAAGGCGTCGGCACCGCCGTTAGGGAGACGTCAACGAGGCTCGAATCCGGCCACGGAGGCGGTTTCCTCTACTCGTCCGTATCTGTTTCGACCCTCTCCTAGGAGTTCGCGATGGCCGATCTGGCCTTCGTCGTCGCCGCGCTCGCGGGTTTCGCGCTGGTGGCCCTCGTCGCCAAGGGGGTGACGAAGCTGTGACTGCCGAGAACATCGTCGGTCTGGTCGTGGCCGTCGCCCTGCTGGGCTATCTCGTCCTCGCCCTGATCTTCCCGGAGAGGTTCTGAGATCGACTATGGGACCTGTACTGGCCGGTGTGCTCCAGCTGCTCGCCCTCATGGCGGCGCTGGCGCTCGCCTATGTCCCCCTGGGCAACTACATGGCCCGGGTCTACTCCTCCGACAAGCACTGGCGGGTCGAGAAGTGGATCTACAAGGGCATCGGAGCGAACCCCGACACCGAGATGCGCTGGCCCGCGTATCTGCGGGGCGTCCTCGCCTTCTCGGTGATCGGTGTGCTCTTCCTGTACTTGCTGATGCGTCTGCAGGGGGTCCTGCCGGGTTCGCTGGGCTTCGCGGCGATCGACCCCGACCAGGCCTTCAACACCGCCGTTTCCTTCGTCACCAACACCAACTGGCAGTCGTACTACGGCGAACAGGCCATGGGCCATGTCGTGCAGACCGCCGGTCTGGCCGTGCAGAACTTCGTCTCCGCGGCCGTCGGCATCGCGGTGGCGGTGGCGCTGGTGCGCGGATTCGCGCGCTCGCGCACCGGTGAGCTGGGCAACTTCTGGTCGGACCTGGTGCGCGGTGTCACGCGGATCCTGCTGCCGGTGGCCGTGGTCGCCGCGCTGGTGCTGGTGGCGTGCGGCGCGATCCAGAACTTCTCCGGCATCCACGAGGTCGGTCAGTTCATGGGCGGCTCGCAGCAGTGGAACGGCGGCGCGGTCGCCTCGCAGGAGGCCATCAAGGAGCTGGGCACCAACGGCGGCGGCTACTTCAACGCCAACTCAGCCCACCCCTTCGAGAACCCGACGCCCTTCTCCAACCTCTTCGAGATCTTCCTGATCCTGGTGATCCCGTTCGCGCTGACCCGCACCTTCGGTGTCATGGTCGGCTCGGTGAAGCAGGGCTACGCGATCCTCGCGACCATGGCCACCATCTGGATCGGCTTCACGGCCCTGATGATGTGGACCGAGTTCGCCCACCACGGCCCCGCGTTCGACATCGCCGGCGGTGCGACGGAGGGCAAGGAGGTCCGCTTCGGCGTCGGCGCGTCCTCGATCTTCGCGACGGCGACCACGCTCACCTCGACCGGTGCGGTGGACTCCTTCCACTCGTCCTTCACCGGGCTGGGCGGCGGCATCACGATGCTCGGCATGATGCTGGGCGAGATCGCGCCCGGCGGCACCGGCTCCGGCCTCTACGGCATGCTGATCATGGCGATCATCGCGGTGTTCATCGCCGGCCTGATGGTCGGCCGCACGCCCGAGTACCTGGGCAAGAAGATCGGCACCCGCGAGATCAAGCTCGCGGCCTGCTACATCCTCATCACCCCGGCGCTGGTGCTCGTCTTCACCGCCTTCGCGATGGCCCTGCCGACCCCGGCCGACTCGATGACGAACAGCGGCGCGCACGGATTCTCCGAGATCCTCTACGCCTACACGTCCGCCTCGAACAACAACGGCTCGGCGTTCGCCGGTCTGAACGCGGACACCCAGTGGTTCAACAGCACCCTGGGCCTCGCGATGCTCCTCGGCCGCTTCCTGCCGATGGTGTTCGTGCTGGCACTGGCCGGCTCCCTCGCCGAACAGAAGCCGGTGCCGGTCACGGCAGGCACCCTGCGCACCGAGAAGCCGCTGTTCACCGGGCTCCTCGTCGGGGCGATCCTGATCATCACGGGTCTGACCTACTTCCCGGCCCTCGCGCTGGGTCCGCTGGCCGAGGGGCTGGCGTCATGACAACCGACGTAACGAAGCAAGAGGACTCCATGTCCACAGCCACTCCCGCCCGGGCACCGCACCAGGACGTGCCCACCGGTCACAAGGAGGGCCGGGTCGGTGCCGGCCTCTTCGACCCCAAGCAACTGGTCAAGTCGCTGCCGGACGCCTTCCGCAAGCTCGACCCGCGGGTGATGGTCAAGTCGCCCGTGATGTTCGTGGTGTGGATCGGCTCGATCCTGACGACCGTGTTCTCCTTCAGGGACCCGGGCGACTGGTTCGGCTGGGCGATCAGCGCCTGGCTGTGGCTGACCGTCATCTTCGCCAACCTGGCGGAGGCGGTCGCCGAGGGCCGCGGCAAGGCCCAGGCGGACACCCTGCGCAAGGCCAAGACCGACACCGTCGCCCGCCGCCTCCTGGACAACGGCTCCGAGGAGCAGGTCCCCGGCACCGCGCTGCGCATCGGCGACCTGGTCGTCTGCGAGGCCGGCGACATCATCCCCGGCGACGGTGACGTCGTCGAAGGCGTCGCGAGCGTGGACGAGTCGGCGATCACCGGCGAGTCGGCCCCGGTCATCCGGGAGTCGGGCGGCGACCGTTCGGCGGTCACCGGCGGCACGAAGGTGCTGTCCGACCGCATCGTCATCAGGATCACGACGAAGCCCGGCGAGACCTTCATCGACCGGATGATCAACCTGGTCGAGGGCGCCGCACGGCAGAAGACGCCCAACGAGATCGCGCTGAACATCCTGCTCGCCTCGCTGACGATCGTCTTCCTGCTGGCCTGCGCCACCCTGCCGCCCTTCGCCGACTACGCGGGCACCCACCTGACGATGGTCGTGCTGGTGGCGCTGCTGGTCTGCCTCATCCCGACCACCATCGGCGCGTTGCTGTCCGCGATCGGCATCGCGGGCATGGACCGGCTGGTGCAGCGCAACGTCCTGGCCATGTCCGGCCGTGCGGTCGAGGCCGCAGGTGACGTCTCGACGCTGCTGCTCGACAAGACCGGCACCATCACCCTCGGCAACCGGCAGGCCGCCGAGTTCGTGCCGGTCAGCGGCACCACCCAGGCCCAGGTCGCCGACGCCGCCCAGCTCTCCTCGCTGGCCGACGAGACGCCCGAGGGGCGCTCCATCGTCGTCCTGGCGAAGGAGAAGTACGGGTTGCGCGAGCGTCATCAGGGCGAGCTCGCCCACGCCGAGTGGATCGAGTTCACCGCCCAGACCCGTATGTCGGGCGTGGACGTCGACGGCCGCAAGATCCGCAAGGGCGCGGCGGGTTCCGTCATCGCCTGGGTCCAGGAGCGCGGCGGCACCGTCGCCGACGACGCGGACACGAGCGCCAACCGCATCTCCGAAGCCGGCGGCACCCCGCTGCTGGTGGCCGTCGAGGACGTCGACGGGGCACGGATCCTGGGTGTCATCCACCTCAAGGACGTCGTCAAGGACGGCATGCGGGAACGGTTCGAGGAACTGCGCCGCATGGGCATCAAGACCGTCATGATCACGGGCGACAACCCGCTGACGGCCAAGGCGATCGCCGAGGAGGCCGGCGTCGACGACTTCCTCGCCGAGGCCACCCCCGAGGACAAGATGGCCCTCATCAAGCGCGAGCAGGCGGGCGGCAAGCTCGTCGCGATGACCGGCGACGGCACCAACGACGCCCCGGCCCTCGCGCAGGCGGACGTCGGCGTGGCCATGAACACCGGCACGTCGGCCGCCAAGGAGGCCGGCAACATGGTCGACCTCGACTCCAACCCGACCAAGCTCATCGAGATCGTCGAGATCGGCAAGCAACTCCTCATCACCCGGGGCGCGCTCACCACGTTCTCCATAGCCAACGACGTCGCGAAGTACTTCGCGATCATCCCGGCGCTGTTCGCGGCGGTCTATCCGGGCCTGGACAAGCTCAACATCATGGGCCTGTCCTCGCCGGACTCCGCGATCCTGTCGGCCGTGATCTTCAACGCGCTGATCATCATCGCGCTGGTGCCGCTGTCGCTGAAGGGCGTGCGCTACCGGCCCGTCAGCGCCGACAAGCTGCTGCGCCGCAACCTGACCGTCTACGGCGTCGGCGGTCTGATCGCGCCGTTCATCGGCATCAAGCTCATCGACCTGCTCATCTCGCTGATCCCCGGGATCGGGTGAAGGACATGAACAACTCTTTCGCGAACACCGCCCGGTTGCTCGGCGCGGGCCTGCGCGCCCTCCTCGTGCTGACCCTGGTCACCGGCGTCCTCTACCCGTTGCTCGTCACCGGCATCGCCCAGGGCCTGTTCAACGACAAGGCCAACGGCTCCGAGATCACGTCGGAGGGCAAGGTCGTCGGCTCGTCCCTGATCGGGCAGGCCTACAACCTGCCCCTGAAGAAGGGCCAGGAGAGCCCGGAGCCGGACCTGAAGTGGTTCCAGGGCCGTCCGCAGAACGGCCTGGGCACCAACAGCGTCAACACCCAGTACAAGCTCATCCTGTCCGGCGCGACCAACCGCTCCGGCGACAACGAAGAGCTCATCCAATGGGTGAAGGACGCCAAGGCCGCCGTGGTCAAGGACAACTCGACCGCCGACTACCGGGTCAAGCCGTCCCAGGTCCCCGCCGACGCGGTCACCTCCTCCGGCTCCGGCCTCGACCCGAACATCTCCCCGGCCTACGCCGACCTCCAGGTCCACCGGGTGGCGGCGAAGAACGGCCTGCCCGTCGCCCAGGTCGACAAGCTCGTCGAGGAGCACACCGAGGGCCGCACCCTCGGCTTCATGGGCGAGCCCCGCGTGAACGTCCTCGAACTCAACATCGCCCTCAAGGAACTCGTGGCGAAGAGCTGATGGCGTGATGCGACCGGCGCGGGAGCCGGCGGCCCGGAGGAGACTCCGCACCGCCGGCTCCCGCCGCCACGAAGCCGGCGGCGGTTTCCACGGCCACATGTACGACATGAAAGGCGCACACCGATGACCCGGGTGCTGGTCGTGGAAGACGACCCTCAGCTGGTACGAGCCCTCGTGATCAACATGCAGGCCCGTCGGTACGGGGTGGACGCGGCCCCCGACGGTGCCACGGCCCTCAGACTGGCGGCGGCCCGGCAGCCCGACGTCGTGATGCTCGACCTCGGACTGCCGGACATGGACGGCGTCGACGTCATCAAGGCCCTGCGCGGCTGGACCCGCGTGCCCATCCTGGTGCTGTCCGCGCGCCGCGCCTCCGACGAGAAGGTCGCCGCCCTCGACGCGGGCGCCGACGACTACATCACCAAGCCGTTCAGCATGGACGAACTGCTGGCCCGGCTGCGCGCCGCCGTCCGCCGCACCGAGGACACCCCGCTCACCGCCGAGACGACGCTCGTCGAGACGGCCGGCTTCACCATCGACCTGCTCGCCAAGAAGGTCGTCCGCGACGGACACGACGTGCGCCTCACCCCCACCGAATGGCATCTGCTGGAAATCCTGGTCACCAGCCCCGGACGGCTCGTCACCCAGAAGCACCTGCTGCAGGAGGTCTGGGGCGTGTCCCGGAGCAACAAGACCAACTATCTGCGGGTCTACATGGCGCAACTGCGCCGCAAGCTGGAGTCGGACCCCTCCCACCCGCGCTATCTGATCACCGAACCCGGCATGGGCTACCGTTTCGAGGGATGACATGGCACGCGGCAAGCTCCGGATCTACCTCGGCGCCGCACCCGGCGTCGGCAAGACCTACGCCATGCTCTCCGAGGCACACCGCCGGATCGAGCGCGGAACCGACTGCGTGGTCGCGTTCGTGGAGCACCACCACCGGCCGCGCACCGAGGTGATGCTGCACGGCCTGGAACAGATACCGCGCAGGGATCTGGAGTACCGCGACACCGTCTTCACCGAGATGGACGTCGACGCGGTCCTGGCCAGGCGCCCCCAGGTGGCGCTGGTGGACGAACTCGCCCACACCAATGTGCCGGGCTCGCGCCACACCAAGCGCTGGCAGGACGTCGAGGACCTGCTCGCAGCCGGGATCGACGTGGTCTCCACCGTCAACATCCAGCATCTGGAGTCCCTCGGGGACGTGGTGGAGTCCATCACGGGCGTACGGCAGCGGGAGACCGTCCCCGACGAGGTCGTCCGGCGCGCCGACCAGGTCGAGCTGGTCGACATGTCGCCGCAGGCGCTGCGCCGCCGTATGGCCCACGGCAACATCTACAAGCCGGACAAGGTCGACGCGGCCCTCTCCAACTACTTCCGGCCCGGCAACCTCACCGCCCTGCGGGAGCTGGCGCTGCTGTGGGTGGCCGACCGCGTCGACGAATACCTCAACGCGTACCGCAGCGAGCACGAGGTCTCGACGATCTGGGGCTCGCGCGAGCGGATCGTGGTCGGCCTCACCGGCGGTCCCGAGGGCCGGACCCTGATCCGCCGCGCGGCCCGGCTGGCCGAGAAGGGCGCGGGAGGCGAGGTCCTCGCGGTCTATGTCTCCCGCAGCGACGGACTCACCTCCGCCTCCCCGAAGGAACTCGCCGTCCAGCGCACCCTCGTCGAGGACCTGGGCGGCACCTTCCACCATGTCGTCGGCGACGACGTCCCCGTGGCGCTGCTGGACTTCTCCCGGGGCGTGAACGCCACCCAGATCGTCCTCGGCGTCTCCCGCCGCAAGGGGTGGCAGTACGTGTTCGGGCCGGGCGTCGGCGCGACGGTGGCCACGGACTCGGGCCCCGACCTCGACGTCCATCTGATCACCCACGACGAGGCGGGCAAGGGCCGCGGACTGCCGGTGCCCCGCAGCGCGCGCCTCGGCCGGTCGCGGATCATCTGGGGCTGGCTGACCGGTGTGGCCGGCCCCGTGCTCCTCACCCTGCTGCTGACCACCATCAGCGTGGACCTGGGCCTGCCCAACGACATGCTGCTGTTCCTCACGGTGACGGTGGCGGCGGCCCTGGTCGGCGGCCTCTACCCGGCGTTGGCCTCGGCGGCCTTCGGCTCGCTGCTGCTGAACTACTACTTCACCCCGCCGCTGCACGAACTGACCGTCGCCGACCCCAAGAACATCGTCGCCATCGTCATCTTCGTCCTCGTCGGAGTGTCCGTGGCGTCCGTGGTCGACCTCGCCGCCCGCCGCACCCACCAAGCGGCCCGGCTGCGCGCGGAGTCCGAGATCCTCTCGTTCCTCGCGGGCAACGTGCTGCGCGGCGAGACCGGCCTGGAGGAACTGCTGGAACGGGTCCGTGAGACCTTCGCCATGGAGTCCGTCGCCCTGCTGGAGCGGGCGGGCGACGTGGCGCCGTGGACCTGCGCCGGAAGCGTGGGTCCACGGCCGTGCGAGAACCCCGAGGGCGCGGACGTCGACGTACCGGTCGGTGACCACATGGCGCTGGCGCTGACCGGCCGCGTCCTGCCGGCCGAGGACCGCCGGGTGCTCGCCGCGTTCGCCGCCCAGGCCGCCGTCGTCCTGGACCGCCAGCGTCTCCAGCACGAGGCCGACCAGGCCAAGGAACTGGCCGAGGGCAACCGCATCCGCACCGCGCTGCTGGCGGCCGTGAGCCACGACCTGCGCACACCGCTCGCCGGCATCAAGGTGTCGGTGTCCTCCCTGCGGTCGCACGACGTGGCCTGGTCGGAGGAGGACCAGGCCGAACTCCTGGAGGCGATCGAGGAGGGCGCCGACCGCCTCGACCTCCTCGTCGGCAACCTCCTCGACATGTCCCGCCTCCAGACCGGCACCGTCACCCCGATCGTCCGCGAGGCCGACCTCGACGAGGTGGTGCCGATGGCCCTGGGCGGCGTCCCGGAGGACAGCGTGGAGCTGAACATCCCCGAGACGCTGCCCATGGTCCAGGTGGACAAGGGACTGCTGGAGCGGTCCGTCGCCAACGTCGTCGAGAACGCCGTCAAGTACAGCCCCCCGGGCACGCCCGTGCTGGTGAAGGCGAGCGCGATCGCCGACCGGGTGGAGGTCCGGGTGATCGACCGCGGTCCCGGCGTCCCCGACGAGGCCAAGGACCGCATCTTCGAACCCTTCCAGCGCTACGGCGACTCACCGCGCGGCAGCGGGGTCGGCCTCGGCCTCGCGGTCGCCCGCGGCTTCGCCGAGGCCATGGGAGGCACCATCGACGCCGAGGACACCCCCGGCGGGGGCCTCACCATGGTCCTCAGCCTGCCGACGGCACCGGCACGCCCGGCAGCCGCCTCGCCTCCCCGTTCGACGGCTTCGCGCGTTCCCGGACTCTGACGGCCCGTGCGACAGTCCATGGTTTCCTGAATTCAGGAAAGGCTGTACTGTCGCAGGGTGCTGACCGTCGCTTCCGACATCGAGGTGCTGGCCCGCTTCGGCCGCGCGCTCGCCGACCCGATCCGCTGCCGCGTCCTGCTCGCCCTGCGCGAGGCCCCGGCCTATCCCGCCGAACTCGCCGACACCCTCGGCATCTCCCGCACCCGGCTGTCCAACCACCTCGCCTGCCTGCGCGACTGCGGCCTCGCCGTCGCCGTGCCCGACGGCCGCCGCACCCGCTACGAGCTGGCCGACGTACGCCTGGCCCACGCCCTGGACGACCTGCGCACCGCCGTCTTGGCCGTCGAGACCGACCGCACCTGCGTCGACGCCGACGCCCAGGGGTGCTGCTGATGACCGCGCTCTCCCTCGGCCCCACCCCGGCACGCCGTGATGTGCTCGCCCGCCGGATACGCCTGCTCGTGGCCGCCACCATCGGCTACAACGTCGTCGAGGCGGTCGTCGCCCTCACCGCCGGCACGCTCGCCTCCTCCACCGCGCTGATCGGCTTCGGACTGGACTCGGTCATCGAGGTCTCCTCGGCCGCCGCCGTCGCCTGGCAGTTCTCCGCCCGCGACCACGCCGTACGCCAGGCCCGCGAGCGGACCACCCTGCGCATCATCGGCGTCTCGTTCCTCGTGCTCGCCGCCTACGTCGCCGTGGACTCCGTCCGCGCCCTCACCGGCACCGGTGAGGCCGAACGGTCCGTCCCCGGCATCGTCATCGCCGCGCTCTCACTGGCGGTCATGCCGTTCCTGTCCGCCGCTCAGCGCAGGGCAGGCCGCGAACTCGGCTCGGCGAGCGCCGTGGCCGACTCCAAACAGACCTTGCTGTGCACCTATCTCTCCGCCGTGCTCCTGGCCGGCCTGGTCCTCAACGCCGCCCTCGGCTGGTCATGGGCCGACCCCGTCGCCGCCCTCGCCATCGCCGCCATCGCGGTCAGGGAAGGGCTCGACGCCTGGCAGGGCAAGGGCTGTTGCGCGCCCTCGGCCGCCGAAGTGAAGGCCGCCGACGCGAAGGCGGGCGACGCCTGTGGTTGCGGCCCCGGCCGCGCCTGCTGCGACTGACCGTCCCCGTACCCCGAGCAAGCCTGGCTCCCCGGGCGGCGCGCTACACCTCGATCTGCGAGCCCATGATGACCGTACGGTCGCGGGGCAGGCCGAAGTACTCGGCGGCGTCGGCCGTGATGTAGGAGGTGGCGACGAACAGCCGCTTGCGCCAGGGCGCCATCGTCGGGGCCTTCCCGCGCCGGATCTCGATCTTCGACAGGAAATAGGACGCCTGGTCGAGATGCAACGGCCCCTCGGTGTCGGCCGGATCGAGCAGGGCCAGCGTGCCCGGCACATCCGGCGTCTCCATGTAGCCGAACCGGGCGGTGACATGGATGATCCCGTCGTCGGCGTACCCGAGGTCGTCCACGGCGACCCGCCGGTCGGCCTGAACGCGGGGCACGGGCTCGGTCTTGATGGACAGGATCACGACATGGTCGTGCCGCACCCGGTTGTGCTCGACGTTGGCCACCATCGCCAGAGGCGCGGTCTCCTTCCCCCGGTTCAGGAAGACGGCCGTGCCGGGCGCCCGGACCGTCGGCTCGTCCCCCGAGCGGAGGCGTTCGATGAACTCGGGCAGCGGGCCCTCCTGGCGCGCCCGTTCCGCGGTGACGAGCTGCCGGCCGCGTTGCCAGGTCGTCATGACGGTGAACGCGGTGAGACCGATCAGCAGCGGCAGCCACGCGCCGTGCACGAGCTTGGTCATGTTGGCCGCCACGAACAGCAGGTCCACGAAGAGGAGCACGCCCGCGCCGATGCCGAGCAGCCACCGGGGTGTACCCCACTTGGCGCGGGCGACGTAGAAGAACAGCAGGGTGGTGATGGTGATGGTGCCGGTGACCGCCATGCCGAAGGCGTAGGCCAGTGCCTCGGAGGCCCGGAAGGCGAAGACCAGGGTGAGGACCGAGACCATCAGGAGCCAGTTGATCCAGGGGACGTAGATCTGGCCGATGGTGGATTCGGAGGTGTGTGCGATGCGCAGCCTCGGCAGATAGCCGAGCTGGGCCGCCTGGGAGGCGACCGAGTACGCCCCGGTGATCACCGCCTGGGAGGCGATCACGGTCGCCGCCGTGGCGAGCACGACCATCGGCCAGCGTCCCCAGTCGGGCACGAGCAGGAAGAACGGGCTGCTGATGTTGTCCGGGTCGTCGAGGATCAGGGCGCCCTGGCCCATGTAGCTCAGCACGCACGCGGGCAGCACGAGGAACAGCCAGCCCCGGGTGATCGCCCGGCGGCCGAAGTGCCCCATGTCGGCGTAGAGCGCCTCGGCGCCGGTGACCGCGAGGACGATCGCGGCCAGCGCGAAGAAGGCCGTACCCCAGTGGCCGAACAGGAAGCCCAGCGCGTACGTCGGCGACAGGGCCTTGAGGATGTCCGGGTGGTCGGTGATGCCGACGACGCCGCAGGCGCCGATGGCCACGAACCAGATGATCATGACCGGGCCGAACACCCGGCCCACGGCCGCGGTTCCCCTGCGCTGCACCAGGAAGAGGAGCACGATGATCACCGCGGTGATGGGCACGACCGCGTCTTCCAAGGACGGCTGGACGACCTTGAGGCCCTCGACCGCGGACAGCACCGAGATCGCCGGTGTGATCATGCTGTCGCCGAAGAACAGCGACGCACCGAAGATGCCGAGCGCGGCCAGTGCGGCGGCGGCCCGGCGCCCACGCTGTGAACTCCACCGCCGCAGCAGGGTGATCAGCGCCATGATGCCGCCCTCGCCGTCGTTGTCGGCGCGCATCGCCAGCAGCACATAGGTGACCGTGACGATGATCATCACCGACCAGAAGACCAGGGACACCACCCCGTAGACGTTGTCCGTGCTGACCGGCACCGGGTGCGGGTCGCTCGGATTGAACACCGTCTGCAGGGTGTAGATCGGGCTGGTCCCGATGTCGCCGAAGACCACTCCGAGAGCACCGATGACCACCGCGAGCCGCACCGTGTCGTGCGTGGCCGCCCGCCGGTCCTCCAGTGCCGGCGACGGGGACCCGTCGTCCGACGCGTTTCCCTGCCGGCGATCGGCCATGGCGCTCCTCCTCGTGCGGGCGGCTGAGCCGCGGACCCGGGGCATCGGGGCGGACGATACCCACCCCCCGGCACAACCGTGGGTAGGGGCGCCTCGTCGTTTCGCGCGGCGCGGGGCGGCGACGACTGGAGGCCTGGGCGCGGCGTGGCCGAGTCGGTGACCGGAGACTCGCCGGTCGACCTTCAGCCGTTGTCGCGTGACAATACTTGCCGGAATCAAGTCCGGGGCCGGCCTGGCCATACGATGAGACCTTCGTAGGCGGCCGGTGGGGGAACGCCGTGGGCGTTCGGGGAGAGGCAGAGCATGGACAAGGCGGGTACCGCGATCCAGGATCCGAGCGTAGTGCCGGGGGAGCCGGAGCTACGGCGGTTGCTGGCCGGGCTGACGGCGGTACGCGACGGCGACTTCGGCACCCGGCTGCCGGAGGAGGCCGGCGGCCTGCTCGGCGAGATCGCGTCCGTGTTCAACGGCATGGTCGACCAGCTCTCGCTCTTCACCTCCGAAGTGACCCGAGTGGCCCGAGAGGTCGGTACCGAGGGCACGCTGGGCGGCCAGGCGCAGGTCCCCGGGGTCTCCGGAACCTGGGCCGACCTCACCGACTCCGTCAACGCCATGGCCGGCAACCTGACCACCCAGGTGCGTGACATCGCCCAGGTGGCCACCGCCGTCGCCAAGGGCGACCTGTCCCAGAAGATCGACGTCGACGCGCGCGGCGAGATCCTGGAGTTGAAGAACACCATCAACACGATGGTGGATCAGCTCTCGGCGTTCGCGGACGAGGTGACGCGTGTGGCGCGGGAGGTGGGTACGGAGGGTCGGCTCGGTGGTCAGGCGGACGTCAAGGGTGTGCGGGGCACCTGGCGGGATCTGACCGACTCGGTGAACTTCATGGCGGGGAACCTCACCGGTCAGGTCCGCTCCATCGCCCAGGTGGCCACCGCCGTCGCCAAGGGCGACCTGTCCCAGAAGATCACCGTCGATGCCCGGGGCGAGATCCTGGAGTTGAAGAACACCATCAACACGATGGTGGATCAGCTCTCGGCGTTCGCGGACGAGGTGACGCGTGTGGCGCGGGAGGTGGGTACGGAGGGTCGGCTCGGCGGCCAGGCCGACGTCAAGGGCGTGCGGGGCACCTGGCGTGACCTGACCGACTCGGTGAACTTCATGGCGGACAACCTCACCGCCCAGGTCCGCTCCATCGCCGAGGTGACCACCGCCGTGGCGCAGGGCGACCTGTCGCAGAAGATCCGTGTGGACGCGCGGGGCGAGATCCTGAAGCTGAAGGAGACCATCAACACGATGGTCGACCAACTGTCGTCCTTCGCCGACGAGGTCACCAGGGTCTCCCGTGAGGTGGGCACCGAGGGCAACCTCGGCGGCCAGGCCACCGTGCGCGGGGTGTCGGGCACCTGGAAGGACCTCACCGACAACGTCAACGTGATGGCCTCCAACCTGACCGGGCAGGTCCGCTCCATCGCCCAGGTGGCCACGGCCGTGGCCCGCGGCGACCTGTCGCAGAAGATCACCGTGGAGGCCAAGGGCGAGGTCGCCGCACTGGCGGGCACGATCAACACCATGGTCGACACCCTGTCCGCCTTCGCGGACGAGGTGACCCGCGTGGCCCGCGAGGTCGGCACCGAGGGACGCCTCGGCGGCCAGGCCCATGTCCCCAACGTCGCCGGGACGTGGAAGGACCTCACCGATAACGTCAACTCGATGGCGAACAACCTGACCGGGCAGGTCCGCAACATCGCGCTGGTGACCACGGCCGTCGCCAACGGCGACCTGTCCAAGAAGATCGACGTCGACGCCCGCGGCGAGATCCTGGAACTCAAGACCACCATCAACACCATGGTCGACCAGCTCTCGTCGTTCGCCGCCGAGGTCACCCGCGTGGCCCGGGAGGTGGGCAGCGAGGGCCGGCTCGGCGGCCAGGCCGAGGTCGAGGGCGTCTCGGGCACCTGGAAGCGGCTCACCGAGAACGTGAACGAGCTGGCCGGCAACCTGACCCGGCAGGTCCGGGCGATCGCCGAGGTGGCCAGCGCCGTCGCCGAGGGCGACCTCACCCGGTCGATCACGGTGGACGCCTCCGGCGAGGTGGCCGAACTCAAGGACAACATCAACGCGATGGTGGAGTCCCTCCGCGACACGACCCAGGCCAACCAGGAACAGGACTGGCTGAAGTCCAACCTGGCCGGGGTGTCCTCCCTCATGCAGGGACACCGGGACCTGGACATCGTCGCCGAACTCATCATGGACGAGCTGACACCGCTGGTCTCCGCGCAGTACGGGGCGTTCTACCTGGCCGAGGAGACCGGCACCGGCGTGGAACTGCGGCTCATCGGCTCCTACGGCTACCCCGCCGACAGCGACCGCCTGGAGCGCATCCCCCTCGGGCACACCCTGATCGGCCAGGCGGCCCGCAGCCGCCGCACCATCACCGTGGACGAGGTCCCCGCCGACTACGTGACCATCTCGTCCGGGCTCGGCAGGACGACACCGGCCTCGCTGACGGTGCTGCCCCTCACCGTCGAGGAACAGGTCCTCGGCGTCATCGAGCTGGCCTCGGTCACCCGGTTCACCCAGATCCACCAGGACTTCCTGGAGCAGCTCAGGGAGACCATCGGCGTCAACGTCAACACCATCCTCGCCAACGCCCGCACCGACGAACTGCTCGGCGAGTCCCAGCGACTGGCCGAGGAACTGCGCGTCCGCTCCGACGAGTTGCAGGCAGGCCAGGGCGAGCTGCAGCGCTCCAACGCGGAGCTGGAGGAGAAGGCCACCCTGCTGGCCACGCAGAACCGGGACATCGAGGCGAAGAACCTGCAGATCGAGCAGGCCCGCCAGGAGCTGGAGGACCGCGCCAAGCAACTGTCGCTGGCCTCGAAGTACAAGTCGGAGTTCCTGGCCAACATGAGCCACGAACTGCGCACCCCGCTCAACAGCCTGCTCATCCTCGCCCAGCTCCTCGCGCAGAACCCCTCCCGGAACCTGACGCCGAAGCAGGTCGAGTACGCGGGCATCATCCACTCCGCCGGCTCCGACCTGCTGCAGCTCATCAGCGACATCCTCGACCTGTCGAAGGTCGAGGCGGGCAAGATGGACATCGCCCCCGAACGCGTGCCGCTGCGCCGCCTCCTGGACTACGTCGAGGCCACCTTCCGGCCGATGACCACCCAGAAGGGCCTGACCTTCGCCATCACCAGGGCCCCGGGCGCGCCCGCCGACCTGGTCACGGACGACGCGCGGCTGCGCCAGGTGCTGCGCAATCTGCTGTCCAACGCGGTGAAGTTCACCGAGCGGGGCGGCGTCGAACTGCACATCGAGCCGGCCGCCGACGACGACGTACCCGAGATCGTGCACCGCGGCGGGCCCGTGGTGGCCTTCCGCGTCGAGGACACGGGCATCGGCATCCCCGAGCAGCAGCTGGAGACCATCTTCGGCGCCTTCCAGCAGGCGGACGGCACCATGAGCCGCAAGTACGGGGGCACCGGCCTCGGCCTGTCCATCACCCGGGAGATCGCCCATCTGCTGGGCGGCGCGGTGACCGTGGACAGCAACCCCGGACAGGGCAGCACCTTCACGCTCTACCTTCCGGTGGCGCGCGCCGACTTCGAGGACCTCTCCGCAGTGCCTCGGCCCGACGGGACGCAGGAAGACGACAGCGCCGTCGGTCCGGCCGAAGGACAGCGCCCGGGGACGGCTCTCGCGCTGCCGGTACCGCACACGCGGCGGCTGCTGATCGTCGAGGAGCGGGTGCGCGGGCTGCTCTCCGTGGTCGCCGAGAGCGCCGTCGCCGACCTGGACCACAGCCGTGCGGCGCGGGATCAGCACGACGCCGTGGAGATCGTCACCGCCATGGACGCCCAGGAGGCGGCCTCCGCCCTGGCCGCCGGGCCGTGCCACTGCGTCGTCCTCAGCATGGATCTGCCCGACGGCGAGGGCCCGCGGCTGCTGGAAGCCGTGGACGGCGACGCCGCGCTGGCCACCGTCCCGGTCCTGGTCCACAACAACCACCGTCCGAGCGCGGCCCAGGAGGCCGACCTGCAGGCCCGGGCCGACAACCGCCCCCTGGAGGTGCTGTCGAGCCTGGACGAGCTGAAGGAACGGATCACCCTGCATCTGTCGGCCGAGCAGCCCGGCGACGTGGTGCCGCTCGTACGGATGGAGGAGAGTCTGGGCACGGCCCCCGAGGTCGACATCACCCTGGCGGGACAGACGGTGCTCGTCGTCGACGACGACGCCCGCAACCTGTTCGCCCTCAGCGGCATCCTCGAACTCCACGGCCTGCGGGTGCTGCACGCGGAGAACGGCCGCAAGAGCATCGACATCCTCACCGCGCACCCCGAGATCCGGCTCGTGCTGATGGACGTGATGATGCCGGAGATGGACGGGTACGCCGCGACCGCCGAGATCAGGAAGATGCCCGAGTACCGGGGCCTGCCGATCGTCGCGGTCACCGCCAAGGCCATGCCGGGCGACCGGGAGAAGAGCCTGGCGGCCGGCGCCAGCGACTACGTGACCAAGCCCGTCGACGCCAACGACCTCATCGCCTGCGTGCGGCACTGGCTGTCCGCGTGACGCCGAAACCCACCGACATCACGACGCCTCCCACACGGTGTGCGGGTCAGAAGGAGCAAGCGTCCACGTGAGCAGCACCGATCTGTCCGGGGACCCCTCCCGGGACGATGAGCCGCGACGGCACGCCGCCGCGGAGGGCCTGCCGGCCGCCGAGGCCGCCGGAGGCGACGTCATACCGGCGGCCGAGCCGCCCGGCGGACCGCTGGCCTCTCCGGTCGGCCGGCTGGCCGTCACGGTGGAACGCCTGCGCCACGAGGTGCAGGCGGCGCACGCCGCGGCCGACGGACGCGCCCTCATGGATCTCGCCAAGGGCGTGCTCGTCGAACGCCTGCACTGCGGTCCCGCCGAAGCCGCCCGGCAACTGGCCGAACTCGCCGAACAGTCGGCGATGACGCCGCTCGAACTGGCCGTCGACATCATCAACCAGGCGGCACGCGACCGCCTGACCGAGGTCGCGGTCGACTTCGCGACGGCGGTCCGGGGCACCCCGCCCGCCGCGCCGGCCGCCGTGTCCGCCGTACGGCTGCGCACAGCGGAGAGCAGCGCCCTGGCCGCCGAGGACACCCAGGCCGTCGCCGACTCCCTGCTGCAGCACGCGCTGGAACCTCTCGGGGCGACCGGCGTGGCGATCTGGGCGGCCGGCGCCGACGGCTCCCTGACCCTCGCGGGCAGCTCCGGGTTCCCCGAGGGCGAGGCGGAGCGCTGGTGCTATGTGCCGCCGGGCGTGGCGACCGTCGCCCGCACCGCGCTGACCGAGCGCCGGCCCGAGTGGATCCGGTCCCTGGCAGCGTCCGGGCCGCCGTCCATCGGCCGTACCCATCACCCCGACGGCGGAAGGGTCGCCGTCCCCACCGGAGTGGGCGGACGGATCCACGGCGTGCTCGAGATCTGCTGGCCGACCCCGCTGGTCCCGCAACCACCCGCTGTCGTCCGGCAGTTCGAGGCGCTCGCGGAACTGTGCGCGCACACCCTGGAGATCCACTCGCCCTCCACCCTGCCGCTCGACGGCCCTCCGCTGAGGTCCGGCCTGTCGGAACTGGCGGACCTGGCCGACTCGCTGTACGACCCCACGCTGGTGCTCACCCCCCAGGTGGACGACACCGGACATCTCACCGACTTCCGTATCCACCACGTCAACCACCGCTTCCGCGACCCCGCGGGACGCCCCCGCAGCACCGTCGACGGCGCCCTGCTGCTGGAGGCGTACCCCCTGGCAGCGGACGAGAACGGCCTCTTCAGCCACCTCGAACGGGTCTACGCCACGGGCGAGCCGTTCCGGGCCGGCCACATGACACTCACCGCGCTCGTGGACCAGGTGCCGCTGTCCTCCGTCGCAGAGGTCAGCATGACCCGACACGGCGACAGCGTGCTGCTGATCTGGCGCATCGAGGACGAGATGGCCCGCCTGGCCAATCTCCTCGAACACGCGCAACGCCTCGGCCGGATCGGCGGTTTCGAGGAGAACTTCGTCACGGGCGAGATCACCTGGAACAGCCAGCTCTTCGCCCTCTACGGCCGCGCGGAGACCGACGGGCCCGCCCCCGTCGAGGAACTGCGGGCCCACGCCCACCCGGACGACGCCGTCACCATCGGCCGCTTCCTGCGGACCGTGCTGCACCACCGCAAACCGGCGTCGGCGGCCTTCCGCCTGCTGCGCCCGGACGGGGTGACCCGCCACATCCGGGTGGTCGCCGAACCCGTCGTGGACATCGACGACAGCCTCCTCGCCGTCCGGGGCGCCTACCAGGACGTCTCGGCCCAGCACTGGACCGAGGTAGCCCTCGCCGCCACCCGCGACCAACTCGCCCACTCCGAACAGCAGTCCGCGGAGCGGAACCGACTGGCCCTGCAACTGCAACAGGCCATCATGCCCTCCACGGCGGCACCCCTCGACGCGCCGGGACTGCGCACGGCCGTGCGCTACCGGCCCGCCGAGACCGATCACCTCGTGGGCGGCGACTGGTACGACGCCGTGGTCCTGCCCTCGAAGCACATCCTGCTGAGCGTCGGAGACGTCGCCGGGCACGGCATCGAGGCGGCCACCAGCATGGTCGTGCTCCGCAACGCCCTGCGCGGCCTCGCCGTCACCGGAGCGGGCCCGGCCCAGCTGCTGTCCTGGCTGAACAGCGTCGCCCACCACCTCTCCGACTCGGTGACGGCGACCGCAGTCTGCGCGCTGTACGACCCCTCGAGCCGGGTCCTGCGCTGGGCCCGAGCCGGACATCTGCCGCCGGTCCTCGTACGGGACGGTCAGGCGACGACCCTGCCCCTCCTCAAGGGCCTGCTGCTCGGCGCCGCGTCCGACATCACCTACCAGGAGGAGGAGATGCGGCTGGAGATCGGCGACACGCTGCTGATGTACACCGACGGACTGGTGGAACGCAGGGACCGCTCCATGGAGGAGTCCCTGAAGCACCTCCTGGTGACCGCCAGTGCCAAGAAGACCACCCTCGACCAGCGCCTCGACCATCTGCTCACGTACAGCAGGTCCGACACGGACGACGACACCTGCATCATCAGCATCGAGGTCATGTAGATCGAAGCCATGGAGGCGGCCTCAGGCTGTCGCGCGTCAGAGGCGTGTCCGGAACGCGTGCTCCGGCCTCGTGTGACACGCGCCATACACAGCCTCGGGAACTCATCTGACGGCCCGTCCGACCTCTGAACCGGTGCGGCGCGATCCGAGCGACGTCGTACGACGTGACCTGGAGACGCGGTTGATGGACGAGGCTCAGCAGTCCCCTTCGAGCGGCGTGGGCGCGGGCCTGCGGAGAGCGGCGCCTCCGCCCGCGCTCTGCGGCTTCCTCCTGCTGCTGGTTCTGATCTTCGCGGTGTCCTACGCCGTCGGCGTCGGCGCCGGCCCCGTCGCACCCGGGATGCGCGGCGACAGCACGAGCCGCGACGGCGGCGAACCGGGCGGTCACGGTGGCGGCGGCATGGGAGACATGGATGGCATGCAGGGGGGACACGGCTGATGGGCGCTGAAGCGGGGACGGTCCTGGTGACGACCGACCTGACCGTCGGCGGCATGACCTGCGCTGCCTGTGTGACCCGGGTCGAGAAGAAGCTCGGCAAGCTGGACGGGGTCACCGCGACCGTCAATCTGGCCACCGGCATGGCCCGCGTGAGTCATCCGGCGGACATCGGCCCGGAGGAACTCGTCGCCACCGTCGAGAAGGCCGGCTACACCGCCGCCCTGCCCGAGCCGCCCAGGAAGGCGGAGGAGCCGGCGAGCGACGACGGCGGCGATGCCGAGGGCACCCGGCAGGAACGGAACCGGCTCGTCGTCACTGCCCTGCTCGCGCTGCCCGTACTGGTCCTGTCCATGGCGCCCGCCTTGCAGTTCCGCAACTGGCAGTGGCTCTGCTTCGCACTCGCCGCGCCCGTGGCCGTATGGGGTGCCTGGCCCTTCCACACACGGGCGGTCCGGGGACTGCGGCACTCCGCGGCGACCATGGACACGCTCGTGTCGCTGGGTGTGGTGGCGTCCTTCGCCTGGTCGGCGTACGCGCTCTTCCTCGGGGGCGCCGGCGACCCCTGGATGAAGATGCCGTTCACCCTTGTACCCACCGCCTCGGACGGCGTCGCTCACCTCTACCTCGAAGCGGCCGTGGGTGTACCGCTGTTCGTGCTCGCCGGGCGGTTCCTGGAGGCACGGGCCCGGCACGGGACGGGGGAGGCGCTGCGGTCGCTGGCCCGGCTCGCGGCCAAGGAGGTCTCCGTCCGGACGGCCGACGGCTCGGAACGGCTCATCGACGTCGAGGAGTTGAGGGCCGGACAGGTCTTCCTCGTACGACCGGGCGAGCGGGTCGCCACCGACGGGGAGGTGACGGAGGGCAGTTCGGCCGTGGATCTGTCCCTGGTCACCGGCGAGAGCGAACCCGTGGAAGTCGGACCGGGATCGGCGGTGGTGGGCGGAGCCGTCAACGCCGGAGGGCTGCTGCTCGTCCGCGCCACGGCCGTCGGCGCCGACACCCAACTCGCCCGGATCACCCGGCTGGTGACCGAGGCGCAGGCCGGGAAGGCGCGCGCCCAGCGGCTGGCCGACTCGGTGGCCGGGGTGTTCGTGCCGGTCGTGCTCGCTCTGGCCGTCACCGCGCTCGGCTTCTGGCTGGGCGCCGGCGCCGATCCGCAGGCCGCGCTCACCGCGTGCGTCGCGGTCCTGGTGGTCGCCTGCCCGTGCGCGCTGGGCCTCGCCACACCGACCGCGCTGATGGCCGCGACCGGCCGGGGCGCTCAGTTGGGCGTGCTCGTCACCGGCCCGCAGGCCCTGGAGGGGCTTCAGCATCTCGACGCCGTCGTGCTCGACAAGACCGGCACCCTCACCACCGGCCACATGACCGTCGCCCGGATCACGGCCGTAGCGGACGGGCTCGGAAAGGCGGCGGTACTGCGGCTGGCGGGCGCCGTGGAACAGGGGTCGGAGCATCCCCTGGGGCGGGCCGTCTGCGCCTGCGCGCGGCGGGAGCAGGGCGAGCAGAGGCTGCCGGAGGTGAGCGAGTTCAGCGCGCTGCCGGGGCGCGGAGTGCGGGGGCGCGTCGAGGGGCGGCTGGTCGAAGTCCTCGCCCCCGACGACGACCTGCCCGGCGAACTCGTGGACGCCCTGGCCGGGGCCGAGGACGCCGCGCGTACGCCTGTCGTGGTCCGCGTGGACGGCAGGGCCGAGGCCCTGATCGAGGTCGGGGACGTCCTGCGGCCCGGCAGCTACCGGGCCGTGGACCGGCTGCGGCGCCTCGGAGTACGGCCCGTCCTCGCCACCGGCGACCGTGAGGCGCCCGCCCGGGCCGTCGCGCGGGCGCTCGGCATCGAGGAGGTGCACGCCCGCCGCACCCCCGAGGACAAGGCCGCTCTCGTACGGGACCTGCAGGAGCAGGGGTACCGGGTCGCGGTCGTCGGGGACGGTGTCAACGACGCGGCCGCGCTGGCGGGTGCCGATCTGGGCATCGCCATGGGCGGCGGCACGGACGTGGCGGCCGGCGCCGCCGATGTCACGCTCGTGCGCGGCGACATCGAGGCCCTGGCGGACGCGGTCCGGCTCGCCCGGCGCACGCTGGCCACGATCCGCGCCAACCTGGTGTGGGCCTTCGGCTACAACGTCGTCACCGTCCCGCTGGCCATGGTGGGTCTGCTGAACCCGATGCTCGCCGCCGCGGCGATGTCGGCCAGCTCGGTGCTGGTCGTCGCCAACAGCCTGCGGCTGCGCGCCTGGCAGCCCTCGCCCTCGGCCTCCGCCGCCGCCCGGAGGCACACCCGATGACCGGACAGCTCCCCTGGCGCCCGACCCGCCGCCGGCTCACCGACACCCTCGTCGCCGCGGTCGCACCCGTCGCCGCGTGCGGGCTCGCCCTCGGCGGACTGAGCCTCTGGACCGCCTACGGCAACGCCGGCACCCCGGCCTCGATCAAGGTCACCGACGGCAGGATGTTCGCGCCCACCGGTAGCACCCCGGACACGGCGGCCTACTTCCGCATCGCCAACAGCGGAGGCGCGCCGGACCGGCTGCTGAAGGTGACGACCGCCGGAACCGGCGACCGCGGGCCCACCCTGAGCCGCCACGTCATGACGAGTTCCAACACGGCCTCCGACCGCACGGTGTCCTCGGTCGGAGTCCCGGCCGGAACGAGCCTCGCGATGTCACCGGCGAGCCTCGGCGTGATCGTGCCGGTGAGGAAGGGCGGCTGGCGGACCGGTGACCTCGTCGCCTTCACGCTGCACTTCGAACGCGGCGGGGCGGTGAAGACCCTCGCGGTGGTGGTCCGACCCGGACAGGACCGTGGGTGAGCGGGCGTCATGACCGCTGGGTGGTGTGCGCGCACGGTGCGGGCCGCGGTGTTCGCGGCCCTCTGCGTGCTGCTCGCCGCCCTCGGGCACGTACTGATGTCGGGCTCCGCCGTGCCGTGGTGGACCCTGGCCGCCGGGTTCGCCGTCACGAGCGGCGCCGGCTGGGCGCTGGCGGGCCGTGAACGGGGCTTTCCGCTGGTCGTGACGGTGGTCGTCGTCGCGCAGGGGACGCTCCACTCGGCCTTCTCCTGGGGCCAGTCGACGGCGCCGGGCTCCGGCACAGGTGCCGGGGTGCCGTCGGACATGGGCTCGATGGGCATGGGATCCATGGGCATGGGCCACGCGGCGCACGCCCAGCACATGGGCCACATAGGCCACATCAGCCACATGGGCCACATCAGCCACATGGGCCACATGGGCCACATGGACCCTATGGCCCACGGCACCGGCGACCCGTCGTCGCTCGGCATGCTCGCCGCCCACCTGCTGGCCGCTCTGCTGACCGGTGTGTGGCTGGCGTTCGGTGAACGGGCGGCCTTCCGTCTTCTGCGGGCCGTCGCCGGCCGGCTGGCCGCTCCGCTGCGGCTGCCGTTGCCGCTGCCCGTCCCGCCCCGTCGGCCCCGCCTGCGGCCGACGCGTGAACGTGCGGAGCGGGTCCCGCGGCTGACCTTCGCGTACACGATCGTCTCTCGGGGGCCTCCGGCCGGGACCGCTGTCGTCTGAGACAGCCGGCTCCGTCCCACTCCCGTCCAGGGCCCCTTCGGCCGTGGCGTGCTCAACCATGCCACCACCCTGCCGAACCGGCCCCGGATCACCCGAGAACGAGAAGGACATCAGGTGATCACTCCTGTCCGCGACGACCGCGCCACGGCCTGGGCTCTCGCCGCCCGGACCGGCGACCCCGACGCCGTCGACCGCTTCGTACGCGCACTCCACCCGGACGTCGTCCGCTACGTCACCTACCTCTCCGCCGACCGTCAGGCGGCCGACGACCTGACGCAGGACACGTTCCTGCGGGCGCTCGGCAGCCTGCACCGGTTCGAGGGGCGCTCGTCGGCACGCACCTGGCTGCTGACCATCGCGCGCCGCACGGTCGTCGACAGCCTGCGCTACGCCGCCACACGGCCGAAACAGGCCGACGTCGACGACTGGACGGCATGGGTCGAACGCGCCCAGCCGACCGGTCTGCCCGGCTTCGACGACGGCGTGGCCCTGCTCGACCTGCTGGACGCGCTGCCCGCGGAGCGCCGTGAGGCGTTCGTCCGCACCCAACTGGCGGGACTGCCCTACGACGAGGCGGCCCGGGCGGGCGACTGCCCCGTGGGCACGATCCGTTCGCGGGTGGCACGGGCCCGGGCGGCCCTCGTCACGCTCCTGGAGGAGGCCGAGAAAGCCGGCGCGGGCGGGGAACTCGAGCCCGTCCCCGACCGACTACTGGTCCGACACGACAGTCCCAGGGCGAAGGCGGTTCGGAACAGGTGAGAGGCAGACGGTGACACCAGAGATAGAGAACGCCTTCGCCGCCGTCCGAGCCGAGTTCGGCGCGGAATCGATCACCCGGGTCGAGCGGATGCTGCAGCCGGGCGGGGTCGAACGGCATCCGCTGCAGAAGGCGGCCAAGTGGATCATGCCGGGCCTCTCGCCCACTCCCTGGCACGACCCCTACGCCCACGCCGAACTGGCCCCCGTCGTACGGGAGCTGGAGGCTCACCACCGGACCATCAAGAAGGAGCTGCTCAGCGCGTGGGAGGAACGCCGGGAGGCGTTCGCCGACTACGAGCACTATCTGACACGCCAGGAGAACTGGCAGGCCCTGTACCTCTACCGCGACGGCGGCCTGGTCGAGGAATCGGCCATCGCGGCTCCGACCGCCTATCGGGTACTGAAGGACGTCGCTGTCGACACGGGCAAGATATGCCCTCTCCTGGAAAGCCACTTCTCCACCCTGCTGCCGGGCGCCTTCATCGAACCCCACTGCGATCTGTGGAACTTCAGCATCAATCTGCATCTCGCGGTGGACATCCCCGAAGGGTGCCGCATCACGGTCGCGGGGGAGACCCGCTCATGGGAGGAGGGCAAATGCCTCCTCTTCGACTACTCCTTCGAGCACGAGGCACGTAACGACGGCACCAGGCCACGGACCTGCCTGCTCATCGACCTCTGGCACCCGGAGACGACCCTTCCGGAACGTCGGGCGCTGGTCGCCCTGATCACCGAGATCCGCCGGCTGATGGGGGAGAGCGGGGGCGACCGATGACGGCCGCGACAGAGCCGGGAAGAACCGCCCCGCGAAAGCCGCTCGGGCTTCCGCTGCTCGTGCTGGCGGCGGCGCAGCTCGTCATCTCGCTCGACTACAACATCGTGTACGTCGCGCTGCCCGACATCGGCAGCGGGCTGGGCTTCTCCGACCATGACCTGCAGTGGGTGGTCAGCGCCTATGTCGTGGCCACCGGGGGCTGTCTGCTGCTGGGCGGGCGGGCCGCGGATCTGCTCGGCCGGCGCCGGATGTTCGTCCTGGCGGCCCTGCTGTACGCGGGTTCCTCCCTCGTGGGCGGAGTCTCGGAGTCACCCGGCGTCCTGATCGCCGTCAGGGTGGTCCAGGGGATCGGCGGCTCTCTGCTGTTCCCCGCGACGCTGTCCCTGATCAACACCCTGTACGACGAGGGACCGGACCGGAACCGTGCCCTGGCGGTGTGGAGTGCCGCCGGCGCCGGCGGGCTCTGCTTCGGCTCCCTCCTCGGCGGCTTCCTGGTGGAGGCGTTCGGCTGGCCGGCTGTGTTCTTCGTCAACGTGCCCGTGGCCGGGGCTCTCGCGGTCGCCGGGTGGTCGCTCTTCCCCGGGGACGGGCCGGTCGACCGCTCGCGGCACTTCGACGTGGCGGGCGCGCTGACCGCGACGGGCGGGGTCACACTCCTGGTCTTCCTGCTGGTGAGGGCCCCCGCGGAGGGCTGGGCCAGTCCCACGGCCCTCACGAGCGCGGCGCTCTCGGCCGTTCTGCTGACGCTGTTCGCCGTCATCGAGACACGGTCCCGTGACCCGCTCATGCCGGCCCGGCTGTTCGCCCACCGGGGCCTGCTCACGGCCATGGGGGTGACCGCCCTGTTCAGCGCCACGTTCAGTTCGGTGCCGTACTTCTTGACCCTGTATTTCCAGACCGTCCACGGCTACAGCGCGATCGCGACGGGGCTCGCGTTCCTCGTGCCCGCCGTGGTCGTGGCCCTCGGTACGCAGGCGGGCGAACGGGCCGTGTCCGCCTTCGGCACGCGCCGCATGCTGGTCGGCGGCATGGCGCTGGGTGCCGCCGGGGCCGCGGCCCTCGGCCTGGCGCTCACCTCCGACGGTTCGTACCCCGCTCTGCTGCCGGGGATCGTGCTGCTGGGGCTCGGCCAGGGGGCCGCGTGGACGGGGATGTGGATCGCCGCGTCCGCCGGAGTGGCCCCAGAAGACCAGGGCATCGCCTCGGGGCTGGCGTCGACCACGCTCCAGGTGGGCGGGGCGGTCGGCCTCGCAGTCCTGGTCGCGGTCGCCGGGGGAGTCGGGCAGAACGGCTCCGGCCCCGGGCTCCTCGACGGCATCCGTACCGCTGTCCTCGTGATCGCGGGCGGTATCGGCTGCGGCGCGCTCGCGCTGCTCCTCCTCCCCAGGGCCACCGGCACCACCGCGGCCGAGGGGACCAGCGGTCCCTGAGCCCTCCTCTCTGCCCCGGCCACGCGCAGGTCGTGGGCTGTCTCGTCTCACTTTCACGTAAGGACACCTCGTCATGGAGATCAAGCAACAGCCCGGCGACGCGATGGGCGCGACGGTCGAGGACTTCGACCACACCACCGCCTCGGAAGCCGATATCGCGGCGCTCAAGAACACCGTCTACACCAAGAAGATCGCGATCCTGAAGGGCCAGGACCTCGCTCCCGAGCAATTCCTGGAACTCGGAAAGCGGCTCGGCCGCCCCGAGACGTACTACGAGCCCATGTACAAGCACCCCGAGGTGCCGGAGATATTCGTCTCCTCCAACGTGCCGGAGAACGGCAAGCAGATCGGCGTACCGAAAACGGGCAAGTTCTGGCACGCCGACTACCAGTTCATGCCGAACCCCTTCGGTATCACCCTCATCCACCCTCAGGTCGTCCCCGAGAAGAACCGCGGCACGTACTTCATCGACATGGGCCGGGCCTACGAGAGACTGCCCGCGGACCTCAAGAAGGAGATCGCCGGAACCTACTGCCGGCACTCCGTGCGCAAGTACTTCAAGATCCGGCCCCAGGACGTCTACCGTCCGCTCTCCGAAATCATCGACGAGGTCGAACGGAAGACCCCGGCCGTCCGGCAGCCGACCACCTTCACCCACCCCATGACCGGCGAGACGGTCCTCTACATCAGTGAGGGCTTCACGGTCGGCATCGAGGACGAGGGCGGCCGGCCGCTCGACGAGGAGCTGCTGAAGCGGCTGTTCGACGCCACCGGCCAGCTCGACGAGGCCTTCGAGCACGAGAACATCCACCTGCAGGGCTTCGAGAAGGGCGACCTGCTGGTCTGGGACAACCGCAGCCTCATCCACCGCGCCCGGCACACCACCACACCCGAGCCGACCGTCTCCCACCGCGTCACCGTGCACGACGAGCGTCGGCTCCACGACGGGATGGAGGTGGCGGCATGACGGACGAAGCGCTGCTGGCCCAGGTGCTGGCGCCCTACAAGGAGCACTGCAAGTACCTGCGTTCGGCTGCCGTGACGGAAACGGACGGCCGGGCTTTCGCCCATTGTGAGTTCGAGATCCCCGAGTCGTGCTACATCGACGACACCGGGCATCTGAATTCCGTCGAGGTGAACATCTGCTACAACCAGATGATGTATTACCTCGTCGCCAAGTCCGTGAAAGACGGGATCGGTACGGGGTTCGAATCCTGGACAATGGACGACTTCTGGAAGCATCAGCTGCCGGACATTCTCATCGCCCGTTTCTCGGCGCGTTTCCGGCGTCCGGTCGATCCCCGGGCCTTCTCCGGGGAGATGGAATTCCGGTCCGTCACCCGGCGCACCCGGGCCGACGGCACCCCGTTCCTGCACGCCGATACCGCCTTCCGCTACCGGGACGCCGCATCGGGCCGCTGCGACGGCGAGGTGACCCTCGCGTTCGTCAACGTCCCCTGACCGCCGAAGGGTTCACCTGTGAAGACACTCGTCCAGACCACCCGGCACCACGCCGAGCACCGACCGGACCACCCGGCGGTGCTGTGCGAGGGCCGCAGCCTGACCTACGCGGCCCTCCACCGCGAGAGCAACCGCGTCGCCCACGCCCTGCGCGCCGCCGGGCTCACCCCCGGTGACCGGGTCGCCTACCTCGGCAAGGAGTCCGAGCACTACTACGAGATCCTCTTCGCCTGCGCCAAGACCGGCACCGTCCTCGTCCCGGTCAACTGGCGGCTCACCGCACCCGAGGTCGGCCACATCCTCCAGGACTCCTGCACCCGGCTGCTGTTCGTGGAGGAGGAGTTCGCGGCAGCCGTCGCATCGGAGCCCGAAACCGTCGTACACCTGGGCTCCCTGGAGGAATGGCGCGCACCGCACCCGCACCATGACACGGAGTTCGAGGCCACCTCCGACACCCCCGTCGCCCAGCTCTACACCAGCGGCACCACCGGACTGCCCAAGGGCGTCGTCCTCGCCCACCGCAGCTTCTTCGCGATCCGCGACGCCCTGGGGAGCGAGGGGCTTGACTGGATCGACTGGCGGGCCGACGACATCGCCCTGATCGGCATCCCCGGATTCCACATCGGCGGACTGTGGTGGGCCACGCAGAACCTCGACGCCGGCACCACGGTCGTCGCCCTGCGCGCCTTCGCCGCCCGCCAAGCCGTCGACCTCATCCGCGACCTCGGCATCACGACCGCCTGCGTCGTGCCCGCCATGCTCCGCATGATGCTCTTGGAACCCGGCGTCGGAGCCGAGGACTTCACCACCCTGCGCAAGACGGTCTACGGCGGCTCCCCGATCTCCGAGGCCCTGCTGGAGGAGAGCCTCGCCGTCCTCGACTGCGAGTTCGCCCAGATCTACGGCCTGACCGAGACCGGCAACACCGCCGTCTGCCTGCCACCGGCCGCCCATGTCCCCGGCAGCCCCCTCATGCAGGCCGCGGGCCGCCCCTACCCGGGAGTCCGCAGCAAGGTGATCGACGGGGAGGGCCGCGAACTGCCGCCGGGCGCCGTCGGCGAGGTCTGCCTGGCCACGCCCGCGCACATGGTCGAGTACTGGGGCCTGCCCGACAAGACCGCCGAGACCCTGGTCGACGGCTGGATCCACACCGGGGACGCCGGATACGTCGACGAGGACGGCTACGTCTTCATCCGCGACCGCATCAAGGACGCCGTCCTCGTCGCCGGCGAGAACGTCTACCCCGCCGAGATCGAGAACGTCCTGGAAAGCCACCCCCAAGTCGCCGAGGCGGTCGTCGTCGGCGCCCCCGACGAACGCTGGGGCGAGTACGTGCACGCCTTCGTCGTCCCCACCGCCGGGCTGCGGCCCAGGCCCCGGGACCTGCACACCTTCCTCGTCCCGCGCCTGGCGAGCTTCAAGCTGCCCGCCCGCTATGAGTTCATCGACAGCGTCCCGCGCAACCCCAGCGGCAAGATCCTGCGCCGGGAACTGCGCGACCGCTTCTGGGGCGACTCCGCACGCAAGGTCAACTGACCGGACGCCACGGCCCACCGGTCCATCGGTCCACCGGTCCATCGGCTCATTGAGAGAGAACGACATGCCTGCTCCCCTCACGCTGGAGGGTTTCCGCGCCGACCTGGCGGAACTCCTGCACCAGCAGCCCCACGAAGTCGACCTCGACGAGAACCCCTTCCACGCGGGACTGGACTCCCTGCGCGTCGTCACCCTCATCGAACGGTGGCGGGAGTCCGGCGTGGAAGTGACCTTCGTCGACCTCGCCGAGTGCACCTCGTTCGCCCAGTGGTGGCGGCTGCTCTCCGTATCCGGGGGAGGAACCGCGTGACAGCGGTGCGCCATCCGCTGCTGGCCGCCCAGGAGGGCATCTGGACCGGCCAGCACCTCGACGCGGACAGTCCCGCCTACAACACCGCCGAGTACGCGCACATCCACGGCCCGCTGGACCCCTCCGCCTTCGAAGCGGCGCTGCGCCACGTGGTCGCGGAGACGGAGGCCCTGAACGCCGCCTTCGTCGTCGACGACCAGGGCCGCCCCTGGCAGACCGACGCCCCGGCCGCCGACTGGCGCCCGTACACCGCGGACCTCACCGGCGAGCCCGACCCGTACGCGGCGGCCCTGGCCTGGATGGACCAGGACATGGCCCGACCCGTCGACCTCACGCGCGACCCCCTCTTCGGCCACGCCCTGCTCCGCATCGCACCGGAGGAGTACCTCTGGTACCACCGCGTCCACCACATCGCCCTCGACGGCTTCGGGCTCTCGCTCGTCGCGCGCCGGATCGCCGAGGTCTACACGGCACTCGTGGCGGGCGAGCCGCCGGGGGACAGCGGGTTCGGCACCCTGGCCTCGGTGCGGGACGAGGAACGGGCCTACCGCTCCTCACCCCGCTTCGCCCAGGACCGCGCCCACTGGACGGACCGGTACGCGGACCGGCCGCCCGTGGCCACGCCCGCCGGCCGTACGGCCCTGCCCGCGCGCACGTTCCACCGCAGGGTGGTCGACCTCGACGCCGCTCGGACGGTGTCCCTGCGTGCCGTCGCCCGCGACATCGAGATCACCTGGTCGGAGATCCTGCTGGCCGTGACCGCGGCCCATCTGCACCACACGACCGGAGCCGGGGAGATCGTCCTCAGCCTGCCGGCGATGGGCCGCCTCGGCTCCGTCTCACTGCGCGTCCCCTGCATGGTGCGCAACATCCTGCCCCTGCGCGTCACCGTCACCGCTTCGGACAGCCTGCGCGACCTGGCGGCCCGGGTCTCCGCCGAACTCCGCACCGGACTCCCGCACCAGCGCTACCGCTACGAACATCTGCGGCGCGACCTCGGACTCGTCGGCGGACAGCGCCGGTTGTCCGGCCCCGGCGTCAACATCATGCCCTTCGCGTACGACCTGCGATTCGCCGGACACCGCAGCACGGTCCACAACATCTCCGCGGGCCCCGTCGACGACCTGTCCGTCAACGTCTACGACCGCTCCGAGGGCGGGGGCCTGCGCATCGCCTTGGACGCCAACCCCGACCTCTACGACGAGGCGGACGTCACCGCGTTCCAGGAAGGGCTGCTCTCCCTGCTCGAAGAGGCCGTCGCAGCCCCCGACCGGGCGCTGGGGGAGTCGCGTGCGCGTGAAGCGGTCCAGGTATTGGACGGAGGGCCGCTGCCCGGCCCGGCGCGTGGGGTCCTCGACCTGATCGCCGGCCAGTCCGCCCGGAACGGTGGATCCGTCGCCGTGGAACACGACGGGCGCACCATCACCTACGCCAGACTCCTCGGCTCGGCACGCTCGCTCGCCCGACGCCTGTCCGCTCACGGGGTCGGCCACGGTGACCTGGTGGCCGTCGCCCTGCCGCGCGGCATCGAGGCCGTCACCGCCGTCCTGGGAGTCCTGGCGTCCGGGGCGGCCTACTGCCCGCTCGATCCGGCAGCGCCCCCGGCGCGCAGGGCCGAGCTGCTGGCCGACGCCCACCCCGCGCTCGTGGTGACGTCCGGCGCCCGTACGGGCGACTTCACCGACCTGCCGATACTGCGACTCGACCAGCCGGAACCCGAGTCCCCGGCCGCCACGCCGACGGCACCGACGCCGGACGGTCTCGCCTACGTCCTCCACACCTCGGGCTCCACCGGCCGTCCCAAGGGCGTGGAGATCGACCACCGTGCCCTGGCCCATTTCGTGGCCGGCGCCACCCACCGCTACGGCCTCCACCGCGGTGACCGCGTCCTGCAGTTCGCCCCGCTCCACTTCGACACCAGCGTCGAAGAGCTCTTCCTTACGCTTTGCGCGGGCGCCACCCTCGTGGTCCGCGACGGCGACATGACCGAGTCGGTCCCCGGGTTCCTGGACGCCTGCGCCCGGCTGCGGATCAGCTTCCTTGACCTGCCGACGGCGTACTGGCACGAACTGGCCTACGCCGTCTCGACCGGTACCGCGACCCTGCCCACCGAGGTGCGTACCGTCGTCATCGGCGGCGAGCCGGCCCTGCCCGCCCGGGTCGACGGCTGGCGCAAGGCCGTGGGGACGTCGGTCCGGCTGCTGAACACCTACGGCCCCACAGAGGCCACCGTGGCCGCCACCGTCGCCGACCTCCACGACCCCTCACTCGCCCCCGGGGACGTCCCGATCGGGCTGCCCCTCCCCGGCACGAGGGCGGCGGTCGTCGACGGCGAACTCCACCTCCTGGGCGACAACCTGGCCCTCGGCTACCGAGGAGAACCGGTCCCGGACACCTCGCGCTTCGCCCCGCTCGACCGCCTCCCCGGGGCGCCCCGCGCCTACCGCACCGGTGATCTCGTGCGGATCGGCGACGACGGGCAGCTACGCCATCTGGGCCGCGCGGACAGCGAGTTCAAGATCAGCGGACATCGGGTGCACCCGGCCGAGGTCGAGAGTGCGCTGGTGACCCAGCCGGGGGTCCGAGACGCCGCTGTCGTCGGCCAGGTGCTGGGCGACGGAACACGGCGGCTGTGCGCGTACGTCGTCCCGGACGGGCCCGCCCCGGCCGCGGCCCTGATCCGCGAGCGCCTCCGGGAGGTGCTGCCCGCGGCGATGATCCCGACGGCCGTGGAGTTCCTGGACCGCCTGCCCCGGACCAGCTCCGGGAAGACCGACAGGAAGGCGCTGGCCACCCCCGGCGAGCAGCCGGAGAGGGCGGTGGCCGACAGCTCGATGGAGCGCACCATCGCCGCCGCCTGGCAGCACATGCTCGGCGTGTCCGCCGTATCCGCCGAGGACGATGTCTTCGACCTCGGCGCCCAGTCGCTCCAAGCCATCCAGGTAGCGAACCGGCTCGGCGTCGAACTGGGCCGCGAGGTGAAGGTGGCCTGGCTGTTCCAGCACCCGACCCCGGCCGGGCTGGCCCGCTACCTGGAGCGGCAGGGCCGGCCGACCGTGCCGGGTCTTCCGGCGTCCCTGCTCACCGACAGCGTCCTCGACCCGGACATCAGGCCCGGCGACGGCGGCCGGACACACGGCACACCGGACAGGGTCCTGCTCACCGGCGCCACGGGCTTCGTCGGCGTACACCTGCTGGCGGAACTCCTCACCGGCACCGACGCGGAGGTCGTCTGCACGGTCCGCGCCCCGAGCGCCGCCGAGGCCACCGCCCGCCTTCACCAGGCCCTGGAAACCCACCGCATACAGCTCCCTGAAGCGGCGAGGAAACGCGTCACGGCGGTCTGCGCCGACCTGGCCCGACCCCGACTCGGCCTGGACGAAGAGACGTTCAGCGAACTCGCCCGCACCTGCGGGGCGATCCTCCACAACGCGGCGACCGTCAGCATCATGCGCGACTACACCACCCTCCACGCCGCCAACACCCAGTCCGTCAAAGACCTGTTGCGCATGGCGGCCGTACGGTCGGCCCCCCTGCACTTCGTCTCCACCCTCTCCGTCGCCCCGCCCTTCGCCCTCAGCCCTGAGGTGCCGGAGGCGTTCCTGCCGCCCCACCCCGGACTGCGCTACGGCTACCAGCAGTCCAAGTGGGCGGCCGAGCGCCTGCTCGAACAGGCCGCCGAGCGGGGTCTGCCGGTCACCGTGCACCGGCTGGGCCGCGTCGTCGGCCCGCACGCCACCGGCTACGTGAACGAGCGGGACTTCCTGTGGAGCGTGCTGCGCGCGGGCGTTCCCGCGGGCATCGTGCCCGACCTGTTCGAGGAGGAGGTCTGGACGCCGGTCGACCACGCCGCGAAAGCCCTGGTCCACCTCAGCCTCGGTCAACCCCTCTCGGCGGCACGGGTGTTCAACCACGCCGACAGCGTCCCCGTGCGACTGGGCGAGGTCTACGACTGGCTGGAGGAGTACGGCTACCCCCTGCGGCGCATGCCGCTGGACCAGTGGCGTGCCGAGCTTCCCCGTACGTCCGGTGCGGCGGCGACCACGCTCGCCTTCTTCGACTCCTGGGACACCGAGCCCGACCTGCGTCTCGGACGGGTCCGCGCAGACAACGTCGTGAGCGGACTGCACGGCAGCGGCATCACCCGCCCGTCCGTCGACCGGGACCTCGTCTTCCGCTACCTCGACCACTGCGTGGCCACGGGCGTGCTGCCCCCGCCGCCCCGAAAGCGGAGCCATCTCGCCTCGTCCGCAAAGTAGTTGGCCGCGTCGGGAACTCAACGGCTCCGCCCCCCGACTACTGCACCGGAACCCACCACGGCTCACGAACAGCCCGCACCAAGGAGCAAGCATGTCGACGAAACGGCCGGTCGCCGTAGCCCTGGCCGGCGCCCTCTGCCTCATCACCACGGCATGCGCCGGCTCCTCGACGGACCAGGGAAAGGCGTCCAAGGCCGCCGCGCCCGGCTACCCCGTGACCCTCGACAACTGCGGGGTGCCGGAGAAGTTCACCAAGACGCCCGAACGCGTCGTCCTCATGAACGGAGCCTCGGTCGCCGAGGTCTCCACCCTGCTCGCCCTGGGCCTCGGCGACAAGATCGTCGCCAACCAGCAGAGCTACGGCATGTCCGAGGTCCCCGGCCGCGCCAAGGCGATCAAGGCGCTCCCGAACGGCGACGTCAAACTCAACGACGCCTACGACATCCCGCGCGAGGCGATGATCGGCCTGCGCCCCGACCTGGTGCTCTCCACGACCTCCTACGGCTTCGACGAGAAGAACGGCTTCGCCACCCGCGAGCAGCTGGAGCAGGTCGGAGCCAACAGCTACGTCTCCCCGCAGGGCTGCGACCAGGACACCTCCAAGATGACCATCGCGGACAGCTACACGCTGCTGCGCGACATGGGCAAGATCTTCGGCAGGAGTGAGCGCGCGGAGAAGCTGATCGCGGCCTCGGAGGAGAACATCGCCGGCGTCTCCGCCAAGGTGAAGGGCGAGAAGAAGCCCAAGGTCATGGTCCTGTTCTCCAACATGGCCATGGGCGGCAACGACTTCAGCTCGGTCGTCGCCAAGGGCATCTACAACGACATCCTCGCCCAGGCCGGCGGCTCCAACGCCTTCGAGAACGCCTCCAAGACCTCCTTCGCCGACCTGAGCAAGGAGAAGGTGGCCGCCACCGACGTCGACGCCCTCGTCGTCATCGGCTACAACGACCCCGATCCGGCGGCCTACGCCAAGAAACTGCTGAAGGAGTTCCCCCAGTGGCCGGCCGCGAAGAACAAGAAGTACGTGGCGCTGTCGGACTCGATGTACCTCGGCCCGAGCAACGACCTGGCCGTGGAGAAGATCGCCGGGATGCTGCACCCCGACAAGGTCTGAACGGCCTGCGGCTGTCGCTCGCCGTCGGTGTCCTGCTGGTCGTCCTCGTCGCCGTCATGGTGGTGGCGGTGAGCATCGGAGCGGTCACCGTCCCGGTGACCGACGTATGGCGGATCCTCCTGCACCACATCACCGGGCAGGGCGCCACCGCCGACCCGGCGACCGACCAGATCGTCTGGAGCTTCCGGGCTCCCCGCGTCGCCCTGGCCGCCCTGGTCGGCGCGGGCCTGGCCGTCGCCGGGGCGGTCCTGCAGACCCTGGTCTCCAACCCGCTCGCCGACCCGATCGTCCTGGGCTTCTCCTACGGAGCCTCGCTCGGGGCCGTTCTGGTCATCACCCTCGGCGGTGTCGCCCTCGGCGGGCTGGCCGGTCTCGGGGTGTCGGGGGCCGCGTTCGTCGGCGCCCTGGCTGCCGGGGCCCTGGTCTTCGCCCTGGGACAACGACGGGGCCGACTGGCCCCCACCCGACTGGTCCTGGCCGGAGTCGCGGTCGGCTACGTCCTGCTGTCGCTGACCAGCTTCGTCCAACTGATGGCCACCCCAACCGAGTTGCGGACGGTGATGTTCTGGATGCTGGGCAGCGTCGCCGGAGCCCAGTGGGACCAACTGCCCACCGTCACGGTCGTGGTCCTGACGAGCACCCTCGTACTGACCCTGTTCGGACGGCGGCTCAACGCCCTGCTGGCCGGCGACGAGTCCGCCACCGCGCTCGGCGTGGACGTCAACCGGCTGCGCGCCGTCCTGCTGGTCATCAGCGCCCTGCTCACCGGCACCGTCATCGCCGTCGCGGGCGGCATCGGCTTCGTCGGCCTGATGATCCCCCACCTGGTCCGCCTCACCGTGGGCGCCGACCACCGCAGGCTGCTGCCCCTGACCGCGCTCCTCGGAGCCGTCTACCTGGTCGTCGTGGACCTGCTCTCCCGGACCGTCAACCGCCCCAACGAACTGCCGCTGGGCATCCTCACCGCCCTGCTCGGCGCCCCCTTCTTCCTGTGGCTGCTGCGCCGCAACAAGGGCCTGGACACCGTATGAAACTGACCGTGGACAACCTCCACATCACCCTGGACCGCCGGCCGATCCTCCGCGAGGTGAACCTGGAGGCCGCCAAGGGCGACATCGTCGGGCTCGTGGGCCCCAACGGCAGCGGCAAGTCCACCCTGCTCCGCACGGTCTACCGCTCACTGCGCCCGGCCGACGGCGTCGTCAGAGTGGGCGACGACGACGTCTGGGCGCTGTCCGCGCGCACCGCCGCCCGCCGCACGGCAGCCGTACTGCAGGACGCCGGCACCAGCACCGGCCTGACCGTGACCGAGATCGTCGCCCTGGGCCGGACCCCCCACCACGGCCTCATGGGCCGGGACGGCGCCGAGGACCGCCGGGCCGTGGCGGAGGCCGTCGACCGCTGCGGCGTCGCACCCTTCGCGGACCGCGACTACGCCACCCTCTCCGGCGGCGAACGCCAACGCGTCCTCCTGGCCCGCGCCCTCGCCCAGCGCCCGCATCTGCTGGTCCTGGACGAACTCACCAACCACCTCGACATCCGCGCCCGTTTCGAACTCCTGGACCTGATCCGCAGCACCGGCATCACCACCCTGGCTGTCCTCCACGACCTCGACCTCGCCGCCCGGCTCTGCGACCACCTCGTGGTGCTTCACGAGGGCGAGGTGGTGGCGGCCGGACCCGTACTGGATGTCCTGACGCCGGACGTCCTGCGTGGCGTCTTCGGCGTACGGGGCAGGACGGAGCGGCACGAGGACGGCGTCGTCCGTATCACGTACGCGGCCCAGCCGCTCGCCCCGGAGCCGCCCGGGACGGCGTACTCCGAGGCCCCGGCCCCTCGCGTCAAAGATCCGTCAGCATCGGCCCGGCAGCCGTCAGCGTCCCGTCATGAAGGGTCAAAGGACCTGGGGGCCCGGGCATAGCGTCACTGGAGAGCACCGGCACGCACCCCCGCACCGGGGGTTGTCAGCCGGCCGGTCCCTTCCAGGAGGCGTCCCATGCCAGAACTCTTGCCCGGCGAAGACCCGGAGCCTTCCGATCGTCTCCCGGCCGGACTCCTGTTCGTGCCCGTCCGGCCGGGACCAGACGGGTGCGTGGCCCGTCTCTTCCGCACACCGCTCGGTGAGCGCACCACCGTCGGATTCACGTCCCGACGCGCACTGGCCGAGACGCTCGGCCCCGACCAGGCGTGGATCAGGCTCGCCGAGCCCGCGCTGCGCGCACTGACCGCACCGCTCGGCGTCACCGCCCTCACGGTCGACCCCCAGCTGTGCGCACCGGCGCCCGCACGGACCGCCCCCCGATCCGCCGCCTGCGGACCGGGGAAGTCCACGGCGCCGCTCCAGGAGGCCTCCGCACTCGTCCCGGCACTGGCGCTGCTGATCGCAGGAGAGGGGATCACCCGATGACGACCGTCCACGAACCCGCGGTCACCACCGCTGCCACCACCGCCGCCGACCTGTCGGTGTGGCCCGCCTCCACCACCGAGCCCCGTGCGGGGGACCTGACCGTCGGTGGCGTACCGCTCGCGGAGATAGCGGACCGCTTCGGCACCCCCGTCTACGTCCTGGACGAGGGCGAGGTCCGCGAACGCTGCCGCACCTACCGGACAGCCTTCCCCGACACCGAAGTCCTCTACGCCGCCAAGGCGTTCCTGTGCCGGGCCATGGTCCACTGGATGGAGGAGGAAGGCCTGGGCCTGGACGTCTGCTCCGCCGGTGAGCTGGAACTCGCCGTCACCACGGGCTTCCCGCCCGAGAAGATCGTCCTGCACGGCAACGCCAAGTCCCCGCGCGACCTGGACACCGCCCTGCGCCTCGGCGTCGGACGGATCGTGATCGACAGCCCCTCCGAGATCGCCCGGCTGGCGGCGGCGGTCGGACCCGACGGCCACCAGAAGGTCATGGTCCGCGTCGTGCCCGGCATCAGCGCAGGCGGCCACGCCAAGATCCGCACCGGCACGGAGGACCAGAAGTTCGGCCTGTCGATCTCCGACGGCTACGCCCAGCACGCCATCGCCCGCATACTCGACCAGCCCCAGCTCGAACTGACCGGTCTGCACTGCCACCTGGGCTCACAGATCACCAGCGTCAAGCCCTACCTCTCCGCCGTACGCCGCATGGTGGGGCTGATGGCCCGGCTGTACGAGCAGCACGGACTGGTCCTGCCGGAGATCGACCTCGGCGGCGGCCACGGCATCGCCTACCGCCCCGGCGACGAGGCCCTCGACCTCACCACCCTGGCCCGCAAGGTCCGCGCGGAGCTGACCGAGGCGTGCGCGTCGGCCGGCCTCACCGTGCCGCGCCTGATCATCGAGCCCGGCCGGGCCATCGCCGGCCCCGCCGGCATCGCGCTGTATCACGTCCTGTCCGTCAAGCGCACCGGAGGCCACACCTTCGTGGCCGTCGACGGCGGCATGAGCGACAACCCCCGGCCGGCGCTGTACGGGGTGCGGTACGCGCCGCGCCTGATCGGCCGCCGCGGCAGCGCGTCCCCGGCCCTGGTGACCGTCGTCGGCCGGCACTGCGAGGCCGGTGACGTGATCGCCGCCGACGTCCCGCTGCCCGACGACGTACGCCCCGGGGACCTCCTCGCCGTCCCCGTCGCGGGCGCCTACCACCTGTCGATGGCGAGCGGCTACAACCTGGTCGGCCGCCCGCCCGTGGCCGCCGTGCGCGACGGCCGCGCCCGGCTCCTCGTACGCCGCGAGTCCCTGGACGACATCCGCAGCCGGGACGTGGGCCTGTAGCCCGCCGCGTCCCCCGCACACCACCTCCGGGCGAGCCTTGGCCCGGCCCTCGCCCGGAGGTGTTCCAGAAAGCCCCCATGACACCGGACGGGGACGTACTGCCCGTGGCCGCATCACGCTCCACGCGTCCCATGACGCTGCCGCGCTTCCATGCCATCGTGGTAATCGCGGCGCGCGCGGCACCCGCGTCCCGCGAGGAGGTGAGCCATGACGGCCCACGACACGCCCCGGCAGGAGATCCCCGTCGTCGACTGCGCCCTGTACGAGCACGGGCGCCGCAGGCCCGGACACCTCCCGCTGGACGAGGCCATGGACGTCACCCGCACCAGCCCCGGCGGATTCGTCTGGATCGGCCTGCACGCCCCGACCGCCGGACAGCTCCAGATCGTCGCCCGGGCCTTCGGCCTGCACTCGCTCGCCGTCGAGGACGCCCTCAACGCCCACCAGCGCCCCAAGCTGGAGCGCTACGACGACACCCTCTTCCTCGTCCTGCGCACCGCGGTCTACCTGGAACACGAGGAGCTGACGCCCACCACCGACATCGTCGGCACCGGCGAGATCATGGCCTTCGTCGGCCGCGACTTCATCGTCGTCGTACGCCATGACCCCGCCCGGCACCTGAGCGGTGTCCGCACCGCCCTGGAAGCCGACCCCGAGCGCCTGGCCCACGGACCCGTCGCGGTGCTGCACGCGATCGCGGACTCGGTCGTCGACCAGTACCTCGATGTCGTCGCCGCGCTGGAGGCGGACGCCGACCAGGTCGAATTCGACGCCTTCTCCCCGGACGCCAGACACGACGTCGGCCGCGTCTACCAGCTCAAACGCGAGCTCCTCGAACTGCGCCGCACCGTCGCGCCACTGGCCCAGCCCCTGGGCGATCTCGCCGAGCGCCGCGTCCCCGGCGTGGACCGGGAGCTGGCCGCGTACTTCCGTGACGTCGCCGACCACCTCGCCCAGGCCGCCGAACGGGTCACCGTGCTCACCGAGCTCGTCGACAACGCCCTGACCATGGCCCTCGCGCAGACGAGCGTCCAGCAGAACCACGACGTGCGGCGCATCAGCGCGGCCGCCGCCCTGATCGCCATCCCCGTCGCGATCGCGGCCGTCTACGGCATGAACTTCGCCCACATGCCCGAGCTGGGATGGCTGTTCGGCTACCCGGCCATGCTGATCACCACAGCGGCCCTGGTCACCCTTGTCTACCTGGTCTTCCGCAAGAAGCGCTGGCTCTGACAGCGGCCGTCTCGCTCTTTGGCACACTGTCCGGATCCGACGGTTCGGTGAAGCGGCCGGTGAAGCGGTCCCGGTGAAGCGGTCTGGTGAAGGAGAAGCACGCATGTCCATGGTCGGCAACCTGCGCAAAGTCGCGAATCTGGCGCGGCGCGCTCGCCGCCGCGTGGACCTCAGCCACCCGGCCCGCTCGCCGCTCGGCTCGACGGTGGTCAACTGCGTCGTCTACCGCGACGGCCTTCGCGGGCCGGGCACGGACTCGGTGGAGGAAGCCGTCCGGCAGGTCCGCAAGCACCGGGGCAGCTTCGTCTGGCTGGGCCTGCACGAACCGGGCGAGGAGGAGATCGCCGGTGTCGCGGAACTGTTCGGCCTGCACCCCCTCGCCGTCGAGGACGCCGTCCACGCCCATCAGCGGCCCAAGGTCGAGCAGTACGGCGATGTCCTCTTCGCCGTCTTCAAGACCGTCACGTATGTCGAGCACGCCGAGCTGACCTCCACCAGCGAGGTCGTCAACACGGGCGAGATCATGGTCTTCACCGGCCCCGACTTCGTCGTCACAGTCCGCCATGGCCGCCATGGCTCCCTCGGTCCCCTGCGCGAGGACCTCGAAGCCGACCCGCGGCAGCTGGCCCACGGCCCCTCCGCCGTGCTGCACGCCATCGCCGACCATGTCGTCGACGACTACGTCACGGTCGCCGACGCCGTGCAGAACGACATCGACCAGGTCGAGACCGACGTCTTCTCCCCGCGCAGTCCCCGCAACGCCGACGCCGGCCGCATCTACCAGCTCAAGCGGGAACTCCTCGAACTGAAGCGGGCCGTCGTCCCGCTCGCCCGCCCCCTGGACCGGCTCGCCACCGAGCCCCGAGGCTGCCTCGACCAGGAGATACAGGCCTACTTCCGGGACGTCGCCGACCACCTCACCCGCGTCACCGACCAGATCAACTCTTTCGACGCCCTGCTCGACTCCATCCTCCAGGCCCACCTCGCGCAGGTCACCGTCGCCCAGAACGAGGACATGCGCAAGATCACCGCCTGGGCCGCGATCATCGCCGTACCCACCATGGTGTGCGGCGTCTACGGCATGAACTTCGACCACATGCCCGAACTGCGCTGGCGCTTCGGCTACCCCCTCGTCCTCGCCGTCATCGCCACCGCCTGCTTCGTCATCCACCGCGGCTTCAAGCGCAACGGCTGGCTGTAGCCGCAGCGGTGGACCCGCCGCCGGCGCCGCTGGACGGCCGGTCAGGTCTGATCCGCGGCGCGCAGGGCCCGCGCCAGCCACTCCAGTTCCTCGGTCGCGTCGGGCGATGAAGCCTGCCCGCGCACCCGGGCGACGAGCCCGCGGTAGCGCTCCGCCTCTGCCTCGATCCCGGCCTCCAGACTGCGCAGCACGGCGCCCCGATCGGCGTCACCGAACAGCTCGGACAGCACCTCGGCCGCTGCCGGCCCCTCCGGGGCGACCCCGCGCTCTCTGACCTCGGCCACGGTCCGCACGACCTGCCTGGCCCACCAGATGGACGCCCCTGGGGGACGACCCTGCCCCGGAGCGGGCGTGTTGAGCTCCATCCAGGTGCGCAACCGGGCGCGAAAGCCGGGGTCCCGCACCAGTTCGGCCAGTTCGATCCAGGCGTCGACCTGCTCAGGTGTGGGATCGTCGGGCAATTCGATGCTCAGGGTGCTCAGGCGGTCGCGCACGGGCGGCTCGACATCTAGTCCGCTGAACACCTCCTCCTTGAACTCGTCGATGATCTGCTTGCGTTCGGCGGCGGAGAGCCGCGCCAACCGGTTCATCAGTGCTGTCTCCTCAGCGGTCGAACTCCGTTTCGCCACGGTGGACAGAACGGCCCGGCTCACCTTGAGCGAGCGGATCTGCACGTCGAGCGCGGCCACATGCGCGTCGGCGACCTCGGCGACCGTGCTACGGCCGCTCAGGACACGGCACACGTCGTCGAGCCCGAGCCCCAACTCCCGCAGCGTGCGCACCAACTCGACACGGGCCACGGACTCGCCGTCGTACAGCCGGTAACCACTCACGGACCGCGCCACAGGCGGCACCGCTCCCTCATCCGACCAGAAGCGCAAGGTACGCACCGGAACCCCGGTACGCCGCGCCAGCCGGCCGATCGTGAGCACATCGGGGCGTTCGTCGTCCATGAGCAAGATCCTGGACCTTCCAGCCGCTGGAGACTCAAGTGTCTCAGCGCGACATCCCGCGAGAACGCCGACCGGACCAACGTGTCCCACCCCTTGGCCTTATGTCGCAATAAGCCTCCCAGGCAGGGGAGTTGCGTCATTCTTGCCGCATGGTCCAGAACGAAGGCGCAGCGAGTCCGTCGGAGTCCGAGGGAGGTGCGGGGGTCTCCGGGGGCGGTGACGGCAGCGGCACGCCGGAGAACGTGTCCTCGCCCGGGGCGGGGCCCGTCGCAGCACAGAACCCGCCCGCGCCCTCGCTGGAGGAGCCCGCACCAGCCGTGGACCCGGACGCCTCCGAGGAGTCCGGTGCTGGCCCGTACCGCGTCACCGCGCTGGATCTGGGACGGTTCGCGGTCGGCGCCGTCACGGTGGTGGCGGCACTGGTCGGGCTGGTTCTCGGTATCCGGGCCGAGCTGTACGCCGGCAGGGAGGACCAGCGCGCCGAGAAGGCGGAGCAGCGGGCGGCGGCGGAGGAGCTCCGGTCGAAGGAGGACCGGGAGAAGGCGTACGCGAACCTCGTCGACTTCTACCGGATGGGCTCGGGGGTGATCGTGGTGAACGGAAGCTCCCGCGTCATGACGATGCGGCTCACGCTCCCGGCGAACAAGGTGAGCTGGGACCTGGACCTCCTCCAGCCCTGCAAGCAGATCGCCGTCCAGAACAAGGCACTGCTCCACTCCATGGCCGTGGAGCAGCCGTCGGTGAGTCTGGCGGAAGGGGACCTGGCCCAGCTCCGGCTGGAGTTCATGGACCCCGAGAGCAAGGCCTGGATCCGTCACAGCGGCGGTGCCCTGGCCCGTATGGACGCCTGGGTGCCGTCAAGGCGGCCCAACCTGGTGAGCTCGGAGGAATGGAACGTGTCGGCGCAGGACTCACCCCAATGCGACGGATCCTGACCCGCTGCATCGGACACGGGGGCAGGCGCCGTAGGGGCCTGGGTGAGACGCCTGCCGCCGCGCAGTGCAGATTCCCCCTCCAGGGGGAACCAGGCGCTCGTGACGTCCCTTTGAAGGCGCGTCAGGTGTGTCGCATCACGTCGCGGTCAGTCGCGTCGCGAGCTTCGTGAGGCGCTCCGCCAGAGCTCCTGGTGCGGAGCGTGTCATGACGGTGAGTTCGATGGTCGCCGTTCCATGACGCAGCGGTCTGAAGCGCACGGCCGGGTGCGCACCGGACGCCGCGGCGGGTACGACGGTGACGCCGAGGCCGCATTCGACCATGGCGATCTGCGAGGTCACCGACCGTGCCCAGTGGGTGGGGACGGGGCTGAACCCGGCCGTGCGGCACATCGTGGCCATGGCGTCGTGGTAGTCGGGTGAGATGTGGCGGTTCAGCCACACCCAGGTGTCACCCGCGAGGTCCGCCAGATCCAGCGGGTCGCCGTCGGCGGCGGCGGGATGGCCGGCCGGGAGGGCCGCGACGAAACGGTCGACGAAGAGCGAGGTCGCCGTGGTGCCCCGTACCGGGGCGGTCTGGCGCACGATGGCCCAGTCGAGTGTGCGGTCGAGGAGCCCCGCCGCGGCCTCGTGCGTGTCGATCTCCTGGGTGCGGATCTCGATGTCCGGCGCGTCCTCGTGGAATCGCTCCAGCACCAGCGGCAGCGGCCAGGAGAAGGCCGAGGCGACCGCGCCCAGGCTCAGCCGCCCGCCACGCCCGGTGGCCGCGTGCCGGGCGGCGATCTCGGCCTCCTCGGCCTGGCGGATCAACGCGCGGCACTGCTCCAGGAACACGGCGCCGGCCTCGCTGAGGGCCACCGACCGCTGGGTGCGGTGCAACAGCGCGAAACCCAGCTGCCGTTCGAGCTGCTTGATCGCCTGGGACAGCGGCGGCTGGGACATCCGGAGCCGCTCCGCCGCCCGGCCGAAGTGGAGTTCCTCGGCCACCGCGACGAAGTACCGCGCCTGGCGGATCTCGACCATGATTCGCGCAGCCTCTCACTGAGATAGGGAATCAGACCTTCCGAATATAGCCGCACGCTGTTGAAGTGGAGGCATGAGCAACTCATCCCTCCTCGATCGGTACGCGGCGCTCGACTCCGCCGCGGTCAGCGACGCGCTCGACCAGCTCGGACTTCCCGCCGGCGTCGGCGGCATCCGTCCGGTGTGGGGCACCACGGCCGTCGTCGGGTTCGCCGTCACCGTCGGCCTGGAACCGCGTTCCGGTCGTCCGGCCGGAGCCCACATCGCCACGACGGCCATCGAGACCGCGGACGAGCAGAGCGTGATCGTCGTCGACAACCAGGGCCGTACCGACGTGTCCTGCTGGGGCGGCATCCTGAGCCTGGGCGCGGCCCGGCGCGGGGTTCGAGGTGTCGTGGCGGACGGCGTCTGCCGCGATGTCGCGGAGGCCCGCGAGCTGGGCTTCCCGGTGTTCTCGCGCGGTGCGGTCCCCGCGACGGCGCGGGGCAGGCTGCGCCAGCGTGCCACCGGCGAGCCGGTCGAGATCGCCGGGCTCACGGTCGAGCAGGGCGATGTCGTGGTCGCCGACGAGACCGGTCTCGCCGTCGTACCGCGAGAGCGGGCCGAGGAGGTGGCCGGGATCGCCACCGCGATCGTGGCCCGGGAGCGCGCGATCGCGGACGAGGTCCGCGCGGGCGCCCGCCTCTCCCACGCCATGCACGACAACCGCCTCGCCGGAGAGCGGGAGGCCGCCCGATGACCACCGCTTCCTCCCCTGCGCCCCTTGCCGCCGACCTGTCCACCGCGTCCGTCTCCGACGCCCTCGACTCCCTCGGCCTGCCCGGCTCCCTCCACGGCATCGGCGCCCTGCGCCAGGGGCAGCGAACCGCGGGGCCGGTCTTCACCGTGACCTACGAACCCGTCGACGAGACCGGCGGCACCGTCGGTGACTTCCTCGACGACGTCCCCACCGGCTCCGTGATCCTGATCGACAACGCCGGCCGCACCGACTGCACGGTGTGGGGCGGCATCATGAGCGAGACCGCCCACGAGCGGGGCATCGCGGGCACGGTCATCCACGGCACCTGCCGTGACGTCGCCGTGGCGACCGACGTCGGCTACCCGATCTGGTCGGTCTCCCGGTTCATGCGGACGGGCAAGGACCGGGTCCGGGTGGCCGCGGTCCAGAGGGCCGTGACGATCGACCAGGTCCTCATCCGCCCCGGAGACATCCTCGTCGCCGACGACGACGGAGCCGTGGTCGTCCCGGCCGCCCGCTGGGACGAGGTCGCCGAGCTCGCCCGGCGCATCGACCAGGTCGAAGAGGCCATCGTCCGGGCCGTCCGCGACGGGGCGACGCTCGCCGAAGCGCGCACCCGGCACGGCTACCACTCCCTGCAGACCCGGAAGGACCCGTCGTGAGCGACAGCGTCACGGACGACCCCGCCCGCGGGCACTCCAGCGCGACGCTGCTGGAGGCGTCCCGACTCGGCATCGCCCTCACCCCGGAGCTGCGACCGCTCTGGACCGGCGCCCGGCTGTGCGGCCCGGCGTTCACCGTGCAGGGAGCCGGAGGCGACAACCTCGCCCTGCACCACGCCGTCCTCCAGGCCCCGCCCGGATCCGTACTGGTGGCCGACCTCGGCGGGGCCCGCTTCGGCCACTGGGGCGAGGTCCTCACGGTGGCCGCCCTGCACCGTGGGATCACCGGCCTGCTCATCGACGGCGGCGCCCGGGACGCCGCGGAGATCGAGGCCCTCGGCTTCCCGGTGTTCTCGCGCAGCAACGCCATCCTCGGCACCCGCAAGGACTTCCGCGGCGTGTTCGGGCGACGGGTCACCGTCGGCGGCATCACGGTCGGCACCGGCGATCTCGTCGTCGGCGACGTCGACGGCGTCGTTGCCCTTCCCGCCGCCGAGGCCGGGCGGATCCTCGACCGCGCCGATGCCCGGGTGGCGCACGAGACGGAGCTGATGGCGCGGCTGCGGGAAGGCCGCAGCACGCTCGAACTGTACGACTTCGAAGCAGCAGGGCGGTGACACGGATGACCGACAACCCGATCTTCGCCGTGGCCGCGAGGGCCGAGGCCCTCCGGGCCCGGGGCGCGGACGTCATCACCCTCGCTGCCGGGGAGCCCCAGGCGGCCACCAGTGCCGTGGTCGTGGAAGCCGCCGTGGCCGCGGTGCGCGATCCCGTCGCCCACCACTACGGACCGGCGCAGGGAGATCCCGCCCTCCGCGCGCTCGTCGCCGCGAGCCTCACCGACGACACCGAAGCGGCCTGGAGCGCCGACGACGTGCAGATCGCCCTCGGCGCGAAGCACGCCCTCTTCCTCGCCCTCCAGGCGCTCGTCGGCGCCGGGGACGAGGTCCTGGTCGCGGCGCCCGGCTGGCCCGGGCACACGGAGGTCGTCACCGCTGCCGGCGGCATCGCCGTGCCGGTCACCGCCGACAGCGAGTTCCGCCTCTCGGCAGAAGCCCTCGACCGCTGCCGCACGCCCCGCACCCGCGCACTGATTCTCTCCAGCCCGGGCAACCCCACCGGCGCCGTCCATCCCGAGCCCCGGCTGCGGCAGATCGCGGACTGGGCCCAGCGGCACGGCGTCTGGGTCATCAGCGACGACATCTACCGGGCGTTCGACCACACCGGGACCTACCGGCCGATCCTGCGCGTGGCTCCGAGCCTGCGCGACCGTACCGTCGTCGTCGGCGGAGTGTCCAAGGAACACGCCATGACGGGCTGGCGCGTCGGCTGGCTCGCGGCACCCCCGGAGATCATCGCCGCAGCGCGCCTCCACGTCTCCCGCACCATCACCCACGTCCCCACGGTCAACCAGCGCGCCGCGCTCGCCGCCCTCGACGACCACGGCACCCCCGCCGAGGCCGCCCAGGACTACCGGCGCCGGCGCACGATGCTCGTCGAGGCGCTCAACCGGATCGACGGCATCGACTGCCCGCTGCCCGACGGCGGCATGTTCGCCTTCCCCGACGTCAGCGCGCTCCTGAACGACCACGGCTGGAGCAGCGGCGCCGACCTCGCCGCATGGCTCCTCGACACCGCCCACGTCGCGGTCGTACCCGGCGAGGCGTTCGACGCCCCGGGCCGGATCCGCCTGTGCTTCGCCGTCGACGACGACACGCTGATCACCGCGATCGACCGCCTGAGAACCGCGCTGAGCCCCGTACCCGAGGCCGACAACCAGCAACTGGAGGAGGCACGTTGAGCCCCGACACCGTCAGCAAACTCGAACCCTTCACGCTCCCCCTCACCGTCGACGGGACCCGTGTCGAAGTGGCGGGCCTGCGCCGCGACGGAACCGGCACACCCCTGGTGTTCCTCCACGGCTTCGGCTCGACCAAGGAGGACTACGCCGACGTCATCCAGCAGGAACAACTCGCCGGCCGCCCCGTCCTCGCCTACGACGCCCCCGGCTGCGGCGGCACCACCTGCTCGGACCTCGACGCCGTGTCCGTCCCGTTCCTGGTCACGGTCGCCGAGCGGGTGCTGCGCGCCCAACAGATCGACCGCTTCCATCTCGTCGGACACTCGATGGGCGGCCTGACCGCACTCCTGCTCGCCGACCGCGACCCCGGCAGGGTCGCGAGCCTCGTCAGCATCGAGGGCAATGTCGCCCCCGAGGACTGCTTCCTCAGCCGGCAGATCGTCACCCACGCCGACGACGACCCCGACGCGTTCCTGACCCGCTTCGCCGAACGCGTCGCCGGCTCCCGCTTCTACTCCGGTGGCCTGTACGCGGCGAGCCTTCCGTACAAGGTCAGGTCCGGAGCGGTCCGAGCGATCTTCGAGTCCATGGTCGACCTCTCCGACCACGGCAACCTGCTCGACCGCTTCCTCGGGCTCCCCCTGCCGAGGATGTTCATGTACGGCGAGCAGAACGACTCCCTGTCGTACCTCCCGAAGCTGGCCGAAGGCGGCGTGGAACTCGCCGAGATCAGCCACAGCGCCCACTTCCCGATGTACTCCAACCCGCCACAGATGTGGGCCCGGATCACCGGCCTCGTCGCGCGCGCGGAGGCCGGTGCCTGATCCTCGCGGGCGGCGCGTCTTCCCGCGGAGTCAGGCCAGGCTGACCTCCACCGGAAGCTTCTTGATGCCGTTGACGAAATTGGAGCGCACCCGCGGCACGTCACCGGCCAGACGGATGTCCGCGAGGCGGGGGATCAGCTCCTCGAACATGATGCGGATCTCGGTGCGCGCGAGGAGATTGCCCAGGCACAGATGGGGGCTGCCCTTGCCGAAGGTGACGTGGTCGTTGTCGGCGCGTGTGACGTCGAAGGCGTACGGATCGCCGAAGACGTCCTCGTCGCGGTTGCCGGAGGCGAACCACATCACGACCTTGTCGCCCTCCCTGACCAGCCTGCCGCCCAGTTCGACATCGCGCGTGGCGGTGCGGCGGAAGTGGTAGACGGGGGAGGCCCAGCGCAGGAACTCCTCCACCGCGACCGGGATCAGCGAGGGGTCCTCCTGGAGGCGGGCCAGCTGCTCGGGGTGCTGGATGAGGGCCAGCATGGAGTGGGAGATGGTGTGCCGGGTGGTCTCGTTGCCGGCGACGACCAGCAGCAGGAAGTAGTTGTCGAAGTCCTGCGGGGAGAGCGGCACACCGTCCCGGGGCATGGTGTTGACCAGCCGGGAGACCAGATCCGTGCCGTCGCCGCCCCGTCGCCGCCGCGCCAGCTCCCGGCCGTACTCGAAGACCTCCAGCGAGGCGGGGGAGCGGAAGGGCAGATCGCGGTACCGCTCGCTCTCCTCGCTGTGCAGCAGGACGTCCGCGTAGTCGGGGTCGGTGTGGCCGATGATGCGGTTGCCCCAGTCGATCAGCCGCTGGTTGTCCTCCGGGGGCACGTCCAGCAGCCGGGCCAGGACGTTGATCGGGAAGTCCGCCGAGACGTCCTCGACGAAGTCGAAGCGGCCCTTGGCGAGGGCGGCGTCGAGGGTCCGTGCCGTCAGTCCGCGCAGGAAGTCGGTGTAGCCGCTGATCACGTTCGCGCCGAACTGCCGCTGGATCAGACTGCGCAGCGCCCGGTGCCGGACCCCGTCCAGTTCGAGGATCGAGGCGCGCTTCTTGATCTGGTCGTCGTCGACCTCCTCCAGGTTGACGAACCTCGTGGAGGTGAACGTCTCCGGGTCGCGGTCGACCCGGACGATGTCCTGGTGCCGGGTCACCGCCCAGAAACCGGAGTTGGGCGCCTCCTCGGGCTGCCAGTGCACCGGGTCCTCGTGGCGCAGGGTGTGGAACATCCGCCAGGGCGTGACACCGTCCGTGAACCGGTCCAGGTCGGCGAGGTTCACATCGGCCAGGGGCAGCGGCTCGCGCAGGGCGTCGGTCGGGATCTCGGTGGTCATCGAACAGCTCCAAGGCGTCACAGGTGGTAGGCGTACTCGGTGAACTCCCAGTCGGTGACGTGCCGGTGGAAGCGTTCGACCTCGTCGCGCTTGTAGGAGAGGAAGGACGTGGTGAAGCCCTTGCCGAGCAGATCGGTCAGGGCGGTGTCCGCCTCCAGCGCGTCCAGCGCGGCGGACAGGGTCTGCGGCAGGACGGCGGACCGGGCGGTGTCGTAGCCGTAGCCCTCCAGCGGGGCGGGCGGCTCCTCGCCGGCCAGGATGCCCAGCAGGGCGGCGGCCGTGGTGGCGGCGATCGCCAGATAGGGGTTGGCGCTCGCGTCGCCCAGCCGTAGTTCGAGCCGGGCACCGGAGCCGCGCTCGGGCGGGATGCGCACCATGGCGCTGCGGTTGTCCAGCCCCCAGTCGATCAGCCAGGGCGCGAGGGTGTCCGGGCCGAAGCGCTTGTACGAGTTGACGGTGGGGTTGAGCAGTGCGGCCAGGGCGGGCGCGTGGGCGAGGACACCGGCCACGGCGTGCCGGGCGACGGCGGACAGACCGTACGGGCCCGACGGGTCGTCGAACGTGTTGCCGCCCTGGTCGTCCTCACCGGAGAGGTGCAGGTGGAAGCCGGAGCCGCCCGCGTCGTTGAAGGGCTTGGCCATGAAGGTGGCCAGTCGGCCCTCCTTGCGGGCCAGTTCCTTGATCGCTGCCTTGAAGCGGAAGGACCGGTCGGCGGCCGAGAGGGCGTCGGAGTGCGCCAGGTTGATCTCGATCTGGCCGCCGTCGAACTCGTGGTTGCCGCTGATCGCACCGATCCTCAGATCGCGTACGTGGCGCAGGGTGCGCAGCAGGTGGTTGTCGGGGTCGGCGCGCAGCCCGGCGGTGTAGACGACGCCCGGGTCGGGTGCGTAGCGGCGCCAGCCGCCGGACGGGTCCGGATCGCACAGGAAGTACTCCAGCTCGGGCCCGACCACCGGCCGCAGCCCGTGCTCGGCACACCGGGCGAGGACGGCGCGCAGCAGGTCGCGGGGCGACTCCGGGGCGGGCGCGCCGGTCGCCGGGTCGACGACCTCGCCCAGACAGACGGCCACCCCCGGCTCCCAGGGCAGGGGCGCCAGCGTGCCGAGGTCCGGCCGTACGCAGATGTCCGGCAGCCCCGCGTCCAGCCCGCCGCTGACCGGCACCACATCGCCCTGCGGACTGGTGTGGTAGACGGCCCGGCAGAACGCGAGACCGTGCGCGCAGGCCCGGGGCAGCTCCTCGAGCAGCACATCACGCGCCCGGTCGGTGCCGATGAGGTCGGGATAGGTCACCCGGACCACATCGATGCCGTCGGCGGCGAGCCGCTCCATGTGGCGGCGGACTTCTTCAAGGTCGTGAGCGCTCACCGTTGTCTCCTCGGGCGGACGTCGGGACACCTCCGGGACACGAGGGCCGGGGAGGCGGGTGGCGGGAGAGCGAGCAGGCCGGGCGCGGCGGAGCCAGGGACCACCCGGTGCTTGTTTGATGCCAAACGGTAGGGCTGGGCGAGGGGTGCCGCAAGGGGGCGGGGGCAAGAATTTATCCATCCGGATAGCTATTGACCAGACCCCTGCCCCTGCCTACCTTGTTTGAAGCCAAACGAGTTCGGGACGCGGCTCACCGCACCCCGTTGGCCGGGGCCCGGCCCCTTCCGGCCGGGCCCCCTTTCCCCCTTCGACGCCCTCACATTCAGGAGGACCGGCCATGAAGGTCGTCGTCGACATGAACAAGTGCCAGGACCACGGCCAGTGCGTCTTCGCGGCCCCCGACGTCTTCCACATGGACGACACCGGCCGCCTGGCGTACGTCCCCGACCCCGACGACGCGCTGCGCGACGAGGTCGAGGAGGCCGCGGACGTCTGCCCGCTCCAGGCCATCCGGATCGAGGACTGACATGAGCGGGCGCATCGTCGTGGCCGGCGCCTCCCTGGGCGGCCTGCGCGCGGCCGAGCAGCTACGCACCGCCGGCTGGACCGGCGGCATCACGGTGATCGGCGACGAGCCGCACCCGCCGTACAACCGGCCCCCGCTGTCCAAGGAGGTCCTCGCGGGCAAGGCGGACTTCGCGTCTCTGGCCTTCACTCCGAAGGCGTCCGTCGCGGACGTGGAGTGGCGGCTGGGCACGAAGGCGGTCGCGGCCCGGCTCGCCGAGCGAACCGTCGAGCTGGACGACGGCTCGGAGCTCTCCTACGACGGTCTGGTCATCGCCACCGGCATGCGGCCCCGGCGGCTGCGCTGCCCCGGGCCTGCCGCCGGTCGCCACACCGTCCGCACGATCGACGACGCCCAGGCCCTGCGGGGCGAACTCACCCGGCCCGGGGTGCGGGTGGTCGTGGTCGGGGCGGGATTCATCGGCTGCGAGGTCGCCGCGACGGCCGTCGGACTGGGCGCGGCCGAGGTGACGGTGGTCGAGCCGCTGCCCCTGCCGATGGTCGGGCCGCTCGGCGAGCTGCTCGCCCGCGCGCTCTTGCGACGGCACGAGGAACGGGGGGTGCGTTTCGTGCTCGGCGCGGCTGTCGCCGGGTTCGAGGGGCAGGACCGCGTCACCGGTGTCGTCCTGGGCGACGGCTCCGTGCTGGACGCCGATGTGGTGGTGGAGTCCGTCGGCTCGGTCGCCAATACGGAGTGGCTGGGCGGCAACGGACTCGACCTGGACGACGGTGTGCTCACCGACGCACACCTGCGCGTCGGCGGCCGGCCCGAAGTCGTGGCCGTCGGCGATGTCGCCCGCTTTCCCAATGCCCGCTACGACGGGGTGCCGCGCAGGGTCGAGCACTGGTCCGTCCCGGCGGACTCGGCCAAGCATGCCGCGAAAGTGTTGGTCGGCGGCGTGGCCGGCCTGACGCCCTTCGCGCCGTTGCCGACCTTCTGGAGCGACCAGCACGACTTCCGGCTCCAGTCCTTCGGCGCGCCCGTCCTGGGGCTCGGCGACGTCCGGGTCCTCGACGGCGATCCGTCGGGGGACGTCCTGGTCGGCTACCACCGCGACGGACTGCTGGTCGGGGTCGTCGCGCTCGGCGCACCGGCCGCCACGCGGGGTGCCGCCCGTTACCGCGCCGAGCTGCTGAAGCAGCCCGCCCTCACTGTGCAAGGAGCCCTCAAGTGACCGTTGTTCGTGGTTACTTCCAGCCCAAGACGGCGAGCGGTGCCTCGTCGCTGATTCCCGCGCCGCCGTGGCGCTACTCCGGTGATCTGCTCACGGTCGAGTACCGCACTGATCCCGCGCGGGTGCGTGAACTGCTGCCCGAGCCATTGGAGTTGGCCGATGAGGATCCGGGGGCCGTCGCCCTGATCTGGGCGGACTGGCAGTCGTGCTCGGGGGCGGGGGAGGAGCTGCTCGATCCTGTGCGGGCGCAGTACAAGGAGGCGTTCGCGGTCGTGCGGTGCGGGTTCCGCGGGCGGACCTACTCGCGGTGCGTCTACATCTGGGTCGACAAGGACTTCGCGATCGCGCGGGGGCTGCACCAGGGGTATCCGAAGAAGCTCGGGTCCATCCATCAGACGCGGCCGCATCCGTACGGGCCCGCGCCGCGGATCGAGGCGGGCGCGCGGTTCGGGGCGACATTGGCCGCGGCGGATCGGCGGTTGGCTCAGGCCGTGGTGACGCTGCGCGAGCCCTCTGAGAGTGGCGGCTTCGTCAATGCGCATCCCATGGCTCATCACCGGTGGCTGCCGTCCATCGAGACGGGGAAGGGGCTGGCTCTCGATGAGCTGATCGAGTCCGGGGCGGCTTCGTTCGAGGGTGGGCAGCCGTGGCTGGGTGATGCGGAGTTGGAGTTGTTCGAGGCGCCTACGGAGGAGTTGGCGCGGCTGGAGGTGCGTGAGCCGATCGCTGCGTATTTCCGGCAGGTGGGGGTGGTTTGGGATGGGGGGCGGCTCTTGGAGGTCGGTACGTCGGGGGTGTCTGCCGAGTGAGGTTTGTGGGTGGGTGCGGGTTCGTTGTGGCTGGTCGCGCAGTTCCCCGCGCCCCTGAGGACGTGCACAGCCCCTCTTCTGAAGGGAACTCTTCTCATGCCTGACAAGATCACTGTCGCCGGTGTCTCCGTCGACACCCGGCACTGGATCGGCGGTGAGCGCGTCGCCTCCGCCGGCACTTTCGCCGACCACTCTCCGATCGACGGCAGTGCCCTCGGTGAGATAGCCCGGGGCGGTCCCGCCGAGGCCGAAGCCGCGGTCGCCGCCGCCCGGGACGCCTTCCCGGAATGGGCCGCCACCCCCCGAACCGAACGTGCCCGCCTCCTCCACGCCATAGCCGACGGCGTCGAGAAGCGGATCGAAGAGCTGGCGATCGTCGAGACGACCGACAACGGCGCCCTTCTGCGCTCGCACCGCAGGGGTGTGATACCCCGCGTCGCGCACAACTTCCGCTTCTTCGCCGACTGGCTGCTGTCGCTCGACCACGAGGACTTCGAGACGCGCGGTCACACCAATCACGTCTCATGGGACCCGGCAGGTCCCTGCGTGTTGATCACGCCCTGGAACGCCCCCCTGATGCTGGCCACCTGGAAGGTCGCCCCCGCCCTCGCCGCGGGGAACACCGTCGTTCTCAAGCCGGCGGAGTGGTCTCCGCTGACCGCTTCCCTGCTGGCCGACATCGCGGCCGAGGCGGGGTTGCCGGCCGGGGTGCTGAATGTCGTGCAGGGGTACGGCTCGGAGATCGGGGATGCCCTGACCTCGCATCCGGACGTGCGCCGGATCAGCTTCACGGGGTCCGTGCCGACCGCGAAGCGGATCGCGGAGTCGGCCGCAGCGCAGCTGACGCCCCTGAGCCTCGAACTCGGCGGCAAATCACCGCTGTTGGTGTTCGCCGACGCCGATCTCGAGCTGGCCGTCGACCTCGCCGTGGAGCAGTACGACAACGCCGGTCAGGTCTGTCTGGCGGGCACCCGGCTGCTGGTCGAGGAGACGGTCGCCGAAGAGTTCACTCGGCGTTTCGTCGAGAAGGCCACGGCTCTGGAACAGGGCGACCCGCGGGACGAGACCACCGACATCGGGCCGAACATTCACCCCCGTCAGCTGGAGAAGATCGACGGGTTCGTGCGGCGGGCGGTCGCGGCCGGGGCGCGGACCGTCATCGGCGGGCACCGGAAGGACGGGCAGTACTACGCGCCGACCCTGCTCACCGATGTCGCCCAGGACTCCGAGATCGTGCAGGAGGAGGTCTTCGGGCCGGTCCTGACCCTCCAGACCTTCGCGGGCGAGGACGAGGCCGTCCGGCTCGCCAACGACACCCGCTTCGGGCTGGCAGCCACCGTCGTCACCGGCGACCGCGACCGTGCCGAGCGGGTCACCGCCCGGCTCGTCGCGGGCACGGTCTGGGTCAACTGCTTCTTCGTACGCGACCTCCAGGCACCCTTCGGCGGCTCCCGGCAGTCCGGTGTCGGCCGGGAGGGCGGCACCTGGAGCTTCGACTTCTACTGCGATCTGAAGAACACCGTCACCGCCCCGAAGGGATGGAACCAGGATCATGGGTGAGATCGTCGGGGCCGGGCTGCTCGCCCACGTCCCCACCATCGTGCTGCCCGAGGCGGACCGGCTGGAGCTCAACGAGGGCAAGGAGATCACCCTCGTGACCGGGCTTCGGCAGCTCCGCGGGGACGTCTTCGCACGCGACGACTACGACACCGTGGTCGTCCTCGACTCCCACTGGGCGACCACCGTCGAGTTCGTCGTCACCGCGCAGGAGCGGCGCGCGGGCCTGTTCACCTCCGAGGAGCTGCCGCGCGGCATGTGCAGGATGCCGTACGACTTCCCCGGCGACCCCGAACTCGCCCACAACGTGGCCACGTTCGCCGACAAGCACGGCACCTGGATCACGCCCATCGACGACGCCTACCTGCCGATCTACTACGCCACCCTCAACCTCTGGAAGTACCTGGGCGAGGGCCTGCCCGACAAGCGGTGGGTCACCATCGGCGTCTGCCAGACCGGCGACATGGAGGACCATCTGCGCCTCGGTCGGGCGCTCGCCGACGGGATCGCCGCCACCCCGGGGCGACGGGTCCTGGTCATCGCCTCCGGCGCCCTGTCGCACACCTTCTGGCCGCTGCGCGAACTGCGCGACCACGAGGCCAGCGACCCCGTCCACATTCGTACGCCCGAAGCGCGCGAGGCCGACTACGAGCGGATCGCCTGGTTCAAGGAGGGCCGCCACGACAAGGTCCTCGACACCATGGACGAGTTCTGGCGGTACAAGCCCGAGGCGAAGTTCTTCCACTATCTGATGCTGGCCGGCGCCCTCGGCGAGCGGGCCTGCGTCGCCCCGGCCCGTCAGTACGGCGCGTACGAGAACTCCGTCGGCACCGGCCAGGTCCATCTCTGGTTCGACCGCCCGGCCGACGGCTGGACCGCAGACCACACCCCCGCGCAGGAGACCTCCCATGCCTGAGTACCGCCGTATCCTCCTCGACGGCGCCGCCGTCCAGGTCACCGTCGACGGTGACGAACTCGTCGCCGGGGACGGCCGCCGCGTCAAGGCCGAGGACGCCCGGCATCTTCCGCCGGTCGTACCGTCCAAGGTCATCGCCGTCCATCTCAACCACCGCAGCCGGGTCGACGAGTTTCAGATCGGCTTGCCCGACACGCCCACGTACTTCCACAAGCCGACCTCCTCCCTCAACGCCCACCAGGGCGCGATCGTCCGGCCCGAGGGCTGCAAGTGGCTCAACTACGAGGGCGAGGTCGCCATCGTCATCGGGCGGACCGCGCGGAACATCGCACCGGCCGAGGCGGCGGAGTACATCGCCGGCTACACCGTCGCCAACGACTACGGGCTGCACGACTTCCGCGACACCGACGCCGGCTCCATGCTCCGCGTCAAGGGCTCCGACACCCTCTGCCCGCTCGGCCCCGGCCTCGTCACCGACTGGGACTTCCACGGCAAGCGGCTGCGGACCTACGTCAACGGAGAGGTCGTGCAGGACGGTTCCACCGACGAGATGACGTGGGACATGCACTACCTCGTCGCCGACATCGCCCGCACCATCACCCTCCACCCCGGGGACGTCCTGCTGTCCGGCACCCCCGCCCACTCGCGTCCCGTCCAGCCCGGAGACGTGGTCGAGGTGGAGGTCGAAGGGCTCGGGCGGCTCACCAACCACATCGTGACCGGGCCGACCGCCGTCCGCACGGACGTGGGTGCCCAGCCCACCGAGTCGGAGGAGGTGCTGTCGACCGCGCTCGGCGGCGACTGGGAGTTCCGTGGCATCCGGCCACCGCGTCGCTGACGCGGGAACCGGACGCGGCCTGGCCGACGAGGAGACCGGCCACCGCGTTGCCGACCGGGACGCCCCGGGTAGGGTCGCGGGCATGACCGAGCCCGCCGGCCGCCGCCCCCGCAAGCGCGTGAACTACGGCACGGGCCGCGAGGCCCTGCTGGAGGCCGCCGTGCGGGTCGTCGCCCGGGGCGGGCTGCGCAAGCTCACCTACCGGGCGGTCGCGGAGGAGGCCGGGGTCACCCACGGCCTGGTCGTGCACCACTTCGGCTCCCGCGACGCGCTGATCGAGGAAGCCCTCACCCACGCCATCCGCTCCTCCCTGAACAGCAGCGCCCTGGAGCCCGGCACGGGCAAGGCCGACGACTTCTCGGTGGGCCAGACGGACATGGTGGAATCGGGGCCGGACCTCCAGGCGTTCCAGTACGAACTGCTGCTGGAGTCCCGGCGCCGCCCCGAGCTCCTGGCCCACCTGCGCTCGCTCTACGACGAGTACTTCGACGCGACCCGGCGCGAACTCACCCAGATGCTGCCCGGGCCGGTCGACGAGGGCCTGTCCCGGATGGTCTTCGCCACGCTGGAGGGCCTCGTCCTGCACCAGTTGGTCTTCGGTGAGCGCGAGGTCATCGAGGAGGCCCTCGACGAGCTGCGCTCGGTGCTGCGGCTGCTCGCCGAGCGGCGCGACGACGAGGCCTGACCTCACCGCGCCTCTTCACGACTCCCCGCGCCGCCTCGGCCCCGGAGCCCTGGACCACTTCGGCCTCGAAGCCCTGGAATTCCTCGTCCCTCACCCCTTGCCAAACGGATAGTTCCGCCCCACGATGAGGCAACTCGTTTGGCCTGAAACGATCCTTCCTCCCTCTGGCAGGTGATCCGAGTGGACAGTCAGACGGTCTCCCCGCACACGGCGAAACCGGACGCGCCCACCGCAGGCACGCTCAAGCCCGACGCCCTCGGCGTCCTGGGCATCCTCTTCTTCGTCCTGTCCGCACAGGCCCCGCTCACCGGCATCGCCGGCGCGGCCCCCATCGCCGTGGCGCTCGGCAACGGGCCCGGCGTGCCCGCCGCCTATCTGGTGGCGGGCCTGGTGATCCTGCTGTTCTCGGTGGGCTTCGTCGCCATGGGCCGCCATGTCGTGGACGCGGGCGCCTTCTACACGTACATCGGCAAAGGCCTGGGCCGGACCACCGGCACCGGCAGCGCGGGCCTCGCACTCTTCGCCTACTGCACCATCCAGGCCGCCATGTACGGGCTCTACGGCTCCATCGTGAGCGGTCTGGTCGCGCACCACACCGGCCTCGACCTGCCCTGGTGGGTGTGGACGCTGGCCACCATGGCCGTCGTGCAGGTGCTCGGCGCCGCCGGTGTCGAGATGGGCGCCAAGGTGCTGGCCGTCTTCGTCCTGGCGGAGTTCAGCATCCTCGCCGTCTTCGCCCTGGTCACGCTTGTCCAGGGCGGCGGCCCCGAGGGCCTCGGCCTCGCCGACAGCTTCTCCCCGTCCGCAGCCCTCGACGGAGCGCCGGGCGTGGCCGTGATGTTCGCCGTGGCGTCCATGTTCGGCTTCGAGGCCACCGCGATCTACGGCGAGGAGGCCCGCGAGCCGAAGAAGACCGTGCCACGGGCCACGTATCTCGCGGTCGCCGTCGTCACCGGCTTCTTCGCCCTGACCTCCTGGATGATCATCTCCTCCTACGGCGCCTCCCAGGCCACCGCGGCCGCGGGCAAGGCGCTGGAGGGCGGTGACGGGGCCGGGTTCGTCTTCGCGCCCATCGCGGCCGAGTTCGGCGGCTGGGTGGGCGATGTGCTGCCGATCCTGCTCGCCACCTCGCTCTTCGCGGGCATCCTCACCTTCCACAACTCCGCCAACCGCTATCTGTTCTCGCTCGGCCGCGACCGGCTGCTGCCGCGCCGGCTGTGCGGCCTCAACCGCCGCCACGCTCCCTGGGCGGCCGGGTGCGTCCAGACCGTCCTGGCGCTCCTCCTCGTGCTCCCCTTCGCCTTGGCGGGCAAGGACCCGGTGCTGACACTGTTCTCCTGGTTCAGCGGGGTCGCCGTCCTGGCGATGATGCTGCTGTACCTGCTGACGTCGGTGTCCGTCGTCGTCTTCTTCCGCCGCGAACGCCTCGACACCCGCCCCTGGAACACCCTGATCGCACCCTCGCTGGGGGCGCTCGGCATCGCCGGGGCGATCTGGCTCATCCTCGCCAACTTCACCACCCTCATCGGCGGCGAGCGCACCACGGCCCTGTGGCTCACCTTGTCGGTGCCGGTGGTCATGGCGCTGGGTCTGGCGGCCGCGCGGCTGCGCAAACCGTCCGCCGGCGAATGAACTGATCTCAGACATCCCAAGGAGGTTCCATGCCGGCCGTCACCCACGACGAGTGGCTGCGCCGCGCCAAGGCGTTCCAGCTCTCCGGCGCCCATCACCTCGACGGCGCCGACGAACCCGGCAGCGGGGCGACGTTCCCGGTCGTGTCCCCGAGAGACGGCCGGATCATCGCCGAGGTCGCCGACGCGGGCACCGCCGAGGTGGACGCGGCCGTCGCCGCCGCCCGGCGGGCCTTCGACACCGGCCCCTGGCCGCGCCTGGCACCCGCCGAGCGCGGCCGGGCCCTGCTCCGCCTCGCCGACCTGCTAGACGAGCGGCGCGAGGAACTGGCGTTGACCGTCAGCCTGGAGATGGGCAAACCCATCTCCGACGCCGACGGCATCGAACTGCGCGCCGTCATCAACACCTTCCGCTGGTACGGCCAGCTCGCGGACAAGCTCACCGACGAGTCCCCGCACACCGCCCCCGACGCCCTTGCCCTGGTCACCCGGGAGGCCGCCGGGGTGGTCGGGGCGGTCGTCCCCTGGAACTTCCCGCTGACCCTGGCCGGCTGGAAGATCGCCCCCGCCCTGGCGGCCGGCTGCACGGTCGTCCTGAAACCCTCCGAGCACTCCCCGCTCTCCGGCCTGCTCCTGGGCCGCCTCGCGACCGAGGCCGGGCTGCCGCCGGGCGTGCTCAACGTCGTGGGCGGCGACGGACCCACAGCCGGCCGGGCCCTCGGGCTCCACCCCGACGTCGACGTCCTGGCCTTCACCGGCTCCACCGCCGTCGGACGCCACTTCCTGCGCTACGCCGCCGACTCCAACCTCAAGCGGGTCTGGCTGGAACTCGGCGGCAAGTCGCCCAACATCGTCCTGCCCGACGCCCCCGACCTCGACCAGGCCGCCGCCACGGCCGCCTGGGGCATCTTCTTCAACCAGGGCGAGATGTGCACGGCGCCCTCCCGGCTGCTCGTGCACTCCTCGATCGCCGAGCGCGTCACCGAGGCCGTCGTCCGGCGGGCCCGGGAGCTGCGCGTCGGCGACCCTCTCGACCCGGAGACGGAGATGGGAGCGCTGGTCGGCCGGGCACACCTGGACCGGGTGCACGACCACGTCCGGCGCGGCGTCGACGAGGGCGCCCGGCTGCGCACCGGAGGCGAACGGGTCCTCGCCGAGACGGGCGGGACATACCTGGAGCCCACCGTCCTCGACCAGGTCGATCCCGGTTCGCGACTGGCCCGGGAGGAGATCTTCGGCCCCGTCCTGTCCGTGCTCGCCTTCGACGACCTCGACGAGGCGGTCCGCCTGGCCAACGCCACCGAGTACGGTCTCGCCGCCGGCCTGTGGACCTCCGACCTGTCCACCGCCCACCAGGTCTCCCGCAGGCTGAAGGCGGGCACGGTCTGGGTCAACTGCTATGAGGAGGGCGACCTGACCGTGCCCTTCGGCGGCATGAAGCAGTCGGGCAACGGCCGCGACAAGTCCGTCCACGCGCTGGAGAAGTACACCGAGCTCAAGAGCACCTGGATCCAGCTATGAGGCCGCTGATCGCCGTCCCCGCCCGGTTCTCCGCACGGACCTCCGCCCTCCGCTACGCCGCCGAGGTCACCGCCCGTGCCCTGATCGAGGCCGTCTGGCGGGCCGGCGGCGAACCGGCGAGCATCCACCCGGCGGACAACGGCACCGCCTCCCGGCTCGCCCGCTTCGACGGCGTCCTGCTCCCCGGCGGCGGCGACCTCGCCCCCGCCCGCTACGGCGCCGCCCACACCCACGACACCGTCTACGACGTCGACACCCTCCAGGACACCTTCGACCTCGACGTCGCCCGCCACGCCCTGGAGTCGGGCCTGCCCCTGCTCGCGATCTGCCGCGGCCTCCAGGTCGTCAACGTGGCCCTCGGCGGCACCCTGGAGCAGGACATGGGCGGCCCGGAGCACGAGCACCGGCACCTGACGCACCCGGTCGCCCTGGAACCGGACTCAATCGTCGCCCGCGCCACCGGCGCCGAGAAGACCGACGCGTCCTGCTACCACCATCAGCGCGTCGACCGCCTGGGCACCGGCCTGCGCGTCACGGCCCGGGCGGCCGACGGCACGACCGAGGCCCTCGAACTCCCGGGCACCCGGGGCTGGTTCACGGCCGTCCAGTGGCACCCCGAGGACACCGCCCACGACGACCCCGCCCAACAGGGCCTGTTCGACGCGCTCGTACGGGCCGCCGCCCGGTGAGGCCGCCACGGGAGTCAGGCCCGGGGCCGCCGGCCACTGCGCCGCGGTGCTGGCTCGGCACCGCCCAGCAGCGACTGCCGCCGCTCCTCACCCTGCTCCTCCACCTGGAGCACGACACTGCGCAATCCCTCGGCGAGGCTGCGGCACTCGGCGTCGCTGAGCCGGGCCGTCACGAACGCCTCCTCCTCGTTGAACGCCGGAAAGACCCGCCGCATGAACGCGTCGCCCTCCTCGGTGAGGCTCAGCAGCACCAGCCGCCCGTCGCTCGGATGGTCCGTCCGCCGTACCAGCCCCCGAGACTCCAGCGTGCGCACCACACCCGTCAGCGTGCCCTTGGAGATCCCCGCCTCCTCCGCCACGTGCCGGGTCTCCGACTCGCCCCACACCCAGACCACCCACAGCACCACGAAGGCCGTCCAGGTCAGGTCGGAACCGCGCAGCACCGAGTTCTCCAGGTGTTGCCGCACCGCGGACGCGGCCCGGTAGATGTTCGCCACCGCCGCCATCTGCTCACGGCGGATCGGGGAACCGCCGAGCTTCGCCGCCGCGAGCTTCTCGGCCTCGGTGATGGATCGGTGTCCCGGCACGGGCACCTCCTTCTTCTGGTCGCGCTTCTTCTGGTGGCGACGCGTCACGCACGGGCGGCTCATCCGCGCCACCCCATCGTTCGGGCTCAAATTGTACGGAGATGAAAGGGAAACCCGACATGCCCACGCCTCCCCGCATGCTCCTCGTCCTCAGCGAGAACTGGACCCTGACCGGCGGCCGGGCCGATCTGCCCGCCGCCGTCCGCTGGGCACGCGAGGCCGAGGACGCCGGCTTCGACGCCGTCATGGTCAGCGAGCACGTCGTCCTCGGCCCGGACGCGGCAGCCGCCGGCATCATGGGCAACCCCCGCGACTACGCCCTCCCCGGCAACCAGGACCCCAGCACCCCCTGGCCCAACTCCCTGCTGCTGCTCGCCGCCATCGCCTCCGTCACCTCCCGGCTGCGCCTGGCCGCCGCGGCCGTCCTCGCCCCGCTGCGCCACCCGCTGCTGCTCGCCCGTGAGCTCGGCACCCTCGATCTCCTCAGCGAGGGACGGCTCGTCGTGCAGCCCACGGTGAGCTGGAGCAAGGACGAGTACGACGCCCTCGGCGTGCCCTTCGCGCGGCGCGGACGGCTTCTCGACGAGCATCTGGAGGTCTGGGCGAAGGCCTGGGGCCCCTCCCCGCTGTCCCACGACGGACCGCACTACCCCTTCCAGGACGTCTGGTTCGAGCCCAAGGCCCACCGCCCGGACGGCCCCCGGCTCTGGTTCGGCGGACAGCGCCTGCACGGCCCCGTCCTGCGCCGCCTCGTACGCCACGGCCACGGCTTCCACCCCCTCGGCCGGCCCGCGCCCGAGGACCTTCAGACACTCAAGGAGGCGATGGCCGCCGCCGGGCGGGACATCGCCGACCTCGAGATGATCGGCGGCACCCAGGCTGTCTTCCCCGACGACCGTTCCCCGGCGGACCTCGGCGCCGCGCTCGCCGTGCTCCCCGAGCAACTGGAGCAGGGCTTCACCACCTTCTGCGTGAAACCGAACCAGTTCATCGACGACCCCGACGGGGTCGGGCCGTTCTGCCGTGACGTCATGCGGCGTGTCGAGGTCCTGACCTCGTGACGGCCGGGGCCCGGATCACCGCTCCACGAAACGCGCGAGGTGGTCCGGGTCCGGCCGCAGCAGCCCGTCCCGGACCGCCAGCGCGGTCGCCTCGGCGCGGGAGGCACAGCCGGTCTTGCGCAGCAGATGCTCGACATGGCTGTGCACGGTCCGCGGAGACAGGAACAGTGCCTGCGCGATGGCCTGGTTGGTCTGCCCCGTGGCCGCCCGCGTGAGCACCTCCAGCTCCCGGGGACTCAGCCCGTACGGCAGCTCCGTGGACGTCTCGTGCACCAGCACCGCATCCGGCACGAGGCCGGGCACCGACGGGTGCCGGTGCAGCACGACCCGCCGCCAGTCGCCGCCGGCCCGCCACAGCAGCCGCAGCCGCCGCCCGCCCGTGGCGGTGAAGGCGTCGAGCAGGGCGCGGAAGGAGTCGTCCTCCCGCAGTACCCGGGGCCGGTCCCGGCCCGGCAGGTCGATCACCCCGCCGTCGCCGGTGACCAGGCTCGCCGCGCCCTCCTCCGCCAGACCGTGCAGATCACCGGCGTGCGCCAGCGGGTCGGCGAGCGCGGCCAGGGCGGGAATCACGGACGCGAGCAGCATCCGGGCGTCGGTGTCGTAGGCGTCCGCGCTCTCCGTGGAGAGATGGACCAGGCCCACCAGACGGCCCTGATGCCGCAGCGCTCCCGTGACACCGTCGCGGAACCCGGCCGGGCGGACGCGCTCGGCGTAGAACCAGCCGTGCCGGAAGCGCGGCCCGGCGTCCTCGGGATCCTCCGCGTCCTGCGAGATGGACGGCGGCAGCTCCCGCCGTACGACGTTGCGGTACCAGGGCGTCCCGACGAACTCGCCGGCCAGGACCTGCGAGGCCTCGGCGGTGTAGCCGATGCTCGCGACCTGGATGTGGGATCCGGACAGCGGGTCGATCGTGAGCAGGGTCGCGGCGTCCAGCGGCAGGGCGCGGGCGAGTTCGCGCAGGGCCTGCGCGGAGGCCGAGGCGGTGTCGCGTTCGCGGGTGAGCATGCCGATGCGGGCGGCTGCCGCGATCTGGTGATGGCTGGGCATGGCGAGCCTCCGGGCGGCTCGGACGCGATGTCGTTTGGGCCCTAACGATAAGCCTGCGGTTCGCGCCCGACAAGGTGTGGGCCGGGCCGACTTCTCGTGCGCGAGCGCCGGATCCTCCTCGGCAGTCGGTATTTGTACGGATGGTGCGTCGGACCCGCCGGGACTTTCCTGTTCGGCACAGCCGGACGCCCGCCCCAGTCGGGCCCGCCCCTCGGAGAGCCCCTGCCATGACCCCACCGCCGTACACCACCTCCCGCAGACACTTCCTCGCCCTCTCCGCCGCCACCGCCCTGGCGGCCGCCGGATGCTCCGCCCCGCAGGACACGGCCGCCTCGGCCAAGCCCGCCCCCTCCGGCGGCACCCGCCTGACGAAGATCGGGCTCGACTACCCCTTCACCCAGCTCCCGCTCTACTCCACGCTGGTGAAGCTCTCCACCGCCCAGGCAAAGCAGCACGGCATCTCCCTGCTCACGACCAGCGACAACGCCAGCGCCGACACCCAGGCCAGCAACCTCAACACCTGGGTCGCCCGCAAGGTCCCGGCCATCGTGTCTTTCCCGATGGTCTTCGAGGCCGCCGAGCCCATCGCCAAGGCGGCCCTGGACGCGGGACTGATCTGGGTGACCTACGGCGGCTCCCTGAAGCACCAGAGCGCCGACATCCAGTTCAGCTTCCGCGAGGGCGGCACCCTGCTCGGCGAGGCTGCGGCGAAGTGGGCCGAGGAACACCTCGGCGGCAAGGGCAAGATCGCCTTCCTCACCGACAGCACCATCGAACTCGGCCGGGAACGCACCAAGGGCATGATCGACGCCTTCACCAAACTGGCGCCCGGCGTCGACGTCGTGGCGCGGGAACAGGCCATCGACCCGGACACGGGCCTGTCCAAGACGAAGGCGATCCTCGCCAAGCACCCCGACCTCAATCTCGTCCTCGGCGTCACCGACGCCGCCGCGTACGGCGGATTCAAGGCACTCCAGCAGACGGGCCGCGGGAAGGACGACGCCAAGACCTTCGTCGGCGGGCAGGACGGCGCCGCGCCCTCCCTCCTCGCCATCAAGCAGGGCACCTTCTACCGGGCCTCCGCCGCCCTCGCGCCCAAGGACATCGCCGCCGCGGTCGTCGACGTGCCGCGCGCGGTCGCCGCGGGCAAGGCCAACCCCAGCGCCCAGGTCCCGATCACCCTCGTCCAGCGGGCCGACGGCGCCGAGATCGACAAACTGCTCGCGCAGAACGCCTAGGCCCCGCCATGACGACCACGAACCTCCGCATCCGCGGCCTGACCAAGTCGTTCGGCGGCGTCAGGGCCCTGGACGGCGTGGACCTCACCGTCCCCGCCGGCCAGGTGCACGCCCTCCTCGGCCACAACGGCGCCGGCAAGTCCACCCTCATCAAGTGCCTGGGCGGCGCGTTCCCGCCCGACGCAGGCACGATCGAGGTGGGCGGCACGTCGTACCTCCGGCTCAGCCCACGCGAGTCGATCGCGGCCGGCGTGGCGATCATCTTCCAGACACTCAGCGTGGTCGACGCTCTGACCGTGGCGGAGAACATCTTCCTCGGCCAGGAGTGGACCCGGTACGGCCGCATCGACCGGCGCGCCCAGGAGGAGGTCGCAGCCGGGCTGCTGGAACGGGTCGCGGCCCGGTGCTCCCCGCGTGACCGCGTGGGCGATCTGCCCATGGGCCAGCGGCAGTTGGTCGAGATCGCCAAAGCCCTCAGCCGCAGCGCCTCCGTCCTGGTCCTCGACGAGCCGACCGCCGCCCTGTCCGGCGCGGAGACCGACGCCCTCGCCGAACGCGTCGAGGACCTGCGCACCCAGGGGCTCGCCATCGTCTACGTCACCCATCTGCTGGCGGAGGTGGAACGGCTCGCGGACGCGGTCACGGTCCTGCGCGACGGACGGGTCGCGCACCAGAGCACGGTGGCGGGGCAGACCCGGGCCGAACTGGTCGCGGCGATCGCGGGACGGCCGGCGCAGGAGGTGCGCAGGCCCCAGCCCCGCCGTACGTCCACCGTGCCCCGGCTCGTCGTCGACGCCTTGCGCGGCCCCGGCTTCGGCCCCGTCGATGTCACCGTCGCCGAAGGCGAACGCGTCGGGCTGTTCGGGCTCATCGGCTCCGGCCGCACCCGCGTCCTGGAGACCCTCTACGGCAGGCGCCGCGCCACCGCCGGAACGATCAGGGTCGGTGACCGTACCGTCGCCCCGGCCCGCCCGGCCGACGGACTCGCCGCCGGGATCGCCCTCGTACCGGCGGACCGGCGCGCCCAGGGTCTGTTCCCGTCGCTGTCCGCGCAGGACAACACGCTGCTGCCGTCCGTCCGGCCCCTGGCCCGCCACGGCGTACGGGCGTTGCGCTCCGAGCGGCGGGTGTTCGAGGCCCTGGCCTCGGCGGTGGGGCTGCGCCCGGCCCAACCCGACTTGCCGGCCGGCGCGTTCTCCGGCGGCAACCAGCAGAAGCTCGTCCTCGGACGGTGGATCAACGAGGCCCGGCATGTGGACGTGTTGCTGCTGGACGAGCCGACACAGGGCGTCGACGTCGGGGCACGCCAGGAGATCTACCGGGTCGTGTCTTCCCTCGCCGCCGAGCGCGGAACCGCCGTGCTGTTCGCCTCCGGTGACCCCGAGGAGATCGTGGCGCTCGCCGACCGCTGCCTGATCGTCGCCCGGGGCCGGATCGTCGGCGAACTCTCGGGTGCCGAACTCACCGAACAGGCCCTGCTGTCGGCCGTCCACACCTCCCTGCCCGCCGAAGGAGCAGCATGACCACCGCCGACCGCGTCCTCACCAGGCCGCACCTCCTGGCCACGGGCGGACTGACCGTCGTACGCCGCCAACCCCTGCTCGTCGTGCTCGTCGCGATGGTGCTGGTCTTCCAGCTGACCACGGGCAGTTTCCTCGAGCCGGCCAACCTGAGCGGCATCGCCACCGACGCCGCCACCCTCGCCATCGTCGCCGTCCCACTGGCCCTGCTCGTCATCAGCGGCTACCTCGACCTGTCGGTCGGCTCCACGCTCGCCCTGGGCGGGCTGGTCGCGGGCTGGCTGGCCGGACAGCACCACCAGTCGCCCGCCGTCGCCCTGCTCGGGGCGCTCGCCGCCGGGGCGCTGGTGGGCGCGGTGAACGGCATACTGTGCTGCTACTTCGGTCTGTCCGCGTTCATCGTCACCCTCGGCATGCTGACCGCCGTACGGGGCCTCGCGCAGCAGTTGTTCCCGCTGCCGCTGAGCGGCTTCGGCTCCGGGTTCGCCTGGATCGGCGGCGCGCGGATCGCCGGGATCGCGACGCCGGTCGTCATCGCGGCGCTGGTACTGGCGGCGGGCGCGCTGTTCCTGGCGCTCACCCCTGCCGGACGCCACGTCTTCGCCATCGGCGTCAACCGGGAGGCCGCCCACCTCTCCGGCATCCACGTCCGCCGCACCCCGTTCGCGCTGTTCGTCGTCACCGGCGTGGCCGCCGCCCTGGCCGGGGCCGTCAAGGCGTCGGTGCTGGACAGCGTGGTCGCCGGAACATCAGGATCCGGTTTCGAGCTGGCCGTGCTCACCGCGGTGCTCGTCGGCGGGGTCGCGCTCACCGGCGGCACCGGCTCGATCCTCGGCGTCCTGCTCGGCGTGCTGTTCCTCGGCGCGCTGCAGAACGGCCTGACCCTGCTGAACGTGCCGACGTTCTGGCAGCAGATGGCCCAGGGCGTCGCGCTGGTGGCCGGCGCGGCGCTGGCGTACTTCGCACCCCGTACGGGGCGCTGACCCACCACCTTCCTCCCCGAACCCGAAATGAGGTCACCCGTGAGCCACACCGCATCCGAGGGCGACACCGCACCCACCCTCGTCCTGACCGGCGGCCAGGTCCTCACCGTCGACGCCGCCTTCACCGTCGCCGAAGGCGTGGCCGTGCGCGGCCGGGAGATCCTGGCCGTCGGCAGCGACACGGAGATGCGCGCCCTGGCCGGACCCGGCACCCGGATCGTCGAGCTGGGCGGCCGGACCGTGCTGCCCGGCATCAACGACTCGCATCTGCACGGGGCCGCCTACGGGATGACGAAGCCGCCGTTCGCCATCGACGTCGGCCATCCGGCGGTGGGGTCCATCTCGGACATCGCCGCGACGGTGGGCCGGGCGGCCTTGCAGGCACCGGACGTCGAGTGGATCGTCGGCCTGGGCTGGGACCCCGGCTATCTCGCGGAGTGCCTGGCCGACCCGGGCCGCTTCCCGCACCGCCGGGACCTGGACGCGGTGGCACCGGACCACCCGGTCTGTCTGACCGACTTCTCGTCACACATGGTGTGGGCCAACTCCGAGGCACTGCGCCGCTGCGGCATCGACGCGGACACCGCGCCCCCGCCCGGCGGCGTCATCGACCACGACCCCGACGGCCGGCCGACCGGCATCCTGCGCGAGGCCGCCGGGCGCCTCGTCCAGGCCGAGCTGCCCGCCCCCACGATCGCCCAGCGCCGCCAGGCCATCCAGGGCGTGATCCGTGAGCTGCACACGCGCGGCATCACCAGCTACACCGAGCCGGGTCTCGGCCCCGGCGGCGCCGGCACCCTGTTCGGCGGCCTGAGCACCGACAACTGGACCGCGTACGCCGAACTCGCGGCGAGCGGCGAACTCCAGGCCCGCGTCAGCGTCCTGCTGCTGCCCGCCCCGATGGGAGGCTCCGCCGACGACGTCCGCAAGGGCCTGGCCGAACTGCGCCGCCCCGAGTCGGCCGACCCCCGGCTGCTGCGGGCCATCGGCGTCAAGGTCTTCGGCGACGGCGTACCGCCCAACCGCACGGCCTGGATGAACGAGCCGTACCCGGAGGGCGGTCACGGCGCCCTCTGCGTGCACGGCGCCACCCCCGCGCTCCAGGCCGACGAACTGCGCGAGATGATCCGGGTCGCCCACGAGGCCGGCTTCCAGCTCGGCGTGCACGTCACCGGCGACCGGGCCATCGACACGGTGGTGGACGCGTTCGTCGCCGCGAACGAGGCCGCGCCGCGCCCCGACGCCCGCCACTACGTCATCCACGGCGACTTCATCGGCCCCGGCAGCCTCGCCAAGCTCGCCGCACACGGCTACGGCGTCAACATGAACCCCGCCATCAAGTGGACCATCTCCGACCTGATGGACGAGGTCGTCGGCCCCGAACGCTCCGCCTACCAGTGGCCGGTGCGCTCCGCGCTCGACGCGGGCGTACGGGTCTGCGCCAGCTCCGACGCCCCGATCACCGAGCCGGACTGGCGTCAGGGCGTGGCCTCGATGATGCTCCGCGAGTCCAAGGCCAGCGGCCGCCCCAGCGGCCCCGAACAGTGCGTGCGGCTCGCCGACGCCCTGCGCGCCTACACGGCCACCCCCGCATGGCAGGACTTCGCCGACGACTACAAAGGCACCCTCGAACCGGGCCGGGCCGCCGACCTGTGCGTCCTGGACCGGCCGCTGCTGGACCTCGACCCGCACGAGATCACCGAAGTGCGGGTCGATCTCACCGTGTTCGACGGCCAGGTGGTCTTCGAACGCTGACCGGCCGACCGCAGGGGTGTGGTCGCCAGCCCAGCCGGGGCGCGATGTGGTGGCGCACATCGTGCAGGATCTGCTCGTAGTCGCCCGGTTCGAACTCGTAGGGCAGTTCCAGGCGCAGCTCCGACACCCCCGCGAGGGCGGCGTCCGCGCCGAGCGCCTCCAGGATCTCCTCCGACGTCCCCACCACGTCGGGGGCGAACAGGGTGCGTCTGGGCCCCTGTGGTGCGAGGGTCCGCTCGTGGCGGCTCGCCGCGTAGGCGCGGTAGCGCCGCCGGGTCGCCGCGTCCGCGCTGTCGAGGGGCACGATCACCCGGCCGATCGCCACCCGCCCCGGCCGCTGCGGCCCGAGCAGGCGACGGTACGCGCGGATCAGCGCGAGCTGCGCGGTGGAGAAGTCGTCGGTGCCCTCGCCGGAGACGATGTTCCCGCTGAGGAGGTTCAGCCCCTGTTCGCCCGCCCACCGTGCCGATCGCAGGCTGCCGGCCCCGTACCAGGTGCGGTCGACCAGCCCGGGGCTGTACGGCTGCAGACGTGGCCGCTGAGCGCCGCCCGGCGTCTGGATGACGGTGTCCGCACGGCCCAGCGGCCGTCCGCGCAGATGGTCGCGGACCCGGGCGATACGGCCGTACGACAGGTCGAAGGTGCCCCAGTCGCCGTCGTGGACGAGGTGCGCCATCAGCTCCCCATGGGGCATGCCCGTGCTGAAACCGACCTGCAGCCGCCCACGGGAGAGCACATCCGCGAGGGCGAGGTCCTCGGCGAGCCGGAAGGGGTTCTCGTACCCGATCGGGATCACCGCGGTGCCCAACTCGATGTGCTCGGTGCGCTGGCCCGCGGCGGCGAGGAACACCGCCGCCGAGGACACTCCGTGTTCCAGGTGCCGCTGCCGCACCCAGGCACCGTCGAACCCCGTGCGTTCCCCGTACTCGAACAGCCGAAGGGTGGCTTCGAGACCTGCATGCGGATCGTCATCGGCGTAGTTGCCGGGCGTCAGGAACGACAGCGACCGGATCCGGGGGAGGGGAGTGGCGCTCACTGCGCGGTCCGCTTCCGCTCGTGCGGGATCTGCTCACCGGCCTCGATCGCGACCGGGAGCCGGTTCTCGCCGGGCGGCAGCGGGCAGGTCGCGAAGTCGGTGTAGGCGCACGGGAGGTTGGTGGCGCGGTTGAAGTCCAGCACCACGGTGCCGTCGGGTCCGGGGGCGTCGATCCGCAGGGCGCGATTGGCGGCGTACGTGGTCACGCCCGAGGTCGCGTCGGTGAACAGCACCATGAGGCTGCCCGGTGTCTGCCCGTTGAACGCGGTCAGGCCCAGCGTCCGGCCCTCGATCCGGAAGCGGATCCTGCCGGGGGCGTCGTAGACGTGCCGCAGTCCCTCGACGGAGGCACCGACCGAGGTCGGTCGCGGCTCCGGGAACGGCGTGTACGTGCCGGTGACCACCCACCGCGGGTCCGGTGCGTACGTGGGCGTCCCGGTGAATCCGGTACGCAGCGGGTGATCCGGGTGCCGAGGCCGGATCACGTCGTGGCCACCGCGCCTGGCGATCTCGATGACCGCGTCGCCCCAGACGGCGGTGAGGTCACCGCGCTCCGGTACGACGCCGAACGTGTGCCGTCCGCGCACCGCGGTCCCGTCGACGACGAGTTCCTCCCCCTCCCCGAGCACGACGGTGACGCCGTCGCCGCCCGACGACCAGGTGCCGGGTGCGCCGGGAAAGCGCTGGGGTTCGGCGTCCGGCCAGTACAGGCCGGTGACGGCGAGGAATCCGTGTTCATGGGCGAGGGCGGAGTCCCTCCGCTGATGCCATGCCTCCCACGCGGCGGCGAAGGCGTCGATGTCGGTGGGGGCGTCCTGGACGGTCATATGTGCTCCTGCGGAGTCGGCGCTGATGGTCGGGAGAGTGCGGGCGGGAGGAGATCCGCCGAGGCCAGGGCCCCGATCGCGGTGACGGTGAGCGGCCGGTAGCCGTCCGGGACGTCCAACGACGCGCGCATCATGGGGCGAGTTCTGATGGTGCCCGCGGAGGGCGGACGAGTTCCTTCACGAGCGCGGCGACCTGGTCCGTCTCGATGAGGAAGCCGTCGTGTCCGTAGGGCGATTCGATGACCCGTACGTCGTCTGCCGTGGGGATGCCCGCCGCCAACTCCGCCTGCTGGGACGGCGGGTAGAGACGGTCGGAGTCCACCCCCGCGACGAGGGTTCTGGCGGTCACCCGGCTCAGGGCGGCACGCACGCCGCCGCGTCCCCGGCCGATGTCATGGCTGTTCATGGCCTCGCACAGCACGACGTAGCTGCCCGCGTCGAAGCGACGCACCAGCTTGGCCGCATGATGGTCGAGATAGGACTCGACCGCGTACCGGCCGCCGTACCGGGGATCCTCCGCGCCCTGGGCCGAGCGGCCGAAGCGGACCTGGAGCTCCGGCTCACTGCGATACGTGACATGGGCGATGCGCCGGGCCAGGCCGAGCCCGGCGTGGGGGCCCCGGCCGGTGTCGTGGTAGTGCCCGCCCCGCCAGTCCGGGTCGGACCGTACGGCGTTCGACTGGACGGTGGCCCAGGCGATCTGCTCGGCACTCGCCGCGGCGGCCGTGGCGAGCAGCAGGAGCGCGTCCGTCCGTTCGGGACGGGACACCGCCCACTCCAGCGCCCGCATCCCGCCCATCGAGCCACCGACCACCAGGGCCCAGCGGTCGATGCCCAGCGCATCGGCCAGACCGGCCTCGGCCGCGACCTGGTCACGCTGCGTCAGAAAGGGGAAGTCACCGCCCCAGCGCCGGCCGCGAGGGCTCACCGAGGACGGCCCGGTGCTGCCCTGGCAGCCCCCGAGCACGTTGGGCGCCACGACGAACCAGTGGTCCGTGTCCAGCGCCCGCCCGGGCCCGATGAGCCCGTCCCACCACCCGGGAGTGGGGTGGCCGGGCTCGGCGGGCCCGGCCGCGTGGCTGTCGCCGGTGAGCGCGTGCAGCACCAGCACCGCGTTGGACCGGTCCGGCGCGAGCCGCCCCCACGTCTCGAACGCCAGCCGGACACCGGGCAGTTCACCTCCCGTCTCCAACGCGAGCGCGCTCTCGCGCACGTACCACCGGCGGCGCCCGGGCGGGTCCCCCTCCCGCCAGGCCCCGGAGGCCGGCGGGAGAGGAACCTGAGAAGGCGTCAGTACGGTGTTCAGGACGCGCCCTTCGCCGCTCGGAACCCGGCCTCCAGGTCCGCCTTGAGGTCCGCGACGTTCTCGATACCGACCGAGAGGCGCACCAGGCCGGGTGAGGCGCCGGTGGCCGCCAGCTGCTCCTCGTCGAGCTGGCTGTGGGTGGTGGAGGCCGGGTGGATGATCAGGCTGCGTACATCGCCGATGTTGGCGAGATGGCTGAACAGCTCGACCGCGTCCACGAACCGCTTGCCCGCCTCGACGCCGTCCCGCAGCTCGAACGAGACCACGGCACCCGCACCGCGCGGCAGATACGTCCGACCCGCCTCGTACCAACGGCTGGACTCCAGCCCCGGGTAGTGGACGGCTGCCACCTCGTCGCGCTGCTCCAGCCACTCGGCCAGCGCCTGGGCGTTCGAGGAGTGCCGCTCGATGCGCAGGCTGAGCGTCTCGACGCCCTGGAGGAGCAGGAAGGCGGAGTGCGGAGACAGGGCGGGCCCGAGGTCGCGCAGCAGTTGCACCCGCAGCTTGACGGCGAAGGCGCCAGGACCGAGGGCCGGCCAGTACTGGAGGCCGTGGTAGCTGGGGTCGGGCTCGGTGAAGTCCGGGAACCGCTCGGCGTGCGCGCCGAAGTCGAAGGTGCCGCCGTCGACGACCACACCCGCGATCGCCGTGCCGTGCCCGCCGAGGAACTTGGTCGCCGAGTGCACGACGATGTCCGCGCCGTGCTCGATGGGCCGCAGCAGATAGGGAGTCGGGACCGTGTTGTCCACGATCAGCGGCACGCCCGCCTCGTGTGCCACGTCCGCGACCGCCCGCACGTCGAGCACATTGCCCCGCGGATTGCCCAGCGTCTCCGCGAACAGCGCCTTTGTGTTCGGCCGGATCGCCGCCCGCCAGGCCTCGGCGTCGTCCGGGTCGTCCACGAAGGACACCTCGATGCCCAGCCTCGGCAGCGTGTGCCGGAACAGGTTGTACGTGCCGCCGTACAGCGACGTGCTGGAGACGATGTGGTCACCGGAGCTCGCCAGGGTGAGGATCGCCAGCGTCTCCGCCGCCTGCCCGGAGGCCAGCGCCACGGCCGCGACCCCGCCCTCCAAGGCGGCGACGCGCTGCTCGAAGACGTCCTGCGTGGGGTTGTGGATACGGGTGTAGATGTTGCCGGGCTCGGCCAGCGAGAACAGGTCGGCGGCGTGCTGGGTGTCACGGAACACGAACGACGTCGTCTGGTAGATCGGCGTCGCCCGGGCCCCGGTCGCCGGGTCCGGCGCGGCACCGGCGTGGATCTGCCGGGTCTCGAAGGACCAGGCCGAGGTGTCGGGACCGGCGGGCTCGTCCTCGGGGGTGTGGCCGGCGGTGACGGAGTCGAGGGGCTGGCTCATGGCGGTACTCCCTGTGCTGAGGGCTTCAGACGGTGCTGAGGGCTTCAGAAGACGACAAGCGTGAGGACACCGCTGGACAGGCGGCCGCGCCCGTACGCGCACAGGGCAGCGGTCAGCGTGAAGCGGTGGAGGAATCGCGGGTCGGAGGCCGGAGCGAGACGTCAGCTCCCGGCGGAACAGCCCATGGTGGTGACACGCACGTAATCGACGTGGCGGCGGGTCACGAGCACGGTCATGGCCCCAGGTAACCACACGGGGACGGCGACGCACCAGACCGGCCGGGCCGTCTCACCCGGTGGGACGCACGGTGGCCCGATGTGCGCCGACGAGACGCTTCGTTGACACCCTCCCGCCCACGTGCTTGCATCCCGCCATGCCGTTGTCGGAGCCTCTGACCCGCCGCCGCACCGTGGACCTCGTCCGCGTGGCCGCCGCGCTGTGTCGCACGACCGGCTGATCGCACCCTCCCTGACGACACCGTCAACGACCGTGCCGCACACCACCGTTGTGCCTTGCAGAGCCCTGTCGTGCCCCTCCGCCCCATGACGAGGATCCGCCATGCCGTCACCCACCCCCGCCGGTCACCGCCACGAAACCGACTACGACCGCCGAAGGCTGCGCCAGTGGCTCGCCGGTGAGGCCAGGGCCGACGGGGTCAGCCGCCGCCGGCTGCTCACCCTGCTCGCCGCCACCGCCACCGCCGCCGGAACCGCGCTCGGTGCCCCGCCGCCCGCCCACGCGGCCGGCACACCGATCGTCAAGCCCCTGCCACCCGAGTGGTTCATCCAGCGCGGCACCAACGCCGAGACCCGCTGGGAGGCGCTGCGCGGCACCGGCCGCCACACCCCCAACGAGCTGTTCTTCGTACGCAACCACACCTCCACCCCCGTACTGGACGCCGACGACTGGCGGCTGCGCCTGTGGGGGAGCGGCCTGCGCGGAACCCCGGGCGAGGACCGGCCGGTGGAGTTCGGGTACGACGATCTGCGCGCCCTGCCGTCCGTCACCCGGACCGCCTTCGTCGAGTGCGCGGGGAACGGCCGCTCCTACTACACGACCCAGCAGGGCGAGACGGTCAGCGGCACCTCGTGGACCCTGGGCGCGATCGGCGTCGCACGCTGGCGCGGGGTGCGCCTGGCCGACGTCCTGCGCCGGGCCGGGCTCTCCCCGCACGCCGTGGACGTGCAGCCCCGTGGCCTGGACGCCGAGTACGTCAGCGGCGGCGAGAACCTGGGCCGGGTACGGCGCCCGCTCCCGCTGTCCAAGGCCTTGCACGACGTGCTGCTCGCGTACGAGATGAACGGCGAGCCCCTGCCGTACGACCACGGGTACCCGGTGCGGGTGCTGGTGCCGTCCTGGGTGGGGATCGCGTCGATCAAGTGGGTCGGCGACATCGAGGTGTCCGCGCAGCCGCTCTTCTCACCCTGGAACACCACCTTCTACCGCCTGTTCGGGCCCTCCCATCCGGACGGCGGCAGCGCACCGCTGACCCGGCAGACCACCAAGAGCGCCTTCGAGCTGGCGAGCGGTGCCACGTTCACCGCGGGACGGAGACACGTGCTGCACGGACGGTCGTGGTCGGGGGCGGGCGCCGTCGCCCGGGTCGACGTCAGCACCGACGGCGGGGCGCACTGGCGGCCCGCCCGCCTCCACGACCGCCCCCGCCACGGCACCTGGACCCGCTGGTCCCTCGACTGGCGGCCCGACGCACCCGGCGCCACCCAGCTGCTGGCCCGCGCCACGGACACGACCGGCCGCACCCAGCCGGACATCGCGGTGCCCAACACACAGGGCTACCTGTTCGACGCGGCCGTACGGCATCCGGTCAGCGTGGTGTGACGGACCGCCCACTGGGAGCGGGACCGACCGGGGAGTCGCCGCGCAGCGTGATGCGGTGCATGACGCGATGCTGGTCGCCGTAGTCGCGGTTGGCGTAGTGGGCCGTGCCGCGGTTGTCCCACAGGGCGACATCACCCGGCTGCCAGCGATTCCGTACGACGTGCTCGGGCTTGGTGAGGTGGGCGTACAGGATGTCGAGGATGCCGCGGCTCTCGTGCTCCGAGACGCCCACGATGTGCGAGGTGAAGCCGGGGTTCACGAACAGGCCCTTGCGGCCGCTCTCGGGGTGCACCCGCACCACCGGGTGCTCCGTCGGCGTCAGTTCGGTGAACACCTCCCCGTCCCACAGGTTGCCGCGGCCCTGCCTGCGCTGCGCCAGGTAGTAGCCGAACTCGCGGCTGCCGTCGTGGACGGCGGTGAGCGTGTCGACGTACGCCCGCAGGCCCGGCGACAGCGACTCGTAGGCGAGCTGGCTGTCGGCCCAGTTGGTGTCGCCACCGGTGGGCGGCAGCACCACGGCCCGCAGGACGGAGATCGCCGGCGGCCGCCGTACGAACGTCACGTCCGTGTGCCACACGTCGGCGAACCCGTTGTCCTGGCTGTCCAGGGAGTACACCTCGGGGGCCACGTCACCGGAATCGTGGACCGGATGCCCGACGGTGACCTCTCCGAGGCGTCTGCCGAACTCGATCTGCGCGGCGTCGTCGAGGGTGTGCTGGCCGCGCACGAAGAGCACCTTGTACGCCACGAGAGCTTCGCGCAGTGCCAGGACCTGGTCGTCGTCGAGGCGTCCGAGGTCGATGCCGTGGATCTCGGCACCGAAGCCGGGGCCGAGCGGGGTGAGGGGCAGCCGGGTCACGGCCGGCCGCTCGCTGAGGATGCTCATGGGTGGGTGTCCTTTCCTGGCTTGGCTGAGTACGGGGATCAGGCCGCTGCGGCGGACTTGACGGCGTGGGACACCTCCGCGCGCAGCTCGGCGAACTCCTCGGAGTCGCGGAGCTCCTCGGCGTCGACGTCGCCACGCGGCAGGGAGATCGGCAGGTCCAGAGCCACGGTCCCGGGGCTCTTGGACAGCACCACGATGCGGGAGCCGAGGAACACCGCCTCGTCCGCCGAGTGCGTCACGAACACCGTGGTCCGGCCGGTCAGGTCGGTCACCCGGCGGACGTCCTCCTGAAGCCGCTCCCGGGTCAGCGCGTCGAGCGCCGCGAACGGCTCGTCGAGCAGGAGCAGCGGGTTCTCGGCGGCGAGGGCCCGGGCGATCGCGACGCGCTGCTGCTGACCGCCGGAGATCTCCCAGGTGCGCCGCTTCTCGGTGCCCTCCAGGCCGACGCGGGCCAGCAACTCCGCACGTCGCTCGGGCCATTGGGCGCGGTTGACCCCCGCGTACCGCAGCGCCAGGTCGATGTTCCCCCGCACCGTCCGCCACGGGAACAACCGCGGCGTCTGGAACACCACCCCGGCCGCCTCGCCGGGCCGCGGCTGGGCTCCGGAGACCCGCACCGCTCCCCGCGTGGGCTCCTCGAAGCCGGCGATCAGCCGCAGCAGCGTGCTCTTGCCGCAGCCGGAGGCACCCACCAGCACCAGGAACTCCCCGGCCGGGACACTCAGATCGACCGGCCCGACGGCGGTGAAGGCCGCACCGCCCCGGCCGTACCGGTGGGTGACATGGTCGAGGCGAACGGATCCGGCGGGCCCGGTCTCCGCCCCTGCCGTGGCCTGGGTGAGCTCACTTGAGGACATCGGGCAGCCCCTTGAGGTAGAACGCCTCGCGCACGACGTCCTCGGACGGCGCGGCGCCGATCTGCTTCTGGTCGGCCAGGAACCGGCCGGTGTCGGTGACATAGGTGAGCAGCTTGCCCGGGTTGCCGTCGGTACCCAGCCAGTCGGCGGAGACCACCTGCTCCGGGGCGAGGAACACCCCCTGCGAGAGCTGCGCCTTGGCGTCTGCCGCGCTGATGCCCAGCTCGGCCGCGACGGCCTCGACCGTGCCCTGCGGGTCGGACTTGATCAGGCGCAGCGCCTCGGCCTCCGCCTTGCGCCAGGCATCGATCGCCTTGGGGTCCTTGGCGATCAGGTCGTCCGAGACGACGGCCAGGTCGAGGGTCGGCTTGCCGCCCGCGCCGATCTCCTTGCTGCTGGTGAGCTGGATGCCGGTCTTGCGCAGCTCGTCCAGGGTGGGCAGCCAGACATAGGCGGCGTCGATGTCGCCCCGCTGCCACGCGGCGAGGAGCGGCTGCGGCTGCAGGTCGATCAGCTCGACGTCCGACGTCTTGAGACCGGCCTCCTTCAGCGCGGAGAGCAGGCTGTAGTGCGAGGTGGAGGCGAAGGGAGTGGCTATCTTCCTGCCCTTGAGCCCGGCGACATCGGTGATGCCGGTCGCCTTGCGGGCGACAAGGGCCTCGTTCTCGCCCGCGACATCGAGGATCCACGCGACCTTGTACGGGATGGGCGAGCTGCCGGACACCCCGCGCGCGAACGGGCTGGAGCCCAGTGCGGCGATGTCGAGGGACTTGCCGATGAAGGCCTGGTTGACGCCGGCGCCGGAGTCGAACTTGATCCAGGTGATCGTGTAGTCCGGCAGCGCCTTCTCCAGCAGCTTTCTGTTCTTCACGAGCAAGTCGCCGCTGGGGAAGGCGAAGTAGCCGATGCGCAGTTGCTTGGAGCCTCCGGAGGCCGACGCCTCACCGCCCGAGGAGCAGCCCGTGACGGCAGCGGACACGGCGGCCAGGGCACCGGCGAGGAGGAGACGGCGGGACGGACCTTGCGGGGCACGGGACATGGCGGAGCCGTTTCTGTGCGGAGGGGAGGAGCGGGGAGGGGAGAGCAGAGGGTGAGGGCGGGACCTACGCGCGACCGCGCCACGGAACGACCGACCGCTCGAGCCGTAGCAGCAGACCGTCGATGATCAGGCCGGAGACGCCGATGGCGATGATGCCGACGAGCACCACCGGGGTGTTGTTGTAGTTGGCCGCGTCCTTGACCATGCCGCCGATTCCGGGAAGGCCGTTGACCAGTTCGGCGGCGACCAGGGAGGAGTAGGCCACCCCCACGGCGAGCCGGACCCCGGTGAGCGTCTCGGGCAGGGCGGACGGGACGACGACGTCCCTGACGACGTCCCATCGGGACGCGCCGAGCGCACGGGCGGCCTCGATCAGGCTCTTCGGTACGGCCGTGACGGCTGTGGTGGTGGACACCGCAACGGGAGGGAAGGCGGCCACGGCCAGCAGCGTGACCTTCGGCTCCTCGTTGATGCCCAGCCAGATGATGAGCAGCGAGAAGTACGCCAGCGGCGGCAGCGTCCGCAGGAAAGTGATCCAGGGCTCGAACAGTGAGCGTACCCAGCCGACGGTGCCCATGAGCAGCCCGAACACCACTCCGGCGGCGATGCCGATTCCGGCGCCGAGCGCGATGCGCCGCAGGCTGATGCCCAGGTGCTCGACGAGCGTGGTGCCGTTGTAGCCCCGTACGCCGCCGTGCGTGCCGGAGACCTCGATGAACGCTTCCCACACCTTGGCGGGCGGCGGAACCAGTGTCTCGCTCCACGTTCCGCTCGCCGCCAGCAGCTGCCACAGGACGAGGAAGAGCAGGAGCGAGCCGAACGGCAGCGCGACATGACGCACTCGCGTCCACCCGTCCCGCGTCCGCGCGGGAGGTTCGGGCGGCACATCGGCCGGGTCATCGGGCTTGAGCAGAGCGGGAGTTGTGGACATGAGGCGTCCTCCAGGGGCGCCGGGACATGAGCAGCCGCCGCCGAACGGCAGGGGCGGCCGGCCCCGAGCGACAGTGATGCCGAATGAAGGGGGGAGAGCGTCCCGGAACGAAGCACGGGAAGAACCGCCCCGCTGCGGCTGCCGTCACCGGACGGCAGGGCGGCGCGGGGCGCGCGTCAAGAAGGCTGGGTCAGCGACAACACGAGCCCGGGCGTCGGCACAGGTCGATGACCAGGCGTCGCACCAAGGACTCGGAGATCATGAGGCCCATTTCTACCGCAGCCGCAGCCCCGGACCAACAGGCGTCCACTTCCTGAAATGGACCCTGTCTCGCCGCGCGCTCTCCAGCTGTAGGTGAAACACAGCGAGTTCACTCAAAGTGATCATTCGTGCACTCTGAGTGCATGGCGGTCGGTTCGTCTGTCGAACATCTCCCTGAAGTTGTTGCCGGCAGCAAGGAAAGGACAGCCGTGGCCGACAGCGGGACCGAGAAGTTCAGGAAAGCCGCCAGCACGTTCGGACTGGTGGCGCCGACGGGGAGGGCGGCGGCTTCGCAGGCGCCGCCGGCCGACGAGGTGTGGCAGCTGCCGGGCGGCAGCGCCCGGGTGTACTACGGGGAAGGGCAGAAGGGTGTGGTCCGGCCGGTCGTCCTGGCCGACGGGTTCAACCTCGGGCCGAGCGACTTCGACTGGCTCTGGGACGGGCTCGAGAACGGCCGGTTCCCCTTCATCAGCGAGCTCCGGCGCCGCGGGCGCACCCTGGTCCTCATCGGGTTCGACGAGCGCAGCGAGTCGATCCTGCGCAACGCCGAGACGGTGATGGCCGCGACCCTGCGGACCATCGCCGAGCAGCTCGATGACACACGGCTCCTCGTCGGCGGGTTCAGCATGGGCGGCATCGTCACCCGCTACGCGCTGGCGAAGATGGAACTGCGGCGCATGGACCACCGGGTCGGCGTCTACGCGTCGTTCGACAGCCCGCACCGGGGGGCGTGGGTGCCGGTCGGGCTCCAGGCGTTCGCGCACTACACCGCCCCGGTGGACGACACCTATCTGCGGCAGATCAGCAGCCCGGCCTCGCAGCAGATGCTCTGGCGCTACCTGGACGCTCTGGACGGCACCCCCAAGGAGAGCCCGCTGCGGACCGAGTTCCTCGAACAGCTCGGGCAGGTGGGCTCGTGGCCCCGCATCCCGCGTCTGATCGGAGTCTCCAGCGGGCGCGGCGACGGTGTGGGCAACGGCGTACGGGCCGGGGCGAAGGCCCTGAGCTGTGCCGGGCCGCTCTGCGACGGCACATACTTCCTCGCCCAGTCACAGGGAGATCCGGCGGAGGTGGCCGTCCTGAACGGCGTCCTCGGCGGGAAGCACACGGTCACCACCAGCGGCTTCCCCGAGCTGGACGGAGCGCCGGGCGGGACGCTCGAGTCCTTCGGCATCATCGGCGACGCCCTCGCCGACGTGGGGGAGGGCGTCGACCTGGCCCACCGGTCCGGGTGCTTCGTACCGTCCGTCAGCGCCGTCGCCATCCGTGACCTGGGCAGGCAGGAGGACCTCTACGTCAACATCGACGAACTGCCGCCGGAGGAGTCCGAGCTCGACGACTTCCTCCTGTCCCAGGACAACGACCCCCACGCCCTCATGACGGAGGACATCGGCCGCTGGGTCCTCGACCGACTGCCCGACTGACCCCGACGCGGGCCTGCGGCCTGTGGCTTTCGACAAGCCGCTGCCCGTCAGGGGCCTCGTAGCCGTCGACCAGGTCGCCTTCATCAAAACCCTGCTCCCTGAGAGTTCACGATGAAGGCGACCTCGGTCCCATGCTCATCGCGCGCCGCCACCCGCTGCGCCGTACTGCGAGAAGCGCGCGGCCCAAGGCTCAAGGGGGAGGCTCAGGCCGTCCGTCCAGTCCTCGTCGTCGAGTGTGCAACCGGCGTCGATCCGGTCGCACAGTCGCACGGGACAGCCTTCCTCCTCGCTCCAGCAGTCGTCCTCGGGGCCACCGGCGCAGGTCGAGGCGATCTGATCGCGGGTCAGTCCGGCCTTCTCGGCGAAGGCGCTGACGTGCACGCCCCACTCGTACTCGCTCCCGCAGCGGGCGGTGACGCGGTCGATGACGATCTCGCGCTGCTTGAGGGCGAGATGCCCGCGGTCCAGCAGACCCCCGCCGAAGAACCGATCGAAGAGCCGTCGGTCCGTGGCCGGCCACCTACTGCTCCCTTTTCTTTGCTGGCGGTGGCGCGGCGGCCAAAGCCGTGGGCCACGACCGCCACCACTCGTCCGCTTCGTTTTCCGAAGCAGGAGAGGATGCTAGCGTTTCGAAAAACGAAGCACTAGAGGGAGATGTCGGGCGACATGGCAGAGACACCCAGACCAGGGCGCCCGGTCCGCGGCTCGACCAGCGGTCGCCCGATCATGGCGGCGCTCGACCTGTTCGGCCGGCGCTGGAGCCTGCGCATCATCTGGGAGCTGCATCAGGGCCCCACCGGCTTTCGCCCCTTGCAGCAGCGCTGCGACGGCATGTCCTCCAGCGTCCTGCGCCAACGCCTCGTCGAACTCGGCCAGGCGGGCCTCGTCACGCAACAGGACGACAGCGGCTACACCCTCACCGCCCTCGGCGAGGACGCCTACCGCGCCCTCGGCCCTCTCGCCCGCTGGGCCGAGGACTGGGCCGAGACCCTCACAGAGCCGACCACCCGCCACCAGGCGATCACGGAAGACGAGGTGTGATGTGACGGACGCTCCGAATCTGGCTCTCGCGCAGAAGGTTCTGGCGGCCCAGCCCTTCAGCAACCTGCTCGGCGCCCGCCTGGTGGTCTTCGAGAAGGGCGCGGCGACCCTGGAGCTGGACATCCGCGACGACCTGCGCCAGCAGAACGGCTTCCTGCACGGCGGCGTACTCGCCTACGCGGCGGACAACACGCTGACGTTCGCCGCCGGCACCGTCGTCGGCGCGAAGCTGCTCACCGCCGGGTTCACCATCGACTACCTGCGCCCCGCCGACGGCGCACTGCTGCGGGCCCACGCACAGGTCGTCCGGGCGGGCCGTTCCCGTGTCGTGTGCCGCTGCGACCTCTCCGTCGTGGACAGCGCGGGCGTGGAGACCCTGTGCGCGGTGGCACAGGGAACCGTCGCGATCCCCGAACCCTCACAGGAACCCTGACGCCACGGGTGGGCTGAACGCGCCCGGCCGATTCGTTCGGGATCACTCCCGCTCGGCTCTCTGGATCGCGGCCGCGGCGGTGATTCTCCTCGGCGCCCTCTGCAGGCTCGTACGGGATGTGCGACTGCACGCTCGTACGGGATGTGCGACGTCTGCTCAGTCCTCGCCGCGCGCCTTGAGCACCACCTTGTTGAGCGCCCACAGCCCGATGCCGATGGCCAGCAGCACGCCTGCCCGGATGTAGACGTCCGCGGGCCGGTCGGAGAGGGGGCTGGCCAGGATCAGGGTGGTGATCGCGCCGAGCACCGGCAGGACGGTCGGCGTACGGAAGTGCTGGTGCTCCACCGGGTCGCGGCGCAGGACGAGGACGGCGATGTTGACGACGGCGAAGACACACAGCAGAAGGAAGGACGTGGTGTCGCCGAGCCCCGCGATCTCGCCGGTGCAGACCAGGCCGATCGCCAGGAGCGAGACGAAGACGATGCCGACGACCGGGGTGCGTCGCCGGGGCAGCACGCGGCCCAGGGCGCGCGGCAGGATGCGCTCGTTCGCCATGCCGTAGCAGAGGCGGGACGCCATCATGATGTTGATCAGGGCCGAGTTGGTGACCGCGAACAGGGCGATCAGGGCGAACAGTTTGGGCGGGAAGTCGAGCCCGCCGGCCTTGACGACCTCCAGCAGCGGCCCGCTGGAGTCCTCCAGCACCCGGTAGTCGACGAGCAGGGAGGAGACCAGGGCGACCAGGACGTAGATGGTCCCGGTGACGGCGACGCCGATGAAGATGGCCTTCGGGAAGGTCCGCACCGGGTCCTTGGTCTCCTCGGCCATGTTGACGGAGTCCTCGAAGCCCACGAAGGCGAAGAAGCCGAGGGCTGTCGCCCCCAGCACACTGGTGAGCAGTGCGAAACCCGTGCCCCCCGCCTGGAACTCGCCGAGCCGAGAGGGCTCACCGTCACCGGTCAGGACGGCCCAGGCACCGATCGTGAGAATGACGACCAGGCCGGTCAGTTCGACCGTGGTGAGGACCACGTTGGTCTTCACGGACTCCGACACGCCGCGCAGATTCAGGGCGGCCAGGGCGAGGATGAACAGGATCGCGATGAGGGTGGGCGGGAAAACGTCCGTGAACTCGGACAGATAGTCACCGCTGAAGGCGCGGGCCGCCGCACTCGCGGAGGAGAGACCCGAGCACATGACCATGAAGGCGACGATGAAGGTGAGGAACGGGACCTTGAACGCCTTCTGGGTGTAGAGCGCGGCACCGGCCGCCTTCGGGTATTTGCCGACGAGTTCGACGTACGAGGCGGCTGTCAGGACGGCTACGACGAAGCCGATGAGGAACGGCAGCCAGAGTGCCCCGCCGATCTTTCCGGCGACCTGACCGGTGGTGGCGTAGATGCCCGTGCCGAGGATGTCGCCGATCACGAACAGGATCAGCAGTCTGGGGCCGATGGCGCGACGCAGCGGTGTGTCGTCCCCTTGTTCCGGCGCGGCAGCCGCATCATTCCCGGTCTCGGACACGAAGGCACTCCCTGAGGCGTTCGGCGCGGAACTGAACAACGTCTCGACTGCCCCGCAAGCCCTTGGGTGATGCCTTGACGTACTGCATTCGGGGAGGTGTTCGCATCCGCATCCACGTCGCCACCGTGGTGGCGAGGACCACGAGAGCCGGAACCGTCCCTACGCCGCGCATGCCGTCCCCTTCACCCTTTCGGCCTGGATCCCGTCAAGGCGGTGTCAACGTCCTCGTGACCGGCGCCAAGGATGTGTCAAGGAGCGCTGCGAGCACCTCGGAGTGGCGCTTCGGTAGGGGGAAGCAACCCTTCCCCTCGGGGGAGTCGATCGCCAGTGAGCGGAGCACGTCGGCTGCGATGAGTGACGTACGGACCAATGCGAGTGACGTACGGACCGGCGGAAGCGAGGCAGGGGCCGGTGCGGGTGCCGTACGCCCGGGACGCCTCAAGGTCTATCTCGGGGCCGCCCCCGGCGTGGGAAAGACCTACCGCATGCTCGACGAGGCGCGGCGCAGAGCCTCGCGCGGGGCCGATGTCGTGGTGGGGTTCGTCGAGTGCCACGGGCGGCCCGGCACGGAGGGGATGCTCGACGGCCTGGAAGTGGTCGAGCGGGCCTCGTGCGTCTACCGCGGCGGGGCGTTCGAGGAGATGGACCTCGCCGCCGTCCTGGCGCGCCGCCCGCAGGTGGCGATCGTCGACGAGTTCGCCCACAGCAACGTCCCCGGCGGCGGCCGCAACACCAAGCGCTGGCAGGACATCGAGGAACTGCTCGCCGCCGGGATCGACGTCATCAGCGCCCTCAACATCCAGCATCTCGAGTCACTGAACGACGTCGTCGAGAAGATCACCAGAGTGCCGCAGCACGAGACGGTGCCCGACGAGGTCGTACGGCGGGCCCATCAGATCGAGCTGGTCGACATCCCGCCCGAAGGGCTGCGTCGGCGGATGGCGCACGGCAACATCTACGCTCCGGAGAAGGTCGACGCGGCTCTCGCCGACTACTTCCGCCCCGGCAACCTGACGGCGCTGCGCCAGCTCGCCCTGCTGTGGGTCGCCGACCGCGTCGACGAGGCGCTGCAGACCTATCGCTCGGAGCACGGCATCGGCGGCGTGTGGGAGACCCGGGAGCGAGTCGTCGTGGCCCTGACGGGTGGGCCGGAGGGGGACACACTGATCCGGAGAGCCGCTCGCGTCGCGGACCGGTCGGCGGGCGGTGACCTGCTCGCCGTGCACGTGACCCGCAGCGACGGTCTCGCCTCCGGCGCCTCGCACGCCTCCCTGGCCCGGCAGCGGCGGCTCATCGAGGATCTCGGCGGCAGCTACCACTCGGTGGTCGGCGACGACGTCGCCACCGCCCTGGTGGAGTTCGCCCGCGCCGAGAACGCCACCCAGCTCGTCCTCGGCACCAGCCGCCGCGGCCGCGTCGAACGGTTCGTCACGGGGCGCGGCACCGGCGAGACGGTCGTCGAACTCTCCGCCGACATCGACATCCACATGGTCACGCACGAGCGCGCCGGGCGCGGCACCCTGCTGCCCTCCCGCAGGCGCACCCTCTCGACCGTACGCAGGATCGCGGGCCCGGTCGCCGGTCTGCTGCTGCCCGTGGCGCTCACCTTCCTGCTGGACCTGGACGTGGCCAGGGACAGACTGAACCTCACCAGCGAGGCACTGCTCTTCCTGCTCACCGTGGTGGGGGTGGCGTGCATAGGCGGGGTCGCGTCGGCGGTGATCGCGTCGGTGACGGCGTCGCTGCTGCTCAACTACTGGTTCATCCCGCCCGTCGGTCGGTTCACCCTCGACGATCCGAACGCGCTGCTCGCCCTGGCGGTCTTCGCGGTGGTGGCCGCCACCGTGGCCGCCGTCGTCGACCGCTCGCTGCGGCTGGCGAGACGCTCGGCCCGCGCCACCGCCGAGGCGGAGACCATGTCGTCCCTCGCGGGCACGATCGTGCGGGGCGGCGCGACCATTCCCGCCTTGGTGGAACGGACCCGCGAGACCTTCGGTATGGATGCCGCGGAGCTGGTGGACGAACCGCCCGGAGAGGACGGCGTGACCGCCGTGCCGGCGGGCCCCGGCGCCTTCCTTGTCCTGCGCGGCCGTACCCTCCCGTCCTCCGAGCGGCGCGTGCTGTCCGCGTTCGCGGCGCATGTGGGGTCGGCGGTCGAGCGGGCCCGGCTGGCCGAGGCCGTCGCCGAGGTCGAGCCGGTCAAGGCGGCCGACCGCATGCGTACGGCGCTGCTGCGGGCGGTCGGCCACGACCTGCGCACCCCGCTCGCCGCGGGCTGGGCCGCCGTCGCCTCGCTTCGCAGCCAGGACGTGGAGTTCTCGCCCGACGACCGGGACGAACTCCTCGCCACCGCCGACGAGTCCATGGCCCGGCTCAACCGGCTGATCGAGAACCTCCTCGACCTCAGCCGCCTCCAGGCCGGCGCGCTCACCCTCGACCTGCGCGCCACCGCCCTGGAGGAGGTCCTCCCCGTGGCTCTCGCCGACACCCCCGGGGTCGAGGTGGCGGACCTGGAGGAGGTTCCCGCGGTCCTGGCCGACCCTCCCTTGCTCGAACGGGTGATCGCCAATCTAGTCGGCAATGCCGCCCGTCACAGCCCAGCGGGGAGCAAGGTGCTGCTGACCGCCAGCGCCCACGCGGGCCGCGTCGAACTGCGCGTCGTCGACCGAGGACCCGGCCTCCCGCCCACCGACCGGGACCGGATCTTCGAGCCCTTCCAGCGCCTGGGCGACACCGACAACACGACGGGCCTCGGCCTGGGCCTGGCCCTCTCACGGGGACTGACCGAGGCGATGAACGGCACCCTCACCCCGGAGGACACCCCGGGCGGGGGCCTGACGATGGCGCTGTCCCTGCCCTTCGCCGAGCAGGTCGAGCGCGCCGGCGGTGCCGGAGAGGACCTTCCTAGTCCAGCTCCGAGACCTTGAAGACGGACCGGGCGGTCTGACGGTCGATCCGTTCCGAGAGGCGGCGCAGCACGGTCTCACCGCAGGTCAGCGAGCCGCGAGCCACCGACTCCCGAGCGTCCTCGGCCAGGCGGTGCCACAGTCCGGGATTGTTCACCAGGACCTGAGGGTCGATCTCGACGCGCCCGCCGAGCGCGTCCCGCAGGCGGAGCCGCTGGGAGACGCCGTCCAGGCAGCGCACCGACACCAAGAGGTCGGTGCGGACCCGCCGCCCGGGCAGCAGTCCGCGCGAGGACAGCCAGCCCTTGCCCGCGGTGACTCTGGGCGGGAAGAGGAGCACGAAGAGGAGCGCTGCGAGCCCGGCCCACAGCCCGCAGCGCCCGGTCGTGAGGCTGTCGTTTCCCCAGTCGATCACGAGCAGCACGGCGAGGAGCACCGCTGAACACTGCACCGCGCTGCGCAGATTCCCTGCCCAGCAATGGTCTCGGGCCACTCCCCCGGCCGCCTGTTCGTGAGCGTGGACCGCGTCGTCACGCGCGTCATGCCTGCGTTCCATAGGGCCGACGTTAGAGACCCGGGAGGCCGGAGTCCCGCACCTTGATACGACTCTGACGGAGCATCTGCTCGTGCTTGACGCCCCGGACGTCCGCAAGGACCTGTCCGCCGTGTGACCCCGGCTCCGTCGCAGGGAACGAGGTTCAGACCGTGCCGCCGCCGACGAGGAGGTCGGCCAGCTTGTTGAGGCGCTTGACCGTGCGGTCCTCAGCGGCGAGCGGGGACGGATCGACGCGCTCGGCGCGGTCGTAGTAGGCGCCGTTGACGATCTCGACGGCCGGGTCGCACAGCCGGACCACGTGCGCCGCGCCCTCGGCCGGCTTGACGCCCTCATGGGCGTACAGCGGCAGCAGAGTCGTGTCGCAGACCCCGGGGTGCACGGAGACCGCGGTGACGCGCGGGTCGGCGGCGAAGACCGTCAGCGCGAGCTGCGACTGGGCGTAGGCGGTGAGCCGGGAGTAGCGGCGGGACCGGTTCGGGTCGCTCCACTGGATGGAGGCCGTACGGTGCAGAGACGAGGACACGTTGACCACCCGGCCACCGGGGTCCCTGGTGAGGGCCGGCTCCAGCAGGCAGGTCAGCAGGTAGTGGGCGAGGAAGTTCACCTGGAAGGCGATCTCGTTGCCGTCGGCGGTGACGGTGTGGCGCTCGGGTGCGGCCATGCCCGCGTTGTTGACGAGCACATCGAGGTGCGGGTGGTCGCGGACGACGTGTTCGGCCATGGCCTCCACCTCCTGGAGGTGCGCGAAGTCCGCTGCGTACGGCCGAAGTCGGGCGGCGTCGATTCCGGCGGTGGCGATGAGCCTGTCGGCTGCGGCGCGGGCCTCCTCGGCGGTGCGGCCGTGCAGCAGCACGGTGGCACCGCGTTCGGCGAGCTGCCGTGCGGCCTCGTATCCGATGCCGGAGGTGGCGCCGGTGACCAGGACGGTACGCGACGAAAGGGCGAAGTCAGACATGGTCCGATCCGAAGGGTGCGGGCACGCCGCTCGGCCCCGGCGTGGGGTGGCGGGCGTGCGGGGACGAAGGGGGAGCGAGGGGAACCGGACGTGAGCGCGGTGCCCCTCGGATCACGGAAGGCGCGTCAGGAGAACGCGGATGCTTCCGGGCAGCGCGGCGCACGACGGCGTGGCCGAGTGGTACTCGGCGGCCGGTCGAAGAGAAGCCAGGCGCTGTTCACGCTCACCATGGAAGCCGTCCCGCACGCGCCGGGCAAGCGGGGGACGCGTTCCCTGACGGGCTTCTGACGTGCGCATACGGGTCCTTGACGGCCATGGTCAGGCCGGCCCCCCAGGTCTCAAGGGCGATAGACCAGCTCGACGATGAGAGCGATCATGAACATCCATGCTCCGAGACCGATGACCCAGAGCAGATCGCCGACGATGCCGCCGGTGAGCACGGCCAAGCCCGCGGTGCCCAGTAGGAGCACCATTCGGCGGACCCCGCGGTCGGGGAACCAGTCAGTAGCCACGTCGTCAGGGTCCGGAAATCCGCCCCTGACTCGCAAGGGATGCCCTGAATACTGTCGAGTTCTTGACGCGGCAAGGGCTCTGCGGCCCATTGTCCGAAGCCACGTCCTGACGGCTCAGGCGCCGGGCGGCACGGCGTCGAACTCCCGCTTGAGGCGCCCGGTGTCCAGTGGGAGCCGCAGGACGTTCCGGCGGTGCGCGGTTTCCAGCGCGGCCTGAAGCGGGGACGGTGGCACCGCGAGGACGGGGCAGGCGGCGTGGGCGAGGCAGTAGCGGCCGACCGACGGCCACAGCGCACGGCACAGACGGCCGCGCCGTCCGGCGCCGACCACGAGGACGTCGCCCTCCCGGTCGGCGATCCGCACCAGCGCCGGCCCCGGGCCGCCCCGGGCGATGAGCGCCTGCCCGGGCAGCCCGGAACCGAGGCCGCCGAACACCTCACACAGCGCCTTGAGCAGCCTCTCCCGCGCCAGCCGCTCCCAGTCCTCGACCAGGACGGCTGCCGCCGGGGACCTGCGAGCGGCGAGATCCCCGCCGGGCGGTTCCCAGGCCAGCACCGGCCAGAGCTCGGCCCCGCGGTACCGGGCCTCGTCGGCGGCCCGGCTCAGGGCGGTGAGACTGCCCAGCGAACCGCTCACTCCCACGACGAGGCGAGCGGCCGCTGGCGAGTGGGACTCGGACATCTGATCCTCCTCGGAACCACGTCCATCCCACCCCTGTTTCCACGCTTTCGAACACCCCACGCGTCCGTTCTTGGCGTAGTCCTGACGGCCCTTCGCACGCCCTCTCACCGGTGGCGTCAGCACGCCGTCAAGGTCGGCACGATCGCCGTCAGGAACCCGTCAGGGACGTCCTGGAGTCGAGGACACCGGGCATAGCGTCGTCGGCGAGCCCCGGCCCGCCTCCCCGCGTCCGGGGCCCTCCAGACCACAACCTCACCCATCCGCTCCGCATGCTCAGCCCGGACAAGCACGCGTTGGCCAGGATGCGGGCCTCCAGCGAACCCGTACCCCTTGACGCCGGGCGGGCCGGTCATCCCTCACCCACGCCCGACCGGCCCGCCCGGGCCTGTATCGGGGCCTCGCAGAGGACGGGGGTCCGACACCGCGCACATCCGCCCCGCACGCTCAGGCCGGATACGCGTGCGTCTGGGCGGCCTTGACCGTCGCCCAGACCGTGGCTCCGGGGCGCAGGTCGAGTTCGGCCGCGGCGACGGTGGTGAGATCGGCGGCCAACGGGAGTTCGCCGCTGAGCGCGACGCGGATCTGGTCGCCGTGGGTTTCCATGCCGGAGACCTCGCAGCGCCACAGATTGCGGGCGCTGGCGCCGCTCGGGCGGTCCTGGTAGAGGGTCACCGCGCTCGGGGGGAAGGCGACGAAGACCGGGCCGGTGAGGTCCTCCGTGGTGGTGACCGCCGATCCGTGGTCGACGCGGACCGTGTGCCCTTCGGCCTCGCCCCGATAGAGGTTGAGCCCGACCAGATGGGCGATGTAGTCGGTGCGCGGGCGGCGGGCGATGTCGGCGGGGGTGCCCCGCTGGACGATGTGGCCGTCCTCGATGACGACGAGATGGTCCGCGAGAACCATGGCGTCGAGCGGGTCGTGCGTGACGAGGACGGCGACGGCCTCGAACTCGGCCAGGTGGTGGCGGAGTTGGGCGCGGACGTCGAGGCGTGTGCGGGCGTCTAGGGCGGCGAGCGGCTCGTCGAGGAGGAGCAGGCGGGGATGCGTGGCCAGGGCGCGGGCGAGGGCGACGCGCTGGGCCTGCCCGCCGGAGAGGCGGCGGGGTTTCGCGGAACCGTGCTCGGCCAGACCGAGGCGCTCCAGCCATGCGGAGGCCTGGGCGCGGGCCTCCGCCTTCGTCGCCCCGTGGCAGCGCGGCCCGAAGGCCACGTTGTCCAGAGCGGACAGATGGGGGAAGAGCAGGTAGTCCTGGAAGACGACCCCGACCGGCCGGGCTTCCGGAGGCATACGGTCCAAGTCCGTGCCATCGAGGTGGAGATGGCCGCCGGTCAGGGGGACGAGACCGGCCAGTGCGCGGAGGGCCGTGGTCTTGCCCGCACCGTTGGGGCCGAGCAGGGCGACGACGTCACCCGGGGCCGCTGTCAGCGCGACATCGAGACGGAAGGAGCCGCGCTCGACCACCAGCCGTGTGTCGAGCCCCTCAGCGGCGGCATCGGTCTTCTCGGCATCGGTCGTCTCGGGATCGGTCATGAGGCGGTCATCCAGCGGTCGCGCAGTCCGGCGAGTACGGCGATCGACACGGCCAGCAGGACCAGGCTGAGGGCGATCGCCGCCGCCGGGTCGTTCTGCAGGGCCAGATAGACCGCGAGGGGCATGGTCTGGGTGCGGCCGGGGAAGTTGCCGGCGAAGGTGATGGTCGCGCCGAACTCACCGAGTGCCCTGGCCCATGCCAGGACGGCGCCCGCCGCGATACCCGGAGCGATGAGCGGCAGGGTGACACGTCGGAACGCGGTGAAGCGGGAGGCGCCCAGCGTCGTGGCGGCCTCCTCGTAGCGCGGGTCGGCGGCGCGCAGCGTGCCCTCCACACTGATGACGAGAAACGGCATCGCCACGAAGGCCTCCGCGATCACGACTCCCGTCGTGGTGAAGGGCAGAGTGATCCCGAACCAGGCGTCCAGCCACTTGCCGACGACCCCGTTGCGCCCCAGCGCCATCAGCAGCGCCACACCCCCGACCACGGGGGGCAGGACCAGCGGGAGAGTCACCAAGGCGCGCACGAGCCCGCGGCCCGGGAAATCGACCCGGGCGAGCAGCCACGCCAGCGGCACCCCGATCACCAGGCTCACCGCGGTCGCCGCCGTCGCACAGACCAGGGACAGCTGGAGGGCCTGCCACACCTCGGCGCTGGTCAGCAGCTCGGGCATGCTGCGCCAGGGGGCCCTGACCAGCAGGGCGACGAGCGGCAGGACCAGGAAGGCGAGGCCGATCAGCGCGGGCAGGAGGAGAGGCAGCGGGGCGCCCCCGCGAACGCCCCGGAGGGTGCGGCGGCGCCGCGGGCCACCGGTGAGGGTGTCCGCGGCGTCGGCCTTGTCCAGGGAAGGGGAGGTCACGGCTTGAGGAATCCGGCTTCGTTCAGGACCTTCTGGCCTTCGGAGGACTGCACCAGCTCCATGAACGCCTTGGCGGTCCCGGTGTTCTTCGAGCTCTTGAGGAGGGTGATGGGGTAGTCGTTGATGGCGTCGGCGGACTCGGGGAACTCCACGCCCTCCACCTTGTCACCGGCCGCCTTCACGTCGGTCTTGTACACGACCGACGCGTCGGCCTCCTTCAGGACCACCTTGTTGAGGGCGGACTTGACGTCCTCCTCGTAGGAGACCGGGGTGAGCTTCAGCTTGCTCGCGTCCAGGGCCTTCTGGGCGGCGGCACCGCACGGCACCGTCTTGTCGCACAGCACGACCTTCAGGTCCGCGTTCGTGAGGTCCTTCAGGGAGGCGACCTTGTCGGGGTTGCCCGGCAGGGTGGCGATCTCCAGTTCGTTGCGCACGAAGGTGGCGGGTGTGCCGGAGGCGTCTCCGGCGTCCGTGACGATCTTCATCGTCTTGGGGCTGGCGGAGGCGAACACATCGGCCGGGGCGCCGCCGGTGATGCTCGCGGCCAGCGCGTCGCTGCCGCCGAAGCTGAAGGTGACCTTGGTGCCGGGGTGGGCCTTCTCGAACTCCTTGCCCAGCGTCGTGAAACTCTCCTTCAGCGAGGCGGCGGCGAAGACGGTCACCTCTCCGGACAGCTTCGGCGAGCCGGAGTCCGACGCCGAGGAGTCCGACGCCGACGAGGAGTCGTCGGAGGACGAGCAGGCGCTCAGGGCCAGCAGCGCGGCGGCACCTGCGCCGGTCACCTGCAGTATCCGGCGGGTCCGGCGCACGGTACGGGTCATCACGGGTCCACTCCCTCTGGTCCTGACGGACACAAGAACTACGATCCCCACGACCTTGTCTAGGGGCTTTCGACGACCACGTTGGTCGACTTGATCACGGCAACCGCCGGAACACCGGGCTCCAGCTTCAGTTCCTCAGCCGACTCGCGGCTGACCATCGCCACCACCCGGAACGGCCCGGCCTGGATCTCCACCTGCGCGGAGACGTCCCCGAGGATCACATCGGTGACGATGCCGGAGAACCGGTTGCGGGCCGAGGAGCCGGTGGACTCCCGCTCCGCCCGGTGCGTCTCGCGGGCGTAGGCCGCGAGGGCCGGCCCCGGAATGATCCGGCGCCCCAGCTCATCGCGCTCGGCGGTCAGTTTCCCGCCGTCGACCAGACGCCGCACGGTGTCGGGGCTCACGCCGAGTAAGGCGGCGGCGTCCCCGATCCGGTAGCTGTGCATACGCCGATCATACTGCCGCAGATGCGAGGCGAAAGTCTCCTGTCATATCGCATGAGCCGGACCCTTCGCGTGTCGGCATGGCATGTGCGTTTGTACGGGACCATGGCTCGGGTACGGTCATCCGGGAGGTGGTAGCCAGTGAGCCAGACCCTCGCAGCTGCCCGCACGGCCGCCGGACCCGCGGCGGAACTCGCCCTCACGGGCGACCTCGACCGACCGACCCGGCTGACGGTGCCCGACCTGCTCGCATGGCCCCAGCACGGGGCACAGGTCAGCTTCGAGTGCGCCACCAGCGGCATCCAGCGCCACCGCTTCACCGGCCCTCTCCTGCACGACGTCCTCATGGACGCGGGCCCGGCCTTCGACCCCGCCCGCCGCAAGGACCGCCTGCGCTTCCTGATCGCCGTACACGGCGCGGACGGCCACCACGCCCTGTTGTCCTGGGCCGAGATAGACCCCGACTTCGGCCGCGCCCCCGTCCTGCTCGCGGTCACCCTCGACGACACACCCCTCGACCGGGCCGGCTCCCAGCTCGTCCTGCCCCAGGACCGCTGCGGCGCCCGCCACATCAGCGGCATCGACGCCATTCGCGTCGACGGCGGCTACAGCGCGTGGACCTGACGACGAGAGGAACGCGGTGCAGCACGACCCGGTGGCGGACGTCCTGATCCTGGAGCACGCGCCGCACGAAGGCCCGTACGCCATCGGTACGGCGCTGGAAGCGGCCGGCCTGAAGCTGCGGACCTGCCGCACCTGGGCGGGCGACCCGGTGCCCGGCACGCTGGACGGTACCGCCGCCCTGCTGGTGATGGGCGGGTCTGCAGCGGCAGACGAGGACTTTCCCAGCCGCGACGCGGAACTGGCGCTGCTGCGAGCCGCGCTGGAGGCCGAGGTGCCGGTGCTCGGGGTGTGCCTGGGCGCGCGGCTGCTGGCGGTGGCGGCGGGCGGGACGGCCCTGCGCGGGCCCGGAACGCAGGTCGGCTGGGCGCCGGTGCGCATGTCCCCGGCGGCGCGCAAGGATCCGCTCCTGTCCGGCGTACCCGAGCGGCTCCGCGTCCCGCACTGCCACGCGGACACCATGGACCTGCCGTCCGGTGCCACTCTGTTGGCCTCCTGCGACCGTCACCCGGTGCAGGCGTTCCGGGTCGGGGGCTCGGCCTGGGGCCTGCGGTTCCACCTGGAGGTGGACAACACGGCCGTCGACGCCTTCGCCACGGCCCTCCCGGGTGAGGCGGACGCCGCTCCGGACCTGGTCGAGTCGGCCCCCGCGGAACTGGCTGTGCTGGCTCCGTATCGCGACGACGTGTTCGCCCGCTTCGCCGCCCTCGCCGCCGACCGGGCCGCCCTGACCGCGACCCGCACCTTCTTCACGCCTCGCGCGGCCACCTGGGAGGAGCGCTTCGCCGCCGACAACCCGGTCTACGCGGCGGCCGTGACCCGCATGGGACTGCGCCCGGGCCTGCGCGCCCTGGACGTGGGCTGCGGCAGCGGCCGGGCCCTGCCCGCCCTGCGCGCCGAGGTGGGGGAGGAGGGTGTCGTCCTCGGAGTGGACCTCACCGCGGCCATGCTCACCGCCGCCGGACAGCATCGCCGTACCGACGACGCCCACCTGCTCCTCGCCGACGCCTGCCGACTGCCGCTGCCCGTCGGCGCGGTGGACGGCGTCTTCAGCGCGGGCCTGATCAACCACGTCCCCGACCCGCCGGCCGCCCTGTGCGAGTGGGCTCGGGTGACCGCCCCCGGTGGCGTCCTGCTCCTCTTCCACCCCTCCGGCCGCGCCGAACGAGCCGCCCGCCACGGACGCCCCCTCGACCCCGACGACCCACTGGCCGAGGAGAACCTGCGCCCCGCGCTGGAGGCGGCGGGCTGGAGCCTGGACTGCTACGAGGACGCCCGGCACCACTTCCTGGCGCGCGCGGTCCGCGTCATCCCCTGAACCTGAACCTCCCTCACCGACCACCCGAGTCGGCCACGCCCGCGTCGCGCAAGGCCAGCCACACCCGGTCGCGGGTGAGCGGGAGTTCGGTGAAGCGGACTCCGGTCGCGTCGCGCAGGGCGTTGGCGAAGGCCGGCTCGGGCGAAGATCGTGGACCGGGACGCCGTCGACCGCGCCTTGCGGAGCGGGCAGTTGGCGGGCTACGCGGGTGACGTCTGGTACCCGCAGCCCGCTCCCGCCGACCACCCGTGGCGCACCATGCCGCACCACGGCATGACCCCGCACATCTCCGGCTCGTCGCTGTCCGCGCAGGCCCGCTACGCCGCGGGCACCCGGGAGATCCTGGAGTCCTGGTTCGCGGGCCGCCCGATCCGCGACGAGTACCTGATCGCCGACGGCGGCGGCCTGGCCGGCACGGGAGCCCACTCCTACTCGGTGAACAGGTGAACAAGTGACACCCGGAGGCCACCGCCTCCCGCTCAGACGCGGTCGATGTGCACGTTCGTCGACTTCACCCGGGCGGTGGCCTCCATCCCGACCTCCAGCCCCAGCTCCTCCACGGCCTCCCGCGTCAGCAGCGACACCAGCCGATGGGGACCCGCCTGGATCTCCACCTGGGCTGCCACATCACCGAGCTTGATCGCGGTCACGATGCCGGGGAAGGCGTTGCGCACCGAGGTGTAGGAGGCGTCCTCCTCCCCGCTCCCGCCCTTGGCGAGCTCCACCGAGAACGCGGCCAGGTCCTTCCCGTCGATGAGGCGCTTCCCGCCCTCGTCGCGAGGGTCGCCACTCGCCCCGCGTCCGCCCACCGCCGCGCGGTGTCCGGACTCACGCCGAGTAGCCGGGCCGCCTGGCCGATCGTGTATGCCTGCATACGGGCCAAGATAGGCCCATCCACGGGAGACCTCTGCCACCAGGCCGGCCACGGACAGGGAGCGGAACACCGTGGTGGGGCGAAGCGGGCGACGACGAACGTCTGGCGAACTCCTCGCAAGTTACTTGAGAGTAAGGAATGATGGCGGCCGACCACCCACACGGCAGGGGCTGAGGCAGCGGTGACGACTTTCGACGAACGGACCATCGTGCACGCTTTCCGGGACGACGCCCTGGGAGAGCACGACGCCGTCGGACTCGCCGCGGCGATCCGGCGGGGTGAGGTCTCCCCGGCCGAGGTCGCCCGGGCCGCGGGGGAGCGGGTGCGGGCGATCGACGCACGGCTGGGCGCGGTCCAGGCGCACGTCGACAGCCCGGCAACCGCCGATGTCGACAGCCCGGCATCCGCCGCCGCGACGGGCGGTGCCTTCGCCGGGGTACCGACCTTCGTCAAGGACAACACCGACTACCAGGGGCTGCCCACGGGCCACGGCAGTGCCGCCTTCCGGCCGAGGGCGGCGCGGCGCCACGCACCCTTCACCCGGCAACTCCTGAGCAGCGGCGTCACCGTGCTGGGCAAGACCCGGCTGCCCGAGTTCGGGTTCAGTCCGAGCACCGAGTACGACGGTGCGGAGCCGGTGCGCAACCCCTGGAACACGGGCTACTCGGCAGGCGGTTCGTCGGGCGGCAGCGCCGCGTTGGTCGCCGCCGGTGCGGTGCCGATCGCGCACGCCAACGACGGCGGTGGCTCGATCCGGATACCCGCCGCCTGCTGCGGACTCGTCGGCCTCAAGCCGACTCGTGGCCGTGTCGTGGCAAGCGATCTGGGCCGACGGCTTCCGATCGACATCGTCTCCGACGGCATCGTGAGCCGTTCCGTGCGGGACACCGCGGCGTTCCTCGCCGCCGCCGAGACCCACCGGCGGGGTTCCGCCGCACTGCCGCCCCTCGGCCTGGTCGAAGGCCCCTCGGAGCGCCGGCTGCGCATCGGGTTCCTGCTGGACTCGCCGAACGGTGTCCACTCCGACGCGGCGACCCGGGCGGCGGTCACGGAGACCGTGGCCACGCTCGAGCGGCTCGGACACACCGTGGAGCCGGTGGAGTTGGACATGGACCCCAACTTCACCGACGACTTCGTCACGTACTGGGGGATGCTGTCCTTCCTCCTCGGCGCCACGGGCCGGACCCTCGGCGCGGACTTCGACCGGCACCGCATGGACGGCCTCAGCCGGGGGCTGCGCGAGCAGTATCTGCGGAACTGGCGGCGGACTCCCGGCATGCTGCGACGACTGAAGCGCGCCAAGGAGGCGCACGCGGCGACCATCCGCCGACTCGACCTCGTCCTGTCACCCGTGCTCGCCCACACCACACCACCGATCGGCCACCTCAGCCCGACCGTTCCCTACGCCGAGCTGATCGAGCGGATCCTCGCCTACGTGGCGTTCACCCCGCTCGACAACGTCGCCGGCACTCCGTCTCTCTCGCTGCCCGCCCCGACCGCAACAACGGACGGCCTGCCCATCGGCGTCATGTTCTCGGCCCGCCCCGGCGGCGAACGGAAGCTGCTGGAAATCGCGTTCGAACTGGAAGCTGACCGCCCGTTCCGGCGTATCCAGGACCAGTGACATCGGAGCTGTCCGCCGGCGTGGAGCGGATTTTGGTGTGGACAGCCCTGAGAACTCGTAACACGATCTTGTTGACCGGGCGTCCTGCCCGGTACCGATCCCACGGCATGAACCAGGCAGGCGATGCCGGGTGTGAATGAATGACGAAGGCAGATCATGGAAGCAGACGCGGACGCGGGGTTGCCGGACTGGGCGAGGGCCTGGATGTGCGTTACTTTCACCCGCGGTCTCGGCCCCGAGGAGGTGTTCGCCCGGTACGGGGCCGATCCGGAACGGGCGCGCCTGCTCGGCTGGGACGAGGCCTCGGATCTGCCCTCGGGCGAATCGGGCGACGGGATGGTCTCGCTGCTGCGGGCCGGCAGGATCGGCGAATGGGGCTTCTGCGTCGAGGTGGATGGCGGCATCGGCTCTGAGGAAGAATCGCTCGCGGAGTTGTCGCGGGGAACTGAGACCTACAGCGTGGCGACTACCGAGGGAATCGACGTCTTCCAGTACTGGCGCGACGGCGAGCGCATCGAGTGCTTCGAGCCCGGCATGGAGCACAGCCGGTCCGAACCGCTCGGCCCCTGGTGGGATCGGGTGGAAGAGGCACTCGCCGCCCACGAAGGCGAGGGCGCCGGGATGGCACCAGCGGTGGCCCTAATCCTCGACCACCTCGGCATCACCCTGGACGACGCAGCCCTCGCCGGGCCCTGGCCCAGCCTGACGCTCGCCAAGGGCACCGCACTGGCGGCACCGCTGGGCGACACCTACGCGGGCGAGGGACCGGTTCCGCCCGGGACTGTCCTGGATTTCGGCCCTTCAAGTGGACTGTCCTGAACGGCAGGATCACCTCTCGCCGCCCAGGGCGACAGCCAGCGCCTGGCCAACGCGGACCAGCCCGGAGAGCTCGTGACGCGACCATGGTGGATCAGGGCGAAGGTCTGCTCGACGACGTAGCGGAGTCTGCCCAGGCCCTTGACGGATTCGGGGTGCCGTCGTGGTCGGCCCTGCGCCGCCAGCTTCTGCACCGCATAAGTTGTTGCAATAGATGTGCAATAAAGCTCTGAGTGAGGTGTACTGGTAGCGAGTGGCGGCTGGTCGAATCTCAACGCAAGGCCGACACGTTTCAGGTGCGGGGCGTCGTCTCGCCTGACAGCGTCTGTTCCAGGCGCCGCCCCGCACCTCTTGCTGGGGCTCGGAGCCCCATCGCGGGCCAGGCGTACGGACGTTCAAGCCCGCCGCACCCCCCGTTGTCGAACCGTGATGATCGGCATTCCCGGCTTCCTCACCTGCGCTGTCGCACTCATCGCCATGAGCTAAACACGCCGTGTATACATGCGGCGTATACACGGTGTGTAGAGTGCCGGTCATGTCCATCGGTCACACACTCTTAGGGCTCCTGGAGTCCGGCCCACGGCACGGCTACGACCTGAAGCGCGCCTTCGACGAGAAGTTCGGTCACGACCGGCCGCTGCACTACGGCCAGGTCTACTCGACGATGTCCCGCCTGCTGAAGAACGGTCTCGTCGAGGTCGACGGGACCGAGGCCGGCGGCGGCCCGGAGCGCAAGCGCTACGCGATCACCGACGCCGGCGTCACCGACGTGGAGCGGTGGCTCGCGACCCCGCAGAAGCCGGAAGAGTACCTTCAGTCGTCCCTCTACACCAGGGTCGTCCTCGCGCTGCTCACCCACCGGGACGCGGCCGACATCCTGTACACCCAACGCTCCGAACACCTGCGCAGCATGCGCATCCTGACCGACCGCAAGCGCAAGGGCGATCTGGCGGACCAGCTGATCTGCGACCACGCCCTCTTCCACCTCGAAGCCGACCTGCGCTGGCTGGAGCTGACCGCCGCCCGACTCGACACACTCCGTGAGGCCGTAGCCCGATGACCACCTCTCCCCATGGTTCCCTGCTCACCGCGCAGGACCTGCGCAAGACCTACGGGCACACCCACGCCCTCGACGGCGCCGAGTTCTCCATCCACCCCGGCGAGGTCGTCGCCGTCATGGGCCCCTCCGGCTCCGGCAAGTCGACCATGCTGCACTGCCTCGCGGGCATCCTGCCGCCCGACTCCGGCTCGATCACCTACCACGGGCGTGAGGTGACGACGATGAGCGACGCCCAGCGCAGCGCGTTGCGCCGCTCCGAGTTCGGCTTCGTGTTCCAGTTCGGACAGCTCGTGCCGGAACTGACCTGCGTGGAGAACGTCGCCCTGCCGCTCCGGCTGAACGGCACCTCCTGCAAGGACGCCGAGCGGGCGGCGCTCGGCTGGATGGAACGCCTGGAGGTCGACGACCTGGAGGGCAAGCGGCCCGGCGAGGTCTCCGGCGGCCAGGGCCAGCGCGTCGCCGTGGCACGCGCACTGGTCACCGGCCCCCGGGTGCTGTTCGCCGACGAACCGACCGGCGCGCTCGACTCCCACAACGGGGAGCGCGTCATGGAACTGCTCACCGAAGCGGCCCGCTCCACCAACGCCGCCGTCGTCCTCGTCACCCACGAGACACGGGTGGCCGCCTACGCCGACCGCGAGATCGTCGTACGCGACGGCAAGTCCCGGAACATGGAGCGCGCCATATGAGTCCGCGCAGGGGGCACCGCCCGCTCGAGCGAAGCCGAGAGTGGGGGAGGTCCAGAGACCTGGCCCTGGGAGCCCGGTTCGCCGTCACCGGCGGCCGCGAGGGCTGGGTCCGCATGACGCTGACAGCGGTCGGCGTCGGCCTGGGCGTCGCTCTGCTCCTGTTGTGCACCGCGATGCCCAACGTGCTGGCCTCCCGCAGCAAGGTGGAGGACGCCCGCTACGCCAACGTGTACGCCCAGACGGTCCCGCCCAAGGCCGACAACACGCTCCTGATCGCCGACGCCGACACCACCTGGCACGACGACGACATCAGGGGCCGGTTCGTCGAACCCGAGGGCACTCGGGCGCCGCTGCCCCCGGGAGTCGACCGCTTCCCGGGCAAGGGCGAGATGCTGGTCTCTCCCGCGCTCAAGGACCTGCTGAACTCGGGTGACGCGAAACTGCTGCGGGAGCGCCTGCCGTACAAGATCACCGGCACGATCGGTGAGAGCGGGCTGATCGGCTCCCACGAACTCGCTTATTACGCGGGCGCCTCGGGGCTGAAGCTCACGGACTCCTCACTGGTGACGCGGCTGGCCGAGTTCGGCAATCCGGACGCCACGCCCGAGAAGACCGACCCGGTGCTGCTGCTCATGGTCTTGGTCGTGTTCGTGGTGCTGCTGACGCCGGTCGCCGTGTTCATCGCCGCCGCCGTCCGCTTCGGCGGCGAACGCCGGGACCGCCGCCTCGCCGCGCTGCGCCTGGTCGGCTCCGACCGGGGGATGACCCGGCGGATCGCGGCGGGCGAGGCGCTGGCCGGAGCCCTGTTCGGCCTGGTCGTGGGCACCGGCTTCTTCTTGCTGAGCCGTCAGAAGCTGGGCAGCGGCGAGTTGCTGGGCGTGAGCGTCTGGCCCAGCTACCTCGACCCCACTCCCGCGCTCGCCGCGCTGGTCGCGGTGGCGGTGCCGGTCGCCGCGGTGCTGGTCACGCTGCTCGCGATGCGCGGCGTGGTCGTCGAACCCCTCGGTGTCGTGCGCGCGGCCAAGCCGAGCCGCCGCCGGCTGTGGTGGCGGCTGCTGCCGACGCTGGCCGGCCTCGCGATGCTCTACCCGATGATCGGCCAAGGCCGCAAGGACGGAAACTTCAACCAGTACCTCGTCATCGGCGGCGTCGTGATGCTGCTGATCGGCATCACGGCCCTGCTGCCCTGGGTCGTGGAGTCGGTCGTCGTCCGGCTCGGCAAGGGCCCGCTGTCCTGGCAGTTGGCCGTACGACGGCTGCAGCTGAGCAGCGGCACCGCCGCCCGTATGGTCAACGGCATCGCCGTGGCGGTGGCCGGGGCCATCGCACTGCAGATGCTCTTCACGGGAACACAGAGCCAGTACACCGAGAACACCGGCCAGGACCCCAGCCGGGTCCAGATGCAGGTCGACTTCAGCCGCCCCGAGCCGCTGTCCGGCATCGAGCGCGAGTTCACCGGCACCAAGGGTGTCCGGACCGCGGTGGCCCTGGCCCACTCCGAGTACGGGGACACACGTCGCGACCCGGAGAACGGCGACGGCCTGACCGTGGGCAACTGCGCCGCCCTGCGCGAACTCGCCACACTGCCCTCCTGCAAGGACGGTGACGTGTTCATCACGCGGACGCGCAGCGGCTACGAGGACCCCAGCAACGCATCCGAGATCGCGCTGGTGAAGCCCGGCCGGCAGCTCTACATCGACCCGTCGTACGACGGCGCCGAACGCGGCATCGAGGTGCCCTGGACCGTTCCGGCGAACGTTCGGGAGGTGGATGCGCGCAAGGACTCACTGCAGGACTACACCAGTCTGCTGGTCACCCCCGCCGCCCTGCCCGACAAGGCCGCGCCCGCGGTGATCTCGAACGGTGTCTACCTGCGTCTGGACCCCTCGGTGCCGGACTCACGGGAGTACATCCGCAACGTCGCCGCCCGTATCGACCCCCTGGCACAGACCTTCGGCTGGTCGGCGACCCAGGAGAACGCCAAGTACGCCTCCATCCGCACCGGCCTGTTCGTCGGCTCCGCCTTCGTGCTGGCACTGATCGGAGCGAGCCTGCTGGTCTCCCAGCTGGAACAGCTCCGCGAACGCAAGAAGCTGCTCTCCGCGTTGGTCGCCTTCGGCACCCGACGCCGCACCCTCAGCCTGTCGGTGCTGTGGCAGACGGCCCTCCCGGTCGGACTCGGCCTCGTACTGGCCACCACGGTGGGTGTCACCCTCGGCACGGTGCTGCTGAAGATGACCCGTACACCGGTGGCCATGGACTGGGCGAGCGTCCTGACCATGACCGGCGTCGGCGCCGCCGTGGTCGGCGTGGTCACGCTGCTCAGCCTCCCGCCGCTGCTGCGCATGATGCGCCCCTCGGGCCTGCGCACCGAGTAACCCCACGCACATCCCCTGGGGGTGGGCTCCTCCTGCCAGGAGGAGCCCACCGCGTGCCGCAGGCAAGCCCGGTCGGCGTCAGCACTGGCCCGTAAGGCCCCCCGGCAGCGGCCCCGGTGCCGTCATCCAGCGCCACTGAGTGAACTGTTCCAGGCTGGCTGTGCCGCCGATGCGGGAGCCGTTGCCGGAGATGCCCATGCCTCCGAAGGGGGCGTTCGCGGCGTCTTTGGCGGAGACGTCGTTGATGTGGACCATGCCGGTGCGCAGTTGCTCGGCGACAGCGGTCGCCCTGGGTACGGAGCCGGAGTGCACGGCCGCCGTCAGACCGTACGCGGTGTCGTTGGCGATCTCGACGGCCTCCGCCTCGCTGTGAAAGGGAATGACCGGGGCGACGGGACCGAAGATCTCCTCGGTGAAGGCCGGCATGGCTCGTCCGACGTGGTCCAGGACGGTGGGCGGGTAGAAGAGTCCGTCGCGTCGGCCGCCCGTGAGCACCCGCGCCCCGACGGCCACGCTCTCGTCGACGATGCGCTCGATCCTGCTGACCTGCTGCTCGCTGATGACCGGGCCGACGCTGACGCCCGCTTCGCGAGGGTCGCCGACGCGCATGGCCCGCGCGCGCCCGACCAGCGCGTCGGTGTACGCCTCGACCAGGTCGGCGTGGACCAGGTGACGGCCGGCGGCGACGCACGCCTGTCCCTGGTACCCGAAGGTACTCACGGCTCCGGCCAGGGCGGCCGCCTCCACGTCCGCGTCCTCCAGCACGACGATCGAGTTCTTGCCGCCGAGTTCCAGGGAGACCCGCTTCAACCCCTCACCCGCCACACGGGCCACCATGCGTCCGGCCTCGGTGGAGCCGGTGAACGCGACCATGGCGACATGCGGATCCGCCGCGACCGCCTGCCCGGTCTCCGCGCCACCCGGCAGGACGTGCAGCACTCCGTCGGGCAGTCCGGCGTCCTCAAAGAGCCGCGCGACGAGGACACCCCCGGACACCGGGGTGAGCGGGTCGGGTTTGAGCAGCACGGTGTTGCCCAGCGCGAGGGCGGGCGCCAACGCGCGCATCGCGAACAGGAGCGGCGCGTTCCAAGGGTTGATGACACCGACGACGCCGAGCGGCACCCGCCACGCCAGACTCGTTCCACCGGGGGCCTGAGGGGCCAGGACCTCACCCCGAGGCAGGGACGCCAGTCCGACGGCGTGCGTCAGTTGCGCGAGGGCGGCGATGATCTCGTAGTCGCCCTTGGCGGGGACGCCCGCCGACTCGCGGACGATCCAGTCGCGGAAGGCGTCGCCGTGTTCACGCAGGGCGGCGGAGGCGCGCAGCAGGACCTCGACCCGATCGGAAGGAGCCGCCGCCCAGTCGCCGGCGGCCTGGGCGGCCCGAGCGCCGGCCTGAGCGACGTCTGCGGGGGAGGCGATGCCGACGTCGGCCAGCGCGTGCCCCGTGGCCGGTTCGATCACCTGGCGGGTGCCGCCCTCGGACTCGCGCCAGCCCGCGCTGTAGATCTTCCCGGACCACTCGGCCGGGTCCGGCCACCTCGTGCCGTTGACAGCCATGGATGCCGCCCTCCGCCCGGGGGCCGGTGCCGCCGTCCTGCCCCGAGGATCATTCGCACATGTCAGCCCCCTTGCTATCCAGTGTCGTAAGAGGTGAAGGTGCGACGCACCTCGGGTTCAGGGCGCTCCCGGACAGACGGCCCAGGGCGGGACTGAGGCGGGACGACGTCATGATCGGATGCACGTCCGGCCGGGACGAGGGCCCGCCGAGCGCTTGGTCGCAGGAACGTGTCGACGAGGCGGCGTCGTCGATGACCACGTGTGGTGACCGCGTGGCCGGTCATGAACGGTTCCGGTCACGGAAACAGGGCTTCGATCTGCCGGGCCCACACCTCCTGGCCGCCGCGAGCGGGGCCTGCCGGGTCGCTCGGCGCTGCGTGATGCCGGAGACTCCTGTACAAGGGGCTGCGAAATCGGCGTGAGCCGCGAAGAGGGTGACCGGCGTGGGTGAGGTCCCGCTGTGGTTGTGGGGAGCGTTCGCCGCGACGGTGGTGGTGTCGCTGGCGGTGGACCTGCTGGCCCACCGCACCGCGCACGTCATCGGCTTCAAGGAGGCCGCCGCCTGGAGCGGCCTGTGGGTGGGCCTCGCCCTGATCTTCGGGGGCGTCGTCTTCCTCGTCCTGGGCGGGACGGCCGGCACCGAGTACACCACCGCGTGGCTGCTGGAGAAGAGCCTGTCGGTGGACAACCTCTTCGTCTTCGCGGTGATCTTCGCCTACTTCAAGGTGCCCCGCGCCTACCAGCACCGCGTGCTGTTCTTCGGTGTGATGGGCGCCCTGGTCTTCCGGGGGATCTTCCTCTCCCTCGGCGTCGCCGTGGTCAGCCGCTTCACCGCGGTGCTGTTCGCCTTCGCCGCCATCCTCTTCTACAGCACCTACAAGCTCCTCAAGGGAGAGGAGGAGACCTTCGATCCCGGCAAGAGCTTCGCCCTGCGGCTGCTCCGCAAGATCGTCCCCGTCAGGGACGAATACGCCGGCACCAAGTTCTTCGTCAAGGAAGCCGGCAAACGCGTGGCCACCCCGCTCCTCGCGGTCGTCGCCGCGATCGAAGCGGCCGACCTGATCTTCGCCGTCGACAGCGTCCCCGCCGTCCTCGCCGTCAGCGACGACGCCTTCATCGTCTACACCAGCAACGCCTTCGCGATCCTGGGCCTGCGGGCCCTGTACTTCATGCTGGCGGGACTGCTGGACCGCTTCCACTACCTCAACAAGGGCCTGGCGATCATCCTCGGCTTCATCGGCGTCAAGCTCATCCTCCAGGCCTCGCACAAGATGATCAGCCCCAGCATCCCGGAGATCCCCTCGCCGATCAGCCTCGCGGTCATCGTCGTCGTCCTGGCCGCTTCCGTCACGCTCAGCCTGCTGCGCCCCGCCCCGGCGCCTTCCTCCGTCGCCCAGGACGAGCGGCCAGAACCACGACCGGACACGGCCGCGAATCCGGAACCCGCCCACGGCCCGCACGCGGAGGCAGAACCCAGGGAAGATCCGCCACGAAGCACGCACTGACCGTCCCAGCAGACCTCGCCAGAATGGGTAGATTTTCCCTATTTTTACCAAAGTGGCCTATTGTTAAAGAATGAGCAAAGCCGAGCGGGGGGCCGGCCCACGAGGGACAACCGCGTGCCCGGTCTGCCAGCACCCCCTGGACATGATCATCAAGAAGCGGCACAAGACCCTCGGGATCTTCGTGCCCGTGTGGGCCCCCGGGCCCTGCCACAACCCCGACTGCTCCGACTACCTGCAGCAGCCGGAGCTCAAGAGCCCTCCGAAGCGCGAACATCATGCCCGCCGATAGGCACTGATGCTCATGGACGGATGCACGGCGGTACGGACGGCAGCAGCAGAACACGATCCCGCCCGTCCGCGCAGGACGGACTGCGCGTGATGTGAGCGCCGTCGGCCACGCCCCTCAGTGCCGGGGAGTCTCTGGACCCGCCGGTCGGTCCGCCCGGGCACTCTCGCCCTGATCACCGGCGCTGTCCGGGCCCGGACCCTGGTGCGTGGTCCGGGCCCGGGGCGGGTCTGCCGGTCAGCCCGTGAAGCGGGTCACCGCCGGAAGCAGGTCGCCCTGTTTGGCGATGCCGACGGTCCACAGATTGGCGCTGCCCGGCACCGTGGTGAACCCTCGCACCACCACTCCGGGGTCGGCCCCCTGCTCCCAGCGGCGCTGCTGCGCGTCGAAGCGCAGGGCGACGGAGACAGCACCCTTGCCGCCGACCGCCCACAGCGTGCCGTCCCCGGCCTTGCCGACGGCCCGAAGCCGGCCGTCGGCGATCGCGGGTGCCTTCGCGTCGGTCCACTTCTTGCCGTCCCAGTGCACCGCGTAGGGGCTGTCGGCGCCCGTGGATGTCGAACCGCCCACCGCCCATATGTCGTCGGCACCCAGTGCGGTGATGCCGCTGAGCCAGCGGTGCTCGCCCGCGGCTCCCGCCGGCGCGGCGACCCGTGTCCAGGAGGTGCCGTCCCAGTGCAGCAGCAGGGCCGTCTGCGCGGTGCTGCCGGTGGCGAAGGACGTGCCCGCCGCCCAGATGTCGTCGGGTGCGACGGCGGTGAGGCTGGTCAGTTCGCCCTTGCCGACGTCGGGCAGGGTCTGCCGGCGCCACGCCGTGCCGTCCCACGCCTGTATGGCGGGCACCCCGTTCTTGATGCCCTGCGGCACGGCGCGGCCGGCCGTCCAGGCCTTACCGTCGGAGGTCGTCACCACCGCGTCGGGCGTCACCCGGCCCGCGGGGTCGCGGTCGAGGTTGCGCGTGGTCCAGGAGGCGCCGTCCCAGTGGGCCGCCGTCGCGCCGACCGTCCAGATGTCGGAGGCCGACCGGACGGCGAGCGCCTGCGGGAAGGTGCCGTTCGGCAGGGTCGACTGCTGCTTCCAGGACGTGCCGTCCCACTTCAGGGCCACGGCCTCCAGCTCGGTGTTGCTCTTCAGCCGATAGCCGACGGACCAGGCCTGCTTGTCGCTGAGTGCGGCCACGGCCGTGAGGTCGCCCTTGGCCACCGGAACGGCGGTCGGCTGCCACTGTCCGGCCACGCGCGCCGGTGCGGCCCCCACGTCCTTGGCGGCTCCGGCCGGGGCGGTGGCGGGGCCGGACCAGACGGTGCCGGCGGCGATCAGGCCCCCGACCGCGAGGGCGCCCGCGGCCAGCGCTGCCGCCATGGACGACCGGACGAACTGCCGCCGCCGGGATGACGTTTGCGTATGCATCACGGAAATCCTTGAGTGATCGGCGGTCGGCTACGTGGCCGTGGTCTGGATGACGAAGTCGAAGGCGCCGGTGTAGCGGCCGCCCTTCGGGCCCGCGAGCGTGATCGTGCAGGCCCGGTTGATGAGCCGGTCCGCGGCGTTGAGCGCGGCGAAGTCCCGGCCGTACGCCTGGGTGTCGTCGGGGAAGTACAGCTGCGTGATGAGTGCCGGTCCGCCGGGCGCCTGGACCTGGGTGTGGATGTGCGGCGCCCGCTGGCCCCATCGGCCCCAGTAGTCACGGGGGATGATCGTGCGCAGCCCGAACGCGCCCCTGCCGTCGGTGTACTGGTGTCCGCGCAGCGAGAAGCCGGCGGTGTCGTAGTCGCCGTTCTGGTCGCACTGCCAGAACTCGATGAGCGCCCCGGGCAGGGGCTTGCAGGCGGTGTCGTAGACGATGCCGCTCAGATCGAGCCGCACTCCGCGGATCGCGGGGGTGACGAGGTCCGTCCGCTCGGGCGACTGCGGCTTGAAGAGCGGTCCCTCCATCGCCGCCGGGGTCTCATGACCGTCGCAGGCAGGCGTGACCGCCAACGGGCGTCCCGCGGCTCGCGCCTTCTGCACCGGGCTCACCGGTGCCGCCGAGGCGGCTCCGGCCCCGGTCGTCGCCACGAGGGCCGCGGTCATTCCCACCGAACTCCTTCTGATGAATGCCCTCCTCGAGTTCGTCTGTTCGCCGTCCGGATCATGGTCGTGCCGCATCGCGTCTCCTCGCCGGATCTACTCGCCGGACAGGGCATTCCGTGGGGGGAAGGCCGTCGGGTAGCGGCTCTACGCCGTCGGGTCCTCGGGAATGCCCTGTTCCGCATCAGCTTGGTAGCTGGGGCGCCCGCGCGGATCGATCGGATGACCGGTGGCCCGGCGGCGTTACGAAATCTCGCCCCGGCGCGGATCGTCCTCGGCAGCGGCCCGGCGCTGTTCCCTTCCGGCCACCCACAGCGCGATCTGCGTACGGGAGCGCATGCCCAGCTTGTCCCGTACGTGGTCGAGGTGGGTCGAGACGGTGCTCGCCGACAGATCCAGCCGGGCGGCGACCTCGCGGTTGGTCAGCCCTTCGGCGACCAGCGAGGCCACCATCATCTCCCGGCCCGTGAGCGGGGATCGGCCTTCGTCCGTACGGTCGACCGGCACCGGTCCTTCGTCGGTGCCGAGCAGGGCGTGGGCGATCAGGTGCTCCCAGCTCATCCCGCGGCCCTGTGCCACCGCGGCGTCCCGCCCCGCCGGGGGCAGCGCCGCGGCGGCGCGGGCCGTCGCCGACTCGACCTGCCGTCGCCACTCGGCCTCCGGCTCGGTGTCCAGCCGCCTGCGCGCCTGCGCGGCGGCCGCGAACAGCCGTAGCGACCGCTTCATCCGGCCCCGCTCGGCCGCCACGACGGCAAGCCCCTCCAGCGGATACAGCGCGTGGAAGCTCTCGCCGGGCACCGTGCGCAGGCCTTCGGCGAACAGGTCCTGGGCCGCGGCGACATCGCCCAGGGCGAGCCGGATCGCGCCGGCGGTGTGCAGGGCGGCCGCCGACTGGCACCAGGGGTGCTGTCCGCGCAGTTGCGGCAGGCAGGCCGCCATCAGCTCGTCGGCCTCGGCCGCCTTGCCGATGTGCAGCAGCGCCCAGGCCAGATGGTGGCGGCACCATGCCGTGTCGCGGGGGTTGCCGAGTGCGGCGACGAGGTCCAGACATTCCGCGAAGTCGTCGACGGCCTGCGCGAACTCGCCGCGGCACAGCAGGGCGGCAGCGCGTGCGTCCAGGGCGTTGGCGAGTCCGGCGGGGTCGTCTCTGTGCCGCTCGACGGCGACCGCCTGCTCGGCGAAGCGCAGTGCGGCTCCCTCGTCCGCCTGCTGGCAGGCCGCGCGGGCGGCGAGCGCCAGGGTCGCCCCGACGTGCCGGGAGAACCGCGAGCCGGTTGACTCCGGTGACATCCGCGGCCCTTGGGAGTCCCGCGAGCTCATCGGGCCGTCGCTGTGCTCCAGCACGCGCGTCAGCAGCGCCCGGGCGGTGGTCAGCTGCTCCTGCTGGAAGCGCACTCTCGCCAGTGCCAGCGTCAGCGGTACGTGCGGTGCGCTGCCGAGGCCGTCGAGATGGGCGACGGCTGCGGCGAGGTTCTCCCGCTCCTCGGTCAGGCGGCCGCCCGCCTGGTCGACGAAGACCTGATCCGCGGCCGGCTCCATCAGCCCGGTCAGCCAGTCGTCGGCCCGCTGCCAGGTGCCGGGCAGTTCACCGGAGTCGGCGAGGCGCTCCAGGGCGTAGGCGCGGATGGAACTCAACTGCCGGAAACGCGCGCTGACTTCGGCATCCGCTGCCGGCATCCGTGCGATCAGCGACTTGGCCTCCAACGCGCACAACACCCGCAGGACGTGCCGAGGCTGCATCTGGCCGTCGGCGCAGACCGCCGCCGCACCCACGGCGTCGAATCCGCCGACGAGGACCGAGAGCCGGCGAAACAGGGTCTGCTCCTCCGGATCCAGTAATCGATGGCTCCAGTCGATGGCGGCCGCCAGCTCGCGGTGCCGTCCGGGCCCGGTTCTGCTGCCGTCCGTGAGGAGGGTGAGCTGGTCGTCCAGGCCGGTCAGGATGTCGCTGAGCGGGAGGACGCCCGTACGGCGCGCCGCCAGTTCGATCGCCAGCGGCATTCCGTCGAGGCGTCGGCAGATCTCGGCCACGGTACGGGCGTTGCCGCCGTGCAGCTCGAATCCGGGTGCGCTGCCGCCCGCGCGGTCCACGAAGAGCCGGACGGCATCCGCCTGAAGCACGGCCGCCGGGTCGTCCGTGCCGGTCGGCGACAGAGACAGTTCACCGACCCGGAACACGACTTCGCCGGGCACCCGCAGCACTTCCCGGCTGGTGGCGAGGATGCGCAGCCGGGGGCATCGGCCGAGCAGGGTCGCGACCAACTGCGCGCACGGCTCGACGAGGTGTTCGCAGTTGTCCAGCACGAGCATCATCGAACGGTCGCCGAGCTCATGGGCGAGCAGCGCGACCCCTGTCCGGCCGCCGCGCTCACCCACGCCCAGCGCTGCGGCCACGGCCTGCGGCAGCCGGTCGGCGTCGTGGACCGAGTCCAGTTCGACCAGCCGGGCCGTCCTGTCGGCACCCCGCAGCCCGGTGGCGAACTCCGTCGCCAGACGGGTCTTGCCGACTCCGCCCGGACCGGTGAGCGTCAGCAGCCGTGCGGACTTCACCAGGGTGCGCAGCCGGGACAGTTCGCGCCTGCGTCCGATGAAGGAGTCCAGTGCACGTGGCAACTCCTGGCCGTCCGCCCGCGAGCGTTCCTGGCCCCGGCCCTGCTCCTGGTCCTTGGCCTGCCGTGCCGACCGCCGGCGGAAGGCGCGCTGCCGGCAGGCGTCGGAACAGTAACGGGCGGGCCGACCGGGCGATGCCGGCGCATCCCCCTCCCGCCGGCCGCGGTCGGACAGCTCAGCCCCACACACCTCACACGTTCGACTCGCCCTCATCCGCCGCATCCTTGCGGACCGAACGCCATCGGACCACCGAGTCCGGCGAAGGGTGAGCCACGCCCCATCACGCCTGTGGGCATGCGTGCGCTGCAAACAAAGACAACAGGGCCTCCGGGAACCACTCGGAATGGGATCGCACCCCCGAGCTACCTGGACTCCAACAACCGCTTAGGTGTCGGGATGCTCCGGCAGGGCGAGCCAGTCCGACCAGGAGATCTCGCGGCCGAGGAAGCGCGGCTTCTCGAACGGCCAGTCGGCGGCGATCCACTGCGGCACCAGCGCGGCGAGGGCCTGCTCGACCTTGCTGCCCACGAGCTCGTCCACCACCCACCAGGAGATCTCGCCGTCCGCGCCGGCCCTCTCCGGTGGGTCGATGTAGACACAGCCGAGCAGAGCTGTCTCCGCCGCGTCGAACAGCGCGTAGTTGAAGGACTGGTGTGCGGCGATCTCCTTCTCATGCCGCAACAGGTCGGCCTGGTCGGCCTCGTAGGTCATGGTGGCCGCGGGCCAGCCCCAGGCCGGGCCGAAGATGGTCCACAGCCGCTCGCGCGAACCCATCACGGCCGGATAGTCGAGCGGGGTGTCCGCTTCCCGGATCGGCCGCAGGTGATGGCCACCGCCCGGCAGCGGTACCAGGAGGGGGTGGACGAAGTCATCGGGGAGCCAGCTCATGGCGCCCGACCGTAGCAGCGCGCGGCCGTCCGCTCCCCTGGATTTTCCCCGCATACCGCCAGGTCCTGCTCTCATGCCGGGCAGCGCCCGCGATCACCCGATCGAGACTCCCGTTCGATCGACAGACTCCATGATCTGTATGGCAACGGCTTCTCAGTAGGTCGGCGGGATGAGCGATCAACGGAGTGTGGAGACGGCCTGGCGCCGCCTCACGGCCTGGCTGAAGGCGAATGCCCCAGTCTCATACTGAGCTGGGCGATCTCTGGCGGCTGTGTGGCGGTGTGGAGCACCAGTACATCGAGGCTAATGAGCAAGAGGGCGAGGTCGGCTCGGGGGCGTTCTTGCCCGGCGGGATCCTGCGCAGCCCGGCGGACTCGCTCCGGCCTTGGCTGCCCGAGGTCGGCCGTGGCTGACCGGCGACGAATCCGGGCACTACGTGGGCGCGGGCGGCGTCGGCTACTGGTCGCTGCCGGACAATCTGGCCTGCGACAAGCCTGGCTATCCGTCGATCGCCGCCTACCTCGAAGCCGTTCACCGCACGCTCACCGAAGGGTCGGCCGATGCCATGGGCCCAGATGTGCCCGGTCTGGTGTGGGGCTGCCTGATCTGTGACGACCCCGAGGCGCCTGTGCTGGACGACGCGCTGGAGCACTGGCGCCCCATCCACTGACCCGTGCCCCCGCCCGGGGGCTACGGCTTTTTCATCTACATCACCGGCGGCGCGCAGGGCAGCGAACAGATCAACGCCCGCTGAAGTCCGAATGCCTTGGGTTCTGCGATGCGGCGGGCGGCCAGTGGCACAGGCCCGTTGGTCGGGGTAGGACGCGCTCACCGACACGGACAGTGCCTCGGGGCGGATGGGCTCCCGATAGGACCTGACTACCCATCAGTAGAGTCAGCAAGAGGTCAGCATGAGCCCTGAGGCACCCTGCGGAAGCCCCCCGAACGTGCGACTCGCCGCCGAGTGCGCGATGCCGGGCCCGACGCGCTGGAGCCCAGGTCAAGACACCGATTGAGAGCCCCGGAGCGCGGCAGGGCGACTCCTGCTCGCTTCGGATCGATCCCGCATGCCCCTCTGCCCACTCCACTGCACATTCCTTTGGAAAATGCCAAAGCGTTCACCTGCACCGAGCACACACCGTAGTGTCGTGCTCACGTTCGCGGGAACGGCCGTGCAGGGGAGGGGGATTCGGCGTGCCCGGAATTGACGAGAGTCTGCTGGAGGCCATGCGGTTGCCCGGCGCGCGAGGGGCATCGGTGGTCGACTGGATCAGCGGTCTCGCCCTGGGCGCGGTGGGTGACGCACCGGGCGGCGACCTGGAGGCGACGGCGGCGGAGACCGCCGAACTCGCCCGACTCGCCACAGAGAGCGGCCTCCTCGCACCGGCCGGCGGCGAAGCGGGAGAGATATCCGGCAAAGAACCACCCGTACAGGATTTGATCATCACGAACGCCGACTCGTACCACCTGCTCAGATTTGTCAGCACGACGTTCGACAGCACCGTGTTCCTGCATTTATGGCTCGACCGCAGTGACGGCAACCTGGCCCTGGCCCGCATCCGGCTGGCCGAGATGGCGGACCGACTGGTGCTCGGATGATGACGCCGACCCGCGCTTCACGCACGGACGAACCGGCCTCGGCCCTGCTCGGCACCCTTGCCGCGCAGGGCGCGAGCGGCGCCCTGTCCACCGAGTCGGGCGTCGTCTATCTGGCCTCGGGACACGTCGTACACGTCGAATCCGCCGTCACACCCGACCTGGGTGACCTGCTCACCCACAGCGGTGCGCTCGCCGCGGACGGCTGGTGGGCCGCGATCGACCAGGCGGGCCGCCGCTGCAGGGTCGGCCGGCAACTGGTCGACAGCGGCCAACTCGCCGCCGGCGCACTGGAACTGTGCCATCTGGGCGCCCTGTTCGACGCGGCGTACTTCGTCCTCGCCCACGACGGACCGGTACTCCGCTTCCGTCCGGGAGTCGCGCACTGGCTCGGCGCCGTCCGCTCCGTACCCGTGGACGCCCTCCTGCGCGAGTCGAGACGCCGCCGCGAACTGCTGCACCGCATATGGCCCGAACCCTGCGTCGACCTCGCCCCGCTCGCCCGGGCGCCCGACGCCGACCCCTCGGACCTACCGGCCCGCCGCAGCCTCACCCTCGCCCAGGTCGACGGCGTCCGCACCGCCGCCCAGATCGCCACGGCCCTCGCCTGCCGCACGTTCCACACCCTCGTCGAACTCCGCCGCCTGGCAGCCGCCGGGATGGTCGTCCCCGTAGCCACAACCCCCGCCCCAGCCTCACTCCCCGCCTCAGTCCCCGCCCCCGCGTCCGCCGAGCCCGGCCCCGCCCCTCATGCGGTGGTATCGGACGAGCCCGACACCGCACTGCTGCGACGGCTCCTGCACGCCTTGGAGGCACTGTGATCCGCGCGCGAAGACAGCGTGCCGAAAGGAGAATGCTCATGGCCGTCGAGACCGACGTCCTGGACGAACTGCGTCGGCTCCGCACCCGCGTACCCCGGCTGACGGGCTCCCTCGCGGCCACCGTCGACGGACTCGTCCTCGCTCACGACGTGCCGGAGGCCGAACCGGAGGGACTCGCGGCGCTCACCGCCGCCGCCCTCGGTGTCGCCTACCGCCTGACCGACGCCGCCGGCCGCGGCGACTTCCGCGAACTGCTGGTCCGCGGCTCCCGAGGCTACGTCGCGACCTACGCCGCCGGAACCACCGCCGTCCTCACCCTCCTCGCCGAGGACCGCGTCAACGTCGGCCGTCTGCACCTGGAGGGCCGGCGCAGCGGCGCCCGGATCGCCGACCTGCTGACCACACGCGTCGGCCCCGGCACCGGCCGCCACGCCGACCGGCCCGTACCCGCCGAACACCGCGCCGCGGCCCTCCCGGCCACGGCCCGCCCCATCGGCACCCTCCCGGTCCGCACACCGCAGCGGCCCACCCACCAGCCGCGCCCGCAGACCGGCATCTGAGCCATCCGAACCTCTGGACCGACCGAAGAGCAACACCGATCGAAAGGAACTGACTTATGGCGAACACGGAGACCGCGCTGAAGGAATGCCTGAGCTCCATCGACGGAGCCACGGCCGCCGCACTCGTCGACTACACCAGCGGCATGGCACTCGGCACCCTCGGCAGCACCAAGGACTTCAACCTGGAAGTCGCCGCAGCCGGCAACACCGACGTCGTACGGGCCAAGCTGCGCACCATGGAACTCCTGGGCCTGAAGGAGGAGATCGAGGACATCCTGATCACCCTGAACACCCAGTACCACCTCATCCGCCTGATCAAGGGGCGCGGAGGCAGCGGGCTGTTCCTCTACCTCGTGCTCGACGGCAGCCGGGCCAACATGGCGATGGCCCGCCACCAGCTCCGCCGGATCGAGACCGATCTGGAGGTCTGAGACGGCACCGTCGTCAGCCGGCACGACCGATCAGGGCCCTCCGCGAGCCACCCGGCGCGGAGGGCCCGGCCGTGCCGCACGGCCCCGACCGGACTCGCGCTCGCGACACAACTGCGCGCGTACGACACCCCGTTCCGGATCGTCGACCGCTCGCCGGACCGAGCCGGAGCGTCACGCGCACCGGCCATCCAGCCCCGCACCCTGGAAATGCTGGCTCCCGGGCCCGGCCCTCTAGGTCAGCGAAGACCCGCGAGCCACTCGATCAGGAGCCGATTGGTCTCGTCGGGCCGTTCCTGCTGCGGGAAGTGGCCGCAGCCCTCCAGGATGTGTGAAGCCGCCAGGCCGGGCAGCGTGGCCGGGAACGCCTCGATCGCGTCGGCCAGCCAGGTCGTGGACGCGTCCAGGCCGCCGCCGATGAACAGCGACGGCTGGGTGACGGGAGCGCCGGCGAAGCCGGTCAGGTCCTCCCAGTCCCGATCCATGTTGCGGTAGCGGTTCAGGGCGCCGGTCATTCCCGTACGTTCGAACTCCCCGGCGAAGACGTCGAGGTCGGCCTCGTCCAGCCAGTGCGGGAGCCGGCCGACGGGGAAGCGGTCGCGCAGCCTTCCGCCGGGGCCGACGAAGTGTGGGTCGGGGGCACCGGCTTCGGGCATCGTGTCGGCGGACAGGGCGGCGTAGAAGCCCGCGAGCCAGCCGCGTACGTCGGGCTCGATCTCGGCCTCGGCCCGGCCGGGCTCCTGGAAGTAGGAGACGTAGAACTCCTCGTCGCCGCCCATCCGGGCGAAGACCTCGCCGGGCCTCGGGCCGCCGGGCGGGGTGTAGGGCACGCTCAGGAGCCCCACCGCGCGGAACACCTCGGGCCGGAGCAGCGCGGAGGTCGCGGCGATGCTCGCGCCCCAGTCGTGTCCGACGACCACGGCGGACCGCTCGCCCAGTGCCCGCACCACGGCGACGTTGTCCTCCACCAGCTCCCGCATCCGGTACGAATCCACCGCCGCGGGCCGGGACGAGCGCCCGTAGCCGCGGACGTCGACGGCCACCGCGCGGTAGCCGGCGGCGGCCAGCGCCGGCAGCTGGTGGCGCCACGCGTACCAGGACTCGGGGAACCCGTGCAGCAGCAGAACCAGCGGTCCGTCTCCCTGCTCCACGAGATGTGTGCGACCGGCCGGTGAAGGCACCAGCCGGTGGGTCGGGCCGGTGGCGGACGTCTGCGGCATGGATCCTCCAGGGGGCTCGGCTCCCTCGATCATGCTGCGTCCGGCGGGAAGAACGTGAGGCCTGTTGCCGGAACGGCAACAGGCCTCAGCTTCATGCCAGGTCAGCCGTGGTACGTGATGTACCCGTTGCCGTCCTTGTCGGAGCCGCTCTTGGTGTACGAGTGCACGTCGGCGCGGCTGCCGGACGGCTTGTACACGTAGATCGTGTCCTTGTCGTTGTTCCACATGAAGTTGCAGTTGTCGCGGTAGACGACGTTCTTCGTGTCGGAGTCGGACCCGTTGCCGCCGCGCAGCTTCACGTAGTCACCGGGCTGCAGCGTGTGGCTGGCGGTGAAGGTGAACTTGTTGCCGGCGGCGTCCTTGACGACGTACCCCTTGAGGTTCACGGTCGTCGACCGAGAGTAGTTCTCGATCGTCAGGTACTCGTCGTCGGTGTTCCCCGAAGAGCAGCTGTTCGAGTCGCGTCCCGGAGCGTCGTACTGGATGCCGCGGATCTTCAGTGCGGAGCTGTACTCGGCAGCCTGGGCCGGAACCGCCGTCAGGGCGATCAGGGCTCCGGCAACGGCCGCCGTGGTGGCGACAAGGCGTATGTGCATGGACGTTCGTCCCCCCTTGCAAGGCCCTCTTGTGAAGGCCGCGTGATGATTCGGTGAAGCATCCGGATCGTACACGCTTCAAGCACGCATAAGGGCGGGTCCGGTGACATTGCCACCGGACCCGCCCCACAGGCCTACAGGACGGGCGTCAGGCGCCGCTCGCCCGCAGCATGTCCTCGCGCTCGACGAGCTTCACGCGCTCACGGCCCTCCGGCTCACCCAGCGCCTTCTCCGCGGCGTCCAGCTTGTACCAGCCGTCCCAGGTGGTGAAGCGGACGTTCCGCTCGGCGAGGAACGCGTCCACGGCCTCGGGAGCGGGGGTGGCGGGCGTCTGGAGCCGGCCGTTCGCGTAGTCGTCCAGCAGGTTGGACACCGTCTCGTTGGCGTCGCCCTTGGTGTGCCCGATGAGGCCCACGGGGCCGCGCCGGATCCAGCCGGTGACGTACGTGGACTGCAGGTGCTCGCCGGACTCCTGCATGACCCGCCCGCCCTCGTCGGGCACGGTGCCGGAGTCGATGTCCCAGGGAAGCTTGGGGAGTTTGTCGGACAGGTAGCCCACCGCACGGTAGACCGCGCCGACGTCCCAGGTGTTGAAGGTGCCGGTGCCCTTGACGTTGCCCGTGCCGTCGAGCTCCGTGCGCTCGGTGCGCAGACCGACGACCTTGCCGTCCTCGCCGAGAACCTCGACCGGCGACTCGAAGAAGTGCAGGAAGAGCTTGTGCGGCCGGTCGCCGGCGTCGCGGATCGCCCAGTTCTCCAGCGTCTTGGCGACCATGTCGGCCTGCTTGTTGCCGCGCCGGGTGGCGATCGAGCCCTCGTCGTAGTCGATGTCCTCGGGGTCGACGATGACCTCGATGTTGGGGGAGTGGTCCAGCTCCCGCAGCTCCATCGGGCTGAACTTCGCCTGCGCCGGGCCCCGGCGGCCGAACACGTGGATCTCCTTGGCCCGGTTGGCCTTCAGACCCTCGTAGACGTTCGCCGGGATCTCCGTCGGCAGCAGCTCGTCCGCCGTCTTGGCCAGGACACGCGCGATGTCGAGGGCGACATTGCCGACGCCGAGGACGGCGACCTTCTCCGCCTCCAGCGGCCAGGTGCGCGGGACGTCCGGGTGGCCGTCGTACCAGGACACGAAGTCCGCGGCGCCGTACGAGCCGTCGAGCTCGATGCCGGGCAGGGGCAGCGCGCGGTCGGCCGTCGCGCCGGTGGCGAAGATCACACCGTCGTAGAACGCCCGCAGGTCGTCCAGGCTGATGTCGGAGGGGTAGTCCACGTTGCCGAAGAGCCGGATCTGCGGCTTGTCGAGGACCTGGTGCAGGGCCGTGATGATGCCTTTGATCCGCGGGTGGTCCGGCGCCACGCCGTAGCGGATCAGTCCGAACGGCGCCGGCATGCGCTCGAAGATGTCGATGGACACACCGGGGTCGGCGGCCACCTCGGACTTGAGCAGGGCGTCAGCGGCGTAGATCCCGGCGGGGCCGGATCCGACGATGGCTACCCGCAGGGGGCGGGGCATGGTCAGGTTCCCTTCGAGCGGCGACAAGCGATCTCGTCGGGAAGCCTAAACTAAGGCATGCCTAAGTCGGTACGCGGGTCCGGTCTATGAGCTCATAAGCCAACTTTATGAGCACCTCCAAGTGCCGCTTATGGGAGCGGCTGCTCCGCCCAGATCACCTTCCCGGCGGGCAGATAGCGCGTCCCCCAGCGCTCCGCGAGCTGGGCGACGAGAAACAGGCCCCTACCGCCCTCGTCCGTCATCGTCGCGTACCGCAGATGCGGCGAGGTGCTGCTGCTGTCGAACACCTCGCAGATCAGGTTGCGGTCGCGCAGCACCCGTACATGGATGGGGCCGTCACCGTACCGGAGCGCGTTGGTGACCAGCTCGCTCAGGATGAGCTCGGTGGTGAACGACAGCTCGTCCAGCCCCCACTCGGTGAGCTGCCGGGTGACCGCCGCCCGCACCTCGCCCACGGCCGCCGGGTCGGCAGGCACCGGCCACTCGGCGACCTGGTCGGCGGCGAGCGCCCGGGTGCGCGCGACGATCAGGGCGATGTCGTCGCTGGACCGGGCCGTGAGCTGCGAGTCCAGCACCTCCCGGCAGGTGTCCTCCGGGGACTCGCCCGCCCGGCTCAGGGCCTCGCGCAGCATGTCCAGGCCGACGTCTATGTCCCGCTCCCGGTCCTCGACCAGCCCGTCGGTGTAGAGCACCAGCCGGCTCCCTTCGGCCAGCTCCAGCTCCGCCGTCTCGAACGGCAGACCGCCGAGCCCGAGCGGGGGACCGGCCGGCACCTCCGGGAACTCGACACTGCCGTCGGGATGGATCAGCGCCGGGGGCGGATGCCCGGCCCGCGCGACGGTGCAGCGCCGGGAGACAGGGTCGTAGACGGCGTACAGGCAGGTCGCGCCGGTGACCGGGGCGCTGCCGTCCTCCTCGGTCTCGTCCTGGTCGATGCGGCCGACCAACTCGTCCAGCAGGGCGATGAGTTCGTCCGGCGGGAGGTCGAGGGCGGAGAAGTTGTGCACGGCGGTCCGCAGCCGCCCCATCGTGGCCGCGGCGTACAGCCCGTGGCCGACGACGTCCCCGACCACCAGCGCGACCCGGGCCCCTGACAGCGGCAGTACGTCGAACCAGTCGCCGCCCACCCCGGCCTGTGCCGGCAGATAGCGGTAGGCGATCTCCAGCGCTCCCTGCTCGGGCAGGTTCCGGGGGAGCAGGCTCCGCTGGAGCGTCACGGCCATGCTGTGCTCGCGGGTGTAGCGGCGCGCGTTGTCGATCGAGACGGCGGCGCGTGCGACCAGCTCCTCCGCCAGGACCAGCTCGTCCGCGTCGAAGGGCTCCGGCTTCTCCAAGCGCCAGAAGCTGACCACGCCCAGCACCAGGGTGCCGGCCCGCAGCGGCACGGTGATCAGGGAGTGGATGCCGTACTCCACGATCTGCGCGGAGCGCTCGAGGTCCTGCGCCTGCCAGCCGGGGGCCTCGCCCAGCCGGGGTTCCAGGACGGCCCGCCCGGTGTCGAGGCTGTGGCCCTGCGGGGAGGAGTCGACGAACCTGATCCGCTCACCGACGGGGTAGAGCGGAGCGTCCTTGCGGATCCCGCTCAGCGCCGTACGGCTCAGCGCGGCCGCGGCGTTCGGCTGCCCGCCGCCCAGCACCGAGTCGAACAGGTCCACGGTGACGAAGTCGGCGAACCGGGGCACGGCCAGTTCGGTCAGCTCCTCGGCGGTACGGGTGACGTCCAGGCTCGTCCCGATGCCCACCCCGGCGTCGTACAGCATGTTGAGCCGCTCCCGCGCGGTCTCGGCCCGGCCGGACAGGGCACGCAGTTCCGTGGAGTCCCGCAGCGTGGCGACGCTGCCGGGCGGGCCGCCCGCGCTCTCCGTGGTCCGCTGGTTGACGGCCAGGAGCCGGTCCCCGACGAGGTGCACCTCGTCCGTGGCGACGCGCCCGGAGGCCAGCAGATCGGCGGTGCCGGGGTCGAGCCCCAGGCCGAGGATGTGCCGGCCCTCGGCGTCGGAGGGCAGCCCGAGCAGGCGGTGCGCCTCGTCGTTGGCGAGCAGCAGGGTGCCCGAGCCGTCGAGGATGAGCACGCCCTCGCGCACGGCGTGCAGCACGGCGTCGTGGTGTTCGTACATCCGGGTCATCTCGTGCGGCCCGAGCCCATGGGTCTGGCGCAGCAGCCGGCGGCTCACCAGCGCGGCGCCCGCCGTCGCCAGGGCGAGGGCCACCGCGGCGGCGGCCAGTACGAGCGGGAGCTGACGGTCGGCGGTGCCGCCGACGTTCTCCGTCGTGATCCCCGCCGACACCACGCCCACGACCTTGCCGTCCGGGTCCTTCACCGGTACCACGGCCTGCACGAGGTGCCCGATCGTGCCCTGGATCTGCTCGGTCACCGACTCCCCGGCGAGCGCGGGGGCGATGTTCCCGACGAACTGTTTGCCGATGCGGTCCGGCTTGGGATGGGTGTAGCGGATGCCGTCGGTGTTCATGACGACGATGAAGTCGACCTTCGACTGCTCGCGGGCGGCCTCGGCACGCGGCTGGAGCACCGCCGTGGGATCGGGGCCCTCCAGCGCCTCGACCGTGCCCGGCGCGTTGGCGAAGGTCTCCGCGACGGCGAGTGAACGGTTACGGGCCTCCTGGGTCGTGTCGTGCCGTACCTGCAGGACCAGCGCCACCACCGCGGCCACCACCAGCAGCAGCACGATCACCACGACGAGCAGGAACACCTGTCCGGCGACGCTGCGTCCGCCCACGACCGATCGCAGCCCCGCCATCGGATGCCACCGCGACGAACCCGCCTCCCGCCGCTGCCGTGCGGACGGCGCAGCGCCGGGCCGCAGGGGCGATCGAGTCCCGGATCGACCCAAGAGTCGGACCATGTGCCCATGTCTACACTGCCCGGACCCGCGAGGCGAGGGGCATCACCCATGGTGACAGGGGGCCCTCACCGTTTCGTCACGTCTCCCCGCGCCATGAGCACAGGGGAGCCGCCCTACGGCCGGGCCCGCACACCCACCTTGGCCCGATCGGAAACCTTCCGCAAAATCTCGCCGGCCCCCAAGTCGCCGGCCCTCAAGTCGCCGGGGCTCAGGCTCCCAGGGAGCGCGCGAGCTCGTTCGTGGCCCGGGCGATCTCCGTGTCCTCGTCGTCCATCAGCCGGCCGAGCTCTCCGCGCCGCGCACGCACCGCCTGGCGCGCCGCACGCTCCCAGACCACCGGGTTCTCCCGATGGTTCAGCAGCTTCGGATAGACGGCGGCGGTGCTCTCCCACTGCCGGGCGTCGGCGATGTTCTTGAGTAGCCGGATGATCTGGGCACGGCAGGTCACCTGCGGCTGCTTCGCCAGTTCCCACAGGAACGGAACCGTGGCGGCGGTGGCCTGCTCCACGACGAAACCGAACTGGCAGATCCGTTTCCGCAGGTCGTCGAGTGCGGACCGGGCCGTGTCGGCGTCACCCCAGGCGATGCCGCTGAGCAGGACGGGAATGGCGGCCGCCGAGCCCGTGGAGTCCTGGATGTCGCCCCACGGCACGCGGTCCAGTGCCGTGAGCGGCGTGGCCCGGGCCACGCCGGTCGGGGTGTCCGGGCGCTGTGGGCGCTCGCTGCTCGGGTGTTCCGTCGAAGCGCTGCGCATGGCGAGGGGCCTTTCCGCGGCAGTCGTGTCAGATGGGGGGAGAGGTCGACAACCTCGCCCAGACCGTCTTGCCCGCCGGGGGATGGGGGGTCCAGCCCCACTCCTCGGACAGGGCGTCGACGATGCGCAGGCCCCGGCCGTGCTCCTCGAGAGCGGAGCCGGCGGCGGGTCTGTGCACGGGCGGATGGTCGTCGGGGTCGGAGACGGTGACCAGCAGATGGGTGGGGTTCAGGCGGAATCCGAGCCGGACCTCCGGCGCACCCGATGTCCCCGGCGCCGCGTGCGTCGCGGCGTTGGCGGTGAGTTTGGTGACGACGAGGGTGGCGTCTTCGCGGCAGTGGTCGAGCGACCAGAGGTGCAGGGTGTCGCGGGTGAAGGAGCGGGCTCGCGCGAATCCCTCCAGGCCGCACTCGACGCGCAGGGTGGCCGAGGCGGCCAGGGCGCCGGAGGGCAGCTGCCTCGTCTCCGGCGTCGGGGCGATCCCGTACGGCGTCAGCGTGTGCGGGCCGGGCGGGAGACCGCGGCTCGTGCAGGCTGCGCTCGTGTGTGCTCCGGCCCCGCTCGGCGGCCGGAGCACGTGCTGCGCAGGTGATGACACGGCATCTCCCCGATGCGACGTCAGGACGGGGCGTCAGCACAGGGGTTGACGCCGCAGCTATTATCCACGCTGACGGCGCTCGCGTGCAATTGCACGAGAAATTGCGTGAAATTCAAGCCGTTGTGGGTACGCAAGCCGGGACGAGTGCGGCCGAGGGATGCGGCCGGTCTCGGCTGGACGGCCGGGCACACCGTGCGCGGCGGGGTACGAGAACAGCAAGGAGACTGCGGTGCCAATGCGGAACGGAGTGCGGGCCAGCGAGTTGGACGCCCGCTGGATCAAGAGCCGGCACAGCAACGCCGAGGGCAACTGCGTCGAGGTCGCCCCTCTCGTCGACGGCGGGATCGCGATGCGCAACTCCCGTGATCCCGACGGGCCCGCGCTCGTCTACACGGCGGCGGAGGTGGCGGCGTTCCTGGCCGGGGCCAAGGACGGCGAGTTCGACCACCTGCTGTAGCGGAGCCCAACTCTCTACTTCTGAAGGGTGCTTGCGGGCACATGCGGAGACGCCCCGCCGGTGCGATAGTGTTAGTCGTCCTTGTGCCGGTCTGCTGGGAGTCAGGATGTCCGCCGCGTCGCATCGCATCTCCCGTCTCGAACCCTACCTGGACAGGCCCGAGCCGGCGCCGACTCTGCTGAAGATGCTGGTCGGTGTGCAGCTCGCCGGCTTCCGCGAGGACGCCGGGCTCGCTCAGGACCAGGCGGCACGCGCTGTCGGGTTCAGTCCCGCGAAGCTGTCCCGCATCGAGTCGGGCAAGGGCCGCCGCCCGCCGACGGAGAACGACGTCCGCGCGCTGCTGCGGCAGTACAACACCGACGACTACGAGGCGTCGGTGCTGCTCAAGCTGCTGCAGCGGGCCGGAGAGCCGGGCTGGTGGCAGCGCTACGACAAGCGGCTGATGCCCGAGTGGTTCGACCGGCTGGTCGGACTCCAGGAGGCCGCCGCCACCATCCGGACCTTCGAGATCCAGTATGTGCCGGGCCTGTTGCAGACTCCCGCCTACACCAGGGCCGTGGTGGAGCGCGGTCTGCCGAACGCACCGGCCGGCGAGGTGGAGCGGCGCGTCGAACTCCGCATGCACCGAGCCCGGTTGCTGCTGCGCCAGGAGGCCCCACAACTGTGGGCGATGATCGACGAGTCCGTGCTGCTGCGCGTCCTGGGCAGCACCGATGTGATGCGGGAACAGCTCGCCCACCTCGTCGAGATGGCCGAACGGCCGAATGTGACGGTGCAGATCGTGCCGCTGAGCGTCACGAACGCCTCGGCGCCGGCCATCCCCGTCACGTATCTGCGCTTCGGCGGACTCGACCTGCCCGACGTGGTCTACCTGGAGCACATCAAGAGCGCGAACTTCCTCGAGGACCGCGACGAGACGGAGCAGTACCGGATCGCGCTGGACCGGCTCGCGGACGAGGCGCTCAAGCCCCGAGACTCCCTGGAACTGCTGCGTCAGACGATGGAGCAGCGCTACCCGTGACGTGCGGATGCCTCCCGCGGGACGACCGGTGTCCTGCGCGAGGCACTCCTCGGAGCGACGGGCCCGCTAGTTCTCCAGCGGAATCCGACCCACGCCGCCGAACTCGATCCACTCGTGCGTGAGCTGACGCGGCGCCACCTCGGTGTCCGGACGCCAGGTGGACACCTCCACGAGGCCCGGCCGCAGGATCTCCAGCTCCTCGAAGTACGTCTCGACGTCCTTCGGCTCACGCACGCGCCCCCAGTGCCCCTGGGTGGCCTGATCCATGAAGTTCGTGACGAAGTCACGTACTTCGGCGTCCTCGCTGACCAGCTGGCACATCACCAGGAAACTGCCGGGCGCGAGCCGCTCCCGGACGCGGCGGGCCACCGCGAGCGGCCCGTCGGTGTCGCTGTCCGGGATGCAGTGGAACACCGAGTTGAAGAGCACACACACCGGCTCGGAGAAGTCGATCAGCCGCTTGGTGTCGGGGTGATCGAAGATCAGGTCGGTCTCGCGCATGTCCGCGTGGATCACGGTGGTGCGCTCGTCCTGCTCCAGCAGCGCACGCCCGTGGACCAGCACCATCGGGTCGTTGTCGACGTACACCACGTGGGTCGTGGGGTCGATGCGCTGGGCGACCTGATGCACATTGTCCTGCGTCGGCAGGCCTGAGCCGTGGTCCAGGTACTGCCGGATGCCGTACTCCTCGGACAGGGTCCGCACGACGCGCTGGAGGAAACGCCGGTTGTTCAGGGCCAGGCGCCGCGTGCTGGGCACGACCTTGTCGAGCTCCTCGCAGGCGGCGCGGTCCGCCGCGTAGTTGTCCTTGCCGCCCAGATAGTGGTCGTACATGCGCGCTGCCGTCGGCACGGTCGCGTCGATCTCGGTGGACAACTGCTTCTCGGAGTGCATCGTTCCCCCTGCAAGGCGCCGCGCCAACGGACTGGCTGGACAGGAAGTACATCCTAGGGAGCGGGAGTTGGCCGGTGCCAGCCTCTTGCGCACATGCCCCCGATGGAACGACAAGATGATTTTCTCCGACCGGGCCGTCACGGCCGCTGCGCGGCGATCATGGCCCGGTACCAGTGGTAGCTGTCCTTCGGTGTCCGCCGCTGCGTGGCGTAGTCGACGCGGACGATGCCGAAGCGCTTGTCGTAGCCGAAGGCCCACTCGAAGTTGTCCAGGAGGGACCACACGTAGTAGCCGCGGACGTCCACCCCGGCGTCCATCGCGGCCCGCAGCGCGGTGAGATGGTCGCGCAGGTAGGCGACCCGGTCGCTGTCGTGGACGGCCCCGTCGGCACTCACCTCGTCGTCCTCCGCCGAGCCGTTCTCGGTGATGTGGACGGGCGGCAGGGCCTCGCCGTAGCGCTCCTTGAGCGCCACCAGCAGATCCGTGAACGTGCCGGGCGCGACGGGCCAGCCCATGGCGGTGTGCCGCACCCCGGGCAGCCGAACCTCCTCATAGCGGTTGTCGGTCGCCACCCGCAGCGTCGGGTCGCTCTCGCGGTGCGGGGCGTCGGCGACGACGAGCGGCCGGTAGTAGTTGATGCCCATGAAGTCCAGCGGCTGGGAGATCAGCTCCAGGTCGCCGTCCCGCCGGAAGTCCTGGCCGGTGATCAACCCGCCCCAGGTCTCCTCCTCGGCGGCCGGGTAGCGGCCCGCCAGGATCGGCTCGGTCCACACCAGGTTGTGCAGGGTGTCCGCACGGGTGACGGCCGACCGGTCGGCGGGGGAGCCGGTGGCGGGGAGGATGCGGTCGAGGTTGAGGGTGATGCCCGCCTCGCGTACACCGGCCGCCCGCAACGCCTGCACGGCGAGGCCGTGCCCGACCAGCAGATGATGGGCCGCTGCGAGCGCGCCCCGGCCCTCGCGGGCGCCCGGGGCGTGCCGGCCGACGGAGTAGCCGAGGAAGGCACTGCACCACGGTTCGTTGAGGGTGATCCAGCGCGGCACCCGGTCGCTCAGATGCCCGGCGACGACGGCCGCGTACTCGCCGAACCGCTCGGCGGTCTCCCGTGTCCGCCAGCCACCGCGGTCCTCCAGGGCCTGCGGCAGATCCCAGTGGTAGAGCGTGGCCGCGGGCTCGATGCCGGCCGCGAGCAGTTCGTCGACCAGCCGTGAGTAGAAGTCCAGCCCCTTGGGATTCACCGGCCCGGACCCGGCCGGGACGATACGCGGCCAGGCGATCGAGAACCGGTAGGAGTCCACGCCGAGCTCGCGCAGCAGCGCAACGTCCTGCGGATACCGGTGGTAGTGATCACAGGCCACATCGCCGCTGTCCCCGTTCGCCACCAGGCCGGGGGTGCGGCAGTAGGTGTCCCAGATCGACGGCCCACGGCCGTCCTCCTGCGCCGCACCCTCGATCTGGTACGCGGCGGTGGCCGCCCCGAACACGAAGCCGGGCGGAAAACTCGGGAAGTCAGTCATGCCCACAACGATGCCCGTTCGACTTATCGAACCAAGGGTGGTGGTCTGGTAAAGGGTGGTGGTCTGGTAATACGCAGAATTGGTTGAAGCTCGAGAGGATGTCCGCGGCCGCTATTCTCACCGGGTCGGGCCGATAATCCAGGAGATGACCATGGACGATTACTACGACCTCGGTACCTACAGCCGTCCCGTCACCACGTCTTCCTCCGCAGCTCAGCTCTGGTTCGATCGCGGTCTGCTGTGGACGTACGCCTTCCATCACGAGGAAGCCGTCGCCTGCTTCGAAAAGGCCGCGGAGGCCGACCCGGAGTGCGCGATGGCGTATTGGGGCATCGCCTACGCGCTCGGACCGAACTACAACAAGCCCTGGGAATTCTTCGACGACGACGAGCTGGTGCGAACGGTCGAACGCACCCACACCGCCGTCGAACAGGCCCACGACGAGGCCCACCACGCAACCCCCGTCGAACAGGCCCTGATCTCCGCGCTCCGCGCCCGCTATCCGCAGTCGGAAGCCGTCGAGGACTGCTCGGTCTGGAACGAGCCGTACGCGGACGCGATGCGCACGGTCTACGAACTGGCACCCCACGACCCGGACATCGCCACCCTCCACGCCGACGCCCTGATGAACCTCACACCGTGGCAGCTGTGGGACCTGAGGACCGGGCAGCCGGCCGAGGGCGCCCGGACCATGGAGGCCAAGGCCGTCCTCGACGGCGCCCTCGCCACGGAAGCCGGAGTGGGACATCCGGGGGTGCTGCACCTGTACATCCACCTGATGGAGATGTCCCCGACGCCGGAGCAGGCGCTCACCGTCGCCGACCGCCTGCGCGGCATCGTGCCCGACGCCGGGCACCTGCACCACATGCCCTCGCACCTAGACGTCCTGTGCGGCGACTACCGCCGGGTCGTCGCGGCGAACAGCGAGGCCATCGCCGTCGACGAGAAGTACCACCGGCGCGCCGGCGCGATGAACTTCTACACCCTCTACCGGGCGCACAACTACCACTTCAAGATCTACGGGGCCATGTTCCTCGGCCAGGCACAGGTCGCCCTCGACACCGCCGCCCAGCTCGAAGCGGCCGTCCCCGAAGACCTCCTCCGCGTGCCGAGCCCCCCGATGGCCGACTGGCTCGAGGGCTTCCTGGCCATGCGCGTCCATGTGCTGATCCGCTTCGGCCGCTGGACCGACATCCTCGCCCTGCCCGCCCCCGCCGACCCCGAGTTCTACGCGGTCACCACCGCCATGCGCCACTACGCCCGTGGCGTCGCCCTCTCGGCCACCGGCGAGATCGGCCCCGCGGAGGCCGAGCGCGAGCTCTTCCGCGAGGCGGTGCGCCGGGTGCCCGAGACGCGGATGCTGTTCAACAACACCTGCCACGACATCCTCGCCATCGCGTCGGCCATGCTCGACGGAGAGCTCGAATACCGCCGGGGCAACCACGACCTCGCCTTCGCCGCCCTGGAACGCTCCATCGACTTGGACGACAGCCTCCCCTACGACGAGCCGTGGGGCTGGATGCAGCCCACCCGCCACGCCTACGGCGCCCTGCTGCTGGAACAGGGCCGCGTGACGGAGGCCGAGGCCGTCTACCGCGCGGACCTCGGCCTCGACGCCACCCTGCCCCGCGCCCAACAGCACCCCGGCAACGTCTGGTCCCTGCACGGCTTCCACGAATGCCTCATCCGAACGGGCAAGACCGGCGAGGCGGCCCTCGTCGCCCAGCAACTGAAAATGGCGACCGCGCTGGCCGACGTCCCCGTCGAGGCGTCCTGCTTCTGCCGCCTGGACACGGGGCCCGGCCCTCAGAAGGACGACGCGTGCTGCCACTGACGTGAGCCGAGACGCCGCGGTCACCGGGCGTCCACCGGGCGTCCCCGGGCGTCTAAGGACCCTTGAGGTCCTGCCCCGTCCCGTCCCCCGGCCGCGGCACGGCCAGCGTGGCCGCCGCGAGGAGCAGTACCACCGCCGCGATGACGAGCAGCGCCCGCCCGGTGCCCAGGGGCACCAGCAGCAGTGTGCCCAGCACCCCGCCGACGAAGATCCCGCCCGCCGTGGCAGTCCACCGCGTCCGGGCCAGCCGCTGCCTGGGCGACATCCCGAGCAGCGCCGCCCGAGGGTGCTTCAGCACGTCGTTGATGAGTTCGGTGATGGCGATCTGGCTCAGCAGCGTCGGCATTCCCGGCACGTGGACCCGCAGCACGGTCGACGTACGCACCCCCATGGCCAGCGCGACGAGGGCGACGACGCCGTGATCGGAACCGGCGTCGGCGGCCGCCTCGGTGCCGTGCTGCCACAGGGTCAGCGCCCCGGCGCACACCAGCAGCACGGCCTCGCTGACGAGCCCGGCCTGGAACCACGCCCTGCCCCGCTCCGCGAGCCACTTCAGCACGACGGCCGCGCTCGCCGCCCCGGCCAAGAACGCGCCGATCGCGATGGCGGGCCGCGCCACCGGGACAGCACCCTCACCGGCGAGCGCGAAGGACAGGAAGAGCACGTTCCCGGTCACCAGCGAGCAGAACACGTCCCCCATCGTCAGAAAGCTGACGGCGTCGACGGCACCGGCCAGCAGGGTGAGGACGGTCATGACGGCCACCTGCCGGGCATCGGTCGCGAGGGCTTCGGACGCGTCGGGCATTCGCCCAGTGTGAGCAGCGCCGACGGCCCTCCCCTCGCACCGCCGCCCGGACACGCCGCCGAAGGCTACGCCCGGCCTACTGTGGCCCGAGGCGGTCGTCCGATCGGCATGAGACATCGACATCCCGGACGGCTCCTTCGACCTCGTGTACTGCGCCGACACCCTCGAGATCACCGACCGGCCGGACACGGTCCTCCGGGAGGTGGCGCGTGTGCTGCGCCCTGGCGGGGCCTTCGTCTACGACACCGTGAACCGCACCCTCGTGTCCCGCCTCATCTACCTCGGCGCCCGGGGAGCTTGCCGGGTCCCTCGGCCGGGCGGGGCTGTCCGCGCGGGACGTCTCGGCGTTCAGGCCGCGTGACGTACGCGGGCTGGTGCGCGCGACGCGCGGGCGCAGGCGTGGCACGCTGACCGACGATCAGCTGCCCGAGCTCGTCGACATGGCGCTCGAGCCGGAGGGCAGTCCGGTGGTGGCGTACCTGGGCTACGCGGTCCGCCGCAGGTGAGCCGGATCGCCGGGGCACCCTGTCCTACATTGACGCCATGGCCGACCACTCCGAAGCACCTGTCACGCCCGTCGAGGCTTTCGAACCCCCTTACTACGTGGCTGTCTTCACCACGGTGCGAACCCAGGACCAGAGCGGCTACAGCGAGACCGCCGCACGCATGGAAGACCTGGTGAAGGACGTCCCCGGGTTCCTGGGCATGGATCACGCCCAGACTCCTGGCGGGCTCGGCATCACCGTCGGCTACTTCCGCGACGCCGAGGCCCTCACGGAGTGGCGGGCCGACCCCGAGCACCGCGCGGCACAGCAGCGTGGGCAGGCCCAGTGGTACGAGACCTACACGCTGCATGTGGCGAAAGTGGAGCGGAGCAGCGGGTTCACCCGGGCACAGAGACCCGGACCGTGCTGACCCACCGAAGATGCCTCGAAACGCACCGTGACCGTATCGTCGTAGATCACTCCGGTCCTGACGTACGTTTGACCGTCGCTCCCGCGGTCACTCGGCAGGTGACCCCGAAGTCGGACACGACTTGGAGTGAGTGAATCGTGGCTGGAGAGCAGAAGTCCAAGGCGAAGGCCGAGCAGGCCAAGGGAAAGGCCAAGGAGACGATCGGCCGTGCGGTGGGTAACGAGCGGCTGACGGCCGAGGGCCGGGCGGAGCAGTCCAAGGGAGACGCCCGGCAGGCCAAGGAGAAGACCAAGGACGTCTTCAAACACTGAGCGCGTGGAAGGGGGCCCTGCTGCGGCGGGGCCCCCTTCCACGTGTCCGTGGTCGTGGCCTGCCCGCGACGGCTTATGGAACAGGAAGGCCTGACCTACCGGCGGTTGGAAGCCAATCGTCGTCGCATGACACCGCCCGTCAGACCGGGACCGGGGGTGTCTCCTCCAGCGGGAAGTGGCATGCCGCACCGTGGACGAGCGCACCGCGCGGCGGTTCGGGTACGGCTTCGGCGCACAGGTCCCGCGCCCGAGGGCACCGGGTCCGGAACCGGCAGCCGGACGGTGGGTCGGTGGGAGACGGGATCTCGCCGGTCAGCACGACGCGTTGGCGTCGGCGCCGCCCGCTGCCGGCCAGAGGCGAAGGGGCCGCCGACAGCAGCGCCTCCGTGTACGGGTGGCGAGGCCGCTCGTAGACCTCCTCCGTCGGGCCCGTCTCCACGATCCCCCCGAGGTACATCACGGCGACCCGGTCGGCGAGATGCCGCACCACGGACAGGTCGTGCGAGATGAACACGTACGACAGCCCGAGTTCGTCCCGCAGGTCGCACAGCAGGTTGAGCACCTGCGCCTGCACCGACAGGTCCAGCGCGGAGACGGGCTCGTCGCAGACGATCACCTCGGGTTCCAGCGCCAGGGCCCGGGCGATACCGATCCGCTGCCGCTGACCGCCGGAGAACTCGTGCGGATGGCGGCCCGCGTCCGAGGCGCGCAGCCCGACCATCTCCAGCAGCTCGCCCACGCGCGCCGCCCGCCGCGAAGGGGGCACGAGACCGCGATGGGTCAGCCAGGGCTCCCCGATGAGATCCGCCGCGCTGAGGCGGGGATCGAGCGAACCGAACGGATCCTGGAAGACCATCTGCACCTTCCGCCGCCAGGCCAGCAGCTCCGCACCCGACAACGCGAACGGGTCGACGCCCTCGTACCGCACGGTGCCCGCGTCGGGCCGCTCCAGCAGCAGGAGAATCCTGGCCAGCGTGGACTTGCCGCAGCCGGACTCGCCGACCAGGCCGAGGGCCTCCCCGCGCCCGAGGGACAGGTCCACCCCGTCCAGCGCCCGTAGCCGGGTGCCGCCGCGCAAGGTCCGCCGGACGGTGAAGCTCTTGGCCAGACCGGCGGCCTCCAGCAGGGTCGCGCGTTCAGGCATCGGCCAGTTCCTTCCCGAAGTGGCAGGCGGCGGCCCGGCCGGTCCCGGTGCTGGTCAGCACCGGCCGGTGGGTCACACACCGCTCACGGGCCAGGGGACAGCGCGTACGGAAGGCACAGCCGGCCGGTACCTCGGCCGGGTCCGGCGGGCTCCCGGGAATCGACGTCAGTCGGGAGCCCCGGTGCTGCTCGGCCGGTACCGAATCCAACAAGCCGCGGGTGTAGGGGTGGTGGGGACGGGCGAAGACCTCGGCCACCGGCCCGGTCTCCACGACCGTCCCCGCGTACATGACGGCGACCCGGTCGGCGTGCTCGGCGGCGAGCCCGAGATCGTGCGTGATGAGGACGAGCGCCGTCCGCTGCTCGCCCCGCAACTCGCCGAGCAGGTCCATGATCTGCGCCTGCACGGTGACGTCCAGGGCCGTGGTGGGCTCGTCGGCGATCAGGACCTTGGGCCGCAGGGCGACCGCCGTCGCGATGAGCAGGCGCTGCCGCATGCCTCCCGAGAACTGGTGCGGATAGGCGTCCGCCCGGGAGCGGGCCTCCGGGATGCCCACGCGTTCCATCAGCTCCACCGCCCTGGCCCGCGCCGCCCGCCGGGACATGCCCTCGTGGATCCGGAAGGGCTCCGCGAGCTGCGCTCCGACCGTGTGGACGGGGTTGAGGGCGCTGAGCGCGTCCTGGAAGACCATGGCCAGACCCGGCCCGGCCAGTCGCCGCCTGGCCCGTGCTCCCAGTCCGAGCAGGTCCTCGCCGTCGAGCCGGACCTGCCCGCCCACCACCTCCGCGACCGGGTCGAGCAGACCGGCGACGGCGTGTGCGGTCATGCTCTTGCCGCAGCCCGACTCGCCCAGCAGCGCCAGCGTCTCGCCCGACCGCACGGCGAAGCTCACGCCGCGGACGACGGAGACCGGCCCGGCGGGAGTGTGCACGTCGACGGACAGGTCGTCCACGACCAGGACACCGGCCGCGTCCCCCGCCACGGCATCCTTGCCGACCCCGACCCCGACCCCGACCCCGACTCCGACCCCGACTCCGACCCCGCCTCGGCCCGTCGTACGCGGCCCCCGGGAACGCCGCCCCAGCCCCCGCCGCCACCGCTGCCCCGGATCCGTCGTCAGCCTGGCCCAGGAAGCGAGAACGGTCGCCGACACGGTCGTGACGACGATCGCGAGCCCCGGAAAGAGCGCGATCCACCACGCGCTCTGCAACTCCTGCCGCCCCTGGGCCACCATCAACCCCCAGCTCACATCGGGCGGTTGGATACCGATGCCCAGAAAGCTCAGCGACGACTCGGCCAGCATCACGAAGCAGAAGTCGAGCGCGGCGACGGTCAGCAGCGTGGGCAGCACGCTCGGCGCGACATGGCGCCGGATGGCCGCCCAACTGCCCGTGCCGAAGGTCCGGGCCGCGTCCATGAACAGCCGGCTGCGCAACTCCGCCGCCTCGGCCCGGGCGGTGCGCAGATACACGGGGATCCGGGCGACGGCCAGCACCAGCACGATGCTCGCCGCACTCGGCGAGAACACATACAGCACGACCACGGCCAGCAGCAGCGAGGGGAAGCTGAGGATCACGTCGGCCACCCGCAGCGACACACTCTCGCGCCAACCGCCGTGGTAGCCCGCCCACATGCCCCACACCGAGCCGATGACCAGCGAGCACAGCACGGCGGGCACGGCCACGGACAGGGTCGTGCCGGCCGCGGCCAGCAGCCGCGCGGCGACGGGCCGGCCGAGGGAGTCGCTGCCGAGGACGAAGGCCCAGCCGTGGTCGAGACTGAAGGGCGGCCGGCCCGGGGCACGGAGGTTCTGGCGCGTCGCCAGGTCCCCGGCCAGGAGCGGCCCCAGTACGGCACTCAGCGCGACCAGGAGCAGGAGCAGGGCGGCCGCGCAGGCGAACCGGTCCCGGAGCAGCAGGGCGAACCACCGTCGCCGTACGGTCGTGGCGTCCGTCTGGGATGTGGCCTTCTGAAGCATGTCCCGTCCTTGGCTCATGCCGCCGCCCGCTGCCGTACCCGCGGGTCGAGGAGCGCGTGGCAGAGATCGACCAGGATGTTGAGGGCGAAGATCGCCAGAGCGGTCAGGAGTACGGCCGCCTGAAGCACCGCGAAGTCACGCTGCAGCACCGAGTCGATCATGAGCTTGCCGATGCCGGGCCAGCCGAAGATCGTCTCGACGACGACCGCCCCGTTGACCAGCCCCACGGCCAGATCGCCCGCGACGGTCAGGGCCGGTGCGGCGGCGTTGCGCAGGGCGTGTCCGAAGACCACCCGGAGTTCGGAGGCCCCCTTGCCGCGCGCCACCTTCACATACGGGGCGGACAGTGCCGAGACCATGGCGCCGCGCACCACCTGGACCAGCACGCCGAACGGGCGGATGAAGAGCGTGGCCACGGGCAGCACCCACGCCGCCGCACCGCTGGTGCCGGAGGTGGGCAGCCAGCCCAGGGTGACCGCGAAGACCAGCACGCCCATGATGGCGATCCAGAAGTCGGGCACGCTGGCGGCCGTGGAGGAGAGGAAGCTCGCGATGCGGTCGGTCGCCGAGTTCGGGCGGTAGGCCGCCAGAGCGCCGATGACCACAGCGCCCACGATGGCGAGCAGCATCGTCCAGCCGGCCAGTTGGAGTGTCGCGGGGAAGGCCCGCAGGACGGCCTCGCCCGCCGGCTGGGCGGTGCGCAGCGACTCGCCGAAGTCGAGGTGGGCGACCTGGGCTAGATAATCGCCGAACTGGGTGATCAGCGGGTCGTCCAGGCCGTTGCGGGCGGCGAACTCGGCCCGCATCTCGGGCGTCGCGCTCAGCGGCAGATACAGGTTGGCGGGGTCCCCGGTGAGGCGGGCCAGGAAGAAGACTCCGAGGACCACCACGAGCAGCGGGACGACACTGGAGACCGCGCGGCGGCGCAGCAAGGTCAGCACGTGAGGTCCTCCCTCAGTCCGCGCGGCGCATGTCGGCGAGCCGCATCTCGTCGTTGGTGGCCGAGTCGGGCCGGTAGCGGACCTTGGGGGAGAGGGCCAGCAGTCCGGTCATGTTGGCCATGACGGCGTCCCGGACGACCTCGTCGTTCTGATGACTGAACGCGTCCGCGAACGCCTTCTGCCGTTTCCCGCCCGAGGCGAGCTGCGCCTCCTCGATGAGCGTGTCGAGCGCGTCGGTGCCGTAGCTGCTCTGGGCGCCCTCACTGCCGTAGATCTGCCCCATCGTGAAGGCGGCGTCGCCCGCCTGGTTGCCGTGCTGGGCCTGGAGCAGGGTGGGGCCGGTGTCGCCGGCGGGGAAGGGGCGCAGCAGGTACTCCAGCCAGGCGTTGACGTCGAGCATCTTGATCCTGACCTTCAGCCCGGCCTTGATCAGCCCGTCCTGGACCACCTCCATCGCCTCGGCGGCCTTCGGGTAGATGCCGTTGCGGCCGATGAGGGTGAGGGTGGTGCCGGTGCGGACTCCGTCGGCCCGGGCCTCGGCGACGAGTCGTCGGGCCCGGTCCGGGTCGTACGGCCATGGCTTGATGCCCGGGTTGTAGCCGGTGACGCCCTTCGACACGAGCTGCCCGGTCGGCCGGCCCGCGAAGACGGCGGTGACCAGGCCCTCACGGTCGATCGCGTAGTTGACGGCCTGTCGAATCCGGATGTCGTCCAGAGGCGGCTTCGTGGCGTCCATGCGCAGGTACGACACCTCGTTGGTGGCGAACTCGACCGCGCGGTCACCGGCCCCGTCCTCGGGGGCGAGCCCGATCGCGACGTCCGCCTCGTTGTTCGTCACCATCGCCGCGCGCACACTGCCCTCGGCGCGCCAGACGTAGGTGGCTGCCGCGAACTCGGGGGCCTTGCCCCAGTAGCCGGGGAAGCGTTTGAGCCGCAGGTGACGGCCCTGGTTCCAGTCGTCGATCCGGTAGGGCCCCGTGCCGACCGGCTCCCGCACCCGGGAGTCGGGGTCGGTGCTCGTCGGCACGATCTCGACGAAGGACAGGCGCAGCGGCAGGATCGGGTCCGGCTTCGCCGTGGTGACCCGGAGCGTGGTGTCGTCGACGGGGGTGGCGGTCAGCTCGCTGTCCGCGAAGATGTAGCCGTCGACGTTGCAGTCGATCTTCGAGTCCGTGGCGCGCTTGACGGAGAACGCGGCCGCGGCCGCCGTGAAGGGCTTCCCGTCGTGGAAGGTGACGCCCCTGCGGAGGGTGAACGTCCATGAAGTGGCGGAATTCCGGGTCCACTTGGTGGCGAGGGCGGGCTCCAGGCGTCCGGTGGACGGTTCGCGCTCGGTGAGTGCCTCCGTGATGTTGGACCGGGTGACCCGGCCCGTCGCGGTCAGGGAGGCGTCACAGGGTTCGAGGGTCGGCGGTTCCTCGGGCAGAACGATGCGCAGGGTGCCCGGACCGCCGCCGATGGGGTCGGCACCGGCCACCGAACAGCCGGAGACGGCGAGCAGGGCGGCGAGAGAGGCGACGATCGGACGACTGCGGGTGGTGCGTAAACCGGTCACTGCGCCTCCGTGCTCGCTCGCGTGCACAACAGAGAACGTCGTTTAGATATGTGGACGGCGTATGGATGGTCATTATTGGGGCGGCGAGGCGGAACGCGTCAAGGGGTGTGCGTCGGTTCCCAACTCGCCCTCCCTCTTGACGTGTTGATTACCGTCCTAAAACATTCGGGAAACTCGATTGGTTCTGCGCGGTTCTGTTCGCTCCCGAAGGGAATCCATGTCCAGCAGACAACGCCTCGCCCCGGCCTTGGCGTTCACCGTCCCCTTGGTGTTCGGCGCGGGGCTCTTGGCGGCACCTCCCGCCGCTGCCGCCGAACCGCCCGGCAGCGCGGTCACGGTACGGATCGACCCGTCCTACCGACAGCAGGAGTTCGAAGGATGGGGGACGAGCCTCGTCTGGTTCGCCAACATCACGGGCCGCTACCCGGAGCCCATCCGCCAGAAGCTCGCCGACATGCTGTTCGGCGAGGACGGCCTCCGCCTCAACATCGCGCGCTACAACATCGGCGGCGGCAACGCGCCCGACGTCCGCAAGGACTACATGAAGGTCGGCGCGACGATGGACGGCTTCTGGAAGGCCCCGGCGGGCACCACCCGGGAGGACACCGACTGGTGGAACCCTGACGACCCCGAGCACTGGGACTGGTCCGCCGACCCGGGGCAGCGCTGGTGGGTGGACCGGGTCAAGAACAAGGTGACCAAGTGGGAGGCCTTCAGCAATTCGCCGCCCTGGTTCCAGACCGTCAGCGGCTATGTCTCGGGAGGCTTCGACGCCAACACCGACCAGATACGGCCGGACCGCGTCGACGACTTCGCCGCCTACCTGGTCAAGGTGACGGAGCAACTGGAGAAGAAGCACCGCATCGAGTTCGACACCCTCGCCCCGCTCAACGAACCCAACACCAACTACTGGGGCACCCAGATCGGCCCCGACGGACAGCCCACCGGCGGCCGCCAGGAGGGCGCCCACGCCGGCCCGGAACTCCAGCAGAAGGTCGTACTGGCCGTACGCCGCGCCCTCGACAAGGCCAAGACCCGCGCCACGGTCTCCGCCATGGACGAGACCAACCCGAGCATCTTCGTCCGCAACTGGAACGCCTACGACAGTTCCGCCCGGGCCGCCGTCGACCAGCTCAACGTGCACACCTACGGCACCGGCATGCGCACCAGCGCCCGCGACAGCGCCAAGGCCGCCGACCGGCCCTTCTGGATGAGCGAGGTCGAAGGCACCTGGGGGACCGGCACCGACTTCACCGGCATGGAACCGGGGCTCGGCATCGCCACCCGGGTCGTCGAGGACATCCGTGAACTGGAGCCGTCCGCCTGGGTGTTGTGGCAGCCCGTGGAGGACTCCATCCCCCAGGCACAGGCCGGCAAGAACTGGGGCAGCATCCACATCCCGTTCAACTGCACAGCCAAGGACACGCTGGAGAGCTGCCCGATCCGGGCCAACACCAAGTTCCACACCCTGCGCAACTTCACCCACCACATCCGCCCCGGCGACCACTTCGTGAAGGCCGACGACCCCTCCAGCGTCGCCGCCGTACGCAAGTCGGGGCGCGGAGCGACCGTGGTGCACGTGAACAGCGGAACCGCCCCCCGCTCCGTGACTCTGGACCTCTCACGCTTCGGGCGTGTCGCACTCGGCGCCAAGGTGACCCCCGTGGTGACCAGCGCCGACGGCGCCCTGGTTCGCGGCACCCCGGTGAAGGTGAAGGACGACTCCGCCACGCTGACCGTCCCCGCGAAGTCGGTCACGAGCTTCCTCGTCGACGGTGTCTCGGGCACCGACAAGGACGCCGCACTCGTCCAGCCCGGCCACACCTACCGCCTCCAGGGAGCCCAGAGCGGCAAGTCCCTGGCCCCGTCCGCCGACGAAAGCGGAGTCGTCGTCCGTACGGCCGACCCGGCCGCCCCATCCCAACTCTGGTCCGTGAAGCGGCTGACCAGGGGCGACAGCAACCGGGAGCGCTACGCCCTCGTCAACGCCGCCACCGGCACGCGACTCGCCGTGCGCGACAACGAGGCGGTACTGGAGGAGAGCGACACCCCGGCCGCGCAGTGGATCATGTCGACCACCGGGGACGGCACCTGGACCTTCGTCAACGCCGCCACGGGCCGGCTGCTCGACGTCGTCGGCCAGTCGACCGCGGACGGCGCCCGTGTCTCGGCCTACCTGCCCACCTCCAACGCCAACCAGCGCTGGGCCGTCACCGACGAGACCGTGCTCCGGACAGAGCAGGCCAAGGCGTTCACCGTCCCGGGCCGCACACCCGAGCTGCCCGAGACCGTGACACCCGTCTACCGGGACGGTGCCCGGGGAGCGCTGCCCGTGCGGTGGACGCTGCCCTCCGAGTCGCGGTGGGGCAAGCCAGGAACCGTCCGAGTCAAGGGCCGGGCCACCGACGCGCTCGGCCGGTCCGTCCGGGCCGAAGCGGTCGTCACCGTGGACACCATCGCCTCGACGCTCCCGGCCCGCGCCAAGACCCACACCGGCGGACGCCCCGACCTGCCCACCACGGTCACCGGCGTCGGACGCCACGGCGGAACCGCCGACCTCCCCGTCACCTGGGACCACGCCCCCGACGGCGCCTTCGACGACGCCGGGGTGGTCACCCTGCACGGCACCGCCCGGGTCCCCGGCGGAACGACGGCAGCCGCGACCGTACGTGTCCAGGTCACCCCACCCCGGGAGACGAACACCGCGCTCGACGAAGGCGTGACGGTCGGCGCGACCTACACCGAGAGCGGCTACTCCGCCGAGGGCCTGCGCAACGGGAACACCTCCGAGAAGGCCTGGTCGAACTGGAGATCAGGCACGAAGAACCCCTCCGACACCATCACCTTCACCCTGCCCGAGGCGCGTGATCTGACCCGGGTCGTCACCCACTTCCACCGCGACGGCGCCAACCTCAGCTTCGCGCAGTCCCTCAAGGTGCAGGTACGCGGGGCCGACGGCACCTGGGCCGACGCGAGCGACGAGGTCGCCGTGGGCACCGAGGGCACGCCGGTGGCCGACGTCCCGGTGCGCGCCACCGGCCCGGTGACCGGGGTGCGCGTGGCCATGACGGCACGCCCGGGCGGCTACATCACCCTCGGGGAGATCGAGCTGCGCGCCAAGGCGCCGGGGACCTCCGCCGACGCCGCCGCTGCCTCGATCGAGGTCGACGGCGTGCCGGTCGACGGCTTCGACCCGGACCGGGCGAGCTACCGCGTGAGCTCCGACCGCCCGGACCGGGTGAGGATCACCGCGACGTCCCGCGACCCGTACGCGGCCGTGACCGTCCGCAAGGAGACATCACGAGCAGCCGTCGTGACCGTGAGCAGCGAGGACGGCTCGCGGACCCGGCAGTACCGGATCGAGCTGACCCGCTCCTGACGCACGACGACGCGGGGCGCGCCGTCCTGGCACGCCCCGCGTCGAAGAACCCTGCAGACCGGGGATCAGACCGCCGGAGCCGGGTACGTCGGGTACTCCACGCCGGACACGTGCTGCACGACGCGGATGACCTGGCACGAGTAGCCGAACTCGTTGTCGTACCAGAGGTAGAGGATCGCGTTGTCGCCCTCGACCTTGGTGGCGCCGGCGTCGACGATCGAGGCGTGGCGCGAGCCGATGAAGTCGCTGGAGACCGCGTCCGGGGCGCTGATGAAGTCGATCTGGCGCTTCAGCGGCGAGGTCAGGGAGACCTCACGGAGGTAGTCGAGCACTTCCTGGCGGGTGGTCTCCCGCGCGAGCTGCAGATTGAGGATCGCGATGGAGACATCCGGCACCGGCACCCGGATGGAGCTGCCGGTGATCTTCGCCTTCAGCTCGGGCAGCGCCTTGGAGACGGCGGAGGCGGCACCGGTCTCGGTGATGACCATGTTGAGCGGCGCGGAGCGGCCCCGGCGCTCGGACTTGTGGTAGTTGTCCAGCAGGTTCTGGTCGTTGGTGAACGAGTGGACGGTCTCCACGTGGCCCCGCTGGACCCCGAACTCGTCGTCCATCGCCTTCAGCGGCGGCACCAGCGCGTTCGTGGTGCACGACGCGCAGGACAGGATCTGCTCGTCCGGCTTGATCGTGTCGTGGTTGACGCCGTGCACGATGTTCGGGACGTCGCCCTTGCCGGGCGCGGTCAGCACGACCTTGTCGATGCCCGGGCGCAGGTGCTGCGACAGGCCCTCGCGGTCGCGCCACTTGCCGGTGTTGTCGATGAGGATGGCGTCCTTGATGCCGTACGCCGTGTAGTCGACCTCGGACGGGTCGTTCGCGTAGATGACCTTGATCTCGTTGCCGTTGGCGATGATCGTGCTGTTCGCCTCGTCGACGGTGATCGTGCCCTGGAACTGACCGTGGATCGAGTCGCGGCGCAGCAGCGAGGCGCGCTTCACGATGTCCTGGTCGCCTCCACCGCGTACCACGATGGCCCGCAGGCGCAGACCGTTGCCCGAGCCGGACTTCTCGATGAGCAGCCGGGCCACGAGCCGGCCGATGCGGCCGAACCCGTAGAGGACGACGTCACGCCCCTCGCGGCGCTCGATCTTGTTGGCCCCGGTGGCACCCGCGACGGCCTCGGCGGTGAACTCCGCGATCGACAGACCGCGGTCGTCCTCGCGGTACGTCGCGGCCAGCATGCCGATGTCGATCTGCGACGGCCCGAGGTCGAGCTCGGCCAGGGTCTTGAGGAAGGGCAGCGTCTCCGTGACGGAGAGCTCCGCACCCGCGATCTGGCGGGCGAACCGGTGGGTCTTGAGGATGCTGACCACCGACTTGTTCACCAGGGAGCGGCTGTGCAGCAGGACGGTCACGTCCTGCTCCCGGTGCAGCTTCCCGATGATCGGGATCATCGACTCCGCGATCTCCTCGCGGTTCTTCCAGTTGGTGAACGAGTCGTCGTTGACAGTCACAGATCCATCTTTCGAGCTAGGCGGCGCTCATATGTTAAACCGTCGATTTCCCGATCATGAACGGGGTACCTCCGGAGCCTTCCGCGAGCCCCGGACAGCGCGCCCTGAGACGATCGAAACGGAGCTGCCGGGCGAAAGGGACGCTCATGGAGTACGACGCCGTGGCCGACGAGCTGTACGCCCTGCGGCCGGAGGAGTTCACCGCGGCCCGTGCCTCCGCCGTCGCCGCCGCCCGTACCGCCGGTGACCGGGACCTCGCCGAGCGGATCGGCGCCTTGCGCAAGCCCAGCCTCGCGGCCTGGGTCGGCAATCTCCTGGTCCGTGGCCTCCCCGGCGAGGTCGAGCCCCTGCTCCGGCTTGGGGAGGGGCTGCGGCAGGCCCACCACGACCTGGACGGCCCCCAGCTGCGCGAGCTGAGCCGGCAGCAGCACGCGATCGTCCGCGCCCTGTCCGCCCAGGCCCGGCAGCTCGCCGTGGAGGCCGGTCACCCGGTCGGCGAGGGCGTGCTGCGCGAGGTCGAGAACACCCTGCACGCCGTTCTGGCCGATCCCGAGGCCGCCCAGGCCTGGGCGAGCGGCCGGCTGGTCAAGCGGCTCAGTGCCACCGTCGGTTTTCCGGCCGTGGGGGAGCGGGCTGTCACGCAGGACGCCGGGGCCCGGCGTCGCCCAGTCGCCCCTTCCCGCCCGGACCGCAAGGCGGACGGGGAGCGGCGGCTGGCCGAGGCCCGGCGGGACGCCGAGACCGCCGAGCGGGAACTGCGGGCGATGCGGGACGAGGCGGCGGCCGCCGGCCGGGCCGCGGACGAGGCGACAGCGCAGGTGGACCGCCTGCAGCGGCGAGTCGGCGAACTCACCGAGGAACTGGAACGCGCCAGGGGCGAGCACGAGCAGGCCCGCTTCGCCCAGCGGTCGGCCAGGGAACGGGCGCGCACGGCCGACCGCCGCGTCCGCGAAGCCGATCGCAAGGCCGCGACGGCCGCCGCCAAGCTCGAACGCCTGACCTCCACGAACGCCTGAGCCTCCGTCAGAGGGAGACGGTGAGGAGGGCGCCGGCGGTCATCACGAGCGTGGTGGCGAAGGCCCAGCGGAAGATGAAGCGCTGGTGCTCGCCGAGCTGGACGCCGGCCGAGAATGGCGGCCCGGGCGACCTCGGCCGGGTCGGTGCCGAAGCCGTGCGCCGTCTCGGCGAGGCGTGACCATCGACGGCGAGTGGATCGACCTCGCCCTCTTCGAACTCCTCTTCCGCCTCGTCGAGTGGCAGGTCATCGTCCACGACCAGCTCGGCACGGTGCCGCAGCGCTCCGGCAACCAGCTGGCCGTCGCCCCCGCCGCCGTGATCAACACCTACCGCTCCCGCGACGAGCAGTGGATCACGGTCACGTCCGCGACCCTGCGCTCGGTACGCAACGTGGCCCGGCTGCTGGGCCTGCCGGAGGAGGAGTTCGCCACGTCGGAGCAACAGCACGCCCGCCGCGGGGAGCTGGACGACGGGCTCCGGACCTGGGTGGCGGAGCGCACGGAGGCCGAGTGCCTGGAGGCGTTCGCCCGCGCCGAGGTCGTGGCCTCCCGGGTGTTCGACGCGGCCGACATCGCCGCCGACCCCGTCTACGCCGAGCGCGACGACATCGTCACCGTCGACGACCCCGACCTGGGCGAGGTGCGCATGCAGGCGGTCATCCCGCACTTCCGGAAACGCCCCGGCCGCGTCTGGCGCACCGGCCCCGCACTCGGCCAGGACAACGACCTCGTGTACCGGGACTGGCTCGGACTGAGCGACGAGGAACTCGCGGACCTGGAGAAGAACGATGCCGTCTGAGCCCGGAACACCCCTGAGCGGCGAGGCCTGCACCACGGCATCCCTGAGCGCCACGGCACCCCTGCGTGCCGCTGCCCCCCTGCGCTCCCTCCTCTTCATCCCAGGCCACCGCACCGACTGGCTCCCCAAAGCCCGCGCCACCGGTGCCGACGCCGTCATCCTCGACCTGGAGGACGCGGTCCCCACGCCCGACAAACCGCTCGCCCGTGCCCGGGTCGCAGAAGCCCTGGCGGAGGCCGCCGCGGAACCGGCCGGTGCCATGCCCCTGTTCGTCCGGATCAACCCGCTCGACGACTGGACCGCCGCCGAGGAACTGCGTGCCGTCGTACGCCCCGGAACGGCTGGGATCGTCCTGCCGAAAGTGCACACCGCCGCCGACGTACGCCTCGCCGACCGCCTGATCACCTGGTGCGCGACCCTCGTCCCCCTGCTGGAGTCGGCCCGCGCGCTTCACGACGCCTACGACATCGCCGCCGTGGCCCCCCGGGTCGCACACGCCGGTGCGCTGACCGCACCAGGCGGCGACGTGGAGCGCGCCGTCGGCTACCGCTGGAGCCCCGAGGGCATCGAGACACAGGCGCTGCGCTCCCGCGTCCTCCTCGACGTCCGCGCCGCCGGAGCGCCGTACCCGTGACCGGACTGTGGACGCACATCGCCGACCTCACGGGCCTGCGCGCCTTCGCGGAGCAGAACCGCGCGCTCGGTTACGACGGAATGATGGCCATCCACCCGACCCACGTCCTCGTGATCAACGAGGTCTTCGCCCCCACTCCCGAAGAGCTCGACCGCTCTGCCCGCCTGGTCGCCGCCGTGGAGTCGGCCCAGAGCGCCGGCACGGGCGCGCTCACCTTCGAGGGCCAGATGGTCGACGAGGCCATGGCGGCAACGGCCCGAGCGGTGCTGACACGCCACGGACACGCCTGACAGCGGCCGACGCCGGACCAGGGCACAATCGCTGTGACGGAGCTCACAAAGCCGTACGGGGGCCGCCGCGCAAGGCCTCACGAACACGACACCTAAATTGAACCGTTCGTTTTCTTGAACCAGTCGTGTTTGTGGCGTTAGGTTGTCCGGCATGACCGCATCCCGGAACCCGACCACCGCCGAAGAGCTCCGCGGTGCCGGCCTGCGGGTGACGGCCGCCCGCGTCGCGCTGCTGGAGACCGTGCGGGACGGTGACCACCTCGGGGCCGAGGTGATCGCCTCCGAGGTCCGCGGCCGCGTCGGCCACATCTCCGTCCAAGCCGTGTACGAGGGGCTCCACGCACTCACCGCGGCAGGCCTCATACGCCGCCTCGACCCGCCGAACAGCCCGGCCCTCTACGAGGGACGGGTCGGTGACAACCACCACCACCTCGTCTGCCGCTCGTGCGGGGCCGTCGCCGACGTCGACTGCGCGGTCGGCCACGCCCCCTGCCTGACCGCCTCAGACGACCGCGGCTTCGCCGTCGACGAGGCCGAGGTCATCTACTGGGGCCTGTGCCCCGCCTGTTCCACCGCACGCAGTTCCTGAGCAATGTGATCCACCCGAGCACCGTGATCCACCCCGTCCGGAAGGATTTCCATGACTGAGAACCACGACGCGATCGTCACCGACTCCAAGTCGGAGGAGACGGGAGGCGGCTGCCCGGTCGCGCACGGCCGCGCGCTGCACCCGACCCAGGGCGGTGGCAACCGCCAGTGGTGGCCCGAGCGTCTCAACCTGAAGATCCTCGCCAAGAACCCCGAGGTGGCCAACCCGCTCGGTGGGGACTTCGATTACGCCGAGGCCTTCAAGAACCTCGACCTCGACGCCGTCAAACAGGACATCGCCGAGGTGCTGACCACCTCGCAGGACTGGTGGCCCGCCGACTTCGGCAACTACGGCCCGCTGATGATCCGTATGGCCTGGCACAGCGCGGGCACCTACCGCATCAGCGACGGCCGCGGCGGCGCCGGCGCCGGACAGCAGCGCTTCGCCCCGCTCAACAGCTGGCCGGACAACGGCAACCTCGACAAGGCCCGCCGTCTGCTGTGGCCGGTCAAGAAGAAGTACGGCCAGTCCATCTCCTGGGCCGACCTCCTGATCCTCACCGGCAACGTCGCCCTGGAGCAGATGGGCTTCGAGACCTTCGGCTTCGCCGGCGGCCGCGCCGACGTCTGGGAGGCCGAGGAGGACGTCTACTGGGGCCCCGAGACCACCTGGCTCGACGACAAGCGCTACACCGGCGACCGCGAGCTGGAGAACCCCCTCGGCGCGGTCCAGATGGGCCTCATCTACGTCAACCCGGAGGGCCCGAACGGCAACCCGGACCCGATCGCCGCGGCCCGCGACATCCGTGAGACGTTCGCCCGCATGGCGATGAACGACGAGGAGACCGTCGCCCTCATCGCCGGTGGCCACACCTTCGGCAAGACCCATGGAGCCGGCCCCGCCGACAACGTCGGCGCCGACCCCGAGGCCGCCTCCATGGAGGAGCAGGGCCTCGGCTGGCGCAGCACCTACGGCACGGGCAAGGGCGGCGACGCCATCACCTCCGGCCTGGAGGTCACCTGGACCACCACGCCGACCCAGTGGAGCAACGGCTTCTTCAAGAACCTCTTCGAGTTCGAGTACGAGCTGGAGCAGAGCCCGGCCGGCGCCAACCAGTGGGTCGCCAAGGACGCCCCGGAGATCGTCCCGGACGCGCACGACTCGTCGAAGAAGCACCGCCCGAAGATGCTCACGACCGACCTGTCGCTGCGCTTCGACCCGATCTACGAGCCCATCTCCCGCCGGTTCTACGAGAACCCGCAGGAGTTCGCGGACGCCTTCGCCCGCGCCTGGTTCAAGCTGACCCACCGTGACATGGGCCCGAAGTCCCTGTACCTCGGCCCGGAGGTCCCGGCGGAGACGCTGATCTGGCAGGACCCGCTGCCCGAGGCCGAGGGCGAGACCATCGGCGCCGGGGACATCGAGACCCTCAAGACCAAGCTCCTCGAGTCGGGCCTTTCCGTCTCGCAGCTGGTGTCCACCGCCTGGGCCTCGGCGTCCACCTTCCGCGGCAGCGACAAGCGCGGCGGCGCCAACGGCGCCCGCATCCGCCTGCAGCCGCAGCGCGGCTGGGAGGTCAACGAGCCCGACGAGCTCGCCCAGGTCCTGCGCGTCCTGGAAGGCGTCCAGGAGGAGTTCAACTCCGGTGCGAAGAAGGTCTCCCTGGCCGACCTGATCGTCCTCGGTGGCTCCGCCGCCGTCGAGAAGGCCGCCAAGGAAGCCGGCTTCCAGGTGCAGGTTCCCTTCACCGCGGGCCGCGTGGACGCGACGGAGGAGCACACCGACGCCGAGTCCTTCGAGGCGCTCGAGCCGACCGCCGACGGGTTCCGCAACTACCACGGCAAGGGCAACCGCCTGCCGGCCGAGTTCCTCCTGCTCGACCGGGCGAACCTGCTCACCCTGAGCGCCCCCGAGACGACCGCCCTGGTCGGCGGCCTGCGTGTCCTCGGCGCCAACTACCAGCAGTCCCCGCTCGGCGCCTTCACCAAGACGCCCGGTTCGCTGACCAACGACTTCTTCGTCAACCTGCTCGACCTGGGCACCACGTGGAAGTCGACGTCCGAGGACCAGACGACCTTCGAGGGCCGCGACGCCGCCACCGGCGAGGTCAAGTGGTCCGGCACCCGCGCCGACCTGGTCTTCGGCTCGAACTCCGAGCTGCGCGCGCTCGCCGAGGTCTACGCGAGCGACGACGCGAAGGAGAAGTTCGTGAACGACTTCGTCGCCGCGTGGGTCAAGGTCATGAACCTGGACCGGTTCGACCTGATCTGATCAACCCCGCCTGAACAGGACGCCCCCGGGTCCACCCGGGGGCGTCCCTCGTTCTCCCTGAGGGACCGTCAAAAACCGTTCAAGGTAAGAACATCACTTACCCAACTCTCACCATGAAACGGCAAGGAACGCGGCCGGGCGCACATCCGGGCATACGTTCTGGTCGTGAACACAGATTCCGCTGCCCACAGAGGCGCCGGCCGTGAACCGCACCCCTTCGCCGGTCCACGGCCGAACACCGGTGGCACCGTCCGCCGCACTCTCCTGCGCACCGCGCTGACCGGGGCCGCGGCCCTCGGCGCGGGCCTCGCCGCCGCCCGGCCGGCCACCGCCGCCCCCACCCGAGGCGCACGGCCCGGCACCCCGGCCGAGGCCCTCAAGGAGCTGGCCGCGGGCAACCGCCGCTGGCGCGCCTACCGCGAACGCCACCCGCACGAAACCCCCGAGATCCGGCGGACGTTGGCCACCGCCCAGCACCCCTTCGCGGTCGTGCTCGGCTGCATCGACTCCCGTGTCCCCCCGGAGCTGGTCTTCGACCAGGGACTGGGCGACCTGATGACCGTCCGCACCGCCGGCGAGGTCCTGGACGAGGCCGTGCTCGGCAGCGTCGCCTACGGCGTTCTGGAACTCGGCATACCCCTGGTCGTCGTGCTCGGGCACCAGTCGTGCGGTGCGGTGCGTGCCGCCGTCGAGGCCGAGCAGTCCGGGACCCGTCTGCCCGCGCACATCCAGTACCTGGCCGACCGGATAAGCCCGGCCATAGACCACAGCAAGGAAGGCGACGCCCGCGTCGACGCGACCGTAGACGCCAACGTCAGGCTCGTACGCTCCAAGCTGGCAGCGGAGCCCGACCTCGCCGCCAAGATCACCAGCGGCAAGCTGGCGATCGTGGGCGCCCGCTACGAACTGACCGACCAGACCGTTCACCACGTCCGTTGAGAAGCCGCCCGGTCCGCCGCACGCGTCGGCGGACCGGGCGGCCCGTCAGGCTTGAAGCGGATTGAAGCGCGCCGCGGCCATCAGGTACCAGGCGGTCGCCCCCGTGTGCCGGTACGGGTAGTAGCCGAAGCCGAACCCGGTGTCCAGCGGACTGCTCGCGGATACGACTCCGGCCCGCTCGGGGAGGGCCTTGCCACCGACGGTCTGACCGCCGCCCAGCAGGTCCTGGGCCTGCTCGATCGAGGAGAGCAGCCGCCGGGCGCGGGCCTCGTCCCCACGGTCGCGCCGGTCCCGCAGGGCGAGCGCGAGATGAGCCGTCCCCTCGAACCACACCCCGTTGCGGTCGGGCCTGGGCTGGCCCTCGGCGATCGGCGCGTCCTCGTTCGCCACGAGGCTCGCCGAGCTGAAGGTGACCCCCTCGTACGACTGCCCCGCGGGCACCGTGCTGTTCCTGCGCCCGGCGTGATCCAGGACGGCCAGCTCGGCCGCGGCCCAGTCCAGCGAACGCGAGTAGCCACGGCCACGGGAGCCGAGCGCGAGATGGGTCCAGGTCTGGGTGTCCTCGGGAATCGGGGACTTGTTGACGGTCACCCCGTCGTTCGTGCCGGTGTAGAAGAAGCCCCCGGACGGCTCCCACATCCTCCGCACGAACGCCTCGGCCCGCCCGCGCCGTGCCGCCCACACCCGGTCCCCGGTGAGCCGGGCGAGCCGGCCGAAGAGACACACCAGGTCCGTGTTGTGCTCGGTGGAGGTGAACGGCAGCTTCTGGTTCGCCCCGTCCACCCCGAACTTGTAGCCGCCGAGCGGCTCGTCGGTCCGGCCGGTGCGCTCGATCCACTCGCCGATGCGTACGGCACCGGCGAGGAAGCGGCGCGCCTTGGTACGGCGCGCCAGGGCGCTCAGCGCGATCCCCGCCCAGGCCATGTCGCCCACGGCCGTGCCCGTGAAGCCGAACTGCGTACCGACGTTGGCGGTGCCGTCCGCCCGTACGAAGCCGTCCGGCTGCCGCGATCCGTCGTAGAAGGTGTACGGCCCGACGTTGTAGGCCTGCCGCAGCCTGCCGTCGTCGTAGGCCGGGTCGTGGGACTGGGCGTAGAGCAGGGCGTCACCCAACGCCGTGGCCCTGCTGAGACCGCCCGCGGTGCGGGCCGCGAGGTGGGCCAGGACCGCCAGGGCGTTGTCGTAGGTGAACGCGGTGCTGAACAGGCCGGCCTGGTCGGTGTAGCTCTGGGTCAGGCGGATGCTTCCGTGGTCGGGATAGGCGTCCATGGCCGCGGCGAGGAAGGCCCGTCCCCGAGCCGGGGCCGATCCCGCGCGGCCCGTGGCCGAACCGGCCGCCATGGCCTGCCCGGAGCCGGCCGCGGCAAGCCCCATGGCACTGATGCCGAGTCCGGCACCGATGAGCGAACGCCGGCTGAACGCCGGGCCTTGTCTGCCAGTCATGGATCTCCCTTGAGAGCGCTCTCAGCACACTGCGCGCTCATTCTGCTGACGCCTCGGGGAGGGGTCAACGCCCCGGCGGGAAAGGAGAGTTCCCAGCGGAGAGGAACGGCGGGTGGATCACTCGCACACGATCTCGTCACGCGGGGTGTAGTGCGTGCGGTACGGCTCGCGCTTCACTTCCCGGCCGTCGTTGTAGAAGACGCGTTCCACGGTGACGTCGAACCCTTCGAGGGGCGTCTGCGGTACGCACTCCTTGTCCTTGCTCTTCTTCTTCGACGGCTTCTTCACCTCGGTGCGCGGCCCCTTGACCGACTTGATCTCGTCGTACGGGCGGGTGCCGAGGAAGGAGACGGTCACGGACGTGTCCGTGGACTCGGCCTGGATGTAGATCGCCTTGCCGGAGTCGTTGGTGAAGCGCAGGTCCAGGCTGCCCCAGGCGACCGTGGCCTCGCGGCCCTCCGGGTAGCGCTCGATGTAGAAGGAGTGCGCGCCGTGCTCCACGGGCTTGACCCCGGCGAAGAACAGCGCGTTGTACATCGTCGTCGCCACGGCCGAGACGCCGCCGCCGGACGCCTTCGTGAACTTGTCGTCGAGGATGATGATGCCCTCGACGAAGCCGTTCGCCTCGGTGCGCTCGCCGACGGTCCGGTTGAAGCTCCACGTCTCGTCGGGCCTGACGACGGAGCCGTTGATGAGTTCCACCGCCCGGCCGATGTTCTTCGTGCGGTACTCGGCCGGTTCGAAGTGGACGGTGAAGGAGGACATCTTCTCCGTCAGCCCCAGCTCCGGGGCGTTCTCCCGGGTCACCTCCGGCTGGGTCTCGCGTACGGCCACCTCGCCGTCGCGGTCGGCGCCCGATCGCGTGAGCAGCGGCAGCACCGCCTTGCCCAGCGCCTTGTCGGTCACCTCCCGGCCGACCCTGGCGTCCTCTTCGACCACGACCTCGTCGCCGGCCGCCCCCAGCCTGGCGTTCTCGGCGGTGGTGGTGACCTCGTCCAGCGGGCCGGCCACGGCGGGGTCGGTGCGCAGCCCCTTGGCGTCGAGCTCCGGTCTCAGCGTGCCGTCGCCGTCCGGCCGCAGCGACAGATGCTCGCCGAGCACGTCCTGGCCGACCGTGAACCGCCGGCCGGCCGCGGTGAGCGTGACGGGCGCCGACACGGCCGGCTCCGCGAACGTACGCACCGCCCGCCGCACCTCGTCGGCCGTGACCTTCGGCCGGGTCTCACGGGCGGGCAGCGACGTGACCGCGCCCGTGTCCCCGCGCAGGAAGGAGGTGCGCAGGGGAGCGACCGCGGCGTTCACGTCCAGCGCGTACCCCGTGCGCGGCGCGACCTCCTGGACCCGCCCGCCGTCGAAGGAGACGGCACCGTCACGGACCTTCTGGTCGAGCCCCTTCGCCAGCCGCCCGAGGGCCGCCCGGGCCTTGACCTCGTCGAGACGTACGACCGGCTCGATCACGCCGCCCGAGCGGAAGAGGCCGCCGAACACGCTGACCGGATCGGCACCGGTGCGTGCCGCCTTCTCGACGGTCTCCCGGACGTCGAAGGATAGCCCGGCGCCCCGCGGATCGACCGAGCCCGTGCGTTCCCCGACCCGCACGGGCAGCTCCCGCGAACCGTCCGCGCCCAGCCGCCGCTCCAGCTTGCGCACCGCCTCGGCACGGCTCAGCCCTCCGATCTCCACCCCGCGCACCGTCGTGCCGGTGTCGATCTCCCCGCCCGTGAGCATCAGCCCGGTGAGATACATACCGCCCACCCCCACGGCCAGCGCGCCTCCGGCCAGGGCGAAGGGCGGCAGGGACGTGATGCGCGGAACGGAGGATATGCGGGGGCGCATGGGTCTCCTGAAGATCGATACGAGGGTGCACCCGATGACGCGACATTGCTGCGGGCAAACACAACAAGCTATCCACAACCGGGCGGCAAACCGGTATGGCCCAGACCACTTATGTCCGAGATCACGTCGGAACCGGCGGGAAAGCCCGCCCTGCGCTCCACGGCCACAGAGTGGTAACGACGAACAACGAACCGGTCGTGGACGCGGTCTAGGCCACCATGAAGATCTCTTTCCTGATCCACAACGCCTACGGAATCGGAGGCACGATCACCACCACGTTCAACCTGGCCGGGGCGCTCGCCGAACGGCACGACGTGGAGATCGTCTCCGCCTTACGCCACCGGGAGCACCCCAACCTCACCCCGCACCCCCGGGTGCGGCTGCGGCCGCTGGTGGACCTGCGCAAGGAAGCGGACGATCCGCTGCACCGGAGACCGGCGCGGGTGTACCCGCCCGCCGAGTACCGCCATCACCAGTACAGCGAGCTGACCGACCAGCGGATCGGCGAGCACCTCGAGTCGCTCGACGCCGATGTCGTCATCGGCACCCGCCCGGGCCTCAACGTGCACATCGCCCGCCAGGCCCCGCAGCACGTCCTGCGCGTCGGCCAGGAGCACCTCACCCTGGACAACCACTCGCCGAGGCTGCGCACCGCGCTGCGCCGCGCCTACCGCCGCCTCGACGTGATCACCACCGTCACGGAAGCGGACGCCGCCGCCTACCGGCGCAAGATGTGGCTGCCCGGCGTCCCCGTGGAGGCCCTCCCGAACAGCGTCCCCGACCCCGCGCTGCCTCCCGCCGACGGCACCGCCAAGATCGTGATCGCCGCCGGCCGGCTCGTGCGCGTGAAGCGCTACGACCTCCTCATCGAGGCCTTCGCCCAGGTCGCCGCCGCGCACCCGGACTGGCAGCTGCGCATCTACGGCAAGGGCGAGGAGCAGCCCGCCCTGCGGCAGCTCATCGAGCGCCTCGGCCTGTGGAACAACGTGTTCCTGATGGGGGCCGCCACCCCCATGGAGGCCGAATGGGCCAAAGCCTCGATCGCCGCGGCCACGTCCGACTTCGAGCCGTTCGGCATGACCATCGTCGAGGCGATGCGCTGCGGACTGCCCGTCGTCAGCACCGACTGCCCCTACGGCCCCGGCGAGATCATCAAGGACGGAGTCGACGGCCGGCTGGTGCCGGTCGGAGACCGCGCCGCCCTCGCCTCGGCCCTGCTCGAACTCGTCGGCGACGACGAACGACGCCGCCAAATGGGCCGCACCGCCCTGGAGAACGCCCACCGCTTCGCCCCGAGCCCGGTCGTCGCACAGGTCGAACGCATCATCGACGAGGCCATGACGGCCAAGAGCACAGGCCGACGGGCCCCCGGGCGACAGCGCCGTACGGACAGTCCGCTGGCCGGACGGGGCCACGCCGCCCGCGACCTCGCCCACACCGCGGCCACCGGCGCCCTGCGCGCGATACGGAAGGGACAACGATGAGCAAGCACCAGGACACCCCCGTGCGCACCGACTGCGCCATCGACACCGACGGCCGGATCACCTTCCGCCTCCCCTCGACCTCGGCTCCCGGCCCCCGGCTGCTCCTGGTGCTGCGCCCCAAGAAGGGCCGGCCCGAGACGACCCGCCACCACCTCGAATTGCACCCCGACCCGGCCGACGGCAGATGGCACACCGTGCTGGAACCGCACCAGAGCCTCGACGAAGGCCGCTGGGACCTCTATCTGCTGCCGGAACCGGGAGCCGAACGGCAGCGGCTCCGCCCCGGCCTGCGGGACCTGCGCGTCCTCGTCGACGGACACCTCCGCGACCGGCCCTCGCCCGTCGCCGTGAGAATCCCGTACGTCACGAAGGACGGCTTCCTCGCTCTGCGGACCTGGCTGCGCACCGCCCACGCCGAGGCCCGCGCCATCGACGTCACCGACCGGGCCGTCACGGTCCAGGCCCGTCTGCACGGCGCCCGGCTCCACGAGGACGCCACCGTGCGGCTGCGCCTGCGCGGCAGCGACACCGTACGCAGCCTGAGCCCCCGGATCGACGAGGACGGCAAGGGCTTCTCCTTCACCGCCGACCGACAGGACCTGGCGGTCGACGGCGGGGGAGCGGGACGGTTCTGGGACGCCTTCGTCCGGCCCACCGCCGAAGCGCGGCAGGTCAGGATCGGCCGGCTCCTCGACGACGTGGCGGACCGCAAGCACGTGTACGTCTATCCGGCGATCACCGCGGGCGGAACGGTCGCGCGTCCGTACTACACCGTCGACAACGACCTCGCGATCGAGATGACGTAAGCCGAATACCGACATGCCCGAAATGAAAATCCATGGAGTTTCGGGTGGTTATTTCGTCAAAGCGCCGCGACAGGCATGTGTGGGTTTTGTGCAAAGCGGCGGCAAAAAGGGGCAGGCGCTCGTTCTCAACAGCCGCAAAAGGGAAGGGGACTTGCGGCAATAACCAAACTCAAGTACCTAGATGAATCATGAACCTGTTCAACCGCGTCGTGTCGTCCCGCCGGCAGGCGCCGCCCGTCCCCCCACAGCGCCCGGCCGGCGCACCGGCATCCCCCACTGCCGTGCTGCCGGACCCCCAGCTGACGAACCTCACCGGTGAATGGGTCGTCGACCCCGCGCACAGCAGGATCGGCTTCTCCGTCCGGCATGCCATGGTGACCACCGTGCGCGGCTGTTTCCTGGAGTACGAAAGCCGGCTCTACTTCGACGCGCGCGACCCCGCCCGGTCGCGCGCCGACATCACCCTGTTCACCTCCAGTGTCGACACCGGGGTGGAACAACGCGACGCCCACTTGGTCGGCCGTGACTTCCTGGACGCCGCGACCTATCCGCGTATGCGCTTCACCAGCACCGGCGTGGAACAGACCGGCTCGGACCTCTTCCGCATGTCGGGCGAGCTCACCATCAAAGGCGTCTCACGACCCGTCGTCCTGGATTTGACCTACATCGGACACGTCACCGACCCCTTCGGATACGAAAGGGCCGGATTCGACGGCACCACCACCATCAACCGCTCCGACTGGGGGCTCACCTACAACAGCAGGCTGGCCGAGGGCGGCGCGATGGTGAGCGAGAAGGTGCGTCTGCAGCTGGACATCGCCGCCATCCGCATGGCCCCGTCGGCCGGCTGACACTCCGGGCGGCCCCACGGCTCACGACGCGGCGTCGGCCCCGGTCACGACACGGAACCTGGCCGGGCCCAGCGTGAGGACCCCGTCGCTCAGCGGCGTGCACCGCACACCGCCCCGCCCGCGCAGGGCACGCTGGCTGCCGGGACCGATCGTCACGTCCATCCAGGCGCAGGGCCGGGCCGGGCGGTGCACGGCGAACTCCACCGGCCCGCCGCCGCAGTCCAGGGAGATCGTCGTACCGACGCACGAGTCGATGTCGACGCCGCCGAGCAGGATGTTCCGGCGCGTGTGCCGAAGATCGGCGTCCTCCGGGAGGCTCTCCGCGGCCATGATGGTCACCGACGCGTTCCGGTGGGCGGGCCGGGCGTAGTAGCGGTCGCCGACCAGTCCCAGACCGCGGCGCACCTCCGCCCGGGAGACGCGCTCGTCCGACGGGCCGGGGGAGGGCCCGTCCGACGGCCGTCCGGCCAGCCGGTGCGCGGGCGACACCAGTAGTTGCAGCACCTCCACCTCGGTCATGACGCCCACCCTACGACCCGGTGACGGGCCGGCCCGGGGCCGTCACTCGTCCTGCCTCCGCCCGAGCCCGCCCTCCTCCAGCGGGGCCCGGCCGTCCGCCGACTCGCCCGCGGTGAGGTGCTCCAGGACCTCGACGAGTTCCTGGCACGCGCGCTCCACCGAACGCCGGGTGTTGATCTGCTCGGTGATCACGGCCGACAGGATGAGCGCGGTCAGGGCCATCGCCCCGTTGAAGGCCTGCAGCTTGAGCATCACCTCCACGCGGCTGAGCCCGTCGAACGGCCCGATCCCCTCGGTCGCCGACACCGTGACCATGATCGAGGCGAAGAGCGCGCACAGCATGCTGCCCGCGAGCTGGAAACGCAGGGCCGCCCAGATCAGCAGGGGATAGACGAGGAACAGCAGGCTGAGCCAGCTGTGCGCGGCGAGCGGTACGACGCAGCAGGCGATCAGCGCCAGGCCCGTGGCCTCCTTCCAGCGGGTCAGCGGCAGGGGCGGGCGGAAGCGGGCCAGCAGGAGCAGCACCGGGGTGATGATCAGCACGCCCATGGCGTCGCCCACCCACCAGGCCAGCCACACGGCCCAGAAGCTCGGCCAGTCGAGCTTGCCCGTGACGATCAGAAGGCCGGCGCCCACGGTCGAGCTGATCAGCATGGCCGTGAACGCGCCGAGGAACACCAGGGCGAGACCGTCCCGCAGCCGCGCGAGATCGGTCCGGAACCCGGCCCGGCGCAGCAGCAGGTACCCGACGACGGGCGCCGCCGTGTTGCCCACGAGAACGCCGAGCGAGGACGGCGTGAGGGAGGTGATGGACACGATGATGAGAAAGGCGCCCAGGGCGATCCCCGGCCAGCAGCGCAGCCCCAGGAGCAGCAGGAAGGCGACCGAGACGCCGGTGGGAGGCCAGATGGGGGTGACCACGGCGCCCTCGACGACCAGCTCCCGCAGCAGGCCCAGCTTGCCCGACACGTAATAGCAGGCGGCGACGGCCAGCGTCTGCAGAGCGAGGACGACCGGCTTGCGCAGATCCTGGCTACCCACCACAGCGCCCATCAGACACCGAGGTCGCCGCGTCGGCGAGGTGGGAGCGGGGCCCTGCGGCCCTATGGCTGAGCGTCCGGCCCGTCGAGGCCGACCACCAGGACGGCGGCGTCGTCGTCGTGCCCCACCCGCTCCGCACCCTTGATCACGGCCGCCGCGAGCGCGTCCACGTCCATGCCCGCCACCGCCGCGATGCCGGTGAGCCGTGTCACCGTGTCCAGCCCCTCCTCGAGCGGCATCGACGGCCCCTCCACGACACCGTCCGTGAGCAGGACGAACACCCCGCCCGTGGTGAGCTCGTACCGGGTCACCGGATACCGCGTCCCCCTCTGGACGCCGAGAGGCGGACCGCCCTCGTCCGCGGTGAGGCCGGACTTCCCGTCGGCCGTGGCCCAGATACAGGGCAGATGTCCCGCCCGCGCGCTCTCCAGCACCCCGGCGCACGGATCGAGCCGCATGAAGGTGCAGGTGGCGAACAGGTCCGAGCCGAGGGACAGCAGCAGATCGTTGGTCCGGGCCAGGACCTCGCCCGGCTCGCTGGTGACGGAGGCCAGGGCCCGCAGCCCGGCCCGCACCTGCCCCATGAAAGCGGCCGCCTCTATGTTGTGGCCCTGGACGTCACCGATGGACAGACCGATCCGGCCGTCGCTCAGCGTGAAGGCGTCGTACCAGTCGCCGCCCACATTGAGGCCCTGGGTCGCGGGCGCGTACCGCACGGCCAGATGCAGCCGCCGGGCGACGGGCAGATCCCGCGGGAGCATGTCGCTCTGCAGCGCGAGGGCCAGCTCGACCCGGGAGCGCTGCATCTCGGCCTGCGCTCGTGCCTGGGCCGTCAGATCCCCGAGCCTGGTCAGCAGCTCGTCGCCGTCGTCCGTGGTGCCGGTGCGGGACATTGATCACTCCGGCGAGGGTGGTCACGATCGGTGAGAACCCTCGATGGCAAATCATCTCAATTACGTCCATAGGATGATACTCAGTCGAGGGCTCCGACGACGACCGGCACTCTCGCGCTCGCTCACCGCACCGACCGGACCGCCCCGGAATCCACCCGCCGGCCGACCGCCGCCAGGACGAACGTCACGCTGATCAGCAACGCCCACGCGCCGAACTTCGCCACCCCCACGGGCTCCCACCCGTGCTCCTGATACGGATAGCGCCACGCCCCGACCAGGGTGGCCAGATTCTCCGCCACCCACAGAAAGAACCCGATCAGGACGAACGACACGGCCAGCGGCATCCGCCGGCGCACGCCCCGCACCGTGAAGCGCACCGACGTCCCCGTCGTGACGGCCACGAGCAGCCCGGCCAGCACCCACCGCACGTCGGGCAGCCAGTGATGGCTGAAGAAATTGACGTAGACGGCCGCCGCCACCGCGGCCGTCGCACGCGGCCGGTAGCCCACGATCTCCAGGTCGAACAGATGCCAGGCGCGACAGATGTAGCTGCCGACGGCCGCGTAGAGAAACCCGCCGTACAGCGGGACACCCGCGAACTTCAGCACACCCGGCTCCGGATAGCTCCAGGACCCCAGCGACACCTTCACCAGCTCGAAGGCCAGCCCGATGACATGGCAGACCGCGATGACGGCGACGTCCCGCCCGTTCTCCCAGCCGCGCATCCAGAACACCAGCGTGAGCAGCACGCCGTAGACCACCAGCAGGTCGTAGCGCGCCACAGGGAGATCGGGCAGCAGCGTGGACACGGCCACACCGCACAGCAGGGCGATGGCGAACGCGCAGGCCCGCGTCTGCGTCCAGGCGAAGTCGAGCAGCTGACGCACCGGTGCGGCCCGAGGGCCAGGGAAGCCTGAAGAGATCATGGTGCCCTGTAGGACGGCACCGCGCGCCGACCGGTTGCGACGACCCTCCCACCCGCCGCTCATGGGGCGAGGGGCCGAAGATCCGCTTTACGGTGTCCTGGTGCGATCTGTTCCCAAATGGGTCCTGCTGTCGTCCGGCTGCGCGCCCGTCGTGCTGATCATGGGCTGGGCGGTGGCGGCATCCCTGCAAGGCCCCTCCTACGACCCCGCCGCCCAGACGATCAGCGTCCTCGCGGCCCCCGGCGGCTCCAGCTACTGGGTGATGACCGCCGCCTTCGTCGCCCTGGGCGTCTGCCACCTGCTCACCGCGTGGGGACTGCGCCCCGCCGCGCCCGCGGGACGCGCGGCCCTGGCGGCCGGGGGACTGTCGGCCCTGGCCGTGGCCCTGTTTCCGACCCCGAGCAGCGGCGGCTCCCTCACCCACGGTTCGATCGCCGTCGTGGGCTTCGTCGTCCTCGCGCTCTGGCCCGTCCTGGCCGCCAGAAGGGGCGACGCCGTGCCCTGGGCCCTGAGGCCGTTCCCCTCCCTGGGGGCGACAGCCGTGATGGCGATGGGCGCGGCATGGTTCCTGGCCGAACTCCACCAGCAGGGCGCCCCCGGCGCGGCTGAACGCGCGGTGACCACGATCCAGTCGGTCTGGCCCTTCGCCGTGGTCCTGTCCTGCTTCTCCCTTCCCCGGTCCGCCCACGAGGAGTACCGAGGCTGACGTCAGGCCCCGCACACCTTCCGGTACGCCACCTCCGGCACGTACGTCCGCCACTGCGCCCTGGTCAGGTTCGAGGACCGTGCTCGCGCGCAGATCTGATCGACCGCCCGCTCGGGGTCGACGGTGTAGCGATGCAGCGGCACATGAGCCCCGCCCGCGTACAGCGTGCTGCTGTCGGCCGAGAAGGCGAGGGATGCCACGGCCTCGCCGGGGGTGGGCAGCCGACCGCCCAGGGGCTGCTGGGTGAGGGTGTCCCAGAGCTGGAGCGTGCCGGTGTCGCCGCCCACGGCGAGGGTGCGGCCGTCGGGGCTGAGAGCGAGCGCGCTCACTTCCTCGGGGGCCGATCCGGCGAAGGAGGAGGGAAAGAGGTTCCGCAGGATCCCCGCGCGATGGCGCAACCCGCCGTCCCACAGCGCGACCCGCCCGGTCCGGTCGCTCGCCGCCAGGACCCGGCCGTCGATGCTGAACGCGAGGGCGCTGATCCGCTCGCCCTGGACGAGGTCCCGGGCGGTGCCCGGCCCGTCGGGCAGCCCGGCCACCCGGTTGTCACCGACGATCAGCCGCCCGTCGGGACGCACCATGAGAGGGGTGCCGGCCGGCCGGGAGTCGGCGGCGACCCCCTCGCGCCGCCCGCTGACGGTGTCCCACGCCTCGTTGCGCAGCTCGCCGGCGGCAGCCCTGCGCGTCGCGTGGAGGGTGCGGCCGCCGGGGGACAGGGCGACGCCGACGACCGCCGTGCCCGTCGACAGGTCCACCGCGCCACGGGCCCGGTCGCCCGTCACGTTCCAGACCGTGAACCGCTGCGGCCCGCCCCGCCGTCCGGTCGAGGAGAGACCGTAGACGAGGGATCTGCCGTCCGGGCTGTACGACATCAGGGGCAGGCCGGAGTCGGGGGAGACGGGGGGTGCCGGGAGGGCGCGGATCAGGCGGCCGTCGTCGGTGGCGCGCAGCGCGAAGCCGTAGGCCCTGCCCGGCCCGCGCAGCGGGGAGAGCTCGGCGGTGGCGAACGTACGGCCGTCGGGGCTCAACAGCACCGCGTCCAAGGGGCGGTCGCGCCATGCGGCGGTGACGGTCGTGGTGAGGTCGAGGGTGTGGACGGTGCCGCCCTCCAGATAGCGCAGGACGGGCGTGCCGGGGTCCCAGGCGAGCCCGCCGTGGACGTGCTGGTTGGCCAGGGGGTGACGGAAGACGAGGGACGGGGTGTCCGACAGCCGCCAGATCCGGACCTCGTCGGCGCAGGCGGTCGCCATGAAGGAGCCGTCCCCGCTGAAGGAGGCGTACCGGACCCCGGGATCGGCGAGGTCGGCGACCTGGCGTCCGGAGCCGATGTCCCAGATCCGCACCCCCTCCGGAGTGGCGACGGCGAAGCGGCCGTCGCCGCGACCGGTCCCGCCGCCCAGCACGGTCAGTGAGGCGCCCTCGTCGCAGAGCCCGCCGCCCGCCTTCTGCCACGCCCCGGGCAGCGCGCGGTGGGTGACTGTGTCCCAGACCTGAGGTGTCCCGCCGTCCGGGCAGACCGCCACCAGTCGGTCGTCGGCGCTCGGCGCCACGTCGGCCCGGTCGACGCCCTTCGCCTCGAACAGCAGCCGGTCGTCGGCCACCGAACGCAGCCGCACCCCGTCCGGGCCGCTCCCGCCCAGCAGATAACTGCGGCCGCTCGGCCCGACATCGAGGTCATGGCGGTCCGGCGCCCTGGGCACCCCGGTCCAGCGGCCGGCCGTCGTGTCCCACAACCGCGTACCGCCGTCCGCGGCGACGGCGAGGAGCCGGCCGTCCGGACCCACCGCCCGGACCTCGCCCTTCGGCAGCCGTCCCAGGCCGGTCCGGCGGCGCGTGGTCACGTCCCAGGTCCGCCAGGTGCCGTCGTCGACGCTGAGCAGGACACGGCCGGAGTCGACCAGGAAGCGCCGGGAGGCGTAGCCGGGAGCGGGGTCGGTGAAGGCGTCCGGCTCGGGCTGCGCGAGGGAACCCAGCAGGGCGCGGCGGGTCTCCGGGAGCGGGGCCATCCGCCAGGCGGCCACACCCAGCAGCAGGGCCGCACGGGGGTCGGTGGTGCGCAGGCCGTCGGCGACCGCGGCGATGCGTCGGGCGGCGTTCGCCGTGTGCTGCCGGGCGTTGTCCTGGTGCTGCTGCCAGGCGACGAGACCGGCCACCAACGCGGTGGCCAGCAGCGCGGACAGCGCGCTCACCACGACCCTGGCCCGCCGCCGGGAGAGGCTCGCGGCCCGCCGCTCCGCCTCCCGCGCCTCGAACCCCGCGGCCAGGAACGACCGCTCCGCCACTGTCAGCGCGGGGTCGCCGACATGGTCCGGGAACAGCTCCTGCGCGCGCACCAGCCGACTGCCCCGGTACAGCGCGCCCGGGTCACGGTCGTGCTCCAGCCACACCCGGGCCGCCTCGGTCAGCCACCGGTGGTGACGCAACCGCTCCCGGGACTCCTCGACCCAGCCGTGCAGCCGGGGCCAGCAGCTGATCAACGCCTCGTGCGCGAGATGCACGGCCTCCTCGTCGACGGTCAGCAGACGGGCCCTCGCCAGCCGCTCCACCACCTCCGGCACATTCCGGTCCGCCCACTCCTCCAGGTCGGTCCGGGACAGCGCGCGCCGGGTGTCCGGGGTGCCCTGGCCGGGCTCCACCAACCGCAGCAACAGCAGCCGGGCCGTGCGCGCCTGGTCCGGGGTCAACTGCCCGTGCACCTGCTCGGCGCTGGCCGCGATCGCCCCGCGCACCCCGCCCGCCGCCTCGTACGCGGCCAGGGTCAGCAGCCTGCCCTTGCGGCGCCGCCAGGTCTCCAGCAGGGCGTGCGAGAGCATCGGCAGCGCGCTCGGCTGGTCCAGGACCTCCTCCACGATCCGCGCGGTCAGCTCCCGCTCCACCAGCAGCCCGGCCGCCTGGGCCGGCTTCACGACCGTTTCGCGCAGTTCGCCCGCCGTCATCGGACCGACCAGCAGGGCGGCCCGGACCAGCGCGTCGGCCAGCTCCCGGTGCTCGGTGCAGCGGGCGTAGAAGTCCGCCCGCACCGCGATCAGCACCCGCAGCCGGCTCTCCGGATCGCGGGCCGCGAGCAGCAGGTCGAGGAAACGGGCCCGCTCCGCGCCGTCCCGGCACAGCGTGAAGACCTCCTCGAACTGGTCCACCACCACCCAGCTCTCCGGCTCGCCCTCGGCGGGAGCCAGCAGATGCCCGTACGTCCGGGCCGGTCTCGCCCCCGGTGTGAACACCCGCAGCACCGCCGCACGGGACCGGTCCGCGATCTCCTCGCGCAGGGACGGGATCAGACCGGCCCGCAGCAGCGAGGACTTGCCGCTGCCCGAGGCCCCGAAGACCACCGCGAACCGGTGCTCGCACACCAGGTGCCTGAGCTCGTCCACCAGCCGGTCCCGGCCGAAGAACAGCGCACGGTCGCCCGGTTCGTACCGGGCCAACCCCCGGTACGGCGCCCCCGCCTCGCCCTGGTCCCGGACCAGTACCCCGGCGGCCTCGACCTCGGCCTCCTTCCAGCAGGCCTCCCACTCGCCCGGATCGCCCCCGCAGGCCCGTACATAGCCCTGGACGACGGCGAGCGACGGCAACCGCTCACCCGCCGCCGCCTGCGCGAGCGTGGTCGCGGAGAAACCGGCCGCCACCGCCATCACGCGGTACGAGGGGCCGCCGGCGGCACGGCGCAGTTCGCGCAGCTCGTGCGCGAAACGCTGTACGGGACCGGCATCCGGATTCAGAGGTCGTTCGGGACGCCCCACGGGCCCACCCACTTCCGTGCGGCAGACGAGAACGAAGTTCAGAGCGTGAACGTATGTTTTGGTCTGATCCGTCGTAAACCAACACAAGGTGTGACCTTGATTACGGTCACGGAATCATCGCGCCGGACAATCCGGCTGTAGGGCGAAGTTGTTTTCCGTGGCGAAAGGAGGTGCCTGACAACCCTCCGGTTGTCAGCCTCGGTCCCGTCGCGCCGCACTTCGGCGCACAGCACCCCTCGTGGACCGAGCAAAACGGAGGAGCCGGATGTCCCGGTCGAAGACAATGAACGGCAGAGCCAAGGCCCGTCTCGGCAGGCTCGCCCTCGTGGCAGGCAGCGTCGCCGCCCTGACCCTCACCCACGCGGGCAGCGCGAGCGCCGCCATCCTGACCCCGCTGCCGCCGAACGCCAGCACCTTCCAGACCAAGTACAAGCCGTTCTTCGACTACGACTCGGACAGCTGCTTCCCCGCGGCGGCCATCGACAACAACGGCACCCTGAACGGCGGCCTCAACAATTCCGGTTCGATCACCGGCGGATGCCGCACGAACCACCTCGGCAAGGCCAACACGTACGCGCAGTCCCTGTGCAAGAACGGCTGGTGCGCCTACGTCTACACGCTGTACTTCGAGAAGGACCAGTGCGACCCGACCAGCATCACCGACTGCGGGCACCGCCACGACTGGGAGTCCGTCGTGGTGTTCCAGAAGCAGGGCGAGGAGAGGCCCCGCTTCCTGTCCGCCTCCCGGCACGGCGGCTACAGCACCCACCCGATCAACGAGGTGCCGATGGACGGCAACAACGTCAAGATCGTCTACCACAAGGACGGCGCGAGCACACACGCCTTCCGCTTCGCGCAGTGGGGCGAGACGGCCGAGGCCTGGGGCGACGGCGGCTGGGACAAGCCGGGCCTGCTCACCCTCGACAACATGAGGAGCGACCTGCGCACCAAGCTCTCCAACGCCAGCTGGGGCAACGCCAACTTCCCGCTGGCCGGCGCACTCGTCGGCAACATCAACAAGGCACGCGGCGCCGACAGCCGGGCCGTGGCCGCCATGCCGGCGTTCTGAGCAACGCCGGGCCTGCGAACCGCGGCCGCCGACGCACCCCTCCCCCAGGGCGTCGGCGGCCGCTTCCCGCCGGGTGGGACAAGGCGAAGCTCAGCGGGAAGCCAGTCCCCGCTCCTGGGCCGCCGCCCCGAAGTAGTCGCCACCCTTGCGCTTGACGTCGTCGGTGCCCCAGGCCTGCTCGCCGTCGACGGCCGAACCGTCCGCCCTGGCGGCGTTCTGCCGCAGCGGCGCCTTCACCATCCTCGGTATGTGCTTCGAACAGTGGATGTACGCCTCCTCGACCTCGACCTCCACCCACACATGGGGACGACGCCCGGGCACCGGATCCATCGGCAGGTCGGGATACCTCTGGCGCATCGAGTCGTCGGCGACCAGCCGCGCCCGGCCGTTGACATGCAGGCCGATCCGGTCCTGGGCGAAGTCGATCATCAGCAGGCCGACATGCGGGTTCTCCCGGATGTTGCCGAGCGAGGCCATGACGCCGTTCCCTCGGTACTCCGGGTAGGCCAGGGCCCCTTCGCCGAGCACCTGGAGAAAGCCGGGCGGGCCGGCCCGGAAGGTGCTGTCGCACTCGCCGTGACGGTCCGAAGTCGCGAGGAAGAACATCTCCTGGCGGGCCACGAACTCCCGCATGCGTGGGTTGAGCCGGTCCAGCACCTGCTCGTCGTAGAACCGGTCGGCGCGGCCGACGGTGCCCAACTCACGTTGGATCTGGTGCTCGCCCTGGCTTCCGGGCCGGTCCGCCCGCTCATCGTGGTGCAACGGTCCTCCTGACGGTTCACCTCGGCGCAGGCGACTGATTCAGTCACCCGCCAGGCCGAAAAAGCACCACCGGCCATGCAGGAGAGGGTAGAGCAGTCGCCCGCACGGCAATTCGGTGGACGGTAAGGAGGCCGGAGCGGACCTGCCTTCTTTTGGCGTAGGAGTTCATGTTCTCAATTCGCCACATATGTGACGCGGTGCAACCGTCTACATATGATTTCGTCACAGAGCGTTGAAATGATCAGAACGCGCGACGGTCGCCGCCGTAGGACGAGTACGGCATTCGTACTCTTCGCGGCCGCCGTCATACTGGGCGTCGCCACCAGTGCGGAAGCCCAGCCGTCCGCGCGGTTCGGCCCTGACTGGGACGCCATCGCCGCGTGCGAGTCCGGCGGCAACTGGAAGGCCAACACCGGCAACGGCCACTACGGCGGCCTGCAGTTCACCCAGTCGAGCTGGGTGGCAGCGGGAGGACGGAAGTTCGCCCCACGCGCCGACCTGGCCACCCGCAAGGAGCAGATCACTGTGGCCAGGCGGCTGGCGGAGCTGCAGGGCATGTCCGCATGGTCCTGTGCGCGAGTGAAGTAGCCGGTGGCGTAGGCGGAGTCGCCGCGGGAGCCGCTACGAGGGCGGCTCCAGAGGGTGGCTGGTCGTGATGGTGCCAACGCTCCTGAGCACCGGCACCGCTTCGAGCACGAGGATGGCGAGGTCGTCGGCGAGGGGCTGAGTGCTGAAGTCGTGGGCGGTCTGGCGGATGCGCTCGGCGATGGCCTTGGCCCCGAGCCCGGTGCAGGTGGCGAGGATGCGGGCGAGGCCGTTGTTGTCGTCCAGTTGTCGGGTGCCGTTGCGGCGTTCGGTCACGCCGTCGGTGACACAGAGCAGCGTTTCGCCAGGTGTCAGGGTGATGGTGTCGGCGTGGTAGTTGGTGTGTTCCTCGACGCCGAGGAGTATCTGAGGATGGGCCGCTGATGTGACGGTGCCGTCGGTCGTCAGACGTAGGGGCGGTGGGTGCCCGGCACTGGCGATGGTGCACCGGGTGCTGCCGGTGTCGGCGTCCGGTTCGAGTTCGCCGTAGAGCAGGCTGAGCAGGCGGGGGCCTTCGTGTTCGCCGCGGGGCACGGTCGATTCGGCGGCTTCCTCGGCCATCGCGTGGTTGAGACGGTTGAGCAGCGCTTCCACGCCGTGCCCCTCGCGCGCGAGCAGCCGTACGAGATGGCGGGCGAGACCGGTGACGGACATGGCCTCCATGTCGTGCCCGGAGACATCGCCGAGGAGAAAGCACCACCGCTGCCCGCCCATGGGGAAAAGGTCGTAGAAGTCACCGCCGACGTCCTGGCCTTCGGCCCAGGGCTCGTAGACGATCGCCGTGTCGACGCCGGGGATGGCGGCGAGCGAGGTGGGCAGCTGCCGGCGCTGGAGCGTACGGCTGATGGTTGCCTGGCGGGTGTAGTGGCGGGCGGTGACCACCGCCTGGGCTGTGCGGCGGGCGACGTCCTCGACGAGCCGTACGACGGTGTCGGTGAGTTCGGGTTGTCCGGCCTGGCCGATGACGAGCGTGCCGTGGTAGCGGCCGCCGGCGACGAGGGGGAAGGCCAGGGCCGAGCCGCCCGAGTTGTGGGTGGACTCGGATTCGGGCCAGGGCCAGGGGAGCCCGGTCGTGCTGAGGGCGGCGCTCGGGGGGTCCTTCTCCAGGGACCGGCGGAGGGCGCGGATGTGCTGTTCGTCGGTGTGCCAGACACGGGAGAGCCGTAGGCCCGTGTGCTCGGTGGTGAGCCATATGCCGCACCAGTCGGCGAGTCTGGGGACCAGGAGCTGTCCGGTGAGGGCGGCGACCATGTCCTCGTCGAGCTGTCCGGCGAGCAGCTCTCCTGCCTCGGCGAGGAACCACTGCCCCTCGCGTTCGGCCCACTGGGCCCGGTGACCGGGGTGTCCGCGCGGCAGGACGGGCTCCGGGGGAGGCGGCGGGCGGCGGGCGATCTCGACCGGGAGCCCGGCGATACGGTGCTCGGTGCCGGCGAGCGGGGGCGCCGCCGTGGCGCACTCCAAACGGACCCAGGTGGCCTTCCCGGTGCGCCGGCAGGTCACGCCCCAGGATTCGGCCAGTGTGTGCATCAGCTGCCGGCGGTAGCCGTGCACGGGGCTGTGCGGGCTTGTGGTGCCGCCGGGGCGGCGGGCGGGGCCGTGCTCCAGCACTTCGACCACGACACCCACCCAGCCGGCCCCGGAGCCGGCCTGCGCGGTCCCGACCTCGAGGTGACAGGCCACTTCGAGGCCGGACCCGGCGTGTGCGGCGGCGTTGGTGACGAGTTCGCAGGCCAGGAGCACGGCATCGTCGACGCACCGGTCACTGATCGTGGGCGCTGCGGGGGAGTGGGGCGCGGTCCGTTCGGTGAGCACGGCACGCACGAACTTCCGTGCCGCCGAGGCCGCGAGTTCGTTGGCGGGTACATGCATTCTTGCCGCTGCCGTGGAGCGCGGACCCAAGGACCGTGCTGTCTGCGACCCCGCTTGTGGCCTCACGGCGACCCCTGCCCAGCTCACTGCGGACGACTACAGGTCGAATGTAGCCTAAATGGTGAGTGGTCATATTTTGTGCCAAGAGAAGTGTGTTGTCATGGATTCTGTCGCTCGCTCTGAACTCGTTTCCAATGAGCCGGAATCCGGGGAGCGGCAGCCCGCTGCGACCGGTTCCGCGGACGCGGGACGGCCTGCGCCCGGTCCGGGGGGTGAGTGGGTCCATGTCGCCGAACTGCGTCCGCTGCTGGCAGCCATGAACTCTCTGTGTGACGGCGATTTCACCGTACGCATGGGTAGCGCGCCCGAGGGGATCCTCGCGGACCTGGCGGGCGTGTTCGACCAGATCACCACGCGGAACGCGCACCTGGCTTCGGAGCTGGAGCGAGTACGCCGCGAGGTGGCCCGGCAGGGACGGCTGGACGAGCGGCTGGCGGCGAGTCCCGGCTCCGGTGGCTGGACGACGAGCGTGGACGCGGCCAACGCGCTGCTGGAGGCCATGTCCGTCCCGATCGTCAATGCCACGCGCGTCCTGGACGCGGTCGCCGACGGTGATCTGACGCAGCGCGCCGAGCTCCACGACGGCAGACGCCAGCTCCGCGGTGACCTGCGGCGCCTGGGGCGCGGGGTGAACCGCATGGTGGAGCAGCTGTCGCTGTTCACGGGCGAGCTGACCCGGGTCTCCCGGGAGGTCGGTACGGAGGGCCGTCTCGGGGGGCGCGCCACGGTGCAGGGTCTGGCCGGCGACTGGCGCTATGTGACCGAGGCGGTCAACACGATGGCGTCCCGGCTGACCGCACAGGTACGCGACATCGCGGTGGTGACCACGGCCGTCGCCCGCGGTGATCTGACCCGGCAGGTCACGGTGGAGGCGACCGGCGAGCTGCTGGAGCTGAAGCTCACCGTGAACACGATGGTCGACCAGCTGCGGGCGTTCGCCGACGAGGTCACCCGGGTCTCCCGCGAGGTCGGCACGGAAGGGCAGCTGGGCGGCCGGGCACAGGTGCCGGGCGTGTCCGGGGTGTGGAAGGACCTCACGGACAACGTCAACTTCATGGCGTCGAACCTGACGTCCCAGGTCCGCAACATCGCCCAGGTGACCACGGCGGTCGCCACCGGCGATCTGAGTCAGAAGATCACGGTGGACGCGCGGGGCGAGATCCTGCAGCTCAAGCTGACGGTGAACACGATGGTCGACCAGCTGTCGGCGTTCGCGGGCGAGGTCACCCGGGTCGCCCGCGAGGTCGGCACGGAGGGCCGTCTGGGGGGCCGGGCCCAGGTCCGCGGGGTGTCGGGAGTGTGGAAGGACCTCACCGAGAACGTCAACTTCATGGCGGACAACCTGACCTCGCAGGTCCGCAACATCGCCCAGGTGGCGACGGCGGTCGCGCAGGGCGATCTGGGCAAGACGATCACGGTGGAGGCCAAGGGCGAGATCCTGGAGCTGAAGTCGACGATCAACACGATGGTCGACCAGCTGTCGGCGTTCGCGGGCGAGGTCACCCGCGTGGCCCGCGAGGTCGGCACCGAGGGCAATCTGGGCGGTCAGGCGCAGGTCCGCGGGGTGTCGGGGGTGTGGAAGGAGCTGACGGACAACGTCAACTTCATGGCGTCGAACCTGACCTCGCAGGTCCGCAACATCGCCCAGGTGACGACGTCCGTCGCCACCGGCGATCTGAGTCAGAAGATCACGGTGGACGCGCGGGGCGAGATCCTGCAGCTCAAGGAGACCGTGAACACGATGGTCGACCAGCTGCGGGCGTTCGCCGACGAGGTCACCCGGGTCGCCCGCGAGGTCGGCACGGAGGGCCGTCTGGGAGGCCGGGCGCAGGTCCGCGGGGCGTCGGGGGTGTGGAAGGACCTCACGGACAACGTCAACTTCATGGCCTACAACCTGACCTCGCAGGTCCGCAACATCGCCCAGGTCGCCACGGCCGTCGCCCAGGGCGATCTGTCGAAGAAGATCGACGTGGACGCGCGCGGCGAGATCCTGGAGCTGAAGACCACCATCAACACGATGGTCGACACGCTCTCCTCGTTCTCCTCCGAGGTCACCCGCGTGGCCCGCGAGGTCGGCAGCGAGGGGCAGCTCGGCGGCCAGGCGCGGGTCGAGGGTGTCTATGGCACGTGGAAGCGCCTGACGACGAACGTCAACGAGCTGGCGCTGAATCTCACCACTCAGGTCCGGGCGATCGCGGAAGTGGCCAGCGCGGTCACCCAGGGCGACATGTCCCGCGCCATCACGGTCGAGGCACAGGGCGAGGTCGCCGAGCTGAAGGACAACATCAACCTCATGGTCTCCAACCTCCGCGAGACCACCCGCGCCAAGGACTGGCTGGAGTCGAACCTGACCCGCATGGCGGCGCTGATGCAGGGTCACCGCGACCTGGTGGAGGTCGCCGACCTGATCCTGCGTGAGCTGACGCCGCTGGTGAACGCGCAGTTCGGAGCGTTCTTCCTGGCCGAGGCGGGAGCACCGCCCGGCGAGGGCCTGCAGTTCATCGCCGGGTACGGCACCGACCAGACAGGCGGGGGCAGCCCGCTGCCCGGCAGCGGCACCCCGGGCCGCGGGCTCATCGCACAGGCCGCGCAGGAGAAGAAACGCATCCTCATCACGGACGTCCCGCCCGACTACATCACCATCAACTCCGGCCTCGGCACGTCCCGTCCGGCCAGCATCGTCATCCTGCCGATCCTCTTCGAGGACCAGGTGCTCGGGGTGATCGAACTGGCCTCGCTGAGCAGGTTCAACGATGTGCACCTGGCCTTCATCGACCAGTTCGTCAACACGATCGGCGTCTCGACCAACACGATCATCGCCAACTCCCGTACGGAGTCGCTGCTGTCGGAGTCCCAGCGCCTCACCTCCGAGTTGCGCGAGCGGTCCGACGAACTGCAGCGCTCCAACGCCGAACTCGAGGAGAAGGCCGCACTCCTCGCGACCGCCTCGCAGTACAAGTCGGAGTTCCTGGCGAACATGTCGCACGAACTGCGCACACCGCTGAACTCCCTGCTGATCCTCGCCCGTCTTCTCGCCGACAACCCCGACGGCCACCTGGCCGAACAGGAAGTGCAGTTCGCGACCACCATCTACCGCTCAGGCTCGGACCTTCTCCAGCTGATCAGCGACATCCTCGACCTGTCGAAGATCGAGGCCGGCCGGATGGACGTACGCCCCAAGACCCTCCCGCTGATCAAACTGCTCGACTACGTCCACGCGACATTCCGGCCGTTGACCATCGACCGAGGGCTGGGCTTCGAGATCGCGGTCGAGAAGGACGTACCGGCCGAGCTGTACTCCGACGAACAGCGCCTCCAGCAGGTACTGCGCAACCTGCTCTCCAACGCGGTGAAGTTCACCCACGACGGCCATGTCGAGCTGCGTGTCAGCCGGGTGCTGGGCATGCACTTCACCGAGGAGACACTCAAGAACGCCGATGCCGTCATCGCCTTCTCCGTCAAGGACACCGGGATCGGCATCGCCACCGAGAAGCTTCCGATGATCTTCGAGGCGTTCCAGCAGTCCGAGGGCACCACCAACCGCAAGTACGGCGGCACCGGCCTCGGCCTCTCCATCAGCCGGGAGATCGCCGGAATGCTCGGCGGCAAGATCGTCGCCGAGAGCGAGCCGGGCGTGGGCTCCCGCTTCACCCTCTACATCCCCGCGCTCCACCCCGGCGCCACGGCGGTGCAGGGCCCCGCGGACCTGCGCACCGTCGGCACCGCACCCGCCCTGCCCCCGCAGACCGCACCGCCGCCGGATGCCACCGCGGACACCTCACCCGAGCACATGCTCGACACCACGGAATCCCTCCAGCCCGGCACCGCGTCCCCGGACCACCTCCCCGAAGACCTGACCGGCGACGGCCAGACCGCCGAACCCGCCAACGGCCGCGAGGACACCTGGCCGGAGACCACCCGTCTCAAGGAATGGCTCAGCGGCCGCCCCGGCCGCGTCCTGGCGGGCCGCCGCATCCTCATCGTCGACGACGACATCCGCAACGTCTTCGCCCTCACGCACGCACTGGGCCGTGTCGGCATCACCGTGCGGTACGCGGAGAACGGCCGAGAGGGCCTGGAGGTCCTGGAACGCGCCTCCGACGTCTCCCTGGTCCTGATGGACATCATGATGCCCGAGATGGACGGCTACGAGACCATCCGCACCATCCGGGACACCCCCCGCCTCGCCCACCTGCCGATCATCGCCCTCACCGCCAAGGCCATGCCCCAGGACCGCGACAAGGCCATCGACAGCGGAGCCAACGACTACGTCCCCAAGCCGGTCAACATCGACCGCCTGCTCTCCGCCATCTGCGACGTACTCGACCCGCCCACCGATCCGCAGCCCGCACCGGACCCGGCCAGCGCCGACGCCGCCGATGATCCGCCCGAGGACGCACGATGAACACCAACCTGGCCAACCCGTGCAGCATCCTCATCGTCGACGACATGGAGGAGAACCTCATCGCCTTCGAAGCCGTACTCGGACCGCTCCACCAGCACCTGGTCCGAGCCCGCTCCGGAGAGCAAGCCCTCAAAGCCATGCTGCGCCAGGAGTTCGCCGTCGTCCTCCTCGACGTCCGCATGCCCGGCATGGACGGCTTCGAGACCGCCGCCAACATCAAACGCCTCGACCAGACCAAAGACGTCCCCATCATCCTGGTGACCGGCACCGACCGCGGCGCCGACTACGCCTATCGCGGATACGCCATCGGCGCCGCCGACTTCATCGCCAAACCCGTCGACCCCTGGGTCCTGCGCACCAAGGTCACCGTCTTCCTCGATCTGCACCGCAAAACCCGCCAACTGGCGATGCGCGCCACCGGCACGGACACCGACCGCCTCACCGAGATCACCCAGCAACTCACCGAGATCAAACTGCTCCTGCGCAACAGCCCCGACACCGAACCCGACATGACGGCCCTCGCGGACCGCATCGCGGAGGTGGAACGCGCGGTGGGAACGCTGCTCCCGGGGCGCAGCGCCGCTGAGTAGGAGTGGGGGCAGTCGGCTGGGCGTTGCGTACCCGCCGCCCGGCGCTGCCCGCCTCGCAAGACGCTGCGCACGAAGGGCCGTGCGCCCTTCGCAGTGGCCGTGGACGCGCAGACGGTACGGAGCTGGCATGTCCGCTCCCACCTCCCGGGAAATGAAACAATGAAACGTTGTTTCGTTGCCAGACTGAAGTAGGCTGCCGGCATGGCACGTGATTCCCAGCAGCAGGCCCGCGACCGCCTGTCCCTGCTGGCCCCCGCCCGTGACGAAACCACGGTCGCGCACCGGGTCGAGCAGGACGCATCGCTGGTGGGACGACTGCTGGCGGCCACCGGCGAGCAGAACGATCACGGCAGGCCGAGTGTGCTCCCGGACGATGTGGGCGCCGCCCTGGGCTTGTTCGAGGGGCTGCGTGAGCAGTTGGACCGGCTGGAGACGCAGGTGGTCATCGAGGCCCGGCGCTGCGGCATGGACTGGCGGCAGATCGCCCAGCACCAAGGCTTGAACTCCTCCCAGGCCGCCTCGCAGCGCTACCAGAGGCTGATGACGCGGCTCGAAGAGATCCGCCAGGGGGTGCGATGAACGAGGAAGAACCGCAGATGACGAACCAGCCGCCACAGCTGTTCACCGCGATCGACTCACTGCTGGCCGCCGTCGACGACGGCACGGTGCTGCCTGTTCCCGCCGAACGGGTACGGCTGCGCGAGGCGGCCGGCCTCACCCAGGCCGCCGTCGCCCAGGCGTTGGGCGTGCGTGTGCCGAGTATCGTCGCCTGGGAAGCCGGCCGCGCCGAACCCAAGGCGGAGCGCCTGGAGGCCTACCGCCGCCTCCTGGAAGGACTCGCCCGCCGCTACCCCGCCCCCGCCCCACACCCCGACCACGAGGCCACCGGCCCGCAACGGGCGCCCCGGCCCCCGGCACACGACACCCTCTCCGGCCCGGCCACGCCGAAGCGTCCGGCCGCCCGCCCGGCGACGTCACACCGTCCGGCCGCGAAGCAGGCCGCCTCGCCCGCCGCACCCGCCGTCGACCCGCGCTTCCCGCACGGTCCGCTCGCGGTACTGGACGGTGACGGTTCCGCCTACGGCGTCAACGGCATCGTGCTCGACTGCCCCGCGCGCACGATCCCGGAGTTGGTGGAGTGGACGCTGGGTGAGTCCGGCCTGGGTGCGGCAAAGCTGCACCGCTACGGAAAGGACTCCGATCCGCTCATCGTGCTGACCGCCGCAGCCGCCGTGAAGCTCGGGCTCCCCGAGCGCCTCGAAGGCCACGAGCAGCGCCGCTCGCTGCGCCTGCCGTCCGACCATCCGGTCGTCAAGGAGGTGGGACGCGCGAAGTGGCAGCTCACACAGCGCGGGTTCGGCCCTTGGGCGCGGATCTACCGCAAGGCACAGGGCAGGCAGCGGCAGTGCGTGCAGCTGGCGATCCTGTCCTGGGACGCCCTCGATGAGCGGTCCTGGCCCGGCGTCGCGGAGATGGAGCCGGCCGACATCGCCCGCGTTCTCGGGGTGTACGCGCAGCGGGTCATCACCCCGCGCGGGTCGACGGCCGTCTCCGGGCTGGAGCTGATGACGGCGCTGCGCCCGCCCACGCGCGCCGAGCGCGACGAAGCGACCGGGAACTGGGTGCCCGGCCACAATCCGGGCAGCCTGGGGACGGAGCCGATGGACCCGGCGCCGCCGGAGGCCACCTCCGAGCACCCCGTGGTCGTCAACTCCGGCTGGAGCGGCGGGTTCCTGAACGAGGAGGCATACCAGTGGGTGCGGCCGGTGGACCTGCTGAGCGATGAGGAGTGCCATCTGCCGTACGCGGTCGGCCTGGACCTGAACACCGCGTTCCTGGCGGCCGCGTCCCGTCTGGTCGTCGGCCTGTCCGCCCCGGACCACTTCCACGCCCCGAAGTTCAACCCGAAGATCCCGGGTTCCTGGCTGGTCGACCTGTCCCACGTGGAGCTGGACCCGCGCCTGCCCAGCCCGTTCACGCCGACCGGCGAACGTCCGACGGGCCCGGCCTGGTACCAGACACACACCGTCGCCTACGCCCAGGAGCTCGGCTACGACGTCCGGCCGCTGGAGGCGTACCTGCGCCGTGAGACCGGGGCTTACCTGGACCCGTGGCACGACCGCCTGCGGACTGCCTACCTCGACACCCTCGCCGACCTCGGCGTCACGAAGGACTCGACGGACGCGGAGTTCCTGGCGGCGATGGAGGGGCACAGGGACACCGACCCGGCCCTGGCCGCCGTGCTCGCCGCCGTCAAGGCGACGGTGAAGGGCGGCGTCGGCAAGCTGCGCGAGCGCCCTCAGGGCAGGTCTTACAAGCAGGGCGAGCGGTGGCCGGCACTGGAGCGGCCGACCTGGCGCCCCGACATCCGCGCCGCCGTGATCTCCAAGGCCCGGGTCAACATGCACCGCAAGCTGCGCAATATGGCGGTGATGACCGGTCTGTATCCGCTGGCTGTGCTGTCCGACTGCGTCGTGTACCCCTCGCCGGGCGAGAGTCCGCTGGACTTCCTGCCGTACGACGCCTCCGGCAAGCCGAAACCCGGTGGCTTCCGCCTGGGCCCCACGCCGGGCCTGGCCAAGCTGGAGGGCGTCCAGACGGTGCTGTGGGCGGTCGACCTGATGGAGAAGGGCCTCAACCCGGCCCGCCACATCAAGGGCGGCGACGCTGTTCTGGACGAGGGCGAGTAAATGGTGGGTGAGATCGAGGACGCGATCGAGCGGGCCGCGCGGGAGGGCTTCACCCGCGAGCCCCCGAAGACGCTCAAGGGCCGGATCGGCTACCTGATCCGGCAGTTGGGCAGCGCGAAAGCCGTCGCCCGGGAGATCGGCGTCACCGCCGACTCCGTCAACCGCTACCGCCGCGGTGCCCGCAAGCACGCCCGGCCCGACGTCGCGGCGAGGATCGACGAAGCGGTGCGGGCCCGCTGGCAGCCGCAGGTGCGCAAGCGCCGGCAGCGGCAGGCGGCTTCCACGGGCGGGATCACGGTGGAGACGAGGGCCCGGTTCGGCTACACCGCGCCGGTCGGAACGACCGACGACGGACGCTTCCGCCGCCTGACGGTGCACCTCCCCCCGGCCTACGCGCAGCGCCTGTTCGACGCCCGCGACACCGGGGCGAGCGACCAGGAGATGCGCGGAATCATCGCCGACGGATTCAAGGACGTGTATTTCCAGGACGGCGGTGTCCGCGCGATGGGGCTGTCGGACGTGGCCATCAATGACATCGACTACCTGGATCTCGATTACTGAATCCAGGCCCCTGGCCGAGCAGTGATCGCCAGTTGTGACGGGGCATTTCGGTCGGCGTGATCCGCCGGACGCTTCCCCGGTCTCAGGGTCCCCTGAGCCCGGCTTGTATCCGGCGATCCGGCGGCGGGATCACCGGATGGGCGATGGGACCATGCCGTGCCTCGAGGCCGTTGCTGGGGAGGGCGGGGCCTAGGAGGCGGCCGGGTCGAGGACGGACTGGATGGCCGGGGCGAGGCCGCTTTCGATCTCTTGCCTGGTCAGGGCGGTCACGGCCGGGAGGCGCAGGAGGTAGCGGGTGAGTCCGAGGCCGAGGAGCTGTGCGGAGACCAGGCCGGCCCGATGTGCGGCGGGCTCCGGTCCGAGGGCGGCGGCCAGTGCAGGCGCGACCTGGGCGGCGAAGATCTCGTGCATCCGGGCCGCGGCCTGCTCGTTGGTGACGGCCGAGCGCAGCAGGACCAGCAGTGCGTCGTCGGCCGGGTCGTCTTCCCAGCGTTCGAGGAAGTGTCGCACCAGGGTCTGTGCCAGCTCGTTGGCCGGGACGTCCGTGAGGTCCGGCAGTCGCAGATCGATGGTGAGTGTCGCGTCGAAGAGCCGGGCCTTGTTGCCGAAGTAGCGCATGACCATCGAGGGGTCGATGCCGGCGTCGGAGGCGACGGCGCGGATCGTGGTGCGTTCGTAGCCCTGCTCCGCGAACCGCTCACGTGCGGCGCGCAGGATCGCGGCCTTGGTGCGGTCGGAACGCTTGTCTGTGCTGGTGGTCTCGGCGCCGTGCGTCATGCCAACAACTGTAGGCCAACACGTGTTGACTTTCCAGCGGGAGCCCGAGCATCATGTCAACAGATGTTGGCAAACACTCGTTGGCCAACATCTGTTGACATGCGTCCTGGACCCAGATCGGAAGGCTTGGCCATGAACACCACCGCACTCCCGGCCCGCACCGAGGTCGCCATCGTCGGCGGCGGCCCGACGGGCCTCGCGCTTGCCGTGACCCTCGCGTCCGCCGGCATCGACTTCGTCGTCCTGGACCGGCTGGCCGAGGGCGCGAACACCTCGCGAGCCGCCGTCGTGCATGCCCGCACCCTGGAGGTCCTGGACGAGTTGGGAGCCTCCCAGGAGCTCATCGCGCGTGGCATCCAGATCACCCGCTTCGCCGTGCGCGACGGCGCCCGCCGACTGCTCACCGTCCCGTTCGACCAGCTGGCCACGGCCCACCCGTACACGCTGATGGTCCCTCAGTACGAGACCGAGAGCGTGCTGCTGGACCGGCTGCGCGCGCTCGGCGGCGACGTGCACCGCCCCTACGAGGTCACATCGGCCGTCCAGGACGACAACGGCGTGAGGCTCACCATGGCCACCGGCGAGACGCTCAGCGCCGCGTACGCCGTCGGCGCCGACGGCATGCACAGCACCGTGCGCGGAGCGGCGGGCATCGCCTTCACCGGCAGCGCCTACGCCGAGTCCTTCGTGCTCGCCGACGTCGTCATGGACTGGGCCCCGGGCCCCAGCGAGGTCTCACTCACCTTCGGCACCGCAGGACTCACCGTCGTCGCCCCGCTGCCCGGCGGCCGCTACCGGGTGGTCGCCACCGTGGACAACGCTCCGGCAAGCCCCGAAACCACCTTCATCCAGAAGTTGCTGGACGAACGCGCTCCCGGCCAGGCCAAGGTCACCGGCCACACCTGGTCCTCCCGCTTCCGGGTGCACCACCGGGTCGCCGACCACTACCGGGCCGGCCGCCTGCTGCTGGCCGGCGACGCCGCGCACGTGCACAGCCCCGCCGGCGGCCAGGGAATGAACACCGGCATCCAGGACGGCTACGCCCTCGGCCGGGCATTCGCCACCGGACAGCTCGACGGCTACGAGGCACAACGCCGCCCCATTGCCCAGCGCGTGGTCGCCTTCACCGACCGGATGACCCGCATAGCCACCACCCGCAACGCCATGGCTCGCGCTGCCCGCAACATCGCCCTGCCCCTGCTCGGCCACACGGCCATGCCCAAGAAACTCGCCACCGAACTCGCCGAACTCAACTACCGGTGAAGCCCGCTCACCGCACCGCCGCGAAAGGCCCGTCCGGAATTCCGACGTGCCGCCGAATCACCGAGAGAGGCATCCCACTGCACCAGCCTTAGACGACGCCGACTGCAACCCGCGAGGACGGGAAAGGATTCAGCCTGTCCGTCCCCACCGTCCCGCACCACGCATACGGCGGCGACACGACCCACCACCGGCAGGACCAGCAGATGAACGCGCAGCCCGACCCGACCCGCAGAACACTCAACGCGGTGGCTGCCCTGTTCTATGCCGGGCTGGTGGCGGCCGTGGGCGTCTTCGGGGGCGGGGGACAGGTGGCCGCACTGCTCGGCGGTTCGGTCGCGCTGTACGCCGGGTGTTTCATGGTCTATGCCGGGGCCCGGGCGAACGTGGACGACTGGCGACTGAAACGGCGTGGCATCACGGTAGTGGCCCAGTTCTCGCACTACACCAACAAGCGGCGGGTGTACACGTACGCGACAGCCACCGGCCAGAGCCACACGTATCAGACAGCCGGCAGTGGCACGGACCCGATCGAGGTCACCTACGACCCTGCGCGGCCCGGGGACGCAAGGGCGGGCGTCAGCCTCCTGAACACGCTCATCATGGTCTTCCTACTGGCGATCCCGGCGTTCGTGGCGGTGATGGGCATCCTCCTCGTCGCTCACGTGGTTGCCGCACTGTGAGGCCGGCGCGCTGCTGCATCCGATCATTCTGCCGCCGATAGAACCAGCACCACTCACGCCGACGCACGACCTGGCACCGCGACCTGGCCCCTTCCACGGCGCCGCCAGCGAGGAGTGATCGCACAGCGACGTCACGTTGCCCAGCCGAGTCCGAGTCCAGGCCGGCGAGCCCGACGCCCCTCAGGTGTGTTCGGGCCGCCGGCTGACAGAAATCCGCAAGGATATTCCGTGGTGGGATTCCGAGTGCGCTGTGTTGAAGTCGGCCACCGCAGGCGGCAGCTGGCACGAGCCGGTGGCTGATGCGTCCCGCCGGGGTTCTTCCTCGGCGGGACGCCGTCTTTCCGCGCCCGCCTCGCCGACCGGGTTGGGAGGCAGGTGTTCTACCAGTTGGTCAGGTCCACGAGGAGGTCGCAGAGTGGGTCGTCCGGAGAGGGCTTCTGGTGCTGCGTTTCTTCGATGAGGCTCGGAAGGGAAGCGATCAGGGCGGTGGTCATGTCGGTGAGGCGAACGTCGACGCCGATGACTCCTGGGCGGCCGGGACGCTGCACGTACAGGCGCAGCAGGTGGTGGCCCCGCATCAGGAATCCAATGAGGAAGGGGTTCTCCTCGTCGCCGGGGCCGGACAGGGCGCGTACGACGGTGAGGGTCTGGCCGTACTCGCTTTCCGGATCGGGGGTGATCTCCTCGGGGTGGAGGCGGATGACGGTCATCCCCATGGCTTCGCTGATGTCGCTCGTCCCGTAGATCTGAGTGCCCGCCAGCACCGTGCGCAGGATGCCCGGGATGTAGTACGGGGCAACGGTGTCGTGGGGGATCTCGTACAGGAGGGTGACGCCGTCCTCGTCGTCCCCGGCATGGACGGCAATCCGGACGGCGCCGGGCGCGGGCAGAACCCCGCGAAGCCGGCAGCCCTCGGCCAGGGGGCCGTTGAGGTAGTACAGCAGCAGGCGGCTGACCGCCGCCTGCTGCTCACGGTCTTCAGAGTCGATCACGCGTTCATCCAAGCAGGACCGGGGGCGCCCCGTTGTGCGCGGCCGCGGCCCGACCACCGCGACGTCGCCGGCCCCCGAGCCGTTCCGCGCCCACCGGGGACGTCTGCGCTCTCGGGCCTCAGATTCCGGGGCGGCTGCGCGCAGTCCGCTGCGGCCCCGGCGGCACCGGGTCGCGAAAGCCCCGGCGGCGGGCGGCACCGGGCCGGCAGCGCAGCAGACGCGCCAGGATCAGCCGGCCGCCGCGCAGCGCGCCGTAGCGGTGGAGTGCCCGTACCGCGTAAGTGGAGCAGGTCGGGGTGTAGGGGCAGCAGGCCGGCCGGGTCGGGCTGACCGTGAGGCGGTAGTGGCGTACGGCCCGGTACATCGCACCGGACAGCCGCCCGCCCGGAGGGGGCGCGGCGGGGTCAGCGCCGTGGCCGGCGGCCGTGAGCGAAGGGCGGAGAACGGCGAGCAGCATGGCCGCCTGCGACAAGCCGCCGCAGCAGCACGGGTGGGCCAGCGTGTCGAGCGTCCCCGCGCAGCACCCTTCGTCTTTCTCGCCGTCGGCTCTGTTTTTCATGTTGCGCTTCTGGCTTCGCGGCATGATGTCAGTCCTTCCCGTCACGGTCGAAAGGTCATATGGCGGGTACGGGTGGCGGTTGCGGGGGTTGGGAACCGCCGCTCCGCGCGGTCAGCCACGGTTCAGATCTTGGGTCCGGGGTCTTTGGGCTGGCCTCCCATTCGGTGGTCGTTCCAGTCGATGCCGTCGTCGTGTTCCTTGCTCGAGGCGAGTCCGAGGAGCCCGAGAAGGGGAGCCGCGATGAGGATTGCTCCGCACAGGCTGCCGATTGCCACGTACGCCGCGGCGGCGATGACGGCCCAGAACAGGATGTCGCACACGCTCCTCGCCCACAGCGGGAACGGGGCGCGCCACGCGTGGTAGCGGCGGTACATGCGCACGAGCTTGCCGGACGCGCGCTTGGACCGGCTGGACCCTCTCCGGCCTGGCGTCGCCGTGTGGCCGTTGCCGTGCGGACGGGCCTTTTTCTTTCCCATGGAGCCGTTTGTCCCTTCGATTGCCCCTTGGCCGGGTGCGTGTGTCCTGTCGGGGTGTGGCTGGGGCGGTTCAGTTCACGCCCGCGGTGGTGGGTCAGTGGCGGTGGCGGCCGCCGCAACGGTGGTTGCCCCAGGATTCCTCGTCGATGGGGCGTCCGCGGTCGTTGCGGAGGGTGGCGGTGTCGGGACCTGTTGTCCCAGACTTAGTTGCATCGGTCCTGGTACAGGTCACTGCCGGTGTCGCGGCCGTGGCCGGTGTGGATGCGGACCGTGGCACGGCCCGAGGCGGTAGCGGTCGAAGGTGTAGCCGCGGCCGTCCTCGTCCCTTTCAGGGGCCGGCCCTCGAGGCTGGCGGTGCGGCGGCCGGTGTTCGTGCCACCCACTCGCGGTTCGGACAGCGGATGGAACGGGCATCCCGGCCGGGCGAGTCGTACTGGATGTCGGAGATCTCCGCCTTTGACCGCTCGGGGCGGGCGTGGTCGGCGGCGGATGCCGGCAGCGTGACCACCGAGGCCAGAGCGCCGGCGGTGAGGGTGACGGCGGCGAGACGACGAGCGGTGACTGAAACCGGAAGCGGACAAGAGCTCCCCTTATGGTCCGGACACCATCCCCGAGGAGCCCCATGCGGGCTGCCCGGGCAGTCGGATGCCGTGTGTCGGTGACGGCCGACTGGCCGCCCGCACACCCTGTCAACGCCATGGAGAAGACGAGGGAAAAACATGACCCTGTTACCAGTCGTCAGATTTTCCGTAACTCTCGGATGCGACATCCATCTAAATCATCCTTGCGCAATGTTGACGCACTGACAGAGGGGCAGGCCGTGCGGGCGTTGGGGTCAGGCATCTCTCTGCCACGCTGCGCCACCCCGCAAGGGATCGGGCCGTCACCCGAAAGTGAGTAACAGCCATCTGGTCGCGGAGTGCTCGGGTTCTGGTCTCACCTGCGGCTGGGCGGGACCTCGTCCCACCACCCGGCAGGCAGGATCAGTGTCGCCGGAGCAGGTCGGACAGGCGACGCTGTACGGGCTCGCACACGGTGGTGGCGCCGCGGAGTGTGGCGTCGATGGCGAGTGTCGCGAGGTCCCACAGGGGCACCTTCTCCAAGAGGAAGTGGACCTCGATGCCGTGCAGATCCATGGCGCATGCGAGGTCGGTGACGTCTTCCAGGGGACGCTGGCGGACGAATTGCGTCAGGAGTTCGTCCCGAGGGCCTCCGCGTTCCCAGGTCTGGTCAGACCAGGGGTAGAGCGTGCCGTTGCCCCTGCGCTGCAGACCCCAGACGGCGATGGCTTCCGGAGCTGCCATCCGGGCGAGCGGCAGCACATTGGTGGACATGGAGTCCAGGGTGCAGAAGACGGCTGCGCGTTCGGCGTCCTCGGTGAGCCCGGCTTCTTCCAGGGGCTGTTCGTGCACAAGGCGGAATTCCTGTTGCATGAGCGCGGTGTCGCGCAGGCGGTCTGCGGTGCCGTGGCGGCCGGCGGCGCGTAAGGCGGCGAGCCAGTCCACCCACAGTCGGGGCCTGCCCCTGCCTTCGAGGTGGTGGGTATTGCCTATATCGGCGAGATAGCGCATGGCGCGGACGTGCTCGTCCTGGTCGCCGGAGAGGTTCTCGATGGATTGCACGACGTACAGGGCCATCTCCGGGATGACGGCCGGAGCGCCGGTGTCCGCGTTCTTCTGAAAGCAGCTGTCGTCGGCGGCCTCCCACAGGAAGAGGAACCTGCTGACGACGGTGCCGCAGTCCGCGCTGGTGTGGGAACCGGGCACGGCCGAGGCCATGTCGGACAGGACGACGACCACGTGCTCCAGCTCCTTCCAGCGCGGCACAGCGCCGGTGCCGCGCAGCATCTGGCCGACTGTGTCGTGGCTGACCGTCTCGGGGAACTCCTCGTTTCGTGCTGCCGCGGCTTCGGAGACGGTCCGCAAGCTGGGCCTGCCGGCCTTGGTGTGCAAGTCCTGCAGTGCCTGGGTCAGTTCCTCCCGCGCACTGTCCATGTCCGCCCCCTCGTCTCGGCCGCCACCCGTTGGTCCGGCCGGACGGCCAGGTGTCAGAGAGTGCCAGGAAGTGCAGGTCACCGGCATCGCGCAGAAGACGTAAGTGGATGGTGATGGAAGCTGATGAATTTGTACGGCGAGATCCGTTCAGCATCCTGGGCGGGCCGTGACGCTGGATACAAGGCGCCGAACGACGGCACCGGCGAGACACTCGGGGAGTCCGCCATGGCACACGTCCGTACCTCCGGCTGATCACCTTCGTGATCAGCCTGGCCACAGCGTGGCCGGACCACCGCCCTGGAGCAGCACGACGAGGAGACTGCGTGCTACGAACAGGTGGGCCACCCCAGCCCTGCGCCATCACCTCATAGGGCCCCTAACGCCCTTGCGTTCCCGCGCCCAAGGCCACCCACGGCTGCCGTCCACGGCGTGCGGGGAGACACCGACCGAGCAGGCCCAGGTGCTGCTGGGAGACGCCGAAACCGCCACGTGGGTCACCTGGGCGTCATCGGCTCGACTCCCCGCCGCGCCCCTGGAGTTCACGTGCCCCCAGTGGCCCGCCGCGCACCCGACCCCATGAAGGCCCGCGAGGCTCTGCACCGTGCGCTGCGCCTCCTGGATGACCAGGACGACCCACACGCGCTCGCTGAGGCCCGGGCGGCGGCCCAGGCGGCCGTGGACGCGGTGCCGTACCCGTGGCGGGCGCCGCACTGCGCCGAGTGCCGGCGCAACGTGAAGGAAGCCACCTGCCGAAAGCCGCACCTGCACCCGCTGTGCCGCGTTCAGGGCAGGCGACCCCATGCCGCTCTTCGGCATCTGATCAGCAAGCCCTCCAGCGAAAGCGCCGACGAGACCATCCGAGACCGGTTCCGCCCTGGGGCGGACACACCGGCCCTGCGGCGGCAGGTAGCCGACCTGGAGGAACCCGGCGGTCCTGCGGCCGGGATGAGCATGGCCGCCCTTCGGTACCTTAAGTGGCTGAGGTAGGAACTCGACCTCAACGACCGGGGCCTGCGGGACATCTGGGAGACCATCGTCGCCACCGGGCGCCGCTGCAGCGAGGTCGTCGGACTACGCCTGGACTGCATCGGCCGCTACCGCGGCCTGGCCATGCTGTGGCACGACCAGACCAAGGTCGGCAACTACAACGAGGGCATCCGCATCCCCGAGCCCGTCTACCAGTGCCTCGATGCCCGCCGAACCAAGACACTCCACCGCTTCGAAAAGCGCTACGGCCGCACCCCAACAGCCGCTGAACGCCCCGGCCTGGCCCTGTTCCCCTCCCGCATCCGCAACCCCAATGGCCGGCAGCCGATCTCCTACGGACACTTCAACCAGCGCTTCAAGACCTGGATCGCCGACCTCGACCTCGGCGGCGCCTACGTCGCCCACCAGGCCCGCCACACCCTGGCCACCAACCTGCTGCGCGCCGGCGCCACGCTCACCCACATCCGCCGCTACCTCGGCCAGCTCTCCGAACGTATGGCCGAGCACTACGTGAAGATCACCAACAGCGACCTCGAAGACGTCCTGAACACCATCTGGGTAGCCGGGCCCGGCGCACCCCACCCAGGCAAACTCCTCTCCGGCGACACCACCCCCATCGACCGCGAGACAGCCCTCGCCCTGGCCCTGGACCGCTCCCGCCGCAGCACCCCCACCGACGGCGGATTCTGCACCTACCAACCCGTCGTCGACGGCGGAGCCTGCCCCTGGAAACTCGACTGCGAGAACTGCGACAACTTCGTCCTCTCCGGCGCAGACCTCCTCTACTGGCGCCGCAAAGCCGAACAGTGGCGCTCCATAGCCGAGAACGCCCCCGACGACGCCACCGCCGACTACCTCCACACCGTCTTCGAACCCACCGCCAAAGCCATCAAAGGACTCGAACAGGCCCTGGCCGCCCTCGGCATCCTCGACGAAGCCCTCACCCTCGACCTGCGGCGCCCCCAGGACTACTTCCACCGCACCGGAGCACCGCCTTCCGCGCCCGAGACCTCGCAGCACTTCAGGCCCCCGACGACACCACAGGACAGCCATGAGCCCCCGCACCGACGCGGCCGTCCAAGCCCGCCGCCAAGCCACCCAGGAGATGCTCGAACGCCTCCAGACCGCCCTGACGGCCGCAGCACGCGACCACACGCCTGTCACCGTCGCAGCCCTCGCCCGTACTGCCCGCGTCTCACGTACCTTCCTCTATCAAAACCAGCAGGCCAGAGCCGTGATCGAACAGGCCACCCGCACAACCAGACCCCATCCCGGAGTCTCCAGCAGCGCCAGCCGCGCACAGCCCGCCTGGAAGGAACGTGCACTCAACGCCGCAGACGCACTCACCCAAGCCCAGCGCGAAATCCGCACCCAGCGCACCCGCATCGCAGAACTCCTCGGCAAGATCCGCGACCTCGAACACGATCTCCCCGAAGGCTCACTTCAGCGCATCGTCACCGAGAACACCACGCTGAAGCAGCACGTACGACAACTCACCCAGGACAACCAGCAGATCCAAGAACGCCTGACCAGCGCCCGCCAGAACAACCGCTTCATGGACAAACGCATCGCCGACCTTGAAGCCCAACTCGTTCCCTACCTCACCACCCCGCCCCCGCGCTTCTGACCCAGCCTCGGATCATTGCCAAACGGGACGGACCTTGCCGATGGGAGCGTCACGCCCACTCGATGCCCAGCTCCCGCAGTGCGTCGAGCTGGTCCTGGGCGAGCTTGTCCCGCCTAGATTTGGTGTTGGAGACCCACACACCCAATTTCACGGCCACCGGCTCCGTCTCGCTGTCGACCGCGATCTCTTCGCTGTGGCCGCGGGGTACAGGCCGGTGAGCACCTTCCCGTTCCACCCACTGCGCGAGAGCCGTCAGGCCGCGCTGGAACGCCTGCTGCGCCTTGCTCGGGCCCTTCGTCGCACGCGTAGCCGCAGGGGCCGGAGACGTCGCCTGGGCGGGCTTGATGCCCAGCTTGGACAGCCGCTCCTGCTGCTCGGTCGACAGCTGCGCCCAAGTAGCCGGCTGGGACTGCCGCTGGAGCCAGCGCCCGATATCGTCGCCGTCGAAGAGGACGCCCGGAGCGATGTCGGGCAGAGCGCCGTCGGCGTCGACGAGGTCGGCGAGGACGCGGTAGTGGCGTTGCCAGGCCAGTGGCCAGGGGCAGTTCCAGTCCGAGTCGATCGCCGCCAGCTGCTCCGCGCGCTCCGCCGCCCGCTCGGGGTCCTTTCCGAGGCCGCCCTTGCGGCGCAGGTTGGCCATGTGCTGCCCAACGGGTACCAGCCCCCCGGCCTCGCTCTCGCCCCACACCTGGTCCTGGCGGGGTGCGAGGTGGCCTGTGGCCTGCCGGTAGGAGCGGAGTGCGGCGAGTTTGTTCTCCCACGCCTCTTCGCCCGGCTCCCAGATCATCCCGGCCTCGGGAGCGTCCAAGAGCTCCTTGCGCCGCGGCTCCAGTTCCCCGGCCCGCAGTGCCTTTCGCTGCTGGTGCACCCACCTCCCCAGCGGGAAAGCCTTTGTCACGCCGACCTCGACCTCGGTGTCGTAGGGGACGGCGTAGAGGCCGGGGATGTGGTGCTTCTTCCGCCAGTGGATGAGGGCTTGGTAGCCCTCCAGCCACACCAGGGACTCCGGCCGGTAGACCCGGGTGCGCAGGAAGACCGCGATGGTCGCCGCGTCGCGCGGGCTGGAGAAGTGGAGCAGGGCCGACTCTGCAACGGCGTCGGTGTCGTCCTGTTCCTCGTCCTGGCCATCGCCCGCGCCGCCGGCCCCGATGATCTGGCCGTCCTCATCGCGCCGGACGTGCACCTTGCGCTTCCCGCTACTCAGGGCCCGGGAGGCGAGCTGCTCGACAAGTCGTTCATCATGACTGCGGAGGCCTTGCAAAACGGCTACAAGGGGGCGAAAACTGGCGGAGGCGACCATGTCAGTGGGGTCCTCGCCGGACTCCAGGAACACCGGCACGATGATGCGGGCGATCTTCGTGCTGCCGTCGCGGTTGAGCCTGAGCGCTCGGCCGATGTTCTGCACGATCTCCACCTGCGAACCGCGGGTGTCGGCGAAGCAGAGGGCTTCCACGCCCCGCTCGCCAGTGATGTCGACGCCTTCTCCGAGCACGCGACAGCTTGCGAGGAACGCGCGGTGGACCCGGCGGCCAGCTGCGTCGATGCCGTTGGCGAACTGCCGCAGCACCTCGCGCCGTTCGGCCACCAGGTGGTCGCCGCACAGCCATGCCGACCACACGCGGTCCGGCGGGACATGGCGACCGGCCTCCAGCTCGTAGAACTCCGCGTCGATCGACGATGCGGGGAGTCGGCCCGCGGCGGCCAAGTCGCCGTCGGAGGCGTCGTTGACGTACAGCTCCGCGGCCGTCTCCGGCATCTTCTCCGCGAAAGCCGCCGCCTCCTCCACCTTCTGATGGAAAGTCATGACTGTACGGAGGTTGTGCGCGGCGGCGTGCTCCAGGATCGCGGTCTGCAGAAGCGCCAGGCGTCGGCCCCGCTGTGCTTCCTCCGATTCCCCGAGGACCGGGGAGGGGTCGCGGATCTCCAGCACGTCGATCTCGAACCCGGCGAGGATCGCTCGTTCGATCGCCTCGCTCAGCCCGAGCTCAGCCAGCCACGGGCCGTAGGTTTCCGAGTCCTGGCCCATGGTCGCGATCTCCACCTCCTGACCGTCCGTGCCCTTCTGCGGCCGGGGCGCGGCGAGGATGCGCGGGGTCGCGGTCAGGTACAGCCGGAAGTCGGCGGGGATACGGGCGTTGTCGTGGATCGCCGCCCATGGCCTGCCAAGATCGCCTGCGGTTGAGTGGGCTTCGTCGATGATGGCGAGCGAAAAACCGTCCATGCGCTGGCCGTACAGCCGCTCCCCGCCCGTCAGGGCTGCCTCCAGCGGCCCGCGAGTGCGTCCCTGGCCCGTCGGGTCGTCGAAGTCCTCGCGGTCCACGAGAGAGGCGTACGTGGCGAACACGATGACCGGTCCGTGCCCGGCCCACAGGGCGAGCTGGATGGGGTTGGTGGTGGTGCGCACGCCCAGCTCGTTCAGGACCGGGTCGTTTTCCAGCGAGCACACCGCGACCATGGGGGAGCGGTGCCCCACGGCCCGCCACGCCTGGGCGGTCTGCACGAGCAGGTCCAGGGTCGGCACGGTCACGAGGATCCGGCCTTCGGGGAAGCACTCCAGTGCACTCGCGGCGGCCATGATCGTTTTTCCGGAGCCGGTCGCTGACACGATCGTGCCACGGGCACCCTGTGGGGGCACAGATGATCTTGCAGGGAATCCGACCCACTTACGGAAACGCGACTTCTGGTCGATCTGGTGTTTCTTGAGTGGAATCCTGCTCATCGCCCTTCCCCCTCTCCCGTGTCGTACAGCCAGCTGCCGTGAAGCCTTTCCAGTGCGGTTTCCTCCTGGCCGCGCTTCGTCCAGATCCCTTCGAGCCAGAGCGGGGTCGTCTCGATCCTCTCGCACAGCACGAAGGACCCGGGCAGGTCGATCAGCACGAGCTCGCCCGCGAACATGCCGCCCGGCCCGTAGCGGCGCCACAGCCGCTCCAGCCGCGCCCGGTGCTCGTGCAGGTATGCGTCCAGCGTCTGCGGGTAGGTTTCCGGCTCCGCCAGGTGCACGGTTCGCAGGGCGATGTCCACGAGCTCCTGGGACGACTTCTGGTCCCACTGCTCGGAGGTGGTGCCGGTCACGGCGGCATAGTGCTGCTCGCACACGGCGAGGACGCGCTCGATGAGCTCCGCCGGCGCGTCGCTCTCCTCGTCACGAAGGGAAGGCCGACCAACACCCGTGTGCCGATCGGGCAGGGCGTGCAGTTCGCCGGTGCCGGCGCTCGCCTCCACCAGGTCCAGGCCGTGGTCGGCGAGGTGAGCCAGGAGCAAGCGAGACAGGACCTCCCCGTCCCGGGCGTGCAGCTGAGCGTTGTCCTCTCCGCTGTCGGGGGAGACGATCGCGCGAGTGAGGACGGTGTCGAAGAAGAACTCGGACAGGACCTCGATCAACTCCGGGCGGGCAGATGCTGGCTGATCGTCCAGGGCGGCAACAGCGGCGTCCATGACCGCAGTGAGGAACAGCCCGCGAGCGCCCTGCAGTTGACGCGCCTCGCTCTGCGGGCTCTCCTCGACGGCCTCCACCACGCGGTACAGGCCCTGATCCCCGTACAAGCCACCCGGCTTCTCCTTCGCCCGGCGCACCTTCGCCACGGCCTCCTCAACGGACCGCGCATAGGTGTAGTTCGTCACCACCGAGGCCCCGGGATGCGCCGGGTCAGTCCGCTGCGCCACGATCCGATAGCGGATCAGCCCGGAGTCAGACTCCACTGCCCCACCGCTCGCACCTTCCTGACGGTCCCGCAGCGCCTGGTGCCAGCGGTCCGCCTGCGCATCCCTCTCGGGAGAGTAGTCGTCCCACGCCGTGCCACCCATCAAGGTCCAGATGCGCCGCAACTCGTTCCGCCGAACCGCCGCCAGCAGCTCCTCCGTACTGAGTGGCCTCGGGTGACCCTCGCGGCTTTCCAAACCACCCGCAGCTCCTCCGTACTGAGTGGCCTCGGGTGACCCTCGCGGCTTTCCAAACCACCCGCAGCCACCAACCGTTCGCGGATCTGTTCCGCCGTAAATCCAGTAACCTCACGCTGGATTTCCTCCCGCACCTTGAGGCGCATTTCGACGCTCAGCAAATTCGTACCCTCCTTCAAGACTCGCCCCAAGTGGTTGGTGGGAGTCCCGTGTTTCCGCCAACGGTACATGCTGCATCAACCTGATGCAGCCGCTACACTAGAACCCACACGAACGAGCGACCCCCGCCCCTTATAGCCAGCCCCGCCCGCGCCAGCGGGCCCCAAAGGGACTGGAGGCGCAGCCGAAAGGACCGTCAGGCGGGGGAGCGCAGCGGACTCGCCGATCAGGCTGGAGCGAAGCGGAAGCCTGGTAGCGGGACAGAGTCCCGCCGGTCCGGGAGCGCAGCGGACGGACCGTCACCCTGCTTGCGCAGCAAGCAGGGTGTGCGGGTGGCGCAGCCACCCGCCAGCGCTCACGCGGAGCGTGAGCGCAACACCCGTGCGCAACACCCGTGCGCAGCACGGGTGTTCGCTTGCACATCGCGCAGCGATGGGAC